>NZ_CP108458.1:0-4800000 GCF_036242395.1 Kitasatospora sp. NBC_01266 | reverse complement strand
CTGGGCCAAGGTCAGCGTGAGCGTGTTGATCGCGCCCTTGGTCATCGAGTAGGCGCTGGTGATCGGGTAGGCGATCCGGGTCACGCCGGAGGAGATGTTGATCACCCGGCCGCCGTCCCGAAGCCGCTCCAGTCCCTGCTGGATGATGAAGTACGGCGCCTTGGCGTTGATCGCGAAGACCCGGTCGAAGTCGGCCTCGGCCACCTCGCCGACCACGCCGTAGAGGCCCACCCCCGCGTTGTTGACCAGGATGTCCAGGCCCGAACCGCCGCTGTGCGCGGCCAGTCCGGCGTCGAAGGCGGCCCAGAGCGCCGCCGCGTCGCCCGGCACGCCCAACTCGGCGCCGACCGCGAACGCCTGGCCGCCGGCCGCCTCGATCTCGGCCACCGTCTCCTTGGCGGCCGCCTCGTTGTTCCCGTAGTGCACCGCCACCAGCGCGCCCTCGCCGGCCAGCCGCAGCGCGATCCCCCTGCCGATCCCCCGGCTGCCACCGGTCACCAGTGCCGTCTTCCCCGCAAGCCTGCTCATCGCACACGCCTTTCTGTAGCGGTCGCTATGGAAAGGGAACGTAGCACGATTTCTGTAGCGGGCGATATAGAATCTGGGCATGACGACTTCCCCGCCCCGCGGCCGCCCCCGGTCCTTCGACCGCGAGGCCGCCCTGGACGCCGCCACCCGGCTGTTCTGGGAGCGGGGCTACGAGGCCACCTCGATCGCCGACCTGACCGAGGCGATGGGCATCCGGGCCCCCAGCCTGTACGCCGCCTTCGGCGACAAGCGGGCGCTCTTCGAGGAGGTCGTGGCTGGCTACGGCCGGACGTACGGCGCCTTCGGCCCGCGCGCGTTCGAGGAGGAGCCGACGGTGCGGGCCGGGATCGCCCGGCTGCTGCGCGAGACCGCCGCCGAGTACACCGCCCCCGACCACCCGCACGGCTGCATGATCATCAGCGCCGCCGCCAACTGCACCAACGAGGACGTGATGGCGCGCCTGCGAGCGCTCCGCGAGAGCAATATCGCGGACCTGGAGCAGCGGATCGCGGCGGCGGTGGCGAGCGGCGAGGAGCCGCCGGAGGCCGACCCGGGCACCCTGGCCCGGCTCACCGGCGCGGTGATCCAGGGCATGTCGCAGCAGGCCAGGGACGGGGCGGGGCGGGCGGAGCTGGAGCTGGTCGCGGCGGCGGCGATGCGTGCCTGGCCGCCGTCAGCCTGAGTTGAGCTCCCAGCGGTCCACGGTGGTGTAGCGGACCCGTCCGCCGTCGAAGTCGCTGCGCATCAGCTGGAACTCCGCCACCGGCCACTCCACGCCCTGGAACTCCTCCAGCCGCTCGGCCGCCGTGTGCAGGGCGGCCCGCTCCTCACGACCGGGATGGCTCCGGCGACCGGTGCGGGCCAGGGTGAGGTGGGGGTGGAAGTCGAGTTCGGCGTCCTGCGGTTCGGCCACCTCGGCCGTCACGGTGAGCACCGCGCGGGCGAGTGCCCGCAGTGCCCAGGTCTGCCCGGCGAGGCCGACCCAGAGAACGCGATCGCCGAAGTGTCCGCCACCGGCCAGTCGCAGGCGATGCGCCTGGTAGCCGAGCGCGGTCTGCGCGAGCGCCTCGCGGAGGACGGGAACGTGGTCGTCGGGCACCGAACCGAGGAACGCGAGGGTGAGGTGCCAGCCGTCCTCATCGGTCCAGCGCAACCGGTCGGCGCCGGGGAGGGCGCGCAGGGGGGCAGTGGCGGTGGCGAGCTCGGCGACCGCTTCGGGAGAGGGGTGGACGGCGACGAAGAGTCTCATGCGTCAGAGCATGGCAAGCGAACCCGACTTGACCTGTGCAAGGAACGCCGAGAAGGACGCGGCGGGGAAGACGAGGGCGGGGCCGTGCGGGTCCTTGGAGTCACGTACGGGGACGGAGCCTTGGGTAGCGGACTGCGGGGCGCACTCCACGCAGTTGCCGCCGCTGCTCTGCGAGTAGCTGCTCTTGGTCCACGCGATGCTGGCCATCGGCCATCTCCTTCATGACACTTCGGATCAGCTCTGCGGACGCCTTCCCCGACAGAGAGAATCCGCGCACCTGATCATACTCATCGACGTATCGGCTAGCCTCGCGTGCGCTGTCGATGAAGTGCCCTTGATTCAGGCTCTCCGTGTAGACCCGCCTCTGGCCGTTCCCTTGCTCAAGAATGATCATGTCGCTCATGACCATTCGCGTAGCCTCCCCCTCTCCGAAGGGCAGTACCTGGATCACCACATTGGTCATCTGCATCATCTCCAGCAGGTGGGCATGCTGTGCTCGCATCAGCGCTCGGCTTCCCACCACACGCCGCAGCGTCGCCTCCTCGATCACGCTGACCAGCCGAAGTCCGCCCTGCACGAACAACCGGGTCTGCCGAGCCAGCCTTTCCCGTACCCGGCTCTCAATCTGCTCACTGCTCTCCCATGGGTTGTACTTGGCGAAGAGCGCCCGCATGTACTGCTCACTCTGCAACAGGCCCGTGATCCGCGCGGTGGAGAGGTCGTACAGCCGGACGGCCTGCCCCTCCACCCTTCTGAGCTCCTTGAACGCATCCCAGTCCGGCGGCGGCTGCGACAGATACGGCTCCACCAGCTTGAACGCCATCAGCAACCGCCCACCAGCCTCCAACACCTCGTCCAGCCTCCTGGCCCACCGCTCGTCCGGCTGGCTCTTGCCCAGTTCCAGGTGGCTGATCATCGTCTGATGGGTCGTCATCAGATCGGCCAACTGCGCCTGCGTCAGCCCCTTCTCCTCCCGGATCATCCGCAGCACCCGACCCCACGTCATCGGCCCCTCGTCCGACGCCCCACCGTCAATGACCCCCAGCTCAACGGCCATGATCATCCCCTCAACAGTCTTGGCAACCCTCTTGCCCAACCGCTTGTGACGCCATGGTCACACCCCGAGACTGAAGTGCACAGGGAATCAGTCAAATTCCCCCTCTTTGCCATGATCTGCCATCATCTGCACCCCTCTGCGGAAGCAACCTGCCATGACGAACCCTCCCCCGCCCCACATCGAGCGCGGCCTGCCCGAGTGCGAGTGCCCCGCCGACTGCGGCGGTCGCCCCGAACTCTTCCTCCGCCTCACCTCCCCCTACCCCACCCCCGACCCGCACCGCAGCACGCCCCCCAACCACCCCCACGAGCCCAGCAAGCGGGGCGAGTTGGTCCACGACTCGCTCAACCAGCGCCTCGGCATCGTGATGGACCGCACCCGCGACCTGGTCTACCTCCGCCCCGAGCGCGGCGGCATGGAATGGGAAGTCGACGTCAAGTGGCTGGTGAAGCCCACATGACCCACCCCCGCCGTCAAGTGGCCGCCGCCCTGGCCGACTTCACCTCCGCCCTCACCGACGCGGACGTCGACCTCCCCGACCTCGGCGACGGCTGGCAGATCACCCACGAGGGCACCATCCTCGTCCAGCTCCGCCCGCTCCACCTCACCGAACTCCACCAACTCGCCCGAGCCATCCGCCCCCTGGACGCATCCACCTGACCCAGGAAGTCGACCCACCCGACTTTCCAGGCGCCCTCGCCCACAACGCCTCGGCTTGACCCTCACGTTGCGTGAGGCTGGAGGGTGGAGTGCATGAGCGACTACTACAACGCGTTCGAGATGAGTCCCGTGCCCGCCCCCGGCCCGGATGCGGTTGCGCCGGAGCCGTTCCGTGGCATCTACGGAATGCCCGCGTTCGTGACGATCCCCACTTGCGATCTGGCGGCGTCGGTGGACTTCTGGACCCGTGGGCTCGGGTTCTTCGAGCTGTTCGGCATCCCCGGCACGCTTGTGCATCTGCGCCGGTGGGCGTTCCAGGACGTGCTGCTCGTCTCGGCGGCGAGCGTTCCGGAGCAGCCGCCGGCGGTGAGCTTCAGTTTCGCGTGCGTGCTCGGCCAGGTCCACTCCCTTGTCGAGGGCTGTCGTGCGCTGCGCCCGAACTCGGTCGACGGTCCACGGGACACTCCCTGGAACACCCGCGATGTGGAGGTGATCACCCCCGAGAACGCACGGATCGTCTTCACCGCGGCGAAGCCCTTTGATCCGGCCAGTCAGGAGGCGCGCAACCTCGAAGCCGTCGGGATCACCCCACCGGACCTCGGCCACGGCGATAGTCACGGCGATAATGAGGAGCATGCCTGATGCCACTGACGCCGATGGCCTGACCGTCGGTCAGGCCTCGACACGTCTGGGCGTGACGGTCCGCGCGCTGCATCACTGGGATGAGATCGGTCTGGCGCGACCGTCGCTGCGCACGGCTGCCGGGTACCGGCTCTACACCGCCGGTGATCTGGAACGCCTGCACCGCATCGTCGTCTACCGTGAGCTCGGCCTCGGCCTGGACCGGATCCGGGACATCCTGGACGACTCGACCGCGGACGTGCCCGGCGCATTGCGCGCGCAGCGCACCCAGGTCGGCGAGCGGATCGACCGACTCCAGCAGCTCGGCGCCGGACTGGACCGGATGATCGACGCCCACGAGCGTGGCCTGCTGCTGACCATCGAGCAGCAGGCCGCGGTCTTCGGCCCCCGGTGGAACCCGGACTGGCCCGCCCAAGCCCGTCAGCGCTACGGAGACACGACGCAGTGGCTGCAGTACGCCGAAGGCTCAGCCTCTCGCGGTCCACAGGAGTGGCAGGCCATCACGGACGCCGTCGCCGACTTCGAGCGCACCCTCGGGGAGGCGATGGACGCCGGCGTCACACCTGGTAGCCCGGAAGCGAACCGACTCGTCGAGAGGCACCGCGAGGTCTTCGCTTCGTACTTTCCCCTCACCAGGCAGATGCAGGTCTGTCTCGGCCGCAAGTACGAGGCCGATCCGGGATTCGCCGCCCACTACGACGGCATCCGCGCCGGCCTTGCCACCTGGTTCCGTCGCATCATCGACGCCGGCGCCCGCGCCCACGGCATCGACCCCGACACCGCGACCTGGCAGTAGGGCGCGGGTCCGTCAGCCGTACAGTCCCGCACCCTCACCGGCCGCCGCGCGCACCAGGATGCCGGCCAGCTCGACCGGGGCGGTGAGCATCGGGAAGTGGCCGGTCGCCATCTCGAAGAAGGTCACCCCGGGCTCAGCCAGCTTGGCGAACCGGGGGTCCCCACTGGCGTGCAGGGCACGGGCCACCTCCAGGCTGAGGCCGTTCTCCAGGCAGAACACACCGGTGGTGGGCAGCTTGCGCCAGGCGCCGGTCAGCTCGATCGGGTCGGTGAGGGTGGCGGCGGGGTGCGGGGTGGCCAGGCGGTGGTACCGCTCCAGTTCCGCGTCGGGGATCCCGGCCGGCTCGCTCGGCACCGGCAGCAGGCCACCCTCGATCGGGCCCGAGATTCCGCTCCCCGCGAAGCTCGTCAGCACCGACTCGCCGTTCTCCGGCATCCCGGTGTCCACGAACACCACCCGCGCGACCTGGCCCGGCCGCCGGTCCGCAGCGGCGAGCGCGGGGAACGCCGCATAGCTGTGCGCCACCAGCACCACCCCCGGCCCCTGCGCGTCGAGCAGCGCCACCACCTCGGCGACATGCTCCGCGAGCCCGATGCTCCCGGCCCCCTCCCCCGCCCGCTCGGCCAGCCCGGGCAGCGTCACCGGCACCGCCCGGTGCCCGCCCGCCGCCAGCTCGGCGGCCACCGCCTCCCAGGCCCAACCGCCCATACAGAGACCGGGGATCAGCAGGAACGTCGTCATGGTCGACCTCTTTCGTAGCGCGTTGCCGTACTGAGGACGGACCGTAGGACCTCCCCCGGGGGGAGATTCCACGCCGTCCGCCACAGCGCGCAGGACGAGCGGCCGCCTTGACTTCGGAATGTATTCCGAAGTCAGCTTGAACTCATGTCGATACTCACTGTGTCGTTCTCTGACCTGTCAAAGAACTCCAAGCGGGTTGCCGACACCGTTGAGCGCGCCCAACGGGTTCACGTCACGCGTCGCGACGGCGAGGATCTCTACCTCACGACCGAGCGCCATGACCGCCAGCGCGAGGAGACCGCAGACGTCACCGCCCGCCTCTTCGCCGCGCTGATCAGCAACGACGAGGGCGCACGGGCAGTACTCATGGCGCTGCCCACGGTCTTCCCCTGGACCAGACACCTGTCGGCCGACGAGGTGCGGGAGTTCGTCGTCGATCTGGTGGATGCCACACGTGACGTCGTGGAACTCGACGTACACGCCAACCTGCACCGCGTCATCGTCGAATGGCGTGCCACAGCGCGGATCCTGGCAGACCCCGACCTGACCGCGCAGCTCACCAGGCCTCTCCCGGGCGATGACCACGGCGAGGTGCCCGCACCATGAGCCCAAACGCGGTGACGACGTCCCACCACCACCCGTCGGCGATGAATGGCGGCTTCGGTTCGCCACGAACGAGGCTGCCAAGGGATGGGGCGACCTCTGCGCGGAGGCCGCAGGGAGCACCCGCCGCTGCTTCGAAGCCCTCCGCGCCGACCCGCTGTCCCTGAGTACCCCGGATCGGCAGCACAGGCTGCGAGGCCGCCTGGCATTCCGGGCCCTGGGTGGCGTCGAGCTGCCGCAGTGGGAGTACGAGGTGACCGCCGGCGGGCGGGTGCGCTACCTCGTGGACGAGCCCGGTCGGACAGTCCATCTCGTCTATGCCGCCACGCGACACCCCAAGGACACCGACGCATAGGGCTCGGCGGGCCGGGCAGAGACACACCCGCGGTCCGGCCGGAGCCCGGACATCGGGCTCTGGCCGGGCCGCAGTTGACGCACCACCAGCCGACGCTACGTCAGCAGGCCGCCACCAGCTCGCGCTCCCGCCCCTGCGGCAGCGGCTCCGACGGCAGCGACTCCGGCTCCGACGGCTGCGCCTGGCGCGGCACGAAGGCCACCACCCGGCCGCCGCTGCCCCGGTGCAGGTCGACCCGCAGGCGCAGGTCGGCGCAGCGGGCCAGCACCAGGCCGATCACCGCCGCCGCCAGGGCCGAGACCAGGCCGCAGGCCAGCAGGCCGACCCGGGGGCCGTAGGCGTCGGTCGCCCAGCCCACCAGCGGGGCGCCGACCGGGGTGCCGCCGGTGAAGACCAGCACCAGCAGGCCCATCACCCGGCCACGCATCTCGGGGTCGGTGGCCAGCTGCACATAGGAGTTGACCGCCGTGTTGAAGGTCAGCCCGCAGATCCCGATCAGGGTGAGCAGCACCGCGAAGCTCCAGTACCCGGGTGCACCGGAGGCCAGCACCTCCAGCAGCCCGAAGCCCAGGGCCGCGCCGGTCAGCCAGCGCAGGCGCGGGGCACCCCGGCGAGCGGCGTAGAGGGCGCCGGCCAGCGAGCCGAGTGCCATCGCGGTGTTCAGCAGGCCATACCGGCCCGGACCGACATGGAAGGTGTCGTAGGCGAAGCCGGAGAGCAGGGTCGGGAAGTTGAAGCCGAAGGTCCCGATGAACCCGGCCAGCACCAGCGGCCACATCAGGTCGGGACGCTCGCGCACGTACCGCAGCCCCTCGCGCAGCTGCCCCTTCTCGCGCGGGATCCGCTGCACCGGACGCAGTTCGCTGGTCCGCATCGCCAGCAGACCGCCGATCACGGCCGCGAAGGAGAGCGCGTTGAGGGCGAACGCCCAACCGCTGCCGACCGCCGCGATCAGCAGACCGGCCACCGCCGGGCCGACCAGCCGGGCGGTCTGGAAGTTGGCGGCGTTCAGGCTGACCGCGTTGCTCAGGTGCTCGGGACCGACCATCTCGGAGACGAAGGCCTGCCGGGTCGGCGTGTCCACCACGGTCACCAGGCCCAGCAGCAGCGCGAAGGCGTAGACGTAGTACTCGGTCACCACACCGGTGATCGTCATCACGGCCAGTGCGGCGGCCAGCAGGCCCATCGCGCCCTGGGTGACGACCAGCATCCGCCGCTTGGGCATCCGGTCGGCGAGCACGCCGCCGAAGAGGCCGAGCAGCAGGGTGGGCAGGAACTGCATGGCGGTGGTGATGCCGACCGCGAGCGGGCTGCCGGTGAGGCTCAGCACCAGCCAGTCCTGGGCGATGCGCTGCATCCAGCTGCCGGTGTTGCTGACGATCTGCCCGGCGAAGAAGTACCGGTAGTTGCGAACCCGCAGCGAGGAGAAGGTCCCCGTCGGGCGGGTGAACCGGGTCGAGGCCGCGGTTCCCGGTGCGGCGGTCTCAGCCGCCGCGGTGCGTTCGCAGGGGTCGTCGTCGCCGGGGGAACTCACCGGCGTGGCGACAGGGGTGGTGGTGGCGTTGGTGGCGGTGACAACGGTGCTGGTCGGGATGGTGGTGTCGTCGGGACGGTTGGCGGCGCCGGCTGCGCCCTGCGGTATCACGTACTGCTCCCCTCGGTGCGCGGCCTCGGCATGAGCCGGGGCCGCGCTGCTGGTCTTCCTGGTCGGTCCTGCGGTGATGCGGTGGTCCTCTCTCTACGTCCGACGTATCCCGTGCGGTGCGCTACAGGTGCGCGAGCTTGTACAGCGCGGGCGCTGCCGCGCGCACGCTCGCCCACTCCTCCTCGGTCAGCCCGGAGGCCAGCTCCGCGAGCCAGGCGTTGCGCCGCCTGCGGCTCTCGTCGAGGATCGCCGCGGCCTGGTCGGTCATGCTGACCACCACCTGCCGCCGGTCCTCGGGGTGCGGCTCGCGCCGCACCAGCCCCTTCTCCTCCAACATCGCGATGATTCGCGTCATCGACGGCGGCTGCACATGCTCCCGCCGCGCCAACTCCCCCGGTGTCGCACTCCCACACCGGGCCAGCGTCCCCAGCACCCCCATCTCGGTAGGGCTGAGGGACTGCTCCACATGCTGGTGCCGCAACCTGCGCGCCAGCCGCATCACGGACGACCGCAGCTGACTGACAGCGGCGAGGTCGCCCTCGGACATCTCGGACATGATACTTAGGATACGTCATTACCCTAACTAATTAAAAATCGCCATGGCGTCTGCCGTGTCGATACCGCACAATGAAGCCGTATGCCATGTGCGACGATCCGAGAGGAGGAACAGGGTGACCGCCACCAACATCGAGCTCGACCCCGACATCCTGGCCGAGGCCATGCGACTGCTCGGCACCACCACCAAGAAGGAAACGGTCAACACCGCACTCCGGGAGGTGGTCGAGCGGCTCAAGCGACTGGAAGCGTTGGAGAAGATGACGACCCGCGCAGCGCGCGGCGAGTTCGATCCGGCGATCCGCGCATACGAGACACGCAAACGTGCCCAGCGAGGTGAATGAGTGACCGGCTACTTGATCGACACTTCCGCCATCTGGCGGATTCTCCAGGACCGGGGCGTCCAGGCGCGCTGGATCGGCCCGCTGGAAGCCGGCCTGGTCAAAGTGTGCTCGATCACGAAGCTCGAATACCTCTACTCGGCCGAGAGTCCCGCGCATCGTGACGAGTTGGAGGAGGAGCTGACCACGCTCTTCGCCTCCGCCCCCATGCCCAAGGACGCCTGGCGGTGGGCGGAGAACGCCCAGTACAAGCTCACCCAGAAGGGCCGGCACCGAGGTCCCGGCCCGGCCGATCTACTGCTGTGTGCCACGGCCGTGCACCACGGCCTGACGGTCCTGCACGACGACGATGACATCGCCACCGTCTCCCGCGTCCTCCCGGAGGTCCTGGAGGCCGACATCTTCCGCCGCGACTTCAGCTGAGCCGCCCCAACTCCCCCTCGGCGCCCGCCCGGACGACACACGAGTGACCCAAGCAGAACCGTTTCGCCTGATTCGCCCCACTCTACGGTGATCCCAGTTCGCCTTCATCGAAAGGGATCACCCCATGCGTCTCCGCAACACCGTCGCCGCCGCTGCCGGCGCGCTGCTGCTCGTGCTGGCCGTACCGAGCTCTTCCTACGCCGCCACCGGCGAGTTCCACTACCGGTTCGGGGCGGACGATCGCGGGACGCTGCACGACCCCGAGGGCGGCCGGTGCGTCAACCTGTTCGGGGCCACCCCGGACGACCCGGCCTTCGCACCGGAGAACCTCACCGACGCCACCGCCGTCGCCTACCTCGACTTCGACTGCAAGGGGAGCGTCTACCGCGTGATGCCGCCCGGCAACAGGCTCGGCGACCGCCTCAAGCTCCGCTCGGTCGTCTTCTCCTGACGATCCGTCACTCTCAGCGCGGAAAGGCCCGCCGGGCGCGCCAGCTGGTGTGCTCACGGGCCACCGCGTCCTCGACATCGCCGGCCAGCTGGGACCAGCTGGCCTCGGCGTCCGGGTCGTTCAGCTCGATGGCGGTCAACTTTCCCCAGACCACGTCGAGTTCCTTGGCGGCCAGCTGGTAGGCCGAGACCAGTGGGCGCAGCTGCTTCAGCTGGGTCCAGGCGATGATCGCGGCGGCGGCGGCCGAACAGGCGCCGAAGATGCTCACCGAGAGCGCGCCGAGCGCCTGGGCGACGGCCGCCGCACCGCCGACGATCATCAGGGCGACCGTGCCCAGGCCCCAGGAGACGGACTGCGACTCGCAGGCGGCCGCCTTGGCCAGGTACCAGGTGCGCTGGCCCTCCACCCGCAGCCGCAGGTAGACGGTGCGGCGCATGGGCAGGTCGGCGGCGCGCAACTGCCGCATCCCGTCGGTGATCTCGGGCACCGCACCGGGGGCCAGGGCGCCGCTCTCCTCGAAGGCCCGCAGCACGTCGGCGACCTGGATCCGGTACACCTCGTCCACCTCGGGCGAGTCCGCCGGGCCGCCGAACGGACGGGCCCGCACGACGTACTTCCAGGCCAGCGTCTTCACCGACTCGGCGGCGGCGCGGGCCCCGTACCACTGGGCCTGCGGGTTGGCGCGGCGCAGCCGGGCCCAGAAGTAGCCGGCCAGCAGGAAGGCCGCCACCGAGATCAGCGGCGCGACGCTCGCCTTCGTGCTGGCCACCGCGCCGACCACGGCGGCGGCCACCAACATCAGGATCATCCCGCGGTACCAGCGCAGGGTCTGCCGCTGTCCGGAAACCGACGCCTGATCAGCCGTCTGGAACGGCTCCGGCAGAAAGTCCGCCTCGTCGATACCGGTTGGGTCCCATCGCGCCATCGGCCACTGCCCCCTCATGAGTCCACCGGCAGTATGCCCACACCCAACTGGCCTACACAGCGCGCTTTCCGGCCAGCACCGGACGTCGGCTCGGCCGGTAACCGGCTACCAGGAAGCCCGCTACTCGCGCGCCGCCGCCGGCCGCAGCGGCCCCACCCGCAGGGCCAGCGAGGCCGGGGCGAGGGCCGCCACCAGCGCGACCACGCCGCAGAGCAGGCCGAGTGCGGCGACGATCGGCCAGGGGCCGCCGACCACTTCGGCGCCCAGCGGAATCGGCCCCACCAGGCGGCACAGCGCCGCCCACGAGCCGCCCACGCTCAGCGCGGACGCGACCGCCCCGAGCAGCACGCCGGCGCCCACGCAGAGCAGCGTCTCCACCATGACGACGCCCAGCACCTGGCTCCGGGTCGCCCCCGCCAGCCGGAGCAGCACCAGCTCACGTCGCCGCTGCGCGACCGAGAACGCGAAGGTGCCAGCCAGCACGAAGCCCGCCACCAGCGCGGCCACCGCCGCCGCCAGGCCCAACGGCGTGGTGACGTTGTCCAGTTGGCCGAGCTCGGCATCGCGGTTCGGATCGGCGTCCCGCCGCTGCGCCCCCGCGTACACGGCCACCGCGCTCCGGACACCGCCTGCCGGACCTGGTCCGGAGCCCCGTAGGCGACCAACGCGTCGACCGGGGGCGAGAGTTGCGCGGCCCGCTGGTCGGTGAAGAAGAGCGCGTGCTCGAACGGGACCGCCGCCCTCACCCCGCTGACCGTCAGCTCCAGCGGACCGTCAGCCGTCAGCACCCGCACCCGCTGCCCGACCATGGCCGCCTCGCCGCCACCGAGCACCACCTCGTCCGGGTGCTGCGGCGGCGCTCCGGCCAGCAGCCGGTAGCCGCCGAAGGCGGCGGCCGACCAGCCGTGCCCCACCTGGTCCTTCGGGCCGCCGAGCAGCTGGGCGTAGAAGGTGCGGTCCGCCACCACCGGTCCGGTGCGGCCCACCGCCGCGAGCACCTCGGGCGTCAGGCCCGGCTGCTCGGTGACCTTCACCCGCTGGTCACCGGCCACCTGGTCGTGCACCACCACCTCGGTGTCCGGCAGCACCACCACCGGCGCGTGGTCGTAGCGCGACGGCCGGCCGGCGAGGTGCCCGGTCGCCACGATGGTCAACGTCGCGGTCGCCAGCAGCCCCACGCCGAGGGCCAGCGCGACGAACGTGCCGACGAACGAGGCCCAGCGCACCCGCACCGTCGAGCTGGCAATCCGCATCACCGTAAGCATGCCGACCATCGTTCAGGCCGGCGCGCCCCACCGGATATCCGGAGCATCCCCGACCCGACCCCGATTTTCCCCGGCATCCGCCCCCCACCCGGACCCGCCGCCTACCCTGACAGCATGACCGGGCAGCTCCTCTGGTACGCCGCCTACGGCTCCAACCTGCACCTGGCCCGGCTGACCGCCTACCTGGCCGGCGGCCGGCCACCCGGCGGCGCCCGCGCCCACCCCGGCTGCCGCGACCCGCGCCCACCGCGCGCGACGCGCCCCATCCAGCTCCCCGGGCAGCTGTACTTCGCCCTGGAGTCCACCCTCTGGACCGGCGGGATGGCCTTCTACGACCCCCTCGACCCCGGCCTGACCCCCGCCCGCGCCTACCTGCTCACCGCCGAGCAGTTCGCCGACCTCGCCGCCCAGGAGATGCACCGCGCCCCCGGCACCGACCTCGACCTGCGCCCCGTCCTCAGCCACGGCCGCGCCACCCTGGGACCGGGCCGCTACGAGACCCTGGTGCACCCCGGCGACCTCGAAGGCCTCCCGCTGCTCACCCTCACCGCCCCGTGGCGCACCGCCGACGCCCCGCTCGCCCGGCCCGCCCTCGGCTACCTCCACCACCTGGCCGCCGGCCTGCACGAGTCCCACGCCTGGCCCACCCCGCGCAGCGCCGCCTACCTCAGCACCCGCCCGGGCGCGGCGGGCCACTGGACGGCCGTGGAGCTGACCGAGCTGCTCGGCTGAGGCTCCGCCACGTCGATATCAATCACCCTTGCTACTTGCCCAACCCCAGCGCCGGCATCATGTAGTAGAAGGCGAACACCCCCGCCACCGCGTACAGCGCCACCGGCACGCTGCGCCCGCGCCCGGTCGCCACCCGCAGGACGCAGAAGGTGATGAAGCCCATCCCGATGCCGTTGGTGATGCTGTAGGTGAACGGCATCAGCAGCATGGTCAGGAAGGCCGGCATCGCGATGGTGTAGTCGCTCCAGTCGATCTCGCGGATCGAGTTGGCCAGGATCAGGAAGCCGACCGTGACCAGTGCCGGGGTGGCCGCCTGGGCCGGGACCATGGTGGCCAGCGGGGTCAGGAAGAGCGCGAGCATGAAGAGCGCGCCGGTGACCAGGCTGGCGAGGCCGGTGCGGGCGCCCTCGCCGACGCCGGCCGTCGACTCGACGAAGCAGGTGTTGGCCGAGGAGGAGGTGGCGCCGCCGAGGGCGGTGGCGATGCCGTCGACCATCAGCACCCGGTTGATGCCGGGCAGGTCGCCCTTCTCGTCGAGCAGGTGGGCCTCGTCGGCGACGCCGAGGATGGTGCCCATCGCGTCGAAGAAGGCGCTCATCAGCACGGTGAAGATGAAGAGGATCCCGGTCAGCACGCTGACGTAATGGAAGCCGCCGAACAGGCTGACCTTGCCGACCAGTCCGAAGTCGGGGGCGGAGACCGGGTTGCCCGGCCACTTGGGGACGGTCAGGCCCCAGGCGTCGGCGGGCAGGTTCGCCAGCTTCTGGATCACCAGCGCGACCACGGTCATCGCCGCGATCGAGATCAGGATCGCGCCCGGCACCTTGCGCACCACCAGCACCATGGTGAGCAGCACGCCGAGCACGAAGACCAGCACCGGCCAGCCGTGCAGGTGGCCGCCGATCCCCAGCTCCAGCGGCACGGTGGTGTGGGCGCTGTCGGGGACCCGGCTGGTGAAGCCGGAGTCGACCAGGCCCACCAGGGTGATGAACAGGCCGATGCCGATCGCGATCGCCTTGCGCAGCCCGAGCGGCACGGCGGTCATCACCCGTTCGCGCAGGCCGGTGGCGACCAGCAGCATGATGCAGATGCCGGCCAGCACGACCATGCCCATCGCATCCGGCCAGGTCATCTTGGGTGCCAGCTGGAGCGCGACGATGGTGTTCACACCCAGCCCCGCGGCCAGGCCGATCGGGACGTTGCCGATCACGGCCATCAGCAGCGTGGTCAGTCCCGCGGTCAGCGCGGTGGCCGTGACCAGCTGCGGGAAGCTCAGCGACTGCTTGTTGATGTCCACGGCGTTGGACAGGATGATCGGGTTCAGCACCAGGATGTAGGCCATGGTGAAGAAGGTGGCGACACCGCCACGGATCTCCCGGGGCACGCTGGAGCCGCGTTCGGAGATCCGGAAGTAGCGGTCGAGGGCCGCGGAAGGCATGCGATATGTCCTCTGGTGGGGGCAAAGGAGGGCCTTCAGTATGAGTTCACCGGTCGTGCACGCGCCATCTTCGCGCGTAGATCAACCGGGTGGCGCGCCCCCGAAGCCGTAGGCTGAGCGCTATGCCGAAGACCGCCCTGCACCCCTCGCCGCCGCCCCTGGAAGCCAACGACGTCGCGATCGTGGGCGGCGGCACGGTGCTCTGGTTCGTGGGCTTCCTGGTGCTGCTCCCCTTCCAGCACACCCTCTCCGCGCACGGGCACGGCAGCTGGCCCTGGATCTGCCTCTCCGGCGGTCTGCTCGGCCTGATCGGGCTCTGGTACTGCCGGGCCCGGCGCGCCGCGATCCAGCGGGACCGGGTGAGCGGCGAGGCCCTTCCCGGCCAGTGACCGCACCGGGGCACGTCCGCCCCCAGGTCCGCACCCGGGCCCGCACCCAGGTCCGTCCCCAGGCCCACACCCCGGTCCGCCCCGGGGAGGAGTGACACCCCCGCCGAGCGGTCCACCCGGTCGGCCGGGCCTGGACCATAGGAGGACGCACCGGACATTTCGCCCCCGTAGAGTCGATGCCATGACGCATCCCGCCGCGGACCGGCCCGCCCCTGACAGCGGCGCGAGCGCCGGCGCCACCGGCCTCGCGCCCGTCCGGCGTGGCGGCCTGACGACGGCGGAGGTCGCCGAGCGGGTGGCGAACGGGCAGGTCAACGACGTCCCGGTGCGTTCCTCACGGTCCGTCAAGGAGATCGTGCGGGCGAACGTCTTCACCCGCTTCAACGCGATCATCGGTGTGCTCTTCGCGGTCATCCTGGTGGTCGGCCCGATCCAGGACGGGCTGTTCGGCCTGGTGATCGTCGCCAACACGGCGATCGGCATCATCCAGGAGGTGCGCGCCAAGCGGACCCTGGACAGCCTCGCGCTGATCGGCGAGGCCCGCCCCGAGGTGCGCCGGGACGGCCAGGTGACCCAGGTCGCGGTGGCCGAGATCGTGCTGGACGACACCGTGCTGCTCGGCATCGGCGACAAGGTGATCGTGGACGGCGCGGTCACCGAGGCCGAGGGCCTGGAGATCGACGAGTCGCTGCTCACCGGCGAGCCCGACCCGGTCCTCAAGCACCCGGGCGACCTGGTGATGTCCGGCAGCTTCGTGGTCGCCGGGGCCGGCGCCTTCACCGCCACCAAGGTCGGCCGCCACGCCTACGCCGCCCGGCTGGCCGAGGAGGCCAGCCGGTTCACCCTGGTCAAGTCCGAGCTGCGCACCGGCATCGACACCATCCTGCGGTTCATCACCTACCTGCTGATCCCCACCGCGCTCGGCCTGGTGATCAGCCAGTGGTCGGTGGAGCACAACGACTGGCGCGAGGCGGTGCGCCGCACGGTGGCCGGGATCGTGCCGATGGTGCCCGAGGGGCTGGTGCTGCTGACCTCGGTGGCCTTCGCGATCGGGGTGATCCGGCTGGGCCGCAAGCAGTGCCTGGTCCAGGAGCTGCCGGCGATCGAGGGACTGGCCCGGGTGGACACCGTCTGCCTGGACAAGACCGGCACCCTCACCGAGGGCGGCATGGACGTGCTGGAGCTGCGCGCACTGGACGACGCCGGCGACGGCGAGCGGCTGCGCCGGGCGCTCGGCGTGATGGCGGCGGCGGACGCCCGGCCGAACGCCAGCATGCGGGCGGTGCTGGACGCCTACCCCGCCCCCGAGGGGGAGGGCCGGGAGCACTGGCGGGTGCTGGAGGCGATGCCGTTCTCCTCGGCCCGCAAGTGGAGCGGGGTGCAGCTGCTGGAGCCGGGCGGCGCCGAGGCCAGCTGGCTGCTCGGCGCACCCGACGTGCTGCTGCCCACCGGGCACCCGGCGCTGGCCGAGGTGGACGAACTGGGCGGGCAGGGCCTTCGGGTGCTGCTGCTCGGCCGCACCCCGGTGCCGCTGGACGCCCCCGACCCGGCCAAGGACCTGCGCCCGCTGGCCCTGGTGGTGCTCAAGCAGCGGCTGCGCCCGGACGCCGCGAGCACGCTGCGCTACTTCGAGCAGCAGCGGGTCCAGGCGAAGGTGATCTCCGGGGACAGCGCGGTCTCGGTCGGCGCCGTCGCGGCGAGCCTGGAGCTGCCCGGCGCCGAGCACCCGCTGGACGCCCGGACCCTGCCGAGCGACCCCGAGGCCCTGGCCGACACCGCCGAACGCACCTCCGTCTTCGGCCGGGTGACACCGCAGCAGAAGCGCGAGCTGGTCGGCGCGCTGCAGTCCCGCGGGCACCACGTGGCGATGACCGGCGACGGCGTCAACGACGTGCTGGCGCTCAAGGACGCCGACATCGGCGTGGCGATGGGCTCGGGCAGCGAGGCCACCCGGGCGGTGGCGCAGATCGTGCTGCTGGACGACAGCTTCGCCACGCTGCCCTCGGTGGTCGCCGAGGGCCGCCGGGTGATCGGCAACATCGAGCGGGTGGCCGGCCTCTTCCTGGTGAAGACGGTCTACTCGGTGCTGCTGGCGCTGCTGGTGGTCTTCACCCAGCTGCCCTACCCGTTCCTGCCCCGGCACTCGACCCTGCTGAGTTCGCTCACCATCGGCATCCCGGCCTTCTTCCTGGCGCTGGCCCCGAACAGCGAGCGGGCCAGGCCCGGCTTCGTGCGCCGGGTGCTGCGGCTGGCCGTCCCCGGCGGGGTGATCGCCGGGGCGGCCACCTTCACCGCCTACGCGCTGGCCCGCGCCGACCACGCCACCGACCTGAAGTCCGACACCAGCGTGGCCACCCTCACCCTCTTCATCGTGGCCATGTGGGTGCTGGCGATCGTGGCCCGGCCCTACACCTGGTGGCGGGTGCTGCTGATCGGCGCCATGTGCGGCGCCTTCGCGCTGGTCATGGTGGTGCCCTGGCTGTCGAACTTCTTCCAGCTCCAGCTGATCGACAGCCGCGACGTGTGGACGGGCGTGGCGATCGCGGTGCTGGCCGGGCTGCTGCTCGAGGTGGTCTGGCGCTTCTTCGTCACGCGCGGACCGGACCAGGCGTAGCCGGCGCCGGTCCGGCGCTAGCCGGCGGCGAAGAAGGTCTTCGCCCGCTCCAGCGCCCCGGCGTCCTCCAGGATCTGCCCCGGCTTGTTGGCGGTGCCCGCCAGCACCCCGCCCCAGCCCATCTTCAGGTACTCGGCGGACAGCCGAAGGGTGCCGACCAGCGGATCGGCCGGGGCGTGGTCCTCGGTGGTCAGCACGGTGACGCCCCAGAGCGCCTTGCCGGCCATCCGGGCCTTGAAGTCCACGCCCGGCACCCGCAACCAGCCCGCCCAGTGGTCCAGGTAGAGCTTGGTGTCGGCGGAGACGCTGTACCAGTACAGCGGCGAGGCGATCACCAGGTCGGTGGCCCACAGGGTGGCCTCCAGCAGGGTGGCGGCGTGGCCCTGCGGCGGCGGGTAGCCGCCGCCCGCGTCGTGCCGGGCGTCGACGAAGGGCGGCAGCGGCAGCTCGGCCAGCCGCAGCCAGCGCTGCTCGGCGTCGGCGGGCAGCTGCTCGGCGGCCCGCCGGGCGAGCAGCTCGGTGTTGCTGTCCGGGCGGGCGCTGGCGAGCAGGAAGAGGAACCTGCGCTCGGCTATCTCGATCATGCTCGCCACCCTAGCCAGCCCAGCCGGCCCGACGGTCCGCCAGGAACGGACCGTCGGGAGCGGACCGTCAGGACTCGAAGTCGCGGGCCGCCGAGAGCTCGTAGGCCCGGTCCGGCTCGGTGAGCGCGGCCAGCACCTCGAACCGCCGGTGCCACTGGCCCACCGACCAGGCCAGACCGGCTGCCAGCCCCTCCGGGGTGGCCGCGTGCAGCAGGCCGGGGACCGGCGGGACCTCGAACTCCCCGCCGGGCTCCGCCAGCACGCTGCCCCCGACCTCGTCCGCGGCCTCCAGGGCGGCCGACTCCGGGTCGTAGGGCAGCTCGGGAGTGGGCGCCGCGGTGTCCCAGCGCCAGTCCACCCCGGCCTCCTCACCGTCCGGGCCGACCACCAGCAGCTCCTCGTGCTCCTCGTAGGCGACCGGGCAGCCGGGCAGCAGCTCGCGGACGAACGGCGGCACCCGGTGCAGGACGCCCTCGGAGAGCACCCGGCCGCCGGCGATCTCGCTGGCCAGCGAGACGTGCAGCCGCTCGGCCAGCGCCGGGGCCAGCGCCGGGGCGACCGGGATCAGCGGGTACGGGTGCAGCAGCTGGACCAGGTCGGGCGCGTCGGCGACGACGGCCTCGGTGGCGTCCACCACCACGGTGTGCCCCGGCCTGCGCCCGGTGGCCTCGTCCAGCGGCGGCAGGGCCCGCACCACGTCCAGGGGTTCGACCTCGACGGCGGCCAGCGCGGTGTAGATGCCGTGCAGCTGGCGGTGCGTCACCTCGCTCTCCTCGTCGGTGAGGTGGTCGAGCAGCTCGTCCGGCCCGTGCTGCTCGGCGAGCAGCGCGGCGAGCGTGGTGCGCACCCCGAGGGCGTGCAGGAACTGCTCGTCCAGCGTGGTGCGGGCCTCGTCGTAGAGGCCGCGGAGCAGCCAGTCGGCGCCGGCCGCGCGCAGCCCGGCCGGCTCGCGGCCGTCCAGCACCGGGTGGTCGCGCAGCCACCAGGCGGTGTAGGGCGGCAGGTCGGTGTAGCTGCCGTCGGGCAGCAGCACCCGGACCGGGGTGATCACCGCGTCCCGGTACGGCGGACGGGCCAGCCGGGCCAGCGCCTCGGGCCAGGCCTCCTCGTCGACCAGGTCCAGATCGCGCACCACCAGCAGCTCGGCGGCCACCGGCGGCACACCCACCGCGTCGGCGTCGTCCGCGTGCAGCGCCTCCAGGACCTCCTCGGCCCAGTCGGCCAGCCCGTCCGGCGCCTCGTCCAGCAGGCCGGTCGGATTGCCGCCGACCGCGCGGTCGGCGGGGGCGGTGGGGTCCAGGCGCTCCAGGTCGTCCGGGTCGAGCACCGCGTCCTCGGCGCGGACCAGCACGAAGTCGCTCAGCACCCCGACCGCGCCCAGTACCTCGGGGCCCCAGCGGTCCAGCAGGTCCTCGTCCACGAAGGGCGCGTCCTCGGGACGGGCGAGCTCGGCGAACGGGCTTTCGGGGAGGATGAGTTCACCGGCCCTGGCCGGCTCGCCCTCGTCGTCGGGCAGCGCCAGGCGGGCCAGCCACGGGTGGTCGCCGGCCTTCGCGCCGGCCGCCCTGACCAGGCCGAGCACCGCGTCGGCCAGATCGGCGGCGGCCTCGAAGTCCTCCTCGGCCAGATCCAGCGAGCGGGCCACGGCCGCGCGCAGCTCGGGGGTCGCCAGGATGCCCGCCGGGGTGGCGGTGGCGGCGCCGAGCTTGGCCAGCAGCGGGTGCGCGGCCTCGGGGTGGGCCAGGCGCAGGTCCAGCAGGTCCAGTGCCTCCGCCAGGGCCTCGGGATAACCGGGGAAGCCCGCCCAGTCGGCGTCCTCGGAGGGCAGCAGCACCCGGCGCGGTCCGGTGACGGTGCGTCCGGTGGCCAGCGGCACCGGCAGCGCGCCGAGCGCCTCCGGATCGGCGCCGGCCAGCGCCCCGTACAGGCTGCGCCACCAGGCCGGCTCCCGGTCCAGGCCGCCGAGCTGGTCGACCACCTCGGCCAGCGGGATCCGCCGCACCTGCAGCGCGCGCAGCTCGGCCCGCCGCTCCAGGCCGGCCGGCAGCAGACCGGGGAAGATCGGGGCCAGCGCCTCGACCACCGAGGAGTCGGCGCCCTCCAGCAGCGTGGCGTCGCGCGGGCGCAGCGCCGGGGTGCCCTCCTCGACGGCGGTGGGGTGCGGCAGGAACGCGGTGCCGGGCAGCCGGGAGAGGATCACCGTGCGCAGCGCGTTGTCCAGCGCGCCCTGGCCCAGCGGCCCGGGGACCAGCGCGAGCGAACCGAGGTCGGCGCCACGGGCGCGCAGCAGGTCGGTGTAGGCCTCGGCGGCCCGCTCGGTCAGGAAGTCGGTGAGCGGGCCGGGCGCGACGTGGCGCCGGGTGGAGTCCAGCGGGTAGGAGGCGATCAGCAGCGCGGGCACGCCCAGCGGCTCCTCGCTCGGGGTGGGCGCGTGCAGCACGGGCGCCACCGGAAGCGGCTGCGGGGTGCCGGCGGCGGAGACCGGCACGGCCCAGGTCACCGTCCAGTACGGGCGGGCCCGCTCCTCGATCGGACGGTCGGCCAGCAGCTCGGGGGCGAGTGCGCCGGTGGCGGTGACGGTCTGCCAGAGCGAGCGGCTGGTGGCGCCCTGCGCGTCGCACTCGGTCAGGGTGACCTGGCCCAGGCCCTGCTCGGTGCGCTCGGCCACCGAGCGGGTCAGCGTGCGCGAGCCGCCGTCCGGGGTCTCCACGACGATCTCGGCCAGACCGGGCAGGGTGAGCAGCAGCGCGTCGTCCACGCCGTTCAGCAGACGGCGGGTCAGGTCCTCGGCGGCGCCGTCGCGCAGCGGCAGCAGGACCACCGTGTCGTAGCCGGTCGGCGGCTCGCCCTCGGCGGGCAGCGGCAGCCGCAGCACCGGGACGTGACCGTCACGTCGGCGCAACTCCTCGGCCAGTGCGGGCTGTTCGCCCGCCACCCGGTCGGTGAGCTGCCGGGACTCGGCGAGCGACCAACGCACGCCGCCCGCGTGGCCGACGATGGCCGGCTCGTCGCTCACCGCGAGCACGGCGGCGAAGCCGACCCCGAACCGGCCCACGGTGGGGGTGGCGTCGGCCCGCTTGGAGGAGGCGCGCAGGGTGGAGAGCGACTCGATCGCCGCCGCGTCCAGCGGCGCACCGGTGTTGGCGGCGGCCAGCACCCCGTCGCGCAGGGTCAGCCGCAGCCGACCCGGGCCGCGACCGGCGCGGCCCGCGGCGTCCGCCGCGTTCTGCGCCAACTCGACCACCAGACGATCCCGGTAACCGCCGAGCGCCAGCTCCTCCTCCGCGTTGGCGTCCTCCCGGAACCGGGCCGGCGAAGCCGCCCAGGCGTCCAGCACCCTGCGCCGCAACTCGGCCGTGCCGAAGTGATCGGCCGCCTGCTCGTCGCCGCCACTGCCGATGATGCGAGGCTCCACTGGACCCGCCGCCTTCCCCAACCGTCACACGAGATCCTTGGGGGGCATTCTCTCCCTTTTTCGCAGGCTCGTTCGCCGCCAGGGCCGCCGGGGTGACCTGGGGGGCCGCCGGGCATGAAGGAGCCCCGGGCGGCGGTGCCGTCCGGGGCTCGATCGGGGCGCGTCAGGAGTGGCCCAGCTCCTCGGCCGGGGCGTCCGGCTCGACCGAACCGCCGGCCCGGTCGGGGTGCAGCTGCATCGGCTCGACCACGGTCTCGTCCAGGATCAGCTCGGCCGGCACCGGCGGCGCGGGCAGCACGGCCGCCTCGGAGTGGCCGCCGCAACCGTAGGCGAGCGAGACGATCTGACCGTCCGCCGGACCGTACTCGTTGCCGCAGACGCCGAAGGCCTGGCCCAGCGAGCCGCCGATCGGGATCAGGAAGCCGCAGCTGGTGCAGGAGGCGGGGGCGGACTGCGCCATCGGGGTCTGCGGGCCGTGCGCCTTCTCCCAGCGGTCGGCGGCCAGGTGCAGCCCGAGTCGGGAGAGCACCCGGGCACGGGCCATGCCCAGCTCGTCCGCCACCGCGCCGATCCGCGCCCGCGCCGGAGCCGGCTGCACGTGCGGGTCGGTCAGCTCCAGCTCCTCCTCGCCGTCGAAGACGGCCGAGTTCGGCACGGGCTCGTCCTCGCCGGTCCACCCCGGCTCCAGCCGCACGTCGTCGGCGTCGGTGGGCAGCAGGTCGCCGGGCCCGAGGTCACCGGGCCGCAGCCGCTCGCTCCACGGCACCCACTGCGGGGCCAGCACCGCGTCGTCGCCGGGCAGCAGCACGACCTCGTCCAGCGTCACCAGCTTGGCGCGCGGCGCGCGGGCCACGGTGACGGCCCAGCGCCAGCCGCGGTAGGCGGCGTCCAGGCACTCGAAAGTATGGGTGACGACCCGCTCGCCCTCGGCCTGGACGGCCAGGTGGCTGCCGACGGCGGCAGGGCCGACCGCCTCGACCGCTGCCTGCCTGGCGAGTTCGACGGCTTCGGCACAGAGCCGGTCGGGGGTACGGCTTCGCATCGCAGCACTCACGGCGTCGGTTCTCTCCAGTCTTCTTACCTGCAGCCTAATCGCCCGGTGGCTCGCCCGGGCCGTTCGGGACCGTCACGGCCGCCAGGTGCGCACCCGTGGGCGTCGCATCGCTCGAACCAGCCGCCGGTACCGCTCGCTCGTGGTACCGCCCCTATTCTGCGTGACCAGGAGCCTTGCGTGGACCGGCCGCGCCGCCGCCGGGCCAAGGCCGACCGGTGCGCCGCACGCTCCGCCGAAGCGGTCCGCAGAGTGCAGGCTACCCGTCGGGAAGCTCCGCGCGACAGCCAGTTGGACGGCCGCTGAGGGTACCAGCCCTGTCGGGCCGCGCCGAGCTGGCCCCAATCCCTCGTACTGGCGGGGATTGTCAGGCAGGATTGCTCGTGTGGCGGACGAAACTCCGTCGCAGCACGCCTCACCGGTCTCCGTGCCGCGACAGCAGCTCTCGGTCCCCCCTGTGGACGAGTCAGGCCCACAGTCGGAGGACGGGTCGCCGCTGCCCGATCGCCCCACCGGCCAGATCGCCACCGAAGAGCCCGAGGAACCGCCGACCGAGCTGGAACCGCGCCGCGGCCTGCTGGTCCGCAGCGCCTCCGCGGCCGGGCTGCGCACCGGGCAGGTGGTGCACGGCACCGGGCGCCGGATCCGCAAGGCCACCTCGGCCGACGGCGCCGGCGAGTCGGGCCTGGCCAAGCTGATCGAGCTGCACGCGCTGAACTCCTTCGGCGACATGCTGATCACCATCGCGCTCGCCTCCACCATCTTCTTCTCGGTGCCCACCAGCGAGGCCCGCGGCCGGGTGGCGCTCTACCTGGTGGTCACCATGGCCCCGTTCGCGCTGCTCGCCCCGGTGATCGGCCCGCTGCTCGACCGGCTGCCGCACGGCCGCCGGGCCGCGATGGCGATGTCGATGCTCAGCCGCGCGGTGCTCGCCTGGACCATGGCGGGCTCGATCAGCGGCGGCAATCTGGCGCTCTATCCCGAGGCGCTCGGCTGCCTGGTCGCCTCCAAGGCGTACGGCGTGGTGCGCAGCGTGGTGGTGCCCCGGCTCAAGCCGGCCCGGGTGACCCTGGTGAAGGCCAACTCCCGGGTGACGCTGGCCGGTCTGCTGGCCACCGGCCTGGCGGCCGGGGTGGGCGGGGCGCTGCACCTGGCCGGGCCCGCCTGGCCGCTGCGCGGCGCCTTCCTGGTCTTCGTGATCGGCACCCTGATGGCCTTTCACCTGCCGCACCAGGTGGACTCGGCCAAGGGCGAGCAGCGCGCGGTGCTGCACGCCAGCCCGCACCAGGACCCGGGCGGGCCGGCCGCGGCGGCCCCCGAGACCCCCCGGGCCAAGGCCAGCCTGCGCACGGTCGGACCCTCGGTGGTCCTGGGCCTGCGGGCGGTGGCCGCGCTGCGCGGGCTGAGCGGTTTCCTCACCCTCTTCCTGGCCTTCCTGCTGCGCGTCGACCCGGTCGGCGGCGTGTCCCCCACCGTGGGCCTGGGCCTGCTGGCCCTGGCGGCCGGCGGCGGCAACGCGCTCGGCTCGGTCTTCGGCTCCTGGCTGCGCAGCCGCGGCGCGGAGGCGACGATCACCGCGATGCTGCTGCTGGCCACGGCCGCCGCCGTCGCCAGCGCACTCTGGTACGGGATCGTGACCGTGCTGGTGGTGGCGGCCGTCGCCGGGATCGCCGCCTCGCTGGCCAAGCTGGCGCTGGACTCGCTGATCCAGCGCGACGTCCCGGAGGCGGTGCGCACCTCGACCTTCGCCCGTTCCGAGACGCTGATGCAGCTCTCCTGGGTGGCCGGCGGCGCGCTGGGCATCCTGCTGCCGCTGAACGGCACGCTCGGCCTGTCGGTGGCGGCGGCGCTGCTCGGCGTGGCGCTGGTCTGGACGCTGCTGGCACTGGTCCGCCTGGGGGTACGCGGCGGCGCACCGCACCCCCGCGTCGCGTGATCGTCAGAGTTGGATAGCCTTTCGTCCCATGAGCCTCAGTTCCCGTGTCATCGCCGCCCTCGGCGCCGTGGTCGTGATCGGCGCCGGCACGATCGGCGGCTCCATCGCCTACGCGTCGGGCCAGCCCAAGCCGACGAAGACCATGGCGACCGTCACCATCGGCCGCTCCTCGCACGCGGTGGCCCCCACGCCGGCCTGCTTCAACGGCGGCAAGCCGCTGGACACCGCGGCGCGCCAGGCCTGCGCCCAGATCTCCAACCAGCCGGCCGGCAGCTTCCCCGTCAAGCTCTCGGTGAAGTCGAGCGACCAGCTCGGCGTCGGGATCGACCCGGACAGCGCGAAGAACGGCTGGCGGGCCTTCACCAACGGCGGCGGTGCCCAGGGCGGCGCCGTGGTGGCGAACTTCCAGAAGGACACCACCTTCTCCGGCGTGCAGTCGGCCGCCAACCTGCTCACCAGCAACCGCGACACCGCGCTGACCGTGATCGAGTTCGACCCGGCGACGGCCAACACCGCCAGCCCGGGCATCATCGCGGTCTGGTTCGTCGACCTGGTCAACTCGGCCGCGCCGGTGGCCTCGCCGCAGGACGCCACCCAGGGCCAGGACCCCTCGCAGGGTCAGGACCCCTCGCAGGGTCAGTGACCCAGCCCGACAGCGGCACCGAGCAGCCGATCCGCCCCCGGCCGGGAGCGGGTCGGCTGCTCGTCGTCGTCGCGGTGGCCGCGGAGGCCGAGGCCGTGCTGCGCGGCGCGCGGCACGGGAGAGTCACGGTGCTGACCGCCGGCGTCGGCCCGGCCGCCGCCGCGAGCGCCACCGCCATCGCGCTGGCCGCCGAGCGGCACCCGCTGGTGCTCTCGGCCGGGATCGCCGGCGGCTTCGCCCCGCACGCGCCGATCGGGGCGGTGGTCGCGGCCGACGCGATCGTCGCCGCCGATCTGGGCGCCCAGACCCCCGAGGGGTTCCGGGACGTCGCCGAGCTGGGCTTCGGCACCACCGTGCACACCCCGCCGCCCGGCGCCGTCGCGCTGCTGGCCGAGGCCACCTCGGCGGCGGTCGGCCCGGTGCTGACGGTCTCCACCGTCACCGGCAGCGCCGCCCGCGCGGCCGAGCTGACCGAGCGCCACCCGGGCGCGGTGGCCGAGGCGATGGAGGGCTTCGGGGTGGCCGAGGCGGCCGCCCGCTTCGGTGTGCCGGCCCTGGAGCTGCGCACCGTCTCCAACGCCGTGGGCCCGCGCGACCGGGCCGCCTGGCGGATCGGCGAGGCGCTGGCTGCACTGGAGCGCGCCTTCGCCCTGCTCCCCTACGACCGACTGATGGAGGAGGCCACCGGTGGCTGAACCGCTGCGGGTCGCGTACTCGCCCTGCCCGAACGACACCTTCGTCTTCCACGCCTGGGCGCACGGCCTGATCCCGGGCGCCGAGGCCCCCGAGGTCACCTTCGCCGACATCGACGTGACCAACGGCCAGGCCGAGCGCGGCGAGCTGGACCTGCTCAAGGTCAGCTACGCGGCGCTGCCCTGGCTGCTCGACCAGTACGCGCTGCTGCCCTGCGGCGGGGCGCTGGGCCGCGGCTGCGGGCCGCTGGTGCTCACCCTGCCGGGCGCCGGAGGCGACCTTAGCGGCAAGGTGGTGGCCGTGCCGAGCGAGCGCTCCACCGCCTACCTGCTGTTCCGGCTCTGGGCGGCCGAGGCGGTGCCCGGCGGCCTGGGCGAGGTCGTGGTGCTGCCGTTCCACGAGATCATGCCGGCGGTGCGGGACGGCCGGGTGGACGCCGGACTGGTGATCCACGAGGCGCGCTTCACCTACCAGGAGTACGGGCTGGCGAAGCTGGCCGACATGGGCGAGGCCTGGGAGGCGCGCACCGGCCTGCCGATCCCGCTGGGCGCGATCATCGCCAAGCGCTCGCTGGGCGCGGCCCGGCTGCGCGAACTGGCGGCGGCGATCCGCGGCTCGGTGGAGGCGGCCTGGGCCGATCCGGCGGCCTCCCGGGAGTACGTGCTGGCGCACGCCCAGGAGCTGGACCCGGCGGTGGCCGACCAGCACATCGGGCTGTACGTCAACGAGTTCACCGCGGAGCTGGGCGCCGAGGGCTACGCGGCGGTGCGCGCCCTGCTCGACCGGGCGGCCGAGCAGGGCCTGGTGCCGGCCGTGTCGCCGGACGCTCTGGCCTTCCCGTAACCGGGTCACGGGAAGGCCCGGCGGCGGATCAGGCGTCGAACTGGTCCGCCACCGCGCGCAGCGCCGCCGCCAGCTTCTGGCCGACCGGCTTGGCCGGGTAGCGGCCGTGCTGCAGGCCGGGCAGCGCGGTGTCCAGCATGGTGATCAGGTCCTGCACGATCGGCGCCATGTCATCGGCGCTGCGGCGCTGCGCGGCGGCCACCGAGGGCAGCGCCTCCAGCAGCGTGACACCCATCGCCTGGTCGCCGCGGTGCCCCGCGACCACCCCGAACTCCACCCGTTGCCCCGGCTTGAGCGTGCTCACCCCGTCGGGCAGCGCCTTGCTGTGGACGAAGACGTCCTCACCGCCGTCGCGCGACAGGAAGCCGAAACCCTTCGTCTCGTTGAACCATTTGACCTGGCCGGTGGGCATCTCGAATGTCCTCATCAGTGGGTGGGTCGGGTGCGGCGGCGCCCGGCGTCGTCGCCGGGGTGCCTGGTACGGGGGGTGGGGTGGTCCGGTCGCGCGGTGCGTCCGGCGTGGTCGTGATGGACGCCGATACGAGCGGGCCGGTGAAGGACGGTCCGTCAGCAGCAGGCTAACGACCGGTCAGGGGTTTCACTCGCACGCGTCCGGCGGTCGGAGCCCGGTTCTGGCGAGGAAGACCGGCCAGGGCACGGCGGTACGCCCGGACGATGGCACCCGGTCGGTCGTCATGGCTCGCACCCCCTGGCAGGAAGCGGGGTCGGCGACCCCGTGCGAGACCTGCATACCCGCCCCGCCGGGAGGTCGAAACTCCCTGTCCCCGGCGAACCGCAGGCAGTGACCGAACCGGAATCCGCGCAGGTGGCGGGGGTCGGCCCGGCCCCGGACGGGGAGCCGGCGGACTCTGCGAGACTGGGGCGGTCGATTCGAAGCGTGACGGGTGCGGGTGAAGGAGGCTGCGATGGGCGGCAAGGAGTCGGGCGAGGGCCTGGTGCGGCTGGGCGGGGTGGTGTTCGTGGTGGGCGCGCTGGCCACCATCGCGACCTTCGTGCCGCTCTTCTTCCACCTCACCCCGCTGCCCACCCCCGCCTACTTCGCGAGCATGCTGATGCCGCTGGGCTTCCTGCTCGCGCTGCTCGGCATGTTCCGCTCGGCCCGCGCCCAGCGCCGCCGGGCGAACGCCCAGGGCCCGGCCTAGGAGCTGCCCGGGCCTGGGCCTGCCCGGCCCTGGTGAGCAGGCCGCGCATACCGGTCTTTCCGGGACTCATCGGACATCATGATCTCTGACCAGCCGTCAGAGGAGCTCCGATGCACCGTCCTCCGTCGCGGCGCGCCGTGCTGGGCGCGGCCCTGACCGCCGCCCTCGGCGCCTGCGACCCGACTCCGGGCATCCAGGGCCCGCAGGCGGCGGGCGGCGCGAGCCCGGCCGCCCAAGCCGTCGTCACGGCGGCGACCGGGACGGTGGTGGTGCCCGACCAGCCGTTGCGGGTGGTGGTGCTCGACACCCCCGAGCTGGACTCGGCGATGACCCTGGGGATCACCCCGGTCGGCGCCTCCCGGGCCGCCGCCGAGCGGGGCCTGCCGAGCTACTGGCCGGCCTCCCGGCTCGCCGAGGTGGCCGGCACCGGCACCATCGGCGCACCGGACCTGGCGGCGATCCGCGCGCTGCGCCCCGAGCTGATCCTGAGCAACCTGGACCGCGACGGTGCCCGCTACGACGCGCTGTCCCGGATCGCGCCCACCGTGCTCAGCCGCGGCACCGGCTACACCTGGAAGGAGAACCTCCAGCTGCACGCCCGGGCGCTGGGCCGGCAGGCCGCCGCCGAGGCGGTCGTCACCGCCTACCGCGCCCAGCTCGCCCAGACCTCGCACGCGCTCGGCGGCCCCGGCAGCACGGCCGGTCGCCGGATCAGCGTGGTGCGGTTCGTCCAGGGCGGGCGGATCCGGCTGTACGGCCGGCAGAACTTCCTCGGCACGATCCTCGCCGACCTGCAGCTCGGGCGGCCCGAGGCGCAGAACGTCGACCGGTTCGACGTCGAGGTCACCCCCGACCAACTGGCCGGCGCCGACGGCGACGTGCTGCTCTACGCGACCTACGGCGACCCGGACGCGGCGGGCACCACCGCGGTGCTGGCGAGCCCGGCCTGGCAGGCGCTCAACGCGGTCCGGGCGAGCCACGCCTACCAGGTGGACGACCAGCTCTGGTTCCAGGGCATCGGCTGCACCGGAGCCAACCTGGTCCTCTCCCAACTCCAGTGCCTGCTCAGCGGTTGAGCACCCACCCGTGCTCTCGTCCGCCCCGCCCGACCCCTTGTGACGCGCGCCACAGCGGTACCACCATGACGGTATGACGAACACTCAGCTCCGAGGTGAGTCACCCGCCGCCCAGGGCGAGGCGGCCCGCCGCCGCAAGGCCGCCCTGGCCGACGCCTTCACGCTCGCGGCCGACGAGTACGACGAGGCCAACGGCGGCTTCTTCAATCCGATCGGCGCCCGGCTGGCCCGGCTGGCCGGGCTGCGGCCCGGCGACCGGGTGCTGGACGTGGGGTGCGGCCGGGGCGCGGTGCTCTTCGCGGCGCTCGCCGAGGTCGGGCCGGAGGGCTACGTGGTCGGCATCGACCTGGCCCCCGGGATGGTCCGGGCGACGGCCGCGCAGGCGGCGGGGCACGGGCTGCGCAACGTCACCGTCCGGGTGGACGACGCCGAGGCGCTCGGCTTCCCGGACCACTCCTTCGAGGCCGCGCTCTCCTCCTTCGCGGTGATCTTCACCCCGGACCCGGCCGCCGCGCTGGCCTCGGTGCGCCGGGTGCTGGTGCCCGGCGGACGGTTCGGCTTCACCGCGTTCGGCGCGGACGAACCGGGCTGGGAGCGCCCCGGGGCGGCGCTCAACGCCTTCCTGCCCGCGCCGGCGGCCCGGCTGCGGCAGAGCAGGGCGGCCAGGTTCAACCCGCTGGGCCGCAGCCCCGAGGAGGCCGCCGAGCTGCTGCACCGGTCCGGCTTCACCGACATCCGCACGGTCGAGCACTACGCGGCCACCCACTACCCGGACGCCGAGGCCTGGTGGCACTCGCAGCAGGCCGGTGGGTGGCGCGGCGTGCTGGAGGCGATCCCCGCCGAGCACCTGGACGAGGCGCGCGCGGCCGCCCTGGCCGCACTCGCCCCGCTGGCCGCCGCGGACGGCACCCTGGTGCGGCGGACCGCGATCCGCTACACGACGGCGCTGCGGGAGTAGCCCTCGGCCGCGGGCTCGGTGCGGCGCCGGCGCGTCGCGGCGTGGCCCTTGAGCAGCAGCGGCATCAGCCCGTACACCACCACCGGCACCACCAGCGCGGTCAGGATCAGGGTGCGCAGGTAGACCGGCAGGTGGGCGGTGTACGGGCTGGTCAGTATCGAGGCCAGGGTGATCGTCGGATAGACGGCGAGCCAGGTGATCACGGCGCGGTGGTGCACGGTTGGAGCGGACATGGCGGAACCCCCAGGGGACGTCGTGGTCGGCACTGCGGCGCCGGTCGGCGAAAACTCCAACCAACTAGTTGGTTGGAGTTTCTCACGAACCCCCCAGTACTGTCCAACTGTTCGGTTGGCAATCTCGCGTAGGCTTGGCGCCATGGCATGGGACACCCAGAGAACCAAGCAGCTGCTGCTGGACGCGGCCGTCCAGGAGTTCGCCGAGTACGGCCCCGAAGGGGCGCGGGTGGACCGGATCGCCAAACTGGCCGGCGTCAACAAGGAGCGGATCTACCAGTACTTCGGCAACAAGGAGCAGCTCTTCGGGCACGTCATCGACCAGGAGCTGGCCAAGGTGATGGCCGCCGCCTCACCGCTGCCCGAACACTGCGCGGACCTGGGCGAGTTCGCCGGGCTGCTCTTCGACTGGCACCTGGCCAACCCCACCTTCCTGCGACTGCTGCGCTGGGAGGGCCTGCTGGTCGAGCCGCAGCCCACGAGCCGGGACGCCGAGCGGGCCGTCTACTACGAGCAGCGGATCGCCGCCGTCGCGCAGGCCCAGCGGGCCGGCACGATCACCACCGAGCTGCCGGCCCAGCACCTGCTGTACGCGGTCTTCGCGCTCTCCGCCTGGTGGTTCACCGCACCGAAGGTCATCGCCATGGTGATGACCGGACTGGCGGACGACAGCCCGGCGAGCCGGCGGGCGGGGCTGGTGGCGATGGCCCGCAAGCTCGGGTCGTAGCGCCTGCCGCGGTCAGCGCGCGCCGGGTCGCGGGCCGGTCGACGCGCGCCGGCGGTCAGCCCAGTTTCGGACCGCGCCGCTTCATGGCCACCGCCAGCAGGAAGAGCGCCGACAGCACCCCCGCCAGCCGCAGCACGCCCGGCGCGGCCTCGAAGGCGGCGTGCGTCATCGGGGCGCCCTTGGCCAGCGCGTCGCCCCAGCGGCCCTCGGAGCGGCCCCAGAACCAGAGGGTCGAGGCGCTCATGGCGATCATCGGAATGCCGAAGACCACGAACTTCTTGGTCAGGTCGCCGAGCCTGGCGGACAGGTAGGCCAGCCCCCAGCCGGCCAGCAGCACCAGCACCACCCCGGTGACCGCCCCGCCGATCAGCACCGCCGCCGCCAGCAGCAGCAGCGGCGAGGGGCGGCGCCCGGCCAGCAACGAGCCCTTCGGCAGTACCAGTTGGCCCGGCAGCTGACCGGTGGCCGGATCCGGCTCGGCGTCGGCCGGCTGCGCCCCGGCCTCGCCGCGCTGCTCGGGGAGGCGGCGCGGCTCGGCGGGCTCGGTGTCGTCCGGCGGGAACTCGATCACCACCGAGTCCCAGCCGGGGAAGTCCGCGGTGGTCGGCGGCCGCAGCGAACCGGGCGCGGCGGGCGCGATCAGCCAGGCGGCGGGCGTGCCGCTCTCCTCCGCCTCGGCAGGCTGCTCCGGCTCGGCCTCGGTGGACCTGCGGAAGAACGAACGCGACGCGCGCGGCACCGGGACCTCCGGGCCGGCCGGCGCCGGGGCGCCGCGCGCGGGGCGACGGGCGGCCGGGGGCTCGGTCGGCGGCGGCGGCACCGGCGGTCCGGCCGGCGGCGCGGCCAGGTACACGCCGTCCCCGTCCTCCGCGCTCCCCGGCTCCGGTGTGCCCATCACCCGCCAGGGTCCGTCCACCCGCCACCACTCGCCGCCCGACAGGCCGCCCTTCATCGCCTCGCCGGCCCGCTCGTCCGCCTGCTCGCCCGCCATCGCCCGCCACCCTGTTCCGTGCTCCAGGCCCCGCCGTCCGCTGACGCTACCCACTGGCGTCCAGCCGCGCGAGAGCTACCCGCCCTATGCCCCGCCCGTCCTTACGTCACCCCCGCCCACCTGCGGTGCTCCGCCCGCCCCGGGGCAGCGCGCACCGCGCTTCATCCAGCCCGACTACGCTGGGTCGGATGACCACCGAGCCGAACGGAGCGTCCAGCAGGGCCCGCACCCTCGCCGACGAGCTCCGCGCCAGCAGCGACCAGGCACTCGCCACCCTGCTGCGCCTGCGCCCCGATCTGCTCAACCCCGTGCCCACCGACATCACGCAGCTGACCGCGCGGCTCTCCAGCCGGGCCTCCGCGCTGCGCGCGTTGGAGCGGCTGGACCGGTTCACGCTGCAGACCGCCGAGGCACTGGCGGCGCTGCCCGACGGCAGTGCGGGCACCGCGCTGCGCGATCTGCTGGCCGGTCCCGCGCGGGTCAAGGCGCACCCCGGCGCCGAGCCGGTGGAGCGGGCCGCCGTGATCGCCGCGCTGCCCCGGGCGCTGGCCGCGCTGCGCGAGCGCGCGCTGCTCTGGGGGCCGGACAGCGCGCCGCACCTGGTGATCGCGGTGCGCGAGGCGCTGGCCCCGAGCGCCACCGCGCCCGGCGGCACCGGGCTGGGGCCCACGCTCGCCGAGGCCACCCTGGGGATGTCCCCGGCCCGCATCCAGCAGTTGCTGACCGGCGCCGGGCTGCCCGGAACGCCCGACCCGGTGACGGCGGTGGCCGCGCTGACCGCCCTGCTGGCCGATCGCAAGCGGTGCGCCGCGCTGCTCGCCGAGGCGCCCGAGGCGGCGCTCGGGGTGCTGGACCGGCTGGTCTGGGGCCCGCCCACCGGCACCGTGCCGGACGCCGCCCGCCCGGTCACCGCCGAGCAGGCGCGCGGCCCGCTGGAGTGGCTGCTGGCCCGGGGCCTGCTGCTGCCGTCGGGTCCCGGCAGTGTGGTGCTCCCCCGCGAGCTGGCGCTGCACCTGCGCGGCGGGCGCAGCCACCGGATCGTCGAGCCCGCGCCACCCGCGCTGGCGCCGGGCCTCGAGCGCGATCCACAGGCTGTGGACAACGCGGCGGCCGGCCAGGCCTACACCGCCGTGCGAACCATCGAGGAGCTGCTCGACCTCTGGGGCCTGCAACCGCCGGCCACGCTGCGGGCCGGCGGCCTCGGGGTGCGCGACCTCAAGCGGACCGCGCTGGCGCTGGAGACGGACGAGGCGCAGGCCGCGTTCTGGCTGGAACTCGCCTACGGCGCGGGGCTGCTGGCGCCGGACGGGGAGAGCGGCGAGTTGGCCGGGCGGACCGGCGAGGTCTGGGCGCCGACCCCCGCGTACGACCTGTGGCTGCAGCAGCCGGTGGCCGAGCGGTGGACCGTGCTGGCCCGTGGCTGGCTGGCCGCCACCCGGGTCGCCGGGCTGGTCGGCAGCCCCGACGGCAAGGGCAAGCCGCGCGCCGCGCTCGGCCCCGAGCTGGACCGGGTGCTGGCCCCCGGCACCCGGCGGGCCGTGCTCAGCCTGCTCGCCACGCTGCCGCCCGGCGCGGTGGCCGGCGCGGACGCGCTGCTGCCCGTCCAGCGCTGGTACCGCCCGCTGCGCGGCGGCGCCACCGGTCCCGACGGCCGTGACCTGCGCGACCAGCTGACCGGGTGGAGCCTGGCCGAGACCGAGCTGCTCGGCATCACCGGACGCGGCGCGCTCGGCTCCGCCGCCCGCGCGCTGCTGGCCGGTCAGGACCCGGCGCCGGTGCTGGCGCCGCTGCTGCCGCAGCCGCTGGACCACGTGATCCTGCAGCCCGACCTGACCGCGATCGCACCGGGACCGCTGCTCACCCCGCTCGCCCAGGCACTGGCGCTCTGCGCGGAGATCGAGTCCAAGGGCGGCGCCACCGTCTACCGGTTCACCCCCGAGTCGGTGCGCCGCGCCCTGGACGCCGGGCGCACCGCCGCCGACCTGCACTCCTTCCTGGAGCAGCACTCGCGCACCGCCGTACCGCAGCCGCTCAGCTACCTGATCGACGATGTCGCCCGGCGGCACGGCGTGCTGCGGGTCGGCGCCGCCTCGGCCTACCTGCGCTGCGACGACCCGGCGCTGCTCGCCGAGGTGCTCGCCGACCGGCGGGCGCTGGAACTGCGGCTGCGGCTGCTCGCACCGACGGTGCTGGCCGCACAGGCCGGGCCCGAGACGGTGCTGGGCGTGCTGCGCGCGATGGGCTACGCACCGGCCGCCGAGTCGGCCGAGGGCGATCTGGTGATCACCCGCCCCGACAGCCACCGCACCCCGCCGCGCACCGCGCCCGCCCCGGTCGCGGACGGCCCGGCCACCCCGGACGACGTGCTGCTCGGCGCGGCCGTCAAGGCGATCCGGGCGGGCGACCGGGCGGCCACCGCGAACCGCCGGGAGACCGTCGCCGGCCCCGCCGCCACGCCCGCCGACACCCGGCACCTGCCGCGCACCGCGGCGGCGGACACGCTGGCCGCGCTGCAGACGGCGGTGCTGCTCGGCGAGCGGATGTGGATCGGCTACATCAACGCCGAGGGGCTGGCCTCGCAGCGGGTGATCGACCCGGTGAAGGTGGAGGGCGGCTACGTCACCGCCTTCGACCACCACGCCGAGAAGCTCAACACCTTCGCGCTGCACCGGATCACCGGCGTGGCCGAGCTGGACGAGGACTAGGGTCACCCTCATGGAGGAACTGACGACCGGGGTCCGCTATGCCGTCACCGACCGCCACGGCGGGGTGAGCGCGGCGCCGTTCAACTCGCGCAACCTGGGCGGCGCCACCGCCGACGACTACCAGGACGTGCTGCGCAACCGCGAACTGACGGCTCGTCAGTTCGGCCTGGCGGCGGACCGGGTGGTCTGGATGCGCCAGGTGCACAGCGCCACGGTGGCCCGGGTTTCGGCGCCCTGGGGCGCCGACGCACCGGAGTTGGACGCCGTCTGGACCACCGAGCCGGGCCTGGCGCTGGCCGCGCTGGGCGCCGACTGCGCGCCGGTGCTGCTGGCCGACCCGGTGGCCGGGATGGTCGGCGCGGCCCACTCCGGGCGGGTCGGCACCCTGACCGGCGTGGTGCCGAACCTGGTCGCCGCGATGGCCGAGGCCGGGGCCGAGCCGGCGCGGATGACCGCCCTGGTCGGCCCGATGGCCTGCGGGCGCTGCTACGAGGTGCCGGCGGCGATGCGCGAGGAGTCCGCCGCCGTGCTGCCCGAGGTGCGGGCCACCACCCGGCAGGGCACCCCCGCGCTCGACCTGCGGGCCGGGATCAGCGCGCAGCTGGCCCGCGCGGGCGTCGGCTCGGTGCGCCAGGACGCCCGCTGCACGATCGAGGACCCGGACCTCTTCTCGCACCGGCGCGACCAGCCGACCGGGCGGTTCGCGGCGTACGTCTGGCTGGCGCACTGATCCCGGGTCACATCCGCTCCGGCGCCGCGATCCCCAGCAGTCCCAGGCCCTGCGCCAGCGTCTCGGCGGTCAGCCGGCAGAGCGCCAGCCGGTTGGCCCGCACCGCCGGCGACGGCGCCTTGAGCACCGGGCAGGCGCCGTAGAAGTCGGTGAGCGCCTTCGCCACCCCGTAGAGGTAGCCGCAGAGCCGGTGCGGCTCCAGCGTCTGGGCGACCTCCCGCAGCACCGCGTCGAAGGCGTCCAGCCGCAGGATCAGCGCCCGCTCGGCGGGGTGCGGCGGGATCGCGGGATCGAGGTCGCCCTGGTCGGCGCCCGCCTTGGCCAGCAGGGTCCGCAGCCGGGCGTGCGCGTACTGCAGGTAGACCGCGGTGTCGCCGCTCAGCGAGACCATCCGGTCCAGGTCGAAGACGTAGTTCTTGGTCCGCGCGTTGGACAGGTCCGCGTACTTCACCGCGCCGACCGCCGCCGCCCGCACCACCTCGGCCAACTGCTCCTCGTCCAGCTCGTGCGGCTTGTCGGCGAGCACCGCCCGCACCCCGTCCTCGGCCGCGTCGAGCAGGTCGGCGAGCCGGACCGTGTCACCCGACCGGGTCTTGAACGGCGTACCGCCCGGACCGAGCACCATGCCGAACGGCACGTGCGCGGCGGCCCGCGGGTCCGTCAGCCAGCCGATCCGGTGCGCGGCGTCGAAGACCAGCTTGAAGTGCAGCGCCTGCCGGGCGTCGACCACGTAGAGGATCCGGTCGGCCTTGAGGGTGTGCAGCCGGTGCCGGATGGTGGCCAGGTCGGTGGCGGGATACCCGTAACCGCCGTTCTGCTTCCGGATGATGAGCGGCGCGGCCACCCCGTCCGCGAAGACGCAGAGCGCGCCCTCGCTCTGCACCGTGAGGCCGGCGGCGACGAACTCGGCCACCACCTCGTCCAGTTGGTCGTTGAACGCCGACTCGGCGTCCGCGTCCGCCTCGGTGAGCAGCACCCCGAGCCGGTCGTAGATCCACTGGAACGCCTGCTCGGAGAGGGCGACCAGCTCCCGCCACACCGCCAGCGTCCCCTCGTCCCCGGCCTGCAGCGCCACCACCCGCTGCCGGGCCCGCTCGGCGAAGGCCGGATCGGCGTCGAAGGCCTGCCGCGCGGTCCGGTAGAGCGCGTCGACCAGCGCGACGTCCCGCCACTGCTCGTCCGGGTGCTCGTCCAGGTACTGGATCAGCATCCCGAACTGGGTGCCCCAGTCGCCCAGGTGGTTCTGCCGCACCACGTCCGCCCCGAGGTGCCCGAGAGTCCGGGCCAGTGCGTCCCCGATCACCGTCGACCGCAGGTGGCCGACGTGCAGCTCCTTGGCGATGTTCGGCCCGGAGTAGTCCACCACGACCCGCTGCCCCGCCAGCGGCTCCCCCACCCCGAGCCGGTCCGCCGCCAACCGGGCCGCGACCTGCCGCCAGAGCCACTCGTCGCCCACGGTCACATTGACGAACCCGGGCCCGGAAACCGTCGCCGCCAGTCCCCCTCGGATCGCCCCCGCCAGCCGCTCCGCCAACTCCCGCGGCGCCACCCCGGCCGCCTTACCCAGCGCCAGCGCGGCCCCCGACTGGAAGTCCGCCTGCTCCGAGGGCCGCACCAGCGGATCCCGGCCGGTCTGCTCCGGTGGCAGCACGCGGGCCATGGCGGCCGACAGCTCGTCTTCCACCAGGCTCGTCGCAGCTACTACCACTGTGGACATCGCAGACCCCTGTCACCAGCTCGAATGTTCCGAGCATGCTAGGGAAACGACTGCCCCCGGAGCACCAGGTTTTCCGCGCGCCCCCGCCTTCCGCCGCTCCCCCGCCGAACGCTCCGCCGATGCGCGACACTGGAGGGTCTGCGCCCGACCTGATGGAGGACTCCGCAACGTGAACAACGGGCCACTGATCGTCCAGAGCGACAAAACTCTCCTGCTGGAGATCGACCACCCCCAGGCCGCCGACTGCCGGCGCGCGATCGCGCCGTTCGCCGAGCTGGAGCGGGCGCCCGAGCATGTGCACACCTACCGGGTGACGCCGCTGGGGCTGTGGAACGCGCGGGCCGCCGGGCATGACGCCGAGCAGGTGGTGGACGCGCTGGTGACGTACTCGCGCTACCCGGTGCCGCACGCGCTGCTGGTGGACGTGGCCGACACCATGGCCCGGTACGGGCGGCTGCAGCTCAGCAAGCACCCGGTGCACGGGCTGGTGCTGTCCACCACGGACCGGCCGGTGCTGGAAGAGGTGCTGAAGTCCAAGAAGGTCGCGCCGCTGGTCGGGGCCCGGGTCGAGCCGGACATGGTGGTGGTGCACCCGTCCGAGCGCGGGCAGATCAAGCAGGTGCTGCTCAAGCTCGGCTGGCCGGCCGAGGACCACGCCGGGTACGTGGACGGCGAGGCGCACCCGATCGACCTGGAGCAGGACGGCTGGCAGCTGCGGCCGTACCAGCAGCAGGCGGTGGAGGGCTTCTGGCACGGCGGCAGCGGTGTGGTGGTGCTGCCCTGCGGCGCGGGCAAGACGCTGGTCGGCGCGGCGGCGATGGCCGAGGCCAAGTCGACCACGCTGATCCTGGTCACCAACACCGTCTCGGCCCGCCAGTGGAAGCACGAGCTGGTCAAGCGCACCTCACTCACCGAGGACGAGATCGGCGAGTACAGCGGGACGAAGAAGGAGATCCGCCCGGTCACCATCGCCACCTACCAGGTGATGACGACCAAGCGGAAGGGCAGCTACGCCCACCTGGAGCTGTTCGACGCCCGCAACTGGGGCCTGGTGGTCTACGACGAGGTGCACCTGCTGCCCGCGCCGGTCTTCAAGTTCACCGCCGACCTCCAGGCCAGGCGCCGGCTGGGGCTGACCGCGACCCTGGTGCGCGAGGACGGCCGCGAGGGCGACGTGTTCAGCCTGATCGGCCCCAAGCGCTTCGACGCCCCGTGGAAGGAGATCGAGGCGCAGGGCTACATCGCGCCGGCCGACTGCTGCGAGGTCCGGGTCACGCTGACCGACTCCGAGCGGCTCGCCTACGCGACCGCCGAGCCGGAGGAGCGCTACCGGTTCTGCTCCACCACCGCGACCAAGCGCCGGGTGGTGGAAGCCCTGGTCAAGAAGCACGAGAAGGACCAGACGCTGATCATCGGCCAGTACATCGACCAGCTGGACGAGCTGGGCGAGGTACTGAACGCCCCGGTGATCAAGGGCGAGACCAGCAACGCCCAGCGCGAGAAGCTCTTCGAGGCGTTCCGGACCAAGGAGATCAGCGTGCTGGTGGTCTCCAAGGTGGCGAACTTCTCGATCGACCTGCCCGAGGCCACGGTGGCGATCCAGGTCTCCGGGACGTTCGGCTCACGTCAGGAGGAGGCCCAGCGGCTGGGCCGGGTGCTGCGCCCGAAGGCGGACGGCCACTCGGCCCACTTCTACTCGGTGGTGGCCCGCGACACGGTGGACCAGGACTTCGCCGCGCACCGCCAGCGGTTCCTGGCGGAGCAGGGGTACGCCTACCGGATCATCGACGCGGACGACGTGTAACGACGACGTGTAGTCACACAGCTGCTACAGCTTGACGCCGACGCCGTCGCGCCCGAGGAGGACCACGCGCGCGGCGGTGTCGAGCACGATGCCGACGTTGCGCAGGGCCTGGGCCAGCGGCTTTCGGCGGCGCGGGACGCCGGTCACGACGGAGGCCGCGGTGGCGCCGACCGCAAGGATGGACAGGGACTCGGTGGTGGTGCGCGCCCGGGGGGTCTTGGCCGCAGCCGGGGGCGCCGGCAGATGCACGGTGCTCATGTGTTCCACGGTAGTTTTCCGGCGCCGCCGGCACATCAGTCCAAAGGCCGTATCTGACAGGACCTGGGTCGTCCTGCGGTCGTATACACCCCTGAGACGCTTATCCGGCGAATATCCGTTGGCGTACGGGCCAACGACGGGTCTAAGCTGTCCGGTCTGCCCCCTCCCGAACCGTGCTGCCGGTCCTGGCCGCGCCGGGAGGCCCTGACCGCTCGGCAACCGGTCAGGCCGCTTCCACCGTGAGCTACGACGAGACCGCCGCGACCCATCAGAACGCGGCCGGGAAGGTTCGCTGTGCACTCCCCCGCCACCACCGACGCCGCCACCACCGACGACGCCACCGATCCGCTGCAGCGCGAGCGCGCCCACCTCTCCTCCTCCCGCGCCGCCCTGCGCGCGATGCGCGAGGACGCCCAGGCGCTGGACATCTCCGACGTCACCGGCAGCTGGGTCACCGCCCAGGTGCTGCACAACCAGATCGAGCGGCGGATCGCCGCGCTGGCCGACCTCGCACACACCCCGCTCTTCTTCGGGCGGCTGGACTTCCAGCACGCGATCTCGACCGAGGAGTCCGCGGGCGCAGAAAGAGGTGCCGCGCGAAGCGCGCCGAGCGAGGGTGATGGTGGGCGACGGGTGGGAGAGCGGTTCTACATCGGGCGCCGCCACGTGCACGACGCCGAGGGCGACCCGATGGTGCTGGACTGGCGCGCGCCGGTCTCCCAGTCGTTCTACCGGGCCAGCCGCAAGGACCCGATGGACATCGAGAAGCGGCGGCGGTTCGGCTACACCGGCGGCGAGTTGACCGCCTACGAGGACGAGAACCTGAGCGACCCGGCGGAGCAGGACACCGCCTCCGCGCTGCTCGCCGCCGAGATCGAGAAGCCCCGCGTCGGCCCGATGCGCGACATCGTGGCCACCATCCAGCCCGAGCAGGACGAGATCGTCCGCGCCGACGTGACCGGCACCGTCTGCGTGCAGGGCGCCCCCGGCACCGGGAAGACGGCGGTGGGCCTGCACCGGGTGGCCTACCTGCTCTACGCGCACCGCGACCGGCTCGCCAAGTCCGGCACCCTGGTGATCGGGCCGAACAGCTCCTTCCTCTCCTACATCGAGCAGGTGCTGCCCGCGCTGGGCGAGCTGGACGTGGCGCAGGCCACCGTGCAGCAGCTGGTCGGGCACGTCGAGGTGCGCGGCACCGACTCCGCCGAGGCGGCCAGGATCAAGGGCGACGCGCGGCTGGCCCAGGTGCTGCGCCGCGCGGTGCGCGCGGGCATCACGCTGCCCGCCGAGCCCTGCATGGTGGTCCGCGGCTCCCGCCGCTGGCGCGTGCAGGTCCACGAACTGGTCGAGATCATCGAGGAGTTGGCGAGCCGGGAGATCCGCTACGGGGCCGCCATGGAGGCGCTGCCGCAGCGGGTCGCGCACGCCGTGCTGCTGAAGATGGAGCAGGGCGGCGAGGCTCCCGACGACCGGGTGCAGGACGCGGTGGCCCGCTCCCGCGAGGTCAAGGCGCTGACCAAGGCCTGCTGGCCGCCGGTGGACCCGGCCAAGCTGGTGCACCGGCTGCTCACCGACGCCGAGTTCCTGGCGAGTTGCGCGGACGGCATCCTGGACGCGGACGAGCAGGCGGCGATCCGGTGGCCCAAGCCGGGGCGCTCGCTGAAGACCGCGCCGTGGACCGCCGCCGACGCCGTACTGGTGGACGAGGCGACCGACCTGGTGCAGCGCACGCCCTCGCTCGGCCATGTGGTGCTGGACGAGGCGCAGGACCTCTCGCCGATGCAGTACCGCGCGGTGGGCCGGCGCTGCAGCACCGGTTCGGCCACCGTGCTGGGCGACCTGGCGCAGGGCACCACGCCGTGGGCGACCGGCAGTTGGCCCGAGGCGCTGAGCCACCTGGGCAAGCCGGGTGCACACGTGGAGGAGCTGACCGTCGGCTTCCGGGTGCCCGAGGAGGTGATCAGCTACGCCTCGCGGCTGCTGCCCGCGATCGCGCCCGGGCTGACCCCCGCCAGCTCGATCCGCGACACCGTCGGCGCGCTGAGCATCCGCCGGGCCGAGCCGGACGGCCAGGTCGAGGCGGTACTGGCGGCCTGCCGCGAGGCACTGGCGCACGAGGGGTCGACCGGCCTGATCGCCGCCGACGCCCGGCTGCCGCTCTTCGAGCAGGCGCTGGCCGAGGCCGGCCTGAGCTACCTGACGCCCGGCACCGAGACCACCGCCGAGGCCCGGCTCACCCTGGTGCCGGCCTCGCTGGCCAAGGGTCTGGAGTACGACTACGTGGTGCTGGACGAGCCCGCCGCCGTGGTGGCCGGCGAGCCGGACCAGCGCACCGGCCTGCGCCGGCTGTACGTGGCGCTGACCCGTGCGGTCTCCGGCCTGACGGTGCTGCACGCCGAGCCGCTGCCGGCCGAGTTGGGCTGACCCACCGGGGGCGGTCGGCGCGCACCGGCCGCCCCTGGGCCGTGTCTCAGGACCCGATCAGCTCCCGCCAGCGGGCCACCTTGGCCACGTCCACCGGCGAGTCCCAGCCCGCCACCCGCACCGCGCCGCCCACGTGGAAGGCGTCGAAGCCCTCCGCGCGCAGCTCGGCCAGGTGCTCCTCGCGCAGCCCGCCGCCGATCAGGATCCGCTGCCGGTACCCCGGCTCCCCGGCCTTGGCCAGCTCCCCGGTCAGCACCTCGCGCCCGTCGGCCACCCCGGCGGGAGCGCCCGCCGTGAGGAAGGTGTCCAGGCCCGGCAGCTCCGCGATCGCCGCGCGCAGCGCGGCGCGGTCGGCGCTGTGGTCGATCGCCCGGTGGAAGGTCCAGCGACAGCCGGCCACCGCCTCCGCGAGCGCCCGCACCGCGGCCAGGTCCACGTTCCCGTCCTGGTCCAGGAAACCGAGCACGAACTCCTCGGCGCCCTCGGCCCGCAGCGCCGCCACCCGGGCGCGCAGCTCGTCCAGGTCGCCGGGGGTGAACCCGTCCTGGATCCGCAGCATCACGCGCAGCGGCAGGTCCACGGCGGCCCGGATCGCGGCGAAGCCGGCGACGGTCGGGGTGAGGCCGTCGGCGGCCATGTCGGTGACCAGTTCGAGGCGGTCGGCACCGCCGGCCTGCGCGGCCTTGGCATCCTGAGCGGTCAGCGCGATCACTTCGAATATTGGTCTAGACATATCCGTAGCCTGCCACACCGGTCGACCGCCCGGCGACCCCCCTGCCGCGAAAACACCGGACGGTCGAACGGCGGCTCAGCCGAGCGGCGCCCCCGTGCCCACCCGGTCCTGCCGCCGGCGACGCAGCTCCACCAGCGCCGCGAGCGCCAACGGCAGCACCAGCAGCTCCCCGTTCGACGCGTCGGCGCGGTACCGGAGGTCGTCGAGCGGCCCGAGCAGCGAGAACACGGACAGCGCCAGTACCGGGAGGGTCAGCGCTCCGCGCCGCAGTACGGCCACCGTCACCAGGATCAGCGCGAGCGTCGCGCCCAGCTCGGCCCACGGGGTCAACGGCCCCGAAGCCACCCTCGCCGTCTGCCCCACGACGGAGACGATCCCGGCCCCCGGCGCCAGGGCCAGCGCCGGCCAGCGCCCGCGCCGACCGGCTCGGCGCAGGTCGAGGTCGAGCAGGTCCCGGGGCGCCGCGAGCAGCAGCAGCGGCCAGACCAGCGGAGCCGCCTGCCGGAGCACCCACCCCGGCAGGTACGCGACCCCGTCGGGCATCAGCACGGCCGCCCACCCGACGTTCAGCAGCACCGTCGCCCCCGCCGCGAGCAGTGCGATGCCGCGCACCAGGGTCCACCGGTCGAACAGCGCGGCGAGCAGCGCCGGCCCCGCGAGGACGTACTGCGCGTACCAGAGCACCGCGTGGACGCTGAGGTGATCGATCGGCAGCCCGTCGGTCAGCACGATGTACAGCCCGAGCAGGCTGATCCCCGCCCAGGCCCCCGCGACCAGCGGCGCCGCCGTGCCGAACAGCCGCCCGGCGGGCTGGCTGGAGGTCAGCCCGAGGCGCAGCCGGCTGCCGTACGCGGCGACGCCGTACAGCTCGCGCGCCCGCGCCAGCCGCCCGGCCGCCTCGGTGGTCTCCGCGAAGACGTCCGCGATCTCCGCCCCGCGCTCGATCCGGTAGCGCCTCGGGTAGCAGTGCAGGGCAAGCCGCAGCGCCTTCTGACGGCCGCTCATGCCCACACCCCCTTGGCAACCGGTCGCACGACGGCGAGCCGGCGCTGGGCCTCGGCGGCCACGGCACGCAGCCGCTCGGCCTCCTCGGCGAGCAGGGCGCGCCCGGGCTCGGCCAGCGCGTAGGTGCGCCGGGCCCGCCCGTCCACCACCTCGTCGCGCTCGACCCGGATCACACCCTGGTCGAGCAGCCGGTCCAACGCGGCGTAGAGCGTGCCGGTGCGCATCGCGACCCGGCCGCCGGAGATCGTGGCGATTTCCTGGATGAGCGCGTAGCCGTGCCGTGGGGCATCGGCCAGCGCGGTGAGCAGGAGCAGCGTCGGCTCCTGCATGGCCCGTCCTGTCATGCGTCTATATATATCGATCATCGGCACATAGGTCCAGCCTCGGGCGCGGAGCAGAATGACCGTCATGCCGACCGAACCGCACCCCGCGACCGATGCCCTGATCGACCGCTGGAACGTCCTGCTGGAGCGCTGCGGCGCCACCGCCGCCCCCGAGCCGTACTGCCGCGCGCTGCTGGCTCGCTGGGCCGAACCGCAGCGCCGCTACCACACCACCGACCACCTGCTGGCCGTGCTGGACGAGGTGGACCTGCTCGCCGCGCACGCCCAGGACCCGGACGCGGTGCGGCTGGCCGCCTGGTTCCACGACGCCGTGTACCGGCCGGACCGCTCGGAGAACGAGGAGCGCAGCGCCCGGTTGGCGATCCGCGCGCTCGGCGAGGCGGGGCTGTCGGCCGCGCTGATCGCCGAAGTGGTCCGGCTGGTCCGGCTGACCGTCGACCACCACCCGGCCCCGGGCGACCGGAACGGCGAGGTGCTCTGCGATGCCGATCTCGCGGTGCTCGGCCGGTCTCCCGAGGCCTACGCCCGGTACACCGCCGCTGTCCGCGCGGAGTACGCCTTCGTGCCCGAGGACGTGTTCCGCCGCGAGCGCGCGGCCGTCCTGCGCCAACTGCTGGCGCTGCCCGCGCTCTACCGCACCCCCGCCGCGCACGCCCGCTACGACGGGCCGGCCCGCACCAACCTGGCGGCCGAACTCGCCGAACTCAGCAAGCCGGTGCCGTAGCCGCGGCCGCGCGCCGGCGCAGCCCGGCGGGTCAACGGGTCAACGGGTCAACGGGTCAACGGGTCAACGGGTCAACCAGGATCACGTCAGCGACCCGACCGCGGCCACCACGACCCCGCGCTTGCCGCAGACCCAGTGCGGATCGGGGCCCAACTCCGGCTCCACGCCGAGCGCGTGCGGATCGTCATCGGCCCGCGCGCAGTCCTCGCAGAGCGGCCAGCGCCCGTACGCCTCCAGCAGCGCGTCCTGCACGTCCTGGGCGATCAGCCCGAGCACGAACTCGGCCCCGTCCGGCCACTGCTCCAGCCACCACCGGCGGTGCGTCACGGCGTCCTCCACCAGCGACACCACGGCGGCGTCAGCCACGTCGCGGGCGGACAGGTCGGCGAGGATCAGCGAACGGGCGCTGTGCAGGGCGGCTTCGAGATCGGGCATGCGCCCATTGTCCCGTATCCGCGAGGGGCCCCGGGGCAGGCGAAAGGGCGGCCTCCCGAAGGAGACCGCCCTGTCAGAACAGCTGATCCTCGAAGGAGGATCAGAAGTCCATGTCACCGCCCGGCATGCCGCCGCCGGCGGCCGGGGCGGCCTTCTCCGGCTTGTCGGCGATGACGGCCTCGGTGGTGAGGAAGAGCGCCGCGATGGAGGCGGCGTTCTGCAGCGCGGAACGGGTGACCTTGGCCGGGTCGATGATGCCCGAGGCGATCAGGTCCACGTACTCGTTGGTCGCGGCGTTCAGGCCGTGGCCGGCGGGCAGGTTGCGGACCTTCTCCACCACGACGCCGCCCTCGAGGCCGGCGTTGGTGGCGATCTGCTTGATCGGGGCCTCCAGCGCGACCTTGACGATGTTGGCGCCAGTGGCCTCGTCGCCCTCGAGCTCGAGCTTGTCGAACGCGACACCGGCCTGCAGCAGGGCCACGCCACCGCCGGCGACGATGCCCTCCTCGACGGCCGCCTTCGCGTTGCGAACGGCGTCCTCGATGCGGTGCTTGCGCTCCTTCAGCTCGACCTCGGTCGCCGCGCCGGCCTTGATGACGGCCACGCCGCCGGCCAGCTTGGCGAGGCGCTCCTGGAGCTTCTCGCGGTCGTAGTCCGAGTCGCTGTTCTCGATCTCGGCGCGGATCTGGTTGACCCGGCCGGCGACCTGCTCGCTGTCGCCGCCACCGTCGACGATGGTGGTCTCGTCCTTGGTGATGACCACCTTGCGGGCGGTGCCCAGCAGCTCGAGACCGGCGTTCTCCAGCTTGAGGCCGACCTCCTCGGAGATCACGGTGCCGCCGGTGAGGATGGCGATGTCACCGAGCATGGCCTTGCGGCGGTCGCCGAAGCCCGGGGCCTTGACGGCGACGGACTTGAAGGTGCCACGGATCTTGTTGACCACCAGGGTCGACAGGGCCTCGCCCTCGACGTCCTCGGCGATGATGACGAGCGGCTTGCCGCTCTGCATGACCTTCTCCAGCAGCGGGAGCAGGTCCTTGACCGAGCCGATCTTGGAGTTGGCGATCAGGATGTAGGGGTCCTCGAAGGAGGCCTCCATCCGCTCCAGGTCGGTGGCGAAGTAGGCGGAGATGTAGCCCTTGTCGAAGCGCATGCCCTCGGTGAGCTCGAGCTCCAGGCCGAAGGTGTTGCTCTCCTCGACGGTGATGACACCTTCCTTGCCGACCTTGTCCATGGCCTCGGCGATGAGCTCGCCGATCTGGGTGTCAGCGGCGGAGATGGAGGCGGTGGAGGCGATCTGCTCCTTGGTCTCCACGTCCTTGGCCTGCGCCAGCAGCTGGTCCGAGACGGCCGCGACGGCCTTCTCGATACCGCGCTTCAGGGCCATCGGGTTGGCGCCGGCCGCGACGTTGCGCAGACCCTCGCGAACCAGGGCCTGGGCGAGCACGGTGGCGGTGGTGGTGCCGTCGCCAGCGACGTCGTCCGTCTTCTTGGCGACCTCCTTGACGAGCTCGGCACCGATCTTCTCGTACGGGTCCTCGAGCTCGATCTCCTTGGCGATGGAGACACCGTCGTTGGTGATCGTGGGGGCGCCCCACTTCTTCTCAAGGACGACGTTGCGGCCCTTGGGGCCCAGCGTCACCTTGACGGCATCGGCAAGCTGGTTCATGCCGCGCTCAAGGCCGCGGCGAGCTTCCTCGTCAAACGCGATGATCTTGGCCATCGGAAGTGGTCCTCCAGGACACGGTCGACTGCTCGGACCAGTGGTGCCCGCGACGGACGGCCCTGGTATGCGGGGGTCCTGTCCCCTACCGCTCCCGGGGGCCTCACCGACCCAGTCCGTTTGTCACTCTCACACTGTGAGTGCTAACGCCAATGATTAGCACTCCGGCATGGCGAGTGCAAGCTCCTTCGATGACCGGACGCCAACTCGCGGCGAACGAACGGCAGGCCCGCACCCGCCCCGCGGTGGGGATGGGTGCGGGCCTGCCGCTGAACCACCAGCTCGGTGAGAGCCGAGGCTCCGAGGTTCGGAAAGGTCAGACCGCCGCGCGGACCATGTCCGCCTGCGGGCCCTTCTGCCCCTGGGAGATCTCGAACTCAACCCGCTGGCCCTCTTCAAGGGTGCGGTAGCCGTCCATCTGGATCGCGCTGTAGTGGACGAACACGTCCGCACCACCGTCGACCGCGATGAAGCCGTAGCCCTTCTCCGCGTTGAACCACTTGACGGTGCCCTGAGCCATTCCGAACTCCCCTAGTGCTGTGCTGGCCCTTCACGCGCCCGCAGGTCACGAGCGCGGGTCTGGCGGAGATGCCCGAGGAAACCCCCCTGGGCGCACTCCTGCATGCCGCAGCGCCCCACCCCCGGAAGCCAGTTGGCGCCGACGGAGCAGGCGAATGCATCGACCGCGGCTGAATGTATCCGCATCGGAGCCCTGTGCAACAGGCCCACTGAACGCCAATTCGACGAGGCCGTGAAGGGATAGCAGGGGAGGAATGCGACAGAACTCGTCATTTCACCTGGGACATAGCGGACGAAACTCACGAATAGCCCAAAGAATTCTGACGCGGCGCCGACATGATTCGGTTGATACAGCGGCAGCTGGCGTCTCAGGACCCGGGACGCCCCGAGCCGCTCTCCAGCCGCGCACCAGAACCGGAGGCGGAAGTCGGGGACAGCCTATGCCCTCCCGGGGACCACCGCGGACACGGCTCGGGGCGCCGCGCCCCGCCGATGGCCGACGGGGCACGGCGCCCCGAGCGCCTGCCGAAGAGCCGTGACGGGCGGTCAGCAGCCGCCGGCCACCGCCGGGATGATCGACACGCCGGCGCCGTCGCCGACCGCGGTGGCCAGGCCCTCGGCGAATCGCACGTCGTCGTCGTTCACGTACACGTTGACGAAGCGGCGAAGCTTGCCGGCCTCGTCCAGGATCCGCTGGGCGATTCCGGGGTGGTTCTGCTCCAGGTCGGCGATGACCTCCTGCAGGGTGGCGCCCTCGGCGCTCACCTCGGACCTGCCGTCGGTGTAGGTACGCAGGATGGTCGGAATGCGGACGGTCGCGCTCATGGGGTTACTCCTCGCTCGCTGCGTGCTGGGGGTGGGTCAGGAGGCCAGGCCGGCGGCCCGGAAGGACTCCAGGGTCGGCCGGATGGTCGCGGTCAGCCCGGCGTCGGCGACCGCGTCCAGCGTCTTGAGCCCGTCCCCGGTGTTGATCGCGACGGTCTCCTTGGCCGGGTCCAGCAGGCCGTTCTCCACCAGCTTCCTGAGCACGCCGATGGTCACCCCGCCGGCGGTCTCGGCGAAGATCCCCTCGGTGCGGGCCAGCAGCCTGATCGCGGCCACCACCTCGGCGTCGGTGACGTCCTCGACCGCGCCGCCGGTGCGCCGGGCGATGTCCAGCACGTACGGGCCGTCGGCCGGGTTGCCGATCGCCAGCGACTTGGCGATGGTGTCCGGCTTGACCGGCTTGATCACGTCGCGGCCGGCCTTGAAGGCGGCGGCGACCGGGGAGCAGCCGGCCGCCTGGGCGCCGAAGATCTTGTACGGCCGGTCCTCGACCAGGCCGAGCTTGATCAGCTCCTGCAGCCCCTTGTCGATCTTGGTGAGCTGGGAGCCCGAGGCGATCGGGATGACGAGCTGCTCCGGCAGCCGCCAGCCGAGCTGCTCGCAGATCTCGTATGCCAGGGTTTTGGAGCCCTCGCCGTAGTACGGGCGCAGGTTGACGTTGACGAAGCCCCAGCCCTCGCCGGCCGGGTCACCGATCAGCTCGGAGCAGAACCGGTTCACGTCGTCGTAGTTGCCCTCGATGCCGACCAGCTCGCCGCCGTAGACACCGGCCATCACGACCTTGCCCTGCTCCAGGTCGTGCGGGATGAAGACGCAGGACTTGAACCCGGCGCGGGCCGCCGCGGCGCCCACCGCGCCGGCCAGGTTGCCGGTGGACGAGCAGGACAGGGTGGTGAAGTCGAAGGCGCGGGCGGCCTCGATGGCGCAGGCCACCACCCGGTCCTTGAAGGAGTGGGTGGGGTTGCCGGAGTCGTCCTTGACGTGCAGCTGGGCGGTGAAACCGAGCTCGCGGCCCAGGTTGTCCGCCTTCACCAGCGGGGTCCAGCCGGGGTTCAGGTTGGGCTTGCCGGCCACGTCGGCGGGCACCGGCAGCAGCGGGGCGTAGCGCCAGATCGAGGCCGGTCCCGCCTCGATCTGCTTGCGCAGCTGCTCGGCGTCGTAGCCGGCGAAGTCGTAGGCGATCTCCAGCGGGCCGAAGCACTCCAGGCAGGCGAAGCTGGGGCCGAGCGGGAAGCGGGTGCCGCACTCGCGACAGGACAGCGCGGCGGCGGGGCCGAGGTCGACGGTCGCGGAGGGTGCAGGGGTAGCGGTAGCCATGATGGCGGAGGCCTCTCTCCTCATCTTCCCCGTGGCGCGGTCGCGCCACAGGCCGGAATTGGCACCTGTCCCGCCGGCACCTGCGATGGCCGGGCGAGAAGGTTGCCGGGACGTCGACGGGCCGTTCCCTCAGTCCCTCTGGATGAGCTCTGTGAAGTTGTGGTCCTGCGTTGTACTGGTCTCGCGCTGCGACCGACCCCGACGTGCGAAGGTCTGACCGCAGTACGAAGACTGTAACCGAAGGCCGGACGCCTGACCCTGACCGTCCGCCACGCGAGACGAGAGTTACGAGGAGCGAGATTTGCCTGCCGAGCAGAGCCCCGCGCCACTGCCTGAGGTGGCCGACTGGCTGCGCCGCCGGTCCTGGCGGTCGGCCGACCGGTCGGCCGACCGGCTGCTGGCCGCCAAGCGCGCCGCGGGGCCGGCCGGGACGGTGAGCGTGGTGCTGCCCGCGCTGGACGAGGAGTCCACGGTGGGCGGGATCGTCGAGGTGATCCGGCGCGAGCTGATCGAGCGGCTGCCGCTGGTGGACGAGCTGGTGGTGGTCGACTCCGGCTCGGTGGACCGGACCGCCGAGGTGGCCGCGGCGGCCGGCGCCCGGGTGGTGCACCGCGACGAGATCCTGCCCCGGGTGCCCCCGGTGCCCGGCAAGGGCGAGGTGCTCTGGCGCTCGCTGCTGGTCACCAGCGGCGCGATCGTCTGCTTCATCGACGCCGACCTGCGCGAGTTCGACCCGGCCTTCGTCTCCGGCATCATCGGCCCGCTGCTCACCGACCCGGACCTGCAGCTGGTCAAGGCGATGTACGACCGGCCGCTGGAGACCGGGGGCGCGGTGGTACCGGCCGGCGGCGGGCGGGTCACCGAACTGGTCGCCCGGCCGCTGCTCAACCTGCACTGGCCCCAGCTGGCCGGCTTCGTCCAGCCGCTCGGCGGTGAGTACGCGGCCCGCCGCTCACTGCTGGAGCAGCTGCACTTCCCGACCGGCTACGGGGTGGAACTCGGCCTGCTGGTGGACGCGCTGGAACTGGTCGGCCTGGACGCGCTGGCCCAGGTGGACGTCGGGGTGCGCCACCACCGCCACCAGGACAGCCAGGCGCTGGGCCGGATGGCCGCCACCATCTACCGCACCGCGCTGGAGCGGCTGGACCGCACCCACCGCCTGAAGGCCGCCGAGGGCCTGGCCCGCCCGGTGCTGACCCAGTTCACCCGGGACGCCCTGACTCGCGAGTTCACCGCGCACAGCCATGAGGTGGCCGCCCTTGAGCGGCCCCCCATGATCGAACGGCCGGAGTACCCGGCCGGATCTTCATGACCGCTGTCCGGGTTTGGCGTCCGCCGCCTCCGGCAAGGTTGAAGACGTGACTCCGCCACCCCGAAGGTCGAGGCGGCTTCTCCCCCGGCCCCGAGGAGCCTCATGACGGCCAAGCCCTGACCGCTGCTCCGAGAGCGGGGAGCCAGAGTACTACACAGCGCTGTCGGTGTGTCAGCAGAAAGTCACCATCTCGTCTGCCGACGGCTTCCGACAAGGAGAGACATGGCCGATCACACGCGCGCCCGCGTCCTGGTGGCATCCAACCGGGGCCCGGTCTCCTTCAGCAGCGCCCCGGACGGGTCGCTGACCCTCAAGCGCGGCGGCGGCGGGCTGGTCTCCGGGCTCTCCGCGATCGAGGACCCGAACACCGTCTGGGTCTGCGCCGCGCTCGGCGAGGCCGACCGCGAGGCGGCCCGGCGCTCGCCGCAGGGGCGGCTGGACCAGGGCGGCTTCGACGTCGGCGGACAGGCCGTCCGGATGCTGGACATCGACCCGGAGGTCTTCGACCGCGCGTACAACGGGGTGGCCAACTCCACCCTCTGGTTCCTGCACCACCTGCTCTACGACACCCCGACCGCGCCGGTCTTCGACGCCACCGCCGCCGAGCAGTGGAGCGCCTTCGAGGCCTACAACCGGGCCTTCGCCGAGGCGCTGGCCGCCGAGGCGGCACCGGGCGCGGCGGTGCTGGTGCAGGACTACCACCTGACCCTGGCGCCGGCGCTGCTCCGCGAGCTGCGGCCGGACCTGCGGATCGGCTACTTCCTGCACATCCCGTGGGCCCCGGTGGACTACTTCGGGCTGCTGCCGGACGCGCTGGCCGCCGCCGTGCTGACCGGTGTGCTCGGCGCCGACCGGGCCGGCTTCCACACCCGGCGCTGGGCCGAGGCCTTCGCCGACTGCTGCGAGCGGGTGCTGGACGCGAAGGTCGACCGGGCCGAGCTCTCGGTCAGCTACCAGGGCCGCACCACCCGGCTCGGCGTGCACGCGCTGGGCGCCGATGCCGACTTCCTGCGCGAGCGGGCGCACCGGGCGGACGTCGAGGAGCGGTTGGCCACGTTGCGCGAGGCGGTGGGCGGCTGCCGGACCATCGTCCGGGTGGACCGCACCGAGCTGAGCAAGAACATCGTGCGCGGCCTGCTGGCCTACCGGCACCTGCTGCGCAGCCGCCCCGAGTGGCGCGGGCGGGTGGTGCACATCGCCTTCGCCTACCCCTCCCGGCAGGACCTGGCCGAGTACCGCGCGTACACCGCGGCCGTGCGGCGGATCAGCCAGGAGATCACCGAGGAGTTCGCCACCGACTCCTGGCAGCCGCTGATACTCCAGGTCGAGGACGACTTCGCCCGCTCACTGGCCGCCTACCGGCTGGCCGACGTGGCGCTGGTCAACCCGATCAGGGACGGCATGAACCTGGTCGCCAAGGAGGTCCCGGTGGTCTCCGACGCGGGCTGCGCGCTGGTCCTCTCCCGCGAGGCGGGCGCCTACCCGGAGCTGGCCGAGGACGCGCTCGGCATCAACCCGTACGACGTGGTGGGCACCGCCGAGGCGCTGCACCGGGCGCTGACCATGCCGGCGGCAGAGCGGCGCGAGCGCACCGAGCGGCTGGCCACGGCCGCCACCGCGCTCTCCCCGCAGCAGTGGTTCCTGGCTCAGCTGGCGGAGCTGAGCGCCTGACCGAGCAGCTCCAGCAGCTCGACCACCCCGGCCGGGCCCGGCACCACCAGGTCCGCCCGCTCGGCGATCTCGCGCACCGGCGGCTCGCCGGTCACCGGGCCGCTGGCCACCAGCAGTCCGGGCAGCGCCTCGGCCCGCAGCTTCTCCACCGCCGCGTAGGCGGCCAGATCGCCCAGGTCGTCCCCGGCGTACAGGACCGACCGGGCGCCGCGCTCGCGCAGCAGGCCGGTCAGCGCCGCCCCCTTGTCCACGCCGGGCGGGCGCAGCTCCAGCACGAAGCGGCCCGGCTCGACGGCCAGGCCGTGGCCGGCGGCCAGCTCGGCCAGCGGGGCGCGCAGCAGCTCCAGAGCGGCCTGCGGGTCGGCGGCCTGGCGGGTGTGGACGGCGATCGAGCGCTCCTTGTCCTCGATCCGGCTGCCCTCGGGAGCCGGCAGCGCGGCCAGCAGGGCCGGGAGTTCGGCGCGGACGGCGACCACCCCCGGGTGGATCTCGGGAGCGGTCAGCTCGCCGGCCTCCCAGCGCTCGGCGCCGTAGTGGCCCAGCACCACCAGCCGCTCCAGGCCCGGCAGCCGGTCGAAGCCGCCGAGCCGGACCGCGCTGCGCACCGGACGGCCCGTCACCACCGCCACCGTGTTGACCAGCGGCGCCAGCCGGGCCAGCGCCGCGGCGGCGGCGGGGTGCGCGTAGGCCTGCTCGGGGTCGGCGACGATCGGCGCGAGGGTGCCGTCGAAGTCCAGCGCGAGGACGGCACCGGCCGGGTCGGCCAGCACGGCGGCGAGGCCCTCGCGGCCCGCGGGGGTGGTCGATTGCAGCGCGATGCCCATGGTCGTAGCCCTACCCAGGGCCCGCCCCGGCTAACGCTCGGCGCGGCGCGCGTCCCGGATCCGGCGCAGCCGGTTGATCAGCACCGGGCTGTGCGCGAGCGCCTCGGGGCGCTCCAGCAGGCCGTTCAGCAGCTGGTAGTACCGGGTGGCGGAGATGCCCAACCGCTCCCGGACGGCCTGCTCCTTGGCGCCCTGGGTGCGCCAACCCGCGCCCTCCAGGGCCAGCACCGCCAGCTCGCGTTCGGTCAGCTCACCCATGGGGCCATTGTGCCCGCGGGGCGGGCCTACTGCGGACGCAGCTGCTTGGCCTCCTCGACGGCGTACTGCTGCAGGCCGCTGAGCACCGGCTGCGGGTCGCCCTGGACCGCCTTGCCGATCTCGGTCTTGATCCGGCCGCTGACGCTGTCCCAGGCCGGGTCGCCCAGCGGGTAGAAGACCGCGCCCGGCAGCGCGTCCAGGAACGGCTTGAGGGCGGCGTACTGCGGGTTCGCGGTCATGTCGGCCAGCGCGTCCTGGGTGACCGGCAGCAGGCCGTACTGCTCGTCGAAGGCAAGGGTGTTCGCCTTGCTGTAGACGAAGTCGAGGAAGCTGCGGATCTGCGCCTCGTGCCCGTTCGCGGAGTACGCCATCATCCAGTCGGCCACGCCGAGCGTGCCGACCTTGGCCTGCGGGTCCTTCTGCGGGATCGGCGCGGTGCCGAAGTCGATGTTGGCCTGCTGGGCCTCCTGGACCAGCGCGGGGTGGCCGTTGAGCATCGCGACCTTGCCCTGGGCGAACTCGTTGAAGGCCGTCTGGCGGTCCACCGTGCCCGGGTTGGGGAAGGTGAGCTGGGGGTCCACCAGGTTCTGCTTCAGCCAGTTGAAGGTGGCCACGTTCTGCGTGCTGTCCAGGGTGTAGACACCGGCGTCGTCGGTCAGGCCGCCACCGCCGCTCATCGTCCACATCATCGATTCGGCCTGCGCCTCCTCGGGCCCCAGCGGCAGGCCGTACGGGGTGACGCCGGGGACCTTGGCCTTGATCAGCGCCGCGTCGGCCTTCAGGTCGTCCCAGCTGGCGGGGGCTGGCTGATACCGGCCTGCTTGAAGATCGCCTTGTTGTAGACGAAGGTCCGCGAGGAGGAGACGAAGGGTATGCCGTACTGGGTGCCCAGCACGTCACCGGCCTTGTTGAAGGCGTCCAGGAAGTTGGCCTGGGTCTCCATCGAGAGCACGTCGCTGGCCGGGTAGAGCTGGTTGGCCACGGCCTTGTCGGCGAAACCGCCGGTCTGGACGATGTCCGGCGCGTGGCCGGACTTCACCATGTCGGCGACCTTGGCGTCGATGTCGCTCCAGCTGAAGACCTGGACCGAGACCTTGATCTTGGGGTTGGCCGCGTCGAACTTCCGGGCCACCCGGTTCCAGTAGCGCGCCGAGCTGTTGGCGGGGTTGCCGTCGCCGTAGTCGGCGGCCACCAGCTTGAGGGTGACCGTGTCGCTGCCGCCGAGGCCGAGGATGTCGCACCCCGAGAGCAGCAGGGTGCTGGCCGCGAGGGCGGCGCAGAGTCGGGACTTCAACGGGGGACCGCCTTCGGGCACGCGGGGAGTGGGGAGCCTCCCGGGGGACGGAGGTGGCGAGAAGGGTGCCAAAGACCGACCCAGGTGGTCCACACCAGAGGCCCCGGGGCGAGGAACGTTACCCAAGTGGGCGCTCGCATTGCACATCGCGCAATGGTTCGCCGAGCTGCCTTTATCCAGGTTTTGCAAACTTTGCAAAGCTGTATGCAAAGTGTGCGGAGCCATCGGGCCGGCGTTCGTCGGATCGTCACCCGGGCGCCGCCCCGCCGCTCTGGCGTCCCGTCACGCCGTCAGGCCAGTCACGCCGCCACGCCGTCCGTCACACCGTCACGCCGTCACGCCGTCAGCACCCGCACCCCCGCCTCGGCAAAGCCCGCCGCCAGCTCCTCGCCCAGCGGCTGGTCCGTCACCAGGGTGTCGATCAGCTCCAGCCCGCAGATCCGGGCGAACGCGCGCCGGCCGAGCTTGGAGGCGTCGGCCGCCACCACCACCCGGCGGGCCCGCTCGGCCAGCAGCCGGTTGATGCCGGCCTCACCCTCGTGGTGGGCGCTGGCGCCGATCCCGAGGTCCAGCGCGTCCACGCCCAGCACCGTGACGTCCAGCGCCAGTTCGGCGAGCACGGTGCCGGCCAGCGGGCCGATCAGCTCGTAGGACTGCGGCCGGGCCACCCCGCCGGTCACCACGATCTTGACGGCCGGCCGGACCGTCAGCTCGTTGGCGATGTTCAGCGCGTTGGTGACCACGGTCAGCGGGTGCCCGGCCTCGCCGCGCTCGGTCAGCTCCGGGCGGACCACCAGCGCGCGGGCCACCTCGGTGGTGGTGGTCCCGCCGTTCAGCCCGACCACCTCACCGGGGGCGATCAGGCCGGCCACCGCCGCGCCGATCCGCTGCTTGGCCCCCGCATTGCGGGCGGTCTTGTAGCGCAGCGGCAGGTCGTAGGAGACGTTGTGCGCCACCGCCCCGCCCCGGGTGCGGGTGACCATCTGCTGGCGGGCCAGCTGGTCGAGGTCGCGGCGGATCGTGGCGGCCGACACGGCCAACCCGGCCGCCGCCTCCTCGACGTCCAACTTGCCATGCTCGGCAAGGAGTTCGAGAAGACTGTTCCACCGCTCGTATCTGGACACGCCGCACCTTCCATCCCGGTTCCGCACCGACCCGACCACAGTTGCCTGGACAGGGTCGCACAGCACCCCGCGCGGGCCCGGGCCGCTGCCGAAGCCTCCGGAGCACTTGTGCAGTCATGATCGAAAAGGCTATAAATCAAACAGTTTCACGCAGACGAGGGGAGCGACAGCGTGCTCGACAGCTCACTGACCGCCGCGGAGCTGGCCACCCAGCCCGACTGCTGGCGCCGAGCGGCGGCCCTGGCCGGGCCCTCGGCCACCGCACTGCCGCAGCGCGGCGAACGGGTCGCCGTGGTCGGCTGCGGCACCTCCTGGTTCATCGCCCAGGCGTATGCGGCGCTGCGCGAGGCGGCCGGCCACGGCGAGACGGACGCCTTCGCGGCCTCCGAGTTCCCGGCCGCCCGCCGCTACGACCGGGTGCTGGCGATCACCCGCTCGGGCACCACCACCGAGGTGCTCGCCCTGCTGGCGCGGGCCCGCGCGACCAGCACCGCCACCACCGCGCTGACCGCCGACCCGAAGACCCCGATCCTGGGCGCGGCCGACCAGCTGGTGGTGCTGGACTTCGCGGACGAGCGCTCGGTGGTGCAGACCCGCTTCGCCACCAGCGCGCTCGCCCTGCTCCGCGCCCACCTGGAGGCCGACGGCGCGCCCGCCCCGGGCACGGCCGGCGTGGCGCGGGCGGCCGACGACGCCGAGCGCGCGCTCGGCGACCCGCTGCCCGAGGGCCTGCTGACCGTCGATCAGATCAGCTTCCTGGGCACCGGCTGGACCTACGGCCTGGCCCAGGAGGCCGCGCTCAAGATGCGCGAGGCGGCCCAGCTCTGGACCGAGGCCTACCCGGCGATGGAGTACCGGCACGGCCCGATCGCCATCGCCGCGCCGGGCCGGGCGACCTGGGTCTTCGGCGCCCCACCGGCCGGTCTGGCCCAGCAGATCACCGCCACCGGCGCCCAGCTGGTCGCCGACCGCGAGCTCGACCCGATGGCCGACCTGATCCGGGCCCAGCGCCTGGCCGTCGCACTGGCCGCCGCCCGGGGGCTCGACCCCGACCGGCCGCGCGCCCTGACCCGATCGGTGCAGCTCTGACCCCGACCGCACGACCCCCGAGCGACCAAGCTCACTGCGGCGGATCGACAAAACCCGGCAGTGGACTAGACCTCTCCTCCTCGGTCAAGGGAAACTGTCCCCCGTGAAGCACGTCATCGCACTCGATGTAGGCGGCACCGGCATGAAGGCCGCGCTGCTCGCCCAGGACGGCTCCGTGCTGTTCGAAGCACGCCGACCGACCGGGCGGGAGCACGGCACGGACGCCGTGGTCACCGCCATCCTCGACTTCGCCGCCGACCTCGCCGACGAGGGCCGCCGCCGGTTCGGCGAGGGCCCGCTGGCCGCCGGCGTCGCGGTGCCGGGCACGATCGACGAAAGGAACGGGATCGCGGTCTTCTCCGCCAACCTCGGCTGGCGGGACCTGCCGCTGCGCAAGCTGCTCGGCGAGCGACTGGGCGGTCTGCCGGTCGCCCTCGGCCACGACGTCCGCAGCGGCGGACTGGCCGAGGGGCGGATCGGCGCGGGTCTCGGGGTGGCGCGGTTCCTGTTCATCGCGCTGGGTACCGGTATCGCCGGCGCGATCGGGATCGACGGACGGATCGAGGCCGGCGCGCACGGCTACGGCGGCGAGATCGGCCACGTGGTGGTCCGGCCGGGCGGCCCGGCCTGCGGCTGCGGCGCCCGCGGCTGCCTGGAGACGCTGGCCTCGGCCGCCGCGGTCTCCCGGGCCTGGGCCGAGGCGAGCGGCGACCCGGCGGCCGACGCGGCCCGCTGCGCGCTGGCCGTCGAGGCCGGCGACCCGCGGGCCCTGGCGGTCTGGCGCGGCGCGGTGGACGCGCTGGCGGACGGCATCGTGCTGGCGCAGAGCCTGCTCGACCCGGCCACCGTGATCGTCGGCGGCGGCCTCGCCGAGGCCGGTGACACCCTCTTCACTCCCCTGCGCGCGGCGGTGGCCGAGCGGTTGACCTTCCAGATGCCCCCGAAGGTGGTACCCGCCATGCTCAAAGACACCGCCGCCGCCCTGGGCGCCGGCCTGCTCGCCTGGGATCTGCTCTCCATGGAGGTGACCGCGTGACGACCGCGCAGCGAACTGTTCTGTCCGGAGCCCGTCTGGTGCTGCCCAGCGGTGTGGTCGACGGCGGCCGGCTGGCCATCGAGGGCGACACCATCGCGGAGATCGGCGGTGCGAGCACGCCGACCGACCTGGACCTCACCGGCTGCACGGTGGTGCCCGGCTTCGTGGACCTGCACGTGCACGGCGGCGGCGGCGCCTCCTACGCCTCCGGCCTCGCCGAGGAAGCGCTGACGGTGGCCCGCACCCACCTGGAACACGGCACCACCACCACCGTCGCCTCCACCGTCACCGGGGAGATCGACGAGGTCTGCCGACAGGCCGCCGTGCTCTCGGAGCTGGTCGAGGACGGGGTGCTGGCGGGCGTCCACTTCGAAGGACCGTTCATCTCGCCCGGCCGGTGCGGCGCGCACCGGCCCGACCTGCTGCGGGAACCAGACCCGGCGCTGGTCCGCAAGCTGGTGGACGCCGCCCGGGGCACCGCGAAGATGGTCACGCTGGCGCCCGAACTGCCCGGCGGCCTGGACTCGGTGCGCCTGCTCGCCGACCTCGGGGTGATCGCGGCGGTCGGCCACACCGACTCCGACTACGCCAAGACGCTGGAGGCGATCGAGGCCGGCGCCACCGTGGCCACCCACCTGTTCAACGCGATGCCGGGCATCCAGCACCGGGCCCCGGGCCCGATCGTCGCGCTGCTGGAGGACGAGCGGGTCACCGTCGAACTGATCAACGACGGCACCCACCTGCACCCCTCGGTGCTGGACCTGGCCTACGGCACGGCCGGCGCCGCACGGGTCGCGCTGATCACCGACGCGATGGGCGCGGCCGGCATGGGTGACGGCCTCTACCCGCTCGGCCCGCTCCAGGTCCGGGTGGAGCAGGGGGTCGCCCGGCTGGTCGAGGGCGGCTCGATCGCCGGCTCCACGCTCACCCTGGACGTGGCCTTCCAGCGCTCGGTCACCGTCAACAAGCTGAGCCTGACGCAGACCGTGCAGTCGATCTCGACCACCCCGGCCGCCCTGCTCGGCCTGTCGGACACGGTCGGCTCACTGGCCGTCGGCCTGCGGGCCGACCTGGCCGTCCTCGACTCCGACTCCTACGAGCTGGTCGCCGTCATCCGCGGCGGCGAGTGGATCAAGGGCGCCGAACGGTTCACCAAGGGGAACTGAGTGCCCCTCAGGTTTTCCCGGCCGCCGCGCCGCCCGGTCAGCTGCTGGCCGACCCCGGCGAGGCGGCCCCGGCCGCTCCGGCCCCGGCCGACGAGGCACCGGACGCGGTCGGGTAGTCCCCGTTGTAGGAGAACGGGGTGAGCGCCACCTGGTCCACCAGGACCGGGCCGCCGCCGGGGACCGACACCGTGATGGTGTTGTTCCCCGCCTGGAGGTCCGGCCAGATGTTCGTGTAGGACCAGTACGGGTCACTGCCCGCCGGGTTGGAGTTCTTGAAGGTGGTGCCGCCGGCCTTGTCCTGGCCGTTGACGCTGACCGCGGCCTTCACCGACCCACCGCTGTTGTTGTAGTGCACCCAGAACTTGTACTGCCCGGCCGTGGGCACGGTGAACGTCCAGGTCGCCGAGGAGCCCTGCTGGAGCGTCAGGTAGCTGCCGTCGGAGGAGACCGCGCCCTTCACGCCGGTGCCCGGGGCGGCGCCCTGGGCCTGCGCCTTGGACCCGTCGACGAAGGTGAACGAGCCGTCGGAGGCGCTCGGCGAGGGCGAGCTGGAGGAGGAGGTCGACGGACTGCTGCCGGCGCTCGAGCCGCCCGACGCCGTGGTGTGGCTGCTGGTGCCCGCCGACGGGGCCGGGGCCGCGTTGTCCTTGCCGCTCTTGCCGTCGTTGCCGGAGAGCGCGATCCCGGAGCCGATCGCGATCGCGGCGATCACCGCGACCACCGCGATCACCGGGCCCTTGCCGCGCCCGCGCGGGGCGTCCTCGCCCGGCTGCGGGCGGGACCGCTCGGCATAGCGGGACTGCTGGTTCGGCAGCTGCGTGGTGGCCTCGGGGCCGGGCCCGTACGGGCCGCGCGGCGGCTGGGGGTACGCGGGCGGGTAGCCGCCCTGCGAGTGCTGCGGGGGTGCCCCGTACTGGGTCCGGCCGACCTCCATCGGGCGGGTGTACGACGTGCGCGGCACGCCGGGCGCCCGCTCCGGCGCCCCCTCCGCCTCGCCGCCCTCGGAGCGGTAGAGGTAGGCGAACGGGTCGTCCTCGGCGGGTGGCTGCTCGGCGCCCTCGGGTCCGTGGCTGCTGTCGGCGGTCATCGCGCTGGTCAACTCCCCAAAGGCGGTCTAAGGCCTGTGCCGTTGTCTGGACCCGTTACCCACGGCACCCTACCCGTCGCGCCCAGGGAGGCGAAAAGGCGGCCGCCCACCGGATGGCGGTCGGCCTCAGACCGCCCGGCGGTGGGAGCGCTCGCCCCGGGCCCCGCGCACCGCGCCGCCGCGGGCCCGCTTCTCGTCGTACATCCGCTTGTCGGCGGCGTGCAGCACCTCTTCGATGCTCATCCCGCAACCCGCCCAGCCGATGCCCATGCTCACCCCGACCCGGACCACCCGGCCCGCTATCCGCATCGGCGGGACGACCGCGTTGCGCAGCCGCACCGCCAGGTCGGCGGCCTCCTCGCTGCCGATCCCGTCGGCCAGCACGACGAACTCGTCACCACCGAGCCGGGCCACCGTGTCCCCCTCGCGGACCGCCTGCTGCAGCCGCCTGGCCACCTCGACCAGCACCGCGTCGCCGGCGTTGTGGCCGAACCGGTCGTTGACCGACTTGAAGCCGTCCAGGTCGCAGAAGAGCACCGCGAGCCCCTTGGCCGCCGCCCCGGTGGACGGCCGGGAGCGGCGCTGCTGCCAGGACTCGGACGGGCTCGGCGCCTCGGCCGGGACCACCGCGTGCACGTGGTCGGCCGGCGCGGCGCCGTAGCCACCGCGCCCCGCCCGGTCCGAGTAGCCGTGCACCAGGGTGCCGCGCATCCCGGCGCCCCAGCCGCCGTCCAGCGGCCCGCCGGCCGGCTCCAGCACCTCGTGCCCCGAGCGGGGGCTGTGCGGCCCGTAGGAGGTCAGCGGACCGTGTCCGGCCGCCGCCCCCTCCAGCGCGCACGGCACCGGGTCCACCGCCCCGTGCTCGGCCGCGCCCCCCGGGCCCTGCGGCAGCGAGCAGAGCCGGCGGGCCAGCCGGGCGCGCAGTTCGGCGCCGTTCGGCAGGCCGGTGAGCGCGTCGTGGCTGGCCCGGTGGGCCAGCTGGAGCTCGTGCCGCTTGCGGTCCTCGATGTCCTCCACATGAGTGAGCAGGAAACTGGGGCCCTCGGCCGAGTCCGCCACGATCGAGTTGCGCAGGCAGACCCACCGGTAGCCGCCGTCCCGCCGGGACAGCCGCAGCTCGGCCCGGCCGCTCTCGGCGCTGGTGCGCTCCAGCAGGCCCCGGTCCTCGGGGTGCACCAGATCCAGGAAGCTCTGCCGGCGCAGCGCGGCGCGCGGGCGCCCGAGCAGCCGGCAGAGCGCGTCGTTGACCCGGGTCAGCTGACCGCGCGAGCTGCCGTGCAGTTCGGTGATGGCCATCCCGCTGGGGGCGTACTCGAAGGCGTGCCGGAAGCTCTCCTCGCTGGCCCGCAGCGCCTGCTGCTCCTTCTCCAGGCGGGCCAGCGCGCGCTGCATCTCCGCGCGTAGCCGGGCGTTGCTGATCGCGATGGAGGCCTGCAGGGAGAACATCTCCAGCGCCTCGCGGGTCCAGGCGCCGGGGCGCTTGCCGCTGCGCGGGCGGTCCACGCTCAGCACGCCGAGCAGCTCGCCGCCGGCGCTGTACATCGGGGCGAGCAGGCCGTCCTCGGGGTGCCAGTCGTTGGCGTAGACCGGCAGCGGGCCGTCGCCGGTCCAGCGCGGGATGTCGGTGCCCACCGCCCAGCCCCGGTCGTGCGGCAGGAAGCGCAGCGTCCCCCAGTGGTCGCTGACCGCCAGCAGCCGGTCCCAGGACTCCCGGGTGCCGACCTGGCCGAGCAGCACCGACGGGCCGCCGTAGTCGCGCTCCTCGTACTCCCAGACGGCCGCCACCACCAGGTCGCCGTCGGGGCGGACCAGCGAGAGCGCCGCGGCGTCGAAGCCCAGCCCGTGCACCGAACCCTCGACCACGGCCTGCAGAGTGCCCGGCAGGCTGCGGGCAGCATTGAGGTCCGCCACGACCCGGTGCAAGGTGCGGAGGGTCGCGAGGCGGACGTACGGCTCCGACTCGGCTTCCATGCGGGGGCTCCCCGGCTTCTTCGGATAGGTCTTGATGGTTATCGTCCGATTGCCAGAAGAACTGAATCACAGCGAGCACAGCGATCGGCACGCTCGGTCAGCAATAGGTCGTCACTTGTGACTCAAATCACACAACGCATAGCTGAGCAAACCCGGTTCATCCCGGTCATGCCCGGACACGATGCAGCGATGGACACCTTCGAGTTCGGTCGGGCACATCCGAAGCTGTAGCCCGTGCCCGCCAGCGGGCCGCACGGCTTCACCGCCCGGAGTGAGGCGGACCCCGCCCAGGGTGAACCCGCGACCGCCAGACGGCCGACCGGACCGGACCGTGGGCCTAGGACCACCGCCTGATGCAGCCGCCCCCACCCGGCGGCTACCGTGCGGTACGTGTCCATGTCGCCGCAGCCCTCCGCTGCCTCCCTCGCCACGCCGGACGAGTTCCGCGCCGCCCTGTCCCAGCTCGCCGCCGGGGTGGCGCTGGTGACCGTCCATGACACCGGCGAGGACGGCGAGGGCGGGATCGGCGAGGACGCCGGGATGACGGCCACCTCGTTCCTGTCGGTCTCGCTGGAGCCGCCGCTGGTGCTGATCTCGGTGCGCGAGGACTCCCGGATGGACGAGCTGCTCTCCCGGATCGACTGCTGGGCGGTCTCCCTGCTGGGCGAGCAGCACCGGGCGCTGGCCTCGCGGTTCGCGATGAAGGGGCGGCTCAGCGACCGGCTGCTGTTCGCCGACACCCCGCACCAGCGGGGCCCGGTCAGCGGCGCGCCGCTGGTGACCGGGGCGCTGGCGACCGTGGAGTGCCGCACCGAGCAGCGGATAACGGCCGGCGACCACACGCTGCTGATCGGGCGGGTGCTGGAGGCCCGGGTCCCCGCGCCGGACGGCCGCCCGCTGCTCTACTTCCGGGGCGGCTACCGCCACCTGGCCTGACCGGCGGCAGCCGCCGGGCCGTGGCCGGCCGGTCTCAGTCGGACCGCATCGGGCCGCGCCCGCGCTTGACCTCGGAGCGGCGCTTCTTGTTCTCCAACCGCCGCTCCACCATGCCCCGGCTGGGCTTGGTGGCCCGCCGGGTCTTGGGCGGCGGCGCGGTCGCCTCGGCCAGCAGCGAGGCCAGCCGGGCCGCCGCGATCTCGCGGTTGCGCCACTGGGAGCGGTGCTCACTGGCCCGCACCACCAGCACCCTGCCGTCCACCAGGCGGGCGGCCAGGCGCTCCAGGGCGCGCAGCTTCCACACCTCGGGCAGGGCGGCCGAGGCGGCCAGGTCGTAGCGCAGCTCGACCTGGGTGTCGGAGGTGTTGACGTGCTGGCCACCGGGGCCGCTGGAGCGGGAGAACCGCCACTGGAGCTCGGCCTCCGGAACCACCACCGAGCCCCGCACGCGAATGGGCTCGGGCATACGCCCATCATCCCCGGCCCGCCCCCGTGCCGTCACCCGGTTATCGCCACCGCTCGCGGGCCGCGACAATGGCCTGCGTGATCGAGATCGGCTACTCCCTGTCCGTGCGCTTCCCCGACCCGCCGCAGACCGACTACCGCACCGCCGCGGTCCGGACGCTGCGCCATGACCTGTTCTGCGGCGACGTCTACCTGGCGGACGAAGAGCTGGAGTTGTCCACAGCCTGGGGATGGGTGCCGGTGCTGGACTTCGCCTGGGCGCTGTGCGACATCGTCGAGCGGCTGGACGAGGACCCGCGCGGCAGCCGGGCCGCCACGATCCAGCGGGCCGACCTGGACTTCACCCAGTCCACCGAACTGCTGCGGTTCGCCCGCCGGTTCGGCCTGGTCGAGGTCTCGGCCACCTGGCTGGACGAGGATCCCCTGGTGGTCCGGCACGCGGAGCTGCGCCGCGAGGCCCGGGACTTCCTGCAGGACGTGCTGGCCGATCTGACCGACCTGCACCCCGAGCTGGCCGACAACCCGAACATCTGGACGGTCCAGGCCCGCTTCCCCCGGGTCTGACCGCCGAGGAGAACCTGAGCCCGGCTCAGCTACTCCGGGAGGCGCGCAGCTCGCCCAGGTCGAGCAGCTCGGTGTCGTCCTCCGGCGTCAGGTCGACCACCTCGGGACGCTCCTGCTCCGCCGCCACCTCGTCGCCCAGCACGTCCGCCAGGTCCTGCTGACCCGCCGTCACCGGCGCGGCGGCCGGCGCGGGCCGCTCGACCAGCCCGGGGTGCCCGGCCTGCTCGGCCGGCTCGGCCACCTCGGTCAGCTCGGTCACCGACCGCACCGCGGGGGCGGGGGCCGCCGCCCGGACCGCGGCGCTGCGGTCGAAGAAGCTGAATCCGGCTCCCCTGGCCGCCCCCTGCTGCGGGCGCGGGCGCTGCCGCTCGACCGGGAGCACCGAGGCGGCGGCGGCCGTCTCGGCCGGGCCCGCCAGCACCGGGCGCACCGGCGAGGCGGCCACCGCGGGACGCTCGGCCTGCGGCGCGGCGGGCTCCAGCCGGCCGATCCGCTCGACCGGCACCGCCGGGGCATGCGCGGTGCGGACCTCGGGCAGCGCCGCCGCGGTCGTCCGGCGCGCCGCCCGCTCGGTCTCGGCCGCCGCCCGCTCGGCCCGCCGCTCCAGGGCCCGCAGCGCGTTCGCCGCCTTGAGGTAGGCCACCGGCGTCACCGGGTGCGCGGGCCGGGCCGCCTCGATCGCCCGCTGGGCCGCCTCGGCCTCGTTGAGCGCCTGCTCGGCGGCCAGCACCGCGCGCTCGCGCAACAGCCGGGCGATCTCGGTCTCCGCCTTCGCCAGCCGCGCCTTCTCCGCCGTCAGCCGCCGGCCGAGCCGGGTGGCCCGCTCCTCGGCGACCTCGGCGGCGTACTCGGCCTCCGCCAGCTGCTCCTCGAAGCGCTCCTCCTCGCGGAGCCGGCGCAGCGCCGCGGCATCCGCCGCCGCCCGCGCGGCACGGTCGCGCTGGCGCAGCACCAGGGCCAGCCCCAGCACCGCGCAGAGGGCCGCGACGCCGACCGAGCTGACCACCAGGCGGTCCTCGCTGACCAGCAGGGCGGCGAGCGCGGCCACCGTGAGCACGGCGGCGGCGGTGGGCGGCAGCGCGCGGCTGAGCAGAGAAGAGTGTCGATGGCGTCCGCGAGGCATGGGCAAGAAACTAGCGTGCGAATACCGGCATTGTCAGCCTGAGGCCCGATCCCGACCTTGACAGATCAAGGTCGCCACCGAGCGCGACCCCGTGCCCACGGATGGTCAGCGTGCCGAGGGCGCCGCACCCTTGCCGCCACCGTTGCCGCCGTCCTCGGGCAGCTTGCAGATGTGCTGCAGCCACAGCGCCGCCGCGACCACCCCGGCCCCGGCCACCACGGCGAGCCCCGCGGTGATCGCCGGGCCCTTGTGGCTGTCGAAGTCCGGCAGCGTCAGCAGCTCGATACCCAGGCCCGCGTAGACGCCGCTGACCAGCGCCGCGACCAGCGCGCTGGCCTGCCCGAGCACCAGCGCCCGGGCGGCCCCCAGCGGGTCCACCCGCTTCGCCCCCGGCTCCCGGTCCCGGATCGCCTTCAGCCGGCCGCGCAGCGAGATGGCCGTCGCCAGCAGGATCACGGCGATCACCGCGAGCACCACCGGAGCCGCCGCCGGCACCCCGGGCAGCGTGTCCAGCGAGTTCCACAGCTTGGCACCGGCCCAGGAGAGCGCCGTCGCGACCACGAAGATGCCGAGCAGGAGACGGAGGCGGAGCGGCTTCACTGGAAAGAGGGTCCTTCCCGACGGTGGGTGGTGCGGGCAGCGCCAACCCACCGTACCCGCACCCGAGCGGCCGATTACCGGCGTGTCCGGTCAAGCACCGCCCACTGCGGCGGCCCTCACTCCGGCAGCCGGAGCTGGATGTCGGTGCGCCGCCGCACGCCCTGGGCACCCTCGCCGCCGAGCCCGGCCAGCAGTTCGGCCACGTTGCCGTGTCCCGGCAGCTCGCCGGCCGGGTCGACATCGGTCCACGGCGCGAGCACGAAGACCCGCTCGTGCGCGCGCGGGTGCGGCAGCAGCAGCACCGGGTCGGTGCTCAGCACGTTCTCGTAGCTGAGGATGTCGACGTCCAGCGTCCGGGCGCCCCAGCGGACCTTGCGCTCGCGGCCGAAGGCGTCCTCGATCGCGTTCGCCCGCTCCAGCAGCGAGTAGGGCGGCAGCGTGGTGCGCAGCAGCGCCACCGCGTTGTAGTAGTCGGGCTGCTCGCCGGGAGTACCCAGGGCCGCGGTCTGGAAGACCGCGGAGACCCCGGTGATCCTCAGCCCGGGAGTGTCCGCCAGCGCGTCCACGGCGCCCTGCAGGGTCTCCAGCCGGTTGCCCAGGTTGCTGCCGAGGGCCACCACCGCCGTGCGCGGGTTCTGCAGGGTGGAGTCGACGCTGTCGAGCCGGTGCTCCAGGTCGAACGTGGTCGGCGAGGCGGTCGGGTCGCTGGTGCTCATCGGAAGTCCTCTTCAACTGGTGGCACGGCTGCGGCCGCGGCTGAGACTGCGGGAATCACCGGGACCGTCATGCGCGGCCCCGGTGGATGGTGATGGTCACATCGTCGAACGGCACCGTGATCGGCGCGTCCGGCTTGTGCACGGTGACCTCGACCTCCTCCACCGCGTCGTGCTTGAGGCACTGATCGGCGATTCGCTGGGCCAAGGTCTCGATCAGGTCCACCGGCTCACCCGAGATGATCGCGGTGACCTCCTCCGCGACGATCCCGTAGTGGGCCGTGCGGGTGAGGTCGTCGCCGGAGGCGGCCGGGCGGGTGTCGAGGAAGAGCACGAGGTCGACCACGAAGGTCTGCCCCTCGATCCGCTCACGCTCGAAGACGCCGTGGTGGCCGCGGGCGCGCAGGCCCCGCAGGGTGACGCGGTCCAGCAACTGAATCACTGCTCCTGATCTTGGAACGGCAGGCGCCATCGCCCGCCGTCCATCGAATCTACCCTCGGCGAATCTACCCCCGGACTCCGACGGCCCTGCGGGTCAGTCCTCGTCCTCGTCATCCCCGCTGGTCAGCACGGGTGAACCATGGTGCGACCAGAGCCGCCAACCGGACGCGGTGCGCCGGAACAGGTTGGTGGAGACCACCTTGCCGCCGACCAGCGGACCCAGCTCGCCCTCCTCCTCGGCCTCGCCGCCGGAGAGGATGTTCTCGGTGCAGGTGACCAGGGCCGTATCGCCCTGCACCTCGACCTCGACATCGGTCAGGAAGAACTGGATGTACTCGGTGTTCATCATGATCAGCAGATAGGAGCGGGTGACCTGGGCCCGCCCGCGCAACACCGGCCAGCCGGGGTGCACGCACACCACGCCGGTCTTGTCGTCGGCGTCCGCAGCGGAGAGCCAGACCTCCTCGATGGCCTCCAGGTCGCCGTTCTCCAGGGCCTCGTAGAGCCGCTGGTTGGCGGCCAGCACGGCCTCGCGGTCAGCGGCGGCCGAGGCCGCCGCGCCGTTGCCCAGCATGCCGTTACCGGCCGTTCCGTCACCAGTCACGCCACCACCCACTTCCGTCAGCTCAGCTCGCCCCCGCCGCACGCCAGGCGGCCACCACGCGGACCGCGTCCGCCGTACCCGCCACGTCGTGCACTCGGACGGCCCAGGCACCGGCCCGGGCCGAGAGCACCGAGATCGCCGCCGTGGCGTCATCGCGCTGCCGGGCCGGGCGCAGCTCCCCGGTTTCGGGGTCGGCCAGCAGCGTACCCAGGAAGCGCTTTCGCGATGCGGCCACCAGGACCGGGCGACCCAAGGCGGTGAGCGCGTCCAAACCACCGAGCAGCGCCCAGTTGTGCGCACTGGTCTTGGCGAAACCGAGCCCCGGGTCCAGGATCAGCTGCTCCTCCTTGACGCCGGCCGCCAGCAGCGCCTCGATCCGCGCGGTCAGCTCGTCCAGCACGTCGCGCACCACGTCCTGGTAGACCGCGCGGCCCTCCATGTCGGCGGACTGGCCGCGCCAGTGCATCACCACGAACGGCGCGCCGTGCTCGGCCACCACCTGGGCCATCGCCGGGTCGGCCAGACCGCCGGAGACGTCGTTGACCAGGGCGGCACCGGCCGCCAGCGCCTGCTCGGCGACCGCGGCCCGCATCGTGTCGACCGAGACGACCACCCCCGCCGCGGCCAGCTCCCGGACCACCGGGAGCACCCGGCGCAGCTCCTCCTGCTCGGTGACCCGCCTGGCGCCGGGGCGGGTCGACTCCCCGCCGACGTCCACCAGGTCCGCGCCCCGGGCCACCAGGCCCAGGCCGTGCGCCACCGCGGCGCTCGGATCAAGCCATAGCCCGCCGTCCGAGAAGGAGTCGGGGGTGACGTTGACGACGCCCATCACGGCGCAGCGGTCAAGAGCGGACAGGCCGGGCAGCGGGTTGTTCATGGGGCCATTATCGATCGCCCCGCCGCCCGGTCCGGCTGGCCGGAAACCGACTAGGCGGCCGGGGCGATCGAGCCCGGCTCGCCGGCCGGGGTCGGCATCAGGCCCTGGCGCTGGCGCTTGCGCCCGAACTTCGGCATGCCCAGCGTGATGAACGCCTCGGCCTGCATCGCGGCGAAGCCGATCCGCGGCAGGTCACGGGTGCTCGGGTAGACCAGGAACCGCGGCTCCCACTCCGGCTGGAACTTGGCGTTGAACTTGTACAGCGACTCGATCTGGAACCAGCGCGACAGGAAGACCAGCAGCCCGCGCCAGGCCCGCAGCACCGGCCCGGCGCCGATCCGCTCGCCGCGGGCCAGCGCCGAGCGGAACATCGCGAAGTTCAGCGAGACCCGGCGCACACCCAGGGCGGGCACCGCCTGCAGCGCCGCGACGATCAGGAGCTCGTTCAGGCCGGGGTCGGCCGCCCGGTCCCGGCGCATCAGCTCCAGCGAGATGCCGTCCGGTCCCCAGGGCACGAAGTGCAGCACGGCCTTGAGGTCGTCCCCGGCTGTGCCGCTCGACGGCTCCCCCTCCTCCGGGGCCTTGTGCGCGGTGACCACCACGCAGTCGTCGTCGGCCGCGTCACCGAAACGGCCCAGCGCCATCGAGAAACCGCGCTCGGTGTCCGTGCCGCGCCAGCGGGCGGCGGCGTCCGCGATCCTGGCCTTCTCCGCCGGGCTCAGGTCGCCGACCCGGCGGACCTGGCAGGAGTAGCCGTTGCGCTCGATCCGCTTGACCATCTGGCGCACGTTGCGCATCGCCCGGCCGGCCAGCGAGAAGGTGCTGGCGTCCACGATCGCCTCGTCGCCCAGCTCCAGCGCGTCCAGCCCGGCCTCCCGGGTCCAGACCTCGCCGCCGACCTCGCTGCAGCCCATCACGGCCGGCACCCAGGCGTGCTCGCGGGCCTGCGCCATGAAGACCTTGATCGCGCCCGGCCAGGCCTCCACGTCACCCACCGGGTCACCGGAGGCGAGCATCACCCCGGAGACCACCCGGTAGGAGATCGCGGCCTTGCCGGTCGGCGAGAAGAGCACGCTCTTGTCCCGGCGCAGCGCGAAGTAGCCCAGCGAGTCGCGCTCGCCGTGCCGCTCCAGCAGGGCACGGACCCTGACCTCCTCGTCGGAGGTCAGCTCCGGCTCCGGCTTCTCCGGGCGCAGCAGCAGGTAGGCGGTGGAGACGGCGGTCAGCAGGCCCAGCCCGGCCAGCGAGTAGCCCACCACGTCGCCGATCCGGTCCGGGTGGTAGCTGATCGGCCCGTCCAGGCCGAACAGGCCCCAGACGGTCTCGTGCACCCGGTCGAACAGGCTCGGCGTGCCCATCTCGCGCCGCGGGTGGGCGCTGACGATCAGGAAGCCGAGACCCAGGCTGACCGTGCCCATCACGACCAGGTTGAGCAGCGCCCGCCAGCGGGTGCGCGGGTCGGCCTTGGCGTAGAACTCGCGACGGTGCACCAGCAGCACGACCAGCACCGCCAGCGAGACCACCGCGGGGCCCATCTGGTGCCAGCGCAGGATGTGCAGCGCGGCGCCGACCGGCAGCAGCACGCAGACCATCCGCCAGGCCCGCCGCTTGCGCCGGCGCAGCGCGTGCGCCAGCAGCACCAGCAGGATGCCGACCAGCAGGGTGCCCGCGGTGGCCAGCGTGGTGGTGGTGCCCGGCAGCTGGCCGGCCCAGGTGTGCATCCGGGTCTTGCGCAGCTTGGGGAAGACCGCGCTGGCGATGTCCATCAGGCCGATCAGCAGGCAGGTGTACCCGACCGCGCCCGGGAGCCAGGCCCGGGGGACGGCGGCGGCCTGGCTGCGCAGCGTCTGCAGCCCCCGCCGGCGGGGCTGCTCCGGGGACTGAGAGGAGGACTCAGTGGACACGGGAACGCTCATGGAAACTCAGCGTAGAGGTTTCGCGCGGCTGCCCGGTCACCCCGGAGGATGAGCCGTGATGGGCCTTCATACGTATGTCCTTACCGTGGCCATGCGACCGTCAAGAGCGAGTAATGGCTGGTCCACCTGCGTCGGACCGACCGCCGGGCGGCCGATCCGCGCCCCCCGCACGAGTGGCGACGCCGAAGTCTAGAGCCTTGGTTCCTGTGGGTGAAGCCGACCGGCAGCCACCGGCGTGCCCGTGCCGCTCGCCGTTCACGTCGCGTTGCCCAACTGCCCAAGTCATTTGAAGCTGGGGCATGACGCCCCGACAGATCGTCCGGCCCCGCGAGGGGGAGGCTCTGGGATGGAACTGACCAGCAGCGTGCTGGTGTACGCCGTTGCGGCACTGGCCGTGCTGACCCTGCTGACCACGCTCTGGCTCTGGCCACGGCTGGCCCGCCAGCGGCCGCTGCCACTGCTGGGCCGCCTCGGTCTGCTGACACTCACTCAGTTGGCCGTCCTGGCGGTCTGCGGACTGACCGTCAACGACGCCTACGGCTTCTACAGCTCCTGGCGGGACCTGCTCGCCCCGGACACCAGCACGCTGGCGCTCGGCCCGGGGCTGAGCGGCGGGAAGGGCGGGCCGCCGACCGGCGACGCCCTGGTCCAACCGACCGACGAGGGCGGCCTGTCCGGCATCACCGACCTGCCGCAGGGCAAGCCGGAAGAGGTGGGCCGGGTTGAGTCCATTCGGGTGAACGGCAAGGCCACCGGACTCTCCGACCAGATGTTCATCTACCTGCCACCCGAGTACTTCAATCCGAAGTACAGCCGGGAGCGCTTCCCGGTGCTGCTCACCCTGGCCGGCTTCCCGGGCGGGCCGCTGAACCTGCTCAGCGAGCTGCGCACTCCGCAGACCGCCTGGGAGCTCCAGCGCACCGGCAAGATGGCGCCGACCGTGGTGGTGATGGCCCGCCCCGGCGTCACCCCGCGCAACACCGAGTGCGTGGACGTGCCCGGCGGGCCGCAGAGCGAGACCTGGTTCGCCAAGGACGTGCCGGCCGCGCTGCGCTCCGCCTACCGGGTCAGCCGCTCCCCGGGCTCCTGGGGCGTCTTCGGCTACTCCACCGGCGGCAGCTGCGCGCTGCGCCTGGCGATGCGCGATCCGGGCAGCTACGGCTCGGCGGCGGCGCTGCACGCGGACTACCAGGTGCAGCCGGACTGGACCACCGGCGACCTGTTCAACGGCAACCAGCAACTGGCCCAGGGCTACGACCTGAGCTGGCGGCTGCACAACGAGCCGGTGCCCCGTTCGGCGCTGCTGGTGGTCAGCACCAGGACCGAGGACGACTACGCGGCCACCCAGCAGTTCCTGGCCACCGCCAAACAGGTCAGCGCCGCCCACCCGGAGTTCACCGTCGACTCGCTCTTCCTGCCCGACGGCGGCCACACCTTCGACACCTGGCGCCGGGAGCTGCCCGCCGCCCTGGAGTGGAGCGGCGACCACCTGGCGGCGGCGCCGGACCGGGAGCCGGTCGGCTGACCGCTCCCGGTCCCGGCGGCCGACCGGTCAGCGACCGATGATCAGGCTCATCGCCTCGTTGCGGGTGGCGGGGTCGCGCAGCTGACCGCGGACCGCCGAGGTGATGGTCTTGGCCCCGGGCTTGCGGATCCCGCGCATCGACATGCACATGTGCTCGCACTCGATCACCACGATGGCGCCGCGCGGCTCCAGGATCCGCATCAGCGAGTCGGCGACCTGACTGGTCAGCCGCTCCTGCACCTGGGGGCGGCGGGCGAAGACGTCGACCAGGCGGGCCAGCTTGGACAGCCCGGTGATCTTGCCGCTGGTGGACGGGATGTAGCCGACGTGCGCGACCCCCTGGAACGGCACCAGGTGGTGCTCGCAGGTGGAGAACACCTCGATGTCCTTGACCAGCACCATCTCGTCGTGGCCGAGGTCGAAGGTGGTGGTGAGCACCTCCTCGGGCTGCTGCCAGAGGCCGGCGAATATCTCCTTGTACGCACGGGCCACCCGGGCCGGGGTCTCCAGCAGCCCCTCGCGGTCCGGGTCCTCGCCCACCGCGATCAGCAGTTCCCGCACCGCGTTCTCGGCGCGCTTCTGGTCGAAGGAGCCGACGGCGGACTGTCCGTCGAGCGTCACCGGGTCGATCATGCGGGCCTCGCAAGTTGCTGGAGCGGGTGAACAAGCCTGAGCAGCACGAATGCCGCGCCTCCAGGGTACAAACCCTGGAAACGCGGCATCCATTCCGCCGTGCGGTCAGCCCTCGGCGATCAGTGCTCGCCGGTGGCGTCCCCGCCCAGCGGCGGGAGCTTGACGATGTCCACCGGGGCGGCGTCCACGGAGGCGGCGGCGCCGTTGGTCAGCGCCAGCTCCTTCGGGGACTGCACCGGCGGGCGGGTCGACGGGGTGCGGCGCGACGAGCCGGTCCAGGCGGGCCGGGCCGGGCGCTTCACCACGGGGGTGAAGATCTCGGCGATCTGCTCCTTGTTCAGGGTCTCCTTCTCGAGGAGCTCCAGAACCAGGTTGTCGAGCACGTCGCGGTTCTCGACCAGGATCTCCCAGGCCTCGTTGTGCGCGTTCTCGATGAGCTTCTTGACCTCTTCGTCCACCAGCCCGGCGACCTCTTCCGAGTAGTCGCGCTGGTGGCCCATCTCACGGCCCAGGAACGGCTCGGAGTTGTCCGAACCGAACTTGATCGCGCCCAGCCGCTCGGTCATGCCGTACTGGGTGACCATCGCCCGGGCGGTGGCGGTGGCCTTCTCGATGTCGTTCGAGGCGCCGGTGGTCGGGTCGTGGAAGACCAGCTCCTCCGCCGCGCGCCCGCCCAGCATGTAGGCCAGCTGGTCGAGCATCTCGTTACGGGTGGTCGAGTACTTGTCCTCGTCCGGCAGCACCATGGTGTAGCCGAGCGCCCGGCCGCGGGACAGGATGGTGATCTTGTGCACCGGGTCGGCGTTCGGGGAAGCCGCCGCGACCAGGGCGTGGCCGCCCTCGTGGTACGCGGTGATCTTCTTCTCCTTCTCCGACATGATCCGGGTGCGCTTCTGCGGACCCGCGACCACGCGGTCGATCGCCTCGTCCAGGATGCCGTTGTCCACCAGCTTCTTGTCCGAGCGGGCGGTCAGCAGCGCGGCCTCGTTGAGGACGTTCGCCAGGTCCGCACCGGTGAAGCCCGGGGTGCGCTTGGCGACGGCCTTGAGGTCGACGTCCGGCGCGACCGGCTTGCCCTTCTGGTGCACCTTGAGGATCTCCAGGCGGCCCTGCAGGTCCGGGCGGTCGACCGCGATCTGGCGGTCGAAGCGACCGGGACGCAGCAGCGCCGGGTCCAGGATGTCCGGGCGGTTGGTGGCGGCGATCAGGATCACGCCACCCTTGACATCGAAGCCGTCCATCTCGACCAGCAGCTGGTTGAGGGTCTGCTCGCGCTCGTCGTGACCGCCGCCCAGACCCGCACCGCGGTGCCGGCCGACGGCGTCGATCTCGTCGACGAAGACGATCGCCGGGGCGTTCGCCTTGGCCTGCTCGAACAGGTCACGGACCCGGGAGGCACCGACACCGACGAACATCTCGACGAAGTCCGAACCGGAGATGGAGTAGAACGGCACGCCCGCCTCACCCGCGACGGCGCGGGCCAGCAGGGTCTTGCCGGTCCCGGGCGGGCCGTAGAGCAGCACACCCTTGGGGATCTTGGCGCCGACCGCCTGGAACTTGGCCGGCTCCTGCAGGAACTCCTTGATCTCGTGGAGTTCCTCGACGGCCTCGTCGGCACCGGCCACGTCGGAGAAGGTGGTCTTCGGGGTGTCCTTGGTGAGCAGCTTGGCCTTGGACTTGCCGAACTGCATGACCCGGGAGCCGCCACCCTGCATCTGGTTCATCAGGAACAGGAAGACCAGCACGATGATGACGATCGGCAGCATCGACAGCAGCAGGCTGACGAAGGTCGACTGCTTCTCGGGGCTGATCGTGTAGCCCTGCGGGGGCATCTTGCCCGGCGCCGAGGACATCGTCTCGGCCAGGTCCTTGCCCTGGTCCCCGATGTAGGAGGCCTGGAACTTGGTACCCGAGGGGGCCTTGCCGGGGCTGCCGATCGGCAGCGTGGCGCCGTCCTTCAGCTGGATCTTGATCGTGTTCGAGTCACCAGTGGTGAGCTGGGCCTGCTGGACCTGGCCAGCGTTGATCGCCGCCACCACCTGGCCGGTGTCCACCGTCTTGTAGCCGTTCGAGTCCGAAACGACGTTCATCAGCACAATGACGGCGACGACTGCCAGGAGGATCCATGCGATCGGCGCGCGGAAGTATCGCTTGACGTCCATCCATGCGGGGCGTTGCCGCCCCGTCCCTCCTGCCACTCAACGGCACCGGCCGGTCTTTCGGCCGCCGGCGCATCTGGGATGTGCATATGCACTTAGCTCGCCATCGCCGCTGTGGTACGACGAGCAGGTAATTTGACCGTACAGCAGTCGTGCCCCGCTCTGTGGAAGCACGGCGGTACGGTTCTGTCCAGTTGTGGGTTCGCCGACTCCAACGGGTGAGACCGGTGAGGTGTTCCCCGAAGGGCTCAGGTTCCGGCTCAGCCGCCGTAGACGTGTGGGGCGAGCGTACCGATGAACGGGAGGTTGCGGAGCTTCTCCGCGTAGTCCAGCCCGTAGCCCACCACGAACTCGTTGGGAATGTCGAAGCCGACGTACTTGACGTCGATCTCGACCTTGGCCGCGTCCGGCTTCCGGAGCAGGGCGCAGACCTCCAGCGAGGCCGGGCCGCGCGAGCCCAGGTTGCCCAGCAGCCAGGACAGGGTCAGCCCGGAGTCGATGATGTCCTCGACGATCAGCACGTCGCGCCCGGCGATGTCGGTGTCCAGGTCCTTGAGGATCCGCACCACGCCGGAGGACTTGGTGCCCATGCCGTAGGAGGAGACCGCCATCCAGTCCATGGTGACCTGGGAGTGCAGCGCCCGGGCGAGGTCGGCCATCACCATGACCGCGCCCTTGAGGACACCGACGATCAGGAGGTCCTTCCCGGCGTAGTCCCGGTCGATCCGCTCCGCCAGCTCCAGCAGCTTCGCGTCGATCTCGTCCTTGCTGATGAGCACCTTCGCCAGATCGGCGCCCATGTCCTTGTCGTCCACCGGGAGTACGTCCTCAAGGGTTTGTGGTCCTGTGCCGACGGTCAGTCGTCCTGCCGCCGAAACACCAGGTTGCCACACCTACGGGTGACCTCGACGCCCCCGGGTAGCTGGAGCGGCCCCTGACCGCGCCAGCCGGTGACCAGCAGGTCCACCGCCTCCAGGTGCCGGGCGAACAGGTCCCCGGCCGGTGAGCCGGTGCGCAGCGCCACCCGGCGCAGCACCCGGCGGCGCACCGCCGCGGGCAACTCGGCCAGGCCCGGCACCCGCAGCGAGCGGCTGCCGTCCTGCGGATCGGCCCGCCCCAGCTCCAGTTCGGCCCGCTCGGCCCACAGGTCCAGGGCGTCCGCGTCGTCCCGGAACAGCCGGGCGGTGCGGGCCAACGCCTCCACCACGCCGCCGCCCAGGTGCTTCTCCAGCACCGGGAGCACCTCGTGGCGGACCCGGGCGCGGGTGTAGGCGGGATCGAGGTTGTGCGGGTCGTCCCAGACCGGGATGGACTGCACGGCGCAGGCCTGGCGGGTGGCCGCGCGGTCCAGGTCGAGCAGCGGGCGGCGGTAGCGGCCCTTCTGCGCGGGCATGCCGGCCAGTGAGCGGGCCCCGGAGCCGCGGGCCAGGCCCAGCAGCACCGTCTCGGCCTGGTCGTCGCGGGTGTGGCCGAGGAAGACGGCCAGCGCCTGGTGCCGCTCGGCCGCCTCGTCCAGCGCGGCGTACCGGGCGTCGCGGGCCGCCGCCTCGGGGCCGCCCTGCCGGCCGACCCGCACCGGGACCGCCTCCACCGGGTCGAGGCCGAGGGCGCGCAGCCGCTCGGCGACCTGGCGGGCGCGGTCGGCGGAGCCGTCCTGCAGACCGTGGTCGACGGTGACCGCGCCGACCCGCAGGCCCAGCTTGGGGGCCTCGAAGGCGGTGGCGGTGGCGAGCGCCATGGAGTCCGCGCCGCCGGAGACGGCGACCAGGACCAGCGGGGAGCCGGGGGCGGCGGGAGTGCGCGGCAGCCCGGAAGGGTGGCGGCGGGCGTTGCCGATCAGCACGGTGGCCGGGCCGGGAGCGGCGGCGAGGGCGCCGACCGGCACCGGAACCGGGGTGGCGACGCCGCGCAGCGCGGCGGCCGGGATCGGGACGGCGGCCTCGGCCGCCAGGTCCATCAGAGCGCGGCGGACGGCCAGGCGTATCGCCGCGACAGCGGGGTGTGGGCCCACGGTGGAGCAACTCCTCAGGCTGGATGGGTGACCGAACGCTCACAGATCGTCGCAGAAAGGCGGGCATGCTCAGGCCACCCGCGCCACCGGTACGACCACCGTCCCACGGACGGGTGAATGCAGAAACGTTCCATCGCCCCACCCCCTCACTCGTCCGGGGGCTTCGGCTGGGACTGGCGTCCGACTCGGGCCACCCAGGCGGCCGGGTCGTGGATCTCGTCCTTGGTCGGCAGGGTGTTCGGCGAGGTCCAGACCCGGTTGAAGCCGTCCATCCCGATCCGGTCCAGCACGCCGCGCACGAAGACCGCACCGTCCTGGTACTGGCGCAGCTTGGCGTCCATCCCGAGCAGCTTGCGCAGCATCAGGTCGAGCCGGCCGGCACCCCGGTCGCGGCGGCGCTGGAACTTCTCCCGGATCTCCAGCACGCTCGGCACCACGGCCGGGCCCACCCCGTCCATCACCACGTCGGCGTGGCCCTCCAGCAGGGACATCACGGCGGTCAGCCGGGCGAGGATCTCGCGCTGGCCCGGGGTCTGCACCACGTCCAGCAGGGTGCCGCTGCCGCCCGGCGGGCGCTCACCGGGCGCCAGCGCCTCGCGCAGCCGCTCCAGCAGCGCCATCGGCTCGACGTCGGCCTCGGCCAGGAAGGCCTGCACCTCGGACTGCACGTGGTCGCGCAGCCAGGGCACCGCGCTGAACTGGGTGCGGTGGGTCTCCTCGTGCAGGCAGACCCAGAGCCGGAAGTCGTGCGGGTCGACGTCCAGCTCCCGCTCCACCTGGACGATGTTCGGCGCCACCAGCAGCAGCCGCCCGGGACCCGGCCGGCCGGTCCCGGTGGCCGGCTGCTCGAAGAGCCCGGCCGGGCTGTCGGGGGCGGGCGGCAGCGCCTCGTCGGCGGCGAAGGTCTCGTACTGGCCGAGCACCTTGCCGGAGAGCAGCGCCAGCACCGCGCCCACCTCGACCCCGGTGAGCTTCTCGCCGACCGCACCGAGCACCGCGCCGCCGGGCGCCTCGGACCGCTTGGCCGCGAGCTTGCGGGTCAGCGGGCGGATCACCGTGCGGAAGCCCGCCACGTTGGCGCGCACCCAGCCGGCGCGGTCCACCACCAGGACCGGTGCGGCCCCGTCGGCGGCCAGTCGGGCCGCGCGCATCCCGGTGTAGCCGCGCACCGCGTCCTCGGCGGTCAGCGCGTGCCGGCGCAGCTCGGCCACCACCGTGCGGGCCTCCTCGCGGCTGACCTGCGGTCCCGGCCTGGCCAGCCGGGTCGCCGTCGCGACCGCGAGATTCCAGTCGACCATGTCAGCACCGCCGCTCGCGCTCGTCATGCCCTCACGGTACGTGCTGCGGGGCCGCTGACCCACCCCTTCCGCGCACGCCGGGTCACTTGCAGCCGCAGAGCACCAACTTGGCCACGATCCGGTCCATCGCGGCGCGCGCCACGTTCGCGTCGGCGGTGGTCTTGGTCATCAGCGCGAAGACCAGCAGCCGCCCGTCGGCGTCCACCACCGTGCCGGCCAGCGTGTTGACGCCGCTCAGGCTGCCGGTCTTGGCCCGCACCACGCCGGCTCCGGCGGCCGAGCCCTGGGCGGCGGTGAAGCGGGCGTTCAGCGTGCCGGTCAAGGCGGCGATCGGCAGGCCGGTGAGCACCGGGCGCAGCTGCGGATGGTCGGCCGAGGCGGCCAGCGTGAGCAGGTCGGAGAGCACGATCGGCGGGATGGTGTTGTTCACGTTCAGGCCGCTGCCGTCGTTCAGCTGCACGCCCGTCATCGGGATGCCGAGGCCGGTGATCGTCTTGGTCACCGCCTGCGCGGCGCCGTCGTAGCTGGCCGGCAGGTGCTGGGCCAGCGCCACCTGCCGGGCCACCGCCTCGGCCAGCGTGTTGTCGGAGTTGGTCAGCAGCCGCTCCACCAGCCGGGGCAGGGTCGGCGACTGCACCTGGGCGATCGGGTCCGCGCCGGCCGGGGCCTGGCCCTGGGCGGGCTTGCCGCTCACCGCCACGCCCTGGGCAGCGAGCAGGTCGGCGAACTTGGCCGCCGCCTGGGCGGCCGGGTCGGCGACCCGGGCCGGGGCGTCGATGTCCTGGGTGGCGGTCACCCGGCCCTCGTCGATCATCAGCGGCGACATCGGGCCGATGTTGTAGTTGTCGTTGTACTTGTGCTCAGCCGGGCCGCTGTACAGCGAGGTGTCGTAGGACAGCTGGACGCTGGTCACCCCGGTGGCCTTGAGCGCGGTGGCGGTCTGCCTGGCCAGGTCCGGCAGCGAGGCCGGGGCCGAGTCGGCGTCCACCGGAGCGCCGCCGATCCGGATCTGGTCGGGCGTCAGACCGGTCAGCGTCGGGTCGCCGCCGCCGACCAGCACGATGTCGGCCGGGGTGGCGCCGTGCACCACCTTGGTGGTCAGCCGGGTGTCCGCCGGCAGCAGGCTCAGCGCGGCCACCGAGGTGGCCAGCTTGGTGGTGGAGGCCGGGGTGAACGGAATGTTCTCGCCCAGGCCCAGCAGCAGCTTGCCGGTGGCACCGTCGCTGATCGCGAAGATCAGCGTGCCCAGCGCCTTGTCCGAGGGGAGCTGGCCGAGCGCGGCCTGCAGGCCCGCGGCACTCGGCAGGCCGTCGGTACCGGTGGTGACGGCCGGGGTGAGCACCGGCGGGGCGGGCGGCGCGGCGGCGGTGCTCCCGTCCGGCACCTGCGGATACGCCGGGCCCCCCGCGGTCAGCAGGGCGAGTCCCGTCAGCCCCGCCACCACCGTTGCTCCCAGACTCCTGCGAGTCCCCGTGCCTGCCACAGCCCAGCCCCTTTCCACAGCACTCCCTCCCGTAGGAGACACTTGGATTCTGTCAGTCCCTACCTTGGAGGAACCGTTGGAGTTCGACGTCACCATCGAGATCCCGAAGGGCTCCCGCAACAAGTACGAGGTCGACCACGAGAGCGGTCGCCTTCGCCTTGACCGGATGCTCTTCACCTCGACCCGCTACCCGGCCGACTACGGCTTCGTCGAGGGCACTCTCGGCGAGGACGGCGACCCGCTGGACGCCCTGGTCATCCTGGACGAGCCGACCTTCCCCGGCTGCCTGATCAAGTGCCGCGCGATCGGCATGTTCAAGATGACGGACGAGGCCGGCGGCGACGACAAGCTGCTGTGCGTGCCCGCCACCGACCCGCGCTGGGAGCACCTGCGGGACATCCACCACGTGTCGGAGTTCGACCGCCTGGAGATCCAGCACTTCTTCGAGGTCTACAAGGACCTGGAGCCCGGCAAGTCGGTCGAGGGTGCCGAGTGGGTCGGCCGCCTCGAGGCCGAGACCGAGATCACCGCTTCGGTCAAGCGCCTGGCGGAGTCCGGCGACGCGCACTGATGCGTGATGCTTAACCTCCGCCCTCGGTCGCACGACCGAGGGCGAAGGTGAGGGATCACGCCGGGACGACCGCGCGGATCTCGCCGACCACCGCGGCGCCGCCGTGCAGCGGGGCGCTGCCGATCCGGTCCAGCACCGGGTCGGTGTGGCCGAGCCGGCGCAGCATCGCCGCCAGCACCGGGCCGAGCGCCCGGCCGGCGCCGTCGTCGATCTTGAAGGCCAGCGCCCGGCCGTCCGGCAGTGCCACCGCCTGCACCGCCTCGGCGCCCATCTTGGAGAGCGTGCCCGGGATCGCCCGCATCAGCCAGGTGTCCGGGCGGCGGGTGCCGGCCACGTACTCGGGGTGGGCGCGCATCGCGTCGGCGACCTGGCGCTGGGCGCTGCCCTCGGGCGCCCGCAGCAGCGAGGCGTAGCCGCGGGCCAGGCCCACCAGCGAGACGGCCAGCAGCGGGGCCCCGCAGCCGTCCGTGCCGGCGGCGGCTATCGACTCGCCGCTCGCCTCCTCCAGGGCCTCGTGGGCCAGCCGCTGGATCGGGTGCGCCGGGTCCAGGTAGCTCGCGGTCTGCCAGCCGTTGGCCAGGCTGGCGGCCAGCCAGGCGGCGTGCTTGCCCGAGCAGTTCATCACCAACGGCTCGCGGCTCCCGCCGGCCGCCAGGTACGCCTCGGCCTCGGTCGGGTCCAGCGGGAGGTCGGGCGGGGTCTGCAGGGCGTCGGTGCCCAGGCCCGCGCCGGACAGGATGGTCCGCACCCCGTCCAGGTGAAACGATTCGCCGGAGTGGCTGGCGGCCGCCAGGGCCAGCAGCTCGCCCTCGATCGGCAGACCCGCCCGCAGCGTGGCGACCGCCTGGAAGGGCTTGTTGCAGGAGCGCGGGAAGATCGGCCGCTCCGGCTCGCCGAGCGCGAACTCGACCGAGCCGTCGGGGGCGAGCACCACCAGGGAGCCGCGGTGGTGTCCCTCGGTGAAGCCGGATCGGACGACCTCGGCGAGGACGGGCGACAGAGCGGCGGAGTCTGGCATCGGTGGCAGCCTTCCGGAGCAGGAGAGGGGAAGCCGACCGCCGTCGCCCACTGGATCTCAGTCGGGCAGCGGGCCGCCGGCCAGCAGGTCGTCGACCCGCGCTTCCCCCTCACGGTACCGCCGGGTGATTTCCGCCCCGCAGCCGTCCGCCGTGCGCTGCAGCGACTGGCGGCGCCCGGAGACCTCGCGCTCGTGCGCGGTGAGCCGGTCCAGCGCCGCGAGCAGCTCGGCACACGCGTGCGCGGCCAGGTCGGCCAGCTGGACGTCGCCCATCAGGGCGTCCGCCTGCGCCTGGTACTGCTCGCCGCGCGGGGTGCCCAGGGTCACGTGCCGGGCCGACTGGCGCACGTTGGAGGGAGCGTCGGCGAGGATCTGCGGCAGCCGGTGCAGCAGGGTCTCCTGGCCGGCGTCCGGCAGCGGCCGGCGCGGCCGGCGGTCGAGCGTGCGGCGGTCCAGCTCGGCCCGCAGGATGTCCACCCGGCCCTGCAGCAGCCGGCGCAGGTAGGAGAGGTCGGCCTCCTGCTCCAGGGCGTCCCTGCGCAGCGTGCGCAGCTCGTCGAGGCCCAGCGCCCCGATCACCGGCAGCTCCGGTGCCACGGGCTCACCGGGCACCCCGTTCGCCTCCATCGACCAACCACCTGCCCTCGGATAGATCCCGCCCTTGTCGCCCCTGCCCGGTTGCACGCTCCGGCGCCCCGGGCGGGTTCCCCACCGCCGCCGCTGCCACCCACTCGGGCGAGCGCGCTCGGCACGGGTGTACGAGCGGTGCGAACGGCCGTCCGCGGTGGGCGGTACGGCCGACTCCGGAATCGTGCCACCCCGCGCGGACCGCTGAGGCGCAGATGCACCCGAACGGCGGCCTGGCGAACGGACCTGGCTGATATGACCTGTCGGCCGCCACGGCGCCGGCAGGCACAATGGCCCGCATGCGAGCAGTGGTGCAGCGGGTGAGCGAGGCCGCCGTGACGGTGGCCGGGGAACAGGTCGGCGCGATCAGCGGTCCGGGGCTCTGCGTCCTGGTCGGAGTGACGCACCAGGACACCGCGGCCCAGGCCGCCGAGCTGGCCCGCAAGCTGTGGGGGCTGCGGATCTTCAACGGCGAGAGCACCGAACTGTCCTGCTCGGACCTCGACGCCCCGCTGCTGGTGATCAGCCAGTTCACGCTCTACGGCGACGCCCGCAAGGGCCGCCGGCCCAGCTGGACCGCCGCCGCGCCCGGGCCGGTCGCCGAGCCGCTGGTGGCCGAGCTGGTCGAGCGGCTGCGGGCGCTGGGCGCCAAGGTGGAGACCGGCCGGTTCGGGGCGGACATGAAGGTCTCGCTGGTGAACGACGGGCCGTTCACCGTACTGCTGGAGGTCTGAGGGCCGGGGCCGCTACGGGGCGACCACGACCTCCTGGGTGGCCGGCACCCCGCCGGCCCGCAGCTCGGCGTCCACCGGGACGTTGCGCTTCACCAGCGCGAGTGCGATCGGGCCGAGCTCGTAGTGGCGGGCCGCCGAGGTGACGAAGCCCAGCGCCCGGCCTCCCCCAGGCTCGGCGGCCAGTCGCACCTCGGCGCCGTGCGCGGGCAGCACCTCCTCGGTGCCGTCCAGGTGCAGGAAGACCAGGCGGCGCGGCGGCTTGCCCAGGTTGTGCACCCGGGCCACCGTCTCCTGGCCGCGGTAGCAGCCCTTGTTCAGGTGCACGGCGGTGCCCAGCCAGTCCACCTCGTGCGGGATGGTGCGGTGGTCGGTCTCGAAGCCGAGCCGCGGGCGGTGCGCCTCGATCCGCAGTGCCTCGTAGCCCCAGATCCCGGCGGGGCTGCCGAACTCCTTCACCTGCTCGGCGAGTTCGGCGCGCGGCAGGAAGAGGTCCCGCCCGTACGGCAGTTCGCGCACCGCGGCGGCGCCCGAGGCGGCGGCGGGGTTGCCGGCCGGCAGGTGGACGACGGCGAACTCCGGTGTGGCGTCCGCGATCTCCACCCGGTACATGAACTTCATCCGCTCCAGGTACTCGATCAGCGCCGACTGGCTGCCCGGCTCGACGTGCGCCCAGCTGGTGGTGCCGTCGTCGACCAGGTAGAGGGCGTGCTCGACGTGCCCGTGCGGGGAGAGGATCAGCGCCTCGGTGGCCTGCTGCGGCGGCAGTTCGCTCACGTGCTGGGTGAGCAGCAGGTGCAGCCAGGCGAGCCGGTCGGGGCCGGTCACGGTGATCACGCCGCGGTGCGAGAGATCGGTGAACGCCCGGCCGGCCGCCAGCTCCCGCTGCTCGCGGAAGAGGTCGCCGTAGTGGGCCGCGACGCCCTCGTCGGCTCCCTCGGCGGGGACGGCTCCGGGCAGGGACAGCAGCGGGCTCTTCATGCCCGCCAGCTTACGACCGGTACCGCTTACGGCTGCGACTGCCCGAGGCCGGCGGTGCAGTCGGCGCAGCGGCCGAAGATCGCGAAGTGCTTGAGGTCGGTGTCGAAGCCGTGCTGCTCGCGCAGGCTGTCGATCAGCGGGGCGGCGATCGCGGTGTCGGTCTCCTGCACCTTGCCGCAGTCCCGGCAGACCAGGTGCAGGTGGTGGTGGCGGTCGGCCAGGTGGTAGGTCGGCGCACCGTGGCCCAGGTGGGCGTGCGAGACCAGGCCCAGCTCCTCCAGCAGCTCCAGCGTCCGGTAGACGGTGGAGATGTTCACCCCGCTGGCGGTCAGCCGGACCTGGCCGAGGATCTCGTCCGGGGTGGCGTGGTCGAGCCGGTCCACCGCCTCCAGGACCAGCTGGCGCTGCGGGGTGAGGCGGTAGCCGCGCCGGCGCAGATCGGTCTTCCAGTCGGTGCCGATGTCCGCCACGGTGCCACCTCTCTGCCCCTCGGTCGCCCGCTGCTCAGCGGAAGAAGGCGATCCCGTCGTCCGGCAGGTCGTTGATGTCCTTGATCAGCTGGGCCGGGCTGAGCACCTTGCGCAGCTGGGCGGACATGTACGGGCGCAGCGGCACCTCGGGCGCCGCCTTCTCGCCGACCCAGAGCAGCTCCTCGTTGACGAAGCCGTAGAGCCGCTTTCCCCCGCTGTAGGGCGCCGAGCCCTCGACCCGGGCGACCGCGTCGGTGGCCACGTCGATCTGCGGCTTGCCGTCGGCCAGCTTGCCGTACCAGATCTCCACGGTGCCGTCGTCGCGCACCATGGAGATCTCCACCTCGCGCTCGCCGCTGGTGCCGTGCTGGTTGCTGGTGACCCGCCAGAAGCCGTGCTCGGTCTCCAGCGGGCGGACCTTCTCGCCCTCGTTGTCCAGCACCCAGCTGCGGGAGCGGAACTCCAGGAACGGGCGGCCGTCGTGCCGGAAGACGACCTCCTGGCCGAAGTTGCACTTCTCCTGGCCGGGGAAGTCGTAGACGCCCGCTCCTTCCCAGGTGCCGAGGAGGAAGGCCAGCGAAACGACGTCCTTGTGGAGGTCAGAGGGGATCTCGATCATGGTCCTGGTCGCAGTCGTGGGCGGTGGGCTACCTCTACGGTAACGGGAGGGATCAGCGCTGGCCCTGGTACAGCTTCATCACGGAGAAGATGGCGAACCAGGCGATCACAACGGCCACGACGCCCAGCAGAATGTCGAAGAAGAGTTCAAGACCACTCACGGTGGGGCTCCCGGTGCGGTGTCGGCGGACGGACGATGACGGCGCGAGTCTATCCGGCCCTACCAGGCGGTTCGCGGTGAGGCCCACCATTTGCCGGTCGGTCTAAGCTGACGGCGTGTCGAAGAAGCTGGTCATCAAGGTCACCGCCGGAGCGGACGCGCCCGAGCGCTGCTCGCAGGCCTTCACCGTGGCCGCCGTCGCGGTCGCCAGCGGGGTCGAGGTCTCGCTCTGGCTGACCGGGGAGTCGTCCTGGTTCGCGCTGCCCGGGCGGGCGGCGGAGTTCGAGCTGCCGCACGCCGCCCCGCTGCCGGACCTGCTGGAGTCGATCCTGGCGGCCGGCACGGTCACGCTCTGCACCCAGTGCGCGGTGCGGCGCGACATCGAGCAGGCGGACACCATCGAGGGTGTCCGGATCGCGGGCGCCCAGGTCTTCGTCAGCGAGATCATGGCCGACGGCGTCCAGGCGCTGGTCTACTAGCCGCACCGGTCGGGCCAGTGCCGGTCGGGGCTACGGCTTGGACTCGTGGTCCGGCTTGTCGCGGTCGTGCCCCGGGTCCTCCCACTTGGGGTCGTCCCAGCGCGGGTCGCGCCACCAGTCGTCCTCCGGGTCGCGCCGGTTGGCGAAGATCGCGGCCAGCGGCGGGATCACCATCGCCACCAGGCACATGCCGATCGCCGCACCGAGGGAGAAGAACCGCACGACGCCCCAGGCCAGCACGAAGAGCCCGAGACAGATGCCCATCGCGGTGAAGTAGTAGACATGCCGGCGCCGCTGCTGCACACCTCCCAGTAAAGCGCTGAGCCCCCGCCGAAGGCAGGGGCTCAGCGCTTCATTTCCCGAACGGGGTCAGACCGCGATCGGGACCTCGGTCAGCGCGCCCTGGGAGGCGACCACCTTGCGGTCCACGGTCGCGCCCGGCACCAGCGCGCGCACGGTCCAGCTGCCGGGGGCCGCGAAGAAGCGGAACTGCCCGGTGGCCGAGGTGGGCACCTCGGCGGTGAACTCGCCGCCCGCGTCCAGCAGCCGCACGTAGCCGTTGACCGGCTCACCGTCGCGGGTCACCGAACCCTGGATGATCGTCTCGTTCGCCACGTCAACTCCTGCCAGGTCCGGGCCGCCGGCCTTCGCACCACACATGTCTCAGGTCTCCTTGCTTCTCGGTACGGCGCGGTGCGCTCAGGCGCCGATTTCGATCGGCACGCCGACCAGGCTGCCGTACTCGGTCCACGAACCGTCGTAGTTCCGGACGCTCGCCTGACCGAGCAGCTCGTGCAGCACGAACCAGGTGAGCGCGGAGCGCTCGCCGATCCGGCAGTAGGCGATGGTGTCCTGGGACAGGTCCACGCCCTCCTGCACGTAGAGCGCGCGCAGCTCGTCGTCCGACTTGAAGGTGCCGTCGTCGTTGGCGTTCTTCGACCACGGGATGTTGCGGGCGCTCGGCACGTGGCCGGGGCGCTGCGACTGCTCCTGCGGCAGGTGGGCCGGGGCGAGCAGGCGGCCGGAGAACTCGTCGGGCGAGCGCACGTCGACCAGGTTCTTGCTGCCGATCGCGGCGACCACGTCGTCGCGGAAGGCGCGGATCGCGGTGTTCTGGGCCTGGGCGCGGTAGTCGGTGGCCGGGCGGCTGGGGACCTCGGAGCCGTCGACCAGGTCGCGGGAGTCCAGCTCCCACTTCTTGCGACCGCCGTCCAGCAGGCGGACGTCGCCGTGGCCGTAGAGCTTGAAGTACCAGAACGCGTAGGAGGCGAACCAGTTGTTGTTGCCGCCGTAGAGGACGACGGTGTCGTCGTTGGCGATGCCCTTGGCGCTGAGCAGCGCCTCGAAGCCGGCCTGGTCGACGAAGTCGCGGCGGACCGGGTCCTGGAGGTCCTTCTTCCAGTCGATCCGGACGGCGTTCTTGATGTGGTTCTTGTCGTACGCGGAGGTGTCCTCGTCCACCTCGACGAGCACGACCTTCTCGTCGTCCAGGTGGGCCTGGACCCAGTCGGCGTCGACCAGGACGTCGCTGCGGCTCATTTTCTGTCTCCATCCGGGGGCGGTTGGCGGAAGTGAGAGGCCTGGGCGGCTGCGGTCCGGCTCTCCGAGCCACTTGTCCGAAAATATGTCCGGATAGTGGGACGGGGCGGGATGACCGAGGCCGCCGGGCAGACTGCGGGAGAGAATGCGGCCGCAGGCGAGAGTGCCTGGTCAGGCCGGGGGTGCGGGCGTGGCGGCGAGTCGATTCTGCCGGACTCTGCCGCCGGTCAGCGCTTGCGACACAGGCAGGCAGACACGCGGCAGAGGTCTACCGCCCGCCGCTTCGTGAGGTCCGCCTGTCGCTTCATGAGGACGATGCTAGGGAGCCAGGGCCGCCCCTGTCACCAGCGTATCGAATGGCGAGACCAATATGCTCGAATAGTGGGATTTCGGCCTTCCCCGGCCGCCTGCCCGCCTGCCCGCCTGCTCAGTCGATCAGCTGAACGTGGCTGCCCTGGAAGGTGAGGTCCAGCCCGCCGGACTGCGGGACGACCTGCTGCAGCCGCAGACCGACCGGCATGCTGCCCTGGAGGGTGAAGTTCCGCGAGCCGAGCTGCGAGTTGACCAGCTGGCCGACGCCCGGCAGCGCGCCCAGTCCGGGCAGTGCGCCGACGCTGTCCACGCCGACCGTGTCACCGTCGGTGCGCAGCTTCACGGTGGTGCTGAGCTTCTGCCCGAAGAGCACCCCGGTGACCTTCACCAGGCCGGGGCCGCCGTAGCCGAGCGCGATGCTCGGGTCCAGGCCGAGCAGGCTGTGTACCTCCTGGTAGCTGACCAGCCCGGTGCCGGTACCCGAGTCGACGGTCGCCGACTTGTAGTCGCTGGAGACCTGAACGCCCTTCAGATCGGCCGAGAAGTCGTCCAGTTGGAAGGTGCTGCCGCCACCGTTCAGCTGCACCCCGACGCCCGAGAGGCGGACGCTGCCGACCTTCCGGCTGATCAGGTCGGTCAGGAAGGGGAAGTCGCCGATCGAGACCGAGGGCTTGCCGGTGATCCCCTGCCGGCCCGCCAGCTTGTCCGCCGCCTGGCCCTGCGCGACCACCACCGCGATCCGGTCGGCGCCGACCAGCAGCCCGGCCAGCACCAGGACGGCGATGGCCGCTTTGATCCAGGTCCGCATTCGAACTCTCTCCCCGTGCTCGCTCGTCCTATCGCCGTAACGACGATCCGCCACTGACCATGGTTCCGAACGGGAGTCCGGGGTCGGCGCACCGGGGTCGGGATTGCCGGCGCCGGCGCGCGGGTCGGTCAGCCCCCCGCGAAGGGCGGCAGCACCTCGATGGCGCCGCCCTCGGTCAGCGACACCTGGGTGCGGTCCCGGCCGCCGACCGGCTCGCTGTCCACCAGGTAGGAGCAGATGTCCAGCAGGCGGACAAACCTCGGGCGGTCGGCGTGCCGCTCCTTGGCCTGCTCCAGCGCCTGGGCCAGGCTGGCCGCCCGGTACGGCTCCTCCGCGATGCCCGCCTCGGCCTTGGCGGCGGCCCAGTAGCGGATGGTTCCGGTCACCACGGCTGTGGAGGTCCCTCCCGGCCGGAGGCCCGGGGACGGTTCGGTGCTCGCGGTCATGGCGGCTCCTTCTCGAAGGTGTACACATACGTGTGCCGGTCGCTGCCGTGCCCCATCATCGCCCCGGGCCCGGACCGAACGGGAATCGCGCAGGCCAGAGCAGGCGTACCCGGGGCGCACGGCGGCGAACGCGAGCTGGATCACGTGCCCTGACCCCTTCGCCGGCCGGCCCGCTTGAGCTATCCTCGACCGCTAAGGGATCCGGGCAGAGTAGCCCCCGGGTCCTTTTGTGCTTTCAGGACTCCGAACCGGATGTCCTTGCGAGTGGTAGCCCACCCGTACCAGTGGCCGCACGACGAGGTGTTGGCCACCGGTCCGCGGAGACGAAAAGAGGACGACCCGGGTATGAGTTCTCTCCTCCTGCTCACCAACGCACTGCAGCCGTCGGCGGAGGTGCTGCCGGCCCTCGGGCTGCTGCTGCACCAGGTGCGGGTGGCCCCGGCCGAGGGATCGGCACTGGTCGACACCCCCAGTGCCGAGGTGATACTGGTCGACGGCCGGCGCGACCTGCCGCAGATCCGCAGCCTGTGCCAGCTGCTGCGGTCCACCGGTGTGAGCGCCCCGCTGATCCTGGTGGTCACCGAGGGCGGCCTGGCCGCCGTCACCGCCGAGTGGGGCATCGACGACGTCCTGCTGGACACCGCGGGGCCGGCCGAGGTGGAGGCCAGACTGCGGCTCGCGATGGGCCGCCAGCAGCAGTCCCAGGTGGACGACAGCCCGATGGAGATCCGCAACGGCGACCTCTCAGTGGATGAGGCGACCTACTCCGCCAAGATCAAGGGCCGGGTGCTCGACCTCACCTTCAAGGAGTTCGAGCTGCTCAAGTACCTCGCCCAGCACCCGGGCCGGGTCTTCACCCGGGCCCAGCTGCTGCAGGAGGTCTGGGGCTACGACTACTTCGGCGGCACCCGCACGGTGGACGTCCACGTGCGGCGGCTGCGGGCCAAGCTCGGCGTCGAGCACGAGCAGCTGATCGGCACCGTGCGCAACGTCGGCTACCGCTTCGTGGTCCCCTCGCAGGGCGAGAAGGCCGACCGCGGCGCGGCCGAGACCCAGGCGCAGCCGGTCGGCCGCGGCCTGCCCGGCTGACCTGCGGGCGGGCCCGGCGACGAGACCGGGCCCGCCCCGCTGGGGCTGGACAAACACGCGTAGACTGCGCGCGTGGCCAAGGTGACGCGCGACGATGTAGCCCGACTGGCTGGGACCTCGACCGCGGTCGTCAGCTACGTCATCAACGACGGACCGCGCCCTGTCGCGCCCGCGACCAAGGAACGGGTGCTCGCCGCGATCGAGCAGCTCGGCTACCGGCCGAACAGCGTCGCGCAGGCGATGGCCTCCCGGCGGACCAACCTGATCGGCATGATCGTGCCGGACGCCCGCCAGCCGTTCTTCGCCGAGATGGCGCACGCGGTCGAACGGGCCGCCTCCGACCGCGGCAAGCTCGTGCTGATGGGCAACTCGGACTACGCCGACGACCGCGAGATGCACTACATCCAGGCCTTCCTCGGCATGCGGGTCTCCGGTCTGATCCTGGTCAGCCAGGGCGCCCCGCAGCGCGCGGCCAAGGAGTTCGCGGCGATGGAGGGCGCCAAGGTGGTGCTGCTGCACCGCCGGCCCGACGCGATCGACGACGTCTCGGTGGTCACCGACGACGTGGGCGGCGCCGAACTGGTGGTGCGCCACCTGCTGGAGGTGCACGGTCACCCGTACGTCGCCTGCTTCGGCGGCCCGGTGGACACCCCCGCGCCCGGCGACCCGGTGATCGACCACGTCGAGGGCTGGCAGCGGGCGATGGACGCGCACGAGCTGCCCGCCGACCAGCACCTGATCGACGCCCCCTTCCACCGCTACGGCGCCTACGAGGTGGCACTGGAGCTGCTGCGCTCGGAGCACCGGCCACCGGCCATCTTCTGCTCCACCGACGACCAGGCGATCGGCGTGCTGCGGGCCGCCCGCGAGCTGGGCCTGCGGGTGCCGCACGACCTCGCGGTCGCGGGCTTCGACGACATCCCCGAGGCGGCGCTGGCCGACCCGCCGCTGACCACGGTGGCCAGCGAGCGCGAGGCGATGGCGCGCGCGGCGGTGGACCTGGTGCTGGACGACTCGCTGATGGTGCCGGGCTCCGAGACCGAGCGGGTCCGCAAGTTCCCGTCCCGGCTCGTGGTGCGGCGCTCCTGCGGCTGCGGCGGCGACAGCGACCAGCGGTGACCGGCCGGCGGACGGCAGGGTAGCCGTCCTTTATGAGAAGTCAACGGGCTTCTCTGCCCGTTCTGACCGGACTCTCATGGGTTCTTCATCCGCCGGGCGGACGGTTTGGTCCATGAGCGACCAGTACCGCACCACCGCAGATGAGTCGGGGTCCGACCTCCCGCCGAAGCCGGCCGGAGCACCCACCGCTCACCAGGACTACCCGATGGCGCCGGCCCCGGCCGTGGCCCACTTCGACTACACCCAGGGCGCCTACGCCGCCGAGCCCCAGGGCACCCCGGCCGGCGGCGGCGAGCCGCCGTACTACGGCCCGCCGCCCACCCTGCCCGGCGAGCAGCCCGAACCGGTCGGCCCCTCGCACCGGGCCCGCAACGGCTTCCTGCGCGGCCGGCTCGCCCTGGTCACCGCCGTCGCGGCGGTCGCCGCGGTGCTCGGCGGACTGGCCGGCGGCGCCGTCGCCGACGCCCGGCACAGCAGCACCACCGCCAGCTCGACCACCCTGGTCAGCCCGGTCTCCGCGAAGTCCGACGGCACCGCCGACGTCGCCGCGATCGCCGCCGCCGTCTCGCCCAGCGTGGTGCAGATCGACGTCCAGTCGAACAGCGGCACCTCCACCGGTACCGGTGTGATCCTCACCGCGAGCGGGCAGATCCTCACCAACTACCACGTGATCTCCAGCGCCGTGACCGACGGCGGCACGATCACCGTCACCTACCAGAACGGCACCAAGACCTCGGGCAGCATCACCGGCACCGACAAGTCGCTGGACGTCGCGGTGATCACCGCGAGCGGTGCCAGCGGGCTCCCCACCGCCACGCTCGGCGACTCCGACGCGATGGCCGTCGGCGACCCGGTGGTGGCCATCGGCAACCCCGACGGGCTGACCGGCACCGTCACCTCCGGCATCATCAGTGCCAAGAACCGCCAGGTCACCGTCCAGGTGGACGAGGGCAGCACGCGCGGCAACGGCGGCTTCGGCTTCCCCTACTTCCCGGGCTACAGCGGCCGCTCGAGCAGCGCGACCTCCTCGGACACCGCCACCTACTCCGCCCTGCAGACCGACGCCGCGCTCAACCCGGGCAACTCCGGCGGTCCGCTGATCAACTCCGCCGGCCAGGTGATCGGCATCGACTCCGCGATGTACTCCGGCAGCGGCAGCAGCTCCAGCAGCAGCCAGGCCGGCAGCGTCGGCCTCGGTTTCGCCATCCCGATCAACGCCGTCAAGCAGGTCCTGCCGAAGATGCAGGCCGGTCAGACGCTGTAGTCCACCGTTCGGCCCGCCGAACACCGCACAATGGCTAGACCCCTTCCAGTCCCAGAGAGGGCCACACCGCCGATGACTCCCCCCGCCGACGACCGCACCCCTGCCGAGCAGCCGGCCACCGCCCGCCTGCTCGTGGTCGACGACGAGCCCGCACTGCGGGACGCCCTGGAGAGCAGCCTCGCCTTCGAAGGCTACGAGGTCACCACCGCCACGGACGGTTACGAGGCGCTGGAGGCCGTCGAACGCGACCAGCCCGACCTGGTGCTGCTCGACATCATGATGCCCCGGATGGACGGCCTCACCGCGGTGCGCCGGATGCGCTCGCGCGGGGACACCGCCCCCGTCCTGATGCTCACCGCCCGCGACGCCGTCGGGGACCGGGTCACCGGCCTGGACGTCGGCGCGGACGACTATCTCGCCAAGCCCTTCGAGCTCGACGAGCTCCTCGCCCGGGTCCGCGCCCTGCTGCGCCGCAACGCCCTGGCCACCGAGGCCGCGGCCCGGGCCACCGCGGTGGAGGACGACAGCGAGGTGCTGGCCTTCGCCGACCTGCGGATGAACACCGCGACCCGGGAGGTGACCCGCGACGGGCGGCCGGTGGAGCTGACCCGCACCGAGTTCATGCTGCTGGAGATGTTCCTGGCGCACCCGCGCCAGGTGCTCACCCGGGAGCAGATCCTCAAGGCGGTCTGGGGCTTCGACTTCGAGCCCTCCTCCAACTCGCTGGACGTCTATGTGATGTACCTGCGGCGCAAGACCGAGCAGGGCGGGATGCCGCGCCTGATCCAGACCGTGCGCGGCGTCGGCTACGCACTGCGCGCGCCGAGCACGACCACCACCGGCTGAGCGACGGCAACGGACCGGCGACAGCGACAGCGACCTGAGGACGATGACCAGAGTGGCAAGGCAACGGGGGCAGGGGCGCGTGGCGGGCTGGTACCACGGGAGATCACTGCGGAGCCGGCTGGCGATCCTGGCCTCGGTCGCGGTGGCGCTGGCGATCGCGCTCTGCTCGGTGGCGGCCTGGTTCATCGTCCGGGACAAGCTGTACGACCTGCCGCGAGCCCAGCTGAAGAGCTACGCGCCGCTCAGCCCCTTCCCGCCCAGGCAGAACAGCGACTACCTGGCCTGCGGCAGCACACCAGCCGCCGCGGCCACCCAGCTGGCCCAGATCAACTCCCGGGCGCAGGCCACCGGCCAGGCACGACCACCGGCCGGCGGCGCGTGGAACTACCAGTTGCTCAGCTCGGACGGCTCCCAGAACTGCCTGGTCGCCGGCGAGGCGGCCAAGCCGATCAGCGTGCATCCGGACTACCTCGACGCGCTGAACCTGCCCGATCATCAGGTCCAGATCCGGTTCGGCAGCTACGCTGACGGATCCCCGGCGATGATCCGGCTGAACCGCACCTCTCTCGCGGTGAACGGGGTCCCCACGACGTTCGTGCTGATCACCGCCACCCCGCTGTCCAGCGTGGACAGCTCGCTGCGCGAACTCGCCCTGTTGCTGGTCGGCGTGGCCGCCATCGGAGTCGCCGTCGCCGGCGTCACCGGCCGCGTCGTCGCCCGCGCCGCGCTGAAGCCGGTGGACGACCTCACCGACGCCGTGGAGCACATCGCCCGCACCGAGGAGGTCGGCACCACCATCCCGGTGCACGGCAGCGACGAGATCGCCCGGCTGGCCGGCTCCTTCAACTCCATGAGCACCGCGCTGGCCAACTCCCGCGACCTGCAGACCCGGCTGATCGCCGACGCCGGACACGAGCTGCGCACCCCGCTCACCTCGCTGCGCACCACGGTCGACCTGCTGATCCGCAGCGACGAGACCGGCCGGCCGCTGCCCCCGGACACCAAGACCAAGCTGCTCGGCAATATGAAGGCGCAGATGCAGGAGCTGACCGTGCTGATCGGCGACCTGCTGCAGCTCTCCAGACCGGACACGCCGCGCCCCGGGCAGAACGTGGCCACCGTCGCCTTCCACGAGATCGCCCAGCGGGCCGTCGACCGCGGCAAGCTCCGCGGCCCCGGACTGGTCTTCAACGTCGCGCTGGACCCCTGGTACGTCCGGGCGGACGCCGCCGCGCTGGAGCGGGCGGTGATGAACCTGCTGGACAACGCGGTCAAGTACAGCCCGCCCGGCGGTGCCATCGACGTCGCCCTGCACGAGGGCCGGCTCACCGTGCGCGACCACGGGCCCGGTATCCCGGCCGACGAGCTGAAGTACGTCTTCGACCGGTTCTGGCGCTCGCCGGGCTCCCGGCAGCTGCCCGGCTCGGGCCTCGGACTGTCGATCGTGGCGCAGACCATCCAGGACTCGGGCGGCCAGGTCGCGCTGGGCCCGGCGCAGGACGGCGGCCCCGGCGCCCTGGCGGTGGTCCGGCTGCCCGGCGTGCCCGAGCAGCCGGAGACCGTGCCGCCGGTGCTGCCGCGCGACTGACCTCCGGGCCGGACTCAGACCCCCGGCTCGGCCGCCAGCTGCCGCTCCGCGCGGATCCGTTCGGCGACCGCGTCCTCGGTCATCGCGCGGTCGGTGTAGACCAGCGGGCGCTCGGTGTCGGTGATGATGTGCTTGACCACCTGGACATTGCCGTTGACGTCCCAGACCGCGATGCCCGGGGAGAGGGTCGGGATGATCTCCACGGCCCACCGGGGCAGGCCGAGCACCCGTCCGGTGGCTCTGGCCTCGTCGGCCTTCTGCATGTAGATGGTCCGGGTGGAGGCCATCTTGAGGATCGCCGAGGCCTCCTTCGCCGCCGCGCCGTCCACCACGTCGGACAGGTGGTGGACCACGGCGACGAAGGACAGGCCGAGCCGGCGGCCGAACTTGAGCAGCCGCTGGAAGAGCTGGGCGACGAAGGGGCTGTTGATGATGTGCCAGGCCTCCTCGACCAGGAAGATGCGCTTCCTGCGGTCGGGGCGGATCCAGGTGTGCTCCAGCCAGACGCCGACGATGGCCATCAGGATCGGCATCGCGATCGAGTTGCGGTCGATGTGCGAGAGGTCGAAGACGATCAGCGGCGCGTCCAGGTCGATGCCGTCCGTGGTCGAGCCGTCGAACATGCCGCGCAGGTCGCCGTCGACCAGTCGGTCCAGCACCAGCGCGACGTCCAACCCCCAGGACTGCACCTCCTGCGGGTCCACGCCCAGCGACTCCACCGAGGACAGGTCGGGGCGGCGCAGGGTGTCGATGATGTCGCCCAGGATCGGCTGGCGGTCCGTCACCGTGGCCCGCACATGGGCGTGCGCGGCCTTCAGCGCGAAGCCGGCCCGCTCCTCCAGGCTGCGTCCCATCGCCACCTCGATGATGGTGCGCAGCAGCGAGAGCTGGCCGGTGGTGGTGATCGCCGGATCCAGCGGGTTGAGCTTCACCCCGCCGTCCCGGGCCGCCATCGGGTCCAGCCGCACGGACTTTATGCCCAGCGCGTCGGCGATCAGGTTCCACTCGCCGACGCCGTCCTCACCCTGCGCGTCCAGCACCACCACCTGGCGGTCGCGGAACCTCAACTGGCGCAGCACATAGGTCTTCTCCAGCGCCGACTTGCCGTTGCCGGACTCGCCGAGGACCAGCCAGTGCGGCGCGGGCAGCTGCTGGCCGTAGAGCTGGAACGGGTCGTAGACGTACCCCTTGCCGCTGTAGACCTCGCGGCCGATGATCACCCCGGAGTCGCCCAACCCCGGGGCGGCGGTGGGCAGGTAGACCGCCTGGGCCTGGCCGGTGGAGGTACGCACCGGCAGCCGGGTGGTCTCCACCTTGCCGAACATCAGGCTGGTGAAGGCGTCGGAGAGATTGCCAATCGCCATGCGGAGTCTCCAGAGCGGGTCAGCGGCGGATGCCGGTGGCGAACGGCAGGGTGTTGACGAACGCCCGGTGGTGCTCGCGGTCGCACCACTCCAGCTTGAGGTAGCTCTTGCCGGCCGAGGCCCGGATGGTCCGCTTGTCCCGGGCCAGCGCCTCGGGGCTGCGCGAGGAGACGGTGATGTAGCCGACCAGGTTGACGCCGGCGGCGCCGGAGGCCAGGTCGTCGCCGCGCTGGTCGACCCGGCCGGTGTGGGCCAGGTCGCGCGGGTCGACCGTGCGGTTCATCTTGGCGGCCCGGCTGGCCTCGGCCTCGTCGTTGGTCTTCTCGGTGAGCATCCGCTCGATCGCCACGTCGGTGGGCTCCAGGTCCATGGTGACGGCCACCGTGCGGATCACGTCGGGGGTGTGGACCAGCAGCGGGGCCAGGAAGTTGACGCCCACCGGGGTGAGCGGCCACTCCTTGATCCAGGCGGTGGCGTGGCACCAGGGCTCGCGGGTGGTCGACTCGCGGGTCTTGGCCGCCAGGTACTGCGGGTGGGTGGCGTCCAGCTCGGCCGGCCAGGCGTTGCGCCGGCTCATCGCCTGGAGGTGGTCGATCGGGTGGTCCGGGTCGTACATCGAGTGCAGCAGCGAGGAGAGCCTGGCCTGGCCCAGCGGCTGCCGCACCCTGATGTCGGCCTCGGCCAACCGCGCGCAGATGTCGGTCAGCTCACGCGCCATCACGGCCGCCAGGCCGTCGTCGTCCCGGGTGCCCTGGTCACCGGCCCGCTTGTCCGCGGTTCGCTTGTCGTAGGCGCTGCGGCCCATCGCGTGCGCCTCGGCGGCCAGGTCGCGGTTGTACTGCATGCAGGCGACCAGATAGGCCCGGTGCTGCTCGGAGGAGGTGGAGACCATCGACTGCAGCTGGTCGTAGGAGTCCTGCAGCCAGCGCGGCGCCTGGTGGTCGCCGCGCCGCTCGACGTCCTTGGCGTGCGCGTCCGGGTCGGCGGGCAGCGTCCGGGCCAGGATCTGCAGCCGGGTCACGAAGCCGTCCCCGTTGGCGACATGCTTGAGCAGCGTGCCGAACCGGTCGACCAGCGCCTCCTGGTCCTCGGAGTCGCGCAGACCCACGCCCGGCCCCTCGATCTCGATCGCCGCGGTGACCGTGCGCCGCTCCAGGTGCATCAGCACCGCGACCTCGTCCGGCCCGAACGGCGCGCTCAGCCAGCGCAGCCGGCCCACCCCCGGGGGCGGGCCGACCTCGATCTCGCGGCCGTCGAACCGGGTGCCGGCGTCCATCGCGGTGGACTGCCACACGGCCCGGCCGCTGCGCACGGTGCGGCGGTAGCTGCGGTTGATCTCCACCCACTTGTAGAAGGTCCGGCGCCGGTACGGGACGTAGACCGCGGCGATCGCCAGCACCGGGAAGCCGACCAGGCCGACGATCTTCAGCACCAGGATCGGCATCAGCAGGCCCCAGATCATGCCCAGGAAGGCGCCGAAGATGATCAGCAGGATCTCCCCGGACTCCCGGTTGCGCCCGATCGGCGCGTTCGGCCGGGCCTTGCCGATCAGGTAGGTGCGGCGCTGCTGGACGTAACTCTGGGCGTACTGCCCCCCGTACTGGCCGAGCGGTTCGCTGCTCAAGGTGCGTCACCCTCCCTTCGCTGGGTTCTGTGCTGGGGCCGGAGCGGGCGGCTGGGCCGGCGGGGCCGGGGTGCGCGAGGCGTGCGCGGCGATCCCGGCCGCGGCCGAACCGCCGCCGGCGCCACCGCCCCCACCGCCGCCGCCCTCGGAGCCACCGCGCGCGCCGTGCGTCGAGATGCCCTGCTTCACCAGGTTGGCCGGTCCGTTGATCATCGCGGAGCCGGCCGAGACGGCGCTCGCCCGGGCCTGGCGCAGGTGCAGCATCTCGTCGCCGAAGCCGGGCACGAAGCGGTAGATGGCGCTACTGGCGAAGATCGACAGGAAGAGGATCGCCAGGCCGGAGAGCACCCGGGAGAAGTCGTCCGAGGCACCGGCACCACTGGCCACCGCGCTGGCCAGGCCCAGAATGATCACGATCACCGGTTTGGCCAGGTCGATCGCGGCCATCAGGCCCGCCCAGCGGCGCACGTGCTTCCACAGCTGCTTGTCCACCAGGCCCGCGTAGACCGCGGTGCCCAGCAGCGCTCCCACATAGAGCATCGCGGCCCGGATCAGCAGCTCGATCCAGAGCACCGCGGCGGCCAGCACGGCGACCAGCGAGACCAGGATCAGGATCAGCGGACCGCCGCCGATGGTGCCGTGCTCCAGGGTGTCCGCGAGCCCGCCGAGATAGCCCTTGGTGTCCGACTTGGTGCCCGCCGCGATGGCGGCGGTCAGGCCGTCGGTGGCACCGGTCACGGTGTAGAGGATCAGCGGGGTGAAGGCGGAGGCCACCACGGTCAGCCAGAGGAAGCCGATCGCCTCCGAGAAGGCCTGGGTCAGCGGCACCCCCCGCACCGCGCGCTTGGTCACCGCGAGCAGCCACAGCACCAGGGTGACCACCGTGGCACCGGCGAACACCACGGCGTACTGCTGGAGGAAGCTGGCGTTGGTGAAGTCGACCTGGGTGGTGCCGTCTATCTGCCCGGACAGGCTGCGCACCACCCAGGCGGCGGCCTGCGCGCAGCCCTTGGCGAGCGAGCCGAGGGGGTCGGTGACGGAGCCCACGGTGGAGGAGCCGGGGAGCGAGCTCCCAGGGCTGTTGGCACAGAGGATCCCGTCACCGGCCATCGGCAGGTTGGGGCAGTTGCCGTTGGCAGGCGATGGCACGGGGCTGGGACTCCCCGAAGGCGACGGCGCCGCGAACGCCCGCTGCGCCAGCAGCAGCGCCCCGAGCTGCACCAGCAGCACCGCGCTCCCCAGCCGCCCGGTGCGGCGCAGCCGGGAGCCTTGCAGACCGTCAGCGGGCATAGCGGAAGCCTCCGAACTGCTGGACGGCGCCGGTGATCTCGTCGGCACTGGCGGCCTGTTGGTCGGCTGGGACGGGAGCCGGGCCGTTCTGGGTGGAGAAGTCGGTGAGCTTCCAGTCGCCGCCGGTCCAGCGCAGGCTCAGCGTGAGGGTGAACCAGTTCGCGGACACCGGCTTGGTCGAGGAGGTCCCGGCCAGCCCCTCCAGACCCGTGCACCAGACCAGCGCCTTGGTGCTGTCCGCCGTGTAGCCGTCCGTGCGGGTGCCGACCGGCACCGTGCGGCTGACGAAGGTGAGGCCCGTGGGCGGCTGGCCCTGGGCGTCCAGGCCGTAGCCGCTCAGCACGGCGGGCGTGAGCTGCTGGTCCAGCCGGCCGCGCAGCGCGTCGGCGACGGCCGGGTCGGCGATGGTGGCGAGCACGCTGCGCCGTCCGTCGGCCCGGAACATGTCGGCGCTGCCCAGCGCGACCGCGTAGTTGGCCGCCGCCGACTGGGCTCCCTGGTCGGTGTCGGGGTAGCCGGTGGCGATCCCGTTGCTGCTGGTGCCGACCGGCTGGGTACCCGTGGGCGCGGTGGGCACCGCCGCCCCCGGTGGCGGCGGCGCCTGGTGGCTGCCGCCCGCCGTGGGGTCGGTCTTGCCGCGGTTGGCGATCGCGATCGCCAGCACCAGCAGCGTGACCACCAGCAGCACCGTCAGCAGGGTTCGCAGCGGCCTGGGCTGACGGCCCGCCGGGTACGCGGAGGCCTGTTCGCCGACCGGCAGCCGCGTACGGGTGTGCGGCTGGTCGTCGGGCAACGGCACGGCGGCCCTCCTGGGACAGGGGAGCCGGCGGTGGGCTCCAGCGTTACGTTCCGGGACACCCGGCGGCGGCCGACCCGGCCGACCGCAGGTCGGCCGTCCAGTTCTGACACTCCGATTCTGACCGACCGCCAGGGCCGCCGGTGCGACTGTCGGAAGACTGCCGGTATGACTGTCTGACCGTCAGATGGACATGCCGTAGACAATGGTGAACAGAGTGGTCAGGGATCCGATGATGAACACGCCGGTCAGACCGGCGATGATCAGCCCCTTGCCCTGCTCGGCGCCGAAGGAGTCGCGCATCGCGGTCGCGCCGATCCGCTGCTTCGCCGCTCCCCAGACCGCGATCGCCAGGCAGGCCAGGATGGCGACCGCCATCACGACCTCCACCATGATCCGGGCCTCCGAGCCGAGCGTGGAGAACGGACCCCAGTCCGGGGCGATTCCGCCGATAATGGTGTCAATGTTGGCCTTGGGGGCCGGACTCGGGCTCGGATCGGCCAGCAAGCCACTTACGTAACCGTTCACCACGCCACCCACACTGCTCACTGTGTCATTCACGTGCATTTCCTGTCTCACCGCCCGCTCAGGCAATTCAAGGCCCATCACCTCAGGAGCGCGAAGGGCTGAGGCCTATTCTTGGCCGGATCTGATGTCGACTTGGCTACTTCTTGAGGATTGGTCGCGCGGCTCGGCACAGGTACGCCAGTATGTCCACCGTACGAAGGATAGCGCTCACTCTTTGTATCTCCGATGATTGCGCTGAGCAACGCCTTGCAGAAGACTGGTGGGGGTGTCGGCCGATCGCCCTGGCGCATGCGGGGGGCATATGCGGGCCCGTGTCGCGCCGGAGGCTCTGGCCCAGGATCCACTGGGACACAAGCACTCTGACACTGCATCGGGATGGTGCTGATGGTACTCCGGAATGGCCCTCGAGCGGCGCTCGCGGGTGGAGCTGTTGCATTCGGCTTCCTGCTGTTGGTCGGTGTCGGAACCTACGCCGCCAGCGGAAGCGTGCCGGGCGGCGGTTCGGGCCTGGCACTCGCCCCGGGAACCGTCCCGGCCGCCTATCAGGGTCTGATCCAGCAGGCCGGCTCCCGGTGCGCGCAGATCTCCCCACCGATGCTGGCCGCCCAGCTCTACCAGGAGAGCGGTTTCGATCCGTCAGCCCGCAGCGGGGCCGGTGCCCTTGGCCTGGCCCAGTTCCTGCCCAGCACCTGGGCGATCTACGGGGTGGACGGCGACGGCGACGGCAAGGCCGACATCTGGGACCCGGCCGACGCCATCGCTTCGGCCGCCAACTACGACTGCGCGCTGGCCAAGGACACCGCCAACGTCCCCGGCGACCCGCAGGCCAACCTGCTCGCCGCCTACAACGCCGGCCCCTACGCCGTGATCAGCGCCGGCGGGGTGCCCGCCTACACCGAGACCCAGGGGTACGTCCGCTCGATCAAGGCGCTGGAAACGAGCTTCACCGCCCCCACCAGTACGGTCGCCGTCTCCCCGCAGGCCTCCGGCGCGATCTACTTCGCCCAGACCAAGCTCGGCACGCCCTACCTCTGGGGCGGTGACGGACTCGCCTCGCAGAACTACGAGTTCGACTGCTCGGGCCTGACCGTGGCCGCCTACGCCTCGGTCGGCATCGCACTGCCCCGGGTGGCCAACGACCAGTGGTACGCCGGCCCGCACCCCTCGCGCGACCAACTGCGCCCGGGCGACCTGGTCTTCTTCGCCACCGACCTGTCCGACCCGCGCACCATCCACCACGTCGGCATCTACGTCGGCGGCGGCTACATGATCAACGCCCCGCACACCGGCGCGGTGATCCGCTACGACTCCATCGATCAGAAGGACTACTTCGGCGCCACCCGGGTCACCCAGGACGGCGCCGCCGCGCTGCCGGTCCGCGACAACAACGGAAACGGCAACATCACCGGCGGCTCCGACCCGGGTGCGGCCGGCCCCGCCCAGCCGTCCGCCACGCCCACCCCGGCCGCCCCGACGCCCAGCGCCCCGGCGTCGGGCCTGCCGCTCGCCGCGGCGGCCGCGCTGCCCGGCACCGGCGACACCGCCCGCGCGGGGAAGCAGGCCTGACGACGCACCAGAATCGACCGGCTCGCGTCAAGTTTCCATAACACCCGTCCGGCGTGGAACGCTGTGACCTGCCCGGCTCGTTAGGCATGGGGCAACTCGGCAACCCCACGGAGCAAAGGAAGTACGGCGTGTCGACGCTGCTGGCCGACACCGGCAACCCGGACCTCGAACTGCTCTACACCGTCAACGGCTGGGCCAGGGACTCCCCCGGCTGGCTCGACTCCCTGGTCTCCTGGGTCGGCGAGTACGGCATCCTGCTCGGCCTCGCCATGCTCTGCCTCGTCGCCTGGCTGCGGGCCCGCCGCCGGCCGGGCGCGCCGGCGGCGGTGGCCGGGGTGCTCTGGGCCCCGCTCGCGATGGCCCTGGCCGAACTGGCCAACCTGCCGATCGCCGCCATCGTGGACCGGCCGCGCCCCTTCCTCAACCACCCGGGCCTCGACGTGCTGGTGGCCGGCAAGGCCGGCACCCACTCCTTCGTCAGCGACCACGCGACCATGTCGATGGCGGTGGCCGTGGCGCTCTTCCTGGTCGACCGCCGGCTGGGCGCGCTGGCCGGCACCCTGGCCGCGCTGCAAGGCTTCTGTCGGATCTTCATGGGCGTGCACTACCCGACCGACGTGCTCGGCGGCTACGCGCTGGCCACCGCGGTGGTGCTGCTGCTGGCCCCGCTGGCGATGGCCGTCCTGGTGCCGCTGTGCCACGCGCTCGCCCGCACGGCGGTCGCGCCGCTGATCACGGCCGACCCGGTCGGCAGCCCGCGGGGCGGGCGCCGGCGCCGCGGCACCCCGGCGGTCGGGCACCCGCGCCCCGAGCAGGGGCACGCCACCGCCGCCGACTCCGACCTCGCCGCCTGATCCCGCCACACGACCGGTCGGCAGCCCGGTGCGCTACGCCGCCTCCGGCGCCGCCAGGTGCTCGTCCGCGTCCCGCCGGGCCCGGTCACGGGAGCGCCGCCCCGGCGCGAACCAGCCGCAGTCGCAGGATGCGTGTGCGAAGGACCCCCGCTCGCTGATCTGCACCCGGTGCGGGGTGGACCCGCCTTCGTGCTCCTCGCGCGGGTCGGCCTGAGCCGACGGCTCCGTATACACGTTCCTAACGGTAACTCCCTGGGCCCGCACCCCGGCGCGCGCCGACCGCCGCGCGCCGTCACTGCCGTAACCGGCGGGGCGGCCGGTCGTTCTCGCCAGTACCGGCCCCGCCCACCCAGGGGCGGCGGCCCGCCGGTCGTCCGGCCCGTCGGGGCCCGGATCACCCTGGGGGTTGAGATCACCATGACGATCACCACGACCACGCTCGCCAAGGCGACGGTCACCGATACACCACTGGGCGCGACCGCCTCGCGCACCGCCCGCTTCCTCGGCCCGGTGGCGGCCACCGCCCTGCTGGCCGCCACGCTGTCGGCCTGCGGCGGCGCCTCCGGCGGCTCCGCCGACGCCGGGACGGCGGCGAGCCCGAGCCCGAGCCCGGTGGCCGACAAGCTCGCCGACGATCCGCTGACGGCCGTGCGCAACGCCGCCGACATCACCGGGCGGACCGGCTCGGTCCAGGCCACCACCCAGCTGACCACCGAGTCCGGCGCCAAGAAGGCCGACTTCTCCGGCAGCGGCGCATACGACTACGGCAAGCGGATCGGCCGCCTGGAGGTGCAGGTGCCGCCCGGCGCCGCCACCACCGGCAAGGTGGTCGAGGTGGTCGAGCCCGGCATCGTCTTCCTGCAGAACAGCGGCGCCAAGGTGCCCGCGGGCAAGTGGGTCAAGCTGGACGTGCGCCAGCTCGCCGACGGGAACCTGATCAGCAACGGCGCCACCGACCCGGCCACCGCCGCGGCGGCCCTGCGCGGGGTCCAGCAGGCCTCGGTGGTCGGCGAGGAGACGGTCAACGGCGTGCTGCTCAAGCACTACAAGGGCACCCTGGACCTGGCGAAGGCAGCCGCGGCCACCGGCGGCCCGGCGGCGAACGGCCTGCAGATGGCCGCCGCCACCTTCACCGTCAAGGACGTCCCGTTCGAGGCTTGGCTGGACCCCCAGGGGCGGCTGAACAAGGTGACCGAGGTCTTCAGCTTCGCCGGGGTGGCCGGTTCCAAGGACCCCAAGGACCAGGTGAACGTCACCTCCTCACTGGCCTTCAGCGACTTCGGCAAGCCGGTGCAGATCACCGAGCCACCCGCCGCCGACGTGGTCGAGATGACGGAGTCCGGCTCACCGAAGTGACGTGACAGCCGCTCAGGAGCCGCGTCGTCAGTCACCCGTTTCGGCCCCAGAGATGGCCCGTCCGTGCCATGGGGGCCGGGCCCGGCACTCTCTAGGCTGGGCTGGGGGAGGGTGGCTGCCGCCCCGGCGTACGGGTGGTGAAGGGGTGGTGCAGGGTGTCGTCCTCGGCGGATCGAGCGGACCGAACGGATTGCACAGGCGGCCACGAGAGCGCGGCCCTCGACGAGATCGAGCTGGCCGGCGAGCTGATGATCGCGGCCACCGCCAGCAGCGCGGAGCGGCTGCCCACCGCCCGGATCGACGAGGTGCTGCTGCACCCGCGCCGGGCCCCCGAGGCCGACCGGCACAGCGGCCCGGTCAGCTCCGCAGCAGCCGACTGATCGCGGCCATCGCCTCGGTCACCTTCTCGTCCATCGCCGTGCCGCCCTCCTCGACGGCCGCCGCGACGCAGTGCGTGATGTGCTCCTCCAGCAGCGCGAGCGCGAAGGACTGCAGCGCCTTGGTGGTGGCCGAGACCTGGGTGAGGATGTCGATGCAGTAGACGTCCTCCTCCACCATCCGCTGCAGCCCCCGGGCCTGCCCCTCGATCCGGCGCAGCCGCTTGAGATGGTCCGCCTTGTGCGAGCTGTACCCGTGCGGGCCGTGACCGCCGGGCGCGGCGGCGCTGCTGTCCGTGCTGCTGCTCGTGGTCATCGGCCTGCCCCGTTCTCGTCCTCGCCCGGCCGATCGCCGCCGGTGACCCCAGTCTCCCGCACCGGGCCCGTCGGCGGGGTTACCCCGTCCGGGCGGTGGATCACGATCACCGGATGCAGCCAGGGGCAATCCATCCGAGCTTCCGTCAGACTGGGACCTCACGCCCGCACGCCGAGGTACGGGGGCCGAACAGGTACCGGTCGGCCAGTGGCCGGAAGAGGAGTGTCCGCTTCCCGGTCGCACACCCCGTTTGCACAACCCTGACGCAGAGCACCTAGCATCGTTCAGTCCACTCCCCGCTCATCGGAGATATCCGTGCGTTTTAGCCTGACCCCGAAGGAGACGAGCTTCTACGACATGTTCGCCGCCGCCGCGGAGAACCTGGTCGTCGGATCGAAGCTCCTGCTGGAACTGCTGGGCTCAGACGTGTCGTCCCGTGCGGAGATCGTCGAGCGCATGCGCGCCGCCGAGCACGCCGGCGACGACACCACCCACGCGATCTTCCACCAGCTCAACTCCTCCTTCATCACGCCGTTCGACCGCGAGGACATCTACAGCCTGGCCTCCTCGCTGGACGACATCATGGACTTCATGGAGGAGGCCGTCGACCTGGTCGTCCTCTACGACGTCCAGACCCTGCCCACCGGCGTCGAGCAGCAGATCGAGGTGCTGGCCCGGGCCGCCGAGCTGACCGCCGCGGCGATGCCGAACCTGCGCAGCATGTCCGGGCTGAACGAGTACTGGATCGAGATCAACCGGCTGGAGAACCAGGCGGACCAGATCCACCGCAAGCTGCTGGCCCACCTGTTCAGCGGCCAGTACGAGGCGATCGAGGTGCTCAAGCTGAAGCAGGTGGTGGACGTGCTGGAGGAGGCCGCCGACGCGTTCGAGCATGTCGCCAACACGGTGGAGACCATCGCCGTCAAGGAGTCCTGACCAGCGTGGACATGGCAGCACTCATCTGCGTCGTCGGCGTCGCGTTCTTCTTCACCTATACCAACGGCTTCCACGACTCGGCGAACGCGATCGCCACCTCGGTCTCCACCCGGGCGCTGACCCCGAAGGCCGCGCTGGCGATGGCCGCGGTGATGAACCTGGCCGGCGCCTTCCTGGGCAGCGGCGTGGCCCAGACCGTCTCCAAGGGGCTGATCGACACCCCGCACGGCAGCAAGGGGATGGCCACCCTCTTCGGCGCGCTGATCGGCGCGATCGCCTGGAACCTGGTCACCTGGTACTTCGGCCTGCCGTCCTCCTCCTCGCACGCGCTCTTCGGCGGCCTGGTCGGAGCGGCGCTGGCCGCCGGCACCGGGGTGATCTGGAGCGGCGTGGTCGACAAGGTCATCATCCCGATGGTGCTGTCGCCGATCGTCGGCCTGCTGGCCGGCTACCTGGTGATGCTGGGGATCCTCTGGCTCTTCCGCCGGGCCAACCCGCACAAGGCCAAGCGCGGCTTCCGGGTCGCGCAGACCGCCTCGGCCGCCGCGATGGCGCTGGCCCACGGTCTGCAGGACGCCCAGAAGACGATGGGCATCGTGGTGATGGCGCTGACCATCTCGGGCCACCAGAGCGGCAACGGCATCCCGATCTGGGTCAAGATCTCCTGCGCCACCATGCTGTCGCTGGGCACCTACGCGGGCGGCTGGCGGATCATGCGCACCCTGGGCCGCAAGATCATCGAGCTGGACCCGCCGCAGGGCTTCGCCGCCGAGTCCACCTCGGCGACGATCATGTACGTGACGTCCTACGTCTTCAAGGCGCCGATCTCCACCACCCACGTGATCACCGCGGCGATCATGGGCGTCGGTGCGACCAAGCGGATCCGCGCGGTGCGCTGGGGCGTGGCCAAGAACATCGTGCTGGGCTGGTTCATCACCATGCCGGCCGCGGCCCTGGTCGCGGCGGGCGTCTACAGCCTCACCTGGCTGGCCGTCGGCTGAACCCGGCCCGGCGACCCGGCGACCCGGGCCACCGAACGACAAGGGCCCGCCCCCGTTTCCGGGGGCGGGCCTTTCTCATACTCCTCGGCGGCACCGCCATGCAGCACCGAGGAGCAGCTGATTGCGGCCGAGCCGGCTGGGCCGGATCCGACCCGGTCTAGCCGAAGCGGCCGGAGATGTAGTCCTCGGTCGCCTGGACCGACGGGTTGGAGAAGATCCGCTGGGTGTCGTCCAGCTCGATCAGCTTGCCCGGCTGGCCCACACCGGCCAGGTTGAAGAAGGCGGTGCGGTCGGAGACGCGGGCCGCCTGCTGCATGTTGTGGGTCACGATGACGATCGTGAACCGCTCCTTGAGCTCGCCGATCAGGTCCTCGATCGCCAGCGTGGAGATCGGGTCCAGCGCGGAGCAGGGCTCGTCCATCAGCAGCACCTGCGGCTCGACCGCGATCGCGCGGGCGATGCAGAGCCGCTGCTGCTGACCACCGGAGAGGCCGGCACCCGGCTTGTTCAGCCGGTCCTTGACCTCGTTCCACAGGTTGGCGCCCTTGAGCGAGCTCTCCACCACGCCGTCCAGCACGGCCTTCTTCTTCACACCCGCGAGCTTGAGCCCGGCGACCACGTTCTCGTAGATCGACATGGTCGGGAACGGGTTCGGGCGCTGGAAGACCATCCCGACGGTGCGCCGCACCGCCACCGGGTCGATGCCCGCGCCGTACAGGTTCTCGTCGTCCAGCAGGACCTTGCCCTCGACCCGCGCGCCCGGGATCACCTCGTGCATCCGGTTGAGGGTGCGCAGGAAGGTGGACTTGCCGCAGCCGGAAGGGCCGATGAAGGCGGTCACCGAGCGGGGCTCGACGGTCATCGAGATGTCCTCGATCGCCTTGGTGCCACCGTAGTAGGCCGACAGTCCGCTGACGTCGATGCGCTTAGCCATGATCTTTCGTCTTCTCTCGTCTGTTCGTACGTCAGTCGGTCGGTCAGTGCCCGGCCTTGGGCGAGCGCCAGCGTGCGATGCCCCGGGCGATCAGGTTGAGACCCATCACCAGCGCGATCAGCACCAGCGCGGCACCCCAGGCACGGGCGTAGCCGTACTGGTTGTTGACCTGGGAGTACTGCTGCCAGATGAAGACCGGCAACGACTCCTGCGGTCCGACGAACGGATTCGCGTTGATCGAGTCCCAGACACCCACCAGCATCATGACCGGGGCGGTCTCACCGGCGATGCGGGCGACGGCCAGCATCACGCCGGTGGTGATGCCACCGATGGCGGTCGGGAGGACGATCCGCAGGATGGTCTTCCACTTGGGCACGCCCAGTGCGTACGAGGCCTCGCGCAGCTCGTTCGGAACGAGCTTCAGCATCTCCTCGGTGGACCGGACGACCACCGGCATCATCAGGATCGACAGCGCGAGGCTGCCCGAGAAGCCGGAGTACTGGAAACCGAGTGCGATGTTCCAGACGGAGAGGATGAACAGACCGGCGACGATCGACGGGATGCCCGTCATCACGTCGACGAAGAAGGTGACCACCTTCGCCAGCGCGCCCCGGCCGTACTCGACCAGGTAGACCGCGGTGAGCAGGCCGATCGGGGCGGCGATCGCGGTGGCCAGGCCGATCTGCTGCAGGGTGCCGAGCAGCGCGTGGTAGACGCCGCCGCCGGGACCCGAGGAGGCCACCACGCCGCGCATCGAGTGGGTCAGGAAGTCGCCGTTCACCGTGCTGGCGCCCTGCTGGATGGTGTAGGCCATCAGCGAGATCAGCGGGATGACCGCCAGGATGAAGGCGACCCAGATCAGCGAGGTGGCGATCCGGTCCCGGGCCTGCCGGACACCCTCGATCCGGGCCGAGAGCCCGAAGGTGACCGCCACGAAGAGCAGCGCGGCGAGCATGCCCCACTGCAGGTGGCTGTTGAGGCCGGCGCCGGCGCCGATCGCGCAGCCGAGCACGATCGACAGCAGCGCGATCCCGGCCGGGGCCCAGCGCGGCAGCCGGGCCGCGGTGAGCGAGTGGTTGAGCTGGGGGACCGGCGTGCGGTCCGCCACGGAAGGCGCGGTGGTCATGCGTTGGCTCCCGAGTACTCCTTGCGGCGGGCGATGATCAGCCGAGCCGCACCGTTCACCAGCAGCGTGATCACGAACAGCACCATGCCGGCGGCCATCAGCGCGTCCTTGCCGAGCGGGCCGGCCTCACCGAACTTCAGCGCGATGTTCTGCGCGAAGGTGCCACCGCCCGCGTCCAGGATGTGCAGCGACAGCACGCTGCTGGAGGAGAGCACGGTGGCCACCGCGATGGTCTCGCCGAGCGCACGGCCCAGGCCCAGCATCGAGGCCGAGATGATCCCGGGACGGCCGAACGGCAGGACGGCGGTGCGGATCACCTCCCAGCGGGTCGCGCCGAGGGCCAGCGCGGCCTCCTCGTGCGTGCGCGGCACCTGGCGGAACACCTCGCGGCTGACCGCGGTGATGATCGGCAGGACCATGATCGCCAGCAGGATCCCCACGGTGAACAGGCTGCGCGCGGGGGCACCGGGGTCGGTGGTCTTGAAGATGTAGGTCCAGCCGAGGTACTCGTTCAGCCAGCTCATCAGCCCGTTCAGGTGCGGCACCAGGAAGAGCGCGCCCCACAGGCCGTAGATGATGCTGGGCACCGCGGCCAGCAGGTCCACCAGGTAGGCGAACGGCTGGGCGATCCTGCGCGGCGCGTAGTGCGAGATGAACAGCGCGATGCCGATCGCGACCGGGACCGCGATGAGCATCGCGATGGCCGCGCTGACGATCGTGCCGAAGGCCAGGACCGCGATACCGAAGCTGGGCTTCAGGATGTTGTCGGGGTCCCAGCCGAAGGTGGTCAGGAAGTTCGTGTGGTCCTTGCTGATCGCGATCCCGCTGCGGAACAGCAGGAAGCCCGCGATCGCGGCCATGATGACCAGCAGCAGGATCCCGGAACCGGCCGAGAGCCCGAAGAACAGCCCGTCACCCAGGCGGCTGTTGCCCTTGAGCGAGCTCTGCCCGGGTCGGTCGGTGGAAGCGGGTGTGCGGGCCTCGGCGGAGGCGGGGGGCCCGGACTTCTCGGTGAAGTCGGGCGGTGGGGAGGAAGTCATGAGGTTCTTACTCCGGTCTGGCGGTGCGGCCCGCGAGCGGGCGGCACCATGGCGGCGGTGCCCCGGACGAATCGACGTGAGGTGGAAACATCCGGTCGGCGATCCCGTACCCCCGTGGCGGGACCGCCGACCGGTCAAGCGAGTGAGCGGATCAGCTCAGGTTGCCGATGGCGGCCTGGACCTTGGTGGCCACCGCGCTCGGCATCGGGACGTAGCCCTTGTCGGCGATGGCCTGCTGGCCGCCGTTGCTGGCGATGTAGGTGAAGAAGGACTTCAGGCTGTCCAGCGTGGCCGGGGCGTTGCCCTTGTCGCAGGCGATCTCGTAGGTCACCAGGACGATCGGGTAGGCGTTCTCGGCCGAGGTGCCGTAGTCCAGCTGCAGCGCCAGGTCGTTGCCGGTGCCGATCACGGTGGAGTTGTTCAGCGTGATGGCGGCGTTGGCGGCGGTGGCGTCGACCGGCTTGCTGGCACCGGTCTTGATGGCGGCGGTCTTCAGGCCGTTGTTCTGCGCGTAGGACAGCTCGACGTAGCCGATCGAGTCCTTGACCTGCTTGATCTGGGCCGCGACACCGGCGCTGCCGGTGGCCGACTGGCCGCCCTTGCCCGCCCAGGTCTTGCTGGCCGGGTAGGACCAGGCGCCGCCCGAGGTCTTGGCGAAGTACGAGGTCAGGTTGTAGCTGGTGCCCGAGTCGTCCGAGCGGTGGAAGGTCTGGATCGCGTCGGCCGGCAGCGTGACGCCCGGGTTGAGGGCGGCGATCGCCGGGTCGTTCCACTTGGTGATCTGACCGTCGAAGATCTTGGCGGAGGTCGGGCCGTCCAGGATCAGGTTGTTCACACCGTCGACGTTGTAGACCAGGGTGACCAGACCGGCCACCATCGGCAGGTCGATGGCCTGGCCACCGTTCTGGCAGACGGCCTTGGAGGCGTCGATGTCGGTGGACTTCAGCGCGAAGTCGGAACCCGCGAAGGCGACCTTGCCCTGGTTGAACTGCGCGACACCGGCACCGGAGCCGACACCGTTGTAGCTGACCTGCGAGCTCGAGCAGGCGTCGCCGTAAGCGGCCTTCCAGACGTCGATCGCGTTGCCCTGCGCGGTCGAGCCGGCGCCCTGCAGCGAGGCCTGCTTCGCGGCACAGGTGATGGCCGCCGCGCTGGAGGCACCACCCGAAGCGGCGCTGGTGGTCTTGGTGGTGTTGTTGTCGGATCCGCAGGCAGCGAGCGACAGCGAGCTGACGAGCGCCACGGCACCGATCGCGAGGGCCTTGGTGCGGCCGTTCCGCTGGAGCTTCACAGGGGTGTCCCTTTCTTTGGCACAGCCCACGTCTGTCCGACCGATCGGATGTGCGGGCCTTGCTGTTGGTCCGGGGCCGCTCCGGCCCTCCGGTAGGACCGAAGCTAAGCGGACCAGGTGACGCATCAGCCGGTCACAAATGAACGGAGAGTGAACCTCGGACGGATGCCAGGAAACACCGGCTGGTAATCACGGTTGCATCACGGTAAGGATAAGGCCAAGACACGTGGTCAGCTGACCACCAGCTGCCACCGGAACGAACACTGGGGGCACGGGAGTTCGTACCGGCAGCGCTCAGTGCGCCGGCCACCCCAGCTGGACGAGCAGCGCGTCGATCAGCTCCCGGTCCCGGGCATGGGTCAGCTTGGCCCGCGCCTTGGCCGGCTTCAGCCACTTCATCCGGTCCACCTCGCGGTTCGGCCGGAACTCCCCGCGCACCGGCACCGCCGCCCAGTACCGCACCTCCTTGGGCCGCCCCTGCGCCAGGTAGTGCTGCGCGGGCAGCGGCGCCAGCAGCCGGCAGACCATCCCGGTCTCCTCCTCCACCTCGCGCAGCGCCGCCTGCCAAGGTGTCTCCCCCGCCCGCAACTTGCCCTTCGGCAGGCTCCAGTCGTCGTACTTGGGCCGGTGGATCAACGCGATCCGCGGCTTGCGCTCCCCCGAGCCGTCCCGCCGCGGCCCACCCGGCAGCCAGAGCACCGCCCCCGCCGCCAGCACCGTGCCGACCCGGCCCGCCGAGCCGTGCCCCACCGACTCGTGTGCTGCCGACTTGTCTGCCACCGTGCGCGCCGCCCCCGTCCGCAGCCCCTGCTTCTTCGCCTCCCGCTGCTGCCGACGGGCCAGCGAACCGCCCGGCCCGGCCGACTCGCCCGACTCGCCCGACTCGTCCGGCCCTGACGCGGCCTGGAATGCCGCCGCCGTCCGGGGGTCCGGCTGCCGCTCCGCCCTCAGGCGCTCGCCCATTCATGCCATCCGTGGTGCGGGAGGGTCGGCCACTGCTGACCGAAGGCGTACCTGGCCGCCTCGACCTCCAATCGCTGATCAGCATGCACCACCCCCAGCACGTACGCCGTCGCCGGGGTGATCCGCGGCGTGCGCGCCGCCGTCGCCACCGTCACCGCCGCGTCGGCCGCCTCCTGGTGCCGGTCCAGCACCTGGTCCAGCACGTCCAGCTCGAGCCCCGGCCGGCCGCACACCTCCAGGGCGTACCGCGCCCGCTTCACCAGCACCCGCACCCGGTGCCACGGCGAGTCATCCGCCGCCAGCGCCCCGTCCGCGTCCCCCGCCGTCCGCCCCTGGGCGGGCACCGACGCCTCGCCGACCGGCGCCCCGAGCCGGTGCAGCGCATCCCCCTGGTACGCGGTCGCCGCCCGGTGCAGCGGCAGCCCCTGCACCAGCTGCCCCAGCGCGCCGAACGCCACCGCCGCCTGGACCGGCAGCAGCTCCCCGGCCCGGCCGCCCGCCGACGCCTGCAACGGCGCCTCGCCGACCAGCAGGGTCATCCGATCCGCCAGTGCGTGCAGCCGCGAAGAACGCAGCTCCTGCAGCACCGAGCTGTGCGCCCGGGTTCTGGCCAGGGTCAGCTGCCGGTCCAGCAGCGCCCGCGCCTTCGGCGCCCCCGGGTGCCCGGCGAGCATCCCCGGACCGCGCGGCTCGCCGCCCTGCCCGGTGGCGCTGAGCGTGTCGAGCGCCGACAGCAGCCGGGTCGATCTGCGCAGGAACGCCGGCTCCTGCGCCAGCAGGCCCAGCAGCCACCGCAGTTCGGTGCGCGACTCGTGCGCCCAGCCGGGCTCGAAGAGCGCGCCGAAGGTGTGCAGCGCACCGCCGACCCGCCGCACCGCGCGCAGCAGCTCGCCGGTCCCGGCGCTGCCGCCGGTGGAGTTCAGTGAGGGCAGCGCACCGGGGCGGGCCCCGGCCTCCCCCACGGCCTGCGGCAGGGCGCGCAGGAAGAGGCCGGCCTGCTCGGTGAGATAGCGGGAGAGAACCTCCCCGGCGGTCGCGGTGGATGCCGAAGCCGTCATGGGCGCGTCAGTCATGTCGTGGGTACTCCCCGTTCCCCCAGGGCAGGCGACGGATGATCAGGAGCAGGCGGATGGTCAGAGCGAACTGGTGACGCTCCGGCGACGCTGGCGCGAGTCGATGAGCAGTTCCTGGATGTCCCGCAGGCGGTGGCCCTCGGCATCATGGCTCCGCCGGGACCAGGTCCCGTCCGGACCCAGGTGCCAGGAGGCGGTGTCCTCCGCCATGCCGAGGTCGATCAGGCCGGACAGCTCCGCCCGGTGGGCCGGATCGGCCACCCGGACCAGCGCCTCGATCCGCCGATCCAGGTTACGGTGCATCATATCCGCACTGCCGAACCAGACTTCGGGATCGCCGCCGTTGCCGAAGACGAAGATCCGGGAGTGCTCCAGGAACCGTCCCAGGATGCTGCGCACCCGGATGTTCTCGCTGAGCCCGGTCACCCCGGGGCGGATCGCGCAGATCCCGCGCACCCAGACGTCCACCGGCACCCCGGCCTGCGCGGCCCGGTAGAGCGTGTCGATCACCTGCTCGTCGACGATCGAGTTCACCTTCAGCTTCACGTAGGCCGGCAGGCCCGCGCGGTGGTTGGCGATCTCGTTCTGGATCCGGGCGATCAGCCCGTCCCGCAGCCCGCGCGGCGCGGTCAGCAGCCGGCGGTAGGACTCGCGGCGCGAGTAGCCCGAGAGCCGGTTGAAGAGGTCCGACAGGTCGGCGCCGACCTGCGGGTCCGCCGTCAGCAGGCCCAGGTCCTCGTAGAGCCGGGCCGTCTTCGGGTGGTAGTTGCCGGTGCCGACGTGCGCGTAGCGGCGCAGCGTCTCGCCCTCCTGCCGCACCACCAGCGAGAGCTTGCAGTGCGTCTTCAGGCCGATCAGCCCGTACACCACATGGCAGCCCGCCTCCTCCAGCTTGCGGGCCCACTTGATGTTGGCCTGCTCGTCGAAGCGCGCCTTGATCTCCACCAGCACCAGCACCTGCTTGCCGGACTCGGCCGCGTCGATCAACGCGTCCACGATCGGCGAGTCGCCCGAGGTGCGGTAGAGCGTCTGCTTGATCGCCAGCACGTGCGGATCGGCCGCGGCCTGCTCCAGGAAGGCCTGCACCGAGGTGGAGAAGCTGTCGTACGGGTGGTGCAGCAGCACGTCGCGCTCGCGCATCGCGGCGAAGATGTCCGGCTGCGAGGCCGACTCGACGTCGGTCAGCCCGCGCGCGGTGCCGGCCACGAACTTGGAGTACTTCAGCTCCGGGCGGTCCTGGTCCGCGATCCCGAACAGCCCGGTCAGGTCGAGCGGCCCCGGCAGCGGGAACACCTCGGCCTCGGTGATGTTCAGCTCGCGCACCAGCAGGTCGAGGATGTAGGGGTCGATCGACTCCTCCACCTCGAGGCGCACCGGCGGGCCGAAGCGGCGGCGCATCAGCTCCTTCTCCAGCGCCTTGAGGATGTTCTCGGTGTCGTCCTCCTCCACCTCGAGATCCTCGTTGCGGGTCACCCGGAAGGCGTGGTGCGCCAGCACCTCCATGCCGGGGAACAGCTCCTCCAGGTGGGCGCCCATCACGTCCTCCAGCGGCACGTACCGCTGGGGCGAGGCCTCCAGGAAGCGCATCAGCGACTGCGGGACCTTCACCCGGGCGAAGTGCTTGTGGCCCGAGACCGGGTTGCGCACCACCACCGCCAGGTTCAGGCTCAGGCCCGATATGTACGGGAACGGGTGCGCCGGGTCCACGGCCAGCGGCGTCAGCACCGGGAAGATCTGCGCCCGGAACAGCGTGTGCAGCCGGGCCTGCTCCTTCTCGGTCAGCTCGGCCCAGCGGACCACCTCGATGCCCTCGGCCGCCAGGTCCGGCAGCACGTCCTGCTGGAAGGCGGCGGCGTGCCGCGCCATCAGCTCGCGCGACCTGGTCCAGATCAGGTCCAGCACCTCGCGCGGCTGCAGGCCCGAGGCACTGCGCTGGGCCACCCCGGTGGCGATCCGGCGCTTCAGGCCGGCCACCCGGACCATGAAGAACTCGTCCAGGTTGCTCGCGAAGATCGCCAGGAACTTGGCCCGCTCCAGCAGCGGGATCTCCGGGTCCTCCGCGAGTTCCAGCACCCGCTCGTTGAAGGCCAGCCAGCTGCGCTCCCGGTCCAGGAAACGCCCCTGCGGCAGCTCGTCCAGTTCGTCGGCGCCGGCGGCGTCGGGGAACTGGTCGAGGGCCACCCCGAGCGCCTTGGTCAGGCGGGACGGGGTCGGCACACCTGGGGACTCGGGCATCGTGGGGGCTCCTGACGAGTCGGACGCTTCGGGCTCTTTGGCCGCGACCGGGCGGGGGACGGTCATGGGTTCCAGCTCCTCCAGCGGTCGACGTCCGGGCGTCTGGTCGGCCCGGCGGCTGCCGCGTCCACCGGGCACAGCGCACGTAGCCGACCGCGCGGGGCGGTCGTTAGCCGACCGGCCCCGGCGGTGTGGCCCAAGCTGCGGGAGCGAGACACTACGGACGTCATCCTGTGATCTTCGCGGCGGCAATTGAATCCACGGTAAACACCGCATGGCCAGGAGGAAAGCTGAGGCGGTCGGCCATGCGGTCCGCTACCGCACCGGCTTGCCTTCGGTGACCCGATACATCAGGTCTACCTCGTGAACGGTGAAACCGACGCGCTCGTAGACCCGGACGGCGGCCGTGTTGTCGGCGTCGACGTAGAGCAGGACGGTGGGCAGGCCGCGGTCCTCGGCCAGGTGCCGCAGGCCGGCCGCCGTCAGCGCCCGGCCCAGGCCGTTGCCCTGCTCGGCCGGGTCCACCCCGACCACGTAGACCTCGCCCAGCTCGGGCTCGGTGGCGGTCGCCGGGTGCACCTTGGTCCAGTGGAAGCCGACCACGCGCTCCTCGGCGGTGCCCGCGCCGCGCACCGCGAGGAAGAAGCCGTTCGGGTCGAACCACGGTTCGGCGATCCGCTCGGCCAGATCGCGCGCGGTCCACGAGCCCTGCTCGGGGTGGTGGGCGAAGGCGAGCGCGTTGAGCCGCAGCCAGGCCTCGTCGTCCGCGCCGGGACGGAAGGTCCGCAGCGTGACCCCCTCGGGGAACGGGACCTCGGCCGGGGCCGGCGCGGTGCGGCGCATCTGCCGCAGCTCGCGGACCAGGCCGGCGCCGAAGCGCTCGGCGAGCCGGCGGGCGGCGGGGTGGCCACCGTGGGCCCAGAAGTCGACGGCCCGCTCGGAGCCGGCCTCCGCGAGGACCGCCCCGGCCAGCTGTCCGCCCAGGCCCTGCCCCCGCAGGTCGGGGAGGACGGCGAACTCGACGGTGGCGGGCGAGGCGTCCTGCCCGAGCTCGAGCTGCGCGTATCCGGCCGGCGCACCGGCGGCGGTCAGCACCAGGTGCCGGACCCCCGGACGCGGGTCGGCCACCCGCAGCCTGAGCCGGCCGGCCTCGGAAACGGCCTCCCGCGCGTCCGTGTCAGCGGCGGCCCGCAGGACGGCCTGCACGGCGGCGAGCTGCTCGGCGGTGAGGGTGTCAGCGGAGGTGATGTTCGTGGCGGTCTCCATACCTCGGACCCTACGCTTTCTCACATGCCATCAGATGCCATACGAAGAGTCCGTCCTGCGGCCTACGCGGTCTGCGTCGAGGACGAGCGGATCCTGCTCGCGCGCTGGGTGTCCCACGAGGGCGAGCGCCTGTGGACCGTGCCCGGCGGCGGGTTGGACCACGGCGAGGACCCGTACGACGCGGCGATCCGCGAGGTCGAGGAGGAGACCGGCTACCTGGTCGAGCTGGAGCGGCTGCTCGGCGTCGACTCGCACCACGTGATCTATCCGCCGGACCCGGTGAACGGCCCGTCGCCGCGTGACTTCCAGGGACTGCGGATCATCTACCAGGGCCGGATCGCCGGCGGCGAGCTGCGGAACGAGACGGCCGGCTCGACCGATCTGGCCCGCTGGATTCCCCTCGCCGAGGTCGAGGGCCTGCCCCGGGTCCCGCTGGTGGACATCGCCATCGCGCTCTACCGGGAGCGGCCGGCCCTGGGGCGGATCGTGCGGTGAATACGGTGCGGTGAATATTGTCCGGAAACGCAGAAAAGCCCCCCATCCGTTCCCGGTTGGGGGGCTTTTCTAGAAGAATTGTTCGGCGGCGTCCTACTCTCCCACAGGGTCCCCCCTGCAGTACCATCGGCGCTATGAGGCTTAGCTTCCGGGTTCGGAATGTAACCGGGCGTTTCCCTCACGCTATGACCACCGAAACACTATGAAACTGTCAACCGCACCACACCGTGACCTGGCGTGGGGTCGTTGTTTCAGAACAACACAGTGGACGCGAGCAACTGAGGACAAGCCCTCGGCCTATTAGTACCGGTCAGCTCCACCCCTTACGAGGCTTCCACATCCGGCCTATCAACCCAGTCGTCTACTGGGAGCCTTACCCTCTCAAGGAGGTGGGAGTGCTCATCTCGAAGCAGGCTTCCCGCTTAGATGCTTTCAGCGGTTATCCCTCCCGAACGTAGCCAACCAGCCATGCCCTTGGCAGGACAACTGGCACACCAGAGGTTCGTCCGTCCCGGTCCTCTCGTACTAGGGACAGCCCTTCTCAACACTCCTACGCGCACAGCGGATAGGGACCGAACTGTCTCACGACGTTCTAAACCCAGCTCGCGTACCGCTTTAATGGGCGAACAGCCCAACCCTTGGGACCTACTCCAGCCCCAGGATGCGACGAGCCGACATCGAGGTGCCAAACCATCCCGTCGATATGGACTCTTGGGGAAGATCAGCCTGTTATCCCCGGGGTACCTTTTATCCGTTGAGCGACGGCGCTTCCACAAGCCACCGCCGGATCACTAGTCCCTGCTTTCGCACCTGCTCGACCCGTCGGTCTCACAGTCAAGCTCCCTTGTGCACTTACACTCAACACCTGATTGCCAACCAGGCTGAGGGAACCTTTGGGCGCCTCCGTTACTCTTTAGGAGGCAACCGCCCCAGTTAAACTACCCACCAGACACTGTCCCTGATCCGGATCACGGACCCAGGTTAGACATCCAGCACGACCAGAGTGGTATTTCAACGACGACTCCACAACAACTGGCGTTGCTGCTTCAAAGTCTCCCACCTATCCTACACAAGCCGAACCGAACACCAATATCAAGCTATAGTAAAGGTCCCGGGGTCTTTCCGTCCTGCTGCGCGAAACGAGCATCTTTACTCGTAATGCAATTTCACCGGGCCTATGGTTGAGACAGTCGAGAAGTCGTTACGCCATTCGTGCAGGTCGGAACTTACCCGACAAGGAATTTCGCTACCTTAGGATGGTTATAGTTACCACCGCCGTTTACTGGCGCTTAAGTTCTCAGCTTCGCCCTGACGAATCAGAGCTAACCGGTCCCCTTAACGTTCCAGCACCGGGCAGGCGTCAGTCCGTATACATCGCCTTACGGCTTCGCACGGACCTGTGTTTTTAGTAAACAGTCGCTTCTCGCTGGTCTCTGCGGCCACCCCCAGCTCAGAGAGCAAGTCTCATCACCAGGAATGGCCCCCTTCTCCCGAAGTTACGGGGGCATTTTGCCGAGTTCCTTAACCATAGTTCACCCGAACGCCTCGGTATTCTCTACCTGACCACCTGAGTCGGTTTGGGGTACGGGCCGCCATGAAACTCGCTAGAGGCTTTTCTCGACAGCATAGGATCATCCACTTCACCACAATCGGCTCGGCATCAGGTCTCAGCCTTAATGAGTGACGGATTTGCCTATCACTCGGCCTACACCCTTACCCCGGGACTACCACCGCCCGGGCTGGACTACCTTCCTGCGTCACCCCATCGCTCACCTACTACCCTGTTGGATCAGCGGCTCCACCACGTCCCTTTGTCCGAAGACTCCGGGCCGGCTTCACGGCTTTAGCATTCAGAGGTTCGACGTTGGCGCTTCAAAGCGGGTACGGGAATATCAACCCGTTGTCCATCGACTACGCCTGTCGGCCTCGCCTTAGGTCCCGACTTACCCTGGGCAGATCAGCTTGACCCAGGAACCCTTGGTCAATCGGCGCAAGAGTTTCCCACTCTTGTATCGCTACTCATGCCTGCATTCTCACTCGTATCCCGTCCACGACTCGATTCCTCGGCCGCTTCACCCGGAACACGACGCTCCCCTACCCATCCACAGCGTCGTTGGACGTATTCTGTGAATGACACGACTTCGGTGGTGTGCTTGAGCCCCGCTACATTGTCGGCGCGGAATCACTTGACCAGTGAGCTATTACGCACTCTTTCAAGGGTGGCTGCTTCTAAGCCAACCTCCTGGTTGTCTCTGCGACTCCACATCCTTTCCCACTTAGCACACGCTTAGGGACCTTAGTCGGTGTTCTGGGCTGTTTCCCTCTCGACCATGGAGCTTATCCCCCACAGTCTCACTGCCACGCTCTCACTTACCGGCATTCGGAGTTTGGCTAAGGTCAGTAACCCGGTGAGGCCCATCGCCTATCCAGTGCTCTACCTCCGGCAAGAAACACGTGACGCTGCACCTAAATGCATTTCGGGGAGAACCAGCTATCACGGAGTTTGATTGGCCTTTCACCCCTAACCACAGGTCATCCCCCAGGTTTTCAACCCTGGTGGGTTCGGTCCTCCACGCGGTCTTACCCGCGCTTCAACCTGCCCATGGCTAGATCACTCCGCTTCGGGTCTTGGGCATGCAACTCAAACGCCCTATTCGGACTCGCTTTCGCTACGGCTACCCCACACGGGTTAACCTCGCTACACACCGCAAACTCGCAGGCTCATTCTTCAAAAGGCACGCAGTCACGGCCCGCCAGCAAGCTGACGAACGACGCTCCCACGGCTTGTAGGCACACGGTTTCAGGTACTATTTCACTCCGCTCCCGCGGTACTTTTCACCATTCCCTCACGGTACTATCCGCTATCGGTCACCAGGGAATATTTAGGCTTAGCGGGTGGTCCCGCCAGATTCACACGGAATTTCTCGGGCTCCGTGCTACTTGGGAGAAGCTCAAGTGAGCCGCTGATGTTTCGTCTACGGGGGTCTTACCCTCTACGCCGGACCTTTCGCATGTCCTTCGACTACACCAACGGTTTCTGACTCACCCAGCCGCCGGCAGACGACTGAAGAACTTTCCCACGACCCCGAAATGGCAACCCCTGCCGGGTCTCACACCACTCCGGTTTAGCCTCATCCGGTTTCGCTCGCCACTACTCCCGGAATCACGGTTGTTTTCTCTTCCTGCGGGTACTGAGATGTTTCACTTCCCCGCGTTCCCTCCACATACCCTATGTGTTCAGGTATGGGTGACAGCCCATGACGACTGCCGGGTTTCCCCATTCGGACACCCCCGGATCAAAGCTCGGTTGACAGCTCCCCGGGGCCTATCGCGGCCTCCCACGTCCTTCATCGGTTCCTGGTGCCAAGGCATCCACCGTGCGCCCTTAAAAACTTGGCCACAGATGCTCGCGTCCACTGTGCAGTTCTCAAACAACGACCAGACACCCACCCTCAACACCCCAACAGGGCGCCTCGCATGGGACCGGCACTGAGACAACGATTACTCGTTCCCTCAGGACCCAACAACGTGCCCGACACACCAGATCAACCGAAACCGTTCCACGCCGAAGCAGTACTAGGAGACAACCAACCCTGTGTGCCGAATAGTCAACGTTCCACCCATGAGCAACCGTGCGAGACATTCGCTCGCAACCGGCCATGTGCTCCTTAGAAAGGAGGTGATCCAGCCGCACCTTCCGGTACGGCTACCTTGTTACGACTTCGTCCCAATCGCTGGTCCCACCTTCGACGGCTCCCTCCCAAGGGTTAGGCCACCGGCTTCGGGTGTTACCGACTTTCGTGACGTGACGGGCGGTGTGTACAAGGCCCGGGAACGTATTCACCGCAGCATGCTGATCTGCGATTACTAGCAACTCCAACTTCATGGGGTCGAGTTGCAGACCCCAATCCGAACTGAGGCCGGCTTTTTGGGATTCGCTCCACCTCACGGTATCGCAGCCCTTTGTACCGACCATTGTAGCACGTGTGCAGCCCAAGACATAAGGGGCATGATGATTTGACGTCGTCCCCACCTTCCTCCGAGTTGACCCCGGCAGTCTCCTGTGAGTCCCCATCACCCCGAAAGGCATGCTGGCAACACAGAACAAGGGTTGCGCTCGTTGCGGGACTTAACCCAACATCTCACGACACGAGCTGACGACAACCATGCACCACCTGTATACCGACCACAAGGGGGCGCCCATCTCTGAACGTTTCCGGTATATGTCAAGCCTTGGTAAGGTTCTTCGCGTTGCGTCGAATTAAGCCACATGCTCCGCTGCTTGTGCGGGCCCCCGTCAATTCCTTTGAGTTTTAGCCTTGCGGCCGTACTCCCCAGGCGGGGAACTTAATGCGTTAGCTGCGGCACCGACGACGTGGAATGTCGCCAACACCTAGTTCCCAACGTTTACGGCGTGGACTACCAGGGTATCTAATCCTGTTCGCTCCCCACGCTTTCGCTCCTCAGCGTCAGTAATGGCCCAGAGATCCGCCTTCGCCACCGGTGTTCCTCCTGATATCTGCGCATTTCACCGCTACACCAGGAATTCCGATCTCCCCTACCACACTCTAGCCTGCCCGTATCGAATGCAGACCCGGGGTTAAGCCCCGGGCTTTCACATCCGACGCGACAGGCCGCCTACGAGCTCTTTACGCCCAATAATTCCGGACAACGCTCGCACCCTACGTATTACCGCGGCTGCTGGCACGTAGTTAGCCGGTGCTTCTTCTGCAGGTACCGTCACTTGCGCTTCTTCCCTGCTGAAAGAGGTTTACAACCCGAAGGCCGTCATCCCTCACGCGGCGTCGCTGCATCAGGCTTTCGCCCATTGTGCAATATTCCCCACTGCTGCCTCCCGTAGGAGTCTGGGCCGTGTCTCAGTCCCAGTGTGGCCGGTCGCCCTCTCAGGCCGGCTACCCGTCGTCGCCTTGGTAGGCCATTACCCCACCAACAAGCTGATAGGCCGCGGGCTCATCCTGCACCGCCGGAGCTTTACACCAACCCCCATGCGGAGGAAGGTCATATCCGGTATTAGACCCCGTTTCCAGGGCTTGTCCCAGAGTGCAGGGCAGATTGCCCACGTGTTACTCACCCGTTCGCCACTGATCCACCCCGAAGGGCTTCACCGTTCGACTTGCATGTGTTAAGCACGCCGCCAGCGTTCGTCCTGAGCCAGGATCAAACTCTCCGTGAATGTTTTCCCGTAATCGGGTCGACACCCGCGTTGAGCGGCACGACAACCACCGGAATAGGGTGACCTCGTGCACTGCGTCCTCGCCAGTGTTTTACTTCAAAAGGAATCTCCAACCCCGATCAAACGATCGAGGCCGGGGATGTCAACATATCTGGCGTTGACTTTTGGCACGCTGTTGAGTTCTCAAGGAACGGACGCTTCCTTCAAGCCGCTCTCGCAAGCTCTCCGGGCGCTTCGTTCTTTCTTCTCTTCGAGCTTATCAGACCCGCCTCTCGGCGTTTCCCGACTCGCTCTCGGTGTTTCCAACCTTACCAGGTCTTCCGCACCGCTTCGGCCTCCAGGAGGCCTTCGCCGTACCGGACCTGACGGCCCGTCCGACGTGTTGAACTTTAGCCCAGTTCCGCTCCGAAAAGCGAATCCGGCCGCACTCACCGAATTACCGGCACAGCAAAACAAGCCCATCGCAGAAGTGTGCAAAAAGCGACACGTCAGCGATCGACGATCTTGCTGAGAGTGGTGTTTCGAGAGAGTGGCTGCGCTCGGGTCCGTCCGCACAGAAGTGAACGTCCGGTGCTCCCTGACAGGCAGCTCGAAGAACACTAGACCTCTGTGGGCCCTGAGTCAACCTGGTGCGGCAGCTGGAAGGCGAGCACCGCCACGTCGTCGTCGTGCTCCGCCGTCACGCCCATCGCGCGCAGCAGGCGGGCGCAGACCACGTCGGGGGAGCCGATCGCGCCGGCCAGGGTGTGGGCGAGCAGGCCGAGGCCCTCGTCGATGTCCTGGTCGCGGCGTTCGACCAGGCCGTCGGTGTAGAGGACGCCGGTGGTGCCGGGCAGCAGGCGCAGCGAGTGGGAGCTGTGCGAGCCGCCGCCGGTGCCCAGGGGCGGGCCGTTCTGCTGCTCGCCCTGCAGCACTGTGCCGTCGGGGCCGCGCAGCATCAGTGGGAGGTGTCCGGCCGAGGCGTAGGTGAGGGTGCCGGCGGGAGGGTCGTAGACGGCGTAGACGCAGGTGGCGATCTGGTTGGCGTCGATCTCCATGGCGATGCCGTCGAGCAGGCCCATCACCTGGTGCGGTGGCAGGTCGAGGCGGGCGTAGGCGCGCACAGCGGTGCGCAGCTGGCCCATCACGGCCGCCGCCCGCAGACCGCGCCCCATCACGTCGCCGATCACCAGCGCGGTGCGGCCGCCGCGCAGCGGGATCACGTCGTACCAGTCGCCGCCGACCGCAGCGTCGGCGCCGCCGGGCTGGTAGGTGGCGGCGACCCGCAGGTCGGCGGGCTGTTCGAGCTTCTGCGGCAGCAGGCTGCGCTGCAGGGTGACGGCGGCCTCGCGCTGGCGGCGTTCGGAGTCGCGCAGCCGGGCGGCGACGGCGACCTGGTCGGTGACCTCGGCGGCGTAGATCAGCACACCGACGGCCGGGGGCGGCTGGCCGTCGCGGGCGGCGGCGGTCCGCTCGTTGGAGCGCAGCGGGACGCAGGAGACGTTGAAGCAGCGGGTCCGGCTGACCAGGCCGGCCGGGTCGGCGATGCTGCGAGCCTTCACACTGCGGGCGCGGCCACTGCGCAGCACCTGGTCGAGCAGCGGGAGCAGGCCCAGTTCCGCGAACTCGGGCATGGCCTCCTCGGCGGGCTGGCCGGGGGCGCGGTGGCCGAAGAGCTCGCGGTAGGCGTCGTTGGCGTAGCCGACGCGGTGGCGCGAGCCGTAGGTGATGACGACAGGTGCGGGCAGTCGGCCGAGCACGTCGCGCAGGTCGTAGAGCTCGTGCAGGTCGAGCAGCTGGTCGGGCCCGAGCAGGCCGCCGGCGGCGCTGCCGAGCGGGTCGCGCGGGCCGGGCAGCGCGACCGGGTCCTCCGGTGCGGGGGCGGCGACACGCCAAGGGGCCCCGGTGAGCCGCGCACTCCAGCGCATGAGGTTCAACCGACTGTCGCTTTCCTCGGATCGCAGGTATTCGTCACAGTTCGTACTGATGTTTGCACTGGCCGTGACGGGGTGTCACGCAGATCCTGTCAGGTGAAGGTGCGGTTCCGGAAGTCGTACGTGTGTTGGTCGTGTTGTAGGGCCCGGCGCCGACCCTGTGGGCGGCGGTGCCCGGTCAGCCCTCCGGCGGGTTCCCGGCGGCCGCCTCGAACTCGGCGCGCGGGTGTTCCACCGAGGCCAACGACACCGCCTCCCGGGCGAACAGCCCGCCGAGCAGCCAGTCGGCCAGCACCCGCACCCGGCGGTCGGAACTGGGCAGGCCGCGCAGCGTGCGGGCCCGGTGCAGCAGCCAGGCGCGGCGGCCGGTCAGACTGCCCTTTCGGGTGTGGGCGACCGCGCGGTGCAGGCCGAGCGAGGCGGAGGCGTAGGTCTGCTCGGGCCGGTACGGGGTCGGCGGCTGCCCGGCGGCCACCGCGAGCAGGTTCTCCGCCAGCAGCTCGCCCTGGGCGAGCGCGTGCCACGCGTTGGGCGGACACGCGGTGGGCGGGCCGTCCGCGCCGTCGGCCGCGCTCCCGGGGCCCGGCACCGCCGCGCAGTCGCCGGCCGCCCAGGCGCCGGGCAGCAGCTCTCCGTCGGCGCCGGCCGCCTGCAGGGTGCCCAGGCAGCGCACCCGGCCGTCGGCGTCGAGCGGCAGGTCGGTGGCGGCGAGCACCGGCGCGGGGCGCACCCCGGCCGTCCAGACCAGGGTGCGCGCGGCGAAGCGGGTGCCGTCGGAGAGCGCCATCATCCGGTCCTGGGCGGAGTCGAGCGTGGTCCCGAGGCGGATGTCCACGTTCCGTTCGCGCAGTTGGGCCAGCGCGTGCTCGGCGAGCGCCGGGTCGGCCTCGGCGAGCACCCGGTCCCCGGCCTCGACCAGCACCCAGCGCAGGTCGCCGGGCTGGATGTTGGGGTAGCCGCGCAGCGCCTGCCGGGCCATGTCCTCCAGTTCGGCGAGCGCCCCGACACCGCCGTAGCCGGCCCCGACGAAGACGAAGGTCAGCGCGGCGTCGCGGAGTTCGGGGTCGCGGGTGGAGGAGGCCAGGTCGAGCTGGTCGAGCACGTGGTTGCGCAGCGAGACCGCCTCGCCGACCGTCTCGAACCCGAGGCCGTGCTCGGCCAGGCCCGGGATCGGCCGGGTGCGGGAGACCGAACCCGCCGTCAGAACGAGTTCGTCGTACCCGAGTTCGACTTCCACCCCGCCGCTCGGGGCGAGCCAGGCGAGTCGGCGGGCGTGGTCGATCCGGGTGATCCGGGCGGTGAGCACCCGGCAGTCCGGCAGCGCGCGGCGCAGCGGCACCACGACGTGCCGCGGATCGATCGAGCCTGCCGCCACTTCGGCCAGCAGCGGACGGTATGTCAGGTAAGGTGCGGCTTCAACCACGGTGATTTCCGCGCGTCCGGCCCGCAACTCCTGCTGGAGTTCCCGCTGGAGCCGATGGGCCGTGGTCAGCCCCGCGCAACCGCCGCCCACGATCAGGATCCGGATGGTGCCACCCCCGCTCGAATCGGTGTGACCTGGTTCACGCAACCATGACGCCCTGCCGAGGGGCCTCTTGTCCACAGTGCGTACGGGATTCGGGTGGGGCTGCCGGGGGTCCGGAGCGGGTGGTGCACGGGGTGGCGCCCGGTACGACACGCCCGAAAAGCCGTCACCCCGGGTGGTGAATCCATTACGGCCTGATTTACCGTTGGCCGACCAGCCCGACTGCCCGAGCCTGAAACGGGGAAGGGTAGTCCGCGGATGATTCTCGCCCGTCCGGGAGATGAGCCGCCCCGCGCGAGGGGCCGGCGACCGCGCGGGGGCCGGGTGCTGGGGGCTGGACCCGTGCAGGTCACGGACGGCTGCGACGACTTCGCACGAGAGCCCGGACAGGGGCTCCTCCGGGGGAGGGTTGGGATTGAACGATCAGGATCACCTGCTGGGCGAACCGGCTGTGCCGCAGCTGGGTGAGGGGGCGGGCCCGGTGCCGGAGCAGCGCGTGCCGCTGCCCGTCCCGCACCGGTCGGCGGCCGGTCAGCTGCCACCGGTGACGGAACGGCGGGCGGGCGGACCACGGTTGCGGGTGGATGCGCGGCGCAATCTGGAGAGCGTGCTGCGCGCCGCCCGCGAGGTGTTCGGCGAACTCGGTTACGACGCACCGATGGAGGAGGTGGCGCGGCGGGCCGGGGTGGGGGTCGGCACCGTCTACCGGCGCTTCCCGAGCAAGGAGGTGCTGGTCCAGCGGATCGCCGCCGAGGAGGTGGCCTGGCTGACGGCGCGGGCCCGGGAGGCGCTCTACGGGCCGGCCCGGCCGTGGGACGCGCTGGCGGGCTACCTGGCCACGGCGGTCGGCACCGGGGCCGGGCGGCTGCTGCCGCCGGAGGCCTTCGACTACGCCGAGGAGCTGGCCCGGGTGCCCGAGCAGCGGCTGCCCCCCGGCGGCGGACTGGGCGGCGGCCAGCTGCTCGAGCCGCCCGGCGCGAGCGGGGTGCCGGACGCCGACCCGCAGTTGCTGCTCCAGTTACTGGCCGCACTGGTGGCCAGGGCGGCGGCCGCCGGTGAACTGCGGCCCGGGGTCACGGTCTCGGAGATCGTGCTGGTGCTGACGGCGGCGGTGCCGCCCTCGATCGGGCGCGGTGCGGCGGCGGCCGCAGCGGGCGCGGAGCCCGCCGAAAGACTGCTGCGGATCCTGCTGGACGGTCTGCGGGCCGTGTGAGCCCCGAGGACCGACGCGACGCTCCCGGGCCGGTGCGGCGGCCGTGCGGCGCGCGTCGTCCAGCACCGGGCACCGGACGTCAACCTGGCGTCAACTGGCGTCGCCGGAGCAGGGGAAGCGGACCTCGGACGCTTCCCCGGAAGAGTGGGTCGAGTGGTCCACAGCTTCCGGAGCACCCGTCGCTATGCCATTCTTTGGCCGTGGTTGGAGCCAATGTCCCGGTGCGCACCCTTCGCGGTGCCGCGACCGCCGCGCACGCCGGAGCAGGCGACGGCGCATCGCAGCACGCCAGTCAACGCTGTGCGCCCCCGGTGGCGGCTCCCCTGGCGGCTCCGGCCCACGCAACGGACGGAGCGGGCCGATGACCGCCGAGGAGCAGAACGAGCGCGGCAGCGAGCGCGGCACGGAACACGGCGCCGGCGGTACCGAACGCGGCACCGAGCCCGGCGCGGAGTCCGCCGCCGGCCAGGTGCCGGGCCAGGGCGGCGCCCCCTCCCGCGAATCGCTGACCGACTCCCCCTACCGCACCGACACGCCCCACGGCGGCGCGCCGGTCACCGGGCGGGTGCCCGGACAGGCCGTCGCCGGGCAGGGCAGCGTGACCCCCGAGGCGTTCGTGGCGCACCGGATCGAGTCGGGCACTCCGTCCGGCGAGTCCGCGCTGGATCCGGAACTCGACCTGCCGGTTGCCCTGGTGCCGCCCCCCGCCGATCCGGTGGACGGCGAGCGCCCGCCCTCCGACGCCGAGTTGACGGCCCTGGTGCGGGCCGGCGACGACACCGCGTACGAGGAGATCTACCGCCGGCACGCCGAGGCCGTGCGCCGCTACGCCCGCGGCTGCTGCCGGGACAGCTTCACCGCCGAGGACCTGGCCGGCGAGGTCTTCGCCCGCACCTTGCAGGCGCTGAAGGCGGGCAAGGGACCGGAGTTCGCGGTCCGCGCCTACCTGCTGACGGCGGTCCGCAACATCGCCGCCGCCTGGACCCGCGGCGAGCGCCGGGAGCAACTGGTGGACGACTTCGGCAGCTTCAGCCAGTCCACCGCCGCCACCTCGATCGAGTTCGACCTGGCCGACCCGGGCGCGGACGCCTGGGCGATGGCGCTGGCCGACCAGCGCATGGTGATGCGGGCCTTCACCGAACTCCCCGAGGACGACCGGGTGCTGCTCTGGCACACCGTGGTCGAGCAGGAGTCGCCGAAGACCGTGGCCGTGCTGCTCGGCAAGACCGCCAACGCCACCGCCGTGCAGGCGCACCGGGCCCGCTCCCGGCTGGCGGCCGGCTTCCTGCAGGCGCACGTCTCGGACAGCCAGGCGCAGGGCTGCGAGGAGTACGCCAACCGGCTCGGGAGCTACGCCCGCGGCGCGCTGCGCAAGCGGGCCGCCACCGAGGTCGGCGAGCACCTGCGCGGCTGCGAGCGGTGTACCGCCGCGCTGCTGGAGCTGGTTGAACTCAACCACGCGCTGCGGCTGCTGCTGCCCGGCGGCGTGCTGGTCTGGATCGGCGCGGGCACCTTCTCGGCGATCGCGGCGGCGCTCGGCGCCGGCGCGGTGGCCGGCGGCGCCGCGGCGGGCGGTGCGGCGGCCGCGAGCGGCGGCACGGCGGGCGCGGGCGCAGCGGGCGCGGGAGCAGGCGCAGCGGGAGCAGGCGCGGGCGCAGCCGGCGCAGGAGCGGCCGGTGGTGGTTCCTCCGGTGGCGCCGCCGTCGCCGGCGAGGGACTGGGCACCGTGGCCAAGGCGGGCATCGCCGCCGCCGTGGCCGTGGCCACCGTCGCCGCCGTCGCCTACGCGCTGACCGGCTCCCCCGACCCCGCACCCCCCATCGCCGCGCCGCCGCCCAGCCCCAGCGCCCCGGCCCGCCCGACTCCCCCGCCCCCGGCGCCCAAGCCCACCCCGACCCCGCGGCCGCCCACCCCGACGCCGACCCCACCCCCGCCGGCGAAGCGCGCCCCGGCGCCCAAGCCCACCCCGAAGGCCGCACCCACCCCCCGGCCGACCCCCACACCCACGCCGGCCCCCACTCCGCCGCCGCTCCCCACCCTGCCGCCGGTGCCGACCCCGACGCTGCCGCCGATTCCCACCCCACCGCTCCCGACCCAGGCCGCGCCCACCCCGCCGGTCGTCCCGCCGGTGCTGCCCACGCCCGTCCCCACCCCGCTGACCAGCTACTGGATGGACGAACTCCCGTTCAGCAAGGGCTCGGACCGCGCCCCATCGCCGGGCCCGAGCATCAGCCGCCGGGACAGCAGCGGTTGGCTGCTCCAGCGCGACAACCTCTGGGTGGGCGGCGAGTCCTACCCGCGCGGGGTCAGCGTGCACGCGCCGTCGACGGTGGCGATCGACCTCAACCGGGCCTGCACCGCCTACGAGAGCGTGGCCGGGCTGGACGACCTGACGATCGCCCCGGGTGCCGTGCGGTTCACGGTCACCGGGGACGATCAGACCGCGCTCTGGTCCTCGCCCGTGCTGCGGGCCGGTGACCCGCCGGTCCCGGTCCACGTGCCGCTGGCCGGGCAGCACCAGATCCGGCTGGTGGTCACGCCGGTGGACGGCTTCTGGTCGGCCGGGAACATCGCGGACTGGGCGAACGCACGGTTCACCTGCTGACGCACCGCCGGATTCAGATCGCGCAGCTGCCGTCCGCGCACGCCTCGCCGTCAGCGGTGTGCGGCTGCGCGGTGTGCGGCTGCGCGGCGTTCTGCTCCTCGGCCGCCACCTGCCGCAGCACCTGGAGGAACATCTCCGCCTCCTGCCCGCCCTGCACGGCCCACTGACCCTCGAAGACGAACGTCGGCACCGCGCTGATCCCCAGCTGCCGCGCCTCGGCGAGCTGGTGGCGCACCTCGTCCTCGCCCTCGTCGCCCGCCAGGTACTCGGTCACCCGCTGCCGGTCGAGACCGGCCGCCACCGCGACCTCGGTGAGCGCGGCCGGATCGCCGACGTCCACCCCGTCGGTGAAGTGCGCCTTGAGCAGCGCCTCCTTGAGCACGCCCTGGACCGCCGGGCCGTACTCCGCCTCGGCCAGGTGCAGCAGCCGGTGCCCGAGGAAGGTGTTGGCGTGCAGCGCGGCGTCGAAGTCGTAGTCGATGCCCTCGGCCCTGCCGAGCTCGGTCACCCGGTCGTCCATCGCCCGCGACTGCGGCCCGTACCGCTCGGCGAGCCAGGCGCGGTGCGGGCTGGCGGTGGCCGGGGCGTCCGGGACCAGCTGGTAGGGGCGGTAGATCACCTCGACCTCGTCCTTGCCCTCGAACCGCTCCAGGGCTTGATCGAAGCGGCGCTTGCCGATGTAGCACCACGGGCAGGCGATGTCGCTGTAGATCTCGACCTTCATGGGGAGTGGCTCCTTCGATGCACTGACGGGCGAACGTGGAGTCTGAACCGATATGTCCGACTCCGCATTCCCGCGCGGCTCAGCGTTTCATCGGATCTTCGCCATTGGTGCGTCTCATTGGTGCGTCTAAGGTGTGAGGCCAAGTCGAGGGGAGTCGCGAGCAATGGCGGACCAGTTCAAGGACTTCGCGGATTTCGTACGGCAGGCGACCGGCCACGCCCCCTACCCCTACCAGGCCCGGCTGGCCGCCGAGGGCCTGCCCGGTCTGCTCCAGGCACCCACCGGCGCGGGCAAGACCGTGGCCGCCGTGCTGCCCTGGCTGCACCGCCGCCTGGTCACCGCCCCCGAGCAGACGCCGCGCCGCCTGGTCTACGTGCTGCCCGCCCGCAGCCTGGCCGACCAGACGGCCGCCGTGATCCGCACGTGGCTGGACCGGCTCGGGCTCGCCGACCAGGTCGGGCTGCACCTGCTCGCCGGCGGCGCGGTCCAGGACGGCCGCTGGCGGCGGCACCCGGAAAGCACCGCGATCCTGGTCGGCACCCAGGACGTGCTGCTCAGCCGGGCGCTGATGCGCGGCTTCGCCGACGACCGGCGGATGGCGGCCGTCTCCTACGGCCTGCTGCACAATGACGCGCAGTGGGTCTTCGACGAGCTGCACCTGTTCGGCCCGGCCGTCGCGACCGGCGTCCGGCTCCAGCGGCTGCGCGAGCAACTGGGCACCGCCGCGCCCACCCGCACGCTCTGGATGTCCTCGACCTGGGACGCGAACGGGCCGGACGGATCAGTCGTGCGGGTCTCCCCCACCGACGGTGGCGCCGCACGGCGGGTCCGGCGGCTGGAGCTCGCGCCCGAGCGCTACGTCGAGCAGCTGGTGCGGGCCCTGCTCGACGCCCACGTCCCCGGCACCCGGACCGTCGCCGTGCTCAACACCCTGGAGCGCGCCCGCGCCGTCCACCGGGCGCTGAGCACCAAGCGGCCGACCGTGCTGCTCCACCCGCACTTCCGGCTCGGCGACCGGCCCGAGCCCGCCGAACTGGTGGTCACCACCGGCGCGGTGGAGGCCGGCGAGGACCTCTCCTGCCGCACCCTGCTGACCGAACTCGCCCCCTGGAGCTCGCTGGTGCAGCGGGCCGGACGCTGCAACCGGCACGGCGAGCACCCCGAGGGCGGCGACCTGCTCTGGTGCACCCCGCCGGAGGGCGACCGGCAGCCCGCCGTCGAGCAGTGGCTGGACGCGCACGAGGGCGAGCCGGTCACCGCCGGGCAGCTCTTCGAGGCGCGGATCGCCGAGCGCCCGGCGCCGGGTGAACCGCTGGAACGGGCGGAACTGCTGGCGCTCTTCGACACCACCGCCGAGTCGCCCGAGGTCGCTGGGCTGGTCTGCGCCGAGGACGACGCGGCGCTCCTCGTCGCCTGGCGCGCCTGGGGTCCGGAGACCGACGGGAAGCCCGCCGAGGACGAGCCCGACCCGGGCCGCGCCGAGCTCTGCCCGGTGCCGCTCGCCGAGTTGGCGCCGCTGCTCGCCGACGGCCGGGGTTGGCTGCGTGACCAGCTGGACGGCCACTGGCGGCAGGCCACCGCCGAGGACCTGCGGCCCGGCGGGACCGTACTGCTGGACGCCGCGCGCGGCGGCTACCTCCCCGGGACGGGCTGGACGCCCGCGAGCCCGACACCCGTCGAGGTGACCGACGGCATCGGCGCACCGAACTGGAACTTCACCTGCGCGGCCTGGATCAGCCTCGACCAGCACCTGATGGAGACCGAGGAGGAGGCCCGCGCGCTGCTCACCGCGCTGCCGGGCCTCGCGGCGGACCAGCAGGACGCCGTGCGGCGCGCCGCCAGGTACCACGACCTCGGCAAGAGCCACGACGCGTTCCAGCAGATGCTGCGCGGCGGCGGTGGCGAGCCTCCGGCCGGGCTGCTGGCGAAGTCGAAGGGCGAGTTCAGCACCGGCATCAATCCCCGGCGGTACTTCCGGCACGAGCTGGTCAGCGCGCTGATCCTGCTGGCCGACGGCACCGACTTCCTGGTCAGCTACCTGGCCGCCGCCCACCACGGCAAGGTCCGGATCGCCGCCCGTCCCGGCCCGGACGAGGCTCCGCTGCTGCTCGGCGTCCAGGACGGCGACCGGACACCGGAGATCGCGCTGTCCAGCGGCGAGCTCTTCCCGGCCGGGACACTGCGGACCGACGCGTTCCGCGAGCCCTCGACCTGGACCGAACTTGCCCTTGGCCTGCGCGATCGGGCAGACCTCGGGCCGTTCCGGCTCGCCTATCTGGAGACGCTGGTCCGGGTCTCCGACTGGCGGTCCAGCGCCCGGCATGACGCGCCGCTTCCGGTGGACAGCAACGGCTGACGTATGGACGGACTTTCGCCGTCCGGGTGGCGCGCGGTGCGGCGCGCCACCCGTCAGGCATTTCGGCCGATCGTCGGATCAGCACAACACCAGGAGAACGAACAGCAATCCGACCAGGATGACGACTGCGGAGATCGAGACCAGATAGGCCGCGACCCGGTGCGGGGCATTCAGGAACGCCTCTTCCTCGTCCTCCCCACCGCGCAGCAGGACGCACACCATCAGCTCATGTGCGAATCCCGAAAAGTCACACTGGTCGAGTTCCTGTTGTTCTGTCATGTGCGCGGGGCCAATCGACGGAGGGCGGCGGCGAGTTGCACGATTTCGGGAAGCGTCAGCGGCCGGAGCCGGACGAGGACGTCTCCCGAGGGCGTGATCTCCCAGCCGTCACCGAGATCCGGGATCTCCAGGTTGGCCGCGTCGACGGAATCCGTCAAAGCGGTCAGGGCGACGGCCGCTTGGCGGCGGGGGCTGATCATTTGGCCTTCCTTTCGCGATCGTCGAGATCGCTGCGGGCGGCGGGCGGGCGGACCACCCAGTCCTGGTCGACGTCCCACTCGGCGCCTCCTCGCTCGGGCCGCAGGTAGATCAGGCGGCCGACCCGGTCCATCAGCACGCCGAGCCGGTCGTTGAGCGCGTCGAACACCAACTCGCCCTTGCGGGAGGGGAGGTAGGGATCGGCCGGCGGCTTGGCACCGCCGGGGCGGATGATCGGGTAGACGGGGCTCATCCGTCGCGACGCCTCGGGCCGACCGCCGCAGTTGGCGGGGCAGCGGCACTCGGGCATCAGCCTGTCTTTCTGATGATCCATCATATTTATTTCTCCGTGGTGCAGTTGAGCGAATGAATTTCACGCTCTGTGCCTCAAGCGTCGCGCTTCGCGGCTAGCCTGGGAAGGAGCGGGCCGTTCCGCGTCCGCGAGTGGAAACACGGAGGAGTCGTCGCCATGGCCTTCCAACCTCGTCCCCTGTTCCCGGAGCGGTCGGCACGGGATCTGTACGGGTCGGATCTCCGGCGGTACCGCGAGGCGGCGGGGCTGTCGCTGTCGCAGTTGGGGGAGGTGCTGAAGTTCTCGAAAGCGCACCTGTCGCGGATCGAGACGGCGGAGTCGCTGCCGCCGAAGGGGCTGTCGGAGAAGCTGGACGCGGCGTTCGGGACGGACGGGCACTTCTGCAGGCTGTTTCCGCTGGCGGCGTTGGAGGAGTTCCCGAACCGGTACCGGCGGTACATGGAGTTGGCTGCACAGGCCGCCCTCCTGGAGAGCTACACCGAGATCGTGCACGGCCTGCTCCAGACGCCCGCCTTCGCAACAGCGGCCCTTCGGGCGGGCGATCCATTCGCCTCCGACGAGGAGATCAACCAGAAGGTCGCCGCACGGATCAAGCAGCAGGCGCGCCTGCACGGCTCAACTCCACCGCGCTACTGGTTCATCATGGACGAGGTCGCCTTGCGCAGGCCGGTCGGCGACTCGCTCATCATGCGGGATCAGATGCAGGCGCTGCTCAACACCGCCGAACTGCGGCATGTGACGCTCCAGATCCTGCCTTTCGCGGCTGGCTATCATTCGGAGACGGGCGGCTCACTCACCTTGCTGACCCTGTCCGGCCGATCCGTCGTCGCGTATGAAGAAGGCAGCCGCTCAGGCACGTTGATCGAGGAGAACGGCATCGTCGCCAAGTGCCAGGCGTACTACGATCTTCTGAGGGCCCAGGCCCTGTCGCCAAGGGACTCCCTGGCGGTGATCGGCACGGCTCTGAAGGGATTCGAGCATGCAGCTCGCTCAGTGGCGGAAGAGTAGCTACAGCAACAACGACGGCGGCGCTTGCATCGAGGTCGACGACGCCGCCCCCGGTCGCGTCCGCGACTCCAAGGACCCCAACGGCCCGTCCCTTGCGTTCCCTCCCACCGCCTGGCAGGCCTTCGTCCACGCCACCGCGACCGGGGAGTTCAGCCATTGAGCACCTGGCGTAAGAGCACCTACAGCAACGGTGACGGCGGCGAATGCATCGAGGTCAACGACGCCGCCCCCGGCCAGGTCCGCGACTCCAAGGACCCCAACGGCCCGTCCCTCACGTTCCCTCCCACCGCCTGGCAGGCCTTCATCACTGCGACCGCAACAGGGGAGTTCACCCGATGAGCACCTGGCGTAAGAGCACCCACAGCAACCCCGACGGCGGCGCCTGCATCGAGGTCAACGACGCCGCCCCCGGCCAGGTCCGCGACTCCAAGGACCCCGACGGCCCGTTCCTCACGTTCCCTCCCACCGCCTGGCAAGCCTTCGTCCACGCCACCAGCACCGGCGAGTTCACCCCCCACTGACCCACCCCGGCTAGGCTGTCGTTCGTATCGAACTGATAGCCGAGCGTCACGGGGGGCTCGTGTCCGGGGTGGAACTGACCGAGCGTCTGGCGGCGCTGCAAGCGGGCCAGGTGAACGGCCCAGGCCTCATAGCGGCGTTCCGCGAGGCGCTGCTGCTGGCGCCGACCGAGAACGGCAAGCCGCTGGCGGCGGACTCCGGCGGCGTGCGCTGGTTGTACGCGTTCACCGACGAATCCGCCCTCGCCCGGTTCGCGTCCGCGCGCGGCCTGGAGCCACCGGTTGAGTACCTGACGGTCTACGGCCGCCGCCTGCTGGACGTCGCGGTGCCGGCTCTCGGCGTCCCGGCGGGCGTGGCGCTGGACGCGGCGGGCCCGGTGCCGTTCGCACTCCCGCCGGCGGTGGCGGTGGACCGTGGCTGACTCCTACCAGGTCGACCCGGCCGCGCTGGCCGACATCGCGAAGGGCATCAACGACGCCGTCGCCGAGCTGAAGAAGCTCGGCATCGACGAGGGCGCCGAGGTCGGCCGCGGCTTCTCCGCCATCTCGCTGACCGGGATGCAGGTCGGCAACCCCGGTCTGCAGTCCGCGCTGGACGACTTCTGCGAGCGGTGGAGCTGGGGCGTGCGCACCCTGGTGCACGACGGCACCGAGATCGCCGACCGCCTCGGACTGTCGGCGGGCCGCTACCACGACCAGGACCAGTACGTCTCGGGCGCGCTCAAGGACGCGGTCAACGCGGCGATCGGCAACCCGGATCTGACGGACAAGCAGGTCGAGGGCCAGTCCTGGGACCAGACGTGGGACGACAACCCGTACACCCAGGTCACCGGCGCCGACTACTCGAAGGCCTCGCTCGACAAGGCGGCGGGCGACTCGGCGGCGGCGTGGCAGGCGGAGTTCAAGGACGTCGAGCAGCAGGCGGGCGGCAAGGGCTGATGGGACTGCTCGACGGGATCGGCGACGGCCTGGAGGGGCTGTACAAGGACGGCAAGAAGCAGATCGGCCAGGCCATCGACCAGAACGCCCACGCGGTGGGCGGCCTGCTGGACTTCGTCGGCCTGCACGACGCCGCGCACTCCGTGGACACGTTCGGCGACCAGATCGCCGACAACCTCGGCGCGCAGGTCGGCGAGCTGCAACTGGGCGACTCGGACGACCCCAAGGACCTGGTCCACGGCGACGCGAAGGCGCTGAGCGACGCGGCCGGCAAGCTGCGCGCTTTCCACGACGCGTTCGAGGAGACCGGCGGCGGTCTGCAGGCGATGGACTCCTCGCACTGGCAGGGCCAGGCCGCCGACGCGTTCCGGGCCCGGTTCGAGCCGCACCCCGCCCAGTGGCTGACGGCCGCCGACGCGTGCGCCGCCGCGGCCGGTGCGCTGGACGGCTTCGCACAGACCGTCACCTGGGCCCAGGGGCAGGCCAAGCAGGCCATCGACGCGTACAACGCCGCCAAGAAGGCCCACCAGCAGGCCCAGGACGCGTACAACGCGAGCGTCGACAGCTACAACAAGGCCGTCAAGACGTGGAACGCCGCCGCCCAGTCCAACCCGAACCCGGGCCCCAAGCCCACCGACCCCGGCGACTTCCAGGACCCCAGCGCCACCCAGCTCACCCACGCCCAGGACCTGCTGCGCGGTGCCCGCTCGGGCCGGGACGCCGCCGCCGACAGCGCGGCGAAGGCGCTGAAGGCGGCGACCGGAACCGCGCCGCAGGAGCCGAGCTTCACTGACCGGATGAAGCTGGACTCCGTCGACCTGGCCGAGGGCGGCGCGACGGGCGGCGTCCACCTGTACGGCGGGATCGTCAAGGGCGCGGCGGGCATCGTGGACTTCGGGCGCGGCCTGAACCCGATGGACGTCTACAACGTCACCCACCCCGCCACCTACCTCGACCACGTCAACCAGCTCGCCGTCGGCCTGGTCCACGCCGACCTGCACCCCACCGACGTGGTCAAGTCGATGGTCGGCTCGGGCTGGGGCTCGGACCCGTTCGAGGCGGCCGGCAGCCTCCTCACCAACGTCGCCTTCGGGGCCGCGACCGGCGGCGGCGGCGAGGCCGCCACGGCCGCCGAGTCCGTGGGCATCAACGCCACCAAGGACGCGGCCAAGGACGCCGCCGAGAACGCGGGCGGTGGGACGGGCCGTGACGCGGTCACCGACCCGGACGTCAACGGGCGCGACCCGGGCGACCGGGTCTGCGAGGGCGACCCGATCGACATGGCCACCGGCTTCATGACGCTCACCCAGACCGACGCCCAGCTGGCCGGGGTGCTGCCGCTGCTCTTCACCCGCACCCACGACTCGCACTACCGCGCGGGCCGCTGGCTGGGCCCGACCTGGGCGTGCACGCTGGACGAGCGCCTGGAGGTCGACGCCGAGGGCGTGGTCCTGCTGCGCGGCGACGGCATCGCGCTCGCCTACCCGCACCCCGCGCCCGGCGTGCCCACCCTGCCGAGCACGGGCGCGCGGTGGCCGCTGGCCGTGGACGCCGAGGGCCGGTACACCGTCACCGACCCGGTCGCCGGGCAGGTCCGCGCCTTCCGTCCCGACCCGGACCACCCGGCGCTGGCCCCCCTGGACTCGATCACCGACCGGGTCGGCCACCAGCTGGTCTTCGAGTACGACCACGACGGCACCCCGATGGGCATCCGGCACTCGGCCGGTTACCACCTGGAAGTCGAGGTGGCCGACTTCCGGATCACCGCACTGCGCGTGGGTGCGGTGGAGCTGGTCCGCTACGGCTACACGGACGGCCACCTCACTTCGGTCGTCAACTCCTCAGGCCTGCCGCTGCGCTTCGAGTACGACGCCGCCGGGCGGATGACCGCCTGGACCGACCGCAACGACTCCCGCTACGAGTACGGCTACGACGACCAGGACCGCTGCATATCCCAGGGCGGCTCGGGCGGCCACCTGCGCTGGCGCTACGAGTACCGCCCCGGCCTCACCCTCGCCACCGACTCGCTGGGCGCGGTGAACCGCTACGAAGTCAACGCGCGCCACCAGATCACCGCCCACACCGACCCGCTCGGCGCAGTCACCCGCTACACCCGCGACGCCTGCCACCGCCTGCTCGCCGTCACCGACCCGCTGGGGCGTACCAGCGCCTTCGAGTACGACGCGGCGGGCAACGTCGTGACCGTGATCCGCCCGGACGAGGTCCGGTCCACCGCCGTCCACAACGCGCTCAACCTGCCCGTCAGCGTGGTCCATCCGGACGGCTCGACCTGGCGCCAGACCTACGACGAGCGCGGCAACCGCACCTCGGTCACCGACCCCGCCGGCGCCACCACCCACTTCGGCTACGACGCCGCCGGTCACCTCGCCTCCCTCACCGACGCGCTCGGCCACACCACCGCCGTCCAGTGCGACGCGGCCGGCCTGGTCCTGGTCAGCACCGACCCGCTCGGCGGCCGGACCCGCTACCAGCGCGACGGCTTCGGCCGCCCCGTCACCGTCACCGACCCGCTGGGCAACGCTGTTCATTTGTCCTGGAACCCCGAAGGCCTGCTCACCACCCGCACCACCGCCGACGGCGCCACCGAGAGCTGGACCTACGACGGCGAGGGCAACACCCTCACCCACACCGACCAACTCGGCGCCACCAGCACCTTCGAGTACACCGACTTCGACCTGCTCACCGCCCGCACCACCCCCGACGGCGCCCGCCACACCTTCACCCACGACGCCGAGCTGCGCCTGGTCGAGGTCACCAACCCGCAGGGCCTGACCTGGTCCTACCAGCACGACGTGGCCGGGCGGCTGATCGCCGAGACCGACTTCGACCGGCGCACGCTGCGCTACACCCACGACGCCGCCGGCCAACTCACCAGCCGCACCAACGGCCTGGGCGAGCGCATCGGCTACCGCTACGACCTGCTGGGCAACCTCACCACCAAGGACGTCGCGGGCGCCGCCACCAGCTACGCCTACGACCCGCTCGGCCGCCTGATCGCCGCCACCGGCCCCGACGCCGCCCTCACCCGCACCCTCGACCCGCTCGGCCGCCCGCTCACCGAGACCGTCGACGGCCGCACCCTCAGCAGCACCTACGACGCGCTGGGCCGCCGCACCGCCCGCACCACCCCGTCGGGCACGGTGAGCAGTTGGACCCACGACGCGAGGGGCAACCCACTCGCCCTCACCACCGCCGGGCACACCGTCAGCTTCGACCGCGACGCGGCCGGCCGGGAGACCACCCGCCACCTCACCGACACCGTCACCCTCACCAGCGGCTACGACGCGCTCGGCCGCCGCGCCTCGCTGCGCGTCACGGCCGGGCCCGACGTCCTCCAGCACCGCGACTACCGCTACCGCGCCGACGGCCACCTCACCGGCATCGACGACCGGCAGACCGGCACCCGCCGCTTCGACCTCGACCCCGCCGGCCGGGTCACCGCCGTGCACGCCGCCAACTGGAGCGAGCGGTACGCCTACGACGACGCCGGCAACCTCACCGACGCCGAGTGGCCCACCCGCGACGACAGCGCCCTCGGCGCCCGCGGCTACACCGGCACCCGGATCACCACCGCCGGCCGGTTCCGCTACACCCACGACGCCCAGGGCCGGGTCACCACCCGCCGCCACACCATGCTCTCCGGCCGCACCGACACCTGGCACTACACCTGGGACCCCGAAGACCGCCTCACCGCCGTCACCACCCCCGACGGCACCCAATGGCACTACCGCTACGACCCGTTCGGCCGCCGCATCGCCAAACAGCGCGCCGACGCCCCCGAGTGGACCCACTTCACCTGGGACGGCCCCACCCTCGCCGAACAGACCGCCCACAGCCCCACCCTCCCCGGCCCCTACACCCTCACCTGGGACCACGACGGCCTCCACCCGCTCACCCAGACCGAGCACCTGCACCTCACCGACACCGAGGTCGACCGCCGCTTCTTCACCATCCTCACCGACCTCATCGGCACCCCCACCCACCTCCTCAACCCCGACGGCTCCCCCGCCTGGCAAGCCCGCACCACCCTCTGGGGCACCACCACCCAGCCGAAGAGCGCGTCCACCACGACCCCGCTGCGCTTCCCGGGCCAGTACTACGACGCCGAGACCCGGCTGCACTACAACGTGCACCGGTACTACGACCCGGCCACGGCGCGGTACCTGAGCGCGGACCCGCTGGGGCTGGGGGCGGCGCCGAATCCGGTGGCGTATGTGGGGAACCCGCATACGTGGGGCGATCCGCTGGGGTTGGCGCCGTATGACCCGAAGGGCGTCGACCTTTCCAAGGCGCGCCGAGTCAGCGGATTGTTCGACAATACTGGGACCCCCAACGAGATCGTTTACCGGCAGAAGACTGATGGTACCGTCACCGCATATGCGGTCTATGATGACCTGGGACGGCTGTACAAGCGTGTCGACATAGACCCGGCTTCTGCACCGCACGCAGGAATACCTGCACCACATGCCCTAGAAATGCACATAAATCGCAACCCCAAGACCGGGCAAGAGTTCCCCAGATGGGACAAGATGCCCCGCCCAATCAGGCCCGACGAGGAAATTTACTGGAGCTGACATTGAAAGCCCGGGACTATTCAGAAGTATCCTCCTGGATCGACTCAGCCGGCGGAGACCTGGATTCATTCGACTTTATCTCCACAAAATTCACCCTCGGCGACTGGATCTCCATCTCGGAGGTGTTCACCCCGGATTTCATTCTCGTCGAAGGCTGTGTCATCTGGGATCGCTGCTTCGAACAGCAAAACTTTGACCTCTGGTGGAAGACACTGTCCGGTGATCGCACTCGGATCGAGGCCACTCTGAATCAACTGAGGCTATGGCAGCTCATTGGGTACCGTGGATCCGCCGAGGACCTGCTGGCAGCTCGCTCGATTGCCGACTCCATTGCACAATGCTGGCGCACGCGACTGGGCGAGAGATTCCCTGAAATCGAATTTGCGCTATCCGTAGCAGAGACCGAAGACGGTCCGATCATCCGATTCAACACCGTTCGAACATCCACTTGATGCCACATTCTCCCGGAACCGGAGACACCGATGCCATTGGACGATCCCACCGAGCTCGGTCCGGCAACCCGTTCCATGGCATCACCGGCAGCTGTCCCGCCGGGGTCGTTCACCGCCAAACAGCCTGACCTCATGCGGGCGCTTCTTGCAGGGGACATCCCAGGAGGTCTTTTCGTGAAGGGATGAGCGAACCCACGGGCAACTGGCGCGTGGCCTGGACGATATTTTCTATGCACTGGAGGAATACCCGATAGATCCTGCCCTGAGAGAGGTCGGATCCGTCGGAAGCGGACCTCATCGAATTAGTCCGCCAAGTCGCCCTTATTCTTAAAGCCTCGTCCGCACGTGATTAAATGCTTGCGCACAACCGGGACCACAACGAGAGCCACGGTCAATAGATGCAAGATCTGTTTGATGCCGCGATGACCCTGGGATGATGGATACGGAAAGCTTTCTGGCAGAAGCGATTGCCACCGGGACCATCGTCGGCATTCGACTCGGCAGCAGCCTCCGCGACGTTGACCAAGCTCTCCGTATTCCGTTCGCGGAGGAGGTCGACGAAACGGGCACCGGCTATCTCAGGCGTGACTACGGATTGATTGAACTGTCCTTTGGCAGTCACCCAGACTGGGCCTGCAACAGCATCCTGATCGAGGTCCACCGGCTGGCGCAGCAGCAGGATCTGATCGATGAGTGGAGAGCTGCCCACAATATCGCGCTCGCCAGATACACAACCTGGGGAAGTGTCCAGAAAATCCTTTCCGAACACTACCGTCTGGCGGACATGAAAATTGTTGCACAAGGGGACACTGTCGCCTTCCGATCCTCGGATCCACGATTCTCGGTGACGGTGATGTCTCCTGGCGGCAGCCGCGGCGACTGGCCGGGCGGGGGCGACATCGTGAGCATCGATATCTTCTGACAGCCAGGAGACGAGGCGTCACTCCGCCGCCCCCTCATCCCCCCGCTCCCGCCACCGGCGCCGGCACCACCAGCACCGGGCACGCCGCGTGGTGCACCGCCGCCGTGCTCACCGACCCCAGCAGCAGCCGCGAGAAGCCCCCGTTCCCCCGGGTACCGATCACCAGGGTGTGCTGCCCCACCGTCGCCGCCAGGAGCACCTCCACCACCTGCCCGAGCGCCACGTGCAGCGACAGGCGCTCGCCGGCGAACGGCGCGCGCCGGGCCCGCTCCACCGTCGAGACCGCGCGCCGCAGGCCGTCGGCCATGCTGCTGCTCAACCGTTCGATGCTCTCCTGGACCAGCTCGGCCATGCCCGGGGGGTAGCCGCCGGGGGACGGGTTGACCACGCCGAGGACGTAGAGCGGCAGGGCGTAGCGCTCGGCCTCGGACATGGCGCGGTGCAGGGCCCAGAGGGAGCCGTCGGAGCCGTCGCAGGCGGCCAGGATGCCCGGGGGGAGTGGGGGGCCGGGTGGGGTGGTGGTGACGGGCAGGGGGTGGGGCTCGGTGGTGGTCACCTGCGGGGTCTCCAGCGGAGTGAGGGGCAGTCAGGTCATGATCCGTCCAGAACCGGTGGATCCCGCGCAGGCTCAGCCGAACCGCGCTGCCGCCACCGCCTGGCGTTGGGGCAGGGGCAGGCCGCTCCAGCAGGAGCCGTGGCGGCGGGACTCGAAGCGGCGCAGCCAGAGTTCCACCGCGACCAGGTCGGCCAGGCCGTCCAGGGCGCCCGGCGGCAGGTCGGCGTAGGGGTCGGCGGCGGTGCGCAGGGCGCGGCGGACGACGGGCAGGTCGATCAGGCCGGCTTCGGCCAGCAGGGGTTCGTGGAACAGCTCGGCCAGTTGGTCGGCGGCGGCGCGCAGGCCGGCCCGGGCGGCTTCGGCGCGGTCCGGGCGGGGGGCGCGGCCCCAGTCGGCGGGGAGGTCCGAGCGGCCGGCGCCGGCCAGGACGGCGCGCAGCAGGGCGTGCCGGGCGCCGGGCTGCAGGCGCAGGTCGGCGGGGAGGAGGCGGGCGGCGCGGATCACCCGGTTGTCGAAGAAGGGGGCGTGCACGCGCTGGCCGTACTGTTCGGCGGCGTGCACCAGGGTGCGGAACGCGCCGGCGTGGTGGTGCAGCGCCAGCCGGGCGCGGCGGACGCCGGGGTGCAGCTCGGGCGCGGGGCCACGGGCCGCGAGCCGCAGGCGCAGGGCGACCGCCGAGAGCGCGTCGTCGGAGAGGAAGCGCGCGGCCGGGCCCGGCACGCACCAGGCCAGGTCGGCCACCGAGTACGCCCCGGCGGTGAACCGCACGCCGGGGCGCGCGCTCGGGCGCACCGAGTCCCGACGGGCCGTCAGCTGCACGGCCGCGTCGTCCAGCGCCTCGGCGTAGCCGCCCCGGGCCAGGCGGCGGGCCGCGCGCAGCACGGTGACCGGGGTGCGCACGGTGCCGGTCAGGGTGCCCGCGAGCGCGCGGTCCACGCCGGCCAGGGCAGCGACCGGCGGCAGCAGTTCCCGCTGGCGGCCCTCCCGGATCAGGTCGGCGAGCCGGGCCGGATGGCCGTCCAGCACCTGGCGGGCGCCGTGGCCGGTCAGGTGGTCGGCGCCGCCCGCGCTGAGCCGGACAACGGTGCCGGGGACGGTGACCAGGGCCCGGCCGGGCTCGTCGGTGAGCGCCCCGCCCGCCAGATCGGCGTAGGGCAGGCTCAACGGGGTGGCGGCCAGCACGGTGTGCCGCAGTCGGGGGCGGCCGACGTCCAGCGGGGTCTCGGGGGTGGTGCGCGGGGACTCCCGGACAGTGACGGCGGCGAGGAGTTCGGGCTCCGGCGGCTCGCTTGCCGGGTCGGGGCGGGTCCAGGAGCCCTTGGTGGCACCGTTGCGCGGCAGGAGCTCGGCCGAGAGACCGGATCCGGGTGCCTGAGCCGGTGCCGGGCCAGGACCGATCGGGACGGCGGCGGCGAGCAGGGCCAGGGCGGTGGAGGCGGTCCCGTAGGAGAGGTCGGCGCCGATCCGGGGGCGCCGCGGCCCGGGGCCGGCCGTGGCGGGCGCGTTGCGGACCCGGGAGCGGACGGCTTCCAGCAGCGTCCGGGTCAGCTCCCGGACCGCCGGGGCCTCGCCGCCGCCCTGACCGGGAACGCCGCCGGGGCTGCCCTCGTCGTCGTAGTCGGTCAGGTGCGGGCGGCCACCCCGGATGGCGAGCGTGTGGCCCGGTGGGACCCGGTGCACCCCCACGTACGGGGTGCCGGTGCCGAGCGCCTCGGGGGACTCGGGACAGGCGAGGGTGGCGGCCAGGTGGCCGGTGTCGACCGGCGCGCCGATCAGGTCGGCCAGCGGCAGGGCGGCGGTGGCGTAGGCGGTGCCGCCGCACCAGGGGGTGTGGAAGACGGGTTGCAGGCCGGCCAGGTCGGTGAGCAGCAGGGTGTTGCGGGTACCGACCCGCAGCACCACGGTGTAGCTGCCGGGCCAGCCGGTCAGGTGGCGCACCGCGCCGCCCCGGGCGGCGGCCAGTCCGGCGGCCAACTCGTGGTCGGCGGCGCCGCAGTGGCCGAGCACCAGCAGGCGGACCACGGCCTCGGTGTCCTGGGTCAGGTCGGCGGGCAGCGGACCGGTGCTGACGGTGGGGTGGCGGGTGTTGGGGAGCAGGACGGCCTGCCGGATCTCCTCGGCGCGCCAGTCGCCGACCGCCCAGAGCGGGTCGGGGCCGGTCCACAGCGCGGTGGCGGCCAGGGGGCGCACGGCGGCGAGTGCGCCGAGCGCGTCCTGGACGGTGGGCGCCGGGGCCGATCGGGCGTCAGACGGGCGGCGGGCGACCGGGATCCGGGCGCTGGACACGGTGCCGCTCCAGCCGGCCAGCCACCGCATCGCGCCTCCACCAGGTGTGGACGTCCCTGCGCTCGCGCGCGGCGGGCGGTCAGGAGCCGGCCGCGGGCGAGCCAAGGGACATGGTGCCACTGCGGAGGCGCCCGGGGTCCGCGGGTGAAGGTCGGGTGATTCTGGGGAGCTACGGGCGATTTCGGGCATTCTGGGCACTGCGGCCGGCCCGGACGTGGAGTGCCGCGCGGGCCGGGCCTCCCGAGTCGCTGGTGCCCGGCCGGCCGCTGGAGGGACGGCGTCCGGCGGCCGGCCGGGCGGCATCTGACGCACCGTCCGTACTGGACGGCCCGTGGGGACGGCGAACCGACCGGCGGGCGGACCAGTGCGGACGGCGGGCGGACCGGCGCGGGCGCCGCGCGTCCGATTCGCGGCGCCCGCACCGAGGCGAGCAGGTCCGGCAGCGACCGGCCGGACCGCGCACCCCGGGCCGCGCACCCGGCCCCGAGTGCACGGCCGGTCCGCAGCGCACCGGTCGGGCCAACCCCCGCTCGCCTTGCTCACCACGCACACAGGGCACGCGAGGCACACCTGTGCACATCGACACCGGCCGACCCGCCCCGCGCCGACTCCCCGATTACGCCATGGTCATGCCCAGATGGCCAAAAAGTGTCGCAAGCCCGGGAGGGCATCCGCATGCCCTCCCGGACCTCGGCCACCACCCGCGGGGAACTGAGGCAGCGGCATCCCCCGGCCCGCCGGGTCCTCGACGGCGGGCCGACCCACAGCCCCTAGCGAACTGCTGGGCAGCCGCTCGAGCCAGGGGGCACAGGTGGGCGCACGTCAACACAGGACCGGAGCACGCCCCTCCCCATGGGCCGCCGGGCACCGGTCGCCCCGGACGAACCCCGAGAACAACGCCCGGCCCGCCCCCGCACCACCCCGCGACCGCCCCGGCGGCAACGAACCGCGCCCCGATGCCCCTATGCGATCCCGCCATCCGGAATGCTTCCCCTTAACCCTGGGAACCCGGCCGACTACGCTAGGTACCGCCGACGCCGGGCCGACCGGCCCGCGGCCGCAGCACCACCGCAGCACCACCGCAGCACACCGAACGGCAAACACCGAACAAGGGGGTGCCGTCGAATGAGCATCAGTCCACGGGGACCGAACGAGCGTCTCGGCACCCTGCTGACCCAGGCTCAGATCAGCAACGCCGGCCTGGCCCGCCGGGTCAACGACCTCGGCGCCCAGCGCGGCCTGACGCTGCGCTACGACAAGACCTCGGTGGCCCGCTGGGTGAGCAAGGGCATGGTGCCGCAGGGGCCGGTACCGCACCTGATCGCCACCGCGATCGGCGGCAAGCTGGGCCGCCCGGTGCCGCTGGAGGAGATCGGGCTCGGCGACACCGATCCGACGCCCGAGCTGGGCCTGGCCTTTCCGCGCGCGGTGGCCGAGGCGGTGCGCTCCGCCACCGACCTGTGGCGGGTCGACCTGGAGCTGCGGCGCGGCCCCGGCGGCGGACGGTGGAGCGACGCGCTGGCCGGGACCTTCTCGGTCGCGGCGTACTCGACGCCGGTCGCCCGCTGGCTGATCAACCCGGTCGACAGCTCGGTGGCCCGCGGCACGGACGAGCCGCCGAACGCCGCCCCGACCGCCCCGACCGCCCCGGCTCCCGCGAACCCCGCGAACCCCGCGCCCGAGAAGGCCCCCGCACCAGCCCTCCCCCTCCCCGCGCCCCGCTCGGCCGTCTACCGGGTCGGCCAGTCCGACGCCGCCAAGCTGCGCGAGGCCGCCCAGGAGGCGCGCCGCTGGGACTCCAAGTACGGTGGCGGCGACTGGCGTTCGTCCATGGTGCCGGAGTGCCTGCGGGTCGAGGCGGCCCCGCTGCTGCTCGCCTCCTACAGCGACGCGGTCGGCCGGGCGCTGTTCGGCGCGACCGCCGAACTGACCAGGCTGGCCGGCTGGATGGCCTTCGACACCGGCCAGCACGAGGCCGCCCAGCGCTACTACATCCAGGCGCTGCGGCTGGCCCGAGCCGCCGCCGACGTGCCGCTCGGCGGCTACGTGCTGGCCTCGATGAGCCTGCAGGCCTGCTACCGCGGCTTCGCCGAGGAGGCGGTCGACCTGGCCCAGGCGGCGCTGGAGCGCAACCGGGGTCTGGCCACCACCCGCACGATGAGCTTCTTCCACCTGGTGGAGGCCCGGGCCCAGGCGCGGGCCGGCAACGCGGCGGCCTCCTCGACGGCACTCGCCGCCGCCGAGAACGCCCTCGAACGCTCCCGCCCCGGCGACCCCGATCCCGCCTGGATCGACTTCTACGCCTACGACCGCCTGGCCGCCGACGCCGCCGAGTGCTTCCGCGACCTCGGAGTGCCCGCCAAGGTCCGCCAGTTCACCCGCGAGGCGCTGGCCCGGCCAACCGAGGGCTTCGTCCGCTCGCACGGCCTGCGCCTGGTGGTCTCCGCGATGGCGGAGGCGGAAGCGGGCAACCTGGACGCCGCCGTCGAGGCCGGCGAGCGGGCGGTGGAGGTGGCCGGCCGGATCTCCTCGCAGCGCAGCCGGGAGTACGTGCTGGAGATGCTGCGCCAGCTGGAGCCTTTCCAAGGCGAGCGCCGGGTACGGGAGTTGACGGAGCGGGCCCGGGTGGTGCTGGCGGCGCCCGCGTAGCCGACCGCTATTTCGGATGCGGGTTCGATCGGGGCGCCGCTACAGTCGTCCCTGTCCAGGTGCGCAGGTCGGGGTTACTTCCCTTAATGGACGGGTCCCGGGTTCGAGTCCCGGTCGTCGGTTCGTCCGGCGGTAGCTCAGTTGGTAGAGCAGTTCTTGTCACCTCAGCCGCTCTCTGATCTCTGGACACCTATTCGTGAATACGCCGCACCTCCCGGTGCGCGGACGGCGGTTACTTCCGATGGAGTGCCCTCGGGCGCGTTGAAGTCACCCAAACCCGCCGTCGCCCTTGATCTCGGGAGGCATCGCAGCAGGGGGCCGGCACACGCGTCGGCCCCCGCACCTCGCCATGCCCTCCCCTGCCCCGCTCTCGTCGCTCAAGTCCGCAGGGGGACCCCGCTCATGGCCCGCTTCAACCTCAGGAACCGCATCGCGCCGCCCCGTTCGCCCGTCCGCAGCACCGGCGAGCAGGCCGTCAACCACGAGGGCGGCACGGGTCACCTGCGCGAGCCGAAGTCGGAACTCTTCCTCCTCTCGGTCGCCAACCTGGTCGGCCAGGAGACCTTCTACGAGTCCGGCGGCGCCCGCGACGACCGCTTCACCGCGCTGGTGCGCGAGTTGGCCGTCGCGGACCCGCAGTGGACGCTGGGCCTGCTGCGCTGGCTGCGCGGCGAGGCGAACATGCGCACCGCCGCGCTGGTCGGCGCGGCCGAGTTCACCCGGGCCCGGCTGGACGCCAAGGCGCCCGGCTTCTCCCGGCAGGCCGTGGAGACCGTGCTGCGCCGCCCCGACGAGCCCGGTGAGCTGCTCGCCTACTGGACCTCGCGCTACGGCCACCGCCTGCCGCAGCCGGTCAAGCGCGGCGTCGCGGACGCCGTGCGCCGCCTCTACACCAGCCAGGCGCTGCTCAAGTACGACACCGCGAGCCGTGGCTTCCGGTTCGCCGACGTGCTGGAGCTGACCCACCCGAGCCCGGACCCGCAGCGGGCCGGCCAGGGCGAGCTGTTCAAGTACGCGCTGGACCGCCGCCACCACCCGGCCGAGGCCGTCCCGCCGGCCGGCGACGCGCTGCTCACCGCCAACCACGAGTTGCTGACGCTGCCGGTCGAGCAACGCCGGGCGGTGCTCACCGGGCCGGGCGCCGCCGAGCGGTTGGCGGCGGCCGGGCTGACCTGGGAGGCACTGGCGGGCTGGCTGCGGGGACCGCTGGACGCGGCGGCCTGGGAGGCGATCATCCCGTCCATGGGGTCGATGGCGCTGGTGCGCAACCTGCGCAACTTCGACGAGGCCGGGGTCGGCGACGAGGTCGCCGAGCGGGTGGCCGCCAAGCTGAGCGACCCGGACGAGGTGCGCCGCTCCCGGCAGTTCCCGTTCCGCTACCTGGCCGCCTACCAGCACGCCCCGTCGCTGCGCTGGGCCTACCCGCTGGAGAAGGCACTCGGCCACTCGCTGCGCGGCGTCCCGGCACTGGGCGGGCGCACCCTGATCCTGGTGGACCGGTCCGTCTCGATGTTCGACCGGCCGAGCCAGCGCAGCGGCCTCAACCGGGCCGACTCGGCGGCGATCTTCGGCACCGCGCTGAAGGTCCGCGCCGCCGACGCCGACCTGGTGGAGTTCGGCAGCACCAGCCGAGTGGTCGAGGTGCACCGCGGCGAGTCGGTGCTCGCCGTGCTGCAGCGCTTCCAGAACCTGGGCGGCACCAAGACCGCCGAGGCGGTGCGCACGCACTACCAGGGCCACGACCGGGTGGTGATCATCACCGACGAGCAGACCGGCTACGGCTACCACGGTGACGACCCGCTGGCCGCCGTGCCGGACCGGGTGCCCGTCTACACCTGGAACCTGGCCGGCTACCGCTTCGGCCACGGGCCGTCCGGCGGCGCCCACCGGCACACCTTCGGCGGGCTCGGCGACGCCGCCTTCCGGCTGATCCCGCTGCTGGAACGGGGAGCCGACGCCGCCTGGCCGTGGGAGCAGAGCGCCTGACCCTGCTGACGGCGAGCGCGCGCCCGTGGCACCATCGGCCACGGGGGCGCGTCGGCGTGAGGAGGGTGGCGGATGACCTACGACCACGAGGTCCTGGTGGTGGGCGGCGGCATCGTGGGGCTGGCCACCGCGCTCGCGCTGACCCGGGAGCGGCCCGGACTGCGGGTCGGGGTGCTGGAGAAGGAGAGCGCGCCGGCCACCCACCAGACCGGGCGCAACAGCGGGGTGATCCACAGCGGGGTGTACTACCGCCCCGGCTCGCTCAAGGCCCGGTACGCCACCGAGGGCGCCGCCGCGATGGTGCGGTTCTGCCGCGAGCACGGGCTGCCGTGCGAGGTGAACGGCAAGCTGATCGTCGCCACCGCCGCCGAGGAGCTGCCCCGGCTCGCCGCACTCGCCGAACGGGGGCGGCGCAACGGCATCCCGGTACGGGAGTTGACGTCAGGTCAGATAAGCGAGTACGAACCGCAGGCGGTCGGCCTGGCCGGTCTGCACGTCGCCACCACCGGCAGCTGCGACTACACCGCCGTGGCCCGGACCTACGCCGCGCTGGCCGCCGAACGCGGCGCCGAACTGCGCACCGGCACCGAGGTGCTGGCCATCGACCGGCGGGCCGACGGGGTGACCGTGCGGACCGCCGGCGGCGAACTGCGCTGCGCGGTGCTGGTCAACTGCGCGGGCCTGCACAGCGACCGGCTGGCCCGGCTGGCCGGCGACGACCCGGGCCTGCGGATCATCCCGTTCCGCGGCGAGTACTACGAACTCGCCGCCCACCGGCGGGACCTGGTGCGCGGCCTGGTCTACCCCGTCCCCGACCCGGCCTTCCCGTTCCTCGGCGTGCACCTGACCCGGGGCGTCCACGGGGACGTGCACGTGGGCCCGAACGCCGTCCCGGCGCTGGCCCGCGAGGGCTACGACTGGCGCACCGTGCGCCCGGCCGAGCTGGCCGCCACCCTGGGCTTCCCGGGCGCCTGGCAGCTGGCCCGCCGGCACTGGCGCTACGGCCTGGGCGAGTTGCACCGCTCGCTCTCCAAACCGGCCTTCACCACCGCCGTGCGGCGCCTGCTGCCCGCCGTCACGGCCGCCGACCTGGTGCCCGCCCCGGCCGGGGTGCGGGCGCAGGCGGTGGCCCGGGACGGCACGCTGCTGGACGACTTCGCCTTCGCCGGCTTCGACCCCGACCGCCCCGGCTCGACCCGCCGCCTGGTGCACGTGCTCAACGCCCCCTCCCCCGCCGCCACCGCCTCGCTGCCGATCGGCCGCGAGGTGGCCCGGCGGGCGCTGGCCGCGCTGGCGGCCGAGGAGTGAGGGGCGGCACGGGTGCCCGTCCGGGCCGCTACCCCGGAAAACCGGGTGCCCCGTAAACTCGACGGCATTGTGACTTCGACTGCCACCTCCCCCCAGCTCCCCGCCCAGTCGCCCTCCGCGCGCCTGTCGGCCGCGCCCGCGGGCTACCCCGCCCCGATGTATCCGCACCGGGCCACCGAGGAACAGCACCGCGAGCACCGGATCCGCAGCTTCCAGCCGCGCCGCGGCCGGATGACCCCGGCCCAGGCCGGTGCGCTGGACCGGCACTGGGAGCAGTGGGGCCTGGCGATCGACGGCACCCCGCTCGACCTGACCACGCTCTTCGGCGGGCTGCCGGTCACCCTGGAGATCGGCTTCGGGATGGGCGAGACGACCGCCGCGATGGCCGCCGCCGACCCGTCGACGGGCATCCTCGCCGCCGACGTGCACACCCCCGGCCACGGCAACCTGCTGGGCATGCTGGAGCAGAGCGGCGCGCGGAACGTGCGGCTGGCGGCCGGTGACGCGGTGATCCTGCTGCGCGACATGCTGGGCGACGCGAGCCTGGCGGGCCTGCGGGTCTACTTCGCCGACCCGTGGCCCAAGCCCAAGCACCACAAGCGCCGCCTGGTCCAGCCGCACTTCCTGGACCTGGTGCTGCCCCGCCTGGCGCCCGGCGCGCTGGTCCACTGCGCCACCGACTGGGAGCCCTACGCCGAGCAGATGCTGGACGTGCTCGGCGCCCGCCCGGAGCTGGTCAACCTGCACCCCGAGGGCGACGGCAGCGCCTGGACCGACGAGGAGCGCCGCGCCGACGGCACCGTGCCCGGCTACGCGCCGCGCCCCGACTGGCGTCCGGTGACCAAGTTCGAGCGGGCCGGCCTGGCCAAGGGTCACGTGGTGCACGATCTGCTGTTCCGCAAGATCTGACGCCACGTAAGGTCTACGCTTTTCGGGTGTGAGCAGCCCGTCGCTCCTGCGCTCGACCGGTCCCACCGCCACCGTGCTGGCGCTGGCCGCGAGCGCGGTGCTGCTGGTCCACCTGGTGCAGGCGCAGACCGGCACCACCGGCCTGCTGGTGGGCCTGGGCCTGGCGGTGCTGCCGCTGCCGTTCGTGCTGACCGCGCTGACCTGGCTGAACCAGAGCGCCCGGGTGCCGAACCGCCGGATCGTGCTCTGCCTGGTCTGGGGCTCCTGCGCCGCCACCACGGTCGCGATGCTGGCCAACGGCTGGGCCAGCGACACCCTGACCGCCCTCCAGGGCAGCAGCCGGGGCGAGACGCTGGGCGCGGAGTTCGCCAGCCCGCTGATCGAGGAGAGCGCCAAGGGCGCGGTGCTGCTGCTCACCATGGCCCCGCCGCTGCGCCGCCGGGGCAGGGCTGCGGGCCGGACGGCGGGCAGGACGGCGGGCCGGAGCGGGGCCGGGACCGCACCGGGCACCGGACCGACGGCCCTGGCCCGGGCCCGGCTGCGGCACCGCGCGGTGGCCGTCGGGCTGGTCCTGGGCGGGTTCAGCGCCTGCGGCTTCGCCTTCACCGAGAACGTCCTCTACCTGGGCCGCGCCTTCACCGACGACCAGCGCCAGCGGCTGGACTCGATCAGCCTCGGCCTGAGCCCGAGCCTGCGCGACTACGACGACACCGTGCACACCTTCGTGCTGCGCGCACTGCTCTCCCCCTTCGCCCACCCGCTCTTCACCGCGCTGACCGGCCTGGGGCTGGCCATCGCGCTGACCTGCCGCCGGCGCTGGCTGGCCCGGATCGCGGGCCCGCTGGGCCTGCTGGCGGCGGTCGCGCTGCACGGCGGCTGGAACGCGGCGGCGGGCCTGGGCACGCACGACTTCCTGCTGGTCTACGCGGCCCTGATGGTCCCCTGCTTCGCCGCGCTGACCGGCCTCGCGCTCTGGGCCGGGGCCCGCCCCGGCCGCTGGAGCCGATAACCGATTTCCCTTCTCGGTCAGCGTCACGTAGTGTTTGGTTCACCGACGCGGGGTGGAGCAGCTCGGTAGCTCGCTGGGCTCATAACCCAGAGGTCGCAGGTTCAAATCCTGTCCCCGCTACTCAGTAGCACGGAAGGCCCGGCAGAGACTCTCTGCCGGGCCTTCCGCTTTCTCATGGTCTTCTCATAAACCGGGCCCCCGGTGCGACCGCGCGATCACCCTCTGGTGTAGCTTCTGGCCGTCTTCCGCCGCAGTCCGCGGCCGACCGGTCGAAAGAAGAACTGTGCGCCTCACCCGCCACCTCGGCATCACCCTGACCTGCGCCGCGCTCGCGCTCACCGCCACCGCTTGCGGCGGCTCTTCGAAGCACGCCGCCGCCGGGGCCGGTGCGCAGGGCTCGGCCGGGCCGGTCACCCACTCCTCGTCCGCCGCACCCAGCGCCGCCCCGTCGACGCCCGCCGCCGCGCCCTCGCCGACCGGCCCGGACCTCAGCTCGATGAGCGGCAACCAGATCGACAAGGCCGCCGCAGACGCGCTGGCCGCGGTCACCTCGGTCAAGATCGACATGACCGGCACCGACGACAGCGACTCCATCGAGGCGCACCTGTCCCTGGACAACGCCGGCGACTGCACCGGCAGCATGGCGATGGGCGCCAAGGGCAGCTTCCAGATCCTGACCACCCCGCAGCAGACCTGGATCCAGCCCGACACCACGTTCTGGACCACCATGGGGGGTGCCCACGGCGCCCAGGCGGCCGAGCTCTTCAAGGGCCGCTGGCTGACCGGTTCGAAGGACGACCCGGACCTCAAGGACCTGGCCGACACCTGCGATCTGAAGCAGCTCACCAGCCAGGTGAACCAGGACGGCGACCAGGCCACCAAGACCGGCACCGACACCGTCAACGGCCAGCCGGCGGTCACCCTCCACATCAAGTCCTCGGACGGCACCAGCGGCGACCTGTGGGTCGCCGCCCAGGGCACGCCGTACCCGCTGAAGGGGACCAACGGGGGCGACAAGGTGGCCTTCAGCGAGTTCAACCAGCCGGTCACCGTGCAGGCCCCGCCGGCCGACCAGGTGATCGACATGTCCAAGCTCAAGGCCCTGGCGAGCGCCTGATCCGACAGCCCGGAATTCCCGGCTAAGACCGACCGGCAAATGGTGGGTGGAGGAAGGAGCGGCGTCCGGGCCGAGTCTGGGCGGTGCCGACGAGGGGGGTACCTCCCGGCCGAAGTCCCCCAGCCTTCGGCCGGGAGGTACCCCCACGGGGAGAGAGTCCGGGCGTCGCGACGCCGCCCACCATTTGCCGGTCGGTCTAAATCCGTTGCCTCCGGCCGGAGCGTCTGCCTATCGTGGCGGCACACTGAAAGGAGGTGATCCTGAGTTGAGTACCGCCAGGATGCGTGAGGTGGCTGCTCGCTAGAGCGCCGCTGCCTGTAAGCCGAGCGGCGACAGGCGAATCCCCAGCAGTCACCCGGCCCGTGGGCTCGTCGGCACATCCCCGACGCCACGGCGGTTCATCCGCCGCGGAGAACGCCCACGGGCCGTCTGCTTTTCTCCTTCGGCTCCTCTCCTTCGGCCCGCTCCCCACGGTCCACGAAGCCCCGTCCCGCCCTTCACGGCGGGGCGGGGCTTCAGTCGTGTCCGAGGCCTGCCGCGCGCTGTCACGCGGTCGCGTGACACAGGCCTCCGGTACCTGAATGACGTTTCTTTCAAGGGAGTTGGCCATCCAGCAGAGTTCTTCCTGTCAGCGAAACGCAGACACCGAAGACACCGAGCAAGGAGAGACCGATGAGCGACATCACCACCAACGAGCTGCTGCGCGTCGAGACCATCGTCGAGAACCTGCGCGCCATCGACGCCACCGAGACCGGCGCCGAGGCCCTCTCGATGACCCAGGCCCTCTCCTCCCCCGGCGAGCACGGCGAGATCGGCTGACCCCAGCCACACCGCCCAGCCACACCCCCTCGCACCACCACCACACCCCGAGCAAGGAGAAACCGATGAGCGACATCACCACCAACGAGCTGCTCCGCGTCGAGACCATCGTCGAGAACCTGCGCGCCATCGACGCCACCGAGACCGGCGCCGAGGCCCTCTCGATGACCCAGGCCCTCTCCTCCCCCGGCGAGCACGGCGAGATCGGCTGACCAGCAGCCACACCGCCCAGCCACACCCCCTCGCACCACCACCACACCCCGAGCAAGGAGAAACCGATGAGCGACATCACCACCAACGAGCTGCTCCGCGTCGAGACCATCGTCGAGAACCTGCGCGCCATCGACGCCACCGAGACCGGCGCCGAGGCCCTCTCGATGACCCAGGCCCTCTCCTCCCCCGGCGAGCACGGCGAGCTCGGCTGACCAGCAGCCACACCGCCCAGCCACACCCCCTCGCACCACCACCACACCCCGAGCAAGGAGAAACCGATGAGCGACATCACCACCAACGAGCTGCTCCGCGTCGAGACCATCGTCGAGAACCTGCGCGCCATCGACGCCACCGAGACCGGCGCCGAGGCCCTCTCGATGACCCAGGCCCTCTCCTCCCCCGGCGAGCACGGCGAGCTCGGCTGACCAGCAGCAGCCTTCGGGGCCGGCGCACACGGCGCCGGCCCCCGGGCCGACAGGAGCTCTGATGACTCTTTTGCCGGCGCAACATCCGCTCATCACGCGGTACGCGGAGATCCGGGAGGCGACTGCCGCTCGCTACGGTCCGACCTCCCAGGCCGTCGTCTTCCTCCTCTACGAGGAACTGGTCTCGCTGCGCGCGGTGCTGGCGCAGGACCGGGACTGCCCGGTGGCGGCACGGCGGGTGCGGGAACTGGCCGCCGACATCCAGTCGCGCTTCGACGACAGCGGCCTGCGTGACACGGCCCGGCCGCATCACGTGCTGCTCTGCGCCGACCCGCCGCTGATCGCCTACGACCGGGACGTCTTCGACCGTCAGTACCTGGCCGCCCTGCGCGCCACCGGTCGCAGCGCCCGGACGATCCGATCCGCGGCGGAGGCCTTCGCCGAGCTGAGCACGGCCGTCTCGTACATCTACGCCATCGACGACCTCGGCAGCCTGCGGGTCTGGCCCGAGCCCTTCACCCTCGCCGAGCTCGTCTTCGGCCGGGCACTGGACCGGCCGGTCCCGGGTCCGCGCATCGTGCATCCGATGCTGGTGCCGGAGCGGCTGCGGGTGCGGGCCGCCGGGGAGATGGTGCTCCTCGGCACCCCCGGTTCGCCGGTCGTCGTGGGGAACCTGAAGTCAGGCCATTTCCGGCCGCCGCCGCAGTCCGGCGCCGTTTTCCGCTCGGTGATCCGCGAGGTCTTCGCCATCACCGACGACGCGGACATCGACGTCTTCACCATGCCCGCCTCGTAGCGCCGCCGCCCGGCCGGCGCGCGAGTCCTCCCAGGAAGTCACACCCCATGACGACGACAACAGCGCGCCGGTCCCGGACCGGCCCCCCGGACCTCGCCGGGGACACTCCGACCGACCTGTCGGCCACGACGGTGGGGGTGGAGCACGAGACCAAGTGGCAGATCTCCCCGGACCTGCCGGACGGCCCGCAGTCGTTCTTCGACTCCGGGCCGCTGCGGTCTCTCACCCCCGTCCGCCGGCCGCTGGAGTTCGTCCAGTCGGCCATCTACCTGGACGACGAGCGGCACGCGCTCACCCGGGCCGGCCACTCCCTCTCCGTGGTGGTCAACTCGGGCCCCGCGTCCGGGGTCTGCTGGTTGACCTTCAAGCAGTCCGTGCAGTGGCGCGGCTGGCGCGACGGCCTCGAACTCGGCGAGCGGCTGACTCCCGCCGAGGTCCCCGCCGCGATGAACGACTCGGGCCGGCTGCCGATCGGGCACGCCCGCCGGTGCGGGCTCACCAGCGGGCCGCTGCGCCCGGTCGGCTCGGCGACCCAGCACCGCCACAAACGGCTCGGCCGCACCCCGGAGGGGGTCGAGGTCGCCTACAGCCTGGACCGCGTCACCTTCCGGGACCTCGACGCCGCGTCCACTCCGGTGTCCGACTACACGTGTGTCGAGATCGAGGTCAACTCCTCGGCCCCGGCCGCGTTGTGGGCACTGGCCCGGCTGGCGCAGGACATCGACGACTGGCTCGGTCTGCCGCGTGACCGGATGACCAAGGCCCAGCGGGCGATTGCCGCGCTCGACCGGCAGGAGCGAGCCGCATGACGCGCACCATCACCCGTCCGGCGCCGACCGCCCCGGTCGACCAGGGCGACCAGGTGCGCGCGGCGGCCGAGCAGCGCCAGGGGCTCGGCACGGTCTTCTGGACCCTGTGGGGCGGGCGCGGACTGTCGGCGCTCGGCGGCTACATGCAGTTCCTCGCCCTGCCGCTGTGGATCCAGGGCACCACCGGATCGGCGCTCGCGGGCATCGTCGCGTTCGTCATCTTCACCCTGCCCAAGCTGGTGATCTCGCCCTTCGCCGGTGTGATCGCGGACCGGTTCGAACGCCGCAAGGTCGTGGTGGTCACCGATCTCGCGTCGGCGCTGGTGGTCGCGGGGATGACGGCCGCCGTCCCCGGCCGGCACATCGTCGTGCTGTACGCCCTGCTGGGCCTGCTGCAGGTGCTGGCCGCCGTCCGGGTGCCGGCGCTGGCCAGTGTGGTGCCCGATGCGATCCCCGCCGGTCGGCTGCTGACCGCGAACGCGCTGCTCGACGCCACCACGGGTGCCTCGATGGTGGTCGGTCCGCTGCTCGGCACGGCGCTGCTCGCCTCGGCCGGCATCCAGTGGGTACTGGTGGCCAACGCCGCGACCTTCGTGGTCGCGGCGCTCTGCATGGCACCGATCCCGGCCTGCCCGCCCAGCGCCCTGGTGCCGGCCTATCCGCTGCAGGCCATCCGGCAGGGTGTCTCGGCACTCCTCTCGGACCCGGTGCTGCGCTTCGCCGTGCTCTCCGAGGGCACCATCTACCTGCTCTTCGGCGCGGTGACCGAGCTGCTGGCCCTGGACCTGGCGCGGCGGGGCGGCGCGCACAGCGCGGGCATGTTCGGCATGGGCGGCGGCATCGGCTGGATCGCGGTGACGCTGGTGCTGAGCCGGCTGCGCCGGACCGTGTCCTCGACGGCCCTGCTGCTGGCGGGCGCCGCGAGCGCGCTGCCGGTGGCCGGCCTGGTCGTCCTGCTGACCGGGCACCCGGCGGTCGCCCTGTGCGCCGCCCTGGCCGGGTTGCTGGTCAGTGTCCACTCCTTCGTCTACGGGCTCGGGCCGGTGCTGCTCTGCCAGCAGCGGCCGGCGGACGGCGTGCGCGGGCGGGTGCTGGCCACCCGCCGGACCTGGAACGCGCTCTGGCAGCTGGTGGCCTTCGCGGTCGGCGCCGGCCTCAGCGAGCGGTGGAGCAGCTCGACCGTCATCCTGCTCGGCGGTCTGGCCGCCACGGCCGCCGCCGTCCCCACCGCCCTGCTGGCCTACCGGGCCGAGGCCGCGGCGCGCCCGGCCGGCCACCCGGCACCGACCGAACGGAGCCGGCGATGACCACGGCCACGACCCACCGCACCGCGCAGGCACAGACGCAGGCACAGGCACAGACGCAGACGCAGACGCAGGCGCAGCACGGTCTGCCCGGTGCCGTCACCGTCGATCTGCGCCAGGGTTTCGGGGACGACCCCGCCGAGCACCGGGGGCTGGCGGCGCTGCTGGCCCGGACGCTGTCCGACAGCCGCTGCGGCGGCGCCGCCCGGCTCGCGGCCGACCGGGGCTTTCGCACCCGGCACGGGTTGGACGAGGACCGCTCGTCCTTCGGGTACTGGTCCGCTGACGGTGACGCCGAGGACGCGGTGGCTGCGCTGACCCTTGGCTGGCAGCCGCCCTCCAGTGATCTCGTGCTCGAACTCGCCGCCCAGCAGCGCGCGTTGGCGACCAAGCGGGCGGCCGACGTGCTGCTGCGGCTCAGCCGGTCCTGGGACGAGGCGGCCTGGGGCGTGGTGCGCCCCGACCCGCTGGGAACCGAGGAGAGCATCGCGCGGCTGACCCGCCCGGTCCTCCTCGCCGCGGCCGAGCGGGCGCTGAGCGACGTCGAGGTGCACCGGCCGCAGGACGACGGCGCCGCACGGCCGGCCGGCCCCGGCGCCCGGCCGCGGCGGTCCGGCTGGCAGGGCGGGCTGCGGGTCGTCGCGGGGCCGCCGGGAGTGGCGCGGGTCGCGGTGCGGATCCCGGTGGAGTACGCCCCGCCGGGTGCGCTGGAGCTGCTCGTCGAGGTCCTGGGAACCGGCTCCGAAGGCCGGCTCTACCGGGCGCTGCGGGCGGACCGGCCGCTGGCCTACGGCTTCTCCCCCGGGCAGTGGTCCACGCACGGCGGATACAGCCTGGGCGCGACCGCCTCGGTGGCCGCGGAAGACCTCGCGCACGCCGTCCGGGTGCTGCTGGACACGCTGCACGCGGCCGTGCGCGGCACGGTCGGGGCAGCCGGGGCGGCGGAGACGGCGGCCGCGCGCGGCCGGTGCCGGGCCCGGCTGCTGGCGGCACTGGACGATCCCTTCGGCCCGGTGGACGAGGCGGCCCGGGCCCGGCGCGGCGAACCCTCGCTGGCCGGGATCGCCCGGGCCATCGGGGAGTTCCAGCAGCTACCGGTGCTCGAACCCACCTGCCGCCCGCCCGCCATCGCCGTCGTCGGTGCCCCGACCACACACCAGCTGACGTCTCTCGAAGCCCTGTTGGAGACCTTGTGACCCTGTCGCCGACGCAGCCGCTGCGGGCAGCGCGAACCCCGCACATCCCGACCGAGCAGGTGCTGCGGGGCCTGACCGTGCGCCTGGCCCCGATGCCCGGCGCCCACTCGGTGGCCGCGTGCCTCACGGTGCGCTGCGGCTCCCGCGACGACGCGCCGGGCCCGGCCGGGGCCGCGCACCTGGCCGAGCACCTCAGGGTGGTGGCGGAGGCCGAAGTCGACCGCGCCGCGGTCCCGGTCTTCGCCCGGACCGACATCGCCCGCACCTACTTCCAGGCCATCGGGCCGCCCGAAGCGGTCCCGGCGATGATCCGCCGCCTGGTGGGCATCCTCTGCTCCGGCACGGACCGGCAGGCTCCGGCGGCGGTGCTCGAGGCGGAGCGGCAGGCGGTCTGCCTGGAGACCCGGCGGATGGACATCAACCCCCTGCTGCGGGCCGGCCCGCTGTTCGCGGCAGCCGCCGCCACGGAACCGGGCATGGACGCCATCGGGCGCACCACCCTCGCCTCGATCGGTGCGGTCACGGCCGATCAGGTCACCGCCCTGGTCGCCGACCGGTACCGCCCGACGAACGCCGTCCTCTGCCTGGCCGGGCCGCCCGCCGCGCTGACCGCCGTGACCGACCTGATCGCCGCCGCGCTCCCGGAGTCCAGCCCCCGCCTCGGCGCCCGGCCCGCGGCCGTCCCGATCGCCCCGGCGGCCACCGACGTCCTGTGCGTGCCGGAGCTGGACGGGCTGGTCGCACTCACCCTGATCCGCTCCCGCGCCGACCACCACCCTGACCCGCACGCCCTGTTGGCCGACGCCGGTCCGTTGGTCGAGGCCGGGCGCCGGATCGGGCTGCCGCTGCTGGGACGCACCACGATCAGCAATGCCGACCAGCAGGCGGACGTGCTGTGCTGGCGCCCGGAGACCCGGGCCGAGCAGCTGCTCGACGCCCTGCGCGCGGTGCTCGCCGCACCCCGGCGCGGCCTGACCGACCAGGTGGTGGAGCGGGTCCGGCGGATCCGGCGGCAGGAGGAGCAGTTCACCCGGGCCACCCCGCTCGGCCGGGCCCTCGCGGTCGCCGACCGGGACCAGGCGGCGACGCCGGCGGCCGGCGCGGCGGTGCCTGCGCTCTGGCAGGTCGAGCGGGGCCGCGCGACGGCTGCGGCCTGACACCTCTGCGGGGAGCCACCGGGCTGGTACCGGTGGCTCCCCGCAGAGGTGTCAGGCCGTCGGGATCAGCCGCCATAGCCGAGTTGGAAGGCGAGATAGGCGAGCTGGGTCCGGTTGGTGGTGCCCGTCTTGCTGCGCAGCCGGCGCAGATAGGTGTCGACCGTGTGCGGACTGACCCCCAGGCGGCGGGCGATCGCGCCGTACGTCTCACCCTGGGCGAGTAGAGCGAGGACCTCCTGCTCCCGAGGGGCGAGCGCGGGTCCGGAGATAGCGGTTTCCGTCATGCTGAGCTCCCGATTCGTCGACTGTGGACCTCGCGGGTGACGGTCAGCCGCCCCAGGACGTGTCACCGGTGAGGGTCTGCGTGCCGCCGCTCGACGCACCGGACGGGGCCGCCGCCGCCGACACCTGCACGGGCGGCACCGCCGCGGTCGCACTGGTCTGCGCCGCGCCGAGCAGTGCCGCGACCATGGCCGCAGCCGCGAACACCTTTGCCAGCATGGAACGCTTCATATCCAACCTCCTGGCTTCTCGACGGGCCCGACCTCGGAAAACCGCCGCTGCTTCGTTGTTAAATACAGCTTCTTCCGTGCCTATCCTGAGCGCCATGAGGTGTGCGCCTCAGCAAACTGCGTGGCAGTAAAGCGACCTGGGGACGAACGTGAAGGAAAACGCCCAAACAGACCATCTCGGCGTCGTTCCCGAACTGAACGCCGCCGATCTGGCGGTCTACACCTGGGTTCTCGAACACCGCCGGGTGGACCCGGACGCCGCCGCGGCGACCGGGCTGGGTCCCGAGGAGTTCGAACTGAGCGTCGAGCGGCTGCGGCAGGCCCATCTGCTGCACGTGAGCCCCGACGACCCCTCGGTCGCCTTCGCCGTGGCGCCGGAGACGGCGGCGGCCCAGCTGGCCGCCCCGGTGGAGGCCCGGATCCGCGAGCAGCAGCAGCACCTGGCCGGCGTCCGCGCGCAGCTGGGCCGCTTCGTCCCGCACTACTACCAGCGCCACTCACCCGCCGAGGGCCTGCAGGTCCTGGACAGCGTCCAGGCCGTGCGCGTCGCCCTCAACAACGCGTCGGACCGCTGCTGCAAGGAGGTGCTGGCCTCCCAGCCCGGCGGCGGCGCCCGGGTGCCCGCCGCCATGGAGGAGGCCCTCGCCCGGGACCGGGCGATGCTGGAACGCGGGATCGCGATCCGCACCCTCTACCACCACACCGCCCGGTTCAACGGCCCCAGCCAGGCCTACGTGGCCACCGCCTCCGCGCTGGGCGCGCAGTACCGCACCGCGCACGAGTTGTTCGGCCGCCTGATCATCTTCGACCGCGAGCTGGCCTTCATCCCGGTCAAGGACGGCAGTTGGGGGGCCGTGGTGATCCGCGAGCCGTCCACGGTGGCCTACCTGTGCACCATCTTCGAGCAGACCTGGGACCGGGCCCAGCCGTTCGCCGACGCCGCCAGCCAGGGCCTGGAGGAGGTGTCCCGGGAGATCCACGAAACGATCATCCAACTGCTCGCGGCAGGCCTGAAGGACGAGGCGATCGCCCGACGGCTCGGCATGTCGCTGCGCACGGCACGCCGTCACATCGCTGACATCATGGAGGAGTTGGACGCCGCCAGCCGCTTCCAGGCCGGAGTCGCCGCCGCCAGCCGGGGGCTGCTCACCCCGGACGACCAGCGCACGTAGTCCCGGGCGACAAGTCACGAACGTGCGGGACCGCGAACACGTGAATGGCCGGGCGGCCACCGGGTGCGGCATGGTTGACCGGCGGCGGCCGACCGGCGGGCGCAGGGCCCGCGGAGAGCCGGCCCGGCCCACGAAGGCGGAGGAGCGAGCATGGACCAGTGGCGTGCGGACGCCGCCCCGGTACCCGAACCTGCCGCGCACCTCCAGGAGCTCTCCTTCTTCCTGTCGGTCTACCTCGGCAAGGCACCCGGCGTGCTGTGGCCCGAGCACGAGCACCCGGCCTCGGTGGCCGGCGCGGCCGCGGCGGATCTCGACGCACTGGCCGACGGCCTCACCGACCTGACCGGTCTGCGCGCCCGGACCCTGCCCGGACCCGTGCCGGAGTGCGGCGCGCTGACCGGGACCGCGACCGACGATCTGCTGATCCACCAGACCGTGGGCGCCACCGCCTGGCTCCTGACGCCGCCCGCCGCCGGCGCCGCGCGGCCCTTCCGGTGCCGCCTGCGGCCGGGCGAGGCCCTGCACGTGCCGGCCGGCTGGAGCTGGTCCGCCGACGCCGCGCCCGAGGCCCGGTTCCTGATCACCCACCTCCGGCCGACCGGCTGAGAGCGCGGTTCAGCCCAGCCGCTGCAGGTAGCCGTTGGTGATCAGCCAGCCGACGTTGATCTGGGCCGGGGCACCGGGGATCAGGGTGCCGTCCAGCTGGTACTGCCAGCCGAGGCCCGGCTGGTCGAACCACGGGGCGATCGGGCCACCGTGCACCGCGAACTCCTTGACCACCTGGTAGTCGTGGTAGTTGCAGCCGGCCGCCGGGTTGCCGTCCAGGCTCGACGGCGGGATCGCCCGGTTCGCGTACGGGGTGCCCTCGGGGGCCAGGAACGAGCCGTACTCGGAGCCGTAGCGGTCGATGTCCTGACCGGGGAAGAGCGGCTGGTCGAGCTCGATCGGCTGGTTGTCGAAGCCGATCAGAAAGCCGTTGTCCGGCGGGTACTTCCAGCCGCCGGCGGCCGAGTCGTAGTACTGCGCGACGAAGGCGGACTCGCTGACCCCGCCGGTGCGCTGGTAGCCGAACAGCTGCCGGCCGACCGGTCCGGTGCTGGGCAGTTCGGCCGGGCCGAGCCGGGCGTCGCCGTTGTCGAAGGCGGCCGAGCACTGGTCGCTGGGAGTGGTGTCGGCGTGCGCGGCCGGCGCCGCGGTGAAGAGCGCGGCCCCGGCGACCAGGGCGACGAGTAACCGACCGGACTTGGGTATGGAGGTGCGTACGGTGATCATCACTCACGCAAGGTAGCGCGCAGGTCAAGGATTTCCGCCGAATTCAGGCCATGGGTCCTCAGGTACGCCTCGGTGCCGCCGTGTTGCTCACGGACCAGGGCCAGCAGGTCGGTGAGCAGCCGTGCCTCGACCGGGTGCGAGAGCCGGGTCACCCCGTGCACGTCCACGTACTCCCGCGGGCCGTCGAGCAGGTCCAACCCCTCGTTCGAGAGCATGTAGTCGGCGATGATCTGCTCCTCGGGCACCCCCAGCAGATCGAGCAGCAGCGCGGTCACGATGCCGGTGCGGTCCCGGCCGATCGCGCAGTGCAGCAGCGCGGGCAGCGCCTCGGGCTCCAGCAGCCGGCGCAGCACGGCGACCAGGGCGGGGCCCTGGGTGTCGATGATCAGCGGGTAGACCCGGTCGAGCGGCAGCCCGTGCGGGTCCTCGGGCCCGTCCTGCGGCAGGAGCGGGAAGTTGGCCAGATCGACTTCCAGGTCATGGGTACGGTCCGGGTGTTGCACCAGTTCGAGCGGGTCGCGCAGGTCGATCACCGTGCGCAGCCCGAGCTTGGCCAGCTCCCTGGCCCCTTCGGCGGTCAGCAGGCCCAGCCCGGCGGAGCGGTAGCAGAGGCCGGTGCGGACCGCGCCGAGCCCGCCCAGGTCACGCAGGTTGCGCAGGCCGGATATCGCCAGCAGCCGGGATCCGTTCAGGTGTTCGTCCATGGGACGGGACGGTAGCGGTGATGCCGGGTCAGGGCGAGTAGGTAGCGGCGGCGCCCGTCGCCCGGCGCCCGCACGGTGCGCAGTTCGCTGCTGATGCCCTGGGCACCGAGCGCGGCGCGCAGCTCGGCCAGGTGCGGGCAGCGGCGGCTCTCGGCGTCGTGCAGCGGGTGGACCCGGACCTCGCCGTCCGGCGCGGTGACCCGGACCAGTTCGCGCAGCGCGGCCAGTTGGTCGGCCGGGGCGAACCGCTCGGGGTAGGCGAAGAGCAGATAGGAGCTGAGGGTGAGGGCGAAGCTGTCGTCCGCGAACGGCAGCGCGGGCAGCGCGGCGGCCACGTAGTCGCCGGGGTGGGCGGCCCGGTCGGCGGCGAACAGCGCGCGGGCCCGGTCCCAGCTGCGCAGGTACGAGTCGTAGGACCGGTGGCGCGGCGCGAGGTGGCGCTGCGGAGCGGCGGGCATCGCGCGGGCCATGGTGTGCCGGGCCGCCTCGGCCTGGGCCAGCAGCTCGGGGCCCGGGTCGGCGTAGGCGGGGTCGGCGGCCAGCACCCGGCAGCCCAGCGCCCTGGCCTCGGCGACCAGTCCCGCGGCACCGCCCGGACAGTCGAGCACCGGACCGGGCAGCGCCCGCAGCTCGGCGCGGCTGAGGCCGAAGATGCCGCAGTACTCGTCCAGCGGCCGGGAGGTGATCAGCATGCTCCCAGCCGAGCACGGGGCCGCCCGCCCCGCATCCGTTACAGCACGTCAGGCGGACAGCAGGGCGGCTGCCGCGCGGCGCGAGACGGCGGTCGACGCGTGGGTCAGCCCGGCCGCCAGGACGAGCAGCAGGAAGCCCGTCAGCGAGGCGGCGGCCAGCTGCCAGAAGTGCGCGAGGTAGTAGACGTGGTGCACCCCGTCCCGCTGGAAGTCGTAGAGGCGGTAGCCGGGCCAGCCCACGTACTTCGGGAAGACCCAGTTGTAGGCGGGCAGCAGCGCCAGCGCGAAGCCGAGGGCCCAGAAGGTGACGGTCAGGACGAAGCTGATCAGGTGCCAGGGGAACATCAGCAGGTGGTAGGCGACCGCCCGCCACCCCGCCGGGTCGGTCAGCTGCGCGGTGATCCGCCCCCAGAGGCCGGTGCCCGGCGCCCGCACCGGAGCGGGCGGCGCGGGCAGCCGGGTGCCGAGCAGCCGGGCCACCCGTCCGCGCTCGACCGCGCCGAGCCCGCGCGCCCCGACGAGCAGCAGCGCGAACACCGGGAAGCCGAGCGCGGTCACCAGGGTTCCGGTGCCGAGCATGAAGAAGGCGACGGTCCAGACGAAGCCGACGATCGCGGTGAAGAGGGAGGCGAACACATAGCCGACCTCCTGGTAGGTCCTGCGGCCGAACGAGGGGCGGTGCGGCGAGCTCGTCATCGTCATACCCACACCCTGCCGTGGCACGGTCGGCGACGGTATCCGGCTGCCCGCCACTCCGGGGGTGGGGTTAACCCCCGGTCGGCCACTCCTCCTCGAGCAGCGAGTACTGCAGCGCGTCGTGCCAGGCGCCGCGCAGGTAGAGGTCGTCCCGCAGCCGCCCCTCCAACTGGAAGCCGAGCTTGCGCAGCACCCGGGCGGAGGCCAGGTTCTGCGGGTCGAGCCGGGCGGCCAGCCGGTGCAGGCCCAGGGTGTTGAAGCCGAAGTCGCAGAGCAGCCGGGCGATCTCGGTGGCGTAGCCGCGACCCCAGACGTCCCGGCGCAGCGCGTAGCCGATGAACGCCGCCCGCTGGCCGGGGTGTCCCTCGACGCCGAGGACCGCGTTGCCGAGCGGCACGGCGTCCTCGCCCTCCTCGGTCAGCGTGACGGCCAGCCGGTAGACGGTGCGCGGGGTGTTCTCGGCCTCCTCCAGGTAGAGCGCGACCTGGTCGGCGCAGTCCTCCCGGTCACGCGGCTCGAAGGGCAGGAATCGGGCGGTCTCGGGGTCGCCGAAGATCGCGTGCAGGGCGTCGACGTCGCGCGGTACGTGGTGGAACTCGCGGATGGTCAGTCGCGGCCCGGTGAGCAGGACGGGATGCATGGCAGGTACGGTAGTGGGCCCGCGAGCGGTTACCGTACCTGCCATGGACCAGGAAGACCTGCGGCTCGCACCCCGACCGCACACCGCTGAGCTGCTGCGATGGGCCGAGGAGCAGGGTTTCGCGCCGGTGCCCGAGGCGGCGGTGAACGCGGTGCTGACGCTGCTCGAACTGGGTGACGCGCAGTTGCACGACGGCTTCCCCGAACTGACCTCGACGCTGCTCCAGGAGTTGCTCTACGAGCGGATCCACCTGTACGTGCAGCCGCCCGAGGAGCAGTCGCCGCTCGCCTACGGGGCGGCCGTGCGGCTGCTGACCGACCACCAGCGGGCCGTCAAGCGACTCAACGCCAAGCGGCAGCAGCGCCTGCACGAGGAGGCCGACTGGCAGGGCGAGCTGCTGGCCGGGCTGCTGCGCCAGCCGCACCTGCTGACCTGGCCCCGGCTCTACACCCTGCTGCTGCGCGAGGCCGCCGTGGACACCGGTTCACCGGCGGCGGTGCGCGAGTGGCTCGACGGCTTCCGGGAACTGGCCGAGGCGGACCGGATCGCCGCCTTCGCCGAGCTGTCCGGGCTCGACCAGCCGGAGGGTGCGGCCGGCTGGACCGAGGGCGTGCTGCTCTCGATCGGGATGGCCACCGACGGCGCCCGGCTGCTGATCGAGAACCGCCTGATGCAGCGCAGCTACCGCAACCTGGCCGGGCGCAACGCGCTGGGACTGCCGATGCCGGCCGAACTCGCCGGCGACTTCCCCGCCTTCGAGGCCGCCGTGCAGCAGGAGGCGCTGCGGCTGCTCGGCGAGTGGACCGTCCCCGGGCTGCCCGCGCTGCTGCTGACCGAGTACCAGGAGCTGGCTCCGGAACCGGGCGCCGCCGAGGTGGACGGCTACATCGTCAAGCGCGGCCTGGTCGAACTGCCGGACATCGGGGACTGGCCGGGCGAGCCGGCCTGACCCGGCCTGACCCGGCCGCGGGGCCGGGCTCAGCGCCGGGCTCAGGCTGGTGGCGGGGCCGCCGTCAGAGTTCGACGCCGTGCGCGCGCAGCCAGCCGGCGGGGTCGACCGGGCCGGCGCCGGCCGGCCGGACCTCCAGGTGCAGCTGCGGGCCCCCGGGGACACCGCCCGGCCGCGGGCCCGCGGCCGCGCCGGTGGCACCGACCTGGCCGAGCACGGTGCCGGGGGCGACCGGGCCGGCGGGGACGGTGATCGCGGCGAGGTGGCAGTACCAGAGCTCGGTGCCGTCCGGCAGGGTCTGGATCACCCGGTAGCCGTACGTGCCGGACCAGCCGGCCGAGCTGACGGTCCCCGCCGTGATCGCGGTGACCGGGGTGCCGGCGGGCGCGGCGAGGTCGAGGCCGGTCCGCAGCTGCGCCCAGTGCGCGGCGGACGGGTCCTGGCCGGCGCCGAGCGTGTACTTGGCCAGCGGCGGCCGCACGGTCGGGGCCGGCGCGGCCTCGGCGACCGGGGCCTCGGCCACCGGCGGCTCGGCGACGGGTGCCTGCGGCTGGGCCTCGGTCCGGACCTGGGCCGCGGCGACGGCCTGCTGCGCCGCGCGCTTGGCGGCCGCCTCGTGGGCCGCCTCCAGCCGCGCGGCCTCCTCGGCGGCGGTGCGCCGGGTGTCCGCCTGCTGCTGGATCCGCGCGGCCAGCGCGAGGCCGGGGTCGGCGGCGCCGTCCTGGTCGGTGGCGGCGGTCCCGTCCGGCGCGGTGATCGCGGTGGTGGGCGCGGGGGTCGGGGTGGCGGCAGCCGCGGCGGTGGCGGTCAGGCCGGTGGTGGCACCGAGCGCGGCGGCCATCGCGGTGACGCCGAGGACCGGAGCACCGGCCCGCGCCTGGCGGGGCACCCGGTGCCGGGCGAGGTCGGCGGGAGCGCCGGGGTGGTCGAGCAGTCCGGTGCCGCTCGACTCGGTGCGGCTCTCCGGAGAGTGCGTCAACGCCACGGGGGCGCGCTCCTTTCCTTCCCTCTCGCCTACCGGGTTAGCTGACGGGTTCGGAGCAGGAAGGTCTCCTACGGTTCGACCTGGGCTGATCCAGCCTGGGCCGAGCCGATTCACCCCAAGGAACGTGGTTCCCCGGCTCCCGGCCCGGCCGCAGGGCCGGGTCGTGGATTAGGCGACGGCGCACGGTGCCGTTTCGGGTACGGCGTTGCCGACCGCGCTGCGTTATCAAACGTTAATCCCACGAGCCCGCGATTCCAAGCCGCTCCGAACGGATTGTCATACCCATTTAACGTCATGGCCGCGTCATGACAGAGGCGCCGGACACCTCATTGCGGCACCGATCTGAGTAGGTGTACTCAGGTGCTGGGCACGGGAGTTGACCATCCTTCAGGCATGACTTCCGCGATCCGCCCACAGCCATCGTCCGCCTATTACGTCCAGGCGATCCTCTCCTTCGCACTCGCCGCCGGCGGGCTCGCGATCGGTATCGCCTATCTGCCGGTGACCGCCTGGACCCGAGCCTTCCTCGCTCTCGGCCTGCTCTACACGGTCACCTCCGCCTTCACCCTCGCCAAAGTGATCCGCGACAGACAGGAGGCCGGCGAGATCGTCACCCGGGTCGACCAGGCCCGGCTGGAGAAGCTGCTCGCCGAGCACGACCCGTTCCGGGCCGACGGGGCCTGACCGACCCGGGCCTGACCGACCCGGGCCGGGAAGCCCGGCGGGGGAAGCCGTCGAGGACTTGACGGCTAAGGCTATTAGCCATAGCTTTATGAGTGTCGGCAAGCCGCCGACACCGCCCCTCGGAAGCCCAGGAGGCTTGCCGTGAACGCCACCACCACCCCCCGGACCCGGTTCCTGCAGCTCCCCGGCGGCAGCCTCGCCTTCGACGACACCGCCGGCCCCGGCACCCCGGTGGTCCTGCTGCCCGGCATGCTGGACACCCGCCTCGAGTACCGGCACCTGCGCCCACTGCTCATCGCCGCCGGACACCGGGTGATCACCATGGATCTGCGGGGCTTCGGCGAGTCCTCGATCAGCTGGGACGACTACACCCCCGCCGCGATCGCCGACGACGTGCTCGCCCTGCTCGACCACCTGGACATCGCCAAGGCCGTCCTGGTCGGCCACTCCTACACCGGCGCCAGCGTGGTGAAGGCGGCCACCCTGGCCCCCGAGCGGGTGGCCGGCATCGCCCTGCTGGACGCGTTCATCGAGCAGCCGCCCGCGAACGCGCTGATGCGCGGCGCGGTCCACCTGCTCGGCTCCGCGGTGATCGCCTTCCCCAAGGTCTGGGGCTACTACCTGAACAAGATGGCGATGCCCACCACCAAGCCGGCCGACCACACGCAGTACGTCGCCGGCCTGGTCGCCGACCTGCGCACGCCCGGCCGCAAGCAGGCCACCCGCGGCCACGTCCGGGGCGACTCGGCGCCGGTCGGCTGGACCGTGGGCTTCCGCTCCCCCGCGCTGGTCGTGATGGGCAGCAAGGACCCCGACTTCCAGAAGCCGGAGCTGGTGGCCGAGCGGCAGGCGAAGGTGCTCAACGCCCGTAAGGTGATCATCGACGGTGCCGGGCACTACCCGATGTCGGACTACCCGCAGGCCACCGCCGACGCCCTGCTCCCCTTCCTCGCCGAGGTGGCCTGATGCCCCGCGCCGGACTGACCCCCGACCTCGTGGTCGACCACGCGCTCGCGCTGATCGACGCCGACGGTCCCGAGGCGCTGACCCTGGCGGCCGTGGCGCTGCGCGCCAAGGTGGCCGCCCCCTCGCTCTACAAGCACGTGCCCGGAGGGCTGGGCGGACTGCGCCGGCTGATCGGCATCCGGGTCACCGGCGACCTCGGGGCCACCTTGGACGCCGCCATCGCCGGCCTCAGCGGGGACGCCGCGATCGCCGCGCTGCTGCGCGCCTACCACGGCTACGCGACCGAGTACCCGAACCGCTACGCCGCCCTGCCGCAGAGCCCGTCCAGCGGCGACCAGCAGTTGATCGGCGCCTCCAGCGCGCTGATCGGCACCATCTTCAAGGTGCTGCAGGGCTACGGGATCGCGGACACCGAGGCGGTGCACGCGGCCCGCACCGTCCGGGCGCTCTCACACGGCTTCGCCTCCCTGGTGATCGCCGGGGCCTTCCAGATGAGCGAGGACCTGACGGTGACCCAGGACCGGCTGATCGGACTGCTGACCAGCGGCCTGCGGGAGTGGCCCGGCCGGGCCTGATGCGGATCGGCGGACTGATCGGACAGGCATCCGATCAGCTAAGACTCAGAAAAGGGGACTAAAGTCCCATCCGGTACGGATTCGGGTGACGATCGAGACCGTTTCGTCGCCGAACCAGGGTCAGACTGGCCCCCGTCCGGGTAGCTACAGCGGACGGCGCACCACGCCGTACCCGAGCTCACCCGCGAACCGACCGGCGAAGGACGAGGGCCCATGACGCAGCCGACCACCGCGCAGCACGCGGCCTGCCAGGCCGCCGCCGGCACGCTCCCCGCCCAGCGGGCCGCCGGCAAGCCGTCCGGCCCGGGGCGCCGCGTCACCACCGCGCCCGAACAGCTCACCGGCTGGGCCGCCTTGCGCCGCAACCTGGCGATCATCCGCGGCCTGCGCTCGATGGCCACCGTGCCGGCCCGCCCGCAGCCCGGCTACGGGGAGTCCGACGGGCAGTGACCGCCCGGCAGCACGCCGAGCGAGCCGCCCGGGTCATCCCCGGGATGTAGCCGCTGCCCCCGCCGGATGATGCGCGGCAGACCCCCGAGCTGCGAAGGTACTCCTCGTGGGGACTACGGGGAATGGCTGGCCGACCATCGGCCTGGCGGTCATCGCCGCGCTGGCCGGCGCCGCGGCCGCAGTGCTCGGGGTGGCGCTATTACGGGCAACGCGACGGCACCGGACAGCACTTGAAGAGCGCGGCTGGCTGCTCGAACGCGAACGCGAGAGCGCGGCGCGCACCGCCGTGGACGCCGAGCGGGCCAGGATCGCCGGCGAGCTGCACGACATCGTCAGCCACAACGTGAGCGTCATGGTGGTCCAGGCCGGCGCCGCCCGCGAGGTGCTGACCGTGCTGCCCGAGGAGGCGGCGACCGCGCTGCGCGCCGTGGAGGGCGCCGGGCGCGACGCGCTGACCGAACTGCGGCATCTGCTGGGACTGCTGGCGCCGGCCGCGGACGGCAGCGAGGAGGCGGAGCTGGGCGGATCGGCCGCGCTCGCGCCGCAACCGGGTCTGCGGCGGCTGGGGGCACTGGTGGACCGGATCGCCTTCGCCGGACTGCCGGTCGAGGTGCGGATCTCCGGGGAGCCCCGGAAGCTGCCCGAGGGGATCGATGTGACGGCGTACCGGATCGTGCAGGAGGCGCTGACCAACGCGCTCAAGCACGGCGAGGCGGAGCGGGCCGAGGTGACGGTGCGGTACGCGGACCACGCGTTGCGGGTGGAGGTGCTGAACAGCGGGCCGAGCGTGCTCTCGGGGGCCGGTGGCGGGGTGCGCCGGGCGCGCGACGCGGACGGCGCCGGGCGCGGGCTGCTCGGACTGCGCGAGCGGGTGGCCGTGTACGGCGGCGACCTGGACGCCCGGCGGCGGCTGGGCGGCGGCTTCCGGGTCCGGGCCCGGATCCCGCTGGACCGGCCGCTGGACCGGGCGGGGGATCCGTCGTGAGTACCGACACGGGTACCGGGATGGGTGCTGGGATGGGTGCCGGTCTAGGTGCCGGCCTCGGTGCGGACGAGCCGGCGCCCCGGGTGCTGATCGCCGATGACCAGGCCCTGGTCCGCACCGGTTTCCGGCTGATCCTGGCCGCCCGCGGCATCGAGGTGGTCGGCGAGGCCGCCGACGGCGCCGAGGCGGTGGCGGCGGCCCGGCGGCTGCGGCCCGACGTGGTGCTGATGGACATCCGGATGCCCACCATGGACGGACTGACCGCCGCCCGGCAGGTGCTGGCCGAGGCCCCGCAGTGCCGGGTGATCATGCTGACCACCTTCGACCTGGACCAGTACGTGTACGCCGCGCTGTCGCTCGGGGCCAGCGGCTTCCTGCTCAAGGACGTCACGTCCGACCACCTGGTCGCCGCCGTCCGCCTGGTGAGCACCGGCGACGCGCTGCTCGCCCCCTCGATCACCCGCCGCCTGGTGGAGCGCTTCGCCACCGGCGGCAGCACGGCGGGCCCGGCCCCCGCGACGGCCGCCCCCGCGGTGCACCGCGACCTCACCCCCCTGACCCCCCGTGAGCTGGAGGTGCTCACCCTGCTCGGCCGGGGCCGTTCCAACGCCGAACTCGCCCGCGAACTCACGCTGAGCGAAGCCACCGTGAAGACCCATGTGGCCCGGATCTTCGCCAAGCTCGCACTGCGCGACCGCGCCCAGGCCGTGGTCCTCGCCTACGAGACCGGCCTGGTCGCCCCCGGCGACGCGGACGAGTAGCGCCGGTCCGACCGGCGGCTCTCGTGAGTACCCGTCAGCCGCGGTGGGCGCCGAGCCAGAAGAGCAGGTAGAGGAAGGCGGCGAAGCCGTGCGCCGCGGCCAGGTAGATGCCGACCCGGATCGCCACCCGGTGGTCGGTGCGCTTGCCGCCGTCGGTGGTGGGGGCGTAGTGCGGACGGGGGTGCTGGACAGCCATGGTCGAGCTCCTGTTCCGGAGGATGGTCAGGGTGCGCGGTTCGGCACCGGCAGGCAGAGGTCGCTGGCCGGGCTCTGCAACAGGGTGTGGACGAAGAGCAGTTCCACGCCCTCGGTGCCCTCGGCGGCGAAGCGGTGCGGGGTGAGCGAGTCGAACTGGGCGCTGTCGCCCGGTTCCAGCAGGTAGCCGGTCTCCCCCAGGGCCAGCCGCAGCCGGCCCCGGGTGACGTGCAGCCACTCCTCGCCGGCGTGCACCCGCACCACGGCGTCCTGCAGGCCGGGCGGGATCCACACCCGCAGCGCCTGCATGGCCAGGCCCGCCACCCCGGCCCGCCGGTAGCCCCAGCCGCCGGTGGTGCTCGGGGTGATCTCGCCGCCGCGGACCACGGGGTCGGGCACGCCGGGCTGTTCGCCGAGCAGACCGGCCACCGTGGCGCCGTAGAGCCGGGCGAGCGCGAGCAGCACCGGCAGCGAGGGCTGGCGACGGCCGGTCTCCAGCCGGGAGAGGTAGGCTGGCGAGAGCCCGGCTCTGGAGGCCGCGACCTCCAGGGTGAGGCGAGCGGCCAGCCGGTGCTCGCGCAGGCGGGCACCGAGTCCGGGCAGTTCGCCCTCGTCGGATTCGCTGGTCATGGGACCAGTCCACACCCGTTGTGCCCCCAGGGCAACAAATGTGCCTCAGAGGCAAAAAATCCGGTGCCCGGCCGACCTGGCCGCCTCGCCCGGCACTGCCGCCGTCCCGTTCCGGCCCCTCGAACGACGTGCGCCGCCGGGCTGACCCTGGGTCAACCCGGCGGCGCCGCACTGCTGTCGGCCGCGTGGGCCGCTCGGTCTACTCGGCGGCCAGATGCTCCCCGCCCAGCGCCGAGGTGTTCAGCGGACCGGCCTGCGGCGCGCGGCGGGCCGGCTCACGCCCGGGCGGCTGGGTCGGCCGCTCACCGGCCGGCGGGTTGAGGGTCGGGCGCCGCACCGGCGCGCCGACCTCCACCCAGAGTTCCTCACCGTCGTGCGCCACCCGCAGCTTGTCGCCCTCGCGCAGCGTGTAACTGGTCTCCTCGTGGCTGATCTCCACCTTCAGCAGGTGCTGGCGCACCCGCATCGAGAAGCCCAGCCGGGTCAGCCCGGCGGGCAGCCGGGGCCGGAAGGCGAGCGACTCGCCGTGGTCGCGCATGCCGCCGAAACCGGCCACCAGCGCGATGCAGGCGCCGGCCAGCGAGGCCATGTGCAGGCCGTCGCGGGTGTTGCCGCCCAGGTCGTGCAGGTCCATCAGGGCGGCCTCGGCGGTGTAGTCGTAGGCCAGGTCGAGCTGGCCCACCTCGGCCGCCATCACGGCCTGGGTGCAGGCCGAGAGCGAGGAGTCGCGCACCGTCAGGCGCTCGTAGTAGGCGAAGTTGCGGGCCTTCTGCTCGGGCGTGAAGGCGTCGCCCCTGATCTGCATCGCGAGCACCAGGTCGGACTGCTTGACCACCTGCTTGCGGTACAGGTCGAAGTACGGGTAGTGCAGCAGCAGCGGGTACTTCTCCTGCGGGGTGTTCTCGAAGTCCCAGATCTGGTGGTCGGTGAAGCCGTCCGCCTGCGGGTGGACGCCGAGCTTCTCGTCGTACGGGATGTACATCGCCTTGGCCGCGTCGCGCCAGGCGGCGGTCTCCTCGGTGTTCACCCCGAGGGCGGCGGCCTCCAACTGGTGGCGGCCCACGGCCTCGGCCGCGGCCTTCAGGTTGCTCTGCGCCATCAGGTTGGTGAAGACGTTGTTGTCGGCGACCGCGCTGTACTCGTCGGGCCCGGTGACGCCCTCGAGCCGGAACCGGCCCTGCGCGTCGTGGTGGCCGAGCGAGCGCCACATCCGGGCGGTCTCGACCAGCAGCTCCAGGCCGTAGTTGCGCTCGAACTCGATGTCCCCGGTGGCCCGGACGTAGCGGACCACGGCGACCGCGATGTCCGCGCCGATGTGGAAGGCCGCGGTGCCGGCCGGCCAGTAGCCCGAGCACTCCTCACCGCGGATCGTCCGCCACGGGAACACCGCGCCGGCCAGGCCCAGTTGGGCGGCCCGCTCGCGGGCCAGCGGCAGCGTGCTGTACCGCCAGCGCAGCGCCTGGGCGACCGCGCCGGGCGCGCAGTAGGTGAGCACCGGCAGCACGAAGGTCTCGGTGTCCCAGAAGCTGTGTCCGTCGTAGCCGGGACCGGTCAACCCCTTGGCCGGGATGGCCCGTTCCTCGCTGCGCGCGGAGGCCTGCAGCACGTGGAAGAGCGCGAACCGGACCGCCTGCTGGAGTTCGACGTCACCGTCGATCTCGATGTCGCTGGAGTCCCAGAAGTCGTTCAGGTACGCCTTCTGCTCGGCCACCAGGCCGTCCCAGCTGGAGTACCGGGCGGCGGTGATCGCGGCCTCGACCTGGTCGCGCACGGCCGGCAGCGAGCGGGTGGCCGACCAGCCGTAGCCGATGAACTTGGTGACCCGCAGCCGCTCACCGGGCTGCAGCACGGTGGTGGCGCTGATCCTGGCCTGGTCGTGCCGGGCCTCCGAGGTGACGCTGACGCCGTCCGGCCCCTCGATCAGGTGGTCCATGCCGGCCGCGATCCGCAGGCCGCTGTACCGGGTGCGGTGCACCAGGGTGGCCTTGGTCTCGTGCGCGTGGTGCGCCTCGGCGACCAGCGGCGCCTCCAGCACGGCCGCCGCCCGCGGGTCGCCCTCGCCGCCCTCCGGCAGCTGCTCGTTGGCGACCAGCTCGGACTGGACCACGATCCGGACCGGACCGTCGACCGCCTCGACCTCGTACTGCACCGCGGCGATCGCCCGCTGGGTGAGCGAGACCAGGCGGGCGGTGTGGATCTTGATCGTCCGGCCGGCCGGCGAGGTCCACTCGGCCTCGCGGCGCAGCACGCCCTCGCGGAAGTCCAGCGAGCGGCGGTGGCCGCGCAGTTCGCCGTACCGCAGGTCGAACGGCTCGTCGTCGACCAGCAGCCGGATCAGCTTGCCGTTGGTGACGTTGATGACGCTCTGCCCCGACTCCGGGTAGCCGTAGCCGCCCTCCGGGTAGGGCAGCGGGCGCAGTTCGAAGACGCCGTTGAGATAGGTGCCGGGCAGGCCGTGCGGCTCGCCCTCGTCCAGGTTCGCGCGCAGGCCGATGTGGCCGTTGGAGAGCGCGAAGACGGATTCACTGCGGGCCAGGCCGGCCAGGTCCAGCCGGTGTTCGGTGACGCTCCACGGATCGACCGCGAAGCCCTCCTGTGCGGTCACTGCGCCGCCCCCTCGATCAGTTCGGACAGGTCGTCGACCACCAGGTCCGCGCCGTTCTCCAGCAGGGCCGCGCGCTGGCCGGTCCGGTTGACCCCGACCACCGTCCCGAAGCCCCCCGCCCGACCGGAGGCCACTCCGGCGAGCGCGTCCTCGAAGACCGCCGCGTCCTTGGGCTCCACACCCAGGGTCTTGGCGGCGGCCAGGTAGGTGTCGGGGGCCGGCTTGCCGGGCAGGCCCTCGCGCTTGGCCACCTGGCCGTCGATCACGACGTCGAAGAGGCCGTCGATACCCGCTGCCTTGAGCACGTCACGGCAGTTGGCGGAGGACGAGACCACCGCCCGCGGCAGGCCGAGCACCCGCAGCCGGTGCAGGTACTCCACCGAACCCGGGTACGGCTGAACGCCCTGCTCACGGATCAGGCGCAGCACCAGGTCGTTCTTGGTGGTGCTGAGACCGTACACGCTGCGGGTGCCCGGCGGGTCGGCTTCGCCACCTTCCGGCAACTCGATCGAGCGGGACTCCAGGAAGGTCCTGGTGCCGTCCAGCCGCGGCCGGCCGTCCACGTAGCGGTCGTAGTCCTCGACCGGGTCGAACGGCACGAACTCGTCGCCGGTGCGGCGGGCTTCCTCGCGCAGGAAGTCGTCGAACATCGACTTCCAGGCGGCGGCGTGCACTTTGGCGGTCTGCGTCAGCACGCCGTCGAGGTCGAAGAGATAAGCACGGATATGGTCGGGTAGCCCCAGCATGGTTGCAGTCTGGACCAGAACACTCGACTGCGGGTCGAATTCCGACGGCGCGTCGTACAGCGTTCAGTTGGTGGTCCACGCGGTCCGGGTCGGGCCCATTCCCGGCCGCCCGCCCTTCGGACGCGCGCGGTTCGGCTTCGAACGCGGTTCCGCGCGGAACGCGCGCGGTTCGGCTGCGGTTCGGCTGCGGTTCGGCTTCGGACGCGCGCGGTTCAGCCGGTCTGCCGGGCCCGGCCACGCAGCTGATCGGCCAACTCGCGCCAGCCCTCGGCGCATTCCAGGGCCAGATCGGCCACCACCGGCAGCAGGTGCGGCGGGATGTCCTGAAGTTCGCGTTCGGCCGCGCTGACCGCGATCAGCCGACGGTGCAGCCAGACCAGCAGGGCCCGGCCGCGGTCGGTGAAGCGCAGCGACGGGTCACGGCGCAGCACCGCGAGGCGGGCGAAGGACGAGCGGGCGGCGGCGGTGGTGGTGGGGGCCGGGAGCTTGCCGCCCGAGTACCCGCCCGGCAACCGGCGCTGCGCGAGGTGGCGGACCGGCTCCGGCCGGTCCGGGGACACCCGAGGCACCGGCGGCACCGGCGGTGTGACGGGGCGCGGCTGCGGGCGGACGGCAGCGCGGGCGGGAGCCGGGGTGCGCGAGGGAGTGTGCGAGGGAGAAGAGGGAGAAGGGGTGCGGGCGGGGGCGGTTCGCGCGGGGGCGGGCCGGCAGGCGGGCGCGGCGGCCTCGGACGGCGCCGAGGGGCCGGGCAGCGCCGGGGCAGCCGCGGGTACCACCGGCACACCCCGGTCGACCCGGCTGCGCACCCCGTGCGCCGTCCCCAGCGAGACCCCGGCCGCCTGGGCGATCTCCCGCAGCGAGGCACCCGGGCGCTCGCTGATCACCTTGAGCACCCGGCGCCGGCCCTCGTCCGGGTTGACCGGGCGCAACCGCCCGTCCCGGCCGACCCGGATGCTGGACTGCACCGCGGCGCCGGTGCAGCAGCGGCGCCGGATCTCGCCGACCGTCTTGGCGGAGAGCCCGACGTGCTGCGCGATCGAACGGTCCGACTGCTCCGGCCGGCTTCTGACGATCCGTTCGGTCGCCGTCTTGCGCTCGGCGACCGAGAGCGGCAGGCCACCGGTCAGATTGGCCGCCACCGCGCGGACGAAGGCCGCCTCCGGCGTCCCGTCGACGTACTCGACGGCGATGGTCGGCTCGCCGCGCAGCGCGGCGGCGCGCAGCCGGTGCGCCCCGTCGACCACCCGCAGGGTGGGGCGGTGCACCAGGATCGGCGGCAGTTCGGCGTCGAGCGCCGCGAGGTGGGCGGCGTGCGCCTCGTCCAGCGGCGTGAAGCGTGGCGAGTCCCCGGGGCACAGGGCGGCCAGCGGGAGGCGGCCGAGGTCCGCCGAGGCCCCGGTGCCCGCTGAATTCCCGTGGGCGGCCCCGGTCCGAAGCGATTGCGCCGCCGTTTCATCGATACCGCTGGTCACGATTCCGACCCCTTTCCCGATCATCCGGAATATCGCCCGGCAATTCCCCGAAATTCCCGGCAGCGCCGACCCTGACCTGCCGCACTCCGCTGTCCCGGATGGGCCGCAGGGCGACTGACGCACCATCCGTCCACCGGCTTCGGCTGTCCGTCAGCACCATCTGTTCGTCATCAACGCGACCGCGTGTTCAACCGATTCCCGAGGTGGGGGTAATACGGGATGCCTCTTTGGGAACATTCCCGTGGACCTCCCGGGCGAGCACCGCACCGCCCCGGGGCGGTGGACGGCACCGCGCGGCGCGTACGGTGGCAGCGGCCCGGCCCGATCCCGCAAGGAGCTCACCCCGATGACCACGCAACCCGCCGCACCCGCCGAGCCGCTGGTGCTGGCCCGGACGGACGGCCGGATCGGCCGGCTCACCCTCAACCGCCCCCGCGCGATCAACGCGCTCAACCACCCGATGATCACCGCGCTGCACGAGCAGCTCACCACCTGGGCCACCGACCCCGCGGTGGCCGCCGTGGTGATCACCGGTGCGGGCGAGCGCGGCCTGTGCGCGGGCGGGGACATCCGCTTCTTCCACGACGACGCCAAGCTCGGTGGCGCGGCCGCCCGCGCCTTCTTCCGCGCCGAGTACCGGCTGAACCACCTCATCGCCCGCTACCCCAAGCCGTACGTGGCCGTGATGGACGGCCTGGTGCTGGGCGGCGGGGTCGGGGTCTCCGCGCACGGCTCGGTGCGGGTGGTCACCGAGCGCTCGGCCGTGGGCATGCCGGAGACCACCATCGGCTTCGTGCCGGATGTCGGCGGCAGTTGGCTGCTCGCACACGCCCCCGGCGAGCTGGGCACCCACCTGGCACTCACCGCCGGGCAGCTGACCGGCCCGGACGCGCTGTACTGCGGCTTCGCCGACCACTTCGTGCCCGTCGAGCGGCTCGCGGACTTCACCGAGGCCCTGGCCGAGCTCGAACCGGTCGAAGCGGTACGGCGGTTCGCCACCGACGCCGGGCCGTCCCCGCTGGCCGAGCAGCGGGCCTGGATCGACGAGTGCTACGCGGCCGACTCCGTCGCGCAGATCGTGGCGCGGCTGCTGGCCTGCGGGCTGCCGGAGGCCAAGGAGGCCGCCGAGCTGATCGGTGCCAAGTCACCGACCGCGCTCACGGTAACCCTGGCCGCACTCCGCCGGGCCCGCGAACTGCCGTCACTGGAAGCCGCGTTGGACCAGGAGTACCGGGTCTCGCTGGCCGGCCTGAGTTCGCCGGACTTCGTCGAGGGGATCCGGGCCCAGGTGGTCGACAAGGACCGCAACCCGCGCTGGTCGCCGGCCACCCTGGCCGAGGTGGAACCGGCCGAGGTGGCACGGCACTTCGCACCGCTCGCCGCGGCGGAGGAACTGGGGCTGGCCTGAGCCGGGTCCGGACGGCGCCACCGGGTCAGGCGCTGACGTCGGCGAGCGAGCCCCGCGCACCGCTCGCCCCGGGCCGCACCGCCCCGGCGAGCGGCCCGGGGGCCAGCGCCAGCACCGCGCGGGCGATCGCGTCGGAGTCGGCCAGGATCACCGAGCCCACCCCCGGGCGGATCCCGGCCGCCGTCACCCAGTGCACCGCCTCGGTCGGCACCCCGAACGCGAACCGCCGGGGATGGGCCCGCCCCGCCGCGTCGACCAGGTGGTACGGACGCCCGGTGACCGCGAGCCCGCCCGTCTCGTACTGCGGCCCGCGCGCGCAGTCCAGCCGGTACGGCCGGCACTGCCCGGTGCTCAGCAGGTGGCGCAGCAACGGGTCGGTGGTGCGCAGCAGGTCGGGTTCCGGCAGCCGGGCCTCGATCAGCACCCGGGTCCGCACCGCGCGGCCGCCGATCCTGCTGGAGCCGGCCAGGAACCCCGAACCGTCCGGCGCGGGCGTCACCCGCAGTCCGGGGCCGGTGAGTTCGACCACCCCCGCCTCGATCAGCGCGATCAGCTCCTCGATCCGCGAGGGCGGCGGTCCGATCGACAGGAAGGCGTTCAGCGGCGTGTACCAGCCGCTCAACTCGTCCCGGTAGGAGTGCCCTTCGATCCCGCCGTGGTCCACCGCGAGCCGGATCTCGTTGCGCAGGTCGCGCAGCACGTCCAGGGCCGCCTTGAGCGGGCCGCTGACATTGCCCCGGCGGGCCTCGCGCAGATCCGCGCGCAGGTAGTCGAGCAGCCACGCGCGGTACTCCGCGAGGTCGGCGAACTCCCGCTCTCCGTAAGGCCGGGAGAGCTTCGCCCAGTCCCAGCGCTCGGCCTCGGCGATGCCGAAGCCCGCCAGTAACGCCGCCTCTTGCGCTGGTTGATCGACCGTCAGATACCGCTCCAGAAAGCCCTCGTCGCACTCGCCGCGCTGGGCCAGCAGGGCCGCGTAGTAGACGCCCTGCACCTCCTTGGCGATCAGCGGCCAGAGGTCCGCGTCGAAGTGCACCCAGCCGAGCGGCCCGGCCCGCCTGCGCAGCCGGGCTATCAGCTCCACGGTGAGCAGCCTCGGCTGGTAACGCCCGTGCGGGCCCTTCTCGTTGTCGCCGCGCGCGTGGTAGGGCACGCCACGCCGGGACCCGGCGAAGAGCTGCGGCTCGCGCCCCGACGGCCGGTAGACCAGCTGCCCGGCCACCCGGTCGAAGCGGCCACCGCGGCCGAGCGTGAACCGGGCCAGGTGATCGAAGAAGTTGAGCCCGAGCCCGCGCAGCAGCACCGGCTCACCGGGCCCGATCGCCGACAGGTCCTGGTCGAGGTCCAGGTCCGCCGGGTTGGCCGGCTCGACATAGGTCAGGCCGTGCTCGGCGGCGAACTGCGCCAGCCGCTCCTCCTCACGGGTGGCCCGGCACGGCAGGTGCCCCTGGGCCAGCACCACGGCGGCCAGCGGGGCCAGCACGCTGCCGTCGTCCAGCAGCAGCCGCTGGGCCCGGTCCCCCGCGTCGTAGTCGTCGTCCAGCGCGACCGCCCGCGCCCGGTGGGTGCGCACACTGACCGCCGCGGGCGCGCCGGCCACGATCCGGGCGAACGCCCAGCTCAGATAGTGGCCGTAGAAGGCGCGGGTGGGATAGGAGTCCGGACCGAGCGCGCGGGCCTCGGCGAGCGTCTCCTCGTCGTACCGCCCGGCCGATGCCTGAGCCAGCGAACCGGCCCACTCGTAGAGGCTCGGCCCCTCCTCCACCGGCCCGGCCAACTCGACGCTGCGATCGGTGAAGACGGTGACCTGGGAAGCCACCGTGTTCATCAGCAGATGCCGGGACTGCCCGGTCCGCCAGACCCGGCCAGGCCCCGGCGCCGCCGGGTCGACCAGATGGACGATCACCCGGCCCGCCCCCAGCCCGGCCCGCCCGTTCGCGCAGATCCGCTCCAGCACCGAGAGCCCCCGGGGCCCGACACCGACGATGCAGACCTCCGTCGCACCGCGGACCTTCCTCACCCCGCCGAGGTCCGCGATGCTGCCCAGCTCAGTGCGGCTGCCGAGTTCCGTGTGCCATCCACTCAACGGGATCTTCCGATCTGGGGTCGCCGGGGAAGATCTGACGGCTGGTCAACCTACCGGCTGCGCCGATCCTCCGGGTACCGACAGATCACCGCTCTTTCGGGCATCCGGCGCACCCGCAGCCACCCCGACACCCAGCCCCGGACCGCCGCCCGGCGGACCGCCCGCCGCTCAGCGACTCCGGCACGGAAAAAGGCCAGGTCGGACCTCGTCCGACCTGGCCTTGCGGGGTGGGGCGCCAGGGGCTCGAACCCTGAACCTACGGATTAAAAGTCCGCAGCTCTGCCAATTGAGCTAGCGCCCCGCGACGACAGTGGATCTGCCGTGACGATCGTACCGGGTGATCCCCGCACCCCGGCCAGTGCATTACCCACCCGCGCGTCCCGCCCGCCTCACCCGGCCACCGCGAGGTGCGCCAGCCGCACCCGGCGCAGCCAGTCCTCCACCGGCGCCTCGTCCGGCGCCTCCGGCAGCACGCCGGGCCGGTCCAGCCGCTGCTCGGCCCGGGCCAGCAGCGGCTCCGCGACCTCCGGGCACCGCGCGATCCGCTCGCCCAACTCGCGCACCCGCTCCGGATCGGCGAGCCGGACCCGCAGCTCACCGGTCTCGTGCAGGCCGACCGCCTGCTCGAGAAGCCGCACCAGGTGCCGCGCGGGCTTGGCGGCCCGCGACCCGGCCTCCCGGGTCCGCAGCTTGCGCAACTGCTGTCCCGCGTACCCGAGATACGCCGACCGCACCGCCCGCGCACTGAGAAACCGCTCCCGCAGCCCGATCAGCTCCTCCCCCAGCGCGGTCCGCTCCTCGTACAACTCCGGCGACAGCCAAACCAGTTCGGACACCGTCGGATTGCACACCAGCGCCAGTCGGCACCATTTCGCCGCCTCGTGCCAGGTCCGGTCCGGCGCCGTGTCCACCACCGACTCCACCGGCCGCCGCAACCCGTGCAACTCCGCCGTGTCCACCGCGAACACCCCGAGCCGATCCACATCCGACCCGTCCCGCGCCAACCCGTACGCCGTCGACCCCACGACCCCGGACAACAACACCCGCATCACGTCCACCCCTCTCCGCTGCCCGGCAGTCTCCCGCCGGACAGCGGAGCGGCGCACCCGATTTTGGCGTCCCTGCCGGGCGTGTCCATGATCCACGACCGAACGCGCGCACCAGGGCAACAGCCCCGCCCGCACCGGACGGATTCGTACGATGCTCAGGCATCCGAACAATCCCCTCCCAAGGAGACGCACACCATGGAGAACCCCACCACCACCCTGATCGCCGCCGCCGGCCTCGTGGGCGGCTACGGCACCGCCCGCTGGACCGGGAACCGTCGGCTCGGGGGCGCCGTGCTGGCCGCCGCCGGGGCCGGGGCGGCGTACCGGTGGCGGCGGACGGTGGGGGCGGGGCCGGCGGTGGCGCTGACGGGGCTGTATCTGGGCGCGTTCGGGGGGTCGCATCCGCTGGCGAAGCGGATCGGGGCGTGGCCGGCGGTGTTGGCGGTGACCGGCGTGGTGGCCGTGGCGTCGGCGGTCGCGGAGCGGGGTGCGGCCCGCGAGAGCTGATCGGTGGCGGCCGGCAGGGCGCGGTGGCCGAGTTGTGTGTCGGCCCGGTGTCCGTCGGCACGCCTTGGTGACAGCGGGGCGCGAACGGGGCAGGATCGGAGTGGCTACCCAGGAGGCCGGACGGCGTCACACGCGGTCGCGGTCGGGGGCGGGGAGCCGGTCGGGCGTCGCGTCGGGGCTGGGCGTCGGTGGACAGGGGGACGGCGATGAGCCGGTGCGAGCACGAGGTACTGATGGGCTGTTGGTGGAGCGGCCTGGCACTGCTCGTGCTGGGCGTGCCCGCGATCGCGCTGGGGCTGGCCAGGTTCGCCCGGCACGGCACCGAGGTCCAGGGCACGGTCACCGAGGTGCTGGTCCCGGAGCGGCAGGGCGCCGCCCCGCTGCTGCTGGTGGTGCGGTTCACCGATCCCGCCTCGGAGCGTGAGGTGATCGGGTCCCCGTCCTGCGGGCGGGTGCCGCTGGCCGGCTGGCCGGGGCAGCCGATCGCGGTGCGGTATCTGCCCGACGCGCCGGACCGGTTCCAGATCGGGCCGCAGACCAGCGTGTTCGACGTGGCACTGACCAGCCTGCTGGTGATGACACTGGGCTCGGTCGCGCTGGTGCTGACCCGCTGGACCGACCCGGACGCGATCGCGACCAGCGGCGTGCTCGCCGCCTCCGGCCTGGCGCTGGCCACGGCCACCGTGCTGACCCGGCGGGCCGGCCGGCGCGAACGGTCCACCCTGCTGCGCGAGAAGGGGATCGTCGGCCACGGGCGGATCGTCGGCACCCTGGTGGTGGACGGCGGCGGCGACAACGCGCACCGCTACCACCCGGTGCTCAGCTTCACCGCGGCCGACGGCGAACAGGTGATCGGGGTCGACCTGCACACCCACAGCCGCGAGAGCTATCCGGTGGACGGCGCGCCGCTGCCGGTGCGCCATCTCCCGGAGAACCCACTGCTCTTCGGCCTCGACGCCCCGGTCCGGCAGACGTTCGCCGAGCGGGGGCAGGCGGTCGGCATCATCGGTGTCGGGCTGGTCGCGGCCCTCGCCTGCTGCGGGGGGCTGGTCACGCTGGGCGGCAACCTCCCCGGCCACTGAGCGAAAGCCCGAACCGCGCCTCGAAGGCCGCCCGGTTGGCCGAGACCTTCGCACGGTCCCGGACCGCGAAGACCACCCGCTCGAAGGCGCCCCCGGACGAGGCCAGCGCCACCTCGAACGCCCCCGCGACCTGCGCCGGATCGTTGCGGAACACCCCGCACCCCCACGCACCCAGCACCAGCTGCCGCACCCCGTGCCGCGCCGCCACCGCCAGCACCCGGCCGGCCCGCTCCGCCAGCAACACCCGCAACTCGCCATCCTGGTCGCGCAACTCACCGCGCAACTCGCCGCGCAGCGCGAGCTGTCCGGCGTTCGGCGCGGCCGAGGTGAGGAACGAGACGGGGTACGGCCGCGCGAGCAGCTCGCCGTGCTCGTCGCGGATCACCGGCACGGCGGGCGAGAAGATCACCCGGTGGCTGTACCGCAGGTCGGCCGAGGCCCGGTGCGCCGCGTAGTAGTCGGGTACCGCCAGCAGGCACTGGTAGAGCAGCGCGGTGCGGCACAGGTCCTCCTCCTGCGCCCGGGCCCCGCGCAGGTAGCCACCGCCGGGGTTGCGCGCGGAGGCGAAAGTGAGCACCCCGACCGACCCGGCCGCCGACCCGCCGTTCTCCCGCACCAGCCGGGCGGCGGCCTGCAGGCTGCCCTCGGCGGTCACTTCGAGCACCGGCGCACCAGGGCCAGCTGACGGTGCGCCAGTTGGGCCTTCCGGTGGATGGCAGACGGTGCCGGCCCGCGCCGCCGCCAGCTGCTCCCCGATCGCCACCACCGCGCCGCGCGGCCCGAGGTAGGCGCCGCGCTCCGCGATCTCTTCGTTCTCCTTGGCCAGTTGGCTCAGTCTGCTGCTCATCCCCGCCCACGGTAGGGATGAGCGGCCCGCCGCACCACCGAATAGAAAAGCGGCGGGCCCGCCCCACCGAAGTGGAGCGGGCCCGCCGGGCGATCAGGCTGCGTCAGCTCTTCCAACGCGGCTTGCGGTCGCCGCCGTTGAAGCTGCTGCCGCCACGGTTGTCACGGTCACGGCCGCCACCGAAGCCACCGCGGTCGCGGTCGCCGAAGGAGGAGCCACCCTGCGGACGGCCACCCGAGCGGTGGTCGTCGCGGCGGGCGAACGGACGGCTGGTGCTGCTGCCGGCGCCGCCGCCACGGTTGTCGCGGTCACCGAAGGGGCGCGCCGGACGGTCCCCACCGAACGAACGGCCACCACGGTCATCACGGTCACGACCGCCACCGAAGCCACCACGGTCACCACGGTTGTCCCGGTCACCGAACGAACGCGCCGGACGGTCCCCACCGAACGAACGGCCACCACGGTCATCACGGTCACGACCGCCACCGAAACCGCCACGGTCACCACGGTTGTCCCGGTCACCGAACGAACGCGCCGGACGGTCCCCACCGAACGAACGGCCACCACGGTCATCACGGTCACGACCGCCACCGAAGCCACCACGGTCACCACGGTTGTCCCGGTCACCGAACGAACGCGCCGGACGGTCCCCACCGAACGAACGGCCACCACGGTCATCACGGTCACGACCGCCACCGAAGCCACCACGGTCACCACGGTTGTCCCGGTCACCGAACGAACGCGCCGGACGGTCCCCACCGAACGAACGACCGCCACGGTCATCACGGTCACGACCGCCACCGAAACCGCCACGGTCACCACGGTCGCCGTACGACGGGCGGTCGTTGCGCGCCTCGCGGTAGGCCGGCGTGCGCTCCTCGCGAGCCTCACGCACCGGCTGCTCGGCCACGGCCACGGCCTCGGTCGACTCGGCGGCCTCGGCCACCGGAGCCTCGTCCTCGATGCCGAGCTCGGCGCGCTCGCGGGCGGCCCGCGCGGAGAGGCGGTCGGCCTCCTCGCGCAGCTCGGTCGCCCGGCGCTGCGCGCGCTCCAGCTGGCGGGTCATCTCGGCGACCTCGCGCTCCGCCGCACCGGCGATGCCCGAGGCGCTCTCCGCCTGGACCTCGATCAGCGAGCGGGCGCCGGTGATCTTGGCGACCTCGGCGTCGAAGGCGTGGTCCAGGATGTGGCGCGAGGCGTCGACGCCCGCGTCCTCCATCAGGCGGAAGACGCCACGACGCTGGTGCGGCAGCACCAGGGTGACGACGGCACCGGAGCGGCCCGCGCGAGCGGTACGGCCGGAGCGGTGCAGGTAGTCCTTGTGGTCACCGGCCGGGTCCACGTTGAGCACCAGGTCGATGCCGTCCACGTGGATACCGCGGGCCGCCACGTCGGTGGCGACGACCACGTTGACGTAGCCGTCCTTGAAGTCGCCCAGCACCCGGGTACGGGCGCCCTGGGTCATGCCGCCGTGCAGCGCGTCGGCCTTGACGCCGGCCTCGATCAGCTGCTCCGCGACCCGGTCGGCACCCATCTGGGTGCGGACGAAGATGATCGTGCGGCCCTTGCGGGCGGCGATCGCGTTGGTGATCGGCGCCTTGTCCTTGGGCTTCACCACGAGGATGTGGTGGCTCATGGTGGTGACCGCGCCCTGGGCCGCGTCGACCTCGTGGGTGACCGGGTTGCTCAGGTAGCGCTTGACCAGGCTGTCGATCTCGTTCTCCAGGGTGGCGGAGAAGAGCAGGCGCTGGCCGCCGGCCGGGACCTGGTCGAGGATCTCGGTGACCTCGGGCAGGAAGCCCATGTCGGCCATCTGGTCGGCCTCGTCGAGCACGACGGTCTGGACGTCGGCGAGCTTGGCGGTGCCGCGGTTGATCAGGTCGCGCAGGCGGCCCGGGGTGGCGACCAGGATGTCGACGCCACGCTCCAGGGCGTAGATCTGGTTCGACATCGAGGTGCCGCCGCAGACCACCTTGAGCTTGAGGCCGAGCACCGAGCCGAACGGCTCCAGCGCGTCGGCGACCTGCATGGCCAGCTCGCGGGTCGGGACCAGGATCAGGCCGCGCGGGTGCTTGGGCTTGGTGCGCTCGCCGTCGGCGAGGCGGGTGAGCAGCGGCAGGCCGAAGCTCAGGGTCTTGCCGGAGCCGGTGCGGCCACGGCCCAGCACGTCCTTGCCGGCCAGCGCGTCCGGGATGGTCGCGGCCTGGATCGGGAACGGGGTGGTGACGCCGCGCTTGGCGAGCGCCCGGACCACGTCGTCGTGCAGACCGAGGTCGCCGAAGGTGATGGTGGGCTCGGCCTCGACAGCGTCGTCGGCCTCGATGGCGTCATCGGCGTCGGTCAGCTCGTCACCCTCGGCCTCGATGGCGTCCAGGGTGTCGATGGTGGTGTCGGTGTCGATCAGGTCGGCGGCGTCGAGCGCCTCGTCCTGGGTGTTCGCGGGCATGACGAAGCGGTCGTCGTCAACGAGAGACAATGCAAAACCTTCCGGAAGTGGCACGCGCCAAAGTCCGGGGTAATGACTTACAACCGCCTCTATGCGGTCAGCCACGGATCGCCGGAACGCGCCAAGGGCGCCAGATGGGAACAGGGCGCCAGTCAAATGGATCAAACGAACGATCTACCACCATAGACGAGCCATCAGTCCGAAGGCAAATGCGCTGGTCGACCCGTCAATGTGCGCCCGAACCGGCACCTCCGGCAGCGGATCCGCTCCCCGATCCGCCGCCCGTGCCACCCCCCGAGCCACTGCCGCTCGCGGACGGCGCGGGCAGCGCGGACTGGGACGGCGGCGGGCTCGACGGGTGTCCCGGCCCGACCGACGGGCCGCCGGCGGACCCGGCGCCACCCGCGGCACCACCCCCGGCCACCCCGCCGGAGCCGGACGCCCCGCCCGCGCCGCCGGGGCTCGCCGACGCCCCGCCGCCGGCACCCGTGCCTCCCGCGCCGCTCCCGGCGGCACCACCGGCGCCCGGCGTGCCGGCACCCGCCGCACCACCGGCCGCACCGGCGCCGCGCCCGCCCCCCGGCTCCCCGGCCGCTCCCGGCGCACCACCGACCGCCCCGGCGCCCACCGGGCCGCCGGGCGCCCCCTGCGCGTTGGCCTCCACCGGCGCGGGCACCGCGACCACGCCCCCTGGCTGCCCGGGCGCCGGTGACACACCCGGGCTCGGGTCGTTCACGGGTGCCACCTCGCCGCCGCTCGCCGTGGCGGCCCCGGACGCCCCCGCGCCCCGTCCGCCGCCGTGCTCCGACCGCGCCCCGGGCCGCGCCTGGGCGCTGGCCCCGCCGGAGGCCTTCACGCTCGGCCCGGCCACCGCCGAGGCGTGCCCGACCGGCTGCTCGCCCGACCCGACCTCCATGCACCCGGCCACGCTCAGCCCGGCGAGCGCCAGCACAGCCGTGCGGACCGCCACCGAACGGAGCACCGCCGACCGCTGCGCCCCACGAGCGGCCCGCACCCCGCCACGGCCCGCCGGGCCGGCGACCGTCGCCCGGGTGCCCCGCACCCGCGCCGCCGCCGAGACCCGCTCCCGGGGCGGCCGCACCCGCCCGGCGACGACCCGCGCCGCCGCACCCCGGCCACTCGAACGCCCGCTCGCACCCGTCGGAACCATTTGCCGCCGCCTCTCCCGCACGCCCCACCCCGGCCGCACCGAGCCGCGGCCCCTTGCGGTGCCCAACGCCCGTCCGGCCGCGGGGACACGGCCCGCCGCCCACCGGATCGAGCCGACCGGACGGTCCATCACCTGGCATGCCCTCACCGCGCCCCCGACAATGAGCCCGTGGACATGAGCCGGGACGATTTCGAATCTCTGGTCAGCGACGCCCTCGACCAGATCCCCTCGCAGCTGGCGGCGATGATGGACAACGTGGCCGTCTTCGTCGAGGACGAGCCCGACCCCGCGACACCCGACCTGCTCGGCCTCTACGAGGGGACTCCCCTCACCGAGCGGGGCGAGTGGTACGCCGGCGTCCTGCCCGATCGGATCATCATCTACCGCGGCCCCACCCTGCGGCTGTGCGAGACCCGGGAGCTCGCCGTCGTCGAGGTCCGCACCACCGTGATCCACGAAGTCGCCCACCACTTCGGCTTCGACGACCACGAGTTGCACGAGCTGGGCTGGTCCTGACCCACCCCGCCGCCGCACCCCCGGCCCGCCGAACCGAAACCGTTTTGGCGTTCCCGCCTGCATCCCATATGCTTCTCACGTCCCCGACCGCTGGAACTCAGCCGGGCGGGCCGAAAGCCCTCATCGTCTAGTGGCCCAGGACGCCGCCCTTTCAAGGCGGTAGCACGGGTTCGAATCCCGTTGGGGGCACGCAGTACCGCAAGGCAGCAGTAAACGTAGTAAAGTCCAGGGTCGCAAGGCTCTGTCAAGGTCCTGTGGAGCAGTTGGTTAGCTCGCCACCCTGTCAAGGTGGAGGTCGCGGGTTCAAGTCCCGTCAGGATCGCGCATCCCGCGAGGGATGGTGCAGTACGGCCAGGTAGCTCAGTTGGTACGAGCGTCCGCCTGAAAAGCGGAAGGTCGCCGGTTCGACCCCGGCCCTGGCCACATAGCCTGACCAGGCATCATGCCCTCGAAGAGCTCACTTCGGGGGCATTTTTGTGCCGTTTGACGCCAACGGGACGGCGGACGGTCAGACCCTCCGCGTCTTTGCCGCAACGCCACTGCCACTGCCGTCACGCCGCGTCGGCGTGACGGTGGGGCACGAAGCGCATCGTCGTCCTTCCGTCCAGGGGGGCCAGCCGGATGTCGAGGTCTGCCTCCAACGCCTTGGCGAGCCGCGCCAGGAGGGGAAGGGTCGGGGTCGTGTCCCCCAGTTCCACGCGGGAGATGCCAGGCTGCGTCATGCCGGCCCGCCGGGCGAGTTCGGCCTGGGAGATCCCCAGTTGCCTTCGCCTGTCCCGCAGAGCGGCCGACAACTGCTGCCCATAGTCCACGGCTTCCTCCTGGCTATGCGGCGCGAGCGGCGAAGCTGACTGCCGTGCCCGAGGTCGCCAGATGGACATCCACGGACACCTCCAGAGCCGCGGCAATCCGGAGAAGCAGGTCGGACGTGACCGGGAGGACTCCACCAACCTCGATGTGTTCCACCTCGTCAGCGGTGCTACCGAGGCGAACCGCCAGATCGTCCTCGCTCAGTCCCAACTGGGTACGCCGGTCGTAGACGAGCTGGCCGAGCGCCATGGCCAGACGAATCTGCTCCCGCTCGGCGATGATCGCAGGGGGCTCGAACTCCCTGTGAAGCGCGCGCTTGTCCCGAGCCAGCTGCCAGCGTGCGTGGTTCACCGTTCCTCCTCCGCCGTGTTGCGGCTGTAGATCTCATGAGCTCCAGGATGCCCGTCTCGCACACCAGCTTGGCAGCCTTGGCTCGTTTGACCTCCACTTCCTCACGCATTCGGGTCTTGCGAAAGACGGTAAGCAGAACGATGCGGCGTCCAGGCGCCAGCCAGTAGCTGATCCGCACCGCGTTCCCGCTCAGGCCGAGGCGCAGTTCACGCACCCCATCACCCAGGTTCCGCGAGTGCGGTTCGTCGAGCGTGGTTGGGTACTCGGCAAGGAGATCAGCCTTCTCCTCGACCTGCCGATAGTGCTGCGGGGTGAGACTCGCAAGCCAGAGACGCACCTCCGGTTCCAGCTCGATGGAGTAGCGCTCGCCCATACCAGCCACTGTATATTACGCAGATGGTATGGGTCGTCGGTTCGTTTCAAGCGTCCCGTGCGTGCGGGTGACGTCAGCCGCGCAGCACCCGGTCGTCGAGTCTGCGCAGCAGGCCAGGCAGGTGCCGGTGCTCCTCGCGGAGCGCGGCCAGCCGCTGCCGGAACTCAAGTCCGCGTCCGACGTGGTCACAGGCATCGCGGAGCTCGACCAGAAGGGCCACTGCGGCGTCGTAGCGGGCCACCTGCTTGCGGGCGACGTGGTTCTCGACCTCCCGCCAGATCGCCTCCTCGTCGGCGGCCAGGGCGGTCAGCTTCTTTGCCCGCGCCTCGTCTCGAACCCGCTCGGCGCGCTGTCGGCGCCCGGCGGCCCGCGCGTGCGCTGCATCCAGCAGTTCAGCTGCGGATCGCTGCCCCGGCACGGGCGCGGCAACCGGTTCGCCGCGCAGGCGGCGCAGCAGTTCGGCGCCCAGCTGCGCCTCACTGCCCAGGGCCAGGCGCAGCAGGAGGTCGTTCTTCTCCTTGTCGGGGAGTGCGGCGATCTGCGGTTCCAGCTCCTTCTTCCCGGGCCTCTTCGGAGGCTCGGGAGCGGGCGGGCTGGCCTGGGCGGCGACCGCCAGCAGGTCGGCATCAACGCGCAGGAAGTCCGCGAGCGCTCGCTGCGGTGCGGTGAGCCGGTCGAGCCCGGCCGGGACCGGGGGCTCGACCGCCGCCCGGCAGGCCTCCTCGTCGTCCTCCTGGAGTGCCCAGGCGCCGACGGCGGACAGCCATGCGAGGTACAGGGCGCGGCGATCCCCGGCGGCCAGCTCGGCCCGCACCCCGGCGATGGCACCGAGCGAGTCCTCGGCACCCTCGTCCCAGTCCCCGCTCTCGTCCTCGCTGCGCAGGTCCAGGACGAGGTGGGTCTTGGTCGTCCATGCCTCGACGCACTCGTCGAAGCAGTACGGGTCCAGCGCTCGCAGCGTGAGCTGCCCCTTGGGCAGGCGCAGGATCACCTGGTGGGTGCCCCAGTTGGTCAGGTAGAGGTGGGCGTCGTAGTACTGCTCCACCATCCGCCGAGGGTCACCGCGGAAGTTGCCCCACTGATACTCGTTGGTGAAGCTGGTCGCGGTGATCCGGGCCCGGGTGGACAGCGACCGCAGTTGCTCCTGCTCGTCGCTGGTCAGCGGTCGGTCGATCGCCAGGAACTCGTAGTACTGGTACTCGCTCATCGCCGCGAGCCTAACGGGAATGCCGATCCTCGATGATGGAATCCTCGAGCGTCTGAGCAGACAGGAAGCGGCGATGGAACCCGAGCAGCCACGCACCGTCGAGCAGGTCCGAGGTCTCGTCAGCTGGATCGGCGCGGGACGCAAGCTCACCCAGACGGGCAAGGTCGCCCTCGCGGACGCGCGGACCCTGGTCACACTCCTGGAGACCGGCGACACCATCGACCCGGCCATCGGTGACAGGACCTTCAAGACCAAGTCCAGCCAGGAGCTGTACCACCTGAACCTGCTGGTCGAATGGGCCAAGGCGGCCCGGCTGCTCCGGGTCACCGGCGGCCGCCTGGTGCCCGTCAAGAAGAACGCGCGCCTACTGGAGGACCCCGAGCGCCTCCTCGACGCGCTGTTCGAAGCCCTGCCGCGCATCGGCGAGACGGTACTCCCCTCTGGGTGGCTCGGCTCGATGTTCGCGGAGGAGTACCCCGCCGGAATGCGGGCGGTACTGACGAGCCTCTACGCCGCCGACCTCCCGGTGCCGGAACAGAAGCTGCGGACTGCGGTGTGGGAGGCACTGTCCGGGTTCTTCGTCCTCGACGACCTTCCCGAGGACCGCCTTCGCCTGCTGCGTCAGAGCAACGACCGCGACGTGGATCGCCTCCTCGCGGCGCTCAGGGGGCTCGGGGCCGCCCAGCAGACCGGCAAGTCCGTCGCTCTCACCTCGGCCGGCCGTCTAGCCCTGGCCCGGCTACGCGGGGAGCCACGCCCTGGCGACCCGGTCTACGAGCTCCGCATCCAACTCGCCGATGTGGATCAGCCCGCGGTGTGGCGCCGCGTCCAGGTGCCGGCCGGTATCCGCCTCGACAACCTGCACCGGGTCATCCAGGCGGCCATGGGCTGGCAGAACTGTCACCTGCACGCGTTCAGCGCCAACGGCGTCCAGTACGGACGCCGTTCCTCTGAACTCGACTTCGTCGACGAGACCACCGCTGTCCTGAACGTCCTGGTCAAGGAAGGCGCGCACCTCGATTACGACTACGATTTCGGCGACTCGTGGGAGCACCGCATCACCGTCGAACGCCGGATGACAGCCGAGGCCGACCACCACTATCCCGCCTGCGTAGACGGCGCCGGAGCCTGCCCACCCGAGGACTGCGGCGGACCGGGCGGGTACGAGGACCTCAAGCGGACCCTCCAGGACTCCGACGACCCGGAGCACGAGGACCTGCTTCGCTGGCTCGGCCTCAAGACGGCAACCGACTTCGACCCGGCCCACCTCGACCTGCGCGAGATCAACCAGCAACTGCGGACCCTCGACTGACAAGCCCCGTCCGATCCCGAGACTCCGCTTGACGCCAACGCTGACGCCAACCGACGTGCACCATGGCGTCCGACGTCGCACTTCTACGGATGGCGTCAGCGATCAAATCAGGGCATCTCACCGCCCCGGCTTGGCCTGAAAAGCGGAAGGTCGCCGGTTCGACCCCGGCCCTGGCCACCAGTCCCGAACAGACACGATGCCCCCGAAGCGAATCGCTCGGGGGCATTTTGCATGCCGCTGGAAGGCGCTGCCACGTAGCGGCCCCACCGGCACGGTCGGCCGCGCCGTCAGCCGGTCTGCCACCCGCGCCAGGCCGAAGAGGGCGGGACGGCTGCTCCTGGTCGAGCTGACCCGGGAGCACACCGGCCGGTTCGGGCCAGGGCTACGACAGGGCAGCGCCCAGCCGACGCCCCGCCACGGGGCCGGAAACGCCGAGGGCCGGCACCACGCTGATGCGCGATGCCGGCCCCTGCTGCCGGTCGGTGCCGGGCAGCGAAAAAGACTAGAGGGGGCGAATGTTCTCCGCCTGCGGGCCCTTCTGGCCCTGCGTGACGTCGAACTCGACCTTCTGGCCCTCGAGCAGCTCACGGAAGCCGTTGGCGTTGATGTTCGAGTAGTGGGCGAACACGTCAGGACCGCCACCCTCCTGCTCGATGAAGCCGAAGCCCTTTTCCGCGTTGAACCACTTCACAGTGCCGTTAGCCATGAAAAATCTCCTTGAATGGGCAGTAAGAAACTCACACCTCGCGAGCTTCGCGTCGCCGCGATGATGGCCCGCCCGGTGAATGCCCGGGAAACAAAATGCGCCTGCGGTCATACCAGCAGGCGCACACAAAGTTCATGGGAACCAAAACTGCAACTAAGTCGACTGTAGCAGGGTCCGATCCGAAACGGGGGTTTCCACCGGTGCGACTTCGGACGACCCAGGCGGTGCCCGGCCGGCGGCCTCGGCGGTGCCCGGCCGGGCACGCAGCGTCGCGAACGGTGGCCCGACGGCGCCCAAGATCACCGGGGAGTGTCGGGGGAGCGTCGCGCGGCCCCGGTGAGTGCCAACAGGTGCCGAAGATCAAGAAAATTCGCCGCCCAGGATCACTCCGGCCTCTCCGAACAGGCGCATACTGGCAACGATGACGAATCCAACCTCACCCCGGCGCCACCTGCCCACCAGTCCATTCCGAACTGCGGCCCCGCCGCCCGCCAAGCGATTCGCTGTCGGGGACCGTGTGTCGCACGACGAGTTCGGCCTCGGTCGAGCGATCAGCGTCGAGGGCGACGGCACCATCGCGGTGCTCGTCGACTTCGGCTCACGGCAGGAGCGGATCACGGCGCCCTTCGCCAAGCTTTTCCTGCTCTGACCCGCTGACGCCGGTCGACACCGGAAGGTCCTGAATTCGGGACATTTGGGTGCGCTGTTCGAACCCGAAAGCCTCGAAAATCGACCGGCCGAAAGCCGGGCCGACCCTCCCCCGGGCGACGGCTTCCTTCGGTATGCCTTGACGCGGGCCCGCTGGACGCCACCGGCCGACGCCGTGCGCCGGCTGTCGGCCCGCTGGCTGGTGCTCGAAGCTAGTCGGCGAACGAAGCCAGGTAGGCCGCCGTCAACTCCGGCGTCGCCAGCCAGGCGGCGTAGTCGCTCGGCTCGGCGTAGGTGTTGGCGAGGCGACGGGCCACCTGCTCGTGCTCGGCCGCCGCGGCGAAGACCGCGTGCAGGTGCTCGGGCAGCTCCAGCATCGCGCGGGTGAAGTCCACGGTGTGGCGGGCGTGGCGCTGCCAGAAGAGCTCGAAGGTCTGCCGCATCCAGTCGGCGGTGAACGGCGCCTCGCCACGCTCGACGATCGCCGTCAGATAGTGCGCCGCCGCCCGCGCGGCGCTGTTCGCGCCCTGGCCGGTGAGCGGGTCGTTGACCACCAGGGTGTCGCCGATCCCCAGCGCCGGGCACTCCCCGCCCGCGCCACCGCCCAGCCGGGCCACCGGCTGCCGCACGGTCGGGGTGAGGGCCCCGTAGAGCGCCGCCCCCGGGTCGGTCGGCTCGGCGGCGCCCCACAGCTCCGCCTCCCACGGGAGGAACTCGCGCAGCACGGCCCGGATCCGGTCGAGCTGCTCGCCCGGAGCCGGGCGGTCGGCGAAGCAGTCCAGCGGCCCACCGGGGACGGCGCCCCAGAGCAGGATCGAGCACGGCCCCGAGAGGGTCAGCGCCGGCTGCAGGTACAGCTCGCCGGCGCCCGGGATCGCGTGCATCCGCGCCCTGGGTTCCGCCGCCGGGTCGGGCGAACCGACCCCGTGCGCGTAGAGGCCGGCCAGCGTCCGCTGCGGCCGGTCGTACGGGGAGCGCGGCCGGTCCCGCGCGAAGACCTCGGCCAGCTCGCCGCGCCCGGCCGCGACCACCGTCAACTCGTGCCGCTCGGCCAGCTCCCGCAGCCCGGCCGGGTCCAGCGTGCGGTACTCCACCCGGCCGCCCCGCTCGGCGAGCAGCTCCAGCCAGGCCGCGAACTTGATCCGCTGGTCCACCGACTGCGCGGGCTCGTCCAGCGCCATGGTGAAGGCCAGCGCCTGCACCCCGGGCGGCGCGGCGAGCACCCCCCGGACCTCCCGCACGGCCGGCGCCCGCTCCTCCCACAGGTTCAGCCCCGCGGCCCGCTCGATCCGCAGTGCGGGCCCGAACATCGCCTGCGTCGACAGCACCCGGCCCTGCCGCACCTGCTCCGGCGTCCGCGCCGCGACCACCGTCACCTGGTACCCGGCCGCCACCAGCCCCAGCGCGAGCTGCAAGCCGGCCTGCCCCGCTCCGACCACCGCGATCCGACGCATGCCGACCTCCAGGGAGAACAGGGCCCCTGATGGTACGTCAGTTCGGTTCACCGGCACAGGTCCCGCACGAGCGGGCCGGTCCCCCGGACGCCGCCGACGGCCGGACCCGCCTCAGTGCGGCACCGCCGCCAACGGGTCGGTCAGCCCAGGAACAGGTTGTGGCCCACGTCCGGCGGCACCACGTCCTGCACCGGCGTGCTGCCGGGACCCGGCAGCTGCTGCCCCGGAACCGGCTGGTCGCCGACCCGCTTCAGCAGCACCGTGCCGTCCTCGGCCCAGATCTGCTGGTAGCCGTTGGCCAGCAGCAGCTTGATCCGGTCGACCTGCTGCTGGACGGTGGCGAACGGGAAGGCCCGGTCGGTGGAGCGGATCAGCACGTAGTCCATCCCGCGCGGGGTCTCGTCCACCAGCACCACGTGGGTGCGCGCGGTCAGCCGGGGCACCACCTGGTTGTCGGCCTCCACGGTGGCCCCGTTCGGGATCAGCTTGCTGGCCCGCAGCAGCGCGGCCTCGCTCGACGCGGCCTTCCAGTAGGCGGGCACCGCCAGCGAGGCCAGGCCCAGCGGGATCGCGGCTGCCACGGTGATCGCCACGGTGGCCAGGCCCAGCCTGCGGGCCAGCTTGCGCCGGCCCTCGTTCGCGTGGAGCCGGCCGAGTACCTCGATCGAGGCGGTCAGCAGGATCGGCCACAGGAAGGAGTCATAGTGCCGGGCGATCGACCAGTGGTTGGGGTTGGTGGACAGGATCCGCTCGGCCAGCAGCGGCACCAGGCAGAGCACGGTGAGCGAGCGCAGCGGCAGCAGCAGCAGGGTGCCGAACAGCCAGAGCACCAGCAGCGGCTTGAGCGGCGCGCTGAACGCCCCCTCCACCAGCAGCCACGGGTTGTGCAGCACGTGGTTGACCGCGTCCCCGGCGTTGGCGCCCAGCTCCTGGTAGTTCCAGTAGTAGCCGGGCTGGCCGCCCATCGCGGGCAGCAGCCACTGGATCTCGACCACCGAGGCGAGCGGGCCGAGCACCAGCAGGCCCGCGCCGACCCGCAGCCCGCGCGGGTCTGCGCCCTTGCGGCCGCGCAGGATCAGCACCAGGCCGTAGGCCCCGACCATCAGGCCGAGGTCCTCCTTGGTGCAGCAGAGCAGCAGCGCGGCGAGGGCCACCATGCCGTACCGCCGGCGCATCCCGCGCTCCAGCATCAGCAGGGTGAGCGGAACCGCGAAGCCGACCTCGTGGAAGCCGACCCGGGAGGCGACCAGCAGCGGCCAGCCCAGCGCGTAGGCGAGCGCGGCCAGGTCCATCGCGCGGTGCCGGTCGCGCTGCGGCGCGGCCTCGAAGGCGATCGCGGTGATCCGCCGGATCAGCGGCACGCCGGTGGCGAAGAGCAGGGCCTGGCCGAGCAGCAGCGCGCGCGGGTCGTTCCAGATCCAGTACAGCGGCGCGAGCAGCGCCAGGATCGGCGAGAAGTGGTCGCCCAGGATCGAGAAGGTGGGCGGGAACTCGTGGTGCACGCTCTTGACCGTGGAGAGCGGCAGCCCGAAGTGCGCGTAGCCGCGCACCCCCTGGTCGAAGATCCCGAGGTCGAAGCCGCCGAGCTGGACCGAGGTCCACTGCTGGATGCCGATGGCGAAGCAGACGCCGAAGCAGAGCAGGCTCAGCAGCGCCGCCCGGCCCCGGCTGGAGGCCGCCGCGGCGGAGAGCTTGGCGAGTGCCGGCGTCAGCGCGCGGGTCCGCGGCGCCGGGACGGTGGCCGTCCGGAGGTCGGTCTGGGACGTCATCAGGTTCAGCTCTGCCTTGTCAGGGAGGCGTCCCGAGCGCTCTGGTCGAGCGGCTCGGCCTTGCTCCGGGTCAACCTGGCGATGGTCGGCCGGTGGATCCGCAGCAGGCGCCGGCCCATCACGGCCAGCACCACGATCCCGGTGAACGGGTAGATCGACGAGGGTAGCTGCCAGTACCAGGGAACCCCGAGCCCGCCGGACTGCGGCACCAGCCACATCGCGTAGGAGAGGAAGGCGGCGGCGGTGAACGCCAGCAGCAGCCGCCAGTGCAGCCGCCGCACCCCGCGCGGCCGGCTCAGCTCCTGGGCGCTCTCCGCGCCGAGCAGGATCAGCAGCGGCACGCACCAGATCCAGTGGTGGGTCCAGCTGATCGGCGACAGCAGCAGCGCGGTGAGCGCGGTGCAGACCACGCCCCAGGCCTCGGCCCGCCGGATCTCCCTGGTCGAGCGGGCCGCCAGCACCGCGATGCCCAGCCCCAGCACCAGCGCGAGCCCGCTGCCCAGGGTGGCCAGCATGCCGGGATCGTGCTTGCTCAGCAGCCGGGCCACCGCTCCGCGCACCGACTGGTCGTCCACCAGCTCGGTGACGCCGACCCGGCTGGTGTCCCAGACGTACTTGCTCCAGAAGCCCCAGGACGCACCGGGCAGCGCGACGACGCCGATCAGCATGGTGGCCAGGAAGGTGCCGCCGGCCACCATCGCGGCCCGGACCCGGCCGGTGAGCAGCAGGTAGACGGCGAACAGGCCGGGGGTGAGCTTGAGGCCGGCGGCCAGGCCGATCCCGATGCCCTTGCCGCGGTGCCGGTCGGGGCGGGTCAGGTCGTAGAGCACCAGGCAGGCGATGCCCAGGTTGATCTGGCCGTACTGCAGCGTGGTCCAGACCGGCTCCAGCCAGACGCCGAAGCCGGCCACCAGCAGCGCCCCGGCGAGGCGGAAGCGCCGGCGCGGCCAGCCGGCCAGCGTGAAGGAGAACCAGCCGAGCAGACCGAGCAGCCCGATGTTGAGGATGGTCACCAGCCCGCGCAGCATGCTGACCGGGAACCAGGTGCTCGGCACGAAGAGCATCGCCGCGAACGGCGGATAGGTGGCCGCCAGGTCCCAGACGGGCAGCCGCATCGTGTAGAGGTTGTGCCCACTCGCGACGGCCTGGCCCTCGGCCCGGTAGACCAGCATGTCCACCATCGAGACCGCCTGGAAGTGGCGCCAGATGGCGAAGACGCCCAGCGAGATCACGGCTGCGGTGGCAGCCACCCCGGTGGTGCTGAACAGCCGCGACCGGACGGTCGCGGCGGGTTCTCTGCGGTCACCCACGAGAGGCCGCAGGTCTCGGGTGCTCGGGTCGCTGCCGCGTGGTCGTGGACATCCTTGTGCTACTGCCTCTCGTGACGTGGAGCCTGGGTGTGGACGAACGACGCGGCGTGGTCAAGGGCACTGACCCCGCCACGCTAATCGCACCCCCACCCGTGCTCAGTGACCCCTATCACGCCAACTGTCACAGGGGTGTCACACCCGGTTGATGGTAACGCCACCCGAACGCCTGCCCGCCCTGCCGTACACGCCGACTCGCTCACCACAGCACTCACCGCCGCGCGTACCGCCAGGCCGGGGCACGACTCAGCGACGACCCTCGCGTCCGCGGGCCAGAGGCCTGAGCACGTCGAGCACCGCCGCCCGGTCCGGCGCCGCGGCGAAGAACGCGGCGTCCGCCCGCTCCACCACCTCGATCGCCGCCACCGCCGCCACCGCACCGCGCTCGGTGACGGCCAGCCGCTTCATCCGGGTGTCGACAGCATCGACCTGCCGGATGAGAAATTCCTTGGTCTCAAGGCGTCGAATTACCTGAGAAGCGGTCTTCACATCGGTGCCGGTGTGCTGGGCCAGCTCCAGCTGGTTGGGCCGGGAGCCCTGGCCGTCCAGGTACCAGAGGCCGGCCAGCAGCACGAACTGCGGATGGGTGAGGTCGAGCGGGGCCAGCGCGGCGGCGACCTCGCGCTGCCGGCGCAGGGTGGCGTGCCAGAGCAGGAAGCCGGGGCTGTCCTCGGGTGCCGACGCCATTGACCCGTCCTTCCGCACGCTCGGTCCCCGGGACTCTCGGCCCCGGGCGCTCGGTGCGCGGAAACTATCTCCGCGACGACTATCCCCGCAACCTCGACCCGCCCCCGGGTGTGACACTTGAGACGCCACTCACCACCCGCAGAAACACAGGTGCGGCGCACTGCCGCCGTTTGCGACCCTAGAGGGATGCCCGCGATGAGTTCCCCCGTTGTCCAGCCGGCCGACGCGCCCACCATCGGCGAGCTGGCCGCCCGGCTGCCCGAGCTGACCCTGCGCGACCAGCAGCGGATCGGCCGTCGCCTGGAGGGAGCCCGCCGGGCCCGCGGCACCGAAGCCAGGCAGAAGATCGCCGGCGAGCTGGCCGCCGAGGTCGCCAAGGCCGAACTGCGCGTGGCGCAGCGCCGCGAGGCCGTCCCGGCGATCAGCTATCCGGCCGAGCTGCCGGTCAGCCAGAAGAAGGACGACATCCTGGCGGCCATCCGCGACCACCAGGTGGTGATCGTGGCGGGCGAGACCGGCTCCGGCAAGACCACCCAGATCCCCAAGATCTGCCTGGAGCTGGGCCGCGGCGTCAAGGGCCTGGTCGGCCACACCCAGCCGCGCCGGATCGCCGCCCGCACGGTGGCCGAGCGGGTCGCCGAGGAGCTGAACAGCCCGCTGGGCGAGGCGGTCGGCTGGAAGGTCCGGTTCACCGACCAGGTCGGCCAGGACACCCTGGTCAAGCTGATGACCGACGGCATCCTGCTGGCCGAGATCCAGACCGACCGCGAACTGCGCCAGTACGACACGCTGATCATCGACGAGGCGCACGAGCGCAGCCTCAACATCGACTTCATCCTCGGCTACCTGAAGCAGCTGCTGCCGCGCCGCCCCGACCTCAAGGTCGTGATCACCTCCGCGACGATCGACCCCGAGCGCTTCGCCCGCCACTTCGGCGACGCCCCGATCGTCGAGGTCTCCGGGCGCACCTACCCGGTCGAGGTCCGCTACCGACCGCTGGTCGACGAGCTCGACGACGACGCGGACGAGGACGCCACCGAGGTCGACCGCGACCGCGACCAGATCCAGGCGATCTGCGAGGCCGCCCAGGAGCTGCAGGCCGAGGGCCCCGGCGACATCCTGGTCTTCCTCTCCGGCGAGCGCGAGATCCGGGACACCGCGGATGCGCTGACCAAGCTGAACCTCAGATTCACCGAGGTGCTGCCGCTCTACGCCCGGCTCTCCTCCGCCGAGCAGCACAAGGTCTTCCAGCGCTCCAACTCCCGGCGGATCGTGCTCGCCACCAACGTGGCCGAGACCTCGCTGACCGTCCCGGGCATCAAGTACGTGATCGACCCCGGCACCGCCCGGATCTCCCGCTACAGCCACCGCACCAAGGTCCAGCGGCTGCCGATCGAGGCGATCAGCCAGGCCAGCGCCAACCAGCGCAAGGGCCGCTGCGGCCGGACCAGCGACGGCATCTGCATCCGGCTCTACTCGGAGGAGGACTTCCTCGCCCGCCCCGAGTTCACCGACGCCGAGATCCTGCGCACCAACCTGGCCTCGGTCATCCTGCAGATGACCGCGGCCGGCCTCGGCGACATCGCCGCCTTCCCGTTCCTGGACCCGCCGGACTCGCGCAACATCAAGGACGGCGTCAACCTGCTGCACGAGCTCGGCGCGCTGGACCCCGAGCAGAAGGACCCGCGCAAGCGGCTGACCACGCTGGGCCGCAAGCTCGCCCAGCTGCCGGTCGACCCGCGGCTGGCCCGGATGGTGCTGGAGGCGGACAAGAACGGCTGCGTGCGCGACGTCATGGTGATCGCCGCCGCGCTCTCCATCCAGGATCCGCGCGAGCGCCCGACCGAGAAGCGCCAGGCGGCCGACGAGCGGCACCGCCGGTTCAACTCCGAGACCTCCGACTTCCTCGCCTACCTGGCGATGTGGCGCTACGTCAGGGAGCAGCAGAAGGAGCTCTCCTCCTCGGCCTTCCGCCGGATGTGCAAGTCGGAGTTCCTGAACTACCTGCGGATACGGGAGTGGCAGGACATCTACACCCAGCTGCGCACCGTCGCCAAGCAGTTGGGCGTCGTGATCGAGGAGCCGCATCCGGACGCCGAGCCGGACGCCGACCGGATCCACCAGTCGCTGCTCGCCGGACTCCTCTCCCACCTGGGCCTGTTCGACGTGGAGAAGCGCGAGTACGCCGGCGCCCGCGGCGCCCGGTTCGCGGTCTTCCCGGGTTCGGGCCTGTTCAAGAAGCCGCCGCGCTGGGTGATGTCCGCCGAGCTGGTGGAGACCTCCCGGCTCTGGGCCCGGATCAACGCCAAGATCGAGCCCGAATGGGTCGAACCGCTGGCCGCCCACCTGATCAAGCGCACCTACAGCGAGCCGCACTGGGAGAAGAAGGCCGGCGCGGTGATGGCCTTCGAGCGGGTCACCCTCTACGGGATGCCGATCGTCACCCAGCGCCGGGTCAACTACGGCCGGATCGACCCCGAGCTCTGCCGCGAGCTGTTCATCCGCAACGCGCTGGTCGAGGGCGACTGGGAGACGCACCACCACTTCTTCGCCGCCAACCGCAAACTGCTCGGCGAGGTCGAGGAGTTGGAGACCCGGGCGCGCCGCCGGGACATCCTGGTGGACGACCAGACCCTGTTCGACTTCTACGACGCCCGGCTGCCCGAGGAGATCGTCTCCACCCGGCACTTCGACTCCTGGTGGAAGAAGACCCGGCACGAGCAGCCCGACCTGCTCAACTTCGAGAAGTCGATGCTGATCAACGATGCCGCCGACGGCATCACCGAGGAGGACTACCCGGACCACTGGCAACAGGGCAAGCTCCGCTTCACGCTCACCTACCAGTTCGAGCCGGGCAGCGACGCGGACGGCGTGACCGTGCACATCCCGCTGCCGGTGCTCAACCAGGTCTCCTCCGAAGGCTTCGACTGGCAGATCCCGGGCCTGCGCGGCGAGCTGGTCACCGCCTGGATCCGCGCGCTGCCCAAGGCGATCCGGCGCAACTTCGTGCCGGCGCCGGACTTCGCCAAGGCCGCGCTGCGCGAGATGACCGACCGCCAGGAGCCGCTGCTGCCCACCCTGGAGCGGATCCTGCACCGGATGGGCGGCCAGCCGATCCCGCCCGAGGCCTGGGACGACGAGCGGGTGCCGGACCACCTCAAGGTGACCTTCCGGGTGGTGGACGGCAAGCGCCGGCTCGCCGAGTCCAAGGACCTGGAGGAGCTGCGCCGCAAGCTCACTCCCAAGCTCAAGGAGACGCTCTCCTCGGCCGCCTCCGGCCAGGGCATCGAGCGCACCGGGCTGACCGGCTGGCCGGACGGCCTGCCGCTGCTCCAGCGCACCTTCGAGCAGCGCTCCCGGGGCCACTCGCTGCGCGCCTACCCGGCCTTCACCGACGAGCGCGACAGCGTGGCGATCAAGCTCTTCGACACCCAGCAGGCGCAGGCGCAGGCGATGTGGGAGGGCACCCGGCGGCTGCTGCTGCTCACCGTCAACTCCCCGGCCAAGGGGATCCAGGCCCGGCTCGGCAACCAGGCCAAGCTCGCCCTGTCCTACAACCCGCACGGCTCGATCCCGGCGCTCTTCGAGGACATCACGGCCTGTGCCGCGGACCGGCTGATGACCCTGGCCGGTGGTCCGGCCTGGGACGAGGAGTCCTTCACCAAGCTCTACGACAAGGTCCGGGCCGACCTGTACGAGCTGTCGGCGGACACCACGCTGAAGACGGCCTCGGCACTGGTCGCCTTCCACCGCGCGCAGAGCCGGCTGAAGGCGGTCAGCAGCCCGGTGCTGCTCTCCGCGGTGAACGACATCAAGCTGCACCTGGCCTCGCTGGTGCACCCCGGCTTCGTGACCGGCAGCGGCTGGCAGCGGCTCGGGGACGTCAAGCGCTACCTGGTCGCGGTGGACCGGCGCCTGGAGGCGCTGCCCAACCACCCGCAGCGCGACCTGCAGCACCTGCTCAAGGTGCAGGAGGTGCAGCGGGCGTACGGCGAGCTGCTGGCGGCCGTGCCGGCCGGCCAGCAGCCCAGCGCCGAGGTCCGGCAGATCCGCTGGATGATCGAGGAGCTGCGGGTCAGCTTCTTCGCCCAGTCGCTGGGCACCCCCTCCCCGGTGTCGGAGAAGCGGATCCTGAAGGCGATGGACGCGGCGGCCGGCACCCTCTGAGGGAGCCCCAGGTCGGGTCGGCCGCCCCCGTCGGCGGCCGGTTCGACCTGGGGGCCCGGCATGCAGTACGATCTGTCTTGTCGCTGCTACGAGCAGCGGAAATCACTGGGCAAGACAGTGAACAGCAGTCAACAGCAAGGCCCTGTGGAGCAGTTGGTTAGCTCGCCACCCTGTCAAGGTGGAGGTCGCGGGTTCAAGTCCCGTCAGGGTCGCCACCAGCAAGAGGCCCGGAACCATCAGGTTCCGGGCCTCTTGGCGTCTCTCCGTCCGGATCGGCCGACGGCCCGTCAGGAACTCACTACCGGCACCGGGTCCGGAGCTCAAGGATCCGCGCTGTGACGGTCGTCACTTATCTTTTCTTGAAGTCAGCCGAGCGGGACCCCCCCTGTAGACGCCCTGATTTAATATATAAAATTGTACTGACTCCCGCGACTTTCCATAGTCGCGTCCATCGGATTTAATCCCGCCCCACGCGTCACAAAAGTTATTCATTGGCACGTCATTTACTGGTCAAATGACAGCCATGAAATGGTTGACACTCATGTCTTCCGCGCACGAAGAAGGGGCCGCTTCCCGGACCCGGCGGAGTCCGGGGAGCGACCCCTGTCTATCTGGCTGTCCGGCTTTCCCGGCGGCGGTACGGCAGCCGCCGCCGGGGCCGCCTCAGGCCTCGGCGCGCTGGGCGGGGATACCGGCCAGCAGAGCCCGTACCTCCGCCTCTCGGTAACGGCGGTGTCCGCCGAGCGTGCGGATGGACGTGAGCTTGCCCGCCTTGGCCCAGCGCGTGACCGTCTTGGGGTCTACACGGAACATGGTGGCAACCTCTGCCGGCGTCAGCAGGGGCTCAGCGTCAGGGGTACGAGCGGTCATGAGCGGCCTCCTCGGAGAACCGAACCAGGGCGGTTCTATCCTTCAAATTCTGCACCTTGGCCCGCGATGCCCGAAATGGCAGAGACGGACCGAGTCGGTTATAGGACGAACGGCTTGTCCTGGTGTCTACAACTACACCATCCGTCCAGCCCTATCGACCAAACCGCCAAAATTGGCCCCTGACGGGTTCAAGAGCGACGGAAGGCAATGGACCACCCCATAGCGGACAGTCACGATATCGCGACAACCGGTAACGGAGGGCCCAGATCCATCGATTCCCCCCAAAGGGCACACCGACCCCAGATCCACCCAAAAGTGGGCAGGAGTGAGGAGAGTTGGGTTGGTTGTCCCATTTTTACCTTTAGCTGCGACTTGGCGTCAACGGTGAGTAGTGTCACGTTCGTGGGGTATTGACCCGAACCGGGACCTAGGTCCCGGCCGACCGAACACGCCGCTCACACCCGCCCCGCACCGCGCTGAGCCCGCGTCACTCTCCCGCCCCTCCCCCGGGCTGACTTCCCATCAGCCCGCCCGCAAGCCCCCCTCAGTTCGCCTGCCGCAGCGCCAGCACCTCGCGCCAGCGCCCCGCCACCACCTCGTAGGTCCGCGCCGCCCCCTGGGTGTCCCCGGACCGCAGCGCCGCGAGCCCGTCGGCCACCTCGGCGGCCGAGTGGTCCGCCGCCAGCCGCTCGCCGTCGATCGCGTGCACCAGACCCCCGTAGTCGAGTTCGACCAGCGAGCGCGGGTGGAACTCCTCCAGCCAGCGCCCCACCTCCTCCGCCCCGACCGCCAGCGGTGTCCCCTTCACCACCTCGCGCAGCACCCGGTAGGCCCGCGCCACCCGGCGCCGGGCCTGCGCCATCGAGGTCAGGTAGAACAGCGCGGCCGGCTGCCCCGGGCGCTCCGGCCCGGCGGGCTCGGCCGGGCAGTAGTGCCGCTCCTCGTCCCCGAACGGCAGGAACCAGCGCAGCGGCACCTCCCAACGGCTGGTCAGGATCCACGGCCGGGCGTCCGGGTGGTCCGCCCGGAAGCGGGACTGCGCCGCCTGCGCCCGCTCGCGCACCGCCTGCGGCAGCACGGTGTCCAGCAGCGCCACCGGCAGCGAGTCGCGCAGCTCCTCCAGCGCCTGCCAGCTGCGCAGCCTGGTCGCCCAGGGGCAGACATAGGTGACCGCGTCGAGCACCCGCACGAAGGCCTGCTCGCTCTCCCGCCCCCGGCCTTCGGTTGCGGGAGCCCCCAGCGGCAGCGCCCACGGGGGTCGGGGAAGCAGTTCGGCGAGCGCCCCCCGCTGTGCTTCCAGCGCCGCCCGCGCCACCGGCTCGTCGGCCGACGCCGCGTCAGGCCCCCGGTCGGCCAGGTACGCCTGCCAGCGGGCCCGTTCCGGCTCGGGGAACGCCGCCAGCGGCTCGTACACCCGCAGGTGAGCGGCGTAGGGCGGCAACACTGAGGTGTGCACAGCGGTCACGTCCTGCATCGTCGCACGGGCCACCGACCGGGAGGGAGGAATCGGCCCGATCCGAACAGCGGGATCCCCGCTGTCCGGGATCCGAACAGGGGGGATCCCGCCGGGGGACCGCGCATTACGCTTCGCGGTAGATGCCCGCACCACAGCAGCGGGCCAGCAGATACTGGAGTCACCACAGTGACCGACGTACGCACCGTATCCGCGACGCACCCCGCACCAGGCGTGCTGAGCCGGATCTTCCGTACTGAGCAGGACGGCGCCCCGGGCGACGGGCACGAGCAGGTCGTGCTCTGCCACGACCGGACCTCCGGCCTCAAGGCGATCATCGCCATCCACTCGACCGCGCTGGGCCCGGCCCTGGGCGGCACCCGCTTCCACCAGTACGCCACCGAGGAGGAGGCGCTGGAGGACGCGCTGCGGCTGTCCCGCGGCATGAGCTACAAGAACGCGCTGGCCGGCCTCGACCTCGGCGGCGGCAAGGCCGTGATCATCGGCAACCCGGCGGCCAAGGCCGAGGGCGGCGACAAGTCCGAGGCGCTGCTGCGCGCTTACGGCCGCTTCGTGCAGTCCCTGGCGGGTCGTTACATAACGGCCTGCGACGTGGGCACCTACGTCCAGGACATGGACGTCATCGCGCGCGAGTGCGACCACGTCACCGGCCGCTCCCCCGAGCACGGTGGCGCCGGCGACTCCTCGATCCTCACCGCCTTCGGCGTCTTCCAGGGCATGCGGGCCTCGGCCCAGGCGCGCTGGGGCCAGCCGACCCTGCGCGGCAAGCGGGTCGGCGTCGCGGGCGTCGGCAAGGTCGGCCACTACCTGGTCGGCCACCTGGTGGCGGACGGCGCGAACGTGGTCATCACCGACGTCTCCGAGGCCGCCGTCAACCGGGTGCGGGCCGCCCACCCGGACGTCGAGGTGGTCGCCGACACCGCGGCGCTGCTCACCGCCGGCCTGGACGTGTACGCCCCGTGCGCGCTGGGCGGCGCGCTGGACGACGCCACGGTCGCCCAGCTGACCGCGGCCGGCACCTCGGTGGTCTGCGGCGCGGCCAACAACCAGCTGGCCCACCCGGGCGTGGAGAAGGACCTGGCCGACCGCGGCATCCTCTACGCGCCCGACTACCTGGTGAACTCCGGCGGCGTGATCCAGGTGGCCGACGAGATCGACGGCTTCAACTTCGAGCGGGCCAAGAACAAGGCCACCAAGATCTTCGACACCACGCTGGAGATCTTCACCCGGGCCGCCGCCGACGGCGTGCCGCCGGCCGTCGCCGCCGACCGGCTGGCCGAGCGCCGGATGCGCGAGATCAGCGCTCTGCGCACGATCCTGCTGCCGGGCGCGCGCAAGGGCTGACCGGAGCGGGTGACCGGTCCGCATCACAATGTGGAACCGGATTCGCCGATTATCCCCCGAACGGGCGCCTCCAGCGCCACGGTCGGGGGATAATCGGTCGGAGAACGACGGTCCCGGACACCCACCGGGCCCCTGCGAATGCCCGGAAACACCCGCCCGACCAGGAGAGACCTGGTCCCGGGGGGCGACAGTGCGCGCCACGTCACACCGGCGACGTACCGTCCGAGGGCGGAAACAGGTACCGTTGATGCTCCAAGGGACGGCTATCCCACTCAGGGCAAGCCGCTCCTGATCATGAACACGTGTCAGACTCGGGGCCGTGAGCCCCATCGTTGAGGGGGTCGACCCATGGGGCGCGGCCGGGCCAAGGCCAAGCAGACGAAGGTCGCCCGCGAGCTGAAGTACAACAGCGGCGGCTTCGACGCTAACCGTCTGTCCAGCGAGCTGGGCGTTTCACCCGTTCCATCGATCAACCCTGAGCCGGTTGACGACGAGGACGAGGACGACGACCCCTACGCCGCTTACGCGGAGTACTACAACGACGACGATGACGAGGACGAGCAGGAGGCGGAGGTCGGCCACCACCAGGCCCGCCGCCGTGCTTGACCTCTGATCGCAGGCCCTGACCGGCCCGAGCGCACCGCGCCGGGCCGGTTTTCGGCGTGTCCTGCCCCCGCCCGGCGGCGGGGCAGGACACGCCGACAGACGCCGGTGGGCCCCCGCCGCAGGGCGGGGGCCCACCGTTCGTTCGGGTCCGCGCGGGGCTACGCGTACTCCCCGTAGAGCGTCGCGCCGGCCGCGTGCTCCGCGTCGCGGGCCACGATGTCGCCCAGCAGCCAGGCCTCCACGTCGCGGTCCTCCAGGATCGAGAGCACCACGTCGACCGACTCCGGCGGGACCACGGCGACCATGCCGATGCCCATGTTGAGGGTCTTCTCGATCTCCAGGGTCCGCATCCGGCCGACCTCGGCGACGGTCTGGAAGACCGGCAGCGGGGTCCAGGTGCCGCGGTCCAGCCGCGCGTGCAGGTGGTCCGGGATCACCCGGGCCAGGTTGGCGGCCAGGCCGCCGCCGGTGACGTGCGAGAAGGCGTGGATCTCGGTGGCGCGGGTGAGCGCCAGGCAGTCCAGCGAGTAGATCCGGGTCGGCTCCAGCAGCTCCTCGCCCAGGGTGCGGCCGAACTCGGCCACCTGGCGGTCGAGCTTCCAGCCGGCCTCGTTCAGCAGCACGTGGCGGACCAGCGAGTAGCCGTTGGAGTGCAGCCCGGAGGCGGCCATCGCGATCACCACGTCGCCGGCCCGGACCCGGTCGGCGCCGAGCAGCGCGTCGGCCTCGACCACGCCGGTGCCCGCGCCCGCGACGTCGTACTCGTCGGGGCCGAGCAGGCCCGGGTGCTCGGCGGTCTCGCCGCCGACCAGCGCGCAGCCGGCCAGCACGCAGCCCTCGGCGATGCCCTTGACGATCTGCGCGACCCGCTCCGGGTGGACCTTGCCGACGCAGATGTAGTCGGTCATGAAGAGCGGCTCGGCGCCGCAGACCACCAGGTCGTCGACGACCATGCCGACCAGGTCGTGGCCGATCGTGTCGTGCTTGTCCATGGCGGCGGCCAGCGCCACCTTGGTGCCGACGCCGTCGGTGGCCGAGGCCAGCAGCGGGCGCTCGTAGCGCTTCAGGGCGGAGATGTCGAAGAGGCCGGCGAAGCCGCCGAGGCCGCCGACCACCTCGGGCCGGTTGGTCTTCTTCACCCACTGCTTCATGAGCTCCACCGCGCGGTCGCCCGCCTCGATGTCGACTCCGGCGGCGGCGTAGGTGGCGCCACTCTCGTTGCTGGTCACTGCTGCGGCCCTTTCGGGTCTGTGGGGGTTGAACAGCAGCGGGGCCCCGGTCGGGGCCCCGCCTGAGGTACTACGGGCGGCGCAGCGCGTCGGCCGCGCCGTGGCCGCCGAGCAGCGACTGGACACCGTCCAGGTCGGAGCTGGTCGGCTTGCCGCGGACCGGCTGCTGCTGCTTGCCGCCGGCGATCTCCGCTTCCAGCAGGAGCTTGCCGAGCAGCGCCGGGTCGGGCAGCTCCATCGGGTACTCGCCGTCGAAGCAGGCCCGGCAGAGCCGGTCCTTGGGCTGCTTGGTGGCCTCGATCATGGCGTCGATCGAGATGTAGGCGAGCGAGTCGGCGCCGAGCGTCTTGCCGATCTCCTCGACCGTCATGCCGTTGGCGATCAGCTCCGCGCGGGTGGCGAAGTCGATGCCGAAGAAGCAGGGCCACTTCACCGGCGGCGAGGAGATCCGGATGTGCACCTCGGCGGCACCCGCCTCGCGCAGCATCCGCACCAGCGCGCGCTGGGTGTTGCCGCGCACGATCGAGTCGTCCACGACCACCAGGCGCTTGCCGGCGATGACCTCGCGCAGCGGGTTGAGCTTGAGCCGGATGCCGAGCTGGCGGATCGTCTGGCTGGGCTGGATGAAGGTCCGCCCGACGTAGGCGTTCTTCACCAGGCCGGAGCCGTACGGGATCCCGCTGGCCTCGGCGTAGCCGATCGCGGCGGGGGTGCCGGACTCGGGGGTGGCTATCACCATGTCGGCCTCGACCGGGGCCTCGGCGGCCAGCCGGCGGCCCATCTCGACCCGCGCCAGGTGCACGTTGCGCCCGGCGATGGTGGTGTCGGGGCGGGCCAGGTAGACGTACTCGAAGACGCAGCCCTTGGGCTTGGCCTCGGCGAAGCGCGAGGAGCGCATGCCGTTCTCGTCGATGGCGATCAGCTCGCCGGGCTCCACCTCGCGGATGAAGCTGGCGCCGCAGATGTCGAGCGCCGCCGTCTCGGAGGCGACCACCCAGCCGCGCTCCAGGCGGCCGAGCACCAGCGGGCGGATGCCCTGCGGGTCACGGGCCGCGTAGAGGGTGTGCTCGTCCATGAAGACCAGCGAGAAGGCGCCCTTGACCTTCGGCAGGATCTGCCGGGCGGTCTCCTCGATGGTCAGGTCGGGGTTGCCGGCCAGCAGCGCCGTCACCAGGTCGGTGTCGTTGGTCGCCGCGGTGCGGCCCGAGCGCGAGACGTGCTCGGCACCGGGCAGCTCGGCGACCAGCTGCGCGAGTTCGGCGGTGTTGACCAGGTTTCCGTTGTGGCCCAAGGCCAGCGAACCGTGAGCGGTCGCCCGGAAGGTCGGCTGGGCGTTCTCCCAGACCGAGGACCCGGTGGTCGAGTAGCGGGCATGTCCAACGGCGATATGCCCGTGCAAGGATCCCAGCGAAGCCTCGTCGAAGACCTGGGAGACGAGTCCCATGTCCTTGAAGACGAGAATCTGGGAGCCATTGCTCACTGCGATACCGGCGGATTCCTGTCCGCGGTGCTGCAGGGCATAGAGGCCGAAGTACGTGAGCTTGGCGACCTCCTCGCCGGGAGCCCAGACACCGAAGACGCCGCAAGCGTCCTGGGGGCCTTTCTCACCGGGAAGAAGATCGTGGTTGAGTCTTCCGTCACCACGTGGCACGCCTTCGAGTCTAGGGCAGTTGGCACCGGCTTCGGCAGCCCGGCAGCGGTCCGGCCTGGCGATTTACCCGGCAACGCGCGTAGAACAAACCCCTTACCATGCCACCCGGGCAGGCAGGACAGGGAAACCGAAGACCCGTGCGTGACCCTGATCACTCGGGTCGCCGCAGGCCGCTCCGGGCCGTCCCGGGTCGTCCCGGGTCGCCTCCGGGCCGTCCCGCGCGGTCCGGACCTCACCGCGCGGGCAGCAGCAGCCCCCAGGCGGCCGGGCGGGCGGTCCAGGTGCGGGTGGGCACCGGACCCGCCGGGCAGCCGTCGGCCTCGTAGCCGAAGGTGCGACCGGCCACCGTGACGCTGGAGGCGCGCACCCGCAGCAGCGCCCCGCCGGGCCCCGCGGGGCGCACCACCACCTCGACCGAGGCGGACTCGGCCGGCAACCGCAGCGCGACCAGCCGCAGGCCGCGTCCCGGCCCGGCCAGCGGTCGCCCGTCCGCCTCGACCCGCAGCCGGGCCGACTGGGACTCCACCTGCTCGGCCGCAATCAGTTTCGCCCAGAGCGAACGCCAGCCACCCGCCTGGCCGTGCCGCCGACCGGGGATCCGCACCTCCCCCAGCACCACCCCGTCACCGTCGTCCAGCAGCAGTCCCAGCTGCCGGGGCACCCCGGCCAGCACCGCACGGGCGGCCGTCACCGGCTCGAGGGGCACCCCGAGCGAGCGGGCCAGCGCGACCGTCCGCCCCGGCCCGACCGGCACCAGACCCAGCGGCCCGGCGCCCAACTCACCCTGGTGATGCAGCGCCTGCACCACCCGCTGCAGCGCGAGGTCGGAGCCGACCACCACCGGACGGCGCCTGCCCCGGTGCGCGAGCACCCGGTCCAGCTCGGCCGCGCTCTCGGGCACCACCACCTTGACGTCCGCGCCCCCCGAGAGCACATCCCGCGCGATCCGCACCGCCTCCCCGTCGGCTTCCCGGGCCGCCGGGTCGAGCAGCACGAGGAGCGAGGCGCCGCCCGGCGGCCCGGCGGCATCGGAGGGTCGGGGTGCGGGCGTGGACAGGGACGACACGACCGGTCCTTCCTCAGGTAATCTCTCGGTGCAAGAGCCCCTTGCGCTATTGCGCCAGGGGCTTCGTCTATCTCGGGGCAGACTGCGGCCTACGCAGGATGCCCCAACCGGAAGGGGTGTACGCCTGTGCCGGCACTCGTGCTCGTTGGTGCCCAGTGGGGAGACGAGGGCAAGGGGAAGGCGACGGACCTCCTCGGCGGCTCCGTCGACTACGTCGTTCGCTACCAGGGCGGCAACAACGCCGGTCACACGGTGGTCATCGGCGACCAGAAGTACGCCCTGCACCTGCTGCCTTCCGGCATCCTCAGCCCCAATGTCGTGCCGGTGATCGGCAACGGCGTGGTGATCGACCCGGGCGTGCTGCTCTCCGAGCTGGCCGGGCTGAACGAGCGCGGCATCGACACCTCCAAGCTGCTGATCTCGGGCAACGCCCACCTGATCACGCCGTACCACCGCACCCTGGACAAGGTGGTCGAGCGCTTCCTCGGCAAGCGCAAGATCGGCACCACCGGGCGCGGCATCGGCCCGGCCTACGCCGACAAGATCAACCGGATCGGCATCCGGGTGCAGGACCTGTTCGACGAGTCGATCCTGCAGCAGAAGGTCGAGGCCGCGCTGCACGACAAGAACCAGATCCTGGTCAAGCTCTACAACCGTCGCGCGATGCCGGCCGACCTGGTGGTCCAGGAGTACCTGGGCTACGCGGAGAAGATCCGCCCGTTCCTGGCCGACACCACGCTGGTGCTCGACCAGGCGCTGAAGGCGAACAAGGTGGTGCTGCTCGAGGGCGGCCAGGGCACCCTGCTGGACGTGGACCACGGCACGTATCCGTTCGTCACCTCCTCCAACCCGACCTCCGGTGGCGCCTGCACCGGCGCCGGCATCGGTCCCACCAAGATCGACCGGGTGATCGGCATCCTCAAGGCCTACACCACCCGGGTCGGCTCGGGCCCGTTCCCGACCGAGCTGCTGGACGCGGACGGCGAGGCGCTGCGCCGGATCGGCGGCGAGCGCGGTGTCACCACCGGTCGTGACCGCCGCTGCGGCTGGTTCGACGCGGTGATCGCGCGGTACGCGACCCGGGTCAACGGCCTGACCGACTTCTTCCTCACCAAGCTGGACGTGCTGACCGGCTGGGAGCAGATCCCGGTCTGCGTGGCGTACGAGATCGACGGCAAGCGGGTCGACGAACTCCCGTACAACCAGTCGGACTTCCACCACGCCAAGCCGATCTACGAGAACCTGCCCGGCTGGAGCGAGGACATCAGCAAGGCGCAGACCTTCGCCGACCTGCCGAAGAACGCGCAGGCCTACGTGAAGGCGCTGGAGGAGATGTCCGGCGCGCCGATCTCGGCGATCGGCGTCGGCCCCGGCCGCACCGAGACGATCCAGATCAACTCGTTCATCTGAGTCGACCGGTAGCCGCCGGAGAAGCCCCGCACCCGCTCGGTGCGGGGCTTCTTCATGCCCCACCCCGAGCTCTTTGCACTAGGTCAAACATCCATTGCACCTAGTTCGATGACGCGCTACCGTTTCGATCATGACTGCGAAGACTCCCGCCCCCGTCACCCTCACCGGCAGCCACGTCCGCCTGGAGCCGCTCGGCCGCGCCCACGTCCCCGACCTGTTCCAGGCGGTCGGCCAGGACGAGGAGGTGTTCCGCTGGCTCCCCTCCGCCACCCCGCAGACCGAGCAGGACGTGGCGGGGCTGGTGGAGGCCTACCTGGGCACCGCGGGCTGCGAGCCGTTCGCCGTGATCGAGACGGCCACCGGGCGCGCGGTCGGCGTCACCTGCTTCTACGACGTCAACGCCGTCAACGAGTGGGTGGAGATCGGCGGCACCTGGTACGGCCGCTCGGTCTGGCGCACCGCGGTGAACACCGAGGCCAAGCTGCTGCTGCTGACCCACGCCTTCGAGGAGCTCGGCATGGGCCGGGTGATGTGGAAGACCGACAACCTCAACGAGCGCTCGCAGAACGCGATCCGGCGGCTCGGCGCGCAGCACGAGGGCACCTTCCGCCGCGCCAGGCAGCGCACGGACGGCAGTTGGCGGGACACCGTCTACTTCTCGATGCTGGTCGACGAGTGGCCGGCCGCGAAGCAGCGGCTGACCGAGCGGCTCGCGGCCGGCTGACCCCCGTCCGGGCCGGCCGTGGCAGGAGTAGCATCCCGCGACGACAGCACAGCACAGCGCACCGGTCCGGGGGATCATGACGAGCAAGGCCCAGCGTCGGAAGCGACCCCAGCCCCCGCGCCGGGTGCGGCAGGTCGAGCCGGACCGGCGGGTGGTGAAGCTGCTCGCCAAGGCCGGGCCGGACGGTGTCCCGGCGGCCGTCAGCCGCCGCCGGATACGCACCGGGCAGATGCTCCTCACCCTGGCCACCGCGACCGGAGTCGTGCTCCCCGCACTGCTGAACCGCGCCGGCTGGATCGGCTACCCCGCACCGGTCGTGGGCGCGGGCGTCGGCGGCCTGGCGTCGATCTTCCTCAAGGGACTGCACGACGCCTCGACCGTCGTCCGGCACGGCCCGGGTTCCCGGCTGGTCACCGGTCGGACCGTGCTGGGCCCCCGGACGGTCGACCTCGCCGAACTGACCCGGATCCGCCGCCTGCGCACCCGCACCAGGTCGGGATGGTCCGACCAGCTCTGGATCACCGACCGCTCGGGCGTCTTCCTGCTGACGGAGGACCGGGACGTCCTGACGTCGGTCGCCGCGCTGGTCGGCCGGCCGCAACCGGCCGGGCAGGCGGACGAGTGCCCGCCCGGACCGCCCGTCCAGTGCTCCAGGGCGGCGGCGGTGCGGTTGGGCCTGGAGACACCCACCCGCCGCTACCGGGCCGCCCGCGCGGTGATCGACTCCACCACGGACTTCGGCGTCCTGGTGGCGGGGGCCGGTCTCGGCGCCCTGGCCGGCTGGGGCGTCCTGGTCGCGTGAGCCCGGCCGCAGGAATCCGCCGCACGTCGATGCGGTTGGATACGGGCATGGCTCCTCGTGCACGCGTCCGCGCTCCTGAACTGGTCGGCGCCGGTGGTTGGCTCAACACCGGTGGCAAGGACCTGACCCTCGTCGATCTTCGAGGCAAGATCGTCATCCTGGATTTCTGGAAGTCCTACACAATGTAGGGAACTCCAGAGGGGGCGTACGTGCACCACCACACGCTGTGTGACCTGTACCTTCGGCTGTCGCTCGATCGGGACGGCAAGACGGCGATCGAGCGGCAGGAAGCCGACTGCCGCGCGTGGGCTGAGCGCAACGGCCTGACGGTCCGCAAGGTCCACATCGACCGAGGGCGCTCCGGATTCAAGGACGTTGAGCGCAAGGGGTTCGACTCGGCCCTCGCCGCCGTCACGGCGGGCGTCGTCGGAACGCTGATCGTGTGGAAGCTGGACCGCCTGTCCCGCAAGGGCATTGGGCAGGTCGGCAAGGTTCTGGACGACATCGAGAAGGCGGGCGGCCGTCTGGTCTCCGTCGTGGACGGTCTCGACACCTCGAACGACTCGGCCCGCATGGTCGTCGCCATGCTCGCCGAACTCGCCCGGTCCGAGTCGAAGAACCTCGGGACCCGGGTTGCCCACGCGAAGCGGCACCTGCGCCGACAAGGACAGTGGATCGGTGGACAGCCGCCGTACGGTCTGCTGGTCGATCCCTCCACGAAGAAGCTGGTGCACGATCCCGAGACGGCCGTCTACGCCCGGCTGATCGCGGATGAGGCGCTGGCGGGCCAATCGCTGGTGAAGATCGCCCGACTGCTCAACGAGTACGACATCCCGTCAGCTCGGGGCGGCCAGTGGAACTCGGCGAGCATCATGGGCCTGCTCAAGTCGCCGGCCTTCGCCGGGCTCATGCCGGAAACCGAGACGATCGAAACTGAGGACGGGGGACGGAAGTTCACCAGTCGGGTCTTCCCGTACCGGGACCCCGAGACGCTGGACACCGTGAGCATCGGCGAGGGCATCATCACGGTCGGCGAGCGGGAACGCATCATCCGGCTGCTCGAAGCCAGGACGTACGTCCTGGCGGGCAAGCGGCGCCCCAAACCCGACGGGTCCGCGCTGCTCACCGGCATGATCTTCTGCGGCGTGCCCGGATGCGGGCGCCGGATGCACCGGGTCGGCGGCAGCTACCAGTGCATGGCTCGGCGCGCCGGGAACCAGTGCCCGGGTGCGAACGCCATGGCGGACCTGGTGGACGAGTACGTGTCGGAACGCTTCCTGGCCAAGCTCCCCGCCCTGGAGCCGGAAGACCCCATGCTGGTCGCCATCGCAGACCGCTGGGTGAAGCGCGCCGACCCCGAGACCTTCGCCAAGCGCGACGCCATCAGCGACGAAATCGCCGACCAGGAAGCCCGGTTGGCCGACCTGGAGGACGCACGGTACGTTCGTGGCGAGTTCGACCGGCCGGGTGCTGCGGAGCGCTACGAGCGACTCGCCGAGCGGCTGCAAAGCCGAATCGACGGGCTACGCGCCGACCTGGCGGCGCTTCCGCTCCCGGCGGTGGACATCACTCCGCTGCTGGACGACGAACTCCTGCGCCCCGCCTGGGAAGCGTCCACACAGGATCAGAAGCGGGACCGGTTGTCCTTGGCCATCGACGCCGTGTTCATCAGCAAGGGAGAGCGCGGGAAGCGCTTCGTCCCGCAGCAGCGGGTACGGATCGAGTGGGCGGAGATCGAGGAGCAGTAGGGTCCGCCAGCCTCCTGAGTGATCGACAGCCCCGTCTGGCCCCGTGGTCCGGCGGGGCTTCTGCATGGCCAGCGATACACAGGCAGATCGCTCAGAGCCGTAATGCACATACATGTAGTAGCGACAGAGCCACTTATCATGGGCACGTCATGTCTCCTGATCGGACTTGCAGCGGCTCGAACCGTCATACCGCCATTACTCAACACTCGGCCTGACCTGGTCTTTATGACGGTATGACGGTTCTCAACAAGATCCGGGTTTGCCATAGAGGCTCCTAAGCAATACCGAAACCGGCCCCCAAACCGTCATACCGTCATGCCGCCGCATCGCCGAACCGTGAGCCCCACGAGCCACGCCCCCAGACCCCTCCCGCGCGCTGAGTTGCCGCCAGAAACACAGGAGGGCCACCCACGGAGCGCGTGGGTGACCCTGTGGCTTGCTGCACCTACTCGGCGGCCAGCGCCCGGTGCACAGTCCCCTTGCCAACCCCGAGTGCCTTGGCAATCTCCCCGTAGGACTCTCCGGCGGCCCTCCGACGCTGTGCCGCCGCGAGCATGTCCGGCGTCATGGCCTTGGGCCGTCCGCCGACGCGCCCTTGAGCCTTGGCCGCTTCCAGACCAGCCCGGGTCCGGTCCCGAATCAGACTGCGCTCGAACTCAGCCATGGCACCGACCACCTGGAGCATGAGCCGCCCGTCCGGCGTGTTCGGGTCGATGCTGGCCAGCGCACCGGTCAGGACCTTGAAGCCGATCCCGCGCGCCGTCAGGGCGTCCACCGTGGCCACAAGGTCGATCAGGGATCGGGCGAACCGGTCCAGCTTCCAGACGCACAGGGTGTCGCCGGGGCGAAGGTAGTCCAGGGCGGCGGCAAGCTCGGGCCGATCGATGTTCTTCCCACTGGCCAGGTCGGTGAAGATCCGAGAGCAGCCGGCTACGGTCAGCGCGTCAAGCTGAAGCCGGGCCTCCTGGTCGCCAGTGGAGACTCGGGCGTAGCCGATCAGCTGGCCGGTGCCCTTGTTCATCACCATGCCCCCATCGTTCCAAAACTCGTTCCAAAAATGCAAGGGACTTGGGCGTATTCTGGGACGACTTTTGGGACGACTCCGAGTCCCGATCAGGGGCTCCGGGCAGCCGTTCCACTAACCATCGTTTTCGAGACGGCCTGGAGTCGTGACCGTCCGTCACCGTGGCCTGGTGCGAATCGCCTCGGGCGCACGTGGACACCGGGGGTGGGTCAATCTCCAGCCGCTCGGGCGTCGAGGACCCAGCCCCCATGCCCGCGCGCGTTCCTGCGAATTTTCGACCCGGGGGATCTGCGCAGCTGCCATCCGCGCCACGTCGGAGCCTGCGCCGTCTTCCCGATCGCCAGGACTGGAGCCGGAGCCCGCTGCTGTGCGCCAGGCGCCGTGGGCTCGTTCAGAGCTGCTGGAGGTACACGTGCAGGCTGTAGGGCCCACCGACCTCTGCGGCGTGCAGATGACCCGCCACGGCCTGTCCGCCGTCGAGACCGCACGTCACATGGATGTTGGGCACACCGTCGCGAATCTCGCCGTTCCCGGCTACCTCAGCCAGACGGCCGGAGGTGAGCACGGCCTCCCTGGGATTGCCGGCCTTCATGTTCGAGACAGTGAACGACCGTGCCGCGCCGACGACCGAGACGACAGCGGCATTCGTGATGCCACGTTCCTTGGCGATCGCCGCCAGCGCCTCTATAGCATCGCCCTTGTCCCCAAGGATGATCAGTTCCACGGCCGTTCTCCGTTCAGTCCCAAGCCGATGGCCCGCAGGTTCTCCCTGCTGGACTCCGTACGCAGGGCCCCCACGAGAAGGGCCCTGGCGGCCCCTGAGCCACCTTCAACAGCCTCTCCCAGGAACACCGCCGCACACCAGCGATTCGAGGCGTCATGAGGGTCTTGGAGCAGCTGGCCGAGGCTGCGGACCTCAGCCGGCGAGGCAGCGAGCGCCGAGTACTGCGATGCGTCGGGCCAGGAGAGCCCGAACGCCCGCCGAGTGAAGCACCGCATGCAGCGCCGACGGGTTTCCTCATCACGACCCATGGACTGCTCAGCCCGCTCGATCAGCTCGGGCTGGTGGGTCTTGAACAGCGTGCTCTGGGCGTTCCCACGGAGCATCGAGGTGGAGCCGTCGTCCAGCCAGCGCACCAGCCGGCGCTTCGTTCCCTGATCCCGGTCGGCCAGGTTCGCCATGGCGACCGAGAAGTCGTACGGGCCGATGCTGCGGGACAGCCAGGATTCATCCCCTCCCGCTACCGAGGCAAGCATGTCCAGCAGTTCCGCCCTTCGCGGTCCGGGAACGGTAGCTCCGTGCGCGGATCGAGCGGTTCGGCGCTGCTCCAGTGTGGCGTGCGCCTCCCTTTCGAGATCAGCGCGGGGCACTCCGAGCGCCAAAGCCAGCAGCCCGACCCAGTACTTCCCCGGGATCACGCGCCCTGTCTCCCAGCGCTTCACCTGGTCACGGCCCGGCGTGCCCTCGGGATTGCCCGACAGCTCGCAGAGCAGGGCGGCGAGTTGCGCCTGAGTGCGCTTCTGCGCCAGCCGGAGATCACGAATCACGTCACCGATCGCCACCCGCCCAGGATGCCCCCCAACATGCCCCCGCGTGGCCGAAACGGCGCCGGTAGACCAGTAGTCGAACCGATCGACTGACGTGAAGGAGTCTGCGGTGCTGACCGATGTGAAGCGGAGCATGCCTGCGGTAGCGAAACCGGCGGCTGTGGCTCAGCGGGACCGCCGGGGGCCAGCAAGGCCGAGATGGCAGCCATCTTGGAGGAGTACCGCCAGGCCGAGGCCAGTCGGAAGTTGCAGGGCTACAAGTACGTGTGCCCGGAGAGCAGCTGTGCGCTCTGCGACGCGGGAGAGGTGAGCCACCGTGGCGCGTGAGCAATGCCTTGAGTGCGACTCCCTCCGCGCCGAGCTGGCGAAGGCCGAAGCCACGTTCCGCCCCAAGGTGCCCGGTGGCAGGTACGTACCGGACTGGTCGGGACTGACCGACGCGCGGGTAGAGATCCGTCGGCACGCGGAGGTGTGCCCGACGGCCCCTGTGCCCGCGAAGATCGTGGGGGCACTGTGAGCATCCCAGAGCGGGACGCCCATCTGCCCACCCACCGGGAGTGTGAACCCGTCGCCGAGCCGCCCGAGGAGGGAATTGAGCCAGAGCTCGCCGGCCCCGCGTTGGAGCCTGCCGAGTCGGCGACCATGCGCCTGCTGCGGGAGCGAACGCGCGAGCTGAACGAGAGGCGGTGCCCCTACTAGTGCCGCGTGTCTGTCTTCAATCGGCCCACCACTTCCTGGCGCTGGAACCCGTGCAGTTCCTGAACCCGGCGCCAGCCGTGAAGAAGCCCTGCAGGGGTCTAGCCCCATCCTCGTCCGCAGGGCACACGGACAGGGCTTCAGTAATTTCGTCTAGCGCCGCCCACCCGGAAAGCGAAAAGCTGGCGAGTACTGCGATTGGGTCACAGAACCTTAAGAAAGGCATCCATCTCCAGCATATCCAGCTGATTAGCGTCGTTCGGATGCACGACGATCGTTAATCTCTTAGATATCAGCCGCTCGCGAGAACGGGAAACAAACGACAAGAGAATCATCCTGATAAGGATTTCTCGATCGGCGTGATCAATACGAGCCATCTCCGAACCGATGATTGGCATCGCAACAGGCTCTCGCCTCCCGAAGACTTCCACTGCACGCCAAATATTAGCGAGACTATGCCAGAGATCGTCCACACTTGAGCTGACAGTTAAGTCATTTCCCATCCGCCCGTAGGCGGAACAAAAATACCTTCTCGCCCCTCTAGTAAGAACAGCTACCGAGCCGACGGGGTAACGAGTCAGCTTCCCTGCACGCTTTTGGCTCCTGGCTTCCCTGCCTTTCTTCTCCACCCCCAGGAGCGCATCAGAAAGCTCAGCATCCAGGCAGCCAGTATCACCAGAATAGATTCTCGCCAAAAACTGGCCCTGCACGCTACTCCGCGAAATGACAAGATCCCCTGAGGTATCCGTGTCAAATGTGTCATTAAAACCAATGATCAGGTGTGAGCTCTCGTCGAATAGGTCCCCCACTTTGACCACGACAGTGACGTCCGGCCTCCCTAGGCTACGGCTTACCTCCCTCCGTGGAGCGGCCCGCACGACTCCGAAGGCCAATGCTGATACCACCATTGAAAGAAATAGCACGATACGCGATGCCTCGATATTTGGCCACAGTGCCAGCAACAGCTGGACAACACCGGATACGATACCAAATGCCAAAGTGGAGTTAGTCGCCAGACTTCGCCACCAGCGCCAGCTTCCAACGCAGCGCCAGAAAATACGTAAGAAAGGAACGGCAAGGGAGTTCACAGTCAGCACAATCCTGTATGACGAATGGGATCAGCCTTGGAGAAAAGCTTCGATCTCGCGCGACATCGGGATTCAGCGCCAAGAATCAACGGCTGGGATTCAGATGGCGAGCCCAGTATTCCTTAAAGCTTCGCCCTGCAGCATTCCAGTCCTGCAGCCGGAGAGAAATTCCAGAGAGTTGCTTTTGTACCTTCTCGTGCAATTCATCAACCAGGGAAACGACTTCGAAATCGTCTACCATAGTTGCCACGCGAATATCACCCAGGGCCTGCCCCACCCTCTCCCGGCTCAATGGAGGAACAACTATCGGGTATGTGTCCTTCTCTAGCACCCAAGCTGCACCCATCTCCATCAGACAGAAGGGGCGCTCCAAGAAGCTCTTGCTTATTAACTCGATAACAAGAGTCGATCTCACTAGGGCCGAACGCAAATAAGATGAGATACTCTCCCCTGACGGAATTCCGGTCGACCTCTCGGAGGAATAGAATATACTCTCTCTGGGAACTCCGCCGAGCACCAGGAACCTCCCCAGCTCGTCAGCCAGGGGTTTGTCCTGCGTAGCATGACTGATGAAGATTGATCGACCACTCGCCATATTCTTCACCCCACCCTTTGTTGCCTCACTACGGAGTGGCGCCTGAGATGCTGCGCTTTTAGCAACAAATTCTTCCGCTTTGCCGAAGAGGGCAATGTAAAAGTCATCACCCCTCGCCATGGCTTCCCTGATAGCTGACGTAACCTTCTGCGACTTTGAACTCCAAGCTCCGGGCCGCCGGTATGCATCGTCGAGACCATGGGCGAGGAAGAACTTCTCGCTCTCAGCTTGCGTGAGCGCAGCCAGCGCTTCCGTAAGGCTCATTACGCGATCGGGCGACCAAGGGTCAGACATGAATCGAGTGTAGCGGTGCCACTCGACGCTGTCAGGGGCTTCCTCTTTCCAGAAAAGTCTCATGCTGATCATAAGCAACATGCGCCCCAGAATTATGCGGTCGCATCATGGGCCACTTCATCACACGATCGCATCATCAGGTACTTGTCTTCAGTCTCCGCTTTGGCATTCGGCTCTGCGCGAAGGGACGACGGCTACAGGAAACCTGGGCCCCGGCATGCGCTCAGGCTCTTGCGGGGCGTACGGCAAAGAACCGACCTGGGCCTGCGTAGCAGAGGGAACTCAACGGGATGCTTCCACAGCTCGATGGGGTTGGATGTGGACATGGCTTCTCGTGCACGTGTCCGCGCCCCCGAACTGGTTGGCGCAGGTGGATGGCTCAACACCGGTGGCAAGGATCTGACCCTTGCCGATCTACGAGGTAAGTGTGTCGTACTAGACTTCTGGACCTTCTGCTGCATCAACTGCCTGCACGTCCTGGACGAGCTGCGCGAGTTGGAGGAGAAGCACCGCGACACGGTGGTGATCGTCGGGGTGCACTCGCCCAAGTTCGTGCACGAGGCCGACCACCAGGCGGTGGTGGACGCGGTGGCCCGCTACCAGGTGGAGCACCCGGTGCTGGACGATCCGGCGCTGGCCACCTGGAAGCAGTACGCGGTGCGCGCCTGGCCGACGCTGGTGGTGATCGACCCCGAGGGGTACGTGGTCGCGCAGCACGCCGGTGAGGGCCACGCGCACGCGATCGAGCGGCTGGTCGGGGAGTTGGAAGCCGAGCACGCGGCGAAGGGGACGCTGCGGCGCGGGGACGGCCCGTACGTGGCGCCGGAGCCGGTGGCCGGGGCGCTGAAGTTCCCGGGCAAGGCGGTGCGGCTGGCGGACGGCCACTTCCTGGTCGCCGACTCGGGGCAGCACGCCCTGGTGGAGCTGGCCGAGGACGGCGAGACGGTGGTGCGGCGGATCGGCGACGGCGAGCGCGGGCTGGTCGACGGCGACCGGCCGCGGTTCAGCGAGCCGCAGGGCCTGGCCCTGGTGCCGGCCGGGCTGGACCTCGGGTACGACGTGGTGGTGGCCGACACGGTCAACCACGCGTTGCGCGGCGTGCGGCTCGCGGACGGCACGGTGACCACGCTGGCCGGCACCGGGAAGCAGTGGTGGCAGGGCTCGGCGACCGAGGGACCGGCCCGTGAGGTGGACCTCTCCTCGCCCTGGGACGTGGCCTTCTTCGACGGCCGGGTGTGGATCGCGATGGCCGGGGTGCACCAGCTCTGGGCCTACGACCCGGCCACCGGCACGGTCGGCGTCGCGGCCGGCACCACCAACGAGGGCCTGGTCGACGGTCCGGCGGCCGAGGCCTGGTTCGCCCAGCCCTCGGGCCTGGCGGTCTCGGCGGACGGCGAGCGGCTCTGGGTCGCGGACAGCGAGACCTCGGCGCTGCGCTGGGTCGCCCGTGGGACCCACTGCGTGCACACCGCCGTCGGCACCGGCCTGTTCGACTTCGGCCACCGCGACGGCGCCGCCGAGCAGGCGCTGCTCCAGCACCCGCTGGGCGTCACCGCGCTGCCGGACGGCTCGGTGGCGATCGCCGACACCTACAACCACGCGCTGCGCCGCTTCGATGCGGCCTCCGGCGAGGTCAGCACGCTGGCCACCGACCTGCGCGAGCCCTCCGGCGCGGTCCTGGTGGACGAGGACATCGTGGTGGTGGAGTCGGCCCGGCACCGGCTGACCCGGCTGCGGCTGCCCGAGGAGGCGGTGCGGGTCGAGGCGGTCGCACACCGCACCCAGCGCGCCGCGACCAAGGTGGCCCCGGGCCCGCTGCGCCTGGACGTGGTCTTCACCGCGCCGAGCGGCCAGAAGCTGGACCTGCGCTACGGCCCCTCGACCCGGCTGCTGGTCAGCGCCACCCCGCCCGAGCTGCTGGTCTCCGGCGCGGGCGCGGACACCGATCTCTCCCGCGAACTGGTGCTCTCCGGCGAGCTGACCGAGGGCGTGCTGCACGTCTCGGCGATGGCCGCGTCCTGCGACGACGACCCCGCGATCGAGTACCCGGCCTGCCATGTGCACCAGCAGGACTGGGGGGTACCGGTGAAGCTGGTGGCGGGCGGCGCGAGGCGGCTGCCGCTGGTGCTGGCCGGGATGGAGTGACATGAGGTCAGGGGGCGGCTTCGGCCGCCCCCTGACCAGCTGTCAGCCCTCCAGGAAGGCCTTGAGCGCCGAGGCCAGCAGGTACGGGTCCTCGGCGCCGCACAGCTCGCGCGCCGAGTGCATCGAGAGCGCGGCGATCCCGCAGTCCACCGTGGTGATGCCGAGCCGGGCCGCGGTGATCGGGCCGATCGTGGTCCCGCAGGGCATCGCGTTGTTGGAGACGAAGACCTGCCACGGCACGCCCGCGCGCTCGCAGGCCTGGGCGAAGATCGCCCGGCCCATGCCGTTGGTGGCGTACCGGTTGTTGACGTTGACCTTGAGGATCGGGCCGCCGTTGGGCATCGGCTGGTGGCCCGGCTCGTGCCGCTCGCTGTAGTTGGGGTGCACGGCGTGCGCCATGTCCGAGGAGAGGCAGACGGTGCCGGCCAGCGCCCGGGCCCGGTCCTCGACCGTGCCGCCGCGCGCGTGGACGCTGCGCTCCAGCACGTTGCCGAGCAGCGGACCCTGCGCGCCGGTGTCCGACTCGCTGCCGGTCTCCTCGTGGTCGAAGGCGGCCAGCACCGGGATGTACGGCAGGCTGTCGGCGCCGCTCGCGGTGGCCGCGGCGGCCAGCGCGGCGGTCGCCGCGTGCACCGAGAGCAGGTTGTCCAGGCGTGGCGCGGCCAGCAGCTCGCGATCGCGGCCCAGGTAGGACGGCGGCTGGACGTCATGGGTCATCAGATCCCAGCCCACCACCTCGTTCGCGTCCAGTCCGGCCCGCTCGGCGACGTAGGAGATCAGGCTGCCCTCGTCCACCTGGCCCAGTCCCCAGATCGGGGTCAGATGCCGCTGCTTGTCCAGCTTCAGCCCGTCGTTGACCCCGCGGTCGAGGTGGATCGACAGCTGCGGAACGCGCAGCAGCGGCTCGTCCAGCTGCACCAGCCGGGCCGACCCGTCGCGCAGCACCAGTCGCCCGGAGAGCCCCAGATCCCGGTCGAGCCAGGTGTTCAGCGGCACCCCGCCGTAGATCTCCACGGCCACCTGGCGCCAGCCGACCGAGCCGGTGTCCGGCACCGGCTTGACCCGCAGGTTGGGCGAGTCGGTGTGGGTGCCCACCACCCGGTACGGCGTGGCCGGGGTCGCAGCCGCGGGGACGAACCAGGCGATCAGCGCGCCGCCTCGCACGACGTACTTCCCACCGGCCGTGCCCTCCCACATGTCGGTCTCGGCGACCTGCCGGAAGCCCGCCTTCTCCAGGCGCTCGACCGCACCGGCCACGGCGTGGAACGGGGACGGGGCGGCGGCCAGATAGGCGATCAAATCGTCGGTGTGGGTCCGGTCGAAGTAGACCGGGTGGTCGGCGGTCGACATGCTGCTCCTGAGTCGAGGGTTGCGGAGAGCCGGTGGGGAGGGCCTCCCGGCCCGAGCATATGCCCGTACACCGACAGGGCGGTCAAGAGACCATACCGGCCCGAGGACGTCCAGCGGGTGCCCAGCCGGCGAGCCGTGAGAAGCACCGTGGGGCCCGCGCGAACGCGCGGGCCCCACGGTGCTGAGGGTTGGTCAGGCGGTCTTCAGGAGCGACTGGCTCAGAACGCGTCCTCGGCCAGCTCCATGACGTCCAGGTCGACGCCCTCGGCGATCAGACGCTGGGCACTGACGGTCGGCAGGATGTTGCGGGCGAAGAACTGGGCGCCGGCCACCTTGCCCTGGTAGAAGGCGAGGTCCTTGCCGGTGGCGCCGGCCTCGATCTTGGCCAGCGCGACGGCGGCCTGGCGCAGCAGCAGCCAGCCGACCACCACGTCGCCGGAGACCAGCAGCAGGCGGGTGGTGTTGAGGCCCACCTTGTGCATGTTCTTCACGTCCTGCTCGACCGCGGAGAGGTCGGCGAGCAGCTTGCCGACGATGGCCTCCAGGTCGCCGGCGGCCTTGCCGAGCAGCTCGCGCTCGGCGGCCAGGGCGTCGCCGCCCTCACCCGCGCCGAGGAACTTCTGGATCTGCGCGGAGACCGCGGTGAGCGCCTGGCCGCCGTCCTTGACGATCTTGCGGAAGAAGAAGTCCAGGCCCTGGATCGCGGTGGTGCCCTCGTAGAGGGTGTCGATCTTGGCGTCCCGGATGTACTGCTCGATCGGGTACTCCTGCAGGAAGCCGGAGCCGCCGAAGGTCTGCAGCGACTGGGCCAGCTGCTCGTAGGACCTCTCCGAGCCGTAGCCCTTGACGATCGGCAGCAGCAGGTCGTTCAGGCGCTCGGCGGCCTCGTCCTTCTCACCGCGCAGGCGGGCGGCCGTCATGTCGTCCTGCACCGAGGCGGTGTAGAGGACCAGCGCGCGCATGCCCTCGGCGTAGGCCTTCTGGGTCATCAGCGAACGGCGCACGTCCGGGTGGTGCGTGATGGTGACGCGCGGCGCGTTCTTGTCCAGGAAGTTGGCGATGTCGGCGCCCTGCACGCGCTCCTTGGCGTACTCCAGCGCGTTCAGGTAGCCAGTGGAGAGGGTGGCGATGGCCTTCGTGCCGACCATCATCCGGGCGAACTCGATGATCTTGAACATCTGGCGGATGCCGTCGACGGTCTCGCCGACCAGCCAGCCCTTGGCCGGGTGCTTGGCGCCGAAGGTCATCTCACAGGTGTTGGAGGCCTTCAGACCCATCTTGTGCTCGACGTTGGTCGCGTAGGCGCCGTTGCGCTCGCCCAGCTCGCCGGTCTCCCAGTCGAAGTCGAACTTGGGGACGATGTACAGGCCCAGGCCCTTGGTGCCCGGCTTGCCGCCCTCGGGGCGGGCCAGCACCAGGTGGATGATGTTCTCGGACATGTCGTGCTCGCCCGAGGTGATGAAGCGCTTCACACCCTCGATGTGCCAGGAGCCGTCCTCCTGCTTGATCGCCTTGGTGCGGCCGGCGCCCACGTCGGAGCCCGCGTCGGGCTCGGTGAGCACCATGGTGGCGCCCCAGAGCCGCTCGGTCATCAGCTTGGCGATCTTGGCCTGCTCCTCGGTGCCCTCGTCGAAGACGACGCCGGCGAAGGCCGGACCGGAGGAGTACATCCAGATGGCCGGGTTCGAGCCCAGGATCTGCTCGGCGTAGGCCCAGATCAGCGAGGACGGGGTGACCTGGCCGCCGATCTCGGTCGGGATGCCCAGGCGCCACCACTCCGCGTCCATGTACGCGTTGTAGCTCTTCTTGAAGGAGTCCGGGATCGGCGCGGTGTTGGTCTCCGGGTCGAAGACCGGCGGGTTGCGGTCGGCGTCGACGAAGGAGGCGGCCAGCTCGTTCTCGGCCAGGCGCGAGATCTCGCTCAGAATGCTCTTCGCGGTGTCGACATCCATGTCGGCGAACGGACCGGTGCCGTACACCTGGTCGCGGCCGAGCACCTCGAAGAGGTTGAACTCCACGTCCCGCAGGTTGGACTTGTAGTGACCCATGACCGTTTCTCCGGTTCGTCGCTTCCGGGTGCGCCAATTGCTGCTCGGACGCCTTGATACTGGGACGCCCCTACCCGCCAGTAGAACATCATGATGCTACCGGTTAGTAACTTCTTCAAGCCTTTCGCCGTGAAACCGGCGTGAACGTAGTCACGTCGCGGCCATCGGACCGGGCACCGGCCGGGGCACCGGGCGGACCCGCGTCCGTCGGATTCCGACAGCACCATCCCAGCGCACCTTGTCCGGTTCGCCCGCCCCGCGGGGCGGGCCCGGTTCGCTAGCCTGTCCGTGTGTACGGCTATGAGCAGAGCGCGAACGGCGGCTACCCGGGCGACCCCTACCAGCAGGCGGGGCAGGCCGGCATGGGCGGCATGTACGGGCAGCAGGGCTACGGCGCGCAGGCCGGCGCCGGGGCAGGGTACGGCGAGCAGCAGCAGGCCGCCCAGTCGCTCTACCCCGAGCCCTCCCCGCCCTCGCTCGCGGACGCGGTGCGCGCCTTCACCACCGGCTCGATGCCGGTGGAGGACTTCCAGGCGATCTTCATCACCTCCAAGGTGCACTGCCCGCGCGGCGACCGCCCCGGCTTCCTGGCCCTGCACAACACGCCGACGCCGGTGATCCCGATGTTCAGCTCGCTCAAGGAGCTGCGGCGGTACGCGGGCAAGGACTCCAAGTACTTCTCCGTCTCCGGCGCCGAGGTGCTGGACCTGCTGCCGACCGGCTACGGCTTCGCGCTGGACATGGAGGGCGAGCACCGGATGGTGTTCGACGCCAAGGCCGTGGAGCAGATGGTCGACTTCACCATGCGCCGCATGTACGGCTGACCCGACCCGTCCGCCGGCTCCGGCCCCTGTCGCTCGCGGCGGGGGCCGACTCCTTGGCCGACCCCGCCAGGGCCGACCCCTCGAGCAATGGTTGAAGCTTCAACTTGCTTCTTGTTGAGCATTGAACTAATCTCTGGGTTGTAGGCCAAGAACCCCCCAGAAAAGAGGCCGACATGCCCGCCGTGACCGTCGAGAACCCGCTGACCCTCCCCCGCGTCGCCACCCCCGACCCCGCGCTCACGGCGCCCCGGCCGGTCCTGGCGGTGTCCACCGCCCTCGAAGGGTTCGAAGGCGAGGGCTTCCCGGTCCGCCGGGCCTTCGCGAAGATCAACCAGAAGTACCTCTCCCCGTTCATCATGATGGACCAGATGGGCGAGGTGGAGTACGCGGCGGGCGAGCCCAAGGGCACCCCGTGGCACCCGCACCGCGGCTTCGAGACGGTGACCTACCTGATCGACGGCGAGTTCATCCACAAGGACTCGCACGGCGGCGGTGGCCACCTCGGCGGCGGCGACACCCAGTGGATGACGGCCGGCTCCGGCATCCTGCACATCGAGACCCCGCCCGAGTCCCTGGTGCTCTCCGGCGGCCTGTTCCACGGCATCCAGCTCTGGGTCAACCTGCCGGCCTCCGACAAGATGACCACCCCCCGCTACCAGGACATCCACGGCGGCCACGTGAAGCTGCTCAGCACCCCCGACGGCGGCGCCATCCTGCGCCTGATCGCCGGCGAGCTGGACGGCCACCAGGGCCCCGGCAGCACCCACACCCCGATCACCCTGCTGCACGCCACCATCACCCCCGGCGCGAGCCTGACCATCCCGTGGCGCAAGGACTTCAACGCCCTCGCCTACGCCCTCAACGGCGCCGGCACGGTCGGCAGCGAGGGCCGCCCGTTCCACACCGGCCAGGCCGTGGTCTTCGGCGAGGGCGACACCCTCACCATCACCGCCGACCAGCAGCAGGAGTCGCGTCACCCGAACCTGGACGTGATCATCCTGGGCGGGCAGCCGATCCAGGAGCCGGTGGCCTGGTACGGGCCGTTCGTGATGAACAGCCACCGGGAGCTGGAGCAGGCGATGTCGGACTTCCAGTCGGGGAAGTTCGGGCACCCGATCGACTGAGTGGTCGGTCAACTCAGCTGGGCGGCAGCCACACTGACGAGCTGCCGCCCAGCTCCGTACGGCGGTCCGGTCGCTGAGCAGCCGCCGGGCCATCACCCTTTGGTGTCAGGCGAACTGAGCTGCCGTCAGACGCGATAGCGTCGATCCGCTGACCAGTCACTCTCTGCCCTGTGGGGGTACCCGCGATGAAGCTCGGCCTGCACTACTGGAAGTACTCGACGCCCGAGGACCCGGCCCTGATCGCCCCGACGCTCGCCCGCACGGCGCGGATCGCCGAGCAGGCGGGGGTCAGCCGGTTCACCGTGATGGACCACTACTTCCAGATGATGACCCCGCACTCGGTCGCCGAGGAGCCGATGCTGGAGGGCTACACCACCCTCGGCTACGTGGCGGCGCTGACCGAGCGGATGCAGCTCAACCTGATGGTCACCGGGGTGATGTACCGCTACCCGGGCCTGCTGGCGAAGATCGTCACCACCCTGGACGTGCTCTCCGGCGGCCGGGCGCAGCTGGGGCTGGGCGCCTCCTGGTACGAGCGGGAGCAGCAGGCCCTGGGGGTGCCGGTGGTGCCGATGGGCGAGCGCTTCGAGCGGCTGGAGGAGACGCTGCAGATCTGCCTGCAGATGTGGAGCGACGACAACGGCCCGTACCAGGGGCGGCACTACCAGCTGGCCGAGACGCTCTGCGTGCCGCAGCCGCTGCGCGCCCCGCGTCCGCCGATCATGATCGGCGGCAGCGGCGAGAAGAAGACGCTGCTCCTGGTGGCCCGGTACGCCGACGCGTGCAACCTGTTCGGCACCGGCGTCGCGGACATCGGCCACAAGCTGGACGTGCTGCGGGCGCACTGCGCCGCCGAGAACCGCGACTACGAGGCGATCGAGAAGACGGTGATGTGCAGCCGTCGCCCGGTGCTGAGCGAGCTGGACGCCTTCCTGAGCGAGGCGGAGCAGCTGGCCGAGCTGGGTGTCACCGAAGTGCAGGTGGTGCCCGAAGCCGGCCGCAACCCGGCCGAGTTCGCCGAGGAGATCGCCGAGCAGCTGCTGCCGCGACTCGCGCAGATCGGCTAGCCGGGGTCGGCCACGGGGCTCGGCCGCTCGGGCCGGGCCCCGCCGCCGCGGGCGGGCGGCACCGCCGCTCAGCCGAAGAGCTTGGCCACGAACGCCTCCAGGTTCGCCACCATCCGGTCGATCTGCTCGGCCTGGGTCAGCGACTCCTCGAAGCGCGCGCCAGGCTCGGGCAGCCGCTTGCCGCGCACGTAGAGCGAGCAGGCCAGGTCGGTGCACATGTAGGCGCCGACCGAGTTGCCGTCCCGGCCGTCCTGCCCGGCCTTGCGGGCGGACATCAGCGAGACGCCGCTGCCCGGGTGGGTGGTCAGGCAGATGCTGCACATGCTGCGGCGCAGGAAACCGCGCTGCTGCGCCGAGAAGCGCAGCGTCACGCCGATCGGCCCGTCCGCCCCGGGCAGCACGAGGTAGGCGCGGTCGGCGGCACCCGGATCGCGCCAGCCGAGGAAGTCCAGGTCGTCCCAGGGGCGTTCGTCCAGATCGCGCGGGGTCGCCAGCCGCTTGGCCTCGCCCTTGGAGCAGTTGACGAACGACGTGCGAATGTCCTGCTCGGTCAGTGCCTTCATGCGTACGACGCTATGCCGCCTATACTCCCTAGGCAAATAGTTAATGATCCTAGGAGGCAGTGGATGCCCCGAGCCGGGCTGACAGCCGAGCGCGTGGTGCTTGCGGCGGCGGAACTCGCCGACCGGGTCGGCCTGGACGGCGTCACCCTGTCCGCGCTGGCGCGCGGCTTCGGGGTCAAGGACGCCAGCCTCTACTCGCACGTCAAGAACCTCCAGGACCTGCGCACCCGAGTCGCCCTGCTGGCCGGCGGCGAGCTGACCGACCGGATCGCGCTGGCCGTGGCCGGGCGGGCCGGCAAGGAGGCGCTGACCGCCTTCGCACAGGCCTACCGGGAGTACGCGCTGGCCCACCCGGGCCGGTACGCGGCCAGCCAACTGCCGATGGACCAGGCCGTGCTGGCCGCCTCCCGCACCGCCCGGCGGGGCGTCGACGTCACCTACGCGATGCTGCGCGCCTACCAGTTGGACGACGCGGAGCTGATCGACGCGGGCCGGCTGCTGCGCGCCACCCTGCACGGCTACGTCACCCTGGAGGCGGCCGGCGGCTTCGGGCACACCCGCCCGGTGCAGACCTCCTGGGAGCGGGCGATCGACGCGCTGGACCTGCTGCTGCGGCAGTGGCCGACCGCGACGCCGGCCTGACACAACGTCAGTTCAGGCTGGACAGCGGGCCGCAGCTGATCCAGGCTGAAGCCATGAGCGACGCACCTGTGGCCGTGGTGACCGGCGGAAACCGCGGCATCGGACTGGAGACCTGCCGCCAACTGGCGGCCCTCGGCCACCAGGTGGTGCTGACCTCGCGGGACGCCGCCAAGGGCCGGGCCGCCGCCCGGCGGATCGGCGGCGAGGTCGAGGCCTACGAGCTGGACGTCACCAGCGTGGCGGGCGCCGAGGCGCTGGCCGGGCACCTCACCGCGCGCTACGGGCGGCTGGACGTGCTGGTGAACAACGCGGCGATCAACTACGACACCTGGCAGCGGGTCTCCGGCGCCGACCTGGTCCAGGTGCGGCAGACCGCGGAGACCAACGTGTACGGGCCGTGGCAGCTGGTCCAGGCGCTGCTGCCACTGCTGCGGGCCTCGCGGCAGGCGCGGATCGTCAACGTCTCCAGCGGGGGCGGCGCGATCGACGGCATGGGCGCGGGCACCCCGGCGTACTCGATCACCAAGCTCGCGCTGAACGGACTGACCCTGATGCTGGCCGCCGACCTGCGCCAGGACGGCATCCTGGTCAACGCGGTCTGCCCCGGCTGGGTCGCCACCGACATGGGCGGCAGCGGCGGGCGCCCGGTCGCCGACGGCGCGGCGGGCGTGGTCTGGGCCGCCACCCTGCCGCAGGGCGGTCCGACCGGGGGCTTCTTCCGGGACCGGCGGCGGATCTCCTGGTAGCCGCCGGGAGCGGGCGCGGAGCCGGCCGAGGGTGCGTCAGATGACGGCGTAGAGCGCGGTGGCGTCGTCCCGCGCCTTGCCGCGCGGCAGCTTCTCGCAGCGCGGGTCCGCCGCCTCGACCTCGCGGACCCGGTCGATCAGCGTCGCCGGCCCCGCGTCGGCCAGCAGGCGCAGCGCCTGGCTCCAGTCGCCCAGCGCGAACCGCTCGGTGTAGCGGGCGGCGCCGTCGGTGACGGCGGCCAGCGCACGCAGCGAGTCGAGCCGGACGAAGCCGGTCTCGGCGTGCCCGGCCGCCTTCGGGCTGGCGGCGGCGATCCACGGGCCGCGCCCGGTGTTGCGCACGGCGCGCACCGCGAGCGCGTAGCGCAGGTGCAGCGCGGCGCGCTCGGCGCTGCCGTACTCGGCCTCGACCAGCGAGCGGCGCAGGCTCTCTCCGGCCGGGAAGTGCTGGTTGTCGCCGATCACCTGGGGCGGGCCGCTCTTCGGCTCCAGCACCAGGAGCGAGTCGCCGAGCACCAGGTACTCCAGCGAGGAGCCGTGCAGCCGGGCCGCGACCACCATGGCGGCCGGGGTGCCCGGGTGGGCGAGGTCGCAGCGGGCGCCGTGCAGCGCCGCGGTCTCGACGATCGCGTCGGCCAGGCACTCGGCGATGCTCCGGTCCGACCGGTCGGTCAGCCGGGCCAGCAGGTGCACGCCCAGCCGGCGGGCGTACCAGGCGGTGCCGTGGCGGCAGCCCGACTCCATGCCCGCCGGTGAGCTCGACCCGTCGAGCAGCACCAGGGCCTCCGGGGTGGCCGCGGCGAAGTCCTCGTTCTCCCGCCCCGGCTGCGCCGGCTGACCGGCCAGTTGCACCTGCATGCCGCCAGTGTGCGCGGCCGGACGGCCGCAGCGACAGCCCTCGGCGCGGGCTTCGCCCGTACGGGGTGAGGTGGCAGCGTGTTCGACTTTCACCTAGCGTCACATAGCGGACATATCGGTCTGGATGGCGCCGGCGCGGAGCTGGACATCGGAACTGGACATCGGAACTGGACAGAGGTGGAGACGAGATGTGGTGGCAAGCGATCGTCGTGACGGTGGCCAGCTTCGGATTCCCGACGCTGGCACTGCTGTACTTCATCGGCGGACCGAACTGGCGCGATCAGCAGGGCCCGCGACACGCGGCCACGGGCCGGTCGACGGCAACGAAGGCTCGGGGGAACTGACGGCAGGCCGGCGCTCGGGCATGGGACAGTGGCAGGAGCACGACCAGGCACCGGTTCCATCCAGGAGGTCCGTATGAGCAGCAGCGACGCAGCAGCCGTGGAGAGCGAGCAGAGCCCCGAGGTGCCCGCGGACGCCGGGGAGGCTGCTGGGCAGGACGGCGGGCAGGACGCCGGTTCGGATGACGTGAAGGCGAAGTTCCTGGCCGCCCTGCAGCGCAAGCACGGCGCGAAGACCGACGGGGCGGGCGGTGGGCCGGGTGGTGACTCCAAGATCCACGGGGCGCACGCCGCCGCCGGGGGCAAGCGGACCTTCCGCCGCAAGAGCGGCGGCTGACCGGACGGTCCGGGTCCTGAACGGGTGACACGGTGAGGGGCGGCAGCCGCTGGTGCGGGTGCCGCCCCTCGCGCATGGGCCGACCGGTGTGTGCCCCGACCAGCGCGGTAGCGGTCAGCCCGGCTGCTTCCAGTGCGGATCGCGGCCGAGCAGCAGCAGTGCCCGCTCGACGGCACCCGCCCCGGCGCCGCCCGCCCCGGTGGCACCGGGCAGTACCGCGGCGAAGGCGCGGCCCGGGGCGCGGGCGGCGGGGTCGGCCGGGACCAGCTCGGCGATCCGCAGCAGCAGCCCGGCCAGGTCCGGCGGGATCTCCAGCGGCACCTCGATGGTGACCGCCAGGTCCCAGGCGTGCACCAGGGTGTCCAGCAGGTGGAAGCCGATCGCCTGGGTGGCCGGGAAGGCGTGGCCCGGCAGGATCTCCGGCAGCTCGACCGTCGCCCCGGTGGCCTCGGCCGCCGCGAAGGCCTCGGTCAGCTCGCGACCGGAGCCGGTGAAGGCCGCCAGGGCGCCCAGCGCAGCATCCGGGCCGGCGGCCAGCGGGTGGTCGGCCCAGACGGCCGGATCGCCGCCCCGGCCACGGGCGGCGGCGGCGAAGCCGTACTGCTGGCCGATCACGTGCGCCAGCAGCCGGCGCAGCGTCCAGCCGGCGCACGGGGTGGGCCGGGCCAGGTGCTCGGGGCGGATGGCGGCCACCACGGGGGCGGCGAGGGCGAGGGCGCGGGCGTGGGCCGGGGCGAGGGCGGTCGGGGTCGTCATGCGCGGTGCCTCCGTCAGCTGCGGGCCGGGTGCGGGCCGGGTGCGGACCGGCCTTCCGAAGCTAGCACGATCGTTCGGTCAGTTTCAGGGGAAACACCGAACAGCCGACGGACTCGCGCGCCGCTCAGGCCGACGGCAGCAGCGACGCGTACACCGCCTCGGAGCGGAGCAGCAGCAGCACCGCGCGCCGGGCCCGCGCGTACGGCACCTCGTCGCCGTGCAGCAGGGACATCGCGTTGGCGTACTCCAGGAAGCTGACCAGCTCGAAGGTCAGCTGCTCCAGATCCGCGTCCGGGCGCAACTGCCCGCAGTCGCGGGCCGCTTCGAAGAAGTCCAGGACGATCTGGTGCCAGCGCCGGCTGCCCTCGGCGAGCACGTCACGGACCCGGCCCGGCTGCGCGTCGAACTCGGCACCCACCGCGTAGAAGAAGCAGCCGCCCGCGAAGACCCGGCCCCGCGAGTACTCCAGCCAGCGCTGCGCCAGCTCCCACAGCTGCCCGACCCCGGGCGGCTGCCGGTGCACCGGCTCGATCACGATGTCCCAGTAGATCCGCTGGGCGGCACGCACGGTCGCCAGTTGCAGCTCCTCCTTGGAGCCGAAGAGCGCGAACACCCCGCTCTTGCTCAGCGACAGCTCGGTCGCCAACCGCCCGAGCGAGAGCCCGCCCAGGCCCTCGACCGAGGCGATCGAGACCGCGCGGGCGAGCACCAGGCGCCGGGTCTCGTTGCCCTTCTGCACCCGGCCGTCCTTCGACTCGGCGCCGGCCTCCCGGCCGGCAGCGTCAACGCCCTTGCCGGGCACCCGAGTCGTACGCTTCGTGCGCGTCGTGGGATCCGTCACTGCCCACCACCGTCTTCCCTGTGACCGACCGGCGACTGCTTTCCGGCCAGCGTAAAGCCTGATACGGATGGTGCGGCACCGCGCAACCGGACCCCCAGACCCTCAGGAGCGCCGCATGTCCGCCAGCACCGCCCGCCCGGGTGGACCCGACCCGATCGACCTGCTCGCAGTGGGCGACCTGCTCACCGACGAGGAACGGCTGATCCAGGACACCGTCCGCCGGTTCACCGACGACCTGGTCCGGCCGAACATCGCCGACTGGTTCGAGCGCGGCTTCTTCCCGGCCCGTGAACTGGCGCCCGAGCTGGGCAAGCTCGGCCTGCTCGGTATGCACCTGGACGGCTACGGCTGCGCCGGGGCCGGGGCGGTGGCCTACGGAGTGGCGTGCCTGGAGGTGGAGGCGGCCGACTCGGGACTGCGCAGCTTCGTCTCGGTGCAGGGCTCGCTGGCGATGCGGGCGATCCACGCCTTCGGCTCCGAGCAGCAGAAGCAGCGCTGGCTGCCGGACATGGCGGCCGGCCGGGCGATCGGCTGCTTCGCGCTGACCGAGCCGGACTTCGGCTCCGACCCGGCCGGGATGCGGACCACCGCGCGGCGCAAGGGCACGGACTGGGTGCTCAACGGCAGCAAGATGTGGATCACCAACGGGAGCGTGGCGGACGTCGCCGTGGTCTGGGCGCAGACCGAGGACGGGGTGCGCGGCTTCGTGGTGCCCACCGACACCCCCGGCTTCACCGCCACCGACGTGCCCGGCAAGCTCTCGCTGCGGGCCTCGGTGACCAGCGGGCTGAGCTTCGACGAGGTGCTGCTGCCGGGCGACGCGGTGCTGCCCGGGGTCAGCGGGCTGCGCGGGCCGCTCTCCTGCCTCAACGAGGCCCGGTACGGGATCCTCTGGGGCACCGTGGGCGCGGCCCGGGACTGCTACCAGGCGGCGCTGGAGTACGCGAAGAGCCGGGTGCAGTTCGGCCGCCCGATCGCGGCCTTCCAGCTCACCCAGGAGAAGCTGGTGGAGATGGCGCTGGAGCTGGAGAAGGCCTACCTGGTCGCCTGGCGGATCGGGCGGTTGAAGGAGGCGGGACGGGCGAAGGCCGCGCAGGTGAGCTTCGGCAAGCTCAACAACGTGCGCACCGCGCTGGAGATCGCGCGCAGCGCCCGGACGGTGCTGGGCGCCAACGGGATCACCACGGACTACCCGGTGCTGCGGCACGCCAACAACCTGGAGTCGGTGCTGACGTACGAGGGGACCAGTGAGATCCACACGCTGGTGCTGGGCGAGGCGATCACCGGGGAGTCGGCGTACCGGTAGGACGCAACCGGTGGGGCCGTCCGCGCAGGGCCGGGCGCCGTACCGGCCCACCTACGATGAGGCCATGAGCAACGGCACGCAGGTCTCAGGTGCGAACCACACGCAGCAGCCGGTCACCGAGGAGCAGCTGGAGATCGCCGCCGGGATCCTCGCGCTGCTCGCCGACCGCACCCGCCTGTCGCTGCTGCACCGCCTGGGCCATGGCGAGGCGGACGTCACCACGCTGACCGAGGCCTGCAACGCGGCGCGTACCTCGGTCAGCCAGCACCTCGCCAAGCTGCGGCTGGCCGGTCTGGTGACCACCCGCAAGGACGGCCGCCGGGTCGTCTACGCGCTGCGGCACGGGCATCTGCGCCGCCTGGTCGACGAGGCGCTGAACGTCGCCGAGCACGAGATCGGCTCGCTGCCCTCGCACGACTGAGCCGGGCCGGGAGCCCGAGACGGGAACCGGCGGCAGCAACGAGCCAACATGTGCACAAGTGCTGACATGTTGGCTACGATGGTCGGGCCACCGTGTCGTCGGCCCTGCGAGGGACGCCATGCTGTCCGTGCTCCGCCACCGCACCTACCGCCACCTCTTCGCCGCGCAGGTCATCGCCCTGGTCGGCACCGGCCTCGCGACGGTCGCGCTCAGCCTGCTCGCCTACGACATCGCGGGCGCCGACGCCGGCTCGGTGCTGGGAACCGCGCTGGCGATCAAGATGATCGCGTTCGTCGGCCTCGCGCCGCTGATCAGCGCCTACGCGCATCGGCTGCCCCGGCGGCTGCTGCTGGTCGGCGCCGACCTGATCCGGGCCGCGGTGGCGGTGACGCTGCCGTTCGTCGACCAGGTCTGGCAGGTCTACCTGCTGATCTTCCTGCTGCAGGCCGCCTCGGCCGCCTTCACCCCGGCCTTCCAGTCGGTGATCCCCGAGGTGCTGCCCGCCGAGCGCGACTACACCCGGGCGCTGTCGCTCTCCAGCCTCGCCTACGACCTGGAGAGCCTGTTCAGCCCCGCCCTCGCGGCCGGCCTGCTCACGGTCATCAGCTACCACCAGCTCTTCCTCGGCACCATGGCCGGGTTCCTCGCCTCGGCCTCGCTGGTGGTCTCGGTCGCGCTGCCCAAGCCGCTGCGGGCCCCGGTGGAGGGCGGCGTGCTGGCCAGGGCCGGCCACGGCGCCCGGCTGCTCTGGGGTACCGCGCGGCTGCGGGCGCTGCTCGCGCTCGACCTGACGGTGGCGGCCGGCGGCGCGCTGGTCTTCGTCAACACCATCGTCTACGTCCGCGACCACCTGCACCGCGCCGCCACCGACGTGCCGTTCGCGCTCGGCGCCTACGGCGCGGGGTCGATGACGGCGGCGCTGCTGCTGCCCCGGGTGCTGGAGCGGACCCGGGAGCGCGGCGTGATGCTGCCCGCCGGGTGGGCCATCACCGGGCTGCTGTGCGGGCCGCTCGCCGTGCTCAGCGCCCGGGGCCACGGTGCCTGGCAGTGGCCGCTGCTGCTGGCCGGCTGGGCCGGACTCGGTGCGGCCGGCGCCGTGATCAACGCGCCGGCCGGGCGGCTGATCCGGCGCTCCATCGCGCCGGAGCGGCGGGCCGACGCCTTCGCCGCCCAGTTCTCGCTCTCGCACAGCTGCTGGCTGCTCACCTATCCGCTGGCCGGCTGGCTCGGCGCGCAGGCGGGTCTGCTCACCGCCGATCTGGCCCTGGGCGCGCTCGCGCTGGTCGGCACGGTCTGCGCCGTCCGGATCTGGCCGGCCGCCGACGGGCGGCGCGAGCGGCCGAGCGCAGGGCCGGCGCGCTACCCGGCGCCGGCGACCGCCCGGGCCAACTCGGCCGGTTTCGCCCGCCGATGACGGCGACGGCGATGGCGACTGCGACGCGACGGCCGGAAATTCGACGGCGCCCTTGCGACGGCGACGGCATAATCGTCCCCGGAATCACCGGCAGGACCGAGGGAACCAGAGATGTCCGAACCGCCCGCCAGGGACCAGGCGGCCGAGGCCGTCGTGCTCGACCGCCGCGAGGGCCCGCACGGTGAGGTGGTGCTGCGCCGGCGCGGCGCGGACCACGAGATCATCGCCAACGGCTGCTTCCTGATGGACACCGCCGACGGCCGCTCCGAACGCCTGCTGATCGACGCCGCGTTGGAGCGGCTCGCCGCCGCCCGCCCCAGCGTGCTGATCGGCGGCCTGGGCGTGGGGTTCTCGCTCGCGCACGCGGCGGCCGAGCCGCGCTGGGGCCGGATCGTGGTGGCCGAGCGGGAGACGGCGATCATCGACTGGCACCGGAGGGGACCGCTCGGCGCCATCACGGCGGGCGCGCTGGCCGACCCCCGGGTCGCCGTCCTGCCCACCGACCTGGTCGAGTACCTCGCCGGCACCGAGGACCGCTACGACGCGCTCTGCCTCGACATCGACAACGGCCCGGACTGGACGGTCACCGAGGCCAACTCCGGCCTCTACGGCCCGGTCGGCCTGGCCAACGCCCGCGCCCGGCTGAACCCCGGTGGCATCCTGGCGGTCTGGAGCGCCCAGCCCTCACCGGCGTTCGAAACCGCGCTGCGCGAGGCCGGGTTCACCGAGGTCCACACCCTGGAGATCGCGGTCAGCCGCGGCGTGCCGGATGTCGTCCACCTGGCCCGCCGCGTCTGACTCCACGTCAACTCCGGCTCGCTCAGCCCGCTGTCGGGGTGCGCAACGAGGCCAGGGTCTCCGCGTAGAGGGTCTCCTTGATCTCGGCGCGCACCGGCCGGCTCTTGGCCGCGAGCGGGCGGGCCAGTTCCACCGCCGCGGCGGTCAGCTGCTCGGCGCTCGCCACGGCCTGCACGATGCCGGCGGCCAGGGCCTGTTCGCCGCCGTAGCGGCGGGCCGTGGTCATCAGCTCGTGCGCGGTCTGCGGCGCCAGCCGGGCCCGGATCAGGTCCGACATGCCGCGCTGGAAGGGCAGGTCGAGGTCGACCTCGGGCAGGCAGAAGTAGCCCCGGTCCGCCCGCATCACCCGGAAGTCGTGGGCCAGCGCCCACATCGCGCCCGCGGCGAAGGTGTGCCCGTTGAGCGCGGCGACCGTCACCACCGGCGAGGCCAGCGTGCGGGCCAGCAGGGTGTGCACCCGGTCCAGGTAGGCCGCGTACTGGTCGGCGTTGGCGAACAGCCAGTCCAGGTCCAGACCGTTGGACCAGAACTTGCCGCTGCCCACCGTGACCAGCGCCCGGGGACCGGTGGCGGCCTCCACCTCGTCGAGCGCCGCCTCCAGCGCGGTCAGCCGGTCGGGGTGGAACCGGTTCTCGTCGTCCGGGTCGAGGTGCAGGACGAAGACCTCACCGTCACGCTCCAGCTTCGGCACGCGTTGCTCCTGTCGGCTCGTGGTTGCGGATGGCTGTGGCTGGTGGTGCTACAGGCCCTGGCTCGGCCGGGCCCGCAGGGTCAGCCCGTCGAGCCGACCCGCGCGGTACGCCGCCACGATCGCGCGCCGCTGCAGCTTGCCGCTGCTGGTACGGGAGAGCTGGCCGGGCCGCAGGTAGTGCACGTCCTCGGCGCGCACCGTCACGCCGATCGTGGCCATCAGGTGCTCGACGATCCGTGCCCGGCTGCCCGGGATGTCCTCGCGCGCCTCGCGGTCCACCTCGGCCAGCACCACGATCGGCCCGTCGATCTGCGCGACGGCCGTGCGGCCCTCCCGGACGAACGACAGTTGCTCCAGGGCCTGTTCGAAGTCGGCGGCGAAGAGGCTCTGGCCGTTGACCTTGATCCGGTCGCTGATCCGGCCGGTGATGAAGAGCTCGCCGTCGTCCAGGAAGCCGATGTCGCCGGTGGCGTACCAGCCGTCCTGATCGGCGAGCGGGCCCGGCCGGTCGAGGTAGCCCGTGGCCAGGCTGCCACCGGCCAGCTCGATCTCGCCCAGTTCGTTCGCCCCGCAGGGCCCGCCGGCCTCGTCGCGCAGCCGCACGGCGAACTCCGCCATCACCCGGCCCACCGAGATGGCCGGCAGACCCGAGGGCGCGTCCACCACCCGGAGCTCGCTGCTCACCGGGCGGCTGGAGACCAGCAGCACCGCCTCGGCCATCCCGTAGCAGGGCATGAAGACGTCCCGCCGCAGCCCGGCCGGGGCCATCAGGTCCAGGAAGGCCCGCAGGTTCGGCAGGTTGATCGGCTCGCTGCCGAGGTAGATCGAGCGCAACCCGGAGAGGTCGAACTCGGCGAGTTCCTCGGGGTCGAGGTCCTGCATCAGCTTGAGCGAGTAGTCGACCGCGAAGTTCGGGATCACCGTGCCGATCGCCCGCTCCCGGGCCATCTGCTCCCACCAGCCGCGCGGGTCGAAGAGGAAGGTCACCGGCTCGGCGAGCAGCAGGTCGCAGCCCACCGCGAAGCAGGAGAGCATCCCGCCGACCAGGCCCATGTCGTGGTAGAGCGGCAGCCAGCTGCTGACCCGCTCCTCGGCCGCCCGGCCGTCGGTGCGGGTGATCATCGCCAGGTTGGACCGGAGCCGGTCCTGGCGCACCGGTATCCCCTTGGGGAACGAGGTGGAGCCGGAGGAGAACTGGACGAACGCCAACTCCTCGGCCGCCGGCGTGCGCAGCACCGCGCCGGGCCTGCGGATGCCGGCCGGCGGCAGCGGCAGGCCGGCCACCGGCAGCTCGAGCGACTCCAGCGTCGGGGCCAGCAGGATCCGGGCCGCCGCGAAGTCCCGCGCGATCCGGGCCAGGAACTCCTGGTAGGCGTCCTTCGGCTGGTTCAGCCCGTACGGCTTGACGGAGAGCGGCACCGCGCCGAGTTCCATCAGGCCCAGGAAGGCGAGGATCACCGGCACGGTGCTCTCGAACGGGAAGAGCACCCGGGCGCCCGGTTCGATCCCCTGCTCGCGGAAGAAGTCCGCGTAGCCGGCGACCTGTTCGGGGAGGTCCCGGTAGGCGGTGAACTCGGGCGCGTCGGTGAACTTCTCGTACAGGTACAGGCCCCGCTCGGGCGGGCACTGCTGGTTGCGCTGGATGTACTCGAGCACCGCGGGTGTCTCTCCTCGTTCGTGATGAGCCCAGTTTTCGACGATCTGCCAGCCACGCTCCGGGAGCGCCGGTCAGCCCGCGACGGCCGCCGCGAGGAAGTCCTGCATGGTGACCAGGCAGCGCTGCTCCGCGTCCAGGAAGGCCACGGTGACCAGCGCGTCCACCGCGAGGCGGTCGTCCGGCGCCAGGTGGACCCGCTGCCGGAACCGGGCCCGGAAGGTGAGGCCCTCCGTGTCGAACTCCTCCTCGCCGGGCGACTCCAGCACGGTGCGGACCTCGACCTCGCCGCGCGGGATCTCCGCCCGGTAGTCGATCTCGGTGCGGGCCACCACCGCGATCATCCCGGTGTTGGCGGTCCCGGCGCCGGACACCAGACCCTGCCGGCCGAGCCAGTCCCAGCGCCCGGCCTCCAGGTATTCGAGCGCGACCGCGTTGTTCACGTGGCCCAGCGCGTCGAGGTCATTGGGGCGCACCGGCAGCGTCAGCCGTGTTTCGCCGAAGAACATGTCGCACCGCCCGATCGATCGTGCCGAGGAAACGATTCACTGCCGAGGTCCCGCCGGTGGCGATGACCACCGCGGAGACGAAGCCACCGCTGTGCGAGATGGAGACGCTCAGCCGCAGTCGCCGGCGGGCCAGTTGGTCCGCCAGCGCACCGTGGGCGCGGAAGCGCGGCGCGCCCCGGTGGTCGTGGACCAGCTCGGCATCGGTCCAGAACCAGGGCTCGCCGGACGGCGGGAGCGCCTTGAAGAGTGCCTCCTTCGCCGCGAACCCGCCCGCCAGGCTCTGCAGCGGCACCACCGCCGCGGCGAAGTGCCGCAACTCCGCGGCGGTGAAGAAGACATCGGGCTCGCGCAGCGCCGAAGCCGCCTCCAGTTCACTGATCAACTGGAGGTCGTGCCCCAGGCCGATCAACTCCCGATGAGATCCAGCCAAGTGTCCTCGACCTCGTCGCGGGAGTGGACCTCGATCCCGGTGATCTTCTTCAGGGCGCCGCAGATGAGCTGCTCCTTCTTCTCCAGCGCCTCGGGGCGGTAGTCGGTCTCCGCGGTGTCCAGGTGGTCCCACCAGTTGACGTGGGTGCCGCGGTCCTCCTTCTGCTCCCGGGCGCTGCCCTGGAGTTCGCCGTCCTCGCGCAGGAAGAGGTGCGCGACCGCGAAGGCGTCCTTGGCGTGGTACTCGCCGCTGTCCACCAGCGCCTTGGCGAAGGCGATGAAGTAGTTGCGGTGCTGGATCTCGTCGGCCGCGACCTGCTTGAAGATCCGGCGCAGGCCCGGGTCCTGGACGACCTGCTGGCACTGGCCGTAGTTGACCGCGGCGGTGATCTCGGAGATCGCCAGCAGCATCAGGGTGCGCAGCATGTCGTCGTCCGGGAAGACCTGGCGGAACGCGATGAAGGTCTCGTCGGAGATCGGCTCCATCCCGCTCAGGTCGGCCAGGCGGTTGAAGACGGTCTCGTGGTGAGCCTCTTCCTCGTTCCAGTAGCGGCTCCAGGTGCCGCACGCCTCCATGATCGACGCGACCGCCGGGTTCTTCTCCTGCCAGCGGCGGCACTCCGCCTCGGCCTGGCGCTCCAGCCGGTCGGCGCCCGGCTTGGTGGTCAGCTCGGCCCGGCCGGCGTTCCACACCAGGTTGCGGTCGACGGGCGTCAGGGCGTCCAGGTCGACGTCCGCCAGCATCTCCACGACGCTCCAGCGGCGGGACTCGTGCAGCCGCTGCTGCTCCCAGGTCACGTCGACCAGGGACATGCCGCGCTTGGTCACCGCGTCGTAGAGGTCGGTGATGATGGCCGGCGCCTCGGTGGCGCGGGCGGCGCCGCGCGGGCGGGTGCTGCTCGGCTCGGTGCTGCTCGGCTCGGTGCCGGTGCTCGCCTCGGTGATGCTCATGCGGCCGCCTCCTGCGCCCGCTCGAACTCCTCCAGGAAGACCTTCAGCACCGCCGCGGTGGACGTGTCCAGCGGCAGGGCGGGCAGCCGGACCCGCACCCCGTAGTCCTTGCGGAGCGCGTTGGCCGTGCGGGCGAACGCCTCCATGAGGTCGATGCTGTTCGTCATTTTCGGGCTGCGGCTGATCACCGCGGCCAGCGTCACGTCATCGGAGAAAAGCTGTTCGTCTGTGAGGCCCGCGTGTTCGGCGAACTTCAGCCGAATGTAGGTCTCCACCCCCTGGGTCACCATGGTGCGAAATCGTACCTTCGCCGACACCCCCCGCCAAGTGGCCTTTCTCACATGAGCAGTTGACGTTACGTCAGGCATCCACCACGGCTCATGTCAACGGCACTGCGTTAACTCCAGGTGAATTAAGGGCACTTCGATCGCCGCGGAGACAGCCGCTGATTTGCCGTCAGTTCGGCATGGCAGTGCGCTGATTGCATTCAAATCCGTGTGCTAACTTTCCGGCCGGCGGACCGTCGCGACGACGAGCACCGCGACGGCGGCCGCGAAGCCCATCGCCAGGTACCAGGTGTCGCGGGCCCCGCCCAGCGCGTCGGCACCGGCCGAGGTCAGGATGGACACCGTGAGGGCGGTGCCGAGGACGGCGCCGAGCTGGCGGAAAGCGGCGTTGGCCGCGCTCGCGGTGGCCAGTCGGGCCGGCTCGACGTTCGCCAGCGCCACCCCGCCCAGCACCGGCCAGACCAGGCCCGCACCCAGCCCCATCACCGCCGCGCCGGGCAGCCAGTGGGTGACGAAGTCCGGGTGCCGGCCACCGCCCCAGAAGAGCAGCAGCGTGCCACCGATGTAGACCAGGCAGCCGGTGACCACCACCAGCCGGTCACCGAGCCGTTCGGCCAGCCGGACCGAGGTCTTCGCGATCAGCGCGGTGGCGATCGGCGGCGGGGTGGTGGCCAGGCCCGCCGTGATCAGCGACCAGTGCCAGTGGCCGGTCAGGAAGAGCACGTTGTTCAGGATCACGGCGTAGAAGGTCACCGCGAAGAGCATCGAACCGAGGTTGCCGCCAAGGGCGTTGCGCGAACGCAGCAGGTCCAGGGCGAGCACCGGCGCCGGGTGCCGGGCGCTGCGGAGCACCACCGCGACCGCCAGCAGGGCCCCGGCGGCCAGGCAGCCGATGGTGGCCGCGCTGCTCCAGGTCCAGTCCGGCCCCTTCACCAGCCCGAGCGCCAGCAGTCCCAGCGCGGCGGCGAGCAGCACCGTGCCCAGCGCGTCGGGCGCCGGTCCGCGGCGCTCGCGCTGCTCCGTGAGGTAGCGGCTGGCCAGCACCGCGAGGATCCCGATCGGCAGGTTCACCAGGAACACCGCCCGCCAGCTCCAGTCCTCGGCGAGCACCCCGCCGAGCCCGGGTCCGGTCCCCGCCGCCAGCGCCGCCGCCGCGCCCCAGATGGTGATCGCGACCAGCCGCCGGGCCGCCGGGAACATCGGCATCAGCAGCGCGAGCGAGGTCGGCACCAGGACCGCGGCACCGGCCGCCTGCACCAGCCGGGCGCCGATCAGCACCGGCACCGAGCCGGCGAACCCGCAGACCACCGAGGCGAGGGTGAAGGTGGCCAGCCCCGCCGCGAAGGACCGCCGGCAGCCGAGCCGGTCGGCCAGGCGCCCGGCCGGCATCAGGAACGCGGCGATCACCACGTTGTAGCCGTTCAGCACCCAGGAGAGAGTGGACAGGTTCGAGCGCGGGAAGGCCTTGGCGATGTCCGGGAAGGCGACGTTCACGATGGTGCTGTCCAGGAACGCCATGAAGGCACCGAGGCAGCAGAGCAGCACGAGCGCGATCGGCGGCCTGGTGGCGGGCTCTTCCCCGGCCGCGGCAAGGTCCCGGAGCTGGTCAGCGGCGACCGGCGTCTCGGCCATGGGTGCATCCTTGTCCTGGGTAGGCGAATGCGTGTCGAGCAGGCCGAAGTGCACCACAACTCGCTTAACCACGCGACCAGTTGCTTACCTGTGCTGCCGTACTCGCCCACCGCTCCACCCTGCGGGCCTGATCACCTTGCTGCTTGTTACCCGCCAGTGTCAATCCCCTCTCTCCCGTCTCCAGCAGCCCACGGAGGACGAATGCCCCGCTCCCGCCCCGTATCAGCCGAACTGCCCGGCGTCTGGCGACGTACGTTCGCCCGCGAAGCGGACGGCTCGACGGACCGGGTCACCGACACCACCTGGATCCAGGGGCCCTCGCTCTTCGCCGATCTGCGCCGGCCGCCCGGCCTCGCCGAGCTCGTCGGCGGCGGCAGCCGCCTGAACGACCTGGACCGCCCGCAACTGCTGGCGCTGTGCGAGCAGAAGGCGTTCGCCGGCACCCTGGACGAGCAGGGCGACGCGTTCGGCTGGACGCGCCTGATCGACCTGCACCCGCCGGCCCCGCTGCCCGACGCCGGCACCCTGCGGTGGGCGGACGGCGCGGCAGTCGGCGTGGCGGACGGCACGGCAGCCCGCGTGCTGGTCGAGGAGGGCCTGCACGAGGACTACCTCGAGCACTGGGAGCTCGTCGAAGCGCCGGGCGGCAGCCCGGCGGCGGCCGTCCTGCTCCAGGATCCGGCGGACGGCCGCGCGGGCCTGCTGGTCCGGGCGGGCTCCTGGTTCGGCTACGCCAGGGACCGCCGCGAGCCGCTGCCCGATCCCCTGGCCCCGCTCCGCGAGCAGGTCCTGGGCTGCGCGGAGCGGGCCGCGGCGGTCGCACTGCTGGACTGCGAGGTCTCGATCGGCCGGGTGCGCGAGGGGCGCTGGGAGATCCTCCGCTCCACCCTCCCGCACCGCGTCGGGGCCCGGCTGCGCCCCGAGCCGTCCCGCGCCGGGGAGACACTGCTGATCCACGACACCGATCCGCAGGGCCGTCCCCGGCCGCGCAGCTGGCAACTGACGTATTCCGAGGGCCCGTTCAGCCTCTGCTGACGTACTCTCAGCCTGTCGCGCCGCCGGACGGGCAGGAGGCCGGCTGCCAGCAGAGCTCCGGGTGCGGCGAGAAGTTGGGGCGCTGCCTGGTGGGTTCGTAACGGCGCTGCCACACCGGGGTGGTGGACCCGCTGGTGGCCGGCACGATGGCGGACCAGTCGGCCGGGCAGCCGCGCCCGTTCTTCTGCTCGCGTTCCTCGTGGCGGACGAACTGCTTGGTGGCGAAATGGTGGTCGATGATCGAGATCCCGGCCAGGTCGTACGAGTGCAGCACCGCCGCGATGAGCTCCAGCAGCGCCCGGTCCCGCCACAGAGTGCGGTCCCGGCTGGTGTCCAGGCCCATTCCCCGTGCCACCGCGGGCAGTTTGTCGTAGCGGTTGGTGTCGGACAGATTGCGCGCGCCGATCTCGGTGCAGGTGTACCAGGCGCTGAACGGCGCCAACGGGTAGCGCAGGCCGCCCAGTTCCAGCACCTGGTTGGAGATCGTGGGGAACGCGTGCCAGCGCAGCCCGAGTTGCTCCAGCCAGGGGTGGTCCGGGTGAGTGATCCGCACCTCGGGCACCGCGTCCGGCGGCAGCTCGAAGAACCTGGGCTCCCGCCCCGGCCACTGGATCACCAGCGGCAGCACGTCCCACTCCGTCCCCCGGCCACGCCAGCCGAGCTGTTGCACGGCCTCGGTCAGCCGCACGGTCTCCGGGTCGCCCAGCACCGACCCGTCCTGCCGCCGGTAGCCGGCGTAGCGGATGAGCTGCCCGTTCCAGACCCGGGGGCCGCGCCGCCCCGGCTCATCGGGCGCGAAGACGCTCAGCAGCAGCCGGATCCGCCCGCCGTTCCAGCTCAGCCGCAGATGCTCCACCAGCGCCTCGAACAGGTCCCCCTCGTCACCGGCAGCACCCCCGGCCTCGCGGCAGTCCCGGACCTCCAGCGCCTTCCAGTAGAACTTCCCGACGCACTGGGGATTGTTCCGCCAGGCGATCCGGCTCCCCTGCAGCAGTTCCTCCGCCGTCTGCCGGTACCGCCCCGTCCCAGCCACCTCCGCCCGCACCCCCCGCACCCGCTGCTCGGCGGCCTCGGACAACAGGTGCCCCTCGGAGGCCAGTTGGCGCAGCAACGCCTCGGCCTCGGTGGCCACCGGGCCCAGGTCGGGCGGATCGCCCAGCGCGTCACCGCGCTGGGCCGAAGCGGAAGGAGAGGACAGTGGTGCGAACGCGCCTGCGCTTGTCACGATGGGTCCCCTGTCAACGACTAGGTATGGACGCTCAGTTCACCTGCACGAAACATCCGGCCGCGGTCGAACGCTAGCCCAGGGTGTGAACGGTGCCGAGCCGTCCGCCCGTCCTTTGACAGAACCCATGCACGCGCGCGGAGTCACCCGCACCTCACCGGTCGACCACCGCTACCGGAGCCAGTCGGTGTTGGTCGCCAGCAGCCGGCCCCGCGCGTCGTAGAGCTTGATCGCGCCGCCCTTCGAGGCGTCCGACCGCGCCAGGGCGATCCAGCCACCCGGGGAGGCGCCGACCGTGGCCACCGGGGTCTCGGTGCTGCTGCCGTCCGGACGGGCGACGACCACCTTGGCGACCCCCGGGTCGATCTGGAGGAAGACCACGGAGACCGAGCCCAGGCCGATGCCGGCGGAGCCGGTTCCGTTCTTGGACTGCTGACCGAGTGCGGCACCCTGCCGCACGCCGCTCGGGTCGGCCGAGGGCGGCGGCTGGGTGCTGTCCGCGGTGGTGAGGACCTGATCCATCGGCTGTCGCCGACCGTCGACGACGACGTAGACATCCACCTGGTCGAGGTCGGCGTTCCAGTACTCACGGGCGAACGCCTCGGTCGGCTCGGGCAGGTTGCCGCCCGCCGCGTGCTGCTCCTGCCAGATCAGCCGATCCTGCTGCCACGCCTGGTCCTTGGACCCGGCCGGCCACAGCGCGGCCCACGCCTGCCACTGCTTGCCGCCGGTCGTGCCCTGGGCCACCATCGTCCGCACCGGAGTGAACGGGTCGGAGGTGGGACCGGCGGCTGCCGTACTCGCGGCGGCGCCCGGGCTCGGCAGCTGTGCGCCACCGCCGGAGCCACTGTGAGCAGCCTGGACGACCTGGCCGACCGAGCCGCCGGCACCCGTCCCGGTGGGCAGGTGACCCGCCCCGATCAGCACCCCGCCCGTCAGCACCCCCAGCGTGAGCAGTGTGGCGCCCCCCTGCGCGGCCCGACGCCGGCGCAGCCGCCTGCGCCCGCCCACCAGCACCTGGGCCATCGGTGCCGTTCCAACCTCGACCGTGGCCGCCAACTCGGCCAGATCCTGCTCGATATCGCTCTCGCTCATACCGTTCCTCCCACGCTCTCCATACCGACCAGTGCCGAGGAGGCGCGCAGTTTGGCGATCCCCTTCGCCGCCTGGCTCTTCACCGTGCCCACGGAGCAGCCCATGCAGGCTGCGACCTGACTCTCACTCAGGTCCTCCCAGTACCGCAGCACCACCGCCTGCCGTTGCCTGGGCGGCAGCGCTCCGAGCGCACCCAGCAGCGCACTGCGCGCGTCCAACTGCGCGTAGCCGTCCTGCCCGGCCCGCTCGGGCACCGCGGTGACCGACTGCTCGGGCGCGCGGCGGCGGAACCGGCGGGCGTGCTCGTTGAACAGGATCCGACGCACATACGCGTACGGGTCGTCGGCCCGCTTCACCCGCCCCCAGGCCGCATAGGCCCGCTCCAGCGTCTGCTGCACCAGGTCCTCGCCCGCGTGCTGCTCACCGGCCAGCAGAAACGCCGTCCGCAGCAGACGCGGCCAGGCGACGGCGATGAACGCCTGGAACTCGCTGTCGCGGCCCGACTTCGGTTCTCCCATTGAGCAACCTCCTCACCCGGACAGAGCCCAGCGAGGTGTCGAACCGTTGCCCCACTCCTCGGCGTTTGCGAATCAGGCGACGAGGCCGGTGTGCGCCCCGATGGCGTCGACGATCTCGGGCCAGAGCTCGCGCGGCCGGTCGTGCCCCATGTCGGGGATCAGCAGGAGCTTCGCGCCGGGCACCAGCTCTGCCGTGCGTTGCCCACCGTCGGGGTTGATCAGCGTGTCATCCAGACCGTGGATCACCAGCGTCGGCACCTGAAGCTCCCTTAGCGCGTCCGCCCGTGAGCCGCCGAGGACCACCGCTCCGAGCTGCCGTGCGGCCCCGGCCGGGTAGTACGCGCGGTCGTAGCTGTGGGCGGCCAGCTCACGAAGGACCGCCGGGTCGCCGTAGCGCTTGGACGCCCACACCAACTCCCGCTCCGCCGCCGCGACGTATCCCTCGCGGTCGGCCGGCTTCGGAGCGGAGACGACCGCCTGGGCCTCGGGCGTGGACCGACCGTATTCGGGTTCGCCGGTCGAGGACATCATCGACGTCAGGGTCAGCACCCGCGCCGGCCGGGTGATGGCCATCGTCTGGGCGATCATCCCGCCCATCGAGGATCCGACCACGTGAGCCCGTTCGATGCCGAGCGCGGTGAGCAGGTCGAGGCCGTCGTCGGCCAGGTCCTGGAGCGTGTAGGGCACCAGCGCACGGGCGGACGGAAAGTCCCCCGAGCCCAGAGCGCCGATGAGCCGGCCCATGTCGACCGGGTGATCGTCGAACTTGGTGGACAGCCCGCAGTCGCGGTTGTCGTACCGGATCACGTAGCGGCCGCGATCGGCGAGCGCACGGCAGAAATCCTCGTGCCAGGCGATCAGCTGACCGCCGAGACCCATCACGAGCAGCACCGGTGCGTCGGCGGGATCGCCGAACGCCTCGTACGCGATGGACATTCCAGGTGAGACTTCGACAATCGGCATGCCCCGAGTCTCCCAGCACCGGCGGTCGGAAGGCACACGGACCATCGGCCGATGGCTCCGCGCCGAAGCGGGCGGCGGGGGCGGGCAACGGGGATCCACCTGACGCCACGCTGCCGGGCCGGGTACGCCGCCGAATGTGCCTCGCGGCGTACGAACGACTGTGCGAGAATCCGTTCGCTCCTCGCCGATCCCGGACTCCAACCGGCGCGGGCCAGCCGCTCCGAGCGGCTCCAACTTCGTTCTCCATGGGGGCATCATCAAGAACCGCATAGCGGCGCTGTTCGGTACCGCACTGCTCGGGATGGCCGTTCTCCCGGCCGTCACGTCGACCGGCGCCCTCGCCGACGCGACCACGCTCTACGTCAACAACGCGACCGGGTCCAACTGCTCGGACTCGGGCACCGGTACCCAGGCGGTGCCCTTCTGCCGGATCGCCGCTGCCGCCGCGGTGGTGATGCCGGGTCAGACGGTCCAGATCGCCGCGGGCGACTACAACGACACCGCGCTGACCCTCACCCGTTCCGGCACGGCGACGGCTCCGATCACCTTCCGGGGCCCGGACCCTGGCCCCGGCCTGCAGGCGGCGCGTGCCTCGTTCACCGGTGGCGCGCCGAACTCCCCGGACTTCGGCCTGGTCATCAAGGGTGCCCAGCACCTGCGGATCCAGAACCTCGCCGTCCACTCCAACCAGAAGCAGTCCGTGGTGGTGGACAACGCGCAGGACGTCTCGATCACCGGCGTACAGGCGTGGGGCGGCGGCGTCCACATCACCGACAACTCCAGCGGTGTCCTCTTCGGCCAGGGGCAGTTCGCCTATGCCGGCGGTCCGCTGATCCAGGTCGACGGCGGCTCGACCGGGACGGTCGTCTCCACGAACATGGTGCAGCCGAACAGCACCACCGACCAGACCGGCATCCTGGTGTCCGACGCACCGGGCACCGTGGTCGTCAGCAACACCCTCCTCACCGGCTGCTCGGCGGGCATCGTCCTGAACAGCGGCTCAACGGGCGCGGTCATCGAGAACAACGTGGTCGACACCTCGGCCAGCAGCGGGAAGCCCTGCCCGGCCGGTTCCTCGGACACCGGGATCTCGGTCGCCGCGGACTCCGTCACGGGCAGCAAGGAGGACTACAACACCGTCTCGCCGATGAGCGGCGGCCCGGCCTACAACTGGGGCGGCACGGCGTACACCACCCAGCAGGACTTCACCGCGGCGACCGGCCAGGGTGCGCACGACTACGTGTCCGACCCGAACAAGGTGTGGCAGCGCGGTCCGAACGACTCGCTCTCGCCGATCGTCGACTCCGCCGACGAGAACGCCCCCGGCATGATGAGCACCGACGCCTGGGAGTGGCCGCCGGTGGACGACCCGGCGGTGCCCAACACGGGCACCGGTAGCGGCTACCGTGACCGTGGCGCGCAGGAGTTCCAGGACTTCGGCAGCGCGTTCACCCCGGCCGGCCCGACCCGGCTGCTGGACACCCGGGTCCCGATCGGCACCCCGACCGCCACCGCCGTCCCCGCCTGGGGCACCATCGACCTCCCGGTCACCGGCATCGCCGGCGTCCCGGCGAGCGGGGTCACCGCGGTGACCATGAACGTCACCGTGACCGCACCGGCCAACGACGGCCATCTGACGGTCTACCCCCACGGTGGCACCCTTCCGCAGGCGTCGAGCCTCAACTGGACCGCCGGCGAGACGATCGCCAACCTGGTGACCGTCCCGGTGCAGGACGGCAAGGTCTCGTTCTACAACGCCTCCGGCGGCAGCGTGCAGCTGATCGCCGACCTCGCCGGCTACTACAGCACGACGGGCAGCATGTTCACTTCGGCCGGCCCGACCCGGCTGCTGGACACCCGGGTCCCGATCGGCACCCCGACCGCCACCGCCGTCCCCGCCTGGGGCACCATCGACCTCCCGGTCACCGGCATCGCCGGCGTCCCGGCGAGCGGGGTCACCGCGGTGACCATGAACGTCACCGTGACCGCACCGGCCAACGCCGGCCACCTGACGGTCTACCCCCACGGGAACGCCGCACCGGACGCGTCCAACCTCAACTGGACCGCCGGCGAGACGATCCCGAACCTGGTGACCGTCCCGGTCAAGGACGGCAAGGTCTCGTTCTACAACGCCTCCGGCGGCAGCGTGGACCTGATCGCCGACCTCGCCGGCTACTACAGCACGACGGGTACCAACACCTACCGGGCCACCGGGCCGTCGCGTGTGATGGACACCCGGCAGACCACGTACTTCGAGGACGGAACGAGCCGGCCGGCCGGCGCCGTACCGGCCTGGGGCACGCTCGACATCTCGATGGGGGATCTGCCGCCCACCACGACGTCGGTCACCCTGAACGTCACCGTGACCGAACCGGGCAACAACGGCCACCTGACGGTCTACCCGCACGGGACCGCCGCACCGGACGCGTCCAACCTCAACTGGACCGCCGGCGAGACGATTCCGAACCAGGTCGTCGTCCCGGTCAAGGACGGCAAGATCTCGTTCTACAACGCCTCCGGCGCCGGCATTCAGCTGGTGGTGGACTTCTTCGGCTACCAGTCCTACTGACAGTCCCAGCCCGTCGTCGGCCCCGGTCCGCACCCTCGCGTGCGGGCCGGGGCCGGTGTCGTTCGCGGATCACGAGCAATTCGGTCGGCCACCAACCATGTTGCACGCCTGTGACAGGAGACGGACGGTTCCCGAACCCCTCATACGACAGACTTCTCACGTCGCACAGAGCAGCGAGCTACCGAACAGGCGCAGACGCCACGGGGGGAGCAGTGCTCCGGCGAAACCCACAGACCTCATCGCACTGTTCCGGGGGAACCGTCATGTCCGCTCGCGCCCGCCGCCGCGCCGCCGCCGTCAGCCTCACCATCGCAGTCACCACGGGTACGGCCCTGCTGCTGACCTCCTGCGGCCCGTCGACCACCCCGACGGCCGCCTCCAACTCGACTTCTCCGAAGGCGATTTCGTCTCCCACCGCGACGCCGTCCCCGTCCGCCCCGGCCTCCACCGCCGCCTCGGCCGCTGCCTCCGGTGCACCGAGCGCCGCGCCCACCGCACCCAGCGCGGCCGCCACCGGCTCGCCGACCCGGTCGGCCGCCCCGCTGCCGAGCCGTCCGGCGCCCGCCGCGCCGTCGAGCGCGCCGAAGCCGCTGAACGGCACCTTCCACAACGGCCTGACCATCAGCAACGGCACCCGGTACGTCGTGATGAACGGCACCACGGTCGACTTCGGCACCGCGGTCCGCGACCTGGTCTGGTCCCCGGACGGCCGCAAGGCCGCGTTCGTCGACGGCGCGGGCGACCTGGCCGTCGCCAACCCGGACGGCAGCGGGCGGGTGACCGTCGCCAAGCGCCCGGCCGGCCAGACCTGGTCGCACCCCGCCTGGCAGGTCTCGGCGGCCTCGCCGCAGGGCTACTACCCGGCCAAGGACAACCTGTTCTTCGCCGCGGTCACGAACGGGGTCTCCCGGCTGGAGACGGTGCCCGCCACCGCGGTCGACGGCACGCCGCAGCAGCTGTCCCTCGCCGGCTACGCGGGCGAGAACACCCAGCCGAACCCGCAGACCGGCAACCTGTGGCCGGCCGGCGGCGGCACCTACGGCAGCTCGGTCTACGCGAACAGCGGCACCGGGGAGGTCTTCATCCGAGACGAGTCCCTGCGCCAGCAGGGCGGCTCGGTGACCACGGGTTCGGAGCCAGCGCTGTCGCCGGACGGCGACGAGATCGTCTTCGTCCGCTCGGTGGACGGGCACGACCACCTCTTCGAGAGCGCCGACCGCGGCGCCGACGCCAAGGACCTCACCCCGCACGCCACCACCGACTACACCGAGCCGGCCTGGTCCCCCAGCGGCACCACCATCGCCGCCCGGACCGCGAGCGGCATCGTCACCCTCCCCGCGAACGGCTCCGCCGCGCCGACCCTGGTCTCCGGCTACCAGGGCCTGCCCGCCTACCGTCACAGCTGAGGCCCAACCCCCCTCACCCACCGGCCCGTTCAGCCACCCGGCTGGACGGGCCGGTGGCGGTTCCCGGCCAACTCGGCCCGCAGCTCGGCCAGGTGCGCGTCCGCGTTGTCGTGCGGCAGGTACTCGACCACGTCGAAGAAGCGGAACATCACCTTCGTCCCGGTCACCGCGAACTCGTAGTCGCCGAACCCCACCACCGCGCCGAGCGCACCCCGGACCGCGCCCCGGACAACGTGCCCAGTCAACTCGTCCGGCTGCTCGGCCGCCAGGCCCCGACGCGCGTTGGGCCTGGCCAGATAAGGGCAGACCATCGACGCGTACAGCATGCACGCGCGGTGCCCCGGCCCCTCCAGCGTCGGCGCCAGGTTGCGGTACGGCCGCCCCGCCGCCAGCGCCGCACCGATCGCCGCACTCTCGCTGCCCCCGACCACCCGCCACACCGGCCCGCGCGGCATCAGCACGTTGCACACCGAACACAACCGCTCCCGCGCGCACTCGGCGCTGCGTCCGTAGTCGGTCAGCGCGAACTGCGGCTGTCCGTCCTGCCACGGAGTGATGGCAGGCACCGGATACCCGCGGTCGTCCCGCTGTCGGTCCTGGACGGTCAGCGGCATGGGCACGAGGTCGAAGCGCACCCCTCATACCTACCACCCGCCGGGCCTACCGCAGCTGCCGGGTACGGCTGCGGCAAGGGGCCTCCGGCACAGCCGGTGGCGCGGCGTCAGCCCCACTGGCCCCCGAGTGCTCGCACCTCGTCGGCGTAGAGCACGGCGGGGTCGAATCCCATGCCGGTGAAGTGTCCGGCGAGTTCGAGCGAGAGGACGCCGTGCAGGCGGGTCCAGAAGGCGAGGGCCCGGCCGAGCGCCGATGACGGGGCCGGGTGTTCGGCGGCGCAGGCGTCGAGCAGGTGCGCCATGATCTCGGCGGCGATCCGCGCGGTGTCCTCAGGTGCTCGGTACCCGGGTACGGGGGTGCCGTAGACGAGGAAGTACCGCTGGGGATCGTCCAGCGCCCACCGGCGCAGCGCGTCCGCCAGGCCGCCGAGGTCGGTGCCGGCCTCGGCGCGGGCGGCGAAGGTGTCGGCCAGGCTGCGGTAGGCGTCCCTGACCAGCTCGGTGATCAGCTCGTCGCGGTTGGCGAAGTACCGGTAGAGGGCCGGCCCGCTCATGCCCATCTGCTTGGCGATGGCGTTGAGGGACAGCGCGGAGGCCCCGGCGGTGGCGATCTGCCCCCAGGCGTGCCGCTTGATCTCCTCCTGCACCTGCGCCCGGTAGCGCTCCCTCGGTGTCCTCGTACCCGATTCGCCCATGACCCGCCGTCCTCTCCCCAGCCGCTGTTAGTTAGAGGCTATCACCATCGCTCTTGACTCTCACATCCAGAGAGCGCTATAACTTCTAACGAACGCGAAAGCATCTACGAGAAAGAGGCGGTCATGAGCACCGAACGTCGCATCGAGGTCGTCCTGCCGGGCATCGTGGCGCCGGAGGGCCTGCAGATCCGCGAGAGCGCCGTTCCGGAGGCGGGCCGCGGGCAGATCGTGGTCGCCATGGAGGCGACCGGCGTCTCGTTCGCCGAGCAGCAGATGCGCCGCGGGCGGTACTACGACCAGCCGGCCTTCCCGTTCGTGCCCGGCTACGACCTGGTCGGCCGGGTGCTGGCCACCGGCGCGGGTGTCGACCCGGCGCTGGCCGGGCAGCGGGTGGCCGCACTGGTGAAGGTCGGCGGGTGGGCCAGCCACGTCGTGGTCGACGCCGACGACGCGGTCCGAGTCCCGGAGGGCCTCACGGCGGCGGAGGCCGAGACCGTCGTGGTCAACGGCATCACGGCCTGGCAGATGCTGCACCGCAAGGCCCGGGTGCGCACCGGACAGACCGTCCTGGTGCACGGCGCCGGCGGCGGCGTCGGCTCGGTCCTGGTCCAACTCGCCCGCGCGGCGGGCGTGAAGGTGATCGGCACGGCCTCCGCCCGGCACCACGACGCCCTGCGGGCACTGGGCGTCCTCCCGGTCGACTACCGCGCCGGCGACGTCCCCACCCAGGTCCGCGAACTGGCACCCGGCGGGGTGGACGCCGTCTTCGACCACGTCGGCGGCCGGAGCGTCGTCGACTCCTGGCACCTGCTCGCCCCCGGCGGCACCCTCATCTCCTACGGCAGTGCCTCCACCCGCGACGACACCGGCTCCAAGCAGTGGCCCGTCCTGAAGATCCTCGCCCGCACCTGGCTCTGGAACACCCTGCCCAACGGACGCCGCGCCCACTTCTACAACATCTGGGCCGGCCGCCCGCTGAACAAGGACCGCTTCCGGGCCCGGCTGCGCGCCGACCTCACCGAGGTCTTCGACGCCGTCCGCCGCGGCGAGGTCACGGCCCGCATCGCCGCCCAACTGCCGCTCGCCGAGGCCGCCGAGGCCCTGCGCCTGGCCGAGTCCGGCACCGTCTCCGGCAAGGTCGTCCTGACCCCCTGACCCGCCTCTCGACCCACCAGCACCCGACGGAGCCCCACCATGAAGTCCAGCCCGCGCCGCACTCTGACCACCCTGATCAGCGCCACGGCCGTCTGCGCCGTACTAGGCACAACCGCCGCCGCCGCCGCGCAGCCCGCCGCACAGCACCTGCCGAAGGCCGTCACCGCATGGGCCGCCGCCTGGAACGGCGCCGACCCCCAGCCGCTCGGCGACCTGTTCACCGCGGACAGCACCTACACCGACCAGGGCGTGGGCGTCACCTTCCACGGCCGCCAGGAGATCGCCGGCTGGAAGGCCCGCACCGACACCCTCATCGACGACGTCCACGTCACGGTGAACGCCACCCACCAGGACGGTTCCCACATCACCGTCGAAGCCGTCTACTCCGGCCACCTCAAGGGCGCACCCAAGCCGTTCGCCGTGCCGATGGCCACCCTCCTCGACCTCGGCGAGCACCACCGGATCGCCTCCGACCAGGACTACTACAGCCTCAACTCCGTCCTCACCCAGTCCGGCCTGCCCACCGACTGGACCCCGCCCACCCACTGAGCCGACGGCGACACCCGCGCGACGGCCGCCCCGGGGGGGTCGCCCGCCGACAAGTCACCTTTCCCCAGGGGAAGATGAGCCGACAGCAGCGCACCAACAGCAAAGGCCCAGCTCGGGGATCATGTCCCTGACCTGGGCCTTGAGCATTGGAGCGGGCGACGAGAATCGAACTCGCGCTATAAGCTTGGGAAGCTCATGTTCTACCATTAAACTACGCCCGCCTGATGACCCGTCAGCGACGGCTCGATCATGCATCATGCTACCCCATCCCACGCCCTGCGCCGAAACGCCTGCCGCGGATACGGTGGTGCCGCGGAGGCGACGGCGAGCCATGGTGGGGGTGTCCGGAAAATCCCCTAATGTGACGCTGTCGTGGTGCGGCGGAGGACCTCGGCTTGCTGGGGGCTCGGCCGTGTTGGGGAAGCATGGGAAGGGGATCGATGGAGCGGCGGACCGTTGTTCGTTGTGCCGAGGGGCACCTGTTCAGTACCAGCACATTCCCGATGCAGCAGCTCGGAGCCGCGCGGCTGGGGCCGGGGCGGTTGATCCGGTGTCCGCAGTGCGGGCGGATGCGCAGTTCGGTGCCGGCGGACGTGAGCGCGCTGACGCCGCCGGAGTTGGCACGGGCTCTGCGGCTGGAGGCCGGGGCGTTCCTGGCCTGAGGGGCCCGAGGGATGTGGGCCCTCCCGGGCAGCGGGCAGGTGTGCGGGAGGGCCGCCGGATGGTGAATGGATTGGGAGGACGCTGCACGAGCACGTAACCTCGTGACGTGCTGCTCTCCGACAAAGACATCCGAAGCGAGATCGACAACGGCCGGGTCGTGGTCGCCCCGTTCGATCCGGCCATGGTCCAGCCGTCCAGTATCGACGTCCGACTGGACCGGTTCTTCCGGGTGTTCGAGAACCACCGATACCCGCACATCGACCCCTCCGAGGAGCAGCCGGACCTGACCCGGCTGGTCGAACCGGAGGGCGATGACGCGTTCATCCTGCACCCGGGGGAGTTCGTGCTCGCCTCGACGTACGAGGTGATCACGCTGCCGGACGACGTGGCCTCCCGGCTGGAGGGCAAGTCGAGCCTGGGGCGGCTCGGGCTGCTGACGCACTCGACGGCCGGCTTCATCGACCCGGGGTTCAGCGGGCACGTCACGCTGGAGCTGTCGAACGTCGCCACGCTGCCGATCAAGCTCTACCCGGGGATGAAGATCGGGCAGCTCTGCCTGTTCCGGCTCTCCTCGCCCTCCGAGCACCCGTACGGCTCCGAGCGCTACGGCTCGCGCTACCAGGGGCAGCGCGGGCCGACGCCGTCACGTTCCTACCTGAACTTCCACCGCAGCAAGATCTAGCGAGACCCGGCCGACGCTGGCGGGATCCGGTCAGCTCCGCTTGGGGCGGGTCACCGCGGTCAGCTCGGTACCGTCTGCCGACAGGGTCAACTCGGTTTCCAGTGCCGCGAGTTGGCCGAGCCGGTGGAGGTGGGTGCCGCCGCAGGCGATGTCTGCGGGGCCGGCCGGGAGTTCGCAGTGCCAGCGGCGCCGGGCGGTCAGCTCGGGGCCGGGGACCTCGATCCGCACCGGTGCGTCGGCCGCGACCCAGGCGGCGAGCCGCTCGTTGACGTCGGTGGTGATCGCGGGCAGCGCCTCGGCCAGGGCGGGCAGGTCGTCGGCCGCCTCCGCCGTGAAGCCCTTCTTCCGCAGCGACTTGCCGAGCCGGTAGACGTCGGTGCTGGCCTCGGTGTCCATCACCGAGGAGGCCATCGCCAGGCTGTCGAAGTCCGGGTTGCCGAAAGCGTCGGCACGGCCCGGGTCCTTGCGCCAACGGGCGGCCAGCGCGGCGTTCAGCGCCAGGGCGAGCAGGTGGCAGCCGGTGTGCGCGGCGGACAGCGCGGCGCGGCGCTCGGCATCCACCGACAGCGTCACCTGCCGACCCACCAGCGACTGCGCCGAGTCGGCCGAACCCGCCGCCTGCTCGGCCAACACGTGCAGCACCAGCCAGGACCAGGCCTCGTCACCACGGCGCACCGGGATGTCGGCGCCCACCAGCAGCTCACCGTTCGACGGGTCCACCGCGCCGGTCAGGCAGTCCACCACCGCCAGCTCGACACCGCCCTCGGCCACGGTCAGCGTGCCGGTGTCGGCAGGCTGGTCGGGCCAGGTGTGGTCGAGCGGGTGGAACGGCGTATCGGCGGTGACGACGCCCCACCGGCCGTCGCCGAGCGGGTGGACAGCCAGGACGGTGGACTCACCGGTCACCGCGCCGCCGGGAAAGCTGACGCGGGTGGTGGGGAGGGTCATTCGGTTGCTCCGTGCAGTTGGGGAGTGGGGCGAGGGGCGAGGGTAAGAACGGTCAGGGGCCGGGTCAGCCCAGCGTCGGCAGCTTGATCAGCACCAGTAGCGCCAGCAGTTGCAGCGAGGCGGCGCCGGCCGCCTTGCCCCAGGGCAGGTCGTGCACCCGGCGGATCAGGGTGGTCAGCAGGACGGCGCAGAACACCCAGGTCAGCCAGCCGACCGCCTGCACCACCACGTTGTCGGAGGGCAGGAAGAGCGCGAGCAGCAGTCGCGGCACGTCGCTGGTCCAGCCGATCAGGACGGACAGGCCCACCGTGGAGGCCCACGGGCCGTCGCCGCCCAACTGCCGGGCCAGCGCATAGGTCACCGAGCCCAGCATCAGGCCGGCCACCGTGAACGCGATGGCGGCGCCGAGCAGTGACCAGGCGGCGATGTCCAAGGTGGAGTTGACCACCTCGTCATGCGTGTCACCGAAGCCGAGCACGGCGAGCACCGCGTAGAGCAGCGAGATCGTGATCGCGGGCAGCCAGACCTGGTGGTCGCGCATCTGGTCGAAGGTGCGGGCCGGCGCCCGGTAGATGCCGAACAGCAGCTCACGCCAGTGCAGCCGGGGCCCGCCGGCGCGCGGGGCGGTACGGCCGCCGGCCCGGTAGGTGGCGACGTGGTCCTGGGCCCGGACCCGGTCCTGGCCACCGACCCGGTCCTGGGAGCGGGCCTGGTCCCGGGAGCGGGCATAGGACGGCGCGTCGGGCTGGGTGGCGCCGGCCCCGTAGCCGTCGTCGTACCCGGCGCCCGGTCCGTAACCGGGCTCCCCGCCGTAGTAGTACGGCTCCCCGGTGTCCCCCGCGCCGGAACCCGCGCCGGAACCCCCGGGGTATCCACCGGCGTAACCCGCGGGGTCCACCGTGAACGCCCGGGTGTTCCCGGGCTGATCCGCCCGGTACGGGTCCACGCCGTAGGGCTCGGTCGGCTCGTACGCCGCAGCGCCGGCGGCGCGCTCGCGCTCGCCGCCGCCCCGACCGTTCCCGCTCAGACTTCCTTTGCCAGCCACCCTCCGAAGGTACCCGGAAAGGCGCTCGGCGGGGTCACCCTCCAGCGGGCCCAAGGGGATTGCAGCAGGGCTGTGACGCACGCCGCCCCGCCTGCCCCGCCCCACCGACCGGCAACCAGCGACTACTTCTGCAGCACCGAGCCGTGCACCGCTGCCGCCGAGGTCTCACCGGCGGGGCAGCCGCCGGGGCCGGCGCTGGTCCGCACCGCGCCGACCGGCAGCAGCGTGCCGCAGGCGACCCGGATGCCGTTCGGCAGCTCGTTGTCGGACTTGACCACCGCGCCGTCGCCGATCACCGCACCGTCCAGCGAGGTGCGCTCACCGATGGTGGCGTACGCGCCCACGATGGAGTCCTTCACGAAGGCGTCAGCGCAGATCACGGCGCCCGGCAGCACGACACTGCCCTCCACGATCGCGCCGGCCGCGACCACGGCACCGGCCGCCACCACAGTGCCCGAGCTGAGCACGGCCGCCGGGTCCACGGTGGCACCGTCGAGCAGCAGCGCGTCGCCGGTCGGACCGGGGACGGCCGGCGAGTCGACCCGGCCGAGCACCAGGTCGGCCGAGCCGCGCACGAAGGCGGCGGGGGTGCCCAGGTCCAGCCAGTACGAGCTGTCGACCACACCGCGCACCAGGGCGCCGGTCGCCAGCAGCTCGGGGAAGGTCTCGCGCTCGACCGAGACCACCCGGCCGGCCGGGATGCGGTCGATCACCGAACGGGTGAAGACGTAGCAGCCGGCGTTGATCTGGTCGGTGACGATCTGCTCGGGCGTCTCCGGCTTCTCCAGGAACTCCAGCACCCGGCCGTTCTCGTCGGTCGGCACCAGGCCGAACGCGCGCGGGTCCTCGACCCGGGTCAGGTGCAGGGTGACGTCGGCGCCGGCGGCGACGTGGCCGTCGCGCAGCGCGGCGATGTCCAGGCCCGACAGGATGTCCCCGTTGAAGATGAGCACCGGATCGTCGGGGCCGCAGGTCAGGCCCTCGGCGGCGTTGCGGATCGCACCGCCGGTGCCGAGCGGCTCGACCTCGGTCAGGTAGACCAGCTCCAGGCCGTACGGCGAGCCGTCGGCGAAGTGCTCCTCGAAGACCTCGGCCAGGTAGGAGGTGGCCAGCACGACACGGGTCACACCGGCGGCCGCGGCCCGGGCGAGCTGGTGCGCGATGAACGGCACACCGGCGACGGGGAGCATGGGCTTCGGGGTGTGCGTGGTGAGCGGGCGCAACCTCGTGCCCTGACCGCCGACCAGCATGATCGCCTGGATCATCTGTGCGTTTCTCCCCTTGGTTCCGGTCAGCGACCTGGCGTGGAGTACTACCAGCGCCGTCGCTTGGGTGCTTGGGTGCTTGTCGGGGCGCCGACCGGCCTGCCGAGCACATACGTGTCGGACCGCCGCACCGATTGGGCGCAGCCCCCGTGCCGCGCTCCCGAGTTCGTCGAGAATATGCGTTCTTTATTAACTAAGAAGCCTGCCCCGGGCGATTAGCACCCGGGGCAGGCATTATATGGGAGGCATCGGGCCGCAAGCACATTTCGCACCTTGCCCGAACTCCGGTGCGAGAAAGGCCGGTTTCGGCCTTCTACCTGCTCAGCTACACCTCGGCGGGCTCGGGGGCCTGAGCCGGCACCGCCTTGACGGACTCGAGCAGCAGCTGCGCGACGTCGACGACCTTGAGGTGCTCCTTGGCCGCGCCGTCGTTCTTCTTGCCGTTGACCGAGTCGGAGAGCATGACGAGGCAGAACGGGCAGGCGGTGGAGATGATGTCGGGGTTGAGCGACAGCGCCTCGTCGACCCGCTCGGTGTTGATCCGCTTGCCGATCCGCTCCTCCATCCACATCCGCGCGCCACCGGCGCCGCAGCAGAAGCCGCGCTCCTTGTGGCGGTGCATCTCCTGCTGGCGCAGGCCGGGGACCTTGTCCATGATCTCGCGCGGCGGGCTGTAGACCTTGTTGTGGCGGCCCAGGTAGCACGGGTCGTGGTAGGTGATCAGGCCCTCGACCGGGTTGACGGGGACGAGCTTGCCCTCGTCGATCAGGTGCTGGAGCAGCTGGGTGTGGTGGATGACCTCGAAGTGGCCGCCGAGCTGCGGGTACTCGTTGGCGATGGTGTTGAAGCAGTGCGGGCAGGTGGCCACGATCCGCTTCTTCGGAGCGTCCTCCAGTGCGGCGTTGAGCGTCTCGACGTTCTGCGCGCCGAGCATCTGGAAGAGGAACTCGTTGCCCAGGCGGCGGGCGGAGTCACCGGTGCAGGACTCCTCCTTGCCGAGGATCGCGAACTGGACGCCGGCGGTGTGCAGGAGTTCGGCGAAGGCCTTGGTGGTCTTCTTCGCCCGGTCCTCCAGCGCTCCGGCGCAGCCGACCCAGTAGAGGTACTCGACGTCGGCGGGCTCGATGTCCTGGCCGATCACCGGGACCTCGATGCCGGTCTCCTTCTTCAGCTCCTTGACCCAGTCCAGGCGGGCCTTGGTGGCCATGCCCCACGGGTTGCCCTTGTTCTCCAGGTTCTTGAGCATGGTGCCGGCCTCGGTGGGGAACGAGGACTCGATCATCACCTGGTAGCGGCGCATGTCGACGATGTGGTCGATGTGCTCGATGTCCACCGGGCACTGCTCGACGCAGGCACCGCAGGTGGTGCAGGACCACAGCACGTCCGGGTCGATGACGCCGTTCTCCTCGGCGGTGCCGATCAGCGGGCGCTCGGCCTCGGCCAGCGCGGCGGCCGGGACCCCGGCCAGCTGCTCGGCACTGGCCTGCTCCTCGCCCTCCATCGACTTGCCGCCACCGGCCAGCAGGTAGGGCGCCTTGGCGTAGGCGTGCTCGCGCAGGCTCATGATCAGCAGCTTCGGCGAGAGCGGCTTGCCGGTGTTCCAGGCCGGGCACTGCGACTGGCAACGCCCGCACTCGGTGCAGGTGGAGAAGTCGAGGATGCCCTTCCAGGAGAAGTGCTCGACCTGCGAGACACCGAAGACCGCGTCCTCGGCCGGGTCCTCGAAGTCGATCGGCTGGCCCGCACTGGTCATCGGCTGCAGCGCGCCCAGGGTGACGGCACCGTCCGCGTTGCGCTTGAACCAGATGTTCGGGAAGCCCAGGAAGCGGTGCCAGGCGACACCCATGTCGGTCTTCAGCGAGACCGTGATCATCCAGATGAACGAGGTGGCGATCTTGATCATCGCGACCAGGTAGACCAGGTTGTGCAGGGTGCTCAGGCTCAGCCCGGAGAAGGCCTTGACCAGGGGGTAGGAGACCAGGTACCCGGCCTCGTAGTGGGTCACGCCCTGCAGCACGCCCTCCAGGCCGCGCAGCGTCAGGATCGCCAGGCCGATGATCAGGATGACGTACTCGACGAAGTACGCCTGGCCCATGTTGGAGCCGGCGAAGCGGGACTTGCGGCCCGCCCGGCTCGGCAGGCTCAGCTGGCGGATCACGATCAGCGTCGCGATGCCGAGCGTGGTCAGCACGCCGACCAGTTCCTCGAAGACCAGGTACGGCGTCCACTTGCCGATGATCGGGAGCACGAAGTCGGCGTCGAAGACCTGACCGAAGGCGGTGACCAGGGTCAGGATCAGCGTGTAGAAGCCGATGGCGACGAACCAGTGGGCGACACCGACGATGCCCCACTTGTTCATCCGGGTGTGGCCGAGGAACTCCCTGGCCACGGTCAGCGTTCTTGCCACCGGGTTGTCGGTACGTGCCCCGGCCGGGACCTTCTGCCCGAGCCGGACGAAACCGTAGATCTGCGCGATGGCACGAGCGAACAGCGCCACGCCGACCAAGGCGGTGACCAGCGACACGATGATCGCCAAGAGTTGCATCGGCTGCTCCGAATTCTCGGGTGAGGGTCCCACGGGGCCGCGTCCGGTCGGCCGCCTGGTTGCGGCCATGGGGCACGCACGCTCCCACCCGGGAGTGTACCCGCGAGTAACTTAGTCTTGGCGCCCGACTGTGACCAGTCTCTCTCCGGCCTACCACCCGATAATCGCGCCCCGGGCACGCCCTGGCCCCGGCTCGCCGGAGGCTATCGGGATCGCCGGGCCGGTTACAGAGAAGAAGCGTATGGCAGAGGTCACGTGGATCGGCGGAGGCCAGGACCCGCACGGCCGACCGGCACCTCCCGCGCCGACCCCGCGCTGGAAAGTTGAGCCCGGACGACTCACGTCTGTTGACGTCGGCGCTCCGGTACGGCACGCTTGAGTGCGTAAAGCTCAACTCTTCCGTGGAGGTATTTACGATGGCACGCGCGGTCGGTATCGACCTCGGCACGACGAACTCGGTCGTCAGTGTTCTCGAAGGCGGTGAGCCCACCGTCATCACCAACGCCGAGGGCGCCCGGACCACGCCGTCCGTCGTCGCCTTCGCCAAGAACGGCGAGGTGCTGGTCGGCGAGGTCGCCAAGCGCCAGGCGGTCACCAACGTGGACCGGACCATCCGCTCGGTCAAGCGCCACATGGGCACCGGGTGGAAGATCAACCTGGACGGCAAGGACTTCAACCCGCAGCAGATCAGCGCCTTCATCCTGCAGAAGCTGAAGCGCGACGCGGAGGCCTACCTGGGCGAGACGGTCACCGACGCCGTCATCACCGTCCCGGCCTACTTCTCCGACTCCGAGCGCCAGGCCACCAAGGAGGCCGGTGAGATCGCGGGCCTCAACGTCCTGCGCATCGTCAACGAGCCGACCGCCGCCGCGCTGGCCTACGGCCTGGACAAGGACGACCAGACCATCCTGGTCTTCGACCTCGGTGGTGGCACCTTCGACGTGTCGCTGCTGGAGATCGGCGACGGCGTCGTCGAGGTGAAGGCCACCAACGGTGACAACCACCTCGGTGGTGACGACTGGGACCAGAAGGTCGTCGACCACCTGGTGAAGGTCTTCCAGGCCGGTCACGGCGTGGACCTCTCCAAGGACAAGATGGCGCTGCAGCGCCTGCGCGAGGCGGCCGAGAAGGCCAAGATCGAGCTCTCCTCGTCCTCCGAGACCTCGATCAACCTGCCCTACATCACGGCCTCCGCCGAGGGCCCGCTGCACCTGGACGAGAAGCTCACCCGGGCCCAGTTCCAGCAGCTGACCGCGGACCTGCTGGAGCGCTGCAAGCACCCGTTCCACAACGTGATCAAGGACGCCGGCATCTCGCTCTCCGAGATCGACCACGTCGTCCTGGTCGGTGGCTCGACCCGTATGCCGGCCGTCGCCGAGCTGGTCAAGGAGCTGACCGGCGGCAAGGACGCCAACAAGGGCGTCAACCCGGACGAGGTCGTCGCGATCGGCGCCGCGCTCCAGGCCGGTGTGCTGAAGGGCGAGGTCAAGGACGTCCTGCTGCTGGACGTCACCCCGCTGTCCCTGGGTATCGAGACCAAGGGCGGCATCATGACCAAGCTGATCGAGCGCAACACCACGATCCCGACCAAGCGCTCGGAGATCTTCACCACCGCCGAGGACAACCAGCCCTCCGTCCAGATCCAGGTCTACCAGGGCGAGCGCGAGATCGCGGCGTACAACAAGAAGCTCGGCATGTTCGAGCTGACCGGCCTGCCGCCGGCCCCGCGCGGCCTGCCGCAGATCGAGGTCACCTTCGACATCGACGCGAACGGCATCATGCACGTCGGCGCCAAGGACCTCGGCACCGGCAAGGAGCAGCGGATGACCGTCACCGGCGGCTCGGCGCTGCCGAAGGACGACATCGAGCGCATGATGCGCGAGGCCGAGCAGTACGCGGAGGAGGACCACAAGCGCCGCGAGGCCGTGGACACCCGCAACCAGGCCGAGCAGCTCGTCTACTCGACCGAGAAGTTCATCGCGGACAACGCCGACAAGCTCCCGGGCGACGTCAAGAGCGAGGTCGAGACCGCGATCGGCGAGCTCAAGGAGACCCTGAAGGGCGAGGACATCGCGGCCATCCGCGAGGCCACCGAGAAGGTCTCCACCACCGCCCAGAAGCTCGGCCAGGCGCTCTACGCCAACGCCGACGCCTCCGGTGCGGCGGGTGCCGCGGACGGCGCCGAGTCCGGTGCCAAGCCCGAGGACGACGTGGTCGACGCCGAGATCATCGACGACGAGAAGCCCAAGGGTGGTGCGGCATGACGGAGAAGGCGCGGGGCGTGGAGCCCGGCGACGACTCCAACGCCGACGAGGCTGTCGTGCAGGCCGCGGAGGAGGCGCTCAACGGCGCCTCCGCCGCGGCGGAGGGCGACGAGCTGGCGGCCGCCAAGCGTGAGCTGACCGAGCGCACCGGCGACCTCCAGCGGCTGCAGGCCGAGTACCAGAACTACCGCAAGCGGGTCGAGCGCGACCGGCTGACGGTCCGTGAGATCGCGGTCTCCAACATCCTGGAGTCGCTGATTCCGGTGCTGGACGACATCGGCCGGGCCCGCGAGCACGGCGAGGTGACCGGCGGCTTCAAGTCGGTCTCCGACAACCTGGAGACGGTCGTCGCCAAGCTGGGCCTCCAGCAGTTCGGCAAGGAGGGCGAGCCCTTCGACCCGAACCTGCACGAGGCGCTGATGCACAGCTACTCCTCGGACGTCACCGAGGACACCTGTGTGCAGGTCCTGCAGCCCGGTTACCGGATCGGCGAGCGGATCATCCGCCCGGCGATGGTGGCCGTCGCGGAGCCGCAGCCGGGGACCCCGTCCACCGGTGGCCAGGCCGGCGGTCCGTCCGCCGGAGGCTCGGATGCGGCCCCCGAGGCTGACGGTGCGGCCGAGAACTGACACGCTGTGCGCTGCGGGGTCGCACGTCGCCTTCGGTGACGCGCGGCTCCGCAGCGCCGTATCGACCCATCCCGGGAGGTGGCAGCAGCCATGAGCACGAAGGACTACGTGGAGAAGGACTACTACAAGGTCCTCGGTGTGCCCAAGGACGCCACCACCGCGGAGATCAAGAAGACCTACCGCAAGCTCGCCCGCGAGTTCCACCCGGACGCGAACAAGGGCGACACCAAGGCGGAGGACCGTTTCAAGGACATCTCCGAGGCCTATGACGTCCTGTCGGACGAGAAGCGCCGCAAGGAGTACGACGAGGCCCGCAGCCTCTTCGGCGCCGGCGGGATGCGCTCGGGCGGGCCGGGCACCAACGGCTACGGCTTCGACTTCGGCGACCTGTTCAACGGTTCGCAGTCGAGCGGCGGCATCGGCGACGTCTTCGGCGGCCTGTTCAACCGCGGCGGCCGGCAGGCCCAGCCGCGACGCGGCGCGGACGTGGAGACCGAGGTCACGCTCAGCTTCGAGGAGGCGGTGGACGGCGCCACCGTCCCGCTGCGGATGACCAGTCAGGCCGCCTGCCGGGCCTGCTCCGGCACCGGTGCGAAGGCCGGCAGCACGCCCCGGGTCTGTCCGACCTGCGTCGGCGCCGGGACGGTCAGCCGGGGCCAGGGAGCGTTCGCGCTCTCCGACCCGTGCCGCGACTGCAAGGGCCGCGGCATGATCGTCGACGACCCGTGCCCGGACTGCCACGGCAGCGGGCGGGCCAGTTCGGCCCGCACCATGCAGGTGCGGATCCCGGCCGGGGTGCAGGACGCCCAGCGGATCCGGCTCAAGGGCAAGGGCGCCCAGGGTGAGCGGGGCGGCCAGCCCGGCGACCTCTACGTCTCCGTGCACGTCAGCTCCCACCCGGTCTTCGGCCGCAAGGGCGACAACCTCACAGTGACCGTCCCGGTCTCCTTCCCCGAAGCCGCGCTGGGCGGCACCATCGAGGTACCGACCCTGAACGGCCCCGCCGTGAAACTGCGGCTCCCGGCCGGCAGTGCCAACGGCCTGACCCTGCGGGCCCGCGGCAAGGGCGCCACCCGCAAGGACGGCACCCGGGGCGACCTGCTGGTCACCGTCGAGGTGACGGTTCCCCAGCAGACCAGCGGCGAGGCCCTGAGCGCACTGGAGCAGTACCGCGACGCGACCGCATCCGAGGACCCGCGAGCCGCCCTCTTCAAGGCGGCGGAGGGAGCGTGACCTGACATGAGCCCTGACTCGATCGGCGTCGGCCTGGGCGAGGGCCTGCCCGGCGGCCCCGCCCCCCGCTCCCGGCGGGCGGCCCACCCGGGCCCGAGCTACGTGCTCACCGAGGAGACCCCGGTCTACGTGATCTCGGTGGCCGCCGAACTCTCCGGGCTGCACCCGCAGACCCTGCGCCAGTACGACCGCCTCGGCCTGGTCTGCCCCGACCGCACCGGCGGCGGCGGCCGGCGCTACTCGGCCCGGGACATCCAGCAGTTGCGCGAGGTCCAGCGGCTCTCCCAGGACGAGGGCATCAACCTGGCCGGGATCAAGCGGATCATCGAACTGGAGAACCAGGTGGCCGCCCTGCAGTCGCGAGTGGCCGAACTCGCCACCGCGGTGGAGGGCGCCGGGGCCGCGCTGCAGGCCAGGGAGGCGGCGGTGCACGCCTCGTACCGGCGGGACCTGGTGCCGTACCAGCCGGCCCAGCAGTCGAGCGCGCTGGTGGTGTGGCGGCCGCGGCGGTAACGGAAGCAGCTCAGAACGGGAGTGGTTGAACCCCCCTATTGGGTGGGGTGCCAACCGCTCCCGCTCTTGCGTAGAGTGCTGCCGTTGGATTGTGGCGAGTTTCCCGGGAGGGGGAACCAGGAGTGAGTTCGACGGGCGGGGCCGAAGGGGAGAAGGAAAAGGTCGGCCTCGTGTCTGCCGCGGCCAAGTCCCTGTATCTCCAGGTCATCGCCACCGGCGGAAGCATGGAGGTCGACGAGGCCGATCTCACCGGCCCGTACCAGGAACTCGCGGAACTCGGTCTATTGGTTCTCGACCAAGGAAAACCGTCGATCGTGACGGCCACAGATCCAAACCGGCTGGCGACCCGGCTTGGTTCGGCCTGGCAGAAGCAGGCCCTTTCACTGTTGTCGCAGGCGGTGTCCATACCCACGGCTATGCAGGACCTGAACCACGCTTACCAGTCGCTGGATCAGCAGATCAAGCCGGGCGGTCCGATCGAGCATGTTCACGGCCTGGCCGAGATCAACCAACGGGTCAGCCTGCTGGTCGACGGCGCCGAGTTCGAGGTCCTGACCGCACAACCCGGCGGAAGCCGTCGTGAGTCCCTGATACTGCTCAAGGGCACCGTCGACGCCGAGGTCACGCGGATCCGACGTGGGATCGCGCGTCGGATCATCTACCAACCGAGCGCTCGCTATTCGGCGCCGACCAGGCAGTACGTCGAGGCCGTGACCGAAGCCGGCGGTGCTGTCAGAACTCTGGCGGAACCGTTCACCCGCCTCTTCATCATCGACCGCGCGGTCGCGGTGATCCCTGTCCAGGGGGATCACGAGACGGCCGCGTTCGTCAGCGACCCAGGCGTCGTCGCCTACATGCTGGACTCGTTCGAGCGGCTCTGGGAGCGGGCCAGCCCGTTCGTGGGGGCCACCGAAGTGCCGCAGGAGGTCATCTCCCGGATGCGGGGCAACATCCTGCGCATGATGGCCCAAGGCATCGGCCACCGGGTGATCGCTCGAAACCTCGGCATCAGCGAACGCACCCTGGCCAGGCACATAGCGGATTTCCGCGAGGAGTACGGCTCGGAGACGCTCTTCCAGCTCGGCTGGCGCATGGCGCTCAACCCGCCAGGACACCGCTACGACGGCTCGGACGAGGAGGACGGCCGGGGTGAAGCAATGTTCTCGCCCCTTCACCCCGGGGCTGAATCGTCCGGCGACAACTAGCCGCGGCGGCCATCCAAAAAGCGGCGGGGCCTAGATGCCCCACCAGATATCGTCCGACTTCGAGACGGCAAGCTGCGAGCTGGCACCTGCCGGAACGACCGACTGGGCGTCAGCCGACACCTCGGCATTGTTCCCGCCCCAGTGGATGTCCAGCGGGCTGACACTGGAAGCGAAGACCTCTGTCGCCAGAGCCGGCGCACCGACGGCCGCCGCCAGGCCCGCACCTGCAATGGCACCAGCAACGAGCGCACGAATCATTGATCGAGGTGCACGACGCATGTGTGCCTCCTTGTCATGTGCCTGATATAACGGACAGTGTCGGCGTCCGCATCGCTCCTCGCGTGTAGACGCAAACAAGCATTTATCAAAGCCATACTCCGACTCCAAGGCAAGGCCAGGCCTCGGTAGATGCCTGGCATCGTGCTGCCTGGCATAAAAATGACACCTGTTTGACGATGCGTCAGTGGCCATCCTCCCGTCCAGGTGTCATCCAAATGCCAGTCAGGGAGATGACACACCGCTTCTGTGGACGCCATGGGCCGCCACCAGTGACGATCAGTGAGCGGACGGATTGGGAGCATCCCCCGACTCCGAAGCGGTTTCAGCAACCGCTCCGTCCGTGCCCTGCTAACCCGCTGAGACCACACTCAGCAGGATCGTCAACTCCCCGGAGCCACCGCCATGAGTGAGCCGTACATGCGCCAGCACGCAGCCCAGGCCCCCGAAGGCCGCCGGGCCCGTGTCTTCCTCGCCGCCCCGCTGATGCGGCTGACCGGGCCGGCCGACAGTGTCGTCACGCTCGCCAGCCGGACCCGCCTGACCGCCCTGCGCAGCTCGCTGCTGCACAGCGGCGCGGCCGTCTTCAGCGCGCACCACAGTGATGCCTGGACGGTGGAGGGGCGGACGCCGGAGCCGCGGGTTCCGTCCGACTTCCGCGCGATGCAGACCGCCGACCTGGTCTTCGCCTACGTCGGCTCGCCGCTGTCGGCCGGCGTCTCGCTGGAGCTCGGCTGGGGCTCGGCGCTGCGCAAGCCGATCGTGCTGCTGGTGGACGAGGCGATCACCCACAACCCGCTGATCGCCACCATCGAGCAGGTCGCCCCGGTGCTGCCGCTGGTCTTCGACGACAGCTGGTCGCCGGAGAGCCTGCGGCACATCGTGGAGACCGCCCTCGACTGGGCCGGCATGGCACTCTCGCTGCGCGAAGGCTTCTGGACCGCGCCCGGTGAGCAGTTCAAGCCCGTCCCCGCCTCGCGGAACGCCTACGGCAGCTGGCCGAGCAGCGGCGCGGCCACCGGCTGAGCGATCAGCGGGGGCCGGGCGGTTCGGCGGCACGCAGCTGCCAGCCGAGCTGGAAGAGGGTCTCGGCGTCGTGGACCTGCCGCAGCCGGGCGATCTGCGTCGCCACCGTCCGCTCGCTCAAGCCCAGCCTCGTCGCGATCGCCCGCTGCGTCAGACCACGCGCCAGCAGCTCCACCAGCGGCCCGTCGGTGTCCCGCACCGGCTCCTCCCAGCGGACCCACTCCGCCCGCGCCCAGTCCCGCTCGAACTGGTCCACCACCAGGCCCACCAGCACCGGATCCTCGATGAACGACGCGATGTCGTTGTCGTGCGCCCCCGCGATCACGGCCACTTCCCGGTCGAACACCAGCGCCCGGAGATAGGGCTCGTCGAGGATCCGGATCCGCGTCCCCCGACCCGTCGCGTAGGCCGCGTACGCCCTGGTCGCCGGGTCGATACGGGCCCCTGGCTGGTAGATGACACGCATCGCGACCCCGCGTTCGGCCAGGTCACGGGCGAGCTCCCTGGGCTGCGCGGGGTCCTCGGAGAGGTTCTCCCGCGCACCGCCGGGCTGGGCCGCCAGGATCTCCCGCTCGCAGTCGTTCGCCAGCTGCAGCAGCCGCTGCTCGACCTGCTCCAGCCGGTCGACCCGCTGGATCGTGGTACGACCTGTCACCGCCGGGGGTGCCAGATCGTAAGCGTCGGTCAGCTGGGCCAGCGTGGGCTCCAGGGCATCCGCCTTGGCCAGCAGCTCGGCGCTGGCCGCGCGCAGTCGCGCGCTGAGCCGGGCGGCGGCGGTGCGCGGGTTGACCACGGTCCAGTACCGGCTGCGCTGGTGACGGACGACCAGCCCGGCGATCCGAAGACGCTCCAGGGCGGGCCGCTCGCGCTCGGCCAGCAGCGCCGGCTGGAACTGGCCGCCCTGGGCGGCGAGCGCGACATAGAGGGCCCTGGCCTCGGGGTCCGGCACCAGCGGCTCCAGCGGCCGGTCATTCATCCGCCGCACCCCGCATCTGCCACCCCAGCTGGAACAGCGTCCGCGCGTCGTGGTGCTCCCGCAGCCGGGAGATCTGCGCCGCCACCGTCCGCTCGCTCAGCCCCAGCCTCGTCGCGATCGCCCGCTGCGTCAGACCACGCGCCAGCAGCTCCACCAGCGGAGCGTCGGTCTCCGGCTCCGGCTCCGCCCAGCGCACCCGCTCCGCCCGCGCCCAGTCCCGCTCGAAGGTCTCCACCACGACGTCGATGAGCACCGGGTCCTCGATGAACGACGCGCTCCTGGCGTCCTGGTAGCCGGCGACCACCGCCGCCCTGCGGTCGAAGACCATCACCCGCCGGAAGTCCTCGTCCAGCACCCGGATCCGGTGCCCCAGCCGGGTCGCGTACGCCGCGTAGGCCGCCGTACCGGGGTCCGTCAGAGCTCCGGGCTGGTAGATGGTGCGCTGCTGGATACCGCGCTCGGCGACCTTCCGCGCGTGTTCGCGCATGAGCGGCAGGGCATCCGCCGGCCGCGCCCCGCCCGGCTGCATGGTGAGGGTCTCCTGGCGGGCCTCCTGCAGCAGCTGCTCCACCCGCGCCTGGGTCTGCACGATCGCGTCCAGCTGCTGGATGGTGCTGCCGTCGGCCGACTGCGGGGGCGAGCGGTCGTAGGACTCGGCCAGGTCGGACAGCGCCGCCGGCAGCACCCGGGCCTGCTCGAACAGGTCCAGCCCGATGGTCCGCAGGTTGTCCCGGAGCCGCTCGGCCGCCACCCGCGGATTCACCACCGTCCAGAGCATTCCGGTGATCACCGACACCAGCCCGGCCTCCCGCAACTGCTCCAGCAGCGGCAGCTCATCCGGGCGCAGCTCCTCGCTGCGAAACATGCCGCCCATCCGCAGCAGCACCAGGTACAACGCCCGCGCCTCGGCGTCCGGCACCCGCCACTCAACGCTCACCGCGGCTGCCCCTCATCCGGAGCAGCGGCCGCACGCCGCACGGCTCCCGCGGCCCCGGGCTCCGCGCCGTCACCACCCCGGTGGTGACCACCGGCCTCACCCCTGCCGTCCTTCCCCGGCCGCCGCACGCATCAGCCAGCCGAGCTGGAACAGCGTCTCGGCGTCGTACAGCTCGCGCAGCCGCGAGATGTGGCCGGCCACGGTGCGCTCGCTCAGGCCCAGCCGGGTGGCGATCATGCGCTGGGTCAGGCCCTGCGAGAGCAGCCGGCCGACCTGGGCGTGGACCGACAGGCCCACGCTCTCGGGGGCGGCGGTGCTCCACTGGACCGGCTCGCCGCGCTGCCAGTCGCGCTCGAACATGCCGGCCAGGAAGGCGACCACCGCCGGGTCCTCGACCACCGCGGCGCTGGTGTAGTCCGGGCCGCCCGGGATCACCGCGGTGCTGCGATCGAAGATCAGCATCCGCTTGAACGACTCGCCGAGCACCCGGAACCGCACGCCCCGCGCGGTGGCGCCCAGCACGTAGTCCGTGGTCGGGCCGTCGGTGCGGGCGGCGGGCTCGTAGAGCGCGCGGATCCCGCCGCCATTGCCCAGGAAGACATCGCAGCGCCTGATCGCCTCGCGCACCAGCCTGGCCGGGAGCGGGCCGCCGGGCTGGGCGGAGAGCACCTCCTCGCGTCCCTCGGCGGCCAGCCGGTCGAGCAGCAGCCGGACCTCCTCGACGCCGTGCACGTGCCGCACCTCGCCCGAGCGGTCGACCTTGCGGGGCGTCAGGTCGTAGGCCCGGGTGAGGTCCTCCAGCAGCGCGGGCATCTCCTGGGCCTGGACCAGCAGCCGGGTACCGGCCGAACGCAGCTCCTCGCTGAGCCGGCCGCCGACCGCGCGCGGGTTGACGGCGGTGAAGCCGGCCTGCTCCGGCTCGGCGTTGAGCAGGCCGAGGTCGAGCAGTTCCCGGACCGCCGCCCGGTCGGCGGAGTCGGCCTCGGCCATCGCCAGCCGGCCGCCCTCGCCGAGAATCCCGAGATAGAGCGCGCGGGCCGCCTCGCTGGGCAGCGGCGGGCCACCGAGCGCGCCGCTGATGCCTTCCGCCGATCCGTCCGCCTCGGTCATCCCGCCCGCTCTCCCGGTTCGACAGCCGTGGCGACGGGCGCGGGCAGGGTGTCGACCAGGCAGGCGGCATCGGCGCTCGGCACCGGCACGGCGCCCCGCAGCTCCGCCGTGGCGTCGGCCACCCCGTCCCCCTGAACGCTGGACCGGCAGCGGTCGAACGACCGCACGGTTCGCATCATCTCATCAGGAGCGGGTCGGCAGGGTCCCGGGTAGCCGAAATCGCCCGAGGACCGTGATCCCGGGCTGCCCGGCCCGTTCAGGGGAGTCCGGGCGGCCTCGGGTGGTCTCGGGCAGCGGATCCGGCCCGGAGCCAGGGACACGCAGTCTCCTGCGCTCCGGGCGGATCCACTTCCATGACGCCAAATCCGAGGTGCTTCCAGCGAGGCGGAGCAGCAACGCCTCGCTGGTACCGGGTCTGGTAGCCATCACCACAAATGGCTGACCCCCCGGCGCCCGCCGGTTCCCCACACAGATACCTCTGCCCCTGCGCGAGGAGGACGGACGAGTCACCACCGACGGGCTGCGGTTGCCCGGGCGGCTTGGCGTACTCATAGCCTCACAGCGCGCGCTCCTGCGGACAAGGTTGTTTCTCCTTCAAGTTCCCGCAACTGCAAGAACGTGCAGAATCGCACCCGGAAAGGTCCGTCCACACACCAGCTGAGCTGCGACGATGAGAGAACGTTCGGTCTCTCGTGCGCATCGGCCGGCCGGGCTCAGTGCAGCCTGACCCGCCCGTTGGAGCCGCGGACCGCACCGTCCAGGGCGTCGGCGCCCTTCACTCTGACGTACGGCGACAGCCGGGTGGCCACCAGCGCGCGGTGGGTGAGGGAGTAGTCGTCGGCCCAGACCTCGGAGCCCAGCTCGACCAGCCGGGCGAGTTCCGGGATGCCGTCCGAGACAGCGGCGAAGACGCCGTCGTCGACCAGATAGAGGATCACCCGGTCGCCGGCCTCGGCCAGCGAGACGGCCTCGCGCAGGAAGCAGCCGGCTCCGGGCTTACCCCAGACCGCCTGACTCTCCACCAGTACGTGCGAGCGTCCGGACATCGCGTACCCCTCCCCCGTCATGCCCCGGCGGGGAGGCCGGCCCCGTGCGCCACACCGCACGGGTCCCCCCTGTGCCACCCCGGCAGGTACCTGATTGATCATCAGATCCGCTTTTCGGGCCATGACTTCACCGCATTCAAGCCACTGGTCCGACCATCAGGCTGGCGCAGGGTGCGGGCAGGCGACAAGACGCCGACCGGTGCGCATTTCCGCAGCTGCGTGATCGTGCAGCCCACCCGTGCGGCTCGACCGGCCCATCCGGACCCGCGCGCCTCCCCCGCCTCCCGGCTGCGCCCGTCACCCCGTCCTGATCGGCCTGCGGTCCCCCTATCCCTCGCCCACACCCCGCATCAGCCAGCCGAGTTGGAACAGCGTCTGCGCCTCGTACTCCTCACGGAGCCGGGCGACGTGCGCGGCGACGGTGCGCTCGCTCAGCCCCAGCCGGGCCGCGATGGCGCGTCGGCTCAGGCCGCCGGCCAGCAGCCGGGCGATCCGGTCGGCGACCGCGCCGCTGTCCGCGACGGCGTGCGCCGAACCCCAGGGCACCCGCTGGGCCCGCTGCCAGTCCCGGTCGAAGAGCTCCACCAGCAGCTCGACCGTGGTGGCGTCGGTGATGAAGGCGGCACTGCCCATGTCGGCCGAGGCCGGGATCACCGCCACCGTGCGATCGAAGATCATCAGCCGCTGGAAGTCCTCGTCCAGCAGCCGGATCCGCGCCCCGTACGGCGTGACGGCGGCGGCGTAGGCGCTGGTCGCCGGATCGGCACCGGCCACCGGCTGGTAGAGCGTGCGCATCGCCCCGCCGCCGCGCAGGAACGGCACGTCCTGCGCCATCGCCCAGGCCAGGTGGTCCGGCGGGCGGGCGCCGCCGGGCTGCGCGGTGAGGATCTCGCTCTCGGTGTCGGCGACCAGCTGGGCGATCCGGTGCCGGATGCTGTCCCGGTCCTGGACGGTCTCCACCGCGCCGCCGCGGTCGACCCGGCGCGGCGCGCTGTCGTAGGCGTGGGCCAGCTCGTCCAGCAGGGTGGGCAGTTCGTCGGCCTGCCGCAGCAGGCCGACCGCCCGGTCGCGCAGCCGGCCGGCGGCCCGGCCGAGGAAGGCCCGCGGGCTCACCGCGGAGTAGAACGCGCCGCCGGGCAGGCCGCGGACCAGGCCCAGGTCCAGCAGGCGGGCCAGCGCGGCGGCGTCGGCGGGCCGCACCTCGGCGGACTTCACCCAGCCGCCCTCCGCGACCACCGCGAGGTACAGGGCGCGGGCGGCGGGGTCGAGCTCCAGGTCGGCCGGCCGGCAGCCGGGCTCGGCCCATGACATGGCACCACTCCCCCTCGTGCCACCCCTGACGCGTCCGTGCGTCACCTCGGGTTGACTGTCCGCTGCCATAGTGCCAGTCGGGTACCGGGGGAAGCGAGGACGGCCGAGGACGGGCAGCGGCAGCTGCCCGGCGCGAACGCCGGGCAGCTGCCGCGCGGTCAGGCCGCCCGCAGCAGCCGGCCGCCGGCCAGCGCCGCCGCCGTCCGCACCCCGGCCACCGCCCAGGTCAGCAGCAGCAGCGCGTACAGCCCCACCGCCAGCCAGCCGAAGCCCGCGAAGCCGGTGTGCCGGGCCAGCCCGGCCGCGCCGGTCACACAGGTGCCCACCGGGAAGGTGAGGGCCCACCAGGTCATCGCGAACGGCATCCGGTCCCGGCGCAGCGCCCGCAGGTTGGCGGCGCCGGCGATCAGCAGCCAGAGCACCGCGAAGCCGATCATCGCGACCCCGTAGAGCACCGCGAAGCCGAGCGCCGCGGCGGCCAGCTTCGGCGCCACCCCGTGCGCGGCGTCGGCCAGGTTGCCGACCGCGGTGGTGGACTGGCCGAGCGGGCCGAGCACCAGGAAGAGCGAGGGGGTCAGCACCACCATCGGCAGCTTGCTGTGCACCAGGCCGGCGAAGACCACCGGCAGCAGCACCAGGGTGGCCAGCAGGCTGGCGCCGAAGAGCGCGTAGCAGCCGTAGAACAGCCCCGGGCGCAGCGCGGCCGGCAGGTGCGGCAGCAGCGCCGGGCCGAGCGCGGCCGACACCATCGGGGCGACCACCGGCAGCAGCCAGGTCGGGTTGGCCCGCAGCGCGGACAGCTCGTGCCGGGTGACCATCAGGTAGGGGATGCCGGCGGCCACCAGCACCGCGTAGAGGGTGCCGACCGTCCAGAGCACCAGGTCCAGTGCCGCCGCGGGCCCGGTGCCGATCAGGCGCGAGCCGACCGCCAGCGTTCCGAAGCCCACCGCGAGCAGCGCCATCGGGGGGCAGCCGTAGAAGACGGCGGTGGCCGGGTTCTCCAGCAGCTGCTCGCGGGCCGCCGCCCGGTGCCGGGTCAGGTGCACCAGCCGGGCCGCCACCAGGACCAGCAGCGCCGCCAGCGCCAGCGCCCAGACGGCCTCGGCGAAGAGCAGCTGTCCCGGCACCCGGTAGGGCAGCGCGGCCGCGCCGTTGGCCACGATCGCGGTGCCCATCACGGCGGCGTACCAGTTCGGGCCGAGCTGCCCGAGGTCCCAGCGGGGGCCGGCGGCGGCTGAGCCGAGGGGGCGGGGGACGGTGAGAGTGGCCATGCCTCAACCCTGAACCGTGCCGGGGTGCGCCGGTAGCCGTCCACGCTCTATGAGGACATAACCTGGACCTATGGCTCTCTCCCCCCGCGTCCCCGAGCTGAGCGCGCTGGAACTGCTGCTCGCGGTGGACCGGCACGGCAGCGTCGGGCGGGCCGCCGCCGAGCTGGGCATCAGCCAGCCGGCCGCCAGTGCCCGGATCAAGGGCATGGAGCGGCACCTCGGCGTCGCCCTGCTCGACCGCTCCCCGCGCGGCTCCCGGCCCACCCCGGCCGGGCTGCTGGTGGTCGGCTGGGCCCGCCGGGTGGTGGAGGCCGCCGAGGCGCTGGACGCGGGGATCGACGCGCTGCGCGAACGCCGCGACGCCCGCCTGCGGGTGGTGGCCAGCCTGACCGTCGCCGAGTACCTGATGCCCGGCTGGCTGCTGGCGCTGGCCGCGGCCCGCCCGGCGACCGCGGTCACCCTGCGCACCGCCAACTCCACCGCGGTGGCCGAGCAGTTGCTGGCGGGCGAGGCCGATCTGGGCTTCGTCGAGGGCAGCCACACCCCGGCCGGCCTGACCGGAGCGGTGGTCGGCGCCGACCGGCTGGTCTTCGTGGTGGCCCCCAGCCACCCCTGGGCCCGGCGCCGCACCCCGGTCACCGCCGCCGAGCTGGCCGGCACCCCCCTGGTGCTGCGCGAGGTGGGCTCCGGCACCCGCGAGGTGCTGGACCGCGCGCTCGGCGCGGCCGGGGTCAGCGCCACCCCGCTGCTCGAACTGGCCTCCAGCACCGCGCTGAAGGCCGCCGCGATGAGCGGCGCGGGGCTGGTCTGCCTGAGCGAGCTGGCGGTGGCCGACGAGCTGGCCAGCCACCGGCTGGTCGAGGTCCCGATGGCCGACCTCGACCTACACCGCCCGCTGCGCGCCGTCTGGCCGACCGGCACCCGCCCGACCGGCCCGGCCCGGGACCTGCTGACCTTTACGCGGAAAAGCTGAGCGCGTTAGACTCAACTTAACTGACTCGGCTTACTTAACAGATGCAACTGCGCAGGAGGAGTACGGCCAGTGGCCATGGACGCGAGCAAGTTCACCACCAAGACCCAGGACGCCCTGTCCGCCGCGATCCGGCAGGCCGGCGGCGCGGGAAACCCGGACGTCAGGCCGGTGCACATCCTGCTCGCGCTGCTGGAGCAGCCCGAGGGCATCGCCCGCCCGCTGCTTGAGGCCGTCGGCGCGGACACCGCCCAGCTGCTGGCCGGCGCCCGCCAGCAGCTGCGCGCGCTGCCCAGCGCCCAGGGCTCCACGGTGGCCGCCCCGCAGCTGGGCCGCGACACCCTGGCCGTGCTGGAGGACTCCGGCCGCCGGGCCGAGCAGCTGGACGACGCCTACGTCTCCACCGAGCACCTGCTGGTCGGCCTGGCCGCCGAGGGCGGCGCGATCGCCGAGCTGCTGGCCCGCCAGGGCGCCACTCCCAAGGCGCTGCTCGACGCCTTCACCGAGGTGCGCGGCTCCGGCAAGGTCACCTCACCGGACCCCGAGAGCACCTACAAGGCGCTGGAGAAGTACGGCACCGACCTGACCCAGGCGGCCCGGGACGGCAAGCTCGACCCGGTGATCGGCCGTGACCAGGAGATCCGCCGGGTGGTCCAGGTGCTCTCCCGGCGCACCAAGAACAACCCGGTGCTGATCGGCGAGCCCGGCGTCGGCAAGACGGCCGTGGTCGAGGGCCTGGCCCAGCGGATCGTGGCCGGCGACGTCCCCGAGTCGCTGCGCGGCAAGCGGCTGGTCTCGCTGGACCTGAGCGCGATGGTGGCCGGCGCCAAGTTCCGCGGTGAGTTCGAGGAGCGGCTGAAGGCCGTGCTGAACGACATCAAGCAGAGCGACGGCCAGGTGATCACCTTCATCGACGAGCTGCACACCATGGTCGGCGCGGGCGCCGGCGGCGACTCGGCGATGGACGCGGGCAACATGCTCAAGCCGATGCTGGCCCGCGGCGAGCTGCGGATGGTCGGCGCCACCACGCTGGACGAGTACCGCGAGCGGATCGAGAAGGACCCGGCGCTGGAGCGCCGCTTCCAGCAGGTGCTGGTCGGCGAGCCCACCGTGGAGGACACCATCGCGATCCTGCGCGGTCTCAAGGGCCGTTACGAGGCGCACCACAAGGTGCAGATCGCGGACGCCGCGCTGGTGGCCGCCGCCGCCCTGTCCGACCGCTACATCACCGCCCGCTTCCTGCCCGACAAGGCGATCGACCTGGTCGACGAGGCGGCCTCCCGGCTGCGGATGGAGATCGACTCCTCGCCGGTCGAGATCGACGAGCTGCAGCGCTCGGTGGACCGGCTGCGGATGGAGGAGATGGCGCTCGACAACGAGGTCGAGCGGCGCGGCAAGGAGCGCGGATCCGGCGACGCACCGGGCGCCGCCAAGGGCGCCGGCGCCGCCTCGGTGGAGCGGCTGGCCCGGCTGCGCCGCGACCTGGCCGACCGGCAGGAGCAGCTCAGCGGCCTGACCGCGCGCTGGGAGCAGGAGAAGAAGAGCCTGAACCGGGTCGGCGAGCTCAAGGAGCGCCTCGACGGCCTGCAGAGCACCCTGGAGCGGGCCCAGCGGGACGGCGAGTTCGAGCGGGCCTCCAAGCTGATGTACGCCGAGATCCCGGCCGCCGAGCAGGAGCTGGCCGAGGCCCAGGAGAAGGCCGCCGACCAGGACGCCAGCACCTCGATGGTCAAGGAGGAGGTCGGCCCGGACGACGTCGCCGACGTGGTCGCCTCCTGGACCGGCATCCCGGCCGGGCGCCTGCTGGAGGGCGAGAGCGCCAAGCTGCTGCGGATGGAGGATGAGCTGGGCCGGCGCCTGATCGGCCAGCACACCGCCGTGCAGGCCGTCTCGGACGCGGTGCGGCGCACCCGCGCCGGCATCGCCGACCCGGACCGCCCCACCGGCTCCTTCCTCTTCCTCGGCCCCACCGGCGTCGGCAAGACCGAGCTCGCCAAGGCGCTGGCCGACTTCCTCTTCGACGACGAGCACGCCATGGTCCGGATCGACATGAGCGAGTACGGCGAGAAGCACTCGGTCTCCCGCCTGGTCGGCGCCCCGCCCGGGTACGTCGGCTACGAGGAGGGCGGCCAGCTCACCGAGGCGGTGCGGCGGCGCCCCTACAGCGTGGTGCTGCTCGACGAGGTGGAGAAGGCCCACCCGGAGGTCTTCGACGTGCTGCTCCAGGTGCTGGACGACGGCCGGCTGACCGACGGGCAGGGCCGCACGGTCGACTTCCGCAACGCGATCCTGATCCTCACCTCCAACCTGGGCTCGCAGTACCTGGTCGACCCGACCGTGCCGGAGGCCGCCAAGAAGGAGCTGGTGCTGGACGCCGTCCGCTCCGCCTTCAAACCGGAGTTCCTCAACCGGCTGGACGACATCGTGGTCTTCGACCCGCTGGGCTCCGCGGAGCTGAGCCGGATCGTCGACCTCCAGGTGGCCCGGCTGGCCGCCCGGCTGCGCGACCGGCAGCTCACCCTGGAGGTCACCCCGGCGGCCCGGGACTGGCTGTCGCTGACCGGCTACGACCCGGCGTACGGGGCCCGGCCGCTGCGCCGTCTGGTGCAGTCGGCGATCGGCGACCAGCTCGCCAAGGCGATCCTGGCCGGCCGGGTGCGGGACGGGGAGAAGGTGCTGGTGGACCGCGACGAGGCGAACGACCGGCTCACCGTGACAGCCGCCGGCTGAGCGGCCGGAGCCGGGCCCCGGGCGCACGCCGAGGACGGCCTGTGCCCGAGGCCCAGGATGAGGCAGGATGGAGACATGGAAGGGCGGCCCCCGGATCACCAGCCACCCTCGTGCACTTGTGAAAGGGACCTCCCGTGAGTGTTGACCCGTCGTCGATCCCGTTCTTCGGCACGCCCCAGCCGTCTCAGCCGGGCGGCGAGCCTGGCGACCGGCCGGCCGGGCCGCCGCCGATCGTGGTCCCGAACCAGGAGCTGGTCACGCAGCTGCTCGACCAGATGCAGCTCAAGCACGTGGTGGACGAGGAGGGTGACCTCACCGCTCCCTGGGAGGGCTTCCGCGTCTACTACATGTTCCGCGGCGACAACAAGGAGCTCTTCGCGGTCCGCTCGTTCTACGACCGCTCCTACACCCTGGAGCAGAAGGCCGAGATCCTCGACCTGATCGACGAGTGGAACCGCGAGACCCTGTGGCCCAAGGTCTACACGCACACCCACGAAGACGGCATCGTGCGGCTGATCGGCGAGTCGCAGATGGTCATCGCCAACGGCGTCAACCTGGACTACTTCGTCACCACCACCGCCAACTGGACCCAGGCGGCCGTGGGCTTCGAGCAGTGGATCGTCGAGCGGCTCGGCCTGCAGCAGGAGATCGAGGGCGAAGGCGAAGGCGACACCCCCGAGGGTGACGAGGACTGAGTCCCGCGCCCCCCGCACCAAGCACCGTCTCCGGCCCGGCCCGCCCTCCCAGCAGGCCGGGCCGGCCCCGTCTCCGCCCTAGGACCCGCCCATGCGCCTGCTCCCCATCGACCGCGCCGAGCACCTGATCGCCCGCCACGCCAGCACCGGCGCCCACGCCACCCGACTCGCCGCCGGTGTCGGCTCCTACCACCTGACCTGCCTGAGCATCGGCGCCGGCGGCACCATCGGCACCCACCCGGCCCCGGTCGAGCAGCTCTTCCTGGTGATCGGCGGCGAGGGCTGGATCAGCGGACCGGACGGCGTACGGGTCCCGGTCAGCGCGGGCACCGCCGTCCTGTGGTCCATCGGCGAGGAGCACACCTCGGGCACCGACACCCACCTCACCGCCCTGGCCCTGGAGGGTCCCGGCCTGACCGTCTTCGAGCACGAGGACTACTGACCGGCCACCGGTACCCGCCCCGCTCGGCCACTTGTCCCCACTCGCCGCAACCCGGAGGATGAGCCCGACCACCGAGCGTGAGGAGCCACATCATGGGTGCGAGGCCGCTGTTGAACCGCCGCCTGGCGGGGATGGGTACGACGATCTTCGCCGAGATGTCCGCCCTGGCCACGGCGACGGGTTCGATCAACCTGGGGCAGGGGTTCCCGGACACCGACGGGCCCGCCTCGATCGCGCGAGCCGCCGCCGACGCGGTGCTGAACGGCAAGGGCAACCAGTACCCGCCAGGGCCCGGCATCCCCGAACTGCGCACCGCGATCGCCGAACACCAGCAGCGCTGCTACGGGCTCGGCTACGACCCCGACACCGAGGTCCTGGTCACCGCCGGCGCCACCGAGGCCCTCGCCGCCGCCCTGCTGGCGCTGCTGGAGCCCGGCGACGAGGTGATCGCCTTCGAGCCGTTCTACGACTCCTACGCCGCCTGCATCGCCATGGCCGGCGCCACCCGCGTCCCGCTGACCCTGCGCCGGCCCACCTTCCGGCCCGACCTGGACGAGCTGCGCGCGCTGATCACCCCGCGCACCCGCCTGCTGCTGCTCAACACCCCGCACAACCCCACCGGCACCGTCCTGCATGCCGACGAACTGCGCGCCATCGCCGAACTCGCCGTCGAGCACGACCTGCTGGTGATCACCGACGAGGTCTACGAGCACCTCGTCTTCACCGGCACCCACCACCCCATCGCCGCCCTGCCCGGGATGCGCGAGCGCACCGTCTCGACCTCCTCGGCCGGCAAGACCTTCTCCTTCACCGGTTGGAAGGTCGGCTGGATCACCGCCGCACCGGAGTTGGTCGCCGCCGTCCGCACCGCCAAGCAGTACCTCACCTACGTCAGCGCCGGCCCCTTCCAGTACGCCGTCGCCGAGGCCCTGCGCCTGCCGGACAGCTACTTCGAGGACCTCCGCACCGACCTGCGCCGCAAGCGCGACCTGCTCGCCGACGGCCTGTCAGCCGCGGGCTTCCAGGTCTTCAACCCCGAGGGCACGTACTTCATCACCACCGACATCACCCCGCTCGGCGAGAAGGACGGCCTGGAGTTCTGCCGCTCGCTGCCCGAGCGCTGCGGCGTGGTCGCGATCCCCAACGTCGTCTTCTACGACGACACCGACGCCGGCCGCTCGCTCGTCCGCTTCACCTTCTGCAAGCGGGACGATGTCCTCGCCGAAGCGGTGGCGCGGCTCCAGCGTCTGTGACGGACCGCCGGATCAGCAGGGCCGGCGCGGACACCCGGTCCCGGGCGGGCCCTGGAACGTCCTGATTCTGTGACAGTCCCGGTCCTGATGCGACTCTTATGCGTTTCCGGCCGTCAGATGAGGTGGAATTGAGACGATCGCCGGCCAGCGGGCGATCGGCCGGACCGGGCAACGCGCTGAGCAACCAGGGGGAGACGCGCCATGCAGTCGATTCGAATACGTGCCACGGGTCGGCGGGCCGGGACCGCGCTGCTGCTGGGCGGTGTACTGCTGCTGGCGACCGCCTGCGGTGGCGGGAACGGCGGCACGGGTGGCGGCGGCGCCACGCACGCGCAGGGGAACGCGCAGGGGAAGGCGCCCGTGGTGGCCGCCGGGAACACCTCGGCCGCGCCCAAGACCTCGGCGGCCGTGGTCGACGTGGAGCCGAAGAACGGCAGCCAGGACGTGGCGCCGAACGGGGCGTTGAAGGTCTCGGTGACCAGCGGCAAGCTGACCCAGGTCGCCGTCACCGGGGCGGACGGCAAGCCGGTGGCCGGCACGCTGGCGGCCGACGGGCTGAGCTGGGCGCCGACCGGCGGACTGGCCGTGGGGACGGCCTACACGGTCAACGCGCAGGCGGTGGACGCGAACGGGGTCGCCACCAGCACCACCAGCGGCTTCACCACGCTCAAGCCGGCCAAGACGGCGCACACCATGGACAACATCACCAGCAACTCGACCTATGGCGTCGGCATGATCATCCGGGTCGACTTCGGGCAGCAGGTCGTCAACAAGGCGGCGGTCCAGCAGGCGATCACCGTGGACGCCTCGGACGGCAGCCAGGTCAAGGGCCACTGGCTGGACGAGGACCACTGGCTGGACCTGCGCCCGCAGAACTTCTGGAAGCCCGGCACCAAGGTGACGGTCCACTACCGCACCTCGAACGTGGAGATCTCCCCCGGCGTCTACGGCAACTCCGACCGGGACGAGTCCTTCACCATCGGCCGCTCCAAGATCAGCACGGTGGACGCCTCGACCCACATGATGAACGTGGTCGAGGACGGCCAGGCGCCGCAGACCATCCCGATCACCGCCGGCGCGAACGACAACCCGTCGTGGAACGGCACCATGGTGGTCTTCGAGAAGGACCGGATGGCGCACATGGTCTCGTCCACCACCAACATCAAGGGCCCGGGCTACGACGTCACCGAGCCGCACGCGCTGAAGATCACCGACACCGGCTCCTACGTGCACGGCAACCCCAAGGCCGTCGAGGCCGCCGGGCACGAGAACATCAGCCACGGCTGCATCGGCCTGCCGGACACGGACGCCGGCGACGACAGCTCGCCGGCGGGCAAGTTCTACGCCGACGCGATCATCGGCGACGTGGTGATCGTGAAGAACTCGATCGGCGGGCAGGTCCAGCCGGACAACGGCCTGGGCGGCTGGAACGTGCCCTGGTCCAACTGGTAGACCGCACAAGGCAGTACAGCGAAGCGGGGCGCCGACCACGGTCGGCGCCCCGCTTCGCCGCAGCTCAGCGCTCGACGGCGACCGTCAGCTCCGCGGCGGCGGCCGTCGCCAACCGCGTGATCCGCCCGGCCGCGCAGACGTCGTCGCGGACCAGCGCCAGCCGGTCCAGCGCCTGCGGTGGCCCGCTGACCAGCACCCGCGCCAGCTCGGTCCGCATCGACAGCTGGGCCTGCGACTTGGCCTTGCGGACGCCCGCGATCACCTGAGCCGCGGTGGCCAGCACGGCCGGGTCGGCGTCGGTACCGCCCAGCCGGGCGCGCAGTTCGGCGGCGTCCGGCCAACCGGCCCGGTGCACCGAGCCGGGCTGCCACCAGGACCAGACCTCCTCCGCGGCGAACGGCAGGAACGGCGCGAGCAGCCGCAGCAGCACCGAGAGCGCGCCGGTGAGCGCGGCCCGGGCCGAGTCGACGGCCGCCGGGGTGGCCCGCTCACCGTAGGCGCGGTCCTTCACCAGCTCCAGGTAGTCATCGCAGAACCGCCAGAAGAAGCGCTCGGTCAGCTCCAGCGCCTGGGTGTAGTCGAAGGCGTCGAGCGCCGCGGTGGCGGACTCGACCACCGTCGCCAACTCGGCCAGCAGCGCGGCGTCCAGCGGCTCGCTGACCGCGGCGCCGGGACCGGGCGCGCCGAGCCCCAGCACGAACCGGCCCGCGTTGAGCAGCTTGACGGCCAGCCGGCGCCCGATCTTCATCTGGCCGGTGTCGAAGGCGGTGTCGGTCCCGGGCCGCCCGCTGGCCGCCCAGTAGCGGACCGCGTCCGAGCCGTGCTCGGCCAGCAGCCCGGCCGGGGTGACCACGTTGCCCACCGACTTGGACATCTTCTTGCGGTCCGGGTCCAGGATCCAGCCGGAGATCGCGGCGTGCCGCCAGGGCAGCACCTGCTGCTCGCTGTGGGCGCGGACCACCGCCGAGAAGAGCCAGGTGCGGATGATCTCGTGGGCCTGCGGGCGCAGGTCCATCGGGAAGACCCGGGCGAACAGGTCCGGGTCGCGCTCCCAGCCCGCGGCGATCTGCGGGGTGAGCGAGGAGGTCGCCCAGGTGTCCATCACGTCCGGATCGGCGGTGAACCCGCCGGGCTGGTCGCGCTGTTCGGCGCGGTAGCCGTCGGGGACCTCACTGCTCGGGTCGATCGGCAGCGCCGACTCGGGCGGGGTGAGCGGGCGGTCGTAGCGCGGCTGCCCCTGGGCGTCCAGCGGGTACCAGACCGGGAAGGGGACGCCGAAGAACCGCTGCCGGCTGATCAGCCAGTCACCGTTCAGACCGCTCACCCAGGCGTCGTAGCGAACCTTCATGTGGGCCGGATGCCAGGTCAACTCGCCTCCCCTGGCGAGGAGTTCATCTCGCAGGGCGGTGTCCCGGCCACCGTTGCGCAGGTACCACTGGCGGGTGGTGACGATCTCCAGCGGCTTGTCACCCCGCTCGAAGAACTTCACCGAGTGACTGATCTGCCGTGGCTCGCCGAGCAGTTCACCGCTCTCGCGGAGCATCGCGACGATCCGCTCGCGCCCGGTGTGCACGGTGGCGCCGGCCAGTGCGGCGTAGGCCGCCCGGGCCGCCTCGGACTCCAGCCAGCTCGGCGGCTCGGCCGCGAAGCGGCCCTCGCGACCGAGCACCGAGCGGGTGGGCAGCTGGAGTTCGCGCCACCACAGGACGTCGGTGGTGTCGCCGAAGGTGCAGACCATGGCGATCCCGGTGCCCTTCTGCGGGTCGGCCAGCCGGTGCGCCAGGACCGGGACCTCGACGCCGAAGAGCGGGGTGCGGGCGGTGCTGCCGATCAGCGCCCGGTAGCGCGGATCGTCCGGGTGGGCGACCAACGCGACGCAGGCGGGCAGCAGTTCGGGGCGGGTGGTGGCGACCTCGACCGCGCCGGCCTCGGCACCGCCCGGCAGGGTGAAGCGCAACTGATGGAAGGCACCCGGGCGTTCGCGGTCGGTCAGCTCGGCCTGGGCGACGGCGGTGCGGAAGGTGGTGTCCCACAGGGTCGGCGCCTGGGCCAGGTAGGCCTCGCCGCGCGCCAGGTTGCGCAGGAAGGCACGCTGCGCGGCGGCCCGGGCCTGATCGCCGATCGTCCGGTAGGTCATCGCCCAGTCGACCGAGAGGCCCAGGCTGCGCCAGACCTGCTCGAACACCTGCTCGTCGAGCAGCGTCAGCCGCTCACAGAGCTCGATGAAGTTCCTTCGGGAGATGGGCAGTTGCTGCTTGCCTGGCCGCTCCGGCAGGGTGAGGTCAGGGTCGTAGGGCAGCGCGGGGTCGCAGCGCACGCCGTAGTGGTTCTGCACCCGCCGCTCGGTGGGCAGGCCGTTGTCGTCCCAGCCCATCGGATAGAAGACCGCGCGCCCGCGCATCCGCTGGTAGCGCGCGATGACGTCGGTGTGGGTGTAGGAGAAGACATGGCCGATGTGCAGCTCACCGCTCGCGGTGGGTGGCGGGGTGTCGATCGAGAAGACCTCCGCCCGGGTCTTCGAGCGGTCGAAGCGGTATACACCCGACTCGTCCCAGTGTCGCGCCCACTTCTCTTCGAGCCCCGTGAGCGAGGGCTGCTGCGGCACGTCCCAAGGACGAGTTGCTTCTGTCATGCCGCCTGATGCAACCACGGTTGTCCGGCCCGGCCAACCGATTTAGCGGCGGCGCGCCGCTCCCCCCGTCCCGCGCTTCCCGGTTGCCCGCGCGCAGCGCTCCCAGCGCGCCCTGCTCGAGTTACGCACGCACGATCCAGCGCGCAACCGGCGCATGGGGGGTGCACTCCGGCCCGAACGGCGCGTAACGAGCAATCTCGTTCATCGGGCCGGTCATACCCGACCAGGCACTACGCCCAGAACGGTGAATGTGCAACAAGAATAGGTAAATCCCTGACGGACCCGGAGAATTCGTGCTTCTCTGCTGCTGAATCTCCAGCCGGAATCCTTCCTTCCACGGTCGGCCGCGTCCTGGACCGCACAGCAACGAACCACCTCGCCTTCGGCCGAGTCGGGCGCTGCACGGGGGGCGCGTACGGAGCTGAAATGCGGAGCCCAGCATGCTCACCACACTGCAGACCTCCTATACCGACACCCGCGCCGGTGACCTGGCCTGGTGTCTCGGCGGCGGACCGCTGCCCGCGCTCGCGGTGCGTGATCTGCCACTGCCCGGCCCGGACGCCCTGACCGGGCCGACCGGCCTGACCGGGTCCCACGGCCGGGCCGGCACACCGGAGCCGGTCGGCGCGGTCCGCCTCGACGGCCCGGCCTCCCGCCGCACCCGGGCCGACGACGGCGCAGCGGGCGCCACCAGCGGTGGCGCGACAGGCGGCAGAGCGGGCGGCAGAGCGGCCGGCGGCGGCAGCTGGACGGGCGGCGAGGCGGGCAGCGGCGCCGACGGCTGCGCGGCGGGCACGGTGCAGCTGCGCCTGCTGGGCGCCTCGCACCAGGTGGTGATCGCGGCCGGCCCCGGCGAGTGCCTGGAGACGGTGGCCTGCATGCCCGGCCGACGCACCCCGCTGCCGGCCCGGGTGGCCGAACAAGTCGCCGGATGGGAGTACGAGTTCGCGGCCCGGATCGAGTCGCTGCCGCCGCACGTCTTCGCCGCTCGGGCACAGGAGATCCTGGCCCTGGTGGACGAGCACCCGCGCGGCCTGGCCGGGGTCTTCCCCGGCGACCCGAGCGCCTTCACCGCCCTGGTCGCGCAGGGCAGCGCGGAGCGGGTGCTCTGGCGGACCTGGCACGCCTACCCGCAGGAGGGCCGACTGGTCTGCACCCGCTCCTCCCTGGTGCTGCGCGGACTGGTCGCGGCGGGCCCACCGCGACCGGGCGCCCGCTGCGCGCTGGCCAGACCCGGCATCTGACAGCGGATCGCCGGATCACCGGGATCGCCGGATCACCCGGGTCGTTCCGGCGGCACCCCGGCTGACGATTCCTCACTTCCGAACACCGTGACGATTCGTCAAACCAAACCAGGGCGCTACCCCTCGAACGAGTGCAACTATCCGCAGCGTCCGTCGCCTAGCGTTTCTTCGTGATCAACCAGCCGGCGGACCCACCCACCCAGCCCGGCCTCGACCGCGACGGACCCGCACGGCCCACGCGGCCACGGGCCGTACGGGTCAGGCCCCGTACCCGCGGCCGGGCCCGGGCCCGGAGCCAGCCCGAGCGCCGCACCGAGACCCCGCCGGCCCCGGTGCGGCACCCCGGCCCGCGGGTCCACCTGCGCCTGCGCGGCAGCCGCGCCCCGCAGGACGGCAGGGCCGGGCCGAGCCCCCTCGCCGCCAGCGGCGCCCCCGGCCGAACGGACGATCCGGCCCCCCCGGACGGCCGCACCCGAACGGGTGACTACGCCCGAACGGACGAGCGCGGTCGACCGGCTCCGCGCGGGCAGACGCAGACGCGCGCCCGCATCGGCGAACCCGGCCGTCCCGCCGAACCCGGCAACCCCGGTCAGCCCGAGCCCCCCATCGCCCTCGCCCGGCGCCGACCGCGCGCGGCCCGGCTGCTGGTGCTGCTGGCCGCCTTCGTCTGTGCGGCCTGCGGACTGGTGTACGAGCTGGAGCTGGTCGCGCTCGGCGGCTACCTGCTCGGCGACTCGGTCACCCAGACCTCCGTGGTGCTCTCCGTGATGGTCTTCGCGATGGGCGTCGGCTCGCTGGTGGCCAAACACCTCACCCACCGCCCGGCCACCGCCTTCGCCCTGGTCGAGTGCGCGCTCGCGGTGACCGGCGGGCTCTGCGTGCTCGCCCTCTACAGCTGCTGGGCCTGGCTCGGCCGCTACCAGCTCGCCCTGATCGGCCTGACCTGCGCGATCGGGCTGCTGATCGGTGCCGAGATCCCGCTGCTGCTCACCCTGCTGCAGCGGATCCGCCGGGAGGAGGCCGGCCGGGCCGCCGCCGACCTGTTCGCCGCCGACTACGTCGGCGCGCTGATCGGCGGCCTGGCCTTCCCCTTCGTGCTGCTGCCGCTGCTCGGCCAGGCCACCGGCGCGCTGCTGACCGGCGCCGTCAACGCGGTGGCCGGCGCCGCGGTGGTGCTCTGGCTGTTCCGCGACGAGACCAGCCGCCGGGCCAGGCCGCTGCTCTGGACCGGCTGCGGCGCGGTGCTGGCCGTGCTCGCCCTGGCCGGCGCCTGCACCGGCGCGATCGAGCGGGCCGCCCGGCACGCGCTCTACGGCGGCCAGCCCCGCCAGGCGGTGCAGGGCCGGTACGGCGAGCTGGTGCTGACCGGCCCGGCCCGGGTCCCCGCCCAGGGCGCCGCCGGCCAGCCGCTGCGGCTCTACCAGGCCGGCCGGCTCGCCGCCTGCGGCCAGGACGAGTACCGCTACCACGAGGCGCTGGTGCACCCCGCGCTGGCCGGCGCGGGCGACGGCCGGGTGCTGCTGCTCGGCGGCGGCGACGGCCTCGCGCTGCGCGAGGTGCTGCGCCACCGGGGCGTGCGCGAGGTGCTGGTGGTCACCCCCGACCCGGCACTGCCGGCGCTGGCCCGCACCGACCCGGAGCTGGCCGCGCTCGGCGGGCACTCCTTCGCCGACCCCCGGGTGCGGCTGGTCACCGGCGACCCGCTGGCCTGGCTGCGCGCCGACGGCGGCCCGCGGCGCTTCGACGCGGTGCTGGTCGACCTGCCCGCGCCCGAGCGGGCGGCCCGCAGCGAGTACCACGCGACCGAGTTCTACCAGCTGGCCGCCGCCCGGCTGGCTCCCGGCGGCCGGCTCGCGGTACCCGCGCCGAGAGGGCCCGGCCTGTGGACGGCGGAGGCGGGCCTGCGCGCGGCGGGCCTGTGGACGGTGCCGTTCCCGGTACCGGGGCACGGGCCGGCCTGCGACCCCTCGGGCAGCGGCGACCGGACGGCGGTACTGCTCGCCGCCCGCGACCAGCGGCCCGGCCTGGCGCTGGCCACCGACGCGCCGCCACCGCGCTCGCTCAGCACCGGGCAGCTCACCGCCACGGCTGCCGCGCTGGCCGCCGAGCGGCCCACCCCGCTCCCCCCGCCGAGCACCCTGCTGCACCCCCGCTGACACCACCCGGATCCACCGCGTACCCCCGTCCGCACCCCAACCCGGTGCCGTGCCCGCCGCCGCCCAGGACGGATCGGTAGGCTCACAGGCATGGAGCATGAGGTTGTCATCCAGCTGCCGGCCGAACTCGTCCAGCCCGCCCTGGCGGACCCCGCGCTGCTCGCGCGCTGCGTCCCCGGCCTGAGCACCGATGCCTCCGACACACCCGAGCGGCGCACCGCTGCCAAGCGCTCCGCCGCCACCGGCCCCGAGGAGATCAACGGTCGGCTCCGGGTGCGGATCGGCGGCTCCACCATCACCTACCGCGGCGTCGTCTCGCTGATCCGCAGCGGCGGCTCCGGTGTGCTCACCGCCTTCGCCGAGGGTCAGGAAGCCCGCGGTGACGGCGAGGTGGTGGCCACCCTGCGGCTGCGGGTCGAGCCGACCGGCACCGGCGACGAGGCCGCTACCGTGCTGCGGTTCAGCGGCGACCTCACCCCGGGCGGGCGGCTGGCCGAGCTCGACGAGGAGGCGCTGGCGGTCGCCGGCCGCCGCCTGCTGGATCGTTTCGCCGCCGCGCTCGGCGCGGAGCTCAAGGGCACCCCCGTCCTCACCGTGGTGCCCGACGACGAGCGGGACGACGACGGGCGGGACGAACGGGAGGAGGACGAGGAGGACGGTGACGAGCTCCCCGACGACCTCTTCGCGGACGACCTCTCCGACCTGATCGCCTTCTCCCCCGAGCCCCCCGCCGAGCCGGACACCGACGGCGACCAGGCCCCGCAGACCGAGGGCGACCCCGACACCGCCGAGCCCGCCGCCCGCCTCGACGTCCCCTACGGCTACCCGCGCTCCGTCGAGGAGCCGCTCTCGCCCGAGGACATCCTGGCCGGCCCGGTCCGCCGCAGCATCGTCGGCCGCTCCGCCGAGGAGGTCGACCACGCCCCGCCGCGCGGCCGCTACGCCCCGGCGCTGCCCGCCCGCAGCGCCCGCGCCCGGGCCGCCAGCCGCTGGTACGGCGACCAGCAGGCCGCCGCGCCGGTGGCCACCCGGCTGCCGGGGCGGATCAGCGCGCCCTGGGTGATCGGTGGCGGCGTCGCCCTGCTCGGCGGCGCGGTCATCATGGCCCGTGCCCTGCGCAAGCGCTGATCAGTGGCCACTTAGACTGACTGTCCATGAGCAACGACCTGAGCAACGACCGCGACGCCCTGCTGGCGCAGATCAAGACCAAGGCCGTGGTGCACGGCAAGGTCACCCTCTCCTCCGGGCGCGAGGCCGACTACTACGTGGACCTGCGCCGGATCACCCTGGACGCGCAGGCCGCGCCGCTGGTCGGCCGGGTGCTGCTGGACGCCACCGCCGACCTGGAGTACGACGCGGTCGGCGGCCTGACGCTGGGCGCCGACCCGGTGGCCGCCGCGATGCTGCACGCAGCCGCCGCGCGCGGCCGCGAGCTGGACGCCTTCGTGGTCCGCAAGGCCGGCAAGGCGCACGGCCTGCAGCGCCGGATCGAGGGCCCGGACGTCAAGGGCCGCCGGGTGCTGGCCGTCGAGGACACCTCCACCACCGGCGGCTCGGTGCTGACCGCCGTCGAGGCGCTGCGCGAGGCGGGCGCCGAGGTGGTCGGCGTCGCGGTGATCGTCGAGCGCGGTGCCGCACCGGCGATCGAGGCCGCCGGCCTGCCGTACTACACCGTGTTCACCGCCCAGGACCTCGACCTCGCCTGAACCGGTCGACTGCGACGCGACGGCCGGGGGCCGGGCGGTTTCACGTGAAACCGCCCGGCCCCCGGCCGTCGCGTCGTTCGCCCCGCAGGACCGGGCAGGCTCAGCCGCGGCGGTGCCGCCCGCCGCTCTGCAGCGCGTCGGTGGCCTCGGCCTCGGCGGCGTAGGCCGCGCCGCCCGCCTTGCGCTTCTTGCGCTCGCGGACCACCTCGAGCAGGATCGGCGAGATCGACAGCAGGATGATCAGCGCCATCGCCGGGATCAGGTACTTGTCGATCACCGGAGCCATCGAGTCACCGAAGAAGTAGCCGATGCAGAGCATGGCCTCGGTCCAGAGCACGCCGCCGACCGCGTTCCAGACGAAGAACGTGCGGGCGGGCATCTCCAGCGTGCCGGCCACCGGGTTGAGGAAGGTCCGCACGATCGGGATGAACCGGGCCATCACCACGGCCTTCTCCGGCCCGAACTTGGTGAAGTACTCCTCGGCCTTCTGCACGTACTCCCGCTTGAAGATCCGCGAGTCCGGCTTGTCGAAGAGCCTGCCGCCCACCTTCGCGCCGAGCAGGTGGCCGAGCTGCGCGCCCGCGATCGCGCACAGCGGCGCACCGATCAGCAGCGCGGCGATCGGCATCTGCACGCCCGGCCCGAAAGCCTTGGCGGCGGCCGAGGAGGCGGCCACGCCACCCAGGATCAGCAGCGAGTCACCGGGCAGGAAGAAGCCGATCAGCAGGCCGGTCTCGGCGAAGATGATCGCCAGCAGGCCGACCGTCCCGACCGAGCTGATCAGCGACTTGGCATCGAGGAGATTGACCGCTAGGTCGGTGGTGGTAGTCACCGGCGCAGAATAGCGCGGCCCGATGTACTGAGCCTCAAAGTCTCGCGCGGCGCACCGGGGCACCGGCGCCGGACCTCGGATCCCGGCGACCCCCCGCGGACGGCTTCCGGACGGCTTCCGGACGGCCCACGAACGGCCCAGGAGCGGCCCTGGAACGGCCGCCGACCACCGGCAGTACCGCCTGCGACCTGCCCGAACCCTACCTTTCGTCCTCAATAGTCCGGTCTTCTGTCCCATGTGGCGAGCGGCATGATGAAGCCGAGGATCGAGTCTGGGAAGATGACCACGGCGTCCGGGCCGCGGCGCACAACTTTCCCCCCGACAGGAGCGTTTTCGCATGCCTATCGCAACTCCCGAGGCCTACAACGAGATGCTCGACCGGGCCAAGGCAGGCAAGTTCGCCTACCCGGCCATCAACGTCACCTCGTCGCAGACCCTGCACGCGGCGCTGCGCGGCTTCGCCGAGGCGGAGAGCGACGGCATCGTCCAGATCTCCACCGGCGGCGCCGAGTTCCTGGGCGGCCAGCACAGCAAGGACATGGTGACCGGCGCCGTCGCGCTGGCCGAGTTCGCCCACATCGTGGCCGCGAAGTACGACGTCACCATCGCGCTGCACACCGACCACTGCCCCAAGGACAAGCTGGACGGCTACGTCCGCCCGCTGCTGGCGGTCTCCGCCGAGCGCGTGGCCAAGGGCCTGAACCCGCTCTTCCAGTCGCACATGTGGGACGGCTCGGCCGAGACCCTGGCCGACAACCTGGCCATCGCCGAGGAGCTGCTGGCCCAGGCCCGCGCCGCCAAGATCATCCTCGAGGTCGAGATCACCCCCACCGGCGGTGAGGAGGACGGCGTCTCGCACGAGATCAACGACAACCTCTACACCTCGGTCAACGACGTGGTGCGCACCGCCGAGGCGCTGGGCCTGGGCGAGAAGGGCCGCTACCTGCTGGCCGCCTCGTTCGGCAACGTGCACGGCGTCTACAAGCCGGGCAACGTGGTGCTCCGTCCCGAGCTGCTGCGCGACCTGCAGGACGCGATCGGCGCCAAGTCGGGCAAGAAGGACCCGTTCGACTTCGTCTTCCACGGCGGCTCCGGCTCCTCCGCCGAGGAGATCGCCACCGCGCTGGAGAACGGCGTGGTCAAGATGAACCTGGACACCGACACCCAGTACGCCTTCACCCGCCCGGTCGTGGACCACATGTTCCGCAACTACGACGGTGTGCTGAAGGTCGACGGCGAGGTCGGCAAGAAGAACACCTACGACCCGCGCACCTGGGGCAAGCTGGCCGAGGCCGGCATGGCCGCCCGCGTGGTCGAGGCCACCAAGGCGCTGCGCTCGGCGGGCACCCGCCTGAAGTAAGCGCGACGCCCCGCGTCAGCTGCGAACAGCAGTTCGAGCCCCGGTCGGCACCAGCCGACCGGGGCTCGCCCATTCCTGGGAGTGGGCTGTAAATATGCTTGATCAGCTGGAAGTAAAGGGTCCGTACGGCAAAATCTTTCCCTGGAACCGGTATGGATTTCGCCGATATGCCCTGTCTGTCAGGTTCTTCTCATGGATCCGACGAAGGCTGTCACGCATGGCTACCACCGTGCTACCGATCGCCCCTGAGCTGTCTGACAGCAGCACCTGGCCGATCCGCCGCGCCCCGTGGCGCTCGCCCGAAGGGCAGCCGGCCTACGCCAGGCCTGCCCTGCTCGGCATCGCGATCCTCGCGGGGATCCTGTACTTCTGGGGGATCGGGCAGAGTACCTACCACACCTTCTACGCCGATGCCGTACGGAGTATGACGGAGAGTTGGAAGGCCTTCGTCTTCGGCTCGTACGACCCCGCCAACACCATCACCCTCGACAAGCTGCCCGGGTTCCTGTGGCCGCAGGCCCTCTCCGCGAGGATCTTCGGCTTCCACCCCTGGGCGCTGACCCTGCCCCAGGCCATCGAAGGCGTGCTCTCCGTCCTGGTGCTCTACCGCGCCGTGCGCCGCTGGGCCGGCGCCAACGCCGCACTGCTCGCGGCCGGCGCCTTCACCCTGACCCCGGTGCTGGCCGGCCTGTTCCGCACCGCCGTCGAGGACCCGCTGTTCACCCTGCTGCTCCTGCTGGCGGCCGACGCGGCGATGCGCGCGGCGCGCAACGCCCGGCTGCGCACCCTGCTGATGGCGGGGGTCTGGGTCGGGCTGGCCTTCCAGGCCAAGATGCTGGAGGCGTGGGCGGTGCTGCCCGCGCTGGCCCTGGTCTACCTGGTGTCGGCGCCGACCGCGCTGCGGCGCCGACTGGGCCACATCGCGCTGGCCGGCCTGGTGGCGGTGGCGGTCTCGGCCTCCTGGATACTGCTGGCCACGGCCACCCCGGCCAAGGACCGTCCGTACATCGACGGCACCACCGACAACTCGGCCTACAGCATGGTGGTCGGCTACAACTTCCTGAACCGCTTCACCTCGGTGGGGCTCAGCGCGAGCGAGACCGGCAGCGTGACCTCCGGGCAGGGCCAGGGCGGCATCATGGGCTTCGGCGGCGGCCACGGCGGCGCTGCCCCCGGCGGTGCCGGCCAGGGCGCTGGTGCTCAGGGCGGCGGCGCCCAGGGCGCTGGTGCTCAGGGCGCTGGTGCTCAGGGCGGCGGCGCGACCGGTGGTGCCGGCCAGGCCGGCGCTCAGGGCGCCGGGTCGAGCGCCCCCGCCCACCAGTACAAGCAGGGCGGTGGCGGCCAGGGCGGCCCCGGTGGCAGCGACGGCGGCTGGACCAAGATGTTCAGCTCGCAGTTCGCCCCGCAGACCGGCTGGCTCTACCCGATCGCCGCGATCGCGCTGCTCTGCGCGCTCGCCTGGCGGCGCCGCGAACCGCGCACCGACCACCTGCGCGCGGGCTACCTGCTCTGGGGCAGCTGGCTGGCCACCTTCTTCCTGGTCTTCAGCGCGGGCAGCGTCGGCGGCCACAGCTACTACATGGGCGTGATCGCCACCCCGCTGGCCGCGCTCAGCGGCGCGGGCACGGTGCTGCTCTGGCAGGCCTTCCGCGAGGGTGGCCGCAAGGCCTGGGCGCTGCCGGTGGCGGTCGCCGCGACGGCCGGCTGGGCCGCCTACCTGACCCGGCTCTTCCCGACCTTCCTGCCCTGGCTGGCCCCGGCCACCCTGGGCGTGGGCGCACTCGCGCTGATCACGCTCGGCCTGGCGCGCAGCGCCAGGTTCGGTGAGCGCCGGATCGGCCGGCTGCGGATCGCCACCGTGGGCCTGATCGCCTCGCTCTTCGCGATGCTGCTCGCCCCGGGTGCCTGGGCCGCCTCGGTGCTGGACTCCAAGTACGGCAACTCCGGGATGGGCACGGTCGGCCCGCAGGCCGCCCACGGCGGCTTCGGCGGCGGCGCCAAGGCCGGCGGCCGCACCGGTGCCCGCGGTGCGGGCGGCGGCGGTGCCTGGGCCCAGGGCGGCTTCGGCGGCGGTGGCGCCGGCGGGACCGGCGGCTTCGGACGCGGGGCCGGCGGTGCGGCGGGCGCGGGCAGCGCGATGGCGGCGGCCTTCGGCGCCGGCGGCTTCGGCCAGTCCGGTACCACGCTGACCAAGGCGCAGCAGCAGATCCTCGACTACGCCCAGGCGCACGACGGCAACGCCCGCTACCTGTTCGCCACCACCAGCTGGAGTGCCTCCTCCCCGTACATCCTGGCCACCGGCAAGGAGGTGCTGCCGATGGGCGGTTTCACCGGCAAGGTCCCCTCGCCGAGCCTGTCGCAGTTCAAGGGCATGGTCAGCAGCGGCCAGCTGAAGTTCGTACTGCTCGGTGAGAGCGGCGGCTTCGGTGGCTTCGGCGGCGGCGGTGGTCAGAACAGCCCGACCGCGGCCATCACCGACTGGGTGCGCAGCACCTGCTCCCCGGTCGCGCCCGGTGACTACGGCCAGTCGGTGAGCAGCCCGAACGTCCAGCTGCTCTACCAGTGCTCCAACTGACCGGACCGCGCTGAGCGACATCCCGGGAGCGTCCGTGCGCACACTGCACACGGGCGCTCCCGGTCGTTCAGCCGGGGCTGGCAGACTGGGAAGCATGACTGAACGGAAGAACTTGCTCTCGGGCCCGGAGCCGACGCTGCTCTCCGAGGAGGCCGAGCCGTACCGCAGGCTCGCCGAGGAGTCCGCGTCGCCCACCCAGCTCGCGGCCGACTACCCGGGGTTCTCCCTCGCCTGGGCGATGCTGGCCGACGACGCCTACACCGAGGGCCGGGTGGTCGAGTCCTACGCCTACGCCCGCACCGGCTACCACCGCGGCCTCGACGCCCTGCGCCGGGCCGGCTGGAAGGGCCACGGCCCGATCCCCTGGGAGCACCGCGCCAACCGCGGCTTCCTGCGCTGCCTGGCCGCGCTGGCCCGGGCCGCCGACGGGATCAAGGAGACCGAAGAGGCCGACCGCTGCTGGAAGTTCCTCAACGACAGCAGCCCCGAGGCCTACACCGCACTGAAGCAGTAGTCCCGCCGCCGATGGGCTCCCTTCACTGACACCGTGTCAGCGCAGGGAGCCCATCGGCCTTCGGCGGCCGTGCGTCAGCTCAGCACCGGCAGCAGCGCGCTCAGGTCGCTGCGCTCGCCGCTCGCGCTCACCCTGGCGGCCTCCACCGCCGTGGACCAGTCCTGCCGCCCGGTGGCCAGCCGCAGCCAGGTGAGCGGGTCCATCTCGACCACGTTCGGCGGGGTGCCCCGGGTGTGCCGCGGTCCGGGCACCGCCTGCACCACGGCGAACGGCGGGATCCGCAACTCGACCGCCCCGCCCGGCTGCTGGGCGGCGAAGGAGTCGGCCAGCAGCCGGCAGGCCGAGGCCAGCGCGAAGCGGTCGTGCGGGAAGTCGGGCAGCTCCAGCGCGGCCGCCAGGTCGTCGGCGTGCACCACCGCCTCGACCAGCCGGGTGACCAGGAAGTCGGCGAGCCTCATCGAACCCAGCCGGAGCTCGAACCGCCGCTCCGGCTCCTGGACTTCGGGCCCGGCCAGCAGCCCGAGCAGTGCGTCGGCCGCCGCGTCGAAGGCCGTCGCCACCTCGGCGGGTGAGCCGGCGAAGGCCTGCGCCGTGTGCGCCACCGTGCCCGCCTCGAGCAGTTCGGCCAATGAGCCGACGCCGGCCACCCAGGCGGTCAGCTCCAGTGGCGCCCCGCCCGCCGGCGACTGGTCCAGATGGTTCGGCGCCCAGCCGAGTTGGACCGCCAGATGGGCCACCAGCTCGCGCAGCCGCCAATCCCCCAGCCGGGTCGGCAGCGCCAGCAGCCGCTGCGCCTCGGGGTCGGCGCAGAGCCGGTGCACCGCGCCCCGCAGTGCCAGGGTCTGCGCGCCCAGCGCGGCCCGCACCTTGGCGGGGTCGTAGTCGCGCGCCTTGCGGGTCACCGTCTTCGCCATGGCGCCAACCTACCGCCGCGCCGCCCGGGGACGGAGAACGGCCCGCTCCGTCCAGCGGAGCGGGCCGTTCGACGCTGTCCGGACTCAGCCGAGCAGCGCCTCGATCACGCCGGTGTGCGCCTGGGTCAGCTCGGCCAGCGAGACCGAGAACTGGCCCTGGACCTCCAGAGCGTCCCCGTCCACCACGCCGATCCGGGTGGCCGGCAGGCCCCGCGCACCGCACATGTCGGTGAACCGCAGCTCCTCGCTGCGCGGCACCGCGACCACCGCGCGGCCCGCCGACTCGGAGAACAGGAAGACGAACGGGTCGAGGTCACCCGGCACGATCACCCGGGCGCCCTGGCCGCCGCGCAGGCAGCTCTCCACCAGCGCCTGGGCCAGGCCGCCGTCCGAGAGGTCGTGCGCCGCGTCGATCATGCCGTCGCGCGAGGCGGCGATCAGGATCTCGCCGAGCAGCCGCTCGCGCTCCAGGTCCACCTTCGGCGGCAGGCCGCCCAGGTGGTTGTGGACCACCTGCGACCAGGCCGAGCCGCCCAGCTCGTCGGCGGTGTCGCCGAGCAGGTAGAGGTGCTGGCCCTCCTCGGCGAAGCCGATCGGGGTGCGCCGGTTGACGTCGTCGATGACGCCGAGCACCGCGACCACCGGGGTCGGGTGGATGGCGACCTCGCCGGTCTGGTTGTAGAGCGAGACGTTGCCGCCGGTCACCGGGGTGCCCAGCACCTGGCAGGCGTCGGCCAGACCGCGGGTGGCCTCGGCGAACTGCCACATCACGTCCGGGTCCTCGGGGGAGCCGAAGTTGAGGCAGTCGGAGACCGCGAGCGGCTTGGCACCGCCGGCCGCCACGTTGCGGTAGGCCTCGGCCAGCGCCAACTGGGCGCCGGTGTAAGGGTCCAGCTTGGCGAACCGGCCGTTGCCGTCGGTCGCCACCGAGACGCCGAGGTTGGTCTCCTCGTCGATCCGGATCATGCCGGAGTCCTCGGGGGTGGCCAGCACGGTGTTGCCGATCACGAACCGGTCGTACTGGTCGGTGATCCAGCTCTTCGACGCCTGGTTCGGCGAGCCGGCCACCGCGACCAGCGCGGCCTTCAACTCCTGGCCCGTGGACGGGCGCTGGAGCCGCTCGGCGGTCGGCGCGTCGGCCTGCAGGGCGTCCTGCCAGGACGGGCGGGCGAACGGGCGCTGGTAGACCGGGCCGTCGTGCGCGACGGTGCGCGGCGGCACGTCGACCACCAGCTCGCCGTGCCAGAAGATCTCCAGCCGCTCGCCGTCGGTCACCTCACCGATCACGGTGGCGATGACGTCCCACTTCTCGCAGATCTCCAGGAAGCGGTCGACCTTCCCGGGCTCGACGATCGCGCACATCCGCTCCTGCGACTCGCTCATGAGGATCTCCTCCGGCGAGAGCGTGGCGTCGCGCAGCGGCACGGTGTCCAGCTCGATCCGCATGCCGCCGGAGCCGGCCGAGGCCAACTCCGAGGTGGCACAGGAGAGTCCGGCGCCGCCGAGGTCCTGGATGCCGAGCACCAGCTTCTCCCGGAACACCTCCAGGGTGCACTCGATGAGCAGCTTCTCCTGGAACGGGTCGCCGACCTGGACGGCCGGCCGCTTGGTCGGCTTGGAGTCGTCGAAGGTCTCCGAGGCCAGCACCGAGACGCCGCCGATGCCGTCGCCACCGGTCCGGGCCCCGTACAGGATGACCTTGTTGCCGGCGCCGCTGGCCTGGGCCAGGTGGATGTCCTCGTGCTTCATCACGCCCACGCAGAGCGCGTTGACCAGCGGGTTGCCCTGGTAGCAGGGGTCGAAGACGACCTCGCCGCCGATGTTCGGCAGGCCCAGGCAGTTGCCGTAGCCGCCGATGCCCGCGACGATCCCGGGCAGCACCCGACGGGTGTCGGGGTGGTCGGCCGCACCGAAGCGCAGCGGGTCCATCACCGCGACCGGGCGGGCGCCCATCGCCAGGATGTCGCGCACGATGCCGCCGATGCCGGTGGCCGCGCCCTGGTAGGGCTCGATGTAGGACGGGTGGTTGTGCGACTCGACCTTGAAGGTGACCGCGTAGCCCTGGCCGACGTCGACCACACCGGCGTTCTCGCCGATGCCGACCAGCATCGCGTCGGACTGCGGGGCCTTCTCACCGAACTGCTTGAGGTGCACCTTCGAGCTCTTGTACGAGCAGTGCTCGGACCACATCACCGAGTACATCGCGAGTTCGGCGCCGGTGGGGCGGCGGCCGAGGATCTCCCGGACCCGGGTGTACTCGTCTTCCTTCAGGCCGAGTTCGGCCCAGGGCTGGGCGGCGTCCGGAGTCTGCTCGGCGTTCTTGACGGTGTCGAGAGTCATCTCAGGAACTCACCAACTGCTTGAGGACGGACGTGAAGAAGCCCAGACCGTCGGTCTTGCCGGTACCGACCAGCGGCTCGACGGCGTGCTCCGGATGCGGCATCAGGCCGACCACGTTGCCGGCCGCGTTGGTGATCCCGGCAATATCGTTGATCGAGCCGTTCGGGTTGACGTCCAGGTAACGGAAAACCACCCGGCCCTCGGACTCCAGCTCGTCGATCGTGCGCGCGTCCGCGGTGTAGCGGCCGTCCATGTTCTTCAGCGGGACGGAAATCTCCTGGCCCACCTGGTAATCGGTGGTCCACGCGGTGCCCGCATTCTCCACCCGCAGCTTCTGGTCGCGGCAGATGAAGTGCAGGTGGTTGTTCCGCAGCATCGCGCCGGGCAGCAGGTGCGACTCGGTGAGCACCTGGAAGCCGTTGCAGATACCGAGGACCGGCATTCCGAGCTTCGCCTGCTCGATGATGGTGGCCATCACCGGCGAGAAGCGCGAGATGGCGCCGGCCCGCAGATAGTCGCCGTAGCTGAATCCGCCGGGCAGGACCACCGCGTCGACCTGGTGCAGGTCCTCGTCGCGGTGCCAGAGCGCGACCGGCTCGGCGCCGGCCAGCCGGATCGCGCGCTGCGCGTCCCGGTCGTCCAGCGAGCCGGGGAACGTGACAACGCCGACCCGGGTGGTCACTGCGACTCCTCGACGCGAACCGTGAAGTCCTCGATGACGGTGTTGGCCAGGAAGGTCTCGGCGGCTTCGCGGATCCGGGCGAGCGCGGCGTCGTCCACCGGGCCCTCCAGTTCCAGCTCGAAACGCTTGCCCTGGCGGACGTCGGCGATCCCGGTGAATCCGAGACGGGGCAGTGCGCGCTGCACCGCCTGTCCCTGGGGGTCGAGGATCTCCGGCTTGAGCATGACGTCGACTACGACGCGTGCCACTGGCACTCCCAAAGGTGTGGTGCGTGAAGGCGGGGGACCTTCAGAGTACCGGGGTTCAACGGCCGTTCGACGGCCCGGGGATCTCGACGCGCGTAGACCCGTACCCCTTACGCCACAAGGCTTCCGGCGTTCCAGGGCGCCCGTTTCCTCCCTCTTTAAAGAACTTCCCAGGCTCCGCCGCCCCCCGCCCGATGCCCCACCGAATACCGGCACACCGGACAGATCGACCACGGATACCCGGCGGTATCCGGGGCGAAGTATCGGTACGGAGGCGAAGCGAGGTGAATATCCGGAAAAAGAATGCAAGGCCCATCGATTTTCGTCGCACTCCGGGTGCAGAATAGGGCCACCGGCAGTGCCAGGAGCTGCGCAGGCGGTGCGTCCGAGACGTACCCGTATGCCCCTGGAGTGCCGGAGCACAGGGCCGCCGCGGCACACCGCGCCCGTCGGCCGAATTGCCGAGAGGATTGACACCCATGGCTCAGCGTGTAGTTGTCACGCTCTCCGACGACCTGGACGGCGGCGCCGCCGCCGAAACCGTCCACTTCGGCGTCGACGGGAAGTCGTACGAGATCGACCTGTCCCTGGACAACGCGGAAAAGCTTCGGGAGGCGCTCGCCCCCTTCGTCGCTGCCGGCCGCCGCCAGAGCCGCACCGGAAAGTCGTTCCGCCGCACCGCACTCGCTCCCGACCCGGCCGCCGTGCGCGCCTGGGCCCAGTCCCGGGGCATGGAGCTGCCGGCCCGCGGCCGGATCCCCAAGCACGTCTACGAAGCGTTCGCCGAGGCCAACTGAGGCCCTGCCACCCGCCCTTCCGTCGCCGCCGGGCGGCCGCGACGGAAGGGATGCGTGAGCACTCCCGACGATGGGGTAGAGTATTTCTCGTCGCCGCAACCGGAAGCGGGAGCAGCGGCCGGTGCCCACCAGTACCGTGCGGACGTGGCTCAGTTGGTAGAGCATCACCTTGCCAAGGTGAGGGTCGCGAGTTCGAATCTCGTCGTCCGCTCGCAGTACAGCAGTAACCATGCGGTACAGTAGGACAACTAAAGATCATGCGGACGTGGCTCAGTTGGTAGAGCATCACCTTGCCAAGGTGAGGGTCGCGAGTTCGAATCTCGTCGTCCGCTCCAAAGTGAAATGGGTCTCCCTCGGGAGGCCCATTTCGCGTTTTCGGCTGAGTTCACCGAGTTCACCGCGGAGCGGGAACCGAACGGGTCGGCGGTGACGAATGTCACCGCCGACCCGTGGAAACTCATCCTGCGGCGATGGGCCCCAGACCTACCCGGTTCAGGCCCACTCGGTTCAGGCCCACTCGGTTCAGACCCACTCGGTCCCGGTCAGCCGCTCGTACGCCTCGACGTACTTGACCCGGGTGCGCTCCAGGATGTCGGCGGGCAGCGCCGGCGGCGGCTGCTCGCTGGTGCGGTCCCAGCCGGAGGCGGGCGAGGTCAGCCAGTCCCGGACGAACTGCTTGTCGTAGCTCTGCTGCGCCCGGCCCGGCTCCCAGTCGTCGGCCGGCCAGTACCGCGAGGAGTCGGGGGTGAGCACCTCGTCGCCGATCACCAACGCGTCGTCCCGCAGGCCGAACTCGAACTTGGTGTCGGCCAGGATCAGGCCGCGCTCCCTGGCGATGTCCCGGGCCCGGGTGTAGACGGCCAGCGTGGTCTGGCGCAGCTCGGCGGCCCAGTCGGCGCCGATCCGGCGGGCCGTCTCCTCGTAGGGGACGTTCTCGTCGTGCTCGCCGACCTCGGCCTTGAGCGCCGGGGTGTAGATCGGCGCGGGCAGCTCGGAGCCGTCCACCAGGCCCTCGGAGAGCACGATGCCGCAGACCGTCCGGCTCTCCCGGTACTCCAGCAGACCGGAGCCGGTCAGGTAGCCGCGGGCCACGCACTCGACCGGGAACATCTTCAGGTCGTCGCAGATCATGGTGCGCCCGGCCCAGTCGGCGGGGGCGCCCTCGGGCAGTTCGGTGGAGAGCACGTGGTTGGGCACCAGGTCGGCGATCTGGGCGAACCACCAGAGCGAGAGCTGGGTCAGGATCCGGCCCTTGTCGGGGATGTCGCTGGGCAGCACCCAGTCGAAAGCCGAGGTGCGGTCGCTGGCCACCATGACCAGGCGGCCGGCCTGATCCCGGTAGAGGTCGCGCACCTTGCCGGTGTGCAGGTGGACCAGGCCAGGGACCTGGACCGGCTCGGGCTTGGTGACAAATCCGCTCAAGGTTGCTTCAGTCCTCAGGAGTGGGGGTCGCTGCTCGGACAGGGGGAGTCTTTCATGCACCCCTGCGCCGAACCGGGCTCACCCGTCCTTGCAGACCCGGTCGAGCAGATTGGCGGTGGCCTTCTGGATCCGTTCGTCGGTGTGGCCCGGCCGGTCCAGGGCGGGTGACCAGGCGAAGGTGCCGGCGGCGAAGACGTAGGCGCCGCTGGGCGCCCGGTAGAGCGAGGTCTCCTGGTGGCGGGGGCGGCCGAGCTCGTCCCGGTAGGGCGAGTGGGCGAGCAGGGTGCGCTCGCTGTGCGCGGGCAGCGCCACCTTGGGGAAGTAGCGGTCGGCCTCGCCCGCCACCAGGTTGGCCACCTCGTCGCCGTCCCGCAGCCCGGTACCGGCCCAGAGCCAGTGCCAGGTGTTGCCGGCCACCAGCGGCACCGGCTGGGCCACCCGGCCCGCGTACTGGACGCCCAGCAGCTGCTGCTCGGGCTCCCCCGCGTCCCGCCACAGCGCGCTGACCGCACCGGACGGGCCCGCGGCCGGCGAGTCGGCGGGCACCCGCTGGCGCTTGCGGCAGTTGAGCAGCCGGCCCGGCTCGCCGCAGGCGCCGCTGGTCAGCTCGACCCGCCAGTACATGGTGTTGGCGGAGAGGAAGACCAGCGAGGTGCCGCGGTCCCTGGCCCGCTCGACGGTGCGGCGCATCGGATCCGACCAGTACTCGTCGTGCCCGGGGAAGATCAGCGCCCGGTGCCGGGACGGCTCGACCAGCCCCGCGTGCAGGTCGGAGGCGGTGGCGTAGGCGAGGTCGTAGCCGTACCGCTCGGCCCAGCGGATGAAGTCGTAGGCGTGCCCGACGTGCAGCGGCAGGCCGGCGCCCGCGTGCGGCCGGTCGAAGGAGACGGTGACCGCCGCCTGAGGCTCACCGAGCAGCCGCCCCTGCTCGTCCCAGGCGTGGTAGAGGCTGGCGCCGGTGTGCCCGTCCTCCGGGAACAGGTTGTACGCCTGCCAGGTGACGTCCGGCAGCACCAGCAGCAGGTCCGCGGCCGGTCCGGGGTCGGCCGGGCCGGCGGCCAGCGGGTCGCGCACGGTGAACGGGATGTGGCTGCGGTGGCGCTGGTCGGCGGTGGTGAGCACCGCGACGTAGGCGCCGGGCCGCCAGTGGGCCGGGATCTGCTGGCGCCAGGAGTGCCACCAGTGATGGCAGCTGACCGTCCGGTCGACCACCAGCGGCGCCGGCTGCCGCAGCCCGGCGATCAGCGGACTGGCCGTCATGTGCTGGGCGCCGGCGCCCGCGTAGTGGCCGATCCGGTAGACGTCCACCACGAAGTCGCGCGGCGGGTGGACGGTGACCCGCAGGTCCACCGAGCCGCCGGGGTAGACCGGGCCGGCCGAGGCGAAGCCCTTGATCTGCTGGACCACGTCATCGGAGTTGCGCGGGGTGCCGACCGTCCCCCGGCCCGCCGGCCGGGAGCCGCCGGGCGCGGGCAGCGGCTGCTGGCCGGGGGCGTCGGTGCTGACGTACCAGGGGATGGCGCCCTCGGTGCCGGCCAGGTACTCGTCAGGACTGCGCAGCCAGGGCAGCGGCCCCTGTCCGAACGGGTCCGAGACGCCGTGCGCGAGCGTCCCGGACTCCCATCTGCGGCCCGCCGACTCCTTCTCCACGTCGCCCCTCCCACGGTGCGCCGCCGGTGGCATGTGCCACCGAAATGTGCGTGTGGTCCAGCAGACCACACAGTGCCGCCGACGCGTCACCCCAAGGTCGCAAGTCGCTTCAACGGTGTTGGATGGAACGGTTGTTGACGTACGGTCAGCCCAGCCGGACGGGCTTCTCCAGGCGGATCCCAGCGGCCTCCAGCCAGACCCGCAGCGGGCCCGCGGCGCCCTGTTCGACCGCCTCGACCACCGGGTCGGCCAGGTCCCCCCGGCGGACCCCGCCGAGCAGCAGCACCGGGCCGTCCAGCCAGTCCAGGCCGGGGCGACCGCCGGCCCCGTCCACCGCCGCGCAGCAGACCATCGCCGTCACGCAGTCGGCCAGCAGCTCGCGCCCTCCTCGCTCGGCGGCGCCGGGCACCGCCGGGGGCGGGCTGGCCGCCAGGGTGCGGGCGAGCTGGTCGCCGCCGCCGGCGGCCAGCCGGTCGAGCAGCCGGGCCAGGGTCGGCGCCTTGGCACTCCCGGCCACCGGGCCGGGCGGGGCGTTGGTGTCCAGCGCCTCCTGCAGGGCCATCGCCTGCAGCCGCCAGCCGCGGTCCACCACCTGCTCGGGGTAGTCCTCCCAGGGCAGGTCGGCCCGGCCGCCGCGGACCGGGCCGTGGAAGAGCTCGGCGGCCAGCAGCGAGACCGCCGAGTCCATCTCGCCCGGCTCCTCCAGCAGGTCGCAGGCGGGGCGGTCGCCGAGCCGGCTCTCGTACCCCTCGGCCAGCCGGTCGCGGCGGGACAGCTCGGTCAGCGCGGCGACCACCCCGGCGTTCAGCTGGGCGGGGCAGCGGCCCAGCCGCCAGGCCGGCAGCGCCACCCGGGTGAGCAGCCGGTCCCACCCGGCGTAGGCCAGGCCGACCTGGCCCTGGGCGGCGATCCGCAGCCCGTAGTCGACCGCCTTGGCCTGCTCGGAGGCGGCCGCGGCGGCGGCGCGCTCCAACTCGGCCACGTGCGCGCGGCAGGCCTTCAGCAGCGCGCGGGTGATCCGGTCGAGCAGCCGGGCCACCGGGGTCCGGCGGCCCGAGCCGAGCGCGGCGTCCAGCCCCCGGACGAAGCGGCGGGCGGCGGCGATCTCCGGATCCGCGGCGGCCGCGGTGCCGGCCACCACCGGGGCGAGCAGAGCGCGCAGTTCGTCGGCCCGCATCCACCAGAGGAAGGGCGAGCCGATCACCAGCAGCTGTCCGGCCGGCCGGTGCGGGCCGGCACCGGTGGCCGGCAGCGGGTGGCCGAGGCGCTCGCGCAACGCCTGGAGCGGCGTGCTCGGCGGACCGGTCGGCTCCTCCAGCCAGCTGTCGCAGTCCGGGGTGATCGCGATCGCGACCGGGCCCGGCACGCCGAGCCGGTCGGCCAGCTCCCGGATCAGCCGGTGCAGTTCGGGTGCCTGCTCGAGCGGCACCGGCACCGCCGGGGTGCTCGGTGGCACCGCGCGGGCGTGCCGGTGGGCGGCGGCCAGCGCGAGCAGGCCGACCAGCACGGCGAGCGCGCCGACCACCCAGCGCACCACGTCCCAGCCGGCGGCGTCCGGTGCGCCGGGGGCACCGATCCGGCCGGTGAACCTCCCGGCCAGCAGCACCACGGCGACGGCGGCGGGCAGCACCGCCGCTGCCCGAGCCAGGGCGCGGATCCGCAGCACGGCGTGCGCCCGTGCGCGTGCGGCGTCGAAAGCGGCCATCCGGTGCTGCACCCCCTTCGGAGTCGGGACCTTCGAGATTCCTTCGCGCGGGCCCGATCGACGTGAACCAATCGGGCGGCGCCGACCGGGCGGTACCCCCGGGCGGGTAGCGCCCGGTCACCCGTCCCGCGAGTCCTCCTGCCAGTTCTGACGCGCCTGCCGTTGCGGGTGTTCCGGTTCGGCCCGGTTTCCACCCGTCCTGATGACGGCACGCCCCCGGTCCTTGCAGCTTCCCCCCGCGCGAGCCCGCGCACCCGGCGGCGATCGCGGATTCACCCCCATCGGCACCGCGGTTCAGCGCACCCTACGGCCCCCGGTGCCACTACGTCAGCCCGCTGACGCGTCATTCACTCGAAGGGCTGGAATCGCCCGGCCGTTCGCAACCATCGGTGACGCGGCCGAACAGCCGGCCGAACGCCGAGGGGCGCTGCGCCCGGTGGGATGACCGGAGGCAGCGCCCCTGATGAACGTCGTACGCGGTGGTTCAGCCGGCGTCGCGGGCCGCCTGCAGCGCGATGTCGGTGCGGTGCTGCGAGCCGTCCAACCGGATCTCGGCCACGCCCTGGTAGGCGCGCTCGCGGGCCTGGGTCAGGTCCGCACCGGTCGCGGTGACCGAGAGCACCCGGCCACCGGCGCTGAGCACCCGGCCCTCGGCGTCCGCCCGGGTGCCCGCGTGCAGCACCCAGACCGTGCCGTCGGCCGCCTCGGCCTTCTCCAGGCCCTCGATCGGGTCGCCGGAGCGCGGCGCGGCCGGGTAGCCCTCGGCGGCCACCACCACGGTGACGGCGGCCTGCTCGGACCAGCGCAGCGGCTCCAGGTCGGCCAGCGTGCCCTTGGCGGCGGCCAGCAGCACGCCCGCCAGCGGGGTCCGCAGCCGGGCCAGCACCACCTGGGTCTCCGGGTCGCCGAAGCGCGCGTTGAACTCGATCACCCGGGTGCCGCGCGAGGTGAGCGCCAGGCCCGCGTAGAGCAGGCCGGAGAACGGGGTGCCCCGCCGCCGCAGCTCGTCCACGGTGGGCTGCAGGACGGTCTCCAGCACCTCGGCGACCAGGCCCTCGGGGGCCCAGGGCAGCGGCGAATAGGCGCCCATGCCACCGGTGTTGGGACCGGCGTCGCCGTCCAGCGCGCGCTTGAAGTCCTGCGCCGGCTGCAGCGGGAGCACGGTGGTGCCGTCGGTGATCGCGAAGAGCGAGACCTCCGGGCCGTCCAGGTACTCCTCGATCACCACGCGGTCGCACGCGGCGGCGTGGGCCAGCGCGGCGGTGCGGTCGGCGGTGACCACCACGCCCTTGCCGGCCGCCAGGCCGTCGTCCTTGACCACGTAGGGGGGCCCGAAGGCGTCCAGCGCCTCGGCGGCCTCCTCGGGGGTGGTGCAGAGGTAGGAACGGGCGGTGGGCACCGCGGCCCCGGCCATCACGTCCTTGGCGAAGGCCTTGGAGCCCTCCAGCTGGGCCGCCTCGGCGGACGGGCCGAAGACCGGGATGCCGGCCGCGCGCAGCGGATCGGCGACCCCGGCCACCAGCGGGGCCTCGGGGCCGACCACCACCAGGTCGGCGGCCAGCCGCTGGGCGAGCGCGGTGACCTGCGCGCCGTCCAGCTGGTCGACCGGATGGACCGTCGCCACCCGCGCGATCCCGGCATTGCCCGGGGCGCAGTGCAGCTCGCTGACGGCGGGATCTTGGGACAGGGAGCGGCACAGGGCGTGTTCGCGGGCGCCGCCGCCGATGACGAGGACCTTCACGGTTGGCAAGGGTAGTCGGTGGCCTGTTCCCGCTGATCCACCGGGCTGTGGAAATCGCCAACGGGCAGGCCCTGAACAGCGATCTCGTTCGTCCGTTCCTCCAGGCGGCGGACCCGGTCAGGTTCGCGGCACCCCGTGTACTCGCTCGGGAGAGTGAATTCGCGCCGTCTTCCGCAACCCCGCCACCACGGGTTACCGACGTCTTTTCGGGTAACGATCATGGGGGAGACGTCACACGGTCAGCCATTTGGCGGTAAGAAGTGCTGTTGGATACCCAGCAGTGCCCAGTAGTGCCAAGAGCAGTGCCCCAGCCAGTGCCAAGAGTCGACCAGTGCCCGCAGCACGTCCGCGCAGCGGCAGTCCGCGCAGCAGTCAGGCCTGTCAGCACGGTCAGGCCCGTCAAGGGAGCCCCACAGGTGAGCCAGCCCGAAATGCAGCCCGAGGAGAGTCCCTGGGGCAAGGACCTCGGCGAGGAGGACCAGCCCGGCACGGCGGCCGCCGCCGGACGGGACCGGGCCGCCACCCGTCGCCGCGCCGATCTGAGTGCCCGCCAGTTCCCGCTCGGCGACTGGGGTGAGCCGGCCGAGCGGCTCGAGGAGCTCTACCGCTGGTCCGAGGAGCGCGCGGTCGAGGCGATCGACTGGTACCGCCGGGACCGGCTGTGGAAGCGCCGCTGGGCGCGGCTGCTGCGGATCGGCGCGGCCACCCTCGGGGTGGCGGGGGTCACCCTGCCGCTGGTCCAGCTGACCGGCCGGCTGCCGCACGGCACCGCCTGGGGGTATGTCGCCCTGGCGCTGGCGGGCGGCTGCCTGGCCGCCGACCGGGCGTTCGGGCTCAGCTCGGGCTGGATGCGGGACGTCTCCACCGCGCAGGCGCTGCAGCGGCGGCTGGAGGCCTTCCAGTTCGACTGGGCCTCGGAGTGCGTGCGCGAGGTGCTCGGCCCCACCGAGGGCACCGCGGGCGAGGCGGCCGAGCGCTGCCTGGGCGTGCTGCGGCGGTTCTGCGAGGACGTGTCGGAGCTGGTCCGCGGCGAGACCTCGGAGTGGATGCTCGAGTTCCGGGCCCGGATGACCCAGCTGCCCACCCAGGCCCCGGGCAGCTGGGGCGGACGCCCCGAGAGCGGCACACCGGCCCAGGTCCGGGTGCTGCCGGCGCCCGGCACCAGGCCGACCATGCCGCGCCAGCGGCCGCCGGAGGGTCCGCTGCGGTAGCCGGGTCGGCGGCGCCGCGGCAGGGCGGTCGGGGCCGCGCGAAGGCCGCGAGGACCCGGCCCACCCGCCTGGGATCAGGCGAAGACCACCATCGAACCCTGCGTCAGGCTCCTCGTGGCCGCCGCGTAGAGGCCGGCCCAGGCGTGCCGCTCCCGCGCGTACGGGTGCACGTCGTCCAGCGGCGGGGCGAACGGCTGCTCCAGTCCGGTCGGCCCGAGCGGCCGGGTCGGACCCGGCGGGTTCAGCGGGTCGATGCCGAGCGCGGGCGCGATCGCCTGCAACTCCCGCAGCAGCCCGTAGGAGGAGCCCAGCGGGCCGCCGGAGGTCAGCAGCTCCTCGTCCACCAGCGGCACCTGGAACTCGATCGGCACGTACGCGCCGGCGTGGTCGAAGTGCCAGACCAGGTGGGACTGCTCGGCCGTGGACTCGAACATCTCCAGCAGCTGCTCGTAGTCGCCGCCGAGCGCGTCCACCGGGGTCAGCTGGAAGCCGGTCAGCTGGAGCAGGTAGGCGCGGCGCAGGAAGTGCAGCGAGTCGTAGTCGAAGGCCGCTATCGGCTCCACCTCACCGGTGATCCCGGGGGCGAACTCGTACACCGGCACGCCGGGCAGACCGCGCGCGGTCAGTGCCGCGTTGTAGACCGCGAGGTCCTCGCGGAACGGGTTGTCCGGGTTGTGGCTCAGTACGTCCACCAGCGGTACGAGCCAGAGGTCACAGGCCACGGGCCGCTCTTCCTCTCACTGGCTTCGGTTCCTCGACACGCCGACACCGGAGCCCTACCGGCACCGGCCGGCCGGACTCCTCGACGCCCGAACCACCCTACCGGCCCATCGGCGGCGGCGGAGTGGGGAGCATCGAACAAGGCTCCGGCAGCGTCCCGGCCGGCTCGGCCGTCAACAGCGGCAGCACCGAGACGCTCTCCAGCGACTCCCCCGCCAGCTGGGCCAGCAGCCGCACCGTGAACAGGTTGTACTCGCCGATCATCCGCCGCGCGCCGGCCAGGTCGCGCGAGGCGATCAGCTCGACCAGCTCGCTCTGCCGGTCCCAGCAGACGCCGGCCAGCTGCTCGCGGGCCCGCAGGAAGCGCGCCGCGAACATCCAGGACTGCACCCGCAGCCAGTCCAGGTAGTCGGCGATCCGCTGGTTCTCCAGGAACCCGGACATCTCGTTCCAGAACCGCCGGTCGCAGCCGACCATCACGTCCAGCTGCCCCGCGCGAGCGGCCCGCGCGGCCGCCTCGGCCCGGCGCCGCAGCGAGCTGAGCCGCGACCAGTCGTAGCCGCTCGGCTGCATCGACAGCCGGCGGAAGGCACTGTCGGTGAGCATCACCCTGGCTTCGAAGATCTCCAGGAAGTCGGTCCAGCTGAGCTCCGGCACGGTGAACCCGCGGTGGTGCTCGGCCCGCAGCAGCCCCTGCGCCGCCAGGTCGACCAGCGCCTCCCGGGCCGGGGTGGCCGAGACGCCGTACAGCTCGGCGATCTCCTTCACGGTGAAGTTGCCGCCGGCCGCCAGCCGACCCGCCATCAACTCCTCGCGCAGCGCCCCGGCGATCTGCTCGCGCAGGCTGTTGCGCTGGATCGGGAGTCTCCCCAGACCGCCGATGCTCACCGGCACACCCTCCTTCGACCAGCCGCCAGGCCCGCCGCGGGCCGTCATCGAGAGATCATCCTCTCAAAAGGCGCGCAAAAACCACACAATCCCGCTCGGCGCAGCTCCGGCCCCCCGTCAGCGCCGCACCGGCCGGTGGAACGCTCCCACCGTCAGCGCCGCACCGGCCGGTGGAACGCTCCCACCGTCAGCGCCGCACCGGCGCCGGGATGCCGAGCAGCCGGTCGCGCAGCACCGGGAACTCCTCACGCGCCTTGGCCACCGCGGCCGGGTCGAACTCGACGGTCAGCACCTGCTCGTCCGGGCCGGCCTCGGCCAGCACCGTGCCCCAGGGGTCGACCACCAGGCTGTGCCCGGCCTGCTCGACCCCGCCGTGGGTGCCGGCCGTGTTGCAGGCCAGCACGAAGGCCTGCTCCTCCACCGCCCGCGCCCGGGCCAGCAGGGTCCAGTGCTCGCGCCGCCGCGCGGGCCAGGCCGCCGGGACCACCAGCAACTGTGCCCCGGCGTCCAGCAGCGCCCGGAAGAGCTCGGGGAAGCGCAGGTCGTAGCAGGTCGCCAGACCCAGCGTGCCGAAGTCGGTGGCGGCCGTGACGATCTCCTGCCCGGCCCCCATCACCACCGCCTCACCGCTGTCGAAACCGAAGCGGTGGATCTTGCGGTAGGTGTGCAGCAGCTCGCCGCTCGGCGAGAAGACCAGCGAGGTGTTGTAGATCGGGCCGTCCGGATCGCGCTCCACGATCGAGCCGGCGTGCAGCCAGACGCCGGCCGCCCGGGCCGCCGCTGACATCGCGTCAGCCGTCGGCCCGTCCAGCGGTTCGGCCCCGTCCGACCAGGCGTCATAAGCGAACCCGCCGAGCGGCCAGAGCTCCGGCAGGACCACCAGGTCCGCACCCTGCTGGGCACGCACCAGGGCCGCCACCCTGGCCCGCCGCTCGGCCGCCGGTTCGGCGTCGGACACGGAGAGTTGGATCAATGAGGCGCGCACACTACCACCGTCCACGACAAGAGACCTACGATCGTCACCCGAAAGCGCTGCCTGCTCTCTCCCGGCAGCGTAACGTGCGGTTAGCGCGTAGAGCCGACGGATGGCCGGAGAAGAAAAGCTGTGACCGATAATCAGGCCGTGCAGGCCTACACGGATGCCTGGACGCACTCCGTCGAGTCCATAGCGGAGCTACTGGCCGCACTCCCCGCCGACTCATGGAACCGGCCCACCGAGTGCCCGGGCTGGTCGGTGCGGGACGTGGTCTCGCACGTGATCGCCGTCGAGTCCGAACTGCTCGGTGACCCGCGACCGATCCACTCGCTCCCCAGCGACCTGCGGCACATCAAGGACGAGGTCTCCCGCTACCTCGAACTCCCGGTGGACAAGCGCCGCTGCCACACCGCGCCCGAGATGACCTCGGAGCTGGAGTACGTGATCATCCGGCGCTCGCGTGCCCTGCGCACCGCCGGCACCGGCCCCGAGGACCTGGTGCGCTTCCCGGCCGGGCCGGGCGCCTACGAGCTGCCCTACCAGCTGCTGCTCCAGCTGCGGGTGCTGGACGTCTGGGTGCACGAGCAGGACCTGCGCCGCGCGCTGCTGCTGCCCGGCAACCTGGACTCCCCCGCCGCCCAGATCACCCGTGACCTGCTGCTGCGGGGCCTGCCGAAGATCGTCGCCAAGCAGGCGGGCGCCCCGGCCGGTTCGGTGGTGGTCTTCGACGTCACCGGCCCGCTGGAGTTCCTCCGCCGGGTCCGGGTGGACGAGAACGGCCGCGGCGAGCTGGACTCCCAGATCAGTCTGGGCCCCGACGTGCAGTTCACCCTCGACTGGGAGACCTGGCTCCGCCTGGCCTGCGGCCGGGTCCGCCCCGACGCCCTGCCCGGCGGCGCACTGCGGATCGAGGGGGACCAGGAGCTGGCCCAGCGGGTGCTGGCGAACTTCGTCCAGACCTTCTGACCGGCGACCCCGGCCACCCCGCACCGGGTGCGGGCCCGGCCTACCCGGCCCGCACCCGCCGGCGCAGCCGGAGGATCATCACCGTTCCCAGCACCAGCGGCAGGTACATCCAGCAGAACGCCCCCCGGTACGCCGCCGCCGAGTAGACGTCCCCGCCACCGCCCGGTGACAGCAGGTCGAGCAGCACGCCGATGCCCAGCAGCGTCACCATGGTCGCGATGAATCCGCCCATGTTGGCGATGCCCGAGGCGGTGCCCAGGCGGTGCCCGGGGTTGTGCGAGCGGGCGTAGTCGAGGCCGACCAGCGAGGCCGAGCCGTTGCTGCCCATCACGAAGAGGAGCAGGACCAGCAGCCACAGCGGCGGGTGGCCGCCGGGCCAGGCCAGGACCAGGGCCCAGCAGGCACCGGTGGCGGCGATCACCGTGAGCACGATCGGCATCCGCAGCCGCGGACCCCGGGAGAGCAACTGGCCGAAGAGCAGGCCGAAGAAGATGTTGGCGAAGACCAGCAGGGTGAGCATGCCGCCCGCCTCACCGGTGCTCATGCCCTGCCCGTCGACCAGGTAGGGCAGGCCCCAGAGCAGCGAGAAGGCGTTGGCCGGGAACTGGGTGGTGAAGTGCACCCAGAGGCCCAACCGGGTGCCGGGCTCGCGCCAGGACTCGCGGATCTGCTCGCGGATCGGCAGCCGGTCCCCCGCACCGGCCTCGGCACTGGCAGCGGCACCGCCCGCCGCCGGGCCCGGCGGCACCTCCCGCAGCAGCAGCGCGATCACGGCGAAGACCAGCACCCCCAGCAGGGCGATCGCGGCGAAGCTCGCCGTCCAGCCCTCGGTGTGCAGCGCCCGGGCCAGGATCACGGTGGTCACCAGGTTGCCGCCCATCCCGGCCAGGCCGGTGAACTGGGCGACCAGCGGGTTGCGCGCGGCCGGGAACCAGCGGGCGGCGATCCGCAGCACGCTGATGAAGGTCATCGCGTCGCCGCAGCCGAGCACCGCCCGGGAGGCCAGCGCGGGCCCGAAGGCGGTGCTGAACGCGAAGGCCAGCTGGCCCACGGTGAGCAGCACAACGCCCAGCAGCAGCACCCGGCGCGGGCCGAACCGGTCCACCAGCAGGCCGACCGGGATCTGCATCGCGGCGTAGACCAGCACCTGGACTATCGAGAAGGTGGCCAGCGCCGCGGCGCCGACGCCGAACCGGTGGGCGGCCTCCAGACCGGCCACCCCGAGGCTGGTGCGGTGGATCACGGCGAGCACATAGGCGCTGACGCCGATGCCCCAGGCGAACCAGGCGGCCCGCCCGCCCGGCGGCAGCGCGGGCGTGGGCAGCGCGGGCGTGGGCGACGCGGGCGTGGGCAGCGCGGGCGTGGGCGACGCGTCGCCCTCGCCAGGGGGTAGCCGGGGACCCGGGACGGAGGAGGAGCGGATCGCGCTGGCTGGGTCCACGGTCATAGTGGACCCAGATTAGTCATCCCATCATCTGATGATGCCGCCTGGGTGGGCCTCGATCCCGCTCATCCGGCGACGGTGCCCGACGGGCTGTCCCACGCCGGTCAGCCGGTCAGCCGGTCAGCACCCAGCTGACCGTGCGGGTCATGTGCTGGTCCCGGAACACCTCGTCCCGCACCCAGTCGGTGGTGTCCCGCACCGTGGCGGTGACCGTCACCCGCCGGCCGGCCGGTAGCGCCAGCGCCGCCGGGTCGAACCAGCTGTGGTCGGGCGAGCTGGGCTGCACCGCCTTCCCGTCCACCTTCCAGTCCACCTCGAGCTGCCGGTCACCGCTCAGGTGCAGCGGGCGGACGGTGAGCCGGGGCCTGCCGGTCACCCGGCCCGGTCGCGGCTCGGCGCCGTCCAGCGGGCTGATCCGGCGGTAGAGCTGCTCGATGATCGCCTCCCGGGAGGGGAGGTTGTAGCTGCCGCCCAGGGTGCGCATCACCGAGTCGGCGGTGGGGCGGTAGACGCCGTTGGCGCTGCGGTAGGCACCCACCGGGCCGCCGCCGTCCGGCGAGTCGGCGCCCAGCCAGCGCCACCACTTGAGGTGGTCGCGGCGCATCGCGTCGGCGCCCTGGTTGGAGAGGTTGGGGTAGTCGGCGTCCTTGGGGGCGCTGTCGTACTCGTCGCCGAGGTCGCCGACGGTGTGTCCGATCTCGTGCTGGATGATCCGGCCCGCGTCCGGGCTGCCGCCGGAGAGCGTGGTCACCCCCGTGCCGCCGGCCCCGCCGTACTCGGTCGAGTTGGCCAGGGCTATCAGGTACTGCGGACCGTTCCCGGCGCCCGCGTACTGAGCGGTGGCGGCCTCGTCGGCGCAGAGCAGCCGCGCGGTGCCCTCGCACCAGAAGTGCATGCCCAGCGGGGTGCCGGGCCGCCGGCCCTTGATCTCCCCCTCGGCTATCCCGGGGGTCGGGGAGACCACTTCGACCCGCCGTATGTTGAAGAGGTCCTGGTAGGTGCGGAACGGCTCGATGTCCATCAGCGCCCGCCAGGCCTGGTCGGCCTGCCGCCGGAAGAGGTCCTGCTGGTCGGCGGTGTAGCCGTCGCCGAGCAGCACCAGGGTGACCCGGTTCGCCGGATCACCCGTGCGGCGTATGTCGAAGGTCGGGGCGGTGCCGGTGCGCAGCCGGACCGCCCGGTCCGCGGTGCCGCCCCTGGGCGGGACGGCACGGTCGGTGGCCGAGGTCCCGGCGGGGCCGATCACGGCGAACGGCGCCGGACCGGTCAGTTCCAGGGCGGCGGGCAGCGCGGCTGCCGCGAGCAGGGCGAGTGCGGCCAGACTCCGGATGAGACGGCCAGGGTTGCCAGGCGCCATACGGACGGTCCTCGGTGCTCCGGTCACCCGGCGGGCGCGCGGGTGGGGGTCGCACAGACGTACCCACCGCGTACTCGGCGGTGAACGTTCCGTAGCACATCTCACCCGCCAGGCCCAGTAGCGACACCCGCCGGCTCAGCCCCGCCGGCGCGCCGTCAGGACCAGCTGGGTGGCGATGCCGAGCAGCAGTCCCCAGAAGGCCGCGCCGATGCCGCACAGCGTCATCCCCGAGGTGGTGGCCAGGAAGGTCACCGCCGCCGCCTCGCGGCCCCGCTCGTCGGCCAGCGCCGCCGCCAGGCTGCCCTGGAAGGCGCCGAGCAGCGCCACCCCGCCGACCACCGCGACCAGCGCGGCGGGCAGCCCGGCGAAGAGGCTGACCAGCATCCCGCCGAAGCAGCCCACCAGCAGGTAGAGCACGCCGATCGACATGCCCGCCAGGTACCGGCGGCGCGGCTGCGGGTGGCTCTCGGGGCCGGCGCAGATCGCGGCGGTGATCGCGGCGATGTTGATCCCGGGGCCGCCGAACGGCGCCAGCAGTACCGAGGCCGCGCCGGTCGCCCCGACCAGCAGCCGGTCCGGCGGCCGGTAGCCGAAGCTGCGCAGCACCCCGAGCCCGGGCGCGTCCTGCGAGGCCAGCGCGACCAGGGTGAGCGGCAGCGCGAGGCCGACCAGTGCCGAGCCGTCGAAGGCGGGCACGGTCAGCACCGGCAGGGTCAGCCCGCCGTGCCCCAGGTGCAGGCTCAGGCCCACGGTCGAGGCCGCCGCCACCGCGCCGACCAGCAGCGCGGCCGGCACGGCGTACCGCGGCAGCAGCCGCTTGGCCAGCAGGTAGGCCGCCAGCGCACAGAGCACCACGGTGGGCGCGGTGTGCAGCGAGCTGAAGATCTCCGTCCCGAACTCGAACAGGATGCCCGCCAGCATCGCGTTGACCACCGAGGCCGGGATCACCGCGATCAGCCGCCCGAACAGCCCGGTCACTCCGAGCAGCGTCACCACCACCCCGCTCACCAGGTAGGCCCCGACCGCGTCCGGGTAGGAGTACCCGCCCAGGCTGCCGACCAGCAGCGCCGCCCCGGGGGTCGACCAGGCGGTGACCACCGGCAGCCGGGTCCGCCAGCTCAGCAGCAGCGAGGTCGCCCCGCTGCCGATGGATATCGCCCAGATCCAGGAGGCCGTGTGCGCCTGGTCCAGGTGCCCGGCGCGGGCCGCCGCGAGCACCACCACCAGCGGCCCCGAGTAGCAGACCACCACCGCGATCAGCCCGGCCAGCAGCGCGGAGAACGAGACGTCGCGGCGCAGCGAGTAACCGGGCGGCGGCGACCCGGCGAGCGGGTCGGCGGGGGCGTCCAGGATGCGGTGATCAGCCATCCGAGCAGTATTCAGGAGCCGGTCCGGAGGTCGAAGGGGTTTTCGAGCGGTCCGCGACAGCCCCGGTCGCAAAACGGCGCGGGCCCCGCGCCTCCGGGTGGAGGTGCGGGGCCCGCGGGACCGACCGAGCGTCAGGCCCAGGTGATCAGCCGCTTCGGGCGCTCCAGGATGGCGGCCACGTCGGCCAGCACCTTGGAGCCCAGCTCGCCGTCGACCATCCGGTGGTCGAAGGAGAGCGCCAGCGTGGTGACCTGGCGGGGCACCACCCGGCCCTTGTGCACCCACGGCAGCTCCCGGACCGCGCCGAAGGCCAGGATGGCGGCCTCGCCGGGGTTGAGGATCGGGGTGCCGGTGTCGACGCCGAAGACGCCGACGTTGGTGATGGTGACGGTGCCGCCGGCCATGTCGGCCGGGGACGTCTTGCCCTGGCGGGCGGTGTCGATCAGCGAACCCAGCTCGGTGGCCAGGCCGGTCAGGGTGAGCGCGCCGGCGTTCTTGATGTTCGGCACGATCAGGCCGCGCGGGGTGGCAGCCGCGATGCCGAGGTTGACCTGGCCGCGCAGCACGATCTCCTGGGCGCTCTCGTCCCAGCTGGCGTTGATCTCCGGGTGCCGCTTGATCGCGGTGAGCAGCGCCTTGGCGACCAGCAGCAGCGGGCTGACCCGCACCCCCTGGCCCAGTTCGCCGGTCTCCTTCAGGGTGCGCACCAGCTTCATCGTGCGGGTGACGTCGACCTGGACGAACTCGGTGACGTGCGGCGCGGTGAAGGCGGAGGCGACCATCGCCGAGGCGGTGGCCTTGCGCACGCCCTTGACCGGGATCCGCACGTCGCCACCGGTGACGGTGACCGGCTCGGCCACCGAAGTCACCGAAGTCACCGAAGCCACCGGGGCGGCGACGGCGGCGGGAGCGGCGGCCACCGGGGCGGGCGCGGCGGCGGCGTGCACGTCCTCGCGGGTGATGATCCCGTCGGGGCCGGTCGGCACCACGGTGCGCAGGTCGATGCCCAGGTCCTTGGCGAGCTTGCGGACCGGCGGCTTGGCCAGCGGCCGCTCGGCGCCCGGCTGGGCCACCACCGGTGCGGGCGCCGGGACCGGCACGGCCACCGGCGCGGCGGCGACGGCCGCGGCCGGCGCGGCAGCGGTGGTGCGGCGGGCCCGTCGCTGGGTCCCGCCGGTGCGCGGTCCGTAGCCGACCAGCACCTCACGCCGCGCCGGCTCGGCCGGCTCGTCGGCCTCGGCCGCCGGGGCGGCGGCCGGGGCGGCAGCGGCCGGCGCCGCGCCCGCCACCGCGATCGCGATGATCGCGGTGCCGACGTCGACCGTCGTGCCCTCGGCGAAGTGCAGCGACTGGACCGTCCCGTTGAACGGGATCGGCAGCTCGACGGCCGCCTTCGCGGTCTCCACCTCGCAGACGATCTGGCCGTCCGTCACGGTGTCGCCCGGCTGGACGTACCACTTGAGAATCTCGGCCTCGGTCAGGCCCTCGCCCACATCGGGCATCTTGAACTCGTGGAGAGCGGTAGTCATCGAGTCACTCCCCTCAGAACGCCAGCGCGCGGTCGACGGCGTCCAGCACCCGGTCCAGGTCGGGCAGGTACTGCTCCTCGACCCGGGACGGCGGGTACGGCGCGTGGTAGCCGCCGACCCGCAGGACGGGGGCTTCCAGGTGGTAGAAGCACTTCTCGGTGAGCCGGGCGGCCAGCTCGGAGCCCATGCCCATGAAGACCGGGGCCTCGTGCACCACCACGGCCCGCCCGGTGCGCCGCACCGAGGCCTCCAGGGTGGCGAAGTCGACCGGCGAGAGCGAGCGCAGGTCGACCACCTCCAGGCGGCGGCCGTCCTGCTCGGCGGCCTGGGCGGCCTCCAGGCAGACCTTGACCATCGGACCGTAGGCGAGCAGCGTCAGGTCGGTGCCGGGGCGCACCACCTTGGCCGCGTGCAGGTCCAGCTCCGGGGCACTGCTGATCTCGGCCTTGTCCCAGTAGCGGGCCTTGGGCTCCAGGAAGATCACCGGGTCGTCCGACTCGACCGACTGGCGCAGCATCCAGTAGGCGTCGTCCGGGTTGGACGGGGTGACCACCCGCAGGCCGGCGGTGTGCGCGAAGTAGGCCTCGTGCGACTCGCTGTGGTGCTCGACGGCGCCGATGCCGCCCGCGTAGGGGATGCGGACGGTAACGGGCATCTTGACGTGCCCGAGCGCGCGGGCGTGCATCTTGGCCAGCTGGGTGACGATCTGGTCGAAGGCCGGGTAGACGAAGCCGTCGAACTGGATCTCGACGATCGGGCGGTAGCCGCGCAGCGCCAGGCCGATCGCGGTGCCGACGATGCCGGACTCGGCGAGCGGGGTGTCGATCACCCGGTCCTCGCCGAAGTCCTTCTGCAGACCGTCGGTGACCCGGAAGACGCCGCCCAGCTTCCCGACGTCCTCACCCATGATCAGGGTCTTCGGGTCGGTCTCCAGGCAGGCGCGAAGGCCCTCGTTGATGGCCTTCGACATGGTGAGCTTTGACATGTTCGGTTACTCCCCGCCCTCGAAGGACTCCGCGTACGCGACATATTCGGCCCGCTCCTCCGCCACCAGGGCGTGCGGCTCGGCGTAGACATGGTCGAAGATCAGCGTCGCGTCCGGGTCCGGCATGGAGCGCACGCCCTCGCGCACCCGCAGGCCCAGGGTCTCGCTCTCCGCCTCGACGGCGGCGAAGAAGTCCGCGTCGGCCAGCTCCTCGCGCTCCAGCAGCGCCTTGAGCCGGGAGATCGGGTCCTTGGCCTTCCAGGCCTCGGTCTCCTCGTTCGCCCGGTAGCGGGTCGGGTCGTCGGAGGTGGTGTGCGCACCCATCCGGTAGGTGAAGGCCTCGATCAGCACCGGGCCGCTGCCGCTGCGGGCGCGGTCCAGCGCCCAGCGGGTGACCGCCAGGCAGGCCAGCACGTCGTTGCCGTCCACCCGCACGCCGGGGAAGCCGAAGCCGGAGGCGCGGCGGTAGAGCGGGATCCGGGTCTGGGTGGTGGTGGGCTCGGAGATCGCCCACTGGTTGTTCTGGCAGAAGAAGACCACCGGCGCGTTGTAGACCGAGGCGAAGGTGAACGCCTCGTTGACGTCGCCCTGGCTGGAGGCACCGTCGCCGAAGTAGGCGATCACGGCGTCGTCCGCACCGTCCTTGGTGATACCCATCGCGTAGCCGGTCGCGTGCAGGGTCTGCGAGCCGATCACGATGGTGTAGAGGTGGAAGTTCTTCTCGTTCGGGTCCCAGCCGCCGTGGTTCACGCCGCGGAACATCCCGAGCAGGTTCAGCGGGTCCACCCCGCGGCACCAGGCGACGCCGTGCTCGCGGTAGGTGGGGAAGGCGTAGTCGTTCTCCCGCATCGCGCGGCCGCTGCCGACCTGCGCCGCCTCCTGGCCGAGCAGCGAGGCCCACAGGCCCAGCTCGCCCTGCCGCTGCAGCGCGGTGGCCTCGGCGTCGAAGCGCCGCACCAGCACCAGGTCCCGGTAGAGGGAGCGCAGCTCCTCGGGGGTGATGGTCAGCGGGTAGTCCGGGTGCTCGACCCGCTCGCCTTCCGGGGTGAGCAGTTGGACGAGCTCGGCAGGGGCGTCCTTCCCCGTGGCGAGGCTGTCGGGGACGCCGGGGGCGGCCTTCTTGCGCGCCCTCGCCGTGCTTTTGACGGTCACGTTCACTCCTCGGTCTGTCCGGCCGCCCGGGGTCGCCGGTGACCGGTCCGGTCACCTCCTCGCACGGAGCGCGGGGTGTGCGCGCCGAATACGCGGCAGGTGGTGATCCTTTTCCGACGGCATCCCCACGAGAACGTTACCCAGCGGGCGCTCTTGGCGCGCCTGCGCTAGGACGTCCTACTTGTTCCGACCTGGGTGGGGGTCGAGCCGGGCTCAAAGCTCGCGCCGGCGGTGCCGTCAGGACACCAGCGCACGCTATCCGGGCAGCGCGTTTCGCGTAAGGGGGTTTGCCGGACAGATTGTCCGCGGGGCCGGTGCGGGCGATAGATCCGCCCTGTCGTGGTATGGGAGCATTTGACAATGAACGAAAACGGGCGAATCAGGGTGTTCCTGCTCGACGATCACGAGGTGGTCCGGCGCGGCGTGCACGAACTGCTCTCCGACGAGCCGGACATCGAGGTGGTCGGCGAGGCCGGCACCGCCGCCGAGGCGCTCGCCCGGATCCCGGCGGTGACCCCGGACGTCGCGGTGCTGGACGTCCGGCTGCCCGACGGCAACGGGGTGGAGGTCTGCCGCGAGATCCGCTCGCAGCGGCCCGAGACCCGCTGCCTGATGCTCACCTCGTTCTCCGACGACGAGGCGCTCTTCGACTCGATCATGGCCGGGGCCTCGGGGTATGTGCTCAAGGCGATCCGCGGCAGCGACCTGCTCTCGGCGGTGCGCGACGTGGCGGCCGGCCGCTCGCTGCTCGACCCGGCCGCCACCAGCCGGGTGCTGGAGCGGCTGCGCGACGGGGGCGGGAAAGAGGACGAGAAGCTGGCCCAGCTGACCAAGCAGGAGCGCCGGATCCTGGAGTTGATCGGTGAGGGGATGACCAACCGGCAGATCGGCGGTGAACTCCACCTGGCGGAGAAGACGGTGAAGAACTACGTCTCCAGCCTGCTGGCCAAAATGGGTATGGCCAGGCGCACCCAGGCGGCCGCGTACGTGGCCCGGCTGGGCACAGATCAGCACCTCTAGCCGGTCGTTGCCGCTCCCTGGGTGATCATGGCGCAGGAACGGCCGCTCACAACCGGGCAATTTCGGCCATCCAGGCCGCGCACAGGGTGCCGAACTACGATCACCAAGCGTGACAGACCGTCAGATCGCCCTGGCCGACGCCCCATCGCCGGCCGTCCCCGACGTCCCACCGCTGGACGGCCCCGACGCCACCGCACCGCCGGTCGGCACGCTCAGCCCGCCCGTCCCGCGCCAGGTGCTCGCCCGGGTGCTGCGCGACTACCGGGCCGGACGCCTGCTGACGGCCGAGCCGGTGGCCGAGGGCCTGCTCAACCGGGGCTACCGGGTGACCACCAGAAGCGGTCGCTACTTCGTCAAGTGCTACGTCGAGCCGGCCACCGCCGCGCTCGCCGCGATCACCGCCCAGCACCGGGCCAGCAGCGCGCTGGCCGAGCTGGGCCTGCCGGTGCCGCCACCGCTGGCCACCCGGGACGGCCGCACGGTGACCGACCACCAGGGCCGCCGCTTCGCGCTCTACCCGTGGGTGGCAGGCCGGCACCGCACCGGCGCCGAGTTGACTCCGACGGCGTGCGCCGCGCTCGGCGCGCTCCTCGCCGACCTGCACGGCGCCCTGGCGCGGGTCTGCGCCCCCGTCGCCCAGCCCGCCGCGCTGCCCAGCGCCGACCCCGACACCGGCATCGAGCTGGCCGCCCAGCTGGGCGAGTTGGCCGCCCGGCGCCGCCCGGACCACGCCTTCGATCGGCTGGCCGCCTACCGGCTGGCCGAACGGGCCGAACTGCTCGCCGCCCACCGGCACCGCCGCCCCGCGCCGACCGCGATCGGGCCCTCGGGCTGGGTGCACGGCGACTTCCACGGGCTCAACCTGCTGCACCGCGGCGAGCGGGTGGTGGCGGTGCTGGACTGGGACCGGCTGCGGGTGCGCCCGCGGGCCGAGGAGACCGTGCGGGCCGCCACGCTGATCTTCAACGACCCGGCGACCGGTGAGCTGGACCTGGCCCGGGTGCGCCACTACGCCCGCGGCTACCGGGCCGCGGCGGGCGCCGGGGCCGAGGAACTCGCGCTCGCGGTGCACCGGGTCTGGTGGGAGCGGCTGAACGACTTCTGGATGCTGCAGTGGCGCTACCAGCGCGCCGACCCGCGCGCGGACCCGCTCTTCCCGGCCGCCGCCGCCCAGACGGTCTGGTGGTGCCAGGAGTACGAGCAGGTCCTCGACGCGTTCGTGAACTGACGCTCCGTCAGTTCTGGCCGATACCACCGCCTGGGCCGGTGCCGCCGATCGTCCCGATCACCGGGGGGTGGGAGGAGCCGGTGGGCTGCGAGCTGCTCCCGCCGCTCGGCTGGCCGCTCGGCGACGAGCCCGAACCCGAACCCGAGCTCGCGGTGGACGAGGCGGAGGCCGAGGTGGAGGCCGAGGCCGAGGAGGACGTGGAGGCGGAGGCCGTCCCGGACGGGCTGCCGCTCGGCGAACTGGACCGGGTCGGCCGGTAGCTGGGCTGGCTCGGCGGCACCTGTCCGGAGTCGGTGGGCGGCTGGTACGTGCTGCGGCTGCGGCTCTGACTCGGCGACGGCGAGGGCGAGGGAGTCGGCGTGGTCTGCGTGTCGCTCGTCGAGTCGGGCGCCGAGACCGAGCTGTTCGGCTGCGGCGGGATCGAGTTCGAGCCGCCACTGGTACCGCCGCCGCTGGCCGCGACCGCGACGCCGATCCCGGCCGCCAGCACCAGCACCACGCCGGCCGCCCAGGCCAGCGCCTTGCGGCGACCGCCTGCGGGCTGCGGCTCGTCCTGGTAACCGCCGCCGTAGCCGCCGCCACCGGGGCGACCCCCGCCGCCCCCCGCGCCGCCGTAGGGCGCCTGCGGGGTCTGGTAGCCGGTGGCCGCGGCGCCGTAGGGCAGCACGGTGGTCCGGTCGTTCGGCGGCAGCGCGCTCGCACCGAGCATCGTGGTGACCGCGGTGCCCTGCCCCGGCGTGCCGTCGTACCCGCCGAGCACGGCGGTCGGGTAGCCGCCCGCGCCGCCGTGCATCTCGCGCAGCGCGTGCTGCAGATGGGCGCGGAACTCGTCCGCGCTCTGGAACCGGTCGTCCGGGTTCTTCGCCAGCGAGCGCAGCACCAGCTCGTCCAGCTGCCAGGGCACCCGGGAGTTGGCCTGCGCGGGCGGCACCGGCGCGTCCTGGACGTGCTGGTAGACCACCGAGAGCGGGGTGTCGCCGGTGAACGGCGGACGCAGCGTGAGCAGCTCGTAGAGCATGCAGCCGGCCGCGTACAGGTCGGAGCGGTGGTCGACCGGCTTGCCCAGCGCCTGCTCGGGCGAGAGGTACTGCGGGGTGCCCATCACCATGCCGGTCTGGGTCATCGTGGTGGCCGCGCCGGTGAGCGCCCGGGCGATGCCGAAGTCCATCACCTTGACCGCGCCGGTGGTCGTGATGATCACGTTGGCCGGCTTGATGTCGCGGTGCACGATGCCGTGCCGGTGGCTGTAGTCCAGCGCCTCCAGCACCCCGGCGATGATGATCAGCGCCTGGTCGACCGGCGGCGCCTCCTCGGCCAGCAGCAGTTCGCGGACCGTGCGGCCCTCGACCAGCTCCATCACGATGTACGGCGTCGACTCGCCGCCCACCAGCTCCTCGCCGGTGTCGTAGACCGCGACGATCGAGTGGTGGTTCAGCGAGGCCACCGAGTGCGCCTCGCGGGTGAACCGCAGCCGGGCCACCTCGTCCTGGGCCAGCTCGGGGCGGAGCAGCTTGACGGCGACCTGGCGGCCGAGCCGGACGTCCTGGGCGGCCAGCACCTCGGCCATGCCGCCGCGGCCCAGCCGGTGGGTCAGCCGGTAGCGGCCGTCACCCAGGGTGCCGAGCGCCGCCGCGATCCCCCGGCCCGGGGTGGCGGGGCCGCCGTAGGGCGCGCCGGGCGGCTGGCCCTGGGCACGGGCCGCGGTGGTCTCCTCCGCGTCCGTCCCGGGCTCGGCCTCGTATGCCTCGTACCCGTGGTCGCGCTCGTGCTGCTGCTCAGGACCGGGACCGGCACCGGGGGCGGGAGTGAACTCCTCGCCGTCGCCCGGTTCATGCGTCTGTGCCATTACTCCTCGCCCCGGGCCGACGCTCTGGTCGCGGTCGCCCTTTCGATTCGCTCCCCCAGAACGCTACCGCCTCGGGCCCCCGCAGCCCGAATGCGTTGCGCGGGCGGGAGCCACCGGGTAGGGGTCAGCCCAGCGGCCGACCGGCGGACAACTGGGCCAGCACGGTGGGCAGCTCCGGCAGGCCGGTGGAGGTGTTGTCGTTGCTCTTGGTCACCACGATCGCGATGATGATGACCATCAGCACGACCAGGCCGATGATCACGCCGACCACCACGAGCGCCGTGGAGCACCCCCGGTTGTCCGCCTTGACCAGGGCCGGCTGCTGGTACGGGCCCGGCGGCGGGGTCTGCGCCTGCTGCGGGAAGGCGGGCGGCGTCTGGAACGGCTGCGGCGCCGGGGTCGAGTACGGCTGCGGAGCCGGCGTCGAGTACGCCTGCGGGGCCGGGGTCGAGTACGCCTGCGGCTGCTGGAACTGCGGCGGCCGCTGGGCGGTGGGGCCCGGACCGTAGCTCGGCGGCGGGGTGTGCGGCCCCGGGCCGTACGGCGAGCCGGTGTGCATCGGCTGGTAGGGCTGGCCGATCTGCGGGTTGGGGGTGTTGAGGTCGGCCGTCACCGGCGGGAAGTTGGTCAGCGAGGACGAGGCGGCGTGTGCCGACCGCGGACCCTCGCTGATCACCAGCGGGGTGCCCGCACCGCCGCCGCCCTTCTCCCCGGCCGCGACCCGCTCGACCTCCTCGCGCATCGCGGCGGCGGTCGGGAACCGGTGCGCCGGGTCCTTGCGCAGCGCGCGGGCGACCAGCGCGTCCACCGCCGGGCTGACCGCCCGGTTCAGGCCGGACGGCGCCGGCGGCTGCTCCTGGACGTGCTTGTAGGCGATCGAGAACGGCGAGTCCCCGTCGAACGGCAGCTGCCCGGTGAGCAGTTCGAAGAGCATGCAGCCGACCGAGTAGAGGTCGGAGCGGGCGTCCACGCTCTTGCCGAGCGCCTGCTCGGGCGAGAGGTACTGCGGGGTGCCGACCACCATGCCGGTCTGGGTCATCGAGGTGACCCCCGACTGCATGGCACGGGCGATGCCGAAGTCCATCACCTTGACTTCGCCCTTGGAGTTCACCATGACGTTGCCCGGCTTGATGTCGCGGTGCACCAGGCCCTGGTCGTGCGAGGCGTCCAGGGCGGCCAGCACCGCGCCGGTGATCCGCAGCGCCTGCTCGGTGGGCATCGCGCCGTGCTCGGCGATCGCCTGGTTCAGCACGTCGCGCAGCGAGAGGCCGTCGACCAGCTCCATCACGATGTACGGGGTGGTCGCGCCGTCCGGCGCCACCTCCTCGCCGCTGTCGTAGACGGTGACGATGTTGGCGTGCGAGAGCCGGGCGACGGCCTGGGCCTCGCGGCGGAACCGCTCGCGGAAGGACGCCTCGCGGCCCAGCTCGGTGTGCAGGGTCTTCACCGCGACATTGCGGCCCAGCGTGTTGTCGTAGGCCAGGTGGACCGAGGCCATGCCGCCCTCGCCCAGCAGACGCTGCAGGACATACCGGCCGTGGCCCAGCGAGTGGAGCTGCCCATACGGTTGGTCCACTCCGGTGCTGCCGTCCTCGCTCATGGTCCTCTGCTTCCCCCTCGGCGGGCCGTCGACAGGGGTCAGGGTATCGGCTGCCCTGCGGCCCGCCGCCACCGCGCCCGGCACGGTGACCGGGCGGGCGGTGGCCGGGCGCGGCGTCAGTTGTCGTTACAGGTACGGGCCGGAACGCAGACCGCGGCCCTCGCCCGGCTCCTCGAAGTCCTGCTCCAGCGGCACGCTGCCCGGCGGCAGCGCGCGGCGCATCTGCTCCAACTGGGCCCGGGCGGCCATCTGCTGGGCGAAGAGCGCGGTCTGGATACCGTGGAACAGCCCCTCCAGCCAGCCGACCAGCTGGGCCTGGGCGATCCGCAGCTCGGCCTCGGTGGGAATGGTGTCCTCGGTGAACGGCAGCGAGAGCCGCTCCAGCTCGGCCACCAGCTCCGGGGCCAGGCCCAGCTCCAGCTCCTTGATCGAGCTGGCGTGGATGTCCTTCAGCCGGACCCGGCTGGCCTCGTCGAGCGGAGCGGCGCGGACCTCCTCCAGCAGTTGCTTGATCATGCTGCCGATCCGCATCACCTTGGCCGGCTGCTCGACCATCTCGGTCACCGGCAACTCGCGCTGCGTGCCCTCCTCCTCACCGGTGCGGCCGAAGGCGCGGCCCGCGCCGCCCGGTGCGGTGCCGACCGGCATCCCGTCCGGGCCGACGATCAGCACCTGCTGCGGGCCCTCCTCGGACGGACCGTCCGATCGCGTCGATCCCTGGTACGGCTCGTGCTCGGGCCGTTCGTTCAGCGGCTTCGTCATAACTCCTTCATATGCTTCGGTGCTCCGGAGGGTCAACCGACCATGGTCCCGAGCGGCTCAGCCGCGTCGCAGCCGCAGGCCGACCAGGGCCAGTCCCAGGCCGATCAGCACCAGCCCGGCGCCCATCGGCAGCACCAGCACCACCGGGCCGCGCAGCCGCACCACGGCGGCGGCCTGGCCGACCACGGCCGAGGGCGGCTGCGCCGGGGCGGGGTCGGTGGCGACGGTGCCCTGGCCGGCCGGGCCGGACGGGAGCTGGTCGACCGGGAGCTGGTCGACCGGCAGAAGCAGCGGCGGGCCGGCCGCCACGGGCCGGGCCTGGGCGGTCGGCCCGGTCCCGGCCAGGGGCTCCGCCGGCGGCTCCACGGCGACGACCACGGACCCGGTCGGCGGCGCGGCGGCGGGGATCACCGAGAGCTGGGGGGCGCAGCCGCCCTCGGGCGGGTCGCTCGGCGCGGCGGCGGGCGGGTCGCCGGCCGGATCCGCGCCCGGACCGCCGGGTGGATCGCCGGGCACCGGCCGGGCGGCGGCCGGGGCCGGGCGACCCGCGGTGGGCTCGGCGGTGGGTGACGCGGCGGCCGGGACCGGGGACGCGGCCGTGGCGGGCGACGGGTCGGCGGCGGTCGGGTCGGGGGCGCTGGGCACGGCGCCGGGCGGGTGAGCACCGGTGGCCGGGGCGGTGGCCGAGGTCTGCGGCGGTGGCGCGGTGCGGCTGGGGACGGCGCTGGGCGAGCCGGTGCCCGCGTCCCCCGCCGGGGTCGCGGCCGCGGCGGGGGACGGGCTCGTGGCGGCGGAGGACGGCTCGGGTATCGGGCGCAGCTGCGGACGGCTCGACGGGGCCGGCTGGTCACCCTGGCCGCCTTGGCCACCCTGGTCGCCCGAGTCCGGCTCGTCGGGCTGATCGGACTGGCCGGCCGGGGCGCTGACGGCCACGGCCGCCGCCGTGGCGACGCCGGCTGCCTGCGCGGTGGTCAGCGGCACCAGCAGCGAGAACAGCACCGGAGCCGTCACAGCGGCACCGACCGCGAACCGGCCGACCCGCCGGACCCGGCGCGGGCGGCGGGCGGCACGGGAACGGGCGGCAGCGGAACGGGCCGCGGCGGAACGGGAGAGCGGGAGCGACGAGAGCGAGGGCTTGGCCACGGACCACGGTCCTTCCGACGGCTGGCGCTCCTCGAGGAGCGCCGGCGGCGGGACAGCTCCGCTCCAGCGTCACACAGGCCGACGCGCCGGGCATGCCGGGACGGATCGGCGGCCTGCGGGCCGGGCCGCGAGCGCCCTGGCCGGCCCCGCTCAGGCCCGCTCGAGCACGCTCAGTCCAGGCCCCTGGCCTGCCGCAGCCGGTCGGCGAGCCGGCTCGGATCGATGATCGGCTCCGGGTAGTCGGGGCGGTCGGCCAGCAGCCAGGGACGGTGCACGGCCCGGCCCGGGACGTCCGCGAGTTCGGGCACCCAGCGGCGCACATAGGCGCCGTCGGGGTCGTAGCGGTCGGCCTGGACCAGCGGGTTGAGCACCCGGTTGGGGCGGCTGTCGGTGCCGGTGCCGGCCACCCACTGCCAGTTGAGCTGGTTGTTCGCCAGGTCCCCGTCGACCAGCAGGGAGAGGAAGTGCCGGGCGCCGATCCGCCAGTCCTGGTAGAGCGTCTTGGTCAGGAAGCAGGCGGTGAGCAGCCGGGCCCGGTTGTGCATCCAGCCCTCGGCGGCCAGCTGGCGCAGGCCCGCGTCCACGATCGGGTAGCCGGTGCGGCCCTGCCGCCAGGCCTCGACCTCCTGCTCGTGGAAGGGCCAGCGGTCGCCCTTGCTCCGGTAGTCCCGCCGGGCCGCCTCGGGGCGGGCGGCCAGCACCTGGTGGTGGAAGTCGCGCCAGGCCAGCTGCCGGACGAAGGCCTCCGCCCCGGGCCCGCCGCGCCGCACCGCCCGCTCGACCAGCTCGGCCGCCGAGAGGCAGCCGAAGTGCAGGTAGGGCGAGAGCCGCGAGGTGCCGTCGGCCGCCAGGTCGTCGTGCAGTTCCTCGTACCGGTCCGGGGACCAGGCCCGCCAGAGCCGGCGCCCGGTGCTCTCGCCGCCCGTCGGCAGCGCGGGCGAGTCGGGCCGGGCCGTCGGCAGCGGCAGGCTCTGGACCCGCGCCGGCACCCGCAGCGCCCGGGGCGCTCGCCGGACGGGGCGCCGCGCGGCCTGCTGCCAGGCCCGGAAGTACGGCGTGAAGACCGCGTAGTGGTCCTTGCCCGCCGGGGTGACGGCGCCGGGTGCGAGGGCGGTCAGCACGGCGTCGTGCACCCGCAGCCGCGCCCCGAACCGCTCGCGCAGCTCGCGCTCGCGCCGCCCGGCGAAGCCGCTGACGCCCGCCGCGAGGTGGACCGAGGCCGCCCCGGTCTGCTCGACCAGTCGGCCCAGCTCGTCCGCGGTGCGGCCCTGGCGGACCACCAGCCGCCCGCCGATCCCGCGCAGCGAGCTGTCCAGGTCGGCCAGGCAGTCGGCCAGGAACGCCTGCCGGTTGGGCACCGCGAACCCGGTGGCGGCGAGGTCCTGGTCCAGCACGAAGAGCGGGACCACCTCGTCCCCGGCGGCGAGGGCGGCGTGCAGCACGGGGTTGTCGTGCAGCCGCAGGTCCTGGGTCAGCAGGGCGATGGTGACGGTCATGGGCCGGTCCGGTGCTCGTCGGGATGCCCGCCGGGCCTGACGGTGCCGGCGCACCGGACAGGTCACCAGAACCGGGGCCGCGGCGGCGGCTCATCCGCCCGGCGTGTCGTCAACCGCCGTCAACCGCCGTCCAGTCGTCCTCAGCCGTCCGCAGCCGTCCGCAGCCGTCCTCAGCCGTCCTCAGCGGCGCTCGGTGGGACCGGAAGCCGGTGCGGCATCGCCCAGCCCTCGGCCAGCCGCGAGGGGCGCAGGTTGGCACCGCCGCCGAAGAACTCGCAGAACTTCATGATCAGCGGGTCCCAGCCGATCGGATCCACGTAGCCGGTCCCGGGGATGACCAACTCGGCGGCCACGTGCGCCCGCAGCACCTCGACCTCGAAGGCGAGGGTGCGGTCCGCCTCGGGGTCGCCGAACGGGCGCGCCTCGGTGACCCGGCACTCCAACTGGATCGGGCACTCACGCACCCGGGGCGGGGCGACCAGTTCGGAGGGCTGCTCACTCAGGCCGCCGAGGGCGAACTTGTCGGCTTCGTAGCGGTAGCCCTGGAGCCGCTTGGACTGCGGCATCGCCGGGTCGCCGGTGGTCATCGCGATCCGGTCCACCGCGTCCACCAGCGCGGCGGACGGCAGGTTGAGCACGCACTCGCGCTCGCGCAGCAGGTTCGCCGCGGTCCGGCTGCTCCGGCCGAGGCCGAGCATCGCGTACCGGCCCAGCCACCAGGCCGAGGACATCGGCGCGAGGTTCGCCGCGCCGTCCTCGTTCCTGGAGCTGATCAGGACCACCGGGGTTCCGAAGTAGAGGACCTTGAGTCCGGGCACCACGTGCATGTCTCGCCTTTCCGGCAGCGGAGCGGGAGCGGGGTCGGCCCCGCACCCGCCACTCTCGGCGAGCGGGTCGGCGAGCGCTGGCGGTCATCGGACGTCGCGTTGGCCCCGCTGCGCGCCGGGAACGCGTGCGCTCAGAACGCGTGCAGGCAGTGCGGCGGCGCCGAGGTGCGGAAGAGGACGTCCGCGCGGGCGGCGGCCTGCGGATGGTGGGCCCGGATCCGGCCGGCGCGGACCAGGGTGCTGGGCGCCACCCCGCCCAGGTAGAGCGAGGCGAGGTCGCTGATGTCCAGGGTGAGGTCCGGCTCGCGCTCGCTGGGTTCGCAGCGCGCGCCGCCCTGGGAGACGGTCAGCTCGTACCGGCCGCCGGTGGCCGGCCGGAACGGGTCCTGGACGTCCAGCACCAGCCGGCCGTCGCCGAGGTAGCGGCGGGCGGTGAGCGCGCGCGGGACGTCGAGCAGCCGCAGCCAGAGCGCGTCCTGCTCCTCCGTCAGCAGGGCGGCCCGGAAGTCGGCCAGCTGCCAGCGCAGTTCGTGCCCGGGCGGCAGGTTCGCCAGCACCACCTGTTGGACCAGGTCGTGGGAGAGGCAGAACCGGGCCAGCGCGTGGTGCGCCGTGCTGTCGACCGCGACGATCTCGTCCACGGTGAGCTCCCGGGTGCGGGTGACCGGATCGGTCGGGCCGACCAGGTAGCTGGCGTAGCCGTCGGCGGTGCCGCTCGGATCCCGGTGCACGGCGATGTGGCGCGGGGCGAACGAGACCGGCGGCTGACCCGCGCCCAGCGACCACCAGTGCGCCGGGCGGGAGAGCTCGCCCGGCTGCGTGCGCCGGTAGCGGTCGTAGATCTCGGCCAGCAGTTCGCCGCTGCCGGCCCGGTCGCGCAGCTCGATCGAGCCGGTCGGCGCGGGCCCGGCGAGGGCCGCCCGGTGGCGCGGTACGGTCAGCCGCTGCCGGAAGGTGGCCGGGCCGTAGCCGAAGCGGCGGTAGATCAGCGTCTCCGAGGCGATCAGCACCGCCAGGAACTCGCCCTGCCCGTGCAGTTGGTCGAGCTGATGGCGCATCAGCGCGGTCAGCACCCCCTGCCGCCGGTGCGAGGGCAGCACGCCCACCGCGGTCACCCCGGCCGCCGGGGCCACCGTGCCGCCGGGCAGCGTGAGTTCGAAGGTGTACGCGCCGGCGGTGCCGACCGGCACGCCGTTCTGCTCGGCGAACAGGTTGCGCCCCATCTCGTAGGCGAACCACCAACCGCCCTGCCCCTGCCCCTGCGCCGGCGGCTGCGGAAGCTGCCCGAAGGCGGCGAGCAGGGTGCGCAGGAACGTGTCCCGCTCGGACTCGAACGCGGATCGTACATCCATGGCGGGCATCGTAACGATCAGTCAGCTCGGCTGGCCATGGCCGGATCCGCCGCTCCTGCCGGCGGTCCCGCCGCGCGCTCGACTACCTCCCCCGCACCGTGAGGCCCCGGCCGGCACCACCCGGGAGCAGGCAGACGACCAGCGCGACCAGCACGGTGGCCACGATCATCAGCGTGATCAGGCGCAGCGCCCGCCGCCGGGAGCGGGCGGGGCGGCCCGGTGGACCCACCCCTCGCTGCGGTCCCACCAGCCAGACCCCGGCGGCCATGGCGAGCAGCGGCGCACCGGCCGGCGGGTCGAGTTTGAGGATCGCGCCGCCGACGGCCGCGAACGACACGGTGGTGCGCAGCCAGGCCAGCCGGGTGCGCTCCTCGGCCGCACCCCGGTCCAGGTCCGCCGGCTCCTCCGGCGGCTGGCCGGGCGGCGGCTGGGCGGACGGCGGCTGCCCGGGAGGCGGTCCGGGCGGCGGTCCGGGCCGGCCGGTCACCCGTGGTCCGCCGGGGCGAAGACCACCAGAGCCGCCGCCAGCAGGCACTCGGCCGCCACCACCACCGTGATGACCTGCGGCAACCGGGTAGGCGGCAACGGCCGGCCGAACCGCAGCGCGCGCTGGGCCCGCGCCCAGTCGAGGTAGCCGCCCACGGCGACGACGGCACCGAGCAGGATCAGCGGGACCCCCAGCGCCCGGCGCCCCCAGTCGATCCCCGGAAAGGGCGGCAGCAGCTGGGTGATCGCCAGCCCCGCCGCCACCAGGGCCAGCGCGGTCCGTCCCCAGGCCAGGAAGGTCCGTTCGTTGGCCAGCGTGAAGCGGGGGTCCGGTTCGCGCTCGTCATCCGCCATCCGGCCAGTCAAGCAGCCCGGTGCCGACCGACCGCGGAACCCGCGCTGGTCCGGTGCGCGGGGCCCTCGGCGGCGTTTTCACGGCCCGCCGCCGCGTCCTGGGGACCGGCTCAGGGGAGCATCCCGTTGGCGTGGATCCGGTGCAGGGCGAGTGCCAGGTGCAGGCGCGCGCGACCGGCGGCGGTGTCGAGCGGATAGCCCAGCACCGCCTGCAGCTGCGGCAGCCGGGCCTGCAGGGTCGAGTGGTGGAGGTGCAGCGCGGCTGCGGCCTGGCGCAGGCTGTTCTGCTCGACCAGGGCGCTGAGGGTCGCCAGCGAGCCCGCCGTCGCGGCCTCGGCGGCCAGCAGCGCGCGGACGTCCGCGATCAGCGCGTCGGCGGGTGCCAGCCGCTCGGTGAGCACGGCCAGGGCGCCGAGGTCGTCGTGGCACAGGTGCCGGGGCCCGGGGCCGGCCGGCGTCCCGTCCGCGGTCAGGCGCAGCGCGGTGACGGCCCCCGCCCAGGAGCGCCACGCGTCGGCGACGGTGCAGCTGGGACCGACGCCGGTGCGCAGGGGCAGCTCCCGGCAGTCCGTGGTCGCGGGCACGATCGCCGCACTCACCCGGCCGATCCGGGTGCTCCATCTGCTGAGCACCGGATCACCGAACTCCGGTGCCGCCACCGGGTCGGCGCCCGAGCGCCGCAGCGGCAGCGCCGCCACCACCCGCACCCGCAGCTCCACCGGAATGGTGAGCCGGCGGGCCGCGCGCAGCCGGGTCGCCGGGTCGGCGTCGGCGCTGAGCAGCGTCTCGACCCCGGCCGGATCCCAGGCGGGTGCACGGCCCCGGGTGCGGTCCAGGACGATGCCGACGCCGGCGGCGAGCCGTTCGAGGATGACACCGTCCACCGTGGTCGGCGCCCCGCCCCGCTCGACCCAGACCCGCCCGTGCGCGGTGCCGTGCAGGTCGGCCCCGGGCCACGCCGGGGCAGCCGGTCCGGGGTCCAGCCGGTGCCCGTCGGGGTGGATCCGCAGGTAGACGTGCCGGTCGGGGTCGTGCAGACCGGCCGGGCAGCCGGTGAGGATCGCGGCGGCCCGGACGAACGAGTCCAGTCCCGCCCGGCTCGCGATCAGCGTGTCGAAGTAGGCGATGGCCCGCACCGCGCTCTCCGCCTCGGGGTCCAGGGCCGAGAGGCGTTCGACCAGTTGCTCCATGCGGACCGCCTTCGCTGCAGACCCGTCGCCGACGCGGGTGGTCCGCGATGTCGGCCGGGCCGGGCGCCGACCGCGCCCGCCCGTCCCGACCCGCGACTGTAGCTGGCCAACCGACCGCCGGATGGCGGAGAACCAGCCGCGATACCCGCCGGGCGGCGGTTGGCCCGGTGCGACCGCCCGGGCCAGGCTGGGCGCCGATGATCACCACCGCCGAGCAGGAGTCGACCATGACGATCCCCCGCAGCACCCGGCCGCCCTTCGATCCGGAACTCGGGGCGATCCTCGCCTCGCTGCCGGCCGAGATCCAGGACCTGGCGTCGATCGGCCCAAAGGACATCCCCGCCTTCCGCGCGGCGAACGCCGCCCGCCGCCCGGACCCGGCGGCCCTGGTCCGGGGCGGCGCGGTCGCGGTGACGGAGCGTCTGATCCCCGGCCCACCGGGAGCGCCCGAGCTGCCCGTGCTGATCCTGCGCCCGACCCGGGGCCCGGGTCCGTGGCCGGCGGTCTACCACGTCCACGGCGGCGGGATGATCTCCGGCGACCAGTGGGAGCAGGCCGACACCCTCGCCGAGTGGGTCGACCTGCTGGGGGTCGTCGGCGTCGCCGTCGGCTACCGGCTCGCACCCGAACACCCCCACCCGGCCCCGGTCGAGGACTGCTACGCCGGGCTGGAGTGGCTCGCCCGCAACGCCGCCGAGCTGGATGTCGACCCGACCCGCCTGCTGATCTGGGGCTCCAGCGCCGGGGGCGGGCTGGCCGCCGCCACCGCGCTGCTCGCGCGGGACCGGGGCGGCCCCGCCCTGGCGCACCAGATCCTGCAGTGCCCGATGCTGGACGACCGCGCGCAGACCCCGTCCAGCCACGAACTGGACCGGGAGGGCTTCTGGGACCGGAACTCCAACCGCACCGGCTGGACCAGCCTGCTCGGGCCGGCGGCCGGCGGCCCGGGCGTCTCCCCCTACGGCGCACCGGCGCGCGCCGAGGACCTGCGCGGGCTGCCCTCGGCCTTCATCGACGTGGGCCAGGTCGAGACCTTCCGCGACGAGGCGCTGAGCTACGCCGCCCGGCTGTCCCGGGCCGGTGTCCCGGTCGAGCTGCACATGTGGCCGGGCGCCTGGCACGGCTTCGCGGTCGCTGCGCCGCAGGCCGCGGTCTCCCAGCTGGCCATCGCCGCGCGGAACGCCTACCTGCAGCGAGTTCTCTGCTGACCGTGCCTCAGCTGCCCGCGTCCTCAACACCCCGGACGGCGGCCGGGGGATCGGCGGGCGCCGTCAGGCGCTGGCGGCGAGGTTCCAGTGGGCGCCGTCAGGCGCTGGCGGCGAGGTTCCAGTGGGCACCGGCGTCCTCGAAGGCCTCCTGATACCCCGGGGTGGCGATCGGCCGGGTGGCGAAGAACTCCTCGGGCAGATCGAAAGCGGCCACCAACTCGGCTGCCTGGTCGGCCAACCGCCCGATGCTCTGTTCCACCAGGTCCGGAAGCTCGGCGAGTTGGGCTGCCGTCAGATGGTGCCCGCTCAGCAGCAGGCCTCCGGCCGCGTCGACCCGCCGCAGGGTGAAGAGTTGATGCAGGTCGTACAGGGCGGCGCGGGCCCGCGGGTCGCTCGCGCGTTCGGCGGCGGCCAGCAGGGCGGCACCGGCCGCGCGTTCGGCGCGGACGGTGACGGCCGCCAGGGCGGCGGGGGCGGCGGCGTTCCAGCGGCGCAGGCTGTCGCCGGCCGGTGCCGCGCGCAGCCGGGTGCGGGCCCGGGCGAGCTGCGCCTGCTCCGCCGCGTGCAGCAGGGCCTGACGGGTGGCCGGGTCGGTCAGCTCACCGCCGTGGGCAGCGGCCGGCTCGGTGTCGGCGGCCAGCAGGAGTTCGGCGCCGGCCTTGGCCCAGAGCGCGAGGTTGTCGCCCTCGGCGGTGATGGTTCCCTCGATGTCCTGAGCGGCCGCGATGATCCCGTTGACCGGCAGCAGCCCCTGCGCACCGCAGCGTTCGCGGGCCTCGATGATCAGTTCCCGGGCCTGCCAGGTGGTCCAGCCCTTGGCGACGGCGACCTGGCGCTCGGCCTCGGCCGCGTCCGCAGGATCGTTTCGGTCGTGCTCGGCCCAGCGGGCCACCGTCTCGCGATGCAGGGCGGTCATCGCGTAGACGGTGGCCAGCCCTTCCAGCAGCGGACCGTGATGGGTGCGATGTGCCCAGACCGGCAGCCTGCGGTCCGCCCGGGCGCCCGTCACCTCGCGGTGGTGCGCGTAGCGGACCGCCGTCGCCAGCGCCGCGCGGGCAACGCCGATCGCGCTGGCGCTCATGCAGAGCTTGCCGAGGGTGACCCGGCCGATGCTGGTGAGGAACCGTTTCCGCTTGCTGCCGAGGGCGCTGGTGAACGTGCCGTCGTCGGCGAGCCGTCCGTGGTCGCCGCAGAGCATCGCCTCCCGCGGCAGCACGAGCTGGTCGAAGGCGGTCAGGCAGTGGTCCACCGGGCTGCCCGGACGCAGCGGCAGCTCGCGCACCCTGACCCCGGGCAGGATGCCCGCCTCGTCGCTCAGCGGGACGAGGAAGAGGAAGATCCCGTGGTCCCGGTCCTCGATCAGCAGCCGGGCCGCGACCACCGCCGACTTCGGCCCGCCGGCCAGGCTGGTGTTGGGCATGAACTTCTGCGCGCCCGCGTTCGGCGTGTGCAGCGTGAACGTCCGGTCCGCCCGGTCGTAGACCGCGGTGGTCTCCAACGCGGTGGCGTCGTTGCCGTGCGCGAGTTCGGTGCACAGGAACGTCCCGACCCGCTCCATCGCGGCGAACCCCTCCAACGGCCGCTTCTCGTGGGGATCGTGGTCGACCAGACTGCCGAGGAAGAGGTTGTAGTGGATGCCCACCAGCACGGTGAGCGCACCGTCCAGCGGTCCCGTCCACTCGTGCAGCGCCGTCAGCCGGTACGGGTCACCGGCCAGCTCGATCGCCTCACCCACCTGATTGACCAGCCGTAACCGCTGGTAGGAGGCGGCGATCTGGTCCGCGATACCGGCCTCCGGTCGCCGGTGCATCCGCGGATCGGTGGTCAACTTCCGCCAGGCGCCGTGGATGCGCTCACGGTCGGGCCCGAAGAGCTGGCGGGTCAGGTCGGCCGTGGTCACCCCGGAGCCCGTGATCGGGGCCTCCGGAGCCGCGTGCCGACGGCTGGGAATGATTGTCATGCCTTGACTAATCGCCCAACGGGTCCGCTTGGACACGGGCTGTGAGCAAGATCACCGCGAAGCCGATCGGCCTGAAGCCGGACCGGCGGCCTGCTGTGCGCGCAGGACGCCGGCTGCCGAAACGGACGACGTGGCCGCCTGAACGCCGGCCGGGAGTGGTCAGACCTGCAGCACGACCTTCCCCACCTGCTCCCCCGCCTCCAGCGCCCGGTGCGCCTGCGCCGCCTCGGTCAGCGGCAGCACCCGGTCGATCACCGGCTTCACCACCCCCGACTCGATCAGCGGCCACACGTGCTCACGCACCGCCGCCACGATCGCCGCCTTCTCCGCCAGCGGACGCGGCCGCAGCGAGGTGGCCACCACCGCCGCCCGCTTCCCCAGCAGGGTCGACAGGTCCACCTCCCCCTTCGCCCCGCCCTGCAGGCCGATGATCACCAGCCGACCGCTGACCGCCAGCGCGTCCACGTTCCGCTGCAGGTACTTGGCGCCCATGATGTCCAGGATCACGTCCACCCCGTGCCCGCCGGTGGCCTCCTTCACGGCCTCGACGAAGTCCTGCTCGCGGTAGTTGATCCCGACGTCCGCGCCCAACTCCTCGCACCGCGCCAGCTTCTTCGCACTGCCGGCGGTCACGATCACCTTCGCGCCCACCGCCTTGCCCAACTGGGTGGCCATCGTCCCGATGCCGCTCGCACCACCGTGCAGCAGCACCGTCTCGCCGGGGCGCAGGTGCGCCACCATGAACACGTTCGACCAGACCGTGGCCGACACCTCCGGCAGCGCCGCGGCGGCCACCAGCCCCAATCCGCGAGGGATCGGCAGCAGTTGGCCGACCGGGACGGCCACCTGCTCCGCGTAGCCACCGCCGGCCAGCAGCGCGCAGACCTCGTCGCCCACCGCCCAGCCGGCCACGCCGGGACCCAGCGCCGCGATCCGGCCGGAGCACTCCAGACCCGGGTAGGGCGAGGCCCCCGGCGGCGGGTTGTAGTGGCCCTGACGCTGCAGCAGATCGGCCCGGTTGACGGCGGTGGCGGCCACCTCGACCAGCACCTCGCCCTCGGCCGGTACCGGATCGTCAACCTTGGTCCAGGTCAGCGCCTCAGGCCCGCCTGGCTGGGGAATCGTGAATGCGTACATGGCTCCGACGCTACTCGGCGCACCCCGCGAGCGGGGAGATCGCCACCACGGGAAGCGCGGGCTGCGTCTGCTGTCTGCCAGGGCTGCGCGGTCGGCTAGGGCAGCGGAGTCGGCGCCCGAGGTCTCCGGCACGCCGTGGGTGCTGGTCCCGGTGCCGACGCCGAAGAGGATGGCGACCACCCCGGCCGCGGCGGCCTCCGGCAGGTGCGAGCCCCAGGTGACCGTGGATCCGGAGACCGAGACCTCGGGATCGGCGCCCGGGTTGCTGCCGTAGACCCGGGTCACAGCTCCAGCCGGTCAGATCGCCGGTCTCGAAGCCGGGGTTGACCACCGGATTGGCGCCGTCCGCGTGCGCGCGAGCCGCCGGCGCGAGCGCTCCACCGAACAGCAGGGCAGCCGAACTGATCATGGCAACAGCCGAGTTGGGCTTGCCCACAGAGTCCTCCGGTGCGGGCGGCAGGGCGGTGCGAAGCGTACGGTGACGACCGTGGACTAGACCTCTTCCGGCGTCAAGGACCGGTCCGCCCCGGCTGGCCACGCCGGGCCACCCAGGCGTCATCTGACGGTCAATCAGCTATGCGACAATGCGCCTACCGACCCCCCTGCAAGGAAGAGCCGCCGTGCGCGACGACAGCATCAGCGAATTCCTGGACCGCCTGGCCGATCGGGTCCCCGCCCCGGGGGGCGGCGCGTCGGCCGCGCTGCACGCCGCGCAGGCCGCCGCACTGCTGGCCATGGTGGCTCGCTACAGCACCGGGGAGAAGTACGCCGCCCACCAGAGCGTGGTGGAGCGGATCATCCGGGAGAGCGACGCGCTGCGCGGCCGGGCGCTGACCCTGGCCGAGCAGGACGCGGCGGCCTTCACCGCCGTCACCGACGCCTACCGGCTACCCGCGGGCGACGACACGGCCAAGGCGGCCCGCTCGGCGGCGATCGCCCGGGCGCTGGTCGACGCCGCCCGCCCGCCGGCCGAGGTGATCACCGCCGCACTGGACGTCGTCGAGCTGGCCGAGACCCTGCTGCCGATCGGCAACCCCAACGTGATCACCGACATCGCCGCCGCCGCCGAGGCGGCCCGCGCGGCGGCCACCACGGCCCGGGTCAACGTCGAGGTCAACCTGACCGGCATCCGCGAGGAGCGCACCCGCGAGGCGCTACTGGCCGACACCGCCCGGGTGGACGAGATCGCCGCGCGCGCCGAGCGGGTCACCGCCGCCGTCCGGGTGGAACTGGCCAAGTGAGCCACACCGTCCCGTACGGCTCGAGTCAGACCTAACCAGCCTTCCAAAGCCAGGAGTTCAGCTACCGCCGGACCGCCTGACCGTCAACTGGACGGGTTCGAGCGCTGGATGGTGATCACCCGGTCGGTCGGCTGCAGCACCGCGGCCTCGGGATCGGCGAAGTCGAGCCGCCGCCTGCCCCGCACCACCGCCACCACCAGGTCGGGGCAGGCCCTGGGGCTCTGCCCGGCCTCGGCCCGGGTGACCGGACGCTCGACCACGTTCAGGCCCCTGCCGTAGGTGAGCAGATCCTCCATCAGGCCGCCGGCGTTCGGACTGAGCATCGACATGCCGAGCAGCCGCCCGGCCGAACTGGAGCTGGTCACCACCACGTCCACCCCGCTCTGCCGCAGCAGCGGGGCGTTCTCGTCCTCCCGGACGGCCGCCACCAGCGTGGCCGCCCGGTTGAGCTGACGGACCGTCAGTGCCACCAGCACGGCGGTGTCGTCCCGTTCGGTGGCCACCACCACCTGGGCGGCCCTCGGCACCTCGGCGCTCAGCAGGGTGTCGGTCCTGGTGGCGTCGCCCACCACGCCGACCAGCCCGTCCCGGGTCGCCTGTTCGACCACCCGGCGCTGCGGGTCGACCACCACGATCCGCTCCTTGGGCACCCCCTGGCCGAGCAGGGTCTGGACGGCGCTGCGCCCCTTGGTGCCGTAGCCGACGATCACGGCGTGGTCGCGCACGGATGACCTCCAACGTCCGATCCGCCACTGCCGGCGGGTCCGCTCGGCCAGCACCTCCAGCGTGGTGCCGACCAAGATGATCAGGAAGACCACCCGCAACGGGGTGATCACCAGGATGTTGGCCAGCCGCGCGCCGTCACTGACCGGGGTGATGTCGCCGTACCCGGTGGTGGAGAGGGTGACGGTGGCGTAGTACGCGGCGTCTAGGAACGAGAGCCGCTCGTGCGCGTTGTCGTGGTAGCCGGAGCGGTCCAGGTAGACGATCAGCGTGGTCGCCAGCAGCACGGCCAGCGCGATCGCGACCCGCAGCCCGACCTGCCGCAGCGGCGGCCCGCCGCGCCGGGCGGGCAGCGCGATCCGGCCGTCCGCCTCCCCGCCGGTCACCCAGGCACTCCCAGCAGTTCCACCCGCTCGCCCGCCGCCACCCCGCCCGGCGGGAGCACCGCCAGCGCCTCGGCCCGGGCCAGACCGCGCAGCATCGCCGGGCCGTCGAAGGCCAGCGGTACCGGCCCGTCCGCACCGAGGCGCACCGGCAGCAACCGGGTGTCGGTGGGGTGCCCGGCCAGCGCGACGGCGGTGCGCAGGAACCTGCCGGGCCCGGCCGGGCGCCCGGCCAGCGCGTCCAGCAACGGCAGCGCCAGGGTGACGACACCGGCCACCGCGGCCAGCGGATTGCCGGGCAGCCCCACCAGGTAGCGGACCGGCCCTTCCCCGGCCCGCGACCCGGCGGACCCGCCCGGGACGGCCGGTGGCAGCACGGCCAGCAGCATCGGGTGCCCGGGGCGGACCGCGACCCCGTCCACCAGCAGCCGGCCGCCGCACTCGGCGAGCGCCTCGTGCAGAAAGTCGACCGGCCCGGCCGCCGTACCACCGGTGGTGACCACCACCTCGGCCGCCGAGTACCGCAGCGCGTCCCGCAGCAGCGCGAAGTCGTCGCGCACCGGCCGCCGCCCGAGCAGTTCGGCACCGGCCGCACCCAGCCAGGGCTGCAGCAGCGGCCCGAGCGCGTCCCGGACCAGACCCGGTCCCGGCAGCCCTGACTCCAGCAACTCGTCGCCGAGCACCAGCAGTTCGACGGTCGGCCGACGACGGACCGGCAGCCGGTCGTAGCCGCAGGCGGCAGCGAGGCCCAGGACGGCCGCGGTCACCGTGCTGCCGGCCGGCAGCAACTCCTCACCGCTGCGGCACTCCTGGCCGCGCGGGCGGACGTCCTGGCCGGGCGCGGGCTCACCGGTCACCCGCGAGTGCAGCGTCCCGGGCACCGGGTTCCCGCCGGCTCCGGGCTGCGGGAGGGCGGGGCGTTCGACCCGGCCGTACTCGCGGCGCAGCACGGCGGTCGCGCCGGGCGGCAGTTGGGCGCCGGTGGCGATCTCGGTGGCCCAGCCGTCGGCCAGCGGCAGCGGGGTCCGCCCGGCCAGCACTCGGCCGGCCAGCCGCCACGGGCCCGGACCCGCCACCGCCCAGCCGTCCATCGCGGAGGTGTCGAAGGCGGGCAGATCGATCAGCGCGGCCAGCGGGGCGGCCAGCGTCTGGCCGAGCGCGGCCGTCAGCTCGCGCTCGACCACGGGCAGCGGACGCGCCGGGGCCCGGCCGGCGATCACCCGCGCCCGTGGCCAGGGCGCCACGGGGGTGGGGGTGACGGCACCCTGGGTGCCCAGCGGTGGCGCGGCGGCGCTCACGGCTGCCCCGCGGACGGGGACGGCGGCGGGGGCGTCTCGACCGGCCGCGTCTGCGCCGGCTGCGGGACAGCCGGCTGCGGGGCGGACGACTGCGGGGCGGACGACTGCGGGGCGGACGGCTGCTCAGCTGCCTGCCCGGCCGGCTGCTCGGCGACCCAGCGTTCGGCCAGCGCGGTCACCTGCCGCACGGCCTCGCCGACCGCCACCGCCCCGCCACCGCGTGCCGCAGCGGCGTAGCCGACCAGAAAAGTGGTCAGCGGGGCGGCCGGGCGCTCCACCCCGTGCGCCACCACCCGGGCGAGGTCGAGCAGTTCTCGGATCTCGGCCTTCGGGTCGATCCCCAGCTCGGCCGCGGCCTCGGTCATCCAGTCGTCCAGCGTGCGTTCCATGGTGGTCCATGCTGCCTGATCCACAGCGCCCGGGCCGCTACCAGCGGCCGGCCGGAACGCTTCGTTTCGCTCACCCGGACGGTCAGGCCCGCTCCGTCGCCGCCCCGCCCCCGTCCGACGGCTCACCGCCGGCAGCGGCTCGACGCCGGGCGCCGGCCAGCTCGTCCCAGGTGTCGCAGTCCACCGCCGCCCCGTCCGGATCGGCCAGCCGGGCGGTGCGCAGGCCGCCGGTGAGGCGGCGCAGCGGCAGGCCCGACGGGTCGCCGAGGGCGGCCAGCCCCGCGCGCAGCGCCGCGCTGCGGTAGGCGGCGGCCAGCGGCTGGTCGCGCCCGTCGGCGTCGACCAGCACCGCCGCCTCGACGCCCGCACCCAGCGCGTCCGCCGCACCGACCGCGCCCACCAGCCGACGTACCGTCGCACCGTCCAGGAACGGCAGGTCGGCGGCGAGCAGCAGCACCACCGGCGCCCGGAGCGCCGGCTGCGCCAGCCCGGCCGCGACGGCGGCCAGCGGGCCGCCCCCGGGCGGCTGCTCCCTGGTCCACCGGGGGCCGCCGGCCACCGCACCGCCGCTGGGCGCCGGCCCGACCACCACGGTGCTCCGGGCCCCCGCGCAGGCCGCCAGGACCCGGTCCAGCAGGCTGCGCCCACCGACCGTCAGCCGCGGCTTGTCGGCACCCCCGAGCCGACGGGCCGCGCCGCCCGCGAGCACGATCGCGTCGTAGGCGTCCGCTTCCTGGTCCCCGTCGCCGTGCTCGTGCTGGCGCTCGTGATCGTGCGCGGCCTGCTGGTGAGCGGCTGTCCCTGTCATGGCCCCAGTATCGGGCGCTACTCCCCGGCGGCCGGCCCGGTGTGCGCCTGGGCACCGGCGGCGAGGAAGGTCGGCAGGGTCAGCTCGCCGTAGCGCTCGCCGACCGCCGCGACCAGCGCGTCCGGGTCGTGGGGGTGCCGGGCCAGCAGCTGGTCGAAGTCCTTCAGGTACTCGCCGGTGAAGGCGAGCACCCGGCCCGCGTCGTCGCCCTGCTCGGGCGCCCGGTGCCCGGCGATCACCCGCTCCACGCCCAGCTCGGCGATCCGGCCGAGGTTGCGGATCCAGGCGGCGCGCTGCTCCGGCGTGGTGTCCACGGTCCACACATGGGTGCCGTTCCAGGCCAGGTCACCGGCGATCACCGTGCGCGAGCCGGGGACGTGCACCACGGTGCTGGTGGCACAGTCGCCCTGCCCCAGGTAGAGCACCCGGATCAGCTGACGGTCGATCATCAGCGGCTGCGGACGCAGCGGGCGGGGCAGGATCGGGGTCTCGGGGATGTCGTCGCCGTAGACCGGGCGCCACTGCCGGACCTTGTCGGCGGCCGTCGCGGCGATCGCGTCCACCACCGGCGGGGCGGCCAGCAGATGCGCCTGCGGGAAGAGCCGCAGCACCTCCTCGACCCCGAAGTAGTGGTCGGGATGCGGGTGGGTGATCACCACGGCCAGCAGGTTCCGGCCCTTGCCGGCGATCCACTCGGCCAGTTCCCGCCCGGCGCTGCGGGTCAGCTGGGCGTCCACCAGGATCGCGTCCCGGGCGCCCAGGATCAGGCTGGAGGTGGCGAAGAAGGCCGACTCGGGTCCGGTGAAGACCTCGATCGCCAGCGGCGGGCCGGGCGACGTGGTCGCGCTGGCACCCACCGGAACCCGGGTGAGGCCATTGCCGCCATTGCCGCCATTGCCGTTCGCGCCGCCGTTCCCGCCGCTGCCGTTGCCGTCCCCGCCCGGCCGGTCCTGCTCGTGCGGCGATGACGGCGGTGGCGACGAGGTCACTTGGCTCTCCCTGATCCGCGGCGGTCCCCAGGCCCCGCCGGGCGGGGGCGCTGTCGGGACCAGCATGGAAGCCGCCCCAGCACGGCGCCCGGCAGGCGCGCCCGGGCGGGTGAGCCGCGGCGGGCCGCTGTCACGACCCGCCACCGACCGTTCGACGCGCCGTCAGTGAGCCGATGTGACGCGCGAACCGTCAGACCGCCTCGGCCGGCACCGCGAGCCGCTCGGCCAGCGCCTTCGCCTTGGCCGCCGCGTCCTGGTGGGCCTGCGCCTTGGAGGCGTCCGCCTGCTCGATGAACTGGGCGAGCGCGGGGTTGACCCGGGCCAGCGTCAGCTCCGCCACGACGAAGTCCACGTCCATGCCCAGCAGCCCGGTGAACGCCTTGCGCAGGTAGCTCTCGACGAACTCGAACTCGGCGCGCGGGGTCCCCGGGCCGTAGGCGCCACCGCGCGAGACGACCGCGGTGACCGGCTTGCCGGCGACCGAGCCGCCCTCGCCGCCGGTGCGGCCGAACAGCACCACCTGGTCGAGCCAGGCCTTCAGCGTGGAGGGGATCGTGAAGTTGTACATCGGAGCGCCGATCAGCACCGCGTCGGCCTGCTCCAGCTCGGCGATCAGCTCCAGGCGCTGCGCGACGGCCGCCCGCTGCTCCTCGGTGTGCTGCTCGGCGGGGGTGAACTGGCCGGCGATCGCGGCACCGCTCAGGTGCGGCACCGGGCTGGCGCCGAGGTCGCGGTAGATCACCGTGCCGTCCGGGTGCGCGGCCTGCCACTCCCGGCTGAAGGTCGCGGCGACCTCGCGGGAGACCGAGCCCTCGGTCACGGCCGACGAGTCGATGTGCAGCAGCGTGGGCATGGCAATCCTCCATACATTGCGATAGGAACTGCCGTTTCCTTGGCAGCTGCGATTACCGTAGCAGCTAACTTTTCTGCAGTCACTACGGAAAGGCCGTACGCTGGACGGCATGGGCGAGCCAGAGCTGGATCCGACCGGCCCCTGCAGCAGCGGGCCGGTGGAGGACCTGAACGAGCTGTGCGGGGCCGCGCCGACGGCGGGCGGCACCGGGGCCGGGCCGTGCAGCAGCGTCGACCAGGCGCTGACCCGGGTCTTCACGCTGCTCGGAAAGCGCTGGTCGGGGCTGGTGGTGGCGGTCCTCAGCCATGGCCCCGCGCATTTCTCCCAGCTGCGCCGGGCCATCCCCGGGATCAGCGAGCGGATGCTCTCCGACCGCCTGACCGAGCTGGCCGAGGCCGGCCTGGTGGTCCGCGAGGTGGACGAGGGACCGCCGCTGCGGGTCAGCTACCGGCTGACCGAGGCGGGCCGAGCGCTGCGCCCGGCCCTGGACGAACTGCGGATCTGGGCCGCCGCCCACCTGCCGGAAGCCGTCCCGCCCGGCTGCTGACAGCGCCTCGGGCCGGCCACTGACCAGCCACTGACCAGCCGCGCAGCCGTACCGAGCGGTTCAGCTCTCCTTGCCGAACCCCAGCTCGCTCCACCGCACGTCGTCCCGTCCGTGCAGGTCCCCGCGTTCGCCCCGGTGCACCAAGCGCAGCCCCGCTGCCTGCGCCTGGTCGACCACCTCCTCGGCCCGCACCGTGAACATCCGCCGCCGGGCCGGTACCGGACCGTGGCGGAGTGTCAGCAGCAGCGTCCCGCCGGGGGCGAGCAGCTCGGCCACCGTGCGCATCGCCACCGCCCGCTCGGCCGGGGCCAGGTGCATCCAGACCGCGATCACCGTGATCAGTTCGAAGCGGGCACCCTCGGCCACCAGCGCCGGCAGCGCGGGCAGCGCGTCGTCCACCCAGCGGATCCCGGCTCCCTGGTGCAGCCGCTCACCGTGCTCGCGCAGCGCGGCGGTGGGTTCCACCGCGGTGACGAGGTGGCCCAGCGCGGCCAGCGCGGCGGCGTCCCGCCCGGAACCGGCACCGAGGTCCAGCACCCGGGCGGGGGCCGGCGGCAGCAGGTGCAACCGCCCGTGGTGGACCTGCTCGAAGCTGACGCTCTCGTACTGCTCGGCCAGCGCGGCGGCCTGCTCCTGGTAGCCGGCCGTGCCGGCGGCGGTCGGCCGGTCCGAGCCGGCCGCCAGGGCCGTGAGCAGCGCGGGCAGCTCACGCATGTCGTGGAAGACCTGCTGCGCGCCCGCCGCCACCAGCAGCTCGGCCGGCGTCAGGCCGCCCGCGTAGCCGAGCACCCGCATCCCGGCCGCGCGGGCCGCCCGGACACCCGGGCCGCTGTCCTCCACCACCACGCAGGCTGCCGCGGGCACGCCCATCCGGGCCGCCGCGTGCTGGAACAGGTCAGGAGCGGGCTTGCCCCGGTCGACCTCGGTCGCGCTGAAGATCCGACCGTCGAAGTACCCGTACAGGCCGGTCCGCCCCAGGGTGTGCCGCATCTTCTGGTGGCTGCCGCTGGAGGCCACGCAGGACGGCCGGTGCAGCGCCGCCAGCGCCTCCTCGATCCCGTCGACCGGGACCAACTCCCGTTCCACCGCCACCCGGTGCAGCTCCTCGAAGCGGCGCCGCCACTCCTCGGCCACCGTGGCGCCCAGCCGCTCGGCCACCAGCTCGGCGATCGAGGCGGCCGAGCGACCGACGAACCGCTCCATCACCTGAGCCTCGGTGAGCGGCCAGCCGAACTCGGCACCGAGCGCGACATGCACCCGGACCGCGATCCGCTCGCTGTCCACCAGCACCCCGTCGCAGTCGAAGATGACCAGGTCGACGGCTTCGTTCGTACGGTTATCCGTTTCTGTCATCGGGTCAGACTAGGTCCCGCCCAGCGCGCGAACGATCCGGGCCGGATTGCCCACCGCCAGCACACCCAGCGGCAGATCCTTGGTGACCACCGCCCCGGCACCGACCACCGTGTTCTCGCCGATGCTCACTCCCGGGCAGACGATCACCCCGCCGCCTAGCCAGACGTTGTCACCGATCGCCACCGGCACCGCCCTCTCCCAACCGGCCCGCCGGCGCTCCGGATCCAGCTCGTGAGTCGGCGTCAGCAGCTGGACGTTCGGCCCGATCTGCACGTCCGCCCCGATGGTGATGGGTGCCGCGTCCAGGAAGACCGCACCGAAATTGACGAACGTACGGGCCCCGATGCTGATGTGGTAGCCGAAGTCGCAGTGGAACGGCGCCCGGACCCGCACTCCCTCGCCCACCGAGCCGAGCAACTCCCGCAGAATCCTGCCGCGTTCGGCCGGAGCCAGCCGGCCACCGCCGTTGTACGCGGCGCAGAGCTCGGCCCGGCGCTCGGAGTCCGCCCCCAGCTCGGGGTCGTCGGGGAGGTACCAGTCCCCGGCCAGCATGCGCTCCTTGTTCTCGCCCACGAATGTCCTCCCGACTCGGCCCAGCCCCACTCCCACCCTCACCGTCCCCCGCGACGCCCCTGCAATTCGCCCACCGGCCCGGCGACGGCTGCCACCTCGTCCACCTCCCGGCCCACCGCTGACCCCGGATGGGCCATCCGGTGGGACGCGAAGGGCCCCGGGGGCGGCAATCCATGCCACCCCAGGGGCCCATCGGATCCGGCGTGCCGGTCGGTCGAACCGTTCCGGTAGTACCCGAAGGCGTCGACCACCAGGTCGATGTTCCCGACGCCTCGGTTCGGTCAGCTCAGGCCCGCGCCTGTGCCGGTCAGCTCCGGCTCCGCCGCCCCGGCGGGCTGCCCCGGGGCGACGGCCACCGCCGCAACCGGTGCCGGCTGCTCCAGGGACTGCTGCGGCCAGCGGCGGTTCGCCGCCTTGGTCAGCTTGCGGCCCAGGTTCTGGAACGGCAGCTCCACCAGCCGGTGCATCAGCCAGGAAGCCACCAGCAGCACCGCGACGTACCCGGCCACGTACGACCACCGCTCGGCGAACGGCATCGCGGCCAGCTTGTAGTAGTAGTAATAAGGGTCCCAGCCGAGCCGCGACAGCAGGAACTCCTTGACCGGCCAGTGCAGCAGGTAGACCGAGAAACTCACCGCGCCCAGCCAGGTCATCGCGCGCGGAAGCCGCCGGTTGCGCAGCAGGAAGAAGAGCCCGAACGACGCCCACGCTCCCAGGTAGGCGTTGGTCCACGCCTGCCAGGTGAAAGTCGAGGTCGCGTTCCCCATCGCGCCCCGGTTGTACATCCACCCCACCATGGCGCCCGCCACCACCACGAAACCGACGGACAGCCAGGCCTCGATGCGCTCGATCTGCCCATGCTGCGCCCGGTAGATCACCGTGCCCGCGAACATCGTCGCGAGGATGGTGAAGGTCTCGTACGCGGGATCCCGGCCGTTGGTGAACACCAGCAGCAGACCGAACCCGCCCAGCAGCAGACCACCGATGCGGGCCAGCCCCGCTTTGCCGCTGACCATGCAGAGCATGCCCATGCCCACGACGGCCACAGCGGCGGCCACGAGGTTCCTGAGCTCCGGAAGGCTGTGGGTCAGGCTGTACGACGGGATCGAGACGCCCAGCACGAGTGCGATCGCCGCCGCCACGACCGCGATCGGCGTGCTGCGCCGGTGCCAGGCGACCGTGAAGAGGCTGCTGACGAAGAAGTAGAAGAGCATCTCGTACGTGAGCGTCCACGAGATGCCGAGCGCGTTCACCACTCCCAGCATGTCCGACAGATTCAGGCCGTTGCCCGCCAGCCAGAGCAGGTGGTGTCCGTAGCCGTCGAAGGTGAGGACATGGTAGGAGTACGGCCGGATGCACTCGGAGAGGACCATGCTCACGATCAGCGCCGGGTAGATCCGGAAGATCCGGCTGATCCAGAAGGCCCGGACGTCACCGCGGCGCTCCAGCGAGGCCGGGATGATGTACCCGCTGACGATGAAGAACGCGATGACCCCGTAGAAGCCGAGGTCGAAGTGGGCGGCGATGTAGCCGCCGTGCGGGATCAGCGTCAAGATCTGGAAGTGGTGGGCCGCCACGGCCAGCGCGGCGACCCCGCGCAGCGCGTCCAGCCAGCCGAGCCGGCTCCCCGGAGCGGCGGCACGTTCCCCTCGCCCGGCCGTCCGTGCTGTCCACCGAGTCGGCAATCCCTTGGTAATCACCCGCCGGAGACTAACCCATTCGGAGTCCTGAACGTGCTGCCCCAGTGCCTTGCGGGGTCTCGCGGTTCGTGTCACAGGTCGCCGCTGATCCGCTGATGCCGCCGGCGCGGCTTCAGATCCACGACGACCGGTCCACACCGTGTCGTGTCCGACTCTGATCCGACATCAGCCCTGAGGTTCCGACATGAAATCTTAGGCCCTGCAAGCGGTGCCTCAGTCCCGCGTCATGTCCACGAACCGCGAGTAGTGGCCCTGGAACGCCACCGTGATGGTGGCGGTCGGGCCGTTACGGTGCTTGGCCACGATCAGGTCGGCCTCACCCGCGCGGGGGGACTCCTTCTCGTAGGCGTCCTCGCGGTGGAGCAGGATGACCATGTCGGCGTCCTGCTCGATGGAGCCCGATTCACGCAGGTCGGAGACCATCGGCTTCTTGTCGGTGCGCTGCTCGGGGCCACGGTTCAGCTGGGAGAGCGCGATCACCGGGACCTCGAGCTCCTTGGCCAGCAGCTTCAGGTTTCGCGACATGTCGGAGACCTCCTGCTGGCGGCTCTCGGCCCGGCGCGAACCGCCGGACTGCATCAGCTGGAGGTAGTCGATGACCACCAGTTTGAGGTCCTGGCGCTGCTTCAGCCGCCGGCACTTGGCGCGGATCTCCATCATCGACAGGTTCGGCGAGTCGTCGATGTAGAGCGGAGCCGCCGTCACGTCCGGCATCCGACGGGCCACCCGGGTCCAGTCGTCGTCGGTCATGTTGCCCGAACGCATGTGGTGCAGCGCGACCCGGGCCTCGGCGGAGAGCAGGCGCATCGCGATCTCGTTGCGGCCCATTTCGAGCGAGAAGATCACGCTCGGCAGGCCGTTGGTGATCGAGCACGCCCGGGAGAAGTCCAGGGCGAGGGTGGACTTGCCCATCGCGGGACGAGCCGCGATGACGATCATCTGACCGGGGTGCAGACCGTTCGTCAGCGCGTCCAGGTCGGCGAAGCCGGTCGGCACGCCCGACATCTGGCCCTGCCGGGAGCCGATCGCCTCGATCTCGTCGAGGGCGCCCTCCATGATGTCGGCCAGCGGGGCGTAGTCCTCGCTGGTGCGCTGCTCGGTGACGGCGTAGATCTCGGCCTGGGCGGCGTTCACGATCTCGTCCACGTCGCCCTCGGCGGCGTAGCCCATGCCGGCGATCCGGGTGCCGGCCTCGACCAGGCGGCGCAGTACGGCGCGCTCGTGGACGATCTCGGCGTAGTACTCGGCGTTGGCGGCGGTGGGGACGGAGTTGACCAGGGTGTGCAGGTAGCCGGGGCCACCGACCCGGGTCAGCTCGCCGCGCTTGGTCAGCTCGCTGGCGACGGTGATCGGGTCGGCCGGCTCGCCACGGGCGTAGAGGTCGAGGATCGCGCTGTGGATGAGCTCGTGGGCCGGGCGGTAGTAGTCGAGCGGCTTGAGCACCTCGACCACGTCGGCGATGGCGTCCTTGGAGAGCATCATGCCGCCGAGCACGGACTGCTCGGCCGGGATGTCCTGCGGCGGGACCCGCTCGAAGCCCTCGACGCCGCCCTCCCGGCCGCCCTCGCGCCCGCCGTCCCGGCCGCGCTCGCCGTCCCGCTTGCGGAACTCGCCCTTGCCGCCACCGCCACCGCCCGCCGCGGCCTGGCCGCGGTTGCGGGAGACCGGCAGGCGGTCGCTGGGGCCGTCGGCGGGGAAGGAAGGGCCGAAAGCGTCGTCGGACGGCTGCCAGTCGTCCTCCGGGGGCGGTGGCGCGTCGTGGTCGTCGTACTGGGGGCCGGTCACGCTTTTTCCCCGTTCAGCAAGCGGTGCGAGTCTGGTGCAAGGACGAGGTGGCCTCGGTGGTGGACGGGCACGATCACGGTCCGCTCCACCTCCTTCATACGCCACCCGGCCGACAGGACGGCGGCCGGGTACGGGCGCGGCGCGTCGGGTGAGCGACCACGCTAAGGCGCACGCGGGCCTAGCTCCAAGAAAATCCGGGACAGTTATCCACAGGGGGTGTGGATGAAGCGGCTCTCGCTGTGGACAACCGCCCGAATCCTGTGCACAAGGGTGGGGAAACTCCTGTGGATAACCACACGATCCGCCTGGTGTCAACTCGCTGACCTGCGGTGACTCTTTCCACCGGCTGTGCATGAGAAAAACTTCACACGCCTGGGCACGCGCCGGTCGTAATGACCAAGATCTCTGGCGCTACTTACCCACGGTGCCTTACCGTATCCCGCATGACAGGTGGCCAGTCGATCGCTGAGCCGACTCCCCCCGCGCCCAGCGGGCCCGGGGCTCCCGACCACTCACGACCCGACAGCCGGCAGCACCACCAGCCGCGCCAGGACCGCCGCCGGCACGACCGCGAGATCCTCGCGCTGGCCGTGCCGGCCTTCGGCGCGCTGGTGGCGGAACCGCTCTTCCTGCTCGGCGACTCGGCGATCGTCGGCCACCTCGGCACCGCGCAGCTGGCCGGCCTCGGCGTGGCCGGCACCGCGCTGAGCACGCTCGCCGGGATCTTCGTCTTCCTGGCCTACGCGACCACGGCGGCCGTGGCCCGCCGGATCGGTGCCGGGGACCGCAGGGCGGCCGTCCAGCAGGGCATCGACGGCGTCTGGCTGGCCCTGCTGCTCGCCGTTCCGGTGGCGCTGCTGGCGGCCCTGCTGGCCCCGCAGGTGGCCGACCTGCTCGGCGCCTCGGCCACCGCCGCGCCGTACGCGGTCACCTACCTGCGGATCAGCGCGCTGGGCGTCCCCGCCATGCTGATGGTGCTGGCCGCCACCGGCGTGCTGCGCGGCCTGCAGGACACCCGCACGCCGCTGCTGGTGGCGGTGGCCGGTTTCAGCGCCAACCTCGGGCTCAACCTCACCCTGGTCTACGGCGCGGGCCTGGGCGTGGCCGGCTCGGCCTGGGGCACGGTGCTGGCGCAGAACGGGATGGCCGCGGTCTACCTGGCCGTGGTGGTCCGCGGCGCCCGCCGCGAGCGGGCCGCGCTGCGCCCCGACCCGGTCGGGATCCGGGCCTGCGCCCGGGCCGGCGGGCCGTTGATGATCCGTACCCTCAGCCTGCGCGCGGTCCTGGTGCTGGCCACCGCGGTGGCGGCGCGGCTCGGCGACCGCGAGGTGGCGACCCATCAGATCGCCATGGCGCTCTGGGGCTTCCTGGCCTTCGCACTGGATGCCATCGCGATCGCCGGGCAGTCCATCATCGGCCGCTACCTGGGTGCCGGGGACCGGGCCGGCGCCCGGGCGGCAACCCGGCGGATGGTCGAGTGGGGTCTCGGCTCGGGGCTGCTGCTCGGCCTGCTGGTGGTGCTGGCCCGGCCGCTGTACATCCCGCTCTTCACCACCGACCCGGCGGTCCGCGAGCAGCTCTCCGCGGTCCTGCTGCTGGTCGCGCTGACCCAGCCCGCCTCCGGACCGGTCTTCGTGCTGGACGGCGTGCTGATGGGCGCGGGTGACGGCGGCTACCTGGCCTGGGCGATGCTCGGCACGCTGGCGGTCTTCGCGCCGCTGGCCCTGGCGGTGCCCTCGCTCGGCTGGGGGCTGGCCGGCATCTGGTGGGCGCTGAACCTGTTCATCCTGCTGCGCTGCGCCTTCCTGGTGGGCCGGCTGCGCACCGGCCGCTGGCTGGTGACCGGGGCGGTCCGGGGCTGACCGGCCGTACCCCCGAGCACGCGAAAGGGCCGGCCCTCCCCTGCGGGAGGACCGGCCCTTCGTTGACGCGTTACCGCAGCAGCCTGGATCAGGCAGCGACGACGGCGACGTCGAGGTCAGCCTTGACGTCGGCGTGCAGCTTGACCGAGACCTTGTGGGTACCCACGGTCTTGATCGGCGAGACGATCGTGATGGCACGCTTGTCGACCGCCGGGCCGCCGGCGGCCTTGACGGCCTCGACGACGTCGGCCTGGGTCACCGAGCCGAACAGGCGGCCGGCGTCGCCGGAGCGAACGGCCAGCTTGACCTGCAGACCCTCGAGCTTGGCCTTGAACTCGTTGGCCGCCTCGATGGTCTGGATCTGGTGGATCTTGCGAGCGCGACGGATCGCGTCGACGTCCTTCTGGCCGCCCTTGGTCCAGCGGATGGCGAAGCCACGCGGAACCAGGTAGTTACGGGCGTAGCCGTCCTTGACCTCGACGATCTCGCCGGCGCCACCGAGGCCAGGGACCTCGTGAGTGAGGATGATCTTCATTTTTCGGTCACCCTCTCTTAGCGCGCGGTGCTGGTGTAGGGCAGCAGCGCCATCTCACGGCTGTTCTTCACGGCCGTGGCGACGTCGCGCTGGTGCTGGGTGCAGTTGCCGGTGACCCGGCGGGCACGAATCTTCCCGCGGTCGGAAATGAACTTCCGCAGCAGGTTCGTGTCCTTGTAGTCAACGTAGTTGACCTTGTCCTTGCAGAAGACGCAAACCTTCTTCTTCGGCTTGCGAGCAGGCGGCTTCGCCATGGTGTGCTCCAAATGAGGATCACGATCCGGGACCCGCATCGAGTGCGGGCGCCCCGGGTCGCACGAAATCTGTCAGCTCTTAGAACGGAGGCTCTTCCGAGAAGCCGCCACCGGACGGGGCACCCCAGCCGCCGCCACCCTGGTTGCCACCAGAGGGAGCGCTGGACGCCCAGGGGTCGTCGGAGGGGCCGGACTGGCCGCCCGAGGCGTTGCCGCCCCAGCTGCCACCCTGCTGGCCACCGCCGTTGCCACCCCAGCCGCCGCCCTGGCCGCCGCCGCCCTGCTGGCCACCGCCACCAAAGCCGCCGCCACCGCCAGGACCGCCGGACCGGTTGGCCCGGGTCACCTTGGCAGTCGCCGAGCGCAGGCTCGGGCCGACCTCGTCGACCTCAACCTCGAAGACCGTCCGCTTCTCGCCTTCCTTGGTCTCGTAAGACCGCTGGCGCAGTCGGCCCTGCACGATCACGCGCATGCCGCGCTGCAGCGACTCGGCCACGTTCTCCGCCGGCTGACGCCAGACGTTGCACGTGAGGAAGAGGCTCTCGCCGTCCTTCCACTCGTTGGTCTGGCGGTCAAAGGTGCGGGGGGTGGACGCGATGCGGAACTTCGCGACCGCCGCACCCGAGGGGGTGAAACGCAGCTCGGGGTCGTCGACGAGATTGCCGACGAGGGTGATGACGGTCTCGCCTGCCATGGTGTGCTGACCTCTCGGGAGGAAGAGTTCCGTTCAGCGATGTTTCACGTGAAACATCGGACATGAGCCTTCGGGACTTCAGTAGTCCCGAGGGTGGCTCAGTGGGTGTCCGGGCGCAGGACCTTGGTCCGCAGCACCGACTCGCTCAGAGACATCTGGCGGTCGAGCTCCTTGACGACCTCAGGCGTGGCCTTCAGGTCGATGACCGAGTAAATGCCCTCGGGCTGCTTCTTGATCTCGTACGCCAGGCGGCGACGACCCCAGGTGTCGATCTTCTCAACGGTGCCACCGCCGGTGCGGACGACGTTGAGGAAGTTCTCGATCAGGGGGGAGACAGCGCGCTCCTCGACCGAGGGGTCGAGGATGACCATCACCTCGTAGTGACGCATGGGTAAACCCACCTCCTTTGGACTCAGCGGCCACGGTCTCTCCGTGGCAGGAGGGTTGTACGGCGTCGGCACTGGAGCTGTACCGACCGCGGACCACTGTGGTGGAACCACCGTAGTGACCGGGTCTGACAACCGGGCCCCGCCGGACCCGGGACGGGTCACGACCCGCGAGCGGGCAGGCGAGGGCACAGATACACCAGTGCAGATCGCTCAGCCTACCCGCACCCATCCGGACGAACAAAACGCCCATGAATTGCCGGGACGTCTGGAGCGGCGCAATCTTGGGCAGAACGGGTACACACACCGCGCTCGCCCTCCGCAGGAGGTGGGTTCCATGGCACAGACCATCCGCCGATTCCCCGCGCTCACCCTCAACACCGACGGTCACCGGCACCCCAGGGAGAACACCCTGGTGGGCCTGACCGTGATCCTGGGCCTGGTGGCCTTCAGCACGTCGTTCGTCCACAGCCTGCACCTGTTGAGCTCCTGGACCGGACTCGGTGGTGTCGTCATCGGCCTGTGGTCCCAGTTCATTTCCGTCACCACCGCCGAGCGCTTCGTGACGGTGATCGCACTGGCCGCCTCCGCGTTCGGCCTCGGCGTCGGTCTGGCCCACGGCGGGCTCTTCGGCTAGCCCGCCCACCGGCCGACGCCTCGTCGGCCACCGCGCGCCCGACCGGGCACACCGGCACACCGGCGCGCACCAGGCGTATGAGACGGCGCCCTCCCCCTCCGGAGGGCGCCGTTCGCGCCGTTCCGGTACCCGCCGGTGGACCACGCCCCTAGGGTTCCGTCAGCGTGCCGCGCGCGACCCGGCCGAAACGGACCATTCGGACGATAAGGTCACAGAGCCATCGATAGGGTCACAGAGTCATAGGGTCACGAGGCCGACACCCCGCCAGTCCACTCCAAGGAGCATCCCGAGCATGAGCCTGCGTCTGAGGACGATCACCCGTGAGGAGCACCTCGCCTTCCTGCGCGGCCGGCCCTCCGCCAGCCACATGCAGGTGCCGTCCTGGGGCGAGGTGAAGTCGGAGTGGCGCAGCGAGTCGATCGGGTGGATCGACGCCTCCGGTGCGGTGGTCGGCGCCGGCCTGGTGCTCTACCGGCAGTTGCCCAAGCTGAAGCGGTACCTGGCCTACCTGCCCGAGGGCCCGGTGATCGACTGGTTCGACCCCGACCTGGACCGCTGGCTGAGCCCGATGCTGGCGCACCTGAAGGCGCAGGGCGCGTTCTCGGTGAAGATGGGGCCGCCGGTGGTGATCAGGCGCTGGGAGGCCACCTCGATCAAGGAGGCGATCGCCGGCGGGCAGGCCAAGCGGCTGCGCGACCTCGACCCGGACTGGTACGAACCGCAGGCCTTCGAGATGGCCGACCGGCTGCGCCGGGCCGGCTGGCTGCAGGGCGAGGACGGCGGCGCGGGCTTCGGCGACGTGCAGCCGCGCTACGTCTTCCAGGTGCCGCTGGCCGGCCGCTCGCTGGACGACATCCAGCGCGGCTTCAACCAGCTGTGGCGGCGCAACATCAAGAAGGCCGAGAAGAGCGGCGTCGAGGTGGTCCAGGGCAACTACGAGGACCTGGCCGTCTTCCACCGGCTCTATGTGGTGACCGCCGAGCGCGACCACTTCACCCCGCGCCCGCTGGGCTACTTCCAGCGGATGTGGCAGTCGCTGAACTACGAGGACCCCAACCGGATGCGGCTCTACCTCGCCTACCACGACGGCGAGCCGCTGGCCGGGACCACCATGCTGACCGTGGGCGAGCACGTCTGGTACTCCTACGGCGCCTCGGCCAACCACAAGCGCGAGGTCAAGCCGTCCAACGCGATCCAGTGGCGGATGATGCGCGACGCCTACGCGCTGGGCGCGAGCACCTACGACCTGCGCGGGATCAGCGACACCCTCCAGGAGGACGACCCGCTCTTCGGGCTGATCCAGTTCAAGCTCGGTACCGGCGGCCAGGCCGCCGAATACCTGGGCGAGTGGGACTTCCCGCTGAACAAGCTCCTGCACAAGGCCCTCGACCTCTACATGTCGCGCCGCTGACCCGGCCACGCGCCGCCCATCGCACCGCCCGCACCACCCCCCGGGGAGAGCTCGATGACCCTTTCGCTGTACGTCGACACCGACCGCTGGCGGACGCATCAGCGCACGCTGCTGGCCGAGTTCCCCGCGCTGGTCCCGGTGGCCAAGGGCAACGGCTACGGCTTCGGCAACCTCCGGCTCGCCCGGGAGGCGGTGCTGCTGGGCACCGGTGCGCTGGCGGTGGGTACCGCGGCGGAGGCCGCCGACGTGCTGCGCGACAGCGAGCGGGCCGGCGGATTCCAGGGCGACGTGCTGGTACTGACGCCCTATCGGATCGGCGAGGAGGCGCCCGAACTCCGGGCCGGCCAGGTGGTCCGCACGGTGGGGAGCGTGGAGGCGCTGGGCGCACTGGCCGGCCACCGGGTGGTGGTGGAGTGCATGACCAGCATGCGCCGGCACGGCATCGCGCGCGCCGAGCTCGAGTACCTGGCCGAGGCCACCGCCCGGGGCGGCGCGGCGGCCACCATCGAGGGCTTCGCGCTGCACCTGCCGCTGGACCGCCGGGACATGTCCGACCCGGTCGCCGAGGTCGCCGACTGGGTCACCGCGATCGGGGCCGCGGGGCTGCCCGCCGGCACCGTCTACCTGAGTCACCTGAGCTCGGAAGGCGTCACCGCACTGCGCGCCGCCCATCCGCACACCGAGTTCCGCTCCCGGATCGGCACCCGGCTCTGGCTCGGCGACGTCGACGCGCTGAGCGCCCGGGCCACCGTGCTGGACGTGACCGCGGTGGCCCGCGGCGAGCGCTACGGCTACCGCCAGCGCAAGGCGCCCTCCAACGGCCACCTGCTGGTGGTCTCCGGCGGCACCGCGCACGGCATCGGCATGGAGACACCGAGACACGTGCAGGGCCTGCTGCCGCGCGCCAAGGGGATCGCCAGGGCCGCGCTGGCCACGGTGAACCGCACCCTGTCGCCCTACCAGTGGAACGGGCGCCAGCTCTGGTTCGCCGAGCCGCCGCACATGCAGGTGAGCATCCTGTTCCTGCCCGACAGCGACAAGCCGCCGGCCGTCGGCGACGAGCTGCCGGTCGTCACCCGGCACACCACGACCCACTTCGACCAGGTGACCGACCGGACCGGCTGACCTGGTCCGGCCGGACCAGGTTGACCGGATCCGGCCGACGGGTGCTCAGGAGTGCCCGGGGTCCCCCGCCGGCGCCACGGTCGGTGCCGGCGGGCGGGCGTCCTCCAGCGGCTGCCGGTCCGGCGCGTCCGGCTCGTCCTGGACGTCCCACCGGTCCGCCACGTCCCGCTGGTCCTCCGCCAGCCAGTCCACCCCGTCCGCCGGGGCGAAGGCCGCGTAGGACTCCTGCTCGCGCAGCCGGCGCGCCGCACCGATCACGAAGACGTCCGGCGCGGAGTCGAACACGCCGCCCGACGGGTCGTCGCTGCCGTCCCAGCGCACCGGGTCGTGCTCGGGACGCAGGATGTCGCGGATCACCTTGGCGCAGAGGTAGAGCGTGCCGGCCAGGTGCAGGACCACGGCGAAGTGGTACCAGTCCTGACCGATCCCGTGCTGCTTGGGGTCGCTGATGAAAGCCAGGTAGGACCAGATCCCGAGGAAGTACAGCACCTCGCAGGCCTGCCAGATCAGGAAGTCCCGCCAGCGCGGGCGGGCCAGGGCGGCCAGCGGGATCAGCCAGAGCACGTACTGCGGGGAGTACACCTTGTTGGTGACCACGAAGGCCGCCACCACCAGGAAGACCAGCTGGGCGTAGCGCGGCCGGCGGGGCGCGGTCAGGGCCAGCCAGCCGATGCCCAGGCAGCAGGCGATCAGCAGGGCGGCGATCCAGTTGTTCAGACCGGCCAGTGACTCGTTGCGGTCCTGCATCAGGATCATCCAGAAGGACCCGAAGTCCTCCTTGCGGCTCTGGCTGAAGCTGTAGAAGGTGGCCCAGCCGTCGAAGTTGGCGATCATGATCGGCACGTTGACCAGCAGCCAGGCGCCGACCGCGCCGGCCGTGGCCTGCCAGAACTCCCGCCAGCGGCCCGAGCGCCAGCAGAGCACCAGCAGCGGGCCGAGCAGGAGCACCGGGTAGAGCTTGGCGGCGGTGGCCAGTCCGATGAAGACGCCGGCCCACACGGTGCGCCGGCCCGACCAGTAGGCCATCGCGACGGCCGTCAGCGCGACCGCCAGCAGGTCCCAGTTGACCGTGGCGTCCAGCGCCAGGCACGGCGCCAGCGCGAAGAGCAGCGCGTCCCACGGGCGGCGGCGGTGGGTGCGGGTCAGCGCGATCACCGTGATCACCGCGCAGATCAGCAGCATCCCGGCGTTGACCATCCAGAACCAGCGCTCGCGGTCCTCGATCACGCCGGCCGTGGGGGTGAGCCAGCCGGCGATCTGCATGAAGCCGCCGGTGAGCACCGGGTACTCCAGGTACTTCATGTCCGGCGACGGCGAGGGCAGCATGTCGAGGTACGGGTGCAACCCGGCCGCGAAGCCGCGCGCGGTGTACAGGTGCGGGATGTCGCTGTAGCAGGCGTGGGTGTACTGCGCGGTGGCGCCGAAGAACCAGCCGCTGGTGTAGCAGGGCAGCTTCTGCACCATGCCGACGAGGTACGTCAGGACGGTGGCCAGCGCCAGGAAGCGGGCCGGGATCCACCAGGAGACGCCCAGCAGGGCCCGGCGCCCGGGCGGGCCGCCGAGCAGTTCACTGCCGGCCGCGGCGATCGGGTCCTCGTCGGCGGGGACCACCACGGTGTTGGGCAGCGGGCCCTCGACCGGCGCCACCGCGGTCTCGGTGGCGGGGGTCTCGTCACGGGTGCTGGACGTCATGCCGGACATACTGCCGCACGCGCGCCGATCGGACGAGGACTGGTCCCACACATCCGCCTCGGGCGCGCCCGGGGCGGGGAACGCCCGAGGGCGGCCCCGCAGCACGCGGGACCGCCCTCGGATCGGATCGGTTACTGCCCTGCCCCGGCAGCTCCGGTGGCCGTGCCGGTCGGTGGCGTGGTGCCGCCGCCGGTTCCGCCGCCGTTGCCACCACCGGTACCGCCGCCAGGCCCGCCGTGCTTGGAGGACGTCGGGCTCGGTGTCGAGCAGTCGCCGGGCAGGATCGGGATGCAACCGCCGGTCCCGCCGCCGTTGCCACCACCGGTACCGCCGCCCGGACCGCCGCCGTTGCCGCCACCGGTACCACCGCCGTTGCCGCCACCGGGCGGCGCCTTGCTGGTGGACGGCTGGCCGCCGCAGTCCACGCCGGGCACGCAGGTCTCCGGCGCGCCCGTGGGCGGCTGGACCGGTGCCTGGGTGGTCGGCGGCGCGGTGACCGGGGCCTGGGTGGTGGCCGTGGCGGTCGCCGAGGCCGTGGCGCTGGCCGAGGCGGAGGGCGAGGGCGAGGCCGTGCTCGGCGCACCCGACTCGTCGACCTCGGTGTTGACCGGCTCCGGCGCCGGGAAGTTCTGCACCGGGGTACCGGCCAGGGCGGCCTTCATGTAGCTGGCGAAGATCTCGGTCGGCAGGTCACCACCGGCGAACTCGCTGCGGCCGCCGGTGCCGACCAGCGAGAGCAGCCCGGGCTTGTTGGGGTCCGCGCGGAACATGGTGATCGCGGTGGCCAGCGACGGGGTGTATCCGTCGAACCAGGCCGAGGTGCCCTTGTCGGTGGTACCGGTCTTACCGGCTATCGGACGGCCGACCGCCTGGGCCTTGGTACCGGTGCCCTTCTGCACCACGTCCTGGAGCACGCTGGTGATGTTGTCGGCCACCGCCTGGTCGAGCACCGCCTTCGGGGCGGGCTTGGTGAAGGTGCTCAGCTGCTTGCCGGAGAAGAGCACCTTGGTCACCGGGTACATGTCGGTCTGCTGCCCGCGGGCAGCGAAGACCGAGTAGCCGGAGGCCATCTGGATCGCGCTCGGGGTCGAGGTACCGATCGCGAACGAGGCGGTGTTCTGGTTGGCCACCGGCATGGACGCGGCGCTCAGCCCCATCTGCTCGGCCAGCTTGGCCACGTTCGGGCCGCCGACGTCCTCACCGAGCTGCACGTAGGGCACGTTGAACGAGTTGATCATCGCGTCGCGCAGCGTCACATAACCCTGCGGTCCGTTCTCGTCGTTCTTCTGCTTGAAGACCGAGCCGTCCGGGTTGGTCACCAGCGAACCGTCCGGCTTGCGGATGGTGCTCTCGTCGTCGGCGTTGTAGCGGCTGTCCTCGTTGATCCGCAGCGGCTTGCCGTCCGGACCGGTCTGGGTCTGCAGACCGACCTGCATCGCGGTGGCCAGCACGTACGGCTTGAAGGTCGAGCCGACCGGGACACCGACGGAGTCCGCGTTGTTGCTGTACTGCCCCTTGTCCTGGCCCGGGCCGCCGTAGATGGCCACCAGCGCGCCGTCACCGGGCACCACGGAGGCCGCGCCGACCTGGACGAAGGTGTCGGTGTTGGGACGCTTGGTCGGGTCGAGGTTCTGCTGCTGCATCTGCGCGACCGCCGCGCTCAGCTCGTCGACCTTGTCCTTCTGCAGGGTGGTGTAGATCTGGTAGCCGCCCGCGCCCAGGGTGGCGTCCGTGATCGTCGGGTCCTTCTGCTCCAGGTACTTGTTGACGGTGTCGACGATGTAGCCGACCTGCCCCGTCATGTTGGTCTGCGTCACCTGCTTGATCGGCTCGGGGAAGCCGGCGCTCATGCACTGGTTCATCTGGTCCTGGGTGATGGACTTGCCGGCCACCATCCGGCCCAGCACGTACTCCCAGCGGCCTGCGGCCGGCTTGCCCGGCGGGCCGAACATGTTCGCGTGGTTGGCCGCGCTGAGCGAGGGGTCGTAGAGCGCCGCGCCCTTGAGCAGACCGGCCAGCATCGCGCTCTGGCAGGTGTTCAGGTCCTTGGCGTCGACGCCGTAGTAGTTGTGGGCGGCGGCCTGGATGCCGGTGGAGCCACGACCGAACCAGCTGGTGTTCAGATAGCCGTCCAGGATGTCGTCCTTGGACTCCTTCTGGCTGATCTTGAGCGTGATGAAGAACTCCTTGAGCTTGCGACTGATCGTCTGGCTCTGGTTCAGGTAGGCGTTCTTCACGTACTGCTGGGTGATCGTCGAACCGCCCTGGGTGGCCCCGCCGGACGCCATGTTGTAGATGGCGCGGGCGATGCCCTTGGGGTCGATGCCGCTGTCGGTCTTGAACGTCTCGTTCTCGGCCGCGATCACCGCGTTCTGTGCGGACGGGTTGATGTCGCCGATCGGGACGATGACCCGGTGAGTGCTCCCGGTACTGGTCATCGGGGAACCGTCGGCCCAGTAGTACGTGTTGGGCTGGTCGTTCACCAGGTCCTTGAGCAGCGGCACGTTGGTCATCGCGTAGGCGGTGCCGACCGCCGCGACGCCGCCGCCGGAGAAGATCAGGAAGAGCGTGAGGAGTTGCTTCCACGAGGGCATCCAGCGCTTCACCCCGCTCTTGCCCCAGCGGGGGTAGTCGATGAAGCGCTTCTTGCCCGGCGGCTTGGCGCCGGCCCCGCGACCGTCTCGGCCCGGACCCTCAGGTCCGCCGCCGCCCTTGCGACCGCGCTTCTGGGCTGCTTTCCGCATCTCGGCGCGGCTCAGTCGCGGCTGCTGGCTCGTCTCCCGCATGCCGCTCTGCGGCCCACGCGGACCGGCCGCCCGGTTGGGGCGGGGCTGCCCCGGGTGGTCGTAGCTGGGCGCGCCCTCCGGCGCGGAGCCGTAGGCGTACGGGCGTTGGCCGTTCGGTCCGCCAGGCGGCTGATCGCCGCCGCCCGAGTTCGGCGACCGGCGCCGGTGTTCGCTCATAGTCCAGTAACTCCTCGGCCAGGCACGGACGCCTGTAGACAGGATCCACTTCCGATGCCCGCAACCGCCCTAGGCCTGTTTCAGGCCGCCGCCCCGATGGTGGTCCTCGTGCACACGCGACAGCGTACGCATCCCTGATGAGGCATCAATCGGGCATATCGCCACAACTGCCGCGAACGGCTGGCAGATCATTACGTCCCCGTTGCCAATAAACCCCGAGTTGGCCTTGACGGACGGTCGATGACGGCATGAACGACCGCCCGACGGAGCGGCCGGGGCAGATCTGCGGGCCGGTCCGCGCCGACCTCGGGCCGGCCTCGGCCGGTCGACCGGCAGGTCGGCGGGGCAGGTCAGCGGGCAGGTCGGCAAGCGGTTGACGGGGAGGTGACAAGCAGGCGACAGGGGTCCGCCGACGGACATCCAGGACTCTTGTGATCACATTCACCCGTGCCCCTCTTGCCCCAATCGTGACCCAGGCCTATCGTTCTCGATATATCGAGTCGATACATCGCAGCGGCATAGCCCACGGCGAAGTACTGGCCAGGAGCTCGTCGAAGGGAGGCCGGACAGCGTGAGCAGGCGCTCAGGAGTGCTGGAGTTCGCCGTTCTCGGCCTCCTGCACGACGCTCCGATGCACGGCTATGAGCTGCGCAAACGCCTCAACGTGCTGCTCGGCTCGTTCCGCGCGTTCTCCTACGGCACGCTCTACCCCTGCCTGAAGAGCCTGGTCGCCCAGGGCTTCCTGGTCGAGGACAACCCGGACACCGCGTATGTCCCGGCCACCGCGCTGAACGGCAAGCGGTCGAAGATCGTCTACCGGCTCTCCCCGGAGGGCAAGGAGCGCTTCGAGGAGCTGCTGGCCGACTCCGGCCCGGACGCCTGGGAGGACGAGCACTTCGGCGTGCACTTCGCCTTCTTCGGGCAGACCGACCGGGCCGTGCGGATGCGCGTCCTGGAGGGTCGCCGCAGCAGGCTGGAGGAGCGGCTGGAGCGGATGCGCAGCTCGATCGCGCGCACCCGTGAGCGGTTCGACGACTACACGCTCGAACTGCAGCGGCACGGCTTGGAGTCGGTGGAGCGCGAGGTCCGCTGGCTGAACGAGCTGATCGAGACCGAGCGGGCCAACCGCACCGGGCGCGCCGCCGCCCCGCCGGGCAGAACCCCGGCACCACAGTCTTCGGACGGCCGTGGCGACGAGAGCGGATCCCCCGATCCGCTCCGGCCACCGCACGACCGCCCGGGGCGCTCCGACTAGGAGTGCCGCCGCCGCGTCTGCGTGTGCCACGCGGCGGAAGTGGGCGCAGTGCGCCCGTCGATGAGTCAGATGAAGAAGCAGGACGAGGGCCGCCGGTCTCCGGTGGGCCTCACGAGATCACAGGGAGCAACCGGAATGGGTTCGGTTCGCGTAGCCATCGTCGGCGTGGGTAACTGCGCCGCGTCGCTGGTGCAGGGTGTCGAGTACTACAAGGACGCCGACCCGGCCGGCAAGGTCCCCGGGCTTATGCACGTGCAGTTCGGCGAGTACCACGTCAGTGACGTGGAGTTCGTCGCGGCGTTCGACGTCGACGCCAAGAAGGTCGGCCAGGACCTCGCACACGCCATCGGCGCCAGCGAGAACAACACCATCAAGATCTGCGACGTGCCGCCGACCGGCGTCACCGTGCAGCGTGGCCACACCCTCGACGGCCTCGGCAAGTACTACCGGGAGACCATCGAGGAGTCCGACGAGACTCCGGCCGACGTGGTGCAGGTCCTGAAGGACCGCCAGGTCGACGTCCTGGTCTGCTACCTGCCGGTGGGTTCCGAGGCCGCTGCCAAGTTCTACGCGCAGTGCGCCATCGACGCCAAGGTCGCCTTCGTGAACGCCCTGCCGGTGTTCATCGCGGGCACCAAGGAGTGGGCGGACAAGTTCACCGAGGCCGGCGTGCCGATCGTCGGTGACGACATCAAGTCCCAGGTGGGCGCCACCATCACGCACCGCGTGATGGCCAAGCTCTTCGAGGACCGCGGTGTCATCCTCGAGCGCACCATGCAGCTGAACGTCGGCGGCAACATGGACTTCAAGAACATGCTCGAGCGCGAGCGCCTGGAGTCCAAGAAGATCTCGAAGACGCAGGCCGTCACCTCGCAGATCCGGGACCGCGACATGGGCGCCAAGAACGTCCACATCGGCCCGTCCGACTACGTCGCCTGGCTCGACGACCGCAAGTGGGCCTACGTCCGCCTCGAGGGCCGCGCCTTCGGTGACGTTCCGCTGAACCTGGAGTACAAGCTCGAGGTCTGGGACTCCCCGAACTCGGCCGGCGTCATCATCGACGCGGTGCGCGCCGCGAAGATCGCCAAGGACCGCGGCATCGGTGGCCCGATCCTGTCGGCGTCGTCGTACTTCATGAAGTCCCCGCCGGTGCAGTACTTCGACGACGAGGCCAAGGAGAACGTCGAGAAGTTCATCCGCGGTGAGGTCGAGCGCTGAGCGCAGCGAGGTTCGCGACTGTTCAACGCTGAGCGCTGAGCGCAGCACTCCGATCGACTAGCTGCTCCGCAGCGGGTCGCGACTGTTCAGCACTGAGCGCTGAGCGCTCGACGCTGAAAGCCGGCTGAGCCGGCGTCATGATGATGGCCGATGTTTCACGTGAAACATCGGCCATCGTCATGACACCCTGAGCTGATGGCGATCACCAGAAGGCCGGCCCCGATCCGCAGCTCCCAGTCCGCTGACCGGGCCACGCTCCGCGCGCTGCTGGGCACCCGGGACTTCCGGCGGCTGCTGACCGTCCGGCTGGTCTCCCAGCTCTCCGACGGGGTCTTCCAGGTCTCGCTGGCCTCCTACGTGATCTTCTCCCCGGAGCGCCAGGCCACCCCCGCCGACATCGCCTCGATGCTGGCGGTCCTGCTGCTGCCGTTCTCGGTGGTCGGCCCGTTCGCCGGTGTGCTGCTCGACCGCTGGCGCCGCCGTCAGGTGCTCTACCTGGGCAACCTGGCCCGCTTCGGCCTGGGCCTGGCGACCGCCGCGCTGCTGCTCGGGCGGGCGCCCGAGTGGCTCTTCTTCGCCTCCGCGCTGCTGGTCACCGCGCTCAACCGGTTCATCCTGGCGGGCCTGTCGGCCGCGCTGCCCCGGGTCGTCGAGCCCGCCCAGCTGGTCACGGCCAACGCGCTCTCCCCCACCGCCGGGACCATCGCAGCCGCCTGCGGTGGCGGCGTCGGGTTCCTGGTCCACCAGGTGCTGCCGCCCGGACCAAGCGCGGACGCCGCCCTGGTCACCGTGGCCGCCGCGCTCTACCTCGCCGCCTCGCTGGCGGCGCGCCGGATGGCTCCGGATCTGCTCGGTCCCGAGCACCACCCGGACCGCCCCGACCTGCGGGCCGCGCTCGGCCGGGCCGGCCACGCACTGGTCGAGGGGCTCCGCCACCTGGTCAAGGAGAGCCGGCCCGCCCTGCACGCGCTCGCAGCGGTCACCGCGGCGCGGTTCTGCTACGGCGTGCTGATCGTCACCGTGCTGATGCTCTCCCGGTACACCTTCAACAACCCCGCCGACAGCCAGGCGGGACTGGCCACCCTCGGCACCGCACTCGGCCTCTCGGCGGTCGGCTTCTTCCTGGCCGCGGTCGTCAGCCCCTGGTTCACCCGGCGGCTCGGACTCACCGGCTGGATGGTCGCCTGCCTCGGCTCGGCCGCCGTCTTCGTCCCGGGGTTGGGGCTCTTCTTCACCGCCGGACCCGCGATGGCCGCCGCGCTGCTGCTCGGCGTGGTCACCCAGGGCACCAAGATCTGTGCCGACACGATCGTGCAGAACGCGGTCGAGGACGACTACCGGGGCCGCGTCTTCGCGCTCTACGACGTGCTCTTCAACGTCGCCTTCGTGGCGGCGGCCGGGGTCACCGCACTGGTGCTGCCGCTGAACGGTCGTTCCGCGGGCGTGGTGCTCGGGGTCGCCGCGGTGTACGGGCTCAGCGCCGCGCTGTACGCCCGCCGGCCCGCGTGAGCGGGCGCTGGTGACCGCGACGGCGTGAATCGCTAGGGTACGTCCGCACCATCGCGTCACAGAACCACTCCACTCCGTTCCCTTTCTGTCGCCCCTTGGCCGTCGTGCCGCGCTCGGAGAGCCGTCGTGAGCAGTCCGAACCAGCCACCGAACCCGTACACCCCACCGGTGCCTCCGGCGGAGCCCTCCGACCGCCCGCCGATGCCCACGCTGCCGCCGCCGGTTTTCCCCACCCAGGCCGCACCGGTGACCGACGCGGCGCCCGCTGCCGAGGCACCGCCGGCCCCTGAGGCACCGCCCGTCCCTGAGGCAGCACCAACAGCCGAGGCCGTAGCACCGCAAGCCCCGCCGATGCCGGCGACACCGCCGCCCGCCCCCGCCCAGGCACCCAGCCCGGCCCAGCCGCAGGACACCGCGCCGAACCCGTACGCCCCCGGCCCGTACCCTCCCAACCCGTACGCCCAGCCCGCCGACGCCGCCTTTGCCCAGCCCGGCTCTGCCCAGCCCGGATACGCCCAAGCCGGATACGCCCAGCCCGGGTACGCCTATGACTACGGTTACGGCTACCCGCCGGTGCCGCCGGCCTGCCGGGTCTGCGGCGGCATGCCGGCCGCGGACGTCACGGTGTACGGGCACCAGGGCCTGATCGTGCTGATGCGCTTCCTGCGACAGCCGGGCCCCTACTGCCAGGTCTGCGGCACGGCGACGGTCCGTCAGCTCTCCCAGTACACCCTGCTGCGCGGCTGGTGGGCCTACCTCTCACCGCTCTTCACGTTGATCGCCCTGCTGCGCACCCGGTCCGCCTATCAGAAGATCCGTCAGCTTCCGCCGCCCGCCCCCGGCACCCACGGCCCGCAGCTCGATCCCGGCACCCCGCTCACCAAGCGCGGCGCGATCTGGATGCTGCTGGTGCCCCTCGTCTCGGTGGTGGCCTCGATCACGGTGCTGGCCCTGGTGCTGGTCGGCCTCGCCAACTCCGACGGCACCGACAACGTGGTCGGCACCTCGGTGCTCAACGCCAACGGCGGCGACTGCCTGCGGGACGCCAACGGCGCGGCGATCCAGAACCAGACCAACCCGGACGTCACCGTCGTGCCGTGCGGCGACACGCACGCCCAGTACCGCGTGCTCGGCCGGGTCGCCAGCCTGGACAACCCCGCCGACGCCTGCTCCGTCTACCCGGCCGCCACGACCTACTACGCGCACCCGAACGCCGGCGACAGTTTCGTCCTGTGCCTGGCACCCAACACACCGGGCAACGCGCCGAGCAGCACCCCTGACGACACCTCGGGCGACGGCAGTTCGGCAGACCCGGCCGGCTCCAGCGTCTGATCCGAGCAGGCCCATCGGCCCGTTGCCGGGCGCGCGGTCCGCGCGCCCGGCAACGGGCCGAACGCCGTCAGGCGCCGTCCTGCTCCGCCGCCCACCACTGCCTGAGGGCTGCCACCGCCGCCTCGTGCTCCATCGGGCCGTGCTCCAGGCGCAGCTCCAGCAGGTGCTTGTAGGCCTTGCCCACCACTGGGCCGGGCTTCAGCTCGAGCAGTTCCATGATCTGGTTGCCGTCCAGCTCGGGGCGGATGGAGTCCAGCTCCTCCCGCTCCTTGAGCTCGGCGATCCGCACCTCCAGGCCGTCGTAGGTGCGCGAGAGGGTGACGGCCTTCTTCTTGTTGCGGGTGGTGCAGTCGGAGCGGGTCAGCTTGTGCAGGCGCTCCAGCAGCGGCCCGGCGTCGGTCACGTAGCGGCGCACCGCGGAGTCGGTCCACTCGCCGCCGCCGTAGCCGTGGAACCGCAGGTGCAGCTCGACCAGCCGCGAGACGTCGTCGATCAGTTCCTTGGAGTACTTCAGCTCCCGCATCCGCTTGCGGGTCATCTTCGCGCCGACCATCTCGTGGTGGTGGAAGGAGACCCGTCCGTCCGACTCGAAGCGGCGGGTGCGCGGCTTGCCGATGTCGTGCAGCAGCGCGGCCAGCCGCAGCGTCAGGTCCGGGCCGTCCTGCTCCAGGGCGATGGCCTGCTCCAGCACGGTGAGCGAGTGCTCGTAGACGTCCTTGTGCCGGTGGTGCTCGTCCTCCTCGAGCTGCAGGGCGGGCAGCTCGGGCAGCACCTGGCCGGCCAGCCCGGTCTCCACCAGCAGCCGCAGGCCCTTCACCGGGTGCTTGGCGAGCAGCAGCTTGTTCAGTTCGGCCTGGACGCGCTCGGCCGAGACGATGGAGATCCGCTCCGCCATCGCGGTCATCGCCGCGACCACCTCGGGCGCGGGCTCGAAGTCGAGCTGGGCGGCGAAGCGGGCGGCGCGCATCATCCGCAGCGGGTCGTCGGAGAAGGACTCCTCGGGGGTCGCGGGGGTGCGCAGCACCCGGGCCTCCAGGTCCTCCAGACCGTGGTGCGGGTCGACGAAGCCGCGTCCCGGCAGGTCCACGGCCATCGCGTTCACCGTGAAGTCGCGCCGGACCAGGTCCTGCCCGATGGTGTCGCCGTAGGTCACCTCGGGCTTGCGCGAGGTGCGGTCGTAGGCCTCGCTGCGGTAGGTGGTGATCTCGATCAGGAAGCTGCCATCGGCGGTGTCCTTGCGGGCACCGACGGTGCCGAAGGCGATGCCCACGTCCCAGACCGCGTCGGCCCAGCCCCGGACCAGCTTGAGGACCTGCTGAGGGCGCGCGTCGGTGGTGAAGTCCAGATCGTTGCCGAGCCGGCCGAGCAGCGCGTCCCGTACCGAACCCCCGACCAGGGCCAGCCGGAAGCCGGCCTCCTGGAACCGCCGGGCGATCTCGTCCGCGACCGGGGAGACCCGGAGCAGCTCCTGCAGGCCCAGCGTCTGGGCCTCGCTCAGGCCTGGCAGCGCACTGATCGGGTCGGCGGGAGCGGGGCGGGCGGCGGTGGATTCATCGTCGTTGGACACGGCACACAAGGGTACGTGCCCCGTCGCTCCGCAGCTCACGGCTTTTCCCGGCCGCACCGGGCGCCCGGTCACCGGCCTCCATTGTCCGGCCCGCAACACTGCGGACCCGGCAGCGTCGTTACCATGCCGGTGGGACCGATGGTCCGCAGCGGGCGCGAGCCCGACGCCGCGTGTCGTCGCGGTGCTGCGGACCGGGGCGATGACGACCGCGGATCAGGACGGCGAGGACGAAGCGCGTGGGCGAGCCAGTACGGCACACCGGAAGTCCAGGCGCGGCTGTGCCGCCCGCCAGGCGGCTGACCAAGGCGCTGCGGTCCTCCCTGCTGCTCACCGGCGCGCTGGCGCTGCTCGGCACCGTCGGCGTCGCGCCGGCCGCCGCGGCCGGCGGCCCCATGGCCGAGTTCGCCACCTCCTCCTCCGACTCCCCGGTCACGGTCACCATCTCCGCCGTCCAGCAGCCCGGTGCGGCCACCGGCGACCCCCTGAACATCAGCGGCACCGTCACCAACACCAGCACCAGCACGCTCACGAACGCGCAGCTGGGCTTGGCGCTGGGCGCGGGCAAGCAGCCGCTGCTCGGTCGCAGCGCGATCAGCGACCTGTCCGCCCATACCCCGAGCAACGGCGACGGCCAGCAACTGTCCGCCCCCGTCACCACGGTGGGCGACCTGGCGCCGGGGGCCAGCGTCCCGTTCACCCTGCCGCAGGTGGCGCAGAGCGACCTCAAGCTGCCTCGGCCCGGCGTCTACGAGCTGGCGGTGGAGGTCGACGCCGGCAGTTCGGACGACTCGACACCGCACCAGGTCGGCATCGCCCGCACCCTGCTGCCGTACTCCCCGAGCGGCACCACGGACTCCGACCCCAGCCAGGTCGCCACCCTCTGGCCGCTCACCCACGCCCCCGAGCTGGTCGCCCAGACCATGCCGGACGCCGACCAGACCCCGGTCCTGCGCGACGACAACCTGGCCACCGAGCTGAAGCCGGACGGGCGGCTGGGCCAGCTGCTCTCCCTCGGCAAGAGCATCCCGTCGCTGACCTGGGTGATCGACCCGGATCTGCTGGACGCGGTGTACGCGATGACCAAGCCGTACCGGGTCCAGCTGCCCGGTCCCCCCGGCACCCCGGCGCGGGACGACACCACCACCGCCGGCACCGGGCGGGCGGTCGCCACACAGTGGTTGGCGGACCTGCGCGATGCCGTCACCAAGTCCGGCGACGAGGTGGTCGCGCTGCCGTACGGCGACCCCGACCTGGCCTCGATCGCGCACAACGGCGGCAATCTGCCCGCGCTGAACACCGCCCTCAGCAAGGCCCAGCAAGCCGGCCAGCTGACCGTGGAGGGCCGGCTCTCGCTGGACCACCCGCAGGACGACGTCGCCTGGCCCTACCAGGGCTACCTGGACCAGCAGACCGCCCAGGTCGCCCAGCAGCTGGGCGCCTCGCGGGTGGTGGTGAACAGCTCGAGCGTGACCGATCCGCGCTCCCTGAACTACACCCCGAGCGCCGCGCGACCGCTGCCGAACGGACTGACGGCGGTGGTCGCCGACAGCACCATCGCGGACCTGCTGCAGTCCTACAACCCGAGCGCGCCGGGGGCGAAGGCGGCGATCGAGCAGCGGCTGCTCGCCGAGACCCTGGCGACCTCCCGGGAGCAGCCGCACACCTCGCGGACCCTGGTGGTGATGCCGCCGCGCAACCTGTCCGCCGACACCGCGCAGGTCCTCCAGGAGTCGCTGCTGAAGGCGCAGGGCCAGTGGGTCCGGATGACGACGCTGGACCAGGTGACCAGCGCCCCCGCCGACCCGGCCACCGACGGCACCGTGATCGCCCCCGCCGACAACTACCCCGGTGCACTGCGCGGCGCCGAACTGCCGATCAGCGGCTTCCAGGAGGTCGCCAGCACCCAGAACGGGATGGACCAGCTGCTGCGGATCCTCACCCTGCAGAACCGGGTCAGCAGCCCGTTCAGCGCCGCCATACTCCGCTCGGTCTCCACCTCCTGGCGCGGCGCCGAGCCGGCTGGCAGCAGCTACCGCCAGGACGTCCAGAACTACCTGACGCAGCTGACCGGCGCGGTCTTCATCCCGAAGAAGAGCAGCAAGATCACGCTTGCGGGTGATGAGGGGCTGATCCAGGTCAGCGTCCGCAACGAGCTCACGCAGCCGGTGACCAACCTGGAACTGCGGCTCACCTCGAGCCAGCCGACCCGGCTGAACGTCAGCAAGCAGCAGGACATAGTGCTGAGCGCCGGCCAGAGCACCTCGCTCAAGTTCCTCGCCCAGGCCAAGGGCAACGGGCCGGTGCAGATGACCGCCCAGCTGTACACCACCGGACCCGACGCGCAGCGCTACGGCCCCGAGGTGACGTTCACCGTCGAGGTCAGCCAAGTGACCAGCGGGGTCTGGTGGGTGGTCGGGGCCGGCGGCGCGCTGGTGCTGCTCGCCGGACTGCGGTTCTTCCTGCAGCGCCGCAAGCGCAGTGGCGAGCCCGACGAGGACCCGGACGCACCGCTGATCGACCCCGACGCGCCCGAGGGCACCGATGGGGCCGCAACGGCGGACGGCGAGGCCGCCCCCCTGGGGACGGATCCGTACGAACCGGACGGCCAGGCGCCCACCGAAGGGGCTGCGGCGCACCCCTAGCGCTCGGGCGTCGAAAGCCGGAATCGGGTCTGCGGTGATGAGACAGTAGGTCTCGGTGAGACGGCCGGATCCGACCAGCGATGAGGTGGCATGACCGAGCGGAGCAAGGCGGTCCCCCCTGCCGGGCCGCAGGGGAAGGACTCGCGAAACGGCGAGGAGCGCCCCGTGGCGGCAACCGCCGGCCCGGCGGGTGACGAGTCCGACTGGTACCTCGCCGAGACCTTCGCGCGTGACCCGTTCGCCGCCGACCCGTACGCCACCGAGGCCGGGCCCGGTCCCTACGACCAGGAGAGCGACCCGGCACCGGTCGACGCCGGGACCGGCGCCGCCGCCGATGCCGGGAGCAGCGCCCAGCAGGCCCCGCCGCCGCAGCGCGAGCACGGCGAGCCGCTGGTCGAACCGGTGGTCCCCGCCTCCCGCTGGATCCGCCCGACCGCCGAACCCGAGCCGGCCGGTGCCCCGTCCCGCGGTGGCACCGGGGTCGGCGGCTCGGGTACTCACAGCGGTCACAGCGGTCACAGCGCCGTCGCCGAGGCGCCGGAGCGGCCGTTCGTGCCGGTGATCGAGTTCGACCCGCCGCTGAGCGCCGAAGAGGTCGGCCTGCGGGCCGCCGCGGTCGGCGAGCCGGCCCTCGCCGCGACCACCGAACCGACCGCTGAACCGGCCGCTGAGCCCCCCGCCGCGCCGGAACCCGAAGCGACACCGCCCGGCAGGCCGTCCGAGACCGGCACTCCGGTCACCGAGCCCGGCGCACCGGACCGGCCCGGCACACCCGGCGACCCGACCGAATCCGCCGACCCGGCCGAACCGACCGACCCGACGGAGGTCGCCGACCCCGCCGAGCCCGCCGTCTCCCGCGGCAAGGTCACCGGCCTGGTGAACTCCAGCGCGATCATGGCGGCCGGCACCCTGGTCTCCCGGGCCACCGGCTTCCTGCGCACCATGGTGATCGCCGCCGCCATCGGCGTCGGCACCATGGGCGACTCCTACTCGGCCGCCAACACCCTGCCCACCCTGCTCTACATCCTGATCGGCGGCGGCGCGCTGAACGCGGTCTTCGTCCCGCAGCTGGTCCGCAGCATGAAGCAGGACGAGGACGGCGGCACCGCCTACGCCAACCGGCTGCTCACCCTGGTGATGACCGGACTGGCCGGTGTGGTCTTCGTGGCCGTGCTGGCCGCCCCGCTGCTGGTCCAGCTGATCTCGCACTCGCTGATGAGCACGCCGACCAGCGCCGACACCACGGTGGCTCTGGCGCGCTACTGCCTGCCGACCATCTTCTTCATGGGCGTGCACGTGGTGATGGGGCAGATCCTCAACGCACGCGGCCGGTTCGGCGCCATGATGTGGACCCCGGTACTCAACAACGTCGTGGTGATCTTCACCTTCTCGATGTACCTGTGGGTCTTCGGCACCTTCCAGCACAGCCGGGTCACCCCCGAGAGCGTCAGTCCCGAGGGCCTGCGGCTGCTCGGCATCGGGACCCTGCTGGGCCTGGCCGTCCAGGCGCTGGCGATGATCCCCTACCTGCGGGCCGCCGACTTCCACTTCCGGCCGCGCTTCGACTGGCGCGGGCACGGGCTGGGCAAGGCTGCCCGGCTGGCCAAGTGGACCTTCCTCTTCGTGCTGGCCAACCAGGCCGGCTATCTGGTGGTCACTCAGCTGGCCACCGCGGCCGGGGGCAAGGCCGCCACGGCCGGCTACCTCGGGGTGGGCCTGGCGGCCTACTCCAACGCGCTGCTGATCTGGCAGCTGCCGATGGCGGTGATCACCGTCTCGGTGATGAGCGCGGTGCTGCCCCGGCTCTCCCGTGCCGCGGCCGACGGCGACGCCGCCGCGGTGCGCGACGACCTCTCCTACGGGCTGCGCACCTCGGCGGTGGCGATCGTCCCCGCCGCCTTCCTCTTCCTCGCGCTGGGCCCGCAGATCGGCGGCGCCATCTACGGCCTGGGCAACGGCGGCAGCGCCGCGCACGGCACCACCGCGGTCGGCTTCATGCTCTCCGCCTTTGCGCTGGGCCTGATCCCCTACTCGGTGCAGTACGTGCTGCTGCGCGGCTTCTACGCCTACGAGGACACCCGCACCCCGTTCTCCAACACCGTCTGGGTCGCCGCCGCCCAGGCCGCCGCCGCGCTGCTCTGCTTCCTGCTGCTGCCCGCGCAGTGGGCGGTCACCGGGATGGCGCTCGGCTACGGCGCCTCCTACCTGGTGGGGGTGGGGGTGGCCCTGCCGAAGCTCAAGCAGCGGATCGGCGGACTGGACACCGGCCGGATCGCCAAGACCTACGCCCGCCTGGCGATCGCCTGCGTGCCGGCCGCGCTGGTCGGCTTCCTGGTCGCCACGGTGCTCGGCGGGCTGCTGGGCGGCTGGCTGGGCAGCGTGCTCGCGGTACTGTTCGGCGGAGCCGGGCAACTGGCTGTCTTCCTCACGCTGGCCCGACGGATGCGGATCGAGGAACTCAACGCGATGATCGGCATGGTCCGTACCCGACTGGGCCGCTGACCACGGATCAGTTTGTCCACCTACCGAACCCTTCAGGGTCCGCCGGAACCAGATGGCCCCGTCCGCGGTCGTACTCGGGCGGGAAGAGTGGGCACAATTGTCTCGGACGACTTGGTCTGCAGACCCGGGTCTTCGCTTGCCCGCCCTCCGAGAGGCGGGCGGGCGGGGATGCCGCACCGGGCGCTACAAGGGGAGGCAGGACGACGGTGGCTGATCGCACCAAGGATCGCACCAAGGCAGTCGTCGAGCGTTCGACCGCCAAAGCAGCGGTCGAGACCCCGAGCGAGGTGTCCGGTGAGATCACCGCGCCGCTCTCCGCCGCCGAGCTCGCCGCCGAGTTGGCCGGTGGCACCGCTGCCACCCCGAGCGGCCCCGACGCCGAACTGACCGCCACGCAGGTGCTGCCGGTGCCCGCCGAGGCCGAGGCGGGGACCGGGCCAACCGCCGAGGCCGACCGGTCCCACGAGGCTGCCGGCGCCGCCCCGGAGGCGGAGATCGCCTCCTGCGGTGACAGCGAAGACGACGCCGAAGTGGACACCGAGGAAGACACCACCGAGGACGACACCGAGGAAGACACCGAGGACGGCACCGATGCGCCGCCCGAGCGGCTGCCCGTCCCGGAGCGCCACAGCGGCGACCGGATCGCGGACCGCTACCGGCTGGAGGAGTGCATCTCCCGCTCGGAGGCGTTCAGCAGCTGGCGTGCCGTGGACGAGAAGCTGCGCCGCGCGGTGGGCGTCCACCTGCTGGCGGCCGGCAGCCGGCAGGCCGAGAACGTGCTGGCCGCCGCCCGCGCGGCGGCGCTGCTCGGCGACCCGCGCTTCGTTCAGGTACTGGACGCCGTCCAGGAGGGCGAGCTGGTCTACGTGATCCGGGAGTGGCTGCCCGACGCCACCGACCTGGCCACCCTGCTCGGCTCGGGCCCGATGGCGCCCTACGACGCCTATCAGCTGGCCCGCCAGGTCACCGACGCGATCGCCGCCGCCCACCAGGCCGGTCGCTCCCACCTGCGGCTGACGCCGCGCTGCGTGCTGCGCACCGATACCGGCCAGTACCGGATCAACGGGGTGGCCGTCGACGCGGCACTGCGCGGACTGCCCGAGCAGGACGCCGAGCTGACGGACACCCGGGCGATCGGCACCCTGCTGTACGCCGCGCTGACCCACCGCTGGCCGCAGCCCGAGGGCCGCTACGACCTGGAGGGCGTGCCCGAGGAGGCCGACCCGGTCCCGCCGGCCCGGCTGCGGGCCGACGTGCACCCGGGCCTGGCCGACCTCGCGGTGCGCGCACTGGGCGACCAGCGGGCACCGATCACCTCACCGGCCGCGCTGGCCAAGGAGATCGCGCTGCTGCCGCGGATCCGCCAGCCCGAGTCGGCCCCGGCCGCCCTGGACCGCACCACTCCCCGCTACCCGGCACCGGCCCAGAGCAGCGCCCGCACCCAGGTACTGCGCCCGGTGCCGCCCGGCGGCGGCCACCGCCCCGCCCCCGCCCCGGCCCCCGTTCCCGGCCCCGGTCCGTCGATGCCCATGCCCGCGCCGCGCCCGCACCCGCGCCCGCGCAGCCGGGCCCGGCGGGTGGCGAACTGGACGGTCTCGGTGCTGCTGCTGGCCGCGATCGGCTACGGCTCCTGGGAGTTGGCCGGGCAACTCGGCAACAGCGGCGACAGGCAGGCGCTGGGCGGCTCCGGCGTCAGCAGCGCGCCCTCGGCCAGCAGCCTCCCGTCGGCCAAGCCCACCCAGCTGGCGATCAGCAACATCCAGTCCTTCAACCCCGCCGGTACCGGGCCGATGCACCCGAACCTGATCTCCCAGATCAACAGCGGCAACCCCAACGCCGCTTGGCAGACCGACGGCTACTTCCAGGACCTGACCGCCCTGGGCCACGGCACCGGCCTGCTGGTCGACCTCGGCTCGGCCAAGCCGGTCAGCTCGGTCGAGGTGCAGTTCATCGGCAGCACCACCGCCGAACTGCGGGTCCCCGCCGCGTCCGGCGGCGCCACCCCGACCCAGCTCAGCGACTTCGGGCAGCCGCTCGCCACGGCCACCGGCGAGGATGCCCAGTTCCAGCTGAAGTCCCCGGTCTCCTCCCGCTACCTCTTGATCTGGCTGACCAGCCTCCCCAAGGATGGGAGCGGCAGTTACCGAGGCCAGGTGACCACGATCAAGGTCACCGGCTGACCCCAGCAGCGGACCGTCAGGCGGCACGGCTGCGGGACCCACCAGCCGACCGCACCGAGCGGCACCCGAGGGGCAGGCAGATGGCAGGACCGGCACGACCAGAGCCGCCCGAGGCCGGCGAGGCGAGCGACGCGGAGTTGCTCGCCCGGCACGTGTCCGGCGACCAGGCGGCCTTCGGCCTGCTGGTGCGGCGTCACCGCGACCGCCTCTGGGCGGTCGCCGTGCGCACCCTCGGAGACCGCGAGGAGGCGGCCGACGCACTGCAGGACGCGCTGGTCTCGGCGCTGCGCGCCGCGCACACCTTCCAGGGCCGTGCGGCCGTCACCACCTGGCTGCACCGGATCGTGGTCAACGCCTGCCTGGACCGGGCCCGGCGAGCCGGGAGCAGGCGGACCGGCTCGCTCGACGAGGAGCCGGGCCGGCTCGACTCCCTGGTCCCGGCGGCCGAGCCGGCCGAGTCCCTGGTGCTCCGCCAGGAGCTGCGCCGCGAGCTCGGTGCCGCGCTGGCCGAGCTGCCGGCCGAGCAGCGGGCCGCACTGGTCCTGGTCGACATGCAGGGCTACCCGGTGGCCGAGGCCGCCGAGTTGCTGGGCGTGCCGGTCGGCACGGTGAAGAGCCGCTGCGCCCGGGGCCGGGCCCGGCTGCTGCCGCTGGTACGTCACCTTCGACCGCAGGCCGGCGACGACCATGTTTCACGTGAAACACGGCCCGACCGGAAACCCGGCGGCGTTTCACGTGAAACACCGCCCGGCCCGAGAGCAGGGAACCCATCGGGCGCCGGTTCCGTCCCATCGCCGGCCACCCGCATCCCCACGCAGAATCCGAGCCTGGAAGGAGACGCGACGCCCCGATGACGAACCAGACACCCGAACCCGGCGAGTCGGCGCCGTCCGCGTCCCATCCGAGCGTCGACCAGCTCGCCGATCTGCAGGAGGAGTTGCTCGGCACCGCCGAGGCCGCGGAACTGCGCCGGCACCTGGCGCACTGCCCTGACTGCGCGGACACGCTGGCGGCCCTGGCCGAACTGACCGAGTTGCTCGCCGAGGAGGAGCCGCCGGCGATGCCCTCGGACGTCGCCCTGCGGATCGACGCCGCCCTGGCCGCGGCACTCGCCGAGCCTGCCGCTGCCACAGCTCCGGGCGCCGCCGCTGTCCCGGCCGCCGAGGCGTCGAACACGGCCGGCGCACCACCGCACCACCCCTCGACGGCACCCGGCGCGCCGCCGCGCCGGGCCGACCGGAGCACCGGGCCCGGCCGGGTCGGCCGAGTACCGCGTGGTCGGCGGCGCCGCAGCGCACTGCTGGCTGCCGCCGTCGCCTGCCTCGCGGTGCTCGGCCTGGGCACCGCCGCCCTGGTCTCCGGCCCCGGCAGCGGCTCGCAACGGCCGGCCGACACCTCCGTCGCAGCCGGTCAGCAGGACAACCCGGCCGCTGCCGTGCCGACCTCGCCCGCCGGCACCCCGTTCGGCCCCGCGTTCACCGCCACCGGCCTGCCCGGGCAGATCCGGCAGCTGCTGCCCGCCGCCCCCAGCGACCGTGGCACGCTGCCGCACGTCGGCGCCGAACAGGAGGGCCCGTCACCGGACAGCGTGCCGGCCGCACTGCCCAGCTGCGTCCAGGCCGCCGTCACCGGTCACCAGGGCCAGCAGCCGCTGCTGGTCACGCACGGCAGCTTCCGGTCCGCCCCGGTCGACGTCTATGTCTTCCGGGTCAGCGGCGATCCGACCGAGCTGGACGTCTTCCTGCTCACCCCCGGCTGCGCCACCGCCACGCCGGCCGGTACGGCCGACGTCCTGCTGCACGAGGAGGTGCCCGCCTCCTGATCGCCGGCCGGGCTCGGCGCCACAGCGAGCCGGCGGGTGGGCCCTGGTAGGTCGAGGCCCGGGAATGCGCGACACTGGTGAGTCGTTGTCCCGGGCGGCGGAGCAGGACCGCCACCCTCCCCGCCTGGCGCGGGTCGCGATGCGAACCAGGAGATTCAGTGAGCGACGTCCGTAACGTGATCATCATCGGTTCCGGCCCCGCCGGCTACACGGCGGCTCTGTACACCGCACGGGCTTCCCTCAAGCCACTGGTCTTCGAGGGTGCGGTCACCGCGGGTGGTGCCCTGATGAACACCACCGAGGTGGAGAACTTCCCCGGCTTCCGGGACGGCATCATGGGCCCCGAGCTGATGGACAGCATGCGGGCCCAGGCCGAGCGGTTCGGCGCCGAGCTGGTCCCCGACGACATCGTCGCGGTCGACCTCACCGGCGACATCAAGACCGTCACCGACTCCGAGGGCACCGTTCACCGGGCCCGCGCCGTGATCGTCACCACCGGCTCGCAGCACCGCAAGCTCGGCCTGCCCCGTGAGGACGCGCTCTCGGGCCGCGGCGTCTCCTGGTGCGCGACCTGCGACGGCTTCTTCTTCAAGGACCAGGACATCGCGGTGGTCGGCGGCGGCGACACCGCCCTGGAGGAGGCCACCTTCCTCTCCCGCTTCGCCAAGAGCGTCACCATCGTGCACCGGCGCAGCGAGCTGCGTGCGTCCAAGGCGATGCAGGAGCGGGCCTTCGCCGACCCGAAGATCAGCTTCGCCTGGGACAGCGCGGTCGAGGCCATCCACGGCGACCCGAAGCTGACCCACGTCACCCTGCGCGACACCACCACCGGCGAGCTGCGCGAGCTGCCGGTCACCGGCCTGTTCATCGCGATCGGCCACGACCCGCGCACCGAGCTCTTCACCGGCCAGCTGGAGCTGGACGCCGAGGGCTACCTCAAGGTGGACTCGCCCACCACCCGCACCAACATCCCCGGTGTCTTCGGCGCCGGTGACGTGGTCGACCACAGCTACCGCCAGGCGATCACCGCGGCCGGTACCGGCTGCTCCGCCGCACTGGACGCCGAGCGCTACCTGGCTCACCTGGCCGACGCGGCCGAGCAGGACGCCAAGGCCGCCGTCGCGGTCTGAGGCCCGCCCGTCTGAGGCCGCCCGGGAGGCGGCGAAACAGAATCCGCCTCCCCTTTGTTCTGAACCACGAAGCCCGAGCAGCACCCCCGAACGCGACCCTAGGAGTCCCCGTGGCCGGCGCCACCAAGACCGTGACCGACGCGACCTTCGACAGCGAGGTCCTCAAGAGCGACAAGCCCGTGCTGGTGGACTTCTGGGCCACCTGGTGCGGCCCGTGCAAGCAGGTCGCCCCCGTCCTGGAGGCCATCGCCGAGGAGTACGGCGACCAGCTGACCGTCGCCAAGATCGACGTGGACAACAACCAGGAAGTCGCCGCGCGGTACGGCGTCGTCTCCATCCCGACGCTGAACGTCTACGTCAACGGCGAGGTCGTCAAGAGCATCGTCGGTGCCAAGCCGAAGGCCGCGCTGCTGCGCGACCTGGCGGGCATCATCACGGTCGACCAGGGCTGAGCCCACGGCGGTACGGCGAAGGGGCGGGCCCGAGTGGGCCCGCCCCTTCGCCGTACCGCTTCGCCATGCGGTGAGCCGCCGAGCGGCGGGGCCGAGCCTCAGAACGGCCGGAGCACCGGCTCCTTGCGCCCCGCGCCGAGCAGCCGCTCCAGCGCCCCCTCCGCCCCGCCCTTCCAGGAGAGCGTGGCGCGCGCCTCCAGCCGCAGCCTGGGGAAGCGGTGGTGCGGCCGGACCGTCTTGAACCCCACCGCGCGCAGGTGGTCGGCCGGCAGCAGGCAGCTCGACTGCGCCCCGCCCACCGCGCCGAAGGCCTCGATCGCCCGGAACCCGCGCCCCAGCAGATCCTTGGCCACCTGCTGCACCAGCACCCGTCCGATGCCCTGCCCCTGAAACCCCGGCAGCACCCGACCGGTCATCAGCTGGACGGCGTCCGGCGAAACCGGACTGGTGGGGAAGGACTGCGAGCGCGGCACGTAGGCCGGCGGCGCGTAGAGCACGAAACCGGCCGGCTCCTGATCGACGTAGACCAGCCGCCCGCAGGATCCCCACTCGAGCAGCACCGCGGAGATCCACCCCTCCTTCTCCGCCTCCGCCTTGCCCTCGTCGACCGCCTGCCGACCACTCACCGGATCGAGCTCCCAGAAGACACAGGAGCGGCAGGACGCGGGCAGGTCCGCCAGGTTGTCCAGCGTCAGGGGGACGACCCTGCGACCCATGCGGCACACCTCCTCGTTCGGTTCCTCCCCTGGGGGCAGCGACCAACCGGAACGGCCGGACCCGGTCCCCCCAAGGACCCGTACAGACGCCGGTGGGTGCATGTTTCACGTGAAACAGAGTCACCGTGAAACATGCACCCACCGGTCCAGCGACATTCGAGCGCCGACTCAGCCCTGTGAGAGCCGCAGCCCGTCCTCCCCCGGTGCCAGGCCGTCCAGGATCCGGTTGAGATCCTCGACCGAGGCGAACTCCAGCACCACCTTGCCCTTGCCCAGCTTGCCGTCCCGCTGGGAGACCTGCACCTTCACCCGGGTCTCGAAGCGGTCCGAGAGGCGGTCGGCCAGGTCGTTGAAGGCCGGCGAGAGCAGCTTGCCGGCCCGCGGGCCGGTCTGGCGCTGCGGCTTCTCCTCGTGGTCCAGCAGGGCCACGATCTCCTCGATGCTGCGCACCGAGAGGCCTTCGGCCACGATCCGGCGGGCCAGCTGGTCCTGCCGCTCGCTGTCCGGCACCGCGAGCAGCGCCCGGGCGTGGCCGGCGGTCAGCACCCCGGCCGCCACCCGCTTCTGAACCGCGGAGGAGAGCTTGAGCAGCCGAATCGTGTTGGACACATGCGACCGCGAACGGCCGATCCGGTCCGCCAGCTCGTCATGGGTGCAGCCGAAGTCGCGCAGCAGCTGGTCATAGGCCGCCGCCTCCTCCAGCGGGTTGAGCTCAGCCCGGTGCAGGTTCTCCAGCAGCGCGTCCAGCAGCAGCTTGTCGTCCCCGGTGGCCCGGATGATCGCCGGGATCTGCTCCAGCCCGGCCTCCCGGGAGGCCCGCCAGCGCCGCTCGCCCATGATCAGCTCATAGCGCTCCGGAGCGACCTGACGCACCACCACCGGCTGGAGCAGGCCCACCTCCTTGATCGAGGCGATCAGCTCCTCCAGCTTGGCCTCGTCGAAGACCTCACGCGGCTGCCGCGGGTTGGGCGTGATCGCGTCCAGCGGCAGCTCGGCGAACCGCGCCCCGTCCACCGGCGCCTGCTCCACCCGCACGCTCTCCGCCGCCCTGGCCGCCACCGTGCCGCGCCCCGAGGGCAGCACCGGCACCGCGCTGGGCGACACCACCCCGGTTGCCAGGACCGCCTTGGCGGCGGGCACCGCCGACCGCTCCGGCGCGGTCGTCCCCGCTCCCGCGGCGGGCGCCGGCGAACCGGCCGACGGGATCAGCGCGCCCAGCCCCTTGCCCAGACCCCTGCGACCACTCACCGATTGCCCTCCATCGTGCTCTGCTGTGCCATCGGCGTCGCCTGCGCGCCGATCGTGTGCCGGTTGTGTCCCACCGCGCCGAGCGCTTCGGCGGCTGCCTGCTCCACGGCGGTGGGCGGCATCTCCAGCCCGACCGCGCGCAGCGCCATCTCCCGGGCCGCCTCCAGGTAGGAGAGCGCACCGGTGGAGCCCGGGTCGTAGGTGAGCACGGTCTGCCCGTAGCTCGGGGCCTCCGAGATCCGCACCGAGCGCGGGATCGCGGTGCGCAGTACCTCGGTGGTGAAGTGGTTGCGGACCTCCTCGGCGACCTGTGCGGCCAGCCTGGTCCGGGCGTCGTACATGGTGAGCAGGATGGTCGAGACGTGCAGCGCCGGGTTCAGGTGAGCGCGCACCAACTCGACGTTGCGCAGCAGCTGCCCCAGCCCCTCCAGCGCGTAGTACTCGCACTGGATCGGGATCAGCACCTCCTGGCCGGCCACCAGGGCGTTGACCGTCAGCAGGCCCAGCGAGGGCGGACAGTCGATCAGGATGTAGTCCAGCGGCTGCTCATAAGCCGCGATCGCCCGCTGCAGCCGACTCTCCCGGGCGACCAGCGAGACCAGCTCGATCTCCGCGCCGGCCAGGTCGATGGTGGCCGGGACGCAGAACAGCCCCTCCACGTCCACCACCGGCTGCACCACATCGGCCAGCGGCTTGCCCTCCACCAGCACGTCGTAGATCGACGGCACCTCGGCATGGTGATCGATGCCCAGCGCGGTGGAGGCGTTGCCCTGCGGATCGAGGTCGACCACCAGGACCCGCAGCCCGTGCATGGCCAGCGCGGCGGCCATGTTGACGGTACTGGTGGTCTTCCCCACCCCGCCCTTCTGGTTGGCCACCACGATCACGCGGGTCGCCGGCGGCCTGGGCAGGCCCTCGCCCGCCCGCCCCAATGCCTGGACAGCGGCCTGCGCCGCCCGTGCGATAGGGGTGTCATCGATCTGGTCGATGGTCTCCGAGTCCTGCATGGGGCCCAGTGTTTCACGTGAAACCGGAGCGGCAACAGTCTCCGCCCGGCCACGGCCGAGCCCGCGGCGCAGCCGCAGGTCGAGGGCTACGGGAAGCAGCGAGCGTCGTTTCACGTGAAACACCATGCCCGCAATGCCGGAAATCTGACGGTGCGACACTCCGAGAACGCAAGCGGCCCCGGGAGTGCGGATCACTCCCGGGGCCTGCTGAACCGCGCCGATCAGCGCCGGCGCCGCCCGGTACCACGAGCCTCGGCCCGCCCCGCCCGGGCCGCCTTGGCCCGCCGGGTCGCCGCCTTCACTCCGCCGGGGCTCTCCCCGACCTTCACCTGCACCACCCGGGTGGCCGCGCCGAGCGCGCGCTCGCCCACCGGGATCACCGCCCACTCCACGGCGCCGAGCCTGGTCAGCGCGGCCCGCGAATCGGCGAGCTCCTGCTCGGCGGTGTCGCCCTTCAGCGCCAGCATCTGCCCGTACGGCCGCAGCAGCGGCAGCCCCCAGCCCGCGAGCCGGTCCAGCGGCGCGACCGCGCGCGCCGTGACGATCTCCACCGAGACCTTCCCGACCATCTCCTCGGCCCGTCCCCGCAGCACGGTGACGTTCTCCAGCCCGAGCTCGCGGACCACCTCCTCCAGGAAGGTGGTCCGTCGCAGCAGCGGCTCCAGCAGCGTCACCGAGACGTCCGGGCGCGCCAGCGCCACCGGGATCCCCGGCAGCCCGGCACCCGAGCCCACGTCGCAGAGCGTCGCACCGGCGGGCAGCAGCTCGGAGAGCACCGCACAGTTCAGCACATGGCGATCCCAGAGCCGCGGCACCTCCCGCGGCCCGATCAACCCGCGCTGCACACCCGCCGACGCCAGCAGCTCCGCATAGCGCTGCGCCTCGGCGAAGCGCTCGCCGAAGATCTCCCGCGCCTGTGGCGGAGCCTCAGCCAGCCCCTGGGGCCCGCCGTCACCGTCGGCCGCCGCACTCTCCGTCGCCATCTCAGCCTCTCCGCTCACCGATTCCACCGACCCCCGCACACCACCGTTTCACGTGAAACGTCTGCCCCGGGGAACGCCACTGCCCCGAGGAACGTCGACCCCGTTCGCACAGGCCGTGCGAACGGGGTCGACGAGGGACGATTCCCTGGACCTCAGCCCGTCGGACCTCAGCCCGCCAGGACGACGACGCAGCGCTGCGGCTCCTCGCCCTCCGACTCGCTGCGCAGGCCCGCCGCGGCCACCGCGTCGTGGACCACCTTGCGCTCGAACGGCGTCATCGGCCGCAGCTTCACCGACTCGCCGGTGCTCTTGGCCTGCTCGGCGGCCTGGGCCCCGAGCTCCGCCAGCTCCGAGCGCTTGCGCGCCCGGAAGCCCGCGATGTCCAGCATCAGCCGGCTGCGCTCCCCGGTCTCCCGGTGCACCGCCAGCCGGGTCAGCTCCTGGAGCGCCTCCAGGACCTCCCCGTCCTGGCCCACCAGCCGCTGAAGCGTGCGGTCGTCGCCGTCACCGACGATGGACACCAGGGCCCGGTCGCCCTCCACGTCCATATCGATGTCACCGTCCAGGTCGGCGATGTCGAGCAGGCCTTCCAGGTAGTCGGCCGCGATCTCACCCTCCTGCTCCAGGCGGGTAACCAGAGTGTCCGCCGACTCCTGCGCCGCAGCGCCCGATCCGGCATCGACGGCGGAGGTGGTGCCTTCCGTCACGGGAGGGACTCCTTCAAAGACAGGGCCCACGGTTACGGGCCGAAATCAAGGGTCAGAGGGTGGGGCGCCGGCTCAGGGCTTCTTCTTGGGCCGCTGAGCGCCGCCCTGCTGCGGCCCACGCTTGGCACTCCCGCCACCCTGCTTGGTGGCCGGGCGCTTGGACCCACTCGAGGCCTGCGCCTTGCCCGCGCCCTGCGCGCTCGGCACCGCGTCCTGCACCGGTGCGGCGTCCTCGGGGGCGTCCTCCTTGGCCTCCTCGGCCTTCACCGCACCGGTGTGCACCTGCTGGCGCTGCGCCTTGGTCTGCCGGCGCGGCTGCTGGCGGCGCACCTGCACCGACTCGGTGAGCGCTGCCGCGGCCTGCTGCTGCGCAGCCGCCTTGCCCGCGCCGAGGAAGCCGAACGGGCCGTTGCCCTTGATGACCGTGCCGTCCGGGTTGAGCCGGCCGGCCGCCTTCAGCCGCGCCTGGCGCTCGTCCCAGGCCTGGCTGCCCGGCGTCGGGTTGTTGCGGATCACGATCAGTTGCTGGCCCATCGACCAGATGTTGGTGGTCAGCCAGTAGACCAGCACACCGACCGGGAAGTTGATGCCCATCACGGCGAACATCACCGGGAAGACGTACATCAGCATCTTCTGCTGCTGCATGAACGGCGTCTTGACCGAGAGGTCGATGTTCTTGGTCATCAGCTGGCGCTGCGTGATGAACTGCGACGCCGACATCATCACGATCATGACCGCGGTGACGATCTTGACGTTCGTCGAGGTGCTGTGCACGAAGCTGGCGGAGAGCGGAGCGCCGAAGATGTGCGCCTTGCCGGCACTGGCCAGCAGCGCGCCGTTGATGACACCGATCGGGTGGCCCTTGGCGACCGAGCTCAGCACCCCGTACAGGGCGGTGAAGAACGGCATCTGCACCAGGATCGGGAGACAGCTCGAGAAGGGGTTGGTGCCCGCCTCCTTGTAGAGCTTCATCATCTCTTCGGACTGGCGCTGCCGGTCGTTCTTGTAGCGCTCCTGGATCGCCTTCATCTTCGGCTGGATCGCCTGCATGGCCCGGGTCGACTTGATCTGCTTCACGAAGAGCGGGATCAGGCAGATCCGGATCACGACGACCATCGAGGCGATCGACAGGCCCCAGGCCCAGCCGCCATCGGGGTTGAAGACATGGCTGTACAGCGAGTGGAACTGGACGATGATCCAGGACACCGCGGTGTACAGGGGGTTCAGGAAGGACCAGGTCACCGGTCAGACTCCTTGAGCATTGGGCTTGGTCGTCAGGCTTGCGGACATCGGGCCTACCGACGTCTGACCAGCAGCCGTCGAGCCTGTGGTGACCGGGTCGTGGGCCTCGGAGCCATCCGGCTCCGGGCTCGCGGCGCTACCGGTCCTTGACTGCACCAGGGCACGCAGCCGCTGATGCCAAACGGGACGCTTGCGCGGCGGCACATGGTCCACCCCACCGGGGGACCACGGGTTGCACCGCAGGATCCGCCAAGCGGTCAGCACACTGCCTTTCACCGCACCGTGGGTGCGCACCGCCTCGTATCCGTAGTGCGAGCACGAGGGGTAATAGCGACAGACCGGCCCGAGCAGCGGACTGATCGTCCACTGGTAGAGCCTGATCAGTCCCATCAGCAGGTACTTCATCGCCCTGATCCTGTTGCCGGAGAGGCCGGATCTGTCCGGAGCAACCGCTTCAGCGCGGCGTCCAGGTCATGTGCAAGATCCTGGTACGAGGCCGTCGCCGCCGGCGGCAACGCCCGTACCACTATCAGGCTACCTGCGGGCAACCCGCCCAGACGCTCCCGGACCAAGTGACGCAGGCGACGCTTCACCAGGTTGCGCACCACGGCAGGACCAACCGCCTTGCTCACGACGAAACCCGCACGCGCCGAGGAAGTCCCCTCGGCGACGTGCGGGTGGAAGTCGCTGTACCCGGCGACCTGCCCCGTCTGCTCGTCCTCTCGTCTGAGATGGACGACCAGCAGGGGCCGACCGGCCCGGCGGCCGCGTTTCACCGCGATCGCGAAGTCCTGGCGCCGCCGCAGCCGATTCTCGGAGGGCAGCACTGCAGACCCTTATTCGCGGATCAGGCGGAGATGCTGGTGCGGCCCTTGCCACGGCGGGCCGCCAGGATGGCGCGGCCGGCGCGGGTACGCATCCGCAGCCGGAAGCCGTGGGTCTTGGCGCGACGACGGTTGTTCGGCTGGAAGGTGCGCTTGCTCACTCGGGGGCTCCTGGGGTGAATCGTAGGGTGACGAATTGCGGCTTGGCCGTCACCGTGCGGCCGCGTGATCTCCCCTTCATACCTGGGAAATCCGGCCCGAATCCCCAGGTCTGCTGGGTTCCAGGCAATCCACGGCGCCCGTGCTGCGCGCCTTCTGGAAGCGGGGCGGACCCGCGGACATGCGGCAGCGGCCATCGACAACTCGACCTGGTTACGGTACGCGGGACGGCACCCGAGGGTCAAACCGGCTTCCGATCGGCAGGATGTTCACAGCCTGTGGACAACAACTTGAATCAGGTCTGCCCGCTGACTACCGTTGCAGGACTTGTCTGGTTTTGTTCGTCCCTCTCTAGCTCCCCGCCGAGTGCTCCGTCCCGAGCCGGCCCGCCCCACCGATCCTGACCAGGACCATCCCCCTCCTTCCAGGGGAACGAGAAAGCGTGCACCAGTGGCTGATGTCAACAGCGACCTCGTCCCGGCCTGGGCGAAGGTCGTCGAGCGGCTGGTCAACGACACCTCGGTCGGTGACAAGGACAAATTGTGGGTGCAGCGCACCCAGCCGATGTGGATGATGCACGACACCGCGCTGCTGGCCGCCCCGAACGAGTGGGCGAAGCAGGTGCTGGAGGGGCGGCTGCTGCCGCAGCTGACCGACGGGCTGAGCCAGCAGTTCGGCCGCCCGGTGCGGATCGCCGTGATGGTGGACGCCAACGCCGTGCCGCCCACCCCGGTGCCCGCGCCCCCGCAGCTGGCGGAGCCCGAGCCCGAGCCGGCGGCCCCCGCCGAGCCGCAGCAGCCCCAGCAGGGTTGGCCCGGTGCGCCCCGCCCGGCGCACGACTACCCGGCCCCGGGCTACCGCGAGCAGCACTACGAGAACGGCTACTCCTACCCGGAGCCCTCGTACGACGGCTACCAGCAGGAGCAGTCCTACCCTCAGCAGCAGCCGAACTACGGCGGGTACCCGGCCTCGGGCTACCCCGCCGGCCCGCCGCAGCCCTACCAGGAGCGCGGCTACCGCGACTGGGAGAGCCGCGAGGGGGAGAACCGGCCGCAGCCGTCCGTCGGCGGCCCCGGCCCCGGGGGCGAGCCGTCCCAGGGCGACCTGTTCGGCGGCGCGTACGACTCCACCGGTGAGGAGCAGCGCTCGCGCGGCACCCGCCCCGGCCCGCCCGTCCGCCGCGACCTGCCGCCGGCCATCCGCCCGGCGGGTCGGGCCGGCCAGGACCTGCCCGGCCCGCCGGGTCAGTCGGCCGGCTCGCCGTCCGGTGAACCGGAGCGGCCCACGGCCCCGGCGCTGCCGGAGCGGGTCACCGACCGCACCCCGGTACCGGGCGTGCCCGCCCCGCCCGGCGCCCCCTCGGCGGACAGCTCGCGCAAGGACGAACCGGCCGCCCGGCTCAACCCCAAGTACCTCTTCGACACCTTCGTGATCGGCGCCAGCAACCGCTTCGCGCACGCGGCGGCGGTGGCGGTGGCCGAGGCGCCGGCCAAGGCCTACAACCCGCTCTTCATCTACGGCGAGTCCGGGCTGGGCAAGACGCACCTGCTGCACGCCATCGGCCACTACTCGCGCAGCCTCTTCCCCGGTACCCGGGTGCGGTACGTGAGCTCGGAGGAGTTCACCAACGAGTTCATCAACTCGATCCGGGACGGCAAGGCGGACGCGTTCCGCAAGCGCTACCGGGACATGGACATCCTGCTGGTCGACGACATCCAGTTCCTGGCGAGCAAGGAGTCGACCCAGGAGGAGTTCTTCCACACCTTCAACACCCTGCACAACGCGAACAAGCAGATCGTCCTCTCCTCGGACCGGCCGCCCAAGCAGCTGATCACCCTGGAGGACCGGCTGCGCAACCGCTTCGAGTGGGGGCTGATCACCGACGTCACCCCGCCCGAGCTGGAGACCCGGATCGCGATCCTGCGCAAGAAGGCGATCCAGGAACGGCTCAACGCCCCTGCCGACGTACTGGAGTTCATCGCCTCCCGGATCACCCGGAACATCCGGGAGCTGGAGGGCGCGCTGATCCGGGTGACGGCCTTCGCCAACCTGAACCGCTCGCCGGTCGATCTGGAACTGGCCGGCATCGTGCTCAAGGACCTGATCCCGGGCGGCGACGAGGACGCGGGGCCGGAGATCACGGCGCAGGTCATCATGCAGCAGACGGCCGCCTACTTCGGGCTCACCGTGGAGGACCTGTGCGGCTCCTCGCGCAGCCGGGTGCTGGCGACGGCCCGTCAGATCGCCATGTACCTCTGCCGCGAGCTCACCGACCTCTCACTGCCCAAGATCGGCGCCCAGTTCGGCGGCCGTGACCACACCACGGTGATGCACGCGGACCGCAAGATCCGCTCCCTGATGGCCGAGCGGCGCTCGCTCTACAACCAGGTCACCGAGCTGACCAACCGCATCAAGAGCTAAGGCTGCCAGGCCTGCTGAGGGGCCGGTCGCGACGTTCCGCGTCGCTACCGGCCCCTTCGGCATGTCCGAGGTGGTGTGAAGTCGGATCGGCCGGGGAAGGCTCGGTCCAGCGACTGACGATCCGCCAAGCCCCAGGCCTTCTCGCACATCTGAGCATCAATTCGAACAGTGCGGGCCTGAGCAGGCGTTGTCCACAGCGGCGGGTGTCCTGCCCCGTCCACAGCATGGGGATCGCCGAGTTATCCCGAATTCCTCCACAGCTGCCTCGCCGCTACGCTCTTCGCCGCAGGTCAGCCGCCTGTGGACTTGTGCACAACAGTTATCCACAGCATGTGGACAGTTGGCGGCCCGTCAGCCCGTCCGGAAAGTTGTCCACCGGCTGTCCCCAGGGGAAGGCCGATTATCCCCAGCTTCTCCACAGCTCTATCCACTGTTCGACAACGGACGGGCCCTGTTCATCGGCTGGTGTGAAAGCCGTCACGAGAAGTTGACCGGGGCTCGTGGATAACCCTGCGAGAATCTGGGGACGGCGCTGGGGAAAACCTGTGGATACGCTCGGTGGGCTGTGAGTAACGCTCCGCTGTCCACAGCGACGCCTGGTTATCCACTGGTCCCGTCCACACCCTGTGTGGACAAAAAAGTGGGGCTGACCTGCGGAAACGGGGTTATCCACGGTATCCACAGGCCCTACTACTACCACTACACCTAGAGACCCCTGGAATCGCTCAACAGCGGGGTGCGCCGAAATCTGTGGACAAGCCGATCCCGACATCCGTTCGGCTTGCTTCCGCCCGTCTGCCCCGACTGTCGGCGGAGTACGTCAGACTGTCCTTCGGCACCTGGAGCCACAGTGGGCTCGGCCCGCGGTCCCGGTGCCCGCCAGATGCCAGAAGACGATCAAGAGCTGCATATCGACTGCAGACCCAGGAGGCGGTGACCGGTGAAGTTCCGGGTGGAGCGTGACGTCCTCGCGGAGGCGGTGGCCTGGGCTGCTCGCAGCCTCCCGGCGCGGCCGCCGGTGCCGGTGCTGGCCGGCCTGCTGCTGACCGCCCAGGACGGCAGCCTGGCACTGTCCGGCTTCGACTACGAGGTCTCGGCCCGGGTCGAGCTGGAGGCGGACGTCGAGGAGGCCGGCACCGTGCTGGTCTCCGGCCGGCTGCTCAACGACATCGCCCGCAACCTGCCCAACCGGCCGGTGGAGATCTCCACCGACGGCCAGCGGGTCAGCGTGGTCTGCGGCAGCTCGCGCTTCACGCTGCCCACCCTGCCGGTGGACGAGTACCCGGCACTGCCCCAGATGCCCACCGCCACCGGCACGGTCTCCGGCGAGGTCTTCGCCTCGGCCGTCAGCCAGGCCGCGGTGGCCGCGGGCCGTGACGACACGCTGCCGGTGCTCACCGGCGTCCGGGTCGAGATCGAGGGTGACCGGATCACCCTGGCCGCCACCGACCGCTACCGGTTCGCCGTTCGCGACCTGCTGTGGAAGCCGGAGCAGCCGGACATCTCGGCGGTCGCGCTGGTCCCCGCCCGCACCCTGCAGGACATCGCCAAGTCGCTGGGCAGCGGCGACACCGTCTCGATCGCGCTCTCCTCGGGCGGCGCGGGCGAGGGCCTGATCGGCTTCGAGGGGGCCGGGCGGCGCACCACCACCCGCCTGCTGGAGGGCGAGTTCCCGAAGTTCCGCAGCCTCTTCCCGACCGAGTTCAGCGCCGAGGCCTCGGTGCAGACCCAGCCCTTCCTGGAGGCGCTCAAGCGCGTCTCGCTGGTCGCCGAGCGCAACACCCCGGTGCGGCTCAGCTTCGAGCAGGGCGTGCTGACCCTGGAGGCCGGGTCGGGCGACGACGCGCAGGCCACCGAGCGGATCGAGGCGGACCTGGAGGGCGACGACATCTCGATCGCCTTCAACCCCGGCTACCTGGAGGAGGGCCTCAAGGCCATCGACTCCCCCTTCGCCAACCTCTGCTTCACCACCGCGACCAAGCCGGCCCTGCTCAAGGGCAAGGCCGCACTGGACGCCGAGGTCGACGAGGCCTACCAGTACCTGATCATGCCGGTCCGCCTGTCCGGCTGAGCCCGGTATGACCTGACGACGTGACGGGTGTCCACAGACGATGCACAGTCTGTGGACACCCTGCGGCGTAGGCTCTTGTGTCGCGGCAACGGCGCCGCCGTCAGGCACGACATCCCAGGTAAGGACTTGTCATGGAGCTCGGCCTCATCGGTCTCGGCAAGATGGGCGGCAACATGCGCGAGCGCATCCGCCTCGCCGGCCACACCGTCATCGGTTACGACCGCAACCCCGACCTCGCCGACGTCGCGAGCCTCCCGGAACTGGTCGACAAGCTCCAGGGCCCGCGTGTGGTCTGGGTGATGGTCCCCGCCGGTGCCGCGACCCAGGCGACCATCGAGGAACTGTCCGACCTGCTCGCCCCCGGCGACGTGGTGGTGGACGGCGGCAACTCGCGCTGGACCGACGACATCGCGCACGCCGAGCTGCTGGCCGCCAAGGGCATCGGCTTCGTGGACTGCGGCGTCTCCGGTGGGGTCTGGGGTCTGCAGAACGGCTACGCGCTGATGTACGGCGGTGGCGCCGAGCACGTCCTGAAGGTCCAGCCGATCTTCGACGCGCTCAAGCCCGAGGGCGAGTTCGGCTCGGTGCACGCCGGCAAGGTCGGTGCCGGTCACTTCGCCAAGATGGTCCACAACGGCATCGAGTACGCGATGATGCAGGCCTTCGCCGAGGGCTGGGAGCTGCTCGAGGCCGTCGACGAGGTCACCGACGTGCGCGAGGTCTTCCGCAGCTGGCAGGAGGGCACCGTGATCAAGTCCTGGCTGCTCGACCTGGCGGTGCGCGCGCTGGACGGCGACGAGCACCTGGACAAGCTGCGGGGTTACGCGGCGGACTCCGGCGAGGGCCGCTGGACGGTGGAGGCCGCGATCGACAACGCGGTGCCGCTGCCGACCATCACCGCCTCGCTCTTCGCCCGCTTCGCCTCGCGCCAGGACGACTCCCCGCAGATGAAGATGATTGCGGCGCTGCGCAACCAGTTCGGCGGCCACGCGGTCGAGTCCAAGTAGTCCAAGTAGTCCAAATAATCAAGGCAGTCACGGTAGTTCAGTAGTCCCAGCAAGCCCCGGAAGGCGAGCGCAGTCCACACCCATGCACGTCGCGCATCTGTCGCTCGCCGATTTCCGCTCCTACGCCCGGGTCGAGGTGCCCCTCGATCCGGGCGTGAACGCGTTCCTGGGGCCCAACGGGCAGGGCAAGACCAACCTGGTCGAGGCGATCGGCTACCTGTCCACCCTCGGCAGCCACCGGGTGGCCACCGACGCCCCGCTGGTGCGCCAGGGCGCGGAGCGGGCGGTGGTCCGCGGCTCCATCGTGGACCGGTCCAGGACCACGCTGGTGGAGCTGGAGATCACTCCCGGCAAGGCCAACCGGGCCCGGATCAACCGCTCGGACAACGTGCGCCCGCGCGATGTGCTGGGCCTGCTGCGCACCGTGCTCTTCGCCCCCGAGGACCTGGCCCTGGTGAAGGGCGATCCCGGGGAGCGCCGGCGCTTCCTGGACGAGCTGCTGACCGCCCGGGCGCCGCGGCTGGCGGGGGTGCGCGCGGACTACGAGCGGGTGCTGAAGCAGCGCAACGCGCTGCTGAAGACCGCGGCGATGGCCCGCCGGGCAGGCGGTGGCAAGGGCGCCGACCTGTCCACCCTGGAGGTCTGGGACGGTCATCTGGCTCAGGCCGGTGCGGAGTTGACGGCATTCCGGCTGCAGCTGGTGGCCGCGCTCGGGCCGCTGGTCGAGCAGGCGTACGAGCGGTTGGCGCCGGGCGGCGGCCCGACCCGCCTGGAGTACCGCTCCTCCTTCGAGGGCGGACTGCCAGGCAGCCGGGAGGAGGCGTACCAGCAACTCCTCGAGGCGCTGCGGGCGGTGCGCAAGCAGGAGACCGAGCGCGGGCTGACGCTGGTCGGGCCGCACCGCGACGAGCTGTCGCTGCTGCTCGGCACGCTGCCGGCCAAGGGGTACGCGAGCCACGGCGAGTCCTGGTCCTTCGCGCTGGCGCTGCGGCTGGCCTCCTACGAGCTGCTGCGCGCCGACGGTGGCGAGCCGGTGCTGATCCTGGACGACGTCTTCGCCGAGCTGGACGCCCGGCGGCGTGAGCAGCTGGCCGAGCTGGTGGCCGGTGGCGAGCAGGTGCTGGTGACGGCGGCGGTCCCGGAGGACGTCCCGAAGGCGCTCGCGGGAGCGCGCTACGCGGTCTCGGGTGGGGAAGTGACCCGGATCGGCTCATGAGTCGTACGCTGGATGGTCCGCCGGGAGGCGGAGCGGCAAGAAGACTGTCCACAGGCTGGGGACGAAGATGAGCGATCCGGAGCTTTCCGGTGTCGACCTGGCGCGGGTCGCGCTGCGGGCGGCCAAGGAGCAGGCCCGCCAGCGGGGCGAGCAGGTGCGCGAGAAGCGTGAGGCGAAGCGGCACGGGCTGCGCAGCGGGGCCAGGGCGGACGGCCGGGATCCGGTGCCGCTGGGGGCGGCGCTCAATCGTTTGATCACGGAGCGTGGTTGGGAGGCGCCGGCCGCGGTCGGCGGGGTGATGGGCCGGTGGGCGCAGATCGTCGGCCCCGACATCGCCGCGCACTGCACCCCGGAACAGTTCGCGGAGGCCGAGGCGGTCCTGACGGTGCGTTGCGACTCCACCGCGTGGGCGACTCAGTTGCGGTTGCTGGCAAGGCAGTTGGTGGCCCGTCTGAACCACGAGCTGGGGCACGGCACGGTGAAGGTGATCCGGGTGCTCGGCCCGTCCGCGCCGGAGCGCCGGTACGGCCGGCTGCGGGCGCCGGGCAGCCGGGGTCCGCGCGACACCTGGGGGTGACACGGCGCCCGGTTCCGGCCTTGACGGAGCGGATACTTCCGGAACCGCTGGCGGCCGCTGTGAGGCCGCTGAGCCCCCGGGGCGAGTATCGGGACATGTGCGGAGGGGATTCGGGGCGGCAAATCCGCCCTCAGGGCCTGCCAAACGCCCATCTCTGTCGGCGGTACCGGTAGACTGAGAGTCAAACACTGCCGCTTGCGGTAACTGAGTCGAAACGCCGTGGTCGCACGCTCGCCCGAACCCGGGCGGGGATGCGGCCCGTGCTGTGCCAGAGAGGGCGCTTCGTGGCCGATTCCGGCGAGTCCAGCCAGTCCCCCGTCCCCACCGACCCGTCCTCGGGTACCTCCTACACCGCCAGCAACATCCAGGTGCTCGAGGGCCTCGACGCGGTCCGCAAGCGCCCCGGCATGTACATCGGTTCCACCGGTGAGCGCGGCCTGCACCACCTGGTCCAAGAGGTGGTGGACAACTCCGTCGACGAGGCGATGGCCGGGCACGCGGACACCATCGACGTGACGATCCTGACCGACGGCGGCGTCCGGGTGGTCGACAACGGCCGCGGTATCCCGGTGGGCATCGTCCCCGGCCAGGAGAAGCCGGCCGTCGAGGTCGTCCTCACGGTGCTGCACGCGGGCGGCAAGTTCGGCGGCGGCGGCTACGCGGTCTCCGGCGGTCTGCACGGCGTCGGCGTCTCGGTGGTGAACGCGCTCTCCACCAAGCTGGCGATCGAGATCCACACCGACGGCCACCGCTGGACCCAGGACTACAAGCTGGGCGCCCCGACCGCCCCGCTGGTCCAGCACGAGGCGACCGAGCGGACCGGTACCAGCGTCACCTTCTGGGCCGACCCGGACATCTTCGAGACCACCGTCTACTCGTTCGAGACGCTCTCCCGCCGGCTCAAGGAGATGGCCTTCCTCAACAAGGGCCTGACCATCTCGCTGACCGACGAGCGGCCCGAGCACACCGACGACGAGGGCAAGCCGCTCTCCGTCACCTACCACTACGAGGGCGGCATCGCCGACTTCGTGCGGGACCTCAACTCCCGCAAGGGTGAGGTGATCCACCCCTCGGTGATCGACTTCGAGGCGGAGGACAAGGACAAGACGATCTCGGTGGAGATCGCCATGCAGTGGAACACCTCGTACACCGAGGGGGTCTACTCCTTCGCCAACACCATCCACACGCACGGCGGCGGTACCCACGAGGAGGGCTTCCGCGCGGCGCTGACCGGCCTGGTCAACCGCTACGCGCGGGAGAAGAAGCTGCTGCGCGAGAAGGACGAGAACCTCTCCGGCGAGGACATCCGCGAGGGCCTGACCGCGATCATCTCGGTCAAGCTGGGCGAGCCGCAGTTCGAGGGCCAGACCAAGGACAAGCTGGGCAACACCGAGGCGAAGACCTTCGTCCAGAAGGTGGTGCACGAGCAGCTGAACGACTGGCTGGACCGCAACCCGACCGAGGCCGCGGACATCATCCGCAAGTCGATCAACTCGGCCACCGCCCGGATGGCGGCCCGTAAGGCACGCGACCTGACCCGCCGCAAGGGGCTGCTGGAGAGCGCCTCACTGCCGGGCAAGCTGAGCGACTGCCAGTCCAAGGACCCGGCCGAGTGCGAGATCTTCATCGTCGAGGGTGACTCGGCCGGCGGCTCGGCCAAGCAGGGCCGCGACCCGCGCACCCAGGCCATCCTGCCGATCCGCGGCAAGATCCTGAACGTCGAGAAGGCCCGGATCGACAAGGTGCTGCAGAACACCGAGGTCCAGGCGCTGATCTCGGCCTTCGGCTGCGGTATCCAGGAGGACTACGACGAGTCCAAGCTGCGCTATCACAAGATCGTCCTGATGGCCGACGCCGACGTCGACGGGCAGCACATCCGTACCCTGCTGCTCACCCTGCTCTTCCGCTTCATGCGCCCGCTGGTCGAGGCCGGCTACGTGTACCTGGCGATGCCGCCGCTGTACAAGATCAAGTGGGGCAAGGACGACTTCGACTACGTCTACTCCGACCGTGAGCGCGACTCGGTGATCGAGGCGGGCGTGGCGGCCGGGCGCCGGCTGCCCAAGGACGACGCGATCCAGCGCTTCAAGGGTCTGGGCGAGATGAACGCCGAGGAGCTGCGGATCACCACCATGGACGCCGCGCACCGGCTGCTGATGCAGGTCACCCTGGAGGACGCGGCCCGCGCCGACGACCTCTTCTCGGTCCTGATGGGCGAGGACGTCGAGGCCCGCCGGTCCTTCATCCAGCGCAACGCCAAGGACGTCCGCTTCCTGGACGTGTGACGAGAAGTCACTTCTGAGCGACTGAGCTGCGACGCAGTGGAGGGTGGGGTTGTCGCCGAGAAACGCCGAACGGCACAGCGGCACCCGCCCGCAGCGCAGGAGCAGCTCACCAAGCGACCGTGATAGATCGCACTCCAGTCACGCGTGAAAGGAAACTGACCACCAGTGGTCGACGAGAACCGTCCCGACGGCGAGCAGCCGGACGCAGGCACCGCCACCGACACTTTTGTCTCCCGGGTCGAGCCGATCGAGCTCGAGACCGAGATGCAGCGCTCCTACCTCGACTACGCGATGAGCGTGATCGTCAGCCGCGCGCTGCCCGAGGTCCGCGACGGCCTCAAGCCGGTGCACCGCCGGGTGCTGTACGCGATGTACGACGGCGGCTACCGGCCCGAGAAGGGCTACTACAAGTGCGCCCGCGTGGTCGGCGACGTGATGGGTAACTACCACCCGCACGGCGACACCTCGATCTACGACACCGTGGTGCGGCTGGCCCAGACCTGGTCGCTGCGGATGCCGCTGGTGGACGGCAACGGCAACTTCGGTTCGCCCGGCAACGACCCGGCCGCGGCGATGCGTTACACCGAGTGCAAGATGATGCCGCTGGCCATGGAGATGATGCGCGACATCGACGAGGAGACCGTCGACTTCGCCGCCAACTACGACGGCCGCTCGCAGGAGCCGACCGTCCTGCCGTCGCGCATCCCCAACCTGCTGATCAACGGTGCCACCGGCATCGCGGTCGGCATGGCCACCAACATCCCGCCGCACAACCTGCGCGAGGTGGCCTCCGGTGCGCTGTGGGCGCTGGAGCACCCGGAGTCCTCCAACGAGGAGCTGCTGGAAGCCCTGATCGACCGGATCAAGGGCCCGGACTTCCCGACCGGGGCGCTGATCGTGGGCCGCCGCGGGATCGAGGAGGCGTACCGGACCGGGCGCGGCTCGATCACCATGCGCGCGGTGGTCGAGGTCGAGGAGATCCAGGGCCGCCAGTGCCTGGTGATCACCGAGCTGCCGTACCAGGTGAACCCGGACAACCTGGCGCTGAAGATCGCCGACCTGGTCAAGGACGGCCGGGTGGCCGGCATCGCGGACGTGCGCGACGAGTCCTCCTCGCGCACCGGCCAGCGCCTGGTGATCGTGCTCAAGCGCGACGCGGTCGCCAAGGTGGTGCTGAACAACCTCTACAAGCACACCGACCTGCAGACCAACTTCGGCGCCAACATGCTGGCCCTGGTGGACGGCGTGCCGCGCACGCTCTCGCTGGACGCCTTCATCCGGCACTGGGTCAACCACCAGGTCGAGGTCATCGTCCGGCGCACCCGGTTCCGGCTGCGCAAGGCCGAGGAGCGGGCGCACATCCTGCGCGCGCTGCTCAAGGCGCTGGACATGATCGACGAGGTGATCGCGCTGATCCGGGCCTCGGACAGCGCGGACGCCGCCCGCAGCGGCCTGATGAGCCTGCTCACCATCGACGAGCTGCAGGCCAACGCGATCCTGGAGATGCAGCTGCGCCGGCTGGCCGCCCTGGAGCGCCAGCGGATCACCGACGAGCACGACGAGCTGCAGCGCAAGATCGACGAGTACAACGCGATCCTGGCCTCGCCGGCCCGCCAGCGCGAGATCATCTCCGAGGAGCTGACCGCGATCGTCGAGAAGTACGGCGACGAGCGGCGCTCCACGCTGATCCCCTTCGACGGCGACATGTCGGTGGAGGACCTGATCGCGGAGGAGGACATCGTCGTCACGATCACCCGTGGCGGCTACGTCAAGCGCACCCGCAGCGACCTGTACCGCTCGCAGAAGCGCGGCGGCAAGGGCGTGCGCGGCGCACAGCTGAAGCAGGACGACCTCGTCGACCACTTCTTCGTGACCACCACGCACAACTGGATCCTCTTCTTCACCAACAAGGGCCGGGTGTACCGGGCCAAGGGCTACGAGCTGCCGGACGCCGGGCGCGACGCCCGCGGCCAGCACGTGGCCAACCTGCTGGCCTTCCAGCCGGAGGAGCACATCACCCAGGTGATGGCGGTGCGCACCTATGAGGACAAGCCGTACCTGGTGTTGGCCACCCGTGAGGGTCTGGTGAAGAAGTCGCACCTGAAGGACTACGACTCGCCGCGCTCCGGCGGGCTGATCGCGATCAACCTGCGCACCGACGAGAACGGTCGGGACGACGAGCTGATCGGCGCCGAGCTGGTCTCCGCCGAGGACGACCTGCTGCTGGTCTCCAAGAAGGCCCAGTCGATCCGCTTCACCGCCACCGACGAGTCGCTGCGCCCGATGAGCCGGGCCACCTCGGGCGTGAAGGGCATGGCCTTCCGCGAGGACGACGAGCTGCTGTCGATGAACGTGGTCCGTCCGGGCACCTTCGTCTTCACCGCGACCGACGGCGGCTACGCCAAGCGGACCTCGGTGGACGAGTACCGGATCCAGGGCCGCGGCGGTTTCGGCACCAAGGCGGCGAAGATCGTCGAGGGCCGCGGCTCGCTGGTCGGGGCGCTGGTGGTCGAGGAGACCGACGAGATCATGGCGATCACCCTCTCGGGTGGTGTGATTCGTACCAGGGTTTCCGGAGTTCGTGAAACCGGACGTGACACCATGGGCGTCCAACTGATCAACCTGGGAAAGCGCGACGCGGTGGTGGGCATGGCCCGCAACGCGGAGGCGGAGGACGACGAGAGTGCCGAGGACCTGGCGCTCGAGGGCGATTCCGACGCCACGCAGGCTGCGGCCGACGGTGTGGCGAACCCCGCACCGTCCCCGTCTGACGGCGCTGACCTGGGCTGATGGACATCGGGCAGCCGGTACTCCGCGTGAGTGGTGGGAGTACCGGCCTGCCCCGGTTTCGGGCTTCTCAGCTTGATGCCGCACAGTGGAGGCCACCGGGGCGTAAGGCGCGCACCGGCGAGGAACTGCGGGAGGATCCAGAGTGAGTGGGACCACGGGTGCAGCGGGAGGTGCCGCGCCGGGCGGTGCGCCGTACGGAGGTGTACCGCAGCCGCCGGCCGAGCACCCGGCTGCCTCCACCTCGCTGATGTCCACGGTGGGCCCCGGCGGCGGGTACAACCCGGCTCCGCCGCAGCCACCGGTACCGCCGGGCGGTGGTGGCCCGAACGGCTACTCCCAGCCGACGACGTACACCAAGGGGCAGCCGACCCCGGCGCGCGGTACCCGGGTCAACGCCGGCGCCCCGCCGGCGGCCGGTGCGCCGCGCCGGCCGGCTCCGGCCGCCGCCGCCCCCGCCGCCGCCCCGTCCGGGGTGGCGGGCCGCACCCGCAGGGCGCGGCTGCGCGTGATCAAGGCCGACCCGTGGTCGGTGATGAAGGTCAGCTTCCTGCTGTCGCTGGCGCTGGGCATCGTCATGATCGTGGCTGCCGCGGTGCTGTGGACCACGCTCGACTCGCTCGGCGTCTTCAGCTCGGTGGGCAACATGCTGAAGGACGCCACCGGCTCGGGCACCGGCGGCAGCAGCGGCGGCATCAACATCATGGACTACGTCGGCTTCGGCAAGGTGATCACCTACACCGCGCTGATCGCAGTGGTGGACGTGGTGCTGCTCACCGCGCTCTGCACGCTGTCCTCGTTCATCTACAACGCGGCGGCCGGCTTCACCGGCGGTATCGAGCTGACCCTCGCCGAAGAGGAGTGAGCCGCCCGCCACTGATGAGGTGGCAGGCGAACTGACCGCCCGCCAGGCGGGCGGTCAGGCGCTGCGGGGCGTTCGGAGAAACGTCCTACAGTACGAACCAGTTTTGCGAAAAACGGCATGCGCGGACCCCTTCGGTTGTTGGATCGGAGGGGTCCGCTTCGTTGTCCGGCGTCAATCGGGTGACAGCCACCGTCCCTTCGGCGTGCCTCGAAGGGCGGTTGTCCACGGCTGGGTTGGCTGAAGCGTTCTGCACGGCTACCGGTTCAGGTCAGTGGGCGGTTCGTCACGCGGCGACTTCCCCTCGGTTGCGCGGAGGTTCACGGATGGCACAGATCGCATCGCAGCTGGTCGGCGCGGCGGAGGAGCTGCTCGGCAGCCAGTTGCCGTTCCGGCTGCAGACCTGGGACGGCAGCGTGGCGGGGGCGCCGGAGGCCCCCGTACTGCTGCTGCGCAACCGCCGCGCGCTGCGCCGCCTGCTCTGGGCGCCGGGCGAGCTGGGCCTGGCCCGGGCCTATGTCTCCGGGGACCTGGAGCTCGGCCCCGGCGAGGACCTCTACCGGGTGCTGTCCGAGGCGGCGCACTTCGCCGAGCGCCCCGAGCTGCGCGCCCTGCGGCTGGGCCCCGGCGAGCTGACCGGCCCCGCCGCCCGCCGGGCACTCGCCGTGCTGGCCAGGATCGGCGCGCTCGGCCCGCGCCCGGCGCTGCCGCCCGAGGAGGCCCGCCCGGTGGGCCGGCTGCACAGCCGGGGCCGGGACCGGGCCGCGATCAGCCACCACTACGACGTCGGCAACGACTTCTACCGCCTGGTGCTGGGCAGCTCGATGGTCTACTCCTGCGCCTACTGGACGCCCGAGGGCAAGAGCCTGGAGGACGCCCAGTTCGCCAAGCTCGACCTGATCTGCCGCAAGCTCGGTCTGCGCCCCGGCATGCGGCTGCTGGACGTCGGCTGCGGCTGGGGCTCGCTGGTGCTGCACGCGGCCCAGCACTACGGCGTCAGCGCGGTGGGGGTGAGCATCTCGGCCGAGCAGGTGGCGCTGGCCCGCGAGCGGGTGGCCGCCGCCGGACTGACCGAGCAGGTGGAGATCCGGCTGCAGGACTACCGGGAGATCCCTGACGGCCCCTACGACGCGATCTCCAGCGTCGGGATGGCCGAGCACGTCGGCAGCGAGCAGTACCGCGTCTACGCGGCGGGCCTGTACGACCTGCTGGTCCCCGGCGGCCGGCTGCTCAACCACCAGATCGCCCGCCGCCCCACCGCGCCCGGTGAGACCTACACCAGCAGCCCGTTCATCAACCGCTACGTCTTCCCGGACGGCGAGCTGGCCCCGGTGGGCAACACGGTCGCGCTGCTGGAGGAGGCCGGCTTCGAGGTCCGCGACGTCGAGGCCCTGCGCGAGCACTACGCGCTGACCCTGCGGGAGTGGGTGGCCAACCTGGAGGCCGGCTGGTCGCAGGCGGTCCACCTGGTCGGCCGCGGCCGGGCCCGGGTCTGGCGGCTCTACATGGCCGCCTCCGCGCTCGCCTTCGAGGAGAACCGGATCGGCGTCAACCAGGTGCTCGCCGTGCGCACCACTCCGGTCGGCGCCAGCCACCTGCCGGCCACCCGCGAGCAGTGGCTGATCCGCACCGGGCAGCCCGGCGCCGACCGGTCCAGGTCCCCTGAGCTGCACGTTGCGATCGCGCGTCCGAACGGGGTCGGGGATATGGATTTGGGAGATCGGCCATCGGTCCGCTAATCTTTCAGTGCGGCAAGGGCCTATAGCTCAGACGGTTAGAGCGCTTCCCTGATAAGGAAGAGGCCACAGGTTCAAGTCCTGTTAGGCCCACCTGCGAGAGCGCCCCGGATGGTTCACCATCCGGGGCGCTGCTGTTTTCCGGCAGGCTTGATCCGACGGTGATGATCCGCCAGTGGCTTCGAGGGTGGCTGCGATGGCGGCTTCAACGGTGAGGAGCGGGCCGGTGCAGCTCGGGTACGTGTCGGTGGCGGCGCCCGGTGGGCGGGCGAACGAGGACTTCGTGCTGGCCGGCGAGGACTTCGTGGTGGTGCTGGACGGGGCCACCAGGAGCGCGCCCCGGACGGGATGCCGACACGACGTGGCCTGGGTCACCCGGCGGCTGGGTGCCAGGTTGGGGCAACTGCTGGTGGAGGAACCCGAGCTCACCCTGCCCCAGGTGCTGGCGGCGGCGATCGAGCGGGTGCGGGCACTGCACGTGGACAGCTGTGACCTCGATCACCCCGACAGCCCCTCGGCCACCGTGGCCCTGCTGCGCCGGCGCGGCGCGTGGCTGGAGCACCTGGTACTCGCCGACTCGCCGGTGCTGGTCGAACTGACGGACGGTCGGCTGGAGGTGGTGCTCGATGACCGGGTCGACCGGCTGCCCGCCTACGACCTGGCGACGGTGGCCCGGCTGCGCAACGCGCCGGGCGGCTTCTGGGTGGCGAGCACCCGCCCCGAGGCCGCCGAGCAGGCGCTGAGCGGCGCGCACCGGCTCGATGGGGTGGCCCGCTTCGCAGTGCTCACCGACGGGGTGTCGCGGCTGGTGGAGCGGTACGGCTGGTCCTGGCGGCGGCTGCTCGACACGCTGGACGAGCAGGGGCCGGCCGAGGCCGTCCGGGCGGTGCGGGCCGCCGAGTCGGCCGATCCGCCCGGCCGGTTCCGGGGCAAGCGCCACGACGACGCGACGGTCGCCTTCGGGCGCCCGCAGCCGGTCGGCTGAGCCGCCGGGTGGCCGGGGCCGGGCGGCGGCCGGGCCGAGGCCTGCGGCACGGCGTCAAACCGTTGCCGGAGTCCGCCGGTTGAGCCGCTGCTGGCCGGTCTCGGACAGGACACGGGTGTGTATCATCGGCCGCAGGGCGGTTTGGCCAGCCGACCGCCGGTTCATACGTGCACATCCGAGGACTCGCAGCCCCGGCCGCCCGATTCGGGTCCCGGTTGCTGAGCCCGCCCACACGCTGAGAAGGACGAGGTCCCGCGGTGAAGAAGCTCCTCCTGGTCGCCCTGGTCGCCCTCGGCGGCTTCTTTGTCTACCGTCAGGTTCAGGCCGACCGCGCCGAGCAGGACCTGTGGACCGAGGCCACCGACCCGATCCCGGCCGGCCGCTGACCCGTAGCGCGGACGACGGGAGGTCCGCCCAGGGCCTCCCGCGGCGCTTGTCGGATACCCGCTCAAGATTTTCCGACGGACCCGGTACGCTGTTCTCCGACGGCGTCCGGTGCACCGTCACGGGGCTTTAGCTCAGTTGGTAGAGCGCTGCCTTTGCAAGGCAGATGTCAGGAGTTCGAGTCTCCTAAGCTCCACAGCGCGACACGCCGATGGCCGACCTGGTTCCTCCAGGTCGGCCATCGGCGTTCTCGGTGTTCTCAGCGTTCCCGGCCTTCTTCGGAGTCGCGCGGCCGGCCGTGGTCAGTGCGGCTTGCGCGGGTCGTGCGGCTTGGGGTGGTCGTCACCGGGGTGCGGGGTGCCCGGGGCCGGCCGATCCTGGTCGGCGCTGTCGGTGGCATCGTCGGCATCGCCGGCGGGACCCGAGCCGTTCAGCGGGGCGCTCGAGGCGGTGGCGCCGCGGCTCGCGGGGTGCACGGTGTTCGGCGGGCCCTGGACCTCGGGCGGCTCGATCAGCCACTGCGGCTCGCTGCGCCTGCGCCACCAGTGCCAGACCAGCACGCCGCTGCCGATGGCCACCGTGCCGGCCACCGCGAGCGAGGTGGCCGCCTTGTTGCACTTGGCCCGGCGGGCGTTGCGGGCGGCCAGCTTGCTGACCTGCTCGGCGCTCACCTGGCCCTGCAGCACGCTGAGCGCGGCGACGCCGCGGTTCTGCGCCTCCTGCACGACGGGGCCGGCGGTGGCCCGGGCTTCGTCGAGGGCCTCGTTCAGTCTGGGCAGCGTGCTGACGCGGGCGTGGGTGGCGGCCCGGTCGGCGGAGTGCTTGGCGGCCAGCGCGGCCTCCTGGGCCCGGTGTACGGCCCGCAGGGTGCTCTCCTGGGTCTTGGGCGGCAGCGCGGCGAAGGCGTGCTCGACATGGGGCGCCACGTGCCGCACGTAGCCGACCCGGGCCGAGTGCGCGGCCTGCACGGTGCCGGTCCTGGCCTGCCCGGCGGCGGCCTCGAAGCGTGGGCCGATCGCCTCCAGAGCCGGTCCGAGCCGGGCTCGGGCCTCGTCCGCGTAGTGTGCCGCGGTGTCCTTGGCGGTGGCGGCGTAGGGCGCCAGCGTGTCCAGGGTCTTGCCGGCCGTCTCACGTGCGGTGTCCAAGCGGGTCACAGAGATCCTCCTCCTGGGTGGCGTCCTTTAAGCACATATCCAGCTGATTCGAGATCATGCATGCCGATTTGTCCGCCCGCGCGGTGGGCTGGGCCGTCCGTACGCTGCGGCGGCCGCGGGGCCCCGGGATGCCCGGAGTGGTCATGGGATGATTCGAGCCGGTGGAGATCACCCGCCGCTGAAGTCCTGTCGGCGCCGCCGCGGCGGCAGTAGCCTTGACGATCCCGGTGACCTTCCGCGAGGCGGAGCGGCACCGGGATCGCTCATGAGGAGGACGAACCCGGATGGTCCAGGACGAGGCCGCGCCCGGCGCGTACACCCTGCCGCGCTGCTACCGCCACTCCGACCAGGAGACCGGGGTCAGCTGCTCGCGCTGCGGACGCCCGATCTGCCCGCAGTGCATGATCGACGCCTCGGTCGGCTTCCACTGCCCCGAGTGCGTGAGCGGCGCCGCGGCGCAGCCCACCCGGGTGGCCACCACCCGGTTCGGCGGCAGGCTCACCGGGGACGGCGCGCTGGTCACCAAGATCCTCATCGGGATCAACCTGGCGGTCTTCGTGGTGGCCGCCTACCTGGACAAGTCGCTGGCCGACCAGTGGGAGCTGTACAGCTACGTCTCGCCGCAGACCGGAGCGGCTTCCGGCGTGGCCGCCGGGCCCGACCAGTGGTACCGGCTGCTGACCGCCACCTTCCTGCACGTCCAGCTCTTCCACGTGGGCTCCAACATGCTGGCGCTGTGGTGGATGGGGCCGACCGTGGAGCGGGTGCTCGGGCGGCTCCGGTTCACCGCGCTCTACCTGGTCTCCGGGCTGGCCGGCAGCGCGCTGGTCTATCTGGTCGCGGGGGCGGGCGTGGCCTCGCTGGGCGCCTCCGGGGCGATCTTCGGTGTGTTCGGCGCCACCGCGGTGCTCTTCCGGGCGGCCCGGCAGCCGCTGGGGCCGGTGATCGCGCTGATCGTCTTCAACCTGGTGATCACCTTCTCGGTGCCGGGGATCGACTGGCGCGCGCACGTGGGCGGTCTGGTGGCGGGCGTGCTGACCGGGATCGGCATGATGCACGCGCCGCGGGCCAACCGGAACCTGGTGCAGGCCGGCACGGTGGTGCTGATGCTGGCCGCCACGTTCGCGATGGTGCTGGTGGAGACGGCCCGGCTGACCGGGTGACCGCGCGCTGTCCTCGGGCACCTGTGCGTAGCGCGGTCGGCTGTTCGGTTGTCCACAACGGGTGGCGGGTTGCGCACAGGGTGTCTGCCGGACGGCGCTCCGTATGCCGGTCTACGCGTGTCCCAGTGCGGAATCCATTGCCGTATGAGCAGTTTTTCGCTCTCTGGCGGCCGAATCGGCCGAGGAGGCTGGCGCCAAGTTATCCACAGGGCTGGTCGACTTTTCCCCACTGTGGATAACTGTGTGGATAAGCGGATGGTGCGAAGAGCTCCGGGCCGTTGCGGGCGCTGGCTCCGGGCGGGTGCGGACAGCACGACGGACCGCCCCACCGGGTTCGGCGGGGCGGTCCCGGAAGGGCGCTCAGCGGGCTGCGGCTACTTCCACTGCGTGGAGACACCGAAGCCGGCGGCGATGAAGCCGAAGCCGACCAGGATGTTCCAGTTGCCCCAGGCCTGGACCGGGTAGCTGCCGCTGGTCACGTAGTAGGTGACGATCCAGACCAGCCCGATCAGGAAGAGCGCGAGCATCACCGGGGCCACCCAGTTGCGCCCGGAGCTCAGCTTGACGGCGGTCGCGGTGACCGGCGGGGTGTAGTCGGACTTCTTGCGGAGTCGAGACTTCGGCACGAGGGGCTCTCCTGTCGATGCGCTGTGAGACCGCGCAGGGGTGCAGCGGGGCGGGGCGGCTGTGGGGACCGGGTTGGTACGGCTGAGGCTCCGCACATGCCACCGGCGTCCGTTAGCGTAGTGGCTCGCCGGGTCGGAAGGAGATAAGGGTACGGTGCCGAATTCCTCGATTTCCGGGGATCCTCCCCCGGACCCGGCCGCGGACCGGGTCGGCTCGCCCCGAATTGTCGGCCGTGTCCTGACCTGCGGCATCTTCGCCCTCGCCGGAGTGCTCTTCTACGTCAGCGCGCACGCGGCGCACGGCATCGACCTGCGCACCGACGACTCGCTGCTGCGGCTCAGCGACGTGATACAGCAGCGCAGCGACCAGAACCGGCAGACCCAGTCGGAACTCGCGGACCTGCAGCAGCGCGCCGACCAGCTCGCCAGGCAGCAGGGCGGCAGCCCGGCCGACACCGACCGGCTGAGCGCCGTGCAGGGGCAGGTCGGTCTGGACCCGCTGCAGGGTCCCGGCCTGACCGTCACCCTCAACGACGCGCCGCCGGACGCCACCGCGAGGATCCCCGGGGTGCCCGAGCCCGGCGTCAACGACCTGGTGATCCATCAGCAGGACATCCAGGCCGTGGTCAACGCGCTGTGGCGGGGCGGCGCGAGCGGCGTGCAGGTGATGGACCAGCGCCTGATCGCCACCAGCGCCGTGCGCTGCGTGGGCAACACCCTGCTGCTGCAGGGCCGGGTCTACTCGCCGCCGTACGTGATCAGGGCCGTCGGCCGGACCGGCGACCTGCGGGCCGCCGTCGACGCGGACCCCTCGATCCGCAACTACCTGCAGTACGTCACCGCCTACGGGCTCGGCTGGAAGGTGCAGGAGAACAGCGAGCTGAGCCTGCCCGGCTACAACGGCAGTACCGACCTGAACGCGGCGACCGCCCAGTAGATCGGCAACAGCCACCGTCGAGCACAGCTTCGAGGTCTACTCTGTTTCCACTGCCCATCACGTAGGGAGCACCATGTACGGCTGGATCTGGCGGCACCTGCCGGGGAACACCCTGGCGCGAGCCATCATTTCGGTCCTGCTGATCCTCGGGGCGGTGTACGTCCTTTTTCAATACGTCTTCCCCTGGGCGGAACCGCTGCTCCCCTTCGGCGACGTCACGGTGAACAACGGCGGCTCCGGCTGACGGCCGCGCCGCCGCCACCGCGCCGACCCTCTCGCCCGATCCGCACGAACCCGGAGACAGCACGCATGGCCTCGCCCGATACCGCCCCGCGGATCCTCGTGGTGGACAACTACGACAGCTTCGTCTTCAACCTGGTCCAGTACCTCTACCAGCTGGGCGCGACCTGCGAGGTCGTGCGCAACGACGAACTGACGGTGGATCGGGCCGAGCGGCGCACCGCCGCGGGCGGCTACGACGGGGTCCTGCTCTCCCCGGGGCCGGGGGCGCCCGAGGAGGCCGGTGTGTGCATCGAGATGGTGCGGCACTGCGCGGGGATCGGCCTGCCGCTGTTCGGCGTCTGCCTGGGCCTGCAGTCGATCGCGGTGGCCTACGGCGCGGTGGTCGGCCGGGCGCCCGAACTGCTGCACGGCAAGACCTCACCGGTCGAGCACGAGGACGGCGGGGTGTTCGCCGGTCTGCCCTCGCCGATGACCGCCACCCGCTACCACTCGCTGGCCGTCGAGCCGGCCACCGTGCCGGCCGAGCTGGTGGTCACCGCCCGCACCGCCAGCGGTGTCATCATGGGCCTGAGGCACCGGGAACTGCCCGTCGAGGGCGTGCAGTTCCATCCCGAGTCGGTGCTCACCGAGGGAGGGCACCGGATGCTGGCCAACTGGCTGGCCGAGTGCGGTGACCCGGAGGCGGTGGGCCGTTCGGCGGGCCTCGCTCCGGTGATCGGCCGGGGCTGAGAACGTGACCGCGGTGCGTCCGGAGGGGCGCCAGCAGGCATACCCGGGCTACGGGCAGCAGCCGGGCGGATACCGGCCGCCCGCGCAGGGGGCGCCCGGGTACGGGACGCCGCAGTACGACGCGGCCGGATACGGCACGGACGGGTACCGGACGGCCGCGAACGGGCCCGGCGAGCCGGCCGGCGACCGCCACCCCGGCACGGCGGAGCCGGACGGCTGGGGCGTCTACGACCCCGCGCAGCCGGACGAGCAGCCCGCCTACCCGTGGCTGGCCGACCAGACGCTGCAGCTGCGCACGATATCCGTCAGCCCGGACGGCGCCGCGGGCGCTGTGCCGGTGCCCGCCGCGCGCCGCGCGCAGGGCAAGGTCTCGGTGCGCTCCGGCACCGGGCGGCGCCGGGCGACCGGTCGGCGCGGCCCCGTGGTGCGTCCCAAGGAGCGCAAGCGGGTGCTCGCCGCCCGCGCGGTCGGCGAGCTGTGCATCACCTTCGGCCTGGTGATGCTGCTCTTCGTGGCCTACCAGCTGTGGTGGACCAACGTGCAGGCGGACGCTTCCGCGAACAGCACCCGCAACCAGCTCGAGCAGCAGTGGAACAACCCCACCGTCACCCCGACGACCCCCGCCGCCGGCCAGTCCGCCGCACCCGCGCCGACCTTCGCCCCCGGCAAGGGCTTCGCGATCATCCACATCCCCAAGATCGGCCTCACCGACCCGATCGCCGAGGGCACCGACACCACCACGGTGCTCGACCACGGCCTGGTCGGCCACTACACCGGGACCGCGATGCCCTCCGACGCGAGCGGCAACTTCGCCGTCGCCGGCCACCGCACCACGCACGGCCAGCCGTTCAACCGGCTCGCCGAACTCCACCCCGGCGACATGATCGTGGTCGAGACCCAGACCGACTACTACACCTACCAGGTGGAAGGCGGCATCCCGCAGACCTCGCCGCACAACGTCGCGGTGCTCAACCCGATCCCCAACGGCTCCCCGTTCACCCAGGCGGGCCGCTACATCACGATGACCACCTGCACCCCCGAGTACAGTGCCGTGGGAAGGCTCATCGTCTTCGGCAAGATGGTGGACGATCGGCCGCGCAGCCAGGGGCTGCCCCCGGCGCTGACGAACGGTTAGACCGGCGTGGCGCCCCGCCAGGTGGACGAGCGGAGCCGGCGTGACGGACCAGTGGCAGCAGTTGACCGTGAGCCCTGCGGGCGGCGGCGCCCCGGGCCGCCGCCGCTCCCGCGGCGCGCTGGCGCTCGGGGTGCTGGGTGAGGTGCTGATCACGGCCGGCCTGGTGCTCGCGCTCTTCGTCGGCTACTCGCTCTGGTGGACCGACCTGCTGGCGGACCGTCAGTCGGACCGGGCGGGTGACCGGCTCAGGCAGACCTGGACCGCCCCGGCGGCCCCCGCCGTGCCGTACCTGGCGAGCGAGGGCATCGGGTTCCTGCACGTGCCCGCGATGGGCAAGGACTACCAGGTGCTGATCAAGCCGGGCACCACTCCCGAGGTGCTCAACCAGGGTGTGGCGGGCGCCTACCAGGAGCCCTACCAGGCGGCCATGCCCTGGGACGCCAGCGGCAACTTCGCGCTCGCCGCGCACCGGGACGGCCACGGCGCCAAGTTCCACGACCTCGACGCGGTGGGCAAGGGCGACCCGATCGTGGTCGAGACGCGGGACCACTGGTACGTCTACCGGGTGGACGCCACCCTGGAGCAGACCAGCAAGTACGACACGGGGATCACCGCTCCGGTGCCGCAGGAGTCGGGCTACCGGGAGCCCGGGCGGTACATCACGCTGACCACCTGCACGCCGGTGTACACCTCCCGGTACCGGATGGCGGTGTGGGGGAGCCTGGTCCGGGTGGACCCGATGGACGCGCAGCGGACGCCGCCGGCGGAACTGCGGGGCTGACGGAGAAGAATCCCGTAGGCGTGTGGCCGTCCGAACACGCCGGGGGAGTGACCCCGAGCGCCGCTGCTGACAGGGTGACGGTCGGATGTGCGAGGCGTTGCTCCTGGTGGCACTGCTGCCGGGAGGAGACACCCGTGATCGACAACGACGCCGTCCTGCTGGAGTCGCGCACCCTGCGGACGAGCATGGCGGAGCGGACGGACGCGCTGGAGAAGGTGAAGGCGCTGCTGATGCTGCCGGACGGGGTGCATGTGACGCGCCGGATGGTGGCCGACTACTTCGAGGTCGACGACGAGGCAATCCGAAGCCTGGTCAGGAGGCACCGGGACGAGCTGACCGAAAGCGGCTTCGTCCTGCTGAAGGGTTCTGACCTGCAGAGTTTTCTATGGGTCAACATGACCCATAGAACAGTTCCAGGTACCGGGCTGGGTGTCTTCCCCCGCCGCGCGGTCCTCGACGTCGCCATGCTGCTGCGCGACAGCGAGGTCGCCCGGGCGGTGCGCCGCTACCTGCTCGACGCGGTGGAACGGCCCGCAGACCTGTCCGGGGTGACGATCGGTCAGCTGGTCGGGCAGGCCACCGGAGCTGTCCAGCAGCGGGTCGACGGGCTGCGGCAGGGCATCGCCGCCCTGGAGGCCCGGCACGCCGGGCTGGTCGCCCAGGTGCGGCGCGACCAGGAACTGCTCGCCGCGCTCAGCGCCCGGCTCGCCGACACGTCGAGCGCGGTCCACACCCTCGGCGGTCGGGTCGACCTGCTCTGCACCATCAGTGCGGCCCCAGGCGGGGGAGGGCACCGCCGCCGACGGCGGTGAGGCCCGCTGCGGGGCGGCGACGGCGAAGGGGCTGTGGACGACCAGGATGGTCGTCCACAGCCCCTTCAGGCTTGTTCAGGGACTAGTTGCCCCCGCCCTGGGTCGTCTGCCCGGGGAGGGTGAAGGGCGGGGAGCCGAAGGCGCCGCCGATGGGACCCCCTTTGGTTGGCGTGGCCGCCGTGGTGGTGAGCGTGATGCTCGTACCGGGGTCGATCAGCTGGTTCGGCTGCGGGTTCATCTGGGTGACGATCGAGTTGTTGTCGCTCGGCCCGGAGAACGTCCACTTGGTGAAGCCCTTGGCGGTGAGCGCCGCGATGGCGTCCTTGACGTCCGTGTTGGTGACGTCGGGCAGCTGGACCGTCGTCGGCGCGGTGTAGATGGTCAGTGTGATCTGGGCGCTCTTGGCCGCCTTGCTGCCGGCCGCCGGGGTCTGCGAGGCGACCGTGCCGACCACCTGGCTGGCGTTGGTGGACGGGGTGGTCTTCGAGGTGCTGTCGATCGAGGTGAAGCCCTGCTGCTGCAGGGTCTGGACAGCCGCCGCGGTGGTCTGGCCGACCACGTTGCTGATCGCGATCTTGCCCGGGCCCTGGGAGATGACGATGGTGACCGTGCTGTTCGGCGCGGCCTGGCTGCCACCCTGCGGGCTCTGCGAGATCACCGAGTTCTGCGGGGTGTTGTCGTCGTTGGCGTACTGGGGGGTGACCTGGAAGCCGGCTGCGGTCAGCGCGCTGGTGGCGGCGTCCGCGGCCTGGCCGGTGACGGTGGGGACCGGGCTCTGGCCGGGGCCGCTGGAGAGCTGGACGGTGAGCTGGCCGTTGGCGGGCATCTGCGCGCCGGCTGCCGGGTTCTGCTGGCAGACCAGGTCCTTGGCGACGTTGTTGCAGGGGATCGGGTCGCCCTGGGTGACCGTCAGCTTGGCGCTGGCGGCCTTCGCCGCGGCGGTGGCGTCGGCGATGTTCTTGCCGGTGAGGGTCGGCGCGACGATCTGACCGGTCGAGCCGGAGCCGCCGGAACCGCCGCCCTTGAACATCGCGGAGGCGACGAAGAAGGAGCCGACCAGGACCAGGACCGCGGCGACGGCCAGGATGATCCAGGAGGTGTTGCTCTTCTTCGGCTGGTCCTCCCGGCGGCGGCTGGCGCGCGGGCCCTCGTCGTAGCCGTCGTCGCCGCCACCGTAGCCGTCGTCGTAGCCGTTGCCCTGGTAGCCGGGGCCGCCCTGCTGGTAGCCCTGCTGGCCGACCGGCGGCAGCATGGTGGTCGGCGCGCCGCCGTGGCCCTGCTGCGGCATCAGGTTGGTCTGGCCGTACGGGTCGTGGTCGACCGGGTAGCCGTTCGGGTCGTAGCCGTAGCCGCCCATGCCGTACGCGGCGGCCTGCTGGGCGGCGGCCACCGGGAGGCCGTCGAGGAAGCGCTCGATGTCGTCGCGCATCTCGTCGGCGCTCTGGTACCGGTAGTCGCGCTCCTTGGCGAGCGCCTTGAGCACGATCGCGTCGACCTCGGGGCGCACCTCGGGGTCGTAGCTGGACGGCGGCTGGGCCTCCTCGCGCACGTGCTGGTAGGCGACCGCGACCGGCGAGTCGCCGACGAACGGCGGACGCATGGTGAGCAGCTCGTACAGCAGGCAGCCGGTGGAGTAGAGGTCGGAGCGGGCGTCCACGGTCTCGCCCTTGGCCTGCTCGGGCGAGAGGTACTGGGCGGTGCCGATCACGGCCGAGGTCTGGGTCATCGTCATCCCGGCGTCGCCCATGGCGCGCGCGATGCCGAAGTCCATCACCTTGACGTTGCCCTGCCGGGTGAGCATCACGTTGGCGGGCTTGATGTCGCGGTGCACGATGCCGGCCCGGTGCGAGTACTCCAGGGCCTGCAGCACGCCGATGGTCATCTCCAGCGCGCGCTCGGGCAGCAGCCGGCGCCCGGAGTGCAGCAGCTCGCGCAGGGTGGAGCCCTCGACGTACTCCATCACGATGTACGGGATGGAGATCCCGTCGATGTAGTCCTCGCCGGTGTCGTACACGGCGACGATCGCTGGGTGGTTCAGTGAGGCCGCGGACTGGGCCTCACGGCGGAAGCGGGCCTGGAACGACGGGTCCCTGGCCATGTCGGCCCGGAGCGTCTTCACCGCTACGGATCGGCCGAGCCGGGTGTCGTGGGCGAGGTAGACCTCGGCCATGCCACCGCGTCCTAGGACGCCGCCGAGCTCGTACCTGCCGCCGAGGCGACGAGGCTCTTCCATAGTTCCGACCCTCTCCCTCACCGGGCGGTGAGGATATGACGTAGGTGTCCCCGCACGTTCCAGTACAGACGCCGCCCTCGTCACGGTGGTTCTGTGACGCCGGTCCCTGAGCCCCGGCGGGCCATGGCTCCGAGCCGCGGGCACACCCGCTGCTGGCGGATACGCTACCGGTCGTCGCCGTACCAACTCGACACGCCCGGCAGCTGAGACCAGACCGGTATCCGATCGTCTGTCCGACCGCCCAGTATGGCCCAGCTCGCCGGAAACGTGCCGGGATCAGTGGCCGATCACTGCCTGCATGATCGACTTGGCGATCGGCGCGGCGATGCTGCCGCCGCTGATCTCGTCGCTGGTCGCGGCACCGTCCTCGACCACCACGGCGACGGCCACCGGGATGTCGTTGCCGACCTTGGCGTAGGAGACGAACCAGGCGAACGGCAGTCCCTTGTTGTCGGTCCCGTGCTGGGCGGTGCCGGTCTTGCCGCCGACCTCGACGCCGGGGATCTGGGCCAGCTTGCCGGTGCCGTTCTGCACCACGGCGACCATCATCTGCTGGAGCTTCTGCGCGGTGGCCGGGCTGACCGCCTGGTCCATCTCCTTGGCGGTGTGGGTGGAGACGACGCTGCCGCTGCCCGACTTCTCCTGGTCCACCAGGTAGGGCTGCATCAGCTTGCCGTTGTTGGCGACCGCGGCGGCCACCATGCACATCTGCAGCGGGGTCGCGGCGGTGTTGTGCTGCCCGATGGCGTCCATCGCGGTGCCGTCGGGGGTGGAGTCGCTGGGGAAGGTGCTGGCCGCCGAGCGGATCGGGGTGTCGACGGTGGCGTTGAAGCCGAACTTGTCCGCCTGGGCCAGCAGCTTCGACTCGCCGAGGTCGGCGCCGAGCTTGCCGTAGACCGTGTTGCAGGAGATCGCGAAGGCGTCGATCAGGGTGGCCTGGCCGCACGGCTCGCTGTCGCTGTCGTTGTGCAGCACGGTGTTGGTGCCCGGCAGCACGTAGGTGTCGGGCGTGTCGGTCTGGTCGGTCGGGTTCTGGTACTTGCCGGTCTCGAACGCGGTGGCGGCGGTGACGATCTTGAACGTGGAGCCCGGCGGGTAGGTCTGCTTGAGCGCCCGGTCCAGCATCGGCTGGTTCTGGTCGCTGTTCAGGCCGGTCCAGGCGCTGCTGTCGCTGGTGCTGCTGCCGGCGAAGGTGCCCGGGTCGTAGGACGGGGTGGAGACCAGGGCCAGGATCGCGCCGGTGCGCGGGTCGATGGCGACCGCGGCACCCTTGCGGTTCCCCAGCCCCTGGAAGGCGGCCTGCTGGGCCTTGGAGTTGATCGTGGTGACCACGTTGCCGCCCTGCTTCTTCCCACCGGTCAGCGTGTCCCAGGTGTCGCCGAAGAAGAGCCGGTCGTCGGTGCCGGAGAGGATCCCGTTCTCCAGCGACTCCAGGCCGTTGGAGCCGAAGACCTGCGAGGAGTAGCCGGTGATCGGGGCGTACAGCGGACCGTTGGTCCAGCCGGTCTTGTACTTGTACTTGTAACCGGTGGTCAGGTCCGAGCTGGTCATCGGCTGCCCGTCGGCGGTGATGATGTTGCCGCGCGGGTAGGAGTACTGGTCCAGCGTGTTGCGGATGTTGTTCGGGTTGTCCGCGTAGGAGTCGGCGCTCACGGCCTGGATCCAGTTGCTGCGCAGCAGCAGCGCGAAGATCAGGACCATGCAGAAGACGGAGACCCGTCGAATGGGCTGGTTCATTGAGACGCGGTCCCCTCCTCGGTGCGTACTGCGTGGCGCGGCCCAGCCATTCAACCGCACGAACGCTTACCCCCCGACCGCCCGGGTCGCCCGCGGGCGGGGCCCGGTGGCCCCGCCCGGCTGGTCGGCGGTCGCGCCGCTCAGGAGCAGTTCTTCGCCAACTGCTGCTCCGCCGCGGTGAGCGGCGGCCCGCTCGGTGCGGCGGGGGCGCTGGGCGAGGCAGCGGCCTGCGAGGGCGTACTGCTCGGCTGCGGCGTGGTGGAGGGGCTCGGCGCGGTCGGCGAGGCACCCGCCTTCGGCTCGGTCTTCGGCGCGGTCTCGAACGAGGCGTTGGTCGCCGTGGCGGCCGGTGTGGCGGTGCCCTGCTTCAGCTTGTGGCAGGCCGAGGCCTGGTCCCTGAACTGGTCGGCCTGCGCGGTGGCGGCGCTCAGACTGCCGGCCGAGACGGTGCCCTTGAGCTGGCTCTGCTGGGCGGCGGGCAGGTCCGCGACGGCGGCGTCCTGGTACTCCTGCTGGACCGAGGAGAGCTGCAACCCGGCCAGGTCCTGGTTGATGCCCTGGTAGACGGCGACGTGGCCGTCGTGCTCGCCGACGTAGTACTGGCCCTGGGTCCACTGGTATCCGGCGTACGCGGCGCCGCCGACCAGGCAGAGCGCCACCGCGGTGATCGCCGAGCGGCGGAACCAGCGGCGCTTCTTCGGCTGCTCGGGCACCGGGTGGCCCTCGGCCTCGGCCCCGTACTCACCGGCCGGACCGGCCGGTGAGTCGCCGTAGCCCTCGCCGGGGTGGGCCGCGTCGCCGTAGCCCTCCACCGGGTAGCCGTTCTGGTCGTAGCCCTCGGCGTACCCGTCGCCGTACCCCTGCAGGTGCGGATCGCCGTACCCCTCGGCGTACCCGCCGCCGTAGCCCTCGGCCGGGCCGAAGCCGGCCTGGGCGTGGTCGTAGCCGTTGGCCGGGCCGAAGGCGCCGGGCGGCGGGGGCTGCTGGCGCCCCAGGCCCGCGGCGCGACCGGCCGGGGTGTCGATGATCTGGTGGTCCACGGCTGTGCCGTGCGGGCCCTCGGCCACCGCGCCGACCACCACGGGGGTGGTGGCGAACTGGCCGCTGAGGGTGTCACTGGGGCCCACATCGAGCACGTCGGCCACGATGCAGGTGATGTTGTCGGGGCCGCCGCCGCGCAGGGCGAGCTGGATCAGCTCCTGGATGGTCGGCTCGGGGGCGTAGAAGCTCCCCAGCGTCTCCTCCAGGGTCTGGTGGCTGACCGGTCCGGACAGGCCGTCGGAGCAGATCAGGTAGCGGTCGCCGGCCCGGACCTCGCGGATCGACAGGTCGGGCTCGACCTGGCCGCGGCCGTCCAGCGCGCGCATCAGCAGCGAGCGCTGCGGGTGCGTCTCGGCTTCCTCCGGGGTGATCCGGCCCTCGTCGACCAGGCGCTGCACCCAGGTGTGGTCCTGGGTGATCTGGGTCAGCGCCCCGTCCCGCAGCAGGTAGGCGCGCGAGTCGCCGACGTGCACCAGGCCCATCCGATCACCGGTCCACAGCAGCGCGGTGAGGGTGCAGCCCATGCCCTCCAGCTGCGGATCCTGCTCGACCATCACGCGCAGCCGCTCGTTGGCGGCCTGCACGGCGTCGTTCAGCAGGGTCAGCAGGTCGGCGTGGGGGTCGGCGTCGTCGAGCGAGATGATCGAACTGAGCGCCTCGGAGGAGGCGACCTCACCGGCCGCCGCGCCGCCCATGCCGTCGGCCACGGCGAGCAACCGGGGACCGGCGTAGCCGGAGTCCTCGTTCCCCTCCCGGATCAGGCCCTTGTGGGAACCGGCGGCGAAACGCAGCACGAGGCTCATACGGTGCGTGCCCCCCTCTGGGCCTCGCGCAGGGCCGCGGCAGCCATCGCGCTGCCGTCCCGGCTGGTCTTGGACGGGGTGCTGTCCCTCATGCGCTACTACTTCCGCAGTTCGATGACGGTCCTGCCGATACGGATCGGCACTCCCACCTGCAGCGGCATCGGCGTGGTCAGCCGCTGCCGGTCGAGATATGTGCCGTTGGTGGAGCCTAGATCCTCCACGGTCCACTGCCCAGTCTGGTCTGGGTAGATCCTGGCATGCCGCGATGAGGCGTAGTCGTCGTCGAGCACGATGGTGGAGTCGTGGGCCCGTCCGAGGGTGATGACCTGGCCCTGCAGCGCGACCGTGGTGCCGGCCAGCCCGCCCTCGACCACCACCAGCTGGGTCGGGCCTGCGGGCGCGCCGCGACGGCCGCGCTGGCCGCCGCCCTGGCCGCCCTGGGTGGCCTCGCGCGCTCCGCCGCCCTGCTGTCGCGGCGGGGCCCCGACCGGGGTCGGGGCCGGGGTGCCGGTCGCGGTCGCCGGGGTGCGCCCGCCGCGCCGGCCGGTCCTGCCGCCTGCCTTGGCGCCGAACAGATCGCTGCGGATCACCTGGACCGCGACGATGACGAACAGCCACAGCACGGCCAGGAAACCCAGCCGGAGGACTGTCAGAGTCAGTTCGGACACCGGAGCTCGCCCTACCCTTCGACCTGTCGGTAGATGATCGTCGTGGAGCCCACGACAATCCGCGAGCCGTCGCGGAGCGTAGCGCGCTGGGTGTGCTGTCCGTCCACCACGATGCCGTTGGTGGACCCCAGGTCGAGCACCATGGCCGGGTTGCCGGGGCGGATCTCGGCGTGTTTGCGGGAGACGCCGGGATCGTCGATCCGGACATCGGCCTCGGTGGAGCGGCCCAGTACGCAGGCGCTGCCGGTGATCTGGTGGCGGGTGCCGTTGACCTCGATCCAGCGCCGGGTGCCCGCACCGGTGCCGGAGCCGGGGAAGGGGCGCACATTGCCCATCCCGGCGCTCGGCGGTGTCGGGGGCATGGCGGGCGGGGCGCTCGGCGCCGGTGGTGCACCGGCGTACGTCGCCGCGCTGTTCTGCTGCCACGGTGCGCTGGATGCGCCCGGCGCGGCGGGTGCTCCCGGTGCTTCGCCAGGAGTCCGGCCGTAGCTGGGCTGCGCCGGCGCGGCGGCGGCCGGCGGCTCGGGGGTCTCGCCGGCCAGCGTGCGGCTGCGCACCCGGTACAGGCCGGTGTCCAGGTCGTCGGCGCGCTCCAGGTTCACCTGCAGCGGACCGAGGAAGCTGTAGCGCTGCGCCTCGGCGTACTCCAGCACCATGCCGGAGAGCTCCTGGCCGAGTTGGCCGGCGTACGGGCTGAGCCGCTCGTAGTCGTGCGAGCTGAGCTCGACGATGAAGTCGTTCGGCACCACGGTGCGGTCGCGGTTCCAGATGGTGGCGTTGTTGTCGCACTCGCGCTGCAGCGCGCCGGCGATCTCCACGGGCTGGACTTCGGACTTGAACACCTTCGCGAAGGTGCCGTTCACGAGACCCTCGAGTCGCTGCTCGAACTTCTTCATGACTCCCACGGGGCACCCCCTTCCAAAGGTCTCTCGGCTGCTGGGCCGGGCCGTCGCGGGCCCGATTGCGGTACTTCCGTACTGATCGTATCCACGCCTTGGCCATCTGTACGGTTCCCCGGCCGCCCGCTGGACCCGGGCGAGCTAGCGCACACCCTGGCCGCTGAGGCGGTTCCGGTGCAACGAGAGGTACCCCTGGCGGCGGACGCTCATCCCTCGCTCACCCGTTCGCCAGGCTGTTCGTCGAGCCGTTCGAGTGGCGGCCGGGCGGTTGGTGTGCAGGCCCTGGCCTGCGAAGGATTCGTAGGTCGCCCGCGGGGCGTGCTAATGTTTTCCATGTCGGAAGGGGCGCCCGAGAGGGAGCCGAAGCCGGCCGAGTGGGAAGCGAAGCGGGTCCAAACCGATTCGACCTCACCCGGACGATCGGTTAGCATCTTCGACAACACCTTGCGCGGGTGGCGGAATAGGCAGACGCGCTGGATTCAGGTTCCAGTGCCCGAAAGGGCGTGGGGGTTCAACTCCCCCCTCGCGCACAGATGAGGCCGGTCGGTCCGACGAAAGTCGGAGCGACCGGCCTCAACGCTTTTCCGGGCCACCGCCTGGTGGCGACCCGTGGATCCGGGCCGCCGTGGCGGGTTCAGGCCCGCAGGTCCGCGAGCCAGCCGGGGAACCCGGTGAGCTCGGGCAGGACGGCGTCGGCCCCGGCAGCGGCCAGTTCGGCGGCGGTGTACGGGCCGGTGGCGACGGCCACGGCCAGGGCGCCGGCCACCCGGGCGCCCTCGATGTCGCCGAGGTGGTCCCCGACGTAGACGCTCGCGCCCTCGGCCCGCAGCACGGCGCCCTTCTGCGCGCCGAAGACCGTCCCGTGCAGGCCGTCCACCGCGAGCCGCGCGGCGTCGAGATTGCGCCGGGCGTTGGGCTCGTACTTGCCGGTGACCACGATGACCCGCCCGCCCTGCCGGTGCACGGCGGCGATCGCCTCATGGGCACCGGGCAGCGGGAGCGAGCCCTCGATGCCGTGCTCGGCGTAGAGGGCGCGGTAGCGGTCCGCCACGGTCGGCACCGCCTCGGCGGGGAACCAGTTCGCCAGCTCACGTTCGACCGGCGGGCCGAGCCGGCTGACCACCAGGTCGCTGTCGATCGCGGTGCCGGTCTCGGCGGCGAGCAGGTCGTAGCACCGCTTGATGCCGGGGCGGGTGTCGATCAGCGTCATGTCGAGGTCGAAGCCGACGGTCAGTGGCAGGTGGGGCCCTCGTTCGTCCATGGCCGATCACCCTAGCCGGGTCGAACAGTTGGGCGGCGGGCGGCGGCGTCAGCTCTCGCCGCTCTCCTCCTCCTCGGTGTGCTCGAGGGTGATGCCGTGCTTGGTGGCGGTCCGCAGCAGTCCGGCGATCCGGCCCTGGTAGGCCTGGACGCCGTCGAGATCGCCGTCGGCGCGAGCCTGGGCCAGGGCCTTGCGGGCCAGGGCCAGCTGCTCGCGCAACTCCTCGTCGAAGATGCCGGTCACCTGACCAGCATCGCCTCGCCGGTGGCAAAGCTCAACCGCTTCCGTCCCGGCGGCGGTGGGCCCGGCGGTCCAGCTGGCCGCGCATCCGCTGGCCGAGCGCGGTGGCGGCGGCGGTGAGGAAGATCAGGGTGTAGAGGATCTGCAGCATCACGATGACCCGGGCCGTCTGGCTGACCGGGACGATGTCGCCGTAGCCCACCGTGGCCGCGGTGATGACGGTGAAGTAGAGCGCGTCGATCCGGGTGTTCAGACCGCTGAAGTGGCCCGGGGAGCGGGCCAGCGCGAGGTAGCAGGTCGAGAAGACCAGCAGGGTGACGATGCTGAGCAGCAGGATGGTGAGCCCGGGCAGCCCGCGTCGGGACTCTATCCAGATCGACAGGATGGCCCGCAGCAGCAGCCCGGCCGTGGCCGTCAGCAGCAGCACGAAGACGGTCCAGCTGAGCGCCGGGTGGTGGGGGCCGAAGGTCCCCAGCGGCAGGGTGAAGTAGGCGGTGAACAGCAGGACCGGACCGCCGGTCAGCAGCAGCCAGAGCCAGAGCGGGGCACGGGGCGGCTTGTCCATGTGCCCAGCCTGTGCGGGCGACGGGCGGGCGGCTTCCCGGCTGGGCCGTCAGGGGGAGGCCGGATGGGCGGAGACGGTAGTTTTGGCATATGGAATCAGGTGCCTTCGTCCGGTCGGTGAACATCGGCGTGGCCACCCCGGCGGAGTTCTCCGAGCCGGGTGTGACCGGGATCGACAAGCGGCCGGTGACCGGCTCCCTCGAGGTCACGGTGCCGGTGCAGGGCAGTGGGCTGGCCGGGGACGCGATCTGCGACCTGCGCCACCACGGCGGTCCCGAGCAGGCCGTCTACGCCTACGCCCAGGAGGATCTGGCTTACTGGGCGGCGGAGTTGGGGCGCGAGCTGCGGCCCGGCCAGTTCGGCGAGAACCTCACCACCGAGGGCCTGGACGTGAACGGCGCGCTGATCGGTGAGCGCTGGCTGGTGGGCGGGACGCTGCTGCTGGAGGTCTCGGTGCCGCGGATCCCGTGCCGGACCTTCGCGGACTGGCTGGACGAGCGCGGCTGGGTGAAGCGGTTCACCCAGCGGGCGCTGCCGGGTGCCTACCTGCGGGTGCTCCGGGAGGGTCCGGTGTGCGCGGGCGACCCGGTGCGGGTGGTGCGCCGGCCCGGGCACGGCCTCGACGTGGCGACCGTGTTCCGGGCGCTGACCGCCGAGCCGCAGCTGCTGCACCGGCTGGTGGACGTGGCCGAACTGCCGGCGGCGACCCGGGAACGGGCGGCTCGCCGACTGGCCGAGCGGGCGGCGGCGTCGTGAGCGCGCGGGAGTTTCCGCTGGACGTGGTCGCGGTGGTCGCGGTCGGCGGGGTGCTCGGGGCCGAGGCCCGGTACGAGGCCGGGCGGCTGTGGCTGACGGTGGCCGGCGGCTTCCCGTGGACCACGTTGCTGATCAATGTGCTGGGCTGCCTGGTGATCGGGGTCTTCCTGGTGGCGATCACCGAAGGGCGTCCGGCGCACCGGCTGGTCCGTCCGTTCTTCGGGACCGGCGTGCTGGGCGGCTTCACCACCTTCTCCACCTACTGCGTGGACGCCGAGCGGCTGCTGGCCAAGGGCGAGGTGGGCACGGCGCTGGGCTACCTGGCGCTCACCCTGGTGGCGGCGATGGCGGCGGTGACCGGCGGGGCCGGGGCGACCCGGCGGGTGCTGGCCCGGACCGGGAGGACGACATGAACGGCTCGGCACTGCGGCTGACGGTGATCGTCGGCGACACCGACACCTGGCACCACCGGCCGGTGGCCACCGAGATCGTGCACCGGGCGCACTCCGCCGGGCTGGCGGGGGCCTCGGTCTTCCACGGGGTGGAGGGCTTCGGGGCGTCCCGGACGCTGCATTCGGCGCGACTGCTGTCGATGAGCGAGGACCTGCCGGTGGCCGTGGTGATCGTGGACGAGGAGGAGCGGGTGCGGGCCTTCCTGCCGCGACTGGCCGGGCTGGTGAACCGGGGGCTGGTGACGCTGGAGCCGGTCGAGGTGGTCCGGTTCGAGGAGCCGGACGCGTGAGCGGGTACCTGCTGGTGGCGATCGGCGCGCTGGTGGGGGCACCGGCGCGCTATCTGACGGACCGCGCGGTGCAGGCCAGGCACGACTCGGTGTTCCCGTGGGGGACCTTCGCGGTGAACCTGGTCGGCACCGTGGTGCTGGGACTGGTGACCGGCGCGGTGCTGGCGGGGGCCGCCTCGGCGCACTGGCAGCTGCTGGTCGGCACCGGCTTCTGCGGTGCGCTGACCACCTACTCGACCTTCAGCTACGAGACGCTGCGGCTGGTCGAGGGCGGGGCGCGGCGGTATGCGGCGGCCAATGTCGGCCTCTCGCTGGTGGGCGGCCTCGGTGCCGCCTACCTCGGTGCGGAGCTGGCCCGGCTGCTCGGTTGACCTGGTTGCTCGGTTGACCTGGTCGCTCGGCAGGCCTGGCTGATGGCCGTTCGTCAGATGGTCAGCTCGCTCTCGATCCGGCGGATGTGATGGCGGGCCATCGCCAGGTTGGCCCGGGCCCGGTCCAGCACCAGGTAGAGGAAGAGGCCCTGGCCGCCGGCTCCGGTGAGCGGGCGGACCAGGTGGTACTGGTGGGTCAGGGTGGTGAGGATGTCCTCCATCGCCTCGCCGCCCGCCTGCCCCTGCAGCTCCGCCGAGCGCAGGGTGGCCCGCACCACGTCGGTGCTGCCGGCCGCCGCGAGGGTCAGGTCGAGATCGGCCGCCTGGCCCAGGGTGCCCAGGGCCATCCCGCTGCCGAGGTCCACCAGGGCCGCGCCGATGGCGCCCTCGATCGCCAGGGCCTCCTTGAGGGCAATCTCCACACCGGTCATCGCTGCCTCCCACGGGTCGTTCGAATACTCCCCAGTCGCTTCCGAGAGTAGGGATCGGTTCGGCACCGCACGATCCGCTGACTGTTGTTGGGAGCTTGTTGATCGAAAGTGTCGGTAGTCGGTGGTGGTCCGGCGTGTCCCTGGCCCGGAATTGATCAGTCGGCCTGAGCCGGGAGACTGGACCTGGGAGTGGACCCGGCGGGCGGAAGCGGTGGTCGAAATGCGAGCGGTGCGGTGGCGGGTGCGGCCGGCAGGGGCGCGCGGGGTGGTGCTGGTGCTGCACGGCGGCCAGGTGGCCAGTACGGCGCCGGCCCGGCCGTGGCAACCGGCGGCGGTGCGGATGCGCGGGTTCGTCGCGCCGCTGGTGCGGGCCACCGCGGGGGCCGGGATCGCGGTGGGGCTGGTGCGCTACCGCTACCGGGGCTGGAACGGGGAGCGGGCGGACGCGGCCCAGGATGTCGTGGCGGCGCTGGACGCGGTGGCCGCCGAGCTCGGTCCGGTGCCGGTGGTGCTGCTGGGGCACTCGATGGGTGGGCGGGCCGCGCTGCGCTGCGCCGGGCACCGGGTGGTCACCGGGGTCGTCGCGCTCGCGCCCTGGTGCCCGCCGGAGGACCCGGCCGAGCAGCTGGCCGGCCGCGCCCTGGTGACCCTGCACGGGGACCGGGACAAGGTCACCGACCCCGCGGCCACCCGGGACTTCGCGGAGCGGGCCAGGGCGGCGGGTGCCCGGGTGGCCGGTTTCGAGGTGGCGGGGTCCGACCACGCGATGCTCCGCCGCTCGCGCGACTGGCATCAGGCGGCGGCCGGGCTCAGCGCCGCACTGCTCGGTGTCGGTACCACCCCGCAGGAGGTGACGCGGGCCTTCGCGGCCCGCGGCTCGGACCAGGGCGGCCTGCGGATCGCGCTGCCGCGCGGCCGACGGCGCCTCAGTTCCGCCGTACCGACGGGACGGTGAGCACGGCGGCGGTGGCCGCCAGCAGCCAGAGCGCGCCGAAGCCGAAGACCGTCCGACTGCCCAGCAGCGCGGCCGCCGGGCCGGCGGCGGCCAGCCCGAGCGGGCCGAGCGCGAAGGCGCCCAGGCTGCCGTAGGCGGCCACCCTGGCCCGCGCCTGGGGCGGGATCAGGCGCTGCTCGGCGGTGTCGAACAGCGCGCCGTTGACCGCCGACGCCGCCCCGGCGACCACCGCGCCCAGGCAGACCCAGGGCAGCGCGGCCCCCAGCGCCAGGAAAGCGGACGGCAGTGCGAAGCCGATCGTGACGGCGGTGGCCACCAGGACCGGACGGCGGGGGCGGCGGCCGAGCAGGGCGAGCGCGGCGAGCACCGAGCCGGCCCCGTAGGCGGCCAGTACCAGTCCCCAGGACCGGGCGCCGCCCAGCCGCTGCGCGGCGGTGGCCGGGCCGAGCACCAGGAACGGTGCCCAGACCAGGAGGTTGAACAGTCCGAAGTGCACGCAGGTGGCCCAGAGCCAGCCGCGCGAGCGGAACTCGGTCCAGCCCGTGCGCAGGTCGGCCACCAGGGACGGGCCGGGTGCGGCGACCGGCAGCCGCACCGTTAGCCCGGCCAGCACCAGCACGCTGGCCCCGAAGCTGGCCGCGTCCAGCGCGAGCACCGCGCCCGGTCCCACGGCGGCGGTGAGCAGCCCGGCCAGCGCGGGACCGGCCACGCTGGTGGCGGACCGTGCCAGCGTGAGCAGGGCGTTGGCCTCGGCCAGCTGCTCGGGCGGGGTGAGCCGGGGGATCAGCGCGGTCAGCGCCGGGTTGAACAGGGCCTCGCTCGCGCCGCCGGTACAGACCAGCACCAGCATCGCCCAGAGCGGCGGGTGGCCTGCCAGCAGCAGCCCGGCGAAGGTCCCCTGGGAGAGGAAGCGCACCAGGTCGGCGGCGAGCATCACCCGGCGGCTGCCCAGCCGGTCGGCGGCCACCCCGCCGGCCAGCAGGACCAGCACCGTGGCACCGGTCCGGGCCGCCAGCACCCAGCTGAGCGCACCGGCGCCGCCCGGGCCGCGCAGCACCGCGAAGGCGAGCGCGACCGGTGCCATCGCGGAGCCGAGGAGCGAGACGGTGTAGCCCGGGAAGAAACGGCGGAATTCACGGTCTTTCGGGAATGCGCGCAGGAGGTTGCGGCGCCCGTCGAGAGCGGTCGTCATGAACAGCAGAGTGCCCGTCAGAAGATCTGTACGGCAAGAGAAATTGAGTGATTGGCAGTCAATTATTCGGTACGCTTGAATTAGCGCAGTAAATAGGCGCTGAACTGCGAGGACAGGGGGCGCGGGGTGAGTGATTTACTGCGGGAACCGGTGGAATACGCGGTGGCGGTCGAGCGGTATCTGGCGGCTGCCCGGCTGAGTGCCGCCTCCCGCCGGATCTATCGGATCGCGTTGGCCACCTGGGCCTGGGCGCTGGCCGATCGCCCGGTGCCCGGCGGTGACGGCCGGCGGCGGGCCGTGCCGCCGGTGCTGCCGTTGGGGCTGCTGGACCATCCGCAGGCTCCCGACCGGCTGCGGGCGCACCTGGCCGCGCGCGGGGCCAGCCGGCGCACGGCGGAGCGGGAGCTGTCGGCGCTGCGGGGCGCCGTCGGCTGGTGGCGGGCGCAGGGCTGGCTGCGCGGCGATCCGACGGCCGGTCTGGTGCCGTGGGCCGAGCCCGTACGGGGACCCGGGGCGCTGACGTCGGATCAGGTCACGGCGGTGCTGACGCTGCCCGCACCGCTGCGGGACCAGGTCTGCTGGCATCTGGTGCACGAGTCCGGGGCTGCGATCGAGCGGGTGCTGGCGCTGAACGTCGATGACATCGACGTCTCGGGCCGGCGGGGCCGGGGTCGGGCGGCCGATCTGTGCTGGGGTGCGGGCGCTGCCCGGTTGCTGCCGCTGCTGCTGGTCAGCCGGGCCGGTGGGCCGCTGCTGCTGACCGATCGCCGGGTGCCGGCCACCGTTCCCGCCGTCGACCGCTGCCCGCTGAGCGGGCGGGGGCGGCTCTCCTACCGCCGGGCGGCCGAGCTCTTCACGGCCGCGACCCGGGGGCTGGACCCGGCGGGGCACGGCTGGACGCTGCGCCAGCTGCGGCTGGCGGGTGCCGCAACGCCGACGGCCGGCCCCGCCTGATGGGCGGGGCCGGCCGGGGCGGGCGAGGTCAGCCGTTGGTGCAGCTGTTCCCGATAGCCGGGTTCAGCAGGCCGATCACGTCGATGCTGTTGCCGCAGATGTTGATCGGGATGTTGACCGGAACCTGGATCACGTTGCCCGACAGGATGCCGGGCGAGCCGATCGCCACACCGGTCGCGGTCGCGGAGTTGTCGGCCGAGGCGACGCCGGCGCCGCCCAACACCAGCGCACCGGCGGCGCAGGTGAGGGCGATGGCCCTGCGGAAGTCCTTCATGGGGATGTCTCCATTCCTTGCCGGATAGAACAGGGGGCAGACGAGGGCACTCCTGATCGTCGGTGACCGAAAGTGTCCCTTGAGGTACTCTTCGGCTTCGGTTGCCCCGGGAACGGTTACGCCACCGGCAAGTCACCCGCAGTCACCCGCACGGCGCAGCAGCCGAGCTGATAACCGCACTCGTCCGGCCCTACCGCCGCACGTCCGGCAGCACCGCGCGGACCAGGAAGCCCCGGTCCGCGGTGGGTTCGGCGGTCAGCTGGCCGCCCAGCAACTGGGCCCGCTCGCGCAGCCCGACCAGCCCGTGCCCGCCGCCGGGCAGCGGTGCGGTGCGGTCCGGACGGCTGGGCGCCGGACCGTTGCGCACCTCCACCAGCAGCCGTCCGCCGCGCTCGCTGACGGTGATCCGCACCTGGGAGCCGGGTGCGTGCTTGCTGATGTTGGTCAGCGCCTCCTGCACCGTCCGGTAGGCGGCCCGCTGGACCGCCTCCGGCCACGCCTGCCCGTCCGCGCCCGGTTCGCCGGGCCCGCAGAGCGCGCTGTCCATCACCAGACCGTTGCCCGCCACCAGTCCGCTGTCCTCGACCAGCCGCGGCAGGTCGGCCAGCCGGGGCTGCGGGGCCTGCGGCGGGCCGGTCGGATCGCCCTGCTCGGGCAGGCTCGCGCCGCCCGCCGCGCGCAGCACCCCGACCATCTGCCGCAGCTCCTGCAGGGTGCGCACGGAGAGCTCGCGGATGGTGCGCGCGGTGCGTTCGGCGGTCGGGTCGGTGGTGGACACCTGCAGCCCGCCGGCCTGCACGCTGATCAGGCTCACCTGGTGCGAGACCACGTCGTGCATCTCCCGGGCCAGCCGGGCGCGCTCGGTGGCCAGCACCCGCTCGGCCAGCAACCGGGCCTCGCGCCGCTGCCCCAGGGTCAGCTGCTCCAGCCGCAGGGTCAGCTCCCGCCGGGTGCGGGCCAGCATGCCGAGCGCCACCGGGGCGGTGCCGAGCAGCGCCGACTGCATCATGGCCAGACCGCTGGCCTGGGTCAGGACGAGCGTCTGGCCGACCCAGGAGCTCTGCCCGGTGACCGACCAGGTGAAGTAGTCGCAGAGCCCGAAGGCCGCCGCGCAGAGCACCGGCACCGGCAGCCGGCGCCGGTCGGCGGCCACCGAGTAGAGCGCGGTGATCGGGGCCAGCCAGCTCTCGGTGAAGAAGGTGCCGGGCAGCGCCAGCGCCATCGAGACGGTCGGCCAGCGCAGGCGCAGCAGCAGGCCGAGCGCCGCCACGCCGTTCAGCGCGTTCTTCCACCAGACCGTGTCCCGGTCCAGCAGCCAGCTCTCCAGCAGCGCGTAGGCGACCGGGAGCAGCAGGGCGAGGCGGCGGCGCGCGGCGGGCGTCAGCGGGCGGCGTCCGGGCAGTGGGATCACGGTCCGGCCGGCCGCACCAGGCCGGCGCGGTGCGCGATCACGGCCGCCTGCACCCGGTTCGCCGCGCCGAGCTTGCCGAGGATCGCGCTGATGTGGTCCTTGACCGTCCCGGTGCCCAGGAACAGCCGCTCGGCGATCTCGGCGTTCGCCAGGCCCTCGCCGAGCAGCGCCAGCACGTCCAGCTCCCGGCCGGTCAGCGAGCGGACCAGGGCGAGCGCGCCGGAGTCCGGGCTGCCGCCCTCGACGTAGCCGCCGATCACGGTGCGGGTCACGGCGGGCGAGAGCATGCTGCCGCCGGCCGCCAGGATCCGCACCGCGTGCACCAGCTGGTCGGGGGCGGTGTCCTTGAGCAGGAACCCGGCCGCTCCGGCGCGCAGCGCGGTGCCGATGTACTCGTCGGTGTCGAAGGTGGTGAGCATCGAGACGGCCGGCGGGTCGGGCAGCGCCCGCAGCCGGCGCAGCACCGAGATGCCGTCCAGGTCGGGCATCCGGACGTCGAGCAGCACCACATGCGGCCGCAGCCGCTTCACCTGTTCCTCGGCGTCGCCACCGCTGCAGCCGCCGACCAGTTCCAGGTCGGGGGCTGAACCGACGATCAGCCCCAGGCCCGAGCGGACCAGCAGCTCGTCGTCGACGATCAGCACGCGGATCGCTGTCACGATCCCTCCTCACTCCTTGCTCGGGGACGAGCCTAGGGCTTCCGGCGGTTCTCACCCCCGCCGAACGGCGGGGTGGGAATCGGCTGACCGGTTCACGCGGATCCGCCGCGGCCTGCGCCACGATTAATGACACTCCACCAGCAGTGCGGATGCGCCTGCGGATCCGATCGTTTGGAATGAAGCTGTGTCCACCACCTCCAAGCAGCCGTCCGCGGCAGCCGTGCCGCGGTCCGGGTTCCTGGCCCGGCTGCGGCCCTACGGTGCGACCGGGACGGTCTGGTACCTGCGACTGATCGCGCTGGTGAACGTGGTGGCGGTGGTTATCACGCCGTTCCGCAACACGGTGCGCCACCACTCCGAGGGCCAGTACTTCACCCCGTATCTGATGACCTCCGGCCTGGCCACGGCGGTGCTGTCGATCTTCCTCGCGGTCGCGATGCGCCGGCGCAAGCGGGCCGCCTGGATCTTCAACTTCGTGTTGGGCGGGCTGTTCTTCCTGCTCTACCTGCTCGCGGTGGTGCTGCCCGGCGACGACCACTACAACGAGCACGGCTTCAACTACTTCTCCACGGTGCTGACCGGCGTGTTCATGCTCTGCCTGGTGGTCGGCCGCAAGGAGTTCACCTCCAAGGGCGACCGGTCCAACCCGCTCACCGCGGTGGCCACCTTCGTCGGCGGGCTGGTGTTCGGCGGGCTGGTCGGGGCGGTCCTGGTCGGTTTCTACAACCGGCTGTCGGACGCCAGCTTCGGCGACGAGTTCCGCTACGCGGTGGGCCGGATGGTCACCGTCACCCCCTCGGACCGGCTGCTGGACGTGATCGACGTCCCCAACTGGCTGAACACCTTCATCAACGCGATGGGTGCGGTGCTCTTCCTGCTGGTGCTCTACGTCGCCTTCCGCAGCCCGCGCGGCAAGGAGCTGCTCACCGCCGAGGACGAGGGCAAGCTGCGCGCGCTGCTGGACAAGCAGGGCGAGCGCGACTCGCTGGGCTACTTCGCGCTGCGCCGGGACAAGGCGGTGGTCTTCTCGCCGACCGGCAAGGCGGCGGTCACCTACCGGGTGGTCGGCGGGGTCTCGCTGGCCTCCGGCGACCCGATCGGCGACCCGGAGGCCTGGCCGGGCGCGATCGAGGCCTGGCTGACCGAGGCCCGCGAGCACGCCTGGGCCCCGGCCGTGATGGGCGCCTCCGAGGAGGCCGGGGTGATCTACGCCCGGCACGGGCTGGACGCCCTGGAGCTGGGCGACGAGGCGATCGTCGAGCTGGACGAGTTCTCGCTGGACGGTCGGGCGATGCGCGGGGTCCGCCAGGCCTACAACCGGGTCAAGCGGGCCGGTTACACGGTGCGGATCCGCCGGCACGAGGACATCCCCGAGGCCGAGATGGCCGAGCTGCTGGAGAAGGCCGACAGCTGGCGCGACGGGCAGACCGAGCGCGGCTTCTCGATGGCGCTGGGCCGGCTCGGCGACCCGGCCGACGGGCGCTGCGTGATGCTGGAGTGCTACGACGGGCAGGGCGAGCCGCGCGCGCTGCTGAGCTTCGTGCCCTGGGGGCCGAACGGGCTCTCGCTCGACCTGATGCGCCGGGACCGGGAGACCGAGAACGGTCTGATCGAGTTCATGGTGATCGAGCTGCTCGAGAAGGGGGCGGGCGAGCTGCGCCTGAAGCGGGTCTCGCTCAACTTCGCGATGTTCCGCTCGGTCTTCGAGCGCGGCTCGCGGCTGGGGGCCGGTCCGGTGCTGCGGCTGTGGCGCGCGGTGCTGGGCTTCTTCTCCCGCTGGTGGCAGATCGAGTCGCTGTACCGGGCCAACGCCAAGTACCGGCCGATCTGGGAGCCGCGCTACCTGCTCTTCGAGAAGAGCAGCGAGATCCCCCGGATCGGCATCGCCAGTGCCCGGGCCGAGGGCTTCATCACCGCACCGAGCCTCCCCTCGCTCTTCCGTCGCCGGCACACCCGGTCCGCTGCCTCGGGCGCGGCCCCGGCGTTGCCCACGGCGGAAGGCGACGGGCAGGGGTAGCCCTCCGCCGGGGGGCGGAGGGGAACCTCGCGGACCGGCTGCCCAGGCGTTCCTCGAGGGGGGCTGCAGCCGACGGTGCTGTGCTCAGTTGTGCTCAGTTGCGCTCGGGGTAGGCCTAGGGGTGGCCCCTGAGATCCATAAGTGCGATATCCCACCTGAGGATGAGTCGAATATGGGTATGAAGACCGAAGCGGGAGATGTTCCACTTATCTAGGCTGGACAAGAGAGAAACTACGGGAGAGGCAGTCGTGGACCAGAGGACCCACACGGGGGGCGTGCGACAAGGGCGGGGGGCGCTGCTGCGCCGGGCCGTCGTCGCCGAGTGGGGAACATTGTTCGGCACCGTCCGGGATCATGTGGTGCGCAAGCGTTTCGCATCCATTCCGTTGGCGGTCGGAGCGACGTTCCTGATCCTCCTGTTCAGCATTGTTCAGCATCTGCCGGGCGGCGAGGCATTCGTCACCCGGATCGGCGTGGTCAAGGCGGCACTGCCGCTGGATGTGTCGCTGCTGCGCACTCCGCTCTCGCTCTACGTGCCGGCGCTCGATCTGCCGGTCTGGGGTGCGCTGGCGCAGGTCCTGCTGGTCTTCGGGATCGCCGAGATCGTGCTGGGCCGCAAGGCGACGCTCTTCATCGCCTACGCCTGCACGCTGGCCGGCACGATCTACGCGCGGCTCGCCGTGCGGATCGGCCCCGACCACCTCTTCGGCTTCCCCGGCTGGGTCGCCCACATCCGCGACACCGGGCCGTCGGCGGCCGTGGTGGCGCTGGCCATCTGCATCGCCTGGAAGACCCGGGCCTGGTTCACCGGCGCCGCCGTCATCGGGACCATGGTCGGGGAGGCCGTGGTGCTGCCGAACCTGGCCGGTCTGGAGCACGTGGTGGCGATCATCACCGCGGTGCTGATCGCCAGCGCCGGCGAGGTCTTCGGCAGCTACTGGCCGCGGGTGCTCAACGGGGTCGGCGCGGCCAGCCTGTTCAGCGCCGAGCGCCAGCGCACCGCGTAGCGGACCGCCCGGACCGCCCGGACCGCCCGGTGGTCCGGGCGGTCCGTCAGCCGCGCGGCAGCGGCTGCTCGAACCAGACCACCTTGCCGACCGCCTTGCGGGCGGTGCCCCAGCGCTCGGCGAGCTTGCTGACCAGGTTGAGGCCGCGGCCGTTCTCGTCCATCGACTCGGCGGGCTCCAGCGAGGGCAGGTTGTGGTTGTCGTCGCTGACCTCGACCAGCAGCTTGTCCACCCGGATCAGCTGGAGCTGGACGTAGTCCCGGGCCACCCGGACCGCGTTCGTGACCAGCTCGCTGACCAGCAGCTCGGTGGTGTCGCTGAGCGCGGTCAGCTGCCAGGCGGCCAGCTGGTCGCGGACCAGCTGACGGGCCCGGCGCGCCTCGGTGCGGTCCACCGCCAGCGTCCAGGTGGCCACCTCGGTCTCGGCCACCCCGTCGAAGCGGGCCACCAGCAGCGCCACGTCGTCCTTGCGGTCCTCCGAGTGCAGTCGGTCGAGCACCGTGTCGCAGGCCTCGTCGGGCGTCTGCTTGGGGTCGATCAGGTTCCCGCAGAGCGCCGCCAGGCCGGCCCCTATGTCGCCGCCGCGCACCTCGACCAGGCCGTCGGTGCACATCACCAGCATCGAGCCGTCCACCACGTCGATCTTCTTGGCCACGAACGGCACCCCGCCCACCCCGATCGGGGCGCCGGCCGGGATCTCCAGCAGCTCGCCGGTGCCGTCCGGGTGCACCAGGACCGGTGGCACGTGGCCGGCGCTGGCCAGCTCGCAGGTGCGGTTGATCGGGTCGTAGACCGCGTACAGGCAGGTCGCCAGGTGGTCGTCGCCGATCTTCTGGGCCAGGTTGTCCAGGTGGCGCAGCAGCTGGCCCGGCGGCAGGTCGAGCGCGGCCAGGGTCTGCATCGCGGTGCGGAAGCGGCCCATCGCGGCGGCCGAGTGCAGGCCGTGGCCCATCACGTCGCCGACCACCAGGGCCACCCGGCTGCCCGGCAGCTGGATCGCGTCGAACCAGTCGCCGCCGACCTCGGCACGCCGGTCGCCCGGCAGGTAGCGGTGGGCGATCTGGACGCCGGGGATCTGCGGCGGGCGGGTCGGGATCATCGAGCGCTGCAGGGTGGTGGCCATCTTCGACTCGGCCCGGTGCAGCCGGGCGTTGTCCAGCGACAGCGCGGCGCGGGCGGCCAGCTCGCGCAGCGTGGCGGCGTCCGTCTCGTCGAAGGGGGCGCGGTCGGGCAGCCGCAGCAGCTTGAGGATGCCGAGCACGGTGCCGCGGGCGGCCAGCGGCAGCACCAGCATCGAGCGCCCGCTGACCACCGGCACCAGGCTCGGACCGCCGCCCAGCGCGGCGGCGTAGTCCACCGCCAGGTCCTCGCCGACCACCGGGACCAGCACCGCCTGGTTGCGCTGCAGGGCCATGCCCGGCGGGGTGCTGCTCGGCATCGCCAGCAGCGCGCCCTCCTCCAGCACGTGTGACCAGGTGCCGGCGGACTCGTGGTAGCTGCGGGCCACCCGGCGCAGCATGGTGTCGTCGTCCGGCGCCGCCTCGGGCAGCTCGGCGTCCGAGATCAGCCGGTCCAGCAGGTCGACGCAGGCGAAGTCGGCCACCCGGGGGACCAGTACCTGGCACAGCTCGCGGGCGGTGGTGTCCAGGTCGAGGGTGGTGCCGACCTTGCCGCCGACCTCGTTCAGCAGGGTCAGCTGCTCGCCCGCCTGGCCGTTGGTCAGCAGGGTGGCCAGCTGGTCGGCCGAGGGCCGGTCCCGCTCACCGGTGGCCGGATCGGTCAGTGCGGTGGTGGGCGGCCGGGCGGTGGCGGCGCCTTGCCGGTCGGTCGCCGGCAAGGCTCCCGGGGTCGGTGCGGGGCCCGGGGCGGCGTCTGGCTGCGGGCGGTACCGCGCCGGCGGGACGGTGGCGCCGGTCGGCGCTTCGGCGGGCGGCTCGGGCCGCTGTTCGAGGCGCGGTTCGGGAACCACCCGCAGGCCGAGCTGGCCGCCGGCCGCCGCGGCGGCCGAGCGCTGCTGGGCGGTGGGGTAGCGGCGGCCGAGCCCGGCGGCGAGCTGGGCCACCCCGGCGGAGAGCGGTTCGTAGGGGACGACCGGCAGCCGGGTGCCGTCGTCCACCCAGAGCGCGGGGGCGCCGATGGCCGCGACCTGGCGCAGCATCGCGCGCAGCCGCACCGCGCCGATCCTGGGCAGCAGCGGGGCGAGCGAGTTCGCCGCGCCGGGGGTGGTGGCGCCCAGCGCGGCCGAGATCCGGCGGAAGTTGCCCTGGGTGTCCGGGCGGGCGGCACCCCACGGGTTGGTCTCGGCGGCCGCGTACGGCAGCAGGCGGCGGCCGATCGCGATCCGCGGGCCGCGGGCCCGCAGCGGGCGGGCGTCGGCGGCCAGTGCCAGCAGGCCCCGGCCGTCCGGCTCGACCAGCGGGTAGGCCCACCAGAGCACCGAGCGGGAGCGCTCCTCGCGGTCGGTGACCGGCATCAGTCCGGCCCAGCCGCCGCTGCGGGTCAGGTCGTCCAGGGTGTCGAAGGCATCGCAGCGGCGCCCGGCGACCACCGGCGCCGCGGACAGCGAACGCGGCTCCACGGCGGGCAGCAGGCCGCCGGCGGTGCGGCCCTGCACCGTCTCGGTGCGGTGGCCGAAGAGCTCCTCGGCGCCGCGGTTCCACAGCGCGATCCGGCCGTCCGGATCGATCAGCACGGCCGCCAGCCGCACCATCGCCACCACGCCCGAGGGCTGGTCGGTGGGCTCCGGCTCGGCGGGCGGGGGCGCCGCCGCGACCGAGCCCAGGGTGCGGGGCTGGTCCGCCGGGGTGTCCGATGTGGAGTTCGGGTCGTCCGCCATGGGATTCGTGTCGCTCCCGCCTGTCCGGCCACTGAATGGGCCCTGTGCCGCCTCCAGCGAAGCACGGACCGGCCCGGAGCCGGTACCGAAACCGCCAGATTCCTCAGTATCAGTTGCGTGTCACCCAGCGTGCGCCCTGTCGCACGCCCTGTCCATCACTTCGTTGGCCGGATTTCGCCGCCCTCGCTCCGCACCGATCTCCTTACCCCGCACGGGTAGGCTCGACGCGGTCCGGCCGCCGATCCGGCGGCGCGGCAGGGCGGGTGGCACGGACGACGGGAACGACGGGAACGATGGCAGAGCGAGGCGAGCAGGTGACCGCGGTGAGCCCCGTCCGCTGGGCGGACCCGGAGCGGCAGCGACTGGAGGAGCGGGTCGCGGCCACCGAACTGGCCTGGCTGACGCTGGAGGTCGACGTCGAGACCCTGCGGGTCGAGATCGACAACTTCGCGCTGATCCACCACGAGCGCCTGGGCCCGCTCTACGCCCGGATCGACGAGCTGGAGGCGCTGGTCGCCGAGGCCGTGGCGGTGCGCACCGGCAGCCCCGAGGACCTGCGCCGGGCGGTGGACGCGCGCCGCCTGGTGGACGAACTGCCGGACCTGGACGCGCTCTTCGACAGCGTGCGGCAGGCCGAGGAGCGGGTCGCCGAGGCCGCGGCAGGGCAGTGCGGGCCGGACGAGGAGAGTGCCGGACCCGGCGGCGAGAGTGCCGGATCCGGCGGGGAGGGCCCTGGGCCCGGCGCGCCCCTGGAGCAGCCGCGTCGGGTGCGCCCCGGCAAGGAGGCCCAGCGGCTCTACCGCGAGCTGGCCCGACTCGCCCACCCCGACCTGTCCACCGACCCGGCCGAGCAGCAGCGCCGCTCCGCCTTCATCGCCCGGGCCAACGAGGCCTACGCGCGCGGTGACGCGGCGGCGCTGACGGCGCTGACCGAGGAGTGGTCCACCGCCCCGGAGTCCGCTCCCGACTTCGCGGCCCCCGAGCGCGGTGCCTGGCTGCTGCAGCGGCTGGACTGGCTCTCCGCGCGGATCGCCGCGCTGGCCACCGAGCAGGTCCGCCTGGAGTCCACCGCGATGGGCTCGCTGCTGGCGCTGGCCCCGGGCGACCCGGACCGGTTGCTGGCCGAGCTGGCAGAGCAGCTGCTCGGCAAGGCCGCCGCCCTGCAGGCCGAACTGGCCGGGCCGCTGGTCGAACCGGTGGACAATGGGGCACCGAGATCGACGTCCGTACCGCCGACACCCGTCCAGGAGAGCCCGAGCATGTTCCAGCAGATCCCCACCGTCCAGGTCGAGAGCCTGCCCACCGACGCGGTCCTGGTGGACGTGCGCGAGCAGGACGAGTGGGACGCGGGGCACGTCGAGGGCGCGCTGCACATCCCGATCGGCGACTTCGTCGCGCGGATCGGCGAACTGCCCGCCGACGTCCCGCTGTACGTGCTCTGCCGGGTCGGCGGTCGCTCGGCCCAGGTGGTGCAGTACCTGGTCGGCCAGGAGCGGGCGGCCTTCAACGTGGACGGCGGCATGTTCGCCTGGGCCCAGGCCGGGCGCCCGATGGTGAGCGACTCGGCCGAAGCGGCCTACGTGCTCTGAGCCGCTCGGCCACCGGCCGGCCGGTGTGGAGGGGAGGGGCCGGATGACGGACGAGCAGGCGCGGGACGGGCGGGCGCCGGACGAGTCGGCGCCCGCGCGCACCTGGTCGGGGCCGGCGCTGGTGGTGCTGACCGGTGCCGGTGCGGCGCTGCTGCTCGGCACGGCCGTCTTCCTCGGCCTGGTCTTCCTGAGCGTGGCGCCGCCCAACGCGCTCTCGCAGAAGTACCAGGACCAGGTCGACGGCCTGGTCTACCCCGAGTTCGAGCAGAACTGGAAGCTCTTCGCGCCCGACCCGCTGCAGCAGAACATCAGCGTCGACGCCCGGCTGCGCAGCGCCGCCGGGGACGGAGCCTGGGTCGACCTGACGGCGCAGGACATCGCGGCGATCCGCGAGAACCTGGTCCCCAGTCACCTGGACCAGAACCTGCTGCGCCGGGCCTGGGACTTCTACGACGGCACGCACGCCTCGGACGAGAGCCCGATCGGGCAGCGCGGCGAGCTGGCCCAGGAGTACCTCAAGCGGATCGCGCTGCAGCGGCTCGGCCGGACGCTGGACGGCGCCCCGGTCACCGGGGTCGAGCTGCGCGCGGCCACCGTGGCGGTGGCGCCGCCGCCGTGGAGCACCCAGCACTGGTCCACCGCGCCGCAGTACCGCCAACTGCCCTGGTGGCCGGTGAGTCCGGCGGACTACGGAGGTCTGTCATGACCGGTCGGCCGGAGACCGAAGGCCTGGCGTCCGAAGGCCTGGCGTCCGAAGGTTTGGAGAGCGCGGCGCCGGGGTCCGGCGGGCGGCTGGCCGGGATCCCGCACCAGGGCGGCCCGCCGGTCGTGCCGCCCGCCACCGCTCCCCCGCCGCCCCGCCCGCGCGTGGGCGCGCTGCTGCGGGACGCCGTGGTGGCCGGCTGCACCGCCTTCTCGGCCCGCCCGCTGGCCCGCCACCAGGCGGCCGTGGTGCGGATCGGCTTCGCCCTGGTCTTCACCCTGCAACTGCTGCTCGAGTGGCCCAACCGCCGGGTGCTGTACGGCGACCGCTCGCCCCTGAGCCCGGGGCTGGCCCGCGACCTGCTGGGCGAGACCCACGCCTTCACCGTGCTGGTCTGGCGGGACCAGGGCTGGTGGTTCGAGGGCTGCTACCTGCTGGCGATCCTGGCCGGGGTGCTGATGCTGCTCGGCTGGCGGACCAGGTTCAGCTCGGTGCTCTTCCTGGTGGCCGTGCTCTCGGTGCAGAACCGCGACATCCTGGTCGGCGACGGTGGCGACAACATCGTCCACCTGATGGCGATCTACCTGGTCTTCACCCGGTGCGCCGAGGTCTGGTCACTGGACGCCCGGCGGCGGGCCAGGGGCGGTGGCGGCGGCGGTGACCTGGTCGGGGTGCTGCTCTGGGCGCTCGGCGGCGCGCTGCTGATGGCGGCTCAGCTGACCGGGAAGCTGACCTGGAGCGGGTACGGCTGGCCCTACGTCGGCTGGTCGGTGCTGTTCTGGACGCTCTGGGCCGGCGCGGCGCTCTGGTGGCTGGTCGGGCGTCGGTGGCCGGGCGGCGAGGTGCGGGCGGTGCTGGACGCGCTGGCCACCATGCTGCACCACTGCGCGATGCTGGTGATCGCCGCGCAGGTGGTGCTGGTCTACTCGACGGCCGGCTGGTACAAGGTGCAGGGCTCGCGCTGGCAGGACGGCAGCGCCCTCTACTACCCGCTGCACCTGGACTACTTCACCCCCTGGCCGGGCCTGTCCGCGCTGGTCGGCAGCAGCGCCGTGCTGGTCCTGCTCTGCTCCTACGGCACGGTGATCGTGCAGGTCGCCTTCCCCTTCACGCTGGTCAACCGGCGGGTGAAGAACGTGCTGCTGGCGGTGATGATCACCGAGCACCTGGCGATCGCGGTGCTGCTCGGGCTGCCGATCTTCTCGCTGGCGATGGTCGCGGCGGACGCCGTCTTCCTGCCGACCGGTGCGCTGCGGTGGCTGGGCGGGCGGGTCCGTTCGGTCCTCCCAGCTCCAGTCCGGCGCCGCGTGGCGGCCTAGACTGTCCGTTATGCCCTGGCTCGCCGCCCTCCGCCACACCGGGCGCGCGGGCCTGCGCCTGGAGCGGGCGCTGAGTGATCCGGTCCGGGCGGTGCGCGGGGGGCTGGCGGTGGCCCTGGTGGTCTTCCCGGTGCTGGCGATCGGCGGTCCGCGGCCGGCCACCTCGGCTGCGATGGGTGCCTTCATCGCCGGCGTCGCCACCTTCCAGCGCAGCTTCCGGCCGCGCCCCTCGCTGGCTCTGGCGGCCGGCCTGGGCCTGGGCGTCAGCACCTTCTTCGGCTATCTGGCGGTCTCGGTGCCGGGCCTGTTCCCGGTGCTGCTGGCGGTGTGGGCGTTCGCGGCGGGCCTGGCCTGGTCGCTCGGCCCGACCGCCGGGGTGGTGGCCACCAACACGCTGACCGTGATGCTGGTGGTGGTCCAACTGCCCGTCAGCGTGGCCACCGCCGTCGCGCACGCGCTGCTCTGCGCGCTCGGCGGCGGCGTCCAGGCCCTGGTGATCACGCTCTGGCCGGTCAAGAACTGGGGCGCGCAGCGCGACGCGCTGGCCGACGCGTACGCCTCGCTGGCCGACTACGCCCGCCGGCTGCGGTACGACCCGCATGCCGCCATCGACCCCGACCCGCTGATGACCGCCCGGCACGCCGCCGCCCTGACGCCCTGGCAGCAGCGCCGCCGCCCGCCCGAACTGCGCGGGCTGCGCGGGCTGGCCGAGCGGATCCGGCCCACCCTGGCCGCGATCGCCGACCCGCGGTTGGGCGCGGCCGCCGAGGGCCCCGAACGGGACCGGGCCAGGGAACTGCTGTCCGGCGCCGCCCAGCTGCTGGACGTGCTGGCCCGGGCCATCCGCACCGGCGAGCCGCCCAGCTATCCGGGCTCCGCCACCGCCGCGCTGGCGGCCCCGGCCCGGCCGGTGCTGGGCGGTCCCGCGCTGCGGGCCGCCCGTCGGCTCACCACGCTGCTGGACCGGGCCTTCGGCACCCTCGACCAGAACACCGAGTCCACCCTGGAGACGCCGATCGCCGGCTCCGGCGGCGCGCTGGTGCGGCCGGGCCTGGCGCGGATGGTGCCGGTGGCCGTGCGGACCGCCCGCCACCAGCTGCGGGCCGGCTCGCCGGTGCTGCGCCACGCGCTGCGGCTGTCCGGCGTGGTCACCACGGCCTACGTGCTGGCCCGGCTGACCGGCCTGCACCACAGCTACTGGGCGGCGATGACCGCCGCGATGGTGATCCGGCCCGACTTCGGGCAGACCTACAGCCGGGGTGTGGCCCGGGTGGTGGGCACCCTGGTCGGCGTGCTGCTGGCCACCGGGGTGGTGGAGCTGCTGCACCCGGGGGACTGGGCGGCCTGCGCGCTCGCGGTGCTCTGCATCACGGGCGCCTACCTGACCCTGCGCACCGGCTACGCGCTGATGACCACCTGCGTCTCCGCCTACGTGGTCTTCCTGCTCGGGATGGAACCGGGCGCACCGCTGGAGACCGCGCGGGAGCGGATCCTGATGACCCTGCTGGGCGGCGCCGTCGCGCTGCTCGGCTACGCGCTCTTCCCCACCTGGGAGACCGCCCGGCTGCCCGAGCGGACCGCCGAGTGGATCGCCGCCCTGGGCCGGTACGCCGCCACCGTGCTGGCCGGTTACGGCGACCCGGCCGGGCGCGACCCGCAGGCGGTGCGCGGGGCGCTGCTGGACTCCCGGGAGGCGCGGGCGGCCTTCCTGCTGGCCCGGGAGCGGGCGGCGGCCGAGCCGGTGCGGCACGGGGCGCACTCGCCGCAGCTGAGCCGTGGTCAGCTGGGCCGGGCCCGCGAGGCGCTCGGCTTCCTCTCCCGGGCCGGGCTGCTGCTGGAGGCGCACCTGCCGACCCGGCAGGCCGATCCGGTGCCCGGCGCCGCAGAGTTCGGGGACCTGGTGGCGCAGGCGACGGCGGCGGCCGGGGCGGCGGTGTTGACCGGGACGGCGAGCGACTTCGGGCCGCTGCGCGCGGCGCAGCGGGCCTGGGAGGATGAACTGGACCAGCTGCCGGGGCAGTTGGAGGTGGTGCGGGCCGGCTCCCGGCTGCTGGTCCAGGCGCTGGAGGAGCTGGCGCGGGCGATCAACCCGTCAGTGGCCGGCGGTGTGGGCCTGCCAGTGGAACAGGCCCATGCCGACCGAGGTGGCCAGGTTGAAGCTGGAGACCAGCGGACGCATCGGGATCGCCAGTAGGGCATCGGCACGCGAGCGCAACTCCTCGCTCACCCCGTGCCGTTCGGAGCCGAAGACCAGCAGCGCCTGGTCCGGCAGCCGGGTGCGATGGATGGACTCGCCCTCGGGATCGAGCACGTAGAGCGGCCCCGGCGGCAGCCGGTCGGCCGGCAGCCGGGCCACGTCGGTGGCGAAGTGCAGCCCGGCACCGGCTCGCACCACGGTGGGGTGCCAGGGGTCCAGATCGCCGGTGGTGACCACGCCGGTGGCGCCGAAGCCGGCCGCCAGCCGGACCACCGCGCCCACGTTGCCGAGGTTGCGCGGGTTGTCCAGCACCACCACCGGTGCCCGGCGCGGCAGGGCGCTCAGCCGGGCCAGCGCCTGCTCGGGCGCCGGGCGCACGGCCAGCGCGGCGACCCCGGTGGGGTGCGGGCGGGCGACCAGCTCGCGCAGCACCGCCGCCGGGACCTCGGTGGCGGCGCGATGCACAACCTGGGCCACGTCGGGGGCCAGGCTGCGGCTCAGCTGATCGAGCGCCGACCGGTCGGTGGTGACGATCTGCCGCACCTCGCCGCCGAACCGCAGGGTGTGCTTGAGCGCGTGGAACCCGTCGATCAGCACGGTGGACGGGTCCGCGGCCGTCGCCCGCCACTGGCGCAGCGCGAGGTCCTGGGCATCGTGGTTGGTCATGCCTGCACTCTCGCACGGCCGGCCGGACCCATCGGTCAGTAGTAGTCGCGCATCAGCTCGGTGGCCCATGCCGGCTGCCCGCTCTCGCCGAGCGGGGCGAACTCGGCCATCCAGGGCTTGAGGTCGAGGACCGGGGTGCCGTCCACCGCGTCCAGGCCCAGCACGTGGACGTCCAGGCCGTCGACCTCGACCAGGCGGCAGCGGGAGACGCCCAGGCGGTTGGGGCGGTTCTTGCCGCGCGGCGAGCGACTGAGCTGAGACGCAGCGGAGGGTGGGGGTCGCCGAGGAACGAGGTGGCACCCGCCCGCAGCGAAGGAGCAGCTCACAAAGCGGCCTTGTTCGGGGCGAAGATGCCGACCTCGGGCCAGTCGGGGTTGCCGCGCGGGCGGCGGGCGGTGGTCTCGATCTTCTCCTCGGCGACCTTGTGGAAGTGGAAGACCACCTCCAGGTGCGAGAACGCGTCCAGGCCGCGCAGCGCCTCGGCGGTGTACTGGGCCGGGTCGAGCCGGATCACGGCGGCGACCTGGCCCCAGTCGTCGTCGACCACCTCGGCGCGGCCGCCGGTGACCAGGCCGATCGGGCGCAGTGTGACGGTGCTGTCGGTGCTCATCGTTCCCCTGGGCTAGTTCGGGATCTGGTGGTGATCTTTCCGTACTACCAGCTCAGTGGATAGCGCACGGCGGTGCGACCCAACCGCCCGGCCAGCATGCCGATCGCGACCAGCAGGCCGGTGGCGAGCGCCAGCAGCGGCAGGAAGGGCACCAGGTGCGGGCCCTGGAGCACCACGAGCGCGGCGGTGGCGGCCGCCGGGGAGTGCGAGAGGTGGGTGAGCATCATCGCGCCGAGCGCCAGCCCGGCGGCCACCGCCGCGCCCCAGGCCGTGTGGCCGGTGCAGGGGAGCACCGCGAAGCCGATCAGCGCGGCCAGCAGCTGGCCGCCGACCAGGTTGCGCGGCTGGGAGATCGGCAGCTTCGGCGCCCCGTGCACCAGCGCGGCGCTGGCGGCCAGCGGCGGGATCAGCAGCGGCTCGCCGAGCAGCACGCCGACGCCGACCAGCAGGAGCAGTGCGCCGATCGCGAAGGCGGCGGCGCGCAGGACGTGCAGGGGGTGCGGTCGGGGTGCGGACACGGGGCGGCTCCTGGGCGCGGTCGAGGGGGGCTTGACCAGGAGGTTAATCAGGGTGTCGAGGGACAGGACAGGTGTCTTGCCTGCTGGGCAAGGCGCTGGACAGCGGCCTACTCCCACTCCCAGCGGATCCCGCTCTGGCCCGGCTGCTGCTCGGTGGCCAGCACGTGGGCGCTGGCCGAGGCGCCGATCCAGAGCCGCTCGCGCACCCGGTCCTGCAGCGCGCCGGGGTCGCGTTCGTAGCGTTCGCAGTGGACCGGCACCGCGCTGGGGTCGAAGTGCACCTGGAGCACGTACTCGCGCACCGGCACCGCGAAGCGGCGCCCGTAGACGGTGGTCGGACCGCCCGGTGGCAGTTCCACCTCGTACTCGAAGACGGTGGAGTCGCCGAGCCCCAGCGGTCGGTCGAGCAGCAGTTCGGCCACCAGCAGGCCGACTTCGGGGCAGCGGCGGACCCGGCCGAGCCGGGCGTGCCGGATCGAGGTGAGCTCGGGGCAGCCGACGGCGTCCTCGTCCGCTTGGTGCACCACCAGGCAGCGCGAGACGCCGGCGGTGGTGGCCCGCACCACCTGACGGGTCCTCAACTGGCCGCCGAACCGGTTGGCGTCCAGGTAGCAGGCGTCGTGCACGCTGAGCCGCTCCAGCTCGCCGGTGGCCGGTGCGTCGAGTTCCGCGAAGACCTCGGCGATCCGCTGCTCCTCGGGCCAGATGGTGGCCACCGGCAGGCAGTCCTGGGCGCCGCCGGCGATCCAGCGTCCGCGCGGCCGGGGTGGGCCGAGCAGGCCGGACAGCGCGGCGCGGGGCAGCCCGAGCAACTCCTCCAGGAGTGCCACGGCCCGGACCGAGGAGGCCCGTTCGGGCTGGCTGCGACCGCGCCGCCAGTAACTCAGGGTGGTCACACTGACTCTGACGCCCTGTCGGTCCAGCTCGGTGCGGATCCGGTCCAGGCTCAGCCCGCTGGATTCGATCGCGCGGTGCAGGGTGGCGGCGAAGTTGCCGCCGGCCAGCTGCTGTTCGGTGCCGGGACAGTCCGACGGGGGCAGTTCGCGCAGCGCGACCGAGGCCGGCGGCTGCTCCTCCTCCACCAGGCGGAGATGAGCGGTGTTCTGCGGGTAATGCGAGCCCATGCGAATAACCTTCCCCACCAGCCGCCAAGCTGTCCGAGGACTACGCGGCGGGACCGGCTCGGTGCCGTTGTGGGGACGGCACCGAGCTGCAGGAACCTTACGCAGGGACCAGAGGCTACGTCATCAAGCGGTTGCTATGACAGTGGTCACGACAAATTACTTTCACTCGGGTTTGCTCGGATCTCCAAACGGACGAAACGCGAATGCAACAATCCCGCCGGTATCGGACGGGGGTCCGATACCGGCGGGATCTCACTACCTGGGATTATTCGCTTTTCGGTGTCAGCGAGCTACCAGGTAACGACGCGGAGTTGTCAGTGGACGTTCAGCGTCGCGGAGGCTGAATCAGCCGACGTTCAGGGCGGTGTCGTCGATGACGAAGCTGGTCTGGCCGTTGCCGCTCTCGCTGCCGGTGAACTTCAGGGTGACGGTCTGTCCGGCGTAGGCGGAGAGGTCCACCGTCTGCTGGGTGTAGCCGTTGGCCGCGTTCAGGTTGGAGAACGACGCCACGGTGGTGCCGTTGGCCTGGACGGTCAGGGTGTCATCGGCCGTGGTGTCGGTGTTGGCGGTGTCCACGTGCAGCCAGAAGCTGAAGGTGGCCTTGCAGCCGGTCGGGACCGTCACCTTCTGGGAGAGGGTGTCGGTGTGCACGGAGCCGTAGCCGTCGAGCCAGGCGTCGTAGTTGCCCGAGTGCGAGGGCTCGCTGCCCATGTCGCTGTTGATGACGCCGGAGGACGCGGTCCACGGGCTGGCGCTGCCGGTCTCGAAGCCGGGGTTGCCGAGCAACTGCTTCGGGGTGCAGCTGGAGGCGGCGGCCACGGTGAAGGTGAAGGTCGCGGTGCCGGTGGCGCCGGTGGCGTCGGTGGCGGTGACGGTCACCGAGGAGGAGCCGGCGGCGGTCGGGGTGCCGGTGATCAGGCCGGTGGAGCTGATCGACAGGCCGGCCGGCAGGCCGGTGGCCGAGTAGCCCAGGGTCTGGCCCGAGGCGCTGTCAGCAGCCTTGACCTGCAGCGAGACCGCGCTGCCGACGGTGCCGTTCTGGGTGCCCGGGTTGGTCACCGTGACGGTGTTGGAGCCGCCGGTGGTGCCGCCGCCGCCGAGCAGGGCGGTGGTCAGCGCGTCGGCGACCGGGGAGCCCCAGCCGGTGACCTGGTCGTAGCCCTTGCCGGCGTTGAAGTCCTGGTTGGCGCCGGTGGTGACGTCGTGGAAGGCCGTGCCGTAGCTGCTGCTGTTGGCGACCGCGTACAGCGCCGGGTCGGCCTGGCCGAGGTTGGCCTTGCCGGCCGCCTTGGCCTTCTGGTTGAACAGCGCGGTGTAGCCGGACCAGAGCGGGGCCGCGGCGCTGGTGCCGCCGTAGACCTGCCAGGCCGGGCCGCTGTCGCCCTGGGTGTAGATGGCGAAGCCGCTGTTCGGGTCGGCGTTGGAGGAGACGTCGGGGACGGTGCGCATGGTGCCGCTGACCCCGGTGCCGGTCTGCCAGCTGGGCTTGCTGAAGACGGTGGAGACGCCGCCGCCGGCGGTGCTCCAGGCGCTCTCCGAGGAGTAGGAGGTGCCGGAGACCTGGAGGTTGGTGCCGCCGACGCCGGTCACGTACGGGTCCGAGGCCGGGAAGTCGACCGACTTGACCGAGGAGCCGCTGGTGGAGCGGGTGCAGTCGCGCGAGCCGTCGTCACCGGAGGCGGAGAAGGCGGAGATGCCCTCGGCGGCGGCCTGCTTGAAGGAGTTGTCCACCGCGGTCATCACGGACTGGGTGGTGTCGGGCTCGCAGCCGCCCCAGGAGATGGAGATGACCGAGACCTGGTCGTCAGAGACGATCTTGGCGGCCATGTCGATCTCGCCCTGGTCGCTGTTGGGGGCCTCGTAGACCAGCTGGGTGGCCTTGGGAGCGACACCGCTGACGATCTCGCTGTCCAGCTCGACCTCGCCCTGGCCCTGGCCCGGCGCGCTGTCGTAGCTCTGGCCGTCGACCGGGACGGTGGTGACCGCCGGGCCGGTGATGCCGTACTGCTTGTCGTACGTGGTCAGGTTGGAGGCCGTGTAGCCGTCGAACTCCCAGAGCGCCACCTTCACGCCGGTGCCGTCCGCGCCCATCTTGTTCAGGTTGTAGGCGCCGTCGTACTGGCTCGGGCCGTAGCCGCTGGGGGAGGCCAGCGGGGTCGAGTTGTTCGGCTTGGCCAGCTGCGGGGTGCGCACGGTCTTGTTGTTCAGACCGGAGACCCCGTCGACGATCGCGGCGACGTCGGCCGGCAGCGAGGCGGCGTTGTCGTTGGCGAAGAACTGCCGGGCGTCGGAGGCGTCGTAGTACGCGCTCTCGTGCGTGCCGAAGGCCCGCGCGATCTGGGCGTTGCTGCCCTTGGCGTCGACCACCTGGCGGTTGGCGCTGACCGAGGTGGTCAGACCCTGCGACTTCAGGAAGGCGACCACGTGGTCGACGTCCTGCTGGGTCGGCGCGTAGCGGGCCTCGAACTGAGCCGGGGTCAGGTAGTGGCCGTAGTTCGCCGAGGCCGGGTTGGCGACATCGGCCAGGAACTGGTCCAGCTCGGCCGAGTTGCGCAACTTGAGGCTGACCGCGACCGAGAGCTGCTGGGCGGCGGGAACGTCGCCCTGCTTCTGCGAGTGGGACACCGCGGGGGTGACGGTGTCGGGCAGCGCCACGCGCGAGGTCGCGTTGGGGGTGGCGGCCTGGGCTGCGGTGACCGACAGCGAGGCGGCGCAGAGCGGCAGCAGGGCTATCGCGGCGGCGAGCGCGAGGGGACGGGGTCGCACTGGGATCCTCCTCTGGCCGGCGTGCATGGCCGGCAGGGGTCAGGCGTTCTTGGGGGTTGAACGCTGATCAGAAGATCCCAGAAGTTCACTGTGAATTGAGCATTGGTTAGGTAATGAAATCATAAATAACAGTCAAGTGTTGATGTGCCGCTTATGAACTGAATGGAGCTGTTTCTATACAGTGAATACGGTGGCCGGATTCCGCCACCGTGTGTGGTCTGGTCCTTTGCGCCGCTTCGGCAGCAGTGCCGGGTAGTTCGGTTGCGGTGCGCTCACGGCAAGTCAACTCGCCACGGCCACAAGGGAAGTCCCGGAAATACGACGCCGGGGTACGGGGTCGGCCCGGTACCCCGGCGGTGACGTACGACGCGGCTCAGCCGCCCGCTTTGGCACTCGGCGCGCCCAGCCAGTGGGTGAGCGCCGCCCGCAGTTCGGCCCGGCTCGGGTCGGCCGCCGCCCAGGCCGCGTAGCCGTCCGGGCGGATCAGCAGCACGGTGGAGCGCAGCTTGCCATGCGGATCGGCCGGCGCCGCGTGCACCAGGCGATCGGTCCACGGCTCGAAGGCGGCCGCCTCCAGGCCGCCGAACGGGGCGCGGCTACCGGGTGCCCGCTCGTCGCTGCTGACCAGTACGAAGTGGCCGGCCCGCAGCGCCTCGTAGAGCCGGCCCGGCTGCCCGGGACCGTCCTGGGCCAGCCGCAGATCGGGCATCCGGCGCCCGGCCAGCGGGTGCGCGCCCGGCTCGGCCGGATAGCTGATGCCGAGCCCGGAGACGGTCCTGGCGGCGCGGTTGGCCACCGGCTCGACGGAGCCGGCCAGCGCGGAAGCCAGTGAACGTGCCGCGCGGGCGGCCGAACTCCTGGCCAGGCCAAGCCGGATCAGCGCGCCCGAGGTGCGCAGCACCGCCCTGCCCACCGGGTGGCGTTCCCGCTGGTAGCTGTCCAGCAGCGTCTCGGGGGCCCGGCCGCGCACCACGGCCGCCAGCTTCCAGCCGAGGTTCGCGGCGTCCTGCAGGCTGGTGTTCATGCCCTGACCGCCGGCCGGGGAGTGGCAGTGCGCCGCGTCCCCGGCGAGCAGCACCCGGCCGTCGCGGTACTGCGGCGCCTGGCGCTCGTCGCTGTGGAAGCGGGACATCCAGCGGGCCTCGCGCAGGCCGTGGTCGACGCCCAGGGTGCGGCGGGCGATGTCGGCCAGCTCGGCCAGCTCCACCGGTGCCTCGTCCGGCAGTTGGCGGGCCCGGTCCCAGGCGACCACCCGGTACCAGCCGTCGCCGAACGGCGCCAGGAAGGCGAAGCCGTCCGCGGTCGCGCCGAGAGTGAACACGTCCTGCGGCGCGCGCTCCAGCCGGACGTCGGCGAGCAGCACCGAGCTGACCACCGACTCGCCCGGGAACGGGATGCCGGCCAGCTCGCGCACCGCGCTGTGCACGCCGTCGGCGCCGACCACGTAGCGGGCCCGGTGCCTGACCTGGCCCTCGGGGCCGCTGACGGTGAGCGTCACCCCCTCGCCGTCCTGCCGCAGCCCGGTCACCCGGTGCTCGCGCAGCAGCACCGCGCCCGCCTTCACCGCCCGTTCCAGCAGCAGGCGTTCGGTGTGCGTCTGCGGGGTGGCCAGGACGAACGGGAAGCGGGTGGGCAGCTTGCCCAGGTCCACCCGCAGTCCGCCGAAGAACCGCAGCTCGGAGAGCGGGGTGCCGGTGGCGATCAGCTCGTCGGCCAGGCCCCGGGCGTCCAACTGCTCCAGGGTGCGGGCGTGCACGGCGAAGGCCCGGGTGAGGTTGGACTCCTTGCCGCGCTTCTCCAGCACGGTGACCTGCACGCCGGCGGCGGCGAGGTCGCCGGCCAGCAGCAGGCCGGTGGGGCCGGCGCCCACCACGACCACCTCGCTGGTCACGGTGGGTTCGGTGGGTGCGCTGGTCACGGTGGGTTCGGTGCGCTGCGCGGTGGGCTGCGCGGTGGGCTGCTCGGTCCGCTGCTCGCTCTGGTGCTCGGGACGCTGGTCTCGCTGATCCGTCATGGGCTCAACTCCGCCTGCTCGCTGGCTCAATCTCAGTCCACTCTCAGCTTCCCATCATCGCGGGCCCATCAGGTGGTGTGAATCTCATCGACGGGAGAACGGCGACGAGTCACAGTGGAGGCCGGGGCACGCCCCGCACCGGCCGAGCTGTTCGGCGGCCTGTTCGGCGACCTGAGGGGAAGGGCCGGATGGAGGCGGGACGGGCGCGGCTGGTGCGCCAGCTGGCGAGCTTCACGGTGGTCGGGACGTTGGGGACGGCGACGTACCTGCTGCTGTACCTGGGGCTGCGCCAGCTGTGGCCCGCGCTGTTCGCCAACGCGGCGGCGCAGCTGGTCTCCGGGGTCGCGAACACGGCCGCCAACCGCCGCTTCACCTTCGGTGTGACCGGGCGCCAGGGGGTGCTGCGCCACCAACTCGGCGGCGGATTCGCGCTGCTGGTCGGGCTGGTGCTCAGCAGCGGTGTGCTGGCGGCGCTGGGCGCGGTCGACCCGCAGGCCACCCGGGGCGAGGAGGTGGCGGCGCTGGTGGGCGCGAACGCGGTGGGCACGGTGGTGCGGTTCGTGGTGCTGCGCGAGGTGGTGCGGGGCTGAGGGGGGTCGGTGGCGGGATGGTCGGTGGCGGGGTGGCTGGCGGTCAGTGCGGCCCGGGGCCCGGCGGGCCGGCGCGGTGGCCGAGCGGGGTGAGCAGCTCGCGCTCGACCGCCTTGTTCACCGCGTCGATCCGCGAGACCGCGTGCAACTTGGCGAAGATGTTCCGCAGATGGCGTTTGACGGTGCCCTCGGTGATGCCCAGCCGGACCGCGATCTGACGGTTGCTCAGGGCTCGGGCGGCCCAGTCGAGCACCTCCAGCTCGCGGCCGGACAGGACGCCCCGGTCGCCCGCCGTGCCCGCCACCGGGCGGCGCGGGTGCTCCGGTGCCGGGGCCTCGCCGGTGTCGGCGACCGCCGTGGCCAGCGCCGCGAGCACGATGTCCAGCAGCAGCATCCCGGCCCGGATCGAGTGCGTCAGGTGCAGTCCCTGGCTGCTCGGCTCGCCGCCGGGGTCCACCACCTCGGCGATCCCGGTGCCGGGCACCGTCGCGCTGCCCTCGGCCAGGCTCACCGCGCAGTCCAGCAGGATCCGCCGGGCCTGCGCCACGCACTGCTCCCAGGCCTCGGGATCGGCGGCCAGCGGGCTGTCGATCGCCCGCAGCCCGGCCAGGTAGCGGGCCAGCACCTCGGGCTCCTGGGCGAGCAGCCGCTGCGCCGCACCGTCCGCGCGGCCCGGCCGGTCGGTGCCCGGCACCGTTCGCGTGTCGTCGAGGTTCACCCTGGCCACCTTTCCCCGGGAGCGCGGTCCGTCGCGCCACCGCCGCGGTGCACCGGGGCCGACCGGAACACCTGGCGCCAACCTACGGTTCGGGGCGCCGGCGGGGGACGGCGATCGCGGCTCGCGGCCGGGGACCTCGGAACTCGCCGGTCGGACTGTCGCAGGTCGGTACCGGGCTGTCGCTGGTCAGGGCGGTGGGCGACGGGCCGGATACGCTCGCCGCATGGCCATTCCTTCTTTTCTCGCTGAACTGCGGGGCCTGGTCGGCACCCGCCCGCTCTGGCTCTCCGCCGCCTGTGTGGTGGTGCTGGACGACCAGGGCCGGGTGCTGCTCGGCCGGCGCGCGGACACCGGCTCCTGGGCGCTGCCCGGCGGCATCATCGACCCCGGCGAGCAGCCGGCCGACGCGGCGGCGCGGGAGTGCCTGGAGGAGACCGGCGTCGAGGTGGTGCCCGAGCTGCTCGCCGCGGTCACCGTCTCGCCGCCGGTCACCTACCCGAACGGCGACCAGGCTTGCTACCTCGAACTCACCTTCCGCTGCCGGGTGGTGGGCGGCAGCGCCCGGGTGAACGACGAGGAGTCGCTGGAGGTCGCCTGGTTCGCCCAGGACGCGCTGCCCGAGCTGGACGGGTACAACCAGGAGCGGCTCAAGCTGGGACTGGACTGCACGGGGGAGACGGCGTTCCGGTTCGGCGGCTGACCCGGGCGGTGGACGGGGCTCTCACCTGGAAGGGTTGACGGATCGTCATACCCGCCTAATAAAGTACTGCTTCATTATGAAGCAGGTACACAACGCAGCCCAGCCGCCCGCACGCGGCCTGGCACAGGACGCCGACGACTGCCTCTACGATCCCCGAGTCCGCACCGTCCTGGCCGAGTTCACGCTCGGCACCGACACCCTCGCACTGGAGGCCGCCGCCGCGCTGCGGGCCGCCACGCACTCCGTGGAGCGCCTGCGGGCGCGCGGCGCCCAGGGCCGCGGCCTGAGCGCCGGCGCGCTGGACATCCTGATCCGGCTGGGCGCCACCAGCGGCGAGGCGCTGAGTATCGGCGACCTCGCCCGGGCCGCCGACGTCAGCTCGCGCAACGTCACCGGGCTGGTCGACACCCTGGAGCGGGAGGGCCTGGCGGAGCGGATCCCCGACCCGCACGACCGCCGTTCGGTGCTCACCCGGATCACCCAGGCCGGCCGCGGCTGGCTGGACACCTTCCGGCTGCCGACCCAGCGGGCGATGGCGGGGGTGTTCCAGGGCTTCACCCCCGCCGACCTCACCGCGCTGCGGCACCTGTGCCTGCGGGTGGTGGAGAACCAGCAGCGCCTGGAGCACTACCTGGAGCAGACCGAGGACGCGCTGCGCTGATCCGGCGTCGGGCTGCGCCGACCGGACCGCCCGGTCCGGTCGGCACAGCCCGGTCGGCGCGGTCCGGTCAGAGTGCCGCCAGGCTCTCGGCCAGGTCGTCCAGGCCGAGCGAGCCCTGGGAGAGCGCGGCCATGTGCCAGGCCTTGAGGTCGAAGTCCGCGCCCCGCCGGCGCTTGGCCTGCGCGCGGCCGTTCAGCCAGGCGCGCTCGCCGAGCTTGTAGCCGATCGCCTGGCCGGGCCAGCCCAGGTAGCGCTCGATCTCGCCGTCGCGGCGGGCGGCCGGGCTGCCGTGGTACGCGGCCATGAAGGCGGTGCCCAGCTCCGGCGTCCAGCGCTCGCCCGGGTGGAACGGCGAGTCGGCCGGGAGCTCCAGCCGCAGGTGCATGCCGATGTCGATGATCACCCGGATGATCCGCAGCATCTGCTTGTCCAGGTAGCCGAGCCGGTGCGCCGGGTCGGTGAGGAAGCCCAGCTCGTCCATCAACCGCTCGGCGTACAGCGCCCAGCCCTCGACGTTGGCGCTGATCTTGCCGAGGGTGATCTGGTAGCGGCTCAGCCGGTGCTGCAGCGTCACGGCCTGGGCCAGCTGGAGGTGGTGGCCCGGTACGCCCTCGTGGTACCAGGTGCTGACCAGCTGCCAGGTCGGGAAGACCGTGCGGCCCAGGGCCGGCAGATAGGTGCGGCCCGGTCGGCTGAAGTCGAGGCTGGGGCTCGAGTAGTGCGGCGCGACCGAGCTGCCGGGCGGCGCGATCCGGGTCTCCACCTGGCGCAGCGGTCCGGAGATGTCGAAGTGGGCGCCGTCCAGATCCTCGATCGCCCGCTCCATCAGCTCCTGCAGCCAGGCGCGGATGCCCTCCTCGCCCTCGATCAGGTGGCCGTGCTCGTTCAGGTGGGTCATCGCCTCCAGCACGGTGGCGCCCGGCAGCACCTGCGCGGCCGCCACCCGCATCTCGGCCAGCGTGCGGTGGAACTCCTCCCAGGCCCAGCCGTAGGCCTCGGCCACGTCCAGGTCGGCGCCGGTGGCCCGGCGGGCGGAGCGCAGGTAGGTCTCGAGGCCGACCGCGTCCGGCACCGCGAGGGTCAGCGGGGCGTAGTCGGTGCGCAGCCAGTCGCGGAACTCCGCGATCGCGGCGGTGGCGGTGAGCGCGTCGCGGTCCAGTGCGGCGCGCCGGTGCTCGGGACCGTCGGCGACGAAGCCGCTGAACCAGCTGGGCCCGCCGCTCTCCTCCCCGGTCCAGGCGGTCAGTTGGCGGATCGCCGCGTCGACCTGGCGCGGTGCCGACAGCAGCCCGCGGCCGATCCCCTCGCGCAGCGTCGCCCGGTAGCCGTCCAGCGCGCCGGGCAGGGCGCGCAGCCGGGCGGCGGCGTTGGCCCAGTCGGCCTCGGTCTCGGTGGGCGCCAGCGTGAAGATGTTCCGCAGCGACTGGTACGGCGCGTGCAGCGAGCGCACCGAGCGCAGCTGGTCGCCCGCCTCGTGACAGGCCAGCTCGGCGGTCAGCCGCTCGCGCAGCAGCCGCGCGCAGTCGGCCTCCACCGGGTCCGCCCACCGCGGCCCGCCCGCCGCCGTGGCAGCCTCCAGCTGGGCCAGCGCGTCACGCGCCAGCTCGGCGCCCTCCTCGTACCACTGCGGCGACAGCCCCGGTTGCCGGTCCTCCCCCACCGGCTCGCCCAACCAGGCCGCGATGGAGGGGTCGTGGGCCACCATCCGGGCCACGTAGTCGTCGGCGATCCGGCGCGGGGTGAGTGTCTCGTCTGCCATGGGGATCATCCTCGCGCAGCCGCCGCTGGTGTGTCAGGTCGATTCGGCCGTGGCGGACCCGGTTAGGGCCGGACGGGGCCCTGCTAACCCTCGGCCGTGCGGCGCAGCCGGCCCGGGGTGGTGTCCAGCCGCTCGCGCAGCAGGGTGGTGAGCGTGCTGGCGTTCTCGTAGCCGACCCGGCGGGCGACGGTGTCGGTCGGCAGGTCGGTGGTCCGCAGCAGGTGGGCCGCCTGTTCGAGGCGCACCCGCTGGGCGAAGCGCAGCGGGGAGATGCCCAGCACCCGGTCCAGGGCGCGTTGCAGGGTGCGTTCGCTGGTGCCCAGCGCACGGGCCGCGTCCGCGATCCGCAGCGGCTGGTCGAGGTGCTCGCGCACCCAGCGCTCGTAGCCCGCGACGGTCGGGTCGGTCCGGGCCAGGTGTCCCGGGATCGCGTAACTGGCCTGGGTGGGACGGGAGTCGACCACCAGGTAGCGGGCGGCGAGGTCGGCCAGCAGTGGGCTGCGGTCGCGCACCAGGGTGAGTGCGAGGTCCAGGTGGGCCATCGCGGCGCCGGCGGTGGTGATGGCGGCGGCCCGGACCACCATCTGGCTCTCGTCCAGCGCGATCTGCGGATAGCGCCGGCGGAAGACCGGGGCCAGCCACCAACTGGTGGTCGCCGCCAGCCCGTCGAGCACGCCGCTGTCCGCCAGTAGGAAGCTGCCGGTGCAGGCCGCGGCCAGCTGCGTGCCGTCCGCGTGGGCGCGAGTGAGCAGCTCGCGGACCGGGCCCCGCTCGGGCGCGTCCAGCCAGTCGAGCAGCGGCGCCGGCTGCTTGTGGCCGACCCCGGGGACGACGAGCAGCTCGGGCGGGGCGGCCTCGGCGGGGGTGAGCGCGGTGACCAGGTGGCCGGCGGCGGTGCGCACCGGGGCCCGGTCCGGGCGGATCAGCGTCACCTCCCAGGCCGGCGGCGGCTGGGGGAGCTCGCCGCGCAGCTCGTTGGCGGTCTGCAGGACGTCCAGCACCGAGGAGAGGCCCGAGTCGAAGACGCCGTCGACCACCAGCACCGATATCTTCATGTCGGAAACGGTAAGGGATGTGTCGTATCCGCCACTGGGGGGCCTGGCGGCTGCGCTCGTAGGTTGATCACACCAGCCAGCACCCGAAGGGAACGCCCCCATGACCACCACCCCGCGCGTCGGCCTGCTCGTCCGCCTCGAGGCCAAGCCCGAGCACGTCGATGAGCTCCACGACTTCCTGGCCGGCGCCCTTCCGCTGGCCGAGGCGGAGACCGGTACCACCACCTGGTTCGCGCTCCGCCTGGGCCCGACCACCTTCGGCATCTTCGACGCCTTCGGCAGCGACGAGGACCGCCAGGCGCACATCCAGGGCAAGATCGCCGAAGCCCTGTTCGCGGCGGCGCCGCGACTGCTCGCCGAGCAGCCGGAGATCGTGCCGGTGGAGGTGCTGGCGGCGAAGCTGCCGTAGCCGTCCGCGGGTTCGCGGGTTCGCGGGTCCACGGCCGGGGCGCACGGCCCCGGCCGGGTCGGCGAGGCGGTGCGGCCAGGCCACTCGTCGTGGCTGCTACGGGCAGATGAGCTCGACCGTCGGGAAGTAGGTCCGGTAGCGCGTGGCGTCGCGGGTCAGCAGCCGGTAGCCCCGGATCGCCGCGTGTGCGCCGATGTAGAAGTCCGGCAGCGGCGCCGTCCTGCTGCCGCCGCGCTGCCGGTAGCGCAGGAACGCCTTCCCGGCCAGGAATCCCGCTTCGTACGGAAGCGGCTCGCGGAGGAAGTCCTCGGGTGGCAGCACCGCGTCCAACTCCTCGATCGCCGGGTAGGCCACCGAGACCTCCGCGTAGACGATCGGATTGATCACCACGCGCTGTCCTGGGAGGCTCCCGTCCAGTCCGTCAGGACGTGTTCACCGTTCGTCCGGGCTCCCCGCTGCCCGATGATCTCGGGCGGACGGAGTGGTCCCCCCGAGCCATCCCCGGGGTCGTGTTCTGCATCGGGCGTCGCTGAGGGCGGCAGAGAGGAGCCGCAAAACGACGAACCCCCGGGACCGTCAGGCCGGGGGTTCGCTACGCGGGAGGCGCGGACAGCTCACACGTCGCCGAACTCGCCACCCCTCTCAGGCCCGCCGCATGACGCAGCAGTCCGTCAGCAGGAGCTGACCGCCGGTTGGTCCCCAACCGGCGGTCAGACTCCCGATGCGCTAGTGCCGTCGACCGGCTGCGCCTCCTCGGCTCCTCCTCATGAGGAGGATGGCCAAGCCTCCGAGCGCAAGCAGGACCAGCGAGCCGACCACAAGGCCGATCGACTCATCTGTGCCGGTCGCAGCGAGTTCTTGCTTCGACTTGCTCGGATGCTGCCCATGGTCACCCTGGTCGTGACCAACCTCGCCCTTCCCATGCTCACTCTGGCCGTGATCACCCTCGCCCTTCCCGTGATCACCCTGTCCAGGGCCTCCTTGGCCATGACCGCCGTGCTCCCCCGGAGACTCGGGAGGGCCGGCGGGTCCGGGAGGTCCAGCGGGGCCAGCCGGTCCGGCAGGGCCCGGAGCACCGGGGGCACCGGGAGCACCGGGAGCACCGCTGGCCCCGGGAGCGCCGTTGGCGCCAGGCAGGCCGTTGGGGCCGGGAGCACCGGGGGCACCGGGAGCACCGTTGGCACCCGGGGAACCGTTGGGGCCGGGAGCACCGTTGGCTCCGGGCGAGCCGTTAGCGCCGGGCGAGCCGTTAGCGCCGGGGGAGCCGTTGGGGCCGGGAGCACCGTTGGCTCCGGGGGAGCCGTTGGGACCAGGCGAGCCGTTGGCGCCGGGGGAGCCGTTGGGGCCGGGAGCACCGTTGGCTCCGGGCGAGCCGTTGGGACCAGGTGCACCGGGCGAGCCGTTAGCTCCAGGGGAGCCGTTGGCGCCAGGCAGGCCGTTGGGGCCGGGGGAGCCGTTGGGGCCGGGAGCACCGTTGGCTCCGGGGGATCCGTTGGGTCCAGGTGCACCGGGCGAGCCGTTGGGGCCGGGAGCACCGCTTGCGCCGGGAGCTCCGTTGGGACCGGGAGCGCCGGGGGAGCCGTTTGCGCCGGGAGCACCGTTGGCGCCGGGGGAGCCGTTGGGACCGGGCGCTCCGTTGGGGCCGGGTGCGCCGGGAGAGCCGTTGGGACCGGGCGCTCCGTTGGGGCCGGGTGCGCCGGGAGAGCCGTTGGCGCCGGGAGCACCGTTGGGGCCAGGTGCGCCGGGAGCACCGCTGGCGCCGGGCGCTCCGTTGGGACCGGGTGCGCCGGGAGAGCCGTTGGCCCCAGGCGCACCGTTAGCCCCAGGCGCACCGTTGGCACCGGGAGCACCGTTGGGGCCAGGGGAGCCGGGCGCGCCGGGTGCGCCGTTCGGGCCGGGCGCACCAGGAGCCCCGGGTGAGCCGGCAACGCCAGGCGCACCGTTGGGACCGGGAGCACCTGGGGCACCAGGAGAACCGTTGGCGCCGGGAGCACCAGGCGCGCCCGTAGGTCCGGGCGAGCCGGTCGGGCCGGCGGGTCCGCTGGGTCCGGCCGGGCCGCTCGGTCCGGGCGGTCCGGGCGGGCCGACAGTGCAGGCCGCTCTCGTAATGGTGTTGGTGTCCAGTGTGACCGCGCCATTGCGCGCCAGGGCCCGGCCTTCGATCACGGTGCCGGTCTGTGCCGCGATGGAGGTCAGGGCCAGGATGTTGCCCTTGAAGAAGGAGTTGGTCCCGATGGTGGCGGAACTCCCCACCTGCCAGAACACGTTGCAGGCCTGTGCCCCGTTGACGAGACTCACGTTGCTCGCCGAGCCGGTGATCAGGGTCGAGGCGATCTGGAAGATGAAGACCGCGCTGGGATCACCCTGGGCGTCGAGCGTCACGGTCCCGGTCAGTCCCAGTGGCCCAGTGGAGTTGTAGACGCCGGATGTCAGTGTCAGCCCGACCAGGTCGCCCGCGACGCTGGCCGTGGGTGCTCGGCCGGCCGCATCGTTGTACGCGATGACCAGGTCCGACTGTGCTTGCAGGGCGGGCGCGTCAGCGACGTGCAGCGCGCCGTTGATAATGCCCGGTGGAAAGCCCGTCACTGAGGAACCCGGGCTGAGCCCCAAGTCGCCGTTGATCACACTGGGCCCCGTGTTGGTGACCGTTGAACCGCCCAGAACCGCGTAAGTGGTGTCGGTCCCCAGCATCACGGGTGCATCTGCGGCGTGCGCGAGGCTGGGATGCAGAACTCCCGTTGCCAGCAACGCCAATCCGGGGACCAACACGAGGGCTTCCCTGATCCGAGTGCGTCTGCGCCGTCGGCCGGGGGAAGCGGACACGATGACATCCACTGCCATAGGACAAGACCTTTCTTGCCGCCGTTGAACTCGAACTCCCCGTTGCGGAGGCTCCGAGCTGACGTGGTGAGTTCTGGTCGAGCCGCAGGATTCCGGTCGGCGTGTCGAGCCTGTTCGCGGACCTGACCGGATGGGAGGTCACCGAACTGCTACCCGCCGCGGCAGTGACGCACCATTACTCACTCGTATGCACACTAAGGGCCTTTTAGGTCTGATGGTCCGTTAAAAATCCAAACGGGTGATGTGCTCGCTGATTTTCCCCTGTGGAGCAGTCAAGTCACTTGGAAACAGCGGCAGTTCAGGGTCAAGAAAAATCGCGTCCGAGCCCTGGCTATCGGCGAGAAAAGCGCGTCAGAAGTCAGATCCATGAATGGTCGCGAGGTCGAGAGGAGCGCTCGGGCGGGTCAGTAGTCGAGGATCTCGCGGATCAGGCCGAGTTTGTCCATCGGGGAGAGATCCTGAGGCCGACCGTTGAGCAGCCCGTTCAGGACTGCGGGGACATCGCAGCCGTCGGGCTCCTGGATGGCGCTGATGATCTGACACCGGAGGCCACCGTCACGCGCGAACACCCACAGCTCCTGATCCTTGTGCGGCCTGTCGTTCTTGGCTGACAGGCGCCAGGCCGGGAACCAGCCGAGCCCGTCCAGGGTCAGGCTCTCGGCTGCCTCGTCCAGAACGCGCCTGCCGAGCCGTCCGTAACCGAGCTCCTCGCGGAGCTCTCCGAGTGTGGTCCTGGTCAGGCCGCCCGCGGCATGGCAGCGCTCGGCCACAGTGACGGGGTCACCAGCTGCGGCCAGGTGCGGCATTTCGCCGAGCAGATTCGTCAAAGTGCCCATATTCGGGCAAACGAAGAGCGCCGCAGAAACGATGCGCCTGTTCCCCATCCGGGCGCATCCGACGGACCAGGGCGATGATCACCGTCCACCGGCCCGGCAGACGACACGGCGCTGTACTGGGAGGTCCCCTCCTGCCTCCCAGTACAGCGCCTCCTGCGGCTCCCGGGTCAGTCCGCCAGCGGCAGGTAGACCCGGTTGCCGTGCTCGGCGAACTCGGCCGACTTCTCGGCCATGCCCGCGAGGGCCTCGGCGTCGAACTCGGTGTTCACGGCCGTGGAGCCCGCGCCGTGTTCGTCGCGGATCTTCTGACTGATCTTCATGCTGCAGAACTTCGGCCCGCACATCGAGCAGAAGTGCGCCGTCTTCGCGGGTTCGGCCGGCAGCGTCTCGTCGTGGAAGGCGCGGGCCGTCTCGGGGTCGAGGGCCAGGTTGAACTGGTCCTCCCAGCGGAACTCGAAGCGGGCGTCGGAGAGGGCGTCGTCCCAGTCCTGGGCGCCGGGGTGGCCCTTGGCCAGGTCGGCGGCGTGGGCGGCGATCTTGTAGGTGATCACGCCGGTCTTCACGTCGTCGCGGTTGGGCAGGCCCAGGTGCTCCTTGGGCGTGACGTAGCAGAGCATCGCGGTGCCCCACCAGGCGATCATCGCGGCGCCGATGCCGGAGGTGATGTGGTCGTAGCCGGGCGCCACGTCGGTGGTGAGCGGGCCCAGGGTGTAGAACGGGGCCTCGTCGCAGATCTCCTTCTGGAGATCCATGTTCTCCTTGATCTTGTGCATCGGGACGTGGCCCGGACCCTCGATCATCACCTGCACGTCGCGCTCGCGGGCGATCCGGCCCAGCTCGCCGAGGGTCTGCAGTTCGGCGAACTGCGCCTCGTCGTTGGCGTCCGCGATCGAGCCCGGGCGCAGGCCGTCACCGAGCGAGAAGGTGACGTCGTAGGCGCGCAGGAGGTCGCAGAGTTCCTCGAAGTTGCTGTAGAGGAAGTTCTCCTGATGGTGCGCCAGGCACCAGGCGGCCATGATCGAGCCGCCGCGCGAGACGATGCCGGTCTTGCGGCGGGCCGTCAGCGGGACGTACCGCAGCAGCACGCCGGCGTGCACCGTCATGTAGTCGACGCCCTGCTCGCACTGCTCGATGACGGTGTCGCGGTAGACCTCCCAACTCAGCTCCTCGGCCTTGCCGTCCACCTTCTCCAGCGCCTGGTAGAGCGGCACGGTGCCGATCGGCACCGGGGAGTTGCGCAGGATCCACTCGCGGGTGGTGTGGATGTTGCGGCCGGTGGAGAGGTCCATCACCGTGTCGGCGCCCCAGCGGGTGGCCCAGGTCATCTTCTCCACCTCCTCCTCGATGGAGGAAGTCACCGCCGAGTTGCCGATGTTGGCGTTGATCTTCACCAGGAAGTTGGTGCCGATGATGGCCGGCTCGACCTCGGGGTGGTTCACGTTCAGCGGGATGACGGCCCGGCCGCGCGCCACCTCGTCCCGCACGAACTCGGCCGCCAGTCCCTCGCGCAGCGCGATGAACTCCATCTCGGGGGTGATGATCCCCTGCTTGGCGTAGGCGAGTTGGGTGACCGCCGCGCCGTCGCGAGCGCGCAGCGGGCGGCGCGGGCGGCCGGGGAAGACGGCGTCCAGGTTGCGCAGGTTCCCGCCGCGCGGCGCGGTGTGCTTGATCCCGTCGTCCTCGGGGCGGGCCTCGCGGCCGTCGTACTCCTCGACGTCGCCGCGCTGGCGGATCCACGGGTCGCGCAGCGCGGGCAGGCCGCGGCGCACGTCGGCCTCGTAGGCGGCGTCGGTGTAGGGCCCCGAGGTGTCGTACAGCGGGACGGTACGGCCGTTGGTGAGCTGCACCTCGCGATAGGGGACCCGCAGGTCGGGGCGGGTGCCCTCGCGGTAGGCCTTGCGCCAGGCCGGCGTCGGGTAGCCGGTGGACGCGCTGGTCACGGTGGTGGTCTCCGCAGCCGGGCGGGCGTCATCCGGACGTGCGTCATCAAAAACGGTCATCAGACCCTTTACTCCCTACGCCGGCATTACCCGGTCCAGGTTCCTACGGTCGGCGCAGCGGTCGGTCCATGGCCCCAACTACGGCCACGGGCCCTTCAGCGCCCTCTCAGCCCGGTGCTCCGAGCTCCCGTTGGCAGGCGGACTTGCCTGCCCAAAGATGTCCCAACGGTAACCGCAGGCTCGGGCGGCGGTCCAGTAGGGACCGCACCCCGGGAATCGGACCCGGCCATCGGCTGGTGTCGCACCGGTGCGCCAGACTGGGAGGCTGCCAGGTACGACGGTGAGGGAAAGGGGGGCGGCCGGATGATCGGCTGTACGGGGCGGGTGACCGGCAAGGTGGGGCCCGGTCTGGTCGGTGAGGTGATGCTGCTGGTGCCGGAGCGTCAGGGCAGCGAGGCCTTCCTGGCCTACCTCGCGCTGCCCGGTGAGGTGCTGCCGGTCGGCACCCAGGTCGTGGTGGTCGAATACCAGCCACCGCGCACGGTCTACGTCGCCCCCGCCCTGCCGTGAACAACGGCAGTTCGCACGCCACACTGCGTCGCTTTCCGGCCGTCACCGTCCACGCCGGGTAACGACGTGTCACAGGCTCGCGGGACACGCCGTGCCGGACTTCCCATGTGATCGAAACAGGCGCACAATCTCGACTCGCCACCGCGTTCCGCGCAATCCTGCACAACCGAGCGCAGCCACGGAGCGGTGTGCTCTGAAGGGGGATACGGCCGATGTTGATCGGCACCATCGCGGGGATCGTCGCCGCGGCAATCGTGGTCCTGATCGTGCTCTTCAAGCTGTGCTGGCGAGTCGCCGAGCCGAACGAAGCACTGATCATCTCCGGTTCCAAGCACCGCACCGAAGGACTCACCGACGGGCTCGGATTCCGGGTGGTGACCGGGCGCGGGACGCTCGTCACGCCGGGCATCCAGGTGGTCCGCAAGCTCTCGCTCGACCTCAACGAGGCCGACCTGGACGTCGAGTGCGTGACTTCGCAGGGGATCCCGGTCCAGGTCAGGGGCGTGGTGATCTTCAAGGTCGGCGATGACACGGTGTCCATCGCCAACGCCGCCAGGCGCTTCCTGGACCAGCAGAAGATGATGGGCCAGCGGGTCCACAACGTCTTCGCCGGGCACCTGCGTTCCATCGTCGGCGGGCTGACCGTCGAGGAGATGATCCGCGACCGCGAGCGGCTGACCGGGGAGACCCGGGCCGCCTCCGGCACCGAGATGGAGAAGCTCGGTCTGATCATCGACTCGCTGCAGATCCAGGAGATCCTGGACCCCACCGGCTACATCAAGAACCTGGCCGCCCCGCACGCCGCCGCCGTCCAGCGTGACGCGCGCATCGCCGCCGCCGCGGCGGACCGCGAGGCCACCGAGGCGGAGCAGGAGGCCTTCGCCCGCAAGGCCGAGGCGACTCGCAACTCGGGGATCCAGCAGGCCGGTTACCAGGCCGAGATGGACACCGCGGCGGCTCGTGCGCTGCAGGCCGGCCCGCTGGCCCAAGCCGCTTCCCGCCAGGAGGTCGTGGTCCAGGAGACCAAGGTCGCCGAGCTGGAGGGCCACCGCAAGGAGCAGCAGCTGCAGGCCGAGGTCCGCAAGCCGGCCGACGCCCGGGCCTACGAGACCCGCACCAAGGCCGAGGCCGACCGCGACGCGCGGATCTCGGCGGCCGAGGCGCAGGCCCGGGAGACCGAGCTGAAGGCCGGGGCCGAGGCGAACCGGGTGAAGATCGCCGCGCAGGCCGAGGCCGAGGCGACCAAGGCCCGGGGTCTGGCCTCCGCCGAGGCCACCAAGGCCACCGGTCAGGCCGAGGCGGCCTCCGCCGCGGCCAAGGGTCTGGCCGCCGCCGAGGCGGCCCGCGCGCTGGGTCTGGCCGAGGCCGAGGCGATCAAGGCCCGGGCGGCCGCGCTGGCCGAGAACCAGGAGGCCGTGGTCGCCCAGCAGTTGGCGGAGAACTGGCCGGAAATCGTCCGGGCGGGCGCCGAGGCCTTCGGCAACGTCGAGCACATGGTGCTGCTCAACGGCGCCGAGGGGATGGGCGAGATGTTCGCCAAGGCGCTCACCATGGGCGGCACCGGCCTCGGGCTGGCGCGCCAGCTGCTCGGCTCGATGAACCCGGCCACCGAGGCGGGGCAGGAGGCCGACCGGCCGGCCAGGCCGGCCGCCGGCACCACCACGCACCCGATCCCGGTCCAGGCCGACCCGGGCGCGTAACCAGGAACCGAGTAGTGGCCCGCTCCGCCCCCGGCGGAGCGGGCCACTGTCGCGTCCAAGGCCCGGACGGCTCAGACCCGGTACGCCTCGGCCAGCGCCGCGAAGACCCGCTTCGGCCGCCAGCCCAGCCCCGGCCGGGCCTGCGGCGCCTCGGGCGGCAGCAGCGCGACCACGCCGTAGGACCCGAGGTCCAGGTCGTGGCGGGGCTCCTCGCGGTGCGGCGCCCGGTAGTGGGCGAAGGTGAACCAGAAGGCGCTGTCCACGCCCTCCTCCTCGAAGACCGCCAGCAGCTCCCGGAGGTAGCGCACCTGCTCCTCCTCGTCCCGGACCAACTCCTCGGTGACGTAGGGCTGCTCGGCGTCGTCCTCGGTGATCGCCCAGCCCATGGCGCCCCGCTCGCCGGCGCCCTGGTAGGCGCAGCAGCCGAACTCGGTGACCACCACCGGCTTTCCGTGCCGGAACTCGTGCCGCAGCTGCTCCCGGTACCGTCCGGCGTTGTCCGCGTCCCGGTAGGCGTCCACGCCGACCAGGTCGAAGGGGGTCCAGTCGATCCGCTCCCAGACGCCCGAGGCGTAGCTCAGTCGCCCGTGGAAGTGCTCGCGGGCCACCCCGGCGGCCCGGGCCAGGAAGGCGTTGAGCTCGGCCCCCACGTTCCCGAAGTTCGCGCGCACCGCCGGATCGGTGCTGCCGAGCGCGGCCAGCCGGGCGCCGAAGTCCTCGCCGGGCAGGAACCCGGCGGCGAACAGCGAGAGTTCGCAGCCCAGCACCAGCACCACCTCGGCGCCCAGTGACCGGATGTGCTCGGCCCGGCGGGCGCTGTCCGCGAAGTACGGCAGCAGCTGCTCGGCCGCCAGGTCGCAGGGGAATGGCGCGAACCACACCTCCAGGCCGTACCCGGCGGCGAACTCGGCCGCCAGTTCTATCCGTTCGGGGTGGGCGCCGCTGATCCGCACCGCGGTGCAGTGCAACTCCTCGGCGATCACCCGTAGTTCCTCGCGCACCACGGCCGGGTCGAACTCCTCCCGGGAGAGCCCGCCGCCCGGGCGGAAGCCGGTGTCGTAGTTGATGCCCTTGCCGCGCATGTTCTCTCCCCGCTCCGGTGTGGTGGCTGGTCAGGCCTGCTCGGTGATGAGCTTCTTCATCCGCTCGGTGCACGGGCCGGAGACCACCGAGGCCAGCCCGATCGCGCCGATCAGGAAGACGGTGGGCAGCCAGACCATGGTGGTCAGCGGCAGGGTGTAGGCGCCGACCACCCGGGCCACGCACTCCAGCATCAGCGCGCCGCCCCAGATCACCGAGTGCCGCAGCGCGTAGCGCCGGAACTCCGCCGACTCGACCCACAGCCGTCCCCAGGCGGCTTCCCGGGCGGGCTTCCCACCGGTCAGGAAGGGGCGCAGGCCCACCGCCATCAGCGGCCTGCCACGCAGCGCGGAGAAGAGGATCCCGATGCCGATCGCGCTGCTCACCAGGCCGTCCTTGGCGATCATCAGCCGCGGGTCGCCGGTGAGGAAGGTGGTGACGATGCCGGCCACGTTGACCAGCAGCATCAGGCCGGCCAGGCCTCCCCCGGCCATCGGCCGGGAGGTGCCCCCAGCCGCCCGTCCCTGGACCAGCCCGTAGACGGTGCGCACGGCCGGCACGACGCTGCTGACGATCAGCGCGGAGACCAGGCTCAGACCGAAGACCGAGTGCGCCAGGTAGTAGGTCGCCAGCGGCACCGCGACGTCCACCACCAGCGGCAGCAGTGTGCTCGCCAGGGGGCTGCGCTGCTTGCCGACCGGTGCCGCCTCGGTGATGGTGGTCTCGCTCATGGCCCGTTCCTCCCGTTGTCCTGCCTGGTGACAAGGGAGATTCTGCCGATCCGAGCTGACCCGCCGTCAGTGCCTTGTGTCGCCGGTGCCGCATGACAGCTGTCACGGCGGCGGCCGTCGGTTGTCACGAAACGCCGCGGCGCCCGGTCCCTGCCGAGCAGGGACGGGCGCCGGAGCGGAGGCGGCGTTGCGGGTCAGCCCTTGGCCGCCCGCTTGACCAGGATCACCACCCCGGCTGCGATGCCGACCACCACCAGGGCCTTGACCGCGAACCAGACCAGCGAGCTGATCACGCTGAAGACGATTCCGAGCACGTTGAACGCGATGATCAGCACCAGGATCGGGACGACGATGTTGCGAACCCAGGAGGGCAGCGACTTCCAGATCTCAGCCATGTCCGTACCTCTTCTTCCCCTTCGGGTCGGCCCTTGGTGCCGCGTCCCGTCCGCTTTCGGTACTTCGATCGTACGAGGGCCCCGAAGCGGAAACGAGGGTTCAAGCCCCTGAGAGAACCCGGATACGGCCCTGAGGGAGGGACCTCAGGGTCGCCCTTATCGGCCTCCTACAACCCCGCTGCCGGGCTCACACGGGCCACTTCTCGCCGCGCCAGGCGGCGTCCCAGAACATCCACTCGTACCGGGTGGTGGTGCGCACGTGCTCGTGCATCCGGCGCCGCTCGGTGGGCGAGACCTGCTCGCCGAGCCGGTCGGTCAGCTCCAGCACCCGGCGCACCACCGACTGGAAGGCCTCGTCGCCGTAGACCGCGATCCACCGGGCGTAGAGCGGATCGGGCGAGGACTTGGCCAGCAGCTGCTCGCCGACCCGGGCGTAGACCCAGTAGCAGGGCAGCACGGCGGCCACCGCCTCGGCGAAGGAGCCGCCGTGCACGGTGGCCAGCAGGTAGCTGGTGTAGGCCCGGGTGGTGGGCAGCACCGGCTCGGCGGCGGCCTGTTCGGCGCTCTGCCCGAAGGCCTCCAGGAACTCCGCGTGCATTCCCTGCTCGGCCGCCAGCGCGCCGATCGCGTCGTCCGCGAAGGCCCGCACCTCGGCCTCACCCGGTGCCTTGGCCGCGCAACCGGCCAGTGCCCGGGCGTAGTCGCGCAGGTAGTGCGAGTCCTGCACGACGAAGTGCCGGAACGCGGCGCGCGGCAGCGTGCCGTCGGTCAGGCCGGCCAGGAACGGGTGGGTGAGGATCTGGGTGTACACGGGCGCGACGGTCTCGGCCCACAGCTCCTCGGTCAGGGTCTGGGTCATCCCCCGACCCTACGCGCGGGCCGGCCCCGGCCGGGCTCGGGTCTCGGGCGGAGGCCCCGGCGTGCTCAGGTCTCCGGCGGTGAGAAGACCACCAGCACCCGCAGCTCCTCGGTGATGTGGTGGAAGCGGTGCGGCACCCCGGCCGGGACGAAGACCACGCTGCCGCGCGCCACCGTGCAGGTCTCCTCGCCCACGGTCAGTTCGGCCCGGCCGCTGACCACCTGGTACAACTCGTCCTGCTGGTGGGCGGACTGGGTGTCGACCTCGCCGGGCGCCAGCGCGTACAGGCCCGCCGACATGGTGCGCTCCTTCAGGAAGCGCAGGTAGGCGCCCTGCTGCTCGGCCCGGTGCCGGTCCAACTCGTCCAGCCGGAAGACCTTCATCAACCGCTCCTTTCAAGGGGGTGCTTCCACTGCCCCGCCCGATCCTGCGACCATGCGGGGCATGAAGCACTTCGTGGTCAAGACCCTCATCAACGCGGCTGCCATCTGGGTGGCCGCCTGGATCGTCAACGGGATCACCCTGTCCGGCGGTGACTGGCAGCAGAAGACGCTGACCGTGGTCGCCGTCGCCCTGATCTTCGGCGTGGTGAACTGGCTGATCAAGCCGCTGGTGAAGTTCTTCTCGTTCCCGCTCTTCATCCTGTCGCTGGGACTGATCACCTTCGTGATCAACGCGCTGATGTTCTGGCTGACCTCGTTCGCCTCGGACCGGCTGAAGCTGGACTTCCATGTCGACGGCTTCGTACCGGCGCTGATCGGTTCGCTGATCATCAGCGTGGTCGCCTGGGGCCTGCACCTGGCGGTCGGTGACGAGGACTGAGCGGAGCGCGACCGCGCGACGCCGATCGTGCGGGGTGCGATCACTTCGTCCGCCTGTGCGAGTTTCGTCCCGCCCGGGCCGAGGGATGCTGAGGCACAACAGGCATCCGGAGGTGACCCGAGTGGTCGAGGTGACTCCCCACCCCCGCCCGGTGGTCAAGCGCACCGCGCGGGCCATCCTGCTCGAACTGCCCACCGACGATCCCTGGCACGGCCAGGCCCGGTTGATCGTGATCAAGCGCACCAGGCCGGGCTGCAATCCGTACTGGATCACTCCCGGCGGCGGGGTCGAGCCGGCCGACCGCACCGTGGTCGACGCCCTGCACCGCGAGGTGGACGAGGAGTTGGGCGGCAAGGTGGTCGACGTGGTCCCCGCCTTCGTGGACACCGTCGCGCACGCGCACCACGAGGACGGGACCCTGGCCCACCCGCACGGGGTCAAGGTGCAGCACTTCTTCGTCTGCCGGCTGGCCGCGCTGGACCCGGCACTGCGGCACGGACCCGAGGTGGACGAGCCGCGCGGCGAGTACGAGATCGTCCGGCTGCCCTTCACCCGCGAGGGCGTCACCTCGGTCAACCTGGTGCCGCCCTCGCTCCGGGCCTACCTGGCCGCCAACATCGAGGGGGTCCGGGCGATGCTCTCCCCCGATCTCGGCTAGCGCCTGCGGAACCGCTCAGCCCTGGCCGGCCGCCAGGTCGTGGTGCACCCACTCGGGCCGCACGCCCGAGCGGGTCAGCGCGGCGGTGGCCCGGCGGACCATCGCGGGCGGGCCGCTGAGGAAGGCCTGGTGGCCGTCCCACGGACCGCGCTGCGCCACCACGTCGGAGAGCAGCCCGCACAGCGCGCTGTCGGTGCGCTGCTCGGAGAGCACCGGGTGCACCGCGAGCCAGGGATGGCGCCGCTCCAACTCGCGCAGCACGGGCAGCTGGTACAGCTCCGCCGTCTGCCGGGCGCCGTAGTAGACCTCGACCCGGCGGCCCAGCGCCCCGTGCTCGGCCACCTCCTCGACCAGCGCGGTGATCGGCGCGATCCCGGTGCCGCCGCCCAGGCAGAGCAGGTGACCGGGGGCGGTGTGGTCGACCGCCATGGTCCCGGCCGGCGGACCGAGCCGCAGCACGTCCCCGGGCGCCGCCCGGCGCACCAGGGCGCTGCTCACCCAACCGGCCTGCAGCGCCTTGACGTGGAAGGTCAGCAGCCCGTCCGGGCGCGGCGCGGTGGCGAACGAGAAGTGCCGCCAGACCCTTGGCCACCAGGGCGTCTCCAGGGTGGTGTACTGGCCGGCCCGGTACGGGTACGCCTGGTCGGGGCGGACGGTGAGCACCGCGACGTCCGGGCTCGGACTCTGGTGGGAGACCACCTCGGCCTGCCACCAGGGCGGCGAGGTCCGCGACGCCTGTTCGGCCGCGTCGATCATCACCTGGGCGATCAGCCCGTAGACCCGGCGCCAGGCCAGCTCGGTCTCGGCGTCCCACCGGCTGCCGCTGTACTTCGCCAGCGCGGCCACCAGGCACTCGCCGACCGGTGCGTAGTGGCCGGTCAACGTGCCGTACTTGCGGTGCCCCTGGCCGAGCCGGGTCAGGTACTCGGTCAGCGAGGCCGGGTCCTCGGCGCTGCGGGCGGCCTGCAGCAGGGCGCGGAAGAGGCGGTCGCGCTGCACGTCCATGGCGGCCGGGAAGAGCGCGCGGACCTCGGGGTGGTGCAGGAAGATCAGCGCGTAGAAGTGCGCGGTGGCCCGGTCGGCGACCGGCTCGACCACGGCCAGGGTGGCGCGGATCAGCTCCAGGTCGCGCGCGGTGGGGGGTTGGGCGGCGGGGGCGACGGCAGGGGAGAGCACGGGCGGCGGCGGGGCGGTGCTGCCGAGGGTGTCGATGGCCCAGGCCTGGCTCCAGTGGTCTCCCGGGCCCGCCCAGTTGAGGCCGGGGGCCCAGCGGAACAGCGGCTCGATGGCGGGGCGGGACTCGATGGCGGGGCGGGGTTCGGCGGGCTGCCGGGGCTCGGCGGCGGGTGCCGGGGCGGGCTCCGGCGGGGTCGGCGCCTGGGTCGCTGCCTGGGTCGCGGGCGGTGCCGGGATCATCGGGGGCTCGCTGGGCATCGGCGGCACCACCAACGGGGGCGGTACCGGCTGGAGTTCGGGGCGTAACTCGGTGCCGGGCATCCCCGGCACCGCCGTGGCCGCCGCCGAGCCCGCCCCCATCCCCGAGCGGACCAGCAGCGCGGAGAGCGACTTCACTTTGACTTGACGCGTACTCAAGAGAATCGTTTCGCCTCCGGTCGTCCCAGTAACGCCTCAAGCAGCGTGGCACGGCCGAACAGCTGATCCGACAAATCGAGCAAACGCCGGACGGACGCCCACTCCGCGCGCTAGGCTCGCTCCCTTTGCCCGCCGGGCGGCCGGTGGACCCACTCCGTTGTGGTCTGCGCGCACCGGGAAGAAGGCCGCCGACCTGCACTTTCGCGCAGATCTGCGGCCTTCGGAAGACATCGGTCCCAGAGGAGCGGGATCGTCAGTGGGTCAGTTGGAGGGGCTGGCGAAGTGGTCGAACTCGCCGTCCTTGACGCCCTGGAGGAACTTGGCGAACTTGGTGGGGGTGGTGCGGACGATGACGCCACCCTCGTCGGATTCGCGGAGTTCGATCAGGCCGTCGGCGGTGCGGACTTCGACACACTCGTTGGCGTTGGCACTGTAGCTGGACTTCTGCCACGACGAGCTAGCCATGTTTGCGTTGGACCTCTTTCATGGTCGAGCGGATGAAGCCCAGCGAGTCATCTTCCGAGAGAGCGATGGCTTCGAGGCGCTCAAGGGTCGCACGGTAGCGTGCAAGCCGCGCGGGTTGATCAAGGATGTGCGCACCGTAGGAGGCATCGACCTGGACCGTGTCCAGTTCTGGCACATCGCCCGCCATGCGGACGAGATCCTCGCTCGGGACCGGGAAGGTGACCGCCTCGAAGGGGATGACTCTGATCGAGGTGCCCGGATGCTCGAAACTCTCGATGAGGGAGGCGAGCTGGTCGATGAGTACGTCACGCCCGCCGTAGTGGCCATGCAAGGCTGCCTCGTGCACCAGCGCTCGGTACGGCGTCTCGCTGGAGCGAATTTCTTGCTGCCTGCGCAGGCGGAAGGAGACCCTGAGGTCGATCTCCTGACCGCGAAGAGGAACGAGTTCTCCTGCGAACAAGGCCTTCGCGTATGAACGTGTCTGAAGCAGCCCTGGGACAAAGGCCATGTTGAACGCGACGATCTCTCGCGCGTGGCCTTCGAGTTCAGCCACTTCAAGGAAGTCGATCGGGAGCTCTCCCCGATACTCCTCCCACCAGCCACCCTTGCCCCGATCAGCGATGACATCGGCCAACGCATCAAGCAAGGGCTGGTTGTCGCACATGCAGGCCCTGGCGATCGCGTACAGCCGCTCTACGCTGACCGTGGTCTTGCCGCTCTCCAACTGTGTGATGTGGGCAGGGGTGACGCCGAGCAGGCGAGCGAGCTGGCTGCCTCCGAGGCCGGCCTGCTCCCGCATTCTCCGCAGCTCAGTCCCCACGCGTCGCTGGCGGAGCGTTGGGCTGGTGCGACTGGCCATGGCGTCCTCTCGATTCTCGTCGGATCAGTGTGCCGCGCGAACCGACTCGCGGGCCAGCTGTCACTCGGGCGAGGGAACCTTCCAGCAGGGCGGGTAAATTTAACCGGAGCTGCGCTATGGTCGTTGGCATACCGATCCGACGGATCGTCAGTAATGCCTGTCACCAGGGCAGTAGGCGCCTACTGCCCTCGCACCGCAGAAGCAGCCACACGCGACCTCACCAGTCCCGTCCTGGCCTGGCTCACGGCGACGCATCCGCCGATCACCTCACCACCCCACCGCCTCGCGGAGGTTCCCCATGCGTTCCTGCACCCTGCCCACCTTCCCCCAGCCGCCCGACTGGTCCGCCGCCCGGGAGGAGCTGCGCGACCTCCTCACCACCGCCGGGTGGTCCACCGACCTCATCCACGACGCCGAACTCGCCCTGCACGAGCTCTTCGTCAACGCCTGGAAGCACGGCGGCAGCCCCGCGCCCGTCGTCGTTGTCGTGCTCCTCGCCGACCAGGCCTTCCGCACGCTCCGCGTCTCCGTCGCCGACGACAGCCCCGCCCTGCCCGAGCAGCGCACCCGCACCGCCGACCCCTACGAGCTGTCCGGCCGGGGCCTGCACCTGGTCCGCTCGCTCACGCATCGGTTCGGCGCCGCCCCGCACAAGCGCGGAGGCAAGCGGGTCTGGTTCGAGCTGGACTCGGCCGCGTGACCGCCGCCCAGCTCACCGTCCGCGCCCTGATCAACGAGGTGGAAGCGGAGGGCAGCCCGTGGGAGTCCTGATCGTCCTCGGCACCGCCCCGCCCCACGTCGAGCGGACCACCGTCGCCCACCTCGATGTCGAGTCCGTGCCCGACGCCGCCGTCCAGCTCCGGGCCGCCGTCGACCTCGACATCCACGTCGGCCCCGGCGAGCAGCTCGCCCTCGCCCTCACCCACCAGCAGGCCGACCACCTGCTCCAGGACCTCGCCGCCCGGCTCGGCCGGCGCCTCATCGGCATCCGCCGGTGAGGCCCGGCACCGAGGACGCCCTGATCATCGCGGCCCTGGCGATCGTCTTCACGCTCGCGCTCGCGGGCGTCGCCCTCGGAGTCGTCACCTCACTCCGGCTGACCAGGCCCGGCGAGGACACCACCGTCTCCGCCGAAAATGTTGTAGATCTACAACACCCTTTGTTGTAGATGAAGCGGCCGTCTCGTGGAGCCTGCAATCCAAGCTGCTGGATGGTGAGCCCCCGTCGGGAGACCTCCTCGGCTCGGCCACGGCGGTCTCATCAAGCACCGCCGCAGCCTTGCCCCGCGTCGCCCGCCGCTCAGAGCTGCCGCAGCAGCATCCCCGGCCGCTCCACGCAGTCCGCGACGAAGCGCAGGAAGCCGCCCGCCGTGCCGCCGTCGCAGACCCGGTGGTCGAAGGTGAACGACAGCTGGGTCACTTGGCGGACCGCCAACTCACCTTCGTGGACCCATGGTTTGGCCGTGATCCGGCCCACCCCGAGCATGGCCGCCTCCGGGTGGTTGAGGATCGGGGTGGAGCCGTCGACGCCGAAGACGCCGTAGTTGTTGAGCGTGAAGGTGCCGCCGGTCAGCTCGGCCGGGGTGAGCGAGCCGGCGCGTGCGGAAGCTGTCAACCGGCCCAGTTCGGCGCCCAGTTGCTCGGTGGTGAGCTGCTGCGCGTCGCGCACCACCGGGACCACCAGGCCGCGCTCGCTCTGGGCGGCGAAGCCCAGGTGGACGGCGGTGTGCCGGCGCAGCGCGACCGGGGTGCCGTTCGCGTCCAGGTCCACGCTGGAGTTGAGCTCGGGGTGGCGGGCCAGCGCGGCCACGCAGATCCGGGCGAACAGTGCGAGCAGGCTGACCTTCGGGGCGTCCGGTGCCTGGTTCATCTGGGCGCGCACGGCGAGCAGTTCGGTCGCGTCCGCGTCCACCCAGACAGTGACCGCCGGGATCTCGTGGTGGCTGCGGGTGAGCTTCTCGGCCACCGTGCGGCGCAGGCCGCGCAGCGGGACGACCTCCGCGTCCGCAGACACCGTGGCGGGTGCGGGGGTTGCCACCGGCTGGATCGCCCGCTGCACGTCGGCGCGCATGATCAGGCCGTCCGGGCCGCTGCCGGCGACGGCGGTCAGGTCGACCCCGTGCTCCCGGGCCAGCTTGCGCACCAGCGGGGAGATGACGGCGATCGCGGTGCGGACGGGCAGCGGCTCGACGACCGGCGCGGGCTGCGTGACGACCGGCGCGCTGCCGCCGCCGACACCGACGCCCACCCGGCGGCGGCGCGAGCCCTTGCCGCCCTCCGCCACGCCGAAGCCGACCAGCGGACGCTCGTTCTCGGCGGCGCCGCCCAGGCCGGGCACGTCCGTCCCGGGCTCCGGCGAGACGGCCACGGTGACCAGCGGCTGCCCCACCGCCCGCTCCTCGCCGACCTCGCCGTAGCGCGCGGTGACCACCCCGCCGTACGGGCAGGGCACCTCCACCATCGCCTTGGCGGTCTCCACCTCGACCACCGGCTGGTCGACGGCGATCACGTCGCCGACCTCCACCAGCCAGCGCACCACCTCGGCCCCGGTGAGCCCCTCACCGAGGTCGGGCAGGGTGAACTCGCGCACGATCGGCATCACGCTCAGTCCTCCCACTGCAGCTTGGCGACCGCGTCCAGGATCCGGTCCACCCCGGGCAGGTGGTGGTGCTCCAGCATCGGCGGCGGGTACGGGATGTCGAAGCCGGTCACCCGCAGGACGGGTGCGGCCAGGTGGTGGAAGCAGCGCTCGGTGACCCGGGCGGCGATCTCCGCGCCGATCCCGCCGAAGCCGGTCGACTCGTGGACCACCACCGCGCGGCCCACCGAGCGGACCACCTCGGCCACCGTGGCGTCGTCGAACGGCACCAGGCTGCGCAGGTCGAGCACCGCGAGGTCCCAGCCCTCGGCCTTCGCGGCCTCGGCGGCCTCCAGGCAGACCGGCAGCGAGGGCCCGTAGGTGATCAGCACCGCCGAGTTGCCGGGGCGGCGCAGCACCGCGCGGCCGATCGGCTCGGTGGCGGCGCTGGTGTTCAGCTCGGCCTTGGACCAGTAGAGCCGCTTGGGCTCCAGGAAGATCACCGGGTCGTCGGAGGCGATCGAGGCGCGCAGCAGCCCGTAGGCGTCGTCCACGGTGGCCGGGGTGACCACGTGCAGGCCCGGGGTGCTCGCGTAGTAGGCCTCGGAGGAGTCGCTGTGGTGCTCGACCCCGCCGATCCCGCCGCCGTAGGGGATCCGGACGGTGATCGGCAGCGCCAGCCGGCCGGCCGTGCGGTTGCGCATCTTGGCTACGTGCGAGACGAGTTGCTCCATCGCCGGGTAGGCGAAGGCGTCGAACTGCATCTCCACCACGGGACGTAGGCCGTACATCGCCATGCCGATCGCGGTGCCCAGGATGCCCGCCTCGGCGAGCGGGGTGTCCAGGCAGCGGTCGGCGCCGAACTCGGCCGTCAGGCCGTCGGTGATCCGGAAGACGCCGCCCAGGGCGCCGACGTCCTCGCCCAGCAGGTGCACCATCGGGTCGGCGCGCATCTCGTCGCGCAGCGCGGCGTTGAGCGCCTGCGCCATGCTGCTGGTGCCGCGGGCTGTGGTCACAGTGCTCACGCTCCCGCCTCCGCGGCCAGCTCGGCGGCCAACTGCTCGGCCTGCTCGCGCAGTTGCGGCGTCGGCTCGGCGTAGACATGCTGGAAGAGGCTGAGCGGGTCCAGTTCGGGCTCGGCGTGGAACTCGGCGCGCATGGTGGCGGCGAGGGCCTCGGCCTGCTCGGTCGCCTGGGCGACCAGCGCGTCGTCCAGCACCCCGGCGGCGCGCAGGTGGCGCTCCATCAGGGTCAGCGGGTCGTGCTCGCGCCAGGCCTCCACCTCCTCCGACTCCCGGTAGCGGGTCGCGTCGTCGGCGTTGGTGTGCGCGTCCAGCCGGTAGGTCAGCGCCTCCACCAGGGTGGGGCCACCGCCGTTGCGGGCCCGGTCCATCGCCTCGGCCAGCACCTCGTGCACGGCCACCGCGTCGTTGCCGTCCACCAGCCGGCCCGGCATGCCGTAGCCGACGGCCTTGTGCGCCAGGCTCGGTGCGGCGGACTGCTTGGTCAGCGGGACCGAGATGGCGTAGCCGTTGTTCTGCACCAGGAAGACCACCGGGGCGTTCAGCACGGCCGCGAAGTTCAGCGCCTCGTGGAAGTCGCCCTCGCTGGTGCCGCCGTCGCCGAGCATCGCCAGCGCGACCACGCTCTCGCCGCGCAGCCGGGCCGCGTGCGCCAGGCCGACCGCGTGCGGGGCCTGGGTGGCGAGCGGGGTGCAGAGCGGGGCGGTGCGGGTGGCCAGCGGGTCGTAGCCGGTGTGCGCGCTGCCGCGCAGCAGGGTGAGCGCGGCCAGCGGGTCGACGCCGCGGCCGACCACGGCCAGGGTGTCCCGGTAGCTGGGGAAGAGCCAGTCCTCGGCCCGCAGCACGGTGGCGGCGGCCACCTCGCAGGCCTCCTGGCCGGTGGAGGACGGGTAGACGGCGAGCCTGCCCTGCTTGGTGAGGGTGGTCGCCTGCTGGTTGTAGCGGCGGCCGATCACCAGTCGGCGGTAGAGGTCGCGGAGCAGCTCGGGGTCGTACTTGGCCAGCGCCGGGGTGCCGAGCACGCGGACCGGGGTGTGGTCCGGCAGGAGGGGCGCGGGGTCGGTCCGCGGGCCGGTCGCGTCGGGCAGCCACGGGGGAACGGGCGTGGTGGGCCGGTGGTCGAGGACGGTCATCAGGCACCTCCAAGGGGTGGGGAGGGCGGGGCCGCGCTTCGGGGGAGCAGGGCGGCGGCAGGTGGGGTGTTGCCTCCCAACCGATTGTTCGGTTGTCTACTCATTGTGGCCACAGCCGAGCGAAGGTGCTGGACAATCGGCCGTCACGGCAGTCTGCTGAAAGCAGCACGTCCATCTTGGGAGGGCTCGGGGCCATGGGCGCTGAACAAATGGCCGGGTCCGGCGGGGGCAGACCTCAGCCGACCCCGGCGGGTGTGGTGAACGGCGGTCCCGACCGGGGACTGGACCGGGTGGACCGCTCGATCCTGCGGCTGCTCCAGCAGGACGGCCGGGCCTCGATCCGCTCGGTCGCCGAGCGGGTGCACGTCTCGCGGGCCAACGCCTACGCCCGGATCGCCCGGATGATGGAGGACGGCGTGATCCGCGGCTTCACCGCCCGGGTCGACCACGAACGGGCCGGGCAGGGCGCCTGCGCGTACGTCACGCTGAAGATCGTGCAGAACTCCTGGCGGACCGTGCGCGAGCAGCTGCTCGACCTGCCGGGGGTGGCGCACATCGCGCTGGTGGGCGGCGAGTTCGACGTGCTGATGCTGGTCCACACAGCTGACAACCGGGCGCTGCGGGAGCTGGTGCTGGGCAGCATCCAGAGCATCCCCGACGTGCTGTCGACCCAGACGCTGCTGGTCTTCGAGGAGACCGACCGGGTGCCGCCGGCCTGACGGCACTCGCTGTGCGCCTACGCGCGCAGACCGTCGAAGGCCAGGTGGATCACCGCGTCCGGCACGCCGTCGACCTGCGGGCCGCCGGCGCCGGCCGGGCGGTACCACTCCACGATCGAGTTGATCATCCCGAAGAGCAGCCGGGTGGCCAGCCGCGGCTCCACGTCCGCCCGCAGCTCGCCGGCCGTCACCGCCTCCCGGACCAGCTCCGCCACCCGGTGGTCGAAGTCCCGCCGCCGCTCCAGCGCCCACTGCTCGGTCCCGGTGTTGCCGCGCACCCGCAGCAGCAGCGTCACGTAGGGCAGCTCGGTCAGCAGCACCTCGGTGGTGCGCCGCACCACGTGCTCCAGCCGGTCCACCGGGCGCCCGGTCAGCGCCGCCGGCTCCTCCAGGATCCCGAACAGGCCGTCCAGCGCCCGCCCGACCGCCAGGCGCAGCAGCTCCTCCTTGCCGCGCACGTGGTGGTAGATCGAGGACTTGGAGATCCCGGCGGCCCGCGACAGGTCCTCCATCGAGGTGCCGTCGTAGCCGCGGGTGTTGAAGACCTCCACGGTGACGGCGAGCAGGGAGTCGACGGTGTAGGTGGTGCGCAGCGGGTTCTCGGCCATGCTCCGAGTATCCCGGGCCGCGTGCCCGGGCCCGAGCGCGGGGCGGCGGGCCCTGTTCCACCGACCGATCGTTCGGTTACGCTGTGGAGCGTCAGCCCAGTCCTCTCCCCGCGAGGAGCGCCGCATGGCCGCCGTCGACGAACTGATCGAGCGTCACCAGGAGACCCTGAACCGGGCCCTGAGCGCCCTCACCGAGCGGGACTACTGGTCCCCGTACCCCGAGATCGCCAAGGCCTACGGCGAGAGCGCACCGGCCGAGGGCAAGGCCGCCTTCGAGGCACTGCTCGGCACCGCCTTCGCGCTGCCGGGCCACCCGCAGGCCGGCGACCTGGTCGGCACCGAGGTCTCGCCCTACGGCATCGAGCTGGACATCAGCTACCCCCGCGCCGAGGTGGACGCGCTGCTCGCCGCCGCCAAGACGGCCGGCACCGCCTGGGCCGCCGCCACGCCGGCCGCCCGCGCCGCCGTCTGCCTGGAGATCCTGGCCCGGATCAACGCCCGCTCGCACGAGATGGCCCAGGCCGTCATGCACACCACCGGGCAGGCCTACGCGATGGCCTTCCAGGCCGGTGGCCCGCACGCCCAGGACCGGGGTCTGGAGGCCGTCGCCTACGCCTACGCCGAGCAGGCCAAGCTCCCCGCCGAGGCCGGCTGGACCAAGCCGCAGGGCAAGCGCGACCCGCTGGTGCTGCGCAAGGAGTTCGTCACCGTCCCGCGCGGCACCGCGCTGGTGATCGGCTGCAACACCTTCCCGACCTGGAACGGCTACCCGGGCCTGTTCGCCTCCCTGGCCACCGGCAACCCGGTGGTGGTCAAGCCGCACCCGCGCGCGGTGCTGCCGCTGGCGCTCACCGTCAAGATCGCCCGCGAGGTGCTCGCCGAGGCCGGCTTCGACGCCAACCTGGTCACGCTGGCCGCCGAGCGCGACCGCGAGGGCATCGCCAAGACGCTGGCGCTGCACCCGGAGATCCGGATCATCGACTACACCGGGTCGACCGAGTTCGGCGACTGGCTGGAGCGCAACGCCGAGCAGGCCCTGGTCTACACCGAGAAGGCCGGCGTCAACACCGTGGTGATCGACTCCACGGACAACTACAAGGGCATGCTGGGCAACCTCGCCTTCGCCCTCTCGCTCTACACCGGCCAGATGTGCACCACCCCGCAGAACCTGCTGATCCCGCGCGGCGGCATCGAGACCGACCAGGGCACGAAGTCCTACGACGAGGTGGTGGCCGACCTGGCCCGCTCGATCGAGGGGCTGCTCGGTGACGACGCCCGCGCCGCCGCGATCCTGGGCGCCGTGGTCAACCCGGCCGTGCTGCAGCGCAGCGCCGCCGCCGCCAGCGGCGAGTACGGCGACCTGGCGCTGGCCCCGCGGGTGGTGGAGTCCGCCGAGTTCCCCGGGGCCACCATCCGCACCCCCGCGCTGATCAAGGTGGAGGCGCACAAGCCGGACGACCGCGCGGTCTTCCTCAGCGAGTGCTTCGGCCCGGTCTTCTTCGCCGTCGCGGTCGACTCCACCGCCGACGCCGTCGAGCTGCTGCGCCAGACCGTCACCGAGCAGGGCGCGATGACCGCCACCGGCTACACCACGGCTCCCGAGGTCGAGCAGCTGCTGGTCCGGGCCTGCCTGGACACCGGCGTCTGCCTCTCGCTCAACCTCACCGGCGGTGTCTACCCGAACCAGACCGCCGCCTTCTCCGACCTGCACGGCACCGGCGCCAACCCCGCCGCCAACGCCGCCTACACGGACGCGGCCTTCGTCGCCAACCGCTTCCGCACGGTGGAGATCCGCCGCCAGGCCTGAGCACCCGGCGCCGTTCCCGGTGGTGCCGCCGCCCGGCGGCACCACCGGAAAACGGGCGGACCGGCGTCGGCACCCTCTGTTACGGTCGACGGCGACGGTCCGGCCGCGGGACTCCGGTGCGACTTCCGGGACCCGCCTTTACCGCGATGATTCGCAGCTCGTGCCCCCATTCCCCGGCCGGCCGTCGTCATACCGAGCGGCCGGGGGAGACGCCTGATGGACGGTCACGGTGACCTGATCGCCGCCGACGACGTGCTGCTCTTCGTCAACGCCGCGATCACCTCGACGGGCCAGCGCGAGTTCCACTCCGACGCGGCCGAGCAGTCACTCTCGCTCGACTTCCTGCACGAGTACCTGCGGGTCAACTACCGCGAGCTGTACGCGGCGACGCTCGCCCTCGACATCAACGACCACAACGCCGCGCTGATCATCCGTCAGCTGCTGGTGCACGCCGGGGAGACGGCGGCGGCCGGGCGCCGGGCCGAGGGGCGGCTGATCGCCCGCCGGCTCCAACTGCTGCCGCCGCAGCGGGTCTACCGGCTCTTCGGGCAGCTGCGCCGGGCCCGGGTGAACAACCGCCGCACCCGCGCGATCATGCGCGACTGGCTGGCGGCGCGACCGGAGCCGGCCTTCGACGCGGTGAAGTACCGCGCGGGCCTGACCGGCGCCCTGCGGCACGCCCACTTGGCAACCCCGGAAGTCGAGTTGGGCGACTTCCTGTTCGCGCCCAAGCGCCGCGGCCGGTACGACGCACCGCTGCTGGACGCCTGGCGCCGGGCGCACTACGAGCAGCCCGCCCTCTACGAGCTGCCGTTCACCGTGGCCGAGGGCTTCGCCGCCAAGCACGGGATCCCGCGCGGCGCCTTCCTGGCGAAGATCGCCCCGAAGCTCAGCCGGCTGGAGCAGCTGCGCCTGCAGGAGTCGGCGCGGGCGCACGGGGCCCAGGACCTCGCCGCCGACCTGAGCAGGATGCCGCTGACCCGGCTCGCCTCCTACGTGCTCGCCCTGCCGGTCGAGGAACGCCGCGGCCGGCTGGCCGAGTTGGGCGGCGCGCTGCGGTCGGCCGCCGACCGGGCGGCCGGTGCCCGGCGCGGCAGCTGGGGCACGGTGGCCGCGGTGCTCGACGACAGCTTCTCCAGCTACGGCTCGGGCACCAAGCGGCGCCGCCCGCTCGCGGTCGCGCTGGCCGGCCACTACCTGCTGGCCGCCCTGGCGACGCGGTACCGCGCGCACTGGACCTCGGGCCGCGGCAACGCGCTGCTCGCCCACCCGCTGGGCGCCACCCCGCTGGGGCACCGGATCCTGGACGCGCTGGAGGGCGCCCCCGACCGCCTGGTGATCATCTCCGACGGCTGGGACAACGCGCCGCCCGGTCTGGCCGCCGAGGTGCTCCGGATCCACCGCACCCGGCTCGACCCCGGGCACCGCACCAGCATCGTCCACCTCAACCCGGTCTACGACGCGGCCGACTTCGACGTGCGCCGGCTGGCGCCGACCGTGCCGACCGCCGGCCTGCGCGACGCCGAGGACCTGCCCGCGCTGGTCGAGCTGGCCCAGTTCGCCGAAGGCCGCACCGGCCTGGCCGAGTTGCGCGCGCACCTGGACGCCCGCGTCGAGGCGTTCCTGGCACCGGAAGGGGAGCCCCGATGACCGCCCTCGACCAGACCGCCCTGGACCGGACCGCCCTCGACCTGACCGGCCTGACCACCCGCCCCGCGCAGACCTGGGGCGCGGTGCGGCTGGTCCCGCTGGTCCGCGAGCAGCCGATCACCGACCTGCGCCTGCACCAGCGGGTCAACCCGATGGGCGGCGAGTACCCCTCGGTCAAGCTGACCCCGAAGCTCTCCTACACCTCGTACATCCCGCACGGCTTCGTCGCCGACTGGACCGGGGACGGCGGCGCGGCAGCCGCCTACGGCACCCAGCTGGACGTGGCGGACGCCCCGCGGGCGCTGCCGCTGCGCGCCCAGCAGCGCATGGCGCAGCGCGAGGGCCGCACCCGGCTGCGCTTCCTGCCGCTGCACCTGGCCCTGGAGGGCTATCTGGCGCTGCACTTCAACGGTCCGGTGATCGCCTGGCAGGAGTGGTCCGACCGGGCGGTGCGGCACGGCCTCGGGGCGCGCGCCGAACAGGCCTACCGGGGCGCCGAGGTGCGCGGGCTGGCCGACGCGCTGCGCGTCTTCGAGGTCCACCCCGGCCAGTGCGGCGTGCTGCTCTACCTCGCGGACGCGCTCGCCGCCGCCTTCGTGGTGCCGCACCCCGCCGACTACCGCGCCCTGCACCCGAGCCTGCTGCACGACCTGTACGGCGAACTCGTCCACCACTACGCCACCCTGATGCAGCCGCTGCCCGAGTTCCGGGCCGCGATCCCGGAGCGCGGCATCAGCACGCTGGCCGACCTGCGGCGCGCCGCCGAGCAGCAGGAGCGGGACTGGGCCCGGTTCCACGACACCACCATGGCGGGTGGCCTGCTTTCCGGCGACCACCGCTTCCAGGAGGTCCGCCGGCTGGGCCGGTTCACGCTAAGCCGCTTCCTGCCCGGCTTCCGGCTCAAGCAGGAGAACCACCTGGGCGAGACGATCACCGACGAGCACGGCCGGCCGGCCTATCTGAAGACCTTCCGGCTCTCCGAGAACCAGACCAGGCGCGGCCACCTGCTGGACCGGCTCGCCGCCCACGACTGGCACCTGGGCCGCACGGCCGAGGCACTGGGGGTGACGGAGCCGGCGCTCGGGCTGCGGCTGGAGGCGGCCGGCTTCGGGCTGCTGCTGCGCCGGGATGTGCTCGATGGCTACCGGCGGCGGGCGGCTGCGTAAGGTGGTGCGCCATGGAGCTGATCGTCTGTGATGTGACGCCGGACCAGGTGGAGTTGGAGCGCGACGTCGCCCCGCTGATCCGGCTGCTGCGGCCGGGGCTGGGGCGGGCGGAGTTCGCCGCGTTCGCCGCCGAGGCGCACGGCCAGGGCCTGGTCTTCACGGCCGCCTACGACCCGCGCGGGCGCTGCCGGGCGGTGGCGGCGCACCGGATCCTGGCCACCAGCCGGGGGCGGCTGCTCCTCGTGGACGACCTGGTCACCGATCCCGACGCGCGCTCCAGCGGGGTCGGCGCCCACCTGCTCGCCCAGCTGGAGGACCGCGCCCGGCGGTTGGGCTGCGTGCGGGTCGAACTGGACTCCGGCGTCGCCAACCACGGCGCGCACCGGTTCTACCACGCCCGCCGGATGGCGATCGTGGCCCTGCACTTCGCCCGCGAGCTCTGAACCACCGCGGGAGAGCCGGCCGGACGTCGGGCTCAAGGCAAACTCAGGTCCGGGTTACCGGAATTCCCGTAATGTGCGGGCCATGTCGACCAATGGCCTGCGTGCCTTGAACGATGTCCTGGCCTTCTTCCTGGAGTTGGCCGCGCTCGGCTTCCTCGCCTGGTGGGGATACCGGACCGGCCCCGACACCGCCGTCCACCTGCTGCTCGCGATCGGTCTGCCGCTGCTGGCCGCCGTCCTGTGGGGGCGGTACGCCGCGCCCAAGGCCTCGGTGAAGCTGCCGGTGTCGGGCGTGCTTCTCGTCAAGGCGCTGGTCTTCGGGGGCGCCGCGCTGGCCCTCGGCGGCGTCAAGGGTCCGGCCTGGGCCCTGGTCTTCGCCGTGATCACGTTGCTGAACACGGCCTACATCACGGTCGCCCGCGCCCGGGACTGAGCCCGGCGTCCGCCCCCGCGCTGCCGGTCGGTCTCAGTCCACCGGCAGCCGGGCCACCAGCAGCCGGCCCTCCATCGTCACCCCGCCGTCCATCGCCACCGCCAGCTCGTCCGCGTAGATGTACGGGCCCGGCACGTACGGGCGCTCACCGCTGTCGTTGTTCGCCTCGCCGGTCAGGTAGGGGATCGGGCTGTGCCCGTGCACCACCCGGTGTCCGCCGTAGGTGCCCAGCAGCTCGCCGGCCGCCATCGGGCCGCCCTCGCCGCGGAAGGCGAACCGCTTGGTGAACCGGCGGAACGCGTCCCACCACTCGTCGGCGCCCTCGTCGGCCAGCAGGTCGTGGATGGCGTCGTTGACCTCGTCGATCGAGCCGCCGAACTCCAGGTACGCGGTGGTGTCGGAGTGCAGCAGCAGGTGGCCGTCCTCCAGCGCGATCGCGGGCAGCCGCTTCAGCCAGCTGATGTGGTGGCCCTGCAGCCGCTCCAGGTCGTGCTGCTGGCCGCCGTTGAGCAGCCAGGCGGCGCGGAACGAGGCGGTGCCGGCGGTGGACTGCACCGGCTCGTCGCCGTACCGGTGGGCGCCGAGGAAGAGCAGCTCGTGATTGCCCATCAGGGCCCGGCAGTAGCCGCCGGCCGCCGCCGCCTCGGCGGCCAGCTGCATCACCAGGTCGATCACGCCGATCCCGTCCGGGCCGCGGTCGGTGAAGTCGCCGAGGAACCAGATCCGCGAGCGCCCGGCCGACCAGTGGCCCTCGCCGTCGACCAGGCCCTGCTCGTGCAGCGCGGCGAGCAGCTCGTCCAGGTAGCCGTGCACATCGCCGACCACGTAGAGCGGGCCGACCGGGCCCGGGTCGCCGCCCGGGTGCGGGTACGGCGTCGCGTACGGGTTGTCCTCGGTGATCGGCGGGCCCAGCTCGATGGTCGGCGGGTCGTCCTGCGCGGGTGCGTCGGTGGTGCGCTCGGCGGCCAGGAAGGCGGGGAAGGCCGAGGCCTGCGGAGTGGGGTGCCCGGCCACCGGCCAGTGCTGCTCCAGGTAGCGCGCCCCGCCGTACGCGCTGAACGTGGGCTCCGGCCCGCCGGCCGGCTCCTCGGGCGAATCCTGGTACTCCGCAGGGGGATTGGGCTCGAAGTACGAGCCGTACGGCAGCACGTCGAGGTCCTGCTGCGGGCGGGGGCCTGACTGGGGCAGCTCAGGCCCGGGGAAGCGGTCCTCGGGTGTCATCCGCCCATCATAGGAAGAGCCCTCTCCCGTCGTCCTCACCCGGTGGGTATCCAATCCGCGCGCTGCACCGATCCCGGGCCGGGGTGGGGCCCTGCCGGCCGCGGGCCGGTGGAGTTCAGACCTCGCCCGGGGTGCGGGGCGGGCTGACGGTGGTTCGGGGGCTGCGACGCAGCGAGGAGGCCCGCACGATCAGCTCGGTGGGCATCAGGGTGCCCGGCGGCGGGCCGGTTCCGGCGGTGCGGTAGCGGGGCGGGAAGAGCCGGGCGCCCGCGGTGGGGGTGTCGGCCGTCAGCCCGGCGCCCGAGTCGACCCCCTCGATCGCGTCGATCAGCAGGTTGACGACGGTGGTGCCGATCCGGCGCGGCTTCAGCGAGAGGGTGGTGATCGGCGGCTCGGTGCCCGCGTAGACGTCGCTCTCGCTGCAGCAGACCAGCAGCAGGTCGTCGGGCACCCGCAGGCCGTAGCGGCGGGCGGCGGCCAGCAGGTCGGTGCCGTTGGGGTCGAAGAGCCCGTAGACCGCGTCCGGGCGGTCCGGGCGGGCCAGCAGCCGGTCGGCGGCCACCGCCCCGGCGGCCGGGTCGTGCGCCGGGTAGGCCTCGTAGACCGGTTCCTGGCCGACCCGCTCGCACCAGCCGAGGTAGGCGTCGGTGGAGAGCCGGGTGTAGGTGTCGGTACTGGTGCCGGTGAGCAGGCCGATCCGGCGGGCGCCGGCCTCGCTCAGGTGGTCCAGGATGCCCAGCACGGCGGCCTCGTGGTCGTTGTCCACCCAGGCGGTGACCGGGCAGTTGCCCGGCTTGCCGTCGCTCACCACGGGGACGCCGGACCGGTACAGCTCGCTGACCAGCGGGTCCTGGTCGGCCGGGTCGATCACCACGGTGCCGTCCAGCGCCACGTTGCTCCACACGTCGTGCCGTGAGGAGGCGGGCAGCACCACCAGGGCGTAGCCGCGCCCCAGCGCCGCGCTGGTGGCGGCCCTGGCCATCTCGGCGAAGTAGGCGAACTCGGTGAAGGTGAAGGGTTCCTCGCCGTAGGTGGTGACGGTCAGCCCGATCAGCCCGGACCGGCCGGTGCGCAGCGTCCGGGCTGCCGCGGACGGCCGGTAGCCGAGGCGCTCGGCGACCTCGCGCACCCGGCTGCGGGTTTCGTCGGGCAGACGGCCCTTCCCGTTCAGGGCGTCCGAGACGGTGGTGATCGACACTCCGGCGGCTGCTGCCACATCCCGGATGCCGGCCCGTTCCAGACGTCGTGAGGTGGGGGGTCGCCGACCGCTCTGATTGGCTGCTGCTGTCATGGCGGACCGATCGTATGGTGCGTCAGCTCATCCCTGAACCACGCGTACGAAGCCTCGGAGCGGCCGAAGCAGATACGTTTCTCCACGTCCACCGCTCGTCTCACTCCTTGGATCAGTGGTCTGATTTCGGCCGATTACCTCTGACATGTGCCATTGGAACGAGGCACAATGGCTGATCTGCGGCGGTGCACTGGCCGGACATCTCACCCGCATGGGTGAGCGCGCTGGGTATCGTTCTGGGCACCCGACCGGGACAGGCGGTCGCGCACGCGACCGGCGCGCAACCGAGCGCCGGGGGCGCACGCCGGCCTCGGGCCGCCCCACCGGGCCGGCCCGGACAGTGACGAAGGAGAACAGCACCGTGAGCGGTACGGCAGCGCAGGGCCCGCGGCTTCGGCCGAGCCTGGACGCGATCCCCACCTACAAGCCCGGCAAGCCCGCCGGCGCCGACGCCTTCAAGCTCTCCTCCAACGAGAACCCCTACGAGCCGCTGCCCGGCGTGCTGGACGCCGCGGTGGCCGCCGCCGGCTCGTTCAACCGCTACCCCGACATGGCGGTCACCGAGCTCACCGCCGAGCTCGCCCAGCGCTTCGGCGTCCCCGCCGAGCACATCGCCACCGGCCCCGGCTCGGTGGGCGTGGCCGGATCGCTGATCCTCGCCACGGCCGGCCCGGGCGACGAGGTGATCTTCGCCTGGCGCTCCTTCGAGGCCTACCCGATCATCACCCAGGTCGCCGGGGCCACCCCGGTGCCGGTGCCGCTGACCGCCGCCGAGGACCACGACCTCGACGCGATGCTCGCCGCGATCACCCCGCGCACCCGGCTGATCTTCGTCTGCAACCCGAACAACCCGACCGGCAACGCGATCCACCGCCCCGAGCTGGAGCGCTTCCTGGACGCGGTGCCCAGCGACATCCTGGTCGTGGTCGACGAGGCCTACCGCGAGTTCATCCGCGACGAGCAGGTCCCGGACGGCGTCGAGCTGTACCGCGACCGGCCCAACGTCTGCGTGCTGCGCACCTTCTCCAAGGCGTACGGCCTGGCCGGCCTGCGGGTCGGCTTCGCCATCGCGCACGAGCCGGTGGCCACCGCGCTGCGCAAGACCGCGATCCCGTTCGGGGTCAGCCAGCTCGCCCAGGACGCGGCCGTCGCCTCGCTGCGCGCCGAGGACGCGCTGCTGGTCCGGGTCGAGGCGCTGGTCGCCGAGCGCACCCGGGTCGCGGCGGCGCTGGCCGCCCAGGGGTGGACCGTGGTCGACTCGCAGGCCAACTTCGTCTGGCTGCGGCTGGGCGAGCGGACCCTGGACTTCGCGGCGTCCTGCGCGGCGGCGGGCGTGATCGTGCGGCCGTTCGCCGGCGAGGGCGTCCGGGTGTCGATCGGCGAGGTGGCGGGCAACGACCGGTTCCTCGCGGCGGCGGAGGCGTTCCGCAAGGAGTTCTGAGCCGGTGACGGCGGGCGGGCCCGGAGCGGGCCCGCCGGCTGGACCTCCCGCTGGGCCGCTTCGGCCGAGGTGGTGCTGGCACCACCTGGAAGCTGACGTGGTAGCACGCCTGACGATGGGTCGGCAGCGCGGCAGGATCGTGGTCACAGGGGCGGACCTGCCGGATCGCCCGCCCGACCGTCGTTCCGGAGGACTCCATGAGCACCGCCACGCTGCCTGCTTCCCCGGCCGCTTCCCCGGCCGCTTCCCCGGCCGTTTCCCGGGTCTCCAGCACCCCGGACCGGGTCCGCCGGGCGTACTCGGCCGCCGCCTGGCGCCGCACCGGTTACGCGATGTTCGCGCTCCCGCTCACCCTGCTCGCGGCCGTCGGCTCCACGGCCAGCCCGAGCCTGGCCGGGCGGCACCGGGCGCTGGTGCGCCGCTCCCTGGGGCAGCCGGTCGGCCCCGCGCCGCGGCGGGCCCGGGCCAGAGTGCTGGCCCATGCCCTGCTCGGCCTTCCGGTCAATGCCCTGGCCGCCCTGGCCCTCGGCTATGTCGCCTACCTCTCCCTGATCAACCTCGCCTACCCGGTCCGCCCGCTGATCGGTATGACCGGCTACGACCCGCACGCCTGGGGTGGGCCCAGCTACCCGGGTGTCTGGGCCTTCCACGCCCTGGTCGGCGGTGTGCCGCTGCTCCTGCTGCTCCCGCTGATAGCCCGCGCCTTCACCGGCGCGCAGATCCGCCTCGCCCGCATCCTGGGCTGACACCGACGAAATGCCCGTGCGGCAGGCCGAGTCGGCCGCTAGCGTCGGCGGGCATGACTGCTTCCGAGCCCGCCTCCTGGCTGAGCCTCAACCGCGCCAACTGGGACGATCGCACCCGCGTCCACGCCGCCAGCGAGTTCTACGACCTCCCCGGCTTCCGGGCCGGCGGCTGCACCCTGCGGCCCTTCGAGCTCGACGAGATGGGGGACGTCACCGGTCGGCGCCTGCTACACCTCCAGTGCCACATGGGCCAGGACACCCTCTCCTGGGCGCGCCGGGGCGCGGAGGTCACCGGCCTGGACTTCTCCGAGCCCGCCATCCGCACCGCCCGCGCGCTCGCCGAGCAGACCGGCCTCGCCGACCGCGCCCGCTTCGTGGTCTGCGACGTCCACGAGGCCCCCAACGCCCTGGCCGGCGAGCGGTTCGACCTGGTCTACACCGGGTTCGGCGCGCTCGTCTGGCTCCCCGACCTGTCCCACTGGGCCCGCGTGGTGGCCTCGCTGCTGGCCGACGGCGGAGCCCTCTACCTGGCCGAGTTCCACCCCATGTCCGAGACCCTGGACGAGGACGGCCGCACGGTCGCCCACGACTACTTCGACAGCTCCGCCGGCACCTTCGACTGCGCCACCACCTACACCGACGGGCCGACGCTCACCGAGACCACGTCCGTCCAGTGGACCCACCAACTCGGTTCCGTCGTCACCGCCTTGGCCGAGGCGGGCCTGCGGATCGACTTCCTCCACGAACACGACGTGACGCTCTTCCAGCGCTACTCCGTGCTGGAGCGCAGCACCCCCACCGAGTACCGCTTTCCCCCGGGCCACCCGCGCACGCCGCTGGTCTACTCGCTCCGCGCGACCAAGCGGTAGTAGAGGGGTCATCAACTCGGGCAGCCGATCGCCGAGTTCACCCGCCGGTTCGGACCCGCTCCGCCGCGCTGCGCTCCACGCAGAATTCGTTGCCCTCGGGGTCGGCCAGCAGGGCCCACCCCGTGCCGTCCGGCTGCCGGTGGTCGGCGAGCAGGGTTGCGCCCAGGCCCAGCAGCCGCGCCACCTCCTCCTCGCGGCTGCGGTCGGCGGGCTGAAGGTCCAGGTGGACCCGGTTCTTGATGCTCTTTCCCTCGGGCACGGCGATGAAGAGCAGGTTGGGTAGGCCGGCGTCCGCGGGGTCGGCGAGCAGGTACTCCGGGCTCTCCTCGGTGCCGTCGTTGACCGGGGTCCGGCCGGTCACCGCGCCCCAGAAGGCGGCGAGCCCGGCGGGCTCGGCGCAGTCGAAGGTGATGCTGCGGACGCGGGAGGTCACGCGGGCTCCTGGGGGTGAAGGGCAGAGAACTGACGTGACGTCATCATGGCATCGGGCGGCGGATGATCGGAAAGAGGGTGGTAACTGACGGTCAGTAGATACTGAGTGTTGACCCCAAGTAGATACTGAGTGTAGATACTTAGGTATGACAGTTCCTCTCGCCCTCCTCGGCCTGCTCGAACGCGAGCCGAGTCACGGTTACGACCTCAAGCGCGACTACGACGCCTACTTCGGCCGGGGCAAGCCGCTGCCGCCCGGGCAGGTCTACTCGACCCTCAGCAGGCTCGCCCGGGACGGGAAGGTGGTGATGGGCGAGGTCGGGCCGGGGACCGGCCCCGACCGCAAGCGCTACGTGATCACCGACCTCGGTGCCACCGAGCTGCAGACCTGGCTCGCCACCCCGGCCGAGGCCGAACCGCACCTGCAGACGGTGCTGTTCACCAAGGTCGTACTGGCCCTGCTGCTGGAGCGCGACGCCGCCGGCTACCTCGACGCCCAGCGCGCGGCGCACCTGGGACGGATGCGCGAACTGACCGAGGTGCGGCGCGGCGGCTCGCTGGTCGACCGGCTGCTCGCCGACCACGGCCTGTTCCACCTCGAGGCGGACCTGCGCTGGATCGACCAGACCGCCGCCCGGCTGGGCGCGCTCGCCGAGGAGGTCAGGGGATGAGCACCGCAAGCGACTTCATCATCGAGGCGCGGGACGTCGTGCTCTCCTTCGGCGAGACGCCCGCGCTGCGCAGCGCGACCCTGGGGGTGGCCCCCGGCGAGATCCTGGCCATCATGGGCCCCAGCGGCTCCGGCAAGTCGACGCTGCTGCACTGCCTGGCCGGGATCCTGGCCCCCGATGCCGGCGAGGTCCGGTTCGACGGCCGCCGGATCGACACCCTGCGCGAGACCGAGCGCAGCGCGCTGCGCCGTGACCGTTTCGGCTTCGTCTTCCAGTTCGGCCAGTTGGTGCCCGAGTTGACCGCCGAGGAGAACGTGGCGCTGCCGCTGCTGCTGGGCGGTGTCCGCCGGTCGCAGGCGCTGGACCGGGCCCGCTCGTGGTTCGGCCGGCTCGGCCTGGACGGGCTGGGCGGGCGCCGCTCGGGGGAGCTGTCGGGTGGTCAGGCGCAGCGGGTCGCGCTGGCCCGCGCGCTGGTCGCCGAGCCCGACGTGCTCTTCGCCGACGAGCCGACCGGTTCGCTCGACTCGGTCACCGGCGAGCAGGTGATGGACCTGCTGGTGGACGCCGCCCGCGAGCACGGCACCACCGTGGTGATCGTCACCCACGAGCCCCGGGTGGCCGCCTGCGCGGACCGCGAGGTCGTGGTGCGCGACGGCAGGGTCGCACCGCTCCTGATCGAGCGGATGGCCTCGTGATCCGCCTCGGACTTCGCCTGACGCTGGCGGCCGGTCGGGAGGCGGCCGCCCGCCTGGTGGTCGTCGCGTCCGCCGTCGCCCTCGGGGTCGGCCTGCTGCTGGGCACGCTGGCGGCGATCAACGCCACCAACACCCAGAACGGGCGCAACTCCTGGCTCGACAGCGGCGCTGCCGCCGGTTCGGCGGCCCCCGCCGGCAGCGCCCAGCCGCTCTGGTGGCTGATCCGGGCCGACGCCTTCCAGGGCAGGACCATCGGCCGGGTCGACGTCGCCGCCACCGGGCCAGACTCGCCGCTGCCGCCCGGCATCCCGCACCTGCCCGGGCCCGGGCAGTACTACGCCTCGCCCGCCATGGCGAAGCTGCTGACCGGCACGCCGGCCGACGAACTCGCCGACCGCTACCCCGGGCAGCAGGTGGGCACGATCGGCCCGGCGGCGCTGCCCGCACCGGACTCGCTGATCATCCTCATCGGCCACACCCCGGGCGAGCTGGCGGCCGATCCGGCCGCGGTGCGGGTCGGCTCGATCATGACGACGCCGCCCAGCGAGTGCGCCGACTGCCCGGTCGGTACCAACGCCAGCGGGATGGACCTGATCCTCTCGGTGGTGGCGGTCGCGCTGATCTTCCCGGTGCTGATCCTGATCGGCACCGCGACCCGGCTCGCCGCCACCCGCCGCGAGCAGCGCTTCGCCGCGATGCGCCTGGTCGGCGCGACACCCCGGCAGATCTCGGTGGTCTCGGCGGTGGAGTCGACCGTCGCGGCGGCGGCCGGCACGGCGGTCGGCTTCGGCCTGTTCTTCCTGCTGCGTCCGCTGCTGGCGACGGTCGACCTCACCACCGCGCGGTTCTTCAGCAGCGACCTGGCGCTCAACCTGAACGACGTCCTGGCAGTGGCGCTCGGCGTCCCGCTGGCGGCGGCCGTCGCGGCCCGGATCGCGCTGCGCCGGGTGCAGATCTCCCCGCTCGGCGTCACCCGGCGGACCACCCCGCGCCCGCCCCGCTTCTACCGGGTGCTCCCGCTGGCCCTGGGCGTCGTCGAACTCGCCTACTTCATCGGCCGGCGGCCGCCCACCTCGGCCGGTCAGGTCCGGGCCTTCGTGCCGGGCATCGTGCTGATCCTGGGCGGGCTGGTGCTGGCCGGGCCGTGGCTGACCATGGTCGGCGCGCGGCTGATGGCCCGGCGCACCGGCCGGCCCACCGTGCTGATCGCCGGGCGGCGGCTGGCCGACGACCCGAAGGCCGGCTTCCGCGCGGTCAGCGGGCTGGTGCTGGCGCTCTGCATCACCAGTGGCGCCGTCGGGGTGATCGACGCGCTGACCGTCGAACAGGGGGTGCCCAAGGGCAGCGCGGCGCTCCGCTCCACGGTGGTCAGCGAGTTCTTCCACGATCGGACAGCCGCCGGGCAGCCGATCGACCCAGAGAGCCCGCTGCCGGACCAGGCCCTGGCCGCGCTGCGCGCGATCCCGGGCGTGACGGGTGTGACGTCGGTCCACACGAACCCGCTCGGCACCACCGACCCATTGATGGCGGGTCAGAACGTGCGGGGGCCGCTGCCACCGGCGGCGCTGGTCGACTGCGCGCAGCTGGCGAGCACCCCGGTCTTCGGCCTCTGCGATCCAGGTGCCCAGGCGGCCTCGATCACGCCGTATCTCGGTTCCATGGGTCTGAACCGCGACGAGAGCTGGCCCACCCGCTGGCCCACCGCAGCCATCTCGGCCGAGCAGGTCGACCGGCTGCCGGTGCAGTTGATCGTGGTGGGCACGGACGGCTCCACGTCGGCGGTCGAGCGGGCACGCACCCTGCTGGCGAACGCCTATCCGGCCGAGCGGTCGCCCTACACGATCGGCGAGGACCGCGCGGGCATGTCGGCGGAGCTGACCAGCTACCAGAAGCTGGCCGACGTGGTGATCCTGGTCAGCCTGCCGATCGCCGGCTGCAGCCTGGCGGTCAGCGTGGCCGGTGGACTGACCGACCGCAAGCGCCCGTTCAGCCTGCTGCGGCTGACCGGGGTGCAACTCGCCACGCTGCGCCGGGTGGTGCTGCTGGAGAGCGCGCTGCCGCTGCTGGTGGTCGCGGTGGTGGCGATCGGCATGGGGTTCCTGGCTGCGCAGCTCTTCCTGCAGGCCCAGTACGGCTACTCGGTGCGGGCGCCGGACTTCTCCTACTACGTCCTGGTGCTGCTGGGGCTGGCGGCCTCGCTCGGGGTGATCGGCTCCACCCTGCCGCTGCTCAGGCGGATCACCGGGCCGCAGACGGCGCGGAACGAGTGACGGGACCGGTCGCGGACGGGCTGGGGGCGGCGGTGACCCGCGCCTCCCAGTCGATCCGGTAGTCGAACATCCAGGCCATCTTCGCCGGCTTCACCAGCTTGGAGAACACCCGCAGCGCCCAGGCGTTGAGCACCCGGCCCACCGGTCCGGCGGCCTTGGCGCCGTTCTTCCGGGTGGTCGCCCTGATGATCTTCTCCACCCGCGGCCGGCGCTCCGCCTCGTAGGCGGCGAACGCCTGCGGGTGGGGCAGGTCGCGCAGGCAGCGGGCCAGTTGGATCGCGCTCTCGATGGCCAGCGAGGCGCCCTGCCCCGAACTGGAGGAGGGGGCGTGCACCGCGTCCCCGACCAGGACCAGCCGTCCCCGGCTCCAGGTGGGGACGGCCGGCATGTTCTCCATCGGGCCGACGATGATCAGCTGGTCCGGGTCGGTCGCCTCGATCAGCCGGGTCGCCGGGGTGCCGTCCTCGGCGAAGGCCTCGCGCAGCCGCGGCAGCCACTGGCGCGCCGGGGTGCGCTGGACCTCGGCCGCCGTCATCGGCTCCCGGTGCGGCAGGTTGACGAACCAGACGGCCGACGCGTCCTCGAAGACCTGGTAGCCGAAGAAGGCCCGCTTGCCGAAGCTCATGTTCATCCGGTCCTCGGTGCCGGGCACCGCCACCCGCTCCAGTTCGGCACCGAAGCTGATCAGGCCGGCGTACTGCGGTCCCGGCGCGGCCGGGTCGACCAGCGGGCGGACGGTGGAGCGCAGGCCGTCCGCCCCGATCAGCACGTCGGCGGTGGTCCGGGTGCCGTCGGCGAAGAGCGCGGTGACCTGGTCCGCGCCCTCCTCGACACCGACCAGCCGCTTCCCGTGCTCGATCCGCACCCCGCGCCGCTCGGCCTCCTGGTAGAGCGCCCGGTAGAGCTCGGCCCGCCGCAGGAACTGCATCGGCGGCACTCCGGGCGGATTGCCGAACTCGCCGAGCCGCCGGCCGGCCCAGTCCTGCAGGACGATGCCGGCCATCGGCTTGCCGAGCGGTCGCACCAGGTGGCCCAGGCCGATCGCGTCCAGCGCGTCGAGGCCGTTGGGGGCCAGGCTCAGCCCGGCCCCGGCACCCTCGGCGGTGTGCGGGTAGGCCTCGTAGACGGTGGCCTCGATCCCTGCTTGCCGCAGGGCCATCGCGGTGACCGGGCCGGCGATGCCGCCGCCGATGACCAGGGCGCTGCGGGTCTGACGGGAGTCGCTCATTTCTCCTGCTTTCACCGTGGTGTTCGGGTCGGTGCGGCAGCCGATGGCCGCCACTTCAATAGTTGCAGTGCAACTAGTTTCTCGTCAACTAGTCTCGGTGAGGCTAGGATCGAGGCATGACCGCCCACCGCAGCTCCCCCCTCGCCGTCACCGTGCTGGCCCTGCTCCACTACAAGCCGCTGCATCCCTACGGCCTGCAGCGGCTGATCAAGGACTGGGGCAAGGACCAGGTGGTCAACGTGGGCCAGCGCGCGAGCCTGTACCGGACGATCGAGCGGCTGCAGGAAGCCGGCCTGGTCGCCGTCCGGGAGACCGGACGGGACCAGGCGTATCCGGAGCGGACCGTCTACGAGGTCACCGAGGCGGGGCGGGCGGTCGCCCGGGAGTGGCTGATCGAGATGCTCGCGGTGCCCAGGCAGGAGTTCCCGCAGTTCCCGGCGGCGCTCTCGAACCTGCTGATGCTGACGTCCGAGGAGATCTCCGGCGCGCTGGAACGGCGGCTGCGGGTCACCGAGGAGCGGCTGGCGGGCCTGGCGGCGACGCTGACCGGCGAGGGGGAGGGCGGACTGGCCCGGATCGCGCTGCTGGAGACCGAGTACCTGCACGCCGTGACGCAGGCGGAGGCGCGCTGGCTGCGCGCGGTGCTCGACGACCTGCGCTCGGGGCGGCTGACCTGGTCGGTGGCCGAGCTGCTGGCGTACGGGAGTGAGCAGTAGCTGACGCTCAGTCAGCTATGGTTGGGTCCTGTTCGGTGTCCGGGATGGCCCTGTGGCGTGAATGCTGCGCCCGAGATGCCTGGGAAGATCCTGGGATTACCGTTGGCAGTGTTTCCCGATGATCCTCATCTACGGAGTATTTGTCCGTTTTTGGGATGATTGTCCTTGGTGCCTGCCTCAGCGTCCGCCCAGCTTGCGTCCAGAACTTCGCAAGAGCATCGGGCGAGTCTTGTGCGCTATGAAGGTCCTCCCGCGGCGGCGTGGCGCCGTCATCCTCAACTCAGTGCTCGGTGTGGCCCTCCTCGCGGGGGGCGCGCTGGCATACACCACGGTGAACAGCACCAGCAGCTCAGCGGCCGGTAAGGTGCAGGCTCGGACCGCGACCGTGACCAAGGGAACGGTCCTGGCCACGGTGTCCGGATCCGGCTCCCTCAGCTCACCCAGCGACGCCGGCGAGAATTTCGTCACCGGCGGCACGCTGACCTCGGTCAAGGTCTCGGTCGGTGACACGGTGACCGCGGGCGAGGTGCTCGCCACCGTCGACACCACGGCCGCGCAGCAGGCGCTGAACGCCGCGAACGGCGCGCTGACCGAGGCGCAGGCCGGGCTGACCACGGCTCAGGACAACCTGACGAAGGCTCAGGCGGGGACGACCACGACCAGCACCGTTCCGGTGGGCGGTGGCGGGGCCGTCCAGGCCTCCTACACCAGCGCGTCCCCCAGCACCTCGGGCGGCCCGTCCTCCGGTGCCTCGCCGTCCGCCGGCCAGAACGGCAGCGGCAACGGCGGCTCCAACAGCGGTAGCAACAACAGCAGCAGCAGCAACAGCGGCAGCAGCAACAGCGGCAGCGGCTCCCGCAGCAGCACCCCCGCCCCGCAGATGACCACCATCACCACCACCACGGTCGACCCGGCCGCCGTCGCCCAGGCGCAGCAGCAGCTGACGCAGGCTCAGCAGCAGGTCGCCACCGCGCAGACCAACGTCACCAACGCGCAGACGGCGCTGGCCGGCACCACGCTGACCGCTTCGGAGGGCGGCACCGTCGCCTCGATCTCCAACAAGGTCGGCGACACCGTGTCGGGCACCGGCGACTCGAGCTCGGGTGGTTCCGGCAGCAGCTCCAGCGGCAGCAAGACGACCAGCTCCTCGACCTCCACGACCCCCTCGGGCTTCATCGTCATCACCAACCCGAGCGGGATGCAGGTCACCGCCGACTTCTCCGAGCTCGACTCGCTCAAGCTCAAGAAGGGCGAGGGCGCCACCGTCACGCTCAACGCGCAGTCCTCCACCACGCTCAACGCCTCGGTCCTCTCGGTCAGTTCGCTGCCGGTGTCGAGCGGCAGCACCAGCAGCGCCGCGGGCAGCGCGGTGCAGTACGCGGCGACGCTGCAGATCGAGGGCGACACCAGCCAGCTGCGCACCGGCCTGAGCGCGACCGTCTCGGTGGTCACCGGCGAGGCGGACAACGCGCTCTCGGTCCCGGCGACGGCGCTCTCCGGCACCGGCACCACCCGTACCGCGACCCTGGTGAAGCCGGACGGCACCACCTCCCGGGTCTCGGTCACGGTCGGCGTGGTGGGTGACTCCACCGTGCAGGTGGTCTCCGGCCTCAACGCCGGCGACAAGGTCCAGCTGGCCTCGGCCACCACCGGCGGCAGCAACGGCTTCCCGAGCGGCACCTTCCCCGGCGGCGCCGGCGGTGGCAGCCGCGGCGGCGGTGCCGGCGGCTTCGGTGGCGGTGGCGGCGGCGGCTTCGGCGGCGGCGGCGGTGGCGGCGCCCGGGGCGGTGCCTGATGGCCCGCCGCGCGCGCGCCCGTCGCGCCGGCTCGGTGGCGGTCGACGCCGCCGAGCCCGCGGCCCCGCAGACACCGCCACCGGTCATCCAGATCCGCAAGCTGCGCAAGTCGTACGGTCACGGCGACGCGACCGTGCACGCCCTGCGCGGCCCGTGGGACCAGGAGACCGATGAGCCGCTGGGCGTCAGCCTGGACATCGAGCAGGGCGACTTCATCGCGGTCATGGGCAGTTCGGGCTCCGGCAAGTCCACCCTGATGAACATCCTGGGCTGCCTGGACGTGCCGACCGCGGGGCGCTACCTGCTGGACGGGATCGACGTCGGCCACCTGGACGAGGGGCAGCTCTCGCTGGTCCGCAACCGCAAGATCGGCTTCATCTTCCAGTCGTTCAACCTGGTCCCGCGGACCACCGCGCTGGCCCAGGTCGAACTGCCGCTCGCCTACGCGGGAGTGCGGGCCGCCGAGCGCCGCAAGCGCGCGCTGGCGGCGCTGTCCCTGGTGGGCCTGTCCGAGCGGGCCGACCACAAGCCCAACGAACTGTCCGGCGGTCAGCAGCAGCGCGTGGCGGTGGCCCGTGCCCTGGTCACCGCGCCGGCCATGCTGCTGGCCGACGAGCCGACCGGCAACCTGGACACCCGCTCCACCGAAGAGGTACTGGCGATCATCGACGGACTGAACGCGACCGGACGAACGGTCGTGCTGATCACCCATGAGGACGAGGTGGCCGCCCACGCCAAGCGGGTCATCCGCCTGGTGGACGGCCAGATCATCTCCGACGTCCGGCAGGGCCCGGTGGTCGGGCCGCCGCCCGTGCTGGCCCAGCAACTCGCCGCCCAGCAGGCCGGCGCGCTGATCGGGGGTCGACCGTGATCGTCGGACAGATGCTCCGCTTCGCCTTCGGTGGCCTGGCCGCCAACAAGGTGCGCTCCGCGCTCACCATGCTCGGCGTGCTGATCGGTGTCGCCTCGGTGATCCTGCTGCTGGCGGTCGGCAACGGCTCCTCGACCGCGGTGAAGAACTCGATCACCGCGCTCGGCACCAACTCGCTGACCGTCACCTCGGGCACCAGCGGCGGCGCGCGCACCGCGGGCACCGTCAAGAAGCTGACCGTGGACGACGCGAAGGCGCTGGCCAACCCGACCGCGGCGCCCGACATCAAGTCGGTCGCCCCGGTGGTCACCACCACCGCCACCGCGGACTACGGCGACATCTCGTACACCCCGGGCTCGGTGATCGGCACCTACCCGGCCTACTTCGAGACCGCCAACGAGAAGGTCGCCTCCGGCGACTACTTCAGCAACGACGACGTGCTCAACTCGAGCAAGGTCGCGGTGATCGGCTCGACCACCGCGCAGCAGCTGTTCGACAACGTGAACCCGGTGGGCAAGACGATCACCCTCGGCGGCACCCCGCTGACCGTGGTCGGCGTGCTGCAGACCAAGGGCGCCACCGGCTTCACCGACCCGGACGACGTGGTGATCGCGCCGCTGCCGACCGTGCAGAACGCCTTCACCGGCTTCAGCTCGGTCAACCAGATCCTGGTGCAGGCCACCTCGGCCGACACCACCACGGCCGCGCAGAACGAGATCACCCAGATCCTGATGGGGACCCACTCGCTGACCGACCCCACCAAGCTCGACTTCCGGGTGAGCAACCAGGCCTCCCTGCTCAGCACCCGGGAGAGCACCGGCCAGACCTTCACCGTGCTGCTCGGCGCGGTGGCCGCGATCTCGCTGCTGGTCGGCGGGATCGGGATCACCAACATCATGCTGGTCACGGTGACCGAGCGGACCCGGGAGATCGGCATCCGCAAGGCGCTGGGCGCGCCGAAGGCGGTGATCCTGGGCCAGTTCCTGGCCGAGTCGACGCTGCTGTCGGTGTTCGGCGCCGGACTCGGCGTCGCGGTGGGCATCCTCGGCTCGCACTTCAGCGTGGTCGGGATCAAACCGGTGGTGATCCCCGCCTCGGTGTTCGGCGCCTTCGGGATCGCGGTGGCGATCGGCCTCTTCTTCGGCAGCTACCCGGCCAACCGGGCCGCCTCGCTGCGTCCCATCGACGCCCTGCGGCACGAGTGAGGCGCGCGATGGCCACCGGTACGACCACGGATCAGTCATGATCACCGAGCGAGCAGAGCGGGAGCAGTCAGAGCCCATGCCTTCCAACAACAGCGACCTGGTCCGGGCCGACGATACTGTCCGCCTGTCGGCCATCTCCCCGTCCGTCAGCTATCCGCCCGCTGCCGCCGCCGCCCCGCCCGGGGTCGTGCTGTCGGCGGAGTCGGCGGCCAACGCCGAGTTGCTGGCCACCGCGCCCGACGCCCGGGACATCACCGCGGAGCTGTCCGCTCCGCCGCGCCGCAAGCTGCCCTGGGTCACCCTGCTGCTGGCCGGCGGCGTGATCGCGGCCGCGGCGTTCGCCGGCGGCGCCTGGTACCAGAAGAACGACGGCAACAACACGACCGCCGCCAGCCGGGCGATCACGGCGGCGATCCAGAAGGCCGGCCAGAGCGGCGCGGCCCGCGGCGGCCGCAGCGGTGGCGCCGGCGGCGGCGCGGGTGGCGGCGCGGGCGGTGCGGCCGGCGCAGCCGGCTTCACCCGCGGCACGGTCAAGCTGGTGGACGGCAGCACCGTCTACCTGACCGACGCCAACGGCAACATCGTCAAGGTCACCACCGGCAGCTCCACCAAGGTCTCGGTGACCCAGGACGGCCAGGTCAGCCAGCTGCAGCCGGGCCAGAGCGTGACCGTGGTGGGCACCCCGGACGGCTCCGGCGGCTACACGGCCTCGCAGCTCACCGAGGGCGGTGCCGCCGGTGGCGGTGGCGGCTTCGGTGGTGGCGGTGGCGCCAGCGGCGGCTGAGCCTTCGCAGGGTGGTTGACGCCGCAGCGGGCGGCCTCGGACGTCGGGTCCCGGGGCCGCCCGCGCCGTTGTGGCGGCGGACAGGTCCGAGCTCCTTGGGGAGCACTTGAGCGTACTGACGAGTACTGGACGGGTTGGGTCCTTCGGATGCGGAAGATTTGGCATGTTTCATCCAGCTCTCATTCAGAGCGCGTAGCGTCCCCAATTCATCATCTGCTCGGCCGACAAGCCCCAAGCACCCGGGAGGCGGACCCCGTGACCACAGGGACTGTGACAACAGCGACGGCGTCCCACAGCCTGGCCCAGGCCGGCCCGACAGCGCCCGCGCAGCTCGCCGCCGCCGGCCCGGCCTCGCCGGTGCGGGCCTCCGGCGAGGCCTTCCTGCTGGTGGTGGACGACGAGCCGAACATCCGCGAGCTGCTCTCCGCCTCGCTGCGCTTCTCCGGGTTCCGGGTGGAGTCGGCGGCCACCGGCGAGGAGGCGCTGGCCGCGATCGCGGTCGAGCGCCCCGACCTGGTGGTGCTCGACGTGATGCTGCCCGACCTGGACGGCTTCACCGTGGTCGAGCGGCTGCGCGAGCAGACCCGCCGCCAGCAGATCGCCAACCCGGCGGGCCTGGCCGCCCGCCCGGGGCGCCCGCGCCCGGCCGACCACCTGCCGGTGCTCTTCCTCACCGCGAAGGACGGCACCGAGGACAAGGTGCACGGCCTGGCCTCCGGCGCCGACGACTACGTGACCAAGCCGTTCAGCCTGGAGGAGCTGATCGCCCGGATCCGGGCGATCCTGCGCCGGGCCGGCGGTCCGGCCGAGGACGGCCGGCTCACCGTGGCCGATCTCACCCTCGACCCGCTGGCCCACGAGGTCACCCGGGACGGGCGCCCGATCTCGCTCTCGCCCACCGAGTTCAAGCTGCTGCACTACCTGATGGCCAACGTCGGCCGGGTGGTCTCCAAGGCGCAGATCCTGGACCACGTCTGGGCCTACGACTTCGGCGGCGACCTGAGCATCGTCGAGTCCTACATCTCCTACCTGCGCCGCAAGCTGGACTCGGGTCCCGACCACGGGCCCAAGCTGATCCACACCGTGCGCGGTATCGGCTACGCGCTGCGCCGGCCGCCGCAGCACCCGCAGGACTGACGTGCGGGGCTGGCCGCGCGGGCGGCAGCGGGATCCGGCACGGCCGCGTCGCTCGTTCGCGGCGCGGCTGCCCGGGCTGCGTCCGGGCCGGGTGCTGCGCGGCACCGGCCGGCTGTCGCTGCGGGCCCGGCTGCTCGCGCTCACCCTGGTGCTGGTCACCACCGGGCTCGCGGTCAGCGACGTGGTGGTGCTCGGCACCGTGCGCAAGCAGTTGATCGGCCAGGTCGACCAGCAGCTGGAGCGGTTCGGCACCTCGCTGGGCCACCACAACGGGGAGCACCCGCTGCAGGGCGCCGCCAAGCCCGGTGACCCGACCAGCGGCGTCTTCAAGCGTCCGCAGGGCGAGTCCGGCCTGCCCAGCGAGTTCGAGGTCCGGATGCTGTCGGCGGACGGCAGCGTGCAGCGCGCCTACCGCCAGCCGATCGCGGCCACCGACCCCGAACCCGACGTGTCCGGTCTCACCGGGGCGAGCCTGCTCGCCCACGTCGACAAGCGCTTCGACCTGCCCGGCTCCCGGGACAGCCGCTGGCGGGCGCTGATCCTGCCGGACCAGCACAGCTCAGGCGCGCCGACCGGCCCCAACTCCGCGTCCTACGTGATGATCGCGATCTCGCTGGACGACGTGAACTCCGCCGTCGCGAAGCTCGGTGACGCCTTCCTCGCGATCGGCGGCGCGGTGCTGCTGCTGATCGCCGGGCTCGGCACCTTCGCGGTGCGCGCCGGGCTGAAGCCGCTGCGCCGGATCGAGCGTGGCACCGAGCTGATCTCGGCCGGCGAACTCTCCTACCGGATGCCGGAGTTGCCGCCGAGCACCGAGGTCGGCCGGCTCTCGCTGGCGCTGAACGGGATGCTCGACCAGATCGAGTCCGCGTTCGCCGCCCAGGCCGCCTCGGAGGCGCGGATGCGGCGCTTCGTCGCGGACGCCTCGCACGAGCTGCGCACTCCGCTGGCGGGCATCCGCGGCTTCGCCGAGCTCTACCGGATGGGCGCGCTGGCCTCGGACACCGACGTCAAGCGGACCATGGACCGGATCGAGAGCGAGGCGGTCCGGATGGGCGGCCTGGTCGAGGACCTGCTCACGCTGGCCCGGCTGGACGAGGAGCGTCCGCTCGACCTGGCCCCGATGGACCTGCGCACGCTGGCCGCCGACGCGCTGCACGACCTCACCGCGCTGGACCCCACCCGCCAGGTCTCGCTCACCGGACCCGGCGGCACCGGCTCGCCGGGCGCCGCCGCCGTGCTCGGCGACGAGTCCCGGCTGCGCCAGGTGGTCACCAACCTGGTCGGCAACGCGGTCAAGCACACCCCGCGCGGCACCGCCGTGCGGATCGGCGTGGGCACCCGCGCGGACGGCTGCGTGCTCGAAGTCGCCGACTCCGGACCAGGTCTGACGCGTGATCAGGCCGAGCGCGTCTTCGAGCGCTTCTACCGCGTCGACGCCTCCCGCAGCCGGCACGAGGGCGGCGGCGCCGGCCTCGGACTGGCCATCGCCACCGCGTTCGCCCGCGCCCACGGCGGCGCCCTCACCCTGGACACCGCCCTCGGCGCGGGGGCGACCTTCCGGCTCACCCTGCCCCGTTCCAGCGGCGAGTAGTCAGGCCGGCCGTTCGGGAACGGCACCCAGGTCGGCCAGTTGTAGATCTGACCTTCACATATTCACGAGCGCTCCCCGCCGTCTTCACCCCACCCCGCCTCCCGTCGCCGTACAGGTGTGCGGCATACTGTCTCCAACGGCGAGCTTGTGAAAGTGTTCACGTTCACAAGCTCGCAAGCTTGGCCGGTAATGGTGCTGCCTGCGGCAAAGAGCACTTTTGTCCGGTTGGTGAGGCAGGATCTGGACCAAACCAGCCCAGATCGGGTGTCGGATCGAAGGGAAGAGGGCGAAGTGCAACTAGCGATCGCTCACGAGACCATCGCGCGATGGCAGTTCGGGGTCACCACCGTCTACCACTTCCTCTTCGTGCCGCTGACGATCAGCCTGGCGGCGATGGTCGCCGGGCTGGAGACGGCCTGGGTGCGGACGGGCAAGGACAAGTACTTCCACGCCACCAAGTTCTGGGGCAAGCTCTTCCTGATCAACATCGCCATGGGCGTGGTGACCGGGATCGTGCAGGAGTTCCAGTTCGGGATGAACTGGTCGGACTACTCACGCTTCGTCGGGGACGTCTTCGGGGCGCCGCTGGCGATGGAGGCGCTGATCGCCTTCTTCTTCGAGTCCACCTTCATCGGGCTGTGGATCTTCGGCTGGGACAAGCTGCCGAAGAAGATCCACTGCGCCTGCATCTGGATGGTGGCGCTCGGCACGATGCTCTCCGCCTACTTCATCCTGGCGGCCAACTCCTGGATGCAGCACCCGACCGGCTACACGATCAACGCGGCCGGTCGGGCCCAGCTCACCGACATCGGCAAGGTGCTGTTCCAGGACACCACGCTGGTCGTGGTCTTCCACACCCTCACCGCCTCCTTCCTGACCGGCGCCGCGTTCATGGTCGGCATCGCCTCCTGGCACCTGTGGAAGGCCAAGCGCAGGCCCGACTTGGCCGACAAGCGCCGCACCGCCACGATGCGCACCTCGCTGCGCCTGGGCCTGGTGCTGGCCGTGGTCGCGGGGCTGGGCACCGCGCTCAGCGGGGACACGCTGGCCAAGGTGATGTTCGAGCAGCAGCCGATGAAGATGGCCTCCGCCGAGGCGCTCTGGGACACCGAGGCGCCCGCGCCGTTCTCCATCTTCGCGGTCGGCAACGTCGAGAAGGGCCACAACTCGGTGGAGTTGGAGATCCCGGGGATACTCTCCTTCCTCGCCAAGAGCGACTTCCACTCGGCGGTGCCGGGCATCAACGACACCGCCGCCGCCGAGGCCGCCAAGTACGGTGGCAGTCCGAGTGACTACATCCCCAACATCTTCGTCACCTACTGGGGCTTCCGGTTGATGATCGGCTTCGGGATGACCTCCTTCGTGGCCGCCGCGATCGGGCTCTGGACCACCCGCGGGAAGCGGTTCCTGGCCCCCGAGTTCCGCACCGGCGAGGACGAGCCGCCGCGCCTGATGCTCACCCCCACCCGCGAGTTGGGCCCGCAGCTGACCCGGTGGAGCTGGCGGATCGGCATCCTGACCATGGGTTTCCCGCTGATCGCCAACAGCTTCGGCTGGATCTTCACCGAGATGGGACGCCAGCCCTGGTCCGTCTTCGGCCTGCTGAAGACCGCCGACTCGTCCTCCCCGAACGTCAGCGTGACCACCCAGCTGATCGCCTTCGGCACCTTCACGGCGCTCTACGCGGTGCTCGCGGTGATCGAGGTCCGGCTGCTCGCCAAGTACGCGAAGGCCGGCCCGGACGTGGACGAGCGCCCGCCCGCCAAGGACCCCACGCTGCGCGGCCCCGGCTCGGACGAGGACGCCGACCGCCCGCTGGCCTTCGCCTACTGAGCCCGGGGAGAGAGAATCATGCAGCTCCACGACGTCTGGTTCGTCCTGATCGCGGTCCTCTGGATCGGCTACTTCTTCCTGGAGGGCTTCGACTTCGGCATCGGCGTGCTGACCAAGCTGCTCGCCAGGGACCGGGCCGAGCGCCGGGTACTGATCAACACCATCGGCCCGGTCTGGGACGGCAACGAGGTCTGGCTGCTGACCGCCGGCGGTGCCACCTTCGCGGCCTTCCCGGACTGGTACGCCACCCTGTTCAGCGGGTTCTACCTGCCGCTGCTGATCATCCTGGTCTGCCTGATCATCCGCGGCGTGGCCTTCGAGTACCGGCACAAGCGCACCGAGGAGCGCTGGCAGAGCGGCTGGGAGCAGGCGATCTTCTGGACCTCGCTGCTGCCCGCCTTCCTGTGGGGCGTGGCCTTCGCCAACATCGTGCACGGTGTGGCGATCGACCAGCAGAAGAACTACACCGGCAGCTTCTGGGACCTGCTCAACCCGTACGCGCTGCTCGGCGGTCTGACCACGCTGGCCCTCTTCACCTTCCACGGCGCGGTCTTCGCCGCGCTCAAGACGGTCGGTGACATCCGCGCCAGGGCACGCGGGATGGCGCTGTGGCTCGGGCTGGTGACGGCGCTGCTGGCGCTGGCCTTCCTGATCTGGACCCAGGTCCACCGGGGCACCGGCTGGAGCCTGGCCGCGCTGGCGGTCGCCGTGCTGGCCCTGGTCGGCGCCCTGGTGGCCAACCAACTGGGCCGCGAGGGCTGGGCGTTCTCGCTCTCCGGGCTGACCGTCGTGGCCGCCGTCGGGATGCTCTTCCTCTCCCTCTTCCCGAACGTGATGCCCTCCACGCTCAACCCGGCCTGGAGCCTGACGGTCGGCAACGCCTCCTCCGCGCCGTACACGCTGAAGGTGATGACCGTGGTGGCCGCGGTCTTCACCCCGCTCGTCCTGCTCTACCAGGCCTGGACGTACTGGGTGTTCCGCAAGCGGATCGGTGTCCAGCACCTGCCGGTCGGCGAGCACGCCGCACCCGCCATCGAGAGCTGAGCCCTCGTCATGAAGCCTGTTGACCCCCGGTTGCTCACCCAGGCCCGCGCCACCCGGGCGTTCCTGGCCGGCTCGGTGCTGCTCGGCGGCCTCGGCGCGCTGCTGGTGCTCGGCCAGGCCACGCTGATCGCCGAGATCGTGGTCCGCTGCTTCCAGCGCCACCAGGGCCTGGGCGACCTGGGCACCCCGCTGGCGCTGCTGGCGGCCACCGCGCTGGGCCGGGCCCTGGTCGCCTGGCTCACCGAGCTGACCGCCCACCGGTCGGTGGCCCGGGTCAAGTCGCAGTTGCGCGGGCGGCTGCTGGAGCACGCCACCGCGCTGGGCCCCGACCACCTGGCGGGCCGGCGCACCGGCGAGCTGACCACGCTGGCCACCCGGGGCATCGACGCGCTGGACGACTACTTCGCCCGCTACCTGCCGCAGCTGGCGCTGGCCGTGGTGGTGCCGGTGGTGCTGCTGGCCCGGATCGTCGGCGCGGACTGGGAGAGCGCGGCGATCATCGCCGGGACCCTCCCGCTGATCCCGCTCTTCATGGTGCTGATCGGCTGGGCCACCAAGGACCGGATGGACCGCCAGTGGCGCTCGCTGGCCCGGCTCTCGCACCACTTCCTGGACGTGGTCGGCGGGCTGCCCACGCTCAAGGTCTTCAACCGGGCCAAGGCCCAGGCCGAGGCGATCAAGCGGATCACCGACGAGTACCGCAGGGCCACCCTGCGCACCCTGCGGATCGCCTTCGTCTCCTCGTTCGCGCTGGAGCTGCTGAGCACCATCTCGGTCGCGCTGGTCGCCGTCTCGATCGGGTTCCGGCTGGTGGACGGCAGTCTCGGGCTGGAGACCGGGCTGCTGGTGCTGATCCTGGCGCCCGAGGTGTACTTCCCGCTGCGCCAGGTCGGCGCGCTCTACCACTCCAGCGCGGAGGGGCTGGCGGCGGCCGAGGAGGTCTTCGCGGTCCTGGAGACGCCGCTGCCGGCCGCCGGCACCGTCGCGGCTCCCGCGCTCGCGGGCGCCACCGTGACGGTCGGCCCGCTGACGGTCACCCACCCCGGTCGCACCTCGCCCGCGCTGAGCGGCGCGGCCCTGCGGCTGGCGCCGGGGAGCACCAGCGCGCTCACCGGGCCCAGCGGGGCGGGCAAGAGCACGCTGCTGTCGGTGCTGCTCGGGTTCGTCCGGCCGGACGCCGGGGGAGTGACGGTCACCGGTGCCGACGGGCGTTCGTACGACCTGGCGGAGCTGGAGCCCGACTCCTGGCGCTCGCAGGTCGCCTGGGTGCCGCAGCACCCGCACCTGTTCGCGGGCACGGTGGCCGAGAACGTCCGGCTGGCCCGCCCGGCGGCCTCCGACGCCGAGCTGCGCGCCGCGCTCGCCGCCGCGCAGGCGCTGGACTTCGTGCGGGGCCTGCCGAACGGCCTGGACACCGCGCTCGGCGAGGGCGGCGCCGGGCTGTCGGCGGGCCAGCGACAGCGGTTGGCGCTGGCCCGCGCGCTGCTGACCGACCGTCCGCTGGTGCTGCTGGACGAGCCGACCGCTCACCTGGACGCCGAGAGCGAGGCGGCGGTCGTCGAGGCGGTGCGGGTGCTGGCGGCGGACCCGGCGCGCACCGTGCTGCTGGTGGCGCACCGGCCGGCGCTGCTCGCGGTGGCCGACCAGCGGGTGGGGCTGACGATGCCTCAGCTCAGCGGCGATGTTTCACGTGAAACATCGCCGGTGGCCGCAGTCGCGGTGGAGCACCGCGAGCCCTCCCCGGTCGCCGTTGCCCCGGCCCCCGCCCTGCCCGCGCTCGGCTCCGGCTCCGGCACTCCGTTGCGCCGGATCGCCGCGCTCTTCGCCGCCGCCGAGGCCGGCCGGGCCCGGCGCCGGTTCGCGCTCGCCGTGCTGCTCGGCGGCCTCGCGCTCGGGTGCGCGGTCGCGCTGCTGGCGACCTCGGGGTGGCTGATCTCCAAGGCCTCGCAGCAGCCGCCCGTCCTCTACCTGATGATGGCGGTCACCTCGGTGCGCGCCTTCGGGGTCGGGCGCGGCTTCTTCCGCTACTGCGAGCGGCTGGTCTCGCACGACGCCGTGCTGCGCACCCTGGGCAGCCTGCGGGTGACCGTCTACCGGCGGCTGGAGCGGCTGGCACCGGCCGCGCTGCCCGCGTTCCGGCGCGGTGACCTGCTCTCCCGGCTGGTCGCCGATGTCGACGCGGTGCAGGACTGGTACCTGCGCTGGCGACTGCCCGCGGCGGTCGGGTTCACCGTCTCGCTCGCCGCCTCGCTGGGTCTGGCGCTCATGCTGCCCGCCGCCGGGATCGCCCTGGCGGTCGGCCTGCTGCTCGCCGGGGCCGGGCTGCCGCTGCTGACGGCCCGGCTCTCCCGTCGCACGGAGCGCCAGCAGGCCCCGGCCCGTGGTGCGCTCGCCTCGGCGGTGGTCGACACCTGCACCGGCGCCGCCGAGCTGGCCGTGGCGGGCGCGCTGCCCCGGCGGCTCGGTGTGGTCCGGGCCGCCGACGCCCGGCTCACCGCGCTCGCCGCCCGCTCGGCCGCCAGCACCGCGCTCGGCGCCGGCCTGATGGCGCTGCTCACCGGGTGGACGGTGGTCGCCTGCGCGGTGGTCGGCGTGGCGGGTGTGCGCTCCGGCAACCTGAACGGGCTGAGCCTGGCCCTGGTGATCCTCACCCCGCTGGCCGCCTTCGAGGCGGTGGCCGGGCTGCCCGGTGCGATCCAGGTGCGCGAGCGCAGTCGGGCGGCGGCCGGGCGGCTCACCGAGATGGTCGACACCCCCGACCCGGTGGTCGAACCCGGTTCGCCCGCCGAGCCGCCCGCCGACCCGTTCCCGCTGGCGGTGCGCGGACTGCGGGCCGCCTGGCCGGGACAGGAGGGCCTCGCGCTGGACGGTATCGACCTGGACTTCGCGGCCGGTCGGCGCATCGCGGTGGTCGGCCCGTCCGGCTCCGGCAAGACCACGCTGGCGCAGGTGCTGCTCCGCCTGCTCGACCAGCGCGAGGGTTCCGTCACCCTCGCCGCCGGTTGTCCACAGGCTGTGGACAGTCGCGCGCTGGAGGGCGACGCGGTGCGCGCTCTGATCGGGCTCTGCGCCCAGGACGCCCATGTCTTCGACAGCTCGCTGCGCGAGAACCTGCGGCTGGCCAGGCCCGACGCCCCGGACACCGCCCTGCGCGAGGCCCTCGCCGCCGCCCGCCTGCTCGACTGGGTGGACACCCTGCCCGACGGCCTGGACACCATGGTCGGCGAGCACGGCGCCCGCCTCTCCGGCGGCCAGCGCCAGCGCCTCGCGCTGGCCCGGGCGCTGCTGGCCGACTTCCCGCTGCTGATCCTGGACGAGCCGGCCGAGCACCTGGACCTGCCGACCGCCGACGCCCTGACAGCCGACCTGCTGGCCGCCACCGAGGGCCGGGCCACGCTGCTGATCACCCACCGCCTGGCCGGGCTGGCCGAGGCGGGCGTGGACGAGGTGGTGGTGCTGGACGGCGGGCGCGTGCTGGAGCGCGGGAGCTGGGCGGAGCTGACGAGCCGTCCGGACGGGCGACTGCGGGCGCTGTGGGAGCGGGAGTCGGCGGCGGACCAGCTGGTCGCGGTGGTGGCCTAGTCGGCGGGAGCGCTACCTTCTGTGAGCGACGCGGTGCGGTGCTCCGGCGTTCGTGAGGTCGTCTCTGGTTCCTCGAAGGGAAGCGGTTCAGTGGGCGTGAAGCTGGGTGTGGCGATCCTGACCATGGGCACGCGGCCGAAGGAGCTGGCCGAGCTGCTGGCCTCGGTGGAGATGCAGACGGTCAAGGCCGCGAAGGTCGTGCTGGTGGGCCAGGGGTGCGCGCTGCCGGAACTGCCCTCGTGGGTCGAGGGCGTGGAGCTGGCGGAGAACCTCGGGGTGACCGGCGGGCGGAACGTCGCGCTGGAGCACCTGCGGGACGTGGACGTGGTGATCGACCTGGACGACGACGGTCTGCTGGTCGCCGACGACGTCCTCGCCCGGATCACCGCCCTGTACGAGGCCGACCCCGGGCTGGGGATCGTCGGTTTCCGGATCGCCGACGAGACCGGCCTCACCCAGCGGCGCCACGTCCCCCGGCTGCGGGCCGGCGACCCGATGCGCGGCGGCGAGGTGACCGGCTTCCTCGGCGGCGGCCACGCGCTGTCCTCGAAGATGCTGGAGCAGATCGGGGACTGGCCGGACGCCTTCTTCTTCGCGCACGAGGAGACCGACCTGGCCTGGCGGGCGCTGGACGCCGGGTGGCGGGTGCGCTACGTCCCGGAACTGCTGCTCCAGCACCCACGCACCAGCCCGACCCGGCACTCCTTCTTCTTCCGGGTGAACGCCCGCAACCGGGTCTACCTGGCGCGCCGCCACCTCCCCGCCCTGCTGGTGCCGGTCTACCTCGGCGTGTGGCTGGCGCTCACCGTCGCCCGGACCCGGGACGCGGCCGGGCTGAAGGCGTGGTTCGCGGGCTTCGCCGAGGGCTGGCGCACACCGTGCGGGCGGCGCAAGCCGATGCGCTGGCGCACGGTGTGGACCATGACCCGGCTGGGCCGGCCGCCGATCATCTAGGCCGCTGCCCTCGGAGTCAATGGTTGCGCCAGAGATAGTATCTCTGGCAATACTATCTCTGCTGTCGTTATGTCCGTACTCGCAGGACGGGATCTCTCCATGCATCGGTTCATCGGTCGGGATCGGGAACTGCGGGCCCTGAGAAGCACGCTCGATGAAGTCCGCCGAGCCGGTGGCCAGGCGGCTCAGCCCGGCCAGTGCGTGCTCGTGCGAGGGCGGCGACGGGTCGGGAAGTCCACGCTGGTCGAAGAGTTCCTGCGGAGCGCGGCGATCCCCCACTTGTTCTTCACGGCTGGGGGCGGATCCGCCGAAGACGAACTGGGCGAACTGCTGGACGCGGTTGCCGGCTCCACCCTCCCGGACCGGTCACTCTTCGCGGAGGAGACACCGACCCAGTGGAACGCGGCATTCCGACTGTTGGCGGAGATCCTGCCGGACGATTCTCCAAGCGTTGTGGTGATCGATGAGGTGCCCTATCTCATGGACCGCATCGACGCCTTCGAGGGCATGCTCCAGCGGGCGTGGGACCGCCTGCTCAGTCGCAAGCCCGTCCTGCTGCTGCTGGTCGGCTCGGATCTGTCGATGATGGAGGCGCTCGACAGCTACGACCGACCGTTCCATCAGCGCGGACGCGAGATGGTCGTGGGCCCCCTCGACCCCGCTGACCTCAGCGAGATGCTGGACCTGGAGCCGGCCACCGCTTTCGACGCCGCCCTCATCACCGGCGGCTTGCCGCTGATCTGCCGGGAATGGCAGGCCGGGGCCTCGATGTGGGAGTTCCTCGAAGCCGCACTGGAGAATCCGATCTCAGCTCTGCTGGTCTCGGCCGAGCGGTCGCTCGCCGCAGAGTTTCCCCCGCAAGCGATGGGCAGGGAGGTGCTGAGAGCAATCGGGGCGGGTGAGCGGACCTTCACCAACATCGCGCGTGCCGCCGGTGGTATCGCCCACAGCACTCTTACCAGGGCGGCCGACCTGCTGATCGACAAGCGGGTGGTGGCTGCCGACCTTCCGATCTCGCTCCACCCCTCGAAAGAACGGCGCTATCGCGTGGCGGACCCCTACCTGCGGTTCTGGTTGGCGTTTCTCGATCCGCACATGGCGGAGATCGAGCGCATGCGCGGTGATCTCACCCTGGCCCGGATCAGGGCCCAGTGGACCAGTTGGCGTGGTCGAGCCGTCGAGCCGTTGATCCGGGAGTCGCTCGCTCGTGTCCTGCCTGACGGCCAACTGCCTGCCGCTCCCGCCATCGGCGGCTACTGGACCCGGAGCAACGACGTCGAGATCGATCTCGTGGGCGCCGACCGTCAGCCCGTGGCCAAGCAACTGTTGTTCCTGGGGTCGGTCAAGTGGCTGGAGACATCCCCGTTCGACGCCCATGACCTGGCCGCCCTGCACAAGCACAGAGCCACGTTCACGGACGACCCGATCCCGCTCGTCGCGGTGTCCCGAAGCGGCGTCAGCTGCTCCGGGCTCCAGGCGGCCTACGGCCCTGAGGAACTGCTCGGTGCATGGCGCACTCGCTGAGAAGCGGCTGAGGGACGGCGCGAGTTGTCCGCCGGAGCTCCGGGCAACAGCCGTGTGGGCGCCCGGGAACCAGATCAGAGCGTCGGTGGGCCGCCGTGGAAGTAGCTGCCCGGGGTGAGGCCGGTCTCCCGGACGAAGGCGGCGACGAAGGCGCTCGGGGTCGCGTAGCCGACGCGTCCGGCGACCCGGGTCACCGGGTCGCCCTGGGCGAGGTGGGCCAGGGCCGCGCGCAGGCGTACGGCGGTGCGCCAGCGGGCGAAGGTGAGGCCGGTGTCGGTGCCGAAGGAGCGGGCCAAGGTCCTTGCGCTGGAGCCGACTTGGCGGCCCCACTGGGTCAGGGTGCGCGGGTCGGCCGGGTCGGCGAGCAGGGCGCGGGCCACGTCGAGGGCTCGCGGATCGGTGGGCATCGGTACGTCGATCGAGCGGGCGGCGACGGGTTCGAGGTTGTCGATCAGGACGGCCTGGGCGCGGGCCCGGCGCCCTGCTTCGAGCGCGGACTGGGCCAGGTGGTCGATCAGGTCGGCGACCAGCGGACCCACCGCCAGCGGCTGAGGAGCCGACCAACTGGGCAGTCCTGGCCCCTGGGTGAGGTTGAGGCTGCGCATGGCGGTGCTGGCCAGGGCGGCCGTCTGGTGCGCGGTGCCGGCCGGGATCCACAGCGCCCGGGTCGGCGGCAGGATCCACTCGCCGCCCTCGGTCGACACGGTCAGCACGCCGTTGCGGGCCCAGACCACCTGGTGCGTGTCGTGCCGGTGGGTGCCGAAACGGCTGCCGGGCGCCAGGCGGTAGGCGCGCACCACGATGGCGGCGGGCACCTGGTCCACCGCGCCCGGCGGGTTCGGCGGCTGTCCGTTTCGCGACATGATCTGGAAGCGTACGTCCTGGTGGCCCGTTCCGGTGCTGCCTAGCCTCGAAGGCATGAACCTCAACCACGCGCGTGTGTGCACCAGTCCGGAATGGGCCGAGCAGTTGCAGACCTTGGTGCTGCCCAAGGTGACCGCCGGAGTCGAGTTGGGCCCGGCGATGCTGGAGGTCGGCCCCGGGCCCGGTGCCGCCACCGACTGGCTGCGGCGCCGCGTCGAGCGGCTGGTCGCGGTCGAGTACGAGCAGGCCGCCGCCGAGGCGCTCGCGGCCCGCTACGCCGGCACCAACGTCGAGGTGCTGCACGGCGATGCCACCGCGCTGCCGTTCGCCGACGCCGCGTTCGACGCGGTGGGCTGCTTCACGATGCTGCACCACGTGCCCACCCCGGCCCTGCAGAACCGGCTGCTCGCCGAGGCGCTGCGGGTGCTGCGCCCCGGCGGCGTGCTGGTGGGGTCGGACAGTCTGCCCGGGGACGCGTTGCACCACTTCCACGAGGGCGACACCTACAACCCGGTGGAGCCGTCGGCCTTTCTGGCGCGGTTGCAGACGCTGGGCTTCGAGCAGCTCACCATCGGCGTGGGGCGGGTGCTGACCTTCGTCGCGCACAAGCCCTCGGGCGATCACGAGGGCAGCGTCGGCGCCGACGCGGACTGAGCCGTCCTTCCGGGTGAATCGGCTGCTCAGCGCCTAGGGTCGAAGCATGGCGACCACCCCCGATGAGCCCGCTCCGCACCGGGTGCCCGAGATCTCCTCGCTCGGCCTCGACACGCTGGTGACCGAGGTGTCCGAGCGACTGCAGTCGGCCGCCGCAGTCACCGACCGGATGCAGCGGCTGCTGGAAGCGGTGGTCTCGGTCGGCGCGGGCCTGGACCTGCACGCGACCTTGGAGCGGATCGCCTCCGGGGCGGCGGAGCTGGTGGACGCCCGGTACGCCGCGCTCGGGGTGATCTCGCCGACCGGGCACGGGCTGAGCGACTTCATCCACGTCGGGATCGACGACGCGACCGCCGCCGAGATCGGCGACCTGCCCTCGGGGCGGGGGATCCTGGGCGTACTGATCGACCGTCCCGAGCCGCTGCTGCTGGACGACCTCTCCAAGGACCCGCGCGCGAGCGGGTTCCCGGCGCACCACCCGCCGATGGGCTCCTTCCTCGGGGAGCCGATCCGGGTGCGCGACGAGGTCTTCGGCCACCTCTACCTGACCGAGAAGCACGGCGGCGGCGGGTTCACGCCCGAGGACGCCCAGGTGGTGCACGCGCTCGCGGCGGCCGCCGGGGTGGCGATCGAGAACGCCCGGCTGTACGAGGAGGGGCGCCGCCGCGAACGCTGGATCGCGGGCGCCGCCGCCGTCACCACCGCGCTGCTCTCCACCGACAACGCGCACGACGCGCTGACGGTCGCCGCCGAGCGGGTGCGCGAACTGGCCGACGCCGAGCTGGGGATGATCATGCTGCCCACCGGCGACGGCGGGCTGCGGGTCTCGCACGCCTCGGGCCGGGACGCCGAGTACGTGGTCGGCGAGCTGGTCCCCGGCGCCGGCTACGCGGCCAGGCTGCGCGACGGGGAGAGCGTCTTCATCGACGACATGTCAAAGGATCCGGCGCTGGTGATGCGCCTGGCCCGCCGCTACGGGCCCTCGATGGCGCTGCCGATGGTGGCCGGCGGGCAGGTGCTGGGCGGCCTGGTGGTCTGGCGGGCGCTGGGCGCCCGCCCGTTCAGCGATGTCACCAAGGAACTCGCGGCCACCTTCGCCTCGCAGGCCGCGCTGGCCCTGCGGCTGGCCGAGGGGCAGCACGACAAGCAGCGGCTGGCCGTCTTCCAGGACCGCGACCGGATCGCCCGCGACCTGCACGACCTGGTCATCCAGCGGCTCTTCGCCACCGGGATGATGCTGGAGAGCGCCGCCCGCCGGGCCGCCGTCCCCGAGGTCACCGAGCGGATCGGCCACGCGGTGGACGAACTCGACGCCACCATCCAGGAGGTGCGCACCACCATCTACGCCCTCCAGCACGACGACCACGGCGACGAACCGGACACCCTGCGCACCCGGGTGCTGCGCGAGGGCAGCCAGGCCGCCGCCGCGCTCGGCTTCAAGCCCTCGATGACCTTCACCGGCCCGGTGGAGAACCTGGTCGGGGATGCGACGGCTCGTCAACTGCTGGCCGCGCTGCGCGAGATGCTCTCCAACACGGCCCGCCACGCCCGTGCCTCCCGGGTCGTCGTCGAGGTCGACGCCACCGTCCACCTGGGCGACGACGGCCACCCCGTCTCGGGCGACCCCGAGGCCCTGGACCGCCCGGGGCGCCCCGGTGTGCTGCTCACCGTGACCGACGACGGCGTGGGCATCCCCGAGGGGGGCCGCCGCAGCGGCCTGGCCAATCTGCGCCGCCGGGCCGAGGCGCTGGGCGGCGACGCCTGGCACGAGCCGGGCCCGGACCGCCGGGGTACCCGGGTGCGGTGGTCGGCGCGGCTGTGACCGTGTAGGCGTGCCGGTGTTGGTGCGTCGGCGCCCGCCGGTCGACGGTGCGGCGGGTCAGACGCCGGCCGGCTCCCAGGCGAACGCGGCCAGCTGGGCGTCCGGTTGGGCGTCGGTGAGGCGGTTGGCGAAGGTGGACAGGGTGTAGGTGCCGATTCCGAGCACCACCTCCAGGGCGTTGCGCGGGGTGAAGCCGTGCGCGAGGAAGGCGTCCAGGGCCTCGGGGGAGGCGGCGCCGGCGGTGGCGAGCAGCTCCAGGGTGAAGGCGCGGACGGCGGCGAGGCGGGGGTCGGGCAGCGGGGTGCCCGTGCGCAGCGCCTCGATCAGGGCGGGGTCGGCGCCGAGCTTGGTCAGCTTGGCGGTGTGCATGGCCACGCAGAGGTGGCAGACGTTGCGGGTGGCGATGGTCAGCACGACCACCTCGCGGGCGAGCTGGTCCAGTGAGCTGCGCTCGAAGCGGGCGCTCAGGTCGAGGAACCCGGTGAGCAGCTCGGGGGATTCGGCCATCTTGCCGACCGCTTCGGGCAGGTGGCCGAAGTGCCGCTGGGTGGACTCCATCGCGGCGTGTGCGGCGGCGGGAGCGGAGTCCAGGGTGTGGGCCGGGAAGTAGGGTCGGGACATGGCTGATCGGTCTCCTCGTTCGTCGAGCAATGGACAACGTGGTTGACTAAAAACGTAAACCAGGTTGTCGATCTAGGCAAGGGGTGTCCGGATGTCCGCGATGGGTGACGGCGCGGCGGAGCGCGAGAGCTACGGGTTCGAGCTGCCGCTGCTGCTCTTCGCGGGCTTCCGCTCGATCATCGACCAGCTGCACGCCGAACTCGCCGAACAGGGCCACCCGGACGCTCGCCCGGCCCATGGCTTCGCCCTGCAGGCGGTGGGCCTGCAGGGCGCGAGCGCGAGTGAGGTGGGGCGTCGGCTGGGCGTCTCCAAGCAGGCGGCCGGCAAGACGATCGACCGGCTGGAGGCGCTCGGCTACGTCTCCCGGGTGGAGGATCCGGCCGACGCCCGGCGCAAGCTGGTCCGGCTCACCCCGCGCGGTGTGGACATGCTGGCCCGCTCCGCCGCCGTCTTCGAGCGGCTGCGGGCCGACTGGGTGGCCCGGTTGGGCGAGGACCGGGTGCGCGAGCTGGAGCGGGACCTGCGGACCATGGTGCCGGCGGGGTTCTTCCGGCTGGACGTGGCGGGGTGGTTCGGCCAGTAGCGGACGGGCCGACAGCGCGCTGGCCGGCCGGCCGGCCGGTCAGTCGGTCAGTCGGTCAGCCGGTCGACCGCGCGGCCCGGTAGCGGCCCGGTGTGGTGCCGAAGGCGCGGTTGAAGGCGTGCGACAGCGCGTACGGCGAGCCGTAGCCCACCTGGCGCGCGATGGTGTCGATCGGCGCCTGGGTGTCGCGCAGCAGCGCGGCCGCGCTGGTCATCCGCCACCAGGCCAGGTAGGCCATCGGGGAGCGCCCGACCAGCGCGGTGAACCGGCGGGCCAGGGTGGCCCGGGAGACGCCGGCCCGGGCGGCCAGCAGCTCGTTGCTCCAGGCCTGTTCGGGGGCCTCGTGCAGCGCGCGCAGGGCTCCGGCGACCACGGGGTCGGCCAGTGCGGCTGACCAGCCGCCGTCCGCCGGGCCGGCTGCCGAGCCGTCGGCGGGGCCGTCCGTGAGCCAGGCCCGCACCAGGTAGACCAGCAGCAGATCGAGCAGTCCGGGCACCGCCACCCCGGCCCCCGGCGCATCCCGCCCCACCTCGCGGCCCAACAGGTCGATCGCGGACCGGAGTTCGGGGTGCCGGCCGATCCGGTTCGGCAGCTGCACCACGGTCGGCAGCTCGGCCATCAGTGGGTGCGGGTGGCTGCGGTCCAGCCGGTACTTCCCGCAGAGCAGCTCGGTCACCCCGGGCCCGTCGGGCACCGACCGGACGGCCTGCCGCGACCGCCACTCCTCGAAGTCCACCGCCCGCTCGATCGCCTGGCGCCCCATCGGTTCGCTCGCCAGCACATGCCCGGTGCCGTGCGACAGCAGCACCACGTCGCCGGGGCCGAGCGTGACGGGCGCGCCGTCGTCGTCCGGCAGCAGCCAGCAACTGCCCTGCAGCACCACGTGGAACCCCGCGCCCTCGTACGCGGCCAGCCGGGCGCACCAGGTGCCGGCCACCCGCAGCCGGTCGGAGGAGGGCTGCCCGACCCGGACCGCCGAGATCGCGTCGCTGAGTACGTCCACCCGGCCAGCGTAGCGGCGGTGAGCTTCTCGCATATCCGATTGAGCAGATCACGCATTGAGACACTCAGATGCTGATCCATATGCTCAACACGACAGCCCGTCAGGACAGCGGACCACAGGAGCGGAAGAAGCCATGGAGCAGACGCACATCACACTGGGCGAGGTCGAGGTCGGCCGGGTCATGGAGCACCAGGCGCCGCTCGTCCCGGCGGCGACGATGCTGCCGGACTTCCCGCCCGAGGTCTGGCGCGACAACCAGGCGTGGCTGGCCCCCGACTTCTGGGAGCCGGCCAGCGGCGCGCTGGTGCTCGCCGTGCAGACCTGGGTACTGCGCAGCGAGGGGCGGACGATCCTGGTCGACACCGGCGTCGGAAACGGCCGGCACCGGCCGCACGCCCCGCACTTCGCCAACTGGGACACCGACTTCCTGGACGGCCTGGCGGCGGTGGGCGTGCGCCCGGCCGACGTCGACCTGGTGGTCAACACCCACCTGCACGCCGACCACGTGGGCTGGAACACCGAGCTCCGGGACGGGAGTTGGGTGCCCACCTTCCCCAACGCCCGCTACCTGCTGCCGGCCGCCGACTTCGACGCCGCCGACCCGGCCCAGCAGCACGGCCGCCCGGAGCCGCGCACCGAGGCCGAGTTCCGCCGTCGGGAGAGCCAGGCGCAGCTCTTCGCCGACAGCATCGCCCCGGTGCACCAGGCCGGGCAGCTCGACCTCTGGCAGGACAGCCACCGGATCGACGGCAACCTGACCCTGGAGGCGGCCCCCGGCCACACCCCCGGCTCCAGCGTGCTGCGGCTGGCTTCCGGGGGCGATCGCGCGGTCTTCGTGGGGGACATCCTGCACAGCCCGATCCAGATCCTGGATCCCGCCTGCAACAGCTGCTTCTGCGCGGACCAGGCCCAGGCCGCCGCCACCCGCCGTCGGGTGCTCGAACGGGCTTCGGACGAGCGGGAGCTGATCATCCCGGCGCACTTCGGCGGCAGCGGGATCACCGAGGTGCGCCGGGCCGGTGACACCTTCGCGATCACCGGGTGGGCGGGCGCGGGGGCCTGAGCGGGTGCGGGCGATGACGCGGGGGCTCCGAAAAAATCTGCTGAACCGATGTAACGCGCGCAGCTCCCCACACCGTCATAGGGCGGATGGTCCGAGTCGGGAGTGGTGATGACCAAGAGCAGCAGTAGCGCGCGTGAGGCGATGGAGGAGGAGTTCCTCGCCTTCGCGACCGGACGCTCCGGGCAGCTGTACCGCTCCGCGTACTTCCTGACCGGGGGCGACGGGCATCTGGCCGAGGACCTGGTGCAGGAGACGCTCGGCCGGATGTACACGCACTGGCACCGGACCACCCGGCCCGGGCGGAACGGGAAGATCGCGGACCCGGCGGCGTACGCGCAGACCGTGCTGGTCCGGCAGTTCCTCTCGCACCAGCGCCGGCGCAGCAACCGGGAGCGGCCGGCGGCCGTGCTGCCGGACCGCACGGGGCACGAGGTGGACGCCAGCCTGCGGATCACGCTGACCGAGGCGCTGGCCCGGCTGCCGGCCAAGGACCGCGCGGTGCTGGTGCTGCGGTACTGGGAGGACCGCAGCGTCGAGGAGACCGCTACGGTGCTGCGCGCCAACGCCGGCACCGTGCGCGTCCGCAGTGTCCGGGCGCTGGCCAGGCTGCGGGCGCTGCTCGGCGACTCGCTGGCCGAACTCGCCACCCGCTGACCCGGCCCGCCGTCGTCCCCACCACCCACGCCACCCACCGGCCCCATCACCCGCTGACCCCGGACCTTCCGGCACGGGCCCGGCCGGCCTTCAGCAGCCCCAGACCGAGAGACGGTGATCCCCGATGCCAGCCGATCCGCAGCCCGACCCGGAGTTCGAGGACGGGCTGGTCCGTGCCTTCGACCAGGCGGCCGAGCACGTCCGGAGCGAGTCGCAGCCCCTGGTGACCGGCGGCCTGGTCCGCGGCCGGGTCCGGCGCCGGCGTCGGCGGATCGCCGCGCTCACCGGCAGCGTGACGGCGGTCGCGGTGATCGCCGGGGGCGGCCTGTTCGCCGCCGCGCTCGGCAGCAGCCCTCCGGTGCCCACCTCGCACGCGCTGACCGAGGCGGCCAGGAGCGCGCCGCCGAGGCTGGACAAGGGCGTCAACATCCTGCTGATGGGCGTGGACAGCCGAACGGCGCTGGACGGCAGTGCCGTGCCCGACTCCCTCGTCCGGGACCAGCTGCACGCCGGATCCAGCGACCTCGGCGGCTTCCTCACCGACACCCTGCTCGTGCTGCACATCCCGGCGGGCGGTGACGGCAGGGTCGAGGCGGTCTCCATCCCCCGCGAGGACTATGTGCAGTCGGCCGGTGCCGACGGCGGGATGCAGAAGATCTCGTACGTCTACGGGATCGCCAAGGCCGCCGCCGAGGCCAAGCTGCAGGGCAAGGGCCTGTCGCCGGCCCAGCTGGCGCAGCAGGGCAGCGAGGCGGGCCGCACCGCCACCATCGCGACCGTCCAGCAGTTCCTCGGGATCCCGATCGACCACTTCGCCGAGGTCGACATGCTCGGCTTCTACGACATCGCCCAGGCCGTCGGCCCGATCCAGGTCTGCCTGAACCACGCGACCTCGGACTCGCTGGGCTCCGGCTTCTCGGGCCGGGCCGGCATCAACACCCTTGACCCGGCCCAGGCCCTGGCCTTCGTGCGGCAGCGGCACGGCCTGCCGAACGCCGACCTGGACCGGACGCACCGCCAGCAGGCCTTCATCGCCTCGGCGCTGCACACGCTCGGGCAGCAGGGCCTGTTCGGCGACCTCGGCAAGGCGCAGGGGCTGCTGGCCGCGGTGAAGAAGGACGTGGTGATCGACGACCAGTGGAACCTGCTCGACTTCATGCAGCAGGTGCCGGACCTGGTCGGCGGCAACGTCGAGTTCAACACCCTGCCGATCACCGGGTTCGCGACGGTCAGCACCCGCGGTTTCGAGGAGAGCGTCAACACGGTCGACCCGGTGCGGATCCGGCAGGTGGTCCAGCAGCTGTTCGGGGGCGCTCCGGCGGCGTCGGGCAGTCCGGCGTCCGGCGCCGCGCTGCCGTCGGCACCGACAGCACCGACAGCACCGACGGCGTCGGGCGGTGCGCCGCCCGTGGGTCCGGCTGTTCAGGGCAACGAAGGGATTCCGTGTGTCGACTGACGCCGCACCGCAACCGGCCACCCGCCGCCGACCCCGGCGGCAGCGGCCCCGGGTGACCGTCCCCGCCGCACCGCTCGCCGTCGGGCTGCCGGTGCTGGGCGCCGTGTTCGACGAGACGGCCAACGGCGGGATCGGCCGCGGCTTCGCCGTCTGCGCCGTGCTCGGCACGCTGCTGGCGGCCTGGTTCTGCGGTCCGGCCGGCCGCTGGTGGGTGGTCACCGCACCGCCGGTGCTGGTGCTCGGCCTCACGGCGGTGGCCGAACTGCTCTGGCACGGCGACAAGTACCGGGGCAAGGCGCTGGCCACCGGCGCGGTGCGCTGGTCCGTCCACGCGTTCCCGGTGATCGCCTGCTCGATCGGGGCGGCGCTGCTGGTGATCGTGGTCCGCACGGTCGTCGAGCGCGGCCGTGAGCGCGGGGGGCGCCGTGGCTGAGCACCGCAGCAGGCGCGCCGCCCGGACCCGCCGCACCGGGCCGCTGCGGCTGGCCGGCCGCACCCTGGCCTGCGGCGTCTGCCTGGCCGTGCTCGGCACCACCGGCTTTACCTGGTACACCTACCGGAGCCTGACCACCGGGATGACCACCTCGAACGCGCTGGAGCAGGTGAAGCAGGACGCGCCGAAGAAGCTCGACAACTCGGTCAACCTGCTGCTGATCGGCCTGGACAGCCGCAAGGACATGAACGGCAACGACCTGCCGAAGCAGTTCGTCCAGGACGAACTGAACGCCGGCTCCAGTCAGATCGGCGGCTACAACACCAACAGCCTGATCCTGCTGCACATCCCGGCCGGCGGCGGCAAGGTCGAGGCGGTGTCGATCCCGCGCGACGACTACGTGATGACCTACAACGGCGACGGCTCCGAGCAGGGCATGCACAAGATCAAGGAGGCCTACGGCAAGGCCAAGGAGCAGGCGGCACCCGGTCTGCAGGCCAAGGGCCTCAAAGGCGCGGCCCTGGAGCAGGCGGGCCGTGACGCGGGGCGCGCGGCGACCATCGAGACCGTGCAGAAGTTCCTCGACGTCCCGATCGACCACTTCGCCGAGGTCAACCTGCTCGGCTTCTACGACATCGCCCAGGCCGTGCAGCCGATCACGGTCTGCCTGAACGCCGCGACCAAGGACCCGGCCGAGGACCTCCAGGGCTCCGGCGCCGACTTCCACGCCGGCCTCAACAGCCTGAACGCCTCCCAGGCGCTCTCCTTCGTCCGCCAGCGCCACAACCTGGCGGGCGGTGACTTCGACCGCACCCACCGCCAGCAGGCGTTCATCGCGGCGGTCGAGTACAAGCTCCGGCAGGACGGACTCTTCGGCGACCTCGGCAGGATGCAGCAGCTCTTCGACGCGGTGAAGAAGGACGTGGTGATCGACGACAAGTGGAACCTGCTGGACTTCATCCAGCAGGCACCCGATCTCACCGGCGGCAACGTGGAGTTCAACACACTGCCGGTGAAGGCGCTGCAGCCGCCGGTGGTGATCCCGGACGACGGCCCGAAGCCGGTGGACGTCAACTACGTGGATGAAGCGCTGAACCAGCGCACGGTCAAGGTGCTGTTCGGCTACTCCGACGCCACGTCCGGTTCCGCGTCGGCGTCCGCGTCCACTGCGGCGTCCGCACCGGTGCCGTCGCCCGCCGCGAGTTCACCCTCGCCGTTCGCGTCGCCGTCCGCCAGGTCGGGCCACCGCGCCGGCGCGACGCCGACCCCGACGCCGATTCCGACACCGGCCGCAATCCCGACTCCGAGTCCGAGCGTCTCCGATCCGGCGGCCGGAATGGTGATGCAGGGCAAGGCCGTTCAGGGTGACAACGGGATCCCCTGCGTCGACTGAGCCGATGAGCCCGGTGCCGGCGGCTCCGCGGCTGCCGGCGCCGCGTAGCGCGTCGCCAGGGCCGCCACCGCCCCGACCCGGTAGGTCCTGGGGAGGTCCGGCGCAGCCGCCACCAGGTACCAGATGCCGCCCTTGAGTACGAGCCCCAGCGCCCGCAGCTCCCGGCGCACCTCGCCGCTCCACCGCCGGTACTCGCAGCGCAGCACCCGCTGCTCACACACGGCCCGCGCCAGGTCGCCGAGCCAGGGCACCGGGTCCGCCTCCCGGAACCAGGCGGGTGCGTCCAGGTGGAAGCGGTCCTGGACCCGCCGGGCCCGCTCCAGCGAGCCGCTCGGCAGCGCGGCCTGCAGCTTGAGCTGGGCGGCGGCGAGGGCGGCGCCCAGCCCCAGGTCGCGGGCCGGGCCGGGCGCTCCGGCCAGGAAGAGCGAACCGGCCTCGGTCTCGGTGAGCCCGGTGAGGCGGGTGCGGTAGCCCTCCACCAGCCGGTAGCCGCCGGCCGGGCCGCGCTCGGCCAGGACCGGGACGCCGGCCGCGCCCAGGGCCTCGATGTCCCGGTGGACGGTGCGGACGGAGACCTCCAGCTCGGCGGCCAGCACCGGTGCGGTGAGCGGGCCGCGGTTCTGCAGCAGGAGGAGCAGCGTGAGGAGCCGATCGGCGCGCATGGCCACCATTCTGCTCGGCGTACCTGACAGAAGGTGTCAGGTATGCCGAAGAGGCTGGTCACGCACCCGAATCCCGGAGAGGACCGCGCATGAACAGCACCAGCGAGGCCATCAGTACCAGTGGTTGGTTCACCTCCGCCAACTGGGCGGAGTCCCCGATCGGCCCCGGCGACCCGGCGACCACCCCGCGGCTGGCCCGTGCCGCCGTCAGCAACAACTTCACCGGCGGCCTCACCGCCGCCGGCACCGTCTGCGAGTACACGCTGAGCTATGTGACCGAGAGGACCGGCGTCCTCAACGGCCTGGAGCTGATCACCGGCAGCCTCGACGGCCGGCGGGGCAGCTTCGTGATCGAGCAGCGCGGCAGCTTCGACGAGGACGGCAGCGTGCACTGCTCCTTCGAGGTGGTCGCCGGTTCGGGCACCGGCGCGCTGACCGGCCTGCGCGGCAGCGGCAGCTTCCGATCGCGGCAGGGCGAGTCGGCCGTGCCGTACGTCTTCGGTTACGACGGGCTTGACCAGCACGAGAACTGACGGAACGTCAGAAGCAAGGTGCTCGCCTGGACCCGGGTCCGGGCGAGCACCTTGCCAGGAAGCTCAGTTGCGCATTTAGTTGAACGTTAACGAGAGAGAACTTCCCGGCCAATAGACCTGCCGAACGATGATCGGCCCTATCTGTGCCCAGCTCTGCACACATACGGTTGGGCCGGTTGGGTGCCGAGCACGGGATCTCTACGCGACGCCCACGTGTCCCGGCAATCCTCGGGGCCGTGTGGCGCCGGGGACAGGGGCGGGTGGGGCCTGGTGGGCCGAGAAGGCGGGGGTCGGGTCGGCACTGACCCGGTCCGGGGTGGATTTCAGGTCGAGCGTGCGGCGAACGGGCGTTACCAGTGGCAGCTCAAGGCACCGAACGGACGGATCGTCGCGGTCTCGTCCCCGGTGTACGACTCGCCGCAGGAGGCGAGCCGGGTGTTCGCGGCACTGCGTGCGGACGCGGCCGAGTTAACGGCACGTATCACTCATGTGAGAGACGGGATCGGCTGGATCTGGGTGGTGCCCGGCTCGCGCGGGGTGCCGGAGGCGCGCTCGAACCGGGCCTATGAGCGGTACGCCACCTGCCAGAACGCGTTCCGGCGCTTCGTGGCGCTGCTGGAACGGCAGGCGGGCGACGCCGCGCAGCCGCGACCGGGTGGCCCGCCGGACGGGTTGCGGGAGCGCTCCCCCGAATCCGAACCCGGACCCGAACCCGCGCCCGAATCCGCAGTGCCCGCAGTGCCTGCCGTTCCCGCCGAACCCGCCGTGCCGCTGCCGCCGATGAGATCCGGCGGCGATGCCTGAACGCCCCGCTGTACGCGGCCCCCGCCTGCTCGCCGTGCAGAGCGCGAGCCGACTGGTCGGCTGGTCGCTTGCCGCCGGCAACGGCCGCCAACTCGCCGTCTCCGCACGGCTCTACCGCTCCGAGTCGGAACTCGTCACGGCACTGCGCGAGTTGCTCATCGAGCGGGCCTCGCTGCGGTATGCCTTCGTGCAGGACCAGGCGCGTGCCTGGTGCTGGTCGGCCTATCTGCCGCCCCGCACCACCCGCCCGGATCCCGCCGCCGGGGAACCCGTCGCCCGCAGTGCGCGCGGCTACCTGCGACGCGACCAGTGCCGGCAGGGCGTCGAGGGCTTCCGCAGCGGACTCAACGCGCTGGAACGCGAGTTGCGCGGCGCCGGCGGTACCAGCGGTACCAGCGGCGCCGGCGGCGAGGGCCGCTGGCCGTGGTGATCGCCGGCCCGGGTGAACGGCGGCGATGATCCGGTGGCGTGCAGGTTGCCGGATCCGACCCGAATCGCCACCGCGAGAAGAACGTCAGGCAGCGCGGGGTCCGCAGGGGTTGACGTGACAGCCCACGAACCACTGATTCGGGCCTGCGACTAAACCTTCATGTCGACAAATCCCGAAAGTTCACCGGTACTCGAGCAGATGAGAAGGGAGCTTCCGGCGCCGCCGCCGACTGGACAGGATCAGTCCCGCCAGGACGGGCCGACGCAACAACGGCCCCGGGCAACCGGGTTCGACCCCGCACCCGGAAACGTCATGCCTGCCTCTCCCACCGGAGGAAAGCACCATGCGTCACACCGCCGCCAAGCTGTTCGCGAGCGTCGCGATCGCCGCCTCGCTGGCCACCGTCGCCGCCGGCCAGGCCACCGCCGACCCGACCGTGACCCCGGCCGCCCAGGACATCGTGGGCACCGGCTCGGACACCATCCAGGCCGTGCTGAACCAGTTCTCGACCGACTACAACGCCTCGCTGACCGCTGCCGGCGACACCACCTCGCCGCGCCTCTACAGCTGGGACGCCACCCCGGCCGGCAACATCACGCCGAAGACCGGTGCGAGCACCATCGCCCGCCCGAACGGCTCCGGCGGCGGCATCTCCGCGCTGAACAACAACACCAAGACCACCGTGGACTTCGCCCGCTCCTCGCGCGGTCCGCAGAGCACCGACCCGAGCACCGACGACTTCGTGGCCTTCGCGCAGGACGGTGTCTCCTGGGCGGGCAACGCCACGGGCGTGGCGCCGGCCAACCTGAGCACGGCCGACCTCAAGGGCATCTACACCTGCTCGATCACCAACTGGAACCAGATCACCGACGTCTCCGGCTACACCGGCCCGAACGCCGCCATCCAGGCCTACCTCCCGCAGTCCAACTCCGGCACCCGGGCCTTCTTCCTGCAGGCGATCGGCGGCGGCACCACGGTTGCCCCCGGCAGCTGCGTGCAGGCCTACACCCCGGAGGAGAACGAGGGCACGGACTCGGTCTTCAACAACCCGAACGTGATCTACCCGTACTCCGCCGCGCACTACATCGGCCAGACCGTCGGTGGCCACACCACCACGACCGACGCCCCCGGCTACCTGACCCTGCGCAACATCGACGGCATCAACCCGATCGCCAGCAGCGCCCTGAACCCGGCCTTCACCGGCACCAACTACGGCCGCACGGTCTACAACGTGGTCCGTGACGCCGAGTTCAACGGCACCGGCACCCAGTCCACCGCGCTGCAGAACATCTTCGGCGCCAGCGGCTGGATCTGCAACAGCACCACCGCCGCCGCCGACATCGCGAGCTACGGCTTCGCCGCGCTGCCGCCCTTCGCCTGCGGCGCCGTCGTCCACTCCTGATCCAACTCGCCCCACCGCGCCGCGCGGTAGCCCAGCGCGGTAGCACCGCACGACGCAGCACAGCACAGCACCGCCCGGTCACACCCAGCAGGACCCGCAGCACACCCGACGGCCAGGGGATCCTCCCTGGCCGTCGGGCCGCTCCCAGCCCACCGCCGTGCACGAAGGAGATCACCACCATGCGCCGGATCAGCACCAGAATCGCCGCCACCGTCGCCATCGCCGCCGCCCTCGCGGTCACCGGCCTGAGCGACAGCGCACTGGCCGACACCACGCCCGCCGCCACCGCCCCGTCCGGCAGCCTGGTGGTCCAGGAGGACAGCACCTTCCTGCAGAACTCGCTCTCGAACGGCATCGTGGCGATCGCGCTGCCGAACGCGACCCCGGGCTTCAGCACCACCACCGGTCTGTCGGCCACCTTCCCGGTCACCGGCGGTGCGGTGCACCTGTCCGGCTTCTACGGAGCCGCGCAGCTCGGCGGCGGGCTGCTGCTGGTCAACGTGACCAACGGCCAGACCGTGATCTTCAACAACCTGACCTTCGACGCCTCGAAGTGGGCGCTCACCGGCGTGCCGCTGGGGCAGACCACCGCGGTCAAGCTGCTCGACCCGGCCAAGCCGGTGATCAGCGGCACCGGCACCACCCAGACCCTGACCTCCAGCGACCTGGAGGTCGACGCGTCGGGTGCGGCGTTCGTGGACAACGCCCTCGGCACCACCTTCTTCGCGGGTCGCCAGCACGCCGGTGCCGGCACGCTGACGTTCACCGCCGGCAGCTGACATATCCCGCACGGTTACGGCTGGTTCGACGGGCCCACGCGCTGCGCGTGGGCCCGTCGGCACGTGTGGCGGGTCGCCGGCCGGGCGCATACCCCTGCCATCGGGGCCCAGTTGGGGCCTCGTACACCTGACCGGTCATCAAGTGTCATGTGGTCATGGACGAATGGGCCCACGGGAAGCCGTGGGTCCATTCGCATGCCCGTAGCCATCGCACGCCCGCACCTTGCACTGCCGGAGGTATCCCTGATGAAAGTCCGTGACCGAGGTCCGAGAGGGCTCGGCTGGTGGGCCAGAGCGTGGCTGTCCGCCACCGTGGCCTGGGCGGTCGTCGCCCTGCTCGCGGTGCTGCCGATCAGCGTCGGCACCGTCCAGCAGGCGCACGCGGACTCGGGGGCGCTCACCGAGCAGGGGCCGCCGGTCTGGATTCCGTCCGGGAGCACCGGTGCCACCGGCGGCTACGGGCCGGACGGCAGCGTCACGGTGACGCCCACCACCAACCTGACCGACCAGGTCGTCCACGTCTCCTGGAAGGGGTTCACCCCCAGCATCCAGAACGGCGGTGCGCCGGCGACCGTGGTGACGCCGAAGAGCACCTCGGTCTACTACGCGGTCCGCGTCTACGAGTGCCGGGGCGCCGATCCGCAGGTGACCGACTGCTACGGGTCCACCCTCTACGGCGCCGACCCCTCGAACGGCTTCCTGCAGAAGCAGCCGGCGGTGGGGACCACGACGCCCGACCTCCCGTCGAACATGGCGATCGCGACGACCGCCGCGGACGGCACCGGATCGGCCAACATCGAGACCTGGACCGGGGATCAGAGTCCTTCGCTCGGTTGCGACGCCACCCACCAGTGCTCGATCGTGGTGGAGCCGAACTACGGCGGGGACAGCATGGGTTACACCGCCTTCCTGAAGCACGACCCGCCCGGCACGCTGCACTGCGAGGTGCACACCTACGACCGCACCCCGTCCATCGCCACCTCGGTCGACGCGGTCATGGTCCACACCAGCTACCGCGCCGGCTACGCCTCGGGCGAGGGCTGCGCCTGGGCGAACCGGACCGTCGTGCCGCTGAACTTCGCGCCGACCGCCGCCAGTTGCGCGTCCGGGAACACCACCTTCAGCATGGCCGGCCTGCCGATGGCCGAGCGGGCCGTCCAGCAGTGGCGCGCGGGTGCCTGCCTGGGTGCCGCGCCGATCTACGCCGGCTACACCTCGCAGGGCGAGCCGCAGGCCCGCCAGTCGTTCCTGAACGGCAGCGGGGCCGACGTCGCGCTCACCTCCGATCCGGACACCGCCGCCACCGCGCCACGGCCCTACGTCTACGTTCCGCTGGCGAACTCCGCCGTCTCGGTGGTCTTCCTGGTGGACGACCCGAAGACAGGTCAGCAGATCACCCAGATGCGGCTCAACCCCCGGCTGCTCGCCAAGGAGTTGACCCAGTCGTACGCGCAGGCCCCGGCGGGCAGCCAGCCGGCCTCGGTGACCGGGAACCCGCGGTGCATCTTCGAGGACCCCGAGTTCCTCGCGCTCAACCCGCCCTCGCTGATCGCCCCGGCGCAGTGGCCGACCTGTGACGACTCGAACCCGGACAGCCTCCCGGTGGTGGCGGGCAACGCCACCGACATGATCCAGCAGCTGACTTCGTGGATCGCCGGTGACCCCGACGCCGCCGCCTTCCTGCAGGGCGCGCCGGACCCGTGGGGCATGCACGTCGACCCCTACTACGAGCGGCCCTCCTACCCCGGCTACCCGACCAATCTGCTCACCCCGCAGGACTCCACCGGCATCATCCGCAGCGACAAGAAGTCCACCTTCCAGAAGCGCTTCGAGTGGAACCCGGTGATCAACGGGCTGGACAGCTCGGTCCGGATGCTGCTGCAGAACACCTCGAGCTGCCAGGAGTGGCTGGCCGACGCCAACGGCATCAACGAGGGCTGCCCGGCGCTGTTCCCCGGCCAGCGCGTGCTGATCGGGATCATCGACAGCGGTGACGCCCAGTCCTACAGCCTGCCGGAGGCCCAACTCGTCAACCCGGCCGGGTCGTTCGTGACGCCGACGATCGGCACCGTGCAGGCCGCGGTGAACGACATGTCGCTGAGCGCCGCCACCAACACCCAGTCGCTGCCCTACGGAGTGCCCGACACCGCCTACTCCCGCGACCCGAACGCCTACCCGCTGGCCATGGTGCAGTACGCGATGCTGCCCACCGCCGGACTCGCGCCGGTCAAGGCCACGGCCGTCTCCACCTTCTTCCAGCAGGTCACCGACCCCGGCGGCGGCCAGCTCTACGGCCGCGCCCCCGGCCAACTCGGCCCTGGATTCGTCGATCTGACGCAGAATCAACTCGGCTCGGCGCAGGACGCCCTCCAGCACGTCTCGGTCCAGGACGGCACGCTGCCCGGCAACCAGCAGCCGCCCGCCCCGTCCCCGACGCCCAGCCCGACGGGCAGCCCGTCGCCGACGGCGCAGGCCGCCGCGCTGAACTCCGCGGCAGGCGGTTCGGCGGCGGACGACAGCTCCGCCGCCAACTCCGGCTCCGGCAGCGGCCAGTCGGCCTCCGGCGGCACCAGCGGCGCCGGCGGTACCGGGGGCGACACGGCGGCCAACCCGCCCGCGCCCAACGCCACCCCCGCGCCGTCCGGCAGCCCGGCCCCCTCGGCCGCGGGTTCCGCCGTGGCCGCCGCTCCCGGTCTGGTGCCGGTGGCCGCCGGTACCCCGTCGCCGGACCGGGCCGGCCTGGCCCGGCTGCTGCTCCCGGTGGTGCTGATCATCGGAGCGGTGCTGCTGGTCGGTGGACCGGCCGCGCTGGTGTTCAGCGGCACGGCGGCCGGTGCCCGCCTGGTCACCCGCCTGCGCCGCGGTCCTGGCGGTGGCGCGCGCTGAGTGCGTGTGAGCCGGCCGGCCGGATCCCCCGTCCCGGGGTCCGGCCGGCCGGCCCGAGGACCACCCACCACCATCGGAGCCGGGGAGCAGACCTGCCATGACCACCGCACCGCCCGTCCCTCGAGCACACCCCGACCCGCTGCCCGATGCCGACCGGCCACGGGTGATCACGGCGCCCGCCACCCCGGGCGACCTGGTCTTCCGCGGCCTGCTGCGGATGGCCGGCTACTCGGTCTTCGCGATCATGGGGCTGATCGCCTTCTTCCTGCTCTGGCGCGGCACCAACGCGCTGCGGTTCACCGGCTGGTCCTTCCTGACCACGCAGCGCTGGAGTCCGACCGCCGGCATCTACGGCATCGCGGCCGTGCTGCCGGACGGCGCGCTGATCGCGCTGGTCGCGCTGCTCTTCGCGGTGCCGGTCTCGCTCGCGGCGGCGCTGTTCATCGCCGAGTACGCGCCGGTGCGGCTGCGGCGGGCGCTGATCACGATGGTCGACCTGATGGCGGCCGTCCCCAGCATCGTGTACGGCCTGTGGGGCCTGTTCTTCCTCCAGCCGCGCATGATCGGCCTGGTCCGCTGGATGGCGATGCACCTGGGCGGCATCCTGCCGTTCCTCCGGGTGCCGCTGGGCGACATCGGGACCTCCTACACCTCCTCCACCTTCATCGCCGGCCTGGTGGTGGCGATGATGATCACGCCGATCATGACCTCGCTCAGCCGGGAGGTCTTCTCGCAGGCTCCCCAGGGCGAGCGGGAGGGCGCCTACGCGCTCGGCGGCACCCGCTGGGGGATGGTCCGTACCGTCGTGCTGCCGTTCGGCCGCGGCGGGGTCATCGGCGCGGTGATGCTGGGCTTCGGGCGGGCGATGGGCGAGACGATCGCCGTGGCGCTGATCATCTCCCCGACCTACACCTTCGCGAGCCATCTGCTGCAGCACGGCGCCAACTCGATCTCCTCCCTGATCGCCCTGCAGTTCAGCGAGTCCAACGGCCTCTCGCTCTCCGCCCTGATGGCGGCCGGCCTGGTGCTCTTCGCGGTCACCCTGGTGGTCAACGTGCTGGCGGGCATCGTGGTCAACCGCTCCCGGTCCGGCGCCGCGACGGCGGACTGATCGCGATGAACGCGATGAACCGGACCACGCGATGAACCTGAGCGCTCGATGAACCAGAGCACCCGATGACCCAGCCCGCCGGACCCGAAGGGGACACCACCGTGACCACCGTCCAGCTGACCGGGAGTTCGGCGCCGCCCGCCCCGGCGCCCCCGGCGCAGGCTCCCGAGCGCCGCCGCCGGCTCGGCGGCGTCACCCGAGCCGAGGTCGGCACGCTGTTCGCCGCCCTTGCGGGCTCGCTCGCGCTCGACTGGCTGCTCTACGAACGGCTGCTGCCGCTCAGCGGCGCCCAGGGCTTCCTCGGCGCCTGGTACCTGCTCTTCCTCGGCTTCAGCTACCTGCTCGGTGCCTTCCAGTGGCCGCGGCCGGTGGTCCGCGAGCGGCTCGTCACCCTGGTCGCCTGGAGCGCCGGGCTGCTGCTGGCCGTGCTGATCGTCGAGCAGCTCGGCTTCCTGACACTGCGCGGCCTGCAGGCCGCGCAGCACGCCAACTTCTTCACCCAGACCATGCTCAGGACCTCCGCGACCTCGCCGATCACCTCGGGCGGCGCGCTGCACGCGGTGGTCGGCTCGCTCGAACAGATCGGTCTGGCCACGCTCTTCGCGGTGCCGCTGGGCCTGGCGGCGGCGGTCTTCATGTCCGAGGTCGGCGGCCGCACGGCCCGCCCGGTGCGCACCATCGTCGAGGCGATGACCGCGCTGCCGTCCATCGTCGCCGGGCTGTTCGTGCTCGGCGTGGTGATCCTGACCCTCGGCATGGGAGCGAGCGGCTTCGCGGCCTCGCTCGCGCTCACCGTGATGATGATGCCGATCGTCACCCGGGCCGCCGAGGTGGTGATCCGGCTGGTTCCCGGCACCCTGCGGGAGGCCTCCTACGCGCTCGGCGGCAGCCAGTGGCGCACGGTGTGGAACGTGGTGCTGCCCACCGCCCGGCCGGGCCTGGCCACCGCCGTGATCCTCGGCATGGCGCGCGGGATCGGCGAGACCTCGCCGGTGCTGCTGACGGCCGGCTTCACCTCGGCGATGAACGACGACCCGTTCTCCGGCCACCAGGTCAGCCTCCCGCTCTACATCTGGGACTACGTCCGCCAGCCCTACCCGGAGATGGTCTCCCGCGGCTTCGCGGCCGCGCTGACGCTGATGGTGCTGGTGCTGGTCCTCTTCGTCACCGCCCGGTTGATCGGCGGCCGGCGGCCGGGTGAGCTGAGCCGCCGTCAGCGCCGCAGGCTCGCCCGCCAGGCGGCCGGCCGATGAACCGACCCGCCGTCAGGTCCGGCTCCCGCAGCACAGACAGCCACAACGGAGACAGCCACATGGAAAGAAGTGCCATGCCGTGGGCCACCGCTCACCGCCCCGTTCGCTCGCCGGGCGCCAGCCGAGGGGCCGGCCGGGCGCTGGCCCTGGTGCTCTCCTTCTCGCTCACCGTGCTCGCGCTGCTGCTCGGGCCGAGTGTCAGCGCGTACGCCTCGTCCTCCGTCACGCTGAACGGCGACGGGTCCAGCTGGGCGGGGCCGGCGATCCAGAAGTGGAGCGTCGACGTCGCCGACCGGGGCATGCTGATCAACTTCACCGAGAACGGGTCGGCGGCCGGCCGCCTCCAGTGGGCCAACGGCCAGGACGACTTCACCGCCTCGGACGTCCCGTTCCGCACCCAGGCCGACACCGGGGCGAGCCAGCAGCTGCACGGCAGCGGCCAGGGCAACGCGGAGAACCCGGTGTACGGCTACTCCTACGTCCCGATCACGGCCGGCGGCACCGCCTTCATGTACAACCTGAAGGTCGGCGGCAAGCAGGTCACCGACCTGCGCCTGTCGCCGGACAACCTGGTCGACATCTTCACCGGGAAGATCACCTGGTGGGACGATCCCAAGATCACCGCCTCGTACGGCAAGACGCTGCCGCACACCCAGATCACCCCCGTGGTCCGCTCCGACGGCTCCGGCGCCACCGCCCAGTTCACCCGCTACATGGAGAAGACCCACCAGTCGCAGTGGGACCAGTACTGCACCGGCATCAACGGGGTGACCTGCGGCGAGTACACCGAGTTCTACCCGGCCACCCCGCAGATGGTCGCGCAGGACGGGTCCGACGCGGTGGCGCACTACATCCAGGCGAAGGACGACGTCGGCGCGATCGGCTACGACGAGTACGCCTTCGCGCTGAACAGCGGTTGGCCGGTGGTCAAGGTGCTCAACCCGGCCGGCTACTACACGCTGCCCACCGCGCCGAACGTGGCCGTGGCGCTCACCGCCGCGAAGATCCGCGGGGTCGACGACCCGACGCCGCCCACCGACCCGAACTTCCTGCAGCAGAACCTCGACGGCGTCTACACCAACAGCGACCCGCGCTCCTACCCGCTCTCCAGCTACAGCTACATGATCGTGCCCCGGCAGAACGACGCCCTGCCGCCGCCGCCGAAGTTCAACAACACCAAGGGCGCCGCGCTGAGCCAGTACCTGGACTACGTGCTCTGCGGGGGCCAGGCGACCGGGCAGGGCGGGATCGACTCGATCGGCTACTCGCCCATCCCCAGGGGCCTGGTCCGCGGCGGTCTGCTCCAGGTCGCGCAGATCCCGGGCTACGCCGGGAACGTCGACCCCAACACGCTGAACAACTGCCCGAACCCGACCTTCGACAGCAACGGCAACCTGATCATCCTGGAGACCGCCCCGCAGCCGAACCCCTGCGACAAGCTGGGTGAACCGCTCACCTGCGACCGGAGCAACCCCTCGGCGTCCGCCGGGGCCATGGGCAGCGGATCCGGCGGCTCCTCGGGCGGCACCGGTGGCGGCTCGGCCGGCGCCGGCGGCAAGGGTGCCACCGCCAAGGGCGGTTCGACCAGCACCAGGGGAACCGGCGCCGGTGGCAGCGGCGGGGGCTCCGGTGGCGGCACCGCCGGTCCGGACGGCAGCGCCGCGGCCGGCTCCGGCGCCGGCGCCGTGGGCAGTGCGGCCGGGGCCGGGGTCGGGGCCGGGGGCGACGGCACCACCATCGACCCGCAGACCGGCGAGGTGGTCCCGGCCGGCGGCGGGGGCGGTGCCACTGACGTGGCCGCCAACGTGGTCAACGTCGGTGGCCGGCCGCAGGACTGGACGCTGACCACGATCACGGCGCTGGAACTGCTCGCCGTGGTGGCCGTCCCGCCGTTCCTCGGCGGCTGGCTGCGCCGCCGGCAGGCCGGTTCCTCGGCAGGCCCGCGATGACCGCGACGACCGAGGCCCCGGTGGCTGCCGGCGTCTCGGCCACCGACGACACCGTGGTGCTGCCGACCTTGCCGGAGCGCATATCTGACGACACGTCAGACCAGCTTCCGGCCGGCCGCCGCCGAGTGCTGCGGGTGGGCTGGGCGGCGACGCTGCTCGCGGTCCTGCTGCTCGGCTTCGCGGTCTTCCTGGCGGTGCTCTCGCCGCTGCAGGAGATGCACTACCAGGCCGCCGCCTACCAGACCTTCCGCTACGAGCTGTCCCAGGCGACCGCGCCGGTCGGTGCGGCGGTGGACGGCGAGCCGGTGGCGATCGTGGACATCCCGAAGATCGGCCTGCACCACGCGGTGGTGGTCGAGGGCACCACCGGGCGCGATCTGATGCGCGGTCCGGGCCACCGGCGGGACACCGCGCTGCCGGGCCAGGCCGGGGTCTCGGTGCTGTTCGGGCGCGGTGCCGCGTTCAACGCGCCGTTCGGGCGGCTGTCCGAACTGCGGGTCGGCGACCAGATCTTCGTCTCCACCGGGCAGGGCCAGTTCACCTACACCGTCAACGTCTACGGGGACAGCGCGCACCCGGTACGCGACCCCGACCCCAACCGGCTGGTGCTGACCACCAGCAACTCCGGCTGGATCCCGACCGGCACCGTGCTGGTCGGGGCCCGGCTGGCCGGCGACCCGCAGCCCAACCCCTACGGCCGCCCCGCGCAGGTGGCGGCCGACCACGCGCTGGCGCAGGACACCGGGGCGCTGGCCGCCTTCCAGCTCTGGTCGGCGGCGCTGCTGGCCGCCGTGCTGGCGGCCACCCTGGCGGTGCGCTACTGGCACCGCGGGGCCGCCTACCTGACCTTCGCGCCGGTGCTGGCCGCGCTGCTCTGGGCCTGCTACGAGAACGCCGCCGCGCTGCTGCCCAACCTCTACTGACCTGATGTGCACCAGAGCTGACCTGAGGTCAGCCGCGTGAAAGGACCCCGATGACCACCACCGTCCCTGGGCCGCCCGTCGCCGCCCGGTCGGACCGGCTCTTCGGCCTGGAGACCCGGGACATCTCGGCCTGGTTCGGCTCCCACAAGGTGCTGGAGCGGGTCTCGCTGAGCATGGCGGCCGGACAGGTCACCGCGCTGATCGGGCCCTCCGGCTGCGGCAAGTCCACCTACCTGCGGATCCTCAACCGGATGCACGAGATGGTCCGCGGCGCCCAGTTGGCCGGCGAGGTGCTGCTGGACGGCGAGGACGTCTACGCGCACGGCCGCCGCCCGGCCGAGGTGCGGCGCCGGATCGGCATGGTGTTCCAGCGGCCCAACCCGTTCCCGGGGATGTCGATCGCCGACAACGTGGCCAGCGGGCTCAAGCTGGCCGGGATCAAGGTCAGCAAGGAGTACCGCGCGCACCTGATCGAGGAGAGCCTGCGCCGGGCCGGCCTGTGGAACGAGGTCAGCAGCCGGCTCGGCACCCCGGGCGGCGCGCTCTCCGGCGGCCAGCAGCAACGGCTCTGCATCGCCCGCTCGTTGGCGGTGGAGCCGGAGATCCTGCTGATGGACGAGCCGTGTTCGGCGCTGGACCCGACCTCCACCCGGCGGGTCGAGGAGACCATCGCCGAGCTGCGCGGGCGGCTGACCATCGTCATCGTCACCCACAACATGCAGCAGGCGCAGCGGGTTTCGCAGTCCTGCGCGTTCTTCCTGGCCAGCCACGACACCCCGGGGCGGATCGTGGAGGCCGGTCCGACCGAGCGGATCTTCGGCAGCCCGAGCGACCAGCGCACCGCCGACTACGTCAACGGGCGCTTCGGGTAACAGAACTGACGAATCGTCGAACGGGGCGAGCTACACGGTGGCCCGGGTGATCAGTTCCTCGATCACCCGGGCAACGCCGTCGTCCTGGTTGCTCAGCGTGTGCTGGGCGACGGCGGCGAGCACCTCGGGGTGGGCGTTGGCCACCGCGTAGGAGGTGCCGGCCCAGGCCAGCATCTCCAGGTCGTTCGGCATGTCCCCGAAGGCGACCACCTCGCTGCGGTCGATGCCCAGTTCGGCGCACCAGCGGGCCAGCGTGCTCGCCTTGGTGACGCCGCGCGCGCTGATCTCCAGCAGGGCGATCGGGCTGGAGCGGGTGATCTCGGCGAGCGGGCCGACGGCGGCCCGGGCCTCGGCGAGGAAGGCGTCGGGGTCGAGGCCGGGGTGCTTGGCGAGGATCTTGTAGCTGCCGAGCGCCGGGCCCGGGTGCCCCTCGGGGCCGGCGGCCAGCAGCTGTTCGGCGGGGGCGACCTCGTGCGCCTCGTCGTCGCCCCACATCCGGGCCTCGTACTGCGGCTCGCGGGCGTAGCCGGCCGGGTACTCGAAGGCGAAGGCGATCCCGGGCAGCCGCTCGCGCAGCCGGTCCACCACCGCGAGGGCGTCCGGGCCGCTCAGCGGGAAGCTCTCCAGCAGCAGCTCGCGGCGCACGTCGTAGACCGCGCCGCCGTTGGAGCAGATCGCCACACCGTGGCCGCCGATGTGCTCGCTCAGCAGCCGCATCCAGCGCGGTGGCCGCCCGGTGACGAAGACGACCCGCAGGCCCGCCTCCTCGGCGGCGAGCAGCGCGGCGGCGGTCCGTTCCGAGACGGTGCCGCCCTGGCAGAGCAGGGTGCCGTCGAGGTCGGTGGCGATCAGGCGGGGGCGGGTGGCGGGCTGGGTCACCCGTCCATCCTCGCAGGTGCCCGGACGGGCGTGGCCGACTCCGTGAAGCTCATCCGGCCGATGGGCGCCGCGGGGCACCGGGTGGCCTGCGGGCGGCCTTCCAAAAGAATTGACGGCACGCGGTCAACCCCCGTGTGACCGCGCGCCGTCAGTGGGCCGTCTATTTTGTTGGACGGCTCGCGGTCGAACATACGCTGAACCCTCCGGGGGCTGTCAACCGTCTTAGCGAACGCTTCGGTGGCTGATCAAAAGAGGAGGAACTTTCCGTTCCGCTCGTATCAGGCGTCCATTTCAGTGGATACTGGGGCCTACAGCACGGAACAGCATCCGCGTGCGCCAGGAAGCAGTCGCGTAGGGTCCGCGGATCGGGGGAGCAGGGGAGTGGTGGCGGTGGCGATGTCGATGCCCGGGCAGGCCCAGGACCGCCGACGCACCATCGCGCAGAGACTGGACCACCTCTTCCGGGAGATCCACCCGGCGGGGCGCGGCCCGTTCAGCTACCACGAGGTCGCCCAGGCGATCCGCGAGCAGGCCGGGCCGGACGGGCCGACCGTCTCGCACGGCACCCTGCAGCAGATCCGCACCGGTACCAAGACCAACCCGACCGTGCGCACCCTGGAGGCCATCGCGGCCTTCTTCGGGGTGCCGGCCGCCTACTTCCTGGACGACACGGTCGCGGATCGGGTGGACGCCCGGGTCCGGGAGCTGAAGGCGGGGGCCGCGCCCGAGGGTGCGCCCGAGGGGGCGTCGGCCGCGCCCGCCGCGGCGGACGAACTGGCCGACGTGCTCGCCGACAGCAACATCCGCGCGGTGGCGTTCCGGCTGGCCGGCCTGTCGCCGCGCGCGCTCAAGGGTCTGCGGGCGATCGTCGACCAGGTCCGGGTGGTTGAGGGGCTGCCCGAGGTGGGCCGCGCCAGGCGCGGGAAGACCCGCTGAGTCCCAGCGCCCGGCCGGTGTGGTGAAGAGGACCGCGTGCGGAGGACACCGCACCTGCACGCCACCGCACGTGACCGCCGCTCGACCGAACGTTTAAGCTACTGGCTCGATCGTCCAGCACGGTCGGCGCACCGTCCCGAGTCGCCCCGGCAACCGGGTCGGTGGCACAGCAACGGCGAAGAGGGCAGGCGGCCATGAGGTGGCGCAGGCAGCCGCGGTCCCGGTTGACCGCGCTGGCGGACCGGCTGGTGGTACCGCGCCCCTTCCAGCTGGAGGAGTTCTGCGCGGGGATCGCCCGCGAGCGCGGGCGCCCGCTGCGGCTGGTGGCGCTGGCGAACGCGGCCGGGGCGGACCTGCCGTGCGGACTCTGGGTCGGGCTGGACAGTGCCGACCTGATCTTCTACGAGGCGGGGGCGGCACCGATCCTGAAGGCCCAGATCGTGCTGCACGAGGTGTCGCACATGCTGCTCGGCCACGTCTCGCCCGAGGGGACCTCGGTCGCCGAGTTCGCCGAACTCGTCGACCAGCTCCGCCTCGCCGAGCGGGCCGAGGCCGAAGCGGCGGCGCGGGCCGAGCGGGCCGCCGCCGTGGACCGCGCGGCACGGGACGCGGAGCTCGGACTGGTCACCGACCGGGTGCTCGCACTGCTCGCCCGCAGCGGCTACAGCAGCTGCCAGGAGGCCGACGCGGAGTCGCTCGCCACGCTGATCCTGGAGCGCGCCACCCGGGCCGGCGAACCGGCCGGCGAACCGAGCTGCGACCCGGTGCTGAGCCGGCTCAACGACGCCCTCGGCCACCCGGCGCGGCGCACATGACGACCGTGTTCCAGCTCGCCGCCGGGTCGGTGCCGGCCACGCAGACCACCGACCGGCTGTCGCCCAGCCACCTCCTGGTGCTGGCCATGCTCTGGCTGGTGACCGCCTGGCGGCTGCCCGCCGCCGTCCGCAACCCGCGCCAGCGCACCCTCTGGACCGCCTTCGCCGGCCTCGCGATCGCGATCACCCTGGGCCTGCCCGCGATCACCGCCTGGGTGGACGCGAGCAGCGGTGTCCACAACCTGGCCATGGTGATCAAGCACCTGACCGGCCTGGTCGCCTGTGACGGGGTGCTCGCCTTCGTGACCGCCACCGCCCGCCCCGAGCCGGCGACCCGGCTGCGCCGTCCGCAGCTGGCCGTCCTGCTCGCCGCGCAGGCCGGGCTGGTGGTCAGCTTCTGCCTGATGCACCGCACCGCCGAGGTCGGGGACTTCTTCCAGAGCTACCCGGGCTCGGTCCCCGCGGCGGTGTACGAGCTGATCTTCGCCGGCTACCTGGGATCCGCGATGGGGCTGGCGAGCTGGCTGTTCGGCACCTACGCCCGCCGGGCCGCGGCCGGCTGGCTGCGCACCGGGCTGCGGGTGCTGGGCGCGGGCAGCGCGGCCGGTCTCTGCTACGCGCTGCTGCGGGTCTGTCAGGTGCTGCTCCAACTCGACCAGCGGCCGATGTTCCTGGGGGCCTCGGTGCTGTACGGCATCGAGTGGACGGCCATCGGGCTGATCCTGGTGGGCAGTTCGATCCCGGCGATCGGCGGCGGCCGGGCCGCGCTGCGGGCCTGGCGCACCGCGCGCCGGCTGCGGCCGCTCTGGGTGGAACTCACCACGGCGGTGCCCGAGGTGGTGCTGACCGCGCCGCTGGGCCGCAGCCCCCGGGTGCTGCTGCACCGCAGGGTGATCGAGATCCGCGACGCCTCCCTGGTGCTGGCCGGGTACGCCGACCAGGAGTTGTGCGAGCGCGTCGCCCGGCAGGCCGGCGCCGAGCAGCCGGAGCTGGCCGAGGCACTGCTGCTGCGCGCCTGCGGTGCCCAGCGGCTGGCCGGCCGGACGCCCGGCCACCAGAGTGCGCAGCGGCCCACCGAGAGTTTCGCCGAGCTCGACTTCGAGGCCGAGACCCGCCGCCTGCTCGGTCTCGCGGCCGCCTACCGGTCGGTCGCGGCCGTCGCCCTCGCCGACCCTCGGCTCCAGGACGTCCCGTGACCTCGCTGCCCGTCCCGCCCGTCCCGCCCGTCCCGTCCGTCGCCCTCGCCGTCGCCCAGTTCCAGGATGTCCCGTGACCTCGCTGCCCACCCCGCCCGCCGCCCCGCCCGCCGTCGAGGAACCGCCGGCCGCCGCAGCCGCAGCCGCAGCCGAACCGCGCGGCGCGCGGCTGGTCACCGACGGCCTGGAGCCGAAGAACTGGATCATCGCGGTCACCCTGCTGATCGGCTGGCACGCGGGCCGGTGGAGCGGGGTGGGCTGGGGACTGACCGCCGCGCTCTTCTCCGGGGTGATCCCGATCCTGCTGATCAAGCTCGGCGAGCGGCGCGGGCACTGGGGCGACCGGCATGTGCGGCGGCGGCAGGACCGGCTGGTGGTGATACCGCTGATCATGGCCTCGGTGACGATCGGGATGACGCTGCTGCTCGTCGGCGGCGCCCCGGCGGCGCTGATCGCCCTGGTCGCCGCGATGCTGGCCAGTCTGGTGGTGATCCTCGCGATCACCACGGTCTGGAAGGTCAGCGTGCACACCGCCGTCTCGTCCGGCGCGATCACGATGCTCGCCTGCTCGTACGGCCCCTGGCTGCTCGCGCTCTACCCCCTGGTCGCGCTGGTCGGCTGGTCCCGGGTGGCGCTGCGCGACCACACCTTGGCCCAGGTGCTGGTCGGGACGGCGCTCGGCGCGGCGGTGGCCACTCCGGTCTTCCTGGCGCTGCGCTGAGCCCGACCGACGTGACAGTGCGGTGCTTCCCGAGTCGGCTCGGGAAGCACCGCACTGTCACGTCGGTGGTGCGGCCGGCCGTCAGGCGGTCGCGATCGCCGGGTCGCTGGTGCTGGCCGCGCCGGTCTCGACGTGGCCGGCCAGCCGGCGCAGGAAGCCGGCGTCCTGGTCGGTGGTGATCGACAGGTCGTACCAGCCGTGGCTGTGCCCCGGGTCCGCCGTGTGGCTGAGCTGGGCGCCCGGGCGCAGGCGGTGGGTGGCGGGGCCGTCGTTGCCGTAGGCGTCCGTGACGGTGAGCTCGACGGACGTCGCACCGGTGTTGGTCAGCACCAGCTGGACCTGCCCGCTGCCGCCGTCGTGGCGCGCCGTCACCTCGAGGCCCGCGGTGCCGGCCTCGCCCTGGAACTGGCGCAGGAACCCGTTGGGACCGTGCACCGTGAAGTCGTAGGCGCCGGCCGCCAGGGTCCAGCCGCCGGTCAGCTGCCGCCGGGCCTCGACGGTGTAGGTCCACGGGCCGTCCGGCTGGGTCGCCGAGGTCACCAGGAAGTGGGCGCCCGCGTCGCCGTGGCTGGCGAAGTCGACCCGCAGCTGTCCGTCGGCGCCCGCCCGGCCGTCGGCCGCCAGGTCGTAGGGCAGCGGGCGGGCGGTGCGCAGGCCGGGCTCCTGCTTGGGCAGCGCCGGGTTGGCCGGCGGCACCGGCACGTAGCTGGGGTGGCGGTCCTGGTCCGGCGGCAGGTAGCCGCTGGTGTCGGGCAGGCCGGGCACGTCCGCGTCGGGGCGGCGGAAGTCGAAGGCCGCCGTCAGGTCGCCGGAGACGGTCCGGCGCCAGGGCGAGATGTTCGGCTCGTGCACCCCGAAGCGCTGCTCGATGAACTGGATGATCGAGGTGTGGTCGAAGGTCTGCGAGCAGACCGCGCCGCCCTTGCTCCACGGCGAGACCACGAACATCGGCACCCGCTGACCCAGCCCGTAGGGCCCGGCGGTGCCGGAGTTGCCGGCGTAGAGCTCCCCGGTGGTGGCCACGGTGGACTGCCCGTCAGCCGCCGAGCTCGGCGGGAACGGCGGCACGACGTGGTCGAAGAACCCGTCGTTCTCGTCGTAGGTGACCAGCAGCGCGGTCCTGCTCCACACCTCCGGGTCGGCGGTGAGCGCGTCCAGCACCTGGGAGATGTACCAGGCACCGTAGTTGACCGGCCAGTTCGGGTGCTCGGTGAAGGCCTCCGGTGCCACGATCCAGGAGACCTGCGGCAGCGTGCCGCCGACCACGTCGGCCTTGAGCTGGTCGAAGAAGCCCTCGCCCGCCTTGGCGTCGGTGCCGGTGCGGGCCTTGTCGTAGAGCGGGTCGCCGGGGTTGGCGTTGCGGTACTGGTCGAAGTACAGCAGCGAGTTGTCGCCGTAGTTGCCCCGGTAGGCGTCCTCTATCCAGCCCCAGCCGCCGTTCGCGTCCAGGCCGTCGCCGATGTCCTGGTAGATCTTCCAGGAGACCCCGGCCCGCTCCAGCCGCTCGGGGTAGGTGGTCCAGGAGTAGCCCGCCTCGGCGTTGTTGATGACCGGGCCGCCGCCCTGGCCGTCGTTGCCCGTGTAGCCGGTCCACATGTAGTAGCGGTTCGGGTCGGTGGGGCCGACCAGCGAGCAGTGGTAGGCGTCGCAGATGGTGAACGCGTCGGCCAGCGCGTAGTGGAAGGGGATGTCCTCGCGGGTCAGGTAGGCCATCGTGGTGGCGGTCTTGGCCGGCACCCACTGGTCGTACTTGCCGTTGTTGCGGGCCTGGTGGCCGCTGTTCCAGTCGTGCGCCAGGTCCTCCAGGAACTGCAGCCCGAGGTTCTCCGCGCTGGGGCGGAACGGCAGTACGTCCTTGCTGCCGTCCGACTGGTACCAGACCGGCTTTCCGCTGGGCAGCGTCACCGGCCGCGGGTCGCCGAAGCCGCGCACCCCGCGCAGGGTGCCGAAATAGTGGTCGAAGGAACGGTTCTCCTGCATCAGCACGACGACGTGCTCGACGTCCCGCAGGCTCCCCGTGCGACGGCTCGCCGGGATGGCCGCGGCACGCGCGATGCTGGTCGACATCGCGGACAGGGCGGCTGTCCCGCCCGCCAGTTGGATGAAGCGACGACGGTTGATGGCGCTCATGGCAGACCTGTCTCCTGAGGGCTCCGGGGGCGGGTGCGGGTGCCGAGACAGTCTCATGAGTCGGTCGAGAACTCACGACGGAGCGCGGGGAAAGTTACGGAGAAGCCTCCACCAACATCAGTGGTTTCAGGCGCTTCGACCAGTAGGCATACGATATGACGCCCGTTCAGCCCTTGGCCGGGCCAGGTCGGCGACCAGGGCTCAGGCGGCTCCGTCGGGCATCGCCCGTCCCGGCTCCGGCCTCAGTGGCGGGCCGCCGAGCGACGGCGGGCGCTCAGGGTCACCGCGCCCGCGCCGAGGACGACCAGGGCTCCGCCGGCGCCGAGCAGCAGGCCGGAGTCGGAGCCGCCGCCGGTGAAGGCCAGCTGCTTCGTGGAGGCGGTCGCGGTGCTCGGGACCGCGGTGGGCGAGGTCGCCGCCGCGGCCCGCACCGCGGCGACCTGGGCCGGCGCGGCGCTCGGGGTGGCGGCGGTCCGCTGCTTGGCGGGCGCCGGGGCCTGGCCGGCCGGCTTGGTGGGCGTCCCGCCCGCGGCCTTGGCCGGGGCGCTCGCCGACGGGCTGCTCGGCGCGGCCAGGCGGGCGATGTGCAGGGCGTGCGAGGAGATCCGGCCGTTGGGCGTGGTGCCGAGGTACACGGTGATGTCGTGCTGGTCGGCCGGCGCCTTGGCGGAGAGCGCGACGCGGAACATCAGCCGCGTAGCGTGCCCGTTGTCCAGCTGCTGGGCGAGGCCCGAGGTGTCGGGGTAGATCACCGGGTCGCACCCGTGGTGGACCGGCAGGGTCTTCCACTGGCCACCGGTCATGACCTGGACGGTGAAGTCCTCGGGCCGCAGGTTGGTCCCGCCACCCGGGTGGGAGCCCGCCGCCTCGTTGTAGAAGCCGAGGGTCGGCTGAAGGCTGTCGTACGCCGCGCCGGTGAAGTTGCCGATCTCCACACCGAACTCGATCGGGCTGCCGCCCGCGGTGATGGTGCCGGGCATGCCCGGCAGGTAGGCGGTCTGCACCTGCCCCTGGTGCACCGCGGCGGAGGCGGTCGGCGCCGGCACGGCCGGGGCGACCGTGGCGGGGCCGTCACCGCAGGCCCAGGCCGAGGAGGCGCCGCTGACCAGCGGCATGGCGGCGCCGAGCACGGCGACGGTGGCGGCGGCGGCCAGCAGGCGGGAGCGGCGGCGGGCGAAGCGAACGGACATCGGGTGATCCCCCAAGGAACACGGGCACGGCAGCGGATCGGGACGGTGCGCCCCACCCCCCTCTCCACTCACACGTTGGAGACCTGGCGGACGCTCTGTGAAAATTCTCTTGGTCCGATGTCCCGCCAGGATCCATGCCGCGTCACCGTGCCGTAACAGGGCCGCTTACGGACGAAGCCGCCACCGCAAGGCTTCTTCGTGGACAGTGTGGACGGGTCCGGGTGGTCGTGGACGAGCCCGCCCAGGGCCGCGTCCTGGAGGTCTACGGCCCGTTCTACGAAGGCCTCGGGCCCACTCGTCCCTGACGACGGACGAGGCCGAGGAGGATCCGCGTTCACCGATGCCGAGACGCGGTCAGACGGGCTCGACCGCGATGCGCGGTCGGCACAGCCGGCGCAGGTCGTCGGTGTCGCTGGTCACGACGGTCACATCACCGTGTTCCAGGTGGGCGGTGGCGGCCAGCATCGCGTCGATGGCGTACTTGTGCCCGTGCAGCCCCTCGGCGGCGAGCAGCTTGCTCGCAGCGCGTGCGACCTCTTCCGTGATGGGCCGTACCTTGACCAGGGACACGGCGTGGTCGAACGCCGCTTGCGGCACCTTCGGGTCACGCGCCTCCACCAGTGTGGCCGCGCTCGTCACGACGAGAAGGTCCAGCGTGCGAGCGACGTCCAGCCAAACGGTCATGCCGCGATGCCGTCGGGAGAGTTTGGAGAGCGCCTCGCTGTCGAGAACGAGGGTGCCGCTCACGCGGCATCCGTCTGGGCGCCCTCTGCGCGGTGGGCGGCGTGGTGTGCGCGGATCCGCTCAGCCCTGGCCGCCACCTCGGCTGGATCGACCGGGCCGTGCTCGGCTTCGGAGGCGGCGATGTACTCGTCGATGGCTTCGCGCTGGAGCTGCCGCTGCACGGCCTCCTCGATGAAGGAGGAGACGCCCTGTTTGCCGGCACGCGCGCGAACCGCCTCCAGAGTCTCGGCGCGCAAGGAGACACTGGTGACTCGGGTCTTGCCAGGTCGCTGTGTATCCATAACAGAAGTGTAGTACATCATGTGTGAGCCGTAGAGGCTTGCGTTGGCTCGACAGTCCGTGGGAGGTCGACGCGACTCCCGTAGGGTCGGTGGCATGCGTCTGAGCACCGTGATCCTCCCCATCCACCGGTGGAACGAGGGTCAGAAGATCTGGCGGCGGGCCGAGGACCTCGGCTTCCACGCCGCGTACACCTACGACCACCTCTCGTGGCGGTCGTTCCGCGACGAGCCGTGGTTCGGGGCGGTCCCGACCCTCACCGCCGCGGCCTGCGCGACCGAGCGGCTGCGGCTGGGCACGCTGGTGACCTCGCCGAACTTCCGGCATCCGGTCACGCTGGCCAAGGAGCTGGTCACGGTCGACGACATCTCCGGTGGGCGGTTGACGGTGGGGATCGGGGCCGGCGGGGTCGGCTTCGACGCGACCGCGATGGGGCAGGAGGCGTGGTCGCCGAAGGAGCGGGCGGACCGGTTCGGCGAGTTCGTGCCGCTGCTGGACAAGCTGCTGACCCGGGACGCCACCACCGAGCAGGGGCGGTACTACTCGGCCGTCGAGGCGCGGAACATCCCGGGCTGCGTGCAGCGGCCCCGGTTGCCGCTGTACGTGGCGGCGACCGGGCCGCGCGGGCTGCGGCTGGCGGCGGAGTACGGGCAGGGCTGGGTGACCTACGGCGACCCGAAGGGACCGGCCGACGTGCCGGCCGAGCAGGCACCGGCGGTGATCGCCGGGCAGCTGGCGAAACTGCGGGCCGCCTGCGAGGCGCAGGGGCGGGACGTGGCGGAGCTGGCGAAGGTGCTGCTCCAGGGGTCGACGGCGGAGCGGCCGCTGGCTTCCCTGGACGCCTTCGTGGACTGGGCCGGGAGGTACCGCGAGCTGGGCATGACCGAGCTGGTGATCCACTGGCCGGTGCCCGGCTCGGTCTTCGACAACGACCTCGCCGTCTTCGAGCGGATCGCCACCGAGGGCCTGGCGCAGCTGGGCTGAGCCGAGCAGAGTGGGAGGGGTGACGGAGCAGGACGCCGCAGCACGCGCCGCCTGGTCGCCCGAGCGGGCCCGGCGGGCGTTCCGCGCGGGCCTGGACCTGCCCACCGCCGGGGTGGCGCTCGGCTTCACCCAGGCCAACCTGCTCTCGGTGCCCCGGGACTGGGCCGCGGACTTCCGGCTCTTCGCGGACCGCAACCCGCGGCCCTGCCCGGTGCTGGACGTCACCGCGCCGGGCAGCTGGACCAGCCGCCTGGCGCCGGGCGCGGACCTGCGCACCGATCTGCCCGCCTACCGGGTCTGGGTGGACGGCGAACCGGCCGACGAGGCCGAGCTGCCGTCGATCGCCGGGCTGCCCGAGGTGCGCGGCGGGGAGCTGGTCACCTTCCTGATCGGGTGCAGTTTCAGCTTCGAGGGCCGGCTGCTGGCGGCGGGCGTGCCACTGCGCCACGTCGAGCAGGGCCGCAACGTGGCGATGTACGTCACCGACCGCGACTGTGCGCCGGCCGGGCGGGTGCGCGGTGCGCTGGTGGTGTCGATGCGGCCGATCCCGGCGGAGCTGGTGGAGACCGCGATCGCGGTCACCGGTCGGCTGCCGGCCGTGCACGGTGCTCCGCTGCAGGTGGGCGCGCCAAAGGAGTTGGGGATCCACGAGCTGGCCCGGCCGGACTACGGCGACCCGGTGGCGATCGGTCCGGGGGAGCTGCCGGTCTTCTGGGCCTGCGGGGTGACGGCGCAGCAGGCGGTGATCGGCTCGCGCCCGCCGTTCGCGATCACCCACGCGCCCGGGCGGATGTTCATCACCGATGTCAGGGACAGCGCCTACCTGCAAGGCTGACGGACCGTCGTCGACCGGCCGGACAGTTGCGGTTCGATCACGACGTGTCCGATAGGTGAAGCAATGGGGGAGTGGGGCGGATTTTCACGTTGCTGCCGCACACAGCGATCTTTCATACTTCCGGGTGACTGACGGTGCGGCTGAGCTTGGCAGACAGTGCGCGCGCGTCTCGCTCGTTCACTTCGTGGGGGAAGTCTGTTGTCCGCACCCGATCCCGCCGCTGACGCCGAGTCAGTGGAAGCGCCCGTCCTCGCGACGGAGCCGCCCGAGGCCCAGCACCTCGCCGTCCGGTCCCGCCGACTGCCGCGGGCCGCCACCGTCGCCCTGGCCACCCTCGGGCTGCTCGCGGTCACCGCGGCCAGCGCCACCGTGACGGTCGCCGTCGGCCGGCCCGGACACCGCGCGGCGGCGGCCTCGTCAGCGGCCTCGTCGGCACTCGGCACGGCCGGTGCGGGCTCCGCGCCCGGTGCCCAGCCGACCGGACAGCCGGCCCCGACCGGCAGCCCGACCCCGGTGCCGCTGCCCAGCCTCTCACTCGCCCCCGCGCCGACCGGCAACCTGCACGGCACCGTCAACGGCGACACCCACGGCGGCGACCTGCGCTTCTTCCTGCTCCAGGTCCCGGACGGCGCCGAGCCCTACGGCTCCCCGGACGGCACCGCGCTCACTGTGGCCGACATCGCCAAGAACTACGCGAAGCCGGCGGACACCCAGGGCATCCTGGACTCCTACAGCTACCAGGAGGCGGCCTACCGCCGGTACCGCACCGGCGACGGGCAGAGCGAGGTCTCCACCCAGCTGATGCGGTTCTCCTCGGCCGACAATGCGAAGGCCTTTGCCCAGTCGGCCAGTTGGGACAACTCCACGTCGATGTCGGTGGGCGGCGACAGCTCGGCCAAGGGCTTCCTCTTCAAGCCGGACCAGCAGGCGTACACCGGCGAGATGGTCGGCGTCAGCTCGGTCGGTGACGTCGAGTACGAGGTGCACGTGTACGTGAAGGGCGACCCGGATCCGTCGCTGCTGGCGGATGCGATGAAGCGTCAGCACGACCGGTTGGGCAGCGGTGGCTGAGGCCGCGGACCGCAGTGGTCCGCCTTCGACCGTCGTCCCGCCCGCGCAGGAGTCAGCTGTGAGTACGCCACCCGAAGTCACCACGCCGCCAGCCGAGTTGGCGCCGGCACCCGAATCCGGTCCCGAGCGGCCGGCGCGTCGTTCGCGGACCGCGCTGCTGATGGCCGGCGCGCTGCTGCTCGGGCCGCTGCTGGGCGGTGGTGTCGGCTACGCGATCCAGGCGCAGCGCCCGCCCACGCCGCTGCCGCCGATCCAGCCGGCCACGGCGCCCGGCTACCCGGTCACCCACCTCAGCGCCCAGGCCTCGGCGGCGATCGCCCCGAAGCCGCTCGCCATCGACGGCGACCTGCGCCCGCTGCTGCTGCCTGAGCCCGCCGGGGCGCAGGACTGGGACGACTTCGGGGCCGCGGACAGCGGCGACTGGGAGAGCACCGACGAACTGGCCCAGGAGGCCGGCAGTTCGGCGCAGGACTTCCGGGAGCTGCTGATCGACGGCTTCCGCCGTGCGGCGCTGGCCAGTTGGCAGCAGAACGGGGTCAAGTACCGGGTCCAGCTGATCCAGTACTTCTCCGACAGCGCCGCCTCGGCGCTCGCGCAGGCGTCGACCGCCCGCAGCGGCGGGACGCCGTTCACGAACGGCATGGACGGCGGCTACCGGGCGACCAGCACGCCGGAGACCTACTTCGAGACCACCGACCAGTTCTACTTCGCCCAGGCGATCACCCGGCGCGGGGACCTGGTCGTGCGGGTGGAGGCGTTCGGCACCACCCAGATGACCGCGGACACGGTCCGTGACCTGGCCAAGCAGCAGTGGGAGCGGCTGGCATGAGCGACCTCGAAACCCCTGGCGCCGAGCCCGCGCCCGAGCCCGCGCCCGAGCCCGCGCCCGCGCCCGCGCCCGAGCCCGCCGCGCCCGAGCCCGCCGCCCGCCGCCGGAGCCCCGCGCTGCGGGTGACCGCCGCGGTGGCCGCCGCCGCGCTGCTCGGCGTGGGGATCGGCGCCGGCGTCATCGCGGCCACGCCCGACCGCACCGCGTCGCCACGCGCCGCGGCGGCCCCGGCGGCCGCGCAGGCCCCCACCGCCGCGCCGAGCACCGGCCCGGCGTACGGCGCCAGTTCGAACGGCACGCACTTCGGCTCGATGCGCGACCTGCTGCTCCCGATGCCGGCCGGCTTCCGCCCGGGCCCGGACGACGGGGCGTACGGCGACGACACCGCGCTGACCAAGGACCAGCTCGCCTCCTACCTGGACGAGCAGATCAAGGACCTGCCCAAGGACCAGCGCGACCACGTGAGGACCGTGCTGCAGGCCGAGGGCCACCGGGGCGCGGGGGTGCGCAGCTACCAGGAGAACGACGCGAACCTGGTCGCCACGGTGTGGCTGGACCAGTTCGACCAGCAGTCGGTCAACGCCGAGAGCGCCTTCCTCGGCGCCCTGGGCGCGGACTCCGGCATCTTCCGGGACGGGCCGCAGGTGCCCGACCACCCCGATGCGCACTGCTTCCTGCCGAAGCTCGACCCGGCCGCGCCGATCGACGGGATGGAGTGCGCGGCGGCCGTCGGCGACCTGCTGGTGACCATGCACGTCGCGGGGGTCGCGCCGCTGCCGCTGAGTGAGGCCGTGTCCATCTTCCGTCAGCAGCTGCAGCGGCTGGCCCTTCCCGGAGCGTCCGTATGACCGAGCAGATCCCCGAGCAGCCCGAGCAGCCCGAGCAGCCCTCGCCGGCGCAGCCGGCCGCCCAACTGCCGTGGCCCGGCGACCCGTGGGCCGTGCCCGGGATGCCCGCGCCGAGCCCGCCGCGTCGCCCCCAGCGGGGCACCGTGCTGCGCTGGGCCGTTGCCGGGCTGCTGCTGGTGGCCTCCGGCGCCGCCACCGCCGTCGCGGTCAGCGCGCCCGAGCGCACCAGCATCCCGGGCCTCGAGACGCCGGGCGACGGCCGCTACACCTTCGCGCCGCAGGCGCTGCCGCAGCTGCCCGACGGCAAGCCCGCCCCGAGCGACGGCGCGGCGAACCACCGGCACTACGCGGACCTGCGCGCGCTGGTGCTGTCGGCGCCGCGCGAGGCGGTCCCCGGCCCCGGCGGGCTCCCGGCCGGCTCGCCGGCCGCCGCGCCGCCCTGCACCGACTACGCCAAGCTGCACGACGACGCGGCCAACCTGCCGAACCTGCTCGCGACCGACGCCTGCCGCGGGGCCGCCACCCGGGTCTGGACCACCAAGGACGGGACCCGCACCGAGATCTGGCTGGTCAGGTTCGGCTCGGCGGACGAGGGCAGCGACTTCTACCAGAACCTGATCACCGACGGCAGTCCCAAGGCGGTCCCACAGGGCGCCCCGGGAGTCGACGAGTTCGACTTCCGGGTCCCGACCGCCAGCCACACCACCAAGAGCGGCGTGCAGGCCGGCCCGACCGGCGCCGGGCAGCCGGTGGCCGAGGCCGCCTACCTCGGCTCGGGGGACGTGGTGACCACCATCGTGATGAGCAACCCGCACGGCGTGCCGAGCCAGGCCTTCCGCCAGGTGGTCCTGCTGCAGGCGAACCTGCTGGGCTGACGTACCGGGCTGACGCACCGTCCCCTAGGGGGTGGCCCGATCCGGGTCATCCCGCAGCAGGAGAGGATCCACGCCTGCGGTCAGGTCCCACCGGCGCCGCCAGGCGTTAGGTTCGACACGTGTCCACCGAGCCTCCAGTCATCAGAACGGACGCCCTCACCAAGCGGTTCCCCGCCATCACCGCGCTCGACCAGCTCACCGTAGAGGTGCGGCCGGGCGTGGTGGGACTGGTGGGGGCCAACGGGGCGGGCAAGTCCACGCTCATCAAGATCCTGCTCGGGCTCTCGCCGGCCACCTCAGGCAGCGGCGAGGTGCTCGGGCTGAACATCGCCACCGAGGGCTCGGCGATCCGCGAGCTGGTCGGCTATATGCCGGAGCACGACTGCCTGCCACCGGACGTGTCCGCCACCGAGTTCGTGGTGCACATGGCCCGGATGTCCGGGCTGCCGGCCACCGCCGCCCGCGAGCGGACGGCCGACGTGCTGCGCCATGTCGGCCTGTACGAGGAGCGCTACCGCCCGATGGGCGGCTACTCCACCGGCATGAAGCAGCGGGTGAAGCTCGCCCAGGCGCTGGTCCACGACCCCCGGCTGGTGCTGCTCGACGAGCCGACCAACGGCCTCGATCCGGCGGGCCGGGACGAGATGCTCGGGCTGATCCGCAAGGTGCACCGCGAGTTCGGCATCTCGGTGCTGGTCACCACGCATCTGCTCGGTGAGCTGGAGCGGACCTGCGACCACCTGGTGGTGATCGACGGCGGCCGGCTGCTGCGCTCCTCCTCCACCGCCTCGTTCACCGAGGTGACCCAGCTGCTCGCGGTCGAGGTGACGGACAACGCCGACGGCAGCGCCGACCGGCTGGTCCAGCAGCGGCTGACCGAGGCCGGCCTGAGCGTCAGCCCCGACGGCGGCCACGTCCTGCTGGTCGAACTGGCCGGCGAGGACACCTACGACCTGATCCGCGACACCGTCGCCGACCTCGGACTCGGCCTGGTCCGCCTGGAGCAGCGCCGGCACCGGGTCGCCGAGATATTCACCGAGCCGACCACCGAGTCGGTGGCCGAGCCCGCAGGGGGCAGCCGATGACCACCCAGTCCGACTTCCCAGCACCCACCGACGCCGCCCCCGACGGTGTCATCCACAACATCGGCTACCGCGGCTACCAGGGCCCCCGGCTCGGTCGCGGCTACGCCACCCGCTCGCTCTTCGTCCAGGGCCTGCGCGGCGCCTTCGGGTTGGGGCGCTCGGGCCGGTCCAAGGTGCTGCCGATGCTGATGCTGGCCGCCATCACACTGCCGGCCGCCCTGATAGTGGCGATCACGATCAGGGAGGGCAGCTCCCAGTACTCCACGGACTATCCGCAGTACCTGGAGAACATCGGCCTGCTCTTCGCCGAGATCTTCGTGGCCGCCCAGGCCCCGGTGCTGCTCTCCCGCGATCTGCGGTACGCGACCGTCCCGCTCTACTTCTCCCGCCCGATCACCCGCGCGGACTACGTGCGGGCCAAGGGCGCCGCGCTGGTGGCCGCGATGCTGATCGTCACCGGGCTTCCGCTGCTGGTGCTCTACCTGGGCGCGCTGCTCGGCGGGATGGACTTCGCCCACAACACCGAGCACTTCGGCATGGGGCTGCTCACCGCGCTGCTCTACTCGCTGGTCCTCTCGGCGGTCGCCCTGGTGATCGCGGCGGCCACGCCGCGGCGCGGCTTCGGTGTCGCCGCGATCATGGGCGTGCTGGTGGTCAGCGGCATCGTGGCCACCATCATCGTCGGCCTCTCCGGCGGTGGCGGCCTGCGGGAGAACGGGGCGACCCAGGCGGCCTGGGCCTACCTGATCGCGCCCGATTCGGTGGTGGAGCGGTTCGTCAACCAGATCTGCGGTCTGACGGCCAACTCGCCGGGCACGCCCGGCGCGCTCGGCACGGTGGTCTTCGGCCTGGAGATCCTCGCCCTCGCCGTCGGCGCCTACCTGGTGCTGCTGCGCCGCTACCGGAAGATCTGAGGGATCGTCATGGCTGTCATCACCATCGACAAGGTCTCCCGCTGGTTCGGCAACGTGGTCGCCGTCAACGACGTCTCGATGTCGATCGGCCCCGGCGTGACCGGCCTGCTCGGGCCAAACGGGGCGGGCAAGTCCACCCTGATCCACCTGATGAGCGGCTTCCTGGCGCCCTCGGCCGGCAGCGTGACGCTGGACGGGGCGCCGATCTGGCGCAACCAGGAGGTCTACCGGGCGATCGGCCTGGTGCCGGAGCGGGAGTCGATGTACGACTACCTGACCGGTTGGGAGTTCGTGCTGGCCAACGCCGAACTGCACGGGCTGCCCGACCCGGGCGCGGCGGCCCGCAGGGCGCTCGCCCTGGTCGAGATGGAGCACGCGCAGGAGCGGCAGACCGGCACCTACTCCAAGGGCATGAAGCAGCGGGTCAAGATGGCCTCGGCGCTGGTCCACGACCCGGCGGTGCTGCTGCTGGACGAGCCGTTCAACGGCATGGACCCGCGTCAGCGGCTGCAACTGATGGAGCTGCTGCGCCGGTTCGGCGCCGAGGGCCGCACGGTGCTCTTCTCCTCGCACATCCTCGAGGAGGTCGAGCAACTGGCCCGGCACATCGAGGTGGTGGTCGCCGGACGGCACGCCGCCTCGGGCGACTTCCGCCGGATCCGCCGGCTGATGACCGACCGGCCGCACCGCTACCTGGTCCGCTCCAGCGACGACCGGCGGCTGGCCGCCGCGCTGATCGCCGACGGCTCCACGGCCGGCATCGAACTGGACTGGCAGGAGCGGGCGCTGCGGATCCAGGCGATCAACTTCCAGGGGTTCACCACCCTGTTGCCGAAGGTGGCCCAGGAGGCCGGGATCCGGCTCTACACCGTCTCCCCGGCGGACGAGTCGCTGGAGAGCGTCTTCTCCTACCTGGTCAACTCCTGATCGTCCCACCCCGTACCAGTAGTCCAGAAAGGCTGAACACCGTGAACCTGACCGTGGCACGGCTGACCGTACGCGGTCTCCTCGGCAGGCGGCGGGCGATCCTGCTGCTGATTGTCCCGGTCCTGCTGGTGCTGCTGGCCGTGGTGGCGAGGGCCGCCGCCAGCGCCGACACCGACAAGCACGCGCTGACCGTCAACATCCTGGGCACGCTGGGGCTCGGCACCCTGGTCCCGCTGCTGGGACTGGTGGTGGGCACCGGCGTGATCTCGACCGAGATCGACGACGGCTCGATCGTCTACCTGCTGGCCAAGCCGCTGCCGCGGCGGGTGATCATCACCACCAAGCTCGCCGTCGCCGTCCTCACCAGCTGGCTCTTCGCCGCCGTTCCCACCCTGGTCGCGGGGCTGATCCTGGACGGGACGACGGACCGGCTGGCGTTCGCCTACACGGTGGGCACCCTGGTCGCGGGCGCCGCCTACAGCGCGCTCTTCCTGCTGCTGGGCGTGGTCACCCGCAACGCGGTGGTGGTGGGGCTGGCGTACGCGCTGATCTGGGAGAGCCTGGTCGGCAACTTCGTGAAGGGCGCCAGGACGCTGAGCATCCAGCAGTGGGGCCTGTCGGTCGCCAAGACCATCGCCTCGCCGGGCGCCATCACGGCCGATGTCGCGCTCGGCGCGGCCATCCCGCTGCTGCTGGTCGTCACCGTCGCGGCCACCGCCTTCGCCACGGTCCGGCTGGCCGGCCTGACGCTCAGCTCGAACGACTGAGCGCGGTGTCCCCCGCCGCGGCGGGGGACACCGCGCCCGGCGCTACAGCGTCCGGTCCCGCCCGGCTCCCCAGCCGGCCAGGGCCGCCGCGCCGGCCAGCGCGAGCAGCACGAGCAGCACCGGCGTCCAGCTCCCGGTCAGCTGGTGCAGCGCACCGCCGCCGACCGGGCCGAGGGCGGCGATCAGGTAGCCGACCGCCTGCGACATGCCGCCCAGCTGCGCGGCGCCCGCCACGCTGTCGGTGCGCAGCACGATGAAGGCCAGCGCCAGGCCCAGCGAGCCGCCCTGGGCCAGGCCGAGCACCGCCGCCGCGGCCCAGGCGCCGGAGACCGGCGCGAGCAGCAGCATGGTCACGCCGGCCGCGTTCAGGGCCGCCATCGCCACCGCGAGCCCGCGCTGCCGGGTCAGCCGGCCGGCCAGCAGCGGCACCAGGAAGGCGCCCGCCACCTGCACCAGGTTGCTGAACGCGAAGACCAGGCCGGACTGGTCGCGGCTCATGCCGTGGTCGGCCAGCATCGTCGGCATCCAGGCGACCAGGGTGTAGACCATCAGCGAGGAGATGCCCATGAAGAGGCTGATCTGCCAGGCCAGCGGCAGCCGCCAGATCCCCGCGATCGGCTTGGCCGCCGCCACCGCGGGCGCCGCCCCGGCCGCGACTCCCGCGGCCCGGTCCTGACGGGCCTTCAGCACCTGCGGCAGCCAGGCCACCGCCGCCACCAGCGCGAGCAGTGACCAGGCCCCGAGCGAGGCGCGCCAGCCGCCGCCGAGCGCGTGCTCCAGCGGCACCGAGCTGCCGGCCGCCAGGGTGGCGCCGACCAGCATCGTGGTCGAGTACACCCCGGTCATCGCCGCCGCCCGCTGCGGGAACTCACGCTTGACCAGTCCCGGCATCGAGACGTTCAGCACCGCGATCGCCACCCCGATCACCACGCACCCCGCGTACAGCGCCGCCACCGAGGGCAGCACCCGCAGCAGCACGCCGGCGCCCAGCACCAGCACCGCCCCGAGCACCACCCGCTCGGTGCCGAAGCGGCGGGTCAGCCGTGGCGTGAGCGGCGCACCGAGGCCCTGGAAGAGCACCGGCACGGTGGTGATCAGACCGCTGACCGTGGTCGAGAGGCCGAAGGTGTGCTGGATCTCGCCGACCATCGGCGAGATCGCGGCCAGGCAGGCCCGCATGTTCAGCGCGACCAGCACGATCCCGGTCAGCAGCAGCGCCGGATGGGCGAGCCTGGAGCGCACGGGGACGGTCGAGATGGGCAGCGACTGCTGAGCCCGGGTGACGGACATGGTGGTGCCATTTCTAGGGAAACGGGAGTGGCAGGGGGAAGCGGGGCCCGCTGTGGTCCGGGCCGACGGCTTCCGACTACTTCCGGGCGGCGAACTCCGCGAGCAACTGCTCGACCGCCGCCGTGGGTTCGGCGAGCAGGGCGCGACACGCGGCCTCGGCCCGCTCGGGGTCGCCGCTCGCGATCGCGTCGACCAGCGCCGCGTGGGTGGCCACGACCACCTCGGGCATCTCGTGGTCGCCGAACGCGGTGCGCATCGCCTCGCGGACCGAGGCGCCGAAGTAGCGGTAGACCTCGGTCAGCGCGGGATTGTGGGCGGCCTCGACGACCGCGGTGTGGAACTCCAGGTCGTGCTCGACGGTGGCCTCGCGGCCGACCCGCTCGGAGTGCGCGGCGATCACCTCGGCCTCCCGGGCGAGCGCGGCCCGCATCCGGTCCAGGTCCTCGGGGGTGTGCCGGACGGCGGCCAGCCGGGCCGCCTCGGCCTCCAGCGCGGCGCGCACCTCCAGCACGTCGCGCACGCCGGAGCGCTGCACGCCCCGCAGCACGGCGGCGGGGTCGCTGGTGCTGCGCACGAAGGTGCCCTCGCCCTGCCGGGTGACCAGCATGCCCGCGTGCACCAGCACCCGGACCGCCTCGCGCACGGTGTTGCGGCCGACCCGCAGCCGTTCGGCCAGCTCGTGCTCGGTGGGGATCCGCTCGCCGACCGCCCAGCTGCCCGCCGCCAACTGCGCGCGGAGCTGTTCGATCGCGACGTCCACCAGGGAGCGCCGACCGGCGGCGTGCAGGGTGTCGCCGCCGTTGCCCGTGCTGCTGCCACCGCTGGTCACCCGCCACCTCCGATCATCCGCCTGGCCCCATCGCTTGCCCGGTCATCCTACAACCTCTTGCCCGGTCATCCTACAACTGGCCCCCGGAGCGCTTGGGCGCGACTTGGTTGCCCAGTTAAGCAATAGAGCAAGTCAAGACCCGGTCAAGACTTCGCGATGATGTATTTATATGCTCCGCTGAAAAGCGGCGGTCGACCGACCGACGGAGGGGAGTGCGCATGGCAGGTCAGCAGGCGGGTTCGTCCGACGGCGACGCCCCCGCGCAGGCGCCGGCGGCCACCGGCGGCCGGGCCGCCGCCCGTCGGGCCCGGACCAGGGCCCGCCGCAGGCCGACCAGCCGGAAGAAGATCATCGCCTGGACCGCGGCAGCCGCCGTGCTGCTCGCGGCCGGCGCCACCGGCGCCGTGTACCTGAAGCTGACCGGCAACATCAGGAGCTTCGACCGGGCCGGCATCGCCCCCGACCGCCCGCCGGCGGCCACCGCTGACGCCAACGGCAACAAGCCGGTCAACGTCCTGCTGATCGGCTCGGACTCGCGCGGCGGCGGCAACAGCGACCTCGGCGGCGGCGGTGACGACGGCGCCCGCTCGGACACCACGATCCTGTTGCACGTGTACGCCGACCACAAGCACGCGGTCGGCATCTCGATCCCGCGCGACTCGCTGGTCGAGATCCCGTCCTGCCTGGTCAACGGCAAGTGGACGAAAGCGCAGCCGAACACCATGTTCAACGCGGCCTTCTCGATGGGGAACACCGACACCGGCAACCCGGCCTGCACCCAGAACACCGTGGAGCACCTGACGGGCCTGCGGGTGGACCACACCCTGGTGGTGGACTTCGCCGGCTTCTCGGCGATGACCAGCGCGGTCGGCGGTGTCCAGGTCTGCCTGCCGAACGCCGTCTACCAGGGCGACCTCGACCCCAATCTCGGGCACAAGGGCAGCCAGCTCTTCGCCAAGGGACTGCAGACCGTCTCGGGCCAGCAGGCGCTGGACTACGTCCGGGTGCGGCACGGCATCGGCGACGGCTCCGACATCGGCCGGATGCAGCGGCAGCAGGCCTTCCTCGCCGCGCTGATCAAGAAGGTCAAGGGCCAGGGGATGGACCCCACCACCCTGCTGCCGCTGGCCGATGCCGCCACCAAGTCGGTCACCGTGGACCCGGACCTGGCCTCGGCCGAGAAGCTGCTCGGCTTCGGGCTGTCGATGAAGAACATCGACCTGCACGACGTCAAGTTCGTCACCGTCCCCTGGCGTTTCGAGGGTCCCCGGGTGGCCTGGGTGAAGCCGGACTCGGACCGGCTCTGGGCCGCGCTCAAGGCCGACCGCACGCTGGACGGCCAGGACGCCAGTGGGCAGCAGGCCGACGCCCCGGCCGCCGGCAGCCCCGCCGCCGGCCCCGCCCCGGGTCCGAGCAGCAGCCCGAGCACCGCGGTGGACGGCGCCGGCGCCAGGGTCATGGTCTACAACGGCACCACCACCAGGGGGCTGACCGGCTCGGCCGCCGCCAAGCTCAAGGACGCCGGGTTCACCGTGGCCGGCGCCGCCAACGCGGCCGAGCAGGACCACGACACCACGGTGATCCAGTACGGCGCCGCCGAGGCGACCGCGGCCCAGCAGCTGGCCCGGCTCTTCCCGGGGGCGACGCTGGCGAAGAGCAGCGCGGGCGGTCTGAACCTGATCCTCGGCAAGGACTTCGCGGCGGCCGGTGGGGCTTCCGGGGCCGGCGGTTCGGCGGCACCGGTGGCCCCTGGACCGCTGCCCTCCAGCATCGCCGACAACGCCCGTTCGGCCGACGACGACCCGTGCGCCAAGCTCAGCTACAACGGCTGACCCGCCGGGAGCGGCACCCCGGCCGACCGTCCGTCAGCCGGGTCGCCGTCCGTCAGCCGTAGAGCCGTTCGAGCACTGCCGCGACGCCGTCCTCGGCGTTGCTCGCGGTCACCTCGTCGGCCACCGCCAGCAGTTCCTGGTGCGCGTTGGCCATCGCCACCCCGTGGGCGGCCCACTGGAACATCGGGAGGTCGTTGGGCATGTCCCCGAACGCGATGGTGTCGGCGGCCCGCAGCCCCAGCCGGCGGGCCGCGACGGCCAGTCCGGTGGCCTTGGACAGGCCCAGCGGCAGCAGCTCTATGATCCCCGGGCCGGCCAGTGTCACGCCGACCAGGTCGCCGACGATCCGCCGGGCGGCGGCGGTCAGCTGGTCGTCCGTCAGCTCCGGGTGCTGCAGGAAGAGCTTGCTGATCGGCTCGGCGAACAGCTCGTCGCGGCCCAGCACCTGGCGCAGCGAGAAGTCGCTCGCGGTCTCCAGCCGGTAGGGGCCGAACGCCAGCCCGGCGCTCGCCAGGCCGTCCTGGACGGCGGCCACGGCCAGCGGGCCGAGCTCCGCTTCCAGCTTGTCCAGCGCCAGCCGGCCGACCCGGCGGTCCAGGGTCATCGAGGTGAGCAGCTTGTGCGCGCCGGCGTCGTACACCTGGGCACCCTGACCGCAGACGGCGATCCCGGTGTAGCCGATCTCGTCGAGGACCGGACGGGCCCAGCCCGCGGCCCGGCCGGTCACCACGATGTGGACCGCACCGGCCGCCGTGGCGGCGGCCAGCGCGGCGCGGGTCCGGTCGGAGACCGTCTCCGCGGGGGTGAGCAGGGTGCCGTCCAGATCGGTGGCGATCAGCCGGTACGGCAACCCGGCGGTCACTTGACCGGGTCCAGCGTGGTCCGGCCGCCCAGGAACGGGCGCAGCGCCTCGGGGACCACCACCGAGCCGTCGGCCTGCTGGTGGTTCTCCAGGATCGCCACGATCAGCCGCGGGATGGCGGCCAGGGTGCCGTTGAGGGTGGCCAGCGGGCGGACCTTGCCCTCCTCGCGCATCCGGATCGACAGCCGGCGGGACTGGTACTCGGTGGTGTTCGAGGTGGAGGTGACCTCGCGGTACTTGCCCTGGGTCGGGATCCAGGCCTCGATGTCGAACTTGCGGGCGGCCGAGGAGCCGAGGTCGCCGGAGGCGACGTCGATCACCCGGTAGGGCAGCTCCAGCGCGTTGAGGAAGTCCTTCTCCCACTGGAGCAGGCGGCGGTGCTCGGCCGGTGCCTCCTCCGGGGTGGTGTAGACGAACATCTCGACCTTCTCGAACTGGTGCACCCGGATGATGCCGCGGGTGTCCTTGCCGTAGGTCCCGGCCTCCCGGCGGAAGCAGGAGGAGAAGCCGGCGTAGCGCAGCGGGAGCTTCTCGGCGTCCAGGATCTCGTCCATGTGGTACGCCGCGAGCGGGACCTCGCTGGTACCGACCAGGTACCGGTCCTCCTGCTCCAGGTGGTACACGTTCTCGGCGGCCTGGCCGAGGAAGCCGGTGCCGTCCATGGCGGCCGGGCGGACCAGGGCCGGGGTGATCATCGGGATGAACCCGAGCGCGGTGGCCTGGGCCATCGCCATGTTGACCAGGGCCAGCTCCAGCAGGGCGCCGGAGCCGGTCAGGTAGTAGGAACGGGCGCCGGCCACCTTGGCCCCGCGCTCCATGTCGATCGCGCCGAGCAGCTGACCGAGCTCCACGTGGTCGCGGGGCTCGAAGCCCTCGGCCGCGAAGTCGCGCGGGGTGCCGATCTCCTCCAGCGTGACGAAGTCCTCCTCGCCACCGACCGGGGCGGCGGGGTCGATCAGGTTGGCCAGCGAGCGCAGCAGCCGCTCGGCCTCCTCCCTGGCCTCGCCCTGTTCGGCGTCGGCGGCCTTGACCTCGGCGGCCAGCTCCTTGGTGCGCTGGAGCAGGGCGGTCTTCTCCTCGCCCTGGGCCTTGGCGACCTGCTTGCCCAGACCCTTCTGCTCATTGCGCAGCTCGTCGAAGCGACTGCCCGAGGACCGGCGGCGCTCATCGGCGGAGAGCAGGGCGTCGACCAGGTCGACGTCCTCGCCACGGGCGCGCTGCGAGGCACGCACTCGGTCAGGGTCTTCACGAAGCAGGCGAAGGTCAATCACGGGGGCAAGCCTACCGGGGTCCGACCCGGCTGGGGATAACGTATTGATCCCTGTGGATAACTGGCCCCTGGGAGATCCACACCGGCTATTTGTCCACAGGCCGGGGTGGTGTCCTGTGGATGACGGACTCGGGCCGGATTCAGCGCTATCGAATCGGTTTTCTCAGGTTTCAAACCTGGCTTTGCCATCTCGACGGAGCGAATTCCACCACTCGGAGGGGTGCGTTTCCCCGGAGAAGGGTGACTCTGGTGTGATCAGTCCGTTTTGGCATGCTTGACGATGATCAGAACGGACCTGGGAGTGGCTAAGCCGTTTTGTCGACTCATCCCCAGCCCTGTGGATAACCGGTGGATAACTGCCGAGTAGCCCAGCCTGTGGACGGCGGAGCGGGCCGGAGAAGGCCCTGTGGATGAGGCCTCCGGTCGCCTTTCGGGGAGATGACCGAAAGGCGACCAGCGGATGACGTGCGGCTGACGCGCGGCGGACCAGCGGTTCCGGGGGTCGGCGGCGGGCGGCCGTCAGCTTTCGCCGCGGCCGTCCAGGCAGCGCGCCAGCCAATCCGCGGCCTCGACGAAATCCTCGTCCGAGGAACCCGGCCGGCGCGCGATGGCGGCCCGCTGGTCGGCGCGCGGATACGAGCCGAGGAACCGGACCTGCGGGCAGATCCGCCGCAGGCCCATCAGCGCCTCGGCGACCCGGCGGTCGCTCAGATGGCCCTCGCAGTCGATCGAGAAGCAGTAGTTTCCCAGCCCCTGGCCGGTCGGCCGGGATTCGATCCGCATCAGGTTGACCCCGCGCACCGCGAATTCCTGCAGCAGTTCGAGGAGCGCGCCCGGGTGGTTGTCGCCGAGCCAGACCACCATCGAGGTCTTGTCCCAGCCGGTCGGCGAGGCGGCCCGGCCTTGCCGGCCGACCAGCACGAAGCGGGTGGTCGCGGTCTCGGCGTCGTGGATGTCGGTGACCAGCGGGTGCAGCCCGTAGAGCGCGGCGGCGAACTCGCCGGCGAAGGCGCCGTCCACCTGCCCCTCCTGGACCAGCCGGGCGCCGTCCGCGTTGGAGGCGGCGGCCTCCCAAGCGGCATCCGGCAGATGGGTGCCCAGCCAGCGACGCACCTGCGGCTGGGCCACCGGGTGGCTGGTGACGGTCTTGATGTCGGTCAGCTCGGTGCCGGGGCGCACCAGCAGCGCGAAGCTGATCGGCAGCAGCACCTCGCGGTAGATCATCAGCGGTGAGCCGAAGGCCAGTTCGTCGGCGGTCGCGGTGACCGCGCCCTCCACCGAGCTCTCGATCGCCACGAAGGCGCCGGCCGCCTCGCCGCCGCGCACCGCGTCCAGCGCGGCCTGCACCGAGGTCAGCGGCACCAGCTCCCGGGTGGCCGCCTCCGGCAGGGTGTGCAGCGCCGCCTCGGTAAAGGTGCCGGCCGGCCCCAGATAGGTGTAGCGGGTCGCCGACATGCCGCGCCTCCGTGAGCTCGAGTGGACCGGTACCAGACCTGCCACCATAGCCACTTCGGGAGCGGCCCGGCGCAGCGGTCCGGTCAGTGGCCCGGATCGGCTCGGATCGGCCCGGATCAGCCCTCCAGCAGCGCCTGCCCCAGGTACCCTTCGCCGCCCGGCACTCCGGGCGGCACCGCGTACAGCCCGCTCGCCTCGTGCCGCAGGAACCGCGAGAGCCCGTCGCCGCGGGCCAGCTTCTGCTGCACCGGGACGAAGCCGCGGGCCGGGTCGGCCTGGAACGCGACGAAGAGCAGGCCGGCGTCCGGGGAGCCGTCGGGCATCGTCCCGTCGGCGTAGGAGAAGCCGCGCCGCAGCATCGCCGCGCCGCCGTTGGAGGTCGCCGCGGCGACCCGGATGTGAGCGTCGGCGGGGATCGCCAGGGTGCCGTCCGGGTTCTGCCGGGTCAGGTCGACCGGGGTGGTCTCGGTGCCGCCGGAGAGCGGCGCGCCATCGGACTTGCGCCGTCCGATGAACCGCTCCTGACGGTCCGTCGGCAGGTTCTCCCAGTCGTCCAGCAGCATCCGGATCCGCCGCAGCACGGCGTAGCAGCCGCCCGCCATCCAGTCGGGGCCGGTGGCGAAGACCTTGGCGGCGAAGTCCGGATCGGTGGGCTTGGGGTTGTTGGTGCCGTCCACCTGGCCCATCAGGTTGCGCCCGGTCATCGGCTTGGCGGTGGCGCCGGGGGTACGGGCGAACCCGGCCATCTGCCAGCGCACGGTGGCGGTGGGGTCCGCCTGCTGCTGCAGTACCCGCAGCGCGTGGAAGGCCACCAGCGCGTCGTCCGCGCCGATCTGCACCCACAGGTCGCCGTCGCTGCGGGCCGGGTCGATCGCGTCCAGCGGGAACGCGGGCAGCGGGGTCAGCGCGGGCGGTCGGCGGTCGGCCAGGCCCGCCTTGTCGAACAGGCTCGCGCCGAAGCCGACCGTGACGGTCAGCGAGCTGGGCCCGGCGTCCAGCGCGATCTGGTTCTCGTGGCTGGCGGCCGGCTCGCCGACGGTCAGCCGGGCGATGGTCTGCGACCACTGCTGGAGCAGGCTCCGCAGCCCGTCGCGCCCGGCACCCGGGGCCAGGTCGAAGGCGGCCAGCTGGACCCGGGCCTGCTGCGGCTGCGTGATCCCGGCCTGGTGCGGGCCCTGCCAGCCGACCCGGGCGGCGCCGAGCGCGGGCGGTCCGGACGGCGCGCCGGGCACCGCCACCGCCCGGGCCAGCGCGCCGCCGGTGGCGCCGACCGCCAGCCCGGCGCCCGCGCCGCCGAGCAGCGCCCGGCGGGAGAAGCCTGTCGTCGCCATGGGTCAGCCGCCGATCGTCAGTTGCTTGGTCTCGGTGTCCTGGTCGATGTCCGAGGACCGGACGACCACCGCCGCGACCCACTCACCGGCCAGCGGGATCTGCGCCGTGCCGCTCCAACGGCCGGTGCCGGACTTGGTCAGCGTCACCGGCAGCGGGCCGAGGTCGCGGTCGGGCAGCGTGAAGGAGAGCTGGGTCTCGGGCACGTCCACCGGCTTGCCGGCGGTGTCGGTGACCAGCAGGGTCAGCTGGTTGGCGCCGGCGGTGGCCGGGTTGACGGTGAGCGTCGCGGTGCCCTTGGCGCCCTCCTCGGTGCCACCGGTGTCGTAGGCCAGCTTGAGCTCCACGGTGCGGGCGCCCGCGCTGGGCGCGGGGGCGCCGGCGGTGCTCGTGCCGGCGGCGGTGACCTGGGCCGCCACCCGTCCGGGCGGCGAGTTGGTCAGCAGCGTGGTGACCACCAGCACGCCGATCGCCACCACCGCCTCGATCAGCACCGAGCGCCGCAGCCCGGCCTGGGCCGGCGTGCCGTCCTGGGCCCGGCGCACCCCGGCCGCCGTCACCGCGGCCCGCTGCCGGGCCAGCTGGGCCTGCCGCGTCGGGTCGGCCGCGGCGTCGGCCCCGGCCTCGGCAGCCGCGTCCGACGCCTCGCCGACCGTGGCCGCGACCCGGACGTCGACCTGATCGACTTCCTGCGCCCGCTCGGCAGCCGCCACCGCCACCGCCACCGCCCCCGCGTCCGCCCGCAGCCGTGCCGTCCAGCGCCGCGAGAACCAGGCCGCGGCCAGCATCAGCAGCACCAGGCCGACCTTGATCAGCAGCAGCCGCCCGTACTCGGTGTCCACCAGCGCGCCCCAGGAGCCGACGCCCCGCCAGGCCTGGTAGACGCCGGTCGCCACCAGCGCGGCCACCGAGACCATCGCGACCCTGGAGAACCGCTCGGCCGCGCTCGCCCCGGCCCCGTCCCGCAGCGCGAACAGCAGGGCGACCAGGCCGCCCAGCCAGCAGGCCATCGCGATCAGGTGCAGCATGTCGAACGGCAGCGCGACCCAGACCTGGATCCCGACCGCCGCGTGGTCGGCCGCCGCCCAGGTGGCCGCCAGCCCCAGCGCGAGCAGCGCCCCGCCCGCGCCGAGCGCCAGCTGCGCCTCGCGCAGCGGCCGTTCGGCGGCCCGCCGCTCCAGTCGGCGCAGCTCGTCCTCCTCCGGGTCGCCGGTCGGCGCGAGCAGCCGCTCGTCGGGGCCCTCCTGCTGCCCCAACTGCCCGACCAGCAGCGACAGGAAGACCCCGCCGGCGGCCAGCAGCAGCAGCCGGGCGGCCAGCGCGGTGCCCAGCCGCTCGTCCAGCGTGCCGCGCACCAGCGACAGGTTCAGCGCCTGGCCGAGCCCGGTGGCCTGCTCGTACGGGCCGCGCAGCAGCAGCACCGCGACGGTGGCCGCGAGCAGGCCGACCCAGCCGCCCATCAGCAGCCGCTGCACCGAGCGGGTCTGGGCCCCGCGCGGCCAGCAGAGCAGCACGAAGGCCGCCACCCCGACCAGCAGCGCGAACGCCCCGTACGCCACGCCGCGCCCGATCCCGTACAGCGCGGAGACCGTTCCGTTCACCTGGGCGCCCTGGATCTGCGCGGTGGAGACCGAGGTGTCCGAGGCCGTGCCGATCGAGAAGGTGAAGGCGCCGCCGACCACGTGGGTGTCCGCCGAGACGACCCGCCAGGCCACCGTGTAGGTGCCGTTGCCGAGGCCGGGCCGCAGCCCGACTGAGGCGGTGTCCTCCTTGCCGTCGGCGTGCCCCGGGTTGCCGAGGTCGATCGGCTTGCCGGCCGGGTCGAGCACCCGGACCGAGTCGCTGAACAGCGACACGCCCTCGCTGAAGGTCAGCGTCACGGCGGCCGGCTCGGTGGCCACCACCGAGTTCTGCGCGGGGTCGGTCTGCAGCAGTGCCGCGTGCGCGGCGGCCGGGGAGGCATTGCCGATCAGCAGGATCAGCAGGGCTCCGGCGGTGGCGAGCCAGGTCCGGGCTTTGCGCAGCAGCATCTGGAGGTCAGCTCCCGGGACGGTAGGTGAGGGGTTTCACCGGCACTTCGACGGTGATGGTGCCACTGTGTGCGAAGGTCAGGTCCAGCTCCAGCTGGTCGCCGACGGCGGGCGGCTTCTGCCAGCCCATGATCATCAGGTGGGTGCCGCCGCGGCTCAGCTGCAGGGTGCCGTCGGCCGGCACCGCCAGGCTGTCCACCTCCTGCATGGTGGTCTCGGTGGACTGGTGCATGCTCACCGATCCTGCCCCGGGACTGCTCACCCGCACCAGGGTGTCGGAGGCGCCGCCGGTGTTGTGGACCGTCAGGTACCCGGCCGCCATGCTGTCCGCGCTGCTCGCGCCGGCGGGCAGCGGGATGTAGGAGTCGGTGACGCTGAGCTTGGCGCTCGCGGCGTGCCCGCTGCCGCCCCCGCAGGCGACCACGATGGCGCTGGCGGTCAGCGCGGCGGCCAGGCCCGCGCCGACCAGCGCGGCGCGGCGGAACTCCAGGGAGGCGGGCATCAGGCCGCCACCCCCTTGGCGAGCAGCGGCAGGTCGTGCTCGAAGGCGGCCACCGAGGTGTCGCTCAGGTACACCAGGTGGGCCTTGTTGTCGGAGGGCATGAAGGCCAGCACCTGGGCGCCGTGCGAGGAGGTGACCGTGCCGTCCTTGTTGACCACCGGGTCCTCGACCAGGATGCCCAAGCTCGCCGCGGCGGCCTTGACCTTGGTCAGGTCGCCGGTCAGCCCGATGAAGTTCTTGTCGAAGGAGTCCAGCCAGGTCCGCAGCACCTTGGGGGTGTCGACCTGCGGGTCGGTGGAGACGAAGACCACGTTGATCTTGGCCTGCTGGTCGGCGGGCAGCTTCTGCATCGCCACGCCGATGTCGCCCATGGTGGTCGGGCAGACGTCCGGGCAGCTGGTGTAGCCGAAGAAGAGCAGCGTGGTCTTCCCGGCGGTCTGCTGGCGCAGGTCGAAGGGCTGGCCGCTGGTGTCGGGCAGCACCAGGTCGGGCTTGTCGAAGTGCTGGGCCAGCACGGTGCCCTGGTAGGGCGAGTTCTGGGCCTCCTGGGAGACCACGGCCGCCGCGCCGGCGCTCTTGGCGGTGCCCGAGCCGCAGGCGGTCAGGGCCAGCGCGGCGGTCAGCGCGAGGGCGGCGGCAGCGGCGGCCCGGCGGCGGGAGGAGGGGAGCTTCATGCTGTGGCGGTCCGTTCGTGAGGGCTCGTGGCTGGTGGGTGCGGCCGCCGGGGCCGTCCGTCCGGGTGGGGCGGACGGCCCCGGCGACCGGGCCGCGACTAGGCGGACGGGGTGCCGCTCCGGCGGCGCAGGCCGGCCGCGCCGAGTCCGGCGCCGACCACGCCGACCACGATGCCGACCACGCCCAGGGTGCGGGCGGTGCCGTCGTCGGACTTGGCCGCGGCGGTGGTGGTGGGCGCCACGTTCAGCGCGGCGGCCGGGGCGGCGTTCGCGGCGGGGGTGAGGGTCAGCGTCGGGGCGGGGTGCTGGGGCTCGGGCTGGCCGGGCTTGGCCTCGTCGATCCAGCGCACCACGGTGCCGTCGTCGTAGGTCTGCAGCGCCTTGAACACCAGCTTGTCGGTGTCCTTGGGCAGCGGACCGAAGGAGATCTTGAACTCCTGGAACTGGCCGGGACCGACCTTGCCGGTGGCGTCGGCGGTCCAGGTGATCTTGCTGACCGCGGCGGTGACCGAGTCGCCGTCGTCGGTCTTCACCGGAGTGGTCAGCGGGGTCTTGTCGACGGTGGCGCTCCAGCCGGGCACCGGCTGGGTGGACACCGAGGCGATCGGGTGATCGGTGGGCACGGTGACTTCAAGCTTCACCGTGCTCGCCGTGGCGCTCTCGTCCGGCACCCGGAACGCGACAGCGGTGTAGCCGCCCTGCTGGGCGGTGTTCGGCTGCACGGTGACGTGCGCGAAGGCGGGGACGGCGGTGGCCAGCACGGCGCCGGCCGCGAGCACGACGGCGGTGACGGAACGGCGGGCGGGAAGCGAACGCATGGTGGGTGGTCTCCATCGGGAGCAGGGCACAGGGGTGCCCTGGACAGTGGGGTGACGACGGGTGCGAAGGCGCGCCCGGACCCCGGACCGTCGGCCGGTGGAGTGTCGATCCCGGTGGTGACGGCGGGTCAGCGCGCGAAGGCCGCCACCGGCGGACCACGCCGGATCACGGTGTGCCGAAGCGCCGCCGCCGCCGGCAGCCGGCTGTGCCCCGCGCCGGGGCGCGGCTCGCGCAACCCGGCTCCGGCCATCGCGAGCAGACCGCGCAGCACCGCGGCGACCAGCGCGAGGGCCCGCCCCAGCGGGGCGGTCCACTGCCGCGCCTCCCGGGCGGCGCTGCCGGTCAGCCGGACCAGCTGCCACAGCGCCACCTCACCGCGCCGCAGCCACCAGCCGGCCAGCACCGCGGCCAGCAGGTGGCCGAGCAGCATCGCGGGGGTGAGGCCGAACTGCCACCAGGAACCGGTGGCGGCGGCGTGATAGGCACTCGGGTCCAGGCCCGCCTCGGTCAGCAGCTGCGCGGGGCTGACCCCGGCGGGCAGTGTGTGTGCCATGCCGGGCATGTCGTTGCAGACCAGCCGCGCGGCCGCCTGATCCATCGTCATCCCGGCCATCATGTGGTGGCCGGTGCTGTGGAAGAGCAGGTGCAGCCCGAGCTGACCGGTGCCCAGCGCCCCGGCGATGCCGAGCAGCGAGCGCTCGCGCCCGCCGAGCAGCGCCGCCACGGTGGCGACCAGGGTGAAGCCGAGCAGCAGGACGGGTACGGCGATCTCGCCGCCACCGCCCATCAGGTGCCCGGCCGCCGCCACCACCGTGCAGACCAGCGCGAACGGGACCGCGCGCAGCAGCCGCAGGTCCCAGCCGGCGCGCAGCGCGGGCCGGAGCGCCGGTGCGGCGTCCGGGAGCGGTGCGGGCTGGCGGTCAGTCATGGCCGAGACATCATCTCACCGGGCCCCGGCCCGTTCGGGGCGGGGTGCGAAACGGCGGAAAGCCCCACGTGGTGCCCCTGATACTCCCAATGGCCCCGGCGCGAACGAGTGAGACGCGCGCCGTTCGGCATACCGTGCCGCAGCAGTCCATCCGCCGAACGGGCGGAGTGGCCGCGCAGCGACGGTTCATGGCCGGATCGCTCGGCAATACCTAGTTGTATGTGGAGCCCCAGCCAGGAGGGACCGGTCGTGGACATCTGGTGGACTCTGCACCTCAAGCGCGAGCTGGCGAGCGTTCCGCTGGCCCGGCGCTTCCTGCTCGGCACCATGGAGAGCGCCGGGGTCGATCCGCAGATCGCCCACGATCTCGGCCTCGCGCTGACCGAGGCCTGCGCGAACGCGGTGGAGCACGCGGGCGCGGTCCGCGGCGACGGCTTCCAGGTCACCGCCGCACTCGACGGCGACCTGCTGCGGATCGAGGTGATCGACTCCGGCCCCGGCCTGCCCGCCGCCCCGCACCTGGTGCCGGCCCATCGCGCGCTGCCTCCGCTGCCCGCCCTGCCCGCCCTGCCCGCGTTGCCCGTCGCGCACCCGCACGCCCGCCCGCGCCGCCGCCGGGGCCGGGCCACCCTGCCGGGTCCCGCCGCGCCGGGCCCCGCCCGTCGCACCCGCCCCTCCGCCTACGACACCCATGTGCTCCCCCCGGGCCGCCCGCACCCCGCCCTGCTCCGGCTGCCCGACCCGGACGCCCTGCCCGACCTGACCGCCGAGTCAGGCCGCGGCCTCTTCCTGATCCGCGCCCTGACCGACCACGTCCGGCTGCAGAACCACCCGCAGCGCGGTGCGATCGTCAGCTTCGACAAGGTGCTGAAGCGCCCGGCCCTGCGGGTGGCGTCGTAGCGGTCGCGCCTGCCCGGCTCATCCGTCTGGCGTTCGCCCTGGCCGGGGCGCACTGTGGAGATATGTTGCATCGGATGTACGCCGAATACGGCGATCAGGGCCGCTCCGGCCCGGTGAAGCAGTGGCACATGGTCCAGGGCGAGAGCACCACGGGGATGTGCGGACGTGATCTAGCCGAGGGGGCGGCCACCCTTGAACCGACCGAGTGGGGACAGACCAAGGAGCCCTGCTGCCGCTCCTGCGGGGTGCTCTGGTTCCAGTCGGTCCCGTTCCTGGCCGACGAGCACGACCGGTCGACCTATCTGCCGTAAGTCCCGGAGCTAGCGCCGGCGGGGCGGCAGCGTGAACGGTCCCGGGCCCTTGACGACGCGGATCGTCGGGGCGGTCTCCAGGTGCCGTACCGCCGGCAGCGAGGCGATCCGGGAGGTCAGGAAGCCGTAGAGCTCCTGGACGTCCCGGGTCAGCACCACGGCGTGCAGGTTGGTCGGCCCGGTGGTCGCGCAGGCGTACGCCACCTCCGGGTAGCCGGCCAGCGCGGCCCCGGTGGCGGCCAGTTCGGCGGGAGCCACGGAGAGCCAGAGGCAGGTGTGGGTGCGCACCTGGAAGATCCGCCAGTCCACGTCGAGGTCGAAGTAGAGCACCCCGCAGCCGGTCAGCTCGTCCATCCGGCGCCGCACCGTGCTCGCCGACCAGCCGGTGAGGGCGGCCAGTTCGGCCAGCGGCGCCCGGCCGTCGACGGCCAGCGCGTCGAGCAGCCGCCGGTCCGCCTCGTCCAGCGTCGGTGGCGCCGCGGTGGGCCGCTCGGCGGGTGCTTCGGCGGTCAGCGCGGCCACCTGCCGCCCGGTGAGCGTGCCGCTCTTCACCACCAGGCTCTGCGCCCCGCCGAAGAAGGTGTGCATGACGCAGTGCGCGGTGACGCCCACCACGCTGGGGGTGCGCGGCAGGCGTTGCAGCAGCAGCGAGTCGTCGCTCTGGGTGGGGTGCGCCCGGGTGGAGCAGTTGATCTCGGTGCCGCCCGAGTTGAGCGTCACCCAGCAGGTGTCCTCACGGCGGGCCAGCGCCTCGGCGACCGCGCCGGCGGCGTCCGGCGTGCACTGCACCCGCACGTGCCAGCGCACCTCGCCCAGCGCCTCGGGGTGGGTCAGTCCCAGCACCCGGATCCAGTTCCCGCCGCGCAGCCTTGTGTAGCGCCGCGCCACGGTCTGGTCCGAGACGCCCAGCACCGACGCGAGTCGGCTGAACGGCGCGCGGGCGTTCAGTTGCAGGGCGTGGACGAGCTGACGGTCCAGCTCGTCGAAGGTGTCGGAATCCATCAGATCAGGCTAGCTGATGTCGAAATCAAGCGGATGCGGCCGGGCTGGCTGGAGGATTCGAGCGCACCGGGTCATCGTGGGGGAGTTCGGTTCGGTTGAATTCGCACTTCCCCTTTGATCGGAGCCACTCGTGCGCAAGTGGATACCCCTGGCGGCGATCTGCCTGGGCGCGTTCATGCTGCTGGTCGACGTCAGCATCGTCAACGTCGCACTGCCCAAGATGTCCGCCGACCTGCACTCGTCCTTCACCTCCCTGCAGTGGGTGGTGGACATCTACGCCCTGGTGCTGGCCGCGCTGCTGATGGCGCTCGGCTCGCTGGGCGACCGGCTGGGCCACCGGCGGCTCTACCTCGGCGGGCTGGTCGTCTTCGCCGCCGCGTCGCTGACCTGCGCGCTCGCGCCGGACGCGGCCGTCCTGATCGCCTCCCGGGCGGCCCAGGGGATCGGCGGCGCCGCCATGATGACCTCGACCACCGCGCTGCTGAACGGTGCCTACCAGGGCCGGGACCGGGGCACCGCCTTCGGGATATGGGGCGCGGTCAACGGGGCCGCGGCTGCCGTCGGGCCGGTGCTCGGCGGGCTGCTCACCGACCAGTTCGGCTGGCGCTCGATCTTCATGGTCAACGTTCCGGTGGCGGTACTCGCGCTGGTGATGACCACCGGCTACCTCAAGGGCGGCACGGGCGTGGCGCGCGGCCGGCTCGACCTGGCCGGTGCGCTGAGCTTCACCGTGTTCGCCGGCGCGCTGACCTACGGGCTGATCGAGAGCGGCGACAAGGGCTGGGGCAGCGCCATCGTGCTCGGCTCGGTCGCGGTGAGCGTGCTGGCGCTGGTCGTCTTCGTGCTGGCCGAGCTGCGCGGCGGCCGGGGCGGGCACCCGCTGCTCGACCTGGGCCTGCTGCGCAACCGCACCTTCCTCGGTCTGGTCCTGGGCGGCCTGCTGCTCACCGCCGCCGCCTTCGCCCAGCTCACCTACACCTCGCTCTGGCTGCAGCAGGTGCTGGACCTCAGCCCGCTCAACGCGGGTCTGGCGGTCTGCCCGCTGGCCCTGGCCGCCTTCGTGGTCGCGCTGGTCAGCGGAAAGGTGACGCACCGGCTGGCGCCGCAGCTGCCGATCGGCATCGGGCTGCTGCTGATCGGCGGCGGCACCCTGCTGCTCGGGCTGGTCTCGGCCGGCTCCGACTGGTCCGCGCTGCTGCCGGGCCTGCTGGTGAGCGGGGTCGGCGTCGGGATGTCCACGCCGCAGCTGATGGCCACCGCGCTGGCGGCGGTGCCGCGCGAGCGGGCCGGGATGGCCAGCGGTGCGATCAACACCGCGCGGCAGCTGGGCTACGCACTGGGCATCGCGCTGCTCGGCACCATCTTCCAGAACCGGGTGCGGGAGTTCACCGGGCACGCGGCGGGTCGCCCCGACCTGCACGCGGCCTTCGCGGCCGGGCTCGACCGGGTCTTCCTGGTGGCCGGCTGCACCGGTCTGGTGGCGGGCGTCCTGGTGCTCGCCCTGGTCCGCCGCTCGCCCGCGCCCGCCTGGGGCGGCGTACCGGCCCAGGCCCAGGCACCGGGGCAGGCGCCGGTCGACGCGGTGGCCAAGTCCTGACGCCGTACAGGCCCTAGAACTGCGGCACCGGTTGCCGCAGCCCGCGCTCGGCCAGCGCCGCCCGCCAGGCCTCGGCCTGCGCGGGGTCGCCCAGGCGCGGGTTCCACAGCCGGACCACGGTGTCGTCGGTCAGCTCGTGCACCTGGCCCGCCAGGTCCCGCAGCACCCAGTGCTCGGACCTGGCGCGGTGCACCGGCAGCCCCCGCACCGGGCCTGACAGCGTGTCGATTTCCCAGACCAGCGCGGCGGTGAGCGAGGCGAGGCCCGGCTCGGCCAGGAAGGCGGCGCGCCAGCGGGCGGCCGGGGTGCCGGGATCGGTGGCCAGGCGCTCGGCCAACGCGCCGCGGTAGACGTCCAGTTGCCCGCGCAGTTCGGCGAGCCGGGCGCGCAGCACGGCGTACCGGGCCGGGTGCCGCTCGCGGACCTGGGAGGGCACCCGGTTCAGCAGCTTCCCGTGCTCGTTGCGGAAGCACAGCCGCACCGTGCCGGTCGCCTCGTAGCTGAAGACCGCGGTGTACGGGCCGACCGGCACGGTGAGTCCGCCCAGGTCGGCGCCGGCGGGCAGGTCGCGCAGCGCGGCCAGCTCCTCGCGGGCCTGGCGGGCGGCGGTCGGTGCGGGCGCCGCCAGCAGGCGGCGGTGCTGGCCGGCGCCCGGTTCGCCGGCCAGTGCCGCCAGGGCGGCCAGCCCGGCGCGGACGAAGTGGGCGGCGCCCGGCTGGAGTTCGTCCATGCTCCGGCGCGCGTGCCGGTTCACTGCCCGGCCCAGGTGCTGGATCGTCCTGGTGTCCTCGCTGACCACCGCGACCCAGGCCAGCGCGCCGAGCAGCTTCCCGCCGCGCGGGCTCGGCGGGCCCTCGTGCCGCTCCCGTGCCGGGCAGTCGGTCGGGTCCCCGCAGCCGGCGGCCAGCAGGGCCCGCAGCGGCTGCCGGACGGCCGGCTCCAGCTGGATCAACTCCCGGACCCGGCCGAGCCATTCGTAGCTCGGCCGAAGGTCCGTCGAGCTCGCGCAGAGCTCCAGCAGGCGCAGTGCGGGCTCCTCGTAGAGCGCGGCGCCCAGCTGGCAGCGCGCCGCGACGGCGAACGGGTCGTCCTGCGCCAGCAGTTGAGCGGGGTCGACGCGGGTGGGCAGCAGGGCCCGCAGCCGGGTGGCGAAGGTCAGCCGCTCCGGATCCTCGAAGCCGCCGCGGCAGCCGGAGCACGCCGCCAGCAGGGTGCGCAGGTAGGGGCGGAACGGCTCGCGGTCGGCCGGGGCCAGCTCCTCGCAGGCGGCCAGCGGCAGCTCCAGGCAGCTTTCGGCGGTGGTCGACCAGGGGGCGGTCGGGCGCACCGGGTCGACGCCGGTCAGCGCCCAGCCGAAGAGCTGGTGGACCTCCTCGGCGGACCAGTCGCAGCGGGCCTCGCGCAGCGCGACGGTGGCCGCCCACTCGTAGTCCCCGGTCAGCAGGCCGGTCCGCTCGCGCTGCAGCGCCTTGGCGATCTCGCGGCGGGTGGCCGCCGGGAGCGTGTCGAGCAGTTCGGCACTCCGGGGCGCCGCCTCGACTCCGGTGCGCCGGTACGCGCCGACGTCGGCCCGCCCGGCCCGGATCAGCGCCCGGCCGAGCGACCGCGGTCGCAGCGGCGGGTGCCGCCGGGGCTCCTGGAGCCGCGGGAACTCGGTGCCGAGCAGGAACAGACGTAGCCAGAGCATGTGGAGCTCACCCCCGGGCTACGTCCTATCGCATCCGGGGGCGCCGGTCACCGGCCGGGGTGGTTCGAGCTCGGCTCGGTGCCGACTCGGTGCCGACTCGGGGTCGGATCGGGGCCGGATCGAGCCGGCGCGGGCGGGCGGGCGGCAGTGGACCGGCGAGCGCCTGAAGCGCAGCTCGGGGCGGTGGTCCAATCCTGGGGTATTGGTAGAGACCTGTTCGAGTGCGCGTGGACCATTGGCGGACGAATTCGGACGTTTGGGCCGGTCGGAGCCATCGTCAGATTGCAGATTGGTACAGACCTGTTGACCCGAAGGGGCGGCAGGACATACGTTCTGCGCCAGTCCGCGGAAGCAGGTCGGGCCGGGTGCGCACCCGCCTCGGCCCAGGTACACCTCCCCCACACGGCGTCCGGAACCCCACAACCGGGCGTGACTCCCTGGAGCGACCATGCCCGAACGCGCTACCGCCACGCGGCAGATCGAGCGGACCCGACCCGCTCGACGGCCCTTCCACAAGGCGACCGTCCTCGCCACCGCCACCGCGCTGATCGCCGGTGCGGCCGGCCTCGCGACCCTGGCCGGCGGCTCGGCCTCCGCCGCGAGCGTCAACCTGCTCACCAACGGCGACTTCGAGACCGGCACGCTGGCCGGCTGGACCTGTTCCAGCGGGCTCGGCAGCATCACCAGCACCGCCCCGCACGGCGGCAGCTACGCGCTGGCGGGCGCCGCCTCCGCCGCCGACACCGCGCAGTGCTCGCAGACCGTGACGGTCACGCCGAACACCGCGTACGACTTCTCCGGCTGGCTCAAGGGCGGTTACGCCTACCTCGGGGTCACCGGCACCGGCACCACCGACACCAGCACCTGGACCTCCAGCGCCGGCTGGGCCAACCTCAACACCGCCTTCACCACCGGTGCTTCGACCACCTCGGTGACGGTCTGGGTGCACGGCTGGTACGGGCAGGGCACCTACTACGCGGACGACCTGGCGCTGACCGGGCCGGCCGGCGGGACCACCAGCGCCTCGCCGACGCAGAGCGGCTCGCCCACCCAGAGCGCCTCGCCGACCCAGAGCAGCTCGCCGACCCAGAGCGCCAGCCCCACCCAGAGCGCGTCCCCGACGCAGAGCGCCTCGCCGACCCAGAGCGCGTCCCCGACGCAGAGCAGCTCGCCCACCCAGAGCGCCTCGCCCACCGCCTCCCCGAGCAGCGGCACCGCGCCGGGCGGCGACGGCCTGGTCAGCACCCCCGCCGGGGTGAGCGCCGCGGTGCGCAACAACACCGTCACGCTGAACTGGAGCGCCTCCACCGACGGCGGCCAGAACGGCAACGTCCCGGCGTACTACGTCTATTCGGGCGGCAACCTGGTCGCCACCTCGATGGGCACCTCGGTCACCGTCAGCTCGCTGCTGCCGAACACCGCCTACACCTTCACCGTCCAGGGCTACGACACGGCCGGCCACGCCAGCGCCCAGTCCGCCCCGGTCTCCGCGACCACCGGCGCGCTGCCCACCGGTGCGGTGAAGTCGGCCTACTTCTCGCAGTGGGGCATCTACGGCAACCAGTACTACCCGAGCAGCGTGGCGGCCAGCGGCGCGGCCTCGGGCCTGAACGTGATGACCTACGCGTTCGAGAACATCGACCCGACCAACCAGACCTGCTTCGAGACCGTCAAGGCCGCCGACACCAACGACAGCGACCCGAACGCGGGTGACGGCGCGGGCGACGCCTTCGCGGACTACCAGAAGTCGTACACCTCGGCGAACAGCGTCGACGGCGGCAACGACGCCTGGAGCCAGCCGATCAAGGGCAACTTCAACCAGCTGCGCGAGCTGAAGGCGAAGTACCCGAACCTGCGCTTCACCCTCTCGATCGGCGGCTGGACCTACTCCAAGTTCTTCTCCGACGTGGCCGCCACCGACGCCTCGCGGAAGAAGTTCGTCTCCTCCTGCATCGACATGTTCATCAAGGGCAACCTGCCCACCGGTGTCTCCGGTGACGCCTCGGGCGGGCAGGGCTCGGCGGCGGGCATCTTCGACGGCATCGACATCGACTGGGAGTACCCGGCCTCGACCGGTGGTCACACCGGCAACCACACCTCGCCTGCCGACACCGCCAACTACACGGCGCTGCTGGCCGAGTTCCGCAACGAGCTGGACGCCTACGGCAACAGCATCGGCAAGCACTTCCTGCTGACCGCCGCGCTGCCCAGCGGCCAGGACAAGATCGCCAACGTCCAGACCGACCAGATCGGCAAGTACCTGGACTACGGCAACATCATGAGCTACGACATGCACGGTGCCTGGGACGCGACCGGTCCCACCAACCTTCAGGACCCGCTGTACAACAGCCCGAACGACCCGAGCACCCCGATCGCGCCCGGCACCGAGAAGTACACCGTCGACAACGCGGTCAACGCCTTCCTGCACGGCGACCCGGCGTACGGGATCCCGGGCGGTTTCCCGGCCGCCAAGCTGGTGCTGGGTGTGCCGTTCTACTTCCGCGGCTGGACCGGCGTCCCGGCCGGCGGCAACAACGGCCTCTACCAGAGCGCCACCGGCCCGTCCGCGGCGCAGAGCACCAGCCAGTCGGCCGGCGTGGCGTTCTGGAAGGAACTGGTGGCCACCGGCAAGACCGGTGCCGCCAACGTCCACTGGGACCCGACCACGCAGAGCTCGTGGATCTACGACGGCACCAACTTCTTCACCGGTGACACCCCGCAGGCCATCGCGGCCCGCGGTGCGTACGCCACCAGCAAGGGGCTCGGCGGGATCTTCGCCTACTCGCTGGAGGCCGACGACCCGTCGGGCACCCTGATCAACGCGATGACCGGCAGCATGAAGTAAGCCCAGCAGGGTGAGGTAGCAGGCTCCGGGCGGGACGGCCCGGTCGGCCCCCGGCGCGCGGTTCCGGCGCCGGGGGCTCTTCGCGCGGTGCGTCCGCGCTGTTCGACCCGCCATCACCACCTGCTAATCTCAGCCGATTTCAGCGCGGCACCCAGCTGCGGACAAGACGGGGTAACGAGGAAATACCATGGCAATTCTCCGGGCCACGCAGAAGGCTCAAGTGGTCGAGAAGCTCTCCCAGGTGGCACCGCCCGGTGAGACGTTCGTCGCGTGCGTGCACGTGGAGACCGGCCCGAGCCCCTGGCTCAACGCGGTCTTCGACCGGATTCCGGTGCTCGGCCTGGTCGTCGCGCTGACCCGGCGGTTCTACTTCCTCACCCTCACCAACAGCTCGGTCGTGGTGAACTCGGCGAGCCGCTGGACCAACCGGCCCGGTGACGTGGTCGCGGTCTTCCCGCGCCACACCTTCCCGGTCAGCCGGGTGAAGCGGGCCACCGTGTGGAGCTCGATGTACCTGCAGCTGCCCGGTGACTCCTCGCCGAGCCGGCTGAACATCCACCGGTACTGGCGCAACGAGCTGGACCTGCTCTCCGCCGCCTTCCCGCCCGGGGCGATGGCGGACGGCTCGCTGCCGCCGGCCGTCGCCCAGGGGATGCCGCTGCCCGGCCAGCCCTACCCGCCGCAGGGCCTGCCGCAGGGGCAGCCCTACCCGCCGCAGGGCCAGCCGTTCCCCCCGCAGGCCCAGCCCTACCCGCCGCAGGACGCCCCGCCGCTCGCCGCTCCGCCGCTTGCCGCCCCGCCGCTCGCCGCGCAGCCGTTCCCGCCGCAGCAGCCGCCGCAGGGCCAGCCCGGCTACGGCGGACAGCAGCCGTACGGAGGCCAGCCGGGCCACCCGAGCTACGCGCCGCACCCCGACCAGCTCTGACCGCCGCCGCTCCCTCGGCTCCGCTGCTCCGCTCGCCCCGGTCCACCGTGGCGGGCGGAGTACCGTGGCGGGCGTGAACGATCTCGCCGTCCGCGAGCTGCGGATCCTGGTCGCCGTCGAGCGGGCGCGCAGCTTCACCGCCGCCGCCCAGGCGCTGGGCCTGACCCAGTCCGCCGTCTCACACGCCGTCAACTCCTGCGAGCGCAAGATCGGCGCCGTCCTGTTCGACCGCGGTCGGCACGGCGCCCGCCCCACCCCCGCCGGTGAGCGGGCGGCGGCCCACTCCCGCCGGATCCTGCGGCTGCTGGACGCGCTGCCCGACGAGGCACGCGGCGCGAGCACCAAGGTGCTCACCGGTCCGCTGCGGATCGCCGCCTTCCGCAGCGCCGCCGTCCAGCTGCTGCCCACCGCGCTGACCCGGCTGGCCGCCGCCCACCCGGGCCTGGCCCCCGAGGTGCGGATCGTCCCCGAGGTCGGGCGCGGCACCGCCGGCGAGGTCCTGGACGGCCGCGCCGACCTCGGCATCGCCACCCTGAGCGGCAGCTTCGAGCTGCCGGCCGGCGCGGTGGCGGGGGAGCTGTTCCAGGAGGAGTACTCGCTGGTCCACCCGTCCGGGAGCACCGACCCGCGCGCGCTGCCGCTGATCGACTGGGCCGAGAACTGCTCCTCCTACACCCGGGCATGGTGGCAGGCGCAGGACTGGCTGCCCGCTGCCCGGCTCGATGCCGGTGAGGACAGCGTGGTGCTCTCGATGGTCGCGCGCGGGATGGGCATGGCGATCATGCCGCGGCTCGCCCTGCTGGACGCGCCCGCCAGCGTCACGGTCACCGACCTCGGGACCGACCGGCCGACCCGGACGGTCGGCTACGTGACCACCCCCGAGCTGGCCCGCACCCTGGGGGTCCGGGCGCTGATCCGCGAACTGCGCGCGGTGGCGGCCGTCGGCGGCCCGGCCTGACTGGACCGCGGCCCGCCCGGTCGGCTCTACTCGAGACCCGTCCCCATCCGTCCGGAAGGATCCCCGATCACCGTGCCCGAGCCCACCGCCACCGCTCTGACCGGCGACTGCGCCAACTGCTTCGGCCTGTGCTGCGTGGCGCTGCCCTTCACGGCCTCGGCGGACTTCGCGATCACCAAGGACGCCGGCAAGCCCTGCCGCAACCTGGACACCGAGTTCCGCTGCGGCATCCACACGCGGCTGCGGCAGCAGGGGTTCGGCGGCTGCACGGTCTACGACTGCTTCGGCGCCGGTCAGCAGGTCTCCCAGGTCACCTACGGCGGGACCAGCTGGCGGCAGGCGCCGCAGACGGCGCGCGAGATGTTCGAGGTCTTCCCGGTGGTGCGGCAGCTGCACGAGCTGCTCCGGTACCTGGGCGAAGCCCTGCGGCTGGCGCCGACGGCCGACTTGCGCGCGCTGCTCGCCGAGACCGAGGCGCTCGCCGCCGGCACCCCCGCCGAGCTGCTCGCCCTGGATGTCGCCGCCCACCGCGGGCGGGTCAACACCCTGCTGCTGGAGACCAGCGAACGCGTCCGCGCCGCCGTCCCGGGCAAGAAGCGCGACCGCCGCGGCGCCGACCTGATCGGCGCCAGGCTGGCCGGCAGCTCGCTGCGCGGCGCGGACCTGCGCGGCGCCTACCTGATCGCCGCCGATCTCAGCCGCGCCGACCTGCGCAGCGCCGACCTGATCGGCGCGGACCTGCGCGACGCCAAGCTGCACGGCGCCGACCTCACCGACGCCTTCTTCCTCACCCAGCCCCAGCTGAACGCCGCCAAGGGCGACGCCGCCACCAAGCTCCCCACCGGCCTGACCCGCCCGCCCCACTGGTGACCACCACCCGCTCGGCCCGCCCCTGGCCCGACCGGGCCAGAATGCCGGTATGACAGTTCATCACGACGCCGCCACCGCCCACGCCTGGTCCGCGCTCGGCGGGGCGCCGCAGCTCTCGGCGGGTGTGGCGTACCAGCCCGCGCCCGGGGTGCTGCCGAGCCGGCTGGCCGTGCGGGAGCTGGCCCGGGCGACGGTCGGGGTCTGCTCGCTGGCGGCGGCCGAGCTGCTGGCAGTGCGCACCGGCGCGGCTGTCCCGGACGTGCTGGTGGACGAGGCGGCGGTGGCCTCGGCGTTCGTCAGTGAGCGGCTGCTGCGGATCGACGGGCGGGCGCTGACCAGCTTCGCACCGCTCTCCGGCTTCTGGCGCACCGCCGACGGGTGGGTGCGCACGCACGCCAACTACCCGCATCACCGCGAGCGGTTGCTGGCGGCGCTCGGCACCACGCCCGAGCGGTTCGCCGCCGAGCTCGCGGGACGCGCGGCGGTGGAGGTGCAGGAGACGGCCTACGCCGCCGGCGCGCTGGCGGTGGCGGTCGGCGAAGCCGAGCGGACGGATCATCAGCTGGTCGAGCGCACGGAGCGCGGGCAGAGCCGGCGGCGGCTCGCCCCCGCCGCGCTGCCCGCCGCCGGGGTCCGGGTGCTCGACCTCACCCGGGTCATCGCCGGCCCCGTCGCCACCCGCACCCTCGCGCTGCTCGGGGCGGACGTGCTGCGCGTCGATTCGCCGCGCCTGCCGGAGAGCGAGGACGCGCACGCCGACACCGGTTTCGGCAAGCGGTCCGTCCGGCTCGACCTGGACCGCCCCGCCGACCTGGCAACCCTGCGCGAGCTGATCGCCACCGCCGACGTGCTGGTCACCGGCTACCGCCCCGGTGCGCTCGACCACTACGGGCTGACGCCCGCCGAGCTGCCGCCGGGACTGATCGTGGCGCAGCTCTGCGCCTGGGGTTGGCAAGGGCCGTGGGCGGGGCGCCGCGGGTTCGACAGCCTGGTGCAGGCCCGCTGCGGGATCGCGATGCTCGAGGCCGACCAGGACGGGCACCCCGGCGCGCTGCCGGCCCAGGCGCTGGACCACGGCACCGGGTACCTGCTGGCGGCGGGGGTGCTGCGGGCGCTGACCGAGCGCGAGCGCGGCGGCGCGGGCACGCTGCTGCGCTTCTCGCTCGCCGCCACCGCCCAGTGGCTGCTCGGGCTGCCGGCGGGGGAGGGCGGCGAGGCGGACACCCCCGTGCCCCGCCTTGCCGAGACCCCCTCCCCGTACGGCCTGCTCCGCCACGCCCGCCCGCCGATCGGCTACCCCGGCGCGCCCACCCGCTGGGCGAGCGGCCCCACCCGCTGGGGCACCGATCAGCCCGCCTGGACCACCGGTTCCTGAATCTCCGTCACCCACCCGGCCTGGTCCTCGGGGCACTCCAGGTACAGCTCCCGCGCGTACCCCGTGGACCGCCAGCCGTTGCCCTCGATCCAGCGGGCCAGGCTCTGGGCGCTGCCCAGCAGGTCGTCCATCGACCCCCGGTGCACGATGGTGGCGGCCGCCGCCAGCGCGGGCAGGTCGACGATCGCGAACCCGGCGGGATGCCGCTCCAGCGGAGCCGGGGCCGCCACCGGGAAGGCCGCGTGCACCAGCACGGCGCCCGAACCGTCCGCCACCGGCTCGTAGTAGGCGATGCCCGGCCCGGCCATGGCCAGGTCGGACTCCGCCAGCAGCCGGCAGAGCCGGTCGAAGAGCGGCCCGACCACCGGGCTGATCTGCTCCGGCTCGTAGCCGCCGGCCACGGCGCTCAGTTCGGCCACCCGGACGGCCGGGATCGGCTTGACCACCACGTCGTTGCTGTTCATCTTGCCCTCGCTCTCGATTGTCCGGAGCCTCGCCTCGACCTGGGCCAGTCGGGCCGTTGCGGCGGTCACCGCCTCGGCCAGCTCGCTGTGCCGCAGCCGCAGCATGCCGCGCAGTTGCTCGGTGCCGACCTGCTCGTCCAGGATCGCCTTGACCTGGTCCAGGGTGAACCCGAGGTCCTTGAGCGCGATCACCCGGTTGAGCCGGGCCAACTGGGCCGCCGCGTAGAAGCGGTAGCCGCTGACCGGGTCGACCTGGGCGGGGTGCAGCAGGCCGATGGCGTCGTAGTGCCGCAGCATGCGGACCGATACGCGGCCGTGCCTGGCGAAGTCTCCGATGGTGAACATGATGGCTCCACTCCATGCCCTGACACGGTGTGAGGGTCAAGCGCCCGCCGGATCGGGCTGGAAAGGCCTGTTCGGCCGCGACGCACCGTGGCTACGCTCCGGGAATGATCAATACCACCAGAGCCTTGCACACCGTGACCACCGAGCGGCTCGAACTGCGGGCCGTGCGCCTCGACGACCTGGACCCGCTCTTCGCGATCAACTCCGACCCCGAGGTCTGGCGGCACCGGCCGCAGGGGCGGCACGCCGAGATCGGGCAGACCCGGGAGTGGATCGAGCGGGCGGTGGAGGGCTGGGCCAGCGGGCTCAGCTACTGGACGGTGCGGCTGCGCGCGGTGGGCGGGGCCGGCGACGGCACCGGGCCGGTGATCGGCATCGGCGGCGTGCAGGAGCAGCGGGCGCGCGGCCACTGGAACCTCTACTACCGGCTGGCCGCCGCCCACTGGGGCCGGGGCTACGCGACCGAGCTGAGCCGGGCGGCGCTCGCCGCCGCTCGGCAGCACACCCCGCAGCTGCCGGTCTTCGCCTGGATCCACCCGCAGAACCCGGGATCGCTCGCGGTGGCCGGGCGGCTCGGGCTGGTCGACCACGGCCTGCGGCAGGACCCGATCTACCGCGACACGCTCCACCTCTTCGCCGACCGCCCGCCGGCCCAGTGGCCGGTGCAGCCCGGAGCCATCAGCTGACAGGAAGTCAACCATGCTCAGACAGCTGCCGGTTCGCCATCGCCAGGTCGCTGACCGGACGTCCGGCATTCGCTGACCGGACACTCGGCTGAACGCCCGGAGTGGGCACTGGGCGCAGTGCGGAGATTTTGCGAACGGGCCCTAACCCCGGGCCTGGAATTGTGAGTTGGTCCGATATTCTCCGTCGAACTTCTCCCGCGAGCCCAGGGGCGTCTCTCCCGGGTGCGGCTCTTGATGATGGGGTGCTCACGCTCATGCGTCGTTCTCTCGCCCTGGCCGCGATCGGCACGCTGGCCTCCTCGGCCGTGCTGACCGGAGCCTGCGCCGCGTTCGCGGTGCCCGGCACGGCGGTGACCAGCCCAGTGCCCGCGGTCTCGGCGAACGGGTCCGCACCGCGACAGGTGCAGCCGGCCAAGGAGGTGCCGGACGCGGTCGGTCCCAAGCTCGCGGTCGAGGGACTGCCGCACGAGATCACCGCCGGTGACGAGCCGACCGGCTTCACCGTCGAACTGACCAACCGTTCGGACAGTGACCTGGTCTTCTACCCGGCGGTCAAGGTGAACGACCGTGCGGGCAAGGTCGACAACACCGCGCTGCTGCTGGACTACAAGAAGAACCGCCAGGACTGGGAAGAGAGCACCATCCCGACCTTCATGGACGATGTCCGGCTGCTCGGTCCGGTGGACGGCGGCGGGGTGCCGGCGCCGGACGCGCTGATCTACGTGAAGGCGGGCAAGTCGGTCTCGATCAAGGTGCGGCTCGGGCTGCCGGACGACAATCCGACCGGGACGGCCTTCGCGCAGTTCATCGCGTACTGGCTGCCGGTGGACGCCGCGCCCGACCAGCCCGGGGTGCTGTCCGCGAGCGAGCCCGCCTTCTTCTGCGTGCTGCCGCCCGGGGGCGGGGAGCCGACCGGTAGCCCGTCGGCGAGCTCCTCCAGCTCCGCGCCCTCGTCTCCGTCGCCGAGTCCCTCGAGCTCCGCGACCTCCTCGCCGTCGTCCCCGTCGTCCCCGTCGTCTCCCTCGCCGAGCGCCTCGACCTCCTCCTCGTCGTCGCCGAGCTCGAGCGGCAGCCCGAGCGGCAGCCCGAGTGGCAGCCCGAGCAGCAGCCCGAGCGGCTCGGCCTCCGCCGGGGGCGGCACCCCGTCCGCCTCGTCCTCCGGCGGCGCGGTCACCCCCTTCCCGGTGCCGCCGCCGCAGGCCTCCGCCGTGCCGGTTCCGGCCGCCGCCGTGCAGCAGGCCAAGGCCGCCGAGACGGCGGACGAGCAGAGCCTGGCCTTCACCGGCGGTGGCAGCGATGCCGCGCCGATCGCCATCGCGGGTGCCACCGTGCTCGCCGCCGGGGTCGGCACCCTGGTCCTGGTGCGTCGCCGCAAGGGCGCCGCACGGCACGCCTGACCTGCTGAGTCTGTTGAACGGACGGTGTGCAGCGCACCCCGGGCCCGGCCGAGCAGCCGCTCGGCCGGGCCCGGGGTGCGCTGTGTGTGATGTCACAGTAGGCGGGCTGTTTCAACTGATCGCATAGGATGTCCGGCCGAGGGGGCCGGTGCGGGGAAGAGGAACAGAGGTGCGCGGAGCGAGCGCGGACAACAGTGCGAGCGACTACGGGTCGAACACCGGCCGGATCGCCAGCCTGCCTGTCCGCAGACACCACGTGCTTCTGGTCGCTTGGACGATCATCTGGTTCCTGATCGTCGAACCCAGTGGCGGATTCTCCTGGCACTACCTGCGCGAGGGCGAGCAACTGCTCTTCAGCGGTGGCGAGGGCGGCGGCCTGGCGCTCTACGCGCACCATCCCGAGCTCCAGATCGGCCCGGTGAGCCTGGCGGCGGCCCGGCTCTTCGCGCCGTTCCCGGCCCATGTCGGGCAGGTGCTGGCCGAGGCGACGATGTCCGTGCTCGGCCTGATCATGCTGGTCCTGGTCGGCCGTACCGCCGCCTGGTACTACCGGGGCACCGGCACCAACCACCGCCGGCTCCAGCAGCGGATCCTGATCGCGGGCCTGGCCTTCATCCCGATGTGGGTGGAGGTGTCGGTCCGCTTCGCGCACATGGACGACGTGCTGGCGCTCTTCTTCACCATGCTCGCGGTGCACTCGCTGGTCCGGAACAAGCCGGTCGCGGTGGGGGTCTTCCTGGCCCTGGCGGTGGACTCCAAGCCCTGGGCGATCTCCTTCCTCCCGCTGATCCTGGCGCTGCCCAAGCCGGCCTGGCGGCGGTCCTTCCTCTGGTGCGTCGGGCTGATCGCCCTCGCCTGGCTGCCGTTCTACCTGAGCAACCTGGGCTCGCTGTCGGCCGCCAAGTTCACCATCCCCAACCAGCCGGCCTCCTCGCTGCGCTGGCTGGGCGTCTCCGATCCGTCCACCCCCTGGTGGGACCGGCCCGCGCAGTTCGCGATCGGGATGGGCCTGGGCACCCTGGCGGTGCGCCGCGGGCGCTGGCCGGCCGTGGTGCTGGTCGGCGCCAACGCCCGGATCCTGCTGGACCCGAGCGTCTACACCTACTACACCGCCTCGATCCTGCTGGGCACCCTGCTCTGGGACGCGGTCGGGCAGCGCCGCCTGGTGCCCTGGTGGAGCTGGATCGCGCTGGCCTCGCTCTACGGCGGCACGCTGCTGATCCCCTCGGACTCGGCCAAGGGCATGGTCCGGCTGGCCTTCGTGGTGATCTCCACCGCCTACGTGCTGCTCTGGCCCACCAAGAAGCCGCGTCGCGGCCGGGGCGGTGCGAGCCCTGGCGGGGGCCGGGGCAGCGGTGGCCGGCGGGGCAGGGGCCGGGCCTCGATCCCGCGTCCGGCCGGTGGCGAGGTCCGCACCCCCGCCGCCATGCGCGGCTGATCCGGGCCGGCCGGTTGGCGGGATCTTGGCGGTCGTAGTCGGCAGCGCCACTGTCGGCGGTCGCGGCCCGCGGCGGAAGATCGTCTCACCGCCCGGAACGCCCGGCACATCCTGACCGCGCTGACCGCCTCGCCGAGGAGCCGACGATGACCGCCGCCCCCGCCCCCGTCACCACCCCTGCCGCCGCCCCCTCGCCCGTCACCGGGATCCCGGCGCTCGCGCCCGAGCGCGCCTTCGCCTTCTTCGCCGAGCGCCTCGGCTGCCAGGCCGACCCCGCCGACGTCTGGTACGCGCTGCGCGACGGCCGGGCGGACTTCACCATCGTCGACGTCCGGATCGAGGGTGCCCACCGCAGGACCCACCTGCCCGGCGCGGTCAGCCTGCCGCTGGCCGAGATCACCGCCGAGAGGGTCGCCGAGCTGCCCCCGGGCCTGCTGGTGGTCTACTGCTGGGGCCCGGCCTGCAACGGCTCCACCAAGGGCGCGATGAAGCTCGCCGCGCTCGGCCGCCAGGTCAAGGAGATGATCGGCGGCCTGGAGTACTGGATCCGCGAGGGCTGGCCCACCGAGGGCCGCCGCCCGGTGGACCCGAGCACCGCCACCCCCGCCGACCTCGGCCTGGTCTGCTGAGCCGCCCTGCGGCTCAGGCCGGGCCGCTGCCGAAGGAGCGCCGGTAGGCGGTCGGCGAGGTGCGCATGGTGCGGCTGAAGTGGTGCCGGTAGGTCGCCGCGCTCTCAAAGCCGACGGCCGCGGCGATCTCCTCCACCGTCCCGTCCAGCGACTCCAGCAGCGGCAGGCTGGCCGCGATGCGCTGGGTGATCACCCAGCGCATCGGGCTGGTGCCGTTGCGCGCGGTGAAGTGCCGCAGGTACGAACGGTCGGACATCCGGGCCGCCCTGGCCAGCAGCGAGACGCTCAGCGGCGAGGCCAGGTGGTCCAGCGCCCACCGCATGCTCTGCGCCACCCCGTCCTCCTCCTCGGCCACCGGCTTGACCGCGGCCTCGATGAACTGCGCCTGCCCGCCGTCCCGGTGCGGTGACACCACGAAGCGCCGGGCCACCGTGTTGGCCACCTTCGCGCCGTGGTCGGCGCGCACCAGGTGCAGGCACAGGTCGATGCCGGCCGCGCTGCCGGCGCTGGTCAGCAGGTCGCCGTGGTCCACGTAGAGCACGTCCGGGTTGACCCGCACCGCCGGGTACCGCTGCCGCAGCAGCTCGGCGTACCGCCAGTGCGTGGTGGCCTCCCGGCCGTCCAGCAGCCCGGCGGCGGCCAGCGCGAAGGCGCCCGAGCAGATCGACACGATCCGGGCCCCGCGCTCGTGCGCCGTGCGCAGCGCGGCGACCAGCTCGGGCGAGACCGCGTCGCCGAAGGCGCCCGCCACCCCGGTCACGATCACCGTGTCGGCCGCCGCCAGCTCCGCCAGCCCGTGCCGCGCGGTGAGCGAGAACCCGCCGACCACGGCGAGCGGCGTCCCGGGCCGGTCCGCGCAGACCTTGAGCCCGTACCAGGGTGCGGCCAGCAGCCCGGCCAGCTCGGGCCTGGCCAGCCCGAAGACCTCCACCACCACCCCGAGCTCGAACGGTGCCATCCCGTCGAAGACGTAGACCGCCACGGTGTGCACCGGCTCGGGGCAGCGCCCGATCGCCACGTCCACCGGCCGCGCTGTGCCTCGCTCGGTCATGGACCCCCCTGTGCGCGCGGCGAACTGCTGGCGAGTGTAGTGCGCGGCGCGGTGACGGCGGTTCATCTCCCGGTCGGCCGAACGGCGTCGACCGATCGATGACCGGGGCTGCCAGGAAACGTCTGAAGTGAGCCCGAGCCCGCCGGTCCAGGGCCCGAACAACGCCGCGGCGCCCCGCCCCTGATCGGGGCCGGGCGCCGCGGCAGGCGCGCGGGGCGGCAGGTCAGCCGCTCAGCGAGGCCATCCACGCCTCCACCTCGTCCGCCGTGCGCGGCAGCGCTGCGGAGAGGTTCTCGTTGCCCTCGGCGGTCACCAGGATGTCGTCCTCGATCCGCACCCCGATGCCCCGGTACTCCTCGGGCACCGTCAGGTCGTCCTGCTGGAAGTACAGACCGGGCTCCACGGTCAGGCAGACGCCCGGCTCCAGCACCCCGTCCACGTAGGACTCGCGGCGCGCCTGGGCGCAGTCGTGCACGTCCAGGCCGAGCATGTGGCCGGTGCCGTGCAGGGTCCAGCGGCGCTGCAGACCCAGCTCCAGGACCTTCTCGACGTCGTAGAGCGAGGCGTCCAGCAGACCCCAGGCGAGCAGGTGCTCGGCCAGCACGCGCTGGGCGGCGTCGTGGAAGTCGCGGAACCGGGCACCGGGCTTGACGGCCGCGATGCCGGCCTCCTGCGCCTGGTACACGGCGTCGTAGATCTTGCGCTGCAGCGGGGAGAAGGTCCCGCTGATCGGCAGCGTGCGGGTGACGTCGGCGGTGTAGAGGGTGGTGGTCTCCACGCCGGCGTCCAGCAGCAGCAGTTCGCCGGGGCGGACCTCGCCGTCGTTGCGCACCCAGTGCAGGGTGGTGGCGTGCGGGCCGGCGGCGGCGATCGAGCCGTAGCCGACGTCGTTGCCCTCGACCCGGGCGCGGCGCCAGAAGGTGCCCTCGATCCAGCGCTCGGAGGTGGCCACGGCCTGGCCCAACTCCCGCACCACATCGGTGAATCCGTTGACGGTGGCGGTGCAGGCAGCGCGCAGCTGCCCGATCTCCCAGTCGTCCTTGACCAGCCGCAGGGTGCTGAGGAAGATCTTCAGCTCCTCGTCACCCTCCTCGGTGCTGGTGACCGCCTCCTCCAGACCGGCGTCGTAGCCGCGCACGATCCGGGTGGTCACCGCGGCGTCGGCGGCGGCCAGCTCCTCGGCGGCCTTGCGCACGTCCCGGGTGGGCAGCCCGAGCAGCTGCTCGGCCTCGGCCAGGCTGTGCCGCCGGCCCACCCACAGCTCGCCCTGGCCGTCCAGCCAGAACTCGCCGTTCTCCCGGTTGGAGCGCGGCAGCAGGTAGAGGGCCTGGTCGTGGCCGCCGTCGGCGCGCGGCTCCAGCACCAGCACGGCGTCCTCGCTCTGGTCGCCGGTCAGGTGCACGTACTCGCTGGCGGCGCGGAAGGAGTACTCGGTGTCGTTGGCCCGGGTCCGCAGGTTGCCCGCGGGGACCACCAGGCGCTGGCCGGGGAAGGCGGCCGACAGCGCGGCCCGGCGGGCGGCGGTGTGCGGGGCCTGCTCGATCGGGGCCAGCCCGCGCAGCTCGGTGTCGGCCCAGCCGGACTTCATCGACGCGGCCAGCTCGTCGGAGACCTCGCCGTACAGGCCGTTCTTGCGGCCCTTGATCGGCTGCTCCGCCGACTCCTGCTCGGTGCCGGCCCCTTCGGGGTTGTCCGCCGCTGCCGGGGTGCGGTCCTCGGTCACGCTCGTCGCCTCCTCGCAAGTCACTCCGCCCCGACGCGTCGGATCGCGACACGTGACGGGCGGCTGTGGCTCCCATGGTACGGACGACCTGCCGATCAACCGTTCGGGAGGGGCCGCGGCGAGCCCGGGGGGCCTGCTACTCGAAGCGCGCCGCCAGCAGCACCAGGTCGTCGGTGGCCTCGCCCGGACCGTCGGCGCAGCAGTCCAGCAGGTGCGCGCAGAGCCGGTCCGGGTCGTGCCGCACCTCGCGCGGGGCGTCCGCGGCGGCCTTGCGCAGCCGGGCCTGGCCGGCGTGCAGGGTGGCACCGCAGCGGCGGGCCAGGCCCTCGGTATAGAGCAGCAGCAGGTCGCCGCGCTCGGCGTTGAGCTCCACGCCCGGGGCCTCCCAGCAGCTGAGCATGCCCAGCGGGGCGGAGAGCGAGGTCTCGACGAAGTTGGCGCCGTAGCGGGTGACCAGCAGCGGCGGGCAGTGGCCCGCGCCGGCCAGGGTGATCCGGCGCTCCCCGGGGTCCAGGCAGGCGTAGAGGGCGGTGGCGGTGCGGGCCGGCTCGCAGGACTTGAGCAGCAGCTCCAGATCGCCGAGCACGGCTACCGGGTCCTCGCCCTCCAGCACCGCGTAGGCGCGCAGCGCGGCCCGCAGCCGGCCCATCGCGCTGGCCGCACCGGTGGCCGAGGAGGGGCCGGCGCCGGGGCCGTCGCCGGAGACCGAGCCCACCGTCAGCCCGATCGAGCCGTCCGGCAGCACGATCGCGTCGTACCAGTCGCTGCCCGTCGCGTGCTCCAGGCCGGCCGGCCGCCAGCGGGCGGCCAGCCGCAGGCCGGGCAGGTAGGGCAGGTGGTCGGGCAGCAGGCCGCGGCGCAGCGCCTCGGTGGCCTGCCGGCTGCGGTCGGCGGCCAGCCGGCCGGCCAGCAGCGGGGCCGCGAAGGAGATGTAGCTCCGGGCCAACTCCTGTTGCAGTTCGGTGGGTTGATCGGCAGTCGGGTAGAACCAGACGGCGGCGGCGAGCGGGCCGTCCGGCTCGGTGGCCACCGGCAGCGCGAAGCAGGCGCCGAGCCCGAGGTCGGCGGCCACCTCGCGGAACCTGGGGGCCACCTCGGGGACGGTGGCGGTCAGGTCGCGCAGCAGCAGCTGGCGCGGGCGCCCGGTGGCGCGCAGCAGGCCGGCGAACGGGCCGTGGTCGACCGGGACCGTCTCCAGCGCGCCGATCGCGGCGTGGTCCAGGGCCAGGCCCACCATCGGGCCGTGGCCCGCGTGGTCCCGCCAGCCGGTGCTGGGCGGGCCGGCGACGGCGGGTGCGAGCTCGGCGGCGGCCCGGCCGGCGGACGGCCGGCTCTCGCCGCCCTCCCTGGCCACCGGGACCAGCAGCGCACGGGTGGCGCCGAGCAGTTCGCCGCCGGAGTCGAGCAGGGTGGTCAGGGTGGCGGTCAGGCCACGGGCCCGGGCCAGCCGCTCGGTGTGCCGGTGCAACTGCTCCAGCGCCGCGAGCCGCTCCAGCGGGGGCAGCTGGTCCAGTCGGGCGGCCGGTTCACCGAGCGGGCCACCGGGCGCCGGGTCGGCCGGGCGGCCGGTCGCCGCGCCGGTCGCCCGCGCCGCCGCCTGGTCCACCAGGTCTCCCGCCGCTGCCGCCACCCCGCCGGCCGCCTCGGCCGGCCGGGCCGACGGGGCCTCGGGGAGAGCGGGTTGCGGCAGGTTGAGCAGGGTGGCCAGGCTGCCGGGCGCGGGTTGCGGCCCGTCCCCGCCGCCGGCGCTCTCGGCCGGTTCGGGCGAACCACCGCTCGCGCCGGCGCTCGTGCCACTGCTGCTCATGCCGGCCGCGCCGGTCGGACGCTTGTCACTCATGCCGCGACTCCCAGCGCTGTGGCCATACCGTACAAAGGCCTGCCAAACCACTCCAATGCCCCACTTCTACACAGGACGTTCTACACAGGACGGTCGGCGCGTGTCCAGGATCGGGGCCCTGCCGGATGGCTGGTTCTGCGTTGGTGCGTGGACGGCACCGTCAGCGGGCAGAAGCTGTCCAGAGGTTGCCGGACCCTGCCCGGAGCGTAGGGATCCCCCCGCCCGGCAACCGGGCTGACCAGTCGTCACTCACTCGTACGGTGGAACCAGAGGCCGCCGAAGGGCGTCCATCTGGTCGCATGAGGGATTCTCGTTCCAGGGACGCGCCCGAGGCCTGCCCGGGTCGGCGTCCCGTCGCGCATGACGCCGAGTACATCCTGCGGCTCCCCGGCCGCGCCAGTGTTCAGCCGGTTCCGCAGCTGTTCGAGCCATCGGCTGTCGAGCCGGTCGATCGTGGGCCGGTCCGCCGGCCGCCCATCCGGTCTTGATCCACCCGGTCGCGGAGAGGAACGAGTGCCCATGCGTGACTCGCGGGAGTTGTCCAGCAGGCACCGCAGGACCCGGCAGGCGCTGCTCCAGGCGGCGCTGACCTGCGCGGAGCGGTGGCGCTGGCCGGTGGTGCCCGGCGCGGTACTGGTCGAGCGGGTCGACGGACTGGGGGACCTGGGTGCCCCCGGCGAGTTGCCGAACGGCGACCCGGCGCCGGGTGAGCCGGCGGCGCCCGGGCCCCGGACGGTCTGCTCCTGCGGCGACCCGCGCTGCGCGGTGCCCGCCGCACACCCGCTCGACCAGTCCCTGCTGGCGGCCACCACCGATGCCCGGATGGTGCGTTGGTGGTGGGAGCGGCACAGTCCGCAGGCGCCGGTGATCGTGGCGACCGGCGGGGCGGTGGCGGCGGTCAGCGTGCCGGCGGTGGCGGGCGGGCGGCTGCTGGCGTATCTGGACGCGCTGCGCCTGCCGGTGGGCCCGGTGCTGGCCGGCCCGACCCGCTGGGCGCTGCTGGTCGCGCCCTACTCCTACCCCGAGTTGGCGGAGCTGCTGGTGGACCAGGAGCGGACGCTCTGCCCGGGCGGGGCGCCCGGCGAGGTGCCGAGCTCGGTGCGCTACCACGGGCCGGGCGGGTTCCTGGTGCTGCCGCCCTCGCGGGTCGGCGATGCGGGCACGCCGGGCCGAAGGCTGGGGGAGGGCGCGGGGGTGCGCTGGGTGCGGCGGCCGGTGGCGGCGCCGGGCGGCGGGGTGCGGCTGCCGCCGGTGGCGAGCCTGCTGGAGGCACTGCTGGCAGCCGGATCGGCGGCGCCGGACGGGAGTCGACTGGCCTACTGACGGGCCGTCGGACCAGGTGCTGGAGGCCGTCGGAAGCGTCACGACGGTGGAAATGGAAGATCCGGCCGCTGGCGACGGGGGATGCACCAGCGGCCGGACTGTTTAAGACAGTAACAAGGAATCGCGCCGCCGCCAATTTCCCTGCGCGGCCCGACCCCGAGATTCAGGGGCTGCGAAGGATAAATGTGATCGGAGTCACGTTCCCCTGATCAGAACTGATCACAAAACGCCATGTCTGGTCAGTTCAGGGTGACCTGACGATTCACCAGATTGGCGCGGGCCCGGCGCTCCTCCGCCGTCAGGGGCGCGGTCGCGCTCAGCACGCCGGCCAGCCGCTCCGCGAAGGCCGCGGCCGGCTTCTCGCAGTCGGCCGCCGACATCTCCACCGGCAGGTCCCAGACCGGCACGGTCAGCCCGTGCGCGCGGAACGAGCCGACCAGGCGGGTGCCCTCGCCGATCGAGGCCTCGCCGGTGGCGGCGAGCCGGGCCAGCGCGTCCAGCAGCTGCTCCTCCGGCACGGTCATCACCCAGCGCAGGTGGTTCTTGTCCGGGGTGCCGCACCAGTAGGCGCTGTCCACGCCGGCCAGCTTCTCGGTCGGGATCGCCGAGGCGTTGGCCCGCTCCAGCGAGGCCGCGACCTCGCCGGTGGCCGACTCGGCGTCCTCCAGCCAGAACTCGAAGCCGGTGTGCACGGCGGGGACGAACGGCGCGGACAGGTCGAGCAGGTCCTGCAGCCGCGGGCCGTCGGCGGCTGCCCGGCGGGTCGGCACCGGGGTGCCCGGCTCGGTGACCAGGGCCTCGGTGAGCGCGTCCGCGAGGTCGCGGCTCAGGTCGCCGGAGGAGGACTGGGTCTGCAGGCCGAGCAGGATCGAGCCGTCCGGGCGGCGCAGGGCCGGCCAGGCCAGCGGCAGCACGGTGGCCAGGGTGACCGACGGGACCTCGCCCGACGCCTGGTCGGTCAGGCCGGCGGCCAGCGTCAGCGGCACCGTGGCGGCGGGCACCAGCTCGCGCAGCGCCACCCAGTCGGCCTCACCCGGCAGTCCCTCGAACGGGCGGTGCACCAGCTCCTGGACGGCGTGCGCGGCCTGCCGCCCGTGGCAGGCCTTGTAGCGGCGGCCCGAGCCGCACGGGCAGTCCTCGCGGGCGCCGACGGCGGGGACGGCGCCGTCCGTCGCGGTGGCGCGGCTCGGCTGGGACGACTTCTTGGCGGCCTTCTTGGCCATGGTGCGGCTCTCCCGGGGGTGGTGGGCACTGTCTCCGGGGCAGCCTACTGAGAATTCCGGGTCGGCCAGGTGGCCACCCGCGCGCGACGGTGAGCTGACCGCCCACCCGGGCGGTCAGCTCACCGGTCAGTTCATCGGTCGGGTCAGGTCAGGCCGAGCGGCGGGCCGGCTCCTGGCACCGGGCCGGCAGCGCGGCCCAGACGGTCACCTCGCCCGGCGCGTCCCGCACTCCCCAGTCCACGGCGAGCTGGCCGACGATGCTCAGGCCGCGCCCGCCCTTGGCGGTGAGCGAGGGGCTGGCCGGCAGCGGCCGGGTGCTGGCCCCGCCGTCCGTGACCTCCAGGGTCAGCAGGCCGTTTCCGTGCACCTGCCAGCGCACCAGGATTCCACCGGGCTGCTCCGGCTCGGCCGGTCCGGCCGCCTCGCGCGCCTCGTGCGCGGTGGCCTGGCGCCGGTGGGCGCCGGCACCCACCAGCAGCGCGTCGAGGGTGGCGGCCTCCTCGACCGCGATGTCCACCGCGATGTCCACCTCGATGTTCAGCTCGACGGCGGCGGCCCCGGCGGTGGATTCCGCCCGGTCCGCGGGTTTCGTCAAAGCCGCGGGATGAAGCGGGAATTCCTCGGTCGCCCCCCCGGTGAGATCCAGCAAAGGGGCGAGCGGCCGCGCATAGCGGCAGGAATTACTGAGCAGTTCGGAAAGGATCAGAACCGCGTCATCGATGACGGTATCGGGCACCTCGCGATCGCCCAGATCACGCCGCAGTCGGCGCCGTGCGGCCCCGACACTGGCTGGGCCGTGCGGCACCGCCATGGTCGATGAAGTCGGCACTTCACGCGCCACCATCAACGCCACCCCCGGACCTCCTTCAGCGTTTGCCGAGGGATGGATGCCCCGAGGTAATGCACCGGAAACGGGTTGAGTCGCTCGTGGTCCGTCAATTGTGAAGTCGTAGGGGTGGCCGCAACACGCTGTGCGCAAAAGGTGATTAACTGCTTACGCTGCGTCAATCCAGGGAGTGGATTCCGTCCGCCGGGGCCACCGCGCCACCCGGTTTCGCGCCCGCGTACGCCAACTCGGCCGCTTCGCGCGGGTGGCTGTTCCCAGGCTCGGGTATCGCGGTGCCCGGACACCGCGGCGACCCGGTGCGCCGGTGTTCGGTGCTCAGCGGCCCAGTTGGTCCAGCACGTCCCGGGGCCGGTTGGTGATGATCGCCTCGACCCCGAGTTCCAGGCAGAGCGCGACGTCCTCCGGGCGGTCCACCGTCCAGACGTGCACCCGGTGTCCGGCGGCCCGCAGCCGGGTCACCAACTCGGGCTTGCGGCGGACCAGTTCGATGCCGGGTCCGGCGATCACCGAGCCGGCCGGCAGCCCCGCGCCCGGCCACAGGCGCAGCAGTTCCGGATGCTCGAAGAGGAAGACCCGGGGGAACTCCGGTGCCGTGCTCCGCAGCCGCCCGAGCGCCAGCCCGGAGAAGCTCATCAGCCGCGCGTGCGGGCGGTCCGGGTCGCCCTCGCCGCCCATCGCCCCGCCGATGCCGAACCGGCGCAGCATCCGCACCAGCTCGGCCTCCACCGCGCCCCGGTAGCGGACCGGGTGCTTGGTCTCGATCGCCAGGTCGACCCGCCGACCGCAGTCGGCGACCAGTTCCAGCAGGCTCTCCAGGGTCAGCACCGACCGCCGCTCGGGATCCTCCGCTGCCCCCGCACCGTCCGCGTGGGGCTTCCAGGAGCCGAAGTCGTACGCCTGGAGCTGCGCCAGGGTGAGCGTGGAGACCACCTTGCGCCCGCCGTCCGAGACCCGGGCGATGGTCCGGTCGTGCACGCAGACCAGCTGCCGGTCCCGGGTCAGCCGCACGTCGCACTCGACCGCGTCGGCCCCCTCGGCCAGCGCGCGCCGGTAGGCCGCCAGGGTGTGCTCGGGCAGTACGGCGGAGGAGCCGCGGTGGGCGACCACCTGGACCGCCGGGGCGGTGCGGGCGGGGTCGGCGGCGAAGAGGTCGGGAGTCGTCACAGGGCCACCCTAGAGTGAGCCGCTGACGCGGACGCGACGACCTCCCCGGCACCGGGTTGCGCAGGTCAGGCCGGTTGTACGGGGTCGCTCGGCCGGGTCAGACGGCGTCGCTGAGCCGGGTCAGCCCCAGCGTCACCAGTCCGGCCACCAGGAAGGAGAAGAGCGAGGCCGAGGTCCACTGCTGCGGGGTGAAGTGCAGCCACCCCTGCAGCTGCGTCCAGAAGTGCGTCCACGCCCCGAAGTTCTGGGTCGGGGCCAGGAACTGGTAGGTGCAGAAGCCCAGCGCCCACGGCAGCAGCATCAGCGGCCGGGCCGGCGCCTGCTGTGACAGGTCCCAGCCGCGCCGCCCGCGGCCGAGGAAGTAGTCGGTGGCCAGCACCGCGAGCAGCGGCACGAAGACCGAGCCGATCAGCCCGAGGAAGGCGTAGTACGCGTTGGTGAACTCGGTGATCTGCAGGGCCAGCACCGTCACCAGCACGCCGAGCCCGCCGGTCAGCAGCCGCCGGTCGACCCGCGGGAACAGGTTGTGCACCGACATCGCGGTCGAGTAGACGTTGGCGAACGACTGGTCCGCCTCGCGCAGCACCAGGACCAGCAGGAAGGCCCAGCCGGCCGTCACCCCGGTGAAGGAGTCCAGCAGGTTGTCGGCGTTGCCGTGCGACTGGAGCAGCGCGATCAGGCCGAGCGCGTAGCACCAGACCTGGGCGATGGTGTAGCCGGAGAAGGTGCCCCAGAACGAGGCGCGCCCGGTGCGCGAGTGCCGGGTGTAGTCGGCGGCCAGCGGCACGAAGGAGATCGAGACGGCGATGATCGCGTCGGTCGCGCTCAGGAAGCCCTTCCAGTTGCCGGCCCCCGGGTTCGGCCAGCCCTGCCGGCCCAGCTGGACGGTGTAGTAGACCATCGCGACGCCCACCGCGATCGCCACGTACTTGCGCAGCGCGGTGATCGAGCCCAGCGGCCAGATGGTCAGCGCGGTGGTCAGCGCCCCGGCCAGCACCACGAAGAGCCAGCGCCAGCCCTGGGTGTCGGCCACCGTCTGGGCGCCCCAGGCGATCACGATCAGCTCGTAGACGCCCCAGCCCACGCACTGCAGGATGTTCAGCACGGTCGGCAGGTACGACAGCCGGGTGCCGAAGAGCCCGCGCAGGATGGCCATGGCCGGTGCGCCGGTGCGCGCGCCGATCAGCGAGGCCACGCTCAGCATCGCGGTGCCGATCACGGTGCCGGCCACGATCGCGGTCAGCGCCGCGGTGAACGACAGCTCGCTGCCGGGCTGGCCGAGCACCGTGGCGGCGCTGGTGAAGCCGATCAGGCTGATCCCGAGGTTGGCCCAGAGCGCGAACTGGTCCTTGAAGCCGAGGGTGCGCGGCGGCGCGGTGTCCAGCACCAGCGGCGCCTCGGCGCGGCCGGTGGCCGCGGCCGGTTCGAGCAGCGCGGTCGAGCCGCTCGAGTTGGTCGAGCTGGGGGAAGGCGAAGCAGCCGTCATGGCCAAGACTCCCTACGCCGGCATTACCCGGACAGGTTCCGGCGGTCAGCGCTCCCTCGGCCGCGCCGGCGTCATCGCCATGGCGTACGGTCAATCAGCGCACTCTCAGCCTGGTGGGTCCAAGCTCCCGCGTGTCGATCTGGAAGCGACAGGGTAGCCCGGCGTTCGGCCCACGCCAAGGCGGGAGCGTGCGCCGTCCGGCTCGCGGGACGCCGTCGGGGAGGCCGTCCGGGTGTCGCGAGTATGGCGAACGGGGGGCTGTTCGGTCCGTCTAAGGATTCTTACCGGTTCTTCAGGCGGCCCCTTACGGCAACCAGATCGGGCATAGGAAAAACTAGGGGCCAAGGTCCCTGTCAGCTATGGAGGTCGTCCGTGAGCACCGAGCACGAGAGTGGTTCCACCGGTCCGCAGGGGGAGCAGCTCTCCAGCGGTCTCGGCGAGCCGGGGGGGACTTCGGCGGTCGGTGACGCTTCGCCAGTGAGCGAACCGACGGTGACGCTGCCCGCGGTGAGCGACGGCGCCGGCGAGCAGCCGGTGGCGCCGGCCGAGCCGACCCTGGCCCTGCGCAAGGTGCCCGCACCGGAGGAGGCCGCCGCGCCGACCCCCGGCGCCGAGCCCGCCGCACCCGCCGAGCCCGTCGAGCCCGTCGAGCCCACGGTCACCGCGGCGGCCGAGCCCACCGTCGCTGACGCGCCGTCGGCCCCGTCCTACCTGGACGCCCCGCCGCCGGTCCTGCCGACCCCCGCCGTCGAGCCGCCCGGCAACCCGTACGCGGCTCCGGCCGCAGCCCCCGTCGCCCCGCCCGCCGCTGCCATGGCGGGCGGAGCGCCGATCACGCCGGGCATGCCGGCCGCCGGGGCCGCGCAGGGCGAGCACCACCCGTTCGGCGCCGGCACCCCGCTCGGCGACACCTGGGCGGCCCCGCAGCAGGGCTACCCCGGTGGCCCCGGCGGTGCGGACTTCGCCGGCGACTACCCGGGCGCCTTCGCCCAGCCGCCCGCCCCGCGCAAGAAGGGCAAGGGCAGCCTGGTCGCGCTGATCGCCGCGGTCGCCCTGGTGGCGGGCATCGCGGGCGGTGTGACCGGTGCCGCGCTCAAGGGCGGCAACTCGGGCTCGGCCGTCTCCGGCGGCAACAGCCGGGTCAGCACCACGACCACCACCGCCGACAACACCGCCGCGCTCAACCGCGCCCCCGACTCGGTGGCCGGCATCGCCAGCGCGGCGCTGCCGAGCACCGTCACCATCAAGGCCGAGGGCAGCCAGGAGTCCGGCACCGGCACCGGCTTCATCTACGACATCCAGGGCCACATCCTCACCAACAACCACGTGGTCGCCCCGGCGGCCGGCGGCGGCAAGCTGACCGTCAAGTTCTCCGACGGAAACAGCTACCCGGCCTCGGTGGTCGGCCAGGCCAAGGGCTACGACCTCGCGGTGGTCAAGCTGGACGCCCAGCCGACCGAGAAGCTCACCCCGCTCCCGCTGGGCGACTCCGACAAGGTCGCGGTCGGCGACCCGGCGATCGCCATCGGCGCCCCGTACGACCTGGAGAGCACCGTCACCTCCGGCATCATCAGCGCCAAGAACCGGCCGGTGCAGTCGGGCGACGAGGGCAGCACCCAGACCTCGTACATGAACGCGCTGCAGACCGACGCACCGATCAACCCGGGCAACTCCGGCGGTCCGCTGCTCAACGCGAGCGGCCAGGTGATCGGGATCGACTCGGCGATCCAGTCCAACTCCAGCGGCAGCGGCCAGGCCGGCAGCATCGGCCTGGGCTTCGCGATCCCGATCAACCAGGCCAAGCGGGTGGCCCAGATGCTGATCACCACCGGCACCCCGGTCTACGCGACCCTCGGCGTGCTGCGCAACGACAACTACAACGGCGACGGCGCGCAGATCATGACCTCCCCGGTCCAGGGCACCGCCCCGGTCACCCCCGGCGGCCCCGCCGACCAGGCGGGCCTGAAGCCCGGCGACGTGATCACCAAGCTCGGCGGCGAGCTCATCGACAACAGCGCCGACCTGGTCAGCGCGATCTGGACGCACGCCCCCGGCGACAAGGTCGAGGTCGACTACACCCGCAACGGCACCGTCGGCCACACCACCGTCACCCTGGGCAGCCGCTCCGGCGACCAGTGACCGCCCCCTGACCCACCCGGCCGCACCACAAACCGGTGCACCGAACCCCCGTGGACCCGTTAGGCTGACCTCCGCTTGGAGAACTGCCCGAGCGGCCTAAGGGAACAGTCTTGAAAACTGTCGTGCGGTGACCCCGCACCGTGGGTTCGAATCCCACGTTCTCCGCCACGGACCGGCCCCTGACCAGCGAAAACGGTCAGGGGCCGGAGCCTTTCCCGGATCTTCAGCTGCGCTTCAGCTCGGCCTGGCAGGGTGGGGCGCATGACGACTGCTCAACTGCGGCCGAGCGAGCCGGTCGCCACCGCGGAGCGCTTGCTGAGCAAGGTGCCCGAGGTCACGGCGCTGTTCTGGATCACCAAGGTGCTCACCACCGGGATGGGCGAGGACGCTTCGGACTACCTGGTCCGGACGCTCGATCCGATCCCGGCCGTCGGGCTGGGCGGGGTGCTGCTGCTGGCGGCGCTGGTGCTGCAGCTCCGGGCGAAGCGGTACGTCCCGTGGGTGTACTGGCTGGCGGTCACCATGGTCAGCGTGTTCGGGACGATGGCGGCGGACGTGCTGCACGTCGGGTTCGGGGTGCCGTACGCGGTGTCGGCCTCGGGCTTCCTGGTCGTGCTGCTGGCGGTCTTCGGCTGGTGGCGCCGGAGCGAGGGCACCCTGTCGATCCACAGCGTGCGGACCCGCCGGCGGGAGTTCTTCTACTGGGCGACGGTGCTGGCCACCTTCGCGCTGGGCACCGCGGTGGGCGACCTGACGGCCTCCACGGGCCTGGGCTACTTCGCCTCCGGCGTGCTGTTCACCGTCGCTATCGCGCTGCCCGCGCTCGCGCACTGGAAGCTGCGGCTGCCGGCGGTGCCGGCCTTCTGGCTGGCCTACATCCTGACCCGGCCGCTGGGCGCCTCGTTCGCCGACTGGATGGGCGCGGACCACGCCCGGCACGGCTTGGGCTGGGGCACCGGCCCGGTCAGCCTGGTGCTCACCGTGCTGATCGCGGCGCTGGTGGCGGTGCTGACCGTCCGCTGGCGCGAGGGCGCTCGGCGGGGCCGGGCCGACTGACGATCGGTCAGACTGGGTCTCTCCGAGGAGAGGGGCCCAGTGGTGAGCGAGCTGATGGACCGTCTGCGGGCGGGGCTGCCCGAGGCGGCGGTGGTCGTCGACCCGGCGGTGACCGCCGCCTACCGGTACGACATGGCCGGCTTCTGCGAGGCCGGCGAGCCGGCGGTGCTGGTCTTCCCGAGCACGGTCGAGGAGGTGCGGCACGTCCTGCGCACCGCCAGTGCGCTGGGTGTCCCGGTGGTCCCGCAGGGGGCCAGGACGGGGCTGTCCGGCGGGGCGAACGCGGTGGCCGGCTGCATCCTGCTGTCGCTGCTGAAGATGGACCGGATCCTGGAGCTGGACCCGGTGAACCGGATCGCGGTGGTCGAGCCGGGGGTGGTGAACGCGGTGCTCTCCCGGGCCGCGGGGGAGTTGGGACTGGCCTACCCGCCGGACCCGTCCAGCTGGGAGTCCTGCACCATCGGCGGCAACATCGGCACCGGTGCGGGCGGCCTGTGCTGCGTCAAGTACGGGGTGACCAGCGAGTATGTGCTCGGCCTCGACGTGGTGCTGGCCGACGGCCGGCTGCTGCGCACCGGCCGGCGCACCGCCAAGGGCGTGGCCGGTTACGACCTGACCCGGCTCTTCGTGGGCTCCGAGGGCACCCTGGGCGTGGTGGTCGGCGCGGTGCTGGCGCTGAAGCCCGCGCCCGCGCCGCAGCTGGCGCTGGCGGCCGAGTTCGGCAGCGCGACGGCGGCCTGCGCGGCGGTCAACGCGGTCACCGAGGCCGGGTTCACGCCCTCGTTGATGGAGCTGATGGACGCGGTGGTGGTCAAGGCGGTCAACCGGTACGGGCGGATGGGGCTGCCGGAGAGCACCGAGGCGCTGCTCCTGGTGGCCTTCGACGGGCCGGAGCGCACCCGGGAGCTGACGGCGGTCGCCGAGCTGTGCCGGGCCGCGGGGGCCACCGAGGTGGTGCCGGCCGAGGACCAGGCCGAGTCGGAGCTGCTGCTGCAGGCCCGGCGTATGGCGCTGACCGCGATGGACACCCTGGGCACCACGATGGTGGACGACGTGGCGGTGCCGCGCTCCCGGATGGCCGAGATGCTGACCGGGGTGGCCGAGATCGGCGCGCGCTGCGGGCTGACCATCGGCGTCTGCTGCCATGCCGGGGACGGCAACACCCACCCGGTCGTCGCCTTCGACGCGAAGGACCCGGACCAGGTGGCCCGGGCCAGGGAGTCCTTCGACGCGATCATGGCGCTCGGGCTGGCACTCGGCGGCACGATCACCGGTGAGCACGGGGTCGGGCTGCTCAAGCGGGAGTGGCTGGCCCGGGAGCTGGGGACGGTCGGACTCGAGCTGCAAAAGCAGATGAAAGGATTGTTCGACCCGCTGGGAATCCTCAATCCGGGCAAGCTGTTCTGAGCCATTCCGGGGTGGCGCGGGTGGGGTGGCGCGGCTTGTCCATGCGGTGGAACCGGGCTGGTCGCGGCCGGGCATGGCCGAAGAGCGACCGGTCCTATCGGCTTGTTGGGGCCCCGGGTTTAGCGTTCCGACTTCACGCGATCGAGGTAATTGGCCGGTGGACTCTGGCGGATCGGTCGGCGGTCGCTGAATCCTGATCTCGGCGTCGCAGCCCGCAGGAGTTCGTCTGGCCGCGAACTCCCGCAGCAATCAATCCACTTCTGGATTTCTGGAGGATTCCATGGCACGCAACCGCACCGCCCGGGTGATCGTCGCGCTGGCCGCCGCCCCCCTCGCCGCAGGCCTGTTGCTGGCCGGCGCCGGCGCCGCGTTCGCCGACAACGTCGGTGGCGCCGATGGCGGGTCCAACAGCAGCGTCGTCTCCAACGTGGGCAGCGGGAACATCTTCGGATCCGTCGACGGCAACTACAACGCCACCCAGCAGACAGCGACCGGCAGTGGCGCCTCCAACCAGAACAACACCCTCGGGGTGAAGGACAACTCGGGCTGGGTCTACGCGGACCAGTCCAACAAGGACGTGAAGATCGACTTCGCGCCGATCATCAAGTGAGCCGGTGACGGGCGGCGGAAAGGGTCACCGCGCCCGCGAACGCCGGTGGGCGGTGTCGGCAACGGCACCGCCCACCGGCGTTTCCGCGCTCCCGTCGGTCCGCCGCTGCGCCACCCGGGTGGTCCTGGCGCACGCGGGCGGCGCGTCCGCCCCCCGGATCGCCGGACGGGGCGTGGATCGAGGCCAGCATCGAGGGATGGTCCGCTACCTGCGTCCGACAGCGCTCTCGGCTGCCGCCCTCGTTCTGCTGCTGGCCACCGACGGGAGCGCGCTGCGCGGCGTCCCGCTCGCGTACGCCGAGACGGCCAACCGTATGCCGGTGTCGGGGCACCAGGGGCACGCAGGCACCTCAGGTCACTCAAGTCACTCAGGCCGCCCAGGCCACTCGGCGCATCCGACCAGCACCGCCCCCGCGCCGCCGACCGATCCCGGGCAGCTCGACCCGGCCAACCCGACCGACCCGGCCAACCCGACCGACCCGACCGCGCCGGACGCCCAGGCCGCGCCAGCCGCGCCGGCCACGCCGCCGACCGTGCTGCCGGACCCCGGCGCGGCCGAGCTGGCCGCCGTCCCGCGGACGGTCTTCACCGGCAGCGCCTTCGACGCCTGCACCGCCCCGTCGCTGGACACCATGCGCGCCTGGCGCGGCACTTCCCCCTACGGCGCGGTCGGCATCTACACCAGCGGCCGGCAGCGCGCCTGCACCCAGCCCCGGCTGACCGCCGACTGGGTGCAGCAGGTCCGGGCGCTGGGCTGGCGGCTGATCCCCACTCACGTCGGGCGGCAGGCACCGTGCACCACGGCCCAGAACAAGCCGCAGTGGATCGACCCGGCGCAGGCCGTCGAGCAGGGCCGGCAGGAGGCCGCCGAGGCGGTCCAGGGCGCGAAGCAGGTCGGCATCGGGCCCGGCAGCCCGGTCTACCTGGACATGGAGTCCTACCGCCCCGGGGACGCCGGGTGCGCGAAGGCGGTGGTGGACTTCACCCTCGGCTGGACCCAGGCGCTGCACAGCGCCGGGTACTTCTCCGGCTACTACTCCAGCCTCAACACCGGCGTCGCGGACCTGGCCGCCGCCGCCCGGGCCGGCGCCGCCCCGCTGCCCGACGCCCTCTGGTACGCCCGCTGGGACAACCGTCCGAGCCTGGACGGCGGCGGCGTCCTGACGGACGACCAGTGGTCGGCGCACCGCCGGGCCCACCAGATCCAGGGCGGGGTCCTGGAGTCCCACGGGGGCGTCAAGGTGGAGATCGACCGCGACCAGTGGGACGCGCTGGTGGCCGGCTGACCTACCAGGCCGGTCGGCGCACCGGGCCGGCGCGTCACAGCGCGGGGAAGAGCACCTTCGCGACGTGCTGGGTGTCCGTGTACTCGCGCACCGCGGCGATCCGGCCGTCCCGGACGGTGAACACCCCCAGGCACGGGTTGTCGTAGGTCGCCCCGGCCGCCGTCACTCCCACCGAGCGCCACTCGGCCACCACCTGGTCGCCGTCCGCGATCACCTGGTTGAGCGTCACCTGCGGTGTGCCGCCCGGCGCGAAGAGGGAGCCCGCGCCGCCCAGGAAGTCGTTGACGATCACGTCGCGGCCGCGCCAGACCCGGGACAGCGGGAGGTCGCCCGGGTAGCTCCAGGTGGCGTCCTCGGTGAAGCTGTCCGTGATGGTCGCCAGATCGCCCTCGGCGACGGCGTTGACGTAGCGGACCACCACGGCCTTCGGGCTGAGCTCGTTGTTCATGACTCTTCCTCTCCCAGTGTGCTTGCAAGGATTGTCAGTTGACGGTCAGTACGGCGTTGCCCCGGATCCGGCGCTCGCGCAGTTCGGCCAGCACCTCGGCGGTCCGCGTCCAGCTGCGGACCGTGCCGATCTCCGGGTGCAACCGCCCCGCCGCGGTCAGTCCTACCAGGGTGGCCAGGTCGGCTCCGTCCGGCCCGTCCACGTCGGCGTAGCTGAACTGCCTGATGGTGGCGCTGACCGGCCCGTTCAGGATGGCGAAGAAGTCCAGCGCGACCGGCTGCCGACTGGCCTGCCCGAACCAGAGCAGCAGCCCGCGCGGCGCCAGCCGGTCCAGCGCGAGCGGTAGGTTGGCGCCGCCGGTGGACTCCAGCACCAGGTCGAACGGCCCCTCGGCCTCGGCGACTTCATGCACCACCTCGGCCGCGCCCAGCTCGGTCAGCCGCCCGCCGCGCTCCGCCGAGGCGCTGACGGCGGTCAGTTGAGCCCCCGCAGCGGCGGCGAGTTCGGTCACGTAGTGCCCGACCCCGCCGGAGGCGCCGGTGAGCAGGATCCGCCGGCCCGCCAGGTGCCCGGTATGCCGGGCGGCGGTGCGTAGCAGGCGCAGTGCGGTCAGACCGGCCAGCGGGAGCGCGGCGGCCGCAACGGCGGTCAGCTGCTCGGGAATCGGGGCCAGCGCGCTGGTCGGCACCGCCACGTACTCGGCCCAGCCGAGGGCCGGCGGGTGGGCCACCACGCGGTGCCCGACCGCCGGTCCGGAGCCGTCCGGCGCGGCCTGGACCACCAGCCCGGCCACGTCCTTGCCGGGCCGCCAACCGACCGGCGGGCGCTCCAGCACGAAGGTCTCGCCGCGGTTCACCGAGTAGGCCTCGACCTTGACCAGCGCCTGGTCCGGCCGCTGCACCGGCTCCTCGACCTCGGCCAGGCGGACCGTGGGCCCGAGCTCCTGCGGTGTACCGGTGGGTACGAACGCCTTCATCCGACTGCTCCTTCCGCGACCAATCCGCGACTGATCCGCTACTCTTCCGCAGCTCCCCGCTGCGCTGAACACAGCCAACCGCCGCCGCCCGGGTCCGGGCCAACAACCCTCCCGCCCCCTCGACAACCGGTGGTTGTCGGTCAAGATGGCGGGCATGGATCTCGACCTCGCCCAGGTGCGTGCCTTCGTCTCGACCACCGAGCACCGCCACTTCGGACACGCCGCCGAGGACCTGTCGATCACTCAGCAGGCCCTTTCCAAGCGGATCGCGCGGCTGGAGGAGGCGCTGGGCGAACGGCTGCTGGAGCGCGGCGGGCAGGGCGGTCGCGGGGTCGAGCTGACGGCGGCGGGCGAGCGCTTCCTGGCGCCGGCCCGCGCGCTGCTGGCCGCCGGGGCGGCGGCGGTGACGGCCGTGCGGGGGACGGTGCGACCGCTGCGGCTGGACGTCTGGGGCCATCTGTTCGCGCCGCTGCGGACGGTACGTCAAGGGCTGGACGGACCAACGCCGTTGGCCGTCGAGATCGGACACGGCCGCGACCTGCCCTCGGTGGCCGGCGCGCTGCTGCGCGAGGAGGCGGACGCCGGGTTCGGCCGCTACCACGCGCTGGGGGACCGGCGTGACGAGGCGCTCGCGCACCGCCTGGTCCGGCTCGAACCGGTGGACGTGATCCTCGGGCCGGAGCACCCGCTGGCCGGCGCCGACGCGCTGCGTCCGGCCCAACTGCGCGGCGGGCGGCTGCTGCTGCCGGCCGCACTGGAGCGGCTGGAGTTCCTGCAGCGCTTCGCCGAGCGCTTCGAGGTGGACGGCACGCTGCTGCCGGAACCCAACCTCGGCGCCGAGCACCTGCTGGCCCAACTGCGCGACAGCCCGGACGGGTTCGCCCTGCTCCCGGCCGACGTGCCGCTGCCGGAGGGGACGGCCGCGGCGGGGCTGCGCGCGGTGCCGCTGGTCGGCCCCACGCCGCTGTACGCCTGGTCGCTCAGCTGGCCGCGGCGCGCCGCCCACCCGGCCGTCGCCACCCTGCTGCGCGGCTTCGCCGAGGTCGGGCGCCGCAACCGCTGGCTGGAGTACGGCCCGGAGCGCGACTGGCTGCCCGAGGCGGAGCGGGCGGAGCTGACCGGCTCGCGCTGACGCCCGACCCCTGCCGCCCTGCTCGACAGGCACCCGCCGAGGCCCGCAGTGCCGCCGTCGGCGGCGGCTTTTGAGCTGATCGTCTCATTCGCCCCTGAGCTACTGACATCCGCTCGGCCCGAGGGCCAGAATCGGCAGCGGGCCACTCCCGCTACCCGTCGGTAGCCGGCGCGGTGGCCGCAGCCAGGCAGCCAGGTCAAGGAGGACCCGCGTGTTCAGCACCATGCAGGACGTACCGCTCACCGTCGCCCGCATCCTGGGCCACGGCGCGAGCATCCACGGGCGCTCCACCGTGACCACCTGGACCGGGAACGACCCGCAGGTGCGCAGCTTCGCCGAAGTCGGCGCCCGCGCCGCGCAGCTCGCCTACGCCCTGCGCGACGAGCTGGACGCCACTCCCGACACCGTGATCGGGACGCTGATGTGGAACAACGCCGAGCACCTGGAGGCCTACCTCGCGGTGCCGGCCATGGGCTCGGTGCTGCACACCCTGAACCTGCGGCTGCCGGCCGCGCAGCTGGCCTTCATCATCGACCACGCGGCCGACCACGCGATCATCGTCAACGGCAGCGTGCTCCCGCTGCTGGCCGGCGTGCTGCCCCGGCTCTCGCCGACCCTCAAGCACATCGTGGTCAGCGGTCCGGGCGACCGCTCGCTGCTGGCCGGCTTCGCCGGCGCCGTGCACGACTACGAGGAGCTGCTGGCCGGCCGCCCCACCGACTACCCGTGGCAGGAGGAGCTGGACGAGCGCCGCCCGGCGATGATCTGCTACACCTCCGGCACCACCGGTGACCCCAAGGGCGTGGTCTACAGCCACCGTTCGGTCTACCTGCACTGCCTGCAGGTCAACTCGGCCGCCACCTTCGGCCTCACCCCGCAGGACATCGCGCTGCCCGTGGTCCCGATGTTCCACGTCGGCGCCTGGGGGATTCCGCATGCCGCCTTCATGTCCGGCGCCGACCTGCTGATGCCCGACCGCTTCCTGCAGCCGCAGCCGCTGGCCCAGATGATCGAGCGGATCCGACCCACCGTCAGCGCCGCCGTGCCGACCATCTGGAATGGCCTGCTGGACGAGCTCGACCAGCCGACTGACCGTCAGCAGCCTTACGACACCTCATCGTTGCGCCAGGTGGTGATCGGTGGCTCGGCCTGTCCGCCCGCGCTGATGCGCGGCTTCGAGGAGCGCCACGGCATCCGGGTGGTGCACGCCTGGGGCATGACCGAGACCTCCCCGCTGGGCACCTTCGGCCTGCCCCCGGCCGGCCTGCTCGAGGACGAGGAGTGGGCCTACCGGATCACCCAGGGCGTCTTCCCGGCCTCCGTCCAGGCCCGGCTGACCGGCCCCGGCGGCGACCGGGTGCCGCACGACGGCGTCTCGGCCGGCGAGCTGGAGGTGCGCGGCCCGTGGATCGCCGGCGCCTACTACGGCGGCCCGGACCGCGAACCCGAGCGCCCCGCGGACAAGTTCACCGAGGACGGCTGGCTGCGCACCGGTGACGTGGGCACCATCAGCGCCGACGGCTTCCTCACCCTCACCGACCGGGCGAAGGACGTGATCAAGTCCGGCGGTGAGTGGATCTCCTCGGTCGAGCTGGAGAACCACCTGATGGCCCACCCGGAGGTCGCCGAGGCCGCCGTGGTCGCCGTCCCCGACGAGAAGTGGGGCGAGCGGCCGCTGGCCACCGTGGTGCTGCGCGCCGGTGCCACCGTCGACCTGCGCGGCCTGCGGACCTTCCTGGCCGGGCGGATCGCCTCCTGGCAGCTGCCCGAGCGCTGGGTGCTGGTGTCCTCGGTGCCGAAGACCTCGGTCGGCAAGTTCGACAAGAAGGTGATCCGCGCCTCCTACGCCGCGCGGGAGCTGGACGTCACGGTGCTCGGCAAGGAGTGACCCGGCCGCCGGTGCCGGGCCCCGCGTGGGGCCCGGCACCAGGTCGTCAGGGCGGCTCGGCCGTGGTCAGCCGGCCGTCGTCACCTCGCCCAGCGAGCCGATCCGCCCCAGCAGGTCCACGATCCGCGCCTGCACGTCACCGCTGGTCGAGCGCTCGGCCAGGAAGAGCACGGTCTCGCCGGTGCGCAGTCGCGGCAGTTCGGCGGGGTCGAGGTCGACCGAGGTGTAGACGACCAGCGGGGTGCGGTGCAGCCGGTCGTTGGTGCGCAGCCAGTCGAGCAGACCCATCCGGCGGCGGCGGATCTGCAGCAGGTCCATCACCACCAGGTTGGGCTGCACGCTGCTGGCCTTGGAGACCGCGTCGTTCTCCGAGACGGCGTGCTCGACGTGCATGCCGCGCCGCTCCAGGCTGCTGGTCAGCGCGGCCGCGATGTCCGGGTCGCTCTCCACCAGCAGCACCCGGGCGGCGTGGTTCTCGCTGTCCCGCGGCGCCAGCGCGCGCAGCAGCACGGCCGGGTCGGCCCCGTACGCGGCATCCCTGGTGGCCTGGCCGAGACCGGCGGTGACCAGTACCGGAACCCGGCTGTTGAGCGCGGCGGTGCGCAGCGACTGCAGCGCGGTGCGGGTGATCGGGCCGGTCAGCGGGTCGACGAAGAGCGCGGCGGGGTAGGCGGCGACCTGGGCGTCCACCTCCTCGCGGGAGCGGACTATCACCGGGCGGTAGCCGCGGTCCTGGAGCGCCTGCTTGGTCGACGGGTCGGGTTCCGGCCAGACCAGCAGCCGGCGCGGGCGCCCGTCGGCGGCCGGATTGACCATCGTCGGGTAGTCCGGGTACTCGGGCACCCGCGGCGCGGCGTCGGCGCTCGTCGCGACCGGGTCGTCCTCGCCGGAGAGCCGGGGCAGCCCGCTCTCGGTGTCGCCGGAGCGTGACGGCGCGTCGGCCGTCGCCGGGGCCAGCTCGGCGATCGGTCGCGCCGGCGTGCGCGGCTCGGCGGGCGAAGCCTGCGCGGGGACCGGGACGGCGGCGGGCGGCGCGGGGAACGCGGCCGGGAAGGCACTCGCGAAGCCGGACGGGCGCGGCGGCGCCAGCTCGCCCAGCCCGCTGCCCACCGGCACCTGCTGCGGCACCGGCGGCACGTTCGGGGTCGCGGTCGGCGGCGTCACGGGCATCGGCGGCACCGGCTCGGCCAGCGCGAGTGCGGCCGAGGGGTTGGCGGACGGCGTGTCCGGGCCGGGCCGGGCGGGCTCCAGCGCGGCCTGTCCCTGCTCCGGCGCGGGCTGCGCCGTGCCCGGGATGCCGAGTCGGCGGCGCCGCCCGGTGGGCTGCTGCTCCGGAGCCGGGGCCGGCTGGGCGGTCGGCGGCTCGCTCGGGACGGACGGGACGGGCGGCAGCGCGTGCTCGAGTCCCGGGTAGAGCGGGGTGCCGGCATCCGGCACCCCGGGCAGGGCCAGCATGGCGGACGGCGGCTCGGCCTCGGTCGACTGGGCGGGCAGCGCCCGGCGGCGCCGGGTCGGCTGCACCTGCTGCGGCTCGGCACCGGTGCCAGGGCCGAGCGCGATCGGACCGCGTCCGGCCGCCGACTCCGGCGACTCCGGTGATTCCGGTGACTCCGGTACGGCGGCAGCCACGGCACCGCGCGGGCCCGGGCCCAGCGCGAGCGGCCCGCGCTCGCCGCCGGTCGCTACCGCGGCGCCGTCGGCCGAGCCGGTCTCGCCGGCCGGTGCGGGGGCCTCGGTCGGGACGTCCGGCCCGCCGGCCAGACCCGGCAGATCGGGCAGCACGGCGGTGTCGGTCTCCCGTGGCACCAGCCGCCCGCCGTTCGCCGCCGCCCGCGCGGCCGCGGCCTTGGCCGCCGCCGGGTCGAGCGGCAGCTCCACCACGTAGGTGGTGCCGGCCTGGTTGGGCAGTTCGTGCGGCTGGAGCACGCCGCCGTGGCGCTCGACCAGTGCGCGCGCGATCGGCACGTGCACCCGGCTGCCGCCCCGCCCGGGGCCGCGCACCTCGATCCGGGCCACGTCGCCGCGCTGCGCCGCCGCCAGCACCACCATCGGTGGCTGGCCGCCGCCGCTGCCGGGCCCGCCGGTCAGTTGGGCGCCGCTCACGTCGACCACCAGGTGGGCGAGTGCCTGGGCGAGCTTCTCGTGGTCGACGGTCACCTCGACGGAGGCGGCGTGCACCGAGAAACGCAGCCGGCCCGGTCCGACCAGCTGCCCGGCGAACTCCACGGCTCGCGCGACCAGCTTGTCCAGCGAGGTCTGCGCGCGGTCGAGCGAGTCGCCGCTCTCCCGTGCCTCGGTACCCGCGCCGGCGGTCGGCTCCTCTTCGTGCTGCTGGTGCGCCAGCACGCCGTCGATCAGCAGGCCGAACCGCCGGCAGTCGTCGGCGAGCGCGCGCAGCGTCCAGTTGGCCTCCGGCCACAGCTGCCCGGCCGGGTCGCCGGCCAGCGTGTCGATCCGCTGCCGCAGCGCCTCCAGGGCGCTGCTGACCTCGGTCTCCAGGACGGCCGTCAGGTGCTCGGCGCGGGCGGTCAGAGCCAGTTCCTTGGTCCGGTCGGTGAAGGTCATCACCGCGCCGACCAGCTGGTCGCCGTCGCGCACCGGAGCCGTCGTCAGGTCGACGGTGACCGCTCGGCCGTCCTTGCGCCACAGCGTCGTCCCGCGCACCCGGTGCTTGCGGCCCGAGGTGAGGGTGTCGAGCAGCGCGGACTCCTCGGCGGCCAGCGGGGTGCCGTCCGCGCGGGAGTGCTGGATCAGCGGGTGCAGTTCGCGCCCGCCCAGCTCGCTGGCCCGGAAGTCCAGGATGTGCGCCGCGGCCGGATTGACCAGCACGACCCGGCCCTCCAGGTCGACGCCGAGCACGCCCTCGGCCGCCGCCCGCAGGATCATCTCGGTCTGCTTGTGCTGGCGGCGCAGCTCCGCTTCCACGCCGAGCCGGCTGGAGAGGTCGCGGACCAGGAGCAGCAGCAGGTCGCCAGCGTTCGAGCCGCGCGGGCCGCCGTCCCGGTAGGGGTCGTAGGAAGCGCGCGGGGAGAGCGTGTAGCCGCTGCTGCTCTCGTCGGCGAAGTCGTTGCCGGAGACCTCGACGGGGAAGGTGCTGCCGTCGGTCCGTCGCGCGGTCATCCGGACCGGCTTGTCGGCCTCGTCCCGGTCGCGCGGGGCCGGCCGCATCGAGCCGGGGATCCGGCTCGGGTCGAAGTCGGGGAGCAGGTCGAGCACGCCCATCCCGACCAGCGAGGTGCCGGGGGTCTGCATGCTGCGTACGGCGGCCTGGTTGGCGTCCACCACCGTGCCGTTGCTGTTCACCAGCAGCAGCGCGTCGGGCAGTGCGTCGAGTATCGCGGCGAGGCGAGCAGCGCCTCGGATCGGCCTGCTGCTCACGTCGACAGGTCTCCTCACGACTTACGACTTGCGGTTCGCGCTCGCGGACCGGGCTGCCTCCGGGGGTTGGAGTATCCCATTGTTTTTGCCGAGAGGACGACCCGCCTAGTAACGTAAGCGGTGGTTGGTGTCGGAGCCCCGAGCTGTGGCATCATCTCATGCACGCGGTCCGCACCGGAGACGGTGATGGGCCAAGTGGATGGAGGCTTCGCCTAGTCCGGTCTATGGCGCCGCACTGCTAATGCGGTTTGGGTCTTAAAGCCCATCGAGGGTTCAAATCCCTCAGCCTCCGCCTGATGAGAGCCCCGTCGACCTCGGTCGGCGGGGCTCTTGCCGTAGCCGGTGCCGGTCGACCTGCCCGGAACTTATCGATTTCACCCCAGGTCGACGGTCATGTAATGTTGTCCCCGCAACGCCCCGGAGGCCAGGTCGCCGGGGCGAGCGCTCATAGCTCAACGGATAGAGCACTTGACTACGGATCAAGAGGTTGCAGGTTCGAATCCTGCTGAGCGCACCAAACCTCCGCTCGCGGTTCCCTTCCCGGGGCCGTCCGAGCGCTCATAGCTCAACGGATAGAGCACTTGACTACGGATCAAGAGGTTGCAGGTTCGAATCCTGCTGAGCGCACCACCTGATCGAAGGCCCCTCAACCGAGGGGCCTTCGGCGTTTGTGGGCCCCGTTCAGCCTGGCCGGCAGGGTGCCGAGCGGCATGCCGAGTGAAGCTCTTCGCCGTGCGGTACGGCGTCCAGCCGGACACTCCGTAGCAGCCGCGTCCGTCTGGGTGGTTCTCGTGCTGTTCGCTCGGGTGGCTTCCGTGGCGTGCTGTTAGATCGTGATTCCTTCTTGTCACATCGTGTGCACAGGAGGGTCTTATGCCCGCGCGAAGCACCCGTCGTACGGTCCTGGTCGCGGCAGCGCTGGCCGTCGGGCTGGCGGTCGGCTGGCTCCCGTCCATCTCTCAGGCGCAGCAGTCGCCGGACGCGTGGTCGCAGGACCGGCGGGCGGTGCTGCGCTCCGGGTTGACCGTCGACCTCGACTTCGCCGCCGTACCCGGGATCACCGCCCGGCCCGCGCCCGGCACGCTGGACGGCGCCGGGGCGGCCGGCTACGTCGACGGGATCCGCCCTGGGGCACCCGCCGAGACGCTGCGGCTGAGCGAGGACCGCCCGCAGGTGGACGGCAGCTGGCGCACCCTGGGCACCCTGCGGCTCAGCTTCTCCCGGCCGGTGCGCAATCCCCGGCTGCACGTCAGCGGGCTGGCCGGGGTGGCGGACGGGCCCGGCGGCCGGGTCAGCTCGGCCGTCCGACTGAGCGTCACCGGCGGCAGCCCCGCAGCTCCCGCGCTCACCACCCGTTCACCGTGGCAGGGCTGGACGGCGGTCGGCGGCGCGCTCGCGCCGAGCACCGCCGACGGCTCGGGTGGCGCGGCGGTGGACCCGGCGGGCAGCCTCGAACTCGACGGTACCTTCGACACCGCGACCTTCCGGGTCGAGCGGCGGGACACCGCGGCACCCGGCACCACCACCGCGCCCCCGGCACTGAGCCAGGCGTTCACCGTCACGCTGGACGAGACGCTGGGCAGCGCGCCACCCGGGTACGGGAACGCCTCGCACGTGATCTCCGACCTCTTCCTCGGCAGCGACGCGATCAGCGCCGTGCCGACCGCCGGCCTCAGCCACCGCGGCGGCGGGCCCCAGCCGGCGCCGCCGGAACTCCAGCCGGGCCGGGTCGAGCACCTCGCCAACGACCCGAGCGTGGTCTTTCCGGCGAACGCCCCGATCGGCGGCTATTACGACGTCACGGTGCCGGTCGATCCGGGCCGGAACGGCGCGACGCTGGCCGGCTGGATCGACTTCGACCGCGACGGCCACTTCGGCGCCACCGAACGGGCCCAGGCCGACGTCCCGCCCGGGGCGAGCAGCGCGACACTGGAGTGGATCGTGCCGCCGGACGTCACCGCCGGGGACACCTGGGCCCGGCTGCGGATCGCCCGCGACTCCGCCCAGGTGGTCGGCGCCGACGGCTTCGCGGACGCCGGCGAGGTGGAGGACCAGGCGATCCGGCTGGCGGTCGGCGTGGCCGAGCCCGAGCTCACCAGCCCGGTGCCGGGCACCGAGGTCGGCGACTCCCGGCCGGAGTTCGCCGGCGGCAGCGGGGTGCCGGGTGCGACGGTGGACGTCCAGGAGGGGACGGTGACCCTCTGTCAGGCGGTGGTGGCACGGGACGGCGGCTGGAGCTGCCGGGCCGACGCGGCGCTCGCGCAGGGAGCGCACACGGTGCGCCCGGCCGAGACGACCAGCGGGGGCGTGGTGCAGACCGGGGAACCGGTGCGGATCACGATCAGTACGACCCCGCCGGCGGCACCGGTCCTCACCCTGCCCGAGTACACCAACGACCCCGGGCTGCTGATGACCGGTACCGGCGGGCCGGGCAGCACGGTCTACGTGACGGACGGGGACGGCAGCGGCGACGGCGAGGAGTTGTGCCGGACGGCGGTGAAGGCGGATCGGTCCTGGGTCTGCCTGCCGGTCGAGGAACTGGCCGAGGGGTCGCACCGGCTGACCGCGACGGCCGTCGACGAGGCCGGCAACCACGCGGTCGGGCGCCCGACCAGGTTGGTGGTGGACACCGTGCCGCCCGCGAAGCCGGTGCTCACCGTGCCAGGACCGGGTGAGGAACTGCACGTGCTGCGCCCGCGCCTGGCGGGCAAGGGCGAGCCGGGCACCACGGTGACGGTGGTGGCGGGCGGGGACGGGGCGCTCTGCGCGGCGGTCGCCGCGGTGGACGGCAGCTGGACGTGCAACGCGATGCGGGACCTGGCGGTGGGGGAGCAGTTGCTGACCCCGACGGCGACGGACCGGGCCGGCAACGCCACGGCGGGCGACGCGGTACGGGTGCGCGTGGTGCCGGCGGTGCCGGTGTCGCCGACGGCGAGTGCGAGTGCGAGTGCGAGCGTCAGTACAAGCCCGAGCCCGAGCGTGAGTGTGAGCCCGAGCGCCAGCGCAAGTACAAGCCCGAGCGCAAGCCCAAGTCCAAGCGTCAGTGCAAGCCCAAGCGCCAGTGCAAGTACAAGCCTGAGTGCGAGTCCGAGCCCAAGTGTCAGTGCGAGCACCAAGCCGACCGTCGGTCCGAGTGCTGGTGTCGGCGCGAGTAGTAGCCCGAGCGCAGGCGTCAGTGCCGGCGCGGGTCCGACTCAGAGCGCAAAGGCGAGCCCGAGTGTGACCGCGAGTGTCAGCGCTCGCCCGAGCGGCAGTGCCGGTCCGAGCATGAGCCTCAGCCCGGGTGCGGTCGCGAGCACCGCCGCCGACCCGATCCCGAGCAGCAGCCCGCCCGGCGCTGTGCAGGCGCTCGCACCGGTGCCCAAGCTGTCCCCGTCCTCTCCCCTCCCGTCCTCCTCGGCCCAGCTGGTCGACCTGTCGACGTCCGCTTCCCCGTCCGTCCTGCTGCTCGCGCCGCCACCGGCTGCGGACAGCTCCGTCCTGCGGCGGGGCAACCTCGGGGGCTGGCAGGCGGCGGGTTGCGGAGCGCTGCTGATCCTCGCGGGGGTGACCTTGATCATCAGTCGGATCTTCGCCCGTGGCCCAGGCGCGCGACGCCGCTGAGCCGGGTCCGACACCCCATCAGCAGAGATCGACACACCATCAGCCAAATGTCGCATTTGCTGGCTTATGTACTTAACCTGACTGCGCGTAACACATCGACTTTGAGGATCCCGCATGGACGTCCCCCGCGATTTCCCCCGCGATCTCGTACGCCGCACCCTCGCCGGGGCGACCCCGCTCCCGAAGAGGCCGGCCGAGCCGGATCCTGGTGCCGATTCCGTTCCGCTCCCGGCCCCCGCCAGTCGTCCACAGCTTGTGGACACCCGTGCCGAGATCGCCGCCCGACGGCCCCCGAAGGTGGACCCGGAGCTGCGCGAGCGGCCGGCGTTCGCGCTCCCCGGGTGGATCGCCCTGCTCGCGCTGCTGCTCTCGATGGCGTCTGTCGGCCTGGTGCTGGCCCGGACGGGGCTGGTCCCGCGGCTCGCCGACCCGCTGCCCGACCTGCGCGGCGAGGCCGCCCGGTCGGTGGGCGGGCCGGTGGTGACCGGGTGGGCGCTGGCGGCGGCGACCGTGGGCGGGATGGTCTGTCTGGTCGTGCTGGCGGGGCTGCTGGCCAACGCGGGTGGCGAGATGCGGGTGCTCAGCCGTTGGGGCCGGTACCGGGGGACGGTGCGGCGGGCGGGGCTGCTCTGGGTGAACCCGCTGGTGCGCCGTCGCCGGGTGGATGTCCGGCTCCGGCACTGGCGCAGCGAACCGGTGCAGGCCACCGACCGGACCGGGACGCCGATCGTGGTCCGGCTGCTGGTGGTCTGGCGGATCAAGGACACCGCCCGCGCGGTCTTCGCGGTGCGCGACCACGAGGACTACCTGCGCGAGCAGATCCACGCGGTGCTGACCCGCACCGCGAGCATCCTGCCGTGTGACAGCAACGCGGCGCCCGGCCCCGCGCTGCGCGACGGGCAGTGGTTCGCCGACGAGCTGACCCGGGCGCTGGCGGCCGAGGCGGCTCCGGCCGGTCTGGAGGTGTTCTCGGTGCAGCCGCTGGCGCTGGAGTACGCGCCCGAGGTGGCCGAGTCGATGCGCCGCCGGCGGCTGGCCGATCTGGACGCGGGGCTGCGCACCGTACTGGTGGACGACGCGGTGGAGGCTGCCGCGCTCGCGGTGCGCCGACTGGAGCGGGCCACCACCCAGGAGTTGGACCAGGCCGCCCGCAGCGCTCTGATGGAGCAACTGCTGGTCGCCTTCGTCGCACCCGCCGGGGTGCCGAGCGCGCTGCCGGGCACCGTCCCGGCGCCCGCTGCCGGGCACTCCGCCGGGCACGCCGCCAAGAAGAAGGAAGGGAACCGAGCGTGAAGATAGCCACCGACCCCGCCCTGATCGGATTCGAGGAGTGGCTCGGCGACCAGCCGGTGCCGCAGGCGTGCAAGTGCCCACACTGTGTCGCGCGGGCCGGCTCACGGGCCTGGCTCGGTGCGCGGCGCGGGCGAATACCTCAGGTCAACCGCACGGTCCGCGGGGCCTGCCTGGTCACCACCGTCCTCGCGGGGGCCGGCGTGCTCGGCCTCGGCCTCGGTGCCGGGACGGCCGTCGCCGAGTCGGCCCCCAGCGGACCGGGTTGGGACGGTTCGCGGTACTGGTTCAAGAACGACGCGGGTGAGTGGCGCTACACGATCCACTACGACGTCTATCTGAGCCGGACGAACCAGAGCGCCGCCAGCGCTACCACCGCCACCACCGCCACCGGCGGCGACGGGATGCGGCAGGGTTGGGACGGTTCGCGGTACTGGTTCCAGAACGCGGCCGGCGAGTGGCGCTACACCACCCACTACGACGTCTACCTCAGCCGCACCGGCGCGGCCTCCAGCGCCGCCATGCCCGCCACCCCCGCGGCCCTCGCCGCCACCGGCACGGAGAGCGCCATCGCCTTCGCGCTCGCCCAACTCGGCAAGCCCTACGTCTGGGGCGGCAACGGTCCCAGTGGTTACGACTGCTCGGGCCTGGTCCAGCAGGCGTACCGCCGGGCCGGGATCGACCTGCCCCGGGTGGCCGACGACCAGTACACGGCCACCACGCCGATCAGCGCCGATCAGCTGCGCCGCGGCGACCTGCTCTTCTGGTCGGACAACGACCGCGTCTCGGGCATCCACCACGTGGCCATCTACCTGGGCGACAACCGGTACATCGAGGCCCCGCGCCCTGGCCGTGACGTGCGCATCTCGACGCTCAACGCCGGCTACTTCCCGACCCACCTCGGCCGGCCGTAGGACGGGACCCGGTCGCCCGGTCGCACCTCGGGCCCTGTCCACAGGCTGTGGACAGGGCCCGAGGTGTGGCGTCGTCAGGCCGAGGCGGCGTCCAGCAGCGCCAGCTCCTCGGGGGCGAGCCGCAGCGTGGTGGCGGCCAGCAGCGGGGCGAGCTGCTCGACGGTGCGGGCGCTGGCGATCGGGGCGGCGACCGTGGGCTGCGCGGCCAGCCAGGCGAGCGCCACGGTGGCGGGCTCGACCTGCTGGGCGGCGGCCACGGTGTCCAGGGCGGCGAGCACCCGGGGGCCGCGCGGGTCCTCCAGGTAGCGGTGCGCGCCCTCGGCGCGGGCGCTGTCCACGCTCGGGCCGTCCACCCGGTACTTGCCGGTGAGGAAGCCGGAGGCGAGCGCGAAGTACGGGACGGCGGCCAGCCCGTGCGCGGCCACCACCTCGGCCAGGTCGCCCTCGTAGGTGGCGCGGGAGACCAGGTTGTAGTGCGGCTGCAGGGCGACGTACTTGGCCAGGCCCTCGCGGTCGGAGAAGTCGAGCGACTCGGTCAGCCGCTCGGCGCTGATGTTGGAGGCGGCGATCTCGCGGACCTTGCCCTCCTTCACCAGGGCGTCCAGCGCGCCGATGATCTCGGCGACCGGGATCTCGGGCTCGTCGAAGTGGGTGTAGAGCAGGTCGATCGTCTCGATGCCGAGCCGGCGCAGCGAAGCCTCGGTGGCGGTGCGGATGTTCGCGGCGCTCAGGCCGGTGGCCACCGGGTGGCGGCCGATCTTGGTGGCCACCACGATCCGGTCGCGGTTGCCGCGCGAGCGCAGCCAGTTGCCGAGTATGGTCTCGGACTCGCCGCCCTGGTTGCCCGGTGCCCAGGCCGAGTACATGTCGGCGGTGTCGACGAAGTTGCCGCCGGCCGCCGTGTAGGCGTCCAGCACGGCGAAGGACTGGGCCTCGTCGGCGGTCCAGCCGAAGACGTTGCCGCCGAGCGAGAACGGGAAGACGGAGAGCTGGGAGGGGCCGAGCGGGACGGTGCTGGCTTGGGTGTCGGTCATGTCGTTGGACAACCGGTGCGGTGCGGTGGCCATTCCGGGGTGGGCGGCCGGCGGGCGGGCCCGCGCCGTCAGTCCGGGAGGAGACGCTCACCCCGGGGAGGGGTCGGACTGTCGTGGGTGGGCCCGGATTGGTTAGAGTCCCATGCCATGGCTGAGAACTATGAAGACCCTGCCGGCAGCACCCAGATGTTCCGGGCCTTTGTGGAGACGCCGGCGGCCCAGGCCCCGAGCAACGTCTCCGTGCACCGCAGCAACAGCGGCGGCCGTAGCGGCCTGATCGCGATCGGTGCGATCGTCGCGCTCGTCGTGGTCGTCGGAGTGATCTGGCTCGCCGTCAAGTAACTCCTGGTCAGGCGGTCGAGCGGGCATCTGGCCAGGACAGGCCGACGGGGGCGCGGGTCGGGTTCAGCACGGCTCGCGCCAGGCGTCCAGGTTCAGGTGCTTCTCCATCGAGCTGAACTGGAGCTGCTTGGACTGCGCGCAGTACTGGCTGTTCGGCACGTTGTACTCGACGTGCAGCACAGCCTTGCCCTGCTGGATGAAGGGCGTCAGCCCGTCGCACTCCTGGTACTCGGCGCACTGCTCGTCGATGGAGAAGTCGAAGTAGTCCACCAGCTGCGGGACCTGGTCCACGTCGTTCTTCAAGGCGACGCCGAGGCCGCGCTGGTGGGCCAACTGGGCGATCATCTTGTTGAAGGCGAGCTGGTCGTCGGCGGTGATCGGGAAGCCGGAGTTGTTCTCGTAGGCCTCCAGCAGGTCCGGCTCGACCGCGTCGAAGCCCTTCTCCTTGCACATGTCGAAGCGCTTGGCCAGCAGCGGCTCCAGCACGCTGAGCTGCCGGATGTCGAGCCACCGTTCGCCCTTCCAGCCGTCGCCGGCGCCGAGCAGCGAGCTCGGGAAGGACGAGGCGTCGGGGCGGAAGTTCTCCCAGCCGCCGACGTTGATGTAGCAGATCACCTTGCGGCCCTGGGCGTGCAGCGCGGCGACCACCGAGGCGTCGTTCTCGAAGCCGTCGATGTCGTAGACCGGGACGTTGACGGACTGGTCGACGGTGCCGCTGAGTTGCCACTGCCAGGGGGTGCCCGGAGTGGGGTGCCAGTAGCTCTGGGTCGCGGCACCGGGCGAGGCGGAGGTGGATCCGGATGCCGGCGTGGACGCGCTGGCGGCGGAGGACGGCGGGCCGGACGGCGCGGCGGACTTCGACGGGCTCGGTGAACCGCTCGGCGACGGGGTCGGGGACTGGCTCGGTGCGGAACTCGGCTGCCCGGTAGGCGGGTTCGTCGCTCTGGTGGCCGGTGCCGGGGTGGGCGAGTCCGAGTCGTCGCCGCCCCCGTCACTGGAGCAGGCGCTCAACAGCACGGCGGCGGTCAAGGTCAGGGCCGCCAGCAGGGCAGCGGTGCGACGGGTCACTTCAGACACTCCAGATGCGTGGATTCCGGTGGTGGAGTGGCGGGTTGTCCCGTGGCGGCGGGCGGCGGGGCGGATGGCGCGTCAGGTGGTGCGGCAGGTGTGCTGAGTCCGTACGGCAGGGTGGCCCAGGGGTTGTCGCCGCCCCCGGGTACCGCACACCCGAAGCCGGCCCGGCGGGAGGCGATCAGCGCGCCCACCGCCTCGGCCCGCTCGGGCGCCACCTGGTAGACCAGGTGGCAGAACCGCTCGGCCGGATGATGGGCCGTCCAGAGTGGCAGTGCCAGGGCATCGTACTCGGTCCAGCTGCCCTCGAAGGTGACCAGCAGGTCCCCCAACTCCGGCTCGGCGAAAGCCGGTTCTGGGTGCTGGCCGTGACCGAGCACGACCAGCCCGCAGCCGGCCGCGCGGGCCGCGGTGGTCAGCCTGCGGTAGTGCGCGAGGGCGGCCGGGTGAGCCGCGGCCTGGTCGAAGTAGACCCCCGTGGTGCCGTACCACTGACGATGGCTCAGCACCTCGGCGACCACGGTGGCGTGCGGGCGCCGGCCGTAGTCGGTGTCCACGTAGCCCAGTAGCGGGATACCGGCCTCGGTCAGCCGGGCGGCGGCCTGCTCGAAGGCCGGGTCCGGCCCGCTGCCCGGGCCGTCGGCGATGTTGAGGACGACCGCCCGTACCCGCTCGGGACCGGCGGTCGCGACCGCCTGCCAGGCCGCTGGGTCCACCGCGGGGTGGACGTACAGCGGCACCAGCAGGCGGGCGTGGGAGGCGCTGGTCATCGAGTGCCGGCCGCCAGCGGGTCGGCACTCGACGTGCTGCTCGGCCTGCTGGTCACGTCGGCCCACAGGTCCTGCAGGCTGTGCTCCAGCGGGATCCGGGGCCGCCAGCCGAGGGCTCGCTCGGCCGCCGAGATGTCCCCCTGGTGCCAGGAGACGCTGGCCGAGCGGTCCGAGCCGGCCCCGGTCTCCTCGATCCGGCCGGTGAAGCCGGCCGCCGCCGCCAGGCCCTCGGCGATCGCCCGAACGGGCTGCGCCCGGCCCCCGGCGACGTTGAGGATCCGCGGCAGCGGTGCGGTGGCCAGTGCGGCGGCGACCACCGCCGAGGCGACGTCGCGGGCGTCCACGAAGTCGCGGTAGGCGGACAGGTCGCCGACCGTCACCACCCCGCCGGGGTGGGCGGCGAGTTCGGCGGCCAGCCGCCCCGGCAGCGAGGCGGCCGAGGCGCCCGGCCCGACCGGGTTGAAGACCCGCAGCGAGACCGCGTCCAGCGCGGACTCGGCCACCGCCAGGGTCCCGGCCAGCTTGGTCGCCCCGTAGATCCCGGTGGGGCGCGGCAGGTCCCGCTCGCTCAGCGAGCTGCCGGGATCGGCCGGGCCGTACTCGCCGGCCGATCCGAGATGGATCAACCGTGCTTTGGGGCAGGCGAGTTCGAGTGCCTCGACGAGCACCGCCGGGCCCCGTGCGTTGACCTCGCTCTGATGCCGGGCGCTGCCCGCCACCGCGCCGGCGCAGTTGACCACCAGCTCCGGCGCCAGGTCGGCCAGCGCGGCCGCCAGCTCCTCGACCTGACAGTTAGTCAGGTCCACTCGCAGGTCGTGGGACGGACGCCGGCCCGCGGTCGCCAGTTCGGCGCCCGGCAACTCCCGCAGGGCGGTGGCGACATGGCGGCCGAGGAAGCCGTCCGCGCCGAGCAGCAGAATCCTCACGCGGCCCGCCCGTCCGCCGCACCGACCACGGCGGGTGCCTCCAGCTCCAGTTCGACGGCCTCCTCGCCCTGGCCGCCGACCCGGTTGAGCTCGTTCAGCGCGCGGTCGGTGCGGTCGTCCCGCAGCAGCATCGAACGGCGGGCGGCGAACTCGGCGTTGGCCCGGTCGTAGTCGTCGGGGCGGCCGATGTCCAACCAGTAGCCGTTGAACTCGTAGGCGGCGGGCGGGGTCTGGGCCGCCAGCAGGTCCAGTACCAACTCATCGAAGCCGAGCGGCAGTCCGGGGGTGTAGCTGGCCAGTGCGGCCCGCGAGACGCCGTAGACGCCCATCGAGACGCGGTAGTCCATGCTCGGCTTCTCGCGGAAGGCGGTGATGCTGCCCGATTCGGTGGTCAGCACCCCGAAGTCGATCTTGACCTCGCGGGCGTAGGTCGCGATGGTCAGCGGCGCCCCGGCGGCCTCGTGGTGCTTCAGCACCCCGGCGAAGTCCAGGTCGGTGAGGATGTCGCCGTTCATCACCAGGAAGTTCTCGGGCAGCCGGTCGAGCATGGTCAGCAGCGGGCCCATGGTGCCCAGCGGCGTGTCCTCGACGGCGTAGCCGACCCGCAGCCCCCACTGCGAACCGTTGCCGACGTAGGCGCGGATGATGTGGCCCAGGTGTCCGATGGCGAGCGTGACGGTCTTGAAGCCGGCCGCGGCCAGCTGACGCATCACGATCTCCAGGATGGCGTGCTGGTCGCCGATCGGAACCAGCGGCTTGGGCAGGGCGGTGGTGTAGGGCCGAAGCCGAACGCCCTTGCCCCCGGCCAGAATCACTGCGTGCATGGTGGTCTCCCCCACGATGAGGTGGACGTGCTCAGACGAAGTTGATCGGACGGGCTTCAGACGTTGTACAGGTCGGTCTTGTAGCGTGCCAGGTTGGCCGGGTCGCGGAAGAAGGCGATGGTCTTCTCCAGGCCGGCCTCCAGCGAGTGCGCGGGCGCCCAGTCGGTGGCCGCGCGCAGCCGGCCGGCGTCGCAGACCAGGCGCATCACCTCGGAGCCGCTCGGGCGCAGCCGCTGGGTGTCCTCCCGGACCGTCAGCTCGACCTCCATCAGCTTGCCGACCAGGGTGACCAGGTCGCCGACCGAGATCTCGCCGCCGGTGCCGGCGTTGAAGGTGCGGCCGACCACGGTCTCGGCCGGCGCGGTGCCGACCGTGTGGAAGGCCGCGGCGGTGTCCTTGACGAACATGAAGTCCCGGGTGGGCCGCAGGTCGCCCAGGGTGATCTCGCGGGCCCCGGCGGCGATCTGGGCGATCACGGTCGGGATCACCGCCCGCATCGACTGGCGCGGGCCGTAGGTGTTGAACGGCCGCAGGGTGACCACCTGGGTGTCGAAGCTGGCGTGGTAGGCGTCCGCCAGCCGGTCCCCGCCCGCCTTGGAGGCCGAGTACGGGGACTGGGTGTTGATCGGGTGGTCCTCGGTGATCGGGACGGTCTGCGCGGTGCCGTAGGTCTCGCTGGTGGAGGTGTGCACCAGGCGCGGGATGTCCTGGTGGCGCACGGCCTCCAGCACGTTGAGGGTGCCGTTGACGTTGGTGTCGATGTACGAGTGCGGGGCCTGGTAGGAGTACGGGATGGCGATCAGCGCGGCCAGGTGGTAGACCGCCTCGGCGCCCTTGACCAGGCCGTTCACCGAACCGGGATCGCGCACGTCGCCGAGCACGATCTCCACCGAGTCGAGCGTGTGCGCGTCCAGCGTCTCCAGCCAGCCGAAGGAGGAGAAGGAGTTGTACTGGACCATGGCCCGCACCCGGTGCCCGCGGGCGACCAGATGCTCGGTCAGGTGGGAGCCGATAAAGCCTTCGGCCCCGGTGACTGCGACAGTGCTCATGTCGGTGAACTGCCTTCTCTGTGTGGTGGTGTGACAGGAAATCAGTGTCGTTGTCCGGTGGTGCGATGCTGGGCCGGTACGGGGATTTCCCAGCACTTGTTCAGCGCGCGTTCAGCGATTCCGGTGGTCGTGCGGTCGGTGTGTCAGCGGTGCCGGGTGGTGCGACCGAGGACGACCACGGCCAGCGGCACCAGCAGTGCGGCGGCTGCTCCACAGCCGTACAGCTGGATGCTGATCGGGTCGCCGCCGGTCAGTACGGCGGTGATCTCGAACCCGGCCGCCGCGAGGCAGAGGCCGGCGGTGCGCCAGGCGATCGACAGGGCCTGCAGCAGCAGCGCCGTCCACAGGGTGGCGGCGAGCAGCAGCAGGGCGGTCAGCTGGATCGGACCGATCAGAGGGGCGGCTGCCCACAGGGCGGTGGCCGTGTAGTCGACCGCGGTCACCGCGAACAGGTAGCCGAGCAGGCAGCCGGCCAGTGCCAGGGCGGTGCGGCGGCGGAAGTCGGCCGGGCTGGTGCTGGTCCGCAATGCCCTGGTGGCCAGGCTCCGGTAGCGGTAGAGCAGCCACTCGGCCAGGCCCAGACTCAGCGTGAGCGCGACCAGGGCGGGCCCGGTGGTGCCCGCGCCGGCCGAGGCGGGCGCGGCGGGGCGCACCGCGTGGTGCAGGCTCGGGCCGAGCCCGGCGATCATGGTCAGGGTGCCGACGGCCAGGCCGAACAGCCCCGAGGCGATGGTCGGGGACCAGCGCGGCCCGCTCGCGCGGGCGCTGCCGGCACCGGTCAGGCAGCGGGTCAGCTGCCAGGCCGCCAGGCCCACCGCGGCGGCCAGGGTGGCCAGCAGGATCGCCGCCTTGGCCCGGCCGGGCAGCCGCACCAGGAGCACCAGGACGGCACCGAGGGAGGCCGGTCCCAGCGCCGCGAGCAGCAGCTTCTCCTGGCCGAGCACCAGCAGCGCGGTGGCCGCGCCCAGATAGACCGACTGCCCGATGATGAAGAGCAGCGCGGCCAGCGGACCACCCAGGATCCAGCCGGTGCTCGCGGCCAGCAGCGCGCCGAGCGGTGCGCCGAGGGCCAGCGTGCGGGCCGCCGAGCGGCGGTCGGTCAGGCTCAGCCAGCCGTACGCGCGGTGGGCGAGCGCCTGGTTGAAGGCCCAGCTGAGCAGGGTGGCCGCAGCCAGCGCGGCCATCCCCGAGGGCAGCCCGAAGCGGTGCCGGTGGGCGCTGAACAGATCGGCCCCGAGCAGGTAGGCGAGCCCCGGCAGCGCGAAGACCAGGCCGCGCAGCACGCACCGCCACGGGTCGGCCCGCCACGGGTCGGAGTCGGCCGGGGCGGGGCCTGGGTAGCGGCGGGCGACCTTGGCGAACAGGTCCTCCGCCAACGTGAAGGCGTCCGTGCGGCCGTAGACCAGGGCGGCCTGCTCGTCGGTCAGGCCGTCCGACTCCAGGAACGCCGCGATCTCGTAGGGGTGCACCGCGTCCGCGCACAACTCGGCCAGCCGCTCGGCGAGTTCGTCCAGCGGGTCGGGGGAGAGATCGGGGTGGGCGTCGGCCCCGGCCGGTCGCTGGCGGCGGCGCGGCAGGGTGCGCAGCCGCATCGTCTCCTCGGCCCAGCCCGGGGTGCCCTCGTCCGGTACCAGCCGCAGCGGCCCGCTCACGCGGCCCCCTCGGCAGCGGTCCGCAACCTGGTCTCTTCCGGCCGCCCGCCGAGCAGTTCGGCGTAGATGCCGCGGAAGGCGTCGATCGTCTGACGCAGCGTGAACTGCTCGACCACCCGCAGCCGGGCGCCCGCGCCCATCACCGCCCGCCGTTCGGGATCGCGCAGCAGCTCCAGGGCGGCGCGCGCCATCGGCTCGGGCTCGCGCGGCGGCACCACCAGACCGGTGTCCCCCACTGCCTCGCGCACCCCGCCGACGTCGGTGGAGACGGTGGCCCGTCCCGAACTCATCGCCTCGATCAGGGTGAACGGGAAGCCCTCGCTGATGCTGCTGAGCATCACGATGCTGCCGGCCGCGTACGCGTCCTTGATGTCCTCGACCCGGCCCTCGAAGGCCACCGAGTCGGCCAGTCCCAGTTCGGCGGCGAGGGCCACGCAGCCGTCCCGGTAGCCCTCGGCGCCGCGCGCGGTGCCCCCGAACAGCCGCAGCCGGGCCTGGGGCAGCTCGGCCTTGACGATCGCGAAGGCCCTGATCAGCGTCTCCAGGTCCTTGATCGGGTCGACCCGGCCCGCCCAGCTCATGGTGGGCAGCTCGGGCTCGGGCCCGGCGGCCGGGAAGAGGTCGGGGTCCACCCCGTTGTAGACGGTGCGGATGTTGGCCGACGGCGTGCCGCCGCGCTCCTCCCAGCGCCGGTTGTACCGGTTGCCCGGGGTGACCAGCGCCGCACGCGCGTAGCTCTCCTCGGCGAGCATCCGGTAGAAGCCGAGCAGCAGCGCCTTGACCGGCCAGCGGTACGGCCCGGTCCGGTAGCCGAGGTAACGTTCCCTCAGGTAGATGCCGTGCTCGGTGAGCAGGAACGGCACGTTGTGCTGCTGGGCCGCTATCAGCCCCGGCAGCGCGGCCAGGCCCCCGCTGACCGCGTGCGTGACCCCGTCGCTGGGCGCCTCGACGACCAGCGGGCGCAGCGCGTGCTCCAGCAGGTCGGTGGCGTGCAGCGCGTCGTGCAGGGTGGGCTCGGCGGCGGCGGTGGGCAGGTACGGGCGGGTCCAGACCTCCTGCAGGGTGCGCAGCGCCCCTTCGCTGCGCAGCGCCGGACTGAGCAGGCCGCGCTGGGCGAAGTCGGCGAAGCCGTACAGCTCGGTGCCGAAGTGCGAGGCGTAGACCGGGTCCAGCACGGCGTGCAGGAAGCGCTCGTAGGCGTCCAGGAAGCGGCGCAGCTCACGGCCGCGCGGCGGCTTGCCGGGGGCGGCGGGTCCCCACAGCGGTGCGGCGGTGACCTTGCGCACCCAGCGGGGCAGCTCCCAGGCGGGCTCCTCGTTGCCGGTACCGGTCACCGCGATGATGTCGAACTCGACGTCGGACATGCCCTGGACGAGTTGGTCGCACCAGACACTGACGCCGCCGTGCGCGTGCGGGTACGTCCCCTCGGTGAGCAAGGTGACACGCATCTTGCTTCCCTTCCCCCCAAATCGGTTGCGCCCGCTGGCGGTCGGGCGCGCCGCGGCCGACCCGGGCCGCGCGGGGTCGCCGCGCGGCCCGGACTGCCGCGATGTGGTGCTCGGTGGTGCGGTGGTTCTCGAGGTGCTGGTGGTACGGGAGTTACTTCTGATCGCCGGTCGGGACCAAGGAGGCGGCCTTGGTCCGCTGGGTGTCACCGGGGCCCACCGCGACGGCCTTGGCGGTGCCGGTCGGGACGGTGGTCTTCGGCGCCTTGGCGACCTTCTTCGCCGCGCTCACGGCCGAGTTGACCGTGTTCGACGAGGCCTTGGCCGCGCTCGGCGTCGCCGCCGGGGCGAGCTGCAGGTTGACCGTGCCCTGGAACGGACCCGGGGCGACCCAGCCGGAGAGCTCGCCCGCGTAGGCGGTGCCGAACTGCGAACCGCCGAGCAGGAACTGCTGAAGGGTGCCGGTCGGCATGGTGGCCTCGACCTTCACCCCCGACGGCGCCTGCACGGTGACCGTGTTGCCGATCCGGTAGCCGGTCACCTGCCCGGCCGCGACCGCCGCGTTCCAGGCGGAGCGCTGCTGCAGCTCGGCGCCGATCTGGCTGTCCCGCATGTTCACGATCGGGGTGTTGGCCGCGTACAGGCTCTTGTAGGTGTCGAGGATCGAGTTGAGCACCGGGTAGGCGATCTGGTCCTCGGCGAAGTTGGACTGGTGGATGAAGTTCGGCCGCGGGTCGTTGTTCATCACGTAGCCGAGGTCGATCTTGGTCTGCATCGGCACGATGTACGAGGCGTACCCGGTGGTGGTGTCCAGCGGAGCCGGCAGGCAGGTGGAGTTGACCGAGGTCTCGCAGATCCCGCTGCCGCCCTGGGCCTTGCTGGTGTAGATCCAGTTGTACTCGTCCACCTCCTCGTTGGTGTGGCCAGCGTTGTAGAACACGTTCATCGGGTAGCGCGGCACGGTCAGCGTCGAGCTGCCCACCGCGCGCTGGTTCGGCTCGCGCGAGGCGTCCGAGCCGGTCCACTTGATCCCCTCGGCGGCCAGCGCGGGCGCGAGGTTCGGGTTGTCGGTGGGCTGCTGAGGCAGCGTCACCAGGCCCGAGTGCTCGCCGGTGATCAGCTCGGTCGGGTCGATCGGCAGGCCCTGCTGCTGGGCCCAGGTGATGTTCTGCTGGATCTCGCTCTGGATGGTGGCCTGGTCGACCCAGACGTCGTTGCCGCTCGCGTCGGTCGTGCACTGCCACGGCACCACGGTGACGTTCTGCACGCAGCCGAGGAACGGGTGGTCCCAGGTGTGGTTGATGAACCGGAACGAGCTGCTGTTGGCCTTGAAGGCGTTCAGCAGCGGGTCGGTGGTGGTGTTGTTGTCCGACTCCCAGTCGCCGCTGCCGCCGCCGTTGAAGGCGAAGTCGAGGGTGAAGTTGTTCGCCTTCTCCCACTGCACCACCGTGTTGACGTCGGCCGGGGTCATCCGGATCGGGTCGTCGTCGGTGTTGTCGCTGCCGGGCGGGCAGGTCACGTCACCGGGGGTGCACTTGAGCGTGGTGTTCCAGCGGTCGTCGGAGAGGAACAGGTCGTCCACGTGGACCGCGAAGTAGTTGCGGTCGTAGCCGAGGTGGATGCCCTGGGTCAGCCAGTCCACGAAGCCGCGGGCCAGCAGCCGGTACTGCTGCTGGTACTGGTTGTAGACGAAGGTGACCACCAACTCCTTGCGGCTGTCGTGGTCGTACTCGCCGACCAGCGAGCCGCGCGAGCTGCTGCCGGGGATCGGGGCGTCCACCAGCGGGGTGAAGGAGGCGCCGGCCGGCAGCGTGGCCAGCGGGGTGGCCAGGTAGCCGTAGCTGGTGCTGACGCCCGGGTCGGGCTGCTCGAACGGGACGCTGCCGTTGAGGTAGTCGAACGGTCCGGCCAGGCCGGCGGTGGTGACCGCGCCCTGGGTGCCGTCCAACGAGCCGATGTAGCCGGGGTTCTGAGCCCAGTTCAGACCGACGTCGGGGTTGGCGTAGGTGTAGGCGTCGATCTGCCGGATCCCGAAGGTGGCCTCGTAGGCGGCGAGGGCGGTCATCTCGGCGGAGCCGGCGCCGAACGGGTTCTCGTTGGGCAGCACGACGCCCTGGAACTTGGCCCGGGGGGCGCCGTTGAGCGTGTCGCTGAGGAAGGCGGGGGTGATCGTCGGCCGGTTCGGGTCCGACAGCTTCACCACGGTGTACGGGGTGCCCTCACTGGCCAGTTCGGCGGTGATCGCGGCGGTGGCGGGGCCGCCGTCGTCCACCACCAGCACGGTGAGGTCGATACGGTTCTGGACCGCCGCGAAGGCGGTCGAGGTCTGCAGTCCGGCAACCAGCAGACCGGCAGCCGCGCAGGCGGCAGCACAACGGGTCGCTCGACCCATGTTCGGTGTTCCTCCCCTGAAAAAGGACGGACTGCCCCCGCGTCTGCCCCTTGATGTCCCTGTTCATCCCCCACGCCGCACGGCCAGCCGTGCGAGGCACTGCGGACCATCGTGGGGCAGAACTCTGCCGTTTATCGGCCGAATGGGTGAGAGTGCAGCGAATCTGTCATAGACGTTCACTTGTGAGCCATGTTCGACACCCTGTAGTCGTTAAGGCGCACTTAAGGGAGCAGAAAACGGTCGGATCATGACAAGTTTCGTTTTATGAACGTGTCTCACCTGGCGGAACATGTCGTACACGGTCGCTGGGCCGGGTGCGGCGAGACCCGAACCGATTCGTACTCTGGTCGGACAGAATTATCGTGAACGTGACATGGAGGCCCCTGTGACCGAGCAGTCCGAGGCGGCCAGCACGGCCGCCGCCGAAGAGCTGGCCGCCCGAAGCCTGGGCCTGGCGGGTGCGGTCAACGCCCGCGATCTCGGCGGCTACCGGACCGCTGACGGGCGGGTGCTGCGCACCGGCGTGGCGCTGCGCAGCGACGGCCTGCACCGGCTCACCGAGCCCGACCTGGCGGTCTTCGCCGCGCTCGGGGTGCGCCAGGTGGTCGACCTGCGCAGCCTGGACGAGGTGCGCGAGGCCGGCCCCGACCGGGTGCCCGGACTGCCGGTGGCCGACATCTCGGCCGTGGAGCTCTCCGACCAGCCGCTCAGCCTCAGCGCCGCCGGTCCGGACGGCATCACCCTGCACCACCTGCCGATCTTCGCCGCCGACTACGACATCTACGTGGCGCTGCGGGACGCGCTCGGCGAGCGGAACCCCGCCAGGCAGCACGCGCTGCTCGGCGAGGGCCGGGCCGGGCAGGTGATGATCGGCCTCTACCGGTGGTTCGTCACCGACGCGCTGGCCCGCGAGCGGTTCGCCACCGTGCTGCGCCTGCTGGCCGACCCGGACGGGACGCCGGTGCTCTTCCACTGCACCGCGGGCAAGGACCGCACCGGTTGGACCGCCGCGCTGCTGCTCACCGCGCTCGGCGTGGACCGGGCGACGGTCTACCAGGACTACCTGCTGACCAACGTGCGCTCGGCCGCGATCATCGAGCACATCGTGGACAGCTTCGGCACCCGCGGCCTGATGGAGGACCCCTCGCTGCTGCTGCCGCTGTTCCGCGCCGACCGGGACTACCTGGCCGCCGCCTTCGCCGAGGTCGAGGCCCGCTGGGGCAGCTTCCAGGCGTTCTGGCAGGACGGCCTGGGCCTGGACGAGGCGGTGCTGGCCGGCCTGCGCAAGAACCTGCTGGGGGACACCGGTCGCTGACGGGCGGCGCCGGCGGTGCGGGGTGCTCGGCCGCCGGTGCTCAGCCCTCGTTGGTCAGCCCTCGCTGGTCAGGCCCTCGCGCAGTTGGGTGAGGGTCTTGGTCAGCAGCCGTGAGACGTGCATCTGCGAGATGCCGATCTCCTCGCCGATCTGCGACTGGGTCAGGTTGCCGAAGAACCGCAGCATGATGATCCGGCGCTCCCGGGCCGGCAGCCGGGCCAGCAGCGGCTTGAGCGACTCGCGGTACTCCACACCCTCCAGGGCCAGGTCCTCGTAGCCCAGCCGCTCGGCCAGCGGTCCGTCGCCGTCCTCCTCGCCGGGGGTCGAGTCCAGCGAGCTGGCGGTGTAGGCGTTGCCGACGGCCAGGCCCTCGACCACGTCCTCCTCGCTGACCCCGAGGCAGGTGGCCAGCTCTGCCACGGTGGGCGAGCGGTCCAGGCGCTGGGCCAGCTCGTCGCCCGCCTTGGTCAGCGCGAGGCGCAGCTCCTGCAGCCGTCTGGGCACCCGGACCGACCAGCTGGTGTCCCGGAAGAAGCGTTTGATCTCGCCGACCACGGTGGGCATGGCGAAGGTCGGGAACTCCACCCCGCGCTCCGGGTCGAACCGGTCGATCGCCTTGATCAGGCCGATCGTGCCGACCTGGACGATGTCCTCCATCGGCTCGTTGCGGCTGCGGAACCGGGCCGAGGCGTAGCGCACCAGCGGCAGGTTCAGCTCGATCAGGGTGTCCCTGACATAGGTGTGCTCGGTGCTGCCGGCCTCCAGCGTGGCCAGCCGGCGGAAGAGCGAGCGGGACAGCGTGCGGGTGTCCAGACCGGGCGCCGACGTCGGCTGCGGGACCGGCTGCTGCTGGCCGGCCGGCTGCGGTCCGGTCTGCAGCGGGACGGTCTGCAGCGGGCCGGCCGGCGGCCCGGCGTCCTCGACGGCCACAGGCTGCTCCGGTGCGTGCTCGGCCACCGCCGTACCACCGTGGATCTCTGCGCTGCCCAGCTCTGCGGACATGCACCCACCCCCTCGTGACTGGTCCAACGGGAGCCCCCGCTCGACGGTTCCCCGGTGCGCGCCGAGTGATCGGCGTCCCCCAACCGCTTGCTTACCGGAACCGCACGCGTGGCAAACCCGAACATCGCGAGTTGTCACGCGGCGGTAACGCGCAGCGATGCGCGGCCGTGGCTCACTCGTCCCAGTTGTTGCCGGTGCGAAGCCTGGTGAGGATGCGCGTCAGGAGGCGGGAGACGTGCATCTGGGACATGCCAAGTTCATTGGAGATCTGGGACTGCGTCAGGTTGGCGAAGAAACGGAGCATGACGATCCGTCGCTCCCGCTCGGGCAGCTGCACCAGCAGGTGGCGCACCATGTCGCGGTGCTCCACGTCGGTCAGCGCCGAGTCCTCGTAGCCGAGGCGGTCGAGCAGCGCCAGGCCGCCCTCGTGCTCCTGGGCGGCCTCCAGCGAGGCGGCGTTGTAGGCGCGTCCGGCGTCCAGGCAGGCCCGGACGTCCTCCTCGGGGATCCGCAGGTTGGCGGCGATCTCGGGGACCTTGGGGGTGCGGCCGTGGGTGACCGTCAGCTCCTCCATCGCGCCGCTGACCTGGACCCAGAGCTCCTGCAGCCGGCGCGGGACGTGCATGGTGCGGACGTTGTCGCGGAAGTAACGTTTGATCTCCCCGAGGATGGTCGGCAGCGCGTAGGTCGGGAACTGCACGCCGCGGCTGGGGTCGAACCGGTCGATCGCGTTGATCAGGCCGATGGTGCCGACCTGGACCACGTCCTCCATCGGCTCGTTGCGGCTGCGGAAGCGGGTGGCGGCGTAGCGCACCAGCGGGATGTTGACCTCGATCAGCGCGGCCCTGACCTGCTCGCGCTCGGGCGCCTCGGCGGGCAGCTCGGCGAGGCGCTCGAAGAGCACCCGGGTCAGGGTGCGCACGTCGATCGGGCCCGGGGTGCCGAACTGATCGGCGGCCTCGGTGCCCGGTGCGCTGCCCGGCGTGCTGCCCGGGCCGGCTCCGGGATCGGTGCTCGGCCCGGCATTCGGGTCGGTGTCCAGGCCGGTGTTCTGGTCGGCGCTCGGTTCGGGGTCCGGTTCGAGGTCCGACCCGGCGCCGGGCCCGCCCGTGCCGGTGTCCGGCGTGTCGTCCTGGATCCGCACGGACGCGTCACCCCTCCTCGGTTCACCACCTTGTCCTGCCCGGCAAATTCGGTCATAGCATCACAAGCTGGACGCCATCCGTTCAAGTACCGGCCAGAGGCGTGTTGCTGACCTGACGTCAACAAGATGACGACCCCCCGCTGTCCAGGCGGACCCGGTGGGGGCCGTCGCGATGCGGGGGGTCGTTGGGTCGTATGGATACGACCGAAATTCTGGAGGCGGCTCAGACCTCGAAGTCGGCGACCACCAGGGTGGCGATCTCGCGCCACAGCTGGGCGGCCGCGACGTGCGCCGGATGGGTGGCGTAGGCCTGCAGCGCGTTCTGGTCGGCGACCAGGCTGTTGATCGCGAAGTCGTGGGCGACCTCGCGCGGGCTGATGTTGAAGCCGTGCTGCCACTCCAGCAGCTCGGGGATCTGCTGGTCGAGCCCCTCGAAGGCCTTGGCGGCGGCCAGCGCGCGCTCGTCGTCCTTGGCGATGCCTTCGTTGAGCTTGAACAGGACCAGATGGCGGATCACGGGTGCTCCTTGCGGGGCCGGGGATGGACCTCGACAAGGTAACCCGGGTGGTTCCGCCGACCAGCCGCGGTCCCGGCCCAGCTGCGGTCCGCCTCGGGCGGCGGGCCTATTTGACCAGGCCGGTCATGAAGGCGCCGACCGATTTCGCCGCGTCCGAGATCCCGACGAAGCCCGACTGGACCAGCTCCGCCGCACGTGCCGGCGAGTGGATGATCGTGTACACCACGAAGATCAGCAGCAGGTACATGCCGATCCGTCTTGCCTGTGCCATCGGAACCGCCCGCCTCCGCCTGTCCGCTCCCAGCCCCGCGCCCGTGCCCGGATGGTTCGCGAGGCCCAGCGTGCAGCTTATCCACCAGATGGCCGAATCAGGTGTGCGACGCGTTCACTCCGTGGGACGAAGGTCCCCGGGAGTCGGGTCCTTGTACGGATGCCCCGGGTCCGTCGCGACGGCAGGATGGTTGTCGTACCGAGGATCTGGCAGGAATCGCGGTACATGGGTCCGGAGTTCCCCGCTGTGGGACCGGCGCCGCGCTTCCCCCCGATGCGGCACCGGTTGTGGGACCTCCGCCGGGGGAGCGATCTGTTCCCCCGGGATCGCTCCCCCCACCTCTGATCTCCCCTCAGCTGGTCCGGCGTCAGCGCTGCCGTACCGGCGTCATCGCGCTTCCACGGCCGTGGGCCGGAACACGTGGGTGGCGGCGTCGCCGTCCAGCCGGTAGGCCGACGCGACCAGGTCGAGGGCGGCCAGGCCGCCGTCCCGGCGGCTGCCGGCCGTACCGATCGCGGCGCCGAAGGCGGTCAGCACCCCCTGGTACTCGTGCCGGAGCGGGGCAGCGCGGCCCGTGGCCCCGGTCGGCAGGTCGGCCCGCAGTACTCGGCCGTCGGCCAGTGTGACCTCCATCGCCATCAGCTCTCCCGGGCAGGACCGGTCCAGCTCGACCTTGGCCCGGCGCGGCGTGGGCCCGGCGGTGACCAGGTCGATCACCGCCTGCCGCTCCAGGCCCGCCGGATCGCGGTGGATCGTGGCCCGCACCACGCTCAGCTCCGCCTCGCCGAAGAGTAGCCGCACCAGGTCGAAGGCGGCCGGCCCGTCGGTCGCCACGCCGCCGCCGCTGCGCCGGGGCGGGGCCAGGTGCCAGGCGTCCTGGCCCTGCCGCTGCTCGGACCGCTCGACCTGGCGCACCCTGACCTTGCTGACCGACCCGCCCGCACAGGCCCTGAGCAGCTCCAGGACCGCGCTGTTGTAGCGGTGCCGGAAAGCGGTGAAGAGCACCAGTGAGCGCTCGGCGGCGATCGCGGTCAGCGCCCGGGCGTCGGAGAGCTCGGCGGTCAGCGGCTGCTCCACGCAGACCGGCAGCCCGGCGGCCAGCAGGTCCCGGCAGAGCGCGGCGTGTGCCCCGCCCAGGCCGGCCACGACAGCGCCGCCCAGGTCGTGGTGGGCGGCCAGCAGCGCGCGGTGCTCGCGGTAGGTGGGGACGCCGACGGCACGCGAGCCGGCCGGCGCCGCCTCATCGAGGTCGCAGACGGCGCCCAGCGCGAAGGCCGGGTCGGCCTCGATCGCGGCCAGGTAGCACTCGGCGGCCGAGCCCCGGCCGAGCATGGCCAGCTTGCGCGGGGCGGGGGCGGGGGCGGGGGCGAGGGGGGTGGCGGGCGGGGGCGTCAGCGGCATGCGGGGCGGGCCTCCTGGGTGGGAAGGGGCATCGGCGATGCGCGGGCGAACGCGGTCAGCTCTGCCGCCCGGACGAACTCGCCGTCGGGGGTGGTCCAGGGATCGGCGCCAGCGTGCCGAGGGTGCTGACGGCAAGTCAATTCGCTTGGGCGTGTTCCTTCACGAAAGAGTGGTCTGCTCCTGATCAGCCCCGTTCCGAGGCGATGACCCGGCACGAAACGTGGGCCGGGAACGACTGAAGGCGCCTACGAGATCTCGTAGGCGCCTTCAGTCTTCCTGCTCTGGCGGTAGCGGTGGGATTCGAACCCACGGTGAAGTTGCCCCCACACACGCTTTCGAGGCGTGCTCCTTTGGCCGCTCGGACACGCTACCGAGAGAGACTCTACCGGACGGGTCGGGCCGGGACGAAATCCTTTGGGGCCGCTGGGTGGCCGGGGCCGGGCGGCAGGTCAGCGGTGGGTGTCGAAGAAGGCGCGCAGCTGGGTGCCGCAGTCGGCGGCGAGGACGCCGGGGACGACCTCGGGGCGGTGGTTGAGACGGCGGTCGCGCATCACGTCGAAGAGGGAGCCGGCGGCGCCGGCCTTCTCGTCGAGGGCGCCGTAGACGACGCGGTCGATCCGGGAGAGGACGATGGCGCCCGCGCACATGGTGCAGGGCTCCAGGGTGACGATCATGGTGCAGCCGGTCAGGCGCCATTCGCCGACGGCCTGGGCGGCCTGCCGGATGGCCTGGACCTCGGCGTGCGCGGTGGGGTCGCCGATGGCCTCGCGCTCGTTGTGGCCGCGGCCCAGGACGGTGCCGTCGGGGCCCAGGACGAGGGCGCCGACCGGGACGTCGCCGGTGGCGGTGGCGAGCGCGGCCTCGGCGATGGCCAGCCGCATCGGGGCGGCCCAGCGGTCGCGGACCGGGTCGGGGCGCACCGGCGCGGGCAGTGGTGCGAGGTCGAGGTGGGGCTGCATCCCACCAGTGTCCGGCACCGGCGGCCCCACCCGACCCTCACCCCGACCCGCGGTCGGTCAGCGCACCGCCTCCAGCACCTCCGCGCAGCCGAGCGCGTCGGCGATCTCGGAGAGCGCCTCACTGGGCTCGGCGCCCTCGGCGCTGAGGGCGAGCAGTTCCTTCTCGCCGATGCCCAGGTCGCTCAGCAGCGTGGCATCGCCCAGTGGACCGACCGGGACGCCGCCGGGGCCGGTGAGCGGGAGCTCCTCGTCCTCGTCGGAGTCGGACAGCTCGGCGTCCTCGCTGTCCTCCAGTTCGGTCACCAGGCTGTCGATGTCGTCGAACTCGGCGTCGCCGGCCCGGCCGACCAGCTCCTCGGTGAGGACGACGTCCCCGTAGGAGCTGCGCTTGGCAGCCGCGGCGTCGGAGACGAAGATCCGTGGATCCTCCTCGCCGTCCACCCGGACGACGGCGAACCAGGCGTCCTCCTGTTCGATGAACACCAGCACCGTGTCGTCGTCCTCTGCCGCTTCGCGTGCCAGGTCGGCAAGATCGGCAAGTGTTTCGACGTTGTCCAACTCGGTCTCGCTCACATCCCACCCGTCCTCGGTGCGAGCAAGCACTGCAGCGAAGTACGCCACCAGGGACACTCCCAAATGGTCTCGGCCGTAGGCGATCTCGGGCGAACGCGGTCTGGCCGCCCCCGCGCCAGAGGCGGTCCGCTGTTCGGACCGTCCCACCGGCATCGTGACAGAAAGCCGGGCCTTGCGGGGAGTGTTCGGCAGCGCGTCTTCGCAGGTCGTGTCGGAAACCGGAGATCACTCGGCCAATGGCCGGGGAACGGCCGGGGAACGGGTGGGTGGCAGGTGTCCCGGGGGCGACGCCAGGGCATCTGCGGATCGGCCGATCCGGCCCTACGGCATGTCAGATCCGGAAGGTACGCATGCGGAGCGCTTCGCGCATCCGGCGCTCCTTGGTCTTGCGCGGCTGCACCCTGGCGCGCAGCTCGCGGGCCTCGGCCAACTCCCGCAGGAAGACCGCGCGACGGCGCCGGCGGGCGGCCTCGGTCTCCGGCGGGCCCTGCTCGACGCCCGCGCCGGAGGCGGCCCGGGTGGCGGTGTTCGGATCCGCCGCGGGCTCCTCGGGGGGCTCGCTGATCGGGCCCGGCTTCCTTCTCATACGGTCTGACTTTCCCAGAAGTCCCGGTTTGATACCACAGCTGTCCCACGCGTCTGCCGACGCCACGGCGGTCGTCCGCGGCGGCAGGTCGCCGTTAAGGTCGGAATATGCGGATCCACGTCGTCGACCACCCTCTGGTGGCCCACAAGCTCTCCACGCTGCGCGATGAGCGCACCGACTCCCCGACCTTCCGTCGCCTGACCGACGAGTTGGTCACGTTGCTGGCCTACGAGGCCACCAGGGACGTGCGGACCGACGAGGTCGAGATCACCACCCCCGTGGCGGTCACCACCGGCACCCGGCTCAGCTACCCGCGCCCGCTGGTGGTGCCGATCCTGCGGGCCGGGCTCGGCATGCTGGACGGGATGACCCGGCTGCTGCCGACCGCCGAGGTGGGCTTCCTCGGCATGGTCCGCAACGAGGAGACGCTGGAGGCCTCGACCTACGCGACCCGGATGCCCGACGATCTGTCCGGTCGCCAGGTCTACGTGCTCGACCCGATGCTGGCCACCGGCGGCACGCTGGTCGCGGCGATCCGGCTGCTGATCGACCGGGGCGCCACCGATGTGACGGCCGTGGTGCTGCTGGCGGCGCCGGAGGGCGTCGCGGTGATGGAGAAGGAGCTGGCCGGGCTGCCGGTCACCGTGGTCACCGCCGCGCTGGACCAGCGCCTCAACGAGCACGGCTACATCGTCCCGGGCCTCGGTGACGCCGGGGACCGGCTCTACGGCACCGCGGGCTGACGGACACCGGAACGGCCAAGAGCGGTGCCCCTGGTCGGGGCACCGCTCTTCTCGTACGACCGGCCAGTGGCTGTCTGCCGGTCAGCAGCTTCCGGGCAGCGGGGACGCACTCGGTGACGGCTTCAGTGCCGCGGCGAGTGCCGTCGCGGCGGCGTTCGGATCGAGCAGCGCGGTGTAGCCGTCGCCGATCACGAAGTCGACGCTGCCGTCGGTGCGGGCGTCGGCCAGCGTGCTCGCGCCGCTGACCTGGGCGCCGAGCAGCGCGGCGGCGCCGGCGCCGGACTGGCCGGCCACCAGCTCGGCGGCGCCGGACACGTGGCCCTCCAGCGCGGACGGGGCGTTGCCGACCTTGCCCACGGTGAAGCCGCGCTGCTTCAGATCGTCAGCGGTCCTGGCGGCCAGGCCGGCCTTGTCGGTGGCGTTCAGCACGTTGACGGTGACGGTCTGCGGCTGCGGCGCGGCGGTGACGGCGGGCAGTGGCGTGCCGACGGCGGCCGGCGCCCCGGAGGCCGCGGGCGAGCCGGGCGCGGCCGAACCGGAGGCGGCAGCTGAGCCGCTGGGGGAGGCGGACGCCGCGGTCGCCGCCGGGGCCGCCAGCGGCTTGCCGGAGGCCGAGGCCCGGGAGCTGGCGCAGGCCTGGGCGGCGCCGTGCTTGGCCTTGCCGGTGAAGATGTCGACCAACTGCACGCCACCCAGCGCGATCAGCGAGAGCGCGAGCAGCGAGCCGATCAGCATCAGCCAGCGACGGCCGCGCCGGGGTGGTGGTCCCAGCCGCGGATAGCTGGTGCCGGTGATCCGGAATTGCTTCCCCTTCAATCCCTGGGGAGTCAACATGCTCACAGTCTGTCTCCCCTGGAGGAAGGGCAGCCTTGCCGACGGGCGACGGGTCTGGCCGGCGGGGCGGCGGGACCCGGGGTCCGCGACCCGCTGCGGCCGTGTTCAGCAGCCTAGTCCGTTCCTGAGATGGGGGTAATAAATGATCATCATTTGGCGCACCCGAGCACTCGAAAGGGTGTACTGACGATCATTCGGCCCCTCCTCGGATTGGGCCCGTCGTCTGCTGATCCGTCGTCAGCCGCAGATCGGCCTCAGTCCATCTCCAGCACCCGCGCATGCAGGACCTGGCGCTGCTGCAGGGCCGCGCGAACGGCGCGGTGCAGGCCGTCCTCCAGGTAGAGGTCGCCGCGCCACTTGACCACGTGGGCGAAGAGGTCGCCGTAGAAGGTGGAGTCCTCGGCCAGCAGGGTTTCCAGATCCAACTGGCCCTTGGTGGTAACCAGTTGGTCCAGTCGCACCGGGCGTGGGGCGACGTCCGCCCACTGCCGGGTGCTGAGCCGGCCGTGATCCGGGTACGGCCGCCCGTTGCCGATGCGCTTGAAGATCACACGGAAAGCCTACCGTTTGGGCGGCGGGTGGCGCAGCAAGCGCGCTGCGCCGGCCCGCGGTGCTGACGATATGTCTACGGATGGACCGGCAAATTCGGGGAGGAACGGCTTCAGCCGCGCAGTGCGGCGCCGATCCGGTCCATCGAGGAGAGCCGCATCAGCCCGTAGTTGTAGAACTCGACCTCCGGCACCCCGAGCCCGCGCAGCACCGCGATCTTCTCGGCCAGGTTCTCGGGCCCGTCGCAGTCCTGGGCCATCGGCCGCAGGATCACCGCCAGCGCCTGCGGCGGGACGCCGTGCAGTGCGAACGCGGCGACCTTCTCCCGTACCGCGTCCGCGGTCCTGGCGTAGCCCAGGGTCTGCACGCCCACGCCGGCGGCGCTCAGCGCGGGCAGGTCGATGCCCGCGAGCCAGCCGGTGCCGGGGCCGCCGCCGTCCATGAAGCTCAGCCGCATCCCGTGCTGCCGGGCCCGCTCGGCCAGCTCGGCGGCCAGCGAGGTCACGGTGGCCGCGCTCGCGTCCAGGTAGTCGGCCAGCGCGCCGTCGGCCAGCTCGTCCAGTGCGCCCGGCTGCTCGGCGGCCCGCTCGTCGGCCAGCCGGCGGCGGATCTCGGCGGCCACCACCTGGCGCACCCGCTCGGCCGGCACGCCCCGGGCGTTCGCCGCGGCCAGGCAGTGCGGGCAGAAGCAGAGGCCGAGCAGCGCCTCGGCCAGGGTGCCGAGGCGTTCGAAGTAGCGCTCGTGGTGGTAGCCGTGGCGCAGGCCGTGGAAGTGCAGCGACTCGGCGCGGATCGCGTCCACGCCGTACCGGGCCAGCTCGTCGACCAGGGTGTGGGCGTACTCGCGGACCTCGGGGTGGGCGGGGCAGAGTTCGGTGAGGTGCCGGTCGCCGAAGGCGTTGGCGGGCGCGCAGTCGGGGTGCTGGAAGCCGAGCCGGTCGTTGTGGCAGAAGACGGTCCAGGCGTGCAGCTTCAGGCCGCGGCGGTCGGCCTGCTCGGCGGCCTGGGCGAACGGGTCGTGCTCGCCGATCGCGCCGGCGGCCGTCGGGACCAGCCGCCGGCCGGCCCAGCGCGCCGGGTCGGGGCGGAAGTAGGCCGCGCCGGGCTCCAGGTAGCGCACCACCCGGGTCGGGTGGTGCGGGAAGACGTCGCGGGCCTGGTGGTAGACCGAGGCGAGGGTGACCCCGCCGACTGCGCAGCGCTCGGTGAGGTTGCCGAAGAAGGCGTCCGCGCCCTCGTCGATCAGGTCGGTGGCGAAGGCGAGGACGGACGTCTGCACGGCGCGGCTCCGGGACGGGAGGTACGGGGGAGGCCCACGCTAGCCGCTCGGCGGAGAGATGGTCTAGACCTACGCGGGGCTCAGAGGCCCAGGTCGTCCAGCTCCTTGAGCAGTTCGGCGCGGGTGCTCGGCGCGCCGGCGCTGCCGCCCGGTGCGGCGGCGTCCGGGCCGGCCGCGGGGCCCGGGGCGGCTGCCGCCCTGGCCGGCCTGGCCGCCCGGTCGCGCAGCAGCCAGGCGGCCGCGATCCCGCCGACCAGGCCGCCGAGGTGTGCCTGCCAGCTGATCCCGCTCGGCGCCCCCGGCACCGCGACGGAGAGCTCGTAGGAGAAGGAGGCGGCCATCGCCAGGCCGATCAGGCTGTCGATCAGGTGGCGGTCGAAGAGCCCGCGCAGCACCACGTAGCCGAGGTATCCGAAGACCAGTCCGCTGGCGCCGACCGTGACCGCGTCGCCGCTGCCGAAGAGCCAGACCGCCAGGCCGCTGGTGACGGTGATCAGCAGGGTCAGCAGCAGGAACTTGCGCACCCCGCGGTAGGCCGCCAGGAAGCCGAAGATGAACAGCGGGCCCGAGTTGCTCTGCAGGTGCTGCCAGCTGACGTGCAGCAGGGGCGCGGTGAAGACGTCCGGCAGCCGGGTCAGGTCGTGCGGGCGGATTCCGTAGTCGCGGACCAGTGCCTCGCCGTCCGCCCAGTTCCCGAGTTGGATCACCCAGAGCGCGCAGAGGAAGCCGAAGACCACGAAGAAGGCCTTGCGGGCCTCCGCGATCATCAGGCTCTCGGTGCCGGGCCGCTCGTTCTCTGCCATGTCCCGCTCCCAGCCGAAGGTCCGATGGCCTTCGATGGTAAGCCGTTGGGGGGACACCGGGTCTGTCGCGACCGGGGCGGCGTGGGGGCCAGCCTCACGATGATCATATGAGCGTCCGTCAGATGATCACCACGGCGTTGGCCCTGACCCTGCTGACCGGCGCGAGCAGCGCCCCAGCAGTCGCCTCCGCCACGACCGCCACGCACCGCGTCACGGTCAGCGATCCGGCACAGTACGTCAATCCGTTCGTCGGCACGAAACAGGGAGCGATCGACTTCGGCAACGGCGGTGGGGCCGGCAACACCTTTCCCGGTGCCGACGTGCCGTTCGGGATGGTGCAGTGGAGCCCGGACACCGTCACCTACCAGCACGGCGGTTACTTCTACGACGACCAGCGGATCCGCGGCTTCAGCCTGACCCACATCTCGGGCGCCGGCTGCGGCGACTACGGGAACATCCCGTTCCTGCCGATGGTCGGCGACACCCCGGTGGGCCACGAGACCTTCTCGCACGCCCACGAGACGGCGGCCCCCGGCGGCTACGCGGTCACCTTCGACAACGGGCTGCGCACCGAACTCTCGGCCACCCAGCGCACCGGCATCGCCCGGTTCAGCTACCCGGCGGGGCAGACCGCCTCGCTCACGGTGGACGCGGGCCGGGCGTTCAACAAGGCCAGCGGCGCGCTGACGATCGGCACCGACTCCATCTCCGGCTACACCGACGGCGGCGGCTTCTGCGGGACGCAGAACCACTACCGGATCTACTTCACCGCCGTCTTCGACCACCCGTTCATCCGGGCCGGCATCGTGCACGACGGCCGCCTCGACCCCACCCGCCGCAGCGCCAGCGGCGACAGCCCCGGGATCGCCCCGCAGCCACCGCGCACCGCCGCCGCCCAGGCGGCGGCCGGCCACCGCGCGCCGGACCGGCCGACCCACCCGGACGCGCCGGACACCGGTTCGGGCGCGCAGGCGCAGGTCTCCTTCGACACCAGCTCCGGGGACCCGGTCACCGCCCGGGTCGGGATCTCCTTCACCAGTGCCGAGGGCGCCCGGGCCAACCTCGACGCGGAGCAGGCCGGCGGCCCCGGCCTCGACCAGGTCCGGGACACCGCCCGGGCCACCTGGAACGACCTGCTGGGCCGGATCGCGGTGGCCGGCGGGACCGCCACCCAGCTGCGCACCTTCTACACCGCGCTCTACCACTCGCTGCTGCACCCCAGCGTGTTCAGCGACGTGGACGGCCAGTACATGGGCTTCGACAACAAGACGCACCGCACCGATCCGGGGAAAGTCCAGTACGCCGACTTCTCGGGCTGGGACATCTACCGCTCCGAGGTGCAGCTGATCGCCCTACTGGCTCCCAGGGAGGCCTCGGACATCGCCCAGTCGGTGGTGAACCAGGGGGCCCAGGGCGGCTACTTCGACCGCTGGACGCTGGCCAACGGCGGCACCGGGGTGATGGTCGGCGACCCGCTGCCGACGGTCGCCGCCACCATGCACGCCTTCGGCGCCACCGACTTCGACGCGGCCGGACTGCTCAAGCTGGCGCTGGCCGGCCGTCAGGACGGCCGGGAGCGCGAGGGGCACGCGGCCGAGCAGGCCGAGGGCTACCTGCCGGTCGACACCTCGGGCGAGTGGGGGACGGTCTCCGGCACCCTGGAGTACGCCAGTACCGACTTCGCGCTCGCGCAGCTCGCCGACCGGCTCGGCAACCAGAGCGTGCACGAGCAACTGCTGCGGGCCAGCGCGAACTGGCGCAACCTCTTCAACATCGACAGCCGCTACCTGCAGCCGCGCAAGGCCGACCACAGCTGGCCCGACTTCAAGCCCACCCAGGAGGACGGCTTCGTCGAGGGCGACGGTGCGCAGTACGCCTGGATGGTCCCGTTCAACCACCGCGGTCTCTTCGACGCGATGGGCGGTGACCAGGCGGTGGTGCAGCGGCTGGACAGCTTCACCCAGCAGCTCAACGCCGGTCCCGACGCGCCCTACGCCTACCTGGGCAACGAGCCCACCCTCAACACCCCGTGGGCCTACGACTACGCGGGCCGCCCCGACCGCACCGCCGACGTGGTGCGCCGGGCGGTGACCACGCTGTACGGGGACGGGCCGGCCGGCGAGGTGGGCAACGACGACCTGGGCGAGATGTCCTCCTGGGCGGTCTGGGCCTCGCTCGGCCTCTACCCGCAGGTCCCCGGCCGGGCCGAACTGGTGCTGGCCAGCCCGCTCTTCCCGCAGACCACGATCACCAGGGGCAACGGCACCGTGATCGAGATCAGCGCGCCCGAGGCCTCGGCCGACGCCCGCTACGTGCACGAGCTGCGGGTCAACGGGCACACCAGCACCCGGCCCTGGGTGGACGCCGACCTGATCGCGCACGGCGGCACCCTGGAGTACCGGCTGGCCGCCGACCCCGACCCCGACTGGGGCCATGACCCGCGCGACGCGCCGCCCTCGTTCGACGTCGGCCCGGCGCAGCCGCTGACCGGTGAGGTGACCGGCCCGGCGGGCAAGTGCCTGGACGTCGACAAGGCCGCCACCGCCGACGGCACGCCGGTCCAGCTCTGGGGGTGCAACGGGACCGACGCCCAGCGCTGGACGTTCGCGGGCGACGGCACGGTGCGCGCTGTCGGCCACTGCCTGGACGTCGACCACAGCGGCACCGCGAACGGCACCCTGGTGCAGCTGTGGACCTGCAACGGCACCGGGGCGCAGCAGTGGTGGCCGCGCTCGGACGGCTCGCTCTACAACCCGCCGGCCGGGCGCTGCCTGGAGGCCCCGAAGGGCCAGACCGACGACGGGACCGGGCTGCGGCTCTGGGACTGCCAGGGCGGTGCGGGGCAGCGCTGGACGCTGCCGAGCTGACAGCGGGTCAGGCCGCCGGGCCGGTGGATCACTTCGCCGGCCCGGCGGCCTTCGTCGCTCTCTTCGCCTTCGCCGCCTGCTTGGCCTGCTGCTTGTAGGCGCGGACCTGGACGAGTGAGTCGGGGCCGGTGATGTCCGCCACCGAGCGGTGGCAGCCGGCCTCGCCGTAGGGTCCGGCGGCCTCGCGCCAGCCGTCCGGGTGGACGCCGAACTGCTTGCCCAGCAGCGCGAGGAAGATCTGCGACTTCTGGGTGCCGAAGCCGGGCAGCGCGCTCAGCCGGGCCAGCAGTTCCTTGCCGTCGGCCGCGTCCCGCCAGACGGCCGCCGCGTCACCGTCGTAGTGCTCGACCAGGTACTGGCACAGCTGCTGCACCCGCTTGGCCATCGAGCCCGGGTAGCGGTGCACGGCGGGCTTCTCGGAGAGCAGTGCGGCGAAGGCGTCGGGGTCGTGGCGGGCGATCTGGTGGGCGTCCAGGTCGTCGGTGCCGAGCCGCTGGGTGATGGTCAGCGGGCCGGTGAAGGCCCACTCCATCGGCACTTGTTGATCAAGGAGCATGCCCACCAGGGCGGCCAGTGGGCTGCGGCTGAGCAGCGCGTCGGCGTCAGGTTGCTGGGCGAGGTGCAGGGAGACGGGCATGGCTCCATGGTCGAGGGTGGCGCTGTGCCAGTCGCGCAACACGCCGGGCCGGGGGCGCGCGTCGAGGGTGGGGGCGGGGTGCGGCGTGGACCTTGTCGGCCGGTGCGGGCGGTGCCAATCTGAGCGAATGGACCAGGACCTCGGCTGGTGGACCCGGATCGTGCTGGACGGCTGGCAGCTTCGCCCGGGCCCCGGCTACCGGCGGATCGCCGAGGCGCTGGCCGCCACCCGCTACGGGGTGCTGGTCGCGCCGGGCGCGGCCGCGTGCGTGGACGGGCGGCACCACCACGGGGTGCGGCTCTCCTTCGCCGAGGCGCCGGACATCCTGGAGGCCGCGGTCGACCGGCTGGCGGCGGCCTGGGAGGAGCACGGCCGCCGGCCGGCCGCGAGCCGATAAACCCGCATTCTGATGACGGGTCAGTAACTCGGGATAATCCTCAGATCATCCTCAAATAATGAGTGAGAATGGTCGGAGAGGGTTACCAGAATTTTCGTCGCGGGTTACGTTGCCTGGCATTGCGCGGATTCTTCCCACCGCGCAGGAGAGGCAGCGAAACCAGCCATGACCACGGATACCTCCAAAACCTCGGCCCCGCAGCGAGCGGACGGCAGCGGGCTGCAGGCCGGCCTGAAGAACCGTCACCTGTCCATGATCGCCATCGGTGGCGTGATCGGCGCCGGCCTGTTCGTCGGCTCCGGCGCGGGCATCGCGACGACCGGCCCGGGCATTCTGCTCTCCTACGCGCTGGCCGGTGTGCTGGTGGTGATGGTGATGCGGATGCTGGGCGAGATGGCCGCCGCCGACCCGCAGAGCGGCTCGTTCTCCGCCTACGCGGACAAGGCGCTCGGGCGCTGGGCGGGTTTCACGATCGGGTGGTTGTACTGGTTCTTCTGGGTGGTGGTACTGGCGGTCGAGGCCACCGCCGGCGCGAAGATCCTCAACGGCTGGCTGCCCTCGGTGCCGCAGTGGGCGTTCGCGCTGCTGGTGATGGCGGTGCTGACGGCGACCAACCTCTTCTCGGTGGCCTCCTACGGCGAGTTCGAATTCTGGTTCGCCGGGATCAAGGTGGTCGCGATCGTCGCGTTCATCGGCATCGGTCTGCTCGCGATCTTCGGGCTGCTGCCGAGCACCCACGCGGTCGGCACCAGCAACCTGTTCGGGCACGGTGGTTTCCTGCCGCACGGCGTGGGCGCGGTCTTCACCGGCATGCTGACGGTGGTCTTCGCCTTCATGGGCAGCGAGATCGTCACGCTGGCGGCGGGCGAGTCGGCGGACCCGGAGCGGGCGGTCAGCAAGGCGACCAACAGCGTGATCTGGCGGATCGGGGTCTTCTACCTCGGCTCGATCGCCATCGTGGTCACCCTGCTTCCGTGGAACTCGGCCTCGGTCAAGGGCAGTCCGTACGTCGCGGTGCTGGAGCACGTGGGGATCCCGGGCGCGGGCCAGGTGATGAACGTGATCGTGCTGACGGCCGTGCTCTCCTGCCTCAACTCCGGGATGTACACCGCCTCCCGGATGGCCTTCTCGCTCGGGCAGCGCGGTGACGCGCCGGCCGCCTTCGCCAAGGTGACCGGGCGCGGGGTGCCGCGCACCGCGATCCTCGCCTCGGTGGTCTTCGGCTTCGTCGCGGTCTTCTTCAACTACACCTCGCCGAACACCGTCTTCCAGTTCCTGCTGAACTCCTCGGGCGCGGTGGCGCTCTTCGTCTGGCTGGTGATCTGCTGCACCCAGCTGCGGATGCGCGGGATCATCGAGCGCGAGATGCCCGAGCGGCTGACCGTGCGGATGTGGCTCTTCCCGTACCTGACCTGGGCGACGATCGGGCTGATCGTCTTCGTGGTGGGCTACATGTTCACCGACCACGACGGCCGGATCCAGATGATCCTCTCGCTGGTGGCCGCCGCGGTGGTGCTGGTGGCGGCCCGGGTGGTGGAGGTCCGGCGGCGGTCGGCGGCTCGGGCTTCCTGAGGCCGGGCCGCCTCCCGGGGCCGGGTCGGGCTCAGGCCGGCTGGACGTCCTGGATCCGGGCGAGGGCGTACTCCTCCTGGCCGTCGGCGGCGTAGAGGAAGGGCGGGTCGAACTCCAGGCCGCTCAGCGTGCGCACGGTCAGGTCGCCGTCGAGGGTCAGGTAGGTGATGGTGACCGAGCGGTCGGCCTGCAGCGCGCGGGCCAGCCGGCGGATCGCCGAGGGCGTCAGCAGCTGCGCGCGGTCGGCCAGCGCCTCCTCGGTCCGCGGGTCCACCGCAGGTTCGTCCGCGCCCGGTGCCCGGGCCGCGGCCAGCAGCCGGCCGGCGAGCGCGCGCAGCTCGGCGGCCGAGGGCGGTGTCCGGGTGGGCCGCGGCGGTGCCTGGCGCTGGGCGGGGAGGGGCGGGGTCCGGTCGGCGCCGGTGCGCTCGACCCGGACCGTGCCGTCGACCGCCTCCGCCACCGGCGCGTAGCCCTCGGCGCGCAGCGCGTCCAGGGTCTGCTCCGGGCCCGCCGCGCTCACCAGCACGGTCGGCGCCAGCAGCCGCAGCCGCAGGGCGGCCAGCCTGCGGTGCGCGGCCAGTTCGGCGAGCAGGCCGGGGTCGGGGCCGTGCAGCACGCAGCCGGGGGCGGTGACCCGGACCCGACCGTGCCGACGGGCGGTGTCGCTGATCAGGTAGGCCAGCGGCTGCGGGAGTTGCCGCTCCTCGCCGGTGCCCACGCAGACCGCGGTCAGCTCGGCGGTGAGCTGCTCCGGGCTCTGCCCGGCGTCCAGCGCGCGGCGGATGCTGCCGGGGGTGAACCGCCAGACCGAGGCGGTGCCCCGGGTCTCCAGGTCGGCGGCCGTGTCCAGTAGGGCGGCCAGTCGGCCGGTCGGCGGGCCGGTCACCACCGCCGTCAGATCGGTGCCCAGCCTGGCCTGCGCGGTCGCGGCCGGGAGCAGCCGCACGGCGCGGTCCAGCAGCGCGGTCGGCTGCTCCGGGGACTGCGCGGCGAGCGCGGCACCGAGCGGGGAGAGCGTCCCGCGCGCCACCAGGCCGAGCAGCTCGGCCTCCCGGATCACGCTGGCGAACGGCGTGCTGTCCTGCGGCAGTTGGTCGGCCAGCGGGCGGTGCCAGGCGGCCAGCCGACCCAGCCCGGAAGTGCGGGCCGCACCCTGGCCGGCCGGCACCCGACCGGCCGCGGTGAGCACCCCGCGCCGGGCGTGCCGGCAACTCGGGCTCGGTGGACGGCTGATCAGCGCCGGCCAGGCCTTGCCGTCGCGGTCCTGGGTCGCGGTCGGGGTGAACGGCAGCGCCCACCAGGCCAGTGCCAGCTCGACCAGTTGGCGGGCCGGGTCCAGCTCGGCCCATCCGTCGTACGCCGGGGTGACCAGCAGCCGGCCGCCGCCCGCCTCCGGATCGACGGGTGCCTGCCGGCTCGGGGCGACCACCCGTCGGGCGGGGCCCTTGCCGCTCGTCCGGCCCGGCCCGGGGTCGGCCGCGCCGGTCAGCAGCCCGGCCGCGGCGGCGCTCTCCAGGACCAGGCGCACCACCGGCTCGGTGCACTGCGCCTGCCGCCCGATCCGGCCCAGCTCGCGCGGCCCGACCCCACCGGTCTTCAGCAGCGCCGCCGGACGGGCCGCGCACTCGGCGAGCACCGAGGCGGCCTGCGAACCGAAGGTCGTCGCGGCCGAGACCGCCTCGCGCTCCACCTCAGCCGCGCCGACCTCGACCAGCTCCGGCTCCGGCGGGCGCGGGTCGAACGGGGCGTGCCAGGCCGGGCCGCGCAGCGCCAGCGTCACCTCGGCGGGCATCCGGGCCGACCCGTAGCCGTGGTGGGCCCGGACCAGCAGCCCGCGCTCGCGTGCCCAGCGCGCCGCCCGGCCGGCCTCCCCGGAGGCGGAGACCACCAGCGCCTGGCGGGTCACCGCGGAGCGCGCGCTCTCCTCCAGCAGCCGGCCGATCCCCGGCGGGGCGCCGGCCACCACGGCGGTCAGCCAGGCGTGGTCGGCGAACCGCTCGGTGAGGGTGGCCAATCGCTGCTGCTTGGTGGCCGGTACCCGCAGCCGCAGCAGGGCCAGCATGGCGCGCAACTCCTCGGAGGTGGCGTCGGCCAGCAGCTCGGCCAGCGGCGCGTCCAGCCCGAGCGCGCTGGGCCAGACCTGCCGCAGCGCGGGCACGCAGGTCAGCCGCCCGTGCGCGTCCGGCCAGACCAGCGCCTGGCCGGCCAGTGCCTGCAGGGCGGTGTCCAGCCCGGCGGCCCGCTCACCCTCCCGGGCGTCGAGCAGCCGGGCCAGCGCGGCCCGGTCGGCCGGCGGACCGAGGGCGACCAGCGCCTCGGCGGTCTGCAGGCAGGGCAGCGGCAGCCGGCGCAGCACCGCGGTGACCGCGCCGGGGCGGGCCAGCCGCTCGGCCAGCTCGGCCGGGCGCGCGGGCTCGGGCACGCCGGTGGCGTCCGGCCGGGCGCGCAGCAGGCGGTAGAGCCGGTCCGCGTCGAGGCCGCGCAACCAGGCGGTCAGCTCGGCGTGTGGTGACTCGGTGATGACGGCTCACCTCGCTGGGTGCAGGTGGCCCGCGCCCGTGGTGCCGTGTGGCGCCACTCGCGGGCTGCGACGGTGGTGTGACTGTGCGTCAGTCTAGTGCGCGGTGTGATCGCCGGAGGCCGTTCGCCGAGATCGGCCGGGGGCAGGGGAGTTCGCGCGTTCGGCGCGCGCCCGGGGCCGGCCGCACGCGCCTCACCCGGGGGTCGACGGTGAAGTCCGGCACCATCCAGATCACCTTGCGCAGGAAGTACACCACCGCGCCGATGTCGAAGAACTCGGTGCGCAGCGACTCCGCGCGCAGGTCGACCACCCGCAGTCCGGCCGCCTCGGGCTGCGGGCCGAGGAAGAACTCGACCGGCTCGAACACGCCGGCCGGGCCGACCTGCTGGGAGAAGTAGCGGCCGCCGGGCCGCAGCACCCGTGCGATCTCCGTCCACCAGACGGTCACCGGGTGCCGGCTGACCACCAGGTCGAAGGCCATGGGGGCACCCCCGGCCGAAGGCTGGGGGAGGGTGCGGCAGCCGGGTCGCCCGCGCGATGTTCGGCGGCCAGCCCTCGGTGGCCACCGTCAGCGGTGCCCGCGCCGAGGCCCCGGCGAGCACCTCGCCGCCGCCGGTCCGCAGGTCCAGCGCAGCCCGGGCGCTCGCCATCCGCTCGCCATCCGCTCGCCGAGCAGCCCCAGGACGGGCGCGCTTCGGTGGCCAGCCCGGCCAGCCCGGCCAGCCCGGCCAGCCGGCCAGGAGAAGTCCCAGCCGGCCACCGGGGCGCTCCCGGCCCGCGTGGTCGCGCGGCAGCCACCGGCCTCAGCGCCGCGGTGCGGCGGCGCCCTGCGGTTCCAGCCGGCTGTGGTCCAGCAGCAGCCGTGCGAGGTCGTCGGCCTGGCAGCGGATCTCGGGGATGGCGGTGGTCTCCAGCAGGTTGCCGCGGCGCAGTGAGCCCAGCGTCCAGAGCGGTGCGGCGACGTGGTCGGCCGCCGGGCGGAGCCGGCCGGCGGCGGTGGTGTCGAAGCCGCCGCCGACGGGGGCGAGGGAACCCAGGCCGCCCGCGAGCAGGTCGGCGATCAGCGGGTCGTCGACCCGGGCCAGGTCGGCCTGCGAGCCGGTGCAGTTCAGCACGGCACCGAACCGCTGCCGCGCTCCGCTGTCCAGCCGGACCTCGATGCCGTCCGCGGTGCTGAGCGCCTCGGCCACCGTCCCGCGGCCGAGGCTGACCAGGCCCGCGTCGACGGCGCCGCGCAGGGCGGCGGCGCTGACCGGCGGGATCCGGTGGCGGTGGGTCTCCCAGAGCCGCAGGTCCCGGCCGAGCAGTCGGGCCTGGTCGGCGGTGGAGAGCTGCTGCCACAGGGCGATCGTGAGGGGACGAAGGCTGTCCACGCCCGTCCGCCAGTCGCCGTACTCGCGCCGGCAGGAGGAGATCTGCCGCAGCACCGCCCGGCGCAGCGCGTCGAGGCCCGAGGAGGCGTCGATGTCGGGTGCCGGGGGGACGACCAGCGGTGCGTCGGCGTGCGGCTGGGGGACCAGCCCGTTGCGCGACAGGGCGTGCACGACCCGGCCGGGGCGCCGCAGGCTGAGCGCCATGTCCACCATGGTCAGGCCGGTGCCGACGAGCAGCACGTCGCGGTCCTCGGGAACCCGCTCCAGCGCGCCGGGTGCCCACGGGTCGGGCAGGTAGCCGGCCGCCGCGCGCAGCTCCGGCGGTGCCCAGCCCTGGCCCGGTGCGAAGTTGCCCAGGGCCAGCACCACGGCGTCGAAGTCGAGCCACTGCCCGCTGCCGAGCCGCAGGCGCAGCGGTGCGGCGGCCGGGTCCGACTGGCGGGCGATGCCGACCACGCGGTCGTGCAGGCGGACCAGGTCGGGGGCGCCGTCGAGCCGGCCGGCGGCGTCGAGGCAGTCGGCGAGGTAGCGGCCGTACCGGCCCCGGGGGATGAAGTCGTGCTCGCCGTAGAGCTCGCCGCAGGTGCCGCGCTCGCCGTGTTCGGCCAGCCAGCGGACCAGGTGGCCCGGGTCGTCCCGGTGCGCGCTCATCCGCCCGGCCGGGACGTTCAGCAGGTGGTGCGGCTGCTCGGTGCCGAAGGCGAGTCCGCGACCGGCGGGCGCGGGGTCGATCAGCCAGATCCGCAACCCTGTCCGGTGCTCCGCGGCGGCGTGCCGGAGCAGCCGGGTCGCCGTCAGGGTGCCGGCGGCTCCCGCGCCGACCACGGCGATGTGCTGGACAGTACTGCTGCGGCTCACGAGGAGACCGTTCCTTTCCGAGTGGCGGTCCGCCCCCCGGGCGCTCACTGCTCGCCCTCGGGATCGCGGTAGGTCCGCCGGATGCTGGTCCCCAGGCGGGCGATGTCCGCGCCGTAGACATGGATGGAGATCGCCTTGGCCGCACCGGCGTTGCGCACCCGGTGGATGTCGCCGGGCGGCGCGAAGGCGGCGATCGCGCCGGTGGGGTTCACCACGTGCTCGGTCGGGATCAGCCGGGAGGTCCGCCCGTCGGTCATCAGCCGGTAGCGGCGCTCGTGCTCCTGCCCCTGGTGCACGCCGGTGACGCACCAGGAGACGTGGTCGTGGATCGAGGTCTGCTGGCCCGGCAGCCAGACCAGCGCGACGATCGAGAAGCTGCCGTCGGCCTCGGCGTGCAGCACGTGCTGGCGGTACCGGTCGGGGTAGCCCTCGCACTGCTCGGCGGTGAGCAGGCCGGAGGTCCCGAGCAGCGGGGCGATCAGCTCGCCGACCAGGTGGGCGGTCAGCTCCGGCGGCAGGCCGCGGTGGATGACCTCGCGGGCCGCGACGATGAGCTCGTCGATCGGCGCGGTGACCCGGGCGACAACCGTGCCGGACGCGATGGAAGACGTCATGCTGCCAACTTCGACCCGGGCGCACTGTCATGTCCAACGACAGTTACCGACCCAAGGCAAAGCGGGGCTTATGGATCCTCGCGGCCCGGCGGCGCCGACGGTCACGGGCCGGTGGCCGTGCGCTGACGGAGAGTCAGTGGGGCTGGAACATAAGCAGAAGTTGGGGTGGTGAACCGGGGCGTGCGGCCCCACTGCCCGCCCATCGGGTGCTCGCCCGCGCCGGTGGCCGGCGCGGACCGCCGTGTCAGCGAGCTGTCAGCGGTCCCTCCAGGGGCTGTCAGCCGGTCCGGCCATGGTGACCAGGTCAGCAGGAAGCGACCAACGGACAGACGGACAGGCGGACATGATGACAGAGTCGGAGCAGTCGGCGATCGTGGCCAGGGGGCTGCGCAAGTCGTACGGCGAGAAGACCGTCCTTGACGGTGTCGATCTCAACGTCCCGGCGGGCACGATCTTCTCGCTGCTCGGGCCGAACGGGGCCGGCAAGACCACCACGGTGCAGATCCTCTCCACCCTGGTGCGGCCGGACAGCGGCCAGGTGCGGATCGCCGGGCACGATCTGGCGGGCGAGCCGGACGCGGTCCGGGCGGCGATCGGGGTCACGGGTCAGTTCTCGGCGGTGGACAAGTTGCTGACGGCCGAGGAGAACCTGCGGCTGATGGCCGATCTGCGCCACCTGGGCAAGGCCGAGGGGCGCCGGCGGACGGCCGAACTCCTGGCCGGCTTCGACCTGGTCGACGTGGCCAGGAAGCCGGCGGCCACCTTCTCCGGCGGGATGCTGCGGCGCCTGGACCTGGCGATGACCCTGGTGGGCGGCCCGCGGATCATCTTCCTGGACGAGCCGACCACCGGTCTCGACCCGCGCAGCCGGCGCGCGATGTGGCAGATCATCCGCGATCTGGTGGCCGACGGGGTGACTATCTTCCTGACCACCCAGTACCTCGAGGAGGCGGACCAACTCGCGGACCGGATCGCGGTGCTGGACGGCGGACGGCTGGTCGCCGAGGGCACCGCGCACGAGCTCAAGCGGCTGGTCCCGGGCGGGCACATCAGCCTGCGGTTCACCGACCCGGGCGCCTTCGAGCGGGCGGGGCGCTCGTTCGGCGAGGTGACCCGCGACCAGGACGCGCTCACCCTGCAGGTGCCCAGCGACGGCGGGGTGCAGTCGCTGCGCTCGCTGCTCGACCGGCTCGACGCCGAGGCGATCGAGGTCGACGGCCTGACCGTGCACACCCCCGACCTGGACGACGTGTTCCTCGCCCTCACCGGCAAGCCGGCCGGAACCTCCCGCCCCGCCCAGCAGCCCGCCAAGGAAATGGAAGCCCTCTGATGAGCACCAGCACCAGCACCGCCGCCCTCGTCCTGCGCGACTCGTCGACCATGCTGCGGCGCAAGCTGACGCACGCGCTGCGCTACCCCGGGCTCTCGCTGGGCGCCATCATGGTCCCGGTCATCTTCCTGCTGCTCTTCGTCTACGTGCTCGGCGGCGCCCTGGCCACCGGGGTCGGCCACGGCAGCGCCTACATCGACTACCTGGCGCCCGGCATCATCCTGATGACCGTGACCTCCGCGTCCATGTCCACGGCGGTCTCCGTCTGCACCGACCTGACCGAGGGCATCATCGCCCGGTTCCGGACGATGGCCATCTCCCGGGCCTCGATCCTGGTCGGGCACGTGCTGGGCAGCGTGATCCAGACCATGGTCAGCGTCGCGATCGTGCTCGGACTGGCACTGGCGATGGGCTTCCGGCCCAGTGCCGACGCGGTGCACTGGCTCGCCGCGATCGGGCTGATCACCCTGCTGACCTTCGCGGTGACCTGGTTGGCCGTCGCGCTCGGCACGCTCTGCAAGAGCCCGGAGGGGGCCAGCAACATCGTCATGCCGCTGGCGCTGCTCCCGTTCATCGGCAGCGCGTTCGTGCCCACCGGCTCGATGTCGGGCTGGCTGCGCTGGTTCGCCCAGCACCAGCCCTTCACCCCGATCATCGAGGCCATCCGCGGGTTGCTGATGGGCGGTCCGATCGGCGACAACGGCATCATCGCGGTCGCCTGGTGCCTGGTCATCACCGCGGTCGGCTACCTCTGGGCCAAGCGGCTGCTCAACCGTCAAGCGTGACGGCGGCCAGCTCCCGCACCGCCCCCGACGCCGCCAGGGACAGCTCCGCGCCACCTCGCGCCGCCTCGGTGAACTCCTCGCCGAGCGCGGCGCGCGCCGCGTTCTCCACCCGGGCGGCATCGGGACGGGAGTGGTCGGGCCCACCGCGCACCGCCCGGGCGGCGGCCAGCAGCCCGGCCGCCTGCCGCGCACCGCCCTGGCGCAGTGCCTGGTCCGCGATGCCGACCAGGACCTGGCCCAGGGTGGGCGCGTGCATGGACTCCAGCGCCAGGCCGAGCGCCTCGGCCCGGTGCGTCCGGGCCGAGGCCAAGTCGCCTTCGGCGGCGTCGAGATACCCCAGCGAGTCGAGCAGCATGGCGCGGAACACCGGGTGCACGGCGATGTCCCGGACCAGCTCCGTCGACTCGGCCAGTTCGGCCCGGGCGGCGCCGGTCCGCCCGGCCCAGCGGGCGAGTTCGGCCCGGGAGTGGGCCAACCCGGCCAGCGCGTCGGACCAGGGGACCTTCCGGGCGTCCCGTTCGGCCCGCGCCATGACCGAGGCGCTGCCCACCCGGTCACCGATCAGCCAGCGCAACTCGGCCTGCTTGCCCCGCGCGTACAGCCGGTCCTCCAGCACCCCGAGCTCGGCCACCACGGCATCGGCCTGCTCGTGCAGCTCCAGCGCGGCGAGGTGGTCGCCGCGCCGGGCGACCAGGTCCGCCAGCACGGCGAGCGCGAAGGAGATGCCCCAGCGCTCCCCGATCGCGCGGAACCCGGCCAGCGCCTGCCGGATCCGGGTCTCCGCCTCGGCCGGCGGCCCCCCGATGTTGACCAGCGCGCGAGCGCCCTCGAGCCGGGCCGAGGCACAGACCCACGGGTCCGGGTCGGTGAGCAGTTCCGCCCAAGCCCGGGACGGCCCGTCGAGGTCGTCGGCCCCCGCCCGCAGCCGGTCCAGCGGCGCCATGAAGCGCACCAGCGGATGGCTGCTGCCGGTCCGCTCGGCGAGTTCCCTGGCGGTGTCCAGGAGTTCCCCGATCCGGCGCTCGTCGCCCAGTCCGGCAGTGGCCAGCAGGACGGCGGTCGCGCAGGCCACCGCCCGCGCCCGGTCGTCGGACGGTCCCGGCAACGCCAGTACGCGCGCGGTCAGTTCGGCGCCCTCGGCCTTGTGGCCGCCGAGCCACCAGTACCAGCCGGACGCCGCCGCGAGCCGCACCGCCGCCTCGGCGTCGCCCGCCGCGAGCGCGCCGCGCAGCGCGGCGGTCAGGTTGTCGTGCTCGGCGGCGAGCAGTTCCAGCCACACCAGCTGCTCGGCCCGGCGCAGGTAGGGCTCGGCCCGCTCGGCCAGCTCGGTGAAGCAGGCGCAGTGGGCCCGGCGGATCGACTCCCGCTCACCGGCCTGCTCCAGCTTCTCCAGGCCGTACGCCTTGATGGTCTCCAGCATCCGGTAGCGGCCGTCCTCGGTCGACACCAGCAGCGACTTGTCGACCAGCGAGGCGAGCAGGTCGAGCACCTGGTCCCGGTCGACCGGGCCGGTGCCGGGATCGTCGGCGCAGACCTGCTCGGCGGCCTCCAGCGTGGCGCCGCCGGGGAACGCCGCGAGCCGGCGCAGCAGGGCCCGCTCCGGCTCGTCCAGCAGTTCCCAGCTCCAGTCGACCACCGCCCGCAGCGTGCGGTGCTGGCGCGGCGCGGTGCGCGAACCGCCGGTGAGCAGCCGGAACCGGTCGTCGAGGCGGGCGGCCAACTGCTCGACGGTCATGGTGCGCAGCCGGGCGGCGGCCAGCTCGATCGCCAGCGGCATGCCGTCCACCGCCTGGCAGATCCGGCGCACCGCGGGCAGCGTCCGCTCGTCCAGCGTGAAGCCGGACCTGGCGGTGGACGCCCGGTCGCCGAGCAGTCGCACCGCCGGGGAGGCGAGTGCCTCGGCCGGCGGCGCGTCCTGCGGGGGCAGGGCGAGCGGTCGGACCGGCCAGAGCGCCTCGCCGGTGAGGCCGAGCGGCTCCCGGCTGGTCGCCAGCACCCGCACCTGCGGGCCCTCGCCGAGCAGCCGGTCGACCAGTGCGGCGGCTGCCTCGATCAGGTGTTCGCAGTTGTCCAGCACCAGCAGGAGCCGGCGGGTGCGCAGCGCCGCGACCAGCCGCTCCACCGGTTCCACGCCGGCCTGGCCCGCCTCCCGCAGTCCCAGTGCGGCCAGCACGGCCGGCGGCAGGCCGGCGGCGTCGGTGACCGGTGCCAGCTCCACCAACCAGACACCGTCCGGGAACCGCTCGACCAGCCGGTGGGCGGCCTCGATCGACAGCCGGGTCTTGCCGGCCCCGCCCGGGCCGGTGAGCATGGTCAGCCGGTGCTCACCGACCAGCCGGGCGACCTGGTCGAGGTCCTCGTCCCGGCCGACGAAACTCGCCAGCCCCGTCCGCAGGTTGGTCGGCGGCCGGTGGGCGGCGGTGGTGGGTCCGGTCGGCTGCTCGGGCGCGGTCGGGGCGCCGGCCGGCGCCGCCCCGGCGGGCCCGGGGGCCGGGGTGACCTCGCCCCGCAGCACGGCGGTGTGCAGCGCGGACAGCTCCGCCGAGGGGTCGGCGCCGAGCTCCTCGGCGAGGACCTCGCGCGCCTGCTGGTAGACCGTGAGCGCCTCCGCCGAGCGGCCGGCCGCGACCAGCGCCCGCATCAGCGCGGCGACCAGCCGCTCGCGCAGTGGGTACTCGGCCACCAGCGAGCTCAACTCGCCGGTCAGGTCCCGGCCGTGGCCCAGCCGCAGATCCGCCTCGATCCGGTCCTCCAGCGCGGCCATCCGCAGCTCCGCCAGCCGGACCGCGGGCGCGCGGAAGAAGTCCACGCCCGCCACGTCCAGCAGCGCCGGACCGCGCCACAGCTCCAGCGCCGCCCGCAGCACCCGGGCCGCCGTCGCGGCGTCCTCGGGCAGTGCGGACCGGCCGGTGGCGGCCAGCCGTTCGAAGCGCACGGCGTCCACCGCGTCCGGTTCGATCACCAGCCGGTACCCGGCCGGATGCGACTCCACCGGCACCCCGGGCAAACCGCGGCGCAGCCGGGACACCAGCGCCTGCAGCGCGTTGGCCGCCCCCAGCGGCGGGTCCTGCTCCCAGATCCCGTCGATCAGCAGCTCGGCGGAGACCACCCGGCCCGGCTCCAGGGCCAGCAGGATCAGCAGCGTCCGCAGCCGCGCACCGCCCACCGTGACGCGGGTGCCGTCCTCGGCCCGGACCTCAAGCGACCCCAACAACGCAATCTGCATGATCGCATTGTGCTACCGGGCGAGGGGGGCGGTGGCCGCATTTCCGCGGTGGCTGTGGTGGCTGTGGTGGCTGTGGTCGCTGTGGCGGCCGTCGCCGTGCCGTCAGCGGCGCAGGCCGGCGGTGAACTCCGTCAGCGCGGTGGCGACGGCGGCGGGGGCCTCCAGGGGCAGCAGGTGTCCGCTGCCGGGGACGATCTCGAGGCGGGCGTGCGGCAGGTGCGGGAGCAGGTGCTGCCGCAGCACCGGCACCGGTTCGACCCGGTCGTGCTCGCCGGCCAGGACGAGGACGGGTGCTTTGATCAGCCGGGCGGCGTCCGTGATGTCCGCCGCGATGCCGCGCAGCGGCCACTCCCGGCGGGCGAGGTCGGTGGCGGCCAGGCTGTCGCTCACGGCCCGGGCCCGGGCGGGCGGTGCCAGCGGTGCGGCAGTCAGTGCCTGGTCGAGCGACTGGCCGACGCTGTGGGCCGAATCGTAGGCGTGCGAGAGCAGGTGCCGGTATTCGGCGGTCACGGTGGCGGGCGGCTGCGGTGGCGCGGGGGCCAGCAGCACCAGCCCGGCCAGGCCGGGCGGGCGCCGGGCCGCGGCGAGCTGGCTCACCTTGCCGCCCATCGAGTGGCCGACCAGGACGAAGCTGCCGAGGCCGAGGCCGGTGACCACGTCGACGAGGTCGTCGGCGAGCTGCCGGAGGTGGTACGGACCGGGCAGCCGCCGGGAGGAGCCCCAGCCGCGCTGGTCGAAGCGGGCCGTGTCCCGATCGGCCGGCAGCAGTTCGGCGACCGCGTCCCAGGTGCTCGCGGAGCCGCCCCAGTAGTGCGTGAACACCAGCGTCGGCCCGCGCCACCCGTGCCGCCTGACGCCGATCGTCCCGCCACTCACCCGGACATGCGCGGTTGTGGTTTCTGTCGTCACCCTGATCTCCCACTGGACCGTCCGGCAGCGCCGGTGCGACCGTCGCGGCCACGGACTCGCCCTCCGCGGACCGGGGGACAGCACTGACGCTACGGTTGGGGCTCTGGGCGGAGCACGGTGGAAAGGTGCGTGATCCTGGTGGAAAACGGTCAGCCCTCCGACGTCCGGCAGCTGCGCTACGCCCCGGCCCCCGGCGCGGGCTTCGGCGTCGAGGTGCTCAGCTTCGAACGGCTGCGGCAACTGGACCGCGGTGGCCGCCGCACCGGGCCGCAGCGCCCGGACTTCCACGTGCTGGCCCTGGTGCGGTCGGGCGTCGGGCACCACGCGGCCGACTTCGTGGACCATCCGCTGCGGGCGGGCGGTGTGGTGTGGATCCGCCCCGGGGTCGTGCACCGCTGGACCGATGTCGACCGGGTGGACGGACCGCTGGTGCTGTTCGAGCCGGGTTTCCTGCCCGCCTGGGGGCCGGCGCAGCCGGCGGCGGCCGATGCCTTTGCCCCCGCCTGCTGGCAACTGGACGACGAAGCCTGGGCGTTGAGCCTGCTGGCGGCGGACCACCTGGGCCGCGAGCATGCCGCCGCCGTGGCCGACCCCCGGCTGGCGTCGCCGCCGCTGCTCGCCCACCTGCTCTCGGCCCTCGTGCTGCGGGTGCTCCCGGCCGGCGGCGAGCACCTCGGCGGCGAGCACCTCGGCGGCGAGCACCTCGGCGGCGGGCACGCCGGTGCGGAGCGCACCGGGAACCCCGGGCACGCCGAGCAGCACGAGATCTTCCGCCGCTACCAGGTCGCGGTGGAGCACCGGTTCGCCGAGGACCACCAGGTCACCGGCTACGCCCGGATCCTCGGCTACGACCGGCGCACCCTGACCCGGGCGACCCGGGCCGCGACCGGTCTGGGCGCCAAGCAGTTCCTCGACCAGCGGATCCTGCTGGAGGCCAAGCGGCTGCTCGCGCACACCGATCTGCCGGTCGCCCGCTGCGCGGAGCGCGTCGGTTTCGCGGACGCCGCCAACTTCACCACCTTCTTCCAGCGCCAGGCCGGACTGTCGCCCAGCCGCTGGCGGGCCGGGCACAGCGGCCGCTGAGCTGCCTTCCGGAGCTCCGGTGGGCCCGGCGCGGTCGCAGTAAACTGGATCCGCCGAAGGCGTCGGGTTCGACCCGGCCCCGATGGTGGCCGACCGCGTCGCGCCAACCCACCCGCTGGTCCCTGATCATGGTGCGCCGCCAGACTCCGCCGCTGCCCAGCGCGGCCGTCCACCACCGCCGCCGATCCCGCCGACGCCCGCACCGTCGGCGAGCACGATCGGAAGGACCGCAGCCGTGAGCCAGGACATCCGGCGTCAGCGCCTCGTTTCGAACGACGAACCCGGTCCGCGCCTGACCGGCTACCGGGTGGAAGCCACCGACGGCCACCTCGGCAAGGTCGACGAGGAGAGTGACGAGGTGGGCCCCGGCTACCTCGTGGTCAACACGGGACCGTGGACCTTCGGTACCCACGTGCTGGTGCCCGCCGACGCCGTCACCGGCATCGACCGCGCCGAGCGGATCGTGTACGTCGACCGCACCAAGGACGAGATCAGGCTGTCACCGCAGTACGACCCGCGCAGGACGCCCGGTGACATCGCCTTCCACGACCAGGTCCAGGACTACTACCAGCGTCACTGACTGAACCGAGCCCGAGCCCGAGCCCGGGCTCCGCCGCGCGCCGCCGGTGGACGAGCGCGCCGAGGGCGGCTGCCGCCGTTCGGGGGTGGTGGGGCTCCTGGGGCATTGCCGTCAGCCTGGGTTGACGGGCCGTCAGTGACGGGGAGCGGCGGAAAGGCCTGCTGGTCCGGACATCCCGACCGATACACCGTGTGCCAACGTGGCGTAGTCCGAGTGGGGTTGGCCCGGGACGCCGAGAACGCCGCTTTCCCTCCGTAGTCTCTCGATATCGGACACCTCGGGGCGTTGGGACCGTGCGCTTCGGCCTGCCCGTAGTCGCCGTCTTTCGTCCACCGACTGGGGAATCGTCATGACCACCGTGAACAAGCTCGTTCAGGTCGCCGGCATCATCGATGCCGCCGAAGCCGACATGATCATCGGCGAGGGGGCGGACTGGATCGGGTTCGCGCTGCGCCTGCCGTCCGGCAAGGACGACATCTCGGAGCAGGACGCGGCCTCGATCATCAAGGGTCTCGAGGCCCCGCACGCCGGTGTGCTGATCAGCTACCTGACCGACGCTCAGGAGGTCAGCGACTTCTGCACCGAACTCGGCGTCGTCGCGGTTCAGTTGCACGGCGACGTGGCGACCGGGGAGCTGCGCCGGCTCAAGGAGCTGCGTCCCGAGCTCTTCGTGCTGAAGTCGCTGGTGGTCAAGGCGGACAACGCCGACGAGCTGCTGCAACTCGTGGACGACACCCACCCGTTCGTCGACATGTACATCACGGACACCTTCGACCCGAAGACCGGCGCCAAGGGCGCCACCGGCCTGACCCACGACTGGAACGTCTCCGCCGAACTGGTGCGCCGTTCCCCGAAGCCGCTGATGATGGCGGGCGGCCTGAACCCGGAGAACGTCGCCGACGCGATCCGCGCCGTGCGGCCCGCCGCCATCGACTCCCACACCGGCCTCGAAGGCCCGGACGGTCGCAAGGACCGCGCCAAGGTCGCCAAGTTCATCGCCGAGGCGCGTCGCGCCTTCGACGAGATCGGCTGATCCGATCGACCTTCCCCCAATGCGCGTTCTCGACCCGCACCGAGGAGGCTCAGCCGTGAGCACCGAACAGAACGTCCATCTGCTGCCCCAGACGGACCTGCTTCGCGTCATGCATACGATCATCCGGAACAAGGAGTGCACGCAGGAGGACTTCCGGTTCTACTCGCGGCGCGTCATCCGCCAGTTGCTCGACGCCGCCCTGGACCTGCTGCCGTTCGCCAAGCGCGAGGTCACCACTCCGGTGGGCGCGACCTATGCCGGGCTGGAGTTCGCCACCAAGGTGTTCGCGGTGCCGGTCATCCGGGCCGGCGAGGCGATGGAGGGCGAGCTGCTGGCGATCCACCCCGGTATCCGGATCGGCAAGATCCTCATCCAGCGCGACAAGCAGACCAAGCTGCCGCGGCTGTACTACCAGCTGCTGCCCGACGACATCGCCGAGGGCCAGGTGCTGCTGCTGGAGCCGATGCTGGCCACCGGTGAGTCGGCGCTCGCGGCCGTCGAGGTGCTGCTGCGGGCGGGCGTGCGCGAGGAGAACATCGTCATGGTCAACTTCCTCTCGTCGCCCGAGGGCCTGAGCCGCGTCCTGGACCGGCGACCGCGGCTGCGAGTTGTCACCAGCGCCATCGAGGACCGGCTCAACGAGCACGCGTTCATGATCCCCGGGATCGGTGACTTCGGTGACCGGTTCTTCGGCACCACCGACTCCGGAGCCGTGAAATGAGCAACCAGCGACTCGCGACCACCTCGGTCGTCACGGCGCTAGCCCCCCTGGTGTGGGGGTCGACCTACCTGATCACCACCGAGTTCCTGCCGCCCGACCGGCCGCTGCTGGCCGCCACGCTGCGGGCGCTGCCGGCCGGGCTGATCCTGCTGCTGATCACCCGGGTGCTGCCGAAGGGCATCTGGTGGTGGCGCGCGATCGCGCTCGGCGTGCTGAACATCGGCGCGTTCTTCTACTTCCTGTTCCTGGCCGCGTACCACCTGCCCGGTGGGGTGGCGGCGCTGGTCATGAGCATCCAGCCGATGATCGTGCTGCTGCTCGGTGCGCTGCTGCTGCGCGAGCGGATCATGCGCCAGCACATCGCCTCCTGCGTGCTGGGTGCCGCCGGGGTCGCGCTGCTGGTGCTCGAGCCGAAGGCCAGCCTGGACGGCATCGGGATCGTGGCGGGCCTGCTCGGCGCCCTCTGCATGGCCTCCGGCATCGTGCTGGTCAAGCGCTGGGGGCGCCCCGAGGGTGTCTCGCTGCTGGCCTTCACCGGCTGGCAGCTGACCGTCGGCGGCCTGCTGCTGCTGCCGATCACCCTGATCAGCGAGCCCTTCCCGGACCACCTGAGCTGGAAGAACATCGGCGGCTTCGCCTACCTGGGCATCATCGGGGCGCTGATCGCCTACGTCCTGTGGTTCCGCGGCCTGGCGCGGCTGCCCGCGCTGGCGGCCTCGTTCCTCTCCTTCGCCTCACCGCTGTGCGCGACCGTCCTGGGCTACCTGTTCCTGCACCAGTCCCTCGGCCCGCTGCAGTTGCTCGGCGGGGTCGCCGTCATCGGATCGGTGGTCATCGCCCAGCCGCGCCGGGGCCGGGCCGCGCCGACCGCCGCGCCGCCGGCCGTGGCCGAGCCCGCCGCGCTCCAGGAGAGTCCGGCCGACGGAACGACCGCCGGCACAGCGCGCTGACGCACCGTCAGAAGTGTTCGACCAGGGCGGCGTCGAGCCGTCAGCAGAGAGGAACCGAGCCGTGCCTCACATGATCATCAGGCACTGGCCGCGCACGTTCACCGACGAGGAGAAGGCCGACCTGGTCAGCTCGCTGAGCCAGGCGGTCACCCGGGTGTTCTGCTGCGAGCCGGGGTCGGTGTCGATCGCCGTCGAGTCCATCGAGCCGGCGCAGTGGATGGAGCGGGTGCACATCCCCGAGATCGAACAGCGGGCCGAACTGCTGTGGAAGCAGCCGAACTACTCCCAGCCCGTTCCCACCGCCCAGCCCGCTCCCACCGTCCAGCCCGTGCCTGTGCCCACCGCCCAGCCCGTTCCCGTCCCAGCCGCCCAGACCGAGGGAATCCGATGAGCGCCGCCATTCCGATCGTCTACAGCGAAGAGGTCCGCGAGGCCCTGCACGAGCGCCGCCCGGTGGTCGCGTTGGAGTCCAACGTCATCACGCACGGCCTCAAGTACCCGCACAACGCCGAGACGGCGCACCAGGTGGAGGCCGCCGTCCGGAAGGGCGGCTCCGTGCCGGCGACGATCTGCATCGAGGACGGCGCGATCCGGGTCGGGATGACCGGGCCGGACATCGAGCGGTTCGCCTCCGAGGGCGGGATCCCCAAGGTCTCCAGCCGCGACCTGCCCGTGGTGCTCGCCCGGGGCGGGCGCGGCGCGACCACCGTGGCCTCCTCGCTGGTCGCCGCCGAACTGGCCGGCATCCCGTTCTTCTCCTCCGCCGGGCTCGGCGGGGTGCACCGGGGCGCGGAGACCACCATGGACATCTCCTCGGACCTGATCCAGCTCACCCGTTCGAAGGTCGCGGTGGTCTGCGCCGGCGCGAAGATGATCCTCGATCTGAAGCTGACGATGGAGTACCTGGAGACCCAGTGCGTGCCGGTGATCTCCTACGGTTCGGACGACTTCCCGGCCTTCTACTGCGCGTCCAGCGGCATCCGTTCGCCGTACCGGATCGATGACGAGGACCTGATCGCCAAGGTGGTCGGCACCCACTGGGCCGCCGGGCACCCGGGCTCGGTGGTGATCACCGCCCCGCCCCGCGACGAGGACGCGGTCGACGCGGCGGTGGCCGAGGCGGCCATCAACGACGCGCTCGCCCAGGCCGATCGGGAGGGCGTCACCGGTCAGGGCCTGACGAAGTACCTGATGCACGCGGTCGACCGGGCCACCGGTGGCCGCACCGCGCAGGCCAACATGGCGGTCCTCATCTCCACCGCCGAGGTCGGCGGCCGGATGGCCGCCGCCTACGCCCGCTACCTGTCCGACCACTCCTGACCCACCGTTCGAAGAGGTAACTCATATGACTTCGCTCTTTGATTCCGTCACCTTCGGCAAGATCACGCTGAAGAACCGGCTCGTCATGGCGCCGATGTCGCGCAACCGGGCCACCTCGCGCGGCCTGGCCACCGAGCTGATGGCCGAGTACTACAGCCAGCGCGCCGCCGCCGGCCTGATCATCACCGAGGGCATCCAGCCCTCCCAGATCGGCCAGGGCTACATCAACTCGCCCGGCCTGCACGAGCCCGAGCAGGTGGCCAGCTGGCGGGTCGTCACCGACGCGGTGCACGCCAAGGGCGGCAGGATCGTGGCCCAGCTGATGCACTCCGGCCGGATCGGCCACCCCTCGCTGTACGAGAGCGCGCACCAGTCCGTCGCCCCGTCCCCGGTCGCGGCCGGCGGTCAGGGCTTCACCCCGGACGGCATGCAGGACTACCCGGTGCCGCGCGAGCTGAGCCTGAACGAGATCGACGCCACTGTCGAGGACTTCGCGACCTCCGCCCGCAACGCCATCGACGCCGGATTCGACGGGGTGCAGCTGCACGCGGGCAACGGCTTCCTGCCGCACCAGTTCCTCGCCACCAACACCAACCTGCGCACCGACGGCTACGGCGGCTCGATCGCCAACCGGATCCGCTTCACCATCGAGGTCATCGAGGCCATCGTCGCCGCCGTCGGCAACGAGCGCGCCAGTGTCCGGGTCTCGCCGGCCAACCCCTACAACGACATCGTGGAGAGCGACAGCGAGGCGCTGTACGCCGAGCTGATCCCGGCCCTGCCGGAGCTGGCCTTCCTGGAGGTCTGCGAGATCGTCAACCGCCCGGCCACCGAGGCGATCCGCGGCCTGTGGCAGGGCGCTCTGATCCTCAACCCGCACGCCACCGGCGACTCCTTCCCGGCGACCGCGAAGACCGCGCAGGCGGTGCTGGACGAGGGCCTGGCCGACGCCGTGTCGCTGGGCGCCCTGTTCCTGGCCAACCCGGACCTGCCCGCCCGGATCGAGGCCGGCGGCCCGTACAACGCCGTCGACGACTCGACCTTCTACGGCGGCGACCAGCACGGGTACACCGACTACCCCACCCTCGAGCGGTGAGAGAGGTCATCCGGGGGAGCGAGCGCGACCTGCTGCTGTTCTCCGGTCGCGCGCACCCCGAACTCGCCGAGCGGATCGCCAAGGAGCTGGGGACCGGGCTGGTGCCGACGCAGGCGCGGGACTTCGCCAACGGCGAGATCTACGTGCGCTTCGAGCAGTCGGTGCGCGGCGCGGACTGCTTCGTGATCCAGTCGCACACCGCCCCGATCAACACGTGGATCATGGAACAGCTGATCATGGTCGACGCGCTGAAGCGGGCCTCCGCGAACAGCGTCACGGTGGTCGCGCCGTTCTACGGCTACTCGCGGCAGGACAAGAAGCACAAGGGCCGCGAGCCGATATCGGCCCGGCTGGTCGCCGACCTGCTGACCGCCGCCGGTGCGGACCGGATCATCACCGTCGACCTGCACACCGACCAGATCGTGGGCTTCTTCGACGGGCCGGTGGACCACCTGGTCGCACTGCCGATCCTCGCGGACCACATCGCCGCGCAGACCGACCACGCCCGGCTGACGGTGGTCTCCCCGGACGCCGGGCGGGTGCGGGTCGCGGACCGCTGGTGCGACCGGCTCGGCGCACCGCTGGCGATCGTCCACAAGAAGCGGGACAAGGACGTCGCGCACCAGGTCACCGCGCACGAAGTGGTCGGCGAGGTGGCGGGGCGGGTGTGCGTCCTGGTGGACGACATGGTCGACACGGCGGGCACCATCTGCGCCGCGGCCGAGGTGCTCTACCAGAACGGTGCCGCCGACGTGATCGTGGCGGCCACCCACGGCATCCTGTCCGGGCCGGCCGTGGACCGCCTGAAGAACTCCAGGGTGAGCCGGTTCGTCTTCACCGACACCCTGCCGACCGCCGCGGTCGACCTGGACAAGGTGGAGGTGCTGTCCATCGCCCCGGTGATCGCCCGCGCCATCCGGGAGATCTTCGAGAACGGCTCGGTGACCAGCCTCTTCGAGTCGTAGCGCCTCGTAGCGCCTCGTAGCGCCTCGTAGCGCCTCGTAGCGCCTCGTAGCGCCTCGTGGCGCTGAGCGGCGGACCGCCCCGGGCACCGGTTCAGGTGTCCGGGGCGGTCTGACGCCGGGTCAGCAGGTCGGCCAGCCGGCGGGCCGGTGCGGCGGGGTTGGCCAGGTGGAGGAGTTCGGTGCGGTGCACCAGGCGCGGCGCTGTCACCGCGACCGCCGCGCAGCCGAGCGTGGCGGCCAGCGGGAGGGGAAGGGCGGCCAGGCCGTGGCCGGCGGCGGCGAGCGCGGCGAGGCCGTGCAGGTCGGTTCCGCGGTGGCGGATCCGGGGGCGGAAGCCGTCGGTGCGGCACACGGTGCGCAGCCGCTCCAGGGGGATGGCGGTGTCGGGGGCGTCGATCCACTGGGCCTGGGCCAGGTCGGTCAGGCGCACCGAGCGACGCCGCGCCAAGGGGTGGTCGGGCGGGAAGAGCACGGCCAGCGGCTCCTCGGCCGCGGCGAGCACGGTGGTGGGGCCGAGGTCGGGCAGCGCGAGCGGGTCGCTGGGGGCGGCGGTGCCGTCGACGAGGCCGAGGTCGGCCCGCCCGGTGAGCACGTCCGCGATCACCGCCGCCCGGCCCAGAGTCCGCACCTCGAGGTCCAACGGATGGTCGGTGGTGTGCAGTTGGGCCAGCGCCCGGGCGACGGCGGGGCCCAGCGCGGCGGGCGAGCAGGCGAGGGCCAGGCGGGTGGGGTGGCTGTGCCGCAGGCGGGCGATGTCGGCGCGGGCGGCGTCCAGGCGCAGCAGCAGGGCGGGCGCGTGCTCCATCAGCCGCGCTCCGGCCGGCGTGGCGGCCACGGGCCGGCGCTCGACCAGCCGGGTGCCCAGGTCGGCCTCCAGGGCGGCGATGTGCTGGGAGACCGCGGACTGCGTGTAGCCGAGCGCCGAGGCGGCGGCGGAGAACGAGCGGTGGTCGAGGACCGCGACGAAGGTGCGCAGCAGATGCGGATCCATGCGGATCAGTATCACTGATGCGCGGTCCACAGATCATCGTTGGACCTGATGCGGCAGGGGCCTGCAGGATCGTGGCCATGAACCACGCCGCACGTATCGCCCTGGTCGGTGACCGCTCCGACGCCGTCCGATCCCACGCCCGCATCCCCGGCCTGCTCGACGCGCTGCGCCTGCGCGACGGGCTGGACCTGGACGCCTACTGGATCGCCACCGAGGACGCCGACCAGGACATCGAGGGCTTCGACGCCGTCTGGGTGCTGCCCGGCAGCCCCTACCGCAGCGAGGCCGGCGTGCTGGCGGCGATCCGGGCGGCACGCGAGCAGGGCATCCCGTTCCTGGGCACCTGCGGCGGTTTCCAGCACGCGCTGCTGGAGTTCGCCCGTACCGTCTGCGGTCTGGAGCGCGCCGGCCACCTCGAGAACGTCCCGGAGACCGCCGAGGAGGACGCGGTGGTCATCCCGCTGGCCTGCTCGTTGGTCGGCCACGAGGGCATCGTCAGGATCACCCCGGGTTCCCGGGCCGCCCGACTGCTCGGCGCCGACCGCACGCCGGCGCGCTACCACTGCCGCTACGGCCCCAACCCGCACCTCCTCGACCTGCTGCGCGAGCACGGCCTGAGCTTCACCGGCAGCGACGAAGCCGGTGACGTGCGCATCGTCGAACTGCCCAGCCACCCCTTCTTCCTGGCCACCCTCTTCCAGCCCGAACTGGACGGCGACGGCAGCCGGGCCCACCCGCTGATCGCCGGACTCGCCGCAGCCGCCGTCGACCATGCGCGCACCCGGTGAGCCGGCGCACGCCGGCGGGCCGGGCGGGCGCTCTGCTGCGCGCTCTGCTGCGCGCGTACACGGTGCCCGATGCCCGGTCGGCCAGCCCGCTCGCCACTCTCCCCGAAGCCGCGTTCAGCGCCGCCCGCCCCGTCGCGCCCGGCCCGGCCCCGCCCCGTCCGGTCGCGGCTCCGGCCCGCGGGTGACCGGCGTCACCTTCGTGCCCGTCACATCCGGCGGCGCTGTCCCGTCGAGTCGGTGTCCGGAGCAACGAAGGGAACCCCGCCATGTCCACCACCGCACCGTCCGCGCGCCTCGCCTGGGCCAAGATCGAGCCCGCCGCCTACCAGGCCATGAGCGCGCTGGAGCGGTTCTGCGCGGAGCGACTCGACCCCCGCCTGTTCGAACTGATCAAGATGCGGGCCAGCTACCTCAACGGCTGCGCCTACTGCCTCGACATGCACACCCACGACGCGCTGGCGCTGGGTGAAACGCCGCAGCGCCTGGTCGTCGTGGCGGCCTGGGAGGAGGCCCGCCACCTCTTCACCCCGCGTGAGCGGGCCGCGTTCGCGCTCACGGACGCCGTCACCAGGATCGGCGAGCACGGCGTGCCGGACGAGGTGTGGGCGCAGGCCGCCGAGCAGTTCGACGAGCGGGAACTGGTCCAGCTGATCACGGCCATCGCTACCATCAACGCGTGGAACCGGATCGCGATCAGCACGCAGGCCGTGGTGCCGCAGCGCGGTTGAGCACAGCCACCGCGGTCGGCCGGCTGGTGCCCGGGGAGCCGTTCCTCGAGCACCGGCCGATGCTCCTCGCCCTGGCCTACCGCCTGCTGGGCTCGGTCCACGACGCCGAGGACACCGTCCAGGACGCCTTTCTGCGCTGGACGGGGGCGGATCGCCAGAATGTCGACAATCCGGCGGCCTTCCTGACCACCACCGTCACCCGGCTGGCCCTGGACCGGCTCCGCTCGGCCGCCGTGCGGCGCGAGACCTACGTCGGCCCCTGGCTGCCCGAGCCGCTCCCCACCCGCCCCGACGACCCCGCCGAGACCGCGGCCCTGCGTGATTCGGCGTCGATGGCGATGCTGCTCCTGATGGACCGGCTCTCCCCGGCCGAGCGTGCCGTCTTCGTGCTCCGCGAGGCGTTCTCGCTGCCGTACGCGGAGATCGCCGCGATCTGCGAACGCAGCGTCGCCTCCTGCCGCCAACTGCACCACCGCGCCCGGCTGCACGTGGCCGCGAGCCCCCGTCCGCCCGCGGCGACGGACCCGGCGCGGGGACGGGCGCTGGTGCAGAGCTTCCTGTCGGCCGCGCGCAGCGGTGAACTGGACCGGCTCAAGGCGATGCTGCGCGAGGACGTCGTCTACACCACCGACGGCGGCGGCAAGGCGAACGCGGCGCTGCGGCCGGTGCTCGGCGCCGACAAGGCCGCGCGGCTCTTCGCCTCGGTGTTCGACCGGTTCTACCGGACGGCCGAGACCCGGCTGCTGTGGATCAACCACGCGCCGGCCGTCCTCTTCGAGCGGCCGCAGCGGCACGTCCTCTACGTCTTCGACTTCGACGCCGAGGGTCGCGCCGCGGAGCTCTACGCGGTCATCAACCCCGACAAGCTCGCCCAGCTGCTCGCCCGGCTGGACGACGTGCCCCCGCTGCCGGCCCCGTAGCCGTTCGCACGGTGCGGGCCGGCCGGCGCCGCCGCGGGTTCAGCGGGCGAGCGGCTCGCCGGTGATCGCCGGGCGGACCTTGGTGAGCATCAGGTCGAGAAACCGGTCGGGGTGGCGGAAGGACGCGAAGTGACTGGCGTCCTGGATCAGCGCGAAGTCCTTGACCGGGGCGGTCACGTCGTCGAAGAAGCGCTTGGCCGGCTCGGGCGGGGTCAGGACGTCGCGGGCGCCCTGGAAGACGAAGAACGGCAGCTGGAACGCGGTGCCGTCGGCCCACTCGTCGATGGCCATGGCTTCGAGCGCGAGCGGCTGGGAGAAGGTCATGGCCTTCAGGTAGGCGCGCAGGCCGCGCAGGGTGTGCAGCGGCGAGAACCACAGCGAGCGGATCACCACGGTCTTCATGGTGTCGTAGGAGAGCGGGTCGGTGGTGAGGATGATCTTGATGTACTCCGACAGCTGCTCGGCGCTCGGCACCGCCTGGCCGGCGCCCATCGCGGTGACGGCGGCCAGTTCCCGCTTCCGGCCGGCGGCGCGGAGCCGGGCCACCAGCGCGTCGTGGGCCGAGTGCTCGCGCCCGCCGGCGATGACGTTCTGGTCGGTGCCGACGTAGCCGGAGTACAGCTCGGGGTGGTTGCGGGCCAGGCGCAGGCCGAGCACGGTGCCGAAGGAGTTGGCGACCAGTAGCACCTTCGCGACGCCGAGCCGGGCGCGGACGTGCCGGGTGACCTCCAGGGCGTCGCGGTGCAGTTGCTCCAGGCTCAGCTCGCCCTGCCCGGCGGGGCCGGTGGCGGCGAAGGTGTGACCGGCCCCGCGCATGTCCCACCGCACGATCGTGAAGTGCCGCTCCCAGGGCCGGGTGCGGGGGAGGAAGACGAGATTGGACGCGCCGGGGCCACCCAGGATCTCCAGCAGCACCGGGTTGCCCCGGTCCTCGCCGCGGATCGAGATCCACTGGTCGATGCCGCCGATGCGCACGAACCCGGACTCGTCGATGCCGTTCGGGGTGGTGATGCGCAGGCGCCTGGCGTTCACGGTGCGCTTGAGCTGCCGGTAGCCCAGCAGGCCGGCGACGGGCGTGGCGAGGACGGCGGCGGATGCGGTGGCGATGATGTCGAGCATAAGTGTTCCCCCTAAACTGTTTATCTCGTCAGCAGTTGCGTTTAAGGTATATACAGTTCTGGGTGGTGTCAATCGGCACCGCCTGGTCGCCACCGGGACGGAGGGCCGCATGGCCAAGGAGAAGACACGTGACCTGCGGGCGGGAGTCGCGCTGCTCTGGGGAGAGCAGGACCAGCCGACCCGCGGTCCCAAGCCGAGCCTCACCCCGCAGCGCATCGCCGCGGCCGCCGTGGCCATCGCCGACGCCGAGGGCCTGGACGCCGTCTCGATGGGCAAGGTCGCCGCCGAGTTCGGTGTCTCGGCGATGGCCCTGTACCGCTACGTGCCCGGCAAGGCCGAACTGGTCGAGCTGATGGTCGAGTCGATCCTCGCCCCGGCCCCCGACCTGTCGGTGGCGGGAGCCGGCTGGCGGCCGCAGATCACCGAGTGGGCCGGTCAGTCCGCCCGGGTGCACCAGGCCCACCCCTGGCTGCTGGCGGCCACCGCGATGCGCCGCCAGCTCATGGGACCCAACCAACTCGCCTGGCTGGACGCGGCGTTCGCGGCCCTGGCGCCGACCGGCCTGACCGCGGCCCAGCAGCACCGGGTCTTCGTCCTCGTCGCCGGCCTGGTGCGCACGCTGGCCCAGGAGCTGCTCGACTTCGACGAGGAGCACGACCGCGAGTGGAACCGCCTCACCGGCGAGCTGCTCGACCGCCACGCCGACCGGTTCCCCGCCCTGACCCGCGCCATCGCCGCGGGCGCCTTCGCCCCCGACGCCGTCGACCCGCTGGAGTTCGGCCTGGCCCGCATCCTCGACGGCGTCCAGGCCCTCATCGAGCAGCACTGATACCAGAACGGACGGTGCGATGCCGAGATGGTCCTGGTCCGCAGCATGGAGTGCGTGATGGGCTGGCCGCATGATCGAGACTGCGACCCCGACCGGTGCGGTGGCACTGGTGACCGGGGCGAACAAGGGCATCGGGTTCCAGGTGGCCCGTCAACTGGCCGAGCGCGGCCTGACCGTGGTGGTGGGTGCTCGCGACCCCGAGCGCGGACGGGCCGCCGCCGACGAGATACGGGCTGCCGGGGCCGACGCCCACCCGGTGACGCTGGACGTCACCGATCCGGCGACCGTGCGGCAGGCGGCCGGGTGGATCGGTGAGCGGTTCGGGCGGCTGGACGTGCTGGTCAACAACGCCGGCGCGGCCGAGAGTCCGGGGCACCGGCCCAGCACCGCCGACCTCGACCTGGTCCGCGGGGTCTTCGAGGCCAACGTCTTCGGCGTGCTGACCGTCACCAACGCGCTGCTCCCGCTGCTGCGCCGGTCGGCCGCCCCACGCATCGTCAACGTGTCAAGCGGCATGGGCTCGTTGGCCGCCCAGAGCTCCCCCGACAGCTACCTGGCCAAGGTGCCCGCCACCGCCGCCTATCCGGCCTCCAAGTCCGCGCTCAACGCGCTGACCGTCCAGTACGCCAAGGAGCTGCGCGGGGACGGCTTCCTGGTCAACGCCGCGTCGCCCGGCCCGTGCGACACCGACCTGACCAAGGAGTTGCAGCGCGCGGGCTTCCCGATGGCCCGCACGGCGGCCCAGGGAGCGGCGGTCATCGTCGAGTTGGCGACCCTGGGCCCGGACGGCCCGACCGCCGGCTTCTTCGGCGAGGACGGTCCGGTGCCCTGGTAGCAGCCGGGGAGGCCGCGCCCGCGCCGTGACGGCCGGTCGGCGCGGCGGGCTATTGTGCCCGGCATGGACCTACGCCGTCTGCGGTATTTCGTGGCCGTGGCCGAGGAGTTGCACTTCGGCCGGGCGGCGGCCCGGCTACACATGTCGCAGCCGCCGCTGAGCCGGCGGATCCGCGAGTTGGAGGACTCGCTGGGCACCCGGCTGTTCGACCGCTCCGCCCAGGGCGTGCGGTTGACCGAGGCGGGAAGGGTGCTGCTGGCCGAGGCCCGGGAGTTGCTGGAGGCGGCGGAGCGGGCGAGCGAACGCGTCCGGCAGACCGCCGGACGGCGCACCATCGTGGTGGGCACCGTGGCCGGGGCCGGCCGCGGTCTTGGCCCGCGCGCCGCCGAGGCGTTCCGGCACAGCCACCCCCGGGCGCTGGTGCGGCTGCGGGAGACCGGGATCAGCGATCCGACCGCGGGGTTGCGGGCCGGCGCGGTGGACGTCGCGCTGACCCGGCTGCCGTTCGACACCGCGGGACTGGCCGTCCGGGTGCTGGCGAGCGAGCCGGTGGTCGCGGTGCTGCCGTCCGGTGACCCGCTGGCGCGGCGGGAGCGGGTGGCGGTGGCCGAGCTCGCCGACCGACGGTGGATGCGGCTGCCGGAAGAGGCGGACGCCGCCTGGCGGCGGTACTGGCTCGGCGAGGCGCAGCCGGAGGCGGGGACGGGGACGCCTCCGGCACCGGACGGCGGGGGACCGGTGGTCCGGGCGGTGGCCGAATGCCTGCACGCCGTGGTCTGGCAGGGCGCGGTCGGCATCCTGCCGGTCGGCGCCACCCGCCACCACCGGACGGAGGGCGTGGCCTTCGTCCCGCTGGCCGACTACCCGCCCAGCCGCGTGGTGCTCGCCTGGCCCGCCGAGAACCCCGACCCCGCCGTCCTCGCCTTCGTCGAGGCCGCGGCCGCGTCGGCCTGAGGCGGGGGCCGGGACGGGACGGCTCAGTGCGCGGGTTCGCCTCCTGTCACGAGCCGGGGTATGGCGGGATGCTCGGGGCGTCCGGCGGAAGGGTGTCGCCGCCGCAGGGGTACTGCTGGGTGAACGCCTTGGCCAGTTTGAGGACGATCCCGGCGTCCGCCTGGCGCACCTCGCTGGTGGGTGTGGGAGGGCCGCCGGGGTTGGGGGCCATGTCCATCCAGACACGGGCGTAGCCGTTGGACGACTGCCCGGAGACGGGGTCCCGGAAGGTGCATGGAATGGCCAGGTTGAGCCACTGGACGTTGGTGTCCGCCTCCCAGGCGATGTTCCCGGCGCCGAAGGACAGCGACCGCAGCTTTCCGGTGCTCGCGTCCACCGCCTGGGTCTGCCGCAGGTCGCTCGCGGTGGAGAGCGCGATCATCGGACCGGCGCCCAGGTAGAGCTTCGTCGGGCCGTCCTTCCAGTACAGGGAGCAGTGGTAGCCGCCGTTGGTGGCCTCAGGCGTGGGGAGCGTGCTGGTGTTGGTCTCGGCGGTCATCGTGCCGTTCTTCCCCACCAGGGGGCGGAGGTCGTCGGCGGTCAGTACCCCCCAGCAGGCGTGCGCGGGCAGGCTCAGCTTGGTGACGGACTGCCACGGCTGCCAGACGACCAGCGACACGACGGCGGCGACCAGGACGGCCGTTGCCGCGGCAGTACCCCGCAGCCGCCGGCGACGGCGCGCGGCAGGAACGTCTTCCTTCGGGGTCAACACGCTCACTTGCCCCCTGATGGAAGGCGCTGTCCAGTTGGGCTCCGGTCCCGTAGCCGGTCACCGCCTGCTGCCCGACGTTGAGGGAGGTGTTCCCGTTCGGGTCGAGGTTGGTGCCCTGGAGCGCGTTCTGCACCGCGTACTGGGCCGCCTGGGCGACCGCGGCTTTGCCCGCGTTCGTGATGTCGATGTCAGTGGTGACGCTCTGCGCCGTGCTGTCGGGTGGTAGCTGTTGCCCATGTTCGTGATCATGCTGCTGACCTGGTTGTTCACCAGCGGCCAAAGGCCGATACACGCCCCGTGTCCACGAAAGGCCGCGATCCCTGGGGCGCGAGGTGGAGCGGTCGCACATCGGCCTGTCTCCCGGCTCAGCCGGCTCAGTCAGGAGAGCGTCTTCAGCGCCGCCGCATCGAAGGGCTTCAGCTCCTCGGACCGGCCGCGCAGGACCTTCGCCGCCCACTGCGGGTCCTGGAGCAGCGCGCGGCCGACGGCGACCAGGTCGAACTCGTCGCGCTCCAGGCGGTCGAGGAGGTTGTCGATGCCCTGGACCGGCGCGCCCTCGCCGCTGAAGCCGCGGACGAAGTCGCCGTCGAGGCCGACCGAGCCGACGGTGATGGTGGGCCTGCCGGTGAGCGCCTTGGTCCAGCCCGCCAGGTTCAGGTCCGAGCCCTCGAACTCCGGGAGCCAGTAGCGGCGGGTGGAGGCGTGGAAGGCGTCGACGCCGGCTGCGGCGAGCGGGGTCAGGATCGCCTCCAGCTCTGCCGGGGTCTCGGCGAGCCTGGCGTCGTAGGCCTCCTGCTTCCACTGCGAGTAGCGGAAGATCACCGGGAAGCCGGGCGAGACGCTCTCGCGGACCGCGGCCACGATCTCGGCGGCGAACTTCGTCCGGGCCACGGGGTCACCGCCGTAGGCGTCGGTACGGCGGTTCGTCCCCGCCCACAGGAACTGGTCGAGGAGGTAGCCGTGCGCGCCGTGCAGTTCGACGCCGTCGAAGCCGATCCGCTCGGCCGCCGCGGCGGCCTGGGCGAAGGCACCGATGACGTCGTCCAGGTCGCGCCGGGTCATCGCCCTGCCGGTGCCCTCGGTGCCGTCGACGCGGATGCCGGACGGGCCGACAGCGGGAGCGTCGGTGTAGGGCAGATCGCCCTGCTTGCGCACCATGCCGATGTGCCACAGCTGCGGCACGATCGTGCCGCCCGCCGCGTGAACGGCCTCGGCGACCTTCGCCCACCCCGCCAGCTGCTCTTCACCGTGGAACCGCGGCACCCGGTCGCTCTGCCCGGCCGACTCGTGGCCGACGTAGGTCCCCTCGGTGACGATCAGGCCCACACCCGCGGCGGCGCGACGGGCGTAGTACGAGCGAACGTCCTCACCCGGTACGCCGCCCGGGGAGAACCTGCGCGTCATCGGAGCCATCACGATGCGGTTCGGGACGGTCAGGCCGTTCAGCGCGACGGGCCGGGACAGGATCTCGGCCGCGCGGGAGGCGTAGGACGCAGTGCTGGTCATGGGCGTTCCTCGTTACCAGGCGGTATGTGCGCGCGCATTGAATACGCCTAGATGCGAACCGCTCGCACGGTCGCGGCATTTCGCCCATCCGGCGAGCAGTCCTGTGATCCCGGACACGTGACTCGAGGACGGTCAACTGCTCGTTCGGGTCATGACCCTCGGCAGCCGCGGAGATGCCGTGCTCGCCGCGCCGGAAACGTCCTGACCTGCGGCTGAGCACTCCGGTCCCGAACGGCCCTGGAAGGTGCGGCGGTACGCGGCGGGTGAGACGCCGACTGCGGCGGCCAGGTGCTGGCGCAGCGAGGAGGGGCTGCCGAATCCGGCGTGTTCGGCGACCCGGTCCACCGGAAGGTCGCTGGACTCCAGCAGCCTGCGGGCGAGTTCGAGGCGCTGGGTGGTGAGCCAGTGGCCGGGGGTCTGGCCGGTCTCGGCGAGGAACCGGCGGCTGAAGGTGCGCACGCTCATGCCCGCCTGGGTGGCGAACTGGGCGAGCTTGATGGGCTGGTGGAGCTGCCGGAGGGCCCACTCGCGGGCCCCGGCGGTGTCGCTGCCGGTCGCGTCGGGGACGGGTCGGGCGATGTACTGGGCCTGTCCGCCGTCGCGCCATGGCGGAACCACGCATATGCGGGCGACCTGATTGGCGATCTCGCTGCCGTGGTCGCGGCGGATCAGGTGCAGGCAGAGGTCCATCCCGGCAGCGGCGCCGGCCGAGGTGAGTACGTCGCCGTCGTCCACGTAGAGCACATCGGGATCGAGCGGGGTCCGCGGGTACAGCTCGCGGAAGCGCTCGGCGTGGATCCAGTGCGTGGTGGCGGGCCGGCCGTCGAGCAGCCCGGCGGCGGCGAGGACGAAGGAGGCCGTGCAGATCGACACCAGGCGGGTGCCGGGCCGGAGCCGGCCCAGAGCGGCGGCGACCGGCTCGGGGAGCGGGTCGCTGACCCTGAGCGGGTCGTCGATGGCCGCCACGATCAGGGTGTCGGCGGTGGCGATCACGCTCGCGTCGTGCTCGACGGCGATCGAGAAGTCCTCGCTGGTGCGCACCGGCCGACCGTCCGGGGTGCAGGTGAGCACCTCGTAGGGCCGGTCGCCGTCCGGGCCGCGGGCCAGGCCGAAGGCCTTGGCGGGGATGCCGAGTTCGAAGGGGAAGACGCCGGGGAGAGCGAGGACGACGACGCGGTGCACGGCCTGCTGCATGGCCGGATCCTCTCACTAGTTGGCAATCCGGCCACTCGTTTCGGCAGCCGGGCGGCGGCAGGCTGCTGATCGACCGCGAACGAGACGGGGGAGTGAATCCGGATGGCGGAGAAGATGACGGCCGTGGCCTTCGAAGAGCCGGGCGGGCCGGAGGTCCTGAGAGTCGTGGAACGGGAGCGGCCGGTACCCGGTCCGACGGAGATCCTGGTCCGGGTGCACGCGGCCGGCGTCAATCCGGTGGACTGGAAGACCCGGGCGGCCGGTGTCCTGCTTGTCCCCGGCGAAGGCATCGTGGGGTGGGACGTCTCGGGGGTGGTGGAGGCCGTCGGACTCGGCGTGACGCTCTTCCGGCCGGGTGACGAGGTGTACGGCATGCCGGGCTTTCCGCGCATGGTCGGCGCCTACGCGCAGTACGTGGCCGCTCCGGCACGCCACTTCGCCCCCAAGCCGGCCGGACTCGACCACGTGCGGGCGGCGGCCCTGCCGCTCGCCGCGCTCACGGCCTGGCAAGCCCTGGTGGACACGGCGGCCCTGCGGGAGGGGCAGCGGGTCCTGGTGCACGCCGCGGCAGGTGGCGTGGGGCACCTGGCGGTGCAGATCGCCAAGGCGTACGGCGGGTACGTCATCGGCACGGCCAGCGCGGGCAAGCACGAGTTCGTGCGGGGGCTGGGTGCGGACGAGGTGATCGACTACACGGCGGTCGACTTCGCCTCGGTGGTCTCCGACGTGGACGTGGTGATCGACCCGATCGCCGGGGACTACCAGGAGCGCTCGCTCTCGGTGCTGCGCAGCGGTGGCACATTGATCACCCTCCCGGCCCGGGAGACCGAGGCGATCGCCTCGGCCGCGGCCGCGCGCTCCATCCGCTCGGGCTTCATGCTGGTCGAGCCCGACCGGCGGGCGCTGTTGGCCATCACGGAGTTGGTCGAGACCGGCAGGCTGAAGGTGCACATCGACGCCGTCTTCCCGCTGGCGGACGCCGCCAAGGCCCACGGGCTCGGTGAAACCGGCAGGAGCACTGGGAAGTTGGTGCTCACCGTCGACTGACGAAACGTCATCATGCGTTATCCAAAGGGCAGTCGGAGGATGGATGAAGAGGTCTCCAGTCGTGGCAAGTGGTCAGCAGTCAGCCGGCCGACCGGTAGTGGCGGCGAAAGCTGTCGCCACTCCGTGGCTGACGATCTCGGTTGTCCTGATCGCCCTGTTCATGGCGGTCCTCGACTCGTTCATCGTCGTGGTCGCCGATCCCTCGATCGAGGCGGACCTGCATGCCTCCGCCGGCGATGTCCAGTGGGTGCTGGCGGGTTATCAGCTGGGTTACGCGGTCTTCATCATCACCGCTACTCGGCTGGCTGACCGGTACGGCCGCAAGCGGATCCTCCTTCTCGGGGTGGCCCTGTTCACGCTGTCATCAGTTGCTTGCGCGCTCTCACCGAACGCGGAAAGCCTCATCGCCGCGCGGGTCCTCCAGGGCCTGGGAGCAGCCCTGATGGTTCCCCAGGTGTTCGCGTACGTCACGGTGCTGGTGCCGGCGGCGGGGCGGCACAGCGTGTACGGCGTGCTCGGCACCGTCATGGGTACGGCCACCATCAGCGGACAGCTCATCGGCGGACTGCTGATCGGCGCCGACCTCCCCTCGGCCGCCGGCTGGCGGCTGGTGTTCTGGGTGAACGTGCCGATCGGAATCGTCCTGTTCCTCCTCGCAGTGCGATACCTGCCGGAGACAGGCTCAGCCGCCACCCGCAAGCCGGATGTTCCCGGCGTCCTGGTGCTCAGTGCGGCCCTCTTCCTCCTGGTGCTCCCGCTGATCCAGGGGCAGCAGGCAGGCTGGCCAGGGTGGGTCTGGGCCTGCTTCGCGGGCAGCGCGGCCGCGTTCGGCTCGTTCGTCGCGATCGAGCGGGGCCTGGAACGGCGGGGCGGGGACCCGCTGGTGCCGCTGACGCTGTTCGAGCAGCGCTCGTTCTCGCTCGGGATCGTTCTCGTCCTCGCCCTGTACGCGCTGATCTACTCGTACTACCTGGCCTTGTCGGTAACGATGCAGCAGGGCCTCGACCTGTCGCCGCTCGGCGCGGGCCTGGTCTACGCGCCGGCCGCCGCCGCGTTCTTCGTGTTCAGCATGGTGGCGAGCCGGACCATCCCGAAACATGGACGACGTGTCCTCGAGATCGGGGCGGTCATCCTGGCGAGCGGTTACCTGGCGACCGGCCTGTTGCTGGTGTCCGGCCCGCGGATCACTCCGCTGCTCGTGGTCCCCACCCTCGTCCTGCAGAGCGTCGGCGGCGGACTGGTCATCACGCCGGCGCTCAACACGGTGCTGAGCCGCGTCGAGCCGGCGTCGGCCGGTGTCGCGTCAGGGGTCCTGTCCACGGCTCAGCAGTGTGGCGGGGCGCTGGGCGTTGCCGTTGTCGGAGCGGTCTTCTTCGGTTCGTTCCATCCCGCGGCAGTCGGCAGGGTTGCCGCCGCCGGCCACGCCTTCGCCGTCGCGTCCTTCGGGACGTTCGTCCTCGCTGTCATCGCGGGCATCGTCGTCTTCCTGCTGCCGAAGCAGCCGGTTGCCCGGGCCTGAGTGCGAGGGGCACCGGTCATGGCCGGGGCCATGAAGGAAGCGGGCCCAGCCGTCGCGACTTCCGGGCAGGTCCGAGCCTTGATCCACGGACGCACCCGCCGGACAGGTGAACTCGCGCATGTCCGGGACGGTCGGCAGCGCGGCTGGCTTGTATGCGGACGATCCGCTTGGGAACCTCCTCCCCGGCGGGCCCGGCGCCAGCCGCGCAGGGTTGCCGTCCAGGACTGTCAAGCCGCCCAACCTTGCGTGGGCCCTGACGAAAGTGACTGATGCCATGAGACCGTTGCGCACCGAGCGCGCGAATGCCCCGCGTCGGATCCTGACCGCCCTACTGCTGGGCGCGACCTCGCTCGCAGTGCTGGCGCTGCCGACGAGTGCCACCGCTCAGGACAGCCGGGCGAAGGGCTGGGGGGCCAACTCCACCTACCAGCTGGGCGCGGTGGACACCAGCAGCCGGCCGACACCGAGCGCGATCCCCGGGCTGACCGGCACCGAGCTCACCTCGCTGGTGGCGGGCGGAAGCAACACCGACGGCTTCGGCCTGGCGCTGCTGCGGAACGGCACAGTGAACGCGTGGGGCAACAACGGCAACGGCCAGCTCGGCGACGGCAGCACCGCCAACCACTCGACACCCGGCACCGTGGCCGGACTGAACGGTGTGCGGGCGATCGCCGCCGGCTGCTACCACAGCCTGGCGCTGCTCAACGACGGCACGGTCCGGGCCTGGGGCTACAACGGCAACGGCCAGCTCGGCGACGGCACCACGACCAGCCGCACCAACCCGGTCACCGTGGCCGGACTGAACGGTGTGCGGGCGATCGCCGCCGGCTGCAACCACAGCCTGGCGCTGCTGAACGACGGCACGGTGCGGGCCTGGGGCTACAACGGCTACGGCCAGCTCGGTGACGGCACCACGACCAGCCGCTCCAACCCGGTCACCGTGGCCGGACTGAACAACGCCCAGGCGCTCGCGGGCGGCCAGAACCACAGCGTGGCACTGCTGAACGACGGCATGGTGTCGGCCTGGGGCTACAACGGCAACGGTCAGCTCGGTGACGGCAGCACCACCAACCGCTACACCCCGGTCGCCGTCCAGAACCTCGCCAACGCCCGCTCCCTGGCGGCCGGCGGCAACTCCACCTACGCCCTGCTGGGCGACGGCACGGAGCGGGCCTGGGGCTACAACGGCTACGGCCAGCTGGGAGACGCCAGCACCACCGACCGACTCACCCCGGTCGCCGTCCAGAACCTCGCCAACGTGAAGTCCATCGCCGCCGGCCAGGTGCACGCACTGGCCCTGCTGAGCGACGGCACGGTGCGGGCCTGGGGCTACAACGGCTACGGCCAGCTCGGCGATGGCAGCACCACCAACCGCTCCACCCCGGTCGCCGCGGCGGGCGCCAACAGCTACCTGACCTTCATCGCCGCACCGAGCTACGGGCACTTCAGCCTCGCCGCCTGATCCCCGCTCCCCAGGGCCCGGAACCCCAACTGAGACCAGAACCGGGGTATGACGAAGGCCCCGACCGGAAACCACCAACCGGTCGGGGCCTTCAACTGCCTTGGCGGGCCCGGCTAGCCGTACAGCTGCGTGATCTCCGCTGCGGCGCGGGCAAGTTCGACGCGCGCCTCGGGCGGGGCGAGGATCTCGATGTCCGTGCCGAAGGAGAGCAGGGCGCGGGCGGCCCGGACGGCCGGGAAGGCGAAAGTGAGTTCGGCCCACTCGCCGTCACCGGGGGCGGGCGGAACGGCCACCCGGGAGCCGTGGATGCGCAGCAGCATGTCGAGGCGGCTGCGGCGGGCGCGGACGAGGACCCGTACGCTTTCAGGCACCCGCTCGACCTGGTCGCGGAGCACCGTCCACACGTCCGCGAGGCCGAGGCCGGGCCGGTGGCACACCGGGTCGTCGGAGACGGTGGCGGCCAGCACCCGGTCCGCCCGGAACAGCCGGGGCTCGCTGTCCAGGTCGGCCACCAGGTACCAGACGCCGGCCTTGCTCACCAGCCCGTACGGGTCGACGGTGTACTCGCTCGGCTCGCCGGCACCGCTGTGACGGTACGTCAGGACGATTCTCCGGTCGGTGAAGACGGCCCGTTGCAGCTCGCCGAGGTCGGCGGTGCCGTTCGGTTCGGCCCGCATCCAGCGGGCGGGGTCGATCAGGATCCGCTGGCTGGTGCGCTCGGCCGCCGGGCGGTGCGGGGCGGGGAGGGCGGCCATCACCTTGCGCAGCGCCGAGTTGATGGCGTCCCCGAGGCCGAGTGCCTGGTGCGCGCACTGGGGGGAGAGGACGAACAGCGCGCGGGCCTCGTCACTGGTCAGCCCGGTGACGTCCGTGCGGTAGCCGGGCAGCAGGTTGATCCCGCCGTGTCGGCCGCGCTCGGCCCAGACGGGGACGCCGGCCACCGACAGCGCCTCCACGTCCCGGTAGACGGTGCGGACGGAGACCTCCAGGCGTTCGGCCAGCTCGGTGGCGGGCACCTGGCCGCGCGTTTGGAGCAGCAGCAGGATCGACAGCAGTCGGTCGGCCTTCACGAGATCCCATTAAACCTGACGCGAGGTGTCAGGTATTGCCGGAAGAGTGTCCCTCGCAAGGAAGAACGCCACTGCGCACAAAAGGAGTTGCTCCGATGGACCCGCGTCCCCTCTACATCCGCACCCTCGACCAGCTGGAGACGGTCCTCGCCGGGATCACCCCCGCCGAGCTCGACCGCCCCACTCCGTGCACCGAGTACGACCTGCGGGCGCTGCTCGGCCATGTCATCGGCGGGATCCACCGGATCGCGTACGTGGGCGAGGGCGGCCGCGCCCTGGACGTGTCCCCCGCGGTGGACCGGATCGACGACACCGACTGGTCGGGCGCCCTGGGCCGGGCCCGGACCCGCGCGATCGCCGCCTGGGCGGACGACGCCACGCTCGACCGGATCGTGGAGGTCCCGTGGGGCGCGGTGCCCGGCCGGATGGCGCTGGGCGGCTATGTGATGGAGGCCGCCACCCACACCTGGGACATCGCCCAGGTGGTCACCCCGCACACCGCCCTGGACGAGGAACTGGCACTCGTCTCGCTGGGTATCGCCGAGAAGGTGCTCCCGGCCGAACGGAGCCGCGAGGGGCTGCCCTTCGGCCCGCTGCAGGAGGTTCCGGCCGACGCGGACGCGTACGCCCGCCTGGCCGGCTGGCTGGGCCGGGCGGCCTGAGGATCACCGCTGCGGGATCGAGTACCCGCAGCGGTGACCACTCCCGGGGTGGGTCGTGGTCGCTTCATCCCAGGCTGCGGAACGCCGCAGGAGTCGCCCAGCCGCGCAGCACGGCGTGAATCGTGGAGGTGAACGCCGTCTCGGCCGTGGCGGCGTCGATGGCTCCTGCCAGTTCGAGAGTCACGAGCCCGTGCAGGGCCACCCAGAGCGAGACGGCGATCAGCGTGGCCTCACCGTCGAGGACGGAACTCGCCACGGCGCGGTCGATCGCCGCGAGGAGCGGCCGGACGGGGTCGCGGGTGCCGACCGGACCTGACGGGTCGAAGGACTGGGCGGCGCCGAACAGCACCATGTAGAGGTGGCGGTTCTCGCTTCCCCATCGCCGATACGCGGCGCCCAGTGCGTAGAGGTCGGCGAGAGCGTCGTCGGAGTCCGGGACCACTGACAGGTCGTGGAACAGCCCCGCGACCGCCCTGTTGCGCACCTCCTCCACCAGTGCGTCCTTGCCGTCGAACAGCGTGTACACCGCCGCCGTCGACGTCCCGGCGGCAGCGGCCAGGGCGCGGACGGTGACCGCCTCCCGCGGACGGGTGGCGAACATCTCGGTTGCACACACCACGAGACGTTCTTTGACGGCGTCGTCGTTCGTTCTGGGCCTACCCATGGAGACCAGTCTACCCGCTTTGATAACATCGTTTTGAAACGGTGTTCTGAAATCACTGGGAGACTGCCATGCCACCGTCCGTCATACGTGCTGCCCGCTTCGCCGGTCGCCTGCTGCCGGCTGCGGCCGCCGTCGTGGCCCTGATCGTCTTCTTCCTCGCGCTGATCGTCCTCACGAAGGGGGCGGGCTCGGGCTTCGCCGCGTGGGCGGCGACCGTCGGGGTCGCGATCACCGCCGCACTGTGGCGGGGCCGGCGACGTGCCTGGCGGGAGCGGCTCGTGCCGTTAGTGCCGGTGGCCATCGCGGCGGCGTTGACGGCGTCGGTCTGCATCCCGACGGTGCCCACCGCGAGGAGGTATCCACCAGCCCTGCCGTTCGTGGCCACGCAGTACTGGAGCCTGGCCACGGGCAGCCGGGTCGCGGTGTACCACTACCCGCCCGCCAGCGGCAGCACCCCGCACCCCGTTCCGCTCGTGTACCTCAACGGCGGCCCCGTGCGCGGCATTTCGCTGCTCGACCATCAGTTCCTGCAACTCCTGGCGCGCCAGGGCTACGACGTCTACGCCTACGAGCAGGCCGGCGGCGGACGGAGCGATCTGCTTCCCATGGACCAGTACACGATCTCCAGGGAGGTCCGCGACCTCGGCGCTTTCATCGACCGGCTGGGCAAGGGCAGTGTCGACGTCCTGGGATTCTCCTCGGGCGCGGTCGTGCTCACCCGGGCCCTGGCCGATCCGGACACAGCCGCGCACCTCCATCGGGCGGTCATCGCCGAGCCCGGCCCGATGGACGGCCCCACCTCGCGTCTCACCGGCAACGAGGGCCGGCCGTCCGCGCGCGACATCGCACCGGCCATGACCGGACCGCGCTCGACGCACGTCCCGCGCTACGCCGTCGCGTTCGGTCTCATGCGGCTCGGGCTCCTCGACCCCGACAGTGGGCTGGTGGGTCAGGCCGAGGGTGACAACGCGTTCACCGCCGCCGATCTCGGCAGCGACACCGCATCCGGCTACTGCGCGAAGGACGCGCACCGCATTCCCGTCGAGGACACCACGCAGAACTTCTCCTTCAGCGCCGCCGCCAGCCTCCGCGTCCAGCAGACGATCAAGGAATCACCCTCCATCGCCCCGCAGTTGAGGCTTTCCCGGACGCCCGCGATGCTGATGATCGCCGAGTGCTCCTCCCAGGTCCGGACGTGGGAGACCACCATCCTCGCCGACGATCCCGCCATCCAGCGCACGCAGTACATGCCCGCAGTCGGACACCACATGTGGAACGGCCTCGACGACAACGACCAACGGGCCGTCGCCGCGATCACCGCGTTCCTCCAGGACGAGCCGGCGCCGCTGCCGAACTACCCGACCCGCAGTGACATCGCCGCGTTCCTCCGCGACCACAGGTGACGAGGACCCGCGGCGCGCGTTCCAGCCGCCGGTGCGCGGCCGGGTCCTGCTCCCGTAGGGCCGAGAGTGCGGACCTCGGCCGTGATGTCGAGGCGCTACCAGCACGTCCCGACCCTGGGGTGCACGACATCGACGCACCGCGGTGGTGACCCCGGAAGCCGATCGTTCCGGCAGAGCCCCTTCCGCGACCACCGACGAGAGCGGTGCCGCTGGATCACCCGGCGCGGTACGCCCGTAGGAACGCCGCAACGCCGCCGGTGATCAAGCGGTTGGTCTCCTCCTTCGACAGCGGGAGGACGCCGTAGTGGGAGAGCTGGACGATCAAGTGTGAGGTCAGTGTCATGAAGTGAGCACTCGCCATGGCTGCGTCGCCGTGCACATCGATCAGGCCTGCAGCGGCGAGGCCTGCCATCACGTCGGCGAGCGCGCGGCCGATCGGGGCCGGTCCGGCGTCCTTCCACGCCTGCAGCACCTCGGGCGGCACATGGTCGGCCTCGGCGTGGATGTGGCGGACGAGTGCGAAGTGGGCCGGGTAGTCGGCGATCAAGCCGACGAACGCGCGGGTCAGGGCGACGAGGTCGCGCTCCAGGTCGTCCGGGTGCGGCGGGCGTTCCGGGTCCAGCAGGGCTTGCATTCGGGCGAGTTGGGCGTCCCGCACCTCGCCCGACGTCCAGCTGACGACGGTGCGGAAGAGCTCCGCCTTGCCGCCAGGGAAGTGGTTGTAGAGCGTGCGCGTCGAGACGCCGGCCGCGGCGGCGAGCGCATCGACCGAGGCGCGCGTGTAGCCCTCACGGCCGAAGACCGTGCAGGACGCGCTCGCGATGGCGAGCTGCTTCTCCAGTCTCCGGGGCGGGACTTCGTGCCGCGCCCTCTCCATCCAGGCATCGTTGCCGCTGCCCACACTCGCCTCCTCGCGATCTACAACGACCGTTGCACTTTTGACAACGCACGTTGTACTTTACCGGAGCGGGAGTCGCAGCGGGCGGCCGACCCGCTCAAGGAGGGGACATCGCCATGCCTGCCACCGAAGTCGCGCCCACGGCCACCGCCGCTCACGAGGACGCGCCGCTGCGCGTCGCCGTCATCGTCGGCAGCGTTCGCGAGGGCCGCGCGGGCCGCGCCGTCACCGACTGGTTCCTCGGCACCGCGGCGGGCCACACCGGGTTGGAACTGGACGTCATCGACCTCGTGGACGTCCAACTGCCGCTCGTCATGCCCGGCTGGGGCGGCACCCCGAGCCCGGAGGCCGTAGCCGCACTGGCAGACGTCACACCGCGGCTGGCCGCCGCCGATGCCTTCGTCATCGTCACTCCCGAGTACAACCACAGCTTCCCGGCCGCACTGAAGAACCTCATTGACTGGCACCACGGGCAGTGGCACGCCAAGCCGGTCGGCTTCGTCTCCTACGGCGGGCTCGGCGGGGGCTTGCGCGCCGTCGAGCAGCTCCGGCTGGTCTTCGCCGAGCTGCACGCCATGACGGTGCGCGACTCCGTCAGCCTGCACGGGCCGTGGTCGGGCCTCGCGGAGAACGGTGCGCCGCGCGACACGGCCGTGTGCGAGGGCGCGGCCAAGGGCATGCTCGGCCAGCTGAACTGGTGGGGGCGGGCGCTGCGGGCGGCTCGCGCAACCCATCCCTACGAGGGCTGACGGGGGCGCGGAGCCGGCCGCGACACAGGGCCGCAGCAGCAGCCGGTCGGGTCATCGGCGGAGGAGCACCGGACCGTGCCCACGGTGCCCACGGTGCTCAACCGCGCGATCGCCGTCATGATCATCGGCTCCGTGATGTCGGTACTCGACATCATCCCGACCGCAGGGTGGGCGATGGGACGGATCGGCGCCAAGCGCGCCTAGCTGACCGCCCTCGCGCTGTTCACGCCCGGGTTGCTGCTCGCCGCGTGCGCGTGGGCGCGGGCAGCCTGATCGCGTTCCGCGTGGTGCGGGGGCTCGGCGGCGGGCTGCTCATGCACGTCGGTACGGCGATGGTGATGCGCGCCGCAGACCGTGCACGGCTCGGGCTTCCCGTCCCGTCGGACCGGCCGCCGGGCCGATCCTGGGCGGCTGGCTGATCGACACCGTGTCCTGGTACCGGATCTTCTCCGTCAGCCTGCTCGTGGGCGCGGCAGCGCCGGCGCCCGCCGCGAAGCTGCTACGCCCGCCGCGCCGTTCAGCACCTCATCCGCGCCCAAGCTGAACGTCCCGGGCCTGCTGACGCTCTCGCCGGGCTTCGCACTGTTGCTGTTCGGGGTCGGCTCGGGGTGGAGAGCGCGGTGACTTCGCCTCGCCTGGCGCGCTCGTCCCCACTCTCGCCGGTGCCGTACTCGTCGCCGCCTTCGTGTGGCGCGCGCTGACGGCCCGTGAGCCGTGCTTGCGGCAGGTCCGGGGCATGAGTGCGACGGCGGCGGGAGCGCTGGGCGCGCCGGTCGAGCTCACCGTCGGTGCGACGATGCAGATCGCCGCGGCGGGTCCTCGCCAGGCCGCCGACATCGTCGGCCCGCTCCGCTCCGTGTGGACGGAGGGATTCGACGCGGCGTGATCGACATCTCTACGGCGAGCGGTCCCGGACAGCGCGATGCCGGGACGGGACGGCGGGCCATCTGCCGGCGGAGGGTACGAGATTCGAACTCGTGAGGGGCGCCCCCGACACGCTTTCCAATTCTCCTCGTCACTGTGCAGACAGGTTCGCCGTTGTCCTGACCTGCGGCGGAGGAAGTCTCGGCACACTGCCTGAACCCCGGCGGACGGGGCCTGAATGAGACCAGAACTGAGACCATCGGCCGCAGGCCGATCCACCAAAGCCGCGCCTGCTGCGCTCCGCCTCGCCGTGCTGGGGCCGATTGCGCTCCGCCCCGCATGCAGGCTCCAGACACGCGGACTCCCAGCGGGGGTTCTTTCGGACCCCGCCCCCGCTGGTCTCGATTCAGTGCTGGCCTATTCCCGCACCAGGCGTATCGCGAGGACAGTTCCGTCCGACCGGAAGGAGGTCGCACCCCAATCACTGACGTCGTCCGGCGTGGGCCAGTCCATGCGACGTTCGTATGCCTGTCGGCGGTACTCCTCAACCTTGCCGACCACAAGAAGGTCGTACAGATCCGTGGCCATGCCGGAGAAGGCTTCGACGCGACGGCCGTTGATGCGGAAGACCTGGTCGGTACCGACATACCGCCCGTCCGCGAAGGTGGCTTCGGCATCATGGACGCTTGCCGTGCCGGCGAAGGCCGTCTCGCTGAAGTGCTTGCCTCCCTGCTCTGCTATCAGGTAGCGGCCCACCGTCCCTCCGCCGCCGGCCAGTGAGAGCTGGCCGGCGGCGTGGGCCCGGGCGACCACCCGACCGAACCAGGCGAGTTCCTTCTCGGGGACACAGAAGGCATTGTGCTGGGCGGCTCCGCGCTTCGTCGGGACAGTCACGGAGTTCACGTACGGCAGAGCTCGGCGGCCGATGGCCACGTCAGCAGTGCCGGCACCGGATGCCGGCCGTGCAGGGAGCACGACGCCTCCCCCGGCCTGCAGCACGTGGACGGTGACTCCGGCCGCGGCCAGGAACTCGGTCGACGTCAGGAGCGCTGGGGTTTCGTCCCACCGGCCGAGGTGGAAGCGCTCCACCCGCTCACCGCTCCGAGCCAGTTGCTTGTACGTCGTGCGGGAGCTCGCGGATGTCTTCGCCGTCACCGCCTGGTGGTTGCCGTTCACAGTCACTACGAAGATCCGTGATCCTTCGCCGGGCCGCCACGCCTCCAGTAGGAAGTCCGGCCGCGGCCTCGCACCCAGAGTCCCCGCCGGCTTGGTCCGGGCGAAGCCGGGAAGCAGGGCGATCTCCGCGTCGATGATGCTGACCAAGTGATCCGGAAACCGCTCGCGGATCACCCGCTCGGCGACCGCGAGCCCGAAGGCCCGTCCCAGCTCCCGTGCCTGCATGGCCCGATAGGAGAGCTCGGGCGCCTTCCCCTCATTCGTGAGGCACAGGTTTCCGTGCCGGTCTCCGGCGAAGGCACGGCAGTACTTCAGTCCCTGCCAGTGCTCGGCCAGCCCCCTTCCGCGTCCCTGGCGCGCCAGGGTCGTAGCGCGTGAGAACGTCGCCAGCACGTCCCACGGAGTTATCTGCAGCGGGACCCGCTCGGCAGGGGCGACTTGGTCGAGGCCCGGCTTGCGGGGGCCGTGGACGTCCTTCTTGATCCCCTTCTTCGCCCGTTCGCGATCGATGGCGGCAGCTGCCTTGCCCATTCCCTCAACGAGCGCGGACGAGGAGTTCACCTGCACGGCCAGAGGCTCGCTGAGACGTTCGATGACTTCGAAGGCAGTGGAGTCCATGACATTGGACGGTAGGAATCGCCACCAGCAACGACAAGAGGGCCTATTCGGAAGGAGGCCGGTTCAGGCCAAAGACAGTGTCGAACTTGTACGGTCTGAAACGCCCGGCGAGCAGCGGTTGAAGATCACGGACCATGTGCAGTCCCAGTCCCAATGACAGGCGGCGGCTCGGGCATTCCACCTGCGACAGTGCCGACGCGCTCCCCATGCATACGCACCACACCGGATACTCCTCGTACGCTCTTTCCACCCGAATCCGGGTCTGATTCCCTGACGGGGAAGGCACTCGGGTTCGACCAAGAGGTGGGATATGGAGCGCGCGACCCAGGGGACAGCACGGGTGGCACGGGTGGCACCGGCGAGCGGCGGCCTGCCCGCTTCCTCGGAAGCCTGTCACGGCCGGTCCGGGAGGAACTGCTGAGTATCGGTTCCCCGAAGCAGTATCCGCCCGGGAAGAAGATCCTGGTGGAAGGGGAGGCGGGCGATCACCTGGTGCTCCTGAAGACCGGCTGCGTGAAGGTCACTGGCACGCTCGGCAACGGGCATGAAGCCCTGATCGCCATCCGGGTCGGCGGAGACGTGGTCGGGGAGATGGCCGTGCTCGACGACGTGCCCAGGTCGGCCACGGTGACGGCGTGCGACGACGTCGACGCGCACGTCGTCCAGGGCCGAGCGATGCGGAGCTTCCTCGACAAGTGTCCCGAGGCCGCCATTCAGATCGTGCGGCTCAGCAACCGCCGCCTGCGTATGGCGAATTCCTGGCGCATCGCGTTCGGTGAGTTCCCCGTTCGAGTGCGGCTGGCCCGTGCGCTCGCTGAACTGGCCGAGAACTACGGCCGACGCATCCACTCGCACACCATGATCTGCCTCGACCTCACACAGATCGAACTCGCCGCGCTCATCGGAGCGAAGCAGAGGGCGGTACAGGGGGCGCTGGCGGGTTTTCGCGACGAGGGGATCGTCGGCACCGGCGGCCGCCGGATGGTGGTGATCAAGCTGGACCGCCTCCGGGCGATCGGACTCCTGCCGATGATCGGCCGTTGACAGGACCTAGGAACCCGCATTTCTGCGGCCTGTGCGGAGTTTCCGGTCCACCGGTCGCACAGTGGGCGTGCAACGCAAGCAACTGTCCACTCTCATCGAGCAGGTGATGGTTCACATGACGTCGCACCCGACCGTCCGGCCCTGGGACAAGCCCCGGCCGGACGTCACCAGCCGCCTCTGCCTGGCGGCGGACATCGAGCAGTACAGCCGCTTCGACACCCCGGACCAGCGGGCCGCGCAGGCCCAACTCGCCCGGGTGCTGCGGACGGCAGCCGAACGCAGCGGGCTGGACCACGGCAAGTGGTCCACCCAGCCGCAGGGCGACCTGGAGTTCGCGGTTCTCCCGCCCGGCACTCCCGATCAACTGGTGCTGGGCGAGTACGTCACGCACCTGGCGGCCGAGCTCGCCGGCTACAACGCCACCCGCCGGCCCGCCGAGCGGATGCGCTTGCGGTTGGCCATCGACACCGGCGTGGTCGCCACGGCCGCCCTGGGCTTCGCGGGCCCCGCCCCGATCGCGGTGGCCCGCTACCTGAACGCACCCGAGGTGAAGCAGGCCCTGGCGGCTGCCGGCTCGGCGAGCTTGGCCGTGGTGGTCTCCGACCGGCTCTACCAGGACGTGGTGCGCTCGCGGTTCTACGGACTCGACCCGGAGCAGTACCGCCGCATTCACGTGCAGCAGAAGGGGTTCGCCGGGTACGGCTGGGTCCGGTTACCCGGTGTGGACCCGCAGGACGGGCGGGAGCCCTGGCCGGGTGCGCCGGATGACGGGCCGCGGTCCCCGGCGCGAGTGGCGGAGCGGGAGCAGCCGAGCTTCGTGCAGCACGGCGTCCACGGCACCGGCATCCAGGCGGCTGTGATCCACGGGCCCATCATCCACGGGGCGGTGCCCGGCGGGGCAGGCCGATGAACGACGACCCGCCCGCCGGAGGCTGCACCTCCTGCGGGAACGCGGCGGGCGGCAACCGCCAGCAGGGCGCCCGGGGCCTCTCCGTCCAGGGCCGGACCGGCGACGTGCACTACTACGCCGCCGCCTGCGACCACCACTCCGCCGCGAGCGCGCGGCGGCGCACGGCCGGCTTCTCGCCGGTCCCCTACGAGACGCTGCGCGAGCAGTTGCACCGGATCATCCGGGCCTGCTCGCGCATCGTGGACGACCTGCGTGACGACACCGACGACTCGGGAGGTGCACCATGGGACTGATCCCCTACAACCGGGTGTTCGACGTGCTGGAGCACCGGTTCCGGCCCGCCGACCTGCCCTTCCCGGTCACCACGGCCGACGGCCCGGCCCGGCTCTCCGCCCTGGCGGCCCGGCGGGCGCTGTACGGCAGGGCGGCGGACCCGCAGCTCCGCGAGGAGATCTGGCGCGAGGCCGTCGGCGCGGCGCAGCGCGACACCGGCGCGGCCGGACCCGACCGACTGCTGGCGCTCTGGCTGGCCCTGCCCGCGATGCGGCGAACCGTCTACCGGGTCGCGATCCGGTGGCCGATCGACCGGCGGGAGCTCGAATCCGAGGCACTGCTCGCCCTGTTGGCAGCACTCACGGACGTGAACCAGCAGACCAAGGAAGCCGGCCGCGCACTGCTGCGCCCCGCCATCAACCAGGTCTGGGCGTTCGCCCGGGCCCGCATCCGGGAGCGACCGGTGGCGGATGTCGCGGCGCTGGCCGCCGCCCACCTCGCCGTGGAGGCGCCCGCGGAGTCACCGGTCAGCGACTGGCAGGATGGCTGGGAGCTGCGCGTGGCGCCGCCTGCCCGGCCTGACGGTCTGTCGGCGACGGTGCGGTTCAGCGTCTCACCCGAGCGGCTGGAGAGCTTCCGACTGGGCGAACTGGCCGGGTACTTGGGCCTCGGGGAGATCGTGCACCGGGCGCGACGTCCGAGCGAGGGTAGCCGGATCGGCACCCTGTCGCTGCGTCAGACCGGAGGGCGGCGATGACCCCACGCTCCGGCACCTGGATGTCGTTCGGCGAGGCGTTCGACCTGCCGCTGGCCGTCGACCTGCGCACCGCAGCCCGCGCGCTCGGGCTCTGCCCCGCCACCGCCTACAAGCTCATCCACCAGGGTTCTTTCCCCTGCTCGGTCCTGCGCCTCGGGTGGCAGTACCGGATCCCCACCGCCGGACTGCTTCGAGCGCTCGGGATCGAGGAGCGTCCCGTCTACCCGGCCGATCTGCGAGCCGGTGCCGACTTCGCGGAACGGCGCGATCGTGCAACGGAGTCCGAAACGGAGGACTACACATGAGCATCGTGGCCGTCGCAGGTCCGGAGCCCGAGGAGGTGCCGATGACGACTTGTTTCGTCATCGCGCCCATCGGCAACGAGCACGCCCCGGACGGGAGTCAGGAGCTCCAAGCGTTCGAGGAGAACCTGGAGATCTACGAGAAGGTGATCCTGCCCGCCTGCGCCAGGCACGGCATCGTCCCTATCCGGGCGGACGGGATCGCCGACTCGGGCGAGATCACCGAGCAGATCTGCCGCCACGTGCTGCAGGACGACATCGTGATCGCCGACCTCACCGGGGGCAATGCCAATGTCACCTATGAGATCGGGATCCGGCACCTGACCGGCAAGCCCATCATCCACATCGGCGAGCACGGGCAGCTGCCGTTCGACCTCTCGCTGATCCGGACGATCATGTTCAAGCGCAGCCGGAGCGGGCTGGTCAGGGCGCGGCGGGACCTGGAGAGCGCGCTGGAGGGTGCCCTGCACAACGGGTTCGAGCCGCTGACCCCGGCCCGGATTCTGTTCGGGCTCCCAGCGGTGGCGCCGTCGCCGACTGTGCTCGAGGCGGAGCCGGACGACCCGGAGGCCCCCGGGCTGATCGACCGCTTTGCTCGAGTGGAGGAGCAGATGGAGGCGATGGGCGAGACCTCGGAGGCGATCGCCGGGTTCATGACGGTGATCGCCGAAGTCGGACTGCAGATCGGTCCCGTGATGGAGCGGGCCTCCCAGCCCGGGGCGCCGATGAGTGCTTGGCTGCCGGCGATGACCGAGTTGGCGAAGGCGATGGCCGAGCCGGCCTCCGGTCTCCGGGAGGCGTGCACCCGTTTCGCCGGGCAGATGGTGGAGATGGACGCGGCGGTCCAGACGGCTTTTGACGTCATCGCGGCGATGCCGCCCGAGCAGCGTGACGGTTCGCCGACCGGCTTCCTGGAACAGATGATCAGTATCGCCGAGTCCACCCATGAGGTGGTGGGCGTGCTCGGCGAGGTCGAGGTCGGCATGCGGTGGCTGGTGAAGATGAGCCGGGAGCTGCGAGTGCCCGGCCGGGACCTCACGGCCGCGGTCAAGCAGGTCAGTGGCGTGATGACCCGGATCGCGGATTGGGAGCGCCGGGCCCGCGCGCTGATCTGACCGCGCGGCGGGTGGCTCCGGCGACAGTTGCCAGGGCCACCCGCCTGGGCTTCCCGCGCCGCACACCAGCCGGCCGGGTGAGCCGTGCTATCGGCTCACTAGTGGAAGTCCTCGCCCGCCCGGGTAACCGCCGCCATTCGGCTGAACAGGGCGGCACAGGAAGCCAGATGATCGCGTTCGGCTCGTGGCTGTCTGACGGATTGGCAGGGGCTGGCGACCCTCTTCATCGAACACCAGTCCATATTGCGGCTCTTTAGATGCAGCCTCCGGCGAGGCGCAGTCGGAGGATATTCACGTGGATGCGGTACAGACCGGGCGCTGACGAGGCCAGCTATGTGGAGACTCGTGGCTGATGGGCGCGGGGTAGCCCTTGGGGCCACCATCGTCCTGGGTCTGCTGCTGGGCCGAGTGTGCGCGGTTCTGGAGAGGGCTGTCGAGGAAGTGCCTGCCCGGCGGGAGCTTCGCCGGGCCCTCCGGCCGCCGGTCGCGCGCGGCCCCGGCGGGGCATTTGCGCCGGGGCCGCGCCCGGGAGTTGCCGCCTCATGCGAGCCTGAGGCAGTTCCGAGGAACGACGAAGGCCCGGACCGCTGTGCGGTCCGGGCCTTCGGCCGGCGGAGGATACGAGATTCGAACTCGTGAGGGGTTGCCCCCAACACGCTTTCCAAGCGTGCGCCCTAGGCCTCTAGGCGAATCCTCCGTGGGAGAGCTTAGCCCATGTTCAGGGGTGCTCGCGAACCGCTATCTCGCAGGTGGATGGCGGGGGGTCGCCTGCGGATCGGAGAGTGGGGGAGGGGGACGGAGTGGGGGTCGGGATCCGGTACTCTAGTGCCAGCCCCTCGTGTGGCGTTATCTCTCTGAACCCCCCCAGGGCCGGAAGGCAGCAAGGGTAAGAGGGCTCTGGCGGGTGCACGAGGGGTCTTTGCGTTCCTGGCGGGCAGCGGGGGACGAGGGGCGACGCGTTTGTCCGCGCGTCCCGATATCGTCGGTGGCGTGTCCCTAGCCCTGTACCGCCGCTATCGCCCCGAGACTTTCGCCGAGGTCATCGGGCAGGAGCACGTGACCGCTCCGCTCCAGCAGGCCCTGCGCAACAACAGGGTCAACCACGCGTACCTCTTCAGCGGCCCGCGCGGCTGTGGGAAGACGACGAGTGCGCGGATCCTGGCGCGCTGTCTGAACTGCGAGCAGGGGCCGACGCCGACGCCGTGCGGGGAGTGCCAGTCCTGCCGCGATCTGGCGACGGGCGGGCCTGGGTCGATCGATGTGATCGAGATCGACGCCGCTTCGCACGGTGGTGTGGACGACGCGCGTGAGCTGCGGGAGCGGGCGTTCTTCGCGCCGGTGCACAGCAGGTACAAGATCTTCATCCTGGACGAGGCGCACATGGTGACCTCGGCCGGCTTCAACGCGCTGCTCAAGGTGGTGGAGGAGCCGCCGGAGCACCTCAAGTTCATCTTCGCGACCACGGAGCCGGAGAAGGTGATCGGGACGATCCGGTCCCGGACGCACCACTACCCGTTCCGGCTGGTGCCGCCGGGGACGCTGCGGGACTACCTGGCCGAGGTGTGCGGCCGGGAGGGGATCCAGGTCGAGGACTCGGTCTTCCCGCTGGTGGTGCGGGCCGGGGCCGGGTCGGTGCGTGACTCGATGTCGGTGATGGACCAGCTGCTCGCGGGGGCGGCCGAGGGCGGCGTCACCTACCGGATGGCCACCGCATTGCTCGGGTACACGGACTCCGCGCTGCTGGACGAGGTGGTGGACGCGTTCGCCGCGCAGGACGGGGCGACGGTCTTCCAGGTGATCGACCGGGTGGTCGAGGGCGGGCACGATCCGCGGCGGTTCGTGACCGACCTGCTGGAGCGGCTGCGGGACCTGGTGATCCTGGCCACTGTGCCGGAGGCCGGTGAGAAGGGGCTGATCGATGCTCCCGCCGACCGGATCGCGGTGATGCAGGCACAGGCCGACCGGTTCGGGGCGGCGGAGCTGAGCCGGGCCGCCGACATCGTCAACACCGGGCTGACCGAGATGCGCGGCAATGCCGCGCCGCGGCTGCAGCTGGAGCTGATCTGCGCCCGGGTGATGCTGCCCGGTGCCTACTCGGACGAGCTGTCGCTGATGGCACGGCTGGACAAGCTGGAGCGGCGCGGACCGATGCTGGGCGCCGGGGCGGTCCCTGGGCCGGTCCCAATGGCCCCGGTCCCAATGGCCCCGGCCCCGGTCGCGGCTCCGGTGGCGCAGGTGATGCCGACCGCGCAGCCGCCGATGGCACCGACCCCGCCGGCTCCGGTTCAGCAGCCCGCACCGGCCGCCGCCCCCGAGCCGTCCGCCCCCGCCCCCGCCCCCGGAGCCTGGCCGATCCCGCGCAGCTTCCCCGCCCCCGGCGAGGCCGCGGCGGCCCCCGTGCAGCAGCCCGCCCCCGTGGCGGCGACGCCGGCCCCGGCGCCAGTCGCGCAGCCTCAGCCGGCGCAGCCGATGCCGCAGCCACAGGTGCAGCAGCCGATGCCGCAGCAGTCGGGTCCCTCGGCGCAGCAGCAGCAAGGGGCTGCGCAGGTTCGCCAGATGTGGCCGCAGGTGCTGGAGGCGGTGAAGAACCGGCGCCGGTTCACCTGGATCCTGCTCAGCCAGAACGGCCAGGTGGCCGGCTTCGACGGCAGCACGCTGCAGGTCTCGTTCATCAACGCCGGCGCCCGCGACAGCTTCGTCAGCAGCAACAGCGACGATGTGCTCCGCCAGGCCCTGGCCGACGCGCTCGGGGTCGACTGGCGGGTCGAGTGCATCGTCGATCCGTCCGGCGGCACCCAGACCCCGCAGTCCGGCGCCGGGGCCGGCAGTGGTGGCGGTGGCTGGGGCGCTGCCCCGCAGGCCCAGCGCCCGGCGGCACCGGCGGCGACGGCCACGGCGGTCGGTGGCTTCGGTGGTCCGCCGCCCGGCCAGGCGGTGGCGCCCGCGCCGGGTTCGGTCCCGTCCGGCCCGGTCCAGTCGGCGCAGTCGACGGCGCCGGTCACCGCACCACCGTCCCAGCAGTTCCAGCAGGCGCGACCGCCGCAGGCCCAGACCCAAGCCCAGAGCCAGGCACCGGCTCAGAGCTCGTCGCAGCCCGTCAGGCCGGAGGACGAAGAGGTCTCGGCCGATGACGTGGCCGTGGCCGGCGTGCCGGGGGAGAGCGTCTCGGGGCAGGAGTTGATCATGCGCGAACTGGGCGCGACCGTGCTGGAGGAGATCCAGCACGGTGGCTGAGCGGTCCCTGCTCCGGCCGGGCCGTCGGGTGGCGCCGAGCGCGTAGGCTCGACTCGACGAGGTCCGACGGATGACATGGGGATGGCCCGGGGGCGACCCGGTGTGGCACCGTCCAGGACCCGCTGTACCACCTACTTACTTGTACTCAGGCAGGAGTGAACCGTGTTTCCTGGCGGCCAGCCCAACATGCAGCAGCTGCTCAAGCAGGCGCAGAAGATGCAGCAGGACCTCGCCAAGGCCCAGCAGGAGCTGGCCGAGACGAAGCTGACCGGTTCGGCGGGCGGTGGCCTGGTCGAGGCGACGGTGACCGGCAGCGGCGAGCTGGTGGCGCTGACCATCGCCCCGGCGGCGGTCGACCCGGAGGACACCGAGACGCTGGCCGACCTGGTGCTCGCGGCGGTGCGCGATGCCAATGCGGCCGCGCAGAAGCTGCAGGCGGACCGGATGGGCCCGCTGACCCAGGGCCTGGGTGGCATGGGCGGCGGCATCCCCGGCCTGCCGTTCTGACCCTGACCTGACCCCCGCCCCCGAACCAGGCCGGGCCGGCCCCGCCGCTGCTCGGACGGCAACACCGACAGCGGTGTGGTGCTTCTGTGTCGGGAGTCGTGACAGCTCGGGGTCAGCTGGTGGAACAGTTCGATCAGAGTCGACTTTCGGGCGTCGGACGGTGTGTCCGGCGCCCGGTTCGTTGGATGATGGCACCGGCGGTACAGCGGTACGGTCGGGTCGTCTGACCAGTGGAAAGGCAGAGCGGTGTACGAGGGCGTGGTTCAGGACCTGATCGACGAACTGGGCAGGCTGCCCGGCGTCGGGCCCAAGAGCGCGCAGCGGATCGCCTTCCACATCCTGCAGTCCGACCCGGTGGACGTGCGCCGGCTGGCTCACGCGCTGCTGGAGGTCAAGGAGAAGGTTCGGTTCTGCGCGGTCTGCGGCAATGTCGCCGAGGCCGAGCGGTGCCGGGTCTGCCTGGACCCGCGCCGCGACCTCACGGTGATCTGCGTGGTCGAGGAGTCCAAGGACGTGGTGGCGATCGAGCGCACCCGCGAGTTCCGCGGGCGCTACCACGTGCTGGGCGGGGCGATCAGCCCGATCGAGGGCGTCGGCCCGGACGATCTGCGGATCCGGGAGCTGCTGGCCCGGCTGGCCGACGGCACTGTCGGCGAGCTGATCCTGGCCACAGACCCCAACCTGGAGGGGGAGGCGACCGCCACCTACCTGGCCCGGCTCTGCAAGCCGATGGGCCTGAAGGTGACCCGGCTGGCGAGCGGGCTGCCCGTCGGCGGGGACTTGGAGTATGCCGACGAGGTCACCCTCGGCCGGGCCTTCGAAGGGAGACGACTGCTCGATGTCTGACAACAGCACGCACCAGGCGGTGCACACGGTTCACATGGCCGAACCCGACGGCTTCTCGGTGCAGATCGCGGACTCGATCAAGAGTTTCGTGCTCTCGGTGACCGAGATCGCCAAGGGCGACGAGCCGGGCAGCGCCGTGTCGCTGCTGCTCCTCGAGGTCTCGCAGCTGCTGCTGGCCGGCGGTCGGCTCGGCGCGATCGAGGACGTGCTGCCGGAGGACCGCTTCGAGCCGGACGCCGGTCCGGAGCCGGACGGCGTCGAGCTGCGCGAGCACCTCGCCGAACTGCTCGCGCCGATCGACGTCTACCACGAGGTCTTCGACCCGTACGGGGCGCCGACGATGCCGAACGCCTTCCGGATCTCGGACGACCTGGCGGGCGTGGTCAGCGACCTGCGGCACGGGCTGACCCACTACGACGAGGGCCGGGTCAGCGAGGCGCTCTGGTGGTGGCAGTTCTCCTACCTGTCGACCTGGGGCTCGACCTGCACGGCCGTGCTGCGGGCGCTGCAGTCGCTGATCGCGCACGTGCGGCTGGACAGCCCGATCGGCGCGGTGCCGGACGGGGCCGACACGGATGACGACGGACTGACGGACGAGCAGCTGGAGCAGCAGGCGGGCGACCTGATGGCGGCCGAGCTCGGGATCTGACCGGACGGCTCCCGCCGGCCTCCCCAAGCCGTCCCCCGTCCCGTCCCCTCGTCGCCCCGTCGCCCCGTCGCCCCGTCGCCTCGGCGCCTCGGCGCCTCGTCCCGCGCCGGTCGGGCTCAGAGGGCGGCGAGCAGGCCGCGCAGCAACTCGTTGAGCTGCCGCGCCTGTTCCCCGGTGAACCCGGCCCCGGCCAGGGCCCGCTGCTGCTCGGCCAGCCCGGCGGTCACCGCCTCGTCGATGATGGTCCGGCCCTGCTCGGTGAGCGTGATCTGCAGACCGCGCCGGTCCGCCGGGTCGGGTGACCGCGTGACGAGGCCGGCCCGCTCCAGCTTGTCCAGCCGGCCGGTCATGCCGCCGGTGGTGAGCAGCAGCGTGGCGGTCAGCTCGCGGGGCGAGAGCACGTGCGGGGCGGGGGCCCGGCGCAGGGTGGCGAGCACGTCGAACTCGCCGCGGCCGATGCCCCACTGCTGGTAGATCTTCTCGATCCGGTCCCCCATCGCCCGGGCCAGCCGGTAGATCCGGGCGAACACCTCCATCGCGTCGGTCTCCAGATCGGGGCGGACCGCCCCCCACTGCTCGATGATCGCGTCCACGGCGTCCGGCACCGACTCCGACTCCGGCACTGACTCCGACTCCTGCTGCTCCATGGGACCAGTCTGCCATGAAAAGGGTTGCGACTAAGTAGCTTGCTGCTAAGTTACTTTTTGCTCACTGACTTACTCATGAGCTTCCCTGTCACTGCCCCGGAGGTGCCACGTGTTCCCGATCAGGCGAGCAGCCGAAGCAGTCGAAGGAGCCGAAGCAGCCGCCAAGCCCGTGCGGGTCCCGGGTGAGCGCGCCCTGCTGGCCGGTATGGCGATCGACTCGGTCGGCTCCGGCATGTACGTGCCGTTCAGCCTGGTCTTCTTCCGGCATGTCACCGGCCTGCCGCTGCCGCTGATCGGCGCCGTGCTGACGGTGACCGGGTTCGTGGCGATGGCGGCGCTGCCGCTGGTCGGCACCGCGGTCGACCGGTTCGGGGCCCGGCGCCTGCAGTTGGGGCTGTACGTGGTGCGGGGGCTGGGCTTCGCGGCTTACCCGTTCGCGGGGTCGTTGCCCGCCTTCGCGGCGGTGGCGCTGCTCACCTCGATCGGCGACCGCGGCTTCCCGGTGGCCCAGCAGGCCCGGATCGGCGAGCTGGCGCGCGGGGCGGACGTGGAGCGGCTGCAGGCCATCGCGCGCAGTCTCTCCAATGCCGGGCTGGGCGCCGGGACGCTGCTCGCCTCGCTGATCATCGGGGTGCTGGGCGACCGCGGCTTCACCGCGGCAGCCTGGCTGAACTCGGCCAGCTTCTTCGCCGCCGCGCTGCTGGCGCGGCGGGTGCCGGCGGTGGTCCAGGGCTTCGGCAGCGCGCTGCGGCGGCGGGCCGCGGCGAACGGGGCGGGCGCTGACTGCGGCTACCGGGCCGTGCTGGCCGACCGTCGTTATCTGGGCCTGACCAGCGCGAACTTCCTGATCGCGGTCGGCTACTCGGCGCTCTCGGTGCTGCTGCCGGTCTTCGCGGTCAGCTGCCTGGGCGCCCCGCAGTCCCTGGTCGGGGTGGCCTTCGTGGTGAACACGGTGCTCTGCGCGCTCGCCGGCGTCCCGGTGGCGCGGTTGGCCCGGCGCTTCGGCAGCCGGACCCGCACGGCGGCTGTCGGCGCGGGGCTGTTCGCGGCGAGCGCGGTCGGGCAGGTCGTGCTGGGCACGGTGCGACCGCACCTGCTGCCGGTGGTGCTGGGCGGGCTGCTGATCCTGGTGGTGGTGGCCACGATGGGCGAGCTGGTGCACAACCCGTCCGCCTCCGCGCTGGCCACCAGTGCGGCTCCGCCGGCGCTGCGCGGGCGGTACCAGGCGACCTACCAGCTCTCCTGGTCGCTGGCGAAGACGGTGGCGCCTTCGCTCTTCACCCTGCTGCTGGCGGTCGATGCCCGGCTGCCCTGGCTGCTTGTCGCGGTCGCGGCGCTGGCGGGCGGGGGGATGCTGCTCCGGCTGGGGCGGCGGCTGCCGGCCGAGGTGGACCGGCCGGCGCCGGCGACCCAGGTGGCGCGCACCGCACCGGTCGCGGTCGGCACCCCCGGCAGTGCGGCGATCACCAGCGTGCCGACCACCAGCGTGCCGATCACCAGCGTGCCGACCACCAGCGTGCCGACCACCAGCGCACTGACCACCGACGCGGCGCCCCGGCTGCCCGTCTGAGGCACCGCGTTCCGCAGAATTCACAGAAAAATCTCTCCGGCAAATTCCGAGCCGGCACCGCCGCCCTCCGCGAATTCTTTCGACCCCGCCGCCTCCCGCCCGCAGACTCGCCGGTCGACCCGCTCCACCGGCGTTCACCAGGTGAAACGTGAGTATCAGCATATGGAAGGTGGCTGACGCCTGGCCCCTGCTCGGTAGACTGACCGGCGACCGCAGTACCCCCGTCCAGGGGGTCTGGGGGGACCGGACGGCGCCACCCCGCGCTGGGCACCACCCCCCGAAGACGACTTAGTCGAGGAGCGCACGTGGGCCTTGTCGTGCAGAAGTACGGCGGCTCATCCGTTGCGGATGCCGAGGGCATCAAGCGCGTGGCCCGTCGAATCGTCGACACCAAGAAGGCCGGCCATGAGGTCGTCGTCGTGGTGTCCGCGATGGGCGACACGACGGACGAGCTGATCGAACTCGCCGAGCAGGTATCCCCCATTCCGGCCGGTCGCGAGTTCGACATGCTGCTGACCGCCGGTGAGCGGATCTCCATGGCCCTGCTGGCGATGGCGATCAGGGCGCTGGGACACGAGGCCCAGTCCTTCACCGGCAGCCAGGCCGGGGTGATCACCGACCAGGTCCACAACAAGGCCCGCATCATCGACGTCACGCCGGGCCGGATCCGCTCCGCCCTGGACGAGGGCAACATCGCGATCGTGGCCGGCTTCCAGGGTGTCTCCCAGGTGAGCAAGGACATCACTACCCTGGGTCGCGGTGGCTCCGACACGACCGCGGTCGCGCTGGCCGCCGCGCTCAAGGCACAGATCTGCGAGATCTACACCGACGTGGACGGCGTCTTCACCGCCGACCCGCGGGTGGTGAAGAAGGCCCGCAAGATCGACTGGATCGCCTACGAGGACATGCTGGAGCTGGCGTCCTCCGGTTCCAAGGTGCTGCTCGACCGCTGCGTGGAGTACGCGCGGCGCTACAACATCCCGATCCACGTACGATCGTCCTTCTCCGGTTTGCCGGGGACCATCGTCAGCAACACCAACCCGAACAAGCCCGAAGGGGGCGAGATGGAGCAGGCCATCATCTCCGGAGTCGCCCACGACACGTCCGAGGCCAAGGTGACGGTCGTCGGGGTGCCGGACAAGCCGGGTGAGGCGGCCCGGATCTTCCGCGCCATCGCGGACGCCGAGGTCAACATCGACATGGTGGTGCAGAACGTCTCCGCCGCGTCCACCGGTCTGACCGACATCTCCTTCACCCTGCCCAAGACCGAGGGCCAGAAGGCCATCGACGCGCTCGGCCGGGTCAAGGAGGGCATCGGCTACGAGTCGCTGCGCTACGACGACGCGATCGGCAAGATCTCGCTGGTCGGCGCCGGCATGCGGTCCAACCCGGGGGTCACGGCGACCTTCTTCGAGGCGCTCTCCGAGGCCGGCGTCAACATCGAGCTGATCTCCACCTCGGAGATCCGGATCTCGGTGGTCACCCGGGCTGATGACGTTCCCGAGGCGGTGCGCGCCGTGCACAGCGCCTTCGGTCTGGACAGCGAGAGCGACGAGGCGGTCGTCTACGGCGGGACCGGACGATGACCGGCGGCGGAGCGGACCGCCAGGGCAGGCCCAACCTCGCGGTGGTCGGTGCCACCGGCGCGGTCGGCACGGTGCTGCTCGGCATCCTCTCCGCCAGAGCGGACATCTGGGGCGAGATCCGGCTGATCGCCTCCGCGCGCTCGGCCGGCCGCCGGCTGAGCGTGCGCGGCGAGCAGGTCGAGGTCGTCGCGCTCAGCGAGGAGGCCTTCGAGGGCATCGACGTCGCGATGTTCGACGTGCCCGACGAGGTCTCCGCGCAGTGGGCGCCGATCGCGGCGGCCAAGGGCGCGGTGGTGGTCGACAACTCCGGCGCCTTCCGGCTGGACGAGGACGTGCCGCTGGTCGTCCCCGAGGTCAACGCGGCGGCGGCCCGGATCCGGCCGCGCGGGATCATCGCCAACCCCAACTGCACGACGCTCTCGATGATCGTGGCGATCGGCGCGCTGCACTCGGAGTTCGGCCTGAGCGAGCTGGTGGTCGCCTCCTACCAGGCGGCCTCCGGGGCCGGCCAGGCCGGGATCGACACGCTGCGCGAGCAGACCGTGAAGGTGGCCGGGACGGCGGCCGGCGAGCAGCCGGGCGACCTGCGCGCGCTGATCGGTGACAGCGGTCCGTTCGCGGTGCCGCTGGTGCTGAACGCGGTGCCGTGGGCGGGCTCGCTGAAGGAGGACGGCTGGTCCTCCGAGGAGCTCAAGGTCCGCAACGAGAGCCGCAAGATCCTCGGGCTGCCGCACCTGCGGGTGGCGGCGACCTGCGTGCGGATCCCGGTGATCACCACCCACTCGCTGGCGGTGCACGCGGTCTTCGAACGCGAGGTGACGCAGGCGCGGGCGCAGGAGATCCTGGCGCAGGCCCCCGGGGTGGTGCTGTACGACAACCCGGCGGCCGGCGAGTTCCCGACCCCGAACGACGTGGTCGGCACCGACCCCACCTGGGTCGGCCGGGTGCGCCGCTCGATCGACGACCCGACGGCGCTGGACCTCTTCCTCTGCGGCGACAACCTGCGCAAGGGCGCGGCGCTGAACACCGCTCAGATCGCCGAACTGGTGGCGGGCGAGCTGACCGACTGAGGCCGCCGCGATCTGACGGACACCCAAGCCCCCTTCCCGGTGGAGGGGGCCGACGTGTTTACGGAAGAATGTCCGCCGGACGGGGCAACCCTGAGGGGGGATCGAGTGTCCAACGGGTGTGACAGACCTGGCAGTGCTAGCAGCGGCACCGACCGTACGGGTGCCGCGGGGCGCCGTGCGGCAACTGGTTGAGTCGGAGATGACCACGGCCGCCACCGACACGGCCGGCGCCAGCGTCGACCTGCTCACGACCACCTATCAGGCCCACTACCCGGCTCTGCTGCGGCTGGCCGCGCTGCTGCTGGACGACCGCTCCAGCTGCGAGGACGTGGTCCAGGAGGCCTTCATCCGGGTGCACTCCGCCAGGCGGCGGGTGCGCGAGCCGGAGAAGATCCTCGCCTATCTGCGGCAGACCGTGGTCAACCTCTCGCGCAGCACGCTGCGGCGCCGGCTGCTCGGCCTGCGGCTGCTGCCCAAGCCCATGCCTGACATGGCCAGTGCAGAAGAGGGCGCCTACGATGCTCTCGAGCGCGACCAGCTGAAGGCGGCCCTGCAAGGTTTGCAGAGGCGCCAGCGCGAGGTTCTGGTGCTGCGGTACTACGCCGACATGACGGAGGCTCAGGTGGCCGAGCTGCTCGGGATCTCGGTGGGTGCGGTGAAGGCGTACGGCTCGCGCGGACTGGCGGCACTGCGGGTGCTGATGGAGAGCGGTTCATGACTGATGATCAGTTCGGCCGCCGGGCATCGGACGGGCCGGTCGAGCCGGTTGACGGGGTGTCGGCTCCTGGCTTCTCACTCGGGGGTCGGGAGCGGGAGTGGGAGCCGGGCTCGGGCGAGGAACAGGCGCTGCGCGCGCTGCTGCACCGCGCGGTGGACGGCCTGCAGCCCGACGCCGACGCGCTGCCCCGGATCCGGCGGGCGATTCCGGCCCGGCGGGCCCGGCACCGGCAGGCGTGGACCGGCGCGCTGCTGATCGCGGTGGTCTCGGCGGCGGCCGTACCGACCCTGCGCGGCCTGGGCGGCCTCCAGCTCTCGGACGGTTCGGCGGCCTCCCCGGCCGCCGCCCCAGGCAGCACCGCCGGCGGTCGGCCCAGCGCCACGGCGCATCCGGGAGGCGCGCGGCCGGTCGTCCCGCTCCCGGTGCCCGACGCGAGTGGCGGCACGGCGGGCGGCAGCCCCGGCGGCACCGTCAGCGCGTCGGTCAGCGGCACTCCCAGCGCGTCGGTCCAGGACTACAGCAGCCCGGTCAGCACCTCGGTGGGCGGCGTGAGCGCGACGGCCTCCCTGACGCCCGGCTGCGGGCGGGGTGACCTCGGCGGCGGCCAGGTGACGCTGGGCGCCCCTGACGCGGCGGGGTGGGTCTACGGCGCGTTCACGGTGACCAACGTCTCCGGGCACCCCTGCGCGCTGACCGATCCGGGAACGGTCAGCGCGGTGATCGGCGGCAGCGGCGGCGGGACGGTACGGGTGCTCGCGCACACGGCGGGCGACCCGGCCACCCGCCTGCCGGACCCGGCCGGCGCGACCGGCTCGCTGCTGCTCGGGGCGGGGGCCGGCTACCGGCTGCCGTTCGCCTTCGCGCCGGACGCGCCCTGCTCGGCGAACGGTGCGGCGAACGGCGGTAGCGGCGCGAGCCCGGCGGCCGGCCCGAGCACGAGCAGCGCCGCCCCGGCGGCCAGCAGCGGCGCGGGCCCGACGGCCGGCGGCCCGACCCCGGCCCCGGGCGGTGGGGCGGGGGGCGCCGCACCGGCGGGCGCGGCGGCGGACCAGGGTGCGGCCCAGGGCGCTCAGAGCCCGCTGGCCGCCGGCGCGGCGGACCCGGTGGCGACGACGCCCAGCCCGTCACCGACCGTGACCGCGGGTTCCGCGACGCCCGGTGGCCCGGCCGCCCTGACGCTCGGCTACCAGCCGCTCGGCATCGCCCCGGACGCGGCCGACGCCACCATCGCGGGCGTCTGCGGCGGCGGCACCCTCTACCGCGCCGCCCCGCAGCCGACCGGGTAGCGCTCCCGCCTGCCGCGGCCCGGCACGCGGCCCGGCACGCGGCCCGACACGCGGGCCGACAGGCAGACCGGCGGGCGGTTCGGCAGGGGGCCGTGCTCGGCGGTTCGGAATCGATGGTTACCGTGATGACTGTGTACCGATTCCTCCTGTCCGCGCGCTGGCTCGGCGGCACCGTGCTCGCGATCCTCGCCATCGCGGTCTGCCTCTGGCTGGGCTCCTGGCAGTTGAGCCGCTTCGAGGGCCGGGTCTCCAGCCAGCACACCGCCGCCCCGGCGACGCCGAGCGGGACCCCGCAGCCGGCCGGGGCGCTGGAGACGGTGCTGGGTGGCCCGACCGCCCAGGTCGGCACCAACAGCCTGGGCCGCGAGGTGACCGCCTCCGGGCAGTACGACGCCGCCCACCAGCTGGTGGTCCCCGACCGCGCCGTGGACGGTCGCCAGGGCTACTACGTGCTCACTCCGCTGCGCACCGGCTCGGGCCGGGCGGTGGCGGTGGTGCGCGGCTGGCTGCCGGGCTCGCCCGGCGCGGCGCTGCCCGCCCCGCCGGCCGGCGAGGTCACCGTGGTGGGCCGGCTGCAGGCGTCGGAGACCTCCGACACCAACGGCGCGGTCAACGGCGGTCTGCCGGTCGGACAGCTGGGCATGATCAGCCCGGCCACCCTGGTCAACCTGCTGCCGTACCCGGTGTACGACGGCTGGGTGGCCGCCGACAGCGTGCCGGCCGGCCTGACCAGCGTCCCGACCACCCAGCCCGACGGCGGCAACGGCCTGGACGCGCGGGCCTTCCAGAACCTCGGTTACACCCTGGAGTGGTTCGTCTTCGCGGGCTTCGTCCCGTTCATGTGGTTCCGGCTGGCCCGCCGCGAGGCGGAGGCCGTCCAGGACCGGGAACTCGGGTTGCTCCCGGTCCTGGACTGACCCCCGCGCTCAGCGGTTCACGGCTTGAGGTGCCGCCGGGCGAAGTCCAGCTCCAGCCGCAGCTGCTTGATCCGCTCCTCCACCACCAGCGAGCCGTGCCCGGCGTCGTAGCGGTACACCTCGTGCGGGATGCCGAGCTGCGACAGCCGCGCCACGTAGTTCTCGATCTGCTGGATCGGGCAGCGCGGGTCGTTCAGTCCCGCGCTGATGTAGACCGGCACCCGCACCTGCTCCACGTAGCTGAGCGGCGAGGAGGCCCGGTAGCGTTCGGGCACCTCCTCGGGGGTGCCGCCGAAGAGCGTGCGGTCCAGCGACTTGAGCGCCTCCATCTCGTCCGCGTACGCGGTGAAGTAGTCGGCGACCGGGACGGCGGCCAGACCCAGCGACCAGTGCTCGGGCTGGGTGCCGAGCCCGAGCAGGGTCAGATAGCCGCCCCAGGAGCCGCCGGAGAGCACCAGCCGCTCGGGGTCGGCCAGCCCCGAGGCCACCGCCCAGGCCCGCACCGCGCCGATGTCCTCCAGCTCGATCAGGCCGACCCGCTCGCGCAGCGCGTCCGTCCAGGCCTGGCCGTAGCCGGTGGAGCCGCGGTAGTTGACCCGCACCACCGCGAAGCCGTGGTCCAGCCAGGCGGCCGGCCCGGCGGCGAAGGAGTCGCTGTCGTTGTGGGTCGGGCCGCCGTGCACCTCGAAGACGGTCGGGTACGGGCCGGGCCCGGCCGGGCGCTGGACCAGCGCGTGCACCCGTCCGCCGGGCCCCTCCACCCAGACGTCCTCCACCGGCACCGAGCGCGGCGGCGCGCTGCCGGCCGCCCGCAGCACCACCGAGCCCGCGGTGGAGCGGACCACCGAGGGCTCGGCGGCCGAGGACCAGAGGAACTCGACGGTGCCGTCGGGGCGGGCGCCGGCACCGGCCACCGTGCCGCGCGGGGTCGGCAGCCGGGTCAGCTCGCCGGTCGCCAGCTGATAGCTGAACAGCTCGCTGCGGGCCTCGAACTCGTGCTCCACCAGCAGCGCCAGGCCGTCCGGCCGCCACTGCGCGGAGACGTCGCCGGGCAGCGGGTGCCCGTCCTCGGTGCGCAGCAGCAACTCGGTCTCGGCGCCGGTCAGCGGGTCCCAGATCAGCGGCTCCCAGCGGCCGCGGCGCTGGTGAGCGACCAGCAGCCGGCTGTCGCCGGCCACCGGGGCGAAGCCCAGGCAGGTCAGGCCGCGCGGCTCCGGGCGGCCGGTCACCTCGTCCAGCTCGGCGACGTCCGCACCGTCCGACGTCCGCAGTACCCGGATCGCGCTGTGCATCGCGTCACCGTGCTCGGTGTGGTCGATCGCCAGCAGCGCCGAGTCGTGGGACAGGTCGCCGACCCCGCCGTACTCGGCGTGCCGGTAGATCTCCACCGGTTCGCCCGCGCCGGGGCGCAGCAGGTGCAGCGTGGTGCCGTCCTCGTCGGTGGAGCGGCCGACCACCACGGTGCCGTCCCGGCCCAGCGCCAGGCCCGCCTCGTAGGACGGGGCCAGGCCGGGCACGGCCACCTCGTCAGGCCCGCCGGTGAACGGCTGGCGCCGCCAGCTGCCGAACTCGTCGCCGTCGGTGTCGTCGAACCACCAGATCCAGGCACCGTCGGGGGACAGGGCCGCGTCGGTGGTGCCGCTGGGGCGGTCGGTGACCTGCCGGTGGGTGCCGGCGGCCCGGTCCCAGGCGTAGACCTCATAGCTGCCGGCCGCGTTCGAGACGTACAGCGAACGCTCCGGGGCGTCGTCCGCCCATTCAGGAAGTGACACCCGTGCCGCCCGGAAGCGCTGCTCCCAGGCGGGCACGTCGTTCTTCTCGCTACTCATCCGAGTCACTCTGGCACGGGAAGGCGGGTGCTGGGCAGTGCGGGGGTCAGTTCTTCGGCAGCAGCCGGGAGAGCGCGGCCACCGCGAGCTCCAGGACGGCCAGCACCAGCATGCTCAGCACGAAGGCGTGGGTCCAACCCTGGTGGACCGCGCGGTAGAAGAGGATGCCGAGCAGGGCGACGCCGAGCGCGTTGCCGACCTGCTGGGTGGTGGCCACCGCGCCGGCGGCCGAGCCGACCAGTCGCGGGCGGACCGCGGCCAGCGTGCTGCCGGTCAGCGGGGCGATCACCAGGCCCATGCCGAGGCCGTCCAGGAACATCCCCGGGGCCAGCCACCAGGCGCTCCCGGCGGTGCCGACGCACTGCGCGGTCAGGGCCAGCACGCCCAGTCCCGCGGCCATGCCCGCGGTGCCCAGCGCCACGGCACCGCGGCCGAGCCGGGCGGCGACCCGGTGCGCGTTGAGCGAGGTGAGCAGGTAGCCGCCGCCGATCGAGACGAAGAGCAGGCCGGAGCCGAGCGCGTCCAGGCCGTGCCCCATCTGCAGGTAGAGCGCGAGGACCAGGAAGAACGAGGCCTGGCCGAGGTTGAAGCCGAGCTGGGCGAGGATGCCCACGGCGAAGCCGGGTTCGCGCAGCAGCCGCGGGTCGAGCACCGGGTGGGCGGCCAGGCGGGACTGGTGCAGCGCGAAGAGGGCGAACAGCGCGGCCGAGCCGGCCAGGCAGAGCCAGGTCCACAGCGGCCAGCCCTGCGACTGGCCCTGGATCAGCGGCAGCACCAGCGCGGTCAGCGCGGCGGCCACCAGCGCGCTGCCGGCCAGGTCCAGGCCGGTGCCGCCCCGGCCGCCGGCCGCGGGGACCTCCAGGGGTGCCCGGGACTCCGGCACGCAGCGCTTGACCACCGCGAGGGTGACCAGGCCGACCGGCACGTTGACCAGGAAGCAGGTGCGCCAGCCCAGGTCGAAGAGATCCGCCTTGATCAGCAGGCCGCCGATCAGCTGGCCGAGCACCGCGCCGATGCCCAGCGAGAGCGCGTACCGGCCGAAGGCCTTGGCCTGCGCGGCGCCGGTGTAGCTGTGCCGCAGGATGGCCAGCACCTGCGGGCCCATCAGGGCCGCCGACAGGCCCTGCACCACCCGCCCCGCGATCAGTGATCCGGTGCTGGGGGCCAGGCCGCAGGCGGCCGAGGAGAGGGTGAAGAGCAGCAGCCCGAGCGCGAAGATCCGGCGGCGCCCGAACCGGTCGCCGAGCCGTCCGGCGGGCACCAGGGCGGCGGCCAGGGCCAGGCCGAAGCCGGCCACCACCCACTGGATGCCCGCCGGGCCGGCGTGCAGCCGGGCCTGCAGCGAGGGGATCGCGACGTTGACCACGAAGAAGTCGAGGGTGGTCACGAACGACGCGGTGAGCAGCACGGTGAGCAGGCCGCGGGGCGGGCGCTGCTCCTCGGCGACGAGCCGGGGGGAGGGCAGGGTGATGGTCATCTCGGGTGTGCTCCTTGGGGATCGGGGGCGCCATGCGGACCGGGGGCCCGCATGGCGCCGCGCCGGGTTCAGGCGGACGGGACCTTGTCGAGGAAGCCGTGCACGGCGCCGATCAGGCCGTCCTCGGTGGCCACCAGCACGTCGAAGCCGACCACCAGCGCCTCCGCGCCGGCCGGGCCGAGGTCCCAGGTGAAGCGGGCCAGGTTGTGGTGGGCGTCCACGCCGCCCGCGCCCAGGCTGAAGACCAGGCCGGGGAACTGGCTCTGGACGGCGCCGATGACGGCGTCCACGGCGTCGCGGCCGACGGCCTCGGCCAGCGGGTCGGTGTAGCTCGCGTCGGCGGCCCAGTAGGTGTCGATCAGCTTGCGGCGGGCGGCCGGGTCGCTCTCGTTCCAGGTGGCGAGGTACTGGTCGGCCAGCTGCTGAAGGTTCGTCATGGTCCGTCTCCCTCTTGCGTTCTGTGTGTTCCTGCTGGTCAAGAAGGTAGGCGGGATGCGGAGCAGCCGAATCGGTCACGCATAGGTAGGGTCGACCCATGCTGTACGGGCGGGCGGGGGAGCAGGCCGCGATCGCGGGGCTGCTGGCAGGGGCGGTCGAGGGGCGCAGCGGGGCACTGGTGCTGCGCGGGGAGCCGGGGATCGGCAAGAGCGCGCTGCTGGAGTACGCGGCCGAGCGGGCGGGTGCCGACTTCGAGGTGCTCCGGGCGAGCGGGGTCGAGAGCGAGGCCGACCTGCCGTTCGCCGGGCTGCATCTGCTGCTCGGCCCCGCGCTGCCGCTGCTGCCCGGCCTGCCGGCGCCCCAACGCCGCGCCCTGGAGGCGGCGTTCGGGCTGGCCGAGCCGGGTGGCCCGGGTGACCGGCTGCTCGGCGGGCTGGGCACCCTCGGGCTGCTGGCCGAACTGTCCGCCACCCGGCCGCTGCTCTGCCTGGTGGACGACGCGCACTGGCTGGACCACTCCTCCGCCGAGGCGCTGCTGCTGGCCGCCCGGCGGCTCGGCCGCGAGGGTGTGGTGCTGCTCTTCGCGGCCCGCGACGGCCAGGACTCGTTCGTCGCCGCCGGGCTGCCCGAGCTGCGGCTGGCGCCACTGGATCCGTCGGCCGCAGCGGAGTTGCTCGCGGCGCACTCGGCGCCGGGCGGGGCCGGACTGCGCTACCGGGTGCTGGCCGAGGCGCAGGGCAACCCGCTGGCCCTGACCGAGCTGCCTGCCGCACTGGCCGACGGACACCCGTACCGCGCCGGCGAGTTGCCGCTCACCGGGCGCCTCGGCCAGGCCTTCCAGGGGCAGTTGGAGCGGCTGCCCGAGCCGACCCGGACGCTGCTGCTGGTGGCCGCCGCCGAGCAGAGCGGGGTGCTGGCGACCGTGCTGCGGGCGGCCGAGACGCTCGGCGTGGGCACCGTGCACCTGTCGCCCGCCGAGCAGGCCGGCCTGCTGCGGCGCACCCCGGACGGGCGGTACACGCTGCGCCATCCGCTGCTGCGGGCCGCGATCCTGCACGCTGCGCCGCTGGAGCGCACGATGGCCGCACATCGCGCGCTCGGCGCGGTGCTGCGGGCGAACGGTGAGCTGGACAGCGGGAGTTGGCAGCTGGCGCTGGCCGCCACCGGGCCGGACGCCGAACTGGCCGAGGCGCTGGAGGGCGTCGCCCGCCGGGCGGTGGCCCGTGGCGGCCACGCGGGCGCCGCCGCCGCCTACGAGCGGGCCGCCCAACTCGCCCCGGATCGAGGGGCGGTGACCCGCTGCCTGGTGCTGGCGGCCGAGTCGGCGCTGGACGCGGCGGAGGCCGAGCGGGCCAGGGGGCTCGCCGAGCGCGGAGCCGAGCTGGCCGAAGAGCCTTTCACGCTCGCCGTGCTGGACTGGGTGCGGGCCACCGCCGCGTTCTGGCGCGGCGGGTATCCGCAGGCGCACCGGCTGCTGCTGGGCGCGGCCGAGCGGGGGATCGAGGCGCCGCTGGCCGCCCGGCTGCTGCTGCAGGCCTTCCACACCGCCTGGTACCTGGGCGAGGAGCAGGTCGGTGCGGTGCTGGACCGGCTGGCGGCGCTCGAACTGCCCGCCGCGGATCCGCTCGCCCCGCTGGTGGAGTACCTGCTGGCGAGCGCCGGGCCCGCCGTCGGCCGCAGCGCGCCGCCGGCCCGCCCGGTGCTGGAGGTCGTCGCGGCGGCCCGGGCGGCCGGGGTGGACAGCCCGCGCGAGCTGGTGCAGCTCTGCGGAGCCACCCTGATCCCCGGGCGGGACGCCGAGACCTTCGCGCTGGCCGAGGAGTTGATCGCCGAGGCGCGGTCGGCCGGCGCGGTCGGCCTGCTGCCCACGCTGCTCTTCTTCCGGGCCGAGGCCGAGCTGTTCCACGGGCGCCACCGGGACGCCGAGCTGGCGGCGGCCGAGGGCGCGGCGCTGGCGCGGGACACCGCCCAGCCCCAGTGGGTCGGCCAACTGGCGGCCCTGGAGGCCTACCTGGCGGCGCTGCGGGGTGACGGCGAGCTGGTCGCGCGGCGGGTCGGTGAGGCCCTGGCGGACGAGGCCACCGCCTGGGGCGCTCCGGCGGCCGGCAGCTCCTGGAGCCAGTGGGCGCTGGCCGTGCACGACCTGGGACAGGGCCGGGTGGCCGAAGTGGTGGAGCGCCTGGAGCCGCACACCGCCGGCCGCTACCGCCACCACGTCTCGGCCATCCGCACCGTGCCCGACCTGGTGGAGGCGGCCGTCCGGCTGGGCCGGCCCGAGCGGGCCGAGGCCGCCTTCGCGCGGTTCGCGAGCTGGTCGCAGCGGATCGGCGAGCCGCACTGGACCCGGGCGCTGGTGCTGCGCTGCCAGGCGCTGCTCGGGCCGCCGGAACTCGCCGAGTCGGGCTACCTGGCGGCCCTGGAACTGCACGCCGCCGCCGACCGGCCGTTCGAACTCGCCCGCACCAATCTGCTGTTCGGCGAGTGGCTGCGCCGGGACCGGCGCAAGAGCGAGGCCCGGAGCAGGCTGCGCGCGGCGCTGGAGGTCTTCGAGCGGCTGGGCGCGGCGCCGTGGGCCGAACGGGCCCGCGCCGAGCTGGGCGCGGCCGGCTCGGCCGCCCCGGTGGCGGCCCCGGCCGGACCGCTGGCGGGGCTGACCCCGCAGGAGGAGCAGATCGCCCGGCTCGCGGCGAAGGGGCTGTCGAACCGGGAGATCGCCGCCCAGCTCTTCCTCAGCCCCCGCACCGTGGGCCACCACCTCTACAAGGCCTATCCGAAGCTCGGCATCGCCTCCCGGGCCGAGTTGGCCGAGCTGGTCTGACGGCTCCCGCGCGCGATCGGCACCCCGACGCGCCGTCAGTCCCCTTCGACGTTCAGGTTCGGCAGCACCCGGTCCAGCCAGCGCGGCAGCCACCAGGCGCGGTCGCCCAGCAGCGTGAGCACCGCCGGGACCAGCAGCAGCCGCACCACGGTGGCGTCCACCAGGACGCTGACCGCCAGGCCCAGGCCCAGCATCTTCACCACGATGTTGTCGCTCAGGATGAAGGCCGCGAAGACGCTGACCATGATCAACGCGGCGCAGGTGATCACCCGGGCGGTGATCTCCAGGCCGTGCGCGACGGCGTCCCGGCTGTCGCCCAGCCGGTGCCACTCCTCGTGCACCCGGGAGAGCAGGAAGACCTCGTAGTCCATCGAGAGGCCGAAGACGATGGCGAACATCATCATCGGCACATAGCTCTCGATCGGCACCGTCCCGTTCACCCCGAGCGCCGGGCCGCCCCAGCCCCACTGGAAGACCGCGACCACCACGCCGTACGAGGCGCCGATCGAGAGCAGGTTGAGCACGGCCGCCTTCACCGCCACCAGCAGACCGCGGAAGACGGTCAGGATGATGATGAAGGCCAGCCCCACCACCACCGCGATGATCCCCGGCAGCCGTTTGGCGACCAGCTCCAGGAAGTCCAGCTGGGCGGCCGTGGTGCCGGTCAGGTAGGTGGTGGCGCTGGTCCCGGCCCGGCCCTGCGGCAGCGCGGTGTTCTTCAGGTGGTTGAAGAGGTTGGTGGTCACGGCGTCCTGCGGCGCGCCGGTGGAGATCGCGGTGGCGATCAGCACCTGACCGTCGGAGGTCGACTGCAGCGGACTGATGCTCGCCGCGCCCGGCACGTCGGTGAGCGCGTGCTGGAGGTTGGTCAGCAGCGTCGAGCGCTGGTCGGCGGGCACCGTGCTCTGGTCGACCACGATGGTCAGCGGCCCGTTGGCGCCCGGACCGAAGCCCTCGGAGATCAGGTCGAAGGCGCGCCGGTCGGTGAAGCTGGTCGGATCCGCGCCGTCGTCGATGTGCCCGAGCCGGATCGAGAAGAGCGGGATCGTCAGCACCCCGATCACCACCAGGCCGCCGGCCAGGAACCACCAGGGGCGGCGCTCGACCCGGCGGGCGTAGCGGTGCCAGAAGCCGGCGCCCCGCTCGGCGGGGACCGCGCTGACCTCCGCCACCGGGGTCCGTACGCTGAACCGGTCGATCCGCCGCCCGATCAGCCCGAGCAGTGCGGGGACCAGGGTGATCGCGCCGAGCACCGCGGTGGCCACGGTGATCATCGCGGCCGCGCCCAGCTTGGCGATGAAGCTCACCCGGGAGACCGAGAGCCCGGCCAGCGCGATCACCACCGTGCAGCCGGAGACCACCACGGCCCGCCCGCTGGTGGACACCGAGCGTCCGGCGGCACTCGCCGGGTCGAGGCCGTCCATCAGCAGCTGGCGGTGACGGGTGATCAGGAAGAGCGCGTAGTCGATGCCCACGCCCAGCCCGATCATGGTCGCCAGGGTCGGCGAGACGCTCGCGAAGGTGAACGCGATCGCCAGCAGGCTCAGGCAGCTCAGTCCGACGATCACCGCCAGCAGCGCGCTGAGCAGCGGCAGCCCGGCGGCGATCAGGCTGCCGAAGCCGATCAGCAGCACCACCACGGCGACCGCGAAGCCGACCGCCTCGCTGGTCAGGTCCTTGGTGTGCGGCCGGGCCAGCTCACCCAGCGGCCCGCCGTACTCGACCTGGAGGCCGGCCGCCCGCATCGGCGCCACCGCGTCGTCGACGCCGGTCAGGTAGCCGGTGCCGTAGAGGGTGGGGTTCTCCTGGAAGCGGACGGTGATGTAGCCGATGCTCTGGTTGGCGGAGAGCGCGCCGGTGGGCGGGGCGCCGGGAGCGGGCAGCGGGTTCACCACGGAGAGGACGTGCGGCAGCTTCTGCAGGGCGGTGACGCTCTGGCCGATCGGCCCGGAGTCGGCGGTCAGCGGGCCGCTCGCGTCGTGCAGCACGATCTGCGAGCCGAAGCCGCCGGAGGCCGGGGCGTGCGCGGCGAGGACCTCCTGGCCGGTGTGCGACTGGACGCCGGGCAGCGAGAAGTCGTCGGAGTAGGTGCCGCCGAAGGAGTTCTGCAGCCCGTGCAGTCCGCCCAGGGCGACCAGCCAGCCGATGATCACCACGGCCCAGTGGCGCGCGCACCACTGGCCGAGCCGCTGGAGGCCGCCGGGCCTCGGGGAGGGCGTGGACATGAGCTGACGGTAAGCGGTGCCGGGGTGTGGCCCATCCGTGCGACATACGCCCAATCAGGTAGCCGGCCCGGGCCGTGGGCGGGGTCGGGACCGCTACCGCTCGACGGGCAGCGCTATGCCGTCCAGCAGCAGTCGCAGCGCGCCCAGCAACTCCTCGGTCAGCGCCTCGGGTGCGGCGGGTCCGGGCTCGCCCGCCCAGCGGTAGAGCGCGCCGAGGTAGAGGTCGTGCAGTGTGTTGCCGACCCGCTCGGGCGACGGCTCCGGGCGCAGCTCGCCCTGCGCGACGCCGGCCTGGACGATCCGGGTGAAGGTCTGCGCGAGGTACGGCTCCTGCAGGATCGGCCGCCCCGCCTTGCCCCAGGCGGTCAGCATGGCCACCGTCAGCTCCCGCTCCGCCCAGTTGAGCTGGGCGAGTACGGTCACGCAGCGGTTCAGCTGGTCGACCGCGCTGGTGCTGCCGTACTGGCTCTCGGTCAGCAGCACGACCAGGCTGTTGCGCCGCCGCTCGTTCCAGGCGGTGATCAGGTCTTCCTTGCGTTGGAAGTAGTTGAAGAAGGTCCCGCGGGCCACGTCGGCGAGTTCGACGATGTCCTCGATCGATGTGTGGTCGTAGCCCTTGGCGACGAAGAGGTCCACCGCGGCCGTGTAGAGCCGTTCGCGGACCCGCTGCTTGTTGCGTTCGCGACGGCCGAGGCCGGGGGCCCCGGCGGGCGGGCGCAGGTCCATGGGTGTTCTCCGTTCGGCTCTGCCCGGTCGGCTGAGGCGGTGGCCTGCACCGACGCGATTTTCATACCACGGTCTGCGGGTCAGACCCAGCACTCGGCTGCTGTCGGGCGCCGGGTTGCGGAAGAACGTCCAGGGCACAACGTCAGGTCGGCCGCCCGTGACCGGTGCGACCAGTGTGACGCGCGGGAAAGTTTTGACTGCAGAGCAATTTAAGACTTGCGTTCATCAATTGTCTGCCATCTATGATTGACGCATAGTCAGATCCGCTTGCGGGCAGGCGAGCTTGGCGGTCCCGATGAAGAGAGCCGAGGTGTGCGCCGTGGTGCCCGTGACCGAGCCGACCGAGCTGCCGCCGTTACGGCCGTGGTCCTATCCGGAGGTGACGCGGCTGCTGCTCACCTTCGACGGATCCGCCATCCGGTTGCTGGCCGGCCTGGTCGGCAGTCCGGTGCAGATGGTGGTGGACGCCCAGCAGCCCGTGGCGCCGCAGGCCGTCCCGCCGGTGGTGCGCGAGGCGCTCGCGGGTGAGGGCGGCCTCGCCCCGCTGGTCCTGCAGCGCAGCAGGCTGATCACGCCCCAGGGGGTCACGGTCAGCGGCTGCCACGCCTACCTGCCGGCCCGGCAGGCCGCGTCGCTGCTCCCGCCGTCCGGCACCCCGCTGCTCCACCATCTCGCCCAGCAGCAGAGCCTGTTGGCCTGCCGTCCGGTCTCCTTCGCGCCCCGGCACTGGCCCTATGCCGGCGAGCGGCGCTGGAGCGTGGGACGGGACTACCTGGTCGACTGCCGCGGCGGTGGTCGGATCTGGGTCAGCGAGCAGTTCAGCCCCGACCGGATCCCGGCCGCCGCCGCCCCCGGCCTCGGTGCGGCGCCCGACCTGACGCCGCCGGCGGGCGACCGGGCCTGATCGGCCCGCCTCGGCGATCAGCCGTCCCAGGGCCGGTACGGCGGGTGAGCGGATCCGGCCCGCAGCGCCAGCCGGGCAGCCGCGAGCGCCGGATCACCGGCGATGGCCACCGGCCCGCCGAGCAGTGCCAGCAGCCGCTCGCGGACCGGCCCGGGGGAGGCGGCCACCGAACCGGCCAGCACCAGCGGCCCCGTGGCCGAGGCCGTCGCGCGGACCAGCCGGGCCAGGTGCCCGGCGGCCGCCTCGGCGATCGCCAGGGCGGCCCGGTCCCCGGCCTCGGCGGCCGCGCTGACCAGCGGGGCCAGTTCGGCCAGCCGGCGTGGCGGGCCGTCGTAGGCCCAGGGCAGCAACTCGTCCGGGCCCGCCGCACCGCAGTGCCGCAGCACCGCCGCGCCCAGCGGCCCGCCCGGTTCGGCGTGCGCGTGGCGCAGCGCCTCGCGGCCCAGCCAGAAGCCGCTGCCCTCGTCGCCGAGCAGCCAGCCCAGACCGCCGCCGGCGCGCACCACCCGGCACTCGCTCACCTGGCAGCAACTGGCCCCGGTCCCCGCGATCAGCACGGTGCCCGCGCGCTGCTCGGTCCCGGCCGCGAAGGCGGTCACCGCGTCCGGCAGCAGCCGCACCCGCGCCTCGATCGCGAACGCGGTCCGGCAGCGTTCGGCGAAGGCCGCCCGGTCGGCCAGCGTCCGCAGGCCCGCCAGGCCGACCACGCAGCCGGCCACCGCGTCCGCCGCCAGCCCGCGCAGCGCCGGCAGCGCCGCCGAGGCGAGCGAGTCGACCGCCGCCGCCACGCCCCGGGCGGTGGGGTTCGCCCCGGCGGTGGTGGCCCGGCCCAGCTCCTGCCCGGCGGCGTCCAGCACCACGGCGCGGGTCCAGCTGCCGCCGGCGTCCAGCCCGAGGAAGAGCGGATTCACGGCTGCCGGCCGCCGGTCAGCTCCCGCACCGCCGCCCACGGCTGCCCGTGGTTGCGCTCCAGCGCCGTCCGGGCCCGCTCCGGGGTGCCGCCGCCGGCCAGCACCACCAGCGCCGTCGCGGTCTGCCCGTCGCAGGCGTCGAGCGTCCGCTCGGCCTGGCTCCGGGTCACCTGGCAGGCCGTCATCAGGTTGCGGACCGCCCGCTCGCGCAGCTTGGTGTTGGCCGCCGAGGCGGTGACCATCAGGTTCGACCAGGTCCGCCCGCTGCGCACCATCAGGGCGGTCGAGAAGGCGTTGAGCGCGAGCTTCTGGGCGGTGCCCGCCTTCATCCGGGTCGAGCCGGTGACCACCTCGGGCCCGGTGTCCAGCAGCACGTGCAGGTCGGCGAAGCCGGCTGCCGGGGCCTGCGGGTTGCCGGACAGCAGCGCGGTGCTCGCCCCCGCGGCGCGGGCCGCCCGCAGTGCGGCGATCACGTACGGGGTGCCGCCGCCCGCGGTGATGCCGATCACCAGGTCGCGCTCGTCGGGGGGCGGTCGGTCGGCCGGGTCGGGCGACTCGTCCTCGGCGCCCTCCCGGGCCACGGCGGCCGTGCGGTGCCCGCCCGCCAGGTGCGCGACGAACCGCTCCTCGCCCACGCCGTAGGTCGGCCCCAGTTCCACGGCGTCGCCGAGCGCGATCCGCCCGCCCGTCCCGGCGCCGTAGTAGTGCACCCGGCCGCCGGCGCGCAGCGTGCGCAGCCCCGCCTCGACCAGCTCGGCGAGCTGCGGCAGCGCGGCCCGCACCGCGCCCGGCACGGTGGCGTCCTGATCGTTGATCAGCTCCAGGATCGCGGTGGTGTCCATCCGGTCCAGTGCCAGGCTCGCGGGGTTGCGGCGCTCGGTGGGCGGCAGCGCGGCTGACGGGTCGTCGAAGTCCAGGGACACGGGGGCTCCCTCGGGTGGGTGGCAGCGACCGTCAGCAGTCTGCCACCCGACGGCGCGCCGGGCGGGCTCATTCGCCGACCGCGGCCCGGTATGAGCGGCGCCCCGCAGGATCGGACTCCCAGCTAGATTGCATTCCTACCTAGGTAGTGCTGGAATTGACCCATGGCCGCAGATCGCAGATCCAACTGGCTCAAGGGTGTCCTTGACCTGCTCGTGCTCGCCTGCCTCACCGAGGGCGAGAGCTACGGATACGAGATCGCCAAAGCCCTGGCCGGTGCCGGGCTCGGCGAGATCAAGGGCGGGACGCTCTACCCCGTGCTCAACCGGCTGGAGGAAGCCGGCCTGGTGGTCGGCGAGTTCCGGGCCGCCGAGCGCGGACCGGGGCGCCGCTACTACCAGCTCACCGCGGTGGGGCGCCGGGAGCTGGCGGAGCAGAACCGGTCGTGGCTGGAGTTCCACACCGCGGTGAAGTCCATGCTGAGCAGAGCCACTCCAGGGGGAGCACCATGACAGAGCGCACCGACCGCTACTTCGCCGAGCTGGCCGGGGGGTTGCGGGCCGCCGGACTCCCGCAGAGCGAGGTCGCGGCGACCGTCGCCGACCTCGGCGGCTACCTGGCCGAGAGCGGATCGCCCGACCCGTACGAGGAGTTCGGCGCGCCGGAGGACTTCGCCGCGCGCCTCACCCGGCGGCCGGGGGCGGACGAGCGGCCCGACGCTTCGGCGCAGACCTGGAAGTGGGCCGCCGACATCTACACCGACCGCAAGTACCTGAACCACTACGGGGACCAGGGCTGGGAGGTGGCGGGCCTCGACCGGCTCGGCCGCTTCGTCTGCCACCGGGACCCGGCGAGCGCGATGCGCTGGGAGTACCGGCGGGAGAGCGCGGACCGGGCGCGCGGCCTGGCGGCGATCGCCGCCGAACTCGCCCCCGAGGGCTGGGAGCCGTGCGGCCGGTTCCTGTACTTCATGTACCTCAAGCGCCCGAAGGCGGCGAGCGCCGGTCCGGCGGCCGGACTCGACGAGTTGGTGCCGCCGCCCGGAAAGCGGCTCTTCGTCGGCCGCACCACCCGGTCCAGGCTGCGCGAGGCGGTGCTCGGCGCGGTGCTCGGCGGGGTGGTGGCCTGCTGGGCGACCCACGTCGGCGGGTCGCGGATGAGCCTGGTGGCGCTGGCCGTCGCGGCCGTGCTGGGGCCGATCGGGCTGGCCAACGGCTGGCGCCGGATGAAGCGGGAGGTGCGGGCCGGCGCCGAGGACGCCTGAGCGGCGCCGCCCGCTGCCGGCCGGCCGGCCACCGAGCGGCGCCCCGTGCTCCGGGAGGCCAGAATGGAGGTTCGGACGCGGCGAGGTGAGCACCATGCCGGCATGGCACCTGCGGGACTATCGCGACGGCGACCTCGACCAGGCGATCCAGATCTGGGACCAGAGCCGCCAGGCCGACGGCGAGGTCCCGGTCTTCCCGGTCTCCGAGGTGATGGCCGCCGCCGGGGCCGACCAGGCGAGCGTGGTCGCGGTGGTCGGCGATGAGGTGATCGGCCTGGTGGTCGCCCAGCCGCGCGGTGATCGCGCCTGGGTGCTGCTGGTGGCACTGGCCTCGCACTGGCGCAATCGCGGAGTCGGCAGCGCCCTGCTCGCGGAGGTCGAGCGGCGCCTGCGCGCGGTCGGCGTACGCCGGATCAGCGTGCTGCTGCCGGAGGGCGCCACCGGGGCGCGGGCCCTGGAGAACTCCGGCTACACGGTCCGGACCGGCCTGGTCTACTACGAGCGGGTCGAACCGCCGGGCGCGGCCGACGCCGACGCGCTCGCGGTGCTGGGCGGCCGGATGCTGCCGGGCGGGCTCTGGGAGGCGATGGCCGGTATGGAGCGGGAGAAGCAGGTCGTCGAGCGCCGCCTGGTCCTTCCGCTGACGGAGCCGGCGCTGGCCGATCGCTACGGCGTCGCCCCGCCCAAGGCGGTGATCCTCTTCGGCCCGCCCGGTACCGGCAAGACCAGCTTCGCCAAGGCGGTGGCGTCCCGGCTGAGTTGGCCGTTCGTGGAGCTCTTCCCGTCCCGGCTGGCGGCCGGCACCGACGGCGGGCTGGCGGTGGCGCTGCGCGACGCGTTCGCGGACCTCGCCGGACTGGACGCGGTCCTGCTCTTCATCGACGAGGTGGAGGAGATCGCCGGGGTGCGGTCCGGCAAGGCGGTCGACCCCGGGCACGGGGTCACCAACGAGCTGCTCAAGATCATCCCGGGTTTCCGCGAGCACGAGGCCCGGCTGCTGGTCTGCGCCACCAACTCGGTCCGCTCGCTGGACCCGGCCTTCCTGCGTCCGGGCCGGTTCGACTACGTCATCCCGATCGGCCCGCCGAACCCGGCGGCCCGCGCGGCCATCTGGGCCCGCTACCTGGGCCCCGCCGCCGAGGCGGTGGACCTGGACCGCCTGGTGCGGGCCAGCGAACTCTTCACGCCGGCCGACATCGAGTTCGCCGCCCGCAAGGGCGCCCAGGCCGCCTTCGAGCGCGAGCTGACCCAGCGCCAGGGCAAGCCCGCGGGCACCGGCGACTACCTGACCGCCATCGCCGACACCCGCCCGACCCTGACCCGGGAGGCGATCGCGGAGTTCACCGACGACATCGAGGCGTACAGCCGGTTCTGAGCGAGTACTTCCCGGTCGGCCCAGGTGCGGACGCTCCCCGGGCCAGGGGCCTGACCCGCACCGCGGATCAGGCCCCTGACCTGGTGCTGAGCCCTCTCGGGCGCCGAGCCCCGCCGATCGCGGCGGAGCCGGACCTCAGCTGAAGTAGCCGAAGACGTCGGCGATCACATTCGTGGTGCTGTTGGTGTACAGGTCGACCTTGCCGTCGGCCCCGACCGGGACGATCACCAGGTTGGGGATCGTCTGACCGCTGACCCAGTTGACGTTGGACGCCGCGGCCGGACGCGTGGTGCCGTCGGCCCAGGCCTCCAGGAAGCCCGCGCTGTTGTTGTCCGTGACGGTGAGGTTCAGTACGACGGACTTGATGCCGCTGGGGACGCCGTCGACCCCCGTGACCTGGAGGGCGAGCGGCTGGCCCGCGGTGAGCGCGCTCCCGCTGAGCCGGGTGTCCAGGATGCGGCCCGGGACGGTGCTGCTGAACTTCGCACCAGCGCTGTCGGCCGTGAAGTAGCCGAAGACATCGGCAACCACGTCGGTCGTGCCGTGGACCTTGATGCTGACGTTGCCGTCGGCCCCGACCGGGACGACCGCCAGACCGGAGATCAGCGCGCCGCTCGAGGACCAGTTGACGTTGGAGACGGTCGGCGGGGCGGTGCCCTCGGGGTAGGCCTCCAGGTAGCCGGCGTCATTGGCGGTGAACGCCGTGGTCAGGTTCAGCACGACCGCCGAGGCGTTGGCCGGAACGCCGTTCTGGCCGTCGACCTTCAGGCTGATGGTGCTGTAGTCGACCGGGCCCTTGCTCGGGACACCCAGCGGGGTGCGGGTGTCCAGGATCCGCGTCGGCGCCTGGCTGGTGAACGTCGCGCCGCTGGTGTCGGCCGTGTAGTAGCCCTGGACGTCGGCGACGACGTCCGTGGTGCTGTTCGTGAAGATGTCCAGCTCGCCGTCGCTGGGGACCGGCAGGGTCACCAGGTTGGAAATGGTCTGTCCCGCCTGGTTCCAGTTGAGGTTCGAGGTCGACGGCATCGCGGTCGTGTCCCCCCAGGCGGTCAGATGCCCGGGACCGGTGGTGTCGGTGACCGTGACGTTGAGGACCACCGAGGTCACGCCCGAGGCGGGGACGCCCCCGGCACCGCTGATCTGCAGCGGCAGGATCCCTCCGGCGGGCACGGCGCCCTTGGCCACTGTCCCGGTGCCGTCGCGGGTGTCGAGCAGCCGGGCGGGCGGGATCGGATGGAACGTCGAGGCGACCCCGGCCGGCTTCGGGGTGGTGGGCTGCTGCTGGACGTCGATCAGGCCGTTGGGCGTGAGCGCGTCGGCCATGGTGGAGAGCACCAGGTAATGGCCGACCGTCGACTGGTAGTCGGTGCCCGGGTTGCTGTCGTAGAACAGCTCCTTGCCGTCCGTGCTCCACTTGGGATACGTGTGGTTGGTCGCGCCGCTGGTCACCTGGACCGCGCTGCCGGAGCCGTCGGCGGGCTGGGTGAAGAGCTGGGCGAACCCGTTGACGGTCCGGCTGAACGCGATGGTCGAACCGTCGGGCGAGACGTCCGGCTGCTTGCCGTTGGAGATCAGCAGCCCGGCGGTGTGGTTGCCGTGGTCGGTCCAGATGTCCGAGGAACCGGCGGTGTCGTGCTCGAACACCACGGTCCCGGTCTTCGCGGAGACGCTGGGAGCCGTGTCGGAGCCGCCGGTGGAGGTCGGGAACCAGGGCTGCAGGTCGCCCGAACCCTCGTGCTGGTTAATGTCCCAGGTCGACGGGGAGTACTTCAGCTGGACCTGCGCGTCCGCCGCACCGGTATAGGAGCCGACGATGACGTCCGCTCCATCCGCGGTGTAGGCCGGGAAGCCGTCCACGCCGCCGTCGGCAAGCACTGCACCGGTCAGATTGGGAAGGTAGGTGGCCACCCCGCCCTCCCCGCTCTGGACCGCGATCCTCGTGCCGTCAGGGGACCACGTCGGAGCCCTCCCCTGGTCCGTGCCCCCTCCAGGGCTGACGGCCAGGACCAGCCGGGAGCCGTCCGGGTTTTCGGTGGCCGTCGTGGCGCCCCCGTTGGGGTAGATCCGGGTCCCCACCAGCAGCCCGGGCGTACCCGGCAGCGCGGCCTGCGCCATCGGGGTGCCGAAGGGTGAGAGCGCGATCGCGAGCGACAAGGCCGCCGCAATCGGAACAATTTGCCGCAATGGTATGCGATGCATCTCAACTCGCCTGTGTCGAAGCCGTGTTGGCTACGTGATCCTAAACGAGGGCAATCGGTGAAGATCCTCTGGGGGTGCCGGCTGTTCAACCCGCCCGGCCGCCTGACGCGGGTCCGGGAGGCCGCCCTCGATGCCCTGCTGAGGGCGTGTCAGTAGCAGGCGCTCGGGAGCGGGCTCCTTGGTCCGCTCCCCGGCTCGCTCCCCAGCGGCTCCCAACGGGTCGGGAAACCAGTCAGGGCCGGTGTCCCTTGCGGGATACCGGCCCTGAGCTGGTGTTACCGGGTCGGGGCGGCTGCCGTACTCCTCGGACTCGTCTGCCGAGTCCCCTGACCGCTGGGGTGGCTTCCCAGGAGCTCGCGCCGCCGGGGGGCAGGCGATGCATGCCGCATCAGCTGTGCCGGCGTCATCCCGCCAGCGCCATCGCGTGCGGCAACGGCGCGAGCCGTGGGTACTGGTCGCGTTACGGACGAATGATCCGGGAGAGCGGCCTTCTCGCGGACATGACGTCCTTGTGGTGCGAGCGGCCGGCGCCGTGTTCCGCGCATGCCTCTTGCTGGAGGATGGCGGCGATCTCGTCGACGTCGTCGTTGACGTCGAAGAACCCCTGGATGTCCGGTGCCGCCGCGCCGTTGACGCCGATGAAGAAGGTGTAGAGGTGGCCGTCGTCCGCCTGCAGGTAGCCCGCGTACGTCTGCGCGTTGATGGCGAACTGCTGGTTGAGCTGGTCGAAGCCGATGATGGTGCCGGGCTTGGCGAAGACCTTGCCCTTGGCCGGGCAGTCGGTGGTGCAGAAGAGAGCGCCCGTGCCGGACACCCCGAGGATCGGCAGTGAGGTGCGGAACGCGTCCGCGTCAGGGGTGCGCAGCCAGTACGCGAGCAGCTGGTTGAGCCCGGTGGGCGTGACGCGGTCGACGGGCACATCGCCGCGTCCGTCCGCCATCTGGAACTGAGTCGGGTCGACGTTCGCCGTCTGGGTGAGGAAGTCGTGGATGACCGGGAAGCCGTCGAAGCAGTCCGTGCTGCCGCGGTTCACGGCCATGTTGCACAGCGCCAGGTTGGCGCCGAGGTTGTGGCTGACGTTCAGGATCAGCTTGGCGTACTCGCGGTACGGCGGTGAGACGAAGGCGGCCACCTGCGGATCGCCGGTGTACGAGGCGGGCAGCGTGCCGTCCGGGTTGGGCCCGGTCGGCGGGGCGGTGACGGTGACCCCCGCGCGGCCCAGGGCCTCGATCAGGGCCGTGCGCCCGAATGCGTTGGGGTCCTGGATCTGGGAGACCTTCAAGGTGGGTTGGGCGTCGGCGGCGATCGTGCCGGAGAGCGTGATCCTCGTGCCGTCAGGGGACGCGGTGACCTGGATGTCGGTGGTGCCACCGGCCGCCACCGTCTGGACGTTGGAGGTGACCTGGTACGGCGCGACCTGCGGGCGCCAGCTCAGCTGGGCGGGCTGTCCGGGGGAGGCCGGGGTGGTCAGCAGGTCGATGACGTTGTCGTTGATGATGAGGGGTGTCGGCTGGGGGTTGAGCGACGGGGGCGTGAACAGCCGCGGGTCGATGACGACATCGCCGTCGACCGCGGTGATGCCCGAGTCGCGGACCTGGTGGGCGATCCCGTCCAGGCCGGCGAGCGGGTCCTCCGGCGTGAGGGTCGCGCCCGGGACGTCGTCGGCATAGGTGTGGTCGATGGGGGTGAAGTCGACCGACCCGTCCGGCTTGGTCCGGCCGCCCATGGTGAGGTCGCCCTGGGCGACGAGCGCCAGGTTCCCGGTGAGGGTCGACCCGTTGAGTTGGCCGATCGCGTGCACCGGCGTGGTGAAGCGGTGGTCCGGGCCGAGGGCGTGCCAGGCACTGGAGATGGTGATCAGCTTGATGGTCGAACCCGGCATGAAGAACTGGTCGGGGCTCATGGAGTGGACGACCCGCCCGCTCTCGGGGTCGATCTCCAGCAGGCCCCACTGCGCGTGCTTGTACGCGGGCTTGTTCATGATCGCCGTGATGTCGGGCCCGAGGTCGCTGTGCGGGTTCTCCGCAGGTGCGGCGGCAGCTGTCCCGGCCACGACCGCGAGCGTGACGCCGAGGGTGGCCCAGGCCCGAAGCCGATCACGGATCCTTGATCTCATTCGCCCAGCCGTTTCTGGAGTCGGAAGCCCCGCTTTCAGGGCACTCACGGCGCATGGTAGGTACGCGGACTCCGGGACCGGGGCTGCTGCGCGGCGTGCTGACGGCGTGGGATGTGAAAGTCATTCGATCGGTCGAAGGCGGGCACGCATAGGAGTCGGGGCCGGACAGTAGACGGCCCGTCGGGAAGGGCCCTACCGGATCCCTCCGGCAGGGCCCTTCCTGCTGTACGGGCGACGCTGTGCCGACGCCTCGCCTTGAAGCTGGCGCATCCCCTCCGGCGCCCCATCGGGCGGGGTCAGGCCGCGCTCGCCTCCACCCCTGCACGGCTTCGGGTCTCCTGCCGCACGACACGCCGGCGGCGGGACGGGACGCCTACGGTCGGGTTGGCGACGCCCCAGGCCGCGCCCTTGCAGATCAGCTCTTTGTAGAGGGCGGCCACGCGGCCCGTGAGGGCGCGGTTGACCGCTCGGTCGTCGGCGGTGACGAACTGGATCAGGCCCTCCTTGCGGCCGAGCGAGATGCACTGCTGGAAGTAGCGGATGGCGACGCTGGGGACCTTGGTGTCGGTGAGGCGGGCGGCGATGGCGTCGGCGGCCTGCCAGGCCATGGGAACGCCCGAGGCGCAGGACATACGGAGGGGCTTTCCGCCCGGGCCGATCGCCATCGCCGCGTCGCCCACGGCGTACACGTCCGGGTGCGAGACCGAGCGCATCGTGGAGTCGACCACGATCTGCCCGCGGTCGGTGCGCTCCAGGGCGGTGGCACGGGCGATCGGGTGGACGGCGAAGCCGGTGGTCCAGACGGTGACCTCGGCGGGGATGGTCGTGCCGTCGGCCGCCGTCACGCCGTCCGCCGCCACGGCGGTGACCGCCGTGTGTTCGTGGACCTTGATGGCGAGCTTGTCCACCACCTTCCGCAGGTGGGCGCGACCCTTCTCGGAGAGCCAGTCACCGAGCGCGCCGCGAGCCGCCAGGGCGACATCGAGGTCCGGGCGCGCCTCGGCGATCTCGGTCGCGGCCTCCAGGCCGGTCAGTCCGCCGCCGACCACGACCACGGTCCGGCCGGCGTCCAGGGCGGCCAGGCGCTCGCGCAGGCGGAGGGCTCCGGGGCGGCTGGAGACCTCGTGGGCGTGTTCGGCGGTGCCGGGTACGCCCTCGTGGTTCCAGTCGCTGCCGAGGGCGTAGACCAGCGTGTCGTACTCGAGTTCCCCCGCCGCGGGGCCGTCCACGGCGGTGACCGCCACCGTCTTGCGGTCCACGTCCACGGCGGTGACCTTCGCGAGCCTCAGTTCCACGCCCGCGCCCGCGAACATCTCGCTGAACGGCCGGGGCGCGAGGTCCTGGCCGGCCGCGAGCTGGTGCAGCCGGACCCGCTCGACGAAGTCGGGCTCGGGGTTGACGAGGGTGATGGTGACGTCCTCGCGGTGCAGCCGCTTGGCGAGGCGGCCGGCGGCGATGGCTCCGGTGTAGCCGGCTCCGAGGACGACGATGCGGTGCTGCATTGTGCCTGCTCCTGTCTGCGCGGGTCCGCCGTGGTCGTGCGCGGTTTCGCCCCTTGAACCGTGCAGCCCGGCGTTTCCTGACAGGATCGGGATGTGAGGCACGTCACAGCTCGCCTCGTATCGGATCAGAGCGTGTGGAGCGGGGAGTCCCCCTGGTCCGTGGCGGCCCACTGCGCGGTCGCGCGGACGAGCTTGTCGGGGTTGACCTGGCTGCGGACCGCGGCGATGCCCTCCGCGGTGACCTCCAGGCACGTGATCCCGACGACCCGGCCGTCCACGACCGCCACGATGGCGGGCCCGCCGTTGGCGGTCGTGGCGTGGATCTCGGCCGCGCCGCCGACAAGGGCCCGCTTGGCCTCGCTGGGCTTGAACAGGCCGCGCAGGAACTTGGCGACCGCGAGCGCCCCCTCGAATCCCTTCGCGCGGGCCGGGACCTTCCCACCGCCGTCGCCGACCGAGACGGCATCCTGGGTGAGCAGACGTACCAGGGGCTCGGTACGGCCGCTGGTCGCCGCGGCCAGGAATTCCTCGACGATCCTGCGGGCGGTGGCCTCGTCGATCTCGGTGCGCGCCCTGCCGTCCACGACGTGCTTCTTGGCCCGGTGGTAGATCTGCTGGCTGGCGGCCTCGGTGAGGTCCAGGATCCCGGCGATCTCCCGGTGCGGGTAGTCGAAGGCCTCACGCAGCACGTACACCGCCCGCTCGTTGGGCGACAGGCGCTCCAGCAGGACGAGGACGGCGTACGACACCGACTCGCGCTGCTCCACGGTGTCGGCCGGGCCGAGCATCGGGTCGCCGGCGAGCAGCGGCTCGGGGAGCCACCTCCCCACGTATGTCTCACGCCGGGCGCGTGCCGAAGTGAGCTGATTGAGGCAGAAGTTGGTGAGGACCTTCGTCAGCCAGGCCTCGGGCACCTCGATCCGCCCGACGTCGGTCGCCTGCCAACGCAGGAACGTCTCCTGGACGGCGTCCTCCGCCTCACCCGCCGAGCCGAGCAGCCGGTAGGCAATGGCCTCCAGCCGGGGCCTGGCGGCCTCGAACCGGTCCACGTCGCTCATGCTCAGGGCCATGCTCGCGGATCCTACTCGCCCCGGCGGCGGAACGGCAGGCGGGACAGCGCTCGGTAGGAGGCGTCCTCGGGGGCTCGTCGGCGAATGCCGCCCAGGTCGGCCGTGGCGTTGCCCGACTCCGTTGACGGCGCGTCAGCAGAGCCGCCGAGACCGTTCCCGGCGCAATTTCTCCCAGCAGGCCCTGACCCGGGAGGCAGTGGGAGTGGTGCAACTGATGGTGGGTGCGGTGTGGCGACAGTAGGGAGGAATTGGCTTTGTTCGGCGTGCGCGTCTCCCGTACGCTGACCCAGCTTTCTGCCCGTTCATCACATGAATACGACTGGGGGGGTTGGTGTTTCATCACCGGCTCGTCGTCACCGCTGCCGCAGCCGCGGTCGGTATCGCACTCGTACCAGGTCTCGCGTCCGCGACCGACTCGCCGCCGGCCGGCGCCGAGTCGCACCTGGTGAACACCGCACCACTGACCGGGTCCGGGGCTCTCAAGACGTTCACCAGTCCCGCCGACAAGTCGCTCCGCGTGCAGCGGCCGGCGCCCGGCACGCGCAAGGCCGCAGCGAGCAAGAGCGCGAGCGTGAGCGCGGGCCCGAGGACGATCTACGCCTCCACGGCCAACGGCGGCTGCTCGAGCGACCCCGGGACGGGCGCGCAGGATTCCCCCTTCTGCCTGGTGCAGGACGCGGTCAACGTGGCGCAGCCGGGCGACACCATCGACGTCCAGGGTTCGATCGGCTACTTCTCCCAGGAGTCGGTGACTGTCAAGACGTCGGGCATCACCATCGTCGGCCTCGGCGACCAGGCGTGGATCACCGCGACCAACGCCAGTGGCGGCAAGCCCGCGATCGTGCTGGACCACGTCAGCAATGTGACGATCAGCAACCTGATGCTGACCTCGTACGGGGCGCCCGCGGTCCAGGTGATCGGGTCCTCGAACGTCAGCCTGGACTCCAGCTACCTGACCGCCGACAACGCGTCGGGCAGCCTCACCATCGACGGGGCCTCCAGCGGCATCTCGGTGAGCCGTACGTACGTCGACACGCGCTACAACCAGAGCGGTTCCAACGTCACGGCGGTCTCGGTCGCGTCCGGCGCGAGCCGGATCAGTCTCGCCAGTGACATCCTGGCCGCCGGGGGGATCTCGGCCGCTGGGGTGACTGGCCTGAACGCCGTGGGCAACACCATCCAGCGCGGGTGCAAGTCGGCGATCGACGTCGAGGGTGCGTCGTCCGGGGTCTCCCTGGAGAACAACGTGCTGGAGGACGCCGATCCGACCACGGATGCCCTGCTGGGCGGCTACCAGTCCCAGTGCCTCGCCAACAACCTGGGCTGGGCGCCGGACATCACCGTGTCCAGCGACTCCGCCGCCGGCACGGTGTCCGACTACAACGACTTCTCCGTCTTCGGCAGCGACGCGACCGCGCCCTACAGCTGGGCCGGCACGACCTACCCGAGCCTGGACGCTTCCAAGGCCGCCGGCCCGCTGGGCACGCACGACGCCGTCGAGACCAAGGAGGCGGCCCCGGTCGCGCTGCGGCCGAACGAGTCGACCGATGTGGACGCCCGCCCGCAGCCGGGCTCCGCCGCGATCGGCTCGGCGAACCCGAACGCTCCCGGCGCGCTGGCTTCGGACTTCTACGCGGCGAGCCCGTACCACGACCGGGGCGCGATCGCGTACGCCCCCGACCTGACCCTCGCGCTGCAGGCGACGGACACCAGCGCCTACGGGGTGACGCTCACCGCGACCGTCACATCCGTCAGCGGCGCGCGATCCCTGCACGTCGACTGGGGTGACGGTACGAGCAGCGACGTGAACTTCGCCCCAGGCCCCGCCACCGCCCCGCACACCTACCCGAAGCTCGGTCAGTTCCCCATCACCGCCACGGCCACCGACACCGCCGGCTACGCGGTGAGCAACTCGGGCACGATCGCCACCGCGGGCTCGGACTACACGCCGTACGGGCCGACCCGGCTGCTCGACACCCGCAACAGCAGCAACCTGCCGAACGTCGCGGGCTACTCGACGACCAAGCTGCAGATCGCCGGCAACGTTGCGATCCCGGCCGGTGTGACGGCCGTCGTGCTCAACGTCACGGCCACCGACACCACCAGCGCCGGCCACGTCACCGTCTACGGCGACGGCGACCCGGTGCCGGGCACGTCGAACCTCAACTACGCGACCGGCCAGACGGTTCCGAACATGGTGGTCGCGGAGGTCGGCGTCGACGGCTCCATCGACCTGTACAACGCCGGCGACGCGCTGAACCTGATCGTCGACATCGACGGCTACTTCACCCAGTCCCCGTCCAGCGGCTACACCCCCGTGGTGCCCAACCGCCTGGTCGACACCCGCGACGGCAGCGGGCAGCCGCGGGTGGGCGGCGGCCAGTCGCTGCCCGTGCAGATCGCCGGGTCGGCCGGCGGCCAACTGCCCGGCTCGGGCATCACCGCCGTCGCCCTCAACGTCACGGTCACCGGGCCCGCCGGGCCCGGGCACCTGACCGTCTACCCGGACGGCCAGGCGGCGCCGAACGCGTCCAACGTGAACTACAGCGGCGGCCAGACCATCGCCAACTCGGTGGTCGTGCCGGTGGGCGCCGACGGCAGGATCCAGATCCTCAACAGCTCCTGGGGAGCGGCCGACCTGATCGTCGACGTCGTCGGCTACTACAGCGCGGCCGGCAAGAGCGCCTACCTGCCGCTGGCTCCGGAGCGTCTGCTCGACACCCGTGACCCGGCGAGCTGGAGCGGCGGCCCGCTGCCCGGCTGGAACTACATCTACATGCCGCTGGCCCACAACCACCCCGACTTCACCGGGTTCGTGCTCAACAGCACCGCGACCGACACGGCGACCGACGGACACCTCAGCATCGGGCTCGACCCGAACACCCTTCAGCAGTACCAGAGTGGATCGGAGGCCCCGCTCTCGCCGCCGTCCGTGTCCACGCTGAACTGGCGCGCGGGTCAGACGGTCCCGAACATGGTCCAGACGGGCCGCGGCCCCGACGGTCTGATCGACTTCTGGAACGCCAGCGGCGGGAACATCAACCTGGTGGTCGACATCTTCGGCCTCTACCAGAACGACTGAGTCCTCCGCAGTACCCGCCGACCGAGCGCCCCGCAGCAGCCGACCAGGCCGCTGCGGGGCGCTCACGCGTACACGACGGTGCCCAGCACCTCTGTGCGCCGCCGGCTGCCGCACTCCGAGGTCAGGACCGACACCTGGGAGTCGATGCTCCCGCTGCCCGAGATCGGCCGCGCCGCGCTGCTACCGCGTCAGAAGCGCGGCGCGGCCGACAAGCCGGCCGCCGGCGAGCTGCGGACCGACTCCGACCTCGTCTTCACCACGCGGTACGGGACGCCGGTCGAGCCGCGCAACTGGCGCAGCATGTTCCTCACTGGTGGAGGACGGCCTCGGACCCGCCGGGAGCGATCTTCCTGACCGACTCCGCGCCTCCGCTACTTCGGAAGCTCCCGATCGGGATGACGCTGGTCCTCGCCCCTTGGCTTGTATGGCGTATCGCGTCCCACCGGACGACGGAAGGTGCCTATCGCCGTTATCGGGTGATCCGATATACGCCGTCACGGCTGTGGGCCTGTGCAACGACGTGCGGGCGGCCGACCTGGCGGGCCGGCCGGTGAAGCTGTACCTGCTGCACCAGCAGTGCGGGAGAGTTGAGCGTGCCCTTCGCCGTCCGATGCGATCTGTCGGGCCCATCGTGGGTCCTTCGCGGCTGTCCCGAACACACGGGCCCAAGGTCGCGGCTGCTCCGCACTCCGTCCGAGAGCACCTGGATGCCGACCCCGACAAGGCCCTGAAGCTCCTTGCGGAGATGACGACCGAGATCACCGAGCGGTACGCCCAGGGGCGCACAGCGGCGCTGCTGCCGGAGTCCCTGTGGGCGGACGAGTGGTTGACGGACCAGGAGCCTGCTCCGTCGTGGTGGCGCCGCTCTATCCGGATGGCAGTGGCGATCCTGTGGTCCGCCTCCCTCATCGGGTTTTCCGGCTGGCTCATTTCCTCTGGGCCGTTCGCGGTACCCGCAGGAACGGCGGCGACCGTTCTTCCCTTCGTGCTGCTGTACGGAGCAGACCTCTCCCTCGGGCCAGTCGCTACCGTGCTGTCGATGCTGCGGGGTAGGTCCTGACCTGTTCGCCGCTGGCGGGAGCACCCAGTCCTCTTCTCGATCGGACGGGGCGCTGTGGCGGTGCGAAGGGCTCCGACCTTGCTTCTGGCGAGGCGGTCCCCGCCGGGATCAAGAGCACGCTTGGACGTGTGAGCACGGTCACGGGGAGTGTGGTGCGGGCCTGCGTCGACGCTGATCTTCTCGGGCCGGTCGGTCTTTCGGTGGCGGCCCACGTCCGCATCGACTTCTGGCAGGTCGGTAGCGGTTGCTGTACTTGCCTGCTGGCAGGAACGCCAGAGGGCCAGTCAGATTACTCTGACTGGCCCTCTGGGCTGGGTCGGGGTGGCGGGATTTGAACCCACGGCCTCTTCGTCCCGAACGAAGCGCGCTACCAAGCTGCGCCACACCCCGGTCCTGCTCTCGTTGCTTCCGTCTCCGGCGCAACGAGTAGAACTCTATCCCATGCAGGTCAGGAGACGAAATCCGGTTATCGGGAGCGGGGCGTCAGGGTCAGCAGGGTGGCCTCGGGCGGGCAGGCGAAGCGGACGGGGGTGTAGCGGTTGGTGCCGCAGCCGGCGGAGACGTGCAGGTGGGCCTGCTTGCCGCCGGCCCGGTGGGTGGAGAGGCCCTTGACCCGCTTGGCGTCCAGGTCGCAGTTGGTGACCAGGGCGCCGTAGAAGGGGACGCAGAGCTGGCCGCCGTGGGTGTGGCCGGCCAGGATCAGCGGGTAGCCGTCGGCGGTGAAGGCGTCCAGGCTGCGCAGGTAGGGCGCGTGGACCACGCCGATCGACAGGTCGGCGTCGGCGGACGGGCCGCCGGCCACCGTGGCGTAGCGGTCGCGGCGGATGTGCGGGTCGTCCACGCCGGTGAACTCGATGTCGAGGCCGGACAGGGTGAGGCGACCGCGCGCGTTGGTCAGGTCCAGCCAGCCGGCCGCGTCGAAGCCGTCGCGCAGCTTCTCCCAGGGGTTGTGGATCGCCCCGCTGATGCCCGCCCGCCCGGTGCCGTCGGCGTTGTTGAGGCCGTGGTTCCCGCTGGCCAGCGCCTTGAGGTAGCGGGTCGGGCTCTTGCGGGCGGGGCCGTAGTAGTCGTTCGACCCGAAGACGTATGCCCCGGGGAACTCCATCAGCGGCCCGAGCGCGTCCAGCGTGGCGGGCACGCCGAGCGGGTCGGAGAGGTTGTCGCCGGTGTTCACCACCAGGTCGGGCCGCAGTCCGGCCAGGCTCCGCAGCCAGCGCTGCTTCTTCCGCTGCCCGGTCACCATGTGGATGTCCGACACGTGCAGCACCCGCAGCGGCTTGGCCCCCTGGGGCAGCACCGGGACGTCGACCCGGCGCAGCCGGAACGAGCGGACCTCGTAGCCGGCGGAGTAGGCGAGCCCGGCGGCTCCGGTGGCAAGGGCAGCGAGTGGGACGGAGTACAGCTTTCGCATCGGTCCATGGTCGCAGACCCGGCCTGCCGGGGAGAACCGGGCCTTCCCTCGGTTGTCTGACATCCCGTCGGCCGCACGGGTACTGCGTTCGTTCCGACCCGTCCGCGCCCGGTCGGCGACCCGGCGATCCCGCCGAGATGCGGCCAAGGCGCCGTCAGGCCCGTGGCGGTACCACTGGTTCCTCCCGGTTCCTCGCCCGATATTCACGCGCACGGCGGCGGCTCAGGTGTGAGGATTGGCCCATGACAACGCTCAAGGAGCGGCTTCGGGACGACCTGACGGCCGCGATCAAGGCCCGGGACGAGCTGCGCTCGTCCACGCTTCGGCTGACCCTCACCGCTGTGAACCGCGCCGAGGTGGCCGGCAAGGAGAAGCGCGAGCTCTCCGACGCCGAGGTGGTCCAGGTGGTGCAGGGCGAGGCGAAGAAGCGCCGGGATGCGGCGACCGCCTTCGCGGACGCGGGGCGGCCCGAGGCGGCCGAGCGTGAGCAGGCCGAGGGCACCGTGCTGGCCGAGTACCTGCCCAAGCAGCTCAGCGACGAGGAGCTGGCCGCGATCGTCGCCGAGGCGGTGGCCGAGAGCGGCGCGAGCGGGCCGCAGGCGATGGGTGCGGTGATGAAGGTGGTCCGGCCGAAGGTGGCGGGCCTGGCCGAGGGCGGCCGGGTGTCCGCAGCAGTCAAGGCCGCACTGGCGAACCGCTAGGCATCCGCCTGCCGCCTACCGCCTGCCGTACGAGCAAAGGGCTCGGGGCCCCTGGACGGATCCAGGGGCCCCGAGCCCTCTTCGCGTGCGGCTCGGCCTCAGTGCCGCACGGGCCGGCCCGGCTTGGCGCCACCGGCGCCGCCGATCATCCCCGGCGGCAGGGTGAAGCCGCCGCCGACGGTGCCGCCCTGAGGCGGTCCGGGCACCGCGGTGATCGGCGGCACCGGGTTGGTGGTGACCAGGCCGGCGTTGGTGGCGGGCGGATTGGCGGGCGGGTTGGCCGGCGGGTTGGCGGGCGGGTTGTTCGGGGCGCCCGCGGGCGGGCTCGGGTTGTTCGGGTTGGGGTTCGGGCTCGCCGGTGGGCTGTCCGAGGAGGCCGTCGCGGAGGGCGCGTTCGGGACCAGGTTGAACTGGCTCACCGCAGTGCCCGCGACCGCCCGGCTCATCGCCTGCTGCCAGATCGGCCCGGGGCCGGTGGCGCCGTAGACGCCGTCGGAGAAGTGGTGGCCGCCGATGACGATGTTGCCGTCCATCGGGACGCTGGTCTCCGGGCCGCCGAGCCAGACCACGCCGACCAGGTCGGGGGTGTAGCCGTCGAACCAGGCGGCGTACCGGTGGTCCGTGGTGCCGGTCTTGCCGGCGATCGGACGGTTGTCGTCCAGGTTCAGCGCGGCACCGGTGCCCGACTTCTCGGTCACGCCCTTGAGCAGCGTGTTGATGCTGTCCGCGGTGTTCTGCTGCATCACCTGCTGGCAGTTGCCCTGCGGGACCGCCAGCTGCTTGCCGTCGATGCCGGTGACCGACTTGATCGCGAGCGGGTCGCAGTGGACGCCGCGCGAGGCGAAGGTGGCGTAGACGCCGGCCATGTCGAGCGGGCTCATCAGCTGGGTGCCCAGGGTCATCGACGGGACCTGCTGCAGCGCGGCGCCGCTGGCCTGGGTCTTGATCCCCAGCTTGTTGGCCATCTGGGTGACCGCGCAGAGTCCGATGCTCTGCTCCAGCGAGACGAAGTAGGTGTTGATGGAGCGGGCCATCGCCTCCGGCATCATGAACGGCCCGGCCTCGGTGGGGCTGTCATTGCTGACGGTCGCGGGCTTGCTGGTGCTGTTCTTCCAGGTCTGGCCGCAGGTGGACATGTCCGGGTAGGGCATCTGCGGCGGTGACGGGAAGCTGGTGTTCAACTGGGCGGAGCCGCTGTCCAGGGCCGCCGCCGCCACGATCGCCTTGAAGGTCGAGCCGGGCTGGAAGCCGTTGCCGCCGCCCATCGCCGCGTCGACGTTGAGGTTGACCACGGTCTGGTGCTGGCCGGCGTCCAGGCCGTAGGGCCGGGTCTGGGCCATCGCGAGGATCTCCCCGGTGCCCGGTTTGACCATGGTCATGGCCGCCGCGACCGAGTCGGTCACCTTGACCTGGGAGGTGACGGCGTTGTTGGCCGCGGCCTGCTTGTCCGGGTCGATGGTGGTGTAGATCTTCAGGCCGCCCTGGCTCCAGAGCTTGCCGCGTGCCGCCGTGGAGGCGCCGAAGGCCGGGTCGTTCTCCACCACCCGCTGGACGTAGTCGCAGAAGAAGGCCATGCCGTTGCCGGCCGTGATGCAGCCGTTCTGCGGCGCCTGGTAGCTCAGTTCGAGTCCGCTGGCCTTCGCGGCCTGGGCCTGCTGCGCCGTGATGTGCTTGTACTGCAGCATCTTGTCGATCACGGTGTCGCGCCGGGTCTGCGCGGCCTTCGGGTGAGCCAGCGGGTCGTACGCCGACGGGTTCTGCACCATGCCGGCCAGCAGTGCGGCCTGGGCGACGTCGAGGTCCTTGTCCGACTTGCCGAAGTAGCGCTGGGCGGCCGCCTCGATGCCGTACGCCTGGTGGTTGAAGAAGGTGATGTTGAGGTAGTTGGTGAGGATCTGCTCCTTGGTCAGATCCTTCTCCAACTGGATGGCGTACTTCAGTTCCTTGACCTTGCGGCCGAGGCTCTTCTCGGTCGCCGCCTTGAAGGCGCTCTGGTCGTCGCCCGCCTCCTCGACGAAGACGTTCTTCACGTACTGCTGGGTCAGTGTCGAGGCACCTTCGGCGGAGTCCCCGGAGGAGGCGTTCTTGCCGATCGCGCGCAGCACGCCCTTGGGGTCGATCGCACCGTGCTGGAAGAACCGCGCGTCCTCGATGTCGACCTGGGCATTGCGGCTCAGCGGCGACATCTGATCCTGGGTCAGTATCGTCCGGTCCCGGGCGTAGACCTTGGCGATCTGGTTTCCCTTGGAGTCGTAGATGTACGAGGCCTGGGACAGGGTCGGGGTCTTGAAGTCGTCCGGGATGTTGTCGAAGCCCTGGACGCCGTCCTTGGCGCCGAGTCCGATCGTGCCCACGGCGGGCAACGCGAGGCCCGCGAGTACGAGGCCGGAGAGAACACTGACGCCCAGAAACTTGATCCCGTGTCCGGTCAACTCCAGAGGAGAGGTGCTCCGTCGGCGGGGGCGCTGGGGTGCTGAGGAGCGCTTTGGTGCCATAAGAAGACTCTACGTTGCCAAAATCGGGGCGCAGGGGCAGGCGTTCGCCTACGCTTGTCGCAGGCCTGCGACAGCTCCGCTCCGTAGGCTGCAAACACTCCTGTGAGTGTTGAGAGTTGCCCGATTTGACGGGTTATGAGGTAGCTGGTTCGGCCGCTGATCGACCTTCGTGGCGCGAGCCCCTGGGGGCGCTGTGGCGCTCCGTGACGAAAGTGGCGGCAAAGCGGACGATCGGGACGAGGGCAAGCCTCGCGACCTGCGATCACTCCAACGAGTGATCTGACCGGCACCCATAGTCCGATCGGGTCATTCGAGATTGGACCCGAAGGGGCTGTTGCGCTCCGCCAATCTTCCGTAACGTCCTCAACTGGCAACGGTGAATATGCCGTTACCGCCGTGGGGGGAGCCTCGATTCGGGAGAGGACGGCGCCGGGATGGGCTGGGTAGATGACTGGAGCGCGCAGGCTGCCTGCCGCACGAGCGATCCGGACGAACTGTTCGTCCAGGGGGCGGCACAGAACCGGGCGAAAGCCGTGTGCAGCGGGTGTCCGGTGCGCACCGAGTGCCTGGCGGACGCGCTGGACAACAGGGTGGAATTCGGTGTCTGGGGCGGGATGACCGAGCGGGAGCGCAGGGCACTGCTGCGCCGCCGTCCGACGGTGATCTCCTGGCGCCGCTTGTTGGAGACGGCACGCACGGAGTACGAGGAGTCGCTCGCCACCGGCGTGATCCTCTCGGACTACGCGCAGGCCGGCTGACCGGGCGGCCCCGGCGCAACGGGGTCGCCCACGCTGCTCAGACCACGCTGCTCACTGGTCCGGTCCGCCGGCCAGTTGACGCCCGATCAGGCGCAGCCCCTCCAGGTCGTGCACATCCCCGGCCAACGCCGGCACCTCGACCAGGGGCACATCGGGATAGACCGAGACGAACCGGTCCTTGGTCCGCCGCTCCCGGCTCATCACCTCGACCCGCTCGGCGTGCAGCCGCAGCAGTCCGGCTGCCAGTGCCTCGGCCGCGCCCTGGTGCGGTTCGTGCTCGCCACCGCTGCCGCCGCCGTTACCAGCGCCGTTCTCCGCGCCGTTCTCCTCCAGCGCCTGGGCCGCCGCCTGCGCCCGCTCCGCCGTGAGCTGCGGCGCGCCGGTGCCGTGCACCCGGTTGAGTACCAGCCCGGCCAGCGGCATCTGATCGGCGGCCAGCCGGTCCACGAAGTACGCGGCCTCGCGCAGCGCGTCCCGCTCCGGCGCGGCGACCACCAGGAAGGCCGTGCCCGGGGCCTTGAGCAACTGGTAGGTGCCCTCCGCGCGCTCCCGGAAGCCACCGAACATCGAGTCCATCGCTGCCACGAAGGTCTGCAGATCGGTCAGCAGCTGGGCGCCGAAGATCTTCCCGAGGGTGCCGGTGAGTAGCCCCATCCCGACGTTGAGGAACTTCATCGCGCTGCGTCCACCGACCTTGGCCGGAGTCATCAGCACCCGGATGATCTTCCCGTCCAGGAAGGAGCCGAGCCGGCCCGGTGCGTCCAGGAAGTCCAGTGCCGAGCGCGAGGGCGGTGTGTCGACCACGATCAGGTCCCACTCCCCGGTGGCCTGCAGCTGGCCGAGCTTCTCCATCGCCATGTACTCCTGGGTGCCCGCGAAACCGGCCGAGAGCGACTGGTAGAAGGGGTTCTCCAGGATCGCCCGGGCCCGCTCGGGGTCGGCGTGGGCCAGCACGACCTCGTCGAAGGTCCGCTTCATGTCGAGCATCATGGCGTGCAGTTCACCCGGGCCGTTCGCGCCCTTCACCGGGCGGGGGGTGTTGTCCAGCTCGGTCAGGCCCATCGACTGGGCCAGCCGGCGGGCCGGGTCGATGGTCAGCACCACGGTTCGCCGGCCGCGTTCGGCGGACCGTAGGCCGATCGCGGCGGCGGTGGTGGTCTTGCCGACCCCGCCGGAGCCGCAGCAGACGATGATCCGGGTGCCCGGGTCGTCGATCAGCCGGTCGATGTCGAGCCCGTTGCCGCCGTTCACGTCGTCGCTCCCGCCGCCCTTGCCGTCGCTGATGCCGCTCCCGCCGCTGCGCGCGCCGCTCCCGCCGCCCGCGCTCACGCCGCCCCCTGCCGTTTCAGCTCGCCGGCCAGCCGGTACAGCCCGCCGAGGTCCACGCCCCCGCTGAGCAGCGGCAGCTCGTAGGTCGGCAGCTCCAGGGTGCCCAGGTCGGCCCGCTGCTCGTGTTCGAGCGCCACTCGCTCGGCGTGCTCGCGGGCCTGCGCCAGCAGCGGGTCGAGCAGCGGCTCCACCGCTGCCCGCCGGGTGGCCGCACTTCGCGAGCGCCCGCCGAGTCCGGCCTCCACCAGCGCCAGCGCCACTTCCTCCCGGTGGTCGCCGTGCGCCGCCGCCACCGCCGCCGCGTCCAGCACCGGCGGGCGCACCATGTTCACCAGCACCCCGCCCACCGGCAGCCCGGCCGCGCGCAGTTCGGTGAAGCCGTCCACGGTCTCCTGCACCGGCATCTCCTCCAGCAGGGTGACCAGGTGCACGGCGGTCTGCGGGGACTTCAGCACGCCCATCACCGCCTGGGCCTGACTGTGTATCGGGCCGAATCTGGCCAGCCCCGCGACCTCGGAGTTGACGTTCAGGAACCGGGTCAGCCGACCGGTGGGCGGCGCGTCCATCACCACCGCGTCGTACACCAGGCGCCCGTCGGCCCCCTTGCGCCGGGCCGCCTCGCAGGCCTTGCCGGTGAGCAGCACATCGCGGACCCCGGGGGCGACGGTGGTGGCGAAGTCGACGAAGCCGACCTTCTGCAGCGCCTTCCCGGCCCGGCCGAGCTTGTAGAACATGTCCAGGTACTCGAGCAGCGCCTGCTCGGTGTCGATCGCCAGGGCGAACACCTCGCCGGTGCCGCGCCCCGGCAGGCCGAGCTTGGCGGGGGAGACGGTGGCGATCTTCCGCTCCTCGTAGGGCAGTGCGCTGCTGCCGAACAGCTCGGCGATCCCCTGCCGGCCCTCCACCTCGATCAGCAGCGTGCGCCGCCCCTCGGCGGCCAGCGCCAGCGCGAGCGCCGCCGCCACGGTGGTCTTGCCGGTGCCGCCCTTTCCGCTGACCACGTGCAGGCGCACGCCCTCCCAGTCGGAACCGCCGGATGCCGCTCCGGGCTCCTCGGCGTCCGTCGGCGCCGCGGTCGCACCGGGCTGCTGGATCCTTGGCACGCTCCGTCTCCCTCCACTGGGCCCTCCTCGCGAGCGTAACCAGCGCTCGCGCCCGATGCCGGGAGCATTCGGCTGCCGGGCACCCTCGCGGCCCGCATTGTGTCCCACCTCACATCGGGCTGCGGTGCGCGCGGACGGTCTAGAGTCAGCCCCATGACCAAGTGGGAATACGTAACGGTGCCGCTGCTCGTGCACGCGACCAAGCAGATCCTGGACACCTGGGGCGAGGACGGCTGGGAGCTCGTCCAGGTGGTGCCCGGGCCGAACAACCCCGAGCAGCTGGTGGCCTACCTCAAGCGGGAGAAGAACTGATGGGCAAGGTCGAGAGCCGCCTGGCCGAGCTGGGCCTGACCCTCCCCGAGGTGGCGGCCCCGGTCGCCGCGTACGTCCCGGCGGTCCGCTCCGGCGACCACGTGCTGACCTCCGGCCAGCTGCCGATGGTGCAGGGCAAGCTGCGGTACACCGGCAAGGTCGGCGCCGAGGTCACCGCCGAGCAGGCCAAGGAGCTCGCGCAGATCTGCGCGCTCAACGCGCTGGCCGCCGTGAAGTCGGTGATCGGCGACCTGGACCTGATCGAGCAGGTGGTCAAGGTGGTCGGCTTCGTCGCCTCGGCCCCCGACTTCACCGGTCAGCCCGGCGTGGTGAACGGCGCCAGCGAGCTGCTCGGCCAGGCGCTCGGTGCCGCGGGCGTGCACGCGCGCAGCGCGGTGGGCGTCGCGGTGCTCCCGCTGGACGCGCCGGTCGAGGTGGAGATCCAGGTCCGGGTCCGCGCCTGACCCACCTGCCGCTGATCGGTGGACCACTGATCAGCGGGCTCTTCTCAGCGCCATGTCCGGGTGCATAGCATCCGGACATGGCAGCGAACCTCCCCGGCCCGCCCACGGCCGCTCTTCCCATGCCGCCCGGCTGGCCCGCCCGGATCCGGGCGCTGGCGGCCGGCCGGCTGACCCCGGTGGTCCCCAAGCGGGCCGCGACCGTGGTGCTGCTGCGCGACGTCGCGGACGCCGCCGGCCCGCAGGCCTACCTGCTGCGCCGTCGCGGATCGATGGCCTTCGCGGCCGGCATGTACGCCTATCCGGGTGGCGGGGTCGATCCGCGCGACGCCGAGCAGGAAATCGGCTGGGCCGGTCCCAGCCCCGAGGAGTGGGCCGCCCGGCTCGGGGTGGACCGGGCGACGGCGCAGGCGGTGGTCTGCGCCGCGGTCCGGGAGACCTTCGAGGAGGCCGGCGTCCTGCTGGCCGGCCCGGACGCGCACACCATGGCCCCCGAGCGTGACTGGAGCGCCGAGCGGGCCGCGCTGGAGGCGCACCAGCTCTCCTTCGCCGAATTCTGCCGTGAGCACGCCCTGGTGCTGCGCAGTGACCTGCTGGCCGGCTGGGCCCGCTGGATCACGCCGGCCTTCGAGGAGCGGCGCTATGACACCTGGTTCTTCGTCGCCGCGCTGCCGCCCGGGCAGCGGGCCGCGCGCGAGGTCGGCGAGGCGGACCGGGTGGCCTGGCTGACGCCGGCCGAGGCCGCCCGGGGTTATGCCGAGGGGCGGTACGGGATGCTCCCGCCGACCATCTCGGTGCTGCGCGAGCTGCTGCCGGCCCGCACCGCGCGCGAGGCGCTGGAGCTGGCCGGGCGGCGCACCCTGACACCGGTGCTCGGCCAGGCCGAGCTGGCGGGTGATCGAATGACCATTCGCTGGCCTGGGTATGAAGAGCTGACGATCGACGGACGCTATCCCGAGGAAGGACCCCCAACCGATGACCCACAATGATGTGGCTCGCGTGCTCGCCCCCCGTACCCTGGCGGCCCGTCCGCTGTCCCGCCGGTTGGCCTGCGAGTGCCCGCAGCTGCCGGCCGGCGTGGCCGTCCGCGCGCTGACCCGCGAGCTGACGGTGCGCGGGCTGTCCCGGCCCACCCCCTCCTGAGGACTTCTCCGTGACCGGTCCGCTGCCTGGTGACCCCGCCGCTACCGTCGGCGGGGTCGCCACCGCGCGCGCGTTCTGCGTGCTCGCGCCCAACCCGTCCCCGATGACCCTGGACGGCACCAACACCTGGCTGCTCGCCGAGCCGGACTCCGAGCTCGCCGTGGTGGTCGACCCGGGGCCGCTGGACGAGGGACACCTGCGCGCGGTGCTGGCCGCCGCCGAGCAGCGGGGCAAGCGGGTCGCCCTCACCCTGCTCACCCACGGCCATCACGACCACGCCGAAGGGGCCGCCCGGTTCGCCGAGCTGACCGGTACTCAGGTCCGCGCCCTGGACCCGGCGCTGCGCCTGGGCGACGAGGGCCTGCACGGCGGGCAGGTGATCGAGGTCGGCGGCCTTGAGCTGCGGGTGGTCGCCACCCCGGGCCACACGGCGGACTCGCTCACCTTCCACCTCCCGGCGGACGGCGCGATCCTGACCGGCGACACGGTGCTGGGGCGCGGCACCACGATGGTCGCCCACCCGGACGGGGCGCTCGGCGACTACCTGGACTCGCTGCGCCGGCTGCGCGCGCTCGCGGCGCAGCACGGCGTGGGCACCGTGCTGCCGGGGCACGGTCCGGTGCTGGCCGACGCGCTCGGCACGGTGGAGTACTACCTGGCGCACCGGGCGGCCCGGCTGGCCCAGGTGGAGACGGCGGTGGAGGCCGGCTGCCGGACGGTTGAGCAGGTGGTGGCCCGGGTGTACGCCGATGTGGATCGGGCGCTCTGGCCGGCCGCCGAACTCTCGGTCCGGGCCCAGCTGCGATACCTGGAGGACCACGGGCTCATCTGACGAGCCCGTGGTCCTCCGGGAAGCTGCGGCAGCCGCTCAGCGGCAGCGGCTCAGCGGGAGCGGCGGGAGAGCCGCTCGACGTCCAGCAGCACCACCGCGCGGGCCTCCAGCTTGAGCCAGCCGCGCCCGGCGAAGTCGGCCAGCGCCTTGTTCACGGTCTCCCGCGAGGCGCCGACCAGCTGGGCCAGCTCCTCCTGGGTCAGGTCGTGGGCGACGTGGATGCCCTCGTCGGACTGCACGCCGAAGCGGCGGGAGAGGTCCAGCAGCGCCTTGGCCACCCGGCCCGGTACGTCCGAGAAGACCAGGTCGCTCATCACGTCGTTGGTCCGCCGCAGCCGGCGGGCGATGGCGCGCAGCAGCGCGATCGAGACCTCGGGGCGGGCGTGCAGCCAGGGCTGCAGGTCGCCGTGGCCCAGCCCCAGCAGCTTGACCTCGGTCAGCGCGCTGGCGGTGGCCGTGCGCGGACCCGGGTCGAAGAGTGAGAGTTCGCCGATCATCTCGCTCGGCCCGAGCACCGCGAGCATGTTCTCGCGGCCGTCCGGCGATGCGCGGTGCAGCTTGACCTTGCCCTCGGCGACCACGTAGAGCCGGTCGCCCGGGTCGCCCTCGTGGAACAGCGACTCGCCACGGGCGAGGGTCACCTCGGTCATGGAAGCGCGCAGCTCGCCGGCCTGTTCGTCGTCGAGCGCCGCGAAGAGCGCGGCGCGCCGCAGAACGTCGTCCACGTGCTTCCTCCTGTTCGCCGTCCGAGGTGGGCCCCCGGGTGGCTCGCGTACTGGTTGTTCCGCCATGTCTGTCGGTGGTCCCGGCGGTCTCCGGCGATCTTCGATCGATCCCCGTTGATCTCCGGCGATGGAGGAACAGTGCTCTTCATCACCAAGCATGGCGCATGTCGCTCCGATCATATGAGGAGGGGGTGCGCTCTGGAGCCCGATACACGGCCATCCGTACGCATCGGCTACTCATCGGTCACCTCTCCCGGCCGCCCCACGCCCGGGTGGCCGGGAGCTGCTTCGGCGGCCCTACCCCATGCTGCTGATCTTCTCCGGCTCGATGACGAAGATCACGCGCACCTGGTCGCGACCGCCGTACCAGGGGTACGCCGTGCCCAGGTAGCGCTGGGCGAGCTGCTCGATGTGGTCGACCGCACCGTCGGTGGTGACCTCGCGGACCCGGCCGCGCACCTGGAAGTAGCGAGAGGGGTTGTCCGGGTGCGAGATGGCGACGGCCACCCGCGGATCGCGGGCGACGTTCCGGGTCTTCAGATGGCTCTGGACGCTGTTGATCAGCACGTGCTCACCGTCGGTGTCGACCCAGGTCTGGGTCACCTGTGGTGAGCCGTCGGCCATCGAGGTGGCCAGGTAGCAGGTGCTCGCCGAACGCAGCAGCGTCAGCAGTTCCTCGGGCAGGGTCACAGGGGTCTCCCGATCGGGTCGAAGGCTGCGCGGGCCGACCGGCTCGGCAGGGTTGTGGCGCAGCCTACGGGCCGGGCCGAACGGACCTGCGGCGGCGCCCGGATGGGCGGACCCGGACCGGTCAGCAGTTGCGGACTCCGCCACATACGGCTACGCGTCCGGCGTAGCCTGCGTGCATGGCAGAGAGCAAGGTCCGGCAGGCGGCGTCCGGGGTGCGGACGGTCGCGAAGCCGAAGAAGCCGGAGTCGCAGCTGGCGATGGTCCGCCGAGCCCGGAAGATCAACCGCGAGTTGGCGGAGCTGTACCCGTACGCGCATCCGGAGCTGGACTTCGAGTCGCCGTTCCAACTGCTGGTGGCCACCGTGTTGTCGGCGCAGACGACCGACCTGCGGGTGAACCAGACGACCCCGGCGCTGTTCGCGAAGTACCCGACCCCGGCCGACCTGGCGGCGGCGGTGCCGGACGAGCTGGAGGAGATCATCCGGCCGACCGGCTTCTTCCGGAACAAGGCGAAGGCGCTGATCGGGCTGTCGATCGCGCTGCGGGACAACTTCGGCGGCGAGGTGCCGAGAACCCTGGAGGAGATGGTCACGCTGCCCGGGGTGGGGCGCAAGACCGGCAACGTGGTGCTGGGCAACGCCTACGGCGTGCCGGGGATCACCGTGGACACCCACTTCGGGCGGCTCGCCCGGCGCTTCGGGTGGACCACCGAGGAGGACCCGGTGGCGGTCGAGGCGGCCGTCGCGGCGATCTTCCCGAAGTCGGAGTGGACCATGCTCTCGCACCGCGTGGTCTTCCACGGCCGGCGGATCTGCCACGCCCGCAAGCCCGCCTGCGGCGCCTGCCCGATCGCGCCGCTCTGCCCCTCCTACGGTGTCGGCGAGGTGGACCCGGAGAAGGCGGCCGCGCTGCTGAAGTACGAGCTGGGCGGCCGACCGGGCCAGCGCCTGCGCCCGCCGGCCGACTACCCGGGCGCGCCCGCGCAGCCCGCGACGGGTGACGGCGTCCAGGGCGCGAACGAGGTGACCGAGTGACGAGCAGCGCGCCGACCGCGATCGTCCGCGACGGCCTGCCCGACTGGCTGCTGCCGGTCCGGGCGGCGGCCGAGACGGTCCGCCCCGAGCAGCTCAGCCGCTTCCTGCCGCCCGCCGAGGGCGGCCGGCGCTCCGCCGTCCTGCTGCTCTTCGGCGAGGGGGCGGGCGGCCCGGACCTGCTGCTGACCGAGCGCTCCAAAGCACTGCGCTCGCACGCCGGTCAGATCTCCTTCCCCGGCGGGTCGCTGGACGCGGTGGACGGTGACCCGCACGGCTCGGGACCGGTGGCCGCCGCGTTGCGCGAGGCCGAGGAGGAGACCGGTCTCGACCCGGGCGGGGTGCAGGTCTTCGCCACGCTGCCCGCGCTCTACATCCCGGTCAGCGACTTCGTGGTGACCCCGGTACTGGGGTGGTGGCGTGAGGAGAGCCCGGTGGCGCCGGTGGACCCGGGGGAGACCGGCGCGGTCTTCCGGGTCCCGCTCGCCGAGCTCGCCGACCCGGCGAACCGGGGTCGCTACCGGCACCCGTCGGGGTTCAGCGGGCCGGCCTTCGCGGTCGCCGGTCATGTGGTGTGGGGCTTCACGGCCGGGGTGATCGACCGGGTACTGCACCACAGCGGGCTCGAGCTGCCCTGGGACGGCTCCCGCCTGATCGCCATGCCGTGAGGCGGCCGGACCTCGCGCAGCGCCGCGCCCCGGGGCCGGCGGCCGGGTCCGCTGCTGTGCGGTCCGACATCCATGGGAGGGTGGCCCGGTGAACGTGCTCGATCTGCTGCTGCTCGCCGCCGCGATCGGCTTCGCCGTGTCCGGGTACCGGCAGGGCTTCGTGGTGGGCATCCTCTCCGTGCTGGGCTTCCTCGGGGGCGGCCTGATCGCGGTGCAACTGCTGCCGCTGCTGCTCAGCCACCTCAGCCCGGGGACCACCGCCTCGGTGGTGGCGGTGGTCGTGGTGATCGTCTTCGCGGCGGTCGGCCAGGCCGCCACCACCCAGCTGGGGTGGAAGCTGCGCGGCCGGATCGGCGAGCGCGGTCCCGCCAAGGTGCTGGACGCGCTCGGCGGCTCGGTGGTGAACGTGCTGTCGATGCTGCTGGTCGCCTGGCTGATCGGTTCGGCGCTGGCCGGGACCTCGATGCCCACGGTCTCCAAGCAGGTCAGGACCTCCCGGGTGCTCGGCGGGGTCCAGCAGGCGCTGCCGGCCGACGCGCCGAACTGGTTCTCCGACTTCAGCAAGGTGCTCTCGCAGAACGGCTTCCCGCAGGTCTTCAACCCCTTCGAGCACGAGCCGATCACCGACGTCCAGCCGCCGGATCCGGCGCTGGCCGGCAGCCCCGCGCTGGCCAAGGCCCGGCAGAGCCTGGTCAAGGTGGTGGGCACCGCCCCCTCCTGCGGCAAGACGCTGGAGGGCAGCGGCTTCGTCTTCGCGCCGCACCGGGTGATGACCAACGCCCACGTGGTCGGCGGCGTCGACGAGCCGACCGTGCAGATCGGCGGGACCGGCCCGCTCTACGACGCCACCGTGGTCCGCTACGACTGGCAGCGGGACATCGCGATCCTCGAGGTGCCCAAGCTCAACGCCCCGCCGCTGGCCTTCGCCGGCGAGGCCAAGACCAACGACAGCGCGATCGTGGCCGGGTTCCCGGAGAACGGGCCGTTCGATGTCCAGCCCGCCCGGATCCGGGGAGACATCCAGGCCAACGGCCCGGACATCTACCACCGCGGCCAGGTGGTCCGGGACGTCTACTCGATCCGCTCGCTGGTCCGCCAGGGCAACAGCGGCGGTCCGCTGCTCACCCCGGACGGTGAGGTGTACGGCGTGGTCTTCGCCAAGTCACTGGACAGTGCCGACACCGGCTACGCGTTGACCGCCGCCGAGGTGAAACCGGACGCGGTCGCCGGAGCCACCGACAGCACCCAGGCGGACACCCAGGGCTGCGCGCTCTGACCGCTCCGCCCCGGGAACTCCCCCTCCGCCCCTTCCCTCCATACTCCTGACGCGGCGTCGGCTCCGGCTGACGCCGCGTCTGCTTACCCCCGCTGACCTGGACACGATCCGTCGAACCGTCAGTTCCGCCTGATAGCGTCGGCGGCGCTCACCCGTTCGGCGCAGTCAGGCTGGTACGGGCCCGGCCGGCAGTACAGCCGGCGCCACGTAAGAAGGAGTAATCGGCCATGATGGGTCACTCGCACGCGGTCAGCGGCGCGATGCTGTACGCGGCCTCCGCGCCGTTTCTGCCGCCGCTGTTGCTGCACACCCACCTGAAGCCGGCCGACATCCTGCTCGGCACCGTGCTCTGCGCCGGTGCCGCGCTGCTGCCCGACCTGGACCACCACGACGGGACGATCGCCAACTTCCTCGGCCCGGTCTCCAAGCTGCTCTGCCGCTTCGTGGCCTGGATCTCGGGCGGTCACCGGCACGCCACCCACTCGCTGCTCTTCGTCGCCCTGGTGGGCGGCGGCACCTGGGCCGGCGTCACCTACCTGGGCCGCCCGTTCACCCTCGGCATGACCTTCTTCCTGCTCGCCCTCGCGGTGAAGGCGCTGCGGCTCCACGTGCCGGGCGAGGGGCACACCACCTGGCTCAGCGTGCTCGGGCTCTCGGCCGTGGGCACCTTCGTGCTGGACAGGTGGATGCCCGCCGCGCCGGGCTGGCTGCCGTACGCGGTCGCCCTCGGCGCCCTGGCCCACCTGCTGGGTGACAGCCTCACCAAGATGGGTGCGCCGTGGCTCTGGCCGCACAAGCAGCGCTACGAGATCGTGCTGATCAAGCGCAGTGGCAACGACGTGGAGACCAAGGTGCTGGTCCCGATCATGACGGTCGCGACCTTCGCGCTGCTCTGGTTCACGGCGGTCGAGCCTGCGGTCATCAGCTGACGACCCACCCGTTCCCAGGTCCGCGCGGCACCATCACCGCGCGGACCTCGGCGTTTCGGGTACTGGTTCCAGGTGCTGGGGGAGTGCGCGGCTCAGGCCTCGCGGCGCAGCCGGGCGCCGACCCAGCGGGCACGGCGGCCGAGGATGCGCGGGATACCCAGGGGATGTGGCTCGGTGGCCGGGTACGGCGACTCGCTCGCCCACTCGCTCTGGTGGGGCGCGGGGTTCGAGTGCGTGGTGCTCTGCGAGGTGTTCTGCGAGCTGCGGCTGACACGTCGTCCGCGAGGTGCGGCGGTTCGATCGGGCATCCAGGTCATGCAGGATGGATGCCCCTGAGCCCGCGGAGGTAACCACCTTCGTTGGGACGAACCGGACTATGCCCGCGGCATGCGACATCTCGTCATATCGATTGAGACGCCGGGATCGGAGCCCGCGGTTCCGGGTGGTGGTCCGGTCGCCGGTGCGGGCGGCAGTCCGGGCGGCCGCCGGGGTGCCTGCCCTACCGCTTGTGCTCGCGGACCCAGGAGACCAGCTCGGCGCTGAACTCCTCCGGTGCCTCCTCGTGCGGGAAGTGGCCCACGCCGGGAAGCAGCCGCCAGCGGTACGGCGCGGCCACGTACTCGCCCGCGCCGAGCGCGGTGCGGGCGAGCAGCACCGGGTCGGCCGCGCCCTGGATGTGCAGCGTCGGCGCGGTCACCGGCTTCTTCATCCGGCGGGCGAACTGGATGCCGTCCGGGCGGCCCATCGAACGGACCAGCCAGCGGTACGGCTCGATCGAGCAGTGGGCGGTGCTCGGGATCTGGATCGCCTTGCGGTAGTTCGCCACCGCCTCGGCGTCCAACTGGTTCGGGCCGGTCCACGCGGTGAGGTAGTCCCCGATCTGCTCGGCGTCGTCGGCGACCAGTCGGCGCTCCGGTATCCAGGGCCGCTGGAAGCCGAGCACGTGATCGTAGGCGGCTACCTGCCGGCGGTCCCGCAGCAGGGCCCGGCGCAGGTGCCGGGGGTGGGCGGCCGAGACCACGGTCAGGCTCTGGATCACCGAGGGCCGCATCACCGCGGCGACCCAGGAGAGCGAGCCGCCGATGTCGTGTCCGACCAGATGGGCGCTGTGCTCGCCCAGCGACCTGATCACCCCGGTGATGTCGAGCGCCAGATTGGTCGGGTCATAGCCGCGCGGGGTGCGGTCGCTGCCGCCCGTACCGCGCAGGTCCAGGGCGACCGCACGGAATCCGGCCTCGGCCAGTGCGGCCATCTGGTGCCGCCAGGCCCACCAGTACTGCGGCCAGCCGTGCACCAGCAGGACCAGCGGTCCCTCGCCCTGCTCCGCGATGTGGAACCGGGCTCCGTTGGCGGCCAGATCGCGGTGCGACCACGGGCCTGCCGTACGGACGTTCCAACCAGCCGCCCGCCCACCGATCGGCGAAGCGCCCGAGGGGGCCGGCCGCTCGGGCGTGCCCGGGTACCGGGGCGCTCCGGTCTCCCCGGTCTCCTCGGGCTTCGAACCCAAGTGCGGTCCTGCGGTGGTGGACGGAACGGGCGTCTGGTCGAGCGGCATACCGAGAGCGTTTCACATCCAGGCGGGGAACACGGCCCCGGCACTCGTACGGGCTAGTGCGGACTTCGACGGATACCCGTGCGTGTCAGCCACATGCGGGCCGCTTTCGGACACCGTCGGCCGGTGCCGCAGCGCGCGTCCGACGCCCGGTCAGCGCTCCAGGGCCGCGAGCTCTTCCGCCGTGGCCGGCCGGGGGCGGGCGTTCTTCAGCACCTCGGCGGTCGCCTGGGCGCCCTCGATGGTGCGGTGCGGCGGCTCGATCTTCTTGAAGGACCGCCAGGCCAGCAGGCCCAGGACCGCGGCCAGCAGGACGTAGGCGCCGCCGACGACCGCGAACGAGGCGCTCAGCGGCAGGCCCCAGTACTTCAGCAGGTAGGCCGCCGCGAAGCTGAACATCGGGATCGACGCCAGCGCGATGACGCCGGCCACCACGACCGAGACGCTGCCCGCCACCCCGCGCTTGACGTCCTGTCGGATCTCGGCTTTCGCCAGCGCGATCTCGTCGTGCACCAGGGCCGACAGGTCAGCCGTGGCCGCGGCGAACAGCTGCCCGACCGAGCGCTCGCCCTCGTAGGGCACCCGGGAGCTGCCGGACGGACCTGCGGTTCCTGCGGACATCTGGTCTTCTCCTCTGCTGAGATTCCGGACAGCTCAGAATCATGCCCCTACCGGCCAGTCAGGCACCACTTCGGGCCACCCGCGGCGGACGGTGTGTCACCCGCCCGCAGCCGCGGGACAGGAGCGCCGCGCCGCCGCAGGACAGTGCCGAGGCCTGTCATCGTTGACCAGCCCGGCAGCGCCGACCGTGAGCCATCTCATCATGCTCGCCTCTCGATCGGCCGGTGACCAGGCCAGGAAGGGGCGTCCTGCTGGTAGACGTCCGGGATCCCGTCCCCGTCGCTGTCGAGCTCCTCCGCCTCGCAGAGCTGCCGGTAGTGCCGGTTGCGCAGCTTGAGCAGGACGGTCGCCACCACCGCGCAGAGCAGCGAACCGATCAGCACGGCTGCCTTGGCCCGGTCGGCAAGCTCGGGGTGGTCGGTGAAGGCCAGCTCGCTGATCAGCAGGGAGACCGTGAAACCGATGCCCGCCAGCGTGGACAGTGCGAACAGATCGGCCCAAGTGAGCTGGGGATTGAGTTCGGCTCTAGTGAATCTGGCGGCCAACCAGGTTCCGCCGAAGATTCCCACGGTCTTGCCCAGCAGCAGGCCGAGCACGATGCCCAGTGGCATCGCCTGGGTGAAGACCTCCTTGATCGCCGAGGGTGAGACCGTGACGCCCGCCGCGAAGAGCGCGAAGACCGGTACCGCCACCCCGGCCGAGAGCGGTCGGACCAGATGCTCGATGTGCTCACCGGGGGAGTGCGTCTCATCGCCCTCGAGGTGGCAGCGCAGCATCAGGCCCATCGCCACCCCCGCCACCGTCGGATGCACCCCGCTCTCGTGCATCAGCGCCCAGATGACCACGGCCAGCGGGACGAACAGGTACCAGCCGTGCACTCCCCGCCGGTGCAGGAACCAGAACAGCACCAGGCCCGCCAGCGAGAGCCCCAGCGCCCAGAACTTGATGCCGGAGCTGTAGAAGACCGCGATGATCAGGATGGCGATCAGGTCGTCCACCACGGCCAGCGTCAGCAGGAATGCCCGCAGCGCGGAAGGCAGGTGACTGCTCACCACGGCCAGCACCCCGAGGGCGAAGGCGATGTCCGTGGCGGTCGGGATCGCCCAGCCGCCGGGATGTCCGCCCGGTCCGCTGTTGGCCACGGCGAAGACGATCGCGGGCAGTGCCACCCCGCAGATGGCGGCGACCACCGGCAGCACCGCGGCGCTGGGTGTACGCAGCTCGCCGGCGACGAACTCACGCTTGAGCTCGATCCCCGCGACGAAGAAGAAGATGGTCAGCAGCCCGTCGTTGGCCCAGGTCTCCAACGACAGGTGCAGGTGCAGTGGTGTCGAAGGCCCGATGGTGTAGTGGAGGACGCTCTCATAAGAGTGTGGCCAGCTGTTCGCCCAGATGAGTGCCGTGACCGCGGCAAGCAGGAGCAGGACACCGCCGACGGTCTCGGTACGCAGGGCTTCGGCCAGGTAGCGCCGCTCGGGCAGCGGGAGCAGGCCGAGGAACTGGCGCGGTTGCTGGGCCGGGTCGCTCGGCGGCCGGTGCTGAGCGGGTTGGTCAGACGAGTGGTCATGGGGCGGCGGGCTGGCCACGCGAGAGACCTCCAGGGCGCGGGAAGGACATGCGGATACACCGGTGGTGCGGTGCCGACCAGACTTCCCGGCGCGCCTCGAAGAACTGTCGCCGATCTTGTTGCGACTTTGACAGTCTACGGGGCGTCGAGGGTCGATATCCGTTTTGTCGTATTTTATGTGCGCTTTTCTCTCGGCGTCTGCCGAGCTGCCGGAGCACCCGCGCTACCCATGGCCGCGGCCCCCACTCGGTTGAGCTGCCGTCAGGCTCCCAGGAAGCGCAGGACGGCCAGCACGCGTCGATGGTCTGCTGCCGAGACCGGCAGGTCGAGCTTCAGGAAGATATTGGCCACGTGCTTCTCGATGGCGCGCTCCGTCACCACCAACGCCACTGCGATCGCGGCGTTCGACCGGCCCTCCGCCATCAGCGCGAGGACCTCCCGTTCTCGGGGGCTGAGCTCGCTGACCGTTTTGCGCGTCGGGCTGGCGCCCATCAACTGGTTGACCACTTCGGGATCGAGCGCGGTGCCACCCGCCGCCACTCGCTCCAATGCGTCGATGAAGTCCTGTGCGTCCAGGACCCGTTCCTTGAGCAGATACCCCACACCGGCCGAACCGCTGGCCAGCAGCCGGGTGGCGTACTGCGTCTCCACGTACTGGGAGAAGATGAGGACCGCCAGCGCGGGATTGGCCGTCCGCAGGTCGATCACGGCGCGCAGGCCCTCGTCGGTGTGGGTGGGCGGCATCCGAATGTCGGAGACCACCAGGTCCGGACCGTGTGTGAGCACCGCAGCCCGCAGCTGCTCGGCGTCCGGAACCGCCGCCACGACCAGGTACCCCTCCTCCTCCAACAACTGAACCAGTCCGGCCCGCAGGATCGCGGTGTCCTCAGCCACTACCACCCGCATCGTCCGAGTGCCCCTTCGCCGCGTCTGTTGATTCTCTGATGTCGATCTTCCCGATGCTCCCAGGCTGGGTGGCTGTGCAACCAGGAGCGGGCGACATCGATCGGCTCAGGACGGCGCCGGCAGCTCGATCGAGATCGTCGTCGGCCCGCCGATCGGGCTGGTTGCGGTCAAGACCCCGTCGGCGACCCGGACCCGTTCGGCGAGCCCGCGCAGCCCGCTGCCGGATCCGTCCAGTTGCACTCCTCCCTTTCCGTTGTCGCTCACCAGCAGGCTCAGCCGTCCCCGCGCCGTGCGGACCGACACGGTCACCGACTGGGCCTCACTGTGCTTGCCGGCATTGGCCAGTAGCTCCGCCGCGGCGAAGTACAGCATGGTCTCGACGGCGGCCGATGGCCGTTCCGGCAGGTCCAGTTCGACCTGGGTCGGAATGGCCGAGCGGGCGGCGAGCGTGGTCAGTGCGGGGCCCAATCCGGCGTCCAGCGCGGGTGGGTGGATGCCGCTCACCAACTCGCGCAGCTCGCTGATGATCTCCTTGGTCTCTTGTCGTGATTCTCGAATCAAGGATCGGCACTGCTCGAGGTTCCCCTGGGTCAGCTGCCGCTCGGCTCGGCCCAACCGCATCCCCAGGGCTACCAGTCGGGCCTGGGCCCCGTCGTGCAGATCGCGCTCGATCCGACGCAGCGTCGTCGCCGCCTCGTTGATGGCGTGTTCCCTGGTCTCGGTGAGCTGGGCCAGGCGGACCGAGGCGGAGCTCGGGCCGAGCAGACGGGGCATCAGAAAGCGATCGGCGAGCAGTGGCACGCGACTTGGCCAGGGCGAGGCCACCAGGATCAGGACGCCGGCCGCCACGACCACCAGCGCGCGCGGCCAGGTGTCGAAGTAGAAGCCCGCGATCTCCAAGCCGAAGCTGTGGGCGACGCCGGCGCTGTCGACTCCGTGCAGTGGCTCCAGCTTCCAGAGCAGCGGGTAGCAGAGGAAGAGGAGGCCGTAGGCCCACCAGAGGAAGCCGAGGGTGAACTGGAGAACCCCCAGTGGGATGCGAATGAGGAGGTAGAGGCAGACCCGCCAGGCAGCGGGATCGCCCAGGTGCTGTCCCATCAGGCCGGAGAGGCCAGGAGCGCGCGGCGGAGGAGGCGGTGCCGCGATCTCCAGCCGCAGCAGACTGCGGGCCAGCGATCGGTAGAGAGAGCCCAGGGCCCGGTCGCCCCGAAGGCTCAGCGCCAGCATCGGGAGGAAGAGGAGCCCGGCGGAGAGCAGGCCTAGGATGGTTGTGAGCACCACCGCAGCGAGCCCGAGGGCCGCCAACGGCAGGCTGAGCAGCGAGTAGAGCCGCTCACGCCAGGAACGTGCTGTCAGATGTTCGCGCATTATGGTCCCCGATGCCATCCGGCCAGTGTGGATCATCGCGATCTCACACGTCGCGTCTTTTGAACGAGGGGCCCGCGACCGTCGGCAGTGTGACGGCGCAGGCCACGGGTATCGGGAAGCTCCCCGGAGAGCCGTTGAGCGTGCTGGACGGCGTGCGGCAAACCGTACTGGCGGCGTGGCTGCTGCCCATCGTGGCGATCGTGCTGGCGATTGCTCTGCGTGTTGTCTTCATGGCAACAGAGTGACGAATCCGGGTGCCTTCGCGCACGGGCGCTGGCACCCGTCTTCGCTGCGTGCTGGCACCCCTGTTCCGGACTCGTGATAGCACGAACGCCGGATCGTGCTGACCGAGTGGCGGTGTTTCGCAGCCGGTCCGGGCGTCGACTTCCGCTGCTCGAAAGGCGTTGAGCACATGCGGCGGACCGTGGGCGAACTTATCGTCATTTCAACGTGCCGCCCCTAGTTGCGGCCGAAGAGTCGACTCCATTCGGAGGCAACACCATGTCCGTTCAGGAACCGGCCGATTCGGTCGGGCCCGCCGCCGCGGTGCCGTCCGGCCGTGCCGCCGTGCCGTACCCAGCAGCGGGAGGTGAGGGCGCGCAGAGCGCGCCCCCTCTGTTATCGCAGGCCGGGCGCGCACCGGTGCCGACCCCGCCGTCGGTGCCCTCGCGGCCCAGCGTTCCGCCCTCCCCGACCGGTTCATCGCTCCTGCCGACCCCAGAGGCCGTGCCCGACAGCGCGTCGCGGCCCGCGTTGGCGGCACTGCCCGCAGGATCAACTGCCCTTCCGGTGCTCCCCGTCCCGCCCGTCCCGCTCACCATTGCCGCCCGCCGGGTGGCATCGAGCCGGTTCGGCGCACCCGCAGGGCCGGTTGTGCGCCTTGCCGCGGCTCGCACACCGGTCGGCCTGGAACTCGCCGCGGACGACGCCCTTCGGATCGAACGCCGGCTGCGCCCGCTCTTCCAGGGTCTGCCGCCGCACAGCGGCGTCGCCGTCGCGGTGGTCCAGGGCGACCAGCGTACGGTCGCCTGCCGCGGCTACACCGACCCCGCGGCGCTGCGTCCGGTCAGGGCCGACACCAGGTTCGAACTCGGTTCCATCACCAAGACGTTCACCGCGTTGCTGCTCGCCGAGATGGCCGCCCGGGGCGAGGTTCGGTACGACGATCCGATCGACAGGTATCTGCCGGCCGGTGCCGTCCCCGGGTACCCCACGCAGCGCCCGATCACCCTGCTGCACCTGGCCACGCACACCTCGGGCCTGCCGCGACTGCCGGTCGGCCTGCTGCCGAGCACCACCCCGCAGTGGTTCACCCGGCCCTGCGCGACCTTCGGGGAGGCCCATCTGCTGCGCTCGCTGGCCCGCACGCCGGTGCGCGGCACACCGGGGACGCAGGTGCGCTACTCCAGCCTCGGCTGCGGCCTGCTCGGCCTGCTGCTGGAGAACGCAGCCGGTACTCGGTACGAGGATCTGCTCGCCAGCCGGGTCTGCGGTCCGCTGGGATTGCTCGACACGTCCTGTGACCCCGGCGGCCAGATCGGCAGCGACTACCGCCGCGGCCGGTGGGTTCCGTCGTTCCGTATACCGGCGCTGCCAGGCGCCGCCGCGCTGCGCTCCAGCGCCGACGACATGCTCCGCTATCTGCAGGCGCTGGTGGTGGACGGTGCCGCCGAGAGTACGGGGTCCACACTGCGGACCGCGCTCGGCGAGGTCCGCCGTCCACGGGTGGCCTGGCGGCTGGCCGGCACTCGGATCTGTCTGGGGTGGAAGCAGCGCCCGATCGAGCTGCTGCCCGCTGAGCCGGGACGGGACGCGGAGCGCACCGAGGCGGCCGCCAGGCGCCGAGCTGACAGCGCGGCGGACACGCTGGGCGGCCTGGCCGCACCGTGGGCCCCGGCGGTCCGGAACCGGCCGCGGCAGGCCGACCGGACCGAGGCCGATTGGACGGAGGAGGCGGTGCACGAGGCGACCGCTCGGCGAACCGGCTCCCGTGCACCCGCTGCTCGGGACAGCGGTACTCGGAACACCGCTGTTCTGCGGGGCGGTGGCGAGGGCGGCAGTGCTCGGCCGAACGGTCGTGCTGGGAACGACGGCCACCGGGCACCGGACCGGGAGGTCCAGGAGCTGTTCTTCCACGAGGGCGGCACCCGCGGTTTCATCGCCTTCGCGGGCTTCAACCCGAAGGCCGCCACTGGTCTGGTCGCCCTGGTCAGCTCGCCGCCGACCCGGCGCCGTCAGTTCCTGCGGACAGCTCAGGAGACGCTGCACGGGCTCGCCGCGGATCAGCTGTTCCGCTGACCCCGGGTCGGCCCGTGTGCCGTCGGGCTGTCGGTGACGCGTCCGGTCACGCGGCACCCGCCCGCCCGTGGTGACCGGTGAGCCTGACCGGCGCCACGGTTGAGGGCCTCCCTCGCAGCACGCGGGGGAGGCCCTCAACCGTGTGGCCCCGTGGTACCAGGGCCTCGGTGGATCAGCCCTCGCTCGGGGTGGCCGGCAGCTGGGACTGGATCAGGTTCATCACGGAGGAGTCGGCGAGGGTGGTGGTGTCGCCGACCTCGCGGCCTTCGGCGATGTCGCGCAGCAGGCGGCGCATGATCTTGCCGGAGCGGGTCTTGGGCAGTTCGCTGACCACCTTGATCTGCTTGGGCTTGGCGATCGGGCCCAGCGTCCTGGAGACGTGGTCGCGCAGGTCGGCGACCAGTTCCTCGCTGTCGGTGGCGGTGCCGCGCAGGATGACGAACGCGACGATCGCCTGGCCGGTGGTGGGGTCGCTGGCGCCGACCACGGCGGACTCGGCGACGGCCGGGTGGCCGACCAGGGCGGACTCCACCTCGGTGGTCGAGATGTTGTGGCCGGAGACGAGCATGACGTCGTCCACTCGGCCGAGCAGCCAGATGTCGCCGTCCTCGTCCTTCTTGGCGCCGTCGCCGGCGAAGTAGCGGCCGGGGAAGCGTGACCAGTAGGTGTCGATGTAGCGCTGGTCGTCGCCCCAGATGGTGCGCAGCATGGACGGCCACGGTTCGGTGAGGACGAGGTAGCCGCCGGAGCCGTTGGGGACCTCGTTGGCCTCGTCGTCGACGACGGTGGCCGAGATGCCGGGTAGGGCGCGCTGGGCGGAGCCGGGCTTGGTCTCGGTGACGCCGGGCAGGGGGCTGATCATCATGGCGCCGGTCTCGGTCTGCCACCAGGTGTCGACGATCGGGGTGCGGCCGGCGCCGATGTGCTCGCGGTACCAGATCCAGGCCTCGGGGTTGATCGGTTCGCCGACGCTGCCCAGGATCCGCAGCGAGGACAGGTCGAACTTCGCCGGGATGTCGTCGCCCCACTTCATGAAGGTGCGGATCGCGGTGGGGGCGGTGTAGAGGATGGTGACGCGGTACTTCTGGATGATCTCCCAGAACCGGCCCTGGTGGGGGGTGTCGGGGGTGCCCTCGTAGATGACCTGGGTGGCGCCGTTGGCCAGTGGGCCGTAGACGATGTAGGAGTGGCCGGTGACCCAGCCGATGTCGGCGGTGCACCAGTAGACGTCGGTGGCGGGCTTGAGGTCGAAGACCGCGTGGTGGGTGTAGGCGGCCTGGGTGAGGTAGCCGCCGGAGGTGTGCAGGATGCCCTTGGGCTTCCCTGTGGTGCCGGAGGTGTAGAGGATGAAGAGCGGGTGCTCCGCCTCGTGTGCCTCAGGGGTGTGCTCGGTGGACTGGCGCTGGGTGATGTCGTGCCACCAGACGTCCCGGCCCTCGGACCAGGTGATCTCCTGGCCGGTGCGGCGCACCACCAGGACGTGCTCGACCTGCGGGCACTTGGTCAGCGCCTCGTCGATGGCGGGCTTGAGCGCGGAGGGCTTGCCGCGGCGGTAGCCGCCGTCGGCGGTGATCACCAGCTTGGCGTCGGCGTCCTGGATCCGGGAGGCGACAGCGTCGGCCGAGAAGCCGCCGAAGACGACGGAGTGGGCGGCGCCGATCCGGGCGCAGGCGAGCATCGCGACGACCGCCTCGGGGATCATCGGCAGGTAGATCGCCACCCGGTCGCCCTTGGCGACGCCCAGTTCCAGCAGCGCGTTGGCGGCCTGCGAGACCTCGTCCTTGAGCTGGGCGTAGCTGATCGAGCGGCCGTCGCCGGGCTCGCCCTCGAAGTGGATGGCGATCCGGTCGCCGTTGCCGGCCTCGACGTGGCGGTCGACGCAGTTGTACGCCACGTTGAGCTTGCCGTCGGCGAACCACTTGGCGAAGGGCGGGTTGGACCAGTCCAGGGTCTGGGTCGGTTCGACGGCCCAGTCGAGCCGGCGGGCCTGCTCGGCCCAGAAGCCGAGGCGGTCCTCGGAAGCCTGCGCGTACGCGGACGCGGTGACGTTGGCGGCCGCGGCGAGCTCGGCGGGCGGGGCGAAGCGCCGCTCCTCCTTGAGCAGATTGGCCAGGCTCTCGTTGCTCAACGCACACTCCTCATCGAGTCTGTTTCACAGTGCTTCCCCTCACGGGCCCCGCGGGGAGAAGTACCAGTGCTGCGGGATGTCCCTTGACTAGGGATTGTCCCGTCTGTCCCAGCGCACAGCTCATCAGGCGAATAGGTCGCTTGACAAGGGGACCCGAGAAATTGGTGTAGACCTTTGATCAATTTGCCGTCGTCAGGGCCGGGGTGGCGCGGGATTGCCGCCGGACATGCGGGAATTTCCCAGCATCATGACCGCCCCACGGATGTGGCGTGTCGTGAGACCGCGGCAGCGGCGGCCGTGTTCGACGCACTTGCTCGGTGGTGGACCTTGACGCTTCTCCGTGCCGGTACTCCACTGGAGACACCAGCTCAGAGCGCCGCCATCTGCCCGAGGTCTCGATGGTCCGGTCATGGGGGTGCCGGCTGGCGCGGCACTCTCGGGGAGTTGAGACATGTCGGAATCTCCTGCCACTGCGTCTCCTGCCACTGCCATCCCGCTGCCGAGGCCTGGCGACTTCGCCGTGGTGAGCATGGGTGGTGAGGTCGGTCGGCTGATCCGCTTGGGTCAATGGCTCAACGGAGACGGCTTCGCCAACTACGAACATGCCTTCGTCCTGGTCGGTGATGACGAGGTGATAGAAGCTCAACCCGGTGGGGCTCGGCAGGCGCCACTGGCCGAGTACGACACGCATCTGATTCGCTGGTCCAGCGGTCACATCCAACTGACGAACGATCAACGAGTGGAGATCGTCGCTGCTGCACGGGGCTGTCTGCGGGTGCCGTACAGCTTCCTCGACTACGCCGCGCTGGCCGCACACCGCGTGCATCTGCCGGGCAGTTCGCTGCTCAAGGGCTATGTTGCCGACACGCGGCACCAGATCTGCTCGCAGTTGGTCGACCAGTGCTACCAGGACGCCGGGATCCACCTCTTCGGCGACGGGCGCTGGCCCGGCTACGTCACGCCGGCCGACCTCTACCGGCTGATCAGCTGATCCGACCTGCTTAGTCCGCGGCCCCGGCGCGATGCCGGGGCCGTGTCGTTGCGTGCGCCCTTCGGGCGAGTGCTCCTGCGCCAGTGCTGATCAAATCCCTTGCCGAGGACGGGACTGCGCGGACCCTTGACAGGTCTTCGGGGCGGCGCCACCATCCTGACCTAACGTCAGGAAGCTTTACTAACTGACATGGACCCCCACATCCTGGCCTGCCATCTCCCGTCCGTACGTCCTCGGTGAGCTTCACTGCGAACGGGACAGGTATGTGCCTGAAAGGTTGTCATGGACAAGAAGTTCCGGCTCGCCGCGCTCGCTGCCTCGGTCCTGCCGATCACTCTCGCCCTCGCCACCACTCCCGCCCAGGCGGCGGTCACGCCGGCCGCCGCTGCCTTCCCCGCCCGCTATGCCGCGCCGTACCTGCAGATCAGTGGTTCGGATGCGGGTGACCTGGCCGCCGATCACAAGGCCAGCGGTGACCCGTTCTACACCCTGGCCTTTCTTACCCCGAAGTCCGGTTGTACCCCCATGTGGGAGGACAACAACGACTCGCTCGGAGCCTTCACCTCACAGGTCAACGCGCTCAAGTCGGCCGGCGGCAACGTGATCATCTCCTTCGGCGGCGAGGCCGGCGGAGAGCTCGCTCAGACCTGCACCTCGGTCTCCGCGCTGACCGCCGCCTACGCCAATGTCGTCAAGACCTACGGTGTCACCAGGCTCGACTTCGACATAGAAGGGAACGTCCTGGACGACACGGCGTCAAACTCCCGCCGCGACCAGGCCCTGGCGGCACTCCAGAAGGCCAACCCCTCGGTGCGGATCGACTTCACCGTCCCGGTGGACCCCACCGGGCTGGAGTCGAACGCTCTGAACCTGCTCAAGGACGCCAAGAGCAAGGGCGTCCAGGTCAGCCTGGTCAACATCATGACCATGGACTTCGGCGACGGGCAGAACGCCCTGAAGGACGCCGAATCGGCGGCCAACGCGACTCACGGGCAGCTGGCCGGGCTCTACGGGGGCACATCGGCCCAGGCCTGGGGAAGGCTGGGGCTGACCCCGATCGCCGGCCGGAACGATGACAACGAGAACTTCACCCAGGCCAACGCCGCGACCCTGGAGAGCTTCGCCGCTGCCAAGGGCGTCCAGGAGCTGTCCTTCTGGGAGGTCGACGGCTACGACAAGGGCACGGGCTACGCCTACTCCAAGATCTTCAACAAGATCGCCGGCTGACCTCGCGGTAGCTGGGTGGTGGCCTGGGCCGGGCCACCACCCGCAGTCGTACCGCCGAGCGGGCGGATGCCGCTGGTCCGGCACCGACGTCAGGCGGCACTCGCGATCTCGCGGGTGCCGATGACGGCGGTGAACCTCCCGGTGGCTTGGTCGAGAACGTAGGTCTGTGCGGTGGCGAAGTCGAAGTACATGCCGATCAGGCGCAGGCTGCCGTCGAGTACCCGACGTTCGACCGTCGGGTTGGTCATCAGCTGGTCCAGTTGCTGAACCACGTTGGTAATGCACAACTGCTCGACCCGGTCGGCGACCGGACGATCCGTGAACTCCGCCGGAACCCGGGCCAGCCGGGCCAGCGAGCCTCGACCGTTGCGCAGCCAGCGGGCCAGCGGTGTCGGCCGCCCGGGCTGCTCGTGGACGCCGTCCAGCAGGGCCTTCATCGCGCCGCACTCGGAGTGCCCGCAGACCGTGATGCTGCCCACCCCCAGCACGTCGACCGCGTACTGCACGGCGGCGGCCACCGAATCGTCGGCCGCGCCCGGCTCGTGTGGGGCCGGGACCAGGTTGCCGACATTGCGGACGGTGAAGAGGTCGCCCGGGCCGCTGCTGGTGATCATGCTGGTGACCAGCCGGGAGTCGGCACAGGTCAGGAAGAGCTGAGAGGGCGTCTGGCCTTCCCGGGCGAGCCGGGCCAGTTCCGGTCTGACCAGGGGGGCGGTGTACGCCTGGAATCCGCGCACACCGTTGAGCAGCCGACCGTGCGGGTCGTCCTCCTGGTCGATGCAGTGATGACCCACCCACGGCGTCCAGGCTCGGCAGCGGTGTGGTCGGGAGCCCTCGGCGGAGCCCACCGTGCCGTCCGGGTCCAGCACCGGTTCGTCATGACGGTCGGTCAGCATGACGACCTGGTCGCCCTGCGCGACGCGCTCGCTGCGCCAGCTCCGCAGGGCCCCGTAGGCGGAATGATCGAGGAAGGCCCCGTCGTGGCGGATCGTGACGGCGGTGCCGAGCGGGATCGAGGCGAGCGCCCCGGTCAGCCTGGGCACCGCCAGGAAGGTCAGCGGCCCGTGTGTGCGCAGTTCGTACGAGCCGTCCTGATAGTCGATCAGGTCGATGTGGGCCCGGCTGAGCCGGTACAGGGCGAGCAGTGCGGTCATCGCCGCACCGGCCGCGACCCCGAGGGGGACGCCGAGCAGCACCACGCCGAGGACGGTGGCGAGGTAGACCGCGAACTCCCGGTGCCGATGGACCCTGCGGATGTGCGCGGCGCTCACCATCTGAATGCCTACCACCATGACCAGCGCGGCCAGGGCGGCGAGCGGGATTCTGCGCAGCCCGCCGGTCAGCGCCACGGCTGCCAGGAGCACCCAGCAGCCCTGCAAGACAGCGGCCCGGCGACTGCGCGCACCCGCTTGGATATTGGCCGAGCTGCGAATCGCGCCACCGGCCACCGGCAGACCGCCGAGCGCTCCGCTGAGGAGATTCGCCAGTCCCTGGCCACGCAACTCGCGGTTGAGGTCGCCGGGTCGGCCGCTCTGTCGGTCGACGGCGACGGCGCAGAGCAGCGACTCGACGCTCCCCACCGCCGTGACGGTCAGCGTCACGCCGAGCAGCGCGAGCAGCGAACCGTGCGGGAGGGTGGCGAGATCGTGCTCCCCCCAGCCGGCGAGCTCCACCCGGGCGAGTCGAAAGTCGAAGGCCATGGCCAGCGCCGTGCCGGCGGCCACCGCGACCAGGGCGGCGGGAACCCGGCCGAGCAGGGCGCCGATCCGTCCGGCGGATCCGGGCAGCCGGTGCAGCCTCGGCCACCCGCCGAGGACCGCGATTGCCAACAGGCCCACGGCGAGTGCAGGTGGATGCGGCCCGGACAGCTGGGCCGGCAGGGCGCTGAGATTGGCCAGTGCGGAGCCCTGCGGTGAGCCGCCGAGGACCACGTGGAACTGGGCGATGGCGATCGTGATGCCGACCCCGGCGAGCATCCCGTGCACCACGGCGGGGGACACCGCGAGAGCGGACCTGGCCATCCGTAGGGCCCCGAACAGGAACTGCAGCAGGCCGGCCGCGAGCGTGATCCCGCAGGTGGCTTGCCAGCCGTAACGAGTGATCAGCTCGGCGGTGATCACGGTCAGGGCAGCTGAGGGTCCGGTCACCTGAAGCGGCGTCCCACCGAGCAGCCCGGCCGTGATCCCGCCCACGGCGGCCGCGACCAGACCCGCTGTCAGCGGTGCCCCGCTGGCCAGCGCGATGCCGAGTGAGAACGGAAGAGCGAAGACGAACACCACCAGGGAGGCCGTCAGATCCTGTGCGCCCGGCATCCGGAACCGGGCGGTACTGCCCGCCGAGGCCGGGGGCGGTGCATGGCTCTCGGCATCGGTGCGCGGTGGGGGTGGGGCAGAGCCGAGGGCCATGGCTTCCTGTCCTTCCAGGAGAACGAACACCGTCGAGTCCGTTGCTACGGCCAAGTCCGTCGCTGATGCGGATGATCGGAACGGCTGCCCGGGAGGTGCGGCAGCGGGCTGGGACGGCCACGAGCACTGCGCCGGCAGGCACGGTGCGGCTCACTGGCCATCGATCTCGCACGCCAAGACTTGGTAAACTGTGAGTAATGGAAGCTTCGCATAGCGTAAGTGTGTGCGGGAGTCCTGTTGCTGAGATTCACTCCTGTGGGTGGCGCGCGGGATCGTGACAGCGCCCCGCCGTCCCTGCGGGCTGCCCGAGTCGTCGCTTGCCCAGCTGCCCAGTTGCGCTGTCGGCCGGTCCCGGGCGCCAGGCGTGGTGTGTGGCACGGGGGAAGCCAAGGGGCCGGGCTCGCAACCCCGTGGTTGCGAACCCGGCCCCTTGACCGATGTGGCGTCAGACGTGAGCGCCGGCCGGGTCGATACTGGCTTCGGCCGGGTCGAGCACTGCCCGGGTGCCGTCGGTCCGCCCCGCCACCGCCTGCTCCGTCATGGCCCGGTCGAGTGCGGCCTGATCGAGTACGAAGGATGGGTCGACCTGGGTGGCGAGGTCGACGCCTGCCTTGGCATTGCCCCAGCTCTCGGCGTTGCGCAGGTGGAAGTCCACTGCTTGCGCGGTGTACCGCTGGGGGTCTCGGCGGGGGAAGGCGGCGTCCAACTCCTCGCGCAGGACCTGCAGAACAGCGCGATTTGCCGGCTCCAGCGAGTCGAGCGCCGGCGCGGTGCCCCGCTCGAGACTGCGGACCCACTCGGAATGGCCGACGACAGCCAGCAGATCGTCGCCCACCTCCCGTTGCAGGTACGCGAGATCGTCCGCCCCCTGGACCTTGTTGCCGACCACCCGCAGGGCGACACCGAAGTCCCGGGCGTACTCCTTGTACTGGCGGTAGACCGAGATGCCCTTGCGGGTGGGTTCGGCCACCAGGAAAGTGAGGTCGAAGCGGGTGAAGAGACCTGAGGCGAAGGAGTCGGAGCCCGCGGTCATGTCCGTGACCACGTACTCGTCCGGGCCGTCGACCAGGTGGTTGAGCAGCAACTCCACTGCGCCGACCTTGGAGTGATAGCAGGCCACGCCGAGGTCCTCCTCGGTGAAGGCGCCAGTGGCCAGCAGGCGGACCGAGCCCTCGTCCAGCGCCACCGGGCGGGCGCAGGCGGCGTACACGGGATTCTCCTCGACGATGCGCAGCAGGCGCGAGCCGCGGCCTGGCGGAGTGGTCTTGATCATCTCCGCGGCGGACACGATGCGCGGATTGCTGCCCCGAAGGTACTCCTTGATCTCGGGCAGGTGGGCCCCGAGTGAGGGGAGTTGAGCAGCCTGATCATCTGTCAGGCCGAGTGCCGGGCCCAGATGCTGGTTGATGTCGGCGTCCACCGCGATCACCGGTCGCCCTGCGGCGGCCAGATGGCGGATGAACAGTGCCGACAGCGTGGTCTTGCCGCTGCCGCCCTTGCCGACGAAGGCGATCTTCATCTGGACTCCCGGCTCTCGGTCCGTCGATCGCCGCACGGGCCTCGGCGAACTTTTTGATAATCGTTATCGTGTCCGATAGTTGACATCGTAGTAGGGGTTTGGGCTGCCGTGTCGAAGGGAAGCGCGGATTGCCTCGAACGGGTGAAGCCGGGGTTGCTGTGCGGTCCTGGGCGGGAGGGTCGTTACTCTCGGGTAGGTGAGCACTGGAACTGATCCGCTTGCCCCGCTGGCCGCGCTTGCCGGGGTGCCCGAGTCCGTCGCCGAGGTCCGTAAGGTCGTTGACCGGCTCTACGGCCACCGCGTCATGCGGCGCCGTGCGGCCGAGGTCACCTCGGAGTCCGCGCTGCGCGGGGCCAGGGCGTCGGCCGCGCTGGCCGGTGCCGACTGGCCGCTGGAGGAGGTGCGCCGACGCAGCGACTTCAGCGCCGGCGCCGACGAGCGCATCGTCGGCGGCGCGCTGCGGATCTCGGCGGAAGCGGGCCAGTTGCTGAGTGTGTGGCGGACCTCTCCGCTGCAGGTGCTGGCGCGGCTGCATCTACTGGCCGCCGGTGACGCGAGCCCTGCGGCCGGTAGGCCGCGGCGGGAGGGTGAACCCGTCGAGGAGCTCTTCCCGCTGGAGCTGGCGCCGGTGGACGGTGTGGCTGCACCCATCGACCCGCTGGCACCCGCCTCGCCACCGGCCGGGGGAGTGGTCGGTAGCCAGGTGGCCGCTGTGTTGCCTCCGGCTCCGTCCGCCGCCGAGGTGGCCGCCCGCCTGGACCAGCTCGCGCAGTTGCTGGCGACCCGGACGTCGGGTGCCCAGGGCGGCGCGCCCGCGCTGGTGACCGCTGCGGTGGTGCACGGCGAGCTCCTGGCGTTGCGACCGTTCGAGAGTCACAACGGCCTGGTGGCCAGGGCCGCGCAGCGCATCGTGTTGATTGCCGAGGGCCTTGACCCGAAGGCGATCTGCCCGGCGGAGGTGGGTCTGGTCGAACTCGGTACCGCGGCCTACCGTGCGGCGCTGGCGGCTTACCTCACCGGCACGCCCGAGGGTCTGGCGCGCTGGATCGCGCATTGCGGGCTGGCACTGCGACTCGGCGTCCGGGAGAGCACGGCGGTGTGTGAGGCGATGCAGCGAGGGATGGCCTGAGCGGCGAGATGCGGGTGGCGTCGCGCGAGCGGGGGGGCGACGTCGCGACGGGCTCCGTGGCGGGCGTCAACGGGCCGGGAGGCGGCGGGCCCGGGTGTGCCGGGCAGGCGGCAGGCCCGCGAAGAGAGTTGCGGCGACATCCTGACTGCTGATGTCGCCGCTGGTACAACGGTCCGGGTGACCATGCGTGCACCGGATATGCCCATCAGGCGGGGATCCAGCCCGTTCGCCTGGTGCGGCGGCCCGTATCGCGGGTCGGCGGCACGTGGGTGCTCGGAGGTTGTACGCGGTCCGTGGGGCCTGAACTGCGGTGTCGGTCTGACCTCTTCGGGTCCTTCCGGGTCACGCGGGCCGTGAGTCCTTTGTATCTCGGATCCATGACAAACGGAACTCGAAGGGCGAATTCTTTACCTTTCGCCCGTTTTGGCATGGACTGACTGTTCGGCAGCATGGCTGGTTGGCCGATCGTGTCGGCCAGTGGATCTCGCCGACGGATCGATCGGTCAACCGGTTGGGCGCCGCCGTTTGGCCAACTGCCAGACCAGTGCGGCGCTCAGGCACGCGGCGCCGACCGCCGCCGTCGCCAGTACGCTGCGGCTCGGCGTCTTGAACTCGGGCAGTCGGCGGTGGAGTTCGATCGGGCGGTCGAAGACCAGGACCGGCCAGTCCCGGGCGACGGCCTCCTTGCGCAGGCTGCGGTCCGGATTGACGGCGGACGGGCGCCCGACCGCCGAGAGCAGCGGCAGATCGGTGATCGAGTCGCTGTACGCATAGCTGTCGGCCAGGTTGTAGCCCTTGCGCTCGGCCAACTCGCGGATCGCTGCGGCCTTGTTCTCGGCATACGCGTAGTACTCGATCTCGCCGGTGTAGCAGCCGTCCTCGATCGCCAGCCGGGTGGCGATCACATGGTCGGCGCCGAGCAGGGCGCCGATCGGCTCGACGACCTCGGCGCCGGAGCTGCTGACGATCACCACATCCCGTCCGGCGGCGTGGTGTTGCTCGATCAGCGCGGCGGCCTCCTCGTAGATGATCGGGTCGATCAGGCCGTGCAGGGTCTCGGCGACGATCTCGCGGACCTGCTGCACGTTCCAGCCCCGCGTCAGGGCGGAGAGGTACTGCCGCATCTTCTCCATCTGGTCGTGGTCCGCGCCTCCGACCAGGAAGACGAACTGGGCGTAGGCGCTCTTCAGCACGGCCCGACGGTTGATCAGACCGCCCTGGTAGAAGGGTCGACTGAACGCGAGTGCGCTGGACTTCGCGATGATCGTCTTGTCGAGGTCGAAGAACGCCGCCGTGCGGGTGAAGGCGGCGGCTGTTCTCTCCGGGGCGGGGTGATCGGCGACGGTCGGCGTGCCGTCCGCCGCCATGGTCGTGCCGCCCGTCGCGGTCGGGGCGGACCGTTCGGTCGTGTGCGGGACAATCGTGCTGTCGCGCGGCGCGGCATTCGGTGCGGTCTCCGGTCCGGAGTTCTCGGCACCGCCTACGATGTCGGCGTTCTCGGTGGTGTCCACAGGAACCGAGGATAGATGGCGGCCTCACAGGCGCCGCCATTCGGTGGACGCGGGGGTGTGCTGGTTTGTGTTTCTGGCCGCTCGGGTACACCATGGAAGTCACGGATCGTTCGCGACCGTGCTAACCCGGTCCGGCTCCTCCCCCCCGAGTCGGGCCGTGGATAGACGACCCCCGCTCTCCCCCCCGGCGGGGGTCGTCGCATGTCCGGGCCCATTTTTAGGGCTTCTGCGATGTGCCGAGACGGCTGATCGAGGGGCTTGCGGGCGGCACTCCAGCCAGGATCACCGGGCGGATCCTCGACCCAGTTCGTCACTCTCAGTAGTCTAGCGGGCTGTGCTCGGAGACCACCCTGGAACTACGTCAATTCGTCGACGTGAACTCCTCGGACGAGTGATGAGAGTCCATCCGGGTGAGTTCCGATTTCCACATCCCCCGGGTTATCCACAGCGAATCGAAGAGTGGCTGCCGCATTAGCGGCTGGGCGGCACTGTGGGGCCCAAGCCGACGTCATGGCTGGACCGGAGGGGCGCAGGCCACCGACCGGGACGGCACCTCATGGCCGAGGCCGCCACCGTCGTCGCCCGCTCGGCCGGGCCGATCTCCCCGACGAAGCCGCCTGTGCGGCAGCGGATCGGGTCGACCGGCTCGGGCAGCAGCGAGCATCCCGCCCCGGGGAGGCAGCCATGCCCACACCCACCATCGACCAGTACCGGCCGATGCCCGACGATTCCGGCTGCGCCGGGCCGTTGATCCTCACCGAGGACCAGGGACTGGCCGAGCACCTGGTCAAGCTCTGCGCGGCGGCCGGTGCGGAGCCCCGGCTGCTGGCCGGCGCCCCGCCCCGCCGGCTCTGGGAGACCGCCCCGATCGTCCTGGTCGGTGATGACCAGTACGAGCGCTGCGCGGAACTGGTCCGAAGGCCGGGGGTGCTGCTGCTCGGCCTCGACCTGGATGACTGCGAGGTGTGGGTCCGCGGCGTCCAACTCGGAGCTGAACAGGTGCTGTTCCTGCCCGAGGCGCAGGCCTGGCTGCTGGACCGGATCGCGGATGCGGTGGAGGGTGTCGGCAACCCGGCGCTGACTGTCGCGGTGCTCGGCGGTCGCGGCGGCGCAGGGGCCTCCACGCTCGCCTGCGCGCTCGCGGTCACCGCGGCCAGGACCGGCCACCACACCATGCTGATCGACGGCGATCCACTGGGCGGCGGCCTGGATGTCCTGCTCGGTGGCGAAGGCGTCGACGGGCTGCGCTGGCCCGATCTGGCGGGTGCCCGTGGCCGGATCAGCAGCACCGAACTGGTCCAGGCGCTACCCAGGTTGCACCGGGTCAGCGCGCTCTCCTGGGACCGGGGCGACACGCTGGTGATCCCACCGATCGCGATGCGCAGTGTGCTTGCGGCAGCCCGGCGTCGCGGTGGGCTGGTCGTCCTCGATCTGCCGCGACAGCTGGATCTGGCGGCTGCCCAGGCCTTGGAACAGGCCGACACCGGGCTCCTGGTGGTCCCCGCCGAGCTGCGCGCACTGGCGGCGGCCGGGCGGGTGGCAGCCGTCGCCGGGATGCGTCTGGCCGACCTGCGAGCTGTGATCCGACTGCCGGGGCCAGTGGGCTTGCGCGGTGCGGAGATCGCCCGCGGTCTGGGTCTGCCGCTCGCGGGCGAGATCGCGCACGAAGTCGGGCTGACCCTCGACGCGGAGCGTGGCAAGCCTCCCGGACTGCGCGGTGGTGGACCACTCGCCAGGTTCTGCGCCGCATACCTCGACGAAGTCATGCCCAGTACCGAAGGAGAACCGTCATCATGAACACGGCCACGACTCCCACCGGCCGCGCCACCGATCGACACCTCCCGTGGCCTGCGCAGTCCGACCGACCGAAGCCGCGGCCCATCCTCGCCGCGCTCCGGCGTCACTCCAGGCCCCCGGAACCGGCTCCGGTCGCCCCTGAGCGTGCCGCCGCCCTGCTGGACGCCGTTCGTCTGCGGCTGGCTGAGGCCGGTGCGGTGCCGACAACCGTGGAGGTCGTGGCGGCCCTGCGTGCCGCGCGGCCCCCGCTGGGCGGTGACGACCTGCTGGACACCGTCAGTACCCTGCGGGCCGAACTCGTCGGCGCCGGACCCCTGGAGGCTCTGCTCAGCGCGCCTGACGTGACCGACGTACTGGTCAACGCCCCGGACGAGGTCTGGGTCGACCGGGGCAGCGGGCTGTGCCGTGAGCCGACGGTCCGGTTCCCGGATGCGCAGGCGGTGCGCCACCTCGCTCACCGCTTGGCGACCGCAGCCGGGCGCCGGCTCGACGACGCGCGGCCGTGGGTTGACGCCCGGCTCCCGGACGGCACCCGGCTGCACGCGGTGCTCCCGCCGATCGCTGCCGACTGCACACACATCTCGCTCCGGATCAGCCGTCAGAAACCTTTCGAGATCGCCGAACTGGAGGCAGCCGGGGCTCTGGCGCCGACCGCTGCCGAACTGCTCGGCGCCATCGTGCGGGCCCGACTCTCGCTGTTGATCAGTGGCGGCACCGGCACCGGCAAGACGACCCTCCCTATGTGCCACCACTAGGTTCCCCCGGAAGAGCCCCGCCCGGTTGGTGGCCGGACGGGGCTCAGGGGCTACTTGCCAAGCAGCAGACGGCGGACGGCCGTGGCACAGCTCAGGCAGGCCCAGACGGGCCACGCAGGGCCGCTGCCGGTCGGTACGGCACCGACCCGGACGGGAAGCAGCGGGCGCGTGTGGCACTGCACGCACGGCGGACAGTCCTCCGGGTTGCGCTCCCATCCCAGGCCGAACGCGTTTGCGTGGTCGTCCTGGTGAAACGGGTCAAGAACACACGGGATGCGGTGGATTCCGATTGCGGGTCCGTGCTCCCAGCCCGGTCGACGGGCGCCACAGGTGGTCTGTCCAGTTGCTGCGGTGATCATCAGGCCACCGCCTTACGGACGCTGGCCACGTGCCGGACGTGTCCTCGGACTAGCTCCGTCTCGTCGCCCCAGAGGGGTTCTGAGCGCTTGAGCACGTGGGGCGGGATCTCTGGCAGTGTCGCCCATGTACGGGGCTCAGGCAGCTGGTACGAGCCGGGCTGGAGACATGCGAGCTGCACCCGGATGGGTTCACGGGTTGCCGCTGGCTGATTGGGCGCGCTGGAGATCATCCAGGCGGCCACAGCGGCAGCACAGAGGCCGATAGCCCAGGCGAAAGCCCAGGCGCTAAAGTGGGTCACGTCGTCGCTCCTACTAAGCGTCGTCCATGCCCCGGGAGTGTTACCAGCACTCGCCGGGGTCTATTTTTTGTTGTGGTCGAACCGTACGGCCCGGCTGGATGATCTGTCTACTCGTCAGCTTCGGGACCAGATACAGAAGCCCCGCCCGGTGATCCGAACGGGGCTGGAATGCCGCCTGTGGGAGGGATGCAGGCTCGGCTTGGGTCGTAATCAAGGAGATGCCCGCACCCCTGCCCGTGAGGCTACCGGAGGTGTCAGCCGGGGCCCACAGATGGCTTAGCTAGCCGGGAGGACGGTCAGGAACGCGCGCACGGGCCCCCCATTCTGATCTTCGTCCGGCTCGGCCTGTTGTGCGTCTTCAGCGGCCCGTCGATACGCCGCGACCAATTCGGTGTAACGGGGATCTGTCCACTCGCTCACGGGGGCGCCTCCTGTCTCCGCCAGCAGCCTACCGACGTGCGGCCCCCGCCATCGGCACTTCGACGGCAGGGGCCACAGTGCTTAGCCTGGGATCGTCACCTTCCCCGGCTTCGGCACACCGGGCGGGTTCACGATGATCGGTCCGCAGTTCGGTCCGGGCGAGTGCCAGACGTTGGCAGTCACCTGCACTCCGCCGTTATCCGGCCCCCGCCACAGGGACAGATCGGCCGTGAAGCCTTCCGCAGCCATCATGGCGACAGTGCGATCCACGGTGCCTGCCGCGTAACCCTCCTCCTCGGTGCGCTGCGGGTAGTGGTGGATGAACCCACCCCCCAGCCCCTCACAGAGCGAGGCGTACAGCTCCGTGTGGAGGACAAGCGCGTGCCAACCCTCGTCCACGACCGGTGACGGGGCGATCTGCGCGTTGACGTTCCGCGCGTAGGTGGTCAGGTAGGCCAGGGCTTCGGCCACGATGCGGCGCGACAACTCCGGCTCCATCCCGGGGTTGCTGCCGATCACAGTGTCCGCGACGCGCTGAAACTCTCCAGCGGTCAGCAGGTCCATGCCGTCGATGCGGCGGATCCGGCGGTCCGACACCGGGCCCGGTTCGGGCGTGTCAGGGAGCGTGGCGCTCATAATGGGATCTCCTCACTCGGAGGCGTTCCGGGCACCGGTTGGTGACCGGGGCGGTTCGGTGTTGCGGACCCGCCCCGGTCGCTGCTCTCTGCCAAGACTTCGGCGATTTGGGGCGGGAATCTGTGGGTCAGCGCTTTGGCCGACTACGCCGCCGGTTGGCGGCCGAACCGTTCGGTGTTGCAGGGCCCGCCCCGGCGTCCGGCCGATCGAAGTACCGTCCCGGGGCGGGGGTCTATGGGGGTCAGCAGACAAGCTCGCCCCGCAGCAGGAGCGGGAGTGCCTTGGCCATGTTCAGCGCGTTGTACGCCTGCCGGATCCGGCGCCGCTGGTACGGCTCTGTGCACGTGCTGACCTCGGTCATGGGCACGAAGCGGAAGCCGTGAAGTCGACTCTTCGCGATCGGCGGGACCGCGATCCTTTCGACCTGACGATCCGTGAGCATCCCGCCGTTGAAGACCAGGTTGATCCCCTCGGGGTACACGCCCTCCGGTACGTAGTCGACGGCCAGGATCTGCCAGAGGTCCAGGACGAGACCGGTCTCCAGCGCGAGGTGGCGCGCGGCGGCTTCGTTCGGGGCCTCACCTTGAAGGGCCGACCCACCGGGGAGCGTCAGCCCGCTCTTGTACTCCGGGTCCACGACGAGCACTTCGCCAGCAGGGTTGAAGGCGATCACCTGGCAGCCGAGCCGGCGGACGGGCGGGTGAGAAAGGATGTCGGTTGGGTTCAACGTCGTTCCAGTTTCAGTCAGTTGGGCTCAGGGCCAGGACAGGTGTCGGGTCGGGCTCGTGCAGGGATTCCGGCCGCAGATGGGGCATGGCCCGTCCTGTTCGGCGATCTCAGCGCGAGCTCGCCGCACCCCGTTCATGAACTCGCCTATGTTGCGGGCTACTTGTGCTGCCTTGCGGCTCATGCGGTGTCCTTCTGTTCGGTCGCTTCTCGGTGCTTGGGGCACTGACAGCGGGGCCACGTCCCGGAGAACGGCACGTCCGGCGTGTTTTCGAGCACGTCGACACTCGACAGTTCGATCCGCTGGCCGCTGCTGGTGATCCGGTATGACCGGATGGACATTGCACGTTTGCGGATCATGACTCCACCGCCTCATGACCGCAGTGCGCCATGTGTTCGACTCCAGCCCGCAGGACCGCCACCAGGGCCATGACCACGTCGGGCCGAGCAGCGCCCAAGTCGACCAGGTAGGTGCCGGTGAGCTGTCCCGAGTGCCAGTCGACGGCCACCGACGGCAGGAGCACGTTCGCAAGCGCGAGGATGGCTGTTACATCCTCAAGTGCGCTTGCCGCCTGCCGTCTTGCTTCGGCCGTGTGCCGGTTGATGTGTGACGTCATGATCCGTTCCGTTCGCCGATCCGTCCCCACCCTCACTGTGTGTACCTCAAGGGTGGGCGCCCGGTAGTACGGTGACCAGGTCGGCAAACGAGACAAGTGATCTGTCTTGAATGGGAGTCAGTTTTGGCCGGACGGCGAGTAATCGAACGAACGGGCACTCTGACGCCCGAGATTTTCGCGTGGTTACTGCGTGATCTGCGTATCCGGGCGGGCTACCCGACCTGCGCCTCGCTGGCCCGAAAGCTGGTCGTCCACCCGTCGCTCATCACCAAGATCGAGAGCCTGGAGAGGGTTCCACAAAGGGACTTCGCCGAGCGATGCGATCAAGTGCTCGCTACGGGTGGCCAGTTGGCTCGCGTGTGGGACGACGTTGCATGGCACGTGGTCGCTGCACACCCGGACTGGTTCAAGCGCTTCGCCGAGATGGAAGCACGAGCGACGCGCCTCCAGGAGTACCAACCAACCTTGGTATCGGGTCTGTTGCAGACAGAGGAGTACGCCCGCGCACTGTTTCGAGAAGAGGACGAATCAGCAGATGAGGAGTCGATCGCTGAGCGCGTCGCAGCCCGTATGAGCAGGCAAGCACGCTACCTGGGGGCACTCGGCAGCGCTCCCCTCCTGGACGTCGTCTTGGATGAGGCAGTGATCCGGCGCGAAGTCGGCGGGCCTACGGTCCTGTACAGGCAGTTGGCACATCTGCTGGTCGTCGCACAGCGCCCGAACGTCCTGCTGCAAGTTGCGCCGTTGAAGCTCGGTGCCCGCACGCGCGCCGCCACCTCATTGACACTTGTGGATCTACCGGACGGTGATCAGTGGATCTACTCAGAGAGCGCGGATCAGGGGCACTTCTCCGCCGACCCAAAGCAGCTTGCGCGGCGCGGCCGGAACTATGATCGGCTTCGCGCGGACGCACTCTCGCCGGACGAGTCGGCGCAGTTCATTCGCCGTCACATGGAAGGTCTACTGATCATGGCCCTGGAGCCGCATGTTCTGGCTACGGCCAGCTACTTCAAGAGCAGTTACAGCGGCGGCAACGGCGGCCAGTGCGTGGAGGTGGCCCCCAACCTTCCCGGCGTCGTGCCCGTCCGTGACTCAAAGGACCCGTCTGGTCCCGCCTTGGTCTTCCCCGCCGACGCGTTCGCAGCGTTCGTGCAGGGCATCAAGGCAGGCGACTTCGGGACCGTCTGACCCGATCCCCCCACTGAGCCCCTGCCAGGCCCGCAGAGAGCCGCGCAGGGGCTCTGTGCTGACTGGCGAATGCTGAGTCGAGTTGAGTACGCCGACCGAAGCAGCTACGCGTCAACTCCGGCTACTTTCAGCGCTGTTACCCCGCGCCGGCCGCAGGGGCGAGGACCCCAACTCGACCTACAAGCAGTCCAGTTAACGACGAACGCCCCAACATCGACCCGGGAAGGCCAGATGTTGGGGCGTGGGTGTCGGCAGACCGGGGGCTACTCTCGGCACTGGCGACGGGCAAGCATCTCCTCAAAGGCGTTCGTGGCCTTGATCTCAGCAACCCCCATGCGAGTGCGATCCGCCGGAGTGAAGCCCAGTGCGCTGAACGACTTCAGGATCTCGGCCTCAAGGACAGCAACCGGGCGCACAAGCGGGTGCGCGTACTGCTGGCCCCGTGGCGAGACGAGCACCGGGGAGTCAGCGGCGATGCGCCCTAGCCAATCGGCGCGCCGGTCGAGCTGTTCGGCGAGCAGCAGGAGAACTGGCGCGTCCGTAGCCGCTATCCACGTCGCGGACTCGACAGCGCGAGCCCAGAACGATCTACCGGCGGCGCTGAGGTGCGCGGGCGGGTCCGGATCGACAGCATCAACGTGCGCGACCTCAGAGAGCGGACTCAGCGAACGCTGACCAGGATTTCCGAGCTTGCGCTTGAGTTCTACGGGTTTTGGCGGTCGACCCATAGCCATTTTGGCCCCTCTTTTCTCAAGTATTCGGGTGAACTCAGTTCGCGACTTTCGCAGCCGTGCGCGTTCTTAGGGGGCCGGGTCCTCGTTGAGTGACGACCTGAAGACTGATGTGCCCCCCATGCACCCTAATGTCCGTTTTGGGAGTCACACTTAGTAGGGGCTGCACCTTTAAGGCTTGGAAAGCGAAGCGCCCGCCACAGTGACCAGTAGGTGACTGCGGCGGGCGCTGGCAAGGCGAATCCCCTACAGGACCTGGTTAAGGCCAGTGCCGGAGATCACCGAAATAGAGCCGGGATAGCGGGCCGCCTGGAAGGACGCGTAATTATAGAGCCTCACAAACACAGACATCTGATTTGCATAGGTCTGCTGGAAAGCCTCGGCTCGAATGTGCGACTCCCACAGTCGGACATCATCAGACTTGAGAACTAGGATTCGGTCCTCATTCGTGCCGGTACCCAGGTTGGTGGGGATGTTCGCGTCGAGATACACATCCAGACCAGCGATTCGGCCGGCCGGGCCCTCAGCGTTCAGCTTCGGGCCGAGAACACCGAGAGCATTGCTCGGGCCAGTCTCGGCGGGAACGATGACGGGACGTCCTAGCGTGTCCTGCTGGGCAAGCGCCCATAGGAACCGGCGTGGGTGCATGATCACTGCGTCCGGCGCCTCAAAGCGAGAGGTATAAACCTTGCTAATCGCCGACACAATCGCACTGTAAAGCGAGTTGGCGCCGGTCAGCGCGGTACCGGTCCACGCAACGGAGTTAGTGCCGGAGAGGGTCAGAATTCCGGTCGGCTGGCCACCAGTACCTGGGCCGGTAAGGCAGAGCGTGTCCAAGCGCATCGCGTAATCCGCAGCGAGGTCACCCAAGATCAGGTCATCAATATTCAGCGGACTCTGCTCCATAAGCTGGAGCGAAACTGTCTGCCCACCAGCCACCGTGGTCACGCTGCTGGAAATACTGGTAGTCGTCAGGTCCGTCTGCTGAATCTGAGTGTTCTGCGTAGACTGAACACCAGTCGCAGTACCGCTATTGACCTTCGGAATGTTGAGCTGATCAGTGCCGGGCGGTAGCGGATCATTCGCCACCAGATCGGCAAAAACACGCCTCGGACGTGCGAGCTTGACGAACTGGTCCTCCAACCAGGCAGGCGGGACGAACTCGCCACCGCTGCCATTCGTGGTGCTGACAGCGCGAATTTCACCGTTTGCGCGGGCCCGGTCGGCAACCATCTTATTATTGCGGTCCAGCCGCTCAAGCGCGTTACGGTCGCCATTATTGCGAACATTGAGCATGTCCATAAAGAACGAGGTCTTAGCATCCTCGCGCTTATACACCTCCGGCTCGCGGGTAATAATGGCGGTGCCAGGCATCGTCAGCTTACGGGTTTCAGTGGTCACGTGGTTTACTCCTGCGCTTGGGGCGTATTGGCGTTGCATGGGCGCGGCGGCATCCGCTGCTCGTACCTGCTCGTCCAGTTCCTCGATACGGTCGTCGATGGCACGAATTTCAGCCTCTCGCGTATCGAAATTTCGGGCTTCGGCCGGCGTGAGGCTGCGATTTCCAGACTGGGCACGCCCAAGAATTCGCTCCAGCGCATCACGAGACTCTTCGCGCTTCGCTCGCAGGTCCGCGATCATTTCCCGCTTATCCATTTGGTTCCTTGTCGTTCTCAGTGTCGATTGCTGTCGAGAACTGCACTTGCGATGCGGCGGTCATTCGCCAGACGGCGCATGTCAGTGCCGACCTCGACCAGAGCAGTAAGAGCGGAGAGCATCGGATGGGGCTTTCCATCGACTGACACCCCGTCTCGCTCGACCGCCTCAAGAGCAGCGAGAGCAAGCGCGTTGAGGCGTAGGCGCAGCTCCGGAATGAACGCGTCCGGCCCAACATCCTGGGCGGGCTTCAGCCGTAGAGCCATCTCGTTTAGAGCCACAGAGATTCCTTGAAATAAAAAAAGACCCCCATGGACCTGGAATGCCTATGGGCGGCATGCATTCCAGGTACACGGGGGCCAAAATTAGAGGGCGCGCGCCGCCAAGCGCAAAGAGATCGGGGCGCAACAACAGAGCGGCGGACTCGTTCTCTACTAGGACTAGGGAGCAAGGAATTCCCGCGCGCCGAGGAAGGGCGCAGCGGGCAAGGACCTACGAAATTTCGTAGGTGACCCCCTGCCGACTTGGGCCAGCGGAGGGCGCATGACGGTATGGCGCTTTGGATGCCGTTTCCTGGTTCCCTAGTATTTATATTGCTATACCAGGACAAGCTCTCTAATCGTCATACCGCCATAAAGCGCAGGTCAGAGGGGGTGCTACTAACGATGTGTCAGGTATAGCGTCATGCGCCTGCCCGCTACGCTGAAGCGCCAAAGGGTGGCCCCTAAGGACCACCCCGCTTCACGCTGGCTACCGCTGTTCTGCCTCAGCCTGCCGCGACTCGCGATAGCGCGTACGGTCACGGCACCTGCGGGAGCAGAACAGTGCTGGGCGGCCCAGTGGTTTGCGGGGGACGGGATTTGAGCACTCCGGCCGCCCGCACCGGGGGGCTTCCATCGCGTCCTGAACGAGCTTCAGCGCCTCGCGCACTCGCGTGTGCGCCTCCTCGATGAGGTCTGGATTTTTGCCGGCGAGCGCCCCCCAGGTGGCCGCCTCGGCCGACTCCAGTGCCCGGCGTATCGCGTCGAAATGGGAGCTGTGCATGCGTAGTTACTCCTGGGTTGTCTCGTACAAGGCGTCAGCGTTGCCACGCGTTCCGACGGGACGGCCCGTTAGTCCGGCACGCGCCTTCCTCCCTTTCGTGGGGAGCAAGGAATTCCCGCCGGTGCCGCAGGGGCCCTGTGGGGCCATCTGAGGGCATGAAAGAGCCCCGTCGGACCCACGGGGGCCAGACGGGGCTACAGGGGCGGTGATGGTGCCTCAGGCGGCTTCTGAAAGAGCGATCGCGGCAAGCTCGGCCGCTTGGGGGTCCTCGTGTTGGCCGATAGCGAACGAGAGCCGGTCGTAGTTGAACCGGGGCCCGATGCTCTTGCCCGTGATGACAGTAAGACGCGCGCCAGCATCCATCATCATGCGTCGCTTTCCTTCGGTATCGGCTGCGTGCCACAGATCTGCATAGGTGCGCCCGGTCGGCACAGACATGATGTTTGCCGGGCGGGAGGGAAGGGCCTTTAGTACCTTTCGCTCTTTGACCAGAGAAGCCATCATGCGGTCATATTCGACTTCGTCTTCTTCCCCGTCATAGAGTCCGGCATTTCGGTCTCGCCGCAGGCGGGAAATGCTTTCGCCGACACGCGAGATTTCAGCTGAATGGTCCTCTCCTTGGTCGGCGACCTGCATCATAATCGGCCAGCTCCCGATTCGCTTAAGAAACTCGCTTTCCGTCCACCTTTCGACAATATCGGCATCCACCGTTACAGAGTGGCCGGTGCCGCGTGCCTTGCACCGGTAAATTCGCACGTGCTCCCCGGTCCATTTGCGGTTTGCTAGACGTTTCTTTGATCCGCCGTACATGGGCTCACTGCAAACGGTGCCGTCCTTGTTTATTCCGCCGCAGTATGCTATGCGGACCAACATTGACCCCGCGCTGTGAGTTCTGGCTTCGGGGCGTTCCTTGGTCTTCATGACGGCTTGCAGCTTGGGCCAGTCCTCATCGCTGATCAGCGGGGGTCGGTCAATGCGAGGATGCCCATTGCTGTCCAGCAGCGGGCGCCCTTCCCATGCTTGCCATTCTGCGCCTTCCGCGCGGCGATTCCTCTTTGCCGTTGCTTCCGGGTCATGGAGCGTGTAGCCCCGGAGGTGCTCGGACCGCAGCATTCCCGAAATCTGCTGGTGGTCCCACTTCTTCCGCTTCTCGGGTAGTGCTCCCGTCTTGCGCTCAACTTCGAGATCGGTAGCCGTCGGAACCTTCCGCTCGTCAAGGTCATTGGCTATTGCATAGATTGAATCTCCAACTATCACGCGCCGGATAATCTCCCGGACAATCGGGCCGGTCTTTGGGCATTCGACCAGCACCCATCCCTTGCCGTCCGGGTTTTCAGTGGCAGTCCAGCCGTAGGGGACTCGACCGCCATGCCAGCGCCCCTGAGATCGGAGTTCGGCGCGCGAGCCCTGAACTCGTTCTCTGATCGCTTCTGCTTCCATTTGAGCAGCGAAAGCCAGAAGCATGATGATTAGCTCAGACACCAGAGAGGTCGCGCGCATATCCAGTACCAGTGGCGTCCCGCCGGGGCCTTCAACGAATACAAGCAGCTTTCCGTGTGTTTTGGCCCACTGGCCCAGCGTTGCCATATCGGCCATTGACCTAACTGCGCGGTCAAGGCGCCAGAACACGATGGCGTCATACTCGTTGGGCCTGCTCAGCCACTTGCCTAGTTCTGGGCGCTTGAATGGCGCGACCTTCGACGCTGAAACATCCAAATCGAGCGCTTCGCCAACTACCGTTGCCCCGTTGGCATCGCACCATCCACCGGTCTTCTTTCGCTGCCGTGCGGGGCTGGTCGTGTTGTCGGTGACGTTCGACAGTCGGACTGCTGTAAGTGCTCGCATGTTCTGAATTCCCCTCAGGTGCTCTCGAAATTTCTAGGGAGCGGGGAATTCCTGCGGTGGCACTTAGCTGGGGTAGACAAGACCACCTTGCTGGCCGCGTTGCTGGGGCTGGTCGACCGAGCCGAACGGATCGTCATCGCGGAGGACTCGGCGGAGCTGCGGCCGCTGCACCCCCACGTGGTCCGTCTGCAGAGCCGGCCGCCCAATCAGGAAGGGCTCGGTGAGCTGACCCTGCGGGATCTGGTCCGCCAGGCACTGCGGATGCGGCCCGACCGGCTGGTGGTGGGGGAGGTGCGCGGCAGCGAGGTGCTCGACCTGCTGGCCGCTCTCAACACCGGCCACGAAGGCGGCTGCGGCACGGTCCACGCCAACACGGCGGCCGATGTGCCGGTTCGGCTCGAAGCGCTCGGCTCGATGGCCGGGCTGGAGCGGCGGGCGGTGCACAGCCAGCTGCGCGCCGCACTGGACGTGGTGATCCACCTGGTCCGGGAGCAGCGGACCGGTCGGCGGCGAGTGGCTGAGCTGCACACGCTGACCGGTGATGCCACCGGCCTCGCCATCACGGTGCCCGCCGTGCTCTTCGGCGCGGACGGAACGGTGACTCGCGGGCCCGGCTGGGCGCGGTTGGTGGAACTGTGCGCGGCGCGCGGCGTCGTGCTGGAACGGAGGCAGCGATGACTGGACTTCAGCTTCAACTGGCGCCGGCGCTGCTGCTGTGCGCGATGGCGGCCACGGCGTGGTCGCGGCTCGACCGGCAGAGGCTGGCGAGGCGGCGTTCTGGCGTCGTGCTGGAGCAATCGGGAGGTGCGCGGGAGCTGGTCCGGATGGGCGTGCGGCGGTTGCGCTGGTTCTTCGGTCCGGGTGCGCCTCGACCGCGCTGGCTGGTCCCCGAACTCCTGCTGCTGCCCTGCGGGTTGGTAGCCGGGTACGTCCTGCGCTCGCCGGTGCCGCCGGTGGCCGCCGTGCTTCTGGTCTTCCCGAGCTGTCGCTGGCGTGAGCGGCGCCGAGCGGGCCGTGCGGAGCAGCGCAGGGCTGTCGCCGTCATCGAGCTGTGCGCGGCGCTCGCGGGAGAACTGCGCAGCGGCGCGACGCCCGAACAGGCGCTGGACAGTGTCACCAGTCCAGGGCGGGCGACGGCCGGCCTGCTGGAGCGGCTGGGCGAGGAAGCGGTGGCCCGACTGGTGGCCGCCCGCTACGGGGCTGATGTCCCCGCCGCGTTGCGCTGGTTGGCGACCCTGCCGGGTGGTGGGGGTGGCTCGGCGATCGCGGCCTGCTGGCAGGTGACGGCGGACAGCGGTAGCGGCCTGGCCCTGGCGCTTGAACAGGTGGCCGAGGCGCTGCGAGCCGATCGCGCCCTGCGCGAAGAGGTCCAGAGCGAGCTGGCTGGGCCGCGGACCACCGCCGTGCTGCTCGCGGCACTTCCGGTCTTCGGGCTGCTGCTCGGAGCCGCCCTCGGGGCGCAGCCGCTGCGGGTTCTCCTGCACACGCCGTTGGGGTGGGGGTGCCTGGCGGCGGGCGTGGCGCTGGAGGTCACGGGTCTGTGCTGGAGCGGTCGGATCGTGCGCGGTGCGCTGGCCGATCTGGGCGTCCAGGCCGGGGCAGTGGTGCGGTCGGGTGGGCGGCGATCGGGCCGCGACCGGGCGCGGGTGCCGCAGCGGCAGGCGTGCGGGGCCAGCCCTGTGGGCGGGCCGAGCGGGACGGGTGGCCGAGCGACCCGGCGGCGTGCGAGCTGTCGGGCCGGCGCTGGTGGTCGCGGTCGCCGAGCGGCCCAGGTCGACCGATCGCGGCGCTCGTACGGGCGGGAGTCGGCGACCGAGCGGCGCGGGGCGTCTTCGTGGTGGCAGCGCGAATGCCTGCGGCAGCTCAGGTGCCCGGGGCGTCTGCGGTACCCGGGGCACGGCGGTCGGCACAGGGTGCTCGGCGGCGCGTTGGGGACGTCGTGATGAGCGGGAGCCCGGACACGTACGCGCCGTCGGCACCTTCGGACCTCCTGCCGCTGATGATCATGGTTGGGGGTTTCACACCAGCGCTGCTGCTGGCGACGCTCGGCGGGCGCTGGCTGCACGGGCGGGCTGCACGGCGACGGGCGGTCCGGCTGGGGGCAGCCGGTCGGCGACGGGGCAGACAACTCCTCGGCGGCGTCAGGCAGTGGGGGCGGGTCGGCGATGCGTCGACTCGGGCGGGTGGATTGACCGTTCTCGCGGCGACTTCGCCGGAGCAGACGACGGGGCCAGCTCCAGTGGTCACGGCGGTCAGCGCCGGCAGGCGCCCATGGGTCGGCCTCGAGTCCGCAGCGCCACTGCTGGCGGGGCTGGCGATTGTGGTGCTGTTTCCCAGTGGAGTCGGGGCGCTGGTAGGAGCGGGAGCGGCTCTGCTGCTCCGGCGCTTGCTGCCGGTGATCCGCTCGGCTGACCGGCGGGCGGCTCGCGAGCAGGATCTGATGCTTGCCCAACTTCCACTGGCTGCTGAACTGTTGGCGGCTTGCCTGGGTTCATCCGCCTCACCGGCCCAGGCGGCGGAGGCTGTCGCACGGACGATCGGTGACCCGATGCGAACACGCCTGAGTGCCGTGTCGGCGCAATTGGCACTGGGAGCTCCGCCGGCCGCCTGCTGGGAGCGGCTGGGGGATGAGTGTCCGGCCCTGTCTCCGCTCGCCCGCTGCCTCGTGCGGACCACCGTGAGTGGGGCACCGCCTGCGGCGCCGCTCACGGGCTTGGCCCTCGCGCAGCGGGCGGCGGCCGGTCGTGCAGCACATGCCCGGGTGCGTCGCGCCGGAGTGCTGGCGACCGCGCCGCTCGGGCTCTGCTTCCTGCCGGCGTTCGTGATGATCGGCGTCGTTCCGGTCGTGATGGGCCTGGCGGCCTCGTTCGGTCAGCGGATGTGAGCCGGTGCGACTTGTGGAGTAGGTGAATTGATCACTAGTCAGCTTGGCGGAATCGACCGGACTGGCGGCGGCGTCGAGATCGACCAGGTTGGCGATCTCGGAGAGGAAGGACATGCGAGCCATGAACGGCAGGAACGGCAGGAACGGCAGGAACGAGATGAACGGCGGCAACGCTGTCACCGACCGCGACACGCCGGTCGTGACCTTCGTGGCCCTTCCCGCGCACGTGCGGGCGGCCCCGTGGCGGGCGGTGGCAGGCGGGCGCTGTGTGACCCCGGTGGACGGTGACCCGTGGCCGCTCGGGACGGTCTCTTCGCCCGCGCGCCGACGACCGCGGCGACGGTTGCGCCAGGTCATGCGCAGCGCGGCCCGGCGGTTGGTCGCCTGGTCCCGCCGAAGGTTCGCGGGAGCCTCGGACCTTGGCATGTCGACGGCCGAGTACGCCGTCGGCACGGTGGCGGCCTGCGGGTTCGCGGCGCTGCTTGTTTATCAAACTGTGTCATTCCGACGAGCCGGCGGCGGTTCGCAGAGGTGGCGGGAAGCTTTGGGCGGTGTCCTTGCGGGGCTGGGGTCGGGCATGGCCGGGGGGCCGTAAGCTCGTCGCGGTCTCGGGCAGGCTTCTGGGCCTGACCGCAATTTGGCCGAGTGGCCCCCCGGTCTTGCCCGACTCGGGTCCCGGCTCGGCAAGGTGCGTAAAGCTTCCCGCCGCCGGGCTCGGCCACGGCGCGGCAGCCTGTAGTTCGGGGAACGTGCGAGGTCCGGATTCCGTCGGAAGGAATCCGGACCTCGGGTGCTTCTTGGGCTAGCTGCCGTGTAGCAGGCGGCGGACGCTTGGTGCGCAGCGCAGGCAGGCCCAGATAGGCCACGCACGGTCCTTGCCAGTCAGGATGGCCCCGACCCGAACGGGGATGAGCGGGCTGTTCTGGCAGTGTGCGCAGCGGATGCTCGGGGGTGACAGTGGGTGCCGCATCATGTCACCGATCCGGGGATGTGGTGGGCGCCCGGGTAGGTGTAGCCCGTATCGGGCCTACCGATGGCGGCTGCTTCAAGCGCTCGGCGCCGCTCTGCCTGGCGCTGTTGTTCTTCCCAGTTCACCAGCCACAGCGGCACCACCGGCAGGCTGGAGAAGGTTTCCGGTTCTTCGGCCACGTGGGGCGGGATGGCGCGCGGCGCCGCCCAGTCGCCAGGCTCGGGGAGTTGCCAGGAAGTGGGTTGCGTCACGCGGAGCGGCACGCCGATCGGCTCGCGCGTGATGGGCCGCTCGGGTGCTGCTGTGATGGCCCAGGCGGCCAGGAAGGCGAGCACAAGGGCGAGGGCCGGGGCGAACGCCCAGGCGCTAGGGTTGGTCATGTCGTAAGCCCTCCAGTGGCTTTGACCGACCCCGGGAGTGTGTCCGCACTCGCCGGGGTCGCTTTCGCCCCGACATTACTAGGGGTCCCTATGCCTGTCTATGGTCCCCTATGGCATCTCACTCCCACTGATGACCACCAGCGGTTACGGTCTGACCATGGAGTTCGACAGCACCCGTCCCAAGTGGCGACAGATCTTCGAAGTGATCGCGAGCCGCATTGAGAGCGGGGAGTACCCGCCTGGTCACCTGATTTCAGCTGCCCAACTTGAGCAGGACTTCGGGGTGGCGCGGGCTACGGTCGCAAAGGTGACGGCTGCACTGCGCGATGAACGGCTGATCCGTACTGAGACAGGCATGGGCAGTTTCGTGACAGACCGGGGAAAGGGAGCCCCGCCCAGGTGATCCCGGACGGGGCTCGCGCTGGGCTCTCAGGTGATCACTGCTGACCAGCGACCGCGTGACAGGTGGATCTCTCCGTCCGGCGTGATCTTCGCGTCGCTGCCGTAGAGCGGTAGACCGCCCTCGACCATCACCCGGGTCCGGATGCGCTCCAACGCGGTCCACAGCTGCTGCGGGCCGCCCTGGTGAACGGTGGGCGCCTCGAATCGGGTAGCCGTTGCCCGCGCCCAGGACCCGTCAGGGTGGACCATGTACAGCGACCGTCCGTCCTCCCGATCCTCGAAGTCGTACTCGATGCCGGGCACGGAGATGGACAGGTAGGACCAGATTTCCCAGGCGCTGCGCACGTCGGCCACCGGGTAGCGGCCGGTGGTGATGACTTCGCCATCCGACTCGCGAGCGGTCTTGAACAGCTCGACGGGACCAGGTGGGTAGTCGTCGCCGTGCCGGGTGCCCATGAATCCGGCCCAGTCCCGTTCGATCATCCCGCGAGCACCACCGTCGGGCGTCTTCCAGGCGGTGAGGATCAAGGCCGTGTCCCGGATGGTGGTGACCAGCCGTCCACCGGGCCGCAGGGCTTCCAGCCACGACGGCGGCACCGGGCGCACCCCCACCGTGGACACGATCCGGTCGTAGTCACCCGGGAGCCGGCCGGTGGCGTCACCCGTGACGAACGTCGGCCGGAACCCCAGCTCGGCGAGCCGATCACAGGCTGCCTCGACCAGGTAGCCGTCTACGTCCACGCTGGTGACGTGCTCCTCGCCTAGCCGGTGTGCCAGGTAGGCGGTCAGCCCTCCAGCGCCTGTCCCGACATCGAGCACGTCGTGACCGTCCGCGACCCGGCCGTGCCGAAGCATCTTCACGACCAGGGCGGCCAGGGTGGCGCTCGACGTGGGCAGACCGATCGGGTGGTCGCCCGGGTCGGCGTGGTCCGCGTGGAGTCCACCGACACTGGTGACGGCCGACTCGTTGCCGTAGGCGATGGCGGCCCACCGCTCCGGGTCGTCTTCGCCGGCGCGCAGCGTCCACGCACCGTCCGGCGTCCGCTCCCACCACTTCGGGATCAACCTGTGCCGGGGGATGTTCTCAACTGCCGTGCGCCATCGGGAATCCGGGTCGGTGACGCGTGCCGCCATTGCGACGGCATGGCTCTGCCAGTTCACTTGCGTTCCCCTCTCGTCCCCGTCAGTACGCAGGGTCGCATGCCTCGGTGCTCGCCGGGGAGCAGTCGTTCGAGTCGTCCGGCGGACACGCGTAGGTGCGCGCGCTCACCGCCAGCGGCGCGCCCTCGCCCGGCACGAAGTACGCCGGGTCACATGCTTCCGTAGAAGCCGGGGAGCAGTCGTTCGAGTCGTCTGGCGGGCATGCGGCCCGTGCGCCATCCAGTCCGGTGCCCCTCCTCGGAGGGATGGTGGCGATCACTTTCGCCCACTCCGGGCTGCACAGCACCTCACGGAGCGTGGTTTGCCGGATGTTGAACGGGCGCATGAACCGGCCGAGTACGCACGGGGACACCGCCCCGTCGGGCATGATGGCCAGCCGGCCCCGGCCGCAATTGCCGCACAGGACGCTGACGTCCGGCGCGACCTTCGCCGCGCGGCCAACTCCCCGCTGGTAGTCCAGGGTGATGCGCTGGACGCCCAGCTCCCGCAATTCCGCGACCGCCAGGCGTTCCAACTGGCCATCGTTGATACCGACCACGCCAGCCCGGATCGGGATGTCCCGGCGTACCGCTTCGCGGATGTTGGCGCGGGTTCGCTCGTGGCTGCCAGCCACCTTGGTCACCCTGTCGTGTTCGCCGGGGTTCGGCGAGTAGTACGACGTGGCCAGGCTGACGCCGGGGCGTTCGAAGATGGCCCAGCCCTTCGCGCTCACGTGGTAGAGGTTCGAGAACACCTCGACCTTGCGGCCCGCGTTCAGCGCGTGGTCGACCAGGGTGGACCATCCGGGGTACGCGGTCGGCTCGCCACCGATCAACTGCACGGTGGTAATGCCGAGTTCAGCGGCCTGATCGATCAAGCCGCACCAGTCGACCTGAGTCATGACGCCGTGCGTTCCGGTCGGCCCGGAATCGGCGAAACAGTGCGTGCACTCAAGCTGACACTTGCCCGTGATCTCCAGCTCGATCACGTGCGGGATGTGCTGGATATCGGCGATCGGCGGTTCGAGTACGGCAGTCACAGTGCGTCCTTCCGTGCAACGGGTGTCGGAATGCCCCTACGGGGCGGGGGTCTGTGCGGCGCCTACATCCACCAGGGCGGGCCCGGGTCCGGGACCGGCGTCGGGGTCGGCTCGGGCGGTGGCGGGGGTGGCGGTGTAGCCATTGATGCTCCTGCCGGGAGTTGGGTGGTCTCGCCCGTCAGTTGACGGGGGGTGAGCCTCAGTACACCTTCGTCCACCAGGGCGGTTTAGTCCTGGGCCGTCTGGGCCGTCTTGCGCCGCGCATCCAGCTCGCCACAACGCAGACATACCAGCGCGGGGCGCCTATTCGTCTCATCAGGTACGACTGGGGTTTCGCCCACGCACCTACTCGCCGACGGTGCGGCCGTGCTCCAGCAGGGGCAGCCGGGCACCGGCTACGGCGGCAGCCACGGCCGCCCGGATGCGGCGTTCCTGGTACGGCTGGGTGTACTCGCCGAGCCGGTCCAGGGGCACCCACTTGATATCGGACAGCTCGCCCGAGGCGCTGTCGGGGATCGCGACGGATGCCGCTTCGGCGCTGGTGAGCGTCCCGCCGTCGACCACGATGTTGAAGCCCTCGGCCGAGCTTCCGTTCTCGCTGGCGGACACCTGGTCCAGCGCCAAGAAGTGCGAGAGCTGACGCGTCAGCCCGGTCTCCTCCTTCAGCTCGCGGGCGGCAGCGTCGGCGATCTGCTCACCCTGGTGGGCACCGCCGCCGGGCAGCTGCCAGCCTTCGCGATAGGTGGGCTTGACCAGCAGCACGGACCCGGTGGACGTCCGCAGCAGGACCACAGCCCCGATGCGGCGGGGCGGGGGGTTCTTGGAGTCAACATCGCAATGAGCCACGGAAGTTGTGCCTTTCCTTGATGTTCTGTGGAGCGGTCCCGCCCGTCAGCAACGGGGGGTAGACAGGCGGGACCTGGACCGTGCAGGTCGGGGGGAGGATCCGTCGACCAGCACGGGGCTTGTGGGTCACGAGGTGCGGCGCGGGACCTGGTCGACGACCCGGACTCCAGACAGTTCGCAGCGCGCAACCTGGTAGTAGTCATCGTGTTCGATCAACCGGCCGCCCGCGACGCCGACCAGGCGGTGGCAGAGATCGTCCGGGCATCGCAAAACCCGTATCTTGCCCGTCAGTTCATCTCGAACTACGTCGTACGAATAGAAGTACGACAGGTCTTTCACGGCGCTCGTTCCCTGATGGTCAGGCCGCGCGGCGCAGCTTCTGCCAGTAGGCGAATCGGCCACGGGGCCTCACCGTCAGCGTGGCACTCAGCTCGGCCACGACCCGGTCGTGCACCGCGCGCATCACGGTGAGCGTGGCATCCAGCTCGGAGACCGTGGCGCTCCCGGGGCGGGTCACCTGGTGGTCGAGCAGCCGACCGAGCGAGGCAAGGTCGGCGAACGCTTCGGGCCGGCTGAACGGACGGCCGAGGCTGCCAGGTCGGTTCGCCATGGCGCTGGGCAGCGCGGTCACGGTGGCAAGGGTGGGTTCAGCGGACATCAGGCAACTCACCTTCATGTGGTGGTCGTTGGTCACTCTCATGGGCCGGAGCGGGTAGCCGCCGGAGATCGACACGCACTCGGTAGTGCGGCGGGGGCGGCGGCAGTCCAGCGCGGGCTCGGCGGGCGCCGATTATGGACCCATACGGGCCGTGGCATGGGGTCGTACGTCATGCCACATCCCCCGACGCCTGCTCATCCAACTGCCCTAGGCAGCGCGGACATTGGCAGACCGGCCATGTGCCGTCGAATGGCCTACTGCTCGGCAGCTCAGGGCCGTACTCGGTGCTGCCCAGGTCGATTCGCCGACCGGTCCTGGTGATCCGATAGATCTGGATGGTCAGGCCCGCATGGGGCGGCGGCTCAGCGAGGCTCATTCAGCGTCCAACTCACAGCGCACATAGGGCAGTTCGGCCAGTCCAGTGGGCACGATCTCGCCCTGTTGGACCCTTCCCAGGCACCGGGCGTGCGCCAGCACGAAGTCACTGAGTGCCAGAACCGTCCGAACACTGACGCCGCCCAGTTCGACATGAATGCCCTCGGGCGTGATCGTGATTCGTCCAGCGCCGACCAGGGGCGGAAGTTCGGCCAGCGCGAACGCATCCTCGAGCTTCTGGACAGATGCCTCAGCCCATGCACGCAGCTCTCGCGCCATGCGCTGGTGATCGGTCTCAATGTTGCCTTCCACTACGGGAGTTAACCCCCTCACGGTCGCCAGGACTAAGATCACCGCACCTTCGGTAGCCGGTCGACTACCGAAGGGCGTTCAGAGTCCCGCACCATGTGGAACCATGCAACTTGGCCAGCGTCGCAGCACAGTTGGAGTTGATCATTGAACCGGAAGAAGCTCGATCCACAGTCGTCGCCAGTCGCCGCCTTTGGCTCACAACTCCGCACATCACGTGAGGCCAAGGGCTGGTCACAGGATGAGCTAGGCGCCGCCATGGGGTACTCGGGTAGCTACATTTCGAATGTGGAAGTAGGGCGCAAGTCTCCCTCGCTGAAGTTCGCAAGGTCAGCTGATGCAGCCTTAGGAACCGGACAAACACTCGAACTTATGTGGGTTGGGCTTCGGCGCAAGGGCTTCCTTGAAGGCTTCCCTGAGCACGCAGCGCAGGAGGCACGGGCAGCGGAGATCCGAGTCTTCGAGCCCAACATGATCCCCGGGCTTCTCCAGACACCGGAGTACGCTGCCGCGCTTGAAGACGCAGCAGTACAGCGCGGTGACGTCGCACCCGAACAGGCAAACGAGCGAGTGAAGTTCCTCGCAGCGCGGCAGCGTCTCCTCAAGAGAACAGCTCCGCCACTCATTCACGCGGTCATGGATGAGAGCTGTATCCGGCGCCCTGTCGGAAGTCCGGCCATCATGGGGGCTCAGCTTGATCACTTGGTCAAGCTGGCACGTCGGCCCCACGTGATCATCCAGATCGCCCCGTTCAGTCTGGCCGAGCACATCCCGTTCCGAGCGTTCATGACCCTGCTGACCTTCCCGGACCGCTCGGTGGTCGGGTACACAGAGTCGGTTGAGCAGGGCTACGTAGTGAGGGGGGACGAGACAGTAAGGGCGTGGGAGAGGGCCTACCATCGGCTACAGGTGGAAGCGCTTTCGAAGGCCGCATCCCTTGACCTGATCTGCAAGGCAAGAGAGGAACTGAACCCATGACCGACCTAGACCTGTCCAGCGCTTCCTGGTTCAAGTCGAGCCACAGCGGCAACGGCGGCTCGTGTGTTGAAGTGGCGCCCAGCTTCCCCGGCATCGTGCCCGTCCGCGACTCGAAGGACCCTCAGGGGCCCGCCCTAGTGGTTACGGCGGGTGCCTGGTCAACGTTCGTCGCTGGGGTCAAGGCGGGCGACTTCGGCACCGTCTGACCGATCCCCACTGGACCCCTGTGCAGCTCTACCGGCGCGCAGGGGTTCAGCGTCTCCTGGGCGCCGGCCGATGAGTGGGGCTTCCCGAGAGAACAGACAAGGCTGAGTCCCGCGAGCTGTCTTGACGATACGCGGCCAACTTCCGGCATTGCAACTGGGTCGGCTGTGTAGCAGGTTGCAGCTAGCGACTATGCCGTTGGCAAAGGATTTTTTGCCCATGCCTCCCATGCTTGGCGTGATGAGGTTGTTACAGTTGGTGGCCAAACGGAGGGGTCTCGGTCACGACGCGTGCGGGCGGACGGGGCATGAGTGAGAAGTCCGAAGGGGGCGCCATGGGCGAGTTGGACAGCAGCGAGGAGGAGGGAAGATTCTTCCTCGGGGGTGGCTCGGTGCTGGAGGGGGTCAACTATGAGTGGGCGGAATGAGAGATTAAGTCCGTTCTGTCGTCGCCTGAACGTGTGGCCTTGCTACCTCTGGCAGGTCGCGGGGCTGGCGCCGTGCTGAGGTGACTGCGTGAGCGACCGCAAGCCCTACAAGAGCGACTTGTCCGACGAACGCTGGGCGCTGATCGAGCCGGTGATCACCTCGTGGAAGGTCCAGCATCCCTCGGTCAGCGGCCACGAAGGCCGCTACGAGATGCGGGAGATCGTCAACGCGCTGCTCTACCAGTCCCGGACCGGCTGCCAGTGGGACTACCTCCCGCACGACCTGCCACCCGCCGGCGCGGTGAAGTACTACTTCTACACGTGGCGCAATGACGGCACCGACCAGGTCATTCATGACCTGCTGCGCTGGCAGGTCCGCGAGAAGAGGGGCCGATTAGCCGACCCCAGCCTGGTGGTGCTCGACACCCAGAGCCTGCACGCGGCGGCCGGGGTGCCGGCCAAGACGACGGGACGCGACGTGGCGAAGAAGGTGCCCGGCCGCAAGCGGGGCCTTGCCGTGGACGTGCTGGGCCTGGTGATCGCCGTGGTCGTGCTGGCCGCCTCCGTCCACGACAACGCCTTCGGCACCGCCCTGCTCGACAAGGTCGCAGTAGCCAGTGGCGACACCGTGACGAAGGCCCTGGTGGACCAGGGGTTCAAGAAGACCGTTGTGGACCACGGCAAGCAGGTGGGCATCGACGTCGAAATCGTCGAACGCAACCCTGCCGAGACCGGGTTCGTCCCGCAGCCGATCCGGTGGCGGGTGGAGCAGACGAACGGGATCTTGATGCTGCACCGGCGACTGGTACGTGACTACGAGCACCGCCCCGCCTCGGCCGAGTCCCGGGTCTACTGGGCGATAAGCGACGTGATGACCCGTCGGCTGACCGGCGGCGCGATGTCATGGCGCGGCGCGTGACCAGCGGGGACCTGACCCTGGGGGCGGTGCTGGTGCGTCTGGAGAAGCGCGAGCGAGAGATCGCCGCGCAGGCCGAAGAGACCCGCGAGCAGATCACGCGGCTCATCGCCGTGCTGGACGAGCTCGATCGGGCCGCCGAGGAAGTGCGGATCACCCGCAAGACGCTGCTGGGGCTGCCCGACCCGGACCCGCCCGCGCCGTCGGCGTCCGCCCCGCAGGTGCCGGACGGGGCGGCCTACCAGGAAATCATGGTGGTGTTCGCCCAGGCAGACGGTCCGCTGCGCGCGCGGGGCGTGTGCGAGGCGATGGACCTGGACCCGGCTCCGAACAACATCAACAACGTCCGTTTGAAGCTCAAGCGCCTGACCGGGCGCAACATCCTGGCAGAGCCCGAACCGGGCCTGTTCGCCCTGCCGCGACCGTAGCCGTCCGGCAAGCAGGCCTGACCAGCGCGCCTACTTGAGGCCTGAGCTCGAATCGGCCGATGACACAAGGCCCGTCGCCTCGGACGGCGTGGCCTTGATGCTCCCCGGAGCCCAGCCGAGGACTTCCTCGAACGTTCGGGCCACGGTCGGAGTGGGCAGGCCCGCGCGGTCGCGTTCGAAGGTCCTGATGGTCGCGTGACTCAGCCAGGTACGTCGTGCGAGCTCGCGCTCCGAGATGCCTTCGGCCTCACGGAACTCGACGAGGGCTCGCGCCAGTCGTGCCGATTCCTCACTCATGACCGCAGTATGCCGCTGAGCCCCGGCTGGGACAGCCCTCTGTCCCGATCCCAGGCCGCGAGGGCAGTGGGAGGCCCGCGAACTGCCCTGTCCTGCAGGTCAATCCCGCGACAGGGATAAGTCGGGCGAATCCTTGCGTACCGCCCTCTGAGGCGGCGTGGCTTGAGGCGCGGGCCGCTGCCAAGCAACTGAACTTCGTGCTAGCAGAGTTCGGACTGCGGGGTGCCGACCTGGTGAGGGCGCAGGCGGGGTGGTCCGACGACGGGCACGGGATGGTGTTCTTGAAGGGAACGCCATCGGGGGCCCGCAAGCTCAGCGAGATCATGGACCGCATGGCTGGGCGCGGTGAGCTAGCGCCCGATCGGCCGGTCTGATCGGCATCTCGATGGTGTGGCTTACGCGCGGGGCGTGCCGGCCGCCCGGTCGGGACCGGCCGTCAGGCCGCATGCCCGGCCGGGGCGGCAAGGCCGCCCCGGTGGCGCGCAAGCGCCGCCCTTGAGGATGTAGAGACAGTTTTCGACGGCTGCCCCGGACCCCGAGACTCCCGATGATCACTGGTCGGCAGGACGGTGGGTAAAGATCACGTGGGTTGCGCCTGCGCCGATGGTGGTGGTCTCCAGGATGAGCCGGTTACCGTCGGGCTCGGTCTGGGTGACGCGCTGGGAGATCAGCACTGGTACAGAGTCCGGGAGTTGCAGGACAGCGCGCTCGTCCGGGTTGGGCATGCGGGCGCTGACGGCTTCGCGGAACTGGAGGGGGCCGTGTGCTGCGGCGAGGTGTGTGTAGGCCTCGGCGGTCGGGATGGCTGGGTCCTGGGCGATCGGGGTGCTGGTGATGGCTTCCATCGGCAGCAGCGTGGTGTACCGGGCGCGGGTTCCGCTTGGCTGATGAATGATCAGGCGGTCAACCAGGTAAGCGGCTTCGCCTTCCTCGATGTGCAGGATCTCCGCTGCGGTGGCGTCGACGCGGACTCGGTAGATCGTGGGGTCTTCCTCGTTGGACCAGTCGCCGGTGCACTCGTAGCGTTCGCCTGTTCGGCTCACGGTTCGGTCGATCCAGACCGGCTCGGCTCGGTCCGGGGCCAGGCCTCGCACGAAGGTGCCTCGGCCCTGCTGGACGTCTAGCAGGCCTTCGGTGCGAAGCTCGGCAACGGCCTGGCGGACGGTGGGGCGGGAGACGCCGAACTGTGCGGTGAGCTTGTCTTCGGTGGGGATCTGGGCGCCGGGCTTCCATGTGCCTCGGATGATCTTCTTGCGCATGTCCTGGGCGACCTGCTTGTACAGGGCCTGCGGTCGGACCGCCATGTCTCCCCCTTCGAGGGCTCGGCTCACTGTGTCATGTCGCCCGAACAAGTTTTCCAAGTTGCGTCTTCGCTGGTCAGGCGCGGTGATCGCATGCTCATTCAACAGTCGTCATGATGAATGTGCTTGCGTCGTGAGTCAAGCGGGCGCATGCTCTACCCACAGGCAAATTCATCATGACGACTGACCCATTGGGCTGGTCGTCCTGGGGTGGGAGAGACGGCGTGAGCTTGAAGAATCTGCCTTTGGACGCTGCGCGGCTGGGGGTCGCGCTGTGCGTGTCGGTGGAGGCAAAGACGGATCCGGAAACGGGTGCGGTGAAGGCGGACCGCGACGGGGTTGCGGTGTGGGCGGTCAGTGTCGCGGTGCGGCCGGAGGGTCGTAAGACGGCGCTGATCGAGGTCTCGGTGTCGGGTGAGCCGGCGGGGGTGGAGGTCGGTCAGGTCGTGCAGCTGCATGGCCTGGAGGCGTTCTGGTGGGAGATGAACGGGCGGGCGGGGCTCGCCTACCGCGCGGAGTCGGTGACCTTGGCTCCTGCGGCGCCGCCTCGTCCGGCGAGCGAGCCTCGGGTAGCGCGCGGGGGTGAGAAGTGAGCGGGGAGCGTGATTGGTCGGCCCTTCGTGAACGGCTTAGCGACATAGGCGAGTTGGCGGATGAGATCCGACCGGATCTGGACTGGGGGACCTACCGGTTCCTGTTCGCCGTGATCTCCACGATGGCGCGGGATGCGGCGAGCTTGGCCGCTGACCTGGAGGCCGAGTTGGTGCGCCTGGCGGCCGAGCACGGGGTTGAACTCCCGCCGCTGGACATGGGCGGGGGTGAGGCGCCGTGAGTGATGAGGCGCGTTGGCGGGCGCTGATCGGCCCGGGGCGGCCGGTGAAGGAGCCTCGGCCGGCTGTTGCCGGAATGGCGCCGTGGGGGGCTCGGGCGGGCGCCGCGTTGCTGGAGATCAGCATCGCGAGCGGGGTGATCAGCGCCTACGGGTATCTGCTGTATTTTGCGCGTCCGGCATTCGCGCTGATTCAGACGGTCGGTCTCCTGCTGGGCTTCCACATGCAGCCGCTGTTCCAACTGGGCTACTGGGCATCAGGGTCGGCGTTCCTGGTGTGGCAGGCAGCGGAGCGCGGGCGCACGGGCCAGTCGTTGGGGCAGAGGCTGTTGCGGATCGTGACGGTGGATGAGGACACGGGGCGTCCGGTGGGTGTGGCGAGGTCGCTGGTGCGCAGTGCTCTGCACGTGGCGGACATCGCGCCGGGGTTCTTCGGGTGCTTCCGGCCGCTGGTGCACTACCGGCGGCAGACGTTCGCCGATCAGATCTCGCGCACGGTCGTAGTGGAAATCGACGTGATCAACAAGATGGCAGAGGTGGTGAAGTGATGCGAACGATCGTGCTCAGTGTGGCGTCAACTAGTCATCAGGGCATACCTCTTGGGGTGTGGGTCCTGGTGGCCCTAGGGCTGGTGGCCGGGGTTTTGGCGGTGGTGTCGCCGTGGTTGCGGGGTCGGCGGCCGCATGTGTGGTGGGCGCTGTGCGGGTACCCGGTGGCAGTACTGCGGGTGCTGTGGACGTGGCGCCGGCTGGCGGACCTTCAGGGCCTGTCGGTGGCCAAGCGTCCGCCGCTGGCGGTGGTCGGGGCGGTGATGGTCAAGGGGCGGGCGCTTCGGCCGGTGAAGCCGAAGCTGTCGTTCCCGCGCTGGCGGCTGGGTGGTCTGGAGGTGACGGTGTGGCTGCACCCGGGCCAGGTGCCGGAGCAGTATGCGGCGGTGTGTGAGGCGATGGCGCACGCGTGGCGGATGTTCGCGGTGCGGGCGGTCTCGGAGCAGCGCGGTGAGGTGGTGCTGAGGGCTGCGGCGTGGGATCCGCTGACGGCGCCGTTCACGGGCCTGGCGCGTTCGGCCGGTCTCTTGTCGGCGGTGGTCGGCGTCCGGGACGACGGGGCTTGGTGGCGGGTGGACCTTCGGCAGGCGCCTCACTGGCTGGCCGTGGGTGCGACCCGGTCGGGCAAGTCCACGTTTCTGGCGGCGTTGGTGTCGCAGTTCGCGCGCCAGAAGCTGGCGCTGATCGGCGTCGACTTGAAGGGCGGGATGGAGCTGGGGTTGTTCGAGCGTCGGTTGACGGCGTTGGCGAGCAACCGCAGTGAGGCGGCGGCGCTGCTGGATCGGCTGGTGGAGATCATGACGGGGCGGATGGCGCGTTGCCGGGCTGAGGGGGTCCGCTCGGTGTGGGAATTGCCCCGGCCGCTTCAGCCGGTGCCGGTGGTGGTCCTGGTGGACGAGGTGGCCGAGCTGTACTTGATGGCCAGCAACGCAGACAAGGCCGAGGTGGCGCAGTGCTCGACGGCACTGCTTCGGATCGGTCAGCTTGGTGCGGCGCTGGGGGTTCATCTGGTGATCGCCGGCCAGCGGTTCGGCTCCGACCTGGGACCGGGCGCGACGGCGGTAAGGGCTCAGTTGGCCGGCCGGGTGTCGTTTCGGGTGCTGGACAAGGGCACGGCGGAAATGGTGCTCGGCGACCTGGCGCCGGACGCGGTGGACGCGGTGCAGGAGATCAGCATCGAGGCGCCGGGAACGGCGGTGATCGCGGACGCGCAGACCGGGGGTTGGCTGCGGGCTCGCACGCACCCGATCACGCCGAAGCAGGCTCAGGAGGTGGCGGAGGAGTTCGCGCACCTGACGCCGAGCCTGGATGACCTGTGGGCGGGCGGTGCTGCGGCGTGAGCGCGACCATTCCGCTGGTGGCGCTGCTCGGGCTGCTGGTCTTCGTGCTGTTGCGCTCGAACGCGCTTCGGCTCTGGCAGGTGATCTTGGTCGGGTTGTTCGGGATGTACCTGGACCAGACGGCCCTAGGTGAGCCGATCACCATAACCGTCACGTCGCTCATCGTCGGATTGACCCACGGACATTGAATCGAACTGGAGTTCCCATGCGACCAGCAAGGCCCGTCCCATGTCCGCCTGTCGTCGTCCTTGGTCATGCCGGGCTGTGCCCGGTGTGGCCGGGGCGGGCCCTGTTTCCTTGGAGTCATCCCCCATGGTTAATCCGTTCGAGTCGGTTGATGCCCGCCGTGCTTTCCTGGCCCGGGAGGCGCGGCTTAGGGCGCTGAGTGAGACGGACCGGGATTTGGTCCGGTTGGGTCAGATGCCGGGCCGGTCACGGTGGTTGGAGCAGATCGCCGCGACGGGCGGGTGCGCGCATCCGGTGTATCTGGCTGGTGGGTCGTCGGTGTTCGATGCGGTGTCGGGTGAGTTGCTGAGGCGCTACAGCACGGCGGGCGAGCCGGGCGGGCGGTTGGCGGTGCGGTGCCGCAACCGGCGGGCGTCGCGGTGTGAGCCGTGCTCGTGGCTGTACCGGGGTGATGCCTGGCATCTGGTGCGCTCGGGTCTGGTCGGTGGGAAGGGTGTGCCGACCGGGGTTCGGGGGCGGCCGATGGTGTTCGCGACGCTCACGGCTCCGTCGTTCGGGGCGGTGCACCGTGCCGGGGTCTGCCATCGGGTCCGGCGGGGTCGGTGCGAGCACGGGCGCCTGACTGGCTGCGGTGGGCAGCATGCGGACGCGGATCCGGTGGTTGGTCAGCCGCTGTGCGCGGGTTGCTACGACTACGTGGGGCATGTGCTGTGGAACGCTCACGCCGGGGCGTTGTGGAAGGCGTTCACGGACAACCTGTATCACCACGTTGCCGCGCATGTGGGGGTTGGCCGTTCGGCGGTGCGGCGGCTGGTGCGGGTGTCGGCGGCGAAGGTGGCGGAGTACCAGCGTCGGGGCGTTGTGCACTTTCACGCGGTGCTGCGGTTCGACGGTCCGTCAGGGCCTGGGGAGGCTGCGCCGTCGTGGGCGTCGGCGGGGCTGCTGCGTCAGGTGGTCCGTTCGGCGGCTGTGGCGGTGGCTCTGCGGCTGCCGGAGTCGGCGGCCTACGGGGCGCGGCGGCTGGGGTTCGGGACGCAGGTGGAGGTGCACCCGATCACGGGGGCCGGTGATCAGGCGGCGGTGGATGAGCGGGTCGCGGCCTACCTGGCGAAGTACACGACCAAGGGTGCGGATGGTGTGGGCTCGGTGGATCGGCCGGTGCGGAGTGCGGCTGAGATCGGGGTGTTGGCGGTCACGGGGCATGTTCGGGCGCTGATCGGTACGTGCTGGCGCCTGGGCGGTCTGGTGGAGCTGGAGGGCCTGCGGCTGCGGGCGTGGGCTCACACGCTCGGGTTTCGGGGGCACTGCCTGACCAAGACGCGGGCGTACTCGACCACCTTCGGCCGGCTGCGGGCTGAGCGTGAGGCCTGGGTGCGGGCCGCTGCCGGGCTGGCGCTGGTCGGGGTGGACGAAGTAACCCTGGGGCACTGGCGGTTCGTCGGCTCGGGGCACTCACCGGCGGAAGCGCTGGTAGCTGCCGGAATCGCTGATGAGCGTAAGAGGGCGCGTGACCTGGCCCGGGACTACCTAACCCCTGGGTGGGTGGGTGGGGCGCGGCGGGGACCAGGCGGGGCTGACGGGCCTCGGCAGTCGGGGGCGGGGCATGGAAGCTGAACCGGCGGGGTGTGTCTCAGTCGGCGCTACCACGGACGGCACCACGGGCCACCCGAAGGCTCAAGCTCGCCGAGCCTCGATGACACGTACCGAGTGGATTGCTCACCACGTTGGCCGTGCACCGAAGATCACTCCGGAGCAGTGGCGCAAGACGCTGCTTGTGTTGAGGGCTCCTGACAGCACCACCTGACGGCATCGCCAGACATTCCTGCTCGGCCCCGGTGATCGCATCACCGGGGCTTTGCCGTGAGCGGTTGCTAAGCGGCTGGGGGCTTCCAAAGAGGCTCGATCGTGCTGTGATCGAACACGGGTCCACGGGTCTGGGATGGATGAACGACGATCGCCTGTAGGTACTGACCGAGCAGCGCTCGTCGGCCGGCAGCGGTGGCGCGCTCCCATTCGTTCCGAACCTCGCTGGGTGTCCGCAGGACTCGGGCCCGATCGGCAGCAGCGCGGCGGGTCCTACCGACAATGGCGACGAGTTCTTTTTCGCGCGCTTCAAGTGCTGGCACTACTTCGAAGAACGACGTGGCGCTGATGGTCCGATCGCGCATTCCGTGACGGAATCTCTGGAGGTCGCTTCGCACCTGTTCAAGTTCCTGGACCGCCGGACTGGTGGGGCTGGCCTCTTCTAGTCGATTCTTCGGGTCGGGGGCATTCTGCTCCAGGTGGGCGAAGAACAGATCCGTAATCAGCTCGTCCAACTTCGCCATGTTGCGCTGCGAGCTTCCGCACCCGCCGTGAATGGGGCCGGGGCACCTGTAGATCGGCACCTTGCCGGTTCGCCTAGTGGTCACGGTCCCATTCATGGGCTTGCCGCACAAAGTCCCGTCCTCGCGCGGCCTGCCACACCGCAGGAATCCGGATAGCAGGTGCTTGCGGGTGTTCTGGGTGGTGAACTCCTTCCCGGAGCGGCGGCGCTCGTACTCATCGACCACGGCTTCCCACTCCTCCACCGTGAGGATGGGCTGCCACTGGCCCTTCACGTAGTCCCCGGCAGAGTCACGCATCGCGAGTTCACGGGGGTCCGTGATGCCTGCGTTGATAACTGGTTCCACCGAATCGGTTTCGGTGTCCGCGTCACCGTCGATCTCCTCGAACTGGCCGTTGTAAACGGCAATGCCCGCAATGCGGGGGTTGAGGATCATGCCCTTGACCGTCTTCAGGTGCCACTTCCCACCCTGGACTGTCGAGATCCCGCAGGCGATGATTTGGGAGGTGAGGCCTGCCCAGGATTCCCCGAACGTGAAGCGGAGTGCCGCATCGTGGAGCACCTTCGCCTCCTCAGGCTCAAGTGTGCCATCGGCCTTCCAGCCAAACGCCCGGATTCCCGGCCTGCTAATGCCTGTGCGGGCTTCTTGAAACCGTCCCCTGGATACGCGGCGGGCAGTGTCGGCACTGTGCTTGTTTGCGATGGCGACCATCACGCGGGCCATCGCCTTGCCGTTGTCGGTCATCAGATCGAGCGCACCGGTCACTCCCACAACAGGCCGCTTGAAGTGATCGACAAGGTCGATCAGATCTTCAAGATCACGAGGCTGGCGTGCAAGTCGGTCCTGGTCGTAAACGATGATTCCATCTATCACCCCGTCCTCGTAGTCCTGGAGCATTTGGCGAAACTCCGGCCGGATCACACGCCATACGCTGCGGCCGTCGTGCTTCCTGATGCGGCGGCGCTTGTAAGCGCTGGTGTCGTTCTCCTCGTAGATCTTGGCCACAGTCCAGCCGAGTTGCTCGGCCCGCGCGGCAACGTCCTCCTTCTGCCTCGTAACTCCTGCCTCGCTACCGGTCGGGTCTTCCGAGATACGGACATACCCCCCAGCACGATTGGCCTTGCGCAGCCTTGTGCTTCGTCCTCCACTCATAAAAGAAGCATAGTTTGAGTGACCTTGAGCGCCCTGCTCTACAAGGTGGTGACGAGCGGTGCGGTGAGCGGTGCGCTGGCGGATCTGTTGGATCGGGCGCTTCATGCGGTCTGACATCGGTGGGGCTGCGGGCCGTCCTGGCAGGTGGCGTCGCCGGGCTCGGGGAGGGCGGGACGCCGGGTACGTGACGGCGGAGACGGCTGTGCTGCTGCCGACCCTCGTGGTGCTGATCAGCATGCTCGTCTGGGGTGTGCTGACCGCGGCCGCGCAGCTCCGCTGTATCGACGCCGCTCAGTTGGGAGCGCGGATGGCTGCACGCGGAGAAGGGGATGTCGTCGCCCGGGCCCAGGCAGCCGCACCGCGCGGGGCCACGGTCGAGGTCGCTGAGAGCGGCGACATGGTTCAGGTCGTGGTGGAGGCGAAGTGCCTGGGGCCCGGACGGTTGGCGTCCGCGCTGTCGATGACGGTCTCGGCACGGGCCGAGGCTGTTCGGGAGGACCGGATCGGAAGGGAGACGGGGCGATGACGGTGCTGTCGGTCATGACGAGGGTGAGCGTGCGGGGGCGGGCGTGGGTGCCAGGCCAAGCGCTGCGGCTGGGCAGGGCGGTAGCGGGCGGGGCCTTCTCCCGGGGCCGGTGGAAGGCCACTGGGGGGCAGGAGCGAGGTGGGGAGGTGGCGGTCCGGTGCGCGGGACGTCCCCGACGGTTGCCGTTGCCGTTGCCGGCGTCGGCGTCGGCGGGGGCGGTGGCGGGAAAGGCGCTGGTGGATCGCGAGCAGGGGTCGGCGACGGTCTGGTTGACGGGATTGGCGTTCCTCGGCTGTGCGGTGTTCGGAGCCTCCCTGGCTCTGGGCGCGGTCCTGGTGGCTCGGCACCGTGCCGAGTCCGCAGCCGACCTCTCGGCCCTGGCGGCGGCCGACCATCTGCTGCTGGACGCGGACGGTGGCTGCGCCCGGGCGAGGGCGCTCGCGGTCGCGCACCGGGCCACGCTGGTCTCCTGCACGGTTGACCTCGGGACGGACAGCGTCGAGGTCCAGGTCGAGGTCCCGGTGCGCGGCGTGCGGCTGCCGATCGGCCCGGCGACCGCGCGGGCGCGGGCCGGGCCGATCTGGGCCTTCGGCGGTCGGGACGAGCCCGAAGCCGCGCTGGTGGCCAGCCGGGTGGCGGTGCGATCGGCCGCACCACAACTGGCCGCACCACCGCTGGCCGCAGGGCCTGCCGGCATCAGGCCTGATCGCATCCGGGCCGACCAGGACGCGGCCGAGCGCGTCCCGCCTGACCGCGTGGCCGACGAGGTCCTGCCCGACCGCATCAGGGCCGGCCCGGGTGGGCCTGGCCGCGCCGTAGCCGGTGTCGGCAGCCGTGGTTCTTCCTGGCTACGACGGGCTCGGCGCGCCCGCCAGCAGCGCGGTCAGCAGTCGGACCGCGCCGGCCTTGTCGAGCGGGTCGTTGCCGTTGCCGCACTTGGGCGATTGCACACAGGACGGACAGCCGCGTTCGCATTCACAGGCGGCGATCGCGTCCCTGGTGGCGGTGAGCCACTGCACCGCACGTCGGAAGCCGTGCTCGGCGAAGCCGGCACCACCTGGGTGGCCGTCGTAGACGAAGACGGTCGGCAACTGGGTGTCGGGGTGCAGCGGGACCGAGACGCCGCCGATGTCCCAGCGGTCGCAGGTCGCGAAGAGCGGCAGCAGGCCGATCGAGGCGTGTTCGGCGGCGTGAGCGGCGCCCGGCAGCTGATCGAAGGGGATCAGCGCTTCCAGCAGCTGCTGTTCGGTGACAGTCCACCAGACTGCCCTGGTCCGCAGCGTCCTGGGTGGCAGATCCAGTTTGGTCTCGCCGAGGACCTCGCCGGTGGAGATCCGCTTGCGCAGGAAGCTGACCACCTGGTTGACGACCTCGACCGAGCCGAAGTTGAGCCGGCCCTCTCCCCAGGCCACCGTGCGGTCGGTGGTGAGGACGGAGATCGTCGTGGTGTCGCGAGCGGCCGTGCTGTAGGAGGGGTTGGCCAGCTCGACCAGGGCGACCGAGGTCTCCAGGTCGAGTTCCCGGACCAGGTAGGTCCGCCCTTGGTGGAGATGGACGGCTCCGGTGTGCACGGTGGTGTGCGCCGCGGCGGCGTCGACGGTGCCCAGCAGCCGACCGGTGGAGGCTTCGACGATCTGGACCGGGTTCCCCCCGCTGCCCCGCAGATCGACGGCGTCGACCGCCCGTTCCCGCCGGGTCCAGTACCAGGAGCCGTCGGCACGTCGGCGCAGCAGTTCCCGCTGCTCCAGTACCGGCAGCAGCTGAGCGGTCGAGGGGCCGAACAGCTCGAGGTCGTCGGGCCCGAGCGGGAGTTCGGCGGCGGCGGCACACAGATGCGGGGCCAGCACATGAGGGTTGTCGGGGTCGAGCACGGTGGCCTCGACGGGGCGGGCGAAGAGGGCCTCGGGGTGGTGCACCAGGTAGGTGTCCAGCGGGTCGTCCCGGGCGATCAGAACGGCGAGCGCTCCCTGGCCCTCCCGTCCGGCCCGCCCGGCCTGCTGCCAGAGCGAAGCGCGGGTGCCGGGATAGCCGGCCAGCAGCACCGCGTCCAGCCCGGAGACGTCGACCCCGAGTTCCAGGGCGGAGGTGGAGGCCAGACCGAGCAGCCGCCCCGAGTGCAGGTCGCGCTCCAGCGCCCGGCGCTCCTCGGGCAGGTAACCGCCGCGGTAGGCGGCGACCCGATTGGCGAGCGGCGCGTCGAGGTTGTCCGGGGCCTGCAGCGCGACCAGTTCGGCGGCCCGGCGGGAGCGTACGAAGGCCACCGTGCGGGTGCCGGCCGCCACCAGGTCGGTCAGCAGGTAGGCGGCCTCGGTGGTGGCGGTCCGCCGCACGGGGGCGCCGTGCTCGCCGACGCGCTCGGTGAGCGGCGGCTCCCACAGTGCGAAGACCAGCGGCCCGCGCGGGGAGGCGTCCTCGGTCACCGCGACGGTGGGCAGCCCGGTGAGCCGCTCGGCCCCCGAGGCCGGGTCGGCGGCGGTCGCCGAGGCGAGCAGAAAGGCTGGATCGGAGCCGTAGCGGCGGCACAGTCGGCGCAGCCTTCGCAGGACCTGTGCGACATGGGAGCCGAAGACCCCCCGGTAGCTGTGGCACTCGTCCACCACCACGTAGCGCAGTGTCTTCAGGAAGGAGGACCAGCGGGCGTGCGCCGGCAGGATGCCCCGGTGCAGCATGTCCGGATTGGTGAGCACGTAGCTCGCGTACTGCCGGACCCATTCGCGCTCCTGCGGCGGTGTGTCGCCGTCGTAGAGCGCGGCGCGCACCCGTTGCGGGGCGAGTTCGGCGGCTCGGCGGCGCTGGTCGGCGGCCAGGGCCTTGGTCGGGGCCAGGTAGAGGGCGGTGGCGCCGCGCCCGTTGGGGGCCTCGGTGCCGTCCAGCAGGTCGCTCAGCACCGGCGCCAGATAGCCGAGCGACTTGCCCGAGGCGGTTCCTGTGGCGATCACCACAGTTTGGCCTGCTTTGGCCAGATTCATGGCCTCGGCCTGGTGGGCCCAGGGCCGGTCCACGCCGAGTTCTGCCGCTGCGGCGCGGATCTCGGGGCGGATCGAGTCGGGCCATGGGGCATAACGCGCCTCGCGCGCGGGGAGATGCTCCGTATGGGTGAGTCGGTCCGAGCGGCCCCGACTGGCGACCAGGGTGTCGAGCAGGGCCTCGGGCGGGCGATGGCTGGGCGGCATGGAGACCCAGTGTGTCACTGGAGTGACGGACAATCGCGGCAAGCCATCGTGCGGGCATGCTGCCAGGTGGTTGAATGATGCGGTGGCGGCCAGTTGGCCGGACCGGCGGCACCTGGGCCGGTCACTCGGCCATGCGGTGGAACCGGGCAGGCGGTGCACAAGCGCCTCGTGCGGTGGCGGCCGTCCGGCCGGGATCGGCAACCGAGAACGGCCGATGCCGCCTGACTCGCCGTAGAACGCAATTGACCAAGCAAGGTGCTGGAGGTTCCGTGGACCTGTCCCTGTCGACCGAGACAATCGGCGACCGCACAGTCGTCAGGGTTGGCGGCGAGATCGATGTGTACACCGCCCCCAAGCTTCGCGAGCAGCTGGTCGAGCTCGTCAACGACGGTAGCTACCACCTGGTCGTCGACATGGAGGGCGTGGACTTCCTCGACTCGACCGGTCTGGGCGTCCTGGTGGGCGGCCTGAAGCGGGTTCGGGCGCACGAGGGTTCGCTGCGTCTGGTCTGCAACCAGGAGCGCATTCTCAAGATCTTCCGGATCACCGGTCTGACCAAGGTGTTCCCGATCCACACCTCGGTGGAAGACGCCGTCCAGGCGACCGACTGAACCAGCTCAACCAGTTCAACGAGCTCAACGAGGACAACCAGTTCAGTCGGCTCGACCGACTGAACTGGCTCAACTGACCGAACCGGTCAACCCGCTGAGCGGTTGACCGGTCCAGTGGATCCGGCCGTCCCGGACGGGACGGCTTCGGGTCGCTTCCGTGGGTTGTCGCGGCTGCTCGGCCGATGGCGGTCCGTCAGGAGGTCAGATCCGTACGCGCGGTGGTGCTCGATCCGGGCACCGCTGTCGGATGCTGCCCCGCGGACGGTGTGTCGGTCATGACCTGAGGCAGCGGTGGCACCGACGCGGTGACAACCCCGAGAGGGAGAGATGGCAACCGTCGAACTGCGATTCAGCCCCCTTCCCGAGCACGTGCGGACGGCACGGCTGGTGGCGGCGGCGGTGGCCAGACGCGCGGGTGTGGACGAGTCGGTACTCGACGAGCTCCGGCTCGCGGTCGGCGAGGCCTGCTCCCGTGCGGTCGGCCTGCACCAGCACGGCGGCCTGGGCGGTGCGGTCCGGGTGGCGCTGACCGACCAGGAGAAGCGTTTCGTCATCGAGGTCGGCGACGGCGCCGGGGCGCTCAGCGAGCTGGCCGAGTCCGGCGCCGACGAATCCGCTGACGGTTCCGACGACACGCTGGGCCTCGCGGTGATCACCGGGCTGGTCGAGGACGTCGAGGTCGGCCGGGACGACGACGGCGGGCTGATTCGGATGAGCTGGCCGGTGCAGCCGGCCTGAGTCCCGCCGGAGGCCCGGCAGACCCGACTCGCTCCCGGGGCGACCTGACTCGCTCCCGGGCGGCCCTGGCATTCCCCCGCCGCCAGACCGTCCCCCGCCGCTACGCCGTTCGCCCGCTGCTGCGTCATGACCTCTTCGCGAGGCATGTGGCCGGCGCGCTGGACGGGGTCTCGGGGGCTGGCGAAGCGGGCGGGGTTCCGGGCGCGTGAAGTCGCGTGAAGTGACGCGGATAAACGGAAAGCGAATCAAAAGAATCATGGGCGGTGCCGAAAACCTTCGGGTTTTCGGCACCGCCCATGATTCTTTCCGTATCTGCCGCGCGTGGTCTATATCAATCCGTCGATGATTCCTACACTCGCTTCTGGATATCCGGTCGGGTCGGGAAAGCCCGGTCCGGTCGCCTGTGCCACCAGAGCCACTTGCGCGCCGTTCGGACAGGTCGGCGTGCCGGTCGTCGGGGAGGACGCATGGCCGGATTCACGATCATCGCGAGTGCTTCAACCACATCTGACGTACTGAAATCCGTCTCGGCCGCACCGGTGCGACCACGAATCCTGGATGTTCTGGCGGACGGTTCGTCAGGCGGCTCTTCGGGAAACGCGGTTCTCACCGGCGGCAACCAGTTGGTGGTGCTGATCATCGGCCTGATCGCGCTCGGTGTGCTCGGGGTCGCCGTGCTGCTGGTCCGTCAGGTCCTGGCCGCCGACCCGGGAACGCCGGTGATGCGGCGCATCGCGGCGGCCGTGCAGGAGGGCGCGAACGCCTACCTGGCACGCCAGTTCCGCACCCTCGCGGTCTTCGCCGGGGGAGCCTTCTTCCTGCTGATGCTGCTGCCCGCGGACAACTGGTCGCAGCGGCTGGGCCGCTCGCTGTTCTTCCTGGTCGGCGCGGCGTTCTCGGCGGCCACCGGCTACCTGGGCATGTGGCTGGCGGTGCGGGCCAACGTCCGGGTGGCCGCGGTGGCCAGGGGTGTGGAGGCCGGGCAGGAGCAGCCCGCGCAGCACCGGGCGATGCGGATCGCGTTCCGCACCGGCGGCGTGGTCGGCATGTGCACCGTGGGCCTGGGCCTGCTGGGCGCGGCCGTCGTGGTGCTGATCTACCAGGCCAACGCCCCGCGCGTGCTGGAGGGTTTCGGCTTCGGCGCCGCGCTGCTGGCGATGTTCATGCGGGTCGGCGGCGGCATCTTCACCAAGGCGGCCGACGTCGGAGCGGACCTGGTCGGCAAGGTCGAGCAGGGGATCCCCGAGGACGACCCGCGCAACGCGGCCACCATCGCGGACAACGTCGGCGACAACGTGGGCGACTGCGCCGGGATGGCGGCGGACCTTTTCGAGTCCTACGCGGTGACCCTGGTGGCCGCGCTGATCCTGGGCCGCGCGGTGTTCGGTGACACCGGCCTGGTGCTGCCGCTGATCGTTCCGGCGATCGGCGTGGTCACCGCCGTGCTCGGCATCGTCGCGGTCTCGCCGCGCGGGCGCGACCGCAGCGGGATGACCGCCATCAACCGGGGCTTCTTCCTCTCCGCGGCCGTCTCGCTGCTGCTGGTGCTGGCCGCCGCCTACCTGGTGCTTCCGTCCAGCTTCGCCGCGCTGCGGCACGTGCCGGCCGCCATCCACGACCATCGCGGTGACCCGCGCCTGTTCGCGCTGGCCGCGGTGGCGATCGGGATCGTGCTGGCGGTGCTGATCCAGCAGCTGACCGGCTACTTCACCGAGACCAGCCGCCGCCCGGTGCGCGATGTCGGGCGCAGCTCGCTCACCGGCGCGGCCACCGTGGTGCTCTCCGGCGTCTCGCTCGGTCTGGAGTCGTCGGTGTACTCGGCGGTGTTGATCGGCGCGGCGGTCTACGGTGCGTACCTGCTGGCCGGCGGCTCGATCGTGCTCGCGCTCTTCGCGGTCGCGCTGGCCGGGACCGGCCTGCTCACCACGGTGGGCGTGATCGTGGCGATGGACACCTTCGGGCCGGTCTCCGACAACGCGCAGGGCATCGCGGAGATGTCCGGCGAGGTCGAGGGGCCCGGCGCCCGGGTGCTGACCGAGCTGGACGCGGTGGGCAACACCACCAAGGCGATCACCAAGGGCATCGCGATCGCGACGGCGGTGCTGGCGGCCACCGCGCTGTTCGGTTCGTTCACCGACGCGATCAACGACGCCGTCAGCAGTGCGGGCGGCAGCGCGGTGATCGGCAACCCGGCCGGGTTGAGCCTGGACATCTCGCAGCCGAACAACCTGGTCGGCCTGCTGCTGGGCGCCGCGGTGGTCTTCCTCTTCTCCGGACTGGCCGTCAACGCGGTCTCCCGCTCGGCCGGTTCGGTGGTCTTCGAGGTGCGGCGGCAGTTCCGCGAGCATCCCGGGATCATGGACGGCAGCGAGACGCCCGAGTACGGCAAGGTGGTCGACATCTGCACCAGGGACGCCCTGCGTGAGCTGGCCACCCCCGGCCTGCTGGCGGTGCTGGCGCCGATCGCGGTGGGCTTCGGCCTCGGCGTCGGCTCGCTCGGTGCCTACCTGGCGGGCGCGATCGGGGCGGGCACCCTGATGGCGGTCTTCCTGGCCAACTCCGGTGGTGCCTGGGACAACGCCAAGAAGCTGGTGGAGGACGGCGCGCACGGCGGCAAGGGCAGCGAGGCGCACGCGGCGACGGTGATCGGCGACACGGTCGGTGATCCGTTCAAGGACACCGCGGGCCCGGCGATCAACCCGCTGCTGAAGGTGATGAACCTGGTCTCGCTGCTGATCGCGCCCGCCATCGTCCGGTTCAGCTACGGCGCACACGCGAACGCGGGCCTGCGCGCGGCGGTCGCGGTGGTGGCGGTGCTGGTGGTGGTGGTCGCGGTGTACGTGTCCAAGCGGCGGACGGTGGACGTCGCGGGGAGCCCCGACGTGGTGGCGGCCGTCGGCGGCGAGGTGGTGGCGCCGACCGGCAGTTGAGCGGTTCCCGGAGCCGGCCGCCGCGGAACCGCGGTGGCCGGCCCGACCGTCTGCGTTTCGGTGTCGGGTAGGTTCACCCGGGACGGATCGTGACTGGACGGAAGGGCTCCCAGGTGGACGAGCGAGTGCTGGCGGACGAGCGGGCCAGGCGGGCCGGGCGCGGCGGGGGCGGGCTCTTCCCGGCGCGCGGATCGGCCCGCCGGCTGCTCACCCTGCCGCTGCTCGGGGCGCTGCTCGCGACCGGCGCGGCTGCCTGCTCCAGCGACAACAGCGCGGCGCTGGGCAACTGGGCCAAGCAGGTCTGCGACGGGCTGCGCGGCCCGGTGACCCAGTCGCAGGACGCGATGAAGGACACCGGCGTGGTCAAGAGCGGCGAGGCCCCTGCTGACCTGCAGAAGCGGCTGGCCACCGACCTCGGCAGTCTGGGGACGGCCAACCAGCAGATCGCCGACGCGCTCGACAAGGCGGGCGCGCCCAAGGTCAGCAACGGCGCCGGACTGCAGAAGGACGCCGTGAGCGAGCTGCGCCAGGCGGCGCAGGGCTACCAGGACGTCCAGCAGAAGCTGACCGCGCTGCCCACCGGCGATCAGGCGACGTTCGCCGACGGGCTGAAGAGCATCGGCGACCAGGTGCAGCAGCTGTCCACGCTCTCCACCAGCGCCCTGGGCAAGGTGCAGACCGGTGACCTGGGGACCGCACTGGCCAAGCAGCCCGGCTGCAAGAGCCAGGACGCGGGAGCGGGCGCGAGCCCGAGCCCGGTGGCGGGTGCCTCGGGGAGCCCCGGCGCGGCGGGCAGCCCGAGCCCGTCCGGGGCCGGCGCGCCGTCCGGCAGCCCGGCGCCGTCCGGCTCCCCGTCGGGCAGTGCCGCCGGTAGCCCGGCCGCCGGTAGCCCGGCCGCCGGCAGCCCGGGGCCGTCCGGCAGCCCGTCGGCGCCCGGCGCTTCCCCCAGCTAGCCCGCCCCGCCCGCCGGGCCGGCCGACCTGCCGGCCCCGCCCGCTCGGCAGCGCGCCCCGGTCGGACCGGTGGCCGCCGGGCGGGACAATGGCGGGGTGACCAAGCTCCCCACTCCCGACCCCGCCCGCCTCGCCCGCCTGCGCGAGGCGCTGCTCGCCGCCGACTACACCGCCGACGGCTGCCTCGACCTGCTCGGCCCCACGGGCTACGCCGCGCTGGCCCGCAGCGAGGCGGTGCCCGCGCTGCGCGCCACCCGGGGCGGAACGCCGCTGGAGAGCCTGGTCCGGCTCTTCCTGCTGCAGCAAGCGGTGCCGTACGCGGCCGCGGCCGTCGCGCTGCCGGTCGAGGAGTGCCTGGCGGACGGCTGGCTCGAGCGGGACGGCGAGGACGTGCGCGCGACCGTGGACGTGCGCCCGTACGCCAACGAGGTCGCCGGGCTGGACAGCTCCGACGCCTGGGTGGTCTCCGACCTCGGCTGCGCGGTCGGTGGCGCCGGCGGGATCGGCGCGGGCGGCAGCGCCGCCGGGGTGGCCCGCAGCGAACTGGTGCTCGGCGTCGGCGGCGCCTCCACCACGCTGGCCGGGCTGGCGGTGCGCCGACCGGTGCGTGCCGCGCTCGACCTCGGGGCCGGCTCCGGTGTGCAGGCCCTGCACGCGGCCCGGCATGCCCAGCGGGTGACCGCCACCGACCTCAACCCCCGGGCGCTGGCCTTCTCCCGGCTCACCCTGGCGCTGTCGGGGTTCGAGAACACCGAGACCGCCCAGGGCAGCCTCTTCGAGCCGGTCGGCGAGAAGCGCTTCGACCTGATCGTCTCCAACCCCCCGTTCGTGATCTCGCCCGGCAGTCGCTTCGTCTACCGGGACGGTGGGATGGCCGGCGACGAGCTGTGCCGCTCGCTGGTGCGCGGCGCGGCCGCGCACCTGGAGCCCGGTGGCTACTGCCAGCTGCTGGCCAACTGGCAGCACGTCAAGGGCGAGGACTGGCACGAGCGGCTGGCCGGCTGGGTGGCCGGCACCGGCCTGGACGCCTGGGTGGTGCAGCGCGAGGTCCAGGACGTGGCGCAGTACGCCGAGCTTTGGCTGCGTGACGGCGGTGACCACCTGGCGCCGCGCGCCGCCTACGAGGCTCGCTACAACGAGTGGCTGGACGCCTTCGAGGCGGCGAAGGTCGAGGGCATCGGCTTCGGCTGGATCACCCTGCGGGCGGCCGGCGCCGAGCAGCCGACCGTGCGGATCGAGGAGTGGCCGCACCCGGTCGAGCAGCCGCTCGGCCCGCACATCGAGCAGTGGTTCGCCCGCCAGGACTTCCTACGCGGGCACGACGACGCGGCGCTGCTCGCCGCCCGCTACCTGCTGGCCGACGAGGTGGTCCAGGAGCAGGTCGGCGCCCCGGGCGCCGAGGACCCCGAGCACGTGGTGCTGCGCCACAACCGCGGCATGCGCCGGGCCACCAAGGTGGACACGGTGGGTGCCGGGTTCGCCGGGGTCTGCGACGGCACGCTGACGGCGGGCGAGATCCTCGACGCGATCGCGCAGCTGCTCGGCGAGCACCCGGCCGGGCTGCGCGACCGGGTCCCCGAGGCGCTGCGGCTGCTGGTCGAGCAGGGGTTCGTCGAGCCGGTCGAGTCGCTCTGATGATGGTCTGACGATCAGTCAGAACCGCTGCTCATCAGGAGTGGTAGCCCTGGACGATGCTGGTGATCACGTTCTGGCTGTTCGCCGTGATGATGTACTGGTTCCCGGAGCAGATGTACGGCTGCTGCACGGCCGACGGGTTGTGCAGGCAGTCGTCGACGTGCTTCATGAAGGTGTTCAGGTCGACCACCCGGGGCTGCACGTTGGCCAGCAGCGAGGTCTTGACGTCGTTACTGAAGGTGAACACCGTGGGGTCCCCGTAGCTCTCGAAGTAGCCGTCGTCGGGGATGTCCGGACCGCAGACGAACTTGGTCGCCTTGGCGCGCATCCAGACATGGGTCGCGTAGCCGTCGTCGGTGGCCTCGACCACCCGGCCGACGCCGGCGGCGTTCGCCGTGCAGTCGGCTGTCGGGCTCGCGCCGGTCGAGGCGCCGGAGCTGGGCTTGGCGCCGCTGGGCTTGGCCGTGGTCGGCCGGGCGCTGCTGGGCCGGGCGGTGGCGGTCGGGCCGGCGGGGGGCGCCGCCGGCGTGCTCGGGGTGGTGGCGACCTTGCTGGGCGCGGCCGGGGCGGCGCCGCCGGTCGTCTCGTCCGGCCCGCAGGCCGTCAGGGCGAGCGCGGCCAGAGTCAGGACGGCGGCTGCGGCGAGGCGGTTGGCCTTCATGGTGGGTCCCCCCTGGAGGTGAGTGCGGGTCGGCCGATCGCGCCGTCCGGTCAGTTGTCAGCACGGCATAAAGCCGCTGACGGGTTTCCGCTGTTTCCGGCTTGTGACAGCGGTTCACCAATCCGTGACCTGGCGTTTCCCTCGGGTTCGGTGGCTGTCGACGCCTGGTTACCCCCTGCCTGTCACGTTCCCGAGCGGGAAGATCTTCAGCGCGGGGCGAAGCGGGGGGACGCAGGTGGAGATGCCGACGGCGATGGTCACGGGGGGCGTACTGGCGCTCTTCGGAGGCGCACTGTTGTTCTGGTGCGCGGCCGAGCTGCGCCTTCGCCACCGGCTGCGTCGGCACGGCATCCCGGTGACCGCCCTGGTGGTCCCCGACCCGGCCCCGGCCGACGCGCTGGACCCGGCCCCGCTGCTCGCCTACGACACCCTGCCCACCGTCGGCCGACCGGCGGACGGCGCGCCGGGCGCGACCCCGGTCCGGGCCGAGTCGGTCACGGTGCTCTCCCGGCCGCGCGGGCGCACCCCGCTGCGCCGTCCCGACCGGCTGCTGCCCGGCAGCCCGGTCCGGGTCTCCTACGACCCGGTCCGCCCGGCCACCGTGGTGCTGACCGGCAAGGCGGTCGCCGCCTCGCTGCCACTTGACGTGTTCTGGACCCTCTTGGGCACCAGCAGTCTGGCCGGCGGGCTGAGCCTGCTGGGCCTCGCGGTGCTGCGCTGACGCACTCCCCGGCGGCCCGTGCCGACCTCGCCCGGGACTCCTGGCCAGCCGCGATCCGCCTGGCCCCCGAGTGCTCACCGGTGATAACCATGCGGCGGGAAGGACCGTCATCGGGTTACCGTTCGAGTGGCGTAGGTCGGCCTTGCCAGTGAAAAAGCGGGATCGGTCCGTTTGACAAGGGTGGCCAGGGTACGGTCACACTCCGCTGGTGGGGTCGTCGCGGTGCGGCAGCCCCAGGCGGTGGTGTGCCGGGCGGCGAGAGCCCGCGCTGCCCGCGGTGACCGGTCGTGCGACGGCCGGTGACCTGGGCCGGCCGTCGGCCAGCACACAGGAAACGACCGGGAGAGAAGAGCGAAGGTGTCCCCGACCAGCGAGACCGCGCAGGGCGGTAAGCGACTCGTCATTGTCGAGTCGCCCGCCAAGGCGAAGACGATCAAGGGCTACCTCGGCCCCGGCTACATCGTCGAGGCGAGCGTCGGGCACATCCGCGACCTTCCCGCTACGGCGGCGGAGGTCCCCGACAAGTACACCGGCGAGGTGCGCCGGCTCGGGGTGGACGTCGACCACGACTTCGCCCCCATCTACGTGGTGAACAGCGACAAGAAGGCGCAGGTCAGCAAGCTCAAGCAGCTGCTGGCGGAGTCCGACGAACTCTTCCTCGCCACCGATGAGGACCGCGAGGGCGAGGCCATCGCCTGGCACCTGCAGGAGGTGCTCAAGCCCAAGGTCCCGGTCAAGCGGATGGTCTTCCACGAGATCACCAAGGACGCCATCCAGGCGGCCGTGGCCAGCCCCCGCGAGCTGAACCAGCGCCTGGTCGACGCCCAGGAGACCCGCCGCATCCTCGACCGGCTGTACGGCTTCGAGGTCTCTCCGGTCCTCTGGAAGAAGGTCATGCCGAAGCTCTCGGCCGGCCGCGTCCAGTCGGTGGCCACCCGCCTGGTGGTCGAGCGCGAGCGGGAGCGGATGGCCTTCACCTCCGCCTCGTACTGGGACCTGGTCGCCACCTTCGGCACCGGCCGCACCCCGGCGGACGCCGCCAACCCGGAGAGCTTCGGCGCCCGGCTGGCCGCGGTGGACGGCAAGCGGATCGCCAGCGGCCGTGACTTCGGCTCGGACGGCCGGCTGAAGAGCGCCAACACCCTGCACCTGGACGAGCAGGCCGCCCGCGCGCTGGCCGCCGCCCTGGAGCAGACCGCGTTCAGCGTGCGCAGCGTCGAGTCCAAGCCCTACCGCCGCTCGCCGTACGCGCCGTTCCGCACCACCACGCTGCAGCAGGAGGCCAGCCGCAAGCTGGGCTTCGGTGCCAAGCGGACCATGCAGGTGGCCCAGAAGCTGTACGAGAACGGCTTCATCACCTATATGCGTACCGACTCCACCACGCTCTCGGAGACCGCCATCACGGCCGCCCGGGCCCAGGTCACCCAGCTCTACGGAGCCTCCTACCTGCCGGACGCGCCGCGCACCTACGCCAGCAAGGTCAAGAACGCGCAGGAGGCGCACGAGGCGATCCGCCCCTCCGGCGACCGCTTCCGGACCCCGGCCGAGACCGCGCTGAGCGGCGACGAGTTCAAGCTCTACGAGCTGATCTGGATGCGCACCGTCGCCTCCCAGATGAAGGACGCGACCGGCCAGTCCGTCACCGTCAAGGTCGGCGGCACCTCGGCCGACCGCCGGGACGTCGAGTTCTCCGCCTCCGGCAAGATCATCACCTTCCACGGCTTCCTCAAGGCCTACGTCGAGGGCGCCGACGACCCGAACGCCGAGCTGGACGACCGCGAGCGCCGGCTGCCGCAGGTGACCGAGGGCGACCCGCTGGCCGCCGAGCAGCTCACCCCGGAGGGCCACGCGACCAAGCCGCCGGCCCGCTACACCGAGGCCTCGCTGGTCAAGGAGCTGGAAGACCGCGAGATCGGCCGCCCCTCGACCTACGCCTCGATCATCGACACGATCATCAACCGGAAGTACGTCTTCAAGAAGGGGACCGCGCTGGTTCCCTCCTTCCTCTCGTTCGCCGTGGTCAACCTGCTGGAGAAGCACTTCGGTCGGCTGGTCGACTACGACTTCACCGCGAAGATGGAGGACGACCTCGACCGGATCGCGGCCGGCCAGGCCGAGTCGGTGCCGTGGCTCAAGCGCTTCTACTTCGGTGAGGGCGAGGGCGCCGGGGTCGCCGCCGAGGCCGGCAACGGCGACGGCGACCACCTGGGCGGGCTGAAGGAGCTGGTCACCGACCTGGGCGCGATCGACGCCCGGGAGATCAGCTCGTTCCCGCTCAGCAAGGAGATCACCCTGCGGGTCGGCCGGTACGGGCCGTACGTCGAGAAGGCGGCTGCCGTCGAGGGCGAGCCGGGCCTGCGCGCCGACGTCCCGGACGAGCTGCCGCCGGACGAGCTGACCGTCGAGCTGGCCGAGGAACTGCTGGCCAAGCCGAGCGACGACGTCGAGCTGGGCACCGACCCGGTCAGCGGCAACCCGCTGGTGGCCAAGGCCGGGCGGTTCGGTCCGTACGTCACCGAGGTGCTGCCCGAGGGCACGCCCAAGACCGGCAAGAACGCGGTGAAGCCGCGCACCGCCTCGCTCTTCAAGACGATGGCGCTGGACACCGTGACGCTCGAGGAGGCGCTGCGGCTGCTCTCGCTGCCGCGGGTGGTCGGTGCCGATGCCGAGGGCGTGGAGATCACCGCGCAGAACGGCCGGTACGGCCCGTACCTCAAGAAGGGGACCGACTCGCGCTCGCTGACCAGCGAGGACCAGCTCTTCACGGTCACCCTGGAGGAGGCGCTGGCGATCTACGCCCAGCCCAAGCAGCGCGGCCGGGCCGCGGCCGCCCCGCCGCTCAAGGAGCTGGGCACCGACCCGGTCAGCGAGCGCCCGGTGGTGGTCAAGGACGGCCGGTTCGGCCCGTACGTGACGGATGGTGAGACCAACGCCACGCTCCGCAAGGATGACGAGGTGGAGACCATCACGCCGGAGCGCGGCTACGAGCTGCTCGCCGAGAAGCGGGCCCGCGGGCCGGTGAAGAAGGTGGCGAAGAAGGCGCCGGCCAAGAAGGCGACCGCCACGACGGCCAAGAAGACCGCCGCGAAGAAGACCGCCGCGAAGAAGACGGCGGCGAAGAAGACGACCGCCACGGCGGCCAAGAAGACCGCCGCGAAGAAGACGGTGGCCAAGAAGACGGCGGGGGACAGCGACGAGGGCTGATGCCCTGTCGGGTGCTCCGGGCGGCCCCGGACCGATCGCTTCGCGCGGTCGGTCCGGGGCCGCGCTCGTCGCGGTGGAGTGCGTCACAACCTCGTCATGGCCGCCTTCCGGAAGGCGATGACCCCTTTTCGGCCATGCCCCGCCCGCTACGCTGACGGTATGACGAGCGAGCAGCAGCCCATCCCCACCGCCGAGGCCGCCGCCCCCCCGCCCGACCTCCCGCAGGTGGCCCCCGCCGGGACCTCCGGCGAACGTGCCCGGGCGTTGCTGCGGTTGCGCCCCTACCGACGCCTCTGGGTCACCCAGTTGCTCGGCGGTACCGGCGACCGGCTGGCCTTCCTGGTGCTGGTGGCGCTGACCGTCGCCGCGGCGAGCCGGGCCGGGGAGTTCGGCGGCGGCTACCGAGGGGTCGCGTTCGCGCTGACCCTGGTCTTCGCGGTTCGGCTGGCGGCCACCGCGCTGGTCGGCGTGGCGCTGCTCGGCCCGCTGCACCGGCTGCTCACCGGCAGGCTGGACCGGCGCTGGACGCTGATCGGCGCCGACGTGCTGCGTGCGGTGCTGGTCGCGGTGGCGCCTTGGTGGATCGTCTGGGCGCACGGCGACGGTGCGACCTACGCGCTGCTCGCCACCGTCTTCGCGGCCGGCGCCGCCGAGCGGGTCTGGTCGGTGGCCAAGGGGGTCACCGTGCCGAGCCTGCTGCCGTTGGCCAACGGTCCCGCGCTGCCCGCCGACGGGCAGCAGGGCCTCGCCGCGCAGCGGCCGTCGGCGGCCAACCTGGACACCCTGCGGACCCTGGACCTGCGCACCGGCTGGGCCACCCTGCCGCTGGCCGCGATCGCACTGATCGGCCTCACCCTGGTCAACAACCTGGCCGCCGCGCTCGGCTCGCACTGGCTGCGAGGGCATCAGGTCACGGTGGCCACCCTCGGTGCGGCCGGGCTCTTCGCCGCCTCGGCCGCCCTGCTGTACCTCCAGGACCTGCCGCGCCGGGCCGCCGCCGGGGCACCCGTCTCCCCGCTGCGCGGCCTGCGCGCGCCCACCGACGCGACGCCCGGCCCGGCGTTCGGCAAGGGCCGCACTGGTTCCGCTCCGTACTTCACCTTCGCGGTGGCCGCCGCCTACGCCTCGATGGCCGGTGTCGCCGCGCTGGCGCTGCTCACCGCCGCCGAGCACGGCGCCGGGCCGATCGGCTACGGCCTGCTGGTGCTCGCCGCCACCGGCCTGCCCTGGCTGGGGCTGCGGCTCACCCGGGTCACGCTGCCCGCGCTCTCCCGCCGCCGGCTGCTGGCGATCGCGCTGCTGCTGCTCGGCGCCGCGCTGATCCTGGCCGGACTGGTCTTCGACTACGTGCTGATCCTGCTGCTCACCGCGGTGGCCGGGACGGCCGCCGGGATCGTGGTCGGGGTCGGCCGGGCGCTGCTCGCCCAGGAGGTCGAGGAGACCCGGCTGTCCCGGGTCACCGAGCACCTCTACGCGGTGCTGCGCATCGTGGTCGGCGGGGCGCTGGTCACGATGCCGCTGCTGGCGGCCGGCTACGGCGAGATCGACTACGGCGACCGCGGGCCCGGCAGCTTCACCTTCATCCACGGCGGCGCGGCGCTCGCGGTGGCCACCGCCGGGGTGCTGACCCTGGCGCTGGCCGGCGTGGTGCTGCTCAAGACGGACGACCAGCGTGGCACCGTGCCGTTCGGCCGCGAGCTGCTGGAGGCGCTGGGCCGGGGCCGCGAGATCCCCGAGCACCGGGCGAGTGGCGCAGGGTTCTTCATCGCGCTGGAGGGCGGCGACGGAGCCGGCAAGTCGACCCAGGCGCAGGCGCTGGCCGAGTGGATCCGCAGCAAGGGCCACGAGGTGGTGCTGACCCGCGAGCCCGGCGGCAGCCCGGTCGGGCAGCGGCTGCGCGGCCTGGTCCTGGACGTCGGCAACACCGGCCTGTCGCACCGTGCCGAGGCGCTGATCTACGCGGCCGACCGGGCCGAGCACGTGGAGAACGTGATCCGGCCCGCGCTGGCCCGCGGCGCGGTGGTGATCACCGACCGCTACATGGACTCCTCGATCGCCTACCAGGGGGCCGGGCGTGACCTGGCCGCCACCGAGGTGGCCCGGATCTCGCGCTGGGCTACCGGTGGCCTGGTGCCCGACCTGACCGTGGTGCTGGACGTCGACCCGACCAAGGCCCGGGAGCGGTTCACCGAGGCGCTGGACCGGCTGGAGTCCGAGCCGACCGAGTTCCACGCCCGGGTCCGGGCCGGGTTCCTCGCGCTGGCGGCGGCCGATCCGGTGCGCTACCTGGTGGTCGACGGCAGTGCCGCGCCGGCCACGGTGACCACCGCGATCCGGCACCGCCTGGACCGTGAGCTGCCGCTCTCCGACCAGGAGAAGGCGGCCCGGCGTGAGCAGGAGCGGCTGGCGAAGGAGGCCGCCGAGCGGCGGGCGGCCGAGGAGGCCCGGCAGAAGGCCGAGGCCGAGGCCGCCGAGCGCAAGCGGCTCGAACTGCTGGAGCAACTGCGCGCCGAGCAGGCCGAGAAGGAGCGGGTGGCCAAGGAGGAGGCCGAGCGCAAGGCCGCCGAGGAGGCGCGCAAGGCCGCTGAGGAGGCCCGGCTCAAGGCCGAGCAGGAGGCCGAGCGGCGCGCGGCCGAGGAAGCCGCCCGCAGGGCCGAGGAAGAGGCCAGGCTGGCCGCCGAGGCTGCCGAGCGGGCCCGCCGGGAGGCGGAGGCCGCCCAGCAGGCCGAGCTCCAGCGACAGCGGGACGTGCAGCGCGCCGAGCAGCGCAGGCGTGCCGAGGAGGCGCTGCAGCGGTCCGAGGCGATCCGGGTGGCGGAGGCGGCGGCTGCCGCCGCGGCTGCCGCGAACGACGCCGCGGCGATCACGGCGGAGCTGCCGAAGCCGGCGGTCCCCGGGGCGGACGACCTGACGGAGGAGATCTCCGAGCAGGACCGCCAGGCGGCGGTGGCGGCGGCGGAGGCCGCTGCCCGCCGGGCGCAGTCGTCGCAGTCGTCGCAGTCGTCGCAGTCGTCGAAGCCGTCGAAGCCGTCGGAGTCGGCCGTGGAGCAGACCGCGGTGCTGCCCAAGGCCACGCCGAGCGGGCCGCCGCCGCCGGTGCGGCCGGTCGAGGAGCGGGTGCCGCCGGGCCTGTGGCGCCCCGAGCCGGCGCCGGCCGACCCCACGCGCGAGCTGCCGAGGGTGGCGGCGGACGAGCCGACCCAGGTGCAGCGGCCGGCCCGCCCGTCCTGGGCCGAGGAGACGCCGATGGACGACCTGCCGTCGCTGACCGACTCGCTGCTCGGCTCACGTGAGGAGTGGGCGCGCTGGGAGGACACCGGGCCCGAGGACGGGGAGCCGGACGGCGGCAAGGGGCGTCGCAAGCGCAAGTGAGCGCGGGCGGGGGCGGGGGTGGAGGCGGTGGTCGGCCTCGGCCCGCCCGGGGCTGCTCGGGCCGGTTGGGTGGCGGTTCGGTGGCGGCTCGGCGTGTCGGTGCTGCGCCGTATGCTCGGGGCGTCGGACAGCGGATTCGGGCCGTTCGGGCCGGTCAGCTGGATTCGGGTAGTTCGGGTAGTTCGGTTAGTCGGTAGGAGAGCGGAGAGCAGCGGTGGCCGTCTGGGACGACCTGGTGGGCCAGGAGCGGGTGGTGGAACAGCTCACCGCCGCTGCCCGGGCCGCCCGGGCGACGGTGCTCGCGGGGCGCTCCGGTGGGCCCGCGGCCGGCGGCAACGCCTCGCTGATGACGCACGCCTGGCTCTTCACCGGCCCGCCCGGCGCGGGTCAGACCACCGCGGCCCGAGCCTTCGCCGCCGCGCTCCAGTGCACCAGCCCGGACCTCGAAGTGGGCGGCGTGCCCGGCTGCGGGTTCTGCGACGGCTGTCACACCGTCATGTCCGAGAGCCACGCGGACGTGAAGTTCGTCCGCAGCGACGGCCTGTCCATCGGCGTCGGCGACATGCGTGACCTGGTGCTGCGCGCGTCCAGCTACCCGACCGGCGGCCGCTGGTCGGTGATCCTGATCGACGCCGCCCACCGGCTCACCGAAGCGGCGGCGAACGCGCTGCTCAAGGGGGTTGAGGAGCCCTCGCCGAGGACCGTCTGGCTGCTCTGCGCCCCGTCCGTCCAGGACACCCTGCCCACCATCCGCTCGCGCTGCCGCCACCTGGTGCTGCGCACGCCGACGGCCGAGGCGGTGGCCGACCTGCTGGTGCGCCGCGACGGGGTGGAGCCGGGGCTGGCCGAGCTGGCCGCCCGCGCCGGGCAGGGCGACATCGAGCGCTCGCGTCGCCTCGCGGTGGACGAGCAGACCCGCGGCCGCCGCCTGGAGGTGCTGCGGATCCCGCTGGAGGTGGCCGACATCGGGGGCTGCCTGGCCGCCGCGCAGCGCCTGGTGGACACCGCCAAGGCGGACGCGGAGGCGCTGGCCGAGACCCGGGACGCCAAGGAGACCGACGACCTGAGGGCCGTGTACGGCGCCGCCGAGGGGCTCGGTGGCAAGGCCCCGCGCGGGATGGCCGGAGCGGTCAAGGAACTGGAGAAGCGGCAGAAGAGCCGGGCCACCCGGACCCGCCGCGAGACGCTCGGGGTCGCGCTGCTGGACCTGCTGGGCTTCTACCGCGACGTGCTCGCCCTGCAGCTCGGCTCGACCGGCGCGCTGGCCAACGAGGACCAGCGGCCCGCGTTGGACAAGGTGGCCACGGCCGGTCCGCCCGAGGGCACGCTGCGCCGGATCGAGGCGGTGCTGGCCTGCCGTCGGGCGCTGGACCGCAACGTCGATCCGCTGCTCGCCGTCGAAGCCATGACGGTGGCGCTGCGCGCGGGGTGACGCCCGGCCGCGGCGGCCGGCTGCCGCACGGGACGAGCCGGTGTCAGAGCCGGGGGCCCTGCTCGCTCGTTCGAGTGAACGTGGGTGATCGCCCGGGACGCTCCGCCTGATCGGTGGCGGCGTCTTGCACGCTGGGGGCCGAGTCCTGCTCCCCGAGGTGGTGCCCCGTGCCCCGTCCGCTCTTCCTGCTGTCCGCGCTCGTCCCCGTCCTGCTGCTCGCCTGCTGGCTGGCCCGTGCCGCGCTCAGCCGCTGGCGCGGCGAGCGGGCCGCGCGCACCTATGAGTTGACCGCCGACCTGCGCCCGGTGGTGCTGCGGCTGCTGGGGGCGGTCGGCTGCGGGCTCTGTGCCGCCGGGCTCGCGGTGGCCGCCGTCCTGGGCGCCCAGGCCGGGGCGGGCGGTGCTGGTCCGCGCTCGGCCCGGGCCCAGGTGGTGGCGGCGGACGAGGTGCGGGCCGCGCCGCCGCTCGCGCACCCGCTGCCGTCGGCCACCGGCAGCAGCGCCCCGAGCCCGGCACCGGCCCGGACTCCGGCCGCGGTGCGGTTCGAGAGTGTCTCCCACCCCGCCGAGGGCGAGCTGCTGCAGGCCGCCGTGCCCGGCGGCGACGGGCGGCCCCGCGCGGTGCGGGTCTGGCTGCCGCCGCGCTACGCCGACGATCCGTCGGTCCGGCTGCCGGTGCTGGTGCTGCACGCCGCCGGGCCGGGCCGGACGGCGGACGCCGAGCAGCCGGACGTCTTCGACGGCCTGGCCTCCGCGATCAAGCTGGGCCGGGCGCACCCGTTCATCGTCGTGGCGCCCGCCGCCCCGACCGGCACCGAGCACCCCTGCGACCTGGTCGCCGCCGCCCCGCAGGCGCTGGCCGACGACGCCGCGATCCGCACCGCCGTCGCGACCGCCTTCCGCACCCTGCCGCCCGGCCCGCAGGGCTGGGCCGTCCTCGGGGTGGACGGCGCCGCGCCCTGCGCGGTCGCGGCCGGGCTGACCCGTCCGGACCTGTACGGGGCGGCGGCGGCCGTCTCGGGCCGGTACGACACGGCCGCGCTGACCCAGGCCGCCGCTGACGCCCCGTCGGGCCACGCGCCCCGGTTGCTGCTGGCCGCCGCCCGGACGGACGCGGACGGCCTGGCCGCGGCGCACCGGCTCGCCGAGGCGCTGCGCGGGGCCAAGGGCCAGGCGGGGCGGGCGGTGGTGAAGGTCTCCGACGTCGTCCAGGACTACACGCCGGAGCGGGCGCGACTGCGGCTGGTCCGAGCGGCCGCGCAGTACCTGATGGACGCGCTCGCCCATCCGGCGGGCTGACCGGCGCTCGCGGTCCGGGTTCCGCGCCGTTCTCCGGCTACGCTCAGCAGCAGCCGCCGACCCGGTCGCCCGTTGACCGGGCCGGCCATCGAGGGGAGAACTCCGCATGCGCCCTGGTCAGCCCGCCACCCAGCCCGCCGCCGCGCTTCGCCGGGTCCTCGGACTGGCCGCCGCAGGGCTGCTGCTGGTGGGGTGCACCGGCGGCCACCGGACCGGCGCCGTGGGTGCGCCCGCCGCCTCCTCGGACGGCGGCGGGTCCGCCACCGCGTCCGCCCCCGGGGTCACGCCGCTGCAGCCGCTGCCCGCCGCGATCCCCGCCGCGCTGGCCTCGTACTACGCCCAGCAGCTCGACTGGAAGCCGTGCGACCAGGGCTTCGAGTGCACCACCTTCAAGGTGCCGGTGGACTACGACCACCCGGCGGGCGGCGACCTCACCCTGGCCGCCGCGCGCCGGGTGGCCGACGGCGCGGGTGGCGCCCGGCGGCTCGGCTCGCTGCTGCTCAATCCGGGCGGCCCGGGCGGCTCGGCGGTGGAGTACCTGGAGTCGGTGGCCCCCGGCTACCAGCCGGCCGTGCGCGCCGCCTACGACCTGGTGGGCCTGGACCCGCGCGGGGTCGGTCGGAGCAGCCCGATCAGCTGCCTGAGCGGGGACCGGATGGACGCCTTCGCCGCCGTCGACAGCACGCCCGCGAGTCCGGCGGGGATCGACCAGCTGGTCGCCGCCGACAAGGAGTTCGCGGCCGGCTGCCAGCAGCACGCGGGCGCCCTGCTCGGCCACGTCAGCACCATCGAGGCGGCCCGCGACATGGACGTGCTGCGGGCGCTGCTCGGGGATCCCCGGCTCAACTACGTCGGCAAGTCCTACGGCACCCTGCTCGGTGCGACCTACGCCGGGCTCTTCCCGTCCCGGGTCGGCCGGCTGGTGCTGGACGGTGCGATGGATCCCTCGCTGGACTCGCTGGACGGCAACCGCGCCCAGGCCGGCGGCTTCGAAACGGCCTGGAACTCCTTCGTCAAGGACTGCGACACCCATCCGGACTGCCCCGTCGGCCAGAACGTCCAGCAGGCCGGTCAGCAACTCGACGCGCTCCTCAGCGGGTTCGAGGCCAAGCCGCTGCAGGTCGACGGCACCCGGCAGCTGACCGAGGCCCAGGCGGTGACCGGGGTGATCGAGGCGATGTACGCCGACTTCCTCTGGCCCGAGCTGCGCAGCGCGCTGACGGCGGCCAAGAGCGGCGACGGTGCTCCGCTGCTGCGGCTCTCCGACTCGTACTACGGACGTGCGGCGGACGGCAGTTACCCCAACCTGATGTTCGCCAACATGGCCGTCAACTGCCTGGACCTGCCGCCCGCCTTCGACTCTCCGACCGAAGTCCAGCGCGCGGTGCCGGACTTCGAGCAGGCCTCGCCGCACTTCGGGCGGGACATGGCCTGGATGGCGCTGGCCTGCGCCTACTGGCCCGTCAAGGCGACCGGCACGCCGCACACCGTCCGGGCGGCCGGCGCCGCGCCGATCGTGGTGGTCGGCACCACCCGTGACCCGGCCACGCCGTACGCCTGGGCGCGGTCGCTGGCCGGGCAGTTGGAGTCGGGGCGGCTGGTGACCTACGACGGCGACGGGCACACCGCGTACGGGCTGGGCAACGACTGCGTGGACTCGGCCGTCAACCACTACCTGCTGGAGGGGCAACCGCCGGCCCCGGGGTTGCGCTGCGCGAAGTAGGCGCAACCCGGTCGCGGAGCCCGGTCGTGGAGCCCGGTCAGTGGCGTGCGACGTCGGCCAACCAGTCGTCCAGCAACCGGATCTGGCGCTCAGGTGGGAACTCCTGCGGGGCCAGCAGCGCCTGGGTGATCAGTCCGAGGGTGAAGGACTGGGCGGCGGCGGCCAGGTCCGCGGCGGGCCGGCCGGCCGGCAGTTCACCGCGCGCCTGGGCGGTCGTGACGTGGCCGGCGAGCCGGGCCCGTGAGCGGCGGTAGCGCTCGGCGTGCTCCGCGGCGAGTTCGGGGTCGGCCAGGGCGATGTCCCAGGAGCTGACCCAGATCCGGTTCGCGTCGGCCGACTCGGTGGTCAGCGGCAGGATGTCGAGCAGGGTGGCGCGCACCGCGGCCAGCCCCTCGGCGGTCGGGGTGCGGCGCGGGCGGTCCTGGTTGCGCTGGTCGAGCACCTCCAGCGCGGTGCGCAGCAGCGCCTGCTTGTTCGGGAAGTAGTGGGTCAGCAGCCCGGTCGAGGCGCCCAGCTCGGCGGCCACCGCGCGCAGTGTCAGTCCGCCGAAGCCCCGGCCGGCGAGCACCCGCCAGACCGCCTCGGAGACGTCTCGGCGGCGGGCGTCATGGTCTCCACGGGCGGGCGTCATGGCGCTATGGTACCTACCAAACGTTTGTTATGCACCGCTGCCGCCCCAGCTCTGGAGGAAGCCCCGTGTTCGCCATATCCCTCTCCGAGACCCTGCCCGCCGAGCTGCGCCCGCTGGAGCCCTGGCGGGCCGAGGAGTTCCTGGCCCACATGGATCGGGCGCGGGCCAACCTCGACCGGTTCATCGGCTTCGCCTCGCTCACCACCGATGTCGACTCCGCCCGCGCCACGCTGCAGCGCTACGCCGACATGGCGGCCGCCGACACCGGCGCGATCTACGGCATCTGGCTGGACGGCACGCTGGTCGGCGGCGTGATGTACCCGCACTTCGACACCAAGCACCGCAACTGCGAGATCGGCGTCTGGGCGGAGCCGGCGGGGGAGGGGCTCGGCCTGATCTCGGCCGGGGTCCGGCACCTGATCGAGCTCGCGGTGGCGGAGCGCGGCATGCAGCGCGTCGAGTGGTACAGCAGCAGCACCAACGCCCGCAGCCGGGCGGTGGCGCAGCGGGTCGGCATGCGGCTGGACGGCGTGCTGCGCTCGTACTACGCGCACAACGGGATCCGGCACGACAAGGAGGTCTGGTCGATCCTCGCGCAGGAGTGGCTCGACTCCGAGCAGCGTCCGGTGCGGCCGGTACGATAACCAGCCCGCAGTCACCCGGTAGTCAGAGGGAGCCCGCCGTGCTGGGAGTCACCGGCCTCGCCACCTACACGCTCGGGGCGCTGATCATCGTCCTGCTGCCCGGCCCGAACTCGATCTACGTGCTCTCGGTGGCCGCCCGCAAGGGCATTCGCACCGGCTACCGGGCCGCTGCCGGCGTCTTCCTCGGCGACTTCACCCTGATCACCCTCACCTCGCTGGGCGCCGCCTCGCTGCTCAAGGCCAACCCCGAGGCCTTCGCGGTGGTGAAGTTCGGCGGCGCGGCGTACCTGCTCTGGATCGGCTTCGGCATGCTCCGCGCCGCCCGCTCCCTCTGGCTCGAACGCCACGCCGCCGCCGAGCCGGAGCCGGAACCGACCCCGGAGCCGGAGGCCGCCGCCGAGCGCCCGTTCCGCCGGGCGCTGGTGATCAGCCTGCTCAACCCCAAGGCGATCCTCTTCCTGCTCTCCTTCTTCACCCAGTTCGTCGACCCCCACTACGGCATGCCGGCCCTCTCCTTCTTGCTGCTCGGCGGCATCCTGCAGGCGATGAGCTTCCTCTACCTCTCCACCCTGATCTTCGCCGGCACCCGCCTGGCCGCCGCCTTCCGCCGCCGCCGGGCCCTGTCCGCCGGCCTCACCAGCGCCGTCGCCCTCCTCTTCGCCGGCTTCGCCGCCAAGCTCGCCGCCTCCTCCGCCTGACCCCGCGCTCGAATCGGGTTCGGATCACCCCGCGGACCTGTGTAGACTGGCCCGCGTTGCCGATACGGACCTGCTCCTTGGCGGGTCGGTGGCTGGTAGCGGTGCCGCCTTAGCTCAGTTGGCCAGAGCAACGCACTCGTAATGCGTAGGTCATGGGTTCGAATCCCATAGGCGGCTCAAGGAAACCCCAGGTCATAGCCTCTGACCTGGGGTTTTTGCCGTCCTGTGACCTTGGGATCGTGGGACTGTCGGGCACGAAACCAACGCATGCCAGATGCATCGGGTTTTGTTTGCAGCGCGTAGCCGCAGAGTGGCGAGCATTCCGAGTATGGGGCTCTGACCTGCGCTTTCTTGTTCCTTGCGGGTGATGAGGGTCGGCGCTGCGCGCAACCGCGACCCCTGAACTTGCCCGAAACTTGCCCGGGCCGGCGATGATCATGAAATGGGTCAGACGCATCTGGTCGAGTTGCTCTCAAGCCCTCGTCGCTCTGAGTGACCTTTTTCCTGGAATGTTGCTGGGAAGGGTCGAGCTCGATGCCCTTGCGGATGGCGGGCTCGAAGGTGCCCACGGCTGAGCTCTTCGGCGGGCACTTGTGGACCGGCGGCCGGTCCGAGTCCAGGGCGTGTACACGGTGCCTCTGAATATCCCCAACTGCCGGCTGCCGTCCGGGCCGACAGGCCCGCCTCTGGATCGTCGGTGCAGTGGGCGAGAATGGGCCGATGAGTGAACCGGCCCAGGGCACTGCGGTTGAGGACTACGCGCGGCGCTTGGCGGGAGGCATGGGCGTACCCGATTTCGTGTACGAGCCCGTACTCGTGCAACGTAGAGGCGGTAGCCGAGAGATCAGCGGTGGCCTGTTGGTAGCTGGGACCGACGGGGTCATCTTGCAGGTCAAGAGCAGGGAGCGTCTCGCTGGCGAGGCGGACTCTGAGGATCGAGCCAAGGCATGGTGCGTCAAGCTAGGCGATGCAGCCCAGCGCCATGGGGTAGGGACCAGGAGCAGTCTGCCCCGATCGCTGGCGCGGGTGCGGTCGCTCCGAGGCTTCGAGCGGGTGCTGCCGGACGGAGCGGATTGCCCGGTTCAGCGTCAAACAAGCCCCGAACCGGGGTGCATGCTGGTTCGCGTGACGACCATCTTGGGTATCCAGAAGGCGGCCGAGCAGACCGCCCGCATCCTCGACGATTCCGCCTTCCAGGCCGCGCTGAAGGCGGGTCGGGACATGGAGCGCGCCCTCAAGAAGCACGCTTCGCTGACCGCATACTCACAGGCAGTGGACGCGAACCTCCGCGCCTTGACGACCGGGCTAGACGCGCTCGGCCGCACGTGGACGAGCGAGCTGGATCGGCTGCTCGACTCGACGACGCTCAAGGACCTGAACACACTGGCCACCGTCGCCGCGGAGTCCCCGCTGACCGACTGGGAGCCGGCCGCAGCCCGCAGCGGCCTGCTCGGCCTGTATGACGGCCTGGGGGCGCAGGATTTCCAGCACCCGCTGCTGTCGCCCGAGAACATCCAGACAGCCCGCAAGGTCATTGCGTCCGCCCCAGAAACAGGCCCGGCCAAGCTGCCCGACGTGCAGCTGTCGACGGAGGTAGCCGATCGGGTTGGCGACCTGGTGGCGGACCTCGCCGAACATGCGAAGGGCTCGGATCGGCAGAAGCGGGCTACGAACATCGGAACCGCGGTGACTCTACTGTTCCTGACGGTTACCGCACTCGGGTACCAACTCCTCCCCGAGCTGCTCGAAAGGGGGCTTGAGGTGGCCGACGTCCTGACGCTCGCCTACATGATCCGGGCCTTCGCTATCTCCAAGTACCTGGAGATGGCCACGGACGACGAAAGTTGAGTTCAGTTCAGCAAGCCGAACCGGTCGCCCATCGAGCATGGAGACTCGCTTGTTGACGGCGAGCAGGGCGTCGTCCAGCCGATCCGGTGATCGAATCCAGCGCGCGACTTGGCCCTCGGCTGCGCCTGAGCTTGCGCTTCTTACTACCGAGAGTCGAACGAACATGGACTGGAGTCGGCGGAGCCTTGATGATGTGTCATCCGAGGTGATCAGCGACAGTGAGCACTTGAGTAAGGTTGTGGATGGTCGAGCAGGCGTGGTGCCACAGTGGACCCGGAAGCAGGCAGGCAGCAGCACCCGCTCCAGGTTGCTTGCGCTGAGGTCTGGGCACCGAATAGTTCGACTGGGGAACTCGTGACGGCGAACGATGACAGCACCTACTCCATCAGACTGGCGTTGGTTGCGCCCTGCCCGGCATGTGGTGAGGGGAGGTCCGTCCGGCATCCCGCTGTCTGCCCGGAGTGCTCCAGTCCGCTCGATCCCGATGCGGTAGACATAGTGCGAGCCGTAGTACGCCGCCGTCGGCAGGCGTTCAAGGGACGTCTCTACCGACTCCAGGACCGCATGAAGCAGGTCACCGACGGCCCACTTCAATTTGCCACCCGGGGCGCGCCGCTGCCGATGCATGTTCACCTCAGTGACGTCCTGCTGCCTGGCATGCGGGCGCTATCGGTGCTTCACAACGAGGTTGCAAAGATTTTTGGTTCACGGTCTTGGGACCCGGAAGAGCCAGGCTGTCTAGCCGACTTCACTCGCCTGATCCAGGTCCTCGACGGAGCACTTTCCCGGATCGACCCACTCCGAGAGACCATGCCAGCCATCGAGCTCCGCGCGCTTCACCGCGAGGCCATCCGCGCCTTGGTGGCTAACGTGCGCGGCCACGTGCTCATGGCGATGACCCTGAGCGCTGTGGACATGGATGAGGCTGTGCGTTGGCAGGGGGCGGGGAACCGAGCGTTCGATGTCAGCGCAAAACATGCCGAGCGCGTTGACGCCTTTATCGAGTTGATTGAGCAGTCGCCAAGTGATGGCCCGTTTAGGGTCGATGGCTCTTTGGACATCGCTGCTCTGGTCTGGGCCGGTGTGAGGGGTGCGAGTTCAGCCAGCCCGTCAATCGCTCGTGGCGCAGAGATCGCCCGTAACGCCTATGGGGACATCTCCGGAATCCGCACACTTCCCGATGAGCGAGCCATCGCGCTTCTCCCGACGCTGTCCTTTGGAGCGCAGGCTGTCGATCACTACGCATTGGTTGAGCGGGCCAACCTACTGCGTTCTGTACTCGACGGTGGCACGAGTAGCACTTGGATAGTTGAGCCAGATTTGCTTGTTGAACGTCTCAGTCGCGGTGTTGAGCGCGTCGTGGACCAGGCCGAGCGGCTTGACCGTGAGCTGCGACATGAATTGCCGCGTCGCCATCGCATGCGCTCGATGGCAGAGGTTTATAAGGACCTAGTTGAAGGGGCTTTGGTTGACCTCGGCGGCATCGTGCTCGTTTCGGCTAGGACGAGCCGCGGTGACGATAACGCCACTTATGAGATTGACGTTATTGAGGGGATCAAGTCCGGCGAAGTCGTCGAGGAGCTATCCCGCTTGGGCGCGCCTTGGGCCGGCACAGTAGAGATGGTCATCCGCAACGCAAGTTCCCATGCAGGTATCGAAGTAACGGCTGATGGGATCACCGCTAAGTCGCGTCGGATTGAAAATGGTCGAGTGGTCTCGCGTAAAGAACTCCACCTGTCAGACGCCGAGTTCCATGAAGATATGGTGGCACTCCAGGAAACCCTTCTCGCGCTGCAACTTGCCGTATTGCCGTGGGTCTGGAGCCACGGTGCCGAGCATGTAGCAACGGCGGTATCAATGGAGCTCGTAACACCCGGGCAGCGGAACCAGACCATCGCGCTGCTTGGTGGCCTGGTTGGGCTTTCCGACGTCGAGGTAGCCGAAGACGATGACTCAGTCAAAGTCTCTGCAAATCTAAGGGAGGGCATTGGTGAGCCTGACGAAGTAGGTATCCTCAGCTTGATGCCGGCAGCCTTCGGAGCTGTTCCTACTGCCAAGCGAGCTACCCTTAATATCGCTGGTCGTGATTCTGTCTCCTTTGAGCGTGACGAGTTCTCTGGTGGCGATGATGCCTTACCACACAGCCGACCGCGCCTAGGTATATCCACCGCCAAATGGCTCTTGCATAACGGAGGGCCTTGGACTCAAGTCAATGAGGCCATGTACGTCACGTTTCCACTGACAGCTGTCTTCTTCGATTCCGTGCGCTATGCCTCCCAGGAGCCTAAGCGGACCGAAAACATTCACGCCGCCATCGCTAGCCTGCGGATCATGCGGTCGCGCCTCGATGATGTTTTCCCTGAAGAACGCCGCCGGAAATTCACTGGCGAAGTCGTAGCAGGGACCGACCGCTTGATAGTGGCGTTGACCGGTTTGGCTGACAGCCGTGCGTCGGATGACGTAGCGGCTGGTCGGTATGCGCGGGAGGTAGTCACCATGTTGGAACCCATGCTCGCAGTCCAGCAGCGAGTGATCGCGATACGTGACGCTGGATAAGTGCGCCAAGAAATGGCTACGGCCGTCACGGTAGGCGTAGGGTCAACCCTATGGAGTCCGAGGAGCAACGAGCTTGCCCAAGAGATATTGGAAATGGCCGAAGGTGATCGGAATATGGGAAATGATGCCCTGGAAACGGGCATATGGGACGCGGTCATAGACGAACGCCACCCCGCCCGCCTCAAAGAGTTGTTGCCCATGCCGGTTGGTCCGCTGTTTCGCTCGTCGGCTCAGAAACGGCCTCCGCTGCCTGGTTACTCGTTCAGCATGCCGACCTTGACCCCGACTTCCGGGCCAACATCGCAGTTGGGAGTTCCGTGCGGGGGTATGGCAGTCAGCGGGTCCGACCGTCGTCCCGGGGCGCTTCGGTCAGAGGCTGCGATTGTGAGGCTGGCATGTGCGGCTCTCCAGTAGGCAAGCCGGAGCGAGCGCGGGCCGCCGTGCCTCGGGGACTGCTGCTGTTACCGGGAAGCAATTGTTCGCGCCAGCGCAGGAAAGTGCCTCGGATGATCGTCGCCCGGTGGACGTCGATCCCGTATGACGCGAATTGGCGGTCGTTGAAACGCTGGATGCTGGCGAACATGTCAGCGAGGACGGCGGTGTCGAAGCCGCCATCGCGCTGCTCGGCGAGTTCGATCAGACGCTCGCGGGTGTATCCGGCGCGCAGCAGGCCGTCGACGTCGATGAAGTCACGGACCTCGGCTCGGGAGAAGAGCGCGGTCATCTTGCCGGCTGCTACGTCGTCAGGGTGCAGGACTGGGCCGAGTGCTGCTTCGACGGGTGGGTGGGAAAGGAACTCGGCGACCAGTTCTACCTTCGTTTCCCGCCCGGTTGCTGGGTCGGTCACCTGGAGCCTTACGTAGGTCTCCGATGTGGTCGCGGCTTCCGCCTCCAGACCTTCCTCCCAGAGGGCAGACAAGGCGCGAGTCGTGGCTGCCGGCATCTGATCCCTGCGCTCGAAGGGCGTGAACAGGTCCACGTCGTCGCTGAGCCGGTTGACGATCTGGTGCGCCTGGATGGCGTAGCCGCCCGCGAGGGCGAACCCGAAGTCGTCGGCGAGGGCAGCGAGGCAGATTCGGATCAGGCGTGCGTGCAGTTCGTCCACTATGCCGCCGTCGCCTGACGGCGAAGCTGGGGGAAACGCTGCTCCCAGCGGGCCCGGGCGGGCGCGGGGACGATCAGCTGTGGCCACAGCCGCGCCAGGGTGGCACCGTCGAGGTGCTCCTGGAGGTCTGCTGCGGACTGGGCTTCGCGGACAACGCGTTCGTACATGACGGCAAGGTCTGTGTCATCGTCGAGGTCGTAGGCATAGTCCGGGCCCCAGTCGAGGTGACGGGGCAGGCGAATGAGGCCGTGGACCGGTCCTGTCAGCTCAGCCAGGGTGTCCGGGACGGCGTAGGGCTTGGCATCGGCATACCTACTCACGTCACCAGGATGCCCTATTTGGGCCCCAGGAAGCAGGCTCTCGACAGACTGATCGAGTGGGTGAGAGTTGCCGGAGCAATCCGCCTTGCTGTCCGCCGCAACGACTTCTCCTAGACCTCACTCCAACGAGTGATGCATTTCGCGGGCGCGGCGGCGGGCGCCTGGCGGGACGATGCAGAGTGGCCGTAGACGGATTGGCCCCGCTGTGGGGGCCCCAGGCGGAGCCCATAGGAGGTCCCCCGATGGAGAGCACGTCAGGCATACCGGCGGAAGCCAGTACCGGGTCAGCCTGCCCGGAGTGGTGCGACGGCGGGCATCGTGAGCCGTCCGATTGGCACTACGGCTCGGCCTTGCTGTTGACCGCTCCGGGCGGTGAGGGACCGCCCGTGCCGCTGCTGCTGAAGGTTGCGCTCATGGGTGAAGCCGACCCGGAGACGCCTGGGCCGATCCTGCCGTCCGTTGATGTGGAGGGCATACAGGAGCAGGCACTGGACGCAGCAGGGCTGGAAGCGCTGATAGCGGGGTTCGAGCGGTACGTGACAGAGCTGAGAGAGTTCCAGCGTCGCTACGGCGCGATCGCGCGCGCCGCCCAGCACCGCGCGGCGTGACTGACTGGGGAAGCCCCACGGCCGACCACATCGAATGCTCTGAGTAACAGTCTTTGCGTTGGCCGAGCAAGAAGGAACAGGGAGGGGTAACGGGATTCCTCCGGAGCAACTTGCCCGGAACTTGCCCGGGAGTATCCATAGCCGCTTGGGATCAGCCGAACCGTATGGGACGAGCCGTCACGCACGGACGTGCTCTGATCAGGGAAAACTGGGACGCGAGCCCGCCGGTTGGGACTAGTCGGCGGATGATCACGTGTCCTCGTAATGCGTAGGTCATGGGTTCGAATCCCATAGGCGGCTCCACCGGAACCCCCAGGTCAGGCCTCTGACCTGGGGTTTTTCTGTTTCCAGCCGCTGTGACCCGTGGTTTTGGCAACGAGCGTGAGCCGAAGGGCGCTGCCCGCGGGGTCGGAAGCCGTGCGAGGCCGCTGCTCCGGCTGGCCCGCTGGAGCCCGAAGGCCCTCCCGGACGCTTCCGGGAGGGCCTTCGGCGTGAAGCGGTGTCAGGAGGTGAAGTAGCCCTCCAGGTCGGCGATCACATGGGTGTCGCCCGCGTGGTTGTAGAAGGTCACCCGGCCGTCCACCACCGGGACCACGACCAGGTTGGCCCTGGTCTGTCCGGCGGTGAAGTTGAGGTTCGAGGCGTTGGGGCACGCGATCCCGTGCGGATAGACCGTCATGTGGCTGTCATCGGTGGGTTCGGTGACCGTGACGTTCAGCACGACCGCGGTCACTCCGGTGGCGGGTACGCCCTCGACTCCGCCCACCTGCAGGCTCACGATGCTGTCCCCGCTCACCTTCCCCTGGCGGGCGCCGGTGCCGACCCGGGTGTCCAGCAGGCGAACCGGCGCGACCGAGGAGTAGGTCGATCCGGTGGCCGAGTAGTAGCCCGTGACGTCGGCGATCAGATCGACCGAGCCCGAGTTGTTGCGCAGGTCCACCATCCCGTTCACGACCGGGACGGTCACCAGGTTGGGGACGATCTGCCCGGCGGTGAAGTTGAGGTTCGACACGTCGGGCAGTGGCTGGCCGTCGGGGTAGACGGTCACGTGGCCGGCCTCGGTGGGGTACACGGCGGTCACGTTCATGACCACGGCGGTCACCCCGGTGGCCGGAACACCGTTGACGCCCGCCACCTGGAGCGAGGCCACACCGCCGGGGCCGACGGGCGCCTGCGGGGCACCGATGCCGTAGCGGGTGTCCAGGAAGCGGGTCGGGGTGATCGGTGTGAACGCGGAGCCGGCGCCGGAGTCGGTGAAGTATCCGGTGACGTCGGCGATCAGGTCGACGGAGCTGGAGGCGTTCTTCAGGTCGACCTTGCCGTTCAGCACCGGAACGGTCACCAGATTGGGGACGGTGTCCCCGGCGGTGAAGTTGAGGTTCGACGTGTTCGGGGCAGGCTGACCGTCCGGGTAGACCGTTACGTGGCCGGCGTCCGACGGGTTGACGGCCGTCACGTTCATCACCACGGCGTTGACCCCGGTGGACGGGACCCCGTTCTGGCCCGCCACCTGAAGCGCGACCACGCCATCCCAGCCGAGCTGCGCCTTCGGGGCACCGATGCCGTAGCGGGTGTCCAGGAAGCGGGTCGGGGTGATCGGGACGAACTTGTCCTTGGCGGTGGTCGCGGCGGCCGTGACCGTGTACGCGTTGGGGAGGTAGCCGTAGGAGGGCGTCCCGGTGGTGTAACCGACCGTGTCGAGCGCCAGGTCGTAGCTACCGGGAACCAGGCCGTTGGTGTCGACCAGGACATCGAGCGAGGTGCCGTCGGCGCTCACGGAGAGCGGCGTCAGCACCGTCTGCTTGCCGCCGTTCTGGGCCAGCCACGCCTTGGTGCCCAGGGTGAGTCCGGTGCCCTGGAGAACGGCCTGGTGCTGCGTCCCGGCGGTACCGGTCGCGGGACTGAGCCCCGTCGGTGTCGGCTGAGGCGCACGGGTGCAGCCCTGGTTGCAGACACCCTGCATGCTGTACTCGACCGGCGTGGCCGCCTGGTTCGCGCTCAGCAGCAGAACCGCCTGGCCGGCAACCGAGTTGGGGGTTGCCTGGCAATTGGCGCCGAAAGTGCCGTACATGGAGACGCACTGGTACGTCAGGTTCGGGTCGTCCCACGAGGAACTGCCGGTCAGAGTCAGCAGCGGGGTTTCCAGGCTGGTGGAGCTGTCGGTGCCGTAGACGTTGAAGGACTGGTTGGGCTTCATGTCGAGCACGGCGCAGTAGCCGGTCGAGGACTCGTTGAGCACCCCGCTGCGCAGCGCGAAGCCGTCCACGGAGACCGGGTTGGCGGTGCACTCGGGCGCCCAGCCGGCCGCCGAGCCGACCTTCCAGGTATCCACGTTGGTGTGGATGGTCGTGCCGTTGTAGCCGGAGGCGAGCACGAACGCGACGTACGAGGTCGAGCCGGTGACCTTGCAGGCGGTGCCCCACTGGGTGCAGACGGGCTTGCCGTTGGCGTCGACGACCGACATCACTGTGCCGGGGTCGTAGCGCGATCCCAGGGTGCGCGCGCTCAGCCAGAACTTGTCCGTGGCCGCGCCGCTGATCCGGATGCAGCGGGCGTCCAGGACCGAGTTCAGGTCGTAGGGGGTCGAGGGACCGCCGACCGCCGTCGAGGCCGGCGTGGTGCACTGCGCGGTCGGCGAGATGTCGCGGTGGACCACCTTGTAGGTGTCCGCCCCGCCGACGCCGACCAGCATCGCCGTGTAGGGGACGCCCGCCGCGAGCTGGCAGGCCGTGTAGGAGGTGCCGACCGTCTGGCACACCTCGGTGCCGCTCGGATCCACCACGTGGACCGAGGCGTTCAACTGGTTCTTGCTGTTGGCGAAGTCGAGCATCTCGGCGCTGGCGTGCTGGTCGGCGGGCAGGCTCAGGCAGGCCTGCGGCACGGTCGCGGTCAGCGAGACCTGCGCGCCCCAGGAGCCGTCGAAGCCGGACTGCGGCCAGGCGGTGCAGCCGGCCGAGTCGCCGGTGCGCTGGATCGCCAGCTGGTACGCCTTGCCGGGCGTGCCGCTCAGCACCGCGCGGAACGGCGCGGTGCCGGTCAACTTGCAGACGCCGTAGGCGTAGCCGCCGTTGGTGCACTGCTTGGCGCCGCCCGCGTCGTCGATCTCGACCGCCACGTCGGCGCCGCCGGACGGCGGCTGGTTGAGCAGGTAGAGGCCGTTGCCGGTGGCAGTGGGCAGGGCCAGGCAGAGCTGCTCGCCCGGCCCGGCGAAGGTGCCGGTGGCGGGGCCGTTCGCCAGGTCCTCGTCACCGGTCGCGACGCAGCCCCGGTTCTCGGTGGCCGAGTACAGGAACATGCCGAACGCACCGGCGGTGGTGTTGCTCGCCTGGACCGCCCAGGTGTAGTCACCGGGGGTCAGGTCGCAGGCGCCGAGCGAGCAGTTGGCGACCAGCGCGGTGCCGTCCGGCGTGAACAGCCCGCCGGAGGGGGCCGTCCCGGTGGACACCGGGCCGAAGCCGTAGTGGGTGGCCTGCGGGACCCGGAGCGTGCGGCAGCGCGCCGTGCCGCTCAGATCCGGGGTGGTGCCGAACGCCTGCGGCTCCACCACCGTGCAGCCCTCCGGCTGGGAGAGCCGGGCGGCGCTGTAGGAGTAGTCCTGGGCGGCCCCGGAGGACTGCTGCACCGTCACGCGGAACGGCGCGGTGCCGGCGAGCCGGCAGTCGAGGCCGTTGCCCGGGTTCGACTGGTCGGTGCAGACCTGCTTGCCGGTGGCGTCGTACACGGTCTGGGTGACCCGGTAGGTGTTCGCGTAGCTGCGCAGCACGTCGTTGGCGGCCAGGTCCAGCGTGTAGCAGTCACCAGCGGAGGCGACGGGCAGTGAGCCGGGGAACACGGTCGGGGCGCCCAGCGTCCGGTCGGTGGCGGCCACTGTCTTGCAGCCGGTGGCGGACAGCAGCGGGAGGTACGACACGGAGATGCCGTTCTGCGTCCCGCTGCCGTCCTTGACCTGCAGCGAGTAGGTCCCCGCCTGGCTGGTCGGGCAGCGCAGCACGCCGTACCCGTAGCCGGAGCCGAAGGGACTGTCGCAGGTCACCTTGGTGCTGCCGTCCGGCGCCACCATTGTCGGGTAGAGCGTGCCCTGGGCCGCCACGGCCTGGATGAGCACCAGGTCCGTCTGCTGCGGCAGGGTGATGGAGAAGGATGCCGTCTGGTAGGCGCCGACCGCGCAGCCGACGACCGTCTGCGGAGCAAGGGTGGCCGGGCACGGGCCGGGCGGGGCGCTCTGTTGGACCGCCCGCACGGCCTCGCCGCGGGCGGACTTCGCCTCGGTCGTGGGCGCCGTCTTGGGCGCGACCTTGGCGGGTCGGCTCTCGGACGCCGACGGGGGCGTGCTGGCGGCAGCCGACGGGGCTGCGGTGGCGGTGCCGGCTGTGGGGCCGGAAGTGGCGCCGGGCTGTGACGAGGCGGCCGCGGCGGACTGCGGCGCGACGGGCGGTGCCGCCGCGGCGGCGCTGCCGGGCTGGCCCATCAGCGAGGCTATGACGGCCAGCAACACGGCGCCGGACGCGAGCGCGCCGGAGCCTCTTCTTTCTCGTCTGCCGGACGGCAGCAGGTTCATACGATCCCCCCATTCCGGTTACACCGGATTTCTAAGAACAGCACAGGAACTGCCGAGCAGGCGGAGTCTAGCGAGTTGCCCGCACGCCGGCGCGCGGGATTCCGTTGCCGAACTACCGTTGGGCGCAACGGGGATCGATCCAGCACCGGGAGCGGTGGCGCTGCGCCGGCAGAGGCCGGTGTGCTCCTTCACAAGTGGATGTCCTGGGACGCCGCTTGGCGCGGCGAGACCTGGCCGGTCTGGAAGCCCGGTCCAAACGGTTCCGCCCCCGCCGGGAGACCCGGTGGGGGCGGATGCGGTTGTGCGGGATCAGCCGGCGGTGAAGTAGCCGAGCAGGTCGGCGAGGACGTCCGTCGTGCCGTCGTGGTTGTAGACGTCGACCCTGCCGTCGGTGCCGAGCGGGGTGGTGACGTGGTTGGGGACGTCGACTCCGGGCTGGGCGTTGAGGTTTGAGGTGCCGGGGCGGGTCTGGCCGTCGGGGAAGACGGTGAGGTAGCTGGGGGCGGTGGAGTCGGTGGCGGTGACGTTCAGCACCGCTCCGGTGGCGTTGGCGGGGACGTTGCCGGTGCCGGCGATCTGGAGACTGGTCTGGCTGTCCCGGCTGAGCGGGGTCCCGGTGGTACGGGTGTCGAGCAGGCGGGTGGGGGTGGTGGGGGTGAACAGGCCCTTCCCGTCCGGGCTGTAGTAGCCGAACACGTCCAGCACGATGTCGGTCGAGCCGGCGTGGTTGTAGACGTTGATGCTGCCGTCGGGGCCAAGCGGCACGATGACCTGGTTGGCGCGGTCCTGGCCGGGAACGGGGTTGAGGTTGGAGGCCCCGTAGCCGCTGGTGCCGCTCGGGGCGACGTCCAGGTGGGTGGTCTCGGTGGCGTCGGTGCCGGTGAGGTTGAGGATGACGGCGGTGGCGTTGGCGGGTACACCGCCGCTGCCCGCAACCTTGATGTTGCGGGTGCTGTCCGGGCCGAGCTTGCCGCCGGTGTCGCCGTTGCGGGTGTCGACCAGGCGGGCGGGGGTGAGCGGGGTGAACCTGGAGCCGCTCGACAGGTCGGTGCTGTAGAAGCCGGAGATGTCCACCACCAGATCCACGTCGCCACCCCAGGAGTTGGCGAACGACACCGCACCGGTCGGACCGACCGGGACGGTGATCAGGTTGGGCACGGCCTGCCCGCCGACGTAGTTGACGCTGGACGTGGTGGGCTGCTTGCTACCTGTCGGGTAGACGGTGACGTGGCCGTCCCGCCCCTTCGACACCGCCGTCACGTTGAGGACGACGGCAGTCGGCTGCTGGTAGCCGAAGTAGTTGGAGTAGTTGGGCAGCAACTGGAGGTCGAAGGTGCCACCGGCGGCCACGCTGCTGGGCAGGGTGCGGGTGTCCAGCAGCCTCATCGGGGTTGTCGGGTGGAAGGCGCCCGCCTGGTACGCGACGTGCAGAAGCTGCGAGGTCTTCTCGCTGCGCCCACCCGTGTCGGTCACGGTCAGCGTGACGGTGTAGTCGCCCTCGTTCGCGTAGGTGTGGGAGGTGCCCGTGATGACGTCTGTGGTGGTGACGGGGGAACTGCCGTCACCGAAGTCGAAGCTGAAGCTCTCCAGCGACCATGGGGACGTGGAGCCGAAGTCCGAGAAGTCGTACCCGAGCGGGTTGCTGTTCCGGGAGGACGTCAGCTTGGGGACGAGCAGGCCGGGCGGGCTGACCTGCACGGTGGTGTCACCGGTGGTGGTGGTGTCGCCGTTCTGCTCGGTGGCGACGACTGTGGCCTGGTAGGAGCCCGCAGTCTGGTAGGTGTGCTGGACCGAGAACTGCGTGGTCGTCACGGTCGGAGTTCCGTCGCCGAAGTCGACGGTGTAGGAGACGACTGGCGACCAGCTTCCGAAGTCGTGCAGCGTGAGGGTGGTCGACGCTCCGGCGGGAATCTGCCGTGGCTGGACCTCGACCGCGACCGAGCGGGACGAGGTCGTGAACTCGAACGCGCCCCGGTCGTAGTAGCCCGAACCGGTACCGGTGTTGGGGAAGGCGGGGTCGTCGATCCGCTGGTAGCCGTAGAGGTCGGTGGTGAGCTCGCCGGGTGCGTTGGCGTCGGCCGAGTCGATGCCGGGGGAGTTGGAGCCGATGGGGAGAGCGGTGTCGGGGTTCCCCGAGTAGTGCGGATCGGCCGTGATGTCGTGGGCGCCCTGCTGCGGGACGGCCTTGGTGAAGTCGGCCGCGGTGGCGTAGCTGGTGCCCGCCCAGTTGTAGACCGGCGCGTTGCCGAAGGGGTCGGCCAGGTTGTAGTCGGCGACGGTGCCCGGCACCGAGTCCGCGGAGACGGAGAGCTTGGCCGTGCCCTGGCTCGGGTCGCAGGCGGGGGCGTTCTTGCCGGTGTCGAAGCCGGTGGCGAGGACGTTGTTCTCGACCACGGCCTTGGACGAGTTGCCGAGCAGGCCGATGGCCGGGCCGCAGACCGAGCTGACGGTGTTGCTCGTGATCACCGTGCCCGGGGCGTCGGTGATCTGGATGCCGGCGCCGCCTGCCTGGTTGTCCACGGCGTTGGTGGTGAGGATGGTGCCGGTGACGCCGGCGTCGACGACGATGGCGGTACGGGCAAGGCCCCTGACGATGTTTCGGCTGATCGTGGTGGAGGCGGTCGTCCCGCTGAGGTGGATGCCGGCGGTCTGCGGGCCGGACGTCGATCCGCCCATGATGTTGCCGTCGAGGGTCACCAGCTGGGTGTCGGCCAACTGGACGGCACCGAGGGAGCCACGGATACCGAGACCCGTGATCGTGACATCGTGGACGCCGTTGAGGACGAAGCCGTGGTCTGCGGCCGTGCCGCCCGGGTCGAAGCCGACGAGCGGCAGAGTGCTGAGGCCGTTGCGGATGTCGCCGCCGCGAACGGTGATCGGCTTGCCCGGCTCTCCCGAGTGGGTGAGCGTGACCTGCTCGCGGTACGTGGCCGCGGCCACCTGGACGGTCTGGCCGGGCTGGGCGGCATCGACGGCGGCCTGGATGGTGCAGAACGGCGCGGCCTGGGTGCCGCTGCCCGTGTCGGTGCAGCCCGAGACCGGGTTGACGAAGAGCGTGGCACCGTCGGCGACCGCGAGGACCGGGGCGGGCAGACCGGCCCCGAGCGCGATGACGGTGGCGACGGCGAGGCCGGCGAGATGACGCTGGCGCACGGAGGACCCCCTGTGGACCGGATGCTGGAGGCTTCTACGCACGTGGCGGAAGCCGGGCACATCCTCCTCTTGATCTTCATCTTTGTCACGCCGTTACGAGCGCCTCCCGGATGTCGGGAAACCCGGCCCTGAGCTGGCGATTCACTGCGCGGACGGCGGTTGACCGCCTTGATCGCCGCGTGGCGAAGCCTTGGCCTGCCGGAAGCCCGGGTGGCGCTCGGTGACCTGGACTTCCCCACGTGTCCAGGGCCCTTTGGTCAAGGTTTAGTAAATGCGGCAAGCGTTCGGGTGGAACAGGGCTAAGCTAGGCAAGGTTTTGCAGGCACCTCGTTCGGTGAGGCGTCTTCATGGACACAGGCCACTGATCCCAACCGTCGAGAGACGCTCCGGATCAGGACAGATCTTCCCGACCTAAGGGTTGATCCCAAGTGGCTTCCGGCTCAGCCGAGTCGGATCACGCCGTGAAGTGCCAAAGCTCTGACGAGTTGGGGTGAGCTGGTCCTCGGGGCCGGCGAGCTCCTTGCCGTGTCGTCATGCGCAGCGGTCCGTCGCGCGCACCGGCCGGGAGGAGGCGAGAGACTCATGGATTGCAGTAGTCCGGGCCACAGTTGCCCCTACCCCCGCCTGTCCTCGTACTTCTTCGGCTCGCGGTAACCACCTTCGCTACGCGCTTTTCGATCTGACGCGCCATCAGCGGCTCAGTGCTGCCCTGGCGCGCTCCTTGGCGCTTGTTCGTAGCGGGGATAGCTGCCGCGTGCCTCCAAACTCCCCCTGAATCGTTGGGGGCTGAGGGAGGTTCACCATGACCACCAACGTGACACTCGACTCGAAGGTTCCGGCGGCGCGCAGCGCGGTGCTGGATGATGCGCACCTGGGCGATATCAAGGGTGCGCTGGGCACGATCAGGCTGGATGACACGGCTGACCGCAAGGGTCTGTCGGCGAAGCTGAAGACGCTGCTGGCGATTGTCGGTCCGGGTCTGATCGTGATGGTCGGCGACAACGACGCCGGGGCGTTCTCGACGTACGGCCAGGCGGGGCAGAACTACGGTACGCATCTGCTGTGGACGCTGCTGCTGCTGGTTCCGGTGCTGTACGTGAACCAGGAGATGGTGCTGCGGCTGGGTGCGGTGACCGGTGTGGGGCACGCGCGGCTGATCCTGGAGCGGTTCGGGAAGTTCTGGGGCGCGTTCAGCGTGATCGACCTGTTCCTGCTGAACGGGTTGACGCTGGTGACGGAGTTCATCGGGGTGACGCTGGCGGCGGGGTATCTGGGGCTGCCGAAGGTGGCGTCGGTGGTGCTGGCGGCGGCGGTGATCATCGCTTCGGCGTTCACGGGGTCGTTCCAGCGTTTCGAGCGGATCGCGGTGGCGCTGTGCGCGGGGTCGCTGCTGCTGGTGCCGATCTACTTCATGGTCCACCCGAGGACCTCGCAGCTGGCGCATGACTTCGTGGTGCCGGACATGCCGGGTGGTACGGGGCAGTTGGCGACGGTGATGCTGCTGATCATCTCGATCGTGGGGACGACGGTGGCGCCGTGGCAGTTGTTCTTCCAGCAGTCGTATGTGATCGACAAGCGGATCACGCCGCGGTTCATGAAGTACGAGAAGGCCGATCTGTGGATCGGGATCGTGATCGTGGTCGTGGGTGCGGCGGCGATGATGGGTTTCACGGCGGCGGCGTTCGCGGGTACGGACGGGTTCGGGAACTTCACGGACGCGGGTGCGGTGGCGAAGGGGCTGGCGGACCATGGTGGCAAGCTGGTCGGGGTGCTGTTCGCGATCGCGTTGCTGGACGCGTCGATCATCGGTGCGTTCGCGGTGTCGCTGTCGACGGCGTATGCGATCGGTGATGTGTTCGGGATGAAGCACTCGCTGCACCGCGGGGTCGGTGGGGCGAAGGGGTTCTACGCGGTGTATGCGGGTCTGGTGTGTGCGGCGGCGGCGATCGTGCTGGCGTCCAGTGACCACACGCTGGGTCTGCTGACGCAGGGTGTGCAGGTGCTGGCGGGTGTGCTGCTGCCGTCGGCGTCGGTGTTCCTGCTGCTGCTGTGCAATGACAAGCAGGTGCTGGGGCCGTGGTCGAACGGGCCCAAGGTGAACGCGTTCACCTCGGCGGTGGTGGGGGTGCTGGTGACGCTGTCGGTGATCCTGACCGCTTCGGTGCTCTTCCCGGACATCACCTCGCGGCAGATCCTGGACATCATGGCCGGCTGCGGCGTGGTGGGTGTGCTGGTCGCCGGCTTCGCCTTCACCCGCAAGCGGACCGCGACCGCCGAGGACCCTCCCCCAGCCTCCGGCCGGGGGTGCCCCCAGGACCGCACGGGCCGCGACGACTGGCGGATGCCGCCGCTGGAGACCCTGACCCGCCCGGTGATGTCCACCGGCCGCAAGGTCGGCATGGGCGCACTGCGCGGCTACCTGCTGATCGCGATGGTCATGGTCGTCTTCAAGCTGGTCGAGACCGCGCTCGGCCACTGACGGCCGAGGCGCCCTGTCCGGCCGCCCGGTCCCGGCCGGCCGGACAGGGGCCGCCTTCCCCGGCCCAACTCGTCCCGGCCTCCAACCCTGCCGTTCAACAGCTCCTCCTGCCTTTCAACTGACGCACGCTCAATCGCGCGAAGCGTTCGCTTCGCCATGCCCGCGTGCGCGTGACGTGCGCGCACGCCGTCCACGGAGGTGAGCTCCCCGTGTCCGTCTTCACGTTCCACACCGCGCTCCCGGCGGCCCGACCGCGACCGGCCATCGGCCTCGGCGGCACCGTCCGGGTCCGGACCTTCCTGGCGCAGTTGCTGCGCCGGCTGGCCGACAGCCCGCTCGACAGCCCGGTGCTGCACACCTTCCGGCCCCCGGCGCCGCGCGCCACCGCCGCTCCGCAGCGGCAGCGCGTGCGGCTGGCCGCCGAGTGGCACGCCGTCACCGACCGCGCCGGGACCGTCCACCTCGAAGCCGCCTGGCACGCCGAGAGCTGAGAAGGAGACGTTTCGATGCCCCTGCACTACCCCAGGGTTCAGCTGATCTTCTCCGACAATCCAACCGCGACTGCTCCCATGGTGGAGGCGCCGACCCGGCGCCTCACGGCGGTCGGCGTGGTGGTCGACATCGACCAGCGCACTGCCACCGTCGACGGGCGGCGGCTCGACCTCACCTACCTGGAGTTCGAGTTGCTCGCCCACCTGATGGCCCAGCCCAAGCGGGTGCTCTCCCGCAGCCAGTTGATGGAGGCCGTCTGGGGCCGCCCGAATCTCGGCGACACCAGGACGGTCAGCACTCATGTGGCCCGGATCCGCCGTAAGCTCGGCCCGGCTCATCGCGACGCCATCACCACCGTCCGGCAGATCGGCTACAAGTTCGACCCGGCCTTCGCCGGGCCTGACCACCGCCGCACCCGTTGACCCCAGCGATCCCCGAGGAGGTGCTTCATGCACGCCCTGTCCACCCTCGACTTCCTGCTCCGACTGGGTACCGGCGTCCTGTGCGGTGCCGTGATCGGGGTCGAACGCCAGTGGCGGGCCCGGATGGCCGGCCTGCGCACCAACGCGCTGGTCGCCACCGGGGCCACCCTGTTCGTGCTCTACAGCGAGGCCGTCGGCGACACCAGCAGCCCGACCCGGGTGGCCTCCTACGTGGTCTCCGGTATCGGGTTCCTCGGCGGTGGCGTGATCCTGCGTGACGGCGCCGGGGTGCGCGGCCTCAACACCGCTGCCACGCTCTGGTGCTCGGCCGCCGCCGGGGTGCTGGCCGCCTCCGGCAAGTACGGCTTCGCCGTGATCGGGACGCTGGCCGTGATCGCCGTCCACGTGGTCGGCCGTCCCGCCGGACGCCTGCTCGACCGGGTCCCGGCCGCCGGCACCGACCCCGACGCGGTGGTCGAGGCCAACCTGCACCTGCGCTGCGACCGCAGCTCCGAGACCCATATCCGGGCCCTGCTGCTCCAGGCCCTCACCAGCTCGGGCCTCACCCCGACCGGCCTGCGGGCCCGCCGGGAGACCCCGGAGACCACCAGCCTGCGCGCCTCGCTCTCGGTCAGCGGTGACGTGGCCAGCGCGTTGGAGCAGGTGATCTCCCGGCTCTCGCTGGAGCCGGGGGTGCGGGATCTGCACTGGCACCTGGACGAGGAGGAGGACGTTAACCAGGCGTTGGCGTGAACCAGGCGTTGGCGTGAACCAGGCGTTGGCGTGAACCGGGCGCCGGCGTGAACCGGGCGACGGCGCGGCGCGAGGCAGGGGGCGCGGACGTGTGGAGCAGCGTGCGGGGCGGACTGGCGGCGTTCCGGCGGTGGCGGCGCCGGGCGGTCGTGGTGGGGGAGTTGGCGGGGGAGTCGGCGGTGGAGCCGGCGGTGGAGCCGGTCATGGGGTCGGCTGCGGGGGCGGCCGACGACTGGTTCACCGCCGAGAGCCTGGCGGGCTTTCCGCTGGAGGCGGTGCGGCCGTACCTGGCCGGCTGTCCGCTGGGGCGGCTGCAGACCGCGTGGGTGCTGGCCCGTACCGGTCATGAAGCGTCGTGGATCTCCGGGCACTTGGACCTGCCGGAGGCGGCGTCGGAGCTGCTGGTGGCGGCGGCCCGGCAGCAGGGCTGACCTCTCGGGGCGCTCTGCGCTCCCGGATCGCGGCCCGGATCCCGGCGATCATCCCGGTCGGTGTCTCCTGTTCCTGGCCGCCTGCCCGGCTGTCGCCTGCCCGGCTGTCGCCTGCCCGGCTGTCGCCTGCCCGGCCCTCGCCCGGTGCCGGTTCCTCCTCCCAGCAGCTGCGGCAGAGCCCGTCCCGCAGCGCGGTCGGGCGGGCCGGGCGGTGGCAGCCCTGGCACTCCGTCAGCCGCTCGGACGGCGGCTGCGGCTCGGTGTCCCGCGCCGGCGGCAGCCGGTCGATCAGCCGCTTGCGCGCGAACGCACCGGGGCACTGCACGGTCGCGGGCAAGCCGTTGGTCATCGCGAAGCGGAACTGCTCGACGGTCACTCCGCGCGCGAACCACTCGGCGGCGAGCGCCTCCAACTCCGCGCACTCGGCGGCCGAGAGCATCATCCGCCGGTCGGCGGCGGCCAGCGAGGCCAGCGCCCGGTAGGAGAAGGAGCGCGCCGGGGGCGCGGGCGCGGGGTCCGTGCGCCCACTGCTTTCGCGGTCGTTGAGGAACTTCTCCCACCAGGTGGCGCTGCGCGGCGTGCGCGAGAAGTACGTCCGGGAGACCCACTGGGTCAGGCCGTCGCCCACCGTCTCGCGCACCCGGCGCAGGTGGCCTTTGCGGATGAGCGCACGGAGCACGGTGCTCACGGCCTGCTGCCCGTAGCGGGCGAGCGCGCGGGCGAGGGACTTGATGTCGACGGCCGCGCCTTCGGGCAGGCCGTCGATGTGGCGGGCGATTTCGGCCTCGCGGTCGGGCAGGTGAGCGAAGTCGTCCGGCCCGCTCGGGTATTGCGACGGCGCGGACCGCTTGCCGTAGCCGGGGGCGGCGATAGCATGGTGAGTAGCCACTGGATCGATCGGCTCGATTCGTGTCGGTCAGACCCCCGTTCGGTGTTGGTGCACCGGCGGGGGTTGCTTCTTTGCGCGAACCGTACACCGCGATCGCTGGCAGTTGCCAACTGATGACAATAAGTCATACTCATCGGCTTGCAAGAGCATTGGGTGGGTGGGCGGGATATGTACCACCCACCGTTCCGCAGTGAGAGCGCTCGGGTCTCGAAGCCCGAAGCTCGGGGTGCCGCGACGCCTACCGCCGCTGCCTCGCGGGGTCTCCTGAGGCCTCCCGCGACCCCCTGAAGGCAGCTCAGAACAGCACTGTGACCGTACTGTTACGAGCTGCGGAAAATACCCTTACCATTTTCCCAGTGTAGGAACGTACGGTCGATGCCATGGTGTCGAAGTCCCCTTCCCGCGCTTCCCGTCCACTGGTGCTGCTCTCCTCAGGCGTCCGCCTGATCGGTGCGAGCGGCGTGGCCGGTGTCCTGCTGGCCGGCATGGCTCTTCCGTTCGTAGGCGGAGTTGGCCTGGGCGCGAAGGCCTCGGTCGACAACTTCAACAGTCTGCCGAGCGACTTCAAGACGCCGCCGCTCTCCCAGGCCTCCACGATCTACGACGCGAACAACGGCGTGATCGCCACCGTCTACGACCGCGACCGCACCGTGGTGCCGAGTGACCAGATATCCCCGCTGGTGAAGTCGGCGCTGGTCGACATCGAGGACAACCGCTTCTACCAGCACGGCGCCATCGACCCCAAGGGCCTGGCGCGGGCGCTGGACAGCAACGCGAGCGGTGGCGGCACCCAGGGCGCCTCCACGCTGACCCAGCAGTACGTCAAGAACGTCTTCGTCGACGAGGCCGGTGACGACGCGGCAGCCGTGCAGCAGGCACAGCGCCAGACCATCGGCCGCAAGATCCAGGAGATGAAGTACGCGATCAGCGTCGAGCAGACGCTGACCAAGGACCAGATCCTGACCAACTACCTCAACATCACCTTCTTCGGTGAGAACGCCTACGGGATCGAGGCGGCGTCCCAGCGGTACTTCAGCACCGACGCGAAGGACCTGACGCTCCCGGAAGCAGCCCTGCTGGCCGGCATCGAGCAGTCGCCCACCAACTACGACCCGATCGTGCACAAGGCCAACGCCAAGGAACGACGCGACACGGTGCTGAAGAAGATGGCCCAGTACGGGACCATCACCCAGGCCGCGGCCGACCAGGCGATCAACACCCCGATCCAGCTCACGGTCACCCCGCCGCAGCAGGGCTGCATCACGGCCAAGGCGGGCGAGGGCTTCTTCTGCGACTACGTGAAGCAGATCATGCTCTCGGACCCGGCGTTCGGCGCCAGCACCGCCGACCGGCAGGCGCTGTGGAACCGGGGCGGGCTGCAGATCCACACCACCCTGGACCCGAAGGCGCAGAACGCGGTCAACCAGTCGATGGCGGACAACGCGAACGCCTCCGACAAGCCGGCGGCCGTGATGAGCGTGGTGCAGCCGGGCACCGGCAAGATCCTGGCGATGGGGCAGAGCCACCCCTACGGTCTGGGCACCAACCAGACCACGATGAACCTCAACGTCAGCCATGCGATGGGCGGCGGCCAGGGCTTCCCGACCGGCTCGACCTTCAAGCCGATCGTGGCCGCCGCCGCGATGGAGAACGGCATGGGCGATGACACGAACCTCACCGTGCCGTACAGCATGCCCTGGCCCGAGATGAAGGACTGCCAGGGCGGCCGCTTCAAGTCGAGCGGCGAGGTCCACAACGACTCCACCGCGGAGGCCGGGGACATCGGCATGCCGCTGGCACTGTCCGCGTCGATCAACACCTACTTCGCCACGCTGGAGGGCCAGGTCGGGCTCTGCACGGTCGATCAGATGGCCAACAAGCTCGGCATCACCCAGCAGGCCGGCGGCCAGAAGCTCCAGGTGGTCCCCGCGATGACGCTGGGCGTCAACTCCCTGACGCCGCTGCAGATGGCGGGCGTGTACGCGACCTTCGCCTCGCACGGCGTCTTCTGCGACCCGATCGCGATCAGCTCGGTGACCGGCCCGGACGGCAAGAGCGTGGCCGTCCCGTCGGCCAACTGCTCCCAGGTCATGTCGGCGAACACCGCCGACACGATGACCGCGATGCTCAAGGGCGTGGTGCAGGACGGCGGCACCGCCAGCGGCCAGGGTCTGGCCGGTCGTGACTCCGCCGGTAAGACCGGCACCACCGACAAGGCCCTGCAGGCCTGGTTCATCGGCTACACCCCGGACGTGGTGGGCGCCACCGTGGTCAGTGACACCGGCACCCAGCAGCCGCTGGAGGGGCAGGTCCTCGGCGGCAGCCCGATCGAGCAGGCCTTCGGTGGCCAGGTCGCGGGCCCGGTCTGGCACGAGGCGATGCAGGCCATCGTGGCCGGCACCCCGGTCAACAGCTTCCCCCCCATCTCGCTGCCCAGCGCACCCGCGCTGAACCCCCCCACCAGCCCGACCGACGGCTCCAGCCCGAGCGGCGGGGCCAGCCCCGGCCAGTGATACCGCCGCCCTGACGCGTTGAGCCCCCGGCCTCGGCCGGGGGCTCAACGCGTTCGCCCACTCGCGAAACCAGTTGCCGGAACACGGGGTTCGGCCCACACTGTCGCGGTGATCTCGGACGCCGACGCCGCCGCGCTGTACGACCTGCTGAACCCCTGGGACCCGGGCCACCGCCCCGAGGACCGCTTCTACAACGAGCTGGTGATGGCGGCGGATTCGGTCCTGGACGTCGGCTGCGGCACCGGCGCGATGCTGATCCGGGCCCGCGAACAGGGCCACCACGGCCGCCTGGTCGGCCTGGACCCGGACCGCGCCGCGCTGGCCCGGGCCCAGCGGCGGACCGACATCGACTGGATCGAGGGTACGGCTGCCCAGGCGGACCGGGTTGACCGGGCCGGCGCCGGCTTCGAGCTCGCGACGATGACCGGCCACGCCTTCCAGTGCCTGCTCACCGACGACGAGCTGCGCTCCTCCCTGGCCGCGATCCACGCATCCCTGCGCCCGGGCGGCCGCTTCGCCTTCGAGACCCGGCACCCGAGGGCGCGGGCCTGGGAAGGCTGGAACCCGTCCAACGTGCTCGACTTCGAGGCCTTCGGGCGTCCGTTGCGCCTGTGGCACGAGGTCGACTCCGTCACCGCCGACGTGGTCACCTTCGACGGGACGATGGCCACACCGGACGGCACCGTGCTCCAGGCCGACCGGACCAGCCTGCGCTTCCTCGACGTGGCGCCGCTCAACGCGTTCCTCGCCGCTGCGGGCTTCGAGATCGAGGCGCAGTACGGCTACTGGGGCGGCGAGCCGGTCACCGGGGCCGGGGCCCGGGAGATCATCACGATCGCCCGGCGCGTGCGGTAGCGGTGAGCGACGTCCTGGCCGCTCCGGCGCCGGGTCAGCGGGTTGGTAGGTTTGCGCTCCGAGCACGTTGACGATCTCAACACCGGGGGATCCCATGCCTGTCGATGCCCGACTCACCGAGGTGCCGGACCTCGCGCCCGGCCCCGGCTACGCGCACGCCGTGGTCACCTCCGGCCGACTCGCCTTCGTCTCGGGGCAGGTGGCGATCGACGGCGACGGCGAGCTGGTCGGTGCGGGCGATGTGGCGGCGCAGGCCAGGCAGGCGATGCGCAATCTGCGGGCGGTCCTGCGGGAGTTGGGCGCCGACTGGGACAACGTCGTGCGGTTCGGCTGGTACCTGCTGGACGTCGGTGAGGTGCAGGCGATCCGCGATGCGCGCGACGAGTTCATCCGGCCGGTGCTGGGCGAGCAGGCCAACCCGGCCAGCACGCTGGTCGAGGTCTCCTCGCTGTTCCGCCCCGGGTTCCTGGTCGAGGTCGACGCGGTCGTCGCACTGCCGTAGCGCCGGGTGCGGACCGCCGGTCGTTCCACCGCGCTCCCCCGGGCGGGGGAGTGTCGCGGGTGCCGTGGGTGAGAGGTTCTGGCGGGGCCGAGGGGTGCCTGGCAGACTGCGGCCGGTGCCGATCGTTCGCGAGATCTCCCGCCAGACCCTGCTACGCCGGGGCATCGCCTTCGCCTGCGCCACCCTCGGCTGGCAGGTCGCCGGGATCGCCGTCCTCGCGGTGGCGGCGCTCGCCGCGCGATCGGTGGCGCTGGCCGGGCTCGGCCTGGACTCGCTGCTCGAGGCGGGGGCCTCGGCGGTCGTGCTCGGGGAGCTGACCGGAACCGGCAAGGCGCACCGGCAACTGGCGCTGCGGCTGGTCGGCGGCGGCTTCGCGCTGCTGGCCGGCTATCTCGCGATCCAGTCGACGCTGGTGCTGGTCGACGGCTTCCACGCGCGCCACTCGCCGCTGGGCATCGGCTGGACCGCCGCCACCGCCGCCGTGTTGTCCGCCCTCGCGGCGGGCCAGGCCCGCACGGGGGCCGCGCTCGACAACCAGGTGCTGCGCACCGAGGCGCGGGTGGCCCTGGTCTACGGGGCGCTCGCCGTCGCCGTGCTGCTCGGGCTGCTGCTCGGCAGCGTGCTGGGCTGGTGGTGGGCCGACCCGCTGGTGGGATACCTGCTGGCGGCGTACGCGGCGCGCGAGGCGCTGGGGATCTTCCGGGCGAAGCGCTGACGCAGCGTCGGGCCGAACGGACGCCGTTGGGTCCGCTCCCCGGAACGGGCCCAACGGCGCGGGCCAGGACGGCCCGTCAGGCAGGCCCGGGGGTCAGCCCGTCAGGTTGGCGGAGCAGTTCGCCTCGCCCACCTCGGCGGGGTCGAGCGCGTGCCGGACCTCGTGCAGCACCACCAGGTCGACGGCCATCAGCACGTGGTCGGGGTGGTTGAGCGGGCAGAGCTGCTGGACCGTCACGTTCTCCACGTTCGGACCGCTGAGGAACTGCGAGGTGTAGGGGGTGACCACCTCGTCGTCCTCGGTGGCGATCACGGTGTAGTCGACGCCCGGCATGGTGTCGCCGCCCGCGTTGAGCTGCTGGAGCATGGCCGAGCCGACCTCCTGGTCCGCGCAGGCGGGGCAGGCGGAGCTGACCACGGCCTGGGCGCCGGGGAAGGACTGGGCCAGCGTGGTGAGGCCGTCCAGGGTGGTGCCGTGGTTGCTCGGCGCGAGGCCGACCAGGGTGTGCACCTTGGCCGCGCCACCGTCGAACTTCAGGTAGTAGCGCGGCATCATGCCGCCCTGGCTGTGGCCGACGATGTCGACCTGGCCGCTGCCGGTCGCCGCCAGCACGCCGTCCACGAAGGTGGCCAACTGCTGGGCGGAGTCGGCCACCGGGGCGATCGCCGCGAGCACCGGCACGTTCGGCATCGTGCCGTAGGTGAGGGCGTAGACGCAGTAGCCGTCGGAGGCCAGTGCGGGGGCGATGGTCAGCCAGTTGACCGAGCCGTTGGCGAAGGTGCCGTGGACCAGCACGACCGGGCGCGGGTGGGCCGCGCTCGGGTGGCAGGACCAGTTGTTGGCCCCGGGCACGCCGGGGGCGGCCAGCGCCTGGGCGGCGGCGATCGGGTCGGTGGCGCCACGGGTGGCGGCCTGGGCGGGGGCGGCGGCGCCGGCCAGCGCGGCACCGAGCAGGCCGCAGCCGAGGGCCAGCGAGGTGAGGCGGCGGCCGAAGCCGGTTCTGGGCAGGCCGGTTCTGGGCAGGGTGGAGCGCAGAGGTGTTCCGGACATGGCTGTCCTCCGGGTGGGGTAGGAGGTACGCGAACGGCGCGTGGGGGTGCGCCGAGGGAACTGGCCAGTAAGTTACTTCCGCGTTAAGCGCCTGGCCAGACACCGCGCACGAAATGACACCCTGAGGGGGGAATCGTGCCGAAAATCAGTGCACGGCGATCAGCGCACGGCGGTAGCCCGCCGAGCCGCCCGTGCGGCCCACCGGCCGTCCTCCCGGGTGATCCTGATCGGGTGGTCGAAGCAGGCGCTGACCAGCTCGGTGGTGATGGTCTCGGCGGCCGGCCCGCGCCCCACGCACTCGCCCTCGCGCAGCAGCAGGGCGTGCGTGGTGCTGCTGGGCAGCTCCTCCAGGTGGTGCGTGACCAGCACGCTGGCCAGCTGCGGGTGCTGTTCGCGCAACTCGTCCAGGCTGCTGAGCAGTTGCTCGCGGGCGGTCAGATCGAGCCCGGTGGCGGGCTCGTCGAGCAGCAGCAGGCGCGGCTGGGGCATCAGGGCGCGGGCGATCAGGGTCCGGCCGCGCTCGCCCTGCGAGAGGGTGGTCCAGGGGGCCTCGATCCGGCGGCTCATGCCGAGGGTGGCGATCAACTCCTCGGCGTGCCGCACCTGTTCGGTGCTGGGCTGGCGCCGCAGCTCGGGCTCGATGCTGTTGGTCAGGCCGGTCAGCACCACCTCGCGCACGGTCAGTGGCGAGCGCAGCGGATGGCGGGGGTTCACATGGCCCAGGTGCGCGCGCAGTTCCCGGATGTCCACCCGGCCCAACTGCCGGCCGAGCACCCGCACCACACCCCGGGTGGGGTGCGAGACGGCGCCGAGCAGGCCGAGCAGGGTGCTCTTGCCGGCCCCGTTGGCCCCGAGTACGGCCCAGTGTTCGCCGGGTTCGATGGTCAGCGAGATGGCGCGCAGCAGATGGCGGCCGTCGCGCACCACGTCGACGTCCTCGGCGTGCAGCAGCGGGCCGTGCGGTGCGGGGTCGGTGGCGGCGGTCATCGGGGGCGCGCTCCTCGGCGGTCGTGACGAACGAGGGCAACCGGGCGGCGCGAACCCACGTCCGTACTCACCGGGTGTCCGCACCGGGCGCCCGCGTCGGGACTCGCACGCTAGCAGTCGCCCTCGGCGGTCCGTGGACCGTTCCAGTCGCTGGACTCCCGGTTGCCGGGCAACCGCCGATACCCTCGGCGGTGACCCCGCTGGGGGAGCGTCGCAGTGATGCCGGATCATGGCGCGGGTGCCGGGCGCGCGGGTGCCCGGCCGATGGAGTGTGAGGAGCGGGACCAGTGATCGGACGAGCACTGAACGGCCGTTATGAGCTGGTCGGGATCCTCGGCATGGGCGGCATGGCCACCGTCTACCACGGCATGGACCGGGTGCTCGGCCGGCCGGTGGCGGTCAAGGTGCTCAACAACGCGCTGGCCGACGACCCGAGGTTCGCCGAGCGGTTCAGCCGCGAGGCCCAGCACGCCGCGATGCTGGTGCACCCGCGGATCGCCATGGTCTTCGACTCCGGGATGGACGGCGGCTCTCCGTACATCGTGATGGAGCTGATCCGGGGCCGGTCGCTGAGTTCGGTGCTGGCCGAGCAGGGCCCGCTGCCGGTCGAGCGGGCGGTCGGGATCGCGGCGGCGATGTGCGAGGCGCTGGAGGTCGCGCACGCGGCCGGCCTGGTGCACCGGGACATCAAGCCCGCCAATGTGATGATCACCGACGACGGCGGGGTCAAGGTCGTCGACTTCGGCATCGCCCGCGCCTCGTCGGGCGGGCAGCAGCTGACCCAGACCGCCACCGTGCTCGGCACCGCCGCCTACCTGTCGCCCGAGCAGGCCACCGCGGGCGAGGTGGACGGGCGCACCGACCTCTACGCGCTGGGCTGTGTGCTCACCGAGATGCTCACCGGGGAGCCGCCGTTCACCGCCGACACGCCGGTGGCGACCGCGTTCATGCAGGTCACCGAGGAGGCGCCGCTGGTCAGCCTGCGCCGCCCCGACGTGCCGCCCACGGTCGACCGGGTGGTGGCGCGGATGCTGGCCAAGCGTCCGGCGGACCGGCCGGCCAACGCGGGCGCCGCGCGGGCCGAGCTGCTCGCGGCGGTGACCGTGGCGGGAGCGGTGGACCGCACGGCGGAGCTGCTGGCCACGCCCGCACCGGGGACCGGCGGCGACCGCACCACGATGCTGCCCCCGATGACGGGCCCGATACCCGAGCCGCCGCCGTTCCGCGGCGGGGCCGCGCCCACCTCGGTGATGGCCGCGCAGGCCGCCTACCCGGGCAACGGTTTCGACGGCCGCCCGGACGACCGCCACGACCAGGGCGAGGGCGACGACCTCGCCGCTCCCGCCCGGCGCCCGCGCCGCACCGTGGCGTGGGTGCTCGGCGTCGCCGTCCTCGCGGTGGTGGGCGTGGTCGGCGTGCTGGCCTTCGCCGACTCCTCCTCGACGGGGAGCAGCAAGCCGCCCGCCGCCGGCTCGGCGGTCGGCAGCACGGCCGGGGTCCCCGCGGCGGGCAGCACGCCCGGCCAGTCGTTCACGCCGGGCAGGCCGACCCCGGCCCCGGTGGGGGGTGCGGCGACCCCGGTGGCCGCGATCGGCGAGCTGCGCACCGAGATGGCCGCCGCCCCGATGCCGAAGGAGCGGCAGGCTCCGCTGCTGCACACGCTGGATGTCGCCGCGGCGGCGGCCAACGCCGGCCACCCGCAGGACGCGGTGCAGGCCCTGAAGGCGGCGCAGAAGCAGGTCCGCGACCTGGCCAAGAAGCACACGGTGGACGCGCAGACCACCGAGGGCTGGCAGCGTCAGCTCACTTCGATCATCGGCTCGCTGAACGGCCAGGACGGCGGCGCCGGCAGTAACGCCAACGCCAACGCCAACAGCGGCGTGGACAACAGCAGCGTGGACAACGGCGGCAACGGCAACGGCGGCAACGGCAACGGCGGCAACGGCAACGGTGACAGCGGGAACAACAACGGTGACGACGCGGGGAACTGACGCAACGTCACGATGAAGCGGGCACGGTGAAGGCCCGCCGCGAGGCGTCCTCCTGGGCCAGCCGCCGCAGGGTGGCGAGCAGCGCGTCGCCCAGTACCGTGCCGAGCACCGCGCCCTCCAGCCGCCCGTCCGGGTCCGCGCGCCGGCCCACCAGCGCCAGCTCGGCCATCGCCAACTGCTCGGCGGCCGCCGCGTACTCGTCGAGCAGATCGAGCAGGTCGGGCCGACCGAGCTCGTGCAGGGTGCGGATCAGCTGCGCGAGCGAGGCGCAGGCCGGGCCGCCCGGCCGCACCTGCCAGCCGCGCCCGGCCACCCAGGCGGCCGCCGCGTCGAGTGCCGCCTGCCCGGCGGGGTCCGGTGCTCCGGGGGCCTGCCGGGCGGCGGTGTGCCGAGCGGCGTCCCCGGCCCGGCCGGTCGGCTCCGTGGTGGTGCCGCAGGCCGGGGTGACCGCCCGCCGCGCGATGCCCAGGGTGTCGGGCAGCGACACCTCGGGCCCGTCCAGTGTGCCGAGCACCTCGCGGGCGGCGGCTATCGAGAGCCCGCCGACCTCCAGCAGCGCGCGCACCAGTCTGAGCCGCCGGATGTGTCGCTGGTCGTACTGCGCCTGGTTCGGGCAAGTCAGCTCACCGGCCGGGACCAGCCCCTCGCGCAGGTAGAACTTGATGGTGGGTACCGGGACCCCGGTCTGCCGACTCAACTCCCCGACGCGCACAGGCCGATCTCCTCTCCCGCCCTGGACCAGCGGTAATGCCCGCAAGCCTAGGCGCCGGGCGGTCGCCGCAACCAGACCCTTGCGACCCTTGACTGTCCGTCGGCGGTGGCGGGACCCCACTGGGGGGCGTGCCCACGGCCTTCGCCCGGGTGGCGCGAACGGGGTGGCGGGACGGTCCGCGACGAAGTACGCACCGCGGGCCCGGGGGTGATCCGCGGGCCCGCAGCGCGTGCTTCGGCTACTGCCGGGCGCCGCAACCCGGGCAGAAGGCCGCGCCGTCCGGCACCGACTGCTGGCAGGAGCCGCAACTGCCGGGCGTGGCCAGCTTGAAGCCGCAGCCCGCGCAGAACGCCCCGCCGTGCGTCTCGGCGTTGCACTGCGGGCAGACCAACTGCCGCTCGGTGGCCACGTCGTAGCCCTGGCCGGCCTGCTGGCCCGCCGTGTAGGCGCGCTGGGCGACCTCCTCGTTCAGCCCGCGCCGGCGGGCCGCCTCGGCCTCGGCCGCCGTGTCGGGGGCGCAGCCCTGGCACAGGCCCTGGGCCGGGTTCCAGCACAGGTCGCAGACGTGCTGGGTGCACCGGGCGCAGCGGTGGAAGTGGCCCTGAGCGTTGACGATCGCCCGTTCGAAGGCCGCGTCCTTGGCATGGCCCCAACTCGCCCCCGCCAGGCCGTCGGCGGCGTTCGAGATGGTGTTGCCGCTGCCGCCCAGCATGTTCCAGGCGGCGCCGACGCCCTTGCTGATCCAGCCGGCCGCCCGCCCGGTGGTGAACGCCTCGTACGGCGATCGCCAGGTGTCCTGGCAGCGCTGGCAGTTGAACTCGAACTGGAAACCCGCGCCGGTCCCGTACTGTTCGCACAGATCCCGGTGGTTGTTGGTGAAGTAGATCTCGGTGGTCATCGGTGGTTCCCCCCAGGGTGATCCATATCGGAACGCCGTCCGTCGGCTTGACGACACCTCGTGTCGCCGGGCGGTTCTCGGCATGCGAAGAGTGGCATGTCAGCTGAGATGAAGGGAAGGCCTTTCAGCTGCCGTTCACTCGATGTCAGTCGCGACCGCACGGCTGGTCACCGTGCAGGTCACCTCCCTTGGACCGACCGGCAATATGCTGCGGCGCATGGTGAGTGAGCGGGTCGCCCGCGTGATAGCCGAGGCCGAGTGCCGGCGCGGCGGCCAGGTGGCCCGGCTGCGCCAGCTGGGCTGGCTGCTGCTGGCCGCCGTCGCCGTCATGGCCTGGACGAACTCGGTTCCGCCGGGTCTGACCGGGCGCCGACTGGTCGTCAGCCTGGCGCTGCTCGGCTTCGCCGTCCCGCTGGCGCCGGTCGGCCGGATCCACCCGGCGCGGACCGACCGGGCCCTGCTGCCGCTGCTCGGCCTGAGCGCGGTCAGCGCGCTGCTGCTCACCGTCGTGGAGCCCGGCGCCCTCAACGCGCTACCGGTCTCCGGCGTCGTGATGACCTGCTTCATCCGGCTCGACGAGCGCAACGCGCTGCTCCTCGGCGGGGGCACGACGCTCGGACTGGCCGTCATCCTGGGGCTGACGGTCGACCAACCGCTGGTGACGATCGGCTCCGCGGTGCTGCTCTGCGTGGTGCTGGCCGTCACCGCCCGGCTGCTGCGGCTCAGTCGGGAGAGCCACGAGCGCACCGAACTGCTGCTCGCCGAGCTGGCCGACGCGCGGGAGGCGGAGACCAGCGCGGCGGCCGAGGCCGAGCGGGCCCGGATCGCGCGCGAGCTGCACGACGTGCTGGCCCAGTCGCTCTCGGCGCTGGCCATCCAGCTGGCGGCGGCCCGCACGCTGGCCGAGCGCGAGCAGGTGGCCCCGCTGCTCCAGCAGATCATCGGCCGTTCGGTCGAGCTGACCAGGGAGGGCCTGGTCGAGGCCCGGCACGCCGTCGGCGCGCTGCGCGGTGACCGGCTGCCGGGGCTGACGGACCTCGCCGCGCTGGTCGAGCGCAGCGGCCGGGACCTGCGGGTCGAGATCGCCTTCGAGGTCCGGGGCACGGCTCGACCGGGCGAGCCGCAGGCCGAGTTCGCGCTCTACCGGGGGGTGCAGGAGGCGCTCACCAACGTGGCCCGCTACGCCGGCGGGGCGCCCGCCGAGGTGCTCCTGGACTACCGCGCCGACCAGGTCCGGCTCACCGTCGCGAACAGCGTCGGCACGGCGGCGGCCCGGGTGAGCGGTGGCGGCGGCAACGGCCTGCGGGGGATGCGCGAGCGGATCGAGCGGGTCGGCGGTGCCACGGAGGCCGGTCCGACGCCGACCGGCTGGCTGGTCACGATGGAGGTTCCGGTCTGACCGCCTCGTCGGCGCCCGGGGTGTCGTCCGGCTCGTCCAGGAACTCCAGCACCGCGAGCACCACCAGCAGCGCGACCGCCAGGCTCAGCACCACGCCCGCCGTCGGGTAGCCCCAGAGCAGCAGGACCAGCACCGCCAGCAGCACCGCGCTCCACTCCAGCCGGGCCTTGTGCCGGTGGGTGAACCGCCCGGTCGCACCGAGCCGCAGCCCCAGCCGCTCGCCTGTCTGCCGCACCGCGCCCAGCCCCGCCCGCCACAGGCTGCGGACCACCCGGGCCCGGCGCCCCGGCCCGGTCAGCCAGGCGGCGATCGCCACCAGCACCCCGAGCACGACCACGGTGCGGACCGTCTCGCGCAGGAAGCGGGCCAGCGCGTCGTAGATCGCGCCGGCCGCGTCCTGGTCGACCCCGGCGCTCAGCCCGTCCAGGTAGACGGCCCGGAAGACGTCCACCCCGATCCCGAGCGCCAGCGCGCCGGCCGCGACGCCCAGCGCCGCGCCGACCAGTGCCCGCCGCCGGTTCGCCGCCAGCAGCACCCCGGCCGCCGCCGCCAGCAGGGCCACCACCGGTACCCAGAACCCGGCCACCTGGAGCACCCGGAACCCGGTCCGCACGTCGCCGACGGTGTCGGAGCTGACCAGCACGAAGGAGGTGTGCACGGTGGGCAGGCTCGCGGCGATGCTCAGCCCGTTGTCCACCAGGCCGGTCTTGACCTGGTCGATCAGCGGCGCCAGATCGAGCGTCACGGTGTTCCCGGTGATCTGCACCGCGCCGCCGCCCTGCCCGGTCAGCGCCCGGTTCAGCGAGTCGTGCGCCGTGCGGTTGACCGCCAGCCAGACGGCGGCGAACGCGTCGCTCTCCACCACCTGGGCCACCTGGCCGTGGACGAACCCGGTCAGCCCGTCGTTCAGCGTGCCGCCGAGCTGGCCGAGCAGGCCGCCGAGCACCGACTGGTCGTTCGGGGAGAGTCCGTTCAGCAGCGAGCCGACCGGGATCTCCTGCATGATCGCGTCGGTCGCCCGGTTGGTGACGGCGGCCTGCACCGCCGGGTTGTGGGCGAGCGGGGCGACCGTGGCCAGGTAGCGGTCGGTGTCGGTGAGCTGTGATTTCACCCAGACGGAGAGGATGCCCAGCGGGGCGAGCACGGCGGCGAGCACGATCAGCACGGCGGCCAGGGCCGACCGCCACCTGCGCCGTGGGCGCTCCAGCGCACTGGCCATCCGCTGCCACCTCCGGTATCCGCTGTCAGAACAGCAGATACCAGGACATAGCGGACAGCCAGTCGATGAGGGCCGCCTGGCCGCCCCCGGCGCGCGGATCGCCGGTCGCTCGCTCGCGCGGTCGGCCCCGGGCATGGCGAAGCCCCTGACGCACGCTCCTCGGAGGGCGCGTCAGGGGCTGCGAAAGCCGATCAGGCGGTGGTGTTCGTCCGGGTGGTCTCGTCGGACTTGGTGACGTTGACCGGGGCCACCGCCGGGCGCTCCTGCTCGGTGGCGGTCGAGTTCGCCGTGCCGGTGTCGGCGGCCGGGGCGTCGTCCTCGCGCATGGCCTTGGTCTCGGCCTTCAGGATGCGCATGGACTTGCCGAGCCCGCGGGCCATCTCCGGGAGCTTCTTGGAGCCGAACAGGAGGATGACGATAGCCAGCACCACCAGGAGGTGCCAGGGCTCCAGACCGTTGCGGAACATCCTGACCACCGGTCCCTTCGGTTTTCTCGCGGTTGCTGGGCCGGACGGACCCGCCCGACATCGCCAGTATGCCTGGCCCGGCGCCGGAACGTATACACCGGTCGGGAAACGGTGGTCAAAGAGCCGGTGACGGTGGCACGTTCGGCGCATTGCGCGCCACTGTGGCCCAGGTCACCCGAGGCGGTCGGTCAACCGCGCCCAGCAGGCATTCATTCGTTCGAGGCGGCGCCGAGCAAGGCGGCGAGCGCGGCGACAGGTGCGGCGACAGGTGCGGCGCCGGGTGGCCGGGGGCAACGGCGGCGACCGGCTGACGCCCGGTCGGACCCGTCCGGCGTGCGGGTGGCGACCGCCTCGCCGATGGTGGGCGGTATGACGACCACTCAGAAGATCTTCGAAGGGTTCCAGCCCAACCGCAAGCTGATCGGCGCCGGGCTGCTGCTCGGCGGCGTCGGCGCGGTGGCCGGACTGCTGGGCACGGCCATGGTCGGTGTGGCGCTGGCCACCGCGGGCCGGGGCTGGGTCCGGCAGTTGGACACCGCGCCCACCGATCGGGCGGCCCGCGCCTTCCAGCAGGCCCGGGCCGCCTCCCAGGCGGGCCTGGACGCCTGGCGCGGCGCGAACTCCACCGACCAGTCGTCCTTCAGCTAATACTGCAACCGCATCTGGGGAGTGTGGCCTCGGCGTTTGTAGTGGGATCGGCGTGCTCGGGCTTGGCTGCGTCGTCGGAAGCGTGACCAGTGCAGATGGTGTTCGTTGGTCTGGTGGCGGGGTTTGACGAGGTGGCCCATCAGTCGGCGGATCTCCGGGACGCTCAGGGGTATGAGGTCTTGCTCGTCGTCTGCGGTGCCCCTTTGTGGCTTCCTGGGCGCGTAGGGCGGTCAGGTAGGCGAGTGCGGCCATGGACAGGGTGATGTGGCGGTACCAGGCGCGGTAGAGCCGGACCTGGTAGTGGTCCAGGCCGCACTCGTTCTTCGCGATCTGAAACGACTCCTCCACGGCCCACCTGGCCGCGGCCACCTTGACCAGGTCTTTCAGGCGGGTGTCGACGGGGCCGTAGCAGACGTAGTGGGCGATCTCGGTGGGGTCGCTCACCGACCTGCGGGCCAGGACCCAGTGCCCGAAGCCGTTCTCCCATACGGGGCGGATCGCGACGCGGGCCCAGTCGTATATCCGTTCGCCGTGTGCGCCCTGCCCGCCGGAAAGGCGTTTCCATGCCTGGCGGGGCAGGGCGGCGATCAGGGAGTCCACGCGGATATCGGCCCAACTGGTGGTGATGACGGTGTCGTTGACCTTGGTGGCCAGCACGTGGGCGACGCCTCGTTCCTCCAGCCAGGAGCGCAGGTGTTTCACCTGCCCGTACGCCTCGTCGGCGGTCACCCATGCGAACGGGACCCCGGCGTCGATCGCGCGCTGCAGCATCCACTTGAGGTGCTCGTTCTTGGTCGCGAACGGGATCTCGTCGTCGATGCCGGCAGCTCGGCAGCGCTCGCGGTCATCTGTCCAGGAGACGGGAAGGTAGAGTTCCCGGTCGATCAGCGCACGGCCCTTGGTCGAGGCGTAGGCCAGGAACGTTCCGATCTGGCTGTTCTCTGTCCGGCCGGCGGTGCCGGTGTACTGGCGTTGGACGCCGGCGGACTTGGTGCCCTTCTTCAGGAAGCCGGTGTCGTCTCCGATCAGGATGCCGTCCCTGGTGCCGATGGTCTCCACCACGTAGTCGCGCACGTCGTCGCGGACCGCGTCCTCGTCCCACTCGGAGTGGTTGAGCAGGCGCTGGACCGAGTCCGGGCGCAGCTGCCCGACCTGCTCGGACAGCGTCCAGCCGTTTTTCCGCTCCAGCGGGGCCAGTAGCCCCCTCAGGTAGTCCAGCGCCCGCTCGCGGGGCTCCGACCTGCCGAAATGGTGGGCGAACCGGGCATGGAACCCGGCTATGCCATCGGACCACGACTCGACCTGCTCAACCGTCAGCTCTTCAGCACACAGTCACTTCAACGAGCCAAAACCATGATCGTCACGCAAGTGCAGTTGCAGTACTAAGCCGCTCGGCCAGCTCCGCCCGGACCTCGGCGCGCAGCTCGCGCTTGAGGATCTTCCCGGTGGGGTTGCGCGGCAGCGGCTCGCTGCGGAACACCACGTGCGCCGGCACCTTGAAGGCCGCCAGTCGGCCCGCGACGTGCCGGCGCAGCTCTTCGGCGTCCGCGCTCGCACCGGGGCGCAGCCGCACCACGGCGGCCACCTCCTCACCGAGGGCGGGGTGCGGCACGCCGAGCACCGCCGCGTCCGCGACGGCCGGGTGGTCGTGCAGCACCCCCTCGACCTCGACGCAGTAGACGTTCTCGCCGCCCCGGATCACCAGGTCCTTGAGCCGGTCCACCACGTAGACCTCGCCCTCCCGCAGGCAGGCCAGGTCGCCGGTGCGGAACCAGCCGCCGGCCTGCGGCGGTCCGCTGAACGCGGCGGCCGTGGCCTCGGGGTTGCGCCAGTAGCCGCGGAAGACCGCCTGCCCGCGCAGCCACAGCTCGCCGACCTCGCCCTCGGGCAGGCGCCCGCCGGCCGGGTCGGCGATCCGCACCTCCAGCGCGGGGGAGGGGCGGCCGATGCTCTCGGGGTGCTCCAGGTAGCGCGCGCCGACGTTGCCGATCACGCCGCCGCAGACCTCGGTCAGGCCGTAGCCGTTGCGGGCCTCCACCCGGCCGTCGAACTGGCGGTGGATCCGGCGGACCAGTTCGGGCGGCGCGGCGGCGCCGCCGGTGCCGATCGTGGTCAGGCCGGTCAGCGGCAGTCCGCGCCGCTCGGCGGCGTCCAGCAGGCCCAGCGCGGTGGTCGGCACCCCGCTGTAGAGGGTGATCCGGTGGCGCTCGATCAGCTCCAGCGCCTGCTCCGCGTCCCACTTGTGCAGCAGGACGGCGCTCCCGCCGTTCGCCATCAGCGGGAAGAGCGTGGTGAAGGCGGCCACGTGGAAGAACGGGAAGGTCAGCAGCACGGTCTGCGGCGGGAGCGCCGCGAGGTCCCGGCCGGCCGCCAGCGCTGCGGTGGCGCTGAAGAACCGCGGGTTCAGGGCGGCGGCGCACCACGCGGCCTGGGTGGCGACCACGCCCTTGGGGCGTCCGGTGGTGCCGGAGGTGTACATGATGGTGGCGTCGTCCTCGGGGGAGATCGCCACCTCGGGGGCCGACAGGCCGTCAGCGGGGGGCGGCAGCCGTTCGAACCGCTCGGTCCGCGGCGTGTCCGGGCCGGGCGGCGTCGTGATGCCCACGGTCAGCAGCCAGGGGCGCCTCCCCTGCTCGCCCCGGGCCGCCAGCCACGGCTCGATCCGCTCGGTGCGCTCCGGGTCGGCCACCACCAGCTCGGGCGTGCAGTCGTCCAGCGCGTAGGCCAGCTCCTCGCCCGACCACCAGCCGTTCAGCGGCACCGCGATCAGCCCGGCCAGCTGGGTGGCCCAGAAGGCGACCTGCCACTCGGGCAGGTTGCGCATGGCGATCGCCACCCGGTCGCCGGGGCGCAGCCCGTACTCGGTCAGGCAGCGGTGGGCCAGTGCGGCGGCGGTGGCGTAGTGCCCGGCGTAGCTGTAGCCGCGGCCGTCCAGCAGCAGGAACGGCCGCTCGCCGTGCGCACGGGTGGCCTCCAGGACCTCGCGCAGCACGGCGGGGGCGTTGGCGTAGCGCCGTCCGCGCGGGGTGTCGACGGTGGCGAAGGGCGTGCCGGGGGCCGAGAGCGCGGCCTGCACCCTGGTCACCACGGCGAGTGAGTTGCTGGACGGGACAGGGCTGGTCAAGGCGGCCTCCACGGTCCGGCGCGAACGCGGCAGCCGGGGGCGGGCCGCCAGGTCCTGGCGCGGCCCGCCCCCGGCGTGGTGGTTACAGACCCAGCGACTTGGCGATGATCGTCTTCATGACCTCGCTGGTGCCGCCGTAGATCCGGAACACCCGGTTGTCGGTGTACAGGCGGGCGATCGGGTACTCCAGGATGTAGCCGTAACCGCCGTGCAGCTGGAGGCACTTGTCGATCACGACCGAGGCCGCCTCGGTGCAGAACAGCTTGCCCTCGGCGGCGTCGGCCACCGTCAGCTCGCCGTTCTGGTAGAGCTCCAGCGACTGGTCGACCATCGTCTGCATCGCGGTGACCTGCGACTTGCAGTCGGCCAGCACGAACTTGGTGTTCTGGAACTCGGCCACCGCCTGGCCGAAGACCTTGCGGTCCTTGACGTACTGCAGCGCGAAGTTGACCGCCGCGGCGGCGGCCGCGTAGGCGCCGACCGCGATCGCCAGGCGCTCCTGGACCAGGTTGTGGGTCAGGTAGCTGAACGCCTTGCCCTCCTCGCCGAGCAGGTCGGCGACCGGGACCTTGACGTCGACGAAGGACAGCTCGGCGGTGTCCGAGGTGCGCAGGCCGATCTTGTGCAGCTTGCGGCCGACCGAGTAGCCCTCGGACGTGGTGTCCACGCAGAGGATGGACAGGCCCGCCCGGCGGTTGGCCGGGTCGTACGCGCTGGTCCGGGCGACCACCAGGACCAGGTCGGCCAGCGCGCCACCGGTGATGAAGGTCTTGGCGCCGTTGAGGACGTAGTGGGTGCCGTCCGCGGAGAGCTTGGCGGTGGTGGTGATGCCCGCGAGGTCGGAGCCGGCGCCCGGCTCGGTCATCGCGATCGCGGTCATGATCTCGCCGGAGACGAAGCCGGGCAGCCAGCGCTCCTTCTGCTCCTGGTTGGCGTACTCCAGGATGTAGGGCAGCACCAGGCCGGTGTGCACGCCCGAGGAGCCGAAGCTGACGCCCGCGCGGGCCACCTCCTCGGTGATCACCGCCTGGTACTTGAAGCCGGTCTCGCCCGCGCCGCCGAACTCCTCCGGCACCTCGATGCCGAAGATGCCCAGCTCGCCGAGCTTGTTGTAGAAGGAGCGCGGCGGGTGGCCCTCGGTCTCCCAGCTCTCGTAGACCGGGACGACCTCCTTGGTGATGAAGTCCCGGATGGTGGCCCGGAACGCCTCGTGGTCCTCGTTGTACACAGTGCGGCGCACGATGGCGCTCCCTTCGCGCGGGTGGGGCAGGACGCTGATCGATCGCCAAGTTAATCGCCAGTAGCTTTCCTGTCCAGAGTCCGCGCGCAGTCGACTGCGGTGATCAGCCGTGCTGCGGCAGTAGACCTGTGCGCCCTTTATGTGAATGATTGCTAGCCGGGCGGCGGGCAGTGGCAGGAGGCGGCGGATGGCACGGGACGGCGGCCCGGACGGGCCCGCGCGCCGGCCGCGCGGGCGGCGGACGCAGATCCTCGCGGTTGCCGCCGAGCAGTTCCACCGGCGCGGCTACCACCAGGTGGCGATGGCCGAGGTGGCGGCGGCGGTCGGGATCACCGCGCCCGCGCTCTACCGGCACTACCGGGGCAAGCCCGAGTTGCTGCGCCAGGCGGTGCGCGGTGGTCTCGGCGAGTTGGCGGCGGCGGTGGACCGGGTGGCGGCGGCTGGTGGGACGGCGGCCGGGGCGGACCAGGTGGCCGCGGTGCGCGAACTGGCCCAGGCGCTCGCGGTGGTCGCCCTGGACCAGCGCCTGCTCGCCACTCTCTGGCAGCGCGACGCCCGGCTGCTGCCGCCGGCCGACCGGGCCGAGCTGCGCCGGGTGCTGCGCGCCAGCGTCCGTGCGGCGGGTTGGGTACTGGCCGGCGCCAGGCCGGAACTGTCTTCGGCTCAAGCGGAGTTGTTGGCCTGGTCGGCGCTCTCGGTGGCCGGCAGTCTGTCGTACCACACCTTCGCGCCGCCCCGGCGGCGGTTCGAGCGGCTGATGGCCGAGCTGCTGCTCGGGGTGTTCGCCGCCCCGTTGTCTGACGGATCGTCAATGATCCTTGAGGGCAGCGGAGTAGCGTGCGAACCGAGACCGTCGAGTCGTCGCGAGGAACTGCTGGCGGCGGCCGTCCGGCTGTTCGACGAGCGCGGTTTCGACAATGTCAGCACCGACCGGCTGGGGGCGGCGGTGGGCATCGCCGGGCCCAGCCTGTACAAGCACTTCCCGACCAAGACCGACCTGCTGGCCGCCGCCCTGGTCCGCTGCCGTGAGCGGCTGCGGCACGAGGTGGCCCCGGTGCTGGCGGCGGCGGGGGAGCCGGCGGACCTGCTGGACCAGGGGCTGCGCGCCTATGTGGCCTTCGCCTGCCGGCACCGCCACTACCTGGGCGCCATGGTGAGCGAGACCGAGCGGCTGGCCGAGCCGGACCGCAAGGCGGCGCTGGACTTCCGCCGGGACTTCCTGCGGCTCTGGGTGGAGTTGCTGCGCCGGGTCCGCCCGGACGACGAGAAGGCCGAGGCCCGGATCCGGGTGCACGCGATGTTCGCCCTGGTCAACGACGGGGTGCGGAACCGGTCCCGGGATCTCGGGGCGGAACTCGCGCCGCAGCTGGAGCAGTTGGCGCATGCGGTCCTGGGCACCGGTCGGCGTCCGGAACCGGACGCCGCAGGGGACGGGTCCGGCGCCGGACCCGTCCCCTGCTCAGCGGTTCACCACTCGGGCGCCGGTCAGCCGCCCAGCGGCAGGTAGTGCACGGCGTGCAGGTAGTTGAGGTTGCCCTGCTCGGCGGCCACGTTGCCGTCGTTGCCGGCCACGCCGGTGGTGTTGTTCTGGTTGCTGCCGCCGGAGCCGGTGGCGGTCTGCTGGGAGGCGTTGCCGTTGCCGGTCACGCTGCCGACCACGTTGCCGGAGCCCCAGTTGCTGACCACGCTGCTGTTGGAGCCGTTGCTGGCGCCGGCGCCGTTGTCGGCCTGGGCGCTGCCGATGCCGAGGAGGAGGAAGGCGCCGAGCGCGGTGACGGCGGTGAGGGCACGGGTACGGGACACGATGGTCTCCCTAGGAGTACTGGTACTGCTGCGAGTTGGCGCCTCCGGGGTGGCCGCCCCAATGCGCCGGTTGTCTGACGTCGCACCATCAGCATCACGCGGTACTCCGGCCGGCGGCCAGTGATCCGGCGGTGATTCGCTCAATAGGGTCATAACCGCCGGATATCGACCGGAGAAGGTTTGGACCGACCGGCAGTTGGGGGGCGGCGTGGACACCCGGGAATCCGCTGGTCGCACGATTGTCGGACTGGCAGACTGACGGACCATGTCTGAAGGTCAGGAGAACCTGCGCACCACCGAGGTCGACCTGGGCGGCCTGGTGAGCGTCCTTGCCACCCATCTCTACTCCACACCCCTGGTCGCGCTGCGCGAACTGGTGCAGAACGCCCACGACTCGCACACCCGCCGCCGGCTGGAGGACCCGGCGGGCGCCGCCGCCCACGAGCCGCGGATCACGGTGCGCGCCGACGCCGCCCGCAGGACCCTGGCGATCGAGGACACCGGTGCCGGCCTGACCGAACCCGAGATCCACGCCTACCTGGCCACCGTCGGCACCGGCTACACCCGGCTGCTGCGCGAGGTCACCGGCAACGAGGAGCTGATCGGCGCCTTCGGCCTCGGCTTCCTCTCCGCCTTCTCGGTGGCCGAGGAGGTCACCGTCACCACCACCTCGCACCGCGAGCCGGCCCTCGGCCACCGCTACCGCAGCCGGGGCGGCGAGCAGTACAGCGTCGAGCCGGCGCCCGCCCGCCCGCGGCCGGGCACCGTGGTGGAACTGACCCTCAAGCCCGAGCACGCGCACCTGGCCGACGAGGCGGCGCTGCGCGAGGTGCTCGGCCGCTACTGCGTGCTGCTGGCCGTCCCGGTGTACGTCGGCGACGACCAGCGGCCGGTCAACGACATCGCGGTGCCCTGGCGGGAACCGGTCCCGCAGGCCCGCCTGTACGCAGCGCGGATGGAGTTCGCCACCGCCTTCGGGCGGCGCTTCGAACCGCTGGCGGCCTTCCCGTTCGAGCCGGTCGACGGCGGGACGGACGCCGTCGGCCTGCTCTGGGTGCAGGACGGCGGCACCTACGGCAGCAGCGACAACCGCGACCTCGCGGTCTACCTGCGCGGCATGCTGCTCGCCGACGACGCCCGCGACCTGCTGCCCAGCTGGGCCGGATTCATCGGCGGCGTGGTCGAGTCCAACCGCCTGACCCCCACCGCCAGCCGCGAGGACCTGCAGCGCGACGAGCACTACCGGCACCTGCAGCAGGCGCTGGCCGACGCGATCGTCAACGGCCTCTACGAGACCGCCCGGCTGCACCCGGCCGCCTGGCGCCGGATCCTGGCCCGGCACGGCCAGGACCTGCTGGGCGCCGCGCTCTGCGACGAGCGGCTCTTCACCCTGCTCGCCGACGACGTCCCGGTGCCCACCTCGCAGGGCGACCTGACGGCCGGCGCGCTGCGGGCGGCCGGCGGGGGCGCGGTGCACGTCGCGCTCGGCTCCGGCGGCGGCTTCGAGGAGATGCTCTACCGGGCCATGCGGGTGCCGATCGCGCGCGGTGACCGGTACGCCGTGCTGCCGTTCCTGCGCCGCTACGCGCAGCTGCGCGACTGCCGGATCGTCGAGCTGGGCAGCGAGGACGGCAACCGCGAGCTGTTCCGCGACCCCGAACAGCCGCTGCCCGCCGAGGAGCTGGGCTGGCTGACCGCGGCGCTGGCGGACGAGGGCGAGCAGCTGGTGCCGGCCCGGTTCGAGCCGCCCGGCCTGCCGCTGGTGCTGGTTCCCGACCGGGAGGCCGAGCTGAAGGCGCGGATCGAGGACGACCAGGCGGACGCCCGGATCCCGTCGGCCGCGCTGCGGCTGGCCCGCGCGTTCACCGCCAGGACCGACGGCGGGACCAGGGCCCGGCTCTACCTGAACACCGCCTCACCCGCCGTCCAGGACCTGCTGCGGGCCTACCGGGCCGGGCACACCGGCAGCGCGACGGCGGCCGGGCTGCTCCGCTCGCTCAAGGTGATCATGGCGGCGGCCGGTGCCACCGGCTCGGCCGGCGGCGACCTGGGGGCAGCGCTGGCCGGGGTCGGCACCGCCGTCGCCGCGCTGACCGCGCCGGCCACAGACGAGCTGTCAGCGGGACTCGACAGAATCCTCGGTGACGATCCGCGCGGTGCCGATCCGCACGGTAGCGATCCACGCGGTGACGATCCGCGCGGTGACGATTCGCGCGGTGACGATTCGCCGCGTGAGCAGGGGGAGGGCGTCCGATGACCACGGACATCTGGAGCTGGGTCCACGACACCCACGGCCGGCTGGTCGAGTCCGGCCAGCACCGGCTGGCCACGGCGCTGGCGGAGATCGCCGGGCACGCCGTCGACGGGCGCAACGAGCAGCTCGACGCGATGTTCCCGGAGGCGCTCGCCTCGGCCCGCGCGCTCGGCCTGCCCTGGGTCGAGGTGTTCCTGCGGCACTGGCGGCTGCAGAACCTGCTGAACAAGCGCCACCAGGGCGAGCGGGCGATGACCGAGGCCGTCTCGCTGCTGGAGTACGCGCACCGCGAGGAGACCGCCGGCTGCCCGCAGGCGGTCTGCGCGGTGCAGGACTTCACCATCTGCCACGCCAACATCGACGGCCCCGGCTACGTCCCCGAGCGGCTCGCCGTGCTGGAGGAGGCGCTGGAGCGGGTCGAGCCGGCCCGCGCCTGCTTCGACTGCCTGTCCCGTGAGTACGCCGACACCCTGGAGGACGACGGCCGGGCCGAGGCCGCCCTGGCCCACCTGGACCGGGCGCAGCTGCGGATCCAGGCGGCCGGGGCGAGCGTCTCGCTCTCCTTCGGGCAAGCCCGGGCCGCCGCGCTGTACAAGCTCGGCCGGCCCGAGGAGGCGCTGGCCGCGCTGGCCGCCGCCGAGCAGGCCTACACCGCCGCCCGGCACACCCTGGACGAGGACGACCAGCGCAAGCTCGGCGTGCTCCGGGCCCGCGCGCTGGCCGCGCTCGGGCGCCACGACGAGGCGCTGGCGCAGCTGCCGCCGCTCGAGGAGGCCGAGGGCTTCGCCGACATCCGGCACCGCTGGACCGAGGCGGTCGAGCGCCTGGTGGCTGTGGACCGGTTCCCGAACGACGCCCGGCTCGGTGTCCGGCTGGCCCACTGGGTCTCCTACCTGGACGCGGCCGGATCGCACCGCCCCTGCCTGGACCTGGCGCTGATGGCCGGCCGGCTGGCGGTGCGGCGCGGGGCCCGCGCGGTGGCGCTGGCGCTGGTGGCGACGGGGGAGCGCAAGCTGCCGCTGCTGCGCCGCACCGAGGGCGCGGCCGCCGCGCTCGCCGAGCTGCGGGCGGCGGCCGAGGCGCTGCCGGTGCCGTCGCTGCCGGTCGCGCCGCTGGAGCTGCCGCGTTGGCTCGGCGAACGGGACGAGGCGGCGGCGGCAGCGCCGGGCCCGGATGCGGCTCCGGAGCCGGATCCGGAGGGAGACCTGGACCTGCTGGCGGCCGGCTGGGCGGCGCTCGAGCGTGCGCAGGCGTCGGCCGATGAGGTGTCAGGCGCCACCGGCCTGCTGCTCAGCCTGGCCGGCCTGCTCGCCTCGCTGGGCCATGAGCAGGGCTCCGCCGAACTCCTGCGGGCCCGCCTGGAGCAGGACCCGGGCCACCAGGACCTGATCGGCATGCTGGCCTCGGTGCTGATCGAGGCCCGCGATGGCGAGGGCCTGCGCCGGCTGGCCGAGCGGGTGGCCATCGCGAGCCCGGCCGACGCGCACTGGATCCGGGCCCGCTGGGCGGTGGCCGAGGGCCGCTGGGCCGAGGCGGTGGAGAGCTGCCAGGCGCTGCTGGCACTGGAGCCGGACCGGATCAACCCGCGCCGGCTGGCCGCCGCCGCGGCCACCGAACTGGGCGAGCACGCCACCGCCCAGCGGCTCTACCAGGAGCTGCTGGCGCACGCCCTGCCGGTCGAGGGCACCGCCCCCGAGCAGCTGTACCGCACCGTCCAGCCCGCCGACCTCTGGCACCTGATCACCGCGGCCACCGCCAACCGCGACTGGGCGGTGGTCCGGGAGACCGGCGCACGGCTGGGCATCGAGTTCGACGAGTCCGACGGTCCGGTGGACGAGGAGTGGCAGGTCGTCACCGTCAGGGCCCGGCGCAGCAACGGGGCGGCCACCGACCTGCCCGCGCTGCGGACCGGCCCGGCCACCGCGCGGATCCTGCCGGTGCTCGGCGAGGACGTCCCGCTCAACCACCACGACCTGGTGGTCTTCGCCCCCGCCCTGCTGGAGCCGGCTCCGGCCCAGGACGCGGACGAGGCGGAGCAGGCCCGCTGGCGGCCGACCTTCGAGCTGCTCACGCTGCTCGACCCGGCCGGGTACACCACCTACTTCGTGGACGGTGCCTGGCCGGGTCCGCAGGCCTGGGCCGAGCTGCGCGAGGCGTTGCGCGAGGCCGGCCACGGGATCTGGGCCTACAGCGGCGACCAGTACCTGATCACCCACCCGGCCGACGAGCAGGCCGAGCTGCCGGGGATCTACGCGGCCCTCGGAGTGCCGCCGACCGCGAGCGCCGCGCAGGCCGACGCCCTGCTCACCGAGCTGACCGCCGGCTGGCCGCACCCGCTCAGCTGGCTCGACCTGGCCAAGGCCGCCGGTGCCGATGAGGCGCACCACGAGGAGGTCATCAAGCGCTACGGACTCTGAGGTCCGGGCGCTGCCAGAGCCGACACCGCGCCCGCGAACCGTCGTGCTCGCGGCGGCGCGGTGTCGCCCGGCCATCTCATCGTCGTATCGTCTGCTATTCGGAACCTTCCCGACCTTCCTGGACGACTTGTACATATGCGTCCGGACTCGGCATCGGGCAAGGTGGAGGCGAAGATCACGGTTGGTGGCACGGCCACCCCGGGGCGGTGAGGAGCGGCAGTGCCAAAGCGGGGCCGACCGGGCGGCGGCAGGAGCGCGCGCGGCGGGAAGAGGGCGGGTCGGGACACCGGCGGGAACGGCCGGCCCGCGGCCGACGCCGCGCAGTCCGGGCCGCCGGTGCCGCCCTCCCCCCGCCCTCGGCCCGCAGCCGCCCCCATGGCGCCGCCGACCGAGGGGCTGCTCGGCAACCCGGCCCCGCCGGCCGACCAGGTGCAGCTGATCCCGCTCGCGCCGCTGCCGCTGCAGACGGAGGGGCTGCTCGGACCGGCCACCGAGGCCGAGCCTGAGGCTGTGTCGGAGCCGGAGCCGGAGCCGGAGCCGGAGCCGGCGGCCGAGGCCGCCGCACCCGGGACCGCCGCACCCGAGCCAGCCGATGCCGAGTTCCCGGTCCGCGACGAGTTCGCCGCCTTCGTCGAGCTCGGCGGCGGCTCCGAGGACACGCTGCCGCCCGAGGTCTGGCGCGCCGTCGGCTACAACCCTCCCAGCGGCCCGATCCCGCTGCTCACCCCGGGCGCGCCCGGCGAGGCGCCCTGGCCGGACCGGATGCGCACGCTGCTGCGCACCCCGATGTCCGAGCGCCCCGCCTTCGAGCGCACCGCGCGCGAGGTCAAGCCCGAGGTCACCGCCCGCAACGTGCCGCGGATCCTCGACCTGACCCTGCGGATCGGCGAACTGCTGCTGGCCAGCGGCGAGAGCGCGGAGGACGTCGAGGCCGCGATGCTCGGCGTCTCCCACGCCTACGGGCTGGACCGCTGCGAACCGCAGGTGACCTTCACCCTGATCTCCATCTCCTACCAGCCCTCGCTGGTCGAGCCCCCGGTCACCGCCGCCCGGGTGGTGCGCCGCCGCACCTCCGACTACACCCGGCTGGCGGCCGTCTACCGGCTGGTCGCGGACATCACCGCCGAGAAGATCCACGTCAACGACGCCTACCGCCGGCTCGCGCTGATCCGCCGCAACCGGCACCCCTACCCGGCCTGGCTGCTCTCGGTCACCGCCGGCCTGCTGGCCGGCGCGGCCACCTTCCTGGTCGGCGGCCGGGTGGACGCCAAGGCCTGGCTGGTCTTCATCAACGCCGTGGTGGCCGCCATCATCGGCGACCGGCTGGCCTCCTGGGTGGCCGGCCGCGGCCTGCCGGAGTTCTACCAGTTCGTGCTGGCCGCGATGCCGGCCGCGTTCTGCGGGATCCTGCTGTCGCTCAGCAGCTCGGGCCTGCGCGGCTCGGTGGTGATCACCGGTGGCCTGTTCGCGCTGCTGCCCGGACGGGCCCTGGTCGCCGCCGTGCAGGACGGCCTGACCGGTTTCTACATCACCGCCGCCGCCCGGCTGCTGGAAGTGCTCTACCTGGTGGCCGGCATCGTGATCGGCGTGATGCTGATCCTCTACGCCGGGGTCAGCTACGACGCCCAGCTGCGGCCCGCCGAGTCGCTCAGCGGGATCTACAACCCGCCGGTGCAACTGGTCGCCGCGATGCTGCTCACCCTCTTCTTCGCGATGCTGCTGCAGACCAGCCGGCGCACCCTGGCGATGGTCACCTTCAACAGCGGCATCGGCTGGGCCGTCTACGGGGTGCTGGCCTACAACGCCAAGATCTCGCCGATCATCGCCACCGGGATAGCCGCCGGGCTGGTCGGCCTCTTCGGCCAGCTGATGGCCCGCTACCGCTACGCCTCGGCGCTGCCGTACGTCACCGCGGCTCTGGGCCCGCTGATGCCCGGTTCCGCGCTCTACCTCGGCATGCTCTCCTTTGCCCAGGGGCACCCCTCCACCGGACTGGTCTTCGTCAGCCGGGCGGCGGCCATCGCGATGGCGCTGGCGATCGGGGTGAACCTGGGTGGTGAGGTGGCCAGACTCTTCATGAAGGTGCCGGGCCTGGGGACGCTGGCCGGCGCCGAGGGCCGCCTGGTGCCGTACCTGACCGGCCCGCGGCGCGCGGCGAAACGTACCCGCGGCTTCTGATGGGACGTTAGAGGTCTGCTGGTGCGTTAGAGGCAGCGTCAGCACAGGTAGCAGCGACGAAGTTCCGAGGACGTAGCAAGCATGCAGATCGCCGGACTGGTGGAGGGGTACCGCGAGCACATCGTCGCCGCCCACAAGCAGCCGCTCTTCCTGCTGCTGGTCGGCTTCATCACGTCCTTCGTGCTGATCCGGGTCAGCGTCCGGATGATCCGGGCCCAGGTCCGCTGGTGGCCGGGCAACATCACGCCCGGCGGGCTGCACATCCACCACATGGTCTTCGGGGTGGGCTTCCTGCTGGTGGCCGGCATAGGGGTGTTCGCGACCAACGGCGGGCACCCGTGGATCGACTGGTTCGGCCTGATCTTCGGGATCGGCTGCGGACTGGTGCTCGACGAGTTCGCGCTGATCCTGCACCTGGAGGACGTCTACTGGAGCGCGCAGGGGCGCAAGTCGGTGGACGCGGTGATCCTCGGCATCCTGCTGACCGCGCTGCTGCTGACCGGGTACGTCCCGCTCGGCGTGGTGCCGGGCCAGAGCGACGCGGGCTCCGGGCGGTGGGGGCTGGTCGTGGTGATCTCGATCAACGCGCTGATGTCGGTGGTCGCGCTGTTCAAGGGCAAGCTGTGGACCGGGCTGCTCGGCATCATGGTGCCCGGCCTGTCCTGGATCGGCGCGATCCGGCTGGCCCGTCCGTCCAGTCCGTGGGCCCGCTGGCGGTACGCCGAGCGGCCACGCCGCCGGGCCCGGGCGCTGCGCCGCGAGCACCTGCTGCATGCCCGCGCCGACCGGGCCCGCACCTGGGTGTTCGACCTGATCGCCGGCGCCCCCGACAAGGTCCCCGCGCACCACGCGGCCACCCATCGGATGGCGGAGGCGATGGCCGCCCGGGCCACCGCGCACCTGGGTGGGACCCCCGCGGCACGCGGTGAGCAGGCCCCCGAACGCGGCGCCGACCAGCGTCGGCGCACCGTGCAGGCCGGGCGCGCCCGCTCGTACCGTCCCCGGGGCCCGCGGCGGCGCAACCCCTGAGCCGACGTCAGGCGACCCACGATCACCCGCATGGGGCGCGGGTTGCGGGGCCGGCCGTCCCGAATGATCTGCCAATATCACGTCGGGTGACTGGCTGGTCACCTGATGGGATTTCTAGTCGATCGTTGGACGGTGAGGTTCCTTGCTGCCGCGCAGACTGCTGACCGCCGTACTGCTCACCCTGGCCGTGCTGGCCGGGCTGCTCGCCACCCCCGCCACCGGCCTCGCCGACGATCCGCCCTACCCCTCGACCGGCGCGATCGCGGACTCCCGGGCCGCCGGCGACCGCCAGGCCGCCGCCGTCAGCTCGATCGAGGCCCGGCTGACCGGCGCGCAGACCGAGCTGGACCAGGCCGGCCGAATCGCCGAGCAGGCCGTCGAGGCCTACGACGGCGCCCAGGTGAAGCTCGCCAGGGCCCGCGCGGCCGTCGCCGACGCCACCACCCGGGCCGCCGCCGCCGAGACGGCCCGAGCCGCCGCCGCCGAGGACGCGGCCGCGCTGGCCGCCGCCTCCTACCGGCTCGGCGGCAGTCCCGAACTCACCGCGCTCAACGACCTGCTGAGCGCGCAGGGTCCACGCGAGGCCAGCGCCCGGGCCGCCGCCGTCGGTGCCGCCGGCCGCAGCACCCGGCAGATCCTGGACGCCGCGACCGACACCGCCAAGGCCGCCGCCGACGCCGTGCGGACCGCGCACACTGCCACCGACCAGGCCCAGCGCGCGGCGGCGGCCGTCGGCCAGGCCAGGCTCAAGGCGCAGTCCCGGCTCGCCGCTCAGCAGGTGCAGGTCGCCGACCTGGCCAAGCGCCGCGAACGCCTGCTCACCGAGCTGGCCGCCGCCCGCCACACCACGGTGGAACTCGAGCGCGAGCGGCAGAGCGCACTGGACGCGATCACCGCTCAGCAGGCCGAGGCGGCCGCCAAGGCCGAGGCGGCTCAGCAGTCCGCCGCTCAAGCGGCCCAGGCCGCCGCCGAGCCGTCGCCGGCTCCACCGCCGTCCCCGGCGGACGGCTCCGCCCCCTGGACCGAGGCCGGCGCGCGGGCGGCGCTCGACTTCGCCCGCGACAAGCTCGGCCTGCCCTACATCTGGGGCGGCGAGGGCCCGGACGGCTACGACTGCTCCGGGCTGACCATGCTCGCCTGGCGCCAGGCAGGCAAGCAGCTGACCCACTTCGCCGCCGACCAGTACGCCGAGTCCACCCCCGTCAGCTACGACCAACTGCGCCCCGGCGACCTGGTCTTCTGGACCCACACCGGCCGCGCCGCCGACATCTACCACGTCGCCATCTACCTCGGCGACGACCAGATGATCGAGGCCCCGCGCACCGGAGTGCCGATCAAGCAGGCCAACCTCTGGATCATGGGCACGCCCGACTTCTACGCCCGCCCCTGACCGGACCGCGGAGCAGCGGGTGGTTGCCGCACCGCACCTGTCAGCGCCGGTCGCTAGCCTGCGGCCATGGCGACTCACCGACTCGATCGCGCGCAGGCGCGGCGCATTGCCGTCCGGGCCCAACTGCTGGACGCGGCGCGGCCGACCGAGCTGCTCGCCGTGGTGCGCCGGCTGACGTTGCTGCAGATCGACCCGACGGCCGCCGTGGCGCCGAGCGTGGACCTGGTCGCCTGGAGCCGCCTGGGCTCGGCCTATCAGTCGGATCAGCTCCGGCGGGGCCTTGAACAGGACCGGACGCTCTGGGAGTTCAACGCGATGGTGCGGCCGATGGCGGATCTGCCGCTGTACCTCGCCGAGATGCGCGGCGGGCCCGTCCGGGAGAAGGCGCGCGAGTGGTTGCGGGCCAACGAGAGGTTCCGGCGTGACGTCCTCGACCTGCTCGGTTCGTCCGGTCCGCTGCTGTCGCGGGACATCCCGGACACCAGCGCGGTGGCGTGGCCGTCGTCGGGGTGGACGAACAACCGCAACGTCACGCAGTTGCTGGAACTCCTGGTGCTGCGCGGCGAGGTCGCCATCGCCGGGCGCCGGGGGAAGCAGCGCCTGTGGGACCTGGCCGAGAGGGTGTATCCGGCCGACGCGGCCGAGATCCCGGCGGTCGAGGCGCGCCGGCTCCGGGGTGAGCGGCGCCTGCGGTCGCTGGGGATCCAGCGGGCGAAGGCGTTCGGCGGTCCCAGCGAGCCCGGGGACGTCGGCCGGGCGGGGCAGGAGGCGGTCGTCGAGGGCGTCGCGGGCACCTGGCGGGTCGACCCGGCCGCGCTCGGGCAGCCGTTCGCCGGGCGCACCGCGCTGCTGTCACCGTTCGATCGGCTGGTCCACGATCGCGAGCGGCTGAAGGACCTGTTCGAGTTCGAGTACGTGCTGGAGATGTACAAGCCGAAGGACAAGCGCCGGTGGGGGTACTTCGCGCTGCCGATCCTGCACGAGGACCGGCTGGTCGGGAAGGTGGACGCGGTGGCGGACCGCAGGAACGGGACGTTCGTGGTGCACGCCGTCCATCAGGACGTCGCCTTCACCCCGGCGATGACCGAGGCCGTGCACGAGGAGATCCGGCAGCTCGCGGCCTGGCAGCAGTTGAGCCTCGGCTAGCCCACCGCCGCCCGGCGCGCGGCCGGCGGCAGCGGATCGGCGCGGCGGGCCACTTCGAGCAGGGCGTGCAGCGGGCGTTCGGCCAGGCCCAGGCGGGGGTGCCACTGGGCGATGATGCCGACCGGGCGGACCGGGGCGGCGAGCCGCAGTTCGACCAACTCGCCCGAGGCCAGCTCGCGGGCGACCGACAGGTGCGGCAGCAGCGTGATGCCGTGACCGTGGCCGGCCAGCCGCAGCAGGGCGGAGAGCGAGCCGCTGATCATCGAGTGCTGGACGTTCACCAGCAGGTCCCGGCCGAAGCGGTCGACCAGCATCTGGGAGGTGCAGGCCGGCTCGGCGACCAGGAAGTCGTAGGGGAGCAGCTGTTCCGGCGTCAGCGACTCCTCGCGGGCCAGCGGGTGCCGGGGCGCGGCGACCAGCAGTGTGCGGTCGTGCCCGACCAGGGCGTGCGGGCCGAGCGTCGCCACCCCGCTGTCGTAGTGGAAGATCAGGTCCAACTCGCCGTCCCGGAAACCCTGTTCCACCCGGGCTCGGCTGCCGACGGTCAGCTCGACGTCGACCCCCGACCCGGTGGTGCCGCCCTGGTACTCCAGGGCCGCCAGCACCTCCGGCAGCCAGGCGTGTGCCAGTGACTCCTGGGAGCCGATCCGCAGTCTGGGCCGCTCGCCGAGGGCGGCCCGGCGCATCCGCTGCTCCAGTTCCAGCGCCTCGCGGGCGTGCGGCAGCAGGCGGGTGCCGGCTTCGGTGAGGGTCGCGCCGGCGCCGGTACGCAGCAGCACGGAGGTGCCCAACTCCGCTTCCAGGCGCTTGAGCTGGGCGCTGACGCTGGACTGGGCATAGCCCAACTGCTGGGCGGCGGCGGAGATCCCGCCGTGCTCGGCGACGGCGACGAAGGCGCGCAGATAGCGTGTGTCCACCGGACCAGCTTGCCACCACCCATCGGGATTCCCGATGGGGGTATCGGAATGACGCCGTGGCCCGCCGCCGGGGTGCGGGGCGAGGCTGAAGCCATGATCACCGAAACCCTGGCGCCTCCCGCTGACGCCCCCTCACCAGCCCGTTCGCGCCTGGCCTTCGCCGGGATCGCGGTCGGCAACCTGCTCGTGCTGCTCGACACCTCCGTGCTCAACGTCGCGGTGCCGGACATCCAGCGCTCGCTGCACGCCTCCGCCGCCGCGCTGCCCTGGGCGGTCGACGCCTACACCGTCGTCTTCGCCGGACTGCTGCTGGCGGCGGGCGTGTTCGCCGACCGGTGGGGCGCCCGCCGGGTCTACGCGGGTGCCCTCGGCGCCTTCGCCGTGCTGTCGCTGCTCTGTGCCGCCGCGCCCGCCGCCGGCGGACTGATCGCCGGCCGGGCGCTGCTCGGTGCGGCCGGCGCCGGGCTGGTGCCCGCCTCGCTCGCCCTGCTCATCGCGCTCTACCCGGACCCGGCCCGCCGGACCCGGGCCGTCGGTTCCTGGGCCGCGGTGAGCGGGATCGGTGCCGCGATCGGGCCGGTGCTGGGCGGCGGCCTGGTCGAACTCGGCGGCTGGCGGCTGGTCTTCCTGGTCAACCCGCCGATCGCGCTGGTCGCCCTGCTGCTCTCCCGGCGGCTGCCGGCCCCGCCGCCCCGGACCGCTCGCGCACTGGACCGGGCCGGCCTGCTGCTCTCCACCGCCGCGCTCGGCGCGCTGACCTTCGGTCTGGTCGAGGCGGGCATCAAGGGCTGGGCCTCGCCGGTCGCACTGGTCCCGATGGCCATCGCGCTGCTCGCCTTCGTGGCCCTGGTCCTGGTGGAGCGCCGGGTCGCGGCCCCGCTGCTGCCGCCCGCGCTGCTGGTGCTGCCCCGGGTGCGGGCCGCGCTGGTGGCCGCCGCGGTCTCCTGCTTCGCCTTCTTCGGCGGGATGTACCTGATCGACGTCTGGCTGCAGCACCAGGACCGGCTCTCGCCGTTCGACGCCGGACTGGCCTCGCTGCCGCTGACCTTCCCGGTCTGCGTGATGCCCTTCTTCACCGGGCGGCTGATGGCCCGGCACGGTGCCCGCCCGGTGCTGCTGGCCGGGATGTTCGCGACCGTGCTCGGCGGGGTGCTGCTGGCCTGCTGCGGCGGGTGCCGGGTGCCGCTGCCGCTGCTGGTGGTGGCCGAACTCGCGCTGGCCGCCGCCGGCACCCTCGCCATCCCCGGTGCCGCCGCCGAGATGGCCGTCGCCGCGCCGACCGAGCTGGCCGCCACCGGGCAGGGCGCGCTCAACGGGATCCGGCAGGGCGGCTCGGCACTGGGCGTCGCGGTGCTCGGCACCCTGGGCGGTCTGCCAGGGGCGGGTGTGGTGCTGGTCGTCGTCGGGCTGGCCGCGGTCGCGCTGGTCGCCGGGGCGACGGCCAAGGGCCGGGGCTGACGGCCGGTGGCTGGGGGTCAGCGCGCCGGGCGCGCAAAGAAATCGAGTGCCGGAAGTTCGATCCCCGTCCTACGGTGGGTTGATGAGCACCAGCGAAGCTGCCGTGGGACGGGCCGAAGTCGGCGGAGGCATCGAGATCCGGGTCCTGCCCGCAGCGGAGGTGGCGGTCTGGGCGGCCGCGGTCAACGCGGGCTTCCTGCACGCCGGTGAGCCCGCCGGGGAGGAGTACCGCCTGCTGCGGCACTACCCGGACCGGACGCTCGGCGCCTTCGACGACGGCCGCTGTGTCGGCACCTTCCGCAGCATGCCCTTCGAACTGACGCTGCCCGGCGGAGAGTTGCTCCCAGTCTCGGCGATCACCGGGGTGACGGTCAGCCAGACCCACCGGCGACGCGGCCTGCTCAGCCGGATGATGGCGCGCGACCTCGGGGCCGCCCGGGGGCGCGGCGAGGCGGTCGCCGTCCTGATCGCCGCCGAGTACGGCATCTACGGGCGGTTCGGCTTCGGCCCGGCGACCCGGCAGCACGGCTGGCGGATCGACCTGCGCCGCTCGCGCGGCATCCGCACCGACCTGCCGGCCTCGTTCGGCCCGGCGGGCGGGCGGCTCGACCTGGTGGACATGGCCGAGCTGGCCAAGATCGGCCCGGAGCTGCACGAGCGCTGGCGCCGGGGGCAGCCGGGCGCGGTCTCCCGGGACGAGGCCTTCTGGCGCGCCGCCACCGGCCAGGTCGAGGTGCCGGCGCACCCCTGGAAGGAGCCCTTCGCGGTGGTCCACCGGGATGCCGCCGGTGTGGTCACCGGTCTGGCCGTCTACCGGGTCGGCGACCACTGGGACGGCCCGTACCCCGACTGCACCGTGAAGGTCGGCGACTTCCTCGCGCTGGACCGGTCGGCCGAGGTGAGCCTGTGGCGCTACCTCTGCTCGATGGACTGGTGCGGCAAGCTGGAGGTCTCAAACCTCGCCCCGGACAGTCCGCTGCCGCTGCTGCTGGTCGACCCGCGCGGCGCGGTGCCGCACGAGGACAACTGCGACCTCATGTGGCTGCGGGTGCTGGACGTGCCGGCGGCCTTCGCGGCCCGCCGCTGCGCCGGTGCCGGCCGGGTGGTCCTGGAGGTGAGCGACCCCGCCGGGTACGCCGCCGGTCGCTGGGCGCTGACGGTGGACGCCGACGGGGTCGCCCGGGCCGCCGAGAGCGGCGACGAGCCCGACCTCGCGCTGACCGCCGGTGCGCTCGGCTCCCTCTACCTGGGTGCCGAGTCGGCGAGCCGGCTGGCGGCGGCCGGGCTGGTCGAGGAACTGCGCTCCGGATCCGCGTTCGCGCTCGACCGGCTGCTCGGCACACCGGTCAAGGCGTGGAACCCGGACTACTTCTGACGATTCGTCAGGGCTTGGACCGGTCCGGCGCGGCGACGCTGGACCGGCCGATGGTGGGCAGCACGAAGTCCCGCACCAGGCCGACCGCGTCGCGCACCAGCGGACGGAAGACCCGGTAGCGCGAGAGAGTGACGATCCTGGCCACCAGCGGCGAGCAGCGCCGTACGAAGGCCCGGGTGCGTTCGGTGTCCTCGGTGCGGTCGAAGACCCAGTACAGGACCACGACCATCAGGTGCAGCCAGAGCAGGTCCGGCAGCAGTTCGTCCAGCTCCGGGTCGACCTTCGGGCCGAGGTCCGAGCCGTCCAGCACCTCGCGGAAGAGCTCGACGGCCGTCGCGCGCGCCGGGTGGGACTCGTTCGAGAACGGGCTGAGCGCGCTGTCCGGGTCGGCCGCCGTACGGAAGAACTGGGCGGCGAACTCGTGGTACGGCGCCGCGCAGTCCACCCAGGACTCCAGGGCGATCCGGAGCCGCTGGGCGAAGTCCGACTGCCCGGCCAGCCGCGCCCTGGCGTCCAGGGCGTGCTCATGGGTCATCCGGTCGTAGAAGCCCTGGATGAGGAACTCTTTGCCCTCGAAGTAGTAGTACGCGTTGCCGACCGAGACGCCCGCCTCGGCGGCGATCGCCCGCATGGTGGTCTTGTCGTAGCCGCGCTCCTGGAAGAGGCGCATCGCGGTCTCCAGGATGAGGGCGCGGGTCTGCTCGCTCTTGGCGCTCTTGGGGGTCCTCGGGGCGTCCACGAGGTCTGAGCCTAGTCCGGTGGGACCAGTGGGACCGGTGGCCAGCCAGGTCCGGGGCGGCGCGTGGCAGGATCATGGAGTGAGCGACACCGCAGAGTTCTCGATCCGTCCCGGCGGCCCCGCCGACGCGCCCGCCGTTGCCGACCTGCACGCCACGAGCTGGCGCACCGCGTACGCGGGCATCGTCCCGGCGGCGGCACTGGGCGACGGGCTGGCCGAGGAGCGGCAGGTGCTCTGGGCGATCCGGCTGGAGGCCGACTACGGCGAGCCGGCCGCGACACCGGAACTGCTGCTCGCGGAGCGGGCCGACGGCGAACTGGTCGGTTTCGTCTACCTGGTCCCGCAGCCCGACGGACGGGTGCTGGTGGACAACCTGCACGTCCGCCCCGGGCTCACCGGCGGCGGCATCGGTGCCGCACTGCTCGCCGCGGCACGCGACTGGACGGCCCGGACGCACGCCGGTGCGCCGCTCTTCCTGGAGGTGCTGCGCGACAACCACCGGGCCGTCGCGTTCTACGAGCGGGCCGGCGCGGTGCGGACCCGGGTGGGCACGGGAGTGTTCCCGGGCGGCGGCGAACTGCCGGAGTACGAGTACACCTGGGCGCGACCGTAACTGCGCCATGAAATAGAGATTGTGACGTTACGTCAGTCGTGGTCGTAGACGGTGACCGCGATGCCGCGCGCGCAGAGCCGGGCGTCGATCAGCGGCTCGACCCGCTCCCAGCGCCCGCCGGCCAGTCCGCAGCCGATCCGCGGCAGGTGCACCGAAGCGCCGAGCGCCAGCACCGGGTCGGCGAGCCGGGCGAGCGCGGCGTCGATCGCCTCGTACCGCACCGGCACGCCGCAGGAGTGGCCGGTGCGGATGCCGCGCTGGCCGACCAGGTTGGCGACCCAGCGGTCACGTTCGACCTGGACGAGCTGCATCGCGCCGAGCCCGAAGTCGTTGCGGGCGCGCTCGCGGCGCCAGCGCCGGTAGGCCGCCTCGGGCTCGGGCCAGCGGCGGGAGAGCGCCAGGACGAAGCCCTTGCCCCAGCCGCCCAGGTCGTTGCAGACGTGGGCGATCACCTTCGGCCCCTTGGCCTGCGGGTCGGTGGCATCGCCGCGCAGGTAGCGGATCGCGCTCTCCATGCCCGGCACCTTAGATCGATGCGCTGACAGCGGCACCGGACTTCCCGGCACCGGTGGCCCCCGCCGGCACGGGCTCGGGCGGGCGCAGGCGGCGGGCGCCGACGGTGGCGACCAGCAGGGCCGCGGTGGCCGCCCCGGCGGGCAGCAGGTAGCCGCTTCCGGCCCGCAGGTGCTGCGCGAGCAGGCCGCCGAGCGCCGAGCCGGCCGAGATGCCGGTGACGATCCCGGAGACGGCGAACGCCATGCCCTCGTTCAACGCCCCGGCCGGCAGCATCCGTTGCAGCAGGGTCAGCCCGCTGACCATGGTGGGCGCGGTCCCGGTGCCGGTCACGAAGAGCGCCGCGGCCAGCAGCACCGGACCGCCGCCGAGTCCGGTGGCCGCGAGCGGCAGCAGGAGCAGCGCGGCCATCGCGGCGAGGCTGCAGAGCAGTCGGCGCACGGGGTTGCCGTGCTCCGGCAGCAGGCCGAAGAGCAGCCCGGAGATGCCGGAGCCGGCCGCCAGCAGGGCCAGCAGCAGGCCGGCCGCGGACTGCCGGCCCAGGCCGGTCGACCAGGCCAGCGTGGTGATCTCCAGTGCGCCGAAGACCACGCCGGTGCCCAGGAAGACCGCGAGCAGCACCGGAACGCCCCGGGTCCGCAGGGGCGAGCGTGCCGGGCCGCTCGGCGGCGGGGCGATCGGCGGCTCGGTGCGGCGCTGGGCGGCGAAGAGCAGCGCGCCGGTGGTGGCGAGCGCGCTGATCGCGAGCAGGCCGGCCTCCGGGAAGAGCATGGTGCAGAGCAGCATCCCGAGCACCGGGCCGGCCAGGTAGCAGAGCTCGTCCAGCGTCTGCTCCAGCGCGTTGGCGCGGTGCAGCAGGGCCGGGTCGGCGCCGTGCAGGTGCGCCCAGCGGGCCCGGGACATGCCGCCGAGGTTGGGCGCCACCGAGGCGGCGGCGGCCGCGACGCAGAGGGTCCAGGCCGGTGCGCCGCCGTGCAGCAGGAGTGGCAGCGCGGTGCGTGGCACGGCGGACCACAGCGCGGCCGGGATCGAGACCCGGCGCTGCCCGTAGCGGTCGACCAGCCGCCCGAGCAGCGGCATGCCGAGCGCCACGCCCACCATGCCGGCGGCCGAGACCGCGCCGGCCAGCGCGTAGGAGTGGCGGCGGTCGACGATCGCGGTCAGCAGGCTGACGCCGAGCATCGAGAAGGAGAGCCGGCCGATCAGGCCGTAGCAGGTGAAGGCGAGCGCGCCGGGTGCGGCGAACAGGCGGCGGTAGGCGGCGAACACGGGACTCCAGGGCAGGCGTCGGGGGGATGGCCCCAGCCTGTTCGCCGGGCTTCCGGAGGTCCAACACCTGTTCGGGAGAATTGACGCAGCTGTGTTGTCAATCCCTTGCTACCCTCGCCCGCATGCCCGCCGACCTGCACCCTCGCCTGCTGCGCGGCTTCGTGGCGACTGCCGAGACCCTGCACTTCGGGCAGGCGGCGGCCCGGCTGCACGTGGCCCAGCAGGCACTCAGCCGGGACATCAGGACCCTGGAGCGCCTGCTCGGGCGGGAGCTGTTCACCCGCACCACGCGCAGTGTCGCGCTCACCGAGGCGGGGGAGCGGCTGCTGCCGCAGGCCCGGCGGCTGCTCGCGCTGCAGGCGGAGATGGTGGCGCCGCCGCCACGCCGGACGGTGCTGGTCGACCTCAACAGCGCGGTCACCGGAGCGGATCTGACGGCGGATCGGATCCTGGCCGCCGCTCGCGCCGCAGACCCGCAGGCCACCCTGCTGGCCCGCTATCACGGTGGACTGGCCGCCGGGGCAAGGGAGTTGCTGGCCGGGCGGCTGGATGTCTCGTTCGGCTGGTTCAGTGGTCTGCCGCCGGAGTCGCGCGAGCGGCTGCTTCAGCGGCCCGTTCGGCTGGAGCGGGTGGCGCTGCTGCTGCCGCAGGGGCATCCGCTGGCCGGGCGGACCGCGATCCGCACGGCCGAGCTGGTGGGCCACCCGGTGGACATCTGCGCCGGCAACCCCGCCACCACCGAGTGGACCGAGTTCGGCGAACGGCTGCTGGCCGCCCATGGGTTGACGGCGGCCGGGGCCGGTTCCTATCCGGTCGGCGCGGCCGAGACGGCGCGCTATCTGGCACGGCACGGCCATCCGATGCTGACCACCGTCGGCGGGCCGGAACTGCCCGGGGTGGTCACCCGCCCGCTGGTCGACCCGGTGCCGCTGACCCTGGTGAGCCTGGTCCGGCGGCCGGGGCAGGGCGACCCCGGGATCGGGCTGATCGCCTCCTGTGCGGCCGAGTTGGGCGAGCGGGAGGGGTGGCTGCTCCGGCCGCCGGCCAGTTGGCTCACCGCGGCGGACGAGGCACTGCTGGCCGGCCGCCCCTGAGTGCGGCGCAGGGGCGGACCGGAGCCATCAATCAGGTTGGCCGGCAAGCTACTTGTCGGCGGTCAGCTTGCCGGCCGCGCCCCAGCTGTCGGTGGGGACCTCGTGGATCCAGACCTGCACGGACTCGGCGGGGATCTGGTACGCGTCCACGAAGGCGTCGGTGATCCGGGCGACCAGCTCGCGCTTCAACTCGACGGTGCGGGGGCCCTGCTGAACGGTGACGACGGGCATGTCCTGCTCCTTCACTCGCGGCCCGCCCCGGCTGTTCCGGGGCGTCCTGCCGACAGGAACAGTTCACCGCGCGGGGCGGCCGGCGACCCAGACCCGAATCGCTCTGGCTGCGATCACGAATCCTGATCGCCGCTGGTGGGGGGCATGGTTGAGGTCGTTGCCGCGATCGCGGGCGCGGGCGCAGTCTTAGGCGCCGCCGTCGGCGCGCAGGCGGCTCGCAGCAGATCGAGCCCCGGCGTGCCAGGTCCCTGGCGCACCACCAGCGCGACCGGCAGCCGCAGTCCGGGCGGTGCGAACGGGACGAAGGCGACCCGGGGAATCCGCATGATCCGGGCGTTGGTCGCGTAGACCACGGTCCACATCGGAGTGCCGGCGCCGATCGCGGCCAGCGTGTCCTGCAGGTTGCCGGAGGTCGGCCCGGGGATCGGCTCGAAACCGCTGGTGTGGCAGGCGTTCAGCACCAGGTCCACCAGAGTGGGGTGGTTGCGCCGCTCGGTCAGCCGCAGCGGGAGTTCGGCGAGGTCGCGCAGGGAGAGCTCGGCGCCTTCGGCGAGCGGGTGCCGGGCGGGCACGGCGGCCACCAAGTCGTCCTGCCAGAGCGGCAGCTGGCGAAGCTCGGCGGAGTCGCCCGGGATCGCGCCACGGACGAAGGCGGCGTCCAGGCGTCCGTCGGCGAGCTGGGCCAGCCGCTCCTTGACCGGGAGTGCGGCCAACTCCACCCGCAGCCCGGGAGCGTGCCGTTCGAAGGTGTCCAGAATGCGGTCGAGCCGTTCGCCGAGGCCGGTGATGGTGCCGAGCCGGAAGGTGCCCAGCCGGCCGGCCGCCAGGTCGGCGGCCACCGCGTGGGCCGCGTCCTCGGCGGCGAGCACGGTACGGGCGGCGGGCAGGAAGGCTTCGCCGGCCGGGGTCAGCCGGACCAGGCGGGGCGTGCGGTCGAACAGGTCGACCTTCAACTCGCGCTCCAGGCGCCGGATCTGCTGGCTGACGGCGGGTTGGCCGATCAGCAGTCGCTCGGCCGCGCGGCCGAAGTGCAGTTCCTCGGCGACGGTGACGAAGTAGCGCAGCTGTCGAAGTTCCACCGGCCTTGCCCCCTGTTGCTACCCGTTCGGCCGGCTCGTCCCCGGCCCCCTGTCATCCTGCCGCACGCGGCGGCACCGGGGGCCCGGCGGGTGCGACGGGCAGGTCGGAACAGCGCTGCCGGGCGTCAGGCCCGGACGGCGGAGATGTCGAAGCCGAGCTTGACCTTCTCGCCGATCAGCAAGCCACCGGTCTCCAGCGCGGCGTTGTAGCTCAGGCCGAAATCGGTGCGGTCGACGGTGGTCGAGCCCTCGAAGCCGAGGCGCTGGATGCCGTACGGGTCGACGGCGCTGCCGGTGAACTCCAGGGCGAGGACCACCGGGCGGGTGGTGCCCTTGATGGTGAGGTCGCCGTGCAGCCGGTAGGTGTCGGCGTCCAGCTGAGCGGCGGCGGTGCTGCGGAAGGTGATCTCCGGGTGGGTCTCGACCGCGAAGAAGTCGCCGGTGCGCAGGTGGCCGTCGCGCTGCTCGTTGCCGGTGTCGACGCTGGCCACCTGGATCACCAGCTCGGCGGTGGAGGCGGCCGGGTTGCTGCCGTCCAGGTGGAGCTTGCCCTGGTAGTCGGTGAACTCGCCGCGCACGTTGGTGACCATGGCGTGCCGCACCGTGAAGCCGATCCGGCTGTGCGTGGTGTCGATGGTGTAGTCGCCGGTGAGGTGGGCGAGGTCGGGGGCGGCGGACGCGGCCGGGGCGTCCAGCACGGCGGTGGCGGTGGCGGTGTCGCTGGTGGCGGCGGTCTTGCGGCTGAACAGGCCCATGGCTCCTCCTCGGGTTCGAAGCCTTTTGTTGAGGCTTCAACTTGTTGGCTCCACCATAGGCCGTTTTCGTTCAACCTTCAACCATGCTGCGCGGGTCGCTGCCGAAGTCGCTGCGAGAGTCGCTGCGAGAGTCGCTGTGAAAAAGGAGTCGACTCAGGCCTCGGCGCCCGTTGTCGCAGGTCGTGGCTAGGCTGCGAGGCAGTGGCTTGGTGAGTGCGGGAGGAGGTGTCCGGGAGCGGTGTTCGCGGTGCACGGTCTGTGGCGCGGGCCGGGGGGCGGGCGGCTGGCGCTCTGGGCCGAGGACGCGCGGGCGCTCGACGCGGCGCGCGGCCCGGTGCCCTACCCGGGCGGTGGCCCCGAGGCCGGGCCGGGAGCGGGTGGGAACGGCTCGGCGGCGGCTCGGCCGCACCCGTACGCCTGCTCCGCCGCGCTGCTCGCGGAGCTGCTGGGCGGCATCGGCCCCGGCCTTGAGTGGCTGGCCGGCCAGGCGGCCGAGCGCTGGACCACGCTCACCCTGCCTTCGCTGAGCGGGGTGCCCACGCCCTCGCCCGAGCTGCTCGGAGGCCGCGCGCCGAGCGGGGTGTCGCTGCACGCCTGGCGGGTTCCCGCGCTGGTCTTCGAGCCGGCCGAGGCCGCCCAGCTGCTGGGCGAGCTGTTCGACCCGCGCTGGGCGCTGACCAGCGCGGAACTCGACGGCCCGGGGCGGGTCGACGTCGCGTACGGGGCCTCGCTGCGCTGGCTCACCGCCGTGCACGACCTGGCCTGGCGACTGGTCGGCCGGGGCCAGGTGCTGCCCGCCCTGGTCCAGCTGGACGGCGTGCCGCACGCGCGCTGGCAGCCGGTGCTGGGTACCGCCGACCGCCGGGAGGCGACCGCCCTCGCCGAGGGCTGTCCGCCGGTGGCCCGGGGCGATCGGCCGGGGCCGGTGCTGCTCGCCGAGGTGCTGGAGGCGCTGACCGACCGCGAGGTCCGGGCCGGCTTGGCCGACCACCCGGGCGTGCTGCGGCTGCCGCGCGGGGTCGGGGCGGCCGGTGATCCCGACGGGTTGGTGGCCGAGCGCTGGTTCGCCGCCCTCGGGGCCGGGGACGGGCTGCTGGCGGTGGAGCCGGGCGCGCAGCGGGCCGCACTCGCTGGGCTGGCCGGGCGACTGGCGGCCTGGCACGGCTCCGGCGGCCCCGAGCAGTCGGCGGTCCGGCTCTGCTTCCGGCTGGTCGAGCCGCTCGGGGCCGACCCAGGTGACCCCGAGGGGCACAGTTCCGACACCCACTGGCGGCTGGAGTTCCTGCTGCAGGCCGTCGACGAGCCCTCGCTGCTGGTCACCGCCGCCGACCTGTGGGCCGGCGGGGCGACGGAAGCCGCCTTCGCCCGCAAGGTCGAGGACCCGCAGGGCGCCTACCAGGCCGAGCTGGACCGGGCCGTGCGGTGCCGGACCGAGCTGCGGCAGGCGCTGCGCTCGGCCCGGCCGAGCGGACTGACCCTGGACCGGGACACCGCCCTGGACTTCCTGCGTGAGGCGGCCCCGGCGCTGGCCGCCGCCGGCTTCGGCGTCCTGCTCCCCACCTGGTGGCAGCACCGGCCACGGCTCGGGATGGCGCTCGCGGTGCGGGGCCCCGCGGCCGGCTCGGCCGCCGGACGGACGGCGGGCACGCCGCCACCGGACGGGCGGGCCTGGCTCGACCGGGACGCCGTGCTCGCCTTCCAGTGGCAACTGGCGCTCGAGGGTGAGCCGTTGACCGCCCAGGAGCTGGCCGACCTGGCGGCGGCCAAGCGCGGGCTGGTCCGGGTGCGCGGGCAGTGGATCGAGGTGGACGCCCGTCAGATCGCCGCCGCTGTGGACTTCCTGACCCGGCGGGGAACCGGCGAGAGCCCGCCCGGTCGGCTGCTCCGGCTGATCCTGGACCCGGGCGCGCTGGTCGCCGGACTACCGATCGGCGCGGTCACCGCATCCGGCGTGTTCGGCGCGCTGCTCGGCGAGCGGTCGGCGGCCGGGCCGCAGGGCGGGTCGGGGAGCGGGTTGGGGAGCGGCGGGCGGGGGACGGCGGAGCGGTCGGCGGGTGAACTCCCCGTGGTGCCGCTGCCGGAGGGCTTCGGGGCCACGCTGCGCCCGTACCAGGAGCGCGGTGTGGCCTGGCTGCGCTCGCTGAGCCGGCTCGGGCTGGGCGCGGTGCTGGCCGACGACATGGGGCTGGGCAAGACCGTGCAGGCCCTGGCGCTGCTGGCGGCCGAGCAGGGGGAAGCCGCCGAGCACGCCGGGTCGACCCGGCCGGGTCCGACCCTGCTGGTCTGCCCCACCTCGCTGGTCGCCAACTGGCGTCGCGAGGCGGCCCGGTTCGCCCCGATGCTGCGGGTCCACGTCCAGCACGGTGCCGACCGGCCCACCGGGGACGAGCTGCGGGCCGCCGCGACCAGCGCCGACCTGGTGATCACCACCTACGGACTGGTCCAGCGCGACGCCCCCGAGCTGCGCCGGATCAGTTGGCACCGGGTGATCGCCGACGAGGCGCAGAACGTCAAGAACAGCGCCACCGCCCAGTCCAGGGCGCTGCGTTCGCTCCCCGCCGAGCACCGGATCGCGCTCACCGGCACGCCGGTGGAGAACCGGCTCGCCGAGCTGCACGCGATCCTGGACTTCGCCAACCCCGGACTGCTCGGCTCGGCGGCGGCCTTCAAGGAGCGGTACGCGATCCCCGTCGAGCAGCACGCCAACGCCGAGCGCACGGCCGAACTGCTGCGCCGGACCAGCCCGTTCATCCTGCGGCGACGCAAGGACGACCCGGCGGTGGCCGTCGCGCTGCCGGACAAGCAGGAGATGACCGTCTGGTGCACCCTGACCGCCGAACAGGCGGGTCTCTATCAGGCGGTGGTCGCCGACCTGCTGCACCGGCTTCGCGGGATCAAGGGGGTGCAGCGCAAGGGCGCGGTGCTCGGCGCGCTCGGCAAGCTCAAGCAGGTCTGCAACCACCCGGCCCAACTGCTGCACGACGGCTCGACGGTGGCGGGCCGCTCGGGCAAGCTCGCCCGGCTGGAGGAGGTGCTGGCCGAGGCCCTCGCCGAGGGCGACCGCACCCTGGTCTTCACCCAGTACGCCGAGTTCGGCGCGCTGCTCCACCAGCACCTGGCCGAGCGGTTCGACACCGAGGTGCTCTACCTGCACGGCCGCCTGAGCGCCCGGCGCCGCGACCAACTGGTGCAGCGGTTCCAGGAGTCGGGCGACGGCGCGGGGCCGGGCGTCTTCCTGCTCTCGCTCAAGGCCGGCGGCACCGGGCTCAACCTCACCGCCGCGAACCAGGTGGTCCACCTGGACCGGTGGTGGAATCCGGCGGTCGAGCAGCAGGCCACCGACCGGGCCCACCGGATCGGCCAGCACCGCACCGTCCAGGTGCGCCGCTTCATCTGCGCGGGCACGGTCGAGGAGCGGATCGCCGGCCTGATCGACGCCAAGCGCGCGCTGGCCGACGCGGTCGTCGGCGAGGGTGAGCGGTGGCTCACCGACCTGTCCGACGGTGAGCTGCGCGAGTTGCTCACCCTCACCGAGGAGGCGATCGCCGAATGACCGACGACAGCACGGGTGGTGTGCCGGACAGCGGCGCGGCGGTCAGTGGTGGGCCGGTCGGTGGCGCGGTGGTTGGCGGGCCGGTCCCCGCGTCGGGGCAGTCACTGGACGACTACTGGGTCGGCGACTTCACGGTGCGTCAGGAGGATCTGGCGGCGACGGGCCCGGGTCGCCGGGGTCCGCTGCCGGTCGAGCGGTTGGCGGCGCCCGACATCACGGTGCGTGGCCGTGGCCTCGGCGCGCTGCTCGCCCCGGTCTACCGCGCGCTGACCTCGTGAGGCGGCCGGCCGTCGGCGCGACCGCGCCCGGCAGGAGGCGGTCGGCGGACGGCTTGACCCTCGACCTGGTCGAGCCCCCAGAGTCCTCGTCATGGAGAGCGTGATGCGCAGTATCGGGCAGCTGGCCCGGGAGAGTGGACTGACCGTCAGCGCGCTGCGGTTCTACGACGGCGCCGGGGTCTTCGGCCCCGCCTGGGTGGACCCGCAGACCGGCTACCGCTGGTACGCGCCGGCCCAGCTCGCCGATGCCCGGCTGCTCTGCCGACTGCGCCGGATCGGACTGCCGCTGGCCGAGATCCGGTTGCTGCTGGCCGCGCCGTCCGACGCGCAGTCCGCCCACCAGGTGCTCGACACGCACCTGCGGCGGCTGGAGGACGGCCTGGCCGACGCGCGTCGCGAGCTCTCCCAGGTCCGTACCCTGATCGACCAACGGGAGCACAGCATGACGACGATCAACTCCGCCGATTCAGCCGATTCCGCCGATTCCGCCGCCCCGCTGGGCGGTGCCCGGCTGACCGTGGCGCCCGCCGACCTGGTCGCGGCGCTGGCGGCCGTGCGCTTCGCGGTGAGCGCCGAGCCGGTGGCGCCGATGCTCGGCGGCATCCTCTTCGACCTGGACGGCGAGCTGCTGCGGTTGGTGGCCACCGACCGCTACCGGCTGGCGGTCGGGTCGGCCCCGGTGCGCGCGGCGGCGCGGACCGAGTTCAACGTCCTGGTCCCGGCGGCACTCGCCGACCGGTTCGGCGCCCTGGCGGCGCAGGCCGACGCGGCGGGTTCCGGCGAGCTGACCCTGACGGTCGAGGGTGCCTCGGTGGCGGCTGAGGCAGGCGGGCGCCGGGTGGCCGGCGAGCGGCTGGACCTGGACTTCCCCGACTACCGCAGCCTGACCCGGCTGCGGCCCACCCACCGGGTCGAGCTGCCCGCGAGCACGCTGCGCCGTGCGGTCGCCGACGGCGCGACCCGCCCCTACACGCCGACCCGCACGCCGGAGGCCCCGGCCCAGGGCGCCGGGACGCGGGCGGCCGAAGTGCCGGTCACCGTCCTCGCCGTCAGCCGGGACGGCGTCCTGCGCGTGATCGAAACCGAACCGGGCACCGCGCCGGACCCGGCTGAGACCGCGGCGGCGGCCGACGGCGACCTGCTCGTGGCGGTGAACCAGGAGTTCCTGCTGGAGGCGCTCGCGGTCGGCACTCCGGACCAGCTGGTCCTCGAGCTCGGCGGCGCGGTCAGCCCGCTGGCGATCCGGGCAGCCGGCCAGGAGACCGAGAACTTCTCGATGCTGATGCCGATCCGGCTGGGCTAGCCAAGGGCTCTTCGCCGCGCCGGCCGGCGCGCGTCGCGTGTGGTCACCACGCGACGCGCGCTAGCTGGCTGCTTGCTTTTGCAAGCACCGATGGGCAGCATGGAGGGTATGGCTTCACTGAAGGTGAGCTCGCTGGGTGAGTACATCCGGGAGCAGCGGCGCGCCGCGCAGTACTCGTTGCGCCAGCTGGCGGAGGCAGCGGGTGTGTCGAACCCGTACCTGAGTCAGATTGAGCGGGGGCTGCGCAAGCCGTCCGCCGAGATCCTGCAGCAGATCGCCAAGGCGCTGCGGATCTCCGCGGAGACGCTCTACGTGCAGGCGGGAATCCTGGAGGAGCGGCCTGCGGGCGGGGTGGAGCTGCGGGCCGCGATCTTCGCGGACACAGCGATCAGTGAGCAGCAGAAGCACGCGCTGCTGGCGGTGTACGAGGCCTTTGTGCGTGACAACTACAGGGCCGAGTGAGGCCGAACGATGAGAGGGAGTGCCGATGCCCAGCACCGATGAGATCAGGAACGAGATCAGGAAGACGCTGAGCGACCCGACGCCGCTGTACGCGCTCGCCGGTGCTGGCGACCTGGCGTACGCGAAGCTGCGCGAGGTGCCCGGGCAGCTCGAGGCGCTGGCCGCCGACCGGCAGGCCGCGCAGGAGGCGGCGACCGCGCGGCTGCAGGAGGCGCAGACCAGGCTGGCGCAGGCGCAGGCCAAGGTGCTCGGGACGGTGACCACGCTGCCGACCGACCTCAAGTCGTTGCAGGACCGGGCGCAGACCTTCGCGTTCCAGCAGGTGGGCCGGGCCGCCGGACTCGCGGTCAAGGCCAAGGAGGTCTACGACGAGCTGGCCGAACGCGGCAAGGGCGTGGTGGGGCAGCCCGGTCCGGCGCAGCCGGAGAGCGCCGCCGTCGTGGTCGAGGTCTCCGAGCCGGTCACGGTGGACGCCGAGATCATCGAGGACGGGATCCTCGAGGACGAGGGCGTTCAGGAGACCGGCCAGGCTGCGGGCGGGCCGAAGCCGGCGAAGAAGGCCGCTCGGGCGCGGAAGGCGCCGGGCGCCGGAAAGTAGCGGCGCCGGAAAGTAGCAGCACCGGGACGCTGCGGCGCGGTCGGTAGGGCACGCTGCGGGTGCCTGGGACGTTCACCGTCTGTCGGGTGCCGCAGCGTGTCAGGATGGACTGACACGGCCGTGGGAAGTCCAGGTGTGGCAGCGGCGAGGCTTCGTGTGAGGAGACCCGGGTGGGCTACATCGCATACATCAACCTCCTGAATCCGTTGTGGTGGTTGTCGGTCGGGATCATCCTCTTCAAGGGATTCGCGTTCGTGGACGCCGCGGTGCGGCGCGAGGACGCGTACCGTGCCGCGGACAAGAAGACCAAGACCTTCTGGCTGGTCGTGCTCGGGATCGCGCTCGGCCTCGACCTGCTCTTCGGGGCCAACTTCATCGGCAGCTTCCTGACTCTGGCCGGCCTGGTCGCGGCGATCGTCTACATGGTCGATGTCCGCCCGGCCATCAAGGCGCTGACCGGTGGGCGCGGCGGCAAGGACGACCGTCGCAACATGGGCCCGTACGGCCCCTGGTGATCCTGCGGCCGCCGGCCGCGTGACAGGTGCCCGGACCAGCCTGGATGTGCCCGGATCGGCAGCGACTCAGCGGCCGGTCCGGGCAGATCTGTGCCGCCCGCTCAGCATCGGCGCCGCCTGAGCAGTGCCGCCTGATCAGCGGGGGTCAGCCCATCAGGGGCGGCTGCTGGGTCCGCTCCAGCAGCAGCACCGCGACGTCGTCGGTCAGCGCGCCGCCGTTGAGGTCCTCGACCTCGGCGAGCGCGCCGTCCACCAGGCGGCCGCGGGTCAGCCCGTTCGCCTGGTGGTCGCCGATCAGGGCGATCAGGCCGTCCTGGCCCAGTCGCCGGGAGCCGGCGCCGACCCGCCCCTCGATCAGGCCGTCGGTGTAGAGCAGCAGGCTCCAGCCGGGTGGCAGCTCGAGGTGGTGCGGCGGCCAGCTCGCCTCGGTGTCGTCGCAGGGCAGCAGGCCCAGTGCCGGGCCGGCCTGGTCGAACGGGACCACCACGGGCCGCTGGGACGGGGTGAGCAGCAGCGGCGCCGGGTGCCCGGCCAGGTAGAGCTGGGCGTGCTCCACGCCGGGCCGGTCGGACGGCAGCGGCTGCTGGCCGACCCCGGGGGCGGGCCGCTCGCCGGTCGCGCGGCCGGCCGCGGTGGCACGGCGGTGACCACGCCCGGTGTCGTCCGGCGGCGTGCCCGGGGTGATGACCAGCATGCAGAGGGTCGCGAAGATCTCGTCGCTGCGCCGCTCGTGCTCCAGGACGTGCTGCAGGGTGGTCAGCAGGGTCTGGCCGGTCAGGCCGGCGAAGACCAGGGTCCGCCACGCTATCCGCAGCGCGACGCCGAGGGCGGCCTCATCGGGGCCGTGTCCGCAGACGTCTCCGATGACCAGGTGGACCGTGCCGTCGTCGGTGCGGACCGCGTCGTAGAAGTCGCCGCCGAGCAGGGCGCGGCGGCGCCCCGGCCGGTAGCGGCGGGTGAAGGAGAGGTCGGCGCCCTCCAGCAGCGGGGTGGGCAGCAGATGGCGCTGCAGCCGGGCGTTCTCCTGGCCGCGCAGTTCGGCCTCGACCAGCCGGCGTTGCGACTCGTCGGCCCGCTTGCGCTCCACGGCGTAGCGCAGCGCGCGGGCCAGCAGCGGGCCGTCGGTGTCGTCCTTGGTGAGGAAGTCCTGAGCGCCGGCGGCCACCGCGGCGGCGCCCAGCTGGGTGTCGGCGGCATCGGTGAGCACCACGACGGCCGCGTTCGGCGCGAGCCGCAGCAGCTCGCGCAGCCCGTCCAGCGGGTCGGTCGCGGCTCGGGCGGGGGCGCCGGTCAGCGGGGTGGCCAGGTCGAGCAGCACGCAGCTGAAGTCGATCGGCAGGGTGCGGGCCCGGCGGCCGGGGAGGGCGGGCTGCGGGGAGAGCTGAGCGGCGGCCTGCTCCAGACCGCGGGCCCAGGAGAGGTCGACGGGCGTGCCGCTGGCGGTGATCAGCTCCTCGATCAGCCGGGCGTCGCTGGTGTCGTTCTCGATCACCAGCAGCCTGAGCGGCGTGGCGGCCCGGTCCCCGGCCGTGGGGCGGGAGGTGGAGCGCGGGCCGGGCAGCGGCAGGGCGGTGGCTTCGCCGTCCGGGCCGGCGGGGTGTCCGGTGGGCGTGGCGGGCTCGCCGAAGCCGGCTGGTGCGCCGAGGCGGCCGAAGCTCTCGAGAGTCTCCAGACCGTGCAGGGAGTTCAGGCCGCCCAGTCCGTTCAGGCCGTTCAGTCCGTCAGCGCCGAGCGTGGCGGTAGCCGGATCAGGGCAGGGGGCAGCGACACGCTGACGTACGCCAGCTCCTGTCGGGGCACCGGACCGGCTTTCGGCGCCGAGTCCTGGCCCGTCTCCCGTAGCGGGCACGGATGGTTCCTCCCTTTCCCTGACGGGGTAACGACTGTGGTCCACGCGCAGTGCCCGCAAGGCACCGCGAGTCAGGGAACTTCTCGCGACCATAACGTGATCTCCGGGCATTTCCCTGGTGGGCCGCTGTGGATGTGGTTATTGCCACGCAGGTGGCGGGTTTGCTCGTAGCGTGAACGGTTCGGGGCCGGGCAATGGCACGGCCGGGACAGAGGGGCTGACGGTGACGCAGATCACTTTGATTCAGGGTGATATCACGGAGCAGCGGGTGGATGTGGTGGTCAACGCCGCCAACTCGTCGCTGCTGGGTGGTGGTGGCGTCGACGGGGCGATCCACCGGGCCGGCGGTCCCGAGATCCTGGCGGAGTGCCGCAGGCTGCGGGCCGCGCACTACGGGCGGGGCCTCTCGGTCGGCCAGGCGGTGGCCACCACGGCCGGGCGGCTGCCGGCCGGTCATGTGGTGCACACCGTCGGGCCGGTGTACGGGGCGGAGCAGTACGAGCAGGGGGCGCGGCTGTTGGCCTCCTGCTATCGGGAGTCGCTCCGGTTGGCGGTGCTGGAGCTGGGGGCGAGGAGCGTGGCGTTCCCCGCGGTGTCCGCCGGGGTGTACCGGTGGCCGCTGGAGGACGCGGCCCGGATCGCGCTGTCCACCGTGGCCGAGGTGCTCGCGGAGGATCCGGTCAAGGAGCTGGCGGGTCTGGAGGTGCGGTTCGTGCTGTTCGGCGCGGAGGCGTACGAGATCTTCGCGCGGGTGCGGGAGGAGCTGGGGCTGGCGGGCCGGTCGGCCGGGCCCGACGGCGTGTGAGCCGTGGCAGTGCGACGTGGCGGTGCGACGTGGCTGTGCCGTGGCTGTACCGCAGGTGTGCTGCGGGTGTGCTGCCGTGTGGTCGAGTCAAGGAGCGGGTGTCACCGGGTTCGCCCCCATAGTGGACTGACGTCGCGTCAATACGCTAGAGAAATTCGATAACTCGTTCGAGTGAACCTGAAGGCCCTGCTCAGGGCGCCAGCGCCGACCAGGGCAGCGTGACCTCGCCCTGCCGCCACCGCCCCCGCGCGTCCACCAGCGGCCACTGCCCCGACAGTGCCGTGCAGGCGGCCACCCAGCGCTGCCGGGCGCCGAACGCCCCGTACGGCGCGGCGGCGGCCCAGGCCCGGTCGAAGTCGCTGAGGAAGGCGTGCACCGGACGCCCCGGGACGTTGTGGTGGATGAGCGCCTTCGGCAGCCGCTCGGCCAGGTCCGAGGGACGCTCCAGACCGGCCAGCCGAGCGGCGAAGGTCACCGTGCGCGGGCCCGACGGGTCGAGCGCCACCCAGACGTGCCGGCGGCCGATCTCGTCGCAGGTGCCCTCGACCAGCAGACCGCCCGGCGCCAGCCGCCCGCAGAGCCGCTCCCAGACCCCCCGCACCGCCTCCTCCTCGTACTGCCGCAGCACATTGGCGGCGCGGATCAGCAGCGCCGGACCGCCGTCCAACGGCACCTCGAAGCCGCCGCGGCGGAAGGTCAGCACGGGCGGCTCGGCGTAGGGCAGCGCGGCGGCGACCCGGGCGGGCTCGATCTCGATACCGACCGTCCGCAGGTCGGGCCGCACCGTCCGGAGCCGGTGGGACAGCTCGACGGCCGTCCAGGGCGCCGCGCCGTAGCCGAGGTCGACGGCCACCGGCGGCCGGTCGGCGGCGCGCAGTCGTGAGCCGAGCGTGTGGACGATCCAGCGGTCCATCCGCCGCAGCCGGTTGGTGTTGGTGGTGCCGCGGGTGACCGTGCCGACCGGGCGGCTGGTGGCGGTGGTCGACGCCCGCCGCGGCTGCGGCGGGCCCGGCGTTCTCGGGGTCGGCACCGACGTCCGGAGCGCGGCGGGATGCCCGAACGAGCCCGGGTCGAAGGAAGCGGCCATTCCCGCAGGGTACGCGGGGCCCGGACGGCGCCGGGCGCGGTGGTCGGCGTGACGTGCGTCGCTCCGCCGGCCTGACATGTGCCGCTGCGGGAATGCGACGTGCACCCTGGGAGGTTGTCTTCCAGTTGGACCCACAGGAGTGGTCGCCGTACAGGGCGTCGCAGCGCAGATCAGAGAGGCCGCAGCCAGGTGATCAAGCCCCCCGTGTCGACGGTATGGCGTGACCGGCAGACCCCGCCGGTTCGCGGGCGCCTGCACGCGTTCGCGGCAGGCCGGCCCCGGCGCCCGCGCCGGATCGCGATGCTGAGCGTGCACACCTCCCCGCTCCACCAGCCGGGCACCGGCGATGCCGGTGGCATGAACGTCTACATCGTCGAGCTGGCCAAGCGTCTGGCCGCGCTCGGCATCGAGATCGAGGTGTTCACCCGGGCCACCTCCTCCGACCTGCCGCCGACCGTGGAGCTGGCACCCGGCGTGCTGGTCCGCCACGTCACGGCCGGTCCGTACGAGGGCCTGATCAAGGAGGACCTGCCGGCTCAGCTGTGCGCCTTCACCCACGGTGTGTTGCGCACCGAGGCGGGGCACCGGCCGGGCCACTACGACCTGGTGCACTCGCACTACTGGCTCTCCGGGCAGGTCGGCTGGCTGGCGGCGCAGCGCTGGGGAGTGCCGCTGGTGCACACCATGCACACCATGGCCAAGGTCAAGAACGCGGCGCTGGCCGAGGGCGACACGCCCGAGCCGGCGGCCCGGGTGATCGGTGAGACCCAGGTGGTCGAGGCCGCCGACCGGCTGATCGCCAACACGGCGGAGGAGGCGGGCGAGCTCGCCGCGCACTACGGCGCCCGGGGCGAGCAGCTCGCCGTGGTGCACCCGGGGGTCAACCTGGACGTCTTCCGGCCCGGCGACCGCCGCGCCGCACGGGCTCGACTCGGCCTGCCGGCCGACGCCGCCGTGCTGCTCTTCGCCGGCCGGATACAGCCGCTCAAGGGCCCCGAGGTGCTGCTCGGAGCGGTCTCGGCGCTGCTTGAGCGACGGCCCGAGCTGCGCGAGCGGCTGGTGGTCCCGGTGGTCGGCGGCCCGTCGGGGACGGGGCTGGCCAGGCCGCTGGGGCTGCAGAAGCTCGCCGCCCAGCTCGGCATCGGTGATGTGGTGCGGTTCCATCCGCCGGTCGGTCAGGCGGAGCTGGCCCAGTGGTACCGGGCGGCCACGCTGCTGGCGATGCCCTCCTACAGCGAGTCCTTCGGACTGGTCGCGCTGGAGGCGCAGGCCTGCGGTACGCCGGTGGTGGCCGCGGCGGTCGGCGGGCTGCCGGTCGCGGTGCGGGACGGCCGGACCGGCACGCTGGTGCGCGGTCACGAGCCGGCCGACTGGGCGCGGGCACTGGAGCCGTACGTGACCGATCCCGAGCTGGTGGCCCGGCAGGGCGAGGCGGCCGCCGAGCACGCGGCCGGTTTCGGCTGGGGCGCGTCCGCCGCGACCACCGCCGAGGTCTACGCGGGGGCGCTGGCCCGCCCGGCCGGGCGGCTGGCCGGGGCGCGGCGGCGGCTCAGCCAGCAGTAGCCGCTGCCCGGCGCTTCTCCCCTCTTACCGACTCCTACCGCGTCGGTAGGAGTCGGTAGGAGTCGGTAAGAGGGGAGGCGTCGAGGGGAGAACACGGACCGGACCGGCGGCGGCGGGCCGGTACCAGCCGGTAACGTCACGGTCATGGCAACCCGTACCAAGGACGAGGCCCTCGGCCTGCTCGCCGCCGCGCTCGACGCGGCCGGTGTCGACTGGGAGCCGGCCGCCGCCGATCCGTACACCCTGGTCGCGGCGCTCCCCGGCACCCGCAAGCTCAGCACCACCTGCGCGCTGCGGATCGGTGACCACACCCTGTCGGTGAACGCCTTCGTGATCCGCCGCCCGGACGAGAACCACGAGGCCGTCTTCCGCTGGCTGCTGGAGCGCAACACCAGGCTGTACGGCGTGGGGTACGCGCTGGATCCGCTCGGCGACGTCTATCTGACCGGCCGCCTGCCGCTGGAGGCGCTCACCGCGCCGACGGTGGACCGGCTGCTCGGCACCGTCCTGGAGAACGCCGACGAGCCGTTCAACACCCTGCTGGAGCTGGGGTTCGCCTCGGCGATCCGGCGGGAGTGGGAGTGGCGGACCAAGCGCGGCGAGTCCACCCGGAACCTGGCGGCGTTCAAGCACCTGGCCCAGCCCGGGCCTGCGTCCGGGGCTCAGGCCGAGGTCGAGACCGGGACCGGGACCGAGACCGGGACCGGCGCCGGGAGCTGACGCGCCGCGTCCGCCCGCCGGCCCAGCACCAGGTAGCCCACCGCTGCCACCGTGCCGAGCACCGCGCAGCCGTACCAGAGCGCGCCGTGACCCGCGTGGTCCAGCAGGAAGCCGCCGGCGGCCGGACCCAGGAACGAGGCGGCCGACCAGGCCAGCGAGTAGACGCCCTGGTAGCGGCCACGGGCGTGGGCCGGCGAGAGTTCGGCCACCAGACCCATGCTGGTCGGCGCCTGGATGACCTCGCCGAGCGTCCAGACCGCCACGCTGCCGGCGTAGACCAGGGCGGAGGAGCCGGCGAACGCGTTCAGGCCGAAGCCCCAGCCGGTCAGCAGCGCCGCGGTCAGCAGCAGCAGGCCCCGGTCCCGGCCCCGGAGCAGCCGGGTGATCGGGATCTGTAGCAGGACGATCAGCAGACCGTTGAGTCCGATCACCAGACCGTACTGCTCGGTGCTGAGCCCGGACTTGCCCATGGACACCGCGAGCGTGGTGCTGCCCTGCTGGAAGACCAGGGCCAGCAGGAAGGTCAGCCCGACCAGCGACATGAACCGGCGGTCCCGGAAGACCGTCCCGAGGCTGACCGCCGCGGCGGCGGTGGCCGGTGCCGACCCGGCCGCGGCGTGGCCGGCCGGTGCCTGGCCGGGCGTCGTCCTCGGGCGGCTCTCCGCAACCTTGGCGAAGACCACGAAGGCGCAGAGCAGTGTGGTGGCGGCATCGGCGATGAAGAGGGTCAGATAGCCGTGCGCGGCGACCAGCCCGGCCACCGCCGCCGAGACGCCGAAGCCGATGTTGACGGCCCAGTAGTTCAGGGCGAAGGCCCGCACCCGGTCGGCGGCGGGTACCAGGTCGGCGATCATCGCGGAGACGGCGGGCCGCGAGGCGTTGCTGCTCAGGCCGACCAGGAAGGCCACCGCGGCGATCATCAGCTGTCCGTCCGCGAAGCCCAGTGCTGCGGTGCTGAGCGCGGTCATCAGCTGGGCGGCCAGCAGGGTGGGACGGCGCCCGATCCGATCCGTCAGCACTCCGCCGACCAGCGCCGCGATCGCGCCGCCGAGCCCGAAGAGCGAGGCCACCAGACCGGCGTAGGAGGCCGAGTAGCCGCGATCGACGGTGAGGTAGAGCGCCAGGAAGGTGACCACGAAGCCGCCGAGCCGGTTGATCAGGGTCGAGGTCCAGAGCCACCAGAACGTCGTGGGCAGTCCGCCGACCGATTCGGTCATGGCGCTGTGCAGCCGGGTGGTCAGCGGGACAGGGGCGGCTGGGGCGGTGGGCATGGGGCAGCTCCCGGGCGGCAGGTGTCCCGGTGAGCGGTGCGTGGGGTTCGCTCGACGGGAGGGCATGCTGAGGCACGTGGTGAAGTAAGTGGTGAGATGGCAATGAGGACATTACATGTGTGAGGTCGGCCCCAGCCAGCCCTTTTTTCGCCTCGATTAAGCTGTGCCTCATGGCTGACACGACCTACCGACTGATCCTGCTCCGTCACGGCGAGAGCGAGTGGAACCAGAAGAACCTGTTCACCGGCTGGGTCGATGTCGACCTCAACGAGAAGGGCGAGAAGGAGGCCGCGCGCGGCGGCGAGCTGCTCGCCTCCGAGGGTCTCTTCCCGGACGTGGTGCACACCTCGCTGCTGCGCCGCGCCATCCGCACCTCGCAGATCGCGCTGGACAAGGCCGACCGGCACTGGATCCCGGTCAACCGCAGCTGGCGGCTGAACGAGCGTCACTACGGCGCGCTGCAGGGCAAGGACAAGGCGCAGACCCTGGCCGAGTTCGGCGAGGAGCAGTTCCAACTCTGGCGCCGCTCGTACGACACGCCGCCGCCGGTGCTCGCCGACGGCGCCGAGTTCTCGCAGGCCGGCGACGCCCGCTACGCGGACATCCCGAGCGAGCTGCGCCCGCGCACCGAGTGCCTCAAGGACGTCGTCGAGCGGATGCTGCCCTACTGGTACGACGCGATCGTGCCGGACCTGGCGGCGGGCAAGACCGTCCTGGTCACCGCGCACGGCAACAGCCTGCGCGCGCTGGTCAAGCACCTGGACGGGATCTCCGACGAGGCGATCGCCGGCCTGAACATCCCCACCGGCATCCCGCTGGTCTACGAGCTCGACGCGGACTTCAAGCCGGTCGCGTCCGGCGGCCGCTACCTGGACGCCGAGGCCGCCGCGGCCGCCATCGAGGCCGTGAAGAACCAGGGCAAGAAGTAGCCTTCACAACGATCAGGCCCGGCCCGGTGCACAGTGCACCGGGCCGGGCCTGATCGTTTCGTCAGTGCCCGCCGCAGCAGCCGCCGCTGGCGCCGCCGCACTGGCAGGGCGCGCCGGACTGGCAGCCGCAGCCGCAGCCGGGGCCGCAGCCGCAGGCGCCGATCAGCACCGGCAGCGTGATCCGGGAGCCCTGGGGGCTCGGTGCGGCGGTAGAAGGGGTCGGAGCGGGCCGGGCGGGAGTGGTGGTCATGGTGCGATGCCCTCCTCGATCGAGGCAGGCAGGGTGACAGGTTGCCTGCTCAACGAGTGAAGCCCGACGGCTGACGGGGCGTCAATGGGCGCGTAGGTGTGGGGCGCGCAGCCGCCGTGCGCCCCCGCACCGGTCGCCGCTCGCCGGTACCGGCCGTCCGGTGTTACGCCTGGTCGGGGACGAACTCGCCGGCGTGCTCGCCGGTGACCAGGAAGACCACGCGCTTGGCCACCGAGACCGCGTGGTCGGCGAAGCGCTCGTAGTACCGGCCGATCAGGGTGACGTCGACGCCGGTCTCGATGCCGTGCTGCCAGCGGCCGTCGGCCAGGTGCGCGAAGAGCTGGCGGTGCAGGTCGTCCATCGCGTCGTCGTCGCGCTCCAGCTGCAGCGCCGCGTCCACGTCCTTGGTGGCGATGACCTGGCCGGCCTTGGCCACCAGGCGCTGGGCGAGCTGACCCATCTCCAGCACGATGGGCTGCAGGTCGCTCGGCACGGCCGTGTCCGGGTAGCGCCGCCGGGCCACCTTGGCGACGTGCCGGGCCAGGTCGCCGCAGCGCTCCAGGTCCGCGCTCATCCGCAGCGAGGTGACCACGATCCGCAGGTCGGTGGCGACCGGCTGCTGGCGGGCCAGCACGTCGATCGCGGTGTTCTCCAGTTCGTGGTGGAGGTTGTTGACCTTCTCGTCGGCCGCGATCACGCTCTCCGCCAGGGCCAGGTCGGCGTCGAGCAGCGCCGTGGTGGCACGGCCCACGGCCGAACCGACCAGCCGGGCCATCTCGACCAGGCCGTCGCCGATCGAGTCGAGTTCCTCGTGGTAAGCGTCACGCATGCGCTTCTCTTCTCCTTCTTGCTGTGTCGGTGGCGGTGCCGACCGGCCGCCGGCCCTGGACTCCGGGTAGGCGGCCGCTGCTGGTGGCGCGCATCGTACGCGCGTCACCTACCCACACGGGCTGCGCAATTGAGACTGCGCTGTCCGGGCGACGACCCACGGCCGCCCTGATGAACCCGCAGCTACCTGAAGGTGAATTCTCGGCAACGCACGGTCGATGCCTTCATCCGATGCTTACGGAGCGGCCGGTTGATGCGCTTAGGCTGGCCGCATGGACGTGAATGTGGCCGCCGCCGCTGCCTGCGCCATCGCCGGCCTCGGCGTCGGTCTCACGGCCTCCATCGCCTTCCGCTGGAGCGAGCGCGAGCAGGGTCGGGGCAGCAACAGCGGCAACGGTAGGAGAAGCAGCGCGACAGCGGTGAGCACCCCTCTCCAGGAGTCGGCCCTGCCGCCCGGTGTGGACACGGTGCTCTCGGTGCTGCGGTCCTGCGCGATCGTGCTGGGCGACGGCGACGAGGTGGTCAAGGCCAGCTCCGCCGCCTACTCGATGGGCCTGGTCCGCGGTGGCGCGGTGGCCGTCGAGCCGATGCTCGCGCTGGCCAGAGCGACCCGCAGGGACGGTGAGATCCGCCAGGCCGAGCTGGACGTGCCGCGCCCGGGGGTGGCGCGCCACGGCGAGCCGCTCTCGGTCTCGGTCCGGGTTGCCCCGCTCGGCTCCCGGCTGGTCCTGGTGCTGGTCGAGGACCTCACCGAACGCCGCCGGATCGAGGCGGTCCGGCGCGACTTCGTGGCCAACGTCAGCCATGAGCTCAAGACGCCGGTGGGGGCCCTGTCACTGCTCTCCGAGGCGGTGGCGGACGCGGCCGACGACCCGGAGGCGGTGCAGCGCTTCGCCGGCCGGATGCAGATCGAGGCGACCAGGCTGGCCAGCCTGGTGCAGGAGATCATCGACCTCTCCCGGGTCCAGGACGATCGCCTGCTGATGGACCCCGAGCCGGTCCCGGTGGACGAGCTGATCGCCGAGGCGATGGACCGCTGCCGCCAGCAGGCCGCGGCCAAGCAGATCCACATCGCGGCCGGCGGTATCGCCGGCCTCTACCTCTTCGGGGACCGCGGCCAGCTCGCCGCGGCCCTCGGCAACCTGGTCGAGAACGCCGTCAACTACAGCCCGCCGCGCACCCGGGTGGCGATCGCGACCCGCCGGATAGCCAGCGCCGCCGCGATCGGGGAGGCGGACGGCGAGCTGATCGAGATCTCGGTGACCGACCAGGGCATCGGCATCTCGGAGAAGGACCGCGAGCGGATCTTCGAACGCTTCTACCGGGTGGATCCGGCCCGCAGCCGGGCCACCGGCGGTACCGGCCTGGGCCTGTCCATCGTCAAGCACGTGGCGGCCTCGCACGGCGGGACCGTCTCGGTCTGGAGCGTCGAGGGCCAGGGCTCGACTTTCACTGTCCGGCTACCCGCCGGGCAGAACCCGGCGGTCGCCGCAGGCGGCGACACGGCGGACAGCGCCACCGATCAATCCGCAACCCCAACCCCCCTTCCTGCCCCGGAGGCCCGATCGTGACCCGAGTACTGGTGGTCGAGGACGAGGAGTCGTTCAGCGACGCCCTCTCGTACATGCTTCGCAAGGAAGGTTTCGAGGTGGCCGTCGCCGCCACCGGGCCCGACGCGCTGGAGCAGTTCGAACGCAACGGCGCCGACCTGGTGCTGCTCGACCTGATGCTGCCCGGGCTGCCCGGCACCGAGGTCTGCCGCCAGCTGCGGGTGCGCTCCAACGTGCCGGTGATCATGGTGACCGCCAAGGACAGCGAGATCGACAAGGTCGTCGGCCTGGAGATAGGCGCTGACGACTACGTCACCAAGCCCTACTCCACCCGTGAGCTGGTCGCCCGGATCCGCGCGGTGCTGCGCCGCCGCGGCGAGGAGGGCGGCATCGGCAACGACGGCGGCGGCCCCGGCGCGCTGGAGGCGGGCCCGGTCCGGATGGACGTGGACCGGCACGTGGTCACCGTGGACGGCGCCAAGGTCGACCTGCCGCTCAAGGAGTTCGACCTGCTGGAGATGCTGCTGCGCAACGCGGGCCGGGTGCTCACCCGGATGCAGCTGATCGACCGGGTCTGGGGCGCCGACTACGTCGGTGACACCAAGACCCTGGACGTCCACGTGAAGCGGCTGCGCGCCAAGATCGAGCCGGACCCGGGCGCGCCGCGCTACCTGGTCACGGTCCGTGGCCTCGGCTACAAGTTCGAGCCGTAAAGATCGCCTGATCAGGTCGGAGCCGTTGCGGCGGGACCGCCCGGCACCGGCCTACGGCTGAGGGCCGCACCCCGGAGAAAGGGGGTGCGGCCCTCAGCCGTACGCGGGGCGCGCTACCCGTACGCCGGGGTGCGCGCCCCAGTGCTCAGTGCGAGGCGCCGGAGCTCGGGGAGCCGGTGGTCGAGGCCGGGGCGCTCGTGGTGGCCGAGGTGCTCGCGCCCGCCGAGGCGGTGGCGGACCCGCTCGCGGCGGGCGAGGCGGACGCGCCGGCCGAGCCGCTCGCCAGCGGCGAGGCGGAGCCGGACGGCGATGCCGGGCCGTACGACTGGAAGGGGCCCTGGGCCGGGGTGACCAGCGCCGAGGAGTCGACCTTGCCCGCGCTGGAGAAGGTGAACGAGGCCGGCGTGTAGCCGCCTGCGGTCAGCGTCACCGAGGAGAGCTGCGCGGAGGGCTGCCCGCTGGCGCCGAGCGCCACCGCACCGTTGGCCGGGATCACGATGCCGCCGGGCGCCGGCGCGCCGGTGGAGTCGTCGAGGGTCGCGGCGGTGCCGGCGACGGTGACGTTGGTCAGGGTCTGCGGGGTGCTGCCGGTGTTGCTGATGTTGACCGTCAGGTTCGCGGCGCCGGGCTGGCCAGGGCTCTGGTCCTGGCTGACCACGACGACGATGGCGTTCAGCTTGAGGTCGGCGCCCAGTGAAGTGGCCGGCGAGTCCGGCTTGATCTGCTGTGTCTCGGCGCTGCCCCCCGCAGCGCAGGCGGACAGCGAGACGGCGGCGAGGGCGAGGACGATGGCGGCAGTGCCACCGCGTCGAAGGCTGCGGCTCACGGCGGCGCATCTCCTTGGGTCACGTGTCGGGTTGTCAGCGCTCAGCGTACCCACCGCACTTATCCGCCCCTCACGGGGTGGCCCCGTGTCGCGAACGGACCACTCCGGTGATCGGGCGGCGCCGTGCGGTCCGGGCCGCCACCGGGCCCGGACCGGCGTGCGGTCCGGGCGCCCGCCGAGCGGTGGGCCGGGGTGCGGTGTGACGGTGATGTGTGGGCTTCCGGAACCACGTCAAGATCAGATCACGATCGGGAAACAGTGAATATCCCGTGTCGACTTCAAGATCGATTGCTGCTTACCGGGGTGTTGCCCGAGGTTTCGATCGCCGCGAGAAGGGCCTCCGACCTGCGAGAAGCCGCTCCAGCGGGGTGGCCGCAGCACGTCGCAGGGGTCCTTGTCAAGCCCCGAGACCGGCCCTGACCTGCGAAAACGCCCTTCGGGTGGACGGAAAAGCGTGTTATTCTGGAAAGCCACGGAAGGGGTCCTGTCACATGACGTTCAAGGTTGGCGACACGGTGGTCTACCCCCATCACGGGGCTGCACTGATCGAGGCCATCGAAATTCGCCAGATCAAAGGTGTGGACAAGACCTACCTGGTGCTGAAGGTTCAGCAGGGTGACCTCACGCTGCGCGTCCCCGCGGAGAACGCGGAGTTCGTCGGCGTGCGCGACGTGGTCGGCCAGGAGGGTCTGGACCGGGTCTTCGAGGTGCTGCGCGCACCGTACACCGAAGAGCCCACCAACTGGTCTCGTCGCTACAAGGCGAACCTGGAGAAGCTCGCATCCGGTGACGTCATCAAGGTCGCCGAGGTCGTGCGCGACCTGTGGCGGCGGGAGCGCGAGCGCGGCCTGTCGGCCGGCGAGAAGCGGATGCTCGCCAAGGCTCGGCAGATCCTCGTCAGCGAACTGGCGCTGGCGGAGAACACCAACGAGGACAAGGCGGAGACGCTGCTCGACGAGGTGCTGGCCTCGTAGTGCGACGTCGGTGTTGTTGCACGGCCTGAGCCGTGCCGCAACGCCGTGCCACAACGGCCGTTTGCAGCGCCCGGTGCCGGGAAGGCACTCGGGCGCTGTGGCATGCCTGGGGCCGGATCCCTGTCCCGGGTGTGACGTGTGTCCGGTTGTGCTCGTAGCGTGGGGGCCTGCACACCGGTACCCGAGAGGCGGCGCCGGGGTGGAAGGGGTCCGGTGCACCGTCTGACGGGTACGCCTGGGCCATACCCACTTCGCCGAAGGAGTGAAACCCTGAACAGCACAGGAGTAGTGGCGGCGGCCGTGGTTCCGGCCGCCGGGCGGGGCGAGCGGCTCGGCCCCGGGGCACCCAAGGCGCTGCGTGACCTGGGCGGCGCGCCGCTGCTGGTGCACGCCGTCCGGGCGCTGGCCCGCAGTCGGGCGGTCGGCCTGGTGGTGGTCGCCGCGCCGCCGCAGGGGGTCGCCGAGGTGCTGGGCCTGCTGGACAGCCACGGGCTGGACGGCAAGGACATCCGGGTGGTGGCCGGCGGCGCGACCCGGCAGGAGTCGGTCCGGCTGGGCCTGGCGGCGATCCCGGCGAGCACCGAGATCGTGCTGGTGCACGACGCGGCCCGGCCGCTGGTGCCGGTCGAGGTGGTGGACGCGGTGGTGGCCGCGGTGCGGGCCGGGGCCGAGGCCGTGGTGCCGGCCGTGCCGCTGGCGGACACCGTCAAGCGGGTGCGCCCGGTGGCCGCCGGTGAGCCGGAGCCGGTGCTCGACACTCCCGACCGCGGCACGCTGCGGGCGGTGCAGACCCCGCAGGGCTTCCGCCGCGAGACGCTGGCCGAGGTGCACGCCAAGGCGCTGGCCGAGGAGGCCGAGGGCGGCTCGCCGGTGGTGACCGACGACGCCGGGCTGGTCGAGCACTACGGCGGCCAGGTGGTCGTGGTGCCGGGCCACGAGGAGGCGTTCAAGGTGACCCGTCCGCTGGACCTCGTGCTCGCCGAGGCCGTACTCGCCCGCAGGAGGGCTTCCGATGGTTTCTGACGCCTCGTCAACGAGCGGTCCCGTTGCGCCTGTCACCCCCGTCATCCCAGTCCTGCCCCGGGTGGGGATCGGCACCGATGTGCACGCCTTCGCGGACGGTGTGCCGCTCTGGGTGGGCGGGCTGCGCTGGGACGGCTACGAGCAGGGCCTGGCCGGCCACTCGGACGCCGACGTGGTCGCGCACGCCGCCTGCAACGCGATCTTCTCGGCCGCCGGGCTCGGCGACCTGGGCACCCACTTCGGTACCGACCGCCCCGAGTGGAAGGGCGCTTCGGGGGTCACGCTGCTGACCGAGGCGGCCCGGATCGTGCGGGCGGCGGGTTTCGAGATCGGCAACATCGCGGTGCAGGTGATCGGGGTGCGGCCGCGGATCGGGGCTCGGCGCCAGGAGTCCGAGGCAGTGCTCTCGGCCGCGGCCGGCGCACCGGTCTCGCTCTCGGCGGCGACCACCGACGGGCTCGGCTTGACCGGGCGCGGTGAGGGCCTGGTGGGCCTGGCCACCGCGCTGGTCTACCCGCGCGGCTGATGGTCCGGCACCTGGCCCGACGGACGGCCCGGTGGCCGGGGCGGCGGTTGGTCCGACGACTGGGCAGGGAAAACGGATCCGGATCGTCCGGTTTGCCATGAACTCGTGACGGGTGGACCGCGCAAACGTCGCGGGGCATCCCCTGATTCCCACTACCCTGGACGATGTGAGCCTTCGCCTGTACGACACCAGCACCCGCCAGGTACGCGACTTCGTCCCGCTTGTACCGGGTTGTGTCTCGATGTACCTGTGCGGTGCGACCGTGCAGGGCGCCCCGCACATCGGACACATCCGGTCCAACCTCAACTTCGACGTGATGCGCCGCTGGCTGGCCTATCGCGGCTTCGAGGTGACGTTCGTGCGCAACGTCACCGACATCGACGACAAGGTGATCAAGAAGGAGCACGAGCTCGGCGTCCCCTGGTGGCAGATCGCCTACGCCAACGAGCGCGCCTTCAACGACGGTTACACGGCGATCGGCTGCCTGCCGCCGACCGTGGAGCCGCGGGCCACCGGCCACATCCCCGAGATGATCGACATGATGCAGACGTTGATCGCCAAGGGCCACGCCTACGCGGCTGACGGCAACGTCTACTTCGACGTCAAGTCCTTCCCGCAGTACCTGGAGCTCTCCAACCAGAAGCTGGAGAACCTCAAGCAGCCCGAGGGCGAGGGCGAGACCGGCAAGCGCGACCCGCGCGACTTCGCGATGTGGAAGGCCGCCAAGCCGGGCGAGCCGAGCTGGACCACCCCGTGGGGCCAGGGCCGCCCCGGCTGGCACCTGGAGTGCTCGGCCATGGTGCACAAGTACCTGGGCAAGGCCTTCGACATCCACGGCGGCGGGCTGGACCTGATCTTCCCGCACCACGAGAACGAGATCGCCCAGTCCAAGGCCTTCGGCGACGAGTTCGCGAACTTCTGGGTGCACAACGCCTGGGTCACCATGAGCGGCGAGAAGATGAGCAAGTCGCTCGGCAACTCGGTGCTGATCTCCGAGATGGTGAAGCGCTGGCGCCCGATCGTGCTCCGCTACTACCTGGCCGCCCCGCACTACCGCTCGATGATCGAGTACAGCGAGGAGTCGCTGCGCGAGGTCGAGGCCGGGTTCGGCCGGATCGAGGGCTTCATCCAGCGGGTGGTCGAACTCTGCGGTCCGGTCGAGCCGGCCGCCGAGGTGCCGCCGGCCTTCGCCGAGGCGATGGACGACGACTTCGCCGTGCCGCAGGCGCTGGCCGTGGTGCACACCGCCGTCCGGCAGGGCAACAGCGCGCTGAACGCGGACGACAAGGAGAACGCGGTAGCGCGACTCGCCGAGGTCCGTGCGATGCTCGGAGTGCTGGGGCTCGACCCGCTCGACCCGCAGTGGACCGGCACGGAGCGTGGCGAGGACCTGCACGGGGTCGTCGACTCGCTGGTCCGGTTGGTCCTGGACCAGCGCCAGGCGGCCCGGGAGCGCAAGGACTTCGCCACCGCGGACGCCATCCGCGACCAGCTGGGCCTGGCCGGCCTGGCGATCGAGGACACCCCGTCCGGCCCGCGCTGGACGATCAGCAACCAGTAGCCCCGCGTGTACCCGCAGGGCGCCGGTGGGCCGTACTTCGTTCGAGGAGTCTTGACGAGCCTCGACCGGTACGGCCCATCGGCATGACGCAGACGGATAGAACAGGAAGTATCGCCATGGCCGGCAACAGCCAGCGCAGGAACGCCCGCAACCCCGGATCGAAGAAGGGTGCGAGCGTCGGGACCGGCGGCCACAGCCGGAAGGCGCTGCAGGGCAAGGGCCCGACCCCGCCCGGCGAGGCCCGCAAGGGGCACCCCAAGCAGCGGGCCGCGAACGCCGCGATCAAGCGCGAGCGGGACGCCAAGGCGCGTGCCGGTATGCGCCGCTCCGGCGGCGGTGGCCGGGGCGGTCGCGGCGGGGCGGGTGCCGCCGAGCTGGTGGTCGGCCGCAACTCGGTGGTGGAGGCGCTGATCGGCGGCGTGCCGGCCACCGCGCTCTACGTGATGCAGTTCATCGACACCGACGACCGGGTGCGCGAGGCGTTCCAGGCCGCCAACGAGCGGGGCATCCCGCTGATGGAGGCGCCGCGCCCGCAGCTGGACCAGATGACCGGTGGCCTCAACCACCAGGGCCTGGTGCTCCAGGTTCCGCCGTACGAGTACGCGCACCCCGATGACCTGCTGGAGGCCGCGGCCGGACTGGGTCAGGACGCGCTGGTCATGGCGCTGGACGGGGTCACCGACTCGCGCAACCTGGGCGCCGTGGTCCGGTCGGCCGCCGCGTTCGGCGCGCACGGCGTGGTGATCCCCGAGCGGCGGGCGGCCGGCATGACGGCCGGTGCCTGGAAGACCTCCTCGGGCGCGGCGGCCCGGCTGCCGGTGGCCCGGGCGACCAACCTGACCCGGGCGCTGGAGGCCTACCAGAAGGCCGGGCTCATGGTGGTCGGCCTGGCGGCGGACGGCGAGGCCGAGATCGGCGACCTGGAGGCGCTGACCGGGCCGGTGGTGATCGTGGCCGGTAGCGAGGGCAAGGGACTGTCCCGGCTGGTCGCGGAGACCTGCGACATCCGGGTGCGGATTCCGATGCCGGGCCAGACCGAGTCGCTGAACGCCGGTGTCGCGGCCGGGATCGTGCTCTACGAGGCGGCGCGGCTGCGTTCCAAGGTGGGGTGACCGGCGGCGTGTCGGCCGGGCGCGTCTGTTGCGCGTCGGCCGGGCGCGGCGGGCGGGCGGGTCGGGCGCGGCGGGCGGGCGGGTCGGGCGCGGCGGGCGGGTCGGGCGCGCGGCGGTTGGGCGGGTCGGGCGCGCGTCGGTCGGAGTTTGCGCGGTGCTGACGGGTTCTTTTCGGGCTTGACCCAAACGTTCACTATCCCGTGCGAGAGTGACCGGATCCGTCAGCCACGCCCGGGAGTTGCACCCGGGAGAGTGTCCTAACGGGGTGTCACCCGGTTAGAGGGGTGTGGACACCAGAACACCTCGGCGCCCCCGGTTTGGCCAAGCGACAGGGATAGAGGCTGAGCCCAGCCTCAGCACCGTGAAGGTGCCGAGCGATCCGGCTCGGCTCAGTAGCACCCAGGTCAGCTTCCGGCTCAGACTGGCCGCGCCGGTCGCGCCGCTGCTCGACGCGCCGCCGCCGGTGGCAGCGCCGTACGCGGACTCCTTCGGGCGGCCGTACGCGGCGTTGACGTACGGCGGCCGACCCGGGCTGGTCCGGGCCGGCCGCGCCGACGCCGGAGCGCTGGCCGGTGCCGGTGCGATGGCGGGCGCCGGAGCCTCGTTGGGTGGCTCGGCGGTGGTCGGCGCGCCGCGGCGCAAGGGCCGGGTCACCGCGGTCACCTGGAGCGGTCAGGCGGCACCCGGCGACCTGGCGGCCACTCAGCTGCTGGACGCGGTGCGGTTGAACACCGTGCCCGCGCCCGCGGGTGGTCCGGGTTCGGCCGGGACCGCCGGGTCGCCCGGGATCGCCCCGGGCGGCGGCGGGTCCTCGGTGGGGCTGGTCGACTCCGAGCGGACCCAGCCGCTGGAGGCCATGCCGGGCTGGGACGACACGCCGGTCGGCGGGTCGTACGGCTACGGCGGCGGCTCCTACGGCGGCGGTCACGGCAGCGGTCATGGCGGCTTCGGTGGGCGAGGCTCGGTGCCCCGCCAGCCGCACGGCTGGGCGGACGGGCCGACCGGACCCGGCGGGCCGGTGCGGCCCGCCGCGCCGCGACCGCAGCGGGTCCGCCCCGCGGGCTGGCAGCCGAGCGGGGAGCTGCCTGAGCACTCGGCAGCCGCCGCCGTGGCGGGCGAGTCGAGCCGGCACGCGTGGCACCCCGGCCGGAAGGTCGACCTCGGGCTGGTGCTGCTGCCGCTGCGGGTGCTGCTCGGTTCGCTCTCGGTCTACGCCGGCTTCAGCAAGCTCTGCGATCCGGTGTACTTCGACGGCGGCAACCGCGGCTCGATGATGCGCTGGCTCGCCTCGCTGCACCCGTGGAAGGTGGCCCAGCCGCTGCTGGACTTCGCCATGGCGCACCCGGTCGGAGCCGGCCTGGGCGTGGCGTTCACCGAGATCGTGGTCGGCGTGCTGTCGCTGCTCGGGCTCTGGCAGCGGCTGGCGGCCGGGGCCGCGATGCTGCTCTCCGCCGCGCTGCTCTTCACGGTGAGCTGGCGGGCCGTGCCGGTCTACGACACGCCCGACCTGATCTTCCTGGCGGCCTGGAGCCCGCTGCTGATGGCCGGCGCGCCGTTCGCCTCACTGGACGGCAGGCTCGCCCTGGAGGCCTGGCGCCGGTACGGCCCGCAGGCGCCCAGGGCGGTGCGGCGCCGGGTGCTGCGGCGGGGCACCGTGGTGGCGGTCGTGGTGATCGGGATGACCCTGCTGCTCGGTTCGCTGCTGGGCGCCGCGGTGCGCACCGGCGGTCGGTCGCAGCCCGGTCCGGGCCAGCCGCCGACCGACTACGGCACGCCGGTCTGGCCGGCCACCACCGGTGGCTCGGGCGTGTCGCACGCCCCGGTGGTGCCCGTCCCGGGCGTGCCGGCCGCCGGAGCGCCCACCGCGCCCGCGACCACCGCACCGTCGGCTGCGCCGTCCGCGTCGCCCTCACCCACGCCGACGGCCGGTAGGAGCACCAAGGCACACCCGTCCACCTCCGGCCGTGGCGGGGCGGCCGACGGCTCGGGGGCCGGTAACGCGGCCGGCCAGGGCAGCGGTTCGTCGGCCGGCGCGCCGGCCCCCGGGGCCACTCCGGGCGGAGGCGGGGCGCCCGCGCCCGGCGGCAACCAGGGCACGGGCTCCGGCGGCAGCACCCGGGCGCCCAAGCCCAGCCCGAGCGAGGGTCTGATCGGCGGGGTGCTGGGCAGCGGGCCACCGCAGCTGCGGCTGCCGGCGACGCTGGGGATGCCGGGGCCCGGGGCCGGTGCGTCATCAGGGGGCGCGCCGATGGCCTGAGGGCTGGGGGCTGGGGGCCTGAGGCCGCCGCTCACGCCGATACGGCCTGAGGTTGCCCGGGTAGGTAAGGCCGGGGCCTCGCTCCACTGCCTGACGCTACGTCAATCACCCTCCCCTGGACGGATATCGATCCGATTCGGGGGAGGGTGATCGGCGTTCGGGGTCAGGAGTGCGCTGCGCGCTGCTTACTGCGTGCGGCCTGCGGCGGATCCGGTCGGGATCAGTCCTGGCGCGTCGCGGCCAGCTCCTTGGCGGCCTCGGCGAGGTCCTTGGCGGTGTCGATCGCCCGCCAGTAGACGCCCTGCGGCAGCTGGTAGCCCGCGAGCCGCTTGGCACGGGCGAGTTGCGGGAAGGTGGTGCGCTCGTGGTCGCCCACGTCCGGCAGCAGCTCGGCGAAGCCGGCCGCGAAGACGTAGAGCCCGGCGTTGATCAGGAACGGGGAGGGCGGCGCCTCGATGAAGTCCAGGATGTTGCCGAACTGGTCGGTCTCCACCGCGCCCCAGGGGATCCGGGGCCGGGCCAGCGCGAGGGTGGCGAGGGCGCCCCGCTCGTGGTGGAAGGCGGCCATCTCGCGCAGGCTGAACCGGGTCCAGATGTCCCCGTTGGTGGCGTACCAGGGCTCGTCCGGGCGCGGCAGCGCCTTCGCGGCGAACTTCAATCCACCGCCCCGGCCCAGCGGTTCGGCCTCGATCACGGTGCTGACCCGGAGCGGCAGCTCGGCCTGGTCCAGCCAGGCCTGCAGCACCTCGGCCAGATGGCCGCAGGAGATCACCACGTCCGTCACGCCTTCGGCTGCCAGCCAGGCGAGTTGGTGTCCGACGATCGGTGTACCGGTGCCGGGGATCTCGACCAGCGGCTTGGGCCGGTCATCGGTGTACGGGCGCAGCCGTGAGCCCTGACCGCCGGCCAGGATCACGGCCTGCGTGACGGTGGCGGCGGCGGTCGGGGCGGCGAGTGGAGCAGCGAGCGGGCTCGGGCTGGCGGGGGGCGCGGGAAGGTCGAAGCCGGTCATGAGCAGCAGGATAGGCCTGGATGCCGCTCTGCGGGGAAAGCGTCAATCACACTGCGGTCTGGGCAGATTGACGGTAGGTCAGCCCGCGATGCCGGCCGCGAACGAGCCGTCGCAGACCGGACGGGCGAAGGACCGGGCGCGCTGCACGTCGCCCTGGTACAGCTTCAGCGTCGCCTGTCCCAACTCCTTGGCGAGCGAGGTGCAGTACGGGGTGAGCGAGGGCTGCGCGGTCATGCTGCGGTCCAGCAGGTCCAGCGCGGCGGCCGGGCCGCGCGAGCGCAACTCCTCCATCAGGTCGGTGCGCAGGGCGTCCTGCGGGGACATGCCCGGGTGGTTGGCGTTGCTGCTGCCGCCGGTGACGTCGGCGGTGGTGGCGGTGCGGCCGATGCCACCCCCGACGCCGCTGGCGGCAGCCACCACCTGCTGGCTGTCGTTCACCGGAGGCGCCCAGGCGACCCTGGTCACGGCGAGGGTGCCGGTGGTCACCAGGATCACGGGCAGGGTGAGGGCGATGGTCTGGCCGATGCGGCGAACGAGCTGCTTCACGCCAGTGAGGTTAGCGCCGAGTGATGCCTCGCAGACACTCCGTCACACGGATGAGTGAAGGTACGGCGCGGCCCCGCCGGACGGGTGTCCGACGGGGCCGCGCTGGGTCGTTCGGTTGTGCGCGTGGCGCTGAGGCGCTGAGGTGCTGTGGTGTTGCGGTGCTGTGGTGTTGAGAACGATCAGGCGCTGAGGCGCTCGCCGGTGCTGGTCGAGAAGACGTGCGTCTCGCCGCCGGTCGGGACCACGTGGATGGTCTCGCCCTTCTGCGGGATCTGCCGGCCGTGGACCCGCACCACGATGTCCACGTCCTCGCCACTGATCTTGGTGGTGCCGTAGACGAAGCCGTCCGCGCCGAGCTCCTCGACCACGTTGACCGTGACGGCCACGCCGTCGATCCCGCCGCCGGAGACGATCTCGAAGTGCTCCGGGCGGATGCCCACGGTCACCGTCTTGTCGCTGCCGGCGCCGGCCAGGTGCTCGCGGTCGATGTTGATCACCGAGCCGCCGAACTTCACGCCGCCGTCCACCAGCGGGACGTTGACCAGGTTCATCGCGGGCGAGCCGATGAAGCCGGCGACGAAGACGTTCGCGGGCTTGTCGTACATCTTCCGCGGCGTGTCCACCTGCTGGAGCAGGCCGTCCTTGAGCACGGCGACCCGGTCGCCCATGGTCATGGCCTCGGTCTGGTCGTGCGTCACGTAGACCGTGGTGATCCCCAGGCGGCGCTGCAGGCCGGCGATCTGCGTACGGGTGGAGACGCGGAGCTTGGCGTCCAGGTTGGACAGCGGCTCGTCCATCAGGAAGACCTGCGGCTCGCGGACGATCGCACGACCCATCGCGACACGCTGGCGCTGACCGCCGGAGAGCGCCTTCGGCTTGCGGTCCAGGTACTCGGTGAGGTCGAGGATCTTCGCGGCCTCCTCGACCTTCTTGCGGATCTCGGCCTTGTTGACGCCGGCGATCTTGAGCGCGAAGCCCATGTTGTCCGCGACGGTCATGTGCGGGTACAGCGCGTAGTTCTGGAACACCATGGCGATGTCCCGGTCCTTGGGCGGCAGGTGGGTCACATCGCGCTCGCCGATCCGGATGGCGCCGCCGTTGACGTCCTCCAGCCCGGCCAGCATCCGCAGGCTGGTCGACTTGCCGCAGCCGGATGGGCCGACCAGCACGAGGAACTCGCCGTCCTCGATGTGCAGATCCAGCGCGTCGACGGCGGGCTTGGTGCCGCCCGGGTACAGCCGGGTCGCCTTGTCGTACGTGACAGAAGCCATGATGGTGCGTCTCCTTCACCGGCAGGAACGTGCCGGACGATCCGAGTAAAGGGGTGAACTGGTGCGCGCCGGCCCCGTTTCGACTGGTGGTCTGTACCACCCGAGAACCGACTCCGGCAGAGGCTACCCGCCGCCTTCCCCCTTGTCAGCCCCCTCCGTGCCCCCGCCGGTACCAGTCCGATCACACTCCCGCCGAACTCCCCACCCTTCCGCCCCCACGCGACCCACCCCTGCCGGTAGACTGCGACCCGGTTGCCGCCGTGGCCCACGCCGCGGAGGGTTGCCGTGCCTCCTTAGCTCAGTTGGCCAGAGCACCGCTCTTGTAAAGCGGGGGTCGTCGGTTCGAACCCGACAGGGGGCTCCGGAGTCTGAGATTCTCCGCGCGAGATGCACGCAGGGCCCTTCCCCGATCGTTGGGAAGGGCCCTGCGCCGTCCTGGGGGACAGCCCGGGGGCACGGCGCTGTGCTGCCCGGTGTGGGGTGGCGGTCCGGCGTCTGCGGGAGGGTGCCGGGCCGCCGGGGGGTGTTACTACAGGCTGTTCCAGGTGATGGAGAAGTTGCCGCCGGAGAGGCTGGAGATGGTGGCCTCCGCGGAGCCGTCCGAGTCGGAGGTCATGTTGATGCCGACCGGGTTGCTGTTGCTCAGCGAGGAGCCGTTGACCGTCGAGTTCTTGAAGTTGACGGTGCCGAAGTCGTCCAGCGGCAGGACGCCGCCGTCCCACGGGGCCTCGGCGATCACCTCGGCGGAGGAGCGGGCCAGGCCGCTCTCGCTCTTGGTGGTGGTCTTGGTCCAGCCCTCGGTGCTGTCCTTGAGGGTGAGGGTGTACTTGTTGGACGCGTAGCTGACCGTCTCGGTGATGGTGTCACCGGGCTCGACGTTGTTGTTGTAGGTCACCGGGTCGGCCGGGTACATCTCGTACCAGGCGGAGTACTGGGCCTGGCCGCCGGAGCAGTCGGCCTCGGTGCCGGTCTGCTCCACCGAGCTGGAGCTGTAGCCGTCCAGGCCCACCCAGAAGCTGGAGTAGCCGTCGCCCTGGGAGCAGTCGACGGCGGGCTGGACGAAGGTCGTCGACACGTTGGTGTAGGTGGAGCCGGTGGCCGCGTAGCCGGACCAGTTGTCGCTGGTGGTCGTGGTGTTGCTCGGGCCGCCGTGGCTGAGGAAGAACGGCGTGGCGGTGCCGGCCCGGCCCGAGACGTGGTGCATCGGGGCCTGAACCAGCGGTGTTGCGGCCAGCACCGGGGCGGCGGCGGCCAGCGGGGCGATGGTGAGCGCGGCTGCGATCGCGGCAGCGGAGATGGAGCGGCGGGACGGGGACATGGGGGTCTCCTCTGGTGCCAGTCCGTGGGGGGAGTCAACATGACTGCGCGTCACCACCGTTCTTGTGGACGGGAGGTGATGGTCAGTCATGGCCGAGCGGTAGCTACCTGATCGGGAAAGGTAGGTTCGGCGCGGCCCGGCGACAAGAGGTTCGGCGCGTGCATGGTCAAAGGTTTGCTTGTGATGTATCCCACAGCCCAAGGATGGTTGAGCTGTGCGCGACAGAACGGTGCAGGCCGAAGCGGTGGTCGGGCCCGTCAGGTGGAGGGGTCAGTCGGCGCTCAGCGCGTAGCAGGTGAGTCGGCCGCCGCCGGTGTGCGAGGTGGCCGCGTCGTCCTGCTCGTAGTCGCCGGCCATGAAGTGCACGGTGTGCCCGGTCCAGGCGGTGGGGACGGGGGCGGTGACCGGTGCGGCGGCCTGGCAGCCGGGGGCGCCGGCGCAGTCGCCCGCGAAGGTCAGGGTGCCGTTGCCGTTGTCGGTGATGGTGTAGCCGAAGGCCGTTCCCAGGCGCACCCCGCTGAGCAGGTGGTACTTCAGGATCTTCTCGCCCGCCGGGGCCGGGCCGACCGAGCCCTCGCGCTTGGGCACGGTCTCCATGGTCACCCCGACGCTGTCGTCCTGGACGGCCAGCATGACGAAGGGTGCGGCTTCGTCGGCGTCGGCGCCGTGCACCTGGCCGATGGTGATCTCGTGGGAGGCGTCCGGAAGTTGGCCGACGGACAGGGTCTCGCTCAGCTGGTGGCAGGCGGTGCCGGGGGTGAACTTCCGTGCTGCGGACAGCTCGGTGCGGGAGTGCAGCGAGTGCGCGGTGGTGGCGCCGCCCGCGGGTGCCCAGAAGGCCAGGCTGCCGCCCGGACCCTGGGTGAGGTACGGGTCGGTGAGCCGGGCCGGGGTCAACTGCTCGGCCACCGAAGGGTCGCCGGGCTTCGCGGTGGGCAGCACCAGCGCCCAGGCGCTCAGGTCCACCGGAGTGACCGCCGGGCTGCCGGCGGCGGGCGGGGCGGCCGGGGCGGTTGCGGTGGTCGTGCAGGCGCCCGGCGCGGCGGGTCCGGGGGTGGCGGGGGCGGGGACGGAAGCGGCGCCGGCAGCCGCCCGGTGATGGCCGCCACCGGAGGCGCCGCAACTGCTCAGCAGGAGGCCGCAGACCACTGCGGCCAGCGTGCGGGCCGCGGTGCTGTGGGTGTCTGCCATGGGGGCCTTCCGGAGTCGATCGGGTGCTGCGAAGGGTGGGGACGGGCCGCCGGGGCACCGCGCCCGCCGGCGAGCGGCGTCAGAGCGTGACGAAGCTCAGCCCCTTGGCCTTGAGCGCGGGCAGGACGGTCTTCAGCGCGTCCAGGGTCTGCGAGCGGTCGCCGCCGCCGTCGTGGCAGAGCAGGATGTCGCCGGGGTGGGCGGCCAGCAGCTTCGAGGTGATGTGCGGGACGCCGGGGCGCGACCAGTCGCGCGGGTCGATGTCCCAGTCGATCGGGACCATGCCGTACTTGGCGACGGTCGCGAAGATGGTCGGGGACCAGTCGCCGCCGGGGGAGCGGAACAGCGTGGGGGCCGGGGCGCCGGCGTCCACGATGACCGACTGGGCGTCGACGATCTGCTGCTCGATCTGGGCGGCGGTGTGGTGCGAGAAGGGCTGCGGGTGGGTCATCGTGTGGTTGGCCACGGTGTGCCCGTCGGCGGCGATCGCCTTGATCAGGTCCTTGTACAGGTGCGCCTGGCTGCCGACCACCGAGAAGGTGGCCCGGATGTCGTACTTGCGCAGCAGCGCCAGCATCTGCGGGGTGTAGACCGGGCTGGGGCCGTCGTCGATGGTCAGCGCGACCGCGTCGGCGGGGGCGTTCGGCAGCAGGTCGTGCACCGTGAAGACGGCCTTGCCGCGCACCGCCACCGGGGAGGCCGCCACGGGGCTCGGCAGGCCGGAGGCGGCCTGCGGGTTGCCCGGGTCGCCCGGGGAGAAGGAGTCGGACGGCTCGCCGGAGCCGCCCGGCAGCGGGGCGGAGCCGTGGGCCGGCGTCGAGTCGGAGCAGCCGGCCAGCGCCGCGGAGGCGACTGAGGCCGCGCCCAGCGTGGTCCAGGCGAGCAGGCGGCGGCGGGATGGCTGGTCGGCGTCGGACGGCTGGGGCGACCGGGCTATCGGCATGGCGGGACCTCAGTGCTGGCGGGGACGGATACATCTGAGTCGACGCTGGGTGAACTCGAACAGTTCCTGGGCGTCCGCTGGGTGTTGGGCTCGATCGGCAAGGTTTGCTCGGAGCTCGGCCCTGGATGAGACTGTGGCGGCGGTCGGGTGGGCCGTTGGCGTCGACTAGGGGGATCACGCGGATGAATCGGGTGGATGTTGAGCAGGAGCGCCTGCGAGATTATCTGACTGGGCCGCGTCTTGATCACGCGCTCTTCGCCCCGGGCTTCGTCGAGGCGGTCGGGGCCGCGAAACTCACAGCCATTCGTGACCGGATCCGCAAGGACTTCGGCGGGCCCGGGCCGGTCCACCCCGACGGGCCCGACGGGACGTTCCGGATGGACTGCCCGCGCGGGGTGCTGCGGGCCGAGATAGCGGTGGACGAGCAGGGGCGGATCACCCGGCTCTGGCTGGAGCCGCAGCTGGACGCCCGGCCGCGCTCGGTGGGGCAGCGGGTGTGGGCGGCTCTGGGGCTGCTGCTGGCGCTGCTGCTGGGCCCGTTCCCCCTGCTGCTCGCCGCCGGCGCCGCGTTCGCCGACAGCCGGGCCGAGCTGCTGCCCGAACTGCCGTTCAGCCTGGCGGCGCTGACGTTCTGGTGGGTGACCATGCCGTGGTCCTGGGTCAGCCAGTACGCCCGGGTGGTGGTCGGCGCGGGCGTACTCGCCCTGCTGGCCGTCGGGCTGGTACGGCTGCCGGGCCTGCCCGCCGGCCACCTGGTCTGGTTCGACGCGACCGGCCCGGTGGTGTCCTTGCTGTGGGCCTGGCAGCTCTGGTCCGGCTGCCGGGAGGCCAAGGCCGAGCGGAGCCCGCTGCTGATCGCCAACCCGCTGCCGGGGAGCCGGGTGCTGGTGGGCCAGGGCGGCGGAAAGCTGGTCAACCACCACGCCCGTCATCCGACCCAGCGGTACGCTCTCGACCTGCTCTGCCTGGGCCCGGCCGGCGCCCGGGCCGGTGGCCTGGCACCGCGCCGGGTGGCCGCGTACCGCGCGTACGGCGCGGTGGTGGCGGCGCCGTGCGCGGCGACGGTGGTCACCGCGGTCGACGGCTACGCCGACCAGCCGGTGCTGGCCAACCAGCGGGAGCAGGGTCCGCTCCAGCCGCAGCCGGTGTACGGCAACCACCTGATCCTGCGGACGGCCGCCGACGAGGACGTGGTGCTGGTCCTCGCCCACCTGCGGGCCGGCAGCCTGCTGGTCGCGCGGGGCGATCGGGTGGCGGTCGGCCAGCCGCTCGCCGAGGTCGGCAACTCGGGCAACACCACCGAGCCGCACCTGCATCTGCACGCCGAGGCCGGCGCCGCCGACGATGCCATCCCGGTGCCGCTGCGGCTGGCCGCCCGCCCGGGGCGGACCCTGCTGCGCGGGCGGCGACTGGACCGCTGAGCACCGGGGCAGGCGAAGCGGGCCGCTGCGCGTCGCGCTCCGTCCGCCGGGTATTCGTGGTCTGCTGGACGGGCGTTGACCCGCTCCACCCGCCCTGTCCGCGAGCATGGCCATGGTCAGCCGCCCCCGCACCCCGAGGAGTTCGCCGCCGATGTCCAGCCTCAGCTACGACCGGGACGGTTTCACGCTCGACGGCCGTCCGTTCCGGATCCTCTCCGGCGCGCTGCACTACTTCCGGGTGCACCCCGAGCAGTGGGAGTCCCGGCTCCAACTGCTGCGCGCGATGGGGCTGAACACGGTGGAGACCTACCTGCCGTGGAACCTGCACGAACCGCGCCCGGGGCAGTACGACTTCAGCGGGTTCCTGGACGTGGAGCGCTTCGTGCGGATCGCCGAGCGGCACGGGCTGAAGGTGCTGCTCCGGCCCGGCCCGTACATCTGTGCGGAGTGGGAGTTCGGCGGTCTGCCCGCCTGGCTGCTCAAGGACCGGTCGATGCGGCTGCGGTGCGCCGATCCCGCGTTCCTGGCCGCCGTCGACGGGTGGTTCGACGCGGTGCTGCCCCGCCTGCTGCCGCTGCTCGCCGAGCGGGGCGGCCCGGTGCTGGCGCTGCAGGTGGAGAACGAGTACGGCAGTTACGGCAACGACGCGGCCTACCTGCGCCATCTCGCCGACGGGCTGCGCCGGCGCGGCGCGGCCTGCCTGCTCTTCACCTCCGACGGTCCGAGCCACCCGATGCTGCAGGGCGGCACGCTGGCGGACGCGCTGCCCACGGTCAACTTCGGGGACCGGGTGGCGGAGAGCTTCGCGGTGCTGCGCGAGTACCTGCCGGACGGGCCCGCGGTCTGCATGGAGTACTGGAACGGGTGGTTCGACAACTGGGGTGCGCCGCACCACACCAGGGACGCGGACGACGCGGCGAAGGTGCTGGACGAACTGCTGGCCGCCGGTGCCTCGGTCAACCTCTACATGGCGCACGGGGGTACCAACTTCGGCTATCTGAACGGCGCCAACCTGGAGGACGGCCGGCTCAAGCCCACCGTCACCAGCTACGACTACGACGCCGCGATCGACGAGGCGGGCCGGCCGACCGAGAAGTACTGGGCGTTCCGCGATGTCCTCGGCCGCTACACCGAGTTGCCGCCGCCGCCGGAGGACCAGGTGGCGTTCCTGGAGCCGCGGACCCTCGAACTCGGGCCGCCGGTACCGCTGCTGGAGCTGGCCGAGCAACTCGGCATCCCGGTCCGGGCCGCCGCCCCGCTCTCGATGGAGGAGCTGGACCAGTCCTACGGCTTCGTGCTCTACCGCACCTGGGTCAGCGGGCCGCGCGAGGCGGCGGAGTTGGCGGTGGACGGGCTCGGTGACCGCGCGCAGGTCTTCCTGGACGGCCGGCCGGTGGGCGTGCTGGACCGGACCGGGCACACCACCGGTGCGGTCGAGTTGGCGGTGCCGGCCGGCGGGGCCCGGCTCGAACTGCTGGTGGAGAACCTCGGACGGGTCAACTACGGCCCGCGGCTTGCCGATCGCAAGGGCATCGCGGGCGGGGTCCGGCACGGGGAGCAACTGCTGCTGGGGTGGCAGATGTTCGGGCTGCCGCTCGCTGATCCGGGCCGGGTGGGCGCGGCTGCGGGCGGGAGCACGGGGGCCTCGGAGGCCGGAGAGCTGACGGACCGTCCGGTGCTGCGCCGTGCCGTGCTGGAGGTGGACCGTCCGGCGGACACGTTCGTGCTGACCGAGGGCCACGGCAAGGGGCTCTGCTGGGTCAACGGCTTCCTGCTCGGCCGCTACTGGGACATCGGCCCGCAGCAGACCCTCTACCTCCCCGGCCCGCTGCTGCGCCCCGGCAGCAACGAACTGGTGCTGCTGGAGCTGCACGGGCCGCGCGGGGCGGGGCTGGAGCTGGTGGACCAGCCGGTGCTGGACCGGCTGGGCGCCAACTGATCCGGCCTGAGGATCAGTTCAGGCGGGCGGTGGCCTCACCCAGGCCGCAGGCCGCGCCGGTCCGCTCGCCCGCCTAGGCTGGGGTGTATGGAGAACAGACTGGGGGAGTTCCTCCGATCGCGCCGGGCGCGGATCCAGCCGGAGCGGGAGCGGTCATGAGCGCCGCCGCGGCGATCGAGTGGATCACGGTGCCGAGCCCGCTGCCGACCGGCCCGCTGACCATCGGGGTCACCGGGACCGGGGTGGCGGCGGTGCACTTCACCCCGCAGAGCGTGCCCGCCGACCCGCGGTGGTGCGCCGAGCCGGGTCGGGTGGCGGCGGTGACCGAGCGGTTCGCCGGGTACTTCGCCGGGCGGTACCGCGAGTTGGCGCTGCCGCTGGACTGGCGGCTGACCGGCGGGCCGCACCAGGTGGTGCTGGAGACGCTCCACCGGACGGTGCCGTACGGCGAGACGATCACGTACGGCCGACTGGCCGAGCGCAGCGGGGTGTTCGAGAGCGTCGCGCAGAGCCCGGGGCTGGCGGCCCGGACGGTGGGGCAGATGATGGGCGCCAACCCGCTCGCGGTGCTGGTGCCCTGCCACCGGGTGGTCGCCGCGGACGGCCTGGGCGGGTTCGGGAACGGACGGGTCGGGCTGGACGTCAAGCGCTGGCTGCTGACCCTGGAGGGCTGGCTGGCGCCGACGCTGGACTGGGACGGGCCGAGCTGACGGCGGAATTCCGTGGCCGGAAGGAACGATTCTGTCCGGAATTCCCCGAACAGAATTCGCTCAGAGTAGCTAATCGTACTAATTAATCCGATCAATCAATCACCCGTCCGAGTGATTGCGCGGTGATCGCCGTGGCCCCAGTCTGGAATGCAGCAGTCCGCATCATTTTCTGGGGGAGGGCCCCGTCATGACCACTGAGACCAATGTCGGTATTCCGGCACCTGGTAGCTCGCCGGAGAATCAGCAGCAGAGTCTCGCGACCGCCGCGGCTCGGAATCTGGCCACCACCACCAAGTCCACGCCGCAGATGCAGGGCATCAGCTCGCGCTGGCTGCTCAGGGTGCTGCCCTGGGTCCAGGTGTCGGGTGGCACCTACCGGGTCAACCGCCGGCTCAGCTACGCCATCGGGCGCGGTCGGGTGAGCTTCGTCAAGACCGGGGCCGCGGTGCGGGTGCTGGCCCCCACGCTCCGGGAGCTGCCGGCCCTGCGCGGCTTCGAGGACGACGCCCTGCTGGAGGAGCTGGGCGCCCGGTTCGTCCAGCGTGACTTCCGGGCCGGCGAGGAGCTGTGCGTGGCCGGGCAGCCGATCGACGAGGTCTTCCTGATCGCGCACGGCAAGGTCAACAAGATCGGCTCCGGCAAGTACGGCGACCACGCTGTGGTCGGGGTGCTGGCCGACGGCGACCACCTCGGCGACGAGGCGCTGACCTCCGCCGACGGCGCCTGGCCGTACAGCGTCCGGGCCGCCACCGCCGGCACTGTGATGGCCCTCGCCTGGCCCGCGTTCCAGGAGCTCGCCGACCGCTCGGAGGCGCTGCGCGCCCAGCTGCTGCAGTTCCTCGCCGACGCCGAGAAGCCGCAGACCAGGCACGGCGAGGCCGAGATCGAGCTGGCCGCGGGCCACGAGGGCGAGCACGAGCTGCCCGGCACTTTCGTGGACTACGAGCTCACCCCGCGCGAGTACGAGCTGAGCGTCGCGCAGACCGTGCTGCAGGTGCACAGCCGGGTCGCGGACCTCTACAACGAGCCGATGAACCAGATCGAGCAGCAGTTGAAGCTCACCATCGAGGCGCTGCGCGAGCGCCAGGAGTACGAGCTGATCAACAACCGTGACTTCGGTCTGCTCCAGAACGCCGAGTACGACCAGCGGATCCAGACCCACTCCGGCCCGCCCACTCCGGACGACATGGACGAGCTGCTCAGCCGCCGCCGGGGCACCAGGGTCTTCCTGGCTCACCCGAAGGCCATCGCCGCCTTCGGCCGCGAGTGCAGCACCCGGGGCCTCTACCCGGGCACCGTCGAGCTGCAGGGGCAGCAGGTGCCCTCCTGGCGCGGGGTGCCGATCCTCTCCTGCAACAAGATCCCGATCGTGGACGGCCACACCAGCTCGATTCTGGCGATGCGTATCGGTGAGGACAACCAGGGCGTGGTCGGTCTGCACCAGACCGGCATTCCCGACGAGTACCAGCCCAGCCTCTCGGTCCGTTTCATGGGCATCAACGAGAAGGCGATCATCTCCTACCTGGTGAGCGCCTACTACTCGGCGGCCATTCTGGTGCCGGATGCGATCGGCGTGCTGGAAAACGTGGAAATCGCCCGCCCGCGCAGCTGATCCGGGTATTTCCCGGTCGCCCCGGGAGCATTTCCCGGGGCGACCGGCGGGTGGCAGCCCCACGGGTGCAGCCGCCGCCTTCGCACGCTCGACTTCTGGGGGGACCAGCGATATGGGGACCGAAACACTCAGCCTGGGCCGGGACAACCACAACGACCGGGGCAAGCAGAACGATCAGGGCGGCCGGGCCGGCGCCATACCGGCGGCGCGTCCCGAACCCGCCATCACCGCCATGCCGTTCGGCGAGGACCAGGCGGCGGAGCTGCTGGCCCGGGCCCGGGCGGCCGTCGACCCGGCGCTGCGGACCGCCGTGGAGAGCATGCCCGAGTCGATGGCCCGGGTCGCCGCCTACCACTTCGGCTGGCGGGAGGCCGACGGCACCCCGGCCGGGGCGGACGCCGGCAAGGCCATCCGGCCCGCGCTGGTGCTGGCCGCCGCGCAGGCCTGCGCCGACCGGGGCACCCCGGCCGCCGAGGTCGCCGGGTCGGTGACCCGCGCCGCCGCGGCCGTCGAGCTGGTGCACAACTTCACCCTGCTGCACGACGATGTGATCGACCGTGACCAGACGCGCCGCCACCGGCTCACCGCCTGGCGGGTGTTCGGCTCGACCGAGGCGATCCTGGCCGGCGACGCCATGCACTCGCTGGCCCTGCGCACCCTGGCCGAGGACACCCACCCGATGGCCGGCGAGGCGCTGCGCCGGCTCGCCCACTGCGTGGTCGAGCTCTGCGACGGCCAGCAGGCCGACTGCGCCTTCGAGCAGCGCAGCACCGTCTCGCTGCCCGAGTGCCTGACGATGGCCGAGGCCAAGACCGGCGCGCTGCTCGGCGCCGCCTGCGCGATCGGCGCGCTGTACGGCGGTGCCGGTGAGCAGGGGGCCGCCGCGATGGACGCCTTCGGCCGTGAGATCGGGCTGGCCTTCCAGCTGATCGACGACCTGATCGGGATCTGGGGCGACCCGGCGGTGACCGGAAAGCCGGTCGGCGCCGACCTGCTGGTCCGCAAGAAGTCGCTCCCGGTGGTGGCGGCCCTCGGCTCGGGCACGGCGGCCGGTGACGAGTTGGCCGAGATCTACGCGCTGGACCGCCCGCTCACCGCCGACGAGGTGCGCCGCGCCACCGCGGCCGTGGAGCGGGCCGGCGGCCGGGCCTGGGCCCAGGGTGCCTCCTGCGAGCACATGGCCGCCGCGATCGATCACCTCTCCGTCGCCGTGCGGGAGCCCTCGGCGGCCGACGACCTGCTGGCCCTGGCCGAGTTGGTCACCCGCCGCAACCGTTGAGCCTGACACCTTCCCGAGCCTGACACTTTCCGAGGAAGAACCCGTCATGAGCCTGATGGACATCGGCACTGTCCTCATAGTCCTGGCCGTCCTGGCCGTCCTCCTCAGACTGGTGCAACGCTGGATCCCGCACCACGTGCGCGAGGCGCACAACGACGTCGCGGGGTTCATCTTCGCGGCGGTCGGCGTGATCTACGCCGTGCTGCTCGCCTTCGTGGTGGTCACGGTCTGGACCAACGACGACTCGGCCCGCAAGACCACCTTCGAGGAGGCCGACGCGGTCGCCGGAATCTACTGGATCTCCCGTGAGCTGCCCGCGCCGCTCGGCCCGCAGCTGGAGCAGCAGACCCTCAGCTACGCGCGGACGGTGATGAACACCGAGTGGCCGCTGATGGCCAAGCACGAGAGCAGCCCGCAGGCCACCGACCTGGTGTACCAGATGCGCAGCGGCGTCTTCTCGATCAATCCCACCAACGCCCAGCAGCAGGTGCTCTACGAGCACGCGGTGACCCATGTCGAGGCCCTCGCCTCGCAGCGCCGGGCCCGGCTGAACGAGGTGGACGACGAGGTGCCGTCGCTGCTCTGGGTGGCGCTGATCGTGGGCGGGGTGCTGACCGTCGGCTTCACCTTCCTCTTCGGCCTGCCGAACACCCTGGCGCACTCGCTGATGGTGCTCTCGCTCGGCGGCCTGGTGGTGATCTCGCTGCTGCTGATCAAGGAGATGAACTTCCCGTTCACCGGGGTCACCGCGGTCAAGCCGACCGCCTTCGAGGTCTTCCTCCAGCGGCTGCCCCCGCCGCGCTGAGCCCCAGCGGTGCTGGCGGTGCGGGAAGTCGGCCAGGCCGACTTCCCGCACCGCCGCGTTGCTCAGAGCTCTCCGGCCAGGATCCGCCGCTCCTTCTCCGGGTCGATGCCGAGCGGCACGCCGCCCTGGGTGTAGGGCCCCTCGCGCGGGCCGCGCTGCTGGATCCAGGCCCAGGTGTCGCGCACCGTCTCGCTCAGCGGGCGGCACCGCAGGCCGGCGGCCCGCGCCTTGCGGCTGTCCGCCTGCCAGATCCCGGCCGGCCGCCCGTCCTCGCCGAACTCGGCATACCAGAGCGGCAGTTCGGTCCACTCCTCGACCCCGGCCGCGCGCAGCCGGTCGTCGTCCACCCAGTGCAGCTCGGCGTCGGATCCGGTCGCGGCCACACAGGCGGCCAGCATCTCGCCGTAACTGCTCGACCCGGGCAGCGCGGTGGTCAGGTAGCTGCCGCTCGCACCCCGCTCGGCCAGGTCGAGGCCGAAGACGGCGAAGTCGCGCGCGTCGATCAGCTGGATCGGCAGGTCGGGACGGCCCGGGGCGAGCACCCGGCCGCCGCGCGCGATCCGCTCCAGCCACCAGGGCAGCCGGCCGACGTTCTCGTACGGCCCGTTCAGCAGACCGCAGTTGAGCATGATCGAGCGCTCGCCGAACTGCTCCGCCACCGCCCGCTCGCACCCCGCCTTGAGTCCGGTGCTGAACGGCAGGTCGGGCGGCGAGTCGGCCGGGCAGTCGTGCAGCGGGGAGTCCTCGTCGACCGGCGCGGCGGGCCAGTCGGCGAAGGCGTGCACGGAGGAGACGAAGAGGTAGCGCCCGGCATGCCCGCGCAGCGCCCGGGCCGCGCGCGCCACGGTGTGCGGCTGCTGGCCGCTGGTGTCGATCACCAGATCCCAGGACCGCTCGGCGCCCGGGGCCCGGGCGACCAGCGCGGCCAGGTCCTGGTCGCTGTCGCGGTCACCGCGGACCGCCTCGGTGCCCGGCAGGTCGGGGCCGGACCGGCCGCGGTTGAAGGTGGTCACCTGGTGGCCCCTGGCCAGGGCCTCGGTCACGAAGGCGCGGCCGAGGAAGACCGATCCGCCGAGTATCAGGATTCTCATGCGGCCGATCCTCTCCACCCGGACCCGCTCACAGCGATGCGTTCGCGGACGGCGGATCCGCCCAGGGCTGAGCACAGGCCCGGTTGATCGACCGTCAGGGCGATTCTGAGGCGGCGTTGTGTCTCGCTTCGGCCACATCCCCATTGCTTTCTCATCCGCCCGTGCAACAACTACCCGTGCTGGGGAGTCCTAGGAATCACCGGGCGATTCCGGGGGTTCAGCGTGCGGGTCACGAGGGTGAGGAGTTGGACGTGGCGGAGGTCGGAGCGGGACTCGGGACAGGGCTGGGCGCGTTGCCCGACGGATTCGGCGAGGGCGTCGGCGCGGCGCTCGGCGGGCTGCTCGGACGGACGGACGAACTCGGCGTGACCGACGGGCCCGACGTGGGGTTCGCGCTCGGGCTGTCGCTGCTGCTCGGCGCGGTGCTCGCGCTGCTGCCCGCGCTGGGCGTCACCGAGGGGCTCGGGCTCGCCACGCCGCTGGGGTTCGCGCTGGCGCTGGGGGTCGAGGCGGGGGAGGAGGCCGAGGGGCTGGGCGTCGGCGAGGGTGTCCCGGCGCTGTCGCCGGTCAGACTGACCACGGCCTGCGACGGCGGCAGCGAGATCGTGGCCGCCCAGTGACCGCTCGGCGCGAGCTGCTCGTCCACGGTGACGGTCACCGTGATCCGCTGACCGGGGGCCAGGGTGCCCGCGTCGCGGCTGAGGCGTAGCCAGGCGCAGTCGGGCACGGCGCGCCAGTCGATCGGCAGGTCGCCGGTGTTGGTCAGGGTGAGCACGGTGCGGCTGCCGTAGGCACCGGCCTCGACGGTGAGCTGCGCGGTGGGGACCGGGACGCCGCGCAGGCCGGGGTCGCTCAGCGCCACGGCGCCTGCGGCGGGGACCGGTACGGCGACGCCTTGCACGGCCGGCAGCAACGTTTCTGCGCCCACCGGGGCGCCCGCCCACGCCCCCGCCGCCGGGGCGGCCGGGGCGGGCGGGTGCACCACCGCGGCGGCGAGCGCGCTGACCGGCGCCGCCCCGCCGCCCGCCACCGGCGCCGGGGCGGGGGTGGGCCCGGCGGGGGCCGCGCCGGGCTGCGCCCAGCCATCGGGGTCAGGGGTCCCGTCCGCGACCCGGACCGAGGAGACCGCCGCCGTGCCGGTCGCGGCCGACCCGTCCCGGTGGGCCACCCAGAGCGCGGTCAGCGGCGCGCTGAGGACGGCGGCGAGCACCCCGGTGGTGAGCGCCCGCTGGCGCACCAGGACGGCCCGCTCGTGCAGATCGCCGCCGGGGCGGTGGCGCTCCAGCAGGCCGGGCGCCCGGTGCCGGGGAAAGCCGCGCTGGTCGAACCGGGTGGGCCGGGCAGGCCGGGCGGTCGGGGCGGGCTGAGCCGGACGGCGGGGCCGGGGCGGGCACGGAACGTCGGCCTGGTCGACGTCCGGCGCGGCCAGCAGCGGCAGCCCGGCCGGCCCGCCGCCCGCTTCCGCGAGCGTCGCGCCGACCCGCTCGGCGGTGCCCCGGCAGGTCGGGCAGCCTGCCACGTGCCCCACCAGCTCGCGACGCAGCGCCGGGCCGAGCACCCAGGAGCGCCAGTGGTCCGCACCGGCCCCGCCGAGCCGGCCCAGCTCGGGACAGCTGCCGACCCCCAGTACCAGCAGCGCCAACCTGGTCCGCTCCACCTCGGCGGTCCCCGCTGCCAGCAACCGCCGCGCCGCCTGCGCCTCCACCCCGAGCACCGCCGCCACCTCCAGCGGGGTGAGCCGGTGGCGCAGCGACAGCTCCAGCGCCTCGCGCTGCTCGGCGGTGGTCCCGGCCGCCTCCGGCCAGGCCAGCTCGCCCAGCCGTTCCGGGGCATCGCCGTCCCCGCCGGGGCCGTCACCGTCCGCCGGCGGCGGGTCACCCGCGCCCAGCCGCCGCACGCACACGTAGCGCGCCAGCGAGTACAGCCAGGCGCGGTGCAGCCCGGGGTCGGCCAGCCGGTCCGCGTTGGCGAGGGCCAGCTGCCGGGTCTCGTCCAGCGCCGCGAGGGCGGCCCGCCGGTCGCACAGCACCGAGAGGCAGTAGGTGTACAGGCCGTCCAGCAGCTGGTCGAAGGCCGCGGCGGGGTCCAGACGGGGGTTCATCCTCCCGACGGTAGGGACCCGTCGCCCGGCGGCCCGGAAAGTCGGCCCGTTTGTCCTTCTTTCGGGTAACAGCACCGCACAGCGGCTGACAACCCGTTGTCGGTCCGACCCGCTACGGTGGCCCCCATGGCAGCCCGCACCTCGAAGACCACCGCCAAGCCCCGCCCGGCCTACCGCTGCACGGAGTGCGGCAACCAGCTGCCCAAATGGGTCGGCCGCTGCCCCGAGTGCAACGCCTGGGGCACGGTCGAGGAGTACGGCGCCGTCCCGATCCGCACCACCGCGGCCGGCCCGGTCAGTGCGCCGGCCCGTCCGATCGGCCAGGTCGACGGGCAGGTCGCCACCGCCCGCTCCACCGGCGTGCCGGAGCTGGACCGGGTGCTCGGCGGCGGTCTGGTGCCGGGCGCCGTGGTGCTGCTGGCCGGCGAGCCCGGGGTCGGCAAGTCCACCCTGCTGCTGGACGTCGCCGCCAAGGCCGCCACCTCCCAGCACCGCACCCTCTACGTCACCGGTGAGGAGTCGGCCGGTCAGGTCCGGCTGCGCGCCGACCGGATCGATGCCCTCTCCGACCACCTCTACCTGGCCGCCGAGCAGGACCTGGGCGCGGTGCTCGGCCACATCGAGCAGGTCAACCCCGGCCTGCTGATCCTCGACTCGGTGCAGACCATCGCCTCCGCCGAGCTGGACGGCGCGCCCGGCGGCCCGGCCCAGGTGCGCGAGGTGGCCGGGGCGCTGATCCGGGCCTCCAAGGACCGCGGCATGGCCACCCTGCTGGTCGGCCACGTCACCAAGGACGGCCAGATCGCCGGCCCCCGCCTGCTGGAGCACCTGGTCGACGTGGTGCTCTCCTTCGAGGGCGACCGGCACGCCCGGCTGCGGATCATCCGCGGCGTCAAGAACCGCTACGGCGCCACCGACGAGGTCGGCTGCTTCGAGCTGCACGACGAGGGCATCGTCGGCCTCGCCGACCCCTCCGGCCTCTTCCTGACCCGCCGTGACAAGCCGGTCCCCGGAACCTGTCTGACGGTGACGCTGGAGGGCAAGCGCCCGCTGGTCGCCGAGGTGCAGGCGCTGATGGTGGACTCCCAGATCCCCTCCCCGCGCCGCACCACCTCGGGTCTGGAGTCGCCCCGGATCGCGATGATCCTGGCCGTGGTCGAGCGGCACGGCGGCGTCAAGCTCGGCAAGCAGGACATCTACACCGCCACCGTCGGCGGCGTGAAGCTCACCGAGCCCTCCGCCGACCTGGCGGTGGCGCTGGCGGTGGCCAGCTCCTCCACCGACACCCCGCTGCCCAGCAACCTGGTGGCGATCGGCGAGGTGGGCCTGGCCGGCGAGGTCCGCCGGGTGACCGGCGTGCAGCGCCGACTGGCCGAGGCGCACCGGCTCGGCTTCACCCACGCCCTGGTTCCGCCGGACCCGGGCAAGGTGCCGCCCGGCATGAAGGTGGTCGAGGTGGCGGACATCGGAGAGGCGCTGCGGGCGATCCCCGGCCGCCGCCGGGCCGCCGCCAAACCCCGTACGGAGCAGCGCGCGCAGGCCGGCACCGCTCCGGTGGTCCCGCCGCCGGCCGCCTGGCCGGACGAGGTGATGGCGGGCTGGGAACCGGTCGATTCGGACGAACTGGCCTGACCGAGGCTCCGTCAGCGCGCCCGCACCGTAGACTTTGCCCTGTCCAGCACCAGAACGGGCAGTAGCGAACGAGGGACCGGGGCCACCGGGTGGCGCGGAACCGGCCGGCCTAAGGAGTCACGTGGCAGCGAGCGACCGGGTGGAGAAGTCCCCCCGCGAGGAGGCCCTGCTGCGCTCCTCGCTGCAGGCGATCGCGCCCGGCACGCCGCTGCGCGACGGCCTGGAGCGGGTGCTGCGGGCCAACACCGGCGGACTGATCGTGCTCGGCCTGGACAAGACCGTCGAGTCGCTCTGCACCGGCGGCTTCGTGCTGGACGTCGAGTTCACCGCCACCCGGCTGCGCGAGCTGTGCAAGCTGGACGGTGCGGTGGTGCTCGACAAGGACATCACCAAGATCGTCCGGGCCGGGGTGCACCTGATGCCGGACGCCTCGATCCCCACCGACGAGACCGGCACCCGCCACCGCACCGCCGAGCGGGTCAACAAGCAGACCGGCTTCCCGGTGGTCGCCGTCTCGCACTCGATGCGGCTGATCGCGATGTACGTCAACGGCACCCGCCGGGTGCTGGAGGACTCGACCACCGTGCTCTCCCGGGCCAACCAGGCGCTGGCCACCCTGGAGCGCTACAAGCTGCGCCTGGACGAGGTGGCCGGCACCCTCTCCGCGCTGGAGATCGAGGACCTGGTCACGGTCCGGGACGTCACCGCGGTGGCGCAGCGGCTGGAGATGGTCCGGCTGATCGCGGCCGAGATCGCCGGTTACGTGCTGGAGCTCGGCACCGACGGCCGGCTGCTCTCGCTCCAGCTGGACGAGCTGATCGCGGGCGTCGAGCCGGAGCGCGAGCTGGTCGCCCGGGACTACTTCCCGGAGCGGGCCGCCAAGCGCGGGCGCACCGTGCCCGAGGTGCTGGCCGACCTGGAGGCGCTGACCCACGCCGAACTGCTCGACCTGCAGACCGTGGCCAAGGCGATCGGCTACTCCGGCTCGCCCGAGTCGCTGGACGCCGCCGTCTCACCGCGCGGCTACCGGCTGCTGGCGAAGATCCCGCGGCTGCCGAACACCGTCATCGAGCGGCTGGTCGAGCACTTCGGCGGGCTGCAGAAGCTGCTCGCGGCCAGCATCGACGACCTTCAGGCCGTCGAGGGCGTCGGCGAGACCCGGGCCCGCTCGGTGCGCGAGGGGCTGTCGCGGCTGGCGGAGTCCTCGATCCTGGAGCGGTACGTCTAAGACCACCCGGTCCTTGCGGGGCTGACCCCTCGGCCTCGGGGCAGCCCCGGGTTCTGACGTTCCGTCAGCCGTCCAGGCGGGTGGAGACCAGGGCCTTGACCGGTCCGCCGCTGGGGCCGGTCAGCTCCGCCTGCACCGAGTACTTGCCCACCGGGGCCGGGGAGGTGTCGGTCGGCGTCGCGCACTGCGGCTGGCTGTGCGAGCGGTCCCAGACGAAGGTCTCGGTCAGCACGTTGGCCGGGGAGACCTGCACCCAGCGGCTCTGCTTGTCGGTCGGGCAGTCGCCCGAGGACCAGATCCGCTCGCCGCTGGCCGAGCTGACCGTGATCGCGGCGGCACTCTGGCCCAGGTCGACCCGGCAGTTGGTGGTCGAGACGTTGTGGATCTTCAGCTCGAAGGTCGGCTTCTCCGCGGCCTGGTAGGCGTCCTGGGTGCCGGCCAGCTGGAGGGTGAGCTGGGAGGCGGTGCAGGTGGGCAGGGCCAGCACGCCGCCGGTGTTGATCGGCGGCGCGCCACCGCTGTCGCCGCCAGTGCCGCTGCCGCCCGTGCCGCCGCCCGTGCTGCTGCCACTGCCACTGCCGCCGCCGGCCGAACCGCCGCCGGTGCCGCCGCTCGTGGCCCCGCTCGCGCCGCTGCCGCTGCCGCCGTCGGCAGCGCCGGAACCGCTGCCGGTGCCGCCGCTCGTGCCGCCGGGGTAGGAGTTGATCGCGGGGCCGGTCGGGGTGGCGCCCGGCGTGATCGAGCCGGGGGAGGGCGACGTGCTGCGGGCCGGCGCGGGCTGCGCGGTCTTCTCCTTGTCGCCGCCCCCACCGCCCTGACCCAGCGTCAGCCACGCCGCCACGGCCACCACCACCGCGAGGGCGGCGAGCACAACAACCCGCCGCCGCCAGTAGATCGAGGCGGGCAGCGGTCCGACGGGCTGACGCAGTGAAGGCACGATCAAACTCTACGAGAGCCGGAGCACCGCTCGTCGCACCAACACCGGTCTCGAACCCCGATCTTTCAGATGATCCGGTATTTCCGCCGTTCGAGCGACGATTCGACGGCCACTCGGTGGCGTCCCCAGGGCCACTCGGCGGTGATCGAACGGCGGTACCCCGGAACCGGGCCGGCCCCGCTCCGGACCCCGCTCCGGACCCCGCCCCGGTGCTCCGCGCCGTGTGCGAGGATCGGAGACGCTATGGCAACGACCTCTGTGACCCCCGCCCCGCTGCTGCACAGCATCGTGCTCGACTGGTACCGGGAGCATGCCCGCGACCTGCCGTGGCGCACGCCCGACGCCTCGCCGTGGGCGGTGATGGTGAGTGAGTTCATGCTCCAGCAGACGCCGGTCAAGCGGGTGCTGCCCGCCTACGCCGCCTGGTTGGAGCGCTGGCCCACCCCGGCCGCGCTGGCCGCCGACGCCCCTGGTGAGGCGGTGCGGATGTGGGGCCGGCTCGGCTACCCGCGCCGGGCCCTGCGGCTGCACGCGGCTGCCACCGCGATCGTCGAGCGGCACGGCGGCGAGGTGCCGGCCGAGCACGCCGACCTGCTCGCGCTGCCCGGCGTCGGCGAGTACACGGCGGCGGCCGTCGCCTCCTTCGCCTTCCGCCAGCGGCACGCGGTGCTGGACACCAACGTCCGCCGGGTCCTCGCCCGCGCGGTGACCGGCGAGGAGTACCCCGCCCAGGCCACCACCGCGGCCGAGCGCCGCACCGCCACCGAGCTGCTCCCCGACCACCCCGAGGTGGCCGCCAGCTGGGCGGTGGGCGTGATGGAGCTGGGCGCGCTGGTCTGCACCGCCCGCGGCCCCGAGTGCGGCGCCTGCCCGCTGCGCCCGCACTGCGCCTGGGACCGGGCGGGCCGACCGCCGTACCAGGGCCCGGCCCGGCGCGGCCAGACCTACGAGGGCACCGACCGCCAGGTGCGCGGCAAGCTGCTCGCGGTGCTCCGCGAGGCGCACGGCGAGGTCCCCCGGCAGCGCCTGGACGCCGTCTGGCCCGACCCCGTGCAGCGTTCCCGGGCGCTGGACGGCCTGATCATCGACGGCCTGGTCGAACCGGTGGGCGAGGGACGTTTCCGCCTGCCGGTGTGACGGCCGGCGGGAAAGCCGCCGGGAAGCCTGGCGGGAAAGCCTGGTGGGAGAGCCTGGTGGGAGAGCCGCCGGTAAAGCCTGGCGGGAGAGCCGCCGCGAAAGACAGACGGCGGGTGGGCCCGGGATCCCTCCGGGCCCACCCGCCGTCGGCTTGTCAGGCGGATGCGCGGGTCAGTGCGCCATCGCCGCCATGTCGCTGCCCTCGGGCTTCTCAGCGCCCTTGCCGGCGCCCCGCAGCGGGGTGCCCTTCAGGAAGAGGGCGGCCACGATCGAGATCACGCTGATCCCCGCGGCCCAGACGAAGACCGCGTGGTTGCCGTTGCTGAAGGCGTGGTGGATCGCGTCCTGGTAGTGCGGCGGCAGGGTGCGCAGCTTCTCCGGCGTGATCTGGTCGAGGCCGCCGCCCTGGCCGGCCGACGGCAGGCTCTTGAGGTTGTCGGTGATCCGGTTGGTGAAGATCGAGCCGAACAGCGCCACACCGAAGGAGCCGCCGATGGTGCGGAACAGGGTGGCGGTCGAGCTGGCCACGCCCATGTCCTTGAGCTCCACGCTGTTCTGCGAGACCAGCATGGTGATCTGCATCAGGAAGCCCATGCCGGCGCCGAGCACTGCCATGAAGATGCTGGAGGTCAGGCGGGTGGTGCCGACGCCCATGGTGGAGAGCAGCAGCGAGCCGACGCCCATCACCACGGTGCCGACGATCGGGAAGATCCGGTACTTGCCGGTCTTGGTGACCACCTGACCGACCACCAGCGAGACCACCAGCATGCCGAACATCATCGGCATCAGCAGCAGGCCGGAGTTGGTGGCCGAGGCGCCCTGGACGATCTGCTGGTACTGCGGCAGGAAGGTGACGCCACCGAACATCTGGAAACCGACGATGAAGCCGATGACCGAGACCACGGTGAAGTCGCGGTTGCGGAACATGCCCAGCGGGAGCATCGGCTCCTGGGCCCGCTGCTCGACGTAGCAGAAGCCGATCAGCGAGGCGGCGGCCAGCACGATCAGGCCGATGATGTGCTTGGAGCCCCAGGCGTACTGGGTGCCGCCCCAAGTGGTGATGAGCACCAGCGAGGTGATGCCGATGGTCAGCAGCAGCGCGCCGAGGTAGTCGACCTTCGCGGTGGACCGGACCTTGGGCAGGTGCAGGGTGATCGTCACCACGGCGAGGGCGATCAGGCCCAGCGGCAGGTTGATGTAGAAGATCCAGTGCCAGCTGAAGTGGTCGGTGATGAAGCCGCCCAGCAGCGGGCCGCCGACCGTGGCGATCGCCATGACGGCGGCGAACATGCCCTGGTACTTGCCGCGCTCGCGGGGCGAGACCAGCGCGCCCATGATCGACATCACGCCGACCATCAGACCGCCGGCGCCCAGGCCCTGCAGGGCGCGGAAGGCGATCATCTCGTTCATGTTCTGCGACAGGCCGGCCAGCGCCGAGCCGATCAGGAAGATCACGATCGAGGTGAGGAAGGTGCCCTTGCGGCCGTAGAGGTCGCCCAGTTTGCCCCAGACCGGGGTGGCGGCGGCGGTGGCCAGGGTGTACGAGGTGACCACCCAGGACAGGTGGTTGGCCCCGTGCAGGTCACCGACGATGGTGGGCATCGCGGTGCCGACGATCAGGTTGTCGAGCATCGCGAGCATCATGGTGATGACCAGCCCGATCATCACCAGGCGGATCTCTCGCGCCGAACGGACGGGCCGCTGCTCGCCGGCCTCCCCCGCGACGCCGTCCGGCGGGTTCTCCGCCTTCGCGTCGACCTGCTGCTGTGCCATGGTGCCTCTCCTGAAAGCGCGTTCGGACCGCTGGCCGCGTGGTTCGCGCGGTTCACGGTCCTCTTGTCGTCGGCTGCGTACGGTGCTTCACTCTGGTGCCCGCTGGGCTTACTTGCCGACCGGCTAGTTATTGGTCCGCTGGCACGGTAAGGTCTGGATAAGCCAGGCGTCAAGCTGAATTCGGCCACGGCCGTGCGGACGGCGAGAATGTCCGCATGACGTGGGCGGGTGCGGCTCGACCGACACTCCCCACCCCCGCAGCTAGCTAGGCAGGCCACGAAGCCATGAGTACGTTGCAGAGCCCCCGCGGTGGCACCCGCGCCCGGATCATCTCGGTCGCGCTGGAGCTCTTCTCGGAGCATGGCTACGAGAAGACCTCGCTGCGGGAGATCGCCGACCGGCTCGGAGTCACGAAAGCCGCGCTGTACTACCACTTCAAGACCAAGGACGACATCGTCCACGGCATCGTGGAGTCGATGGTCGCGCCGATCGACGAGACCATCGCGTGGGGCGAGCAGCAGACCTGGTCCCCGGCGGTGCGCGACGAGTTGGTCCGCCGGTTCGCCGAAGGGGTGGCCGAGCGGGCCCCGCTGCTGCGGTTCTTCCACGACAACCAGCCGGCGCTGCGCGAGTCGCCGGCCGGGCTGGAGTTCAAGAGCCGGATGGTCAAGATGGTCCGCCTGGTGCACGGCCCGGGAGCCTCGTTCGACGACCGGCTGCGCGCCACCATGGCGCTCTTCTCGGTGAACTCGGCGTTCTTCCTGCTGAAGAACGACCTCGAGCAGGAGCCGGCCGGCGGCATCCCGGCGGAGGTCGGGCAGACCGCGACGGTGGACGAGGCGGTGGCCGCCGCGCTCACCGTCGCGCTGGAGAACGCCGGCCGGATCGAGCCCCGGGTGAGCGAGACCCGGTAGGCGGGTCCGGGCGGGAGCCCGGGGCCCCGCCGGGCGGTCAGAGCCCGGTGACCCCGTGCGCCCGCAGGTAGGCCACCGGGTCGATCACCGCGCCGTAGGTGTTGGCGGTGCGGATCTCGAAGTGCAGGTGCGGGCCGGTGGCGTTGCCGGTGCTGCCGGCGGCGCCGATCTGCTGACCGGCCGTCACCTGGTCGCCGGCGCTGACGTCCAGCCGGGACAGGTGCGCGTACTGCGCGAAGCGGCCGTCGGCCAGCTTCAGCACCACCTGGTTGCCGTAGGCGCCGGCCCGCCCGGACGAGACCACGCTGCCCTTGCCGACCGCGAGCAGCGGGGTGCCCTCGTTGACCGCGAAGTCCACGCCGGTGTGGTAGCCGGCCGCGTAGCCGGGGTCGGGGTGGCCGTAGCCGTTGCTGATCGGTGCGCCGGGCGCGGGGGCCGACCAGTCGGGCCGGGCCGGCGGCGCGGGGGGCGCGGGGTGCTCCGGCTCGGCCGGGCCGGCCAGGTTGCCCGCCACCGCGACCGCCTGCTGCGAGGACGGCGCCCCGTGCGGCAGCTGGTACGCGCTCGGGTCGGCCACCTGCACCAGGTTGTCGAACGGCACCCGGCCGTGCGCCAGGCTGAATTCGGAGCTGCCGGGAGTCGTCGGGTGCACCGTCTGCGCCACCGCGCTGCCCGGCACCGCCGAGAGCGCCACCCCGAGGAGTGCCGCCCCCGCGAGCGCCGAGGTGATCGCCGTGCGCCGGTGCGGCCCGCGGAAGACGGCGTAGAGGTCGACGTCCGGCAGGGCCACCTCCGGCAGGGCGAGGCGGCGGACCAGGCGCGGCCGGGCGTGGCGCCCGCGGCCCAGGCGCACGCGCAGGGTGGTGCAGCGGGCCTTGGCGGCCTCGAAGGTCTCCTCGCAGGTCTCGCCGAAGGTCTGCAGGGCCTTGGCGGGCTCAAGGGCCTGCACGGCCTTCACGGCCTTCAGGGCCTGCGGCGGCTTCAGGGCCTTCAGAGCCTGCAGGGCCTGGCGGGTCCTGAGGGTTTTGAGGGCCTCAAGGCCCCTGGCGGCGCCAGTGGGTTCGGCGGACAACGTGGACTCGACCTCGCAGCGGCTCGGGGACAGCGCGGAGCCGACCCAAGGGGGGCGCTCGGCGGGGGACCCTACAGATGTAACCGTCGGTGAGGTGGTAGCGAAATCCGATCAGCTACGACGGCGTGTAGTTCAAGGCGTCTCAGATTTTCAGGCGATCGGCGGATTGGTCCAGTAATCGGATCATCGGCGGGTCTACTATCCGCGGTCGTATCGGCCGTTCGCGCTGTGAGAAGCGCCACCGCCGCGCCCGCCACCGCCGAACCCGTCGCGGCCTTCCGCCCGTCGCCCGCCTGTTGGACCATCGAGGGATGGCCTACGAGTCGCACAGCCGAACGGGATCGACACCCAGCACGGCAGACCGCCGGTTCGCCCTCTGGCGGGCCGCCCAGCGAATCCTCTCCGGGCCGCGCCCGGTCACCCTGCACGAACGCCTGGCCGAGCTGGGCGCCGACGCCCGCACCGCCGTCGGGCCGATGGAGCGGCCCGACGTCTACGGCGACGGCGTGGTCGCCGAGCTGGAGCAGCGGGTCGCCGAACTGCTCGGCAAGCCCGCCGCGCTCTTCTTCCCCACCGGGACCATGGCCCAGCAGGTCGCGCTGCGCTGCTGGGCCAGACGGCGCGGCGACTCGGTGGTGGCCACCCATCCGCTCTTCCACCTGGAGACCCACGAGCGCCACGCCCACCGGCGGCTCACCGGGCTGGACTCGGTCTGGCCCACCGCCGCCGCGCGGCTGGCCACCGCCGCCGAACTGCGTGACTTCGACGAGCCGTTCGGCACCCTGATGCTCGAACTGCCGCTGCGGGCAGCCGGCTTCCTGCTGCCCGAGTGGACCGCGCTGACCGAGCTGGTGGCCGCCGCCCGCGAGCGCGGGGCCGCGGTGCACCTGGACGGCGCCCGGCTCTGGGAGGCGGCCGCGTCCTACAACCGGCCGCTGCCGCGGCTGGCCGCGCTGGGCGACTCGGTATACGTCTCCTTCTACAAGGCGCTGGGCGGGATCAGCGGCGCCGCACTGGCCGGCGACCTGGAGCTGATCCAGGAGGCCCGCGGCTGGCGGCACCGCTACGGCGGGCTGGTCTACCAGCAGTGGCCCGCCGCGCTCTCCGCGCTCGCCGCACTGAACCGTGAACTGCCCCGGCTGCCAAGCTATCTGGCGCAGGCCCGGATCGTCGCGGACGGGCTGCGCCAGGCGCTGGACCAGGTGCCCGGCGGCCGGCTGTACCCCGACCCGCCGCACACCCACCAGTTCCAGCTGCTGCTGCCGTACTCGCCCGAGCGGCTCACCGAGGCGAACCTGCGGCACGCCCAGCTGACCGGCGACGCGCTCTTCGGCACCTGGACGCAGTCCAGCCAACCGGACCTGGCGCTGACCGAGGTGACCGCCCTGACCCCGGCCCTCGCCTGGACGGCCGCGCAGGTCAAGGAGTCCTTCGCCGATTTCCTCAAGCTGGCGGACCAGACTCGGGGTTGACGCAAAGTCGCCTATCGTCAACGCTGATGAGCGATCGGTCGTGAACCGGTCAAACGACGCGGTTCGATACAGCAGACCGATTCGGCCGACTCGGCCGATGACCGGGCAGGTGGGGGCGACGTGAACGACGGATTCGCGGACATCGAACTCGCGGAGGCGATCGAGGCCATTCGACGACAACTCGCGGCAGCGGCCGACCGCGCGGCCGGCGAGCGGTTCCAGTTCGAGGTCGGCCCGGTGGAACTGGAACTCGCCGTGGAACTGCGCCGCGACGTGACCGTCAAGGGCGGCGTCAAGGCCTGGGTGGTGCGGGCGGACGCCGAGGCCGGCGCGGGCCGCACCCGGACACACAAGATCACTGTCTCGCTCACCCCCAAGGACCTGGTCACCGGCGGCAGCGTCCTGGTCGGCAATCCCGACCTGGGCAGCCGTGAGGGCTTCCATTGAGCCTGACGGCCCAGCGGGTCGCGGCCGTCCGGGCGGCCGGGCAGGGCAGCGGGCTGCTGCTCACCGGACGGCTGATCCTCACCGTCGCCCACGTGCTGCCGCCCGCGGCGGCGGCCCCCGTCCGGATCGAGGCCGCCGTCCCGGGCGGCGGGGTGGGCTGGGTGCGCTGCTCGGTGCTCTGGCGCACCCCCGACGGCAGCTCGGACCTCGCCCTGCTGCTGGCCACCCGGGACCTGGTCCGCCCCGAATTCGCCGCCACCTTCCGCCCGTTGCCCTGGGGCCGGATCGAAGGCCTGGAGCCGCTGCCGCTCTGCCACGCGATCGGCTACCCCGCCGCGGGCCGGGAGGACGGCGCGGTGCTGCGCAGCCACCAACTGGTCGGCACGCTGGCCCCCGGCACCGGGATCGGCACCGGACGGCACACCCTCAGCACCCAGCACCGGCCACCGAACCCGGTGCCCGGCGCCGACTCGCCCTGGGCGGGCATGTCGGGCGCACCGGTGGTCTTCAACGGCCTGCTGCTCGGCCTGGCCACCGCCGATCTCGCCCCCGAGGTCTGGAGCCACTCCCAGCTCGGCCTGGTCCCGCTGGTCCCGCTGCTCGGCGCGCCCGGCCTGGCCGAACTGCTGGCCCGCCACCTGCCCGCCCCCGTCCGGGTGCTCGGCATCTCGCCGGCCGAACGCCGGGACGCCGCCTTCGAGGAGCGCTATGCCCGCAGCATCGGCAAGGAGCACGGCAGGCTGAAGATCTTCGGCCTGCCGCAGTCGCTGCCCTGGGACCTCGGCACCGCCTATCTCAGCCTGCAGGCCGTCCAACTCTCCGGCCCGCAGCGGATCGCCGTGCGCCCCGTCACCTGGCGCGACCGGCAGAGCGACGCGGTACCCGGCAGCGACAGCCTGCTCGGTCCGCCCGACCGGCGCGGCCGGGTCGAGGGCATGCTCAAGCACCGCCGCCGGGTCCTGCTGCGCGGCCAGGCCGGCTCCGGCAAGACCACCCTGCTGCAGTGGCTCGCCGTCAACGCCGTGGCCGGCACCCTGGTCGGTGAGCTGGCCGAACTCAACTACCGCGTCCCGTTCGTGCTGCGGCTGCGCACCATGTTCCAGCTGCGCAACCTGCAGCCGGTCCCCGCCGAGTTCCTCGCCATGGACCGCAGCCCGGTCGCGGACGGCCAGCCACCCGGCTGGGCCGACCGGGTCTTCGCCGCCGGGCGGGCGATCCTGCTGGTCGACGGCCTGGACGAGATCCCGCAGAGCGAGCGCGACGAGGCCGGCGAATGGCTGGCCGAACTGCTCGCCTCCTATCCGAACTGCTTCACCCTGGTCACCGTGCGCCCCTCCGGCGTGCCCGCCCGCTGGCTCGAACACCTGCGCTTCGAGGAACTGCTGCTCTGCCCGATGGACGAGTGGGACCGCAACCGCTTCATCGACCGCTGGCACCAGGCCGCCCTGGCCGCCGAACGCGCCACCACCGAGGCGACCGCCCCCGAGCAACTGACCGACACCGAACTCGAAGCACTGGAAGAGGAGTTCCGCGCCCGCAAGCACGCCCTGCGGCGCACCCTGGGCCAGTCGCCCGAGCTGGAACTGCTCACCGACAGCCCGCTGCTCTGCGCGATGATCTGCGCCCTGCACAGCGAGTGGGAGGGCGCCCTGCCCCGGCGCAAGATGGAACTGTACGAACTCGCCCTGGACATGCTGCTGTTGCGCCGCGACAAGCAGCGCCGGGTGGTGGTCGAGCCGCTCGGCCACCAGTTCGGCCGCGAGGAGCAACTCGCCCCGCTGCAGCGGATGGCACGCTGGCTGGTGCTCAACGGCCAGCACGAGGGCGACCGGAGCGACGCGCTGCGCCAGATCGACCAGGTGCTGCCCAGCCTGCCCGCCGCGCGGGCCGGCATCGACGCCGAACAGATGCTGCGCCACCTGGTGGAGCGCACCGGGCTGCTCACCGAGACCAGCGTCGACACCTTCGAGTTCGTCCATCGCACCTTCCAGGACTACCTCGCCGGACGGGAGTTCGCCCAGAACCGGGACTTCGGCCTGCTGGCCGGCATGGCCACCGACGAGCGCTGGGCCGACGTGATCCGGATGGCCGTCGGCCACTGCCCGCCCCCGGACCGGGTCCGCCTGCTGCACGGGCTGCTGGCGGAGGCCGACGGCCGGGCGGAGCCGCGCGAGGCCCGCTGGCTGCGGCTGGTCGCCGCCAGCTGCCTGCCGTACGCCTCGGTGCTGGACGAGGAGACCCGCGCCGCGGTGCTGGCCACCCTGCTGCCGCTGCTGCGGCTGTATCCGGTGGAGCAGCAGGCCGCCTTCGAACAGCGCGAGTGGCAGGGCCTGTTCGCGATCGGCGAGGAACTGCTGCCGCTGCTCGGCCCGGACACCGACCTGCCGCTCTGGCTGGTCTGCCGGCTGCTCGAACGGATGGGCCGCGAGGAGGCGTTGACCAGACTGGTCGCCGTCAACGCCCGGATCGCGGCCGAGCAGAGCGAGCGGGACGCCCTCGCCTCCCGGGAGCTGCTGGCCCGCGCCTACCAGGAGGCCGGCGACCTGGGGCAGGCGATCCCGGTGCTGGAGCAGCTGGTCACCCTCTCCGAGGCGGTCTACGGCGCCGGACACCCCGACACCTTCGCCCCGCGACTGCGGCTGGCCGACGCCTACCTGGACTGCGGCCGGCTCAGCGGCGCGCTGACCCGCTACCAGCAGCTGCTCGCCGATGCCGAATCGACGGCCGCCGCGGCCGACCGGCTGCACATCCGCAGCCGGCTGGCCACCGCCTACCTGACGGCCGGGGCCACCGACCGGGCCGTCCCGCTGTTCGAGCAGCTCAAGGCGCAGACCGAGGAACTGCACGGCCCCGAGAGCCGGTTGGCCCTGGAGGCCCGGGGCAACCACGCCACCGCGCTGCGCGACAACGGCGCGCTGACCAAGGCGATCGCCGCCTTCGAATGGCTACTGCCGGACGCCGAACGGATCCTCGGCGCGGACGATCCGGTCACCCTGGCGATCCGCACCGACTTCGCCACCGCACTGGTCGAACTCGGCGACCTCGCCCGCGCCGTCCCCGCCCTGGAACAGGTCCACGCCGACACCGTGCGGGCCCTCGGCGAGGACTACCCGGCGACCCTCACCGCCGGCCTGCGGCTGGCCGCCGCCTACATCGCCGCCGGCGACCAACTGCGCGCGGTACCGCTGCTGGAGGCCATCGAGGTCGCCCGCACCCGGGTCTACGGCCAGGCCCACCCCGCCACCTTCGCCGCCCGGCGCCACCTGGCGGTGGCCTACCTGGGCCTGGGCGAGCGCGCCGCCGCCTTCGACCTGCTGCACACCACGCTGGAACGGGCCAGACGCTCGGTCGGCGACGAACATCCCGAATCACTGGCGCTGCGCTACGAGTTGGGCGTCGCGACCCGGCGCTCGGGCGATCCGGCCCGCGCGGTCAACCTACTGCGGGCGGTACTCAGCGACCGCTGGGCGCTGCTCGGCGAACGCCACCCGGACACCCTGCGCACCCGCCACCAGCTGGCCAAGGCGCACTGGGCGGCGGGCGAGTCGGTGGAGGCGGCCCAACTCGCGGGCCGGACCCTGGCGCTGTGCCTGACCTACCTGAGCGAGGCGCATCCGCTGACGGCGGCGGTCCGGGCCAGCCTCGGGAGCTGACGGGCTCAGCCGCACAGCGCACCGACCGTCACCGGGCCCCGAGCAGCGCCGAGCCGACCGCCGCCGCCGAGCCTACCGCTACCGAGCCGACCGCCGCCGCCAAGCCGACCGTCCCGCACACCGGCCATCGCCGCCCGCGCGGCCGCAGCCCCGCGCCGGGTGCGCTCCGCCGCCTGCGGGTCAACCCGCCCCGCCTGCGCAGCGCACGCGCCACACGCCTCGCCGTCGCGCACCGGACCCTGGCAGTCAGCGCACTCCCGCAGCGGCAGCGGGGGCGGCGTGTCCTCGCGGGGAAACGGCATCTTCCGTTCCAGCCGCCCGCGCAGGAACGCCACCGGCGCGAAGATCCGCCCCCTGGGCAGGCCGTCCAGCAGCGCGCGCCCCAACCGGGCCTCGCTGCGGTCGCGGGCGAGCCACTCGGCGGCCAGCGGGGCCAGCGAGAGGATCTCGCCCACGCCGAGCGCCAACCGGGCCTCCCGGGCGAGCAGTCGGGAGAGCACCCGGCCCGCTGCCGCGATCAGGCCGGCGGACTCTGCCGGTTCCGGTTCCGGTTCTTCCGGATCTGGAACCGTTTCCAGTTCCGTTTCCAGTTCCGGATCGGGCTCGCCGGGAGGGTGGTTCTCCCCGATGGGGTTATCACTAAGGGGGGAACTGCCGACTCCCCGAACCGCTGTGCCACCGACTGTCGGGCCCTGGTGAGTCGGCGACGCCTGCTCGGCCTCACGTCTCGCCGCCGCCCACGCTGCGGCGATCTCCTCCGGCGCTGTCAGCGGAACGCTGCTGACCATCACGTCGGTGTGCCAGGTGCCCTTGGTGGGGTGCTGGAACCGGCGCACGTGCAGGTAGCCCTCGGCCACCAGTTGGGCGCGTGCGGTGCTGACCGCCTGCCGGCCCTCCGGCATTCGCTGACCGATCGTCAGGATGGTGTCCAGGTGGCCCTGTCGCATGGAGAGCGACCAGAGGAGCAGGGTCTTCGCCGTCCCGTTCAGTCGCGGGTGGCGGATAATGGCGTGGTCTGCCCGGAGATAGCGCTCGGGCGCGCTAAAGTGGATGTGCATCGGGAAGTGATCTCTCGTGCCGGGCCCCGAGGTGTTGGTAGCACCGTCGGGGCCAAATCGTTTCTATGCGGCGGACGTTAGCACCGACCATGATCTGAGCCATCATCAGATCGCGGAAAGTCACCTGTGTGAGTGGCGAAACCCCGCGCCCGCCGCCTCGTTATCCAGCGCATGAAGAAGCGCAGCATGCTGGCCGTCGCCTCCCTCGCCGTCGGCTTCGCGGCCTCCCTGGTGGCGCCCAGTGCCGCCCACGCCGAAACCGTGATCGGTGACGGCACCAGGCCGAACCTGGCGGGCAACAACCCGCTCGTCGACTCCCTGCTCGGCAACCACCATGGTCCTGCCGCCGCCGCCCCGAACGCCACCACGGCGACCGAAGGGCTGCTCGGCGGTCAGTAGTGTCAACCCAGGGTTGACGGACGTCAAGTGTCAACCTACGGTTGACGCATGACGCATCCCGTTCGCCTGGATGACCTCATCCACGGCATCAAGCAGACCAACGGTGACGTTCTGGAGCAGCTCTCCAGCGCGGTCATCGCCGCCGACCACCTCGGCGAAGTGGCCGACCACCTGATCGGCCACTTCGTGGACCAGGCCCGCCGCTCCGGCGCATCCTGGAGCGACATCGGGCGCAGCATGGGGGTGACCCGGCAGGCGGCGCAGAAGCGGTTCGTGCCCAAGGATCCGGGGGAGCCCACCGACCTCGATCCAAGCCAGGGCTTCGGCCGGTTCACCGACCGCGCGCGCCATGTGGTGATGGCCGCGCAGGAGGAGGCGCGGGCGGCCGGCAACGACGAGATCGGGGCCGGCCACCTCGCCCTCGGACTGCTGCACGAGCCAGAGGGTCTCGGTGGCAAGGCGCTGGCCGCCCAGCGCCTCACCCCGGACGCGGTCCGGGCCGCCGTGAGTGCCGCGCTGCCCGGTGCGGCGGCCGAGGTGCCCGACCTGATCCCGTACGACGCGGGTGCCCGCAAGGTGCTGGAGCTGACCTTCCGGGAGGCGATCCGACTGTCCCACAACTACGTCGGCACCGAGCACATCCTGCTCGCGCTGCTCGAATTCGAGCACGGTGAGGGTGCGTTGAGCGGCCTGGGCCTCACCAAGGCGGCCGTGGAGGGGACGCTGCAGGCCTGACTCAGCCGAGCAGCTCCGCCATCCAGGCCTCGACCGCGTCCGCCTGCCGGGGCATTGCGGCCGACAGGTTCTCGTTGCCGCTCTCGGTGACCAGGATGTCGTCCTCGATCCGGACGCCGATGCCACGGTATTCGGCGGGCACGGTCAGGTCGTCGGCCTGGAAGTAGATCCCCGGCTCGACGGTGAGCACCATGCCGGGCGCGAGCGTGCCGTCGACGTACAGCTCGGTGCGGGCCACGGCGCAGTCGTGCACGTCCATGCCGAGCATGTGGCCGGTGCCGGCCAGGGTGAAGCGGCGCTGCAGGCCGAGTTCGAAGGCCTGGTCCACTGAGACGTCACCGAGCACGCCCCAGGAGACCAGGTGTTCGGTCATCACCCGCTGGGCGGCGTCGTGGAAGTCGCGGTAGGCGGCGCCGGGCTTCACGGCGGCGATGCCGGCCTCCTGCGCCGCGTAGACCGCGTCGTAGATCTTGCGCTGCAGCGGGGTGAATCGGCCGTTGATCGGGACGGTGCGGGTGATGTCGGCGGTGTAGAGGTGGCGGGTCTCCACCCCGGCGTCGAGCAGCAGCAGTTCGCCGGGGCGGACCGGGCCGTCGTTGCGCACCCAGTGCATGATCGTGGCGTGCGGCCCGGCGGCGCAGATCGTGCTGTAGCCCACCGCGTTGCCCTCGACCCGGGCCCGCAGGAAGAAGGTGCCCTCCAGGTAGCGCTCCGAGGTCTGCTGCGCCTTGTCCAGCACCCGGAAGGTGTCCTCGAAGCCGCGCGCGGTGGACTCGCAGGCGAAGCGCAGCTCGGCGATCTCGAACTCGTCCTTTATCAGGCGTAGTTCGGAGAGGAAGACACGGAACTCCTCGTCCCGCTCGGCGGTCACCTTGTCCCGCAGGGCGGCCTCGAGACCGGCGTCGTAGCCGCGCAGCAGGCGGACCGGACCGGTGGACTGCCCGAGCGTGTCGGCCAGTTGGCGCACGTCCTGGCAGGGCAGGCCGAGCAGTCGTTCGTTCTCAGTGAGGCTGTTGCGCCGGCCGTCCCACAGTTCGCCGTGGCTGTCGAGCCAGAACTCGCCGTTCTCCCGGTCGGATCGGGGCAGCAGGTAGGCGGTGGCCAGGTGACCGCCGTCCGCTGCCGGCTCCAGGACCAGGACGCCGTCCTCGGACTGATCGCCCGTCAGATACGCGTAGTCGGAGGAGGGGCGGAACGGGTGGTCGGTGTCGTTGGCGCGGACCTTGCGGTTGCCGGCCGGGACCACCAGGCGCTCGCCGGGGAAGCGGGCGGACAGGTCGGCGCGGCGGCGGGCGGTGTGCGCCGCCTGGGGGAGGGGGTCGAGGTCGTACTGCTCGGTGTCGGCCCAGCCCTGCTGCATGTTCGCGGCGAGTTCCTCGCTCACGCCCCGGCCCAGACCGTTCTTGCGCTGCTTGACGGGCTGCTCGGCGGGGTGGTTCACGGGCTGCTCGGTCACGACTGCCTCCTGGATGGAGCGATCGGCATAATGAACACGTCGGCTGGCAAGCTCGTACGGTATACCGAACGCTGGCGGAACGAAAGGGGCAGCGCGTGAGCGTCTCCGAGGTCTCCGAGGTCCCCGAGGGGTCGGTCCGGGAGGTGCTGGGTGCCAACCTGAAGCGGGTGCGGACCCAGCGCGGCCTGTCGATCTCCGAGCTGGCCCGCCGCTCGAAGATCGGCAAGGCGACCCTGTCGCAGCTGGAGTCGGGCACCGGCAACCCCACCATCGAGACGGTCTTCAGCCTCTCGCGGGTCCTGGAGGTGCCGATCTCCGACCTGGTGGACGGCCGGCCGACCGGGCCGCTGACCGTGGTGCGCGGCGCCGAGGTCGACGTGCTGCGCGGCGAGGGCGTCGACCTGCGCCCGCTGCGCCGGATCGAGGCGGGCGAGTCGGTCTTCGAGATCTACGACCAGCAGGTGCGGGCCGGTTGCCGGCAGGACTCGCTCGGCCACGTCGGCAGCGAGCACACCGTGGTCCAGTCCGGCCGGCTCGGCGTGCGGGTGGACGGCCACGAGGTGGAGCTGGGGCCCGGCGACTACGTGGGGTTCGACGCCGCGCTGCCGCACAGCTACACCGCGCTGGACGGCCCGGTGCACTCGGTGCTGCTGCTGCACCACCGCACCGAGCAGCGGCTGCACCTGACCGACCCCGAGTTCGCCGCCACCCAGGGTTCGGTTTGACGAACGGCGTGGGTTCGGTGCACGGAACGCGGACGGCGGGTGCTCAGGGGGCGGCCGGAGTCCGTGGCGCGCTCTGACCGCTCTGCGGGACGGCCGCCCCGCCCACGTCGAGGCCGCTGAAGTGGTGGGTCTCGCTGTGCCGGCGGGTCAGCACGGTGAACAGCACGCCGAGGCCGATCAGCGCGAGCAGCACGTAGTCGATCGACGAGCCGATCGCGGCGGGACCGTAGACGAAGAACCCGACGAGCGAGGCGCCGAACATCGTGGTGGCCACGGCGGAGGCGATCAGCAGCGAGCGGTGCCGGTGCGGTGGCGTGTCCGGCGATGCGTCCGGTACCGCGTTCGGTCCGTGGCTGTGACTGTGGCCGTGGCGGCCCTGGTGCACCCGGCGCAGGAAGACCGTCGCGGTGAGGGAGTCCAGGAAGAACTCCGCGACCAGGAAGAAGCCGGCGGCGGAGAGCACCAGCCCGAAGAAGGAGGAGACCGAGGGGAAGAGCAGTTGGGCGGCGACCACCGCGAGGGCCGCACCCAGCGCGCAGAGGGTGGCGGTCTGCGGCACCTTGCGGGCGTTGACCCGCCCCAGCGGCCGGGGCAGCAGCCCCTCGCGGCCCATCGAGTACAGGGCGCGGCTGAGGATGTAGGTGGTCAGCCAGAGACCGCCGGCGGTCGAGGCGAGCACGGGTATCAGCATCAGCCACGGCGCACCCGGCACCAGGCGGTCGCCCCACACGGCCATCGGGTTGTCGGCCCCGGCCAGGTCCTTCAACGGCGTCTCGGCGAACATCAGCGGGTAGAGCAGGGCGTAGAAGCCGAGCGCGAAGAACGCGCCGATGATGCCGCCGGTGCCGGGGTCGGTGCTGGGCCGGCGGCTCTCCTCGGAGGCGAAGCTGTCGATCTCCCAGCCGTCCAGGATGGTGGCCGCGACCACGGCCACGGTGACCATGGCGCCGATCGGCGGGGCGCCGAAGTGCACCGGCACGTGCAGCGCCGGCCAGCGCAGGGCGCCGATCACCGCGAGCGCGAGGACCGCGAGGAGTTCCAGCGCGAGGAAGGACTGGGTGATCCGCGCGGTCGGGCGGGCCCCGCCCAGCAGCGGGATCAGCGCGAAGCCGACCCACCCGGCGCTGACCGCGAGTTGGAGCAGCGCCGAGGGGTGCGCGGCGGGGTCGACCAGCGCGATGGTGTAGGTCGCCGCCGGGATGATGATCGGGGGGATCGAGGTGAAGTACGCCAGGATCAGGACCCAGGCCTGGAACCGGGACGCGGTGGGCCCCATCACCCGGCGCGACCAGTGGTAGGACGCCCCGGCGTGCGGGAAGTGCCGGTTGAGCAGCCGGAAGACGAACGCGGCGATGACGAACGGCACCGCGATCACCAGGATGGACGGCAGGGTCCACCAGCCGGCCAGTCCGGCCATCACCCCGCCGGTGGCGGCGATGCTGAACAGCGGTCCGACGCTGGACACCGACAGCGCCACCAGGTCGCGGACGTGGTAGACCTGCGCCAGCCCGTGCTCGGCGGCCTCGGCCTCGGCCCTGGCCTGTTGGCCGACCGGGCCGACCGGCTGCCCCGTGCCGCCGCCTGCGGAGCGGACGCGTCTCGACACCGACACCCGGCACCCCCTGTTCGATCACCCGGCCGCACCTGCGGAGACGGGTCCGTGGACCACGGCGCCGTCGAGCCCGGCGGCAGCGCCCGCGTGACATTACTGCTGGATATGCGCTGTTGCAAAGCTCTTGCGATTGTTCGCTGCCAGGCTGGAAGGGCGGCTTGGTCGGTGCGGGTCCGCAGCGGGCGCGGGCGCACGACGGCGTGTGCCGCGCACCTGCGGGCGCGGGCACACGCCGCCGACGCGGGGTCGCCGCCGACGCGGGCCGTCAGCGACGCGGACCGTCAGTGACTCGGGCCGTCAGGGCAGGTCGGCCTCGAACTCCGTCAGCAGTGCCGCGAACGCCTCCGGCGTCTCCTCCTGCGGGGAGTGCCCGGCGCCGGGGATCAGCTGCACCTCGCCGCGCCACAGGGTGGGCAGCGACGGCGCGATGGACCGCAGGTACGGGAGGCTGACCAGCTGCTCCGCAGACCCCTGCAGCAGGGCCAGCGGCTGCCGGAGCGAGCGGGCGATGGCGAGTTCGTCGGCGAACGCGCCCGAGGCGAGGGAGACCGCGAGGTCGGCGCGGGCGGCCGGATCGGTGGCCAGGATGTCGGCGGCGGCCGCTGCGGGGGAGAGCGGCGAGTCAGGGGCGAGCTGGCTCAGCGCGTAGGCACGCGCCTCCTGCGGGCCGACCTCGGCGCTGAAGCCCACGCCGAGCGCGGGATGCGGCAGGAACGCCTCACCCATCGACTCGGGACCGGCCAGCGGCGGGGTGCCCAAGAGCGCGAAACCGGCGGCGCCGGGCAGTTCGGGCGCCGCTTCGAGCGCGATGTGTCCGCCCAGGCTCCACCCCACGACCAGCGCGCCCTGCGCCTCGGTGGCGTGGGCGAACGCCGCCAGGGTGCGGGTGTAGCGCGCTATCGAGTAACCGTCGGTGGCGCGGGCGGAGTTGCCGTGGCCGGGCAGGTCCGGCGCCAGGCAGCGGTAGCAGCGGCCGAACGGGCCGTCCAGCAGCAGCTGCCAGGTGCGGGAGGAGCCGGAGTTGCCGTGCACCAGGATGACCGGTCGGCCCTGGCCGGCGCTCTGGCGGTAGGCGAGCTGTTGGCCGGGGAGGTCGATGATCTGATGGTTCGTCATCGGGTGACCCTATCGGCGTCCCGGGGCCGGATGGTCTCCCACGACGCGCGGTCAGACAGGGGGAGCCCCGACCGCAGGTCGTCCCGACTCCCAGGCCTCGATGGCGGCCTCGACCCGCCGGACGTCGGGTGCGCCCAGCGGGCGCAGGATCGCCAGTGCCTGCCGCAGCAGGTCGAGGCCCGCCTCGGTGTCGCCGCTCTGGCAGCGGGCGTTGCCGATGCCCTCGCGCGAGAACGCCCGGTACAGCGGCGACTTCACCTCCTCGGCGATCTCCAGCGCCGCGCTGAAGTGCGCCAGCGCCTCGTCCGGCGGCCCGGTCAGCAGCAGGACCCGGCCCAGCCGGATCAGTGCCCCGCTCTCGCCGCCCAGGTCCCCCACCTCGCGGGCCACCGCCAGCGCCGTGACCAGGTTCTCCGTGGCACCGGTCAGATCCCCGCCCTCGCGCAGGATGTCACCCAGCAGCGCGTGCAGCCGGCCGCTGCCGAGCCGGGTGCCGAGCGAGCTGCCCACCTCCAGGGCCTGCCGGAGGCAGTCGGCCGCCTGCTGGTACTCACCGCGCGCCTGCTGTGACATGCCGAGGAAGGCGAAGACGTTCTGCAGGCCCCGGCGGTCCTCCAGCGCGGTGAAGTGGCCGCGCGCCTGTTCGAGCAGCTCCTCGGCGGCCAGGAACTCACCCGTCGCGTAGAGCGCGATGGCGAGGTTGGTCAGCGCGTTGCCCTCGTTCTTCAGGCCCCGGCCACGGGCCAGCCGCAGCGCCTCCCGCTGGTTGACGATGGCCTGCGGGTACTGGCCGTTCTCCGCCAGGGCCATGCCCAGGTCGGTGTGCACCTTCATCAGGCCGATCGTCCGGTCCATCGCGCGGAAGATCTCCAGCGCCCGCTCGTGGTTGGCGACCGCGTCCGCGAAGCCGGTGACCCGCTGCTGGACCCGGCCCAGGTAGGTGAGCGCGTTGGCCTCACCGAGCCGGTCGCCCAGCGTCAGGGCCAGCTCCAGCGCCTGCCGGTTGGTCGCCTCGGCCTCCTCGAAGAAGTTGCCGAGCTGCTGGCACTCACCCAGATTGGTCAGCACGGTGACCCGCAGCAGGGCGGTGTGCCGAGCCCGCTGGCCGTCCTCCCCATCGGTCGCTCCGGCCTGCCCGTCCAACTCGTCGAGCAGGGCCAGGGCCTGCCGGTTCTGGTCGATCGCCTCCTGGTACGACCCGCCGAGCTGGAGGAAGACACCCAACTGGGTGCGTGCTTGGGCCTGCCCGAGCAGATCCCCGGTCGCGTCCGCCGCCGCCAGCGCGATCTCGTGCAGCTGCCGTGCCTCGTGCCAGTGGTCCCCGAGGCGCAGGAACTCGTGCAGGACGGCGGAGAGGGCGATCGCGTGTGCGGGCCGGTCGTGCCCGGCCGCGTACTCCACAGCTGCCCGCAGGTTGCCGCGCTCGCCGCGCAGCCAGTCGATCGCCTGCTGCTCGGTCACCGGCTCGGGGGCGAAGCAGAGCGGCAGGTCGACCCGGTCCGCCACGGTGAACGACTGCCGGGAGATCCGCCGGTCGGCGGCGGCCGCCGACCGGAGGTAGTGGTCGAGCAACCGGTCCAGCGGCTCCTCGCCCGCCTCCTGGTCGTCGGCCGCCAGGCTGCGGGCGTACTCGCGGACCAGGTCGTGCATCCGGTAGCGGCCCCGTGCCGACTCCTCGAGCAGGTGATGGTCCGCGAGCTCCTCCAGCAGCCGGCCGGCCTCGGCCGCCTCGATCCCGGCCAGCGCGGCGGCGGCCGTGGCGTCGACCTCGTCGCCCGGCACGAGTCCCAGCCGCCCGAACAGCAGCCGCTGAGCTGTGGTCAGATCGCGGTAGGAGAGGTCGAACGCGGCGGAGACCGACACGTTCTCGGCCCGCAGCGCGTCCAGCCGTCCGGTGGCCGCCGTCAGATCGGCCACCAGATCCGCCGGGGTCCAGACCGGGTGGTGCCGCAGCCGGGCCGCCGTCAGCTGCAGGGCCAGCGGCAACTGCCCGCAGAGCCTCACCAGTTCGACGACAGCGGGGTCGGCGGCCGTCACATCGGCCCGACCGGTCCGGGCGGTGAAGAGGGCGATCGCCTCGTGCTCGGGCAGCGCGGCCAGACTGATCGGCCGGGCGCCCTCCAACGCCGCCAGTCGACGCCTGCTGGTGACCAGCACCACGGTGCCCGCACAGCCCGGCAGCAGCGGGGCGACCTGCTCGGTACTGCGGGCGTCGTCCAGCAGCACCAGGATCCGCTTGCCCGCCAGCCGGGTGCGCCAGAGGCCGGCTCGGGCGTCCAGCCCCGGCGGGATCTGCTGCGGCGACACGCCCATCGTGTGCAGCAACGTGAGCAGGGCGTCGCCGGGGTCGACCGGGGCGGTGCCGGGAGTGTGCGCGTGCAGCGGCAGGAAGATCTGGCCGTCGGGGAACTCGGCGGTCAGCCGGTGGGCCACGTGCACCGCCAGCGCGCTCTTGCCCACGCCCGGCATGCCGTCCACGGCGTGGATCCCCAGTACCCCGCCACCCCCGCGCGCGGCGCTGCGGCAGGCGGCGAGCAGCTGGTCGACCTCGGTGCGGCGACCGGTGAACGAGGTGATGTCCCAGGGCAGGCCCATCCCGACCGGGCCGGCGGCCGGGGGCTGGGGCGGATCGCCGGGCTCGGCGCTCGCGGCCTGCGCGGCCTGGTCGGTCTGCGCGGCCTGGTCGGTGTGCTCGGCCGCTGCCAGGATCTCCCGGTGGATCGCCTGCACGGTGCCGCCCGGCTCGATGCCCAGCTCCTCGACCAGGGTGGCGCGCAGGCGCTGGTAGACGCCCAGCGCCTCCGCCTGGCTGCCGATCCGGTGCAGGGCGACCATCAGCTGCCCGTGGAACGCCTCGCGCAGCGGGTGCTCGGCAGCGATCCGGATGAGTTCGGGCACCAGTCCCTGGTGGCGTCCCAGCCGCAGCTCCGCGTCGAACAGCCACTCCAGGGCCTGCACCCGGGCCTGGCAGAGCTGCTGCACCTGCGGCGCCACCTCTTCCAGCAGGCCCGGCAGGTCGCTCAGCGGTGTCCCGCGCCAGAGCGCGAGCGCGGCCCCCGCCAGCTCGCTGACCTGGTGCCAGTCCTGCTGCTGACGCGCGCTCTGGGCTTCGGCCAGGTGCCGGGTGAACAGCTCGGAGTCCAGCTCCCCGGCCTCGACCCGCAGCTGGTAACCGGGCGCGATCGTGCTCAGCCGGGCGCCGTCACCGAGCAGCCGACGCAGCTGAACCACCTGGTTGTTGAGCGCGGTGGCCGCCGTGGCCGGCTCGTTCTCGCCCCACAGCGCGGCCCGCAGCCGATCCCGGGAGACCACCTGGTTCGCGTCCAGCAGCAGCAGCGCCAGCACGGTGCGCAGCTTCGGCGTCCCCGGCTCGACGGCCGTCCCGTCCGCGTTGCGCAGCAGCAGCGGTCCCAGCACGCCGAATCTCGGCGCCGCTCCCTGGAACGGGGCCGGTATCGAGTGGGGCTCCGACGCCTGCTGCGGTCTGCTCATGGCCGGGATGGTACAGGCGCTGGTCACAGGTCTTGAGGCCTGGAGGCACGGAGCGCGAGGACTCCGGTGGGGCCGTCCCTCGGCACAGCAGGGCGCTTGTTGCCGCGGATGCCCGCGGCTGGAACGCTCCTGAAAATCTTGGTGCGGGGTTGGTCCGACCTGGACGGGGATGCCCCTGCCGGCCGGCGGTCAGCACGTACTAGGCCGGCTCCTCGTCCAGGGACTGGGCGGCGGTCACGCAGCCGGAGAGCAGCCGACGGCCCTCGGCGGTGAGGCGGAGGACCTGGCGCCGCCGGTCCTCCGGGTCGCGCTCCCGTTCCAGCGCGCCCAGCTCCTGTGGTTGGTCCGCGAGGGCGACGATCAGGCTGGGCGCGACGCCGCCCCTGTGTCCAACGCGGCCAGTAGACCTGCGTGTTCGGGCTTGAGGCCGAGCGCCTCGACCTGCGCGGCGAAGCGGTCGGCGGCGAGGGCGCCGAGGTTGCCCAGGTTGAAGACGACGGTCGCGCGGAGGCCTGCCGCTCCCTTGACATCACTCACGAAAGGAATGATACCTTCTCTATATCGTTCATAGCTCGAATGCTTCTACGGGAGACGCAATGGATGTGCTGCTCGTCGCCAACGCGGTCGCCGCGTTAGTCAGTGCGGGATCGAGCATCGCCGGCGCGCTGCGCCCCGGACTCGCCCTCGCCCCGGGCGAGCCGGTGACCGCCGGCGCCGACCTTTACGCCCGGGCCTACGCGGCCCGGGCCGTCCCGCTGGGCATCGCAACCGCGGCGGTGCTGCTGGTCGGCGGCCACGCCGCTGCCTGGCCGATGCTGGTGGTCGCCGGACTGGCCCAGGCCGGTGACTCGGCGATCGGGGCCCAGCGGCGGAACCCTGGCATGGGGTTCGGCGCCGGCGCCTTCGCCGTGCTGCACCTCGCGTCCGCATGCTGGCTCGCCTGATGGGCGCGGCCAACGCCGTCCTGGCGTTCCTGCTGGAGCTTGGTGTCTATACGGCGGCGGGCTGGTGGGGCTTCACCCGGCGCGCACCGCTGGTGCTGCGTCTGCTGCTCGCCTCGGCCCTGGTGGTCCTCTTCGCCGTCGTCTGGGGGCTGTTCGGCGCGCCCTCGGCCGTGTATCCCCTCCATGGCGCGGCGAGGGCGGTCCTGGAACTCTGCTGGTTCGGTGCCGGGACGGCGGCCTGGGCGGCGACGAAGGGCCGGTGGGCCGCAGCGTGGTTCGCCGGGGCGTGGCTGCTGTCCACGGTGCTGGTTCTCGCCTCCGCCTAGGAGATCCCCGAAGGTCTCGGTTCTGGCCTGTGTGCGCTGACGCTGGGCCAGACCGGGTTGTATGCAGGGGGATTGGGGCAGGGAGAGCGTCGGCGAGGACGTGTGGGAGACCTGCCGGGAGTTGATCCCGGCGGGGAGTGTGTTCGCGTTCCTGGCCGAGCACCGCGAGGTGCTGTTCCCGAAGTCGAACCGAGATCGGGCTGTTCACCGATGTCGCGCTGACCGCGGGCAGCGGGGCCGACAACCACGAGGCCGCTGTCGCCCGCGACCTCCTGGCCGAGGAGGACTCACCAGTCACTGTGCTCGGGGACGCCGCCTACGGCACCGGCGACCTGCGCGAACACCTCCAGGCCCAAGGCCACGACCCGGTTCTGAAGCCACCGCCGCTCAAACCGGCAGTCCCCGGCGGGTTCACCACCGACGACTTCACCGCCGACACCGAACAGGGCCAGGTCACCTGCCCCGCCGGACACACCGTCCCGCTCGGCCGGACCCTGGCGAACAGCTCCCGACAGGCCCAGTTCAAGAAGCTCTGCGCCACCTGCCCGCCCAAGGAACGGTGCACCCACCAAGATTTTTCAGGAGCGTTCTAGACGGTGCCTGCCTTGAGGGCGTCGATGAAGTCCGCCCAGGCGTCAGGGGTGAAGGCGAGGGCGGGGCCGTGGGGGTCCTTGGAGTCGCGAACCGGGAGGACGCCGGTGAGGCCGTCGGCCACCTCGACGCAGTTGTTGCCAGCGCTGCCGCCGCTGTAGCTGGACTTGCGCCACGAGAGTGCGCGGTCATTGCTCACGTGCGTATTCCTCTGCAGCCGATCTGATCCGTGCCAGAGAGGCCTCGCGCGACAGCGCGGACGCTCTGACGAGATCGTAGAGCATCTCGCACTTGCCCACCGCGATTGGATCGTCGAGCAGTTGGCCGACCAGCGGGCCCTCCACATAGGCCACCGGTGGCGCGTCGGCGAAGGTCATGAGCCGCATCGAGCCCTCCTGGAGAGCGTGGCCGCCGGCCGAGAGCGGGACCACTTGCAGAATGATGGCCCCGCTCTCGGCCAGTTCCGTGACGTGGCGAAGCTGTTCAGCCATGGCCGCGGGGCCGCCCAGTGGCCGTCGGATCGCCGACTCATCGATGATCACCCAGTACACCGGCCGTGTTGGCCCTTCCAACAGCTTGGCCCGTGCCAGGCGGGCGGTCACCAGCTGATCGAGTTCCTCTACAGGGATCAGTGGCTGGCAGGCGAGGTAAATGGCCCGCGTATAGGCCTCGATCTGCAGTAGACCGGGGAACAGTTGGCCCCCGTACTCGCAGATGCTCAGCGCCTGCAGCTCAAGCTCGGCGATGACGGCGAAGTAGTGTTCGAACAGCGAGCTGTCGATCAGCTCGTTGCACATCCGGGTGAAGCGCCCATTGGTGCCCAGCACTTCATCGATCCGCTCGGCGACGTCCGGCTGCGGCTTCCGGGTTGCCGACTCGAACTGCCCGACATACGACCCTGATACGAAGATGAGTGCCCCCAACTGCTGCTGCGAGAGCCCCTTCTCTTCCCGGGCGATCTTCAGTTCGGAGCCGAAGTACTTCCACCCGATCTTCTGGTTGAACCGCTCCGCACCCATGTTCGAACTCCCCTTTCCCACAGTCCTCTTGCTGCCATTGCCCCCCTGGCGGGCCGCCCTCACCGCCCACCACGCTGGAAGCGACCACTATCGGCCACCGTGCCCCATGGGAGGCCCCCGCATGTCCGAATCCGTTGCCAAACCACCCGCGTGGGTTGTCGAGGCCGACCGCTGGTTCCCCAAGAGCAACAGAAGTCCCTTCCGTGCACGGGCGTTTCTGCGCGAGCTGCTCGCCGGCGCCAAGGGCGGTGAGCGCTACGCCGACAGCGGCGAACTGCTCCTCAGCGAGCTGGTCACCAACGCCGTGGTCTACGGCGCCGATCGGGGCACGCTGATCCGAGTGATCGTCAGCCTCGCCGAGGACGGCCCGCTGCGCATCGAGGTGCACGACATCGGCGCCGGTCGTCCGATGCCCCGTCAGGTCGGCACCGAGGCGGAGTCGGGCCGGGGTCTGCTCCTGGTCAAGTCACTCTCCAGCCGCTGGGGTTGCTGTCCGCGCGTGCTGGGGTTCGGCAAGTTCGTCTGGTGCGAGATCCCGCCCGCCGACGATCAGCCGTAGCTGCGGCGCTGCAGCGCTTCCAGCCAGGCGACCAGGACGCCGATCGACAGCCCGGCCGCGAGCAGCACCGCTGCGGCGAGCGCGGCGAGGGACTCGCCCAGCCGGAAGACGCCGGGAGCGCGCCGAACCGGAGGTCCACGTCGGACGGGTCGTCAACAATGCACGCCCGGAAACGGCCGTGGGCCCCTACGAATTTCTTCGTAGGGGCCCACGGCCCAACTCACCAGAGGCGAGCTGTTACTTCGTCAGGTCGGGACCCGCGGCCGCGACCGCGGCCGGGGTGTCGGCAACAGCCGACTTCTCCTCGCCGCGGAAGGTGAACTTGGCTTCCTTGCCCTCACCCTCCACGCCGACGACCACGATGTGGCCGGCCCGCAGCTCGCCGAAGAGGATCTTCTCCGACAGGTGGTCCTCGATCTCGCGCTGGATCGTGCGCCGCAGCGGACGGGCACCCAGCAGCGGGTCGTAACCGCGCTTCGCCAGCAGCTTCTTGGCCTCGATGCTCAGCTCCAGGCCCATGTCGCGGTCCTTGAGGCGGGCATCCACCTTGTCGACCATGAGGTCGACGATCTGGATGATGTCCTCCTCGGACAGCTGGTGGAAGACCACGATGTCATCGACACGGTTGAGGAACTCGGGGCGGAAGTGCTGCTTGAGCTCCTCGCCGACCTTGGCCTTCATCCGCTCGTAGCCAGTGGCGGTGTCGCCGCTGGCCGCGAAGCCCAGCCCGAAGCCCTTGGAGATGTCCCGGGTGCCCAGGTTGGTGGTCATGATGATGACGGTGTTCTTGAAGTCCACCACGCGGCCCTGGGAGTCGGTCAGGCGACCGTCCTCCAGGATCTGCAGCAGCGAGTTGAAGATGTCCGGGTGGGCCTTCTCGACCTCGTCGAACAGGACGACCGAGAACGGCTTGCGGCGCACCTTCTCGGTGAGCTGGCCGCCCTCCTCGTACCCGACGTAGCCGGGCGGGGAGCCGAACAGCCGCGAGACGGTGTGCTTCTCGCTGAACTCCGACATGTCGAGGGAGATCAGCGCGTCCTCGTCGCCGAACAGGAACTCGGCCAGCGTCTTGGACAGCTCGGTCTTACCGACACCCGAGGGGCCGGCGAAGATGAACGATCCGCCAGGACGCTTCGGGTCCTTGAGGCCCGCACGCGTACGCCGGATGGCCTGGGAGAGCGCCTTGATGGCGTCCTTCTGGCCGATGACGCGCTTGTGCAGCTCGTCCTCCATGCGCAGCAGGCGGGAGGACTCCTCCTCGGTCAGCTTGAAGACCGGGATGCCGGTGGCGGTGGCGAGGACCTCGGCGATCAGCTCCTCGTCGACCTCCGCGACGACATCCATGTCGCCGGCCTTCCACTCCTTCTCGCGCTTGGACTTCGCGTTCAGGAGCTGCTTCTCGTCGTCACGCAGCGAGGCGGCCTTCTCGAAGTCCTGCGCGTCGATCGCGCTCTCCTTCTCGCGGCGGACCTCGGCGATCTTCTCGTCGAACTCGCGCAGGTCCGGCGGCGCGGTCATCCGGCGGATGCGCATCCGGGAGCCGGCCTCGTCGATCAGGTCGATCGCCTTGTCCGGCAGGAAGCGGTCCGAGATGTACCGGTCGGCCAGGGTGGCGGCGGCGACCAGGGCGGCGTCGGTGATCGAGACCCGGTGGTGCGCCTCGTACCGGTCGCGCAGACCCTTGAGGATCTCGATGGTGTGCGGGAGCGAGGGCTCGGCGACCTGGATCGGCTGGAAGCGGCGCTCCAGCGCGGCGTCCTTCTCCAGGTGCTTGCGGTACTCGTCCAGCGTGGTGGCGCCGATCGTCTGCAGCTCGCCACGGGCCAGCATCGGCTTCAGGATCGAGGCCGCGTCGATCGCACCCTCGGCGGCGCCCGCGCCGACCAGGGTGTGCAGCTCGTCGATGAAGAGGATGATGTCGCCGCGGGTGCGGATCTCCTTGAGCACCTTCTTCAGGCGCTCCTCGAAGTCACCGCGGTAGCGCGAGCCGGCCACCAGGGCGCCGAGGTCCAGCGTGTAGAGCTGCTTGTCCTTCAGCGTCTCGGGGACCTCGCCCTTGACGATCGCCTGGGCCAGGCCCTCGACCACGGCGGTCTTGCCGACGCCGGGCTCGCCGATCAGCACCGGGTTGTTCTTGGTGCGGCGGGACAGCACCTGCATGACCCGCTCGATCTCCTTCTCGCGCCCGATCACCGGGTCGAGCTTGGCCTCGCGGGCGGCCTGGGTCAGGTTGCGGCCGAACTGGTCCAGGACCAGCGAGGTCGACGGGGTGCCCTCGGCGGGGCCGCCGGCGGTGGCCGACTCCTTGCCGCCGCCCTGGTAACCGGAGAGCAGCTGGATGACCTGCTGGCGCACCCGGTTGAGGTCGGCGCCCAGCTTCACGAGGACCTGGGCGGCGACGCCCTCGCCCTCGCGGATCAGCCCGAGCAGGATGTGCTCGGTGCCGATGTAGTTGTGGCCGAGCTGAAGAGCCTCGCGGAGCGACAGCTCCAGGACCTTCTTGGCCCGGGGGGTGAACGGGATGTGACCGGACGGGGCCTGCTGACCCTGGCCGATGATCTCCTCAACCTGCTGTCGGACCGCCTCAAGAGAGATCCCGAGGCTCTCCAGGGCCTTAGCGGCGACACCCTCACCCTCGTGGATCAGGCCCAGGAGGATGTGCTCGGTGCCGATGTAGTTGTGGTTGAGCATCCGGGCTTCTTCCTGAGCCAGGACGACAACCCGCCGCGCGCGGTCGGTGAACCTCTCGAACATCGTTAATCGCTCCTCAGAGCGGTCGGGCAGTTCGGGGACTGTCCCCGCCCTGTCCTTCCGCATGCTAGTCCCGCTCAGCGGCGCGGCCTACGGTGTTCCCTCGCGACTGCGAGGAAATCATGCTGCGCGACCAGCCGACACCCTTCCCAACCTGATGCTGGGGAACGGTGTTCCCGCCAGTCGGCCCGATGCACATGTTGCCGCTACGCCAACGGCGAACACGCTCAGCTCCCCGATTGGGAACAGTGCGCACCCGCCTCGTTTGTCTGCTTCGCGGCTTGCCTCCGGGGTGGGCTCCGGAAGCCGGTGACTCCGCCGGCGCCCGCCCCACCTGCATTCATACCGGAAATTCCGGCCGTACTCGCGCAGTTTCCCGGGTGGCGTTGTTCGCCCGGGGAGAAGTCCGCCCCGCGGGCCCCGGATGACAGGGGTTCACCGGGGCGCACCCGGTGGACTGCCCCGTCAAGACCAGGGGTGGTGGACCAGGGGCTGGTGCTGCTACGGCCCGGGTAGGGCCGAACGGGGCGGGCGTCGTGACCGCGTCGTCGTTCCAGCGTTGCACATTCCGTGAGTGTGCCGGGAGCTGGTGAGGGCCACGGCGCGCGGAGGGCGGGCCTCCGCGCCCCGTCGTGGGTGGCGCCTGCGCCCGTGGACGCCGGGCGGCGCCCAGGAGTGCGTCAGGACGCGTTCGCGGCCTCGTACGCCTCGCGGACGTTGCTCGGCACCCGGCCCCGGTCGTTCACCGGGAAGCCGTTGTCCTTGGCCCACGTGCGGATCTTCGCGGTGTCCGCGCTGCTGGCCGCCGGGCGGGCGGTGCCACGGCCACCGGTGCGACGCGCACTGGTGAGCCGGCCGCTCTGCTTGCGGCCCTTTTCGACGTACGGAGCCAGCAGGCCGCGCAGCTTCTCCGCGTTGTCGGACTTCAGGTCGATCTCGTAGGCAACGCCGTCGAGGGCGAACGTCACCGTCTCGTCCGCCGAACCGCCGTCGAGATCGTCTTCAAGAATGACCTGCACCCTCTGTGCCACGGGACTCCCTTTCCTCTTAACGACCCAATGCCTTAGGGAAAGGAAACCGCCTTTTCTCGGAAAACACAAACCCCGGTCTGTTCGCCGGGGCGTGCCTAGCGCTCTGCGGCAAGTCGCGGGTCAACACCGAGGCCATCAGTCCGGCAACCCGCCGACCGGCGGTTCACAGGTGCAGCAGCATGCGGGAGTTGCCCAGGGTGTTGGGCTTCACGCGCTCCAGATCGAGGAACTCCGCCACTCCTTCGTCGTAGGAGCGAAGGAGTTCTTCATACACTTCCGTAGCGATGACGGCCGGGTCTGTCGTACCATCATCGGTTTCCCCGATCTCGACGAAGCCGTGTTTCGCGAAGAAGGCCACCTCGAACGTCAAGCAGAAAATCCGACGGACGCCGAGCCAGCGGGCGGTCTCCAGCAGCCGCCCCAGCAGCCGGTGTCCGATGCCGTGACCTCGGCAGATCGGATCGACGGCCAGGGTGCGGACCTCGGCGAGGTCCTCCCACATCACGTGCAGCGCGCCGCAGGCGACCACCGTGCCGTCCTCGTCCCGTTCCGCCACCCAGAACTCCTGGACGGATTCGAACAGCGCGACGGTGGGCTTGTCGAGCAGAATGCCGTCGCGCGAGTAGCTGTCGATGAGGCGGCGCACGGCCCGCACATCAGTGGTCCGCGCCCGGCGGATGGTGACCTCCATGGGCGGGACGTTATCGCGTCCCGGGGGGAGGGGTCTCCTCGGTTCCGGACGGCAGATCGGGGCCGGCCACCCGAAGCGCGTCGCGCAGCGCGGCCCGTTGCTCGGCCGACATCATGCCGAAGAAGTGCACCAGTGCGGCGGCCGGATTGTCACTGGTGCTCCAGGCCTCGTTCATCAGCGATGCCGTGTACGCCTCACGCGTCGCCACCGGCGCATATAGATAGGCCCGGCCCGCGCGCTCGCGGCGCAGCCAGCCCTTTCGGTACAGCTTGTCCAGCACGGTCATCACCGTGGTGTACGCGATTTCGCGTTCCGTGCGCAGATCGAGCAGCACCTCGCGAACCGTCACCGGGCGGTTCCATCGCCACACCCGGGTCATGACGGCGTTCTCCAGTTCGCCGAGCTGCCGCACCATACGACCACTTTAAGGACTTTTGTCCGGTTAATCGCGAAAGCCGCTCCCCCCGCGTGGGGAAGCGGCTTCCGACGGGGGAGTTACTCCGCCGACTGCTGGGCGGCGGAGGCCCGCACCAGTGCCTCGGCGGCGAGGTCCTCCTTGCCCTTCTGGTTACCACCCTGGCTGCGGATGATGGCCCGCACCAGGAACCCGAAGCCGATCGCCATCACCAGCGGCGGCACGATCGCACTGACGTACTCCATCAGGTCACTCTCCCTCGGTCTGCTCAGCGGTTTCGGTGCTCCCGGCGGTGCTCTGCTGCTTGGACTCCGGCTTCACCAGCGGGAAGAGCACCGTCTCGCGGATGTTCTTGCCGGTCAGCAGCATGATCAGGCGGTCGACGCCCAGGCCGAGGCCACCGGTGGGCGGCATCGCGTACTCCAGGGCGCGCAGGAAGTCCTCGTCCAGCTGCATCGCCTCGACGTCGCCGCCGGCCGCCAGCAGCGACTGGGCGGTGAGCCGGGCGCGCTGCTCGACGGGGTCGATCAGCTCGGAGTAGGCGGTGCCCAGCTCGGTGCCGAGGATAACCAGGTCCCATTTCTCGGCCACGCCCGGGATGGAGCGGTGCTGGCGGGTGAGCGGGGAGACCTCGGTCGGGTAGTCCCGGATGAAGGTCGGCCGGATCGCGTTCTCCTCCAGCAGCCGCTCGATCATCTCCAGGACGATCTGCCCGTGGCCCCACTCCTTCTCGTAGGGCACACCGGCCGCGTCGGCGAGCCGGCGCAGCTCCTCGACCGAGGTCTGCGGGGTCACCTCGGTGCCCAGCTGGGCGGAGATCCCCGGGTAGACGCTGACCTGCTCCCAGGGCTCGGCCAGGTCGATCTCGTGCTCGACGCCGTGCGGGTCGGTGCCGCGCACCACGGTGGTGCCCAGCGCGTCCTGGGCCGCGTTGATCACGATCGCCCGGATCAGCTCGGCCTGGGTGTCGTAGTCGCCGTACGCCTCGTAGGACTCCAGCGCGGTGAACTCCGGGTTGTGGGTCGCGTCGGCGCCCTCGTTGCGGAAGTTCCGGTTGATCTCGAAGACCTTCTCGGCGCCGCCGACCACCAGCCGCTTCAGGTACAGCTCGGTGGCGATCCGCAGGTAGAGGTCGACGTCGTAGGCGTTGCTGTGGGTGACGAACGGGCGGGCGTTGGCGCCGCCGTGGATCGGCTGCAGCATCGGGGTCTCGACCTCGAGGTAGCCGCGCTCCTCGTAGGTGCGGCGGATCGAGCGGACCACCTTGGTGCGCAGCTGCAGGATCTCGCGCGCCTCGGGGTTGACGATCAGGTCCACGTACCGCTGCCGGACCCGGGCCTCCGGGTCGGTCAGGCCCTTGTGCTTGTCGGGCAGCGGGCGCAGGCACTTGGCGGTCAGCGCCCAGCTGTCCACCATGACGCTCAGCTCACCGCGCTTGGAGGTGATCACCTCGCCCTCGACGCCCACCTGGTCGCCCAGGTCGATGTCGCTCTTCCAGGCCGCCAGCCGCTCCTCGCCGAGCTTGTCCAGCGACAGCATCACCTGCAGGTCGCCCGAGCCGTCACGCAGCGTCGCGAAGCAGAGCTTGCCGCCGGTGCGGGCCAGGATGACCCGGCCGGTGACGCCCGCCCGCTCGCCGGTCGCGGTGTCGACCGGCAGGTCCGGGTGCTTGGCGCGCAGGTCAGCGATGGTGGTGGTGCGGGGGAAACCCACCGGGTAGGGGTCGATCCCCGCGGCGCGGAGCCGGTCGAGCTTCTCGCGCCTGACGCGCATCTGCTCGGGAAGGTCGTCGGTCGCGGGAAGGCTGTTCTGATCGCTCACCTCATCAGGGTAGCGAGACAAACAGCTCGCCCCGCCACCGGCTGACGGGGGTGGCGGGGCGAGGCGACGCAGGTCACTCAGTGGTGCGCGGCGGCCTTGCGGCGACGGTTCGCGTAGAGGAGCGCACCCGCGCCGAGGACGATCACGCCGGCACCGGCGGCGGCGATGGTGCCGGAGTCGGAGCCGCCGCCGGTGAAGGCGAGGTCCTGGGTGGCACCGGCGGCCTTGGCGGGCGCGGGCGTCGCGGGCGTGGGGGTGGTGGCGGTGGCAGGTGACGCGGCAGCGGCGGGAGCGGTGCTCGCCCTGGGGGACGGGGAGGCCGGCTGGAGGCCGAGGGCGACGTCGGCCGCATTGTTGGCCGGGTTCGGGTCGAACTTGAGGGTGGCCGAGGAGGTCAGGCTCGCCGGGGTGTTGTCGTCACGGAAGGTCACCTTGGCGGTCCGCACGGCCGTCGGGTCGTCCACCCGCAGGGTGAAGTCGAAGACCAGCTTCGCGCCGGTCACCTGCTGCGGGCCGGTGCCGCAGCTGTAGACGGTGACACCGCCGGAGTCGGCCACGTTCTGCACCAGGCAGGCAGCGGGTGCCTTGGCCACGGTGACGCCGACCGGCAGGGCGACCTGGACGTCGGCGGCGGAGTCGCCGCTCTGCATCCAGACCGAGGCGGGGCCGTCGTTGCGCAGCCCGACCTCCAGGGTGCCCTCCTTGCCGCCGGCCTGCGGCTTCCAGCCGCCCAGCGCGACGAAGTCCGCGGTGTTCTGGGCCTTGACGTAGAACTGGTCGAAGGCGTTGCGGGACAGATCGGCCACGGGTGCGCCGCTGGGTGCGCCGGATTCCGGCTTGCCCAGCGTCAGCCGCGGGCCGCTGCCCTGCACGAAGGTGTAGTGCTGGGTCGCCTGCGCGAGGTCGAGGTTCTGCCGCCCCGGGAAGACCTGGACGCCCGCGAACTCGTAGAGCGCCGAGGAGCTGACCCCGAACGTCATCGGGTCGACGTGCGCGGTCTCGCCGGGCGCGATGCCGGAGTCGATCGTGCAGATCGCCATCGTCGGGACGATGCCCTCCATGCTGTTCGACGTGTCGACGGTGCCGTACTCGCAGTTGGCGAAGTGCTGCTGGAACTGCAGCCCTACGCTCGGGTTGACGACCAGAACCGTCTGCTGGGTGGCCAGTTGGCCGCTGTTGGTGATCGTGAAGCCCTTGGTCACCGTCGAGCCGGGCTTGACGTCGTTCTGGTCCGAGGTGTGGGCCAGTTGCAGCTTGCTGCCGCCGACCATCAGGGTGCTGTCGAAGGTCTTGGTGGCTCCGTCCGCGGCGGTGACCGTCCCGTGCAGCACGCCCGAGGCACCGAGCTTGGCCCCCGGGGCGGCCTTGAACGGCATGGTTCGCAAGCTGACGGTAGTCGGCCCGACGCCCTGGGTGCAGGTCATCAGGTGCCCCTGCGTGGTGCAGCCGGACTGCGGATCGCCGAACTCGGCGACACCGGCCAACGCGTCGAGGTCGGCGGTGACGGTGATCGTCGTTCCCGAACTGGTGCCCTGCTCGCCGACGAACACCTCAAGGTCGGTCGACTGGCCGTCGGTCGGCAGCGCCAAGGAGGACATCGCCTGCGCGGTCAGCGTGCCGGTGGCGGCGTGCGCCGGCAGGGCCGTCAGGCCGGCGGTGAGGAGTGCGGTGAGTGCGGTGGTGCCGGCCGCGGTGGCGCGGCGGGTGCGGGCTGAGAGCACAAGATCCCCCTGGTTGCTGACTGTTCCCAGCGGACCTTAAGGGGGATGGTGGAGGTACGAATCGGTCAGATGCGGACAGTGGTGCGTAAACGTTTAAGACTTTGTACAACTGTGACCATCCATCAGCCACAAGACGCCCACATTATCGACAAAGCGCTGCGCGCCACCGCCCCCAGGGGCGATGGCGCGCAGTGCTGACGCGGGTTCAGCCCGTCCCGGTCGCGAGCTCCTCGTCCTCGTCCTCCCGCGCGGGGACCGGTACCGGTACGACCAGCGGGGCGGGCCGGCGGGCGAACAGCTCGGCGGGAGTCGGGATCCGGCTGGGGCGCTGGGGTGAGGCGGCGGGCTGCTGGGGCTGGCTGCTCATCAGGATCGGTCCTCCGGCTCGGTCGGTGAGGGGGCTGGGCACGGCCGCCAGGTGGCGCGTGGGGGCCTGGCCCGACCCGATGGCGGGGCGCGGCAGGCCGGGCGCGTGTGCGAGGCGTTCGCGGACGGCGGCCTCGGCCAGGGCGTGGCAGCGGACGGCCAGCCGGGAGCGGCGGGTGTGTTCGCCGGGGCCGCAGGGCTGGCGGGTCAGGGCGCGCAGGGCCGAGAGGTCGTCCGGCTCGGGCAGGTAGCCGGTGGCGACGGCCTCTTCCAGGCGTTCCAGGTAGCCGGTGGCACTGCCGGGCAACGCGCCGCGGTAGCGGACCAGTTCGGCGAGCAGGAAGAGGCGCAGCCGGCCGCCCTCGCGGGCGGCCTCGTCGATCGCCTCGGTCAGGCGGAGCGCCTCTTGGACGTCCTCCGCCCAGAGCGCGGCGCCGAGCGGCAGCTGCGCGGGAACGGTGGGGTGGAGAGCTTGGGCGAGAGCACGGCGCAGCACGCGCACTTCGTCGGCGCTGAAGGCCATGCCGCCGCGGGATCCGTGGGGCGTGGGCATGAGTTGACACTACGTGAGGAATATCCGATTTGTCGGAAGCCTCGCGTCGCCTCGCTCGGACGGCCCAGTACAACTCGCCTCAGGCGGCCGTGTTGCGCTCGTAGACCAGCCGCAGCCCGATCAGCGTCAGCCAGGGCTCGTGCACGTCGATGGTGCTCGCCTCGCCGAGCACCAGGGGTGCCAGGCCGCCGGTGGCGATCACCTGGACGTCCTCCGGGTCCTTGGGGGAGAGCTCCTTGGCCATCCGGGTGACCAGCCCGTCCACCTGGCCGGCGAAGCCGTAGAGCACGCCGGACTGCATGCCCTCCACGGTGTTCTTGCCGATCACGTTGCGCGGCCTGGCCAGCTCGATCTTGCGCAGCTGGGCGCCGCGCACCCCCAGCGCCTCGACCGAGATCTCGATGCCGGGGGCGATCGCGCCGCCCACGTAGTCGCCGCGCTCGTTGATCGCGTCGAAGGTGGTGGCGGTGCCGAAGTCGACCACGATGCACGGTCCCCCGTACAGGTGGTTGGCGGCCAGCGCGTTGACGATCCGGTCCGCGCCGACCTCCTTGGGGTTGTCCATCAGGACGTGCACCCCGGTCTTCACCCCCGGCGCCACCAACACCGCGGGCACGTCGCCGTAGTAACGGCGGGTCACCTCGCGCAGCTCGTGCAGCACGGCCGGTACCGAGGAGCAGATCGCCAGCCCGTCCACCGGGTCGGCGCCCGGCCCGCCGGCCCGATGCCCCATCAGTCCCTGCATCAGCACCGCCAGTTCGTCGGCGGTGCGGCGCGGGTCGGTGGAGATCCGCCAGTGGTCCACCACCTCCTCGCCGTCGAACAGGCCGAGCGTGGTCTGGGTGTTGCCGACGTCGATGGCGAGGAGCATGGGCCGCTTTCTTGGGGGGAGCAGGGTCAGGAACGGAGGTCCAGGCCGATGTCCAGGACCGGTGCGGAGTGGGTCAGCGCGCCGACCGCCAGGTAGTCGACCCCAGTCTCGGCGACCGCGCGGGCGGTGGCCAGGGTCAGACCGCCGGAAGCCTCCAGCTTGGCCCGGCCGGCGACCAGCTGGACCGCCTCCTTGAGCTCGGCGACGGTGAAGTTGTCCAGCAGGATCAGGTCGGCCCCGGCCTCCAGGACCGGCGGGATCTGCTCGATCCGGTCCACCTCGACCTCCACGTCCAGCTCGGGGTAGGCGGCCCGGACGGCCCGGAAGGCCTCGGCCACGCCGCCCGCGGCGACCACGTGGTTGTCCTTGATCAGCGCGGCGTCGGAGAGCGCCATCCGGTGGTTGACGCCGCCGCCGCAGCGCACCGCGTACTTCTGCAGCGCGCGCAGGCCGGGGTGGGTCTTGCGGGTGTCGCGCACCGCGGCGCCGGTGCCCGCCAGGGCGTCGGCCCAGGCGCGGGTGGCGGTGGCGATGCCGGACAGGTGGCAGAGCAGGTTGAGCGCGCTGCGCTCGGCGGTGAGCAGGTCGCGGGTGCGGCTGCGGACCGAGAGCAGCACCTGGCCGGCCTCGACCCGGTCGCCGTCCTCGACGTGCCGCTCGACCTCGAACTCCTCCTCGCAGATCAGCGAGACCACGGCCTCGGCGATCCGCAGGCCGGCCACCACGCCCGCCTGGCGGGCGGTGAAGTCGGCGGTGGCGACCGCGTCCTCGGGGACGGTGGCCACCGAGGTGACGTCCTCGCCGCCGGCCAGGTCCTCGGCCAGTGCCAGGGTGGCGATGTCCTCGACCTCGACCGGGTCCAGGCCCGCCTGCTCCAGCAGCTCGGCCAGCGCCGGGTCCAGGCCGGTCTCGTAGCCCTCGCCGTCGGCGCAGCCGCAGCCGGCGCCGCAGCCTTCCTGGTCGGCCAGCGGCAGTTCTTCGTGCTCGTGGGTCTGGTGGTCGTGCGTCATCGTCAGTGCTCCTCAGTGACCCGCAGGCCGTCCGCGGTCAGGGTGGTGATCAGGTGGCGCTGCCAGTGGGCGTCGTCCCGCTCGGGGAAGTCCTCGCGCCAGTGGCAGCCGCGGGTCTCGGCGCGGCGGGCCGCGGCGGTCACCAGGGCGGTGGCGACCAGCAGCAGGTTGGCCGCCTCCCAGGTCTCCACCCGGGGGTCGGCCGGCTTCTCCTCGGCGACGTGCGCGGCGGCGCCCTCGGCCAGCGCGGCCAGGCCCTCGGCGGTGGCGGCCATGCTGGCGGCCGAGCGCAGCACGCCGGTGCCGCGCGACATCAGCTGCTGGACCTGGGCCCGGGCCTCGGGTGCGGGCAGCGCGACGGGCCGGGCGGCCCGCGCGGCGGGCACGTCCACCACGCGCTCGGGCAGCTCGCCGGCCCGGTGCCGCTCGGTCAGCTCGGCGGCGATCCGCTCGGCGAAGACCAGGCCTTCCAGCAGCGAGTTGGAGGCCAGCCGGTTGGCGCCGTGCACCCCGGTGCAGGCCACCTCGCCGCAGGCGTACAGGCCGGGCACCGAGGTGCGCCCGCGCAGGTCGGTGCGGACCCCGCCGGAGGCGTAGTGCGCGGCCGGGGCGATCGGGATCAGCTCGGTGACCGGGTCGATCCCGTGCGAGCGGCAGGAGGCCAGGATGGTCGGGAACCGCTCGGCCCACATGGCGGCGCCGAAGTGCCGCCCGTCCAGGTACATGTGGTCGGCGTCCTGCGCCTGCATCTGCCGGGTGATCGCCTTGGCCACGATGTCGCGCGGGGCCAGCTCGTTGAGCTCGTGCCGCCCCAGCATGAAGCGGGTGCCGGCGGCGTCCACCAGGTAGGCGCCCTCGCCGCGGACCGCCTCGGAGATCAGCGGCTGCTGGCCGTGCGCCTCGGGGCCGAGCCAGAGCACGGTCGGGTGGAACTGGACGAACTCCAGGTCGGCCACCTCGGCGCCGGCCCGCAGCGCGAGCGCCACGCCGTCGCCGGTGGAGACCGGCGGGTTGGTGGTGGCCGAGAAGACCTGGCCCATGCCGCCGGTGGCCAGCACCACGGCCTTGGCCCGCAGCGCGCCCACCCCGTCGCGCTGGCCCTCGCCCATCACGTGCAGGGTCAGGCCGGCCGCGTGGCCGCTCTCGTCGGTGAGCAGGTCCAGCACCAGCGCGTGCTCGATCAGTTCGAGCCCTGGGTCGTCGCGCACGGCGGTGACCAGGGCTCGCGATATCTCCGCGCCGGTGGCGTCCCCGCCCGCGTGCGCGATCCGGCGCCGGTGGTGGCCGCCCTCGCGGGTGAGCAGGATCTCGCCCTCGGCGTCGGTGTCGAAGGCGGCGCCGACCGCGATCAGCCGGCGCACCGCCCCCGGGCCCTCGGTGACCAGGAGCCGGACGGCCTGCTCGTCGCAGACCCCGGCCCCGGCCACCAGGGTGTCGGCCAGGTGCTGCTCGGGGGTGTCCCCCTCGCCCAGCGCGGCGGCTATGCCGCCCTGGGCCCAGCGGGTGGAGCCGTCGTCCAGCATCGCCTTGGTGACCACCGTCACCCGCAGGCCGGCCTGGCGGATGCCGAGCGCGGCGGTGAGTCCCGCCACGCCGGAGCCGACCACCACGACATCGGTGGTGGCGGTCCAGCCCGGGGTGGGGGCGGTGAGGCGGTGGGTCACAGGCATGGTGGAGCTCCCGTCGGCTGGTGTTACACGTGAACGGCGTCGCCCCGCAGGGTGTCCGTCCCGGGCGGGGCCTCGGCGGCGTCCGCCCCGGTGCCGGTGATCTTGTTCTCGGCGTCCACGAAGACGACCTTGGGCTGGTAGGCCTTCGCCTCGGCGGTGTCCATCTGCCCGTAGGCGATCAGGATCACCAGGTCGCCGGGGTGGACCAGCCGCGCGGCGGCGCCGTTGATGCCGATCACGCCGGTGCCGCGCGGTCCGGCGATGGTGTAGGTCTCCAGGCGGGCCCCGTTGTTGATGTCAACGATGTGGACCAGCTCGCCGGGCAGGATGTCGGCGGCGTCCAGCAGGTCCTGGTCCACCGTCACCGACCCGACGTAGTGCAGGTCGGCCTGGGTGACGGTGGCACGGTGGATCTTGGACTTGAACATGGTGCGAAGCATCGCGGGTCACGCCTCCAGTTGGGGCCGCCCGGCTGTCAGGCCGGGAGGGAGAGTGCATGCCGAAGGGTTGTCTGAGCTACCTGACCTGGAGGCGAACATTGTCGATCAGGCGGGTGGACCCCACCTTCGCCGCCACGGCCAGTACCGCCTCGCCCTGGAAGTCGTCCGGTGCCTCGACGAAGTCGTGCGGGTCGATCAGGGCGAGGTAGTCGAGGTCGACGCCCGAGGCGTCGTCCAGCACCTGGGCGGCCGCCTCACGCACGGCCTTGGGGCCGCGCGCGGCGGCGTCCCGCCCGGCGAACAGGGCGCGGGAGAGCGCCAGCGCCTGCTCGCGCTCGGTCTCGGAGAGGAAGTGGTTGCGCGAGGAGAGCGCCAGGCCGTCCGCCTCCCGGACGGTCGGCACGCCGATCACCTCGACGTCGAAGTCCAGGTCGGCCACCATCCGCTGGACGATCGCCAGCTGCTGGGCGTCCTTCTCGCCGAAGAAGGCGAAGTCCGGGTCGGTGATGTGCAGCAGCTTGGCCACCACGGTCAGCATGCCGTCGAAGTGGCCGGGCCGGGTGGTGCCCTCGAACCGCTCGCCCATCGGGCCGGCCGCCAGCCGCACCTGCGGGGTGCCGTTCGGGTAGACCTCCTCGGGCAGCGGGGCGAAGACCACGTCGGCGCCGTGCTCCTCGGCGAGCCGGACGTCGGCGGCCAGCGTGCGCGGGTAGCGGTCCAGGTCCTCGCTCGGGCCGAACTGCAGCGGGTTGACGAAGACCGTCACGGCCACCCGGCCGTCCGGTCCGACCTCCTTGCGGGCGGCCCGGATCAGTGCGGCGTGGCCCTCGTGCAGCGCGCCCATGGTCATCACGACCGCGTTGTCCACCGGGCTCTCGTCCGGCCAGAAGGCCGCCTCGAAGTCGGAGACGGTGTGGGTCAGCTGGGTCTTGCGGACCTTGGGGCCCTTGGCGGCGGGCTTGGGGCGGGCCATCAGATCTCCTCGTTGAGTACGTCCAGCAGCGAGGCCGCCGCTTCGTCCGTCAGCGTCCCGTGCGCCAGCGCCCGCTGCGCGGTGGCCTTCGCCATCGCCCGGTAGGCCGCCGGGATGTCCGGGGACACGGTAGTCAGCTGTGCCAGGTGGCGGCGCACGGTGCCCGCGTCGCCGCGGGCCACCGGACCGGTCAGTGCCGCGTCGCCGGCCCGCAGGCTGTTGTCCAGCGCGGCGCCGAGCAGCGGGGCGAGCAGCCGGCCCGGCTCGGCCACCCCGGCCTCGCGCAGCAGCTCGATGGCTTGCGCGACCAGGGTGACCAGGTGGTTCGCGCCGTGCGCGAGGGCGGTGTGGTAGAGCGGGCGGACCTGCTCGGGCACCCACTCGGGCTCGCCGCCCATCTCCACCACCAGGGCCTCGGCCACCGGGCGCAGCTCCTCGGGGGCGGTCACCCCGAAGGGGCAGCCGGCCAGCCGGGCCACGTCGACCGAGGTGCCGGTGAAGGTCATCGCCGGGTGCAGCGCCAGTGGCAGCGCGCCGACCTGGGTGGCGGGGGTCAGGATGCCGACGCCGTGCGCGCCCGAGGCGTGCACCAGCAGCTGGCCGGGGCGGATCGCGCCGGTGGCGGCCAGGCCCGCGACCAGGTCGGCCAGCGCGTCGTCGGGGACGGTCAGCAGCACCAGGTCGGCGGCGGCCAGCACCTGGGGCGGCGCCACCAGGCGCACCCCGGGCAGCAGCGCCTCGGCGCGGCGGCGGGAGGCGGTGGAGACGCCGGAGGCGGCCACCACCTGGTGGCCGGCCAGCTGCAGGGCGGCGCCGAGCGCGGTGCCGACCCGTCCGGTGCCGACGACGCCCACGGCCAGGCGCGCCGGACGGCCCGCCGGGTCGTCCGGGTCGGGGAGGTCGAACAGGTCGGAGGTACTCACGTTCTGCGTTCCAGTCCTCTACGGGTACCAGACGGTCCGTCCCATCCTACGGCCCGCCCGGCCCGGCTCAGGCCCGGTACCCGGCGCTGTGTGCGGCTGTCCGTATCCGCCGCCGGCCCCTAGCCCTGGCCGCCCGCCCGGACCAGCCCGGCCTCGTAGGCGAGCACCACGGCCTGGACCCGGTCGCGCAGGCTGAGCTTGGCCAGGATCCGCCCGACATGGGTCTTCACGGTGGCCTCCGAGAGGGTCAGCTCGGCGGCGATCTCGCCGTTCGACAGACCCTGGGCGACCAGCAGGAAGACCTCCCGCTCGCGGTCGGTCAGCGCCTTCAGGGCGGGCGGGCCGTGCTGCGCTTGGGGGACCGGGAGCACCTCGGCGAACTGGTCGATCATCCGGCGGGTGGTGGTCGGGGCGACCACCGCGTCGCCCGCGTGCACCGCGCGGATCGCGGAGACCAGCTCGGTGGGCGGCACGTCCTTGAGCAGGAAGCCGCTGGCCCCGGCCTTGAGCGCGGCGAAGGCGTACTCGTCCAGGTCGAAGGTGGTCAGGATGAGCACCCGGGGCGCCTGCGGGAGCGGCACGCCCTCGGCGTCCAGGCAGATCCGCCGGGTGGCCTGGACGCCGTCCAGCCGGGGCATCCGGACGTCCATCAGGATCACGTCCACCGAGGTGCCGGCCAGCACCTCCAGGGCCCGGGCGCCGTCACCGGCCTCGGCGACGATCTCGATGTCGGGCTGGGACTGGAGGACCATCCGAAAGCCGGTGCGCAGCAGTTCCTGGTCGTCGACGAGCATCACGCGGATGGTCACCTGGGGGGCTCTCCTTCTGTCGGGACGGCCGGCGGAGGCCGGCTAGCGGGCGGTCTTGAGGGGGAGGACGGCGCGGATCCGGAACCCGCCGCCCGGCCGCGGACCGGCGTCCAGGCTGCCGCTGACCATGCCGATCCGCTCACGCATGCCGATCAGGCCGTGGCCCTGCCCGTCCAGGCCGCCCCGGGCGAGCTGCTCGTCGGTGCTGCCGCGTCCGTCGTCCTCGATCAGCACGTTCAGGTCGCGGTCGCCGAAGTCCACCGCGACCCGGGCGCTGACGTTGGGGCCGCCGTGCTTGCGCACGTTGGTCAGTGCCTCCTGGACGATCCGGTAGACCGTCAGCTCGACCCCGCGGGGCAGCTCGCGGACCTCGCCGGAGGTGGAGAACTCGACCGGCAGTCCGGCGGTGCGCACCTGGTCGAGCAGTTCGGGCAGCTCCTCGACGCTGGGCTGCGGCACGTACTCCTCGGCGGCGTCGGCGGTGCGCAGCACGCCCAGCAGGCGGCGCATCTCGACCAGTGCCTGGCGCCCGGTGGAGGCGATGGTGGCCAGCGCCTCCTTGGCCTGCTGCGGCGAGTTGTCCATCACGTAGGCCGCGCCGTCGGCCTGCACGATCATCACCGAGACGTTGTGCGCGACCACGTCGTGCAGCTCGCGGGCGATCCGGGCCCGCTCGGCGGCCACCGCCACCTTGGCCTGGGCGTCCCGCTCGCGCTCCAGCCGGTTCGCGCGGTCCTCCAGCTCGGTCAGGTAGGCGCCGCGGACCCGGGTCAGCCGGCCCCAGGCCCAGCAGAGGATGAACGGGGTGGAGAGCAGCGCGGCGATGAAGGCCTGCTGCAGGAAGCCGTGACCGGGCGGGCCGTCGTCCGCGGTCTTGTGCAGCATGCCGACCGCCAGCGGCCCGGCGAGCAGGGCGCCGGTCAGCGCGAAGCGGGAGATCCACGGGACGCCGAAGGCGGCGCCGGTGTAGACGAAGACCAGGTAGCCGATCGAGGAGGCGTCCGGCTCGATCTGGGCGAGCGCCTGGACCAGACCCAGCAGCAGTCCGGCGGTCACCGCCACGTTCGGCCAGCGGCGGCGCACCAGCATCAGGGCGAAGATCAGCACCGCGATGACGATGCGGGCAGTGCGGTGCCAGCCCTGGTCGGGCATGTCCGACAGCAGCGCGAGGAGGAGCACGATGGACGCCCAGGCGCCATCGACCACCATGGGGTGTCCGCGAAGCCAGGCGTAGAGACGATGCACGTGACAAGCCTAGGCAGGTGCGGGGGCCGCTCCCGTCCGCCACAAGAGCGATCCCCGCATCGTCCGCAGGTCGGAGCCCGGTACGGTCGCGGGCATGACCTGGATGCGCTGGCGCCCCGCCATGGAACGGGCCCTGTACGGGGCGGACGGCGGCTTCTTCCGCAGGCCGGAGGGTCCGGCGGGGCACTTCCGGACCTCGGTGCACGCCTCGCCCCAGTACGCGTCGGCGGTGGGCCGGCTGCTGCTGGAGGTGGACGAGGCGCTCGGCCACCCGCCCGAGATCGCCCTGATCGACGTCGGGGCCGGGCGCGGCGAGCTGGTCGGCGCGCTCTGCGACCTGCTGCCGGGTCGGCTGCGGGCCTACGGGGTGGAGCTGGCCGCGCGCCCCGAGGGCCTGCCCGCCGAGGTGCGGTGGACCGAGCGGGTGCCCGAGGGGGCGGTGGGGCTGCTCTTCGCCAACGAGTGGCTGGACAACGTGCCGCTGGAGATCGCCGAGTGGGACGAGTCGGGGGTGCTGCGCTACGTCGAGGTCACCGGGACGGGGGAGGAGCGGCTCGGGGCGCCGTTGACGGCGGCGGACGCGGCCTGGTGCCGGCGCTGGTGGCCGCAGGGCGACAGCGGCGCGGGGGAGCGGGTCGAGCTGGGCGGGCCGCGGGACGAGGCGTGGGCGGCGGCGGTCGGTGCGCTGGAGCGGGGGCTCGCGGTGGCGGTGGACTACGCGCACCGGAGGTCGGACCGGCCGGTCTTCGGGACCCTGACCGGGTTCCGGGACGGGCGCGAGGTGCCGCCGGTGCCGGACGGCAGCTGCGACCTGACGGCCCATGTGGCGCTGGACTCGGTGGCCGTGCCGGGTGTCCACAGCCTGTGGACAACCCAGCGGGCCGCGCTGCACGCGCTCGGGGTGGCCGGTACCCGGCCGCCGCTCGCGCAGGCGTCGAGCGACCCGGCGGGGTACCTGCGGGCGCTGGCCGCCGCCGGGGAGGCGGCGGAGCTGACCGCGAGCGCCGGGCTCGGCGGCTTCGGCTGGCTGCTGCAGGCCGTCCGGATGCCGGTACCGCCCAGCTTCGCGGGGCTGCCGGGATGGCACACTCTGGAGGCATGAGCAGCTTGAGGGAGACCACGGTCGGCATCGGTGCCGGTGCCGAGAACACCGCGACCGACATGGTGCTGAACATCGGCCCGCAGCACCCGGCCACCCACGGCGTGCTCCGCCTCAAGCTGGTGCTGGAGGGCGAGCGGATCGTCTCGGCCGAGCCGATCATCGGCTACATGCACCGCGGCGCCGAGAAGCTCTTCGAGGCCCGGGACTACCGGCAGATCATCATGCTGGCCAACCGGCACGACTGGCTCTCCGCCTTCGCCAACGAGCTGGGCGTGGTGCTCGCCGTCGAGCGGATGCTCGGCATGGAGGTCCCCGAGCGCGCGGTGTGGACCCGCACCCTGCTCGCCGAGCTCAACCGGGTGCTCAACCACCTGATGTTCATCGGCTCCTACCCGCTGGAGCTGGGCGGCATCACCCCCGTCTTCTACGCCTTCCACAGCCGCGAGGAGCTCCAGCAGGTGCTGGAGGAGGCCAGCGGCGGGCGGATGCACTACATGTTCAACCGGGTCGGCGGCCTCAAGGAGGACCTGCCGGCCGGCTGGCTCGGCCGGGTCCGGGCGGCGATCGCCGCCGTCCGCGCCCAGCTGCCGGTCTACCAGGACCTGGTGCTCGGCAACGAGATCTTCCGGGCCAGGACGGCGGGCGTCGGGGTACTGGCCCCCGAGCACGTGCACGCCTACGGCATCACCGGGCCGATCGCGCGGGCCAGCGGCGTCGACTTCGACCTGCGCCGCGACCAGCCCTACCTGGCCTACGGCGAACTCCAGGACGTGCTGCGCGTGGTGCTGCGCGAGGAGGGCGACTGCCTGGCCCGGTTCGAGTGCCTGGTGGAGCAGGCCGGCAACTCGCTCGACCTGGCCGACGCCTGCCTGGACCGGCTGGAGCGGCTGCCGGCCGGGCCGGTCAACCTGCGGCTGCCCAAGGTGCTCAAGGCGCCCGAGGGCGAGACCTACGCGTGGACCGAGAACCCGCTCGGCGTCAACGGCTACTACCTGGTCTCGCGCGGCGACAAGACGCCGTGGCGGCTCAAGCTCCGCTCGGCGTCCTTCAACAACATCCAGGCGCTGACCGAGCTGCTGCCCGGCACCCTGGTGGCCGACATGGTCGCGATCCTGGGGTCGATGTTCTTCGTGGTCGGCGACATCGACAAGTAGCCGCGCCCGGTTACTTCTTGGGCCGCTTGGGGTCCGCCGGATGGGGCGCAAGCTTCCGGTCGCCCCTGGCCTTGATCCGCTGCTCGCACAGCCCGGCCAGCACCGCGTAGGCCTCGGCGCCCATCAGCTCGGTGAGCTCGGGACGGTAGCTGACGTAGACCGGGTCCGGCCCCTGGTGGGCCTCGGGGCTGCTGGTGCACCACCAGTGCAGGTCGTGGCCGCCCGGACCCCAGCCGCGCCGGTCGTACTCGCCGATCGACACCTGCAGGTAGCGGGTGTCGTCCGGCCGGTCGATCCAGTCGTAGGTGCGGCGGATCGGCAGCTGCCAGCAGACGTCCGGCTTGGTCTCCAGCGGCTCCTTGCCCTCCTTGAGGGCCAGCGTGTGCAGCGCGCAGCCCTGGCCGCCGGCGAACCCCGGGCGGTTGAGGAAGATGCAGGCGCCGTCCACCCGGCGGGTCTGCCGGTCGCCGTCCTCGTCCAGCATGGTGATGCCGCCGTCGAGCTTGAGCCGGCCCTTCTTGTCGGTGCCCTGCTCGAAGTACTGCCAGGTCTCCGGGGTGAGCCGCTTGGCGTGCCCGATCACGCGCTGCTCGTCGTCCTCGTCCGAGTAGTGCGCGCCCAGCGTGCAGCAGCCGTCGGACTCACCGCGTCCGGGGCGGATGCCGTGGCAGCCCTGGCCGAAGATGCAGCCCCAGCGGGAGGTCAGCCAGGTCAGGTCGCAGCGGAAGACCTGCTCGGGGTCGGCGGGGTCGGCGAACTCGACCCAGGCGCGGGGGAAGTCCAGCCCGACCTCGGGGAGAGGCTTCTTGCTGGTCGGAGCGGGGATGTCGATGGCGGCCACCCGGCCAAGGGTAGCCGCCATCCGGGTCAGGCCCGCAGGAACGCCTCCAGCGCGCTGGCGAAGGCGACCGGCGTCTCGTACATCGGGTAGTGCCCGCTGGCCGGCAGCACCTCCAGCTCGGCGTTCGGGTAGAGCGGCTGCCAGCCGGCCCGGAAGGTCTCCGCGGTGAGCGCCAGGTCGTGCTCGCCGATGAAGACCTTGACCGGCAGTTCGAGTCCGGCGAGCTTGGCGGCGAAGTCCTGGGTGGTCCAGTCGGTCATGTAGGTGTGGAAGGCGTCGGTGCGGCTGGTGGCGGTGGAGCGGGCCACCATCCGGTCCAGCCAGACCGGGTTGGAGCGCTGCCCGGTGGCCAGGTCCAGGATCATCCGGCGGGCGGTGAAGTTCTGCGCGGCGGCGTGGAACAGCTCGTGGCCCTCCTCGTCCAGCTGGTAGGCCGCGGCCGGCACCGGCGTGATGCCGGCCAGCTTGCGCACCCGGTGCGGTGCCTCCAGCAGCACCCGCTGCGCCGCCTTGCCGCCCATCGAGTGGCCGACCAGCGAGAACCGCTCCCAGCCCAGCTCGTCGGCCAGGGCCAGGGTGTCGGCCGCGATCTCGGCCAGCGTGTAGTCGCCGGGCTCGTCGACCCGGTCGCCGTAGCCGCGGTAGTCCAGGAAGGCGTAGCCGAACGCGGACTTGTCCAGGTAGTCGAGGAACGGGCCCCAGCCCGCCGTAGTGCCGAACCAGTCGTGCAGGACGATGACCTTGTGCTCGCCGGCGCCCAGGCGGCGGTGACTGATCGTCATAAAGCATGGCTCCCAGGTAGTCGAGGGACGGTTCCGAGGGGATGTCAGCTGCCAGGCTGGCCTGGACCGGTGCCGGTCGGCAATCGAACAGGCGGGATTTCCGCAGGTGCCGTGGCGTAGCGTGGTGAATTATGCGACTCGGTGTGCTCGACGTAGGTTCCAACACCGTCCACTTCCTCGTGGTGGACGCTCACCCCGGTGCCGCCCCGCTGCCCGCGTACTCGCACAAGGCGGAGCTGCGGCTGGCGGAACTGCTCGACGAGCGCGGGGCGATCCGGACGGACGGCGTCCACCGGCTGATCGACCACATCGCCTCCTCGCTGCGGGTCGCCGAGGACAAGGGCGTGGTCGACCTGCTGCCGTTCGCCACCTCGGCGGTGCGCGAGGCGGCCAACGGCGAGGAGGTGCTGCGCCAGGTCGAGGAGAAGACCGGGGTGGAGCTGACCGTGCTCTCCGGGCAGGACGAGGCGCGGCTGACCTTCCTCGCGGTGCGCCGCTGGTTCGGCTGGTCCTCCGGGCGGCTGCTCGACCTGGACATCGGCGGCGGCTCGCTGGAGATCGCCTGCGGGATCGACGAGCAGCCGGACACCGCCGTCTCGCTGCCGCTGGGCGCGGGCCGGCTGACCGCCGGCTGGCTGCCGGGCGACGTGGCCGACCCCGACGCGGTGCGCGAGCTGCGCCGGCACATCCGGGCGGAGATCGCCGGGGTGGTCGCCGAGGTGGCCAGACTCGGGCCGCCGGACCATGCGGTGGCCACCTCCAAGACCTTCAAGCAGCTGGCCCGGATGACCGGCGCCGCGCCCGAGGTCGCCGGTCCGCGAGTGCCGCGCAAGCTCAGCCGCAGCGGCCTGGCCGCCTGGCTGCCCAGGCTCGCCGCGATGACGACGGCCGAGCGGGCCAAGATCCCCGGGGTCTCCGAGGGCCGGGCCCGCCAGCTGCTGGCCGGGGCACTGGTGGCGGACGCGGCGATGGACCTGTTCGGCCTGGAGGAGCTGGACATCTGCCCCTGGGCGCTGCGCGAGGGCATCATCCTGCGCCGACTGGACAGCATGGTCCAGCCCGGTGGCACGCCGATCCCGGCGCGCTCCGCATAACCTGTCTCCCGTGGAGGACGAGCCTGTGGTGGCGGACGAGCAGCCTCAGGAGCGGGCCGGGGCCGAGCGGGCCGACGCCCGCCCGCGGCGGCGCACCGCGAAGACCGCCGGTGCGGCCCAGCCCCGGCTGCCCAAGGTGCCGCGCCGCAAGCCGGCCGCCCCGCGCCGCGACCCGCTGCTGCGCACCACCGACCGGCTGGTGCTGCCGCCGCACCCCGCGCTGCACATCCCGGAGACCAAGATCGCGCTCTCCACCGCCTCGGTCTACCCCGACAACACCGCGATCGCCTTCGAGCTGGCCGCCCGGCTCGGCTACGACGGCGTGGAGGTGATGGTCTGGAACGACCCGGTCAGCCAGGACCTGGACGCGCTGCGGGCACTCTCCGAGCAGTACCGGATGCCGATCCTGGCGGTGCACGCGCCCTGCCTGCTGATCACCCAGCGGGTCTGGACCACCGACCCGTGGACCAAGCTCAAGCGGGCCAGGGCGGCGGCCGAGACCCTGGGCGCGGACACCGTGGTGGTGCACCCGCCGTTCCGCTGGCAGCGCGGCTACGCCCGCGACTTCGTCCGGGGCATCGACCGGATGGCGGGCGAGACGGCGGTGCGGTTCGCGGTGGAGAACATGTACCCGTGGCGCTACAAGGACCGCGAGGTGCTCGCCTACGCCCCCGGCTGGGACGTCACCGAGGAGGCCTACCGGCACTTCACCGTGGACCTCTCGCACGTGGCCACCTCGCGGATCGACGCCTTCGCCATGGTCGACCGGATGGGGGACCGGCTGGCCCACGTGCACCTGGCCGACGGCACCGGCTCCGGCAAGGACGAGCACCTGATCCCCGGGCGCGGCAAGCAGCCCTGCGCGGAGCTGCTGGAGCGGCTGGCCCGCACCGGTTTCGACGGGCATGTGGTGCTGGAGGTCAACACCCGGCGCTCGGGTTCGCCCGCCGAGCGGGAGGCGGATCTGGCCGAGGCGCTGGCCTTCACCCGGCTGCATCTGGCCACCGGCTCGCGCGTACCCTGACGGTACGAACGAACTGCGGGAGGGACCGACCATGACCGTCGATCAGCACCAGGCGCACGCGTCCAGTTTCGGCTCGGTGGCCGCTGAGTACGACCGGGCCAGGCCCTCCTACCCCGGTGAACTGTTCGACGCGATCGAGGAGTTGACCGGCCGCCCGCTGAAGGGCGCGGATGTCCTGGACGTCGGCGCCGGCACCGGCATCGCCACCCGGCTGCTGCACGGGCGCGGCGCCCGGGTGATCGCGGTGGAGCCGAGCCCCGGGATGGCGGCCCAACTGCACCGGGTCACGCCGGAGATCCCGCTGATCAAGGGCGACGGCAACGACCTGCCGTGCCACGACGCCACCGCCGACCTGGTCAGCTACTTCCAGGCCTTCCACTGGACCGACCCGCACCGCTCGGTGCCCGAGGCGCTGCGGGTGCTGCGTCCGGGCGGCGCGCTGGCGCTGGTCTGGAACCTCAAGGACCGCTCGGTGCCGTGGCTGGGCGAGCAGGAGGCGCGCCTGGCCGCCGCGCTGCCGAACTTCCACTACTACGGCGACATGAACGTGATCACCGGCGAGCTGGACGCCCACCTCGCCGACGTGCGCACCCGCGAGCTGCGCTGGGAGCGCCGGATCGCCGTCGAGGACGTGATCACCGACCTGCGCTCCAAGTCCTACTTCGCGGTGCTGGACGAGGCGGTCAAGGCTCCGGTGCTGGCCGCCGAGCGGGCGGCGCTGCTGGCCGACTTCCCGGACGGCCAGGTCGTCGAGGAGTACCGGGTGGAGCTGACGCTGGGGATCAAGCCGCTCTGACCGCGATTCGGACGGTTCGTCCGATGGGCGGGACCGGGGCGTAGGCTCGGCAGTTACCTACCCCTGGGAATGGAGAGATCCCGTGCCCGAGCTGAAGTCCCGTACGGTCACCCACGGTCGCAACATGGCAGGCGCCCGCGCCCTCCTCCGGGCGGCCGGTGTAGCCCGGGAGGACTTCGGCAAGCCGATCATCGCGGTGGCCAACTCCTTCACCGAGTTCGTGCCTGGGCACACCCACCTGCAGCCGGTGGGCCGGATCGTCTCCGAGGCCATCGCCGCCGCCGGCGGCATCCCGCGCGAGTTCAACACCATCGCGGTGGACGACGGCATCGCGATGGGCCACCACGGGATGCTCTACTCGCTGCCCTCGCGCGACCTGATCGCGGACAGCGTGGAGTACATGGTCAACGCGCACTGCGCGGACGCGCTGATCTGCATCTCCAACTGCGACAAGATCACCCCCGGCATGCTGATGGCCGCGCTGCGCCTCAACATCCCCACCGTCTTCGTCTCCGGCGGCCCGATGGAGGCCGGCAAGGCGGTGCTGGTCGACGGCACGGTGCGCAAGCTCGACCTGGTGAACGCGATCTCCGACGCCGTCAACGAGAACGTCTCGGACGAGGACATCGCGATCATCGAGGAGAACGCCTGCCCGACCTGCGGCTCCTGTTCCGGCATGTTCACCGCCAACTCGATGAACTGCCTGACCGAGGCGATCGGCCTCTCGCTGCCCGGCAACGGCTCCACGCTGGCCACTCACACCGCCCGCAAGGCGCTGTACGAGGACGCCGGGCGCACCGTCGTCGAGATCACCAAGCGGCACTACGACGGCGACGACTACTCGGTGCTGCCGCGCTCCATCGCCACCCGCGCGGCCTTCGAGAACGCGATGGCGCTGGACATCGCGATGGGCGGCTCGACCAACACCATCCTGCACCTGCTGGCCGCCGCCCAGGAGGCCGAACTCGACTTCGACATGCGGGCGATCGACCAGATCTCGCGCAAGGTGCCCTGCCTGTCCAAGGTCGCGCCGAACGGCTCGTACTACATGGAGGACGTGCACCGGGCCGGCGGCATCCCGGCGATCCTCGGCGAGCTGTACCGGGGCGGGCTGCTCAACGAGGACGTGCGCACGGTGCACAGCGACTCGCTCGACGAGTGGCTGAAGACCTGGGACATCCGCGGCGGCTCCCCCTCGCCGACCGCCGTCGAGCTGTTCCACGCGGCCCCCGGCTGCGTCCGCTCGGCCACTGCCTTCTCCCAGTCCGAGCGCTGGGGGACGCTGGACACCGACGCGGCCGGCGGCTGCATCCGCAGCGTCGAGCACGCGTACTCGGTGGAGGGCGGCCTGGCCGTGCTCTACGGCAACCTGGCCGAGGACGGCTGCATCGTCAAGACGGCCGGTGTCGACGAGTCGATCTGGACCTTCTCCGGGCCCGCCGTGGTGCTGGAGTCCCAGGAGGACGCGGTGGACGCGATCCTGACCAAGCGGGTCAAGCCGGGCGACGTGGTGGTCATCCGCTACGAGGGCCCCAAGGGCGGCCCCGGCATGCAGGAGATGCTCTACCCCACCTCCTTCCTGAAGGGCCGGGGCCTGGGCAAGGCCTGCGCGCTGATCACCGACGGGCGGTTCTCCGGCGGCACCTCCGGGCTGTCGATCGGGCACGCCTCCCCGGAGGCGGCCTCCGGCGGCACCATCGCGCTGGTCCAGGACGGCGACGTCATCTCGATCGACATCCCGGGCCGCTCGGTGCGGCTGGAGGTCTCCTTCGAGGAGCTGCACGAGCGGCGGCTGCGCCTGGAGGAGAACGGCGGCTACCAGCCCGCCCACCGCGACCGCCCGGTCAGCGCGGCGCTGAAGGCGTACGCGGCGATGGCCACCTCGGCCGACCGGGGCGCGGTGCGGGACGTCAGCAAGCTGGGTTGACCAGTCGGGCTGCCCCGGCCGGCCGGCAGGGGCTCGGGGATACTTGAGGCGTGACCGACGACCGCACCGCGCCCGCCCCCGAGCCCATCCGCTACTTCGGCACCAGCTGGGTGGAGCGCGGCGCCGACTACTGGCTGCGCCGGGTCGCGGTCTCGCTCGGCGCGCTGGTCACCACGGTGGCCGGCGTCCTGGTGCTGCGCTTCGCGGTCGGCGGGGTGCAGATGTCCAAGGCGGGCGGGTTCGTCAACTGGCTGCTGCTGGCCGCCATCGCGGTCTGCTCCTGCCTGGCGGCGCTGCGCAGCTGGAAGGTCCTCACCGAGGGCCGCGACTCGCTGGACGGCTGGATGGCCGAGGACAAGTCGCTCGGCGCGGTCTGGCTGATCGGCTGCGTGGGCGCGGTGGCGGCGTACTTCGTCCGGAGCCTGGTCGAGGCGCCGGGGGAGGGCGTCAAGCGGGCCGCCTGGGAGCGCGAGGCCGCCCGGCACGAGAAGCGCAAGGCCTCGCGGGCCGGGCGGCCGGACAAGCGGAAGAAGCGGTAGCGGTCAGCTGCGGGAGTCGGTGCGGCACTTGTCGTCGTCGGGCAGCGGCTTGCTGCGGTCGTAGGGGTCGGAGGTCGGGCCGCTCGGACCGCCGCTGGGGTTGTAGCCGGGCAGGCTGTACTGCGGGAAGGTCGGCTCCAGCCAGCCGTCCCCCGTCTCGCAGTAGTTGTTGCCCATGCTGCTCTGCCCCTCGCCGAGGTTCAGCTTGCCGGCCGAGACCTGGTAGACGGCCGGGTCGGGGAAGACGAAGTCCTGCACCCGGCGGACGATCTCGCGGGTGACCGCGGTGCCGGGATCGAGCGAGAGCAGGGCCACGGACTGCGTGGTGCCGCCCTGGGTCGGCGGGGCACTGGGGACGCTGGACGGATCGAACTGCTCGGGACCCGGCACCAAGGCGTAGACGAAGGTGAAGTCGGTGTGCACCACCACGCCCTTCCGGTCGTCCTTGTCGGTGTCGCCCTCGAAGGTGATCCGGCCCTGGAGCTTGACCACGTTCCCCGCGGGAACCGCGGTCTTCGGGTTGAACCGGCTGATCCAGCTGGTCGGGTTGGTCGTCGGGGTCGGGTGGGCGAGCGCCTGCTGGAGCAGCTCGCGGCTCTTCCCGTCCAGCATGTCCACCACCTGCTGCGGGTTCCCGCCCGCGAGCACCGCCGGGTCCAGGTTCGCCGCGACCAGGTAGTCCTTGACCAGCTTCAGCTGCGCCGCCACCTGGTCCGCGCCGAACATCCCGGTGGCCTGCGCCTGCGGCAGCACGATGGCGTCGGGCCCGGCCGGCCAGCCGTCGGCCGGGGAGCCCGCCCAGGGCTGCGCCACGGTGGGATCCTGCGGTGCCTGGGTGGGCGGTGCGGCGGTGGGCTGGGCGCTCTCCGGTGCCTCGGTGGCCACCGGGGTGGGGGCCGCGGCCACCGCCGAGTCCGAGGAGCCGCCGCCGAAGTGGTTCAGGTACCAGGTGTGCAGCCCGTTGACGTTCAGCCCGGCGGCCACCACGGCTATCGCGAGCAGCACGAAGACCGGGGCCTGCCAGTTGCGCTTGGTGCGGCGCACGTTGCCCCAGGGGTCCACCGGCTTCGCCCGCCGCTGGTACCACCTGCGGCGGATCTCGGTCGGTGGGCGCCAGGCCTCCTCCTGCTGCGGGGGCTGGTGGCGCCACTTGGCGGCCAGCATCCGGGCGCGGCCGGACTGCTCCTTGACGGCGGCGCCCTTGACGAACTCCTCGTCGAGGACGAGGTCGGCGAACGGGTCCGGCTCCTCGCCGGGGGGCTGCGGTGGGTCTTCGGTGATCGACACGCGGTCAGTATGCAGAGGGCGAGCGACAGTTCGCACACCGGGCGGCCGACGTGCGGACGCCCGGTGTGCGTTCTGTGCTGGTATCTCCGCTCTTGACCGCCGCCCGGTCGCTCAGCCGGACCGGCGGGCGCCCTTGACCGAGCCGACCACGCCGAGCACCACCAGCAGCAGGCCGGCCGGGAGCAGCGAGGTGAAGAACGCGCCGAAGATGCCCCAGCCGCCGAGCAGTGACAGGGCCAGCGTGTTCAGCACCAGCAGGGCGCCGCTGAGCGGCAGCGCCGACTGCCACGGGTTGGCGTCGGCCCAGCGCCGCAGCCGGCGGTCGCCGGTGTCCTTGCGCAGTCGCCCGCCGAGGCCGCCGACCAGAAAGAAGAAGAACAGGGCCAGGCCGAGCGGCCCGGCCAGGATGCTCGTGGACCAGTGCCCGGTCACCACGTCCACGGCCAGCGCTGCCCCGCCGACCACCGCACCCACGGCCGCGGCGGCACGCCACGGTCCGAGGGTGGCGGAGGCGACGGCCAGTTGACGGTTCTCGCGTCGCGACAGATCTCCGTGTTCCATGCCTCCACGGTGCTCCTCGCGGCGCCCGGGGGCCAGTACCCGCAGCCCTGAGTTTTCCCCTACTGGGAGCTTGGGGGTCCGGCCCGGCCGGCCGGCTCCTGGGTCTCCTTCAGGACCGGCCAGCCGTGCGAGTCGGCGTGCGCGGTCAGCTCCGGGTCCACGCCGACCACGCGGGGATTGCCGACGACACTGAGGGTGCGCAGGCCGTCGCAGTGGTCGACGTAGCCGAAGCAGCTGGCCGGGTCCATGCCGAGCAGGGTGATCGCCTCGACCACGGTCACCGGCGGGTGGTCGCCGGGCGCGGCGGGCGGGCCGAGCGGATCGGGCAGCAGGACCAGGTCCGCGCCGACGCCCAGGGTGTCCAGGCTCACCGCCTCGGGCCGGTCGCCGGGCCGGCCGCGGGGCCGCTCGCAGGAGAGCACCAGCACCACCAGATCGCCGTCCGAGCGGTGGCGGGCCGCTGCTTCGCGAAGGGTCCTGCTGAAGTGGGGGGAGCGGTGTCTGCTCCCCAGATCGAAGAATGCGGCACGCATCGGTTCCCCCATTTTGATCCCTGCCACTGCGAGTGACATGACGTGCGTAGCCGAAGATATCCCTTCCTTTCGGCGGGTTGTGAAGGAGCGGGCACTGTTTTATTTACGGCTACTGAAGGTCACGAGTTTCCCGGGCGGTCGGGAGCCTGGGTGACGGAGTGTCAGGGGGGATCCCTCGACTGCCGTATCACCCCAGTCGTGCCGGTCGACGGACGGCCCTCGATCGTCGTGCGGCGGCGTGCGGCGGCGTTCGGCGGATAGGAACGAGTTTCGGAGGAATGCCCGAAAGGTCATGGCGCGGCCATGACAAATCGCCGGAATCCGGTCGGCTGACCTGACGACGCCGGGGGTGCCGGGTTACTGGCTTGACTCGCTTGTTGACACCATGTGACTCTTGCTGTTGAGTCTTTCTGACAAGGGTCACCAACGTGGGGTGCGAGATGGGTGGCGAAGACATGGCAACCGTGGGGATCATCCTGGCCGGTGGGCGGGGCGAACGTGCCAAGCCGATCACGCTGGAGTCCGCCGACTACATCCGGAGCAAGGCGCTGATCCCCTTCGTCGGCCGCCGACTCATCGAATGGGTGGTGGACGCCTGTCGCGAGCAGGGCATCCGCCGCTTCTACGTGGTGGCCCAGGGCCTGGAGAACCGCAGCCAGATCATGCTGCTGCTGGGCCACGGCGAGCGCTACGGCGTCGAGGTGCGCTACTCGCGGCCGAGCTTCGACCGCTACAACGTCGGCTCCGGCGCGGCCACGCTGCACAACCTGGAGGAGTGGGACCTCACCGAGCAGGCCCTGGTGCTCCCGGTGGACTCGATCTTCGACTTCTCGCTCGCGGAACTGGAGGCCAGCCACCGGGCCGCCGACGCGGTGGTGACGGTGGCCGCGGTGGCCCGCACTCCGCAGGAGGTGGCGGGCAAGTACGGCGCGATGCGCACCGACGCCCGCGGCCTGGTCGCCGGCTTCGTGGAGAAGCCGTCGCTGGAGCGGATCGACGAGCTCTTCCCCGAGGTGCGCCAGGACGCCGACGCGCTGCTCCCCACGAACGCCGGGATGTACCTGGTGGACTGCGCGCGACTGCGGGAGGCCGCCCGGGAGCCGGAGCTGATGCGCCAGGCGCAGCAGCGGCTCGACTGGGGCGGCGACCTGCTGCCCACCCTGGTGGAGCGGGGGCTGCCGGTGGCCGCACACCGGATCAACCGGCTCGGCGACCTCGGCAACGTCGAGGACTACCTGATCACCCTCAAGGACGTGCTGGCCGGCGACTACCCGCTGATGAACGAGCTGATGGCCGAGCCGGCCAGTGACAGCCCGCGGTACTGGATCCACGAGAGCTCGCTGGCCACCCGGGACGACATCACCGGAACCACGCTGGCCGACAAGATCGAGGACGGCAGCGTGGTGATCGGCCCTGGCGTGCGAATAGGCCGGCACGTCGCGGTGGGCAGCGACGTGCGCCTGGAGTACGCGGATGTCGGCGACGGCGTCGAACTGCGCGCGGGCGCCAGGCTCAGCCGCAGCTCCTGCGGCGACGCCTCGGTGATCGGCCAGTACGCGGACATCAGCGACAGCTATGTCGGCCCCATGGTGGAGATCCAGTCGGACCGGGCGAACCCGGTCCGACTGGAGGGCTTCTCGGCCATCGGGGACGGTGCCCAGCTCTGGCGGGGCTCCCGGCTCTCCGGGGTCAGCGTCTATCCGCGCCTGAGGGTGCCGACGATCGCGAACCTCCCTTCGGGCACCAGGCTGACCAACTCGGACGACATCCTTCGGTGGATCTGATCCGCCCTGCTGTGATCGGCGCGACACCCGACGACCCGTCACCTGACGGCTGAGCAGAGGAGAGAACGGCGATGGAGAATTCGGTGGTGGTGGTCGGCGGCGCCGGGCGAGTCGGCCGGGTCGTCGTGCAGCGGCTGCTGGAGCGCCGGGAGAGCGTGCGCGTCATCGGTCGCAGCGTGCCGCAGGCGCTACGGCACCTGGCACCCGGTGCGGTGTTCAGACAAGGGGATGTCCGCGTCCCGCAGAGCCTGGAGAGCGGGCTGACCGGGTGCTCGGCGGTGGTCTACTGCGTCGAGCCGGGCACCGCCAAGAGCGGTCCCGACCGGCCGGAGACCACCGCCTGCCACGGGGTGCGCAACGTCCTGGAGGCTGCCACCGCCGGCGGCAACCGGCCGCACATGGTGCTGATCAGCCAGTTGCACGCGACCCACCAGGGGCATCCGCTGAACGCCTATGGACGGCTGCTGTCGTGGCGCTTCGCGGGCGAGGAGGCGGTGCGCGAGTCCGGGCTGCCGTACACCGTGGTGCGGCCCGGCTGGCTGATCGACGACCGCAAGGCGGGGCACCGGGTCCGGCTGGACCAGGGTGACCAGAACACCGGCCAGGTGGCCCGGCAGGACGTGGCGGAGGCCTGCGTGCAGGCCCTGTACACGCCGGCCGCCCGGGGCGTGACCTTCGAGATGTTCAACGAGCCAGGGGCACCGTTCCCGTCCTGGAGCGAGGCCTACGGCTCGCTCGCCTGGGACCGGACGCCGGTGGCCTGAACCCTCCGGTGGCCGCGGCGCGTTCGGCGTCGAGTCCACCGATCTCCGCCCGCACCCGTGCGCGCGTCGGCGAAGCGGAGAACACGCCCGGTCTTTTCCCCAGCGGGGGAGAGGCGAGGCGGAATCCACAATTCCGGGTGCAACATGGGGTAGGGAGTTGACAGACGATATGACTAAGCCTCGGGTAACGACTGAAGTCCCGCCCGAAAAGCTGCTGGCGGCCGAAGTGACCGCTGGGCATCCGCAGCCGCTGGGTGCCACGGTGGACGAGGCCGGGGTGAACTTCTCGGTCTTCTCCGAACGGGCCACGAGGGTCGACCTGCTGCTGTTCGACGGTTTCAGCGCACCTCAGCCGGCGCGGGTCATCACGCTCGATCGGGAACGGAATCACAGCTATCACTTCTGGCACTGCCACGTCGCCGGTCTGAAGGAGGGACAGGTCTACGCGTACCGAATGGACGGTCCGCAGCAGACCAAGGAGACCGGGACCAGGTTCAACCACCGCAAGGTCCTGCTCGACCCCTACTCGCGGTCGAACATCAACACGCTCTGGGACCGGTCCCGCGCGGTGGGCCACGAGGACAACTGCGCCTACGCGATGCGCAGCATGGTGGTGGACCTGGACTGCTACGACTGGGAGGGCGACGAGCCGCTGCGCCGGCCGATGGCCGACACGGTCATCTACGAGATGCACGTGGGCGGCCTGACCGCTTCGCCCACCGCCCGGGTGACCCACCCCGGCACCTTCACCGCCGTGATCGAGAAGATCCCGTATCTCAAGGAACTCGGCGTGACCGCGGTCGAGTTGCTGCCGGTCTTCGACTTCGACGAGCGCCAGGTGCTGCGGATCGGCCCGAACGGCACGCCGCTGCCCAACTACTGGGGCTACGACTCGTTCGGCTTCTTCGCCCCGCACAGCGCGTACAGCTCCGACCCGTGCGGCTGCGTGCACATCGAAGACTTCCGGAACATGGTCAAGGCGCTGCACAAGGCCGGCATCGAGGTCATCCTGGACGTGGTGTTCAACCACACCTCGGAGGGCAACGAGCACGGCCCGATGATCAGCTTCCGAGGCCAGGCCAACGAGGTCTACTACCACCTGTGGTCGCAGGACCGCCGGCACTACATGGACTTCACCGGCTGCGGCAACGCGATCAACGCCAACCACCCGGCGGTGGCCAAGTTCATCATCGAGTGCCTGGAGTACTGGGTCACCGAGCACCACGTGGACGGCTTCCGCTTCGACCTCGCCTCCGAACTCTCCCGCGGCGCCGAGGGCTACGAGATGGAGACCCCGCCGGTGCTCTGGGGCATCGAGCTGTCCGGGGTGCTCTCCGAGACGAAGATCATCGCCGAGCCCTGGGACGGTGGCGGCCTCTACCAGGTCGGCCGCTTCCCCGGAAAGCGCTGGGCGCAGTGGAACGGGCCGTTCCGCGACGACATCCGGCGCTTCGTGCGCGGTGACGCGGGGCTGGTGGGCACGGTGGCCACCCGGATCGGCGGCTCCCGCGACCTGTTCAGTCGGCAGGGTGAACTGCCCACCAACAGCGTCAACTTCATCACCTGCCACGACGGCTTCACGCTGAACGACCTGGTGAGCTACAACGGCAAGCACAACCACGCCAACGGCGAGGCCAACGCGGACGGCAGCCACGAGAACTTCAGCTGGAACTGCGGGGTCGAGGGCGCCAGCGACGCGGAGGAGATCGAGCGGCTGCGGGTGCGGCAGATCAAGAACCTCACCGCGATCCTGATGCTCTCCCGCGGCGTGCCGATGATCCTGGCGGGCGACGAGTTCCGCAACAGCCAGGGCGGCAACAACAACGCGTACTGCCAGGACAACGAGATCTCCTGGCTGGACTGGGAGCAGGCGGAGAAGGAGACCGAGGTCCAGGACTTCTTCCGCTCCATGATCGCGTTGCGCAAGCGGTACGCGACGCTGCGCCAGCCGCACTTCTTCAGCGGGCGGCAGAACGAGCGTGAGGTGGCCGAGGTCGGCTGGCACGGCACCAAGCTGAACCAGCCCGGTTGGGAGGACACCGACGCCCGGGTCCTCTCCTTCACGCTGGGTGGCTTCGACGGCGATCCGGACCTGCACGTGATCCTCAACATGTACCACCTCGGTCTGGACTTCGAGCTCCCCCACATCGCGGGGCACCAATGGCACCGAACGGTCGACACCGCCCGCGGCGCGGGGGCTGACGTGCTGTCGCCCGGTGCGGAGGAGGCCATCGAGGGCCACCTCTTCCACGCCCACGGTCGCAGCGTCGTCGTCCTGGTGGCGCTGCCCGACAACGGAGGCACCAATCGATGAGCGCACCCGACGTCCGACGGACCTACTCGGACAGCATCGCCGGATACATCACCTCCTACGACCCGAGCAATGACCGCTTCGGTCTGCGGACCAGCGACGGGCGGGAGTTCACCATCCACCTGGATGGCCTGCTCGGCTCCGAGATCGTCCGCAACCTCGGCGACAAGGACCGTCGGGACACCAGCGGTGCCACCCGCGACCTGCTGGCCGAGGGCCGCTACGTCTTCGTCTACGGCCTCTTCCACCAGTGGGTGGGCGGCGAGCGGATCGACGCCCGCCAGATCATCTTCCCGGAGGAGCGCCGCGGCGCCTACGTCTTCGAGAAGCCCAACTGGTGGGTCCAGCAGGCGGCCGAGATAGCCGACTTCTACCTGCGCGGCCACTTCCCCGACGGCGTCTACGACTGGCGCGGCTTCCGCACCCGGCTGACGCTGCACGGCACCCACGTCGCCGACCACATCGAGCAGGACCTGCGCCAGGAGACCGACACCATCTCCCGGCTGGTCTACGGGCTGGCCACCGCCTTCATGCTGACCGGTGAGGAGCGCTTCCTGGAGGCGGCCGAGTCGGGCACCGAGTACCTGCGCGAGCACATGCGGGTCTCGGACGAGCAGGCGGGCGTCGTCTACTGGTACCACGCCATCGACATCACCCCCGATGCCCAGCGCAAGGTCTTCGCCTCGGAGTTCGGCGACGACTACAACGCGATCCCGATGTACGAGCAGATCTACGCGCTGGCCGGTCCGACCCAGACCTACCGGATCACCGGCGACCCGCGGATCCTGGACGACATCGACCGCACGGTCGCGCTGTTCCACAAGTACTTCAAGGACGACGAGCGCGGCGGCTTCTTCTCCCACCTGGATCCGATCACGATGGATCCGCGCTCCGACTCGCTGGGCCAGAACCGGGCCAGGAAGAACTGGAACTCGGTCGGCGACCACGCCCCGGCGTACCTGATCAACGCCTACCTGGCCACCGGACGGGCGGACTTCGCGGAGCTGCTGGAGCAGACCGCCGACACCATCGCCAAGTACTTCCCGGACGAGCCCAACAGCCCGTTCGTGCAGGAGCGCTTCCACGAGGACTGGAGCCCCGACCGCGCCTGGGGCTGGCAGCAGGACCGCGCGGTGGTCGGCCACAACCTCAAGATCGCCTGGAACCTCACCCGGATCCGGGCGCTGCGGGACAAGCCGGAGTACAGCGAACTCGCCGAGCGGATCGCCGCGATCATGCCGCCGGTCGGCAGCGACCAGCAGCGCGGCGGCTGGTACGACGTGGTCGAGCGGATCCCCGACCCGGACAGCGGTGCCCACCGCCTGGTCTGGCACGACCGCAAGGCCTGGTGGCAGCAGGAGCAGTCGATCCTCGCCTACATGATCCTGGCGGGGGTCACCGGGGACCCGGAGCACAAGCGGCTGGGTCGCGAGGCGGCGGCGTTCTACAACGCCTTCTTCCTCGACTACGACGACGGCGGCGTCTACTTCAACGTGCTCGCCAACGGCATCCCCTACCTGCTCGGCACCGAGCGGCTCAAGGGCAGCCACTCGATGGCCGGCTACCACGCGCTGGAGCTCTGCTACCTGGCGGCGACCTACACCAACCTGCTGGGCACCTCGCAGCCGCTCACCCTGCACTTCCGGCCGCGTCCCGACGCGTTCCCGGACCGGGTGCTGCGGGTGGCTCCCGACCTGCTGCCGGAGGGCTCGGTGCAGATCGACCAGGTCTGGATCAACGACGAGCCCTACCAGGACTTCGACGCCAAGGCGATGACCGTCAACCTGCCGCAGAGCAGCGAGCCGCTGCGGGTGCGGGTGGTGGTCGAGCCGGCCGACCTGCGGCTGCGGATCTCCAGCGAGTTCGACGGCGAGACCGCGCACGTCCACCTGGAGGGGGTCCTCGACCTCCAGGAACTGGACAACTTCCGCCGCGGCTTCGGCGAGGCCCTGTCGGTCAACCCGCGCCGGGTGGAGTTCCACCTCTGCAAGGTCACCGAGATCAGCCGCCCGATCATCAACGAGCTGCTGTTCCAGCGGACCAAGATCGGAGCGGACGTGGACTTCGTCATCGTCGGCTCCGCCGAACCCGAGATCGCTCAGATGCTCATCGCGACCGATGCCTTCGTGCTCGACCCCGACCGCGTCTGCACCGACGAGTGAACCCTGCGCCGCGCTGGTCCGCCCCTGCCCTCACCGGGCGGGGCGGGCCGTGCGGCCCGAACGCCGAAGGACCAGCTGTGACCACGGTTTCGCACCTCCGTCATCCGTATGCGGGGGATCGGCAGGACGGAATCTCCGAGTACTGCCGAGACCTCTTCTCCTGCTTCGCCCGCTCCGATCAACGCCGTTGGGGTGAGGTCTACCTGCGAGGGCTGCTGCATGCCCCCGGACGGCGGACCCCGGCCAACATCACCGAGAACGTGCTCGGCCGCCGAGCGGTCCAGCCCATCCAACAGTTCGTCAACCAGAGCACCTGGGCCTCGCACGCCGTCCGCCGCTACCTGGCGGAGCGGGTGGCCGGTGCGGCGGCGCCCAAGGCCTGGGCCGTCGACGAGGTGGTCTTCCCGAAGAACGGCACCCGCTCGGCCGGGGTCGGCCGGCAGTTCGTCGGCTCGGCCGGACGGGTGGTCAACTGCCAATTAGCGCTGGCCACTTCACTGGTCCACCAGGGCGGCAGCCTGCCGATCAACTGGCACCTGATGCTGCCCCGGCACTGGGACGAGGACGACGAGCTGCGCAGCCAGGCGCACGTCCCGGTCGAGGAGCGACACCGGCCGCGCTGGAGCTACGTGCTGGAGTCGCTCGACGAGGTCCTGGAGTGGAACGTGCCGCCGGCCCCGGTGCTGGCCGACTGGACCTACGAGCCGGACATCGAGGCGCTGCTGGTCGGGCTGGAGGACCGCAACGTCGGCTACCTGGTCGAGGTGGGGCCCAGCACGCTGCTGCCGGTGCGTCAACTCTCCGGCCGGGCACCGGGTCAGCGCAACCCGGCGGTGGATGTCGCCGTCGCGCTGGGGAGCCGGGCCGAGCGGGTGGCGCTGTCCTGGCAGGACAGCGCGGCGGCGCGCACCCGGCACTCGCAGTTCATGGTGGTGCCGCTCGGGGCCGGCCCGGTCGGCCCGATCGGGGCGATCGGCCGCCAGCCGCTGCGTCCGCGCCGGGCCGGCGGCTACCGGGTGCAGCGCCAGCTCGTGGTGGAGTGGCCGTTCGGCCGCCCCCGGCCGCGGACCTACTGGCTGACCAACCTGCCCGCCGACCGGCTGGCCGACACCGTCGCGCTGGCCGAGCTGCGGCACCACGTCGCACTCAGCCACGACCGGCTGCGACAGAACTACGGACTGGGCGACTTCGAGGGCCGCTCCTTCCGCGGCTGGCACCACCACGTGACGCTCGCCTCGGCGGCGCTCGGCTTCCACACCCTGCAGGAGCTCGGGGAGGTGGAGGAGTTGGTGGCCTCCGAACTGGACGACGAGCAGTTCGAGGCCGAGCTGGAGGCCGAACTCGAGGCCGAACTCGAGGAAGGCCTGGAGGAGGACCTGGCGCAGGAGGTTCCGCAGGAGCTTCGCACGCGCTGATCCGCCCTCGCCCGGGAGCAGTCAGGGCCGGTATCCCGATCGGGATACCGGCCCTGCTGTGCGGTCAGCGATCACTGCTGGAACGAGAGTTCGACCCGGTCCATCCGGCCGCAGGTGGGGCAGTGGACGTGGGCGTGGCCCCGGCCCTCGCCGGTGCCGCTGCTCGCGGGTGCGGGGGTTCGTGCGTCTGCGTGTACTTGGGTCTGTGCGGGTGCGGGTGCGGGGACAGGTGCGGGTGCCGGCTCGGGTATCGGTACCGGTGCGGGCCCGGCGTGGTCCGGCGACTCGGCCAGTGGCTCGGCGACCCCGGACAGCCGCTCCACCGGTGACCGCGGATGGTCCTGGTGGCGGTTCTCGCTGGTGCCGCCCAGCACCTCGACCATGTAGAAGAGCAGCAGCACCCCGAAGATGGTCAGGCTCGCGATCGCGCTGGCCAGCCCCACCAGGGTGGCGCCGAGGTACATGATCGGACCCATCAGGAAGTGCCTGCGCATCACCGCGGCCTGGGCCGGGGTGATCGTCCGGCCTAGGTGGCGATGGCCGGATGAGGCGTAGATCCAGACCGCGTTGAACGGGATCCCCCCGAGGGTGAGGGTCAGGCCGTAGAAGACCGCCGCCGTCCGCTCCCCGTGGCCGGTGCTCATCGCCTCGGCCAGCACGTGGGTGGGGAACGGGATGAACGAGACGTTCATCAGCAGCAGCAGGTTGAAGAGCATCAGCGGGCGGTCGACCCGGCGGATGAAGAAGAGCATGGAGTGGTGGTTCATCCAGACCATGCCGATGATCAGGAAACTGACCGCGTAGGCGCCGAGGGCCGGCCACTGGTGCGCCAGCCGGTCGATCAGCGGGCCGTTCCCGTTGGGGAGGTTGATGTCCAGGACGAGCAGCGTGATGGCGATCGCGAAGACGCCGTCACTGAACGCCTCCAGCCGGCCGGTGCTGATCTCGAAGGACTCGGGGACGCTCACCTCGTCCTGGTGCTCTCGATGGTGGATCGGTTTCACGGTGGATGCCTCCCGGGGGCAAGGCGGCGGCCCGGGACAGCCCGCCAAGGCTGTCCCGGGCCGACCACTACCAGGGATATGTCGTTGCGGGCGGTCTCACTCGGTCCCGATGACCCAGTGCTCGACCGCCGCCATCTGGTGGATGTAACGCGGCTCGACGAACTCGTGCAGGTCGGCGAGGAGGGCGGCGAACTCCGGGGAGTCGTAGGCGGCGCGCAGCGCCTCCTCGGTCTCGAAGTTGAACAGGTAGGCCCCGTCCAGCAGGGTCTCGCCGAGCCCGTACCAGCCGTCCCGAGTGAAGTTCTGACTGTAGCGCACCAGTCCGGGCAACTGCAGGGCCACCTTGGCGTGCTGGCCCAGGCTGCGGGCGCGGAACTCCTCCACGGTGGTGCCGTTGGTCCGCTTGACCAGCAGCACCAGCTTCACCGGGTGCGGCACCGCCGAACCCGGGCCGGGGAGCACCAGGTTGGCGTCGGTGTCGAGCACCACGGTGCGCCAGAAGGCGGCCCAGTTGGGCTCGTCCAGCCGGGCGCCCTGGAGGAACTCGGGGGTCTGCAGCGAGGCGATCTGGTCCTCGTCGTTCTCCAGCCAGATCTCCGCGATGCCGCTCCACAGCGGATCGGCCGGCTCCTCGCCGAGCGGGATCCGGGTGTCCACGGCGTACTTGCGGATCTGCGGGATCTTCGAGGCGAAGTTCGGGGCGTGCACCTCCAGCCAGTATCGCTGGAACTCCTGCTCGCTCATCCCCGGCTTGGGGTGGGCGAAAATGAGCTGGTGGATCATCAGTTCTCCTTGGTGGATGGCTGAGGTCTGGGTCAGACCTGGTAGCGCTTCTTGACGTCCTCGGCGAAGCCGAGGTAGTCGCGCAGCGGCCAGACCTCCTCGAACTCCAGGTACTCGCGCATCGGCAGCCGGCCGAGCGCGGTCCGGTCGAGCTCCTCGGCGTCGGGGGAGTCGATGATGGCGATCACCCGCTTCTGCGCCGCCACCTTCCAGATACCCACGCAGAAGCCGGAGTTGATGGTCTCGACGGCGTGCTCGGCCTCCTCCTGCTCGACCTCCCACAGCTCGTCGAGGGTGATCCGGCCCTCGTGCTTCCACTTCATCTGGACGTAGAACAGCATGGTGTGCTCCTCGGGTTGGGTGCTGGTGCCGGGACTGGCTGTGCTGCTGCTCGGTCGCGCCGCTCCGACTGCCGTCAGCTGGAGGCGAGTTCGACGACGAGCGGGTGGTCGGCGCCGAACGTGTCGAGGGCGACGTCGTGCGGCGTCTTGCCGTCGTGGCCCACCAGGTCCCGGCGGGCGCCGGCGGCCAGCAGGATCCGCGCGCACTCCTCGTAGCCGTGCCAGAGTGCGTCGTGCAGCGGGGAGTAGCCGTTGGTCGCGCCCTGGAAGTCCAGGTTGATCCCGGGGCGGGCGACCAGCAGGCCGGTGATCTCGGCGTGCCCGTTGTAGACCGCCTTGTGCAGCGGCACGGCGCCGAAGCAGGGTTCCACCGCGTTGACGTCGGCGCCGGCCTCCAGCAGCAGCGAGACGATCTCGGTGTGCCCGTCGCGGGCGGCCACGTGCAGCGGGGTGTGGCCGTCGTTGAAGCCGTTCAGCCGCGGGTAGACCGCGTCCACCTGGGCGCCGGCCGCCAGCAGGCCGGGCACCTGCGCGGTGTCGCCGGCCGCCACCGCGGCCATCAGCCGCTGGGCGTCCACCGCGGCGCTGTCGGAGGCGCGCCGGGCGTTGAGGTGCTGCTCGGCCTGGAGCAGCAGGTCCTTGCCGCGGGTGTTGACGTTGAGCTCGTACTCGAAGTGCTGCTTGAGCGAGAAGCCGTAGTGGGTGTAGACCTCCAGGCTGGCGCCCTGCGCCAGCAGGTACTCCACCAGCTCCGGGTACTTGTACCAGAGCGCGTCCATCAGCGGGGTGTGGCCGGTGGTGGGTGCCACCGCGTCCACGAAGGCGCCGGCTTCGACCAGCGCCCGGGCCACCTCCACGCTGCCGCCCTGGCAGGCCTTGTGCAGCGGGGTGGCGCCGGCCCGGGTGTCCGCGGTGAGCGGGTCGGCGCCGTGCGAGAGCAGCACCCGCACGGTCGCCGGGTCGGCCTGGCCGGCGGCGACCATCAGCGCGGTCAGGCCGGTCTCCTGGTCCCGGGTGTTGGCGTCGGCGCCCCGGGTCAGCAGGGTGCCGACCAGCTCGGTGTCCCGGGCCTGCACCGCGTCCAGCAGCGCGCTGCTGGTGTGCCGGCTGCGCGGGTCGTCGTCGCCGCGGATCGCCCGGATGATCTGGGACGGGTCGGTGTAGGACTTCCAGCGCACGATCTTGCCCTCGCGCACGGTCAGCCACTGGACGAACTCGATCTCGAAGGGGAGGCCGGTCGCCTTGATGGTCGACTCTTCCTGGATCACGCCGGCGGCGTTCTCGCCGTCCACCGAGATCCGGACCAGCGCCTCCTTGCCCACCTCGGCGACGCCGGTGAAGACGCCCAGGCTGTCCAGCACGGCCTGCCTGCCGTGGACCGTGCCGATCCACGCCATGTCGTCGTTGTAGCCGGGGACCGGCGCGTAGTTGATCCACTCCACGTCGTCCGCCAGGCAGTCCAGCGCGGTCGCGAAGTCGCCCGAGGTGAGCGAGGTGAACCAGCGCTCGGCCACCGCGCGGGTGGTCGCGGTCTGCTCGGAGTCGGTCATGTCGGTGCTCCTTTCATGGCTCAGTGGAGCCAGTCGGCCTGGATGAACTCGAGGTAGTGCCCCTCCGGGTCGCGGACGAACAGCGCCTTGACGCCGAGTGCCGGAACATCGGCCACATCGGTGACCAACTCGGCTCCGCGAGACTTGAGTTGCGTGGCTGTCTCGGCCAGGTCCGCTACGTAGAAGGTGAGTTGGCTCAGTCCCCGCAGAGCGCCGTGGTTGGGCGGCAGCGGGCGGTGGACGTCGGTGCCGTTGGCCACCCGCATCAGCTCCAGCACCTGGGTGCCGTTGCCGAGATAGGCCACCTCGGCGTCGAACTGCGGGAACTCCAGGCCGCGGATCAGGGTGAAGCCGAGGGTCTCGCGGTACCAGTCGGCGGTGGCCTTGAGGTCGGCCACCGACAGGCAGGCGGACAGCCGCAGCACCGGCAGCGGTTCGGTGGTCCCGGTCATCTGGCGGCCGCCGGGGCCTCGTCCCGGCGCAACCCGCCGAACAGCCGCGACCAGTCGGTGCCGGCGCTGCCCGACCCGTTGTAGATCTCGAAGGTGATGCCGGCGCCCGCGGGCAGGTAGAGGGCGTTCACGATGGCCTCGGCCACGTCGTCGCGGCAGATCTTGCCGTCGCCGGTGTCGCCCTGCTCCAGCCGGACCGCGCTGCCGGCCGCATGACGGTCGGTCAGCCAGCTGGGTCGGACCACCGTGTGCGGCAGTCCGGCCGCGCGCACCGCGTCCTCGCCGGCCAGGCGCCAGTCCAGCAGCCGGCCGTAGGAGTTCATCGAGTTCTCGGGCCGGGTCACGTAGATCTGGCTGACCAGCGCGAAGTGCGGCCGGGCGCCGCCGGCCGTGGCGGCCTCCAGGGCATTGAGCACGCCCTGGTACATGGTGGCGCGCGGGCTGTCGGAGCCGGAGTCGGAGGTGCCGGGCTCGACCGAGTAGACCACCGCCGAGCAGCCGGCCAGCGGCGCGGTCAGGGTGGCCGGCTCGCGGACGTCGGCGCGGAAGAACTCCGCCTCGCTCCGGTGCCGGGACCCGCGCTCGCTGCGGCCCAGCACCCGCACCCGCTCGCCGCGGGCCAGCAGCTTCTCGACAACCAGGCGGCCGACCCGGCCGTTGCCCCCGATCACCGCAATCGGACTGTCCATGAATCCTCCAGTCGAGCCACCGAGTGCCCGTCGCAGTCGGTGCCACCACAGTCGATGTCACTAGTATGGTGAAATCTAGTCAACTCCGGTTTTGCTAGTGAAGTCACCGCTCATTGCGTTCATTTGCCGAGCTTAGAACGTCACTGGCCACCCGATGTGACGATGAATTTACAGATAGCTTGACTGGCGGGGGAGGCGGCTGGTTAAGCTCGTTTTGTGCCCTGGACAGGTCCGTCATGCCGGATGGAGCCTCAGGCGCCTCGGCCAGCAAGCCGCCTCGCCGCCCGCTGGGGCACGCGTCTCAACTCCGCTTCCCACGGAACAGCGAGGAGCCTGAAACCTCATGAGCAATCTCCAACGCACCGCATCGGCGCCCGGGGAGTTGACCGCCCGCCGTAAGCAGATCTCGTTGCTGATCCTGTGCGCCGCGGTCTTCCTCGACTCGCTCGACAACTCGGTACTCGGCGTGTCGCTGCCGAGCATCAAGCACGCCCTGAACCTGACCGACGGTTCGCTCCAGTGGCTGGTCTCCGGCTACACCGTCGGCTACGGCGGCTTCCTGCTGCTCGGCGGCCGGGTCGCCGACCTCTGGGGCCGCAAGCGAACCTTCATGGTCGCCACCGTGGTCTTCATCATCGCGAGCCTGCTCGGTGGCGTCTTCACCGACGGCTCGCTGCTGGTGGCTACCCGGGTGCTCAAGGGCATCGCGGCCGGCTTCACCGCCCCCGCGGCGATGTCGCTGATCACCACCACCTTCCGGGAGGGCTCCGAGCGCAACCGCGCGCTGGGCATCTTCGCGATGACCGGTGCCGGCGGCTACAGCTTCGGCCTGGTGCTCTCCGGCGTGCTGACCGAGATCAACTGGCGGCTGGTCTTCTTCGTGCCGGCCCTGATCGCCCTCGGCGTGCTGATCGCCAGCCCGCTGATCGTCGGTGACCGCGCCGACGCCACCCCCCGCAGCCGGGGCGGCTTCGACCTGGGTGGCGCGATCAGTGCCACGGTCGGCGTGATGCTGCTGGTCTACGGCCTGGTCCAGGCGCCCGCCTGGGGCTGGGGCTCACCGTCGGCGATCGGCACGCTGGCCGGCGCCGTGGTGCTGCTGATCGGCTTCGTACTGATCGAGTCCCGGCACCGGGCGCCGCTGGTGCCGCTGTCCATCTTCCGTTCCAGGACCCTGAGCAGCGCCAACCTGGTGTCCGTGGTCTGGGCCTGCTCCACCATCGGCTGGCAGTTCGTGGCCAGCCTCTACGTGCAGGAGACGCTGGGCTACAGCGCGCTGCAGACCGCGTTCGCCTTCCTGCCGCTCGGCCTGGTGATCGTGGTGACCGCCAAGTACGCCTCCGGCGCGCTGGTCGGGCGCTTCGGCGTCCGCGCGGTGGCCACCGCGGGCATGCTGCTCCAGGGCCTGGGCGTGCTGCTCTTCCTGCGGATCGGCCACCACAGCGACTTCGCGACGGTGCTGCTGCCGGCCATCCTGATCCACGGCATCGGCAACGGCCTGGTCTACCCGACCGTCAACATCGCGGGCGTCAGCGGCGTGGCGGACGAGCGCCAGGGTGTGGCCTCCGGCCTGATCACCGCCGCGTACCAGATCGGCGCCGGTATCGGTGTCGCGGTGCTGGCGGCCGTGCTGACCGCCACCGCCACGACCACCGGACCGGGCGTCGGGGTGACCAACTACCGCTGGGCCTTCATGGTGGCGGTGGTCTTCTCGGCGGTCGGCGTGCTGGTCGCGCTCTTCGGGATCCGTCCCAGGTCCGCCTCGACCGCGGTCGGCGGCGGCAGCGGGAGCCAGACCGCCACGGCGGCGGCTCCGACCACCGCGGCGGCCAACTGAGTGCTGCGGGTGCCGTGTCCGGGCGCCGACCGGTCCGTTCGCGGGTCGGTCGGCGCCCGGGCCGTTCCGCCGCGGGCCGGCTCCCTGCGGGCCGTCCTCCCGCGGGGGAGGAGCGGAGGGTGAACCGATGACCGTGCGAGGACGCCGGTGGGGCGTCGGGATCGCGCTGGCGGCGCTGGCCGCCGCCGGCGCCGTCACGTTCGGCCTGGACCCGGTCCGGGCCCAGCTGACCGAGGCGGTGCGCGACGACCCCGCCACGACCAGCCCGAGCACCCTGGCCCAACTGCCCGCGCCCGCCCGCGCCTACGTGGACGCGGTGGCGGCGAAGGACCTGGACGGCCTGGTCGCCGCCTTCGACCCGGCCGGGGTGGTGATCGACGTCGGCCGTGAGATCCGCGGCCGGGACGCGATCCGGCAGTGGGCCGGCCGCGAGGTGATCGGCGGCCGGCTGACCGTGCTGCGCGCCACCCCGCGCCCGGGCGGGACCACCATGCTGGTGGTCTTCGCCCCCGGCGGCGTCGGCGGCTTCCGCGCCGACTACGCCTTCGACCTGTCCGGCGGCCTGATCACCAGGGCCGCGCTGAGCTATGCGGACTGATCCGTACCGCGACTCGGGACAGTGCGCAGATCGATCTGACGACGAGCCGAGTCCACTTCGGCCGGGCCTACCTGGCCCCGATCCCCGCTGATACACCTGAAGTGGGGATGCCCGGGCCAAGGAGTCGCCCACGCACACCGCCACCAAAGGAGGCCATCGAACATGGCGAAGAAACGGATCCTCATCGTGCTCTCCGAGTACGGCTACTGGGGCGAGGAACTCGTCGGCCCGCTGGAGACCTTCGACAAGGCCGGTTACGAGGTCACCTTCGCGACGCCGACCGGCAAGCGGCCGGTCGCCCTGCCGCCGAGCTACGACCCCGAGTACATCGACCCGCCGCTGGGCAAGTCGGTGACCAGCGGTGAGATGGCCGCGAAGGTCAAGGCGGTCGACACCTCGGACCGGCTGGACAACCCGCTGGACATCGCCTCCTGGCTGCCGGACCGGCCCTACCGCAGCCGGCCCGACTTCCTGCGCGCGTTCGAGGCCTACCACGACCGCCGCGAGCACGTGAAGGCGCAGATCGCCGAGCGCTACGACGCGCTGCTGATCGTCGGCGGCTCCGGGCCGATCGTCGACCTGGCCAACAACTGGCGGGTGCACGACCTGATCCTGGCCTTCCGCGACCTGGGCCTGGTGGTGGCCGCCGAGTGCTACGGCGTCGCCTGCCTGGCCTTCGCCCGGGAGATGGACGACCGGGTCAGCATCATCCGCAACAAGCACGTCACCGGGCACTGCATCGAGTACGACTACAAGGACGGCACCGGCTTCATGGGTACCGACTTCGTGATCGGCCCGCCGCCGTACCCGCTGGAGTACATCCTGCGCGACGCCACCGCGCCGAACGGTGCCTACCACGGCAACTTCGGCCACGACACCTCGGTGATCGTGGACTTCCCGTTCGTCACCGGCCGTTCCACCCCGGACTCCTACCTCACCGGCCAGAAGGTCGTCGAGGTGCTGGAGCACGGACTGCGCCAGTGGGGCTTCACCGTCAACAGCTGAGCCCCGGCGCCCCAAGACCGGGCGGGTGGTCGCATCCGGCGCGCACCGCGCGACCGCCCGCCCGTTTCCCGCTCCAGACCACGACGTTGCAGAGATGAGGCTGAGATGGCCGGCAGCAGGCCCGCCCGGGTGGCGATGCTCGAACAGTTCAAGGCCGACGGGGTGCGCTACATGTTCGGCAACCCCGGAACCGTGGAACAGGGCTTCCTGGACGAGCTGCGCTCCTTTCCCGAACTGGAGTACGTCCTGGCCCTCCAGGAGGCCGTGGTGGTCGGCATCGCCGACGGCTACGCCCGGGCCACCCGCAAGCCGACGCTGCTCCAACTGCACTCCGGCGTGGGCCTGGGCAACGGCATCGGCATGCTCTACCAGGCGATGCGCGGCCATGCCCCGCTGGTCTGCGTGGTCGGCGAGTCCGGCCTGGCCTACGACAGCATGGACGCCCAGATGGCCGCCGACCTGGTCGGCATGGCCAAGCCGGTGACCAAGTGGGCGACCCGGGTGGTGGATCCGCAGTCCACCCTGCGGGTGCTGCGGCGGGCCTTCAAGGTGGCCGCCACCCCGCCCTACGGGCCGGTCCTGGTGGTGCTGCCGGCCGACGTGATGGACCAGGAGACCACCGAGGACGCGGTCCCCACCTCCTACCTGACCACCACCAGCATCCCCGACGCCGCCTCCGTCGAGCAGGCCGCCGGTCTGCTGGCCGGCGCCCGCCACCCGCTGATCCTGGCCGGTGACGGCGTCCACTTCGCCGGTGCCCAGGCGGAGTTGGCCGAGTTCGCCGAGGCCTGGGGCGCCACGGTCTGGGGCGCGGACTGGTCCGAGGTCAACCTGCCGGCCGAACACCCGCTCTTCGGCGGCCAGTTGGGCCACATGTTCGGCGAGGCGAGCGCCAAGGTGATCAACCCGGCCGACGCCGTGCTGATCACCGGCACCTACACGCTCAACGAGGTCTACCCGCTGCTCGACGGGGTCTTCTCGCCCGGCACCAAGGTGGTCCACCTGGACCTGGACAGCGGCGCGATCGCCAAGAACTTCCCGGTGGACCTCGGCCTGCTGGCCGACCCGAAGCACACCCTGCCCCGGCTCACCGAGGCGCTGCGTCGCCGGCAGACCGGCGAGCAGAAGGCCGACGCGCTGGCCCGGCTGACCAAGGCGCAGCTGGCGAAGAAGGTCGCCGCGCTCGAGGTGAACGCCATCGACGTGGCGGGCGTGGGCCAGGACCCGCTCTCCGCCGAGCTGTTCGGCTTCGAGCTGGCCAAGCAGCTGCCCGCCGACGCGGTGCTCTTCGACGAGGCGCTGACCAGCTCGCCCGGCCTCTTCCGGCACCTGCCGGCCAGTGTGCCCGGGCAGTGGCACCAGACCCGCGGCGGTTCGCTGGGCGTCGGCATCCCCGGCGCGATCGGCGCCAAGCTGGCCCACCCCGAGCGCACCGTGGTCGGCTTCACCGGCGACGGCGGCAGCATGTACACCGTGCAGGCGCTGTGGACGGCGGCCCGCTACGACATCGCCGCCAAGTTCGTGATCTGCAACAACGGCCGCTACCGGCTGCTCGACCTGAACATCGAGGAGTACTGGAAGACGGTCGGCGTCGAGCACCACGAGTTCCCCGGCCCGTTCGACCTGGACCAACCGGCGATCAACTTCGTCAAGCTCGCCGAGTCGCTGGGCGTGCGCGCGGTGCGGGTGGAGAAGCCCGAGCAGGTCGCGCCCGCCATCCACGAGGCCCTGGCGCACCGCGGTCCGTTCCTCATCGACCTCGTCGTCGGCCGTTCCTCCTGACCGAATCAATCAGCAGTGAAGGAGTGTGCGCTGTGGTGCTGAACGGCCAGAAGATCGCGGTCCTGATGGAGAGCGACTTCTACGAACCGGAGATCCTCTACTACCAGCGCCGGTTCGCCGAGGAGGGCGGCGAGGTGCACTTCCTCACCCGGCTCTGGGGCAGCGACCGGCTGGTCTTCCGCGGCCACGAGCATCGGATGCCCTTCGAGGTGTCGGAGTCCTTCGAGGACCTCGACGAGTACGGGCTCAAGGAGTACGCGGCGTTGATCGTCCCCTCGGGCATCGTCGCCGACCGACTGCGCTACACCGAGCAGCCCGACCAACTGCCGCCCGCCGCCGTGCTGCTGCGCCGCGCCTTCGCCGATCCGGCGATCGTCAAGGGGATCATCTGCCACGGCATGTGGCTGGCCGCCCCGGTCCCGGCGGTGATCCGCGGGCGGCGCGCGGTGGTGCACAACAACCTGCTCGGCGACCTGAAGAACATGGGCGGGGTCTACGTCGACGAGGACGTGGTGGTGGACGAGGACCTGGTCACGGCACGGACCGGGAACCACTGCCACCTGTTCGCCCGGCAGATCATCGAAGAGCTCGCCAAGCGGAGCAGCCGGCAGCACGCCGAGCTGTCCTGACGGTCCGACAGGGGGAGACCGCAGATGACAGACCTGGTCACGCGCGCCGCGCCGGCGCGCGAGGAGCCGTCCGCCGGGACATCGGCCCCGGCACTGGTGGGCCGGATACCCGTGCTCGACCTCAGCCCGGTGGTGGAGGGCGGCCGCCGCCCCGCCAAGGCGGTGCTGGGCGAGACCTTTCTGATCAGTGCCACGGTCTTCCGCGAGGGCCACGGCAAGCTCGGCGCCAACGTGCTGCTGCGCGACCCCGACGGGCGGCCCGGACCGTGGCTCCCGATGCGCGAGCTGGCGCCCGGCACCGACCGCTGGGGTGTTGAGGTCGCCGCGACCGGGACGGGCCACTGGAGCTACACGGTGGAGGCCTGGAGCGACCCGGTGAGCAGCTGGCTGGACCGGGCCGAGATCAAGCTCCCGGCCGGCCAGGACGTCGAACTCACCCTGGAGGAGGGCGCGCTGCTGCTGGAGCGGGTGGCCGCCGGGGTGCCGCGGGGGAGCGCGCGCAGCACCGTGCTGAACGCGGTGGCGGCGCTGCGCGATCACCGCCACGCCGCGCTGACCCGGCTGGCGGCCGCGCTGCTGCCGGGCGTGACGGCGGTGCTGGAGCGCTACCCGCTGCGCGAGCTGGTCACCTCCTCGGCGACGCTGCCGCTCCAGGTCGAGCGGCGGCGGGCGCTGTACGGGTCCTGGTACGAGTTCTTCCCGCGCTCCGAGGGTGCCACCCTGGAGCCTCCCTCCTTGCCCGGCACCGGGCAGGAGGGGCCCACGCGCTCGGGCACCTTCCGCACGGCGGCGCAGCGGCTGCCGGCGATCGCGGCGATGGGTTTCGACGTGCTCTACCTGCCGCCGGTGCATCCGATCGGCCTGGCCTACCGCAAGGGCCCCAACAACACGCTGACCCCGGGGCCCGAGGACGTCGGCTCGCCGTGGGCGATCGGCTCGCCGGAGGGCGGCCACGACGCGATCCACCCGGACCTGGGCACCATCGAGGACTTCGACGCCTTCGTCGCCCGGGCCACCGAGCTGGGGCTGGAGATCGCGCTCGACTTCGCGCTGCAGGCCTCCCCCGACCACCCCTGGGTCGACAAGCACCCCGAGTGGTTCAGCCACCGGATCGACGGGACCATCGCCTACGCCGAGAACCCGCCGAAGAAGTACCAGGACATCTACCCGATCAACTTCGACCAGGACTTCGACGGCCTGGTCGAAGAAACGTTACGCCTGCTGCGCCACTGGATGGGCCACGGCGTGCGGATCTTCCGGGTCGACAACCCGCACACCAAGCCGGTGCACTTCTGGGAGAAGGTCATCGGCGAGATCAACCGGACCGACCCGGACGTGGTCTTCCTGGCCGAGGCCTTCACCCGGCCGGCGATGCTGCGGACCCTGGCGAAGATCGGCTTCCAGCAGTCGTACACCTACTTCACCTGGCGCGACAGCAAGCAGGAACTCACCGAGTACCTCACCGAGTTGACCGAGGAGACCGGTGCCTACCTGCGACCCAACTTCTTCGTCAGCACCCCCGACATCCTGCCGCGCTCGCTCCAGGGCCAGGGCTTGAGCGCCTTCGCGGTGCGCGCGGTGCTGGCCGCCACCCTCTCGCCCAGCTACGGCGTCTACGCCGGCTTCGAGTTGGGCGAGAACGCCCCGCTGGACGACGGCGAGGAGTACCTGGACAGCGAGAAGTACCAGCTGCGCCCGCGCGACTGGACCCGCACCGACACCCTCGCCCCGCTGCTCACCACCCTCAACCGGCTGCGCCGCGAGCACCCCGCCCTCCAGGAGCTGCGCAACCTCAGCTTCCTGCCCACCGACAACGACCGGATCATCGCCTACACCAAGCGGACCGGCGCCGACCAGGTGATCGTCGTGGTCAACCTGGACCCGACCGGCGTGCAGGAAGCCACCGTCACCCTCCCCGGGGTCGTCGGCCCGCTCTCCGTGCACTGCGAACTCTCCGGCGGCGACCACCGCTGGCAGCACCGCAACTACGTCCGGCTCGACCCCGAGCAGGGCCCGGCGCATATTCTGACGGTCCGTCAGGAGGACTGAAATGTCAGCGATCCTCTGTGCCACCTGCCTGGGCGCGGAGCGCGGCGCCGAACTGCAGGCCGACGAGCTGCTGCGCCCGCTGCTGCGCGACCTGCTGCCCTGGCTGGTGACCCGCCGCTGGTTCACCCACGAGCACGGCCACCTGGAGCAGTTGGCCCCGGTCAGCGCCTCGGTGCTGGACGGCCCGCGCCCCGGCGACCCGGACGCCCCGGTGCTGCTGCACTCGCTGCTCGACGCCCGGCACGGGACCACCGGCTCGCGCCACTACCAACTGCTGGTCGGGCTGCGCCCCAGCCTGCCCGAGGCGCTGGCCCCGGCCGGGATCGGCACCGCGCAGGGCGGCCGCTGGGACGGCTGGTCGCTCTACGAGGCCACCGCCGACCACGAGTTGATGGAGCGACTGCTGGATCGCACGGCCGGCTCGGCGGCCGGCGTCGGCGAGCTGCGGATGTCGCTGACCGGCGCCGAGCCGCTGCCGCGCGGGTTGAGCGCCCGGGCGCTGGCGGTGGAGCAGAGCAACAGCACGGTGGTCTACGGCGACCGCCTGCTCTTCAAGATCTTCCGCCAGCCCGAGCCCGGACTCCACCCGGAGACCGAGGCACTGCGCGGCCTCACCCAGGTGCGCTGCGAGCGCATCCCCGGCCTGGCCGGCTGGCTGCACACCGACGGTGAGCCGCAGCAGTCCATGGTGCTCGGGATCCTGGAGGAGTTCCTGCCGGCCCGCGGCGACGGCTGGCAGCTGGCGGTCGAGCAGGCCGGCGACTGCATCACCGGCTCCTGCCCCACGGTGCCCGCCGTGGACGGTTTCACCGACGAGGCGCGCGCCCTGGGCGCGGCGGTGGCCGAGGTGCACGCCTCGCTCGCCGAGGCCTTCGGCCAGGTGGAACTCGGGCCCGCGGAGATCGTCGCGCTGGTCGACGGGCTGCACCGCGAGCTGCGTGCCGCCGTCCGCGAGGTGCCCGAACTGGAGCCCTACGCCGGACGGTTGGGCAGCCTGTACGAGGACTTCGGCAAGCTCGCGCTGCGCGGGCGGGGTCTGCGCGCCCAGCGGGTCCACGGTGACCTGCATCTGGGCCAGGTGCTGCGCACCGAGGGCGGCTGGAAGGTGATCGACTTCGAGGGCGAGCCGGCCCGCCCGGTGGCCGAACGCGTGCTGCCGCAGCCGGTGCTCAAGGATGTGGCGGGCATGCTGCGCTCCTTCGAGTACGCCGGTCAGCAGGCGCTGGCCGGGCTGGGACCGCTGCCCCGGATCGTCGGCCAGGGCGACTCGCCGGCCGGTGAGTCCGCCGAGCAGGCCACCGCCCGGCTGCGCCGCAGCCGCCGCGCCTATGCCTGGGCGGTGCGCAACCGCCGTGCTTTCACAGCCGGTTACGCGGCGGCCGGGGGCGTCGATCCGCACTGCCACCCGGTGGTGCTGCGGGCCTTCGAGGCCGAGAAGGCCGTCTACGAGGCGGTCTACGAGGCCCAGCACCGGCCGACCTGGCTGCCGATCCCGATGGCGGCGATCCAACGCCTGGTCTTCGGCCGCTGACCGCCCGCGCGACGCCCTCCCCCTTCCCCCGGCCTTCGGCGGCGGGACCCCCAGGCCGCCGGCCCAGGGACGCCCACGCTGTTCTCCATGACGACAGGACCCGCACCCGTGACTCCGCGCCTCGCCCTCGAACTGGATCCCCCGGTCCTGCAGCTCTCACCGGCGCGGCCCGCCCCGGAGGAGACCGCCCGCCTGCTGGCCGGCCGTCACCACGATCCGCACGCCCTGCTGGGCGCCCACCCCGGCAAGTCCGGCGTCGCGGTGCGGGTGCTGCGGCCCGGGGCCGACACGGTGCTGCTGGAGACCGAGGTCGGCCGGATGGCGCTGTCCCCGGCCGAGGACGGGCTCTTCACCGGTCTGCTGCCCTCGGGCTGGCAGGCCGACTACCGGCTGCGGGTCATCGATGCCGACGGCGAGTCGCCCGCCCAGGAGGACGGCTACCGGTTCGCGCCCACGCTGGGTGAGTTGGACCTGCACCTGATCCGGGAGGGGCGGCACGAGCAGCTCTGGCGGGTGCTGGGGTCGCACCTGCGGGTGGTGGACGGGGTGGCCGGGGTGGCGTTCGCGGTGTGGGCACCGAACGCGGTCGGGGTGCGCCTGGTGGGCGACTTCAACTTCTGGGACGGCACCGGGCTGCCGATGCGCTCGCTGGGTGCCAGCGGCGTCTGGGAGTTGTTCGTACCAGGCCTCGGCGAAGGGGCCGTCTACAAGTACGAGATCGCCACCCGGGACGGCCGCCTGCTGCAGAAGGCCGACCCGCTGGCCCGCCGCACCGAGGGCCCGCCCGCCACCGCCTCGGTGGTGCACGAGTCGAGTTACGTCTGGGGCGACGAGCGCTGGCTGCGGCACCGGTCCGCGCGGCCCGTCCAGGACGGCGCGATGTCGATCTACGAGTTGCATCTGGGTTCCTGGCGGCCCGGCTTGACGTACCGTCAGCTGGCGGCGGAGCTGCCGGGGTATCTGCGGGGGTTGAACTTCACGCATGTGGAGTTCATGCCGGTGCTGGAGCATCCGTTCGGTGGTTCCTGGGGCTACCAGGTGTCGGGGTTCTACGCGCCGACCGCGCGGCTGGGCTCGCCGGACGACTTCCGGTTCCTGGTCGACGCGCTGCACCGGGCCGGGATCGGGGTGATCATGGACTGGGTGCCGGCGCACTTCCCCAAGGACGAGTTCGCGCTGGCCCGGTTCGACGGCGAGCCGCTCTACGAGCCGGCCGACCCGCGCCGCGCCGAGCACCCGGACTGGGGCACCCTGACCTTCGACTACGGCCGTACCGAGGTGCGCAACTTCCTGGTGGCCAACGCGGTCTACTGGTGCGAGGAGTTCCACATCGACGGCCTGCGGGTGGACGCGGTCGCCTCGATGCTCTACCTCGACTACTCCCGCGAGGACGGGCAGTGGGCCCCCAACCAGTTCGGCGGCCGGGAGAACCTGGACGCGGTCGCCTTCCTCCAGGAGATGAACGCCACCGTCTACCGCCGCTGCCCCGGCGTGGTCACCATCGCCGAGGAGTCCACCGCCTGGGACGGCGTCACCCGCCCCACCGACGCGCTGGGGCAGAGCGGCGCGGGCGGCCTGGGCTTCGGCCTGAAGTGGAACATGGGCTGGATGCACGACTCGCTGCGGTACTTCGCCCGGGAGCCGATCCACCGCCAGTACCACCACCACGAGTTGACCTTCTCGATGGTGTACGCCTACGCCGAGAACTACGTGCTGCCGATCTCGCACGACGAGGTGGTGCACGGCAAGGGGTCGCTGGTCGCCAAGATGCCGGGCGACTGGTGGCAGCAGCGGGCCAACCACCGCGCCTACCTCGGCTTCATGTGGGCCCACCCGGGCAAGCAACTGCTCTTCATGGGACAGGAGTTCGCCCAGGGCGCGGAGTGGGACCACGAGCAGGGCCCGCAGTGGTGGCTGCTGGAGGAGGGCTGGCCGGCCGCCGAGGACCACCGCGGTGTGCGGCGGCTGCTGGCCGACCTGAACCAGCTCTACCAGGACTACCCGCCGCTCTGGCAGCTCGACGCGGACCCGGCCGGTTTCCACTGGCTGGACGCCGACGCGGCGCAGGACAACGTCTACTCCTTCGTCCGCCGGGACACGGCGGGGCGCACCCTGGTCGCGGTCTGCAACCTGTCGCCGAACGTGCGCGCCGACTACCGGATCGGACTGCCGGCGGCCGGGCGGTGGCACGTCGTCCTGGACACCGACCACTCCCGCTACGGCGGCGCCGACGCCGGCCAGGGCGGCCCGTACCAGGCCGCGGAACTCCCTTGGCAGGGGCAGCCGTTCAGCGCCGAGCTCACCCTGCCGCCGCTGGCCACGGTGTGGCTCTGCCCGCAGGGGCCGGAGCTGCCGCTGACCGCGGCCCGGTCTGCCGGGCCGGCCCCCGAGGCGGGCTGAGCGGAGCCGGTCGGGCTCGTCGGCCGCCGCCCGCGCGGTGGCGGGCGGCGGCCGACCGCGGCCGGCGCCACGTGCTCAACTCAGCGGGGCGGCGACTCTGGCGGCCCCTTTCAGCGGTACCAGGCCGACTCCGGACATGGCGTGCTGGTACATCGTCAGCGCCTCGGCCGGGTGGCCGTAGAGCTGCCAGACGTCGCCCGCCTGGCGCCAGACCAGGGCGGTGTTGCGGTTCACCGGGATCTGGCCGAGCTGACGCTCCACGGCACGCAGGGTCTGTGCGCCGCCCGTGCTGTCGCCGCGCTCGAACTGGGCCTGGGCCAGCACCACCCGGGTGGCGGCGGACTCCCAGCGGGCCTCGTTGCGCAGCAGGCCGAGCGCCCGGCTGGCGCGCTCCATGGCGGCCTCGGGATCGCCCTGACGCAGGGCCAGCCGGGCGCGGGAGGTCTCCACGTTCGACTGCTCGGCTGCGGTGCCCACCTCCAGCATCGCCTCCTGCGCCTCCTCCAGCAGGCCCTCGGCCCGCTCCAGGTCGCTGCCGTCGAGCTCGAGCATGTAAGCGGCGCAGTTGGACTTGAGCAGGCCGATGTGCCGGACGTTGTCGGTCTCGGCCATCAGCACCAGGGCGCGCTCGGCAAGTGCCAGTGACTCCTTCAAGTCGCCCTTCGAGGCGGCCACCAGTGCGGCGTTCCAGTAGACCGAACCACGAGCGACCCGCGAGCCCTTCTCCTCGGCGATCTGGGTCAGCCGGTTGCTCAGCAGCTGGGCCTGGGTCAGGTCGCCCCGGTGGTAGTAGCAGCCCATCAGGGTGGAGCCGAGCTGGATGTGGTCGTCGGTGACGTCCAGGCCGAGTCGGTCGAGCTGCTTCATGGCACGCTCGCCGACCTCGATGGACATCACCTGGTCGCCGGAGTCCCGATAGGCGCGGCAGAGAGCCACCGCCAGCTGGGCCCACTCGGCGGAGCCGGGGATCGTCTCGGGATCGTCGTAGAGCACGTTGAACAGCTGGATGGCGGCCTCCAGCCGGCCCAGCTTCTCGAAGGCCAGTGCCTGGCCGAGCCGGGCCCGGCGGACCATCGCCTCGCCGAGCAGCGGGGCGTTCGCCAGCGCCTCGCTGTAGGACTGCAGCGCCTCTCCGTTGGCGCCGTTGCGCAGCGCCATGTCGCCGAACGCCACTTTGAGTTCGAGCTCCTTGACCCGGACGTCGTCCCGTCCGGTGCGCAGGTAGTCGACGGTGCATCCGACCCGCTCGGCGAGTGCCTTGAGGACGGCCTCCGAGGGGACGCGCTTGCCGGTCTCGATCAGGGACACGTAGCTGACCGAGATGTCGGCCGAGGCGAGGTCCTGCTGATTCAGGCCGCGCTTCTGACGCAGCTCGCGCAGCCGCTGGCCGATGCCATTCGTACCGCTCTGTGATTGGTCCATGGTTCTCCGGTCAACGGGGAGGTCAGCTGTTCGAGCCGTCCCTCGGGGATGCCCATTTGACTCCATTATTTACACCCCCAGGTGACAGTCGCCAAGGCTATCGGTCCTTCGGCAGGGTCGCTCGGTTGAACGCTCCGGGCCCAGCCTCGTCTTCCCCATGCCCCGGCGGACACTCTCCGTAGCGTCGGAACGGCTGAAAAGTTAGTGATTGACAGTCCGAGTCAACTCAGATTGACTCTGCATGTCAACGAACTGGCTCAGCGAAAGGTAAGTCGCCATGCGCAAGATCCTTCCGCTCCTCGCCGCCGGGTTGCTCGCAGCCTGCGGATTCCTGCTCCCCCCGGTCCACGCGAGCGCCGACACCGGGACCGGCACCCAGCCGCCGACGGTTCCGGTCGCGACCGCGAGCCCTGCCGGCAACACCAACGGTTGCTGCTGACCGGCCCCGCCCCGCGCCCGACACCAGAAGGGAACCAACATGCGGGTCGACCTGCTCACCAGGGAATATCCGCCGGAGGTCTACGGCGGCGCCGGTGTGCACGCGGCCGAACTCACCAGGGCGCTGCGACGACTGGCCAAGGTCAACGTCCGCTGCCTGGGCGCCCCGCGCAGCGAGCCGGACACGCTGGCATACCCGCTGCCCGGTGACCTCGACGACGCCAACCCGGCACTGCGCTTCCTCGGTGCCGACCTGCGGATCGCCGCCGACTGCGCCGGGGCCGACCTGGTGCACAGCCACACCTGGTACGCCAACGCCGCGGGGCATCTGGCCCGGCTGCTGCACGGCATCCCGCACGTGATGACGCTGCACAGCCTGGAGCCGATGCGCCCCTGGAAGGCCGAGCAGCTCGGCGGCGGATACGCGCTGTCCAGCTGGCTCGAACGCTCGGCCGCGCTCGCCGCCGACGCGCTGATCGCGGTCTCGGGGGCGATGCGCGAGGACGTCCTCGCCGCCTACCCGGAGCTCGAACCCGACCGGGTGCACGTGATCCACAACGGCATTGACACCGAGGTCTACCAACCCGACGCGCGCACCGACGCGCTGGTCAGGTTCGGCATCGACCCGCAGCGCCCGATCGTGCTCTTCGTCGGTCGGGTGACCCGGCAGAAGGGCCTGTCACAGCTGCTGCGCGCCGCCTTCGAGCTGCGCCCGGAAGCTCAGCTGGTGCTCTGCTGCGGTCAGCCCGACACCCCGGAGATCGCTGCCGAAGTGGCGGATCTGGTGACCGAGTTGAGCAGCCGGCGGGCGGGCGTGGTGCGGATCGACGGCATGCTCGACGGCCGCAGCCTGCGCCAGCTGCTCACCCACGCCCGGGTCTTCGTCTGCCCCTCGCTCTACGAGCCGATGGGCATCGTCAACCTGGAGGCGATGGCCTGCGGGACGGCGGTGGTGGCCACCGCCGTGGGCGGGATCCCCGAGGTGGTCGAGGACGGCCGCACCGGGCTGCTGGTCGACTACCTGGCCAAGTCCGACGGGACCGGCGAGCCGGCCGAGCCGGAGCAGCTGGCGCGGGGCCTGGCCACCGCGATCAACCGGCTGCTCGACGACGCCGAGCTGGCCGAGGCCTTCGGTGCCGCCGGACGGCGCCGGGCGGTGGAGCAGTTCTCCTGGACCGGCGTGGCCGAGCGCACGCTGCGGATCTACGAGAAGCTCACCGCCTGAGGCCGGCTGCCGACCGGTCAGGGCCGGCCGGCAGCCGGGGCCTCCCGGCGGCGGTCGGCCGGCCGGGCCGCCGCCACCACCGGGCGCGGGGCCAGCAGCGAGAGCGCGGGCCCGGCCACGGCGGTGGCCAGCAGGGCGACCAATAGCAGGGCCTCGAAGAGCCGGTGGCCGATCAGCCCGGCCTGGTAGCCGGTGGTCAGCACGACGATCTCGGTCAGTCCCCGGGTGTTCATCAGCACGCCCAGGCGCAGCGCGTCCCGGGGCGGGTAGCCGTAGCGGGCGCCGACCAGCGCGCAGGCGACGAACTTGGAGGCGGTGGCGACCACCAGCAGCACCGCCACCAGCAGCAGGAAGCCGCCGTCCAGCAGGCCGGCGCCCAGGTCGACCTGCTGACCGGTGCCGAGGAAGAAGCACGGCAGCAGGACGGCGGCGAGCTGGCCGACCGCCGGTCCTGGGCGCGGCGGCCGGGTTGACGAATCCTCGGAGTTGGATTTGACAGTTGTCGTATCGCTTGTCAGAGAACTGGCGGTCACCGGGCCGACGGTCAGTGAACTGATGGCCGAGGCGCCCGCCGGCCAGGCGAGGCCGAGCATCAGCCCGCCGAACAGCGGATGCAGCCCCAGCGCGGAGGAGACCGCGGCGGCCAGGCAGATCGCGCCGGTCACCGCGACCGGACCCGCCTCCCGCCCGGTGGCCCGGCGCGACGGCCGGCGGGCGCGGTAGCCGGCGAACAGCGCCGCCAGGCCCGCGCCGAGCAGGGCGGCCAGCAACTGCGGCCACCCCATCCGGCCGGCCAGGAAGAGGGCCAGGCCCAGCAGGCACCAGCAGCCCGCGTCCCCGGCCGAGGCGGCCAGCAGGCTCAGCCGTCCCACGGTGCTCTCCGCCAGACCCCGGTCCTGCAGGATCCGGGCCAGCACCGGGACCGCGGTCACCCCGAGCGAGCAGGCCAGGAAGAGCGCGAAGGCGCCCAGGTCGATGCCCGGACCGGCCAGCCGGTGGGCGTACAGCACCGGAGCCAGCGCCAGCCCGGCGGCGGCCGGCGCGAGCAGCGAGACCGCGGCCAGCGTCAGCGGCGCTCGCCGGCCTGCCCCGCCCGGGCCGGCCGCACCGGTGCCGGCGTACCGCTTCCGGTCGCCCAGGTGCCGCCCGATCTCGAAGGCGTACAGCGCCACCGCCAGCTGGGCCAGCCCGTTCAGCACCGACTGCACGTCACGGCCGAAGAGCTGCTGGTGCACCTGCGGCAGCAGCCGGCCCAGCACCGAGGGTCCGAGCGCCACGCCCACCGCGATCTCGGCCAGCACGGCCGGCTGCCCCAGCCGGGTGGCGAGCTTTCCGGCGCCGCGACTGAGCCCGAGCAGCACGGCGAGGCCCGCCAGCAGGCGGGTGGTGAGGTCGAGGGAGGTCATCGGCCGCCTCCGCGACAGCCACCCTGAGTGGTGGGTCCGGTGGCGCCCCGGGCCGGCGGCCGGAGGCTCTCTGACGGGGCAGTCATGGTGGACCTCCCAGGCTTCGCCGTTATCCGGCGCGGCGACCGTGGCGAGCTTTACTCTAAAATTGACAACGAGAAATATAACTTGTGACTCCCTGTTCATCGCCGGTGCGCGCCGATCGGTGCGTACTGTCCAAGGTCGCGGCCGGGTCCCGGCACCCGAATGCCCCGGGGACTTCCCGGGCTCCGGTCCCGCCGTTCGACCGCGCCTCGAGCGCCGCTCGACCCGGCGCGCCCGGCCGCCCACCGCCTCGACACCGCCTCGCCGCCGCCCCGGCACCGCCGTCCCCGACACCACCCGCCGACCGCCCCGACCCGGGCGTCCGCCCGGTGGACGGCAGCCCCGCCGCTGCCGGGCCGAGTGCGAGGATGGGCCGCAGTACTGTCGCGGTGATCAAGGAGCCACGCCATGACCAGCAGCGCCGTCCATCCCCAGCGGATCGCCTTCCTGGGCACCGGCAAGATCGGCGAAGCCCTGCTCTCCGGTCTGCTGCGGGCCGGCAAGCGCCCGTCCGAGGTCTGGGTCACCGCCCGCCGTCCCGAGCGGGCCGCCGAACTGGCCCGGAGGTACGGGGTCGCGGCCTGCTCCAACCGGGAGGCCGCCAAGCTGGCCGACACCCTGATCCTGGCGGTCAAGCCGCAGGACATGGGGACGCTGATGGAGGAGCTCGGCCCGCACGTCGGCAACGACCGGCTGGTCATCTCGGCCGCCGCCGGCATCCCGACCCGCTGGTTCGAGGCCCGGCTGCCGGCCGGCACCCCCGTGGTGCGGGTGATGCCCAACACGCCCGTCCTGGTGGACGAGGGGATGAGCGTCATCTCCGGCGGCTCGCACGCGGCCGAGGAGCACCTGCGGCGGGCCGAGGAGATCTTCCAGTCGGTCGGCAAGGCGCTGCGGCTGCCGGAGTCCCAGCAGGACGCCGCCACCGCGCTCTCCGGCTCGGGCCCGGCCTACTTCTACTACCTGGTCGAGGCGATGACCGACGCGGGCATCCTGCTCGGGCTGCCCCGGCAGGTGGCGCACGACCTGATCGTGCAGTCCGCGATCGGCGCCTCGGTGATGCTGCGCGACTCCGGCGAGCACCCGGTCAAGCTGCGCGAGGCGGTCACCTCACCGGCCGGCACCACCATCTCGGCCATCCGCGAGCTGGAGAACCACGGGGTGCGGGCCGCCCTGCTCAGCGCCCTGGAAGCGGCCCGCGACCGCTCGCGCGAGCTCGCCTCCGGCGGGAAGTGACGAGGGTGGGCTACGACCTGGTCATCTTCGACAACGACGGCGTGCTGGTCGACAGCGAGCCGATATCCAACCGGGTGCTCGCCGAGTACCTCACCGGCCTCGGCTTCCCGATCACCATCGAGGACTCCTACCGCGAGCTGATGGGCCGGGCCACCCACGCGGTGCACGAGCTGGTCGCCGAGCGGTTCGGCGCCGAACTGCCCGCCGAGTTCCCCAAGGCCTTCCACGAGCGGGTGTTCGCCGCCTTCGCGACCGAGCTGACCCCGGTGCCCGGCGCCGCCGAACTCCTGACCGAGCTGCGGCGGCGCGGCCTGCCGTACTGCCTGGCCTCCTCGGCCGCGCACGCCTGGATCCGCGCCGCGCTCGACCTCACCGGGCTGCGCGGCTTCCTCCCCGAGGAGCGGATCTTCAGCGCCCAGGACGTCGGGGTCGGCAAGCCCGCCCCCGACCTGTTCCAGCACGCCGCCCGTACCCTGGGGGTGGAGCCGGGGCGCTGCCTGGTGATCGAGGACAGTCCGATGGGCGTGCTGGCCGCGCGGGCGGCCGGGATGGACGTCCACGGCTACCCGGCGCTGACCCCGGCCGCGCGGCTCACCGAGGCCGGTGCCGACGGCCTGATCGGCAGCCTCGCCGAGGTGCTGGAGCTGCTGGACGCCTGATCGCCGCCGTCGCCCGATCGTTGCCGTCGGTCCCCTCCCCAAACCGGCGCCCACCCCCTACGCTCGCGCCAATATCGTCGTACCGGCCAGTAGCCGCTGGGCCGGTGGTGAGCGAGGTCCGGATGACGACGCAGGCCGCAGGCGCCGAGATTTCCCCTCGGCTGCGCCAGGCCCGTACCGCCCTGCTGGTCAGCTTCCTGCTGCAGGGCGTCACCTTCGCCCTGCTGGTCACCCGGATCCCGGGCATCCAGCGGCAGTACGGGCTGTCCGACGGCAGCCTGACGATCTTCCTGGCCGCCGTGCCGATCCTGGCCGGCGTCGGCTCGATCAGCTCCGAGCAGATCGTCAAGCGGACCACCCCGCGCAGCGTGCTGCGGATCGTCCAGCCGGCCGTCTGCCTGACCCTGGTCGGGGTCGGCCTGGGCCACTCGCTCTGGGCCCTGGCCCTGGCGCTGGCCGCCTTCGGACTGCTGGTCGGCGCGCTGGACGCCTCGATGAACATGCTCGGGGTGGGCCTGCAGCACCGCTACGGCCGCTCGATCATGCTCGGCTTCCACGCCGCCTTCAGCGCCGGCGGGATCATCGGCGCGCTGCTCGCCAGCGGCGGGGCGCACCTGTCGCTGATCGCCCTCTTCGGCTCCTGCGTCGCTGTGCTGGTCCCGGCGGCGCTGATCACCGGGCACTTCCTCGCCGGGCCGAGCGAGCTGGGCCACGCGGTCGAGGAGGCGGTGGCCGCCGCCGCCCGGTCGATCCCGTGGAAGCCGCTGCTGCCGCTCTGCGCCGCGATGGCCGTCGCCTACATCGCCGACTCCACGGTCTCCAACTGGAGCGCCAAGTACCTGACCGAGACGCTGCACAGCGGCGACCGGGTGGGCGCGCTCGGCTACGCCGGCTACATGGTCGCGCTGCTGATCGGGCGCACCGTCGGCGACCGCTGGGTGCAGCGCTTCGGCGCCGTCCTGGTGGTGGCCTGCGGCGCCGCGGTGGCCGCGCTCGGCTTCGGCATCGCGGCGCTGGCGCCCGCGCCGTGGGTCGCGATCGCCGGCTTCACGGTGCTCGGGATCGGGATCTGCGCGGTCATCCCGCAGGTCTTCGCGGCCGGCGGCCGGCTCTTCCCCGACGACTCGGACGCCGCGGTGGCCCGGCTCAACCTCTTCAACTACGTGGGTTTCCTGGTCGGTTCCCCGCTGGTCGGGGCGATCGCCGCGGTCAGCTCGTTCCGCTGGGCGCTGCTGGCCCCGATGCTGCTGGTGCTCGCGGTGGTCCCGCTGGCCGGGCACTTCGCACCGGCCGAACGGCAGCCACTAGCTTTGGACCATGCCAGCAGCCGAGTCTGACCAGCCCTGCCGCCTGAGCCTCTTCTGGGACGAGGGGGTCACCGCCTACAACTTCAGCCCGACCCACCCGATGGACCCGACCCGGCTGGCGCTCACCATGCGGCTGGTCGAGGCCTTCGGGCTGCCGGCGCTGCCCGGGGTGACGGTGGCCGCCGCCCCGCCGGCGGGGGAGTCGACCCTGCACCTGGTCCACCGGCTGGACTACATCGAGGCGGTCCGAAAGGCCGCGGGCAACCCCGACACCCTGGACGAGCGGCACGGCCTGGGCACCGAGGACAACCCGGTCTTCCCGGCCATCCACACCGCCTCCGCGCTGATCGCCGGCCAGTCGGTGGCCGCCGCCGAGGCGGTCTGGCACGGCCGGGCCCGGCACGCCGTCAACTTCGCCGGCGGGCTGCACCACGCGATGCCGGGCCGGGCCTCCGGCTTCTGCGTCTACAACGACGCCGCCCTCGCGATCGCCCGGTTGCTGGAGCTGGGTGCCGAGCGGGTCGTCTACGTGGACGTGGACGTGCACCACGGGGACGGCGTGCAGCAGGCCTTCTGGGACGATCCGCGGGTGCTCACCATCTCGCTGCACGAGCACCCCAGCACGCTCTTCCCGCAGACCGGCTGGGCGACCGAGACGGGCAGCGAGCAGCAGGCGCCGGGCTCGGCCGCCAACCTGCCGCTGCCGGCCGGCACCGGCGACGCGGGCTGGCTGCGCGCCTTCCACGCCGTGGTCCCCGAGCTGATCGCCGGCTTCCGGCCCGAGGTGATCGTCAGCCAGCACGGCGCGGACACCCACCTGGAGGACCCGCTGGCCCACCTCGCGGTCACCGTGGACGCCCAGCGCGCGGTCGCGGGCGCCCTGCACGAGCTGGCCCACCAGCACTGCCAGGGGCGCTGGGTGGCGCTCGGCGGGGGCGGCTACGCGGTGGTGGACGTGGTGCCGCGGACCTGGACCCACCTGGTGGCCACCGCCGCGGGCCACCCGATCGACCCGGCCACCGAGACCCCCGAGGCCTGGCGCGCCGAGGTCTACCGGCGAACCCGGCGCCCGGCCCCGTCGCGGATGACGGACGGCGCCGACGCGCACTTCCGCGACTTCGCCGAGACCGGCTACGACCCCGGCGACCGCCTCGACCAGGCGATCCTGGCCACTCGCCGCGCGGTCTTCCCACAGCACGGCCTGCTGCCCTGAGGTAGTCGTCGACCACTTCTGCCCGCTCCCTGGACGTGAGGACGACTGGGCCGGACAATTGACCGGCTACGTACTGCAACAGGGGGATCTCTGACCGTACAAGGACTCCGCATCCCCCTCTTCCCACACGTATCACCCGCAACTACTCTGGGGATACGCGTGTGTCGGTGGAGTCACCGGAGGGGAAGCCGGTGCCTTGCACACGGAAAAGGGTCGGGTGAGGTCATGAGTTCCGGCGAACGCCCTTTGCAAGAGGTCAACTTCCTGACCGTGGCGGAAGTCGCCTCGGTCATGAGGGTCTCCAAGATGACGGTCTACCGGCTGGTGCACAGCGGAGAGCTGCCCGCCATCCGGGTCGGCCGCTCCTTCCGGGTGCCCGAACAGGCGGTCCACGACTACCTCAAGGACTCCTATGTGGGCCGGCAGAGTGCCTGACCACCGGGGGCGATCGGTCCCGATTACGGGGCTGGCCGCGCAAACGGTAGGCTAGGCCCTCCGTCAGTCGTATGGACTCCGTCTCTCACGGGCGGGAGTCTCAGTGAGCGAGGGTTGTTCCGTGGGCTCTGTCATCAAGAAGCGTCGCAAGCGTATGGCCAAGAAGAAGCACCGCAAGCTTCTGAAGCGGACCCGCGTGCAGCGTCGCAACAAGAAGTAACACCTGCGGAGCGCGCTCCAGGTGCAACCGTTGCCCGTCCCGGCTTGCCGGGGCGGGCAACGTCCGTTTACCCGACCTGACGCGGTACCGTGCAGGCACCCGTGCGCAGCGGGCCGGCGGCAGGGAGGGCGGCGAGGACGTGGGCAAGGTCGTGCTGGTCACCGGTGTGGCCCGGCAACTCGGCGCCCGCTTCGTCGAGCGGATCCGCCGCGAGCCCGGAGTGGACCTGGTGGTCGGGGTGGACACCGAGCCGCCGCGCCGTCCGGTCGGTGTCGCCGGGCCGGTGGACCACCGCGGGTCGGCCGACGTCGTCTACGCCCACGCCGACCTGCGCCGCCCCGCGATCGCCCGGGTGCTGGCCGAGTACGCGGTGGACACCGTGGTGCACCTCAACGTCAGCGCCACCAATCCGGGCACCTCGGCGCGGGCCACGGTCAAGGAGATCAACGTCATCGGCAGCATGCAGCTGCTCGGTGCCTGCCAGCAGTCCGCGCTGATCCGCCGCCTGGTGGTGAAGTCGACCACCGGTGTCTACGGCGCGACCCCGCGCGACCCGGCCGTCTTCACCGAGCGGACCCAGCCCAAGACCCTGCCGACCGGCGGCTTCGCCAAGGACGCGGCCGAGGTCGAGGGCTATGTGCGCGGCTTCGCCCGGCGCCGCCCCGACGTCGCGGTCAGCGTGCTGCGGTTCGCCAACCTGGTCGGCCCGGGGGCCGACACCCCGCTCGCGGAGTACTTCGCGCTGCCGGTGCTGCCCACCGCGCTCGGCCACGACCCGCGCCTGCAGTTCGTGCACGAGGACGACGCCGTCGAGGTGCTGCGGCTGGCCGCGCTGGACCCGGACGCGGGGGAGCTGCGCCGCACCGGCACCTTCAACGTCGCGGGGGAGGGTGTGCTGCTGCTCTCGCAGTGCGCCCGGCGGCTGGGCCGCCCCACCGTGCCGGTGCTGCTGCCCGCGCTCGGCTGGGTGGCCGCGCTGGCCAAGCGCAGCCGGGTGTCGGACTTCTCCACCGAGCAGATCGGCCTGCTGGCGCACGGCCGGGTGGTGGACACCACCGCGCTGCGCGAGGTCTTCGGCTACCGCCCGAGGTTCAGCACCCCCGAGGCCTTCGCCGACTTCGCCGCCGGGCGGCGGGCCGGCCTGCTGCCCCCCGAGCGGCTGACCGCCGTCACCGACCGGCTGACCGCGCTGCTGCGCACCCCCGCGGCGATCCGCCCGGACGACCCGCCCACCCCGGACGACAGGAGCTGAGGCCCGATGAGCGCCGCCCACCAGGAGCTGCCCGGCGAGGCCAAGGTGATCCCGATCGAGTCCGCGCCGAGCTGGTCGCCCGCGCCCGACCCGGCGGCCGACCTCGCCGCCGTCGCCGCCCGGCTGGCCGACGGCCTCGGCGATCTGCTGGCCGACCGGCTCGGCCCGGCGGCCGAGTCGGTGCTGGGCAAGGGCTGGGAGAGCCGGGCGGCGAACGGCCTGGCCTTCCTGCGGCGCCGGATCACCGGTGACTACGAGGTGGACGAGTTCGGCTTCGACCGCGAACTGACCGAGGAGGTCTTCCTCTCCGCGCTGCGCCCGCTGGCCGAGAAGTACTTCCGGGTCGAGGTCCGCGGCATCGAGCACATCCCGGCCCAGGGCGGCGCGCTGGTGGTGGCCAACCACTCCGGGGTGGTCCCGCTGGACGCGCTGATGACCCAGGTCGCCATCCACGACCACCACCCGGCCCGGCGGCACCTGCGGATGCTCGCCGCCGACCTGGTCTTCGTGCTGCCGCTGGTCGGCGAACTGGCCCGCAAGGCCGGGCACACGCTGGCCTGCAACGAGGACGCCCAGGCGCTGCTGGAGCGCGGCGAGGTGGTGGGCGTCTGGCCGGAGGGCTTCAAGGGGATCGGCAAGCCGTTCGCCGACCGCTACAAGCTGCAGCGGTTCGGCCGGGGCGGCTTCGTCGCCTCCGCACTGCGGGCCGGCGTGCCGATCGTGCCGTGCTCGATCGTCGGCGCCGAGGAGACCTACCCGATGCTGGGCAACATGAAGAGCCTGGCCCGGCTGCTGGGGCTGCCCTACCTGCCGATCACCCCGACCTTCCCGTGGCTCGGCCCGCTGGGGGCGCTGCCGCTGCCGACCAAGTGGACGATCCAGTTCGGCGAGCCGATCCGGACGGACGGCTATCCGCCGGAGGCGGCCGAGGACCCGATGCTGGTCTTCAACCTCACCGACGAGGTGCGGGAGACCATCCAGCACACCCTGTACCGGCTGCTGGTGGACCGCCGCAGCGTCTTCTTCTGATCGGGCCGAAGAACGGCGTTGGGGGCGGGGCGCGTTGCGCTCCGCCCCCAACGTTTCGGGCCGTTGGGCCGTCAGTTCCCGTCCAGGCCGAGCCCCGGGAGCAGCCCGGGGATCAGCGGGGGCAGGTTGAGGCCCTGCTCCCCGGCCGGGGTGCCGCCCTGGCCGGGCGTGCCCACGGCGGTGCCCGCGGCGGGCGTGGTGCCCGGGAGCGGGGCGAGGCCGGGGCTCCCCGGGGTCGCCGGTGCGGCGGGGGTGGCCCCGGTGCCGGTCAGCGGACCGGTCAGACCGTTGACCAGACCGCTCACCGGGTTGCCGCCACCGAGCGGCCCGGCCGGCGTGGCACCGGACTTGGCGCCGCTGCCCGGTGCCGCCGCGCCGCCCGCCGAGGGCTGGCCGCTGCTCGCCCGGCCGCCGCCGCTGGGCGCCTGACCGGCCGACGCACCGCCGTCGCCGCTCGGGGCACCGGCCGCGGGCAGGCTCGCGCCCGACCGGCTGCCGCTCGCCGGGGAGCCCGAGGCGGCGGGTGCCGCCCCACTGCCCTGACCCGGGTCCAGGTGCAGCGGCGCGACCTCCTGGTTCAGGTCGCCGAAGAGCTGGTCCACCTGGCCGGCCACCGGCGTCAACTGCGCCGGGAGCTTGGGCTGCAGGGTGCTCCAGTGGCCGTCCTGCGCCTCGGTGAAGTCGGCCAGCCTGCGCATCGGCGCGAGCGAGCCGTTCGCCTGGTAGACCGCGCGCAGCAGATCGCTGCCCTTGGCCGCCTCCGCGTGCATGTCGCGCAGCGCGGTGTTGAGCCGCTCCACCGTGCTCGGACTGAGCCCGCCCGGACCGCCGCCCCGGCCGACCAGCGAACGGGCCTCGGCCAGCCGGGTGGAGGCCTGGTCGAGCAGCAGCGCGCCGCGCTCGGCGTCCGATCCCGCCAGGTCCAGCCGCAGACCCTCCAGACCGCGCTTCATGCCGTACAGCGGGTCCCCGGGCAGCGCGCCCGAACTGGCGGCGGCCACCCCGGCGAAGCTGCCGACGGTGACCCCGGCGACCAGGCCGGTGATCGCGAACCGCCGTCCCCAGCGCCGCCGCTGGCCGATCCGCTCGGCCCGGTGGCGCCGCTGGTGCGGCACAGCGGGCAGGCCGCCGGCGGCCTGCTGCTCGAACGCGGCCAGCAGTCTGGCTCGTTGGACGGTCCTGACCTCGGCGTCCATGGCGGGCGCGGCGGTGGCGGTCAACGCCTCCGCTGTGTCGAGGAGTTGCCCCAGGACCGCTCTGTTCGCCGGTTGTCCCGTCCGGTGGGCCTCCAGCGCCTCGGCGAAGGCCTTCGCCCGCCGGTGCTCCAGCACGTTTGCCGTCACGGGCCACACCTCCCTTCGTCGTTGTCGACTCCCCGGCCTGCCGGACGGTTGCCACGGCGGGCCAAATCCACTCCTTCGGGTGACTGTTCGCGGCTTGGCTTGACCACGGCTCCCGAGGGGGTTTGCACGCTGGGCAACGAGCGGTGCGGGCGGTCGGTTACGGACGACTGATCATGTGACCGCATTCTCACCCGGACGTGTGGGAACCGTCCGCCGGGTGACCCGGCGTCAGCTATGTTCATCGAGGGCGAGCGGGCCGGATCAGCGGGCATCCGGCGGCAGCAGCCGGGCCAGCGTGCGGACGGCCCGGTACTGCAGGGTCTTGATCGCACCCTCGTTCTTGCCCATGATCCGCGCCGTCTCGGCGACCGAGAGGCCCTGGAGGAAGCGGAGCGTGACGCACTCCTGCTGCTGCGGGTTGAGCCGGCGGACCGCGTCCAGCAGAGCGGCGTTGGAGAGCGACTCGAGGACCGAGTCCTCCGGGCTGCGCTCGCACTCGTTGGAGTCGAGCATCTCCCCGGTGGTCACCTCCAGCCGGAACCGGCTGGACTTGAAGTGGTCGGCGACCAGGTTGCGCGCGATGGTCACCAGCCAGGCACCGAAGTCCCGGCCCTGCCAGGTGAACGTGCCGATCCGGCGCAGCGCGCGCAGGAAGGTCTCGCTGGTCAGGTCCTCGGCCGTGGCCCGGCTGCCGACCCGGTAGTAGATGTAGCGGTAGACCGTGTCGCAGTAGTGGTCGTAGAGCCGGCCGAAGGCCTCGCTCTCGCCGGCCTGGGCCCGCTCGACCAGCTCCATGATCGGGTTCTGCTCGGTCTCGGTGCCCTGCTGCGGCAGCGTCCCGGCGCGACCGCGCAGGCCGACGCCGCGGCTGCGGGTGCCGGCCGGGCCGGCGGCGGTCGAGCGCAGGGCCAGTCCGGCGCCGGGGGCCGGGGCGGGCGCGAACGCGCCGCTGGCCGGCACCAGTTCCGGACCGAGGAGTTCGGCGCCGAGGAGTTCGGGCAGCAAGGCCAGCTGGGTGCGCAGCAGCGAGCGCAGCAGGCGCAGGTTGCGCTCGGCCGCACGGGGCACGGTCCTGGTGACGGGGGGCGACGGGCGGGAGGGAGCAGGCGCGTCGTTCCGGACGGGTGGGTACACGGGACTCCCAGAGGCAGAACTGTGGACGGATCACCTCCGCCTGCGCGGAGAGCACACTCCCCGTCACCCCGCCGGGGGAGACACCTGGGGTGGGCGTGCATCCAGGAGAGAATAACGCTTTGTGCAATGACAGCTACACCCTGTGGCGGAAGTGGTCGTTTCGGATCCACTTCGCGTGGTATGTGAGCCGAAACCGACCGTTCGGAGCGCCGAACCGCACGCTGCTGGTGAGCACTTAGCGGCGGAGTGTGACCGATTCCGAGGTCGGGCGGGCGAGTTCCCCGTCGTTGCGGCTGCCAATCCCAGACTTTCCGGGGTGTTCGAACGATCAGAACCGGTCACTTGGCGCGCCGTGCCGACGCCGACCCGACATCCACCGGCGACCGGTCGGCTGACGGCGTTTCGGAAACCGCTGACGGTCCTTCAGTGGACTTCGAGTCGGACCTGACCGGCCGTCAGCGCCGCTTGCGGCGCAGCGCGATGGTGGCGACCGTGGCGCCGGCCGCGGCGCCGAGCAGCACCGCCGCGGGCACGCCGATCCGGGCCGCCTTGCGGCCGGTGCGGAAGTCCCGCACCCGCCAGCCGTGCGCCCGCGCGTACTTGCGCAGCCGTCCGTCGGGGTTGACCACGAAGGGGTGCCCGACCAGCGAGAGCATCGGGATGTCGTTGGCCGAGTCGCTGTACGCGGCGCACCGGCCGAGGTCCAGCTGCTCGCGCCGGGCCAGCGCCCGCACCGCCGCCGCCTTGGCCGGGCCGTGCAGCATCTCGCCGACCAGCCGCCCGGTGTAGCGGCCGTCCACCGCCTCGGCCACCGTGCCGAGCGCGCCGGTCATGCCGAGCCGGCGGGCGATCACCCGGGCCACCTCCTGCGGCGCGGCGGTGACCAGCCAGACCCGCTGCCCGGCGTCCAGGTGCATCTGCACCAGGGCCCGGGTGCCCGGCCAGACCTTGGCGGCGACGATCTCCTCGAAGATCTCCTCGCAGATCGCCTCCAGGTCGGCGGTCCGCTTGCCGGCCACCAGCGAGAGCGCGGTGTGCTGGGCGTCGGCGATGTGCCCGGGGTCCTCGGTGCCGTGCAGCCGGAACCAGGCCTGCTGCCAGGCGAACTTGGCCACGTCGCGGCGGCTGAAGAAGTTGCGCCGGTAGAGCCCCACGCCGAGGTAGAAGACCGCCGCGCCCTGCAGGATCGTGTTGTCGCAGTCGAAGAAGGCGGCGCCCTGCGGGTGGTCCACCGGTGGCCCGGCCTGCTCCTGCTCGGCGGCCGGCGGCAGCGGCGCGGCCTCGCGCAGCGCCTGCTCGGCGGCGTCGGCGGCGGCCTCGCCCGCCAGGGCAGCCCGCTCGGAGGGGGAACGCCTTACCTTGGTGAGCCTTCGAAGCGCGGCCATGGCACCGAGCATAGTCAGCCGAGGTGACGCCGGACGCGCCGGGCGGTGACGCGCGGGCGTCGCACAATGGGTCGGTGACTCCACTCCTGCGCCGTGCCAAGAACCCCGCCGACCGGACCGTGACGCTGATCGGCAAGCCCGACTGCCATCTCTGCGAGCAGGCCCGGGAGGTGATCGTGCGGGTCACCGGTGAGCTCGGGGCCGGTTTCGAGGAGCGGGACATCACCCAGGACGAGGAGCTCTACCGCAAGTACTGGGAGCAGATCCCGGTGACCCTGGTGGACGGCCGCCAGCACGACTTCTGGCGGGTCGACGAGACCAGGCTGCGCACCGCGCTCACCCGCTGACGGGCGAGTGCGCCCCGTTTCGGTTCGAACTTCTGGTCGGACGCGCCCCGGTGGGCGACGATGGTGCCGCCGGGGCGGCGTGCGGCGTGATGCGCGTCACTGTGGCGGGACAAAACGGACACCATCTTTGTGCACACGTTCACAAACGCATAGCCTGGCAGCCAAAGCCCAGCTTCACCCACAGGAGCACCGTGGCAATCGGCCGATCAACCCCCAAATCCTCGCCCCCCAGCACTGCCGACGGAGGCTCCATGCGCCGCACCCCTGTGGGACGTCAGACCCGTGCCCGCGGCATCCCCGAGGCCACCGTGGCCCGACTGCCGCTGTACCTGCGCGCACTGACCGCGCTCTCCGAGCGCTCGGTGCCCACCGTCTCATCCGAGGAACTGGCCGCCGCGGCCGGGGTCAACTCGGCCAAGCTGCGCAAGGACTTCTCCTACCTCGGCTCCTACGGCACCCGGGGCGTCGGCTACGACGTCGAGTACCTCGTGTACCAGATCTCCCGTGAGCTCGGTCTCACCCAGGACTGGCCGGTCGTGATCGTCGGGATCGGGAACCTGGGGCACGCGCTGGCCAACTACGGGGGCTTCGCCTCCCGCGGCTTCCGGGTGGCGGCCCTGCTGGACGCCGACCCGTCCGTGGTCGGCAGCAGCGCGGCGGGCCTTCCGGTGCGGCACATGGACGAACTGGAGTCCATCGTGGAGAGCCAGCAGGTCTCCATCGGTGTGATCACCACTCCGCCGGGCGCCGCCCAGCAGGTCTGCGACCGGCTGGTCGAGGCGGGCGTCACCAGCATCCTGAACTTCGCGCCGACCGTGCTGACGGTTCCGGACGGCGTGGACGTGCGCAAGGTGGACCTCTCGATAGAGCTGCAGATCCTGGCCTTCCACGAGCAGCGCAAGGCCGGCGAGGAGCCGGAGGACGAGCGCGAGGAGGAGCCGACCCCCAGTCGCGCCGCCAACCCGGTGCGCGCCGCCGCGGCCAAGCTGCGCCGCGCGGCCGGTGGCACCGCCAAGCCCGAGGCGAAGCAGGAGAAGAGTGAGAAGGCGAAGAACGCCGAGAACGAGCGGCCCGCGGTGATGCCGGCATGAGCGAGCGAAGCGAGCGAATCATCAGCAGTGCGTCCGGCTTGCCGGCTGCCGAGCGCAGCGAGGTGGGCTGGTGAGTCTGCTCGTCGTCGGACTGAGTCACCGCACCGCCCCCGTCACGGTCCTGGAGCGCGCCGCGCTGACCGGGGAGGCACCCACCCGGCTGCTGCACGACGCGGCGGCCACCGCCACCGTCTCGGAAGCGGCGCTGCTCAACACCTGCAACCGGATCGAGCTCTACGCGGACGTGGACAAGTTCCACGCCGGTGTGGCCGAGCTCTCGCTGCTGCTCGCCGAGCACAGCGGGGTGGACCTGGAGGAGCTCACCGCGCACCTCTACGTCCACTACGAGGACCGCGCCGTGCACCACCTCTTCTCGGTGGCCTGCGGGCTGGAGTCGATGGTGGTCGGCGAGGGCCAGATCCTCGGCCAGCTACGCGACGCGCTGGCCCGCGCCCAGGAGGAGCACACCGCCGGGCGCGGCCTCAACGAGCTGTTCCAGCAGGCCCTGCGGGTCGGCAAGCGGGCGCACAGCGAGACCGGGATCGACCGGGCCGGCCAGTCGCTGGTCACCTTCGGTCTCGACCAGATCGCCGCCGGTGCCGGTGAGATCGCCGGCAAGCGGGCCCTGGTGGTCGGCGCGGGCTCGATGAGCTCGCTGGCCGCCGCGACCCTGGCCCGGGCCGGGGTCGGCGACCTGATGATCGCCAACCGCACGCCCGAGCGCGCCGAGCGGCTGGCCGCCACGCTGGGCGCCCGCACCGTGGACTTCGCCAAGGTGCCGCAGGCGCTGGCCGATGTGGACCTGGTGATCTCCTGCACCGGCTCGGCCGGCGTGGTGATCCAGGGTGCCGACGTGGCCGCCGCCGTGGCGGTGCGGACCGCGTCCGCGCCGCTGGCCTTCCTCGACCTGGCGATGCCGCGCGACGTGGACCACGCGGTCCACGAGCTGCCCGGTGCGCTGCTGATCGACCTGGAGTCGCTCTCCCAGGTCGACGCCGCGCTGCCCGGCGCGGGCGACGTGGCCGCCGTCACCGGCATCGTCGCCGACGAGGTGGCCGCCTTCGGCGCCGCCCAGCGGGCCGCGCGGATCGCGCCGACCGTGGTGGCGCTGCGCGCGATGGCCTCCGAGGTGGTCGGCGCCGAGCTGGCCCGCCTCGAGTCCCGACTGCCCGACCTGGACGAACGTTCGCGCGCCGAGGTGGCGCAGACCGTCCGCCGGGTGGTCGACAAGCTGCTGCACGCACCGACGGTGCGGGTCAAGCAGCTGGCCGCCGAGCCGGGCGGTGCCTCCTACGCGGAGGCGCTGCGCGAGCTGTTCGACCTCGACCCGGGCGCGGTGCACGCCGTGTCCGGTACGCCGGTGGGCCCGCAAGCGCAGCCCAGCAGCGGTAGTCTCGCGGGCGGAGCGGCCCGATGACCCACCTTCTCGACCACCAGCACGACCGGGATGATCACGCTATGAATGGTCAACTGAGCACGCAGCAGGGCCAGTTGGATGCCGAAACGATACCGCTGCGGCTCGGCACCCGGCGCAGCGCGCTGGCCATGGCCCAGTCGGGGATGGTCGCTCGCGAGGTCAGCCGGCTGACCGGCCGCGAGGTCGAACTGGTGGAGATCACCACGTACGGCGACACCTCCCGCGAGCAGCTCGCGCAGATCGGCGGCACCGGAGTCTTCGTCTCCGCGCTGCGCGACGCGCTGCTCGCGGGCCGGATCGACTTCGCCGTGCACTCGCTCAAGGACCTGCCGACCGCCGCCCCCGAGGGCCTGGTGCTGGCCGCCGTGCCCGAGCGCGAGGACGCCCGGGACGCCCTGGTGGCCCGTGAGGGGCTCGGCCTGGAAGCCCTGGTCGAGAAGTGCGCCGGGCGCGCCGCCCGGATCGGCACCGGCTCCCCGCGCCGGATGGCCCAGCTGAACGCCTGGGCCGCCGCCCAGGGCGTCGAGATCGAGACGGTGCCGATCCGCGGCAACGTCGACACCCGGATCGGCTTCGTCGACAGCGGCGAGCTGGACGCCGTGGTGCTCGCCACCGCCGGCCTCAACCGGCTGGGCCGGGCCGCCGAGATCAGCGAGCACCTGGCGCCCGAGCTGATGCTCCCGGCCCCCGGTCAGGGCGCCCTGGCGCTCGAGTGCCGGGCCGACGCCCCCGAACTGGTCGCCGCCCTCGGTCGGCTCGACCACCCCGCCACCCGCACCGCCGTCGTCGCGGAGCGCGCCCTGCTGGCCGCGCTGGAAGCCGGCTGCTCCGCCCCGGTGGCCGCGCTGGCCCGGCTGAGCGGCGAGAACGAACTGCGGCTGGAAGGCGTCGTCGGCACTGTCGACGGCGCCACCCTGCTGACGATGTCCACCACTGGTCCGCTCGCGTTCGACGAGACGGCCGAGCGGCAGGCGCGGGCCCTGGGCCACGCGCTGGCCGCCCGGCTGCTCGACGGCGGAGCGGCCGGTCTGATGGGGGAGCGAGTCTGATGAGCCCCACCAACACCGCCGACCGCTCCGGACGCTGCACCTTCCTCGGTGCCGGCCCTGGCGACCCCGGTCTGCTCACGCTGCGCGCGGTCGAGGTGCTGGCCGGCGCCGACCTGCTGATCGCCGACCCGCTGACCGCGGGCGCGGTGCGCAGCCACTGCCCGTCGAGTGTCCAGGTGCACTCGCCCGGTCCGCTGGACGGCGAGAGCGCCGAGTTCGACGCCGCCTCGCTCTCCCGGCTGATCGCGGACGCGGTCGCGGCCGGCAAGCACGTGGTCCGCACCGTCGACGGCGACCCGGGCCTGGACGGCCGGGCGGCCGAGGAGATGCTGCTCTGCGCCAAGGCCGGCACCGCCTTCGAGGTGATCCCGGGCGTGGCCCAGTCGGTCGGCGTCCCGGCCTACGCGGGCGTCCCGCTGCGCGGCAGCAACGGCGCCGACGTGCGCTTCGTGGACGGCTCCGCGCTGCTGGCCGGCGCCGTGCTGGACCTCGGCGCCCCGGAGACCACCCTGGTGGTGCGCACCACCCTGGGGCAGCTGCCGGTGACCGCCAACGCGCTGATCGCCAACGGCCGCAAGCCGGACGCCGCGCTCTGCGCCACGCTCTCGGGCACCACCACCCGCCAGCGCACCTTCACCTCCACGCTGGCCACCATCGCGGCCGACCTGAAGGCGGCCCGGGTGCTGCCCTCGCCGGTCTCCGCCCCGGTGGACCCGGCCACCTCGGTGATAGCCGTGGTCGGTGACCAGGTCGCGCACCGCGACTCGCACTCCTGGTTCGAGACCAAGCCGCTGTTCGGCTGGAACGTGCTGGTGCCGCGGACCAAGGAGCAGGCCACCGGCCTGTCCGAGCAGCTGCGCTCCTACGGCGCGGTGCCGCAGGAGGTGCCGACCATCGCGGTCGAGCCGCCGCGCACCCCGCAGCAGATGGAGCGCGCGATCAAGGGCCTGGTGACCGGCCGCTACGAGTGGATCGCCTTCACCTCGGTCAACGCGGTGCGCGCGGTGCGCGAGAAGTTCGAGGAGTACGGCCTGGACGCCCGCGCCTTCGCCGGGATCAAGGTCGCGGCGGTCGGCGAGACCACCGGCCAGGCGCTGGTGGACTTCGGGGTGAAGCCCGACCTGGTGCCCAGCGGCGAGCAGTCCGCGGCCGGCCTGCTGGAGGACTGGCCGCCGTTCGACCCGGTCTTCGACCCGATCGACCGGGTGCTGCTGCCGCGCGCCGACATCGCCACCGAGACCCTGGTGGCCGGCCTGGTCGAACTCGGCTGGGAGGTGGACGACGTGACGGCCTACCGGACCGTGCGCGCCTCGCCGCCGCCGGCCGAGACCCGCGAGGCGATCAAGGGCGGCGGCTTCGACGCGGTGCTCTTCACCTCGTCCTCGACCGTGCGCAACCTGGTCGGCATCGCCGGCAAGCCGCACAACGTCACGATCATCGCCTGTATCGGCCCCGCCACCGCCAAGACCGCCGAGGAGCACGGCCTGCGGGTCGACGTGATGGCGCCGGCGCCGTCCGCCTCCGCGCTGGCCCAGGCGCTGGCAGAGTTCGGTGCGGGCCGTCGGGACGCCGCCACCTCGGCCGGTGAGCCGGTCTACCGGCCCAGCGAGCGCCGTCCCGGCTCCCGTCGCAAGGCGCGCTGACCACTGGAGGAAGTCTTGTCTTTCCCTGCCAATCGGCCCCGCCGGCTCCGCTCGACCCCGGCGGTGCGCCGCCTGGTCGCGGAGACCCGGCTGCACCCGGCCGAGTTCATCCTGCCGGTCTTCGTCCGCGAGGGCATCGACGAGCCGGTGCCGGTGAGTTCGATGCCGGGTGTGGTGCAGCACACCCGCGACACGCTGCGCAAGGCGGCGGTGGAGGCGGCCGAGGCCGGCCTCGGCGGGATCATGCTCTTCGGCGTGCCGCTGACCAAGGACGCGGTGGGCTCGGCGGGCACGGATCCGAACGGCATCCTGCAGCTGGCGATCCGCGACGTGGTCGCCGAGGTCGGTGACCAGCTGGTCGTGATGTCGGACCTGTGCCTGGACGAGTTCACCGACCACGGCCACTGCGGGGTGCTGGCCGCCGACGGCTCGGTGGACAACGACGCGACCCTGGAGCGCTACGCCGAGATGGCCGTGGTGCAGGCCGAGGCCGGGGTCCACATGGTCGGCCCGTCCGGGATGATGGACGGTCAGGTCGGCGTGGTCCGCCGGGCGCTGGACGCGGCGGGCCACCAGGACGTCGCCGTGCTCGCCTACACCGCCAAGTACGCCTCGGCGCTCTACGGCCCGTTCCGGGAGGCGGTCAGCTCCTCGCTCAAGGGCGACCGCAAGACCTACCAGCAGGACCTGGCCAACTCCCGGGAGGCGCTGCGCGAGCTGGAACTGGACCTCGCCGAGGGGGCCGACCTGGTGATGGTCAAGCCGGCCATGCCCTGCCTGGACATCCTGCGCCAGGTGGCCGACCGCTCGCCGGTGCCGGTGGCGGCCTACCAGATCTCCGGTGAGTACGCGATGGTCGAGGCCGCCGCGGCGAACGGCTGGATCGACCGTGAGCGGACCATCCTGGAGACCCTCACCTCGATCCGCCGCGCCGGGGCCGAGCAGATCCTGACCTACTGGGCCGTCGAGGCGGCCCGGATGCTGTAGGGCCGAGCACATGACCGAGGGGGCGTCAGCCGTTGCTGACGCCCCCTCGGTGTTATCCGGTTCAGTGGTGGTGCCAGCCGTCGATCTCGGACTGGTAGCCACCCTCGCCGCCGGCCGCGTCGTCGGTCGCCCAGTGGGCGCCCGCGAAGCCGGTGTGCACGTGGTCGGTGCCCGCCCATCCGGCGTGCCAGCCGGCCGCGAACACCGGGTCGGCGCTGACCACGCCGCCACCGCTGCCACCGGCGGTGACATGGGCGTAGGCCGGAGCGGCGATACCGGCGATCATCAGCGCGCCGGCCGCGACGGCGGCGGCCCTGCCCAGCATCCTCTGCATGGTCGGTCCTCTCTGTCTGACGCGGACGCCCGGGGGAGCGGCCGCCTGGAATTGACTCTGTGTCACTCACATGGCTGCGGGGCCCGGGGGGACGTGTGCTCCCCAGGCCCCGCCGGTCGTGCTCTGGAGGGTCAGGTACTGCTCCGGAGGGTCAGGTCGTGCGTGGCGGACCGGTCGGGGCCGGCCGGCCCGCCCGTGCTGGGGGCTTGATCAGCCGATCAGGTGCGACAGCGGGGCGTCGCCGTTGGACTGGGTGGTCTGGCCGACGTTGCAGATCTGGTGCTGCTGCTGGTTGAGGACCGGCACGTCGACCTGGACCGGGATGAGGCCGACCTGGACGTGGTGGATCTCCGGCAGGCAGATGTTCGGGTTGTCCAGGGTGTGGAAGTTCGGGCTGTGGTCGCCGTGGGTGCCGGTGGCGTTGGTGCCGCCGTTGCCCTGGACCGAGGCGGCCGAGCCGTCGGCGTCGCCGATCGCCATCGAGGGGGCGGCGGACATCGCGATGGCGGCGGTGGCCAGACCGGCGGTGGCGAGAACCTTCTTCAGCATGGGGTGCTCTCTCTTGCTACTGGGTTGGGACTTCAGACGGGGTGGAGCGGGTGGAACAGGTGGAGCAGGGGGAACCGGAGGGAGCCGAGGGCTCGTCAGCCGATCAGGTGCGAGACGGCGCCGTCGCCGTTCGCCTGGGTGGGCTGGCCGACGTTGCAGACCTGGTGCAGCTGCTGGTTGCCGACCGGGATGTCCGCCTGGATCGGAACGAGGCCGACCTGGACGTGGTGGATCTCCGGCAGGCAGATGTTCGGGTTGTCCAGGAAGTGGAAGTTGGGGCTGTGGTTGCCCCAGGTGCCGGTGGCGTTGGTGCCGCCGTTGCCCTGCACCGAAGCACCGGAACCGTCCGAGTCGCCGATCGCCATCGCGGGGGTCACGCCGGCGGCCATGGCGGCGGCCACCAGGCCGACGGAGGCCAGGGTCTTCTTGATCATGGGAATTCCTCTCTGGATTGCTTCGTCCGCTGCGTCTGGGTGCAATCCGTTCAACGAATTGACCTGGTCTGCGGTCACCATGACTTGTGCGGCGTATTCAGGAATGCGATCACGTCCGGCAGTTCTCCGGCTGCGGAGCGATCGGGCATCCGATCCGGCCGTTGTGGTGCTCGTCCTGCGGTGACACCGGTATCAAAGAACGGCGGCCGGGAAAGTTACGCGAGGCGTGCCGGGAAAAATTCGGTACGACCGGATGCCACGGCGTGTCGATCTGATTAATACGCCGTTCCGGTTAAGCCGCGCCCACTCCTGTGCGGTCGGGTCGTTGAAACAGATCGACCCCGGTTCTCTTTCGCCGGTCCGCCGGCACGGGCGCGGGGCCGATGAACCCCACTGCCTCACGAGATCGGATCAGGGAAGACGATGAAGCTCTCCAAGCGGACCGGTGTACTGCTGCTGGCGGTTGGCGCCTCGGCGATCGCGGGCCAGGGGGTGGCGGCCGCGGCCGGCCCCCAGACGATGACGCCGGACCAGGTCTCCTCGCTGGAGAACGGGCTGGCGACGAAGAGCGTGCCGCTGCGGGTCCCGCTGGAGACCGTCACCGAGCACGCGCCGATGCTCGGCGGCCTGGGCGGCGACGTGACCGGCACGCTGCCCGCCTCGCCGGTGCTGCCCCCGGTGCCGGCCGCGCAGGACAGGCACCAGCTGGTGCCGGACAAGGTGGTCCCGGCGCTCAACTTCAGCAAGGTCGGGCCGAGCCTGGACTCCAACGTGCCGGTGCCGGCCCTGGCCGACGGGGTGCGGCCGGGCAACCTGGACCTGACCGCGCCCGAGGCGCCGCTGAAGGCGGTCGGCCCGGCGGTGGGCATCGGGCACCCGCTGGGCTTCGTGGCGGGCGCCGACGGCCAGCTGAAGGACGGCGCGCTGTCGACCGGCGACCTGGACCCGCGGATCCTGCCCGGCGCGGTCTCGGCGGTGCCGGGGGCCAAGGCCAGCCTGGGCGGCCCCGACCGGCACTCCTCGCTGACCCAGACGGCGCAGGACCTGCTCACCACCACCATGGCCACCTCCGACGAGGCGTTGGGGAACGGCTCGCAGAGCTGAAGCGGGGCGCGGTCCACGAAGCGCTCAGGCCCGGTGCGTACCTTGCACCGGGCCTTGCGCCGTCCGCCGTGATCCGGCTCGCACTCAGTTGCCCGGCACCGCGCCCATCAGCAGCTTCAGCACCGGCAGGTCCTTGGCGCCGCCGCCGTCGCTGAGCGCGCCGGTGACGGCCGAGGAGCTGACCGGCCGCATGCCGGGGTTGTCGGGCTTGACGGCGACCGCGTTGTTCAGCGGGTCTGCGGTGGACTGGGCGAACGGGTCCAGCCGCAGGTCCTTCACCGGCCCGGTGACGTAGCCGGTGGTGCTGCCCAGGGCGCCGAGGGCCGGGCCGACCTGGGTCGGCTGCAGCCGGGCGGTGGGCTCCTTGGGGGCGGCCGCCGCGGCGCTGCCGGCGGCAGCCGGGGTGAGCAGCAGCGCGGCCCCGAGCGCGGCCAGTGCGCCGCTGGTGGTGGTGAGGCTCATGGGGGTCCTTCTCGGTCGAGAACCGGTGCGGTTGCGGGAAAGGCGTCGGCCCCCGGACGGGGAGGTCCGGGGGCCGACACTCACGCGACTTCCGCTGCTCAGCAGTCGTCGTCGTGGTGGTGCTGGGGCTCGACGTTGGCGCAGGTGTTGCCGAACGCCGGGTTCAGCACGCCGATCACGTCGACCGTGTTGCCGCAGAGGTTGACCGGGATGTGCACCGGCACCTGGATGGCGTTGCCGGAGGCGACACCGGGGGAGTGGGCGGCGACGCCTTCCGCACCCGCGCTGGCGTTGGCGGCGCCCGCGGCACCGAGCACCAGGCCGGCGGCCACGGTGGTCAGTACGGCGATCTTCTTGGTCTGCATGAGGAGCTCCTGTTCAGCTGCAGCGGGAACGGTCAGCCGTTGTTGACGCAGGTGTTGCCGAACGCCGGGTTCAGCAGGCCGATCACGTCGATGGTGTTGCCGCAGAGGTTGACCGGAACGTGCACCGGGACCTGGATCAGGTTGCCGGAGAGCACGCCGGGCGAGCCGACCGCAGCGCCCTCGGCGCCCGAGCTGGCGGCGGCCAGGCCGGCACCGCCGAGCACCAGGCCGGCGGCGGCGGTGGTCAGGACGAGGGTCTTCGAGAACTTGCGCATGGGTAATCCTCCGTTGATTTCTCGGGGCCGGTTCTGAACATCCCGGGGCACCCGGCGAAACAGGAATGGCGATCGGAAGGTTCTGGCCGACTGCCCGGAATCACTCCGCCGGGCGAAGGCCGACCGACCCGGACGAGTCCGCCGGGTCGGTACTTCAGGCGGTACTTCAGGCGTTGACGCAGGTGTTGCCGAACGCCGGGTTCAGCACGGTGACCAGGCCGATGCTGTTGCCGCAGAGGTTGACCGGAACGTGCACCGGGACCTGGATCAGGTTGCCCGAGAGCACACCGGGGGAGCCGGCCGCGACACCCTGGGCACCAGCGTCGGCGGAGGCGATGGAGGCGCCACCGAGGATCAGGGCAGCGGCGGCGGCCGCGCCGAACGCGCCGTGGACGAGCTTGCGCATGACGGAATTCTCTTTCTGCCTAAGGACGCTGACGGTGTGAAGCGGCTTCCCGAGCTAGAACGACCGGCGGCACGGGCGGAAACGGGCGCCCGGCGGGATCACCCGATCGCCTGGCGGCCGCCGGTGGCGGGGGGTGGTCGGCGCCGCCGCATGCGTACGAACGGGTGATTCGCGGCCGATAGCCGCAACCGGGTGGCAAAGGGGTCGTTGCTGATCATGCACGCATCGTGCTCAGCAACAAGGAGACTCAATATGAGCGTCAAGAAGGCTGCCGCTGTCGGCGCCGCCGTGGTCGGCATCGTGGCCGCGGGTGCCGGGACCGCCCTGGCCAGCTCCGGCGCCGAGGGTGTCGCGGCCGGTTCCCCCGGTGTGATCTCTGGCAACGCCATCCAGGTGCCGATCCACATCCCGGTCAACCTCTGCGGCAACAGCATCGACGTGGTCGGCCTGCTGAACCCGGCGTTCGGCAACACCTGCGCCAACGCGGGCTGATCCAGGCTGCGCGAAGCCGTCGCCCGTCGCCTCCCCTCCTGGGGCGGTGGGTGGCGGTTTTGGCGTGCCCGGACATGAGGGTGACTCAAGTTCCACTGTCACGAGCCTTGTTGGACTAGTTGTCAGTACCTACGATGTGAACCCGCTCACCGCACCACTCCGCCACCCCCTCTAGGAGTCATGCGTGATCAGGAGATTCACCTCAGGTCCCCCCACCGTGCTGCTGGCCGTGGCCGCGCTGGTCGCCACCCTGGGCCTGGCCGCCGGTGCCCCGCAGGCGCACGCCGACACCGCGAGCCCGCGGGCCGCGCTGCCGGGTGCGATCGTCTCGCTCGGCGACAGCGCCATCTCCGGCGAGGGCGCCGGCACCGACACCAACGACGGCTACTTCCCGGGCACCGACGGGCCCAAGGACTACTGCCACCGGCACCCCCAGTCGGAGATCTTCGACACCGGCCTGTCCGGCCTGACCGCCGTCGACCTGGCCTGCTCCGGCGCCCAGACCGGCGACCTGGTCAGCGACCCGACCCTGGCGCAGATCACCGGCGGCGGCAGCGGCGACTACGGCGAGCCCAAGCAGGACGCCCAACTCGCGCAGACCGCCGCCAAGTACGACGTCAAGATGGTGGTCGTGACGATCGGCGCCAACGACGACTTCGACTTCAGCGGGATCATGGAGAGCTGCCTCGGGCAGTACTTCCCGATCCCGCAGTCCACCGGCTGCCGGGACACCATCGGCAGCGCCACGATCACCCAGCGGGCCGCCAAGGTGATCCCCAAGGTGACCGCCGCGATCACCGACATCCGCGACACCATGCGCACCGCGGGCTACGCGGACGGGTCGTACCAGCTGGTCTTCCAGTCGTACTTCACCCCGATCACCCCCGACATCCGCGCCAACGACTACGCGACCAAGGTCGCCCAGGGCTGCCCCGCCTTCCCGGAGGACCTGGCCTGGGGCCACAACTGGGTGGTGCCGACCTTCGACGACGCGCTGCGCCAGGCCGCCGAAGCGGTGCCGGGGGTGCGCTTCCTGGACCAGCGCCGGGTCTCCTACGGCCACGAGGTCTGCGCCGAGTGGACCACCTCGCCGTACGAGTACACCAACGGCGACGTGATCGACCTCTCGGAGAACACCCGCAACGGCTGCGACTACTCGATCGGCATCCTCTCGCTCTGCGAGAACGAGATCCGGCAGTCCTACCACCTGCGGGTGGCCGGCTACCAGGGGGAGGGGAACTGCCTGGGCGAGTTCTACAACGACCCGTCCCAGCAGGAGGCCTACTGCACCCTCGACCAGTCCGACGGCACCACGATCATGCCGCTGACCGCGGGTCAGCCCTTCGGTGACGTGCCGGAGGACGGCGCCTGGTACCAGCTGACCAACGCGGCCACCGGGCAGGTGCTCGACCTGTCGGGCGGCGGCACCTACGGCGACAGCACCGACGGCCGGCTCGCCATCAACTATCCGGCGGACGGCGGCCTCAACCAGTCCTTCGTGCTGGAGGCCAAGCCGGGCGGCAGCTACCAGATGGACTTCAGCGGCAACCGGAGCATGTGCCTGGACGCCACCGGCGCCGTCACCACCCCAGGCACCCAGCTGGAGCAGTGGAGCTGCAACGGCGGCGGCAACCAGCACTGGATCTTCGAGCCGGCCGGCAACGGGCGGTACAAGCTCGCCGACTCGCAGAACACCGGCATGATCGCCACCGTCGGCGCCGACCACGACAGCCAGAACAACCCGATCGTCGAGCTGGCCGCCGACACCGGCGCCTCGGCCCAGCTCTGGCAGCTGACCAAGCTCGGCATCGTCTACCTGCACGGCTGATCAGTTCCTCGGGCCAACCGCCACTCTGCCCAACCCACATGGGAAGTCGACCTCGTCGACTTCCCATGTGGCGTTGGTCGGCATGCCGACTTCCCCCTCTACGGGGTCACCCATCTCAATTGATTGACACAGTGCTTGACTGGTTGAAAGATGGCCAGTCGAATGAGAAACGCTGAGGAGACGGGTAGTCGCCCGTCAGGTCGACTGCGGCGGGGCTGCCGCTGAGCGTCATCTGGAGCGGGGGGTCGTGTCAGCTGCGTGAGTGCCGCGGGGACCATCTGGCGGCGGCCGCCCCGAGGGTGGCCCTATATCTTACTCAAGAGTTGACAATCAGTCAGCAATCCATTCATCCCCACGTCTCCCGGCCCGGCTGAAAGAAGTCCCGTCACCAACGCGTCACGACCATGCCTCAGTCAGCGAAGGAGGGCACCTTGAACACCGCACAGTTCAGCCCGCGAATACAGGACACCCACCTGGGCAGATGCCTGCCCGATCTGCTCAAGCAGCGGGCAGAGCTACAGCCCGAAGACATCGCGGTCAGCTTCGAGGACCAGGACCTCACCTACCGGGGGCTCGAGCAGGCCAGTAGCCGCCTCGCCTGCTACCTGCACCGGCAGGGCGTCGGGACCGACGACTGCGTCGGCCTCTACGTCGAACCGTCCCTGGACCTGATGATCGGCGCCTGGGGCATCATGCAGGCGGGCGCCGCCTACCTGCCGTTGTCCCCGGAGTACCCCGAGGACCGGCTGCGCTACATGCTGGAGGACAGCCGCACCCGGGTCGTGGTCACCCACGACCACCTGGTCTCCCGGCTCACCGAACTCGCCCCGCAGGGCACCCGCATCGTCACCCTGGCCAACTCGCACACCTGCGTCGAGGGCGGCTGCGACGAGGTGGAACCGCAGCCGGTCCGGCCGGACGCGCTGGCCTACGTCATCTACACCTCGGGCAGCACGGGCCGGCCGAAGGGTGTGATGATCGAGCACCGCAGCATCATGTCCCAGATGCGCTGGATGCAGGACTGCGGGCACCTCGGCGTCGGCACGACGGTGCTCCAGAAGACGCCGATGAGCTTCGACGCGGCGCAGTGGGAGATCCTCGCCCCGGCCCTGGGCGGCCGGGTCGTGATGGGCGCGCCCGGCATCTTCCGGGACCCGGAAGCCCTGATCCAGACGATCGTCAAGCACGAGGTCACCACGCTCCAGTGCGTTCCCACGCTGCTGCAGGCGATGCTGGACACCGAGGAGTTCCGCCGCTGCGACACGCTCACGCGCGTCTTCTCCGGCGGTGAGGCGCTCTCGCGGCAGCTCGCGCGGGCCCTGCTGGACGAGCTGCCGTGGGTGTCCCTGGTCAACCTCTACGGGCCGACCGAGTGCACCATCAACGCGACCGCGTACCTGGTCGACCCCGACGCGATCGAACAGGGCCCCGGCAGCATCCCGATCGGCGTTCCGGTCGACAACACCCAGTGCTACATCCTCGACGAGAACCGGGCGCCGGTGGGCATCGAGGAGACCGGCGAGCTGTACATCGGAGGTGTTCAGCTCGCCCGCGGCTACATGCACCGGGAGGACCAGACGCTCGAGCGGTTCGTCCCCTCGCCCTTCGTCCCGACCGAGCGGCTGTACCGGACCGGCGACCTCGCGCAGTGGAACCCGGACGGCTCGATCCAGTTCGCCGGCCGGGTGGACAACCAGATCAAGCTGCGCGGGTACCGGGTGGAGCTGGACGAGATCGCGCTGGCGATCGAGGAGCACCACTGGGCCAGGCGCGCGGCGGCGATCGTCGTGGACGACCCGCGGACCGGATTCCAGAACCTGGTGGCCTGCATCGAGCTGAACTCGAAGGAGGCGGCGCTGATGGATCAGGGGAACGCCGGCGGCCACCACCAGTCGAAGGCGAGCAAGCTCCAGGTGAAGGCACAGTTGTCCAACCCCGGCCTGCGTGAACCCGAGGAACTGGCCGGCCTGCCGGTGGTGGAGCTGGCGGGCAGGCAGGAGTCCGAGCGGCAGCGGCGCGAGACCTTCGCCCGCAAGACCTACCGCTACTACGACGGCGGCCAGGTCAGCCGGGCCGAGCTGCTGGAGCTGCTCGCCCCCCAGCCGACCGGCAGCCTCTCCCGCGGCCTGGACGAGCTGACCTCGGCCGAACTCGGTGAGCTGCTGCGCTGGTTCGGCCAGTTCCACAGCGACGAGCGGCTGCTGCCCAAGTACTCCTACGCCTCACCCGGCGCGCTGTACGCGACGCAGCTGTACCTGGAGACCGGCGGTATCGCCGGCCTGGAGGCGGGGGTGTACTACTACCACCCGCTGGACCACAGCCTGGTGCGGATCGGCCCGGCCACGGCCGGCGCCGGCCGGTATCTCGAGGTGCACTTCGCCGGCAAGAAGCGCGCGATCGAGCCGGTGTACAAGAACAACATCCAGGAAGTGCTGGAGTTCGAGACCGGCCACATGCTGGGTGTCTTCGAGGAGGTGCTGCCGGAGTACGGACTCAACATCCGTCCCTCGGCCTACCACCCGACCGTCAAGAGCAGCCTCGGCGTCGCCGACGAGGACTACTACCTGGGCACGTTCGAGATCTACACCAACGACGGCAGCCCCAGGCCGGACCCGACCGAGCTCTACCTGCAGGCCCACCCGGGCCGGGTGGAAGGCCTGTCCGCCGGTCTGTACCGCTACGCCGAAGGCGAGTTGGCGCCCATCGCGCCCGACCTGCTGCAGGCCAAGCACGTGATCGCGATCAACCAGCAGGTCTACGACCGGGCGAGTTTCGGGATCAGCGCGATCAGCCGGGCCGGCGAGGAGTGGCTCGAGTACATCTCGCTGGGCCGCAGGCTGCACCAACTGCAGCGCAACGGGCTCGGGTTCGGCTTCATGTCCTCGGGCTACAGCTCCAAGAGCGGCCACCCGCTGCCGGCCGCGCGGTGCATCGACGACATCCTGGCCTCCCGGGGGATCGCCACCGGTCCGTCGTACTTCTTCCTCGGCGGCAAGGTCAGCGAGGAGCAGATCCGCAGCGAGGGCATGTACGAGGACGCGGTCCACATGAAGGGCCCCGCCGAGATCGTCAGGGACGAACTGGCCCAGCTGCTGCCCGACTACATGATCCCCAACCGGGTGCTGGTCTTCGACTCGCTGCCGCTGACCGCCAACGGGAAGGTCGACACCAAGGCGCTGGCCGCCTCCGAGCAGGTCCGCTCGGCGAACACGGGCAGCACCTTCGTCGCCCCCAGCACGCCGACCGAGCGGTGGCTCGCCGAGGCGTGGGGCAAGGCGCTCAAGTACGAGGACGTGTCGGTGGAGGACGAGTTCTTCGCCTCCGGCGGCAACTCGCTGATCGCCGTCTCGCTGGTCAACCGGATCAACAAGGAGAAGGGCACCAAGCTGCCCCTCCAGGTACTCTTCGAGGCCCCCAAGCTGGTCGACCTGGCGGCCAGGATCGAGGGCGGCGGCGGTGGCGAGCCGGCCTCGCGGCTGGTCCTGCTGCACAACGGCGGCGCCGACCGGCCGGTGTTCACCTGGCCGGGCCTGGGCGGCTACCCGATGAACCTGCGGCTGCTCGGCAGCGAGGTGGGCCTGAACCGGCCCTTCTACGGAGTCCAGGCCTACGGCATCAACGCCGACGAGGTCCCCTACCCGACCATCCGGGAGATGGCCGCCGCGGACGTGGCGGAGATCCGGCGGGTGCAGCCCGACGGCCCGTACCTGCTGTGGGGCTACTCCTTCGGCGCCCGGGTCGCGTTCGAGGCGGCCTGGCAGCTGGAGCAGTTGGGCGAGCGGGTGGAGAACCTGCTGCTGATCTGCCCCGGCAACCCGAAGGTCCGCCAGGCCGACGGCGAGCAGTTCGGCCGCGAGTCCTCGTACCGCAACCCGGCCTACGTGACGATCCTCTTCTCGGTGTTCGCCGGCTCCATCAAGGGCCCCGAGCTGCAGCGCTGCCTCGAGGTGACGCGGGACGAGGACAGCTTCGTGGCCTTCGTGCACGGCCTGCTGCCCACCCTCGGCGAGCCGATGATCCGCCGGATCACCCGGATCGTGCAGGAGACCTACGAGTTCGAGTACAGCTTCCGCGAGTTGGCCGAGCGGCGGCTGACCGCACCGGTGACCATGTTCAAGGCCACCGGTGACGACTACTCGTTCATCGAGGGCAGCTCCGGCTACTCCGCCAACCCGCCGACCGTGGTGACGCTGGAGGGCGACCACTACAGCGTGCTAAAGGAGAGCGGCATCGCCGAACTGGTGACGGCGATCCGGGCCCGCCTGCTTCCGTAACGCTCCGCGCCATGGTTCTGGGGCAGCCCGCTGGGTCGGGTTGCCCCAGAACCATGGCCGTTGGCCTTCCCCCGCTCCCCCGCCACCACCGTCCTACCCCCTGAACGAAGGACTGCCACCATGCTCGAACTCCCCGGCCGCCCCGGCCCGGCCCCGGACGTCATCGGCCCCGCCCCGCACGGCCAGCGCTCCCAGACCTCCCCGGTGATGCTGCAGGAGGAACTCTGGGAGCGGATGCGCGCCCTGCCGTACGTCTACCTGGCGCCCACCCTGGTCTCCGTCCCGCACGCCCGCTCGCTCTTCATCCCCGAGGGCATCGGCGCCGGCCCGACGGCCGCCTTCCAGAAGGGCCGTGAGTGGGCCCACCTCCACCCCCACCACGACAGCAGCCTCCACCTGACCCTGCCCGAGCCCGCCAAGGACGACGTGGAGCAGGCCGGCTGGGGCGTCCGCCACCCCGAGCAGAACGCGATCCTGATCTACGGCCCGCGCAGCCGCGGCGAACTCGAGATCGTCTGGCAGCTGGTGCAGTTCTCCTTCGCCTACGCCATGGGCGACCTGCGCTGACCAGCCCTCAGGACCTCGCCGGCCGCCGGCTCACGGCCACACCAGGCAGTACAGCTGGTGCCCCGCGTCGTGCAGCCGGTTGGCGAAGTCCTGCCACTCGTGCAGCATCGTGTAGATCACGAACGCGTCCCGCGGCCCGCGCCGGTCCGGCACCGTGGACCAGATGAAGGCCGCCGCGCCCAGTTCGGTGTCGTCGGCCTTGCGCAGGGGTTCGACCACCGTGTGGGGGAGCTGGACGACCGCGTAGTCGGGGTGCAGGACCACCAGCTCCAGCGGGGGGACCTGGTGCAGGGGGACGCCCTCGATGCCGGTGAGGACCATGGCGCTCATGGTCTCGGGCTTGATCTTGGTGGAGAGGTGGCCGGTGGGGGAGCCGCTGGTCTCCATCAGGTCGCCGAGGCGGCCGAGCGAGCCGAGCTCCCCGGCGTCCAGGCCAAGACCGCCGGGACCGAGAGCGGTGGGGACTCTGGCGGCGGTCGCGCGGTCGGGTGCGCCGAAGTACTTGTACGTCACCCCCACGCGTCCTTCACCCCGCCTTCCCCTTCCCGCGCGGGCGGCCTTGCGGCCGGCCCCCGTGGCCTCCTCGAAGCCGTCCTGCTCCTCGGACACTCGGACCATCCTCACCGGAATTCGCCGGAATCGACAGACCCCCGGACATCCGGTGTCCCGCCGGATGTCCCTGTTCTCCCGTTTTGTCACCCGCTGTACGGTCGCAATCGGCCAGGCTCGACCGAATCACGTCAGCTTGAGCCCGGGTCCGCACCCGCACCGGGGCGCGAACCGCGCGCTCTCCAGTGTGCGGGATGAACAGACCCGTAACCGCACAAGGATCATCGTTCCAGATGATCGGGTCCGACATGCCTAGGTAAAGGACACGATTTGAGAGCGGAGCTGTTCGAGCCGTTTGAGAGGATGTGGTCTCGTGAGCTACCCCTATGAAGCACCCCAGTCCCAGTCGCTCTTCGAGCGCGCCTCGGTCGTCACCCCCGGCGGCGTGAACTCGCCGGTGCGCGCCTTCCGCGCGGTGGGCGGCACCCCGCGCTTCATGGTCTCGGGCACCGGCCCGTACCTGACCGACGCCGACGGCCGTGAGTACGTCGACCTGGTCTGCTCCTGGGGCCCGATGATCCTCGGCCACGCGTACCCGGCCGTCCTGGAGGCGGTCCGGGAGGCCGTCAGCCGCGGCACCTCGTTCGGCACCCCGGGGCAGGGCGAGGTGGAGCTGGCCGAGGAGATCGTCGCCCGGGTGGCTCCGGTCGAGCAGGTCCGGCTGGTCTCCTCCGGCACCGAGGCCACCATGTCCGCTATCCGACTGGCCCGCGGCTTCACCGGCCGGGCCAAGGTAGTCAAGTTCGCCGGCTGCTACCACGGCCACGTGGACGCGCTGCTGGCCGCCGCCGGGTCCGGCGTGGCCACCTTCGCGCTGCCGGACACCCCGGGGGTGACGGGGGCTCAGGCCGGCGACACCATCGTGCTGCCGTACAACGACCTGGCGGCGGTCGAGGAGGCCTTCAAGCTGCACAGCGGCGAGATCGCCTGCGTGATCACCGAGGCGGCGCCCGGCAACATGGGCGTGGTGCCGCCGGCGCCCGGCTTCAACGCGGGCCTGGCCAGGCTCTGCCGGGAGAACGGCGCGCTCTTCGTCTCCGACGAGGTGATGACCGGCTTCCGGGTCTCCAAGGCGGGCTGGTACGGCCTGGAGGCGGCGCACGAGGGCTGGGCCCCGGACCTGCTGACCTTCGGCAAGGTGATGGGCGGCGGCTTCCCGGCGGCGGCCTTCGGCGGGCGGGCCGACGTGATGGCCCACCTGGCGCCGGCCGGCCCGGTCTACCAGGCGGGCACCCTGTCCGGGAACCCGGTCGCCACCGCGGCGGGCCTGGCCCAGTTGCGCGCCTGCACCGACGAGGTGTACGCCACCCTCGGCCGGGTCGCCGAGACCGTCTCCGGCCTGGTGGGCGAGGCGCTGACCAAGGAGGGCGTGGCGCACCGGCTGCAGAAGGCGGGCACCATGTTCTCGGTCTTCTTCACCGACGAGCCGGTCACCGACTACGCCTCGGCGAAGCGCCAGGAGGCCTTCCGCTTCACCGACTTCTTCCACAGCCTGCTGGCCGACGGGGTCTACCTGCCGCCGTCCGCCTTCGAGTCCTGGTTCGTCTCGGCCGCGCACGACGAGCGCGCGCTCGAGAAGATCGCGGCGGCGCTGCCGGCCGCCGCCCGCGCCGCCGCGCTGGCCAAGCCCACGGAGGAGCTGCGATGAGCACGAACACCCCGGGGGCCACCCCCGAGATCACCGTCGTCCACCTGGTGCGGCACGGCGAGGTGCACAACCCGCAGGGCGTGCTCTACGGGCGGCTGCCCGACTTCCACCTCTCCGAGCTGGGCCGGCAGATGGCCGACCGGGTCGCCGAGCACCTGGCCGGCCGGGACATCACCTACGTGGTCGCCTCGCCGCTGGAGCGCGCCCAGGAGACCGCCGAGCCGACCGCCAAGACGCACGGGCTGACCGTCGCCGCGGACGACCGGCTGATCGAGGCGGACAACGTCTTCGAGGGCAAGACCTTCGGGGTCGGCGACGGCTCGCTGCGCAACCCGCGCTACTGGAAGCACCTGACCAACCCGTTCCGCCCCTCCTGGGGCGAGCCGTACGTCGAGATCGCGGTGCGGATGATGGGCGCGCTGGCCGCCGCCCGGGACGCGGCGCGCGGGCACGAGGCGGTGGCGGTCAGCCACCAGCTGCCGGTCTGGACGGCCCGCTCGTTCGCCGAGAAGCGCCGGCTCTGGCACGACCCGCGCAAGCGGCAGTGCTCGCTCGCCTCGGTGACCAGCTTCACCTACGAGGGCGACAAGCTGGTCTCGGTCGGCTACAGCGAGCCGGCCCGCGACCTGCTGCCGGCCCACCTGGTGGGTCAGGGCAAGAAGGGCGACAAGCCGGTCGGAAAGAGCTTCGGGGCCTAACTTTTCCGCTCTCATTCAGCGCTTAAAGGATCTTTACAAGGCCAGTTCAGCGGGGGGTCGACACGCAACTGCCGACCCCCCTCAAAGCCTCTGAACTGCCATGCGAAACTTTTCACATGTCTGGTACGCCCCGCTTCCGCATGGCCGCGCTCCTCACCGCTGCGGCAGCCGTCCTCGCCCTTGCCGGATGCAGCTCGACGGGGTCGGGCGGCAGCGGTGACGCGCAGGCCGGGTTCGTCTCCGGCAGCGGCGGGCTCGACACCGTGCCGGTGGCCGCCCGCAAGCCGGCTCCGGCGATCTCGGGGACCGACCTGGAGGGCAAGCAGCAGGCGCTCTCCGACTACGCGGGCAAGATCGTCGTGATCAACATCTGGGGCTCCTGGTGCTCACCGTGCCGGGAGGAGGCCAAGGGCCTGGAGCAGTCCTACGAGAAGTACAAGGACCAGGGCGTGCAGTTCCTCGGCATCAACACCCGGGACACCGACCCCACCAACGCCCGCCAGTTCGAGCTGAACCAGGGCATCAGCTACCCGAGCATCTACGACCCGGACGGCACCCAGATCCTCAAGTTCCCCAAGGGCGCCCTCAACCCGCAGTCCGTGCCGACCACGATGGTGGTCGACCGCCAGGGCCGGCTGGCCGCCCGCGCGATGAAGCCGCTGTCGACCTACGACCTGGACGCCATGCTCACGCCGCTGCTGGCGGAGCAGCACTCGTGACCAGCGCGCTGCTCGCTTTCGGGGAGAACAACCAGACGGTGCAGAGCGGCCCGCTGCTGCTCGCCGTCCCGGTGGCCGTCGCGGCCGGGCTGCTCTCCTTCTTCTCGCCGTGCGTGCTGCCGCTGGTGCCGGGCTACCTCTCGTACGTCACCGGCTTCTCCGCCGCCGACCTGGCGGACGCCCAGGGCCGGCGGCGCGGGCGGATCCTGGCCGGCTCGCTGCTCTTCATCCTCGGCTTCTCCGCCGTCTTCATCTCCGGCGGTGCGCTCTTCGGCTACTTCGGCAACACCCTGCAGGAGCACAGCCGCGGCATCAGCGAGGTGCTCGGCGCGCTGACCGTGCTGATGGGCCTGGCCTTCATGGGCCTGCTGCCGGGCTTCAGCACCCGGGAGATCCGCTCGCACCGCCGCCCGGTGGTCGGGCTGCTCGGCGCCCCGGCGCTGGGCGTGGTCTTCGGGGTCGGCTGGACGCCGTGCATCGGGCCGACCATGGGCTCGCTGCAGGCGCTCTCCTTCACCCAGGCGAGTGCCGGGCGCGGCGCGTTCCTGATGGCCGTGTACTGCTGCGGACTCGGCATACCGTTCGTGGTGGCGGCGCTGGCCTTCCGCCGGGCGCTGGGCGCCTTCGGCTTCATCAAGCGGCACTACCAGTGGGTGATGCGGATCGGTGGCGGCATGCTGGTCGCCGTCGGCGTGCTGCTGATCACCGGTGGCTGGACCTACCTGGTCAATCAGCTGCAGTACCTGACCGGCAACTTCTCGATCGGAATCTGACCGTGAGCGACACCGACCTCAAGGCCACACCCGGCAGCGAGCAGCTGCCGGCCGACGAGGCGTCAGCCGGGAGGCTCAGTACCGCTCCGGTCGAGTCCGACGCGCCGACCGGCATAGGGGTGTTCGGCTGGTTGCGCTGGACCTGGCGCCAGCTGACCTCGATGCGGGTCGCGCTGATCCTGCTCTTCCTGCTCTCGCTCGCCGCGATCCCGGGCTCGCTGATCCCGCAGACCAGCGAGAACGCGTTCCAGACGCAGACCTGGCAGGCCGCGCACAAGGACCTGACCCCGATCTACCAGAAGCTGCAGCTGTTCAACGTCTACAGCTCGGTCTGGTTCTCGGCGATCTACATCCTGCTCTTCATCTCGCTGGCCGGCTGCATCATCCCGCGCACCTGGCAGTTCGTCGGCGTGCTGCGGGCCAAGCCGCCGGCCGCGCCCGCCAACCTGACCCGGATGCCGGTCTACGCGGCCTGGCACACCGACGCCGACCCGCAGACCGCGGTGGCGGCGGCCCAGCGGCTGCTGCGCAGGCGCCGGTTCCGCTCGCACATCTCGGGCGGCGCGGTGGCGGGGGAGAAGGGCTACCTGCGCGAGGTCGGCAACCTGCTCTTCCACCTCTCGCTCTTCGCCCTGCTGGCCGGCTTCGCGTGGGCGAGCCTGGCCAGCGGCACCGGCGGCAAGCTGGTGGTCGAAGGCGACGGCTACACCAACACGCTGACCCAGATGGACGACTTCAGCGGGTCGGCCTTCTACGGGCCGAACGACCTGGACCCGTTCGGCTTCCACCTGGACGACTTCACCGCGACCTACCAGCTGACCGGTGACCAGATGGGCCAGCCGCGCACGTTCAACGCGAACGTCCACTACTGGACGGGCTCCGACCCGACCAAGACCAAGGCCGGCGTCATCTCGGTCAACCACCCGCTGGAGATCGGCGGCAGCAAGGTCTTCCTGATCGGCCACGGCTACGCGCCGGTGGTCACGGTCAGGAACGGCAGCGGCAAGGTGGTCTACCACGACGCGGTGCCGTTCCTGCCGCAGGACGCCAACCTGACCTCCACCGGTGTGGTCAAGGTCGGCGACTACGGACAGCTGAACGGCAAGAAGGTCCAGCTCGGCTTCTCCGGCTTCTTCCTGCCGACCGCCCCGGACAGCTTCTCCGCGAACATGGGGCCGCGCTCGCTCTTCCCCGGTGACGCCAACCCGGCGCTGGTGCTCACCTCGTACGAGGGCGACCTCGGCACCGACTCCGGCGTCCCGCAGAACGTCTACCAGCTCGACCTGAGCCACCTGACCCAGCTGCAGCAGGACGGGCAGCCGGCCAGGGTCAAGCTGACCCCGGGCCAGGGCTGGACGCTGCCGGACAACTACGGCTCGATCACCTTCGAGGGCTACAAGCAGTGGGCCAGCTTCAGCGTCTCGCACCGCCCCGGCAACTCGGTCGCGCTGACCGGCGCGGTGCTGGCGATCCTCGGCCTGATCGGCTCGCTGATGGTGCAGCGCCGCCGGATCTGGGTGCGCGCGGTCACCACGCCGGACGGCCGGACCCTGGTGGAGCTGGCGGGCCTGGCCCGCAGTGAGTCGGCGAAGATCGCCGAGGAGCTGGCCGAACTCGCGGTCGACCTGCAGGACGACGCGCCGGCCCTCGACGACCCGGACGACCCGGACGACCCGGACGACCCCGAGGACCCCGAGGACCCCGAGAGCCTGAGCGACCCCGACGACCCCGACGACCTGAGCGACCCCGACGACCCGTCAGCGTCCATCGCGCCTGACGCCCCAGCAGACGCCACCCCATCCGCCCCGGAAACCAAGGAGTAGACGGTGAATCTCGCCATCGGGGTCAATACCCAGCTGTCGGGCCTGTCCGACAAGTTGATCTACTCGGCCATGTTCGTCTACGCACTGGCCATGTTCGCGCACATGTTTGAGTGGACCTTCGGCAGCAAGGGCGGGGTCGCCCGCCGCTCCGCCGAGCAGGCCTCGCTGGCCGCCGCGGCGGCGGCCTCCGACGTCGCCGGGCAGATGCGGGCGGCCAAGGAGGCGAAGGCGGCCAAGAAGGTGACCGTCACGGTCGCCTCGGCCAACGGCGGCACCACCACGCTGACCCGTACCGCGCTGGCCGGTGAGGGCGCCATCGTGGTGACCAGCGGCCGCGGCGACGAGCAGGCCATCGACGGCGTGGGCGCGGCCGGCACCAGCGAGAAGGGCGACCTGGCCGGCCGGATCGCCATCTCGCTCACCGTGCTCGGCTTCGTCTGCAACGCGGCGGGGGTGCTCTTCCGCGGCCTGTCGGTGATGCGGTTCCCGTGGGGGAACATGTACGAGTTCTCCTGCGCCTTCGGCGTCACCATGATCGGCACCTACCTGCTGCTGCTCGTGCTCGGCAAGCCGGTGCGCTGGATGGGCCTGCCGGCGGTGGTCGCCGCCACCCTGACCCTGGGCCTGGCCACCACGGTGCTCTACACCGCTGACGAGCAGTTGGTCCCGGCGCTGCACTCGTACTGGCTGGGGATCCACGTCACCACCGCGATCATCTGCGGCGGCGCCTTCTACGCGGCCTTCGCCTCCACCGCGCTGTACCTGGGCCGCGAGGCCTACGACAAGCGGGTGGCGGCCGGCCTGCCGGGCGGTCCGTTCAAGACCGCGGCCTCGGTCTGGGAGCGGCTGCCCGCCACCGCCACCCTGGACAAGCTCTCCTACCGGATCAACGCCCTGGTCTTCCCGCTCTGGACCTTCACCATCATCGCGGGCGCGATCTGGGCCGAGTCGGCCTGGGGCAAGTACTGGGAGTGGGACCCGAAGGAGACCTGGTCCTTCATCACCTGGGTGGTCTACGCCTGCTACCTGCACGCCCGGGCCACCGCCGGCTGGCGCGGCCGCAAGGCGGGGTACCTGGCGCTGCTGGCGTTCGCCTGCTTCCTCTTCAACTACTACGGCGTCAACATCTTCATCACCGGCAAGCACTCGTACGCCGGCGTGGGATAGCCCGCCCGGTCGGGCCGCCGCCGGGTGCCACCGGCGGCGGCCCGACCTGCGAAGCAGTGAAATCCGACCTGACGTCGTCTCGGTCAGGTGCCTGGCGAGGTGTCATGGCCCGCGCAGTGGGCAGATGTCAGAGCGGATGAGTGGCTGTGACAAAGTAGGACGTACCGGGACCAAAGCCGGTATGCCGGAGGCGAGGAGGCCGCGATATGGACAGCGATGAGCTCATGCTGACGGTCCGCATCACGGTCGCCGAGCGCGCCCTGCTGAGGCGCCTCGCCCAGGGGCACCGCAGTGACCTCTCCGAGGTGGTCGCCGACGGGCTGCTCGACATCCTGCCGACCCTGCACGGCGCCGCGCGCGCCTACCGGCTGCTGGCCGCACTGGCCGAGCCGGCCCCCTGCGCGCTGACCGTGTGGCTGCCGGCGCCGCTGGCCGACCTGCTGGTGCCCGCCGCCGAGCAGGTGGCGCGGGTGACCGGGGTGCGGCTCGGCTCGGGCTGCGCGATGCTCGGGGCCGCGCTGCGGCTCTGGCTGGCCCAGGACCCGCAGCTGCTGGCCGCCCACCTGGACCTGATGCACGCGGGCCGCTCCACGGCCCTGGTGGCCGCGTAAAACCGGGTGCCCGCCGCGGCGGGCCGGGCCATCATGGCCGGATGACCGCCTGGACCTTCGAGCACACCCCGACCGACCACCCGGACGCCGTCGCCCTGCTCCGGGCGTACCGGGCCGAGCTGATCAGCCGCTACTACCGGCGCCCGGCCACCGAGGCGGAGGTCGACCAGCTCGATGCGGAGGAACCCGACACCTGCCTCGCCGCCTTCCTGGTCGCCCGCCGGGACGGTGCGCCGGTGGGCTGCGTGGGGCTGCGCCGACTGGACGCCGGGCTGGGCGAGCTGACCAAGGTCTATCTGGACCCGCGGGCCCGCGGCCAGGGCGGCGGCGCCAGGTTGATCACCGCGATCGAGGCGGCGGCCGCCGAGCTGGGGCTGGCCACGCTGCGCCTGGACACCCGCGCCGACCTGGTGGAGGCGCGGGTGCTGTACGCCCGGCAGGGCTACCGCGAGATCCCCCGCTACAACGACAGCGAGTACGCGTCCCACTGGTTCGAGAAGAGCCTGCCGGCGGCCGTGCGGAGCCTGTCGCCGACTACGCCGCCCACTGCCAGCTGACCGGCGAGTAGTAGACCGGGCGGCGCTCCAGGCGCTGCCAGCGGGCGAGCGGCTCGACGGCCGGCAGCGCCGCGGTGGCCTGCTGGGCGGCGGCCCGGGCCAGCAGGACGGCGGTGAGCGCGGCCAGTTCCTCGTCGGACAGGGAGCCGCGGGTGACGCGGACGAGCGGTTCGGTGGACACGGTCATGATCGGGTTCTCTCCCCGGAAGCTGCGGATGACGAGTGGTCAGGTGACTGCCGACTGCGCGCAGCCGCTACATCGGCGGGTTGCCGTGCTTGCGGGAGGGCAGGTCGGCGTGCTTCGTGCGGAGCATGGCGAGCGCGTGGGCGAGCACGGAGCGGGTCTCGGCGGGGTCGATGACGTCGTCCACCAGGCCGCGCTCGGCCGCGTAGTACGGGTGCATCAGCTCGCTCTTGTACTCCTTGATCTTCTGCGCGCGCATCGCCTCCGGGTCCTCGGCCCCGTTGATGTCGCGGCGGAAGATCACGTTGGCCGCACCCTCGGCGCCCATCACGGCGATCTCGTTGGTGGGCCAGGCGTAGGAGAGGTCGGCGCCGATCGAGCGGGAGTCCATCACGATGTAGGCGCCGCCGTAGGCCTTGCGCAGGATCAGCTGGATCCGCGGGACGGTGGCGTTGCAGTAGGCGTACAGCAGCTTGGCGCCGTGCCGGATGATGCCGTCGTGCTCCTGGTCGACGCCGGGCAGGAAGCCGGGCACGTCCAGCATGGTGACCAGCGGGATGTTGAAGGCGTCGCACATCTGCACGAAGCGGGCGGCCTTCTCGGAGGCGTTGATGTCGAGGACGCCGGCCAGCGACTGCGGCTGGTTGGCGATCAGGCCCACCACGTGTCCGTCGATCCGGGCCAGCGCCACGATCACGTTGGTCGCCCAGCGCTCGTGGATCTCCAGGTACTCGCCGTGGTCGACGATCTCCTCGATCACCTTGCGCATGTCGTACGGGCGGTTGCCGTCGGCGGGCACCAGGTCGAGCAGCGACTCGTTGCGGCGCTCCACCGGGTCGTCGCTCGGCGTGGCCGGCGGCATCTCGCGGTTGTTCTGCGGCAGCAGCGAGAGCAGGAAGCGGACCTCCTCGATGCAGGACTGCTCGTCGTCGTAGGCGAAGTGGGAGACGCCGGAGACGGCGGAGTGGACGTCGGCGCCGCCCAGGCCGTTCTGGCTGATCTTCTCGCCGGTGACGGCCTGCACCACGTCGGGGCCGGTGATGAACATCTGCGAGGTCTCGCGGACCATGAAGACGAAGTCGGTCAGCGCGGGGGAGTACGCGGCGCCGCCGGCGCAGGGGCCGAGCATCACGGAGATCTGCGGGATGACGCCGGAGGCGCGGGTGTTGCGCTGGAAGATGCCGCCGTAGCCGGCCAGCGCGGTGACGCCCTCCTGGATCCGGGCGCCGGCGCCGTCGTTGAGCGAGACCAGCGGGGCACCGGCCGCGATGGCCATGTCCATGATCTTGTGGATCTTCTGCGCGTGGGCCTCGCCGAGCGCGCCACCGAAGATCCGGAAGTCGTGCGCGTAGGTGAAGACGGTCCGCCCGTGCACGGTGCCCCAGCCGACGATCACACCGTCGGTGTGCGGCTTCTTGGCCTCCAGGCCGAAGCCCTGCGCGCGGTGCCGGCGCAGCGGCTCCACCTCGTGGAAGGAGCCCGCGTCCAGCAGTAGCTCGATCCGCTCACGCGCCGTCAGCTTGCCCTTGGCGTGCTGGGCCTCGGTCGCCTTGTCGCTCGGACCGCGCAGCACCTGCTCGCGCAGCTCGTGCAGCTCGGCCACCCGGCCGCGCGCGTCGGCGGGTTCCCCCGCGGCGGCCTGCTGCAACACCGTCATCTCGAACTCCCAGATATATGAGCGACCGAGCAGTCGGTGTCGGCTGTGGGCTCCGGCTGCGATTTCCTGCTCCCCCTACGACACTACGAGGCCGGACCGCTCCGTTTCGGCGTTGGTTCCGTACAAGGTCCTAGGGCTTTACCTGTCGAGGCTGGACAGAAAATCAGCTCAGAGGCCGGTTCGGGCCGCAGCTCGGACGCCTCCGGCAGGCGCTCTTGCCCAGTGCACGCCAAGATCGGCGGCCGACTGTTCGATGGGACGACTTCCCAGCTCAGAGCGGTTCTATCGGGGTGCGGGCAGGGGGTGGAAAGCGGGGTTCCAGGGGGTCTTCGCAGGTGGGCGAGGGGTACCGACCACGTACCGTCAGTCGTAGGGATGCACCAAAACGGCAGGTGGTGGCGCGGAGCTCGGGCCGATCCCGGATCCCGGTCAGGCGGATCCGTCCTCCGGCTCCTCGCGCCGGCGCCGCTCCATCTCCCGGCCGAGCGCGGCCAGGAACTCGGGGTCGTCGTCCGGTGCCACCTGCCGATGCCGGGTCCCGGGCTCGGCGGCGGCCCGCGCGGCGCCGAGCGCCAGCACGCTGCGGCGCCGTCCGACCAGCAGCCAGGCCAGCGGTCCGAGCAGCACTTCGCCGAAGAGCAGGATGAGCACGATCCAGACCAGCTTCGGCAGGTGGCGGACCTCGTGGTCCGGCGTGGTCAGACAGTCGATGAACGCCCAGATCCAGAGCACCAGGACGAGAAGAACGGGCACGATATCCAGCACGGTGGCGATCTCCCCCAAGGCCGGGCGGCGGCCGGGCCGGCGCCGAGCGGGCTGCGGCGGGCCCTGTTGACCGAGCCAGGCTATCGGGTAGCCGATACTGACAGGCATGGCATACGACGATCTCCGCTCGTTTCTGCGGGCCCTCGAACGAGAAGGCGACCTCAAGCGCATCAAGGTCGAGGTCGACCCCCATCTGGAGATCGGCGAGATCGTCGACCGGGTGCAGAAGGCCAAGGGCCCGGCCCTGCTCTTCGAGAACGTCAAGGGCTCCGCGATGCCGCTGGCGATGAACGTCTTCGGCACCGAGCGCCGACTGGCCAAGTCGCTGGGCCTCAAGTCGCCCGAGGACATCGCCGAGAAGATCTCCGGCCTGCTCAAGCCGGAGCTGCCGCACGGCTTCACCGGCGTCCGGGACGCCTTCGGCAAGCTCGCCTCGATGGCCCACGTGCCGCCGCGCAAGGTCAAGCCGACCGAGGCTCCGGTGCAGGAGGTGGTGCTCACCGGTGACGAGGTCGACCTGGAGAAGCTCCCCGCGCTCTTCACCTGGCCCAAGGACGGCGGCTCCTTCTTCAACCTGGGCCTGACCCACACCAAGGACCCCGACTCCGGGGTGCGCAACCTGGGCCTGTACCGCCTGCAGCGGCACGACAAGCGGACCATCGGCATGCACTGGCAGATCCACAAGGACAGCCGCAACCACGCCGCGGTGGCCGCCCGGCGCGGCGAGCGGCTGCCGGTGGCGATCGCCTTCGGCTGCCCCCCGGTGGTCACCTACGCCGCCACCGCCCCGCTGCCCGGGGACATCGACGAGTACCTGTTCGCGGGCTTCGTGGCCGGGGAGCGGGTCAGGATGGTCGACTGCAAGACCGTCCCGCTGCAGGTCCCGGCCGACGCCGAGGTGGTGCTGGAGGGCTGGCTGGAGCCCGACCAGCTGCTCCCGGAGGGCCCGTTCGGCGACCACACCGGCTTCTACACCCCGCAGGAGCTCTTCCCGGCGCTCACCATCGACTGCCTGACGATGCGTCGGCGCCCGCTGCTCCAGTCCATCGTGGTCGGCCGCCCGCCGACCGAGGACGGCCCGCTGGGCAAGTTCACCGAGCGCTTCTTCCTGCCGCTGCTCAAGGTGATCGTGCCGGACATCGTCGACTACGACCTGCCCGAGGCCGGCGGCTTCCACAACTGCGTGATCGTCTCGATCGACAAGAAGTACCCCAAGCACGCCCAGAAGGTGATGCACGCCATCTGGGGCGCCCACATGATGTCGCTGACCAAGCTGATCATCGTGGTGGACGCCGACTGCGACGTGCACGACTACCAGGAGGTCGCCTGGCGGGCCCTGGGCAACACCGACTACAGCCGCGACCTGAGCGTGGTCGAGGGCCCGGTGGACCACCTCGACCACGCCTCCTACCAGAAGTTCTGGGGCGGCAAGGCGGGCATCGACGCGACCCGTAAGCTCCCGGAGGAGGGCTACACCCGGGACGGCGGGTGGCCCGAGATGATCACCTCGGACCCGGCCACCGCCGAACAGGTGACGCGTCGCTGGAAGGAATACGGGCTGTGACGACCGCTGCCGACCTGTTCGAGGCGCCGCCCCCGAACAGGATCAAGGCCTTCCTGCGCCTGGTCATGATCGAGCACTCGGTCTTCGCCCTCCCCTTCGCCTACATCGCCAGCCTCACCGCGATGTTCCTGGCCGACAAGCGGGTGCACTGGGGCCAGCTGCTGGTCGTCACCATCGCCATGGTGGGCCTGCGCACCTTCGCGATGGCGGCGAACCGGATCATCGACCGCGAACTGGACGCCCGCAACCCGCGCACGGCGGGCCGCGAGCTGGTCACCGGCGCGGTCTCGCTGCGCACCGCGTACATCGGCTCGGCGATCGCGCTGCTGGTCTTCCTCGGCGCCGCGGCCTCGCTGAACACGCTCTGCCTGGTGCTCGCCCCCATCGCCGTGGTGCCGATGGTGGTCTATCCGTACGGCAAGAGGTTCACCGACTTCCCGCACGCGATCCTCGGGCTGGCCCAGGCGATGGGGCCGATCGGCGCCTGGCTGGCGGTCACCGGCAGCTGGTCCTGGGACGCCGTGGTGCTGGGCCTGGCGGTCGGCATCTGGATCGGCGGCTTCGACCTGATCTTCGGCTGCCAGGACGTGGCCGCCGACCGCGCCGAGGGGGTGCGCTCGGTGCCGGCCCGGTTCGGCATCGCCCGCGCGCTCTACGGCGCCCGGGTCTGCCACCTGATCACCACCGGCCTGCTGGCCTGGTACGGCGTCCTCACCCACGCCGGTCCGGCCTTCTACGTCGGCCTGGTGCTGGTGATCGCCGCCTTCGGCTACGAGCACAGCATCGTCAAGCCGCGCGACCTCTCCCGCCTCAACCGGGCCTTCTTCACCACCAACGGCTTCGTCGGCGTCTCGCTCTTCGGGTTCGCGCTGCTCGACCTGATCCTGCGCGGCCTGCACTTCAGCTGAGCCGCACCGGCTGAGCCGTGCCGCCGCGCGCCACACCGGGCGCGGCGCGCGGCCGGTGCGGGATGATCGGAGGACCGGAGACGGCCCGAAGGAGGCGGCGATGCTCGGCACCCTGCAGTGCGTGGTCCTGGACTGCCACTACCCGGCCGCGCTGGCCCGCTTCTACGCGGTGCTGCTCGGCGGCGAGGTGGACCGCCCCGACCCGCGCTGGTCGCTGGACGAGGAGTGGTCCACCCTGCACACGCCGGGCGGCTTGGTGCTGGCCTTCCAGCGGGTCGAGGACTTCCACCCGCCGCAGTGGCCCGACCCGCTGCATCCGCAGCAGGTCCACCTGGACGTCGAGGTGGCGGAGCTGGCCGCCGCCGAGCGCGAGGTGACGGCGCACGGCGCGGCGCTGCTGCGCCACCAGGGCAGCTGGGCGATCTACGCGGACCCGGCGGGGCACCCGTTCTGCCTGGTCACCGGCTGACATCCGGTCACCGGCCGACGCGTGCTCGTGAAGCGCCCGGTCACAGCAGTCGCAGCCGGTCGCCGACCCGCAGCAGTCCCGGCCCGCTCACCGTCGCGAGCGCGTCCAGCCGGTTGGCGTGCGCCCGCGCCAGCACCCGCAGGATCTCGGGGGCGTGCGGCAGCCCCGGCTGGGCCGCGGTGGCCATCACGCAGCGCTCGCTGGACCGGATGAAGGCCAGCCGGGCGCCGGACTTCAGCTCGCCCTCCCGGCCGAACCAGTCGTCCTCGACGAACGGCCGGGTGCCCGGCGGGGTGCGGAGCAGGATGTTGGGGCGGAACCGCCGCTCGTCGACCAGCACGGTCGGGACGGCCTCGCGGACCCAGTCCAGGGTGGCGGTGGTCAGCAGGCTGACCGGGAGCTGGTCGAAGTGCGAGACGGTGTCCTCGCGGGCCAGCGTGACGTCGTCGCGCTGCAGGTAGGCGCGCAGGAAGGCGACGGGGTCGGCGACGGCCCGGCCGAGCGGGTCGAGCAGTTCGGGGCCGTCCAGCAGGTTCCCGAGCCGCGAGCCGAGCCGCAGCAGCCCGTCCATCCGCCGGAACCGCCTGGTGTTCTTGCCCGAGCCGAGCTTCCCCTCCCCGTCCCGGACGGCGTAGAGCCGGTCCCCGGCCAGGCCGCGATCGTCGACGGGGACCTGGGTCAGGCGCTCCCCGGCGGTGGACTTCACGGGGTAGCGCCAGAGTCGCTCGACCACACCGACGATCTCTGCCATGGCCGGTCAGCCTATCGGGGGCAACCGGGATGGTCTAGACCAAGGCAGGGTGGCCGACCGGGCCCGCCCGACCGCCGCCGGCCCTGTCACGAGCCGTGTCACGAGCGCTGCCCGCAAGCCCTGCTGCGGGCCCTATCGCCGGTTCGGGCGCCGGCCGGAGCGCTGCTTGCGGTAGGCGAGCACCCGGTCCCGCTCGGCTGCGTAGTCGGGGTTGGGCGACAGCACGGTGTGCGCGGGGGCGGGCAGCGGGAAGCTGCGGCCGCTGGTCAGCTCGACCCGCAGCAGCTGGGTGCCGCCCCGCACCTCCTCGCGGATCTCCTTGACCTGCTTCCACTCGACCGACTGCCGCGGGCCCAGCGGGCGGCGGATCTCGATGCCGGTGCCGCTCAGCGTGGTGCGACCGCGCGCGGCGCCCAGGGCGAGCGGCACCAGGACCACGACGGCGCCGATCCCGGTGGTCGCGGCGTTGTGCGTGACCAGGACGGTGATGCCGCAGACCACGGCCAGCAGCAGGACCAGGCGGGCCAGGTAGTTCGAGAGCTGGCGTCTCGACGGGCTGAAGGTCAGATTTTCCACCTGCGGACAGTACCTTCCCGCTACCCCACCCGCGCCACCGCGCGCACCGGCGCCCCGTCGGCCGCCGCCAGCCGCAGCGGGAAGAGGCTCACGCTGATCGGCTTCTCCCGGGCCTGCGCCTCCAGCAGCGCGGTCAGGTCGGTCAGGTTCTCCGCGATCACGCCCCCGCCCTCGGCGCCGAGCAGGATCCGGTGCGCGGCCAGCTCCGGCGCCGCGGCCGCCGGCTCGCCGTCGTGCTCGTCGCTCAGACCGGCCAGCAGCGCCGCCACCGCCGGGTCCCCCGGCCCCGGGTCCGGGGTGGGGTCCACGCTCAGCGCGTCCACCCCGACGGTGCGCACCCCGGCGGCGACGATCGCGGTGGCCGCCGCCGGCGTCAGGTAGGGGTGCGCCAGGTACCGCTCGGTGCCCCAGAACCGGGGCCAGCCGGTGGCCAGCAGCAGCACCGCGCCCGGGGTCAGCCGGGCCAGCGCGGGGGCCAGCTGGTCGGGCGTCACCGGGCTGCGGGCGGGCAGCGCGCGCAGGTCGGCGACCACGGCGGGGCCGGTGAACCGCTCCAGCGGCAGCCCGTCCAGGGTCGGCCAGGTGACGTCCACGTGGTAAGGCGCGTCCAGGTGGGTGCCCGACTGCGAGCCCAGGTGCACCGAGAGGACGTTCACCCCGGCGGTGTCGGTGGTCAGCGCGGGGCGCAGCGCCACCTCGGGGTCGCCGGGGTAGACGGGCATGCCGGTGGTGACCTGGTGGGTGAGGTCGATCAGGGTCGGCGCCATGCCGACCATCCTCCCGCGTCGCACGCCCTAGGGTGCGAGGTATGCGCAACGAACAACAGCCGACGGTACGGCGGCCCTGGGTGGTCGGGGTGACGGGCGCCTCGGGCACCCCGTACGCGGCCTCGGTGATCCGCGCCCTGCTGGCCGCCGGCGAGGCGGTCGACCTGGTGGTCAGCCGGGCGGCCCGGCTGACCATCCTGGACGAGACCGGGATCTCCTTCCGGGACGCGCAGTGGCGCACCGACCTGGCCGCCTGGCTGGGGACGGCGGACGGCCTGGCGGAGGTCCGGTACTGGACGGCGGGCGACTTCGCGGCCGGCCCCTCCAGCGGCTCCTACCCGGCCAAGGGGATGCTGGTGGTCCCGGCCACCACCGGGGCGGTGGCCGGGATCGCGCTCGGCCTGAGCAAGGACCTGATCCAGCGCGCCGCCGCCGTCACCCTCAAGGAGCGCCGCCCGCTGGTGGTCTGCGTCCGCGAGACACCGCTCGAGGGGGTGACGCTGCGTCATCTGGTGGAGCTGGACGCGGCCGGCGCCGTGGTGCTGCCCGCCTCGCCCGGTTTCTACGCGGGCGGCTCCACCGCGCAGGAGTTGGTGGACTTCGTCGCCGGCCGGGTGCTGGACGCCGTCGGGGTGCCGCACGGGCTCTATCGCCGCTGGGCGGGCGAGCTGGGCGCGGCCCGTGCCGCCGAGGGGGCGTAAGAAGGGCCGCCCCGGGAGAGTATGTTCTCTGCGATATCTGGCAGCCGACATCTGACGTCTGCGATTTCCGGGTTGCGCGGCATGCGTGACCTTGGAACTGCGGATAATGCTCTCGAGGTCTGGCTCGGTTCGGAAGGACGCGGACGGTACATGGACACGGTGGACAGGCAGCTCATCCAGGCGCTTCGGGAGAACGGCCGCGCCTCCTACGCGGAACTGGGCCGGCTGGTGGGCCTGTCGGGTCCGAGCGTCACGGACCGGATCAACCGGCTGGAACAGGCCGGGGTGATCACCGGCTACCGGGCCACCGTCAACCCGGCCTCGCTCGGCTTCGGGGTCACCGCGCTGATCGGCCTTCAGCTCACCGACGCGGCCGACCACGAGGACGTGGCACACCGGTTGAAGGACCTCGGCGAGGTCGAGGACTGCTGGTTCATCGCGGGTGACGACTCGTACATGCTCAAGGTCCGGGTCTCCGACGTGGAGGGCCTGGAGTCGGTGGTGAAGCGGCTGTCGGGGACCAAGGGCGTGGCCCGGACCCGGACCACGGTCGTGCTCTCCACCAAGTGGGAGAACCGGGTCAGCGATCTGCCGCTGCCGAGCGAATGAGTCGCGACGCGGCCCAGCAACGGATCACCGAGCGACCGTCGAACACCGTGGGGGAGTAGGACATGCCACTGGTCGGACTGGACGAGCTGCGCGCCGCCCAACGCCGGATAGCCGGGGTGGCGGTGCGGACGCCGCTGCTGCCGGCTCCCTGGGCCGAGGACGGCAACCGCCGGCTCTGGCTCAAGCCGGAGAACCTCCAGCCGACCGGCGCCTTCAAGATCCGCGGCGCCCACAACCGGCTGGCCCAGCTGAGCGCCGAGGAGCGGGCCCGCGGCGTGGTCGCCCAGTCCAGCGGCAACCACGCCCAGGCGGTCGCCTACGCGGCCCGCCAACTGGGCATCAGGGCCGTGATCGTGATGCCGGACACCTCGCCCGCGATGAAGGTGGCCGCCACCCGCTCCTACGGCGCCGAGGTGCTGCTGGTGCCGGCCGACCAGCGCGACACCCGCCCGGCCGAGCTGGCGCAGCGGCACGGCTACGTCTGGGTGCCGCCGTACGACGATCCGTCCGTCATCGCCGGGCAGGGCACGGTGGGTCTGGAGATCGGCGAGGACGCCCCGGACGAGCTGGACACCGTGCTGGTGCCGGTCAGCGGCGGCGGGCTGATCAGCGGCACCGCGGCGGCGATCAAGCTGACCACTCCGGGCGTGCGGGTGATCGGCGTCGAGCCCGAACTGGCCGCCGACGCGCGGGACAGCCTGCACTCCGGCGAACTGCGCCCGTGGTCGGTGGCCGAGCGGTACCGGACCATCGCGGACGGCCTGCGCAGCCCGGTCGGGGTGCTGAACTTCGAGCACCTGCAGGCCTACGTGGACGACATCGTGACGGTCAGCGAGGCGGAGATCCGCGACACCGTGGCGGTGCTGGCCCGGCGCGGCCGGCTGGTCGCCGAACCCTCGGGCGCGGTGGCCACCGCGGCGTACCTGCACCGCGCCGGTGAGCTGCGCGGCCGGGTCTTCGCAGCGGTGCTGAGCGGCGGCAACCTGGAACCGAAGCTGCTGTCCGAGCTGCTGACGTCTTAGGACCGACCGGCAGATGATGGGCGGCGTCGCGACGCCCGGACTCTCTCCCCCGGCCTTCGGCCGGGAGGTACCCCCATCGTCGGAGCCGCCCAGACTCGGCCCGGACGCCGCTCCTGCACCCACCCATCATCTGCCGGTCGGTCCTAGGGCGTAGTCTCGGTTCCGGCGCGAAACGGCCATTGGATCGAAGACGTAGGAGGCGGTTCACCGCATGGACGCAGGGCTGAAGCGGGAGCTGGAGGCGAAGGTCTACGCGGGTGAGCGGCTCACCCGCGAGGACGGCATCGCGCTCTACGAGAGCGACGACCTGGCCTGGCTGGGCGGCCTGGCGCACCACGTGCGGACGAAGAAGAACGGCGACGTCGTCCACTTCAACGTGAACCGCCACCTGAACATGACCAACGTCTGCGCCGCCTCCTGCGCCTACTGCTCGTTCCAGCGCAAGCCGGGCGAGAAGGACGCGTACACCATGCGGATCGAGGAGGCGGTGCGGCTCGCGAAGGCGATGGAGTCGGACTCGCTCACCGAGCTGCACATCGTCAACGGCCTGCACCCGACGCTGCCCTGGCGCTACTACCCGCGCTCGCTGCGCGAGCTGAAGGCCGCGCTGCCGAACGTCTCGCTGAAGGCCTTCACCGCCACCGAGATCCACTGGTTCGAGAAGATCAGCGGGCTCAGTGCCTCGGAGATCCTGGACGAGCTGATCGACGCCGGCCTGGAGTCGCTCACCGGCGGCGGCGCGGAGATCTTCGACTGGGAGGTCCGCCAGCACATCGTCGACCACGAGACCCACTGGGAGGACTGGTCGCGGATCCACCGCCTGGCGCACGAGAAGGGCCTGAAGACCCCGTGCACCATGCTGTACGGGCACATCGAGGAGCCCCGGCACCGGGTCGACCACGTGCTGCGGCTGCGTGAGCTGCAGGACGAGACCGGCGGCTTCCAGGTCTTCATCCCGCTGCGCTACCAGCACGACTTCCACGACTCCAAGGACGGCGTGGTCCGCAACCGGCTGATGGCCCGCACCGAGATGGCCACCGGCGCCGAGGCGCTGAAGACCTTCGCGGTCTCCCGGCTGCTCTTCGACAACGTCCCGCACGTCAAGGTCTTCTGGGTGATGCACGGCGTCACCACCGCCCAGCTGGCGCTCAGCCACGGCGCGGACGACATGGACGGCTCGGTGGTCGAGTACAAGATCACCCACGACGCGGACAACTTCGGCACCCCGAACAAGCTCGGCCGCGAGGACCTGCTCGACCTGATCCGGGACGCCGGTTTCCGGCCGGTCGAGCGCAACACCCGCTACGAGGTCATCCGCGAGTACGACGGCCCGGACCTGCTGCGCCGGGAGACCCCGCAGGCGATGCGGCTCTGACCGCCGCCGGTCGTCCACACCCCTCCCACCAGCCCCGGATCCTCTTCATACCGATTTAGGGTGGCCCGGGTTCACCCTCCGTGGCGGTCTTTGGCAGGATCGACCGCATGTCCGGATCCCATCGGGCCGCCGTCCGAAAGCAACCGACGCGGCCGTCCGCCGCGCAGCCGACCGGCGGACGGGCCGCCCCGGGTTCCCGGGCGCAGGCCCGTCGGGGCCGCCGGCGCAGGCAGCGCCGGCGCCGCCAGGCGGTCACCGCGGGCGCGGCGCTGCTGCTGGTCGCGGCGGTCGGCTGGCTCGGCCTCGGGCCCGGTGGCACGTTCGCCGCGCACCGCGGCACCGGCACGGCGCTGAGCCAGGACATCGTCCCGCTGCCCGCCGGTGTGGCCACGCCGTCCGGTACGGCCGCGCCGGGCGCGGCCGCCGGGCACACCGATGCGCCCAGCGCCGACCGCTCGGACCGGGCGGACGGCAGCTACCCCGCGATACCGGGGCTCGGCACCGGCTTCGCCGCCCGGATACCGGCCGACGCCGACCAGGTGGTGCTGGCCAGCGGCGCCGCCAAGGACTCCGCCAACGCCACCGTCACCCTGTGGAGCCGCACCGCCGACGGCCGCTGGCGGCCGGGCGCCAGTTGGACCGGGCACAACGGGAACGCGGGCTGGACCACCGACCACACCTCCGGGGACCTGCGCAGCCCGATCGGCGTCTTCACGCTCAGCGACGCGGGCGGCCTCAAGCCGGACCCGGGCAGCAAGCTGCCCTACCACCAGGACAGCGGTTTCACGGCGAGCGGTACCGGCTTCAACGGTGAGCCGCTGGCCGGCTCCTTCGACTACGTGGTGGCGATCGACTACAACCGGGTGGTCGGCAGCTCGCCGCTGGACCCCCGCGAGCCGCTCGGCGAGGCCAAGGGCGGCGGCATCTGGCTGCACGTCGACCACGGCGGGCCGACCCACGCCTGCGTCTCGGTCCCCGAGGACGACATGGCCACCCTGATCCGCACCCTGGACCCGGCCGCCCATCCGGTGATCGTGATGGGCGACGCGGCCTCGCTGGCCACCTGAGGGCGGGCCCGGAGAACCGGTCCCGAGGACCGGCCGAGCATCGCCCGAACGAACATTCGTCAACCTGAGATTTCTCTTCATGTCACCAAATGGCGCCCGATCCCCGTTGTGCCGCAAGGGCTGTTGTTCGCCTCCTACAGCTTCGGAGGCCGGATCCTGTTATCGGCCGTGAGCAGTTGACGCGCCGGTAACCGGGTTGAGTGGCAACATGACCGGTTCCCGCATTGTGGCGCTCGGCCACTACCAGCCCACCAGGGTCCTCACCAACGACGACCTGAGCGCGCTGGTCGACACGGACGACGAGTGGATCCGCAGCCGGGTGGGCATCCGGCAGCGGCACATCGCCGAGGACGAGACGCTCGTCGACCTCGCCACCGAGGCGGCGCAGAAGGCGCTGGCCAACAGCGGCCTGGCGCCCCAGGACATCGACCTCGTGGTGGTGGCCACCTGTACGGCGATCGAGCGCAGCCCCAACACCGCCTGCGCGGTCGCGGCCCGGCTCGGCATCCCCAGCCCCGCCGCCTACGACATCAACACCGTCTGCTCCGGCTTCTCCTACGCGCTGGCCACCGCCGACCACGCGATCCGGGCCGGCGCGGCGAGCCGGGCGCTGGTGATCGGCGCCGAGCGGATGTCGGACACCATCGACTGGACCGACCGCTCCACCTGCGTGATCTTCGCCGACGGTGCCGGGGCGGCCGTGGTCGAGGCCCAGCCGGCCGATGCCGAGCCCGGCATCGGCCCGGTGGTCTGGGGCTCGGAACCGGAGAAGACCGACGCGGTGACCATCACCGGCTGGAAGCCGGTGATCAGCCAGCAGGGCCAGGCGGTCTTCCGCTGGGCCACCACGCAGATCGCCCCGCTGGCCCGGCAGACCTGCGAGCGGGCCGGGATCGACCCGAGCGAGCTCAAGGGCTTCGTCGCCCATCAGGCGAACCTGCGGATCATCGACGCGATCGCCGGCAAGCTCGGTGCGACCGGCGCCGTCATCGCCCGCGACGTGGTCGACTCCGGCAACACCTCGGCGGCCTCGATCCCGCTCGCGCTCAGCAAGCTGGTCGAGCGCGGCGAGCTCTCCAGCGGCGATCCGGTGCTGCTCTTCGGCTTCGGCGGCGGGCTGGCCTACGCCGGCCAGGTGGTCCGCTGCCCCTGAGCGGCCTGGACATGACGGTGGGCGGGATCCCGATCGGGATCCCGCCCACCGTCATGTTGCCGGCCAGCGCGCTGCGGTACGTCGGCGAACCTCCCCCGAGGACACGGCCGCCGCCCGACGTCCACCGGACAGGAGGCCGGGGCCACGCGCGAGCACACGATATGGAGACTTGGGTGGAAGGACGGTCTACCTGGGCGGTTTCTTGCCGGTGACGCCCAGGTACACCAGGGGGGCGAGGGTGGGCTTCAGATCCTTGACCTTGACCCCCCAGGAGGTGAAGGCCTTCTGATGCTCCGCTGCCGAGGCGAGCAGCGAGATCAGCGAGCCGGCCACCGCGGCGGCGTCCTGCGCCTTGTCGGCCTGGCCCTTGGCCTGAAGGTCCTTGACGGCATCCGCGAGCGGCTTGGCCACCGAGTTGAGGACAGTCATGCGGATCTTGAAGAACCGCTTGTCCCCTTCTGCGGCACCCAGCGTGACCACGCGCAGAATGGCGTCGTTCTTGCGCCAGAAGGCGAGGAATCCGTCCACCAGTTCTTCGGACGTGGTGGCGCCGGACTTTCCTGCCCAGGACTTTCCGTCGATCAGCTCTTTGAGCTCGACGGAGTCCTTGGCCATTTCCTCGGCGATCTCGAGGACAGCGCCCTCGACATCCGGGAAGTACTGGTAGAAGGTCGCGGGGGAGGTACCCGCCATACGGGCGACGTCGATGACCTTGACGTCCCGGTACGGCGACGTGCTGAGCATCTCGCGGAGGCAGTCGAGCAGCTTCTGCCGCGTCTCCTGTCCGCGTCGCCCGGCGACGCGACCGTCGACGGTGCGAACTTGTCCTGTCATGCCGTCAGCTTACCGCGCACCGATCATGGCGCGATTCGGTGATGCGACTATTAGTCCGCACGGGCGGGTATTGAGGGCCGGGATAGCGATATTCGGAGCCCCCCCGTGTGCTGATGACGGCACAGAGTGACGGCCAGTGGGCTGAAGGCCTCTCGGGTCGCTCTGCGTAGCCTTGCGCATGAATGCGGTGACTTCCGAGTCGGCGTCAGAACTGCTGGCCGAGCGCGGATTCGACGGGCCGTCGGGCTCGGCGGGGGCCGGGGCGGCCGGAAGCCGCCGGTGCGGCGCGACACGGGCGCCGGGCTCAGGTGGGGGGAGATTGGCTCAGGGGGCGGGCGCATTGGAGAATCAACTCCGGCCCGCGAACGGGTGGGCGTGCGGACGGGGAGGTGGCAGCCGAGTGGACCAGCTGACGGCGCAGGATCCGAGACGGATCGGGCCCTTCGAGGTGCTCGGACGGCTCGGCGCCGGTGGGATGGGGCTGGTGTACCTGGCACGGTCGACCTCCGGCCGGCGGGTGGCGATCAAGACGGTGCGCGGCGAACTCGCCGAGGACGAGCTGTTCCGGGTGCGCTTCGCCCGGGAGATCGCGGCGGCCAAGACGGTCGGTGGTTTCTACACCGCGGCGGTGGTCGACGCCGACGCGGACGCCCGGGTGCCGTGGCTGGCCACCGCGTACGTGCCGGCGCCCTCGCTGGAGGACCTGGTCGACGAGTGCGGGCCGCTGCCGGTGGACGCGGTGCGCTGGCTGATCGCCGGGATCGCCGAGGCGCTGCAGTCCATCCATGCCGCCGGGCTGGTGCACCGTGACCTGAAGCCGTCCAACGTCCTGGTGGTCGAGGACGGCCCGCGGGTGATCGACTTCGGGATCGCCGCCGGGGTCTCGCACACCCGGCTCACCATGACCAACGTGGCGGTGGGCACGCCCGCCTACATGTCGCCGGAGCAGGCCAAGGACAGCCGCAGCGTCACCGGGGCGAGCGACGTCTTCTCGCTCGGTTCGCTGCTGGTCTTCTGCGCCACCGGGCACGCCCCCTACTCGGGCGGCAATCCGGTGGAGACGGTCTTCAAGCTGCTGCGCGAGCAGCCGGACCTGTCCGGGCTGCCGGTGGAGCTGGTCGACCTGGTGCGGGCCTGCATGCGGCCGGCGCCGGAGCACCGGCCGACCCCCGCGCAGATCCAGGCGGAGCTGGCGCCGCACCTCTTCTCCCGGGACGACGCGGGGGAGGAGGGCGGGGACTGGCTGCCGCCGAACGCGCTGGAGCTGATCGAGCGCAAGCGGGGCCGGCGCAACCTGCCCGGGTCCCGGACCGCGGCACCGGCGCAGCCGCCCGTCGCGCCGGTGGTCCCGCCGGTGCCGGTGGGACCGCCGCAGCCCGCGCCCTACCTGGCGGCCCGCCAAGGCGGTCCCGCCGTACCCGAGGGGCACTGGGGCCCGCCGCCCGCGCCGCCGCTGCCGCCCACCAGCGGGCCGAGCCGGCCCGACGCGGTGGACCCGCGCACCGGCGCGCTCGGCCCGCTGGGGCAGGCGGCGGTCGCGCAGGCCGCCGGCCGGTCGGCGGTCGGTCAGCTCCCCGCCACGACCGGGGGGCAGGCCGAGGCGAGCACCGCCAAGCTGGGTCCGGCCCGCCGGCACCGGCGCGAGCCGGCCCAGGAGATCCAGCTGTCCGGCGCCTCGGTGCGGATAGGGCCGGGGCCGCAGGCGCACGGCACCGAGCAGGAGCGGCCGGCCACCGGGCCCACGCCCGCCGAGACCGAGTGGGTGCGCCGCTCGGGCCAGACCACCGCACCGGTGGCGGGGCCGACCGTCTCGCCCGCCTCGCCCGTCTCGCCCGCCGAGCAGGGCCGGTGGCGGCCGTGGCGGTTCCGGATGTCCAACGACGTGTGGGGCACGCCGGTGGTCGCCGAGGGCACCCTGTTCATCTCCAGCTTCGAGGTGCACGCCCTGGACATCGCCTCGGGCCGGCGCCGCTACAAGACCCGTGACGTGGCCTGGGCGGTCGCGGTGGACGCGGGCCGGCTGCACGCCGCCGACGGTCCGCACCTCTACACCGTGGACGTGGCCGACGGCACCGAGCGCTGGCGCACCTCGCTGGACGGCTGGGTCTACTCGCTGGACGCCGCGGACGGGGTGCTCTGCTGCGGGCTGCGCGGCGGCGGGGTGCAGGTGCGCTCGAGTGCCAACGGCGCGGAGCTGTGGCGGGCCGAGGACGCCCAGCAGGACTACGAGAACCCGCAGTCCGGGCCGGCCCTGCTGGCCGGCTCCGTCTACTACTACGGCGGCGGGCGGCTGCGCTGCGTGGACGCCCGGGGCGGGCTGCCGCGCTGGGCCTTCCCGGTCGGCGAGGACGTGCCGTCCCGGCCCGCGGTGCGCGGCGGGACGGTCTACGTGACGGCCGGCACCTCGGTGTACGCGCTGGACGCGGCCAGCGGGGCGCAGCGCTGGCGGTTCGAGGCGCCGGTGGTGCTCTTCACCCCGCCGACCCTGGACGATTCGGCCACCCCGGCCGTCTACGTGGCCGACTACCTGGGCACCCTCTACGCGCTGGACGGCGCGAGCGGCCGGGTGCGCTGGCAGGGCCGCACCGCGAGCCGGCAGGGCGCCGAGCCGGTGGTGCTGGCCGGGCGCAGCGCGCTGATCGCCAGCGGGGACACGCTCTTCGCCTTCGACACCGCGAGCGGCCAGGAGCTGTGGCGGTACGCGGCGCGCGGCGAGATCGTCGGCGCCCCGGCGGCGGCCGACGGGCTGGTCCACCTGGGCAGCCGGGACCACTCGCTGCACACCCTGGAGCTGGCCAGTGGGCGGCTGCGCTGGGAGCTGGGCACCAAGGGCGAGCTGACGGGCTCTCCGGTGGCGGCGGGCGGCCGGGTCTTCGTGAGCAGCAAGGACCGCTGCGTCTACGCGCTGGACGCGGTCTTCGGGACGGCGGTGCCCGAGCAGCGGTAGCCGGGGTGGTCCGGTGGCCCGGCGGGCGCCGGGCCACCGGGCCCTGGGCGCGGCGCGCCGGTGACGGTGATTCGGACATAGCGGTGGAATGCTGACAAGCCCGGCGAAAGCCGGTCAGCAGCCCCGCATGCACGGAACCGGAGGACGCCCAGGTGCACCCCATGAAGGATCACACCCGCCCGAGCCCGTCCGGCCCGCGACCCACCGGGCCCAAGGCCGTGGCCGCCCGGCTGGCCGGGCCGGGAGCGGTGGTGCTCGGTGCCGCACTGGCGCTCGGCGGCTGCACCAGCAGCGGCACGAAGTCCTCCTCGGCCACCGCCGCGAGCACCGGCAGCCCGACCGCGGCGCCCTCGGTGACCAACCAGCTGCAGGACGAGTACCAGCAGGTGATCTCGAACGTGCTGCCCTCGGTGGTGCAGATCACCACGGCCTCCGGGCTGGGCTCGGGGATCGTCTACGACGACAAGGGCGACATCGTCACCAACGCCCACGTGGTGGGCACCGCGACCAGCTTCCAGGTGAGCCTGGCCAACAGCACCAACCAGATGAACGCCACCCTGGTCGGCAGCTACCCCGACGACGACCTCGCGGTGATCAAGCTCAGCAGCCCGCCCAGCGGCCTGAAGCCGGTGGTCTTCGGGGACAGCGGGAAGGTGGAGGTCGGGCAGATCACGCTGGCGATGGGCAGCCCGCTGGGGCTCTCCAGCAGCGTGACCCAGGGCATCGTCTCGGCCACCGGGCGGACCGTCACCGAGCCCCAGGGCGGCGGTTCGCCGGGCGCGACCATCGCCAACATGGTGCAGACCTCGGCCGCGATCAACCCCGGCAACAGCGGTGGCGCGCTGGTCAACCTCTCCAGCCAGGTGATCGGCATCAACACGCTGGCCGCCGTCGACCCCGAGCTGAACGGCAGCGCCGCCACCGGGATCGGCTTCGCCATCCCGAGCGCCACCATCACCAACATCGCCGACCAGCTGATCGCCAGTGGCAAGGTCACCAACTCGGGCAAGGCCGCGCTCGGCGTCACGGTGCGCCCCTACTTCAGCAGCGACTACCAGCCGGCCGGTGTGGTCATCGTCAGCACGACCTCCGGCGGTCCGGCGGCCTCGGCCGGGCTGCAGGCGGGCGATGTGATCACCCAGGTCGGCAGCACCCAGATCACCACGGTCAACTCGCTGACCACGGCGCTCGCCTCGCTCTCACCGGGCAACAAGGTCACCGTGACCTACACCCGCGCCGGGGCGACCAAGACGGCCGACGTGACGCTGGGGACGCTCGGCTCCTGACCGGGCGGGCGGTCCGGCTCGCCCCCGGCGTCACACCGGCCGCGCGGCCCGGGTGCGCCAGGGGAGTTCTATGGTGACCGTGGTCGGGCCGCCGGCCGGGCTCTCCACCAGGAAGACGCCGTCGACCGCGCCGATCCGCTCGGCCAGGCCGGCCAGGCCGCCGGCCGCGCGGAAGCCGTCACCGGGCCGGCCGGCCCCGCCCTGTCCGTCGTCGCCGACCTGGAGCATCAGCCGGTCCGCCGAGCGCCAGACGTCCACGCTGGCGCTGCGCGCCCCGGCGTGCTTCGAGGTGTTGGTGAGCAGCTCGCTGACGGTGAAGTAGGCGATGCCCTCGACCGCCGAGTCCGGGCGCTCCTGGACGCCGTCCGGCCCGGCCAGGTCCACGTTGACCCGCACTCCGCCGGGGACGGTGCAGCGGGCGGCGACCGAGGAGAGCGCCGCGTCCAGGCCGCGGTCGGTGAGCACGGCGGGGTGGATGCCCCGGGCCAGATCGCGCAGCTCCTGCAGGGCCACCTTCACCTCGCCGTGCGCCACCTCGACCATCCGGGCGGCCGAGGCCTGCTCCTGCGTCAGCTCGGTGTCCAGCAGCTTCTCCTTGGCCAGGCCGAGGTCCATCGCCAGGGCGACCAGCCGGGCCTGGGCGCCGTCGTGCAGGTCGCGCTCGATCCGGCGCAGGTCGGCGGCGGCGGTGTCGACCACCGCGCCGCGGTCCTCCTCCAGCTCGCGCACCCGCTCGGTGAGCTCGCCCGGACCGAGCAGCGACTCCACCAGCACCCGGTGCGCGACGGCCAGGTACCGCACCACGAAGGGCAGCAGCGGCCAGCCGGCGACCAGGAAGACCAGGGTCAGCGCGAAGGTGATGACGCCCCACGGCAGCATCAGCAGGCAGTAAAGCGCCGAGCGCCAGCAGAGCCCGTCGGCGAGCGGGGCCAGCGCCCGGCCCATCGCCCCCGGCCGGCCGGCCGGCAGCGGCCCCGGCTCCCCGACCTGGGCGCCGAGGCTGGCCCTGGCCCGGCTGCGGGCCAGCGCACCGAACCAGCGGGCGAGGCGCAGCCCGAGCCCGAGCACCGGCAGCCCGATCACCGTCACGCTCAGTCCCACACCGACCGCGAGCAGGACCACGGTGGCGACGAAGACCACGATGCCGAAGGGCAGGCCGACCAGGTGGTGGCGGGCCTCGCGCCACATCTGGGCGCCGTACAGCGGTCGGGCCTCGGACCGGCGGGAGCCGCGCAGCTTCATCGGATGAGTCCGTTCCGTTCGTCGTCAGGGTGGTGCGGGTACAGCTTGGCGGGTGGGAGGGGCTCGGCGCACGGGGGTCAGGACGAGTTCCTTGCGGGGGTTAACCCCACCTTCCGCTGTCCACGAGTCGTCTTAAGGGTCGGGCGGGGTGCCTGGGTCGCACAGCGGTGGCCATAGACTCACGCCATAACGAGGTTATGGACGTGTAAAGACCGCTGGAGGCGAACGCATGCAGGGCCCCCGGGCCACCGCCCTCGCGGCCGACCCCGCGATGGGCAGCGGCTACTTCGACGCGTACGCGGCCGTCGGCCTGCTCGCGATTCTCGGCGTGCTCTTCCTGGCCGTCGGTTTCACGGCCAACCGCCTGCTGCGCCCGGCCGTCTGGTCGCCGGAGAAGCTGCTCACCTACGAGTGCGGGGTCGACCCGGTCGGTGAGGGCTGGGCCCAGACCCAGATCCGGTACTACATCTACGCATTCCTCTATGTGATCTTCGCGGTCGACGCGATCTACCTCTTCCCGTGGGCGACGGTGTTCGCCGCCGCGGGGTACGGCATGGCGACGCTGGTGGAGATGTTCATCTTCCTCGGCTTCCTCGCGATCGGGCTGCTCTACGCCTGGAAGAAGGGGGTCCTGGAATGGACGTGACCCACAGCCACGGCTCCGGCGGACCGGTCCAGCTCGGCCTGCCCGACCCCGCCAACCCCGGTCCGGGGGCGCTGGAACAGCGCCGGCTCGGCCCGCTGGCCCGGCTCGCCCCGGACCCGGTCAAGGTGGTGCTCAACTGGGGCCGCCGTTACAGCCTGTGGTGCTTCAACTTCGGCCTGGCCTGCTGCGCGATCGAGTTCATCGCGGCCTCGATGGCCAAGCACGACTTCATCCGGATGGGAGTCATCCCGTTCGCCCCCGGGCCGCGCCAGGCCGATCTGATGATCGTTTCGGGCACGGTGACGGACAAGATGGCACCGGCCGTGCGGCGGCTCTACGAGCAGATGCCGGAGCCCAAGTACGTCATCTCCTTCGGCGCCTGCTCCAACTCGGGCGGGCCCTACTGGGACTCCTACTCGGTCACCAAGGGCGTGGACCAGATCATCCCGGTCGACGTCTACGTGCCGGGCTGCCCGCCGCGCCCCGAGGCGCTGCTGCAGGGCATCCTCAAGCTTCAGGAGAAGATCGCCGCAGAGTCGCTGCCGGAGCGCTACACCGGTCCCTCGGCCGGCGCGCTGCGCCGCCCGCTGGTGCCTGGTCCCGGAGGTGCCCAGTGACCGCGGTGGATCCGAACGAGACCGCCGCCGCGATCGGCCCCTGGGCGAGCGCCGCCGCGGCTTACCAGCTGCTCACCGTGGACGTCCCCGCCGAGCACTGGATCGAGGCGCTGACCACCGCCCGGGACGGGTTGGGCCTGCGCTTCTTCGACTGGCTGAGCGCGGTGGACGAGCTCGCCGAGGGCTTCTCGGTCTGCGTCCACCTGGCCGCCGTCGGCGAGGCCGGCGCGGTGCGGCAGCTGCTGCTGCGCACCCGGGTGCCGCGGGCCGGCGCCGCGCTGCCGACCGCCGCCGGCGTCTACCCGGGGGCCGGCTGGCACGAGCGCGAGACGCACGAGATGTTCGGGATCGACTTCACCGGCCACCCGCACCTGGTGCCGCTGCTGCTGCCGGAGGGCTTCGAGGGGCACCCGCTGCGCAAGGAGTTCGTGCTCGCCGCCCGGGTCGCCAAGGCCTGGCCGGGCGCCAAGGAGCCGGGCGAGAGCGACCACGACCACGCGGGGCCGGCCCGGCGCAAGATGCAGCCGCCCGGCGTGCCGGATCCCAACGAGTGGGGGCCGCTCAAGGGCACCCTGCCCCCGGTGGCGGAGCGTCCGGCCCGCGCGGCCCGCGGCCCCCGGGCGGCGGCAGCGGCGGCGGAGGGCGCGCCGGCGGTGCGCGCCGACCGGCCGCGCCGCACCCGCAGCATCACCGAGGGCTCGGCCAGCCAGTCCGCGCCCGCCGCACCTGAGGCTGCCGCACCCGAGGGCCCCGCACCCGAGGGCCCCGCACCCGAGGGCCCCGCACCCGAGGGCCCCGCGCGCACCCGGAGCTCGGACGCGCCCTGGCACTCCCCGGTGCCCGCGCACGACCCGGAGCCCGCGAAGCCGGCCGAGCCCGAGCCACCTGCCGTACCCGAGAAGTCGGCCGAGCCGACGTCCGACGACCCCTCGGCCGAGACCTCGGAAAGCCGGAACGGAGAGCGCGAGTGAACCTGCTCGACACGCTGCTGCGCTGCCTCGCCGCGCTGGTGGTCCTGCTCACCTTCCCGCTGATCATCGGTCAGACCGAGCACAAGGTGATGGCCCACATGCAGGGCCGGCTCGGCCCGATGTACGCCGGCGGCTTCCACGGCTGGGCCCAGCTGGTCGCCGACGGCGTCAAGTTCGCGCAGAAGGAGGAGATCGTCCCGGCCGGCGCCGACCGGCGGGTCTTCCAACTGGCCCCGGCCGTCGCGCTGCTGCCGTACCTGCTGGTGCTGCTGGCGATCCCGGTCGGTCCGAACGGCTTCGTCGGGGAGGCGATCGACGCGGGCATCTTCTTCGTGCTCGCCGTCATGGGCATCGGGGTGCTCGGCTCGCTGATGGCCGGCTGGGCCTCGGCGAACAAGTTCTCGCTGCTCGGCGGCCTGCGCTCGGCGGCCCAGCTGATGTCCTACGAGCTGCCGATGCTGCTGGCCGGAGCCTCGGTGGCGATGGCGGCGGGCACCGTCTCGCTGCCCGGGATCCTGGACCAGTTCCACTGGTGGTGGATCCCGTGGCAGGCGATCGGCGCCTTCGTCTTCTTCACCGCCGGCCTGGCCGAGCTGCAGCGCCCGCCCTTCGACATGCCGGTGGCCGACTCCGAGATCATCTTCGGCGCCTACACCGAGTACACCGGGCTGCGCTTCGCGCTCTTCCTGCTCTCCGAGTTCGCCGGCATCCTGGTGCTCTGCGCGCTGACCGCGGTGCTCTTCCTCGGCGGCTGGCACGGCCCGCTGCCGGACAGCCTCGGCTGGCTCTGGACGCTGCTGAAGACCTTCGCGCTCGCCTTCGTGGTGATCTGGGCCCGGGTGACCTTCCCCCGGCTGCGCGAGGACCAGCTGATGCGCTTCGCCTGGACCGTGCTGATCCCGCTCGCACTCCTCCAGCTCGCCCTCACCGGCATCATCAAGGTGGCGATCTCCCAGTGAACCTTCCCGGCTCCGGCCTGGCCAAGGGCCTCGCCGTCACCCTGCGGACGATGACCCGCAAGTCCGTCACCGCGCAGTACCCCGAGGTGCAACCGCAGCTGCCGCCGCGCAGCCGGGGCGTGATCGGGCTGCTCGAGGAGAACTGCACGGTCTGCATGCTCTGCGCCCGTGAGTGCCCGGACTGGTGCATCTACATCGACTCGCACAAGGAGACCCTGCCGGCCGTCGAGCCGAACGCGCGGGCCCGCACCCGCAACGTGCTGGACCGCTTCGCCATCGACTTCTCGCTCTGCATGTACTGCGGGATCTGCATCGAGGTCTGCCCGTTCGACGCGCTCTTCTGGTCGCCCGAGTTCGAGTACGCGGAGACCGACATCCACGAGCTGACCCACGAGCGCGAGAAGTTGCGCGAGTGGATGTGGACCGTGCCGGCCCCGCCTGCGCTGGACCCGGGCGCCGAGGAGCCCAAGGAGATCGCCGGCGCCCGCAAGGCCGCCGAGAAGCTGGCGGCCGCCGCCGGGGGTGACTCCGCATGACCACCGCCCTGCTCGCCGCGACCGGCTCGCTGAGCCCCGCGGCCCGCGGTTTCCTCTCGCCCACCGGCGTGGAGATCGTCTTCGTGCTGGTCGGCCTCGCCGTGCTCGGCGCCGCGCTGATCTCGGTGACCACCAAGCAGCTGGTGCACGCCGCGCTCTGGCTGGTCGTCGCGCTCGGCGGCCTGGCGATCGAGTTCCTGCTGCTCACCGCCGAGTTCGTGGCCTGGGTGCAGGTGCTGATCTACCTGGGCTCGGTGGTCGTCCTGGTGCTCTTCGGCCTGATGCTCACCCGGGCGCCGATCGGCCGCTCGCCGGACGCCGACTCGGGCAACCGGTGGATCGCCCTGGGCGTCGCGCTGGCCGCCGCCGGCACCCTGGTGACCCTGGTGGTCGACGCCTTCCGGACCTCCTGGATCGACCTGAGCGCGGGCGGCGGCAGCACCGCCGCGACCGGCGCCAGCCTGTTCCGGTACTGGGTGCTGCCGTTCGAGGCGCTCTCGGTGCTGCTGCTGGCCGCGCTGGTCGGTGCCATCGTCATCTCCCGGACCGGCAAGGACAGCGGGGCCAGGCCCCGACCCGGCAAGCTGCGCACCCGGCGCCCCGTCGACGCCTCCGCCGCCCCCCAGCAGCAGGAGCGCTGAGAGCCGATGCATCTCGCCTACCCCGCCGTTCTCGCCGCGCTGCTCTTCAGCATCGGCGTCTACGGCCTGCTCGCCCGGCGCAACGCCATCCTGGTGCTGATGTCGGTCGAGCTGATGCTCAACGCCGTCAACCTCAACCTGATCGCCTTCGACGCCTGGCTGCGCGACGCGCTGCACGCCGGGCAGGCGCTCACCCTCTTCGCCATCACCGTCGCCGCCGCCGAGATCGGCCTCGGGCTGGCCATCGTGCTGCTGGTCTTCCGGACCCGCGGCACCGCCGACGTGGACCGGCTGAGGGCGCTCGGCGACCGCGCCGCCGAGGTGCCGGCCCAGTTCGACGGCGCGGCAACCGAGGACGTGTCGAAGGGTCAGGCCGTCAAGTGAACATCGCCCTCCCCACGCTCGTCCCGACGCTGCCCGCGCTCGGCGCGGCCGCCCTGTTCGCCACCGGCAAGCGGGCCCCCGGCCTGGCCCGGCCGCTGGCGATCCTGCCGGTGGCCGCCGCCGCGGTGCTGGCCCTGGTCACCGCCCTGCAACTGGGCACCGGCGCCACGCTGGACGTCGCCACCCGGCTCACCCCCACCGGCGGCCCCGAGATCTGGCTGGCCTTCCACCTGGACGGCTACACCTCGCTGATCTCGGTGCTGGTCGGGGTGGTCGCCACCTGCGTCCAGGTCTACTCCACGGCCTATCTGCGCACCGACCCGCGCTACCCGTCCTACGCCGCGCTGGTCTCGCTCTTCACCGCCGCGATGTTCCTGGTGGTCTACTCGGGCGACCTGATCCTGCTGCTGGTCGGCTGGGAGCTCATGGGCATCTGCTCGTACTTCCTGATCGGCCACCACTGGGAGACCGCGGACGCCCGGGCCGCCTCGCTCAAGGCCTTCCTGGTCACCAAGCTCGGCGACGTGCCGTTCCTGTTCGGCCTCTTCCTGCTCGGCGCCGACGCCGGGACCTTCCGGATCCAGGGCGTGCTGGCCGCGGCCGCGCACGGGCAGCTGCACCACCCCACGCTGATCGCGCTGCTGCTGCTGGCCGGTGTGGCCGGCAAGAGCGCGCAGTTCCCGCTGCACACCTGGCTCCCGGACGCGATGGCCGGCCCCACCCCGGTCTCCGCGCTGATCCACGCGGCCACCATGGTCGCGGCCGGCATCTACCTGGTGGCCCGGCTGCTGCCGGTCTTCCTGCTCTCCGGCGCCGCGCTGGTGGTGCTCGCGGTGATGGCCGCCGTCACCATGGTCGGCTCGGCGCTCTGCGCGCTGGCCCAGGACGACATCAAGCGGGTGCTCGCCTACTCCACCATCGGCCAGCTCGGCTACATGGCCGGCGCGCTGGCCAGCGGTGACCGTGAGGCGGCCGTCTTCCAGCTGGTCAGCCACGGTGCCTTCAAGGCGCTGCTGTTCCTCTCCGCCGGCGTGCTGATCCACGCCGCGCACACCAACTCGCTCTCCGCGATGTCCCGGCTGCCCGGGCTGCGCGACCGGGTGCCGGACGCCCGCTGGACGCTGGGCATCGGCCTGGTCTCGCTGGTCGGCCTGCCGCCGTTCTCCGGCTTCTTCAGCAAGGAGTCGGTGCTGACCGCCGCCGAGCACGCGGCCAGCGGGGACGCGCTGACCAACGGGGTCGGCCCGGCCGCCGCGGTGCCGCACGCGGCCGGCTGGATCGTGCTGATCGCCGGCCTGGTCACCGCACTGCTCACCGCCGCCTACGCGACCCGGCTCTGGCTGCTGGCCTTCCCGGTCGGGCGGGCGGCCCAGGCGGCCCAGGCGGCGCAGGCCGCCGGTCCGCTCGCCGCCGAGCCCGGCGCGCCCTACTCGCCGGAGGCGGACGAGGTCGACCCGGGGCAGCGCGAACCGGCGGCGATGCGCTGGCCGCTCTGGGTGCTGGCGGTGCCCTCGATCGGCTTCGGCGTCGCCGGACTGCGCACCGACTGGCTGCCCGCGCTGCTGGACGGCGGCTCGCTGCGCCCGAGCGTGGTCACCGCGGTGCTCGGCACCGGACTGGCCGTGGCGGGTGTGCTGGTCAGCTACGCGGCCTGGCGGACCGCCGCGGCCAAGGCCGGGACCGAGCCGGCCGCACCCCTGGCCGACCCGGGACGCGAGCTGCTCGGCCCGCTGCACGGCCCGGCCCAGCACGGCTTCCACCTCGACCGGCTCTACAGCCTGCTCTTCGTGCGCCCGACGGTGGCCGCGGCCGAGCTGGTCAAGTTCCTGGACCGCGAGGTCATCGAGGGCTACGTGCAGGGCTCCGGCGGGGCGGCCAAGCTGCTCGGCTGGGTGGTGCGGCGCAGCCAGACCGGCAACGCGCAGACCTACCTGAGCGCGCTGCTGGCCGGCGCGGTGCTGATCGCGGTCTTCGTGGCGGTCGGCACATGAGGCAGGTCCAGCTGATCACCCGTCACCCGTCCGCCCCGGCCCGCTCAGGGAGTCCCCGATGAACGTGCTCCTCATCGCCCTCCTGGTGCTACCGCTGCTCGGCGCCGCCGTCACGCTGGCCCCGGCCGGCCTCTTCGGCCCGGACACCGAGACCCAGGACCGCCGCGCGCTGCGGTTCAACGCGGTGGTGACCGGCCTGGTGCTGGCGCTGGCCGTGGCCCTGACCGCCGCCTTCGACCACGCGCACCCGAGCCGGATGCAGGGCACGGTGAACGTCGCCTGGATCCCGGCCCTCGGGGTGCGCTTCCACCTCGGGGTGGACGGCATCTCGCTGCCGCTGGTGGTGCTGACCGCGCTGCTCACCTTCCTCTGCGCGCTCTACTCCACCAGGAGGCTGCCGAACGGGGAGGGCACGCCGTCGGCGCGGGCCTTCACCGGGCTCTTCCTGCTGCTCGAAGTGGGCATGCTGGCCACCTTCCTGGTGCTGGACCTGCTGCTCTTCTTCGTCGCCTTCGAGATCGTGCTGATCCCGATGTTCTTCCTGATCGCGCGCTGGGGCAGCGGTGCCCGGACGGCCTCGGCCAACCGGTTCATCCTGTACACCCTGCTCGGCTCCGCGGTGATGCTGCTCGGCTTCCTGCTGGTCGGCCTCAAGGCGGGCACCTTCGACATGACGGCGCTGGCCGCCGCGCACGGCCACGGGCTGTCGCACACCACCCAGGTGCTCGCCGCCCTGGCGATCGGCCTGGGTCTGCTGGTCAAGGCGCCGGCCTGGCCGCTGCACAGCTGGCTGCCCGACGCGCACACCTCGGCGCCCACCGTCGGCTCGGTGCTGCTGGCCGGCGTGCTGCTCAAGATGGGCACCTACGGCCTGGTCCGGGTGCTGCTGCCGGTGGTGCCGGACGGCGCCCACACGCTGGCCCCCTACCTCGGGGCGCTGGCCGCCGTCGGCATCGTCTACGGCTCGCTGGCCTGCCTCGCGCTCGCCCGGCCGGGCCGCAAGGGGGACCTGAAGCGCCTGATCGCCTTCTCGTCGGTGGGCCACATGGGCTTCGTGCTGCTGGGCATCGCCTCGCTCACCCCGGTGGGGGTGAACGGCGCGCTCTTCGCCAACATCGCCCACGGCCTGGTCACCGGCCTGCTCTTCTTCGTGGTCGGCGGGCTCAAGGACCGGTACGGGACGGCGGACCTGGACACGCTGTCCGGGACCACCGGGGCCGCGCTCTACGGGCGGGCGCCGCGGCTGGGCGCGCTGCTCGCCTTCGCCGCCGTGGCCAGCCTCGGCCTGCCGGGGCTGGCGGGCTTCTGGGGCGAGGTGCTGGCGATGTTCGGCGCCTTCGACCCGGCGGCGGGCCTGTCCCGGCCGGCCTTCGTCACCTACATGGTGCTGGCGGGCCTGGGCACCCTGCTGACCGCCGGCTACCTGCTGACCGTCGTCCGCCGGGTCTGCATGGGCGACCCGGCGCAGCCCGCTCTCGCCGAGCCGGCCGAACTGCGCCCGTACGAGGCGGTCAGCTGGACCCCGCTGGCGGCGCTGACGCTGCTGGCCGGGCTCTGGCCGGCGCTGCTGCTCGGGCTCTTCGATCCGGCCGTCAAGCAGCTGCTGGCCGGTGGCTGACCGATGACCAGCATCCTTCACCCCCTGGGGCCCGCCGCCGTGAACCCGACCTCGCTGCTCGCCGTCGCCCACCCCGGCGCGCTGATCCAGTCCATCGACTGGGTGGCGATCGCCCCGCCGCTGATCGCCGCGCTGGCCGCGCTGCTGGTGCTGCTCGCCGACCTGCTGCTGCCCGAGTCCCGCAAGCGGCTGCTCGGCCCGCTCGCCGTCGGCGGTCTGGCGCTGGCGCTGCTCGCGCTGCTGCCGCTGACCGGCGGCGCGGCCCGGTCGACCTTCTGCCTGCCGGGCGGCGCGGGCAACTGCTCCTACGTGGCCGACCACTTCGCGCTGGCCTTCCAACTGCTCGCGCTGGGCGGCGCGCTGATCGCCGCGCTGCTGTCGCTGCACACCGTGGACGAGGAGAAGCTGCCGGCCGGCGAGTACTGGTTCCTGCTGCTGAGCAGCGCCGCCGGGGCCGCGCTGCTGCCCGCCTCGCGTGACCTGGCCACCCTGGTGATCGCCCTCGAGGTGGTCTCGCTGCCCTCCTTCGCGCTGGTCGCCTTCAAGCGCGACGGGCGCGGGGGCGAGGCCGCGTTGAAGTTCTTCCTCTCCTCGGTCACCGCGACGGCCGTGATGCTGCTCGGCGTCAGCTTCGTCTACGCCGCCACCGGCAGCCTGCACCTGGCCGCGATCGGCGAGGGCCTGGCGCACGTCCCCGCGCAGCTGAAGCCGCTGGCCGAGGCGGGCGCCGCGCTGACCCTGGTCGGCTTCGCCTTCAAGGTGGCCGCCGTCCCGTTCCACTTCTGGGTGCCCGACACCTACGCCGGCGCCCCGCTGCCGGTGGCCGGCTACCTCTCGGTGGTCGGCAAGGCGGCCGGTTTCGCGGGCCTGGCGCTGGTCACCAACCTCGCCTTCCGCCCCTACGGCCACACCTGGGGCCTGCTGCTCGCGGTGGTCGCCGCCGTCACCATGACGGCGGGCAACGTGGCCGCGCTGCGCCAGCGCGCCGACTCGGCGCAGGGTGCGGTGCGCCTGCTGGCCTGGTCCTCGGTGGCCCAGGCGGGCTACCTGCTGGTCCCGCTGGCCGCCGCCGGCTACGCGGGGACGGCCCACCCGCTGGGTGCCACGGTCGCCTACGCGCTGATCTACGGCCTGGTCAACCTCGGCGCCTTCGGGGTGGCCGCGGTGGTGGCCAGGACCAGCCCCGCCAACCGGCTGGACGACTACCAGGGCCTGTTCGCCCGCAACCGCTGGGCCGCGCTGGCGCTGGCCTTCTTCCTGCTCTGCCTGGCCGGTCTGCCGCCGGGCGTGGTCGGGCTGTTCGGCAAGGTGGTGGTCTTCCAGGCCGCGGTGAACGCGGGTCTGGGCTGGCTCGCGGTGCTGATGGCGGTCAATGTGGTGATCGCCCTGTACTACTACCTGCTCTGGCTGGCGAAGCTCTTCACGCCCGGCCCGCAGGCCGTCCCCGCGGCCCGGGTGCCCCGCCCGCTGGCCGCCACCCTCGGGCTGACCGCGGCGGTGGCCGTGCTGCTCTCGGTGGCTCCCCAGCTGGTGCTCCAGGTGGTCTCGGGCACCCTCTTCTGAGGCCCCGTACCAGGTCGTCGGGATGCGCACGGTCCGCCGCCGTGCGAGGAAGGGAACCAGGGCCCCGACGTCCACCGTTGACCAGGCACAGAGGGATGTGAACAGAGGGCTTCCCACCGCACCATTTGGAGGGGCTGCCGTGCACCGCCCGCACAACGGACTGAGGACGGCCGTCCTCCTCGGTGGACTGTCGGCACTCATCGTGGTGATCGGCAGCTTCTTCGGGCGGACCGGCCTGATCATCGGCCTGCTGGTCGCCCTCGCCACCAACGGCTACGCCTACTGGAACAGCGACAAGCTCGCGCTGCGCGCGATGCGGGCCCGTCCGGTCAGCGAGATCGAGGCCCCCGGCCTGTACCGGATCGTCCGCGAGCTCTCCACCGCCGCCCGCCAACCGATGCCGCGCCTCTACATCTCGCCGACCGAGGCCCCCAACGCCTTCGCCACCGGCCGCAACCCGCGCAACGCCGCGGTCTGCTGCACCGACGGCATCCTGCGCCTGCTGGACGAACGCGAGCTGCGCGGGGTGATCGGCCATGAGCTCAGCCACGTCCACAACCGCGACATCCTGATCTCCTCGGTGGCCGGCGCGCTGGCCTCGGTGATCATGTTCCTGGTGAACTTCGCCTGGCTGATCCCGTTCGGCCGCGGTGAGGAGGAGGACGGACCCGGGCTGCTGGGCGTGCTCGCCATCATGATCCTGGGCCCGCTCGCCGCGACCATGATCCAACTGGCCGTCAGCCGTTCCCGCGAATACCAGGCCGACGCGGACGGCGCCCGGATCACCGGTGACCCGCTGGCCCTGGCCGGCGCGCTGCGCAAGCTGGAGACCGGCACCCAGCGCCTGCCGCTGCCCCCCGAGCCGCAGCTGCAGACCGCCAGCCACATGATGATCGCCAGCCCGTTCCGGCGCGGCGACTCCGGCACCCGGCTCTTCGCCACCCACCCCCCGATGGGCGAGCGGATCGCCCGGCTGGAGCGGATGGCGGGGCGGTAGCGTGGGGACAGACGCCAGACCGCACCGTGCGAGCCACAGGAGCCCCGCTCATGTTCGTCATCACGCTGACCTACACCGTCCCGCTGGAGCGGATCGACGAGCTGATCCCGGCGCACGTGGAGTGGCTGGACCGGAACTACGCGGCCGGCACCTTCCTCGCCTCCGGCCGCCGGGAGCCGCGCACCGGCGGCGTGATCCTCGCCCAGGCGGCCAGCCCGGCGGCGCTGCACGCGGTGCTGGCCGAGGACCCGTTCAACAAGGCCGGGGCGGCCCAGTACCAGGTGGTGGAGTTCCTGCCGACCAAGACGGCGCCCGCGCTGGAGTCGCTGCTGGTGCTCCCGAGCTGACGGCGGGTCGGCGGTGGTGGGCGCCGACTGATTGCCCGTCGGTTCCCCGTCGGCCGCTTGCCGCTCGTCGCGGCTTAACCGGTCGGGGGAACGCGGATGGCAAGGACCCGTCAAGGGAGGACCCACCGTGTGCAACGACGAGAGCTGCCGGCACCACACCGCCGATGACGAGCCGGGACCCGACCGCCGCGCCCTGCTGCGGACCGGCCTGATCGCCGGGGCGGCCACCGCGCTGACCCTGGCACCGATCTCCTTCGCCGCCGCCGAACCGTCGGACGACGGCACCGCCGTCCAGAGCATCAGCGGCCACCTCGACACCGGCGCCGCCGACTTCGTCTACCTGCCGGTCGAGGTGCCGCACGGCGTGCGGCAGATCGCCGTCAGCTACAGCTACGACCGGCCGAGCGTGCCGGCCGGTGTGCCGGGCAACTCCTGCGACATCGGGATCTTCGACCAGCGCGGCACCGACCTGGGCGGACCGGGTTTCCGCGGCTGGTCCGGCGGGTTCCGCAGCTCCTTCGCGATCAGCAACGGCGAGGCGACCCCCGGCTACCTGCCGGGGCCTGTCGGGGCGGGGACCTGGCACGTGGTGCTCGGCCCGTACCAGGTGGCGCCGCAGGGGCTCGACTACTCCGTCCAGGTGACGCTGAGCTACGGCGAGCCCGGTCCCGCCTTCACCCCCCGGTACCCGGCCGACCGGGCCGACGGGCGGGGCCGGGCCTGGTACCGCGGGGACTGCCACCTGCACACGGTGTACTCCGACGGGCGCCGGCTGCCCGCGGAGGTGGCGGCCGGAGCCCGTGCGGCCGGGCTGGACTTCATGGTCAGCACCGACCACAACACGCCCGCCTCGCACGGGATCTGGGGCCCGCTGGCCGGCCCCGACCTGCTGATCATCACCGGCGAGGAGGTCACCACCCGCAACGGCCACTGGCTCGCGCTCGGCCTGCCGCCCGGGGAGTGGATCGACTGGCGCTACCGCTCCCGGGACAACGCCTACGGCCGGTTCGTCCGCCAAGTGCGCGGCTCGGGCGGCCTGGTGGTGCCCGCGCACCCGTACTGCCCGTACGTGGCCTGCCAGTTCAAGTTCGGCTACCAGGGCGCGGACGCGGTCGAGGTGTGGAACGGGCCGTGGACCTACGACGACGAGTCGTCCGTCGACACCTGGGACTCCCGGCTGGCCGAGGACCTGCGGGCCGGCCGGCCCTGGCTGCCGGCCATGGGCAACAGCGACGCGCACAGCGTGCCGCAGGTGATCGGCTCGCCGCACAACGTGGTGCTGGCCGAGGACCTGACCCGGGACCAGATCCTCGCCGGGCTGAAGGCCGGCCGCAGCTGGCTGGCCGAGTCCGCCGACGTGCGGCTCGACTTCACCGCCACCGGGCACGGGCGGCAGGTCGGCATCGGCGAGCGGCTGACCGTCCCGGCCGACGCTCCGGTGGACGTCACGGTGACCGTCGCCGGAGTGCCGCACGGCACCGTGCGGCTGATCACCGACGAGGGGCAGCTCCACCAGGAGTCGCTGCCCGCCGGCGGCTCCGGCACCGTGGTCTGGCGCACCACCGCCTCGCTCGCCTGCTACGTCCGGGCCGAGGTGCGCCACCCGCTGGCGGACGGAACGGCGGGCCAGGGCAACACGATGGGCCCCGCGCTGCCCTGGGGGCCGATGGCCGCGCTGACCAACCCGATCCTGCTGTCGATCGGCTGACCGCGCCTGCTGCCCGCGTCCTACTGGCCGCCGTCCTCGGGCGGCGGCCAGTGCGTGCCGTTCTCACCGGGCGCCAGCCGGGCCACCACCCGGGTCAGCCCGATGCAGGCCTGCTCGATCCGGCGGTACATCGCCCGCTGCTCGGTGATGATGGCGGAGAGCAGCAGCCCGGTCAGCGCGGCCGAGCCGTTCAGCGCCTGCAGGATCGTCATGGTCGCGAGCACGCCGTGGTGGGCGAACGGGCCGCGGTGGTCGACGGCGGCGCCGATGGTGAGCACCGAGACCACCAGCACGCAGGGCGTGGCGCCGATCAGCTGGAAGCGCAGTGCCGCCCAGATCAGCAGCGGGAAGACCAGGAAGAGCAGGCCCAGCGAGCTGATCGTGGCGACCAGGGTGACCGCCACCGTGCCGGCCAGCAGGGCCAGCGGTTCCACCCAGTCGAACGGCCCGCGGTCCTCGGGCAGCCGGAAGGCGCGCAGCGCCAGCAGCAGCGGGGTGATCACCAGCACGCCCATCGCGTCCCCGGTCCACCAGGCCGACCAGCTCGCCAGGAACTCGTGGCCGGGCACCGAGCCGCTCAGCCAGAGCACGCCGCTGCCCACGGTGGAGCTGACCAGCATCCCGGCCAGCGCGCCGAGGAAGACCAGGGCCAGGCCGTCGCGCAGCCGGTCCAGCTCCAGCCGGAACCCGACCGCGCGCAGCATCAGGTAGGAGGCGATCGGGGCCAGCGTGTTGCCCGCGACGATCCCGAAGGAGGCGGGGTGCAGCGGGCCGAGCGAGGCGATGACCAGGAAGGCGCCGAGCGCGATGCCCGGCCAGATGCGCAGGCCGAGCAGCAGCAGGCAGGTCAGCGCGATGCCGGTGGGCGGCCAGAGCGGGGTGACCTTGGCGCCCGCGACCACGATCTGCTGCCGCAGGCCGAGTCGCCCGGACACGAAATAGGCCGCCGCGACGGCGAGGATCCACAGGGCCGCGGCGGCCGAACGCCTCGGGTCCCAGGGCAGCCGCCCCGCGTTTCGCACCACAGCAGCCATCAGACAACGCCGGAGCGGCGGGCGCGGCGGTGACACGCGCGGACGGGGCTACCGTCCGCCGGTCGGTGGCTCGTCGTGCCGCAGCACCAGGACGGCGGCGTCGTCGGCGTGTCCGGTGAGGTCGGCCACCTTGATCACCTCGGCGGCCAGCTCGGCCGGGTCGGACCGGACCCCCGCCCGGGTCACCCGGGCCACCTGCTCCAGACCGGCCTCGATCGGGAACGCCGGGCCCTCGATCACCCCGTCGGTGACCAGCACGAACGCGCCCACCGGCGGCAGCCGGCGGCGGGTGACCGGGTAGCGCTCGGCCGGCAGCACGCCGAGCGGCAGGCCGCCCTCGTCCTCGGTGAGGCCCCAGCGGCCGTCGGGGGTGGCCCAGACCCAGGGCACATGGCCGGCCCGGGCGTGCGCCAGCTCCCGGGTGACGGGGTCGAAGCGCAGGAAGCTGCAGGTGGCGAAGAGCCGGGTGTCCATCGAGAGCAGCAGGTCGTTGGCCCGGCTGAGCACCTCGCCCGGGTCGGCCGCGGTCGCCGCCACCGCCCGCAGCCCCACTCTGACCTGGCCCATGAAGGCTGCCGCCTCCACGTCGTGGCCCTGCACGTCGCCGATCGAGAAGGCGAGCGAGCCGTCCGGCAGCGGGAAGCCGTCGTACCAGTCGCCGCCGATGTTCAGGCCGTGCCGGGCGGGGGCGTAGCGGGCGGCGGCGCGCAGTCCCGGCAGCTCGGGCAGGGCGGCGGGCAGCAGTTCGCGCTGCAGCGCCTCGGCCAGCTCGACCCGCGCCTGCTGCAACTCGGCACGCTCCAGCACCTGCTCGGTGAGCCGGCCGAGTTCGGTCAGCAGCTCATCGGCGCTCGCGTGGCGGGCGGGGCGGCGTCGGGTCATCGACCCTCCGAGGTGCTGCGTCGGGCCCCGGCGGGGGCGGGGCGGGTATAGGCAAGCTCATCCTATTTCCGCCCCGCCCAGCTGGCTCAGTTCACGCAGGGAATGCCGCCCATCTTCACCGGGGGCCCCTGCATCGGCAGGCTCGCCGCCGGGTCGGAACTCGCGCCGCCGGCGGCGGCCGGGCTGCCGGCGGCTCCGCCGGCCGTCGCCGCCCCGCCCGGCGGGGTGTACCCGGTGCCCAGGATCACCTGGATGTGCCCGGCCGCCACCGCCGAGGAGGGCGCCGCGCTCACCCCGTACCGGGCGGCCACCGCGTCCGCGCTGTCCTTCTCGCCGGCGCCGTAGGTGACCTGGGTGGTCTTGGGGTGGCTGCTCGCCTCGGTGACCCGGCCGGCCTTCAGGCCCATGCCGGCCAGCGCCTTGGACTCGTTCGCGGCGGCCCCGCTCACCGTGGAGGCGTTGTACACGTCCGCCGTCCCGCTCGCCTGGGCCGCGGGCGCCGAGCTCGGGGCCGCCGGGGCCGCCGGCGCCGAGGCGGGCGCGGCCGAGGAGCTGTCGGTGGGCGCGGGCGCCGGGTCATGGCCGAACAGGGTCTGGACGATCTGCTGGATCTCCACCGGGTTGACCTTGTTCACGTCCTCGCCGCCGATGGTCGCGAAGCCGGCGATCGGCAGCGTGTTGAACTCGACGTTGCCGCCGGTCAGGTTGGGTGCCTGCTGGGCGAAGTCCAGGATGTTCCACTGGTCGTCGATCACCACGTCCTTCTTCACGACGTTGAACAGGCCCTGCATCTTGCCGAGGTCGCCGAAGACGCCCTCCTGCTTGAGCTTGTACTCCACCGAGGAGATGAAGGCCTGCTGGCGGTGGGTGCGGTCCAGGTCGCCGTTCGGCAGGTTGTGGCGCTGGCGGACGAAGGCGAGGGCCTGCGAGGCGTTCAGCGTGTTGATGCCGGCCTGGCCCGAGAAGCCGGAGCCCTGACCGGTCTCGGCCGGGTCGCTGGTGGCGTGGTTCAGGCAGACCTGGACCGGGCCGACCTGCTGCGCGATGTCGTAGAAGCCGAGCAGGTTGACCTCGGCGAAGTGGTCGATCGGGATCCCGAGGAACTTCTGCACGGTGGCCAGCGTCGCCTCCCGGCCCACCTCGCGGCTCTGCTGCTCCTCCTGCGCCTTGCTGAGCCCCTTGTTCGCGAGCTTCTGGTCGGCGACCGCCTTGGCCCGCCCGTAGGCCTCCTTGATCTTGTGCATGCCCTGCTGGGACCCGTCGCCGTTGTAGTCCATCACGTAGTCGTCACGGGGGATGGACAGTGCGGTGACCTTGCCCCCGTTCGCGGGTATGTGCAGCACGATCAGGGTGTTGGTGTTGTAGCCGCCGATGTCGCTGGAGCCGGCGTTCAGCTCGTCCTGGACGAACTGCTTGGGCAGGTCGTTGCCGTTCATGTCCTTGCGGCTGTCCAGGCCGATCAGCAGGATGTTGACCGAGTTGTCCAGGTGCGGCGGCGCGGACTTCTTGACGGCGCTCAGCGCGGTGGAGGTGGTCAGCCCGGTGGTCAGCGAGGTGTAGGCGTACCAGGAGAAGCCGCTGCCGCAGAGCACCGCGAGCGAGGTGGCGCAGGCGACCGTGCGGCCGGCGATGACCAGGGGCGAGGTGCGCTTGCGCTTGGCCGGCGCGGCGGCCTGGCGGCGGGCGGCGCGGCCCGGGCCGGCGGGGGAGTGGTCAGCCACGACGGTTCCTCTTCTCCAACACGATCCGGACCACGATGACCAGCAGGGCGGCGCCGATCGACTCGGCCATCACCGGGAAGCCGTGCACCAGCCAGCGCACCGCTCCGGTGGCCAGTGCCTTGGACCCCTGGTACTTGGCGGAGTCGCCGAGCAGTTCGCCGCCGGCCCAGGCGGCCAGCACCACCGGCGGCGGGGCCGCCAGCACCCACCACCAGCCCGCCCGGGTGGCCAGGGCGGCGGCCGCCGCCGTGCCGAGTACGGCGCAGAGCGCGAAGACCAGGCCCAGACCCGGGCCGGCGGCCTCGTCCCCCAGCGCGCCCGCCAGCGGCAGGGCAGTGAGCAGCAGGGCGACGGCGCCGCTGTGCCGGACCGCCGGAGCGGATTGCGCGCGGCGTCGGCGTGCTCGCGGTGACGCCGCTATGTCATCGTCGGGCCGCTCGGCCCACTGCTCTGCCACCTGCTTCGCACTCCCTCGCTACTTGCTTGGTTGCGCAATCTAGCAAGTGTTTCTGGAGGCTGTGCCGGGGGCTACCCGACAGCGGGGCGGGGGAGGTCTAACGGTGGGTCACAGCGCCGCCTCCGCGCCGGGCTCCAGGGTGAACTCGCCGTCGTCGGCGTCGTAGTCGTACAGCTCGCCGTACCGGCCCCAGTCGATCGCGATGCCCAGCTGGCGCCTGGCGTCCTCTGCGTCGAAGCCGCGGCGCAGCAGGTCGAGGAAGAAGTCCTCGCGCAGCTTGTGCTCCTCGGTGGCGGCCAGCGACTGCACCACGGCGCGCACCAGCGGGGCCCGGCGGGCCGCGTTGCGGGCGAAGAGCAGCTTGCTGGTGAGGATGTCGGCGGCGGTGAACTCGCGGCCGGCCTCGGTGATCGCGATCCGGGCGTGGGCGGTGTCGGCCAGGCCGAGCAGGACGGCGGCGTCGACCAGTGGCAGCAGGTCGTCGACCTCGAAGTTCAGCTCGTCCGCGATCTCCGCCAGCCCCTCCTCGCCGCCCATGGTCTGCAGGATCTCCAGCAGACCGGCCAGCCCGCCGACGCTGGCCACCGGCAGCGGGGTGGTGATCGGGGTCGCGGGCGGCCGGGCCGCCGCCTCGGTGGCCGCGGCCGCCTCGCGCTCCTCGCGGCCGGTCAGGATCCCGTAGACGGTGTCCACCAGGGCCTCGAACTGCGGGGTGCGGCGGTCCCGGGGGCGCGACAGGTCGACGGTCAGCTCGGCCCTGATCCGGCCCGGGTTGGAGGAGAGCACCAGGATCCGGTCGGCCAGCAGCACCGCCTCCTCGATGTTGTGGGTGACGATCAGGATCGACTTCACCGGCGCCTCGTGGCCCTCCCACAGGCCCACCAGCTCGGAGCGCAGGTTCTCGGCCGTCAGCACGTCCAGTGCGGAGAACGGCTCGTCCATGAAGAGCGCGTCCGGCTCGACCACCAGGGCGCGGGCGAAGCCGACCCGCTGGCGCATGCCGCCGGAGAGCTCCTTGGGGTAGGCGCCCTCGAAGCCGTCCAGGCCGATCAGGTCGATCGCCTTCAGCGCCCGCTCCCGCCGCTCCGCCTCGCCGACGCCGCGGGCCTGCAGGCTCAGTTCGACGTTCTGCTGCACGGTCAGCCAGGGCAGCAGCGCGAAGGACTGGAAGACCATCGCCACCCCGGGGTTGGCAGCGAGCAGCGGGGTGTCGCGGTAGGCGACGGTGCCCGAGGACGGCGCGATCAGCCCGGCCAGGCAGCGCAGCAGGGTGGACTTGCCGGAGCCGGACTTGCCGAGCAGGGCGACGATCTCGCCCTCCACCAGCCGCAGGCTGATGTCGTCCAGGACCGGCAGTGCGCGGCCATCGGGGGTGCTGAAGGTCTTGGTGACGCCGTCGGCCTCGACGATGGTGGTCCGGGGGGTGGTCATCAGGGTCTCCGTCAGAGTGCGTAGCGGGTCTCGGCGAGGCGGTACAGGCGCCGCCACAGCAACCGGTTCAGCGCGACCACGTAGACGCTCATCACCGAGACCCCGACCAGGATCTTCGGGAAGTCCCCGGTCCCGGTGGCGTTCGCGATGTAGGAGCCGAGGCCGAAGGCGGTCAGGGTGTGCGGGCCGTAGCTGACCACCTCCGCGACGATCGAGGCGTTCCACGCCCCGCCGGCCGCCGTGATCCCGCCGGTCACGTAGTACGGGAAGACCGCCGGCAGGATGAACGCCCGCCAGCGCAGCCGGCCGCCCACCTGGAACCCGGTCATCGCCTCGCGCAGGTCGGACGGGATGGCCGAGGCCCCGGCGATCACGTTGAACAGGATGTACCACTGCGCGCCCAGCGCCATCAGCAGCACGGCGCCGATGTTCAGCGAGATGCCGAGCGCGATGAAGGCGGCGGTGGCGAACGGGAAGACGAAGTTCGCCGGGAAGCTGGCCAGCACCTGCACCACCGGCTGGGCGAACCGCAGGACCTTCGGGTTCATCCCGATCCAGACCCCGATCGGCACCCAGACCACGGTCGCGAGCACCAGCAGCACCACCACCCGCGCGAAGGTGGCGGCCCCGAAGTAGAAGGCGTGCGCGAACTCGCTGAGCCCCACGGTGGTGCGCACGTAGTCGAAGGCCCGCCAGGCGCCGAACAGCGAGACCGCGCTCACCGCCCCGGCGAAGAACACGTCCCCGGTGCGCTCCCGGACCGCCGGCGTCGCCAGCGGGTGCTCGGCCAGCCCGAAGACCCGCGTCCCCCGGTCCAGCGCGTTCCCGACCGGGCGCAGCGGGCGGCCCAGCCGGGCCGGCACGCTGGAGCGGCGCAGCAGGTCGAGGACCAGGCTGCGCGGCCGGTCGGCGGACTCCGAATCCTCCACCCGGAACCGCTCCGACCAGGCCGTCATCGGCCGCCAGAAGACCACGTTGACGCCGATCACCATGACCACCATGACGGCGATCGCGATGCCCACCTGGCCGAGGTTGCCGTCGGCGATCGCCGCGGCGGCGTAGGACCCCATGCCGGGCAGCGCGTAGTGGTGGTTGAGCACGCTGATCGACTCCGAGGCGGCCAGGAAGAACCAGGCGCCGCCGAAGCTCATCATCCCGTTCCAGACCAGCGGGATCATCCCGCTGGGCACGTCCAGCCGCCAGAACCGCTGCCACTTGGTCAGCCGCATCACCCGGGCCGCCTCGTCCAGCTCGCGCGGCTGGCTGCTTAGCGAGGCGTAGAAGGCGAAGGTCATGTTCCAGGCCATCGCGGTGAAGATGGCGAAGATCGAGGCGCACTCCAGGCCCAGCGTGGAACCCGGGAAGAGCGCGATGAACGCCGTCACGGTGACCGACAGGAAGCCGAGCACCGGCACCGACTGCAGGATGTCGAGCACCGGCAGCAGCAGCTTCTCCAGCCGCTTCACCCGGGCCGCCGCGGTGGCGTAGACGAAGGTGAAGATCACCGAGGCGATCAGTGCCAGGAACATCCGCAGCAGCGAACGCACCGCGTAGTACGGCAGGTTGGCCGGATCGGTGGAGACCGTCGCCGGCGCCTGGTTCGGCAGGAACGGCGCGTTCAGCCCCGGCGCCAGCTCCAGCAGCCCGTACAGCAGTGCCAGCAGTGCCGCCGCGACGAGCACGTCCACCCATCGCAGCGGCGGTCGGCGCCACACCCCTCGGGACGGAAAGCCGCCGTTACCCGCCACCCGCACCACCGCTCGCCGCGCGCCACTCCTCGGTCACCGGGCCACTCAACCACCAGCGCCGCGCCGGGACACCGTGCCGGGATGGTCGTGTTCGGAACACTCACCGGCACGGCCCAACGCACCCGGCCGGCGGGTGTCAGGTGGAGCGGGGGGTCGCACCGGCCCGTGTCGTAGTCCGGCCATGGGCGTGCAAAGCTTGACGTATGAAGGTGCTCAGCTTCGTCCTCAACGTGCTCTGGCTGGTCTTCTGCGGCATTTGGATGGCTATTGGCTATGTCATTGCCGGAATCGTTTGCTGCGTGCTGATCATTACCATTCCATTCGGTATCGCCTCGTTTCGGATTGCCGGCTACGTCCTGTGGCCGTTCGGCCGCACCACGGTGGAGCGTCCGGACGCGGGGGCCGCGTCCTGCGTGGGCAACGTGATCTGGCTGGTGTTCGCGGGCTGGTGGTTGGCGCTGGCGCACATCGCGACGAGTATTCCGCTGTTCGTCTCGATCATCGGGATTCCGTTCGGCTGGGCGAACCTGAAGATGATCCCGATCTCGCTGATGCCGTTGGGGCGCGAGGTGGTTTCGACGGACCAGCGGTTCGCCGGTTGGTGAGGTCCGGCGGGTCCGGGCTGCGGCGTCAGGGCCCCGGCCGGTTCAGCGGCTCGGCACGGGCTGCGGGACCGGCGGTCCGACGTAGCGGGCGGCGGGGCGGATGATCTTGCTGTCGGCCGCCTGCTCCAGGATGTTGGCGCTCCAGCCGATGGCGCGGGCGGCGGCGAAGGTGGGGGTGAACATCTCGCTCGGCAGGCCGCACAGGTGCATCACCACGCCCGCGTAGAACTCGACGTTGGTGTGCAGCTCGCGGCCGGGCTTGAGCTCGGCGAGGATCGCCAGCACCTGGCGCTCCACCTCGACGGCGAAGTCGACCAGGTCGCCGCCGAAGCCCTCGGCGACGCCGCGCAGCATCCGCGAGCGCGGGTCGTCGGTGCGGTAGACGGGGTGGCCGAAGCCCATGATCCGCTCGCCGGCCAGCACCCGTTCGCGGATCCAGGGGTCGATCCGGTCGGGGGTGCCGATCGCCTCCAGGGTGTCCAGGGCCCGGCTCGGGGCGCCGCCGTGCAGCGGACCGGAGAGCGCGCCGAGGCCGCCGACCAGGCAGGCGACCAGGTCGGCGCCGGTGGAGGCGATCACCCGGGCGGTGAAGGTGGAGGCGTTGAAGCCGTGGTCGACGGTGGCGATCAGGTAGCGCTCGATCGCCCTGGCCTCGGCGGGTGCCGGCTCCCGGCCGGTCAGCATGTAGAGGTAGTTGGCGGCGTACGGCAGGTCCTCGCGCGGCTCGACGGGCTGCTCGCCGTGCTGCAGGCGGTGCAGCGCGGTGAGGATGGTGGGCACCAGCGCGGTGGCGAAGAGCGCGTCCTCGATCCGCTGCTCGGGCGCGGTGTCGTAGAGCGGGCGGATGCCGCGGTCGGCGGCCGCTATGGAGAGCGCGGGCCCCAGGGCGGCCAGCGGCCCGGCCTCCTTGGTGGCGGCCGCGAGCGCGGGCAGCAGCGGGCGCAGCGCCTCGGGCAGTCGGCGCAGCGGTGCGGTGCGGGCGTGGAAGGCGGCCCGGGCGGCGGCGTCCGGCAGCTCGCCGAGCAGCAGCAGGTGCCATACGTCCTCCAGGCTCCGCCGCTCGGCCAGCTCGATCGCCGAGTACTGCCGGTAGTGGTAGAAGCCCTCGAGCCCGCGTACGTCGCTCAGCGCGGTCTCGGTGACGACGACGCCCTTGAGGCCGCGCGGGACCTCGATGTCCGCCGGCTGCGCTGCCTGTGCTGACGGCGCGGGTGCGGCGGTGGGGGCCTGGGCCGGATCTGTCGTGGTCGACATGACTACCTCCTCGGAAGGGCTCACAGCCAGTACTCTCCGAGCATTGATCCATGTTGTCAACGTTGATTGGAATCAATGTGAGATACTGCCGACGAGGCGGCACGAGGCCACAGGAGGTCGTGGGATGAGCGATGGCAGGTTGACCACACGGCAGGTCGCCGAGGTGCTCGGGGTCAAGGTGGAGACCGTCTACGCGTACGCCAGCCGGGGCCTGCTGAGCAGTGAACGGGTGCCCGGTGGCAAGGGCAGCACCTTCGACGCCCGCGAGGTGGCGGCGCTGTCGGTCGGGCAGCGCCGCCGTTCGCCCCGCGCTCCGTCGCCCGTCCCGGGCCTGCCCCCGATCGAGCCGGTCATCATCAGCACCGAGCTCACCCTGATCGAGGACGGCCGGCTCTACTACCGCGGCCGGGACGCCGTCGAACTCGCCGAGCGGTACGGCTTCGAGTCGGCGGTCGGCTGGCTCTGGGGCGTCGGCATCGAGCCCGGAGTCGAGCTGCGCGCGCCCGCCGACCTGGTCGCCGGGCTGCGCCGCAGCGCGGCGACGCTGCCCGCCGCGACCCGGCTGCCCGACCGGCTGCGGGTCTCGGCGGCGGTCGCCGCCTCGCTGGACCCGCTCCGCTTCGACCTGCGCGAGTCGACCGTGCGGGCCGCCGGCGCGGCGCTGATCGCCGCCCTGGTGGAGGCGCTGCCGGGCCCGCCGACCCCGGCGGACGCCTCGCTCGCCGCCCGGCTGTGGACCCGGCTGTCGCCCGCACCGCCGCCTCCGGGCGCGGTGGCCTGCCTGGACCGCGCGCTGGTGCTGCTCGCCGACCACGAGCTGGCGGTCTCCACCGTCGCCGCCCGGGTCGCCGCCTCGGCCCGGGCTCACCCGTACGCCGTGGTCTCGGCCGGCCTCGGCGCGTCCGACGGCCCGCTGCACGGCGCCGCCAGCGCGTTCGCGCACCGGATGCTCGCCGAGGTGCTGGCCGCCGGGGACGCCGTGCCGGTGGTCTCCGAGTATCTGCGCACCGGCCGGCCGATCCCGGGCCTGGGGCACCGGCTCTACCCGCAAGGTGATCCGCGGGGCGCCTCGCTGCTCGCCGCACTCGGGCAACTGCCGGGCGCCGAGTCGGTGTTGGCGGCCGTCGACGCGGTGGTCCGGGCGGCCGGCGGCCACCACGCGCCGGCTGCCGAGGCGGCCAACGTGGACCTGGCGCTGGCCGCGTTCGCGCACCTGGGCCAACTGCCCGCCGAGGCCGGCGAGGTGGTCTTCTCGGTTGCCCGGACCGCGGGTTGGCTCGCTCACGCGATGGAGGAGTACCGCGAGGCGCCGCTGCGGATGCGGGCCCGCGCCGACTACATCGGTCTGCGGCCGGAGGACTGACGGAGCGTCAAGTCGGGCTCGTTCAGCCGAGATCGGCGGTCTGGACGAGCATCTTGCCGATGTTCGCGCCGCCCAGCATGCTGAGGAACGCCGTCACCACGTTCTCGAAGCCGGCCACCACCGTCTCGTGGGCGCGCACCCGGCCGGACCGCAGGTGCGGCACCAGGAAATCGGTCAACTCCTGCTGCGCATCCAGGTGTTCGCGCACCAGAAAGCCCTCCAGTCGCAGCGACTTGCCCACCACGTCGTAGAGGTTGCGCGGGGCGGCCGGCGGCTCGGTGCTGTACTGGGCGACCGCGCCGCACCAGGCGATCCGGCCGTGGTCGCGCAGCACCTCCAGGGCGCCTTCGAGGTGGTCGCCGCCGACGTTGTCGAAGAAGGTGTCGATCCCCTCCGGTGCGGCCGCGCGCAGCAGTTCGGCCACCGGCCCGTCGTGGTAGTCGAAGGCGGCGTCGAAGCCGGCCCGCTCGGTGAGGTGCGCGACCTTGGCCGCCGAGCCGGCGCTGCCGACGATCCGCCCGGCGCCGAGCAGTCGGGCGAACTGCCCGGCCGCGGTGCCGACTCCGCCGGCCGCGGCCGAGATGAAGACCGACTCGCCGGGCTGCAGCCGCAGCACCCGGGTCAGGCCGACGTAGGCGCTCAGGCCGGTGCCGCCGAGCAGGCTCAGGTGGGTGCTCACCGGTACCCCCTCGATGGCCGGCAGCGGCCGCAGCTGCGCCGGGGTGAGCACCGCGTGGGTGCGCCAGGCGCGGCGGTGGAACACCAGGTCGCCGACCGCGAGTTCGGGCGTCCGGGACTCGATCACCCGCCCGATCGCGCGGCCCTCCAGCGGCGTGTTCAGCTCCCAGTGCCCCTCGTCCATCGCCTCCCGCATGTAGGGGTCGACCGAGAGGTAGACGTTCTCGACCAGCACGGTGCCGGCGGTGAGCGGCGGGAGTTCGTCCTCGACGAACGCGAAGTTCTCGGCCCGGGCGGGTCCGATGGGGCGGGACACCTGGTGGACGGCCTGGTACGTACGGGACATCGACTGCTCCTGGTGTGATCGGTGGCGGTGATGATCACGCTAGGAGGCCGGCCGCGCCGGAAGCAGAGGGTTCGGTCGATGGAACAGGGGTGGTCCATGAATGCCGTTCATGGACCACCCGCGGTCGGCTGCGCCTACGCCACCGTCGCCAGCTCGCGCGAGGTGGTGTTGAACCGCTCGCCGCCCGTCCCCGTCACCGTGACGATGTCCTCGATCCGCACCCCGAACCGCCCCGGCAGGTAGATCCCCGGCTCGATCGAGAAGCACATCCCGGGCACCAGCGGGAGCTCCTCACCCTCGATCAGGTACGGCGGCTCGTGGGTGGTGGTGCCGATCCCGTGGCCGGTGCGGTGGATGAAGTACTCGCCGTACCCCGCCTCGGTGATCACCCGGCGGGCCACCCGGTCGATCTCCTGGCAGGCCACGCCCGGCCGGACCGCCTCGAAGGCCGCCTGCTGCGCCCGTCGCACCACCTCGTGCACCTCGCGCACCTCGTCCGGCACTGACGGTCCGACGTGCACGGTGCGGGTGGTGTCCGAGCCGTAGCCGTCCTTGAGACCGCCGAAGTCCAGCACCACCGTGTCGCCGGCCTCGATCGTCCGCTCACCCGCCTCGTGGTGCGGGTTGGCGCCGTTCGGCCCGGAGCCGACCACGGTGAAGTCGACCTGCTCGTGTCCGTGCGCCCGCAACAGCGCGGCCAGGTCGGCGGCCACCTCGCGCTCCCGGCGACCGGCGAAGGGGACCTTGAGGATCTCCTGGTACGTGGCGTCGGCCGCCGCCCCGGCCGCGGCCAGCCGGGCCAGCTCCTCGGCGTCCTTGACCCCGCGCAGCATCGGCAGCAACCCGGTCAGCGAGCCGAAGGCGGCACCCGGCAGGGCCTGTTGAAGACCCAGCAGGTGCATCGCCCAGGCGGCGTCGGAGATCCCGTACCGCCCGTCGGCCGGGCCCAGCAGTGGCGCGGTGAGGGCGTACGGGTCCGTGCCGTCCACCCAGTCCACCATCCGCAGCGCGCTCGCCCCGGGCGCCGCCGCGGCGTCCGGGCGCTCCAGGCGGGGAACCACCAGGGCCGGCTCACGGCCGGGCGCCAGCACCAGCGCGGTGAGCCGTTCGGTGGCGGCCGGCGGACGGTAGCCGCACAGGTGCACCAGGTCGGGGCCGGGCGCGATCACCAGCCCGGCCAGCCCGGCGGCGGTGGCCGCCTCGACTGCCTGGGCCATCCGGGCCGCGTACTGCTCGCTGGTGAACGGACGGGACATGAGGGGGCCACCTGCTTCCGGGAGTTACCGCACGCTGGTGAACCGAGCGTAGTGCGGCTGATCCTTGGTCGGTCCAGGGATTCACGCGGGATCCGGCTCGGCCGGATGCGGCTCGCTCCGGTGCGGCTCGCTCCGGTGCGGTTCAGTCCAGTCGGTCCACGGCCTCACGCAGGGCCCGGAACTCCGTCGCCAGCGCGTCCAGCGAGTAGTGCGCGTTGAGGCCGCTCGGATTGGGCAGCACCCAGACCTCGGTCCCGCCCAGCCCCTCGGGCTGCCGCCCGATCGCGGCGCGCGGGTGTCCGAACGCGGTGCGGTAGGCGCCGATCCCGAGCACCGCCAGGGCCCGGGGACGCAGCCGGTCCACCCGTTCGACCAGGGCCGCGCCGCCCTCCTTCAGCTCCACCCGGGTCAGCTCGTCGGCTTTCGCGCTGGCCCGGGCGACCACGTTGGTGATCCCCAGGCCCAGCGCCGGCAGCTCGTCCTGCTCGTCCGGGCGCAGCAGCCGGGACGTGAAGCCGGAGCGGTGCAGGGCCGGCCAGAACCGGTTGCCCGGCCGGGCGAAGTGGTGGCCGGTGGCGCCGGACCAGAGCCCGGGGTTGATCCCGCAGAACAACACCCGCAGCCCAGGGCCTGACACATCGGGGATGGTCACGTCCTGGGCCGCGGCGAGCTGTGCGGCGTTCGGGCGGAACGGAGTGGGGGCGGGGAAGGAGTTCGGCACCGGAACAGTCTGCCGTCCTTCCGGCGCCCCGCGCGTCCCTCGCTGCTACGCGGTCGTCATCGCGGTGGCACCGGCCGGCGCGGGTTCCGAATCCGGCAGCGGCCCGCGTGCCAGCTCCTGGTCGGCCAGCCTGGTCGCCCGCTTCGCGGCCCGCCGGTCCAGCACCCGGGTGAGTCCGAAGTAGATGACGGCGGTGTACAGCCATCCCATCAGCACGTCGATCACGAAGTGCTCGGCACCGTAGACCAGGGTGAAGGCCATCAGCAGCGGATAGGCGGCCAGCAGCACCCGCGTCTTGCGCCCGGCGGTCGGCCAGAAGAAGAGCGCCAGCAGCATCGGGTAGGAGGCGTGCAGCGAGGGCATCGCCGCCACGTCGTTGTCGAACTGGCTGCCGTTCTCGAAGATCGACCCGGCCTCCGGCAGTTTGCTCTGGGTCAGCACGTCCGAGACGACCCGGGTCAGGTGCGGCAGGTGCCCGTTCTGCGCGGCCAGCCACGGCGGATCGGCCGGGTAGAGGATGTAGGTCGCGAAGCCCGCCAGGGTGAGCGCCAGGTAGAGCGCCAGCAGCCGGGTGAAGCGGTCGTGCCGCCGCTGCCAGAGCGCGGCCAGCACGATGAAGATCGCGAAGAAGTGCGACATGTACACCGTGGTGAACAGGTAGTCGTACCAGTGCGGGTGTCCCGGCGTGTACAGCCACTGCTGCAGCCGCACGCTCCAGACCTGCCCGAACCCGAAGACCTTGTCGATGTCCAGCTGCGGCCGCCAGTGCACCGCCCACGGCGTGTGCGCGCCGTAGCCCCGCAGCAGCGAGTACAGGTAGACCGCGCCCATCACGGGCAGCCAGTCGCGCAGCACCCGCAGCCAGCCGAACCGGTGCCCGCTCTGCACGGCGGCAGCTATCAGCGCCCCTATCAGCCAGCAGAAGACCACGTCGTTCTGGTACGGCAGCCCGTTGTCCGCGATGTACCGCCAGAGCGCGACGAAGTACAGCGGCCAGGCCAGCAGCCGCAGGAACCGGGCTTTGTGCCGGACCTCCGCCGTCCCGTCCCAGATCGTGGCGAGCCGCTCCCGCCAGCCGCTCCGCGGCTTCTGGTTCCTCCCACCGAGCCCTGAGGAGCCGCGCGGGCCCGAACTCCCGTCGGTGCCCCCGTCCGCGTCCGCCTCCGCGCCCACACCCTCGGTCTCGCTCGGGTCTAGGGTCTGGCTCGCGTTCGGACTCTGGGTGGTCGACGGGGTACGGACCGGCGCCGAACGGCTCGTGTCGGCGGCGGGACGGACGAGGTGGAGCGGGCTGGTCACCGGTGGCGTCCCCTTCGAGAGAGCTGGTGGGGCAAGCCGGGTCACCGTAATGCCCGACTTTTAAGAATTACTGAGCCCGGGCGCGGGCCCGTGGCCCGTGCGCCCCCGATCCTGCCCCGGCGCATGGCATCACGCATACCCCTCGGGTGCCGCCAGGCCTGGACTGGACCGGTTTCCACCCCTTTGCGGGGTATCACAACATCCAGCGGGCATACATCAAATTCTCAGGAAACTTCCCCGGCCGCGACCTGAACGCCCGCCAGGAGTCCCCGGAAGCACCCGAGGGGCCCCGCTTGCGCGGAGCCCCTCGACGTTCACCACGGCCGACAGCGGCCGGGGACGTCCTCGGTGGGGTGCGGTGACCCCGTCACGGCTGTCACGGGGTCACCGTCGTACTCCCTTCATCGGGCCGGCCTTGTGGGAGACGGGGCGGTGCGTGGCCTTGCCCGCGAGGAGTTGACGGACCAGCTGGTGCAGCGAGACCACGGCGGTGATCGGCGGCAGGCCCGCGACGATCACGTCGGGGACGGTGCGCGAGACATCGGCGACGCACAGGCCGGTCGCCATGCTGGAGAAGACCACCACCACGACCCAGGAGTGCACGGGGCGGCGTCCGTCCAGGGCGGCGCGCAGCACCGACAGGCAGCCCACCAGCCACGGCCCGTAGATGATCAGCGGCCACAGCTGCGACAGCCCCTGCGGCACCCGGGTGAGCGCCAGGTCGCGCAGCGGGTCGTAGGAGAACGTCCAGCCCAGCAGGCACACCGCGATGACGGTTACGGCAGTGAGTACTCCGAACAGCGAGCCGAGGACCTGCGACCAGGTGGTGGTGAACAGGTGTGCGCGCCGGCGGTGCCGGGGCAGCGCGCGGCCGGCCGCGCCGGCGCGGGACAGCCCGGGATCGTCGACGGGAGCGCGGGGATGCGGAACGAAGAGGTTCTCGGGGTCCCAGGCGTCCGCTGCCTCGCTGATCGGGAAGGGGCACAGGTCGTCCGGGTCGAACTGCACGGTACCCCCGTGCGGGGAGAGGAACTCGCGCCTCGGGTCGTACATGGCACCCTCCGTAGCTCTTGCCCCAATCGCCGGGCGGCGGTGGCCCGCGCGGCGCGCACCCCGGCCGTCATGCGCCGGCCAGGACCGTCTGCGCGCCGCAGCGACTGGCGAAGTCCTCCTCGAGCTGACGGATCGTCCGCAGGAAGTCGGCCAGGTGGCGGGAGCAGTGCCGCAGCACGACCCGTTCGCCGTTGCATGACAGGTAGCCGGTCCGCACGTCACCCGCCGGGTTGCGCCGGTCCGGGACGAAGAGCCACTTTCCGAGGCGGGTTGCCCGCTCCTGCGGCAGATGATGCGGTGGAGCCATTAGCTGGCGCATTGAACTCATACCCCATCAACGAAGCGGCTTCCGGGACACGTGTCCGGCATCCGGGCGTCGTTCCATATTCAGCATTCCGCTTGCTCGCCGAAATTACCCGGTGGGTCCGGGGTGTCGCTGTTTTTGTTGATCCACCGCAGACTATCGGATACATGGGGAATTTCGGGAATCGACACCGTAGCTGCTCGTCGAAATTCACCAGGGTCATACCGTCGGTCGCCGGGATACTTTTCCACTTGCCCGCCGCGCCGTGGACATGGTAGCGCTGGGTGATTTTCGGGTCATTCAGGGGATGGCTCGGCGGGCGATGGCCATGGCGCGGCGCGGCCGTTGCCCCGGTGGGCGCCTGAGGGTGCGGCAGAATTTACGATGATACTTCTTTCGATGACCTGTTCTCCGGTCAAGCATCCTTCAAGGTTCTGATAACCGTCGTCCCTGGGCCGTTCGGGTGGCCTTTGCCAGCGATATTTGCCGTCGGCATTTGCCACGAGCTCCCCGGTCGAGTTGTCGAAACGCCCGAGTGGGCTCGGCGGGCTCGAACGGCCAAGTCGTCACAGCCGACGAGGCGGCCCGCACGCTGTTGTCGGTGCCAGGAGCGAGGAGGCGTTGTCGGCAATTCCTGACCGTCGCCCGCTCCGCGGCCGGCGAATGATCCGGCGGCGCGCGCCGGCCGCTGTCCGTTGTCCGTGGAATATGGGCGTCGTTCCATATGAGTTTCCGGCGATGCTCGCCGGATCTCCCCAGTGGCGCGAGGGCTGGCGCAATTCTTCCCGGCGCCCGTGCTCCCTGAAAATCCCCAGGGCGCACGCCCGGCGCTCGAGCTTTCCTCAATTTGTTCCGCCGTGATCGTGTAGCATTTACGGCCGCACGGGGTCCGTCCAGAATTCAGGGCCGTGCCTGCGGAGGGAAGTCCGGCTTGTAAGGAGCTGTGTATGCTCACCAAGGAGGAATACGAGGATGTGCGGGAACTGCAGCGGCAGGGGTGGTCCATCTCGGCGATCGCCCGGCAGCTGGGGCACGACCGCAAGACGGTGAGGTCCTACCTCAGCGGAGAGCGGGCCGTGGGGACCCGCAGTCCGGCCCGGGACGAGTTCTCCCGGTTCCTGCCGTACTGCCGGCAGCGACTCTCGGACGACCCGCACCTGCCGGCATCCGCGCTGTTCGACGAAGTCGGGGCATTGGGCTATCCAGGTCGGTATTCGACCTTCACCCGGGCCCTGCGCAAGCACCAGGCCCGGCCTGCCTGCGCGTTCTGCTGCTCCGTCGGGCCCGGCGGAGGCGACGCCGCCCCACGTCCGGCGGACGAGAAGATCCGGTTCGAGTGGCTGGAGCTGACCGATCCGCCCGCGCAGTGGGACGGCGGGAGCCCGGCTCGCCTGCTGCTGGGTTCGCTGGTCCGGCCGGATCGCTGGCGCGCGGTGATCACCGAAGGCGAGGAGTTCCCGCAGCTTGTCGAAGCCATCGACCAGGTGCTGCGGCGGCTGGGCGGCACCACCGGGCGCTGGCGGTTCCGCCGGGTGCCGGCCGTGTGGTGCCCCGAGACCGGTCGGGTCTCGCCGGCCTTCGCGCAGGTGGCGAAGTACTACGGCGTGACGGTCAAGGTCTGCCGATCCGACCGGGTCGGCGCCGCGGACGCGGCCCACCAGGTGGCGGCCCGCAGCTGGTGGCGCACCGTGGCGGACGGCGGCTCCCTCTGGGCCGCGCAGGACAGCCTCGACCGGTTCGCGTCCGGCCTCGACGGCCGCCGCCACCCGGTCGGCGACCCGACCCAGCCGACTCCCGCGACGGCGCTGCTGGACCTGCCGGCCACCCCGTACCCGCTGCGGAGCTGCCTCGGCCGTACCGTCCTGCCGCAAGGCCTGGTCGCCTACCGCGGCAACTTCTACGCGGTTCCGCCCGATCTGGCCGGCGCGGCCGTGCAGGTCCAGCGACGCCTCGGGGAGTCGTTCCTGTCGATCACCACCGCGAGCGGAGCGGTCATCGCCCGCCACGCACTGGCGCCGCAAGGAGCGGGGCTGAGGATGGTCGACCGCGGCGGAGCCATCGTGCTGGACCGCCCCGCCCGCCCGACCCGTGCCGAGGTCCCGCCCTGCCAGCGCGGCAAGGGCCACCGCCCGCTCTCCCCAGCGGCCCAGGCCGAGGCCGACGCCCTGCACGGGACCGCGGTGCCGAGTCGCTGAGTCCGAGGCCGCCGAGTACCAGGTCCGAGGGCCTCGGCGCCACGCCCGGCGTGCTCGGGCGTCGGGCCGATCGCGCTCACCACCTGCACGCACCTGCGGACGGACGAGGAGGGCACAGCGAGGGCGGCGCGCGAAGCGATCTTCAGCGCGGTGCCCTCACTGTGCCCTCCCAGGCCTACCGGCAGTGACTCCGCAGGACGGAGCCCTGCGCTAGCGGTAGTTCACGTACTGGATCGCGAAGTCCAGGTCCTTGCCCTTGAGCAGGGTCTGAACGGCCTGCAGGTCGTCCCGGCTCTTGGAGGAGACCCGCAGCTCCTCGCCCTGCACCTGCGCCTTGACGCCCTTCGGGCCCTCGTCGCGGATGATCTTGGAGATCTTCTTGGCGTTCTCCTGGGAGATGCCCTCCTTGATCGTCGCGAAGATCTTGTACTCCTTGCCGGACAGCTGCGGCTCGCCGGCGTCCAGCGCCTTCAGCGAGATCTTGCGTGCGATCAGCTTGCTCTGCAGCACGTCGAGGATGGCCTTCACCCGCTCCTCGCCGTCAGCCTTCAGCTCGATCCGCTCGCCGGTCCAGCCGATGCTCGCGCCGACGTTCTTGAAGTCGTAACGGTTGGCGATCTCACGAGAGGTCTGGTTGATCGCGTTGTCGACCTCCTGCTTCTCGACCTTCGAGACGATGTCGAAACTGGAGTCGGCCATCTGTGGTGGTCTCCTTGCGATGTCGGCAGTACAGCCCCAACCGGAGCGGGGCCCTCACGCCCCCAGCCTATCCAGCGACGCTGCGCCCGACCCCCTTGATCATCACGTGACCAATCAAGTGGCGGAGCACCCCCTGCCATCAGGTAAGGTTTATCCAGTCGAACGGGGCGCAGCCCCGCGAGACGAACATCCTGGCTGGTTGCCCGAGCGGCCAAAGGGAGCAGACTGTAAATCTGTCGCGCAAGCTACGCAGGTTCGAACCCTGCACCAGCCACAGGATAGAGAGACAGCCCCCGATCTGCGGAAACGCGGATCGGGGGCTGTCTCGTTTTGTGCGCCCGGAGCCGAGGCCCAGCCGACGTGTGCGGACCAGGTGCGGACCAGGGGCCGGTGCACCGCTGACCGGGCGTCGGGCGGCGGGTCGTCAGGGGGGCGTTGGGATGGGGCGTGGCGTCGTCAGGGATGTGTCAGGGGGCTGGAGCCGGCCGGGTGGGTCCCGTTTGCTGGGGTGAGGCGGGCCCGGTGGGAGAAGGGGTAGGCGTGGTGGAGCGGCGGCGGGTTGTGGTGGGGGTCAGTGGGTCGCTGGGGAGTCTGGCGGCGTTGCACCGGGGGGCCGAGGAGGCGCGGCGGACCGGGGCGGAGTTGCTCGCGGTGCTGGTCTGGACGCCGCCGGGCGGGGAGTACGGCTTCCGCCGCGCACCCTGCCCGCCGCTGCTGTCGGCCTGCCGGGAGGCTGCCGTGGAGCGGCTGACGACGGCGCTGGCCGAGGCGTTCCCGGCCGGGGTGGCACAGCTGCCGCTGAGCGGGCTCGCGGTGCGCGGTGAGCCGGGGGCGTCGCTGGTCGCGGTGGCCGACGGGCCGGACGACGTGCTGATCGTCGGCGCGGGCGAGGGGCGGTGGTGGCGGCGGCTGCGTCCGTCGGTGAGCGGCTACTGCGTGCGGCGGGCCGGGTGCCCGGTGCTGACGGTGCCTCGGCCGCAGTTGCAGCGGGATCTCGCGGAGATCGAGCGGCGCAACGCGTACCACCTTCCGCTGGAGCTGGTCGGCTGACGGTGAGGCGATGCGGTGCGAGCCATGGGTGACGAGCATCAACGGGGTGTCAGATTCGCCGGAAGCGCCGTTAGGAACGCGTATAGGGCGCGGGTGGTTCGCCGCTTGTCCGGGGACGATGCGAAGCGCAGCCGAGTACAGGAGCCATCCGATGCCCATCACCCCTGACGCCGTCCAGGCCGAGCCCCCGCATACCGGGGCGGTCGAGCCCGGCATATCCGGTAGCGGTGCCTCCGCCACCGCCGCCGCCGACCGCGCGCACGACCGCGACAAGCTGACCGCACTCGGCGGCCTGGCCGCGCTCTCGTTGGACGCGATGGCCTCGGTCGCGTACGGGCCCGAGTCGATCGTCCTGGTGCTCGCCGCCGCCGGCAGCTACGGCCTGGGCTTCACCCTGCCGGTCACCGCCGCCATCGCGCTGCTGCTCGCGGTGCTCACCGCCTCCTACCGGCAGGTGATCGCGGCCTTCCCGGACGGCGGTGGCTCCTACGCGGTGGCCAAGACCCACCTGGGCCGGCGCACCGCGCTGACCGCCGCCGCCTCCCTGGTGGTCGACTACATCCTCAACGTCGCGGTCTCGGTGACCGCCGGTGTGGCCGCGCTGACCTCCGCCTTCCCCTCCCTCTACCCGGACCGGGTCTGGCTCTGCCTGGGGGTGCTGGTCCTGGTCACGGGGGTGAACCTGCGCGGCATCGCCGAGTCGGCCCGCTGGTTCATGCTGCCGACCGCGGTCTTCGTGCTCTCGATCATGGCGATCATCGTGATCGGCCTGTTCCGCTCCGCTCCCGCCAGCACGGCGGCAGCGGCCGGGCACGCCTCCACGCTGGCCGCCAACGCGACCTCGGTGGGCGCGCTGCTGCTGCTCAAGGCCTTCGCCTCCGGCTGCTCGGCGCTGACCGGGGTGGAGGCGGTGGCCAACGCGGTGCCCTCCTTCCGGGCTCCCCGGGTCAAGCGCGCCCAGCACACCGAGGTCGCCCTCGGCGGGGTGCTCGGCGTGATGCTGATCGGACTGGCCGTGCTGATCGGCCGCTTCCACCTGCAGCCGGTGGAGGGCGTCACCGTGCTCGCCCAGTTGGCCGACGCCTCGCTCGGTCACGGATTCGGCTTCTACCTGGTCCAGTTCGCCACCGTGATCCTGCTGGCGCTGGCCGCCAACACCTCCTTCGGCGGGCTGCCGGTGCTGATGCGCCTGCTGGCCCGGGACAACCACCTGCCGCATGTCTTCGCGCTGCGGGCCGACCACCAGGTGCACCGGCACGGCGTGCTCTTCCTGGCCGTGGTCTCGGCGGGCCTGCTGGTGGCCTCCGGCGGGGACGTGAACAGCCTGGTGCCGCTCTTCTCGATCGGCGTCTTCGTCGGCTTCACGATCTGTCAGATCGGCATGGTCAAGCACTGGTGGCTGAGCCGCTGCGCCGGTTGGCGCGGCAAGGCGGCGCTGAACGGCTTCGGCGCGCTGCTGACCGGGGTGGCCACCCTGGTGGTCACCGGTACCAAGTTCACCGAGGGCGCCTGGGGCATCGTGGTCGCGCTGCCGCTGATGGTGCTGCTCTTCGAGCTGGTGCACCGGGCGTACGGGCGGATCGGGGAGCGGCTGGAACTGGGCCGGATCCCCGGGCCGCTGACCCCGCAGCGCTCGCTGGTCGTGGTGCCGGTCCACTCGCTCACCCGGATGACCCGCGAGGCGCTCTCCGCCGCCCTCTCGCTCGGCGACGAGGTGCTCGCGGTGACCGTGGTGCCGACCGAGCCGGACGTCGAGGACCAGCAGACGGCCGAAGCGTTGCGCCGGGACTGGGAGTTGTGGCAGCCGGGCGTGCCGCTGGTCCAGGTGAAGGACGCGCACCGGCGGCTCGGCCGGCCGCTGGTCGGCTTCGTCAACGGACTGGCCCAGCAGCCGCGCGCTGAGGACGGCGGCTTCGACCGGATCACGGTGCTGATCGCCGAGGTCGAGCCGGTGCACTTCTGGCAGCGGGCGCTGCAGAACCAGCGCGGGGTGCTGATCGACCGGGCGCTGCGCCGTGGCACCGACGCGGTGGTCTGCCGGCTGCGGCTGCGGATGTAGCGCGGAGCGGCCGACCGGGAACATCTCATCGGCACGACTCGGCACGACGAATTCAGCGGAAGACGAATGCAGCCGAAATAGCACAACTAGCCTGTCTGTGTGATATCAGCCAGGCATTCGATGCGCCGTTCATGCCATCTCCCGATGCGTTCGGGTGGCGTATCCGGATTGCCCTCTACCTCGCTGACCTGCGCAAACGCGAGACCGAACGGCCGTACGAAGGTAATTCACCGCCCGCGAGTCGCCCATCGCCAATACGCATGGGACGCATACGCTCGCGCTTGTGTTCAACCTGCCTTCGGCGCTCAAGCGCCTCGTGATCGGTCAGGCCATGCGCAGCGAGGAGCTGGGCGAGACGCTGCTGCCCAAGCGGCTGGCGCTGCCGATCTTCGCGTCCGACCCGCTCTCCTCGGTGGCCTACGCCACCGAGGAGATCCTGCTGGTGCTCACCGTCGGCGGCACCGCTTTCCTCTACCTGACGCCGTGGATCGCGGCCGCGGTGGTGGTCCTGATGGCGGTCGTGGTCCTCTCCTACCGGCAGGTCGTGCACGCTTACCCGGGCGGCGGCGGCTCGTACGAGGTGGTGACGCAGAACCTCGGCGACCGGGCCGGCCTGGTGGTGGCCGCCTCGCTGATGGTCGACTACGTGATGACCGTCGCGGTCTCGGTCGCCTCAGGAGTGGACAACATCATCTCGGCGTTCCCGGGCATCGGCGGTTTCCGGGTCCCGATGGCCTGCATCTTCGTCGCGTTGCTGGCCGCGGTGAACCTGCGCGGGGTCCGCGAGTCGGGCAAGGCCTTCGCGGCGCCGACGTACCTGTTCATCTTCGGCATCATGCTGATGGTGATCACCGGCTTCATCAAGATGGCCTTCGGGCACACGCCGGTGGCCTCCAGCGCCCAGTACGCGATCACGCCGACCGACCACAACGGCACGCTGACCGGGATCGCGCTGGTCTTCCTGGGCCTGAAGGCCTTCGCCTCCGGCTGTACCGCGCTGACCGGTGTCGAGGCGATCTCCAACGGTGTGCCGGCCTTCCGAAAGCCCAAGTCGAAGAACGCGGCCACCACGCTGGCCGTCATGGGCAGCACCGCCGTGGTGATGTTCGTCGGCATCACCGCCCTGGCGCTCGTCACCAAGGTGCACAAGACCGCCGACACCTGCCAGTTGGTCGGCTACCCGGGCGACTGCCACACGGCCTCCCAGCCGACCGTCATCGCGCAGCTGGCCGCCTCGATCTTCGGCGGCGACCACAGCTTTCTCTTCTACTTCATCCAGGCCGTCACCGCCCTGGTGCTGATCCTGGCCGCGAACACCGCTTTCAACGGGTTCCCGCTGCTCGCCTCGATCCTGGCCCAGCACAGCTACCTGCCACGGCAGTTCCACACCCGCGGCGACCGACTCGCCTTCTCCAACGGCATCATCGCGCTGGCCGTGGTGAACATCCTGCTCCTGTGGGGCTACAAGGCGAACGTCTCCAACCTGATCCACCTCTACATCCTGGGCGTGTTCACCTCCTTCACGCTCTCCCAGATCGGCATGGTCCGGCACTGGAACGAGGTGCTGGGCAGCGAGAGCGATCCCGCGGTGCGGGCGCGTGCCCAGCGCTCCCGGGTGATCAACGCGTTCGGCGCCTGCACCACCGGTCTGGTCTTCGTGATCGTCATGGCCACCAAGTTCCTGGAGGGAGCCTGGCTCGCGGTGCTCGCCGCGATCGTGCTCTTCACGATGATGCGCGGCATCCGCAAGCACTACGACGCGGTCGCCGCGGAGCTGGCGGTGGAGGATCCGCACGCGGAGGCGGTGCGCCCGTCCAAGGTGCGCGGCATCGTGCTGGTCTCCAAGGTGCACAAGCCCACCCTGCGCGCACTGGGGTACGCCGAGGCGTTCCGCCCGGACTCGCTGGAGGCGGTCAGCGTCGCCGTGGAGAAGGACGATGTCGAGGAACTCAGGCGGCGGTGGAACGAGTTCGACATCCGGGTGCCGCTCAAGGTGCTGGACTCGCCCTACCGCGAGATCACCAAGCCGGTGGTGGCCTACGTCCGCTCGGTGCGCCGCACCAGCCCCCGGGACGCCGTCGCGGTCTTCATTCCGGAGTACGTGGTCGGCCACTGGTGGGAGCACGTGCTGCACAACCAGTCCGCGCTCTGGCTGAAGAGCCGGCTGCTCTTCACCCCCGGCGTGATGGTGATCAGCGTGCCGTGGCAGCTCTCCTCGGCCCCGCGCGCCGACCACCCGGCCCGCCGGGGCCCCGGTTCGGTCCGGCGCGGCGAGCCGAGCGGCGGCGACGGCACGAAGCGCGAGGCGATCAAGGCGCCCGAGAACGTCTGAGCGCCGTCGGAGAGCCTCGATGAGCTGACCGAGCGCCGTCATCGAGGTGTGGGCCCCGGGTGGATCGTCCGCCCGGGGCCCACGCCGTTGCCGCCCCTGGGCCCACACCGCCCGTTGCCGCCGTGTTATCGCCCCGTGACCGGGCCTCGACACGCCGTATGGAGGCCGTCAACAGGGCTCCCGTCCCCGTATGGAGGACGTCAAGAACGGCGGGTACGGCTCGAACACACGATTTGCTACTCCAGCCGGTCTGCCACCGGTGTCGTGCGAAGCCCTGTGGCCGCCCACGGCCAGGTCCTTGAAGCAACTGGTGGAGCTCATGCTCGATCTCGTCTTCGTCGGCATCACGGTCCTCGTGTTCGCCGTCCTCGCTCTGATCGCTCGGGGGGTGGAGAAGCTGTGAGCGTCGAGAATCTCGCAGGTCTCATCGTCGCTGTCGTCCTCGTCGGCTACCTCGTCGTGGCGTTGATCTACCCGGAGAAGTTCTGACATGAGCTCCACTCTCGCGGGCTGGCTGCAGGCCCTCGCCCTGGTGGGCGCGCTCGCTCTCTGCTACCGGCCGCTGGGCGACTACATCGCCAAGCTGCTCACCACCGCCAAGCACCTCACGGTGGAGCGCGGCTTCTACAAGGCCATCGGGGTCGACGGTGACGCCGACCAGCGCTGGCCGTCCTACCTCCGCTCGCTGCTGGCCTTCTCGGGCATCAGCGTGCTCTTCCTCTACCTGCTGCAGCGCATCCAGAACCACCTGATGCTCAGCCTCGGCTTCAAGGCCGTGAACCCGCACGGTGCCTGGAACACCGCGATCTCCTTCGTGACCAACACGAACTGGCAGGACTACAGCGGCGAGTCGACCATGGGCCACGTGACCCAGATGGCCGGCCTGGCGGTGCAGAACTTCCTCTCCGCCGCCGTCGGCATCGCGGTCGTGGCGACCCTGATCCGGGGCTTCACGCGCAGCAAGACCGACCGGGTCGGCAACTTCTGGGTCGACATGACCCGGCTCAGCTTCCGCCTGCTGCTGCCGCTCTCGATCGTCTTCGCGCTGGTCCTGGTGGCCAACGGTGCGATCCAGAACTTCCACGGCTTCCACGAGATCACCACCCTCACCGGCGACACCCAGTCGATCCCCGGCGGCCCGGTGGCCTCGCAGGAGGTCATCAAGGAGCTGGGCACCAACGGTGGTGGCTTCTTCAACGCCAACTCGGCCCACCCGTTCGAGAACCCGACCGGCTTCACCAACTGGCTGGAGATCTTCCTGCTGCTGGTGATCTCCTTCTCGCTGCCCCGCACCTTCGGCAAGATGGTCGGCGACAACCGCCAGGGCTACGCGATCGTCTCGGTCATGGCCAGCTTCTGGGTGGCCTCGGCCGCGCTGATGACCTTCTTCGAGACCCACCCGGCGGGTGTGGCGCTCAAGGCGGCGGGCGGCGCGATGGAGGGCAAGGAGGTCCGCTTCGGCCTCTGGGGCACCAGCCTCTTCGCCACCTCCACCACGCTGACCTCGACCGGTGCGGTCAACGGCATGCACGACTCGCTCACCCCGGGCGGTGGCGGTGTCGCGATGTTCGACATGATGCTCGGTGAGATCGCGCCCGGCGGTACCGGCTCCGGCCTCTACGGCATGCTGGTGCTGGCCATCGTGGCGGTCTTCGTGGCCGGTCTGATGGTCGGCCGCACGCCCGAGTACCTGGGCAAGAAGCTCGGCGGCCGGGAGATGAAGTTCGCCTCCCTCTACATCCTGACCACCCCGCTGATCGTGCTGATCGGCACCGGTGTCGCGATGGCGCTGGGCGGTGAGCGCGCCAACATGCTCAACTCCGGGGCGCACGGCTTCTCCGAGATCCTCTACGCCTTCACCTCCGCGGCGAACAACAACGGCTCCGCCTTCGGCGGTCTGACGGTGACCTCGCCCTGGTGGGACACCGCACTCGGCCTCGCGATGGTCTTCGGCCGCTTCCTGCCGATCATCTTCGTGCTGGCGCTGGCGGGCTCGCTCGCCCAGCAGCAGCCGGTCCCCGCCACCAAGGGCACCCTGCCCACTCACAAGCCGCTTTTCGTGGGGCTGCTGTCGGGCGTCGTCCTGATCGTGGTTGGCCTCACCTACTTCCCGGCCCTGGCTCTCGGGCCGATCGCGGAAGGTCTGCACTGATGTCGTCCACCCTTACCCCCGCCCCCGTCGAGCAGACGGAGGCCGCCGAGCAGCCGCACCGCGTGAAGTCCGGACTGCTCGACCCGAAGCTGATCGTCGCCTCCCTCCCGGACGCGTGCAAGAAGCTCGACCCGCGGGTCATGATCAAGAACCCGGTCATGTTCGTGGTCGAGGTCGGTTCGGTGGTCACCACCATCGACGCGATCGCCAAGCCCTCGGTCTTCGCCTGGGCGATCACCGTCTGGCTCTGGCTCACCGTGATCTTCGCCAACCTGGCGGAGGCCGTCGCCGAGGGCCGCGGCAAGGCGCAGGCCGAGACGCTGCGCCGCACCAAGACCGAGACCATGGCCCGACGGCTGGTCAACTGGCCCTCCTCGCAGGCCGAGGAGGAGGTGGCCGGCACCGAGCTGCGGCTCGGTGACCACGTGGTCATCGAGGCCGGCCAGATCATCCCCGGCGACGGCGACGTCGTCGAGGGCGTGGCCAGCGTCGACGAGTCGGCGATCACCGGTGAGTCCGCTCCGGTGATCCGCGAGTCCGGTGGTGACCGCTCGGCGGTCACCGGTGGCACCAAGGTGCTCTCCGACCGGATCGTGGTGAAGATCGCCTCCGAGCCCGGCAAGTCCTTCATCGACCGGATGATCGCCCTGGTCGAGGGCGCCTCCCGGCAGAAGACGCCGAACGAGATCGCGCTCAACATCCTGCTGGCCTCGCTGACCATCGTCTTCCTGGTCACGGTCGCCGCACTGCAGCCGATGGCCGCCTTCGCCGGCGCCCCGCAGACCCTGATCGTCCTGGTCTCGCTGGTCGTCGCGCTGATCCCGACCACGATCGGCGCGCTGCTCTCCGCGATCGGCATCGCCGGTATGGACCGCCTGGTGCAGCGCAACGTGCTGGCCATGTCGGGCCGCGCGGTCGAGGCCGCCGGTGACGTCAACACCCTGCTGCTGGACAAGACCGGCACCATCACCCTGGGCAACCGCCAGGCCGCCGAGTTCCTGCCCGCCCAGGGCGTGGACACCGGCGAGCTGGCCGACGCCGCACAGCTCTCCTCGCTGGCCGACGAGACGCCCGAGGGCCGCTCGATCGTCGTCCTGGCGAAGACCGAGTACGGCCTGCGGGCCCGCGCCCAGGGCGAGTTGGAGCACGCCACCTGGGTTCCGTTCACCGCCCAGACCCGGATGTCGGGTGTCGACCTGGACGAGGCCGACGGCCTGCACCAGGTCCGCAAGGGCGCGGCCGGCTCGATCACCCGCTGGGTCATCGAGAACGACGGCACCGTCGGTGACGACGTCGCCCAGCTGGTCGACGGCATCTCCGCCGCGGGTGGTACCCCGCTGGTGGTGGCCAGCAGGATCGGCAGCGCGCCTGCTCGCGCCCTCGGGGTGATCTACCTCAAGGACGTGGTCAAGGAGGGCATGAAGGAGCGCTTCGACGAGCTCCGCCGGATGGGCATCAAGACCATCATGATCACCGGTGACAACCCGCTGACCGCCAAGGCGATCGCGGAGGAGGCCGGCGTGGACGACTTCCTCGCCGAGGCCACCCCCGAGGACAAGATGGCCCTGATCAAGAAGGAGCAGGAGGGTGGCAAGCTGGTCGCGATGACCGGTGACGGCACCAACGACGCTCCGGCTCTGGCCCAGGCCGACGTGGGTGTGGCGATGAACACCGGCACCATGGCGGCCAAGGAGGCCGGCAACATGGTGGACCTGGACTCCAACCCCACCAAGCTGATCGAGATCGTCGAGATCGGCAAGCAGCTCCTGATCACCCGTGGCGCGCTGACCACCTTCTCGATCGCCAACGACGTCGCGAAGTACTTCGCGATCATCCCGGCGATGTTCGCCAGCGTGTACCCGGGCCTGGGTCACCTCAACATCATGGACCTGCACAGCCCGAAGTCCGCGATCACCTCGGCGATCATCTTCAACGCCCTGGTCATCATCGGCCTCATCCCGCTCGCCCTGCGCGGCGTGAAGTACCGTCCTTCCGACGCCAGTTCGCTGCTCCGCCGGAACATCGGGATCTACGGCTTCGGCGGTCTGATCGTCCCGTTCGTCGGGATCAAGTTGATCGACCTGGTCGTCCAGTTCATCCCCGGCCTGCGCTGAGAAACGGAGGAAAAGCTCTCATGTCCAAGCCACTGCCCACCTCCGTCCGTACCCACTTCACCGCCCTGCGGTTCCTGCTGCTGATGACGGTGGTCCTCGGGATCGCCTATCCGCTGCTGGTCACCGGGATCAGCCAGGTCGCCTTCAGCCAGAAGGCCAACGGCTCGATCGTGAAGTCGGCCGACGGCAAGGAGATCGGCTCCAGCCTGATCGGTCAGAACTTCAACCTGCCGAAGAAGAACCCGAACGACCCCAACGAGCAGGCCCAGCCGGACCCGAAGTACTTCCAGCCGCGGCCCTCCGCCGCTGGTACGGGTTACGACCCGACCTCCTCGTCCGGCACCAACCTCGGCCCGAACAGCGACGTGCTGCTGAAGTCGGTGCAGAGCGCCCGGGCTTCGATCGCCGCGTTCGACGGTGTCGACCCGGCCAGCGTGCCGGCCGACGCGGTCACCTCCTCCGGCTCCGGCCTGGACCCGGAGATCTCGGTGGCCTACGCCGACGAGCAGGTCAACCGGGTCGCCAAGGCCCGTAACCTGTCGGTGGACCAGGTCAACGCGCTGGTCGGCAAGTACACCGAGGCCCGCTCGGTGGGCTTCCTCGGCAACCCCGGTGTCAATGTCCTGCTGCTCAACAGCGCACTGAACGAGTTGAAGTGACGTACCGTCAGATCGAGTGAAACCGGACCGGCCCGCGCGGGGAACGCCCCGCACGGGCCGGTCCGGCCTGTCTCTGCCCACCTTTCGCGAAGAGAGAAGAAGCCCCCCATGGCTCGCGATCTCGCCTCCGCCGCCCCGCCACGGCGCGGCCGGCTGCGGGTGTACCTCGGCTCGGCCCCCGGCGTCGGAAAGACCTACCGGATGCTGGACGAGGCCCGGCGCAGACAGGAGCGCGGGGCGGACGTGGTGGTGGGCTACATCGAGTGCCACGGCCGCAAGCACACCGAGACCATGCTGCAGGGCCTGGACATCATGCCCCGGCTGCACCGGACCTACCGGGGCACCGAGTTCACCGAGATGGACGTCGCGGCGGTGCTGGAGCGCCGCCCGTCCGTGGTGCTGGTCGACGAGCTGGCGCACACCAACATCCCCGGCGGCAAGAACGCCAAGCGCTGGCAGGACGTCGAGGACCTGCTGGCGGCCGGCCTGGACGTGATCACCACGGTGAACATCCAGCACCTGGAGAGCCTCAACGACGTCGTCCAGAAGATCACCGGCACGCCCCAGCGGGAGACCATCCCGGACGAGGTGGTGCGCCGGGCCGACCAGATCGAACTCGTCGACATGGCCCCGCAGGCGCTGCGCCGCCGGATGGCCCATGGCAACGTCTACAAGGCCGAGAAGGTGGACGCCGCGCTCACCAACTACTTCCGGGTCGGCAACCTGACGGCGCTTCGCGAGCTCGCCCTGCTCTGGGTGGCCGGGCGGGTCGACGAGGGACTGCGCGACTACCGGGCCGAGCACAACATCGACCGGGTCTGGGAGACCCGCGAGCGGGTGGTGGTGGCGCTCACCGGCGGTCCGGAGGGCGAGACGCTGATCCGGCGGGCCGCCCGGATCGCCGACCGCACCGCGGCCGGCCAGGTGCTGGCCGTGCACGTCACCCGCAGCGACGGCCTGGCCGGCGCCTCCCCGGGGGCACTGGCCAACCAGCGGCGCCTGGTGGAGACCCTCGGCGGCAGCTACCACGTGGTGGTCGGCGACGACATCCCCACCGCGCTGCTCGGCTTCGCCCGCGCCAACGACGCCACCCAGCTGGTGCTCGGCACCAGCCGGCGCGGCCGGATCAACCGCTTCCTGACCGGCCCGGGGATCGGCGAGACCACCGTCGACGCGTCCGAGGACATCGACGTCCACATGGTGACCCACGAGTTCACCGGACGCGGCCGGCTGCCGCAGCTCGGCCGGCGGCACTCCAAGCGGCGCACCGTGGCGGGCTTCACCTCAGGCCTGGTGCTGCCGTTCGCGCTCACCGGCGTGCTCTCCCAGCTGCACCACACCCTCAACCTGACCACCGACGCGCTGCTCTTCCAGCTCGGCGTGGTGGCGGTCGCGCTGCTCGGCGGCTCGATGTCGGCGCTGGTCGCCTCGCTGATCGCCTCGCTGCTGGTCAACTACTACTTCATCCCGCCGGTGCACACCTTCACCATCGGCGAGCCCAACAACGTGATCGCGCTGCTGGTCTTCGCGGTCGTCGCGCTCACCGTCTCCACCGTGGTGGACCGGGCCACCCGGCTGACCGGGCGGGCGGCCAGAGCGACCGCCGAGGCCGAGACGCTCTCCGCGCTGGCCGGCACCGTGCTGCGTAGCCAGGACACCGGCCAGGGGGCCGGTTCGGCGATCCCGACCCTGCTGGAGCACTCCCGCAACACCTTCGGCCTGGACTCGGTCGCGCTGCTCTCCCGGGAGACCGGTGAGGTGCTCGCCCGCAGCGACTCCGCCGGGGAGGTGGCCGCGGACGCCGAGAGCACCGAGGTGCCGGTCGGCTCGGACGCGCTGCTGATCATGACCGGGCGCCGGCTGCCGGCCGATCAGCTGCGGCTGCTCACCGCCTTCTCCGCGCACGTGGCCGCCGCGCTGGAGCGCGACCGGCTGGCCGCGGTCGCGGCCGAGGTCGAGCCGATCAAGGCCGCCGACAAGATGCGCACCGCGCTGCTCGCCGCGGTCAGCCACGACCTGCGCACCCCGCTGGCGGCGGCGCTGGCCTCGGTCGGCTCGCTGCGCAGCCCCGACGTCGAGTTCTCGCCGGAGGACCAGGCCGAACTGCTGGCCACCGCCGACGAGTCGCTGATCCGGCTGAACCGCCTGGTCGACAACCTGCTCGACATGAGCCGCCTGCAGGCCGGCGCGCTCACCCTGCACCTGGGCCCGGTGCACATCGACGAGGTGCTGCCCCGCGCGCTGGACTCGCTCGCCGACCAGGACGCCCCGGTGCAGCCGCTCGACCTGGAGCTGGTGCCCGCCGTGCTGGCCGACGGCCCGCTGCTGGAGCGGGTGCTGGCCAACGTGATCACCAACGCGCTGCGCTACAACGCGCCCGGTGCGCCGGTGCTGGTCAGCGCCAGCACCCACCGGGACCAGGTGCAGATCCGGATCGCCGACCGTGGTCCGGGCATTCCGGCCGCCGACCGGGACCGGGTCTTCCTGCCCTTCCAGCGGCTGGGCGACACCGACAACACCACCGGCGTGGGCCTGGGCCTGGCGCTCTCCAGGGGGCTGGCCGAGGCGATGGGCGGCACCTTGGAGGTCGAGGACACCCCGGGCGGCGGCACCACCATGCTGCTCACCCTGCCGACCGCGGCCGAGGAGGAGTTGGCCCTGTGAGCGAGCACAGCGAGCGCGCCATCGACCGGCGCGGGCCGGCGCATGCCCTGCCGGGCGTCGGCGAGGTGCGCGGATGAGCAACATCCTGATCGTGGACGACGAGCCGCAGCTGCTGCGCGCGCTGCGGATCAACCTGCGGGCCCGCCAGTACCAGGTGGCCACCGCCGCCACCGCCGTCGCCGCGCTGGAGGCCTACGAGCGCACCCTGCCGCAGCCCTCGGCCGGGGAGACCCCGATCGACGCGGTGCTGCTCGACCTCGGCCTGCCGGACCTGGACGGGGTCGAGGTGATCCACCGGCTGCGCGGGCGCGGCCCGGTGCCGATCATCGTGCTCTCCGGGCGCAGCGGCGCGGACGACAAGATCCAGGCGCTGGACGCCGGTGCCGACGACTACGTCACCAAGCCCTTCCTGATGGACGAGCTCTTCGCCCGGCTGCGCGCCGTGCTGCGCCGTCCGGTGGCCAGCACCGCCGCCGACACGGCGGTGCTGGGGGACTGGGCGATCGACCTGACGGCCGGCATCGTGCACCGGACCGGCGACAGCGCGCGGCACCTGCGGCTGACCCCGACCGAGTGGAAGATCCTCACCATGCTGCTGGCCAACCCGGGCCGGCTGCTGCCCGGCCGGCAGATCCTGCGCGCGGTCTGGGGCCCGGGGCACGAGGAGCGCGGCAACTACCTGCGGGTCTACTTCGCGGGCCTGCGCCGCAAGCTGGAGCGCGACCCGGCCAGGCCCCGGCACCTGATCACCGAGCCGGGCATCGGGTACCGCTACGAGCCGTGACGGCCGGGTCCGGCCCGCGCTGGGCGCAAGGGGGCGCTAATGATCCGTCAAGACGGGCACCCCGAGTGCCAAGGGAACCTCGGAGCGGAGCAGAATCATCTGGCCCAGGAGCTGGCGTCACCGTGCGGAAACGGTTCCGCTCCGCTCCTGGGGGCCCGGCCTGACGCCGGGACAGGAGCTGGATCGCGCCGGACACCGGCGGCCCCGTGCGGGGCCACCGGTCGGCGCCGACCAGGCAACGGGGAGGGACGCGCGGTCATGGCAGTGGGAGCAAGACCACCGGGGGAGAGCTTGTCCGAGCGGACGAGTTCGGTGGCCACCAAGGGGGCTTCCGCCTCGCGCACCTCACCCGCGCGGCCGGCGCCGACCGGGTTCGGCCGGCTCCGCACCCGGGCCTACTGGACCACCCCGCGCCGGGTCCGGGCCCTGACGGCGGCCGCGCTGGCCGCCGTGCTGCTCTTCGCCGGCGTGGCCTTCACGGTGCTCAGCGGCGCCCGGGACAGCGTGGACGCGATCGGCCACCACTCCGCCCCGCAGGCCGAGCGGGCCTCGGACCTGTACTTCGCGCTCAGCGACCTGGACGCCCAGGCGGCCAACCTGCTGCTGGTCGGCGCCGACGAGGCCGACTTCGCCAAGCGCAAGGCCATCCAGGACACCTACGACCAGCGCCGGTCGCAGGCCGACGCCGACCTGGAGCAGGCCACCGAGGCGCTCTCCGGCGACCCGGCGGGCCGCCAGGCCGTCCAGGCCGAGTTGGACGGCCTGGGCCAGTACGAGGCCCTGGTGGCCCGCTCCGACCTGCAGGAGAGCAACGCCGAGTCGCTGCCGGGCAAGCCCTCGCCCGACGCGCTCAGCTCCTACCAGCAGGCCACCGACCTGCTGCGCAGCCAGCTGCTGCCGAACGCCGACCTGGTGGCCAACGCCAACGCGGCCAAGGTCGGCGGGACCTACACGAGCCAGCGGGCCGACCTCGACTCCGGCTGGTGGTGGCTGCTGGTCACCGGCCTGCTCGCGCTGGCCGCCCTCGGCGCCCTGCAGCGCACCCTGACGGTCCGCTACCGCCGGCTGATCAGCCCGCCGCTGGTCGCGGCCCTGCTGGTGACGGTGATCGGCCTCGGCTACGGCCTCTCGCTGGTCTCCGGCACCGAGGACCGGCTGCACAACGCCAAGGCCAACGCCTACGACTCGGTGATCGCGCTGAGCCGGGCCAAGGCGGTGGCCTACGACAGCAACGCCGACGAGAGCCGCTGGCTGAGCGACCCGAGCCGGGCCGACACCTACCAGCAGAGCTTCTTCGACAAGACCCAGCAGATCGTCAAGCTGGACAACACCACCCTCGGCACGTACAACGCCGCACTGGACAAGGCGATCGCCGCCCACCAGGCCTCGGCGGCCGACGTGACCTTCGGCGGCTACCTCGGCGACGAGGAGCGCAACATCACCTTCCCCGGCGAGCAGCAGGCCGCCGACCAGGTGCTGGCCGACTTCCGGACCTACCAGCAGGACGACCGCAAGATCCGCCAACTCGCCCAGCAGGGCCACCTCGCGGACGCCATCGCCTTCGACACCGGCACTGCGGCGGGGCAGTCGGACGGGGACTTCAGCCAGTTGAGCGACGCCTTCGACAAGGTGGTGGCGATCAACCAGCAGGCCTTCGACTCCTCGATCCAGCAGAGCGATTCGGCGCTCGGCGTCGGCGCGGCCGTCTCCTGCGCGCTGCTGCTGGCCGGCGCGCTGGCCCTCACCGTCCTGGCGGTCCGCCCGCGGCTGCGCGAGTACCGCTGACCCGGCCGGTCGCGTCACCAGGGCGCCGAGAGGCCCCTCACGGGTGCCCGCTCTGCCGCGGCAGGGCGGGCGCCACGGTGTCCGCGAACTCCCGTACCGCGCTGGTGCGGGAGACCACCCGGCCGCTGTGCACCACCAGCCGGCTGTGGCCGCCGGACAGCGCGCCCGCCAGGCTGTCCCCGCGCACCGCGAGCAGCTCGGCCGGGAATCCGGCGTCCACCCGGACCGAGGGCAGTCCCATCAGCAGCCTGGCCTGCCCGCTGACCGCCTCGTAGGCCTCGGTCACGCTCAGCGCGCCGCCGGCCGCGAGCAGGTAGGCGGCCTCCAGCGGGTCGGCCCGACCGACCGGGTTGACCGCGTCCCGCAGCGCGCCGCTGCCGGCCGCCAGCGGGAGTTGATGGTTCATCAACTCCCGTACGATCACCGGGCTCAGGCCATCGGGCGGCCCGTCCAGCGCGCCGCAGGCACCGCTCTGCGGCAGGCAGACCACCCGCAGCCCGGCCGCCCGCAGTCCCGCCGCGCCGCCCGGCGCCAGCCGGTCGCACGGGCCCACCGCCACCCGGGGGCGCAGCGGCGCCAACACGGCCGTGATGCGGGCCAGTCGGTCCGGTTCGGCGCCGCGCAGGTGCAGGTCGACGGGGCAGTCGAAGTCGGTCGCCGCCGACACCACGGCCTGCACGTAGCCGACCGGGTCCGGGTCCAGCTCGGGGGAGCCGCCCACGGCGTCCGCGCCCATCCGCAGCGCCTCGCGCAGCTGGGCCCGCCCGTCCGCCCCCGCCGCCCCGGTGAGCAGCCGGGGCGCCGCCACCGCCTGGAGTCCCACCAGCCCGCGCAGCGCCTGGCGCGCGGTGAGCACGGCCTCCAGTCGGCCGAGCCGGTCCGGGCCGCCGATCCGCACGTGGGTGCGCTGGGCGGTGGCGCCGTAGCCGAGGGAGGTGAGGGCGGCCTCGGTGACCCGGCGGATGAGCTCGACGGGCGCCTCGGCCCGCTCGGCGGAGCCGGCCGGCACCTCGGTCGGCCGGCCGGTGAACGCGGTGTCGTGGTGGGCGTGCGGCTCGGCGGGGGCCGGCAGCAGCAGGTAGCCCGTCAGATCGATCCGGGCCCCCGCGATGACGGCCGGCTCGGAGCCGATGGACGCGCCGGCCGGCAGCGCCGACTGCGGCAGCGGGCCCAGGCTCCCGGTGGTGCCGACGGCCTGGATCCGGTCGCCGCTGATCCGCACGTCGACCACCCGGCCGTCGACCAGCCGGGCGCCGCTGAGCAGCAGCACCGGGCCGTGGCCGAGCGGGTTGCAGCCGCCCTCCGGACTCATCGGTCGGCTCCTCCCAGTCCGGAAGATCACTGGCGGCCGAGCCTATGGTCAGCGCGTGCCCGGGGCGGGGAGGCTCGCGGCGCGCACCGCCGGGTGTCGAACGGCGGATCGCCGAACGGCAGGTCCCGGCCCGTCAGTCCGTGCGAGCCGCCGACCTGCGATCTTGCGCTCGGCATACGGATTTCACCTCTGGCCCCGAACCGTGTAATCTCTTCCTCGTTCAGCCGGTTCGCCCCTATAGCTCAGTCGGTAGAGCGTCTCCATGGTAAGGAGAAGGTCTGCGGTTCGATTCCGCATGGGGGCTCTGGTGAACAGATTTCCGCTCGTCGGATTCTGATCACCAAAGCGGTGTAGCTCAGTTGGTAGAGCAAGCGGCTCATAATCGCTGTGTCACCGGTTCAAGTCCGGTCACCGCTACCCCGCGTAGTCGGTCGGGAGATCGCACTCCCGATCGGCTACTCTTGTTGTGTCATCACCCCATTGTTGTCCAAGGAAGGCACTCCCGTGGCTGCCACCGACGTCCGCCCGAAGATCACGCTGGCCTGCGTGGAGTGCAAGGAGCGGAACTACATCACCAAGAAGAACCGGCGTAACGACCCGGACCGTCTTGAGATGAAGAAGCACTGCCCCCGCTGCAACTCGCACACCGCTCACCGCGAGACCCGCTGACCCCGTAGGGCGTCGCCGGGCCTGGTAGTGACACAGGTCTCTTGGCTTCAGGCCGCACCCCCTCGGGGTGCGGCCTGAAGTCGTTTTCGCACACGTCGACTTGAGGAGTAGTCCATGGCGCTCGACCCCTCCTTCATCGGGCGGTCCTACCCGCCCACCGAGCCGTACGAGGTGGGCCGGGAGAAGATCCGGGAGTTCGCCGCCGCGATCGGTGACGCCAACCCGGTGTACACAGATCCGCAGGCCGCCAAGGCACTCGGGCACCCGGACGTGATCGCTCCGCTGACCTTCCCGTTCGTGCTCAGCTACGCGGCCGCCGCGCAGGTGGTGGCCGACCCGGAGCTGGGGCTGGACTTCAGCCGGGTGGTGCACGGGGACCAGAAGTTCCTCTACACCCGCCCGCTGCGGGCCGGTGACCGGGTGCGGGTGTCGATCAGCATCGACAACATCAAGTCGCTGGCCGGCAACGATGTGCTCACGGTGAAGGGCGAGATCGCCGACGAGAGCGGCGAGCACGTGGTGACGTCCGTCATGACCCTGGTCGCCCGGGCGGCCGACGACACGGCAGGGGAGTAGCACGATGGCTGTCAGCTTCGACGAGGTCGAGGTCGGGACCGCGCTGCCCGCCCAGTCCTTTGAGGTGACCCGCGCCACGCTGGTCCGCTACGCCGGCGCCTCCGGCGACTTCAACCCGATCCACTGGAACGAGCGGTTCGCCCGCGAGGTCGGCCTGCCCGACGTCATCGCGCACGGCATGTTCACCATGGCCGAGGCGCTGCGGGTGGTCACCGACTGGACCGGCGATCCCGGCGCGGTGCTGGAGTACGGCGTGCGGTTCACCAAGCCCGTGGTGGTGCCCGACGACGACCGGGGCGCGGTGATCGAGGTCACCGGCACGGTGGCCAAGCTGCTGGAGAACCGCCAGGTGCGGGTGGACCTGCTGGCCACCAGCGCCGGCCAGAAGGTGCTCGGGATGTCCCGCGCCGTGGTCCAGCTGGCCTGACCGGCCGCGCTCACCGCGCCGCCCGGCCGGGCCGGGGAGCGCGGGCGGTCATCCACTACCGTGGAGCGCGTGCACGTGACCGAGAACGCCCCCCTCGCCCCGCTGACCACGCTGCGGCTCGGCGGCCCCGCCCGTCGTCTGGTGACCGCGCGCACCGACGCTGAGGTGGTCGCCGCCGTCCGGGCCGCCGACGCGGCGGGCGAGCCGCTGCTGGTGATCGGCGGCGGCAGCAACCTGGTGATCGGCGACGCCGGCTTCCCCGGCACCGTGCTGCGGATCGCCACCACCGGCTTCGAGCTGACCGGCACCGCGCTGGAGCTGGCGGCCGGCGAGGTCTGGGCCGAGGCGGTGGCCCGCACGGTCGAGGCGGGCCTGGCGGGCATCGAGTTCCTGGCCGGCATCCCCGGCTCGGCCGGTGCCACGCCGGTGCAGAACGTCGGCGCCTACGGCCAGGAGGTCGCGCAGACCATCACCGAGGTGGTCGCCTACGACCGGCAGGCCCGCGAGACGGTCACCCTGCCCGCCGCCGACTGCGCCTTCTCCTACCGGCACAGCCGCTTCAAGGCCGACCCCGAGCGCTATGTGGTGCTCCGGGTCCGGTTCGCGCTGGAGGCCGCCGACGGCGCGTCCAGCCCGGTGCGGTACGCCGAGGTGGCCAGGACCCTGGGCGTCGAGGCCGGCGAGCGGGTGCCGCTGGGCACCGCGTACCGGACGGTGCTCGGGCTGCGGGCCGGCAAGGGCATGGTGCTGGACCCGGCGGACCACGACACCTGGTCGGCCGGCTCCTTCTTCACCAACCCGGTGCTGACGCCCGAGCAGTACCAGGACTTCCAGGAGCGGCTGGCCGAGCGCTCGATGACCGCCCCCGCCTACCCGGCGCCGGACGGCCACACCAAGACCTCCGCCGCCTGGCTGATCGACAAGGCCGGTTTCACCAAGGGTTACGGCAGCGGTCCGGCCACCCTCTCCACCAAGCACACCCTGGCCCTGACCAACCGCGGCCGGGCCACCACCGAGGACCTGCTCGCGCTGGCCCGCGAGGTCCGCGACGGCGTGCACGCGGTGTTCGGGGTCCGGCTGGTCAACGAGCCGGTGATGGTCGGCGTCCGGCTCTGACCGGCGGCGCCGGCCGGCTCAGCGCGCCCGGCGCGCCACCAGCCACACCACCAGGACCAGCAGCAGGAGCACGAACAGGGTCAGGCCCAGCCCGGCCCCGTGGGTGCTCCGGTAGTAGTAGCTGTGGCGGACCACGGTGACGTGGTGCACCACGATGCGGTGCGTGGTCGAGGTGGTGCGCACGGTGTGCGTCGTGTGGCTGCTGGTGCGATGCGAGCTCATGGGGCGTCAGCTTTCCATGCGCGTCACCGGCTTGGTGAGCCAGGTGTCGACCTCCGCGAGCAGTTCCTTGCGCACGCCCTCCGGCGCGCGCGAGCCGCGGATCGACTGGCGGGCCAGTTCGGCCAGCTCGGCGTCCGAGAAACCGTGCACGGTACGGGCCAGCTCGTACTGGGCGGCCAGCCGGGAACCGAACAGCAGCGGGTCGTCGGCGCCGAGCGCCAGCGGCACCCCGGCCTCGAAGAGCGCCCGCAGCGGCACGGCGGCGGCCCGCTCGTAGACCCCGAGCGCGACGTTGGAGGCCGGGCAGACCTCGCAGGTGATCTGACGGTCCGCCAGCCGCTGCAGCAGCCGCGGATCCTCGGCGGCCCGCACCCCGTGGCCGATCCGGCCCGCGCCCAGGTCGTCCAGGCAGTCCCGCACCGAGTCGGGCCCGGCCAGCTCCCCGCCGTGCGGGGCGGCCAGCAGGCCGGCCTTGCGGGCGATCGCGAAGGCCCGGTCGAAGTCCCTGGCCAGCCCGCGCCGCTCGTCGTTGGAGAGCCCGAAGCCGACCACGCCGTCGTCGGCGTAGCGCACCGCGAGCCGGGCCAGCGTGCGGGCGTCCATCGGCGACTTCATCCGGTTCGCGGCGACCAGCACCCGGATCCCCACGCCGGTGGCCGCCGAGGCCTCCCGGACCGCGTCCAGGATCAGCTCCAGCGCCGGGATCAGCCCGCCGAGCCGCGGCGCGTAGGAGGTCGGGTCGACCTGGATCTCCAGCCAGCGCGAGCCGTCCGCCACCTCGTCCTCGGCGGTCTCCCGGACCAGGCGCCGGATGTCCTGCTCGTCGCGGAGCACCGAGCGGGCGGTGTCGTAGAGGCGCTGGAACCGGAACCAGCCGCGCTCGTCGGTGGCGCGCAAGCTGGGCGGGGCGGCAGAACTGAGCGCCTCAGGCAGCCGGACCCGGTGCCGGTCGGCCAGCTCCAGCAGCGTGGCCGGTCGCATCGAACCGGTGAAGTGCAGGTGGAGATGGGCCTTCGGCAGCGCCCGGACGTCTCGCTGTTCCACTGCATGCTGTTCCATTGGCGAATCCTGCCGCATCCACCCCGGATACGGGAACCGCCCCTGTCACATCCCTCGAAGGAGTGACAGGGGCGGTGGGCCCCAAGCTGATCGGACGTCCGGTCAGTCCTGCGCCTCGCCCAGCAGCTTCTGCATCCGGCTGACGCCCTCGGCCAGGTCCGCGTCGCCCAGCGCGTAGGAGAGCCGCAGGTAGCCGGGGGTGCCGAAGGCCTCGCCCGGGACCACCGCGACCTCGGCCTCGTCCAGGATCAGCGCGGCCAGCTCGGCGGAGGTCTGCGGGCGCTTGCCGCGGATCTCCTTGCCGAGCAGGCCCTTCACCGACGGGTAGACGTAGAAGGCGCCCAGCGGCTCGGGGCACAGCACGCCCTCGATCTCGTTGAGCATCCGCACGATGGTCTGCCGGCGCCGGTCGAAGGCGACCTTCATCTCCTCGACGGCCGTCAGGTCACCGCTGACCGCGGCCAGCGCGGCCCGCTGGGCGACGTTGCTGACGTTGGAGGTGGCGTGCGACTGCAGGTTGGCGGCGGCGGCCACCACGTCCTTGGGACCGATCAGCCAGCCCACCCGCCAGCCGGTCATCGCGTAGGTCTTGGCCACCCCGTTGACCACGATGCACTTGTCGGCCAGCCCCGGCAGCAGCGCGGGCAGCGAGGTGAAGGTGGCGTCGCCGTAGACCAGGTGCTGGTAGATCTCGTCGGTCAGCACCCACAGCCCGTGCTCCAGCGCCCAGCGGCCGATCGCCTCGGCCTCGGCCTCGGTGTAGACCGAGCCGGTCGGGTTGGACGGCGAGACGAAGAGCACCACCTTGGTGTTCTCGGTCCGGGCGGCCTCCAGCTGCGCCACCGAGACCTTGTAGTCGGTGGTCTCGTCGGCCACCACCTCGACGGGCACGCCGCCGGCCAGCTGGATCGACTCGGGGTAGGTGGTCCAGTACGGAGCGGGGACGATGACCTCGTCACCCGGGTCCAGGATCGCGGCGAAGGCCTCGTAGATGGCCTGCTTGCCGCCGTTGGTCACCAGCACCTGGGAGGCGTCGACCTGGTAGCCGGAGTCCCGCAGGGTCTTCGCCGCGATCGCCGCCTTGAGCTCGGGCAGGCCGCCGGCGGGGGTGTACCGGTGGTTCTTCGGGTCCCGGCAGGCCTCGACGGCGGCCTCGACGATGTAGCCCGGGGTCGGGAAGTCCGGCTCACCGGCCCCGAAGCCGATCACCGGGCGGCCGGCCGCCTTGAGGGCCTTGGCCTTGGCATCGACGGCGAGGGTGGCGGACTCGGCGATGGCGCCGACCCGGGCGGAGACCCGGCGGTCGGACGGGCGGACGTTGGCGGGGGTGGAGTCGCTCATACCTGCATCGTCGCAGAAGCCGCCCGGCCGGTGGTGTGGCGTTTCACGATCCGTACGCGTCACGTCCGCCTGGTGAAAGGTTCGACCAAACGCCGCCGAACCCGTACACTCACTGATCGACGGCAACACCCGCCACCTCAAGGATCCGAAGCGTTCACCACGCGGGCTCCGGGATGCGGTAGGTTAGGCGTCGTCTCCGGCACCGCCAGGTGCCGAAGGGTACTAGCTCAATTGGTAGAGCACCGGTCTCCAAAACCGGCGGTTGGGGGTTCAAGTCCCTCGTGCCCTGCTGCTAGATCCTCGTCCAGCCCGTTCGCTCCATCGGAGCGAGCGGGCTTGATGCGGAGAAGGCGCCATGTTTTTTCGCTAGGTTTTTCGGTAGTTTTTGCCAGCACTGCGCCGGATCGCCCGTGCTTCCATGGCACGTCAGTGACCTTCGGCAGGACCCGGATTCAGGTGAGGACGAGTGACGGAGACCACGGGCTCCACCGCAACGCCTGAGAGCGGCAACCCCGAGGGTGCCGAGGACGCGGCGTCGATCGAGGACGCCGTCGAGGGCGCTGCGATCGAGGATGACAAGGCTCTCTCCCGCCGTGCCCGCAAGCGCGCCAACAGGGCGGCGGGCGGCGACGGCACCAAGAGCCCCGGCAAGCGTGCCAAGCAGGGCCCCTTCGCCCGCATGGGCCTGTACTACCGGCAGATCATCGCCGAGCTGCGCAAGGTCGTCTGGCCGACCAAGAGCGAACTGATGAACTACACCAGCGTCGTGGTGGTCTTCGTGGCCGTCATGATCGGTCTGGTCGCGACCCTCGACTGGGGCTTCGCCAAGGCCAGTTTCTGGATCTTCGGCTGATCCAGCCGCCACAGCTTCACCCCCGACCCGGGTCGGCCCCTCGAGAGCACCAACGGGGGACCGCCCGGGTCGAGCTGTCGCCGCCGCGCGGACGAGCCCGCTACCGTTGAGTCGGTACTGTTGGGACTTCGAGTCACCGCCGCCCCGCGCCCGCGCATCGGGCCAGCGACCGGCCTGACCCGGAGCCGTACCATCTCCACCCCTCCAGGAAAGAAGCAGCCACCGTGTCTGAGTCCCCCCTGTACGACGCCGACGAGCCCGTCCGCGAGGCGGATGAGGCGGATGTCGCCGCCGAGCTGGATGCGGCTGAGGCTGCCGACGCCGAGGCCGCTGAGGTCGCCGAGGCCGCCGAGGCCGTCGAGGACGAGGACTTCTCCGAGGACGCCGAGCAGATCGTCGACGCCGCGGACAGCGACGAGGACGAGGTCGAGCAGGCGGACGAGGCCGAGGCCGGCCGGCCCGCCGAGGAGGCCGCGCTGCACGAGGTGGACGAGGACGAGGCCTTCGCGCAGGCCCTCGGGTCGGTCGAGGCGGCTGAGGCCGTCGAGGACGCCGAGGAGGCCGCTGAGGCCGTCGAGGAGCCGGCCGAGGAGGTCGACCCGGTCGCCAAGTTCCGCGAGGAGCTGCGCACCCTGCCCGGCGAGTGGTACGTGATCCACACCTACGCCGGCTACGAGAACCGGGTGAAGCAGAACCTGGAGCAGCGCGCCGTCTCGCTGAACGTCGAGGAGTACATCTTCCAGGCCGAGGTGCCGCAGGAGGAGGTCGTCCAGATCAAGAACGGCGACCGCAAGACGATCCGGCAGAACAAGCTCCCCGGCTACGTGCTGGTCCGCCTCGACCTGACCGCCGAGTCCTGGGGCGTGGTGCGCAACACCCCGGGCGTCACCGGCTTCGTCGGCAACGCCTACGACCCGTACCCGCTGACCCTGGACGAGGTCGTCAAGATGCTCGCCCCCGACGTCGAGCGCGCCGCCGCCAAGGAGGCCGGCAAGCCCTCGCCGGTCCGCCCGGCCGAGATCCAGGTGCTCGACTTCGAGGTGGGCGACTCGGTCACCGTCACCGACGGTCCGTTCGCCACCCTGCAGGCGACCATCAACGAGATCAACCCGGACTCGAAGAAGGTCAAGGGCCTGGTCGAGATCTTCGGTCGCGAGACCCCGGTCGAGCTGTCGTTCGACCAGATCCAGAAGAACTGACCTCACACGCTTGTCGGGGGCGGGGCCCAGGCCTCGCCCCCGATCCCGTTTTGGCCGGGCGGCGCATCCGCGTTAGCCTGGTCCGCTGTGTGTACGCATACCCGGGTGTCGCCCCGGAGCCGTGCGCACGTCCATCGAAGGAAGGACCCGGAGAGACATGCCTCCCAAGAAGAAGAAGGTCACGGGGCTTATCAAGCTCCAGATCAACGCCGGTGCGGCCAACCCGGCCCCGCCGGTCGGCCCCGCGCTGGGTCAGCACGGCGTCAACATCATGGAGTTCTGCAAGGCCTACAACGCCGCGACCGAGTCGCAGCGTGGCATGGTCGTGCCGGTGGAGATCACGGTCTACGACGACCGCAGCTTCACCTTCATCACCAAGACTCCGCCGGCCGCTCGCCTCATCCTGAAGGCCGCGGGCGTGGAGAAGGGCTCCGGCGAGCCGCACAAGACCAAGGTCGCCAAGCTGACCTCGGCCCAGGTGCGCGAGATCGCCACCACCAAGCTCCCCGACCTGAACGCCAACGACCTGGACGCCGCGGAGAAGATCATCGCGGGTACCGCCCGGTCCATGGGCATCACGGTCGAGGGCTGAACCCCTTCTTTCGTCGTTCAGTGGTAGGGCCCGCGCGGCCCGCACACCACGACTCCACAACTCAGGAGCAGCAGTGAAGCGCAGCAAGGCTCTCAAGGCCGCGGACCTCAAGGTCGACAGCGACCGCCTGTACGCCCCGCTCGAGGCCATCCGCCTCGCCCGGGAGACCTCCACCAGCAAGTTCGACGCGACCGTCGAGGTTGCCATGCGTCTGGGTGTCGACCCGCGCAAGGCCGACCAGATGGTCCGCAGCACCGTCAACCTGCCGCACGGTACCGGTAAGACCGCCCGGGTCCTGGTCTTCGCGACCGGTGACCGTGCCGCGGCTGCGGAGGCTGCGGGCGCCGACATCGTCGGCTCCGACGAGCTGATCGACGAGGTTGCCAAGGGTCGTCTGGACTTCGACGCCGTCGTCGCCACCCCGGACCTGATGGGCAAGGTCGGCCGCCTGGGCCGCGTGCTCGGTCCCCGTGGTCTGATGCCGAACCCGAAGACCGGCACCGTCACCCCGGACGTGGCGAAGGCTGTCACCGACATCAAGGGTGGCAAGATCGAGTTCCGCGTGGACAAGCACTCGAACCTGCACTTCATCATCGGGAAGGCCTCCTTCACCGACGAGCAGCTGGTCGAGAACTACGCCGCGGCGCTGGACGAGGTCCTGCGGGCCAAGCCGTCCGCCGCCAAGGGTCGCTACATCAAGAAGACCGCGATCTCCACCACGATCGGCCCCGGCATCCAGGTCGACCCGAACCGCACCCGGAACCTCCTCACCGAGGAAGACCCGGCGTCGGTCTGACACCGAGCGAGCTTGCGAGTGAGGTGGCAGGACCAGCTCACCCGCACAGCGTCGGTCTGATCTGACCCATCTGATCCGACCTGTCCGGTCTGATCACCTGGTCTGATCCAGTGGTCCAACCAGCTTGGTCTGATGCACCATCAGGGCCCGTGCTCCGCAAGGAGCACGGGCCCTGACGCGTTTTCGCCCCGGGAACCGAAACCCCTTTTCATCCTGTCTTCATGGTCGGCTAGAGTCCGCAGCTCATCGGAGAAAAGCACAAAAGGGGGAATCGTCGTGCGCATCACGCGGATCGCAGTGACGCTGGCCGTGCCGGCCCTGCTGATCGGGTCGCTGGCGGCCTGCGGGAGCAGCGCCAAGTCGGCGGCCGGTGCCGCGGGCGCCGCCGCCACCGGCGGTGGCGGTGCGGGCGCGCCCGCGCTGCCGGACCTCGGGCCGAAGGGCGAGCTGGTCGCGGCGGCCGCCGTGATGCAGCAGGCGGGCAGCGCCGACATCAGCATCAGCTCCCCGGACGGCTCCTCGGGCAGCGGCAGCGGCGTCTACGCCTGGGGTGCCAAGCCGGTCCTGGACCTCTCCGAGCAGCAGTCCGGCAAGGCGATCAAGTTCCGTATGGCGGGCGGCAGTTCCTATCTCGGGGTGGACAACACGCAGGCCGCCGCGCTGGGTGGCAAGCACTGGATCGACCTCAGCACGGCGGCGGGCGGTATCGGCGATCCGTTCACCGCGCTGGCCGTGCTGATGGACCCGACCGCCGAGCTCACCGTCGCCGCGCAGCACGGCACGCTCAGCAAGGTCGGCGCGGAGCAGGTGGCGGGCAGCAGCACCACCCACTACCGCAGCTCGATGCCGGCCCAGGACCTGGTCGACCAGCTGCCCAACCTCACCGACGCGCAGCGCAAGGCCGCGATGCAGGTGGCCACCGACGGCGGCGCCACACTGATCACCGACTTCTGGGTGGACGGCAAGCACCAACTGCTCCAGATGCGGGAGCAGAACACCGACGGTTCCTCGCCGAGCAGTGACGGCAGCGCCGCCAACGCCAGCACCATCGCGTACTCCAACCTCGGTGTGAAGGTCGGCGTCAGCGCGCCGGCCGCGAGCGACCAGGCCGATCCGGCCGACGCCGCCAAGCTGCTCAGCAGCCTCAACTGAACCCCAGGGAGGGGATCCGCATGACCAGCACCCGTACCCGCGCCCTCGCCGCCGCGGCCTTGGTGGTGGCCCTGGCCACCGGCACCGCGGCCTGCGGCGGCGACAAGTCCGCCGGCTCCTCGAAGGCCGCGGGCGCCGCGGCGGGCTCGTCCGCGAGCGCCGCGCCGACGGCCGCCCAGTCGCCGCTCGCCGTCACCCCGGCCGCGTTCCTGCAGCAGGTGGCCCAGAAGACCGGCGGGCAGAAGTCCGCGAAGGTCTCCGAGGACATCAAGACCCCCAGCGGCGAGGTCACCGCCCAGGGCCCGATCTCCTGGGGCGACGGCCTGCTCGGCAGCCTCACCATGCAGCTGCCGACCGCGGTGACGAGCAAGGTCGGCAGCGGCGGGCCGGCGGACGTGATCTACCAGAGCGACGCGATGTACGTGAACCTGCACATGTCGCAGGCCGCGCTGGCCCAGCTGGGCGGCAAGCACTGGTTCAAGTACGACTACGCCGATCTCGCCAAGCTGATGGGCGCGGCCGGCACCAGCTTCGAGAACAGCCTGAAGAACGCCGACCCGGTGACCGCGGTGCAGAGCATGATCGCCTCCGGCCAGGTGACCGAGGTCGGCAAGGACTCCGTCAACGGGACCCCGGCCACCCACTACGCCGCCGACCTGAACCTGGGCCAGATGTCCGGCGCGGGCACCTCGCTCACCCAGGACCAGGTCTCGGCGCTCCGCCAGCAGCTGCAGTCGCAGGGCGTCACCAAGGCGCACTTCGACGTCTGGGTGGACGGCCAGGGCCTGCTGCTCAAGCAGGAGGCGAAGTCACAGACCGCGAACGGCCAGATCGACGTCTCCGCGACCTATACGGACTACGGCACGCAGGTCACGGTCACCCCGCCGGCCGCGGACGACACCGTGGACGCCGCCCAGCTGATCGCGCGGGCGCAGCAGGGCCAGAGCGGCGGCAACTGACCCCCCAGGGAGTGGTCAACGAACGCATGGCACCCTGGGCTGACAGGACCTGATCGGGAGGCGAGTGTGGCGGGAGCGCGCAGGGCAGCGGGCGCGGCGGTGGTCGCCGTCGCGCTGACCGCTGCCCTGGCGGCCTGTGGCGGGGGCAGCGGCGGCCGGCCGGCGGCCGGCGCCACAGCCGTCCCGTCCACCGCCTCCCCGTCCGCCTCGGCGTCCAAGCCGGCCGACCGCTCCCCGCAGGGCGTGCTGCTCTCGGCCGAGCAGGTGCTGGAGAGCGCCCGCCGGGCCAAGGTCAGCTACCGCTTCGACAGTCCGGACGGCACCAGCGACAGCGCCTTCGGGGTGCTCTACTGGGCGCCGCGGACGATCATGCAGCTGACCAAGACCAATCCGGGCGCCACCGATCAGCTGATCGTCATGGACACCGTCGCCTACCAGGGTGGCGACGCGGCCACGGCGGCCCGGCTGGGTGGCAAGCACTGGCAGAAGACCGCCGAGGTCTACGGGCCGGACGGCCGCCCCGAGACGCCGTTCGCGGCCCTGGTCGACCAGCTGAACCCGCTGCAGGCGGTCACCGCCGCCGCCGGCGCCGGTGACCTGGAGAAGCTGGGGGAGGAGAAGGTGGGCGACCAGACCGCGGAGCACTACACCGCCACCGTCACGGTCGCCGACTACGCCGCCGCCCAGCAGAACCTGCTGACCGCCGACCGCCGCGCCCAGCTGGCGACCACGCTCGGCCAGGGCGGGGTGAGCACCCTGACCCTGGACCTGTGGCTCAACGACAAGGACCAGCTGATCCAGCTCCAGCGTTCGGGCACCGGCAGCAAGGACGAGCTGGTGCAGCTGGTGCAGTACAGCGAGTTCGGCGGCCAGCTCGCCGTCACCGCGCCGGCCGAGGACGACACCCAGGACCTGGGCGGCAGCTGACCGGCGTGGCCCGATTTGCCGCACCCGCCCGTTGACCCGTATGTTGGTCTCTGCCAAAGACCGCTGGTTGTCGAGGTGTGTCCGCAAGGAGACGCCCGACCGAAGGATCTGCGCTTCGTCGCAGGCAGCCCGCGCAGGAGTGTCTGGAGCTTGGACTTCCGGTCCGCATGGTTTTCCGTGTGATCCGTCGAGGTCTTCATGAGCCCCCGTGCGACTGCGCACCGGGGCTTCTTTCGTTCTCCGTCGGGGTTCGTTCTCCGCTCGGAGTTCGCTCTCCGCCGGGGCTCGTTCTCCGCGCAGGCTCGCCTTCGCAGGGGTTTCCTTCCCCACCGTGGTCCGAGGCACCGAAGGTCGACTTGTCCAGGTCGGCCGACCTCGACATCACGGAAGGAGGCGTAAGCCTATGGCAAGGCCCGACAAGGCTGCTGCCGTCGCGGAGATCGCGGACAAGTTCCGTTCCTCCAACGCGGCCGTGCTGACCGAGTACCGCGGTCTGACGGTGAAGCAGGTCAAGACTCTGCGTCGCTCGCTGGGTGGGAACGCCCAGTACGCCGTGGTGAAGAACACGCTGACCAAGATTGCGGCCAATGAGGCCGGGATCACGGAGCTCGACGACCAGTTCACCGGTCCGACGGCTGTCGCCTTCGTCACCGGTGACCCGGTGGAGTCGGCGAAGGCTCTGCGTGACTTCGCCAAGGAGAACCCCGCGCTCGTCATCAAGGGCGGTGTCCTTGATGGTAAGGCGCTGACCGCCGATGACATCAAGAAGCTCGCGGACCTCGAGTCCCGCGAGGTGCTGCTCGCCAAGCTGGCGGGTGCCATGAAGGCCAAGCCCTCGCAGGCTGCCGCGGTCTTCCAGGCCCTGCCCTCGAAGCTCGTCCGCACGGTGGACGCGCTGCGCGAGAAGAAGGCCGAGCAGGGCGGTGCCGGTACGCCGGCTCCCGCCGAGGACGCCGCCGCCGAGTAATCGGCGACGGGCTGACGCCCTCGCAGCGGGCCCGCGCCCGCCAATCCCGTACATCCGGCACCACCTGCCGATTTAGTGGAAGGACGCCATCATGGCGAAGCTGTCCCAGGACGACCTGCTCGCGCAGTTCGAGGAGATGACCCTCATCGAGCTCTCCGAGTTCGTGAAGGCGTTCGAGGAGAAGTTCGACGTCACCGCCGCCGCCCCGGTTGCCATCGCCGCCGCCGGCGCCGCTGGTGCCCCGGCCGAGGCCGTCGAGGAGCAGGACGAGTTCGACGTCATCCTCGAGGGTGCCGGCGACAAGAAGATCCAGGTCATCAAGGAGGTGCGCACCCTGACCTCCCTCGGCCTGAAGGAGGCCAAGGACCTCGTTGACACCGCCGGCGCCAAGGTGCTGGAGAAGGTCGCGAAGGACGTTGCCGAGAAGGCCAAGGCTGCCCTCGAGGCCGCTGGCGCCAAGGTCACCGTCAAGTGACTTCTCGCTCCTGAGTGAGCACTTCGGGCCGGGCCGGCCACCCCTAGCGGGTGGCCGGCCCGGCCTTTTCTGTCGGTGCCGCCGGGTAGAGTGATCATGTTCCGCCGGTCCGCCGCGGCAGCGGCCCCAGCGGCCTTGGTGCCGGGTCGACTGTAACGCTCCGGGCCTGCGGAGCGATGGAGAGTGCGAGGTCCACGCTTCGGTGGGGCCTTGACGAACGGCACGCGGCGCGCGATTCTCGAGGCGCGTGCCGACACCGCGAGGGCGGTCGGCCGTTAGGTTCAGTGCCTGTGGGATGCATAAACCACGGGTGCGGCGGGAAATGACTCCTCGTGGGTCGCGGTGCCTGCCTCAGGCGAGGTTGGGCACCGCTGCAGTGCGCAGTGGCTGTCAGCAGGCGGTGCCGGTGACAGCAGTGGTAGTGGCAGTAGTGGGCAGTGGCAGGACGAGCAGTAGGGAGTGTCCGATTCGGTCTCCGAATCAGGGCTGGACAGCAGTGTCGCCTTTGGCTACACTGTCCCTTTGCGCTGCCTGTTAGCTGCTCCGTGACTCGTCGCCCGGAGTGTGCGCTGCCCTGACCTGGGGTTTCCCCCCTCGGCAAGGCCCGGCCGGTACGCGCGCAGTGAGCTCCGAGCCCTCGGAAGGACCCCCCTCTTGGCCGCGCCGCGCAACGCCTCGAACAACGCCAATTCCACCGCCCCGCTCCGCGTCTCCTTCGCGAAGATCAAGGAGCCCCTCGAGGTCCCGAACCTCCTGGCCCTGCAGACCGAGAGCTTTGACTGGCTGCTCGGCAATGCGGCCTGGAAGTCCCGGGTCGAGGCGGCCCTGGAGAGTGGTCAGGACGTCCCCACGAAGTCCGGTCTGGAGGAGATCTTCGAAGAGATCTCCCCGATCGAGGACTTCAGCGGGTCGATGTCGCTGACCTTCCGCGACCACCGTTTCGAGCCGCCGAAGAACTCCATTGACGAGTGCAAGGACCGCGACTTCACCTTCGCGGCCCCGCTCTTCGTCACCGCCGAGTTCACGAACAACGAGACCGGTGAGATCAAGTCTCAGACGGTCTTCATGGGCGACTTCCCGCTCATGACCCACAAGGGCACGTTCGTGATCAACGGCACCGAGCGTGTCGTCGTCTCCCAGCTCGTCCGCTCGCCGGGCGTCTACTTCGACTCCACCCTGGACAAGGTGTCCGACAAGGACATCTACTCCTGCAAGGTCATCCCCTCGCGTGGTGCCTGGCTGGAGATGGAGATCGACAAGCGCGACATGGTCGGTGTCCGCATCGACCGCAAGCGCAAGCAGTCGGTCACCGTGCTGCTCAAGGCCCTCGGCTGGACCAACGAGATGATTCTCGAGGAGTTCGGCGAGTACGAGTCGATGCGGGCCACCCTGGAGAAGGATCACACCCAGGGCCAGGACGACGCGCTGCTCGACATCTACCGCAAGCTGCGCCCGGGCGAGCCGCCGACCCGTGAGGCCGCGCAGACCCTGCTCGAGAACCTCTACTTCAACCCGAAGCGCTACGACCTCGCGAAGGTCGGCCGCTACAAGGTCAACCGCAAGCTGGGCAACGCCGAGTCGCTGGACTCCGGCGTGCTCACCGAGCCCGACATCATCGGTGCGATCAAGTACCTGGTGAAGCTGCACGCGGGCGAGACCGAGTGGCGTGACGACGCGGGCCGCGACATCGTGGTCGAGGTCGACGACATCGACCACTTCGGCAACCGCCGTCTGCGCAACGTCGGCGAGCTCATCCAGAACCAGGTCCGTACCGGCCTGGCCCGGATGGAGCGCGTCGTGCGCGAGCGGATGACCACCCAGGACGTCGAGGCGATCACGCCGCAGACCCTGATCAACATCCGGCCGGTCGTCGCCTCCATCAAGGAGTTCTTCGGCACCAGCCAGCTGTCCCAGTTCATGGACCAGACGAACCCGCTGTCGGGCCTGACCCACAAGCGTCGTCTGTCCGCGCTGGGCCCCGGTGGTCTGTCCCGTGAGCGGGCCGGCTTCGAGGTCCGTGACGTGCACCCCTCGCACTATGGCCGCATGTGTCCGATCGAGACCCCCGAAGGCCCGAACATCGGTCTGATCGGGTCGCTGGCCTCGTACGGCCGGGTGAACGCCTTCGGCTTCATCGAGACCCCGTACCGCAAGGTCGTCGAGGGCATCGTCACCGAGCAGGTGGACTACCTGACCGCTGACGAGGAGGACCGCTACGTCATCGCGCAGGCCAACGCGCCGCTGACCGAGGACCTGCACTTCGCCGAGCCCCGCGTGCTGGTGCGTCGCCGTGGCGGCGAGATCGACTACATCCCCGGCACCGAGATCGACTACATGGACGTCTCGCCGCGCCAGATGGTGTCGGTCGCGACCGCCATGATCCCCTTCCTCGAGCACGACGACGCCAACCGCGCGCTGATGGGCTCGAACATGATGCGTCAGGCGGTGCCGCTGCTGAAGAGCGAGGCTCCGCTGGTCGGCACCGGCATGGAGTACCGCTGCGCCGTCGACGCCCAGGACGTCATCACCGCCGAGAAGCCCGGTGTGGTCCAGGAGGTCTCGGCCGACTACGTCACCGTGGCCAACGACGACGGCACGTACAACACGTACCGCGCGGCCAAGTTCACCCGCTCCAACCAGGGCACCGCCTTCAACCAGAAGGTGCTCGTGGACGAGGGCGCCCGGGTCGAGGCCGGCCAGGTGCTGGCCGACGGCCCGTGCACCGACGAGGGCGAGATGGCGCTGGGCAAGAACCTGCTCGTCGCCTTCATGTCCTGGGAGGGTCACAACTACGAGGACGCGATCATCCTGTCGCAGCGCCTCGTGCAGGACGACGTCCTCTCCTCGATCCACATCGAGGAGCACGAGGTCGACGCCCGTGACACCAAGCTGGGCCCCGAGGAGATCACCCGGGACATCCCGAACGTCTCCGAGGAGGTCCTCGCCGACCTCGACGAGCGCGGCATCATCCGGATCGGCGCGGACGTCGTCACCGGCGACATCCTGGTCGGCAAGGTCACGCCCAAGGGTGAGACCGAGCTGACCCCGGAGGAGCGCCTGCTCCGCGCGATCTTCGGCGAGAAGGCCCGTGAGGTCCGCGACACCTCGCTGAAGGTGCCGCACGGTGAGTCCGGCAAGGTCATCGGCGTGCGCGTCTTCGACCGCGAAGAGGGCGACGAGCTGCCCCCGGGCGTCAACCAGCTGGTCCGGGTCTACGTGGCCCAGAAGCGCAAGATCACCAACGGTGACAAGCTGGCCGGCCGTCACGGCAACAAGGGTGTCATCTCCAAGATCCTGCCGGTCGAGGACATGCCGTTCCTCGAGGACGGCACCCCGGTCGACATCATCCTCAACCCGCTGGGTGTCCCGTCCCGAATGAACCCGGGACAGGTCCTGGAGATCCACCTCGGGTGGCTCTCCAAGCAGGGCTGGGACGTCTCCGGTCTGGCCGACGAGTGGGCCCGCCGCCTGCAGGCGATCGGCGCCGACAAGGTCGAGGGCGGCACCAACCTCGCCACCCCCGTCTTCGACGGCGCCCGCGAGGACGAGATCACCGGCCTGCTGGACCACACCACGCTCACCCGCGACGGCGAGCGCCTGGTGAACTCCACCGGTAAGGCCCGGCTGTTCGACGGTCGCTCCGGCGAGCCGTTCCCGATGCCGGTCTCGGTCGGCTACATGTACATCCTCAAGCTGCACCACCTGGTCGACGACAAGCTGCACGCGCGTTCGACCGGTCCGTACTCGATGATCACCCAGCAGCCGCTGGGTGGTAAGGCGCAGTTCGGTGGTCAGCGCTTCGGTGAGATGGAGGTGTGGGCACTTGAGGCTTATGGCGCGGCGTACGCCCTCCAGGAGCTGCTCACCATCAAGTCCGACGACGTCCTGGGCCGCGTGAAGGTCTACGAGGCGATCGTCAAGGGCGAGAACATCCCCGAGCCGGGCATTCCCGAGTCCTTCAAGGTCCTCATCAAGGAAATGCAGTCGCTCTGCCTCAACGTGGAGGTGCTGTCCTCGGACGGTTCCAACATCGAGCTGCGGGACTCCGACGAGGATGTCTTCCGCGCCGCCGAGGAGCTCGGTATTGACCTGTCCCGGCGCGAGCCGAGCAGCGTCGAAGAGGTCTGACGGAGGTTGGGCCGGCTGCGCGATCCGCAGCCGGCCCGCCCCCAGGCCCCCCTCAGACCAGATGAACGACTTTCGACTTACGAAAGAGGGCTTGACGACCAGTGCTTGACGTCAACTTCTTCGACGAGCTCCGCATCGGCCTCGCGACCGCCGACGACATCCGCCAGTGGTCGCACGGCGAGGTCAAGAAGCCGGAGACCATCAACTACCGCACGCTGAAGCCGGAAAAGGACGGCCTTTTCTGCGAGAAGATCTTCGGTCCCACCCGGGACTGGGAGTGCTACTGCGGTAAGTACAAGCGTGTCCGCTTCAAGGGCATCATCTGCGAGCGCTGCGGCGTCGAGGTGACCCGCGCCAAGGTGCGTCGTGAGCGGATGGGCCACATCGAGCTGGCCGCCCCGGTCACCCACATCTGGTACTTCAAGGGTGTCCCCAGCCGCCTCGGCTACCTGCTCGACCTGGCGCCGAAGGACCTCGAGAAGGTCATCTACTTCGCCGCCTACATGATCACCTGGGTCGACGACGAGCGTCGCCAGCGCGACCTGCCCTCCCTGGAGGCGCACGTCTCGGTGGAGCGCCAGCAGATCGAGAACCGCCGTGACGCGGACCTCGAGGCGCGGGCCAAGAAGGCCGAGACCGACCTGGCCGAGCTGGAGGCCGAGGGTGCCAAGGCCGACGTGCGCCGCAAGGTGCGCGAGGGTGCCGAGCGTGAGATGAAGCAGCTGCGCGACCGCGCGCAGCGCGAGATCGACCGCCTGGACGAGGTGTGGGCCCGGTTCAAGAACCTCAAGGTCCAGGACCTCGAGGGTGACGAGCTGCTCTACCGCGAGCTGCGCGACCGGTTCGGCACCTACTTCTCCGGCTCGATGGGCGCGGCGGCCCTCAAGGACCGCCTGGAGACCTTCGACCTGGCCGAGGAGTCCGAGCGGCTGCGCGAGATCATCCGCACCGGCAAGGGCCAGAAGAAGACCCGTGCGCTCAAGCGCCTCAAGGTCGTCTCCGCCTTCCTGCAGACCACCAACAAGCCCAACGGCATGGTGCTGGACTGCGTCCCGGTGATCCCGCCGGACCTGCGTCCGATGGTGCAGCTGGACGGTGGCCGCTTCGCGACCTCCGACCTGAACGACCTGTACCGCCGCGTGATCAACCGCAACAACCGCCTGAAGCGACTGCTCGACCTCGGCGCGCCCGAGATCATCGTGAACAACGAGAAGCGGATGCTCCAGGAGGCGGTCGACGCCCTCTTCGACAACGGCCGTCGCGGTCGCCCGGTGACGGGCCCCGGCAACCGTCCGCTGAAGTCCCTCAGCGACATGCTGAAGGGTAAGCAGGGTCGTTTCCGTCAGAACCTGCTCGGCAAGCGCGTCGACTACTCGGCCCGTTCGGTCATCGTCGTCGGCCCGCAGCTCAAGCTGCACCAGTGCGGTCTGCCCAAGGCGATGGCGCTGGAGCTCTTCAAGCCGTTCGTGATGAAGCGCCTGGTCGACCTGAACCACGCGCAGAACATCAAGTCGGCCAAGCGCATGGTCGAGCGCGCGCGCCCGGTGGTGTGGGACGTCCTCGAAGAGGTCATCGCCGAGCACCCGGTGCTGCTGAACCGTGCGCCCACCCTGCACCGCCTCGGCATCCAGGCCTTCGAGCCGCAGCTGGTCGAGGGCAAGGCCATCCAGATCCACCCGCTCGTCTGCACCGCGTTCAACGCGGACTTCGACGGTGACCAGATGGCCGTCCACCTGCCGCTCTCCGCGGAGGCGCAGGCCGAGGCCCGCATCCTGATGCTGTCCTCGAACAACATCCTGAAGCCGGCCGACGGTCGCCCCGTCACCATGCCGACCCAGGACATGGTGCTCGGTCTGTTCTTCCTCACCTCGGACCGCGAGGAGGTGAAGGGCAAGGGTCGCTCCTTCTCCTCCACCGCCGAGGCGATCATGGCCTTCGACGCCCGCGAGCTGGACGTCCAGGCCCCGATCGAGCTGCGTCTGCCGATCGGCACCGTGCCGCCCCGCGGCTGGACCCCGCCGGTGGACCCGGAGTGGACCGACGGCCAGACCCCGGCCTGGACCGAGGGCGAGCCGTTCCGCCTCACCACCACCCTGGGCCGCGCGCTCTTCAACGAGCTGCTGCCCGAGGACTACCCGTTCGTCGACTACGAGGTGGGCAAGAAGCAGCTCTCCGCGATCGTCAACGACCTGGCGGAGCGCTACCCCAAGGTCATCGTCGCGGCGACCCTGGACAACCTGAAGGCGGCCGGCTTCCACTGGTCGACCCGTTCGGGCGTCACCGTCTCGATCTCGGACGTCGTCGTGCCGCCGAGCAAGCCGCAGATTCTCGAGGGCTACGAGGCGCAGGCCGAGAAGGTCCAGAAGAACTACGAGCGCGGTCTGATGACCAACGACGAGCGCAAGCAGGAAATGGTCAACATCTGGACCAAGGCGACCAACGAGGTTGCCGAGGCCATGAACGCGAACTTCCCGAAGACCAACCCCATCTTCATGATGGTCGACTCGGGTGCTCGCGGAAACATGATGCAGATGCGTCAGATCGCCGGTATGCGTGGTCTGGTGTCGAACGCCAAGAACGAGACCATCCCGCGCCCGATCAAGGCCTCGTTCCGTGAGGGCCTGTCCGTGCTGGAGTACTTCATCTCCACCCACGGTGCCCGTAAGGGTCTGGCCGACACCGCGCTGCGTACCGCCGACTCGGGTTACCTGACCCGTCGTCTGGTGGACGTCTCGCAGGACGTGATCATCCGCGAGGAGGACTGCGGCACCGAGCGCGGCCTCAAGCTGGCGATCGGCACGGTCGGCGAGGACGGCGTGCTGCGCAAGACGGACGACGTCGAGACCAGCGTCTACGCCCGGATGCTGGCCGAGGACATCACCGTCGACGGCAAGCTCGTCGCGACCGCCAACACCGACCTCGGTGACGTGCTGATCGACGAGCTGATCCGGCACGGCATCGGCGAGGTCAAGACCCGCTCGATCCTGACCTGCGAGTCGGCCGTCGGCACCTGTGCCTTCTGCTACGGCCGTTCGCTGGCCACCGGCAAGCTGGTCGACATCGGTGAGGCGGTCGGCATCATCGCCGCCCAGTCCATCGGTGAGCCCGGTACCCAGCTGACCATGCGTACCTTCCACACCGGTGGTGTGGCCGGTGACGACATCACCCAGGGTCTGCCGCGTGTCGTCGAGCTCTTCGAGGCCCGTACCCCCAAGGGTGTGGCCCCGATCTCGGAGGCCTCCGGCCGGGTCCGGATCGAGGACACCGAGAAGACCCGCAAGATCGTCGTCACCCCGGACGACGGCACCGAGGAGATCGCCTACCCGGTCTCCAAGCGTGTGAAGCTGCTCGTCAGCGAGGGCGAGGCGGTCGAGGTCGGCCAGAAGCTGACCCAGGGTGCCACCAACCCGCACGACGTGCTGCGTATCATGGGCCAGCGTGCCGTCCAGATCCACCTGGTCGCCGAGGTCCAGAAGGTCTACAACTCGCAGGGTGTGTCGATCCACGACAAGCACATCGAGATCATCATCCGGCAGATGCTGCGCCGCGTGACGATCATCGAGTCGGGCGACGCCGAGCTGCTGCCGGGCGAGCTGGTCGAGCGCGGCCGGTTCGAGCAGGAGAACCGTCGGGTGGTCTCCGAGGGCGGCCACCCCGCCTCCGGTCGTCCGCAGCTGATGGGTATCACCAAGGCCTCGCTGGCCACCGAGTCCTGGCTGTCGGCCGCCTCCTTCCAGGAGACGACCCGGGTGCTCACCGACGCGGCGATCCACGCCAAGTCGGACCCGCTGCTGGGCCTCAAGGAGAACGTCATCCTCGGTAAGCTCATCCCGGCCGGTACGGGTCTGCCCCGCTACCGCAACATCCGGGTCGAGCCGACCGAGGAGGCCAAGGCCGCGATGTACTCGGCCGTCGGCTACGACGACTACGACCTGTCGCCCTTCGGCGCCGGCTCCGGCCAGGCGGTCCCGCTGGACGACTACGACTACGGCCCGTACACCGGCTGAGTCGGTTGTTGAACCGCAGGGCGGTCACCCCATCGGGGTGGCCGCCCTGCGGCGTTTCTGGTCGCGGCTCGCTCCCACGGGGGAGGCGGGCAAACCGCTCGGGGGAGTGATCCGGGCGCCCGGGTCCGGCGGGCAGGCTGTGGGGTGTCGGGCCGGAGTGGCCGGGCCGACGTACGAGGGGGCCCCGGATGAACCACCGCTTTTCCCGGCTGATCGGCTACACCCTGATCACCGGCTTCGTCACGTTCGGTATGTCCGGCTGCTTCTACGGCGCGGACCAGCAGCACCGCGACGTGAACTACGGCATCGACCAGCCCGTGCACACCCTGGTGCTCCAGGGGAAGACCGGCGACATCCGGGTGGTCGGGGCCGGCGGCGGGGTGCACGTCTCGGAGCACCAGAACTACTCCGACGCGGCACCCGCCAGCACCCACGTGGTGGCCGACGGCACGCTCACGCTGACCTACACCTGCTCCCGTGACTGCGGGATCGACTACCAGGTCGACGTGCCGGCCGACACTGTGGTCGAGGTCAGCACCGGCACCGGCAACGTGCACCTGTCCGGACTGACCGCGCGGGTGCGGGCCAGCACCGGCAGCGGCCAGGTCGAGGGGATCGCGCTGGGCAGTGCCGACGCGGACCTCAGCTCGGACACCGGGGACGTCACCGCGAGCTTCACCGGCGTGCCGACCTCGGTCACCGCCAAGACCGCGACCGGCAACGTCAAGGTGGTGCTCCCGGCCGGTGGTTACGCGGTCAAGGCCGAGGCCGACACGGGCAGCGTCACGGTGGCGGTCCCGCAGGACGCCGCTTCGGGGCACGCGATCGACGCGGAGTCGGACACCGGCAACGTCACCGTCACGCATGCCTGATCATCCCCGTCCCCAGCCCGCCTACGACCTGCTGACCTCGGGCGATAGGCTCCCCGCGGACGGGGGAGGGGCGGACATGGACACCATGGCGCGCGGGCGGGCCTGGCTGGCCGAACGGGGGCGGTTGGCGCGCGGGCGGTTCGCCCGGATCAACCCGTACCTGGTGGACAGCGTGATCACGCTGGCCTCGCTGGCGGTCTCGCTCTGGTCGGTCTACAACGACGACCACCACTGGCCGCTCTGGACCTACCTGCTGGCCGCCTGCTGCTGCCTGCCGCTGCTCTGGCGCCGCCGGGCGCCGTTCACGGTCTTCCTGGTCGGCTGCCTCTTCTCGGGCGCGCTCGGCCTCCTCGCCCACTCCGCGCAGCCGCAGATCGCGGTCTGCGGGATCGTGCTCATCTACAACCTGGCCGACCTGGGCAAGAACTGGCAGCGCTGGCTGATGATGGCGATCCTGGTGCCCGCCAACTTCCTGGGCACCCGCTCGCTGAACGGGATGATCTTCAGTGAGGTCACCACGATCGGCTCGTTCGCCCTGGGCACCGCGGTGCGCGAGCTGCGCCGGCTCGCCCAGGTGGAGGCCGAGCGGGCCCGGGAGACCGGGCTGCGGGCGGCCAGTGACGCGGCCCGCGCGGTGGCCCAGGAGCGCGGCCGGATCGCCCGGGAGATGCACGACATCCGGGCGCACGCCGTCTCGCTGATGGTGATCCAGGCCGAGGCCGGCCCGGTGGTGGTGCGCAGCGACCCGGACCGGGCGATCAAGGCGTTCGACACCATCGCCGACTCCGGGCGCGACGCCATGGTGCAGTTGCGCCGGGTGCTGGGCGTGCTGAAGGAGGACGGCGCCGCGCCGGTGCTGGCCCCGCAGCCCAGGCTGCCCGAGCTGTCGGCGGTCGCCGGGCGGGTCCGCGAGGCGGGCGTCGCGGTCGAACTGACGCTGCCCGAGCCGGCCCTGGTGCTGCCGGCCGACGTGGAGACGGCGGCCTACCGGATCGTCCAGGAGGCGCTGACCAACATCGTCAAGCACTCCGGCGCGAACGCCGCCGAGGTGCGGATCACCGGCTGCGGCCAGGTCCTGGAGCTGACCGTGAGCGACAACGGGCGCGGCATGGGCGCGGCCGCGGGCGCCGTCTCCGGCTGGTCCGGCGGGCGCGGCCTGGTCGGTATCCGCGAGCGCGCCGCGGCCTGCGGTGGCAGGGCGGCGGCCGGACCCGGACCGGACGGTCGCGGGTTCGTGGTGACGGCCCGGCTGCCGCTGGCGGCCGAGAGTCTGTGAACGAGCAGGGGAGCGGGATGTCCGTGATACGCGTGGTGGTGGCCGATGACCAGGAGCTGGTCAGGGCCGGGTTCGGCATGATCCTGGACGCCCAGCCGGACATCGAGGTGGTGGCCGAGGCGGCGAACGGGGCGCAGGCGCTGGAGGCGGTGGCCGAGCACCGGCCGGACGTCCTCCTGCTGGACGTGCGGATGCCGGTGATGGACGGCCTGGAGGCCGCCCGCCGGGTCTGCGCCGAGCACCCGGACACCAAGGTGATCATGCTCACCACCTTCGACATCGACGACTACGTCTACGACGCGCTCTACGCGGGCGCCAGCGGCTTCCTGCTCAAGGACGTGCGCCGCGACGACCTCGCGCACGGCGTGCGGCTGGTGGCCTCCGGCGAGGCGTTGCTGGCGCCCTCCGTCACCAAGCGGCTGATCAGCGAGTTCTCCGCGCGCCGGCCGACCGGCCCGGGCGCCGCCCTGCGCGCGCCGGCCAGACTGCTGGAGCAGCTGACCATCCGCGAGCAGGAGACCCTGCGGCTGATCGCCCGGGGGCTGTCCAACGCCGAGATCGCCGCCGAACTGGTGGTCAGCGAGCATACCGTGAAGACCCATGTCAGCAACGTGCTGAGCAAGTTGCAGCTGCGCGACCGGGTGCACGCGGTGGTCTTCGCCTACGAGGCGGGTGCGGTGGTGGCCGGCGAGGGCTGACACCGGCCGGTGCGTGGACCCGGGCGGTGGGCGCCGCCCAGAGCAGTGCGGCCAGCGTCACCAGCAGGCCGCCGAGCGCCGCCGAGGCCGGCGACAGCCGGACCAACCGGTGTTTGTGCCAGCGGAGTTCGGCCATCGTGCGGAGCCGGCGACTGAGCACCGGCAGCGGGTCCGCGGTGCGCAGCGCCTCGGTCAGCGCTGGTCCACGAGCCCAGGTCGGCCCCGGGCCGGCCGGCCAGGCTCTTCAAGCAGCCGTTGCCCGAACCGCGGGCCGCGGAGCCGGCCGAGCCGCCGACGAGGGGCGGGCCGCCGCGCACGCCCCTCTTGGTAGGGTGCCGCCATGCGAATCTTGGTCACCGGCGGCAGCGGCTACATCGGCTCTCACACCACGCTCCAGCTCATCGCAGCGGGCCACGAGGTCGTGATCGCCGACAACTTCAGCAGGAGCAAGCCGTCCGTCCTCGGTCGCCTCGAGGCGCTGTCCGGCACGGCGATCAAGCACCACGTCATCGACCTCACCGACCGGGAGGCGACCAGCCGGCTGTTCGCCCAGGAGGCGTTCGACGCGGTCATCCACTTCGCCGGGCTGAAGGCGGTCGGGGAGTCCGTCGCGATGCCGCTCGAGTACTACGCGAACAACCTCGGCTCGACCCTCTCGCTGCTGGACGCGATGCGCGCGCACGGCGTCAAGAAGCTGGTGTTCTCCTCCTCGGCCACCGTCTACGGCGAGGACGCGCCGGCGCCGATGCAGGAGCCCTTCCCGACCTCGGCGACCAACCCCTACGGCTGGACCAAGGTGATGCAGGAGCAGATGCTGCGCGACCTCGGCGTGGCCGACCCGGAGATGCGGATCGCGCTGCTCCGCTACTTCAACCCGGTCGGCGCCCACAAGTCCGGGACGATCGGCGAGGACCCGCACGGCGTGCCGAACAACCTGATGCCGCTGATCGCCCAGGTCGCCGTCGGGCGGCGCGACAGCCTCCAGGTCTACGGCAACGACTACCCCACGCCCGACGGCACCGCACGACGCGACTACCTGCACGTCGAGGACCTGGCCGCCGGCCACGTCGCCGCCCTGGACAAGCTGGGCGAGACGCGGGAGCCGGTCTCGACCTGGAACCTGGGCACCGGGACCCCGACCTCGGTCCTCGAGATGGTGGCGGCGTTCGCCAAGGCCAGTGGCCGGGAGATCCCGACCGTCGACGCGCCCCGCCGCCCCGGCGACATCGCGGACTCCTACGCGGACCCGGCCAAGGCCCAGGCCGAGCTGGGCTGGGTGGCCACCCGCACCATCGACGACATGTGCGCGGACACCTGGCGCTGGCAGTCGCAGAACCCGGAGGGCTTCCCGGAGGCCTGATATCCGGTCAACGTCCGTGGCGGGCCGGGTGTTCACGCTCCCCGGCCGCCTCGACGGCCCGCGTCACGGCGGACCCCGATCAGTAGGCTGACCGAGTGACACATTTCGATCCCCGGTCGCCGGAGTTCATCGCGCACCCGTACGACGTGTACGCGCGGCTGCGCCGGACCTCGCCGGTGGTGTTCCACGAGCCGACCGGGCAGTGGCTGGTCTCCCGTCACCAGGACGTCAGCGCGCTGCTCCGGGACCGCCGGCTGGGCCGCACGTACACCCACCGGTTCAGCCACCAGGAGTTCGGGCAGCGGCCGCCCGACCCGGCGCACGAGCCGTTCCACACGCTCAACGACAACGGGCTGCTCGACCTGGAGGCGCCCGACCACACCCGGATCCGGCGGCTGGTCGCCAAGGCGTTCACGCCGCGGATGGTCGAGGCGCTGCGGCCCACGGTGGCCGCGCTCGCCGACGAGCTGGTGTCGGGCCTGCTGCGGGAGGGCGGCGGTGACCTGATCTCCGCCGTCGCCGAGCCGCTGCCGGTCGCGGTGATCGCCGAGATGCTCGGTGTGCCGGTGGCCGACCGGGGGCTGCTGCGGCCCTGGTCGGCCGCGATCACCGGGATGTTCGAGCTCGACCCGACGCCTGAGACGGCCCGCCGCGCGGTGGCCGCCAGCGTCGAGTTCTCCGACTACCTGCGCGCGCTGATCCGCGAGCGGCGCAGCGCTCCCGGCGACGACCTGATCTCCGCCCTGATCGCGGCGCAGGAGGAGGGCGACCGGCTGAGCGAGCAGGAGATGGTCTCCACCTGCGTGCTGCTGCTGAACGCCGGCCACGAGGCGACCGTCAACACCACCGGCAACGGCTGGTGGGCACTGCTGCGCGACCCCGCGCAGCTGGCCCTGCTGCGCTCTGATGTCGATCGTCACCTCCCCACCGCCATCGAGGAGTTGATGCGCTTCGACACCCCGCTGCAGATGTTCGGGCGATGGGTCCTGGAGGACATCGAGCTGCACGGCGTCCGGATCCCGCGCGGCGCCGAACTGGCCCTGCTGTTCGGTTCGGCCAACCGCGACCCCGAGCGCTTCGCCGAGCCCGAGCGCCTCGACGTGACCCGGACCGACAACCCGCACATCACCTTCGGCGCCGGCATCCACTTCTGCCTCGGCGCCCCGCTGGCCCGGCTGGAACTCACCGAGTCCTACGGCGCGTTGCTGCGCCGCGCGCCCGGTCTGGCGCTGGTGCGCGAACCCACCTGGCAGCCCGGATACGTGATCCGCGGCCTGAACGAATTGCTGGTGACCACGTGAAGCGAGCCACTGGAGCCCTGCTCGGCCTGGCGATCGGGGATGCCATGGGCTACCCGACCGAGTTCGAGGAGATCGGGCAGATCGCCCGGCGCCACCCCGACTGGCGGCAACTGCCGCTCCCCGTGCCGGCGCTGATCACCGACGACACCCAGATGACGCTGGCCCTCGCCCGCGCGGTCCGGCGGGCCGGCGAGCTGACCCCGCAGAGCCTGGTTCCGCCGCTGCGCGACGAGTTCGTCGTCTGGGCGCGCTCCCCGGAGAACAACCGCGCGCCGGGCAGGACCTGCCTGACCGCCTGCGCGCTGCTCGGCCGGCCCGAACGCCCGTGGCAGGAGGCCAGCCAGCTGGGTTCCAAGGGCTGCGGCGCGAACATGCGGGTGGCCCCACTGGGCCTGGTCCCCGGGCTGACCGAACGCCAGCTCTCCGGTGCGGCGCAACTCCAGTCGGCGCTGACCCATGGCCACCCGACCGCGCTCGCTGCCAGCGACCTCACCGCGCGCACCGTCCGGCTGCTGCTCGACGGTGTCGCACCGGCCGAGCTCCCCGCCCTGCTGCGCGCGCACGCCCAGGCCCAGCGCACCCACTATGACGCGTACTGGCTGGACGACCTCGCGGCGCACGCGGGCATCAGCGAGCCGGAGCTGTACCTGGCACGCGGCTGGGACGAGTGCCTCGGTGTGCTCGACCGGCTGGACGCCGCGCTGGCGGCTCCCGACCGGGAGGCCGACCCGTGCCTGGCCACCGGCGCGGGCTGGATCGCCGAGGAGGCGCTGGCCACCGGCCTGCTCTGCTTCCTGCTCTTCCCCGACGACCCGGTCACTGCGGTGCGCCGGGCCGCCTACTCCTCCGGCGACTCCGACTCGCTCGCCTGCCTGGCCGGCGCCTTCGCGGGCGCCCACGCCGGCGCGGACGCCTGGCCGGCCGACTGGGTGCACCGGATCGAGCACCGCGACGAACTGCTGGCCCTCGGCGCCTTCTGGGACTGACGCCCGCCCCGCCCTACCGCTTGCCGCGCCCGCGCTCCACCCGGCCCCGCCCGTGCAGCGCGGCCCGGTCCGCCGCGGCGCGGCCGGCGGCCCAGCCCTCGCCGTCGCTCACCCGCACCCGCTGCGAGGTGAGCTTGGGGAACATCCGGTCGGTGGCGGAGTCCACGGCCTCCTCACGCGCGGCCAGCGCGGGCAGCAGCCGCTCGTCGGGTACCAGCTGCTCGGCGGTGCCGTCCTCGCGCAGGTGCCGCCCGGCGGCGGCCTCCCGGGTGGTCCGCGCGGTGGCCTCGGTCAGCCGCTCGCGGATCCGCGCCGCGTAGGAGACCAGGAAGGACTGCCGGAACGCCCGGGTGCGCGAGGCCCCGCCCAGGTGCTGCTTGCTGCCCGATTGGTTCATCGCGGCGGTCGCCTGGACCAGCAGCGAGGTGTAGAGCAGCTCGACGGCGTCCAGGTCGGCGTCGAAGCCGATCACCGTGCAGAAGCCGAACTCCTTCGCCCAGACCACCCGGCAGCGGTTGGCCGCCGCCACCGCGTCCAGCAGCATCGCCTTCGGCCCCTCGTACGGGTTCTCCACCCCGATCCGCACCGCGCCGGGGTGGTCGCCGTGGGCCTGGCCGGCGGCGAGCAGCGCCTCGTCGATGCTGTGCTGGGCCATCAGCTGCTGCGCCTTCTCGGTCAGCGCCTCGGCCTCCTGCGGGTACTCGGTGGACTCCGCCTTGGCCAGCAGCGCCCGGATCCGCCCCAGCATCCGCGGCTCACCCGGCACCGGGACGGACGCCCGGTGCTCCACCGGCCGGGAGCCGGGCACCGGACCGACCGGCGCGAGCACCGGCAGCCGGCCGAGCAGGCGCAGCAGTTCGAGCGCGGCGGTGGCCAGCGCGAACCGGTCCAGCCGGTGCCGCTCGGCGAACTCGGGCAGGAAGCGCTCGTCGCCCGCCCACCAGACGGCGGCTGCCAGCTCGCGCAACTGCTCCTGCCAGCGCCGGTCCAGCGCGGCGGGGGAGTAGCGGCGCGCCTCGGCGGCGATCAGGTCGATCAGCAGCGCCTGGTGGACCGGGGCCAGCTCCCGGCGGACCAGCCGGGCCAGGTCGGCCGGCCGCCAGCCGCGCGCCCAGAGTCCGCCGAGCGAGCGGTCGCAGAGCACCAGCAGGCTCCGGCTCACCGCCGGCCAGCGTTCCACCGAGGCGGCCAGCAGCGAGGCCGCGCCGTCCACCGCCTCGTCCAGCCGCCGGTCGGGCGCGCCCAGCACCGTCGCGAGCGCCTGGTCCAGCAACTCGTCGATGCTCTTTCGCTCTTCGTCCACCGAGCCATGATGCCGCAGAGCCGCAAGGCGCGATGATGAGTGGAACCCTCGGGCGGCCCGGATCGTCCACAGGGTGGGGAGAGCATCGCGGGAGGAGAGCCGGATGGGTGACGTGGGCGACATGCAGCCATGGCCGTCGGCGCAGGACCGGCCCGGCCGGCCGCAGGGCGGCTGGCAGCCCGCGCAGCAGAACCCCGGGTACGCGACGATGCGGGCCGCCCACACCGACCGGGACCGCACCGTCGATGTGCTGAAGGCCGCCTACGCCGAGGGCCGGCTGAGCGCCGCCGAGTACTCCGCGCGCTTCGACCTGGCGAACCAGGCCCAGACGTACGGCCAGCTGGCCCAGCTGGTCGCCGACCTGCCGTCCGGGCCGATGCCGGGGCCGATGCCCGGCCTGTCCCCGGTTCCGCCCGGCCCGCCGGTGCCGTCGACCTTCCTGGCGCCGGCCCGCCCGGCGAACAACAACGGCGCGGCCATCGCCTCCCTGGTGCTCGGCCTGCTCTGCGTGCCCTCGCTCGGCACCCTGGCCGTCCCGGCCCTGGTGACCGGCCACCTGGCCCGCCGGCAGATCCGCCGCACCCAGGAGGGCGGCGACGGGATGGCGACCTTCGGCCTGGTGATGGGGTACCTCTCGCTGGCCGGCTGGAGCCTGGCGTTCTTCCTCGTGCTGCTGAGCCTCGTCACGCACTACTGACCGGCCCGCCGGGCCCCGGTCGCGGGCGGCCCGGGGCTGTGCTATAGCGGTGGGAGGCGGTCCTGAGGGGTCCGGCGGACGCCGCCGTTCGCGCCACGACCAGCCAAGTCCCATTTGTTTTGACCGCGCCCGATGCGCTAGGTACGCTCTGACCTTGTGCCTGGGGTGTCCCCGGGTCCTTGTGCGTGCAAGCACACCGGCCGCCGCGCCACTCGCGTACCGGCGCCGCCGCTGCACAGAGCACCATGGATTCCGCGATCTTCCTCAACTCGCCGAGCGAGCCGGAAGTAGCCCAACACACCCGACCTCGTGGGTCGGAGTGAGCTGGGAACACCGCAGGTTAGTTTCACCCAGCCTTGGCACACAGAAAACGGAGAAACGGTGCCTACGATCCAGCAGCTGGTCCGAAAGGGCCGGCAGGACAAGGTCGAGAAGAACAAGACGCCCGCGCTGAAGGGCTCCCCCCAGCGTCGCGGTGTCTGCACGCGTGTGTACACGACCACCCCGAAGAAGCCGAACTCGGCGCTTCGTAAGGTCGCCCGTGTGCGCCTCACCAGCGGGATCGAGGTCACCGCTTACATCCCCGGCGAGGGCCACAACCTGCAGGAGCACTCCATCGTGCTCGTGCGCGGCGGTCGTGTGAAGGACCTTCCTGGTGTCCGCTACAAGATCATCCGCGGCTCGCTCGACACCCAGGGTGTCAAGAACCGCAAGCAGGCCCGCAGCCGCTACGGCGCCAAGAAGGAGAAGTAAGAATGCCTCGTAAGGGCCCCGCCCCGAAGCGCCCGGTCATCATCGACCCGGTTTACGGCTCCCCGCTGGTGACCTCGCTGGTCAACAAGATCCTGCTGCACGGCAAGCGCTCCACCGCCGAGCGGATCGTGTACGGCGCCCTCGAGGGCGTCCGTGAGAAGACCGGCTCGGACCCCGTCGTGACGCTGAAGCGCGCGCTGGAGAACGTCAAGCCGGCCCTCGAGGTCAAGTCCCGCCGCGTCGGTGGCGCCACCTACCAGGTGCCGGTCGAGGTCCGTCCGGGCCGTGCCAGCACCCTGGCGCTGCGCTGGATGGTCGGCTACTCCCGCGCCCGTCGCGAGAAGACCATGACCGAGCGTCTGATGAACGAGATCCTCGACGCCTCCAACGGCCTGGGCGCTTCCGTGAAGCGTCGCGAGGACACCCACAAGATGGCCGAGTCCAACAAGGCCTTCGCGCACTACCGCTGGTAGTCCGAACCCCGTCACTAGACAGAGAGAGAACGAGCCACCATGGCTGCAACCTCCCTTGACCTCGCCAAGGTCCGCAACATCGGGATCATGGCGCACATCGACGCGGGCAAGACCACCACCACCGAGCGGATCCTGTTCTACACCGGTGTCTCGTACAAGATCGGTGAGGTCCACGATGGCGCTGCCACCATGGACTGGATGGAGCAGGAGCAGGAGCGCGGCATCACGATCACGTCCGCCGCGACGACCTGTCACTGGACGCTTGACGACTCCGACCACACCATCAACATCATCGACACCCCGGGCCACGTCGACTTCACCGTCGAGGTGGAGCGTTCGCTGCGCGTGCTCGACGGTGGCGTGACGGTGTTCGACGGCGTCGCCGGTGTCGAGCCCCAGTCCGAGACCGTGTGGCGGCAGGCTGACCGCTACGGCGTCCCGCGCATCTGCTTCATCAACAAGCTGGACCGCACGGGCGCCGACTTCTACTTCTGCGTGCAGACCATCGTGGACCGCCTCGGCGCCACCCCGCTGGTCATGCAGCTGCCGATCGGCGCCGAGGGCGACTTCGCCGGTGTCGTCGACCTGGTGAAGATGAAGGCCCTGGTCTGGTCCGCGGACGCGCCCAAGGGCGAGATGTACGACACCGTCGACATCCCGGCCGACCTGGTCGAGAAGGCTGCCGAGTACCGCGAGGCCCTGCTCGACACCGTGTCGAACACCAGCGACGAGGTGATGGAGCTCGCCCTCGAGGGCGAGGACATCCCCGAGGAGCTGCTGGTCGCCGCGATCCGCAAGGGCACGCTGAACTCGGACTTCACGCCGATCTTCTGCGGCTCCGCGTTCAAGAACAAGGGCGTCCAGCCCCTGCTCGACGCGGTCGTCAAGTACCTGCCGTCGCCGCTCGACATCACGGGCATCGAGGGCACGAAGCCGAACGACCCCGAGACGAAGATCATCCGCAAGGCCTCGGACGACGAGCCGCTCGCCGCGCTCGCGTTCAAGATCATGTCGGACCCGCACCTCGGCAAGCTCACCTTCGTCCGGGTCTACTCGGGCCGCCTGGAGTCCGGCACCTCGGTGCTGAACTCCGTCAAGGGCAAGAAGGAGCGCATCGGCAAGATCTACCGCATGCACGCGAACAAGCGTGAGGAGATCGAGTCGGTGGGCGCCGGCGACATCATCGCTGTGATGGGTCTCAAGCAGACCACCACCGGTGAGACGCTGAGTGACGAGAAGCAGCCGGTCGTCCTGGAGTCCATGGACTTCCCGGCCCCGGTCATCCGCGTCGCCATCGAGCCCAAGTCCAAGGGCGACCAGGAGAAGCTGGGTGTCGCCATCCAGCGTCTCGCGGAGGAGGACCCCTCCTTCCAGGTCAACACGGACGAGGAGACCGGCCAGACCATCATCGCGGGTATGGGCGAGCTGCACCTCGAGGTGCTGGTCGACCGTATGCGCCGTGAGTTCAAGGTCGAGGCCAACGTCGGCAAGCCGCAGGTCGCCTACCGTGAGACGATCCGCAGCGCCGTCGAGCGGATCGACTACACGCACAAGAAGCAGACCGGTGGCTCCGGCCAGTTCGCGAAGATCCAGATCGCGATGGAGCCGATCGAGTCCGGCGAGGGCTACGAGTTCGTCAACAAGGTCACTGGTGGCCGCGTGCCGCGGGAGTACATCCCGTCGGTCGACGCCGGTTGCCAGGAGGCCATGGAGTTCGGTGTGCTCGCCGGCTACCCGCTTCAGGGTGTCCGCGTCACGCTGCTCGACGGTGCCTCGCACGACGTCGACTCCTCCGAGCTCGCGTTCAAGATCGCCGGCTCGATGGCCTTCAAGGAAGGCGCCCGCAAGGCCAAGCCGGCCCTGCTGGAGCCGATGATGGCCGTCGAGGTCACCACGCCCGAGGACTACATGGGCGAGGTCATCGGCGACATCAACTCTCGCCGTGGACAGATCCGGTCCATGGACGAGCGTCACGGTGCCCGCGTGGTCAACGCGCTGGTGCCGCTCTCCGAGATGTTCGGCTACGTCGGTGACCTGCGCAGCAAGACCTCTGGTCGCGCTAGCTACTCGATGCAGTTCGACTCGTACGCCGAGGTTCCGCGGAACGTGGCGGACGACATCATCGCCAAGTCCAAGGGCGAGTGACGTCCCGCAATCGGGATGATTCACAACCCTTAGGCTTACTGGAGGCAAACCCGGCGGGGTCACACCCGACCCCGCCGGCGCCTCCGGCCCCCATCCGCGGGACTGGCATGAGGTGCAACCAGCACCCCGTACCACAACCCGATCAAAGACCAACTGACGTCGTACGGCGTACAGAACTGTCCTCAGGAGGACTGAAGTGGCGAAGGCGAAGTTCGAGCGGACGAAGCCCCACGTCAACATCGGCACCATCGGTCACATTGACCACGGTAAGACGACCCTTACCGCGGCCATCACCAAGGTGCTGCACGACGCGTACCCGGACATCAACCCCTTCACGCCGTTCGACCAGATCGACAAGGCGCCGGAGGAGCGGCAGCGCGGTATCACCATCTCGATCGCGCACGTCGAGTACCAGACTGAGGCGCGTCACTACGCCCACGTCGACTGCCCCGGTCACGCGGACTACATCAAGAACATGATCACCGGTGCGGCCCAGATGGACGGTGCGATCCTCGTCGTCGCCGCCACCGACGGCCCGATGCCGCAGACCAAGGAGCACGTCCTCCTGGCCCGCCAGGTCGGCGTCCCCTACATCGTTGTCGCCCTGAACAAGGCCGACATGGTGGACGACGAGGAGATCCTGGAGCTCGTCGAGCTCGAGGTCCGTGAGCTCCTCTCCGAGTACGAGTTCCCGGGCGACGACCTGCCGGTCGTCCGCGTCTCCGCGCTGAAGGCGCTGGAGGGCGACAAGGAGTGGGGCGAGAAGCTCCTCGGCCTGATGCACGCGGTCGACGAGGCCATCCCGACCCCGGCTCGCCTCACCGACCAGCCGTTCCTGATGCCGATCGAGGACGTCTTCACGATCACCGGTCGTGGCACCGTCGTCACCGGTCGTATCGAGCGTGGCATCCTCAAGGTCAACGAGACTGTCGACATCATCGGCATCAAGGAGACCAAGACCACCACCACGGTCACCGGCATCGAGATGTTCCGCAAGCTGCTCGACGAGGGCCAGGCCGGTGAGAACGTCGGTCTGCTGCTCCGTGGCATCAAGCGCGAGGATGTCGAGCGCGGCCAGGTCATCATCAAGCCGGGCACCGTCACCCCGCACACCGAGTTCGAGGCGCAGTCCTACATCCTGTCGAAGGACGAGGGTGGCCGTCACACCCCCTTCTTCAACAACTACCGCCCGCAGTTCTACTTCCGTACCACGGACGTGACCGGCGTCGTGACCCTCCCCGAGGGCACCGAGATGGTCATGCCGGGCGACAACACCGCCATGTCGGTCGTGCTGATCCAGCCGATCGCCATGGAGGAGGGCCTGAAGTTCGCCATCCGTGAGGGTGGCCGTACCGTCGGCGCCGGCCAGGTCACCAAGATCGTCAAGTAATTTGACGGCTTAGGCCTGCCTGTTCCAAGGGCACCCGCAGGGGCTGCGCGATACCGCTGGTATCGCGCAGCCCCTGCGGCGCTTCCGCGGTCGGCGCCGGACGTGGGCGCAGGCCGGGCACCGGAATCCACCCGGCCGGACCGTCCCGGGACGCGAAAACGCCGACGGGGGCCGCTCGTTCGAGCGGCCCCCGTCGGCGTTTTCGGTTGCCGGTGGTCAGCTGTGCAGTGACGCGGTGAACGCCTTGCAGGCGGCGTAGTCCGGCAGCAGTCCGGTCTCGATCGCCTCCGCCAGCGAGGGGGCGGCCTCGTCGCGGGCCGAGAGCTGCGGCACCTCGGCCGGCCACTCGATGCCCAGGTCCGGGTCGAGCGGGTGGACGGCGTGCTCACCGGTGGGGTTGTACGCCTCGGAGCAGAGGTAGGACAGCGTGGCGTCGTCGGTCAGCGCGCAGAAGCCGTGGCCGAGACCCTCGGAGAGGTAGACCGCGCGGCGCTCCACGTCGTCCAGCCGCACGCCCTCCCAGCGGCCGAAGGTCGGCGAGCCGACCCGCAGGTCCACGATGACGTCGAGCACCGCACCGCGGACGCACGTCACGTACTTGGCCTGGCCGGGGGGCACATCGGCGAAGTGGATGCCGCGCACCACCCCGCGCGCGGAGACCGAGAGGTTGGCCTGAGCGAGCTTCAGCGGGTGGCCGACGACGTCGGCGAGCCGGTCGAAGCGGTACCACTCGGTGAACAGCCCGCGCGGGTCGCCGTGCAGCTGCGGCGTGATCTCGAAGCTGCCCTCGATGCTCAACTCACGGATCTTCACTGTGCGGTCTCCTCGTCCAGCAGGCGGAGCAGGTACTGGCCGTAGCCGCTCTTCGTCAGCGGCTCGGCGAGTTCGCGCAGCTGCTCGTCGCTGATCAGCCCGGCCCGCCAGGAGGCCTCCTCGATGCAGCCGATCTTCAGGCCCTGGCGTTCCTCGATCACCCGGACGAACTCCGAGGCCTGCACCATCGAGACGAAGGTGCCGGTGTCCAGCCAGGCCGTGCCGCGGTCCAGGATCGTGACCTGGAGCTCGCCGTCGCGCAGGTAGGCGTCGTTGACGGCGGTGATCTCCAACTCGCCGCGGGCGCTGGGCTTCAGACCGCGGGCTATCTCGACCACCCGGTTGTCGTAGAAGTACAGGCCGGGCACCGCGTAACGGGACTTGGGGGCGGCCGGCTTCTCCTCGATGGAGATGGCCTGGCCGTTCTCGTCGAACTCCACCACGCCGTACGCGGTCGGGTCCGCGACCGGGTACGCGAAGACCCGTCCGCCCTTGGCGTCGGTGTGCTCCGCCAGTCGGGTGCCGAGCCCGCTGCCGTGGAAGATGTTGTCGCCGAGGATCAGCGCGACCGAGTCGTCGCCGATGAAGTCGGAACCCAGCACGAAGGCCTGGGCGATGCCCTCGGGCCGTTCCTGCACGGCGTATTCCAGCCGCAGGCCGAACTGCGAGCCGTCGCCGAGCAGTCGCTCGAACTGGTCCCGGTCGGCGGGTGTCGTAATGATCAGGATCTCACTGATCCCCGCCATCACCAGAGTGGAGAGCGGGTAGTAGATCATCGGCTTGTCGAAGACGGGCAGAAGTTGCTTCGACACTGCCCGGGTCAGCGGCCAGAGTCGTGATCCGGTCCCGCCGGCCAAGAGGATTCCACGCATGGGTGCACCCTATGCGAGACCGCGCGGCCGCTGAGGCCCGGGTAGGGAGGGCCGAGGATGGCCGCTAGACTCATCGTATTATGCGCATCCTCGTGACCGGCGGTGCCGGTTTTATCGGTTCTGAGTTCGTCCGCCAGCAGCTGGGTGCGGACGCCACCGCCCAGATCACGGTCTTCGACAAGCTGACCTACTCCGGAGTCGAGGCCAACCTCGCTTCGGTCGCGGACCTCCCGGGCTACACCTTCGTCAAGGGCGACATCTGCGATGTCGACGCCGTCGACCAGGTGATGGCCGGCCACGACGTGGTCGTGCACTTCGCCGCCGAGTCGCACGTCGACCGCTCGATCGCCGGCGCCGGCCCCTTCGTGATGACCAACGTGGTCGGCACCCAGGTGCTGCTGGACGCCGCTCGCAAGCACGGCGTCGGCCGCTTCGTGCACGTCTCCACCGACGAGGTGTACGGCTCGATCAGCGAGGGGTCCTGGACCGAGGAGTGGCCGCTGGCCCCGAACTCCCCGTACTCCTCCTCCAAGGCCGGCTCCGACCTGCTGGCGCTCGCGTACCACCGCACCCACCGGATGGATGTGGTGGTGACCCGCTGCTCCAACAACTACGGGCACTACCAGTTCCCCGAGAAGGTCATCCCGCTGTTCACCACCAACCTGATCGACGGCGGGAAGGTGCCGCTGTACGGCAACGGTGGCAACATCCGCGACTGGCTGCACGTCTCCGACCACTGCCGCGGGATCGACCTGGTGATGCGCGGTGGCCGCGCCGGCGAGGTCTACAACATCGGCGGCGGTACCGAGGTGACCAACAAGGAGCTCACCGGCCTGCTGCTGGACGCCGCGGGCGCCGGCTGGGACATGGTCGAGTACGTCGAGGACCGCAAGGGCCACGACCTGCGCTACTCCCTGGACATCAGCAAGATCGGCGCCGAGCTCGGCTACAAGCCGCAGGTCCGCTTCGAGGACGGCCTCGCCGCGACCATCGCCTGGTACCGCGAGAACCGCGCCTGGTGGGAGCCGCTCAAGGCGAAGGCGGCTCTGCAGAAGTGACCGCGAACTCCTCGGGCACCACCAGTTGGCTGGTCACCGGTGCCGCCGGGATGCTCGGCCAGGACGTGCTGGCCGTGCTCGCCGACGACCCCGCGGTGAAGGTCACCGCGCTGCGCCGGGCCGATCTCGACATCACCGACGCCGCGGCCGTGCTGGCCGCGGTCGCGGGCCACGACGTGGTCGTCAACTGCGCGGCGTGGACGGACGTCGACGGTGCCGAGAGTGCCGAGGAGGCCGCCACGGCGATCAACGGCACGGGCGTGCGCCACCTCGCGGACGCCTGTGCCGCGCTCGGCGCGCGACTGCTGCACGTCTCCACCGACTACGTGCTGCCCGGGGACGCCGTCGAGCCCTACGCCGAGACGGCGCCGACCGGCCCGGTCAACGCCTACGGCCGTTCCAAGCTGGTCGGCGAGCAGGCCGTGCTGCGACTGCTTCCGGAGCACGGCTACATCGTGCGCACCGCCTGGCTCTACGGCGAGCACGGCCCCAACTTCGTGGCCACCATGCTGAAGGCCGCCACCCAGCGGGAGACCCTGGACGTGGTGGACGATCAGCACGGCCAGCCGACCTGGTCCCGGGCGCTCGCCGCGCGGCTGGTCGCGCTCGGCCACGCCGCCCTGGCCGGCCGCGCGCCGGCCGGCGTCTACCACGGGACCTCCGCCGGCCGTACCACCTGGTTCGGGCTGGCCCGCGAGGCGTACCGGCTGACCGGTCTTGACCCCGAGCGGATCCGGCAGACCGACTCGGCGGCGTTCGTCCGCCCGGCGGTCCGGCCGGCGTTCAGCGTGCTGGCGCACGAGCGCTGGGCCCAGGCGGGCCTGGAGCCCATGCCCAGGTGGGACCGGAGCCTGGCCGAGGCGCTGACGGGTCCCGGCTTCCAGGCCCTCGGCCAGGCGGCCCTCCAGGCCCCGACCCACACGCCGAGCCGAGGATGAGCAACCCGCTGGCGAAGCTGCTCAAGGTGATCCCACCCGGGACCCACCTGGTCATCGGCGGCACGATGATCCTCGGGGCGGCGTCGTACATCCAGACCTCGATCACCGGTCACGCCTTCACCGGTGACCCCAAGCAGGCCCTGGCCGAGCTCTGGACGCTGGTCATGACCGTCAGCCTGGGGCTCTTCTTCCCGATCGAGCAGGAACTCACCCGGGTGGTCGCCGCGCGGGCCGTCCGCGGTGAGGGCGTCGCCCCGGTGCTGCGCCGGGCCGCGCTGCTCACCCTGGGACTTCTCGCCGTGATAGCCGCGGTGCTGGCCGCCGTCGCCGGCCCGCTGGCGAACACCTTCTTCGGCCACGACCGCTCGCTGGTCTGGGCCTTCGGGGCCGCACTGGCCGGGATGGCGCTGGTCTACCTGACCCGCGGCATCCTGGCGGGGCTCGGCCTGTTCAACGCCTACGGGGTCTCGCTGGGCCTGGACGGCCTGCTGCGGATCCTGCTCGCCGGCGGGCTCTACCTGGCCGGCAGCACCTCGGCCGTGGAGTACGGCCTGGTGCTGGCGATGGCCCCGCTGGTGGCCATGGTGTGCACCCTGCCCACCACGCTGCGCGGCTGCCGGCCGGGCCCGGCGATGGCGTGGGGTGAACTCTTCCAGAACATGACGATGATGATCTGCGCCTCGGTGCTGGCCCAGCTCGTCGTCAACGCGGCCGTGATCACCACCGCGCTGGTCACCGTCGACAAGGACCTGAGCTTCGCGCTGCTGACCGCCGGAATGCTCTGCCGGGTCCCGCTCTTCGTCTTCGGCTCGCTGCAACCGACGCTGATGACCGGCCTGTCCACCACGGCCACCGAGGGCGACCGCGCGGGATTCCGCAAGATGCTGCTGCAGACCAGCGCGGTCATCGGCGGCCTGGGACTGCTCGGCACGCTCGGCGCCGTCGTCGCCGGTCCCTGGGTGACCTCGGTGCTCATGGGGGCCAAGGACCTGCTCGGGGCGATGGACTTCTTCTGGTTCTCGATCGGAACCATGTGCTACATGCTGGCGATGGTGCTCGGCCAGGCGCTCCTGGCGCTCGGGCGGCACAGTCGGCAGATGACCGCCTGGCTGCTGGGCACCGCGGTGCTGGCGGGGGTCACCCTCATTCCCGGCCAGGTGGCCACCAGGGTTGAGGTAGCGTATGCGTTCGGTTCACTGGTGACCGCTATCTTCATGCTTCTGACGCTTGTTCGAGGCATTTCCCGGCAGCCGTCCGACCCGATGACTCATGGCAACGCCGCAGTCTCAGCGCTGGAAAACGCATGACGCCGCCCCTTTCCCACCTCGGAGAAGCAGTGAACGACTACCACGACACCTGGCTGGTGATCCCCGCCTACAACGAGGGCCAGGTGATCGCCGATGTGGTGGAGGCGGCGCGCCAGACGTTCCCCAATATCGTCGTCGTCGACGACGGCAGCACGGACGACACCGCGAAGCACGTCGGCCGGACCGGGGCACACCTGGTCCGCCACCCGGTCAACCTGGGCCAGGGCGCCGCGCTCCAGACGGGGCTGAAGTACGCCCTGGAGCAGCCGGACGCCCGCTACTTCGCCACCTTCGACGCGGATGGTCAGCACCAGACCCAGGACGTCGAGAAGATGGTGGAGCTGCTGCGGACCGGCGAGGTCGACGTGGTGCTCGGCTCCCGGTTCATCGAGCAGAACGGCCAGGTGCCGTGGATCAAGCGGGTCGTGCTGCGCACGGCCGCGGCGGTCAGCCCGACCGCTCGCAAGCTGAAGCTGACCGATGCCCACAACGGCCTGCGCGTCCTCAACCGTGAGGCGGCTGGGCGGCTGCGAATAACGATGAACGGGATGGCCCACGCCTCCGAGATCGTCGGTTTCCTGGCCGGCTCCGAGCTGAAGGTCGCCGAGCTCCCGGTCGACATCCTGTACACCGATTACTCTCGCGCCAAGGGTCAGTCCCTGATCAACGGCGTCAACATCCTCTTCGACATCTCGCTTCGGGAGCGTGGCCGCCGATGAAGTACTTCTGGATCCAGCTGGTCCTCATCCTGGGCTCGCTGTCGCTGGCCCTGATGTTCATACGTCGCTGGGACCGTGCGAACACCCGTGCCTGGAAGCGCATCGCCTTCTCGACCTTCGTCCTGGTCAACATCTACGCGGTCCTGCGACCGTCCGATGTCACCTGGCTGGCCAAGCAGATGGGCGTCGGCCGCGGCACCGACCTGGTGCTCTACGTCATGGTGCTGGGGATGGGCTTCCTGACCCTCAACACCTTCCTGCGCTTCCGCTCGCTCGAGAAGAAGCTGACCGACCTGGCCCGGACGGTGGCGATCAGCGAGGGCGTCCGCAGCAACGACGAGCGCCTCGCACCCGAGGCTCTGGAGACCTCCGAGTCCGTGAAGGCCAAGTCCGGTGTCTAGCTTCGACTTCATGCTCCCCTACTACGGGGACGTGCGGCTGATGCAGGACGCCGTGCGAAGTGTCCTGGCTCAGACGGATCCCGACTTCCGGCTGGTCGTCGTGGACGACGGCCGGGAGCCCGAGGTGCCGGGCTGGTTCGAGCAACTCGGCGACGAGCGGGTCCACTACCTGCGCAACGAGCAGAACCTCGGCATCACCAAGAACTTCCAGAAGTGCGTCGAGCTCTCGCAGGCGGAGCGGGTGGTCATCATGGGCTGCGACGATCTGCTGCACCCGCACTACCTGCAGACCGTCAGGTCGATCCTCGCGGAGCACCCCGAGGCCGGCATGGTCCAGCCCGGGGTCGAGGTGATCGACGGCACCGGAGCCGTCACGTCCGGCCTGGCGGACCAGACCAAGCGCTGGCTGTACTCGCCCAGGATCAACGGGCGCCGCGTGATGGGCGGCGAGGAGCTGGCGGCCAGTGTCCTGCGGGGCAACTGGCTGTACTTCCCGTCCATCTGCTGGCGTGGCGAGGCCCTGCGCGCGGTCAACTTCCGGGACGACTACTCGGTCATCCAGGACCTGGCGCTGGTCATCGACCTGCTGGAGCTGGGCGAGCAGATGGTGATCGACGACAGCACCAAGACGTTCCAGTACCGGCGCCACGCCGTCAGCGAGTCGTCCGTGCAGGCCTTCTCCGGCAGCCGCTTCACCGAGGCGGAGCGGTACTTCTCCGCGGTCGCCGACCGGCTGGACGCCCGCGGCTGGCCCAAGGCGGCTCGTGCGGCGCGCTTCCACAGCGCGTCCCGGTTTCACGCGCTGACGATGCTGCCCGGAGCGCTTCGCCACGGCCGGGCCGACGGGGCCAAGCTGATGGCCCGGCACGCGCTCACCACGGGACGGCGGCAGGAAGCCTGACCGGCCCGTGAAAAGCGATCCGCCCCACCCGGACTCCTCCGGGTGGGGCGGATCGCTTTTCGCACGGCACAGCTCAGCCGGTGCCGGCTCCCGGCGGACGGCTGGGTACCGCCGACGGGTAGGGATCCGTGTTCGGGCAGGAGAGGCGGCCCGTGTCCGGGGCCTTCTGCAGCTTGGTACTCAGGTCGACGGGACCAGCGGTGCACTTGCCGCCCGGGGCGTACGGAGAGCACTTGCCGTGCGGGTCCGCGGTCGACTGGGCGACCCAGGCGAGCATGCCGGGGCCGTTGAGCTGGGGGTCCTGCGGCATGTACTTGCTGGCCGTGGCGGAACCGGCCATGCCGTACAGCAGGCCGAGCGCACAGAGCGCGCCCAGGGCGACCGGTCGCCGCACCACCGCGCCCACCGACTTCACACCGCGCTCCCCGGGGGCCTGCGCCGATGTCCGGTGGAGCTTGGCGTACCGTCCGGCGACCAGGTAGACGGCGAGGCCGGTGAGCACCAGCAGGCAGTACAGGAGCTGGGCGCTGGTCCGCGGGTAGAGCATGACGGCCTGGTCCCTCTCCATGTGCGAGGCGAACCAGTACCGCATCAGCAGCGCGCTGGCGGTGCAGGCCGCGCAGGCCAGCACGGCCGCGTGCCGCACCCCGAGGGCCAGCGCGACGCCGGCGCCGACCAGCAGCAGGATGCTGAAGACACCCACCCCGCCCAGCTCACCGGGCGGGGGCCAACTGCTGAACGCGTCCGTGCCGGGCAGGTCGTCGCGCCACATCGCGAAGTAGGCGGGCTCGGTGTACGTGTCGAAGTAACAGTAGCGGTCGACGGCCGCACCGGCGGCGGTCAGCAACTGGACGGTGTAGCTCCCGGCGACCAGCATGAACCCGGCCGCGGTCGAGCCCAGTCCGATCAGGGCGGTGACCAGCGCCCGCCGCCCCTCGGCGCGAGCCAGCTGGAAGAGCACGACCAGGCCCAGCGCGGCGATGCCCACCGCCGACCAGACGAACCAGCCCGAGTAGAGCAGGAAGAGCACGCCGGTCACCAGGCCCAGCAGAGCCCCGAGGATCGCCGCATGCCGACGGCTGATGGCGTGGGACCGCTGGACCAGCTGGAGCAGCTTGCCGAGCAGCGGGACCAGCGCCACCAGGACGAGATTGGTGTACGGCTTGTACGGCTGCACCAGCGGCAGCGCGGCGGTGACCCCGATCCCCAGCGCCCAGAGCGGCGGGAGCAGCAGTCGCCAGGCGAGGTAGGCGACCGGCCCCATCATGGCGGTGAAGACCAGTTCCACCACCTTGAGCGCGGCGCCGGTCTCACCGCCGGTGAACGTCTGCGCGACCCAGGCGATCAGGTGCGGGAACAGCGGGGGGTACGCGGGGTCCAGCGGCTTGCCGGCCATGATCGCGGCGGCCCAGCCCTGCAGCGCTCCCGCGTCGCCCCCCTGGGCGTAGAGCGGCCAACTCGTCCCGTGCAGCGCGAGCGCGACGCCGGCCGCCGTCACGCCGGTGCAGAGTCCGGCCACCGCGGCCGACGCGAGCTGCAGCGGCACGGCCGTCCAGCGGCGCATGGCGGGTATCGCGATCAGCAGGATCACGGCGAGCAGGAGCAGCAGTCGCAGCTGCAGCGCGGCGAGCCCGCTCACCTGACCGATCCGGGAGACCGGATCGATCTGCACGAACCGGGCCAGCCAGGTCATCAGCAGGGCTGTGACGGTCGCCACCAGACCCTCGGCCGCCAGCCACCACCCGGACGTACGGTCGCCCCGCAGCCTGGGGGCACGCGTGCGGTGCCGGCTTTGGTCCGCCTGCCTCGGGAGAGCTGAGCTCATCGTCACTGCGGATCCCTTGTGAACAATCGGTGCGTCTCGGCGATTCTGTCATGGTGCTTGGGAGGCCCAGTACGAGCGCGTGACCGGTGGGCCCGTTGGCCGCTCGTGTGAACGCCGTGGCACACTCCTGCCGTAGTAAGAGGACGTAGTGGGTTGGTGGCGAGTTCCACGCCGATCATGGGAGTGCGGAGTGCGGCCGGCGGTCAACGCTGTGGCTGAGCCCGAGGGGGAGCGGTTGACGTGTCAGGGCCGGCCCGAAGGCGCGGCGGCCCTCATGCCGACGGTGGGGCACAGCGCTCGGCCGACTCCCTGAGTGCCTGACCACCCTGGCCCAAGTCCGGACGACCGTCCGGCTCCGACTGCGGCGAGTGCCGCCCACAGAAGTGGACTGACATGACTGATCTGGCGCCGGGGGCGACCAGCGAGGCGGACCTGACACGCCGACCCGGCAGAACGCCGGCGGCCGTGCGACGGCGCGGTCCGGCCTGGCTGTCGAAGCGCTGGGTGATGGGGGTCGGCGAGGCGCTGGTCAGCGTCGCCGCCGCGCTCGGCTACACCGCGCTGTGCCGCCACATCAGCGTCGACCCGCTCGACCGGATCGGCCAGGTCAGCGGGCTCGCCAAGATGCAGGAGTACGTGGCGCTGATCGGGCTGCCGCTGCTGGCGGTGCTGCTCTACGCCGCATACCGCGGCACACTGCGGCAGCACGAGCTGGCCAAGCGCCTGGTCTGCGCGGCCCTGGCCGGGCTCGCCACGGGCGTGGTGGCCGGCGGAGTCGTGGTGGCACTGCGGGGAACGCCCTGGCCGCTGGGCGGTCAGGAGGGTGACCCCAGTGTCCTGATCGACATGGCCACCTCGATCATGCACGGCAAGAACGTGGGTGTGTATCCGCCCGGGTTCCCCGCCGTGATGGCGGTCTGGTCGGAGATGCGCTACGGCGGGGTGGGCGGCGCCGGATACGCGCTGCACGACCTGCAGATCATCTGCAGCGCGCTGGTCGGTCCCATGTCCTACCTGGCCTGGAGGCTGCTGCTGCGTCCGTTCTGGGCGCTGCTGATAGCGGTGCCGGCCGCGGTGACCTTCCTGGACCCGATCCGGCCCTACAGCCACGTCGTCATGATCATGCTGATCCCGCTGCTGGCCGCCTTCATGCGCGAACTGCGTCGGCCCGACCGGCGGTCCGTGCCGTCCGCGCTGCTGGTCGGTGCCGGCTTCGGCGTTGTCTTCGGGCTGCTGTTCCTCTGGTACTCGGGCTGGTACCTGTGGTCGGCGCCGGGCGTCTTCGTGCTGGCGCTCTTCCTCTTCCCGTGGCGCAAGGGCCGTGCGGCGGTCACGTCGGTCGGCGCCTTCGTGGTCAGCGCCGCGGTCGCCTTCGGCGTGGTCGGCTCGCCGCTGCTCTACGAGATCGTGAAGCTCGGCGCCTCGACGCCCGACCGGTACGCCTACCTCTCGGTCTACGCGGACCCGACGTATGTGCTCGGCTGGATGTCGGACCGCTCGGGCCAGCTGACCTACGACACCTGGCCGGCGGCCGGCGAGCTGTCGGGCCAGACCGGATTCGCGGTGCTGCTGCTGCTCGGCGTCGGCCTCGGGGTGGGCCTGGGGCTGCGGAACATCGCCGTGCGGACCGCCGCGGCCGTCCTGGCCGGCGCCTGGCTGATGCGCTTCTACTACGCCGGGAGCATGGAGCACAACCAGCAGATCCAGCTCTACCCCCGCACCACCTGGATCATCATGTACTGCCTGATGATCCTGGCCGTCCTCGGCCTGATGGCCCTGGTCCAGCGCGGTACCGGCTGGGTCAACCGGGTCGTGCCGGCCAAGGACGCCTCGGTGGGCGTCATTCCGCGGCGGGTGCTGGGGCAGCTCTCGGCCGGCATGGTCTGCGCGATCGCGCTGTTCGCCACCATGGGCGCCTCGTGGTCGATCAACCGCTACATGCCGGAGTCGTCCCCGAGCTCGATGGGCATCGACGCCTACCGGGCGCACGAGATCAAGAAGCCGAACGGGCTGTGCCCCAAGTTCTCGCCGGTGAAGGACTGCGCCAACCCGATCGTCAAGGACTGGGCGCCCACCGCCGACGACGGCTACATCTGGTGCGCCGGCATCTCGGCCGACGACTGGCAGGCGGTCTGCGGCCGTCCGGCGCCGTGGGTCACTGACACCAAGAAGTAGCGGGTGACGATCGGGGCCGGCGTGGTGCAGACCACGTCGGCCCCGATTCGCGTTCCCATCTCCTGTTATGGCAGGATGTCCAAGTTGCTCGGTTGAGTGCCGATGCTGCGCGCCTCCCGTCGGGAGGACCGGAAGCGAGTCCCATGTACTCGTCGTTCCCGTGATGGCCGTTCATGTGTTCACGTGCTGTGTGTGGACGCAGTGGTGTGTAAGCGACACCGCGGCAGCTGCGGGGCGGACGTACGGGAATCTTCCGGGAAGCGTGGGCGGGGCCTCGACCCGGCGTTCTGTGGGTGCAAGGCAATCCGGATCCTCTCGAAGAGGGCTTTCCCTTTTCTTAAGCGCGGGCGCGACACGCCCGAGCGCGGGGGCCGGAGGGTAACCACCCAGGAGTGCCACCGGAGGAGTCCGCCGGACGAATTCGGCAGTAGAAGCAGCAGACGAGACAAAGGACTACTGAGTAGCCATGGCGGGACAGAAGATCCGCATCCGGCTCAAGGCCTACGACCACGAGGTCATCGACTCCTCGGCGAAGAAGATCGTCGAGACGGTGATTCGTACTGGTGCGCAGGTCGCGGGCCCGGTGCCGCTGCCCACTGAGAAGAACGTGTACTGCGTCATCCGCTCGCCGCACAAGTACAAGGACTCGCGCGAGCACTTCGAGATGCGCACTCACAAGCGTCTGATCGACATCCTCGACCCGACCCCGAAGACCGTTGACTCGCTGATGCGCCTCGACCTTCCGGCCGGCGTCGACATCGAGATCAAGCTCTGAGAGGCGCGACGAAGATGGCAAAGCAGATTAAGGGCATCCTGGGCGAGAAGCTCGGCATGACCCAGGTCTGGGACGAGAACAACCGGATCGTTCCGGTGACCGTCGTCAAGGCCGGGCCGAATGTCGTGACCCAGGTTCACACCGCCGACAGCGCGAGCGGCTACAACGCCGTGCAGATCGGTTTCGGCGAGATCGACCCCCGCAAGGTGAACAAGCCCCTCGCGGGTCACTTCGCCAAGGCCGGTGTCACCCCGCGCCGCCACCTGGTCGAGCTGCGTACCTCGGACGCGTCCGAGTACACGCTGGGCCAGGAGATCACCGCCGAGCTGTTCGAGGCGGGTGTCAAGGTCGACGTGACCGGCACCTCCAAGGGCAAGGGCTTCGCCGGTGTCATGAAGCGTCACAACTTCAAGGGCCTCGGCGCCGGTCACGGCGTGCAGCGCAAGCACCGTTCGCCCGGCTCGATCGGTGGCTGCGCCACCCCGGGTCGTGTGTTCAAGGGCCTGAAGATGGCCGGCCGGATGGGCCACGAGCGCGTGACCACCCAGAACCTGACCATCCACGCCGTTGACGCGGAGAAGGGGCTGCTCCTGATCAAGGGAGCCATCCCGGGCCCGAACGGCGGCCTCGTCCTCGTCCGCACCGCGGCGAAGGGGCTGTGAGGATATGAGCACCATTGACATCCTGTCGCCCTCGGGCGACAAGACCGGCAGCCTCGAGCTGCCCGCCGAGATCTTCGACGCCAAGGTCAGCGTTCCGCTGATGCACCAGGTCGTCGTGGCGCAGCTCGCTGCGGCCCGTCAGGGTACCCACAAGGTCAAGACTCGCGGCGAGGTCCGAGGCGGCGGCCGCAAGCCGTACCGCCAGAAGGGCACCGGCCGGGCTCGTCAGGGCTCGACCCGTGCGCCGCAGTTCGCCGGCGGTGGCGTTGTGCACGGTCCCGTGCCGCGCGACTACTCGCAGCGGACCCCGAAGAAGATGATCGCCGCCGCTCTGCGCGGTGCGCTCACCGACCGGGCCCGCCACGAGCGCATTCACGTCATCACCGGCGTGACCGCGACCGAGGCGCCGTCGACCAAGGCCGCCAAGGGCCTGTTCGGCAAGATCACCGACCGCAAGAACGTCCTCCTGGTCGTCGAGCGCTCGGACGAGCTGGGCCTCAAGTCCGCTCGCAACCTGCCGAACGTGCACATCCTGGACGCCGGTCAGCTGAACACCTACGACGTGCTCGTCTCCGACGATGTGGTCTTCACCCAGGCCGCCTTCGAGCGTTTCGTGGCCGGTCCGGCCGCGTCCGCCAAGGCCGTTGCCGCTGAGGGCGAGCTCGAAGGGAGCGCCGCCTGATGAGCGACGTTACGAGCAAGACGTTCACGGACCCCCGTGACGTTCTGGTGAAGCCGGTCATCTCCGAGAAGAGCTACGCGCTCCTCGACGAGAACAAGTACACGTTCGTCGTGTCGCCCGGTGCCAACAAGACCCAGATCAAGCAGGCCGTCGAGGCGGTCTTCTCGGTCAAGGTCGAGTCCGTCAACACGCTCAACCGTCAGGGCAAGCGCAAGCGCTCCAAGACGGGCTTTGGCAAGCGCAAGGACACCAAGCGCGCCATCGTGACGCTGGCTGAGGGCAACCGCATCGACATCTTCGGTGGTCCGGTCTCCTGACAAGGGGATCGTGATCGTCGATAAGGACGAGGACGAGAGAGCCAAATGGGCATCCGCAAGTACAAGCCGACTACGCCGGGCCGTCGTGGCTCCAGCGTGGCCGACTTCGTAGAGATCACGCGGTCCACGCCGGAGAAGTCGCTGGTTCGCCCCCTGCACAGCAAGGGCGGCCGTAACAACGCCGGTCGTATCACCGCTCGCCACCAGGGTGGCGGACACAAGCGCGCCTACCGCGTGATCGACTTCCGTCGTCACGACAAGGACGGCGTGCCGGCCAAGGTCGCGCACATCGAGTACGACCCCAACCGCACCGCGCGCATCGCGCTGCTGCACTACGCGGACGGCGAGAAGCGCTACATCATCGCCCCGCGTGGCATCACCCAGGGTGACCGGATTGAGAACGGCCCCGCGGCCGACATCAAGCCGGGCAACAACCTGCCGCTGCGCAACATCCCGGTTGGTACCACCATCCACGCGGTGGAGCTGCGTCCCGGTGGCGGTGCCAAGATGGCCCGTTCCGCGGGCTCCGGCATCCAGCTGCTCGCCCGTGAGGGTCGCATGGCGCACCTGCGCATGCCCTCCGGCGAGATCCGCCTGGTCGACGTTCGCTGCCGCGCCACCATCGGCGAGGTCGGCAACGCCGAGCAGTCGAACATCAACTGGGGCAAGGCCGGCCGTATGCGCTGGAAGGGCGTTCGCCCGACCGTGCGTGGTGTGGCCATGAACCCGATCGACCACCCGCACGGTGGTGGTGAGGGTAAGACCTCCGGTGGTCGCCACCCGGTTTCGCCGTGGGGCAAGAAGGAGGGTCGCACCCGTAAGCCCGGCAAGGCTTCGGACGCCCTCATCGTGCGCCGCCGCAAGACCAACAAGAAGCGCTAGGAGCAGGTCAGATGCCGCGCAGTCTCAAGAAGGGCCCCTTCATCGACGGCCACCTCATCAAGAAGGTGGACGTACAGAATGAAGCCGGTACCCAGAACGTCATCAAGACCTGGTCCCGCCGCTCCGTGATCAGCCCGAGCATGCTCGGTCACACGATCGCGGTCCACGATGGTCGCAAGCACGTCCCGGTGTTCGTCACCGAGTCGATGGTCGGCCACAAGCTGGGCGAGTTCGCTCCGACCCGCACCTTCCGCGGCCACGTCAAGGACGACCGCAAGTCGAAGCGTCGCTAGTCGCCTGAGCTTCACGGCCAGAACGACTCAATGACTTACTCCATTAAGGGGACAACCATGGAAGCCAGGGCCCAGGCGCGGTACATCCGCGTCACGCCCATGAAGGCCCGCCGCGTGGTGGACCTCATCCGTGGCCTGAACGCCACGGAGGCCCAGGCGATCCTGCGGTTCGCTCCGCAGGCCGCCACCGTGCCGGTCGGCAAGGTGCTCAACAGCGCCATCGCCAACGCCGCGCACAACTACAACCACAACAACGTGGACGACCTCGTCATCAGCGAGGCGTACGTTGACGAGGGCCCGACCCTGAAGCGGTTCCGTCCGCGTGCCCAGGGCCGTGCCTACCGGATCCGCAAGCGGACCAGCCACATCACCGTGGTCGTCAGCAGCAAGGAAGGGACCCGGTAATGGGCCAGAAGGTTAACCCGCACGGGTTCCGCCTCGGCATCAGCACGGACTTCAAGTCCCGCTGGTACGCCGACAAGCTGTACAAGGACTACGTCAAGGAAGACGTTGCCATTCGTCGCATGATGACGAAGGGCATGGAGCGCGCCGGTATCTCCAAGGTCGAGATCGAGCGCACCCGCGACCGCGTCCGCGTCGACATCCACACCGCTCGCCCCGGCATCGTCATCGGTCGCCGTGGCACCGAGGCCGACCGCATCCGCGGCGACCTCGAGAAGCTGACCGGCAAGCAGGTCCAGCTGAACATCCTCGAGGTCAAGAACCCCGAGCTGGACGCCCAGCTCGTGGCTCAGGGCGTCGCGGAGCAGCTGTCCTCCCGCGTGTCGTTCCGCCGTGCCATGCGCAAGTCGATGCAGGGCACCATGAAGTCCGGCGCCAAGGGCATCAAGGTCCAGTGCTCCGGTCGTCTCGGCGGCGCCGAGATGAGCCGTTCGGAGTTCTACCGCGAGGGTCGTGTGCCGCTGCACACGCTGCGCGCGAACGTCGACTACGGCTTCTTCGAGGCCAAGACGACCTTCGGCCGTATCGGCGTGAAGGTCTGGATCTACAAGGGCGACGTCAAGAACATCGCCGAGGTCCGCGCTGAGAACGCCGCTGCCCGCTCGGGCAACCGTCCGGCCCGCAACGACGCCCGCCCCGCGCGTGGCGGCGAGCGCGGTGGCCGTGGCGGCGAGCGTGGTGGCGCCCGTGGCGGTCGTCGTCCCGCGAACACCGAGGCCCCCGCGGCTGCGGTGAACGAGGCGCCGGCTGCTGAGAGCACCGGAACGGAGGCCTGACCCATGCTGATCCCCCGTCGGGTCAAGCACCGCAAGCAGCACCACCCGAAGCGCCGTGGCATGTCCAAGGGTGGCACCGAGCTCGCCTTCGGCGAGTACGGCATCCAGGCCGTCACCCCGGCCTACGTGACGAACCGGCAGATCGAGTCCGCTCGTATCGCCATCACCCGTCACATCAAGCGTGGCGGCAAGGTCTGGATCAACATCTACCCGGACCGCCCCCTCACCAAGAAGCCTGCCGAGACCCGCATGGGTTCCGGTAAGGGTTCGCCGGAGTGGTGGATCGCCAACGTTCACCCGGGACGGGTCATGTTCGAGCTGTCCTACCCCAACGAGAAGGTGGCTCGTGAGGCGCTGACCCGCGCAGCTCACAAGCTCCCGATGAAGTGCCGGATTGTCCGGCGCGAGGCAGGTGAGAGCTGATGTCGGCCGGCACCAAGGCTGCTGAGCTGCGCGAGCTGGACAACGAGGGTCTCGTTGCCAAGCTCCGCGAGGCCAAGGAGGAGCTGTTCAACCTCCGCTTCCAGGCGGCGACCGGACAGCTCGACAACCACGGACGGCTCCGGCTGGTCCGTAAGGACATCGCGCGGATCTACACCCTGATGCGCGAGCGCGAGCTGGGCATCGAGACGGTGGAGAACGCCTGATGACTGAGAACACCAACGAGACGCGCGGTTTCCGCAAGACCCGTGAGGGTCTCGTCGTCAGCGACAAGATGGACAAGACCGTCGTCGTCGCCGTCGAGGACCGCGTCAAGCACGCTCTGTACGGCAAGGTCATCCGCCGTACGAACAAGCTGAAGGCGCACGACGAGCAGAACGCGTGCGGCATCGGTGACCGGGTCCTCCTCGCGGAGACCCGCCCGCTGTCCGCGACGAAGCGCTGGCGCGTCGTCGAGATCCTCGAGAAGGCCAAGTAACGAAGCCGATGAGGTACGGCCGTATGTGCACCAGGTCCCCGCGGGGACGCCGGTGTGAGCAGCGGCCGGCCCGTCGACTCTCGTTGACGATCAGGAGAAAGCTGTGATCCAGCAGGAGTCGCGACTGCGTGTCGCCGACAACACGGGCGCGAAGGAAATCCTTTGCATCCGCGTTCTCGGTGGCTCCGGTCGCCGCTACGCCGGCATCGGGGACGTCATCGTCGCTACCGTCAAGGACGCGATCCCCGGTGGCACCGTCAAGAAGGGCGACGTCGTCAAGTGCGTCATCGTCCGCACCGTGAAGTCGCGCCGTCGTCCCGACGGTTCGTACATCCGGTTCGACGAGAACGCCGCCGTCGTGCTCAAGAACACCGATGGTGACCCCCGTGGCACCCGCATCTTCGGCCCGGTGGGCCGCGAGCTGCGTGACAAGAAGTTCATGAAGATCATCTCGCTTGCGCCGGAGGTGCTCTAACCCATGGCGAACAGCATGAAGATCAAGAAGGGTGACCTGGTTCAGGTCATCACCGGCAAGGACCGCGGCAAGCAGGGCAAGGTCATTCAGGCCATGCCCGCCGAGAACAAGGTCCTCGTCGAGGGTGTGAACCGGGTCAAGAAGCACACCAAGCCCGGCCAGGGCACCGCCGGTGGCATCATCACCGTCGAGGCCCCGGTGCACGTCTCCAACGTGCAGCTGGTCGTGGAGAAGGACGGCAAGAAGGTCGTCACTCGCGTTGGTTACCGCTTCGATGACGAGGGCAACAAGATCCGCGTTGCCAAGCGAACCGGTGAGGACATCTGATGTCTGAGACGACCATCGAGAACGTTGAGAAGGTGGCCCCCCGCCTCAAGGCGCGTTACAACGCCGAGATCAAGGGCCAGCTGCAGGAGGAGTTCTCCTACGAGAACGTCATGCTGATCCCCGGCCTGGTCAAGGTCGTGGTCAACATGGGTGTGGGCGAGGCCGCCCGCGACTCCAAGCTGATCGAGGGCGCGATCCGCGACCTCACCGCCATCACCGGCCAGAAGCCGGCGGTGACGAAGGCTCGCAAGTCCATCGCGCAGTTCAAGCTGCGTGAGGGCCAGCCGATCGGCACCCACGTCACCCTCCGTGGTGACCGCATGTGGGAGTTCCTGGACCGTCTGGTGTCGCTGGCGCTGCCGCGTATCCGCGACTTCCGTGGTCTCTCCCCGAAGCAGTTCGACGGCCGTGGCAACTACACGTTCGGTCTGACCGAGCAGGTCATGTTCCACGAGATCGACCAGGACAAGGTCGACCGTCAGCGCGGTATGGACATCACCGTCGTGACCACCGCTCAGACCGACGACGAGGGCCGGGCGCTCCTGCGCGCTCTGGGCTTCCCGTTCAAGGAGGCGTGAGCCAATGGCGAAGAAGTCCCTCATCGCGAAGTCCGAGCGTAAGCCGAAGTTCGGCGTCCGGGCCTACACCCGGTGCCAGCGCTGCGGCCGTCCGCACTCGGTGTACCGCAAGTTCGGCCTCTGCCGTGTGTGCCTCCGTGAGATGGCGCACCGCGGCGAGCTGCCGGGCGTGACCAAGAGCTCCTGGTAGTCCCAGAGCGCTTGGGTTCCACAGCGACGCAGACGGCGCCCGACCCCACCACTTTTGGGTTCCAGTTCCGGATCCCGTAAGGTAGTGGGGTCGGGCCCCCTGCCGTGGCATTCCCTATGAATGTCCGCGGCCCTCTTGGAGGGCTCGCACCCAGTCTTACTAACGCCGCAGGTCCCCTGCGTCTGTGCCCCTGCCGAACTCCTCGCGGAGTGCGGCGGGGGGACCTGGCGCGGAGAAACCACGGCGAGAGAGGCCTGAGGCCATCATGACCATGACCGACCCCATCGCAGACATGCTCACGCGTCTGCGTAACGCGAACTCGGCGTACCACGACACCGTGGCGATGCCGGCTAGCAAGATCAAGTCGCACGTCGCGCAGATCCTGCAGCAGGAGGGTTACATCTCCAGCTGGAAGGTCGAGGAGCCGCAGGAGGGCGAGGTCGGCAAGAAGCTGACCATCGAGCTCAAGTTCGGCCCCAACCGCGAGCGCTCGATCGCTGGTATCAAGCGCATCAGCAAGCCGGGCCTGCGGGTCTACGCAAAGTCCACCAACCTGCCGAAGGTGCTCGGCGGCCTGGGCGTGGCGATCATCTCCACGTCCTCGGGTCTCCTCACCGACAAGCAGGCCGCCAAGAAGGGCGTAGGCGGAGAAGTTCTCGCCTACGTCTGGTAATTCGGGAAACGGAGGTACAGCAATGTCGCGTATTGGACGGCTGCCCATCCCGGTTCCCGCCGGCGTGGACGTCACCATCGATGGCCAGACGGTCGGTGTGAAGGGTCCCAAGGGCTCCCTCGCGCACGTCGTCGCCGAGCCGATCGAGATCAGCAAGGACGAGACCGGCACCCTGGTCGTCTCGCGCCCGAACGACGAGCGTCAGTCGAAGGCCCTGCACGGCCTGACCCGCACGCTGGTGGCGAACATGATCACCGGCGTGACCGCGGGCTACCGCAAGTCGCTGGAGATCAGCGGTGTTGGTTACCGTGTCGCAGCGAAGGGCTCCGCCATGGAGTTCCAGCTCGGCTACAGCCACCCGATCCTGATCGAGGCCCCGGAGGGCATCTCCTTCGTGGTCGAGTCGCCCACCAAGTTCCACGTGGACGGGATCGACAAGCAGCTGGTCGGCGAGGTTTCGGCCAAGATCCGCAAGCTGCGCAAGCCCGACCCGTACAAGGCCAAGGGCGTCAAGTACGCGGGCGAGGTCATCCGCCGCAAGGTCGGAAAGAGTGGTAAGTAAGCGATGAGCGTCTCTGTCAAGATCGGCAAGGGCAACGCCTACAAGCCCTCCGCCCGTAAGCGCCGCGCGATTCGCGTTCGCAAGCGCGTCGTCGGCACCGAGGTGCGTCCGCGCCTCGTTGTGACGCGCTCGAACCGTCACATGGTCGCCCAGGTCATCGACGACGCCAAGGGTCACACCCTGGCGTCGGCGTCCACCCTCGACGTGTCCATCAAGGGCACCGAGGGCGACAAGACCGAGCTGGCCAAGAAGGTCGGGAGCCTGGTCGCCGAGCGCGCCAAGGCCGCCGGCATCGAGTCGGTCGTCTTCGACCGCGCGGGCAACCGGTACGCCGGCCGCATCGCCGCCCTGGCGGACGCGGCCCGTGAGGCCGGGCTCGACTTCTAAGCCGCTCGTCGGCTCAGTCGACGGACGTAATCGAGAGAGGTAATTCCAATGGCTGGACCCCAGCGCCGCGGTAGCGGCGCCGGCGGCGGCACCGGTGGCGAGCGGCGCGACCGTAAGCGTGATGGTCAGGGCAACGCCCCGGTCGTCGAGAAGACCGCTTACGTCGAGCGCGTTGTCGCGATCAACCGTGTCGCCAAGGTTGTCAAGGGTGGTCGTCGTTTCAGCTTCACCGCGCTGGTCGTGGTGGGCGACGGTGACGGCACCGTGGGTGTCGGTTACGGGAAGGCGAAGGAGGTTCCGGCCGCCATCGCCAAGGGTGTTGAGGAGGCCAAGAAGAACTTCTTCAAGGTCCCCCGTATCCAGGGCACCATCCCGCACCCGATCCAGGGCGAGAAGGCCGCCGGCGTCGTGCTCCTGAAGCCGGCTTCCCCCGGTACCGGTGTTATCGCCGGTGGCCCGGTGCGTGCCGTCCTGGAGTGCGCCGGCGTTCACGACATCCTGTCGAAGTCGCTCGGCTCGGACAACGCGATCAACATCGTGCACGCCACGGTGGCCGCTCTGAAGGGCCTCGTGCGCCCCGAGGAGATCGCCGCCCGTCGTGGTCTGCCGCTCGAGGACGTGGCCCCGGCCGCCCTGCTGCGCGCTCGCGCCGCCGGCACCGCTGCCGCGACCGCTGGGGCGGGTGCCTGATGGCTCGCCTGAAGATCACGCAGACCAAGTCCTACATCGGCAGCAAGCAGAACCACCGCGAGACGCTGCGCTCGCTGGGTCTGAAGCGCATGCACGATGTGGTCGTCAAGGAGGACCGTCCCGAGATCCGCGGGATGGCCCAGACCGTGCGTCACCTCGTCACGGTCGAGGAGGTGGACTGAGATGGCTGACTCGCCGATCAAGATCCACAACCTGCGTCCCGCCCCCGGCGCCAAGACCGACAAGATCCGTGTCGGTCGTGGTGAGGCGTCCAAGGGTAAGACCGCCGGTCGTGGCACCAAGGGCACCAAGGCCCGCTACCAGGTTCCGCAGCGCTTCGAGGGTGGCCAGATGCCCCTCCACATGCGCCTGCCGAAGCTGAAGGGCTTCAAGAACCCCTTCAAGATCACCTTCCAGGTGGTCAACCTCGACAAGCTGGCCGAGCTCTACCCGCAGGGTGGCGAGGTCACGGTCGAGGGTCTCGTCGAGAAGGGCGCGGTTCGCAAGAACTCGCTCGTCAAGGTGCTCGGCACCGGCGAGATCTCGGTCGCGCTGCAGGTCTCGGTGGACGCCGTCTCCGGCTCCGCCGCCGAGAAGATCAAGGCCGCCGGCGGCACCGTCACCGAGCTCATCTGAGCCCGCTGACGACTCGCCGACGAGCAGCAGCAGTAGCTGACTGACGTCAGGTCGGATTCGGAGCCCCGTCCCTCTTTCGAGGGGCGGGGCTCCGGTCGTTTATGTGGTCATCGGCACGACTTTGGCGCTCAAGCCAGGCCAAAACCGGGCATCTGGGCGCCCCTTGGGCAACCCCCTGCTCCGTGCGCTTCTTCGGAGTGGCTGCGCACTGTTAGAGTCCGTGGAGTTCCCTTGTAGCCTCCCCCCGGCTGCGCGGAGCAGGACCAACCTCAACTCCCATCATCAGGACCGACCCTCCCGCCGACGACGCGCGGGAGGCGCAGGAGGCACCGTGCTCAGTGCGTTCGCGCGGGCGTTCAAGACGCCCGACCTGCGCAAGAAGCTGCTGTTCACGCTGGGCATCATGGTGCTGTTCCGGATGGGTGCGCACGTCCCCGTCCCCGGCGTCAACTTCAAAGCCGTGAACGAGTGCGTCAAGCAGAGCAACAGCGGCCTCTTCGGCCTCGTCAACCTGTTCAGCGGCGGCGCGCTGCTGCAGTTGACGATTTTTGCGCTCGGCATCATGCCGTACATCACCGCCAGCATCATCCTCCAGCTGCTGACCGTCGTGATCCCGCGGCTGGAAGCGCTGAAGAAGGAGGGGCAGGCCGGCACCACGAAGATCACCCAGTACACCCGGTACCTGACCATCGCGCTGGCGATCCTGCAGGGCACCGGCATCGTGGCGACCGCGTCCAACGGCGCGCTCTTCTCCACCTGTGCCGTGGGCAACCAGGTCGTGCCGGACACCTCGGTGTTCCGGATCGCCACCATGGTCATCACCATGACCGCCGGTACCACGATGATCATGTGGCTCGGTGAGCTGATCACCGACCGCGGCATCGGCAACGGCATGTCGATCCTGATCTTCACCTCGATCGCCTCCGGCTTCCCCGGGAACCTCTGGTCGATCAAGAAGGCCGGCAAGATCGGTGGCGGCTGGGTCGACTTCTTCGCGGTCCTCGCGGTCGGCGTGGTCGTGGTGGTGCTGGTCATCTTCGTCGAGCAGGCCCAACGGCGGATCCCGGTCCAGTACGCCAAGCGCATGATCGGGCGGCGGGCCTTCGGCGGCACGTCGACCTACATCCCGCTCAAGGTGAACCAGGCCGGTGTCATCCCGGTCATCTTCGCCTCCTCGCTGCTGTACATCCCGGCCTTGGTCGCTCAGCTGACCAGCAGCAAGGCCGGCTGGGCGATCTGGATCCAGAACAACTTCACCAAGGGCGACCACCCCATCTACATGGTCACGTACTTCGTGCTGATCGTGTTCTTCGCCTTCTTCTACGTCGCGATCTCCTTCAACCCCGAGGAAGTTGCGGACAATATGAAGAAGTATGGTGGCTTCATCCCGGGCATCCGGGCCGGTCGCCCGACGGCCGAATACCTGAACTACGTGCTGACCCGCATCACCTGGCCGGGTTCGCTCTACCTGGGCCTCATCGCGCTGATCCCGATGATCGGCCTGGTCGCCCTCAACGCGAGCACCACGATCCCGTTCGGTGGCACCAGCATCCTCATCATCGTCGGCGTCGGACTCGAAACTGTGAAGCAGATCGAGAGCCAGCTCCAGCAGCGTAATTACGAAGGGTTCCTCCGCTGATGCGTATCGTCCTCGTCGGACCTCCCGGGGCCGGGAAGGGTACTCAGGCGCACGTGCTCGCCAAGACCCTGTCCATTCCCCACATCTCGACCGGTGACCTGTTCCGGGCCAACATCAGCCAGAGCACCCCGCTGGGGCTCGAGGCGAAGGGCTACATGGACAAGGGTCAGCTCGTACCGGACGAGGTAACCATCGGGATGGCCAAGGACCGCCTCCTCCAGCCGGACACCGCGCAGGGCTTCCTGCTCGACGGCTTCCCGCGCAACCTGGCCCAGGCCAAGGCGCTGGACGAGCACCTCACCGCCGAGGGCATCACCCTGGACGGCGTGCTCGACCTGGAGGTCCCCGAGGACGAGGTGGTGAAGCGGATCGCCGGTCGCCGGCTCTGCCGCAACAACGGCGCCCACGTCTACCACGTGGACTACAACCCGCCGGCCGCCGAGGGCGTCTGCGACGAGTGCGGCGGCGAGCTGTACCAGCGCTCGGACGACACCGAGGACGCGGTCCGTACCCGGCTCGAGGTCTACCACACGGAGACCGAGCCGATCATCGAGTACTACGTCAAGCAGAGGCTGGTCACCACCATCTCGGCGCTCGGCAAGGTCGACGAGGTGACCCGGCGCGCGGTGGACGCGCTGCAGGCCCGCGCTCAGGGCTGAGAACAGGGCTTTCCCCCACACGGCCGCGGTACCCGCTCACCGGGTACCGCGGCCGTGTTGCTCTGTGGTCAGCCGCGGGGTCGTACCGTGGGGGAGTGGAACCGCCGCCCGGCAAGGACCGGGTGGCCGACATACCGACGAAAGGCACTGGCCAGATGGTGGAGATCAAGACCCCCGAGCAGATCGCGAAGATGCGAGCGGCCGGGCTGGTCGTCGCCGAGGCGCTCAAGGCCTGCCGCGAGGCGGTCGCCCCCGGGGTGAGCACCCAGGAGCTCAACGACATCGCGGCCAAGGTGATCGCCGACCACGGCGCCACCTCCAACTTCCGGGCCCACCACGGCGGCCTCTGGTTCCCCGGGGTGATCTGCGCCTCGGTCAACAACGAGGTGGTGCACGGCATCCCCGGCGAGCGGGTGCTGGCCGAGGGCGACATCATCTCGATCGACTGCGGTGCGATCATCGACGGTTGGCACGGCGACGCGGCGATCACCGTGCCGGTCGGCGAGGTCCGCCCCGAGGTCGCGATGCTCAGCCAGGTGACCGAGGGCTCGATGTGGGCCGGCATCGCCCAGATGAAGAAGAGCAACCGCCTGGTCGACGTCTCCAAGGCGATCGAGGGCTTCATCCGGCGCCAGCCGCTGCCGCCCAAGGGCAAGTGGGGCATCACCGAGGGCTACGGCGGCCACGGCATCGGCACCGCCATGCACATGGAGCCGCACGTGCTGAACTACGTCGAGCGCGGCCGTGGCAAGGGTCCCAAGCTGGTCCCCGGCACGGTGCTGGCGATCGAGCCGATGGTCTCGCTGGGCACCCCGCACACCGCGGTCCTGGAGGACGACTGGACGGTCGTCACCAACGACGGCACCTGGGCCGCGCACTGGGAGCACTCGGTGGCCGTCACCGAGCAGGGCCCGCTGGTGCTCACCGCCTTCGACGGCGGCAAGGCACAGCTCGCGGCCCTCGGTGTGACCGCGGCGCCGGATCCCTTGGGTTAACACGGCCGCTGGGCTGAACCGGTATCGTGCTGCCTTCAGCGGCAGGCGAAATCGGACAATAGGGGTAACAAGTGCTCAAGGGCTTTCGCGACTTCATGATGCGCGGCAACGTCATCGACATGGGCGTCGGCATCGTGATCGGGTCGGCGTTCACCGCGGTGGTCACCGGGTTCGTGAAGGCGTTCCTCACGCCGCTGGTGGGCGTGGTGCTGGGTGCGGCCGGCGACTTCAGCTCGCGCACCTTCACCGCGGCCCACGTGACCTTCCCGTACGGGCAGTTCCTGAACGTGCTGATCGCGTTCGTGCTGACCGCCGCGGTGCTGTACTTCTGCGTGGTGCTGCCGGTGACCCGGGCCACCGCCCGGTACCTGCCGAAGAAGCCGAAGGTCGCGGTGCGCCCCTGCCCGGAGTGCCTGACCGAGATCCCGCAGGCGGCCAGCCGCTGCTCGGCCTGCACCGCGCAGGTCCAGCCGTTCGCCGTCGCGGCGCAGCACTGACCCGTTTTGGTCGCTGAGCGGACGGTGGCGTAGGATGGACCGTCGGCTCACTCGTAGCGTGCTTCAGCACGCCCTCTTCCCTCTCAGGGGCGGGGTGAACCCAGGTTCGCACGAGCGTGCCGCATACGGTAGCCGGTCCCGGAAGGTGGATCTCGTAGTTCATGGCAAAGAAGCAAGGCGCCATTGAGATCGAGGGCACCGTGATCGAGTCTCTCCCGAACGCGATGTTCAAGGTTGAGCTGCAGAACGGTCACAAGGTCCTCGCGCACATCAGCGGCAAGATGCGGATGCACTACATCCGAATCCTGCCGGATGACCGCGTCGTCGTGGAGCTGAGCCCCTACGACCTGACTCGCGGACGCATCGTCTACCGCTACAAGTAGTTCCATTGCTCGCCCCGCGAGGGGCGGGACCGTCAGATCTAGACCCGGAGGACCAGAACATGAAGGTCAAGCCGAGCGTCAAGAAGATCTGCGACAAGTGCAAGGTGATCCGCCGCCACGGCCGGGTCATGGTGATCTGCGACAACCTGCGCCACAAGCAGCGCCAGGGCTGATCCTCCCCAGCATTTCTCGTAGTACCTTCGCGCGACGCGCACAGTCATACACGGGCTGCCCGATCCGTCCCCAGGGACGGACTGCCACCCCCGGTCAGAGGCCGGGGCTCTCTCTGTGTGAACAGATGGAGTGGCGGCTCGTAAGACCTCTGAAGAACCACAGGAGCCATGAATGGCACGCCTCGCCGGCGTTGATCTCCCCCGCGAGAAGCGGATCGAGATCGCCCTCACGTACGTCTACGGCATCGGCCGTACCCGCGCCCAGCAGACGCTGGCCGAGACGGGCGTGAACCCCGACATCCGCGTTCGCGACATCTCCGAAGACGACCTCGTCAAGCTGGGCAAGTGGATCGAGGCCAACTACCGCGTCGAGGGTGACCTCCGCCGCGAGGTCGCCGCCGACATCCGCCGCAAGGTCGAGATCGGCTGCTACGAGGGTCTGCGTCACCGCCGTGGCCTGCCCGTCCGCGGTCAGCGCACCCACACCAACGCGCGTACCCGCAAGGGCCCGCGTCGCGCGATTGCCGGCAAGAAGAAGCCGGGCAAGAAGTAGTCCGCCCGTTAACCGGACATCCCTCCGGCCCGCGGGTTAGCGGACCGACCACCTCAGTAGGAGAAACAGACTTATGCCCCCCAAGGGTCGTCAGGCTGCCGGCGCGAAGAAGATCCGCCGCAAGGAAAAGAAGAACGTCGCTCACGGCCACGCGCACATCAAGAGCACGTTCAACAACACCATCGTTTCGATCACCGACCCCGCGGGCAACGTGATCTCCTGGGCCTCCGCCGGCCACGTGGGCTTCAAGGGCTCGCGCAAGTCCACCCCGTTCGCCGCGCAGATGGCCGCCGAGGCCGCCGCGCGTCGTGCGCAGGAGCACGGCATGCGCAAGGTCGACGTCTTCGTCAAGGGTCCGGGCTCCGGCCGTGAGACCGCGATCCGCTCGCTCCAGGCCACCGGCCTGGAGGTGGGTTCGATCCAGGACGTCACCCCCACCCCGCACAACGGCTGCCGTCCGCCGAAGCGTCGCCGCGTCTGACGCGTCGCCTTCGGGCAGACCTGCTTCACCACCGCGTACGGGGTCTCGTTTCCATCGGGACCCCGTACGCTGGTCTTGTTCGGCATCAAATAGTGGGTGCCGAGTACAACTGGAGGATCTGAAAACATGCTGATCGCTCAGCGCCCCTCGCTGACCGAAGAGGTTGTCGACGAGTACCGCTCGCGGTTCGTCATCGAGCCGCTGGAGCCGGGCTTCGGCTACACCCTCGGCAACTCGCTTCGCCGCACCCTCCTCTCCTCGATCCCCGGTGCCGCTGTCACCAGCATCCGGGTCGACGGTGTCCTGCACGAGTTCACCACCGTGCCGGGCGTCAAGGAGGATGTCACCGACCTCATCCTGAACATCAAGCAGCTGGTCGTCTCCTCGGAGCACGACGAGCCGGTCGTGATGTACCTGCGCAAGCAGGGCCCCGGTGTGGTCACCGCCGCCGACATCGCGCCGCCGGCCGGTGTCGAGGTGCACAACCCCGAGCTGGTCCTGGCCACGCTGAACGGCAAGGGCAAGCTGGAGATGGAGCTGACCGTCGAGCGCGGTCGCGGCTACGTCTCCGCCGTGCAGAACAAGGCTTCCGGCCAGGAGATCGGCCGGATCCCGGTCGACTCGATCTACAGCCCCGTGCTGAAGGTCACCTACAAGGTCGAGGCCACCCGTGTCGAGCAGCGGACCGACTTCGACAAGCTGATCGTCGACGTCGAGACCAAGCCCGCCATGCGCCCGCGTGACGCCATGGCCTCGGCCGGCAAGACCCTGGTGGAGCTGTTCGGCCTCGCTCGCGAGCTGAACATCGACGCCGAGGGCATCGACATGGGCCCGTCCCCGACGGACGCCGCCCTGGCCGCCGACCTGGCGCTGCCGATCGAGGAGCTGGAGCTCACCGTTCGGTCGTACAACTGCCTCAAGCGCGAGGGCATCCACACCGTGGGTGAGCTCGTCGCCCGCTCCGAGGCCGACCTGCTCGACATCCGCAACTTTGGTGCGAAGTCGATCGACGAGGTCAAGGCGAAGCTGGCCGGCATGGGCCTGGCCCTCAAGGACAGCCCGCCCGGATTCGACCCGACCGCCGCCGCCGACGCCTTCGGCGCCGACGACCTGGACGACGCGGGTTACGCGGAGACCGAGCAGTACTGATGAGTTTGCGGTGGGGGCGACTCCCAGCGGGTCGCCCCCACCTCAATGCAATGAACTAAGCCGTCCGGGCAACTGCGCCCGGCCGCCCGTTCCGGTACCTGATACGGCCGGAGTCGGAGATTCAAGGAGCTACCATGCCCCGTCCCGCGAAGGGTGCCCGCCTCGGTGGCGGCCCGCACCACGAGCCGCTGCTGCTCGCCGGCCTGTGCCGTGAGCTGTTCCAGTACGGCCGCATCACCACGACCGAGGCCAAGGCCCGTCGGATGCGCCCGCTGGCGGAGAAGCTGATCACCAAGGCGAAGGTCGGCGACATCCACAACCGTCGCATCGTCCGCAAGACGATCACCGACGTCGCGGTGCTGCACACCCTCTTCACCGAGATCGCGCCGCGCTACGAGAACCGCCCCGGTGGTTACACCCGCATCACCAAGATCGGTCCCCGTCGTGGCGACAACGCCCCGATGGCCGTGATCGAGCTGGTCGAGGCGCTGACCGTCTCGCAGACCGCCGTTGGTGAGGCCGAGGCCGCCACCAAGCGCGCCGTCAAGGAGACTGCTGCTGAGGCGGACGCCGCCGCCGTTGTCGCCGACGAGACCCCGGCCGACGCCGCTCCGGCGGACGAGGCCGAGCAGGCCTGAAGCCTGTAGGTGTATCAACGGGCCCGTTTTCCCGCTTCGGCGGGGGAGCGGGCCCGTTCCTTTTGCGACGGAGGTATGTGTGGTGAACGACTGCGCCGAGCAGCCGCCGGTGAAGGACGGCCCGGCCGAGGGCCGCGTCCGGATCCGACTCGATCTGGCCTACCACGGCGCCGAGTTCTCCGGCTGGGCGCGCCAGCGGGGGCGGCGCACGGTGCAGGAGGAGATCGAGAGCGCGCTGCAGATCGTCACCCGCAGCCCGGAGCTGTTCCCGCTCACCGTCGCCGGGCGCACCGACGCGGGGGTGCACGCGCGCGGGCAGGTGGCGCACGTCGACCTGCCGGACGAGGTGTGGGCGGCGCACGGCGAGAAGCTGCTGCGGCGCCTGGCCGGGCGGCTGCCGGCGGATGTCCGGATCTACCGGGTGAGCGAGGCGCCGGCCGGGTTCGACGCGCGGTTCGCGGCGATCTGGCGGCGGTACGCGTACCGGGTGGCCGACCACCCGGGTGGCGTCGATCCGCTGCTGCGCGGCCATGTGCTCTGGCACGACCGACCGTTGGACATCGAGAAGATGAACGAGGCGGCGCGGCTGCTGCTCGGCGAACACGACTTCGCGGCGTACTGCAAGAAGCGCGAGGGCGCCACCACCATCCGCACGCTGCTCGAACTGCACTGGGACCGGGTGCCGATGGACCCGTACGCGGCCCAGGAGGGCTCGCTGGCGGTGGCCACGGTGCGGGCCGACGCGTTCTGCCACAACATGGTGCGCGCGCTGGTCGGCGCGATGCTGCTGGTCGGGGACGGGCACCGGCCGGCGGAGTTCCCCGGCGAGGTGCTGCGCGGTGGCGTGCGCAACAGCGCGGTCAACGTGATCCGGCCCTACGGGCTGACCCTGGAGGAGGTCGGCTACCCGGCCGACGACCAGCTCGCCGAGCGCAACCGGCTGGCCCGGCGGATGCGGACGCTGCCGGGCCAGGGCTAATCCATTTGGTGGGTTCACGCGAGCACTGCACAATTTCTGCTCATGGGACACGTCGAGATTTCGCACCTTGAGTACTACCTGCCGGACGGGCGGGTGCTGTTCGACGACGCGTCCTTCCGGGTCGGCGAGGGCGCCGCGGTCGCGCTGGTGGGCGCGAACGGGGCCGGCAAGACCACGCTGCTGCGCATGATCGCCGGGGACACCCAGCCGCACGGCGGCACGGTGACGGTCTCCGGCGGGCTCGGCGTGATGCGCCAGTTCGTCGGGACCACCGGGCGCGAGGACCTGCGCGAGACGCCCGGCGCACTGCCGCCGGACGCCTCGGTGCGCGATCTGCTGGTCTCGGTGGCCCCGGCGCGGATCGCGGTGGCCGCCAAGGCGGTGGACGCCGCCGAGCTGGCGATGATGGCCCAGGACGACGAGAAGTCGCAGATGGCGTACGCCCAGGCGCTCTCCGACTGGGCGGACGCCGGTGGCTACGACTACGAGACCGACTGGGACGTCTGCACCATGGCGGCCCTCGGGATGCCCTTCGACCGGGCCCAGTTCCGCGGCCTGAACACGCTCTCCGGCGGCGAGCAGAAGCGCCTGGTCCTGGAGTGCCTGCTGCGCGGCCCGGACGAGGTGCTGCTGCTCGACGAGCCCGACAACTACCTGGACGTGCCGGGCAAGCGCTGGCTGGAGGAGGCCATCAAGGCCAGCTCCAAGACCGTGCTGTACATCTCGCACGACCGCGAACTGCTCTCCCGCACCGCCGACAAGATCATCAGCGTCGAGTCCGGCTTCGGTGGCGGCGGCAGCAGCGTCTGGGTGCACGGCGGCGGCTTCGACTCCTTCCACGAGGCCCGCAAGGAGCGCTTCGCGCGCTTCGAGGAGCTCGGCCGCCGCTGGGACGAGGAGCACGCCAAGCTCAAGAAGCTGGTGGTCACGCTGCGCCAGGCGGCCTCGGTCAGCCACGCGCTGGCCACCCGCTACGCCGCCGCGCAGACCCGGCTGAAGAAGTTCGAGGAGGCCGGCCGCCCGGAGGAGCCGCCCCGCGAGCAGAACATCACCATGCGCCTCAAGGGCGGCCGCACCGGCGTGCGGGCGCTCACCCTGCAGAACCTGGAGCTCACCGGGCTGATGCAGCCCTTCGACCTGGAGGTCTACTACGGCCAGCGGGTCGCGGTGCTCGGCTCCAACGGCTCCGGCAAGTCGCACTTCCTGCGGCTGCTGGCCGGCGACGAGTCGGTGAAGCACAGCGGCAGCTGGAAGCTGGGTGCCCGGGTGGTGCCGGGCCACTTCCGCCAGACCCACGCCCACCCCGAGCTGTTCGGGCGCACGGTGCGCTCGATCGTCGAGGAGGAGCACGCGCTCAGCCGGGGCGCCGCGATGGGAGCCCTGCGCCGCTACGAGCTGGAGAAGCAGGAGGAGCAGAAGTTCGAGTCGCTCTCCGGTGGCCAGCAGGCCCGCCTGATGATCCTCAAGCTGGAACTCTCCGGCGTCACCGCGCTGCTGCTGGACGAGCCGACCGACAACCTGGACCTGGACAGCGCCGAGGCGCTGCAGGAGGGGCTGGAGGCGTTCGACGGCACGGTGCTCTGCGTGACCCACGACCGCTGGTTCGCCAAGACCTTCGACCGCTTCCTGGTCTTCGGTGCCGACGGCCGGGTCTACGAGTCGCCGGAGCCGGTCTGGGACGAGGCGCGGGTCCGCCGCGAGCGCTGACGGACCGGCACGGGTTTGGAGCTCGCACCCGGTAGCGGGTATTGTGGGCCCTTGTTGTGCGTATTGGCTCGCTCCATCTCACGTGAGAGGTCGGTACGCCGGAGACACCAGGCCGATGACCAGCGGCTCCCCTTGAATTGCGTCCAAGTGGATCCAGGCTGATCTCTCGTTCAGGTGCTCCTGTCAGGACTCACTCACTGAAAAGCGAAGGCTACGACCGTGCGTACGTACAGCCCCAAGCCCGGCGACGTCCAGCGTCAGTGGCACGTCATCGACGCGACCGACGTCGTGCTCGGCCGCCTGGCCTCCCAGGCCGCCAACCTCCTGCGGGGCAAGCACAAGGCGATCTACGCGCCGCACGTTGACACTGGTGACTTCGTCATCATCATCAACGCCGACAAGGTGCACCTGTCCGGTAACAAGAAGACCCAGAAGCTGGCCTACCGCCACTCGGGCTTCCCGGGCGGTCTGCGCTCGGTGCGCTACGACGACCTGCTGGACAAGAACCCCGAGAAGGCCGTCGAGAAGGCCATCAAGGGCATGATCCCCAAGAACAGCCTGGGCCGTCAGATGCTCTCCAAGCTGAAGGTCTACTCGGGCGACCAGCACCCGCACGCTGCCCAGCAGCCGGTGCCGTTCGAGATCACCCAGGTCGCGCAGTAATCCCGGCCACCAAGCCCCTTAACTAAGAAAAGCTGAGGAACATCGTGGCCGAGAACGCTGCCATCGAGACCCCCCTGGACATCGAGGTCGACGAGGAGTACACCGAGTACACCTCCGAGGACACCGAGTCGTACTCCACCGAGTCGCTGGCCGGCCGCTTCAGCGAGGCCGTCCCCGGCGCCGGCCTCGGCCGTCGCAAGGAGGCGATCGCCCGCGTGCGCATCGTCCCCGGCACCGGCGTGTGGAAGATCAACGGTCGCACCCTGGAGAACTACTTCCCCAACAAGGTGCACCAGCAGACCGTGAACGAGCCCTTCAAGCTCCTTGAGCTGGACGGCCGTTACGACGTCATCGCGCGCATCGCGGGCGGCGGCGTCTCCGGTCAGGCCTACGCGCTGCGCCTCGGCGTCGCCCGTGCCCTGAACGAGGCCGACGTGGACAACAACCGCGCCGCCCTCAAGAAGGCCGGCTTCCTGATGCGTGACGCCCGCGCCGTCGAGCGCAAGAAGGCCGGTCTCAAGAAGGCCCGCAAGGCCCCGCAGTACAGCAAGCGCTAGTCACCCCCCGGGGTGTGTGCCGCCCTTGGTGCGCACCCCGCAGGCGGGACCCACGCCCCGGAGCACTTCATGTGCCCCGGGGCGTTGTGCTCCCTGGACCGGTCAGGCGGCCAGGGAACTCATCCCCACCGGCGGTCCTCCCTCAGGCCGTCCGGTGGCCGGCAACAAAGGACGGGACTGTGGCACGACTCTTCGGTACTGACGGCGTACGCGGTGTGGCAAACATCGGACTGACCGCCGAGTTGGCGCTGGGCCTGTCGATGGCGGCGGCGCACGTGCTCGGTGACGCGGGCGACCTGGGCGGTCGGCGCCCGGTGGCGGTGGTCGGCCGTGACCCGCGTGCCTCGGGCGAGTTCCTGGAGGCGGCGGTGATCGCCGGGCTGGCCGGCTCGGGCGTGGACGTGCTGCGGGTCGGCGTGCTGCCCACCCCGGCGGTGGCGTACCTGACCGGTGCGCTCGGCGCGGACTTCGGCGTGATGCTCTCGGCCAGCCACAACGCGATGCCCGACAACGGCATCAAGTTCCTGGCCCGCGGCGGCCACAAGCTGGACGACGCGATCGAGGACGCGATCGAGACCGACTACCGCCACTACCTGTCGGGCGCCGAGCCGATCCGGCAGCGCCCCACCGGCAGCGTGGTCGGCCGGGTGCACGAGTACACCGAGGGCGTCGACAAGTACGTGGCCCACCTGATCGGCGTGCTGCCCAACCGGCTGGACGGCATCAAGGTGGTCATCGACGGCGCGCACGGCGCGGCCGCCCGGGTGGCCCCCGAGGCCTTCGCCCGGGCCGGTGCCGAGGTGGTCTACACGCTGGGCACCGAGCCGACCGGCCTGAACATCAACGACGGCGTCGGCTCCACCCACCTGGGCGGGCTGTGCCAGGCGATGCGCGAGCACCGGGCCGACCTGGGCATCGCGCTGGACGGCGACGCCGACCGCTGCCTGGCCGCCGACACCGAGGGCAACGAGGTGGACGGCGACCAGATCATCGCGATCCTGGCGGTGGCCATGCGCGAGGCCGGCACGCTGCGCGGCAACACCGCGGTCGGCACCGTGATGGCCAACCTGGGCTTCAAGCTGGCCATGGAGCGCGAGGGCATCGCCCTGGTCGAGACGGCGGTGGGGGACCGCTACGTGCTGGAGGCGATGAAGGAGCACGGCTACGCGCTGGGCGGCGAGCAGTCCGGCCACGTGATCCTGCTGGACCACGCGACCACCGGCGACGGCACCCTGACCGGCCTGATGCTGGGCGCCCGACTGGCCGCCACCAAGCAGCCGCTGGCCGACCTGGCCGCCGTGATGACCCGGCTGCCGCAGGTGCTGATCAACGTCAAGGGTGTGGACAAGAGCCGGGTGGCCGACAGTGCCGAGCTGACCGCGGCTGTTGCCGCGGCTGCGGCCGAACTCGGCAGCACCGGACGGGTGTTGCTGCGCCCGTCCGGCACCGAGCCGCTGGTGAGGGTGATGGTCGAGGCCGCCGACCACGACCAGGCCGAGGCGGTGGCCGGGAAGCTGGCCGCCGTCGTCCGCGAGCAGCTCGCGATCTGACGGCGGCTCAAGTCCCGCTGCTCCGAGCCCCGCTGGGGCTCAGAGCTTGCGCAGAAGGGCGCGACGGACCTTGTGGTCGGCGCCCTTCTGCAGGATCAGGGTGGCCCGCCCCCGGGTCGGCAGCACGTTCTCCAGCAGGTTGGGCTTGTTGATGGTGCGCCAGACCTGGCGGCCGTACTCCATCGCCTCCTCCTCCGGCACCTCGGTGAACCGGCGGAAGTAGGAGCTGGGGTCGAGGAAGGCGGTGTCCCGCAGCTTCTTGAAGCGGGACAGGTACCAGTTCTCGATGTCGTCGGTGCGGGCGTCCACGTAGATCGAGAAGTCGAAGTAGTCGGCCACCGCGAGCCGGGTGCGGCCGTCGGTGCCGGGCAGCGCGGGCTGCAGCACGTTCAGGCCCTCGACGATCAGGATGTCCGGGCGCTGCACCACCAGCCGCTCGCCCGGCACGATGTCGTAGACCAGGTGCGAGTACACCGGGGCCGAGACCTGCTGCTTGCCCGCCTTCACGTCCGCCACGAAGCGCATCAGGGCCCGGCGGTCGTAGGACTCGGGGAAGCCCTTACGGGCCATCAGGCCGCGCCGGCGCAGCTCCTCGTTGGGCAGCAGGAAGCCGTCGGTGGTGACCAGTTCGACCCGGGGGTGCTCGGGCCAGCGGGCCAGCAGCGCCTGCAGCAGGCGGGCGGTGGTGGACTTGCCGACCGCCACCGAGCCGGCCACCCCGATGATGAACGGGGTGCGGGTGCGCTCGGTGTCCGGGGTGTCCAGGAAGGTGCCCAGTGCCCCGCGCAGTTCGTGGGTGGCGTGGATGTAGAGGTTGAGCAGCCGGGACAGCGGCAGGTAGACGTCACGGACCTCGTCCAGGTCCAGTGCTGTGCCGAGGCCGCGTAGTTGCTCCACCTCGGCCGCGCTCAGCGGCAGGGGAGTGCGGTCGCGCAGGGCGCTCCACTCGGCCCGGGACAGATCGACGTACGGGGACGGCGACGGGCTGGGCGTCGAGGGTGCGCCCTGGCTACAGAGTTCGGTCAGCACATGGTCCATTGTGGGCCGTCCGGGGGTGGGCGGGCGCTGTGGTGTCGGTCACCAGCTGTTGCCCCAAGGGTGGCCCTAGCGAAACACAAGGACGGCTTTCGCTCAGGAAGCGCCCTTATGATGAAACATATGTGCGGAATTGTTGGTTACGTGGGCTTCCAGCCCGCGCTCGACGTAGTGATCGCAGGGCTGCAGCGCCTGGAGTACCGAGGGTACGACTCGGCGGGCGTGGCCATCCAGACGGCGGGCTCCTCCGGGCAGTGGAGTCTCGCCACCGACAAGCGGGCCGGAAAGCTCGTCAACCTTGAGAAGTCGCTCGCGGAGACCCCTCTTCCCGGCGGCACCACCGGCATCGGCCACACCCGCTGGGCCACCCACGGCGGACCCACCGACGCCAACGCCCACCCCCACCTGGACGACCGCCGCGAGGTCGCGGTGGTCCACAACGGGATCATCGAGAACTTCGCCCAGCTCACCGCCGAGCTGGTCGAGCGCGGCCACACGCTGCGCTCGGAGACCGACACCGAGGTGGTCGCGCACCTGCTGGCCGAGGCCTACGACGGCGACCTGGCCGAGGCGATGCGGACCGTCTGCCGCCGGCTGGACGGCGCCTTCACCCTGGTGGCGGTGCACGCGGACGCGCCCGGCGTGGTGGTCGGCGCCCGGCGCAACTCGCCGCTGGTGGTCGGGCGCGGCCAGGGCGAGAACTTCCTCGCCTCGGACGTCTCCGCCTTCATCGCGCACACCCGCGAGGCGATCGAGCTGGGCCAGGACCAGGTGGTCGAACTGCGCGCCGACGCGGTGACCGTGACGGACTTTCACGGCGAGCCGGTCGAGGTCCGCGAGTACCACGTGGACTGGGACGCCTCGGCCGCCGAGAAGGGCGGCTACGACTACTTCATGCTCAAGGAGATCGCCGAGCAGCCGAAGGCCGTCGCCGACACCCTGCTCGGCCGGATCGGCACCGACGGGCGGCTGACCCTGGACGAGCTGCGGATCCCGGACTCGGTGCTGCGCGAGGTCGACAAGGTCGTCATCGTGGCCTGCGGCACCGCCTTCCACGCCGGCATGATCGCCAAGTACGCGATCGAGCACTGGACCCGGATCCCCTGCGAGGTCGAGGTCGCCTCCGAGTTCCGCTACCGGGACCCGATCCTCGACGACCGCACGCTGGTGATCGCGATCTCGCAGTCCGGCGAGACCATGGACACCCTGATGGCCCTGCGGCACGCCCGCGAGCAGGGCGCCCGGGTGCTGGCGATCTGCAACACCAACGGCTCGACCATCCCGCGCGAGTCGGACGCGGTGCTCTACACCCACGCCGGACCCGAGGTGGCGGTCGCCTCCACCAAGGCCTTCCTCACCCAGCTGGTCGCCTGCTACCTGGTCGCGCTCTACCTGGGCCAGGTGCGCGGCACCAAGTGGGGTGACGAGATCTCGGCGGTGATCCAGGAGCTGTCCGACGCGCCGAAGCAGCTCGAGCAGGTGCTGCAGACCATGGAGCCGGTGCGTGAGCTGGCCCGCTCGCTGGCCGACGCCCGCTCGGTGCTCTTCCTGGGCCGGCACGTCGGGTTCCCGGTGGCGCTGGAGGGCGCGCTCAAGCTCAAGGAGCTGGCGTACATGCACGCCGAGGGCTTCGCGGCGGGCGAGCTGAAGCACGGACCGATCGCGCTGATCGAGGAGGGGCTGCCGGTGGTCGTGGTGGTGCCCTCGCCGCGCGGGCGGTCGATCCTGCACGACAAGATCGTCTCCAACATCCAGGAGATCCGCGCCCGTGGCGCCCGGACCATCGTGATCGCCGAGGAGGGCGACGAGGCCGTGGTCCCGTACGCCGACCACCTGATCTCGATCCCGGTCACCCCGACGCTGCTCCAGCCGCTGGTCTCCACCGTGCCGCTGCAGGTCTTCGCCTGCGAGCTGGCCACCGCCAAGGGGCACGAGGTGGACCAGCCGCGGAACCTGGCGAAGTCGGTGACGGTCGAGTAGCTCCGGGTATCGTCGGCGAGGTGATCATCGGAGTAGGTATCGACGTCGCCTCGATCGACCGCTTCGCCGAGGCCCTGCTGCGTACGCCGGCCCTGGGCGAGCGTCTCTTCACCGCGGCCGAGCGCCTGCTGCCTTCGGGCCAGCAGCGCTCGGTCGCCTCGTTGGCGGCCCGCTTCGCGGCCAAGGAGGCGCTGGCCAAGGCGCTCGGCGCGCCCGGCGGCCTGGAGTGGCACCACGCCGAGGTGCGCAGCGAGGCCTCGGGCCGCCCGATCCTGCACGTCACCGGCACGGTGGCGGAGCGCGCGGCGCAGCTCGGGGTGCGGTCCTGGCACCTGTCGCTGAGTCACGACGCCGGTGTGGCCTCGGCGGTGGTCATCGCCGAGGGGTAGTTTCACCGGTATGCGCCTAGCTCACACCGTCGCACAGGTCCGGGCCGCCGAAGCCGAACTGGCCGGGCAGCCACTGATGGACCGGGCGGTGGCCGGCCTCGCCGCCACCTGCGCCCGGCTGCTGACCCGCCGACGCGGCCGGGTCTACGGGAGCCGGGTGCTGGTGCTCGCCGGCAGCGGCGACAACGGCGGCGACGCGCTCTTCGCCGGCGCCCGGCTGGCCCGGCGCGGGGCGGCGGTCACCGCGGTGCTGCTCAGCCCCGAGCGGGCGCACCAGGGCGGCCTGGCCGCGCTGCGGGCGACGGGCAGCCAGGTGACCACGGACCAGGAAGTCGGCCTGGCCGACTTCCGCCGCGCCGACCTGATCCTGGACGGCATCGTCGGGATCGGCGGCAGCGGGGGGCTGCGGCCGGCCGCCGAGCCGTACGCGCGCGAGCCGCGCCGGGGCGTGCTGGTCGCGGTGGACCTGCCGAGCGGGGTGGACGCCGACACCGGGGAGGTCGGCGGGACGGCGCTGCGCGCCGATCTCACGGTCACCTTCGGCACCCACAAGCCCGGCCTGCTGATCGATCCGGGGGCCGAGTACGCGGGGCCGGTGCAGCTGGTGCCGATCGGCCTGCGCCCGCCCGCCGCGCCCGTCGAGGCCCTGCAGCACGCCGAGCTGGCCGCGCTGCTGCCCCGGCCCGGCGCGGAGAGCGACAAGTACCGGCGCGGCGTGGTCGGCGTGCTGGCCGGCTCCGAGCGCTACCCGGGCGCGGCGCTGCTGGTCGTCGCCGGGGCGCTGCACGGCGGCGCCGGTGCCATCCGCTACCAGGGCCGCCCCGCCGAGGAGGTGGTCCGCCGCCACCCCGAGGTGCTGCTCACCACGGGCCGGGTGCAGTCCTGGGTGGTCGGTCCGGGCTCCGGCGACGACACCGCCGAGGCGCTGGACGACGCGCTGGCCAGTGAGGTGCCGGTGCTGGTGGATGCCGACGCCCTGACCGAGCTGGCCCGGCGCGGCCCGCGGGAGCTGGCCGGGCGGCGGGCGCCCACCCTGCTCACCCCGCACGCCGGCGAGGCCGCCCGGCTGCTCGGCGGCGGGGTGACGGCCGATCAGGTGGCCGCCGCCCGGCTGCGGCACGCCCGCGCGCTGGCCGACCGCTACGGGGCCACCGTGCTGCTCAAGGGCTCGACCACGGTGGTCGCCCGCCCGGACGGCACCGCACGGGTGAACTCCACCGGCACCGCCTGGCTGGCCACCGCCGGCAGCGGCGACGTGCTTGCGGGCCTGGCCGGCGCGCTGCTCGCCGCCGGCCTGCCGCCGTTCGACGCCGCGCCCGCCGCCGCCTACCTGCACGGCCTGGCCGGCCGGCTGGCGGCGGGCGAACCGCAGGGCGCGCCGATCTCCGCGAGCGAGCTGGCCGCCGCCCTGCCGGCCGCCTGGCGCGACGTGGCGCAGGGGGGTCAGGCAGTGCCCAGGAAAGGTCTGGGAGACTGAACCCGATGACAACTGCGAAGACGACCGGGACCACCATGCTCGCCGAGGGACTGCGCGCCGAGGCGGCCATCGACCTGGCCGCGCTGCGCGGCAACCTCGCGGCACTGCGCGAGCGCGCGCCGGGCGCCGACCTGATGGCCGTGGTGAAGGCCGATGCCTACGGGCACGGCGCGCTGCCCTGCGCCCTGGAGGCGCTGGCCGCCGGGGTGCGCTGGATCGGCACCGCCACGCCCGAGGAGGCGCTGGCGCTGCGGGCGGCCGGGATCGCTCCGGAGCAGGCCAGGATCCTGTGCTGGCTGTGGACGCCGGGCGGCCCGTGGGCGCGCGCGCTGCGGGCCCGGATCGACGTCTCGATCAGCGGTCAGTGGGCGCTCGACGAACTGCTCGACGCGGTGCGGGCCACCGGTCTGCCGGCCCGGGTCCACCTGAAGGCCGACACGGGGCTGGGCCGCAACGGCTGCCAGCCGCAGGAGTGGCCGGACCTGGTGGACGCCGCGCTGCGGGCCGAGGCCGAGGGCCTGCTCCAGGTGGTCGGCGTCTGGTCGCACTTCGCCGCCGCCGACGAGCCCGGCCACCCGTCCGTCCAGGCCCAGCAGGACGCCTTCGCCTCGATGCTGGCGTACGCCGAGCGGGCCGGGGTGCGCCCCGAGGTGCGGCACCTGGCCAACTCACCGGCCACCCTGCTGCTCCCCGAGTCCCACTACGACCTGGTGCGCACCGGCCTGGCCATGTACGGCGTGTCGCCGGTGCCCGAGCTGGGCGCCCCCGCGGACTTCGGGCTGCGCCCGGTGATGTCGCTCAGCGCCCGGCTCGCCCTGGTCAAGCAGGTCCCCGGCGGACACGGCGTCAGCTACGGCCACCAGTACCACACCCCGGGGGAGACCACGCTCGGCCTGGTCCCGGTCGGCTACGCCGACGGCATCCCGCGGCACGCCAGCGGCACCGGGCCGGTCCAGATCGCCGGCAAGTGGCGCACGGTGGCCGGGCGGGTCGCGATGGACCAGTTCGTGGTGGACCTGGGCGGCGACACCCCGCCGGTCGGCGAGGAGGTGCTGCTCTTCGGCAGCGGCGAGCGCGGCGAGCCGACCGCCGAGGACTGGGCCCGGGCCAGCGGGACCATCGCGTACGAGATCGTCACCCGGATCGGCGCCCGGGTGCCGCGCCGCTACCTGGGCGGGACCGGAGCGCTCGGGTGAGCGAGGAGTCCGGCGGGGGCTCGGTGAGCCGGGCCGGGCTGATCGGCCTGTCGCTCGGGATGGCCGCCGCCGGGGCCGCGGCGGGCATCGCGATCGAGCGCCTGACGCTGGGCCGGGCCCGCCAGCGCGCCCGCGAGCGGCTGGACGCGGTGGCCCCGTTCGGCTCGCTGCGCGGCCGGCCGCGCACCGTGGCGGCGGCGGACGGCACCGAGCTCTACGTCGAGCTGGACGGCCCCGAGGACGCGCCGCTGACCGTGGTGTTCAGCCACGGCTACTGCCTCAACCAGGACGTCTTCCACTTCCAGCGGGCCGCGTTCCGCGGTGACCTGCGGCTGGTCTTCTGGGACCAGCGCAGCCACGGCCGCTCCGAGCGCTCCCGCTCCTACCTGGCCGGGCGGCCCGCCTCCATCGACCAGCTGGGCGGCGACCTCGGCGCGGTGATCGACGCGGTCGCCCCAAGCGGGCCGCTCGTGCTGGTCGGCCACTCGATGGGCGGGATGACCGTGATGGCGCTGGCCGACCAGCGTCCGCGGCTGTTCCGGGACCGCGTCGCCGGGGTGGCGCTGATCGGCACCACGGCGGGCCAGTGGGAGACGGTGACCCTCGGGCTCTCCCCGGTCGGCACCAGGGTCTGGCGCCGGCTTGGCCCCGGGGTGGTCAAGCTGCTGGGCAGCCAGGTCGGCCTGGTGGAGGCCACCCGGCGGCTGGGCGCCGACGTCAGCGCCGTCTTCTACCGCCGCTTCTCCTTCGGCGGCGACGGCAAGGACGTGGACCCGGCGGTCGCCAGGTTCGCCGACCAACTGCTGGACAGCACCCCGATCGACGTGGTCGCCGAGTTCTACCCCGCCTTCGCCGCGCACGAGAAGACGGCGGCGCTCGGCGCGCTGGCCGGCCTGCCGGTGCTGGTGCTGGCCGGCACCGAGGACCTGCTCACCCCGGTCGCCCACAGCGAGGCGATCGCGCGGGCGCTGCCGGACGCCGAACTGGTGCTGGTCCCCGGCGCGGGCCACCTGGTGATGCTGGAGCGTCCCGAGGAGGTCGACGACCGGCTGATCCGGTTGCTCGGGCGGTCGGTCCCTCCCGTGGTGTGACGCTCCGAGCGGGCGGGGCGGCCGGTATGGCACCGTTGGCCGCAGTCGACCCGGCAGCACCGCGGTCGACCCGGCAGCGCAACCCGCAGAACAAGAGGAACCCATGGGCGCCCACACCACTGTCACCGTCCCCACCCCCGAGCTGATGACCGGGCTCGGCCGACGGCTGGCCGCGGTGTTGCGGCCCGGGGATCTGGTGCTGCTCTCCGGGGAGTTGGGGGCCGGCAAGACCACCCTCACCCGCGGGCTCGGGGAGGGGCTCGGGGTTCGCGGGGCGGTGACCTCGCCGACCTTCGTGATCGCGCGGGTGCACCCCTCGCTGACCGGCGGGCCCGCGCTGGTCCACGTGGACGCCTACCGGCTGGGCGGTGGGCTGGAGGAGATGGAGGACCTCGACCTGGACGTCTCGCTGCCGGAGTCGGTGGTGGTGGTCGAGTGGGGGGAGGGCAAGGTCGAGCAGCTCTCGGCGGACCGCCTGGAGGTGCGGATCGAGCGCGCCCTGGGCGGCGTGGAGCCGACGTCGGACGATCCGCGCCTGGTCACCCTGACCGGCCTCGGTGGCCGCTGGGACGGGGTCGACCTGGCCGCGCTGGAGGGCTGACGCTTTCCGACATCGTGTCGGCATCCTGTTGCGGCCACCGCTGCCGACGTGATGGGATGGGCTTTCAGGTTAGGTGTGCCTAACTAGGGAGTCCATCATGACGAGCAGCACCCCCGTGACCATGACCAAGGACGTCGCCGAGGCGGCCGAGCGGGTGCCGATGGACCGCCTGCTGGCCGCCACCGCCGCGGCGAGGGCCGTCTGCACCCCGCCGAAGCCCGGCGAGCCGGCTCAGCCGACCACCTGCACCCGGGTGCCGTCCGGGGCGAAGTCCCAGAGCGTCTGACCGTCGGCCCGGTCGAACCGGATGCCGCCGGTCTTGGCCTTCGGGTCGGCCGGCGCGGTGGAGCCGTCCAGCGCCGCGCTGAAGCCGAAGACGACACCACCCTGCTGAGTGAACCGGACCACGTGCTCGATCTGCTTGCCGTCGCTCCCGGTCCCGGTGGGCGATCGGCTGTAGACGGTGTAGGTGCCCGGTGCCGGGTTGACCGAGCCGGGTTGCACCGGGAACGCGGCCTGGACCTCGGGGGTCTTCTCCGGGTCGACCAGCCAGATCTCCTTGGCGCCCACCGAGTAGACCACCCGCAGGGTGCTGCCCTCCGCGGCCTTGGGCAGCGGCGGAGCGCTGGGCGAGGCGTCGGGGCCGGGGGGCGGCGAACCGCCCGGTGAGGTGCTCGCGCTGGGCGGCGGCTGGGCGGCCGTGGCCCGGGTGGCGGAGCCCTCGGCCTGGACGGCCAGCAGCGCGACCAGCGCCATGGCGCTCAGGGTCAGACCGGTGACCGCGACTGCAGGACCCTTCATCGCCACCGCGCACTCCCGTTCTTCGTAGGGCCGTGAAGCCCCATCGTGCCAGGTTCCGGGCGGGCCCCAGGGACCTCTTGAACGTGTGTTCCGTATGGGGACAAATGATCGACTCCGGCGACCCTCTAACCTGGACGAGTGCTGCTGCTCGCGTTCGACACCGCTACCCCCGCCGTCACCGCCGCCGTCCATGACGGCGCGGCCGTCCTGGCGCAGACCTACCAGGTCGACGCCCGGCGCCACGGCGAACTGCTGCTGCCCACGATCGTGCGGGTGCTCGCCGAGGCCGGCGTGGACAAGCGCGAGCTGACCGCGATCGCGGTCGGCGTCGGCCCGGGGCCGTACACCGGGCTGCGGGTGGGCCTGGCCACCGCCGCCGCGCTCGGGCACGCGCTCGACCTGCCGGTGCACGGCGTCTGCACGCTGGACGCGATCGCCCGGCAGGCCCGCGCCGAGGGCCTGACCGGCCCGTTCACGGCGGCCACCGACGCGCGTCGCAAGGAGGTCTACTGGGCCGACTACGACGCGGCGGGGCACCGCGTCGAGGGCCCGGCGGTGGACCGGCCCGGCGACCTGACGGTCCGCGCGGCCTCGGTCGGCGCCGGCGCGCTGCTCTATCCCGAGACCTTCCCCGGCGCGCACGGGCCCGAGCACCTGTCGGCCGGCGCGCTGGCCGACTTCGCGGTCACCGAGCTGGCCGCCGGGCGCGAGCTGCTGCCGCCGCTGCCGCTCTACCTGCGCCGCCCCGACGCCCAGGTCCCCACCGGCTACAAGGCGGTGCTGCCGGCGTGACCGCGGGCACCCGCACCACCAGGATCACGCTGCGCCCGATGCGCTGGTGGGACATCGCCCCGGTGCTGGAGCTGGAGCCCCGGCTCTTCCCGGAGGACGCCTGGTCGGCCGGGATGTACTGGTCGGAGCTGGCCGACGCGCACCCCGGCGGCAGCCGCCACTACACGGTGGCCACCACCGAGGACGGCAGCATCGTCGGCTACGCCGGCCTGATGGCGGGCCCCGCCGAGGCGGACGTGCAGACCATCGCGGTCGACGACCGCTACCAGGGCCGGGGACTGGGCGCGGCGCTGCTCGCCGACCTGGTCGAGGAGTCCGTCCGGCGCGGCTGCACCGAGCTGCTGCTGGAGGTGCGGATCGACAACTTCCGCGCCCAGCGCCTCTACGAGCGCTTCGGCTTCGCGCCGATCGGCATCCGGCGCGGCTACTACCAGCCGGCCAACGTGGACGCGCTGGTGATGCGCCGCGACCACCGAAACGAGAACGAGACCGAGGAAGACCATGGCTGACGAACCGCTCGTCCTGGGCATCGAGACCTCCTGCGACGAGACCGGCGTCGGCATCGTGCGCGGCACCACCCTGCTGGCCGACGCGGTGGCCTCCAGCGTCAACGACCACGCCCGGTTCGGCGGTGTGGTCCCGGAGATCGCCAGCCGCGCCCACCTGGAGGAGATGGTCCCCACCATCCAGCGCGCGCTGGACACCGCCGGGATCAAGGCCAGTGACCTGGACGGCATCGCGGTCACGGCCGGCCCCGGTCTGGCCGGCGCGCTGCTGGTCGGGGTCAGCGCCGCCAAGGCGTACGCCTGGGCGCTGGACAAGCCGCTCTACGGCGTCAACCACCTCGCCTCGCACATCTGCGTCGACCAGCTGGAGCACGGCCGGCTGCCCGAGCCGACGATGGCCCTGCTGGTCTCCGGCGGCCACTCCTCGCTGCTGCTCACCGGCGACATCACCAGCGACGTGCGCCCGCTCGGCGCCACCATCGACGACGCGGCGGGCGAGGCCTTCGACAAGGTGGCCCGGGTGCTCGGCCTCGGGTTCCCCGGCGGCCCGGTGGTGGACCGGATGGCCCGCGAGGGCGACCGCAAGGCGATCCACTTCCCGCGCGGCCTGAGCGGCCCGAAGGACCCCGCGTTCGACTTCTCGTTCTCCGGACTGAAGACCGCGGTGGCCCGCTGGGTGGAGGCCAAGCGGCGGGCCGGCGAGGAGGTGCCGGTGGCGGACGTCGCGGCCTCCTTCCAGGAGGCGGTCACCGATGTGCTGACCCGCAAGGCGATCAAGGCCTGCCAGGAGCACGACGTGGACCACCTGATGATCGGCGGCGGGGTGGCGGCCAACTCCCGGCTGCGCGCGATGGCCGAACAGCGCTGCGAGCGGGCGGGCATCCGGCTGCGGGTGCCGCGGCCGGGCCTGTGCACCGACAACGGCGCGATGGTCGCGGCGCTCGGCGCGGAGATGGTCTGGCGCAACCGGCCGACCTCGTCCTTCGACCTCTCGGCCGACTCCTCGCTGCCGCTCACCGAGGTCTCGGTGCCGGCCGCGCCGCTCGGGCACGGGGACGTCCACGGCGAGGCCTACCGCGCGCTGGACGGCGGCCGGGCGTGACCGAGGTGGCGATGTGGGAGGCCAAGGCCGCCCCGGGGCGCGGGGCCGAACTGCTGGGCTGGGCACGCGAGTACGCGGTGCCCGCGCTCGCGGCGGCCGAGCGGGTCGAGCTGCTCAGCGCGCCGGGGGAGCGGGTGCTGCTGATCAGCTGGTGGGCGCCGGGCACCGAACCGGTGGCGCCGCCTGAGCCTGCGTCAGACCTGTTGGCACGCCCCGTGCACCGGTGGTCCTTCCAGCGTGAGTACGTGACCGAAGCAAGGTAGCGTTCGGGGCCGAGAGAGCTGATCGCACACAACAGCATGGGGAGCGGCGCGCCGTGAAGACGTACCAGAGGAGCCGGCTGACGGCGTACACGGCGGGCTCGCTCGCGTTGGTCGCCGCCGTCTCGGTCAGCGGTTGCGGCGGCAGCGGCGGCGGTGCCGGGGGGCAGCAGAACGCGGTGGCGCCGCAGAGCACCCCGGCCGCCGTGCCGCCGTCGGCCGCCGCCCCCTCGAGTGCCGCGCCCAGCGGTGCGGCCGCCGCGGCCGGCCAGGTGTCGGCGGCGGCCTGGGCCAAGTGGCACCTGCAGCCGCTGCCCGCCGCGCCGGCGGCGCCCGCCGACAAGCCGGTCAAGCTCACCAGGACCGGCCAGGTGCCGGTGATCAGCTCGATCCCCACCACCGACAAGGTGGTCTTCGTGACCCTCGACGACGGTGCGGAGAAGGACCCCAAGTTCATCGACATGATGAACGACCTGAAGATCCCGGTCACCATGTTCCTGATGGACGACGCGATCAAGAACGACTACAGCTACTTCAAGCCGCTGCAGGCCGCCGGCAACCACATCCAGAACCACACGCTGCACCACCCGCAGATGAGCACCGTGTCCGCCGCCGCGCAGAAGAACGAGGTCTGCGGCGACCAGCAGGTGCTCACCCAGCAGTACGGGGCCGCGCCGTTCCTGTTCCGACCGCCCTACGGTGACGGCGCCAACACCGCGACGCTCAACAGCGCCGTCCAGCAGTGCGGCCCGCGGGCGGTCGTGCTGTGGCGCGAGTCGATGCAGATCCACGACATGCAGTACCAGGCCGCCGACAAGAAGCTGAAGTCCGGTGACATCATCCTGGCCCACTTCCGGGGTCCCAAGGACCTCAAGGGCGAGACGATGACCGAGATGTTCGGCGAACTGCTCAGCCGGATCCAGGAGCAGGGCTTCTCGGTGGCCCGGCTGGAGGACTACATCCAGGCGCCGACCGCAGGCTGAGCCAGCAGCATGGTGGGGGCGTCGGCGACCCGGGTCAGGAAGACGGTCGCCGAGTTCGGCCCCGCGGGCTTCAGCTGCCGGCGCAGCTCCTCCGGGGTCAGCCCGATGCCGCGCTTCTTGATCACCACGGTGCCCACCGCGCGCTGCCGCAGCAGGGCCTTGAGCTTCTTGACGTTGAACGGCAGCACGTCGGTGATCTCGTACGCGTGGGCGTACGGGGTGGGGAGCAGCTGGTCCGAGGTCAGGTAGGCGATCATCGGGTCGATCAGGGTGGCGCCGAGCTGCCCGGCGACCTCGGCGACCAGGTGGGCGCGGATCACCGCGCCGTCCGGCTCGTAGAGGTAGCGGCGCACCGGGCCGGCCGGCGGGTCGGGGAGCCGGCCGCCGGAGAGGGTGTGCGGCCCCGGCAGCAGGGTGGCCCGGTGCGGCTCGTCGGCGGCCGGGGCGGTGCCGAACCAGAGCACCGCCTCCTTGACCTCGCCGTGGTCGGAGACCCACTCCGCCTGCGCGTCCTGCGGGACCGCCTCGTGCGGGATGCCGGGCGCCACCTTGAGTGCGCCGAACCGGGTGCGCCGGCCGGCCTCGATCGCCCAGGAGAGCGGCGGTGAGTAGGCGGCGGGGTCGAAGACCCGGCCCCGGTCGGTGCGTCGGGCGGGGTCGGTGAAGACGGCGTCGAAACCGTCGACGCGCACCTCGGCCACGTCCGCGCAGCGCACCTCGATCAGCTCGGACAGGCCCAGCGAGGCCGCGTTGGCCGCCGCGACCGCGCAGGTCAGCGGGGAGCGGTCGACCGCCAGGACCGAGATCCCGGCCCGCGCCAGCGCGATCGCGTCACCGCCGATCCCGGCGCACAGGTCGGCCAGCCGCGCCACCCCGAGCTGCTGGAACCGGGCCGCCCGCCACTGGGCCACGCTGCGCCGGGTGGACTGCTCGACCCCGTTGGGCGTGAAGTACATCCGCGCCGCGTCGTCCCCGAACTTCGCCTGCGCCCGCTGCCGCAGCCGGGCCTGCCCCAGCGCCGCCGAGACCAGCTCCGCCGGGTGCTCCCGCCGCAGCCGGGTGGCCAGCGCCAGCTCCTCGCCGGGGGCGTACTCGCGCAGTTCGGCCAGCAGCCGCTGCCCCTGGTCGGTCAGCAGCTGCTCAAAGATCTCGGTCTCCACCCGGCCATTGTCCAGGTCCGGCGATTCGCCCCGCGCGCCGTTGGCACTCTGGTTGACTGAGTGCTAACCGCGGCCTATGGTCGTTCTTGGCACTCCCCCCTGGGGGAGTGCTAACGCGACAGTACCGGCCTGACCCCCGCGACGGCAGGCCGTCGGTGTCGCCACTCACCTGTTAGACAACCCCGTAATCTCCGAAGGGGAACTCGGACGTGACCACCGCCAGCAAGGTTGCCATCAAGCCGCTTGAGGACCGCATCGTGGTCCAGCCGCTCGACGCCGAGACCACCACGGCCTCCGGCCTGGTTATCCCGGACACCGCCAAGGAGAAGCCCCAGGAGGGCGTTGTCCTGGCCGTCGGCCCGGGCCGCTTCGAGGACGGCCAGCGCCTGCCGCTCGACGTCGCCGTGGGCGACGTCGTCCTGTACTCCAAGTACGGCGGCACCGAGGTGAAGTACAAGGGCGAGGAGTACCTCGTCCTTTCGGCTCGCGACGTTCTCGCCATCGTCGAGAAGTAAGCAGTCCGGCGGACCTGACGGTCCGCCACCTGGCCCGCCCCGGATCCGTGTCAGTTGTGACAGGGGCCCGGGGCGCGGTTGTTGGTACACCTGACGTCACGTAACGCAGATATCCCGAGGAAACGGAAACATGCCGAAGATCCTGCAGTTCGACGAGGACGCCCGCCGCTCGCTCGAGCGCGGTGTCAACAAGCTGGCCGACACCGTCAAGGTGACCATCGGCCCCAAGGGCCGCAACGTCGTCATCGACAAGAAGTTCGGTGCTCCGACCATCACCAACGACGGTGTCACCATCGCCCGCGAGGTCGAGCTGGACGACCCGTACGAGAACCTCGGCGCGCAGCTCGTCAAGGAGGTGGCCACCAAGACCAACGACGTCGCTGGTGACGGCACCACCACCGCCACCGTGCTGGCCCAGGCCCTGGTCAACGAGGGTCTGCGCAACGTCGCCGCCGGCGCCGGTCCGGCCGCCCTGAAGAAGGGCATCGACAAGGCCGTCGCCGCCGTCTCCGAGCACCTGCTCTCGGTCGCCCGCGAGATCGAGGGCAAGGACGACGTCGCCGCCGTCGCCTCGCTCTCCGCGCAGGACACCCAGGTCGGCGAGCTGATCGCCGAGGCGATCGACAAGGTCGGCAAGGACGGTGTGATCACCGTCGAGGAGTCCAACACCTTCGGCGTGGAGCTGGACTTCACCGAGGGCATGCAGTTCGACAAGGGCTACCTGTCGCCGTACTTCGTCACCGACCAGGAGCGCCAGGAGGCGGTCCTGGAGGACCCGTACATCCTGATCAACCAGGGCAAGATCTCCTCGATCCAGGAACTGCTCCCGCTGCTGGAGAAGATCCTGCAGGGCGGCACCTCCAAGCCGCTGCTGATCATCGCCGAGGACGTGGACGGCGAGGCGCTCTCCACCCTCGTGGTGAACAAGATCCGCGGCACCTTCAACGCGGTGGCCGTCAAGGCCCCGGGCTTCGGTGACCGCCGCAAGGCCATCCTCGGCGACCTGGCCACCCTGACCGGTGCCACCGTCATCGCCGAGGAGGTCGGCCTCAAGCTCGACCAGGCCGGCCTGGACGTGCTGGGCTCGGCCCGTCGCGTCACCATCACCAAGGACGAGACCACGGTCGTCGACGGTGCCGGTGACTCCGCGGCCGTCGCCGGTCGCGTCGCCCAGATCAAGGCCGAGATCGCCAACACCGACTCGGACTGGGACCGCGAGAAGCTGCAGGAGCGCCTGGCCAAGCTGGCCGGCGGGGTCTGCGTGATCAAGGTCGGCGCCGCCACCGAGGTGGAGCTCAAGGAGCGCAAGCACCGCCTGGAGGACGCCATCTCGGCGACCCGTGCCGCGGTCGAGGAGGGCATCGTCGCCGGCGGTGGCGCCTCCCTGGTGCACGCCCAGAAGGTGCTGGACGGCGGCCTGGGCCTGTCGGGCGACGAGGCCACCGGTGTCGCCGTGGTCCGCAAGGCGCTTGCCGAGCCGCTGCGCTGGATCGCCCAGAACGCCGGCCTGGAGGGCTACGTCATCACCTCCAAGGTCTCCGAGCTGGACGGCAACCAGGGCTTCAACGCCGCCACCGGCGAGTACGGTGACCTGATGAAGGCCGGCGTCATCGACCCGGTCAAGGTCACCCGCTCCGCCCTGGAGAACGCCGCCTCGATCGCCTCGCTGCTGCTCACCACCGAGACCCTCGTGGTGGAGAAGCCCGCCGAGGAGGAGGCCGGCGCCGGTCACTCGCACGGCGGCCACGGCCACTCGCACTGACCCCTGGTCGGTAGTTCGACAGCGTGACCGGCCGACGGCCCGGTACCCCCGCTCAACCGGGGGTGCCGGGCCGTCGGTCTACCCTTGGCGCATGATCGAGGCTCGTCATCTGCGTGTGCTGCGCGCGGTCGCCCGTACCGGGTCGTTCTCCGCCGCTTCGCGGGAGCTGGGGTGCACCCAGCCGGCGGTCAGCCAGCAGATGAAGGCGCTGGAGAAGGCGGTCGGCCTGCCGCTGGTGGCCCGCTCCGGGCGCGGGGTGCAGCTGAGCGAGGCCGGCGAGGTGCTGCTCAAGCACGCCTCGGGGATCCTGGCCGGCCTCTCGGCGGCCGAGCAGGAGGTGGCCGCGATCGCCGGGCTGCGGGCCGGGCGGGTGCGGCTGGTCTCCTTCCCCACCGCGAGTTCCACCCTGGTGCCGCCCGCGGTCGCCCGACTGCGCGACGCCCATCCGGGGGTGCGCGTGTCGCTGGTGGAGGCCGAGCCGCCGGAGTCGCTGGCGATGCTGCGCGGCGGTGAGTGCGACATCGCGCTGGCCTTCCGCTACCCGGGCGAGCACCTGGTGAGCACCCCCGCGCACGGTGTGTCGCGGTCGGCCCGGGCCGCCGCCGTGCTGGCCGCCGCCGAGACCGCGGCCGCCGGTGACTGGTCCGAGCTGGTGGTGCGCCCGCTGCTGGACGACCCGCTGGTCGGCCTGCTGCCGGTCGGCCATCCGCTGGCCGAGCGCACTGCGGAGCACCCGGTGCGGCTCGCCGAGCTGGCCGAGGAGCAGTGGATCGCGGGCTGCCCGCAGTGCCGCGGGCAACTGGTGGAGCTGTGCGCCGAGGCCGGCTTCGCGCCCCGGATCGACTTCGCCACCGACGACTACCCGGCGGTGGTCGGCCTGGTGGCCGCGGGTCTCGGGGTCGCCGTGCTGCCGCGCCTGGCGCTGGACGCGGTGCGGCACGACGCGGTGGCGGCGGTGCCGGTGCACGCGGCGGACGGCCGGCCCGCGATGCGTGAGGTGGTGGCGCTGACCCTGCCGGACCTGGCCGAGGTGCCGGCCGTCGGGCTCATGCTCGACCGGCTCGCCACGGTGGCGGCCGGTCGTCGGGGGTAAGGCTCTTCGGGATGTCCGCAGGGCCGGCGACGGTGTCGGCGGGGGTGCCCGCACACCGGCGCGCTGACGTCGAGCAAACGTTTCTGCTACCGCCGGGCGGTCACTGCTGAACGGTCACGGGCACCTCGGCCAGCCGGTTGCGGGCGCGGCCCTGCAACTCCTCGCGCTCGTCCTCGGTGAGGCCGCCCCAGACGCCGTACGGCTCGCGGACCGCCAGCGCGTGGGTCGCGCACTGGGCCCGCACCGGGCAGCGCATGCAGACCTCCTTCGCGCTCTGCTCCCGCGAGCTGCGCGCCGCACCGCGCTCGCCCTCCGGGTGGAAGAAGAGCGAACTGTCCACGCCGCGGCAGGCGGCGGAGAGCTGCCAGTCCCAGAGGTCCGCGTTCGGACCGGGGAGACGGGAGAAATCGGCCATGGCTCATTCCCTTCGAGTCGTCCGACAGCCGTTCGGCGAGGCTTCGAGGCGCCGGGGTGGACACCTGGAAATATGACTTACAGCACGCTTCCCGACAAGTCACCCACAGAGTTACGCAACAGTCAATGATCGTACAAAAGCCTTAAAAACGGACCAAGTGGGCGGGAAGTCGGTCGGATGAGCCGTGGCAATCGGGTGGCCCGGTGTGTCGGCGCCGGCCGCTCCGGGCTGCCGGTGGGCCGTACTCCGGCGTGCGCGGCGCGCGCCGGACGGGCGTCCGACGCGCGTGCTGAGCACAAAAGAGCGGCGTTCGCCCCGCGATGCGGCTGATCCGTAATGGGTTGGCCACGTACAGTGGTGGAGATGGCCCTGAAGGCCGTAACTCATTCGAGTGACGGTCGTTGGAAGTGCGGAGAGAGTTCGTACCAGCCAGGAGGCTCAACGTGACGCGGATCAGCTGCGGAGGACGGTCATGACTTCCGTTCTCGTTTGCGACGATTCACCGCTTGCCCGGGAGGCGCTGCGCCGTGCGGTGGCCACCGTGCCGGGTGTCGACCGGGTGACCACGGCGACGAACGGTGAGGAGGTCCTCCGCCGCTGGGTGGCCGACCGCTCCGACCTCGTCCTGATGGATGTCCGGATGCCCGGACTGGGCGGGGTGGAGACGGTCCGGCGGCTGCTGTCCGCGGACCCGGGTGCCCGGATCATCATGCTCACCGTCGCCGAGGACCTGGACGGCGTGGCGCTGGCCGTGGCCGCCGGTGCCCGCGGCTACCTGCACAAGGACGCCTCGCGGGCCGAGCTGCGGGCCACCGTCACCCAGGCCCTGGCCGATCCGACCTGGCGGCTGGCGCCGCGTCGGCTGCGCAGCCCCGACATGGGGGCGGCGCCCACCCTGACGGCCCGTGAGATCCAGGTGCTGGAGGGGATGAGCCACGGCCGCAGCAATGCGGAGATCGGCCGCGAGCTCTTCCTCTCCGAGGACACCGTGAAGACGCACGCCCGGCGGCTCTTCAAGAAGCTCGGCGCCTCCGACCGCGCGCACGCGGTGGCGCTCGGTTTCCGCTGGGGCCTGGTCCGCTGAAGCTGCGCCGACTTCCGGCGCGCCCCTTCCTCCGTTGGACGGAGGAAGGGGCGCGGTCGCTTTTCCTCGGGCGCGGCATAGGCCCACGGGCCGGTCAGGCTGCACCATGGAGGGGTGGAGCACGGCGACGGTGGGAACGGGGGTGGGTCGGTGGCGGATAACGTTCCGGTGCACAAGTCCGGACGCGGTGCAAGGTTTTCCGACGCGACCAGGCACCATGGACCGATGCGCGACGACGAGGCCGCCGACTCCGGCGAGGTAGCACCGGCCGATGCCGTCCCCAGCAACTCCGGGGCCCGCGGCCGGAGGTCGTCGTCGGTTCCGGGCACCTCGCCGCTGGTCGCCGAGTTGGTGGCGGCGGCGGTCCGGGGCGAGGGTCCGGCCACTGACGCCTTGTTGGCCTACGTCCATCCGCTGGTCCTGCGCTACTGCCGGGGCCGGCTGGTCCGGCTGCCCGGCGGCGCCCGGCACCATGTGGACGACGTGGCGCAGGAGGTCTGCGTCGCGGTGCTCTGCGCGCTGCCGCGCTACCGGGACGAGGGCCGGCCGTTCGAGGCCTTCGTCTACAGCATCGCCGCGCACAAGATCGCCGATCTGCAGCGGGCCGCGATGCGCGGGCCCGGTTCCACGGTGATCCCGCCGGACGACCTGCCCGAGGTGCCGGACGAGGCGCTCGGCCCGGAGGAGCGCGCGCTGCTCAGCAGCGACGCCGCCTGGATGCGCGAGCTGCTGTCGAATCTGCCGGCGCGTCAGCGCGAGCTGGTGCTGCTGCGGATCGCGGCCGGGCTCTCCGCCGAGGAGACCGGCGAGATGCTAGGCATGTCGCCGGGGGCGGTCCGGGTCGCCCAGCACCGGGCGCTCAGTCGGCTGCGGGCGCTGGCGGAGGAGTCCGCGTAGCTCGGCGTGTGGGGTCGCTCACGGTTGTCAAGAGGGCGCGGCGTGGCTTCTCCCGATGCCAGTACGATGGGGTATCGGCGCCTGGACAGGTCGCCAAAGATCCGTGCGGGCGAGCGGCGTCACCTCGTAGATTCGTCCAATAGCGGTTTGGTGTCCTTCCACTGCCGGTGCGCGCCCCCGACCCTCACAGGGCGCATCCGATCGACCGGCCGGCCACGGGAAGGTAGCCCCCACCATGTCTCTTAACGCCGCAGGCGTACCCGAGAAGTTCGCGATGCTCGGACTCACGTACGACGACGTCCTGCTGCTGCCCGGCGAGTCCCACGTGCTGCCGAACCAGGTGGACACCTCCTCCCGGGTGTCGCGCAACGTCCGGGTGAACATCCCGCTGCTCTCCGCCGCGATGGACAAGGTCACCGAGGCCCGGATGGCCATCGCGATGGCCCGTCAGGGCGGCGTCGGCGTGCTGCACCGCAACCTCTCCATCGAGGACCAGGCCAACCAGGTCGACCTGGTCAAGCGCTCCGAGTCGGGCATGGTCACCGACCCGATCACGGTCGGCCCGCAGACCACGCTGGCCGAGGCGGACGCGCTCTGCGCCAAGTTCCGGATCAGCGGCGTGCCGATCGCCGACCCGGACGGCAAGCTGCTGGGCATCGTCACCAACCGTGACATGGCCTTCGAGACGGACCGCAGCCGCCAGGTGCGCGAGATCATGACGCCGATGCCGCTGATCACCGGCAAGGTCGGGATCTCCGGCGAGGACGCGATCGGCCTGCTGCGCCGGCACAAGATCGAGAAGCTGCCGCTGGTCGACGAGGACGGCCGGATCAAGGGCCTGATCACGGTCAAGGACTTCGTCAAGGCCGAGAAGTACCCGAACGCCGCCAAGGACGCCGAGGGCCGGCTGCTGGTCGGCGCCGCCGTCGGCGCCAGCGCCGAGGCCTTCGACCGGGCCCAGGCCCTGGTCGCGGCCGGTGTGGACTTCCTGGTGGTGGACACCTCGCACGGCCACAGCCACAACGCGCTGGAGTGGATCGCCAAGATCAAGTCGGCCGTCGCGGTGGACGTGATCGGCGGCAACGTGGCCACCCGGGACGGTGCCCAGGCACTGATCGACGCGGGCGTGGACGGCGTGAAGGTCGGGGTCGGCCCCGGCTCGATCTGCACCACCCGCGTGGTGGCCGGCATCGGCGTGCCGCAGGTGACCGCGATCTACGAGGCCGCGGTGGCCTGCCAGGCGGCGGGCGTGCCGGTGATCGGCGACGGTGGCCTGCAGTACTCCGGTGACATCGGCAAGGCGCTGGCCGCCGGTGCCGACACGGTGATGCTCGGCTCGCTGCTGGCCGGCTGCGAGGAGTCGCCGGGCGAGCTGCTGTTCATCAACGGCAAGCAGTTCAAGTCCTACCGCGGCATGGGCTCGCTGGGCGCCATGCAGTCGCGCGGCCAGGGCCGCTCGTACTCCAAGGACCGCTACTTCCAGGCCGAGGTCGCCTCGGACGACAAGCTGGTCCCCGAGGGCATCGAGGGCCAGGTGCCCTACCGCGGCCCGCTGTCGGCCGTGCTGCACCAGCTGGTCGGCGGCCTGCGGCAGACCATGGGCTACGTGGGCGCGGAGACCGTGGCGCAGATGGAGAGCAAGGGCCGGTTCGTCCGGATCACCTCGGCGGGCCTCAAGGAGAGCCACCCGCACGACATCCAGATGACCGTCGAGGCCCCGAACTACACCAGCCGCTGACAGCTGCCCGAAGGCCCGCCACGTTCCAGGTGGCGGGCCTTTGTGCGTCCGGTGGCGGCTGTCCGGGATACTGGGGGGGATCGTGAGCAGCAAGCAGCAGAGAGGCTCGAAGTGACTGAGATCGAGATCGGGCGAGGCAAGCGCGGCCGGCGGGCGTACTCCTTCGACGACATCGCCGTCGTCCCCAGCCGCCGGACCCGGGACCCGAAGGAGGTCTCGATCGCCTGGCAGATCGACGCCTACCGCTTCGAGCTGCCGTTCCTGGCGGCCCCGATGGACAGCGTGGTCTCGCCCGCGCAGGCCATCGCGATCGGCCGGCTGGGCGGTCTCGGGGTGCTCAACCTCGAAGGCCTGTGGACCCGCTACGAGGACCCGCAGCCGCTGCTGGACGAGATCGCCGCGCTCACCGACGAGGCCGCCGCGACCCGCCGCCTGCAGGAGATCTACGCCGCGCCGATCCAGGCCGAGCTGATCGGCAAGCGGATCCGGGAGGTGCGCGACTCCGGCGTGGTCACCGCCGCCGCGCTCTCCCCGCAGCGCACCGCCGAGTTCTCCAAGGCGGTCGTGGACGCGGGCGTGGACGTCTTCGTGATCCGCGGCACCACGGTCTCCGCCGAGCACGTCTCGGGCGCGGCCGAGCCGCTCAACCTGAAGCAGTTCATCTACGAGCTGGACGTTCCGGTGATCGTCGGCGGCTGCGCCACCTACACCGCCGCGCTGCACCTGATGCGTACCGGTGCGGCCGGCGTGCTGGTCGGCTTCGGCGGCGGTGCCGCCCACACCACCCGCAACGTGCTGGGCATCCAGGTCCCGATGGCCACCGCCGTCGCGGACGTGGCCGCCGCCCGGCGCGACTACATGGACGAGTCCGGCGGTCGCTACGTGCACGTGATCGCGGACGGCGGCGTCGGCTACAGCGGCGACATCGCCAAGGCGGTCGCCTGCGGCGCGGACGCGGTGATGATCGGTGCCGCGCTGGCCCGGGCCACCGACGCGCCGGGCCAGGGCTTCCACTGGGGCATGGAGGCGGTGCACGAGGAGCTGCCGCGCGGCAAGCGGGTCAACCTCGGCACGGTGGGCAGCACCGAGGAGATCCTGGCCGGCCCCTCGCACACCCCCGACGGCACGATGAACCTGTTCGGCGCGCTGCGTCGGGCGATGGCCACCACCGGCTACTCGGAGCTCAAGGAGTTCCAGCGGGTCGAGGTGACGGTCAGCCACCGCTGACGGTCCGTCGAGCGGGAGGGCCGGGGCGGTCACCGCCCCGGCCCTCCCGCGTTCCCGCGCGGTCGGTCCTCAGGCGCCCAGGCGCCGGGTGAAGACGTAGCCCTCGATCCCCGCGACCAGGTAGAACAGCACGGCCTTGACGTCGAGCATGCTGCGCCAGCCCTGCATCGTGTCGCTCAGCTCCGGGCCGAAGACGTCGCCGGGGCCCAGGCCGTACTGCTGGTGCAGCACCAGGTAGAGGAAGAAGAGCTGGCCGAGGAAGACGCCGAGCAGCGAGAAGAGCACGCCGAACACCGGCAGCACCGGGTGCCGGCCGCCGACCTTGCCGAGTCCGAACGAGACCGCCAGCGCGAGCGCGATGGCGAAGTAACTCCACTGCGAGTCGCTGGCCTTCATGATGAAGCCGTAGAGCGCCGCGCCGGCCAGCATGGCGAGCAGGCCGGCCGCGATGCCGCCGCCCACGTTGCCGCGGCGCGGCGCGGGCGCGGCGACCCGGGCGTAGCCGTAGGGCACGGAGCCGTAGGGCGCGGGTTGGCCGAAAGGTGCCGGTGGTTCGACGGCGGGCGGTGGCGGCTGGGCCGGCCGGGGCGGTTCAGGCTGTGGAGACGACGGCGGCACAGGCGCGGACATGGAGCTTCCCCCGAGGTGGCGCGGATACGACGGGGGCGAACGCTAGCAGCGGCCTCCGCTCGGGGGACACCGGTTTCAGGTCACGACTCGACAATTCCAGGGGTCGAGTGAACAGCCGCCGCAGGCACAGGGGATGATGGAGGCTTGACCGTCGGCCCTGGCGCGCGCAGCGACCCGACGGTTCGTCACCTGACCGGCAGCAGCACATGGGGGAACGCCCGAATGACCCAGCCGCAGGGCACTTCCGGACGCGTCCTGGCCGACCGGTATCGGCTCGATTCGGTCCTCGGCAGCGGCGGCATGGGTACCGTCTGGCGGGCCGAGGACGAGATGCTCGGCCGGATCGTGGCGGTCAAGGAACTGCGGATGCACGGCAGCGTCGACGACGACGAGCGGCACCGCCTGATCGTCCGGACGCTGCGCGAGGCCAAGGCCACCGCGCGGATCCGGCACACCGCCGCCGTCACCGTCTTCGACGTGGTCGAGGAGGACGACCGGCCGTGGATCGTGATGGAGCTGGTCGACGGCCGCTCACTGGCCGAAGTGGTCAAGGAGGACGGGCCGGTGACGCCGACCCGGGCCGCGGAGATCGCGCTGGAGCTGCTCGGCGTGCTCGGCGCCGCGCACAGCCAGGGGATCCTGCACCGGGACGTCAAGCCGTCCAACGTGCTGATCGGCGAGGACGGCCGGGTGGTGCTGACCGACTTCGGCATCGCCAGCGTGGAGGGGGACAGCTCGGTCACCTCCACCGGGATGCTGGTCGGGGCGCCCTCGTACATATCCCCCGAGCGGGCCCGGGGTCAGAAGCCGGGACCGCCGGCCGACCTGTGGTCGCTGGGCGGCACGCTGTACGCGATGCTCGAGGGCAAGCCGCCCTACGACCGGGGTTCGGCGCTGGCCACCCTGACCGCCGTGATGACCGAGGAGCTGCCGGCCCCCGAGAACGCGGGGCCGCTGCGCCCGGTGATCGAGGGGCTGCTGGAGAAGGACCCGGCGGAGCGGCTGGACGCGTCGACCACCCGGTCGATGCTCAAGCGGATCGTGGCGGAGGCGACCGCGCGCGCCGAGTCGACCACCAGGCTGTCCCTGCCGGCCGCCGAGTCGGCCAGGCCCGAGCGGGCACCGGCTGACCCGGCGCCGGAAGTCGGATCGGCCGACGCCCGGCGCAAGCCGGCCGCGCCGGTCACCTCGGCGAAGCCGAGTGTGCCGGGGCTGAGCACGGTGCGGGTGGGCAGCCAGTTGCCCGCGGCCGAGCCGGACGGCGGATCGGCGGCGGACCCGCTGCCGGCCCAGACCGGGGTGTGGTCGCGCAGCGGCACGCTGGGGATCACCTCGCGCTGGTCGCGCCGTCGCCGGCTGCTGCTGACCGTGCTACTGCTCGCCGTGGTGCTGGTGCTGGCCGGCGGGATCTGGCTGGCGTTCGGTTCGAGCGGGTCCACGGCGGGCAAGGGCGCCAAGGCGGCCGCCGCGCCCAGCACCAGCGGCTCGGCACCCGGCGCGGTCAGCGCGGCCTCGGCCACCGGGGCGGTGTCCCCGGCGTCGTCTCCGGCCGCCCCGACCAGCGCGGCTCCGAGCAGCGCCGCGCCGACCAGCGCGGCCCCGAGCAGTCCCGCGGGAAGCAGTCCGGCCGGGAGCACTCCCGCGCCCGGCAACGCCGCGCCCAGCAGCGCGGCGGCGAGCAGCCCCGCGCCGTCCGGGAGTCCCGGGGCGGCCGTGCCGACGGGCTTCTACCAGTACACCGACTCCTCGGGCTTCACCATCCAGCTCCCCAACGGGCTGAATCTGGACGCCGGTTCCTCGAAGGACGGCAGCCACGTCTTCCGCGGTGACGGCATCACCCTGCAGATCGACTGGACCACCACGCCCGGCGCCAGTGCCGTCGCCGCCTGGCAGACGGAGGAGCAGAGCGTGGCTCCCACGCTCACCGGCTACCAGCGGATCCAGCTGCAGGCGCTGACCGGCTGGCGCTGGTCGAACGCCGCCGACTGGGAGTGGACCTTCGGCTCCGGCACCCGCCAGCACTCGCTCAACCGCGGTTTCGTGCTGGACAACCGCAAGTACGGATATGCGATCTACTGGACCACGAGCGACAGCGACTGGACCACCCCCGCGATCATCCAGGCCCGGGACATCGGCTTCCAGAGCTTCCAGCCCGCGCCATAGCGAGAGAGGGGGCGGCCATGCGAGCTGGCCCTGGCCAGACGATGGCCGGCCGGTACCAGGTGGCGGACGGTCAGCCGGCGCAGCCGGACGCGGTCGGGCCGCGCCGCCTCGCGGTGGACCTGCACGGCGACACCCCGGTGCTGCTGGAGGGGCTGGAACTGCCCGAACTGCTGGTACCCGAGCTGACCGGCAGCGCGGACTTCGAGGGCAGCCGCTGGCTGGACCCCGCCGAGATCCTCACCGCAGTCCGCGCGGTACTCGCGGACACCGCCGAGCACCCCAGGCTGCGGCAGTCCTTCCAGGTCTTCGCGGCGGACGGCGTGGTCTGGGCCGTGGTCGAGCAGCCGGCCGCGCTGACCCTGCCCGAACTGCTCGCGGCCGAGCCGCTGGACCCGTACCGGGCCGCCGAACTGGCCGCCGACCTGTCCGGCGCGCTGGGCGCGGTGCACCGCGGTGGCCGCGCGCACGGGAACGTCACCGTCGAGCAGGTGCTGGTCTGCGAGGACGGCGCCGCGCTGCTCGGCGGCCAGGCGATCGGCGTCGCCCAGGAGGCGCTGGCCACGGCGCTCGGCGGCGCGGACGGGCGGCGCTGGGCACAGGCGCGCACCGGTCTGGTCGGGGCTCGGGCCGAGCGCTGGGCGCCGGAGCTGCTGGCCCTCGAGGGCGCCGTGGCGGGGCCGGCGGTGGACCTGTGGGCGCTGGGCGTGCTGCTGCACCGGGCGCTGACCGGGTACGGCCCGTTCCCCGAGCAGAGCCCGACCGCGCTCTTCGCCGCCGTCCGGGCCGGGCAGCGGGCCGACAGTGCCGGGTGCGGGCCGTTGCGCCCGCTGGTGGACCGGCTGCTCGCCACCGATCCCGCCGCGCGGCCGTCGGCCGGCGAGGCCCGGCAGTGGCTGACCGAGCTGCTGGCGCAGGCGCCGGAGCCCTACCGGGAGGCGCCGGTCGAGCCGTCGCTGCCGGTACTGCGGCCGGCCCGGCCGCTGGTGCCGCGGCCGCGCCGCGGACGGCAGCCGGCGGTGGCGGTGGCGGCCCCGCCGGTGGTACCGGAGCACGCCCGGCATGCCCGGGCGCAGCGGCCGTCCAAGCTGCTGCCGGTGCTGCTGGTCGGCGGGGTGCTGGTGGCGATGGTGCTGGCGATCACGGCCGTTGCCGTGTTCGCCCGGTGACGTAGTGGCACGGACATCACAGCCCGGTCACGTGGCCGGGTCCCGGTGAAGCATTGTGGGATGGACGCCTAGGCTGGGTCCGGAACATTGTCCGAGCGGTGATCAGTTGTGTGGTGCACCGAAGAGGGGGGAGCGGTCGCCGTGAGTGGACAGGAGCAGGCGGGGGCCGTCGGGGTGCCCGTGCCGACCGGTGAGGCCGTGCCGACCGAAACCGAGAACGAGCCGACCGGGACCGAACCGCGCGGGGCCGAAACGACCGGGGCCGAGCGGACCGAGGCCGAGCCGATCGGCAGAGCCGAGACCCGGCGGATGCTGGCCGGGCGCTACGAGCTGGGGGACCGGCTGGGCCGCGGTGGCATGGGGACCGTCTGGCGGGCCAGGGACCTGATGCTGGACCGCGAGGTGGCGGTCAAGGAGCTGACCGTCAACCACCTGCCCGAGGAGGATCTGGCGATCCTGCAGTCCCGGATGAAGCAGGAGGCCAGGGCGGCGGCCCGGATCAAGCACGGCGGGGTGATCACCATCCACGACGTGCTGGAGCAGGACGGCCGACCGTGGATCGTGATGGAGCTGATCGACGGCCGTTCGCTGGCCGACGTGGTCGCCCAGGACGGCGCGCTCTCCCCGCGCGAGGCCGCCGAGGTCGGCGCCCAGGTGCTGGCCGCGCTGCACCGGGGCCACCAGCTCGGCGTGCTGCACCGGGACGTGAAGCCGGCCAACGTGCTGCTCGAGCACGGCACCGGACGGGTGGTGCTGCTGGACTTCGGGATCGCCAAGTTCGAGGGTTCCTCCGAGCTGACCCGGCCCGGTGACCTGGTCGGCTCGCCCGACTACCTGGCGCCCGAGCGGGCCCAGGGCGAGCGTCCCGGCCCGGCCTCCGACCTGTGGGGGCTGGGGGCCACGCTGTGGGCGGCGGTGGAGGGCCAGTCGCCGTTCCGCCGGCACGACCCGCTCAGCACGCTGGCCGCCGTGGTCGCCGAACCGCTGCCGGAGCCGCGCAACGCGGGCGCGCTCGGGCCGGTGCTGGCCGCGCTGCTGGCCAAGCAGGCGGAGCAGCGGCCGAGCGCCGACGAGGCGCTGCGGATGCTGCGCGAGGTGACCGCCGGGCACACCGTGGCGATCACCGCCCGCCCGCCGGCGATCCACCGCACGCCCACCCAGCTGGTGCCGGTGGTGGACCGCCCGTCGCTGGCCGAGCAGGACAGCCCCGCCGAGCCGTCGTCCGGCACATCCGCCGGGCCGACCGGTCCCACCGCGGCGCTCGCGCCCGCCCCGGTGCCGGTGTCGGCACCGGTCGAGCCGACCCCCACCGGGCCGCTGCCGACGGCCCGCCGCTCCCGCCGCAGCGGAGGCCTGCGGCTGGTGCTGCTCGGGCTGACCGCTGCCGTGGTGAGCGGCGCGGTGGCCTTCGGCGTGGTCCGCTACGACCACGGCAACCAGACGCCGGTGGCCGACCCCTCGCCCTCGGCCGCGTCCAGCACCGCCTCGTCGACCGCCGCGCCCAGCTCCGCGCCGACCACACCCAGCGCCACCGCACCGGCCGGCCCGGCACCGACCGGCTTCAAGTGGGTGACGGACCCGGCCGGCTTCCGCTTCCCGGAGCCGCTGGCCGGTGGCAACTGGCAGCGGTCGGTCAAGAGCAACAACATCTACTACAGTCCGGACGGCGACCGGCACCTGATCCAGTTCGCGGTCCAGGTCGGCGATCCGCTGACGCCACTGGCGCACCTCACCCAGCTGGATCAGGACTGGAGCCAGCACCCGCAACTGGAGACGGCGGACTACCAGCAGGAGTCCCTCGCCGCCGCCCAGGTGCACGGCTACGAGGCGGCCAAGTGGATCTTCACCTACACCTACACCGGCACCGGCCCGATGGCCGGACCGCGCCGGGTGGTCGAGGAGGAGTACCGGGACAGCCAGGGCACCTCGTACGCGATGCTCGTCGGCGGCCCGGCCACCGGTACCGACCGCACGCTGACCGAGAACAACTTCACCACGCTGCTGAACGACTTCACCCCGGTGACCCCGTAGGGCCTTTCGTGTTACCGACGGGTACACAACCGGCCGCCCAAGGCCTAGGCTGCGCCCATGACGGACATCACGGCAGAAAACCGCGGCGGCGGCCGCAATCCGGTGGCCCCGGGCGCCGGCCGTACAGTCGCCTCTGCGGTCCCGCAGTCCCTGGTCACCCGGCTGGCCCGCGGCGTCACCGCCGCCGGTGACGGCACGGGGGCGCCGGCGGCCGAAGGCGGGGGGACGGTGCGGACCCTCGCGCCGCTCACCGGTGAGCTGCTGGCCGAGCTGCCGCGGTCGACCCCGCAGGACGTCAAGGCGGCCTTCGAGCTGGCCCGGCGCGCCCAGCCGCAGTGGGCCGCCCAGCCGGTGCGGCGCCGGGCGGCGGTGCTGCTGCGCTTCCACGACCTGCTGCTCAAGCGGCAGGACGAGGTGCTCGACCTGATCCAGGCGGAGACCGGCAAGTCCCGGCTGCACGCCTTCGACGAGATCCTCGCCACCGCGATGGCCGCCAGGCACTACGGGCGGGCCGCGGCCGGCTATCTGAAGGACCGCCGCCGCGGCGGCGCGGTGCCGGTGCTCACCCACACGGTGGAAGGACGCCGCCCCAAGGGCGTGATCGGCCACATCTCGCCGTGGAACTACCCGCTGGAGCTGTCGGTCAGCGACTCGCTGCCGGCCTTCGTGGCGGGCAACGCGGTGGTCAACAAGCCCGACACGCAGACCGCGCTGACCGCGCTCTGGGCCCGCGAGCTGCTGATCGAGGCCGGGCTGCCGGCCGACCTGTGGCAGATCGTGATCGGCGACGGCCCGGTGATCGGCCCGGCCGTGATCGAGCACGCGGACTACGTCTCGTTCACCGGCTCCACCCCCACCGGCCGCGACGTGGCCCAGCGGGCCGCCGCCCGGCTGGTCGGCGCCTCGCTCGAACTCGGCGGCAAGAACGCGCTGCTGGTGCTCGCCGACGCCGACCTGGACAAGGCGGCCGAGGGCGCGGTGCGGGCCTGCTTCTCCTCCGCCGGGCAGCTCTGCGTCTCGGTCGAGCGGCTCTTCGTGCACCGCTCGGTGGCCGGCGCCTTCCTGGAGAAGTTCACCGCGCGGACCCGGGCGATGCGGCTGGGTGGCGGTCTGGCCTACGGTGCCGACATGGGCTCGCTGGTCTCCGCCAAGCAGCTCGAGACGGTCACCCGGCACGTCGAGGAGGCCGTCAAGGCCGGCGCCACGGTGCTGACCGGCGGCCAGGCCCGCCCCGACCTCGGCCCGCTCTTCTACGAGCCCACCGTCCTGGACGGGGTCACCCCCGAGATGGCGGTCTGCGCCGAGGAGACCTTCGGCCCGGTGGTCTCGATCTACCGCTTCGACACCGAGGAGGAGGCCGTCGCGCAGGCCAACGCCACGCCGTACGGTCTCAATTCGAGCGTCTGGACCAAGGACCCGCGGCGCGGGCGGGCGGTGGCGGCGCGGCTGCGCACCGGCACGGTCAACGTCAATGAGGGCTACGCGGCCGGCTACGGCTCGGTGGCCTCGCCGATGGGCGGCATGGGCGAGTCGGGCCTGGGGCGGCGGCACGGCGCCGAGGGCATCCTGCGCTTCACCGAGGCGCAGACCATCGCCACCCAGCGGCTGCTGCCGCTGGCCCCCTCGCTGGGGCTCACCGACGAGAAGTTCGCGGCGCTGTTCACCACCGGCCTGCGGGCCCTGAAGACGCTGGGGCTCAAGTGACCGAGGAGAAGCAGCCGGTGGAGAAGCAGCCTGCGGAGAGCTTCGACTACGACGTGATCGTGGTGGGTTCGGGGTTCGGCGGTTCGGTCAGCGCGCTGCGGCTGACCGAGAAGGGCTACCGGGTCGCCGTGCTGGAGGCCGGGCGGCGCTTCGGGCGGGACGAACTGCCCACGACCTCCTGGGACGTGAAGAACTACCTGTGGGCGCCGGCGCTCGGCCTCTACGGGATCCAGCGGATCCACCTGCTGGCCAACGTCGTGGTGCTCGGCGGGGCCGGCGTGGGCGGCGGCTCGCTCAACTACGCCAACACCCTGTACGTGCCGCCGAAGGCCTTCTTCGAGGACCGCCAGTGGCAGCACATCACCGACTGGCAGGAGGAGTTGGCCCCCTTCTACGACCAGGCGCAGCGGATGCTCGGGGTGCGGACCAATCCCACCACCACCCCCTCCGACGTCCATCTGCAGGCAGCCGCCGAGCAGTTGGGAGTCGGCGACACCTTCCACTTCGCGCCGGTCGGGGTCTTCTTCGGTGACGGCCAGGACGCCGACGGCTCCTCGAAGACGGTGCCCGGCGCGGAGGTCGAGGACCCGTACTTCGGCGGTGCCGGACCGCGCCGCAAGGCCTGCGTGGAGTGCGGGGAGTGCATGACCGGCTGCCGGCACGGGGCCAAGAACACGCTCACCGAGAACTACCTGTACCTGGCGGAGGCCAACGGCGCCGAGATCCACCCGCTCACCACGGTCGCGCGGATCCGCCCGCTGGCGGGGGCCGACGGGGAGCAGGGCTACGCCGTCGACGTGCGGCGCACCAACGCCCGGGGCGCGGCGGCCGAGCGGGCCGGCGCCCGGACCCTGACGGCGGCCAAGGTGGTGGTGGCGGCCGGCACCTACGGCACCCAGACGCTGCTGCACCGGATGCGCGACCAGGGCCGGCTGCCGGGCATCTCGGCCACCCTCGGCGAGCTGACCCGGACCAACTCCGAGGCGCTGGTCGGCGCGCAGACCATGCCCGGGCGCTACGGCGGGCCGGTGGACTTCACCAAGGGGGTGGCGATCACCTCCTCGATCCACCCCGACGAGAACACCCACATCGAGCCGGTGCGCTACGGCAAGGGCTCCAACGCGATGGGCTTCCTGTCGATCATGCAGGTGCCCGGCGGCGGGCGCGGTCCGCGCTGGCTGCGGGCCGGGGCCACCGCGCTCAAGCACCCGACGGTGTTCGCCCGCTCGCTGAGCAACTACAAGTGGTCGGAGCGGACCATCATCGGACTGGTGATGCAGTCGCTGGACAACTCGATCACCGTCTCGCTGAAGCAGAAGGGCCTGGGGAAGGGCAAGTTGACCTCCCGGCAGGGCCACGGCGAGCCGAACCCGAGCTGGATCCCGGCCGCCGAGCGGGCGGCCCAGGCGCTCGCCGACTCGATCAACGGCTTCGCCGGCAGCACGGTCGGCGACGTCTTCGACATCCCGATGACGGCGCACTTCATCGGCGGCTGCCCGATCGCGGACAGCCCCGAGCGCGGTGTGGTCGACCCGTACCAGCGGCTCTACGGCTACCCGGGGATCAGCGTGGTGGACGGCTCGACCATCTCCGCCAACCTCGGCGTCAACCCCTCGCTGACGATCACCGCGCAGGCCGAGCGGGCGATGTCGATGTGGCCCAACAAGGGTGAGGCCGACCCGCGCCCGGCCCAGGACCAGGCCTACCGCCGGATCGCGGCGGTCGGGCCGGTGCGACCCGCGGTGCCGAGTGGCGCCTTCGGCGAGCTGCGGCTGCCGCTGCTGGCGGTGCCGAAGGTGCCGAAGAAGCAGGACTGACCCGCCGACGCGCTCGGCCGGTGGGCAAGGCAAAGGGCCCCGCGGGGGAACGGGGCCCTTTGTCGCTCAGCACGCGGCGTCAGGGCAGCGCCGGTGCTGGGGCGACGGCGCCGGGGGGTGAGCGCCGTCTATTCGGTTGGCTTCGAGTCGCGCCGGGCGTGGGCACGGGTTGCGCGCCACCTGGTGCGCGCCCCGGCCTGGGTGGGGCCGGCGCCGACACCTCCGTCACGGAGCGTGAGGTGATACCCACTGTCACCGCCGATGGGCGGGTGCAGGACAGTGGGCGACCCGCCGGCCGAAATCGGCCGCCGGAAACCCCCTCCCCAGCATCGTGGTGGACGCAGGCCATGCTCTGCAACCGATTCGGCCGACTTCGGCACATTGCATTTTTCTCCGGCGGCGGTCCTGACAGCCTGTCAGTAGCTGGTCCGGACCTGCCCCGGGCAAGATGGCCTGACATCTTCTGGTGACTCTCGGTGATAATGCTGCCGGTGGCCGGGTGGTGCGACGGCGGTTCGGGCGTCCCCGGAACCCGCCGCCGCACCTCCTGGCGCAGTCGTGAGCCGGCCGCTGTCCCCTGCTGCCGGTTCACCGCACCCGCGCGTGGTCCCACGGCGCTCCCACCGACCGATGCCAAGGGCGGTGCGGCGCCACGCGCGCGGGCGGACTGGGAACGAACTCCACGCGTGGTCCTGCCGGCCGTACAGGCGCGGGCCCGGGCGCCGGGGTGCGGCGCACCTGGCGGGCGCGACGCGGTCGTACGGTCGCCGGGAGAACGAGTGCGCGCCGGGGTCGGACACGGGCGGTCGGCAAAGGGGTGAACGGGGTGCCCGGTAGACTCGGGGGTGACACCCCCACATCGCTGCCGGAAGGCCGTCTGTGTCCTCTGCTACCCCCGACCAGTCCGTATCGCCGGTCGACACCGTTCTGGTGGTCGACTTCGGCGCCCAGTACGCCCAGCTCATCGCCCGTCGGGTGCGTGAGGCGCGGGTCTACAGCGAGATCGTGCCGAGCACCATGCCGGTCGCCGAGATGCTCGCCAAGAACCCGAAGGCGATCATCCTCTCCGGCGGTCCGTCCTCGGTCTACGAGGAGGGCGCGCCGCGGCTCGACCGTGCGATCTTCGAGGCCGGGGTGCCGGTCTTCGGCATGTGCTACGGCTTCCAGCTGATGGCGATCACGCTCGGCGGGACCGTCGACAACACCGGTGCCCGCGAGTACGGCCGCACGCCGCTGCACGTCAGCAAGACCGGCTCGACCCTCTTCGAGGGCACCCCGGCCGAGCAGTCGGTGTGGATGTCGCACGGTGACGCCTGCTCCGCCGCCCCCGAGGGCTTCACGGTGTCCGCGTCCACCGACGTGGTCCCGGTCGCTGCCTTCGAGAACGACGAGGCCCGGCTCTACGGCGTCCAGTACCACCCGGAGGTGCTGCACTCCACCCACGGTCAGCAGATCCTGGAGCACTTCCTCTACCGCGGCGCGGGCATCGCCCCGACCTGGACCACGCACAACGTGGTGGACGAGCAGGTCGCGCTGATCAAGGCGCAGGTCGGCGAGAAGCGCGCGATCTGCGGCCTGTCCGGCGGCGTGGACTCCGCGGTCGCCGCCGCCCTGGTGGCCAAGGCCATCGGCGACCAGCTGACCTGCGTGTACGTCGACCACGGCCTGATGCGCCAGGGCGAGACCGAGCAGGTCGAGAAGGACTTCGTCGCCGCCACCGGCGTCAAGCTCAAGGTGGTCCACGCCGAGGAGCGGTTCCTGGCCGCGCTCAAGGGCGTCAGCGACCCGGAGGAGAAGCGCAAGATCATCGGCCGGGAGTTCATCCGGGTCTTCGAGCAGGCGCAGGCCGAGATCGTGGCCGAGGCCGGCGCGCACGGCGAATCCGTCGACTTCCTGGTCCAGGGCACCCTCTACCCGGACGTGGTGGAGTCCGGTGGCGGCACCGGCACCGCGAACATCAAGTCGCACCACAACGTCGGCGGCCTGCCCGAGGACCTGCAGTTCTCGCTGGTCGAGCCGCTGCGCAAGCTGTTCAAGGACGAGGTCCGGATGGTCGGCCAGGAGCTCGGCCTGCCCGAGGAGATCGTCCAGCGCCAGCCGTTCCCGGGCCCGGGCCTGGGTATCCGGATCGTCGGTGAGGTCACCAAGGAGCGCCTGGACCTGCTGCGCGAGGCCGACGCGATCGCCCGCGAGGAGCTGACCGCGGCCGGCCTGGACCGCGAGATCTGGCAGTGCCCGGTGGTGCTGCTCGCCGACGTGCGCAGCGTGGGCGTGCAGGGCGACGGCCGCACCTACGGCCACCCGATCGTGCTGCGTCCGGTCTCCTCCGAGGACGCCATGACCGCCGACTGGTCGCGGCTGCCCTACGAGGTGCTGGCCAAGATCTCCACCCGGATCACCAACGAGGTGCGCGACGTCAACCGCGTGGTGCTGGACGTGACCAGCAAGCCGCCGGGCACCATCGAGTGGGAGTGACCGAAAACTCGCTCCCTTCGCGTTGAACGGCCGCACCGCCAGCCACGTACCCGTGGGTGGCGGTGCGGCCGTTCGCGTCAGATCCGGCCCGGTCGGGGGTGCGGTCGGACCTGGCGCGAGATGGTCGGGATACCGTCAAAAACGGGCAGAATGCCGACCTGACCGGTCATGAGGTGATCGGCGACGGAGCAATGGAGGGTGACGCGATGATGGAGGGCACCAGGGACGCGGCCGAGCCCGCCGACTTCGGCGCGCAGCCGGCGGCCACCGGTCCGGCCTCCCCGGGCGGGGCGGGGCGGGCCGCCCGCGCGGCCCAGCGCCGGGCCTTCGCCGGCCGCTACGCGCTGCTGCCGCTGCGTCTGTTCCTCGGTGCCACCTACGGCTACGCGGGCCTGTACAAGCTGGCCGACAGCCACTACCTGGCCGGCGCCGGCGACCCGCAGTCCTTCTACGCGCAGAGCCTGGCCGCCAAGGCGCACAGCCCGGTCGGCTGGGCGCTGGCCCCGGCGCTGCACCAGCCCACCTTCTTCGGGCTGCTGATCGCCTTCGGTGAACTGGCGGTCGGGCTCGGCACCCTGTTCGGCCTCTGGGGCCGGATCGCCGCCCTCGGCGGCGCGGTGCTCAGCCTGACCCTCTTCCTCACCGTCAGCTTCAACATCTCGCCCTACTTCCTCGGCAACGACCTGCCCTACCTGATGGCCTGGACCGCCCTGGTGCTGGCCGGCACGCCGTACCTGTCGGTCGACGGCTTCCTGGCCGGCCGGGCCGAGCGCGACCGCCGGCGCGGCCTGGACGAGGAGGCGGTGCGCCGCCGTACCGTGCTGGACGGTTCGATCGCGGCCGTCGCGCTCGGCGGTGCCGGGCTGCTGGTCGGCTCGCTGACCGCGACCTTCGTGCGCCGCAAGCCGAAGGCCGGCACCGCCGCGCCGAGCGCCGCCAAGCCGGTGGGCGGTGGCGGGCCCAAGGCCTCGGTCGCCGTCGCGGACGTCCCGGTCGGCGGTTCGGCCACCGTCGCCGACCCCGGCAGCGGTGACGCGGTCTACATCGTGCAGCCCAGGACCGGCCAGTACTGCGGCTTCTCCGCGATCTGCACGCACGCCGGCTGCACCGTCAACCCGCCGAAGAACGGGCAGTTCAGCTGCCCCTGCCACGGTTCGGCCTTCGATGCCGCGACCGGCGCGGTGATCACCGGGCCGGCGGTCAAGCCGCTGCCGAAGTACACCGTCACCAAGGACGGCGACCGGCTGGACCTGGGACCGCTGCAGTCCTGACGGGCCGGCGGGGCCGGGCGGGCGCGGGCCCGCCCGGCCCCGTTCACGCGTCCGGGCCCCGGCCGCGCCGGGACATCGCGGCCACCGCGCCGGCCAGGCCGGCCGCGCCGAGCACGATGAAGGTGACCGGCATGACGATCCGCCCGCTCACCGGGAAGTGGTTCAGCGAGGCCACCAGGTAGAGCACGGCGATCACCGTGAAGAGGCCGCCGGCCAGGAACGAGAAGAGGTCGAACCGATGCCGCTTCATCCCTGCACCACCTGAATGTCGCCGAGGCCGACCTGCACGTTCAGGTCGATGGTTCCCTTGCTCGCACTGCCCCCGACCGGGGACAGGTGCACGGTGCTGTGCGCGCTCGGATGGCCGTCCAGGCTCTGGTCGGGCAACTGGATGTTGCCGACCACGGTGCGCGCGGTCAGGTTGACGTCCACGTCGGTGGGCAGGGTCAGGGTCGCGTCGCCCGCGCCGAGCCGCACCGTGGTGGCCACCGTGGCGCCGGCCGGGTCGAGGGAGGACAGGTCGAGCCGCAGGTCGCCGGCCCCGAGCTGGTAGCTGTGCTGCAGCTCGGTCGCGCTCGCCGGCGTCCAGCTGCGATCGCCGACCCCGCTGCCCGCCGTACCGACGGTGCTGCCGACGGCCGCCAACAACAGGGTGAGCAGCAGCGCCGGGACGGTCAGCACCCGGGCCCGGCCGAACTTGGCGCCCACCAGGATGGTCAGCCCGAGCCCGAGCAGTCCGGTGGCCAGCGTGGTGGAGAGCAGCACCGTGGTGGCCAGGTGGCCGTTGAGCGCCCAGACCAGCCAGGCCACGCCCACCGAGAGCAGCAGCCCGAACGGGGCGAGCGCCGAGCGCGGGCGGCGCTCGCGGCGGACCGGCCGCGCCGGCCGGACCGGGGGTGGCGGGGTGGCGGTGGTCTTGCGCAGCGGGTCGCCCGCCGGCAGATCGGTGCGCTGCCACCAGGCCTGGGCCGGCCCGCCGTGCTGCGGTCCCGCGCCGTACGGATCGCGCTCCGGGTGGCGCGGGTCCCACAGGTAGCCGGTGCGGGTCGGCGGCGCGCTGTCCGACGGGGCGTCGGCCGACGTGGCGTCACCGGCCCGGGTGGCGCCCTCCTTGGTCAGGTCGACCCGCTCGCGCGCGGCGGTGGCCCGGCTCGCCAGGTGCCCGAACAGCTGCTCGGTCTGCTCGGCCCACTCCTCACGCAGCTCGGCCTTGCGGCTGGCCCACTCCTCGTGGAAGTCGCGCCGCCAGGTCTTCCAGTCGCTCAACGGCGAGGCACCGGTGCTGGCGGCGCCGTCGGCCGCCCCGAGCGGCCCGAGCGGTCCGGTCGGCCGGTCGTACGGGCCGCCGGGGCGCGGCGGGCGCCCGTAGCCGTGGGCGCGACGGCGCCGCTCCGGGTCGTACCGCACCGCGAAGAAGATCATCGCCCCGAGCAGCAGCAGCGGAAGCACCGAGTCCCCGCTGCCCATCCAGGAGAAGAACACCCCGGTGCCGATCACGGTCATCAGCACCGCGCCGATCGACTGGCCGTCCACCCGGCCGGTGAGCACCCGCTGCAGTTCGGTGCTGGCGTGCTTGCCTCCGCCGGCCTCCGGCCGGGCGGACCCCCTCGGGTGCTCCAGCGGCACGATCAGCCAGGCCAGTCCGTACAGGAACAGCCCGAGCCCGCCGGTCAGGCAGAGCACCGCGGTCACCACCCGGAAGACCACCGGGTCGATGTCCAGGTGCCGTCCGAGTCCGCCGCAGACCCCGGCCACCACCCGGCGGTCCTCCTCCCGGGTGAGGGGTGGCCGACCGCCCTCGGGCTGCTCCTCGGCGGTCCGCTCGTCCTCGGCCGCGCTCTGCTCCTGCGTCATGGCTCCATCCTGCGGGCTGGCGGCGGCCCGCGGGAGCGGGGAAGGCCCTGTTCGGACCCTGATCTCTCCCTGAGACCCGGCTCAGGGGAGCCGGGTCCCCGGGCGTCGCGGCGCGGCTCAGCAGGCCCCGGTGGCGACGGCCGACCCGCAGGCGGCGTCGGACATCCAGCCGGCCCGGACGTCGTTGCTGAGCGAGTCGAAGAAGCCCTTGGCCATCCTGGCGTAGCCGAGGTCGTCGGGGTGCAGGCGGTCGTAGAACTCGGCCGAGGTGAGGGCCGGCGGGTCGACGTAGTTCAGGTGCCGGCCGTGCCGCTGCTCGGTCGGCACCAGGTCCTGCGCCTGCTGGTTGAACTGCTCGACCAGGTCCTGCAGGCCGCCGGTGGTCGGGATCAGGCCCATCAGCACGACGGTGGTCCCGGGCCGGTCGGTGAAGATCCGGTCGACCAGGTCCGCGAGCCGGTCGGCGGCGTGCGGCTTGTCCGCGCCGCGGTCCAGGTCGTTGATGCCGATGTGCAGCAGCACCACGTCCGGCCGGGAGTCCTTGAGCCAGCCGTCCACGTCGGCCCGGATGTCGTTGATCATCCAGCCGCTGTGGCCCTCGTGCCACGGCTGCGCGAAGGTGCCGTCGCGCTGCGAGCCGACGAAGGTCGCGGTGAAGCGGGACTGCCCGGTGATCCGCTGCCACAGCGGCAGCCGGTAGCCGTTGCTGTCGGTGCTGCCCACGCCCACGGTGATGGAGTCGCCGAGCGGCATCACCCGCAGTGCCGGCGGGTCGGCCTGCGCCGCGGCGGGGGCGGCGCCGGCGGCCAGGGCGGCGCCCGCGCAGAGGGTCGTGGCCAGCAGTGCGGAGAAGATCCGTTTCATGAGCTACCTCCCGATAGGTGACGGTGTGTCAGCTACGGTGTGACAGGAAGTTCATAAGATCAATCAGCCTGGCGGTGACACGCCACGCGCTCCATCCGGACGGCAGCCGACGATCTTCCCCATTAGGGGACGGACCCTGATGCGCCAAGGCCCGCCCGCGTGTGACCATCGGGGGCGTGGCAGCCCCCGGTACCGAACCCGATCCGAGCACGACCGCCCCCGACGGCCCGCCGTCCGGGGGCGCCGAGCCGACCCCGGGGCCGACCGCGGCGCCCTACCGCAAGCTCTACCGCAGCCCGCACTCGCGGATGCTGGGCGGGGTCGCGCACGGGCTCGCGGTGCACCTGCGACTGCCGGTCGCCTGGGTGCGGGCCGCCTTCGTGCTGCTCTTCTTCGCCAACGGGCTCGGCGTGCTGCTCTACGCCGCGTTCTGGTTCGTGGTGCCGATCGGCATCGACGAGCCGGCCCCGCAGGGCCCGTTTCAGCGCTACCTCTGGGTGGACGGCCAGTTCGTGCCGGCCGACACCGTCGGCGTGATGCCCGATCCGCTGACCAAGGGGGAGCGCGGCCGGCTGGCGCGGCTGCGCGACCTGCTGCAGGGCGCCTTCCAGGGCGAGCCGCTGGTCGCCGGGCAGCCGCCCGCCGCCCGGCCGGGCGGCGCGGCCAGCCGGCAGAACCTCGGTCAACTGGCCGCGCTGCTGATGCTGGTGATCGGCGTGATGGCGCTGCTCAACGTGCTCAACATCCAGTCCTCCCAGCCCTACACCTGGCCGCTGCTGGCGATCGGCGTCGGCGTCGCGCTGGTCTGGCGACAGGCCGACGACTCGCGCTGGCAGCGCTGGTTCGGCCTGGAGGGCGGTGGCAAGCGGCGCAGCGCCTTCGTCCGGGTCGGCGCCGGTGTGCTGCTGGTGACGATCGGCATCATCGGCTTCCTGATCCTGCAGGGCGCCGGCTCCACCGTCGCCTCGGTGATCGAGGCCTCGCTCGCGGTGCTGGCCGGGGTGCTGGTGCTAACCGGCCCCTACGCGCTGCGGATGTGGCAGGACCTGGCCGCCGAGCGGACCGCCCGGATCCGGGCCCAGGAACGGGCCGAGATCGCCGCGCACATCCACGACTCGGTGCTGCACACGCTGACCCTGATCCAGCGCAGGTCCGAGGACCCCAAGGAGGTCCAGCGCCTGGCCCGGGCCCAGGAGCGCGAACTGCGGCTCTGGCTCTACCGTCCGGAGGCCGCCGCCGAGGCCGCGCCCGACACGCTGGCCGAGCGGCTGCGCGAGGTGGTCGCCGAGGTCGAGGACCGGCACGGCGTCCCGGTCGAGCTGGTCTGCGTCGGCGACTGCCCGATGGACGACCGGATCGCGGCCCAGATGCAGGCCGCGCGTGAAGCGATGGTCAATGCCGCCAAGTACGGTGGCGGAGGACCGGTGCAGGTCTACGCCGAGGTGGAGGGGAGGACGGTGTCGGTGTTCGTACGCGATCACGGCCCCGGATTCGACCCCGACACCGTGCCGGAGGACCGGATGGGCGTCCGCGAGTCGATCATCGGCCGGATGAAGCGCAACGGCGGTACCGCACGGGTGCGCCCGGCGCCGGACGGCGGCACCGAGGTCGAGCTGGAGATGGAGAGAGCTGCAGATGACTGACGCTGTTTCGGGTGCGGCCGGCGAAGGCGGCCCCGTGGGGGTGCCCCCGGCCGAAGGCTCGGGGAGGGTGGCCCGGGTGGTGCTGGTCGACGACCACCGGATGTTCCGCACCGGGGTGCGCGCCGAGATCGGCCGCACCGAGACCACCGGCATCGACGTGGTGGGCGAGGCCGACGATGTCGAGTCGGCGGTCAGGGTGGTCGCCGAGACCCGCCCCGATGTGGTGCTGCTCGACGTGCACCTGCCCGGCGGCGGTGGCGTGGAGGTGCTGCGCCGCTCGACCGCGGTGATGGGCGAGCCGGGCGGGGTGAAGTTCCTCGCGCTCTCCGTCTCGGACGCCGCCGAGGACGTGATCGGCGTGATCCGCGGCGGTGCCCGCGGCTACGTCACCAAGACCATCACCGGCACCGACCTGGTCAACGCGATCTTCCGGATCGCCGACGGCGACGCGGTCTTCTCGCCGCGGCTGGCCGGTTTCGTGCTGGACGCCTTCGCCGCCACCGACACCCCGCCGGTGGACGAGGACCTCGACCGCCTCACCCAGCGGGAGCGCGAGGTGCTGCGGCTGATCGCGCGCGGGTACGCGTACAAGGAGATCGCCAAGCAGCTGTTCATCTCGGTGAAGACGGTGGAGAGCCACGTCTCGGCGGTGCTGCGCAAGCTCCAGCTGAGTAACCGTCACGAGCTAACCCGGTGGGCCACCGCGCGTCGCCTGGTCTGAGGCGCTGACCTGCGGCGACGGCCGCTGCGGCCCGCTCCCGGGCCGGGCTCGCGGGCCTGCGGGCGGGCCGGAGCGGCCGTCGCGCTGGGGTATGGTGCCAGGTGCACAAATGGGGCGCTGTGGTTCCTGAAAGGCGCGCCCCTTCCCCACATGTGAGGGTCAATCGCATGCGCTTAATGCCAATGTCTCCGCACCGCACCGGTGTTGAGCCGACCGGCGGGTCCGCACCGGGCAACGGCCGTACCGACGGGAAGCGGGCGGGCAGACCGCGTCTCTACGTGCTCGACGGGCTGCGCCTGCTGGCGGCGCTCGCGGTCGTGTTCTGGCACTACACCGGGTACCAGCAGCACCCGAAGATGTGGGGCGGCAATTCCTCCGCGATGGTGCCCGAGCTCAGTTCCTGGGCCGCCTACGGCTGGTCGGGGGTCGAACTCTTCTTCCTGATCAGCGGTTTCGTGATCTGCATGTCGGCCTGGGGCCGGACGGTCGGCGAGTTCTTCGTCTCCCGGGTGGTGCGCCTCTTCCCCGCGTACTGGGTCTGCCTGCTGGTCACCTCGGCGATCGTCCTCACCGCCCGGCCGACCTGGATGTGGAACATCGACAAGTTCCACTACTCGGACGTGCTGACCAACATGACCATGATGCAGAACGGCGTGGGCGGGGCGATGGACATCGACCCGGTCTACTGGACGCTCTGGATCGAGTTGCGGTTCTACATCATGTTCGCCGTGCTGGTGGCGCTGGGCGGGCTGACCTACCGCAGGGTCGTGATGTTCTGCGCGGTCTGGACCCTCGGGACGGTCGCGACAGCAGCCTCCGGCTGGGCGGTCCTCGACCTGGTCTTCGACCCGGAGTACGCGCCGCTCTTCATCGCGGGGATCGCGCTGTACCTGATCCACCGCTTCGGCTCCGACCTGCTGCTCTGGAGCATCGTCGGCTTCAACTGGCTGCTCGCCCAGCACCGGATGCGGCAGATCATGTCCGGCTACGCGAACGACGCGGGCCACCGGCTCAGCTTCACCGTGGGCGTGCTCATCGTCACGGCGTACTTCCTGGTGATGGCCGCCGCGGCGCTGGGCCGGCTGGACTGGATCCGCGGCAGGTGGATCGTCACCGCGGGTGCGCTCACCTATCCGCTCTACCTGCTGCACGAGGAGATCGGCTGGTACCTGATCTCGGAGCTGCACGAACACCTGAACCCGTACGTTCTGGTGTTCTTCCTGGTCGGGGCGATGCTGGTGGCCTCGTGGCTGGTGCACCGGCTGGTGGAGCGGCCGCTCTCCAAGGTGCTCAAGCGGCGGCTGACCGCGGCCCTGGAGCGGGCCCGCCGGATCGACGCCGCGGACCGTGACCCGCTCTGGGCGACGGTGGCGGCCACCGCCGCCGAACCGGCCGTGGAGCAGTGCTCCAGCAGTCCCCAGTAGTCCCGGTGCGAAGCCGGGAGAGAGTGGAGAGCAATGCTGCCGGACACGTCCACCGAGGCCGGGGCGCACCCCGATGACGCGGTGCGGGCGCCGGTCCCGCGCCGTGGGTCGCCCGGCCCGTCGCTCTGGGCGCCCGACACCTGGCCGGTCAGACTGCTGGCCCCGGTGGGCTACTGGGCCTGCAGCCGGCTGCTGATGATCGCGCTGCTCTTCTCGCTGAAGATCGACGCGACCGGCGAGATGCACACGCTCTACGAGGGGTGGAGCCGTCAACTGGCCCGGGGCAGTTACCCGATCGGTGATCCGACCTGGCAGTACCCGCCGGGCGCCGCCTTCGTGATGCTGGCCCCCCGGCTCATCCCGGGAGTGAACTTCGTCCAGGGCTTCGTCATCGTGGTGTTCCTCGCGGACGCCGCGGTCATGGCGAGCCTGGTGCTGGCCGGCCGCAGCCGGCAGCGCAGCCTGGCCGGGGCCTGGATCTGGGTCCTCGGCCTGCCGCTGATGCTCTACGTCCCCTACGCGCGCTACGACCTGATCGTGACCGCCCTGGCCGTGTTCGCGCTGCTCGCGGTGGAGCGCCGGCCGTGGCTCGGCGGGGTGCTGGCCGGAGTGGGTGCGATGGTCAAGGTCTGGCCGGCGTTCGCGGTGTTCGGCGCTCCGCGCGGGCGCGGCCTGCGATCGGTCTGCCTGGGCTTCGCCGCCTCGGCGCTGGCCCTCACCGTGATCGCGGTCGGCTTCTTCCACGGACCCTTCGACTTCCTGAACGCTCAGGGCAGTCGGGGCGTGGAGTTCGAGTCCCTCGGGGGGAGCGTGCTGCTGGTGGCCCGGTTCCTCGGCTACCCGGGGACCATCCAATACCACTTCGGCTCGATGGAGTTCCTCGGCCCGTACGTCTCCGAGATCGCCGACGGGCTGGTCGTGTTGAGCGTGCTGGGGTTCTGCTGGCTGCTGCTGTGGCGCCTGCGCGCCCGGACCTGGAACGCTGCCACGACCGCCGATGCCGCCCTGGCCGCCGTGTTGGTTTTCACCACAACGAGCAGGGTGATCAGCCCGCAGTACTTCATCTGGCTGATCGGTCTCGGCGCGGTCTGCCTGACCTTCCGGGAGACGACCCAGCGCGCGGTCGTGGTGCTGCTGGTCGGTGCCACCGCACTGACCTCGATCGAGTACCCGCTCTTCTACGACAACGTGCTGCGGGGCTCCGCCACCTTCACCACCGTGCTGGTGCTGCGCAACGTCCTGCTGCTGCTGGCCATGGTCATGTCCTGCGTCGGGCTGTGGCGATCGACCGTACAGAGACGCTGACTTGGGTGGCGCGCTGCGCCTGGAACCATAGGGGTTCTCGGGTATGGTGTCTGGCCACGGGCGACCCGCCGGGCCGCGGTTGCAGGGCCGTCGGCGGCGCCGATGACGCCGGCGGGCCCGGTGCGCCGACCACACTGATGCGGGCTCCCGCACGGGACCGGACGTCTCGGTCGACCGCGCCTGAGGGGCCCTTCCACACGACCATCGGGAGTTCGCCAGTGACCACCCAGCTTGCGGGTCCGCACGCTGACGAAGGTGCGGGGGCCCACCGGGCGAACCGTCTGGGCGGTGCGGGGGTCGGGCGCGGGTTCGGCGGCTACCGGACGCGGCTGCTGACTTCGGGCCGCAACGCCGGCCCGGCGCTGCTGGGCTACGCGGCGGTCCGGGCGATCGGCGTCCTCATCGTGCTGCTCTGGCGCCACAAGCACGGCGAGTCGGGCCTGCACCGGCTCAGCACCATGTGGGACGCCTACTGGTACGCCGACATCGCCCAGCACGGCTACGCCGGGTCGGTGCCGGTGCCCGGGCCGCACGGTCCGTACCAGGCCTACGCGTTCTTCCCGAGCTACCCGCTGCTGATCAGGGCGGGCCACCTGCTGCTGCCGCTGTCGATCAGCCAGGCCGCGCTGCTGGTGGCCTGGTTCGCCTCGCTGGTGGCGGCCTGGGGGATCTTCGCGGTCGGCAGCCACCTGTACGGGCGCCGGGTCGGCACCATCGCGGCGGTGCTCTGGGGGGTCACGCCCTACTCCGTGGTCGAGAGCCTGGCCTACTCGGAGCTGATGTTCACCGCCTTCACCGCCTGGGCGATGTACGCGGCGGTCAGGCGGCGGTGGATCGTGGCCGGTCTGCTCAGCACGCTGGCGGGCCTCACCCGGCCGACCGCGGTCGCGGTCGCGGGCGCGGTCTGCCTCGGTGCCGCGCTCGCGCTGGTGTCGCAGTGGTGGCGGACCCGGCGCGGCACGATGCCCTCGGAGGAGCGGGTCGCCTGGTGGCGCCCGGTCGTCGGCGGGCTGATCGCCCCGCTCGGCTTCGTCGGCTTCGTCCTCTGGGTCGGCGTGCAGAAGCACAGCCTGACCGGCTACTTCAAGGTGCAGGAGGCGTGGCAGTCGCAGTTCGACTTCGGCCGCTCCACCGTGCACTCGTTCCGGGACATCCTGGGGACCAGCAACACGCTCTGGATGTCCGACGTGGTGGTGGCGATCACCCTGGTGGCCTCGGTGATGCTCTTCGTCCTGTCGATCCTGCAGCGGCAGCCGGTCGTGCTGGTGGCGCTGAGCGGACTCGTCCTGCTGCTGGCGCTGGGCGACGCGTCCTACTTCAACTCGCGGGCACGCTTCCTGATCCCGGCGTTCGCCCTGCTCTTCCCGCTGGCCGGCGCGCTTGCCCGGGTGCGGACCAAGGGCGCGGTGGCGACCGTCATGACCTTCGCGGCGGTCACCTCGGGACTTTTCGGCGGGTACCTCGCCTTCGTCTACACCAACTCGCCGTGACCGTCCGGTCGGGCACGGCACCGTCTGGTCAAGCACGGTCATGAGCAACGTGGTTAAGGGACCTGAGCAAATGAGCACCAGCGCTGATGTGGGCACCACCGATTCGATGACGGCAGTACCCGGCGGCGTGGCGCCCGCCAGGAGGCGGTCATGGCGACCTGACGAACGCTGGAGACGGCTGCTCGCCAGCACCAGCTGGTGCTGGCCGGCGCTGATCACCCTCGCCGTCGGCCTGCGCGACAGCTCCCGCCCGGAGGTGTGGCGCGACGAACTGGCGACCTGGACCGCGGCCACCCGCAGCACCGGTCAGCTGTGGGCCATGCTCCAGCACGTGGACGCGGTCTCCGGGCTCTACTACCTGCTGATGCACTTCTGGGTATCCGCGTTCGGGTACTCGGCGACCGTCTTCCGGCTTCCCACGGCCCTCGCGATGACCGCCGCGTCGGTCTTCGTGGTGCTGACCGGGCGCAAGGTCTTCGGGGCGCGGGCCGGCCTGGCGGCGGGCCTGCTGTTCGCGGTCTTCCCCAGCGTGTCGAGGTACGCCCAGGAGGCCCGCTCGTACGCCTTCGTGGTGCTCGCGGTCGCCGCGGCGAACTGGCTGCTGCTGCGGGCGCTGGAGCGGCCGACGGTGCGGCGCTGGCTGCCGTACTCGCTGAGCATCGCGCTGGCCGGGCTGTTCCACATGGTCTCGCTGGTCGTGCTGGTACCGCACGCCGTGGTCGTCGTGATGCGGTGGCGGCGCGAGCGCGGGGCCCGGCTGCCGCTCGGCCACGCGGCGGCGGTCATGGTGGCCATGCTGCCGGTGATCCCGCTGGTGCTGCTCGGTCAGCGGCAGGTGCAGCGGCAGATCTCCTGGCTGCCCACGCCGGATCTGCAGACCTTCGTCGATCTCTGGCAGAACCTGTTCGCCTCACCGCTGGTGAGCGGCTGCGTGATCGCGCTCTGCGTGCTGCCGGCCGCGTGGCCGCGCGGCCGCCGGCGGGCGGTGGAGATCGGGCTGATCGCGGCGCTGCCGATCCTGCTGGTCTGGATCATCTCGCAGGGCAGCGTCTCCTACTTCCTCGACCGCTACCTGCTCTTCACCGTGCCGGCCTGGGCCGTGCTCGCGGCCGGCGGACTGACCGCGCTGCGCCCCCGGGCGCTGATCCCGCTCGGCCTGGTCGCCACCGCGCTGCTGGGCGTGCAGAACCAGTACGACATCCGGATGCCCGACATCAAGGAGTGGACCGACGAGAAGGCCGCCGCCCGGATCGTGGCCGACGGCTACCGGCCGGGCGACGGGATCGTCCCGGTCCGCGGCGACAAGAAGTTCATGATGCTCGACTTCGCGATGGACTTCTACCTGCCGAAGAACGTCCGGCCCACCGACGTCTTCCAGGCCAGGACGGCCGCCCAGGCGGACGATCTCTATCCGGTGGACTGCAGCCGGCCGGACGTCTGCGCCGAGGGCTTCCAGCGGATCTGGGTGCTCACCTACGGCGGGGCCCGTGATCCCTACCAGGCGATCCCGCAGGCCCAGGCCCAGGTGCTGGAGACCGAGTTCACCGCGGTGCGGATCGACACGGCGGCCCGCGGACTGGTCGTCTCCCTGCTGGAGCGCAAGCCCGTCGCGGCGTAGGCCCGCTCCTCGGATCACCCGGGCCAGTCGGTTCTGTCGGTCCCGGGTCATAGACTCACAGAGCCATGAGTAGCCTCTTTGACGACCTCCCGCTGCCCGGCTTCGAGTCCTTCCAGGCGAAGCCCGCCGCCGACGCGCTGCCCGTCGACTTCGCCGAGGAGCCCCCACCGGAGGGCTACTACGGCCACGACGAGGGCGACCACCCGGACGAGGAGATCCCGGCGGATCTCTTCCGCACCGACTACGCCGCGCAGGCCGAGCGCGACGCCTACTACCGCAACGGCGCGCACCGCACCGTGGCCGACCCGGCCCAGCTGCTCGAGGGCATGAACGACCCGCAGCGCGAGGCCGTGCTGCACGCCGGGTCGCCGCTGCTGATCGTGGCCGGCGCCGGGTCCGGCAAGACCCGGGTGCTGACCCACCGGATCGCCTACCTGCTGGGCGCCCGGGGCGTGCAGCCCGGCGAGATCCTGGCGATCACCTTCACCAACAAGGCGGCCGGCGAGATGCGCGAGCGCGTCGAGCAGCTGGTCGGGCCGCGGGCCCGGGCGATGTGGGTCTCCACCTTCCACAGCGCCTGCGTGCGGATCCTGCGCCGGGAGAGCAAGCGGCTCGGCTTCACCTCCAGCTTCTCGATCTACGACTCGGCGGACTCGCAGCGCCTGATGGCCCTGGTCTGCCGCGATCTGGACCTGGACCCCAAGCAGTTCCCGCCGAAGTCCTTCACCAGCAAGGTCTCCAACCTCAAGAACGAGCTGATCGACGAGGAGACCTACGCGGCGCAGGCGGCCAACCCGCTGGAGCGCAAGCTCGCCGAGGCCTACGCGCTCTACCAGCGCCGGCTGCGCGAGGCCAACGCGCTGGACTTCGACGACATCATCATGACCACGGTCAACCTGCTGCAGGCCTTCCCGGACGCGGCCGAGCACTACCGGCGACGCTTCCGGCACATCCTGGTCGACGAGTACCAGGACACCAACCACGCCCAGTACATGCTGGTGCGCGAGCTGACCGGCGGCGCGGCCGGCTCGGTGCCCAAGCGCACGGTGGACGGCGACCTGGTCAACCCGGCGGCGGCCGGCCTGGTCGGCCTCGAGCCCGCCGAGCTCTGCGTGGTGGGTGACGCGGACCAGTCGATCTACGCCTTCCGCGGCGCCACCATCCGCAACATCCTCCAGTTCGAGGAGGACTACCCCAGCGCGACCACGATCCTGCTGGAGCAGAACTACCGCTCCACCCAGACCATCCTGAGCGCCGCCAACGCGGTCATCGAGCGCAACACCAGCCGCCGCGAGAAGAAGCTCTGGACCGCCGGCGAGCACGGCGAGAAGGTGGTCGGCTACGTCGCCGACGACGAGCACGGCGAGGCGCAGTTCATCGCCGAGGAGATCGACCGGCTCACCGACGCGGGCGACGCCAAGCCCGGCGACGTGGCGATCTTCTACCGGACCAACGCGCAGTCCCGGGTCTTCGAGGAGGTGTTCATCCGGGTCGGCCTGCCGTACAAGGTGGTCGGCGGGGTGCGCTTCTACGAGCGCAAGGAGGTCCGCGACGTGCTGGCCTACCTGCGGGTGCTCTCCAACCCCGAGGACACCGTGCCGCTGCGCCGGATCCTCAACGTGCCCAAGCGCGGCATCGGCGACCGGGCCGAGGCGATGATCGAGGCCCTCGCCGCCCGCGAGCGGATCTCCTTCGCCCAGGCGCTGCTGCGGGTGGACGAGGCGTACGGGATGGCCGCGCGCTCGGCCAACGCGGTTCGCAAGTTCAACGAGCTGCTGGCCTCGCTGCGCCAGGTGGTCGAGTCGGGGGCCGGGCCGGCCGCCGTGCTGGAGGCCGTCCTGGAGGAGACCGGGTACCTGGCCGAGCTGCAGTCCTCCACCGACCCGCAGGACGAGACCCGGGTGGAGAACCTCCAGGAGCTCGCCTCGGTGGCCCTGGAGTACGAGCAGGACCCCGGCGAGCGGCCGGACGCGGGCGAGGACGGCGCGCCGCCGGTCGGCTCGCTGGCCGACTTCCTGGAGCGGGTCGCGCTGGTCGCCGACTCCGACCAGATCCCGGACGACGAGGAGGGCGCGGGCGTCATCACGATGATGACCTTGCACACCGCCAAGGGCCTGGAGTTCCCGGTGGTCTTCCTGACCGGTATGGAGGACGGGATCTTCCCGCACATGCGGGCGCTCAGCCAGGTCAAGGAGCTGGAGGAGGAGCGCCGGCTGGCGTACGTCGGCCTGACCCGGGCCCGGCAGCGGCTCTACCTGACCCGCAGCGTGCTGCGCAGCGCCTGGGGGCAGCCGGCCTACAACCCGGCCTCCCGCTTCCTGGAGGAGATCCCGGGCGAGCTGGTCGAGTGGAAGCGCACCGGCGCCGCCGCCGTGCCGCCCTCGCGCGGGCTGGCGACGGGTGGCTCGCGCGGCTCGGGCGGGGCCGGCTCGGGTGCCGGCTACGGTTCGGGGGCCGGCTCGGCCTCGCCGAAGGCCGGCTGGGGCAAGTCGGCGCGCAAGGTGGCCGAGCGCGAGGTGGTCGCGCTCGCGGTCGGCGACCGGGTCAGCCACGACACCTTCGGGCTCGGTACGGTGGCCGCGGTCGAGGGTGTGGGCGACCGGGCGAAGGCGACGGTCGACTTCGGCTCCGCCGGGCGTAAGCAGTTGCTGCTCCGCTACGCCCCGGTCGAGAAGTTGTAGCCGCTCGAACGGCTGTCGCGCTAACCTCCCCTCAGGCAGTTAGTGCTGGTTAACGTGGAGGCAGTGATGGGTGTGTCAGGCCCGATCCGGGTGGTGGTCGCCAAGCCGGGGCTCGACGGCCACGACCGCGGCGCCAAGGTGATCGCGCGTGCGCTGCGCGACGCCGGCATGGAGGTGATCTACACGGGCCTGCACCAGACGCCCGAGCAGGTGGTCGACACCGCGATCCAGGAGGACGCGGACGGCATCGGCCTGTCGATCCTCTCCGGCGCGCACATGACGCTGTGCGCCCGGGTTATCGAGCTGCTCAAGGAGCGGGACGCGGCGGACATCAAGGTGTTCTGCGGCGGCATCGTTCCGGCCGAGGACATCGCCGAGCTCAAGGCGATGGGCGTGGCCGACATCTTCACCCCCGGCACGCCCACCAGCGCCGTGGTGGCCTGGGTCGAGGCCAACCTGCGCGCGGCCGGCTGAGCCCGGCTCAGCCCCGCTGCCCTTCGGGGTCGAGTTCGGCCAGCATCGCCGCGCGGAAGCGCAGGGTGCCGGCCAGCCGGCCGAAGGTCTCGGCCCACGCGGTGTCCGGCACCGCGTCGGCCGCCAGCGCCGCCACCGCGGGTGCGGTGGCGGACGCCAGCGAACGCTCGGTCAGGCCCAGCACCCCGCTGTGGTTCCACGGATACGAGCCGGCCGCCGCGGCCCGCTCCAGCGCGGCCACCACGGCGGTGCTGAGCGGCGGGGTCCACGGGGTGGCGCAGGCGCCGAGCAGCTGAAAGGCGTCGCCGGGTCCGTTGACGCGCAGGAAGGCGGCCGTCCAGGCGGCCCGCTCGGCCGGGGGCAGCACCGCGAGCAGCCTGGCCGGCGCGCCGGCCACCCCGGCGGCCCCGGCCCGGCGCGGGGCCGGGCCGAGCAGTACCCGGGCCCAGTCGGCGTCGCTCTGGCGGACGGCGGCCCGCGCCCAGGCCTCGCGCAGCTCGTCCCGCCACAGGTCGCTCCCGGTGGCGGTGTCGATCACCGGCAGTGCGAGCAACTGGGCGGGAGTGCGGCCGAAGGCCGTGGTCCAGGTGGCCAGCGGGGTGGCGGCCAGGATCTCGCCCAGCCACCAGGCCTGTTCGCCGCGCCCGGTGGGTGAGCTGGGCGGTATCCCGTCCCGCTGCATCCGTGCGTCGCAGCCGGTGGGCGGCTCGATCAGCAGCGCGCCGTCCGGGGTGAGGCGCACGGCGGCCAGCGCGCGCTGCGCCATCCGGCGGCCGAGCGCGGAGCCGGGCAGCGTGGAGAGCAGTTCGGCCGCGGTGGCGCGGACGTTCTTGCTGCGGTCGCCCAGGGCGGCCTCCAGGAACGGCTCGTCGGCCGGGCCCAGCCGCTCCTGCAGGGCGTCCAGGAAGAGCAGCCGGTCCTCGGCCCGCTCGGCCGGCCAGGTCCCGGCGAGCAGCGCGAGCGCGGCGGCCGGGTCGACTCGGCGCAGCCTGGTCAGATAGGTGACCCGTTCGGCGAACAGCCCCTCCTGCCAGATCCGGGCCGCCTCGGTCGGTCCGTCCGCGCCCGGGGTGCGCAGCAGGTAGCGCCAGTCCGGGTTCTGCTCGGCCAGCCGGCAGCCGAACGGGCCGGCCAGGGCCGCCACGTCCCCGCGCAGCTCGCTGCGGCTCCGGCCGGCCTCCAGCAGGGCCGGCAGCTGGGCGGCGGGCGGGCGGTAGCCGCGCTCGCGGGCGGCGGCCAGCCACTGCGGCAGCAGTTCGGTGAGGTTGGCCAGGGCGGCGGCGCCGGTGGTCCGTCCGGCCAGCAGCGCGGTCAGGCGGCGGGTGGCGGGCTCGGGCAGCTCGGGGCGCTCGTCCAGCGGCGGCGGCTGGTCGGGCCGCACGGCGGGCCGCGGGAGCAGCCCGGCGCGGCGCCGCACGGCGGCCAGCGCGGCCAGCTCCAGCAGCGCGGTGGCCGGGTCGCCGCGGTCGACGGTGGCGACGGCGGCCAGCAGCGCGGGCGGGCCGCTCGGTTCGGGCAGCGGGCGCCGGTCGGTGCCGAGCAGCGCGGTGCTCCGCAGTTCGGCCCAGTAGTCGCCGGTCATCCCGCTCCTCGCAGCGTCAGCTCGATCGTCCGGCCGGCCTGGTCCCAGACCGTGACGGGGGTGAACCCGCGGTGCCCGCACTCGCCGAAGACCGTCACCGGACGGCCCTGGGCGACGGCCACCAGCCGCCAGAGCGCGGCGCCGTCCACCTCGCACAGCGGTAGCGCGCCCTGATCATCCGTCAGCAGCCAGCCCTCGGGGCCCTGGACCGGGACCACCTCGGCCAGCGGCACCGGCCAGGCCGGTGTCCACGGATCCTCGGCGACCGCCTCGCCGTAGGCAGCCGTCGCCTCGGTGACGGTCAGGCCGCGCGGTGCGCCGGCCGCCGGCGCGGGGGTGCCGTGCCGGACGCCGAGGACGGCGCGCAGCGGGTGGACGCCGGGGTGGAAGGCCAGCTCGGCGTCGACCGAGTGACCGACGGGCAGCGGGAGTTCGGCCGGTTGCCCCGGGCGGTCGTAGCCGAGCAGCAGCGCCTGGCGGCCGCTGCGCTCACCCCGCAGCCAGAGCCGGCGGCTGGTCAGCGGCCCCTCGGCGCGCTCCCGGCAGCCCAGCGCCAGCCAGCGGTCGCGCACGGTGGGGCCGGCCAGCAACTCGGCGCTGTCGATGCTGAAGCCGACCCGGGCCCGCACGGTGGCGGCCAGTGGCGCGGGCAGCTCGTCGACCCGCAGGTAGGCGGCGGCGAGCAGGTCGAGCAGCGCGTGGTCGGCCAGCTGGTCATCGGCCGGTAGGGTGGCCAACTCCCTGACCCGGCCGGCCAGTCCGGGTGCCTGGGCGTCCACCATCCGGGCCGCGACCTCGTCCCACCCGCCGGCCGTGCCCGGGTCGGCCAGCCCCCGGCGCACCCGGTCGGCCAGCCGCAGCCGCAGCTCCCGCGCGCCGTCCGCGACCCGCGCCGCCCGCCGCTCGGCCCGCCGCCGCGCGGCCGCCGGATCCGCCAACCCCTTGGCCGCGGACGGGACGTGTTCGGTGCTCCGGCGTTCCTCCATGGGGTGAACGTAGAGCGCGGGACTGACAGCCCATCAGGCGTCGGCGCTTGGGCGGGTACACCTTGAAGGTCTTGGTGGCGAGGGAGCACGTTCGGCGACCGCCCGATTGTCAGTGCCGGGGTGCAGAGTGGTTCTCACAGGCGGGCCGGAGCCCTTGGCCCGCCCCTGTCGTCCGTGTGCTGATGCTTCCCGATCACGTCAACCGTCCCGGGCATCGCCATGCCCGTCGGCGGTCGGTCCGAAGGAGCCCTCCATGACAACCACCGACGTTCTGCGGGCGCATGCCGAGGACGCGTTCGCCGCCGAACTGGCCGCGCTCGCCGAGCAGGACGGGCGAGTGCGGCCCGAGCGGTGGCGGCTGTCGCCGTGGGCGGTGGCGACCTACCTGCTGGGCGGCGAGCTGCCGGACGGCACCGTGATCACCCCCAAGTACGTGGGGCCGCGGCGGATCGTGGAGGTGGCGGTGAGCACCTTGGCCACCGACCGGGCGCTGCTGCTGCTCGGGGTGCCGGGGACGGCCAAGACCTGGCTGTCCGAGCATCTGGCGGCGGCGGTCAGCGGGGATTCGACGCTGCTGGTGCAGGGCACCGCGGGGACCGCCGAGGAGGCCGTGCGGTACGGCTGGAACTACGCCGAGTTGCTCGCCAACGGGCCGAGCCGGGCCGCGCTGGTGCCGTCGCCGGTGCAGCGGGCGATGGCCGACGGCAAGATCGTCCGGGTCGAGGAGCTGACCCGGATGCCGGCCGACGTGCAGGACAGTCTGATCACCATCCTGTCGGAAAAGACGTTGCCGATACCGGAGTTGGGCGGGGAAACTCAAGCCGTCCGCGGGTTCAACCTGATCGCCACCGCCAACGATCGCGACCGCGGGGTCAACGAACTCTCCAGTGCGTTGCGCCGCCGTTTCAACACGGTGGTCCTGCCGCTGCCGGCGAGTCTCGACGAAGAGGTCGAGATCGTCGCGCGTCGGGTCGGCCAGCTCGGCCGCGCGCTGGAGCTGCCCGAGCTGCCGGGCGGCGCGCAGGAGATCCGACGGGTGGTGACGGTCTTCCGCGAGCTGCGCGACGGCGTCACCGCCGACGGCCGGACCAAGGTCAGGAGTCCGACCGGCACGCTCTCCACGGCCGAGGCCATCTCGGTGGTCACGGGCGGTCTCGCGCTCGCCGCGCACTTCGGCGACGGCGTGCTGCGCGCGGGGGACGTGGCGGGCGGGCTGCTCGGGGCGGTGGTCCGCGACCCCGTGAGCGATCAGCTGGTGTGGCGCGAGTACCTGGAGGGCGTGCTGCGCGAGCGGGACGGCTGGCAGGACTTCTACCGGGCTGCCCGCGAGCTGTCCGGATGACCTGATCATCCGACAAATATCACTATCCAGAACGGAGTTGAACGAACTGAGCGATCCGTACGACGTGTACGACCGGGATGAGCCGAGTAATACACCAGGGAAGAACAAGGGGGAGAAGATGACTGGTGAGGTGACCCTGCTGGGCGTACGCCACCACGGACCGGGCTCGGCCCGTGCGGTGGGGGCCGCACTTGCCGAGCTGCGGCCGGACGCGGTGCTGATCGAAGGACCACCGGAGGCCGACCCGATCATCGGCCTGGCGGCGGAGCAGGACATGGTGCCGCCGGTCGCGCTGCTCGCGCACGCGGTGCACGACCCGGCCCTGGCGGCGTTCTGGCCGTTCGCCGCCTTCTCACCCGAGTGGGTGGCGATCCAGCACGCGCTGGCGGCCGAGGTGCCGGTGCGGTTCATCGACCTGCCGGCCGGCAGCGGCTTCGCACTGGGGGCCGACGAGGCGTCCGGCGAGCCGACCGGTACGGCGGCCGACCCGATCGCCCGGCTCGCCGAGGCGGCCGGGCACCCGGACCCGGAGGCCTGGTGGGAGGACGTGGTGGAGCACCGGCTGCCCGGCGACGACCCGCTCGCGCCGTTCGCGGCCGTGGCCGAGGCGATGGCCGTGCTGCGCGACCCGGATGTCGGCACCCCGGGCTCGCCCAGCGCGCACCCCGCCGTCGGAGCGCCCGGGGCGACCCGGGCGCCCGGCGCCGCCGAGGCCTGCGCCGGGCGGCGCGAGGAGCTGCGCGAGGCGTACATGCGCGGGCAGATCCGCGCCGCCCGGCGGGCCGGCCACCGCCGGATCGCCGTGGTCTGCGGCGCCTGGCACGTACCGGCGCTCGGCGCGCTGCCCGCCGCGAGCGCGGATCGCGCGCTGCTCGCCGGGCTCCCGAAGAAGCTGAAGACCGAGATCACCTGGGTGCCCTGGACCCATCGGCGGCTCGCCCAGCGGACCGGTTACGGCGCCGGGATCGAGTCGCCTGGCTGGTACCAGCACCTGTTCGACCGCCCGGCCCGGCCCACCGGGCCGGGCACCGGCGGCACCGACCCGGCCCGTTTCCTCACCCGGGCCGCCGAACTGCTGCGCGGCGCGGGCCACCCGGTCTCCGCCGCGCACGTCATCGAGTCGGTCCGGCTCGCCGAGACGCTGGCCGCCGTGCGCGGCCGCCCGGCGGCCGGACTGGCCGAGGCACTGGACGCGGTGCGCGCGGTGTTCTGCGACGGCTCCGAGGTGCCGATCGCCCTGGTGCGCGAGCAGTTGGTGGTCGGCGACGCGCTCGGCCGGGTGCCCGCCGCCGCGCCCACCGTGCCGCTGCAGCGCGACCTGAACCGGCTGCAGCGCGGTCTGCGGCTGGCGCCCGACGCGGTGGACCGCGAGCTGACTCTGGACCTGCGCAGGGAACTGGACGCGGGCCGCTCGCTGCTGCTGCACCGGCTGCGCCTGCTCGGTGTCGAGTGGGGCACCGAGAACCGTCCCGCCGTCAACTCCACCGGTACCTTCCGGGAGAGTTGGCGGCTGCACTGGGATCCGGAGTTCGCCGTCCGGGTGGTCGAGGCCGCGCGGTGGGGGACCACCGTCGAGCGGGCCGCCACCGCGAAGGTGGCGGCGCTGGCCGGCCGGGCCGTCGAACTCGCCGAGCTGACCCGGCTGGCCGAGTACTGCCTGGTGGCCCGCCTGCCGGCCGCGCTGCCCGCGGTGATGCGGGCGCTGGCCGACCGGGCCGCGCTGGACACCGACGCCGCCGAACTCGCCGACGCGCTGCCCGCACTGGTCCGCGCGCTGCGCTACGGGGATGTCCGGGGCACCGACAGCGGCGCGCTGGCGCGGGTCGCGCGGGGTCTGGCGACCCGGCTCTGCGTCGGCCTGCCGCCCGCCTGCACCGGCCTGGACGCCGAGGGTGCCGCCGCCATGCGGATCCGGCTGGACGCGGTGCACAGCGCGATCGGCCTGCTCGGCCGCCCGGGCGATGACAGCCTGGCCGATGACAGCCTGGCCGATGGCAGCCCGGGCGATGACAGGTCGGCCGACGGCCCAGCGGTCGACAGCGGAGCGGCCGACGGCGGCCTCGCCGACCGCTGGGCCGGCGCGCTGGCCGCGCTGGCCCGGCGCGAGCCGACCGGCGGCGCGGCCGCCGGCGTGCCGGGGCTGCTGCGCGGCCGCGCGGTGCGGCTGCTGCTGGACGACGCCCGGCTGGAGGCGGCCGAGGCCGGCCGACTGCTGCACCTGGTGCTCTCCCGGGCCGGCGCGCCCGCCGACGCGGCCGGCTGGATCGAGGGCTTCCTCTCCGGCGGCGGCGCCCTGCTGCTGCACGACCCGCAGCTGCTCACGCTGCTCGACGGCTGGCTGACCGAGGTGCCGGGGGAGACCTTCATCGACCTGCTGCCGCTGCTCAGGCGCACCTTCGCCACCCTGGAGGCCGGCGTGCTGCACACCGTCGGCGCGCGGGTGGCCGCGGGCCGGCTCGCTCCGGGCGGCCAGGCCGCCGGTCCGGCCGAGGAACTGGACCAGGCCCGCGCCGACGCGGCGCTGCCCACCGTGCTGCGCCTGCTGGGCCGCCGCCCGGCCCCGGCCGGCCCGCCGTCGGCCGTGCGGAGCCGGATCCCCCGTCAGTCGACCCGCAGGAGTGCCGCATGACGGCCGGTGAGGCCCTGGACCCCGACCAGGAGCGGCTGCGTCGCTGGCGGCTGGTGCTCGGCGGCGACGCGGAGGGCACCGGCTACCGCCCGATCGGCCGGGACGCGGGCATCGACCGCGCGCTCGCCGCCCTCTACCGGCCAGCGCCGCGCGAGGCGACGCGGTCCGGGGCGGGCTCCCGGGTCCAGAGCCGCTCGGCCGGCCTGGGTGCCAGCGCCCCGCAGGTGGCCCGCTGGCTCGGCGACATCCGCGGCTACTTCCCGACCCCGGTGGTCCAACTGCTGCAGCAGGACGCGATCAGCCGGCTGGGCCTGTCCCGCCTGCTGCTCGAACCGGAGATGCTGGCCGCCGTCGAGCCCGACGTCCACCTGGTCGCCACCCTGCTCTCGCTCAGGCACGCGCTGCCCGAGACCACCCGGACCGCCGCCCGGCAGGTGGTCGGCCGAGTGGTCGCCGACCTGGAGCGCCGACTGGCCGACCGGACCCGGGCCACGCTGGGCGGGGCGCTGGAACGCGGCGCCCGGGTGAACCGCCCGCACCGGCGCGACATCGACTGGGACCGCACCATCCGGGCCAATCTGGGCAGCTACCTGCCCGAGCGCCGCACCCTGGTCCCCGAGCGCCTGGTCGGCCGGGCCCGCGCCCGGCGCGCGCTGCGCAAGGAGGTGATCCTCTGCGTCGACCAGTCCGGCTCGATGGCGGCCTCCGTGGTGCACGCGGCGGTCTTCGGCGCGGTGCTCGGTTCGATGCGCGCGCTGGACACCCGGCTGGTGGTCTTCGACACCTCGGTGGTCGATCTGACGGAGCAACTGGCCGACCCGGTCGACGTCCTGTTCGCCACTCAGCTGGGCGGTGGCACCGACATCAACCGCGCGCTGGCCTACTGCCAGTCCCGGATCACCCGTCCGGCGGAGACCGTGGTGGTCCTGATCAGTGATCTTCACGAGGGCGGGGTCCGGGACGGGATGCTGCGCCGGGTGGCGGCGATGAAGGCCGCCGGCGTCCAGTTCATCGCCCTGCTGGCGCTCAGCGACGAGGGCGCTCCCGGCTACGACCACGCGCACGCCGCCGCGCTGGCCGCACTCGGCTGCCCGGCCTTCGCCTGCACCCCGGACGCCTTCCCCGGGATCATGGCGGCGGCGCTGGCGAAGCGCCCGCTGACACTGCCGGACGGCGGCGGCCAAACCGGGTGGACGACGAGGTGAACAGTGGGCGCACGGGGCCCGCCGACGCGCCCGTTGTGACGGTTCTCACCCGACCCGGGCCCCTGAGGGGCGAATGGGGTCGGTCCGGCGGGGATACCCTGCCAGACGGACGTGACGCGCGTGTTGATTGACGTGTGCGCCCGAGACCGCGTGGGCCGCAAGGCCGCAACTCTGCGTACCCGCACGGCCCCGACGACCCGCAGCGAAGATCCTGCCGTGGCACGCTCGTAGAGACACAATCCGCGACCACGAACAAGGACGAACACACGTGGACCTGTTCGAGTACCAGGCGAGGGACCTCTTCGCCAAGCACGGTGTGCCCGTGCTCGATGGCGAGGTCATCGAGAAGGCTGAGGACGCTCGGGCGATCGCCGAGCGCTTCGGCGGACGCGCCGTCGTCAAGGCTCAGGTGAAGGTCGGAGGCCGTGGCAAGGCCGGCGGCGTCAAGCTCGCCGCCGACCCGGCCGACGCTGTCGCCAAGGCCGGGGCGATCCTCGGTATGGACATCAAGGGCCACACCGTGCACAAGGTGATGCTGGCCCAGACCGCGGACATCAAGGAGGAGTACTACGTCTCCTTCCTGCTGGACCGCGCCAACCGCACCTTCCTGGCGATGGCCAGCAAGGAGGGCGGCGTGGAGATCGAGGTCGTCGCCGAGGAGAACCCCGAGGCGCTGGCCAAGGTCGCCGTCGACGCGAACGAGGGCTGCACCGCCGAGAAGGCCGCCGAGATCGTCGCCGCCGCGAAGTTCCCGGCCGAGATCGCCGACCAGGTCATCGAGGTCCTGCAGAAGCTCTGGGTCGTCTTCATCAAGGAAGACGCCCTGCTGGTCGAGGTCAACCCGCTGGTCAAGACCGGCGAGGGCCGGATCGTCGCGCTCGACGGCAAGGTCTCGCTGGACGAGAACGCCGACTTCCGCCAGGCGGAGCACGAGGCGCTGGTCGACCACGCCGCGGCCAACCCGCTGGAGGCCGCCGCCAAGGCCAAGAACCTCAACTACGTCAAGCTCGACGGTGAGGTCGGCATCATCGGCAACGGCGCGGGTCTCGTGATGAGCACCCTGGACGTCGTCGCCTACGCCGGTGAGAACCACGGTGGCGTCAAGCCCGCCAACTTCCTCGACATCGGCGGCGGCGCCTCCGCCGAGGTGATGGCGAACGGCCTGGAGATCATCCTGGGCGACCCCGACGTCAAGTCGGTCTTCGTCAACGTCTTCGGTGGCATCACCGCGTGCGACGCGGTCGCCAACGGCATCGTGCAGGCCCTGGAGCTCCTGGAGAGCAAGGGCGAGGCCGTCACCAAGCCGCTGGTCGTCCGCCTGGACGGCAACAACGCGGAGCTGGGTCGCAAGATCCTGACCGACCGCAACCACCCGCTGGTCGAGCAGGTGGACACCATGGACGGCGCCGCTGACCGCGCCGCCGAGCTGGCCAACGCGAAGTAAGGAAGGGGACTCTCACCATGGCTATCTTCCTTACCGAGGACAGCAAGGTCATCGTTCAGGGCATGACCGGCTCCGAGGGCATGAAGCACACCCGCCGCATGCTCGCCTCCGGCACCAAGATCGTCGGCGGCGTGAACCCGCGCAAGGCCGGCACCACGGTTGACGTCGACGGCACCGAGGTGCCCGTCTTCGGCTCCGTCGCCGAGGCCATCGAGAAGACCGGTGCGGACGTCAGCGTCATCTTCGTGCCGCCGGCCTTCACCAAGAGCGCCGTCGTCGAGGCGATCGACGCCGAGATCCCGCTCGCGGTCGTCATCACCGAGGGCGTCCCGGTGCACGACAGCGCCTCGTTCTGGGCCTACGCCGGCGAGAAGGGCAACAAGACCCAGATCATCGGCCCGAACTGCCCCGGCCTGATCTCCCCCGGGAAGTCCAACGCGGGCATCATCCCGGCGGACATCACCAAGGCGGGCAAGATCGGCCTGGTCTCCAAGTCGGGCACGCTGACCTACCAGCTCATGTACGAGCTGCGCGACATCGGCTTCTCCTCGGCCGTCGGCATCGGTGGCGACCCGGTCATCGGCACCACCCACATCGACGCGCTGCGCGCGTTCGAGGCCGACCCGGAGACCGAGATCATCGTGATGATCGGTGAGATCGGTGGCGACGCCGAGGAGCGCGCCGCGGCCTTCATCAAGGCGAACGTGACCAAGCCGGTCGTCGGCTACGTCGCGGGCTTCACCGCCCCCGAGGGCAAGACCATGGGCCACGCCGGCGCCATCGTCTCGGGCTCCTCGGGCACCGCTCAGGCGAAGAAGGAGGCCCTGGAGGCCGCCGGTGTCAAGGTCGGCAAGACGCCGTCCGAGACCGCTCGCCTGGCGCGTGAGCTGATCGGCTGACGCTCGGCCAGCAGCGCCTGCCGCACCCCGGACCGGTTCGCCGGTGCGGGGTGCGGCGTTTTTCCGGGGCCGCACCAGAAGCTGCGGATGCCCGCGGCGCCGGCCCGGGTGACCGGGCCCGCGCTGCCGTTGGCGGCGCCGGTGCACAGCGGCGCCACGGCGGGCCGGGGGTTGAACCAGGCGGACGGGCCGTGGCCGTGCACGGTGCCGGTGATCGAGGCCGCGGTGGCCAGCACCAGCAGGGCCGAGCCGGCCGGCAGCGCGGCGGCCCGGAGCCGGGCGGCGGCCCGGCGGCGCCGGTCGGCCCGCTGCGGCTCGGCGCCGGCCGGGCAGCCGCGCACCGCGGCCCGGTAGAGCAGCCCGCCCAGCCGCCGCGCGAAGCCGGGTGCGGCCGGATCGGGGCCGACCAGGATGGGCAGCGCGCGGGCCAGTTCCAGATGCGCGGCGTGCAGCCGACGGCCGACGGCGGCCGCGGTGGCCTCCACCTCGACGGCGATCGCCGCCGGTGCCAGGCCGAGCGCGTCGTGCAGCACCACGACGTGGCGGCGGGCCCGGCTCAGCCGGCGCAGGGCGGCGAGCAGCTCCAGGTCGGACGGGGTGAGCTCGCAGCTCGCCGGCTCGGTGCCGCGCGGTGGCCGCCGGCCGGTCGGGCGCCAGGGCGCGAGCGCCGCCGCGAAGGCGCGGGTGCGCAGCCAGTGCGCGGGATCGGGGGCGGCGGCCGGCTCGGGCCACCGGTTCCAGGCACTGCCCAGGGCGTGCCGGGTGGCGCGCTCCGCGCTGCGGCGGTGCCCGGCGGTGAGCAGGAAGGACTGCTGCAGCAGCTCGTCGTACGAACGTTCGTAGAGCTCCTGGTAGCTCGCCAGATCGGACGGTGAGTCCGCTGCGAGTGAAGCGTTTTGACGCATGATCAGATGATCGGGGACACGGCGGCGGTCCGCTCCTGCACGGGGCAGGACGAGTGACGGCGGCACCATGAGGCACATGACGCACCATCTGACGGGCCGTCCACTCCCGCGCGGAACCGGCGCGCTCGCGTCCGGGCCGCTGCTCGCGGGCGCCGCCGCGGCGCTGCTCGGGCTCGCCGTGGTCGGCGCCCCGGTGCTGGTCCTCTGGATCCTGACGGCCGCCCCGCAGGACAGCGCCGCCGACGCCGCCCAACTGGTCGGCGCGCTCTGGCTGCTCGGCCACGGCGGGCCGCTCAGCCGGGGCGGCGCCGGTGTCCCGCTCGCGCTCACCCCGCTGCTGCTCACCGTGCTCACCGCGCTGCTGCTGCGGCGCGCCGCAGCAGCAGCAGCGGCCCGCCCGGGCGTCCAGGGCCGGACGGTACCTGTCGCGCTCTGTGCCGGGTACCTCGCGGTGGCGCTGCCGGTGGCGCTCGCCTGCGCCGGGTCCGGCGCGCTGCGCTCCCGGCCGCTGCCCGACCTGGTGGCGGTGCTCGCCGTGGCCTACCCGGCCGCCCTGCTGGGATCCGGGTCCGCACCTGCCTGGTGGCCGGCCCTGCGGGTCCGGCTGGGCCGCTTCGGCGCCGACCGGCTGGCCGGCCGGATCCCGGGTCGGCTGCTCGACCGGCTGCGGCGGCGCCCGGCACCCGGCGCCGCGGCGGCGGTGGGCCGGGCCGCCGCCGCAGCATTGCTGGTCCTGGTGGCGGGCGGGGCGCTGCTGCTCGGCGCGGCGCTGCCGCTGGGCGCCGGCACCACCGCTCCCGCGCTGCGCACGCTGGTCGGCGGCAGCCTGCCCGGGGCGCTCGGCCTGCTGCTCTGCTGCCTGCTGCTGATGCCCAACGCGGTGCTCTGGAGTGTCGGTTACGCGCTCGGGCCGGGCTTCGCGCTGGGGGCCGGCTCGCTGGTGGCGCCGGGCCGGCTGACGCCGGGGCCGAGCCTGGACTTCCCGCTGCTGGCGCTGGTGCCGACCACCGCCTCGGGCTGGCAGTGGCTGGTGCTGGCGGTCCCGCTGCTGGCCGGCCTGGCCGCGGCAGGCCTGCTCGCCCGGGTGGCGGTGGCCTCCTGCGGTGCCGTGCCGTCCGCTCCCTGGCGTGGCGGTGGCACCGCGCTCGCCGCCGGGGCGAGCGCGCTGGCGGTCGGGCTGGCGGTGGCCCTCGGCGGCCGGCTGGCCGGCGGAGCGGTCGGTGCCGGGCGGATGGCGCAGCTGGGACCCTCGGCGCTCTGCGGGCTGGCGGCGGCCGGCTGGGTGGCGGCGGTGGCGGTACCCGGGGCGCCCGCGCTGCGCTGGTGGCTGCTGCGGCAGGCGGTGGGCGAGCTGCCCGCTTAGGGCCGCTCGGACAGGCGCCGCGCCGGCCCTCGCGGCGCCGGGTGGCTCAGTTCTGCGGGTCGGTGAGGGTGACCACCCACTGCGGGGCCAGCGTCGAGCAGCTCTGCTCGGCCACCGAGGTGAGCGAGTCGTTGACGCAGGTGAAGTACGGCCGGTAGGCCAGCTCCACCGAGAAGAGGCCGAGTACCAGGGCGATGGCCACCCCGCCGGTGAGCAGACCGCCGAGCGCGGCCGGCACCTGCGGGCGGCTGCGCTGGCCGTAGGGCCAGGCGACCGGGGCGCCACTGGGCGGCTCGGCCGGGGCCTGCGCGGCCCGCACGGTGCCGGCCGCCCCCTCCTGGGCGCCCGGCCGCAGCGCGCTGACGCCCCAGTAGAGTGCGAGGGCGCCGAACAGCAGGGCGAGCGAGGCGATGTCCTGGAGCCCGCAGAAGAGCGCGGCCATCCCGCTCATCAGCGCGTAGCGCGAGCGGCGGTGCTGGGGGTCGTTGGGGTCGAACCGTGGCTGCGGCGGGCCCGGCTGGCGGTCCGGCCAGCCGGGGCCGCCACCGCCCTGCCAGTTCGGGCTCCAGGGATGCGGCGGCGGCACCGGCGCTCTGCCGGGCCGGCCCTCGCCGACCGGACGCTCGCCGTCCTCGGGCGCGCCCTCGGCTCCGTCGTCCGCAGGCCGCTGCGGGAGGCGAGGCCGCCACGGCTGGTCCGGGGCATCCTCCGGCGGCGGCGCGAAGGGGTTGCGCTCGTCGCTGCTCTTGCCGCTGCTCATGTCGGTCGAGGTCCTCATCGTCGTAGGGCGTCGCGACCCATGATCCCGCAGGCCGATGAGGAGCTGAGTCCGGCCTGCCGTTTGCGGTACCACCGTGCTTCGGCCGCCTGTCGGCGGTGTCGGGAGATCCCGCTCTCATCTACGCGCGTCAAGCAGATTCCCTGGTCAACCCGCGTTCAACCAGCCGTTATCGTGGTGACGGTCAGCAGCTCTCCCAGGTTCCCGGGCCCGTCGCGCGCCGCGCGCGGTCCGGCGCACCCACCGACCGCCGACCTGCCGCCTGTCCGTAGTGGCCCCACCGCCCGGTGGACGTACCAGCGGGCAGGCACCCGACGTTTACGGAGACCCGCGCAGTGGCCGCCGCTCACCCGCTCGCCTTCCCGCCGCCGTCCGACCGCCCGGCCCGGCTGGTGGTCCTGGTGTCCGGTTCCGGCACCAACCTCCAGTCGCTGATCGAGGCCGTCGCCGACCCCGGCTACGGCGCCGAGATCGTCGCCGTGGGCGCCGACCGGGAGGGCATCGCCGGGCTCGAGCGCGCCGGGCGCGCCGGGCTGCCGACCTTCGTGCACCAGGTCAAGGAGTACCCGGACCGGGCCGCCTGGGACGCCGCGCTGACCGGTGCCGTGCAGGCCTGGCAGCCCGACCTGGTGGTCACCGCCGGCTTCATGAAGATCCTCGGCGAGCGTTTCATCGGCGCCTACGCCGGCCGCATCGTCAACACCCACCCCGCCCTGCTGCCCGCCTTCCCCGGCGCCCACGGCGTCACCGACGCGCTCGCCTACGGGGTCAAGGTCACCGGCTGCACCGTCCACCTGGTCGACGCCGGGGTGGACACCGGACCGATCATCGCGCAGGGCGTCGTGCAGGTCACCGACGCCGACCACGCCGATGGCGGCGAAGCGCTGCACGAGCGCATCAAGACTGTCGAGCGTCAGCTGCTCGTCGAGGTCGTGGGCCGACTCGCCCGCGAAGGACACCGCATCGAAGACCGAAAGGTTTGGATCCCGGCATGAGTTCCGCGCCCACCTCGCCCGTCATCTCCGAGGACATCCGCCCGCTCCGTCGCGCGCTGGTCAGCGTGTACGACAAGACCGGGCTGGAGGAGCTGGCCCAGGGCCTGCACGCCGCCGGGGTCGAGCTGGTCTCCACCGGCTCCACCGCCGCCCGGATCGCCGCCGCCGGGGTCCCGGTCACCGAGGTGTCCGAGCTGACCGGCTTCCCGGAGTGCCTGGACGGGCGCGTGAAGACGCTGCACCCGCGGGTGCACGCCGGTGTGCTGGCCGACCTGCGACTGGAGTCGCACCGCGCGCAGCTGGCCGAGCTGGGCATCGAGCCCTTCGACCTGGTCGTGGTGAACCTCTACCCGTTCGCCGCCACCGTCGCCTCCGGCGCCACCCCGGACGAGTGCGTCGAGCAGATCGACATCGGCGGCCCGAGCATGGTGCGCGCCGCCGCCAAGAACCACCCCTCGGTCGCGGTGGTGGTCGACCCGGCCCGCTACGGCGACGTGCTGGCCGCCGTCCAGGCCGGCGGCTTCGACCTGCTGACCCGCAAGCGGCTGGCCGGCACGGCCTTCGCGCACACCGCCGCGTACGACGTCGCGGTCGCGCAGTGGTTCGAGGCCTCGGGCTACACCGGGACCGAGGACGCTTTCCCGGCCTTCCTCGGCGCCACCTGGGAGCGCTCGAACGTGCTGCGGTACGGCGAGAACCCGCACCAGAGCGCCGCGCTCTACACCGACGGCACCGGCGGTCTGGCAGCCGCCGAGCAGCTGCACGGCAAGGAGATGTCCTACAACAACTACGTCGACACCGACGCCGCCCGCCGCGCCGCCTACGACCACGCCGGCCCGGCCGTCGCGATCATCAAGCACGCCAACCCGTGCGGCATCGCGGTGGGCGCGGACGTCGCCGAGGCGCACCGCAAGGCGCACGCCTGCGACCCGCTCTCCGCCTTCGGCGGGGTGATCGCGGTCAACCGCCCGGTCACCGTCGAGCTGGCCGAGCAGATCGCGCCGATCTTCACCGAGGTCGTCGTCGCCCCCGACTACGAGCCGGGCGCCGTCGAGGTGCTCGCCCGCAAGAAGAACATCCGGGTGCTGCGAGCGCCCGAGGCACCCTGCGAGCGCCGGGAGGCCCGCCGGATCAGCGGCGGCCTGCTGTTCCAGCAGATCGACCGGGTCGACGCCGCCGGCGACGACCCGTCGACCTGGACGCTGGCCACCGGCGAGGCGCTCTCGCCGGCCGAGCTGGCCGAGCTGGCCTTCGCCTGGACGGCCTGCCGCGCCGTGAAGTCCAACGCGATCCTGCTGGCCAAGGACGGCGCCTCGGTCGGCGTCGGGATGGGCCAGGTCAACCGGGTCGACTCCGCCAAGCTCGCGGTCGCCCGGGCCGGGGAGCGGTCGACCGGCTCGTTCGCCGCCTCCGACGCGTTCTTCCCGTTCGCGGACGGCCTGCAGATCCTGCTCGACGCCGGCGTGAAGGCCGTGGTCCAGCCGGGCGGTTCGGTGCGGGACGAGGAGGTCATCGCGGCGGCCGCGGCGGCCGGGGTGACCATGTACTTCACCGGGACCCGGCACTTCTTCCACTGATCGCGGCGAGTACGCCGATCGCTTGAGCACGGACGGGCTGACGGACTGACGTGCTGACGGCCTGACGGGCCGTGGGATACCTCCCACGGCCCGTCAGCCGTGTCCGAGGTGTCAGCCGGTGACCACGACCACGGTGCCGGCCATCTTGTCCGCGAAGGTCTGCCGCCTGGCGTCCCAGAGCGGCCACAGGTAGCCGATCATGCAGCAGAGCGCGTCCAGCAGGTGCAGCAGACGGCGGCCGATCGCCAGGCCGGTGCCGAGGTAGCTGCCGTCGGCGCTCCGCAGGACCTTGGTGCCGACCACCTTCTTGCCGGGCGACTGGCCGGTGGTCCCCTCCATGTTCGCCACGAACACCAGCAGCACGAGGTTCAGCACACCGCCGAGCGCGGAGCCGGTGACCAGCTGGATCGCGGTGCCGGGCAGCCCCACGATCACCCAGTCGATCAGGTAGGAGACCACCCGCCGCCCCCAGCCGGCCAGCGGTGGGGCGGGTGGGTAGGGCAGGTCGTAGGGGGGCGGCGGCTGGTCGTGCGGGTCGCTCATCGGATCCTTCCGATCCTCGTGCCGGTTCGTGGCGCCGGTTCTCGCCGGCGGGGGGAACGCCGGCGGTGGGAACGCCGACGGCCCAGCGCTCCGTTCGGAGCGGCCGGGCCGTCGGCCGTGCGGGGGTTACTGGGCGCGGATCACCAGGCTGTTGGTCACCTTGTCGGCGAAGCACTGGCCCTTGTCGTCCCAGAGCGGCCAGAGGTAGCCGATGCCGCACAGGAAGCTGTCCAGGAAGTGCGCGAGCTTGCGCACGAAGGCCATGCCGAAGCCGAGCGGCTGCCCGTCGAGCTCGCGGACCAGCTTGATGCCCACCGCGCGCTTGCCGATGGTCTGGCCGGTGCCGCCCTCGCGGACCAGCTGCCAGATGGCCAGGCCCAGGGTGAGCAGGCCGCCGACCGCGATGATCGCCAGGGCGCCGCCGCCGAGCGTGCTGGCGGTGGCGCTGCCCACGTTGGTGCAGATCGGGGCGGAGGTGTCGGTCGGGTCGGTGGGCATGGTGCAGGTGGGGACGCTGGTGGCCACGCTGCTGACCATCATCACGCCGCCGATGACGTAGCAGATGATCAGGGGAACCATGATGACCAGCGAGTCGATGATGTACCCGCCGACCCGGGCGCCCCAGCTGGCCAGCACCGGCGCGGCGACCGGGGCGTAGCCGTAGTTCGGAGGGGCCTGCTGCGGGTAGCCGTAGTTCGGGGCGGCCTGCTGCGGGTAGCCGTAGGCGGGCGGCTGCTGGCCGTACGGGTTCTGCTGCGGCGGGACGCCGTACGGTGCCTGCTGGGGCTGGCCGTAGGGGTTGTTCGGGTCGGGCGGGTAGGACACGGAATGCCTCCGGGCGGGACGGGCGCTACGGGCTGTTGGGACGTTTGGGGACAGCGGGTGAGACTAATGGACCGCTATGACGGTGCGACACCCAGACGGAAGAGCTGCCAGATCCAGGCGACGGCCAGCGCGGTGCCGATCAGCGCGCCGCGCCGACGCGGCGTCAGCGACCACCACCAGGCGCCCCCGCCGAGCGGGGCGGTGAGCAGGCCGAGCACCGCGACCACGGTGACCGGATTGGCCGTCAGGGCGGCCAGCCAGTGGCCGTGTCCGGCTTCGATGAAGACCGTGGTGCTGCCGCAGGCCGGGCACGGGATGCCGGTGAGGCGGCGCAGCGGGCAGATCACCCCGGGATCGTGCGCGTCGTGCAGCACGGCGACCGCCACGGCGGCGCCGGCAGCGAGCGCGCAGCGCAGCGCGGTGCGGGCGAGCCGGGTGGATACCGTGGCGGGCGCGCGAACGGGCCGGGTGGCCCGAACCGGGGTGATCACCGATGGCCGGCTGGCGGCGGATGGCCCGGAAGTTGTTGAGGTGGAGTGGTCACGAACGTTCTTCCCCCGATCACCCGCGCTCCGCGATGTCGTTGGAGGGCGGGCCATGTGACTGGTGCTCGGGCCTATGGTCGAGGGCGGCGGGCCGGGCTGTCCAGCGCATTGGCGGGGTGTGCGCGCAACTGTGGCGCAACTGCAATCGGATCCACACGTTCCGTTAAGCACCGAGACCCGAGGAGCGAGACCCGAGGAGCGCGGCCCGCGGAGCGCGGCGTGCCGAGCAGTGCCGCCGATCCGGGAGGATAGGGAGATGGCTGCCCGGATCCTTGACGGCGAGGCCGCCGCCACCGCGATCGGGTCCGAACCCGCCGTCCGCGTGGCGGCGCTCGGGGACCCGGGTGGTGCGGGCCCGATGACTCGCGTCATGCTGCTCAACAACATCGTCGAGGCGGCCGAGCACCAGGCCGCCCAACTAGTCGCCACCCCTGGGGATAACCGGAAATGAGCGCGGTACGAACGGGCCGGTCCGCACGCCGCCGGGCGGCCCGGAACAGAGCGGTACTGGAGACCGGGCCGGCGGCCGCGGGGACACTGCCGCCGGAGGGCTCCAAGGCGGCCCTGGACCGCAGCCACTCGCTGCCGGTGCGGCAGTGGCCGATAACGCTGGTCCTGCTGGCGGTCGGGATCGGGCTGCTGGTCGCCTGGCTCGACGACTTCCGCTACGGGCTGCTGACCATCGGCGGGGGCGTGCTGTTCGGCGCGCTGCTGCGGCTGCTGCTGCCGGAGGTCGGGATGCTCGCGGTGCGCAGTCGCTTCACCGACGTGCTGGTGCTGCTCTTCTTCGCCACCGTGATCGTGCTGCTCGCCCTGGTGGCCCAGCCGGACCCCTGGCTGCGGCTGCCCGAGGTGGAGGACATCGGCAGCTACATCGGACAGCGGCACTGACCGCGCCGACCGGATCCCGCCCCGGGCCGGGGCGGGCTCCGGCACGTTGTGACGCACCAGCCACGCCGGTGGGCACGCCCTGGGGGCGCCCTTGCGATAACCTGACGCCGGTTCTCTCGATGTCGAGAGAAAACATCCTCGGCTCCAGTGCGCCGACGTGCCTGGGGCATGCTGGCGATCGCTGGAGAAGGAACCCATGACTCGCACCCCCGTCAACGTCACCGTCACCGGAGCGGCCGGCCAGATCGGCTACGCGCTGCTCTTCCGCATCGCCTCGGGCCACCTGCTCGGCGCGGACGTGCCGGTGAACCTGCGCCTGCTGGAGATCCCGCAGGGCCTCAAGGCCGCCGAGGGCGTCGCGATGGAGCTCGACGACTGCGCCTTCCCGCTGCTGCGCAAGATCGACATCACCGACCAGGCGAACGTGGCCTTCGACGGTGCCAACGTGGCCCTGCTGGTCGGCGCCCGCCCGCGCACCGCCGGCATGGAGCGCGGCGACCTGCTCTCCGCCAACGGCGGCATCTTCGGCCCGCAGGGCAAGGCCATCAACGCCCACGCCGCCGAGGACATCAAGGTCCTGGTGGTCGGCAACCCGGCCAACACCAACGCCCTGATCGCCCAGCGCAACGCCCCCGACGTGCCGGCCGAGCGGTTCACCGCGATGACCCGCCTGGACCACAACCGCGCGGTCGCCCAGCTGGCCAAGAAGGCCGGCGTGACCGTCGAGGACGTCAAGAAGGTCACCATCTGGGGCAACCACTCCGCCACCCAGTACCCGGACCTGTTCCACGCCGAGATCTCCGGCAAGAGCGCCTTCGAGGCGATCGGCGCCGACCAGGCCTGGGTCGAGGACTTCTTCATCCCGAAGGTCGCCAAGCGGGGTGCCGAGATCATCGAGGTCCGTGGCGCCTCCTCGGCCGCCTCGGCCGCCAACGCCGCCATCGACCACGTCCACACCTGGGTCAACGGCACCCCGGCGGGCGACTGGACCTCGATGGGCATCGTCTCCGACGGCTCCTACGGCGTGCCGGCCGGCCTGATCTCCTCCTTCCCGGTCACCACCAAGGACGGCAAGTTCGAGATCGTCCAGGGCCTGGAGATCTCCGCCTTCGACCGCGCCCGGATCGACGCCTCGGTCGGCGAGCTGGCCGAGGAGCGCGACGCGGTCACCGAGCTCGGCCTCATCTGAGACTGAGCGCTGACACCGAGCGCTGAGACCGAGCGCTCCTGGCGGGCGCCGAGCCCGAGCGCTGAGACCGAGCGCTGACTCCGGCCGACCACTTCGATTCAGAAGCGGTCGGCCGGACCCGTTTACACTGGCCGACCGTGAACGAAACCCTCCAGGACGCCGCCCTCGTCCTGCTCTTCATCGTCCTCGGTGGGCTGTTCAACATCGCCGAGATCTCGCTGATCTCGCTGCGCGAGGGGCAGATCCGGGCACTGGCGCAGCGCGGCACCAAACGGGCCGCGCGGGCCGCGCACCTGGCCGCCGATCCGAACCGGTTCCTGGCGGCCGTCCAGGTCGGGGTCACCTGCATGGGTTTCCTGTCGGCCGCCTTCGGCGCGGACACGCTGGCCGGCAAGCTCTCCCCGGTCTTCGTCCACCTCGGCCTCTCCACCGGGGTGGCGGACGCGGTCGCCCTGGTCGGGCTGACCCTGCTGATCTCCTACATCTCCCTGGTGCTCGGTGAGCTGACCCCCAAGCGGATCGGCCTGCAGCGGGCGGAGTCGATCGCGCTGCTGGCCGCGCCGGTGGTCGACGTGATGTCGGTGGTGCTGCGTCCGGTGATCTGGCTGCTCGGCCACTCCACCAACCTGATGGTCCGGCTCTTCGGCGGGGACCCCAAGGCCGGCCGCGGCTCGATGAGTTCCGAGGAGCTGCGCGGCCTGGTGGCCGCCAACACCGAGCTGGGCAGCGACGAGCGGGCGCTGATCGCCGATGTCTTCGCGGCCGGCGAGCGCCAGCTGCGCGAGGTGATGGTGCCGCGCACCGAGGTCACCTTCCTGGACGCCCACCAGTCGCTCACCGAGGTCCGCGAGGAGACCAGCACCTCCCCGCACTCGCGCTACCCGGTGGTCGAGGGCTCCTACGACGCGGTGGTCGGCTTCGTCCACGTCCGCGACCTCTACCGGGCCCACGGCGAGCGGGCGCTGCGGGTGCGCGAGATCGCCCGGCCGGTCAAGCTGCTGCCGGCCACCAAGAAGGTGCTGGAGGCGATGAGCGAGATGCGCCGCGAGGGCCACCACCTGGCGATAGTGGTGGACGAGTACGGCGGCACGGCCGGCATCGTCACGCTGGAGGACCTGGTCGAGGAGGTGATCGGCGAGATCCGCGATGAGTACGACGCCCAGGAGACCACCGCGACCCGGCGGCTGGCGGGCGGCGGGGTCGAGGTGAACGGGCTGCTCAACCTGCCGGACTTCGCGGAGGAGACCGGCGTGGCGCTGCCCGAGGGCCCGTACGAGACGGTGGCCGGCTACGTGGTGGCGGAGCTGGGCGAGCTGCCCGAGGTCGGCGACCAGGTGCTGGTGCCGAAGGAGGGCGAGCCCGGCGTGCTGCTCACCGTGGCGGCGCTGGACGGTCGGCGGATCGACCGGATCCGGGTGCGCGCCGAACCCGCGCCCGAGGCGGCGGCCGACCGTTCGTCGGAACCTCCGAACGAAGCCGGGTCCTGACCGCGCGCCGAAGCTGGAAGAATGGCGGTCATGGTCAACGCAGCGGTCACCAGTCCGGCGAAGGATCGCCCTCGGGTGCTCTCCGGCATCCAGCCCACCTCCGGCTCGTTCCACCTCGGCAACTACCTGGGCGCGGTGCGCCAGTGGGTGGACCTCCAGGAGGCGAACGACGCCTTCTACATGGTGGTCGACCTGCACGCGATCACCGTTCCGCAGGACCCGGCGCAGCTGCGCGAGAACACCCGGGCCTCGGTGGCCCAGCTGCTCGGCGCGGGCCTGGACCCGGAGCGCTGCACCCTCTTCATCCAGTCCCAGGTGCCCGAGCACGCGCAGCTCGGCTGGGTGATGAACTGCCTCACCGGCTTCGGCGAAGCCGCCCGGATGACCCAGTTCAAGGACAAGTCGGCCAAGCAAGGCAGTGACAGCACCACGGTCGGCCTCTTCACCTACCCGATCCTGCAGGTCGCCGACATCCTGCTCTACCAGGCCGACGCGGTGCCGGTGGGCGAGGACCAGCGCCAGCACCTGGAGCTCACCCGCGACCTCGCCGAGCGCTTCAACAGCCGCTACGCGCCCACCTTCACGCTGCCCAAGCCGTACATCCTCAAGGAGACGGCGAAGATCCTGGACCTGCAGGACCCGACGGCCAAGATGAGCAAGTCGGCCTCCTCGGCCAAGGGCCTGGTCAATCTGCTGGACGACGCCAAGCTCAGCGCCAAGAAGTTCAAGAGCGCGGTGACCGACACCGACACGGTGGTCTCCTACGACGAGGAGAAGAAGGCCGGCGTCTCCAACCTGCTGCGGATCCACGCGGCGCTCAGCGGGCAGAGCATCGAGCAGCTGGTGGCGCACTTCGAGGGCAAGATGTACGGCGCGCTCAAGACCGAGCTGGCCGAGCTGTTCTCGCAGTGGGTGGTGCCGTTCCAGGAGCGGACCAAGACCTACCTGGACGACCCGGCGGAACTCGACCGGGTGCTGGCGGTGGGTGCCGAGAAGGCCCGCGCGGTGGCCGCCGAGACCCTGGCGACGGTCTATGACCGGATTGGCTTCATCGCGGCCACCAAGCACTGATGTCCGAGCCCGTGCCCGCCGATGGTGGCGACCTCCCCGAGGCCGCCACCGTCGGCGCGTCGTTGACCATCGGCGTGGCGGTCACGGTCCCGGAGCCCTTCGGTTCGGCGATCCAGGACGCGCGCGCGGCGCTCGGCGATCCGCTGGCCCGGGCGATACCCACGCATGTCACGCTGCTGCCGCCGACCGAGATCCCGGCCGAGCGGCTGCCCGCGGTGCGGGCCCACCTGGCGGCGGTGGCGGCCCGGCGCCGGCCGTTCCGGATGCTGCTGCACGGCAGCGGCAGCTTCCGCCCGATCTCCCCGGTGGTCTTCGTCCGGGTCGAGGAAGGGGCGCAGGAGTGCCGTGAGCTGGAGGCCGAGGTCCGGTGCGGTCCGCTCGCCCGGGAGCTGGCCTTCCCCTACCACCCGCACGTCACGGTGGCGCACGGTCTGGCGGAGCAGGTGCTGGACACCGCGGCTGTCCAGGCCCGGGCCTTCCACGCGGCCTTCGCGGTGCCGGCCTTCACGCTTTCCTGGTTCGGCGCGGACGCGGTCTGGCGTCCGTGGTGTGCCTACCCGTTCAGTGGCCGTTAATTGACATGCATCAGTTGCGTGAAATGCAGAATATTAGCTCTTATTATTTTCTCATTCACCAGGACATCAGGTGAGCGCTATACTCGCCCGATAATGGCCGCGGGGGGCCTTATCGGTCAGAGTGCTCACCGTCTGGAGAGATGATGCGCTGTCCCCGCACGGTCCGGCGAGTGATCCGCGCCGTGGCCCGCAGGGCCCGTCGGGCAGGCGTGTTGTCAGGACTGCTGCCCGAGCAGCGGGCGGCCGAGCAGTCGGCCGAGGGCGGCCCCGGGGAGCCGGAGCCCGCACTCGAGGCGGCTCCGCCGAGCCCCGAGGAACTGCGCCGGGAGCGTGAGGAGCAGTTGCTGGAGCTGCTGCCCGCACTGGTCCGGCAGGACGACGGCCTGGTGGCCGAGGTGCGCGACGACTTGCTCTCCGGCGATGCCTTCCTGCGCAGCTTCACCGAGACGACCGACCTGCTGGAGGCGAGCGGGATCGAGTTCGCCCCGATCCGCGGGCAGGAGTTCCGGCAGTGGGTGGTGATCGCGCCCGGACAGCGGGCCGAGGTGCTCGCCGCCTTCGCCGCCGCCTTCCGCGACCAGCCGGTCTACGCCGACCTGCTGGGGCACGACGTCACGCTCCGGACGGTGCTCGCCGAGGAGCTGCCGCAGGCCGTCGCGGCCCTGGAGGCGGTGCCCGAAGAGGCGCCGGAGGAGCAGGCAGGGGAGCAGGCGGAGGAGCAGGCGGGGGAGGAGCAGGCCGCGCTGCCCGAGCCGGAGGCGGCGCCGGTGGTGCTGGTCAAGGGGGTGCGGATCTACCGGCCGGTGGTGACCAGCGGCCGGACCCTCTCCTACGGTGCGGAACACGGCTGCGACCTGGATTTCTGGGATTCCGCCGCCCCGTCCGAGGGGGCCATCGCCGCGATTCACGAGCCGCCGTTCGGCTGGTGGGTGCCCTCTCTGCGGCCGGACACGACGGTGCGGATCGGCGGTCGGGAATTCCCGGTGCCGGCCGCGTTCGCCCGGCCGCTGCTGGACGACGTCACCTTTCCGATCGACGCGGTGATCACCTGGGTCGACGACAGCGACCCGGTCTGGCGGGGCCGGCGGGCCGCCGCGCTGGCCGCGCTGCCCGAGCCGCCCGCCACCGGGGACGGCCCCGAGCGCTTCCACAACCGCGATGAGCTGCGCTATTGCCTGCGGTCCATCGCCATGTACGCCCCGTGGATCCGGCACGTCTTCCTGGTCACCGACGGGCAGCAGCCCGACTGGCTGGTGGCCGGGCATCCGGATCTGACCGTGGTCTCGCACCGCGATCTGTTCGAGGACCCGGCGGTTCTCCCGGTGTTCAACTCGCATGCGATCGAAACGCAGCTGCACCGAATTCCGGGCCTTTCCGAGCATTTCCTCTATTTCAATGACGACATGTTCCTGGGGCGGCCGGTCCGGCCCGAACAGTTCTTCCGGGGAAATGGCGGGCCGGCGGTCAATCTCGATTCCCGGGTGATTCCGCCGGGGCCGGTGACCGCTGACGACGACGAGTACGTGGCGGCGCAGAAGAACACCCGGGCCCTGATCCGGCGGGAGTTCGGCCGGGACACCACCAACACCCTCAGCCACGCGCCCTACCCGCTGACCCGCACGCTGCTGGCCGAGAGCGCCGAGGACTTCGCCGCCGAGCTGGCCGGCACCGCCCGCTCGGTCTTCCGCTCGACCACCGACATCGCGCCGGTCACCCTGGCCGTCAGCCGCGGCTATCTCGCCGGCCGGGTCGGCTGGGGCCGGATCGGTCACCGCTACGTGGACGTCGACCGGCAGGCCGCCCTGGCGCACCTGCCGGGGCTGCTCAAGGAGCGCGCGGTCGACACCTTCTGCCTCAACGACGGCAGGCTGGAGCAGGTGCCCAGGCAGGAGCAGGACCGGATCGTCACCGCCTTCCTGCAGGGCTACTTCCCGGTGGCGGGGCCGTTCGAGGAGTCGCTGCCGGTGCCGGCGGCGCGGACTTCCCCCGAGCTCGCCGAGGCCGGGCAGGGCGAGCCGTCCGGCGAAGCCGTCCAGCCGCAGGACCTCGGTGCGCGGCCCCACCTGGTCGAGCAGCGCGGCTGACCGCCCGACCGCACCGCACGACGCGGCGAAAGCCCGCGGGCCCCGTGACCCTCACTCAGGTCACGGGGCCCGCGGGCTTTCAGGGCTCTCAGCCCAGCAGGCCGTCGACCACCCGGGCGGCGGCGTGGCCGTCGTCCAGGTCGCAGTAGGCCGAGCGGAACGCCGCGTAGGCCTCGCGGTGCTCCACCGCGACCCGGTCCAGGTCGCCCAGCGCCTCGATCAGCTCCGCCGAGGTCCGCAGCAGCGGCCCCGGGGCGACGTCCTCGAAGTCGAAGGTGAACCCGCACAGGTTGTCGCGGTAGTGCTCCAGGTCGTAGGTGAAGAAGAGGATCGGCCGACCGGTGTTCACGAAGTCGAACGTCGAGGCCGAGTAGTCGGTCACCAGCGCGTCGGCGATCAGCAGCAGGTCGGCGATGTCGGGGTAGCGCGAGACGTCCCAGACGTAGCCGTTGCCGGCATCGGCGATCGGACCGTAGCACTGCGCGTGCGGACGGACCAGCAGGACCTGGTCCTCACCGAGCGCGGCACGGGCCGCGTCCAGGTCGATCCGCAGGTCGATCTGGTAGCCGCCCTGCGGGCGCTTGCGGTCCTCGCGGAAGGTCGGCGCGTACAGCACCACCTTCTTGCCCTCGGGCAGGCCCAGCCGGCGGCGCACCTCGGCGGCCCGCTTCTCCCGGTCCGGGGAGAACAGGATGTCGTTGTGCGGGTAGCCGGTCTCCAGCATCTCGCCCTGGAACTTGAAGGCCCGGCGCAGCACCGGAGTGGCGAAGCTGCCACCGGAGACCAGCTTGTTCCAGGTCGGCACCTCCCGGTCGAGGTGCTTGAGGTAGTTGCTGTCGATGAACCAGATCTTCTCGAAGTCGTGGCCGATCCGCTTGAGCGGGCTGCCCACCCAGGTCTGCAGCACCACCTGGTCCGGGCGCGGCTTGACGAAGTCGGGCAGCTGGGCGCTGGTGACGATGTACTTGGCGGTGCCCACCGCCTCGTACCACTCCGGGCTCCACTGCCGCAGCCCGCGGGCGCTCTGCGGCAGCTCGGCCTGCTGGTCGTCCACCGTCCACAGGTGCTCCAGCGGCAGGCCGCGGCGGACCAGCTCCTCGTGGATGGCCCGCGGCGTGCCGGCGTACTGGCCGCCGTTGGCCACGTTGTAGAGCACCGCCTGGCGCAGCGGCTGCTGCTTGGCGGCCGGGTAGGCCTCCCGGCGCAGCATCCGCTGGCGGTAGCCGCTGCGCTCGTGCGGGCCGAGGTCGGAGAGCGCCTCCAGCGAGAGCGTGTCGAAGTAGCGGCGCTCCAGCACCACCTGCTTGCCGCGCGCGCGGATCTCGGTGGGCAGCGTGCGGTGGGCCTCCAGCGCGACCTGCGCCTTCGGCCAGGCGAACTCGGGGTCGCCGCCCTCAGGGCGGAAGAAGACCTCCCAGGTGCCCTTGTGCAGCGGCACCTGGCCCGCGAACGAGCCGACCGGCGCGGCCGGCAGCCGGACCTCGAAGCGGCCGTCGCGGACCACCATCGGGTGCAGGTAGTCCTCCTCGCGCCAGACGTGGCGGACCACCAGCTCGTAGCGGTGCTCACCGGTCAGCGGGAAGCTGCCGGAGAGGGTGAAGCCGTCCTCGTCGGCGCCGCTGATGCGGTCCACCACCGGCTGCACCAGCTGGTCGGCGAGCTGCAGGTGCCCGGTGTCGGTCGGCTTGGAGACCAGCACCCGGGCGCGGCCCACCGGGGACTGCGGGTCCAACGGTGTCGCGAGGTGCTCCAGCGCCACCCGGTCGTCGATCATCACCTGCAGCGCGGACCCGTTGGCCAGCAGCAGCTTGGCGTACCAGTGGTCGGTGGTGCGGGTGTCGGCGGCCGGGTCCAGCGCGTTCCACTTGTCACGGACCTCGGTCAGCTGCGCGATCGGGATCCGTGCGGTGAACGGCACCGGGCGGCCGACCGGCATGCCGAACTCGATCGGGAAGTCGAGCTTGCCGCCGGACTCGGAGTGGTGCATCTGCAGCCGCACTCCGGGCAGATCGCCGGTGCCGCGGACGGTCCCGCTGAGCTCGATCATGCCGTCCACCGTGCACAGCGCGGTGACCGAGGCGCGCAGCGTCTCGACGTTCAGATGCAGGAAGCCGTCGCGCAGCACCGGGACGACCCGGGTGGTGGCGTCGACCCAGTGGGCCGGGAAGCTCTGCGCGGTGTCGGCCCAACCGCCGGAGATCCGGCCCTTGTAGACACCCGACTTGCCGACGCCGCCGACCAGCACCCGCCAGGTGCCGTCCTGCCACTGGCCGCGCTTCTTCAGCTTCACCGGGTCGATGGCGGTGGTGAAACCGGCCCAGTCGCAGCTGTACAGGTCGTGCGGGGAGCTCGCGGTCGCCTCGGGCGAGTACTGGGTCTTGGCCGAGAAGGTGACGATCCGCTTGCCCTTGGCCTCGCGCAGCACGATCATCCGGACCAGGTCGTGCTTGTTCTCCACACCCACGTGCTCCGGGAAGGCGTGCCCGGTCAGCCGCAGCTTGCCGTCCTCCCAGGCCGACTCGTAGACCCGGCTGCGCATCACCAGCGCGTTGTCCAACCGCAGCACGTCGGCCGGCACGCTCTTGCGCCCACCGCGCAGGAACGGGTAGTCGGCGTACGGCCGGAGCAGGCCGCGGGCGGGTGCCGCGCCGTTGCTCTCGGCCTCGAAGCCCATCTGCGCGACGAGTTCGTCGATCCGGCCCTGCAGGGTCAGGTGGTACTTCAGCCGCAGCGGCGCGCGCAGCTTGCCGACCAGCTCAGGGCCGATCGCGCGCAGCAGCCGGCCCACGCACTCCACGTACGCGTCGCGGTAGTCCTGCTCACCGTCGACCACCGACCAGAAGAACATCGGGATCTCCTCGACGAGGTTGTTCTCGTCGTAGGAGCGCAGGTACTCCTTGTACTTCGGCTCGGTCTGCTTCAGCAGCCAGGAGCGGACCAGCTCCATCGAGGTGACCCGGTCGATCAGGCCCTTCGGGTTGGTGCGCATCTGGGTGATCGACATCTCGCCGACCTCGCGCTCGCGCCAGTGGTAGATCGGCTCGTTGAGCACGTCCACGCTGGTGGCCAGGTAGTGGTGCGGCACGCTGACCGGCGCGTCCTCGTACAGGATGCCCTCGGGGTAGAGCAGGCCGGCCATGTCCCAGAAGCTGCGCCGGTACACCTTGTTCCACGCGGTGCGGTCGGTGACCAGCGCCGGGATCTCGGTGATGTGGGTCTTCAGCCTGGTCTCACGGAACGGCTTCGCGTGACCGCCCGACGGGTAGTAGCCGACAGCGCGGAAGCGCAGCACGTTTCCGGTGGCGAAGTCGGAGCCGGTCTCGTCGAGCGTGGAGATCATCAGCTCGTAGGCGCTCGGCGGCAGGGTGTCGTCACTGTCCACGAAGGCCAGGAACTCGGTGCCCTCGGTCAGGTGCAGCAGGCCGGTGTTGCGCGCGGCGCCAAGGCCGGCGTTCTGCTTGCGGACCAGTCTGAACCGGGAGTCCTTCGCGGCGAATGCCTCGGCGATCGCCGCGCTTCCGTCCTTCGAACCGTCGTCCACCATGATGCACTCGAGGTCGCTCATGGTCTGGGCGGCGATGGATTCCAGGCACTCCTCCAGGTACCGCTCGACGTTGTAGATCGGAACAACGACAGAGAGACGGGGGGCCATCTTCGGGGCGGGCCTTTCATCAGGGACGGGGTGACGGCCTGGAGCGGACCCGCGGCTTCGGGGGTCACCGGACAGGCGGTACGCGGCGAATCCTACCGGTCCATCCCGGCCGGCTCCCGGGGCGCGGCCGCCCGGCGGGGCTGAGCCGCCGACGGCCGACGACCTGTCAGGCTGATCCGCATGGGATTCCTCGCCAGGCTGCCGGTGATCGGCCCACTCGTCGCAGCCGTGCTGCGCAGCCGCCCGTACCGCGTCTACCAGCACTTCGCAGCGGCCAAGGGCAACCGGCTGGCCGGCGCGGTCACCTTCTTCGGCTTCCTGGCGCTCTTCCCGCTGTTGGCGGTGGCACTGGCGATCGCGGTGAGCACGCTCAGCCCGCACCAGGTGGACACCCTCGAGCACAAGATCGCCGACCAGGTCCCGGGGCTGGCCAACTCGCTCGGCCTGGACTCGCTGATCGCCAACGCCGCCACAGTCGGGGCGGTCAGCGGGGTGCTGCTGCTGGTCTCCGGGCTCGGCTGGGTGGACACCATACGCGGTGCGATCCGGGACATCTGGCAGCTGCCCGAGGAGGACGGCAACCTGGTGCTGCGCAGGGCCTGGGACTGCCTGGTGCTGTTCGGCCTCGGCGTCGTCTCGGTGGTCTCGCTGGGTGCCTCCACGGTGACCACCCGGCTGGCCGGGCGACTGGCCACCGCACTGGGCCTCTCCGACCACGGCCCGGCCCACTACCTGCTGGCGGTGGCCGGTTTCGTCATCGCGGTCGGCGCCGACCTGCTGCTCTTCCTGTACCTGCTCGCCCCGTTCCCCCGGATCTCCGACCAGCACCGCCGCGACCTGCTGACCGCCGCGCTGATCGGGGCGGTCGGCTTCGAGCTGCTCAAGCTGCTGCTCTCGTCCTACCTGAGCTCGGTGGCGGGCAAGAGCCTGTACGGCGCCTTCGGCGTCCCGGTCGCGCTGCTGCTCTGGATCAACTTCGTCACACGGCTGCTGATGTACTGCGTCGCCTGGACGGCGCTGGCCGACCCCGAGCAGGCGCGGGCGCGGGCCCGCGCGAGCGCGGAGGCCGCCTACCGCGCGGCCGGTGAGCTCGGCATGGCCGGCCCGCCGGCGCGCTCGTAGGTCCAGGCGCACAGCACGGCTAGCGCCGGTCGCGCTTCGGCCGGCGGCGCAGCGCGGTGGCGCCGCGCAGGGCGGAGGCCGCGGTGGCGCCCCGGGGCGCCGGCGGCTGGTCGGTGGCCGGGTACCCGGCGGCTCGGCGCCGGTTGAGCAGCCAGCCGGCCACGGTGGCGCAGACGGTGACCACGCCGATCACCGTCCAGCCCTCCGGCCCCAGCAGCTTCGCGGGTTGCCGGGCCGCTCCGGCCAGCGCCGGCCGCGGCCCGCCCGGCGCGCCCTTGCCGGGGGCCGGCACCGGCGCCGGTGGGTGCCCGGCGGCCGAGGGCCCGGCCGCGTCCTGGGCCGCGACGGCCGCCTTGGGGGAGACCAGCCGGCCGACCGGCGTCAGGTGGTTGCCGGCCGCGAAGCCCCAGTCCAGCAGGGCGGCGGTCTCGTCGTAGACCTTCATATAGGTGTCCGGGTGCATCACCGCGACCAGCAGCGTGCGCCCGTCCCGCTCGGCGGCGCCGACGAAGGTGCTGCCCGCGTTGGTGGTGTAGCCGTTCTTGACCCCGATCAGGCCGGGGTACTTGCCGAGCAGCCGGTCGGTGTTCTGGATTCCGAAGGTGCCGCGCTGGCCGGTCCGGTTGTCCACCGCACCGGGGAACTGGGCGTCCTTGGTGGCGCAGTAGGAGCGGAAGTCCGGGTTGCGCAGGCCCTCGCGGGCGAACAGGGTCAGGTCGTAGGCGCTGGTCAGCTGCCCGTCCTCGTCGTAGCCGTCCGGGGAGACCACGTGGGTGTCGGCGGCGCCGAGGTCGGTCGCCTTCTGCTGCATCTGGTGGACCGTCTGGTCGACGCCGCCGTTCATGTGCGCGAGCACGTGCACCGCGTCGTTGCCCGAGCTGAGGAAGACCCCGCGCCACAGGTCCTCGACCCGGTAGTCCAGGTCCTCCTTGATGCCGACCAGGCTGCTGCCGCTGCCCAGTCCCGCCAGCTCCTCGGGGGCCACCCGGTGCACGGTCCGGCGGTCGATCTTGGGCAGCACGGTGTCGGCGAAGAGCATCTTCAGCGTGCTGGCCGGCGGCAGCCGCAGGTGCGGGTTGTAGGCGGCCAGCACGTCGCCGGAGTCGGCGTCGGCCACCAGCCAGGACATCCCGGTCAGCCCCTCCGGCAGCCGGGGCGCCCCCGGGCCGAGCGCGACCTGCACCCCGGGCAGCCCGAGCCGCTCGCCGCCGACGACGGTGGCGACCGGCGGCGGCTCGGCCGCGGCGACGGGGGCGGCCGCCAGCACCAGGGCGGCGGCCAGCGCGGCCGCCCGACGACCAGTGCGACACATCAGGTAAGCATCCAAATGCACTCGGTGTCCGTACCCAGTCCAGCGCGCATCCGCCCTGACCGGCTGCGCAGCTCGCCGGAACGGGGGACCGCCGACTGGGCCGATCGGCTCTCTGGCCATACTGGGAGAGCCGCTCCACCTGCTCTCCCCGCCCTGCCCAGCCCTGGCCCGCCCCGCGAAGGACCGCACCGATGAAGCTCAGCCGCCGTACCTCCTGGTTCCTCGCCGCCTTCGGCGTCTGGTCCGTGATCATCTGGACCACCTTTGATGAGAAGGTACCTAGCAAAGCTTAGGCAAAGCGGAAAGCGCAGGTCAGACGGTGCGGCAAGCTCAGAACATGGCAACCTTCCTCGCCCCGGACATCCCCTCGGACCAACTGGACGTCGTCCGGGTGGGGCTGTACGCCCGCCAGTCCAGCAAGCGCCCAGACGCCTCCGAGGCTTCGCCCGAGGCTCAACTGAGTGCCGGTCACGCGCTGGTCGCCGCCCGTGCCACAAGTAAGTGGCAGGTGGTCCGGGAGTACAAGGATGTGGGGAAGTCGGGGTGGGACCCGAAGGTCGTCCGGCCGGACTTCGAAGAGATGATGCGCTCCGTCGAACGCGGGGAATTGGACGTCATCGTCATCAACGAACTCTCGCGCCTCACCAGGCAGGGCGCCTACGAGGCCATGACGATCGACAAGAAGTTGCGCGAGTACGGCGTGCGACTCGTCAGCGTCCAGGAGCCGTTCCTCGACACCAGCAACCCCGTCGGGGAGGCGATCTTCGCGCTGATCGCCGCGCTCGCCAAACAGGACTCCGACATCAAGGCGGCCCGCACCGCCGGAGCGAAGGAGGAGATCCAGGCCGTTGGCGGGCGGCACTCCTCCACTCCGCCCTTCGGTATGAAGGCCCGCCGGGAGGTGATCGGGAAGCTGACCGTCACCACGCTTGAGCCCAACGAGGACCACTGGGACGAAGCGGAGATGGCCTACGCCGACGTGGTCCGGAAGCTGGTTGACCTCGCCTTCAAGGGCTACGCCTACAACCGCATCGCGGCGACCATGAACAAGGAGGGCACACCCGCCCCCGGCACCACGACCCAGCGGAACACCGAGGCACGCAAGAAGGCGGTCCAGGAGCGCGGGTTCCCCGGCCGGCAGCGAACCGGGATCATCTGGCGCGCTCAGACCGTGCGTCACATCCTCACGCACCCGTGCATCGGCGGGTTCGCCTCGGTGCGTGTCCCGAAGGGCCCCAAGGGAACCTTGGCCAACGTCATCGCCCGGGATGAGTCGGGCACCCCGTTGACGCCGCACCAGGGCATCATCCCGGGACAGACGTGGCTGGAGCTCCAGGAGAAGATCGGTCAGCGCGGTCTCGCCGAGCGGCAGTATGAGAACAGCGTGCCGTCGCTGCTGTCCGGCTGGAAGTTCTCCCGCTGCGCCACGTGCGAGGGCTCGATGGGCAAGAGCGGGCGCTACTACATGTGCGCGAACCCCGTCGGGCACGGCGGCCTGTCGGTGCAGATCGTGCACCTTGATGACCACGTTGCCCGCCGGGTATGGGCGAAGATCAGCAGTGCCGACCTGTCCGACCCGGACGACCAGGCATGGCTGGTGGCTGCTGCCGCACGGTTCGCGGAGCAAGAGGACCTTGCCGGGGTCGAGAGCGAGCGTGCCGAGACGCAGGCCCACCTTGAGCACGTCCGGCAGTCCATCGCGGAGCTGTACGAGGACCGGAAGGCGGGCATCTACAAGGGGGAACGGGGATCGGCGGCGTTCCGGGGGACGATGTTGCAGTACCAGGCGTACGAGGAGAAGTGCCTTGAGCGCATGCGGGAGTTGGACGACAGGTCGGCCCGAGCCGTGCGGGTTCCGGTGGAGTGGTTCGCCGCTGGGGAAGACCCGCTGGGGCCGGAGTCCCCGTGGGCGGGCTGGGACACCGTCAAGCGTCGGCAGTTCCTCAACCTGTTTCTATCCGGTGTGGCGGTGGGCCCCGGACGGCGCGCTGACCGGTCGGTCATCCCCGTTGCCGACCGGGTGACGCTGGACTGGCGGCCGACGCCCACGGCTGAGGAACTGGCGCACATCACTGGGCACAACCGGCCGTTGGTCATCGTCTGACGAGTAGCCGGAATCGGCCCGAATCGCAGAGAGTCTGTCTCTGTGATTCGGGCCGTAGTTGTATCCGAGGCCCGCTGACCGCCGGGGCTGACGGCGCGGGCGGGATCCTTGACCACCCCCCGTTAACTCAAATGGTCGAAGCCGCTACGGAGAGCAGGGTTGTTATGAATAATTTTAGTGCTGTACCTGGAACTCAGTCCAACTATACAAGTCCCTAGAAAGCTCTGTAGGGAAAAACGGAAACCCCTGTCACTGCCAGTCGCTTTTTGTAACAGGACCCGAGAGGAGCTGATCTGTTCACCTTTGGAACTGCCTGTAACTGGTGCGAGAAGTCGCTGACCGGACGCCAGCGCGCCGTCTGCTCGAACGCCTGTCGGCAGGCACTTAAGCACGCCGACACTCGCCCGGCCGGTTGGCGGGGGCGCCCCTGCGACAAGTGCGGCACGCCAGCTGACTTTGCCAACGGTCACGGTGCATGGTGCGAGGACTGCACAGCCAGAGGCGCGCGACAACTTGCGGAGGAAGCTCGCTGGGAAGCCAGCTGTCAGCTGGAAGGCTGCGGGAATAATGCCGGATGGGACGGCGTCGGGCGGGCGCGGAGCTACTGCTCCAACGCCCACCGCCAAAAGTCGTACCGGCAGCGGAAGCGCGCCGCCGTGCTGGAGGTTGTCGCGGTCTAGCCGAGCGGCCCGGTTCGCAGACTGCATCTGTGAACCGGGCGCACGCGCCGACTTCTTTACCACCCCCCATTAATCTTTCTGTGGCGCCGGGTGTGCCTCAAACGGGAGCGAGTCGAACAGCCCCGACAACAACAACTTCATAGTGCTCCGGCAGCCAGCGTGTTTCCTGTCGGTCCGCCCCGCCTGTCGGGTGCGCTGCTTTCCCGAGGCATTCGGCGGTCTCGGACGTGCGTGCACTCGGCAAGGCGGGGCCGTTTTGGGTTCCGGCCTGCGTGTGCGCCTCAACTACGTGAAAGAGGTATTGCTATGGACCGCAGGGAATTCGTGAAGAATGCAGTACGGGAAGCCGTGTCGGAGGTCGGGGAGGCCAGCTCGGACGGCGCTCGGGACAAGCGCGCGGCGGGACTCGCTGCCGTCCGAGAGGCGATTGCGAAGACTTCCGGTCTTCCGCTGGGCCTGGCCGACCGGCTGAACGGCAGCACTGAGGCAGAGATCCGGGCGGACGCTGACCGGCTTATTGAAACGATCAAGGCCATGCCTGCCAACTTGAACACCCGCCCCAAGTCGCTGCTTCCCAGCGGCGGGCCGGTTGATCCGCCCCCGACCCTGGACATCGACCCCATGAAGCTGGCGGCCTCGGTGCTCGCTCGCCGGCTGGCGGGGTGAATCGGATGACCGAGAACCTGATGCCGGAGCAGCAGCGCACCGAGCAGCTTGAGCGCCTGTACGAGATCGCCTCCCGGGCTGTCCCTGGTTATGCCTACGTCTGCACGCCAGCGAGAGTGCGCGACGCCCTGGCCCGCATGGACGAACTGCACGGGCGTCGGGCGGACAGCGACGACGCAGTTGATCGAGTGCGCGCAGACCTGGCGGCCCTTGACGACAAGGACGCGTGGGCGGCCAAGGCTGCTGTCCGTGAGGGCAAGCCGATCCCGAAGGCGACCAGCAGGGGTCCGCTGATGTCCAAGCTCGCCGAGGCGGAGCGCGCCCAACTGGCCGTCTATCAGGTTGCCGCCGAGGCCGCCGGAGCCGTGCGGACGACGTCGATCAGCGCTCGGCCGAAGTGGCGGGCGGACATCTGCGTCACTGCGGAGGGGAAGCGCACCGAAGCTCTGAATCTGGCTAGGCAACTGGCTTCTCTGATCGATGAGTTGGCGTCATTGGCCGATGCCGTCGAGGGCCTTGGCGAGGATCTTGGCAATCCATGGCAGGCGAACGAACGGCAGTGGCGGATCATGGCTCCGCGCGGCGGCATCAACTGGGCAGCAGACCGGAGGGCACTGGACCGCTTGATCACCGACCGGCTGGAGTACGCCAGGGACTACACAGGCGGCCTGCCTGGCCGACTCGATCCGTCGGCGGACCCGGACACCGTTCATGATCCGACTGCGGGTCCGCCCTCGGCGACCACGGGTGAGGACTGGCTCAGCTGACAGGTGATCCTGCACCGCCTGTTGTGGTCGTGCCTCACCCCGTGGTCGTCCCGGTCATCAGCGCACCGTGGTGCACCACGACGGGCCGCACCGGGCGGACGGCTGGGACGTGGTGAGCGTGGACCTGGTGCTGGTCCTGGTGGTCGCGCTGGTGTGGCTGGCCTACCGAAGGTGGTGGGGCCGAGTGCCCAACTGGCAAGGCAGTGAACGAGCCAAGCGCCTACCGCGTGGCTGGCCCGCCCGACGACGGTTCGTGATGGACCGCGCCGGCTGGCGGTACCAGTGGATACGCACTGACATCGGCGACCGCTGCCCCGAACTGGCAGCGGACTGCGACCACATCAACCCCGGCGACAACCACGACGTGGCCAACTTGCAAGCCCTGTGCGGCTGTCACCACTCGGTGAAGTCCGGGCGCGAGGGACGCGCGGGCAGCGACGCCGACCGGCAGGCCGGTGGCCGCTGGTCACGGCTGCGCGAGCGCCCGACGCACCCGGGCTGCACAGGGTGGCGGGGGTGCGGGTTCTCGTCGTACTTTCCGCTTCCTCGCTGGATCTGTGTCCGTCCTGCACGCGGCGCAAAGCCAACGAGAAGGTTACTCCAGTGCGCCCCCGCGGCCACTGGGCCCTCTATCAGCTGGACTCGACGACGATGCCGTTCGCGCGCGCGACGAACTCGCCGTACTGGACGCTCTCTGCCTCGTTGATGAGTCGCTGGAAGTCGTCGAAGCTCTCTACTGCCTCGCCGCGCACCTCGAACTCCCACGCCTCGATCGGGGCGTCGGAGAGGGCGGCGTGGAGGGTGCCGAGCAGCTTGCCCCCGAGGGGGATCGGGGTGTTGGGGCCGATGGCCGGATCGACCGGGTAGCGGACTGACCAGTTTGTGTTTGCCATGGCATCGGACGATAGCTGGTCAATGCACCTATTACCAAAGGGAGTTGTCCCACTAAGATCCTTCGACTCTGGCCCCGGGGATCCCCTGGGCCTGGGGGAGGACTCCCCTCCTGGTTCCCCTGATCGCTACGTGATAGCAGGATTCGGCCTGGCTACGGGTCTGGGACTTTCCGGTCCGATTTTTCGTCACCCGCTGTGACCTGGCCTTTCGGCCGGTTGGCCCAGGTGGCCCACGCGCGCGTGCACGACGCGGGTGCAGACGCGCACCTGCGCGTACGCGAAGGGCCGCCCGGTCAGCAGGAACCCCCGTGCCGCTGCTACCCGGGCGCGTGGGTCAGCCAGCAGTCGGCCCGAGCCCAACCGGCTGCGGAACGGCCCGCCAAGCCGCGAAATCCCTGCCCTGGCAGGAGTACGGAGGCACCTATCCGAACCGTCGTTCACCCGCCGTGCGGTCGGCGCTGGTCCGGCCGGCGCGCCGAGCACTGCCCGGCCTGTCACGAGACGTTCGCCAGCACCCGCGCGGGCGACGCTCACCGAACCGGCCCCCATGGCGCCCGCAGGTGCCTGCCGCCCGCCACAGTCGGGCTCTGGCAGGACAGCCGGGGCCTGTGGCACCGTGCGCCCTACCCGAGCCGTTGAGTAGCTCACTGCCCCCGCCTGACCCTTTCGAGGGTCGGGCGGGGGCCTTTCATCGTACGGATGCCTATCCCAGGTGGGGAGTTGCCCGGTGCTCCAGGAAGTGCTGGAGCCGGAGCCGTTGCGTGTGGTGCATCGGCAAGTTCTCGATCTCGGCTGGGGCGACGAACTGGAGGTCGGTGGATTCGTTGGAGATCCTCAGCTCTCCACCCGTGATGCGAGCGGTGAAGCACACGTTGAACTGCTGGCGGACCTCGCCGTCCGAGTAGGCGATGATGTGGCGGGGGTCGGTGTACGTGCCGACCAGGCCCGTGATCTCCACATCAAGTCCGGTCTCCTCCTGAACTTCCCGCACCGCCGTCCCGGGCAGCGACTCCCCGAGATCCATCGTCCCGCCGGGCAACGCGTACAGCCCGTTGTCGGTGCGCCGTTGCAGCAGGATGCGGCCCGCGTCGTCGGTCACGACGGCGGATGCCGCCACGACCAGCCGGTTCGGCTTCGGGGCGTCGGGATCGTCGTAGTACTCGGTTCGGGCCACGTGATCAGTTCTCCTCAACCGGTCGAGCGGTGTCCCACACCGCGTCGAAGCTCGCAGCATAGGTGTCGAACAGCGTCCCCGTGCCAGAACGCCGCAGGTGCCAGACGGGAGCGCCGAAGGCGTTGACGCCCCACACGTGCGCGTTCACGAGTAGTTGGTCGTCTGCCCGGTACAGGCTGTTGTAGAGCGTCGTCGAGTGGGTGCGGATCTCGATCCCGGGAGTCCCGACGAGGGGGTGGTAGTGCATGAGCGCGAGTCTGCAGCGAGACTCGATGCCGTGGCCGAACTTCTCTTCCTGGCCGCGCTGCCTGACGTTCTCGCTGTCGGGATCACCGAGGGCGATCCGGACCGCGCAACCCTCGGCGGCGCGCTCACGGATCAGGTCGTTGAGCCGGGGGTACGCCTCGTGGAGGAAGACCGCTGCGTAGACCAGGACGTCGATCCGCTCCGTGGCCTTGCCGAGCAGGTCCACGAAGACGGAGACCGGCAGGTCGGCCCGCTGCTCGTACAGGCCCACCAGTTCAGGACTTATCGCGCGCGCGGCGCGTGGCTGCCGCAGGCTCGGCCACAGTGCGAACATGTCTTCTCCCAGCGCTTCGGCAGCCAGGCGGGCTGTCCCTAGCCGGGGCGTCCTGTTCTGGTTGGCCCATCGTTCAACCGACTTGGTGTCCACGCCGGCCTTCTCCGCCAAGGCGGCGTGCGTCCAACCGCCTGACGTCATAACGCTTTTCAGTCTCTCGTTCGGCATCGCGATTGTCTCCCCACAGACACCGGGCCTTTGTTAGGGACGTTCTACCGCACAAGGGACGTCCCGAAGTGTCCTTTGTGCGAGGCTCCACCGTCCTGGGCGACTGCCGGACCTTGGTATCCACCAAGTGGGAGGAGTGGGCAGATGACGACGGGCGTGCATCGCAGGACCCTCGCTGAGTACCGTGCCGAGCAGCGTCAGCGCGCCCCGGTTGGCAACCCGTTGGATGAGTACGACCCGGCGTACTCCGCACGGGTCATCAGGGGTACGCCGCGCGGGTGGCCATTCTGCACCTGTGGCAGTGAGAAGTGCCCTGACAAGGGCATCGAGTGAGTGCCGGCGAGCAGGCCGAAGGCGACTCGGGCCCGGTGGATCCGTTCGAGTGGATCAAGGCGCACCCGTGGCCGCGCGAGCGCACCGCCGGGCCTCGACCGGTGCTGACCCCGGAGGAGTTCAGCAAGGCTCCGCTGACGGCTGACGGCTGACGGCTGACGAACGGCGACGGCGGGCCGAATGCTCGCCCGGGTGCGCGAGGCCAACCACCCGCGCTGCTGGCCGCCCAACTGACTCCCGCCCGGCCGTCATCCCTGGCAGGCAGCCGACTGGAGCGGGTTCCGCACCACCGAATGCCCCGGACACCGACCGGTGATCCGGCACACCTCAGTGTGAGGAGTCACCGGCATGACCACTCCCACGCCCGGCCCCAACCGTCCGCCCGGCCCCGGTCCGATGCCGCCGGAGTGACGGCAGCGCACGGAGACGCGGACAGCACGTCAACCACAAGGAGGCACAGCCATGGGAAAGCACGGCGGAGGCGGCGGCAACGACGGGCCCGGCAAGGCGGGCGGAGGCTCGGGCGGCGGCCACTCCGGTTCGCCGGACACGGCCCCGCACGACGGGCAGCGGGACGCGCCGCCCACCAACCTGCCCAAGCCCGGGAAGTAGGCAGCCGATGACCTGGGACGAACTCGCTGACAGGCTCCGGGAATCGGGGGCATTGTCGGCCGACTGGGAAGAGGCGTTCCGCGCCCTCCCACGTGACAGCTTCACCCCGGCGCGGATCTATCACGGGGGCGAGTGGATCGACATTGAGACGAACCCGGCTCGATGGGCGGAGGTGGCCGGCTCGGACCTGCCGTTGGTCACGCAGCTGTACGCGGGGACCGAGACCCCGTCCTCGTCCAGCTCCATGCCCACGGTTGTGGCAACGATGCTCCGCCACCTGGCCGTTGCCGACGGCATGCGCGTCCTGGAGGTGGGCACAGGTACGGGGTGGACGGCGGGCCTGCTGTCCCACCGGCTCGGCGCTGACCACGTCGTCACCATCGAGGTGGACCCCAAGCTCGCCACCGAGGCCCGAGCCCGGCTCGACGCGCTCGGCCTGCGGCCCCGGGTCGTGGTCGGTGACGGCATGCTCGGCGACCCCGACGGGGCGCCCTTCCAGCGGGTGCACCTGACCGCTGCCGTCCAGCGGTTGCCCGCTGCTCTGATCGAACAGACCGAACCCGGCGGGGTGATCCTGGCCCCGTACGGCACCGCCTTCTGCAACGGGGCACTGGCGCGGCTCACGGTCGCCGATGATGGCAAGTCGGCAAGCGGCCCGTTCGTGGCGGACGTGGCGTTCATGTGGGTCCGCGACCAGCGACCCGACAGCGGTGAGTTCGAGATCGAAGACGTCCGTTACGGCCGATCGGAGATCGACCCCGCCGACGTCGCCGACAGCACCGACGCCGCGTTCGCGATCGGCCTGCGGATGCCCGGCCTGTTTCGGCAGAGCGTCTGGGCCTCCTACGACCGGTTCGGCACGGGCCGGTTCGAGATCTGGGACGGGCAGTCGTACGCCCACTGCCGCCTCGCCGACTGGCAGGGCGAGCATGCCGTCTCGCAGTCAGGCCCCCGGAACCTGTGGGACGAGGTGACAGCCGCCCGCGAGTGGTGGCGGCGCCACGACAGCCCGGACCTGTCCCGGCTCGGCCTGACCGTGACCGTGGCCGGCGAACACCGGGCCTGGCTGGACGACCCGGACCACGTGATCGGCTGACCCGGACCCGCTGACCGGCCCGGCCGTCGTACGTCACCCACGGGCGGGCGGGCCACCGTCGCCCGTCGCCGGGGCTGCTTCTGTTACTGGGCGGCGCGTCGGGCGGCGAGAACGCCCCGGATGCCGATGACGCCGATGGCCGTCCCCAGGGCGAACGACACGATGGTCAGCGCCAGGTGGATCCAGAAGAAGGCGGTCGGGTGGGAGTGATCGCCGTTGGTGAACGCCTGGTGGGCGGAGTCGGCCCAGAGGTTCTTGGCGAATGTCACCCAGACCATCCAAGACCACGCGCCGAACGCCGTAAGGAACCAGGAGACGGGGCGAGTGAGCTTCATGGGTGTGGTCCTTCGAGCGGGGTAGCCGATCCCTCAAGTATGTGGGCCCTGCCGGCGGGGCCCGCCGCCGGGGGTGGTAGATCCTCCTGAGTGTCTTCCATTCTTTGACCTTCGTGAAGAACCTCTGGCAGGACTCGGCCCACCAGGCTTTCACCAACGGCGACCACAGCCACCCCACCGCCTTCTTCTGGATCCACCTGGCGCTGGCCATCACCTCCTTCGCGCTGGGCGTCCTGGTGGGCCTGGTCGGACTGCGCGGGCTGCGCTCCGCAAGGCCGGTGGCCTGAAAAGCCGTTGACCTGCCGGATCGGCAGCTGGGAGAGTCCCAACCGCTTCAGGTTTATCGAATTCTTATTCGAGGGGGACTCTTCTTCTTGCGTACGTCACGCCTGCTCGCCGCCACCGGCGTGCTCACCATGGCTGTCGGTCTGGCCGCCGCTCCGAACGCCGTCGCCGACGCCGGGCTGTCCTACAGCAACCCGCGCGTCACGCCGGCCCCGGTGCTCGCCCCCGGCGCCGCGCCGACCGAGGACTGCGCCCCGGACGGCACCGCGGGCTGGGTCGGGCTGAGCACGGCTCCGCCGACGCTCAGCGCCGACGTCCAGGTCCCGGCCGGCGTCACCACGCTGCCGGACATCGCGGTCACCGACACCACCACCGACCCGCACACCTCGGTGCTGCGGGCCACCGAGCTGGCGATCCAGAACGGCACCGTCAGCGTCCAGGTGCCGGGTCTGCAGGACGGCCACAGCTACGTCTGGCACGCCTACTCGGAGACGGACGGCGTGCACTCGTCCACGCCCGAGTGCCACTTCCGGGTGGACCGCACGCCGCCGACGGTCGGCGTGAACTCCACCGACTTCCCGGCCCAGGGGTCGGGGCAGACGGCGACCAAGTACGCCGGGCAGCCGGGCACCTTCACCTTCACGGGCACCGACCCGGTGCCGACCGGTGGTGCGGCGTCGGGGGTGGCCTGCTACCAGTACGCGCTCCCGCCCGCCTCGCTGGGCATCTTCACCGGGTGCGGCGGCGCCAACACCGTGGTGCCCGATGCCAACGGTCAGGCAGTCGTGCAGCTGACGCCGGCCGACTGGGGCAGCAACACGCTCTCCGTCCAGGCGATCGACAACGCGGGCAACGTCTCGCAGCCGTTCTCCTACAACTTCTACGCGCCGAGCAACCCCACCCCGCCGGCCACCCTCGGTGACGTCGACAACAACGGCACTCCCGACATCGTGCTGCCCGACGCCGCGGGCAACCTCCAGGTGATCAGCGGCAACACGGGCAGCACCACGCCGAGCGAGACCATCCCGGCGGCCGACGCGCCGTTCAACGCGGGCAGTTGGACCGGTTTCGAGGTCAGCCACCGCGGCTGGATGCCCAACACCGCCACCGCCGACACGGTCTTCGTGCGCGACCTGAACTCGGCGGCCGGCAAGGCCAACCTCTACATGTACGAGAACCAGGGGTCGCTGCCGCTCGGCCGGCAGAACGCCACCCTGGTCACCCGCCCGTCGACCTGCCAGGACGTCACCGGAGCGACGATCAGCTGCCCGGCAGGCTACGGCAGCGACTGGTCCGGCGCGGACCAGATCGTCGCACTCGGCTCGACGGACCCGGGCCACCCGGACGACCCGTCGCTGCTCAGCGTCGAGCAGGGCAACCTGTGGCTCTTCGACAACGTCAACTTCCGGGGCTTCCGCGACGCCCAGCAGCTGACCACGGCGGGCAACTGGAGCGGCTACGACCTGGTCGCGCCCGGGGCCGACGCGCAGGGCAACCTGGCGCTCTGGGCCCGTGACCGCGCCACCGGCGAGCTGCACGCCTACCCGCTGCCGAAGAAGGCCGACGGCACCTTCGACTTCTCCGCCCTGGCCGACCCCACCGCCCACGTGGTGGCGACCGGCTTCACCACCGCCGCCTATCCCATCCTGGGCAGCTCCGGTGACCTGGACGGGGACGGCGCCGCCGACCTGTGGACCGTCACCGCCGACCGGCACCTGGTCATCTTCAGTGGCTGGACCAGCCCGGAGGACATCGGTCCGCTGAAGTAACCCGATCAAGCCCGAGGGCCCGTCCGGTGGATACCGGACGGGCCCTCGGCCGTTGCTGCTCGACGGAGCGTCAGAAGCGGCGCGTCACCAGGGCGCGCTTGACTTCCTGGATCGCCTTGGTGACCTCGATGCCACGCGGGCAGGCCTCCGAGCAGTTGAAGGTGGTGCGGCAGCGCCACACGCCCTCGCGGTCGTTGAGGATCTCCAGGCGCTGCTCGGCGCCCTCGTCACGCGAGTCGAAGATGAAGCGGTGCGCGTTGACGATGGCGGCCGGGCCGAAGTACTGGCCGTCGTTCCAGAAGACCGGGCAGGACGAGGTGCACGCGGCGCACAGGATGCACTTGGTGGTGTCGTCGAAGCGCTCGCGGTCCTCGGCGGACTGCAGGCGCTCGCGGGTCGGGTCGTTCCCCTTGGTGATGAGGAACGGCATGACGTCCTTGTACGCCTGGAAGAACGGGTCCATGTCGACCACCAGGTCCTTGAGGACCGCGAGGCCCTTGATGGCCTCGATGGTGATCGGCTGCATGCCGCCCTTGCCGTCCGGGGCGGTGACGTCCTTCAGCAGGGTCTTGCAGGCCAGCCGGTTGCGGCCGTTGATCCGCATGGCGTCCGAGCCGCAGATGCCGTGCGCGCAGGAGCGGCGGTAGGTGAGGGTGCCGTCCTGCTCCCACTTGACCTTGTTGAGGGCGTCCAGGACGCGCTCCTTGGGGTCCATGGTGAGCTGGTAGTCCACCCACACCGCGTCCGGGTGCTCCTCCGGGTTGAACCGGCGGATCCGCAGGGTGAAGGTGATCATCTGGACGCCGCCGGCCTCGGCCGCGTCCAGCGCCGCGGAGTGCGGGGCGTCGATCGTGGGGGCGCTCATCAGTACTTACGCTCCATCGGCTGGTAGCGGGTCGTGACGACCGGCTTGTAGTCGAGGCGGATCGAGGTGGCGCCGTCCTCGGCAACCTCCTGGTACGCCATGGTGTGCTGCATGAACTTCACGTCGTCACGGGTCGGGAAGTCCTCACGGAAGTGGCCGCCGCGCGACTCCTCACGGGCCAGCGCGGAGACGACCAGCACCTCGGCCAGGTCGAGCAGGTTGCCCAGCTCCACGGCCTCCAGCAGGTCGGTGTTGTAGCGGAAGCCCTTGTCCTGGATCGCCACGTGCTTGTAGCGCTCGCGCAGCGCGGCGATGTCCTCGCTGGCCTGCTTCAGGGTGGCGCCGGTGCGGTAGACCATGGCGTTGACGTCCATGGTCTCCTGCAGCTCCTTGCGGATCTGCGCCACGGACTCGGTGCCGGTGGACTCGCGCAGGCCCTCGACCAGCGCCTGCACCTTCTCGGCCGGGTTGGCGGGCAGTGCGACGAACTCGTTCTTGCTCGCGTAGTCGGCGGCGGCCAGACCGGCCCGCTTGCCGAAGACGTTGATGTCCAGCAGCGAGTTGGTGCCCAGGCGGTTGGCGCCGTGCACGGACACGCAGGCGACCTCGCCGGCCGCGTACAGGCCCGGGACGATGTCGGTGTTGTTGCGCAGCACCTCACCCTCGACGTTGGTCGGGATGCCGCCCATCGCGTAGTGCGCGGTGGGCTGGATCGGGATCGGGTCCGTGTAGGGCTCGATGCCGAGGTAGGTGCGGGCGAACTCGGTGATGTCCGGCAGCTTGGCGTCCAGCTGCTCCGGCGGAAGGTGCGTCAGGTCCAGGTAGACGTGGTCGCCCTCGGGGCCGCAGCCGCGACCCTCGCGGATCTCGGTGTAGATCGCGCGCGAGCAGACGTCACGGGACGCGAGGTCCTTCATGACCGGGGCGTAGCGCTCCATGAAGCGCTCGCCGTCCTTGTTGCGCAGGATGCCGCCCTCACCGCGGGCACCCTCGGTGAGCAGGATGCCCATCCGCCAGATGCCGGTCGGGTGGAACTGGAAGAACTCCATGTCCTCCAGCGGCAGGCCGCGGCGGTAGACCAGGGCCTGGCCGTCACCGGTGAGGGTGTGGGCGTTGGAGGTCACCTTGAAGAACTTGCCGGTGCCGCCGGAGGCGAAGACGACCGCCTTGGCCTGGAAGACGTGGATCTCGCCGGTGGCCAGCTCGTAGGCGACGACGCCGGAGGTCTTGCCGTCGTTGATCAGCAGGTCGAGGACGTAGAACTCGTTGAAGAACTCGACGCCGTGCTTGACGCAGTTCTGGAACAGCGTCTGGAGGATCATGTGACCGGTGCGGTCGGCCGCGTAGCAGGAGCGGCGCACGGCCGCCTCGCCGTGGTTGCGGGTGTGGCCGCCGAAGCGGCGCTGGTCGATCCGGCCGGCCTCGGTGCGGGAGAAGGGCAGACCCATCTTCTCCAGGTCGAGGACGGCGTCGATGGCCTCCTTGCACATGATCTCGGCGGCGTCCTGGTCGACCAGGTAGTCACCACCCTTGACCGTGTCGAAGGTGTGCCACTCCCAGTTGTCCTCCTCGACGTTGGCCAGGGCGGCGCACATGCCGCCCTGGGCCGCGCCGGTGTGGGACCGGGTCGGGTAGAGCTTGGTCAGCACCGCGGTGCGGCTGCGCTGGGTCGACTCGATGGCCGCGCGCATGCCGGCGCCGCCGGCGCCGACGATGACGGTGTCGTACTGGTGAATCTGCATGGGGGTTAGCTCGCCTCTGGCTCTGCTGGCTCTGCGATGGCCGATTAGATGTTCGGGTCGAAGGTGAAGATGACCAGGGTGCCGAGCAGCACGGTGAAGACCGTGGCGGCGCCCATCAGGCCCTTCAGCCAGAGCCGAGTGGAGTCCTTCTCGGCGTAGTCGTTGATCACGGTGCGCATGCCGTTGGCGCCGTGCAGCATGGCCAGCCAGAGCATCAGCAGGTCCCAGCCCTGCCAGAACGGCGAGGCCCAGCGGCCGGCCACGAAGGCGAAGTTGATCTTCGACACGCCGTGGTCCAGCAGCAGCATGATCAGCAGGTGACCCAGGATCAGCACGACCAGCACGACGCCCGACAGGCGCATGAAGAGCCAGGCGAGCATCTCGAAGTTGGTCCGGGTGCGTCGCGGGGTCTTCGTGGTGCGGGTGCGCGGCGGCTGGATGACGAAGGCGTCGGCGGGGTTGCCGGTGCCCAGGCCCTTGCCGGTGTGCGCCTGCGAGGAGGAGACCAGCTCGATGTCGGAGGTGTCAGTAGACATGCCGGATCACTTCCCGAACCAGGTGAGCAGGGTGTGCTGCAGGATGCCCCAGAAGGCTCCGGCCATCAGCACGACCCAGAGGCCGACGACGCTCCACAGCATCTGCTTCTGGTACTTCGGGCCCTTCGACCAGAAGTCCACCGCGATGACCCGCAGGCCGTTCAGGGCGTGGAACAGGATGGCGGCGGTCAAGCCGTACTCCATCAGGTTCACCAGCGGAGTCTTGTAGGTGTTGATGACGGAGTCGTACGCCTGTGGCGAGACCCGCACCAGTGCGGTGTCCAGGACATGGACGAGAAGGAAGAAGAAAATGAGGACGCCAGTGACTCGATGAGCCACCCAGGACCACATGCCTTCGCGGCCGCGGTACAGCGTTCCAGCCGGCACGGAAAACCCTCCGGAAGCGGTTGAAGGGCTCGGCCGGCTTCGGTGTCGGTCAGCCCGGCCGGGTACGGTCCACCGGCCGCGGTCATCCTATCGACGCGTCGTCGGTAACCGCCTCCGGGGGGTTTGAGTGTGATCAATCAGGCACGTGCGGCCTAACGGGGCATCTTTTCGTGACGCTGGGTCATGGCGTGGAGACGGTACGGTGACGGATCTTCGGATTTCCACCGTTGTCAATCGCCGTTGAGGACACTGATGACCGTTCGACCCGCCGTTCTGTTGCTGCTGCCCGTGCTCGCGGCCGGCGGGTGCGCGACGGTGAAGCCCGTCGCCGCCGACCGGATGCCGCCCGCGCGGGTGCTGACCGCCGCCGAGCTGAGGGCCGCCGCGGTGCAGGGCGCGGATCTCGGCAGCGGATACACCGTCACCTTGATGGATCCGGGCCAGGGCGCCGCGCCGCAGGGCGCGGGGCGGCAGCTGGCCGATGTGGCGGCCTGCCAGCCGGTGCTGGACGCGATCGGACCGGCCGACCCGACCGCCCAGCCGCAGGCCGAGACCGATCTCAGCGTGGCCAGGGCCGGCGATCCGCAGGGTGGCCTCTACACGGCGCTGCTCGACTACCCGGCGGGGCGGGCGGCCGTGCTGCAGTCGACGCTCGACCAGGTGCTCTCGCAGTGCGCCGACTTCACCTCCGGCGTGGCGGCCGGGCCGAAGGGGGCCCGCACCCGGCACCAGCTGGAGCGGGCCGACACGCCCACCCCCGGGGGAGCGGACGGTGCGACCGCGTTCACCCTGACGAGTGGTCCGCAGTCGGGTGGGCCGACGCTCTCCCAGCGGGCCGCGGTGGTGCGGGTCGGCACGGCGCTGGCCGTCTTCTCCACCGTGGGGACGGCGAAGGAGCCGGCCGCCGTGCCGGACCCGGTGGTGGTCCTGGCGCAGACCCGCAAGCTGCGGGCCGCCCAGGGCTGAGCCGCTCTTGTCCGGTCGGTCCCGGTCAGCCGGCCGTGCTGCTGGCGACCAGGTGCTCCAGTCGGTGCAGCGCGATCCGGCGCAGTTCCTCGGCGGCGATCAGGCGCTCCTCGTCCGGCTCGTTGGCCAGCCGGGTGCGGATCGAGCTGAGTACGGTGTCCAGCATCTCCTCCGGTTCGACGCCGTCCAGAGCGACCACGAAGACGTGCCCGAACCGCGACTCGTAGGCGGCGTGCGCGGCGCGCAGCGCGGTGTGCGCCGCCTGGCTGCCGGGGGCCCGCATGCCGAGCAGCGGCTGCGGCATCCAGCTCTCGTCGGCCAGCGCCTCGGCCAGGTCGGTGGGGCGCAGGTCGTAGGAGGCCTCGCTGGCGGCGGCCAGCAGCGAGTCCAGGTCCGGGTAGGGGCGGTGGGCGGTCAGCCGCAGGGCCCAGCGGTGGCTGCCGCAGCAGGCGAGCAGGGCCTCCTCCGCGGCGCCGGGGTCGGCCTCGTTGAACCGGTGCAGTCCGACCGCTGGGCTGGGCTGGGTGGTCGGCCGTGGCGCGGGGATGTCGGCCGGGATGTCGCTGGCCAGCGGGTCCTCCTCGGGAGGCGGAAAGGGGCTCGTGGGTTCGGACATAACCAGCATGGATCACGGCAGGCCGCGAGCGGGGTCGCCCACGCGGCGCCGAGCTCCTCCCGGGCAGCGGCACCACGGTAGTTGAGCACTCATCAGTTGGGGAGAGTGCTCACGGAATTCACCCTGACGAGCTATCAAGTTGTGACCCGTGCCTGGCGGGCCGGTCCGATCCGCCCGCCGGGGTCAGTCCCGGTGCACCTTGTAGTTGGAGGCCTGGGCGCGCGGGCGGACCACCAGCAGGTCGATGTTGACGTGCGAGGGGCGGGTGACCGCCCAGGCCACCGTGTCGGCGATGTCCTCGGAGGTCAGCGGGTGCGAGACGCCCTGGTAGACGGCGGCCGCCTTGGCCTCGTCGCCGCGGAACCGGGTGACCGCGAAGCCCTCCGAGCGGACCATGCCCGGGGCGATCTCGATCACCCGGATCGGCTCGCCGACCAGCTCCAGGCGGAGCGTGGCGGCGATGGTGTGCGCGGCGTGCTTGGCGGCCACGTACCCGCCGCCGCCCTCGTAGGCGGCCAGCGCGGCGGTGGAGGAGAGGATCAGCACCGTGCCGTCGCCACTCTCCCGCAGGCCGGGCAGCAGCGCCTGGGTCATGTGCAGCACACCCAGCACGTTCACCTGGTACATCGCCAGCCAGTCGGCCGGGTCGCCCCGCTCGACCGACTCGGCGCCGAAGGCCCCGCCGGCGTTGTTGACCAGCACGTCGACCCGGCCCAGCGCGACGGCGAAGGCGTCCACCGCGGCCCGGTCGGTGACGTCCAGGGTGATCGCGCGCGCGACGCCGCCCCTGCCCTCGATCTCCTTGGCGAGCTGCTCGATCCGCTCGGTGCGACGCGCGGTCAGCACCACCTCGAAGCCCTCGTCCGCCAGCCGCCGCGCGGTTGCCGCGCCGATCCCGCTGCTCGCGCCCGTGACCACCGCGATCTTCTGCTGACCGGTACCCATTGCCGTGTCCTTTGCGTGCGCTCGTCGTGCCTGACTGCCTGCGGTGCCATCATCGCAGCAGGCCCCTCGCCCACCGGGAGCCGGTCGGCCCGCGGTGCCACCCCGTTTCCGTGCGGAGGATCCGATGGCAGCAGAGCCACGACAGAGCGAGTCCGGTCTCCCGATCGCGCCGCTGTACGGCCCCGAACCGCCCGCTCCCGCGCTCGGGCGGCCGGGGGAGTACCCGTTCACCCGGGGCGTCTATCCCTCGATGTACACCGGGCGCCCGTGGACCATGCGCCAGTACGCCGGTTTCGGCACCGCCGCCGAGTCCAACGCCCGCTACCGGCAGCTGATCGCGGGCGGCACCACGGGGCTCTCGGTCGCCTTCGACCTGCCGACCCAGATGGGCTACGACTCGGACGCCCCGCTCGCGGCCGGCGAGGTGGGCAAGGTGGGCGTGGCGATCGACAGCGTCGAGGACATGGGGGTGCTCCTCGAGGGCATCCCGCTGGGCGAGGTCTCCACCTCGATGACCATCAACGCGCCCGCCGCCCTGCTCCTGCTGCTGCTCCAACTGGTCGGCGAGGCCCAGGGGGTGGCGGCGCACCGGCTCACCGGCACGGTGCAGAACGACGTGCTCAAGGAGTACATCGCCCGCGGCACCTACATCTTCCCGCCGGAGCCCTCGCTGCGGCTGGTCGCCGACGTCTTCAAGTACTGCCGGGCCGAGATCCCCCGGTGGAACACCATCTCGATCTCCGGCTACCACATGGCCGAGGCCGGGGCCGATCCCGCGCAGGAGATCGCCTTCACGCTGGCCAACGGCATCGCCTACGTCCGCACCGCGCTGGCCGCCGGGATGGCGGTGGACGACTTCGCGCCGCGGCTCTCCTTCTTCTTCGTGGCCCGCACCACGCTGCTCGAGGAGGTGGCCAAGTTCCGTGCCGCGCGCCGGATCTGGGCCCGGATCATGCGCGACACCTTCGGCGCGCGGAACCCGAAGTCGCAGATGCTGCGGTTCCACACCCAGACCGCCGGCGTCCAGCTGACCGCCCAGCAGCCCGAGGTCAACCTGGCCCGGGTCACCGTCCAGGCGCTGGCCGCCGTGCTGGGCGGCACCCAGTCGCTGCACACCAACAGCTTCGACGAGGCCATCGCGCTGCCCACCGAGAAGGCGGCCCGGCTGGCGCTGCGCACCCAGCAGGTGCTGGCCTACGAGAGCGATGTCACCGCGACCGTCGACCCCTTCGCCGGCTCCTACGCGGTGGAGGCGATGACCGACGAGGTGGAGGCGGCGGTGCTGGGCCTGCTGGAGCGGATCGAGGAACTCGGCGGTGCGGTGGCCGCGATCGAGCAGGGCTACCAGAAGGCCGCGATCGAGCGCACCGCCTACCGGATCCAGCAGGAGACCGACGCGGGCGAGCGGACCGTGGTCGGGGTCAACCGCTTCCAGCAGGCGGTGGAGGAGCCGTACCAGCCGCTGCGGGTGGACCCGGCGATCGAGGCCCGGCAGGCCGGCCGGCTGGCCCGGCTGCGGGCCGAGCGGGACCGCTCGGCGGTGGACCGCGCGCTGCGCGGGCTGCGCCGGGCGGCCGAGGGCAGCGACAACGTGCTGTACCCGATGAAGGAGGCACTGGCCGCGCGGGCCACGCTCGGCGAGGTGAGCGATGCGCTGCGCCAGGTCTGGGGGATGTACCGACCGGTGGAGCGCTTCTGAGCGCACCGGGCCCTGGACGCGAGGCGGGCCCGGAGTCACCGACTCCGGGCCCGCCTCGATCAGCTGATCAGCTGATCAGTCCTGCTGGTTGTCGTCGCCCGAGTTGTCCGGGCCCGCGTTGTCCGCGTTGTCGTGCTTCAGCGTGTAGGACTTGAAGAAGCCCTTGCCCGGCGAGCCGAGGCCGGTCGCGGTGTCGTAGCCCTGCGCGGCCGACAGGCCGTAGTCGGCGCCGACCTTGTAGAGGCGCACCTTCAGCTGGCCGCCGACCATGCCCAGGTCCACCACGTTGCCGCGCTTGGTGCGCACCGCGGCGTCGTTGACGTCGTGGAAGGCGCGGGTGTTGTAGCGGTCGTACAGGCCGGGGTTGGCGAAGCCGATCGGACGGCCGCCACGGGCCTGGATGGCGTCGGCCTCGATGCCGGCGAACTCCGGCGAGGAGACCGAGGTGCCGCCGTAGCCGCCCTCGCTGTAGGCGCCGCCGGCCGGGGTGTAGCCGACCAGGGTGGCGGCCACCAGGTCACCGCTCATCGCGACGTCCGGGGTGGCGCGCTGCGGGGTGGCCGACTTGGTGCCGTCCGCGGCCACGGTGGAGATGGAGTCCGGCACCACGCCCTGCTGGTACCACGGCTGGGCCTCGCCCTTGACGACGCCGCCGCCACCACCGAAGTAGAAGGCGCCGGGGAAGGGGGTCCAGGACTTCTGGTCGGCCGACAGCACCGAGCGGTCGTCGCCCATGCTGAGCTCGTGGCCGTAGTCGCCGGCCTTGTTCTTCAGCTCCAGCGTGGTGCCGCCGACCGCGGTGATCCACGGCGAGGAGGACGGCCACTGGGTCTGGGCCTGGTTGGTGTCGGCCTGGCAGTTGGCACCGGTGGCCGCCGCGCCGGGCGAGTTGTCGCCGCAGTCGCCGGCCGAGGCCATGAAGGTGATGCCCTCGGTGGCGCCGAGCTGGAAGACCTGGTTGTCGGCCGCGATGACCGCCGGGTCCAGGTCGCCGCTCTTGCCGTGCATGATCTCGCCGTAGGAGTTCGAGACGATGTCGGCCAGGTGGTTGTCCACGATGTTGCTCAGCGCGGCGGTCAGGTCCTGGTCCTCGCAGGAGTTGGCGCCGACGTAGACCACGTTGGCGTCCGGCGCGAGGCCGTGCACCATCTCGACGTCCAGCGCCTCCTCACCCGACCAGTCGCCGCAGTTGGCCTGGTTGTTCCACTGGTTGGGGGTGAGCACCTCCTTGTACTGGCCGGGGGCGAAGGGCTGGTCGCCGTGCGCGGTGGAGAAGTGGTTCGCGTCGGCCTCCATGGTGCCGAGCCCGTAGGCGTCGACGATGGCGACGGTGGCGCCCTTGCCGGTCAGCTTGGCGTCGGTCACGCCGTAGGCCTTGCGCAGCTGGCTCGGGACGTACGAGCAGGGGGCGAACGGCTCGTTCTTCTCGTAGCCGGCCGGGGCGCCGGTGGCCTTCTTGGAGCCGTACTTGCCGTCCGAGCAGGTCGGGTCGGTCGGCAGGGTCTTCGGGGCCTTCACGTCGGCGCCGGCCTGGCCGGCGTCCTGCGCCTGGGCCTCCTGCTCGGCGGCGGCCTGCGAGATGGCGTTCGAGGAGGACTTCTGGACCGTGTCGGCCAGGCCCAGGACGCCGGTCACGTCGGCTGCCACCGAGGCCGGGACCACCGCGTCGGTGGCCGGCGCCCGGTGGGTGCCGTCGTCCGTGCGGTAGTTGCGGAACTGCGCGCCCAGCGCCTTGGTCAACTGGTCGGTGGTGCCGGTGACCTGGAGGTAGTGGGGGTCGCTCGCGCTGATCTTCAGACCGGCGCTGGTCAGCCACTGGGTGACCGCCTTGACCTGCTCGTCGCTGGTGCCGAACTTGGCCTTGGCCTCGGCGGTGGAGAGGAACTGCCCGTACTCGGGGGAGCTCTCGTCCGAGACGGCCTGGGCGTAGGCGGCCAGGCCCTGCGGGTCCCGGCTGGCCAGGTAGACCCGGGCGGTGGCGGGGGTGCCTGCCGCAACCGCGCCGGCGTCGGCCTGCGGGGTGGCCCAGTCGGGGTGGGTTCCGACCAGTTCCTTCGCGGCGGACGGCTGGTCAGCGGTGGTGGCGGCGATGGCCGGGCTGGCGAATGCGAGCGTTCCCAGGACCAGGACAGCGGCGGCCGGGGCGGCGACGGCTATCCCGGCGAGCCGGCTGCGAGCAGCTGCGGGCACGTGAGTTCCCCACTTCTCATGGAAGGCCCCCAGCTCCTGCGGGGGCAGGAACTGGTGACGGCGTGCCGGGCGGGCTTCGTGAGCTCGTTCCGGACGCGGGCGTGACGGATCACCCCACCTGACCTGGCTCCTGAGGGAGGGTCGGCGGAGTGGGAGTTTGACTGTGCGGTTGTGTCTATTCGCTCAGATGGTCGAGCTTCAAGACTTCGCCTGAATTCTTTGCCAGCCCATGACCTGAATGACCGCATGCTGATACGCCCCGGCCACCCAGGTATGACAAAGGGGACGCATGCTGGTGATGGCGGTGTCGCGGAGCGTCGGATCGGGTCGTGACCCCTGGGGCCGCTGGTCGTTGCACAGGTTCATCGCCCAGGGCGGTGCCACCGGGGAAGGCGGCTGAAACGAGATGTCATACCCACCTGCGGGCCGTGTATGCGCCAATCCGGGGAGTTATTCGGCTGAAGTCAAGCCAAACTCGAGCCGCGCCCATACCCTTGTTGGGGTGAAGCGTCCTCAGACCGCCCCGAAGTCCAGCCCGCAGGCCGCCGCGACCGCTGCCGCCCAGGCGCCGTCCGCCCCCGGAGAGGCCCTGCGGCCGCTGCGCGCGCAGGTACGGGCCTACGAGGCCGAGTTGATCGCCTTCCGTCGCGATCTGCACCGCCATCCCGAGCTGGGCCGCCAGGAGTTCCGCACCACCAGGCTGCTGCGCGAGCGGCTCGTCGCGGCGGGCCTGGATCCCCGGCCGCTGCCGGGCGGCACCGGGCTGCTCGTCGACCTGGTGCCGCCCGGCACCGAGGTCGGCACCCCGCTGCTGGCCTTCCGCGCGGACATCGACGCGCTGCCCATCGAGGACGCCAAGTCCGAGGTCCCGTACCGCTCCACGGTGCCCGGCTGCGCCCATGCCTGCGGCCACGACGTACACACCTCGGTGGTGCTCGGCACCGCGCTGGTGCTGGCCGACGCGCTGCGCGAGGGGCGGCTGCGGCAGCCGGTGCGGCTGATCTTCCAGCCGGCCGAGGAGATGATGCCCGGCGGCGCGTTGGACGTGATCGCGGCCGGCGGGATGGAGGGGGTCGGCCGGATCTTCGCGGTGCACTGCGACCCCAAGGTGGTGGTCGGCCGGATCGGCCTGCGCACCGGTGCGATCACCTCGGCCTGCGACGCCCTGGTGCTGAGCCTGGACGGCCCCGGCGGGCACACCGCCCGCCCGCATCTGACCACCGATCTGGTCACCGCGATCGGCCGGCTGGCCGCCGACCTGCCGGGCGCGCTGGCCCGCCGGATGGACCCGCGCTGGGGTGTCAGCCTGGTCTGGGGCCGGATCGAATCCGGCTCCGCGCCGAACGTGATCCCACAGCATGCCGAGTTGGAGGGCACCGTCCGCTGCTTGGAGTTGGCCGGCTGGCGGGAGGTGCCGGACGCGCTGCACGAGCTGATCGGCGCGATGGCCGAGATCCATCGGGCCAAGTGGAGCCTGGACTACAAGCGCGGGGTCCCGCCGGTGGTGAACGAGGCGGAGACGATCGCCCAGTTGGATATGGCGATGACGCGTCAGTTCGGTGGCGAAGGTGAAGGAGTAGTGGAGGAAACGGAGCAGTCCCTGGGGGGCGAGGACTTCTCCTGGTACCTGGAGCACGCGCCGGGCGCGCTGGCCCGGCTCGGGGTGCGCGCTCCGCACGAGACCGCGGTGCGGGATCTGCACCAGGGGCGGTTCGACGTGGACGAGCGGGCGATCGCGATCGGCGTCGAACTCTTCGGCTCGCTGGCACTGGAGTACGGCCACTGCTGAGGGCGGCGGCCAGGGCGATACCGGCGGCATCAGGAGTTCGCCATGGAACCATCAAGATCGAACGGGGGAGCGATGGTTCGGCGGGGCCGTGGGACACTAAGTCGCTCATCGGTGTTTTAGGGACCTGATGGGCCTAAGTGCCACGGTTTGATAACAACCCGAGTGGCCAGGCGACCCGTAACACAACCGTGTTCTACGCGCGTTACGGTGGCGTCCGACCACGCCAAACGGGTGTGTGAGAAGGAGATACTCCCTTGCGCCGTTCAGTAAAGCTCGCCGCGGTTGTGCTCTCGGGTTCCCTGGGCATCGCCTCGCTCGCCGCTTGCGGCGCAAAGAGCACCGACACCGCCTCGTCCTCCGCTTCCGGCTCCGGTCTCAAGGTCGGTATGGCCTATGACGTCGGCGGTCGTGGTGACCAGGGCTTCAACGACTCGGCCGCGGCCGGTCTGGACAAGGCCAAGGCGGACTTCGGCATCCAGGCCAGCGAGGCCGACGCCAAGCCGGGTGAGGCCGACTCCGACAAGCAGACCCGTCTGGAGAGCCTGGTCTCGGCCGGCTACAACCCGATCATCGCGGTCGGCTTCGTGTACCAGGCGACCGTCGAGAAGGTCGCCAAGGAGCACCCGAACGTCCGGTTCGCGATCATCGACTCCGACTCGCCGACCCAGCCGAGCAACGTCACCTCGCTGGAGTTCACCGAGCAGCAGAGCTCCTACCTGGCCGGCATCGCCGCCGCCAGCAAGAGCAAGGACGGCCACATCGGCTTCATCGGTGGCGTGCAGTCCGAGCTGATCAAGAAGTTCGAGGCCGGTTACAAGGCCGGTGCCAAGTCGGTGAACCCGAACATCATCATCGACACCACCTACCTGACCACCCCGCCGGACTTCACCGGCTTCACCGACCCGGCCAAGGGCAAGGCCGCCGCCCAGGGCCAGATCGACGACGGCGCGGACGTCATCTACGCCGCCGCCGGCGCCTCGGGCACCGGTGCGATCCAGGCCGTGGCCACCACCCCGGCCCCCACCAAGGGTGACCAGCTCTGGGCCATCGGCGTCGACACCGACCAGGCCAGGCAGTCCGCCCTGGCGGCCTACTCCAGCCACATCCTGACCTCTGCGCTGAAGAACGTGAACACCGCGGTCTACAACTACATCCAGAGCGTCAAGAACGGTCAGCCGCTCACCGGCATCCAGCGCTTCGACCTGAAGTCGGGCGGTGTCGGCCTGGCCACCACCGGCGGTCACATCGACGACATCGCCGACAAGATCCAGCAGGCCACCCAGGCGATCATCGCGGGCACCATCACCCCGCCGACCACGCCGCCGGCCAACTGACCCACCAGTACCACCGCGTAGTCGAGCAACACGTCTGAGACAGGGAGGGGCCCGGTGGGTCGCGCGCGAGCGCACTCCGCCGGGCCCTTCTCGTACCTCCACTCCGCCGCCGAGCAGCACGGCGGGCCTCCCCTCCTCCACAGCGCAACGACGCGCCTGCTCACCACCAGGAGATCGCCATCACCGCTTCCACGCCCTCCCCCAGCAAGGGAGGTAACCCCACCATGGGATCGGCGACCGTGGCCGTCGAACTGCGCGGCATCACCAAGCGCTTCCCCGGCGTCGTGGCCAACCACGACATCAACCTCACCGTGAACACCGGCACCGTCCACGCCCTGATGGGTGAGAACGGCGCCGGCAAGTCCACGCTGATGAAGATCCTGTACGGCATGCAGCGGCCGGACGAGGGCAGCATCGCGATCAACGGCGAGCTGTGCGAGTTCGCCACCCCCGGCGACGCCATCGCCCGCGGCATCGGCATGGTCCACCAGCACTTCATGCTGGCCGACAACCTGACCGTGCTGGAGAACGTCGTGCTCGGCGGCGAGAAGCTGCACGGCATCGGCGCCAAGGCCAAGGCGAAGATCAAGGAGATCTCCGACCAGTACGGCCTGAACGTGCGCCCCGACGCCCTGGTCGAGGACCTCGGTGTGGCGGACCGCCAGCGGGTCGAGATCCTCAAGGTGCTCTACCGCGGCGCCCGGATCCTGATCCTGGACGAGCCGACCGCCGTGCTGGTCCCGCAGGAGGTCGACGCGCTCTTCGGCAACCTGCGCGAGCTCAAGGCCGAGGGCGTCACCGTCATCTTCATCTCGCACAAGCTGCACGAGGTGCTCTCGGTGGCCGACGCGATCACCGTGATCCGTCGCGGCACCACGGTCGGCGACGCCGACCCGCAGGCAGTGACGGCGCGTGAGCTCGCCGAGCTGATGGTCGGCAGCGAGCTGCCCTCGCCGGAGAGCCGCGAGTCCACCGTCACCGACGTGCAGATGCTCAAGCTCGAGAACCTGCGGATCGCCAAGGCCGACGCCGAGGGCATCGAGCGCGTCGTGCTGGACGACATCTCGATGACCATCCACAAGGGCGAGATCCTCGGCCTCGCGGGTGTCGAGGGCAACGGCCAGGCCGAACTGGTCGAGGCCATCGTGGGCATGCTCCCGCTGGACGCCGGCATGGTGATGCTGGACGGCCAGGACCTCACCGCGATGCTGACCCGCTCCCGCCGCGAGGCCGGCATCGGCTACATCCCCGAGGACCGGCACCGCCACGGCCTGCTGCTGGAAGCGCCGCTCTGGGAGAACCGGATCCTCGGCCACGTCACCGAGGCGCCCAACGCCAAGGGCATCCTGATCGACCCGGCGGCCGCCAAGCGCGACACCCAGCGGATCGTCGAGCAGTACGACGTCCGCACCCCGGGCATCGACGTCACCGCGGCCTCGCTCTCCGGCGGCAACCAGCAGAAGCTGATCGTCGGCCGCGAGATGAGCCACCAGCCCAAGCTGCTGATCGCCGCGCACCCCACCCGCGGGGTGGACGTCGGCGCGCAGGCGCAGATCTGGGAGCACATCCGGGTCGCCCAGCGCGAGGGCCTGGCGGTGCTGCTGATCTCCGCGGACCTGGACGAGCTGATCGGTCTCTCCGACACGATCAAGGTGATCTACCGCGGTCGCCTGGTCGCGGACGCCGACCCGGCCACCGTCACCGCCGAGGACCTGGGCACCGCGATGACCGGTGCCGCCGCCGGCCGCATCGAGTCCGACGGCGCCGCCGCTGCCGCCGAGGTCGCTGAGCCTGCCGAGGTCGCTGAGCCTGCTGAGGCCGTCGAGGCCACTGAGACCGCTGTGGCTGATGAGCCTGCCGAGGCTGTCGTGGCCGCTGTGGCCGCTGTGGCCGCTGACGCCGTCGACGCCCCGGCCGGGGACGCCGACACCACCGACACCGCTGCGGTCGACGCGCAGGCGGGGGAGTGACCCAGATGAGTACCACCACGCACCCCGCGCAGCGGGGGTTCTTCCAGCGGATCGACCGCGAGAAGCTCGGCCTGGCCATCGCCGCTCCGGTGCTGGCCGTGATCACCGCCGTGCTGCTCTGCTCGGTGCTGCTGGGCGTCGCCGGGTACAGCCCGTTCCAGGCGTTCCACGTCATGACGAACTACGGGTTCGCCTCCGACGGGCAGGTGGCGATCCTCAACAAGGCCACCACCTACTACCTCGCCGGCATCGCGGTCGCCTTCGGCTTCCGGATGAACCTGTTCAACATCGGCGCGGACGGCCAGTACCAGCTGGCGGCGCTCTTCGCCGCGTACATCGGCGGGCAGCTGAACCTGCCGTCGTTCATCCAGATCCCGCTGCTGCTGATCGTCGCCATGCTGGTCGGCGGCCTCTGGGCGGGCGTCGCCGGTGTCCTCAAGGTCACCCGCGGGGTCAGCGAGGTCATCTCGACGATCATGCTGAACGCGATCACCACCGCGGTGATCGGCATGCTGCTGGTGCCGGGCATCTTCGTGCCGAGCACCGGTGGCGGGGTCAGCAACACCGTGCAGACCAAGATGATGTCCAACTCCAGCAACTTCTTCACCTTCAGCACCCAGGGCGGCCAGCTCTACGGCTTCCTGATCGTGGCGGTGCTGCTCGGGGTGCTGTTCCAGTGGGTGCTCAGCCGGACCCGGTTCGGCTTCGACCTGCGGGCCACCGGCCGTTCCGAGAGCGCCGCTGCCGCGAGCGGCGTCAACGTCAAGCGCATGGTGCTGACCAGCATGTGCGTCTCCGGCGCGCTGGCCGGTCTGATCGGCATGCCCGACCTGCTGACCTACTCGCACTACTTCGGCCAGAACTTCCAGGCCGGCATCGGCTTCACCGGCATCGCGATCGCGCTGCTCGGCCGCAACACCCCGCTGGGCATCGGCATCGCCTCGCTGCTCTGGGCGTTCATGGACGCTTCCGCCCCGCTGCTGTCGGTGCAGAACTTCCCGCCGGAGATCATCAACGTCATGGAAGGCACCATCGTGATCTGCGTGGTGGTCGCCTACGAGCTGGTGCGCCGCTACGGCATCAAGCGCCAGCAGCAGCGGGTCGGCGCCCAGTTGGCCGCTGCCGCCGTTGCCGCCGCCGCGAAGAAGGAGGTTGCGGCATGAGCACCGTGACTGAGTCCCGTCCGAAGCCGGCCGCCAAGGCCGCCGGCAAGCGCGGCAAGCTGTCGCTGCCGGTCATCCTGCTGCTGGTCGCCGGCGCGATCCTGCTCTTCGCGATCGTCGGTGCTGCCACCGGCAACCACTCGCTGACCTCCTCCAGCCAGATCACCGCCGCGATCGGCGCGGCCGTGCCGATCGGCATGGCCGGTCTCGGCGGCCTCTGGGCCGAGCGGGCCGGTGTGGTCAACATCGGCCTCGAGGGCATGATGGTGGCCGGCACCTTCGCCGGTGCCTGGGCGGGCTACCTGGTCAACCCGTGGGTCGGCCTGCTGGCCGCGATCGCCGCCGGCGCCTTCGCCGGTCTGCTGCACGCCGTGATCACGGTCGGTTTCGGCGTGGACCACATCGTCGCCGGTGTCGGTATCAACCTGCTGATCCCGGGTATCTGCCTGTACATCAACCGGATCTACTACACCGCCTACCAGAGCGCGGGCGCCGGCGCCGGCCAGTCCCCGCCCACCCCGGGGCTGCCGAGCCTGACCGTGCCCGGCCTCTCCTCCTGGCTGTCGACCGTCGAGGGCCACCACTGGTTCTTCGTCTCGGACGTGGCGGGCGTGCTCGGCGGCCTGGTCAGCAACCTCTCGGTGGTCACCCTGCTGGCGGCCGCGCTGCTGGTCGGCAGCTACTTCGTGCTCTGGCGCACCAGCTTCGGCCTGCGTCTGCGCTCCTGCGGTGAGAACCCGACCGCGGCCGAGTCGCTGGGCGTCAACGTCTACAAGTACAAGTACATCGCGGTGATCGCCTCCGGCGGCTTCGCCGGTCTCGGTGGCGCCTACCTCTCGATGGTCGCCGCCAGCATCTACCACGACGGCCAGACCGGCGGTCGCGGCTACATCGGTCTCGCCGCGATGATCTTCGGCAACTGGCTGCCGGGCGGCCTGGCCACCGGTGCGGCGCTGTTCGGCTTCACCGACAGCCTCCAGCTGCGCGACCCCGACTCGGTGCACGTGCTGCTGCTGGTGATCGCGCTGATCCTGGCGCTGCTGGCGCTCTGGCAGGGCTACCGGCGCAAGCTGGTCCCGGCCGTGGTCAGCCTGGTCGCCGCCGCCGGCATGGCCGCCTGGTACGCGGCCACCGACGCGGTGCCGCGTCCGCTGATCGTGGCCTCGCCGTACATCATCACCCTGGTGGTGCTGGCGATGTCCTCGCAGCGGCTGCGTCCGCCGAAGGCCGACGGTCAGATCTACCGCAAGGGCCAGGGCAAGTGACGGCCCCCCAGGTCGCCGAGATCGACTGGGACGCGCTGCGCGCGGCGGCCCGGGACGCGATGTCCCGGGCGTACGCCCCGTACAGCAAGTACCCGGTGGGCGCGGCCGCGCTGGTCGACGACGGCCGCGTGGTCAGCGGCTGCAACGTGGAGAACGCCTCCTACGGCCTGGGCCTGTGCGCCGAGTGCGGGCTGGTCTCGGCGCTCTACGCGAGCGGGGGCGGCCGGCTGGTCGCCTTCGCCTGCGTGGACGGTGCCGGGCAGGCGCTGATGCCGTGCGGGCGCTGCCGCCAACTGCTCTACGAGCACGGCGGACCGGAGTTGCTGGTGGACCTGCCGTCCGGGATCAAGACGATGGCGGAGGTCCTGCCGGACGCCTTCGGCCCGGAGCGGTTGTAGGACCCGGAAGTATCCGGAAGTATCCGGATCTGGTGGTAGCTACGCGCGAGTGACGCGCGTAGAGTTGGCGCGAGGGCGGCTGAGCAGCAGCCGCCCTCGCGCCGTTCTTCGTTTCTTGTGGGAGAAAGCCATGGACGTCATCTCCGTCATCACCGCCAAGCGCGACCGCCGCGAGCTGACCGATGATCAGATCGACTGGGTGATCGACGCCTACACCCGCGGCGTGGTGGCCGACGAGCAGATGTCCGCGCTGGCGATGGCCATCCTGCTGAACGGGATGAACCTGCGCGAGATCAGCCGCTGGACCGACGCGATGATCCGCTCCGGTGTCCGGATGGACTTCGCCGCGCTGGGCGTACCCACCGCCGACAAGCACTCCACCGGTGGCGTCGGCGACAAGATCACCCTGCCGCTGGCCCCCCTGGTCGCCGCCTGCGGCGCTGCCGTTCCGCAGCTGTCCGGGCGCGGCCTGGGCCACACCGGCGGCACCCTGGACAAGCTGGAGTCCATCCCCGGCTGGCGCGCGCTGCTCTCCAACGACGAGATGATGCACGTGCTGCGCGAGTCCGGTGCGGTGATCTGCGCGGCCGGTGACGGCCTGGCCCCCGCCGACAAGAAGCTCTACGCGCTGCGCGACGTCACCGGCACCGTCGAGGCGATCCCGCTGATCGCCTCCTCGATCATGTCCAAGAAGATCGCCGAGGGCACCGGCGCCCTGGTGCTCGACGTGAAGGTCGGCTCCGGCGCCTTCATGAAGAACCTGGCCGACGCCCAGGAGCTGGCCCGCACCATGGTGGGCCTGGGGCGCAACGCCGGCGTCAACACCGTCGCGCTGCTCACCGACATGTCGACCCCGCTCGGCCTCACCGCCGGCAACGCCCTCGAGGTGCGCGAGTCCCTCGAGGTGCTGGCCGGCGGCGGCCCGGCGGACGTGGTGGAGCTGACCGTCGCACTGGCCCGCGAGATGCTCAAGGCCGCCGGCGTGCACGGCAAGGACCCGGCCGAGGCCCTCAAGGACGGCTCCGCGATGGACCACTGGCGCCGCCTGATCTCCGCCCAGGGCGGCGACGTGGACGCCCCGCTCCCGGTCGCCAAGGAGCAGCACGTGATCCCGGCCCCGGCCGGCGGCGTGCTGACCGCCCTGGACGCCTACGCGGTGGGCGTCTGCGCCTGGCGCCTGGGCGCCGGCCGGGCCCGCAAGGAGGACCCGGTGCAGGCCGGTGCCGGCGTGGAGATGCACGCCAAGCCCGGTGACGTGGTGACCGCCGGCCAGCCGCTGCTCACCCTGCACACCGACACCCCCGAGCGCTTCGAGTACGCCATCGAGGCGCTGACGGGCGGCGTCGAGGTCTCGCCGCTGGGCACCGAGTACACCCGCACGCCGCTGGTGCTGGACCGGATCGGCTGAGGCGGAAGCCGAAGCCGAGATAGGCGCGGGGGGTAGGTCGGGGGGACAGGTCGGGGGGCTCGGGGCTTTCGGGGGGCTTCGGGGTTCTCGGGGGTGGGTACCGGTGGGCGGTTCGCGGGGTGCGGGCCGCCCACCGGCGTTCGGCGGGTGCGGGGGCGCCGCAGTGAACTGGTCCCAGTAACGCAGGAAGTGGGCCGGCTCCTCATCCGTCGGCACGGCGTTTGATTTCTGCGGGGTCGAGCCCGGCGTCGTCCGCCAAGTGCCGGAGGAAGGCTTCGCCGTCTTCGAAGACCGTGCCCCGCTTGCCTCGGGCCAGGTCCTCCTCCACCTCCTGCTCCTTGGCCTGCCACTCGGGCGTCCAGAACCAGGCTTGATCCTCCGGGATCACGGAGGCCGGAGTCATGACGATCCGGCCGTCCTCGACGGCCACCACCAAGTGGTCGCCCTCCTGAAGCTCCAGTTGTTTCCTGATGTCCTGCGGGATCGTCACCTCGCCGTTCTTGCGGAGCGGAGTGGAGATCAGGTGTGGGCGACGTCGACGCTTCGGGTCAGCCATGCCACAAGTCTGCCTGACCGTTTGCGGTGTGAGTCGCCTGGAACGAGGAGCAAGGGCGGGTTGCCGGGCTCAGCGCTCCACCTGCAGGCTCAGGCAGGTCCAGCTCAGCCGGCGGGGCCCGAAGAAGGGTGGGGCCGGGTGGTAAGTGCCGTCCGACACCGAGAGGTTGACGATCAGGTAGGCCGACCAGTCGTCGCCCACCCCCATGCCGTCGGAGTAGATCCGGGTGTCGCCCGCGTACCAGTCGACGGAGTCGGCGCCGATGGTGGTGCTGAGGTCGATGGTGGCGCCCGGGGCGACGCCGGCGGCGGTGCCGTCCCAGTAGTAGGAGCCGCCGCTGACGTGGTTGGTGACCTCCAGCAGGCCCGGGTGGTCGGGGTGGTACTCGAAGATGTCGACCTCGTTGCCGCCGTCCCGCCAGGTCCAGATGGCCGGCCAGGCGCCGATGCCGGTGGGCAGCGTGACCCGGGCGTGCAGGGTGTCGCCGGCCCGCAGCTGGAAGCCCTGCGGGCTGCCCTCGGTGGTGAGCAGGTTGCAGCTCCAGCGGTAGCCGAACCAGCTTCGGGTGGCGGTGAATTGGCCGCTCGGGCAGTAGGCCCCGTTGAGCTGGTCGAGTTTGTGGTCGGCCCGGTTGGTCGGGCCCATGTTCGGATAGGCGCTGGTGCGCCCGGCCACCCACTGCTCGGTCGAACCGAAGTCCGCGTCGAAGACGATCGCCATGGCTCTCTCCCTGGTTTCGCAGGGTGATATGCCCGCTACCGCTTGCGATAACCGCAGGCTGCGGGCCGGTGTGGCGGTCGGCCACGGCTCGACCGGTGACCGCGCGAACTACGAAGGGCCGAGGCCGAGTCCGAGTCGGACGGCGCGGGCCACGGGGGTGTGCGCGCCGTCCGTGCGGTCCAGGTCGAGCGGAGCGGTGGACAGCAGCGGCGGCTGGGCCATGAAGCGCGGGACGGTGCCCCGGTGCGGCTGGGCGCCGTGGATCAGGAACGGGTGGCAGAGGTAGACGTCGCCGGCCCGGCCGGTGGCGAGCGCCTGCGGGCGGTCGGGGGAGTCGAGCCGGCCGGCCTCGTCCATGGCGGTGCAGACCTCGAAGAGGTTGGCGCCGCGCTCCCCGTACGGCTCCAGGAACGGCGGCACGTCCAGGTGCGAGCCCACCTTGATCCGGGTCGGCGCGTCGTCGGTGCCGACGTCCGAGAAGAGGAAGAGCATCAGCAGCGCCCGGTCCCGCGAGCGGAGGTTGAGCCAGTAGCCGTCCTCGCCGGGCGGGGTGAAGCTGCCGTCCATGTGCCACCCGGCGTCCCCCGGGTCCGCCGGGTGCGGGAAGCGGATCGGGAACGTGCCGAGCCCGAGCCGCGGCGTCCAGTTGCCCGGGCCGACGAGCTGGTCGAAGGCGGCGTGCAGGCGCGGGGTGGTGGCGGCCCGCTGGAAGGGGGCGTCCGCGTAGCTGAAGAGGCGGACGACGGGCTGCGTCCAGCTGACCGGGTCGTCGGGGTCCAGGCCCGTCTCGCGCCAGAGGAAGGCGCGGCACTCATCGGCGAGGGCGCGCGGGAACGCCTCGGGGAGGTGGACGAAGCCTTCGGTGACGAAGCGCTCGATCTGGTCGTCGGTCAGGACGGCGGCACACATGGCGCCGATTCTGGGCGGCGGCTGCGGCGATCGGCAACTGAGTTTCCGGGCAAGTGGGTTGTGGCTCAGCGGCGGTGGCTGCGGGCCAGCGCGGCGGTGCCCAGGGCGAGCAGCGCGAGGGCGAGCACGCCGATGGTGAGCAGGTGCGGGGCGATGCCGGCGTCGGCGAGCGTGGGGCGGGCGCCGGGGGCACGGCTCGCGGCGCCGGCGGGAGTGGCGAGGGCGAAGGCGAGGAGCGGGGCGGGGAGGAGGGCGAGGGCGCTGGACGTGGGCATGCGGGGCTCCTGGCACAGGAGGGGATCGGCCGCCACCCAGTTCAGTCGAACGGAGGTACGGGCATCGCGCAGGCGCACCGGGGATGCGGCTCGTCGGGCGAGCCGCGTTCACCCGGAAGGGGGGTGCCCGGTCGGGCGGTGGACGCCGTGGCGGAGCTTCTCGCCGATCGGCTCGGCCGGCGTGGTGCATGCCGCCGCTGCCGCCGGCCATCGGCATTCCCTGGATCCGGCGGTTCCCGAAGACCTCGTCGAAGGTCTCCGAGCCGCCGACGGCTGCCGAGGTGGTGGTGGGCTTGGACAGGCCCCAGCAGGGCGGTGCCGGCGGTGGCGGTCAGGGCGACCGCGGCACCCTGCGGCATGCGTCGGCGGGTCAGTTCGGTCGAGCCGGTCGCGGGTGTGGACGAATTGACGTGCCCGGTCCTGGAATTCAGCGCGGGCACGCCAGACCGGCCCCTGCTAGTACGTGAGCAGCACGCTCGTGTCGAGGGTCCATGGCCCGACGTGGATCTCTTCGCCGAAGGCGAAGGGCGCCTGGGACGTGTAGCCGGGCTTGGAGTGCACGACGCCGGTACCGGTGCGAGGGTCCACCAGGAGGTAGTAGGGGATGCCCATGGCCGCGTAGTCGCGGACCTTGTCCTCGTAGTCGTTCTCGGGGTTCGACTTCGAGACGACTTCGACCACCAGGAGGGTGTCCTGCGGCAGCAGCGCCGGTTCGTCACCTTCCAGGACCTCCTCCGGGAACACCATGAGGTCCGGCCTGCGAAGGCGGCCGAGACCGGGATCCTCAAGGTCGGTCCCGGCGTGGGCGACGTGGCCCGGGTGGGTGCCGGGCAGCTGTTCGTTGAGCTGGCGGGCGATCCGGAGCACGGCGAGTTCGTGCCGCTTGACCGGGGACGTCGTCATGAGGATCCGGCCGTGGGCGATCTCTACGGCGCCGATGCCCGGGACCTGCGGCAGTTGGTCGGCGATCTCGCGGAGCCGGGCGAATGTCGCCGCGTCGATGCTCATGCCCGCACGGTACCCATCCCCGCCGCCCGCCACGTGGCGTACAGCGTCACGCCGCCCGCCAGTGCCATCGCCGCCAGCCCCACGCTCGCCGCGCCCGACCAGCCGACCGCGTGGAAGGCGTCCGCGCCCACCGTGCCGCCCAGGCTGTTGCCGAGGTAGTAGGCCATCAGGTAGAGCGCCGAGGCCTGGGCGCGCCCGTGCCGGGCGGTCCGGCCGACGGCGGAGGAGGCCGTCGCGTGGCCGGCGAAGAAGCCGCCGGTGATCAGGACCAGGCCGAGCAGCGCGCAGAGCAGGGAGTCGGCCAGCGAGAGCAGCAGGCCCGCCGTGGTCAGGCCGATCGCGACGTAGAGCGCGCCGCGGCGGCCCACGGCCTGGTTGAGGCGTCCGGCGGCGGCGGAGGTCGCGGTGCCGACCAGGTAGACCACGAAGATCGTGGCCGCCACCGACTGGGGCAGGTGGAAGGGCGCCGCGATCAGCCGGAAGCCGACCGTGTTGTAGACCGCGCCGAAGACGGCCATGAAGAGCATGCCGAGTGCGTACAGCCGCAGCAGCAGCGGGTCGCGCAGGTGGGCGCCCACGGTGCGGGCCAGTGCGCGCGGGTCCACGGGGGTGCGGCGGAAGTGCTGGGCGGTGGGGATCAGCAGGCGGAAGGCGAGCACGGCGAGCAGCGCGAGCGCCGCCGAGCAGGCCAGCCCCCAGCGCCAGCCCCAGGCGGCGGCGGTCCAGCCGGCGACCAGGCGGCCGCCCATGCCGCCGATGCTGTTGCCCGCCACGTAGAGGCCCATCGCGGAGGGCAGCGCGCTGGGGTGGATCTCCTCCGCGAGGTAGGCCATCGCGGTGGCGGGCAGGCCGGCCAGCGCCACGCCCTGGATGACGCGTAGCACGACCAGGACGCCGAGCGAGGGGGCGAACGGCAGCGCGGTGGCGATCAGCGAGGCGGCGAGCACCGAGCCGGTCATCACCGCCGTGCGTCCGTACCGGTCGGAGAGCGCGCTGGCCGGCAGCAGGCCGAGCGCCAGGCCCAGGGTGGCCGCCGAGGAGGTCCAACTCGCCGCTCCGGGCGTGAGGTCGAGGTCGGCGGAGAGCAGTGGCAGCAGGCCCTGGGTGGAGTAGAGCAGCACGAAGGTGGCGATGCCGGCGGCGAACAGCGCGAGGTTGGAGCGCCGGAAGTCCCGTTGCCCGGGGCGCAGTCGCAGATCGGTGGCGGGGAGGGAGGGGACGGCACCCGGGGCGGTGGCTGCGACGGATGCCTCGGCAGCGGTGGTCTCGACGGGAGGCATGGCAACGACGCTAGACCTGACCGATTCCATGCGTCCAATACATCAATCGGCGATAATTCATGCCATGGCGCATGAGGAGAATCCGGTACCCAGGCCCGTCGAACTCGATCCGCACGCCCCGGTCGTCCAACTGGCCCCCAGGCTCGCCCAGTTCGCGGCGGTGGCCAGGCTGGAGCATGTCACCAGGGCGGCCGAGCTGCTGGCCATGCCGCAGCCCACCCTGTCGCGCGCGATCGCCCGACTGGAGGGCGAGTTGGGCGTCGAGCTGCTGGCCCGCGAGGGGCGCACGGTGCGGCTGACCCGGGCCGGGCAGCTGCTGCTCGGCTCGGTGGAGCGGGCACTGGCCGAGCTGGAGCGCGGGGCGCGGGCGGCGCGCGCCGAGGTGGATCCGGCGGCGGGGCGGGTGGCGTTCGGGTTTCTCCACACCATGGGGACGGACGCGGTGCCCGCGCTGCTGCGGGGCTTTCGGGTCGACCATCCCCAGGTGCGGTTCCAACTGGTCCAGGACTACGTGGCGGCGATGCTGGCGCGGCTGCGGGCGGGCGAGTTGGACCTCTGCCTGGTCTCACCGCTGCCCGCCGAGGACGACCCGGAGCTGACCGCCCGCCCACTGGACGAGCAGGTGCTGCACCTGGTGGTGCCCGCCGACCACCGGCTCGCCGGGCGGCGCCGGATCCGGCTGGCGGAGGTGGCCGAGGAGCCGTTCGTCGCGCTGGAGCAGGGGTACGGGCTGCGCGGGATCACCGACGAGTTCTGCGCGCAGGCCGGGTTCGCGCCGCGGATCGCCTTCGAGGGGGAGGAGGCGGAGACGCTGCGCGGGCTGGTCGCGGCCGGGCTCGGGGTGGCGCTGCTGCCGCCGGGGACCGTGCCGCGCCCCGGGGTGGTGGACCTGACGGTGACGGCGCCGCGCACCCGGCGGGCGATCGGGCTGGCCTGGGTGACCGGTCGGGCGCTGCCGCCGCCGGCCGCGGCGTTCCGCGCGTTCGTGCTGTCCCGGCGCGGGCGGCTGCTGGACCACGGGTGATCCGAGGCGGTCGCGGGAGCGGCTGGTCCGCGCTGCCGCCGGTGCGGTGGTGGACCGTTGGTGGACCACGGGTGAAACGTAAAACCTGGCGGGGGTGGCGAGTAGGAATCTACGCGCGTAGGGGCTACACTCCCGCAATGGAAAAGCAGATCCTCGTCCCCGCGGGCACCACGGCCCCGCGCGTTCCCACCGCCGACCAGATCCGCCGCGCCCCCAAGGTGCTGCTGCACGACCACCTGGACGGCGGGCTGCGCCCCGAGACCATCGTCGAGCTGGCCGCCGCCTGCGGCTACCAGGGGCTCCCCACCACCGACCCGGCCAAGCTGGGCGTCTGGTTCCGCGAGGCCGCCGACTCCGGCTCGCTGGTCCGCTACCTGGAGACCTTCGCGCACACCTGTGCCGTGATGCAGACCCGGGACGCGCTGATCCGGGTCGCCGCCGACTGCGCCGAGGACCTGGCGGCCGACGGCGTGGTCTACGCCGAGGTGCGCTACGCCCCTGAGCAGCACCTGGAGGCCGGGCTGAGCCTGGACGAGGTCGTCGAGGCGGTCAACGAGGGCTTCCGGATCGGTGAGGCCAAGGCCCGCGCCAACGGCCACCGGATCAAGGTCGGCACCCTGCTCACCGCGATGCGGCACGCCGCCCGCTCGCAGGAGATCGCCGAGCTGGCCAACCGCTACCGCGACGCCGGCGTGGTCGGCTTCGACATCGCCGGTGCCGAGGCGGGCCACCCGCCGACCCGGCACCAGGGCGCCTTCGACTACCTCAAGGGCGAGAACAACCACTTCACCATCCACGCCGGCGAGGCCTTCGGGCTGCCCTCGATCTGGGAGGCGCTGCAGTGCTGCGGCGCCGACCGGCTCGGCCACGGCGTGCGGATCATCGACGACATCGCGGTGCACGAGGACGGCACGGTCACGCTCGGCCGGCTGGCCGCCTACGTGCGCGACAAGCGGGTCCCGCTGGAGATGTGCCCGACCTCCAACCTGCAGACGGCGGCGGCGACCTCGTACGCCGAGCACCCGATCGGGCTGCTCAGCCGGCTGAAGTTCCGGGTCACCGTGAACACCGACAACCGGCTGATGAGCGGGACCAGCATGAGCCAGGAGTTCGGCCACCTGATCGAGGCGTTCGGGTACGGGCTGGACGACATGCTGTGGTTCACGGTCAACGCGATGAAGTCGTCGTTCCTGCCGTTCGACGAGCGGCTGGCGATGATCAACGAGGTGATCAAGCCGGGGTATGCGGAGCTGAAGGCCGAGTGGCTGTTCGGCGCCTCGGCCTGAGCGGTCCCCTTCGCTGAGGCTGCGTCAAGTCCCTTGCGGGGAAGGCTTGGTGTGACTGTATGACAGTTCACTCGGCCGAGTGAGGGACTTTGGCCCCGGCCCGACGGACTGTCTACGGTGAGCCAATCACTGCTGACACGGTGCAGCGGCAGATGCTCGGGCCCGCGCCTTCGGGCCGGCCCGGGCAGCAGCCCGCGCCGGCCCGACGGACCCAAGGACGGACCCATGAAGCAGGCCACTCTCAAGGCTGCCGGCACCGCGGCGCTCGGCGTCGTCATCGCGGCGACCGCGGCCGGTGCCGCGTCGGCCGCCACCGGCGGTCTCAGTGCGCTGCCCACCGGTGCGCTGCCCGACACCGGTGGCCTGACCGGGACCCTGAACCAGGCCCCGGCGCTCGGTGGCCCGGTCTCGCAGACCACCGGCATGCTCAGCCCCAAGGCCGGCCAGGCGCCCGCCGCGCAGGCCCCGGCGGCGGACGGCCCGATGGCCGCCGCCCCGGCCGGTGAGGCCACCCGCGGGCTGCCGATCGCCGGGCTGGCGAGCGTGGCGCAGAAGGCGCCCGGTCCGGTGGGCGGCCTGCTCGGCGGTGCCGTGCCGGTGAGCGGGGCCGTGCCCGGCCTGGGCGGCTGACGGGTCGGCAGTCCCTCTCGTGCGGCAAGGGCCGCCCGCTCCGCTCACGCGGGGTGGGCGGCCCTTGCCGCACCCGGGGGGATCGCCGGGGCAGGGTTCCTGGGCCGGGCTTCCTGGGTCAGGCTTCCCGGGTCACGGCTCCTGGGGGAGCAGCAGCCACAGCGCCAGGTAGATCAGGAACTGCGGGCCGGGGAGCAGGCAGAAGGCCAGGTAGATCAGCCGGACCGTCCAGGCGGAGAGGCCGAAGCGCTCGGCGACCCCGGCGCAGACGCCGGCGATGAGGCGGTTGTGGCGGGGACGGGCGAGCGTGCGCATGGCGGTCTCCGGGCGGTGAGCTGCGGGTCGGTCGCGCTCCGGGGAGCCCGGGGCGCTGACTCCAGGCTGCGTCCGGTGGGCCTGGGCGGGCGTCAGCCCGGATGCCGATCCGTTACCCCGGAGTCTCACCGGGGCCGGGCGAGTGGATCTCGGGGTTCCGCTCAGGGGCGGCCCTGAGTCGGACGGCGCTGGGGCGCGGGAGTGCGGGCCTCAGGAGCGGTGGGCGCGGGCCGGGGTGCGGTGGTGGGCCGGCGGCAGCGGGCTCGGGCGGTGGGCGCGCAGCTGCAGGCGGCTGCCCGGGGCGTCGTCGAGGAGGCCGCGCGCGATGGCGGGGGCGGGCGGCAGCGGGTCGAAACCGGCCGGCCGCGGTGCCGGGTCCGCAGTCGGGGTGGCCGTCGCAGCCGGGGTGGCGGTCGCAGCCGGGGTGGCGGTCGCCGGCGGCTCGCCCGCCGCCGACCGGGTGCGCAGCCAGGCCCGCCCGGCCGGGACCACCGCCAGGTGGGCGGCCGCCGCGCCGATCACGCCGAGCAGTATGTCGTCCACGTTCAGCACGTGACCGGCCACACCGGTGCGCACCACCTCGACCGCGGTGGCGATCAGCGCGGTGGCGCCGATGGTCTGCAGGAAGGACGGCAGCCAGGCGGTCCGCAGTCGCCCGCCCGCGATCGGCAGCAGCACGCCGAGCGGGGCCAGCATCGCCAGCTCGCCCGCGACCTGCCGCAGCCCGGCGGCCCCGCCGGTGCTGAGGGCCCGATGCACCGAGGCGAACGGCGTCAGGTTGGTGTCGTAGGCCCAGGCGGTGGACACCTGGCGCAGCGCCAGCCAGGTCAGCAGCAGGCTGTAGAGGGCGAGCAGGCTCAGGCCGACCGAGCGCAGCGCGAGCGGCAGGGCTTCACCCGCCGGGGCTTCACCCGGTGCCTCGGCTGCCAGTGCCTCGTCCGCCGATGGCTCGTCCGTGGTGCCCGGAGCGTCGACCGGCGGCGCGGCCGTCGCGGTGGCCTGCCGTCGGTCTTCGATTCGCACTCTGTCGCGTGCGTCCCGCACGCCGGTGCCATCTCGCTGCACGCCCCTGATGACGCGGTGCCAGGTTGTCCTGGTTCCTCGCCGCTCCACGCGGCCGGGCGTGGCATCGCTCACAGCGGAACCGGGGGCCCGTTCGTCCGCGTACCGCTCGTCCGGGCTCATGGGCAGGAGAGGTTCCCGCCCGTGCCCGGTGTCGGTGTGGGTGTGGGCTGCGCGTTGAACGGGCTGCTGGGTGACGGTGCGGCGGCCATCGGCGAGGGCGCGCCGGTGGGTTGGGGGGCCGGGGTCCTGGACGCGCCGTTCGCCGGGTAGGTGACCGCGGGGCTCGGGGTGGCCATGGCGGCCGGCGGGTGCACCGGGCTCGGGCAGGCGGTCCGGCTGGCGGGCGCGCCCGCGTCGACCGGGACGGCCGTGGGCCGGATACCGCAGCCGCTGGCCAGCGCGGCGGTGGCCACGCCGACCGCCAGCGCCATTGCCCATCTGGACCAGATGCCGCTGTTCGTCGTCCGGTTCACTGCTGCGACCTCCGCTCGGTGGACTCCCCCGAGCCGCCCGGCGGGCCGCCCGCCACGCCGTCCCGGGTCGGTGGTCGCAGCGGCAGCCGCAGGGTGAAGACCGCGCCGCCGCCGTCCGGCGCGTTGGCGGCGGTGATGGTGCCGCCGTGGATCTGCGCGTTGGCCATCGCGATGGAGAGCCCGAGCCCGCTGCCCTCGGAGCGGGCCCGCCCCTTGTCGGCCTTGAAGAACCGGTCGAAGACGTGCGGCAGCACGTCCTCGGGGATGCCGGGCCCGCTGTCGCAGACCTCGACCACCACCTCGCCCGCCCCGGTCGGTCCGGTGCCCTGGCTGACCTTGACCCGCACCGGCGAGCCGCCGTGCTTGAGCGCGTTGCCGATCAGGTTGGCGAAGACCACGTCGAGCCGGCGCGGGTCGACCACGGCCAGCACCCCGCGCGGGGCGTCCACCTCGACCGCGTCGTACCAGGCCCGGCCGTCGATGCAGGACATGATCAGGTCGGCGATGTCCATCTCGTCGGCGACCAGCTTGGCGGTGCCGGCGTCGAACCGGGTCACCTCCATCAGGTTCTCCACCAGGTCGGAGAGCCGGCGGGTCTCGCTGACCACCAGCCGCACGGCCGGCTCGATCATCGGGTCCAGCGACTCGGCCTCGTCCTCCAGGATGTCGGTGACCGCCGTCATCGCGGTCAGCGGCGTGCGCAGCTCGTGCGACATGTCGGCGACGAACCGGCGGCTCTGCGCCTCCCGGGCGCTCAACTCCTCGACCTGCTCGGCCAGTGCCTCGGCGGTGCGGTTGAACGTCCTTGCCAAATCAGCCAGTTCGTCCGCGCCGCTGACCTCCAGCCGGGTGTCCAGCTTGCCCTCGCCCAACCGCCTCGCGGCATCGCCGAGTTTGCGGACCGGCCGGAGCACGGTGGCGGACGCGGCCTGGGCCAGCAGGGTGGCCGCGATCAGCGCGAGCGCCGTCGCCACCGCCAACGACCAGCCCAGGGTGTCCAGATCGGCCCGCTCGTTGTCCAGCGACTTGAACATGTAGGCGGTCAGGTTGGTCTGCACCACCCGGGTGCCGCCGACCACGTACGGCGTGCCGTTGATGTTCACCCGCTGCCAGTACAGGTGGTACTCCCACGGGTTGCCGGCGCCGACCGTGCGTGGCTTCGGCACGGCGGCCAGCAGCGCGTGCGGCACCTGGGCCACCGTGAACTGCGGGTCGGAGGTGGCCACGCAGTCGGGCTGGCTGCTGTCCACCACCACGACGTTGTAGGTCAGGCCGGAGTTGGCCACGTTGCCGGCCAACTGGTTGAGCGCCGCGCAGCTCGCGCCGGCCGGCAGGTCGGAGACGTTGCGGCTGAGCGAGGAGCGGAAGAGGGTCAGGCTGCTGTTCTGGGCACGTTTGAGCACCGCGTCGCGGTTCAGCCAGTAGGCGATACCGGAGGCGGAGACGGCGGCGGTCAGCGCGACCACGGCGAACACCGCGGCCAGCCGGACCCGCAGCGAACTCAGTCGCAGCCGCCGCCACAGCTTGCGGGCGAAGCGGCGGCCGTTCTGATGGTCAGTCACGTGTCGGGTCAGCCATTCGGTGTCAGGGCAGGCGGCGGCGCGGGAGCCGCGCGGCGCGCGGGTGCGCTACGCGGGTGCGCTAGGCGGGCGGGTCCAGACGATAGCCCACCCCTCGCACGGTACGGATCAGGGTGGGGGCCGAGGGGACGTCCTCGACCTTGGCCCGCAGCCGCTGCACGCAGGCGTCCACCAGCCGCGAATCGCCCAGGTAGTCGTGCTCCCAGACCAGGCGCAGCAGCTGCTGGCGGGAGAGCGCCTGGCCGGGCCGACGGCTCAGTTCGAGCAGCAGGCGCAGCTCGGTGGGGGTCAGCTGGAGGTCCTCGCCGTCCTTGGTGACGGTCATCGCCGAGCGGTCGATCACCACCGAGCCGTAGGCCGAGGAGTCCGAGCTCTCCCGCTCGCCGCGGCGCAGCACGGCGCGGATCCGGGCGTCCAGCACCCGGGGCTGCACCGGCTTGACCACGTAGTCGTCGGCGCCGGACTCCAGACCGACGACCACGTCGATGTCGTCCGAGCGCGCGGTCAGCAGGATGATCGGCAACTGGTCGGTGCGCCGGATCCGGCGGCAGACCTCGAAGCCGTCGATTCCGGGCAGCATCACGTCGAGAACGATCAGGTCCGGACGTTGTTCCTTGAAGAGCCGAAGGCCGTCCTCTCCGGACGCTGCGGCGGCCACGCGGTGGCCCTGGCGGGTGAGGGCGAGTTCGAGGCCGGTCCGGATGGCGTCGTCGTCCTCGATCAGTAGGAGGAAAGGCACCTGGTCATTCTGGCTCACCGGATGTACCGCCGGGAACCGCCCGGGCCAGGACGGGCGTCGCAGCTGGTGAGTGGCGCCGCGGGACGAAGGTCCCGCCCCTTGTGACACCGCTGTGACAGTCGCCGGACACCGCCATGACGGGCGCCGGGCAGGATTTTCCTTGTCGCCGCAACGAACCGGAACACCACCGGGACGCCGCGGCGGCGCCGAAAGAACCCGCTCGTACCGACCATGGGGGCAGCAATGACCGCAACGCTTGAGACCCGGGGCATCTGGGATGCGCACAACCCGGCAGTCCGCGGCGTTCGGCCGGCGACGAAGGTCCGGGTCGAGCACTGCACGGGGGCTCGCCGGGTGGGCGGCGGGAGCAGGACGCAGGGCGTGCCGGTGGCGTTCGGGGGAACGCACACCGGGACCCAGGCGGTGAACGGGGGCGGTCTCGCCGCGGTCGGCTCGGGGGAGCCGACGGACGGCCGCACCACGGGCGCCACCCTCTACCGGCTCGCGTCGGTCGAGGAGAGTGCCCCGCAGGGCGAGCAGGGAGGCGTGCAGGGGGAGCCCTCGACCGCCGAGGTGGACCACCTGACGGAGTTCACCGCGTATGTGCGCGAGCGCCGCGCCTCCCTGTACGCCACTGCCTACCACCTGACCGGTGACCGCTTCGAGGCCGAGGACCTGCTGCAGAGCGCGCTCTTCAGCACCTACCGCGCCTGGGGCCGGATCACCGACAAGGCGGCGGTCGGCGGCTACCTGCGCCGCACCATGACCAACCTGCACATCTCGGCCTGGCGCCGGCGCAAGCTCAACGAGTACCCGACCGAGGAGCTCCCGGAGACGGTCGGCGACACCGACGCGATGGGCGGCACCGAACTGCGCGCCGTCCTGTGGCAGGCGCTCGCCAAGCTCCCGGAGAACCAGCGCACCATGCTGGTGCTGCGCTACTACGAGGGCCGCACCGACCCGGAGATCGCCGACATCCTGAACATCAGCGTCGGCACCGTCAAGAGCAGCATCTGGCGCGCCCTGCGCCGGCTGCGCGACGACGAGCAGCTCAACCGCAACGGCGACACCGCCTTCGCCTTCGGCGAGTTGGTCGCGTAACGGACTGTGTGACAAGGACTCCCGTCGGGGGACGGGTGGGGAAGCGGAGCGGTCGCGGGCTCGGGGGAGCCGCGGCGGCAGGGAAGCCGCCTCCTCTCGCAAGGAACAGTCGGGCCCGGCCTCTGGGGAGAGGATGCCGGGCCCGACTGCTTGCGTGAAGCAGGTAACTGACTTCCTACGCAAGCGAAGAGTGAATTCTCACGATCTGCGCATGGACCATGACACTGCGCGGCTACCATCCCGAACGGGGAGCCTCCAAGCGGGCTCGCACAGACGAGGAGGGGCCGTGCCGGCACCGAAAGAACTCGATCCCAAAGCGTCCCTCGCGGCGTATCTCGGCGTGCGGGTGCGCCGGTTGCGCGAGGGTATGGGGCTGACGCAGAAGCAGCTCGGGCAGATGGTGTTCGTCTCGCACAACCGGATCGCGCAGATCGAGCTGGCGACGGACCCGCCGGGGCGGGAGCTGATCAGGCTGCTGGACGCGGCGTTGCAGGCGGACAGCGCCCTCACGGACCTCTGGGAGCACATCAACAATCCGAAGTACGACCACTATGCGAAGACGTTCCTGTACCGGCAGGCTGTAGCCACGATGATCCAGGAGTACTCCCTGGTCATCCCGGGCCTGTTGCAGACTGAGGCGTACATGCGGGCGATCTTCGCCGAGTCCGATGGCCTGTTGGGCGACGTGACCGCAGAGGAGAAGTTCGCAGCCCGCCTTGCTCGACAGCAGATCCTGCAAGACGAGAATGCACCGTGGTACCGGATGACGCTGCACGAGTCCGCTCTCTATCTGCCCGTTGGTGGTACCAAGGTGATGTACGGGCAGCTGGCACACCTGCTGGAGGTTGGCCAGCGGCGGAACATTGACCTTCAAGTGGTCCCGCATCGCGGCTTGCCGCTGTCGGCCGTGAACGGGTCGTTCTGCCTGCTCACGATGCCGGACGGCTCGAGGTCGGCCTACAGTGAGGGAATCAACATCGGCCAGTTCTTCGAACAGCCGGAGGACGTCACCCGATTGACGGTCATCTACGATCGGGTGCAGGCTGCCGCGCTCGACCCGGAGATGTCGGCCGCCTTCATCCGGAACGTGATGGAGGATCGGTACACGTGGGAACTCCCGCCCCTGGCCTGACCAACGCGGTTTGGCGCAAGGCCAGTTACAGCACCGGAGGGTCGAACAACTGCGTCGAGGTCGCCGACGGGTTCTCTGGCGTCACCCCCGTGCGCGACTCCAAGGACCCGTCCGGCCCGGCACTCGTCTTCCCCGCCGCCTCCTTCGCCGCCTTCGTCGCCGACCTCAAGTCCGGCCGCCTGAGGTAGCTCTGCCGGGCTCTGCTGCTCGCGTGCGATCAGAGATCAAGGAGGCTGCGGAGGTCGATCTCGACGGGGAAGGGAAGTTCGGTCTTCAGCTCCCCGACATGGCGCCCACCTGCGGGAGTTGGGGCATAGACGCTGGTCTCGCGGTCAAGCCAGAATTGTCGTAGACGATGACGTCGGGCCTGGGCGGGTTGTACTGGTCGATGAGGACGTGCGACCCCGAACGCACCGCGTAAGGTGCTCGCCGGGCAGTCCACAGCGCGAAGTGCAGCTCGTCGCGCACGGTGTCGTGCCAGAGGCTGGTCGTGCTTCGTGGCACGATCCCCCCATCCACGAGGTCGAAGTCGCAGGGCAGGTCCAAGTCCTTGACCTCGTCATACGTCCATCGCTGACCGGGGGGACGGATCCAGGCGGCCACCAAGGCCTCCTTGCGTTGCGGTGCCGACAGCTTCGTGATCCAACCTATCCCTCGGCCGCCACCGCCGAACCGTTCCGCCACCCCGCGCCCTTCCCCTGCGCCCGGTACCGCCCCGGGGAGAGCCCGTACTCCCGCTTGAAGGCCTTGGCGAAGGCGAACTCGCTCACGTACCCCGCCTGTTGGGCCACCGTACGCAGCGGCGCGTCGGACTCGCGCAGCAGGCGTCCCGCCGTGGTCATCCGCCACCAGGTGAGGTATCCGAGCGGTGGGCGGCCGACCAGGGTGGTGAAGCGGCGGGCGAAGGCGGCGCGGGAGAGGCCGGCGCGGGTGCCGAGTTCCTCGACGGTCCAGGGGTGGGCCGGGTCCTGGTGGATCTCCTGGAGGGCGGTGGTGACCACCGGGTCGCCGAGGGCGGCGGCCCAGCCGGTGGTGGCCACGCACGCGCACTCCTCCAGCCAGGCGCGCAGGATGTAGAGCAGCAGGGTGTCGAGCAGTGCGGGCACGGCGGCGTCGGCGCCGAGGCGGTGGTCGGTCAGCTCCGCGCCGAGCAGTTCGACCAGGGAGCGCAGGCCGGGGTGGCGGCCGACCCGGGCGGGCAGGTGGAGCACGTCGGGCAGGGCGGCGAGCAGCGGGTGCGGGCGGGCCTGGTTGAGCTGGTAGGCGCCGCAGAGGATGGCGGTCACCTCGGCGCCGGGTGGGCCGCTGGTCGGCTCGTACCGCTGGGCGGGCAGCAGGCGGCCGTCGGTGAGCTCCACGTCGACCAGTTCGGTCTCCAGCGAGTCCGCCATCCCGTACCCCCGGCCGCGCGGCAGCAGCACCACGTCGCCGACGCCCAGCCTGATCGGCGCCGCGTCCTCGGGCGGCAGCAGCCAGCAGGAGCCGCTCAGCACGATGTGGAAGCCGGTGCCGGGGGCGGGCGGGAAGCGCAGGCCCCAGGGGGCGAACTTGCGGGTCTGGCCCGAGTGCGGCCGTCCGGTGCGCATCGCGGTGATCGCGTCGCTGAGCACGTCCATGGCGGGAGCGTAACGCTCGGGGAGACGATCGGACAGGAAAACGAGACTGTGTGGCATGGGCCGTCTCGGTCAGGCGCTCCTACGGTGGAGACACGTCAGCGAGCTGACGGAAAGTCACCTGATGAGCTTCTCCTGATGGGGGATTTCCACCATGGCCAAGGCAGTGGTGTTCGATGAGATCGGCGGCCCCGAGGTGCTGCGGATCGTGGAACTGGAGCTCGGCGACCCGGCACCCGACCAGGTGCTGGTGCGGGTCGAGGCGCTCGGGCTGAACCGGGCGGAGGCGCTGTTCCGGGCCGGCAGCTACTTCTACCAGCCGCAGCTGCCCGCTTCCCGGCTCGGCTACGAGGCCACCGGTGTGGTGGAGGCGATCGGTGCGGCGGTCACCGGCTTTGCCGTCGGCGACCTGGTCAGCACCGCCGCGCTGGGGCACCTGAGCACTCACGGCGCCTACGGGGACCGGCTGCTGGTCCCCGAGGGCCACCTGGTCCACCGCCCCGGCGGGCTCGACGCGGTGACCGGCGTGGCCGTCTGGCTCTCGTACAGCACCGCGTACGGCGCGCTGGTGGAGAAGGGCGGGCTGCGGCCCGGGGACACGGTGCTGATCACGGCGGCGTCCAGCAGCGTGGGCGTGGCGGCGATCCAGGTGGCCAACCACCTGGGGGCGATTCCGGTGGCGGTCACCAGGACGGCGAAGAAGCGCGAGCAGTTGCTGAAGCTCGGTGCCGCGCACGTGATCGTGCTGGACGAGGAGGACCTGCCGGCCCGGGTCGGCGAGATCACCGGAGGCAAGGGGGCCGAGCTGGTCTTCGACGCGGTGGCCGGACCCGAGCTGGCCACCGTCGCACAGGCGGTGGCCCCGGGCGGCCTGCTGATCGTCTACGGCTGGCTGGACATGCGTCCGGCCACGCTGCCGATGAACTGGAGCCTGCGGATCCTGGGTTACAGCAACCTGGACGTCATCGAGGACCTGGCCGTGCGGCGGCGGGCTTGGCACTTCCTCGACGCCGGACTGCGCGCGGGGACGCTGGCACCGGCGGTGGACCGCACCTTCGACCTGAGCGAGATCGTCGAGGCGCACCGGTACCTGGAGTCCAACGGGCAGGTGGGCAAGGTGGTGGTGACGGTCACCCACTGAGGACGGACCCAGCCGGGGGTGTCAGACGCCCGCCGCGACCCGCCCGCCCTGCCGCACCACCGCGCGCACCCGGGCCGCCGCCTCGTCGCCCGCGCAGGCGTCGGCGCCGAGTTCCACCTGCCGCGCCACGATCCCGTGCTCGGCGCGCATCAGGCGCCAGCCGCGCCGCACCAGGTACGGGACGGCCTTGCGGCCCTCGCGCACGTCTCGGCGGAACCGGCGCCAGGCCGTGGTCAGCGGGCGGTTGCGCAGGCAGAGGGCGGCGCCGAGCAGGCCTTCGGCCTCGCAGGCGGCGATCAGTTCGGCGGCGAAGATGCCCTCGGCGATGAACGCGGGGGCGCCGGCCAGCTCCAGGGTGTGCGAGCCGGTCCGGGAGCAGGTGGGGATCGAGTAGACCGGGACCTCGGCCCGCCCGGTCTCCACCAGCTGCCGGATCGCCTCCAGCGCCTGTGCGCCGTGCCAGGAGAGCGGCGAGTCCCAGTCGGTGCCGGAGCCGTCGGGCAGCAGCGGCAGGGTCGGGTCGTCGCCGTCCTTGTAGAAGTCGTCGAGCTGCAGCACCGGCAGCGCCAGACGATCGGCCAGCGAGGACTTCCCCGATCCCGAGGGCCCGGAGAGCAGCACCACGCGGGCACGGGTGGTCAGGACGGGGTTCAACGGCGAGTCACTCACGAGACACCAGTCTGACGCATCGGGCGCCGTGCTCGGAACCCGCCGTCATGGGGGGAAAAGGAAAAGGAAGCGGAAAACGGAGGACGGGCCCGCGCCAGGGGGGGGGAGGCGCGGACCCGTCGATGGCGCGTCCGGGCCCCTGGGGGGAGAGGGGCACTGGGGACGGCCAGTCCTGGGTGGGTGGTCCGGCGGAGCCGGGGCTACTGGCCCATCGGGTGCCAGACCGTCTTGGTCTCCAGGAAGGAGAGCAGCCGGCCGGTGCCCGGGGCACTGGTCCAGTCCTGCGCCGACGGATCGACCGCCGGGCGCAGCACCCGCTTCAATGTATCGGCCGCGGCCGCCTCCAGGACAGCCGCCGCGCCCGGCCCGTCGGCGGCGATCGCGCCGGTCAGGTCGAGGGCGTTGACGTCCTGGTGCGAGGCCAGCGTCGGCGCGAGGTCGGCGGTGCGGCCGGAGATGATGTTCACCACGCCGCCGGGCACGTCCGAGGTGGCGAGCACCTCGCCCAGCGACAGGGCCGGCAGCGGGGCGTCGGCCGCCGCGGCGACCACGACGGTGTTGCCGGTGGCGATCGCCGGGGCGATCACCGAGACCAGGCCGAGGAACGAGTGCCCGTAGCCGGCCTGCGGGGCCACGATGCCCACCACACCGGTCGGCTCCGGCACCGAGAGGTTGAAGTACGGCCCGGCCACCGGGTTCGCGGCGCCCGCGATCTGCGCCACCTTGTCGGTCCAGCCCGCGTACCAGACCCAGCGGTCGATCGCCTGGTCCACCAGCGCGGCGGCCTTCTTGGCGCCCAGGCCCTCGGCCGCGGCCACCTCGGCGGCGAACTGCTCGCGCCGCCCCTGCAGCATCTCGGCCACCCGGTAGAGCACCTGGCCGCGGTTGTACGCGGTGGTCCCGGCCCAGCCCTTGACCGCCGCGCGGGCGGCGAGCACGGCGTCGCGGGTGTCCTTGCGGGTCCCGAGCGGCGCGTTGGCCAGCCACTGGCCCTTACTGTCGGTCACCTCGTACACCCGTCCGCTCTCGGAGCGCGGGAACTTCCCGCCGACGAACAGCTTGTAGGTCTTGAAGACGTCAAGACGCGTGGCGATATCAGACATCGAGGTAGGCCTCCAGACCGTGGCGGCCACCCTCGCGGCCGTAACCCGACTCCTTGTAGCCGCCGAACGGCGAGGTCGGGTCGAACTTGTTGAAGGTGTTGGCCCACACCACGCCGGCCTTGAGCCGGTCCGCCATCCAGAGGATGCGCGAGCCCTTCTCCGTCCAGATCCCGGCGGAGAGGCCGAACGGCGTGTTGTTGGCCTTCGCCACCGCCTCGTCCGGGGTTCGGAAGCTCAGCACCGAGAGCACCGGGCCGAAGATCTCCTCCTGGGCGATCCGGTGCGCCTGGGTCACGCCGGTGAAGATGGTCGGCCGGAACCAGTAGCCGGCGGACGGCAGTTCGCAGGCCGGGGACCAGCGCTCGGCGCCCTCGGCCTCGCCGGCCGCGGTCAGTTCGGTGATCCGGGCCAGCTGGGCGGCCGAGTTGATCGCGCCGATGTCGGTGTTCTTGTCCAGCGGGTCGCCCACCCGCAGGGTGGCCATCCGGCGCTTGAGCGCCTCCAGCAGCTCGTCCTGGATCGACTCCTGGACCAGCAGGCGCGAGCCCGCGCAGCAGACGTGGCCCTGGTTGAAGAAGATGCCGTTGACGATGCCCTCGACCGCCTGGTCGATCGGCGCGTCGTCGAAGACGATGTTGGCGGCCTTGCCGCCCAGCTCCAGCGACAGCTTCTTGCGGCTGCCGGCCAGCTGCCGGGCGATCGAGCGGCCGACGTTGGTCGAGCCGGTGAAGGCGACCTTGTTGACGTCCGGGTGCGCGGTGAGCGCGGCGCCGGTGCGGCCGTCACCGGTGACGATGTTGACCACGCCCTTGGGCAGACCGGCCTGGCGGCAGATCTCGGCGAACCGCAGCGCGGTCAGCGGGGTGGTCTCGGCCGGCTTGAGGACGACCGTGTTGCCGGTGGCCAGCGCCGGGGCGATCTTCCAGGCGAGCATCATCAGCGGGAAGTTCCACGGGATGACCTGGGCGGCCACACCCACCGGGCGCGGGTTCGGGCCGAAGCCGGCGCAGTCCAGCTTGTCGGCCCAGCCGGCGTAGTAGAAGAACCACGCGGCGACCATCGGCAGGTCGAAGTCGCGGGTCTCCTTGATCGGCTTGCCGTTGTCGATCGACTCCAGCACGGCCAGCTCGCGCGAGCGCTCCTGGACGATCCGGGCGATCCGGTACAGGTACTTGGCGCGCTCGCTGCCGGGCAGCTCGGACCAGCCGCCGAAGGCCTTGCGGGCCGCCTTGACCGCGCGGTCCACGTCCTCCTCGGTGCCCTGGGCGAACTCGGCCAGCACCTGCTCGGTGGCCGGGTTGACCGTCTTCAGCGCCTCGCTGCCGCTGGAGTCGACGAAGTCGCCGCCGATGAAGTGGCCGTAGGAGGTGGCGATGTCGCCGGCCGCCGCGGGGGACTCGGGGGCGGGGGCGTAGTCGAAGAGGCCGCCCTTGGGCGTTGCTGCCACGGTGGCCGCCACGGGCTCCTGGGTCTTCTTGTTCTTGGCCATCGGGTTTCAGTCCACCGTCACGTAGTCGGGACCGGAGTACCGGCCGGTGCTGAGCTTCTGACGCTGCATCAGCAGATCGTTGAGCAGGCTGGAGGCGCCGAAGCGGAACCAGTGCGGGGTCAGCCAGTCGTCGCCCAACGTCTCGTTGACCATCACCAGGTACTTCATCGCGTCCTTGGTGGTCTTGATACCGCCGGCCGGCTTCACGCCGACCTGCACGCCGGTGGCGGCCTTGAAGTCGCGCACCGCCTCCAGCATCAGCAGGGTCACCGGGGGCGTGGCGTTGACGGTGACCTTGCCGGTCGAGGTCTTGATGAAGTCCGCGCCGGCCAGCATGGCCAGCCAGGAGGCGCGGCGCACGTTGTCGTAGGTCTGCAGTTCGCCGGTCTCGAAGATCACCTTGAGGTGGGCCGAGGTCCCGTCGGGCCGCTCGCAGGCCTGCTTGACGGCGGTGATCTCGTTGAAGACGTCCAGGTACCGGCCGGACAGGAAGGCGCCGCGATCGATCACCATGTCGATCTCGTCCGCCCCGGCGGCCACCGCGTCGGCGGTGTCCGCGAGCTTCACCGGCAGCGCGGCGCGCCCGGCGGGGAAGGCGGTGGCGACCGAGGCCACCTGGATCCCGGTGCCCGCGAGGGCCGCCTTCGCGGTGGCGACCATGTCCGGATAGACGCAGATCGCGGCGACCTGCGGGGCGGACGGATCGCTCGGGTCGGGGTGCTTCCCCTTCGCGCACAGGGCGCGCACCTTGCCGACCGTGTCCGCGCCTTCCAGCGTGGTCAGGTCGATCATCGAGATGGCGAGGTCGATCGCGAAGGCCTTGGCCGTCGTCTTGATCGACCGCGTACCGAGGGAGGCGGCGCGGGCTTCGAGGCCGACGGCGTCGACGCCGGGCAGGCCGTGCAGGAAGCGGCGGAGCGAGGCCTCGGAAGCGGCGACGTCGCTCAGGCCGCCGCCCGCGGCGCCGGGGGCGTTGGCTGCAACAGTGGACATAGTCACCAGAGCAGCATATCTACGCGCGTAGCCGAAGGCCAGGGGGCCCCGCGTTCGATGCGGGACCGAGATCCGGGATTCCGGGGCGGCGTGGCCGTGAGCTGTTCGCCGCCTCGGCCGACGGACAGCCGGTGAGTTCCGGGAAACGTGGCGGCCCGACTACTCGAGGGTGTACGCCTCGTAGCGGACGGCCTCGGCGGTGCGGGCGGCCGAGGCCACGGCCAGGGTGCGGTTCAGCCACCGGTAGCGCTCGTCCCCGGTCTCGAAGCGGCAGAAGAGCCGGAAGTAGTACTCGGCAGGGTCCACCGCCTCTCCGGCGGCCAACCTCCGGAGGACCTCGGGTGAGCCGTGGCGTACGCCGCTGGTGGAGAGGTAGAGATGCGCGCCGTCGTGAGTGCGCAGCGTGGAGCGGGTGTCGATGCTGGCCGTGCCGTCGGGGTGCAGCACCTGCCAGTCCGCGCCGCCCGGCAGGATCACCCCGGACAGCCGCGGTCCCTCGAACGTCCCGCCGACGATGTTGATCACCCGGCGGCGACCCCAGTGCGAGTCGCCGAGGTCGAGGACCGGATCCAGCCGCACCTCGAAGACGGCGAGGCTCTCCAGGTTCACCGCACGCTCCACGACGCGCGCTCGTTGAGCAGGGTCGGGTCGAAGCCCGCGGTGCGCTTGTACGAAGCGGCGATCTCCGTACGCTCCGCGAGCGGGACGACCTGTTCGATGTCCTCGAAGCCACCGGGAGCCCGCTCGTGGGCGAGCCTCATGACGACCTCGGGCCCTTGGCGCCGGTTGGCGAGTTGGAGCGCGGTGGTGGCGGGTCGGCGGATTTCCTCGTAGCCGGCGGCGGAGCCGGTCGTGGCGAGCGAGTGGGCGAGCACCCGGGCGTCGATGATCGCCTGGGACGCTCCGTTGGAGCCGACGGGGTACATGGCGTGCGCGGCGTCGCCCAGCAGGACGACGTCGTCCCTGGTCCAGTACGGCAGGGGCTCGCGGTCCACCATCGGGTACTCGAAGGCCGCCTCGGCTCCCGCGATGAGCCCCGGCACGTCCAGCCAGTCGAACCTCCAGTCGGCGAAGTGCGCTACGACCGTGGCCAGATCGGTGGGGCGGTTCCAGTTGCCGCGCTTGGGCGGTTCGCCGTCCAGCGGCCGTTCGGCGACCCAGTTGATCAGCGGCCCTTCCCCGATCGGGTAGGCGACGAACTTCTGCGCTCCGTCCCCGGCCATGATCATGGACCGGCCGGTCAGGAACGGCTCGCCATAGGTCGTGCCCCGCCACAGCATGAGCCCGTTCCACGTCGGTGCCCCTTCGCCGGGGAAGAGCGCGGCCCTGACGGCCGAGTGGATCCCGTCGGCGCCGACGAGCAGGTCGGAGTCGTGGCGCAGGCCGGTGATCCGGCTCCCGGTCCGGACGGCCTGCGCGCCGAGGCGCTCGCGGACGGCGTCCAGCAGCAGCATTTGCAGCCTGCCCCGGTGCACCGAGTACTGCGGCCACCGGTAGCCGGCGCCGAGCCCGCGCGGTTCGGACCAGATCAGCTGCCCGTGCTGGTTGAAGTAGGCCAGCTCGGCGGTGGGGACACCGATCGCGGCCAGCCGGTCGGCCAGGCCGAGCTCGGTCAACTCTCTCACCGCGTGCGGGAGGAGGTTGATCCCGACGCCGAGCGGACGGATCTCCCGGGCCGCCTCGTGTACGACGACGTCGTCGAATCCGGCCGCATGCAGGCTGAGCGCGGTGGCGAGCCCGCCGATACCGCCTCCTGCGATGGTGATCCGCACAGCACCCTCCCGCGAAGATTGTTATGGCCGTAACAATCTCCCACCGGGCCGCCATGCGCAAGACTCTGTGCGTGGACCGACCTGATCTCAGATACGCCGCCTATGCGCGCGACCGGCTGGCGGGCATGCCGTCGCCGGCCGACCCGGAGGCATTCGCGCTCGCCTACCACCTGCTCCACCTGTCCTACCTGGTCGTCGCCGACCTGGAGAGCCACATCCACCGCCCGCGCGGCTGGACGCTCCCCGGCTTCCGGCTGATGTTCAAGCTCTGGCTGCTGGGCCCCACCCAGCCCGCCCGGCTCGCCGAGATCTCGGCGATGTCCCGCTCGGCGGTCACCAACGCCATCAACACCCTGGAACGGGACGGCCTGGTCGAACGCCGGCCGCTGCCCGACGACCGGCGCGCGGTCGCCGCCGGCCTCACCGCTGCGGGCGAGAACGCCGTCCGGGAGGCGTTCGCCGAGCAGACCCGCCGCGAGCAGCAGTGGTTCGCCACACTCGACGCCGAGGAGCGGGCCACCCTCACCGAGTTGCTCACCCGGGTCCTGGCCGCGCGCCCCGAGGACGCCGACTAGGGCCTGTGCGGTCGAGATGACCAGCGGCGGCCCGGTCGCTCAGCAGTCCCCGTCCGCCGCCGGGGTCCACACCGAGGCGTCGTGGGCGAAGAGCACCCGGCGTGGATCGAACGCGGCCAGCCGGTCCAGCCAGGCGGGATAGTCGGGCAGCGGTTCGGCCACGCCCTCGTGCCGTGCCCGGCGGGCCAGCTGGTCGCTCGCGAAGTGGGAGGCGAAGTCGCGGGCCTGGCCGGCCAGTACCACGGTGCCGTCGGGGCGGCGGACGGCCAGGGACTGGTGCCCCGCGGTGTGCCCCGGGGTGGGCAGGATCCACAGGCCGGGCCAGAGTTCGGTCTCGCCGGTCAGCTCGCGGTAGTCGGCGCCGGGGAAGTCGACGAGGTGCTCGAAGGTGTGGCCGCCGGCCCGGGCGGCGGCCAGCTCGGTGCGCTGCACCAGGATCGGCCGACCGGGCAGCAGCGGGTTGCCGCCGCAGTGGTCGAAGTGCAGATGGCAGTTGACCACCGCGGTCACCTCGGCGGGCGTGACCCCGGCGGCGGCCAGTGCGGCGGGCAGCGGGCGCCGGCGGGGCCGGTAGTGCGCCTCGGTCCCGGGGTCGCCGGTGCCGATGCCGGTGTCGAAGAGCAGCAGTCCCCGCGGGTGTCGGACCAGGTAGCCGAGCACCGGCTCCACCCGGGGGTAGCCGTCCTCGGTCTCGCTGCCGGGGCGGACGAAGGAGCCGAGGTCGAGGCGGCGGACGGCGGTGGCCTGAGGGGTCATCAGATCAGTATGCGAGGACCGGTCCTGGCACTCCATATGAGGTGGACATGCAGGAAATAAGGGGCCCAGGTCGGACAGTGGTCGGGGAAATCCCAGATTTCCCGCAGAACCTTCACGTTGCCTGGTAGAGCGCCGCGTTACGCGGGTAGCGTCCCCGCAGGGGAGGGAGAGCGGGGAGGTGACGCGGTGTTCGAGTCGGAACGGTGGCCGCTGGTCTGGATCGGGTTCCTGTTGATGGCGGTGAGCGTGCGGCTGGCGGCCACGGTGTACGGCCATCGGCATCGCCGGCTGCGCGGTGCCCGGCGGCGCAGCTATCTGGAGTGGCTGCCGGGGCTGGCCGGGCTGATCGTGGTGGCCGGTGAGGCGCCCCGGGTGCTGCGGGCGGGTGGCGCGGTGCTGACGGTGGCCGACGACCTCGCGGGGGTGGCCGGCGCGGCGGTGTGCGGACTGCTGCTCTACGGCGGCGCGGTGGTGGCCCGCCGGCTGCGCGGCTGAGCGCCGGCCGCCACGAGGGCGGACCGGCGCTCAACTGGTGCTGACGGCAGGGTGGTTACTGCTGCCAGGTGTCGTTCAGCGTGCCGCCCGAGGAACCGCTGGCGGCGCTGTGGTTGGCGCCGTTCTCCCAGGTCACGTTCCCGGAGCTGTCCTTGATCAGGTACTTGTACTGGAAGGACGTGTTCGCCGGCAGGCTCAACGTGCCGCCCCACACTGGGTAGTTGGCCGAGGAGAGCGGGATCGCCGCGCTCGGGTTCCAGTTGCCGAGGGCCGGGATCGAGCCGACCAGGTAGACGCTCTGGCCCCAACTCGTGGTCTCGGTCTCGTTGAAGGTCTCGCTGACCGTCCCGCTGCTGCCGGCGGTCGGGTAGAGCGCCACCGCGTCACCGGGGTTGACCGTCACGGTGGCCTGGCCGGTGGCGTCCACCGTGACCGTCGGGCCGGTGCAGCCGCCGCCGGCCACCGGGTCGCCGTGGATGACGTCGCAGTAGCTGCCGCCCGGCAGGCCGGTCTCGAAGGTCTGGGTCACCGCGCTGCTGCCGTTGTTGATCGAGATCCAGCCGCCGTTGCCGCGGCTGAAGGCGATCGCGTTGCCGCCGTTGTCCCACCAGTTGGCCACCGGCTTGCCCTGGGTGGCGTTGTGCCAGCCGACCATGTTGGCGATGCCCTGGTTGCGGTCGGTGCAGGTCCAGGCGCCGCTGGTGCACTCGGTCGCGGTGACGTAGCCGTTGGCGTCGGCCGGCGGGGACTGGTCGCTGGTGCTGAAGGTGAAGCCGGAGTAGACCTGCGGGGTGCCGTAGCCCCAGGCCAGTTCGAAGAGCGTGGCCAGCGTGTACTTGCTGCCGTCCTGGTAGCTGAGGGTCTGGCCGCTGCGCTCGGTGTCGTGGTTGGTCACCATCACCGAGGACAGGTTGCTCGGCTCGATGCCCCAACTCTGCCCGAAGGTCTTGAGGTTGGCGATGCTGCCGTTGAACTGGCTCTTCAGGTCGTAGGCGTAGGTGAACTCGATCACGCTGCCGTTGCCCTCGAAGGCGGAGGGGGCCAGCTGGCCGGTGCTGCCGGGTATCACCTCCTGGTAGACGTACGGCCGGGAGTTGGTCCAGGTGGTGTTGTTGACCCGGCTGAGGATGTTGGCCATGTCGGCCTGCGCGATGTGCTTGGCGGCGTCCATCCGGAAGCCGTCGACGCCGTAGCCGACCAGCTTGTTGAGGTAGCCGGCCAGCTTGGCGCGGACGTCGTCCTTCTCGGTGTAGAGGTCGGAGAGCGAGGAGAGGTCGCACTCCTGCACCTGCTGGACGTTGTTCCAGTCGCTGATGCTCATGTCCGCGTTGGGGCAGGGCGGCGAGAAGTGGAAGTCCGAGCTGTCGTACGGGACGTTGTTGTACGTGAAGGTGGCGGGGTTGAAGCTCGCGCCGCCGTACGAGTCGGTGCTGGTCTGGTTGGCACCGGCGGTGTGGTTGAGCACCGCGTCGGCGTAGACCTTGACGCCGGCGTTGTGGCAGGTGGTGACCATCTGGGCGAACTGGGCCTCGGTGCCCATCCGGCTGTTCAGGTCGTAGGCGACCGGCTGGTAGACGTCCCACCAGGCGTGGGTGCTGCCCGCCAGGCGGATCGAGTCCTCGGGCGGGGCGACCTCGACGGCGCCGTAGCCCTTGGGCCCGAGCACCGTGGTGCACTCGTTGGCCACCGAGGGCCAGTTCCACTCGAAGAGGTTGGCGATCACGTCGCCGCCGTCTGGGTTCGTGGCGGCGTGCGCCGTGCCCTGCAGGGTGAGCGGCAGCAGGGCGCCGGCCACCAGGGCGGCCGCGGCGAAGGCGGCGGGGCGGCTGGTCCGGTCTCGTCGGAGCAGTCTCATGGGGAGGACTCCCGGGGGGTGGGCCGTCCCGCCGAGGACCGGCGGCGCAGGTTCGCGGGGCTGCGCCGGGCGGGGGTGGGGCTCGGCGGGCGGCGGGTACCGATGGGCGGGAGCGGGGCGCCGGACGGCTGGCAGGGCCGTCGGGGTGCACCGCGCGCTAGACCATCCCGCCCGGGCGCGGGCGGCGTCAAGAGTCCAGCAAGGAATTGCTGAAACTTTCGGCAAATCGTTGCTGAATGGCGCTGGGCCAGTGATCGGCGGGTGGCCGACCGGTGATCGGTGCGGTGATCGGCCGGTGATCCGCCCGGTGATCGACCACCGGAGGCCGGTGATCGGCCGGCTCCCGGTGCGGCGGGCAGTGCGGCGACCTCGGGTTGCGGCCTAAAAGTGACGTTTGTGACTGACGGTCCGCAAGGGTCGATGGGGCAGAATCGACCCCATGACCGATTCCGCCGGCACGCCCCCCCACCGGGGCTCTGCCACCCCCGCCGCCGGGCCGAAGTACGCCGACCACGTCTTCCGCTCGTCCTCCGCCGTCGTCTGCGGCGTACTGCTGCTCGCGATCGCCGGGTGGCTGATTGTCGACGCCATGGTGAGCAGCAGCGGCAAGACCCCGTGGGTCGCGCTGGCCTGTGCGCCGTTGTTCGCCTTCCCGGTGATCGCCTACACCCTGCGGCCGTCCGTCGCGGCCGGCCAGGACCGGCTGCTGGTCCGCAACCCGCTGCGCACCATCGTGGTGCCGTGGGCCGAGGTCGAGGCGCTGCGCGCGGGCTTCTCGGCCGAGGTGCTGGCCGGCGGCAAGACCTACCAGATGTGGGCGGTGCCGGTCTCGCTGCGCCAGCGCAACAAGGCGAACCGCTACGCGTCCCGGGCCGCCGTCACCGAGAGCCCGCGCAGGCCGAGGTTCGGCAGCCTGCCCAAGCCGCCGCGCGTCTCGGTGCCGGGCGCGCCGGACTCGAACCGGGCCTGGTCGGACCAGGTGATGGACGTGCTGCGCGAGCAGGCCAAGACCAACGCGGTGCGTCCGACCGCGAAGGGCGAGGTCAAGGTCGACTGGTGCTGGTGGGTGATCGCGCCGACGCTGGTCGGGCTGGTGGCACTGGTTGCGCTGATCGCCGCCTGAGACCTGAGAGCTGAGGCCGCAGGCCTGAGGCCCGCACGCCAGGGGCCCGCACGCCAGGGGCCCGCGACGGGTTCCGAACCGGTCGCGGGCCCCTGGCGTACGCGCGCTGCGGGAGGTCAGATCCCGGCAGCCGCCGCCAGGTCCCGCTTGAGCGCCGCCAGCAGCTCGGTGGCCCGCACCCGGGTCTCGGGCAGCTCGCCGGCCGAGGCGACCGGCAGCACGACCTCCAGGTAGCACTTCAGCTTCGGCTCGGTCCCGGACGGCCGGACCACGATCCGCGCCGAGCGCACCGGCTGCCCGGCCAGGTAGTAGCGCAGGCCGTCGGTCGGCGGCAGCTCGGCCGAGCCGGCCGACAGGTCGTCCGCCCGCTCGACCAGCAGTCCGGCCAGCTCGGTGGGCGGCTGCTCGCGCAGCCGGCGCATCGCGTCGGCGATCAGCGACAGGTCCTCGACCCGGGCCGAGAGCTGGTCGGTGGCGTGCAGGCCGTGGGTCAGCGCCAGCTCGTCCAGCAGGTCGGTCAGGGTGCGCCCGGTGAGCTTGAGCCCGGCGGCCAGCTCGGCGATCAGCAGGGCGGCGCTGATGCCGTCCTTGTCCCGCACGCCCTCGGGGTCGACGCAGTAGCCCAGCGCCTCCTCGTAGCCGTAGCGCAGGCCCTCGGTGCGGGAGAGCCACTTGAAGCCGGTCAGCGTCTCCTCGTAGGCCAGCCCGGCGCTCTCGGCGATCCGGCCGAGCAGGGTGGCCGAGACGATGGTGGTGGCGAAGGTGCCGCGCGCGCCCTTGGCGACCAGCGCCGCACCCAGCAGCGCGCCGACCTCGTCACCGCGCAGCATCCGCCATCCGGCCGCCGCGGTGGCGTCCGGCACGGCCACCGCGCAGCGGTCCGCGTCCGGGTCGTTGGCGATCACCAGGTCGGGGGTGTGCTCGGCGGCGGTCCGGAAGGCCAGGTCCATCGCGCCCGGCTCCTCCGGGTTGGGGAACGCGACGGTGGGGAACTCCGGGTCCGGCTCGGCCTGCTCGGCGACCACGGTCGGGGCGGGGAAGCCGGCCTGCTTGAAGGCGGCCAGCAGGGTGTCGCGGCCCACCCCGTGCATCGGGGTGTAGACCACGTCCAACCCGCGCGGGCCGGCCGGGTCGACCACGGTGACGGCGCGGGCCAGGTAGGCGTCCAGCACGTCCTCGCCGAGCACCTGCCAGCCCTCGGCAGCCAGCGGCACGTCGTGCAGCGAGGCCACCGCGTCGATCTCGGCGGCGATCTCGGCGTCGGCCGGCGGCACGATCTGCGAGCCGTCGCCCAGGTAGACCTTGTAGCCGTTGTCGCGCGGCGGGTTGTGGCTGGCCGTCACCATCACGCCGGCCGCCGCGCCCAGGTGGCGGATCGCGAAGGCGAGCACCGGGGTGGGCAGCGGGCTCGGCAGCAGCGCGGCGCGCAGGCCCGCGCCGACCATCACGGCGGCGGTGTCGCGCGCGAAGTCGTAGGACTTGTGCCGGGCGTCGTAGCCGACCACCACCAGGTCGCCGGCCCCGGCCGCGCGGACGTGGGCGGCCAGGCCGGCGGCGGCCCGGATCACGACGGCGCGGTTCATCCGCATCGGGCCCGCGCCCAGCTCACCGCGCAGGCCCGCGGTGCCGAACTGCAGCCGGTCGGCGAACCGCTCGGCCAGCTCGGCCAGCGCGCTCGCCTCGCCCTGCTCGGCGGTGGCCAGCAGCGCGGCCAACTCCTCGCGGGTCTCGGCGTCGGGGTCCTCGGTCAGCCACTGGTGGGCGCGGGCGAGGAGGTCGGTGGTGCTTTCCTGGGCCATGGGGTCGCCTACTCCGGTATCCGGTAGGGGGATCGATGGGAAACGAGCAGCGGAACGTGCAACGGGAACGGCCCGGGCACCCCGTTAGCAGCGGGGGAGCGCCCGGGCCGGGTCTGCGGGGGCGGGGTCAGATCCGCTCCAGGACCTTCGCCAGCAGCGCGCCCATCCGCTCGGCGGAGGCCTTGCCTGCCTCCAGCACCTCGGCGTGGTTCAGCGGCTCGCCGGTCATGCCCGCGGCCAGGTTGGTGACCAGCGAGATGCCCAGCACCTCGGCGCCGGCCTCGCGGGCGGCGATCGCCTCCAGCGTGGTGGACATGCCGACCAGCTCGCCGCCGATCACCCGGGCCATGTGGACCTCGGCCGGGGTCTCGTAGTGCGGGCCGCGGAACTGGACGTAGACGGCCTCGTCCAGGCTCGGGTCCACCTCGCGGCAGAGCTCGCGCAGCCGCTTGGAGTAGAGGTCGGTGAGGTCGACGAAGTTGGCGCCGACGATCGGGGAGTCGGCGGTCAGGTTGATGTGGTCGCTGATCAGCACCGGCTGACCGGGCACCCAGCCCTGGCGCAGGCCACCGCAGCCGTTGGTCAGCACGATGGTCTGGCAACCCGCGGCGGCGGCGGTGCGCACGCCGTGCACCACGGTGGCCACGCCGTGGCCCTCGTAGTAGTGGTTGCGACCGAGGAAGATCAGGGCGTGCTTGTCGCCTATCTTCACCGAGCGGATCTTGCCGGCGTGGCCGGCGACGGCGGGGGCGGGGAAGCCGGGGAGGTCCGTGACCGGGATTTCGGCCACGGTCTCGCCCAGCGCGTCGGCGGCCGGCACCCAGCCCGAGCCCATCACCAGGGCGACGTCGTGGTGCTCGACACCGGTCAGCTCGCGCAGGCGGGCGGCGGCGGCCTGAGCGGCGGCGTAGGGGTCGGCGGACACGGCGGTCTGAGGAGAAGCGTTCACAAGGCTGAGGATAGTCAACAAATGCCTACGCGCGTAGACATAGCCGTGTCGCCATGCCGGATCGTTACCAGGTTGACCTGAAAACACTGGCCACGGCCGGTTCGCGGCGCTCCGGTTCGGAGGATCGACCAGTGGCCGGCGGGCTTTACCTGCGGCAGGCCTTCACCTGCCGTAGCGGCTCGGTCGCGGCCGGGCGTCACCGTCGACGGGGCCCCGAGCGGGTCGTCAGCAGGGCCGGCGACGAAGGTCCAGGACGTAGTCGGACGGTGCGCCCGCGCTCTCCGCCGCGTCCGCGATCAGCCCGAGGTAGCGCGCCGCCGGCAGGCCGCCCTCGTAGTCGTTCAGCACGTAGGTCCAGACCGGGACCTCACCGTCCAGGGTGTGCGCGCGCAGCCGGATCTTGCGGTAGATGCCGAGCTGCAGGCCCTCCCAGCGGTCCAGGCCCTCCTCGTCCATCGGCGCCACGTCGTAGAGCGAGACGAAGACCTGCTCCTTCTCGTCCTCGACCACGGTGGCCAGCGAGCCCTCCCAGCCGAGCTGCTCGCCGCCGAAGGTCAGCCGCCAGCCGTCCAGCCAGCCGGTCCCGCGCAGCGGGGAGTGCGGTGCGCGCCGGCTCATCTGCCGGGCGTCGAGGTTCGTGGCGTACGCGGCGTAGAGCGACATGGGCGTCAGCCTACGGGAGTTGGCCAACCGATCAAGGCCCGGGCGGCCCGGCCGCTCGAGCACAGCTTCGATGATGCGCACAATTCAACGGGCCGGTGCTCGCATCGAACTCGGTGTGCGGGACAATGGTGCACGTGACTCGGATCGTGATCATCGGTGGCGGACCCGGCGGATACGAGGCGGCCCTGGTGGCGGCCCAGCTCGGCGCGGAGGTGACCGTCGTCGATCGCGACGGTCTGGGTGGAGCGGCGGTGCTGACGGACTGCGTACCGTCCAAGACGCTGATCGCGACCGCCGAGGTGATGACCGGCTTCGACGCCTCCTACCAGGAGCTCGGGATCAGGCTCGCCTGCGACGGCTCGGACGGCGAGCGCGGCGAGCGGGCGATCAGCGTCGACCTCGGCAAGGTCAACCGACGGGTGAAGCGGCTGGCGATCGCCCAGTCGCACGACATCACCCAGTCCGTCACCCGGGCCGGTGTCACCGTGCTGCGCGGCAAGGGCCGGCTCGGCTCCGGCGGCCAGGCCGCCGACGGGTCGCGCGAGGTGGTCGTGGAGGCCGCCGACGGCAGCACCCAGTCGCTGCGCGCCGACGCGGTGCTGGTCGCCAGCGGCGTGCACCCGCGCGAGGCGCCGGACGCCCGGCCGGACGGCGAGCGGATCCTGAACTGGAAGCAGGTCTACGACCTGGAGGAGCTGCCCCGCGAGCTGATCGTGGTCGGCTCCGGTGTCACCGGTGCCGAGTTCGCCGGCGCCTACCAGGCGCTCGGCTCCAAGGTCACCCTGGTCTCCAGCCGCGACCGGGTGCTGCCGGGCGAGGACCCGGACGCCGCCGAGGTGCTGGAGGACGTCTTCCGCCGCCGCGGTATGAACGTGATGAGCCGGCTGCGGGCGGAGAGCGCCAAGCGGGTCGGTGACGGGGTCGAGGTCACCCTCTCGGACGGCCGGGTGATCAGCGGCACGCACTGCCTGATCGCGATCGGCGCGATCCCCAACACCGCGGGCATGGGCCTGGAGGAGGCCGGGGTCAAGCTCAACGACTGGGGCCAGATCGTGGTGGACCGGGTCTCCCGCACCAGCGCCCCCGGCGTCTACGCGGCCGGCGACTGCACCGGCGTCTTCATGCTCGCCTCGGTCGCCGCGATGCAGGGCCGGATCGCGATGTACCACGCGCTGGGCGACGCGGTGCAGCCGCTGAACCTGAAGACCATCGCCTCCAACATCTTCACCGACCCGGAGATCGCCACCGTCGGTTACACCGCGGCCGACGTCTCGTGCGGAAAGATGGACGCCGTCGAGATCAAGCTGCCGCTGCGGGGCAACCCGCGGGCCAAGATGCAGGGCATCCGGGACGGCTTCGTGAAGCTCTTCTGCCGCCCCGGCACCGGCATCGTGGTGGGTGGCGTGGTGGTCGCGCCGCGCGCGAGCGAGCTGATTCACTCGATCTCGCTCGCGGTGGACAACAACTTGACGGTCGAGCAGGTCGCCAGCGCCTTCACGGTCTACCCCTCGCTCTCCGGTTCCACCGCCGAGGCGGCCCGCCAGCTGCACATCCGCAAGCGGGCGGAGAGCGAATCCTGACCTCGTCACCCGAATGCTCCGGCCCTTCGTCCTGACGGCGGAGGGTGCGCGGGGGAGCGGCGGCGCGAATTGTACGGTCATGCGCCGCCGGAAGGTGAGTAGTTCCTGTTACTAGCGGCAAACGCCTGAAAGCGGACGGTCAGGGGGGTTACCGTCGGTTCTGTGTTTGCTGCAGAACGTCGCCAGTTGATCCTCGAAATGGTGCGGGCCAACGGAGCCGTGTCGCTCCGCGAGTTGGCACGCGTCGTCCAGACCTCCGAAGTCACCGTCCGCCGGGACGTCCGGGCGCTGGAGGCCGAAGGGCTGCTCGACCGCCGACACGGCGGCGCGGTGCTCCCCGGAGGCTTCAGCCGGGAGCCCGGCTACCCGCAGAAGACCCACCTCGCCGCCGCCGAGAAGAGCGCGATCGCGGACCTCGCGGCCACGCTCGTCGAGGAGGGCGACGCGGTGGTGATCGGGGCCGGTACCACCACCCAGGAGCTGGCCCGCCGCCTGGCCCGGGTCCCGGGTCTGACGGTGGTGACCAACTCGCTGCTGGTCGCCCAGGCGCTCGCGCACGCCAACCGGGTGGAGGTGGTGATGACCGGCGGCACGCTGCGCGGGTCCAACTACGCTCTGGTCGGCAGCGGCGCCGAGCAGTCGCTGCACGGGTTGCGGGTCTCCAAGGCCTTCATCTCGGGCAGCGGCCTGACCGCCGAGCGCGGGCTGTCCACCACCAACATGCTCTCGGCGAGCGTGGACCGGGCCCTGGTGCAGTCGGCCACGGAGGTGATCGTGCTGGCCGACCACACCAAGCTGGGCACCGACACCATGTTCCAGACCGTGCCGACGGATGCGATCACCCGCCTGGTCACCGACGAGCAGGCAGCGGGCCACGACCCGACCGCCCGCGAGCTGGACGCGCTGGCCGACTGCGGGGTGCAGATCTCGATCGCGCCGCTGGGGCTGGCCGCCGAGCCACCGGGGCATGCCGCCCCGGGCCCGGAGCGGCACCCGCAGCAGCCCCCGGGGGCCGCCCGCCGGGCGCCGGGGGCGCCGCCCGCCGCGGCCGCCCCGCTGCCCGGCCAGCGCCGCCCGGGGACCCTCGCCTTCCGGCCGCTGGCCGCCGGGCGCCCGTGACAGCGGTGTGGCCCGCCGGTTGACGAGCAACCAGCGGGCCACGGGGCGCCCAGGTGGACCGATGCCAGGTCAGTCCTTGATCTCGCAGAGGGCGGCGCCGCTGCTGACGCTCGCGCCGACCTCGGCCTTGAGACCGGTGATGGTGCCGGCCTTGTGGGCGTTGAGCGGCTGCTCCATCTTCATCGCCTCGAGCACCACGATCAGCTCGCCCTCGGCGACGACCTGACCCTCCTCGACGGCGACCTTGACGATGGTGCCCTGCATCGGCGAGGCGAGCGTGTCACCGCTGACCGCGGCGCCGGCCTTCTTGGCGCCCACCCGGCGCTTGGCCTTGCCCGCGCTGCCCGCACCGGCGGCCGGGGCGGAGCCGACGCCCAGCGAGGCGGGCAGCGAGACCTCGATCCGCTTGCCGCCGACCTCGACCACCACGGTCTCCCGGCCGTCCGGCTCCTCGCCGTCGGCCGCGCCGCCCGCGAACGGCGGGATGGTGTTGTTGAACTCGGTCTCGATCCAGCGGGTGTAGATGCTGAACGGACCCTCGTTGCCGTGCACCTCGGGGGCGAAGGCCGGGTCGGCGACGACCGCGCGGTGGAACGGGATGGCGGTGGCCATGCCCTCGACCGTGAACTCGGCCAGCGCGCGCTTGGCCCGCTCCAGGGCCTGCTTGCGGTCCCGGCCGGTGACGATCAGCTTGGCCAGCAGCGAGTCCCAGGCGGGGCCGATCACCGAGCCGGTCTCCACGCCCGCGTCCAGCCGCACGCCGGGGCCGGACGGCGGCGCGAAGAGCGTCACCGTGCCGGGGGCGGGCAGGAAGTTGCGGCCCGGGTCCTCGCCGTTGATCCGGAACTCGAAGGAGTGGGCGCGGACCTTCGGGTCGTCGTAGCCGAGCTCCTCGCCGTCGGCGATCCGGAACATCTCGCGGACCAGGTCGATGCCGGTGACCTCCTCGGTCACCGGGTGCTCGACCTGCAGCCGGGTGTTGACCTCCAGGAAGGAGATCAGCCCGTCCTGCGCGACCAGGAACTCGCAGGTCCCGGCGCCGACATAGCCGGCCTCGCGCAGGATCGCCTTGGACGCCCGGTACAGCTCGGCGTTCTGCTCCTCGGTCAGGAACGGCGCGGGGGCCTCCTCGACCAGCTTCTGGTGCCGGCGCTGCAGCGAGCAGTCACGGGTGGAGACGACCACCACGTTGCCGTGCTGGTCGGCCAGGCACTGGGTCTCGACGTGCCGCGGGTTGTCCAGGTAGCGCTCGACGAAGCACTCGCCGCGCCCGAAGGCGGCGACGGCCTCGCGGACCGCGGACTCGAACAGCTCCGGGATCTCCTCCAGCGTGCGGGCCACCTTCAGGCCGCGCCCGCCACCGCCGAAGGCCGCCTTGATGGCGACCGGCAGGCCGTGTTCGGTCGCGAAGGCGACCACCTCGTCCGGCCCGGCGACCGGGTCCGGGGTGCCGGCCACCAGCGGCGCACCGGCCCGCTGGGCGACGTGCCGGGCGGTGACCTTGTCACCCAGGTCGCGGATGGCCTGCGGCGGCGGGCCGATCCAGATCAGCCCGGCGTCGAGCACGGCCTGGGCGAAGTCGGCGTTCTCCGACAGGAATCCGTAACCGGGGTGGATCGCGTCCGCACCGGAGTCGGCAGCGGCCTTGAGGACCTTGGCGATGTCCAGGTAGCTGGTCGCGGGGGTGTCGCCGCCGAGAGCGTAGGCCTCGTCGGCCGCGCGGACGTGCAGCGCGTCCCGGTCGGGCTCGGCGTAAACGGCGACACTGGCGATACCAGCATCCGAGCAGGCCCTGGCGACGCGGACGGCGATTTCTCCGCGGTTGGCGATGAGCACCTTGCGCACTGTGGCTCCCTTCTTGAACCTCGATGGAGTTTAGGGACGAGTAGGTGGTACCGGCGAGTAGCCCCTGGTGGTGAGCTTGCCCACACGGAGCGTGACGCACATGGTGATCATGTGCGCACGGAGCGGGAGAGCCGCAGGTGGCAACGGTACGCCGGAGCACTAGCGGGATTCTGGAGTGTCCGCAGGGCCGGGCGGGCGGGCCGTGGCGTTCGCCACAGGGCTGGCTTCATCCGGCGCTCCCGCTGCTCAGCGCGGGTGCGGGGCTCGCCGTCGCCGCCGTGGTCACGTCGGCGACCAGCTCGACCACGTCCGGGCCGTACTTGACCGGGTTGATCACCCGCAGCATCAGGACGAAGGAGCTGTGCGTGCCGTAACGGTCCATCAGTTCGCGCTGGTGTGCCACCAGGTAGCGCACCGCCGCGTGGTTGGCGACCGCCACCTGACCGGCGATCAGGAAGGTCGGCCGGCCGCCGTCGCCGGGTTCGAGGCGGGCCAGCAGGACGTAGCTGTGGCCGGGGGTGTCCTCGGTGTTCCGCTCCAGCTCGTACTCCTGAGCACCGACCAGGATCGCGCCCGGGGTCCCCGGCCGGTAGCTGAACCGCACGCTCGGCAGCCGCCAGCCCAGATGGGCGGCGGTGCGCTCGTTGCTGCTCGGCCCGCCGAGGCAGAACTCGGCCTTGTTGCCCAGCCCCTGGCGGACCTGGTCGTGGACCACCACCTCGGGCCGGGCACCGCAGGCGTTGACCAGCACGGCCAGCTCCATCAGCGCGCTGACGTCGTCCCGGTGCACGCTGTTCGCGTTGGGGCTGCCGGTGTGCCGGTTGACCACCAGCAGGCACTCGGTGCCCGCCGGCATCCCGAAGAACGCCCGGGTCCGGTCCAGCCGCCGACGCCGCCGCAGCGACTGGGCCAGCCAGCCCAGGCCCGCGCCGATCGCGCTGGTGAGCAGGCCGAGCACGACGTTCAACACCATGTCCGCCATCGCGCCACCCCCTCCCCGTCCGGCGCGGCGCCAGCCTAGCGGGGCGGGGAGGGCCCGGCCCAGGGGGTTCAACCCCAAAGATCGGTGATCCGTACCCCCAGATCGGCCAGCAGGGTGCGCAGCAGCGGCAGCGACAGGCCGATCACGTTGCCGTGGTCGCCCTCGATGCCGGCCACGAACGGTGCGGAGAGCCCGTCCAGGGTGAACGCGCCGGCCACGTGCAGCGGTTCACCGGTGGCCACGTAGGCCTCGATCTCGGCGTCGTCGGGCTCGGCGAAGTGCACGGTGGTGGAGGCGGTGGCGGAGACCTGGCGGCCGTTCGCGGTGTCGATCACGCAGTGGCCGGTGCGCAGCACACCGCTGCGACCGCGCATCGAGCGCCAGCGGGCCAGCGCGTCGGCGGCGTCGGTGGGCTTGCCGAGGGCCTGCCCGTCGAGTTCGAGCACCGAGTCGCAGCCGATCACCAGCTCGCCGTCGGTCAGCTCGGCGGCCACCACGGCGGCCTTGGCCTCGGCGAGCACCAGGGCCAGCTCGGCGGGGGTGGCGGCGCTCAGCGCGTCCTCGTCCACCCCGCTGACGATCACCCGGGGGGCCAACCCGGCCTGACGGAGCAGCCCGAGCCGGGCGGGGGAGGCGGAGGCGAGCACGAGGGTGCGGCGATCGGTCATACGGGTCAGCCTACGGGCCGCCACGCGCCGCTCCCCGCGCACCGTCGTGGTGCGCGGGGAGCGGATTCAGCGGGTCCGGCTCAGTGCGCCCAGCCCGAGGTGCGCCAGGCGTGCGGGCCGGGGCGCGGGGCGGAGCGGACGCGGCGGGCGGGGTCGGTCCACGGGGAGGCCGGGCCGCTCGCCGAACGGCGCGCCGCCTCGGCAGCGGCGGCGCCGGCGGCGGCCCGGGCTTGGACCACCGCCAGGACGGTGGCCAGCTCCTCGGGGGTCGGCTGCCCGTGCAGCACCTGGATGGGGGGCATCATCGGGTCCTTTCCGAGCGTTGGGGTTGAGGGTGCCACGCCCTACAAGGGGATGTTGCCGTGCTTCTTCGGCGGCAGCACCTCGCGCTTGCCGCGCAGCGCCCGCAGCCCGCGCACGATGTGCTTGCGGGTCTCGCTGGGCGCGATCACCGCGTCCACGTAGCCGCGCTCGGCCGCCAGGTACGGGTTGAGCAGGGTGTCCTCGTACTCGGCGACCAGCTCGGCCCGGCGGGCGTCCACGTCCGCGCCGGCCGCGGCGGCGTCGGCCAGCTCGCGCCGGTAGACGATGTTGGCCGCGCCCTGCGCGCCCATCACGGCGATCTGCGCGGTGGGCCAGGCCAGGTTGAGGTCGGCGCCCAGGTGCTTGGAGCCCATCACGTCGTAGGCGCCGCCGAAGGCCTTGCGGGTGATCACGGTGATCAGCGGCACGGTGGCCTCGGCGTAGGCGTAGATCAGCTTGGCGCCGCGCCGGATGATGCCGTCCCACTCCTGTCCGGTGCCGGGCAGGAAGCCGGGCACGTCGACGAAGGTGAGCACCGGGATGTTGAAGCTGTCGCAGGTCCGCACGAAGCGCGCGGCCTTCTCGCTGGCGGCGATGTCCAGGCAGCCGGCCAGGTCCAGCGGCTGGTTGCCGACCACGCCCACCGGCTGGCCCTCGACCCGGCCGAAGCCGGTGATGATGTTGCGGGCGTACAGCGGCTGGGTCTCCAGGAACTCGCCGTCGTCCAGGATGTGCTCGATCACGGTGTGCATGTCGTACGGCTGGTTCGCCGAGTCCGGCACCAGGGCGTCGAGTTCGAGGTCCCGCTCGCTCACCGCGAGATCCGCTTCCTCGGGGAAGCCGGGCGGGTCGCTCAGGTTGTTGGAGGGCAGGTACGACAGCAGGCTCTTGACGTACTCGATCGCCTCCTTCTCGTCCGCGGCCAGGTAATGCGCGTTGCCGGACTTGGTGTTGTGCGAGCGGGCGCCGCCCAGCTCCTCCATGCCGACGTCCTCGCCGGTCACCGTCTTGATCACGTCGGGACCGGTGATGAACATGTGCGAGGTCTGGTCGGCCATCACCACGAAGTCGGTGATCGCGGGCGAGTAGACCGCGCCGCCCGCGCACGGGCCCAGGATCAGCGAGATCTGCGGGATCACACCGGAGGCGTGCACGTTGCGGCGGAAGATCTCGCCGTACAGGCCGAGCGAGACCACGCCCTCCTGGATCCGGGCGCCGCCGGAGTCGTTGATGCCGATCACCGGGCAGCCGGTCTTCAGCGCGAAGTCCATCACCTTGACGATCTTCTCGCCGAACACCTCGCCGAGCGAGCCGCCGAAGACGGTGAAGTCCTGGGCGAAGACGGCGATCTGACGGCCGTCCACGGTGCCGTAGCCGGTGACCACGCCGTCGCCGTAGGGCCGGTTCTTCTGCTGGCCGAAGTTGGTCGAGCGGTGCCGGGCGAATTCGTCGAACTCCACGAAGGAGTCCTCGTCGAGCAGTTCCAGAACCCGCTCACGGGCCGTCAGCTTGCCCTTGGCGTGCTGCTTCTCGACCGCCGCGGCGGAGCCGGAGTGCACCGCCTCGTCGATCCTGCGGCGCAGGTCGGCGAGCTTGCCGGCGGTGGTGTGCGGGTCCAGCGAGGGGTCGGTTGGCACGTCGGTCATCCCGTGGAGTTCCTCACGTGAGAGGCGCGTTGGAGGGTGGGGGAGTCCGAACCGGACGGTGCCGAGGACTACCGTCCGGTAGCGTAGCCAGCCTCGAGCCCTTCGCGTTATGGCCAGCGACACAGTGTGTTAATCAGCGTTTCTGCGGGACGATGGGTCGGACTGGGGCTACCCCTGATGTCCTCCTACGCTAGGGCCATGACCGAGCCCGATCGTCCCCGCCGCAGCGGACTGCGTGGCTTCGGCCACGACGGACCGTCCCCCTGGACCGACCTCGACCGCCCGCCGCTGGACGCCGCCGTACTGCGCCACGACCTGCTGCTGCCCGGTGGCCTGTGGACCGCGCTCGACGTGGTCGAGGAGACCGGCTCCACCAACAGCGACCTGACCGCCCGGGCCAAGGACGGCGCCGCCGAGGGCGCGGTGCTGGTCGCCGAACGGCAGAGCGCCGGGCGAGGCCGGCTGGACCGCCGGTGGAGCGCCCCGGCCCGGTCCGGCCTCTTCCTGTCGATGCTGCTGCGCCCCACCGTGCCGCGGGAGCGCCTGGGCTGGCTGCCGATCCTGGTCGGCGTCTCGACGGCGGCCACCCTGCACCGGGTGTCCGGGGTCGAGGTCGGCCTGAAGTGGCCCAACGACCTTCAGGTCGAGCACGCGGGCGAGGAGCGCAAGCTCGGCGGCATCCTCACCGAGCTGACCGGCGAGGCCGTGGTCGCGGGCCTGGGGCTGAACGTCTCGCTGCGCGAGGAGGAGCTGCCGGTGCCCACCGCCGCCTCGCTCGCGCTGGTCGGCGCCGAGGTCACCGACCGCACCACGCTGCTGCGCGCGCTGCTGCGCGAGTTCGCCGAGCTGTACGGCGAGTGGCAGGCGGCGGCCGGCGACCCGCAGGCCAGCGGACTGCTGGCGGCCTACACCGCGCGCTGCACCACGCTGGGGCGCGAGGTCGTGGTGCAGCTGCCCGGGGATCGCGAGCTGCGGGGCGAGGCGGTCGCGCTGGACGGCGACGGGCGCCTGGTGGTGCGCGGCGCGGACGGCGCGCGGCAGGCGGTCGGCGCGGGCGACGTGGTGCATCTGCGCCCCCAGCCGCGCACCGGCTGAGCGCCGACCGAGCGCCGCTGCGGCAGCTCGACGGCGCGGGTTCGTCAGGTCCGGATGCCCCGGATCTGGGAATTCCGTGCGACCATTCCACCTGGCAACGGTGTGAGGCGCGCCACGTCCCCGGGCGGCGGAGTGCCTCACGAAGGACGGGAACTCGACGGCAAGTGCGGCGACCGCACGGGGACGGACCGGTGGCAGAGGACGACGGCGGGCTCGCGCCGGACGACAGCGCGCGCGACGGTGACGCCCCCGAGGAGGCGGACCACACCGTCGCGCTCGACCTGGAAGAGCTGATCCTGGGCTCGCCGCGTCGCTACACCCCGTACCAGGCCGCCCGCACCGCCGAGGTGCCGATGGAGCTGGCCACCCGGTTCTGGCGCGCGATGGGGTTCCCCGACATCGGCCAGCAGCGGGCGCTCAACGACGGCGACGTGATCGCGCTGCGCCGGCTGGCCGGCCTGGTGGAGTCCGGGCTGATCAACGAGTCGATGGCGATCCAGGTGGCCCGCTCCACCGGCCAGACCACCGCCCGGCTGGCCGGCTGGCAGATGGACACCTTCCTGGAGAACCTCACCCAGGCCGCCGAACCGGGGCTGACCCGGGCCGAGGTGGCCTACCCGCTGGTCGAGCTGCTGCTGCCGGAGCTGGAGCAGTTCCTGATCTACGTCTGGCGCCGCCAGCTGGCCGCCGTCACCGGCCGGGTGGTGCAGGCGGCCGAGGACACCGAGATCACCAGCGGCCGCCTCGCGGTGGGCTTCGCCGACCTGGTCGGCTTCACCCGGCTCTCCCGGCGGCTGGAGGAGGAGGAGCTCGGCGAGCTGGTGGAGACCTTCGAGTCCACCTGCGCCGATCTGATCGCGGGCCAGGGCGGCCGGCTGATCAAGACGCTGGGCGACGAGATCCTCTATGTCTCCGAGGACCCGGTGACCGCCGCCGAGATCGCGCTCAGCCTGGTGGAGACGCTGACCGACGAGGAGAACATCCCGGCGCTGCGGGTCGGCATGGCCTTCGGCACGGTCACCTCGCGGATGGGCGACGTCTTCGGTACCACGGTCAACCTGGCCAGCCGGCTCACCTCGATCGCGCAGCGGGACGCGGTGCTGATCGACGGGGAGTTCGCGGCGGCGCTGGAGCAGGCGGGAGCCGCCGCGCGGGGTGCGGCGGACGGTACCGGCAGCGCTCAGGCGCAGCTGGCGGACGCGCTCGCGGCGCACTCCGGGGTGCCGCTGAACCCGGCGGGCCGGGCGGCGGGCGGGGCGGCGGTGTCGCGCTTCCAGCTGCAGGCGATGTGGCGGCGGCCGGTGCGCGGGCTGGGGCTGGTCGAGCCGTGGCTGCTGAGCCGGCGGGCGAAGCCGGCCCCCCGGTAGCGGAGGTCTGGCAGCGCGGGGCCCGGTCGGTGGTGCGAAGGCGGCCGTGTGGCGAAGCCGGCACGATAGCGCCTCAATCGCGTGGATTTGCGGCAATTCCGGTAAACCGGGCATATCCCCGGCAATCCCTCCTAGTCTGGTCCCGAACGCGGGAGTACCGGACTCAGCGGCAGGGGTGAACGTGGGCGGTGCGCGGGTGATGGCGGAACTGGGAGACACCGGCGGCCTCGGGGACGGCGAGCGGACCGTGGAGCGCGCCGAGGAGCGCGCCGAGCGGCTGGACCAGGTGACGGCCACCGGCCTGGACCACCGGTTGCAGGCCGTGGTCGAGCTGGCTCAGGACATGGCCGGCGCGCAGAGCGCGCTGGAGGCCGTGCGGGCCGCCGCCGCGCGGGCCACCGAGGCGCTCGGCGCGACCATGGCCGCGGTCTCGGTCTGGGACCGCGAGTCCGGGCGGCTGCGGGTGCTGGTCAACCACGGCGAGCTGGCGGCGGGGGAGGAGGAGATCCCCGAGGACGAGTCGTACCCGGTGGCCGACTTCCCGGAGATCGTCACCTATCTGGACGAGCACTGGAGTACCGGGCGGCTGCCCAGGGCCTGGGTGCAGACGGCACACGACCCGCTCCCGACCGAGCCCGCCGTATCCGGCGGGCCGGTGCAGCCGGACGCCGGAGCGTTCTGCCGGCAGCGCGCCGCCGGACTGCGCCGGCGCGGCCGGTCCTGCTGCCTGGTGGCGCCGGTGGTGCTGCACGGGCAGGCCTGGGGCGAGCTCTACCTGGCCCGCGGCGCCGAGCTGCCGCTCTTCACCGACGCGGACGCGCAGTACGCGACCCTGCTGGCGGCCCAGATCTCGGCCGGCCTGGCGCAGACCGAGCGGCTGGCCGACCTGCGCCGGCTCGCCTTCACCGACCCGCTCACCGGGCTGGCCAACCGCCGCGCGGTGGACGCCCGGCTGGAGAGCGCGCTGGCCAACCACAACCGGGACAACACCGTGGTCACCCTGGTGGTCTGCGATGTCAACGGCCTGAAGCGGATCAACGACCTGCACGGCCACGAGATGGGCGACCGGCTGCTGGAACGCTTCGCCGGGCAGCTCTCGATGGCCGGGGCCAAGCTGCCCGGCTCGCTGGCCGCGCGGCTCGGCGGGGACGAGTTCTGCCTGCTGGCCGAGGGGCAGAAGGCGGACGAGGTGGTGGCGGTGGCCGAGGAGCTGTGCGTGCGGGCGCTGCAGCTGGCCGACGGCGAGGGGGTGGCCTGCGGGATCGCCTCGACGGGTGACTCGATCGGCCCGGTCACCACCTCGGACCGGCTCTTCCGGCTCGCCGACGCGGCCCAGTACCGGGCCAAGGCCGCCCGGGCCGCGCACCCGGTGGTGGCCGGGCGCAGCCACGGCCCCGGCCTGGCGCCGGACCCGACGGTGCTGCTGGCGGACGCCGCCGACCCGCACCGCCACACCTCCGACGCCCGTGGTCGCGGGGCCGGGGCGGGGCGCGGTCCGCACGGTGACCGGCGCCGGTTCCGGGGGGCCGCGCACAGCGCCGACCCCGGGCAGCTGCTCACCGTGGTGCTCGCCGCGCTGGACCAGGAGAACGGGCCGCGGCTGCACCACCCGGGCGACACCCTGGGGCGGCTGGCCACGGTCGCGGAGACGGCGGCCCGGCTGCTGGACGCGGTCGCCTGGTGGATCTCGTACGTGCCGCCGGGCTCGCGCCTGATGCACACCGCCCAGCACGCGGTCTACCGGATGACCAGCGGTCCCACCCCGCGCGCCGCCCGGGGCCTGTCACCGGCCGCGGCCCGCCGGGCGGAGAGCCTGCGGGCCCGGATCGAGGCCCCCGACGCGGTCTTCGACCTCGACCACTACCCGCTCACCCGGCGCGCGGTCGGCGGCGGCGGCTTCGCCCTGCGCACCGGAGCCGTGGGCAACGACGCGGCGGAGGAGGCGGTGCTGGTGGTCGGCGGCTACCGCGGCGTGGTCGCGGCCGGCGGGGCCAATCCGGCCGGCGGCTGGCTGATCGAACTCTTCGCCGACGACGCCACGCTGCCGCTGGGTCAGATCGCCCCGGCGCTGCGGACCCTGGTCGCGGTGGCCCTCTCGGGGCCGGCCTCGCCACCGCCGGGGTGAGGGATCGCGGGTCCCGGAGCGGGTCGGCTCCCGGTGATCCGGTCCGCCCGGGTGTACACGTTCGCGCTCTCACCGCGCAGGAAGCCGACCAGCGTCAGCCCCAGCTCCTCGGCGAGGTCGGCGGCCAGCGAGGAGGGCGCCGAGACCGCCGCCAGCAGCGGTAGCCCGGCCAGCGCCGCCTTCTGGGTCAGCTCGAACGAGGCGCGGCCGCTGACCAGCAGCAGGTGCCCGGTGAGCGGCAGCCGGTCCTCGCGCAGCGCCCAGCCGATCACCTTGTCCACCGCGTTGTGCCGCCCGACGTCCTCGCGCGCGCAGAGCAGCTCGCCCTCGGCCGTGAAGAGGCCGGCGGCGTGCAGCCCGCCGGTGGAGTCGAAGGTGCGCTGGGCGGCGCGCAGCGCGTCGGGCAGCCGGTAGAGCAGCTCGGGGCGGACGGTGAGCGGGTCGTCGGCCGGCTTGAAGCGGACGTGGGTGCGGACCGCGTCCACCGTGTCGCGTCCGCACAGTCCGCAGGCGCTGGTGGTGAGCAGGTTGCGGTGCGCGGAGAGCGGGACGGTGTCGGCGCCGCGCAGGGTGGCGTCGACCACGTTGTAGGTGTTCTGCCCGTCCTGGTCGCTCCCCGCGCAGTACCGCAGCGCCGCCAGCTGCTCGCGCCGGTGCAGCAGCCCCTCGCCGACCAGGAAGCCGGCCACCAGGTCGAAGTCGTGCCCCGGGGTGCGCATGGTGACGGTCAGCGCCTCGCCGCCGATCCGGATCTCCAGCGGCTCCTCCGCCGCCAGCGCGTCGGGGCGCGGCGTCTGCTCGTCCCCGCGCAGCCGCACCACGCGCCGCCGTGCCGTCGCCCGTGTCATACCGTCACCCGCCCTTTCCCGCCCGCACCCCGGCCACCCGGATCCGTGCCGACTTCATCCCCCAGCATGAGGCATCCGGGCTTTTGGACGTCCACGGTTGTCATATCTTCATTCAGCTGATCTGATAGTGCATATGGATATGCACAGTGCTCCGGCCGCCGACGCGCCGCTCGTTCAGGTCGGCAAGGCCGACGTCACCGCCGAAGACGTGCTCGCCGTGGCACGTGGCAACGCCCGGGTCGAGATCGGCCCGGACGCGCTGGCCGAGATGGCCGCCTCGCGGGCCAGGATCGACGCGCTGGCCGCCGAGCCGCGCCCCGTCTACGGCATCTCCACCGGGTTCGGTGCCCTCGCCGTGCGGCACATCAGCCCCGAGCTGCGGGCCCAGCTGCAGCGCTCGCTGGTCCGCTCGCACGCCGCCGGCATGGGCCCGGTGGTCGAGCGCGAGGTCACCCGCGCGCTGATGTTCCTGCGGATGAAGACCCTGGCCTCGGGCCGCACCGGGGTGCGCCCGCTGGTCGCCGAGACGATGGCCGCGATCCTCAACGCCGGCATCACCCCCGTGGTGCGCGAGTACGGCTCGCTCGGCTGCTCCGGCGACCTCGCCCCGCTCTCGCACTGCGCGCTGGTGCTGATGGGCGAGGGCATCGCCTACGGCCCGGACGGCGCCGAGCACCCGGCCGGCGAGCTGCTCGCCGCGGCCGGCATCGCGCCGGTCGAGCTGCTGGAGAAGGAGGGCCTGGCCCTCATCAACGGCACCGACGGCATGCTCGGCATGCTGGTGATGGCCATCGCCGACCTGTCCCGGCTCTTCACCACCGCCGACATCACCGCCGCGATGAGCCTGGAGGCGCTGCTCGGCACCGAGAAGGTGCTGGCCCCCGAGCTGCACGGCCCGATCCGCCCGCACCCGGGCCAGGCGCTGAGCGCCGCCAACATGCTCGCCGTGCTGCAGGGCTCCGGCCTGACCGGCCACCACCAGGACGACGCGCCGCGGGTCCAGGACGCCTACTCGATCCGCTGCGCCCCGCAGGTGGCCGGCGCCGGCCGCGACACCCTGGCGCACGCCCGCACCGTCGCCGAGCGCGAGCTGGCCGCCTCGGTCGACAACCCGGTGGTGCTGCCGGACGGCCGGGTGGAGTCCAACGGCAACTTCCACGGCGCCCCGGTCGCCTACGTGCTCGACTTCCTGGCCATCGCCGCCGCCGACCTCGGCTCGATCGCCGAGCGCCGCACCGACCGGCTGCTGGACAAGAGCCGCTCGCACGGCCTGCCGGCCTTCCTGGCCGACGACCCGGGCGTGGACTCCGGTCTGATGATCGCTCAGTACACCCAGGCCGCCCTGGTCAGCGAGAACAAGCGGCTCGCCGTGCCGGCCTCGGTGGACTCGATCCCCTCCTCGGCGATGCAGGAGGACCACGTCTCGATGGGCTGGTCGGCCGCCCGCAAGCTGCGCCAGGCCGTGGACAACCTGGGCCGGATCCTCGCGGTCGAGCTGACCGCCGCGGCCCGCGCGCTGGAGATCCGCACCGTCGACGGCAACGCCCAGTCGGCGCCGGCCACCGCCGCCGCGATCGCCGCCGCCCGCGAGGCCGGTGTCGGCGGGGCCGGCCGGGACCGCTTCCTGGCCCCCGACCTGGCCGCCGCCGAGGCGCTGGTCGCCTCCGGCGCCCTGGTCAAGGCCGTCGAGCAGGTCACCGGGCCGCTGGCCTGACCGGATGCCGAGCCGGAGTGAGCGGGCGTCAGGCCCACTCGCTCCGGGTGGCGTTCAGCTGCTGGCGGCGCTCCTCGCGCTCCCGCTCCTGCCGGTTGGCGAGCACGGCGGCGAAGTTGACGCCGACGATGCCGGCCCAGGTGGCGAGCATGCCGGACAGGCCCGCGGCGGAGCCGATCCCGGTCAGCGGGATCGCGAAGACCAGCGACAGGAGCGGCAGCGACCTGGTGGACCAGCCGCGCCGCTCCTCCCGGCCGCCGCGGCGCTCCGGCCGGGAGGGCGCGGGACCCAGGTCGGCCAGGCGTTCGGCGACCCGCTGCTCGACCCGGGCGTCCAGCCGGGCGTCGACCCGGGAGAGGAAGGAGTCGACCAGCGCCGACTCGTACTCGGCGCCGAGCTCCTTGCGGGTCTGCAGTGCGGCATCGAGGTCGGCCCGGAACTCCGAGGGACCACTGTCGTGGCGAGGATCCATGGCACCAAGGGTGCTGGTTGGTGGCGGCCCCGGTAAAGCCGCGACCGGGCCTCTCAGGGGGAAATCAGGGTGACCCTGAGGCCGGGGCGTCCCGGCGGACGAGACACCATTGCCCCCGCCGTGCAGCTGCTGCACAGTACGTCAAAGCCTGTCGAAAGGGACGCACCATGAGTACCAGCGCCGAGTCGTCCCCCGCTCCCTCCGCCCGGCTGCTGGAGCTCTTCGACGGGCACCGCCTGACCCCCACCCAGCGCCGGATCGCGCACGCCCTGGTCCGGCACGCCGCCGAGGCGCCGTTCCTGTCCAGCGTCGAGGTGGCCGAGCTGGCCGGGGTCAGCCAGCCCTCGGTCACCCGGTTCGCGGTCGCGCTCGGCTACGACGGCTATCCGGCGCTGCGCAAGCGGCTGCGCGACCTCGGGGTCGGGGAGCCGGCCGCGCCGCCGGAGTCGCCCACCGAGGTGGTGCGCAACGAGCACCAGCAGGCCGTGCTGGCCGAGATCGCCCACCTGCGCCGGCTGGCCGAGCTGCTCGCCGACCCGGAGCCGATCGTGCGCGCCGCCCGGCTGCTGGCCGCCTCCCGCCCGCTGCCGGTGCTCGGCCTGCGGGCCGCCTCCGCGCAGGCCCGCGGCTTCGCCTACTTCGCCGCCAAGGTGCACCCGGACATCCGGCTGCTCGACGAGGGCGGCTCGATGCTCGCCGACCGGATCGAGCAGGCCGCCGCGGCCGGCGCCTCCGCGCTGCTCTGCTTCGCCCTGCCGCGCTACCCGCGCGAGTTGATGGACGCGCTGACGGTGGCCCGCGGCTGCGGCCTGACCGTGCTCACCGTCGCCGACAGCGCCTTCGCCCCGGTGGCGGCCCGCTCGGACCTGCTGCTGCCCGCCGAGGTCGGCACCGGCCTGGTCTTCGACACCGCCTGCGCGCCGATGGTGCTCGGTCGGGTGCTGCTGCAGACCATGTGCGACGAACTCCCGGGCGCCGAGGCCCGGCTGGAGTCGATCGAGCAGTCCTCGGCGGCGCGCGGGCTGTTCCTCGAATAGTCCGGTGGCAACACGGCAACAGTGCGGGCCGATTGACCCCGTCGTGGAGTAGTACTCGCCGGACCGGGCATCCCCTCCTTGGGACGAACGGGGGTGTCCGCGATGCGCGTGATCCACGAAATGAGACCGGTCGGCCGGCTTGCCTCGGGTGCCGAGGAGTGGGCCTGCCCCGCTTGCGGTCGCCGGGTGGCGCTCGGCCCGCCCGGGCCGGGCCTGACCATCCTGGAGCCGGGTGACGAGAGCGCCGTGCACATCGGACTGGTCGACCCCGCGCCGCCCCCGGGCGGCACCGCCGAGCGCTACGGCCTGGGCCCGGTCCAGGAGATCCCGCGCCCGCCGTCGCTGCCCATGCTGCCGGCCGAGGCGGGCGGCCCCGCCGACCCCGAGACCGCCGAGCGCGACCGCCAGTGGCTGGCCGAGATCGGCATCGACTGGGACGGCGACGCGGCGGCCTGAACACCCGACGGCCCCCGCCGCGTTCGCGCGGCGGGGGCCGTCGGCGTGTCCGGGTTTGCGACTGCCTTCCCGCAGGGTCTGGCCCAGGCCGGACTGTTTGGATATATTCAGCTTGGATGTCATTGAATTAATCCATCCGGAGCAGTCCGGTCCGCAGTCAGTACAGGGAGAGCGACGGCATGGTGCAGCAGACGAGTGGCCCGCGCGAGGTTCGCGCAGCACGTGGGACGAACCTCAGCACCCAGGGGTGGCAGCAGGAAGCCGCGCTGCGGATGCTGATGAACAACCTCGACCCCGAGGTGGCCGAGCACCCCTCCAAGCTGGTCGTCTACGGCGGCACCGGCAAGGCGGCGCGCGACTGGCGTTCGTACGACGCGATGGTGCGCACGCTGCAGACGCTGAAGCAGGACGAGACCATGCTGGTCCAGTCCGGCCGCCCCGTCGGCGTGATGCAGACGCACGAGTGGGCGCCGCGGGTGCTGATCGCCAACTCCAACCTGGTCGGCGACTGGGCCAACTGGGAGGAGTTCCGCCGGCTGGAGAACCTCGGGCTCACCATGTACGGCCAGATGACCGCCGGGTCCTGGATCTACATCGGCACCCAGGGCATCCTGCAGGGCACCTACGAGACCTTCGCCGCCGTCGCGAACAAGAAGTTCAACGGCACCCTGGAGGGCACCATCACCCTCACCGCCGGTCTCGGCGGGATGGGCGGCGCCCAGCCGCTGGCCGTCACCATGAACGGCGGCGTGGCGATCTGCGTCGACTGCGACCCGTCCCGGATCTCCCGCCGGATCGAGCACCGCTACCTGGACGTCGAGGCCAAGAACCTGGCCCACGCGCTGGAGCTGGCCACCGCCGCCCGCGACAAGAAGCAGCCGCTCTCGATCGGCCTGCTGGGCAACGCCGCCGAGCTCTTCCCGCAGCTGCTCGCGATGGACGCGCCGATCGACATCGTCACCGACCAGACCAGCGCGCACGACCCGCTGAGCTACCTGCCGATCGGCGTCTCCTTCGACGACATGGCGACCTACGCGGCCGAGAAGCCGGCCGAGTTCACCACCCGCTCGCGCGAGTCGATGGCCAAGCACGTGGAGGCGATGGTGGGCTTCCAGGACGCCGGCGCCGAGGTCTTCGACTACGGCAACTCGATCCGCGGCGAGGCCCAGCTGGCCGGCTACGACCGGGCGTTCGCGTTCCCCGGCTTCGTCCCGGCCTACATCCGCCCGCTCTTCTGCGAGGGCAAGGGCCCGTTCCGCTGGGCCGCGCTCTCCGGTGACCCGCAGGACATCGCCAAGACCGACAAGGCCGTGCTCGACCTCTTCCCGGAGAACGAGTCGCTGCACCGCTGGATCAAGATGGCCCAGGAGAAGGTGCACTTCCAGGGCCTGCCCGCGCGGATCTGCTGGCTCGGCTACGGCGAGCGCGACAAGGCCGGCGAGCGGTTCAACGACATGGTCGCCCGCGGTGAGCTCGCCGCGCCGATCGTGATCGGCCGCGACCACCTGGACTGCGGCTCGGTGGCCTCGCCGTACCGCGAGACCGAGTCGATGCTGGACGGCTCCGACGCGATCGCCGACTGGCCGCTGCTCAACGCCATGGTCAACGTCGCCTCCGGTGCCTCCTGGGTCTCCATCCACCACGGCGGCGGCGTCGGCATCGGCCGCTCGATCCACGCCGGCCAGGTCACGGTGGCCGACGGCACCGCGCTGGCGGGCGAGAAGATCCGGCGGGTGCTCACCAACGACCCGGGCATGGGCGTGATCCGGCACGTGGACGCCGGCTACGACCGGGCCGACGAGGTCGCCGCCGAGCGCGGGGTGCGCGTCCCGATGAACGAGCACAGCCCCATGGGTGAGCTGTGACCGACACGTTCGGTGCGATGTGGGCGGAGCTGCTCCCCGTGGGCCGCTCCGCCGCCTCCGGCGGCTACCGCCGGCACGCCTGGAACGCGGCCGACGCCGAGTGCCGGGCCTGGTTCGAGGAGCAGGCCCGCAGCCGCGGCCTGGGCTACGAGCTGGACCGCAACGGCAACCAGTGGGCCTGGCTCGGCGACCGTGCGGGCGAGGGCGCCATCGTCACCGGCTCGCACCTGGACTCGGTGCCGGACGGCGGCGCCTTCGACGGCCCGCTCGGTGTCGTCTCCTCCTTCGCCGCGCTGGACGAACTGCGCTCCCGGGGAGCCGAGTTCAGCAAGCCGCTGGCGATCGTCAACTTCGGCGACGAGGAGGGCGCGCGGTTCGGCGTGGCCTGTGTCGGCTCCCGGCTCAGCGCCGGACTGCTGACCCGGGACCAGGCGTACGAGCTGCGCGACGCGAGCGGCCGCCGGCTGCCCGACGCGATGGAGCAGGCCGGGCAGGACCCGAGCGCGATCGGCGCCGACCACGAGCGGCTCTCCCGGATCGGCGCCTTCGTCGAACTCCACGTCGAGCAGGGCCGCTACCTGGGCGAGGACCAGCCGGTCGGGGTGGCCGGGGCGATCTGGCCGCACGGCCGCTGGCGCTTCGACTTCCACGGCGAGGCGAACCACGCGGGCACCACCAGGATCGAGGACCGCCGCGATCCGATGATCACCTACGCCAACACCGTGCTCTCGGCCCGCAAGAAGGCCAAGCTGGCCGGCGCGCTGGCCACCTTCGGCAAGATCGCGGTGGAGCCCAACGGCACCAACGCGATCGCCTCGCTGGTGCGCGGCTGGCTGGACTCCCGGGCGGCCGACGAGGCCACCCTCGACGAGCTGGTCGAGCAGATCCGGCAGGCCGCGACGGAGCGCGGCGAGCGCGACGGCGTCAAGGTCGAGCTGACCCGTGAGTCCTACACGCCGGTGGTGGACTTCGACGTCCCGCTGCGCGACCGGCTGGTCGCCACCCTCGGCGGCGTCCCGGTGCTGCCCACCGGCGCGGGACACGACGCCGGAATCCTGGCATCCGCCGTGCCGACCGCCATGCTGTTCGTACGGAACCCGAGCGGTGTCTCGCACTCCCCGGCCGAGCACGCCGAGGAGCCCGACTGCCTTGCGGGTGTGGCCGCACTCGCGGACGTCCTGGAGGACCTGGCATGCCATCGGTGACGCAGACCGACCAGCGTGAACCCCGCGGTGAGGTGGTGCGGAGCTACTGGGCGGAACACGCCTGGCTGCCGCACGTCAACGGCCCGGTGGTCGAGTCCGAGGTGCTGATCGAGGTGGCCGCGGACGGCCGGATCGCCTCGGTCACCCCGGACAGCGGCCCCTGCCCGGCGCACGCCGTGCGGCTGCGCGGCCTGCTGGTCCCCGGCCAGGCCAACGCGCACTCGCACGCCTTCCACCGCGCGCTGCGCGGCACCGTGCAGGTCGGCTCCGGCACCTTCTGGACCTGGCGCGACACCATGTACCGGTTCGCCGGCGCGCTCGACCCGGACAGCTACCTGGCGCTGGCCACCGCCGTCTACGCCGAGATGGCGCTGGCCGGCATCACCTCGGTCGGCGAGTTCCACTACCTGCACCACGCCCCGGGCGGCGCCCGGTACGACGATCCCAACGCGATGGGCGAGGCGCTGATCGAGGCCGCCGCCCGGGCCGGCATCCGGATCACGCTGCTCGACACCTGCTACCTCTCCTCCGGCTTCGGCGCCGACCTGACCAAGCCCCAGCTGCGGTTCGGGGACGGGGACGCCGAGGCCTGGGCCGAGCGGGCGAGCGCGCTCAAGCCCCGCGAGCACGCCCGGCTCGGCGCCGCGATCCACTCGGTACGCGCGGTGCCGGCCGAGCAGTTGAGCACGGTGGCGCACTGGGCGGCGATGCGCAAGGCACCGCTGCACGTGCACCTGTCCGAGCAGACCGCCGAGAACGACGCCTGCCTGACCGCGCACGGCGTCACCCCGACCCGGCTGCTCGCCGACCACGGCGTGCTCGGGCCGCGCACCAGCGCCGTGCACGCGACCCACCTGACCGAGGAGGACGTCAAGCTGCTGACCGACTCCTCCACGGTGATCTGCATGTGCCCGACCACCGAGCGGGACCTGGCCGACGGCATCGGCCCGGCCCGGCAACTGGCCAGCGGCGGCTGCCCGGTCACCCTGGGCAGTGACAGCCACGCGGTGATCGACCCGTTCGAGGAGGCCAGGGCGCTGGAGTTGAACGAGCGCCTGCGCACCCGCACCCGGGGCCACTGGACCGCGGGCGCGCTGCTGCGGGCCGGCACCGAGGACGGCCACGCCTCGCTCGGCTGGCCGGAGGCCGGCCGGATCGAGGCCGGGGCGCTGGCCGACTTCACCGTGCTGGCGCTGGACTCGGTGCGCACCGCCGGCCCGGCCCCGCACCTGGGCGCCGAGACCGCCGTCTTCGCCGCCTCGGCGGCCGACGTCCGGCACGTGGTGGTCGGCGGCCGGCGGATCGTCATCGACGGGGTGCACCAGGCCCTGACCGACGTCCCGTCAGCGCTGCGCGGTGCCATCGCCGCGCTGCTTCCGTAGACCGGTCCTGCTCCTCCCCGCTACGTACCACCTCCTGAAGGGCTCATGACCAGCACCCTGATCACCAACATCGGCGCTCTGGTCACCAACGACCCGTCACACCCCGGCCTGCTCGGACTCCTCGAGCAGGCCGCCGTGGTGATCGACGGCTCGGTGATCACCTGGACCGGGCGGGCCGCCGACGCCCCCGCCGCCGACCAGGTGTACGACGCGCAGGGCCGGGCACTGCTGCCCGGCTTCGTCGACTCGCACGCCCACCTGGTCTTCGCGGGCGACCGGACCGCCGAGTTCAACGCCCGGATGTCCGGCCAGGCATACACCGCGGGCGGCATCCGCACCACGGTGGCCGCCACCCGGGCCGCCACCGACGAGCAACTGGACGCGAACCTGGCCCGGTTCATCCGCGAGGCGCTGCGCCAGGGCACCACCACCGTCGAGTGCAAGTCCGGCTACGGCCTCACCGTCGAGGACGAGGCCCGCGCGCTGCGGATCGCCGCCGGGCACACCCCGGAGACCACCTACCTGGGCGCGCACGTGGTCGCCCCCGAGTTCGCGGACGACCCGGCGGGCTACGTCGACCTCGTCACCGGCGAGATGCTGGACGCCTGCGCCCCGCACGCCCGCTGGGTGGACGTCTTCTGCGAGAACGGCGCCTTCGACGGCGACCAGGCGCGGGCGGTGCTGACCGCCGGGATCGAGCGCGGCCTGACCCCCCGGGTGCACGCCAACCAGCTCTCCTACGGGCCCGGCGTGCAGCTCGCGGTGGAGCTGGGCGCCGCCTCGGCCGACCACTGCACCCACCTGACCGACGCGGACGTGGCGGCGCTGGCCGGCTCCGGCACGGTGGCCACCCTGCTGCCCGGCGCCGAGTTCTCCACCCGGGCCGCCTACCCGGACGCCCGCCGCCTGCTGGACGCCGGGGCCACCGTCGCGCTCTCCACCGACTGCAACCCCGGCTCCAGCTTCACCACCTCGATGGCCTTCTGCATCGCGGTGGCCGTGCGCGAGATGGGCATGACCCCCGACGAGGCAGTGCACGCCGCCACCATCGGCGGCGCCCGCGCCCTGCGCCGCACCGACGTCGGCCGGATCGCCCCCGGCACCCGCGCCGACCTGCTGCTGCTCGACGCCCCGTCCCCGGTCCACCTGGCCTACCGCCCGGGTGTCCCGCTGACGGCGGCCGTCTGGCGGGCGGGCGTGCGCGAGGTCTGAGCGCCCGTGCCGGTAAGTGCGTTGCCGGTACAGGCGTTGCCGGTGCATGCGTGAGGGCCGCCACCCGGATCGGGTGGCGGCCCTCACGCATGGCCGCGTCAGCGGCGCGGCGTCAGTGGATGTCGCCGAGCAGCTTGTTGACGCGCTTGCGGGAGAAGGCCAGGGCGATGCCCAGGATGATCGCGAGCACGCCCTGCGAGGCGAAGTACCAGGTCGTGCCGGTCGAGTCGCCGAGCACCAGCTGGACCATCGCGGCCACGCAGTCACCGGCGGTGACGGCGAGGAACCAGACACCCATCATCTGGCTGGCGTACTTCGCCGGGGCCAGCTTGGTGGTGACCGACAGGCCGACCGGGGACAGGCTCAGCTCGCCGACCGTCTGCACCAGGTAGACGAGGGCCAGCCAGAGCGGGGTGACCTTGGTGCCGCCGGTAGCCGCGGCCATCGCCAGCATCATGACCAGGAAGGAGAGGCCGATCAGCAGCAGGCCGATGGCGAACTTCATGGTGGTGCTGGGGTTCTTCGCCCGTCGGGACAGCGCCACCCACAGCCAGGCGAAGACCGGGGCCAGCACCATGATGTAGAGCGGGTTCAGCGACTGGAACCAGCTGGAGAAGAAGTGCACACCGAACAGCGAGGACGCGGTGTTCTGGGTGGCGAAGATGTTCAGCGTGGAGCCGGACTGGTCGTAGATCATCCAGAATGCGGCGGCCGCGACGAAGAACCAGACGTAACCGCGCACCTTCGACTTCTCGTCGCCGGTCAGTTCCCGGTCCGCCAGCATCCGGCGGATGTAGAAGGCCGGGATCAGGATGCCGGCGATGGACAGCGGCCAGATCGCCCAGCTGATGGTGAAGTGGCCGCTGCCGCAGACCACGCCGTAGAAGACCGCGGCCGCGGCGGCCCACAGGCCCGCCTTGCGCAGGATCACGCGCTTCTCGGCCGGGGTGATCGGGGAGCTGACCTGGCTGCTGCGCGCGTCCAGGTGGCGGCTGCCCAGCAGGTACTGACCCAGACCCAGCGCCATGCCGACACCGGCGAGGGCGAAGCCCAGGTGCCAGTTGACGCTCTGCGCCACGGTGCCGATCGCCAGCGGGCCGATCAGCGCACCGAGGTTGATGCCCATGTAGAAGACGGTGAAGCCGCCGTCGCGCCGCGGGTCGTTCGGGCCGTCGTAGAGGTGGCCGACCATCGTGGAGATGTTGGCCTTGAGCAGGCCGGAGCCCACCGCGATGAGGGCCAGGCCCGCGAAGAACGAGACGGTGGCGGGAACGGCCAGCAGGAAGTGGCCGAGCATGATGATGCAGCCGCCGACGGCGACGGTCTTCCGCGGACCCCAGAAGCGGTCGGCGATCCAGCCGCCGGGCAGGGCCAGCAGGTAGACCATGGCGTTGTAGACGCTGTAAATGGCGGCGGCGAGGCCGGCCGAATAGCCGAGGCCGCCGTGCGAGGTGCTGGCGACCAGGTAGAGCACCAGCACGGCACGCATGCCGTAGAAGCTGAATCGCTCCCACATCTCGGTCATGAAGAGGTTGGCGAGCCCGCGGGGGTGCCCGAAGAAGGTCTTACCGCCGGAGGAGGTCGGCTGCTGAGTGCCGAGGTCCAAGGTCGTAGACGCCATGCTTAGTGGTTCCTTGCTGCGTGGGGTCCGCCGTCTGCGAGGTGGTGGACGGTCGAGCCCGAACTCCGTGGTGGTGGTTGCCTGCTACTGGGTGCAGCAGATCGCCACGGAGTGCGACACGGGGGGACGAAACCACTGTACGGCCAGCCCGGACCGGACATGTCCGGATAGAAGTCCACTGATCGTATCGATTCGGCATATGGACTCCGGGGGCCTGGGGATGAATCCAAGGTGAACCGGCGTTTACTCCTTCGAAGCTACGGCTTCCTCGTGGGCACCTGGCTTGATCCGGACTACGGTCTACGAAGCGCAGGTCTGCGTGCACGGAACGTCAGCATCACGCGGTGTGAATTACTTCACGCAGCCCGTGTGTGCGCCGCCGGGTGGGGCAGGCGGGCCGGGCGGCCGCCGGGCCCCTGGGGGCTGCGGCGACCGCCCGGCCGGTGGCCCGGTTACGGCTGAAGGCTCACTTGCAGCTGAAGGTGGTGTGGAACAGGGCGTGGCTCAGCTGGCAGCCCAGGGTGTAGCCGACCTGGCCGCTCTGCCACGCGTCCGGGCTGCCGTCGCCGAAGGCCGAGGCGTTGGCCGTGCCGCCGACCATCATGGTCAGGCCGGCCGCCATGCCGAGGGTGGCGATGACGGTGGCCACGCGGCGCTTGCCGGTCGACTTCTTGTTCTGCATGTCTTGCTCCTGGGAATTGTGCAGTGCCGCCGTGATCGGCGCATGCGGATATACCCGCATGATGCCGATCGGTCGGCGGCGGGAAATCAGGGATTCCGCCGCCGGTCGGGCGGTGGAATGAGGATGAACTTAGCGGCGGGAAAGGTGTCCCACAAGGGTCATTCGGCGGGGTTTCCCGAGCGCATTTCCGTGATCCGGCGAATTTCTCACGATGCGTTATGACCTGGGCCGACCGGTTGCTCAAGGGATGCTCAGCTGCGGCGTGCGAGTTGGGCGGTTCGTACCGGTTCCAAGTGCCGGAATTATCCTCGGGGTGGGTTGGCCAGGCGTCAGAAGAGCCGCTGTGCGGCCGAGTTCGATGACGGTGCGGCGCCGTCCCGGACGGCCCCGCCGAATGGCGGGGAACGGTCCCCGCTCGATGGCGGGGTGGTGACGCTGCGAGATCGGAGAAAGGTGCCGGCGGTGGGCCGGGCCGCGCGCGCCGGCGCCGGCGGGTGCCGATGGCGCCCGCGCGCGGTTGCGCCGCGCGGGCGGACGGGCAGCGGTGCGACGGCCGGGCGCACCGCCAACGCCCTGATCACTGGTCGGCGGGCGGACTACCATGCCCCCATGACCTGTGTGCTGCTCGCCGAGGACGACCCGGCTATCTCGGAACCGCTGGCCCGTGCGCTGCGACGCGAGGGCTACGAGGTGCTCGTCCGACAGGACGGCCCGACCGCCTTGGAGGCGGGCCTGGAGGAGGAGGTCGACCTGGTCGTCCTCGACCTCGGCCTGCCGCAGATGGACGGCCTGGAGGTCTGCCGCCGGCTGCGGGCGGACGGCAAGAGCTGCCCGGTGCTGGTGCTCACCGCCCGCGCCGACGAGGTGGACACCGTGGTCGGCCTGGACGCCGGCGCCGACGACTACGTCACCAAGCCGTTCCGGCTGGCCGAACTGCTCGCCCGGGTCCGGGCCCTGCTGCGGCGCGGCAACGTCGACTCGCTCTCCACCGGCGCGCACGGCGTGCGGATCGACATCGAGTCGCACCGCGCCTGGGTCGGCGAGGAGGAACTCACCCTCTCGGCCAAGGAGTTCGAACTGCTGCGGGTGCTGGTCCGGGACGCGGGCCGGGTGGTGACCCGGGAGGACATCATGCGCCAGGTCTGGGACACCACCTGGTGGACCTCCACCAAGACCCTGGACATGCACATCTCCTGGCTGCGCAAGAAGCTCGGCGACGACGCCACCAACCCCCGCTACATCGCCACCGTGCGCGGCGTGGGCTTCCGCTTCGAGAAGAACTAGGTTCGGGGCGCCACCGCGTGAAACGCAGAATGATCAACTCGCTGCTGGGCGTGGTCCTGGTGGTCGTGGTGGTGTTCTGCGTGCCGCTGGCGCTGGTCGAGAAGCAGAGCATCGTCAACACCGCCCAGGACCGGGTGGACGCGGCGGCGGTGCGGCTGATCGGGCTGGTGGAGAGCCGGCTGGCGGCGGGCGAGCCGGTCACCCAGGAGCGGATCGGCACCCAGGCGATCGAGGGGGACTACGCCGAGATCCAGATCCCCAACCAGCCGCTGATCACCATCGGTGACCGGCCCAAGGGCAGCCCGCTGCGGGCCACCGAGAACGGGCCCAGCGGCGAGACGGTGACCGTGGAGCAGTCCCGGGCGGACGTCACCCGCGAGATCGGCGACATGCTGCTGGTGCTCGGGCTGGTGACGCTGCTGGCCGTGCAGACGGCGGTGGCGCTCGCGGTCTGGCAGGCCCGGCGGCTGGCCCGCCCGCTCACCGACCTGGCCGAGACCGCCGAGCGGCTCGGCTCCGGCGACCCGCGCCCGCGCGACCGCCGCTACGGGGTGCCCGAGCTGGACCGGGTGGCCGAGGTGCTGGACGCCAGCGCCGAGCGGATCGGCCGGATGCTCACCGCCGAGCGCCGGCTGGCCGCCGATGCCTCGCACCAGCTGCGCACCCCGCTGACCGCGCTCTCCATGCGGCTCGAGGAGATCACCGCGCTCGCCCACCAGCCGGAGACGGTGCGCGAGGAGGCCACCATCGCGCTGCAGCAGGTCGAGCGGCTGACCGACGTGGTCCAGCGGCTGCTCACCAACCAGCGCGACACCCACGGCCCCAGCGCCGGCGGCTTCCCGCTGGACGAGGTGATCCGCCAGCAGCGCGAGGAGTGGGCGGCCACGATGCGCGGCGCCGGGCGGCGGCTGGTGATCGAGGGCCTGGGCGGGGTGACCGCGATGGGCACCCCGGGGACCGTCTCCCAGGTGCTGGCCACGCTGATCGAGAACTCGCTGATGCACGGTGCCGGGACGGTCACCCTGCGGGTGCGGCCGTCCGGCAGCTCGGTGGTGGTCGAGGTGCAGGACGAGGGCCAGGGGGTGCCGGCCGAGCTGGGCAACCGGGTGTTCGAGCGGACGGTCAGCGGGCGCAACTCCACCGGCATCGGCCTGGCGGTGGCCCGCGACCTGGCGGAGGCGGACGGCGGGCGGCTGGAGCTGCTCTCGCTCAAGCCGCCGGTCTTCGCGCTCTTCCTCAACCGTGCGGTGATCAGCTAGCTACGAGCCGGTCCCGCTGCCGCCCGGTGCGCTGCCGCTGTGTCGTACTGCCGTTACTTCGCGTACTGGTTGCTCTCCTCGGCCGCCAGGATCCGCTCGGCCTGCGCCACCACCACCGGCTGGCCCGGCTGCTGCTCGTGCTCGGCCAGCTCCGGCATCGCCTTGAAGACCCAGGTCCGGTAGGAGAAGAAGCGGAAGAGCGTGGCCACGCCGGTGCCCGCCATCTTCGAGGCGTTCAGGGCCAGCGTGCCGGTCATCCCCAGGGAGTAGGTGGTGAACCAGACCGTGCCGTTCTCGATCAGCAGGCCGATCCCGCTGAACACCAGGAAGAGCGTGATCTCCCGACGGCGCGAGGCCGCGTCACTCTCCCCGTACACCCAGTACCGGTAGCCCACGTAGTTGACCAGGATCGCCACCGCGGTGCCGATCACCGAGCAGCGCACCGGCGCCCAGTGGGTGGCGTGGATCATGGCGTTGGAGACGCCGAAGTTCACCACGATGCCGATCACACCGACGACCGCGAACTTCAGCACCTCGCCGGAGGCGCCACGCAACCGCTGGGTCAGGGAGGGGCGTCGGTGCACACTGTGCTTGGTCATCCGGAGGTCTCCTGTGTGCTGCTCACCGAAAGCCGGAAGTGGCCTGCGGGCGAGGGCACATGATCGGATCAGTGCCCCGTTCGGGTCCGGCCATCCAGGCTACCGGCTCCCGCACACCCTCCCCGGCGCGAGCCCGGCGCGGCCCACCGCCCACCCCGGCGGCGGCCGGGCGTGCACCCCGCTGGAGCTGCCCGGATATCCTGGCAGGGTGACTTTCCCGGGCAGCATTAAATTTCCAACGGTGGGCATGGTAGGCGGCGGACAGCTGGCCCGCATGGCGCACCAGGCGGGCATCCCGCTCGGCATTCGCTTCAAGCTCCTCGCCGACACCCCGCAGGACTCCGCCTCCCAGGTGGTGGCCGACACCGTGCTCGGCGACTACCGGGACCTGGAGACCCTGCGCCGCTTCGCCGCCGACTGCGACGTGGTCACCTTCGACCACGAGCACGTCCCCACCGAGCACCTGCGCGCCCTGCTGGCCGACGGCGTCGCCGTGCGGCCCGGGCCCGAAGCGCTGGTGAACGCGCAGGACAAGGGCGTGATGCGGGCCAAGCTGGACTCGATCGGCGCGCCCTGCCCGCGCCACCGCCTGGTCGCCGACCCCGCCGACGTCACCGCCTTCGCGAACGAGGGCGACGGCTACCCGGTGGTGCTGAAGACGGTGCGCGGCGGCTACGACGGCAAGGGCGTCTGGGTCGTCGACAACGAGGAGCAGGCGCGGGCGCCGTTCCTGGCCGGCGTCGGGGTGCTGGCCGAGGAGAAGGTCGACTACCTGCGCGAGCTGGCCGCGAACGTGGTCCGCTCGCCCAGCGGCCAGGCGGTCGCCTACCCGGTGGTGGAGAGCCTTCAGGAGAACGGCGTCTGCGCCGAGGTCACCGCACCGGCCCCCGACCTGGACCCGGCGCTGGCCGGGCAGGCCCAGGAACTCGCGCTGCGGATCGCCGGCGAGCTGGACATCGTGGGCCACCTGGCCGTCGAGCTGTTCCAGACCCGCGACGGCCGGATCCTGGTCAACGAGCTGGCCATGCGCCCGCACAACTCCGGCCACTGGTCGATCGACGGCGCGGTCACCTCGCAGTTCGAGAACCACCTGCGGGCCGTCCTCGACCTGCCGCTCGGCGACCCGCGCCCGCGTGCCCCGTGGACCGTGATGGTCAACGTGCTCGGCGGCGACTACCCGGACATGTACCACGCCTTCCTGCACTGCATGGCCCGCGACCCCGGGCTGCGGATCCACATGTACGGCAAGGACGTGAAGCCCGGCCGCAAGGTCGGCCACGTCACCGTCTTCGGGGACGACCTCGAAGACGTGCGCGAGCGCGCCCGCCACGCGGCCGCCTACCTGAGAGGCACGATCACCGAATGACGAACAGCGCCACGCCGCTCGTCGGCATCGCCATGGGCTCCGACTCCGACTGGTCCGTGATGGAGGCCGCCGCCCAGGCGCTCGACGAGTTCGAGGTGCCGTACGAGGTCAACGTGCTCTCCGCGCACCGGATGCCGCGCGAGATGATCGGCTACGGCGAGCAGGCCCACCAGCGCGGCCTGAAGGCGATCATCGCCGGCGCCGGCGGCGCGGCCCACCTGCCCGGCATGCTGGCCTCGGTGACCCCGCTGCCGGTGATCGGCGTCCCGGTCCCGCTGCGCTACCTGGACGGCATGGACAGCCTGCTCTCCATCGTGCAGATGCCGGCCGGCGTGCCGGTGGCCACCGTCTCGGTGGCCGGCGCGCGCAACGCGGGCCTGCTGGCGGTCCGCATGATCGCCGCCTTCGACCCGGAGCTCACCGAGAAGATGACCGAGTTCCAGGCCGAGCTGAACCACCAGGCCACCGAGAAGGGCAAGAAGCTGCGCGCCAAGGTGGCGGGTTCCGCTTCCTTCGGCTTCAGCCGGTAGGCAGGATGGGGTCCATGACCCCTGATCAGCTGGAACGGGCCCGTACCCTGCTCGCCGCCGCCCCCGTGGTGGACGGCCACAACGATCTGCCGTGGGCGATGCGCAGCCAGGTCGGCTACGACCTGGACGCCATCGATCTGGCCGCCGACCAGCGCGGCCGACTGCACACCGACCTCGACCGGCTGCGGGCCGGCGGGGTCGGCGCGCAGTTCTGGTCCGTCTACGTCAGCGCCAAGCTGGCCGGGGACGCCGCGGTCAGCGCCACGCTGGAGCAGATCGACTTCGTGCGCGCGCTGGTCGCCCGCTTCCCGGACCGGCTGCGGCTGGCCCTGACGGCCGACGACATGGAGGCCGCCCGGGCCGAGGGCAGGATCGCCTCGCTGATGGGCGCCGAGGGCGGGCACAGCATCAACTGCTCGCTGGCCACCCTGCGCACGCTGCACCAGCTGGGCGTGCGGTACATGACGCTCACGCACAACGACAACGTCCCGTGGGCCGACTCCGCCACCGACGAGCCGGCCGCCCACGGCCTCACCCGCTTCGGCGAGGAGGTGGTCCGGGAGATGAACCGGCTGGGCATGCTGGTCGACCTCTCGCACACCTCGCCCGACACCATGCGCCACGCGCTGCGGGTCACCGAGGCGCCGGTGATCTTCTCGCACTCCTCCTCGCGCGCGGTGCACGACCACCCGCGCAACATCCCCGACGACGTGCTCGCCCAGCTGCCCGGCAACGGCGGCGTGGCGATGGCCACCTTCGTGCCGCACTTCATCTCGGCCGAGGCGCTCGGCTGGAACGCCCAGGCCGCCCAGGCCCTGGAGGCGGCGGGCTTCCACCCCCTGGCGCACACGCCCGACGCGATGAGGGTGCTGCACGCCTTCGAGGCCGGCACCCCGCGCCCGGTCGCCACCACGGCCACCGTCGCCGACCACCTGGACCACATGCGCGAGGTGGCCGGCATCGACCACCTGGGCATCGGCGGTGACTTCGACGGCACCGCGTTCACCCCGGCGGGCCTGGACGACGTCTCCGGCTACCCCAACCTGGTCGCCGAACTCCTCGACCGCCGCTGGTCCGAGGCCGATCTCGGCAAGCTCACCTGGGGCAACGCGGTGCGGGTGCTGCGCGCCGCCGAGGACGTGGCCCGCGAGCTGGGCGGCGATCGCAAGCCCTCGATCGCCACCCTGGAGCAGCTGGACGGCTGACCGCGGCCCGGAGTGCTACAGCCGCGGGATCTCGATCGCCGGGCAGCGGTCCATCACCATCCGCAGCCCGGCGGCCGTGGTCCGCTGGTAGGCGGCCTCGTCGATCACGTCCAGCTGGAACCAGACCGCCTCGGCCCCCTTGGCCACCGCCTGGTCGGCCACCTTGCCGGCCAGCGCGCTGTTCACGAAGACGTCGACCACGTCGACCTCGAAGGGGATGTCGGCCAGCGCGGCGTACCCCTGCTCGCCGAGCACCGTCTCGGCCTTGGGGTGCACCGGCACGATCCGCTTGCCGTAGCGCTGCAGCACCTGGGCCACCCCGTAGGCGGCCCGGCGGGTGTTGGTGGACAGACCCACCACGGCCCAGGTGTCCCCGGTGCCGGTGAGGATCTCGCGGACGGTGGCCGGGTCGCGGAAGTCGGTCATGCCGGGTGCAACATCGCACCCGGCCGCGCGATTCCTGCGGCCGCGCGCGGCACTAGCTCGGCCGCCCCATCGCCCGGTACGTCCAGCCCGCCGCGCGCCAGCGCGCGCCGTCCAGCACGTTGCGGCCGTCCAGCACGCGCCGCTCGGCGACCAGTTCGCCGAGCGCCACCGGGTCCAGCTCGCGGAACTCCTGCCACTCCGTCAGGTGCAGCACCACATGGGCGCCGACGGCGGCCTCGCTGGGCGAGTCGGCGTAGGAGAGGGAGGGGAACATCTTGCGGGCGTTGTCCATCGCCTTGGGGTCGTAGACGGTGACCTGGGCGCCCTGCAGCTGGATCTGGGCGGCCACGTTGAGCGCGGGCGAGTCGCGGATGTCGTCCGAGTCGGGCTTGAAGGAGGCGCCGAGCACGGCCACCCGGCGGTCCAGGAAACCGCCGCCGCACTGCTCGCGGGCCAGCTCCACCATCCGGGAGCGGCGCCGCATGTTGATCGAGTCGACCTCGCGCAGGAAGGTCAGCGCCTGGTCGGCGCCCAGCTCGCCGGCCCGGGCCATGAAGGCGCGGATGTCCTTGGGCAGGCAGCCGCCGCCGAAGCCGAGGCCGGCGTTGAGGAAGCGACCGCCGATCCGGTCGTCGTAGGAGAGGGCCTTGGCCAGCTGCGTCACGTCGGCACCGGCGCTCTCGCAGACCTCGGCCATCGCGTTGATGAAGGAGATCTTGGTGGCCAGGAAGGAGTTGGCGGCGGCCTTCACCAGCTCGGCGGTCTGGTAGTCGGTGACCACCAGCGGCACGCCCTCGCCCAGCGGGGTCGCGTACACCTCGCGCAGCAGTTCCTCGGCCCGGCCGCCCTCGCGCACGCCGATCACGATCCGGTCGGGGTGCAGGGTGTCACCGACCGCGTAGCCCTCGCGCAGGAACTCCGGGTTCCAGGCCAGCTCGACGCCCTCGCCGGCCGGCGCCAGCGCGGTCAGCCGCTCGGCCAGCCGGCCGGCGCTGCCCACCGGGACGGTGGACTTGCCGACCACCAGGACCGGGCGGGTCAGGTGCGGGGCGAGCTGCTCGACCGCGAGGTCGACGTAGGACATGTCGGCGGCGAACTCGCCCTTCTTCTGCGGGGTGTTCACGCAGATGAAGTGGACGTCGGCGAACTCGCCGACCTCCTCGGGGGAGGAGGTGAAGCGCAGCCGCCCGGTCGAGCCGGGGTGGCCGGCCACGTGCTTGACCAGCAGCTCGGACAGGCCCGGCTCGTACATCGGCACCTGGCCGGCGGCCAGCGCGACCAGCTTGTCCTGGTCGATGTCCAGCCCGAGCACCTCGAAGCCCAGCTCGGCGAGAGCGGCCGCGTGGGTGGCGCCGAGATAGCCGGTGCCGATGACCGAGATACGCAGAGCCACAGGGCTTCCCCTTCGCGGGCTGCCGGGGTATGACCGGCATGCAGAGCAGGATCGGACAAGGACTTCGAACCAGGACCACGGGTCAGGGCTTCGAACCGGTGCTCCGGACCAGGACCGAGGTGCAGCCACCGATGGTATCCGTCGATCGGCATGTCACCGACGTCACGTCTGTTCATCGCGGCCCCCGGGCCTAGAATGTGTAACTACTTAACGGTAATTAACGTCGTTTCGCAGAGGGGCAGCAGACCATGGCTGGCAACGCCGATTTCGACCTCTTCCGGATCTCGGAGGAGCACGAGATGCTCCGCGAGACGGTCCGCGCGCTCGCCGAGGCCAAGATCGCCCCGTTCGCGGCGGACGTGGACGAGCACGGCCGCTTCCCGCAGGAGGCCCGGGACGCGCTGGAGGCCAACGAGCTGCACGCGGTGCACGTCCCCGAGGAGTACGGCGGCGCCGGCGCGGACGCGCTGGCCACCGTCATCGTGATCGAGGAGGTCGCCCGGGTCTGCGCCTCCTCCTCGCTGATCCCGGCGGTCAACAAGCTCGGCTCGCTGCCGGTGCAGCTGTCCGGCTCCGAGGAGCTGAAGCAGAAGTACCTGGGCGCGCTGGCCCGCGGCGAGGGCATGTTCTCCTACTGCCTCTCCGAGCCGGACGCCGGTTCGGACGCGGCGGGCATGAAGACCCGCGCGGTGCGCGACGGCGACTTCTGGGTGCTCAACGGCGTCAAGCGGTGGATCACCAACGCCGGCGTCTCCGAGTTCTACACCGTGATGGCGGTCACCGACCCCGAGAAGCGCTCCAAGGGCATCTCCGCCTTCGTGGTGGAGAAGGGCGACGAGGGCGTCTCGTTCGGCGCGCCGGAGAAGAAGCTGGGCATCAAGGGCTCGCCGACCCGCGAGGTCTACCTGGACAACGTCCGGATCCCGGCCGACCGCATGATCGGCGCCGAGGGCACCGGCTTCGCCACCGCGATGAAGACCCTGGACCACACCCGGATCACCATCGCCGCCCAGGCGCTGGGCATCGCCCAGGGCGCGCTCGACTACGCCGCCGGCTACGTCAAGGAGCGCAAGCAGTTCGGCAAGCCGATCGGCGACTTCCAGGGCGTCCAGTTCATGCTCGCCGACATGGCGATGAAGCTGGAGGCGGCCCGCCAGCTCACCTACTCCGCCGCCGCCAAGTCGCAGCGTGTCGACGCCGACCTGACCTTCTTCGGCGCGGCCGCCAAGTGCTTCGCCTCGGATGTCGCGATGGAGGTCACCACCGACGCCGTCCAGCTGCTCGGCGGCTACGGCTACACCCGTGACTACCCGGTGGAGCGGATGATGCGCGACGCCAAGATCACCCAGATCTACGAAGGAACCAACCAGGTCCAGCGGATCGTCATGGCCCGCAACCTGCCCACTGGCTGACATACTCCCACGTCAAGGCAAATAAGGGACCCCCTCTCGACGAGATCGAGAGGGGGTCTCTTGGTTTCCCCCAAAACGGACATCCAAGATCAACTGCGGGATTTCTGCGCGATGCCCTCGGAAGCGTCGCGCGGGGGCGGGATCGGGCCGAACTCACGGCGATCGACCACGACCCGCTGGGACTCCTCCCACAGCGCCTGGAAGCGGTCAGCGATCCGTCTCTCCATGGCGAGCGTGGTGTGCGAGTAGGTCCCCTCGACGCCGGGAAGGGTGTGGCCCATGCGCTCCTCCACGGCCACGCGCGGTATGTCGCCGGCCTCGTCCATCCAGACCTTGCCCGAGTGCCGACAGCCGTGCGGCACCATCCCCTGAATCCCGGCCACCGGCCGTATGGCCGGCCGGGCCTTGTGGCCGCGGCTGCTGGGGATCGGGGCGCGGCCGTCGATCATCGGGCGCCAGGTGTCCGCGTAGAAGTCGCCGCCGATGAGCAGGCGCCCGCCCTTCGGCGCGGTGAAGACCCACTCGGACGTGTGAGAGGCGAGCAGCTGGGCCAGGATCTCGGCCAGGAAGGGCGGGATGATCAGGCCGCGATCGCTGTCGTACTTCGGGTCCAGCAGTGTGGGCTTGCCGTCGACGTACTGGCTCTGCTTGGCCAGGACGATCCGCGCACCCTCGCCCGCATCGACTAGTTGCAGGTTCTCGCGGCGCAGGCCGGCGACCTCGCCGATCCGCATCTGCGCGTACGAGACGGTGAGCACCAGGGCGTAGAGGCTGAGTCCGCGAAGGGCCAGTCCGTTCCGGGCTGCGAGGAGCACCTGGCGCGGCGTCGCGATGACGACGTCGTCCTCCTTCGGCTTCCCCTTGAACTTCCCGCGCTTCGCCGCCTTCTTCGGTGGCACAGGGTTCGAGCCGATCACCTTCGACAGGACCGCGTCGTCCAGCATCGTCCGGAAGACCGAGGTGATGCCCCGGATTGAGTTGGCCGACCGGCCGGCTGTGCGCATGCCCTTGACCCACGTGTTGTAGGCCACGGTGGTGATCTGGGCGACCTCCAGGTGGCCCCAGTACGGGATGATCGCCGCCCGCAGTCGACTGCGGTAGTCCCGTTCACTGAGTGGGCCGACCTCGATCGAGTCGAGCCAGGTCTCCGCCCAGGCCTTCACCGTCACCTTGCCGTCGACCGGGTTGATGAAGACCTTCCGATCGACGTCCGTCTCCAGGGCGTGACCGTACTTCTCGGCCAGGCGCTCGGTGGCGAAGCGGGTCCCATCCGCGTCGCGGGATGCCGAGCCCCACTTGCCGTCAGGCTTCTTGTAGCGGACGTGCCAGAACTTCCCGCGCTTGTACGCGTGGGCCATGTGCCACCCCTTGGCGAAGAAGAACACACGGCCCGGCAGGGGCGCCCCCCGGCGCCGGCCTGCCGGGCCGTGTGGTGTTGATCTACGTTCTGACGCTGGCGGCTCAGGCCGCGCGGTCGGCTTCTTCCTGGAGCGCTTGCTCCAGCTGCCGTGCCTCGTCATCGGTGAACTCGGACTCCAGGACCCAAACGGGCACCGTGCTGTCCACTGAACTGACATCGTCCGCAACGTCGAGGAGCGCCGTGCCACCGTGCGGAATCGACGGCACTCTCTCTACGTGGATCCGCGGCATGCGCGGTTCCCCCTTACCACCTGGCCGAGCGGTGCCACCCTCCTCGCAGGTGATCACACTGTATTCGCCTGGCGGCTCTGTGTGAAGCTAATCAGACACTTGATCGATCGCCTGTGTCTGCTGTCGCTCCTGCACCACGCGCCTCATGCCCCGCTGCACGTGCGTCCACTCCCGCAGATCATCACGAATCTGCTCGGCTGGCGGCAGGTCGGCCCCGCGCTCGACCACCAGGTTGAGGATCGCGGCCGAACCATCCTCCCGCAGGTCGACCACGTCGAAGTCCACCACGTGACCGTCGCTCAACTCCTGGAGGGCGCGCTGGGGGAGGCGTGCCACGAGCACCGCCGCCAGGCGCTGGGCGAGATCCTCGGCGGCGCTGCTCGGTGCTGGTACGGCCTCAACTACGCCCGTTCTACAGGGCTCACCACCGGCGAGGACCGCTTCGACCGAGCCATCGTCCCAGCCGAGTTCACGAGCGTAGGCGCGGATCGTACTGGTGATCCGGCGGCTGGAGCCTGCCTCGATTGCAGTCACCGTGTTGCGGTGCACCCCGAGCGCTTCGGCCACGCTGTCCTGCGTGTCGCCAGCTGCCTGACGGTCGGCGCGCAGCGCGCTGCCCAGTCGGGCCCAGTCTTGCGTCATGCCTCCATCATGCAGCACGACTACGCAACGCGATAGCACCGTTTCAGTCGTTTGACCTGCCATTAAGGGTGTGCACCAAGGGATCTATGGTGCATGAAACTGGGCAAAGCGGTGCACGTGGCACGGGTGCCATCCTGACCCGATGGGTCAGGATGCACTAAAACTGTGCAGGAGGGGTTGTCTCTCGCACGAGCGCGGGTTAGTTTTCTGTTCGTGACACCGAACGGCACGGCAATCAGGGCACTGCGGGGCGCACAGAAAATGAGCGTCAATGAACTCGCGGGCCGATCCTCGTGTGATAGCAGCCACATCTCTCGGCTTGAACGGGGAGAAGCAGGCGCGAGCGAGGCGACCCTTCGACGAATCGCAGCGGCCTTGGGCGTGCCGGTCGCCGCCATCAACAGGGAGGAAACCAACGCCGTGACCACTACCAAGGCCACGACCGGGCGCAGGAAGAAGGAGACAGCGCCCGACAGCACTGGCTTGCGGCACTTCTCGATCGACGAGGTGGCCGATCTGCTGGGCGTCTCGAAGCGCTGGCTGGCTGGTCAGGTCGCTGACCGCCGCATCGCCTGCACCTTCATCGCGGGCCGCACGAAGTTCACGGCGGAGCACATCCGCCGAATCTCTGCCGCTGGCGAGATCACTCCGGCTGCGCACAGCGGTCGCCGCGTCGCCTGACGCTCCCACGAACTTGGGCGGGCCGTCCCCTGGCGCCAACCCGGGACGGCCCCGGCCCACCGATCACCCACAGACAACGAGGAGGCAGGCCGTGATCAACGAGCCTACCGAACTGCACTCCCAGGCCGCCGCGCTCGCGCTGCTGGTCGACCTGACCGAGAACGCGACGGCCGCCGGTGTGGTCGCTGCGCCGATCTGGACCGTATGCGGCGCGGTCGTGACCGGGACGCTCTACTCGGCCGACGACAGCGCGCTGCGCACCCTGGACTGCTGGCGCCAGCTGCTCGGCGCCCACGGCAGCAGCGACCGCCGTACCGAGGCCGTCGACGGCGCCCGCACGATCCGGACCGCCACGGCGCAGCTCGGCGACGGCCTGCGCGTGACGCTCCTCGCGAGCGTGCCGGCCACCGTCCAGGCGGCCGTCACCGTCACGGGGATCGAGGTGGCGGCGTGAGCGCCCGGGAGTCGTTGACGCCAGCGCGGGTGGAGGAGACGCGGGCTCGCGCCGAGACGCTCGCTCTCGCGTGGGAGCAGCGGACCCCGGATCTGATCACCGGAGCGGCCGTCATGGCCGACTGGGGAGCCAGGATCGCCCGCGAGGACGTCCCCGCCTTGCTGGCGGAGATCGGACGGCTCACCGCCGCGCTGGCGGACGAGAAGGCCGCACACGACCGCACACGCGACGAGCAGCGCCACGCCACCGGCTGGATGCCGGACGCCCTGACGGCGGTCCGCGAGGCACTCGACCTCCCGCACGCCGCCACCGTCGCCGGTGGTCGGGCTCGGCAGCAGGTACTCGAGGACCGAGCGATGGAGATCGTGATCGTCCTCGATGCCCTACTCGAAGGTCCGGGCTACCAGCCGGCCTCCACCGTCGCCTACCTCCGCAGCCGGATCGCCGAACGCCCGGCTGCCGGCTACGTCACCAGCGAGCAGGCCAGGGCCGCCCTGGACGCGGGCGCGAGCTGGACCGAGGCCACCACGCTGCCCGGCGGCGAGCTGTGAGCGCCGGCGCCTGGTGGGCGGTGGCGCTCGGCGGCCTGGTCCTGCTGCTCATCATCGAGGCCTACGCCGAGCAGATCCGCTACGAGCGCCGGCAGGGCCGCCCGACGCGCCGGAACCGGGGGCAGCGGTGAGCAACTCCCCGCGCTCGCGGTCGGCCTGGCGCGTCGTCCGTGTCGAGGACCCCGTTCCCGCGCTGGAGCTGGTTCGCCCGAACGGCTCCGGCTGGTTCCTGCTCCGGTTGCCCGCTGGCCGCTACCGGCTGGGCCGCCGCGACTGGCCGCGCCGAGGCCTGTACGTCGCCGACACCCCGCGCCCCGACTGCCCGGACTGCTGCGGCGAGGGCGGCTGGAGCCAGGACTACGCCGACGAGTCCGGCGAGTACGGCGGCACCCACGAATGTCTGTGCCCCTGCTGGGACGTGGACCTCGCGGTGCTCGTGCTGCCGCTGCCCCGCCGGTCATGGCGCCGACGCGCCGCAGCCGACCCGTGGCACAGCAATCAATCGCCGTTCTGACCCGCCCGGCCGGGCGGCCAGCGCGCCGCCCGGCCCCACCTCGACGGAGTGACATGACCCAGGACGAGACCGTGACGCTGATCCAGGAAGCCATCGGCTACGCCATCGATGGCGATGCTGACCGGGCCGCTACCGCGCTGGAGACCCTCGGCCAGAACGGCACCAACGCCGACATGTTCGGCGTCTGCTGCGCCATCGCCACGGCCGGCAGGCACGCCCTGACGCTGCTGTACGGCGAGCGGGCGCCGGGCGAGGACGGTATATGGGCAATGGCCGAAGCCACCCCAGGCGCCCTGACCGCCGACCCCCCGCAGGCGTTCGCGCTGCGCTTCCTGGTGGCCTACAGCAACGGCGACACCGACACCTGCTCCGCCCTGTTCGGCGCGGCGCTGAGCTCCGGCGATGAGCAGTACCCCGCGTCCGTGTGCGCCCTGCTGAGCGTCGTGGCCGACCTCGTCCGGCTGGCGCTGGCCGAGAAGCGAGCGGGACGACTCCCGGGCTGATCGCCGCCCCCTGACGGCCCGTGGCGGGAGCGGCCGAACGCCTTCCGCCGCGGGCGCCCATCACCGGCACCGTGCCGCACATCATCGAAGGGCCGCTACACGTGGGAATCCGCCTGATCGCCGAGGTGATGGACCACGCGCCCGCGACGCTGACGCATCGCGAGGCGTGGGTGCTCGGCGTGCTCGCGGAAGACGCCAACGACGCCACCCGGGTCTGCTGGCCGGGCGTCGAGGACGACCCGAGCACGGTCCGTCGGATGCGGATCCCGAGCCGCTCCAGCCGCTACGACGTCCTCAAGGCCTTGCGGGCCAAGGGCGCCTTGGAGGTGGTCGAGGCCGGCCGCCGCGGGCGCCGCGCGGTCTACCGGATCCCCGTCCTGGCCACCGCCGCGAGCACTCCAAAGGGTCCGGGTTCTCCGGACGCAAACCCCGGTTTGGGTCCGGATCTCCAGGACCCAAACGACGCCATAGGGTCCGGATCTCCAGGACCCAATGAGGGGTTTGCGTCCGGAGAACCCGGACCCAATGAGGCCCGAAAGGGTCCGGGTTCTCCGGACGCAACTCACCGAAAGGGTCCGGATTTGACCCCGAAAGGGTCCGGGAAACCCGGACCCCTACCCCTCATACCCCTCAAGAGAGATAACTCTCCGACCCAGCGCGCATCGCCACCGCCTCCCGACGCCGCCTTCGAGGCGTTCTGGACTGCCTACCCCCGCCGGGTCGGCAAGGGCGCAGCCCGCACCGCGTGGACCAAGGCGCTGGCTCGCGGTGCCGAGCCCGAGCACCTCGTAGCCGCCGCCGCACGGCACGCGGCGTTCCACGCCGCCGCCGGCACCGACCCGAAGTTCATCCCGCACCCCAGCAGCTGGCTCAACGCCGAGCGCTACGACGACGAACTGCACACCCCTCAGCCAGCCGGGCCCCAGCAGCCCGCCCACCAGCGCTGGGCCGACCAAGGGATCTTCTGATGACCACCGAGCCTGACGACCAGCCCCCCGCGCCCGAGGACCTCGCGGTGGAGCCCTGGGCCCGCGCGCAACCCCACGACCTGGGCGCCGAGATGGGCCTGCTCGGCCGCATCCTCCTGCACCACGACGCCAGGCGCCTGCTGCGCGACCTGCGCCTCGACCCGGGCGCCTACTACCGGCCCGGCCACGAGACCATCCACCGCGCCATGCTCGACCTCGCCGAGGACGGTGAGCCCATCGACCCGATCACCCTGACCGCGGCCCTGCAGCGCTCCGGGGGCCTGCAGCGCATCGGCGGCGTCGGCTACCTGCACACCCTGGTCGAGGTCGGCACCTACGCCCTGAACGCAGACTGGCTCGCCGACCGGATCCGCGACCTGGCCCAGCGCCGCCAACTCATCGCCGCCGGACAGCAGATCGCCCAGGCCGCCTGGGAACTCACCACCGACGACGACGCCGGCGACCTCGCCGAGCACGCGGTCGCCAAGCTCCGCGACGTCCGCGACGCCGGCCGCGCCCGCGAAGACCAGCCCGTGCTCGACATGCACGACTTCCTCGCCATCGACGACACCGACCACGACTGGGTCCTGCCCGGCCTCCTCGAGCACACCGACCGGATCATCTGGACCGCAGGCGAGGGCGGCGGCAAGTCCGTCCTTCAGCGGCAGCTCGCCGTCACCGCGGCCGCCGGCGTCCTGCCGTTCGCCTCCCACCCCAGCAAGCCCAACGAGCCCAACCACCTCGGCCCGCAACGCGTCCTGGTCCTGGACTGCGAGAACTCCGGCCGCCAGTCCCGCCGCCACTACCGCGCCCTGATGAACATCGCCGAGCGCCTGCACACCCCCGTCAAGCGCGGCCAGCTCCACATCGACATCCGCCCCGAAGGCGTCGACCTGACCCGCGCCGAGGGCCGCTCCTGGCTGATGCGCCGCGTCGAGACCGTCATGCCGGACCTGCTGGTCGTCGGCCCCATCTACCGCCTGCACGCCGGAGACCCCAACTCCGAAGAGCACGCCCGCAAGGTGACCGTGGTCCTGGACGAAGCCCGCGCCACCGCCCGCTGCACGCTGTCCCTGGAGGCGCACGCGGCCAAGGCCACCGGCTTCGGCCCGCGCGGCCTCGCACCCGTCGGCAGCTCGCTGTGGCTGCGCTGGCCCGAGTTCGGGCTGGGCCTGCGCCCGGTCGAGGACGAGCGCTCCGCCCAGGACGAGCGAGCCCGGCGCGTACTGCCCTGGCGCGGCGGCCGCGACGAACGCGCCTGGCCCACCTACCTGCGCCAGGGCTGGAGCACCCACTGGCCGTGGACCGGCTATACCCCGATCGACGCCGACGCCCACACCGGCTACAGCCCGACCGGGGCAGTCTCGTGATCCTGCCCATGCTGATCCGCGCGCTGACCGCCTACACCCTGATCGGCACCGTGGCCGCCATCGTCTGGGCGCTCGACAGCGAAGGCCGCGCGCTCGAGGCAGAGATCGAGGCCCAGGCCGAGGAGCTTCACCGCCGCGCCGCCGCCGGCCTGTTCGCCATCGAGCCCACAGAGAGGACCAACCCGTCATGACGACCGCCCAGACCCCCGCTCAGCTCGCCTACACCGCCTACGGCACCGCGACCGGCGGCCTCACCCACGACGACCGCCCCATGCCCGCCTGGGAGCACCTCGGCGAGCCGATCCAGGCCGCCTGGACCGCCGCTGCGGCCGCGGTGCTCGCACAGGCCTCAAAGACCGTGTTGGCCAGCAGGATCCCGCAGCCGATCGATGACGAGGAGTACACCAACCAGGCGTTGGAGAGCATCGCCCGCGACCTGCGGAAGCTGGCGGGTCTGTCGTGACCGCCCAGCGCACTCCGCTGCCGCTCACCGACACCGAACGCGCAGAGCTGCAGCGGCTGATCACCGAGGCCTCGAAACGCCTCCAGCCCCGCGATCGCAACCGCCTGTTGTGGCTGGCCGAGCACGACCGGCGCGACCGCGAGCAGGAGCGCCGATCCGCCGGCGGACTTGCCCACCGACTCCGCGCACTCCAGCAGCAGACCCGTAACCCCACCACCATCACCACTTGACGGAGGTAGCCCCATGGGCATCTGGAACAGCGCCATCGTCCTCTACGGCATCCCGCTCCCCGACGACCACGACGCCGCCGGCTGGCGCGGCGAGGAACTCCTCGACTCGATCCTCGCCCACCACCAGGGCGTCAGCCACGCCAGCGCCGGACCGTACGACCAGCACACCACCTACCTGTGCACCGACTACGCCGACGCCGACATGGGCGAGACCGAGACGATTCCGGCACCCGACCCGACTGGGCAGGCCGAGCGTGACGCGCGCCTCCACCACGCCTGCCTGGAACTGGACTACGCCGACCACCCGGCCCCTGCCTGGCACCTGATCGCCAGCCAGAGCTGACAGCTCACAGGCCTGCCCACCACGCCCACGACACCATCGCCGCACAGGAGCCACAGTGACCAGCACCACCGCTACTGCCGTCGCCGACCTGCGACACATCACCACCAGCTGGCCCGCGCTCCGCGAGCAGCTGACCACGAGCACCCCGGCCACCTGGCCGCCCGTGATGGGCATCGCGCACCTGGAACGTGACGAGGCCGACCTGGCCGAGGCCGCCGCTGAGTACGCCGAGCGGACCGCGACCGCGCCCGGCGAGCGGCCGGCGCCGCTGCGCGTGCCGGTCCTGGACGTGATCACCGCGCTGGACGACGCGCTGTGCACGCTCGCGGACGAGATCGCCTCCGCCATCCAGCGGCCCGCGTTCACCGCGCGGATCCGGTCGGCCAGCCCGAACGACGACGTTGCTCGCTCGCTCGCACTCATGGCCGCCAAGGACAGCGCGGACAAGCGCCGCTGGCGGTTCAACATGGCCCACCGCGACGGCGCGGTGGCCGCCGCGTGGCTCGCGTGCCGGCTCACCAGCGCCACGGGCCCGTTCCGGCCGCTCACCGACGACCAGCGCCACCAGATAGCCCGCACCGCCGCGACTGCTCGGCGCCGACTCGACCGCGCGATCGGCGATCACCAGGACGGCGAGGAGACCGCGCTGGACCTCAACTGCCCGTGCGGCGGCCGCCTGTCCGCCACCACCGGCCCGACCGACTTCACCATCCGCTGCGGCCAGTGCGGGCTCATCTGCTCCGGCGCCGCGCTGCTCGACCGCCTGTCCGCAGCCTGACCACACCCGATCCAGCGCGCTCAACAGACGTGTTGAGCGCGCTGGACCACCCCGAGAGGATTACCCATGTACAGCCCCGGCGACGTCGTCGCGGCCACCCTGCACGACCTGGCCGGCATGCCCGGCTGGATGCTGACCACCGAGGCGTTGGTGATCGCCGAGTGGACGTTCCGCGAGACCAACCTGATCTTGCTGATCCAGAACCGTCACGGCCACGCCCACATGTTCGCGCGCGGCACGTTGTCCACCGCACTGGACACCGGTCGGCCGACCATCGAACAGCCCGTCACCACCGGCCCCACACCGGTCCGGATCGTCCTCGGCGATGTCACCGGCCGCTACGACAAGGATCTGACCGCGCTGGACGACCAGGCCCGCGCCGACCTCGCGTCGTACTGGGTCGAGCGCCGCTCCGGCCCGCTGACCACACGGGACCTGCCCGCGCTCGACATCGCGATGGCCGACATCCAACGGCATCGCGACGAGGTCACCGAGGCCGAGGCACGCCGTGACCGGCTGGTCCGCCGGCTCATCGCCGGGGGCGTCGAGCGCAAGGCCATCGCTCGCCCTGGTCTGTCCACCTCGCGGATCTCGCAGATCAACAACGAAGCACCGACGTCTACGACAGGATGAACACCATGACGGGACAGTTCGAGTTCGACCAGCTCTCCGCCGCTGTCGAGGCCATCAAGGCCGGCGACAGCGACGCGGCGAAGCAGCACATCGACCACCTGTTGGCCGAGACCGAGAACACCGACCAGACCGCGGCCGTGATCCTCGATCACCTCCCTGACGTCTCTTGACGATCAGCTACCGGTGATCCACACTGGTCCCAAGTCCGGCGTGCCCGGACATAAACCAGACCTTGACCAAGTGCCCCACTTGCTACCAGCAGTGGGGCACTTGGCGTTCCAGCAGAGGCAGCAACCACCGTGTGCCGCGTTGCTACTGCTGTGGGATGCCCCAACCTGGCTGCTGCATTGCCCGGCGGAACACCAGGAACAGGGCCACGTTCTGGCCCTTGCCGGGAAGCGCCGACGAGTGCTCCAGCTGCCAGCCCTGCGCCTCGACCGCCTCGATCGATTCCGCCACTCCCGACAGCGACCCGGCATACGAGTCGTTCCAGCCACCCTCGTTCACGCGGCACGCGAACACCTTTCGGCCTTCCTCGATCGCCCGTGCAGCCTGCTTGCCGATCGACTCGGCCTTCGCGTCCTTCAGGAACCCCACAGCTTCCCCTCCCGATTCCAGGCCGCCCGTGCAGCGGCCAGACGCCACCGTAGACCGGAAGAGCCATGCAACAGAAGATCGATCAGCTCACCCTTGGCGAGCGCGCCGCAGACCGCGTAGCCAGTGCCTTCGGCAGCTGGCGGTTCATCTGGATACAGACCCTGCTGGTCGTCACCTGGATGACCGCCAACGTCACCGCCCTGCTGTACCACTGGGATCCGTACCCGTTCATCCTGCTGAACCTGCTGTTCAGCACCCAGGCCGCGTACGCCGCACCGTTGATCCTGCTGTCCCAGAACCGCCAATCCGATCGCGATCGGCAGCGTTCCGAGCAGGACCTGATCACCGACCTCGCCACACTCGCCCTGCTGGAGCGCATCGGCCAGCACCTCGGCATCACGGAGGACTCGTGCGCCGGCGCCGACCCTGCCTCGACTGCAACAGCCTGACCCGCAACCCGTCCAGGTGCGACACCTGCCAGGCGACGTGGCAGGCCCGCCAGGAGCAGATCCGCGGCAGCAGCACCCAGCGCGGCTACGGCAGCCGCTGGCGGCGCACCGCGGCCGCCGCCGTGGCCGGCCACCGCGCTGTCCAGGGCAACTGGTGCCCAGGACACGGCATACCGGCGCACCACGCCAGCGACCTGACCGCCGATCACATCGTGCCCAAGGCCTGCGGTGGCAGCGACGACCCGGAGAACGTGGCCGTGCTGTGCCGCTCGTGCAACGCCCGCAAGCACGCCTCGTGACCCCGGTGCCCACCGTCACGGCGCCCGGGTGGCGCCGGCCTGGGGCGGGGGGTAGGAAATCTTCGGATCATGATCGTCTAGGGACCCGGCCCCCCATCCCCCACACGCCGACGCGAAATTGGACCGTTTTTTGATCACGGCCGTTCCCGGGGGTGGCGATCATGCCCGCTGGTCGACCGCCGACCCCCACAGAACGCAAGCGCCGCACCGGCAACCCGGGCGGCCGGCCGCTGCCCGAGCCGGTCGTACAGCTCGCCGCCGTCGCGCACCTGCCGCCGCCACCCCCGACGCTGGGCGAGACCGGCCGCGCCGCTTGGGATCGGCTGTGGACCTCGGGCCAGGCGTGGCTGAGCCCTGCCACCGACCTGGACGTCCTGACCCGGCTGTGCGAGGCGCACGACGAGCGCGAGGCGATGCGCGACCAGGTCGCCGCCGACGGCTACATGGTGCCCGGCTCGATGGGCCAGACCCGCGCGCACCCGCTGCTCGCCCAGATCCGCGCCCTGGAGGCGCAGATGACCAAGTGGGAGTCGCTGTGCGGCTTCACCCCGACCGACCGGGCCCGGCTCGGCTACGCGGAGGTGAAGCGTGCCAGCAAGCTCGACGCGCTCATCGCGCGGCGCCAAGCGCGGGCGGCCGGCGCCGAGTAGCTGGCCGCCCCGCTTCCTCACCCCGGTCCCGGCCGGGGACGTGCGGCGCGGCGACGGCGCCCAAGTGGTCGAGTTCATCGAGACGCTGTGCACGGTCACGAAGGACTCGTTCGCCGGGCCATCCGGCTCGCCGCTGACGCTGCGGGACTGGCAGCAGACCCTCCTCGCGCACCTCTTCGCCCGTCGCGCGGACGGCCGCCGCCGGCACCGCATGGCGCTGATCGGCGAGCCCCGCAAGAACGGCAAGAGCGGCCTAGGCGCGGGCCTGGCGCTCGACGGCCTCTTCGAGTGCGAGGGCGCCGAGGTCTACTCCTGCGCTGGTGACAAGGAGCAGGCCCGGATCGTTTTCGGCGACGCCAAGCGAATGGTCGACGCCTCCCCGGACCTGTCCGAGGCGATCAAGCCGTACAAGGACGTGCTGGAGGTCGTCGGCACCGGCAGCGTCTACCGCTGCTTGAGCGCTGAGGCGTTCACCAAGGAGGGACTGTCTCCGACCCGGGTGATCTTCGATGAGCTGCACGTCCAGCCCAACCCGGACTTGTGGAACGTCATGGCGCTGGCGGCCGGCGCGCGGATCGACCCGCTGCTGATCGCCATCACCACCGCGGGGGTCAAGACCGACACCCGGGGCCTGGACTCGATCTGCTACCAGCTGTTCCAGTACGGCCAGCGCCTGGCCGCCGGCGAGGAGACCGACCCCAGCTTCTTCATGGCCTGGTGGGGCGCCCCGGACGCGGCGGACCACCGGCTGGAGGAGACCTGGCGGATCGCCAACCCCGCCTACGGGGACCTGATCGACCCCGAGGACTTCGCCAGCGCGGTGAAGCGCACCCCCGAGGCCGAGTTCCGCACCAAGCGGCTCAACCAGTGGGTCAACACCGCCACCGCGTGGCTGCCCGCCGGGGCCTGGGACGCGTGCGCCGCACCGGGCCCGATCCCCGACGGCACGGAGGTGTGCGTCGGGTTCGACGGCTCGTTCAACGGAGACAGCACGGCGATCACCGCCGTGTCGTGCACGCCGGTGCCGCACATCGACGTCGTCGCCGCCTGGGAGCGCCCGCCGCAGGCCGGCCAGGACTGGACAGTGCCGATCCTGGAGGTCGAGGACGCCCTGAGGCAGGCCTGCCGCCGCTGGAACGTGCGCGAGATCGACTGCGACCCCTACCGGTGGGGCCGCACCTACGCCGTGCTGGACGAAGAGGGCCTGCCCGTCGTGGAGTTCCCACAGTCCCCGGCCCGGATGATCCCGGCCACCACCCGCTTCTACGAGGCCGTGATGAACCGGGCACTCACGCACTCGGGTGACCCTCGGCTGGCCCGGCACATCGCCAACTGCGCGATCCGCACCGACTCCAGGGGTTCGCGGCTGTCTAAGGACGCCCGCAACAGCCCCCGCAAGATCGACCTGGCGGTCAGCGCGGTGATGGCCCTGGAACGGGCCTGCCAGGAGCCCGAGCCGCAGCCCGAGCCGATGTTCTGGAACTGGAACGACCTGTAGGGAGGTGGTGGCCGTGGCCCGCATCTCCCGACGGCTCGTGTCCGATCTGCTGGAGGCGGCCGGCCTGGTGCTGCTGGACGCAGCGGCCTGGTGCTGGTGCGTGCCGGCCGGGCTGGTCGTGGCCGGCGCCGCGCTGCTGCTGGCCGGTCTGGCGGTGGACGGGTGAGCCTGATCCGACGGGCGGCCGAGCGCCGCACCATCCAGCAGTTCGGCGACTCCTCGATCCCGACGAACGGTTCGTTGGCCCTGCCGTCGGCCTCCGGGGTGCCGGTCAACGAGGAGACAGCGCTGCAGCTGTCGGCGGTGTGGTCGTGCGTCAGGATCATCTCGACCCGCGTCGCCGGCCTGCCGCTGGCCGCGATGCGCCCACAGGGCGGGATCACGGTCCCGCTCCCCGTCCAGCCGACGATCGTCAGCGACCCGTTCGGCGGACAGAACGATGTGCGGTGGCTGTCGAGGCGCGGTGGTATCAAGCAGCTCGCCGTGTCGGTGCTGCTGCGCGGCAACGGGTTCGCACTGGTCACCGCCCGGGACTGGCTGTTCCGGCCCTCGCGGCTGGCCGTCCTCAACCCGGACGTGGTCAAGGTCGACGTGGACGACACCGGCGCCCGCACCTACCAGGTCAACCGCAAGACGGTCGACGCCGTCGACATGCTGCACCTGACCGGCATGTCGATGGCCGGCTCGCCGGTGGGCATGTCACCGATCGCCTATGCCCGCCAGTCGATCGGACTGGGCGTGGCCGCCCAGGAGTTCGGCGCAAGGTTCTTCGCGCAGGGCGCGCACCTGTCCGGCGTGATCACGGTGGACGCGGACCTCGACAAGCAGGGTGCCCGCCGCATCAAGGAGGGCTTCGAGGCGAGCCACACCGGGATGCGCAACGCGCACGCGATCGGCGTGCTGAGCGGCGGCGCCAAGTGGACCCCGATCAGCATCAGCCCCGACGACGCGCAGTTCCTACAGACCAAGGCGGGCCAGAACCTCGACATGGCGATGCTCTTCGGCGTGCCGCCGCACATGCTCGGCCAGGTCGACCGCACCACCAGCTGGGGGACCGGGATCGAGCAGCAGGGCCTCGGTTTCCTGACCTACACCCTGGACGACTGGACGGGCATCTTCGAGGACGCCTGGACCGCGATGCTCCCGCGCGGCACATCCGCCGTGTTCGACACCGCCGGGCTGCTCAAGACCGACACCGCCGGGCGGTTCGCCTACTACGTGCAGGCCCGCACCGCCGGCGTGCTCACCCAGAACGAGGCGCGCGCCCGGGAGAACCTCCCGCCGGTCGAGGGCGGCGACGACATCAACGCCCCACTGAACTCCGCCCAGTCGGGCACCACCGGGCCGGCCGATCCCGGCGCCCCGCCGCCGCCCGCACCCGACGAGAGCGAGGAGCCGTGATGGACCTGTCCGCCCGCAGCACCCAGCCCACCGAACTCCAGCGCCGCACACGCCCGTTCACGGACGTCCAGCTGCGCTCCGCCCCGGACGGCACCGGCGGCGACCAGCTTGTGTTCAGCGGCTACGCCTCCGTCACCGAGACGCCGTACGCGATGGAGGACTGGGCCGGCCCCTACACCGAGGTCGTGCGCTCCGGCGCGTTCCGGCAGACCCTCGCGGCCGGCGCCGATGTGCCGTTCCTGATCAACCACGGCGGCCTGACGCTCGCGAGGACCGCGTCCGGAACGATGCAGCTGGCCGAGGACAGCACCGGCCTGCACGTGGAGGCCGCCCTGGACCCGGCCAGCTCGCTGGTGCAGGACCTGCGCTCGGCGATGAACAGGGGCGACGTGGACCAGATGTCGTTCGGGTTCTGGGTGACCCGCCAGGCCTGGTCTCCCGACTTCGACCAGCGCGACATCCTGGAGGTCGACCTGGACCGGGGAGACGTGAGTGTCGTCAACTTCGGAGCGAACCCGAACACCGCCGGCGCCCAGATGCAGCTGAACGCGCGCGACGTCTCCGGCCAGCTCCAGCGCCTGTCCACCGCCGAGCGCCGTGCCGTGTTCGAGCGTCTGGCCGCCGAGTTCAACGCGCCGCCCGCACCGGAAGCTGCGGCGCTCGCGCTGCATGAGGCCCGCGCCCGCGCGCTGGCCCTGTGACCTCCCCGCGCCTGCCACTCGCCCCCGGATGCCCGGGTCGCCGGCACGCCATCACCCCACTGAAGACAAGGACCCCGCATGTCCCGTGAGTTCATCGCGGTGCTGCAGGCGCGGCGTGCCGAGCGCAAGAGCGAGCTCGACGCCGTCCTGACCGCACCGACCGCCGAGAAGCGCGACCTGCACGCCGAAGAGCGCGACACCTTCGAGCGCCTGGAGGGCGAGGTACGCGAGCTGGACGCCCGCATCGCCGAGCTGGACGAGCAGCTCGTGCGCGACGACCAGGCTGCCGAGGTCGCCAAGCGCTACATACCGCGCGCGGAGGTCACCCGCGAGCCGCGCACCTACGAACGCGGCAACGGGCAGTCCTACTTCCAGGACTTCGCCAAGGCCCAGATCCTGTCCGACTCGCAGGCCCGCTCCCGGCTCCAGCAGCACGCACGGGAGATGGACGTCGAACTGCCCAAGCGGGACGCGCGCCGCCGGGCCAAGGCGGAGGAGGAGATGCGGGGCCTGCCCGTGGGCTCGACCTTCGAGCGCCGCACCAACCCCAACCGCACGGACGGGCAGGGCGGATACTTCGTGCCGCCGGAGTGGCTGATCGACCAGTACATCGACCTGCCGCGCTACGGCCGGGTCCTGGCCAACAGCGTCCGCAACCTCACCCTGCCCGGCGGAACCGACTCCATCAACGTGCCGAAGATCGCCACCGGGACCGCAACTGGCGTGCAGTCGGCGGACGCCGCCGCGGTCACCTCCCAGGACCTGACGGACACCTACGTGTCCGCTCCGGTGCGCACCATCGCCGGCCAGCAGGACGTCGCGATCCAGCTCCTGGACCAGTCCCCGGGGTCCTTCGATGAGATCATCTTCGCGGACCTCATGGCCGACTACAACCAGCGCCTGGACACGCAGTGCTGGAGCGGCTCGGGTGCCAGCGGCCAGCTGCTCGGCGTCCTCAATGTGTCCGGTTCCAACTCGGTCAGCTACACCGACGCCAGCCCGACGCTGCCCAAGCTCTACACCCCGCTCATGCAGGGCATCTCGCAGTCGGCCAGGTCCCGCAAGATGCCGCCGACCGCAGTGTTCATGGCGCCGGCCCGCTGGTACTGGGGCGCCTCCCAGCTGGACGCCAACGGCCGGCCGCTGCTGGTGCCCGAGACCAACGCGCCGTTCAACCCGCTGGCCCTGCAGACCGGCGGCGACGTGGAAGGCCCGGTCGGCCGGGTGCTGAACCTGCCGATCCTCGCGGACGGCAACATCCCCTCCAACCTGGGCGCGGGCACCAACCAGGACGCGGTGGTCGCGATGCGCACCTCCGACCTGTTCCTGTGGGAGGGCAACATGCGCACCCGCGCCCTGCAGGAAGTCCTGAGCGGCACGCTGCAGGTCCGCTTCCAGCTGTTCAACTACTGCGCGTTCATGCCCAACCGGCGCCCCGAGACGATCTCGGTCGTCGGCGGCACCGGCCTGGTCGCGCCGGCCGGTTTCTGAGCCGTCCCCTGAACCCGGGCCGCCGCCCACCGCGCGGCGGCGGCCCATCCCCCTTGCGAGAGAACGGAGTCGGGGATGCCGCACAAGCTCATCACCGAGCTCGGCGCGCTGCGGGCCGAATGGCAGCACTGCACGACCTACGCCAAGGACCGCGTCACCGAGGTCGAGGCGGAGCTGACCCGGGTGCGCCAGGCACTGGTCACCCGCGCCGAGCAGTTGGAGGGACAGGCGATCGACCTGGCCGACCAGCAGCAGGACATGGCCGCCGCCCAGGTGTCCATCGACGCCAGGGCGGCGCGCGCCGCCCTGGACACCGACCAGCCCGCAGCGGCGCAGGCCGGGAAGAAGGTGCCCGCCAAGGCCGCTGCGGCCGCTCCGGTCGCCGACGCACCTCTGGCACCGGCAGCCCCGGTGGACGGCGCCGCGGCGGGTGGGGCGGTGGCCTGATGCCGCTGGTGAACGGCCGCTACGGCCCCAAGAACCCGGCGTGGCTGCTGGCCGGGATGCCCGCCGGGCTGTCACGGGAGAACTTCGGCCGGATGCAGGTGCTGGCCGACTCGGCCGCGCTCACCTCTGGCGTGATGCTCGCCACCGCGCTGCCGCTGTACGCCGGCGACCTCGTCAGCTCGCTGACGTTCCACTCCGGGTCGGTGGCGGCGGCCTCGCCGACGAACTGGTGGTTCGCGCTGTTCGACGACTCCGCCACCCCGCAGTTCCTCGCCCAGTCCGTCGACCAGGGAAGTGCCGCCTGGGCCGCGAACACTGCGGTGACGCTCCCGATGTCCGCACAGCAGCAGATCGTGCGTAACGGCATCTACTACGCCGCCCTCATGGTCAAGGCCGCAACGCCTCCGAGCATCCTGGGCCTGGCGACGCTGACCGGCGGCGTCGTCGGCTACACGGCTGCCGACAAGCTGCTGACCAGCAACAGCGGCAGCACGCTGGCCGGGACCGCGCCGGGTACGATCGCCAGCCCCGCCGCCAGCGCGTTCGTGCCCCGGGTGCTGGCCAGCTGACGGGAGGCCACCGGTGAGCCTGCTCTACTTCATCGGCCAGGACGTGCAGCTGACCGCGGCCCCGCTCACCGACGCGGGCCAGCCCGCCACTGGCACGCTCGCCGTGCAGGTCACGGTGACCGACCCCACCGGCACCGTCACCACCCCGGTCGTTACCGGCTCGGCGGGCGCCTACGCCGCGCTGGTGCCCACGGTCGCGGTCGCCGGGGTGTGGCTGGTGCGCTGGACCGCCACCGGCACCAGCACCGCGTGGGCCACCGAGGACCAGTTCACGGTGCGGCCCACCGGCATCGAGCAGCTGGTGGACCTCGCCGGAGTGAAGGCCCACCTCAACATCCCCGCCGCGAACACGTCGGCGGACGCCGAACTCCAGGGCTTCATCCTCGCTGCCGCCGACCTCGCCCGGGACCGGGTCGGGCCGATCCTGCCCGAGCAGCACACCGAGTGGCACGACGGCGGCACCCAGACGATCACCCTGGACTGGCAGCCGGTCGTTTCGATCCAGTCCGTGACCGAGTACGTCTCGGCGTCGACCTGGAACCTCACCTACCAGCCGCTGGGCACCTCCACGGACGCCTACGGCTACACCTACGACCTCGACACCGGACAGATCACCCGACGAGCCACCGGCGGCGCCGTGCGCTTCCCCGGCGGGATCAAGAACGTGCGCGTCGTCTACACGGCCGGACGCGCCGGCGTCTCGCCGGGCGCGCTGCGGCTGGGGGCGCTGGAGCTGATCCGGCACCTGTGGTCGATGACCCAGCAGGGCGGCGGGCGCCCGCGGATCGGCGGCGGCATGCTCGACGCCGACGGCGGCAACCTGGTCCCGCAGGGCTTCGCGCTGCCCTCCAGGGTCCTGGAGCTGTGGAAACCCGAAGCGCGCGGCCCGGGGATCGCCTGATGACCACGCCCATCGGGGACATCCCCGCCTCCTCCATCATCCCGGCGCTCACCTGGCTGCTCACCGGCCTGCAGGCCAACATCCCCGCGGACCCGGCCGCCGACGGCCTGCTGATCTGCCTGGGCGAGCCCGGCCCCTACCAGCCGCAGGACATCGTCTACATCGGCGACATCCACCAGACCTACGCCCCGGCAGCCACCGTCGGATCCGGCGGCCCGCAGTGGCTGCGCGAGGACTACCCGATCACCGTCACCGTCGACTGCTACCGCGGCGGCGACGACCAGCTCACCGTCCTCACCCGGGCCCGCACGATCGCCGACCTGGTCGTGGCCACCGTCCGATCGGACCCGAGCCTGGGAGGCGCCGTCGACCGGGCCCGCCCGGCCGCCGCCGCCCACACGTTCGGCTGGGCCCAGGCCGACGAGGAGCACACCGCGGCCGGGCGCCGCGCGGAGATCGTCCTCACCATCGACTGCCTCAAGACCCTCTGACAGGAGGCGAGTTGCCCACCTACACCTATCAGGGCGAGCTCGGCCGCTACTTCCCGACCCTGGGACGCATGTTGAACCCGGGCGACACCGCCGACCTCCCGGCCAACCCGGGCGACGGCCGCTGGACGCCCCCGGACGCCCCGCCGCCGGAACCGACCGCACCCGTCGGCGAGCCCAGCCCCAACGCCCCGGCCGCACCCGCGATCCCTGCGGCCTCCGGGGCGGCCCCGGCCACCACCGTGGACCACCAGCAGCAGGAGGCCGCCAGTGCCTAAGCCGTCCCATCTCACAGCGTTCGGGCTCGGCAAGGAGAGTATCCGCGGGACCGGGGTGGCCGGAACGCTCTGGGTCCCATGGAAGACCCTCACGCCGAAGGACGACGTGGCGATCCTGGAGGACACCGGCCAGCGCGGCGCCCCCGTCGACCTGTTCGGTACCGCCGCCGGCCCGCGCGGCAGCGAACTGTCCTGGGGCGGCGACGTCTTCGCCGACTCGATCGGCGTCCCGCTGTGCTCGGTGCTGCCCGACGTCACCGTCACCGGCTCCAGCGCCCCGTACTCCACGGCGTTCTCGGTGCTGTGCTCCGGCGACACCCAGCCGCCCTCGTTCACCGGCACCCTCTTCGACCCGCTCGGCACCTGGTACTACCCCGGCCTGCAGGTCAGCGAGCTCGGGTTCAAGTGGAACGCCGACGGATTCCTCAACTACAGCGCGAAGGCGACCGGTTGGGGCTACACCCCCGGCACCACCCCCACCCCGTCGTTCACCCCGGGGCTCGCGCCCCAGCCGAACTGGAACATCACCAACAAGATCGCAGGGTCGCAGGTGTTCGTGCAGGACGGCGAGTTGAACATCACGCGCAAGATCACAGTGGTCCGGGGCGCCAACGGGACCCAGAACCCCTACGCGATCTGGTCTGGCGACGCTTCCGTGAACGGCAAGCTCACGCTGATCATGGAGAACACCACCCAGCGCGCCGCGTTCCAGGCCGCAACCCAGCAGGCCTTCGATGTCTCGTACACCGCCGGCAGCGGCGCCACGGCGACCGGTCTCGATCTGCACTGCTCGACGGTGACCTACACCGAGGGCACCCCGACCTACGGCAAGGACTACATCGAACTCCCGGTGTCCTTCAAGGCGGTCGCGAACACTTCCGACATCGGCGGCAGCGGCGGCTACTCGCAGATCAAGGCCACGCTGACCAACGCCATGCCGTCCGGCACCTACAAGTAGGAGAACCTCACCATGAAGCGCGTCAACCTCACCTCCCAGCCCGGCGCCTGGGTCGACCTGCGCGACCCGGCTGACACCCCCGAGCGGCTGCGCCGCCCGGTGCGGCGCCTGCAGCAGCTCCTCGCGAGCAACCAGGCATTCTCCGGGGTCGTGAAGCAGGCCGCGAAGGCCGGCGCGGCCGCAGTCGAGGACTTCACCGACGACCAGGCCGCCGAGATGGTCACCGGCATGGGCGCCGACGCCTACGACCTCCTCGACCAGCTCAACGACAACCTCGTGGTCCAGAAGGTCGCGGGATGGAGCTTCCCGGGCCCGGTCGCCCTGGACGCACTGCTCGACCTGCCCGGCCCGGTCTACGACGAGCTGCGCGCTCTGGTCTCCGACCGCGCGGCCGCAGCGGCCCCGGACTTCTCGCCGACCCCCGACGAGACGTCCCCTACCGAGCCCTCCAGCGCCTGAGGCAGCAGCTGGAGGGGCGCCACACCTACTCCGTCGCCCAGCTCGGCGACGCCTACGAGCACTACCGCACGGTGCGGCTGTGCAAGATCCTCCACGGGCCGCCGTCCACCTGGGAGGACCGCCCGGCCGACGAGCTCGACTGGCTGATCGCCGTGGACGACACCCAGGCGCAGGCCCGCGCCAACCTGGAGAAGGAGGCCGCCGGTGGGTAGCTCCGGAATGAGGATCCTGGTCACCGGCACGAAGGACGTGGAGGCGGCGCTGACCCGGGTGTCCCGGCAGATCGACGCCGCCTCGATCGCCGCCCTCAAGGCCTGCCAGTCCGTCACCAAGTCCTCGATCAAGGCAGGCCTTCGCGGCCGGCCCCGCTGGGACCACCGCGGCAAGTCCGCCCGCACCGGCGCCACGGTGCGGCTGAACCTGACACCGCACCAGGTCTCCAAGGCGGGCGGCCCCGGCAAGCTCACCGGCACGCTCGCGCGCGGCGTCGGCGGCGTGCGCAAGCCCAAGGCCGACCCGCTCATCGGCACCGTGCAGGGAGGCGTCGGGGTCGGCGGCGGCGTGCGCAACCTCTACAAGAAGCGCTTGGAGAGCCAGTACCCCTACGTCGCCCCCGGGGTGGCGAAGGCGACGCCGAAGATGGGCCCGATCTGGGCCAAGGCCTGGCAGCGCGCGACCGCGAAATGGGACTGACCAGCACCTGAACAACTGAATAGCACGGCCGAGGAGGTGATCGCATGCCTTCTCTGCCTCCCGTCTTCATCGAGTTCCTGGGGTCCAGCAAGGGCGTCCAGATGGCCATGGCGGACGCCAAGGTCGCCATGGCCGAGGCCGACGAGGAAGGCGCTGGCGCGTTCGAGAAGACCGGGATGCTCGGCGCCGCCGCAATCGCCGGCCTGGGCCTGGCCGCCGGTGAGGCGGCGAAGAAGACGGTCGAGATGGCCGCCGACTTCGACAGCCAGATGACCCGGGTCCAGACCGGCGCTGGCGAGGCCGCGGGCAACATGAAGCTGGTGTCGGCCGGGGTGCTATCCATGGCCGGCCAGGTCGGCCAGTCCACCGAGCAACTTACCTCCGGGCTCTACACAGTGGAGTCCGCCGGGTACCACGGCTCCGCCGCCCTCGACGTCCTCAAGAACTCGGCCGAGGGCGCGAAGGTCGGCGCCGCGGATCTGGGCACGGTCGCGGACGCGACGACGACCGCGATGAACGCCTACAAGATGGGCGCCGACCAGTCCGCCCAGGCCGTCAACGCGCTGATCGCCACCGAGGGCGAGGGCAAGACCACGCTGGAGGCCCTGTCGGGGGCCATGGCCACGGTGCTGCCCACCGCAGCCACCGCCAAGGTCGGGCTGACCGAGGTGCTCGGCGCGATGGCGACCATGACCGCCCAGGGCACCCCGGCGGCCGATGCGGCGACCTACCTGCGCCAGACCATCGCCCAGCTGTCCAACCCGAGCGGCAAGGCCGCCCAGGAAATGCAGTCACTGGGCCTCAACTCGGTCCAGGTCGCCCAGAACCTCGGCAAGAACGGCTTGGCCAGCACCCTCGAAGAGCTGACCGACGCGATCCAGAAGAAGATGGGCCCGGCCGGCACCGTCCTCATCCAGCACCTCCAGGATGCCGCGAAGGACAGCACGGCCTACCAGAAGGTCCTCGCGAACCTTCCGCCCGCCCAGCAGACCTACATCGGTGCGCTCGCCGACATGGTCGGCGGCACCAAGGCCATGCAGGGCGCCCTGGAGCTGACCGGCCCCCACCTGCAGGACTTCAAGGACAACACCGCCGGGATCGCCCAGCACGTCAAAGAGGGCGGCAACCAGATCGAGGGCTGGTCGGCGGTCCAGGCCACCCTCAACCAGCGGCTGGCCGAGGCCAAGGCCAGCGCGCAGGCGCTGATGATCCAGATCGGCCAGTACCTGATGCCGGTGGTGCAGGCCATCGTCGGCGCGGTCGCGAACTCAGCGGGCTGGATGACCCAGCACGCCGGCGCGGCGAAAGTGCTGGCCGCGGTGATCGGCGGTGTGCTGCTCTTCGCGCTGGCCGCCCTCACCGCCCAGCTCTACGCCATGGCGGCCGCCGCCGCCGTCAACCCGGTCACCTGGATCATCCTGGGCGTGGTCGCCCTGGTGGCCGCGATCGTCGCCCTGGTCGTCAACTGGCGCTCGGTGTGGGGCGAGGTCAAGGACATCGCCGAGGACGTCGCCCACGTGGCGGTGGCTGCCTGGGACTGGGTAGGTGCAGAAACGTTCCGCCTCTGGAACGACGTATCCGGTGCCGTGGTGGACACCTGGCACGACATCACCGGCTTCTTCAGCACGGCCTGGCACGACGTGGCCGATCCGGTCGTCCACGGCTGGGACCAGCTCGTGCAGGGCACCGAGGAGCGCTGGCACGAGCTCAGCTCAGCGGTCGTCGGTGTCTGGCACGACATCACCGGCTTCTTCTCGCAGGCCGCGCACGACGTCGAGGCACCGGTGGTCGATACGTGGGACAGGATCACCGACTTCTTCAAGAAATGGTGGCCCTTGTTGTTGCTGATCTTCCTGCCGCCGATCGGCATCCTCCTCGCGATCTGGAACCACTTCCACCAGGACATCGAGGACACCGCCAAACGCGTCTGGAACGACATCACCGGCTTCTTCATCGCCAACTGGAACACGACCGAGCGCCTGGCCGAGGATGCCTGGAACGGCATCCGGGACTACATCGTCCACCCCGTCGAGGACGCCTGGAACTGGCTCGTCAGCACCTGGAACGCCGGGGTGTCGTGGCTGGACGGGGTCTGGCACGGCATCGAGAACGACGCATCCGTGGCCTGGGCGCACATCCACTCCGCGATCATCGACCCCGTCGAGGACGCCTGGAACTGGATGGTCCGCACCTGGAACGCCGGGGTGTCGTGGCTGGACGGGGTCTGGCACGGCATCGAGAACGAGACCTCGGTGATCTGGGCGCACATCCGCTCCGCGATCATCGACCCCGTCGAGGACGCCTGGCACAGCGTCACCCAGACAGGCGGCAAGATCGGCGACGCCCTTGACGACGCCTTCACCACGGCGAAGAACGACGTCGTCGGCGTGCTGCGGGACTTCGAGAACTTCGGCTCCGACATCGTCAACGGCATCGTCAAGGGGATCTCCGGCGCGGCGCACTTCGTGACGGACAAGCTGAAGGACCTGGCCAACGACGCCCTGAAGGACGCCAAGAGCTTCCTTGGGATCGCCAGCCCCTCCAGGGTCATGGCCGACGAGGTCGGCAAGTGGATCCCCCACGGCATCGCGCAGGGCATCGCCGAGCACGCCGACGTCGCGCACGCCGCCGTCGGGGCGCTCACCGGCGCGCTGACCGCCCAGCCGATCGGCGTACCCGCCCTCGCCGGTGGCGGCATCGGCGCCAGCGGCCAGGCCGGCACCGGCGCGGTACTTGAGGTCACCGCACCGCTGATCATCCAGCTCGACTCCGACGTGCTCTACAAGGGCCTGCAGAAGATGGCGCTGCGCTACGACCGGCGCAACGCCCGCCCCGGACTGATCCGCACCGCGACCACCTGACCCGGAAGGAGGCGCCCGATGTCGGCCGCTCTGCTGCCCTCCTGGCCCCGCATCAACCTGCAGATCGCCCTCAACATCGGCGGCTTGCAGGCCGGTCAGCCGTACTGGACGGACGTCACCGCGCGGCTGCAGGGCAACTGGACGGCTGAGCTGTCCGGTCGCCAGTACGAGCAGGACGCCGTCCAGTCCGGCAGCGCGACCTTCATCCTCGACAACACGGACGGGAGCTTCGACTCGGGCAACGCGTCCGGCCCGTACTACGGCAGCATCAAGCCCTACCGGCAGATCCGGCTGACCGCGACCTGGCCGCCGTCGGCCAACCAGCTTCCCCAGGGCCTGGCAGACGGATCCGCGCTGACGGACTGCCAGACCACCCTCGGCAGCGTGGCGATCGCCGCGGTGAGCGGCGCCCCGTCCGGACAGTCCACCGCGATCGCGTGGACCTACCCGGCCAGCAGCGCGATCGCCGGAGCGATCGGCCAGGGCACCGGCGCCCCGTTCCCCAGCTGCGACCAGGACGCAACGCCCGTCATCGGCCAGCCCAGCCAGGCCCCCGGGCAGCCCTGGACCGCTTCCCTGTACGTCTCCGGCGCCGCCGGCAACAACGCGGGCGTTCAGGTCAACGCCCGCCTGTCCTGGTACAACCAGGCCGGCGCCCGGGTCGCCACCTCGGACGGCGCCGCGGTCACCGTTCCCACCCTGCCGAGCTGGACCCGGGCCAGCGTCAGCGCCACGGCCCCGACCGGTGCCGTGTGGGCACGCGTCGAACTCCTCGACACCACCGCCACCACCAGCAGCACCACCGTGTACGCCACCGGTTGGCAGCTGGAACAGTCAGCTGCGGCAAGCACCTGGACCGACCCGGGCACCACCTACGGGCTATGGCAGGGCTACGTCGAACGCTGGCAGCAGAAATGGGACGGCGCGGTACGCGGCACCGTCACCCTCGGGTGCGTCGACACCCTGGCCGCCCTGGCCAAGCTCACCCTCCAGCCATCGTTCCAGCAGCAGCTCCAGGCGCTCGGCCCGCAGTTCGTCTACGCGCTCAACGAGGCCTCCGGCGCAACCCAGTTCGCCGACCAGCTCGGTCTCAACCCGCCCCGCCTCACCTACAGTCCGCCCTCGCTCGGCGCGGGCGGCGGCTCAGTCACAGCGGGCAGCAGCGTCCAGGGCGGCGGCTCGGTCGGCTCCTCCGGCCCCGTCGTGACGCTGAGCAACCCGAGCTGGGGACTCAACGGCACCACCACAGCCGGGGTCCTGCTCGCAGCCCAGTCCGGCGCGAACCTCCCGCCGGTCAGCGGGGGCCTGACCCGGATCATCTGCTACCGCACCACCAGCGTGCCAACGGCTGGTGGTGCGATGTGCCTGTGGGCGGCCACCGGCCCGGGCGTATATGGCGGCTCTGGCTCCAGAGCGTGGCTGGGCATCTACCTGGACCCCAACCAGCACCTGTATGCGGTCGTCTCGGACCCGACCGGCACCTACACCTCCACGATCACCGTGCCAGACGTCGCTGCCTGTGATGGGAACTGGCACATCGGCGCCATCCAACTGTCTTCGGACGGAAAGACGTTCACGGTCGCCAACGACACCCACGGTTACCAGAATGTGCTGCCGAGCGGCGCCTACACGCTGACTGGCTGCAATGCGGACACCATCGGCGCGATGGCCAACCCGTTCGTGAACAGCTGGCAGCAGTACTTTCAGGGCGATCTCGCGTACGCGGTCCAGTACGCCTACCCGATCGGGAACAGCGCCGCGTTCGACCTCGGCGCGGGGTTCGCGACCGGCTGGGCCGGGGAAAGCAGCACAGCCCGCGGGCAGCGAATCCTCACCATGGCCGGGTACACCGGGCAGCTGACGGCACTGGGCACCCAGGAGACCATGGGAGGCGCGAACCTGGCCGGGGTCGGGGCGCTGGCCGCGCTCGCCACGGTGGCCGACACCGAGGCCGGCCAGGTCTACACCGACGGCTCCGGAGCGGTGACGCTAGCCGGACGCCGCTGGCGATACCTCCAAAGCATCCCAGTCGTGACCTTCGGCGAGCACACCGGAGAGGCGCCCTACGGCGGCGGCGCAGAAATCGACCTCGACCCCGATCACGTCTACAACCAGATCTCCATCACCACCCAGGTCGCCCCCAACAGCCCGCAACCCCCAGACGTCTACGCTGGCGCCAGTACCAGCCAGCAGGAGTACTTCCAGGCGACGCTGAGCCGCACCATCAACCCGGCCTCCGTCTCGGAAGCCGGATACGCCGCCCAGTACCTGGCCCAGCAGTACGCAGAGCCACAACCACGCGTAGACGCCGTCAGCGTCGACCCCTCGGCCGATCCGAGCCTGTGGCCGTCCGTCCTCGGGCTCGGATTCGGCAGCCGGGCCCGGCATATGCGCCGACCCAACAACGCCGCCGTCATCCAGCTGGAGACGTTCATCGAGCAGCTGGTATGGGCCGGGGACGACATCGGCAAGTTGGCCCTGACCGTGCAGCAGTCCCCGGCCGCGCCGTTCACCGACTGGCTGATCGCTGCGGCCCTGCACACCACGCTTGCCACCGCGGCCACGGCCGGGACGAACACCGTCACGCTCGCGCCATTGACAGGCTCGGCGAACAACCCGGCATCTGCCGTCCTCGTCCCGGGCACCGTGCTGACTCTCGGATACGGCACCGCTGATGCCGAGAACCTCACGGTCAAGTCGGTGGCGGCCACAACGGCTGGCTACACATCCGTCGGGGTAACTTTCAGCACCAACACCGTCAACAACCACCTGGTGGGCGAGACGGTGTGCCAGCCGCTCCCGTCCGGCTACCAGCTGCCAGCCGCGACCGCAGCCGGGTTCCCAGCGTCGCTCGATCCCGGAGCGACGCTCTCCACCAGCGGGCCGCGCGCGGCCTACTGACACCCCGTCCCATTCCTGGAGGCCCCATGTCCGGAGTCGCCCCACCCGTCCCGTACTCGTGGAGCGTCGGGGACGTCGGGTCCGCGGCGCTGCTGAACGCGCAGTTGTACACCGGACTGACGTTCCTGCTCGGGCCGCCCGTCGCGCTCTACCAGCAGACCACTGCCCAGAGTCTCGCTTCCGGTGGCATCCCCGCCATCACCTGGCCCACCCCCACCATCGACAGCTACGGCGGCTACAACGCGGCGAACTCCACGAGGTACACCCCGCAGCAGGCGGGGTGGTACCTGTTCCTGGCCTCGGTGTCCTACGCCGCGAACGCGACCGGGGGCAGGGTCTGCAACATCACCAAAAACGGTGGCGCGGCCGCCTCGGGGCAGGGGGCAGCCGGCAACGCCACCTCCTCGTACAACACCACGATGGCCGCGTGGGCGCTGGTCTACTGCAACGGCACCACGGACTACGTGGAGACCTATGCGTCGCAGAACTCCGGCTCGGCGCTCAACACGATCGTCGGCGTGACGCAGTTCATGGCCCTCTTCGTCCACACCTGATCCGGAGTCCTCGATGTCGACGCCCGCACCCATCGCTCCGGCGTCCGCGCCTGTGTGCGGTCACACCGCCTGCACCACGGCGGCCGTGGCGCACTGGACACGCCGCCTGACCGCTGTCGAACTGGCGGCGATCCCCATCGAGCAGCACAACACCGGCATGCAGCTGATGGTGTACGCCTGCGGTCCGCACGCGATCACTCTCGACCTGGCCGCGCGCATCCATCAGCCCGGTTGCTCGGGCCCGAACGCCGCGAGCCTGCCGACGTGCGACTGCACCCCCGAGCTGCCTGCCACCGATACCGCCCCCGTGACCACGACGCTGGCGACCGGCTGGCAGATCGGACCCTGACCGCCCTGCCGCAGAACGGCACCAGGCGCTTACCGATTACGTCACCAGCACCAACCAGAGCCCAGAGGAGAACTGATGGCACGCATGCTCGGAGCTGAGTGGATCGGCCCGACCCCCAACCAGTACACCGGCGGCCAGCAGGAGGTACGCGGCCTGGTCCTCCACATTCAGCAGGGCACCGAGGCCGGCAGCGAGGCCTGGTTCAAGACCGCCGCCGCGCAGGCCTCCGCGCACTTCCTCAACCCGAAGGCCGGCGGCCTGCGGCAGCTGGTCGACACCGCCGACGCTGCCTGGGCCGAGATGGCCGGCAACCGGCAGTGGATCAGCGTCGAGAACGAAGGCGTGTCCGGCGACTCCCTGACGGCGAGCCAGTTGGAGAACGCCGCGCAGCTGTACGCATGGCTGCACGGCGAGTACGGCGTCCCGCTCCAGGCGACCGACGACCCGAACGGCCAGGGCCTGGGCTGGCACGGCATGGGCGGCGACGCCTGGGGCGGCCACCCGGACTGCCCCGGAGACCCGATCAAGGCCCAGCGTGCCGCGATCCTCGCCCGCGCCCAGCAGATCCTCACCCCTACCGCCGTACCCGCGCCGCAGCCGGCCCCCGCGCCCGCCCCGGCGCCGGCCGGACCGCCGTGGCCCGGCGAGTACCTGCGCCTGCAGCCCACGATGCTCCACGACGCCAACGTGCGGACCTGGCAGCAGCGCATGTCCGACCGCGGCTGGGCGCTCACCGTGGACGGCTGGTACGGCCAGCAGTCGCAGACCGTCTGCCGCCAGTTCCAGCAGGAGAAGGGGCTCACGGTCGACGGCATCGTCGGCCCGCAGACCTGGACCGCCGCCTGGGCCGACCCCATCACCCACTGATCAGGAGACCACCACCATGGCCAACGCCCCCATCGAGGCCAAGGTCCGCGCCGCCACCGGCGCGGCCGGCCTGCTCGGCGCCATCCTCACCGGCCTCAACAGCGCCGGCGCGCACTCCACCCTGCTCGCGCCGCTGCCGCAGTGGGCCCAGAGCATCATCACCCTGCTCGCCCCGCCCCTGGCCGTGCTGCTCGCCGGGTGGATCGCCCCACACACCCCGCGCCCGGCCGCACCGGCCGCACCGGCGGCACCGGTCGCGTCCGAGCCCGCACCGGCGCCCGTGGCACCGACCACTGCGGCGCCGGCGGTCGTGCCGGACCCGGCGCCGCCCGCCCCGGCGCCCGCAGCACCCGCGGTGGCCGCTCCGGTCGCCCAGGCGCCGGTCACTCCGCCCGCCCCGGTCGCACCGGCCACCGCGTTCACACCGGACGGGACCAACCCGACCCCCGGGGCCGCCATGTGACCTCCGCCGGCACCCTCACCCAACTCGCCGGCTGGTCCATGGCCCTGGGCACCATCGCCGGCGGCGCCGCGCTCCTGTGGCGCATCACCCGCGGCGCCCGCCACATCGCCCACCGCCTGGAGCAGATCGCTGATGACTGGGCCGGCGTCCCCGCCCGCCCCGGCGTCCCCGGCCACGACGGAGTAATGGCCCGACTCGGCGCCATCGAGCGCCGCCTGGGCGCCGTCGAACACGAACTCCACCCCAACTCCGGGGCCAGCCTCCGCGACGCGGTCGACCGCGTCGCAGCCCAAGTCGGTGTCAGCACCCCCGAGAAGTAGACCAGCGCCCCGCCTCCTCGATGCGAGGAGGCGGGGCGCTTCGTCGCGTCTGAGGAGCGCTGGCCGCGCGGGCGGCCTACTCGCCGAGGCCCGCGGCTTCGATGCCGCCAGGGGTGGGGGGCTGGAGCCGAGCCCGATCGTGCATGGATCCACGCCCAGCCGTTGACGGGATCGTGGGGGTCCTGGCGCCGGCGGATGTGGGCTGCCCAGCGCGACAGCGGTTACCGGCTGGCCGCGACGGCGTCGGTGTAGAGCTCAGTGGTGAGGTCTGCGTCTTCGATTCCGAGGTCAGCGAGGACAGCGCGAACCGCCGCGAGGGCTGCGTCGAGGTCGTCGTCACCGGCCGCGATCGTCTCCACCTCCAGGAACGTGCCATCGATCTCGGGGACGCGAACGAGCGTGGCCAGCAGCTCTCGTCCTGCCGCCGAGAATGCGTAGTTCCGGCAGCGCTTCTCGAACGCGATCACGGGGACGTGGCCGAGCCCGCGCACGATCTCGTGGGCCGCCTCGGCGTCATCGACTCGGGTCTCAGCCTCGGGCTTCGAACCGGACGCCTCGTCCACACGCGCCCCCTTGTAGGTGAGCACGGTCCTGGTGTCGTCGGCTGCATGTACGGTGCGGATCCGCAGCTCCCGATCACCCTGGCCGAGCAGGCCGGCCGGGGTGTCGTAGTAGGTGTCCTGGTAGACCTCAGGACGTCCCGGTCCGTAGGCGGTCTCCAGCTTCTCCATCACCGCCTCGGGGTCACGCACGATCGCCTTCAGCTCGGCCTCGATCGCCAATGTCTCCTCCTCAGATGACCTGCTGTGCGTCCTTAAGCATGGAATCAAACAGCCTGCGGAACCCCTGATACAAGGGCCCGTGAGGGGTGGCCACCAGCTTGTAGGTGGCGGACTCGTGCCCTTCCCAGGATGTGGCGAAGCTGGCGACGTACAGGGTGGAGTCGAGTCTGATGATGCGCCAGACCGGCAGGGAGCTGTACCGGTAGACCTCAACGGGGCTGCTGGCTGCGAGCTCCCGCAGCCTGGTTTCGGCGAGTCGGACGCCGCCCGCGAGGGACTCGGTGGACTCGCCGATCTCCGCGGCGCGCTGGGCTACGGCGTCGCTGTCCGGGTCGAGCAGCAGGACTCGCAGTCTCGGCGGCTTGTCTCCGTCGCGGTCGAGGTGAGGGCGGAGGAGGGAGTCACGGAGGCCGAGCAGTCCCAGGCCTCGTACTGCGAGTACGTCCAGCTCCCGAGCGGTCCGGGCCGCGCGTTGAATCTCGGTGGCTGCGGCGGCCTGCTCGGAGTAGACGCGCACGACCTCGGGGAAGGCGGCCAGGTCGAAGGCCGCGCCCCCAGCGCGCTTCTCACGCTGGGGTGCGAGCCCAAGGAGGCGTCTGGAGTCGTCGGGCATTGAGAGGCCGTCGGCGATGCGCTCGAAGACGTCCAGTCGGCTGACCTCGCGGCGACCGTTCATGATCTCGTTGACGCGGCCCTGGTTCATGCCGGTGGCTGTGCCGATGCGGGCCTGGCTGGCGCCGCTGTGGTGCTGGACGAATCGGAAGAGCCCGCCGACGTCGCGCGCGCGGAGCGCCTGCTGTATGTCTGCGTGCTGCCAGGTGGGGTCGGGGAGGGTGAGCGGAATCAGGGCGGTGGTCATGGGGTCCTCGTCGCGCCGAACGGGGTATCTCACCGTGAGATTACCGCTTGGGTATCGATCCTGACTGCTAGTCAGTCGAATCTTGCGGTGTGGATACAGAGACCGCTGTACGGCACATCCCGGCGCCTGCCTCCGCGGCGCCCACCTACGCTCAGCTGCATGAGCAGCAGTGCATCAGCTGTTCGGCTATGACAGACCTGAAGCGGGCCGGCTACCGCACGGTCGCAGGCCTCACCTGGGCTGTCGTCGCCTGCCCCGAGCACGCTGGAGCGACGGCATGACCGCGACCGACGCCCGGCACCCGGGCTTGTACGACGCCGCTCTCGGCTTCCTGACGGTGCACGACCTCCACCCGGACCCGATCGGGTATCTGGAGCACGGCTACGTCGAGCTGTTCCTGGCCGCGTGGCGGGGCTCGGCTGGCGAGCCGCTGGAGCTGGCCAGCCTCTGGGGCCTGTGGCTGTGGCGGCTGGACGACGTGCTCGACCGCGAGCTGCGCGACGCCGACCCGCAGGTGGGCAGTGTGCTCGCTACCCGACTGCTCGACATCCTCGACGGAGCGCCTGCTGAGCTGGGCGATCACCCCACGGTGCGGGCGCTCGCGGAGCTGGTCCGGCGGACCCGGCCGGCGATGCCCCGGGGTTGGTGGGATCGCTACGCGTCCGAGCTGGACGCGTGGTTGCGCGCCGCGAGCGACAAGCTGGCGGCCTTCGTCCAGGCAGGCCGGACGCCTTCGCTGCGCCAGTACCTGACGCTGCGCCCGATCGACGGCGGCATGCTGCTGGCCGCCATGTGGACGGAGCTCGCGCTGGACTGCGTCACCCCGGACTGGGGCACGCTGCTCGTGCATCGGCTGCTCGACGCGTTCTCCGCGTGCGGCACCCTGACCAACGACCTCGCCGCGGACCCGGCCGACACCTTCACCGCTCAGGCCTCGCTGGCCGCCGCAGGCCTGTCGCTGACGGAAGCCCGGGAGCGAGTGCGCGAGCAGTTGTCGGCGGAGGCTTCGCGTGTCTGGTTGCTGCTGACCGCCATCCGTGAGGACGCCCGGCTCGCGGGGCCCGGCGCGGTCGCCCCGGTCACGCTCGACTTCGCCCTGGCGCTCGACCGCTTCCAGCGGGCGTTGACGGACTGGACGCGCACCAGCTCCAGGTATCGGCCACATGGTTGGGCCGGTTCGCTGCCCGTGGCGGCTTCGGTTGATAGGACGGTCTGGTGACGCCGTACCAGATCATGGCGAGCGAGAACCTGCGGGCACTGGGCCACCGCCTGGATGTCGCCGCGAAGCAGGGCGCCGACACCGACGTGCTGGACCCGCTGCTCGCCGCCATGCGCCAGGTGCACGACGGGATCGACGGCCACCTGGCCGCCGAGCTCGGCCTGCCGCCCCGCCGCGCGACCGCGGCGCCGTGCTGCGTGCGGCAGCCAACGCCGGCACCGCTGCTCGTGCGTCAGCTGACCAGGGCGGCCTGACCGCCCCACAGACCCCCGTGCCAGCCGCTGCGTGGACTGCGAGGACAGCGGCCGGCACGGGCCCACGCATGGCCCCGGACGGACGGGCCGTCCGGATCGACACGGCTAGGAGCCACTCATGAGCGCACAGGACGCCGACGATGACGCCCTGTTCCAGACCCTGGCGACTCTCTCGGCCGCGAGGGCAATGGCCGAGGCAGCCCCCACCGGGTCCCTCCCGCACAATCTCGCCACGGGCGCGGTCAACAACCTGGCTGACCGCCTGCGGGACCAGCACGGGGGGCAGCCGGAGGAGTAGCGGACACCAGGCGGCCACCTCCCGGCTGGCCAGCAGCCTCAGGACCAGAGCAGGTTGACCAGCGGCACGCCGAGCGCGCGGGAGATCGCGACCAACTGGTCCAGCGTCGGGCTCGTCCGCCCCAACTCGTAGAACCCGATCGTCTGCCGATCGACACCGGTCATCTCAGCCAGCTTCTCCTGACTGAGGTGCCGGTCCCGGCGCATGCGGCGGATGCGGTCGCCGACTTCGCGGCGGATCCGCATCTGGTCCTCATCGGGGGGACGGGCACGGGTCGGTGGCACTTACTGACCGTGACCTGGCAAAACGTCAAAGTCTGCATAAAGAACCCCTCAGATGGGTCCACCAGTTCGATACGGTGGCCCCACCGCACTCGGGGGGCCGACACAATCGGAGCACACCCTGAGCACGCCGAGCGACCCCAGTTCCCCACAGCACACGCCCGGCTGGAGCCTCCACGAGCCGTTCTCGCTGGTCGCCTCCCTGACTGACCTGTACGAGTCGGCGCAGCGTGCCGCCGAGCTGGCTCGAAGTGACGATGGATCGGCCGAGCACATCGCTGGCGTCCGCCTGGTGCGCGATGTCCTGCGCAAGATCGGTGCCCGCATCGAGCATCACAGCGCCGAGTGGGACTGCTAGGACCACTCTCCGCGACCAGCCCGCCGCCCGAGCTCGAAGAGCAGGGCGGCGTTGGTGTTGCAGCCGAGCATGCGGCGCATCGCCGCGAGGTCGCCCTGCACGACCCGCTCCGATACCTGCAGGGCGGCGGCAACGGCAGCCTGCCCCGCGCCCGCCGCGAGGTGCCGTGCGATGTCCTGCTGACGAGGCGTGAGCGGATCGCCCGCCGAAGTCGGTGGCACTGCCCGCTCGCCCTTCCACACAGCAGCGCGGGCCCACTCGCGATCGAACATCGCGGCCACGTAGTGCACGAGAGCCTCATCCTCGACGATCAGCGCCCGCTGCGGCTCTGACCCAGGACCCGTCCACGGCATGTAGTCACGGAGGACGGCGGCCCTTCGGTCGAACACCAAAGCGCGCAGGAACGCCGTCCCGCTCGTCCGGACGTGGGCGCCAGCCGCAGTCATCGTTCTAACGTGAGCCGCCGTAGCCTCGTCCATCCGAACACTGTCCATGTACAACGTCCGCACGGCCACGCCGCGGTGAAGCGCGTCCAGGTCGCGCGGCAGACTAAGGGCGAGGCTGGATGCTGGCCGGGGCCCGCCGGGTTGCGCAGTGAGCATCTCGGAGCTGGTCTGGGCCAAAATCTCAGAGATCCGCGCATTGATGGCCTCGACGCCCTCCAGGTGCTCGACGGCGCCTGTCGCGTGCGACTGATGCGGCCTGTACTGCCAGGCAATCGCCAGATCCTGGATCGTGGCGGGGAGGGCGGCTGTGCCGGCCATGGCCTCCGATATCTGACCGAGCAGGATCTCCCGGCGCTGTGCGGCTGCCTCGCTGGGGTTGAGAGCAAGGTACCGGCCATCGGGGCCCTCGGGGTGCGCAATGACGAGGCCGAAACGCAGGAGCTCGGCGAGGGCTTGAGGATCTGCGGCGCTGTCGACGCTCTGGGTGTGCAGGACGGCAAGGTAAAGGTGGCGGGCCTCCGGACTGACCGTCCACGGTCCGAGCTGGTGCGTCATGCTGACTCTCCCCATGTGCGGGATCCCGCAGTGCGGGAACCCGCATCCGTTTTCTATTGATCTTGCCACAGGGGGGCGTCAGACTTGTGCGTGCCCACCCGGAATACCCCGGTCCGGAAGGCCTTAATCCCTAGCTCTGGAGGTAGGTTCCATGCGCGTTCGCGCACTCATCGGCGCGGCGGCCCTCGCTGTCGCTGGGCTCATCCTCGCGGCTGTACCGACCGCCGCCACGCCGGTGCCCGCCCGGGACGCCGCCGACCAGGTAGTCACCCCCGCAGACACTGACGCCGGCGGCGCCATCACGCTGATGGACTCGGCCTGGGACTAGCAGCCGACAGGACTCCGCTCCCGCAGTGCCCGCGCTCATCGGGCACTGCGGGAGCGGCGCTCGCAGGCGATAGTGCGCCGGTGGTGAGGGGTCTGCCGCATCGTGTGGTTGCCAGTCACGCCGCGATCCTAGTTCGCCTCGAGGTCGAGCACTCCCGCCGATCGGCGGGGGTGCTCGACGGGAGGCCCCTTGTCGGCCGCATCGCCGGGCGAGGGGGCAGTTGTCGGGGGGTGCGACATGGTGCCACCCTCCTCGAACCCCCCGACTGAGCAGCAGCATCCCCCGCCGCGCATGGCGGGGGATGCTGCTCGTCCTACGAAAATGCGCGATGACTGCGCGATGATCTTGTTCATCGCGACACATTGCAGTGCATCACGGTGCATCGCTACGACCAGGGCAGTCAGGCTCTGAGCTGCAGGAAAGTACGTTTGTTCGAGTTCAGTGCCGCATTCTGTACTGCGACGCCAAGATCACCCAGATCTACGAAGGAACCAACCAGGTCCAGCGGATCGTCATGGCCCGCAACCTGCCCACCGGCTGACCTGCGCTTTCTCTCCCGCCGACCCCCGCGTCCCGCTCAGGGCGCGGGGGTCGGCGCTTTGTCACGGGCGTTGTTGCAGGTGTTACGCGGCTGGGACGGACGCGGACGAACTGGGCCTCGGATAAGGACGTCGTAAGGGGAGAAGAACGACAGCGCATCTGAAGGGGAGCAGTCATGAGGTTCAGCAAGGCAGCAGCGGTCGCGGTCACCACGGCGGCGCTCGCGCTCGGCGTCTCGGCGTGCAACGACGACGTCCCGTCGACGAACGCCGCCAACCCTGCTGTGTCCGCCGCGCCTGCCGCCGCCCACCCGGGTGCCGCCGCGCAGTCCGGTGCCGCGGTGGCGCCGGGCGGCCGGACCTCCGCCAAGCCCGGGGCCCCGGCCGGCAGCGCCAAGCCGACCGCCGTCTCGGACCGCTGCCACACCAGCGAGCTGAAGGCCGACGTCCAGCTCCAGCCGGACTTCCCCGGCAAGGCCATGGTGATGCTGACCAACATCGGCAAGCGCTCCTGCAGCGTGTACGGCTACCTCGGCTACGGCGGTCTGCTGGCCGACAACAGCCGGGTGACGCTGAACACCAGCCGGGTGGCGTACCCGGGCCCGTCGGTCGCCGCCACTCTGAAGCCCGGCACCACCGCCTTCTCCGGCCTCAAGTGGTCCTCCTGCGACAAGTCCGACCCCACCTGCCACGTGCTGGCCGGTGTGATCGTCACCCCGCCCGACGAGACCACCCAGCTGACCGCCAACGTGCTCGACGACAACGGCCGGCCCCTGCCGCAGCTGACCGTCTCCGCCGCCGGCTTCACCGTCGGCACGCTGCAGCCGAGCAACGAGGGCGTCGTCTTCACCTCCTAGCGCGCACCGCCGCCCACTTTCTGACTGCACGTCAGAAAGTGGGCGGCGCAGTGTCGTTCCTGATCGCGGTGAACACCTGGGCGGCCTCGCCCTGGTTCCACTTGACCGCCGACTCGCCGGTGCTGGTGCGGTAGTCCGGATTCGCGATCGGGATGGTGATGCTCTTTCCGGAGCCCCCGCTGACCGTCTTCATCGCCTCGAAGAGGCTCGCCAGATCGGTCAGTCCGGTGTGGTTGTCGACGATCAGGGTGTCCAGCCCCGAGCCGATCAGCGGGTAGAGGGTGAAGGGGTCGAGCAGCGTGGTCGGCGAGGCCGCCTGGTGGGCCAGCGCGGAGAGGAACAGCTGCTGGTTGCGCATCCGGCCTAGGTCCTGGTCGGCCATCTGGTGGCGCTGGCGGACGAAGGCCAGCGACTGGGTGCCGTTCAGGGTCTGGCAGCCGGCCTTCAGGTCCAACCCGGAGTCCTGGTCCTGGATGTCCTTGTCGATGCACAGGTGCACGCCGCCCACCGCGTCCACGATGCCGACGAACCCGGCGAAGCCGACCTCGGCGTAGTGGTCGATCCGGATGCCGGTGTTCTGCTCGACGGTGCGCACCAGCAGGCCGCCGCCGCCGTTGTCGAAGGCTGAGTTGATCTTGGCGGTGGTGGCCTTGACGGTCCGGCCGCTGCCCGAGGTGTCCAGGTGCGCCGGGATCGGCACCCAGGAGTCGCGCGGGATGCTCATCAACGTGTTCCCGTGCGCGCCGATGTGCAGGATCATCATCGAGTCGCTGCGCTTGCCGTCGTCCGAGCCGGTGTGCAGGCTCTGCTTCTGCGCGTCCGACAGGCCGTCGCGGCTGTCCGAGCCGACGATCAGCCAGTTGGTTCCGTTGCCCGCCGGCGGCCGGCTGCCGTAGTCGGCCAGCACGTCCTGGTGGTGCAGCTTGGAGTCGGCCCAGAAGTAGGTGCCCACGCTGGTGGCCAGCAGCGCGCCGACCACGCCGAGCACCGCGTACGTGACCACCCGGCGGCGCGGCCACCGCCGGCGCCCGACCGGCCGGGCCCCCGAGCCGCCCGGACCGCCGGCGCCGCGCGGGTCGAGCGAGGGCGGCAGTGGCGCGCCGGGGCCGCCACTCCTGCCGCCGTACCCCGCGCCACCACCACTCGGACCGCCCTGCTGCCACGTGTTCATGTTCCCGAGGATGCCCGATCCGTCCCGTTCCGTTCCGTTCGGTCGGGTTCCTGTAGCAGAGCTGATGCACAAGCCCCGGCTCTGTCGTCCTGCCGCCCGGCACCGCCCGGCCGGAGCGCGCCCGACCGGGCCGGGCGCGCGCCCCTGAGAGCCGGGCCCTCGTCCCCTAGGGGCTCCCGCCCGAGTCCCGTACATCTCATGTCAGCCAGGGTCCTCCCGCCGGATGACGAGCCGTCGGACCGCACGCTCTAGGTTGGAGGTATCGACTCGGCCCCGCCTGTCAAGGGGGCCGGGTCCCGGGGGAACACCGACCTAGGAGCGAGACGTGACGACGGCATCCGCAGCCGTGCAGGCATTCGAGAACCCTGGCGGGCCGTCCGCCAGCGCCGCCGCAGCCCGGCAGGTGACCAAGGCGTACGGCTCGGGGGAGACCCGGGTGACGGCACTGAACGCCGTCGACGTCGACATCCAGCGTGGCCGGTTCACCGCGATCATGGGCCCTTCGGGCTCGGGTAAGTCGACCCTGATGCACTGCCTGGCGGGGCTGGACACGGTCTCCGAGGGTCGGATCTGGATCGGGGACACCGAGATCACCGGTCTGCGTGACAAGCACCTGACCCGGCTTCGGCGGGACAAGATCGGCTTCATCTTCCAGGCCTTCAACCTGCTCCCGACGCTGAACGCGCTGGAGAACATCACGCTGCCGATGGACATAGCCGGGCGCAAGGCCGATGCCGCCTGGCTCCAGCAGGTGGTGGAGACGGTGGGGCTGGCCGACCGGCTGAAGCACCGTCCGACCCAGCTCTCCGGTGGCCAGCAGCAGCGCGTCGCGGTGGCCAGGGCGCTGGCGGCGCGTCCGGAGATCATCTTCGGTGACGAGCCGACCGGTAACCTCGACTCGCGCTCCGGCGCCGAGGTGCTGACCTTCCTGCGCCGCTCGGTGGACGAGCTGGCGCAGACCATCGTGATGGTCACCCACGACCCGGTGGCGGCGAGCTACGCGGACCGGGTGCTGTTCCTGGCCGACGGCGTGATCGTCGACGAGATGCACGGTCCGACCGCCGACTCCGTCCTCGAGCGCATGCGCCGTTTCGACGGCAAGCGCACCAGCTGAGCCGGGGTCAGGACATCATGCTGCTCAAGACCTCACTCCGCAGCTTCTTCGCCCACAAGGGCCGGATGGCGCTGTCCCTGATCGCGATCGTGCTCTCGGTGGCCTTCGTCTCCGGCACCCTGGTCTTCTCCAACACCGCGACCAGCACCTTCAACAAGCTCTTCGCGGCCACCGCCTCCGATGTCGCGGTCAGTCCGGCCGTCCCCAAGGGCGGCGCCGGCGCGGCCGACAACGGGGGCAAGACGCTCACCGTCCCGGCCGCCACCCTGGCCCGGCTCGCCGGCCAGCCCGGCGTGAAGACCGCCAACGGCGATGTCTCGGTGCAGAGCGCCACCCTGGTCAACCCGAAGACCAACAAGGCGGTCGGCCCCACCGGCGGCGCCCCGACCATCGTCGGCGCCTGGGTCCCGCAGCCGCACTCCCCGATGACGATCACCTCCGGCAGCGCCCCGTCCGGGCCGAAGCAGATGATGATCGACGCGGACACCGCCAAGCACGCGAACCTGCACCTCGGCGACCCGATCCGGATCATCGGCGACCAGGGCACCTTCGACTTCACCATCTCCGGGATCGCGACCTTCACCAGCACCAACCCCGGTGCCGCGCTCGCCTTCACCGACGTTCCCACGGCTCAGCACGACCTGCTCGGCAGCACCGACAGCTACACCTCGATCGACCTCTACGGCGACGGCAGCAAGACCGACGACCAGCTCAAGGCCGAGGTCAGCGCGGTGGTCGGCAGCGGCTACGACGTCAAGACGGCCGCCGAGCAGCAGGCCGACAACCAGAAGAGCGTCGGCTCCTTCCTCAACTTCATGAAGTACGTGATGCTCGGCTTCGCCGGTATCTCGCTGCTGGTCGGCGGCTTCCTGATCATCAACACCTTCTCCATGCTGGTCGCCCAGCGCACCCGGGAGATCGGCCTGCTGCGCGCCCTCGGCGGCAGCCGGCGCCAGGTCAACCGCTCGGTGCTGATCGAGGCGCTGCTGCTCGGCGTGATCGGCTCCACCCTGGGCATGCTCGCCGGTCTGGGCATCGCGCAGCTGCTGATCCAGCTGATGAAGCTGGCCGGGATGAACCTGTCCGGCTCGCTGGACTTCACCGCCAGTGTGCCGATCGCCTCCTACCTGGTCGGCATCGTGATCACCGTGCTGGCCGCCTGGATCCCGGCCCGCCGGGCCGGCAAGGTCTCGCCGATGGCCGCGCTGCGCGACCACGGAACCCCCAGCGAGGGCGCCGGCAACCGGGTCCGGATGGTGCTCGGCGTGCTGGTCACCGCCGGCGGTGCCGCACTGCTCGCGGCGGGGGCCGCCGCCAGGCAGCTCGGCGCCGGCGGCTCCGACCTGGGCCTGGGCCTGCTGCTGACGCTGATCGGCTTCGTGGTCCTCGGCCCGCTGCTGGCCGGCCTGGTGATCCGGGTGCTCGGTGCGGCCCTGCCCGCGCTGTTCGGTCCGGCCGGACGCCTCGCCCAGCGCAACGCGCTGCGCAACCCGCGCCGCACCGGGGCCACCGCCGCCGCGCTGATGATCGGCCTGGCGCTGGTCACCGGCGCCTCGGTGGTGACCAGCTCGATGGTCAGCTCCACCAGCTCGGAGATCGACAAGTCGGTGGGCGCGGACTACATCATCACCGTCAACCACGGCGGCCTGACCGCCCCCATGGTCGCGGCGGCCCAGGGCACCTCCGGCCTGGCCCACATCACCGAGCAGCGGGAGCTGCCGGCCACCTTCACCCTGCCCGGCGGCAAGAGCCTGGACGAGTACGTCTCCGCCGTCTCGCCCACCTTCACCCAGGACTTCTCGTTGCCGGTCAGCTCCGGCAGCGCGGACGGCCTGGCCGCCGGCGGGCTCAGCGTCGACGCCACCTTCGCCAAGGACAACAACCTCGCGGTCGGCGACAAGATCGGCATCGACTACGGCAAGGGGCACACCCAGAGCCTGCCGATCGCGCTGGTCACCAGCACCGGCAACCAGATCTTCGACGGGCACTTCTTCGCCACCATCGGAACCGTCACCCAGGCGGTGCCGGCGGACCAGCAGCCCACCGACGTGGCGGTCTTCGGCAAGGCGGCACCCGGGGCGGACGTGGAGAAGACCCTGACCGCCCTGCAGAACTCGCTGAACGCCTATCCGCAGATCTCGGTGGAGGACCAGGCCGGCTACAAGAAGATCGTCCAGAAGAGCGTGGACACCCTGCTCTACCTGGTCTACGGCCTGCTCGCGCTGGCGATCATGGTCGCGGTGCTCGGTGTGGTCAACACGCTGGCGCTCTCGGTGGTCGAACGGACCAGGGAGATCGGCCTGCTGCGGGCGATCGGCCTGTCGCGCCGTCAGCTGCGCCGGATGATCCGCCTGGAGTCGGTGGTGATCGCGGTCTTCGGCGCGATCCTCGGCACCGGCCTCGGCCTGGCCTGGGGCATCACCGCCCAGCGGGTGCTGCGCAACTCCGGTCTGGACGTCCTCACCGTCCCGGTGGGCACCATCGTGGTGGTGCTGCTGCTCTCGGCGGTGGTCGGCCTGCTGGCCGCGCTGCTGCCGGCCTTCCGGGCCGGTCGGATGAACGTGCTGGCGGCCATCGCGAGCGGCTGACCGACGGGCTGGGAATCGGCCGGTGCACAGCTGATTCCCAGCCTTCTCCCAGCTGACCATCCGTCAGTCTTCGGGCCGGGCGCTCCCGCGGGGGAGGAGCGCCCGGCCCGGAGGCGTTCACGCATTTCCGGTACCGTGGGGCGCGATGAACACCATGGCTGCTGAGGAGCTGCCGGCGGTCTCCGTGATCATGCCGGTGCTCAACGAGGAACGACACCTTCGCACCGCCGTGCGGCGCATCCTGGAGCAGGACTACGCCGGGGCCATGGAGGTGGTGATCGCGCTCGGTCCCTCCGCCGACCGGACCGACGCGATCGCGGCCGAGCTGGCCGCCGAGGACCCCCGGGTGCAGACCGTGCCGAACCCCAGCGGGCGTACCCCCGCCGGGTTGAACGCCGCGATCCGGGCCTCCTCCCATCCGATCGTGGTCCGGGTCGACGGTCACGGCCTGCTCACCCCGGGCTACATCACCACCGCCGTGCGGCTGCTCGGTGAGATGGAGGCGGCCAACGTCGGCGGCATCATGCACGCCGAGGGCGAGACCGAGTGGGAGAAGGCCGTCGCCACCGCGATGACCGCCAAGATCGGCGTGGGCAACGCGGCCTTCCACACCGGCGGCCTGGCCGGCCCGGCCGAGACCGTCTACCTCGGCGTCTTCCGCCGCGAGGTGCTGGAGCGGCTCGGCGGCTACAACGAGGAGTTCATCCGCGCCCAGGACTGGGAGCTGAACTACCGGATCCGCCAGGACGGCGGCCTGATCTGGTTCACCCCGCAGCTCAAGGTCACCTACCGCCCGCGGCCCAGCGTGCGGGCGCTCGCCAAGCAGTACAAGGACTACGGCCGCTGGCGCCGGGTGGTGACCCGCTACCACCGCGGCTCGGTCAACCTGCGCTACCTGGCCCCGCCGACCGCGCTGCTCGCGGTGCTGCTGGGCCTGCTGCTCGGCGCCGCGGTGCACCCGGCCTTCTTCGTGCTGCCGGCCGGTTACGCCCTCGGCATCCTCGGCGGCTCGCTGCTCGAAGGCCGCGGCCTGTCCGCCAAGGCCCGGCTGCAACTGCCGCTGGCGCTGGCCACCATGCACTTCAGCTGGGGCTTCGGCTTCCTCACCTCGCCGCGCCGGCTGGCGGCCAAGGTGATCGCCAGTACGGCACCCCGCCCCGAGCCCGTCCCGTCGCATACCGGCTGAGGGACATTGCGGCTACCGTCGGTGGTATGACCGAGGCGGTGCGTATCGAAGCCAGTGCGGATGTCGATCCCCGGGCGCTGATCGGGGCCGGGAGCACGGTGTGGCACCTCGCCCAGATCGGCGAGGACGCGGTGGTCGGCGCCGAGTGCGTGATCGGGCGCGGCGTGTATCTCGGGCCCGGGGTGCGGCTCGGTGACCGGGTCACGGTGCAGAACCACGCCCTGGTCTACGAGCCGGCCGTGGTCGAGGACGGCGTGTTCATCGGCCCGGCCGCGGTGCTGACCAACGACCTGTACCCGCGCTCGGTGGCGGTCGACGGCCGGCTCCGGGGCGCGGAGGACTGGCTGGCCCGCGGCGTGACGCTGCGTCAGGGCTGCTCGATCGGCGCTCGCGCGGTCCTGCTGGCCGGGGTCACCGTCGGGCGCTGGGCACTGGTGGCGGCCGGCGCCGTGGTGCACCGGGACGTGCCGGACTTCGCGCTGGTCACCGGGGTGCCGGCCCGCCGGACCGCGTGGGTCGGACGGGCCGGGGAGCCGCTGCGCCGCCTGGGCGTGGACCGCTGGCGCTGCCCGCGCACCGGCGAGGCCTACGCGGAGGCCAACGGGCTGCTGGCGCTGGTCTCCTGACCGCCACTCGGGACAGGGCCGGCGCTCGGCGGGGGAGCGCCGCTCAGGGCAGTCGCAGGCTCACTCGTTCGGCTTCGATCCGGGCCGACCACTGCTCCTCGGTCAGCTCCGCGGAGTTCCGGCAGAGCACCACCGAGGCGCCGGCCGCGAGCGGGGCGAGCAGCCCGGCCTCCAGGCCGGCCCAGCTGTCGAAGGACTGCGTGCTGAGCACCCGCGAGCCGCGCTCCAGACCGAGCCGGGCGGCGCCCTCGCGGGCCAGTGCCACGGTCTGCTCACCCGTCAGCTTGAGCGGCAGTCCGTCCACCGCGGTCTCCAGCGCGGGCGCCTGCGGATCCACCGGCGAGTACGGCGCGAACCGGTCGCCCTGACCCGGCACCTCGGCCGCGTAGTCGAGGAATCCGTCGGGCCGCTGCGGGAACCGGCCGCCGAGCGGACGCAGCGCCAGCGCCACCCGTTCGCCGGAACAGGCCTGCGCGGCTTCCAGTCCGTCCGGGCCGCTGACCACCAGGGCGGCCTCGGCCGGGTCGCCGGCGGGCACCGCCGTGACGCCCACCGACCAGCAGGCCAGCAGCCAGACCGCGGTCTGCCAGTGCGCGGGCAGCAGCAGGGCGGCGCGGTCCTCGGGGCCCGCGTTCAGCTCGTCCTGGAGCAGGTTGGCGGTCTTGGCGACCCAGTTGTCGAAGGTCTTGACGGACAGTTCGACCCGCTCCCCGGAGAGGTCGTCGTAGAAGGTGACCAGGGGACGGGCGGAGTCCTCACCGAGGGCGGCTCGCAGCAGCTCGGCGGGGGTACGGGCGTCGGCAGCGAAAGGCGCAGTCATGGTGCGTCCCAGCCTACGGCCTGACCGCGGGCGCGGGGGAGGGGGTCCGGGTCAGGGCGTGGCGGCGGGGAGGTGCCGGACGGATGGCCGCGGTGTTTGCCGAACAACCGTCAGATCGGTTCGCCGGGGCGGGTGGCGGGCTCCGGCGGATGCCCGCATTATCCGTTTTATGCGGATCTCTCTTGCCTCCCTGCTCGGCCTCGGCTGCGCCGTCGCACTGCTCGTCCCGGCGGTGGCCACCGAGGCGCCGGCCGCGCCCGCCTCCTCCCCGGCCAGAACCGTGACCCTCCCGCTCGCCCCGCTCCCCGCCGGTCGCGCCGGCGGGGCGACGGTCCGCGGCATCGGCGCGCGGGGAACGGTCGGCTACTCGCTGCTCGGGGTCAGCTGGGACGACCCGACAGCCACCCTCGACGGCACCGTCGAAGTCCGCACCCGCCCGGTGGCCCGCGACGGCCGGGCCCAGCCGTGGAGCGACTGGCGCGCGCTGTCCGCCGACTCCGAGGACCGCCCCGACCAGGGCTCCGCCGAACTGCGCGGCCCGCGCGCGCGGGGCGCCACCGCGCCGCTCTGGGTCGGCCCCAGCGACGGGGTCGAGGTCCGGGTGACCGGGGACCGGCCGCTGCCGGCCGGACTGCGGGTGGAACTGGTCGACCCGGGTGATGGAGCCGCGGCGGCTGACGCACCGTCGGTCGAGCTGCCCTCGGACGCCGCCGCGAACTCCCGGGTGCTGCCCGCCGCGGCCCACCAGGCGCCGCGGCCCGGCATCGTGACCCGCGGCGGCTGGGGCGCGGACGAGAGCCTGCGCGAGCCGGGGTTCGTCTACACCGGGGACGTCAAGGTGGTCTTCGTCCACCACACCGACACCGGCAACGAGTACAGCTGCTCGGACAGCCCCAAGGTGATCCGCTCGATCTACCAGTACCACGTGGTCTCCAACGGCTGGCGTGACATCGGCTACAACTTCCTGGTCGACCGCTGCGGGACGATCTTCGAGGGCCGGGCCGGCGGGGTGTCCCGCTCGGTGCTGGGCGCCCACACCCTGGGCTTCAACACCGACTCCACGGGCGTGGCGGCGCTCGGCAGCTACATGAAGGACACGCCGCCGCAGGCCCAGGTCGACGGGATCGCCAAGATCGCCGCCTGGAAGCTCGGCCTCACCGGCCGTGACGCGCGGGGCAGCGCCACCCTCACCTCCGCGAGCGACGGCAGCCGCTACCCCGAGGGCACCTCGCACACCTTCGCCGCCATCTCCGGCCACCGGGACGCCTTCAACACCGACTGCCCGGGTGACCAGCTCTTCGCCCGGCTGTCCGACATCCGCGACTGGGCCGCCCACCTGCAGGGACGCTAGGCGGGGCTGTCACCCCGGGGCGGCAGACTGGAGCAGTGAACGACGCCCCCCTCGAACGGCGCTGGCTGCCCGGCCACCCGCTCGACCTGCACCGCACCCTGGCTCCGCTGCGTCGCGGCCCCGGTGACCCGGCCTGCCGGGTCGCCGGGGACGGTGCGTTCTGGCGGGCGTCCCGCACCCCGGCCGGGCCCGGCACGCTCTGCGTCACCGACCGCCACGGCGAGGTCGAGGCCCGCGCCTGGGGGCCGGGCGCGGGCTGGCTGCTGGAGCGGCTGCCCGTGCTGCTCGGTGCGGATGACCACCCCGAGCGGCTGCCGCCGCTGCCGCCCGGCCCGACCCGCGAGGCCCAGCGCGGCCACCCGGGACTGCGGCTGTGCCGCACCGGGCTGGTCCTGGAGTCGTTGATCCCGGCGATCCTGGAACAGAAGGTCACCTCCGACGAGGCCTACCGCGCCTGGCGCCTGCTGCTGCGCGACTTCGGCACCCCGGCGCCCGGTCCGGCCGAGGGCATGCGGGTCGCGCCGTCCGCCCGCGAGTGGGCGCTGATCCCGTCCTGGGAGTGGCACCGCGCGGGCGTCGACCCCAAGCGCGCGGCCACCATCCAGCGCGCGGTGCGGCTCGCACCCCGGCTGGAGCAGGCGGCGCAGATGGCGTCCGCCGAGGCCTTCGCCCGCCTCACCGCCGTTCCCGGCATCGGCGAGTGGACGGCCGCCGAGACGCTGCAGCGCAGCAACGGCGACCCGGACGCGGTCTCGGTCGGCGACTTCCACCTGCCGAACATCGTCGGCTGGGCGCTGGCCGGCCGACCGCGCTCCGACGACGCGGACCTGCTCGCGCTGCTCGCCCCCTACGCCCCGCACCGCCACCGGGTCTGCCGGCTGATCGCGCTGACCGGCCTGCGCCCACCGCGCTACGGCCCGCGCCTGGCGCCGAACGACCACCGCTCGCGCTGAGCGGTGGTCGTCCGGCGGGCCGGTGGCGCGTCAGTGCCGCGCGAAGGCGCGAACATGCGCCATTCTCGGAGCGCGCCGCCCACCCGGTCATCCGGTTTTCGAGCCGCTCAGCGCACCGCGATGAACGGCTCCACCGCCCGGGCCGGCCGATCCTGTGGCACCGCCGCTGGCCGGCCCACCGCCACCGCGCCCATCGGCTCCCAGTGCGCCGGCAGCTCCAGCACCTCGCGGACCACGTCCCGGCAGAACATGGTGGACGAGACCCACGCCGTCCCGTACCCCTCCCCGGAGAGCGTGACCAGCAGGTTCTGCACGGCCGCGCCGACCGAGACGGCGAACATCTCCCGCTCGGCCGCCGCCCGGCGGGCATCGGGGTACGCGTGTGACCCGTCCAGCACCAGGCACGGCACCACCAGGTACGGCGCCTTGCGCAGCACGTCCCCGCGCGCGGTCCGCCGGGCGATCTTCGCCTCGTCCCACCCGTCCAGCTCGCGCAGGTCGCGCTGCCAGGCGGCGAGCATGGCGTCGAGCAGCCGGGTCCGGGCGGACTCGGACTCCAGCAGCACGAACCGCCAGGGCGTGGTGTGGTGCGGCGCGGGCGCGGTCGCGGCGGCGGCCACCGCGCGCCGTACGGCGTCGGGGTGCACCGGCTCGTCGCTGAACTCCCGGACCGTGCGCCGCAGCGTGACGGCGGCCCGGATGGCCTCCGAAGTGCCGAGCCGGAACATGTCGTCCTCGACCGGCCGGATCAGCGGGCGGATCCCGTCACCGTCCGCCTCGGTGACCAGGGCGCCCAGCCCCCGCACCACCGCGACCGGGGTGCCGGTGGCCTTGCCCTTCACCAGGTCGCCGGCGGCGGCCAGTTCGTCCGCGACGGCGGTCATGGTCAGGTTCAGCGTGTTCCCGTGGCTGTCCACCCGGCCCCGGTGGTCCTCCAGCACCTCCAGACCGGCGGCGCCGATCGCCACGTCGGTCAGCCCGTTGCGCCAGGGCCGGCCGAAGGTGTCGGTGATGACCACGGCGATCCGGCGGCTGGTCAGCTCGTGGATCCGGGCCCGGATCTCGCGGGCCGAGCCGTCCGGGTCCACCGGCAGCAGCAGCACCGTCCCGGGCGCGGTGTTGGAGGCGTCCACCCCGGCCGCCGCCAGCACCAGGCCCTGCCGGTTCTGCACGATCCGGGTGCGCCCGCGCCGGGCCACCACCCGCACCGCCTCGGCGTCGATCGCCGCCTCCCGGTCCTCGGCGCGCAGCAGCCGGTCCTCGGCCTTGCTGACGATCTTCGAGGTGACCACCACGATGTCGCCGGGCCGCAGCTCGACGGCCTTGGCGATCAGCGCGCCGAGGTCGGCGCCCGCCTCGATCTCGGGCAGGCCCAGGACCGGCAGCACCTCCAGTGCGCGGCTCACCGGCGCACCTGCTCGGCCAGCTCCAGCGCCGCCCGGGCCATCGCGGCCGTCGCCGCCGGGTCGCTCATCAGCAGCGGGACGGCCCGGCAGCTGATCCCGCCCGCCTCGACGGCGGCGACCGAGTCGGCGTCGGCCTCGTCCACCAGCCAGCCGTCCAGCAGGCCCACCAAGCGCTCGTCGCCACCCTCCCGCGAGGAGCTCGGCTCGGCCCCCTTCTTCCCGTAGTGCAGCGCCACGGCCGAGGCCGAGGCCTCGACCCCGACCGCCGCCAGCACCTTGTCCGCCATCCCGCGCACCGGCGCGCCGCCGATGATCGGCGACAGCCCGACCACCGGGGCGGGGGCCGCGGCCACCGCCTCCCGGATGCCGGGTACGGCCAGGATGGTGCCGATGCTCACCACCGGGTTGGACGGCGGAAAGAGGATCACGTCGGCCGCGGCGATCGCCTCCAGCACGCCGGGTGCGGGCTTCGCGGTCTGCGCGCCGACCGGGATGATCGCCTCGGCGTCCACGGCGGCGTGCAGTTTGACCCAGTACTCCTGGAAGTGGATCGCCCGGGTGCCCCGCTCGTCGGTGATCCGGACGTGGGTCTCCACCCGGTCGTCGCTCATCGGCAGCAGCCGCACGCCGGGCTGCCAGCGGTCGCAGAGCGCCTCGGTGACGGCGCTCAGCGGGTAGCCGGCCGCGAGCATCTGGGTGCGCACGATGTGGGTGGCGAAGTCCTTGTCGCCCAGCCCGAACCAGGACGGGCCGACCCCGTAGGCGGCCAGCTCCTCCTTGACCGCGAAGGTCTCCCCGGCCCGGCCCCAGCCCTGCTCCTCGTGGATGCCCCCGCCGAGGGTGTACATCACGGTGTCCAGGTCGGGGCAGACCTTGAGCCCGAAGAGGTGGATGTCGTCCCCGGTGTTGCCGATGACGGTGATCTCGTCCCCGGGAGCCACCACGTCCTTGAGGCCGCGCAGGAAGCGTGCCCCCCCGATCCCGCCTGCCAGTGCCACGATACGCATGGGCCCATCCTGCCAAAGAGTCAGGGCAGTTCGGGCGCCAACTCGTTCATGGTCGACCGGTACTGGGTCATCTCGGTCAGCCCGGGGGAGTAGAGGTGGATGCTGACGGCCGGTTCCAGGGAGGCGTTGACCACCTCGTGCAGGTAGCCGGCGGAGAAGACCCTCCCCCAACCTCCGGCCGCCGGGCCCCCCGTTCCGCCGGGCCGCAGCGTACGGGTGGTCTCGCCGCCGTGCGTGATCGAGCGCTCGACCAGCTCGCCCTGAACCACGGTCAGGACGCCGGAGGAGTCGCCGTGGTCGTGCAGGCCACTGCTCTGCCCGGGCAGCCAGCTGAGCAGCCAGACCTCGTAGCCCGGGCCGGTCTCCAGCCGGGCGTACCAGCGGGTGAGTGCGTCGTAGCGGACCAGCGGGGCCCAGCGGTCGCGGTCGGCGGCGATCTCGCGGACCAGCTGCGCGTAGCCGGCCACCGTGGTGGGGTGCCGGGGCAGGTCGGTGCGGGCCAGGTGGGGGAAGGCCAGCGGGTCCCCGGCGATGCTCACGTCGCTGAGTCCGTCGGCCCAGTCGGCCGGGGCCGGCACGGCGGGTCGGACGGCCGGTCGCACGGCGGTGGCGGCCGGTGCGGCGGCGCTACGGGCGTGCTTGTTGCGGTCGCGGTTGCGCTTGCGGGGGCGGAGACGGGTACGCATCGTCGGGATCCTCGGCGGCTGGTCGGGGAGGAGGGGATCAGCCGGATCCGCGGTGCAGGTGTGATCTGTGCGGACGGCCTCGTGGTCCTGGTGCGGCGCGTCGAGGCCGGAAGAGCCGTTCAGGGAGAACGGTGGCCGTTCACGAAGGGAACGGTGCGGGGAGCCGACGCGCCTAACGACAACAGGAGCGGTGAGCCCGACACAGAGTGCTCGCGGCACGCTGGAGCACGAGGTGGCGGCTCCGCGGGGCGATGGACTCTGACATGCGTTATAGGAGACAGGCTCGCCGGGCTTCGTGTCAAGTCGCCCGTACGGCCATCAGGGGGGACATACCGGATGAACCGCCGAATCGGGTGATAAGTCCAACTCAGGGTTTTGATCCACAGATATCCGGGAAGGCAGCCGGTTGACCTGGTTGGTCCCAGGTCGAACCGGTGCGCCGGCGGTCCTGGCGACCGCCGCTGCCGACGACGCCCCTCGTCCCTATGTCACGGGGGGCGTCGTCGGCAACCGGATCGGCTCCGATTCACGTCTCCGCGAGGGCGGGGGTGTGCGGGCCTCGGACCGGACACGTCGGCCGCGAGCTGCGGAAAGTCCGTTCTGTCCGGATATGTACACTATTTGTAGCGCCTTGGTTCCGGGGAGTGAATTCGCGACCCAATACCAGAGCTCGGCTTGACTGAGCCAGAGTGACGCACATGTAATTTCAGTCGTGTCGTTCGGCCGAACCAGGGCAGACGTCCGTGGCCTGCGACACACACGCACGGGGACGCCAAGAGGGGCAGAGGAGGCGCGCCAATGAGCGAGCTCTTTGAGCTGTTGATCGGTGAGGACATCGAGGAGGAAGAGGAACTCGGCTGGCAGGAGCGTGCGCTGTGCGCCCAGACCGACCCGGAGTCGTTCTTCCCCGAGAAGGGCGGGTCCACCCGCGAGGCCAAGAAGGTCTGTCTGGCCTGTGAGGTGCGATCCGAATGCCTGGAGTACGCCCTCGCCAACGACGAGCGATTCGGAATCTGGGGAGGCCTCTCCGAGCGCGAACGTCGGCGGCTCAAGAAGAGCGCGGTCTGAAGGGGCAGCCGAAGAACAGAACGCCTGTCCGATCGGGCGGTCAGATTGTCCGCTTTTCCCTTTGCAGAATCTCTGCAGTGTCCACCCGATTGTGCAAGCGCCTCGCCAGGTCGGCGGGGCGCTTTTGCATTTCGGCGCCCCCACCGGTCCCATCGCCCGCCGCTGACCAGGCCGGTGCCCCGTAGCCCCCCACCGGGTGAACAGCACGCTCAGCCGAAGCCGTTAGTGTGGTGCGCCACCTGCCGTCCACCGGAACCGGGGCCCGCGCACTCGATGACTGCCTACAGCCAGCAGCACGGCTACCCAGACCAGCCGCCCGGCTCACCGCCGCCCGCGGGGCCCCAGCCGCCCGCAGGCTCGAGCCGCGGCTGGCCGGGCAGCGCCCGGCCGCCCGCGTACCCGCGTCATCTGGTGACCGCCGTCGTCGTCAGCCACGACGGCGCCCGCTGGCTGCCGCAGGCGCTGGCCGGCCTGCTCGGCCAGGACCGCCAGGTGCAGCGCATCCTCGCCGTGGACACCGGCAGCACCGACACCTCCCCGCAACTGCTGCGCGACACCCTCGGCGACTGGCTGCCCGAGTCGGGCCCCACCGTGCTCGGCCGCCGGGCCGGCTTCGGCACCGCCGTCGCCGAAGCCGTCTTCAACAGCCCGCCGCTGCGACCGGAAGACCTGCCGTACAGCCTCGACCCGTCCGGCTACGACCCGGTCACCGGCGGCTGGGACGACTTCGGCGACCCGCTCGCCTCCGAGGACGACCTGCACTCCGGCGGACCGCGCGAGACCCAGCCCATCGAGTGGCTCTGGCTGCTGCACGACGACTGCGAGCCGCAGACCGACGCGCTGCGCCGGCTCCTCCAGGTCGCCGACACCACGCCGTCCGCCGCCGTGATCGGCCCCAAGCTGCGCAGCTGGTACGACCGGCGCCAGCTGCTCGAGGTCGGCGTCACCATCGCCCGCTCCGGGCGCCGCTGGACCGGCCTGGACCGGCGCGAGCAGGACCAGGGCCAGCACGACCAGGTCCGCCCGGTGCTCGCCGTCTCCACCGCCGGCATGCTGGTGCGCCGCGACGTCTTCGAGGAACTCGGCGGCTTCGACCGGGCGCTGCCGCTGATGCGCGACGACACCGACTTCTGCTGGCGGGTCAACGCCGCCGGGCACCGGGTCGTGGTGGCACCCGACGCGGTGCTGCGGCACGCCGAGGCAGCCAGCCGCGAGCGCCGCGCGATCGACTGCGGCGCGGCCCACCCGCACCGGGTCGACAAGGCCGGCGCCGTCTACACCCTGCTGGCCAACTCGCGGCGGCTGGTCTTCCCCTACGTCCTGCTCCGGCTGGTGCTCGGCACCCTGCTGCGGGTGCTGGCCAACCTGGTCGGCAAGGACCCGCGCCAGGCACTGGACGAGATCGCCGGCCTCGGCCACGAACTGGTCCGACTGCCCCGGCTGCTGGCCGCCCGCAAACGCCGGGCCACCACCCGCTCCTACGAGGCGCTGGACGACCGCGGCCTCTTCCCGCCGCCCGGCGCCACCGCGCGCCTGGCCATCGAGGGCGCGATCAGCTCACTGGGCATCGGCGGCACGGACGACAACTCGATCGGCCGGCACGGCTCGGCGGAGGCCACCGGCGGCGACGAGGACAGCGAGGTGCTGGAGATCGAGCAGTTCGCGCTGCTCAAGCGCCTGGCCCGGCGCCCGGCCCCGGTGCTCTTCGCCGCGCTGCTGGTCTTCGCGCTGATCGCGGGCCGCAACCTGCTCGGCTCCGGCGCGCTGCAGGGCGGTTCGCTGCTGCCCACCTCCGACGGCGCCGCCGGCCTGTGGGACATGTTCGCGAACAGCTGGCACCCGGTCGGCACCGGCTCCACCGCGACCGCCCCGCCCTACCTGGCCGTCCTCTCGGTGCTCTCCTGGCTGCTGTTCGACCACGCCGACCTGGCGGTCACCCTGCTGCTGGTGCTCTCCGTGCCGCTCTCGGCGGTCAGCGCCTACCTGGTCTCGCGGCCGCTGCTCGGCTCCAAGCTGGTCCGGGCCTGGGCCAGCGCCACCTACGCGCTGCTGCCCGCGGCCACCGGCGCCATCGCCGAGGGCCGGCTGGGCACCGCGGTCCTCGCCGTGCTGCTGCCGCCGCTGGCCCGCGCCGCCGCCGTCTCGGCGGGCCTGGGCATCCGCAAGGAGACCGCCGCCCGCGGCCTGCGCCCCGGCTGGCGGTCCACCTGGATGACGGTCCTGCTGCTCACCCTGTGCACCGCCTTCGTCCCGTTGACCTGGGCCATAGCGCTGCCGCTGTCGCTGGCCGCGCTGGCGGTGGCGATCCTGCGCGGTGGCGCCTACGGCAGCGGCGTCAGCGCCGTGCGGCTGCTCGGCCCCCGGGTCGCGGCGATCCTCGGCCTGCCCGTGCTGGTGCTCGCGCCCTGGTTCCCGCAGGTGCTCGCGCACCCGTCCAGGCTGCTGCTCGAAGCGGGTCTGCCGGTCTTCAGCGGCCACCGCGCCACTCCGCTCGACCTGCTGCTGGTCAACCCCGGCGGCGCGGGCGTGCCGCCGGCCTGGCTCTCGGTCGGCGTGCTGCTGGCCGCGCTCGCCGCGCTGCTGCGGGCCGACCGCCGACGCGCGGTGCTGGCGGCCTGGGCCGCGGCCGGCGCCGGGCTGGTCTTCGCCGTCGCGGTGGCCGGGACCAGCGTCACCTCGGCCTCCGGCGGCCAGCCGATCGCCGCCTGGGCCGGCCCCGCCACCCTGCTGGCCGGCATCGCCCTGCTGGCCGCCGCCGCGATCGGCGCCGACGGCGCCAACGCGCGCGTCGCCGGGATCGCCTTCGGCTGGCGCCAGCCGGTGGCCGCGCTGGTGGTGGCCACCGCCGTGCTGGCCCCGCTCGGCACCGCCTTCTGGTGGGCCGTCAGCGGCGCCGACGGCCCGCTGCACCGCACCAGCGCAGGCCAGGTGCCCGCCTTCATCGCGGAGGAGGCCAGCACCACCGACCGTTCCAACACCCTGGTGCTCACCGGTGACGCGCAGGCGAGCTCGGTGCGCTTCACGGTGGTCCGCGGCGCCGGCCTGACCCTCGGTCAGGCCGAGGGCACCGTGGACACCGGTGGCGACACCAAGGGCCGCCTGACCAAGCTGGTCGGCAGCCTGCTGGCCGGCTCCGGCGCCGACCAGGCCACCGCGCTGGCCGACTTCGGCGTGGCGTACGTGGTGGTCCAGGGCCCGATGGTCGGCAAGGTCCAGGACGTCCTGGACACCACTCCCGGCCTGGTCGCGCTCAGCCAGGACAACGGCTCCGCGCTCTGGCAGGTCAACGGCCTGCCGGCGACCCGCGTGGTGATCACCGCGCCGAACACCGTGCCCGTCCCGGTGCCCTCCGGCGCCGAGACGGTCCAGGCGACCATCCCGGCCGGCCCCGCCGGACGGGTGCTGCACCTGGCCGAGCAGGCCGACCCGGGCTGGCAGGCGACGCTGAACGGCACCGCGCTCAAGCCGGTCACCCTGGACGGCTGGGCGCAGGGCTTCCAGCTGCCGGCCGGCGGCGGCCAGTTGAGCGTCACCCGCAGCACGCCGCTGCTGCACACCGGCTGGATCTGGCTCCAGCTGCTGCTCGGCGTCACCATCCTGGTGCTCGCCCTGCCCGGTCGGCGCAACACCAAGGACGACGACCTGCCCGAGGAGGTGGTGGCCGCCGCGGCGCTGGCCGCCGCCCAGGCCGCCCAGCCGCCCGTTCCCGGCAGCCGTCGGGCCCGCCGGCTGGCCGAACGCGGTGAGGGCGAGGCGGCGGAACCGGCCGACAACGAGCCCGGGGTCTACGGCGCCGTCCCGGGGATCCCGGGGCAGCCCAGCGGCGAGTCCGCCCCGGCCGAGCCGGCCCCGGCGCACCCCGACCCGTACGCGCAGCCGCCGTACCAGCAGGGCGGCTACGGCGAGGAGGACTTCCAGCAGGCCGACCCGTACGGCTACGACCCGTACGCGGCCCAGCAGTCCTACCAGACCAGCTATGCCGGGCAGCCCCAGTACGCCGCGGAGCAGTACCCGGGGGAGCAGTACACCGCCGAGCCGGCGTACGAGCAGTACGCCGACCCCGGCTACCAGGGCGACCCGTACGCGGCCCAGCAGCCCTACCCGGCGGAGTACGGCTACGGCGGCTACGACCAGCAGGGCTACCAGGGCGGCGAGCCCCAGCCCTGGCTGCCGGAGCAGGGCCACCCCTACGACCCGGACAACCCCTCCTACGGCGGCCACCCGCACCACGACGGAGCTGATCCGCGATGAAACTCCCTGTCCCGTCCCTGGGCCGCCCGAGCGGCGCGGCCCGAGGCGGCAGCCGCACCGGACTGTCGCTGCTGGCCTGCACCGCCGTGCTCGCCCTGGTCTTCGGGGTCGCCGAGCTGCGACCGCCGGCCGCCCCCGCCGCCCCGCCGATCGGGCAGCCGGTGGCCGCCCAGGTGGAGCGGACCGCGCTGATCTGCCCGCAGCCGATCCAGGGCGTGACCGGCACCACCCAGATCACCGCGTTCACCCCTGGCAGCGGCGGGCCCGCCCAGGGCGGCAGCGCGACCGTGAGCGATGTGGTGCCGCCGCCTGCCGCCGCGCCCTCGGGGTCCCCGGCAGCGTCGGGTTCGCCCGCGCCCTCCGGTTCGCCCGCGCCGTCCGCCGCGCCGAGCCCGGGCCAGACGCCGGGTCAGTCGGCCAACGCCATGGTGTCGCTGGCCAAGCCCGGTGTCCCGGTGGCCGGCCAGGCCGACAACGGTGACACGGCGGTCGGCACCTCCGCGATCGCCACCGGCGCCTTCGCCCCCGGCTTCACGGTCACCCAGACCACCACCGTGACCGACTCGCACGGCCAGGGCCTGTCCGGCGTCAACTGCGAGCCCTCCGGAACCCACTTCTGGTTCGCCGGGGCCAGCACCGCGGGCAACCGCAAGGACTACGTCAGCCTGACCAACGTGGAGAACGCCCCGGCCGTGGTCGACGTGCGGCTCTACGGCGACCAGGGGCCGATCGACAGCGACGCCGGCACCGGACTCAGCGTCCCGTCCGGCAGTTCGCTGGCCGTGCTGCTCAGTTCGGTGATCCCCGACCAGGAGAGCGACCTCGCGGTGGAGGTGATCGTCCGCAGCGGCCGGGTCGGTGCCTTCCTGCACGCGGCCGACGGTTCGGCCGGTGCCGACTGGATCCCCGCCTCGGCCGACCCGGCCCCCAGCGTGGTGCTGCCCGGCATGCCGGGTGACCTCTCGGCGGCCCGGCTGATCGTGGCCGCCCCCGGCAGCGAGGACGACGCCGACCTGAACATCCAGCTCTCCGGCCCGAACGGCTGGTTCACCCCGGCCGGTCACGAGACGATCCACGTCAAGGCCGGCATGGTGACCGCGGTCGACCTGGGCGGGCAGATCACCCGTCAGCAGGCCTCCGCACTGCGGCTCACCCCGACCGATCCGTCCCATCCGACCCCGGTGGTGGCCACGCTGCGGATCGACCGGTCGGCCAACGGCAAGACCGACTCGGCCTGGCTGACCGGCAGTTCGCCGGTGGGCAAGCGGGCGAGCGTGGCCGACACCCGGAGCGGTGGCACGTCCACTCTGCTGATCACCTCGACGGGTGAAGCCGCCACGGTCCGGGTGACGGCTTCGGCGAGCACCGGCGGCGGCACGCCGACCAGCAAGGACGTCCAGGTCCCGGCGGGCGCCACGGTCTCCATGGGCTCGCCCGAACCGTCCGGCGGCAACGGCTCGTTCGGCGTCACGATCGAGACCGAGTCGGGCGGTCCGGTGGTGGCCGCCCGGGTGCTGGCGCTCAACACCAACAACGTCCCGATGTTCACCATCCAGGCCCTGCAGGACGACCACAGCTACGTCCAGATCCCGCAGGCCGCCCAGGACCCGGGGGTGCTGGTGCACTGAGGCCGCCGGGCGGCGCGTCAGTCCTCGTCGTACCGCGGGTCGATGGCATCGGGCGACAGCCCGAGCAGCTCGGCGACCTGCTCGATCAGGATCTCGTGCACCAACGCCGCCCGGTCCTCACGGGTCTTGGCGCGGATCTCCACCGGCCGGCGGTAGAGCACGATCCGGCTCTTGCGGCCCTGACCGGCCGCGACCACCTTGCCCAGCGGCACGCCGCCCTCGAACTCCTGGCCCGGCTCGCCGGGCAGTGCCTCGGGTACCTCGTCGACCTCGAACTCGACCTCGATCAGCTGCGGCCAGCGGCGCTCCAGCCGTTCCACCGACTCGCGGATGTAGTCCTCGAAGAGTTCGGAGCGGGTCAGCGAGATCGGGACCTGCGGCGGGGCCAACGGCCCGCGCAGCCCGCGACCATGCCGGTCACGGCGCCGAGGACGCGGCGACCCGGCGGGCGGGGGCCCGGCAGGCGACCCGGGCACGGGCGGGAGCGGTGCGGAGCTGTCCATATCAGGAACGAGCCTAGTCCTTGGCGGCCAGGAAATGGACCATCCGAACACCGATCCGGGCCCGCCCGGACGCGACACGAACCAGCCCGCGCCCCCGGGTCTTAGCCAGCGGGGCGCCGGTGCGGTACCGTCCCCCTCGTGAGCCCTGTACGTCGTTGTTCGCGGACCGCGTGCGGCCGACCGGCCGTGGCGACCCTGACGTACGTGTACGCCGACTCCACGGCGGTGTTGGGCCCGCTCGCCACCTACGCCGAGCCGCACTGCTATGACCTGTGCGCCGAGCACGCCGAGCGGCTGACCGCCCCGCGCGGCTGGGAGGTGGTCCGCCTCGCCACCGAGGGCGGGCCGATGCGCCGCAGCAGTGACGACCTGGAGGCGCTGGCCAACGCGGTGCGCGAGGCCGCCCGCCCGCAGGACCGCGGCCCGCGCCCGGTGCGGCCCGCCGAGGGCGACCCGGCCGAGGTCGGCCGCCGCGGCCACCTGCGGGTGCTGCGCTCGCCCGACAACTGAGCCCACCCGGCACCTGAGACCGGTCCTCCCCGGTCCCGATCGGACGACACAGCGTTCCTTCGGCGCCATCCCCAGCCGGTACGCTGCTCCCCTGCCCGGGCCGGACGCCCCTTCAGGTCATGCCGTGTCCAGGGCGCGACGTATCGTGACCGTGGGCCGACGGAGCCCGTTCCCAGGGACAGCCTGTTCCGAGAGACAACAAGGGTGGAGCCGCAGTGCGCGACCTCAAGCAGCTCGTCAAGGCGTACGACGTGCGAGGCGTCGTTCCGGACCAGTGGGACGAGAACCTGTCCCGGGCCTTCGGGGCCGCCTTCGTGCGGGTCACCGGTGCGACCGCGATCGTGGTCGGCCACGACATGCGCCCCTCCTCGCCGAGCCTGTCCCGGGCCTTCGCCGAGGGCGCGGCCGGCTACGGCGCGGACGTCACCGAGATCGGCCTCTGCTCCACCGACCAGCTCTACTACGCGAGCGGCAAGCTGGACCTGCCCGGCGCGATGTTCACCGCCAGCCACAACCCGGCGCAGTACAACGGCATCAAGATGTGCCGCAAGGGCGCCGCCCCGGTCGGCGAGGACACCGGCCTGGCCGAGATCCGCGAGCTGGTGCAGAGCTGGATCAACGACGACGACACCGTGAGCGTCCCGGCCGCACCCGAGGGCACCGTCGAGGGCAAGCTCAGCCAGCAGGACACCCTGCGCGGCTACGCCGACCACCTGCTCGGCCTGGTCGACCTGACCTCGATCCGCCCGCTCAAGGTCGTGGTGGACGCGGGCAACGGCATGGGCGGCCACACCGTCCCGACCGTCCTGGCGGGTCTGCCGCTGGACGTCGTCCCGATGTACTTCGAGCTGGACGGCACCTTCCCCAACCACGAGGCCAACCCGCTCGACCCGAAGAACCTGGTCGACCTGCAGGCCAAGGTCCGCGAGGTCGGCGCCGACCTCGGCCTGGCCTTCGACGGCGACGCCGACCGCTGCTTCGTCATCGACGAGCGCGGCGAGCCGGTCTCCCCGTCCGCGATCACCGCCCTGGTCGCGGTCCGCGAGCTGGCCCGGGCCCGGGCGAACGGCGAGCCGAACGCCACGATCATCCACAACCTGATCACCTCCTGGACGGTGGCCGAGGTGGTCGCCGAGCACGGCGGCCAGGCCGTGCGCACCCGGGTCGGCCACTCCTTCATCAAGCAGCGGATGGCCGAGACCGACGCGATCTTCGGTGGCGAGCACTCCGCGCACTACTACTTCCGCGACTTCTGGCGGGCCGACACCGGCATGCTGGCCGCGCTGCACGTGCTCGCCGCGCTCGGTGGCCAGGACCGCACCCTCTCCGAGCTGACCCGCGAGTACGACCGCTACGCCGCCTCCGGTGAGATCAACAGCGAGGTCGCCGACCAGGCCGGCAAGGCCGCCGAGGTGCGCGCCGCGTTCGGCTCGCTGGAGGGCGTCAGCGTCGACGAGCTGGACGGCCTGACCGTCGCCGGCGCCGACTGGTGGTTCAACCTGCGTGCCTCCAACACCGAGCCGCTGCTGCGCCTGAACGTCGAGGCCAAGGACCCGGCCAAGATGGCCGAGCTGCGCGATGGCGTGCTCGCGATCGTCCGGGGCTGATCCTCAACCGGATGCGCCCCGGCCGGTAGGGTGGACCTACCGGCCGGGGCGCCTCGCGTCCCGCCGTCCGACCCGAAACGGAGCAGCACCGATCATGACGCTCGAACCCTTCCTCCTGGAGATCCTGGTCTGCCCGAGCTGCCACGCCGCGTTGCGTGAGGAGACCGCGGCCGACCAGCCCGAGCTGACCTGCACCGGTGCCGACTGCGGCCTGGCCTACCCGATCCGCGACGGCATCCCGGTGCTGCTCGTCGACGAGGCCCGCCGCCCCGCCTGAGCCCCCGTCACCCGGACCGGACCCGGAGGTCCAGCCGCATGCTCGACGACAGCCTGCTCGACGACCCGGCCGCCCTCCAGCGCGCCGACCGGGACCACGCCTTGCTCGCGCTCGCGGGCGCCGGCGCCCGGATCCGCACCGCGCTGCGCCAGGCACAGCCGGTCCTGGCCGAGCTGCGACCCGACGGGCGCCCGCGCGGCATCCTGGTGGCCGGCCACGGCAGCGTGCTGACGGCCGGTCAGGCACTGGCCGCGCTGACCGGCACCGGGACCCTGGTCCAGCCGCTCCCGCCGACGGACGCGCTGCCCGCCGCGCTCTTCAGCGACGGCCTGAGCTGGCAGCTGCCCGGCTGGGTCGGCCCCAACGACCTGGTGGTGCTGGCCTCCTCCGACGGTACCGAGGCCGGCCTGGTCAGCCTCGCCGAGCAGGCCTACGCGCGCGGCTGCGCGATCGCGGTGATCGCGCCCGAGGGCCGCCCGCTGGCCGATGCCGCGCTGCAGGTGCGCGCGCTGCCGCTGCCCTACGTCCCGTCCGCCGCGCAGGAGGAGGCCGACCAGCGGGTCGCGGCCGCCGAACCCGACCTGCCCTCCGAGGACTTCGGCGCGCTCTGGGCCCACCTCACCCCGCTGCTCGCGCTCGCCGACCGGATCGGCGTGCTGGTCGCCCCGGACCGGGACCTGGAGACCGCCGCCGACCTGCTGGACGAGCTGGCGGTCCGGCACCGCCCGGACGCCGCCGCCTACCTCAACCCCGCCAAGGACCTGGCCGCCCAACTCTCCGGCACCGTCCCGCTGCTGTGGAGCGAGGGACCACTGGCCGAGGTGGCCGCCGAGCGGTTCGCCGCGATGCTCGCCGACCGGGCCGGGCGCCCCGCCGTCGCCGGTCGGCTGCCCCAGGCGCTCGTCGCCCACCGCGGCATGATCACCGGGCGACTCGGCGCCGGCGCCGACCCCGGGGACTTCTTCCGCGACCGGGTCGATGAGCCGGACCCGCTGGCGGTCCAGGTCCTGCTGCTGCGCCACACCCCGCAGCAGGAGCCCGCCGAGGCCACCGCGCCCGAGGCCGGGGCCGAACCGCCGCCGGCCGGCCCCACGGTGCGCCGGGCCCGCAGACTGGCCGCCGACCACGAGGTCCGGCTGACCGAGCTGACCGGCGCCCGCCCCGAACCACTGCACGCGCTGGCCGAGCTGGTCGCGCTGACCGACTTCGCCGCCGTCTACCTGGGCCTGGCCGAGCAGCGCTGAATCCTGCCCGGTTAGGGTCGGGTCCTTACGCGTCAGCACCGCCGGCACCACCGCACACATCAGCCGAAGCAAGGAGCAGGGCCGCCTGATGGACCGCCTCGCCAACACCGTCCGCCCCTATGCCTGGGGGTCGACCACCGCGATCCCGGCCCTGCTCGGCGAGCAGCCCACCGGTGAGCCGCAGGCCGAGCTGTGGCTGGGCGCCCACCCGGGCGAGCCGTCCCGGGTGGACCGCGGCGCCGGTCCGCTGCCGCTGGACCAGGTGATCGCCGCCGACCCGATCGCCGAGCTGGGTGCCGAGGCCGTCGCGAAGTTCGGCCCGGCCCTGCCGTTCCTGCTCAAGGTGCTGGCCGCCGAGATCCCGCTCTCGCTGCAGGTGCACCCCGACCTGGCCCAGGCCCGGGCCGGCTTCGCGGCGGAGGAGGCCGCCGGGATCCCCCTCCAGGCCGGCCGGCGCAACTACAAGGACGCCAACCACAAGCCCGAGCTGATCTGCGCGCTGGACGAGCTGGAGGGCCTCTGCGGCTTCCGCGACCCGCTGGCCACCGCCGACCTGATGGAGCGCCTCGCCGTCCCCGGGCTGGCCCCGCTGATCGACCTGCTGCGCACCAAGCCCGCCGCGCAGGCGCTGCGCGAGACGCTGGCCACCATGCTCTCCATCGACCCGGCCGTGGTCGCGGCCACCGTGACCGAGCTGACCGAGGCGCTGTCCGAGGCGCTGGCCGCCGACCCCGGGTCGCCCTGGGCGCCGGCCTGGGCCGGCTACGCCTACGCCGCCAAGCACTTCCCGGGCGATGCCGGGGTGCTGGCCGCGCTGCTGCTCAACCACTTCCGGCTGCAGCCCGGTGAGGCGGTCTACCTGGGCGCGGGCATTCCGCACGCCTACCTCAGGGGCACCGGCGTGGAGATCCTCGCCAACTCCGACAACGTGCTGCGCTGCGGGCTGACGCCCAAGCACGTGGACGTCCCCGAACTGCTCAAGGTGGTCCGCTTCGAGGCGGCCGCGCCGGGCGTGCGCGGCCCGGTGGCGATCGGCGACGGCGAGGAGCTGTTCCCGGTCCCGATCGAGGAGTTCCGGCTCTCCCGGTTCACCCTGAGCGCCGGGCAGCGGCAGGCGGTGGACGGGCGGGCCGCCCAGATCCTGCTCTGCACCGAGGGCTCGGTCACCCTGACCGACACCGCCGGGCAGACCCTGGAGCTGACCCGGGGTCAGTCCGCGTACCTGTCGGCCACCGGCACGGCCACCACGCTGACCGGCACCGGCAGGCTGTTCCGCGCCACCGTCACGCTCTGAGCGGCGCCGCGCGCGGCCGAAAATCCTGTCGATCGGCCCTCGGCCGCACGGACCCTCGGTGTAGATTCGTCATCAGTGCCAAACGTCGCTGCTGATGGCGGTCGATCCGGGCGTGGCCCGGGTCGAGGGAGAGAGGTCCTCCGACGGATTGTGCCGCGCAGCGGAGTGGCGTCCCTCGGGTGCCGCCCCGCCGTGAAGCACACCCGTACGCATCGGCCCCACGCAGCGAGGAGTACCCCGCATGTCCGGCAACACCACTGGTGACTTCAAGGTCGCCGACCTCTCCCTGGCCCCGTTCGGTCGCAAGGAGATCCAGCTCGCCGAGCACGAGATGCCCGGCCTGATGTCCATCCGCAAGGAGTTCGCGGCCACCCAGCCGCTGGCCGGCGCCCGGATCACCGGTTCGCTGCACATGACCGTGCAGACGGCGGTGCTGATCGAGACCCTCACGGCGCTGGGCGCCGAGGTCCGCTGGTGCTCCTGCAACATCTTCTCCACCCAGGACCACGCCGCCGCCGCGATCGCGGTCGGCCCCGAGGGCACCGTCGAGAACCCCGCCGGCGTCCCGGTCTTCGCCTGGAAGGGCGAGACCCTGGAGGAGTACTGGTGGTGCACCGAGCAGGCGCTGACCTGGCCGAACGGCCAGACCCCGAACATGATCCTGGACGACGGCGGTGACGCCACCCTGCTGATCCACAAGGGCGTCGAGTTCGAGAAGGCCGGCGCCGCGCCGGACCCGGCCACCGCCGACAACGACGAGTTCCGGATCATCCTGGAGCTGCTCAACCGCACCCTGGCCGAGTCCCCGCGCAAGTGGACCGAGGTCGCCGCCACCATCAAGGGCGTCACCGAGGAGACCACCACCGGCGTGCACCGCCTGTACGAGATGCACCGGGACGGCCAGCTGCTCTTCCCGGCGATCAACGTCAACGACTCGGTCACCAAGTCGAAGTTCGACAACAAGTACGGCTGCCGCCACTCGCTGATCGACGGCATCAACCGCGCCACCGACGTGCTGATCGGCGGCAAGGTCGCGGTCGTCTGCGGCTACGGCGACGTGGGCAAGGGCTGCGCCGAGTCGCTGCGCGGCCAGGGCGCCCGGGTCATCGTCACCGAGATCGACCCGATCTGCGCGCTGCAGGCGGCGATGGACGGCTACCAGGTCACCACGCTGGACGAGGTCATCTCGATCGGCGACATCTTCATCACCACCACGGGCAACAAGGACATCATCCTCGCCTCGGACATGGTGAAGATGAAGCACCAGGCGATCGTCGGCAACATCGGCCACTTCGACAACGAGCTCGACATGGCCGGCCTTGCCAAGCTCCCGGGCATCGTGAAGACCGAGGTCAAGCCGCAGGTCCACGAGTGGCGCTTCGAGGACGGCCACACCATCATCGTGCTCTCCGAGGGCCGCCTGCTGAACCTGGGCAACGCGACCGGCCACCCGTCCTTCGTGATGTCCAACTCCTTCGCGAACCAGACGATCGCGCAGATCGAGCTGTTCACCAAGACCGAGCAGTACCCGATCGGCGTCTACGTGCTCCCCAAGCACCTGGACGAGAAGGTCGCCCGCCTCCACCTGGCCGCGCTGGGCGTCAAGCTCACCGTCCTGACCAAGGACCAGGCCGACTACATCGGCGTCCCGGTCGAGGGCCCGTACAAGGCCGAGCAGTACCGCTACTGACGCACCCGCAGCCCGCTGCCCCCGGACGATCGTCCGGGGGCAGCGGGCTGTGCTGTGCCCGATCCGCCGTGGTCGGGCAGGCCACCGGACGGGCCGCCCGAAGACCGCGACGTAGGCTTCGACCATGCCCACCGGCCGCTACTCGCTCCATGACACCCACGACCACGTCCTGCTGGGCGAGGAACGCTTCAGCTGCGCGCCCGGCCCGGCCGGCTGGCGCTACGTTGGCAAGTCCTACGACCCCGCCGGCGTCCCCCTCGGCACCATCGACCTCACCCTCGACTCCCGGGCCCGCCCGCTGCGGATGGAACTGCGCGCCGGCGGCTGGCAGGTGCGCGGGGGAGCGGTGGACGGAGTCGCCTGGGTGCGCTCCGACCCCGCCGACCCGACCGGCGCCTCGGCCACCGAAGGGCACGACCGCGCCCACGGTTTCGCCGGCGACTCGCCGGCCTTCCTGATCGCCACCGCCCGGCTGCTGCGACTGGCCGAGGGCGCGAGCGCGCGGGTGCGGCTGGTCGCCTTCGGCGGTGCCGCGCTGGCCCCCCGGACCTTCGACCAGGGCTGGACCCTGCAGGGCCTGGAGCAGCACCCCACCGACAGCGGGCCGCTGCTGGTCGAGCGCTACCAGGTGGCCGACCTGGAGACCGGCGAACAGCGCGAACTCCACCTCGCGGGCGATGTGCTGCTCGCGGCGCCGGGCGTCGAGCTGGAGGAGTTGGAGAGCCCGCCCAACGCCTGGCCGAGCTGGGACTGACCCGGCCGGCGTACCCCGTCGGCTGACCCGGCCGACTCAGCCGGGCAGCGAGAACCCGCCGCCCGCCGTGGGCGGGGCCGGGGGAGCCGGCGGCGTGACGGGTGCGGGCGGCGGAGCGGGTGCGGTCGGCGCGCCGGGCCAGGTGACGGGGCCGGCCACCCCGGCCGGACCGGTTCCCGCTCCCGGGCCGGTGGCGCGCAGCCATTCCCGCCGCTGCCGCTCGGTCAGCACCGCTCCCAGGTAGAGCGCCGGATGCAGTCCGGCCGGCACTGGCCACCCGGTCCGCTCGGCCAGGTCACCGGCCAGCCGCTGCGCCATCCGCAGCGCCGCCTGACCATCCAACTGGCCTGCCCGATTGAGCAGTTGGCGAATCGCGAGCCAGAGTCCCGGGGGCACCGCCGACAGGTCGAGCCGGACCAGATCCGACCCCAGCGCGTGCAGCACCTGCGGCGGCGGCGCGACGGTCAGCCCCGGTGCCGCGGTCTCCGGCACCCGCTCGCGCACCACCAGGGTGCCCGCGAAGAGGTCGCCGAGCCGCCGACCGTCGGTCGAGACCAGCGAGCTGAGCGCCGCGGGCACCCCGGTCAGCAGGATGATCTCGAAGACCCCGACCAGCGCCCGGACCAGCGCGTGCCGGAAGCCCGCCGGACCCCCGTCGGCCCGCACCACCCGCAGCCCGAGCGCCGCCTTCCCCAGCGACCGTCCGCGCGACAGCGTCTCCACCAGCACCGGCACCGCGACCAGGAAGAAGACCATCAGGCAGACCACCAGCGCCGTCGCCGCCGCCCCGTCCAGGTCCGGCAGCACGACCAGCAACAGCAGCGAGACGAGGAAGAACGCCGCGAACTCCACCACCAGGTCGAGCAGCACGGCCAGTGCCCGACTGGGCAGCTTCGCCGGCCGCAGCCCGAGGACCACGGCCTCACCCGTCACCAGGTCGCCCACCGCACCAGCCCGTTCCACTCGACGCCACGGAGCAGGGCCGTCGCCCGCCCCCGGATGTTCAGAGGCTCAACATACGGGGCCGCCGGAAAGCCGGGGAAGGCCCGTCCCGCCCGGAACGGCCTCTGGCAAGCTGACCCCCAGCCGTTGCCCCGCGCCGCCACCGCCCACCTTGGAGTGACCCGCATGGACCTGGACGTCTTCGTCGCCGCCCACCAGGCGCAGTGGGCACGCCTGGAGACCCTCAGCAAGCGGCGCAAGCTCAGTGGCGCGGAGGCCGACGAACTGGTCGCGCTCTACCAGCGGGTCACCGCTCACCTGGCCAAGGTGCAGGCCACCGCCCCGGATCCGGCCCTGGTCGGCCGGTTGACCACGCTGGTGGCCCGGGCGCGCACCGCCGTCACCGGCCGCCGGGCCGCCGGCTGGCGCGACGTGGGCCGCTACTTCACGGTCAGCTTCCCCGCCGCCCTCTACCGCTCCCGCCGCTGGTGGCTCCCGATAGCCCTGGTCTCGCTGCTCGGCGCGGCGCTGATCGCCTGGTGGGTGGCCACCCACCCCGAAGTCCGGGACAGCCTGGCCGCCCCCGACCAGCTGCGCGAGATGACCCGCCCCGGTGGCGCCTACCAGGCCTACTACTCCGACCGTCCGGCCAGCTCCTTCGCCGCCCAGGTCTGGACGAACAACGCCTGGGTGGCCACCCAGTGCCTGGTCTTCGGCGTCTTCCTCGGCCTGCCGGTCCTCTATGTGCTGGCCCAGAACGTCCTCAACCTCGGCATCGGGATCGGTCTGATGGCCTCCGCCGGCCGCCTCGACCTCTTTCTCGGCCTGCTCCTGCCGCACGGCCTGCTCGAACTCACGGCCGTCTTCGTCGCCGCCGGCCTGGGCCTGCGCCTCGGCTGGACGGTGATCGACCCGGGCCCGCGCCCGCGCACCGTCGCACTGGCCGAGCAGGGCCGCGCCACCATCGGCATGGCGATGGGCCTGACCGCCGTCCTCTTCGTCAGCGGCCTGCTGGAAGCCTTCGTCACCCCCTCCGGCCTCCCCACCTGGGCCCGGGTCGGCATCGGCGTCGCCGCCGAGACGCTCTTCCTGCTCTACGCCCTACTCCTCGGGCGCCGGGCCGCAGCTACCGGTGAGATCGGCGACGTCGCCGCCGCCGACCGTGCCGACCTCCAGCCCGTGGCGGGATGACCCCTTCTGACCTGGTAGTCTTCTCTTCACGCCGCCAGAACCGTTGACACGGGTCAGGTCGGCTAGTAGATTCGAACGGTTAGGTCGGACTGGACAACAGAGCCGACCCGGTTGTAGGGTCTACGACACGGCAAGCTGAGGCAGCGCGTCCACGGATGCGGCCCGGCAAGCCAAATACCCCAGGCGAAACCACTGCAAATCCTTTGATAGGCTCTGCTGGTAAGCCGAAGGAAATCCCCCTCAGCGGGAATTCGGAGAAGAAAACGGCCGGTAAACGGTGCGGATCGGATCTGATAAGCTGAGAACACGAAAGAACAAAGCGCCCGGAGAGCTTGCGAGAGCGGCTTGAAGGAAGCGTCCGTTCCTTGAGAACTCAACAGCGTGCCAAAAGTCAACGCCAGATATGTTGACATCCCCGGCCTCGATCGTTTGATTGGGGTTGGAGATTCCTTTTGAAGTAAAACACTAGCGAGGACGCAGTGCACGAGGTCACCCTATTCCGGTGGTTGTCGTGCCGCTCAACGCGGGTGTCGACCCGATTACGGGAAAACATTCACGGAGAGTTTGATCCTGGCTCAGGACGAACGCTGGCGGCGTGCTTAACACATGCAAGTCGAACGGTGAAGCCCTTCGGGGTGGATCAGTGGCGAACGGGTGAGTAACACGTGGGCAATCTGCCCTGCACTCTGGGACAAGCCCTGGAAACGGGGTCTAATACCGGATATGACCTTCCTCCGCATGGGGGTTGGTGTAAAGCTCCGGCGGTGCAGGATGAGCCCGCGGCCTATCAGCTTGTTGGTGGGGTAATGGCCTACCAAGGCGACGACGGGTAGCCGGCCTGAGAGGGCGACCGGCCACACTGGGACTGAGACACGGCCCAGACTCCTACGGGAGGCAGCAGTGGGGAATATTGCACAATGGGCGAAAGCCTGATGCAGCGACGCCGCGTGAGGGATGACGGCCTTCGGGTTGTAAACCTCTTTCAGCAGGGAAGAAGCGCAAGTGACGGTACCTGCAGAAGAAGCACCGGCTAACTACGTGCCAGCAGCCGCGGTAATACGTAGGGTGCGAGCGTTGTCCGGAATTATTGGGCGTAAAGAGCTCGTAGGCGGCCTGTCGCGTCGGATGTGAAAGCCCGGGGCTTAACCCCGGGTCTGCATTCGATACGGGCAGGCTAGAGTGTGGTAGGGGAGATCGGAATTCCTGGTGTAGCGGTGAAATGCGCAGATATCAGGAGGAACACCGGTGGCGAAGGCGGATCTCTGGGCCATTACTGACGCTGAGGAGCGAAAGCGTGGGGAGCGAACAGGATTAGATACCCTGGTAGTCCACGCCGTAAACGTTGGGAACTAGGTGTTGGCGACATTCCACGTCGTCGGTGCCGCAGCTAACGCATTAAGTTCCCCGCCTGGGGAGTACGGCCGCAAGGCTAAAACTCAAAGGAATTGACGGGGGCCCGCACAAGCAGCGGAGCATGTGGCTTAATTCGACGCAACGCGAAGAACCTTACCAAGGCTTGACATATACCGGAAACGTTCAGAGATGGGCGCCCCCTTGTGGTCGGTATACAGGTGGTGCATGGTTGTCGTCAGCTCGTGTCGTGAGATGTTGGGTTAAGTCCCGCAACGAGCGCAACCCTTGTTCTGTGTTGCCAGCATGCCTTTCGGGGTGATGGGGACTCACAGGAGACTGCCGGGGTCAACTCGGAGGAAGGTGGGGACGACGTCAAATCATCATGCCCCTTATGTCTTGGGCTGCACACGTGCTACAATGGTCGGTACAAAGGGCTGCGATACCGTGAGGTGGAGCGAATCCCAAAAAGCCGGCCTCAGTTCGGATTGGGGTCTGCAACTCGACCCCATGAAGTTGGAGTTGCTAGTAATCGCAGATCAGCATGCTGCGGTGAATACGTTCCCGGGCCTTGTACACACCGCCCGTCACGTCACGAAAGTCGGTAACACCCGAAGCCGGTGGCCTAACCCTTGGGAGGGAGCCGTCGAAGGTGGGACCAGCGATTGGGACGAAGTCGTAACAAGGTAGCCGTACCGGAAGGTGCGGCTGGATCACCTCCTTTCTAAGGAGCACATGGCCGGTTGCGAGCGAATGTCTCGCACGGTTGCTCATGGGTGGAACGTTGACTATTCGGCACACAGGGTTGGTTGTCTCCTAGTACTGCTTCGGCGTGGAACGGTTTCGGTTGATCTGGTGTGTCGGGCACGTTGTTGGGTCCTGAGGGAACGAGTAATCGTTGTCTCAGTGCCGGTCCCATGCGAGGCATCCTTTGGGGTGTTGAGGGTGGGTGTCTGGTCGTTGTTTGAGAACTGCACAGTGGACGCGAGCATCTGTGGCCAAGTTTTTAAGGGCGCACGGTGGATGCCTTGGCACCAGGAACCGATGAAGGACGTGGGAGGCCGCGATAGGCCCCGGGGAGCTGTCAACCGAGCTTTGATCCGGGGGTGTCCGAATGGGGAAACCCGGCAGTCGTCATGGGCTGTCACCCATACCTGAACACATAGGGTATGTGGAGGGAACGCGGGGAAGTGAAACATCTCAGTACCCGCAGGAAGAGAAAACAACCGTGATTCCGGGAGTAGTGGCGAGCGAAACCGGATGAGGCTAAACCGGAGTGGTGTGAGACCCGGCAGGGGTTGCCATTTCGGGGTCGTGGGAAAGTTCTTCAGTCGTCTGCCGGCGGCTGGGTGAGTCAGAAACCGTTGGTGTAGTCGAAGGACATGCGAAAGGTCCGGCGTAGAGGGTAAGACCCCCGTAGACGAAACATCAGCGGCTCACTTGAGCTTCTCCCAAGTAGCACGGAGCCCGAGAAATTCCGTGTGAATCTGGCGGGACCACCCGCTAAGCCTAAATATTCCCTGGTGACCGATAGCGGATAGTACCGTGAGGGAATGGTGAAAAGTACCGCGGGAGCGGAGTGAAATAGTACCTGAAACCGTGTGCCTACAAGCCGTGGGAGCGTCGTTCGTCAGTTTACTGGCGGGCCGTGACTGCGTGCCTTTTGAAGAATGAGCCTGCGAGTTTGCGGTGTGTAGCGAGGTTAACCCGTGTGGGGTAGCCGTAGCGAAAGCGAGTCCGAATAGGGCGTTTGAGTTGCATGCCCAAGACCCGAAGCGGAGTGATCTAGCCATGGGCAGGTTGAAGCGCGGGTAAGACCGCGTGGAGGACCGAACCCACCAGGGTTGAAAACCTGGGGGATGACCTGTGGTTAGGGGTGAAAGGCCAATCAAACTCCGTGATAGCTGGTTCTCCCCGAAATGCATTTAGGTGCAGCGTCACGTGTTTCTTGCCGGAGGTAGAGCACTGGATAGGCGATGGGCCTCACCGGGTTACTGACCTTAGCCAAACTCCGAATGCCGGTAAGTGAGAGCGTGGCAGTGAGACTGTGGGGGATAAGCTCCATGGTCGAGAGGGAAACAGCCCAGAACACCGACTAAGGTCCCTAAGCGTGTGCTAAGTGGGAAAGGATGTGGAGTCGCAGAGACAACCAGGAGGTTGGCTTAGAAGCAGCCACCCTTGAAAGAGTGCGTAATAGCTCACTGGTCAAGTGATTCCGCGCCGACAATGTAGCGGGGCTCAAGCACACCACCGAAGTCGTGTCATTCACAGAATACGTCCAACGACGCTGTGGATGGGTAGGGGAGCGTCGTGTTCCGGGTGAAGCGGCCGAGGAATCGAGTCGTGGACGGGATACGAGTGAGAATGCAGGCATGAGTAGCGATACAAGAGTGGGAAACTCTTGCGCCGATTGACCAAGGGTTCCTGGGTCAAGCTGATCTGCCCAGGGTAAGTCGGGACCTAAGGCGAGGCCGACAGGCGTAGTCGATGGACAACGGGTTGATATTCCCGTACCCGCTTTGAAGCGCCAACGTCGAACCTCTGAATGCTAAAGCCGTGAAGCCGGCCCGGAGTCTTCGGACAAAGGGACGTGGTGGAGCCGCTGATCCAACAGGGTAGTAGGTGAGCGATGGGGTGACGCAGGAAGGTAGTCCAGCCCGGGCGGTGGTAGTCCCGGGGTAAGGGTGTAGGCCGAGTGATAGGCAAATCCGTCACTCATTAAGGCTGAGACCTGATGCCGAGCCGATTGTGGTGAAGTGGATGATCCTATGCTGTCGAGAAAAGCCTCTAGCGAGTTTCATGGCGGCCCGTACCCCAAACCGACTCAGGTGGTCAGGTAGAGAATACCGAGGCGTTCGGGTGAACTATGGTTAAGGAACTCGGCAAAATGCCCCCGTAACTTCGGGAGAAGGGGGGCCATTCCTGGTGATGAGACTTGCTCTCTGAGCTGGGGGTGGCCGCAGAGACCAGCGAGAAGCGACTGTTTACTAAAAACACAGGTCCGTGCGAAGCCGTAAGGCGATGTATACGGACTGACGCCTGCCCGGTGCTGGAACGTTAAGGGGACCGGTTAGCTCTGATTCGTCAGGGCGAAGCTGAGAACTTAAGCGCCAGTAAACGGCGGTGGTAACTATAACCATCCTAAGGTAGCGAAATTCCTTGTCGGGTAAGTTCCGACCTGCACGAATGGCGTAACGACTTCTCGACTGTCTCAACCATAGGCCCGGTGAAATTGCATTACGAGTAAAGATGCTCGTTTCGCGCAGCAGGACGGAAAGACCCCGGGACCTTTACTATAGCTTGATATTGGTGTTCGGTTCGGCTTGTGTAGGATAGGTGGGAGACTTTGAAGCAGCAACGCCAGTTGTTGTGGAGTCGTCGTTGAAATACCACTCTGGTCGTGCTGGATGTCTAACCTGGGTCCGTGATCCGGATCAGGGACAGTGTCTGGTGGGTAGTTTAACTGGGGCGGTTGCCTCCTAAAGAGTAACGGAGGCGCCCAAAGGTTCCCTCAGCCTGGTTGGCAATCAGGTGTTGAGTGTAAGTGCACAAGGGAGCTTGACTGTGAGACCGACGGGTCGAGCAGGTGCGAAAGCAGGGACTAGTGATCCGGCGGTGGCTTGTGGAAGCGCCGTCGCTCAACGGATAAAAGGTACCCCGGGGATAACAGGCTGATCTTCCCCAAGAGTCCATATCGACGGGATGGTTTGGCACCTCGATGTCGGCTCGTCGCATCCTGGGGCTGGAGTAGGTCCCAAGGGTTGGGCTGTTCGCCCATTAAAGCGGTACGCGAGCTGGGTTTAGAACGTCGTGAGACAGTTCGGTCCCTATCCGCTGTGCGCGTAGGAGTGTTGAGAAGGGCTGTCCCTAGTACGAGAGGACCGGGACGGACGAACCTCTGGTGTGCCAGTTGTCCTGCCAAGGGCATGGCTGGTTGGCTACGTTCGGGAGGGATAACCGCTGAAAGCATCTAAGCGGGAAGCCTGCTTCGAGATGAGCACTCCCACCTCCTTGAGAGGGTAAGGCTCCCAGTAGACGACTGGGTTGATAGGCCGGATGTGGAAGCCTCGTAAGGGGTGGAGCTGACCGGTACTAATAGGCCGAGGGCTTGTCCTCAGTTGCTCGCGTCCACTGTGTTGTTCTGAAACAACGACCCCACGCCAGGTCACGGTGTGGTGCGGTTGACAGTTTCATAGTGTTTCGGTGGTCATAGCGTGAGGGAAACGCCCGGTTACATTCCGAACCCGGAAGCTAAGCCTCATAGCGCCGATGGTACTGCAGGGGGGACCCTGTGGGAGAGTAGGACGCCGCCGAACAATTCTTCTGAAGAAGCCCCCAGCCATTCGGCTGGGGGCTTCTTCGCGTTCTGGCACCGGTCGATTGGCCGTTACGATCGACGTATGGCACGTCCCGGCCCCAAGGCCCACCCCGAACCCCAGCCGCGTCCCGAGCCGTTCGGCTTGTCGACCGATCCTTTTGCGATGGAGACCTCGCACGAGGTGGCCGCGATGTACCTGGCGCCGCCGGAGCGGGTGTTGGTGCTCCGGGTGGACGCCGACACGATGCTGCGGCCCAAGCTGCGGGAGGAGCTGCGGGAGCGCAGTGGGGATCCGCTGCCGGCGACCGTGCAGGCACTGCTGGCGAGTCTGGAGAGCACCCGCGAGAAGGTGCTCGGCACGCTGCACCGGCGGCGGCGCGGGGTGGAGTTCCGGCGCTTCCTGTCGCAGCTGGAGCGGGAGTTGCCGGAGAGCGGTGAGCTGCACCTGATCTGCGACAACTACTTCACGCACAAGTCGCCGACCGTGGTGAACTGGCTGCGGGCGCATCCGCGGGTGACGATGCACTTCGCCCCCTCGGAGGCGGCCTGGCTCGCGCACGTCGAGCGCTGGTTCGCCTACCAGGCGGCGCGTGAGGCGTTCCACGGTGACAAGTCGTCCGCCGTCGCACTCTCCCAAGGGATCGACGAGTGGATGAAGGCGGTGACCGAGGAGCCCGTAGTTGTCGAAGAGGGTGCGGAAGGAACCGCGGACGCTGAGGCTGAGACGGCCACCGCACACGTGTGGATCAAGCCGCAGCACGGCTGAGCCGTCGCCAAGGCGGCGGCGCTACAGCCGACCCGCCGCCTTCAGCGCGAGGTAGGTGTCGGCCAGAGCGGGCGGCAGGGCGGCCGGTGGTGCGTCCAGGACGGTGGCGCCGAGCCGGGTGAGCCGCTCGGCGGTGGCGCGGCGGTCGGCCCGGGTCTGCTCGGCGGCGGCCGCGCCGTAGACGGCGGGCAGAGTGCCGCGACCCGCGGCCAGTTCCGAGAGCAGCGGGTCGGCCACCGCCGCGACCACCACTTCGTGGCGCTTGGTGAGCTGGGGCAGCAGCGGTAGCAGGCCGTCCTCGGCGGGGCCGACGTCCAGGCCGGTGAACAGGACGATCAGCGAGCGGTGCGGGGCCAGCCGCAGGGCCGCCGAGGTGAGTGCCCGCAGGTCGGTCTCGACCAGGGCCGGCTCCAGCAGTGCCATCGCGTTGGTGACTGCGGGCAGGACCTCGCTCGCGGAGCGGCCCACCACCGAGGTGCGCGGGCGCAGGTCGTGGGCGAGCAGGTCGACCCGGTCGCCCGCCTTGGTGGCCAGCGCGGTGAGCAGCAGGGCGGCGTCCAGGGCGGCGTCCAGCCGAGGGGCGTCGCCGACCCGGCCGGCCGAGGTGCGGCCGGTGTCGAGCACGATCAGGATGTGCCGGTCGCGTTCGGGGCGCCAGGTCCGCACGGCGACGGTGTTGCGCCGGGCGCTGGCCCGCCAGTCGATGGAGCGGACGTCGTCGCCCGGCAGGTACTCGCGCAGGCTGTCGAACTCGGTGCCCTGACCACGGGTCAGCAGCGAGGTGCGGCCGTCCAGTTCGCGCAGCCGGGCCAGTCGGGAGGGCAGGTGCTTGCGACTGGTGAAGGGCGGCAGGGCACGCAGTGTCCAGGGGACCAGGTGCGAGCCCTGGCGACCGGCCAGGCCGAGCGGGCCCAGCGAACGGATCGCCACCCGGTGCGCCTGGTGGTCGCCGCGGCGGTTGGGCAGCAGCGGGGTGTCGATCCGGCGTCGCTCGCCGGGCGGGACCAGCAGGCGGTGCCGGGAGGCGGTCAGCTCGGTGCCGGGCCGGAAGACCGAGGGTGGCCAGGCGTCGCGCAGGCGGGCCCGCAGCGGGCGCCCGGAGGCGTTGCCGACGGTCAGCGTGACGGTGGCCGGCTCGCCGAGGCGGACCGCGGTGTCACCCGTCCTGGCCAGCTGCAGCGTCCGGACCGGGGCCGCGAGCAGCAGATCCGCCAGCACGCCGAGCAGCACGGCGCCGCTGACCAGGGCGATGCCGGTCCAGGAGGGCAGCAGGAGTCCGACCACCAGGCTGCCCAGGGCCGCGAGGAGGGCGGTACGGCCGGTGAGGGCCACGGTGGACTCCTAGGAAGAGGTGCGGGTGATCAGCGCGGAGCGGGCGTCTGGGCGAGCACGGCCTGGATCACCGTGTCAGCGGTGACGCCCTCCATCTCCGCCTCGGCACGCAGCCGCACCCGGTGCCGCAGGGTGGGCAAGGCCAGCGCCTTCACGTCGTCGGGGGTGACGTAGTCGCGCCCGGCCAGCCAGGCCCAGGCCCGGGAGGCGTTGAGCAGCGCGGTCGCGCCACGGGGGGAGACACCCATCGAGAGCGAGGGGGACTGCCGGGTGGCCCGGCAGAGGTCGACGATGTAGGCCAGCACCTCGGGGGAGACGGTGAGTTCGGCAATGGCCGCCCGGGCGGCGGCCAGGTCGGCGGGGCCGGCGACCGGGCGCACTCCGGCCGCGCGCAGGTCGCGCGGGTCGAAGCCGGCGGCGTGCCGGCTGAGCACCTGGAACTCCTGCTCACGGTCGGGCAGCGGCAGCACCAGCTTGAGCAGGAAGCGGTCCAGCTGGGCCTCGGGCAGCGGGTAGGTGCCTTCGTACTCCAGCGGGTTCTGGGTCGCGGCGACCAGGAACGGGTCGGGTAGCGGGCGGGGTTCGCCGTCGACGGTGACCTGGTGCTCCTCCATCGCCTCCAGCAGCGAGGCCTGGGTCTTCGGCGGGGTGCGGTTGATCTCGTCGGCGAGCAGCAGGTTGGTGAAGACCGGGCCGGGCTGGAAGGAGAACTCGGCGGTGCGGGCGTCGTAGACCAGCGAGCCCGTGACGTCGCCGGGCATCAGGTCGGGGGTGAACTGGATCCGCTTGGTCTCCAGGCTCAGGGCGGTGGACAGGGCGCGGACCAGCAGGGTCTTGGCCACGCCGGGGACGCCTTCGAGCAGCACATGGCCGCCGCAGAGCAGGGCGACCACCAGTCCGGTGACGGCGGCGTCCTGGCCGACCACGGCCTTGCCGATCTCGGTGCGCAGGGCGCCGAGCGCCTGCCGGGGGTCGGGCGCGGCGGCGTCCCGCTCGGCGAGCCGGTCGGGGGCGGCGGTCTGGTCGGTCACGGCTGTCGTACCTGCCTTTCCAGGGCATCGAGGTCGTCGGCGAGCCGCAGCAGCGCGGCGTCGTCGGTGGGTGGCGGACCGTAGAGCAGGCCGCGGAGTTCGCCGGGCTCGCGGTTGCCGGCCAGCCGGTCGCCCAGGGCGGCGAGCAGGGCGGTGCCGTCCGGTTCGCCGGTGCCGAGCGGCACGCCGAGGACGGGGGCCAGCCGGTGCCGGGCGGCGTGGCGCAGCGCGTCGGCGGCCCGGTCACGGGCCTTGGCACGGTGGTAGAGCCGGGCCCGGCCCTCGGTGGTCTCGGCGGCGCGGACCACCACCGGGAGCTGCTCGCTGACCACCGGTCCGAGCCGGCGGGCCCGCCAGAGGGCGGCCAGCACGGTGGCGACGGCCAGTTGCAGGGCGGCCCAGCGCCAGCCGTCCGGGATCAGGTCGGTGAACGACTTCTGCGGGGTGCCGTCGCTCGCGGGCAGTGCCTGGTAGTCGGGCAGGTACCAGGTGAGGCGGGGCTGGGAGCCGAGCAGGCCGAGGGCGAGCGCGGCGTTGCCGTCGTGGGCCAGCCGCTGGTTGGTCAGGAAGCGCCCGGAGCCGACCACGATCACCTCGGTGTCCTGGCCGGTGCTGGTGCGGGCCAGCGCGGGGTAGCCCTCGCGCGGGTAGCAGCCGGTGACCTCGGCGCCGGTGGCCGTGCTGTCGCTGTCGACCCGGTAGAGCCGGCCGCCGAGCTCGGCGCTGCCGGCCCGCTGCGCTTCGGGCAGGTCGCACTGCGGAGCGGCGCTCGCGGAGGTGATGGTCAGGGGCAGGTCGGCGGTGTCGGCGGTGTGCACGCCGGGGGCCAGCAGATCGAGCGCGGTGCTGTCGGGGGAGATCAGCACCAGGCGGCGGTGGCCGGCGGCGGCCACCGCGCGCAGCTGGTCGTCCGTCAGCAGGTCGGGCAGCGGCAGCACGACGGTGTCGGCGCCGGCCGGAGCCGAGAGTTGGTCGGCATCGGCGGTGGTGTCGACCGTGATGCCCTGGGCGCGCAGCAGTTGGGCGGTGGCCTTGGCGCCGTCCGGGGCGGCGGAGCGGGGGTCGAGCGAGGGGTAGGCGGTGCTGTCGCCGAGCCCGGCGATCAGCAGGCCGACGATCAGCAGGACGGCGGCGGCTGCCAGGAACCAGCGCGTCCGGTACCAGAGTTGACGCAGGGTCGGGGTCAGACTGCCGACCGGTGCGGGCGCCTTGGCGGCGACGGGAGTGGTCATCCGGTGCCCGCCGGGCTCAGCGCGGCGGGGCGGGTCTGCCGCAGGGCCTGGTCCAGGTCGGCGAGTTGCCGGTAGGCGGCCTGGTCGGCGGCCCGCTCGCCGAAGGCGATGTCGTCGAAGAGCCGGGCGGCTTCGCGCAGTGCGGCCGCGTGCTGCGGCAGCTGGTGGCCGGCCTCGGCGGCTGCCTCGTCGGCGGTGCGGCCCGGGCGCTGGTCGAGCAGGGCGCGTTCCTCCAGGGAGCGGACCAGGGCGCGCATCTGCTCGCGGACGGCGCCGGCGAAGTCGCCCTCGGCGGCGTGCCGTTGGGCAGCCGAGCGGTGCTGGTCCGCGGTGCGCGGCCGGTCGGCACCGAACAGTGTGGTGGCGCTGGTCGCGGACCGGCCGGGGCGGCCGAGCCGCCACCAGAGCGCGGCGCCGATCAGCAGCGCGATCACCAGAAAGAGGATCAGCCCGGTGGTCCCGCTGGTGGCGGTGCTGCCGAGCCGGCCGAGCAGGTGGTCCAGCTGTCCCCAGAGCCAGCTGCTGATCCGCTGCAGCAGGCTCGGGTCCTGCCGGTGGTACTCGGGCTTGAGCAGTTCCTCGCGCGCGGCTTCGCGGGCCGCGTCGCGCGGTGTGGTCACGGGAGCGCCGGCCGCCGTGACCCAGTCCCCCCAGGTCGGCATCGGGTCAGGCCGCCCCGCCGCCCTGGCGCGCCCAGCCGGTGCCGCCGTACTCGGGCAGGCCGGCCGCGCGGGCCAGCTCGAGGTCGAGGGCCTCGCGGCGGATCCGCTGGTCGACGTAGAGCAGGACGTTGACCCCGGCCTGGACCGGGGCGGTGATCATCGAGCCGATCACCCCGCCGATCCCGACCACCACCAGGGCGAGGACCGACTGCGGGTGGCTCGGGTCGCCGCCCAGCCCGCTGATCATCGAGCCGCTCACCAGACCGGCCAGGATCCGGAACGGGATACCGACCATCGAGGCGAGGATGGCGGTCAGCACCAGGCTGAGCACGCTGATCCCGAAGATCCGCCACCAGGAGCCGTGCACCAGCTTGCGGGAGCGGGAGAGCGCGGCCTTGATGCCCTGCCGTTCCAGCATCAGGGCCGGGGCGGCCAGGCTGAGTCGGAAGTAGGTCCGGATCGCGACGACGAACGCGGCCAGCAGCAGCGGGAGTGCGACCATCGCGGCGTCGTCACTGCTGCCGGTGGCCAGACCGACCACGACGGCCGGCACCACGGCGGCCGCGAAGATGCCGAGCATGATCAGGAAGATCAGCGCGCTCAGACCGGCCAGCCGCCACAGCTGCGGGCGGGCGGACCGCCAGGCCTCGCCCACCGAGACGGCTTCGCCCAGGACGGCCCGGCTGACCACCACGGTCAGCAGCGCGCTCATCACCAGTCCGGCCACCGCGCTGACCAGCAGGCCCACGCAGGCGACGACCAGGGTGGTGGCGCTCTGCGCGTCGTGCTGGCTCCACCAGTCGACCAGGCCCAGGACGATCTGGCTGAGCACGGCGACCACCAGGGAGAGCCCGAGGGCGGTGCGCCAGTGCTTGCGGACGGTGGAGATCGAGCCGTCCAGGATCTCGCCGACGCCCAGCGGGCGCAGCGGGATCACGCCGGGCTTCGGACTGGGCGGCGGGAAGCCCCAGCCCGCGCCGTTCTGCTGGCCCCAGCCGGCCTGCGCTCCCCAGCCGGGCTGGGCGCCGCCCCAGCCCTGGGCGGGCGGCGGGGTCGGGGCGGCGGGGGCCTGGCCGTAGGCGCCGGGGTACGGCGGCGCGGCGGGGGCGCTCGGGGCGAGGGGCGCGGCAGGCGCGGCGGGTGAGGCAGGTGAGGCGGCGGCGACCGGTGCCGCCTCACCGGGCGTAAGGTCGCCGGGCGCGACCCCGTCGGCCACGGCATCGCTCGGCGCGGCCGGTCCGGGGATGGCCGGTGCGGGAGCGGTGGCCGACGGCCGGACGTCCTCGGGATCGGTCCCGGAGGCGCTGGGGGAGACCCAGCCCGGAGTGTCGGTCATCACTGCTCCTCGGCGCGGGGCGGTGCCCCAGGATGGTGGTGCGGCGCAATTCGTGCCGCCCATCGTGCCATGGTGGCGGCAGGCGCCCCAGGGGCGCCTGGTTGCTGATCGACAACGGGGTCGGCGGGGCCGAGGAACTTTGGAGTTTGGGTGGATATGGGCGGTAATGCCGGTGGATCGGCCGGGCAATGGGCACGGGTGTGCGGCAGGTCACAATCCGGTAATGAGAGGATGGGCGCATGAAAGGTCGCGTCCTCGTCGTAGATGACGACACCGCACTCGCCGAGATGCTCGGCATTGTGCTGCGTGGTGAGGGTTTTGAGCCGTATTTCGTCGCGGACGGGGACAAGGCGCTCGCCGCGTTCCGCGAGACCAAGCCGGATCTGGTGCTGCTCGATCTGATGCTGCCCGGACGCGACGGGATCGACGTCTGCCGGCAGATCAGGTCCGAGTCCGGGGTGCCGATCGTGATGCTCACCGCGAAGACCGACACGGTCGACATCGTGGTGGGCCTGGAGTCCGGCGCCGACGACTACGTGGTCAAGCCGTTCAAGCCCAAGGAGCTGGTGGCGCGGGTCCGGGCCCGGCTGCGCCGGGCCGAGGAGCCCACGCCGGAGCAGCTGACCATCGGCGATCTGGTGATCGACGTGGCCGGACACTCGGTCAAGCGGGACGGGCGGGGTATCCCGCTCACCCCGCTGGAGTTCGACCTGCTGGTCGCGCTGGCCCGCAAGCCCTGGCAGGTGTTCACCCGCGAGGTGCTGCTGGAGCAGGTCTGGGGCTACCGGCACGCCGCCGACACCCGGCTGGTGAACGTGCACGTGCAGCGCCTGCGCTCGAAGATCGAGAAGGACCCGGAGCGCCCGGAGATCGTGGTCACCGTGCGTGGCGTCGGTTACAAGGCCGGACCCAGCTGACGTGACGCACCAGGTTCACCCCTCCCCGTCCGGCCCGGCCGTTGACGGGGAGGAGCAGTACGGGGAGGCCGCCGCCATGGGGCGGTCGGGCTCCCCGCTGGGGCTGCTCGCACGTCGGCTGCGCAGCCCGTTCCTGCGGACGTCCGCGCTGTACCGGCGTTCGATCCAGCTGCGCGTGGTGGCGGCCACCATGCTGCTCTCGGTCGCGCTGGTGGTGGTGCTCGGCGTGGTGGTGATGGCGCAGGTCCGCACCGGGCTGCTGGACACCAAGAAGCACGCCGCCGAGAACCAGGCCAGCGGCGCCTTCGTCACCGCGCAGCAGCAGAGCGACGCGCTCAACGAGCAGCGGGCCAAGGCCGGCGCGGCCGGCGGCGACCCGAGCCCGAGCGAGCCCGGCACCTGGATCTCCGACCAGGTCGCCAACCTGGCCAGCGGCGGGCAGGGCGTCTACTCGGTGATCGGCCTGCGGCCCTCCGACGACGGTGCGCCGCCGAGCGTGATCCGGGCCTCGGGCGACGTGAGCTACAGCAGCATCTCGCAGGAGCTGGAGGCGCAGGTCGCGCAGGACCCGAGCGTCCCGCACGAGCAGACCACCACGATCCACCGGGGCGTCGGAGCCCAGGCGCACTCCGAGCCGGGTCTGGTGATCGGCCGGCAGCTGAACGGGCCGGACAACGTGAAGTACCAGCTCTACTTCGCGTTCTCCTTCGCCCAGGAGGACAACACGCTGAGCCTGGTCACCGGCACGGTGGCCACCGCCGGCGTCTTCATCGTGATCCTGGTCAGCTGCACCGCCTGGCTGGTGGTGCGCCAGGTGGTCACCCCGGTGCGGATGGCCGCCGGGATCGCCGAGCGGCTGGCGGACGGCCACCTCGAAGAGCGGATGAAGGTCACCGGCACCGACGACATCGCCCGGCTCGGCGAATCCTTCAACCGGATGGCCGACGCGTTGCAGACCCAGATCCGGCAGCTGGAGGAACTCTCCCGGGTGCAGCGGCGGTTCGTCTCGGACGTCTCGCACGAGCTGCGCACCCCGCTGACCACCGTGCGGATGGCCGCCGACCTGATCTACGACAGCCGCGAGGACCTGGATCCGATGGCGGCCCGCTCGGCCGAGCTGCTGCAGGGCCAGCTGGACCGCTTCGAGTCGCTGCTCGCCGACCTGCTGGAGATCAGCAGGTTCGACGCGGGCGCCGCGGTGCTGGACGCCGAGCCGGTGGACCTGCGCGACATCGTGCACCGGGTGGTCGAGGCGGCCGATCCGCTGGCCCGGCTCAAGGGCAGCGCGGTGCTGCTGCGCGGGGCCGATGAGCCGGTGGTGGCCGAGGTCGACCCGCGCCGGATCGAGCGGATCCTGCGCAACCTGGTGGTCAACGCGCTGGAGCACGGCGAGGGCCGGGACGTGGTCGTGCGGCTCGGCTCGGCCGACGGCGCGGTCGCGGTCGGCGTGCGGGACTACGGCATCGGGCTCAAGCCCGGCGAGGCCTCCCGGGTCTTCCACCGGTTCTGGCGGGCCGACCCGTCCCGGGTGCGGACCACCGGCGGTACCGGCCTGGGCCTGTCGATCGCGGTGGAGGACGCCCACCTGCACGGCGGCTGGCTGCAGGCCTGGGGCGAGCCCGGGGGCGGCTCGCACTTCCGGCTCACCCTGCCGCGCACCCGTGGCGGCGAGATCGGCCGGGCGCCGTTCCGGCTGGAGCCGGAGGACTCGCGCTACAACCGCGGCCTGCGCGCGCAGGGCACCCCGTACCGACGGGCGCTGCCGGCCGGGGCGACCGCGCTGACGGCCAGTGGCGAGCCGACGGTGATCCCGGAGACCCCGGGTGGTGCGGGCGGCGGGCTCGGTCCCGGGCTCGGCGGCGTGCTGAGCATCGGCGGGGCGGGGCTCGGCCGCCGGCTGCCGCAGTCCCCGGTCGTCGCCGACCCGTCCGACGTGCGGGCGGCGGGCGGCGGGTACGGTGCCACCGGTGCCCAGGTGGTGGTGGACCCCGGGCGGCTGCGGCCGCAGGATGCTGAACCGGGTGGCGAATCGGCGCGCGGCGCCGACGGGACGAGCGCTAAGGGGGCGCGGGGTGGGGAGCAGCAGGACTAGTCGGCGCTGGGCGGGGAGCGGGCTGGTCGCGCTGACCGTGCTGGTCACGGCGGGCTGCGCCACGATGCCGGACAGTGGTCCGCCCGAGCCGGTCGACCCGCCCTCGGGCGCGGCTCAGGGCGTCCAGGTCCGGGTCATCCCGGTGCCGCCGCGGGACGGGCAGTCGCCGCGCCAGGTGCTGCAGAACTTCCTGGACGCCTCGATCGCGGACGAGCACGACTATCAGACCGCGCGGGAGTACCTGACCCCCGAGGCGGTCAAGAAGTGGCAGCCCGACACCGGCGCGGTGATCCTCGCGGCCACCAACCCGGACTCGTCGTCCGGTGACGGCGACCCCGACCATGCCACGGTGGTGCTCCAGTCGCAGGAGATCGCCTCGCTGGACGGCAAGCACACCTACCGGGCCACCAGCGATCCGCACTACTCCGCCAGCTTCAGCCTGATCAACGTGGCCAAGGACACCGGCAAGGACTCCAAGGACGCGGCCACCAAGGCGCAGTGGCGGATCAGCGACCTGCCGCCGGTGCTGATCCTCAACCAGACCAACTTCCGCAACGCCTACCAGCAGGCGGACCGCTACTTCTTCACCGTTCCGGACCCGTCGCTGCCGCCGGGTTCGCCGGGCGCCGACCAGTCGGTGCTGGTGCCCGACCCGATCTTCGTGCGGCGCCGAATAGACCCGGCCTCCGCCGCGGCCGCGGCCCTGGCCGAGGGCCCCTCCGACTGGCTCAAGCCCGCCGTCCGCTCGGCCTTCGACGGCACCAGCCCGGCCGCCACCGTCACCGCCGACGCCACCGGTTCCTACAAACTGCAGATCGACGGCGTCAACTTCCAGACCAGCCAGGCGCAGTGCGACCAGATGGCGGCGCAGCTCTACTTCACCCTGGTCAGCCTGAGCGGCCCCGGCTCCGTCGAAAAGGTGACGCTGACCGCCAAGCGCGGCGCCTGCGACCTCAGTTCCGGGCAGGCCAGGCTGCTCTCCTGGGCGCCGGGCAGCCTGACCTCGGCGGCCAACGGCGGCGGCCTGCCGTACGCGCGCAACGCGGACACCGGGCAGCTGATCCGGCTGGACAACAACACCCCGGTGCCCGGCGTGCTCGGGACCGCCACCGTGCCCCCCGCGCTGCGGCCGGCCGGCGGGCAGCTGGGATCGTTCGCCGTCCGACGCGACGGGCGGGCCGCCGCGGTGGTCAGCACCGACGGCAAGGGGCTCTACGAGGCGGCGCTGGACGACAGCGCCAAGCAGCTCGGCGGCGCGCTGGTCACCAGCCGGGCGCCGAGCCCCGACCAGGGGCTCGGCTCGCCCAGCTGGGACGGCTTCGGCGGACTCTGGGTGGTGGACCGCGATCCGGCGAACCCGCAGGTCTGGCTGATCCGGGGAAGCAGCCGCTCCACCGTCCCGGTGGACCTGCCGGACGGGCGGACGGTGGAGACCATCCGGCTCTCCTCCGACGGCACCAGGGCGGCGCTGCTGCTCCTCGACCCCTCGACCAAGACGTGCAGTCTGGCGCTCGGGCTGGTGGTGCGCGTCGCCGGCGCGCAGTCGGGCGCCGCGATCACCGACGTGCGGGCGATCGCACCGCAGCTCGCCGACGTCACCTCGGTCTCCTGGGCCGATCCGGACATGCTGCTGGCACTCGGCAAGGAGAGCGACGGGGTGCAGCAGCTGCACTACGTGCCGACCGACGGCTCGGGCAGCGGCACGGACAACGCGCTGCAGGCGGTGGACGGGATGACCGTGGTGGCCGCCTCGGAGGACCACGCCGACCAGGTGCTCGCCGACTCCAAGGAGCAGGACCCCAAGGAGCAGGACACCATCTACTCGCTCTTCGGCACCGCTCCGCCGCAGTGGCGGGCGTACAACCACAGCGGCGCCGTGCTGCCCGCCTACCCGGGCTGACCGGGCGGGGGCCAGGCCGGCAGCCGGCGGCGGTTGCGCCGGTGCACCGCGCGCGGGGCACCGGCGTGAGCCCCCGGCTCATCGGGCGTCGACGTCGTCGGGTCGTGGGGCGCCGGTTCGTGCGGCGCCGCGGTGTGGGGTGGCTGCTCGCGGCGGGCGGTGGCGGCCACCGTGGCGGCGGCCAGCGGTGGCGCGCCGGCCGCGCGGAGCGCTCGGGCCGCCTCGCCGAGGCTGGCGCCGGTGGTCACCAGGTCGTCCACCAGGATCAGTTGACGGCCGTTGAGTGCCTGGCGGACGAGCGGCGGGACGGACAGCGCCTGGTGCAGGTTGGCCTGCCGCTGCTCGGCGCCGAGGCCGGCCTGGTCGGCGACCCGGTGGTGCTGGCGCAGCACCGGGGCGACCCGGCAGGGCAGTCCGGCCCGGCTGAGCCGGCGGGCGGCGGCCCGGGCCAGCCGCCTGGTCGCGTCGTGGCCGCGGGCCCGTACGGCGTGGCGGGCGGACGGGACGGGCACCAGCAGCACGGGGCGGCCGGCGGCGCGGCCGGCCGGGCCGGTCTGGACGGTCGGGACGGCCTGATCGGCGGCCAGGGCCGCGTGGACCGCCTCGGCGAGCACCGCGCCGAGCGGGCCGACCAGCCGCAGCGCGCCGCGCTCCTTGTGCGCGATCAGCAGCCGGCGCAGCGGATCCCGGTAGACGGCGCAGGAGTACAGCGGCGGCAGGCCGGGCGGCGCCGGATCGGGCCCGGCCGGCTGCCCGCGCAGCCCGTCGAGCAGGGCGCGGCAGGCGGCGCAGAGGTCGCCGCCAGGTTCGCCGCAGCCGGCGCAGGCGGTGGGCAGCAGCAGATCGAGCAGGAGCGCCGACACGACCCCTCCCGGTGACTCGGTGACGCTGTGTGGTGGGGCCAGGGTGGTCCGTCTGGGCGGAGTTGTCCAGATATTTACCCTCACTTCACTCGATAGAGGGTAGACAGGGGTGAACAGCTGTCTGGCCGGAACCCGCTCCGCCTAGCCTCCACTGCGGAGGCGAAAAGCCCGCCCGGGGTGTCTGATGAGGCTCCAAGGGGTTTCAAGCGCCTCCGTTGGGGAGGAAGTGGGTGAAGGCCCAGCCCGCCCGGCCGGTGGCCGGGCGGTGGGTCCGGCGGTAGTACGGCTGGTCAGGCTGGGTCTCAGTCCGGTCCGGTAGTCCGGATCGGCGTCAGCACGAGGGATCGGAGTTCTGCGTGGACATCGTCGTCAAGGGCCGCAAGACCGAGGTGCCCCAGAGGTTCCGCGAGCACGTGGCCGAGAAGCTGGAGAAGGTCCAGAGGTTCGACGGCAAGGTGATCAGCCTTGACGTCGAGGTGTCCAAGGAACACAACCCGCGTCAGGCCGACCGGTCCGACCGGGTGGAGATCACCGTCCGCACCCGTGGCCCGGTGATCCGGGCCGAGGCCGCCGCCGCCGACCCCTACGCGGCGCTCGATCTGGCCTCGGCGAAGCTCGACGCCCAGCTGCGCAAGTCCGCCGACCGGCGCCGGGTGCACCACGGGGCGCGCACCACGCCGCTGAGTGTCGCGGAGGCGACCGCGCGGATCGCGTCGCTGCCCGGCACGGCGACCATGGAGGAGTTGGAGGAGGCGCCGGTGCGCAAGACCGTGGCCCCCTCGCTGGAGGTCGAGGGCGAAGGGCCGCTGGTGGTCCGGGAGAAGACGCACACGGCCCACCCGATGACGCTGGCCCAGGCGTTGCACGCGATGGAGCTGGTGGCCCACGACTTCTACCTCTTCGTGGAGAAGGACAGCGGGCTGCCCAGCGTGGTCTACCGGCGTCGCGGCTACGACTACGGCGTCATCCACCTGAAGGCGGACGGCCTGGAGCCGGACGGCGAGATCGGCGGCGCCGGCGGCGCGATCAACGCTGCGGCCGACCGCTGAGCCCGCGGCTGTCCGTTGAGCCCGCGGCCCGCCGCTGAGGCTTGAGCCAGGTCCTGTGTCGGTACAACCGGCGGCCGGTGCTGAACCGGCCGCCGGTTTCGTCTGTCCGACGCGCCCGTTGGAGGGACCCCCGCTGATCGGCGGTTGAATTCGGCCGCCCGGAGCGTGGAATGATGTGGCTCACAGCGTTCGGCGACGGGGGAGGGCGGATGGCGGACCGTTTCGAAGGCGGCGGCGATGACGGTCTGGAGCCCGCGTACGCACCGCGCGGCGGCGAGCCCATCCGGGTCCTGGTGGTGGACGACCACGCGCTGTTCCGGCGGGGGTTGGAGATCGTGCTGGCCGAGGAGCCGGACATCAAGGTGGTCGGCGAGGCGGGGGACGGCGCCGAGGCGGTGCTGAAGGCCGCCGACCTGCTGCCCGACATCATCCTGATGGACGTCCGGATGCCGCGTCGCAGCGGCATCGAGGCCTGTACCGCGATCAAGGAGGTGGCCCCCAGCACCAAGATCATCATGCTGACGATAAGCGATGAGGAGGCCGACCTCTACGAGGCGATCAAGGCGGGAGCCACTGGCTACCTGCTCAAGGAGATCTCCACCGACGAGGTGGCCACCGCGATCCGCGCGGTCGCCGACGGCCAGTCGCAGATCAGTCCCTCGATGGCGGCCAAGCTGCTGACCGAGTTCAAGTCGATGATCCAGCGCCGTTCCGACGACCGTGAGTTGGTGCCCGCGCCACGGCTGACGGACCGTGAGCTGGAGGTGCTCAAGCTGGTGGCGACCGGGATGAACAACCGGGAGATCGCCAAGGAGTTGTTCATCAGCGAGAACACCGTGAAGAACCATGTGCGCAACATCCTGGAGAAGCTGCAGCTGCACTCCCGGATGGAGGCCGTGGTCTACGCGATGCGGGAGAAGATCCTCGAAATAGGGTGACTCAGGCGGGCCCGAGGAGCCGGTCCAGCGCGGGCCGCAGCGACTCGCCGGCCGTCGCCCCGACGGTCAGTGCCTCGACGCGGACCTCGGTGCAGCCCACCCAACTCGCCGCCTCCCGCAGCGCTTCGGCCAGCGCGGGCAGGTGGCGGGGCGCGTCGAGCGAGACCTGCCGGGCCACCAGGACGGTGCCCTCGCGGGCCGGGTCGACCCGGCCGACCAGCCGCCCGCCGGCCAGCAGCGGCATCGCGAAGTACCCGTGCACCCGCTTCTGTTTGGGCGTGTAGGCCTCCAACCGGTGCGTCATGCCGAAGATCCGCTCGGTCCGCGCGCGATCCCAGACCAGCGAGTCGAACGGCGAGAGCAGCGTGGTGCGGTGCCGACCGCGCGGCTCGCCGGCCAGCGCCGTCGGGTCGGCCCAGGCCGGCGCGGTGGCCGTGCCACCGCCGGGACCCCAGCCGGCCACGGCCACCGGCTGCAGCCCCGACTCGGCCAGCACCGCGTCCAGTTGGGTGGATTTGAGCCGGTGGTAGTCCAGCAGGTCGGCCCGGGTGGCCACCCCGAGGGCCTGCCCGGCCTGGCGCACCAGGCGGGCCAGGCACTCCTGGTCGGTCAGCTCCTGCCGGTGGAGCTCGGCGGGCACGGCCTGCTCGGCCAGCGCGTAGACCCGCTTCCAGCCGCGCCGTTCGGTGCAGACCACGTCGCCGAAGGCCAGCGCCCGCTCCGCCGCGATCTTGCTGTCGGACCAGTCCCACCACTCGGCGGTCTTCTTCGCGCCACCGAGCTCCGTGCTGGTCAGCGGGCCCTCGGCGCCCAGCCGCGCCAGCACGCCCCGGTAGGCCTGCGGGCTCACCTGGTGGCCCCAGAGGTGGCCGCGCTCGCGGTAGGCGCGGCGGCGGAAGGCGAACAGCGGCCACTCCTCGATCGGCAGCACGCAGGCCGCGTGCGACCAGTACTCGAAGCTGCTCCGGGCGCCCCAGAGCGCCTGCTCGACGGCCGGGCGGCCGACCGCGCCGAGCCGGGCGTAGGGGACCAGTTCGTGCGAGCGGGCCAGCACCGAGATGGTGTCCAACTGCACGGCGCCCAGGTGGCGCAGCACTCCGCGCACCCCGGCGCGCCGGTCGGGCGCGCCGAGCAGGCCCTGGGCGCGCAGGGCGATCCGCCGGGCCTGGTCGGCGCTGAGGGTCAGGGTGGGCGGTGGCGCTGCGGTCATGGCGGCAGCGTAGGCGCCGGGAGTGACAGGCGGGCCGGTGCTCAGCCGGGCGGCCGGGCAGGCCGTGGGCCGCAAAAGGACTTTCTCATGCCCGATTTGTACCGTTACTGGCGCGTATCGCGGGATCCGCCCCCACGGGTGACACCGGAATGGCGTGCTGACGCACCTCCCGGCGGGTTGGCCTCCTCGCATACGATGGCCCGTGCGGTGGGGTGGATCCCGCCGCGCAGTTGTTGCTCAGTCCAGTGCCAATCCAGGCGAGGAGCCCGCTCAAGTGTCCGTCTTCGACAAGATCCTGCGCGCCGGCGAGGGCAAGATCCTTCGCAAGCTGCAGCGGATTGCTGCCCAGGTCAACTCCATCGAAGAGGACTTCGTCAACCTCACGGACGACGAGCTGCGTGCGCTGACCGACGAGTACAAGCAGCGGCTGGCCGACGGCGAGACCCTGGACGACATCCTCCCCGAGGCCTTCGCCACGGTCCGCGAGGCCGCCAAGCGCGTGCTCGGCCAGCGCCACTACGACGTGCAGCTGATGGGTGGCGCGGCCCTGCACCTCGGCCACGTCGCCGAGATGCGCACCGGCGAGGGCAAGACCCTGGTCGGCACGCTGCCCGCCTATCTCAACGCGCTCACCGGCAAGGGCGTGCACCTGATCACGGTCAACGACTACCTCGCCGAGCGTGACTCGGAGTGGATGGGCCGGGTGCACCGCTTCCTCGGCCTCGAGGTCGGCGTGATCCTCGGCAACATGCCGCCCGCCGAGCGCCAGCGCCAGTACGGGATGGACATCACGTACGGCACCAACAACGAGTTCGGCTTCGACTACCTGCGCGACAACATGGCCTGGTCGCAGGACGAACTGGTGCAGCGCGGCCACAACTTCGCGATCGTCGACGAGGTCGACTCGATCCTGATCGACGAGGCCCGCACCCCGCTGATCATCTCCGGCCCGGCCGACCAGGCGACCAAGTGGTACGCCGACTTCGCCAAGCTGGTGCTGCGCCTCAAGCGCGACCGCGACTACGAGGTCGACGAGAAGAAGCGCACCGTCGGCGTGCTGGAGGAGGGCGTCGGCCGGGTCGAGGACTACCTGGGCATCGACAACCTCTACGAGTCGGTGAACACCCCGCTCGTCGGGTTCCTGAACAACGCCATCAAGGCCAAGGAGCTCTACAAGAACGACAAGGACTACGTCGTGATGAACGGCGAGGTCATGATCGTTGACGAGCACACCGGCCGTATCCTGGCCGGCCGCCGCTACAACGAGGGCATGCACCAGGCGATCGAGGCCAAGGAGGGGGTGGAGGTCCAGAACGAGAACCAGACGCTGGCCACCATCACCCTGCAGAACTTCTTCCGCCTGTACGACAAGCTCTCCGGTATGACCGGTACCGCCACCACCGAGGCGGCCGAGTTCCACCAGATCTACAAGCTCGGTGTGGTCCCGATCCCGACCAACAAGAACCCGCTGCGGATCGACCAGCCCGACCTGATCTACAAGTCCGAGCCGGCCAAGTTCGCCGCCGTGGTCGAGGACATCGCCGAGAAGCACGAGAAGGGCCAGCCGGTCCTGGTCGGCACCGTTTCGGTGGAGAAGTCCGAGTACCTCTCCCAGGAGCTGCGCAAGCGCGGCATCCCGCACGAGGTGCTGAACGCCAAGCACCACGAGCGCGAGGCGCAGATCGTCGCCCAGGCCGGGCGCAAGGGCGCGGTCACCGTGGCCACCAACATGGCCGGCCGTGGCACCGACATCATGCTCGGCGGCAACTCCGACCACCTGGCCTCCGCCGAGCTGGCGCAGCGCGGCCTGAACCCGGTGGACACCCCGGAGGAGTACCAGGAGGCCTTCCCGGCCGCGCTGGAGAAGGCCAAGGCGGCGGTCAAGGCCGAGCAGGAGGAGGTGCAGGACCTCGGTGGCCTGTACGTGCTCGGCACCGAGCGGCACGAGTCGCGCCGGATCGACAACCAGCTGCGCGGCCGTAGCGGCCGTCAGGGCGACCCGGGCGAGTCCCGCTTCTACCTGTCGCTGGGCGACGACCTGATGCGCCTGTTCAAGGCCGGCATGGTCGAGCGCGTGCTGTCGATGGCGAACGTCCCCGAGGACGTGCCGATCGAGTCCAAGATGGTCACCCGCGCGATCGCCTCCGCGCAGACCCAGGTCGAGCAGCAGAACTTCGAGATCCGCAAGAACGTCCTCAAGTACGACGAGGTGCTCAACCGCCAGCGCGAGGTCATCTACGGCGAGCGCCGCCGGGTGCTGGAGGGCGAGGACCTGCAGGAGCAGATCGGCCACTTCATGGACGACACCGTGGAGGCGTACGTCACCGCCGCCACCGGTGAGGGCTTCGAGGACGACTGGGACCTGGAGAAGCTCTGGACCGCGCTCAAGCAGCTCTACCCGATGACCCTGGAGCTGGAGACCCTGGAGGAGGAGGCCGGCGGTGCCTCCGGCCTGACCAGCGACTTCCTCACCAAGGTGATCCAGGAGGACATCCAGGCGCAGTACGGCGCCCGCGAGGACCAGCTCGGCGAGCAGGTCATGCGTGAGCTGGAGCGCCGGGTCGTGCTGTCGGTGCTGGACCGCCGCTGGCGCGAGCACCTCTACGAGATGGACTACCTCCAGGAGGGCATCGGCCTGCGCGCGATGGCCCAGCGCGACCCGCTGGTCGAGTACCAGCGCGAGGGCTTCGACATGTTCGGCGCCATGATGGAGGGCATCAAGGAGGAGTCCGTCGGCTACCTGTTCAACCTGGAGGTCCAGGTCGAGCAGCAGGTCGAGGAGGTCCCGGTGCAGGACGCCACGTCGGGTGAGGGCTCGGAGGCGACCGAGGTCTCGCTGGAGAAGACCGCCCGCCCGGAGATCAAGGCCAAGGGCCTGGAGGCGCCCAAGCCGCAGCGCCTGCACTACACCGCGCCGATGGTGGACGGCGACGACACCGTGATCGAGGGCGACTTCGAGGACGGCATGGCGGACGACGCGGAGGGCGACGGCCTGACCCGCGCCGAGCGCCGCAAGGCCGCGAAGGCCACCAAGGGCCGCCGCCGCAAGTAGCGGGACCGCTTGGTCGGGGCGCCGTTCGGGAACACCCGGGCGGCGCCCCGCCGCGTCGGCGGGCTGTTCACCGCCTGCTACCTGGCCTCCACGGCGGCGCACTGCCACTGCTCGGTGCGCCAGTGCCGCTCCAGCCGGAACGCCACCACCCGGTGCCGCTCGCCCGTCTCGACCCGCACGCAGACCTCCAGCACGCCGGGCCCGGGCGCGCACTCGTGCACCTGGGCGAGCCGGGGGCGCGTCGTCCGGTCGGCCCGGCGCAGCGGGCCGTCGCTCGCCAGCCTGGCCAGCTGGCGGTAGCCGTCGTGGGTGGTGTGGCGGGCGAGCTGGCCGACCGGGCGCAGCCCGGCCAGCACCTCGACCAGGCGCAGCGCGAAGCGCGGGGCCAGCCCGGAGCTGTCGCAGGCGGCGCGCGGGTGGCGGGGCGGGCGCGGCGGGGCCGGCCGGTGGGCGGGTCCGGGACGCCGGGGCGGCACCCGGCGCGGTGCCGGGCAGTGGGTGCCCGTCAGCCGGTGGATGGTCGGTCCGGCGCCGCCGCCGGTGGCGGCGGCAGTGGTGCCGGTGGTGGAGCGGAGCGCGGTCTCGGCCATGAGCGGTACCCCCACATCAGGTTCGCGGAACGGTCTGCCTCTGTTATCGGTGCTCGGCGGCCGGGTCCCGAGCACCGCCCGGCCCCGCCGACGAGTCGCCCGGTCGGCGGCTTGACCACCCCGCTGACCAGTCCCTCCGGGCCCACCGCACCGCCGGGTCCGTCCGTCGATGCGTCCGGCGATCCGCTCGAAGGGGGACAGTGATCGTCCGGGCCGTATTCTGTGGAGGTCCCGCAGCACCCCAGGAAGCGAGCGTGCCCCGATGCGTGTCTACGTGCCCACCACCCTGGCCGCACTGGCCCAGGCGCACCGAGGCGGCGCGCTGGAGCAGTCCGCGGCGTACGCGGTCACCCCCGCGCTGCGCGAGTGGTACGTCAGCGACGACCTGGAGGAGCTGGAGTACGCCGCACTGGTCCGCGCAGCCCAGTCCTCGCTGCGGCTGCTGGCCGTCGACCCGCGGACGCCGCGCCGCCGGGTGGTGGTGGCGCTGGACGTGCCGGACGCCGCCGTCCAGCCGTTCACCGGTGACGAGTACCAGGACCAGGCCTCGCTCGGCCGGGTCGTGCTGGCCGGCCCGGTCGTGCTGGCCAAGGCCGCCGCGGTGCACGCGGACGCCGAGGACGAGGAGGTGCTCGAGGACGTCGGCGCCGCCGTGGCCGCGATCGCGGCCGCCGACGCCGGTGACGCCGACGCGCAGTTCAGCGTGGACGGCGCCGAGGACCACGAACTGCTCTGGTACGCCACCCAGGAGATCCCCGGGCTGATCGGCTGACGGGCCGACCGCCGACCCCGGTCGGGCGGCGGACCGGATACCTTCCGGTCCGCCGCCCGACACCCCTTTGTCGGTGACAGCCGCTACCGTGCCCGGGTGCGAACTCATATCGTCTGGGACTGGAACGGGACCCTGCTGCATGACATGGCGGCGGTGGTCGGGGCGAGCAATGCCGCATTCGCCGTGGTGGGCGGCGCGCCGCTGACCCTTGAGCAGTACCGCGAGATGTACGAGATCCCGATCCCGCGCTTCTACCAGCGGGCGCTGGGCTTCCAGCCGAGCGGTGCCGAGTGGGAGCGGCTGGACGCCACCTTCCAGCAGCACTACAGCGAGCTCAGCGGTGACTGCGGGCTGACCGAGGGCGTCCCCGAGCTGCTCGCCGCCTGGGCGGCCGAGGGCCACACCCAGTCGCTGCTGTCGATGTACGAGCACCGGCGCCTGGTCCCGGTGGTGGAGTCGTTCGGCATCCAGCGGCACTTCCTGCGGGTGGACGGCCGCACCGGTCCCTCGCACGGCCAGAAGGCCGCCTCGCTGGTCCGCCACCTGGCCGCGCTCGGTCCCGCCGCGGACCCGGCCCGCACCGTGCTGATCGGGGACGCGGCCGACGACGCGCTGGCCGCCCGCCAGGTCGGCGCGCACGCCGTGCTCTACACCGGTGGTTCGCACAGCCGGGCGAACCTGGAGCCGGTCGGCGTGCCGGTGGTGGACACCCTGGCCGAGGCCGTGGAGCTGGCCCGGCGGATCACCGGCTGACCGGTGTGTCGGCGCCGGGGCGGTGGCCCGGCCGTGGTCAAGCTGGGTTGACCACAACGCCAAGGAGCCGCCCCATGCCGATCGACGCCGTGACCAAGGTGCCCGTCCCGGTCAACGAGCCGGTGCACGGCTACGCCCCGGGCAGTGCGGAGCGCGAGCGCCTGCGGCGGCGGCTGGACGAGCTGGCGGCCGAGCCGATCCCGCTGCCGATGACCATCGGCGGCGAGCGGCGGTTCGGCTCCGGCGAGCGGATCGACGTGGTCCAGCCGCACCACCACGCGGCCAAGCTGGGGGTGCTGGGCAACGCCACCACCCAGGACGCCGAGCTCGCGGTGGACGCGGCGCTGGCCGCCGGGCCCGACTGGCGCCGGCTCTCCTTCGACGACCGCGCGGCGGTCTTCCTGCGGGCCGCCGAGCTGCTGGCCGGCCCGTGGCGGGAGACCCTGGCGGCGGCCACCATGCTCGGCCAGTCCAAGACCGCCCAGCAGGCCGAGATCGACGCGCCCTGCGAGCTGGTCGACTTCTGGCGCTTCAACGTGCACTTCGCCCGCCGGCTGCTGGCCGAGCAGCCCGACTCCTCGCCCGGCGTGTGGAACCGCACCGACCACCGGCCGCTGGAAGGCTTCGTCTACGCCGTCACCCCGTTCAACTTCACCGCCATCGCCGGCAACCTGCCCACCGCCCCGGCGCTGCTCGGCAACACCGTGGTCTGGAAGCCGGCCCCCACCCAGACTTTCGCGGCGCACCAGCTGATGCTCCTGCTGGAGGCGGCCGGCCTGCCGCCCGGGGTGATCAACCTGGTCACCGGGGACGGCCAGGCGCTCTCCCAGGTGGCACTGGCCAGCCCGCAGCTGGCCGGCCTGCACTTCACCGGCTCCACCGCCACCTTCCGCGCGCTCTGGCAGACCATCGGCGCCAACCTGGCCGGCTACCGGGGCTACCCGCGGATCGTCGGGGAGACCGGCGGCAAGGACTTCCTGATCGCCCACCCCTCGGCCGACCCTGAGATCCTGACCACCGCGCTGATCCGCGGCGCCTTCGAGTACCAGGGGCAGAAGTGCTCGGCGCTCTCCCGCGCCTACCTGCCGCGCGGCCTCTGGGAGCGGATCAAGGACGACCTGCTGGCCCGGGTGGACGCGCTGACCGTGGGCGACGTGACCGATCTGAGCAACTTCATGGGCGCGCTGATCGACGCCAGGGCGTTCGCCAAGAACCGGGACGCGATCGAGCGGGCCCGGCGCGATCCGCGGGTCGAACTGGTGGCGGGCGGGCAGTACGACGACGCGATCGGCTACTTCGTCCGCCCGACCGTGCTGTTGAGCCAGGAGAGCCGCAACGAGATCTTCTCGACCGAGTACTTCGGCCCGATCCTGGCCGTCCAGCTCTACGAGGACCGCCGCTGGCGCGAGGCGCTGGCCGCCGTGGACAGCGACGCGCCGTACGGCCTGACCGGCGCGGTGATCGCCCAGGACCGGCAGGCCATCGCCGAGGCCCTCGAGGCGCTGCGCTTCGCGGCCGGAAACTTCTACATCAACGACAAGCCCACCGGCGCCGTGGTCGGCCAGCAGCCCTTCGGCGGCGGCCGCGCCTCGGGGACCAACGACAAGGCCGGTGCAGAGCAGAACCTGCGGCGCTGGACCTCGACTCGATCCATCAAGGAGACGTTCGTCCCACCGACCGAAGTCGGCTACCCGCACATGCGCTGACCTCGTAAGACTTGGACAAGCTGTCCAGGAAGAGTGGATCTCCCTGCATCTTTGCGCCTCCCTGTCCCCTGACACCTTCGTTTCGGCCCGTTAGGCTGGCTGGCGTCGTCGGGGCGCGTCCCGCAGGTGAAAGACCTGTCGTACCCAGGCGAGGGGTTCTTTAAGCGTGCCTTGAGCGCCTCTGGCCAGGATCGTGCGGGAGGATTGCGGAGCGACCCGGCGGTGACCCTGACCACCACCGAGTCACGCAACGGCGCGCGACAGGAGCCAAACAGCCATGCAGACCAAGCTGGACGCGGCGAAGGCCGAACTGCTCGTCAAGGCGGCCGCGGCCGCGGAGCACAGCCAGGTAGGGGGAGCGGCGCCCGGAGAGGGTCTGGGCAACGGTGCTCTGACCGCGTACCTGAACCACTACTACCTCCACACCGCGCCCGAGGACCTGATCGACCGCGACCCGGTCGACGTCTACGGCGCGGCAGCCTCGCACTACCGGCTGGGGCTGAAGCGTCCCCAGGGCACCGCCGAGGTCCGGGTCTCCACCCCCACCGTCGACGAGAACGGCTGGTCCAGCGGCCACACCGTGGTCGAGGTGGTCACCGACGACATGCCGTTCCTGGTCGACTCGGTCACCAACGAGCTGTCCCGGCAGAACCGCGCGATCCACCTGGTGATCCACCCCCAGCTGGTCGTGCGCCGCGACATCACCGGCAAGCTGCTGGAGATCCTCGACATCGACGCCTGCGCGCGCAGCCAGGCCGGCGGCGCCGAATGGCCCGCCGATGCCACCGTCGAGTCCTGGATGCACGTCGAGATCGACCGCGAGAGCGACCGCGAGGACCTGCGGCAGATCGAGTCCGACCTGCGCCGCGTCCTGGGCGACGTGCGCGAGGTGGTCGAGGACTGGGCGAAGATGCGCACCTCCGCGCTCCGCCTGGCCGACGAGCTCGCCGAGCAGCCCCCGGCCCACCTGCCCGAGCAGGAGGTCGGCGAGTCCTGGGAGCTGATGCGCTGGCTGGCCGACGACCACTTCACCTTCCTCGGCTACCGCGAGTACGACCTGGTCGAGCACGAGGGCGAGGCGGTGCTGCGGGCCGTCCCCGGCACCGGCCTGGGCATCCTGCGCTCCGACCCGATCAGCCACGACACCGACCACCACCCGGTCAGCGAGTCCTTCGGCCGCCTGTCCGCCCCGGTGCGGGCCAAGGCGCACGAGAAGAAGCTGCTGGTGCTGACCAAGGCCAACTCCCGCTCCACCGTGCACCGTCCGTCCTACCTGGACTACGTCGGCGTGAAGAAGTTCGACGCCGACGGCAACGTGATCGGTGAGCGCCGCTTCCTCGGCCTCTTCTCCTCGGCCGCCTACACCGAGTCGGTCACCCGGATCCCGGTGGTCCGCCGCAAGGTCCAGGAAGTGGTCAACGCCTCCGGCTTCTCCGCCGAGAGCCACGACGGCCGGGACCTGCTGCAGATCCTGGAGACCTTCCCGCGCGACGAGATGTTCCAGACCGCCGCCGAGGAGCTCCAGCAGATCGCGACCAGCGTGCTGTACCTCCAGGAGCGCCGCAAGCTGCGGCTGTACCTGCGGCAGGACGAGTACGGGCGCTACTTCTCCGCGCTGGTCTACCTGCCGCGCGACCGCTACACCACCCGCATCCGGCTGCGCCTGATGGACATCCTGATGCAGGAGCTGAACGGCTCGACCATCGACTACACGGTGTGGTCCACCGAGTCGGTCCTGACCCGCCTGCACTTCGTGATCCGGGTCGCCCCGGGCAGCGAGCTGAGCGAGCTGACCGAGGTCGAGATCGAGCGGATCGAGGCCAAGCTGGCCGAGGCCGCCCGGTTCTGGATGGACGGCTTCAACGACCAGCTGCTGGTCGAGCTGGGCGAGGAGAAGGCCGCCGAGCTGTCGCACAAGTACGCCAACGCCTTCCCCGACGGCTACCGCGCCGACTTCACCGCGCGCACCGCCGTGGCCGACCTCAAGCAGATCGAGTCGCTGCACGGCGAGGGCGACTTCCGGCTCAACCTCTACCAGCCGGTCGGCGCCGGCGACGACGAGCGCCGCTTCAAGATCTACCGGGTCGGCGGCCCGATCTCGCTGACCGAGGTGCTCCCGGTGCTGCAGCGCCTGGGCGTCGAGGTGCTGGACGAGCACCCGTACGCGCTGCGCCGCTCCGACCACACCACCGCCTGGGTCTACGACTTCGGTCTGCGGCTGCGGGAGGCCAGCGAGCTGACCGACGAGGCCCGCGAGCGCTTCCAGGAGGCCTTCGCCGCCACCTGGCAGGGGCTGGCCGAGAACGACGGCTTCAACGGCCTGATCCTGACCGCCGGGCTGAACTGGCGTCAGGCGGTCGTGCTGCGCGCCCTGGCCAAGTACCTGCGCCAGGCCGGCAGCACCTTCTCGCAGGACTACATGGAGGACGCGCTCCGCAACAACGCGCACACCACCCGCCTGCTGGTGAACCTCTTCGAGGCCCGCCTGAGCCCCAGCCACCAGCTGGGCGCGGGCGAGCTGGGCGAGGCCATCCTGGAGGAGCTGGACGGCGCGCTGGACGAGGTCGTGTCGCTGGACGAGGACCGCATCCTGCGCTCCTTCCTGCACCTGATCAAGGCCACCCTGCGGACCAACTTCTTCCAGCGCGCGGCCGACGGCCAGTGGCACCCGTACGTGTCGATGAAGTTCGACCCGCACGCCATCCCGGACCTGCCGGCCCCCCGCCCGGCCTTCGAGATCTGGGTCTACTCGCCCCAGGTCGAGGGCGTGCACCTGCGCTTCGGCAAGGTCGCCCGCGGCGGCCTGCGCTGGTCCGACCGGCGCGAGGACTTCCGCACCGAGATCCTGGGCCTGGTCAAGGCGCAGATGGTGAAGAACACCGTGATCGTCCCGGTCGGCGCCAAGGGCGGCTTCGTCGCCAAGCAGCTGCCGGACCCGGCGGTGGACCGCGATGCCTGGCTGGCCGAGGGCATCTCGTCCTACAAGACCTTCATCTCCGCGCTGCTGGACATCACCGACAACCTCAAGGCCGGCGAGGTCGTCCACCCGGTCGACGTGGTCCGGCACGACGAGGACGACACCTACCTGGTGGTCGCCGCCGACAAGGGCACCGCGACCTTCTCGGACATCGCCAACGGCGTGGCCGAGGAGTACGGCTTCTGGCTCGGCGACGCCTTCGCCTCCGGCGGCTCGGCCGGCTACGACCACAAGGGCATGGGCATCACCGCCCGCGGTGCCTGGGAGTCGGTCAAGCGCAACTTCCGCGAGCTGGGCGTGGACACCCAGACCGAGGACTTCACCGTGGTCGGCATCGGCGACATGTCCGGTGACGTGTTCGGCAACGGCATGCTGCTCAGCGAGCACATCCGGCTGCTGGCCGCCTTCGACCACCGGCACATCTTCCTGGACCCGAACCCGGACGCCGCGACCTCCTACGCGGAGCGCCGCCGGCTCTTCGACCTGCCGCGCAGCTCCTGGGACGACTACGACAAGTCGCTGATCTCGGCCGGCGGCGGCATCTTCCCGCGCAGCGCCAAGTCGATCCAGCTGAGCCCGCAGATCCGCGAGGCGCTTGGCCTGACGGTCGGCAAGCTCACTCCGGCCGAGCTGATGAAGGCGATCCTGCAGTCCCCGGTGGACCTGTTCTGGAACGGCGGCATCGGCACCTACGTCAAGGCCGAGCGGGAGACCAACGCGGACGTCGGCGACAAGGCCAACGACTCGATCCGGGTCAACGGCAGCCAGATCCGCGCCCGGGTGATCGGCGAGGGCGGCAACCTCGGCTGCACCCAGCTGGGCCGGATCGAGTACGCGCAGGTCGGCGGCCCGAACGGGGTCGGTGGCTGGATCAACACCGACGCGATCGACAACTCGGCCGGGGTGGACACCTCGGACCACGAGGTCAACATCAAGATCCTGCTCAACCAGGTGGTCGCCGAGGGCGACATGACGGTCAAGCAGCGCAACAGCCTGCTCGCCGAGATGACCGAGGAGGTCGGCAAGCTCGTCCTGCGCAACAACTACGCGCAGAACGTGGTGCTGGCCAACGCGGTGGCCCAGGCGCACAGCATGGTCAACGTCCACTCGCGGATGCTCAACCGGCTGGAGGCGGACGGTCAGCTGGACCGTGCGCTGGAGTTCCTGCCGAGCGAGAAGCAGCTGAAGGACCGTCAGGGCAACGGCTTCGGGCTGACCCAGCCGGAGCTGTCGGTGCTGCTCGCCTACACCAAGATCACCCTGGCCGACGAGCTGCTCGCCACCGGGCTGCCCGACGACCCGTACTTCCGCGAGACGCTCCACCTGTACTTCCCGACCGCGCTGCGGGAGAAGTTCGCCGAGGCGATCGACAACCACGCGCTGCGCCGCGAGATCATCACCACGCTGATCGTCAACGACACGATCAACCGCGGTGGTTGCACCTTCGCCTTCCGGCTGCGCGAGGAGACCGGGGCGACCTACGAGGAGATCGCCCGCACCCACACCGCGGCCCGCGCGGTCTTCGGCCTGGAGAAGATCTGGGACGAGGTCGAGGGGCTGGACAACCGGATCCCGGCCGAGATCGCCACCCGGATGCGCCTGCACTCGCGCCGCCTGGTCGAGCGGGCCACCCGGTGGATGCTCAACAACCGCCGCCAGCCGCTGGACATCGCCGACACCATCGCGTTCTTCCAGCAGCGGGTGGACCACGTCTGGACCAGCCTGCCCAAGCCGCTGCGCGGCGACAACCTGGCCTGGTTCGAGAAGATCCACGCCGAGCTGACCGGGGCGGGCGTCCCGGAGGCGCTGGCCACCCGGGTGGCCGGACTCTCCTCCGCCTTCCCGACGCTGGACGTCACCGAGGTCGCGGAGCGCTCCGGCAAGGACGTGGCCGAGGTCGCCGACCTCTACTACGACCTGGGTGACCGGCTGAGCATCACCCACCTGCTGGACCGGATCATCGAGCTGCCGCGGGTCGACCGCTGGTCCTCCATGGCCCGCACCTCGATCCGCGAGGACCTCTTCGCCGCGCACGCCCAGCTCACCGAGGACGTGCTGGCCTGCGGCCCGGAGAGCGCGACCAGCGAGGAGCGCTTCGCCGCCTGGGCCGAGCTCAACAGCACGCTGCTGAGCCGGGCGCAGACCACGCTGGACGACATAAGGGGTTCGGACACCTACGCGCTGTCCAGCCTCTCGGTGGCCATGCGGGTGATCCGCACGCTGCTGCGCACGGGCTCGATGCGCTGACGCGCGAGCGCACGACGGCGGGGCCGCACCTTCGGGTGCGGCCCCGCCGTCGTTGTCATCGCCGCGGACCGCGGCAGCCGGGCGGGTGAGGCTTTCAGGCCTGGGCGGCCCGTTGCAGCGCACTGGCCAGCAGGGCCAGGTCGGTCGGCCCGTTGCCCAGCTCGCGCACCGGGCGGCTGGTCGGCGGGGCGCCCAGCTGGGCCGGGTCGACCGCCACCACGGTGGGGCGCAGCGTCGCGGTGCGCGGGATCCGGCCGCTGACCCGGGCGGTCTGGAAGGCCAGCACCGCGCCGTCGGGGCGCCGCAGGTAGCCGCGGCCCGGGGTCTGCTCGGGCAGCGCCGCCGCGTCGTCCACGTGGACCAGCAGCTCGGAGTCGGCCGGGTGGTCGGTGCGCAGCGCGATCCGCCACAGCGCCGCCTCGTCCAGTTCGCTGCCCGCGCTCAGCTCGGGGCGCCCGGTGGCCGCCACCAGGTGCATGCCCAGCCGCCCGCCACGCTGGGCCACGGCGGCCAGCGCGCGGGCCAGCGGCCGGCCGGCGGGGGAGGTGGGGGCGAGCAGCGCGTCGTAGTCGTCCACCACCACGATCAGGCGGGCGGGCGGCGGGTCCGCCACCACGGTCGCGGTGCCGACCACGGGTGCCGCACCGGTACCGCCACTGCCAGCGGCGACGGCGGCGTGCGCGGCGGCCGGTTCGGCGCCACGCGGCGGCCCGATCACGGCGGGGCGGGCGGTGAGCGCCCGCTCGGCGAACCAGGCGGGGAAGGAGCGGTTGCGGAACAGCACCTCGCGCCGGGCCAGCTCGTCGTGCAGCGCCTCGGCGGTCAGCAGCGCCTGGCGCGGCTCGGCGGCGGCGTCCAGCCGACCGGTGACGTGCGGCAGCTCGGCGCAGCCGGCCAGGCCCGCGTCGCGTCCGCCGATCAGCAGCACCTGCAGGCGGTCGGGGCGCTCGCCGACCGCCAGCGAGGCGACCAGGGTGCGCAGCAGCTCGCTCTTGCCGGCCCCCCGGGCCCCGCCGACCAGCAGGTGCTGCGGGTCGGTCAGCTCGGTGCCGGCCAGGTCGATGGTGCAGAGGTCGTCCCGGGTGGTGCCGAGCAGCGCGGTGGCGGTGCCGGCCGTGCTGGGCAGGTCCTCCCAGCGGGCGGAGAGCTTGGCCGGGGTGACGGTGTCCAACTGCAGCAGGTCGAGCAGCCGCAGTGCCTCCGGCAGCGGCCCCCGGGAGACCGGCGCGGCCTCGCGCAGCGGCGCCAGCGCCCGGGCCAGGCGCTCGGCCCAGGCGGCGGAGACGGCGTCCAGGGCGACCTCGGCGGTGTGCTGGTCGCCGACGGTGACCGTCAGCCGGGTGGCGACCTCACCGGTCACCGCGGCGGTGGCGCCCAGGCCGGGCGGCAGCAGCTCGGGGCGCTCGGCCAGGCAGAGCGGGAAGACGCCGACCGCCGGGCCGTGGCGCAGCAGCCGGGCCAGCGCCTCCCGGGCCGGTCCGGAGCCCGGGTCGCCGTCCACCAGCAGCACGGTGAGGGGCTGGGCCGCCTCCTCGGCCGGGCGGTCGGCCAGCTCGGTCAGCCGCTGCCGGGCCTGGGCCTCGTCCAGGCCGACCAGCAGCCGGCAGTCCTGGCCCTGGCCGGGGCGCAGCTGGGGCAGCCAGTGCGACCAGGCCCAGTCGGCGGTGCGCTGTTCGGCGAGGCGCTCCTGGTCGGCGCTGACCACCACCAGGCTCAGGCCGCTGGGCGGGTGCAGCACGGCCAACTGGGCGAGCAGCGCCCGGGCCAGGCCGAGCAGCCGCTCGCGCGGCCCGGTCACGCCGAGGCTGCCGGCCGCCCGCAGGTCGACGGTGACCGGCACCGCGGGCAGCACGGCGCCGGGGGCGGTGCCGGGGCCGCCGGGCAGATCGGCGGTGCCCAGGCGCAGGGTGAGCGCGTCCGGATGGGCCGGGATCCGCTCCCAGAGCCGGGGGCCGGGACCGAGCGCGGTGAGCAGCAGCCCCGCCGGGTCGGGGAAGCGCTCCCGCAGACCGGCGGCCTGGCGGTCGCGGGCCCGGGCGTGCTGCTGGGTGGCGTCCGGCGCGGCGGCGGGTGCGGGGGAGCGGCCCAGCCGGCGGGCGAGCAGGGAGCGGGTGCGGCTCGGGCCGCTCACAGCGGGCGGCTCGGGCCGCTCGACGGCCGGAGCGCTGGGGCGCACCGGGCGCTGGGCCGGGCTGACCTGGAGGTGGCCCAGGCCGTCCGGTGCGGTGGGGCGGAGCTGCTCGCCGGCGGGGGCGGCGGCCAGCGTCACGGTGGACTCGCCCAGCCGCAGCAGGGCGCCCTCGGGCAGCGCCCGAGGCTCCTCGCTGAGCGGGCGGCCGTCCAGCGCGGTGCCGTTGGTCGAGCCGAGGTCGTGCACCGTGACGCTGCCGTCGGCGGCCAGTTGCAGGGAGAGGTGCAGCCGGGAGACGTCGGGGTCGTCGAGCGGGACGTCGGCCTCGCTGGAGCGGCCGACCCGCACCTGGCCGCCGTGCAGGCGGTGCACGCCGCCGGCGTCCGGGCCGCCGACCACCCGCAGCTCGACGGCGGCCCCGGCATCGGCCCCGTGCAACGGCGCGTCCGCGTCCGGATCGGGCTCGCCGATCGCGAGCACCGCGCCGTCCAGCAGCGGGGGGTGGCCCAGCGGGGTGCGTTCGTCGATCCGCTGGGACCCGGCGTAGAGGTGCACATGGGTCGCACTGCGGGCGCCGCGCACGCCCACCGCGCCGGCCAGCGCCACCGCGAGCGATCCGAGTGCCGTGCCGACGGGGGCGGTGACCAGGACGTCGGTGGCGGGTGCGGGCACGCCCGCGCCCGCACGGGGTCGGAGGACCGTCAGCCGGATCTGCATCTCGCCCGGGGTTCCCCTCTGCTCGTGATGAGTGTTGGACCGCAGGAGTGCCAGGGCCTGTCCGGCCCTAGCGTCATCCTGCCACCCGGGACCGACAGTCCGTGCACCGTACCGGATTTGACGATCTTGTGATCATCGCCATGGTGGAGTGGGCGGGCCATCAGGTCAAGGCGGCCCCGCGCCGCCGGCCGGCGGCGGTGCGCGCTCCTCCGGCTGGGGTTTGGTGGACACGGTTAGAGTTGCCGCACACACGGACTATCGCCTGCGGGCGACAGTGGGCCTCGGTAGGGCAAGGAGTGCACCAGGTGCGGCCGGTAGGCAGCAAGTATCTGCTCGAGGAGACCCTCGGGCGCGGTGCCATGGGCACCGTCTGGCGGGGGCGGGTGCGCGAGGATGCCGGACTGCCGGACCTGGTGCCGGGCCAGCAGGTCGCGGTCAAGATCCTCAAGGAGGAGCTGGCCGCCGACCAGGACATCGTGCTGCGCTTCCTGCGCGAGCGGGCGGTGCTGCTGCGGCTGAGCCACCCCAACATCGTCCGGGTCCGCGACCTGGTGGTCGAGGGCGAGCTGCTCGCCCTGGTGATGGACCTGGTGGACGGCCCCGACCTGTACCGGTACCTGCGCGCCAACGGCCCGTTGAGCCCGATCGCCGCGGCGCTGCTGATGGCCCAGATCGCCGACGCGCTCGCGGTCAGCCACGCGGACGGGGTGGTGCACCGCGACCTCAAGCCCGCCAACGTGCTGCTCGCCACCGTGCCCGGTGACGGGACGCGGGGCGAGCAGCTCCACCCGATGCTCACCGACTTCGGCATCGCCCGCCTCGCCGACTCCCCGGGCATCACCCGCACCAGCGAGTTCGTCGGCACCCCCGCCTACGTCGCCCCCGAGTCGGCCAGCGGCCGTCCGCAGACCTCCGCCGTGGACATCTACGGCGCCGGGATCATGCTCTACGAGCTGGTCACCGGGCGCCCGCCGTTCCAGGGCGACGGGGCGCTCCAGGTGCTCCAGGCCCACCTGACCCAGGAGCCGCCGCGCCCGCCCGGGATGCCCGAGCCGCTGTGGATCGTGGTCGAGCGCTGCCTGCGCAAGGACCCGGGGCTGCGCCCGAGCGCCACCTCGCTGGCCCACGCGCTGCGCGTGGTGGCCGCCGGGATCGGCGTGCACGCCTCGCCGACCGCCGTGGACGCCGCGCTCGGAGTGGCCGCGCTGCTGCTCCCGGAGCCGCAGCCCGCCGAGGTGCCCGGCACCGGGCAGCTCCAGCCGGACCAGGCGACCCAGCTGCTGACCGCCCGGTACGACCCGGCCGCCGCCACCCAGCTGCTCCCGAACGGCGGCACCCCCGGCGCACCGGGCCCCGACCCGACCCGGCTGCTGCCCACCCCGCCCGGCGGTCCGTTCGCCACCCCGGCGAGCGCGGCCGGTCCGGCGCCGGTGGCGCAGCAGCAGCCCGAGGCGCCGCACCCCTGGCAGACCCAGCTGCGCGCCGCCCGCGACCGCAACCAGCAGACCCAGGTCTTCACGGCCGAGGACTACGCCGAGCCCCCGCAGCGGGCCCCGCAGCCCTACCAGGGCGGTGGCTACCCGGGCCCGGGCTACCCGCCGCCGGGCGGCGGTCAGCAGCGTCCGGGCGGCTATCCCCAGCAGGGCGGCTACCCGCAGCAGGGCGGTTACCCCCAGCAGGGCCCCGGGCCCGGCCAGGGCGAGCCGCGCCCCGGCTACGGCCGCGCCGAGCGCCCGCCGGTGGCTCCGCCGCCCTACCAGTCGCAGCGCGGCCGGCCCGGCGGCCGTGACCAGGGCTACGGCGACCAGGGCTACGGCGACCAGGGTTATGCCGAGCCGGACCGCCAGTACCAGGACCAGGGCTACCAGGCCTACCGTGAGCCGCCCCAGCGCCCGGCGCCGCAGGCCCCCGCCCCGGCCCGCCGTGCCGAGCCGCCGCAGCACCGTCCGGAACCGCCCGCCCCGCGCGAACGCGAGCCCGAGCCGGAGCGCGAGCCCCGGCCGCGCCGCGAGCCGCGCCCGCGCAGCCGCAACCGGATGTACATCCCGGGCCTCGGCTGCCTCAAGGGCTGCCTGATGGTGGTGCTGATCCTGGCGGTGGCGGCCGTCGCGCTGTGGAACTTCACCCCGCTGCCGCACTACTGGGACAACGTGCACGAAGGCTGGGACAGCACCACCGGCTGGATCAGCAGCACCTGGCACTCCATCACCGGAAACTGACGAACAGCCACCAAATGGTCAGTATTGGCGCTTTGTCGACATTGGCCGTCCAGAGGTCCCGCGCAGGGTCCCGAGGCGCGTAGGTTGGTCGGTGACGCACCGACCTCATGAGCGCTTCCGGGCCCCCGCGGCGGCCCGGTGGAGCGCTCCCCGCCGCCTACGGAGCAGCATTGGCACGCAAGATCGGCAGCCGGTACACCGTGCACCAGGTGATCGGCCGGGGGTCCGCCGGAACCGTCTGGCTCGGCGAGGGCCCCGACGGACCGGTGGCCGTCAAGCTGCTGCGCGAGGACCTGGCCACCGATCAGGTGCTGGTCGGGCGCTTCGTCCAGGAGCGGGCCGCGCTCACCGGCCTGGACCACCCGCGCGTGGTCGGGGTGCGCGACATGGTGGTGGACGGCGATGACCTCGCGCTGGTGATGGAGCTGGTGCACGGCACCGATCTGCGCTCCCGGCTGGAGCGCGAGGGCGTCCTCGCCCCGCAGGCCGCCGCCTCGGTGATCGCGGATGTGGCCGACGGGCTGGCCGCCGCGCACGCGGCCGGGATCGTGCACCGGGACGTCAAGCCGGAGAACGTGATGCTCGACCTCGCCGCGCCGCCGGGACCAGGCGGCGCGCCGCGCGCCAAGCTCACCGACTTCGGCATCGCCCGGCTGGTCGACGCCCCGCGGCGGACGAGGGCGACCCGGATCATCGGCACCCCCGACTACCTGGCCCCCGAGATCATCGAGGGCCTGGAGCCGCGGGCCGCCGTCGACATCTACGCGCTGGCCACGGTCTGCTACGAGCTGCTGGCCGGCTTCACCCCGTTCGGCGGTGGCCACACCGGGGCGGTGCTGCGCCGACACGTCACCGAGAGCGTGCCGCCGATCCCCGGGCTGCCGGACGGCCTGTGGCGGATCATCTCCGAGTGCCTGGCCAAGGCGCCCGCCTCCCGGCTGCGCGCCGCCGAGCTGGCCGAGCGCCTGCGCGAGCAGCTGCCCGCGCTGGCCGGCCTGCCGCCGCTGGCGCTGCCCGCCCAGGACCGGCCGGCCGCCGAGGAGGTGCCGACCGCGGCCGAGGCCGTCTACGCCGAGGCGGACACCGGCACCGGCGCCCACCGCCGCCGACGCGGCCCCGCGGTCCCGCTGGTCGCCGCCCCGGCCCCGGACTCCACCCGGGACACCCACACCAGCCTGCGCCGCCCCTCCGCCCAGGAGCTGGCCGGCTACGCCGCGGAGTCACGTGCCCAGCGCTCCGCGCCCGCGCCCGGCCACCGCGGCGGGCGACGGTCGGCCCTGGTGCGCCGGCGCCGGCTGCTCGCGGTGCTGCTGGCCGTGGTGCTGCTGCTGGCCGGTGCCGCCGCGGCCTACGCGGCCTTCGCCGGCGGCCACGGGCACGGCACCGGGGCGCACGCCCAGCGGCTCTCGGCGGACGTGCTGCGGCTCGGTGGCCACCGGTCGGTCCCAGCGCCCCGCGCCAACCATTAGGCTGGTGGCGTGGCAGCCGTCGATCCTTCCGAAGAGCTCAAGAACCTCGAAACGACCATGGGGTCGATCGAGGCAGTCCTCGACCTGGACAAGATCCGGGCCGACGTCGAACGTCTGGAGGAGGAGGCAGCCGCCCCCGCCCTCTGGGACGACGTCGCGAACGCCCAGAAGGTCACCAGTCGGCTCTCCTTCCTGCAGGGCGAGCTGCGCCGGGTCGCCGGCCTGCGCAGCCGGATCGAGGACGTGTCCGTCCTCTTCGAGCTGGCCGAGGACGAGGGCGACGCGGACACCCGGGCCGAGGCCGAGACCGAGCTGGCCTCGGTCAAGAAGGCCGTCGAGGAGCTGGAGGTGCGCACCCTGCTCTCCGGCGAGTACGACGCCCGCGAGGCGCTGGTCAACATCCGGGCCGAGGCCGGTGGCGTGGACGCCGCCGACTTCGCCGAGCAGCTGATGCGGATGTACCTGCGCTGGGCCGAGCGGCACGGCTACCCGACCGAGGTCTACGACACCTCCTACGCGGAGGAGGCGGGCATCAAGTCCGCGACCTTCACCGTGAAGACCCCCTACGCCTACGGCACGCTCTCGGTCGAGCAGGGCACCCACCGCCTGGTGCGGATCTCGCCGTTCGACAACCAGGGCCGCCGGCAGACCTCCTTCGCGGGTGTCGAGGTGCTCCCGGTCGTCGAGCAGAGCGACCACGTCGACATCGACGAGGGCGAGCTGCGGATCGACGTCTACCGCGCCTCCGGCCCCGGCGGCCAGGGCGTCAACACCACCGACTCGGCGGTGCGGATCACCCACCTGCCGACCGGCATCGTGGTCTCCTGCCAGAACGAGCGCTCGCAGATCCAGAACAAGGCCTCGGCGATGAACGTCCTCCAGGCCAAGCTGCTGGAGCGGCGCCGCCAGGAGGAGAAGGCCCGGATGGACTCGCTGAAGGACAGCGGCAGCTCATGGGGCAACCAGATGCGCTCCTACGTGCTGCACCCGTACCAGATGGTCAAGGACCTGCGGACCGAGTACGAGGTCGGCAACCCGCAGGCGGTGCTGGACGGCGACATCGACGCCTTCATCGAGGCCGGTATCCGCTGGCGCAAGCAGAGCGAGAACTGATCCGGACGCCGATCCGGCGATCACGCGACAACGCCGAGGGGCCCCGGACACCGTCCGGGGCCCCTCGGCGTTCTGTCGGGCGAATCTACGCCAGCGCCTGCCGGCAGATCACTGCCACCGCCAGCAGGGCGGCCAGCAGCGCGAGCAGCGTGGCCGGAGAGAGCGTGGCAAGCGGACCCTGCTGCTGTTGCAGCCGGGCGCGCTCGGCGCGGCAGACCGGGCAGCGGCCCTCGCTCACGCGGCCGGCGCAGTTGGCGCACACCAGATGGTCGCACGTCATGCGATCTCCTCCTTGCCTGCTACAGCCAACGCATCGGGCCCTCGAATGGTTCCCGTATCTGCCCCGGGCGGGGGATCGGAGCGGACCGCGGCACTGCGGTTGGTCTCTACTCTGCCAGGTTCCACGGCTTCCGGCGCCTGGGCGGGGAAACCCCGGACGGTCACCACCCGGCCAATCATCACATCAAGGACATCCGGCGCACGAACCCCGGAAGCGGCTGTGAAATGGCTCGCAATTTTCCGGGCATTTCTCCCAAGTGCGGACAACCCGTCAGATTCATTCGACGGACCGCCCTGCGCGGCGGTAGGCGGGTCGCGTATGGTCCCAAGCCGGGGGAGTGGCCAGGGTCGCTCCCGCCACCCCTCCCCGACCGGATCGCGGGGTGGGTCCCGCCCCAGGAGCAGCGCGACCGACGTCCAGCCTCGGCCTGAAGTAACGATCGGGTCACGGCAGTTGTTCGAACCGTCAGCTGTTCCGCCTAGGATGGCCTCCGTGATGCAGCCGTGATCAGATTCGACAACGTTTCCAAGACCTATCCCAAGCAGAACCGCCCCGCCCTGTCGGAGGTCTCGCTGGAGATCGAGAAGGGCGAGTTCGTCTTCCTGGTCGGTTCCTCCGGCTCGGGCAAGTCCACCTTCCTGCGGCTGTGCCTGCGCGAGGAGCGCCCCAGCACCGGCGAGGTGCACGTGCTCGGCAAGGACCTGGGCAAGCTGTCCAACTGGAAGGTGCCGCACATGCGGCGTCAACTGGGCACGGTCTTCCAGGACTTCCGCCTGCTGCCGAACAAGACCGTGGCGCAGAACGTGGCGTTCGCGCTGGAGGTCATCGGCAAGCCGAAGAGCGCCATCAACAAGGTGGTGCCCGAGGTGCTCGACCTGGTCGGCCTCGGCGGCAAGGAGGACCGGATGCCCGGTGAGCTCTCCGGTGGTGAGCAGCAGCGCGTCGCGATCGCCCGGGCCTTCGTCAACCGCCCGATGCTGCTGATCGCGGACGAGCCGACCGGAAACCTGGACCCGCAGAACTCGGTCGGCATCATGAAGCTGCTGGACCGGATCAACCGCACCGGGACCACGGTGCTGATGGCCACCCACGACCAGGCCATCGTCGACCAGATGCGCAAGCGCGTGATCGAACTCGACAAGGGGCTGCTGGTCCGTGACCAGGCCCGCGGTGTCTACGGGTACCAGCACTAGCCCGGCCTCCGCGTCGCCGCCTCCGGTCCACCAGCCTTGATCTTGGAGTAGAAGAAGCTCATGCGCGCCCAGTTCATCCTGTCGGAGATCGGTGTGGGTCTCCGCCGCAACCTGACCATGACCATCGCGGTCGTGGTCAGCGTCGCGCTCTCGCTCGCCCTGGCCGGGGCCAGTCTGCTGGTCCGTGACCAGGTCAACTCGATGAAGGGGTACTGGTACGACAAGGTCGAGGTCAGCATCTACTTCTGCACCAAGGCGGACGCCAAGACCGCCCCGCAGTGTGCGAACGGTGCGGCCACCCAGGACCAGATCGACGATGTCAAGGCCGGCCTGGACAAGATGCAGCCGCTGGTGGAGAGCTCCACCTTCGAGAGCCAGGCGGAGGCCTACAAGCACTGGAAGGACATGAACCCGGACAACGCCCTGGTCTCCGTCCTCGGTGCCGACGCCATCCCGTCCTCCTGGCGGGTGAAGCTGAGCGATCCGACCCGTTACGACGTGATCCAGAGCGCCTTCGCCGGGCATCCAGGGGTGCGTTCGGTGGAGGACGAGCGGCAGATCCTGGACAACCTCTTCGGGTTGCTCAACGGCCTGCAGACGGCGGCCTTCGTGATCATGGTGCTGATGCTCTCGGTGGCGCTGCTGCTGATCGTCAACACGGTCCGCGTCTCGGCGTTCAGCCGAAGGCGGGAGACCGGGATCATGAGGCTGGTCGGTGCCTCCAACTTCTATGTGCAGATGCCGTTCATCGCGGAGGCGGCCTTCGCCGCCCTGCTGGGCGCGGTGCTGGCCTCCGGCCTGCTGCTGCTCGGCAACTACGGCGTGCAGCACTGGCTGGCCAAGAAGGTGCAGTTCATCCAGTTCATCGGGCTCTCCTCGGTGCTGCAGGTGATCCCGCTGCTGATCGTGGCCGGTATGGCGATGGCGGCGGTGGCGGCCTTCCTGACACTGCGCAAGTACCTGAAGGTGTAGGGCGGGTCCGCGTCACGCCCGGTGAGCCTGCGCCGTTCCGCGAACACGCGGCGCACCGGGCGCCTACACTCCCGTCCCATGACCGCAGCCGCACGGCAGGCGCGCCATGGTGCCACCCTCGGCCTGGTGTTCGGCACGGTGCTGCTCGGCGGCGCGGTGCTGGGCGCCTGGGGCGGCACCGTGCCCGGCGCGCCGCCGCGCCGGGCCGCCTCGGTGGACGCCGCAGGCCCGGCACCCGAGGTCGCGGGACTCTCCCCGCTGCAGGCCGAGCGGCTGGTGGCGGATGGCGGCGACCGCTGGGCCGCGTACTACAGCCCGCAGGAGTACGCCGAGTTCACCCAGGGGCTGGACGGCGAGTACCTCGGGGTCGGCGTCTTCGTGTACCGGGCCGACGACGGCTCGACGCTGGTCAGCGCGCTGCCCCCGGGCTCGCCGGCCGCCGCGGCCGGGATCGCGGTCGGCGACCGGCTGCTCGCGGTGGACGACGCGCCGGTGGACCGGCTGCCGGTGACCGAGGTGGTGGCCCGGTTGCGCGGCCACTCCGATCAACGGGACGCCGGTGGGCGGTCGGCCGGTCCCGGCTCACCGGTGCGGCTGACGCTGCGGCGCGGCGGCGGTGCCGCACGTGAGGTGACGCTGCGTCGGACCGTGCTCGCCGCCCAGGACGTCGCCGTGGACCACCCGGCGCCCGGGGTGCTGTGGATCACCGCACGGGCCTTCACCACCGGCGTCGGCGCCCGGATCGCCGCGGCGGTGCGGGGCGCGCCCGAGCGCGGGATGGTGCTCGACCTGCGCGGCAACTCCGGTGGCCTGGTGGCGGAGGCGGTCGCCACCGCCTCCGCCTTCCTGGACGGCGGCCCGGTCGCCTCCTACCAGGTCGGCGGCCAGGTACGGCAGTTGGCCGCGGCGTCCGGCGGCGATCCGCGCACCCCGCTGGTGGTGCTGGTGGACGGCGGCACGATGAGCGCCGCCGAACTGCTGGCCGGCGCGCTGCAGGACCGCTGCCGGGCGGTGCTGGTGGGCAGCCGGACCTTCGGCAAGGGCACCGTCCAGCAGCCCAGCCGGCTCGCCGACGGATCGGTCCTGGAACTCACCGTGGGCCGCTGGTTCACCCCCGCCGGACGCTCCCCGGACGGCACCGGCCTGCTCCCCGACGTGCCGGTCACCGACCCGGCCGCCGCCGACGCGTTGGCCCTGCGGGTGCTCAGCGGGCTGGGCAGTGCCGGCGCCAAGCCGTAAAGCGGCTGCCGGGCGGGCCACCGAGGTGCGAGAATGTCCGGTGCTATGGCAAAGGAAAAGGGACAGAAGCTGATCGCGCAGAACAAGAAGGCGCGACACGAGTACACGATCCTCGACACCTACGAGTGCGGGATGGTGCTGACCGGCACCGAGGTCAAGTCGCTGCGCGAGGGCCGGGCCAACCTGGTCGACGGCTACGCCTACACCCAGGCCGGTGAGGTGTGGATCGACAACGTCTTCATCCCCGAGTACACCCAGGGGACGTGGACCAACCACTCGGCGCGGCGCAAGCGCAAGCTGCTGCTGCACAAGATGGAGATCCGCAAGCTGGAGTCGAAGAGCAAGGAGACCGGGCACACCCTGGTGCCGCTCTCCCTGTACTTCAAGGACGGCCGGGTCAAGCTCGAGCTCGCGCTGGCGGTCGGCAAGAAGCTCTATGACAAGCGGCAGACCCTGCGCGAGAAGCAGGACACCCGGGAGACCGCCCGCGCGGTCGCCGCCGCCCGCCGCCGGGCCGGCTGATTGTGCCGTTCCTGTAGCGGGTTGGTCCTGACCAGGTGGTCTGCCTGGTCAGCGGCCTGTTGACCAAGGTTCGGTCAGTACCATCCGAGGATGAACTTCTCCCTGTTGGACGGCTGGTTCCCGTGGACCGTCCAGCTCGCGGCCGGTGCCGCGCTGCTGGTCGCGGCCGGTTGGCGGGACCGTCGCTGGCGGCTGCGCAGGGCGCCGATCGCACTCGGCGCCGCCGTCGTGCTGACCGCGCTGGCCGGGCTGCTCGCGGTCACCGTCGCAGGGATCACCGACCCGCTGCCGTTCGCGCTCTGGCTCTGGCTGGGCGCGGCGATCCTGGCCCTGGCGGTGCTGGTGGCCGGCTGGGGCTCGGCGCGCTGGTGGCGGCGCTCGCTGGCGCCGCTGGCCGCGGTGCTGGCCCTGCTGGCCGGCGCCAACGTGCTCAACGCGTCCACCGGTTACTTCCCGACCGTGGACGACGCGATCGGCGAGCTGACCGGCGCCCCGCTGCCGCAGCAGGTCACGCTGGACCAACTCGGCTCGCTGACCGGCAGGACCAGCACCGGCCGGATCGTCGAGGTGGACATACCCGACACCGCCAGCGGCTTCGCGCACCGCGAGGAGCTGGTCTACCTGCCGCCGGCCTGGTTCCGCAGCAAGACCCGGCCCAAGTTGCCGGTGCTGGAGATGATCGGCGGGGAGTACGCGGTCCCCGACAACTGGGTGCGGGCCGGGGACGCGGTGCAGACCGCCGACGCCTACGCCGCGCAGCACGGCGGTTACGCGCCGGTGCTGGTCTTCGCGGACGCGACCGGCGGCTTCAAGGTCGACACCGAATGCGTGAACGGTCCGAACGGGAATGCCGAGGACCACCTGGTCAAGGACATTCCGCCGTACATCGAGAAGACTTTCGGCACCACCACCGATCCGCACAAGTGGGGTGTGGTGGGCTGGTCGATGGGCGGCACCTGCGCGATCGACCTGACCCTCGAACACCCGCAGGTCTTCACGCACTTCGAGGACATTTCCGGTGACCTCGGGCCGAACACCGGCGACAAGCAGCAGACCATCGACACGCTCTACGGCGGCGACGCGGCGGCCTGGGCGGCGCACGACCCGCTGACCGTGCTCGCGGGGCACGCCAAATTCCGCGGCACCTCCGGCTGGTTCGAGAGCGGCGACCAGGAGACCGCCCAGGTCGCGCACGCGAAGCAACTGGACGCCGCCGCCCGGCAGGACGGCATCGCGTGCCGGCTGGAGGTCCAGCCGGGCCGGCACACCTGGCACTTCGGCGCCACCGCGTTCGCCGACGCGCTGCCCTGGCTGGCCCAGCAACTCGGCACCCCGGGGCTGCACCAGACCAGGACCGGGCCGGTCAAGCCGCTCCCCAAGCCCACCGGCCCGGCCCACACCGGGCAGCCCGGCACCACCGCGCCCGACACCACCCCGCCGGCCGCCCCCGCCGCGGTCTAATCAGCTGGACCGCCCCTGGCAGGGCGCGTACCATGGTCCAAGCATCACCGGGTGGCATCGCCCAACCGGAGCTGTTTCTCAACAAAACATGGGGATGATCGGTTTCGACAGGGGACGTCGAAACAGGAGAAGCGAGCCGAGGAACGCGGCAATGATCTCGTTAACCATCTGTCGCAAAAAAATAATCGCCAACGTTAAGCGCGATTCCCTCGCTCTCGCTGCCTAAGCAGCGATAGCCGGGTGTCAGACCGGGGAGTTCCCGACCCGGACCCTGGCATAATCTAGGGAACTAAACTGTCCACCCGGGCTGCGGGGGTGGGCGGGACATCAAACAGCAGCTGGGCCTGTTGGCGGCTTGTCCGCGTGACTGCCAGGGCCGAGAAAAGCACAGCGGACTGCGCTCGGAGAAGTCCTGAATCAACTCCACTGGACCCGGGTTCGATTCCCGGCATCTCCACCATCCCATGTGCATGCGGGCCGCCTTCCGATCTCGGAGGGCGGCCTTCGTGTTTGCGGCCCGGCGTTCCGCTCCCGCCTCCCGTCCCGGTGTTTCGCCGGCGCGTGTTTCCGGGCGGGTGTTTCGCCCCTGAGTGCCCCTGCGGCGACTCCGGGAGTAGGATCGTCCGTCCGCCGACTTTGGGCGGCAACCTTTCTCCCACCAGCAGCAGTACGACAAGGGGACTCCTTGGGCGCGCACGGCAGGCAGCACGCGGCCGCAACCACCGAGGCCGGCACGGCACCAGCGGACAGCACCACGGCCACGGCCGAGGGGCTGCGCGAGCGTGAGATCGCGGGCGAACAGCGGCACCTCGACACCGTCTACCGGCGTCTGGAGGAGAAGCTCGCGGAAGCCGAGTACGTCCTGGAGGACGCCGCGAAGCGGGTCCAGATCGGTACGCCCGGCGCGCTCGCCGAACGGGACGCGCAGGTCTACCGGGCCGGCGCGCACCTGCACCGGTTGAACAGCGAGTTCGAGGACTTCCTGTTCGGCCGGATCGACCTGCAGCAGCCGGACGCCCCCGAAGAGCACGGCATCCCCTCCTTCACCCCGCTCGATCCGGGTGACGAGAACGTCGCGCAGACCCTGCACATCGGCCGGCTCGGCGTGCTGGACGCCGAGTACGGCCCGCTGGTGATCGACTGGCGGGCGCCCGCCGCCGCCCCCTTCTACCGGTCCACCCCGCTGGAGCCGGGCCGGGTGCTGCGCCGCCGGGTGATCCGCTCCAAGGGCCGCAAGGTGATCGGCGTCGAGGACGACCTGCTGCGCCCCGACCTGACCCCGGTGCTGGACGGCCGGGAGCTGGCCGTGATCGGCGACGGCGCGCTGATGGCCTCGCTCGGCCGCGCCCGCGAGCACACCATGCGCGACATCGTCTCCTCGATCCAGAAGGAGCAGGACGAGGTGATCCGGGCGCCCGCCGCCGGCGCCACCCTGGTCACCGGCGGCCCCGGCACCGGCAAGACCGCCGTCGCGCTGCACCGGGCGGCCTTCCTGCTGTACCAGGACCGTCGTCGCTACGCGGGCGGGATCCTGGTGGTCAGCCCGACCCCGCTGCTGGTCTCCTACACCGAGGGCGTGCTGCCCTCGCTCGGCGAGGAGGGCCAGGTGGCGATCCGCGCGGTCGGCAGCCTGGTGGACGGCATCGAGGCCGAGCGCTACGACACCCCCGAGACGGCGCGGATCAAGGGCTCGGCCCGGATGGTGCAGCTGCTGCGCCGCACCGCGCGGGCCGCGCTGGAGCTCGGTGCGCCCACCGAGCTGAAGGTGGTGGCGCGCGGCGAGGTGCTGCGGCTGGACGCCGGGCGGCTGCGCGCGGTGCGCGGCAACGTGGTCGGCAGCGGCGGCACCCCGCTCAACCTGCTGCGCCCCCGGGCCCGCCGGCTGCTGCTGGACGCGCTCTGGGTGGTGGCCACCAGGCACCTGCCCAAGCCCACCGACCACTTCTCCCGTGAGCAGCGCCAGGAGGAGAAGGAGTCCTTCGACGAGTACGTCTCGGACGAGGCGCTCTTCCTCGACTTCCTGGATGCCTGGTGGCCGGCCCTGAGCCCGCGTCAGGTGCTGGCCACGCTGCGGCAGGCCAGGCACACCAACCGGGTCGCCCGGCGGGTGGTCAGTCCCGAGGAGGCCCGCCTGCTGGCCGCCTCCTGGCGCCACCTGGACGAGCGCGGCCGGGGGACGCTCTCGGCGCACGACGTGGCGCTGATCGACGAGCTGCAGCTGCTGCTCGGCGAGCCGGCCCGGCCCAAGGTGCGCGAGGTGGACGCGGTGGACCTGCTCAGCGGCCTCGACGAGGTGACCACCTTCGCCGACCGCAGCTCCCGCCGGCGCGAGAACGTCCCGGTGGAGCGCACCGAGTACGCGCACGTGATCGTCGACGAGGCGCAGGACCTGACGCCGATGCAGTGGCGGATGATCGGCCGCCGCTCCCGTTCGGCCACCTGGACCATCGTCGGCGACCCGGCGCAGAGTTCCTGGCCCTTCCCCGAGGAGGCCCAGGCGGCGCTCGACGAGGTGCTGGCCGGCAAGCCGCGCCGCCGCCACACGTTGACCGTCAACTACCGCAACCCCGCCGAGATCGCCGAGGTCGCGGCGCAGGTGCTGGCGCTGGCCGCGCCGGGCACCCCCTCGCCCAGCGCGGTGCGCTCCACCGGCATCGAGCCGCGCTTCGCGGCGGTCACCGCGCCGGAGCAGGGCGCCTTCGGTGCCGCCGCGCGCGCCGAACTGCGTCGCCTGCTGGGTGAGGTGGACGGCACGGTGGCCGTGGTGGTCCCGATGGATCGCCGGGCGGAGGCGGCCGGTTGGACCGAGGGCCTGGGCGCGCGCGTGGTGGCGCTGGGCAGCCTGGAGGCCAAGGGCCTGGAGTACGACGCGACGGTGGTCGCCGACCCGACCGGCATCGCCGGCGAGTCCGAGGCCGGGCTGCGGGTCCTCTACGTCGCGTTGACCCGTGCCACCCAGCGTCTGACGGTGCTCTCCGGGCCCGACGACCTGCCCGACAGCGAGGGCGTCCCGGCGCTGCTGCGGCGGCCCTGAGAGGCCGTCAACGACTGTGGCCCCCACCGGAGGTGGGGGCCACAGTCGTTACGTTGGTGACACCGACCCGCCATGCTCGCCTCGCGGCAAGTGGTCGCTCGAAGCGACTAAGGTTGGGCCCGGGGGCTTGGATCGAGCCGGTGTCTCGTCCAATGTAACCCATCGGTCCCGCCAGGCAAGGTCATGCGGTGGTTTTTCGGTCCTTGGTCAGGTTCACCGGATCATCTGTTGTCGGTTCCCCGCAATCAACGGGCGATATTTCTGGCAAGCACCTGGTAGGTGCGACGATCGAGGCCTAGGATGCGCGAGGCGCAGCATCAACAAACTGTTGAAGTGTCCGACAGGTGTTGAAGACGGCCTGGCCAGCTCTCAGCTCTCAGCGGACGGAAGAAGGACGTCGATGGCGACGGTGCCCAGTGTCTCCAACTCGATCACGGTGCGGCTGGAGGTTCCGGCCAGTGGCAGCGCGGTCAGCAACATCACCACGGCCGTGGAGTCCTCCGGCGGGTCGGTGACCGGTCTGGACGTCACGGCCTCGGGTCTGGAGGCGTTGCGGATCGACGTGACGGTGGCGGCCGCCTCGGTGGCGCACGGCGAGGAGATCGTCGAGAAGCTGCGCGCGATCGACGGCGTGACGATCGGCAAGGTCTCGGACCGTACCTTCCTGATGCACCTCGGCGGCAAGATCGAGATGTCCTCGAAGCTGCCGATCCGCAACCGCGACGACCTGAGCATGATCTACACCCCCGGCGTGGCCCGGGTCTGCATGGCGATCGCCGAGAACCCCGAGGACGCCCGCCGCCTGACCATCAAGCGCAACAGCGTCGCCGTGGTCACCGACGGCTCGGCGGTGCTGGGCCTGGGCAACATCGGCCCGCAGGCCGCGCTGCCGGTGATGGAGGGCAAGGCGGCCCTGTTCAAGCGCTTCGCCGGCATCGACGCCTGGCCGATCTGCCTGGACACCCAGGACGCCGACGAGATCGTCGCGATCGTCAAGGCGATCGCCCCCGGCTTCGCCGGCATCAACCTGGAGGACATCTCCGCGCCGCGCTGCTTCGAGATCGAGGCCCGGCTGCGCGAGGCGCTGGACATCCCGGTCTTCCACGACGACCAGCACGGCACCGCGATCGTGGTGCTGGCCGCGCTGACCAACGCGCTGCGGGTGGTCGGCAAGGAGATCGGCGACATCCGGGTGGTCATGTCCGGCGCCGGCGCGGCCGGCACCGCGATCCTGAAGCTGCTGCTGGCCGCCGGTGTCGAGCACGCCACCGTGGCCGACGTGCACGGCGTGGTGCACGGCGGCCGGGACGACCTGAACGACTCGCTGCGCTGGATCGCCGAGCACACCAACCGCTCGGGCCGCACCGGCAGCCTCAAGGAGGCGGTGGCCGACGCCGACGTCTTCATCGGCGTCTCCGCCCCGAACGTGCTGGACGGCGACGACATCGCCTCGATGGCGGACAACGCGATCGTCTTCGCGCTGGCCAACCCGGACCCGGAGGTCGACCCGGCGGTCGCCCGGCAGACCGCCGCCGTGGTCGCCACCGGCCGCAGTGACTTCCCGAACCAGATCAACAACGTGCTGGTCTTCCCGGGTGTCTTCCGCGGCCTGCTGGACGCGCAGAGCCGTACGGTGAACACCGAGATGATGATCGCCGCGGCCCGCGCGCTGGCCGCGACCGTGCTGGACGACCAGCTGAACGCGAACTACATCATCCCCAGCGTCTTCCATCCGGACGTGGCCAAGACGGTCGCCGCCGCCGTCCGGGAGGCCGCGCTGGCCGCCGCCGGTTCGACCGAGCAGGCCCCCTCGCGGCCCACCCCGGGCATCGTCGGGACCCTCGACACCGCGGCTTTCCCGGTGGTCAAGCTCTGAGTCAGCTCCGGTCAACGGAGTGCTCCGGGGGCGGTATCCAGTCGATCACCTGGCCGAATACCGCCCCTTCCGGCGTCGACCTGGTCCGATCCCTTGCGACACAAGGGGAAGGGCGTGTTTGGGCTTGTCCCCGTCAGGGCGTACGGTAGCCCTGCACGGGGCAGGCGTGTCCGACAAGTACGGAACGTCCCCCAACCACTCGGCGAGTCGTTCCCGGCCGCCGCCCGCGTCGGTCAGCCGGCGCCGACGGAGCGTCACAGCTGCGTGGGGAGGGCGCCGTTCGGGGTGGACGGCCGAGGCCCGATTCGCTTTCTCAGGGCCGGTAAGGGCAGGATTCGTTCCCAGGCAGGCACGTGGCAGGCACTGACACGGTGCGCGGCCCGGGACACGAGCCGGGCCCCTACCACCAGCCGCCTGAACGAGCACAGTGTGCGGACCAGCGGCCCAGCCGGGTGCCTCCGGAGGGATGACCGATGGGCCCCCGCACACCGCAACGAACAGACCACAGGAGTACACATGAACCGCAGTGAGCTGGTGGCCGCTCTGGCCGACCGCGCCGAGGTGACCCGCAAGGACGCCGACGCCGTTCTGGCGGCCTTCGCCGAGGTTGTGGGCGAGGTCGTGGCCAAGGGTGACGAGAAGGTCACCATCCCCGGTTTCCTGACCTTCGAGCGGACCCACCGCGCCGCCCGTACCGCCCGCAACCCGCAGACCGGCGAGCCGATCCAGATCGCGGCCGGTTACAGCGCCAAGGTGAGCGCCGGTTCCAAGCTCAAGGAAGCCGCCAAGGGCGTCTGATCTCCCGTGGAGCGGGGGTGGTCCGGTTCGCCGGACCACCCCCGCTCCGCTGTTTTCCGGGACCGCCCCGCCGTCCGGTGGCCGGGGCCGCGCGCTTCCTCATCATTCGCTCATCCGGCGGCTGGCAGCCTGTGGCCATGAGACACCTGTGGAAGGCGGCCGCGCTGGGCCTGGCAGCCGCCGCGCTCGGCGGCGTGCTGTACGCGCTGCCCGCCGCGGCCGAGCAGGCCCCCGCGCCGGACCGGGCGGAGCGGGGGCACGCGGCCCTGCTCCACCCCGGCAGCGAGCTGGTGCACGCCCTGCTGCGGCACCGCCACCACCCGCGCCAGGACGGCCGCCACGGGCGGCACGGGTAGCACGGGCAGTACCGAGGACCACCGGCACCCAACCCCCCCCGAGTGCCGGTGCGTGGCGAGGACACGCCTGGCGGGGTGTCTGCCACGCGGAAGGGGCCGCCCTGGCGGGGGCGGCCCCTTCAACGTTCCACAGCGCTCCGGCGGCGCTTGCGCGGCCTCAGACCGCGGCGAGCAGCGTCTGCTCGCTGGGCAGCTCCACGTGCGCGCCCAGCTCACGCAGCTTGTCCATGAAGTTCTCGTAGCCCCGGTTGATCAGCGAGATCCCGTGCACCGTCGAGGTGCCCTCGGCGGCCAGTGCCGCGATCAGGTACGAGAAGCCGCCGCGCAGGTCCGGGATCACCAGCTCGCCGCCGAGCAGCTTGGACGGGCCGGAGACCACCGCGGAGTGCAGGAAGTTGCGCTGCCCGAAGCGGCAGGGCGTGCCGCCCAGGCACTCCCGGTAGAGCTGAATGTGTGCGCCCATCTGGTTGAGCGCGGAGGTGAAGCCGAGCCGCGACTCGTAGACCGTCTCGTGCACGATCGACAGGCCGGCCGCCTGGGTCAGCGCGACCACCAGCGGTTGCTGCCAGTCGGTCTGGAAACCCGGGTGCACGTCGGTCTCCAGGGCGATCGCGTTCAGCTCGCCGCCCGGGTGCCAGAAGCGGATGCCCTCGTCGTCCACCGCGAAGGCGCCGCCGACCTTCCGGAAGGTGTTGAGGAAGGTCATCATCTCCAGCTGGCGGGCGCCGCGGACGTAGATGTCGCCCTTGGTGGCCAGCGCCGCGCAGGCCCACGAGGCCGCCTCCAGGCGGTCCGGCAGCGCCCGGTGGTTGTAGCCGCCGAGCTCGTCCACCCCGGTGATCAGGATGGTCCGGTCGGTGCCCATGGAGATGATCGCGCCCATCTTCTGCAGCACGCAGATCAGGTCGACGATCTCCGGCTCGATGGCCGCGTTGCGCAGCTCGGTGTCGCCCTCGGCGAGCACGGCGGTGAGCAGCACCTGCTCGGTGGCGCCGACCGAGGGGTAGGGCAGCTCGATCTTGGTGCCGCGCAGCCGCTGCGCGGCGGCCAGGTAGGTGCCCTGCGGGTGCTTCTCGATGCTGGCGCCGAACTGGCGCAGCACCTCGAAGTGGAAGTCGACCGGCCGGCCGCCGATGTCGCAGCCGCCCAGGCCCGGGATGAAGGCGTGGCCGAGGCGGTGCAGCAGCGGGCCGCAGAACAGGATCGGGATCCGCGAGGAGCCGGCGTGCGCGTCGATGTCGGCGACGTTGGCGCTCTCCACGTGCGAGGGGTCGAGGATCAGCTCGCCCTCCTCCTCGCCGCTGCGCACCGTGACGCCGTGCAGCTGGAGCAGGCCGCGGACCACCTTGACGTCGCGGATGTCCGGAACGTTGCGCAGTCTGCTGGGACCCTGGCCGAGCAGGGCCGCGACCATCGCCTTGGGCACCAGGTTCTTGGCGCCGCGGACACGGATCTCGCCTTCCAGCGGGTTTCCGCCGTGCACCAGCAGGACGTCGTCGGTCATCGTTCTCGCAATCCGGGGTTCGCAGCCGCGGCGACGGGGGGCGCGTCGTGACTGGGGGGAGAGAGGTAGGACCGGCGGACGTACGGCTCGGGCCGCACGGGCGCCACCTCTGGTAGATGGTAGTAGCCGCTTGAACGGTTCCCTGTCGTTCTCGTGGTGATCATGCTCTCTTAGGGTGGAAGCCGGCCACGCTGTCCGCCGGGCGGGTGAGGCGCGGCGCGGTGGAGGTTTCACCGCCTGCTGCGGGATCATGTGTTGCATGACCGCGGCCCTCTCCCACACCGGCCGGCTGCTCGTGGCGACCCCGGTGCTCACCGATCCGAACTTCGCCCGGTCGGTGGTGCTGCTGCTGGACCATGACGAGCAGGGCGCCCTCGGCGTGGTCCTGAACCGGCCGACCTCGGTGGAGGTCGGGGACGTGCTGGACAGCTGGGCCGAACTGACCGGCGCGCCCCAAGTGGTCTTTCAGGGCGGTCCGGTGGGCCTGGACTCGGCGCTCGCGGTGGCCGTGGTGCCGGGCGAGCCGGGGCCCGGGGACCCGCTCGGCTGGCGCCGGGTGCACGGCGCGATCGGGCTGGTCGATCTGGAGGCGCCGCCGCAGGTGCTGGCCGGCGAACTGGGCGGCCTGCGGGTCTTCGCCGGCTACTCGGGCTGGACACCCGGCCAGCTGGAGACGGAGATCGCCGAGGGCGCCTGGTACCTGGTGGACGCCGAGCCGGGCGACATCTCCTGCCCGCTCCCCGAGCGGCTCTGGCGCTCGGTGCTGCGCCGCCAGCGCGGCGCACTGGCGATGCTCGCCACCTACCCGGAGGACCCCACGCTCAACTGACCGGCAGCTCGGCCGGGGCCGGCCGGCCGAGCGCGGCCGTCAGGTGGGGCCAGGCCGCCGAGTCCGGGTCGATCAGCTGGAAGTGGTCGATCCGGGCCAGCTCCAGCAGGGTCACCGGCTCGCCCGCGGCCGCGGCCCGCCGCGCGTAGGCCCGGCTCATCGCGAGCGGCACCTGGCGGTCCGCGGCGCCGTGCAGCAGCGTGACGGGCACGCCGAGCGGCAGCAGCGCCGCGGGGTCGGCCGCCGCGTAGCGCTCGGGCAGCCACCGGGGCGGACCGCCGAGCAGGTCGAGCACCGCCCCCTCGCCGAGCCGCCACCGCGCGCACAGGTCCAGGCAGCTGCAGCCGGCCAGTGCGACCACCGCGTCCGGGACCCGGGCGGTGTGCCAGGGCGAGTCGTCGGGCAGCCGGCGGCGTCCGGCCGCCCAGAGGGCCAGGTGCCCGCCCGCCGAGTGGCCGACCAGCGTGGTGTGCCCGGTCACCGGGTGGGGCAGCGGCCCGGCCAGCAGGTCCAGCGCGGCCGCCACGTCGTCGAAGGTGTCCGGCCAGCCCGAGCGCCGGTACTCGGGGATCGCGACCAGGTGCCCGGCAGCGGCCAGCGCGTTGGCCAGCGGGCCGGTGTGCGCGCGGTCGTACTCCGGTCGCCAGAAGCCGCCGTGCAGCAGCACCAGCAGCGGAGCCGGCCCGCTGCCGGGGGGTACCCGCAGGTCGACCAGCTGGTCCGGATGGTCGCCGTAGCGCAGCGTGTGGTCCACCGGCGGGGCCGGGCGGGTCAGGATCTCGCGGCTGTCCATGGGCTGGCCCTCTCGGCGCGGACGGGTGGGTCACAACCGGCTGCGGCACTCCCACAGCTCCGGATAGAGCCGTTCGCCCGACCGGGCCGCCAGCTGGTCCGCGCCCGAGCTGCCGCCGGTGCCCGGGCGGCGGCCGATCTGCCGCTCCACCACCAGCAGGTGCCGGGCCCGCCAGAGCGACCAGGCCTGGTCGTGGTCGAGCAGCGCCTCGGCCAGCTCGCCGAGCTCCGGGCTTCGCCGGTCCCGGGCCGCGGTGGCCAGCGCGGTGCGACGCTGTTCGACCGTCAGCACCGGGAAGCCGGCCGCGGCGAGCAGCGAGACGAAGCCGTCCCAGAGCGTGGGCTCGATGGCCCGCCGCTCCAGCCGGGCGCGTTCGAGGGGGGTGAGCCAGTCCAGGGCGTCGAGCCGGTGCGTCGCGGTGGCCCCGGAGAGCAGCTCCACCTCGTGGAACTGCGCCGACTGCGCGCCGCTGGCACCGCCCAGCACGCTCCGGAAGGCCAGGAACGCGCCCGGGGCCAGGGTGTCCAGCAGTTCGATGGTGCTCAGCAGGGTGCGCTCGATCTCGCGGCAGCGGCGCAGGGCCAGGCGGGCCTGCTGCGGCTCACCGGCGAGCATCAGGTCCCGGGCCGTGCCGAGGTCGTCGAGCAGCAGCTTGAACCAGAGTTCGTGCACCTGGTGCACGGCGATGAAGAGCAGCTCGTCGGTGCCCTGCGCAGCGCCGTGCGGCAGTTGCTGGGCGAGCAGCTGATCGAGCCTCAGGTACTGCCGGTAGGTCAGGGCACCGGTGGTGGTGGTCATGGTCCTTCGTCCACTTCGTAGAGTCCGCGGGCGGCGAAGGCCTCCCGGACACCGGGCAGGTCAAAGGCTCCGACCGAGGCGCACAGCCGCAGCGTCGATCGGGAGATCTCCGAGATCCGGTTCGCGCCGGTGCTCGGCGCGAAGCAGTCCGCCAGGACGGCGCGGGTGGTGTCCGCGTCGAGGCCGGCCAGCCGCAGCGAGTCCGCGACCGGGCCGAGGTCCCAGCGCAGCGCCGCGTGGATCAGGTCGGGCAGGGCCAGCGCGGCGCGGCGGCGCAGCTGCGGGGTCAGACCGGCCCACAGCTCCTGGAAGAAGGCGGCGAAGAACCGGTGGTGGCGGCCCTCGTCCTTGGCGTGGTCCCGCATCAGGTCGCGGACCGGGCGGACCACCGTGGTGTCGTTCGGCACCTCGTTCAGCACGGCGGTGATCAGCGTCTCGAAGACCACGGCCTGCAGCAGGCCCGCCAGCTCGGGCTGGTCCGGCAGCGGTTCGCGGGCCGCGACGGCCAGCTGCTCGACGAAGCCGCCGTAGTCCCGGACGGGGATCGGGATGCCGGTGACGGTGGCGATCTGGTCGGCCAGGTCCAGGCTGTAGAGCGCGTGGTAGCCCTCGTCGCAGTAGACCTTGAAGGCGTCCTGGCGCAGCGCGGTGGTCAGCGGCAGGCCGGTACGGCCGTTGGCGATCGGCTCGGCCGCCCGGTTGACCACCCGGGTCTCCAGATGGGTGGTGGCGATCAGGAACTGGTAGAGGTGGCGGATGGTCAGCTCGCGCCGCCGCTCGGGGGGCAGTGCGCGGACCGCCTCGTGCGCCAGGTGCGGGACCAGGGCCTCGGGGAAGAAGACCAGCCCCTGCTCGGCGCCCTCGTGGAACATCCGGCGCACCCCGGTGCGCACGCCCGCGCTCTCGTACCAGCGGTCCAGCGGTCCGGGGGCGCTCACGACGGGGTCCGTTCCAGCAGGCCGGCCCGGTCGGCGGGCCGGGGGAGGGTGGCGAGTCGGGCCACCGCTTCGGCCACCACCGCCGGGTCCAGCGGGTGGCAGAGCCGGAACCAGCCGGGCTCGGGGCTGTGGAACGCCTCGCCGGGCATGATGTTGACCTTCAGCCGGTCGAAGACGGTGCGCCAGAGCCGCCGCTCGCCGTCGAAACCGGGTTCGGGCAGCCGGTCGCGCAGGTCGAGCCAGAGCGAGCAGCCGGCCTCGGCGGGCAGGTGGCGCAGGCCGTGCCGGTCGAGCTCGGCGGCGGCGGCCGTGTAGGAGGCGGCCAGTCGCCGGCGGCTCTCGGTGAGGAAGCCGGCCGTCCGCCCGGGGTCGGCGAGCAGCTGGGCCAGGAAGGCCTGGGTGCCGGTGGAGACCGGGGCGAAGTAGGCCAGCGCGCGGGCGGCGGCGAGCACCTCGGGGTCGGTGGTGTGCAGCACCCCGACCTTGTAGCCGGGCAGGCCGAAGTCCTTGGCGAAGCCCCAGACGGTGTGCAGCCGGGCACCGCCGACCGCCTCCAGGGCGGTGAACGGCTCGGCGCCGAAGACCGAGTGGGCGTAGATCTGGTCACCGATCAGGTCGACCCCGTGCGCGGCGGCGAGCGAGGCCAGCTCGCGCAGCCGGCTCGCCGGGTGGACCTGCCCCAGCGGGTTGGACGGCGAGGCGAGGGCGATCGCGCGGACCGTCACGCCCGCCCGGCGGGCCCGGTGCAGGGCCTCCTCGACCGGCCCGGTCCGCAGCGCGAAGCCGTCGTCGGCGGCGAGCGGGACCGGGATCAGCCGGGCACCGGAGCGGCCGCCCAGGTCGGTGTCGAAGGCGCCGTAGTAGGGGGCGGGCAGCACGATCGCCTCGCCCGGGTCGCAGAGCGCACTGGCGATCACGTCCAGCGCGGCGGTCGCGCCGCTGACCAGCACCAGGTGTTCGGGGTCGACCGGCGCGCGGTAACCGGTGCTGAGCAGCTCGGCGATCCGCTCGCGCAGGGCCGGGGTGCCGTGCAGCGGGGCGTAGCGGGTGTCGGCCGCGGTGAACGGGGGCGCCTGGGCCGCGAGCTCGGTGAGCAGGTCGCCGAGCAGCCGGTTCTCGGCGGTGCCCAGGTTGAGGTAGCCCCCGGGGGCCCGGGTCGGGTGGTAGGGGTGGGCCTCGGCGCTGAAGTGCGCCTCGGCGATGGCGGGGGCGGCGGCGACCAGCGCGGCCGCGGTGCGGGAGACCATGGTCACACCCCCTGACCGGTGAGCAGGCCGGGGTGCACGCCCAGGCCCATGGACGCGTCGATCACCGCACCGTGCAGCGGGCCGGAGTGGGCGGAGGCCAGCCACCAGATCAGCTCGGCGATCTCCGCGGGGTCGATCAGCCGGCTCTGCGGCAGGCGTTTGACCAGTTCGGCCCGGCTCTCCGAGGTGAGCGGGTCGAGGGTGCTCTGCTCGAACATGCCGGTCTCCACGGCACCGGGGCAGAGGGCGAAGACGTCGACCGGCTGGTGGGTCAGCTCGGCGGCCAGCTGCCGGGTCAGCTGGCCGAGGGCGGCTTTGCTCATCCCGTCGGCCAGCCGGAAGCCCGGGAACGTGGCCACGCCGCCGCCCACGCTGGAGACGTTGATGATCTTGCCGCCGCCGTCCCGCAGCATCTGCGGCAGCAGTTGCTGGGTGAGCCAGAGCGGGCCGAGCGCGTTGATCCGCAGCAGCGCCTCGTCCCGTTCGTGGTCGCTGCGGCCGGCGTGGTGGGCGACGGTGGCGGAGCCGACCGCCGCGTTGTTGACCAGGACCTGCACCGGCCCCGGCAGCCGGCCGAGCAGCCGTCGGTGGTCGGTCCAGTCGCCCTGGTCGAAGGGGAAGGCCCGAGCCATGCCGGGGTGCTCCCGGTCGGTCTCGGCGACGATGGCCCGGGCCCGGTCGGCGCCGCGGCGGTAGGTGAACCAGACCTGGTCGCCGCCGTGGACGAAGCGTTCCACGCAGGCCCGGCCGATACCCGCCGAGCCTCCGGTGATGAGTACGTTGCGCACCTGCTTGACGCCCCTTCCCGGACGCGGCTGCCTTGCGGGCAGCGGCGGGAGCTGCTGTGACAGACGTTGTCAAATTTTCTGACCGGACACAAGGGTCGGAGGTGACGTGGTGGGGTGGGTGCGGGGTGGGGCCCGTTTCCGGCGGCGCCCCCATAGACTTGGCGCCTATGAGCACTCTTGAGCCCGAGCGCGGCCTCGGCACCGGCACCCTGGTCGAGCCCGTCCCCCAGGTGTCCAACGGCGACGGCGACCACGAGCGCTTCGCGCACTACGTCCAGAAGGACAAGATCATGGAGAGCGCGCTCTCCGGCTCCCCGGTGGTCGCGCTCTGCGGCAAGGTCTGGGTGCCCGGGCGCGACCCCAAGAAGTACCCGGTCTGTCCGATGTGCAAGGAGATCTTCGACGGCATCGAGCCGGCCGGCGGGGACGACAAGAAGAAGAAGTAGCCGGCCGCGCCCCGGCGCGGCGGATCGCCGTGGTTCCTGCAGTGGTCTATGCCAATCCGGGCTGCCCGGGGCAGGATGGCCGGATGGACCTGATCCCCGCGCCGATCGCCGTTCGCCGTGCCGCCCCCGGCGGTGCCCCGGGCCTGTCGCTGGATCCGGCGAGCACGCTGGCCGGTGCGGCCGGGACCGAGGACGCCGAGCGCTGGTTGCGCTCGGTGCTCGGCGCGGCCACCGGCCTGGCGCTGCCCCGGGCCGCGGACCCGGTGCTCGGGCTGCGGCTGGATCCGGCGCTGGCGCCCGAGGAGTACCGGCTCGCGGTCGACGCCGAGCGCGCCCGGATCACCGCGGGCGGCCCGGCCGGTGCGCACTGGGGTGCCCAGACCCTGCGTCAGCTGCTCGGCCCCGATGCCTACCGGCGGGCCCCGCTGCGGCGCACCGGCTGGCAGCTGCCGGTCTGCGAGATCGCCGACGCGCCCCGGTTCGGCTGGCGCGGCGTGCTGCTCGACGTCGCCCGGCACTTCCTGCCGCTCGCCGACCTGCTGCGGTTCGTGGACCTGCTGGCCGCGCACAAGCTCAACGTGCTGCACCTGCACCTCACCGACGACCAGGGCTGGCGCTTCGAGGTCCGGCGCTACCCCCGGCTCACCGAGGTGGGTGGCTGGCGCGAGCGCTCGATGGTCGGCTACCGCACCGGCAACCGGCGCGACGACCGGCCGCACGGCGGCTACTACACCCAGGACGACCTGCGCGAGCTGGTCGCCTACGCGGCCGACCGCGGGATCACCGTGGTGCCCGAGATCGACCTGCCGGGCCACACCCAGGCGGCGATCGCGGCCTACCCCGAGCTGGGCAACACCGACGTGGTGGACACCCGCGCGCTGGGGGTGTGGACGGACTGGGGCGTCAACCCCAACGTGCTGAACGCCTCCGAGGCCACGCTCGCCTTCTTCGAGGGGGTGCTGGAGGAGCTCCTGGAGGTCTTCCCGTCCGAGTACGTGCACCTGGGCGGCGACGAGTGCCCCAAGGAGCAGTGGCGGGCCAGCCAGGCGGCGCAGACCCGGATCAAGGAGCTGGGCCTGGCGGACGAGGACGGTCTGCAGAGCTGGATGATCGGCCACTTCGACAGCTGGTTGACCGCTCGCGGCCGCCGGCTGATCGGCTGGGACGAGATCCTGGAGGGCGGTCTGGCCCCGCGCGCGGCCGTCGCCTCCTGGCGGGGGTACGCGGGCGGAGTGGCCGCCGCGCGGGCCGGGCACCCGGTGGTGATGTGCCCCGAGCAGCACGTCTACCTCGACCATCGGCAGTCCGACGGGCCCGACGAGCCGGTCCCGATCGGCTTCAGGCGCAGCCTCGCCGACGTCTACCGCTTCGAGCCGGTGCCCTCGTCACTGGATGAGGTGAGTGCCGGTCAGGTGATCGGCACCCAGGCCAACCTGTGGAGCGAGTTCGCCGACGACTCCCGGGACCTCGACTACCGGGCCTTCCCCCGGCTCGCCGCCTTCGCCGAGGTCGCCTGGTCGCCGCTGCCGCGTGATCCGGCCGCCCGCGACCTGGCCGACTTCGAGCGGCGGATGCGCACCCACTACGCGCGCCTCGACGCGATCGGCGTCGCCTACCGGCCGCCGGCCGGCCCGCACCCGTGGCAGCGGCGCCCCGGAGTGGCCGGTCGCCCGTTGCCGGGGCCGCCGCCGCAGGTCTGACGTCCGGTCCGGGCGGGCGCGGTGTCGCCCCCGGGCCGGGCTGATGGGTCGTCAGTCGAACAATGTGATCATCCGGGAACCTTTGCCTGGCGTGCGGCGTCAAAACCAGGTGAACATCCGGTCTCATTTGTGGGGGATCTGCCCGAAAAGCGACCGGATCGTCCGGGACCCCGAGGGCGATCACGGTGCTCGGTGTGCCAGAGTTGCCCGACCCGGTGGGCTGCTTCTGTTCGGCAGCCCGGGCCCGTACGCTACGGGCGGCACCGCAGACCTGCGGTGCGGGAGGAAAGGGTCGGCCCGGAGCCGGCCGACGCGGCTGACCGCGGGCCCGAGCGCCGGCCCGGCAGCGGCCGAAGAGACTGGAGCACGGTGGGATCCTGGTGAACCGGACGATCATGCTGCCGACCTCCCTCGACGAGGCCGTCGAGGCTCTGGGTGCCAGTCCCGCCGCCGTCCCGGTGGCCGGTGGGACCGACCTGATGGAGGCCGTCAACGCCGGACGGCTGCGCCCCGGCGCGCTGGTGGGCCTGGGCCGGATCACCGAACTGCGCGGCTGGCGCTACGAGGACGGCGGCACCGCCGTGCTCGGCGCGGGCCTGACCCTGGCCCGGATGGACCGCCCGGACTTCGCCGCGCTGATCCCGGCCCTGGCCGACGCCGCGCGCACCGCCGGCCCGCCGCAGACCCGCAACGTCGGCACGCTGGGCGGCAACATCGCCACCGCCGCGCCGAGCGGCGACACCCTGCCGGTGCTGGCCGCGCTGGAGGCGGTGGCCACCCTGGCCCGGACCGGTGGCACCCGCGAGGTCCCGGTCAGCCACCTGCTCACCGGCGTCGACCCGATCCGGCCGGGCGAACTGCTCAGCTGGGTGCGGGTTCCGCTGCTGCACGCGCCGCAGGTCTTCCTCAAGGCCACCGGGCGCAGCGGCCCGTCCCGCGCGATCGCCTCGGTGGCGCTGGTGCTCGACCCGGCCCGGCGCGCGGTGCGCTGCGCGGTCGGCGCGGTGGCACCGGTGCCGCTGCGACCGCTGGAGGCGGAGGCCTGGGTGGCGGGCTGCGTCGACTGGGACGCCCGGGGCGAGGAGGGCGCGCAGGCGATCGACCCGGCCGCCGCCGCCGCGTTCGGCGAGTACGTCGCCGCCGCCTGCGTGCCCGACGGCTACGGGGCTGACGCCTCGTCGGCGCTGCTGGCCGAGGGGCCGACGGCAGCCGCCGCGCGGCTACGGCGTACCGTGGCGGTGCTGGCCCGCCGGGCACTGGGAAGGGCACTGAAGTGACGGCCGAGGTGACCGCCGACATGGCGCACGAACCGACGAACCACCCTGTCCACCTGGGCGACGGACGTCCCACCACGTCCTACACGCTGCGGGTGAACGGCTTCGAACGGCCCGTCACCGATGCCTGGATCGGCGAGAGCCTGCTCTACGTGCTGCGGGAGCGGCTCGGCCTGGCCGGCGCCAAGAACGGCTGCGAGCAGGGCGAGTGCGGGGCCTGCTCGGTGCAGGTGGACGGCCAGCTGGTGGCGGGCTGCCTGGTGCCGGCGGCGCTCGCGGCGGACAGCGAGATCAACACGGTGGAGGGCCTGTCGGCCGGCGGCTCGGCCAGTGACGTGCAGCAGGCGCTGGCCGAGTCGGGCGCCGTGCAGTGCGGCTACTGCACCCCCGGGATGGCGATGGCGGTGCACGATCTGCTGCAGCGCAACCACCGGCCGAGCGAGGTGGAGGCCCGCCAGGCGCTGTGCGGCAACCTCTGCCGGTGCACCGGCTACCGCAGTGTGCTGGCCGCCGTGCAGACCGTCGCGGACGCCCGGGGAGCGGCGCTGCTGGAGGCCGAGCAGGCGGCAGAGGCTGACGCGCCGTCGGAACCGCGGCAGCAGGCTCCCGCGCAGGCCGAGGAGCAGGTCGCGCCCGCGGTGCCGGCCGAGCCGCTCGACCTGCCGGTCTACCAGGACGCCTGGACCGAGACCGCCACCGCCGGCGAGGTGCCGCTGTTCGGCTCCGACGGCGGCTGGATCAGCGCGGACCCGATGCCCGCCGCCGAGCAGCCGGGCGCGACCGCCGCCGGCACCGGCCTCGGGGTGATGCCCGCTCAGGGCTACACCGGCTACGAATCCACCGGCTACGACCCCGCCGGCTACGGCCCTGGCACGGTGTACGACCCGGGAGCCAGCTACGAGCCCACCCCCGCGCACGGCACCGCCGTACCGGGCGCGCCGTTCGAGAGCACCCCGGCCCACGGCACGCCGTACGAGCCGACGCCCGCGCACGGCGTGCCGTACGACGCCACGCCCGCGCACGGCACCGACTACCAGGCCGCGCCGCCCTACGCCGCCGGCCCGTACGCCGCCGCGCCCTACCCGGGCACCGCCTACGACGGCGTCGCCTACCAGGGCACCCCGGCCCACGGGATCCCGGTCCCGGCCAGCCCGTTCGACGGCACGGTCTACGAGACCGCCCCCGGCACGCCCGAGGCGGGCACCCCCGCCCACGGCCTCCTCCTCCCCGAGGACGACCACGCATGACCGCGCCCACCGACCCGACCGCCGCCACCGACACCGCCGACGAGGCCACCGCCGAGCCGGCCGAGCGCCCGTTCGGCCTGGGCAGCTCGCCGCTGCGCACCGACGCGCTGCCCAAGGCGCTCGGCATCTACCCGTACGCCGCCGACCTGTGGGCCGAGGGGCTGCTCTGGGGTGCGGTGCTGCGCTCGCCGCACCCGCACGCCCGGATCGTCTCGATCGACACCTCGGGCGCGCTGGCGATCCCCGGTGTGCACGCGGTGCTGACCGCCGCCGACCTGCCCGCGCCCGGCACGCCCGGTGCCCGCCCGGTGCTGGCCGCCGAGGTGGTCCGCCACCAGGGCGAGCCGGTGGCCGCGGTGGCCGCCGACCACCCGGACACCGCGCGGCTGGCCGCCGCCGCGATCGCGGTCGAGTACCAGCTGCTCGACGCGCTCACCGACCCCGAGCAGGCCTTCCACGGCCCCGCGCTGCACCCCGACGGCAACCTGCTGCGCCACCTGCCGCTACGCACCGGCGACCCCGAGGCGGTCGGCGAGGTGGTGGTCGAGGGCCTCTACCAGGTGGGCCGTCAGGACCCGGCGCCGATCGGGGCCGAGGCCGGCCTGGCCGTGCCGCGCCCGGACGGCGGCGTCGAGCTGCACCTGTCCTCCACCGACCCGCACGGCGACCGCGAGCGCACCGCCGCGTGCCTGGGCCTGGAGGCGGACCGGGTGCGCCTGGTGGTCACCGGCGTGCCCGGTGCCACCGCCGACCGCGAGGACCGCTCCTTCCAGGCCACCCTGGCGCTGCTGGCGCTGCGCACCGGGCGCCCGGTGAAGATGACGCTGACCCGCGAGGAGTCCTTCCAGAGCCACGCGGCCCGGCACCCGGCGCTGCTGAGGTACCGCCACCACGCCGACGCGCAGGGCAAGCTGGTCAAGGTCGAGGCGCAGATCCTGCTGGACGGCGGTGCCTACGCGGACGTCTCGGCGGAGGTGCTGGCCGCCGCCACCGCCTTCTCGGTCGGCCCGTACATCTGCCCGAACGTCTTCGTGGACGCCTGGGCGGTGCGCACCAACAACCCGCCGGCCGGGCGGATGCGCGGCGAGGGCGCGCTGCAGTCCTGCTTCGCGTACGAGTCGCAGCTCGACCTGCTGGCCGCCCAGCTGGGCCTGGACCCGCTGGAGATCCGCCGCCGCAACGTGCTGGCCACCGGCGACGCGCTGCCCACTGGACAGGCCGTCACCTGCCCGGCCCCGGTGGCCGCGCTGCTCGACGCGGTGGCCGAGGTGCCGCTGCCCGCCCTGCCGCTGGACGAGCCCGACACCGACTGGCTGCTGCCCGGCGGTCCCGGCGGCGCGGGCGATCCGGCGGCGGTGCGCCGCGGCATCGGCTACGCGGTGGGCATGGTGCACATGCTCGGTGCCGAGGGCGCGGACGAGGTCTCCACGGCCACCGTGCGGGTCAGCGGCGACCACGCGACGGTGATCTGCGCGGCGGTCGACGCCGGTCAGGGCTTCGCCACCCTCGCCCGCCAGATCGTGCAGTCGGTGCTCGGGGTGACCGAGGTCTACGTCGCCCCGGTGGACAGCGACCAGTCGATCGCCGGCCCCTCGGCCCGCGGCCGGCACACCTGGGTCTCCGGCGGCGCGGTGGAGAAGGCCGCGCTGATGGTCCGCCACCAGCTGCTCGCGCCGATCGCCGCCGACTTCGGCATGTCGGTGGAGCTGCTCTCGATCGCCGACGGCAAGATCACCTCGTACGACGGCGTGCTCGGCATGCCGATCACCGAGGCGCTGGAGGGCAAGGAGCTCTGGGCCACCGCCCAGTGCCGTCCGCACCCCACCGAGCCGCTGGACGAGGCCGGGCAGGGCGACGCCTTCGTCTCGATCGCCTTCTGCGCGATGCGCGCGGTGGTGGACGTGGACATCGAGCTCGGCGCGGTCCGGGTGGTCGACGTGACGGTGGCCCAGGACGTGGGCCGCGCGCTGAACCCGGGGCAGATCGAGGACCGGATCGAGGCGGGGGTCGCCCAGGGCGTGGGTCTGGCGCTGCTGGAGGACCTGCGCAGCACCGGCGGCCTGCTGCTCAACCCCTCCCTCACCGGCTACCGCCTGCCCACCGCCCTGGACACCCCCGAGGTGCGGATCGCCGCGCTGCTCGAGGAGCGTGACGTGGTGGCCAGCTTCGGCGCCAAGGCGGTCAGTGCCGCCCCCGCGGTGGTCGCCCCGGCCGCCGTGGCCGCCGCCGTGCGGGCCGCCACCAACCTGCCGATCGGCCGGCTGCCGATCCTGCCGGAGGACGCGGTGGTGGTCCTGCCGGTCTGACCGGCAGGCTGTTCCGGTAACCGCAGAAAAAGCAGAACAGCGGAAACGCGGGAACGCAGGAATTCAGGAATGCGAAAAAGGAAATGGCCGGTCGGCGAGTTGTCGCGGACCGGTCGTTTCCTTTTTCGCAGTCGTACGGGGAGGCCATGACGGGAATCGAACCCGTGTACACCGCTTTGCAGACGGTTCCCTAAGCCACTCGGGCACACGGCCGGGCGACGGGCCCACAGGGGCCCCTCGGGTCAAACGTGGCAAGGGCGACAACAGGAGCGGGCGATGTGCGTGGTCTGGCCGGTCATCGCGGACTCCTCTCGTTGTCGGTCCTTTTGCGGCGGTCATTCCGTCGTGCTTTCGTTATTCAGTCTGGCGGGCGCCGCGTGGTGCGTCAATAGCCGAATGTGACGGGCGGATGAAGTCCTACGACCATGGTCGGAGGTCGCTCGGGCCTTCAGGTCAGGAGTCAACTGGCAAATCGGCACTTACCATGACAGGCATGACCACAGCCGCGAAGACCTCGACGACCCCGGCCGTACCGGCCGACGACGGCACGGACGGCGTGCTGGGCGCCCGCTACCGGGCGCTGACGCTGGGGATCGTCTCGGTGGTGCTGCTGCTCGCCTTCGAGGCGACCGCCGTCAACACCGCGATGCCGGTGGCGGCCCGTCAGCTGCACGGGCTCGGGCTGTACGCGTTCGCCTTCTCCGGGTACTTCACCAGCACGCTGTTCGCGATGGTGCTCTCCGGGGAGTGGTGCGACCGGCGCGGCCCGGTGCTGCCGCTGTTCGCCGGGATAGGGGTGTTCGCGGGCGGTCTGGTGGTGGCGGGGACGGCGGGCAGCATGTGGCTCTTCGTCGGCGGGCGGGCGATCCAGGGGCTGGGCGGCGGCCTGGTGATCGTCGCGCTCTACGTGGTGGTCGGTCGGGCGTTCCCCGAGCGGCTGCGGCCGTCCGTCTTCGCGGCGTTCTCGGCGGCCTGGGTGCTGCCCTCGATCGTCGGTCCGGTGGTGTCGGGCGCGGTGACCCAGCACCTGGGGTGGCGCTGGGTGTTCCTGGCCGTCCCGGTCCTGGTGGTGCTGCCGCTGGCGGTGATGGGCCCGGCGCTGCGGCGGGCCGAACGGCGGCAGCCGCAGGCGCCGGGTGGTGCGCTGAACCGGCGGCGGATCGGGCTCGCCGCGATGGCCGCGCTCGGGGCCGGGCTGCTGCAGTACGCGGGGGAGCGGCTGGATCTGCTGGGGCTGCTGCCGGCCGTGGCGGGCGTCGGGCTGCTGGTGCCGGCGGTGCTGCGGCTGCTGCCGTCCGGCACGCTGCGGGCCGCGCGCGGCCTGCCGACGCTGATCCTGCTGCGCGGAGTGGCGGCCGGCGCCTTCTTCGCCGCCGAGGCGTTCATCCCGCTGATGATGGTGACCCAGCGCCACCTCTCGCCGACCCTGGCCGGGCTGACCCTGACCAGTGGCGGACTCTCCTGGGCGCTGGGGTCCTGGCTGCAGGGCCGCCCGGGTGCCGAGCGCCACCGGGAGCGGCTGATCCGGCTGGGCTTCCTGCTGACCGCGCTGGCCATCGCCGGCGCCGCCCTCGTCCTGCTCCCGGCCGCGCCCACCTGGACCGCCGCCGTGGCCTGGGCCTTCGGCGGCATCGGCATGGGCCTGTCGATCGCCAGCATCAGCGTGCTGATGATGAAGGTCTCCCCGCCCGAGGCGGCCGGCGCCAACTCGGCCTCGCTGCAGATGTCCGACGCGCTCGGCAACGTGCTGCTGGTCGGCCTGGCCGGGGTGCTCTTCACCGCGCTCGGCGGCGGCGCGGTGGCCGCCGCGAACGTGGCCGGTACCGGGAGCGGGGCGCGGACCGGACTCGCCGCGATCTTCCTGACCATGACCGCCGTCGCCCTGCTCGGCGCGGCGCTGGCCGGCCGGGTGCGGCCGCGGAGCTGACGCCGCGCCGGCCGCGGACGGCGAGGAGGCCGACCCGGTGGGAGCGGAGCGCCGGTGGCGACGCGCGCTCCGGGTCGGCCTCCTCGTGCGCCTGTCCCGGGTGACGGCCGGTCAGGAGGAGGAGCGCCGCCGGCGCAGCTGGTGGTAGCAGGCGGCGCCGGCGGTGGCCAGCAGGGTGGCGCCGGCCACCGTCTCGGGGACGTTCGGGCCGGTGCTGCCGCCGAGGCCCGCGTGGGTGGGGCCCTGCGGGCCGGGGCCGCCCGGACCGGCGGGGCCTCCGGGCTGCTCGCTGTGGGCGGGCGGCTGGTGGTCCGGCTGGGGCTGCTGGTCGGGCTGCGGCTGGTGGTCCGGGTGGCCGCTGTCGTGCACGGTCAAGGTGCTGGTCACCTGGCTCTTGCTCACCGTCGTGCACTGGATCGTGACGTCGTAGACGCCGGGCCTGGCGTGCTCCGGCACCTGGGCCATGGCGCCCATCAGGCCGCGCAGCGAGCCGAGCTTGACGCTCGGGATGTCCTGGCCCGCCGTGGCGCCCTGCTCGTGCGAGCGGAAGACCGCCTGGCCGCCCGCACTGTCGCAGTTGCCCCCGTCGAAGACCGCGAACTGGCCGCCGGGTGAGACCGGGTCGGGTTCGATGATGACCGGGTTGGCGGCGGCCGGGCCGGCCGCGCCGAGGCCGAGGGCCAGGGCCAGCAGCCCGGTGGCGGCGAAGTGACGAGCGCGCATGGTGCATCTCCGAGGACGCGGCCACGGGGCTGGCCCCGCGGGAGAGTAGGAGAAACCGTGTCCTGGGATCCAGGGGACGGTTCCGGCCGGTGGTGCGCATCCGCACCAAGCCGTTGCGCGGGGCCGAAAACCGGCAGCTACCTGGGGTGATGCCGGCTCACCCCGGGTAGCGCCGAACGGGGGTCAGTGCGCGCCGAGGAAGCTGGACCAGCCGCCGGCCGGCGCCTCGCCGACCGCCAGCGACTGCAGCTTGCGCAGCACCGCCGGGTCCTGCACCTCGAGCCACTGCACCAGCTGGCGGAAGGAGACCAGCCGCACCTCGGGCCGGTCCACGATGGTCTTCAGGACCTCCTCCACCGCGTTCATGTAGATGCCGCCGTTCCACTGCTCGAAGTGGTTGCCGATGTACATCGGCGCGCGGTTGGTGCTGTACGTCCGCTCGAAGCCGGCCAGGTAGGAGTCCCGGGCCTGCTTCTGCCAGGCGGCGCGCATCGAGGGGTCGCCGTGGGTGTTGTCGCCGCACTGGTTGAACATGATGTTGTAGTCCATCGAGAGCACCTGGAAGGTGTGCCCGGGGAACGGGATGGACTGCAGCGGCATGTCCCACAGCGCGCCGCCCTGGATCTTCTGCGGCCAGACCTGGAGACCGCCCGGCCCGCTGGTGTCGTACTTCCAGCCGCGGGCCGCCGCGGTCGGCAGCAGGCCGCGCTGGCCCTCCAGGCAGGGGGTCCGGCCGCCGATCAGCTCCTTGCGGTAGTCGAAGGGCAGCGCGGGCAGGTCGGTGAAGCCGGTGTTGGTCTTCCAGTTCATGACGAAGGACATCGCCTGCTCGATCTCGCTGTCCCAGTCCTCGGGGGACCACTTGCCGCCGCCGTTGGCGCCGCAGAAGTGGCCGTTGAAGTGGGTGCCGATCTCGTGGCCGTCCAGCCAGGCGGCGCTGATCTGGCTCAGCGTCTCGTGGATGTGCTGGTCGCTCAGGTAGCCGATGTCGGAGGCGCCGATGTGGTGCTGCGGCGGGTGGTAGAGGTCCTTCTTGGACTCCGGCAGGGTGTAGATCCCGCTCAGGAAGAAGGTCATCGAGGCGTCGTGGTCCTTGGCCAACTGCCGGAACCGGGAGAACAGCCGGTCGTCCAGCTCGCCCGCGCCGTCCCACGAGAAGACCACGAACTGCGGTGGCCGCTCGCCCAGTTCGAGCGGGACCGGCTGCGGCTGGCCGGGCTGCGGACCGGTGTCGGAGGTGGAGCCGTCGCCGATCAGGGTGGTGGGGGGCTTGGCCGGGGTGCTCGGGGAGTCGGCCGAGGCCGAGGCGGTGCCGCTCGGGATCGGCGCGGCCCCCGCCGCATCGGCCTTGCCGGTGGTGCCGGGGCGGGCGCAGCCGGCCGCCACCGTCGCGGCGGTGGCGGCACCGGCGGTGAGCAGGGTCCGGCGGGACAGCGGGTCCATACATCACTCCAGTTCGGGCGGTTCGGTCGGAGCAGACCCGGTCTGCGCCGGTGGGCGGTGCGGGCCGGCGCGGTCGGCGGCGGCGGTGGCCCAACGGCGAGGCGACGCGCGGCTTGTGACGAAGAGTCCGCTGAAAGGCCGTTATGGGCGATTTGTCCAACAGCATGGCACGCTACTCGCCGCTCCAGCGGGATGGCGATGGCGCAACGCCCGTTAGATGGAGCGGCACGGCGTGTCGAGGTGCGTCGGACCCGAAAGATCATCAGATTGGACGCAGGCTGCGGGGAGCGCGGCGGGGAGGAGACCGGCGCCATGTGGGACTCGCTGGAGCACGCCTATCACTCCCGCATCGTCGAACCCGGACGGGAAGCGCTCTTCCTGCTGCTGGTCGGCCTGATCGCCGCCTTCCTCCTCATCCGGTTCAGCACCCGGATGATCAGGCGCGGCACCCCCTGGTGGCCGGGCAACGTGACCCCGGGCGGTCTGCACATCCACCACGTGGTCTTCGGGCAGGCCATGATGCTCATCGCCGGCATCGGCGGCTTCACCTACCACGGCTCCCAGGGCGCGGTGCGTGACGTCCTGGGCTTCACCTTCGGGGCGGGCTGCGGGCTGGTGCTGGACGAGTTCGCGTTGGTGCTGCACCTGCAGGACGTCTACTGGAGCGAGCAGGGCCGCAAGTCGGTGGACGCGGTGATCCTGGCGATCTCCGTGATCGCGCTGCTGCTGCTCGGCCAGCTGCCGCTCGGCGGCTTCTCCGGCAGGCTCTCGGTCGGGCAGCTGGCCGTGGCCGTGGTCCTGCTGGTCCTGGTGGTGGTCAGCCTGCTCAAGGGCAAGCTGTGGACCGGGCTGATCGGCGTCATGCTGCCGCCGCTCGCGGTGGTCGGCGCGATCCGGCTGGCCCGGCCCGGCAGCCCGTGGGCCCGCTGGCGCTACCGCAGCCGGCCCAAGCGGCTGGCCCGGGCCGAGCGGCGCGAGGCCCGGGTGCACCGGCGGGCGACGGCGTTCAAGGTGAAGGCCTACAACCTGCTGGCCGGCGCCCCGGACCAGGCGCCGGCCACCGAACCCACGGCGTTGCCCGCTCCCGAGCCGCTGCCCGCGCCGGTCGCCGCCCCCGCGCCCGCGCCGGTGCCGGCCCCCGTGCGTCCGCTGGCCCCCTGGCGACGGCGCTGCGCCGTCTTCGCGGAGTGGTACCTGCGGATCGCCGCGCTGCTCAACCTGCTGGCCGGCCTGATCGCACCGTTCCGCGACCGGGTGCAGCGGGCCAACACCGGCGACTTCTTCACCCCGGTGCTGGTCACCGCCGGCTTCACCGCCGCGCTCTTCGCCGCCCTGCTGGCCGTGATGCTGCGCCGCCGCAAGCGGGCCGCCTGGATCGTCGCCACCGCGGTGGTCGCGCTCTACGCGCTGCTCTTCGGCCTGGCGCTGGGGCTGCTGCCGGAGGACCGGGCGCATCCGTTCAACTGGGTCTCGGCCGTGCTCACCGTGCTGCTGCTGGCCGCGCTGCTGGCGAGCAGGCCGGCGTTCCACGCCCGGGGCGCGCGCGGCAACCTGCCGCTGGGCCTGTCCGTGCTGCTGATCGGCGGGGTGCTGGTGACCTCGCTGGGCGCGCTGCTGGTGCGGCTGGGCACCGAGCCGCAGGCGGGCTGGGGCGACTCCTTCGGCTACGCGCTGGTGCGGCTGTTCACCGTCTCCGGCTTCGGCCAGGTGACCTCGCAGGTCGCCGTCAACCGCTGGGCCGACCTGACCATCAACGTGCTCGGAGCCGCGCTCTTCCTGCTGGTGCTGCGGGTCTTCTTCCGCTCCCCGCAAGGGCGGGTGCACCTGGAGCCGCAGGACGAGCGGCGGCTGCGCGCGCTGCTGGAGCGGCACGGCGCCCGCGACTCGCTCGGCTACTTCGCGCTGCGCCGCGACAAGTCGGTCTGCTGGTCGCCGTCCGGCAAGGCGGCGGTGCTCTACCGGGTGGTCAACGGCGTGGCGCTGGCCTCCGGCGATCCGATCGGCGACCCGGAGGCCTGGCCGCAGGCGATCGAGGGCTGGCGGGAGCTGGCCCGGGCGAACGCCTGGGTGCCGGCCGTCACCGGCGCGGGCGAGCAGGCCGGCACGATCTACCGGCGGGTCGGCCTCAAGGCCCTGGAGTTCGGCGACGAGGCGATCGTCGAGGTGGCCGACTTCAGCCTGGAGGGCCGCAGCATGCGCACCCTGCGCCAGGCCCACAACCGGGTCCGCAAGGCCGGCTACCGGGCGGTGATCCGCCGGCACCGCGACATCCCCGAGGCGGAACTGGCCGAGCTGGTGCACCTGGCCGACGCCTGGCGGCACGGGCGCACCGAGCGCGGCTTCTCGATGGCGCTGGGCCGGCTCGGCGATCCGGCCGACGGCGACTGCGTGATGGTCGAGTGCCGGGACGAGAACGACCGCACCTGCGCGCTGCTCAGCTTCGTGCCCTGGGGCGCGCACGGCCTCTCGCTGGACCTGATGCGCCGTGACCGGGAGTCGGAGAACGGGCTGGTCGAGTTCCTGGTCACCGAACTGCTGCTGAGCGCCTCGGCCGGCACCCTGACGGTCACCCGGGTCTCGCTGAACTTCGCGATGTTCCGCTACGTCTTCGAGCAGGGCGCCAAGCTGGGCGCCGGGCCGGTGCTGCGGCTCAACCGGGCGGTGCTGCGCTTCCTCTCCAGGTGGTGGCAGCTGGAGTCGCTGTACCGGGCCAACGCCAAGTACCAGCCGGTCTGGGAGCCGCGCTTCGTGCTCTACGAGAAGTCCTCCGAGCTGCCCACCATCGCGGTGGCGAACGGGCTGGCCGAGGGGTTCCTGGTGCGGCCCAGGCTGCTGGGCGTCGGCGCGCGCCGGCGGGCCGGCGACCCTCACTCGTCCGGCGGCGCAACCGCTGCGGGGGAGCGTGGCGCCGGATTGGCTGGGCGCAGGTGATGGCCGATCGGTGAACGGGAGTCGGCGTGAGCGGGCGGAGGAGCCCCTGGTCGGGGGCGGTGGCGCTGGGGGCGACGGTGGTGGTGGGGGCCTGGCTGGTACACGACGGCACGCACGGCACGCTGCCGCCCGCCCCGTCCGCCGGGCAGGCGTTCGCCGACGGCGCGATCCGCCCGGCCGGGCTCAGCGGCACCCCGATGGCCCGCTCGGTACCGGTGCGGATCAGCATCCCGGCGATCGGGGTGAACGCCCCGGTGACCGGGGTCGGCCTGGACGGCTCGGGCCACCTGGCCACCCCGCCGGACCGCGAGCGCAACCTGGCCGGCTGGTACCAGGGCGGGGTGACGCCGGGCCAGCGCGGCACCGCGCTGCTGGTCGGCCACGTGGACACCACCGCGGGACCCGCGGTCTTCTACCCGCTGGGCGCCCTGCGCCGCGGCGAGCGGATCGACGTGGTGCGGGCCGACGGCAGCACCGCCTGGTTCGTGGTCGACGCGATCGAGGTCTACGACAAGACCGCCTTCCCCGACCACCGGGTCTACGGCCGCGCCCCCGACCCGCAGCTGCGGCTGATCACCTGCGGCGGCGGTTTCACCAAGGGGCGGGGCTACCACGGCAACGTCGTGGTGTACGCGCATCTGACGGGCCATCGGGGCGCGGCGTGAGGCGCCCGTAGCGCTCACCGCAGCAGTTCGGCCAGCGCCCGGTCGGCGTCCAGGTGGCGGCCCTCCTCGCCGTCCGGCACGCACCGGTAGCTGGCGGACAGGAAGCGCCGCAGGTCGACGGCCTCGAACCGGAGCAGCGCGATGCCCTCGGCGGCCCGCAGCTCGACCATCGTGTAGGGCCCGCGGGAGGGGCGGATGTGCACGTCCCCGAGGCCGGCCGGCAGGTTCAGCCCGGCGGCCAGCAACTGCCGGGCGAACACCCAGACCACCTCGGCCCCGGGCTGCGGGCCGAGCGGCTCGTCCAGCGAGTACTCGCAGGGGAAGACCATCCGCACCGCGAGCGGGTCGTCGGCCCGGTAGCACAGGGTCGCGCGCAGGCCGGTGGAGCAGTGCCCGGAGAGGATCAGGCGGGCGTGGACGGCGTGCTCGACGGTGGCGCTGCGCATGGGGGCTCCTCTGGGGGTCGGGACGGGCCTGCGTGAGGAGAGAGTGGGGTGGGGGCGGGGGATTACGCGGGTTCGGCGGGGCGAACGGGTGATCTGAGTCACATGGGGCGTTGGAATTCTGGTACCAGATTGGCCCCATGCGAGTAGTCTCGAAGGCATGGCAATGAACCTTCGTCTCCGGGACGACCAGGCAGAGGCCCTGAAGCAGCGAGCCGAGCAGGAGGGGACCAGCATGAACGCGATAGTGGTCAAGGCGGTGGACGACTACCTGGCCCGGACCGCCCAGCAGGCCCTGGTGCGCGAGACCGCGCTCAAGCAGGCCGCGAAGTGGCGTGAGCTGATGGAGCGGCTCAAGTGAGCTACCTGTACCTCTCTGCCGAGGACGTCCTGGCGATCGCGGCGGCTGCCTGTGACGACATGCAGATCGTCGTGCGGGATATCGGCCTGCTGGAGTCGGCGGCCCACCGGCCCACTGCCGAGATGTTCGGCCAGGAGGCGTATCCGGACCTCTTCGACAAGGCGGCGGCCCTGCTGCAGTCGCTGGCGATCAACCACCCGCTCTTCGATGGCAACAAGCGCACCGCGTGGCTCTCCTGCGTCACCTTCCTGGCGATCAACGGAGTCGAGCTGGTGCCGGACATCGATGCCGCCGAGGAACTGGTGATCGCCGTCGCGACCGGTGAGCTGGAGGAGATCAAGACGATCTCCCACGGACTGCGTGCGCTCTACCCGGAGCGTCCCTGATCCCTCCGTGTCGGCCCTGCGAGCCCCGTCCGGCCCGGTAGGCTAGGCGGGTTGTCCGATCGCCTGCCGACCGCGGGTCATGGCCGCTGTACCGCCCTGACCTGCGATGATCCCCCTCGGAGACCGTGAGTACTGCCGCCTCTTCCGCCATGTCGCCGCTGTTCTCCGACGCCGTCGAGCCGCATCAATCGGCCCGGCCCTCGGGTGCCGCGGCGGGAGCGCACCACCTGTCGCCGGCCTTCCCCGGCCGTGCCCCCTGGGGGACGGCCGGCAAGCTGCGGGCCTGGCAGCAGGGGGCGCTGGACCGGTACATCGAGAAGCAGCCCCGGGACTTCATGGCCGTCGCGACCCCCGGCGCCGGTAAGACCACCTTCGCCCTGACGCTGGCCTCCTACCTGCTGCACAACCACCTGGTGCAGCAGGTCACGGTGGTCGCGCCGACCGAGCACCTGAAGAAGCAGTGGGCCGAGGCCGCGGCGCGGATAGGCATCAGGCTGGACCCGGCCTACTCCTCGGGTCCGCTGTCGAAGGACTACCACGGCATCGTGGTCACCTATGCGGGCGTGGGCGTCAACCCGATGCTGCACCGCAACCGCACCGAGGCGCGCAAGACGCTGGTGATCATGGATGAGATCCATCACGCCGGCGACTCCAAGTCCTGGGGCGAGGCCTGCTTCGAGGCCTTCGAGCCGGCCACCCGGCGGCTCGCGCTGACCGGGACGCCGTTCCGCTCGGACACCAACCCGATCCCGTTCGTCCAGTACGAGCAGGACACCGACGGGCTGCGCAAGTCGGTGGCCGACTACACCTACGGGTACGGGCACGCGCTGGCCGACCACGTCGTGCGCCCGGTGATCTTCCTCTCGTACAGCGGCAACATGCGCTGGCGCACCAAGTCCGGCGACGAGCTGGAGGCCCGGCTCGGCGAGCCGATGACCAAGGACCTGATCGCCCAGGCCTGGCGCACCGCGCTGGCCCCGCAGGGCGAGTGGATCCCGAACGTGCTGCGGGCCGCCGACAAGCGGCTGACCGAGGTGCGCAAGGCGATCCCGGACGCCGGCGGGCTGGTGATCGCCACCGACCAGAACGCGGCCCGCGCCTACGCCAAGATGATCCGCGAGATCACCGGGTGCAAGGCCACCCTGGTGCTCTCCGACGAGAGCGAGGCCTCCCAGCGGATCTCCGACTTCTCGGCCGGCGACGACCGCTGGATGGTCGCGGTCCGGATGGTCTCCGAGGGCGTCGACGTGCCGCGCCTGGCGGTCGGCGTCTACGCCACCTCGATCTCCACCCCGCTCTTCTTCGCCCAGGCGGTGGGCCGCTTCGTGCGTGCCCGCAAGCGCGGCGAGACCGCCTCGGTCTTCCTGCCCTCGGTGCCGATGCTGCTCGGCTTCGCCAACGAGATGGAACTGCAGCGCGACCACGTGCTGGACCGCCCGAAGAAGGAGGGGGACGGCCTCTTCGACGAGGAGGACCGGCTGCTCGCCGAGGCCGAGCGGGCCAACGACGGACCGGACGGGGCGGGCGGCGAGGAGCTCTCCTACGAGGCGATCGGCTCGGACGCGGTCTTCGACCGGGTGCTCTACAACGCCATGGAATTCGGCATGCAGGCGCACCCGGGCAGCGAGGAGGAGGAGGAGTACCTCGGCATCCCCGGCCTGCTCGAGCCGGACCAGGTGCACCTGCTGCTGCAGAAGCGCCAGACCCGGCAGATCCAGCGCTCCAAGGCCAAACCGGCCGAGGAGGCCGACCTGATCGAACTCCCGGCCGAGCAGCGGCCGGTGATCACCCATCAGGAGCTGCGCGACCTGCGCAAGGAGCTGAACGGTCTGGTCGCCGCCTGGCACCACCGGACCAACCAGCCGCACGGCACCATCCACAACGAGCTGCGCCGCCAGTGCGGCGGACCGCTCACCGCGCAGGCGACCGCCAACCAGCTGAAGGCGCGGATCGCCAAGGTCAAGGAGTGGGCCCGGTGAGCGCCCCGTTTAACAGCTCACTGGGAATTCACTGAAGGGCGGCTGAGGGCCCCCGCTGTCCGGAGTCCGGACCCGGGGTGCCCGGCCGCCCGGGATGGGCCGGGGGAATGGGGTCAATTGCCCGGATTGGTGCGGATCAAAATAAACGATCATGCCCGAATTTTGGACAACCACTTCCGTCCCGGCGAATCAGTTACTACCTTTCCCCCACGCTCTCTCGTAGGCACGACCTCCGACCGGAGCGCGCAGGGTGGCCACGACGATGACGACGAGGTCGGCCCCGCCGCGTCCACCACACCTGCACGCGACACCACCAGCGCGGTCCGGCCAGTGCCGAGTCCGCCGACCGCCGCGGAAAGGAAAGCGTGTCGTGACCGCCGAGACCTCTCAGACCCTCGACCGCGGAGTGCGGGTACTCAAGCTGCTCGCCGACTCCGAGCGCGGGCTCACCGTGACCGAGCTGGCCGCCCGGCTCGCCGTCAACCGCACCGTCGTCTACCGCCTGCTGGCCACCCTGGAGCAGCACGGACTGGTCAGACGCGACATCGGCGGCCGGGCCCGGGTGGGCCTGGGCGTGCTGCGCCTGGCCCACCGGGTGCACCCGCTGCTGCGCGAGGCCGCGCTGCCCGCGCTGCGCAGCCTGGCCGAGGACCTCGGCGCGACCGCCCACCTGACCCTGGTGGACGGTACCGAGGCGCTCGCCGTGGCCGTGGTCGAGCCCAGCTGGACCGACTTCCACGTCGCCTACCGGACCGGACTGCGCCATCCGCTGGATGAGAGCGCGGCCGGCAAGGCGATCCTGGAGGCCCGCAAGTTCCCCGGTCAGCGCCGACCCGAGCAGGGTTTCGTGATCACCCGGGCGGAGGAGCAGTCCGGCGCCAGCGGGGCGGCCGCCGCGCTGGTCGGGCTGAGCGGCATCGAGGGCAGCGTCGGTGTGGTGATGCTCAACGGGCTGGTGCCCGAGCGGGTCGGCCCCCGGGTGGTGGAGGCCGCGACCGAGGTGGCCGACGCGCTGCGTTGACGCGTGGCGAGGCCGGGCGGGAAGTGCGGGGCCCCGGGTGTGTTTGGATGCACTACGTGCCTGCCGTCTCCGCTGACCCGACTCCGCCGCTCGTGACCCGGCTGCTGACCCCCAAGCGCCGGGCCATCCTGCTCTGCGCCGTGGTGGTGGCCGCCTTCCTGGCCGTCGCCGCGCTGGCGCCGCTGCCGTACACCAAGACCACGCCCGGCGACACCGCCGACGCCCTGGACAGCTACGACGGCCACCAGGTGATCACCATCACCGGTGCGCCGGTGCGGCAGACCAGCGGCTCGCTGCGGGTCACCACGATCAGCGCCACCGGGCCGGCCGAGTCGATCAGCCTGCTCCAGGCGGTCGAGGGCTGGGCCGAGCCGAAGGTGGCGATCCTGCCCCGGGACGCCGTCTACCCGCCCAGCAACCCGAGCGCGGCCACCCAGGAGATGACGCAGGCTCAGGACAGCGCCACCGTGGCCGCCCTGGACTACCTGCACCTCTCGCCGGAGCAGGTCAAGGTGAAGGTCGACCTCGGCCAGATCGGCGGCCCCAGCGGCGGGCAGATGCTGAGCCTGGCGATCATCGACAAGCTGAAGGGCAACGGCAAGGGCGGTGACCTGACCGGCGGGCGGAACATCGCCGGGACCGGCACCATCTCCGACGACGGCACCATCGGCGAGGTCGGCGGGGTGTCGCTGAAGACCTGGGGCGCCGTCCAGGCCGGGGCGACGGTCTTCCTGCTGCCGCGCGCCGAGTGCTCGGACGCCGAGGTGAACACCCCGCCGGGGCTGCGGCTGATCCCGGTGAACACGCTGGCGGACTCGCTGGCCGCGCTGCAGTCGCTGGACAGCGGCGGCCCGCTGCCCAGTTGCTGAGGCCCTGCCAGCGGCTGCGGTCAGGCGGAGTCGGTCAGTCGGAGTCGGCCTCCGGCGGCCGGGGCCGCTGCGGATCGGCCGAGCCCTCCGCCGCGGCCTGCGCGACCAGCGGCAGCACCCGGTAGGGCACCGGGTTCTCCAGCGCGATGGCCGTCGAGGCCCGGACGATCGCGTCGAAGCCCACCACCCGGTCGATCACCCGCTGCAGGTCGGCGTTGGAGCGCGCGACGATCCGGCAGAGCATGTCGCCCTGCCCGGTGATCGTGTGCAGCTCCAGCACCTCGGGGACGCCGGCCAGGTGGGCCCGGACGACCGCGCCCTGGCCCTGGGAGATCTCCAGGGTGGCGAAGGCGGTCACCGGGTAGCCCAGTGTCGCCGGGTCCACCTCGGGGCCGAACCCGCCGATCACCCCGCGGGCGCGCAGCCGGTCCAGCCGGGCCTGCACCGTGCCGCGGGCCACCTGCAGGCGCCGCGAGCACTCCAGCACCCCGATCCGGGGCTCCTCGGCCAGCAGCGCGATCAGCCGGCCGTCCAGCGCGTCGATGGGTGAGTTCAGCACGGTGGCACCTTCGCTGGGCATCTTGTACAGCTGACGCCGGAATTGTCCCGCCGGACGGCACAGCTTGACCAGAGCAAAATGGAACAGTTGCTTAATGCTGTGATCGGCGCCACGCTCCCAGCACAGCCCCGTGGAGGAGGTCCCCCACGCCGAGTCACGGGGTCACCCCCGCCCCACACCCTCGGGGCGCGTCGAGGTCCCACGCCCTACAGGGAGGCCGTCATGACCGATACCGCCGCTCAGTCCGTTCCCGCGCACGCGGGTCAGGTCGACCCCTTCCCGGTTCGGGGGATGGACGCGGTCGAGTTCGCCGTCGGGAACGCCAAGCAGGCCGCGCACTACTACTCCACCGCCTTCGGGATGCGCTGCGTCGCCTACCGCGGCCCGGAGACCGGCAACCGGGAGACCGCCAGCTACGTGCTGGAGTCCGGTGGCGCGCGCTTCGTGTTCACCTCCGTGGTGAAGGCCGCCGGCGAGTACGGCAAGTTCCTCGAGCAGCACGTCGCCGAGCACGGCGACGGTGTGATCGACCTGGCCATCGAGGTGCCGGACGTCTACGCCGCCTACGCCTACGCCACCGAGCACGGCGCCACCGGGCTGACCGCGCCGCACGAGGTGCGCGACGAGCACGGCACCGTGGTGCTGGCCGCCATCGCCACCTACGGGCAGACCCGGCACACCCTGGTCGACCGCTCCGGCTACTCCGGCCCCTACCTGCCCGGCTACGTCGTCCGCGAGCCGATCGTCGAGGCGCCCAAGAAGCGCAACTTCCAGGCCATCGACCACTGCGTGGGCAACGTCGAGCTCGGCAAGATGAACGAGTGGGTCGAGTTCTACAACCGGGTCATGGGCTTCACCAACATGAAGGAGTTCGTCGGCGACGACATCGCCACCGAGTACTCCGCGCTGATGTCCAAGGTGGTCGCCGACGGCACCCGCAAGGTGAAGTTCCCGCTCAACGAGCCGGCCATCGCCAAGAAGAAGTCGCAGATCGACGAGTACCTGGAGTTCTACGGCGGCCCCGGCGTGCAGCACATCGCGCTGGCCACCAACGACATCGTGCACACCGTGCGGCAGATGCGGGCGGCGGGCGTGGAGTTCCTGGACACCCCGGACAGCTACTACGACACGCTCGGCGAGTGGGTGGGCGACACCCGGGTGCCGATCGAGCAGCTGCGCGAGCTGAAGATCCTGGCCGACCGCGACGAGGACGGCTACCTGCTGCAGATCTTCACCAAGCCGGTGCAGGACAAGCCGACCGTCTTCTTCGAGATGATCGAGCGGCACGGCTCGATGGGCTTCGGCAAGGGCAACTTCAAGGCGCTCTTCGAGGCGATCGAGCGTGAGCAGGAGCGGCGCGGCAACCTGTAGTCGGTAGCTGCCCGCCAGGCGCGGCCCCGGATCCCGTCCGATCCGGGGCCGCGCCGCGTCCGGGGCCCGGCCCGCTCGGCGCAGCGCTCAGCGGACCACCGTCTGGACGTCCGGCGGGTGGCCGTTCCAGGTGACGAAGACCGAGTTGGTGGCGCTGCCCTGGGAGAAGTCGATCCGCAGCCACTGGTCGCCGTTCCACATCTGCATCTGCCAGCCGGGGTCCGGCGTGGCGGAGACCAGCTCGGCGCTGTCCGGCTGCATGTCCAGCGCCACCCGGCCGCCGGGCACCAGGTAGCTGTGCACCGAGCCGGTGGCGGCGGTGGTGCCGGTCGGACTGCTGGGACTGCTGGGACTGCTCGGGCTGGTCGAGGCGGCGACCGGCGCCACCGGCTGGGCCGGCGTCGGCCGGGTCGTCGCGGGGGCGGCCGGGTGCGCCGGTGCGGGCTGGGCCGGCTGGGCGGGCGGGCTGCTCGGGGCCGGGTTCGCGGGCCCGGCGGGCGGGCTGCTCGGGGCGGTGGCCGGCAGGGCGAGGGAGCTGACCGGCAGCGGCAGGGCGCGCGGCGGGTCGAACGCGGACTCCGACAGCACGCTGCTGACACCCAGCCAGGACAGCACCACCCCCGCCGTGGTGGCCAGCGCCCAGGCGCCCGTCTGAACCAGTCCGCTTCGCATCGCCCGCCATCCTGCCGTACCCGGCCGCGGGTCCGGTCGGCGGGCGGCGACGGCGAATCGGAGCGGGCCGGGCTCCTCCCGGCCGGTGCGCCGACTCCCGGTCGGTGTGCCGACGAAAATCCGCCATGCCGTACCGTGCAGGGCCATGGCAACAGTCCTGGTGGTCGAGGACGACCCCTTCGTCCGTTCGGCCCTGATCCGGCACCTGTCCGAGTCCGGACACGCGGTGCGCAGCGTCGGTACCGCGCTGGCGGCGCTGCGCGAGGTCGCCCAGGTCGGCTGCGACCTGGTGATCCTGGACCTCGGCCTGCCCGACCTGGACGGCAGCGAGGCGCTCAAGATGATCCGCGGCCTGACCAACGTCCCCGTGATCATCTCCACCGCGCGCGACGACGAGGCGGAGATCGTCCGGCTGCTCAACGACGGCGCCGACGACTACCTGGTCAAGCCCTTCTCCGGCGAGCACCTGACGGCCCGGATGGCCGCCGTGCTGCGCCGGCTGGGCGGCGGCCTGGCCCCGGTCACCCCGGTGCTGCGGGTCGGCGGCCTGGCGATCGACGCGCAGCGGCGCGAGGCGGTGCTGGACGGGCGGGCGCTGGACCTGACCCGGCGTGAGTTCGACCTGCTGGCCTTCCTGGCGGCCCGGCCGGGCGTGGTGGTGCCGCGCCGGGAGATCCTGGCCGAGGTCTGGCGGCAGACCTACGGCGGCGACCAGACGATCGACGTCCACCTGTCCTGGCTGCGCCGCAAGCTCGGCGAGACCGCCGCCGAGCCGCGCTACCTGCACACCGTGCGGGGCGTCGGGGTACGTCTGGAGGCGCCCGCGCCGGTCATCGCGCCGGTGGTGGAGCGGCAGCCGTGACACCGGGCGGCGACCGGTCCGGGCCCGGCCGTTCGGCGTCCGGCGGGTCCGGCCAGTCGCTGCGCTGGGTGCTGGTCCGGGCCGCGGTGGCCGGCACCACCATGGTCGCGCTGGCCTTCCTGATCCCGCTCGGCCTGGTGGTGCAGAAGACCGCCAGGGAGCACGCGTTCACCGCCGCCGACCGGCAGGCCGCCGCCCTCGGCCCCGCGCTGGCGATCACCACCGACCAGGACGACCTGGCCCGCGCGCTGGCCAGCACCGACGCCGGCGCCCAGGGGCGGATCGCCGTCCACCTGCCGGCCGCCGGCCAGGGGGCGGACCCGAGCGCCGGTCGGCCGCCCGGGCCGGGCCAGGTGATCGGCACCGCCCGGGCCACCCCGGCCGAGGTCGGCCGCGCCGCCCAGGGCCGGGTGCTGACCGTCCAGGTGCCCGGCGGCTACGCGCGGCTGCAGCCGGTCGCGGTGGCCCCGGCCCGGGTCGCCGTGGTGGAGGTCTACGTCGCCGACGCCGACCTGACCCGGGGCGTCGGCACCGCCTGGCTGGTGCTCTCGCTGGTCGCCCTGGGGCTGGTCGCGATCGCCGTGCTGGTCGCCGACCGGACCGGGGCCCGGCTGGTCGGCGCCGCCCGCCGACTGGCCGCCGCCGCCCGCGCGCTCGGGGCCGGCGACCTCGCCGTGCGGCTCCCGGTGGCGGGCCCGCAGGCCGACGGCAGCCCCGCCGAACTGCTCGAGGCCGCCGCCGCGTTCAACGCGATGGCCGACCGGGTGGTGCACCTGCTGGCCGCCGAGCGGGAGTTGGCCGCCGACCTGTCGCACCGGCTGCGCACCCCGCTGACCGTGCTGCGGCTGAACGCCGCCTCGCTCGGCCAGGGCGACGCCGCCGACGCCACCCGGCACGCGGTGGCCCAACTCGAGCGCGAGGTCGACCAGATCATCCGCTCGGCCCGCCGCACCCCCGGCGGGCCGCCGGCGGTCGCGGTCGGCTGCGACGCCGCCGAGGTGATCCGCGAGCGGGTCGGTTTCTGGTCCGCGCTGGCCGAGGACGAGGGACGCCGCTGGCAGCTGCACGGCGCCGACGCCCCGGCCCCCGTGCCGGTGCCGCCGGGCGACCTGGCCGCCGCCGTCGACGCGCTGCTCGGCAACGTCTTCCGGCACACCGCCGTCGGCACCGCCTTCTCGGTGGACGTGCTGGTCACCGAGCGCGCCGTGATCGTGCTGGTCGGCGACGCCGGAGTGGGGTTCGACGATCCGTCGGCGGCGCTGCGGCGCGGTGAGGGGCACGGCGGCGAGGGGTCCACCGGGCTCGGCCTGGACATCGTCCGCAAGCTGGCCGAGGCGACCGGCGGCGACCTGGCGCTGGGGCGCTCGGCGGTGCTGGGCGGCGCGGAGATCCGACTGCGGCTGGGCGCGGGCGGCGCGGGCGGGGCTGGGATCCCGACCCGGCGCCTGGGGCGCGGACGGCGGCGCGAGCGGGAGGCCGGCCGTCGGCCGGGGGCTCTTTCTTAACGGGCCCCTAAGGGACGGCTACCCCTGCCTGAGCTGCCGATTCCGGGGCGCGCCGGGGCGCTAGCGTCGGCGGCGCCGGGAGCCAGGGCTGCCGGTGTCGGTCCCGCTCCGCTTCCTCCGTCCCCGCAGTCGAGGAGTCCCATGACGAACCAGATCACCCGCCGCGCCGCGCACCGGCGCCGAGGTCGCCAGGGGACCGTGATCGGGGCGAGCGTCGTGGCCGCGGCCGTGCTGGCCGGCGGGGTGGCGGTGCTGGCCTCCAGCGCCGACGCGGCCTCGCTCGGCGCGCTCTACAGCCGCACCAGCGTCTGGAACAGCGGCTACACCGGCCAGTACCTGGTCAGCGACGCGGCCAGCGGCCCGATCGACGACTGGACGCTCAGCTTCGACCTGCCGGCCGGCGCGAAGATCGACTCGCTCTGGAACGCGAGCTTCAGCGCCGCCGGGCAGCACATCACCGTCAAGCCGCAGTCGTGGAGCAGCCACCTGGCGGCCGGGCAGAGCGTCGACGTGGGCTTCGTGGTCGAGGGCGCGGGGGCCGCCCAGGCCGAGCCGGGGAACTGCCTGATCAACGGCGTCTCGTGCAAGGCGGGCGACGGCCCCACGCCGGAGCCCTCGGGCCGACCGACCGGCACCCCGAGCGCGGCGCCCTCGGGCCCGGTGCCCACGCCGACCGCTCTGCCACCGACCGCCGTGCCGTCGAGCGGCCCGACGCCCACCCCGGCACCGACCGGTGTCCCGGCGGGCGCCGGCGCGGGCTTCGCACCGTACGTCGACACCTCCCTCTACCCGCCCTACGACCTGGTGGCCAACGCCAAGGCCGACGGCGTGAAGAACTTCACCCTGGCCTTCATCGTCTCCGGCGGGGGCTGCGTCCCGAAGTGGGGCGGCGTCAGCGACCTGGCGTCCGACCCGGTGGCCACGCAGATCGGGGCGCTGCGGGCGATCGGCGGTGACGTACGGGTCTCCTTCGGCGGCGCCAACGGCAGCGAGCTGGCCACCGCCTGCTCCTCGGTGAGCGACCTGGCCGCCGCCTACCAGCAGGCCATCGACGCCTACGGGCTGACCAGGATCGACTTCGACGTCGAGGGCGGCGCGCTCACCGACACCGCCGCCAACACCCGCCGCGACCAGGCGATCGCCCAGCTCCAGCAGACCGCCGCCGCCAAGGGCCGCAACCTGGACGTCTCCTTCACGCTGCCCGCGCTGCCCACCGGCCTGACCCAGGACGGCATCGACCTGGTCACCGACGCCCAGAACAACGGCGTGCGGATCGGTGCGGTCAACATCATGGCGATGGACTTCGGCGACGGCGTGGCCCCCGACCCGAACGGCCAGCTGGGCAAGTACGCCATCGACGCGGCCACCGCCACCCAGGCGCAGGTCAAGAGCGTCCTCAAGCTGTCCGACAGCCAGGCCTGGGCCAAGGTCGCGGTCACCCCGATGATCGGTGTCAACGACGTCTCCTCCGAGGTGTTCACGGTCGCCGACGCCCAGCAGCTGGCCGCCTTCGCGAGCGGCAAGCACCTGGCCTGGCTGGCGATGTGGTCCGCCGCCCGCGACCAGCCGTGCGCGGGCGGCCCGAAGCCGTCCGCGGACCCGACCTGCAGCAGCGTGGCGCAGCAGCCGCTGGACTTCGCGAAGGCGCTGGGGGCCTACACGGGTTGAGCCGGCGTCGAACGTGAGCGGATCCGTGGGCCCGGCCGCCGGGAGCACGGATCCGCTTCGCGGTCGTCCGGCCCCCCGGCGGTCGCCGGCCCTCGCTCGACCTACGTCCGCCCGGGTCCGTCCGTTATTGTCGAAGGCTGGTCGACCGACCGGCGGGATGGAGCGGGCAGTGACAGCGGTGCAGCAGGACCAACGGACGGCGAAAGCCGGGCCCGAGGCTGTCCCCCCCAGCACTCCGGCCTGGCGCCGCTGGGTGGAGGAGCCGATACGCGCGGTGCGCGAGGCCCCTCGGGAGCGGATGCGGAAGGCCGTGATCACGGCCTTCGTCTCACTGCTGGCCTATGCGGTGGTCCGGCACTTCATCGGCACCTCGATGGTCGACATGATCGTCTACCGCGCCGAGGGTGCCGCCGTCGCGCACGGGCAGGACCTGTACGGGATCCGGGTCACGCAGTGGAACCTGCCGGCCACCTATCCGCCGTTCGCCGCGATGTTCTTCACCCCGACCGCCTACCTGCCGGTGCCCTTCCTGCGGGTGGCGGTCACGCTGGGCAACCTCGGCCTGCTGGGGCTCACCGCGCTGCTGGCGTTCCGGCTGGTGGGGTGGCCCGAGCGGAAGCTGCGGCCGGTGGGGGTGGTCCTGGTCGCCGGGCTCGGGGTGTGGCTGGAGCCGGTCTTCACCACGCTGCGGTACGGCCAGATCAACCTGCTGCTGATCTGCCTGGTGCTCTGGGACCTGACCACGCCCGACCACCGCAAGTGGAAGGGCGTCGGGATCGGCATCGCCGCCGGGATGAAGCTCACCCCCGGGCTCTTCGCGGTCTACCTGCTGCTCACCGGGCGGGTGCGGGCCGCGTTCGTGGCCGGCTTCACCTTCCTGGCCACCTTCCTGATCGGCGCCGTCGCGCTGCCGAGCGCCACCTGGGGCTTCTGGACCAAGTACCTGTACGACTCCTCCCGGGTCGGCAAGGTCTTCATCGTCGACAACCAGTCGCTGCGCGGGGTCGCCGCCCGCTTCCTGCGGCTGGAGAACCCGGGCCTGCCCGCCACCGCGGCTGCCGCGGTGGTCGCCGTCCTGGGGCTGGCCATCGCCGTCTGGGCCTACCGCAGCGACCGCTGGCTGCCGCGGGCCGAGGCCTGGGGCGTCTGCTGCACCGCCGTCACCGCGCTGCTGATCTCACCGATCAGCTGGACCCACCACTGGATCTGGTGCCTGCCGATCCTGGTGCTGCTGGCCGCCGAGGCGCACCACGAGCGGTCGCGCCCCGCGGCGGTGCGGCGCCGGCGCTGGCGGGTGATCTTCTGGATGACGGTGGTGGGGTTCTGCTCCTTCTCGATGTGGCTGGTGCCGCACAAGGGCATCACCAACCTGCAGATGAACCTGCTCAAGCAGCTGCCGGCCGGGATGTACCCGTGGATCGGGCTCTGCTTCCTGCTGGTCGCCGCGGTGCGGGTGCGCTCGCGGCGGCGGGCGGCCGGCCAGCCGCTGATGCCGCTGCGGGTGCCCGGTCAGCGCCCCGCGGCCGGGGGCGGCTCCGAGGTCGCCGGTCAGCGCACCCCCGCGGTGCGCTGATCACAGCCGGCGGCCCGTCCCGCGCCCCGCACACGTTCGGGCCGGCGCACGCGCTCAGGCCAGTGCACGCGCTCAGGCCAGCAGCTCGGCGAGCGAGCTGTCCAGGTCGAGCACGCTCAGCTCGCTGCCCGGCGGCACCAGCCGGTGCGCCCGCTCCAGCCAGGCGGCCACCACGGGCAGCGGCGCCTCCAGCAGCGCGTCACCGCCCGGCGAGGTGAGCGCGAGGCAGAGCACGCTCTGCCTCCCGGCCCGGGTGGGCCAGATCCGCACGTCGCCCTGGCCGCACGGGCGGAAGGTCCCCTCCACCAGCAGCTCGCGGGCGAACACCCAGGTCACCGGGGTGCCGGTGTCCAGGTGGAAGGTGATGTGCACCGCGTACGGGTCGTGGTTGCCGTACGACAGGCGGGCCGGGACGGGGACGCTGCGCTCGGGGGAGAGCACCAGGTTGAGCTCCAGTTCGTGCTCCACCACGCTCGGGCTGCTGTCCATGCCGCTGATCCTCTCGGTCGTGCCGGCCCCTGGCGGGCCCGGACAACTGGAGAGAGCGGGTAGTCGCGCGGTTCTTACACGGGTTTCTCGCACACTTTCGCGGGCGCGCCCGGCGGCGCGGAGCGCGGCAGCCGGACAGGGCGCGAAGGCCGGAGCGCGCGCGGGGGTCGTGCAGGGGTCGCGCGGGCAGAGCACACAGGTCAGCAAAGCGGGTCCGGGCTCCGGCTGTCCCGGGAATCGGCAACTTCCGCCGGAGCCGACGCGGAAGTACTACCCTTGGTGACTGTCCGGCGACGTGGCGTGCGCCCCGCCGGCGGCCCACAGGAGAGTAGATCTGCATGTCGGACCAGCCGTTGGGCGTCAGCGTGGACACCGCCGTGGTCCCCGCGCCCGGTTACTACCCGGACCCCTCGGTGCCGGGCTACGTCCGTTACTGGAACGGCGGCACCTGGGTGCCCGGGACCAGCCGTCCCGCTCCCCCCGACGGCGAGGTGCTGGCGGCGCCGGCGTTCGCCTCCCGCCCCGCCGTGCGGCCGGGCGCGCGGTACATCCCGCCGCCGGCGATGCCGCAGGCCGTGCGGGCGGCGGAGCCGGAGCCGTCGGCCGAGACCGGGCCGGTGTTCCTGGACCAGACCTCGGCCGGAGCGGTCTTCACCATGGCACCCGCGATGGCGCAGGAGTCGGCTGGCCCGGCGGGTGCGGTCGCCGGGACCGGCTGGCAGGCGAACCCGCAGGAGCAGCGGGGGCTGCTGGAGACGGGGGGCGCGCCGCGCTGGGTGTCGTGGGGGGTGGTGGGGGAGGCGGCAGTGGCCGAGCTGGCCGCTGCCGGGCCCGGGGGCGGCGCTGAGGCTGTGGCTGAGGCCGAGTCTGTGCCTGAGCCCGAGCCGGATCGGGTGCCCGCTGCGGTGCGGATGCGCAAGTCGGGCCCGTCGACTTCCGGGGGCGGGGTGCCACGGACCGCGCCAGTCGGATCCGCGCGGGCCGGATCCGCTCCGGTCCGGGTGCCGCGTGCGTCCAGACCGGCCCCCGCCCTGGTGACCGCCGGTCTCGGGCGGCGGCTGGCGGCCCGCCTGGTGGATCTCGCGGTGGTCGGCGGGGTGGCTGCGGCAGTCGGCGTCCCGCTGGTCGTGGACACCACGGCATACCTGCAGCAGAAGCTCGACCAGGCCCGGACGGCCAGCCATCTGACCGGCCGCGAGGTGCAGGTCTGGCTGATCGACGGCACCGTGCTCGGGCGGGCGGCGCTGCTGCTCGGCGTGCTGCTGCTGGTCGGCCTGGTCTACGAGGTGCTGCCCACCGCCCGGACCGGCCGCACGCTGGGCAAGCGGCTGGCGGGGGTGCGGGTGGTGACCGGCGCCGAGACGGGGCGCGGGGGGCGGCCGCCCGGCTTCGGCCGGGCGCTGGTCCGCTGGCTGGTCGGGCAGCTGACCGTGCTGACGGTGCTGGGCCCGCTGGCTCCGCTGGCCGACCGTCAGCGGCGGCGCGGCTGGGCGGACCGAGCGGCGCGCACCCGGGTGGTCAAGGCCTGAGGCGCACTCCAGGTGGGCCGATGGTGCGTCAGAAGGCCAGCAAAACGGGTCAAATATCCATAGAAAGTACGATTTCCGGTGTTCTACTCTCCGTATGAGCAGCTACGACCCTTCGAGCCCGGAGCCGGAAGGGGGCGGCAAGCCCCCCTTCGACAAGCAGCCGCCGAAGTCGGACCCGCCGCCCCAGGACAGTCCGCCGCCCGCCGACGGCTCCCCGTACGACGGCAACGCCCCGCAGGTCGGGCAGTACGGGGGTGACCCCTACGGCGGCGGTGGTCCGTACGGCGGCGGTGGTCCGTACGGGGCGCCGCCCCCGTACGGCACACCGGCCGGCGGGCCCGCTCCGGTCGCCGGGATGCCGCCGCTCGGCAGCTGGCCGCAGCGCATCCTGGCCCTGGTGATCGACTACCTGATCGTCCAGGTGGTCGCGTTCGTGGTGGTCCTGCCGTTCACCGGCTTCTCCAACCGCACCGGCTGGACCGACGGTGTCTGGGTCTTCTACGCCCTCTTCTTCGTCTACGACGGCCTGATGCTCTCGCGTGACGGCCAGACCCTCGGCAAGAAGGTGATGAACGTCCGGGTCGCGATGCTGGCCGACGGCAGTAGCCCCGTCGGCTCGGTCGCCTGGACCCGCGCCGCCGTCTTCGTGCTGCCCGCCGTGATCTGCTGCGGACTCTGGTGGCTGGTCGACGGCCTGTTCGGCGTCTTCGACAAGCCGTACCGGCAGTGCCTGCACGACAAGGCGGCGAAGACCGTGGTGGTCTCGACGAACTGAGGACGGCGGGGCGCGGGCTGGGCGGGGTGGCTCGGTAGCGTGGGGCGCGAAGTCCGTACCGACCCTGGGGGAGCTGGTGAGCGTGCCGCAGAGCACGATCGTGCCCGTCGAGCCGTCGAGTTGGCCGCGCACCGAGGCGGCGGCACTCGCGGAGCAGCAACGGCTGCGCCCGCTGGTCGAGCCGCACGGGCCCGCCCCCGCCCCGGGCGCGCTGGTCGCGGGCGTGGACGTGGCGTACGACGACGAGCGGAACACCGTCGCCGCCGCGGCCGTGCTGCTCGACCTGGCCACCCTGGAGGTGGTCGAGCAGTCCACCGCCGTCGGCCCTGTCGCCTTCCCCTACCTGCCCGGCCTGCTGGCCTTCCGCGAACTCCCCGCCGTGGTCGACGCCCTGGCCGGACTGCGACACCGCCCCGACCTGGTGGTCTGCGACGGCTACGGTCTGGCCCACCCGCGCCGCCTCGGCCTGGCCAGCCACCTCGGCGTGCTGACCGGCCTGCCGACCCTGGGTGCCGCCAAGACCCCGTTCAGCTTCACCTACCAGGACCCGGCGCCCGAGCGCGGCGCCTGGTCCCCGCTGCTCGACCGGGAGACCGGTGAGGAGGTCGGGCGCGCGGTGCGTACCCGCGCGGGGGTGAAGCCGGTCTTCGTGTCGGTGGGTCACCGGATCGGGCTGACCGAAGCGGTCTCCTGCGTCCTCGCCCTGACACCGCGCTACCGCCTGCCCGAGACCACTCGCCACGCGGATTCGCTCTGCCGCCGCACCCTGGCGGCCTCCTGACGGTACGTCGGGGGACGGTGGATGCACGGGCCGCTGTTGGACGGCGGGGTTGGCGTCGGGTCCAATACTTGGGAGGCTGGGCCGGGTCAGGGCTGACGGGAACACGACGGGGAGGCGCGAACCGTGACCGACGGCGGCAGCAGCGGGCCCGGGACGGCGGGCGGCGCGGGGTCGGGCTACCAGGTCGAGGTGGACAGCCTGCGGGCGTTCGCGGGCCAGGTGCGCGGCCTGCTGGCGGAGTTCCAGCAGAGCGCCGACGGCTCGACCACCCACGCCAGAACCGGCGTGGGCAGCACCTCGTTCGGCGAGTTCGCCGAGGCGACGGCCCTGTACGACCAGTACGGCCTGATGCGCGACGGCCTGCGTGACGTGCTCACCATGCTCCAGGAAGCGATCGACGACGCCCAGCGCAAGGCCGACCTGACCGCCAGCAACTACGAGAACCAGGAGCACGAGACCGCCCGCAGCCTCCAGGTCTCCTCGGACGGCTGGTCGGTCGGCGCCCCCCTCTCCGCTTCGTCGGTTGCCGGCTACGGCGCTGCGGTGGCCGGAGTTGCCGCAGGGGCTGTGGCAGGGCGCAAGGCGGCGGGATCGGCCGGCCCGGGTGCGGCGGGGGGTGGAGGTGCGGGGGGCGGAGTTGCGGGGGGCGCAGGGGCGAAGGACGGAGTTGCCAAGGACGGGACGGCGGGCCAGTCCGATCAGCCGGTGGACCAGTCGGCGACGGTCCCGACCGACGGGGCGGGCAGCGGCTCGTCGGGGTTGCCCACATGGTGAGGATGGCGACCGCTCACGGGACTGGAGGCCTGGGCTCATGAGCTCGGACATCACCGACTTCAATACGTACAGCCACTCCGCCCTGCGGAAGATGGTCCACGCGCTGAACTCCGGCGACGTGATGGCCGCCAGCGACCCCTGGCGTCGGGCGGCCGAGACCTTGAAGCAGATCCGCGCCGCGCTGGACGCCGCTTCGAACACCGCCACCGACAACTGGCAGGGCAACAGCAGCAATGCGTTCTACGACAAGATGACCACGCTGGCCAACAACGTCAACAACACCGCCTCCTATGCGAACGACGCGGCCAATACGCTGCAGATGATGTCCGAGGCGATCGACCAGGCCAAACACGACATGCCCGAGGAGCCCGGCTTCTGGGCCCAGGTGGGGAACGCGATCTCCGACACCGCGCAGAACGCGGTGGGGATCCAGGACGACAGCACGCAGACGCCGATCAAGGACCAGAAGAAGGCCGAAGCGGTTGCGGTGATGCAGACGCTGGCGAACAAGTACCGGACGGCGACGCCGGTGTTGAAGCCGCCGGCGATCAATAACATCGACGAGTCGAATGTGCCGCCGCCGGACCAGAGTGCGTCAGCGGCCCTGACCGCATTTGTTATGGGCGCTGGACTTGGTGCTGTCGGTGGCCATGTCACCGCACCAGAGAACACCCGGGCGGTCAGTATTATGACGGATAGTCAGACTAGTTCGTCGCGTGCGCGGTCAGCTGAGGCGGCTGCCTCCAGCGACTTCGAAATCAAGGGAGGCATCGCAAATCCGGCGCCTAAACCTTCGAAGTCGACTGCCATCGGTGCGGACACGCCGGGAAGTAGCCAGGAGGTGCACCCAGTCGCTGAGTCGCCAACTTCTCTCGTCCGGCCGCAGATCGTGAGCAGTGGCACCGGACTAGCCGGCGCTGGCGCCACTGGAAGTAAGACACCACATTTTGGTGCGGTTGGGGCTCCCGGCAACGCCGTCGCTGGCGGTACCGCCAGCGGTGGCCCGCTCTCTATGGGATTCGGTGGCAGTGCTGGGCGGTCCTTCGCGACGGATTCGCGGGCGTTCGCTGGTGGCAGCGTGGAACAGGCTGACACCGGCCGTCCGAGTGGCTACCTGCGTGGTGGGGCGACCCGGGAGGGTAACGGCGGTGAGATCGGCGGGGGCGAGATGGTCGGTGGTCGTGCCGTGGGTGGCCCCCGCGATGCCTTTACCGAGGGCGGTACTGGGTTGGGTGCGCAGGGGCGGATGTCTTCAGAGGCCGGTGCGGAGATGGAGGAGATGGAGGAGCGCGGGCCTGGGTTCCTGCTGGGCGAGACGCAGCAGGCTCGCCGCAAGAAGCGTCGGGAGGGCAAGCGGCCTGACTATCTCGTGGAGGACGAGGAGACCTGGATGGCGGATGAGGCCGTCAATCCGAGCGTGGTGGAATGAGCCATCGTCCCAAGTGACAGTTCCGAGGAATGGGGTGACTGACAGTGGCGAGTCGTCGGCCGGTGCGGGGGATGGCCGTACTTGCTGCGGGGGCGCTGGTGTGGGGGCTGGCAGCTGGACCGGCCCTCGCGGACAACATCCGTGATCAGCAATGGGCGTTGCAGGCATACAAGGCCGCGACCGATGTGTGGCCGATCAGCCAGGGTGACGGCGTGACGGTCGCCGTGATCGACACAGGGGTGTATCCGGATCAGCAGGACCTGACTGGTCAGGTCCTGCCAGGTGCTGACTTCTCTGGCAACCAGACCGACGGTCGGGTGGACGACGACGGGCACGGTACAGGAATGGCCAGCATCATCGCGGGTCATGGTCACGGGGACCAGGCCGGAGTCATGGGGTTGGCGCCGAAGGCCAAGATTCTCCCGGTGCGCGTGTATCTCGAAGACGTGGGAGATGTTCAAGCGGGCCCCGACTTCAAATTTCCTGAGGCTCTTCGTTATGCGGTCGATCACGGTGCGAAGGTCGTCAACATGTCCTTCGCAGGTGCGATGCGCACTAGCCCCGATGATCGGGCTGCCGTGGCCTACGCAGTCGCGCACGATGTCGTCCTTGTAGCTGGAACTGGCAACTTGGGCTCCGTAGTCTCCTACCCCGCCGCCTTCCCCGGTGTCGTTGCCGTCGGCGCCATCGACCGTCTGGGCAACGTCTGGGATCACTCGAACTACGGCCCCGAGGTCACCCTGGTCGCGCCTGGAGTGGGCATCTACAGCGCCGGCATTACCAGCGACTACCGCTACGCGACCGGCACCTCCGACGCCACCGCCTACGTCTCCGCCATCGCCGCCCTCGTCCGCTCCAAGTACCCCGCCCTCTCTGCCGGTCAGGTGATCCGACGCATGATCACCAGTGCCGCAGCGCCCCCCGATCACAGCAAGGTGCCCAACGACCACTACGGCTACGGCATCGCCTCGCCCTCCAAGTCCCTTGCCCCCAACCCGGCTGTGGACGATGGGCCGAAGGACAACCCGCTGCTCAGCCGGGTCGAGTCCCAGGGCGCGCCGGACACGTCGTCGCCGGTGCCCGTGTTCCAGGCGGCCAGTGGTGGCAGCGGCACTCCGGTGTGGCTCTACGGGGCCGGCGGTGGGGTGCTCGTGCTGATCGTGCTCGGTGTGGCCGTCCTGATCCGTCGGGGCACCCGTCGGCCCGTGGAAGCCCCTGCCGCCTACCTGCCCCCGCCCCCGCCCCCGTTCGACGGCACGGGTTCGCCTTGACCGGTGCCGAGACCCGGCTCGCCGTAGGAGAAGCGTCAGCGGGGCCCCTGACAATCCGTATACCCGAAGATAAGGTCACCGCATGGCAACATCTGACGACTTCGTCCCGGCTCGGGAGGCGCACCCGGGGATCCTGGTGAACGGGCTGCCGGCGCTGGCGGCGCGGCTGGAGGCGCACGGCCATCCGGTGCAGTGGGACGGGGAGTTCCCGGGCCACGACCGGTTCTACGCCTTCGACAGGCTCGGCAACCGGCTGGAGTTCCTCGAGCCGCACCGGGAGTCCCAGCCGCAGTCGAACCAGCGGTGAGCAGCGGCGACGTCTTCGCTCCGGCGCCGCCCGCGCCGCTGCCGCCGGACCTGTTCGATCCGCTCTGTCTGGAGCGCCCGATGCCGTTCAAGGTCGGCGACAAGTGGAGCTGGCTGATCCTGCGGTGTCTGGAGCCGGGGCCGCGACGGTTCTCCGAGCTCAAGGTGCCGCTGCGCGGCATCACGTCCAAGGTGCTGGCACAGACGCTGCGCGCGCTGGAGCGGGACGGGCTGCTGACCCGGACCGAGTTCGAGGAGAACCCGCCCCGCGTGGAGTACGAGTTGACCGCGCTGGGTCACTCGCTGTTCGGTCCGATGAATGCCGCCTGCGTGTGGGCCGGGGAGCACCTGGACCAGGTGGACGCCGCCCGGGCTCGCGCCGCGGCTGCCGGATAGTGCTTCGGACTGCGGTGGTTCGGTACTGCGGTATTTCGGTGTGCGGTGGTTCGGTCGTTCGAAGTGCGGTGGTGCTGTGGCGCGGTGCGGCCGGAGGGAGACTCGCTCAGGCGACCAGTTCGCGGGCCTCCAGGTAGGTCCGCACCACCGCCATGCCGTACACCGGCTGGATCAACTGCTGGCCTTTGAAGAACGGCCGGGCGGGCGCGAACCCTGCTGCTATGAGCAGTTCGCGGATCTCCGCTATCTCCGCCTCACTGCGGGCCGTGAAGCGCACCTCCCAGCCCTTCTTGTACGTCGAACCCCGCTCGCCGGCCCGGCGGGCGGGGTCGGGCTGCCGGACGTATCCGGGTAGCCGGCCCAGGCGCAGCTGTGCCGCGCTCAGACCTGATGTCTCGTCATATGGCATGCCCTGATGGTAGGCAATACCCGCGGGCCGGTTCTTCGGAGGGCGTACCCGGGAGCGCGTGGCCCGGGTCACATCGGATCATGCCACCGGCGCGGCGTCCAGCGGCTCGGCAGCCGCGGCCGCGGGGTCCGTCTGGGCGGCGTTCGCCCGGCTCTTCTCCAGGGCGCGCAGCGCGGCCTGCTGGGTGAAGGCGAGCAGGCCGATGGTGATGGCGCCCAGCAGCACGGCGTAGGCCACGTGCGCGGCGGTGGAGGTGACCGCGACGCCGACGGCGTTGAGCGCGAAGTGGCTGCCGAGCCGCAGGGCGACCAGGCCGATGGCGACCTTGCGGGTCTCCTTGCCGCGCCACAGTGCCTTGGCCAGGCGCAGCCGCTTGCGCATCAGGGTCATCGAGACGGCGATGTTGACGATGACCAGCACGCCGAGCGCCGGCAGTACCGCCGGAAACGCCTTGAACAGGTCGAAGGCGCCGGCGAAGACGGCCTCGAAGCCGAAGAACCAGACCGGCAGCCGCAGCTCGCTGATCGGCTCCGTGACGGCGGCCAGCCCCTTCGGCCGCGCGGCGGCCGGTTCAGCGGCCGGCTCGGCGGCGGGATCGGTGCGCGGTGTGGCGGCGGTCCTGAACATGCTCTTCCCCCGGGATCCTCCGGCCTCGCGTGGTTCGCCCCGCCGGTGATCACGATTCTGCCGGTCGGATCGAGCCCGCTGCCAGCCGGATTCGATCACCTTTCCAGCATGACAGGAGTCACAGCGGTCACCGCCGGGTCGCTCGAATCGGCAGCTGGCGCAATCCGCAAGTACTTTGCGCCCAATTACTCCGTTTGAGTGAGGGTATGGCGACTTTAGTGCGGGGCTGTCCCGATTTGACGACGGTTCCGTAACGGTGCGTCAGGTTAAGGATGCGGCGACCGGGTGACAGGGGAGGGTTGTCGCATGAGCTACCAGATTCCCTCCTCCGTCCCCTCGCTGGAAGAGCTGGCCCGGCGTCAGCAGAACGTGATCACGGCAAGTCAGCTGCGTGCCAGGGGAGTTCCGTCCCGAGTGGTCAGTGAGCACTGCCGGCGCGGCGGTCCCTGGCAGCGCCTGCTACCCCGGGTCTACCTGCTCCAGACCGGGACTCCGACGCCGGAGCAGCGGATGTGGGCGGCCCTGCTGTACGCGGCGCAGAACGGTCGCGAGGCCGGGTGCCGAGAAGGCGCGCTGATCACTGGCGCGGCCGCGCTCGCGCTCTACGGCTTCAGTGCGGTGCCCCGGCTGCCGGCCGTCACCGGGGTGCAGGTGCTGGTGCCCAGGCAGCGCCGGTTGCGGGACGCGGGGGAGGTGCGGATCCAGCGCACCGCGCGGGAGTTGGTGGCCAGCGACGTGCACGGACTGGCCTGCGCGCCGGTGGCCAGGGCGGTCGCGGACGCGCTGCGCGAGTGGCTCGGCTCCCCCGAGAGTGACGCCAGCGACGCCAGCGACGTGAGCGACGCCGTCGAGGACCACGGGGCCGAGCCGGCCGCGGAGCGGGTCGTGCTCGGGCCGCGGGCGCTGCGCTCGGTGCTGCGCGAGGCGGTCGCCGTCGCCCCTTACGGGCACCCGGCCTGCACGCCCGCCGAGCTGATCGCCGAACTGCGGGAGGCGAACCTCGTCGAGGTGCCCCGGATCCGGGCCGCGCTGGACGAACTGCTGGCCGCCGAGCGGGAGTCGGCGATCAGCTCGATCGTCGAGCTGGCCGCCGCCGAGCTGCTGCCGGAGCCGCTGGTCGGGCCCGAGCTGCGGATGCGCGGCGGCACCTTCGTCGCGGTGCCGGACCTGTACTGGCCGCAGGCCGGGGTGGCGGTCGAGGTGGACTCCGAGCTGCGCTGCGTCAGCGAGGGCGAGCAGGCCTGGGTGCGGGCGGGTCAGCACCGGATGGAGTACCTGGGGGTGCGGGTGGTCCACCTGACCGGTGGCCGGTCGGCCGCCGAGCCCGCGGTGGTGGCCGAGGAGCTGCGGCAGGCCTTCCTGGCCGGCGGCGCGGACGTGGTGGAGCTGCTGCTGACGGAGGGCTAGGGCCGGCCGGGCGACACCCCCGGGCCGGCCCCTGGCCCCGAGGCTCCCGGTACCGAGACAGCCACGCCCGGCCCCGAGGACCGGTGCTCAGCCCAGGGCCGGAGTCCCGGCCAGCTCCACCCCGGCCTCGCGCAGCTGGTCGAGCGCGGCGGCCGTGGTCGCGGGCGCCACCCCCGCCGTCAGGTCGAGCAGGACCCGGGTGGCGAACCCCTCCCGCACGGCGTCCAGCGCCGTGGCCCGGACGCAGTGGTCGGTGGCGATGCCGACCAGGTCGACCGCCTCGACGGACCGCGCGCGCAGCCACTGGGCCAGCGTGCTGCCGTTCTCGTCGAAGCCTTCGAAGCCGCTGTACGCGGCCGAGTACGCGCCCTTGTCGAAGACCGCCTCGATCGCGCCCGAGGTCACCGAGGGCGCGAAGTTGGGGTGGAAGCCGACCCCTTCGGTCCCGGCCACGCAGTGCGGCGGCCAGCTGTCCACGAAGTCGGGCTCGGCGGAGAAGTGCGCTCCGGGGTCGTGGTGGTGGTCACGGGTGGCCAGGATGTGGCTGTACTCGTCCCGGGCGGTGGCGATCAGTTCGGTGATCGCGGCCGCCACCTCAGCGCCACCGGCGACCGGGAGGCTGCCGCCCTCGCAGAAGTCGTTCTGCACATCGATGACGATCAGGGCCCGTTGCATGGCTGGCTTCCTCGCTGGCGGTCGGTGGGGGTAGAGGAGTGGAGTGTGGCCACTCTAGGGAGTGGCGGTGAGGGGCGGAAGGGCTGCCGCAGCGCTTCGGCGCGGCCTCGGCGCGCGGGATCGGCGCGACATCAGTTCACCATCGGCTCAGTGCAGCAGCAGCTCGGTGCCCAGCACCGGATCGCCCTTGGAGAGCTGGGTGGCCGACAGCGGCAGCGCGGCCCGGGCCCGCAGGTGCCGCTCGCGCGCGGCGGTCAGCGGCTCACGCCCGACCACCTCGCCCGCGCGCATCAGCGGCACGTGCAGCGCGTACGGCGCGAGCTGCTCCGGCAGCGGCCCGGTGCCCACCACCTCGGCCTCGGCCACGCCGTCCGCGTCGGGCCGCCGGGCCGCCCACTTGCGCCCGCCCACGCTCGACTTGGCACCGGCCGAGCGCTTGGCCACCGGGATCAGCGGCGCGTCGGGATCGGTCGAGCCGGCCCGGGCGACCAGCTTGTAGACCATCGCGCAGGTCGGGTGTCCGCTGCCGGTGACCAGGCTGGTGCCCACCCCGTAGCCGTCCACCGGGGCGGCGGCCAGTGCGGCGATCGCGTACTCGTCGAGGTCGGAGGTGACGATGATCCGGGTCTTGGCTGCCCCGAGCTCGTCCAGCTGGCGGCGGACCCGGTGGGCGAGCAGGGTCAGGTCGCCGGAGTCGATCCGCACCGCGCCGAGCTCGGGCCCGGCCACCTCGACGGCGGTGCGCACCGCCTCGGCCAGGTCGAAGGTGTCCACCAGCAGGGTGGTGCCGGTGCCCATCGAGGCGAGCTGTGCGGTGAAGGCGTCCCGCTCGCTGTCGTGCAGCAGGGTGAAGGCGTGGGCGGCGGTGCCGGTGGTCGGGATGCCGTGGGTGAACCCGGCCGCCAGGTCGGAGGTGGCGGCGAAGCCCGCGATGTAGGCGGCGCGGGCCGCCGCGACGGCGGCGCTCTCGTGGGCGCGCCGGGCCCCCATCTCGATGCACGGCCGCTCCCCTGCGGCGGCCGTCATCCGGGAGGCGGCGGCGGCGATCGCCGAGTCGAAGTTGAGGATGGAGAGGATCACCGTCTCCAGGATCACGGCCTCGGCGAAACTGCCCTCCACGGTGAGCAGCGGCGAGCCCGGGAAGTAGACCTCGCCCTCCGGGTAGCCGTGGATGTCGCCGTGGAAGCGGTAGTCGGCCAGCCAGCGCAGGGTCGGCTCGTCGACCACCCGCTGGTCGGCCAGCCAGTCCAACTGGGCGGTGTCGAACCGGAAGTTCTCCACCGCGTCGAGGACCCGCCCGGTGCCGGCCAGTACGCCGTAGCGGCGGCCTTCGGGCAGGCGGCGGGTGAAGACCTCGAAGACCGAGCGGCGGTGCGCGGCGCCGCTGCGCAGCGCGGCCTGCAGCATGGTGAGCTCGTAGCGGTCGGTGAGCAGCGCGGTCGAGCCGGCTGTCGGCGAGGTGGGCGCGGCGGAGCTCGCCGCCACGAATGCCTGGGCGTCCATGAGGATGATGCTACTACCACTTAGCGTCAGTTTGACGATTTCCTGGGCGGTGAGTCCGCCGCCATGGCGCGGCCGGGTCTCGCGCCGGGCCGGACCTCCCGCGCCCGGCCGGGTCGGAATCGCTCCGAGGTCCCCCGGATGGCAGCATGGGAGGTCAGGGGAGCCTTTCCAGGCTGCGGCCGGGTTCCCCGTCGGGCCGCTCCCGGCCCCTGCCGAGCCATCGCTGTGAGGAGACCCAGTCGTGAGTGTCGCGCCGGCCGAGATCGAACGCACCGAGGCCGAGAGCCTCCCGGTCGCGGAGCCGGACACACCGTGGGTGACCATCGTCCACAACGATCCGGTCAACCTGATGAGCTATGTCCTCTACGTTTTCCAGGCCTACTTCGGCTACCCGAAGGAGAAGGCACGCAAGCTGATGATGGACGTGCACACCCGAGGCCGCGCGGTGGTCTCCAGCGGCACCCGCGAGGAGATGGAGCGCGACGTGCAGGCGATGCACGGGTACGGCCTCTGGGCCACCCTCCAGCACGACTGATCAGCCGAACCGCTGATCGGTCCGCCCCTGATCCACTGATCATCCGTCAGTCCGCGCCGGTGCGCGGCTGACCAATCGACACCTACGAGAACCGGACGGTTACCTGACGATGGCTGGGTTGTTCGAGCGAACCGGCGACGGCAGCGCGGCGATCGCGCTGGAGGAGGTGGAGGCCGCCATCCTGCGCTCCCTCGAAGTGCAGATGCTGGAGCTGATCGGCCCGGGCCCTGGCGCCGCGCCGGGCGCGGATGCCGACCCGTTCGCCGCACTCTTCGCCGAGGGGCCCACCGAGGCGCCCAGCGACCCCGCGGTGGCCCGGCTCTTCCCCGACGCCTACGGGGAGCCGAAGCAGGCGCCCGACGCGCAGACCAAGGCGGCGGCCGGCGAGTTCCGCCGCTACACCGAGCCGGACCTGCGCACCCGCAAGCGCGAGGACGCGCTGCTGGTGATCCGCTCGCTGGACGCCCTGGGGGAGAGCGGCGGGGTGCTGCGCCCCAGCGCCGAGGAGTGCCGGCGCTGGCTGGGCGCGCTCAACGACCTGCGGCTGACCCTCGGCGTGCGGCTGGAGGTCACCGAGGAGGACGAGCAGGGCCTGTACGACCTGCCGGACAGCGACGAGCGCAAGCCGCTGGTGATGGCCTACCTCTGGCTGGGCGCGATGCAGGAGTCGCTGCTGGAGGCGATGACCGGCTGAGGCCGGTCGGTCCGAGTCCGCCGGCCGGTCGCGGTGGCCCGTCGCGGCGGGCCGGTGTCCAGCGGGACGCCCGGAACTCGGACAGTGACCCGGGCGCCGCCGGGGCGAGCCCTATCCTGGCCGGATGCTGACCATCACCCGAGAGCTGCACGACGCGATCGTCGCCCACGCCCGCGCCGACCACCCGGACGAGGCCTGCGGTGTCGTCGCCGGCCCGGCCGGCAGCGGCCGCCCGGAGCGCTTCATCCCGATGCTCAACGCGGCCCGCTCGCCCACCTTCTACGAGTTCGACTCGGCGGACCTGTTCAAGCTCTACCGCGAGATGGACGACCGGGACGAGGAGCCGGTGATCGTCTACCACTCGCACACCGCGACCGAGGCCTACCCCTCGCGCACCGACGTCAGCTACGCCTCCGAGCCGAACGCCCACTACGTGCTGGTCTCCACCGCCGAGGGCACCGGCGCGGACGACCCCTTCCAGTTCCGCTCGTTCCGCATCGTGGATGGCGTGATCACGGAGGAAGACGTCGAGGTCGTCGAGGCGTGGGCGGGCTGAGCCGGTCCGCCCGGCGGGGCCGCCGGAGCCGGACCGCTCCCGCCGCGAATCTCACAGGGCGACACAGCATCATCCGACCTGCGAGATGGGCATGGAGGAACCGGGGCGGGAATCTATACGATGAGCCCATGCGTTCCGTCGATGTGAGCATCCAGGCCCCGGGCATCCGCCTCGTGGCGCGCCTGCACATCGACCTGTGCCGGCACGCCGCAGCGATCTGTCCCGACGCTTGAGCCCTGCTCGCCCGGCCCCCGCCGGCGAGTCGCGCACCACGCCCCTTCGCACCGCACGAAGCGCACGTTCACGAAGCAGTACCGCCCCAGCCGCGCGCCCGCGGCCCCACCACCACCTGCCCAGGAGCGCAGCCATGGCCATCGAGGTCCGCATCCCGACCATCCTCCGTACCTACACCGACGGCGCCAAGGCCGTCGAGGGCACCGGGGGCAACCTCCAGGAGCTCATCGCCGACCTCGAAGCCCGCCACCCGGGCATCGCCGACCGCCTGCTGGACAAGGGCGAGCTGCGCCGCTTCGTCAACGTCTACCTGAACGACGAGGACGTCCGCTTCCTGGAAGGCATCGCCACCGGCGTCAAGGACGGCGACAGCGTCACCATCCTTCCGGCGGTGGCCGGCGGCTCCAAGTAATGCGCTACGACAGCCCGCTCGAAGCCGTCGGCAACACCCCGCTGGTGCGGCTGCCCCGGCTCTCCGCGGCCGTGCCCGGCAACACGCAGGGCCTGGTCACGCTCTGGGCGAAGCTGGAGGACCGCAACCCGACCGGGTCGATCAAGGACCGCCCGGCGCTGCACATGATCGAGCGGGCCGAGGCGGACGGGCGGCTCACCCCCGGGTGCACCGTCCTGGAGCCGACCAGCGGGAACACCGGCATCTCGCTGGCCATGGCCGCCAAGCTCAAGGGCTACCGGATCGTCTGCGTGATGCCGGAGAACACCAGCGAGGAGCGGCGCGAGCTGCTCCGGATGTGGGGCGCGGAGATCATCTCCTCGCCCGCCGCCGGCGGCTCCAACACGGCGGTCCGGGTGGCCAAGGAACTGGCCGCCGAGCACCCCGACTGGGTGATGCTCTACCAGTACGGCAACCCGGACAACGCGGGCGCGCACTACGCCACCACCGGCCCGGAGATCCTGGCCGACCTGCCCACCGTCACCCACTTCGTCGCGGGCCTGGGCACCACCGGCACCCTGATGGGCGTCGGCCGCTACCTGCGCGAGAAGGTGCCCGGCGTGCAGATCGTCGCCGCCGAGCCGCGCTACGACGACCTGGTCTACGGGCTGCGCAACCTGGACGAGGGCTTCGTGCCGGAGCTGTACGACGCCGCAGTGCTCAGCACCCGGTTCAGCGTCGGCTCCGCCGACTCGGTCCGCCGCACCCGTGAACTCCTCGCGGAGGAGGGCATCTTCGCCGGCGTCTCGACCGGCGCGATCCTGCACGCGGCGATCGGCGTCGGGCGTCGCGCCGCCGAGGCGGGCCACCGAGCGGACATCGTCTTCGTGGTGCCGGACGGCGGCTGGAAGTACCTGTCCACCGGCATCTACACCGCGGCCAGCACCGAGGAAGCGGTCGAACTGCTCCACGGCCAGCTCTGGGCCTGATCGGTACGGCACTGCGGACGGCACCCGAGAGCGGGTACCGTCCGCAGCGCCGTCCGGCGCCTACGACAGCGGGAAGACGCCGGTGTCCAGGGTGATCCCGAACGGCTCGGGCAGCGTGACCGGTTTGCCGAACGGAACCGCTGTCGACTCCCGGTAACTGCCCTTCCCCGGGCTGCTGTAGAGGGTGACGGTGGGGCCGGCCGGTGCGTGCGGGTCGATCAGCAGGTAGAGCGGGACGCCCGCGTGGGCGTAGCCCCAGAGCTTCTTCTCGCGGTCGTGGTCGGCGTTGTTCGGCGAGGTGATCTCCGCGATCAGCAGCGCCTCGGCGGCGGGCACCCGGTTGCCGGGTTGCCGCAGGACGGCCTTCGGCAGGACGGCGAGATCGGGGATGTAGATACCTGAACTCTCGGGGAGCGAGACCCCCTGTGTCTGGTAGATACCGACGTCCCGGCCGACGACGCTGTACAGCAGTCGTTGCAGCTCGTCGGCGATGTCGTTGCGGTCATTCGCGGGCGTTGGTGCCACGGTGACGATCCCCTCGATGACCTCCACCTTGCAGCCCTCCGGAGCGTCCGTCTCCTCCCAGATCCGGACGAGCTCCTCCCAGCCGGCGACCGGCTCGACGACGGCAGCGCTCATGGTGTCTCTCCTACAGCCGTGGGGACCAAGTCCAGCATGCCGACCGACTCGGAAGCGGTCCAGCGGCCGGGCCGTCACCCGGACGAGCGAGCGCGCTGGACCCGGGCCCAGAGCTGGCCGTCGACCGGGCCCACGCGGCGGCGGAAGTGGCCGAGCGCCACCTCGCGCAGCTCGTCCAGCTCCAGCCAGCTGGCCCGGCCCTGGCGGTCGGCGACGGTGCCCGGGGGGAGGGCCAGGACACCCGGGCGCTCGGCGTGGTGCTTGCTGGTGATCTTCGCGACGGTGGCGGTGCCGCCGTGCACCCGCAGGACCAGGCAGGGGCGGTCCTTGGCGCCGGTGCCGTCCTCGAAGGGGACCTCGGCCCACCAGATCTCCCGGGGCGCCGGGCTGCCGGAGCCGGTCCGGCGCGGCGCCGGCGCGGTGCGCGGCGCGGGGGCGCCGGGATCGGCCGGGCGTCGACCGCGCAGTCGACCGATCGCGAAGACGATCAGGGCCAGCAGTACCAGGGCGGCCAGGACGGCCAGGACGGCAAGCGAGCGATTCATGTGCTGACCGTACCGGCTGTGACAGTTGATGATTTATCCGTTCACTGCTTCCGCTCTGTCACGGAATGACTACGGAGCCAGCCGTGCGCCCGTCGCCCGCCCCGGGATCGAAAAGCTGCTCACGCAAGTCCGAGACCAGCCCACGGCACACCCGGAGGTGGCGCCAGATGAGCAGCCAGCACAGCAGCGGCGAACTGTGGTCCTATGCCGAGATCGCCCGTCACATCGGAGTCCAGACCGACACCGTGCGCAACTACCGCCGCCACGGCCTGCTGCCCGACCCCGACTTCGTCGACCAGGGCGGCCATCCCCGCTGGTACGCCGACACCATTCGCGCCTGGGCCCGCCGCCGCCCCGGCCACCGCTGACCGGACAGCCCCGCGGACCCGCGCGTGACCCGAGCGCGCGCCTCGTCCCCGCGCCGCCCCGTTCTGGTGATTCCAGCCACAGCCCGGCACGGGGACGGGGGCAAAGTGCCGCTCCGCCCTTACCCTCGACACGCGACCGCTGCAGCTACCCGCCGGTGTGACCCCGGCGGTGATCGGCGTGCGCGGGGACCTGGATCCGGCGGAGGGGCTCGGGATGAAACTGACTGTGGTGGGGTGCTCGGGGAGCTTCCCGTCGCCCGACTCGCCCTGCTCCAGCTACCTGGTCGAGGCCGGCGACTACCGCCTGGTGATCGACCTGGGCAACGGCGCGCTGGGCGCGCTGCAGAACCACGTCGGCCTCTACGACGTGGACGCGGTCGCGCTCAGTCACCTGCACGCCGACCACTGCATCGACCTCTGCGCCTACTGGGTGGCCCGCAACTACCGCCAGGAGGGCTGCCCCGACCTGCTCCCGGTCTACGGCCCGCACGACACCCCCGGCCGGCTCGCCCGCGCCTACGACATGCCCGAGCGCCCGGGAATGACCGGGGTCTTCGACTTCCGCACCCTCACCCCCGGCACCTTCGAGCTGGGCCCGCTGACCGTGACCGCCGCCCAGGTCAACCACCCGGTCGAGGCCTACGCCTTCCGGATCGAGCACGCGGGCCGCTCGCTGGTCTACTCCGGCGACACCGGCGAGAGCCCGGAGCTGGTCGAGCTGGCCCGGGACGCCGACCTCTTCCTCTGCGAGGCCGCCTACACCGACGGCCGGGAGACCTACCGGTCGATCCACCTCAACGGCCGCGAGGCCGGCGAGCACGCCACCGCCGCCGGTGCCCAGCGCCTGGTGCTCACCCACATCCCGCCGTGGACCGACCCGCAGCGCAACCTGCGCGACGCCGAGGCCGCCTACCAGGGGCCGGTGGAGCTGGCCAAGGCCGGTGCGGTGTACGAGATCTGACGGGCCGACAGCACGAGAGTGGGGCATCGGCCGCAGCCGGTGCCCCACTCTCGTGCGCTCAGGCGGGAGGGGTCACGCCTTGGTGACGTCGTCCTCCTCGCCCTCGGGCTCGCGGCCCGGGGTCGGGAGGTTGAACTTGGTGATCGCGAAGCGGAAGACCACGTAGTAGACCACCGCGAAGACCAGGCCGATCGGGATGATCAGCCACGGCTTGGTGGCGAAGTGCCAGTTGAAGACGTAGTCGATGGCGCCGGCCGAGAAGGTGAAGCCGTCGTGCACGCCCAGCGCCCAGGTGACCATCATCGACAGCGCGGTGAGCACCGCGTGGATGCCGTAGAGGACCGGGGCGATGAAGAGGAAGGAGAACTCGATCGGCTCGGTGATGCCGGTCATGAAGGAGGTCAGGGCCAGCGACATCATCATGCCGAGGACGGCCTTGCGGCGCTCGGGGCGGGCGCAGTGCGCGATCGCCAGCGCGGCGGCCGGCAGGCCGAACATCATGATCGGGAAGAAGCCGGACATGAACTGCCCGGCGGTCGGGTCACCGGCGAAGAAGCGATTGAGGTCACCCTGGACCACCTTGCCGGCGGCGGTGTGGAAGGTGCCCGCCTGCTGCCAGAAGAAGGTGTTGGCGAACTGGTGCATGCCGACCGGCAGCAGCCCGCGGTTGATCAGGCCGAAGATGCCGGAGCCGACCGCGCCCAGGCCGATCGCCCAGTTGCTGAAGCTGTTCAGCGCGTCGCCGACCGGGCCCCAGAGCAGGCCGAAGGCGATGCCGAGGAAGGTGCCGACGAAGGCCATGATGAGCGGCACCAGGCGGCGGCCGTTGAAGAAGCCGAGCCAGTCGGGCAGCTTGGTGCGGTGGTAGCGCTGCCACAGGGTCGCGCTCAGCAGGCCGATGACCACACCGCCGAGCACGCCCGGGTTCTGCGGGTTACCGGCCGGGTTGGCGGCGGTGACCGTGCCGTGCATCGGGAAGACGGTCAGCACGTTGTGGAAGACCAGGTAGCCGACCAGGGCGGCCAGCGCGGTGGAGCCGTCCGCCTTCTTGGCCAGGCCGATGGCGATGCCGACGCAGAAGAGCAGCGGCATGTTGTCGAACACCGCGGACCCGGCGGCGGCGAAGGTGGCGACCAGCTTGGCCGGCAGGTGCAGCTTCTCCTGGACGTCGCTCTGGCCCAGGCGCAGCAGGATGCCGGCGGCCGGGAGGACCGCGATCGGCAGCTGGAGGCTGCGGCCGATCTTCTGCAGGCTCTGCAGGGCGTTCTGCCCGAACTGCTTCAGCGGCGAGGGCGAGGATGCGGCGGGCGACGGTGCCTGCGCAGTCGTACTCATGGGGGTGGTTCCTCACGGCAGGGCGTACCGGGCGGGGTGCGGCCGGGGCCAGTACGCAAACTGGTCTACACCACTAGTGGTGTAGACCAGTTTTGTAGCACGCCGTGAACGGGGCCGGAAGGCCCGACAGCCTCGCAGGTGGGAAGCGCTATGAAATCGAAACCTTGTTGAGGATTAACGATCTTCGGTAGCGCCTTGACGTGCGGAGCCGGTCGCCGGGTTCACGCCTTGGTGACGTCCTCGATCTCGTCCTCCGGTTCGCGGCCCGGGGTCGGCAGGTCGAACTTGATGATCGCGAAGCGGAAGAGCGTGTAGTAGAGGGCCGCGAAGACCAGGCCGATCGGGATGATCAGCCACGGTTCGGTGGCCAGGTGCCAGTTCAGCAGGTAGTCGATCAGGCCCGCCGAGAAGCCGAAGCCGTCGTGCACGCCCAGCCCCCAGGTGACCGCCATCGACAGGCCGGTGAGCAGGGCGTGGATCCCGTACAGCACCGGGGCGATGAACATGAAGGAGAACTCGATCGGCTCGGTGACGCCGGTCACGAAGCTGGTCAGCGCGACCGAGACCATCATCCCCATGACGGCCTTGCGGCGCTCGGGCCGGGCGCAGTGCGCGATCGCGATGGCGGCGGCGGGCAGGCCGAACATCATGATCGGGAAGAAGCCGGACATGAACTGGCCGGCCGTCGGGTCGCCGTGGAAGAAGCGCGGGATGTCGCCGGTCCACACCTTGCCGGTCGCGTCGGTGAAGCTGCCGACCTGCTGCTGGAAGAAGGTGTTCAGGAACTGGTGCATGCCGATCGGGATCAGCAGGCGGTTGGCCACGCCGTAGATCCCGGCGCCGGCCGAGCCGAGGCCCACCAGCCAGTCGCTCGCGTGGGTCAGCCCGCTGCCGATCGGCCCCCAGGCCAGGCCGAAGGCGATGCCGAGCAGCGTGCCGACGAAGGCCATGATGATCGGCACCAGCCGGCGGCCGTTGAAGAAGCCGAGCCAGTCGACCAGCTTGGTGCGGTGGTACTTCTGCCAGATCAGCGCGCTCAGCAGGCCCACCACGATGCCGCCGAGGACGCCGGGGTCCTGCGGCTTGCCGGCCGGGTTCAGCGCGGTGACCGTGCCGGCCATCGGGAAGACGGTCAGCACGTTGTGGAAGACCAGGTAGCCGACCAGGGCGGCCAGCGCGGTGGAGCCGTCCGCCTTCTTGGCGAAGCCGATCGCCACGCCGACGCAGAAGAGCAGCGCCAGATTGCCGAAGACCGCGTCGCCGGCGGTGGCGAAGACGGCGGCGACCTTGTTCCACCCCAGGCCCTGCTTGCCGAAGACGTCGTCCTGGCCCAGTCGCAGCAGGATGCCGGCGGCGGGCAGCACGGCCACCGGGAGCTGCAGGCTGCGGCCGATCTTCTGCAGGCCCTGCAGCAGGCCGGCGCCGGGCTTCCGGGCGGGCGGGGCGGCCGCGGGGGCGGTCGTCGTACTCATGGGCTTCCTTCGGTGGACGGCGGGCGGCACTGCCCGGTCGGCCAGAACAGGCTCAATTGGTCTATGCCAGTTCGGGGATGGGCCCATCGTGACACGAGCTGGACCAAAGCCGGAAAAGTCCGGCGCAACCAGGGTATTTGGTCACCTTCCGGACCGGAAAAAATCCCGGCGGGCCGGGCTCCGCCGGTGGCCGGGGGTGGGGCGCCGGCCGCGTCCGGCCGCGTCCGGGTGGTGCCGGGGAACGCCGGCCGAGCTCCGCACGTTTGGGAAGTGCACCGATATTGGTGTAGACCAGTCATGGTGTGGCGCTGCCGCCGTGGACCCGAGCCCCGCTCCTCGTCGGCCAGGGAGGAAGATCCACGGTACGCGCGCGGTGCTGGGCCGAACGTGCGCCAGCGTGGCGGATCACCCCGAACCGGGTGATCCTGGTCGCGCCGGAGCACTCGGCGGGCGGCTGAGCCCCCGTCACCCGGCCACCCCGCACGGCACACCGCAGGACGGCCTCCGGCAAGGCAGCCGGAACGCCGAGACAGAGGGAGAAAGACAATGGCCACCAAGGCTGAGAAGATCGTCGCCGGTCTCGGCGGTATCGACAACATCGAAGAGGTCGAAGGCTGCATCACCCGCCTGCGCACCGAGGTCCGCGACCCCTCCCTCATCGACGAAGCCGCCCTGAAGGCCGCCGGCGCCCACGGTGTCGTGAAGATGGGCACCGCGATCCAGGTCGTGATCGGCACCGACGCCGACCCGATCGCCGCCGAGATCGAAGACATGATGTGAGCCTCGGCTGAGGCCCGCCCGACGGCCCGTCACCGCGGTTCGGTGGCGGGCCGCCGGCGTTCCGGCCGGGCCCGCCGCGCGTCCTGGCGGCTTTCCCCGGAGGGTACGTCCGGTAAGCCGGAACCGACTACGCTCAGACGCTATGTCACGCATCGACGGTCGCACCCCAGACCAGCTCCGCCCGATCACCATCGAACGCGGCTGGAGCAAGCACGCCGAAGGCTCCGTCCTCGTCTCCTACGGCGACACCAAGGTGCTCTGCACCGCCAGCGTCACCGAGGGCGTCCCGCGCTGGCGCAAGGGCAGCGGCGAGGGCTGGGTCACCGCCGAGTACGCCATGCTGCCGCGCGCCACCAACACCCGCGGCGACCGCGAGTCCGTCCGCGGCAAGATCGGCGGCCGCACCCACGAGATCAGCCGCCTGATCGGCCGCTCGCTGCGTGCCGTGGTCGACCACCGCGCCCTCGCCGAGAACACCATCGTGCTCGACTGCGACGTGCTGCAGGCCGACGGCGGCACCCGCACCGCCGCCATCACCGGCGCCTACGTCGCCCTGGTCGACGCCGTCTCCTGGGCCCGCGAGAAGAAGCTGCTGCGCGCCAAGGGCCAGCCGATCACCGGCGGCGTCAGCGCGGTCAGCGTCGGCATCATCGACGGCGTCCCGATGCTCGACCTCCAGTACGAGGAGGACGTGCGCGCCGAGACCGACATGAACATCGTCTGCACCTCCGACGGCCGCTTCGTCGAGGTCCAGGGCACCGCCGAGGGCGCGCCGTTCGACCGCGACCTGCTCAACCAGCTGCTGGATCTGGGCACCCTGGGTTGCGCCGAACTGGACGAGATCCAGCGCAAGGCGCTGGAGGGCTGAGGCACCCGCGGTGGTGGGCTGTACAGCGGAGCCGTGCAGACCGTACGGTTCCCGCAACAGCTCACCGCATCGGAGGACCGCGATGCCGAACAGCCTGACCCGCCCCGCCGGCCTGGCCGTCGCCGCGCTGATCGCGGTCCTCCCGCTCAGCGCGGTCAGTTGCTCGGCCACCCAGCAGGCGATCGACTGCGGCAACACGGCGGTGGCCGTCAGCTCCGACCTCGGTCAACTGAGCGGCGCCTACCAGAACGCCAACAACGATCCGGCCGCCGCCGGGCGCGCGGTGGCCAAGCTCAGGACCGACCTCGGCAAGCTCGGCAAGAACGCGGGCAGTGCGAACGTGTCCAAGGCCGTGGCCGACCTGCAGACCCAGGCCGACCAGGTGCAGCGGTCGATAGACGCCAAGCAGGTCCCCGACCTCGGACCGCTGGGCGACGCGGCGGGCACCCTGACCCAGGTGTGCGCCCGCTGATCCGGTCCGGGCGCCCCTGCCCCCCTGCCCACAGGGGATACTGAGGAGCCATGAGCACCTCTCGACGCCTCGTCCTCGCCACCCGCAACCAGCACAAGGTCGGTGAACTGCGCGCCATCCTCGGCGCCGCCGGCCTCGACGTCGACCTGGTCGGCGCCGACGCCTACCCCGAGATCCCCGACGTCCGCGAGACCGGCGTCACCTTCGCCGAGAACGCCCTGCTGAAGGCGCACGCCCTGGCCCAGGCCACCGGCCTGCCGGCGGTCGCCGACGACTCGGGCCTCTGCGTCGACGTGCTGGGCGGCGCCCCCGGCATCTTCTCCGCCCGCTGGGCGGGCAAGCACGGCGACGACCTGGCCAACCTCAACCTGCTGCTGGCCCAACTCTCCGACATCGCCGACCCGCACCGCGGCGCCCACTTCGCCTGCGCGGCAGCCCTGGCGCTGCCCGACGGCACCGAGCGGGTGGTCGAGGGCCGCCTGCTCGGCACCCTGCGGATGGCACCGGCGGGCGACGGCGGCTTCGGCTACGACCCGATCCTGCAGCCCCTGGGCGAGAGCCGGACCTGCGCCGAGCTGACGGCGGAGGAGAAGAACGCCATCAGCCACCGGGGCGAGGCGTTCCGCGGGTTGGCGCCGGTGGTGCGGGAGTTGCTGGGGTGAGGTAACGGTGAAGGCCGGGCTGAAGTTCTAAGCCCGGCCTTCGATTTGTAGCTGAAGCTCTGGGTGCGGCCGAAGGGATTCGAACCCTCAAGCCCTCACGGGCCAGCGGACCTAAACCGCTTGCGTCGCCGTTGCGCCACGGCCGCAGGAACTGCTGTGGTCCATGGTACTTGGGTCCGGCGGGTAGGTCACGCCGTATCAGGGAGGGCTGGCGACGCATCGACCTTCTTGCGGCGGCAGTATGTCGGCGTGACGGCATGACAGTTCGGGCAGAGCAGGCGCAGGTTGTCGGGCCGGTTATCCAGCCAGTTGCCGTCGACGTGATCCACTTCGAGGGTCAGTGCCTGTCCGCGCCACTCGGGCCCGGTGCCGCACCCCGCGCAGTTGTCCGGTCGGCCGATCAGTAGCAGCATCGTGCGCAGTCGGTCGCCAGGAGTCCGTGGGCTGCCCGCCGGTAGCAGTATCAGGAGTTCCTCGGGCCTGCGGCGTGGCCCGAGCCGTCTGCCCTTGCTGTACAGGTTCCCGGTGAAGTGGCTTGTGTCGATGCCGTGCTGTGCGATGGCGTTTTTCAGCAAGCGCCGCGTCGTGGTGGTGTCCGACATCCCGAGCGCGCGGAAGACGCCCGCGAGGCTGGTCTGCCCGAGGATGACGGCCTGCAGATCGGCCCTGGAGGCAAGGCAGATCGGAAGCCGCTGATCGGCGGTTCCATACGTGAAGTGCGACGTGTCGACGCCGAAGTGTCGCAGGCGCTTGCTGAGGTAGCTGTGGGTGCCACCGGCCATGGCCAGGCCGAGCCTGCGCATCATCTCGTTGACGCTGGTCGACTCCGCCGCCACCTGGCTGAGCAGCTCCCTCGTGTACCGCGTCGGTTTGGACATAACTCCCCTCCTTGCCATGGGCAACGACCCACCGCGCGAAGAGTTACGGCCGCTCGGCCAACCGCTTCGCCCCCGCCTGCGCCGCGCCGGCCGCTGTCATGCCCCGGCACTCTTCACACGATCTGACAACGGTTCCGTTGCGACCTGTGCGTATCTGTGCGAAACCCCTTGACGCCCGTGGTCAGAGGGGATGTCATATGGCACGTCACGTTGGAACCTGTTTGGTTCTGATCGATTGTGATCCAAAGGAGCCCCACCCATGACCATCGTGCGCCACCGCCGCCGCCGCGCTGCCGCCGCCACCGTCGGCATGATTGTCACCCTGGGCCTGACGGCCTGTTCGACCGGGCAGTCGAGCACCAATGCCAGCAGCGGCGGTGACGTCGCCAAGGTCAGCGGGAAGATCTCGATCACCTACCTGCAGAAGCAGGGCGACCAGCAGTACTTCATCGGCGAGGCGGCCGGCGCCAAGGCGAAGGCGGCGCAGCTGGGCGTCGACCTGAAGGTGGTCAACCTCGGGACCGACGCGAACCAGGCGGTCAGCCAGGAGCAGGCCGCGATCGCGCAGAAGACCAACGGGCTGATCGTAGTGCCGCCGGACCCGTCGGTGGGTCCGCAGCTGGTGCAGACCGCCAAGGACGCCGGGGTGGCGCTGATCAGCTCGGACGACCAGGTCTGCGCGACCGGTCCGGACCCGTCCAAGTGCGCGGCTTCCGCGCTGCTGCCGCGGATCGGTTTCAGTGGCCAGCAGATGGGCCAGCAGGTCGGTCAGCGTGCTGCGCAGGAGTACCAGAAGGCGGGCTGGAGCGCCGCCGACACCCGGACCATCTCGGCCTGGCAGCAGGACGTGACGGTCTGCGGTGACCGCGTGACGGCCGCCAAGGCCGCGTTCACGGCGGGCGGCGGCAGCGGCGTGCAGAACATCGACGTCGCCACCGACAACACCCCGACCGGCGCGCAGGACAAGATCGCCGCGACCATCACGGCCAACCCGAACGTCAAGCACTGGGTGATCTGGGGCTGCAACGACGAGAACGTGCAGGGCGGCGTCACCGCGATGCAGAACGCCGGCATCTCGCCGGACAACGTGATCGGTGTCGGTCTGGGCGCCTACCTGGCGTGCAAGGACTGGGGCAGTGGCAAGCCCACCGGTATGAAGGCCGCGCTCTACATCAACGGTTCGGACGTGGGCGCGCTCGCGGTGCAGACCATGTACGACAAGCTCAAGAACGGCAAGGCGTTCCCGCAGGAGGCCTTCGCCCCCACCACCATGGTCGACGCCTCCAACTGGCAGTCCGCCGGCGTCCAGTGCAGCTGAGCACCGGGCACCGCAGCACCGTGAGGAACCTGGGGTACTAACCGTGACGAACAGCACGACGACCGCGGGAGCCGGGGTCCGCGAGCTTGGCAAGCGCTTCGGTGAGGTCCGGGCGCTGGGCGGGGTGACACTGGACTTCCCGGCCGGGCAGGTCACCGCCCTGATGGGCGAGAACGGGGCCGGCAAGTCCACCCTGCTGAAGATCCTGACGGGCGACCACCAGCCGACCGAGGGGACCGTCCTGCTGGACGGTGCCGAGGTGGAGCTGCAGTCGCCCGCCCGGGCCAGGGCGGCCGGGATCCGGATCATCCCGCAGGAGCCGGAGATCATCCCGCATGTCTCGGTCGCCGAGAACGTCTATGCCGGCGCCCTTCCCCGCAAGGCGGGGCGCCGGCTGGACCGGGCCGAGCTGCGCCGCCGGATCGAGGCCGACCTGGAGCGGCTGGGCTTCTCCCGGGTGCTCGACCCGGACCTGCTGGGCTCGGAGCTGACTCCGGCGCAGCGCCAGCTGGTTGAGATCCTGCGGGCGTTGACGGGTGAGGCGAAGGTGATCGCCTTCGACGAGCCGACCAGCTCGCTCTCCGAGCAGGAGGTGGAGGCGCTCTTCGGGCTGATCCGCCGACTGCGTGACGCGGGTGTGGCGGTGATCTACGTCTCGCACCGGATGAAGGAGATCTTCCAGCTGGCCGACCGGATCGCGGTGCTGCGCGACGGCGCGGTGGCCGGTGTGCTGGACGCGGCGCAGGCCAGCGAGGGCGAACTGGTGCGGCTGATGGTGGGCCGCGACCTGTCGGCGATGTTCGTGCGGCAGAACGTGGCGACCGAGCAGGTGGTGCTGGACGTTCGGCAGCTGACCACCGACGACGTGACGGACATCAGCCTGACCGTGCGGGCGGGTGAGGTGGTGGGCCTGGCCGGGTTGATCGGCGCGGGCCGCTCCGAGCTGGCGCTGGCGCTGGCCGGTGACCTGCCGGTGCGCTCGGGCACGGTGCGCCTGGACGGCCAGGAGCTGCGCCTGGGCAGTCCGGGTGCGGTGATCCGGGCCGGGCTCGGCCTGGCGCCGGAGGAGCGCAAGGCCCAGGCGCTCTTCCTGCACCGCACGATCCGGGACAACACCTCGCTGGTGGTGCTGGAGCGGCTGCGGCGCTGGCGGTTCGTCCGGCGGACCCAGGAGCGCGAGCTGGCCCAGAGCTATGCGGACCGGCTGCGGGTGCGGGCGCCCTCGATCGAGCACGAGGTGCGCAAGCTGTCCGGTGGCAACCAGCAGAAGGTGGTGCTGGCCCGCTGGCTGGCCCGCAAGCCCAAGGTGCTGATCCTGGACGAGCCGACCCGCGGGATCGACGTGGGGGCGAAGGCGGAGATCTATCAGATCATCGCCGACCTGGCCAAGGAGGGGACCGCACTGCTGGTGATCTCCTCCGAGCTGCCCGAGGTGCTCGGGCTGGCGGACCGGGTGGTGGTGATGCAGAACGGCCGGATCACCGGCGAGTTGGACCGGGCCGAGGCCACCGAGGAGCGGATTCTCGCTCTGGCGATGGCCGATGACCTGGCGTCAGGCGGCGACCTGGCGGCTGCTTCGAGCGATGAGGGAAGGACCGCATGAGCACCACGACCGTTTCCGAGAGCACGTCCACCGGGAGCGTGCCGCCGGCCAAGCGCGGCGGGTTCGTCGGCCTGCTGGCCTCGATCGGCGGGCAGAACCTCAGCCTGGCCGGCGGGCTGGTCGTGCTGCTGGCGCTGTTCGGCTCGCTCAACGGCAACTACCTGAGCTGGGCCAACATCCAGGTGATCGCGGAGGCGGTGACCATCAGCGGCCTGCTGGCCGTGGTGCAGACCGTGGTGATCATCTGCGGCGGGCTGGACATCTCGGTCGGCTCGCAGGCGGGCCTGGCCTCGGTGGTGAGCGCGATGGCCTTCACCTCCACCGGCTCCAACGCGGTGCTCGGCATGGCGGCGGCGATCGGCGTGGGCGCGGTGATCGGCGTGCTGAACGGCGTGATCATCGTCTACGGCCGGGTGAACCCGACCATCGCCACCCTGGCGGGCCTGGCGGCCTACAAGGGTGTCGCGGACCTGATCTCCAACGGTTCGGCGCAGGGCTACGTGCTGAACAACAGCATCTTCATCTTCCTCAGCCGGGGCAAGATCGCCGGGCTGCCGGTGATGGTCTGGCTGCTGATCCTGGTGGCGCTGGCGGTGCACGTGATGCTCAAGTACACCGACGTCGGCCGCAACATCTACGCGATCGGCGGCAACGACACCGCCGCGCGGCTGGCCGGTATCAACATCAACAAGTACCTGATCGCGGTGTACGGCCTGCTGGGCCTGGTGGCGGCGGTGGCGGGCATCCTGCTCACCGCGCGCACCGGCTCCGGCCAGCCGGTCTCCGGCAGCGAGGGCCTGGAGCTGCAGTCGATCACCGCCGCGGCCCTGGGCGGCTGCGCCCTGCGCGGCGGCAAGGGCGGCATCGGCGGCACGCTGCTTGCGGTGGCGCTGCTCGGTGCGCTGGAGAACGGGTTGACCGTCCAAGGGATCAACTCGTTCTGGCAGGACGTGGCGCAGGGTGCGCTGCTGGTCGTCGCTGTGGTGATCCAGCAGCGGCGCAGCGGCGAGCGGGCAGTGGGGCTGCCCACCTGATCCCGGCGTTACGAAAGAGTGGCGGCCTCGGCTCCTGTGTGGGGGAGCCGAGGCCGCTGTGTCTGTCTGTGCGGGGGCGCTGCGGTCAGGCGGTGACCTTGAGGTCGCGCAGCAGCTTGGCGACGTGGCCGGTGGCCTTGACGTTGTACAGCGCCCGCTCGACCTTGCCCTGCTCGTCGACGATCACGGTGGAGCGGATCACGCCGACCACGGTCTTGCCGTAGTTGTTCTTCTCGCCGTAGGCGCCGTAGGCCTGCAGCACCGCCTTGTCCTCGTCGGCGAGCAGGGTGACCTTGAGGTCCTCGGTCTCGCGGAACTTGCCGAGCTTCTCGGGCTTGTCCGGGGAGATGCCGATGACGTCGTAGCCGGCGCCGGCGAAGACCTCCAGGTTGTCGGTGAAGTCGCAGGCCTGGGTGGTGCAGCCGGGGGTCATCGCCGCCGGGTAGAAGTAGACGATCACCTTGCGGCCCAGGTGGTCCGACAGGGACACCTGCTTGCCGTCGGCGTCGGGCAGGGAGAAGGCGGGGGCGGTGTCCCCGGCCTGGAGACGCTCGGTCACGGTGGGATCTCCTCGTGCTGGACTAGGTGGTCGTGCCGTCGCAAACCTACCTCTGATGGTGGGTGGGACTGCGCGGCCCGGCAGGTGAACTGACAGACTGACGGGAGCAGACCGTGACGCGAGGTGAGTGAGGTGGCCCGGGTGGGCAAGGGGAAGTCGAAGGACGCGGCGCGGGATGACGCCGGGCGGACCACCGCCGAGATCGAGGCGGACATCGCCCGTACCCGCGACCAGCTGGCCGGCACGCTGGACGAGCTGGCGATGCGGGTGCACCCGAGCACGGTGGCCGCGCAGGTGCGGGCGAAGACGCTGGCCTCGGTGGAGCAGCGGCTGGGCCGGCTCTACGTCGGGGCCAGCCGTGGCGTCGAGCAGCTGAAGGCGCAGTTCGTGGACGAGAAGGGGCAGCCGCGGGTGGAGCGGATCGTGCCCGCGGTGCTGGTCGGCGGTGGGGTGGTGCTGCTGATCGCCTCGGCCCGCAAGCGCGGGAAGGACTGATCGGGCGCACCGGTCGGGCTCCGGCGGATCGGATTGGTCGCGGGCTGGCGCCACGGCGCGGGCCCGCGACAGGTACGGTCTGGGCGTGAGTGTGAACGACGAGCAGAGCAAGCAGGCCGAGCAGCCGGCCCCCGGTGGGCTGCCCGAACACGGTCGGCACGACCGGTTGGGCGAGAAGCTGCCCATCCGGATGCTGCACGACCGGGTGCTGGTGCGCCCCGAAGGTGGCGAGGGTGAGCGCCGTTCGACCGGCGGGATCCTGATCCCCGCGACCGCCGAGCTGAGCAAGAGGTGTTCGTGGGCCGCGGCCGTGGCGGTCGGCCAGAGCGTGCGGTCGGTGGAGCCGGGGGACCGGGTGCTGTACGACCCGGAGGACAAGCTGGAGGTCGAGGTGCGCGGCGCGACGTATGTGCTGCTGCGCGAGCGCGACCTGCACGCGGTGGCCGCCGAGCGGCTGACGGACTCGGAGGGGTCGACCGGGTTGTACCTGTAGGTTCTCCGACGCTGTGTGAAGGCCCGTCTCCGGTGGAGACGGGCCTTCAGTCGTTCGGCTCAGGCGCGGTGGCCGGGGCGGCATGCTCGGGTCACTGTTTGGAACGAGGCGATGACGGAACGTTTCGCCTGGTGCCATCGAACAGGAAGAAGAGACCTTCATGCGTGCCATATGGACGGCTGCCGCGTTGACCGCGGCGATCAGCCTCACCTCGGTGACCGCGGTGGCCGCGGCCGTCCCGGTCCGTGACCCGGACGCCTCGCGGGTGATGTCGGTGCCGACCGCGCTGCCGACGACGCTGCCGAGCCTGCCGACGACGTTGCCGACCGCGCTGCCGACGACGCTGCCGACACTGCCGACCGCACTGCCGACGCTGCCGACGCTGCCGAGTCTGCCAACGACACTGCCGACCGCGCTGCCGACCTTGCCGAGTCTGCCGACGACACTGCCGACCGCGCTGCCGACGCTGCCGGGTCTGCCGACCGCCCTGCCGACGACGTTGCCGAGCGTTGGTGCGCTGACCGGGCTGCTGAGCACTCTGCTGTCGACCATCCAGAACCTGCTGGCCAGCCTTGGGCTGACGCTGCCCAGCCTGCCCACCAGCGGGTCGAGCATGCAGCAGGGCTGACCCGGCGGACGTACCCGGTACTCCCGGCGCGCAGTGGCGCCGGGAGTACCGGCGTGTCCGGCGCAGTACGGGCGGTCGGCGTCACCGTGCTGTCCGGCAGGACACGCCGATCGGCTGAAGCCGAGTGACCCGGGCCCGCCCCGCGCGGTTGTGCCGGGTGGGCGGCCCAGCCGGGTGGATCGGCGACGAGGTGATGGTGTGACGGGCAGTGGGCGGGCGGGCGAGCCCGAGGTGACCGTGGTGCTGGTCGGCCCCTCGCCCCCGCCTGGTCCGGTGTCGGCCGTGGACTCGCTGCTGGCCCAGTCGATCTGGCGCCGTCGGCCCGGGGCGCTGCAACTGCTGACCGCCGGGTGCGGTGCGCTGCCGCCGGACGGGGGCGCCGAGCCGCTCGGCGATTCGCGGCGGGCGCGCGGGCGCTACCTGTTCTTCCTGGGCGCCGGCGAGCGGCTGGCCGAGCAGGCGCTGGAGCGGCTGGTCGCGCTGGCCGACCGGGCCGGGGCGGACGTGGTGCTCGGGCGGTCGGCGGGCGGCGAGCAGCCGCCGTTCGTAGCCGACCTCTTCGCCCGGACCGTGGAGCTGGTCGGCTTCGCCGATGGTGCGCTCGCCCACGCGCTGCCGCAGGCCCGGTTGTTCCGGCGTGCGGCGCTGGAGTCCGCCGGGCTGCCGGTGGCCGGCCTCGACCCGCCGTTCGGACTGCCGTTCGCCTTGGAGGCCTGCCTGCGCTCGCGCCGGGTCGCGGTGCTGGGCGGCCTGGACTGCCTGTTCGCCGCGGTGCCCGAGGCGCCGGACCGCGCGCGCCACGAGGAACGGCTGCGCGCGCTGGCCGCGGCCCTCGCGGTGGCGGAGCGGCTGGCCGAGCCGGGCGCGGAGGCGGCGGCGCTGCGCGACTGGGCGTTCGGCTGGGAGCTGCCGCGGCTGCTGCGCCCGGACTTCCTGACGCTGGAGGTGGCCGCCCAGCGCCGGGTCTGCGCGGGGGTCGGGCGACTGGTCGAGCGGTACTGCCCGTCGGCCGAGTACCAGGCACTGGCGCCGCGCGACCGGCTTCGCCTGGACCTGGCCCGGCGCGGGCGGCCGGCGGCGCTGCGGCGGCTGATCCGCTATCAGACGGCCTACCAGGAGCCGGCCGGCCACCGGGTCGCGGGGGTGCAGCGGCCGGTGGTGGTGCCGGCCCAGCTGGAGCCGTCGCTGGTGCTGCAGCTCTGGCGTGGCCTGGTGCCGGCTCAGCTGCGCCGCCGGCTGCGGCGCCGGCCCGCCTGGCGCGGTCTGGTGAACCGGGCCTACGCGCGCTGGGGGCGGGGTCTGGAACCGGGGGCGAGTCAGGGGTAGCTCAGGGGCGCGACAGCGGTGTATCCGCTCGGTGATCGGTGACACTGGTCGGGTGGAGAGCGAGAGTACGGCCCAGACGGGCGCGACCGGCGTCCGGTTCACCGCCGCCGATGAGGAGAAGCGCCGCGGCGTGCGCCGGATGAAGACCATCGCGACCGGCCTGCTGGCCCTCGCCACGCTGGTCTACGCCCTCGCCACCTGGGCCGGTTCGGCGGGCTGGGGCAGTTGGACCGGCTACGTCTCGGCCGCCGCCGAGGCCGGCATGGTCGGCGCGCTGGCCGACTGGTTCGCGGTCACCGCGCTGTTCCGCCGCCCGTTCGGCCTGCCGATCCCGCACACGGCGATCATCCCGACCAAGAAGGACGCCTTCGGCCGGTCGCTCGGCCAGTTCGTCGGCGAGAACTTCCTGTCCGCGCAGGTGGTGCGCACCCGGCTGGCCGCGCTCGGCATCGCCCGCCGGCTCGGCGAGTGGCTCGCGGTGCCGGCCAACGCCGACCGGGTCACCAGCGAGGCGGCGGCCGCGCTGCGCGGGGTGCTCGCGGTGCTGCGGGACGAGGACGTCCAGGCCGTGGTCGGCGAGGCGGTCACCCGGCGGGCGGCGGCCACCCAGGTCGCCGAGCCGATCGGGCGGCTGCTCGGCAAGGTGGTGGCGGACGGCGGCCACCACGGCGTGGTCGACCTGGTCACGGTGCGGGCGCACGACTGGCTGACCCAGCACCACGCGGACGTGGTGACCAAGGTCGCCATAAAGTCGCCCGGCTGGACTCCGAAGTTCATCGACCATCAGGTCGGCGAGCGGGTCTACAAGGAGCTGCTGCGTTTCGTCACCGCGATCCGGGACGATCCGCACCACCCGGCCCGGGGCGGGATCGACACCTTCCTGGCCGACTTCGCCGTCGAGCTGCAGACCGACCCGGCGACCAAGGCCCGGGTCGAGCGGGCCAAGACCGAGTTGCTGGCCCGGGACGAGGTGCAGGAGCTGATCGCCTCCTCGTGGAGTGCGATGCGGGCCCTGGTGGTGTCCGCCGCCGAGGACGAGCAGAGCGAGCTGCGCCGCCGGATCCAGGTGGGCGTGCGGTCCTTCGGGCAGAAGCTGGCCACCGACGAGCGGCTGCAGCGCAAGACGGACGGCTGGCTGCAGGACGCCGCGCAGTACGTGGTGGAGACCTACCGGGCCGAGATCACCTCGCTGATCTCCGACACCGTGGCGGGCTGGGACGCCGACGACGCCTCCCGCAAGATCGAGGCCAACGTCGGGCGCGACCTGCAGTTCATCCGGATCAACGGCACCGTGGTCGGTGCGCTGGCCGGCCTGCTGATCCACACGGTGGCCACCGCGTTCGGCGGTTGACCCGTGCGATGATGCTGGGTCTGTTCGAGGACGACGGAGGAGTAGAGCATGTCCCGCGGGATCGAGGCGTTCATCACCGGTCTGCCCAAGGCCGAACTGCACGTGCACCATGTCGGCTCGGCCTCGCCGCGCGTGGTGGCCGAGCTGGCCGCCCGCTACCAGGGGAAGACCGAGGTGCCGGCCGACCCGGCGGAGCTGGCGAAGTACTTCACCTTCACCGATTTCGCGCACTTCATCCAGGTCTACCTCTCGGTGGTCGACCTGGTCCGGGACGCCGAGGACGTCCGCTCGCTGACCTACGGCGTGGCCCAGGACATGGCCCGCCAGCAGATCCGCTACGCCGAGCTGACCGTCACGCCGTACAGCTCGGTGCGCCGGGGGATCCCGGACGTGGCGTTCATGGAGGCGATCGAGGACGCCCGCAAGAGCGCCGAGCGGGACTTCGGGATCGTGCTGCGCTGGTGCTTCGACATCCCCGGCGAGGCGGGGCTGGAGTCGGCCGAGGAGACCGCCCGGCTGGCGCTGGAGGTGGGTGCCGAGGGGCTGGTCAGCTTCGGTCTGGGGGGCCCGGAGATCGGGGTGCCGCGTCCGCAGTTCAAGCCGTACTTCGACCGGGCCCGGGCGGCCGGCCTGCGCAGCGTGCCGCACGCCGGTGAGTCGACCGGGCCCGAGACGGTCTGGGACGCGATCCGCGAGCTGGGCGCCGAGCGGATCGGGCACGGCACCCAGTCCTGGCGGGACCCGGCGCTCCTCGACTACCTGGGCGAGCACCGGATCCCGCTGGAGGTCTGCCCGACCTCCAACCTGGCGACCCGGGTGGTGGAGCGGATCGAGGAGCACCCGATCAAGCGCTTCGTGGACGCCGGGCTGCTGGTGACGGTGAACAGCGACGACCCGCCGATGTTCGGGACCGACCTGAACAGCGAGTACCGGGTGGCGGCCGAGCTGCTGGAGCTGGACGAGGCGGGCGTGGCCGCGCTGGCCAAGAACGCGGTGGAGGCCTCGTTCCTGGACCAGGCGGGCAAGGCGCGGATCGCCGGCGAGATCGACGACCACCTCGCGGGGTGGCAGCGGGCCGAGCGGCCCTAGCGGGCCGCTCGGGTGCGCCGCGCGCGACCGGTCGGCCTGCCGCCGCCGCTGCGGCGCTGCTGCGCCGGGACGGTCGGGCGCGGCTTGCGGTCGGGTGCGGCGGAGCGGGACGCGGGGGTGGCGTCGGCCTTGGCCAGAGCCTTGGCCGGCGCCTTGGCGGGGACCTTGGCCGGGACCCTGGCCGGGGTCTTGACGGGGGTCTTGGCAGGGGTGGCGTCGGCCTTGGCCAGAGCCGGGGCCGCGTCCGGGCGCGGGGTGCGGTGCAGCCAGGCCCGCTCGGCGGTGGTCCAGCTGGTGGTGGTGAGCAGGTAGAGCGCGGCGGCCAGCGGGAGGAGCGTCGCGAAGATCACCGTGCTGAACGAGAGGAAGGGCGCGATCGACGCGCCGGGCGTCTGCTGCGGGGCCGCCTTGGCGGCAGCGCGGGTCCGGCGGAAGTTGACGCACCCGACGGCGGCCAGGGCCAGGTAGAGCACGGCGAAGATGACCAGCTGCCCGGTCCCGTGGGCGGTGCCCAGGCGGGTGCCGAGCGGGACGCCGAACAGGGTGTGCCCGAGCAGGTCGTTGTGCACCCCGTCCACGGTGGGCAGCTCGAAGAGGCGGTACATCACCGAGAAGAACGGGATCTGCACCAGCATCGGCAGGCACCCGGCGAACGGCGAGGCCTGCTCCTTCTTGTAGAGCTCGGCCATCGCCGCCTGCAGCTGCTCGGGGCGGCCCTTGTGCTTCTTGTTCAGCTCGGCCACCTGTGGGGCCAGCCGGTTGCGGGACTTCTCGCCGCGCGCGGCGGCGCGGGCCAGCGGGTGCAGCGCCAGGCGCACGCAGAGGGTGAACAGGACGATCGCGGCCGCGGCCGGTATGTAGTGGGCGAGCGTGCTGACCACGCTGTACGCGAGGCCGATGGCGGGGTCGATGATCGAGAGAAACGACATGCGAGAGTGGCCCTCCGGCGTCTGACGGACTGTGAGACGGCGGACGGCCGCGCAGCGGGCGCGGTGGGACGCGGGACGTACGGGTGGGCTACGCGGCCGTCAGGGCCACGCCCGGTGCCCTGGGCCGGCGGCGGCCCCGGGCGTCCGGATCGCGTTGCGGGAGGAAGGCGGTGCGCAGGGCGCGCCGTCGCAGGGTGCCGTCCCGCACGGCGTGCGGGGCGCGGGCGCCGAGCAGCCGGGTCAGCACGAAGGTGGAGCTGCTGACCAGCCCGGCCAGCAGCATCAGGGTCGCGGCCGCGGCCAGCGCGGTCAGCCCGGCGGCACCGCCGGGCAGCAGGCCGCCGGCCAGCATCTTCAGCACGCCGAGCAGCAGGGCGAGTGGTTGCAGCACCTGGCCTCCTCGGTGGCTCGTGAGTTCGTGCCTCAGGCCGATGGTACGGCAACCGCCACCGGTGGCGGCGGGAGTGTCACGGCAGCAGGACCGTGCTCCCGGTCGCCGCGCTGCGCCGGGCCGCCTCCAGCACGGTGAGGGTGGCGACCGCGTCCATCGGGTCGACCGGCGGCGGGGTGCCGGTGGCCAGCGCGTGGGCCAGGCCCGCGTAGAAGGCGGGGTAGTCGCCGGGGTCGGTGGCGACCGGGGCCGCCTGCTCGTCGGTGCCGAGCGTTCCGTGCAGCGTGGTGTCCTCGGTGCCCCACGGCCGGCCGTCCCCGGGGCGCCGGCCGGCCCGCAGGTCCGCCTCCTGCGGGTCCATGCCGAACTTGACGTAGCCCGCCCGGTCGCCGAGCACCCGCAGCCGGGGGCCGCCCAGCGGGGCGATCGCGCTGGTCCACAGGTGCGAGCGGACGCCGCCGGCGTGGGTGAGCGCGAGGAAGGCGTCGTCGTCCACCGCCGCGCCGTCGCGCCGGGTGTCGATCTCCGCGTACACCCTGCTGACCGGGCCGAACAGGGTGAGTGCCTGGTCCACCAGGTGGCTGCCCAGGTCGTAGAGGGTGCCGCCGGCCTCGGCGGGGTCGGCCAGTTCGCGCCAGCCGGCCTTGGGCTTGGGGCGGAACCGTTCGAAACGCGACTCGAAGCGGTGCACCTGGCCCAGTGCGCCGCTCTCGATCAGGCGGCGGGCGGTGCGGAAGTCGTTGTCCCAGCGCCGGTTCTGAAAGACGGTCAGCAGTGCGCCGCGGGACTGGGCCAGGCCGCACAGGGCCAGCGCCTGCTCGGCGGTGGCAGCCAGCGGCTTGTCCACCACGGTGGCCAGGCCGGCCTGCAGCGCGGCCCGGGCCAGCGGCACGTGGGTGCGGTTCGGGGTGGCGATCACCACCACGTCGAACTCCGGGGCCTCGGCGAAGAGTTGCTCGGGGGTGTCCAGCGCGCGGGCGCCCGGGTGCTCCTTGGCCAACTGGGCGCGGCGGTCCGGGTTCGCGGTGACCACGGCGTCCAGGCGCAGTCCCGGGGTGGTGGCGATCAGCGGGGCGTGGAAGGCCGAGCCGGCCAGGCCGTAGCCGATCAGGGCGACGCGGTACGGGGCGGGGGATTCGGTGCTCATGCCCCTCACCTCATCACGGCGCGGTCCGGTCCGGGGAGCGGGACGCGCTGCCACCCGAACGGGCGGCCCGCACAGCGGAAACGGCATCCGCGCCCCGGTCCGCGATCCGGACAACAGGCGGTGCGAAGTCCGGATCTGGGCCGCGCGAGTGACGGCGGCCCGGGCACGTCCGTGACCGAGACGTCGATGGGGCGCATTCGCCCTGGCCCTGCTTCTCGCCGGAGGACTCGCAGCGCCACCCAGGCGTCCTGACCCCGGGTCATCCCCGGAGTCGGTCAGCGGCTTCAACGGCCTTGGGCGGCACGAGCATGCCCAAGGCCGTGCGGCGCGGCCCCAGCCTGTCCTGGAACGCCACCGGCCCCGCACGGTGGCGCCACAGGCGACTACGCTGGGCCGCGTTGGGGCAGCCAGTGGCGCCCGGCCGGCCAAGGGTGTCCGGTCCGGAGCGATGTGCGAGATCGTTCAGAACCGTTGCAAGACCAAGGAGACACCTACGTGGCAGAGCGCAAGCCCATCGAGTCCTGGTTGACCGACATGGACGGGGTCCTCATCCACGAGGGCACCCCGATCCCCGGCGCCGACGAGTTCATCCGCCGGCTCAAGGAGTCCGGCAAGCCGTTCCTGGTCCTGACCAACAACTCGATCTACACCCCGCGCGACCTGGCCGCCCGGCTGGCCGGTATGGGCCTGCACGTGCCCGAGGAGTGCATCTGGACCTCGGCGCTGGCCACCGCGAAGTTCCTGGCCGGCCAGCGTCCGAACGGCACCGCCTACGTGATCGGTGAGGCGGGTCTGACCACCGCGCTCTACCAGGCGGGCTATGTGCTCACCGACAACAACCCCGACTACGTGGTGCTCGGCGAGACCCGCACCTACAGCTTCGAGGCGCTGACCAAGGCGATCCGGCTGATCAACGCCGGGGCCCGGTTCATCTGCACCAACCCCGACGAGACCGGCCCGTCCACCGAGGGCGTGCTGCCGGCCACCGGCTCGGTCGCGGCGCTGATCACCAAGGCCACCGGCGTCGACCCGTACTTCGTCGGCAAGCCCAACCCGCTGATGATGCGCGAGGCGCTGAACACCGCCGGGGCCCACTCGGAGACCGCCGTGATGATCGGCGACCGGATGGACACCGACATCGTGGCGGGCATGGAGGCGGGCATGGAGACCGTGCTGGTGCTCACCGGGCTCACCTCGGCGGAGGACATCGAGCGGTTCCCGTACCGGCCGACCCGGGTGGTCAAGTCGATCGCGGATCTGATCGAGTTGGTCTGACGCGCGGCGGGAGCGGGCATGGCGGCAGCGGGCCGCTGCGGGCGGGCGTTGTCGGCGCGGCTGTGTAGCGTGCGGGGTGAACGATGACGGGCGGGCCGCTGGGGCCCGGTTGGGGAAGGTTGACGTGGTGACCGAGGTCGCTGAGGTGGACGGCGTGCTGGACGACGAGCGCGGCGGAGCGTTCGAACTGCCGGAGTTCGAAGTTCCTGAGCCCTGGCGGGAGGTGCTGGCCGCCGAGGTCCAGAAGCCGTACTTCGCGCAGCTGGCCGAGTTCGTCGCCGCCCAGCGGGCCGAGCACGAGGTGTTCCCGCCGCGCGGGCAGGTCTTCTCGGCGCTGGCCGCCACCGCCTACCAGGACGTGCGGGTGCTGGTGCTCGGCCAGGACCCGTACCACGACAACGGCCAGGCGCACGGCATGAGTTTCTCGGTGCTGCCGGGCACCAGGACCCCGCCCTCGCTGCGCAACATCTTCAAGGAGCTGCACAGCGACCTGGGCCTGCCGGTGCCGGACAACGGCTACCTGATGCCGTGGGCCGAGCAGGGCGTGCTGCTGCTCAACGCGGTGCTCACGGTGCGCGCGCACGAGGCCAACTCGCACAAGGGCAAGGGCTGGGAGAAGTTCACCGACGCGGTGATCAAGGCGGTCAGCGACCGGGCCGAGCCGTGCGTCTTCGTGCTGTGGGGCAACTACGCGAAGAAGAAGCTGCCGCTGATCGACACCACCAAGCACGTCGTGGTGCAGGGCGCCCACCCCTCGCCGCTGTCGGCCAAGCTCTTCCTCGGCAGCAAGCCGTTCTCGCAGATCGACGAGGCGCTCGCGGGCTTCGGCGGCGAGCCGGTCGACTGGCGGATCCCGGACCTCGGCGCCTGATCACCCGACCGGGCGGAGCCGATCCCGGCCCCGCCCGGTCGCGTTCCGGTGCCCGGCCGCTCAGCCGGCGGTGCCCAGGAAGCTCTCCCAGCCCGCGGCCGGCGCCTGACCGACGTTCAGCGTGCGCAGCTTGCGCAGGGTCGACTCGTCCTGCGCCTCCAGCCAGTCCACCAGCTGGCGGAAGGAGACCAGGCGCACCTCGGGCTGCCCGGCGATCTGCTTCAGCGCGGCCTCCACGGCGTCCATGTAGATGCCGCCGTTCCACTGCTCGAAGTGGTTGCCGACGAAGAACGGCGCCCGGTTGCCGTTGTAGGCGCGGTTGAAGCCCGCCATGTAGGAGGCGGTGGCCGCGGTGCGCCACTCGTCGTGCTTGCTCGGGTCGCCCTTGGGGTCGCCGTTCGACTGGTTGGCCATGATGTTGTAGTCCATCGAGAGGACCTCGAAGCTGTGCCCCGGGTACGGGATGGACTGCAGCGGGAAGTTCCAGAGCTGCCCGTTCTGCACCTTCACCGGCCAGGTCTGCTTCTCGCCCGGCGAGCTGGCGTCGTACTTCCAGCCGAGCTTGGCGGCGGTCGGCAGCAGCCCCTTCTGCCCGTCCAGGCAGGGGGTGCGCCCGCCGATCAGCTCCTTGGTGTAGTCGAAGGGCAGCGGCGGCAGGTCGGTGAAGCCGGTGTTGGTCTTCCACTGGGTGACGAACGAGACCGCCTGCTGGATCTCGCTCTCCCAGTCGTCCGGCGACCAGCGGTTGACGCCGTTGTGGTCGGGGCGGGTGGAGCAGAAGTGGCCGTTGAAGTGGGTGCCGATCTCGTGCCCGTCCTGCCAGGCCTGGCTGATCATCTTGATGGTGTTGCGTATCGCGCCGTCCGACAGGTACGGGATGTCGGAGGCGCCGACCGAGTGCAGCGGCGGGTGGTACAGGCTGGTCTTGGTCTTGGGCAGCGTGTAGATGCCGGAGAGGAAGAAGGTGAAGGTCGCCTTGTTCTCCTGGGCGAGCTTCAGGAAGCGGGCGAACTGGCCGTCGTCGGTGGCGCCGGCGCCGTCCCAGGAGAAGACCACGAACTGCGGCGGACGCTGACCGGGCGCCAGCTTGTCGGGCTTGGGCTGGTTCGGCTGCGGACCGGTGTCGGCGGTCGAGCCGTCGCCGATCGGGGTGACCTTGCCGGACGGCGAGGCGCCGGCCGCCGGGCTGCCGCTGGGCGCGCCGGACGCCGCGTTGCCGGCGGTGACCGCGTCCGAGCGGGAGGAGGCTTCGCTGCCGCACGCGGTGAGGGCTCCCAGGGCGGCGGTGGCCGCCGATGCGCTCAGCATTTTCCTGCGCGAGATGCTGCTCATGGTCTCCCCAGCCGGGTCGGTTCCGGTCGCTCGACGGGTGGGCGGAAGCGACCAGGAAAAATACGGCAATTGATCAGTATTTTTAAATAAGGATGTCATGGAGGCCTGCTTGGATCCAAGCAGGACCGTTCTGCCACGACACACCTGGACAGGACGACAGTTGTTCGATCAGCGGCTGCGGGCAGGGGAGTTCTGTTGCAGTCCTGAGACAGTCGGCCCGGGAGCGGGGCGTTCGGCCGACGGCTCCGCGCGGATCGCGCGGGAGGAGGTCAGGCCGCGTCGGCGGCGGCCGCCGCGAGGCGGCGGTGCCGGTGGACCAGGCGGGCGACGGCCGCGCTGATCGCGGTGGCGGCGGCGCAGGAGACCAGCATGCTCAGCCAGGCGGTGTTGAACCAGTGGCTGTTCAGCCAGCCCAGGGTCACGATGTAGCCGGCCCAGATCAGCGCGGCCACCGCCGACCAGCGCAGGAAGCGGTGCGAGGGAGCCGGGGAGTGCCCTATCGCCAGGTCGAGCACGGTCCGTCCGCCCGGCACGAAGCGGGCCACGATCACCACGACGGCCGCGGTCCGACTGGTCCGCCCCTCCAGCGACTGCCCCATTCTGCGCACGCTGGCGGCCAGTTGGGGGCGCTTGGCGAGCCGTCGGCGCAGGAAGGGGGCGCCGCGCCGGGCCAGCGCCAGCAGCAGCACGTCACCCAGGAAGGAGGAGAGCGCGACGGCGGCGGCCAGGTAGAGCGGGGCGCCGGCTATCCGGTCGGTCTTCAGCACGGCCAGGATCACCAGGGTGCCGCTGGGCAGGAACGGCAGGAAGGCGTCGCCGAGGACGGCCAGCACGGCCAGTACGCAGAACCAGGACGACGTCGCGAGCGTCGCGCTTCCCATGATCCAACTCCCTCCGGACCGCCCGGAGGTGTACAGGTGGCTCAGGTGACCCACGGTATCGGTTCTTCATGAAGCTTTGTTAAGTGCCCCCCTGGATGGGGGGTGGACAGCGCTGGTGGGCGCTGCTACACGGTGCTGAGCTGGGAGAACGGGAAGAGGCGGACCGTCAGTCGAGCAGTGGGTCCGGCACCGCCTGCCAGGGGCGGGCCAGCAGCGTGAAGGAGGCGAGCGCCGCCAGCGCCATGCCGAGGATCACCACCGCCATCGGCAGCGCGCTGTCGTGCCCGCCGAGCCCCACCAGCGCGGGCGCGATCGCCCCGGTGAGGAACTGCACGGTGCCCAGCAGCGCGGAGGCGGTCCCGGCCGCGTGCGGGGCGCGCTGCAGGGCCAGCGCCGAACTCGGCGGCGACACCACGCCGAGCCCGGCCGCCATCACGAACAGCCCGGCGGTCAGCCCGGCCAGCCCGCCCCGGTGGCCGACCGTCATCAGCACCAGCGCCGCCCCGGACAGCACGAGCAGGCCGGCGCCGGTCAGCTGGATCCGGTGCGAGCGGTAGCGGCCCAGCAGCCGCCGTCCGGTCAGCTGGGACAGGCCCACCAACCCGGCCTCGACCAGCGCGAAGAGCAGGCTGTAGCGCTGCGCCGAGCCGTGGTAGACCTCCTGCACCACGTACGGCGACCCGGCGATGAAGGCGAAGAGCGCACCGAAGCCGAAGGCCACCGTCAGCAGGTAGGCGCTGAACAGCCGGTCGGCCAGCAGGCCGCGCATGGTCCGCGCGGTGTCCGCCAGCCCGCCGGTCCGCCGTCGCGCGGGCGGCAGCGTCTCGCGGACCAGCAGCGCCGAGGTGACCAGGATCACCGTGCCGAGCACCGCCAGCACCCCGAACACCCCGCGCCAGGAGGTGAACCGGAGCAACTGCCCGCCGAGGATCGGCGCCAGCAGCGGCGCCGCCCCCGAGACCAGCATCAGGGAGGAGGCGAAGCGGGCGGCCGCCAGCCCGTCGAAGAGGTCCCGCACCACGGCCCGCGAGATCACGATCCCGGCCGCGCCGGAGAGCCCCTGCAGCAGGCGGCAGGCGATCAGCACCCGGACGTCGCCGACCAGCGCGCAACTGGCGGTGGAGAGCACGTACAGGCCCAGCCCGATCAGCAGCGGGCGGCGCCGGCCGAGCGCGTCGCTGAGCGGCCCCGCCACCAGCTGGCCGAGCGCGAGGCCGACCAGACAGGACGTCAGGGTCAGCTGGACCAGCGCGTCCGAGGTGTGCAGGCCCGTGGTGATCCGGGGCAGCGAGGGGAGGTACATGTCCATCGAGAGCGGCGCGAGCGCGCTGAGCGAACCAAGCACCAGGGTCAGCAGCAGGCCGACCTTGCGGGCGGTGCCCGGGGGCGCGGCGGCCTGCGGGGATATGAGGTCCGGGGCGCCGGCCGGGGCGGGGGAGTGCGGCATCGTCCCACCGTAGGGCCTCGGCCCGGGAACAGGGTGCGCCCCGGTGCTGTTGACCGGTGCGGACAGGCGAGGCGAGTGACCGCTGCGACGGGCGGTGCGAGGCGGAAGGCGAGACGTGATGAGCGGCGAGGACCAGCGGCAGAGCGGGCGGGACGCCGAGCACGGCATCCGGCAGGACATCCGGGGGGTGGCGCGCGGCACCGCGCCCGCCCCGCTGTCGATCCTCGACCTGGCCACCGTGGGCACCGGCTACACCGCGGCCCAGGCACTGGCCGCCACCACCGAGCTGGCCCGCGGCGCCGAGCGCTGGGGCTACCACCGCTTCTGGGTGGCCGAGCACCACGGCATGCCGGGCGTGGCCAGCTCCACCCCCGCCGTGCTGATCGCCCACCTCGGCGCGCACACCAGCACGCTGCGGCTGGGCTCGGGCGGCGTGATGCTGCCCAACCACGCGCCGCTCGCCATCGCCGAGCAGTTCGGCCTGCTGGAGGCGCTGCACCCGGGCCGGATCGACCTGGGCCTGGGCCGGGCGCCCGGCACCGACCCCGCCACCGCCCGCGCGCTGCGCCGCGGTGAGGTCGAGGACCCGGACGACTTCCCGCGCCGGCTGGCCGAGCTGACCCACTTCCTGGACGGCGACTTCCCCGACGGCCACCCCTACGCCCGGCTGAGCGCCGTGCCCAGCGGACCGCGGCGCCCGCCGCTCTGGCTGCTGGGCTCCTCCGGCTTCAGCGCCCAGCTGGCCGGGCGGCTCGGCCTGCCGTTCGCCTTCGCGCACCACTTCAGCGGGGCCAACACCGTCCCGGCACTGGAGCTGTACCGGGAGACCTTCCGCCCCTCTGCCGTGCTGGCCGAGCCCTACGCCCTGATCGGCGTCAGCGCGGTGGCCGTCCCCGAGGGCGGGGTGCCCGCCGCGCGCCGGCTGGCCGCCTCGGCCGGACTCGGCATGCTGCGCCTGCGCCGTGGCATGCCCGGCCCGATCCCGACGCCGGAGGAGGCCGCGGCCTACCCCTACAGCCCCGCCGAGGCCGACTTCCTGGACGGCTGGCTCGGCAACGTGGTGCTGGGCGGGCCCGCCGAGGTCGCCGACGGCCTGGAGGAGCTGCGCAAGCGCACCGGCGCCGACGAGTTGATGGTCACCTCGCACGTGCACGGCCACGAGGCACGGCTGCTCTCCTACGAGCTGATCGCCCAGGCCTACGGGCTGACGGCGGATCGGTAGCCCGCACCGCCCCGGGGCGGCCGTCCTGCCGCTACGGCCGCAGCGCCGTGTGGTCGGCCGCGCCGGGCAGTTGCTCGGCGCCGGCCGGCTGGTCGGCCCCGCACGGGCGGATCCGCCCCTCGCGCAGTATCGCGGCGACCAGCGCGGCCTCGCCGGGCCGGGCGAAGTACCAGCCCTGCGCGGTGTCGCAGCCGGTCAGCCGCAGCCGCTCGGCCTGCGCCGCGCTCTCGATGCCCTCGGCGGTGACGGTCAGGCCCAGGTCGTGGGCGAGGCGGACCATCGCGCCCACGATCTGCTCGTCCGCCTCGCTGCGCCGCGAGCGCAGGTCGGGGCGGCCGACCGGGGCGGGGTCGCGGAAGCCCTCGATGAAGGTGCCGTCCAGCTTCAGCGCGTGCACCGGCAGGCGGGAGAGGTAGGCGAGGTTGGAGTAGCCGGTGCCGAAGTCGTCGATGGCGATCCGCACCCCCATGTCGGCCAGCGCCTGCAGCGCCTGCAGCGGGCGCCCGCTCGGCCCGAGCACCGCGCTCTCGGTCAGCTCCAGCTGGAGCAGCCGGGCCGGCAGCCCGGTGCGCTCCAGCACCTGGGCGACATCCGCCACCACGTCGGAGTCCCAGACCTGACGGGCCGCCAGGTTCACGCTCACGAAGGCCTCGGTGTCAGGGAACTCGGCCAGCCAGCCGCGCGCCTGCCGGCAGGACTCCTCCAGCACCCACTTGCCGAGCGGCACGATCGCCCCCGACTCCTCGGCCAGCGGGATGAACCGGTCCGGCGAGAGGGTGCCGAACCGCGGGTGGCGCCAGCGCACCAGCGCCTCCGCCCCGTGCACGGTGCCGTCCGCCAGCCCGACCAGCGGCTGGTACTCGACGGTGAACTCGCCGCGCTCCAGCGCCGGGCGCAGCGCGGTGGTGAGCAGCCGGCGGGTCAGCTGGTGGGCACCGCGGTCGCGGTCGTAGAGGGTCCAGCGGGCCCGCCCGTCGGACTTGGACCAGTAGAGGGTGGCGTCGGCGTCCTTCACCAGGTCGGTCGGACTGGTGCCGTTGACCGGCCGCTCCACCACCCCGACGCTGACGGTGACCGCGAGCCGGTTGCCGGCCACCTCGAACGGCCGCTCCAGCACGCTGATCAACTGGGCGGCGATCCTGGTCAGTTGCTCACTGCCCTCGCTGTCGGCGACCAGCACCGCGAACTCGTCGCCGCCGAGCCGGGCCACCAGCAGCCCGTCCCCGATGGCGAAGCGCCGCTCCAGCCGGGCCGCGACGGCGGTCAGCAACTGGTCGCCGATGTGGTGGCCGAGGGTGTCGTTGATCGCCGCGAAGCCGTCCAGGTCGAGGTAGCAGACACCGACCCGCCGCCCGCCCTCGAGCTCCCCCGGGCGCTGCGGAGCGGGCAGGCAGGCCGCGTTCAGCCGGTCGAAGAAGAGGGTGCGGTTGGGCAGCCGGGTGAGCGGGTCGTGCAGCGCCTGGTAGGCCAGCCGGTCGCCGAGCCGGCGCCGTTCGGTGATGTCCTCGAACATCGCCAGGGTGTAGAACGGCCGGCCCTCGGCGTCCCGGACCAGCGAGATGGTGATGCTGGTCCAGACCTCGCGCCCGTCGCGGTGCTTGAGCCGCTTCTCCACCCGCAGCCGGTCGCGGCGGCCGGCCACCAGCTCGCGGTAGAGCCGGCGCGGGGTGTCCTCGGGGTCGATGATCTCGTGGATGTGCATCCGGACCAGCTCGGAGACCTCGTGGCCGAGCATCTCGGCGAAGACCGGGTTGGCCTCGATCACCCGGTCCTCGGTGTCGACCAGCACCATCCCGATGCCCGCGTCGGCGAAGGCGGCCCGGAACCGCGACTCGCTGGCGCGCAGCGCGGCGAGTAGCTCGTCGGTGTCGGCCGCGGGGGGCGCCACCGCCGTGGCGGTGGGCAGCGGGGTGGTGATCACCGGTGTCGCGGCCGGCCCGGCGGTGTCCCCAGGGGCCGCAGCCGCGGGTACGGCCGCGGGTACGGCCGTCAGCAGCTCGGCGGGCAGCGGGGCCGCGCAGCTGGGGCAGTGGACGGTCGGGCGGCCGTCGGCCGGTTCGGGCTCGGCGGGGCACAGCGTGTCGCGTCGCACGCCGTTGCGGTGTGCGTCGGCCCCCTCGTTCCGGCCTCGCACTGCTCGCTCCCGTCCGCCGCTGACGCTCGCTTGCTCCACGCTCTTCGCGCCACTGTCAAGAAGTAGCCCGCTGCGCCCGATCATAGGCCGCGCGCGGAAGACTGGGCCACTGCCGACAGGGTGATTCGCCATGTTTCGGAAGAGGCCGGGCCTGCAACAGACACGCCCCCGGCGGACACCAGATGGTGCGCGCCGGGAGCGTGCGCGGGGCGAGCTACGCCCCGGTCGGCTGACGGAAGCTCAGGCGAGCTTCGCGCTGAGCGTGATGGTGGTGCCGGCCAGGGCCTTGCTGACCGGGCAGTTGGCCTTGGCGTCCTCGGCCGCCTTGACGAAGCCGGCCTCGTCCAGGCCCGGCACCTCGCCGACCACGGTCAGCTGGATCCCGGTGATGCCGGTGCCCGGCTGGAAGGTGACGTCCGCCTGGACGTCCAGCTTGGTGGGCGGGGTGCCGGCTCCGCTCAGGCCGTGCGAGAGCGCCATCGAGAAGCAGGCCGAGTGGGCGCCCGCGATGAGCTCCTCCGGGCTGGTCTTGCCGTTCGGCTCCTCGGAACGGGCCGGCCAGGACACCGGGAACTGCCCGATGCCGGAGGAAGCGAAGGTCACCTCGCCGCTGCCGTTGAGCAGGTTGCCTTCCCATGCGGTGCGAGCGGTGCGAACAGTTGCCACGATCGGTTCCTCCTGCTGCTCAGATGCGCTGCTGATGCGCTGAATGAGAGGTCGGTGTTGCCAGTTCCGGTCACGCCGCGCCCAGCCTACTGCCCGCGGTCCACCGCTCAGGGGAGCTGACAGAAGGTCACCTTGGCGCCGCCGGGGTCGGTGCACGGCACCATCCGGCCGTACGGGGAGTCGAACGGCTCGCGCAGCACCCGGCCGCCCAGCCCCATCACCTGGTCGGCCGCGTGGTCCGCCTCGGGCACCGCGAAGTACGTCGACCAGTACGGCTGCGGCACCGCCGCGCGGTAGCGCCCGCAGACCGGCAGCCCGGCCGAGCCCGGCACGCTCCACGCCGTGTAGTCGAAGGTCCGTCCGTCGCCCACCTGCTTCTGCTGGTACGGGAAGAGTTCGGCGAAGAAGGCGTCCGCCGGCTCGGGCTCGGCGGTGGTGAGCTCGTGCCAGCACATCGCGCCCGCCTCCCCGTAGACCGCGGCGCCGTGGTGGCCGCCGGCCTGCCAGAGCCCGAAGGCCGCGCCGGCCGGGTCGAAGGCGAAGGCGAGCCGCCCGGCGCCCGGGACCTCGTGCGGTCCGAGGACCGCGGTGCCGCCGGCCCCGGCGACCCGGCCGTAGACGGACTCCAGCTCGCTGGTCGCCAGGTAGACGTTCCAGGCCGACGGCAGGTTCTCGCCGCCGACCGGGGGCGGCATCAGCGCGGCGGCCGGGCGCCCGTCCAGCAGGCACATGGTGTAGCCGTTGTGGTCGGGCCCGAGCTCCTGGAACTCCCAGCCCAGGATCGGTCCGTAGAAGTCCTGGACGCCGAGCGGGTCGGCGCAGGTCAGGTCGACCCAGCAAGGGGCGCCGTCGGGATAGGAGTCGCGCACGGGCATGAGGGGGCCTTTCCGGTTGGGGATCGCTGTCTGTGCGTCAGAATCCGACCGACCGTCACTGTGCGCAACCGGAACGTGCCGTACGGTACCCGGCGGGTCGCCCGCCGCGCTGTCCACATGGCGGACGATCCGCACAATCTGGGCGAACGGTTGCCGGGTCGCCTGTTAGATTTGCCCGGCCCGCGCGCCGGGCAGTCCCCAGGCCGCCGGCCCCAGTCCGCGCTCGGCCCGATGGCCCGGCGCCCGAACCGGAGCAGACACGATGACCGAGCAGCCCGCCGCCGACCGCACCGCCTCACTGGAGGACGTGGACGACACCGTCCGTGCCGAGCTGGCCGCCCTGCGCCAGAGCATCGACAACATCGACGCCGCGATCGTCCACATGCTGGCCGAGCGCTTCAAGGCCACCCAGCGCGTGGGCACCCTGAAGGCCGCCCACCAACTGCCCGCCGCCGACCCGGCCCGCGAGCGCGACCAGATCGGCCGCCTGCGCGAGCTGGCCGCCGGGGCACGGCTGGATCCGGTCTTCGCGGAGAAGTTCCTCAACTTCATCATCGCGGAGGTGATCCGCCACCACGAGGCGATCGCCAGTGACGCGCTGACCGGCCGGGGTCCGTCCGCGTGAGGCGCCGGCCGCCGGGTTGACGCTCCGGTGGCCGAGATCGCGGTGTCCCGTCGAGGTGGCCTCGAGCGGCCCTGGGTCGCGGGTCGAGCAGTCCTGAGGCGTCAGCGGTGCAGCTCGGCCTGATCGGCCCGGTCGGGTCGGTCGGGTCGGCCGACCAGGACGGCCTGCGGCTCCTCGGGTGCCTGGCCGGCCTGGGCGGCGAAGGCGCCGAGCAGGACCAGCAGGCCGCCGATCAGCTGGGCGGTGCCCAGGTGCTCGTCCAGCAGGAACCAGGCGGTGACGGTGGCGACCACCGCCTCGATGTTGGCGACCACGCCGGCCACCGGCGGCGAGAGGTGGCGCACCGAGACCACGCCGGTGAGGTAGGCGAGCACGGTGGCGACCAGGATCATCCAGGCCGCGGGCAGCAGCGCCGGGATGTGGTGGCCGGCCATGGTGACCTGGCCGCCCAGCCTGCTCCAGTCCGCCTCCCAGGGGCGGGCCACCGCGGTCAGCGTGATCGCGCCGATCAGCAGCCCGAACGCGGCCACTCCGAGCGGATCGGCGGGCTTCTCGCCGCGAGCGCCGGCGTCGGCCAGCACGAAGTAGCCGACCTGGCAGCAGGCCGCGCCCAGGGCGAAGGCCACCCCGAGGGCGTCGAAGCCCAGCCCGTTCCACACCTGCACCACGAAGGCCAGTCCGGTCACCGCCACCCCGGCGCCGATCGCCGCGCCCCGGGTCACCGGCCGGCGCTGCACGAAGCGCACGTAGCCGAGCAGCAGCGGCGGTCCGAGGTACTCGATCAGCAGTGCCACGCCGACGGGTATCCGCGATATCGCCGCGAAGTAGCAGGCCTGCACCCCGGCCACGCCGAGCAGTCCGAAGCCCAGCAGCAGTCCGGGCCGGTCGCGCACGATGGCCCGGTGCCGCCAGGCCAGCGGCGCCAGCACCAGGGCGGCGCCGGTGGCCCGCAGCCACACGACGTGCAGCGGTGACAGGCCCGCCTCGATCAGCGGCTTGGCGGCGGTGCCGGACCCCCCGAAGGAGACGGCGGAGATCAGCGCGAGCGTGAGGCCGACGGCCCGGCGGGAGCGGTGCGGGGTGGCCGGGGAGGAGTGCATCGGTGCATTCTGCCAGGTCACGGACAAATGCGGCCGATGGGGGCGGTGGGTGGACGGCGGTCGGGCGCCGACGGGGCGTCAGGCGGCTGTGACCGGGACCGGCGGCAGGCCGCTCGGGCGGGTGGGCGGCGGCGCGACGGCCTCGGTGGGCACGTTCGGCGACGGCGCGCTGGGGGAGGGCGGGGCCGGGGTGCTGGGCTGGACCGGGGTGGGCGGTGCGGGACGGGTCGGCGGCGGGGTCGGCGGGCCGGGGTGCGAGGGCTCGGGCGGGGCCGGCGGAGCCGGCGGGGTGGCCGGCGGCGCGGTGGTGGGCGGGTGGCTGGGGGTGTGGCTGGGCCCGGTCGGTCGCCGGTGCGTCGGTGCCGGGCTGTGCGGGTGCGCCGTACCGGTGCTCGGGCCCGGCGCGGGTGCGGCGTTGTCGGCCGGGGAGGCGGTGCTCGGCGGGGTGAAGTCGCGGATCGGCTTGCCGCCCAGCGCCGCCGTCATGTAGTCGGTCCAGATCTGCGCCGGGTACCCGCCGCCGTTGACCCGCCCGCCGCCGGCCGTGCCGGAGAGCGTGACCTGCTTGCCGGTCCCGGCCTGCTCGCCGAACATCGCCACCGAGGTGACCGCCTCGGGTGTGTAGCCGACGAACCAGGCCGAGCGGTTGCCGTCGGTGGTGCCGGTCTTGCCGGCCGCCGGGCGGCCCAGGTCCTGGGCGCGCCAGCCGGTGCCGCCGTCGTCCGCGATCACGCCCTGCAGCATGTCGGTGACCTGCCGGGCGGTCTGCGGGCTGACCGCCCGGCCGCTCTGCCGGGGCGGCAGCGGCAGGTTCGCGCCGTCCAGCTTGACCGACTCGACCAGCCACGGGGTGATCCGCTGCCCGTCGTTGTCCAGCGTGGCGTAGACCCCGGCCATGTCCAGCACGCTCGGCATCGAGACGCCCAGCGGCAGCGAGGGCACCGCGTCCAGCTCGTTGGTGTCGGCCGGCAGGCCCAGCGCGATCGCGGTCTGCTTGACCTTCTCCAGCCCGGTGTCCTGGGCGAGTTGGGCGAAGGCGGTGTTGACCGACCAGTCGGTGGCCTGGCGCAGGGTGATCCGGCCGTACTGGCGCTCGCCCTCGTTCGGCGGCGCGTACGGCGGTTTCGCGGTGCCGCCCTGCACCGGGCGGCGGTTGGCGCCGTCGTAGACGGTCTCCGGGGTGATGGTCTGCCCGTCCTGGGTCCGCGCACCGCTCTCCAGCGCGGCGGCCAGCGCGATCGGCTTGAAGGTGGAGCCGGCCTGGTAGTCGTGGCGGGTGGCGTTGTTGACGAAGTGCGCGGTGTAGTCGTCGCCGCCGTACATCGCCAGCACCGCGCCGGAGGCGGGATCCACCGAGACGGCGCCGGCCTGGATGTCGGCATCTGCCTGGCGCTGCCCCGGGTCCAGCTTGTCGGTCAACTGCTTCTGCACGGAGCGCTGCAGGTCCGCCTGGCGGGCCGGGTCGATGCTCAGGGTGATCCGGTAGCCGCCCCTGGCGAGCGCGGCCTCGTCCACCAGCTTCTGCGTGACCAGGTAGTCCTTGGCCGCGTCCACCAGGTAGCCGGCCTGCCCCGAGAGCCCGAGCGCGGGCTGCGGCGCGCGCACCGCGGGCAGGGTGAGCGCGGCCCGGTCGGCGGCGGGCAGCCAGTTCTCCTTCACCATGCCGTCCAGCACGTAGTTCCACCGGGCGGTGGCCGCGCGCTTGCCCGCCTCGGTGGCGGTCGACAGGTCGTAGACCGAGGGCGCGTTGAGCAGGGTGGCCAGGTAGGCGCCCTGGGCCGCGTCCAACTTGGCCGCGTCGACGCCGAAGTAGGCCTGCGAGGCGGCCTGGATGCCGTACGCGCCGCGCCCGTAGTAGGTGGTGTTCAGGTAGTTCGCCAGGATCTCCTGCTTGGAGAGGGTGGCGTCCACCTTGATCGCGATGAAGATCTCCTGCAGCTTCCGGCCGATGGTCTGACGCTGCGTCAGATAGGCGTTCTTGACGTACTGCTGGGTGATCGTCGAGCCGCCTTGGGCGCCCTTGCCGGTCGCGGTGTTCCAGCCCGCGCGCAGCAGGGCGCTGGGGTTGACGGCGCCTTCGCGGTAGAAGCCGCGGTCCTCGGCGGCCAGCACGGCGTGCTGCGCCTCGAGCGAGACCTGGTCCAGGCCGACGCTCTGCCGGTTGGTCTGGCCGGTCTGGGCGAGCACCGAGCCGTCCCGGTAGAGCCAGGTGTTGCGCTGCGCGGTGGCGGCGGCGTGCGCGTCCGGAACCCTGACCAGCACCACGCCGAGCATGAAGAGGCCGGCGCCGAGCAGCAGCGTGGCCAGGGTCGAGAAGAGCGCGAATCGCCAGGTCGGCACCAGCCGCCGCCAGCCCTGGCGGCGCGGTCGCCCCGAGTGCAGCACGCGGCTCGGCAGTGGACGGGCAGCGGTTCGCGGCACGGGTGGGCCTTTCCTCTCAGCCCCGTGACGGTCGTTCACGCGGTGGATGGTCGGGGTCGGCTGAGCCGGACCCGGGTGCGGGCCATGTCAGCCTGCCCGGGGCCGTTCGATGGATGGTAGGGACTTTTGTCCCTTTTTTAGGCAACTGACACGAGATGTTGCGATTAGGGTGAGATCGTGCTGCCCCGCCGTGCCGCCGCCGGTCCGCCACTCCGCCACCCGGAGCGGCTGAAGCGGTGCACCCGCCCGGCGGTCGGACGCAAGGGGCGGGGCGGTGCGTAGCGCCCGGCTCCCCGAAGGCAGCCGGCTGCTGCGGATCGCCGGCACCGTCACGCATGTGCGCCGCGAGGGCAGCGGGCCGGTCTGCGTGCTGAGCGGCGGGCTCGGCTGCGCCTGGTTCGACTGGGACGAGGTGGCCCGGCTGCTGGCCCCGCACCGCACCGTGGTCCGCTTCGATCGGCCGGGCTACGGGCTGAGCGCGGCCGCCGCCGGCCCGGCCACGCTGGCCGGCGAGGCCGAGCGGATCCGGCAACTGCTCGACGGCCTCGGTCTGTTCGAGCCCTGCGTGCTGGTCGGCCACTCGCTGGCCGCGTTCCACGCGGAGGCCTTCGCGCGGCTCTATCCGGCCCGGACGGCCGCCGTGCTGCTGGTCGACGGGAGCGTCGAGCCGCGCGCCAGGGCCCGCCCGCTCCCCGGCGCCCGGGTGGCGACGGCGCTGGGGCTGGCCGGCGCGGCCCGGCTGCTGGCCCTGCCGTATCTGCTGGGGCCGCCCGGACGCCGACTGGTGGTGCGGCTGGCCACCGCGCGGGGCCGCGACCCGGCCCCGCGGGCTCTGGTGCGGCGCTGCTACCGCAGTGCGCGGGCGCTGCGCGCGGCCCTGCTGGAGAACACCTGCTACCTGGACCAGGCCGCCGAACTGCTGTCACTGCGGCGCGAGTTGCCGCTCACGGCCCCGGTGGCGCTGCTGGCCGCCGGTTCGGCCTTCGGTCGCCCTGCCGCCCGGGACGGCCGCCCGGGGCCCGGCGCCCGCCGCCGACTCGACCGGCAGGCCCGGCTGGCCGCGGAACTCGGCGGCGCGCTGCACACCGTGGCGCCCGCCGGGCACCTGCTGATGCTGGATCAGCCGGCCGCCGTGGCCGAGGCGGTGCTGAAGTTCTGACCGCCCGTCAGTCTGAGTCCGCCCGTCCGCCCGGTCCCGTCCACAGCTCCGGCCTCCTCGGTCGGGCCGGTCCCCGCCGGCCCGGGCGGCAGCGGCAGCCACAGGCGCACCGCGAAGCCGCCGTCCGGCTCGGCGCCCGCCTCGATCGTCCCGCCCAGCAGGCCGGCCCGTTCCCGCAGGCCGATCAGCCCGTGCCGCCCGCCCGGCAGCTGCGGCTCGGTGCGCGGGCCGCTGGGGGCGCGGTTGCGCACGGTGACCCGCAGGCAGTCCGGATCGATCCGCAGCAGCACCTCGGTCGGCGCGCCCGGCGCGTGCTTGCGCGCGTTGGTCAGCGCCTCCTGCACCGTGCGGTAGGCGGCCCGCTCCACCGGCTCCGGCAGCGGAACCTCCAGGCAGCCGTCCATCCGCAGCACCGCGTCCACCTCGGCCGACGCGACCAGCCGCGGCAGGTCGGCCAGCCGGGGCTGCGGCACCAGCTCGGTCGGTCCGGCGCCGGCGGCCCGCAGGACGATGATCATCGAGCGCAGCTCCTCCAGCGTCGCCACCGCGAGCCCGCGCAGGATGCCGGCGGTCTCCCGGGTCGCCGGGTCCTTGGTGGTCACCTGCAGCGCACCCGCCTGCACCGCGATCAGCCCCGCCTGGTGCGAGACCACGTCGTGCATCTCCCGCGCGATCCGGGCCCGCTCCGCGGCGACCACCGTCTTCGCGTACAGCGCGCGCTCGTGGTCGCGCAGCTCGGCCAGCTCGGCGACCCGCGCCGAGAGGTCCAGCCGGGTCTGGGCGAGCAGCCCGAGCATCACCGGCCCGGTGCCCAGCATGCTGGCGAAGATCAGGTGCTGGGTGATGTCGCTCCAGCTCTCCAGCCGCAGCTGGTCGAGCGGCCACGGCACGAAGCTGCCCACCACCACCGCCAGCGCCACCAGCGACTTCTGCCACGGCGCCCGCTCGGTGCGGGCCACCGTGTAGGCGGCGATCATCGAGGCGAGCAGCGCGTTGCCCGCGTAGAGCCCCGGCAGGGTGAGCAGCAGCACGGTGCGCGGGAAGCGGCGGCGCAGCAGCAGCACGGCGGCGGCGCCCAGCGACACCAGGAAGCGCCAGTCACGCGGGGGCGGGAAGTTGAGCAGCGCGTCCAGCGCGGCCGGTATCACCAGCAGCACGTCCACCGCCCAGGCGTGCCAGCGCCGCTCGGGACGCCAGAACCAGCGGCCGACGCGTGCCATCAGGCCGCGTCGGCCGCCGCGTTCTCTCGCGGCCTCGCTGCTGCTCACCCGGGTTCGTTCCTCGTTCGCTCGTGCTGCGTGCGGCCTGCTGCGCACCTTGGTCCTGGCCCTACGGCCCCTTGCGACGCTACAGCACCGCGTGCGGTGATGAGCCGGGCCCGGGAGCGGGGCCGGGCCCGCACCGGCTACGCCCCGACGGCGCCCAGCGGCGGGCGGCGGAACAGGGCAGTCCACAGGAAGGGCTCGCCGAAGTGCGGCGACTCGGGCGCCTGGTCGCGCATCCGGCGCAGTTCGAGCTCGGTGAGGTCGGCGAAGATCCGGCGCAGCGCCGCGGGCGTGTAGGCGAGGCCGCCGTGCAGGCGGGAGTCCTGGTAGAAGGCGGCGTCCGGCAGCTCGGAGCCCATCGCGCCGGCCGCGAAGCAGGTCAGCACCAGGTGGCCGCCGGGAGCCAGCACCCGGTCGAGCAGGGCGAGGTAGCTGATCCGGCGGTGCGGGGGCAGGTGGTGGAAGCAGCCCGAGTCGTAGATCAGGTCGTACGGGCCGGAGAGGTCGGCCCGGGTGAGGTCGAAGGCGTCGCCGTGGTGGAAGCGGACCCGGTCGCGGGTGGCGGGGGCCGCCTCGCGGGCGCGGTCCTCGGCCCAGCCGATGGCGGCGGGGGAGAGGTCGACGGCGTCCACCTGGAAGCCCACCGAGGCGAGGTGCAGGGCGTTGCGGCCGGGGCCGCAGCCGAGGTCGAGGGCGCGGCCCGGGGTGAGCAGGCCGCGGGCCAGGTAGTCGGCGAGGTTCTCGTCGGGCTTCGCCACGAAGAACGGGATCGGCTTGGTGCGGTCGGCGTAGAAGGTGTCCCACCACGAGGCCGCGTCGGCCGTCCAGCGGTCGGCCTCCGGTGCGAACAGGCCGTCGAGCAGGTGCAGCACGTCGTCGACGGTGCGGATGTTCCGGTCCATCAACTCCCCTTTCACGATGCCTGGATGCTAGGGCGGGACGGAGAGAAGGCCCAGCTCGGCGGTGGTGTGCGGCGGGCTTCGGTGGGGCGTTGCGGGGCCTGGGGGAGACGGCTCGGGCGGGTGGTCGCGGCCGGCGGCGGTCGGGCGGCGGCCGGCTTCCCGGGGGCCGGGGAGGGGGCGTTCCGGGCCGCGCCGAGGCAACTTTTTTGAGAATTTTCCGGCAGCCGGGCCGGGCCGCTCGGTTCCTGACTGTCAGTGGTCCCTGCTCTACTGACCGCTGCCCCGCGGCCCGCCGGTCGCACGTCCAGTCGGAGGAGCCTTGCCATGAGCGCAGCGCTGCGCAATGTGACCGCGATCACTCTGTTCGTCGACGATCTGGAGCGTTCCAGGGGGTTCTACCGGACCGTCACCGGGCTGGACCCGATGTACCAGGACGAGGACTCCGCGGCCTTCAAGTTCGACAACACGATCATCAACCTGCTGCGGACCGCCGCCGCGGACGAGGTGGTCGCACCCTCGCCGGTGGCCGCCTCGGGGCTCGGCGCGCGCTGCCTCTACACCGTCTCGGTCGACGACACGGACGCGGCCATCGCCCGGCTGGCCGAGCTGGGCGTGCCGCTGCTGAACGGCCCGATCGACCGCCCGTGGGGCCTGCGCACCGCCGCTTTCGCCGACCCCGACGGCAACGTCTGGGAGGTCGCGCAGGAGCTGCCCGCGCCCGCGCCCACGCCCGCGCCCGCGCCCGCGCCCACGGTCGCGGGCTGACGCCTCAGCAGGGCGTCCCGCGCGGCCAGCCGTACCGCGCGTCGATCCGGTACTCGCCCGCGGCCGGTGCGGTGAGCCTGGTCCAGTCGCCGTCCTGGGACAGGCAGGTGCCGGCCGGGCCGTGCGCGGCGAGCCACGGTGACCAGGGGACGCGCAGCAGGACCGGGCCGGGGGCGGTAACGGTGAGCCGCAGCTGGGCGGCGTCGGCCTGCTCGACCGTCGCGGGCGGGTCGGCGAGCGGGACGGCGTCGGTGAAGCGGAACAGCTGCCAGTTGTCGTCGTGCCAGACCTGCTGCAGCCAGGCCGGACCGGTCCGGATCAGCGCCGCCTCGGCGTCCGCCGCCACGTCGGTGGGGCCGGCCGGGAGCGCGACGTAGCCGACCGCCCAGCGCTGCAGCCAGTCGTGGTAGTCGGCCGGGGTGAGGGCGTTGCCGTAGAAGAGCGGGTTGCGCTGGACGTCGGCCTGGCGGTTCCAGCCGCGGGCCAGCTCCGCCGTGTCGACCAGGCCCCAGGACTCCCAGTGGTTGAGCATCGGGACCGCTTCGATCCTGGCCTGGTCGGCGTGGAGTCGGTGCAGCTCGGCGACCAGCGCGTCGGCCTGCCGGGGCGGCGGCGGCAGGGGGATGCCGATGATGTTGGCGCTGACCGTCCAGTACGCGGTCACCGCGAGGGCGACGCACGCGGCGGGGGTGCGGTACCAGCTGAACGGGCGGCTGCAGAGCGCGGCCAGCACCAGCACGCTGCCGAAGATCAGCGCGAGCCGCTCGACGTTGCTGCCGATCGGCGTGCGGAACATCCAGGTCAGTCCGGAACCCGCGGCGTAGACCAGGCAGCCGATCCGCAGCGTGCGCCAGGACGGCGGGCTGATCAGCGCCACCACGGCGGCGCAGCCGACGCAGATCAGTGCGGTGGGCCCGGAGATCGGGTCGATCCCGGAGCCGGGGAAGAGCAGTGCCGTGCCCAGCACCACCACCGGCGGGGGGCCGGCCAGCGCCCAGCCGAGCCGGCGGCGGCCGGTGAGCAGCAGTGCGGCCGCCGCCACCTCGATGAAGAGCCCGGCCACCGGGCTGGCCATGGTGGCGAGCAGCGCGAGGACGGCCGCCCAGGCGAGCCGCCACCGGTCGGTGCCGCGCGCCGGAGCGGCGGCGGGGGCGGTGGCCGGGGCTGCGGTGCCGTCACCGGTGGTCGGGGCCGGGGCGATCGGCAGCAGCGCGGCCAGGCCGAACATGATGCCGAGCGCGAAGGTCACCCGTCCCGCGGCCACGTTGCAGGAGAGCGCGAAGGCTCCCCAGAGCACCACCGGCAGCGGTCGGCGGACGCCCGCCCGGACCACCAGGTGGGCCAGCAGCGCCGCCGAGATGACGCCGCTGGCCACCGCGACCGTGCGCACCCCGAACAGGGCCATCAGCCAGGGGGTCAGGACGCTGTAGGAGGCGGGGTGCATGCCGCCGTACCAGGCCAGGTCGTACGCCGAGCCCGGGTGGTGCGCGGCGAAGTCCGCCCAGGCCCACTGGGCGGCCAGGTCTCCGCTGACCCCGGCGACGAACCGGGCCCAGAGCACCCCGAGCAGCAGTGCCGTCGCCGTGGCGACCCAGACCGGGCGGCTCAGGGTCGGCCGGCGCGGTAACGCTCCCACCGGGCCGGCGGGCGTCGGTGGGGACGGCGGCGCGGCTGCCTGCTGCGGAGCGCTCACTGGGTTTGGTTCTCCCGTCATCGAAGGGAAATCAGGTCTGCCGGGCGGATCGTTGGTGTGCACCTTCCTCATGGATCATCACAAGTCGCGGCGCGATCGTGGTCACCGGGTCCGCTTGAGCGGCTGTCAGCTCACACGCGGGGAGCAGGATCGATGGTTCACGCAGCATCGTTGACCGAGCGGGACCGCGGGGCATGTCACGCGGTGGTCGGGCGGTTTCCGGTCGGGCCGGCCCGGAAAACGCGATGGGGCGCTCTCCCGGAGGAGAGCGCCCCATCAGGCGTTTGCCATGTTGTGCGCCGCCAGGGACTCGAACCCCGGACCCGCTGATTAAGAGTCAGCTGCTCTAACCAACTGAGCTAGCGGCGCTTGTTCAACGCCGAGAACAGTACCTGACCAGCGGCCTCTGTCGAAATCGGGAGAGAGCAGTGCTCTCGAATGGAAGCGGTGCTCCGCCGACTGCCGTCAGGTCCGGTCGGCCGTGAAGACCCGCAGCAGCAGCTGGTGCAGCTGGGCCCGCTCGGCGGGGCTCAGCGGGGCGAGCACCTCGTCCTGGACGGCGGCGGCTTCGTTGCGCAGGTCCGCGAGGGTGGCCTGCCCGGCGGGGGTGAGGGTGACCTGGATCCGGCGGCGGTCGGTGGTGGAGCGGGTCCGCTCGACCAGGCCGCCTCGGCTCAGCTCGTCCAGCAGCCGCACCGTGTCGCTCGCGTCGATGCCGAGCCGCTCGGCCAACTCCCGCTGTGCGTGCGGGCCGAAGTCGGCGAGTGCGGCCAGGATCGACAGGTGCCACAGGCGCAGCTCCCGCTCGGCGAGCCGGGTCGCGAGTCGGCCCCGGGCCCGGCGGCCGGTCTGCGCGAGCAGGTAGCTGGTGAGGTCGAGCAGGCTCGGGGGTGTGGCGTCCATGCCGAAGATTGTAGGGTGGCGACCAATAGTGGGTGGTTACCCACCAAATGGCGCCGACTGCCGGCCGGTGCCACCGAACCCGCCTGGAGGTCGCCGTGGACGCGCTCTACCCTCGCCTGCTGGTCACCCGTTTCGCCGAGTGCTTCCGCTTCTACGACGCCGTGCTGCCCGAACTCCTCGGCGCGGTGCGGCAGCGCGGGGACGAGGGCGGCCCGTACGCGAACTGGGACGTCGCCGACCAGGCCGTCCTGGTCCTGTTCGACCGGTCGGCGCTGGCCGCCGCGATCGGGACCGGCGCCCTGCCGCCCAGCGCCCCGCCCGCGCAGGACTCGGTGATGCTGGTCTCCCGGGTCGCCGACGTGGACGCGGCGCTGGCCTTCTGCCTGGCCCACGGCGGTGAGCAGGTGACCGCGCCCACCGACCGGCCGGAGTGGGGTCCCACGCTGCGCTCGGCCCACCTGCGCGACCCCGACGGCACGCTGATCGAGCTGCAGTCGTACTGAGCCGGGGCCCGCCGGTCCGCCGGGGCTCAGGCCACCGGTGCCTTGGTCCGCAGGATCTCGATGAACGCGCGCAGCCAGCCCGGGTGGTCCGGCCAGGCGCGGGCCGAGACCAGCATGCCGTCCACCACGGCCTCGCCGTCCTGGTAGGTGGCGCCCGCCGCCCGCACGTCCGGTTCGAGCGCCGGGTAGGCGGCGGTGGTCCGGCCGCCCAGCACCCCGGCCGCGCCGGTGATCTGCGGACCGTGGCAGATCTGCGCCACCGGCTTCTCGGCCTCGAAGAAGTGCCGCACGATCCGCTGCACCTCGGGGTCGTTGCGCAGGTACTCGGGAGCGCGGCCGCCGGGGATCACCAGCGCGACGTACTCGGCCGGGTCGACGTCGGCGAAGGCCAGGTCGGCGGGCCAGGTGTAGCCGGGCTTCTCGGTGTAGGTGTCGAAGCCGTCCTCGAAGTCGTGCACCACGAAGCGCAGCTTCTTCTTGCTCGGCGCGGCGATGTCGACCTGGTACCCCTCTTCGCGCAGCCGCTGGTACGGGTAGAAGACCTCGAGCGACTCGGCGGCGTCCCCGGTGACGAGCAGCACCTTCACAGCCATGCGTGGCCTCGATTCGGTAGATCGGCAGGTAGGTGGTCGAAGGCGTGGCGGTAGCGATTCGCTCACGCAGCGAAGCCACCGTCCGACGTCGCCTACCCTCCCCACCGACCGGAGCCCGGAAACGCGGCGCCTCGGGGCGGGATCACCGGTGCGCGGCGGCCCCGGGAAACGCCGAAGGCCTCTCGCTCAGAAGCTGAACGAGAGGCCTTCGACCGTCGGTGCGCCGCCAGGGACTCGAACCCCGGACCCGCTGATTAAGAGTCAGCTGCTCTAACCAACTGAGCTAGCGGCGCGTGCTGACCTGGAGAACATTACACGGCGCTCGACCAAACATCGAATCGCCGTCGAGCGCCCGTCCGGCGTCGGCCTCGCTCAGCCGGGCGCCTGCGCGCCCTCCCGGGCGTAGTACCACCAGCAGATGCCCAGGCAGAGCGCGTAGTACCCGACCAGGACGTAGAGCAGGTCGGTGATCGGGAGCAGCGCGAGCATCGACGGAATGAAGAAGCCTCCGTAGGCGGCGATCGCGGTCGACAGGCCGGCCACCGCCGAGGCCGTCCGGTGCCGGCCGCCGAAGACCGCCCGCAGCTGCCGCAGGGTCGAGCCGTTGCCGAGCCCGGCGAAGAGGAACACCCCCAGGAAGCCGGCCCAGCAGAGCCAGAAGTTGCCGCCGTCCCCGTCGCCCGGCAGCGCCCGCACCGCCACGATGGCGGCCAGCGCCATGCCGGCGAAGGAGATCAGCGTGCACCTGGCGCCGGACATCCGGGCGCCGGGCCGACCGCCGAGCCACTGGGCCAGGACGCCGACGAACGGGCCGGTCCAGGCGTAGCGGGTCGCGGACCAGGCGGGGTCGAGCGGGGTGAAGGTGGTGTCGATCAGGTTCGGGAACGCGGCGGCGAAGCCGATGAAGGAGCCGAAGGTGCCCAGCTGGAGCAGGGTCAGCAGCCAGGTGTGCTTGAGGCGGTAGACCGCCCTCGGCTTCTCGAGCCAGGCCGCCCGCGGTACGAAGTCGTTCATCAGCGACCAGGCCAGCCCGGCGGTCAGCACCAGCAGCGGGATCCAGCGGAAGGCGCTGTTCGGCAGCCACAGCTCGGGGCCGCCCCGCCGCTCCCCGGGCCCGCCGGCCGGGGCGAGGATCCCGGTGGTGATCGCGATCGTGGCGAGCAGCTGCACCGCCGCCACGCCCAGGGTGCCGACGGCGGCATGGCGCAGGCTCGCGGCGCCGCTGAGCCTGCCCGGGTAGAGCCGGGCGACGCCGGCCATCGAGGCGGCGAAGCTGCCGCCACCGATCCCGCAGAGTGCGGCGATCGCCACCATCACCGGGTACGGCGTCGCGGGGTCCCGCACCGCCAGGCCGAGCCAGAGCAGCGGGCCGATCAGCAGCGCGGTGCTGGCCGCCGTCCAGCGGCGCCCGCCGGCCACCGGGCCGAGCAGGGTGTAGCCGAGCCTGAGGGTGGCGCCGGTCAGGCCGGGCACGGCGGTCAGCCAGAACCGCTGCGATCCGGAGTAGCCGAAGCCGGCCCGGTCGAGCTGGACCACCGTCACCGACCAGAGCTGCCACACCGCGCAGGCCAGCAGCAGGGCCGGCGCCGCGATCCGTGCGTTGCGGGCCGCGACCCGCGCACCGGTCGCGGCCCAGAACCCGGGATCCTCCGGCGTCCAGTGCTGGATCGCGGTGCCGGGCCGGTAGCTGTCCCGGCGGCGGCCGCGGGAGAGGAGAGTGCTCAACACGGGCTCCGGTGGCGGTGCGGGCGGGTGCTCAGCGCTCGCGCTCCGGGGCGAGTCGCCAGATCAGCGCCACGACCAGGAAGCAGGCGCCGGAGAAGGCGGTGGTCCACCAGGCGGTGTCGGTGTCCCCGCTCAGCCAGGCGTTGGCGGCCACCGGCAGCGCCCAGAGCTGGCCGACCACCACGGTGAGCGCGATCAGCACGCGGGCGGTGAGCAGCGGTGAACGGGCACCAGCGGGCCCAGGGCCGCCGCTCCCGCGCGGGACCGGCCCGCTGCCGCCGCCGTCCGGCTCGGGGAAGTAGTCGGCCGGGTAGGTCCGGTAGGCACCCGGCGGCGGCTCCGGCGGTGACCGGCGCGGTGGCTGATGGTCGCTCACGTCTGCTCCTTGACCGGCCCGCTGGGTGCGGCGGTCGGGCCGTCGCAGCCCGCCTGGTGCGCCAGGTCGGGGTCGCGGTCGTGCAACTGGCGGCAGACGCCGTGCTCCTCGCTCTCGCCCGACCGGGCGGTGCCGATCGCCCAGACCCCGCCCGCCGGGTCCTCCACCAGCACCACCTTCGGCAGCCCGCGCGGCGGCGGACCGGCCGTCACGTCACCGGTCCTGACGTCGAACGCGCCCTCGTGGCACGGGCAGTACAGCTCGCCCGCGATCCCGCCGTCCGGCCGCCAGAGCACGGCGCAGGCCAGGTGGGTGCAGACGGCGGAGTAACCGACCAGCGAGCCGTCGGCCAGCCGGATCCCGATCGCGCGGTCCCGCGCGGTGGGGTAGCTGAAGCTGACGGTCTCGCCGGGGGCCAGTTCGTCGGCGATCTTGAGGGAGTCGGCGCCGCCGTCGCCGTGCCGGGGGATCACCCCGGCGGCGACCATCGTGGAGCCGACCGCCAGGCCGCCGGAGACGGTGGCGACCAGGCGCAGGCAGGCGCGCCGGGTGGCCGCCGTCCGCTGCTCGTCCGGTGGGCCGCTCATGGCCTCGCTCCGTTCCCGGTGCTGGGGGTCTGCCGCTCGGGCCGCCGCAGCGCGCGCGGCGGCCTGCTGAACGGCAGGTAGAGCATGGTGAAGACGACCGAGGCCGCGTGCAGGACGGCCAGGAACTGGTAGCCGCCGCCGTGCAGCGCCAGTGCGGAGAAGGTCAGCAGCAGGCCGGTCACCGCGACCGCCAGCAGCGCGGTCAGCCACCGGGCGTCGGGCCGCGGGCCGTCGCCGCCGGTTGCCGCGCCGTCCCGCCGCCACAGCAGGAACCCGGCGGCGGCCACCACCGGCACCGACACCAGGTCCAGGCCGTGGAACACCACCCACCCGAGCGGCCCGTCCGCGTCGAAGCCGAAGAGCCGGTGCCCCCACAGCCGCAGCACGTAGCCCGACCCGGCCGGATCCCCGCCGCCGGTGCAGGTGAACCACCCCCAGGACAGCGGGAAGGCGATCACGGCGGCCAGCAGGCAGCTCCAGCAGAGCAGTTGCCGCGCCGAGCGGTGCAGCCGCGAGCGCCCGCCGGCCGGCCGGCGCAGCCCCAGGCAGCCGCCGACCAGCCGGGGCAGCGCGAGCGGCTCGGCGCGCAGCCCCGACCAGCAGGACGCGTTCCGCCAGCTCAGCCGCAGGAACCGGCGAACGGCCGGCCCGCTCGCCCAGACGGTGCAGCGGTGGGCGAGCCCGAAGGCCAGGAAGACGCTGGCCGCCGCGTACGGCAGCTGCGCGGCGTCGAGGTCGCGCAGCCCCTGACTGCCCGCCACGATCGCCAGCACCAGGGTGAGCGCGGCCAGTGTGCCCACCAGCACGGCACGCTGCCCCACCGTGCGCGGCGGCAGCTGCGGCTCGGCCCAGGGCGGTCGTGGCAGCGGATCCCACTCCTCGGGCGCGCTGGCCTCCTGCTCGGACACGGCCACCAGAGGACCTCCACACGCGGGACGACGGCGGCCGCGCTGCGCCCGGCTCTCTGCTGGCACACGCTAGGTGGCGCCCGCCGCGGGTGCCCGCCGGATCGGGCGTCCGGGTGAGCGGACGTCAGGCCGGTGGGAGCCGGTCGGCTGAGGGGCGGTCAGGCCGGCTCGGCCGTCGGGTAGTGGCAGGCCGCCGCGTGGTCGGCGTCCGGGGCGGCCTCGGTGAGGGCGGGGGCGGTCGTCTCGCAGGCCGTGCGCTGCTCCGCGCCCAGGGTCGGGTAGATCGGGCAGCGCGGGCGGAAGGCGCAGCCGGTGGGGCGGCTGGTGGGGGAGGGCGGGTCGCCGGGAAGCAGCAGGCGGGTGCGGGCGCGTTCGGCGGCGGGGTCGGGCAGCGGGACGGCGGAGAGCAGGGCGCGGGTGTAGGGGTGGCGGGGGGCGGCGAAGACGGAGGCGATGGCGCCCTGCTCGACGGTGCGGCCCAGGTACATCACGCTGACCCGGTCGGCGAGGTGGCGGATCACCGAGAGGTCGTGGGAGACGAAGAGGTAGGCCAGGCCCAGCGAGGCCTTGAGCTCCTGGAGCAGGTTGAGGACGCCGGCCTGGATGGAGACGTCGAGTGCGGAGACCGGCTCGTCGAGCACCAGGAGTTCCGGGGAGAGGGCCAACGCCCGGGCGATGGAGATGCGTTGGCGCTGGCCGCCGGAGAACTCGTGCGGGTAGCGGGAGGCGTGGGCGGGGTCGAGGCCGACCTGGGCGAGCAGGGCGGGGATCCGGGCGGCGATCACGGCCCGTTCGGTGCCCAGGGCCCGCAGCGGCTCGGCGATGATGTCGCTGATCGGCATCCGGGGGTCGAGGGAGGCCATCGGGTCCTGGAAGACGATCTGGAGTCGCGAGCGCAGCTGGTGGGCGGCTGCCCGGGTCAGGGCGGCGGTGTCCTGGCCGAGCAGTTCGATCCGGCCGGCCTCGGGCTTGCCGAGGGCCAGGATCTCGAAGAGCGTGGTGGACTTGCCCGAGCCCGACTCGCCGACCAGGCCCAGGGTTTCACCGCGCCGGATGTCCAGCGAGACGCCGTCCACCGCGTAGACCTCGCCGACCTTGCGCTTGAAGACGCTGCCCATGAGGACGGGGAAGGTCTTGCGCAGGGCGGAGACGGTGAGGACCGCCGGCAGGTCGGCGCGAGCGGCGGGGGCGGGGGCCGGGGGGAGGACCGGGACGGGGTAGATGTCGGACGGCGCCGGGCGGGTCTCGGCCAGGTGGGCGGAGCGCAGGCAGGCGGCCTGGTGGTCGGCGGGACCGGCCAGCGCGGGTTCGAGCCGCAGGCACTCGTCGGTGGCCAGCGGGCAGCGGGCCGCGAACGGGCAGCCCGGCGGCAGCGCGTTGAGGGCCGGAGGGTTGCCGGGGATGGGGACGAGCGGGCCGCCGGCCCGGTCCAGCCGTGGCACGGCGCCGATCAGGCCGAGCGTGTAGGGGTGGTGGGGCGCGGTGAAGAGCTCGTCCACGGTGGCCCTCTCCACCACCCGCCCGGCGTACATCACCGCGACCCGGTCCGCCATCTGCGCGATCACCCCGAGGTCGTGGCTGACCAGCACCAGCGCGGCGCCGGTCTCCCGCTGCGCGGTGCGCAGCACGTCCAGCACCTGGGCCTGGATGGTGACGTCCAGCGCGGTGGTCGGCTCGTCGGCCAGCAGGATGTCGGGGTTGTTGGCGATGGCCATCGCGATCATCGCGCGCTGGCGCATGCCGCCGGAGAACTCGTGCGGGAAGTTGTACAGCGCGCCCCCCGGGTCGGGGATGCCGACCAGGTCGAGCAGTTCGGCGGCCCGGCGCCGGGCCGTCGCCTTGTCGGTCTTCTGGTGGACCCGCACCGCCTCGGCGATCTGGTCGCCGATCCGGTAGACCGGGGTGAAGGCGGAGAGCGGGTCCTGGAAGACCATCGAGATCCGCCGGCCGCGGATGCCGGCCAGCTCGCCGCCCGGCAGCCCGACCAGCTCGCGCCCGTCCAGCTGGACCGAGCCGCGCACGGTGGCGGTGCCGGGCAGCAGGCCGAGGACCGCGAGTGCGGTGACGGACTTGCCCGAGCCGGACTCGCCGACGATGCCGAGGGTCTCCCCGCGTTCGAGGGTCAGGTCCACGCCGCGCACGGCGGCGGTGGCCGCGCGCCTGCGGGCGCCGGCGAAGTCGACCCGCAGGTCGCGGATGGCCAGCAGGGGGGCTGCCACGGTTGTCATCAGGCGCTGCCTTTACGGGACTTGCGTTCGGAACGGGCCGAGCGCCGCCGTCCGGCCTGCGCCGTCGGGTCGAGCGCGTCGCGCAGCCCGTCGCCGATCAGGTTGACGGCGAGCACGAAGAGCACCAGCAGCCCGGCGGCGAAGTAGAACATCCAGGGGTAGCTGGGTGCGGCGTCCGTGCCGTCGGCGATCAGGGTGCCGAGCGAGACGTCGGGTGCCTTGACGCCGAAGCCGAAGTAGGAGAGTGCGGTCTCGCTCATCACGGCCGAGCCGACCGCGATGGTGGCGTCCACGATCAGGTAGGAGGCGGCGTTCGGCAGGATGTGCCGCCAGATGATCCGCAGCGGCCGCACGCCCATGAACTGGGCGGCGCGGACGAATTCGCGCTCCTTGAGCGAGATCGTCATCGAGCGGACCACCCGGGCGGTGATCATCCAGTTGAAGGCGGCCAGCAGCACCACGAAGGCGATCCAGCCGCTGCTCTGTAGCCGGGGCGAGATGATCGCGATGATCAGGAAGCTCGGGAAGACCAGCATCAGGTCGACGAAGAACATCAGCAACCGGTCGGTCCAGCCGCCGAAGTAGCCCGCGCAGGAGCCGACCAGGCCGGCCGCCACGGTGGACAGCAGCGCCACCAGCAGTCCGATGATCAGCGACTTCTGCAGCCCGCGCAGGGTCTGCGCGTAGACGTCCTGGCCGAGGCTGCCGGTGCCGAACCAGTGGGTGCTGGACGGGGGTTCGCGCAGCGCCGAGTAGTCGATGTCGGTGTAGCTCCAGTGCGTCAGGTAGGGCCCGACGAAGGCCAGCAGGAAGAGCAGCACGACCAGGGCCAGGCCCACCAGCGCGCCGGGGGCGGCCAGCAGGCGGGCCAGCACCAGGCGGCCCCGGCTCAGCGGAGCCTCGGCGGCGGGGGCCGCCGCGGGCTCGTCCAGCACGGCGGTCACCACGGAGTCCCCCATCAGGCACGCACCCGGGGGTCCAGGGCGGCGTGCAGCGTGTCGGCCAGGAAGCCGGAGGCCAGGATGGTCACCGCGGTGAAGAGGTTGACCGCGACCACCGAGTTGATGTCGTTCTCGTCGATCGAGTTGATGAACCACTCGCCCATCCCGTGCCAGCCGAAGATCACCTCGGTGAAGGTGGCGCCGACGAAGATGCCCAGGATGTTGTAGGCGAAGAGGGTCGACATCGGGATCACGGCGGTCCGCAGACCGTGTCTGAGCAGGGCCTGACGGCGGGTCAGCCCCTTGGCCTCGGCGGTGCGCAGGTAGTCCGAGCCGAGCACGTCCAGCATGGTGCTGCGCTGGTAGCGGCTGTAGGTGGCGATGCCGCCGAGCGCCAACGAGAGGGTGGGCAGCAGCAGATGGACGCCCCAGTCGACCAGGTGCGCGCCCAGGCCGCCGGTCAGCCCGGGGGTCTGGTAGCCGGTGAAGTTGATCAGCTGGTGCCCGGACGCCTGGTTGAGGGCGATCGCGCCGTTCTTCAGGAAGAGCGCGACCAGGAAGACCGGGGAGGACAGCAGCACGAACGAGAAGACCGTCAACGCCCGGTCGGAGAAGCGGTACTGGCGCACCGCGCCCCAGGCGCCGGCGGCCACGCCGAGCACCGTGCCGAGCAGGCTGCCGATCACCAGCAGGCGCAGCGAGACCCAGAGCCGGCGCCCGAAGTCGGCGTTGACCGAGGTGTTGTTGATGGTCTGGCCCAGGTCGCCGTGGACCAGTCCGTCCGCCCAGTGGCCGAAGCGCACCACCACGGGGGTGTGGTCGTTGATGCCGAGCGCGGTCAACTGCCGGTCCACCGAGGCGGCGGACGGGCGGGGCGTCTTGTTCTCGAAGTACGTCCGGGGGTTGAGCGCGGCGCTGGAGAGCGCGTAGGCGAGGAACACCGAGACGATCAGGAGGACCAGGTAGTAGGCGAAGCGCTTCGCCAGGTAGCGCAGCATCAGCGGCGCCCGGTGGGGCGCCCGCCGGGACTCCCGATCATCATGACCAATTGCCTTCGCTCGATGGGGGTTTGGAGCAACTTCGCGCAGCGGAATTCTCGGACCGAGCGTTCGGCCGGTCAAGACCATGTGCGGAACCACTTCGGCCGGTTTGGTGAAGTAGCAGGTCAGAGTCTTGCAGCCGGTTGCGGACAGGGTGTTTCGGCCGTGTTGCCTCCTGTTGCGATTCGATCAGGAGTGAACACCGGCCTCTGGTGGCCGAACTGATCCGCTGTTACGTTCTGCTGGCCGGGCACCCACTTGGCTGCCCACGTTCAAGCCCCGTCACACCTGGCGGACCGGAGGCGCTCCGTACCTCGGCACGCACCACCCGCTCGAACGCTCACTCGACTCCTGGGGAGGGACCCTCCATGGATGCCACCACGCGGCGTGGCCGCGACCGTTCGCGCCTCGCGCGCACGCAGCTCACCCGCTCGCTGGTCGCGGCCACCGCGCTCGCCATGGTGGTGACCGGCTGCAGCTCCAGCTCGTCGACGTCCGGTGCGAGCGCCCCCCAGAGCGCGGTGCCCAAGCTCAACGCCGAGGACATCAACCCGCAGCCGGTGAGCGCGCTGAAGCAGGGCGGCGTGTTCCGCTCCTGGCTGCAGCAGTGGATCGACCAGTGGAACCCGTACCAGGTGGACGGCACCTACGGGGACTCGCAGGAGATCATGAAGATGGTCGAGCCGCTGCTCTTCCGGATCGACGCCAGCGGCACCTTCCAGCCGGTCCCCGAGTTCCTGCAGTCCGCGAAGGTGGTCTCCAGCTCGCCGCAGGTGGTGCTCTACACGCTCAACCCCAAGGCGCACTGGTCGGACGGGAAGCCGCTGAGCTACCTGGACTTCAAGGCGGTCTGGCAGGCCGACAACGGCAGCAACCCGGCCTACAACTCGGCCAACACCACCGGCTACAACCAGATCAGCGACGTTTCGCAGGGCGACGACCCGACCCAGGTCAAGGTCACCTTCTCGACCCCGTTCGCCGACTGGCAGAGCCTCTTCTACCCGCTGCTGCCGGCCGCCGGGATCTCCACCCCGGACGCGTTCAACAAGGGCTGGATCGACAACATCCCGATCACCGGCGGTGCCTTCAAGCTCGGCGCCCAGGACAAGTCCGCGCAGACCATCACGGTGGTGCCGGACCCCAACTGGTGGGGCGACAAGCCGGTGCTGGACAAGTTCACCTACCAGGTGCTCGCCCTCCCGGCGGTCACCCAGGCCTTCCTCAACAACGAGGTGGACGTCGCCAGCGCGGGCACCGCGGACTCCTACGGCCAGCTCAAGGCCGACCCGAACGCGGTGATCCGCACCGCGGGTCCGTGGGACGAGGTGCACATCTCGTTCGGCTCCAACGGCGCGATGGCCGACCAGACGGTCCGTCAGGCGCTCGGCAAGGCGATCGACCGCACCGCGCTGATCAAGGTGGTGAGCCAGGGGGTGCCGGTCACCTTCCCGGAGCTGGGCAACCACATCTTCATGACCAACCAGGCCGGCTACCAGGACAACTCCGGCCAGTGGGGCAAGTTCGACCCGGCCGCCGCCAAGCAGCTGCTCACCCAGGCGGGTTGGCAGGACGCGGGCGCGGGCAAGCCGCGGACCAAGGACGGCCAGCAGCTGGAGCTGCACTTCGTGCTCTCGCAGGGCTCGCCGCAGGCGACCGACGACATGGCCACCGCGGTGCAGAGCATGCTGGCCCAGGTCGGGGTGAAGCTGGACGTCGACAAGGTGCCGGCCAACGACTACGACGAGAAGTACATCAACGCCGGCAAGTTCGACCTGGCGACCTGGCGCAACACCGGTTCCTTCCCGCCCTCGGAGGCCATCCCGAACTACCAGGAGCCGAGCGGTGACAACGTCTACGAGAACTACTCCAAGCTGAGCACCCCGGAGATCGACAGCCTGCTCAAGCAGGCCGCCTCCACCCTGGACCCGGTGGCCGCCGCCAAGATCTACAACCAGGCGGACGCCGAGATCTGGGCGCTCGGCCAGTCGCTGGAGATCTACCAGCGCCCGTCGGTGGTCGCGTACCGCAAGGGACTGGCCAACTACGGGGCCAGCGGCCTGGCGGACATCGACTACACCAAGGTCGGCTGGCAGAAGTAGGCCGCGAACCATGGCCTGACGGAACGTCGGAGAGCGCGCTGTCGGGCAGCGCGGTGATCACGAGGCCGGTGCGGCGCCGGACCAGGGGGATGTCCTCCCCCCTCCGGAGCCGCGCCGGCCTTGACCTTCCGCGTTGCCCGCAGGACGCCTTTCTCGCTGTTCCCTTGGGAGGGAATCTATCGGGACATTCGGGGCGAGCATGCCGCGCGACACCCCGGGCGGGTGCCGGTGGGGACGCTGTCACCCGGTTCGCGCACTCCTACGTCAACTCTCTTTGACCGGTGGCGGACGGGCCGGCGGGCGGTTGCGCGGCCCAGGTGACGCTCCGCCGTGGCGTGCCGTCGCGGTGCGTGCGCGGAACACCGTCGGCTGCCACGATCGGGCCGGGCGGGCGCGGCGCGTCGTGCCGTCGCCGAAGCGCGTCGAGCGCGTCGAGCGCGTCGAGGCGCCGGTGCCGCCCGCCGCCGAACCCCCAGGGAGAGTCGCACCGATGACCGCAGGACCCGAAGCCGCCGAGCCGGCGCCGGCCGGCACCGACCCCGTGGTGCGGCGGATGGTGCCGCGCAGCCGGAACGAGGCGCACCGCACCGCCACCTCGCTGGAACTCTTCTTCGACCTCTGCTTCGTGGTCGCGGTGGCCCAGGCCGGGCGGCAGTTGGCGATCGCCCTCGCCGAGGGGCACCTGCGGGTGGCCCTGGTCGGCTACCTCTTCACGTTCTTCGCCGTCTGGTGGGCCTGGATGAACTTCACCTGGTTCGCCTCCGCGTACGACTGCGACGACGTGCCGTACCGGATCACCACGCTGGTGCAGATCACCGGCGCGCTGATCCTGGCCGCCGGGATCCCGCGGCTCTTCCAGGACCGCGACTTCACCCTGGGCGTGCTCGGCTACGTGGTGATGCGCCTGGCGCTGGTCACCCAGTGGCTGCGGGCCGCGCAGGGGGAGAGCGGCGCGGCCCGTTCGATGGCCCGCGCCTACGCGGGCGGTATCGCGCTGGTGCAGGTCGGCTGGGTGCTGGTGCTGCTGCTGCCGGACTCGGCGATCCCCTGGGTGATGCCGCTGGGGGTGATCGCCGAGCTGTCGGTCCCGGCCTTCGCCGAGCGGCGGGTGCAGAGCGCCTGGCACCCGCACCACATCGCGGAGCGGTACGGGCTGTTCACCCTGATCGTGCTCGGCGAGACGGTCTCGGCGGCCACCGTCGCGGTGCAGACCGCGGTGGACGAGCACGAGGCGCTGGGCAAGCTGGTCCCGATCGCGATCGGCGGCGTCCTGCTCTGCTTCGCGGCCTGGTGGATCTACTTCGCCGCGCCGATCCACGAGCACCTGCGGTCCAACCGGCAGGCCTTCCTCTGGGGTTACGGCCACTATCTGATCTTCGGGTCGGCCGCCGCGATCGGTGCGGGCATCGAGGTCGCGGTCGAGCACGCGGTCAGCCAGGCGCACATCTCGGCGGCCGCCGCGACCGCCGCCGTCACGGTGCCGGGCGCGCTCTACCTGATCACCGTCTGGGCCCTGCACTCGCGGCACAGCAAGACCGGCGCCGCGCAGTGGGTGCTGCCGGTGGCCGCGGCGGCGGTGCTGGCCTGCACCGCGCTCGGCGGGGCGGGGGTGCTCGCGGCCGGGCTGGTCGGGGCGGCGGCGGTGGCGGTGGGGGTGTGGCTGCACAGCCGGGAGGCGGTCGCCTGAGCGGGTTTGTCGGAGGCGGCTGGGAGGATGGCGTGCCCGCCTTGTCCGTGTTCGGAGGAACCCCGTGCCGCTGCGCTCACTCGCCGACCAGCCCTACGCCCACCTGCTCCAGCCGCACCCCGGCCCGCCGCGCCAGGACGGGCGCTACGACACCGCGCACTTCGAGGGCCTGGTGCTGGAGGGTGCCCAGGCGAGCGGCGCGCTCTTCCTGGAGTGCGCGTTCACCGACGTCGCGCTGACCGAGGTGCGGCTGCGCCAGGCCCGGTTCACCGAGGCCTGGCTGGAGCGGTGCCGCCTGGTGGCCTGCGAACTGGTGGAGAGCGAGTGGCAGGACGTCACCGCGCAGGGCGGCCTGTTCGCGGGGGTGTCGGCGTACGGCGCGCAGCTGCGGCGGCTGACGGTGCGCCAGTGCAAGCTGGAGTCGGTCAACCTGCGGGGCGCGGTGCTGCGGGACGTGGTCTTCGAGGACTGCCAGTTGCGCGATGTGGACTTCGGCGGCGCGAAGTTGACCGGGGTGACCTTTCCCGGCAGCTCGCTGGAGCAGGTCCGGTTCGGCGGCGCCACGCTGGCCAAGACCGACCTGCGCGGGGCGCGCCGACTGGAACTGCCGGACGGTCACGAAGGGCTGCGCGGCGCGCTGATCTCCTCCGCCCAGCTGATCGAGCTGGCACCGCAGTTCGCCCAGGCACTCGGCGTGCAGGTGCGCGACTGATCGCCAACCCGATGCGGCCCGCCGTTCACCTGCCGGTCGTTCGCTGACCGGGCAGCGAACAGTCCGACAAGCCTCGGTGCAAGACCCTGGCGCCTGCGGCCCGGGTGGGCCACGATGTGCGCGGCCCACGTTGTATGGACAACCCAGCGTCTGATCGACCCAACGTGCGGACAGGGCCGAGGTGCCCGGCAGTCGCCGGTGCGCCGGCAGCCGCCAGGTGCGGCGACACCGAAGGGTTTGGCGATCCGGATGACAGAGCTCAGTCGCAGGACGTTCATGGCGGCGTCGGCCAGTGTCGCGGCAGGCGTCGCGGTGGCCGGGACGGTCGGCGCGGACGCCGCGCCGGCGGCCACCACCAAGAGCACCGCGCAGCTCAGCACCACGGGCACCATCACCGACGCCCAGCACATCGTGATCCTGATGCAGGAGAACCGCAGCTTCGACCACTACTTCGGCACCCTGCGGGGCGTGCGCGGTTTCGCCGACCGCAGCGCGATCCAGATCGCCGGCGGCTACAGCGTCTTCAACCAGCCCAACAGCGCCTCCGCCCGCCAGTACCCCTGGGCCTTCAACCCCGCCGCCACCGGCCCCGGTTCGAGCCCGGAGACCACCGCCCAGTGCAACGGCGACCTCGCGCACGCCTGGTCCGACCAGCACAAGGCCTGGAACGGCGGCAAGATGGACTCCTGGGTGTCCGCCAAGGGCACCGTGCGCACCCTGGGCCACCTGCAGCGCTCGGACATCCCGTTCCACTACGCGCTGGCCGACAACTGGACCATCTGCGACGCCTACCACTGCTCGGTGCTGAGCGCGACCGGCCCCAACCGCACGTACCACTGGTCCGGCATGATCGACCCGAACGGCACCGCCGGCGGCCCGGCCTACGACGGCGGCTCCGAGTCGGGCCTGGGCTGGCAGACCTACGCCGAGGCGCTGGAGAACGCCGGCTACAGCTGGAAGGTCTACCAGAACGCCGCCGACAACTTCGGCGACAACGCCCTGGCCTACTTCAAGCAGTTCGCCGGCGCCCCGGCCGGCAGCGACCTCGCGGTCAAGGGCATGGGCTCGGTACCGAAGGTCACCGGCCGCACCCCCGACGACATCGCCGCCGCGATCCAGGCCGACGTGCTGGCCGGCACGCTGCCGCAGGTCTCCTGGGTGGTCGCCGACCAGCAGTCCTCGGAGCACCCGTACGCCACCCCCGAGGACGGCGCGCACTTCGTGCACCTGGTGATGAACGCGCTGAACGCGGACCCCAACGTGTTCAACTCGACCATCCTGCTGCTCAACTACGACGAGAACGACGGCTTCTTCGACCACGTGCCGCCGCCGGTCGCCCCCGCCGGCACCGCCGGCGAGTTCTACAGCTCGACCAACATCGGCATGGGCTTCCGGGTCCCGCTGATCGCCATCTCGCCCTGGAGCCGCGGCGGCTGGGTCAACTCCCAGGTCTTCGACCACACTTCGGTGCTGCGCTTCCTGGAGGTCTGGACGGCGGCGCAGGGCACGCCGGCCAACTGCGTGAACATCAGCGACTGGCGGCGCGGTGTCAGCGGTGACCTGACCAGCGTCTTCGACTTCGCCAACCCGGTCTACGGGATGCCCGCGCTGCCCGACACCTCGCAGACCATCGGCCTGGCCACCTGCGGCCCGCTGGGCAATCCCTCGCCGACCGACAACGCGCTGCCCGCCCAGGAGTCCGGCACCCGTCCGGCCCGCGCGCTGCCCTACCAGCCGAACGCCAACCTGGACCACCTGGAGCTGGACAGCTCCTCGGTGATGAAGGTCTGGCTGAAGATGGACAACGACGGCTCGCAGACCACCCACTTCGCCGCCTACGTCAACGCCTACCGCAGCGGCGGCCCGTGGCAGTACACGATCGCCCCCGGCAGCACCACCAGCGACTTCTTCAACTGCGGCGCCGGCTACGGCAGCGGCCCCTACGACCTGAGCGTGATCGGCCCCAACCGCTTCCTGCGCCGCTTCCAGGGCGACACCACCAAGGCGGGCAAGAACCTGCTGGTGACCGCCTCCTACGCGGCCTCCCCGGACACCGGTGACCTGGCCGTCTGGTTCGAGCTCGCCAACAACGGCACCAGCTCGGTGACCTTCACCATCACCTCGAACAACTACCGCACCGACGGCCCCTGGACCTACACCGTCGCGGCCGGCCAGAGCGCCAGCGACTACTTCAACGCCGTCAGCTACAACAACGGCTGGTACGACTTCACCGTGACGGTGAACGCCGACGCCGGCTTCTCGCAGCGCTTCACCGGTCACCTGGAGACAGGGGCCACCAGCGTCACCGGCTGACCGAACGCCGACGTGACAACGCCAGGGCGGGCCGTTCACCCCGGGGCTCCGGAGCGAACGGCCCGCCCTGACACGTCCGGCTGCCGCCGGGCCCGTCCCGCGGTGTTGCGGCACCCGCCGCGGGGGCCAACGAAACCCGTGCGGAGCGACGATCCACTGTGCACAGAGAGAAGTCGTCCGGTCACTCAGCGCAGGGATTTGTGCCGACCTGCCGACGAGGGGGGTATCTCGTGCAGAAGCCGCAGTGGGCAAGCCATAGGATGCGTCGGAGGTGCTAGGTCGCCAGAGGACATCCCAGCCCGGTTCTGGGGGTCGGGTTTCGCACCGTACGGCCATCCGATGGTGTTGCGCCGCTGTCGGTGCCGTCATGTCCCGAGTCAGATATCGCCGCGCGCATGGTATGAGGACTGCTTCAGGGTGACAGAGAATTTCAAGCGGTTGGGTGCGGGCCTCGTGCGCACCCCCAGGCGCCTCTGGGGAGTCGCCTTCATCGTGTTCTTCGCCCTCGCCGGCGCCTGGTCGATGGCCACCCCGATGACCGCCTCGCCGGACGAGCCCGCCCACATCGTGCGGGCGGCGGCGGTGGTCCGGGGCCAGTTCAACGGCCCCGAGGTCTTCCTGTGGCAGAAGGTCCACAACCAGGAAACGGCCTTCTCGGAGACCGGGGCCCAGCTGCCGCAGTGGTACGCCGGGCTGCGCGACCTCAACCAGTGCTACGTGCAGCTCGATTGGCGGTCGGCGGCCTGTGCGCCGCCGGTCGGCAACTCGGAGAAGATCGTCCAGGTCAGCACCGCGGCCGGACGCTACAACCCGATGTACTACCTGGCCGTCGGCTGGCCGAGCCTCTTCTCGTCCGGTGACACCACGGTCTACCTGATGCGGCTGGCCTCCGCTGCCTTCAACGCCGCGCTGCTGGCGAGCGCGGTGGTCACGGCCGCGGAATGGCGCCGAAGGTCCCTCGTCATGCTCGGGCTGGTCACGGCGGCCGTGCCGATGACGTTCTTCCTGAGCGGTGTGGTCAATCCGAACGGCGTCGAGGCCACGTCCAGTGTGGTGGTGTGGGTAGGCCTGCTCTCCCTGCTGATGAGCCCCGACCGGGCGCTGCTCAAGCGGCGGCTCCTGCGGGTCGCCGTGGCGGGTTCGATCCTGGTCAACGTCAGACCGCTGGGCATGGGCTGGCTCGGTGTGGCGGTGGTGACCGCGGCGCTGGTCGCCGAGCGCGGGGCGATCAGGCAGCTGCTGCGCGAGCGGGCGGCCTGGTTCACGGCCGGAGCGCTGCTGGTGGCGTCGGCGCTCGGAATGGTCTGGGCACTGACCCACCCGGACCACAGCTACCTGAAGGTGGACCAGCACTACGGGCCGATGGCCGCGGCCACGCTGGTGCTTGACAACACCCCCGACTACACCGCTCAGATGATCAACAACTTCGGCTGGCTGGACACCCCCGGGCCCGCGGTCACCCTCTGGTTCTGGATCGCCATCGCGGCCCTGCTCTCGCTCCTCGCGCTGTGCTTCGGCAAGCTGCGCGAGTCGGTGGGCCTGCTGGGGATCTACGTCGGCATCGTCGCGATCCCGGTGGCCGCGCAGGTCATGGAGATCAACTCGGTCGGACTGATCTGGCAGGGCCGGTACATCCTGGCCGTCGCGGCCGGGCTCCCGATCCTGGCGGCGATGATCTGCGCGAAGCGGGCACCGGAGAGCAGCCTTCCGTGGCGCAGGCTGGCCATCATCTGCGGCTCGGTGCTGACCGGCATCAACCTGTGCGCCTTCTTCTGGGTGCTGCGGCGCTATGTGGTGGGAAGCGGCCGAAGCCTGCTGACTCACTCGGCCGCCTGGAACCCGCCGGGCACCTGGATGCTCTGGTTCGCGCTGTACGCGCTGGCGCTCGGCGCGGAGCTGGTCATACTGATGGTTCCCGAGCGCAAGATCGAGGACGGCGCCCGCGCCGAGGGTCAGGCGGAGCCGGGCCGCCGCGCTCACGCGCGCCGGCTCCTGGTGCGCAACTGACGCCGAGCCCGCGAAGCACCGAGAAGCCCCCCGCCCTTCGAGGGCGGGGGGCTTCTCGGTGCTTCGCCGACTGCCCGGTGCTCCGTGGAGATCGTCCTCCGGGTCTGGCGCCGATCAGGTGTAGCAGTAGTCGAGGTTGCCCTGCTGGCCGTTGTAGGTGTTGGTGGCCCAGGTGGCGTTGCCGGCGGTGTTGTAGAAGACGAAGTTGCCGTCGTTCTGCAGCACGGCCTGGCCGCCGGGGGCCGGGCTGAGGGCGCCCAGGGTGCAGACGACGCCGTTGGAGCTGTTCAGCAGCTTGACGTAGCCCGACTGCGACCAGTCGAGCTGGGTGACGCCCTTGCCGTCGGTGCCGCTTGCCCAGAGGGCTGTGCCGTTGCCGTTGTAGAGCACGAAGTTGCCGTCGGCCTGGAGAATGATCTCGTAGCCGTTGTTGGCGTTGTAGGTGTAGTAGTTGCTGGACCAGTTGCCCTGCGCGAGGGTGAAGGTCGCGGTCTGGATGCCGGCGCCGACGGTGGCGTTGGCCCCGGTGGCGGTGAGGCTCAGTGCGGCGGCGACGGCGGTGCCGACCAGGGTGGCCTTGGTGACGGCGCGACGCACGCGCTGCCGGGTACGAGCGGTCATGTGTTGCTTCCTTCCCAGCGAACGAACTGATGCCGTGTTGGCAGGCCCAAGCATCCGAGAGCGTCGTATCGTGGGCGTATCGCCTACTGGCAGTTGGTCAGGGACCGCTGTTCGGGCCAGAGTTGCGGTGATGTCACGGATCGGGTGTCCCGGCGATCATCTGGGGGAGAGGTCCGCAATCCGAGGAGTGTCACCCATGACCGCGATCGACCCGAACGCCATCGAGCCCGTCCTGATGCGCGCGAGCGAGATGGAGCAGCTCGGCAGCGCCGGTTTCACCATGCGGCTGCTGGCCGACGGCGGCGACACCGGTGGGGCGCTGAGCGCCATCCGCGCCAAGATGGCGAAGGGTACGGCCGGCGCGACGCCGCACCTGCACCGCCGTTCGTCGGAGATCTTCTTCGTCCTGGAGGGCGGGCTGGACGTGCTGGTCGGCGAGCAGATCGTGACGGCCCGGGAGGGCGATTTCCTGCTGGTGCCACCGGGGTTGGCGCACGCCTTCCGCACTCCGGCCGACATCGGGGTGGACATGCTCTTCGTGATGCCGGGTGCCGACCGCTTCGAGTACTTCCGGCTGCTCGACCGGATCCAGCGCGGTCTGGCCGACCGGCAGGAGCTGCTGGACACGCAGGAGCGCTTCGACAACCACTTCCTGTCCAGCCCGGTGTGGGAGGGCTCGGCGGCGCGGTAGGGGCGGGCGGCGGGCGTCGGCGGGAGGCGTCGGCGGTGGCACTGACGGGCGGGTGCGGTGCCGGGATGAGCCGATAACACGTATGTCTGAGCTGACCATTAGAGTCCGCTCATGATGAGAACTGATCGTATGTCAATTGTCGCTCTTGCCGGCCTCTCCATCCTCCTGGTCGCCGGCTGCGGATCCACCAGCACCTCCACCCCCGCGAAGGGCGCCCAGGCGGCACCCGCCAACGGTGCCGCTGCGGGAGGCGGCACCGCTGCGAAGCCGTCCGGGGTGCCCGGTGACGGTATCGGGGGCAGCGGCACCATCACGCTGTCCGCGGGGAGCACCTACCACTTCACCACGGTGGCCTGCCTGGGCGAGAAGTCCCCGTCCGGCAAGCTGACCATGTCCGGCACGGCCGACGACGGCAGCGGCACCGGCCCGGCCGTCGTCATCGGCTTCGACGGTGCGGGGCAGTTCTCGCTGACGATGACCGTCCCCGATGCCACCGCTCCCAAGGTCTGGAGCGGTCAGTCCGCAGTCGGTGCGGCGGCCAGCCGCACCGCTGACACCGTCAAGTTCACCGACCTGCCGATCACCGAGATGACCGGGGGCGCGGCCAAGGCCACCGGCACCCTGAAGTGCTCGGGGACGCAGGCGCTGAGCTGATCCCACCGGTTGCCCGGGTGCTCCTCGCCTCTTGGGGGTGAGGAGCAGTTAGGCGGGTCGGAGGCTGCCGGCGGCGGTGCTGCGGGCGAAGGCGCGCCAGGCGTCGGGGGTGAAGGTGAGGGCGGGGCCGTGGGGGTCCTTGGAGTCGCGGACGGGGACGAGGTGGGGGAGGTTGGGGGCCCACTCGATGCAGTCGCCGCCGTTGTTGCTGTGGGAGGACTTGAGCCAGGTGGGGGCGGGCAGGTGAAGGGTCATGAGGGGTGCTCCTTGATGTGACGAGTGGTCAGGGAATGGAGCTGGCCCCGTGCTCCGGGCTGGAGTGACGGGGCCTTGGTGGTGCGTTGATCAGCGGGTGTTGAACTCGCCGGCGGCGGTGCTGCGGGCGAAGGCGCGCCAGGCGTCGGTGGTGAAGACGAGGGCGGGGCCGTGGGGGTCCTTGGAGTCGCGGACGGGGACGGAGCCGAGGGGAGCGAACTCCGGAGCCCACTCGACGCAGTTGCCGCCGTTGTCGCTGTATCCCGACTTCACCCACCGAGCGTCGGTCAGGTCGATGTGGAGCATTCAAGTTCCTTCCGAACAGCGCGGATCCTGGTGAGTGAAGCCGCCTTGGACAGCGACTCTACTTGCAGCTGATCGTAGTCTCTCTCCCATGCGGCAATGGGCTCGCGCCCACGCTCAAGGTAGCCGCGCAGTTGAGACTCCGAGTAGCCGACAACCGTGTGATCTGGCAGTGACAACAGCACCACTGGGAGAGTGAAGGGCCTGTGCTCCCCGAGGCTGAACGGTGCTACTTGGAGCGTGATGTGCGGACGGATCGCCAGCGCCTCAAGATGATGGAGCTGCTCAGCCATCACGTTGAGGCCTCCCACCGGCCGCACTAGGCAGCTCTCGTCCATGACCGCGTGGATGATCGGTGGACGCTTCTGATCGAGTACCCGCCGCTGACGGGCCGCCAGATAAGCGATCCGTTCGTCCGCCTGCTCCTGGGTGATGCTGCCCCGCTGGACGGCTGCCAAAGCCAGGGCAGCGGTGTAGCTGGGCACTTGGAAGAGACCTGGGATCACGCCGAGTTCGAACGTCCGCAAGCGTCGGCACCGGCCCTCGCACTCGGCGAACTCCTCGATGCCCTCAAGTAGCGCGGCGCGGCTGTACCTTCGCCAGAGCTCGAAGAAGAACCCGTCCGTTCCGAACGCTTCGTCGGCTTTAACGGCGAAGTTCTTTGTTGGAGGGCGCTTCCCCCGTTCGACGTACGACACCAGCGTGTTTGAGAAGCCCATGCGCTTGCCGGTCTGGACCTGCGACCAGCCCTTGGCCCGCCGTGACCTGCGGAACTCGGAGGCGAAGCGAGTCTGGGGAGATGACGTCGGGTCAGTTTCGCGCTCGTTCATGATCGTTCGAACCTTCCACGCGCAGGATTTGTCAAGGTTCAAGCCCTGGTGAGCGTACCTCCGCATGCCGATGCTTGTAATCAGTTCGCTACGGAGAGGAATGGCCATGAGCACGCGCAGAACACCCCCACCCACCCTCTACACCCCCCAGCCCAACGAGCTGGTCCGTGACGCCAAACACCACCTGACCGGCCACTACATGGGCCCCGGCTTCGGCAAGCACCCCACCGTCTTCCTCCGCCCGCCCGGTGGCGGGTGCGAGTGGGAGACCCCCGCGAGTGAGATCCAACCGCTCATCGAAGCGCCGGAGTTGCGCGCCGTTCGCGCCCCCGTCCGCCCCCGCGAGGGCTCCGCGTGAAGCCCCCCGTCGCGCTCCCGCCCCGGCATCAGTGGCGGTTCGGCTGGTGCGCGTGCTGCGACCGGCAGACCCTGATCGCCCCCGGCCCGCAGATCGCCACCGACACCGGACCCGTGACCCTCCCGTACTGCGTGGACGGCTTCGAACGGGCCGGCCGCTACGTCCACCGGACGCGGCTGCGCTCCGCGCGAGCCGACCTGAACCTCCCCCGGTGAGATCGGAAGAACCGAAGGAACGACAGAACCATGAGTGCCACCCCCATCTCCCCCGCCCCCTTCGACCGCGCTGCCGCCCGCGCCGACCTGCGTGCCCTCGGTCGGCAGCTCGACCACCAGGTGACCACCGGAAGCGCCGCCACCACCGCCGAACTCGACGCCACTCTGGCCGAGATGAGCACCGTGCACACCCGGATCACCGCAGACCTGGCCCGCAGCCGGGCCGCAGCGCACCGCCCGGCCCGGGAGGCGTGAGCTCGTCCGGGGGCGGGAGATTACGGGCACGCGCATGGTGAGCTCCTTCAACCGTTCTGGACCGATGGTGAGTTGAATGAGCCGCAGGTTGCAGGTGGGATCGAGGAACCTTCCGGCGTGACGCCGGCGATACATCGTCGGCGCAGAATCGCCACCCGGCAGGGACCTCACCCACCTTCTTCCGCGAGGAGCACCATGGACATGAACCGGTTCGTCCACCGAATATCCGCCTGGGGGGCAGTGATCCTGACGGCCGCTCTGCTCTCCTTCACCGGTCTGTCGGCCGCATCGGCCGCCGCACCCAGCGGAGCGTCCGCCGCCGCACTCGCCGCCGCCAACGTGGGCAAGAGCGCCGGCACCTGTGCCAACACGCCGAGCTACAACACCCTCGGCGGCGCCCAGTTCGAGACCAGTTGCAGCGGCGGCGGCTCGGGCGGGCCCGAGTACTGGTGCGCGGACTTCGCGCAGTGGGTCTGGGCCAACAGCGGGTTCTCGACCGCCGGTCTGAACGCCGGGGCCGCGAGCTTCCAGCAGTACGGCCAGCAGAACGGCACCCAGCACACCCAGGCCGGCTACCAGCCGCAGCTGGGCGACGCGATCGAGTACGCCAGCACCAAGGACTCGCTGATCCACCACGTGGCCGTCGTGACCGCGCTGAACGCCGACGGATCCGTCACCACCGCCAACGGCGACTGGAACGGCGACCCGAGCACCACCACCATGGCGGCCTGGGCGGTCAGTTCCCAGGTGGTCTCGATCACCATCCCCGCCAGTGAGTTGGCCGTGGGGAGCCAGCCCAGCAGCGTGGACCCGGCCGACGGCTACTACATCGCCGGCTACACCACACCGGTGGCCGCGAGCAGCAACCCGTACACCCCCACCGCCGTCTGCGGCGCCGGCTTCAGCGTCGTCGACTCGCACAGCCTGGGTGGCGCCGAGGTCTACCTGCTCTACAGCGGCGCCACCCAGCAGAACTGCGTGACCACGATGGTGAACACACCGACCGGTCCGGTGTCGCTCAACGCCACGCTCAGCGTCCAGGGCGGGGCGAGTGCGAGCAATCCGGGCAGCTACACCTACTACGCCGGGCCCGTGACGCTGGCCGCGCCGGCCGCCTGCGTCATGTGGGGTGGCACCTACCAGGGGACCACCTGGACCAGCGGGTGGAGCCACTGCGGCTAGCTGCCCGTCGAGCTCCGGCCCGTCGAGCTCCGGCCCGGCCGCGTGTGCGGCCGGGCCGGAGGCCGTTGAGCCGAATGCGGAGCGTGGTGGTCCGGGGGCGGGGGCCGAAAGCACCACATCACCAGACCAAGTCGGGCATCGGCGCGCCGCATTGAATGGAATTGATTGATCGGCACGACGGTCAGGGTTCGAACAACCGGCGCACCACTAGAACGTTAGGTGGATCGGCGCCGCCGCGGTTCGCCTGGTGGCGACTGGTCATGGCCCATTGGTGTCAAGGGGGTACACGAGTGGAGTTCGCCATTCTCGGACCGATGCTGGTGCTGGACGACGAGGGCGTCCGAGCCGTTCCGGCGGCGAAGCAGCGCATCCTGCTGGCGGCGCTGCTGACGCGCAGGGGGCGGGTGGTCCCGAGCGATCTGCTGGCGGAGATGGTCTGGGACGGGCGGCCGCCGCGCAGCGCCGCCATCACCCTGCGCAACTATGTGAGCCGGTTGCGGAACGCGCTCGGTGCGGCCGGTGACCGCGTCGAGACGCTGGCCGGCGGCTACCGGATCAACATCGAGGCCGAGGAGTTCGACGCCCAGCGGTTCGAGCTGCTGCGTGACCAAGGCGTCGCGGCGCTGCGGCAGGGCGCGTTCGAGCTCGCGCTCGAACTGCTCGACCGGGCGCTGCGGCTGTGGCGCGGTCCCGCGCTGGTGGACGTCCCGTCCGACCGGCTCCAGTTGGAGCAGGTGGACCGGCTCGCCGAGGGCCGGCTGGACGCCCTGGAGGCGCGACTGGAGGCCGAGCTGAGGCTGGGCCGCAGTTCGGCGGTGATCGCCGAGCTGCGACGGCTCACCGCCGAGCACCCCGGGCGGGAGCGGTTCTGGGCGCAGCTGATGACAGCGCTGTACGGCAGCGGACGGCAGGGCGAGGCGCTGGCGGTCTACCGGGAGGTCCGCGCCATCCTGGCCGAGGACATCGGGGTCGAGCCCGGGAGCGAGCTGCGCGAGCTGCACCGCCGGATCCTGTGCGGCGAGCCCTGGTTGGAGGTGCAGTGCGGTCGGCCCCGGCGGGTCGCGCCGCTCCCGGCCGGTCCTGAGCGGGCCGGTTCTGAGCAGGTTGGTCCTGAGCGGGTCGGTCCTGAGCCACTACCATTTCAGATCCCGCCGCAGGAACCGGACTTCGTCGGCCGGCTCGCCGAGATCTCCGTGCTGGCAACGGAGTTGGACCGGGCGGACCGGGACGCGCCCTGCCTGCTGGTCGTCTCGGGCCAACCCGGCGTCGGCAAGAGCGCGTTGGCCGGGCACGTCGCCCGTCGCGCCCGCTCCTCCTCGCCGGCCGGCACGCTCTTCGCCGACCTGCGCGGTACGGACCGCGAACCCGCCTCGCCGTGCTCGGTGCTCCGCACCTTCCTGCTCACCCTGGGGGTGCCCGCCGAGGCGATCCCGGCGGGTACGGCGGAGCGCACCGCGCTGTACCGCTCGGTGCTGGTGGGCCGGCGGGTGCTGGTGGTGCTGGACAACGCGCGGGACGGCGCACAGGTCCGCCCGCTGCTGCCGGCCGACCCGGCGAACGCGACGCTGATCACCAGCCGCAGCCGGCTCGCCGACCTGATCGGGGCCCGGCAGGTGGAGCTGGAACCGCTGACCGGTGGCGAGGCGCAGCTGCTGCTGAGCCGGACCGTGGGCCCGGAGCGGATCGCCGCCGATCCGGCGGCGGCCCGGAGACTGGTGACGGCCTGCGGACGGCTGCCGCTCGCGCTGCGGATCTGCGCGGCCCGGTTGTCCGCCCGCCCGCTGTGGACCGTCCGCTACCTGGCCGACCGGCTGACCGACGGCCGTCGCCTCTTCGACGAACTGCGGCTGGGCAGCCTGGACTTACGCGCCGCACTCACGCTCAGCCACGACGCCCTGGACCCGGCCTCCGCACGGGCCTTCCGCCTGCTCGCTCAGCCGGACATCCCCGCCTTCTGGACCGCCACCGCCGCCGAACTGCTGGGCCAGTCCCGGCGGGAGGTGGAACGGATCCTCGAAACGCTGCTGGACGCCCACCTGATCTCCGCGCTCGCACCGGACCGCTACGGCTATTCGGACCTGCTGCGGGCCTTCGCCCGCGAGCAGTGCCTGCGCTGGGACTCCGCGCAGGAGCGGTCCCGGGTGCTGATGCGGGCCGCGCTGCGACCGGTGGGCGAGTGGCACCGGCCTCGCATGGGCCTTGTGGTAGGCGGATGAGGATGCACGGGCGGTGCGCTGGTCGCCGGTGGCGGTGACCTGGCCCGGAATCCGCCGACTGCCGCGTGAGACGCGTGAGCCTCCGTGTGAAGGTCACCGTGGTGGCCCTTCACACGGAGGCACCGGGCTAGGCCCGGGGGACCGCTATGGAGGTATCAGGCGCCGATCAGGTGTAGCAGTAGTCGAGGTTGCCCTGCTGGCCGTTGTAGGTGTTGGTGGCCCAGGTGGCGTTGCCGGCGGTGTTGTAGAAGACGAAGTTGCCGTCGTTCTGCAGCACGGCCTGGCCGCCTGGGGCCGGGCTGAGGGCGCCCAGGGTGCAGACGACGCCGTTGGAGCTGTTCAGCAGCTTGACGTAGCCCGACTGCGACCAGTCGAGCTGGGTGACGCCCTTGCCGTCGGTGCCGCTTGCCCAGAGGGCTGTGCCGTTGCCGTTGTAGAGCACGAAGTTGCCGTCGGTCTGCAGGATGATCTCGTAGCCGTTGTTGGCGTTGTAGGTCGCGTAGTTGCTGGACCAGTTGCCCTGCGCGAGGGTGAAGGTCGCGGTCTGGATGCCGGCGCCGACGGTCGCGTTGGCCCCGGTGGCGGTGAGGCTCAGTGCGGCGGCGACGGCGGTGCCGACCAGGGCGGCCTTGGTGACGGCGCGACGCACGCGCTGCCGGGTACGAGCGGTCATGTGTTGCTTCCTTCCCAGCGAACGAACTGATGCCGTGTTGGCAGGCCCAAGCATCCGAGAGCGTCGTATCGTGGGCGTATCTTCGGCTGATGGACCGTCAGGAAGCTTTGTGTCGGGCGGTTGTCAGAGGCGGGTGGGATGCTGCGGTGCGTGAGCTACAGGGAGCGGACATGGCGGCTGCTGCGCGGGGAGTTGTTGGTGGGGGAGGTAGAAGTCGACGGGTCCGACTTCCCTTGGCTGAACGGGAGGTTCGTGGCGGGGCCGGGGTACGCGGCGGTGCGGCCGTGGTTCGATGAGTCGCTCGCGGCCCTGGAGGCCGAGGAGTTCGAGCGCTTCGAGGACGCGTACGCTCCGATCGGGCGTGAGCTGACGCTGGTGGCGCCGGATGCCGGGCCGGTCGCGGAGTTCCTGCTGCACATCGAGGGCGGACGCGCCTGGTTCCGGTGGAGTGACGAGGCGTTCGATGGGGAGTAGGCGGGTGCGCCGGCTGGTCGTCGGCGAGCAGGTCTTCCTCTGGTGGGTGGGGCACCGGCACGGCGCCGACGGGAGCGGGTGCACCGAGATCCTGTCGGTGCGGCGGCTGGGCGAGGGCGGGCGGCTGGTGATCGGCTTCACGGAGGGGCCGGGTCGACTGGTGCCCGATGCGGTCGGGGTGGTCGGCGGTGCGGTGGTCAACCTGCATCAGCCGGGCGTGGTGCGGGCGTTGCTGGACGCGGTGGGGGCCTGCGGCTGGGGCGAGGAGGAACTGCACGTGGACGGCTGGACGCTGCTGGCGGCGGTGCAGGGGTAGCCCACGCCGCCGCCCTGCCGGTGGCGGCGCGCGCCTCGTGCTCCGTCCCGGGTGCGGGCGGGCTGATGCGGAACCGATACAGGGCCAAGCGGTGGCGGATGCACTGCCACCGTGGGGCTGACACGTCCGGGAGCCACCGTGGCGGTGACGCGCACCACGGCGCGTCCAACTCCTGGAGGTGGCCCTCGATGCGTCTGATCCCTGGGCTTGCGGCGCGAAGGCCGCGGGCGGTGCTGCAGGTGGCGGCGGCCGTCGCGATCGCCTGCGCGACGGTGGTCGCGAGCACGCTCGTCCCCAGCGGCGCGGGCCGCACCCCGCCCGCGATCGTGTTTGCGCCCGACGCGGCGGCGGCACAGGCCCTGCCGGGGTGGGCCGCTCTGCCCTGGCCGGACCAGGGCCAGTCGAGCGTGGTGGTGGAGGGGGTGGGCAGCCTCGGCACGCGCGGGGAGCAGCGTCCGGTCCCGATCGCCAGTGTCACCAAGGTGATGACGGCCTACGTCGTGCTCGAGGACCACCCCTTGGGCAGCCGGGAGGACGAGGGCCCCACGATCACCGTCGACCAGCAGGCCGCCGACGAGTCCCACTCGAAGGAGGAGTCGACCGCCCCCGTCCGCGCGGGCCAGCAACTGACCGAACGGCAGCTGCTGCTTCTGATGATGCTGCCCTCGGGCAACAACATCGCGCGCCTGCTGGCCCGTTGGGACGCGGGCAGCGAGCAGGCCTTCGTCGCGAAGATGAATGACCGGGCCCGTTCCCTGGGGATGAGGAACACCTCCTACACCGGCGCCAGCGGCATCCAGTCCGACACCACCAGTACCTCCGACGACCAGCTCGTCCTCGCCCGGCAGGCCATGGCCGTCCCGGCGCTGGCCGCGGTCGTCGGCACCGAGTCCACGACCGTCCCCGGCGTGCCGGGCACGGTGCGCAACACCAACACCCTCGTCGGCCGTGACGGTGTGGTCGGGTTGAAGACCGGCTCCAGCACGCCCGCCGGCGGAGCCCTGGTCTGGGCCGCCCAGGCGAGCACTTCGAGCGGGCCGCGCCTGGTGATCGGCGTCGTGCTGCAACAGGACGCCGGACAGCCACCGGCCGAGGGGCTGCGGACCGTGCTGCGGGTCAGCCACAAGCTGATCACCGCCATCCAGGACGGCCTGCGATGAGGACGGCGGGGACGGCGAGGACGACGGGGACGACGGGGACGAGGGCGTCGGAAATCCGCCGTCGAAGCCCGGCGCCGGTCGCCGTGCCGCTGACCTGCGGGAGGGCGCGGTCCCGGATCCGCGACCTGCCCAGTACCGTGGAGGGCACGCGCCGGGAGGGGCCCAGCGTCAGCCCCCGGCCGTCCCTCCTTCCCTCCTGGCGATTCACCCGAACCCGCAGGAAGGAAGCTGTGCCCCGCCCCGCCACCCCCACCGGTCCGCCGTCCGAACCCGTCCGCGTGCTGCTGGTCGAGGACGACGAGGTGATCCGCCGCTCCGTCGCACTCGCCCTGGAGCCCTACGGCTACCAGGTCGTCACCGCCCCCGACGGGCTGACCGGACTGCGCCTGGCCCGCGAGGGTGGCCACGACGTGCTGCTGCTGGACGTGATGCTGCCCGAGCTGGACGGGATCAGCCTGTGCCGCCTGGTGCGCGAGACGAGCATGACGCCGGTGCTGATGATGTCGGCGCGTGGCGACGCGCTGGACGTGGTGGCCGGTCTGGAGGCCGGGGCCGACGACTACATCGTCAAGCCGGTGGACACCGTGGTGCTGGTCGCCCGGATCCGTTCGCTGCTGCGCCGCGCCACCTACTCGCTCGGTCCGGCGGCCGAGACCGCCCCCGGTGCGCAGGCACCGGCACCCGCGCCGGAGCCGCCGCCCAGCGGCCTGCTGGTCTTCGGTGACCTGGCGATCGACACGCTCGGGATGGAGGTCCGGCTGGCCCGGGTGCCGGTCTCGCTCACGCCGACCGAGCTGCGCCTGCTGCTGGAGTTCGCCGCCAACCCCGGCATCGTCCTGGACCGCCACACCCTGCTGCGCAAGGTGTGGGACTACGGCTGGGACGGTGACAGCCGGGTCGTCGACCTGGCGGTGCAGCGGCTGCGCAGGAAGGTCGGCGCCGACCGGGTCGAGACCGTGCGCGGTTTCGGCTACAAGCTGAGGCGTTGACCGCGGTGCGCCTCAAGGACCTGCTCAACCCGCACTCCCTGCGGTGGAAGATCGCGGCACTGGCGGCCGCCGCCTCGGCCGCGCTCGCGCTCGCCGTCGGCGTGCTGGTGCACGAGTCCACCTGGGACCGCAGCACGGACATCGCGGAGAACACCGCGCTCAGCCATCTCAGCGACGCCACGAACGCGCTCTACCGGGGCGGCGCCGTGCCGGCCGGAGTGCAGTCGGACTCGGACACAGTGCCGGCCGATCTGGTCGAGCGGGCCCGGACGCAACGGTTCGTCACCGCCTACGAGGAGCAGGGGTCCTACACCAGCCAGATGTGGGGAGCCACGATGATGAACGGGCACCTGCTCTCCACCGTGGTCGACATGACCACCGACCGGGTGAGCCTGGAGGCCCTGGACCGGCACATGGTCTACGCCTCGTTGGCCGCGCTGGCCGTCATCGCCCCGGTCGCGGCGCTCGCCGCCGAACTCCCCAACCGGCGACTGCGCCGGGTCGCCGCCACCGCCCGCCGGATCTCCGCCGGGGACCTCGCGGCCCGCACCCACCCGCAACGCCTGCGCATCGGCAGCCTCGCCCACGACGAGGTCGACGACATCGCCGCGGCCTTCGACCACATGGCCGACGCGATGCACCAGCGCCTGCTCGCCGAGCAGCGCTTCACCGCCGACGTCGCCCACGAACTGCGCACCCCCCTCACCGGTCTGGTCTTCGCGGCCGATCTGCTGCCCGACGGCGAAGCCACCGACCTGGTGCGCGGCCGGATCGCGGTGCTGCGGACCATGGTCGAGAACCTGTTGGAGATCTCCCGCCTGGACGCCGGGGTGGAACAGGCGGACCTGTTCCCGGTACCGCTGCCGGAGGTCGTCATCGAGGCCGTCGAACGCACCGGTCTCGAAGCCGATGTGACCGTGCGTCAGGCGAGCACGATCGAGATCGACCCCCGCCGACTCGACCGGATCATCGCCAACCTCCTCATCAACGCCCACCGCCACGGCCGGCCCCCGGTGGAGATCACCATCGACGACGACACGGTGGTCATCCGCGACCACGGACCCGGCTATCCGCCCGAACTGCTCGCCGAGGGCCCCCAGCGCTTCCGCACCGGCACCCCCGAGCGGGGCAAGGGCCACGGGCTGGGCCTGACCATCGCGATGGGCCAGGCGGCCGTCCTCCGCTCCCGGCTCCAGCTCGCCAACAGCCCCGAGGGCGGCGCCACCGCCACCCTCCGGCTCGGAGACCGGGACTGAGCGCTGACGGGCGCGCGGGCCGAGCGGGCCGCCGCCGGGGGATCAGCGGACCGGGCCCTTCTCGGGCGCGCCTCACCCCTCCAGCATCAGCGCCAGCAGCTCGCGCAGCGTCTCCCGCTGCTCGACGCTCAGCGCCTCCAGCGGGTGCGAGACGAACGGCGTGCGGGCGCGCAGATCGGCGATCACGCTCAGGCCTGACTCGGTGGCGGCGACCAGTTTGACCCGGCGGTCGCCCGGGCTGGGGCGGCGTTCGACCAGGCCGCGGGCTTCCAGGCGGTCCACGATCGCGGTGACGTTGGACGGCTCGGCGTGCAGGCACTCGGCGACCCGGCGCATCGCGACCGGCTGTTCGGACGACAGCAGCGCCTTGGCCTGCAGCGGGGTGAGCTCGTGTGCGGTGGCGGCGGCCTCGGACTCCTGGGCGTAGCGGCGATTGACCGCGACGAAGAGTCCCAGGACCTGGGCGGTCAGTTCATCCGATGGCATGCGGCCAGTCTACCGAGATGGTTGACAACGGAAAACATCTGGCTGCATAGTTATCGAGCCGGGTAGTTATGGTTCATAAGCAATGCCACTGAGCAATTGGAGCACCAGATGAGCAACGAGCAGACCGTTCTGATCACCGGCACCTCCTCCGGCATCGGCCTGGCCACCGCCGTCGCCGCCGCTCAGGCCGGCTGGCGGGCCGTCGCCACCATGCGGGACACCGCAAAGGCCGGCGCCCTGCTGAAGGCCGCCGAGGCCGCGGGGGTGCGCGAGCTGGTCGAGGTGCGGGCGCTGGACGTCACCGACCCGGCGTCGGTCGAGGCGGCGCTGGCCGGGATCGTCGCCGACCACGGGCGGCTGGACGCGGTGATCAACAACGCCGGGGCCGGGCACGTGGGCACCATCGAGCAGGGCACCGTCGCGGACGTGCGCACCGTCATGGAGGTCAACTTCTTCGGCGTGGTCGAGGTGACCCGGGCCGCGATGCCGCTGCTGCGTGAGAGCAAGGGCCGGCTGATCAGCGTGACCAGCGTCGGCGGCGTGGTCGGCCAGCCGTTCAACGAGGCGTACTGCGCGGCGAAGTTCGCCGTCGAGGGCTTCATGGAGTCGCTCGCGCCGGTCGCCGCGACCACGGGCGTGCGGGTGAGCGTGGTCGAGCCGGGCGCGGTGGCCAGCGAGTTCGTCGCCAACATCGGCGTCGGCCCGGACGTGGTGGCCGCCGCCGGTCCGTACGGGTCGGCGATGGCGAGCTACCTGGAGCGGGTCGGCACCGCCTTCGCCGCCGCGCAGACCTCCGAGGGCGCGGCCGGCGCGATCATCGACCTGCTGACCGCCGAGCAGCCGGCCTTCCGGGTGCAGACCTCGGATGCCGCGCGCGCCTTCACCGGGGTCAAGCTGGCCGACCAGGACGGCTCGGCGGTGCAGGCCATGACCGGGGGCTGGGTGGGCGCCAAGGCCTAGTAGCCGCCAGTGGGGGTAGGGGCCCCAGTGCGGTGCGGTGGCCGTCGACGTGCGGGTCCGGGTGAGCGGTGACATGTTGGTGGCAGCCCATTGTCGGACGAACCGCGAGGAGGAGACATGGGCATGATGGACAAGCTCAAGGGCATGTTCGGTGACCACAGTGAGAAGGCCACCGACATGGCGTCCGGTGCCAAGGACCGCGCGATGGACGCCGGGCAGCAGACCGCCGACAAGGCCCAGGAGCACATGCCTGGTCCGGCGGCCGACGCCCTGGGGAACATCACCGACCGAGGCCAGCAGAGCGCCGACGACCCGGCCCAGCAGGCCGCGTCGGACATGGAGAGCGAGGGCGGCCCCGAATGGGAGCGGTGACCCGCTGACCCCACAGCTGAGCGGGGCGCGTCCTGCGGATCAGGACGCGCCCCGCACAGCTGTGCGGGGCGTCAGGTGCGCGGCGGCAGCGGCGGGCGCCGCAGGTCGGGGCGCGGGGTGTCGGTCGGGGGCGGCGCGGCGGCGGGGTGGGTGCGCAGCAGTTCCAGGGCGACCCGGACCGCCTCGGCCAGTTCGGTGTTGCGTCCGGCCGCCCAGTCGGCGGGGCTGCGCAGCACCGGGATGTCCGGTTCGACCCCGTGGTTCTCGATCCCGAAGCCGAGCCCGCCGGTGAACCAGGCGGCGTTGGCGGGCACCGAGAGCTGGGTGCCGTCACCCAGGGTGTGCCGGCCGATGGTGCCGATCACCCCGCCCCAGGTCCGCCGGCCGACCACCGGGCCCAGGCCCAGCAGTTTGACCGCCGCGATGATCACGTCCCCGTCCGAGCTGGTCGCCTCGTCGGCCAGCGCCACGATCGGACCGCGCGGGGCGTCGCGCGGGTAGCGCACGGCGCGCCGGCCACGGGTGTGGTCCCAGGCCAGCACCCGGCGGGTCAGCTTCTCCAGGACCAGCTCGGAGACATTGCCACCGGCGTTTCCCCGGACATCCAACACCAGGGCAGGGCGGTCGAGTTCGCGGCGCAGGTCGCGGTTGAACTGGGCCCAGCCGGAGCCGCCGAGGTCCGGGATGTGCAGGTAGCCGCAGAGCCCGTCGCTGAACTCCCTTACCAGCGCCCGGCGTCGGGCCACCCAGTCCTGGTAGCGCAGCGGTCGCTCGTCGGTCACCGGGGTGATCGCCACCCGGCGCACCGGGCCGTCCGGTCCGCGCCGCACGGCGATCTCCAGGGTGTTGCCGCCGGCCCCGGCCAGCAGCGGGGCCGGGCCGCGCACCGGGTCCGGGGTGCGGCCGGCGATCGCCACCAACTCGTCGCCGGTGCGCACCTGGTGGCCCGCCAGCGGGGCGCGGGCCCGGGGGTCGGAGGACTCGCCGAGCAGCACCCGGCCCAGCAGCCAGCGCCCGTCCGGCTCGCGCTGCACGCTCGCCCCGAGCAGGCCGAGCGGCTGCTGCACGGGTGCCGGCCCCTCGCCGCGCCGGGCGGGGGTGACGTAGGCGTGCGAGGTGCCGAGTTCGCCGAGCAGTTCGCGCAGCAGGTCGGCGAAGTCGTCGGGGGAGGCGATCCGCTCCAGCAGCGGCTCGTACTGGGCGACCAGCGCGGGCCAGTCCAGGCCGCCCAACCCCGGATCCCAGAACTGGTCGCGGACCGTGCGGGCGGCCTCGCGGTAGGCCTGGCGCCACTCCGGGCCCGGGTGCACGGTGTGGGTGATCCGGCGCAGGTCCACCGTCATGGCGGCGCCGGGCGCGCCCAGCGGCATCAGCTTGAGCGAACCGGCCACGAAGGTGGCCACCGCCGTGCCGTCGCCGGAGGCGGCAAAGCCGTCGACCTGCTCCTGCACGGTGCTGCGGGTGGCGGAGGCCAGGTCGAAGTACTCCAGGGCGGGGCGGCCCGACAGGTCGGTGGGGCTGGCGAAGGTCTCGCCGAGCGCGCCGGCGATCGGCCAGCGCAGCCAGAGCAGCCCGCCGCGCACCGGCATCGGGGTGGAGTACTTGGAGGCGATCACCGGGAACGGCACCAGCCGCTCGGCCAGGCCCTCGACGTCGACCAGGACGGTCCCGTCGCCGGGCGCCGGGTCCGCCTCGTCGCCGACCGGGGCGGCGAACGGGGAGGGGGTGTCGGCGGCCAGCGGGACCAGGTACGGGCGGCAGCCGAGCGGGAACGAGAGGTCGCCGGTGTGCACGTCGTGCACCGGGTCGAAGCCGCGCCAGGAGAGGAAGACCAGGTAGCGGCCGTCCCGGGTGAAGACCGGCTGCTCGTCCTCGAACCGGCCCTCGGTGACGTTCAGCGGCAGCGCCTCGGGCAGGTTCAGGCGCTGCAGCCGGATCCGGCGCAGTGAGCGGCCGGCGACCGGCTGCGACCAGGCCAGCCAGTGCGAGTCGGGGGAGAAGGCCAGGCCCCGGATCGGGCCGTAGCCGGACCTGGCCACCTCCCGGACCTCGCCGTCGGCGGTGCTGACCAGCAGCAGTCGGCCGTCACCGGCGGCGGCCGCCAGCAGCAGGCCGTCGGGGGCGGCGACCAGTTCGAGCACCTGGCCCAGCTGCCCGGCGGCGATCCGGCGGGCGGGAGCCGCGGCGGCCCCGGCAGGTGACCCGGCCGGGGTGGTGGCCGTGGTCGCGGGGGGCGCGGCGGCGCTGCCGGGCAGGGTGGCCAGCTCGATCGCGTCCTCGCCCTCGGCGTCGGTGACCCAGGCGATCCGCCCGGTGCGGCCGAGCACGGCGGGCAGCCGGGCCCGCACCCCCGGGGTGTCGGCCAGCGCGCGGGCCGGGCCGTCGCGGTGGGTGAGCCAGTAGAGGCTGCCGCGCACCCCGACCACGCCGGAGCGCCCGGTGGCGTCGCAGACCAGGTCGTTGAGGTGCCGGGCGGCGGTCACCTGGTACGGGCGGCGCCCGGCCCGGGAGCCGCCCAGGCGCACGGTGAGCCGGTGCGGGACGGGGGTGTCCAGGCTGTCCAGCAGCCACAGGTCGCCGGCGTGCTGGTAGACCACCCGGTGGCCGTCGGTGCTCGCCTCGCGGGCGTAGTAGGTGGCGTGGTCGGTGTGCCGGCGCAGGTCGGTGCCGTCCGGGCGGCAGGAGTAGAGGTTGCCGATGCCCTCATGGTCGGAGAGAAAGGCCACCCGGTCGTCGACCAGCATCGGAGAGGAGAGCTGTCCGGGCAGGTCGGGCAGCAGCTGCTCGCCGTCCAGCCAGAGCCGCCCGGTGGCGCCGCCCCGGTAGCGCTTCCAGGCGGCCGGCTCGTGCGGGGCGGCGGCGGTCAGCAGCAGCGTGTGATCGGCCGTCAGCTGCAGGTCGCGGACCGGGCCCCAGGGCAGCCGGCGGCCCGGGGAGCCGTCCGGTGGCAGCGCGTGCGCCCAGGTGTAGTGGGCGAAGGGCTCGTGGAAGGAGGTGAGCGCGAGCACCTCGCCGGTGGGCAGCCAGCCGCGCACCCGGGTGTCCTGGCTGCCCCAGTAGGTCAGCCGGACCGCCTCGCCGCCCTCGGTGGGCGCGGTCCACACCTCGGGGGTGAGCGCGGCCCAGCTGGTCCAGGCGACCGTGCGGCCGTCGGGGGAGAGTCTGGGGTGCGAGACCCGGGTGCGGTCACAGCTGGCCCGCCAGGCCCGGCCTGACGATCCGTCAGGTTCGAGCGGGGCGAGCCAGACGTCGTCCTCGGCGGTCAGTGTCAGCAGTCCGCCGGTCAGATGGGGGTGTCGCAGGTAGCCGCGATGGTTCTCGCTCACCTCTCCCATGGTTCGCAGGGTGCGCGGGCCCGGCAACCGGGGGGCTCGGGGCCGGGCCGGTGGATCTTGGGTCAGCGGGGGCGCTCGCTGCCGGCCGGCCAGACCTCGTGCACCCAGAGCCCGGCCGCCCGGGTCAGCGCGGCCACCTCGGCCGGCTCGTCGCCCGCGCCGCCGTCCCAGACCGCGATCAGTTCGTCGATCATGCCGACCAGGGCCCGGCCCAGGTCGTCCCCGAGCCCGCCGGCCGAGGCCGGGGCGAGCCGGTGCACGGCGGTGGCCTCGCGGGCGATCTCGCCGGCGGCCCCCTGCCGGGGCAGCGCGCGGTCGCCCGCCGGGACGATGATCTCCACCGTGCCGCCGTGCTCGCGCACCGCCTGGGCGAACCAGGTCTCCGGACCCGGGCGCAGCGCGGTGACGCCGACCAGCTCGTACGGACCGTACGTGGTCACCAGGCGCCACAGCTCGCCGCGCACCAGCAGCTCGGTCAGGTCGGACAGGCCCTGGTGTCCGGTGATTCCGACGCGCATTCTCGTGCCCTTCGTTCAGGGCCGTGCCGCCGCCCAGGATAGCGCCGGGGGTCGTCGCCGATGGGGGCCGGTCGCCTCGGTCGCCTCAGTCGCCGAGTGCCAGCCGGACGGCGAAGCCGATCACCACGGCACCGGTGATCCGGTCCAGCAGCCGGCGGGCGGCCGGGCGGCGCAGCTGAGTGCTCAGTGCGGTGGCGAAGCCGAGCAGCACGGTGGACCAGATCAGGCCGAACAGCACGTGGATGCTGGTCAGCAGCAGCCCGAAGGCGAGGTGCGGCGCGGCGGGCGGGATGAACTGCGGGAGCAGGGCGACGTAGAAGACGCCCATCTTGGGGTTGAGCAGGTTGGTCAGGGTGCCCTGCCGCCAGCCGGGGGCGAGGCGGTCGGGGTCGGCGGCGGGGTCGGCGGCGGGGCCGTCGAGGTCGGTCGGCTCGGCGGGGGTGGGCCCGTCCGCGCTGCGGCGCAGCAGCATCCGGGCGCCCATCCAGAGCAGGTAGCCCGCACCGGCCCAGCGCAGCGTCTCGTAGCCCAGCCGGGAGGCGGTCAGCAGCGCGGTGACGCCCAGCGAGGTGAGGGTGCCCCAGATCAGCGTGCCGGTCTGGATGCCGAGCACCACGCCCCAGGCGCGGCGGCGGCGGCCGAGCGCGGAGGTGCGCAGGATCAGCGCGGTGTCGAGGCCGGGGGTGAGGGTGAGCAGCCCGACGACCAGGGCGAAGGACCACAGTGCGGTGGTGACGGTCATGGACCCGCAGCTTAGGGGTTCCGCTTGGGGTCAGGCAGACCCCGCCAGTGAAGCCGTGGAGTCGTATTCAAGTTTCTCCCAAGTCGCGAAACCTACGTTCGAACGTAACTGGACCGGGCGTAGCGGCTGATGCCGGCACCGCCTCGGATCGCGCAACCCACGGACGCGAGACAAGGATCTGATCCCTTGAGAATCATCGGCCTCAGTGAGGTGCTCCCGGGCGAGCCGGTCACGAACCGGGACATGGCGGAACGTTTCGGCCTGCACGAGAAGTGGCTGGACCGGATGACCGGCAACCGCAGCCGCTACTTCTGCGAGCCGGACAGCGCGGACGGCGTGCCGAAGAACACCGGCGACCTGGCCACGCTGGCCGGTCAGCGGGCGCTGGCGGCGGCCGGCGTCGAGCTCTCCTCCATCGACTTCCTGATCCTGAGCACCGGCTCCCCCGACCACCTGATGCCGGCCACCGTGAACCTGGTCGCCGACCGGCTCGGGCTCAACGACCTGCCCGCCATCCAGCTCACCGCCGGCTGCGCGGGCGCGCTGCAGGGTCTCTACACGGCGCGCGCGCTGCTCGCCTCCGGGCACCGGCGCGGCCTGGTGATCGGCGCCGACAGCGTGGTCAAGCTCTGGCCCGCCAACCGCGACCTGAAGCGGATCAGCCCCGCCGAGCTGGCCAACTTCGCGCTCTTCGGCGACGGCGCGGGCGCGGCCGTGGTCGACGCCTCGGTGGACGGCCCCGGCCTGGTGGTCGACCACGTGGTGCTGCGCACCGTCGGCAAGGGCCGCAAGCCCGCCCAACTGGTGCGCTGGTACGGCGCGGACGGCGCGCCGACGATCACCGCGGCGAACGGCAAGGAGATCCGCGAGCCGATGGGGGAGGAGGACTACAAGGCGATCGAGCAGTACGTGCCGGGCCTGGCGGCCGGCGTGCTGCAGGAGTTGGCCCAGCTCACCGGCTGGCCCGTCGCCGAGGTCGAGCACATCCTCACCCCGCAGCTGAACGGCGTGATGGCGGACCGGATCCGGGAGTTCATGGGGGTGCGGCCGGAGCAGGCGGTCGGCTGCGTGGCGGACACCGGCAACAACGGCAACGCGCTGCCCTTCATCCAGCTCTACCGCGCGCTGAAGCGGATCGAGGAGGGCGGCGGCGACCGGGACCGGGTGCTGGTCACCACCATCGAGTCCGCCAAGTGGACGGTCTCCGGGCTGGCCCTGCGCTACCGGCGGGAGGCGGCCGGCGATGTCCAGTGAACCGACCGCACGCCGCTCCCCGGTGGCCGAGCTGCGCGCCCTCAAGCGCGCGGGGCTGACCGAACCGGCGGAGCGGGTACGCGAGTTGCTCGGCCTGCTGGTGGCGGCCGGTGAGCCGCTGGACCTGGAGGCGGCCGGCAGCCTGCTCTCCGGCCCCGTCCAGCGCGAGCAGTTGGCGGCGGCCGGCGGCTTCGCCGACTACCGGCTGGCGCTGCTCGGCAGTTCCACACTGGACGCGCTGGCGCCGCTGCTGACCGCCCACCTGGTGGGCGCCGGGGTGCTGCCCGAGATCCGGTCGGCCGGCTTCAACCAGTGGCGCTTCGAGATCCTCTCCGGTGCGCCGGGGCTGAAGGACCTGCGCCCGCAGCTCAGCGCGCTGCTGCTGGACGAGGCCGCGGTCTTCGAGGGCGTGGTGGAGCGCCTGGACCTGGCCGAGATCGAGCAGCGCTGCGCCGCCTTCCCCGGCGAGCTGGAGCAGTGGCTGACGGCGACCGCACAGACCCTGGGCGGCCTGGTGGCGCTGGCCACCGTGCCGCTCGGCCCGCTCACCCGGGACCGCTTCGTGGACTACCGCGGCAAGGCCCGGCTGGTCGCGGCCTGGTACCGGATGAACGCCGAACTGCTGGCGCTGGCCGGGCGGCACGAGTCGGTGGTGGTGCTCGACCTGGCCGCGGTGGCCGAGCGCTCCGGCCGGCTCTTCGCCGCCGACCGGATGCGGCACGTGGCCGGGCAGGTCTACGCGCCCGAGTTCCTGGCCGGCTACGCGGGCGAGTTGGCCAAGGTGGTGCGGGCCGCGCTCGGGCGGGCCGCCAAGTGCCTGGTGCTCGACCTGGACAACACCCTGTGGGGCGGCGTGGTCGGTGACGACTCGGTGGCCGGGCTCAAGCTCGGCGGCGCCTTCCCTGGCTCGGCGCACCGCGAACTCCAGCTGCTGGCCAAGGACTTCATGGCGCAGGGGGTGATGCTCGCGGTCGCCTCGAAGAACGAGGAGGTGATCGCCCGGGAGGCGGTGGCCAGCCACCCCGAGATGGCGCTGAAACCGGCCGACTTCGTGGCCTTCGCGGCGAACTGGAACCCCAAGCCGGACAACGTGCGCCGGATCGCCGAGCAGCTCAACATCGGCGTGGACGCGATGGTCTTTGTCGACGACAACCCCGTGGAGCGCGGCCTGATGGCCGAGTTGCTGCCCCAGGTGGCCACCGTCCCGCTGCCCGCCGACCCGGCCGGCTACGCGAGCACCCTGGCGGCCCGGGGCGACTTCAACGTGCTGAGCCTGACCGCCGAGGACCGCGGCCGCACCGAGCTCTACCGCTCGCGCGCCGCCCGGGCCGAACTGGCGGGCGCGGCAAGCAGTCTGACGGAGTATCTGGAGAGCCTGGAATCCGAGCTGACGATCGAGCCGGTCAACCCGCTGAACGCCGTGCGGATCGCCCAACTCTTCGGCAAGACCAACCAGTTCAACCTGACCGGCCGCCGCTACGGGCTGCCCGAGGTGGAGGCGGGGGCGGCCGACTTCTTCGCCGCCCGGCTGACCGACCGCTTCGGCGACAACGGCCTGATCGCCGCCCTGGCGCTGGGCCGGGAGGCCGACGGCGCCCGGACGGTGGAGAACTTCGTGCTCAGCTGCCGGGTCTTCTCCCGCGAGGTGGAGGACGCGATCCTCGGCCTGGTGCTGCGCGCGGCCGCCGCCGAGGGAGCCCCGGCGGTCCTGGCGAGCTACACCAGGACCGCCAAGAACGGCCAGTTCGCCGGCTTCTACGCCGCCGCCGGGTTCACCGAGACGGCGCCCGGCGCCTTCCGCCACGACCTGCGGGAGCTGTCCGAACTCCCCAGGTGGATCCGCATCAACCAGCCCGAGGAGGCATTCCGTGTCAGCTGATCAGCTGTCGTCCGACCAGGTGGTCAAGGAAGTCGTGGCCCAACTGCTGGACCTCGACGAGGAGAGCCTGTCGATGGACCAGCCGCTGGCCGACATCGAGGAGTGGGACTCGGTGAACGCCCTTCGGGTGCTGGTCTACCTGGAGCGCGAGCTGGGCGAGTCGGTGGACTACGACCGGTTCATGAAGGCCGAGCTGCTGGCCGACCTGTCGGCCCTGGTGGCCGACGTCCAGGTGGCCCGGTGAACGCCGTCACCACGGCGTTCCCCGCCGCCAGACGCGGCACCTACACCTTCCTGCGCGACGCCCGGAACACCTGCCACGTGCACCTGGTGGCGGACGTGGACGCGAGCCGGCTCAAGGCGGCGCGGGTGGCCAGCGGCGGCAAGCTCAGCTACGCGAGCTTCGTGGTCAAGGCCGGCGCCGACGTGATCGCCGACTGCCCGCCGGCCCGCTCGGTGCTCACCGGTTCCACCGCGCGCCCGAAGCTGGCGGTGCTGGACGAGGTGCACGCCAAGGTGCTCTTCGACAAGACGGTGGACGGCACCCGGTGCGTGGTCTCCGGCATCGTCAAGTCGGCCCAGCGCCGCTCGGTGCTGGAGCTGCAGACCGAGCTGGACAGCTACAAGGACGCCGAAGTCACCGACCCCGAGGGCCCGTTCCGCAACGTGCTGCGGGTGGCGAAGCTGCCGGTGCCGCTGGCCTGGCTGGCCTACCGGCTGGCCACCCGGGACCCGGGCCGCCGCACCGAGCTGGGCGGCGTCTTCTCGGTCACCTCGGTCGGCCACGAGCAGGTCCGCTCGATCCTGCCGATGATCACCGGCGCGCTCGGCTTCGGCATCGGCCGGATCGCCGACACACCCGTGGTCCGCGACGGGCGGATCGTCGCCGCGCCCGTGCTGACCCTCTCGCTCACCTTCGACCACCGCATCCTCGACGGCGCGCTGGCCGCGGAACTCCTCGCCCGCACCAAGGACAAGCTCGAGCACTGGGAGATGCCATGACCGTCCCGACCACTGTGGATGTGCTGATCGTCGGCGGCGGTCCGGCCGGCGCCCTGCTGGGCTGCCTGCTGGCCCGGCGCGGCATCGAGGTGCTGCACGTGGAGAAGCAGAGCAGCCTGGAGCGCGACTTCCGCGGCGAGACGCTGGCCGCGCCCTCGGCCGTGACGCTGCGCCGGCTCGGCTTCGACGCCGCGCTGAAGGAGCACGGCTACCTGGAGACCCGGTCCGTGACCATGCGGATGGAGGGCCGCCAGGTCTTCACCATCGACTACGCGAAGTTCCCGATCGGGGTGCTGCCGATCGACATCCCGCAGCCCGCGCTGATCGGCATCTTCCAGCAGGCCGCGCTGGCCGAGCCGGGCTACCACTACGCGTCCAGCACCAACTGCACCGGCCTGATCGAGCAGGGCGGCCAGATCCTGGGCGGGGTGCTCAAGCTCGCCGACGGCGCCCGGGTGGAGGTGCGCTCGCGGCTGGTGGTCGGCGCGGACGGGCGGTTCTCCAAGGTCCGCAAGGCCGCGGGCCTGGCGGCCACCATCACCCCGATGGGCCGCGACTTCCTCTCCTTCAAGCTGCCGCGCCCGGCCGACTGGGGCCACCAGGCCCAGCTGGTGGTCAACCAGGACAAGCACCTGGTGGTGCTGCCGACCTTCCCCGACTTCCTGCGGATCGGGCACAACCTGCCCAAGCGCGGGCTCGGCGACGTGCGCAAGCAGGGCTTCGACGCCTTCCGCGAGGGCATCGCCGCGATCGACCCGCGGCTGCGGCCGCTGCTGGACGAGTACCTGACCTCCTTCGACGACACCAGCTTCCTGGAGATCTTCACCGCGGAGCTGGACCAGTGGGCGCGCGACGGCCTGGTGCTGATCGGCGACGCCTCGCACACCGTCACCCCGATCCTCGGCCAGGGCGTCAACCTCGCCATCCAGGACGTGGTCTGCGTCGCCCCGGTGATCGCCAGGTCCCTGAAGAAGTCCCACCAGCAGCTCCAGGCCGCCGAGTTCGACGCCTTCGTGGCGGACCGCAAGGCGCACAAGGCCCAGGTCACCCGCTACCAGCGGATCCAGGAGGCGGCGCTCGGCGCGGACACCCCGTTCGCGGTCTGGGCCCGCCGGGCCCGGTACAGCGCGCTGAACGCGCTGCCGATCAAGTACAAGGTCTTCGGGAAGGTGATCAACGCCCCGCACCCGATCGACCCGGTGGACCTGCGCACCGGCGCCCGGCAGAGCGCCGCCCGCGCCGTCGCCTGATCCGGTTCTGGCGGTTCGTCAGAACGTAGCGGTGCCCCAGGAATCGTTCCCCTTCACTGACTTGAGGTTGACCGAGATGCCTGAAGACAACCACGACCCCGAGCAGCTGATCGCCATCGTCGGCATGTCGGCCCGCCTGCCTGGCGCGCCCGATGTGGACGGCTTCTGGCGGGTGCTCAGCGAGCGCACCGACGCCATCCGGCCGGTTCCCGCCGACCGCTGGGACGCCACGGCGCAGCTCGACCCCGAGAAGACCGTCCAGGCCGTCGGCGGATTCCTGGAGGGCCTGGACCAGTTCGACCCGACCTTCTTCGGCATCTCGCCGCGTGAGGCCGAGGACATGGACCCGCAGCAGCGGCTGGTGCTGGAGGCCGGCTGGCGCGCGCTGGAGGACGCCGGGCGCCCGGCCGAGGAGCTGCGCGGCTCGCGCACCGGCGTCTACGTGGGCGCCAGCTGGCACGACTACGAGATCCTGCGCAAGGAGCGCGGGGCCGGCGCCACCCAGCACAGCATCGTCGGCAACGCGCTGGACGTGATCGCCGCCCGGCTCTCCTACTTCCTCAAGCTCAAGGGGCCGAGCCTGGCGGTGGAGACCGGCTGCTCCTCCTCGCTGGTCGCGCTGCACCTGGCCGGCCAGGCGCTGCGCTCGGGCGAGATCGAGGGAGCCGTGGTCGCGGGCGTCAACCTGATCATGGCGCCCGACGTGTCGATCGGCCTGACCCACTTCGGCGGACTCTCCAAGGCCGGGCGCTGCCACGCCTTCGGCGCCGCCGCCGACGGCTTCGTGCGCGGCGAGGGCGTGGTCGCGGTCTACCTCAAGCGGCTGGACCGGGCGCTGGCCGACGGCGACCGGGTGCACGGCGTGATCGTGCGCACCGCCGTCAACAACGACGCGGGCGGCGACAGCCTGGTCACCCCCAACCCGGCCGGCCAGGTGGACCTGCTGCGCCAGGTCTACGAGGGCACGGACATCCCGCTGGACAAGCTCTCCTACATCGAGGCGCACGGCACCGGCACGCTGCGCGGCGACCCGGTCGAGGCGGCCGGCATCGGCAGCGTGATCGCCCAGCGCCGCGACCGGGCGCTCGGGCCGCTGGGCATCGGCTCGGCGAAGACCAACATCGGCCACCTGGAGGCCGCGGCCGGCATGGTCGGCCTGGTCAAGGCGGTGCTCTCGCTCAAGCACCGGGTGGTGCCGCCGAGCCTGCACTCCGAGCAGCTCAACCCCGACATCGACTTCGCGGCGCTCAACCTCCAGGTGGTCCGCGAGCCGCTGGCGCTGCCCGCCGAGGGCGAGGTGTACCTGGGCGTCAACTCCTTCGGCTGGGGCGGCACCAACGCGCACGTGGTGCTGCGCACCGCGCCCGAGGCCGCCGAGGTTCAGGCGGCGGCGCAGGACGGGCCGCTGCTGCTGCCGCTCTCGGCGCACCAGGAGGAGGCGCTGCGGCAGCGGGCCGGGGAACTGGCCGAGGTGCTCGACGAGGCCCAGGCCAGTGACGTGGCGGCGACCCTGGGCAGCCGGCGCGACCACTTCCCGGTGCGGCTCGCCGCCGTCGGCGCGGACGGTGCGGCGCTCGCCGAGAGCCTGCGCCGCTACGCCGCCGACCCCGCGCAGGAGATCCCCGCGCTGGTCACCGGCCGGGCCCGCAGCCTGGGCAGGACCGTCTTCGTCTTCCCCGGCCAGGGCTCGCAGTGGTCCGGCATGGGCCGTGAACTCTACGGCCAGGACCCGGTCTTCACCAAGGTGATCGACCGCTGCGCCGAGGCGCTGCGCCCGCACTTCGCGTGGGACCTGCCCGCCATCGTGGCGGGCGCGGCCGGCGAGGAGTGGCTGAGCCGGATCGACATGCTGCAGCCCGCGCTCTGGGCGATGTCGCTGGGCCTGGCCGAGCGCTGGCGCGCGGCGGGCGTCGAGCCGGACGTGGTGATCGGGCACAGCCAGGGCGAGGTCACCGCCGCCACGCTGGCCGGGATCCTCTCCTACGAGGACGCCGCGCTGGTGATGGCCCGGCGCAGCGCGATCGCCCGGCGCACCTCGGGCAAGGGCCGGATGCTCGCCGTCGACCTGGACGTGGCCGGCGCCCGCGCGGCCCTGGAGGGCTTCGAGGAGCAGGTCTCGCTGGCCGTCAACAACGGTCCCTCCTCCTGCGTGCTCTCCGGCGACATCGACGCGGTGCTCGCGCTCAAGGAGATCCTGGAGGCCGAGGGCACCTTCTGCCGCCTGGTCAACGTCGACTACGCCTCGCACAGCCCGCAGATGGACGAGCTGCGCCCCGACCTGCAGAGCGCGCTGGCCGAGGTGCGGCCGGCCCGCGGGGCGATCAGCCTGATGTCCACCGTGCGGGTCCAGCGGCTGGACGGCCCCGAGATGGACACCGACTACTGGGTGGAGAACCTGCGCCGCCCGGTGCTCTTCGCCGACGCGATGGGGCAGCTCTTCGACGACGGCGTGACCCACGTGGTGGAGATCAGCCCGCACCCGATCCTGGCGCCCGCGATCGAGCAGCTGGCCGCGCTGCGGGCCGAGCCGCCGGCCGTGCTGACCACGCTGCGCCGGGACCAGGGCAGCCGCGCCGACCTGCAGCTGGCCTTCGCCCGCGGCTACGTCAACGGCCTGCGCCCGTTCGTCCGGCAGGCCTCGGACACGCTGGTCGCGGTGCCCGGCTACCCGTGGCAGCGCGAGCGGTTCTGGGTCGCCGAGGGCCGCCGGCGCGGCTCGGCGCAGGGCGGGCTGGACTTCGCGCTCACCCCGCTGGCCAACGAGCAGGACAGCCGGCAGGGCGGCATCGAGCTGGCCCTGGCCGACCAGCCCTGGCTGCGCGACCACCGGGTGCACGAGGCCGTGGTGCTGCCCGGCGCCGCGATGATGTCGTTCGCGCTGGCCGCCGCGCACACCCGCACCGGCGCCGCGCCGGGTCTGGTCACCGGCTTCGCCTTCAAGAGCGACCTGACGCTGACCGACGAGCCGGCCGCGCTGAGCGTGCTGTGGCGCGACGACGTCACCGAGGGCGGCAGCTTCACCCTGCTCTCGCTGCCCGCCGGCGCCACCGCCTGGACCGAGCACGCCAGCGCCCGGCTCACCCGGCGCCGCGCCACCGACGCGCCCGCGGTCGCCTTCCCCGAGCCGCTGCTGGCCCAGCAGCCCGGCAGCGCCGAGGAGTTCTACGCCGCCTGCGCGGCCCGCGGCCTCAACTACGGCCCGGCCTTCCAGGGCCTGGCCGGGGTGCGGGTGCTGGACGGCCGGGCACTCGGCGAGGTCCGGCTGCCGGAGCGCTGCGTGGCCGGCGTGCGGGCGCACACCCTTCATCCGGCGCTCTGGGACGCCGCGTTGCAGGTCTCGCTCGCGCTCAACGAGGGCGCGGACGCGGTGGTGCCGGTCGGCGTCGAGCGGATCCACCTGCACCAGGAGCTGGCGGAGCCGGTGCTCGGCCTCTGGTCGTACGCGGTGCGCCGCGATGCCGACACCGTCGACCTGTTCCTCTACGACGGCGACCGGCAGCCGCTGGTCACCCTGGAGGGGCTGAAGCTGCAGCGGCTGGCCACCGAGGGGCCGGCGGACGGCGACGCGCAGCGGCTGCACCGGCTGCGGTTCCGGGTCCAGGCCAACGCCGCCGAGCCGGTCACCAGCGGCAGCTGGCTCCTCGCCGAGCTCACCGAGGGTCTCGGCGAGGAGCTGGCCGCCGCCCTCGGCACGGCCGGGGCGAGCGCCCGCGCGGTGCGGCCGAGCGGGGCCGAGGCCACCGACCAGGCCGCCTGGACCAGGCTGCTGAAGGACGGCGGCGCGCCGACCGAACTGGTCTTCAGTGCGCCCGACCGGGCCGATCTGGCGCTCCAGCGCACCGGGCTGCTCGCGCTGGCCGCGCTGGTCCGGGCGGCCGGCACGCTCGCCACCCCGCCCCGGCTGACCGTGCTCACCCGCGAGGCGCAGGCCGTCACCGACACCGACCGGATCGACCCGGGCGCCGCGCTGTACTGGGGCTTCACCCGGGTGCTGCGCCGCGAGCACCCCGAACTCAGACCGCAGATCGTCGATCTGACGGATGCTCAGATCGCGGATCTGGCCGCCGAGCTGCTCGCCGACGAGGGCGAGGACCAGGTCGCGCTGCGGGCCGGCGAGCGGTATGTCGCCCGCCTGCTGCGCGGCGCCGAGGAGAGCGACCAGGAGCGGGTGGCGGCCCCCTGGCGGCGGCCCGCCGAGCCGTTCCGGCTGGTGCCCGAGCGGCCCGGCTTCTGGGACGGCCTGGTCTACCGGCCGCTCACCCGCCGGGCGCCGGCGGCCGGCGAGATCGAGATCGCGGTCAGCGCCACCGCGCTCAACTTCATCGACGTGATGAAGGCGATGGGCACCTACCCCGACTCCTCGGCCGGTGCCGACCTGCTCGGCGGGGAGTGCGCGGGGACGGTCAGCGCGGTGGGCGAGGGTGTCACCGAACTCGCGGTCGGGGACCGGGTGGTGGCCTGCTCGTTCGGTGCGATCGCCTCCTATGTGACGGTCCGCGCCGAGCACGCCCGGCCGATCCCGGACCGGCTGGACGATGCGGCGGCCGCCGCGCTGCCGCTGGTGATGGCCACCGCCTGGTACGCGCTGGACGGCCTGGCGGCGCTGGAGCCCGGCGAGAGCGTGCTGATCCACTCCGCCACCGGAGGCCTGGGCCTGGCGGCGGTCCGGATCGCCCAGGCGCGCGGTGCCCGGGTGATCGCCACCGCGGGCAGCGAGGCCAAGCGCCGGTACCTGCGCGAGCTGGGCATCGCGGACGTCTTCGACTCCCGGGACCTGTCCTGGGCCGAGCGGACGCTGGCCGCCACCGGCGGGCGCGGGGTGGACGTGGTGCTCAACTCGCTGACCGGAGCGGCGATCACGCTGGGCCTGGAGGTGCTGGCCGAGGACGGCCGGTTCATCGAGGTCGGCAAGAAGGACATCTACGGCGGCCGGACGATCAGCCTGGACGCCTTCCGCAAGGGCATCTCGCTGGCGGCGGTCGACCTGGCCGGCCTGATGGACCGCCGGCCGGCGAAGTTCGCCCGGCTCCTCGCCGAGATCTGGGACCTGATCGCGGCCGGCACGGTGGCCGAACTTCCGGTCATCGGCTACTCGTTCGCGGATGCGGCGGAGGCGCTGCGGGAGATGTCCAAGGGCAGCCACATCGGCAAGTTCGTGCTGAGCGACCCGGCCACGGTGACCGCCGTGGCACCCGAGCCGCTGCCGGGCGGCAGCTTCCGCGCCGACGGCAGCTACCTGGTCACCGGCGGGCTCGGCGCGCTCGGCCTCTCGCTGGCCGAGTACCTGGCCGAGCGCGGCGCCGGCGCGCTCGCGCTGCTCGGCCGCTCCGTCCCGAGCGCCGAGGCCGAGCAGCGGCTGGCGGCGCTGCGCGAGCGCGGGGTGCGGGTCACCGCGTACCGCGCGGACGTGGCCGACCAGGCCTCGCTGGCCGCCGCGCTGACCCGGGTGCGGGCCGAACTGCCGCCGCTGCGCGGGGTGTTCCACGCGGCCGGCCTGCTGGACGACGCCACAGTGCTGAACCTGACGGCGGATCAGCTGGCCCGGGTGCTGGCCCCCAAGGTGGACGGCGCCCGCCAGTTGGACGCCGCCACCGAGAACGACCCGCTGGACCTGTTCGTGCTCTTCTCCTCCGCCGCCACCCTGATCGGCAACGCCGGCCAGGCGGCCTACGCGGCCGGCAACTCCTACCAGGACGCGCTGGCCGGCGCCCGGCGCCGGCGCGGGCTGCCCGCGCTGAGCGTGCAGTGGGGGCCGTTCGAGGGGATCGGCCTGGCAGCCCAGGACGAGAACCGCGGCGCCCGGCTCGCCGAGCGCGGCATGGCGGGCTTCACCGCCGAGGAGGCCTGGCCGGCCCTGGTCCGGTTCCTGGAGCAGGGCGAGGAGGTGGTCGGCTACGTTCCGCTCAACCTGCGGCAGTGGTTCGACGCCTACCCCGACACCGCGGCGCTGAAGAGCTGGCAGGTGCTGCGGCAGACCTCCCAACAGGGCGGCGCCGCCGGTGGCGGCAGCGAGTTCCGCAGCACCCTGCTGGCCGCCGGGCCCGCCGAGCGCCCGGCGCTGGTGGAGCAGAAGGTCCGCGAACTGGCGGGCCGGGTCCTGCGGTTGGACCCCAAGGCGATCGATCGTGAGACCCCCTTCAAGGCGCTCGGCCTGGACTCCCTGATGGGTCTGGAACTGCGCAACCGGCTGGAGGCCGCCTTCGGCCTCAAACTCTCGCCCACCCTGCTGTGGACCTACGGCACCGCCCGGGCCCTGTCCGAGGTGCTGAGCGAGCGGCTGGCCCCCGAGGCCGGCGAGGCCACCGAGGCGACCACGGCCCGCTAGCGAGCGTCGGTGCGACCACCTGGGGGCAACCCGGGTGGTCGCACCGGCCCCGGGCCTTTTCCACTTCCCTGTCACGAGGAACGGATCCCATGGAACCGAGCAAGAGCGCTGCTACCCCCCTGACCCGAGCCCTGGACACCATCAAGAGCCTGCGCGCCCAGCTGGACGCCGCGAGCGGGAACCAGCCGCTGGCGGTGGTCGGCGTCGGGCTGCGGCTGCCCGGCGGCATAGACGACCTCGACTCGTACTGGGCGGCGCTCGAGTCCGGCCGTGACCTGGTGCGCACCCGCCCGGCCGAGCGGCTGGCCCCGTTCGCCGAGGAGTGGGCCGAACTCCCGCACCAGGGCAGCTTCCTGGACGAGGTGCTGGGCTTCGACGCCGACTTCTTCGGGATCAGCCCGCGCGAGGCGCGGGCCATCGACCCCCAGCACCGCCTGCTGCTCGAGGTGGCCCACGAGGCGCTGGAGGACGCGGCGCTGGCGCCCGAGAAGCTGACCGACGCCAAGGTCGGCGTCTTCGTCGGGATCACCGGGCGCCAGGACTACCGGGACTGGAACACCGGTGAGCTGGACGCCTACTGGGCCACCGGCAACGGCCACAGCTTCGCGGCCGGGCGGATCTCCTACTGCCTGGGCCTGACCGGCCCGGCGGTGGCGGTGGACACCGCCTGCTCCTCCTCGCTGGTGGCGATCCACCAGGCCGGGCAGGCGCTGCGGCGCGGCGAGTGCGAGGTGGCGCTGGCCGGCGGCGTCAACCTGGTGCTGGCCCCCGGCTCCACCCGGATCATCGACCAGACCCGCTCGCTCTCCCCGGACGGCCGCTGCAAGAGCTTCGACGCGCGGGCCAACGGCTTCGTGCGCGGCGAGGGTTGCGGGGTGATCGCGCTCAAGCGGCTGGACCACGCGGTGCGCGACGGGGACCGGATTCACGGCGTGATCCACGGCTCGGCGATCAACCAGGACGGCCGCTCCTCCGGCTTCACCGCGCCCAACGTGCTGGCCCAGATCGACCTGCTGGAGTCCGCGCTGGCCGACGCCGGACTGACCCCGGCCGACATCGGGCTGATCGAGGCGCACGGCACCGGCACCTCGCTGGGCGACCCGATCGAGATGGACGCCATCATCGCGGCGCTCGGCCGGCGCAACGCGGGCGCCGAGCTGCACGTCGGCTCGGTGAAGGCCAACCTGGGCCACCTGGAGGGCGCGGCGGGCATCGCGGGCGTCATCAAGGCGCTGCTCTGCGTGCGCAAGGGCGTGGTCCCGCCGCTGGTGCACTTCGAGACGCTCAACCCGCGGATCGACCTGGACGGCACCAACATCTCGGTCAGCGGCCAGGCGCGGCCGTGGCGGGCCGGTGCGAGCGGCCGGTACGCGGGCGTCAGCTCGTTCGGCATGATCGGCACCAACGCGCACATCGTCATCGGCCCGGCCGAGCCGGTGGAGCCCAGCGCCGCCGCCGTGCCGGTGACCGGTTTCCAGCTCTCCGCCAAGACCCCCGCCGCGCTGCGCGCGCTGGCCTGGCGGCTCGCCGAGCGGCTGGCCACCCTGGCGCCGGCGGACTACCCCGCCTTCGCCTACACCGTCAGCCACGGCCGCGGCCGCCAGGAGGTGACCGCCACGGTCACCGCCGCCGACCCCGCCACCGCCGCCACCGCGCTCGGCGCGCTGGCCGCCGACCAGGCCTCGCCGCTGGTCCGCGTCGCCGAGGGGCCGGGCGGCGCGGAACCGCCCGCGCTGCCGCGCCGGGTGATCGAGCTGCCGCACTACCCGTGGGAGCGGACCCGGCACGCGCCGGCCGCCGCGGCGGCCCAGCAGGCGCCGGCCGTGGCGCCGATCGTGGTAGCGGCGGGGGAACCGGCCTCGGCGTCCGCCGCCGAGCGGTCTGAGCAGCCCGAGCAGCCCGAGCAGCCCGCGCGGCCGGCCGGCGTGCCGCTGCACGAGCTGGCCTGGCACCCCGTCCCGCCGCTCCCGCCGGTCACCGGCAGCACCCTGGTGCTGGCCGGTGACGACGTCGAACTGCTCACCCTGCTGGCCGCCGAGGCCGAGCAGGGCGGCCAGTTCGGCGTGCTGCTCGGCCCGCTCGCCCCCGGCTCGTTCCCGGCCTGGGAGCAGGGCCCGCTGCCCGCCGACGACCTGGCCTGGGGCGAGTTCTGGGCGGCCCGCGAGGGGCGCGGCCCGCTCAGCCTGGTGCTGGCCCTGTGGGCCGACCCGCTGCCCGAGCAACTGGACGACACCGACCCGGCCGGCGCGGGCGCCGAACTGCTGGCCGCCGTGACCAGCGCGGTGCGCAGCCTGCCGGTGGTCGACGGGGGGCACCGCGCCTTCGCGCTCACCCGGGGGGTGCGCCAGGTCACCGGAGCGGACGCGATCGCGGCCGGCGACCACGGCCTGCTGCACGGCCTGCTGCCGGTGCTCGGCCTGGAGTTCGGCGCTCGCTGGGGCGGGGTGATCGACCTGCCGGCCGCTCCCACCGCCACCGACGCCCGCACCGCGCTGGAGCTGGCCACCACCGCCGCGCCCGAGGTCGGCACGGCCGTCGAGGACCTGCTCGCGGTCCGCGACGGCGCCGCGTTCGGCGCCCGGCTGCGCGCGGTGGCCGCCGACTGGCAGCCGGAGCTGACGATCCGTCCGGAGCGCGCCTACCTGATCACCGGCGGAGCGGGCGGCATCGGCCGGGCGCTGGCCGCCGACCTGGTCCGGCGCGGGGCCCGCCACCTGGTGCTGATCGGCCGCACCGCCGCCGACGCGCTGCCCGGGGCCACCCGCGCCTGGCTCGCCGAGCTGGCCGCCGCCGGGGTCGCGGCGCACTACCGGGCCGCCGACTGCGACAAGCACGCCGAACTGGCCGCCGCGCTGGCGATCGCGGACCTGCCGCCGATCGCGGGCGTGATCCACGCGGCCGGCACGCTGCCGCTGGCCCCGCTCGCCGAGGCCGACACCGCCGCCTTCGAGGCGGCGCTGCGCGGCAAGTACTCCGGCGCCTGCTGGCTGCACCTGCTCAGCCGCGACTGGACGCTGGACTTCTTCCTGCAGACCTCCTCGGCCTCCGGGCTGTGGGGCAACGAGGGGCGCGGCGCGTACGCCGCCGCCAACGGCGGGCTGGACGCGCTCGCCGCGCACCGCGCCGCGGCCGGACTGCCCGCCAGCAGCCTGGCCTTCGGCGCCTGGGCGCTGGACGGCATGGCGGACGAGGCGGGCCGGCGGAACCTGGCCCGGATGGGCCTGGGCGAGGTGGACCCGGCCACCGGCTGCACCAGCCTGACCGCCACCACCCCGAACGCCGCCGCGCTGCTGCTGGCCTGCCCGGTGGACTGGCCCCGGTTCCTGGAGGTGATCGGCGCGGGCCGACCGCGCGCGCTCTTCGCCGAACTGGCCGAGCAGGCCGGGCGGGTGGGCCGCGACGGTATCCCGGGCTCGCCGAACTCCGCTGCCCCGGGCGTCGGTTCGCCGCTGCGCGGCGAGCTGCTCGCGCTGCCCGAGGGCGCCCGGCTGGCGGCGGCCCGCGCGCACGTGGGCCGTCAGCTGGCCGCCGCGCTCGGCTACCCCGAGGGCCGCGCGGTTCCGGAGGACGTCGGCTTCTACAACCTCGGCCTGGACTCGATCATGGCCGTCGACCTGGCCCGCGAGCTGTCCGGCGCGTTCGCCGTCGAGCTGCGGGTCTCCGAGATCTTCAGCTACCCGACGGTGGCCCAGCTCGCCGAGCTGGTCGCCACCCGGATCACCGAGCGGCCGCAGCACGCGCCCGCCGCCGCCCGCAAGCCGCGCCCGCGCCCGGTGGCCGCCGCCGCCGTCACCACCACCGCGGCCGTGGCGGGCAGCGAAGCCGAGAAGCCGGTGAGCGAGCCGATCGCGATCGTCGGGATGGCCGCCCGCTACCCCGGCGCCGACTCGGTGGAGGAGTTCTGGCAACTGCTCGCCGAGGCCCGCGACGCGGTCGGCCCGGTCCCCGCCGACCGCTGGGACCGCGCCGCGCTGCACGACGCCGATCCGCTGGCCACCGGCACCATCACCACCGACCAGGGCGGCTTCCTGAGCGACCTGGCCCGCTTCGACGCCGGCTTCTTCGGCATCCCGGCCCGCGAGGCCGAGAGCCTGGACCCGCAGCAGCGCCTGCTGCTGGAGGCGACCTGGCACGCGCTGGAGGACGGCGGGATCGACCCGCACCGGATCCGCGGCAGCCGCACCGGCGTCTTCGTCGGCATCACCAACTCCGACTACGCGCGCCTACTCGAACAGGGGGGCCTGGGCCGGCTGGACGCCTACTTCGGCACCGGCACCGCGCTCAACGCGGCGGCCGGGCGGATCGCCTACCTGCTGGGCGCCAACGGCCCGGCCCTCGCGGTGGACACCGCCTGCTCCTCCTCGCTGGTCGCGCTGCACCTGGCGGTCCGCTCGCTGCGGGCCGGTGAGAGCGAACTGGCGCTGGCCGGCGGCGTCAACGTGATCGCCGACCCGTCCTGCTCGGTGGCGGTCAGCCGGGCGCACATGCTCTCGCCCGAGGGCCGCTGCAAGACCTTCTCGGCCGAGGCCGACGGCTTCGTCCGCTCCGAGGGCTGCGGCGTGCTGGTGCTCAAGCGGCTGAGCGACGCCGAGCGGGACGGCGACCGGGTGCTCGCGGTGATCCACGGCACCGCCGTCAACCAGGACGGCGCCTCCTCGGGGCTGACCGTGCCCAGCGGCAAGGCCCAGCAGGCGGTGATCAACGACGCGCTCGCCGACGCGGGCCTGGACGGTGCGCAGATCTCCTACCTGGAGGCGCACGGCACCGGCACCTCGCTCGGCGACCCGATCGAACTGGCCGCCGCCTGGGCCGCGTTCGGCCCCGGCCGGCGCCCGGGGGAGCCGCTGCAGATCGGCTCGGTGAAGAGCAACATCGGCCACAGCGAGTCGGCCTCCGGCATCGCCGGGGTGATCAAGACGGTGCTGGCGCTGCGGCACCGCAAGCTGCCCGCCAGCCTGCACGCCGAGAAGCTCAACCCGCACGTGCCGTGGGACGACATGAACCTGCGGGTGGTGGACGCGCTCACCCCCTGGCGCACCGGCGACCGGCCCCGGCTGGCGGCCGTCTCCAGCTTCGGCTTCAGCGGCACCAACGCCCAGGTGATCCTCGGTGAGGCGGCCGAGCCGGTGGCCGCCGAACCGGTGGCGGGCCCCTACCTGCTGCCGATCTCCGCGCCCGACCAGCCGGGTCTGGCCCGGCTGGGCGAGCGGTGGGAGCGGCGGCTGGCCGAGGCCGGGGAGCACGAGCTGGCCGCGCTCGCGGTGGCGGCGGGCACCGGACGGGCGCACTTCGGCCCGCGCCGCGCGCTGCTCGGCGCCACCGCCGCCGAACTGCTGGCCGCCCTGCATGAGGGCCCGGCGGCCCAGGCGCCGGGGCGGCCGACCATCGCCTTCCTCTTCACCGGGATGGGCAGCCAGTACTTCGGCATGGGCCGCGAACTGTACGAGAGCGAGCCGGTCTTCCGTCAGGTGGTGGACCGCTGCGACGAGATCATCGCGCCGCTGCTCGGCCTCTCGCTGCTCGACCTGATGTTCTACGGCACCGACGAGCGGTTGATCGACCAGGTCCGCTTCATCCAACCCACCACGGTAGTACTGGAGTTGGCCCTGGTGGCACTCTGGGAGTCGTGGGGGGTGCGGGCCTCGGTGGTCACCGGGCACAGCGTCGGCGAGATCGCCGCCGCGATCCACGCCGGAGTGCTGGAACTGGCCGACGGCCTGACCCTGGTGGCCCACCGGGCCCGGCTGATGCAGGAGCGGGCCGGCGCCGGCTCGATGCTCTCGCTGGCCGCCCCGCTCGCCGAGGTCGAGTCCTGGATCGCCGGAACCGCCTGCGACCTCGCGGCGATCAACGGCCCCGAGTCGATCGTGGTGGCCGGCCTGCCCGCCGACATCGCCGAGGTGGAGCGGCGGGCGCTGGCCGCGGGCCGCAAGGCGCGCAGCCTGGTGATCCCGGCCGCCGCGCACTCCCGGCTGATCGACGGCATGCTGGCGGACTTCGCCGCGCTCGCCGCGCCGCTGACCTTCCACCGCCCGGTGCTGCCGGTGGTCTCCAACCTGACCGGCAAGGTCGCCACCGACGCGGACTACGACGCCCGCTACTGGTCGCGGCACCTGCGCGAGCCGGTGCGCTTCCACGACGGCGTCCGGCAGCTGGCCGGCCTCGGGGTGGACGCGATCCTGGAGATCGGCCCCGGGCGGACGCTGGTGAACATGGTGGCCGGCGCGCAGCTGGTGCCCGCCAAGGGCGCGGTCGCCTCGCTCAGCCGGGGCGCGGGGGAGCGGGCCAGCCTGCTCGCCGCCGCCGCCCACCTCTACCGCAACGGCCAGGACCTGGACTGGCAGCGGGTCCAGCAGGCCGGCGGCCGCGGCCGGGCCGAGGCACCGCGCTACCCGTTCGCCGACACCCGCTACTGGACCAAGGTCGAGCCCGCCGCGCCGGCGGCCGCCGCCGCCCCGCGCCGCCACTGGGGCAGCGAGCTGCGCTCGCCGGCCCTGCGCGGCCGGGCCTTCGCCTTCGAGCGCAGCGACACCTTCCCGCCGTACCTGACGGACCACCGGATCGAGGACACCGTCCTCACCCCGGCCTCCTCGCACCTGGCCACCATGCTCTCGGCGCTGGCCCACGGCGGCAGCCCGCTGGCACTGGAGGACTTCATCTGCCCGCGCCCGCTGGTGATCAAGGACGGCGAGCGGTACGACCTGCAGATCCTGCTCGGCGACGACGAGGCGGACCCGAGCCGGGTGAGCGTGCACAGCCTGCTGGACCCGGTGGCCGGCGAGTGGGTCAACCACCTGTCCGGCAAGGTCGCCGAGCAGGCGCCCAGCGCCCAGGCGCCGGACCGGGCGGCCTTCACGGCCACCGCCGAGCGGCACATCTCCGGGGAGGCCTTCTACGCCTTCTTCCGCGAGCTGGGCTACAACCTCGGCCCGTCCTTCCGCTGGATCGCCGACATCTGGCTGCGCGGTGACGAGGCGCTGGTCCGCTACGCCCAGCCGCCGCTGCCGGACGCCGTCGGCGACTACGAGATCTACCCCGGCCTGATCGACTCGGTCTTCCAGAGCATCGCCGGCTTCATGGTCGAGCAGGACGCCGAGGCGGCCGCCGCGCTGGCCATCCCGTTCGCCTCCGCCAAGCTCGCCTTCCCGGGCCGACCGGTGCCCGGCGAGGACCTGTGGGGCCACGTCACGGTGCTGCAGTCCGAGACGCTGGAGCGCGGGCGGCGCCGGGTGGACGTCGCCGACCTGCACCTGTTCACGGCGGCCGGCGACAGCGTGATCGTCGCCGAGGGCTTCCGGGTGCGCGCCGCGGCCCGCACCACGCTGCGCACCAGCCTGCGCGGCGGGGTGCCGCACGCCTACGAGCTGAGCTGGGTGCCGCGCCCGCTGCCGACCGCCTCGGCTGACCGCCGCACCCTGGTGGTCACCGGCGCCGACAGCGTCCCGGGCGGCCGGCTCAGCGAGCGGCTGCGAGCCCTGGGCCACCAGGTGGACCAGGTGCCCGGCGACCGGCCCGCCGCCGCCGACCTGCTGGTGGACGCCCGGTTCAGCGATCTGACGGACCGTCAGGGCGCCGAGGCGGCACGGCTGGCGGCCATGGAGCTGGCCGCCGCGCTGAAGGCGGCGCCGACCGGTCTGCCGTACGCGCTGCCGGTGGACGGCCGCCCCGGGGCCGCACCGGTCCGCGAGGCGCTGTTCGGCCTGCTGGCCGCGCTGGAGATCGAGCAGCCCGAGCGCCGGCTGGTCCGGATCACGCTGGCCGAGGGCTGGCAGCCGGAACCGCTCAGCCAGGCGCTGCTGGAGGTGGCCGCCGAGGGCGTCACCGAGACCCGGCTCAGCCTGGGCGCCACCGGCCTCTCGGTGGCCCGGCTGCTGCCGGCGGCCGGCGCCGACACCCCGCACCTGACCGGCGGCGCGCTGCTCACCGGCGGCCTTGGCGCGCTGGGCCTGAGCGTGGCGCGGTTCCTGGCCGGCCAGGGCGTCACCGCGCTGACCCTGATGGGCCGCTCCGAGCCCGACCTGGCGGCCCGCCAGGTGATCGCCGAGCTGACCGCGAGCGGGGTGCGGATCGAGGTGGTGGCCGGCGATGTGACCGACCGCTCCGACGTCGGCCGGGCGGTGGCCACGGCCGAGTCGCTGGCCCCGCTGTCCGCCGTCTTCCACCTGGCCGGCGCCACCGCCGACCGGGCCTTCGACCACCTGACCGAGGCCGACTACCGGAAGGTCTTCGCGGCCAAGGCGGCCGGCGCCGACACGCTGGTCGCGGCGCTGGAGGGCCGGGAGCTGAGCTGCTTCGTGCTCTTCTCCTCGGCGGCCGGCACCCTGGGCTCCGCCGGGCAGGTCGACTACGGTGCGGCCAACGGCTACCTGGACGGCCTGGCACAGCAGTTGCGCGAGCGTCAGGTGCCCGCCACGGCGGTCGCCTGGGGCCCGTGGGTGCCCGGCGACAAGGGCGGCATGGCCGATTCGGGGGCGCTCTCCCGGGCCGCCGAGCGGTTCGGCGTGCGGGTGCTGAGCGACGAGGTCGCGGGCCCGCTGCTGGCCCTGGCCACCGGCACCGCGCAGCCCCGACTGCTCGCGATGGACGCCGACTTCACCCGCTACGCCGAGCACCTGGGCGCGCACCCCGGCACCGCGCTGCTCTCGGTGCTCACCGCCGAGCGCCCGCCGGCCGCCGAGCCCGCCGCCGAGGGCGGCGAGCAGCCGCGCGGCTGGCTGCGCGCGGAGCTGGCCCAGGTCACCGACGAGGACGACCGCGAGGAGCGGGTCCGCGAGGTGGTCCGCAAGCTGGCCGGCGACACCCTGGGCGACCCGGAGGCGGTCGAGGACGAGACCGGCTTCGAGGAGATCGGGCTGGACTCGATCATGGCGATCGACCTCAGCGCCCTGCTCGCCCACGCGGTCGGCGAGGACCTGCCGGCCACCGCCTCGATCGACTACCCGAACGTCGCGGAGATGTCCCGGTACCTGACCGGACTGCTGGCCCCCGCCGTGGTGGCCGCCGCCCCGGTCCCCGCGCGGGACGAGTCCCGCGCGGCCGCGACCTTCGACGACGGGCTCTCCGAAGGCGAGCTCTCCGAGGACGAGCTGCTCGCCGCCGTGCGGCGCGACCTGGCCATGGACCTGTGAGGTAGGAAGAGATGCAAACGGACGAGTACCGCGCCCTGCTGCAGGAGCAGCACAGACTCACCCGCCGGCTCAAGGCCCGGATCACCGAACTGGAGGAGCAGCGCAACGCCCCGCTCGCCGTGGTCTCCACCGCGCTGCGGCTGCCCGGCGGACTGACCACCCCCGAGTCGTACTGGGACTTCCTGCTCGGCGAGCAGGACGCGCTCAGCGAGATCCCCGAGGAACGTCCGGGCCTGCGCGCCGTCTACGACGAGCGGCCCGACCAGCTCGGCCGCTCCTACGTGCGGCGGGCCGGCTTCCTGAGCGACATCGCCGGCTTCGACGCGGGCTTCTTCGGGATCTCGCAGCGCGAGGCCACCGCGCTGGACCCGCAGCAGCGGCTGCTGCTGGAGACCGGCTGGGAGGTGATGGAGCGGGCCGGGCTGCCGGTGCGCCGCCAGGACCGGCTGAAAGCCGGGGTCTTCGTCGGCATGATGACCTCCGAGTACGTCCAGCGGATGGCCCACCCGGACGACAAGAGCGGCATCGACCCCTACTACGGCACCGGCGGCGGCCACTCGATGGCCGCCGGGCGGGTCTCCTACGTGCTGGGCCTGTCCGGGCCCGCGATCAGCGTGGACACCGCCTGCTCCTCCTCGCTGGTCGCGCTGCACCTGGCCACCCGCAGCCTGCGGCAGGGCGAGTGCCGCTACGCGCTGGTCGGCGGCGCCAACCTGATCCTCTCGCCGGACCTGATGGTCTCGCTCTGCCAGAACAAGGCACTGGCCCCGGACGGCCGGTCCAAGACCTTCACCGCCGCCGCCGACGGCTACGGCCGGGGCGAGGGCGTCGGCATGGTGCTGCTGATGCGCCTGGACGAGGCCGAGCGCGAGGGCCGTCCGATCCTCGCGGTGCTGCGCGGCACCGCCGTCAACCACGACGGCGCCTCCTCGGGCCTGACCGTGCCCAACGGCCCGGCCCAGCAGGAGGTGCTGCGGGCCGCGCTGGCTGACGCCGGGGTGGCCGCCGCCGAGGTCGGCTACGTGGAGGCGCACGGCACCGGCACCTCGCTCGGCGACCCGATCGAGGTCGGCGCGCTGGACGCGGTGGTCGGCAGCGGAGTGACGGACCGTCAGGAACCGCTGCTCACCGGCAGCGTGAAGTCCCGGATCGGCCACCTGGAGGCCGCCGCCGGGCTGGCCGGCCTGATCAAGGTGGTGCTGATGCTGAAGCACGGCCGGATCCCGGCCGCGCTGAGCGAGGCCGACGGCGAGCTGAACACGCTGATCCCGTGGAGCCGGATCAACGTCGCGGTGCCCCGGGAGAGCCGCGACTGGCCGACCGGCTACCAGCGCAAGGTGGCGGGCCTGAGCGCCTTCGGGATGAGCGGCACCAACGCGCACGTGGTGCTGGAGGCCTACCAGCCGGCCGAGCCGCAGCCGAGTGCCGGCGGCGGGCGGCTGGAGCTGGTCACCCTCTCCGCCAAGCACGAGGAGAGCCTGGCCGAGCTGGTCTCGCTGGCCGCCGGCCACCTGGGCCGCACCAAGGCAGCCGACCTGGCCGCCGCCTGCCACACCCTGCGGGCCGGGCGCACCGCCTTCGAGTTCCGGATCGCGGTGACCGGGCACAGCGGTGCCGAACTGGCCGGCCGGCTGCTCGCGGCGGCCGAGCACGGCGTGCGCGAACTCAAGCCGGCCCGGCTGACGGTCACCCTGAGCGCGGTGCGGGGCGCCACCCGGCTCGCCGCCTCGGTGGCCGAACTGACCGCCGCCTACCCGGAGCTGATCACCGGGCCGGGCCGGGCGGACGAGCAGCTGGCCGAGATCCTGCGCCAGTTCGGGCTCAAGGTGCGGCCCGGCGCGGCGGACCAGAACCAGGAGGTGGACGCGCTGCTCAAGTGGGACGGCGGCAGCCTGCCGCTCACCGGCGACGAGCCGGCCCAGGCGGTGGAGCTGCTGCCGGCCGCGCTCGGCGCGCTCTTCGCGGCCGGCGCCGAACTGCGGCTGGACGCGCTGCGCCCCACCGGCGCGCGGGCGGCCGGCGACCTGCCGACCTATCCGTTCCGCCGCCGCCGGCTCTGGATCGAGGAGCGGGCCGCCGCCCCGGACCGGGCCCCGGCCGGCGGCCCGGCGCCGACCGCCGTCCCCGCGGTGCGGGCCGCCGACCGCGCCGCGGTCAGCGCCTTCCTGCACCAGGCGCTGCGCACCCTGATGCAGGCCGAGGAGGACCTGGCCGAGGGCGAGAGCTTCCTGGAGCTGGGCGGCGACTCCTTCATCGCGATGCAGCTGACCCTGCGGATCGAGGAGGCCTACCAGATCGAGGTCCCGCTGGACGACTTCCTGGAGGAGATCACCTTGGGCGAACTCTTCGAGCGGCTGGGCGACCACATCCTCTCCGGTGGCGTGCTGGTCGCCGCCGCGAGTGAGCGGCGCAGCGCGTGAGGAGCGGGGTGCGGCCGCGCCCGGTGGAGCGGCCCGCGCTGCGGCTGCTCGGCTTCCACCACGCCGGTGGCTCCTCGGGCGTCTACTGGCCGATGGCCCGGCAACTGCCCGAGGACTGGGACCTGGTGCTGATCGACCTGCCGGGCCGGGGCAAGCGCAGCCGCCAGGAGCCGCTGACCGCCATGCCCGCGGTGCTCGACACCGTCTGGGAGGACGTCCAGCCCTGGCTGGACGCGCCGTTCGCGCTCTTCGGGCACAGCTACGGCTCGCTGGTGGCCGTCGAGCTGGCCCGCCGGCTGGAGGCGGCGGGCCGGCGGCCCGGCTGGGTCGGCGTCTCGGGTCGGGCCGGGCCGAGCTACCAGGCGCGGGTGCGGCGCCGGCTCTACGAGCTGGACGACGAGCGGCTGCTGGGCCAGCTGCTGGCGATGGGCGGCACGCCCGACCGGATCCACGAGGTGCCGGAGTTCGTCGAACGGTTCCTCCGGCTGACCCGGGCGGACCTGCGCGCCGTCGAGTCCTACAGCCCCGACCCCGACCGCGTCCCGCTGACCGCCCCGGTGACCGCCTTCGGCGGCGACATCGACCCGTGGGCGCCGGAGTTCATGCTGGCCGGCTGGGCCCGGGAGACCAGCGCGGAGTTCCGCCACCGGCTCTTCCCCGGCGGCCACTTCTACTTCCTCGGCCAGGCCTTCCCGGACTTCACCAGGGCGCTGGTCGCCGAGGCCTCGGCGCGGCTCGCGGGCGCCGCGAGCCGCGCCTGAACGCCCCGCCGCTTCCCGCTGTTCCGTTCCCCGAGAGGAGTACCACCATGGAGAGGAGTACCACCGTGCCCGCTTCCCCCGAGACCGCCTTCGTCTTCACCGGCCAGGGCAGTCAGCAACCGCGGATGACCGCCGGCCTCTACAGCTCCAGCCCCGCCTACCGCCGCCATCTGGAGCAGGCGGACGCCGCGCTGCGGCCCGGCCTTGAGCGCTCGGTGATCGACTTCGTCCGCGACGCCGACCCGCTGATCAACCGCACCGGGTACGCCCAGCCGGTGCTCTTCGCGATCGGCTACGCGCTCGGCGCCACGCTGGGCGACCTCGGGGTGCGCCCCGGGCTGCTGCTCGGCCACAGCATCGGCGAGTTCGCCGCCGCGGTGCTGAGCGGCGCGCTGAGCCTGGACGACGCCGCCCGGCTGGTCACCGCCCGCGCCCAGGGCATGGAACTGCTGCCCGAGGGCGGCGCGATGCTGGCGGTCAAGGCGAGCGAGGCGGAGGTGCTCGAACTGATCCCGGCGCACCCGCTGGTCGGCACCGCCGCCGTGAACAGCCGCGCGGAGGTGGTGCTCTCCGGCGACGGCGGGCAACTGGACGAGATCCGCGAGCAGTTGGCCGGGCACGGGATCAAGGCGACCAGGCTGCGGGTATCGCACGCCTTCCACTCGCCGCTGATGGCCCCGATGCTGGCCGAGTTCGGCGCCGTCGCCCGCACCGTCGAGCACCGGCCGGCCGGCACCCCGCTGGTCTCCACCGTGCTCGGCCGGGCGCTGGCCGCCGAGGAGTTGGGCGCCGACTACTGGGTGCGGCACGTCAGCGCCACCGTCCGGTTCGCCGACGGGATCGACGCGCTGCTCGCGCTGGGCGCCACCCGGATCGTCGAGGTCGGGCCCAGGCCGGTGCTCTCCCGGCTGCTGGAGCCACTGGCCGGGGAGCACGGCATCCAGGTGTTCAACGCCTGCCGGGGCCCGGCCGGCACCGCCGGGCAACTCGCCGAACTGGCCGCCGAACTCACCGCCGGCCGCCCGGTCGCGGTGCCGGCCTGACGGGGGCGGGGACCGATGTCGCTGTTCGGCGGTTCCGCCGGCGGGCGGATCCTCGTCGTCCGGTTCCTGGACCACCTGCTGATCCTGCTGGGCACCGCCGGGGCCGGGCAGTTCGGGGTGCCGCTGCCGACCCGGGACGAGCCCTGGCCGCACGGGTACGGCCTGGCGGTCGACCCGGAGTTCATCCGGGGGTACGACTGGGACGACTGGGAGATCGAGCTGCTCAGTCGGCGGCCCGAGCGGCTGGGGCCGCCGCTGGAGTGGCTGCCCGACGGCCCCCCGATGGGTCGGTGACGAAGTGTCTCGGCAATACCGTGGATTGTGATCTCACTCCCAGCCAGGGGTGGTAAAACCCTCTCAGGTCGCGCGACCGGTACCGTGCGCTGAGATGGGGAGTCCGGGTTGATCAGGGTCATGTTGGCGGAGGACATGAACATGGTCCGCGGAGCGCTGGTCGCCCTGCTGAACCTCGAACCGGACATCGAGGTGGTCGGCGAGGTGGCCTCGGGCGACGAGATCGTGCCCCGGGCCCTGGAGTGGCGGCCGGACGTGGCCATCGTCGACATCGACCTGCCGGGCATCGACGGCCTGACCGCCGCCGGCCAGCTGACCAAGCAGCTGCCGTCCTGCCGCACGCTGATCCTGACCAGCCTGGGCCGCCCCGGGAACCTGCGGCGGGCGGTGGCCGCCCAGGTCTCCGGCTTCATCCTCAAGGACGCGCCGCCGGACCGGCTGGCCGAGGCGATCCGCGGGGTGGCGGCCGGGCGGCGGGTGATCGATCCGCAACTCGCGCTGGCGGCCTGGGACTCGGTGGAGAACCCGCTGACCACCCGGGAGTCCGAGGTGCTGCGGCTGGCCGCCGGCGGGGCGGAGGTGGCGGAGATCGCCGCCAGCCTCTACCTCTCGGCCGGCACCGTGCGCAACTACCTGACCACCGCCGTGACCAAGCTCAACGCACGTAACCGGGTCGACGCGATCCGGATCGCGTCCCAGGCGGGCTGGCTGTAGCGCCGTCGGCGGGCAGCGGCACCCTGGCCTCCAGCTGGAAGCGGCCGTCGGGGCCGACGGCGGCGGTGAGCCGGCCGCCGAGCTGGGTGACCCGCGAGCGCAGGCTGTCGATGCCGGTGCCGCGCCGGCTGGGCGGCTCCTGGGGGGTGGGCTGCACACCGTCGTTGACGATCCGCAGCAGCACGCCGTCGGGGCCCTGGTCGATGGTGATGGCGCAGTGCTCGGCCTTGCTGTGGCCCAGCACGTTGGTGATGCCCTCGCGCAGCACGGTGGCCAGCACGGTGCTGACCTCCAGCGGCAGCCGGTCGTGCGAGACGTCCAGGTCGATCTGGATCTCGGCGGCGGCCAGCACCGAGCAGCCGGAGCGGGTCTCCTGGTCCAGCGACATCTCGCGGTAGCCGCTGGCCACCACGCGCACGTCGGACAGCGCCTGGCGGGATATCTCCAGGATCTCGATCAGTTCGTCGCCGGCCCGGTCGGGGTGGCTGGTGACCAGCCGGCGGGTGAGTTCGGTCTTCAGGGTGATCGCGGAGAGGCTGTAGCCGAGCAGGTCGTGCAGGTCCTGCGAGAAGCGCAGGCGCTCCTGGTGGACGGCCATCCGGGCCAGCTCCTCGCGGGTGTGCTTGACCTCGACGACCAGGTCGGCCAGCCGGGTCAGGCCGTAGACGATCAGCCCGGTGATGGTGGTGGAGACGGCGGTGTAGGCCACGTTCAGCACGTCGGGGGTGAAGGAGTACTGGATCCAGGTCAGGCTCGCCATCACGACGGCGAACGAGGTCCAGGACCACGGCTCGGTGAGCATGATCAGCAGGTTCCCGCCGAAGAACCCCGGCATCCCGATCCACGGCGCGCCGTAGAGCCAGAACGGCAGGTAGACCACCACGGCCTGGAGGACCAGCGAGGCGATCGCGGCCCGGGAGCCGGGAACCAGCGCGAATCTGGAGAACGGCAGCAGCTGGCAGCCCAGCAGGATGCCGACGGTGATCAGGAAGACGACGTCCTGCCCGATGCTGGCGCCGGGCATCGACAGCGTGTGCAGCCCGGCGAGCAGGGCGAACCCGCTGAAGACCACGCCCACCACGGTGCGCGCGAGCCTGGGTGCCAGATGCTCTCCCGTGGGCTCCGTGCGGCCGACAGCTGCTGATCGGTCTGGCATATCTCCCCCAAGCACCCGGTGGTCGCGCTTGCGCGACACATCGTAGCGGCGCACCACGTAGTTCGAACTGGTACTCGGATGCGTCTTTTTTCTGCGATCAGGCTCCTACTGTGGCACCTGGTACGGAGTTTGACGTCAAGTCAGCCAGGATTGGGGCCCACGATCATCTCGCCGACACTGGACTCCCGCCGCCAGTCCAGCCGGAAGGCCCGGGCCGCCGCGTCGCTGTCACCGAAGGCCACCGCGTGCGGGGCCAGCCCCATCGCGGTGGCCACCAGGTTGAGCGTCTGCAGCAGCACGCCGACGTGCTTGAGCGTGGTCGCGTAGGCCATCCCGCCGTAGACCCAGGAGAGCCGGCCGAACCGGGCGGTGAGGGTGATCAGCACCGGCGGCTCGCGGCGCAGCCCGGCGGCCATCATCGCCGAGTCGAGCAGTTCGGCGACCGACTCCTCCTCGGTGTTGATCAGGGTCAGGCCGTGGCCCTGCGGGTCGTAGTGGTAGATGCCGCGGGGCAGGCCCGAGCAGGCGCCGATCACCAGGTAGAGCTCCAGCTCGTACAGGTCGCCGGTGCTCGGGTAGGGCCGGTCGGTGGTGGTGCAGGCCGCCTCGTCCTGCCCGCCGACGTGCACCTCCCGGACCCGCGCGGCGCGGTGCAGCAGTTCGCCGAGCTGCTCGGCGGTGACCGCCCGGGTGCCGAGCCGGCCCGGCAGGTGCCGGGCCTCCAGCACCTCGGCCAGCGCCGGCTCCGCCGTCCGGCACCCGGTGGGGCGGGGCAGCGGGAAGTGCTTGCCGGCCGGCCGCGGCTTCACCGCGGGCTCGCACGGCGGCTGGTGGCCCCGCGGGAAGACCGCGCCGTAGGCGCCGTCGTGCCGGCCGAGCCGGCTGCGGGCGTGGAAGAGCAGGTCGTGTTCGGCCCAGCCGAGCAGGTCCGGATCGGTGTCCTCGGCGAACCGCGGACCGCCGAGCGGGTCGCACTCGCCCAGCAGCACCATGCCGGTGGCCACCAGGTGGGCGACCACCGCGTCGACCACCTCGCGGGGCAGACCCGAGTCGCGGGCCAGCCCGGCGAGGGTGGTCGGGCGGGTGAGGCCGGCCGTGAGCAGCACCGCGTCACCGTGGTGCAGCAGTACCCGGTGCAGGGCCAGCGGGGACTCCAGCACGGCCTCCCCGCCACCGGGTCCGAGCGCGGCGAACCGGGACAGCCGCAGCGGCCGCTGCGGGTCGACCTCGGCGACGGCGGTGCGGGCCTGGCCGGAGATCGGGACCACCGAGAGCAGCGCGCCCTCCCCGTCGGTCAGCGCCAGCGTGCGGATCACCGTGCACTGCAGGCGGTCCAGCACCTCGGCCAGCCGGCGGCGCTGGGCCGCGGCCGCGGCCGCGTCCTCGATCGGCAGCCCGGCCAGCACGTTGACCAGGTTGACCGGCCCGAAGGCCATCCGGCGCAGCGCCTCTCGCACGGCGGGCCCCGGCCGGTCGATCGACACCTCGCCCCAGCGGGTCAGCACCGTCACCGCGTCCTGTCCCGGCACCTGCTCCACCAGGGCGTCCTCGCGCAGCGAGCGCAACAGCACGGTGGACGTGACCGGTTGGTCGGGCGCGCTGGGGGTCGGCTCCATCGCTGCTCCTCGGCTGCTCCTGCTTCGGTCCCCTCGGCCGGGGTGTCAGACGAAGATCGGGATCGGGTTCAGGGCCTCGTACGGGGTCGGCCGCGCCAGTCGGCCGAGCCGCACCGGGACGTCGAACAGCCGCCCCGGGGCGAATCGGGACCAGAAGTGCCGCAGACCGGGCACGATGACCTTGACCACCGGAAGTCCGATATCCGGTCGGGTCTGGTCGACCACCAGCATTTCCAGACCATGACGATCCGTCAACTCGAGCGCGGCGTCCAGGTCGTCGAGCAGATCGCGGCGCGGGGTGTAGTCGTAGTCGGCCGGTCGGCGCGCGGTGAGCGCCGGATCCGGTGCGAGATAGGGCTGGTTGGCGGTGGTGGCGTGCCGCCACCACCAGCGGGCCGCCTCGTCGCCGCCCTGGTAGCCGGCGTGGTCGGCACCCGCGCCGACCACCGCCGGGAGCAGTTGGTTGACCTCGGTGAGCGCGCGGCGCAGCGCGATCCGCGGGTCGAAGTGCGCGCCGAAGCCGAAGACGATGTCCTGGGCCGGCTTGTCGACGCGCCGGGAGAACGCCACCACGGTGGGGATACCGAAGTCCGAGGTGACCTCGAGCGCCCATACCTCGCGGTTCAAGTCGCTGTGCACGCCGCGTAGTTCCATGATCCAGGGATCCTCGAAGGCGTCCAGGTCGACGGCCGGCTGCCGGGTGCGGTTGTACCACCACAGGGCGACGGCGTCCCGCTCGACCAGCTCCAGGAAACCCTGCAGGATGGCGTCCTCCAGGCTGCTCCCGGCGGCGTTTCCGTTGGAGTCGGCCTGGAAGAACCGGGCACCCGGCGGCTGCGGCGTGCCGAAGTACAGGGCCGCGGTGGGCAGCAGCTTGTGCCGGTGCTCGGTCAGCGACCAGGCGGGGGACCAATCGACCGCGTCGTCCTCGCCGAACGGGTCGGGGACGTGCTGGAAGCCGCCGTGCCGGGCGTTCCACTCCCGGCGGCCCTCGAACTGCCGCGGGTCGAACAGCAGCCAGTCCTGCGGGCGCACCGCGCGGTCGCCCAGCTCCCGCAGGCTGCCCCGGATCCGGGGCTCGTCGCCGTGCAGGAAGCCGCTGTGCCGCTCCAGCGCCTCGCACAGCGCGCTGACCTCGCCGTGCACGGCACTGATGCCCTTGCCGCCGTTGCTGCTGCGCAGATCGGTGCGCAGCGCGTCGAGGCTGTTCGGGCTGGCCGCCGGATTGGCGCCGGCCAGGAAGGAGTTGAGGAAGGCCGGGCCGCGCGGGTCGCGCCGGATCTCCTTGACCACCCCGGTGATCGGGCTGATCAGGTGCCGGTAGGTCTCCAGCACCTGCTCGGGGGGCTGCGCGCGGTGCCCGCCGCCGCCGTAGCAGGCCTTCAGCCGCGAGCGCGGGGCCACCGGGCGCCACTGCTGCCCGGTGACCAGCCGCGGGTCGCCGCAGGTGGGGCACTGCGGCCGGGCCCGCAACTGGTGGTGGCGGCCCTCCATGGTCAGGGTGTCCAGCGTCCACACCGACTGCTGGGCCGGACACCGGTAGCCGGCCAGCCACTTGACCGCCTCGAGGGCGACCAGATGGGTGCTGAAGCCGCCCAGCGGCGAGATCGAGGCGGTGGGGCGGGGGACCGGTCCGGTCCGCCCCAGCACCTGCTGCACATGGGCCTCGGCCCGGCGGTGGCCGCGCAGCCGGTGCGCCAGGCAGCTCCAGCAGGCGCCGCCGGGCTGGAAGACCGGGCCGATCCAGACCTGCCGGCCGTACGGCCGGGCGATCAACCAGGCCCGCTCACTGGCCAGTTCGGCGGCATTGAGAGCGGCGAGCTCGGGTGTCAGGTAGTCGTCGCAGAGCGCCACGGTCAGGTCGCCGGGCAGCCGGTCCGCCGGGTCCTCGACCACGGTGAGCCCAGCGGCCCCGAAGGCCGTCACGGCGTCGCGCGGATCCACCCGGCCGAAGGCGGCCAGGTGGATCCGGCCGGTGGCGGCCCGGGCGGCGGCCCGGCCGCTGTCCAGGCCGGCCGCCTCCCAGTAGGCGATCGCCTGCTCGTCGCAGGGCGAGGCGGTCGGTGGCCGTAGGGCCACCAGCCCCGCCTGCGCCAACTGCTCCATCAGGTCGCCGATCTGCTGCGGCGAGACGCTCTCGGGCGCCTCGCGCAGCAGCGCGGGGATGTCCCGGGTGCCGTCCAGCAGCGGGGCCAGCGCCTCGATCTGCGGGCCCTGCAAGGCGGTGACACCGTGCTCCGAGAAGAGATAGGTGGCCTCTCCCGAGACCACCTCGGGGCGCAGATCGCGCCGGAAGCCGACCAGTGGTTCCCCGTTCCCCCACCGGCCGGTCATGCCGCGGCGAAGCCGAGGGCCGCCGGGGTGCGCAGGTCGAGCGGCCCGCGCGGTTCCGGGGCGGGCGCCGCGCAGAGGCCGGCGCACAGGGTCATCGCCGATCCGTCCAGGACGTGCCAGCCGTCCAGGGCGTCGATGGTCAGTTCCAGCGTGGTTTCCTTGCTGCTGTGTGCCGGCAGGTAGGCGGTGAACAGCGTTCTGAAATCGGCGTTGGAGCTGATCTTGTCCATGGGGTGCACTCCACTCTGCTGTCAAGACTCTGCGGTCAAGGCTGGGTGGTGCGTGGCCCGAGCGGGCCGTGACCAGAATTCTGGGGGTACCCCTACGCGCCCCGCCAGTGGTCGGCTCACCCCCCTACTGTGAGAAATTCACGGGTTGACCGGGTGCTTCCTCATGCCGCCGTCATGACCCGCGCACTGGGCAACTGGCCTGCGAATTCGTCATCCTGATGAACGTTCAGGCGCTGTGATCCGCCGTATCGGCCCGCTGCACCGGCCCGCAGGACCGGGGCCGCGGATCCCAGGGCTCCCGCTGACGGTTGGGGGAGAGACAATCCTGTGGAGATCAAGATTCTCGGCCCGTTGGAGGCCACGGAGTGCGACGAGTCCATCGTGCCCACCGCCGGCAAGCCCCGCCAGGTCCTCGCGCTGCTCGCGCTCTGGTCCGGGCGGATCGTGCCGGCCGGCGTACTGATGGACGAGCTGTGGGGCGCCGAGCCGCCGCGGAGCGCGCCGACCACCCTGCAGACCTACATCCTGCAACTGCGCAGGCGCCTGGACAGCGCGTTGAGCGCCGACCCGACGCGCTGCGCCAAGGACGTCCTGCGCACCCAGTACAACGGCTACGTGCTGGACATCCGGCCCGAGGAACTCGACGTCCAGTCCTACGAGCGGCTGGCCACCGCCGGCCAGCAGGCGCTGGACGCCCGCGACGACGAGGCCGCCTCCCGGCTGCTGGCCGCCGCGCTGGCGCAGTGGCGCGGTCCGATGCTGGTCGACGTGCAGCCCGGCGCGCGGCTGGCGATCGAGGTGATGCGCCTGGAGGAGAGCAGGCTCGGGGTGCTGGAGCGGCGGATCGACGCCGACCTGCGGCTGGGCCGGCACCAGAAGCTGCTCAGCGAGCTCGCGGTGCTCACCGTGCAGCACCCCTGGCACGAGAACCTGCACGCCCAGCACATGATCGCGCTCTACCGTTCGGGACGGCAGTGGCACGCGCTGGACGTCTTCAAGCGGCTGCGCAGCGCCCTGGTCAACGAGTTCGGCCTGGAACCCTCGCCGCGGCTGCAGCAGCTCCAGCGGGCCATCCTCTCCTCCGATCCGGCCCTGGAGACGCCGGTCCGCCAGGATCGTGCCAGAACCGGCCGGATGGTTGTCTGACGAGACGTCAGTTATCTTCTGGCCAAGTGCTTTTCCGGCACGGCCCGAGTCCCCGGCCCACCCGTGGTGGGCCGGGGCAGGCGGCCGTTCGGCGACCGACCCTGGTGAAGTCCCACCCCCCGAGGCCCAGCCCCGCGTCCCCCAGCGCAGGGAGAGGAGAGGAGGCACCCATGCTGCGTACCGTCGGTTCTCCGCGCCGGACGCCACAGCCGGTCCGGCTGCTGGTCTGGTCGGCGGGCTGCGCGCAGGACGAGGCCGCGCTGCGGGTCAGCCTGCGCCGCTGGATCAAGGCGCGCGGTGAGGCCGGCTTCGCCGGGGTGGCCGACGCCTGGGGCAGCGCCGGGCCCGGCCCGGCCCGCGGCGCGCTGGTGGCCGCCGACCCGCAGGAGGCGCTGGCCGCGCTGGACGCGCAGGCGCCGGGCGCGTTCCGCGGCGAGGTCGAGCGGCCGCGCCCGGTGGCCGTGCTGCTGCCCGGGCAGGGCGCCCAGCACCCGCGGATGGCGCTCGGCCTCTACGGCCACGAGCAGCTCTTCACCGAGGCGGTGGACGAGGTCTTCGCGCTGCTCGGCCCGGTCGGCGAGCGGGTCCGCGACGACTGGCTGGCCGAGAACCCGCGGCTGCCGATCGACCACGTCGAGCGCGCGCTGCCGCTGATCTTCGCCCTCGACCTGGCGCTCGGCCGGCTGCTCGGCAGCTGGGGCATCCGCCCCGGCCTGCTGCTCGGCCAGGGCATCGGCGAGCACGCGGCGGCCACCCTGGCGGGCGTGCTCAGCCTGCCGGCCGCCGTCGAGGTGGTCGGCGCGCAGGCCGAGCGGCTGGCCCAGGCGCCGGCCGGCGGGATGGTGGCGGTGGCGGCCGGCGCCGACCAGGTGGCGCCGCACCTGCCGCCGGACGTCGCGGTGGCGGCGGTGAACAGCGCCAACCAGACGGTGATCTCCGGGACCAGGCAGGGCCTGGTCCGGGCCGCCGAGGCGCTGCGGGCGGCCCAGTTGAGCTGCATGCCGGTGCGGGCCAGCGTCGCGTACCACAGCCCGGTGGTCGCGGCGGCCTGCGCCGAGGCGGCCCGGGCCTTCGAGCGGGTGGCGCTGCTGCCGCCGGCCATCCCGGTGCTCTCCGCCTCGACGGCGGCGCTGATGGCGCCGGGCGAGGCGGTGGATCCGGGCTTCTGGGCCCGCCAGCCGACCCGCCCGGTGCAGCTGCGGGCCACCTTCGACACGCTCTTCGCCTCCGGCGGGCACCTCTGCCTGGAGGCCGGTCCGGGTCAGGGGCTGTACAGCCTGATCCGCCGCCACCCCGCCTTCCTCCAGGGTCCGAGCCAGGCGGTCGCGATGCTCAGCGCCCGGCCCCGCAACGCGGCGCACGACCGGCGCAGCGTGCTGGAGGCGGCGGCGCGACTGTGGACCGCCGGGCAGGACCTCGACCTCGACGCCATTCACCGGCTGGGCTGACCGGCCGGTGCCCCGAAACCCGAGAGGAAGGCCGGCATGCCGCCGACACCGCAGGTGGGACTGGCCGAGCTGGCGCGGATCCTGGCCGCCTGCGGCGGCGAGGACGCCTGCACCGAGCTGAGCGAGGAACAGCTCGACGAAAGCTTCTACGAGCTGGGCCTGGACTCGCTCGCGGTGCTCCAGGCGGTCGGGGTGCTGGCCAGGACCTACCGGATCGTGGTCCCGGAGGAGTTGGTGGTGGAGGCCGAGACGCCGCGGATGCTGCTGGAGATGATCGGCACGCTCTTCGGCTGGAGCAGCCACTCGGCCTGACTGTCCATCGCGGGTGTCCACCGGCTGCCCGACCGCTCCTCAAGGCCTGCTGAAGCCGCCCTCCGCACCCTGGCGCCATCCTGACCCCAGGTACCGGTGCGAGGACCGTGCGCGGTCCGTACCGGCTTGGGCTGGAAAACCGAGGAGCTGGGGGTAGCCGTGACGGATCTGCTGGGACGGGTCGACCCGACGGCCGATGGCACGCACACCGCCCGCGCCGCCCGCCGCACGCTGCTGCGGGCGCGGCTGGCCGAGATCGAGGAGGGCTTCGGCGATCCCTGGGACCGCAACAACCCGGTCGGCTTCGGTGCGCTGCTGGCCGCCGACGACGAGGGCGAGCTGTCGGCCGAGGGGGTGCGGCGCTATGCGCGACTGGACCTGAACGCCGAGTTCGTGCCCGCCGAACTGGGCGGCCGGCTGGTCGGGTTGGACGGACTGGGCCTACTGATGCGCCCGCTGTTCCGCCGCGACGTGACGCTCGCGATGGGCACCGCGCTGACCTCCTTCATGGGCTCCATGGTGGTCTGGCTGAACGGCGACGCTGACCAGCGCCGCCGCACGGCCGAGACCCTGCTGGACGGCGGCCTGGCCACCATCGCCTTCCAGCAACTGGCGCACGGCAACGACTTCGTCAACGACGAGTTCCGGGCCGCCCGCACCGCCACCGGCCTGGCGATCGCCGGCCGCAAGGCCGCCGTCAACAACGCTGAGGCGGCCGACCTGCTGATCGCCTTCGCGCGCAGCGGCGCCGATGCCCCGGACGGCCCGGACGGCCCGGACGGCCCGCCGGGCGACGAGGGCAGTGAGGCCGGCGTGAGTGGCACGCACTCGCTGCTGCTGGTCCCGATGGCCGAGCTGCCCGCCGAGCGGGTGCGCCGACTGGGCCGGCACCGCACCGACGCGGTGCGCGGCCTGCGGATCTGCGGGCTGGAGTTCGCGGACGCCCCGCTGGCCGACGACGCGCTGCTGGGGGAGTGGGGGCGCGGCGTGGAACTCGGCCTGCGCGCCTTCCCGGTGATCCACGCGACGGTGCCGGCCATGTGCGTGGGCCTGGCCGACACCGCGCTGCGCACCGCCACCCGGTTCGCGGTCGACCAGCGGGCCTTCAGCCGCCCGGTGACCGCGGTGCCGATGGCCCGCAACGCGCTCGCCGGGACCTTCGTCGACCTGCTGATCTGCGACAGCCTCACGCTCGCCGCGACCCGGGCGCTGCACCTGATCCCCGAGCAGTCCAACGTGCTCTCCGCGGTGGGCAAGTACCTGGTGCCCAAGCTGGCCGGCGAGGCGCTCTACCACCTCTCGGTGGTGATGGGCGACGCCTTCCACGCCCGCAACGGCGACCACGCGATCTTCCAGAAGCACGTCCGCGACCTGGCCATGATCACCTTCGGGCACGTCAGCACCGCGATGTGCCAGGCCACCATCGCACCCTGCCTGCCAGGCATCGCGGCGGCCGAGTGGAGCGCCGAACGGGCCGCGCCCGGAAGCCTGTTCACCCCGTACGGACCGGTGCCGCCGATCGACTCCGAGCGGCTGGCCAGCTTCGGCGGCCAGGACGGCCTGGCCGCCTACGCCACCGAGGCGGCCCGCACGATCGCCGCGCGGGCCTCGGGCGGGCCGGGCGGGCCGGGGGAGCCGGGCGAGTTGGGCGAGCTTGGTGAACTGCTGTGCGAGCAGAGCGCGTTGCTGGTCGACGAACTCGCCGAGATCCGCCGGGCCGCGCTCGAACTGCCGGAGGACGACCGCGAGTTCGCCGCCTCGGTGCGCTCCTTCCCGCTCACCGACCGGTACGCGCTGGCGATCGCCGCGATCTGCTGCCTGGGCGTCCAGCTGAACGCCGATCCGCAGCACGAGGCGTTCAGCGCCCGGCCGCAGTGGCTGGCGCTGGCGCTGGACCGGTTGCTGCGCCGGCTCGGCAGGCGCACCCCGGCGCTGCCGCCGGACGTCGAGGTCGGCCTCTGCGCCGAGGTGCTGCGCCGCAGCGCCGAGAACCGCTCGCTGGACCTCTACGACCTCGAGCTCGCGTGAACACCACCAGGCCGCTCGAACCCCGGGCCGTCGCCGGGCCCGCCGGGCCGTGGCGGCAACTGGACCGGGACCTGCGCGAGCACGGGGTGGCACTCGCCTACGGCTCGATCACCGAGTGGCTGGCCGCGCTGCCCGGCGAGGCCGAACTGCGCGCGCTGCTGGGCCGGGAGTGGGAGAAGTACCAGGCCCGCAGCGGCCGCCGGACCGCCGACCGCTTCCTGGCCACCCGGGCGCTGCTCAAGCACCTGGCCGCCCGCGCGGTCGGCGTGCCGCCGCAGGAGCTGGAGTTCGGCTACGCGCTGACCGGGCGGCTCTACGTGCGCGGCTGCGACCAGGTGGACCTCAACCTGAGCCACACCGGCGATCTGATGCTGGTGGGACTGAGCACCCTGGGGCTGATCGGGGTGGACGTCGAGTGGGCCGAACGCCCGCTCTACGGCAGCGGCGGCGAGCAGCAGATGTGCACCCCGGACGAGGTGCGGCTGCTCGCGGCCACCGAGGAGGCCCGGCGCAACCAGCGGCTGGTGCGGCAGTGGACGCTCAAGGAGGCCTATACCAAGGCGCTTGGGCAGGGGATGTACTTTCCGTTCACGGAGTTCGGGTTCCAGGTGGACGAGGAGCCCCCCAGGCTGCGGCGTGCCGACGGCACCCCGGCCGACCGCGAGGCCTGGTCCTTCCGCTCGCTGCGGGTGGGCGAACGCCACCTGGCCGGGCTGGCCCTGCACGACGCGGGCCGGGGCCGGATCAGCGACACCCGGGCCGCCACCACGCTGGACACCCGGATGCTCGGGGCGATCCAGCGGGCGCTGCGGGTGGCGGGCAGCGCGGGCTGACGACCCGGCCGGACCGGCTCCGGAGCCGACGACCCTGCGAGAGGAGCGGCCAGATGAACGTGCGGATCGGCGTACTCGGCCCACTGGAGGTGACCGTGCTCGGCACCTCGGTGGTGCCGAGCGCGCCCAAACCCCGGAACGTGCTGGCGCTGCTGGCGGTGCGGGCCGGCCAGGTGGTCCCGGTCCCGGTGATCCTGGAGGAGCTGTGGGACGGCCACCCGCCGCCCAGCGCGCTCAGCACGCTGCAGACCTACATCCTGCAACTGCGCCGGCTGCTGGTGGCGGCGCTGGCCGGCACCGCCGACCCGGACGGCGGCGCCAAGGACCTGCTGCGCACCGCCTTCGGCGGCTACCAGCTGGCCGCCCCGCCGCAGGCCTGTGACGTGACCGAGTTCGACCGGCTCGGGCAACTGGGCGGGCGGGCACTGGAACTCGGCGATCCGGCCACCGCCGAGCGGCTGCTGGGCGAGGCCGACCGCCTGTGGCGGGGGCCGGTGCTGCTGGACGTCGACTTCGGGCCCAGGCTGCAGGCCGAGGCGCGCTATCTGGAGGACCGCCGGATCGCGCTGGTCGAGCGGCGCACCGAGGCCGGTCTCGCGATCGGCCGGCACAGCGAACTGCTCGGCGAACTGGCCGCGTTGACCACCGAGTACCCCTTGAACGAGCGGTTCTGCGAGCAGTACGTGCGGGTGCTGCACCGGTGCGGGCGCAGTGTGGACGCGCTCGGTGTGCTGCGGCGGATCCGCCGCCGGCTGGCCACCGAGCTCGGCGCCGAACCGGGGCCGTGGCTGCGGGAGTTGGAGCTGGCCATCCTCGGCGCCGAGCCGTCATGGGACGGCGGCCGGCGGCCGGCGCAGCTGGTGCCGTGAGTCTCGCGGGCGAGGGCCTCGGGATCGTCTGACAGTTCGCGCCTCGCGGGAACTGTCGGACGATCCCGGGGCCCTCGCGTGTTTTCCGTCCGGTCAGCCCAGGCAGCGGATGGTGCCGCTGTGCAGCTGCCCGACCCGCACGTCGCCGCCACTCGGGAACGACCAGTAGGCCTGCGCGGTACCGGACTTGAGGTCCTCGGTCAGGCTGACGGTGAGGCCGCCGTGCTCGTTCCAGTTGGTGAAGTACACGTTCTTCGCGACCGTGCTGAGTGAGTCGGGCACGGTGTTGGTGATGCCGACCGTGCTGCCCGAGGTGCCGGCGGCGAGCACCTGGCCGGTCAGCTGGGTGCCGTCGGCGGCGTAGTCGAACCTCATCTCCAGGCCGTTGTCGAAGGTGATGTCCAGCGACTTGCCGAGCAGGCCTGCGCAGGCGCGGTCGGTTCTCGCCGCGCCCTGTGCCGGGTGCCGGTCGGCGGCCTGGGCGGTGGCGGCACCGGTCACGGCGAGGGTGCCCGCGATCAGTGCTGCGGCGGCCACGAGAAGCTGAATCCGCTTGAGGGCCATGAGCGTTACTCCCTGAGAAGATGGTCAGGTGGTCAGGGGGCGCAGGCTGGCAGGGCGCGCTGGAGGTTGGCTGGAAGCTTCGTGGGTCAAGCACCGTTCGAGCCGGCGGTGCCAGGGTGGCATTTTGTCCGCGGTGGCCGAAGGGTAGTCATGTCCATGGCGTTCGGGCCGGCACAGGAGCTGGAGGCGCTGGTCGGAGTCCCGTACCTGGCGCCCGGTCGGCATGGCCCCTGGCACCGGGTCAGGGAGTCGATGGCGCACCGGGGTGTGGCCGTGGTCTACGGCAGGCGGGACGACTGGCTGCCCGAGGACCTGGACGCCCCGGAGCTGCGCCGACTGCTCGGCCGCGACTGGATCCGCCAGCGCAGCCTCGGCCATCCCGAGGCCAGGGCCCGGTTCGTCGCCTCCCGGCTGCTGCTCAAGACCACGGCCGCCGCGGTCTTCGACTGCCCGCCGCACCTGCTGGACGTGGCCTACCGGCTGGGCGGCCGGCCCTATCTGCGCGGCTGCGAGCACCTGGACATCAGCCTCAGCCACACCGAGCGGCTGATGCTGGTGGGCCTGAGCCGGCGCGGGGTGATCGGGGTCGACGCGGAGGCCGCCGCCCGCCGGATGTACGGCACCGGGGTCGAGCTGTACGCCTGCACCGAGCAGGAGCGCGCGGCGCTGGAAGCGCTGCCCGTGGAGCGGCGCAACGACGCGCTGGTGCGGCTGTGGACCCTCAAGGAGGCCTACAGCAAGGCGATCGGCGCGGGCCTGCGGCTGCGGTTCACCCGCTTCGGCTTCCCGCTGGGCTATCCGCTGGGCAGTGCGCCGGACGCGCCGGACGCGCTGGATCCGCCTGAGGCGTCCGGGACCTCCGCGGCGCCCGAGTGGGCCGAGCTGTTCGCGGCCTCGGAGCAGCGGCTCGCGGGCGGGGTGCGCTGGAGCTTCGGCACCGGCCTGGTGGACGGCCGCTTCCTGGCCAGCGTCGCCCTCGGCGATCTCGGCGAGGGCCGCACCGGGCTGCCGAGCGGGGCCGAACTCGCCGTTGTTCCAGCGCCGTTCAAGGCCGCCGCCGGAACATGACCCGAGGGCCGCACCCCCGTCGGCGGGTACCGAACCGGCCCGGCCATGGAGGCGTCGTGCGGTACCAGTCGATCTACCTCGCGGGCCACGGCAGCAGCCTGCCCGCCGCCACGCCCGTGGCGACCGCCGTCGAGCAGGGCCTGCTCGACGCCCGCACCGCCCGGCAGACCGGAGCACTCGCCGTCACCGTCTCGGACGGCACCAGCGGGCCCGAGTTCGCCGCGACCGCCGCCCGCGCGGCGCTGGCCACCGCCCCGCAGGTGAAGGTGGACCTGCTGCTGCACGCCAGCGTCTACTACCAGGGCCACGACCTGTGGGCGCCCGCCTCCTACCTCCAGCGCGAGGTGCTGCCCGAGCCCTGCCCGGCGCTGGAGGTCCGCCAGCTCTCCAACGGCGGGATGGCCGCGCTGCAGCTCGCCGCCGGGTACCTGGCCGGGGCGGCCGAGCTGGACGGCGCGCTGCTCACCGCGGGCGACCGGTTCTGCCCGCCCGGCTTCGACCGCTGGCGGGGCGACCCCGGCACCCTCTACGCGGACGGCGGCGCGGCGCTGCTGCTCTCCCGGCGCGGCGGCTTCGCCCGGCTGCGCAGCGTGGTCACCGTCTCCGACCCGGAGCTGGAGGGCATGCACCGGGGCGACGACCCGTTCGGCGCCGCCCCCTTCGAGCGGCGCCCGGTGATCGACCTGGAGCAGGCCAAGCAGGCCTATTTCGCCCGGGCCAGTACGTCGTTCTGCGTCGCCCGGGTGTCGGCGGGGCAGCGCGCGGCGGTCAAGGCGGCGCTGGCCGAGGCGGAGACCGAACTCGCCGGGATCGACTGGTTCGTGCTGCCGCATCTGGGCCGCCGCCGGCTGGAGGCGACCTACTTCCAGCCCTTCGGCATCGATCCGGCGCGCTCCACCTGGCAGTGGAGCCGCTCGGTCGGCCACCTGGGCGCGGCCGACCAGTTCGCCGGCCTCGACCAGCTGCGCCGCGGCGGTGTGCTGCGGCCCGGGCAGCGCTGCCTGCTGGCGGGGATCGGCGCCGGGTTCAGCTGGACCTGCGCGGTGGTCGAGGTGCTCGGCTGAGGCTTCAAGGCTGATTCGAGCTGGCGTGCGAATACTGGCGGGACTTCGGATCGGCCACGGGGAGAGGACGGCACAGGTGCGGCACCGAGCAGAGGCAGGGCGGCGATGACCCGCCGCGTGGTGATCACCGGTCTGGGCGTGGTCGCCCCCGGCCGGCCAGGAGTGGGACCGTACTGGGAGATGCTCACGGCCGGGCGGCCGGCCGCCCGCACCATCACCCTCTTCGACGCCACCGGCTACCGCTCCCGGGTGGCCGCCGAGAGCGACTTCGACCCGGCCGCCGCCGGGCTGAGCGCCGAGCAGCGCACCCGGCTGGACCGGGCGGCCCAGTTCGCCGTGGCCAGTGCCCGCGAGGCGCTCGCCGACAGCGGCCTGGACACCGGCGCGCTGGATCCGGGCCGGATCGGCACCACGGTCGGCACCGCCGTCGGCTGCACCACCAGTCTGGAGCGCGAGTACGTGGCGGTCAGCGAGCACGGCCGCCGCTGGACCGTCGACCACGAACGCGCCGTCCCCGAGCTGTACCGCCACTTCGTGCCCAGCTCGATCGCCGCCGAACTGGCCTGGACGGCCGGCGCCGAGGGCCCGGCCGCCGTGGTCTCCACCGGCTGCACCTCGGGCCTGGACGCGCTCGGCCACGCCGTCGAGCTGATCCGCGAGGGCACCGTGGACGTGATGGTCGCCGGCGCCACCGAGGCGCCGATCACCCCGATCACCGCCGCCTGCTTCGACGCCATCCACGCCACCACCCCGCGCAACGACGACCCGAGCAGCGCCTCGCGCCCCTTCGACCGCACTCGCAACGGCCTGGTGCTGGGCGAGGGCGCCGCGGTGCTGATCCTGGAGGAGCTGACCCGCGCCCGCCGCCGGGGCGCCCGGATCTACGCCGAGGTGGCCGGCTACGCCTCCCGCTGCAACGCCCACCACATGACCGGACTCAAGCCCGACGGACGGGAGTTGGCCGCCGCCATCGGTGCCGCGCTGGACCAGGCGCGGCTCGCCCCGCAGGCCGTCGACTACGTCAACGCGCACGGCTCCAGCACCAGGATGAACGACCGGCACGAGACCGCCGCCTTCAAACTGGCCCTGGGGCAGCACGCCTACCGGACCCCGGTCAGCTCGATCAAGTCGATGATCGGCCACTCGCTGGGCGCGGTCGGCGCGTTGGAGGTCGCCGCCTGCGCGCTCGCGCTGGTGCACGGGGTACTGCCGCCCACCGCCAACCTGCACGAGCCGGACCCGGACTGCGACCTCGACTACATCCCGTTGCGGGCCCGCGAGCAGCGCACCGACGTCGCGCTCAGCGTGGGCAGCGGGTTCGGCGGCTTCCAGAGCGCGCTGGTGCTGACCAGGCCGCAGGTGCGGCGATGAGCGCGCTGGTCACCGGGCTGGGCATCGTGGCCCCCAACGGCCTTGGCACCGAGGAGTACTGGGCCGCCACCCTGGCCGGCACCAGCGGGCTGGGCCCGATCACCCGGTTCGACGCCTCGGGCTACCCGGCCACGGTGGCCGGCCAGGTCCCGGACTTCACCGCCGCCGACCACCTGCCCGGCCGGCTGCTGCCGCAGACCGACCAGATGACCCGGCTCGCCCTGGTCGCCGCCGACTGGGCGCTGCGCGACGCGGGCGTGAGCGCCGAGGACTTCCCCGAGTACGGCGCGGGGGTGGTCACCGCGGCCTCCGGCGGCGGGGTGGAGTTCGGGCAGCGGGAGTTGCAGGCGCTCTGGGAGCACGGCAGGGAGCACGTCAGCGCCTACCAGTCGTTCGCCTGGTTCTACGCCGTCAACACCGGCCAGATCTCGATCCGCAACCGCACCAAGGGCCCCAGCGGCGTGCTGGTCACCGAGCAGGCGGGCGGGCTGGACGCGTTGGGCCAGGCCCGCCGGGAAGTCCGCAAGGGCGTGCGGATGATGGTCTCCGGCGGGGTCGACGGCGCGCTCTGCCCCTGGGGCTGGGTCGCCCAACTCGCCACCGGGCGGCTCAGCGAGGCGGGGGAGTACCTGCCCTTCGCGGCCACCGCGAGCGGCTACCTGCCCGGCGAGGGCGGCGCGATCCTGGTGGTGGAGGATGCCGCGAGCGCCCGGGAGCGCGGGGCCGCCCACCGCTACGGCGAACTGGCCGGCTACGCGGCCACCATGGACCCGGCCCCGGGCAGCGGCCGCCCGCCGGGGCTGGCGCGGGCCGCCGCGAACGCGCTGGCCGACGCCGGGCTGACCCCCGCCGACATCGACGTGGTCTTCGCGGACGCGGCCGGGGTCCCCGAACTCGACCGGGCCGAGGCCGCCGTGCTGGTCGAGCTCTTCGGGCCGCACGGGGTCCCGGTCACCGCGCCCAAGAGCCTCACCGGCCGACTGGCCGGCGGCGCCGCGCTGGACGTGGCCGGCGCCCTGCTGGCGCTGCGCGACGGCGTGATCCCGCCCAGCGGACCGGTCCGCGAGCCGGCCGCCGACCTGCGGCTCGACCTGGTCTGCGGGGCGGCCCGGCCGGCCCCGCTGCGCACCGCCCTGGTGCTGGCGCGCGGCTACGGCGGCTTCAACGCCGCCCTGGTCGTGCGCGCCACCCCCTGATTCCGTCGAACGACCCGACTCCGAAAGGATGTGGCATGCCCCTCCTTGAACTCTGTGACCTCACCCGGTTGCTGCGCGAGTGCGCGGGCGAGGACGAGGCCGTGGACCTGGACGGGGACGTCCTGGACGTCTCCTTCTACGAGCTCGGCTACGACTCGCTGGCGATCCTCCAGGTCACCGGCCGGATCCAGCGCGACTACGGCATCGAACTGCCCGAGGAGGCGATCGGCGCGGAGACCCCGCGCGAGTTCCTGGCCGCCGTCCACCAGGTCCAGGCTCCGCAGAAACTCGCGGAGGTCCGCCCGATCGCGGCGGCCTGATCCCGCCCGCCGCGCAGACGCGTTGTCGCCGCCGCGTTGTCCCTGACGCGTGGTCCCGCCGCGTTGTCCCCGTTCTGGCGCTGCCGGGGCGGGGACGACGGCTGGACGGCAGGGTGAATCGCCCGCGTTCGGACGGGAATTGCCGGATATCCCCCGGCCGCTTTCTCATATCTTCCAACGGCGTTCCAGGACCGCCTTGTTCCCGCCCGGCGTGTGAGTTTTCCCCGGTCCGCCATGCCTTTTCGCGCCGCTCCGGCGGTCGCCATACTCCGAGTCCTCTCCTTCCCCCGACTCCGGACGGCGACCTGTGGCCTTGGCAGCACCGAAAAGCAAAGCACCGGCAGCAGCGAATTCTGACGAACCGTCAACTCCGACTCCCGAACCCGCCCCTTCCTGGCTCGTCGCCCGCGGCCTGCTGCTCGAACCCGGGCCGCGCCGCACCCTGGCCACCGCGAGCTTCGTCAACATGGTGGGCAGTGGCGTCTTCATGATCAGTGCGGCGCTCTTCTTCACCCGCTCGGTGGGGCTGCCGCTCGCGCAGGTGGGCCCGGGGATGGGCATCGGCGCGCTGGTCGGGCTGCTCTCCGGGATCCCGGTGGGGCGGTTGGCGGACCGGCGCGGGCCGCGCGAGGTCTACCTGGCGACCCTCGTCGCGCAGGCGCTCGCGATGGCCGCGCTGGTGCTGGTGCACTCGTTCTGGCTGTTCGTCCTCGTGGTCTGCCTCACCGAACTGGCCGGCTCCGCGAGCCAGGCGGCCAGGGCGCCGCTGACCCGGGGGCTGGCGGGGGCGCAGCCGGCCAGGTTCCGGGCCTACCTGCGCGCGGCGGTCAACCTGGCCGGCAGCGTGGGCGCCGTACTGGCCGCGCTGGTCGTCCAGTTGGACACCCGCACGGCCTACGTCTGCCTGGTGCTCGGCAACGCGCTCAGCTTCCTGGCCACGGCTCTGGTGGCCCGTCGACTGCCGTCGGTGCCGCCGCTGGCGCCGCCGCCGCGGGGCGAGCGGGTGAGCGCGGCCCGGGACTACCCGTTCCTGGTCTACTCGGTGCTCAGCGCGATCACCTCGATGCAGGGCGAGGTGATGCTCTTCGCGCTGCCGCTGTGGATCGTGGAGCACACCCACGCGCCGCGCTGGTTCGTCGGGGCGAACGCGCTGGCGGACACCCTGCTGGTGGTGTTCCTACAGGTCCGGGTGGCTAGGGGGATCGACGGCAACCCGGCCGCCACCCGGGCCTGGCGCCGCTCGGGGTGGGCGTTCCTGGGTGGGATGACGCTGATCGGCCTGACAGCGGGGCTGCCCGGGTGGCTCGCGATGGTGCTGATCGCGCTGGGGGCGGGGGTGCACACGATCGGCGAGATCCTCCAGGCGGCCGGGGCGTTCCAGCTGAAGTACGCCCTCGCGCCCGCCCATGCGCAGGGGCAGTACACCGGGATCGCCAGGATCAGCGGCGGGTTGGCCGATGTCGTGGCGCCCGCCGTCCTCGGCTTCCTCTGCGTCGGCTGGGGCGCACCCGGCTGGCTGCTGATGGGCGGGGTCTTCGTCGCGGCGGGGCTGGCGATCCCCCACGTGGTCCGCTGGGCCGAGCGGGTGCACCCGGATCGAGTTTCGGTCTAGCCGGTGCCGAGCCGGCGCTGTGAAGCTCGTGGCGGTATCGCGCCTGAAGGACTCGAGAGGAGCGGCAGCCGATGTCCGAGCAGCAGCCGAAGTCGCAACCCCCGCGCCAGCAGCCTCTTTCCCCGCAGCCCCTTTCCCCGCAGCCTTCGTTTCAGCAACCGCCCGCCCGGCCGCGCCGGACGGCGCTGGTCACCGGGGGCACCAGCGGGATCGGCCTCGCGACGGTCGAGCTGCTGGCCGAGCAGGGGCACGCGGTCTTCCTCTGCGGCCGGGACGCCGGGTCCGTGCAGAGCGTGGTCGACAAGCTGCGCGGGCGCGGCCTGGAGGTGGCCGGAGCCCGCGCCGACGTCCGCTCGGCGGCCGATGTGCGCGCCCTGGTGGAGCAGGCCGTGGCCCGCTACGGACCGGTCAACATCCTGGTCAACAACGCTGGTCGGGGCGGCGGCGGCCGGACCGAGGAGATCCCGGACGAACTCTGGGACGACGTCATCGAGACCAACCTGACCAGCGTCTTCCGGGTCACCCGCGAGGTGCTGACCACCGGCCGGATGCGCGAGGGCGGTCCCGGCCGGGTGATCAGCATCGCCTCCACCGGCGGCAAGCAGGGCGTGCTGCTCGCCGCCCCGTACTCGGCCTCCAAACACGGCGTGATCGGCTTCACCAAGGCGCTCGGCCTGGAGCTCGCGACCAGCGGCATCACCGTCAACGCGGTCTGCCCGGGGTATGTCGAGACGCCGATGGCCGAGCAGGTCCGGCTGGGCTTCGCCGACCACTGGGGCATCAGCGAGGCGGAGGTGCTGGCCCGGTTCGAGGCCAAGATCCCGCTCGGCCGCTACACCACCGCCCGGGAGGTGGCCGCGATGGTCGGCTACCTGGCCGGCGAGCAGGCCGCGGCGATCACCGCGCAGGCGCTCAACGTCTGCGGCGGGCTCGGCAGTTACTGATCAGCGCCGAGCCGGCTCAGGGCCGGTCCGGCAGCGGAGGGAGAGCACCGTGGCACTGGCCACCACCCGGGTCACCCGGCACCGGATCACCGTCGCGGCGGCCCCCGAGCGGGTCTTCGGGCTGATCGCCGATGCGGCGAGCTGGCCGCAGGTCTTCGGGCCCACGGTCCACGCCGAGGTCGGTGAGGAGGACAGCACCGAGCAGTTGCTGCGGATCTGGGCCTTCGCCAACGGCGAGGTGCGCCACTGGACCTCCCGCCGCTCGCTCGACCCGGCCCGCCACCGGATCGGCTTCCGCCAGCTGGTCTCCTCGCCGCCGGTGGCCAGGATGGGCGGCGCATGGCAGGTCACCGCCGTCGAGGGCGGCAGCGAGGTGGTGCTGCTGCACGACTACGCGGCCGTCGCCGACGACCCCGACGCGGTGCGCTGGATCGAGCAGGCCATCGACCGCAACAGCACCGCCGAACTGCGCGCGCTCGCCGCCGCCGCGACCGCGCCCGAGGACGGCGCCGCCGACGCGCTGCGGTTCAGCTTCAGCGACTCGGTGCGGATCGACGGCGCGGCGGCGGACGTCTTCGACTTCCTCGACCGGGCCGACCAGTGGCCCAGCAGACTGCCGCACGTGGCGCGCCTCGAGCTGAGCGAGCGCGCGGGCGTGCAGTACCTGGAGATGGACACCCGAGCACCGGACGGCAGCGTGCACACCACCGGCTCGGTCCGGCTGCCCTTCGCCGACCGGGGCACCATCGTCTACAAGCAGGTCAAGGCGTCTCCGGTGCTGGCCGCGCACACCGGCCGCTGGGTGGTCGGACCCGATCCGGACGGTGGCCCCGGTCTGCTCGCCACCTCCTGGCACGCCGTCACCCTCGACCGGGCGGGCATCGCCGAACTGCTGGGCCCGGCGGCCACGGTGCCCCAGGCGCGCGAGCGGGTCCGGCAGGCGCTGGGCACCAACAGCGCCACCACGCTGCGGCACGCCAAGGAGTTCGCCGAAGCCCGCAGGAGTCAACGCCTTTGATTCCGGGAGCTGTTGAGCCCCGCCGTTGATCCCCGCCGTTGATCCCCCGCCGACCCGTGAGACCCCGCACCGTCCGCGCCCCAGGAGGCTCCCGATGCTCACCGTCCCACCCGGCACGGTCGACGTGCTGCTCGCCGAGTCCGCCCGCCGCCGCCCCGACCACCCCGCGCTGTACAGCGCCGCAGGGGAGTTGAGCTTCGCCGAGCTGGACCGCCGGGTCGACGACTGGGCCGGCCGGCTGGCGGAGGGGCTCGGCCGCAGCGGGGTCCGGATCGCGGTCTGCGCCCTGCTCCACCCGGACTTCCCGGTCGGCTACTACGCGGTACTGCGCAGCGGCAACACCGTGGTGCCGGTCAACCCGCTGCTGCCGGACCCGGCGTTGCGCCACCTGCTGGCCGCCGCCAAGGTCGCCGTCGCGCTGGTCAGCCCCGAGCTGGCCGGTCGGCTGGCCGCGCTGCGCGCCGAACTCCCCTTCCTGGAGCAGGTGCTGGTGATCGGCGAGGCCACCGGGACGGACCTGGAGCCCGGTCGGCTCCGGCCGGCCGGGCCGCCGCCCGTCGAGCGGCCGGCCGCGATCACCTTCACCAGCGGCACCACCGGGCCGACCAAGGGCGTTGCCCTCGGCCACCACGCGATCAAGTCCTGCGCCGTCCAGTTCGCCCACGCCCACCAGGTGGACGCCGACTCGACGCTCTTCGCGCACCTGCCGATCTGCTCCCCGCTGCACCTCAACGCCGGGGTGTTCGCGGGAGCTTCGCAGGTGCTGGCACCCGGCGGTCCGGGCGGCAGCGCTACCGAGGCCGTCGAGTGGGCCGACCGCTACGGCGCCACCCACTACTACGCGCTCCCCGTGGCGCTGGCCCGGATGGCCGCCGACCCCGGACTCGGCGAGCTCAAGTTCCGTACCGTGCGCCAGATCGCGGCCGGCAACGCGACCCTGCCCGCGCCCGTGGTGCGCACCCTCGCCGCACAGTTCGGGGTGCCGGTCTTCCAGGGCTACGGGCTCACCGAGGCCGCCTACCTGCTGCACTCCGACGGCCCGCGCGCGCCGCGGGCCGGCTCGGCCGGTCCGGCGCTGGCCGACACCCGCTCGCAGGTGGTCGACCTGGTCACCCGGCGTCCGCTGCCGTCCGGCAGCGTTGGTGAACTACTCGTGCAGGGGCCGCAGTTGATGCTTGGCTACCTGGACCGTCCGGATCTTGCGCCGTTCGACGCCGACGGCTGGTTCGCCACCGGCGACGTCGTCCGGCTGGACGCGGACGGCTACCTGTTCGTGCTGGACCGGGTGGCCGACGTCTTCCACCGGTCCGGCGAGCTGATCTGCCCCTCGGTGCTGGAACGGGCGCTGCTGGCGCACCCGGCGGTGCGTGACGCCGCGGTGCTGGACGGCCCGGACGCGGACGGGAACCCGGTCCCGATGGCCTTCATCGTCTGCGCCGAGCCGCACGCCGAGTCGCACGCCGAGTCGCACGCCGAGTCACCCTCCGGGTCGGGGCCCGCGGTTGCCGCCGTCCTCGCCGAGGTCAACGCCGAACTCCCCGCCGCCCAGCGGATCGTGCACGCCGAGCCGCTGTCCGCGATCCCGCGCCGGCCGACCAACGGCAAGGTGGACCGCGCCGCCCTGCGCGCCGAGTTGCGCGCCCGCGCCGACCAACTCCACGAGCAGTTGACGCAGTTCTACGCCCGCCAGGTGCAGGCCGTGGACGACGGCGAACTGGACGCCTACGGAGCCACCTTCCACCCCGAGGCCGAGTTCGGCGCCACCGGTTCCGCCGACCCGCTGCGCGGCCGGGCCGCCATCGTCGAGCACAGCCGTCGCATGCGCGAGCAGCGCGCGGCCACCGGTCAGGTCAACCGGCACCTGATCAGCGGCCTGACCCTGCACCGCAACGGCGACGGCCGCCTGACCGCCCGGGCCCACACGCTGATCTTCGCCACCCTGCCGGGCGAGCGCCCGCGCGCGCTGGCGGGCGCCGGGCTGACCGACGAACTGGTCTGGAGCGCCACCGCCGGCTGGCAGGTGGCGAAGCGCCAACTCTCGCCCGATCAGCCCTGAGCAGACCAGATCGGCCCTGAGCGGGTCTGCTCAGGGCCGATCGGAGTTGCCTACAGGCCGCCGCCGAGGTTCCCGCCGTAGCCCCGCAGACGGTCGGCCTCGCGGGCTCGGACCGCCTTCATGTCCGGCGCCTGGGTGCGCAGGTGGGAGTGCGGGTGGTCGTAGCGGGTCTCCCAGCCTCGGTTGAGGCCCGGGAAGAGGTGACTGACTGCCGCCCATGCACTGCGAATACGCTTCATGTTTCCGCCCCGAGACGTGATTGGTCCGCGCTGCTCACCAGGTGAGTCAGACGTGATCAGGGTACGACCGACTGGCCGAAAAAGCGCTGGCGGTTGAGCGAATCTTGATGCTTTTCGTCGGCGGCGCCGGTCGGCCGCCAAAGCCGCCGCGTTCTCCCTCCCGGTGCGTTCTCCCCGTGCGTTCTCCCGGTGCGTTCCCACGCCCGCTCACTCCGGGTCCGGCAGATGCGCGACCGCCCGGGTCCAACCCGCGCCCGCCCGAGCGATCTTGACCGGGAAGCAGCTCACCGTGAACCCGTGCGGACGGGGCAGCGCCGCCAGTCCGGCCAGCCGCTCGATCTGGCAGTACTCCTGCTCCCGTCCGGCGAAGTGGGCCGGCCAGAGCACCGAGCGGTCCCCGGTGGCGCGGTAGCGGGCGATGATGTCGCCGAACGGCGCGTCCAGGCTGAACGCGTCGGTGCCGATCACCCGGATGCCCAGCTCGAGCAGGAACCGGGTGGCCGAGCCGTCCAGACCGGTGAACTCGGTGAAGTAGCGCTGGGTGCCGCCCCAGGCGTCGGCACCGGTGTGCAGCAGCGCGATGTCCAGCGGTCGCGGCCGGTAGCCGATCCGGTCCAGCGCGGCCCGCAGGTCGGCGTCGTCGGCCACGCTGCGCCCCTGCTCCCGTACCCCGCGCAGGTCCAGCACGAAGCCGGGCCGGTGGAACCAGTCCAGCGGCAGCTGGTCGATGGTCCGCCCCTGGCTGCCGTCCGCCCGGGCGCCGTAATGGGCCGGGGCGTCGACGTGCGTGCCGGTGTGGGTGGTCAGCGACATCAGGTCGTTGGTCAGGAACTCGCCGCCCGGTAGCTCCCCGGGGGAGAACTCGATGCCGAACGCGGCCCGCATCCCCTTCGCCATGTGCTCGGCGCCCTCGACGGCCGACAGGGTGGTGTGGGTGACCGGGTCGGGCTCCCAGAGTTGTGCGTCCACCGTGGCGGACAGGTCGATCAGTGGCATGAGGTCCTCCCAGGGCGTGGTGCCGGCCTGCGCAGCATCGGCCGTCGCCCTCGAACGGAACTCGAACCCGTTCCGACCAGCCCGGTCATCCACTCCAGCGCATCTCCAGCGCCCCGCGCCACCCTGCACCGCATGCAGGCTGAGCACGTGTACGCGCGGATCCTGGACTTCTACGCCCGCCAGATGCGGACCATCGACGAGGGCGACGCCGTCGGCTGGGCGGCCACCTTCACCGAGGACGGTGTCTTCGCCTCCAACGGCCTGCCCGCGCCGGTGCGCGGCCGGGCCGCCATCGAGGCGGGCACGCTGGCGAACCTGGCCGCCCGCCGGGCCGAGGGGGTGGCGCACCGTCACCTCCTGAGCGCTCTCACGGTGGAGCCCAGGGGAGCGGACGAGGTCTTCGCCCGCTCCTACGTCCTGGTGCTGGAGAACCGGGCCGGCCGGCCGCCGCAGCCGTTCGTCAGCACCGTCCTGGAGGACGTCCTGGTCCGCCGGGACGCCGCCGCCGACTGGCAGGTGCGCAGCCGGTCCGTGCTGCGGGACGACGTCCGTGCGCCAGCGACGCCCGCAGCTCAGGACTTCGCACCTCAGGACTTCGTACCTCAGGACTTCGTACCTCAGGACTTCGTACCTCAGGACGCCCGCACCTCAGGACTCCGTACCTCAGGAACAGGTGACGCATGACCACCATGATCAGCACCGACGAGGACCACCTGCGCGCCCGCACCGCCGAGTTGCTGGCGCTGCGCGAGCGGGTCCGGCAGGGCCCCAGCGAGCAGGCGACCGAGGCGCAGCACGCCAAGGGCAAGCTGACGGCGCGCGAACGGATCGAACTGCTGCTGGACGAGGGCTCCTTCCACGAGGTCGAGGGGCTGCGCCGGCACCGCGCCACCGGCTTCGGCCTGGAGGACAGAAAGCCGCACAGCGACGGCGTGCTCACCGGCTGGGGACTGGTCCGCGGGCGGACGGTCTTCGTCTACGCGCACGACTTCCGGATCTTCGGCGGCGCGCTGGGCGAGGCCCACGCGCAGAAGATCCACAAGATCATGGACATGGCCATCGCGGCCGGTGCCCCGCTGGTCTCGCTCAACGACGGTGCCGGCGCCCGGATCCAGGAGGGTGTCACCGCGCTGGCCGGCTACGGCGGCATCTTCCAGCGCAATGTCAGGGCCTCGGGGGTCATCCCGCAGATCTCGGTGATGCTCGGCCCCTGCGCCGGCGGCGCCGCCTACAGCCCCGCGCTGACCGACTTCGTCTTCATGGTCCGCGAGACCTCGCAGATGTTCATCACCGGCCCCGACGTGGTGCAGGCCGTCACCGGCGAGAAGATCTCCCAGAACGGCCTGGGCGGCGCCGATGTGCACGGCAGCATCTCGGGCGTGGCGCACTTCGTCTACGACGACGAGCAGACCTGCCTGGAGGAGGTCCGCTTCCTGCTCTCGCTGCTGCCGCAGAACAACCGCGAGACGCCGCCCATGACGCCCTGCGACGACCCGCTGGAGCGCCGCACCGAGTCGCTGCTCGACCTGGTCCCCGCCTCCGGCTGCCGCCCGTACGACATGCGCAAGGTGATCGAGGAGATCGTCGACCACGGCGAGTACCTGGAGATCCACGAGAGCTGGGCCACCAGCGTGCTCGTCGTGCTGGCCCGGATCGAGGGCCGGGTGGTCGGCATCGTCGCCAACCAGCCGCAGAACCTGGCCGGGGTGCTGGACATCCACTCCTCGGAGAAGGCGGCCCGCTTCGTTCAGATGTGCGACGCCTTCAGCATCCCGCTGGTCACCCTGGTCGACGTGCCCGGCTTCCTGCCGGGCCGCGACCAGGAGCACGGCGGCATCATCCGGCACGGCGCCAAGCTGCTCTACGCCTACTGCAACGCCACCGTGCCGCGGATCCAGCTGATCCTGCGCAAGGCCTACGGCGGCGCCTACATCGTGATGGACTCCCGCTCGGTGGGCGCGGACCTCTCCTTCGCCTGGCCGACCAACGAGATCGCCGTGATGGGCGCCGAGGGCGCGGCCAACGTGGTCTTCCGCCGTGAGATCGCCGCCGCCGACGATCCTGACGCGGCCCGCGAGCGCCGGGTGAAGGAGTACCGCGAGGAGCTGATGCACCCCTACTACGCCGCCGAGCGCGGCCTGGTGGACGACGTCATCGACCCCGCCGAGACCCGCTCCGTGCTTGCCCACGCCCTCGCGGTGCTGCGCGGCAAGCACTCCGACCTGCCGGCCCGCAAACACGCCAACCCCCCGATGTGAGGACCGAGATGCTGACCCTTCAGGTGCTGCACGGCAACCCCACCCCCGACGAACTCGCCGCGCTGACCGCCGTGTTGATGGCCCGGGTGGCCCAGGCGGCGCACCCCGCCGCCGCGGCGCCGGCCCGGTCGGCCTCGCACACCCCGCCCCGCCGCCGCACCTCGTGGCGGATGGCCGGCGCCTACCGCCCCCCGGCGGCCTGGGCCTCGGTGGGCTGAGCGCCGAGGGGCCGGTTTCCGCCGGACCGGGCCGGGTCGAGCACGGCGCCCGCCTCGGTGCCGACGCCGGGCTGCCGGGTGGCCGCCATGACGTGCGCGAGCCGGTCGCTGGTGACCTTCAGGGTCCAGGCGGCGACCGGCAGCCGCTCGGCCTGGTAGGCCTCCAGCCGTGCCTCGTCGGCGCCCTCGGACGTCAGGACGCGGGCCAGCGCGTGGGCGTCCGCGATCCCGGTGTTCATCCCCAACCCGCCCGCGATCGGGTGCACATGGGCCGCGTCCCCGGCCAGGAAGACCCGGCCCACCCGCATCCGGTCGACCATCCGCACGCCGACCCGCCAGGTCGACAGCCAACTCGCGTTGCGCAGCCGGATCCCGGGCACCCGGGCGAAGCGGTCGAAGAGGCGCTGGAAGCCTTCGAGCGACGGTGCGAGGGGCGCGCCGTGCTCGTCGGTCTCCGGCGACGCCTGCAACTGGAAGGCCCGGGTGCCCGGGATCGGCCAGAGCAGCAGCGCCCCCTCGGGCGTGAACCACTGGTGCCAGACGTCCCGGTCGAGCCCGTCCGCCTCCACGTCCCCGCAGACCATCGACGTGCTCCGCTCGCTCTTCCCGTCGAACGCCAGACCCAGCCGCCTGCGCACGGTGCTGTGCCCGCCGTCGCAGCCGACCAGGTAGCGGGCACCGATCCGCCGCCCGTCGGCGAGGGTGGCGGTGACGCCGTGCTCGTCCTGCTCGAAGTCCGCGAGCGCGCTGCCCGGTTCGACGGCCACGCCGTGGTCGGCGAGGCACTCGCGGAGCAACTCCTCGGTGCGCCACTGGGCGATGAAGACGGCGGGGGTCGGGGAGGGGGTGTCGTTGACGTGCTCGCCGTTGAAGTACTTCCGGTTGATCTGCGGCGACGTCCCCTCCGCCCGGAGCCGGTCGGCGATGCCGAACTCCGCGAAGATCTCCAGACTGCCTTCGGTGAGCGTCTTGCCCCGTGACTCGTGGTGGTGGACGGCGCTCCGCTCGATGACGCGGACGGCGACGCCGCGCCGGGCGAGTGCGCAGGCAAGGGTGAGGCCGGTGGGGCCGGCGCCGACGATCAGGACCTCGGTCATGACGGTGCTCCTCGTGCTCGACGTGCTCGGGTGCGCTCCACCCAACCTGCCGCCCGAGGAAAAAGCAACCGAGTAACAAAACTGACCGAGTCACTGATCTGCTGCTAGCCTCGGACGCATGGAGCCACCGGCCACCCCGCCCACCCCGTCCGGCCTGCGCGAGCAGAAGAAGCAGCGTGCCCGGCGGCATCTCGCCGCCACGGCCCTGCGGCTCTTCCTGGAACGCGGCTTCGACGAGGTCTCGGTGGCCGAGGTCGCGGCGGCGGCGGAGGTCTCCAAGCCGACCCTGTTCCGCTACTTCCCCACCAAGGAGGACCTGGTCCTCGACCGCTTCGCCGACCACCAGGGCGAGGCGGCCCGCGTCGTGCTCGCCCGCGCCGACGGCAGCACGCCGCTGCGGGCGCTGCACGCCCACTTCCAGGCCGGCCTGCGCGCCCACGACCCGATCACCGGGCTCAACGACGACCCGGAGGTGATCGCCTTCCAGCGCCTGCTCTACGGCACGGCGAGCCTGCGGACCCGGCTGGCCCACTACACCGCCCGCGAGGTCGAGCTGCTCACGCAGGCGGTGGAACCCGCTTACGGTGACGGCCGGTTGGGCGCTCGGCTGGCAGCCCTCCAGCTGGTGACGGTGCACCAGGAGCTGGGCCGCGAGAACTGGCGCAAGATCGCGTCGGGGCGCGGTGCGGCCGACGCGTACCAGGAGGCGGCGGGCGACGCGCAGCGCGCGTTCGCGGTGCTGGAGCAGGGGCTCGGCAGCGGGGGAGCGCACCTGACCTGACGCCGTCGAGGGCGGGGATTGAGCCGTCAGCGCGGCCCAGCGGCCCAGCGGCCCGCGACCTGCGCCAGGCGCGGTGACTCGTCCGGGGCGAGCTCGGCGAACACCCGCTCGCGCCGACGTCCACGCCGACCAGAAGGTGACCCGGCAGCACCGCTGCCGGGTCACCACAAGCGGATCAAGCCCGCCGCCAAGCCCGATAGCCGGAGCCCTGTCGGCCGGATCCCTGGCGACTTGTCACCAGCTAGGCGTCTCCAGCACCTCCACCACCGCCACCGTCCACATGAATCCGTGCCCGACGCCGACCGCGACGATCAGGTCCCCGGCCTTCGGCCGGCCGGTCTCGAAGAGGTGGTTGAGGCTGATGAGGTGGTCGGCGCCGCCCATGTGGCCCAGGCCCTTGCCCCAGTCGTAGGTGGTCTGGGAGAGGCTCAGGCCCAGGGGGCGGTAGAAGCCCCACTCGGCGACGGGCTGGGCGATGTTGCCGTGGATGAACCACTGCGTGTCGGGAAGCTTGGTGTCCGCGTCCGCCAGGGCCTTGTTGAGCACGAGGGCGAGCTTCTCGCCGATCCGGCCCATGGCCGCCTCGTAGCTGTTCTCCTGACGGGACAGCCAGACGCCCTTGCGGGCGTGGATGTCGGCGGGGCGACCGGTCTCGAAGGGGATGTCGGTCCAGTCGGCGCCGCGGTAGATCGCCTCCAGCGAGGGCTCGGAGATGCTGGCGGTGGCGCGGATCCGGGCGAAGCCGCCACGGCCGGAGAGCACGATCGCGCCCGCGCCGTCGCCGTAGACGGTCTGGTCGTCGCTGTTCCAGCGGTCGATGTAGGGGAGCTTGAAGGAGTCGCCGGCGGTCACCAGCGCGGCGGTGACGTCGGGGCGGGAGGCGATGTAGGAGGCGGCGAGCTCGACGCCGGCCAGCCCGCCGTTGGAGCCCTGGCGGTACTCGATGGCGGCGCCGTCGCCACCCACCGTCTCCTGCTGGACGTAGTGGGCCGGCGACCAGAAGTCCTGACCCTGGTGGCCGATGCCGCTGTGCAGCACCAGGCCGAACTCCTCGTTCGGGTGGCCCGAGCGGGCGATGGCCTGGCGGGCGGCCGCCGCGGCCATCACCGGACCGGTCTCCTCGTGCGAGGCGACGCGCACGGCGCGGATGCCGTTCGCCTTGGCCCGGTCGGCGTCGTACTGCCCGGCGGCGACCGCCTGCTCGGCGGTCACCTCGTGCTCGGGCAGGTACGCGCCGAGCCCGGCGATGTACAGGTTCTCCCAACGCACTGATGGCTCCAGGGGTCTAGGGCTGTGATGGAGGTGGAGAGCGGCACGGAGCGTGACGTGTTCCATGGTGTGCGGGTGGGCTTGAGCCCGGGTCGAACTGCCGGTGAAGGGCGCCCGCAGCTGACCGGCCGACTCCGGCGCCGCTGGCCGGATCCGCGCCGCCGTCGTTGGTCGCGGGAAAGCCCTGCGGCGGCCTGACGGTGAGCAGTTGGCGGGGGTCGCCGGGGAGCCAATTAGGGGAGCCAATTAATAGTAAAAAGAAGCCCAAGTCCACGCTATCCTCTGGGGATAACTTTGGGATGATCAAGCAAAGCAGGTTGAGCTGATGAAGTTGGCCCGTGTTTCGGCGATCCTCGCCACGGTCGCGATCGCGCCGGCCGTCCTCTTCCCGTCGTATGCGAACGCCGCCGACACCGGCCAGACCCCCGCCGCTTCGACCCCTGACGCGAACCCGGAGCAGGGCGCCCAGGACAAGGCCCCCGCCGACAAGACCACGGCCGACAAGGCGATAGCGGACAAGGATGCGGAGGACGATCGGGTGCGGGTGGCGCAGATCGCCAGTGTCGGTGGCCCTGGAGTGCAGCAGGCGGCGAGGGCGGCGCTGAACGGGACGCCGCAGGACGTCGAGAACTTCCTGAAGGTGGGCCAGTTCAAGGCCCGCGCCGATGACGATCTGGTGCTGGTGACTCAGATTTACAACGCCGGCGGTCCTGCGGTGAAGAAGGCTGCCGGTGCTGTGCTCGATGGCGGCGGCAAGGCTGCGGACGTCAAGCAGTTCCTGGAGGTGGGCCAGTTCGAGGCCCGCGCCAAGGACAAGGCGGCGGCGGACGCGGCCCAGAACGCGTCCTCTCCGAGTGCGAGCGCCGGCGGTGGGTCGGCCGCCCGGCCGACCCCGGCCAACCCGAGCGAGCCGGCTGCCGTCGCCGCCGCCGTCAAGCCGGTCTCGGCCACGACCCCGCAGGCCGTCCCGTCTGCGGGCGTCACCGCTGCGCCCACACCCGCACCCAAGGCCGGCCTGCCCGGGACCGGCGCCGACGCTCCGGTCCCCGTCGCCGGTCACACCGTGCTCGCCTACACCGGCGCGGGTCCCGAACTCCCGTGGGAGATCGGCGGCGCCGCTGTCGCGCTGGGCGCCGGCGCGGCCCTGATCCGTACGGGCCGCCGGCGCTCCTCCACCGAGGGCTGAGCGGGGACCGGCTCAACGTTCGGTAGTTCCGGATCGGCTATCGGCTATCGGCTATCGGCCGTCGGTCTCGACGAACACCCTTGCGGGGGCGGACCGCTCGCCCCCGCAAGCTGTGCCCAGGCGTTGTTGCGGCGGGCTGGTGACGCCCGATTTCCTTGTCCCAGTGGCTGGTGTGCGGGGGTGCGCTGCGCTGTGCGGCGGCCGGTCAGGCGCGGCGGATCGTGATGTCGCCCAGGCCGGTGCGGGCCCGCACCTCGAGCGTCTCGCCAGTGGCCGTGGGTCCGTCGGCGGCGCCGAGTGAGTTGTGCACGCGTCCCAGGCCAGTGTTGATGTCGAGCCAGGCTGCGGTGGCCTGCCGGATGCCGACCTCCAGGTCACCGGCGCCGGTCTGCAGCACGACCTGGCCGCGCGCCACGTCGTCGATCCGGATGTCGCCGTGGGCGGACTTGGCCTGGACGCCCGCGTGTGCGATGCCCACCACGATCCGGCCGTTGGAGGAGTTCACCCGCAGGTCACCGGTGACCTCGCCGACCACCGTTTCACCGTTGAGGTTCTTCACCGTCGCCGTGCCGGTGACCTCGCCGATCGCGACCCGGCCCGACCCGGTCACCTCGGCGTTGCCCGCCACCCGGTCCACCTGGACGCGGCCGTGCGTGGTCCGCAGCTGCGCGCTGCCGGTCTCGTCCAACTGGATGTCGCCGGCCGAAGTCTTCAACGTGCAGTCCCCGAGCCGGCCTTGACCGGTGAAGTCGGCCATCGGTGAGGTGGCATGGATGTCCGAGCCGCTCGGCAGCGCGATGCTGATCTCCAGCGACCCGCTGCGGCCGAACAGCGACCGCTTCCGGGGGCCCCGGACCAGCAGCTTGCCGTGCGTGTAGCTGACCTTGGTCTGCTGGGCGGCCCGGATGTCGGCGTCCTCGGCGCGGTTGCCCGGCAGCACCGTGACGACGGTGTCGGTGCGCTTGCTCGCGATGATCCGCACCGAGCCGATGTCGAACTCGAGGTTCACGGAGATCGGTTCGGGGGTGTCGAATTCAGGCATGGCTGTCCCGTCCTCTTGGCTCGGTGATGCGGTTCCGCTGGTGGAGCGGGGGCGAAGGAGAAGGTGGCGTGTTACCTGGCCCAGTGGTCCGTGCGAGCCACGACAGGCCCTAGCGGACCCAGCCGGTGTACCCCTGCTGGCGCCAGTGGCGGCTGTCGGCGCCCGGCCGGCCGCGCTCGACGGGATCCAGTGCGGCGGCAGCGGCCCGCACCAGCCAGGCGTTGACCGAGAGGCCTTCGTGCGCGGCAGCTTCCTCGACCCGGGTTTTGAGATGGGCGGGCAGGCGGAAGTTGATCCGCGCCATGCCGCCCTCGTCTCCTCCCTCCGGAGCTGCCGCCGCCGCTGCCACCAGGCCCGGTGCGGGTGGCGCGGGCGGTGCCATCAGCTCGCCGCCGCGAGCGGCCGGGTGCTCGTACCCGGGCCGGCCCGGCGGCGTCACCACGAACTCCGGGTCGAGCCCGCGCAGCCGCACATCCACCGAGCCGGGTGCCAGCTCCAGTGTCACCTCGCCCATGGCGGTCGAGAGCGCGCTCAACAGGATGAGGCGGGCGGCTGACTCCAGTGGCGCGGTGAGCCGTTCGGCCAGGGCGCGGGCTTCGTCCCCGCCCGCGTCCGCGGCGACCGCGAGTTCGTGCCGGAGGTTGTCGACGTACGGTGTGAGGTCCATGGCGCCATCATGGCGCGCCCATGGCACCAGGGCAAGCGTCATGACGCCAAATGGGTGCCATGATGGCGCAAGGTGGGTGGCGCGGGTATGCGCAAAGACGTGTGGCGCACGGCAACTGCCGTGCGCCACACGCCGTCAGCGGGGTCAGCTCAGGAGCTCTGCACCCGAGAGATGATCATGATCAGCGCGCAGGCCAGGAAGAGGGTGTACGGCACCAGCTCCTTGCCCTTGTCGCCGTGCGTCAGCTGGCGGTAGACGACGAACCCGCTCAGCAGTGCGAAGAACGAGCCGGCCGCCACCGCCGGTGCGGTGTGCCAGAAGCCCTGGATCACGCCGACCACACCGAGCAGGTCCAGCAGGCCGATCATCACGATGACGTCGCGCCGCGGCGGGGTGCGGGTCAGTGAGGTGAAGCGGTTGACCGCCACCTGCATCGCGGGGATGTTGGCGACCGCCGAGAGGCTGAACTCGAGGATCAGGATGCCTGAGGCCACGCCGCCGAGGATGCGCATGATCTGGACTCCTTTCGAGAGCGGTGCGGAGTGGAGCGGAGCAGTGCGAGCGCGGTGCGTTGGTGCGGCGGTGCGGCAGTGCGAGCGCGGTGCGTTGGTGCGGCGGTGCGGCAGTGCGAGCGCGGTGCGTTGGTGCGGCGGTGCGGCAGCGCGAGTGTGGTGCGTTGGTGCGTTGGTGCGTTGGTGCGGACCGCGGTCAGGCGGCCGGCGCCATCGCCTTGGCGACCGCCTCCTCACTCGGCTTCAGCCCGCGGAAGCCGATCAGGCCGGTGATCAAGCTCAGCCCGGCCCAGATCAGCAGCACCGCGAAGCCGCGGTGCAGCGCCTGGGTGAGCGCCTCGCCCGGCTGCACGCCGTGCGCCATCAGCTGCGCGGCCCGGGACTGCACGGTGGTGGCGGCCACCGCCAGGCCGAAGGCACCGCCGACCTGGGTGGCGGAGTTGAGCAGCGCCGAGGTGGTGCCGGCGTCGGCGGGAGTTGCCTCGAAGGTGCCCACCACCGGGGTCGGGATCAGGCAGAACAGCAGCCCGACTCCGAGCAGTGCGGTCACCGGCATCATCAGGGCCCAGTAGTTGCTGTCCTGCTTGGCGTTGAGCATCAGCACGATCATGACGATCAGCAGCACGGTGCCGAACACGTAGAGCACCATGGGGCCGGTCTTGGGGATCAGCTTGGAGACCACTCCGGCAAAGATGATCATCGCCAGGCTGGTCGGGATGTAGGCGAGGCCGGTGCGCATCGGGGTGTAGTGCTGCACGCTCTGCATGAAGAGCGGCAGCATGAAGAAGGTCGGCAGCATGACGCCGGCCGTCAGCAGTTGGCCGAGCCCGGCCGAGACCAGGGTGCGGCGGCGGAACAGGTGCATCGGCAGCAGCGGGGCGGCGCTGCGCAGCTCGATCATGACGAAGAGGCTGAGCAGGACCACGGCGGCGGCGAAGGAGCCGAGGGTCAGCCCGTCGCCCCAGCCCCGGGTGGTGGTGCAGGTGATGCCGAAGACCAGCGACAGCAGGCCTGCGGTCGAGGTGATGGCGCCCAGGATGTCGGAGCGCGGACGGTCACCGGCCGGGCGGGCGCCGGAGATCAGGAACGGCGCGGCGATCAGCAGGGCCACACCGACCGGGATGTTGAGGTAGAAGGCCCAGCGCCAGCCGATGGTGATGATCGCACCACCGAGCAGGGTGCCCAGCGCCGCGCTGACGCCGACCACGGTGCCCCAGATGCCGAAGGCCTTGGTGCGCTCCTTCGGGTCGGGGAAGCTGGTGACCAGGATGGACAGGGCCGCGGGCGAGACCGCGGCGGCGGCGATGCCCTGGAGGGCACGCGCCCAGAGCAACTGGCTCTCGCTGTGGGCGATGCCGGCCAGGAACGAGCCGATGGTGAACATGGCCAGACCGGTCATCAGGACGGTGCGCCGGCTCAGCACGTCGGTCAGCCGGCCACCGAGCAGCATCAGGCCGCCGAAGAGCAGCACGTAGACGCTCATCACCCACTGCAGCCCGGTCGGCGACATGTGGAAGGCGGTCTGCAGCTTGGGCGTCATGACGTTGACGACCGTCGCGTCGAGTCCGACCATGAACTCCGCGAACGAGACGACGATCAGCACCCACCAGCGCCGACTGTCGGCGGGAGCGCCGGTGGCCTCGACCGTCGTCAGTGGTCCCTCGACCGTCGGCTTCTTCTCGACGATACTCACGATTTCTCCTCAGTCTCCTACGGGTGCGCGTGGCGGTGCGTGTGTGTGGAGCGCTTGGACCCGGTTGAACCCGAACTGAGCCTGCCCGTGCCGACTTGAGCGGGCCTTGAAGAGCCGAGCGGGGGAGCTTCCGGTTGCGCCGGGCCCCGGAGCGGGGGAGCGGCGGAGCGAGGGGAGTGATCGGCGGCGCCGGAACGCCGAAACGCCGGAAGGCCCTTCGCTCAGAACTCTGAGCGAAGGGCCTTCCGGCTGTCGGTGCGCCGCCAGGGACTCGAACCCCGGACCCGCTGATTAAGAGTCAGCTGCTCTAACCAACTGAGCTAGCGGCGCCTGCTGACACCGAGAACATTACCTGGTCAGCAGCCGATTCTCCGAATCGGCCTCCCGGCGCGCCGACCAGGTCCGTCCTTGTTTGTCATATCTACACTCACTCTGTCCGTACCGGAGAGGATTCGCCCGTGGGCCAGCTGTCCCTGCTCTTCCTGGTCCTGCTCGCCTCCGTGGTCACCATGCCGCTGGCCCGCCGCACCGGTATCCCGCAGCCCGTCCTGATGACCGTGCTCGGCCTGGTGATGGCGGTCGTCCCGCAGATCCCCAACGTCGCGGTCGATCCCGGGCTGATCCTGCCGCTGGTGCTGCCCCCGCTGATCTTCGCGGTGGCCAGGCGCGCCTCGCTGGTCTACTTCCGGGCCAACCTGCGGGCGATCCTGCTGCTGGCCGTCGCACTGGTGGTGGTCACCACCACCGTGGTCGCCGTCGCCTTCCACCAACTCGCGCCCGCCCTGCCGGTGGCCGCCGCGGTGGCGCTGGGCGCGCTGGTCTCACCGCCCGACCCGGTGGCCGCGGTGGCGGTGGCCGGCAGTGTCGGGCTGCCCCGGCGGCTGGTGGCGATACTGGAGAGCGAGGGGCTCTTCAACGACGTCACCGCGATCGTGGTCTACTCGCTGGCCGTCGAGGCGGTGGTGGACGGCGACTTCTCGGTGCCGCACGCGCTGCTGCGCTTCGTGCTCTCCGCGGTGCTGGCGGTGGTGGTGGGCGTGGCGCTCGGCTGGCTGGCCGCCAAGGTCGCCGGGCTGCTCGACGACCCCACCCAGCAGGTGGCGCTCAACCTGCTGGTGCCGTTCGCCGCCTACACGCTGGCCGAGGAGCTCGAAGGATCGGGCGTGCTGGCGGTGGTGGTGGTCGGCCTCTACCTGGCGGACCGGGCGGCCGACGCCGACGACGTCTCCTACCGGCTGGTGGGCAGCGCCTTCTGGGACGTGGTGGAGATCCTGATCACCGGTGTCGCCTTCGGCCTGATCGGCCTGGAACTGGCAACCGTGCTGAAGGACGCCGGGTCCGGCTGGCATTCGATGATCGGCGAGGCGGCCGCGGTGATCGCCGTGGTGGTGCTGGTCCGGCTGGTCTGGCTGCTGCCGGCGGCCTGGATCTCCAAGCGGCTGAGCCGGGGTGAGGACGACGTGCCGATCAGCTGGCGGGAGACCGTGGTGCTCTGGTGGTCGGGCATGCGCGGGGTGGCGACGGTGGCGCTCGCGCTGGCCATCCCGCTGACCACGCACGCCGGTGACGACTTCCCCGGGCGCGGGCGGATCGTCTTCACGGCGTTCAGCGTGGTGCTCTTCACCCTGCTCGCGCAGGGGCTCTCGCTGCCCTGGCTGGTCAGGCGCCTGGGCATCGACCCGCATCTCGACCTGCGCGAGCAGCAGGAGCGCCAGTTGTGGTGGCGGGCCGCGCGGGCCGCGCTGGGCCGACTCGCCGAGTTGGAGGAGGAGGACCGGCTACCGGTCGAACTCGTGGAGAAGCTGCGGGTCCGTCAGCATGACCGGCTCGCCCGGCTCTGCCCCGAGCAGTACGAGGAGGAGGAAGCCGCCGAGGCCCGCCAGCGGGTCGCGGGGCTGCGCAAACTCCGCTCCTTGGAGCAGGAGTTGCTGGCCGCCTCACGGCGCGAGATGGTCCTGGCGCGCGGCGAGCCGGGCGCCGATCCGGAGCTGGTGGACCAGGTGCTGCGCGGACTGGACCTTCGCTCGGACCGGAATTGACGCCACTGCGTCAGGTGCTGGTGACGCCAGTCGCCCTGACAGTTACGTAGGCTGAAAGCGAGCGACGACGACACTGCGCGCCGGTGCCTGTCTCTCCGGGCCCGCGTACCGCTTCCAGACCGATTTCAGGAGATACCGATGCCCCAGGCCGACGCCCGTACCCCCCTGGACCGCACCCCGCAGTGGGCCGCTCTCGGCAAGCACCGGGAGGAGTTCGGCGACCGGCACCTGCGTGAGCTGTTCGCCGCCGATCCCGAGCGCGGCAGCCGCTACACCCTGCAGGTCGGCGACCTGTTCCTGGACTACTCGAAGCACCTGGTCACCGACGAGACCCTGGACCTGCTGCGCGAGCTCGCCGCGGCCACCGACGTGTTCGGCCTGCGGGACGCGATGTTCCGGGGCGAGAAGATCAACGTCACCGAGGACCGCGCCGTCCTGCACACCGCGCTGCGGGCCCCGCGCGGTGCGGTGATCGAGGTGGACGGCGTCAACGTGGTGCCCGAGGTGCACGCCGTCCTGGACAAGATGGCCGCCTTCTCGAACCGGGTGCGCAGCGGCGAGTGGAAGGGCCACACCGGCAAGCGGATCCGGCACGTCGTCAACATCGGCATCGGCGGCTCCGACCTCGGTCCGGCGATGGCCTACGAGGCGCTGCGCGCCTTCGGCCAGCGGGACCTGACCTGTCACTTCGTCTCCAACGTCGACCCCGCCGACCTGCACGAGGTGGTGCGCGGCCTGGACGCGGCCGAGACCCTCTTCATCGTCGCCTCCAAGACCTTCACCACCATCGAGACCGTCACCAACGCCACCTCGGCGCGCGACTGGCTGCTCGGGCAGCTCGGCGCCGGCCAGGAGGCGGTGGCCAAGCACTTCGTGGCGCTCTCCACCAACGCCCAGGGCGTGGCCGACTTCGGCATCGACGTCGCGAACATGTTCGAGTTCTGGGACTGGGTCGGCGGCCGGTACTCCTACGACTCGGCGATCGGCCTCTCGCTGATGATCGCCATCGGCTCGGAGCAGTTCCAGCAGATGCTGGACGGCTTCCGCCTGGTCGACGAGCACTTCCGCACCGCCCCCGCGGCCGAGAACGTCCCGCTGCTGCTCGGCCTGCTCGGCGTCTGGTACGGCCAGTTCTTCGACGCCCAGTCGCACGCGGTGCTGCCCTACTCGAACTACCTGTCCAAGTTCACCGCCTACCTGCAGCAGCTGGACATGGAGTCCAACGGCAAGTCGGTCCAGCGCGACGGCAGCCCGGTGGGCTGGACCACCGGGCCGGTGGTCTGGGGCACTCCCGGCACCAACGGCCAGCACGCCTACTACCAGTTGCTGCACCAGGGCACCAAGGTGATCCCGGCCGACCTGATCGCCTTCGCCAAGCCGGTCGCCGACCTGGCCCCGGAGCTGGTCGGCCAGCACGACCTGCTGATGGCCAACTTCTTCGCCCAGGCGCAGGCCTTCGCGTTCGGCAAGACGGCCGAGGAGGTCCGCGCCGAGGGCGTGGCCGAGTTCCAGGTCCCGCACCGCACCTTCCGCGGCAACCACCCGACCACGGCGGTGCTGGCGAGCGAGCTGACCCCCTCGGTGCTCGGCCAGCTGATCGCGCTCTACGAGCACAAGGTCTTCGTGCAGGGCGCGATCTGGAACATCGACTCCTTCGACCAGTGGGGCGTCGAGCTCGGCAAGGTGCTGGCCAAGCGGATCGAGCCGGTGCTGCTGACCGGTGAGGGGATCGCGCAGCTGGACAGCTCCAGCGCCAACCTGGTGGCCAAGTACCGCTCGCTGCGCGGTCGCTGACGCAGCGCGCGGGCCCCGGATGCCACTCGGCATCCGGGGCCCGGCTGTTGGACCGGCCAGCAGACTGACGCTGCGTCAGGACGTCTGCAGCGCCGTGTCGTCCAGCACGAAGCTGGTGGTGCCGCCGTTGGCGTCGGTCTCGGTGCCGGTGAACCTCAGCGTCACCGTCCGTCCCGCGTAGGCCGACAGGTCCGCGGTGTGCTGCGTGTAGCCGGAGTGGGCGTCCAGGTTCGAGAAACTTCCCACCGTGCCCAGCACGTTGCCGCTGGTGTCGAGCACCTGCACCTGCAGCGTGTCATCGGCCTTGCCGCTGGTGCTCTCCGTGGTGTCGACGTGCAGCCAGTAGGAGAGGGCCGCCGAGCAGCCGGTCGGGATGGTGACGCTCTGCGCGAGGGTATCGGTGTCCGCCTTGCTGTCACCGTCCAGCCAGGCGTCCCAACTGCCGCTGTGCGTGGGCTCGTCGGCCGTGTCGTCGTTGATCGGCGAGGAGCCGGTGGTCGAGGACTGGGTCCACGGCGCGGTCTTGCTCCCGTTCTCGAAGCCTGGATTGCCGAGCAGTTGGACCGGGGTGCAGCCGCTGCCGGCCGGGGTGACGGTGAGCGTGTAGCCGGCGCTGTGGCTGCCGGAGGCGGCCGTGCCGGTCACCGTGATCGGGTAGCTGCCGGCCGGGGTGCTCGCCGAGGTCGCCACGGTCAGCGTCGAACTGCCGCCCGAGGTCACCGAGGTGGGGTTCAGCGTGAGCGTGGCGCCGCTGGGCGCGCCGGTGGCGGACAGCGCCACCGGCTCCGCGCCGCCGGCGGTGACCGCGGTGGCCACGGTCGCGGTCGCGGTGGAGCCCGCCGCCACCGAGCCGGTGGCCGGGGCGGCCTGCAGCGAGAAGTCGCTGGTACCGCCGGTCGCGGTGCCCGCCACCACGTCGATCTTCGGTGCGTTCCAGCCGGAGAGGCTGACCACCGGCGTGGCGCCCTGCAGGTCCGCCGAGTTGTAGCTCGCGGTCAGCGTCTCGGACTCGCCCGGCCAGAGCGTGACGTCGTTGTCGTTCCAGATCGAGGACTGCAGCTCGTTGTCGCCGGACAGCTCGGTCCCGCTCGCGGTGCCCCGGCGGATGTCGGCCCGCAGGAAGAAGCCCACGGTCGGGGTGGTCGAGGTGTTGGTGACGGTCACCGTCACCAGCCTGTCGGCGCCGCCACCGGCCCCGGTCTGGTCGCTGGTGCTCGCGGTGGCCGAGATGCCTGCCTGCGGCAGGCTCTGCAGCGCCTTGAGGTTGGCGTAGGAGGTCATCGTGGACTGCGGCTGGCCGATGCTCTTCGACCAGTTGACGGCGTCCGGCGTGGTGGAGTTCCAGTAGACGTTGCGGTCCACCAGGGTGCCGTTCTGCTTCACCAGCAGTTCGACGAAGTAGACGGTGTTGGCGGCGGTCGGCAGCTTCGGCTTCAGCACGGCGTTCGCCACCTGCTGGGAGGAGAGGGTCAGACCGCTCGCGGTCTGGTCGTCCAGCACGGCGCCGGCCGTGTTGTAGACCTTGGCCTCCACGCTGACCCCGGACCGGCTCTGGCCGCCCAGGTTGTCCAGCGTCACCGTGTTGTTGTCCAGCGCGTAGAGCGCGTGCAGCGGCCGGTTGGCCTGCTGCGCGCCGAAGTACGCGCCCGCCTGGTCGCCGTCGTTGTTGTAGAGCGACCAGAGCAGGGTCGGCCAGCCCTTGTTCAGCTGCCAGTAGACGGTGCCGGTGGCCGGCGCCGTGGTGTTGGTGGAGTGGTCGATGAACGCCTCGAACTGGGCCCGGGTGTCCTCGTAGTTCTGGACCTGCGCCTCCTCGACGTACTGCGCCAGGCTGGACGGGGCGCCGTACCGGTCGGTGATCGCGGTGTCGAGGTTGTAGTTGGTGCCGAAGTGGTAGTTGGTGTGCGAGGTGCCCTCGTAGTTGTCGTGGTACTGGTTGGCACTGGGGGACTGCCAGAGCGCGGCCTGCTCGGCCGGGGAGAGGAAGCGCCTGATCGAGTCGAGCGTCGGGATGGTGTTGCCGCCGCTCTGCTCGCTGTCGTAGCCCCAGGAGCCGCCCGCGTTGGTCAGCGTCGAGTCACCGCTGTCGTAGTGCGAGGTGTCGTACCAGTAGTTCGGCGGCACCCAGTCGTACGGGCCCTCCTTCTCGCCGGAAGTCCCCAGCTGCGGGCTGGAGTTGTACTCGGCGGAGGAGATGAACGGGCCGCTGTAGTCGGCGGCCGCGAAGCCCTTCAGGGCCAGCGTCTCCTGGCCGGCGGTCGGCGCGTTGTCGCTCCACTGGAAGCTGAAGACGCTCGGGTGGTTGCGCAGCGTCTGGCCGAGGGTCTGCGCGGTCAGCTGGTAGAGCGACTGCTGGGCGCTGGTGTAGCTGGCGGCCTCCCAGAAGTCGCAGCACTGGTAGCCCGCGTTGACCAGGATCCCGGCCGCGTCCATCTGCTGGTACCAGTCGTCCGGCATGAAGTGGCCTTCGAGGCGCACGGTGTTGACGCCCATCGCCTTCAGCAGCGCGATCTGCTTCGTGGTGTCGGCCGGGTCGTAGCGCAGGAACAGGTCCGGGTCCCAGCCGCCGCCGCGGATCACCAGCGGAGTGCCGTTGATCTTGAAGGCTCGCACTCCGTCCGGCGCGGCGGTGGAGGCGCCGGTCAGGTAGGAGTCGACGGTGCGGATGCCGAAGGTCTCGCTGGTGGAGCCGAGCGTGCTGCTGTTCTGCGCCACCGCGGTGGCCAGCGTGTACAGCGGCTGGGCGCCCAGCTGGTAGGGCCACCAGATCTGCGGCCGGGTCAGGTTGATGGTCGCGAAGGTCACCGTCCGGGTGGCGCCGGCCGGCACCGTCACGCTCTGGCTCACCGTGATCGGCGTGCCGCCGCCGGGCGGGGTGACGGTCGCGGTCGCCGTGCCGGTCTGCGCGGTGGACGAGGTGTTGGTGACGTCGGTCTTCACGGTGAGCGCCGAACTGCTCAGGTCGGCGGCGGTGTTCTGGACGACGTGCGCGTTGCCGTCGACCAGCGGCCCGCCGGTCTGCAGCTGGACCGGGAACTGGATGCCGGTGTTGTTGTCCGGCGGGATCTGGGTCCAGTCCACGTTGTCGACGGTGAGCATGTTGTTCGGGTTGTTCGGGTGCACGTCGATCGCCAGCGAGTTGGTGCCGGCGGTCAGCAGCTTGGTGATGTCGAAGGCGTTGCGCGCGTAGCCGCCGGTGACGTCGGCCGCGGCGGCCACCTGGCTGCCGTTCACCCAGACATCGGCCGCGCCGATCACGCCGTTCAGCACCAGGGTGGCGTCCTGCCCGGCGGGTGGGGCGGTGAAGTCGGTCCGGTACCACCAGGGGACGTTGAACGGGGCGGGGGCGCTGTCGCCGACCGCGCCGAGCTGTCCGAAGCAGCTCTTCATCGTGGTCGAGCTGAAGATGTTCGGGCAACTGCCGTTCTGCAGGAGTGCGTTGATCTCGGTGCCGGGAGCCCCGCCGCCGTCGTCGGCCACGTTCAGCCAGCCGGCGGTGCTGAAGCCCGGGGTGGAGATCTGGCCGCCGGACTGGGTGGCGGTGGCGCTGGTGAGCACCTTCCAGCCGTTGGCCGCGCCGAGGTTGGTCAGCGCGGTGGAGCCGGTGGCCGGATCCTTGAACTTGGTCACGGCCGGCGGAGCGCTGGTGGGGGCCGGCGTGCTGGGGGCGGTGGGGGTGGCGCTGGTCGGGCGCACGGTCAGGGCGAGCAGGCCCAGCGCGGCGACCGCGGTCGCCAGCGCGCGTCTCGGGGGTGCCATGGCGGGCTCCTATAAAGTTAGGAAACTTTACTTATGAGCACTGGCAAAGTACTGGCCCCGCCCGGCGGGGGTCAACGGGTCTGCACCGGGCGTCTGTCGGAAGGCGCCGGTCGGGAAACGCCGGTCGGAAGGCGCCGGTCGGGAAACGCCGAGAGGCCCTTCGCTCAGAACTCTGAGCGAAGGGCCTCTCGGCTGTCGGTGCGCCGCCAGGGACTCGAACCCCGGACCCGCTGATTAAGAGTCAGCTGCTCTAACCAACTGAGCTAGCGGCGCCTGCTGACAGAGAAAACTGTAGCAGCGGGCTCAGGCCGAGCCAAAATCGAATACCGCGGCGGGTGCCGGCGCGGTGCCGGCGCCCGCCGGCTGCCCGGTGTCCCGCCCGGCGACCTGCTCGGCATCCCGCCCGCGCGCGGCCCGGACGCAGGCCCAGAGCAGCACGTCGGCGCCGGGCAGCCAGGGTTCCCGGGTGTCCGGGGCGACGATCCAGCGGCCGGTGCCGAGACCGGGCGCGACCGGCCGGTCGAGCAGCCGGCGCACCGGCGGCACGGTCACCGCGTCCCCTCGGCCGTGGCAGAGCAGCGGCGGCACGTCCCGCGCCCACTCCTCCCAGGCCAGCAGCCGACGCAGCCGTGGCGCCGCACCCGGCTGGACGAAGAGCAGCGTGCGCCCCCGGTGCTCGGCCACCGGTCCACAGCCCGGCCCCGAGGACCACAGTTCGTCCAGCACCCGCCGCCCGAAGAGCACCGGCAGGCTGATCACGTCGAAGGCCTTCCCGCACGGCAGCACGGTCGGCGCCCAGGGGCGCGCCTCCCAGAGTGCCCGCAGGCTGCGCGGATACTCACTGGCCGAGGCCAGCCAGGCCTCGCCCGCAACGGTCAGGTGCTCCACGGAGTGATGCGTCCAGATGTCCACGCCCAGCAGGTTGCTCCGCTCGGTGAGCGGAGCGCAACGAAACCGGGATTCGCCGGACAGCGCGGGGGCGAGCGGCGTACGCTTCCCCGCCGCATATGCCAGCGGCCAGCCGTGGCCCACCGCGGCCCGTTCGCCCGGCTTGCTCCTCCGGCGCCCTGGCCTGGCTCTCTGCCTGGCCTGAGCGGCTGACTCCCGCGGCCTGCCGCTAGCTCTCGCCGGCTCCGCGCTGGCGCAGCAGGCCGCGGCCGTACTCGACCATCCGGGTCGCGTAGTCCGCCGTCCAGTCCGCCCGCGCCGCGACCTCGGCCGCCGAGAGCGCGTCGAACCGGCGCGGATCGGCCAGTTGGGCCGCCGCGATCGCCTGGAAGTCGGTGGCCCGCTCGGCCGCCGCCCGGAAGGCCAGCGCCAATTCGGTCGACCTCTTCAGCAGTTCGGCCGGGTCCTCGATGCTCTCCAACTGGAAGAACCGCTCCGGTTCGGCGACCAGGGCATCGGGCTCGAAGAGCAGCGGAGCCGGACGCAGGCGGCGCGGCGGATCTTGGCGATCGGGCATGCGAGAACACCTTCGCTAGCGGGGACCGACTGCATGACGGTCGGTGGGCGGCCGTCGTCCATTGTCGCTCGCGTCCCACCCATCGCGGAACGGTGCCTGCACCGGCACTCGTCGCCGCAGTACGCCGGGGCGCGCGCCCCGGCCGCCGGCCGGCCCTACGAGCCGCGCACCCGGTGCTCCGCCAGGTGCTGCAGCACCCGGTAATTGGCCTCCCAGCCGTCCGGGAACTGCGCCCCGACCCGCTCCAGCAGCCCGATCACCTCCCCGCCCAGCCGCCCCTCCCACCCGGCCGGGATCCGCATCGCACTGCCCAGCTGCACCGGATCGGTGGCCGGGTGCTCGTCCAGCAGTTCGGGGATCCCGGCCCGCGCCACCACGATGCAGGCGTGCCGGTGCCGCGAGGCCAGCACGCACAGCCGCCCGGTCTCCAGGTGGAAGGCGGTGGCGTCCGGGCGTCCGGAGAGCGGATGCAGCACCACCGTCACGTCGTACTCGCGCCCCTGCAGCCGGTTCGCGGTGTCCACGCTGACGGCCGGGCCGGCCGTCGGGTCCACCGGGACGCCGAGGGCGCCGAGCGCCGCGCGGACCGCCGCCGCCTGGTCGCGGTGCGCGGTGCCGACCGCGATCCGCCCGGCGGTCAGCGGCACCCGGCCCTGCTCGGAGGTGGCCACCAGGCCGCGCTCCAGCAGCCGGCGGACCAGCGCCGCGACCGCCGCCACCGCCTGTGGATCGGTCCGCACGGTGTGCCGGGCGGGCAGCTCCAGCAGTGCCCAGCCGTACTCGGCGGCCTCGTCGATCGTCGCGTCCACCGCGCTGCCGTCCGAACGGACGCCCGGCAGCAGCAGCCGGTCGCCGGGACCGGTCCCGGAACGGAACGGCGTGAACGGGTAGAAGGCGTCCGAGATCAGCGGCGCCGCCGAGGCGGGCAGCCGCCAGGAGACCGGCAGCCGGTGCGGCTCGATCGCCGGATTGTGCGCCAGTAGCGTGACCACCGCACTGCCCGACGGATCGTAGGACAACCCGCTCCACTGGTCGGTGCCGACCACCGTGAACGGGTCCAACTGGCCCGGATCCCCGACGAAGAGCGCCCGCTCGAAGAGCCGGGCCACCGCGAGCAGCGCGTCCGAGCGCATCTGGTACGCCTCGTCCACGATCGCGTGCCGCCACGGCTCGACGTCCTTGACCCACTGCCACTTGGCGGCGGTGGAGACCACCACGTCCAGCTCCAGCAGATCGCCCGGCTTGCTGCTCGCCGTCACATTCGGGTGCCGCAGTGCCTCGGCGGCCGGGCGGGCCTCACCGCTGTGCAGCCGGCCGATGGTCAGCTCGCTGCCCTTGGTGGCCAAGCGGTCGACCAGATCGTCCACCTGACTGTTCGTCTGGGCCACGATCATCAGCCGCTCGCCCGCTCCGACCAGCTCCCGGGCGGCCTTCACCACCAGCGTCGACTTCCCCGCGCCGGGCGGTGAGTCGACCACCACGCCGCGCGGCGCGCCGGGGGCCGGGTGGACGGTGGCGGCCAGGATCGCCGCCACCGCCGCGTCGGCGGCGGCCGCGGGGGATGGCGGCGTGGACGGGGTCAGACGGCTCACAGTGCTGCTCATGCCCACTCTTCGGGGACGGGAGTCGAACTCCGGGCGGCCGACGGGGGACCGCCATGCGTCCACGGCGTGTCATCCGGCTCCGGCAGCGGCGCCGACTGGCGCGGGGCGAGCTCGAACAGGGTGAAGGTCACCGGCTCGCCGGGCTGCGGCAGGCTGCCGGGTTCGGGCTCCTTCCGGCGGCCCATGCCGTTCAGCACCCGCACGGTGATCAGGCCCGCCGCCGCGTCGAAGGCGACCACCTCGGCCTTCTGAGCGCTCGGCCCGGACGCCCGGTGCACCTCGCGGCCGAGGTCGGCGTGCGGCCGGTCGATGGTGCGCACGGTGAGCAGCGGTCTCGGCTTCGGCGTCCGGCCGCTGGTGTCGTAGGCCGGCTCCAGCTCCGTCACCACCCCGCTGAACGCCTCGCCGGCCAGCCGGCGCTCGGCCATCGCCAGCGGATCGTCCAGCGCCTCCTGCACCGCGACCCGCACCTGCTCGCGCTCGCGCTGCGCGAGCTTGCGGGCCGCCGTGACCGCGTCGTCCACCCGGGGCTGCGGCGGCTCGCCGGCCGCCAGCCGGTCCCGGTGGCCGGTGTAGGACCAGCGGTCGCTCTCCCAGCGCTCGGCCAAGTGCCCGCCCGGCGGCAGCGCGCGCAGCAGGTCGAGCCCGCGCCAGACGTCCGTCCAGGTCGGCAGCAGCACCTGCGACAGCACCCGCCGAAGATCGTCCACGCAGGCCGCGAGTTCCACCGCGGCGTCCGCGCGCTGCTGCCGGACGGCTGCCTGGGCCGCGTCGTAGCGCGCGATCGCGGGCGCCAGCAGCTTCTCGTCGAACCGGGGATCGGTGGCGGGGCCGGCCGGCGGGTGCAGCAGCTGGCCGTGCGGGTCGCGTGCCGTCTCGGCCAGTTCGGCGGCCGCGGCGCCGGTCAGGCCGTCCGGCGGCTGGTGCCAGGCGAGCTGGGCGGCCAGGTGCTGGTCCTCCAGCAGGCTCTGCCCGGTCGCCCAGTGCCGGGCCAGCAGCGCGGTCATCGGCAGCAGCAGGCTCGCGCCCGGCACCTGGGCCCGCTCGGTCAGATGGGTCAGCCAGCGCCCCAGCAGCGGCACCCGGGGCGGCGCCGGGTACGGCCCGGGGTCCGGGTCCTCCGCCGTGCGCCGGAACCTGGTGGCCCGCCCGAGCAGTGCCAGGTGCCGCACCGAACCGACGTTCGGGACGATCAACTGCGGTGCGTCCAGGCACAACTCACGGGTGGTCAGGGTCTTCTCGCCGGTGGCCGGGTCCTTCTCGGAGCCCTCGATCAGCTCGACCGCCTCGGCGAACGAGTCCAGGTACGGCAGCAGGTCGTCGGCCAGCGCGGTCAGGAACTCGGCCCGCCGCTCCCGGTTGAGCGGCTGCGGCACGATGTGCAGCCGGGGCTCGGTCCGGTCGGTGCCGAGCAGCACGGCCAGCGGCGCGCCGTCCTCGGCCGCCGTGGCGAGCGGGACCAGCACCATCGGCCGGTCCGCGAGGTGGCGGTGGCACACGGTGGCCAGCGGCTCGGCGTGGCCGCTGCGGATCGCCTCCAGCCGGGCCAGCGTGGTCAGCAGGCTCATCCGGCCGCCCCGGTCGGCGCGGCCGGCGCGGCCGTCCCCGCCAGCGCCTCGGCGCGCAGCACGGCCGCGTACCGCAGCCGCGCGGCCGCCGGGTCATCACCTGCCGGATCCTCGCCCGCCGGGCCCGCATCCGTGGCCGGGCACTCGCCGGCGCCGCAGGCCGTCAGTACCGCCGCCACCGTGCGCAGGTCGCCCAGATCCGCCCTGACCCCGCGCCCGATCTGCTCGACCGAGCCGGCCGCGCGCGCCTGCGCCCGGCAGTGGAAGCCGAGTTCGCAGGCCGACAGGCACTCGGGGCCGTAGCTCGCCGCCACCTGGTCCACCGCCGCGGTCAGCTCCGCGACCGGTCGGGTCGGCTGCCCGGTCGGGTCCGGCGCCAGGTCGAAGCTGATGCCGGGCGGCAGCGCGTCCAGCAGCTCCTCGATCCGGGTCAGCCGGGCCAGCGCCCGCCTGGTGGTCGCCAGTTCGCGCCGGACATCGATCGCGGCGGCCACCGGCTGCTGGCCGAAGTCCTTGGGGCAGACCAGCAGCACGGTCAGCTCCGGGCTGCCGGGCAGCCCGGGATCCCGCAGCCCCGGATCCCGCGGCACCGCACCTTGGACGCCCCCGTCCTGGCCGGCCGCCTCCTGCAGCGCCAGCACGTAGACGGCGGCCTGCCGGGCAGCCGCGCCCACCTTCGCGGGATCGGCCGAACCGTCCAGCACCGGGAAGGACTTGATCTCCACCACGGTGCACCGGCCGCCGCGCACCAGCACCGCGTCCGGCTCCAGATAGGCGGACGCACCGGCCACGGTGAGCCGCAGCATCGGATGGTCGAGCAGCGTCCACAGCGCGGGATCGGCCAGCGAGGCGGCGACCGCCTCGGCCAGTGCCTCGGTGGTGCGCGCGGCTCGCACCGCCGGGCCCGAACGCGGCAGCAGGTCCGGGATCTCGACCCGCTCGCCGTCGCCCGGCGGCAGGCCGAGGTGGCGGCGCAGCGGGTCCAGCAGCGCGGCGCAGTCGTCGGCCTTCAGCCGGGCCTCGAAGACCGTGCCGCGGGCGATCGCGAACGGGGAGCGGCCGAACGGCGCGGGGCGGCCCAGGCGCCCCGCCACGGCGCCCTTGTCCACCCCGGCGGCATCCAGCACGGCCCGGCGGCGGCAGCCGGGGTTGGCGGCGAGGGCGGCCAGCGCCCGGGCGTCGAGCCCGCGCTGCTCGGCCCCGCCACGCAGCGCGGCCAGCCGCCGGGCCTGATCGGTGAGCGAGACGTTCATGGTGTTCGCCAGTCTCGCACCCGCCGCTGACAACGCGGCCGCCGCCACCCGTTGTCGGCAGGTCACGGCCCGCGACCTCGCGCAGTGCCCGCGGTCCCGTCCCCCGGGGGTGTACCTGTCGGTAACCGCCGGGTAGGGGATCATGGCAGTGCACCCCACCGTCCTGGCGTCGGCCCGCGTGCCGGTGCCCAGCCCTCAGGAGCCCGTGATGCCCGCTCGTCTGATCCTCGTCCGCCACGGTGAGACCGCCTGGTCGGCGAGCGGCCAGCACACCGGCCGGACCGACATCCCGCTCACCGACGAAGGGCGGCAGATGGCCCGCCTGGTCGGTGCCCGGCTGCGCCGCGCGCCGTGGAACGGCCTGCCGGAGGCCGTGGTCTACACCAGCCCGCTCTCCCGGGCCCGGGAGACCTGCGAGCTGGCCGGCTTCGGCGATCGCGCGGTGGACCGGCCCGAACTGCTCGAGTGGGACTACGGCGCGTACGAGGGCCGCACCGGCGTCGAGATCCGCGAGCACGACCGGCCGGGCTGGCTGATCTGGCGCGACGGCGTGCCCGAGGGCGAGAAGCTCTCGGAGGTCGGTGCCCGCGCGGACGCCTTCCTCGCCGGGGTCGAGGAGGACCACGGCACCCCGCACCCCGAGACCACCACCATGCACGCCGCCGACCGCGATGTGCTGGTCTTCGCCCACGGTCACCTGCTGCGGGTGCTGGCCGCCCGCTGGCTGGGCCTGGCACCGGAGTACGGTCAGCGGCTCAAGCTCGGTACGGCGGCGCTCTCGGTGCTCTCCTGGGAGTACGGCCTGCCCGCGATCGAGATCTGGAACGACCACAGTCACCTGGACTCGCTGACCACCGTCTGACCGGCTCTCAGGCCGCCACCGCACTGTCGTAGCCGGCCAGGAACGTCCTGACCTCACTCACCCCGCGGAAGGCGCGCAGCCGCTGCGCGGTGTCCGCGAGCATGCCGCGGATCCGGGCGGAGCGGACCTGGCCGAGCAGTTCCACCGCCGCGCTGCCGTGCTCGGCCGCCCCGGCCAGGTCGCCGCGGCCGAGCCGGTCGTGGGCCAACTCGGCGGTGTACAGCGCCCGGTTGCGGACGAACTGGGGCTGCTGCAGCGCCATGGCCAGGCTGGCCTGCGCACTGGCCCGGTCCCACTCGCCCAGCGCCGACCAGCACTGCGCCTCCAGACCCGCGATCTCGGCCTCGCCGAAGAAGGACATCCACTCCGGGTCGCACTCGCTCTCGCCCCGCTCGAAGAGCGTGTAGGCCCGGCCCAACGCCCGTTCGCAGGAGCCGCGGTCGCCCAGCGCCGCCCAGCCGCCCGCCTCGCGCATGGCGAGCAGGGCGAGCAGTCGGTCGGAGTCCAGCCGGCGGGCCGCGCTCTGCCCGGCCTGCGCGGCCCGCAGCGCCTCGCGCGGTCGGCCGGCGTCCCGGGCCAGGAAGGCGCTGTTGCAGAAGACATGGGCCTCCAGCGCCGAGTCGTCCGCCATCCGGGCGGTGGCCAGCGCCTCGGCGTAGAACGAGCGGGCGTCGGTCAGCCGCTGCGAGTCATGGGCCAGCCAGCCCACCGAGATGGCCAGTTCGCCGGCCGTGGACTGCAGTTGCCGCTCGGTGTCCAGCGAGTACTCGCCCTCGTTGAGCAGCAGGTACGCGTTGCGCAGGGATCGCCCGGCGCGCTCGAACAGGGCGTCGGCGCCATGCGCGTCGTCGGCCGACCGGATGTCCCGGACGGCCTGTTCGACGCGCCGGACATCGGCGCCGCCCACCCGGCGCGCGGTGGACAGCGCGCGCGGCGCGGGCAGCGGCAGGGGGAGCGCGGGGTGCGCGGTGGCGGCCTGGGCCGGCCCGTCCAGGCCGAGCACGGTGGCCAGGGCGGTCGGTCCGCCGCTCAGGAACGTACGGCGACGCACGTCGTCGTTCTCCTCGTCGAAATGGTGCGGGGGGTGTTGCGCGGGGCGACCGCGCACGGCCGTCCGGGGGGAGAAGCCGAGGTCCGTCAGTGACCGGTCCGGCCAGATGTGCCGGAACACCCGCTCGTACGCGTAGTTGGGACAGCGGATCGCGCCCGCCTCGACGCGTCCGATGTACCGGGCGTCGCAGGAGACGTGTTCGCCGATCTCCCGTGCCGCGCGCCGGATCACGGTGGCGAACTCGGCGGGGGAGAGGTCGCCGCGCAGCTCGCGCATCGCGGTGTTGGGGGTGGGCACGGCGGTTGCGGGGGCCATGGTGCGCTCCGAGCTGAGGCGGTGCGGGTGACGCCGACCGGTGCGGGATGGACGGCTGCGCCTCGACGGACCCGTGTGGCCCGGTGAGGCGACGGCTCGACAGTACCGGCTGTCATCAAGTGGTCACGATGGGTCTGTCGGAGATTAGGCCCCAATTGATGTCAAAGCAGACATTTCTCGGGGCTTCTGCCATGAAATGCCATGGCTTGCTGTAAGGCGCCCCGTGGCCAATCGGCGCTGCGGCCCGTTGTGTTGATATCGAGCGGCCCGGGGTCGTCGCTCGACGTATCACCCATCCATCGTCCAGCTCCCGTCGCATTCATACCATCAGTTCACTTGCCCCGCTGTTCACTTGTCCCGCTTCTCGCCTCACTGACGAACCATCAGTTTCCGTCGGCGGATGGGGAGCCTGGCGACGATCAGCCGAACACCGGGGAAAGCGGACGTGAGGGGTGCGAGGAGCGAACCGAACCAGGAGGGCCCACACGATGCTCATCGGGATGCCGAAGTTCCGCAGTCTCCGCCCGGACGAGGTGCCACGCTTCCTGGCACCGGCCGCCGACGGCCAGGTCCCGGCCGCGGACGGTCGGGTGCCGGCCGCCGACGGTCGGGTCCGGGGGCGCGCGTCGGGTCGCCGGCCCGCCACCTCGCCCACCCCCCAGCGGTACGACGCCGTGGTCGTCCCGCTGCGCCTCGGGCTGGAGGCGGTCGACATCCTGCGGCTGCGCCAGGCCTGCGGTTCGGTGGTGCAGGGGACCCGCGGCGCCACGCTCTCCTTCCTGGTCCCGGTCGGCACCGCCGGGCGCTGGCACCTGCCGGGCACCTCCGCCGCGCCGGGTGCCACGCCGCTGGCGGCCACCGACCCGCGCTGGCTGGTCCCGCCGGCCGGCTCCGAGGCCCTCGCGGCTCCCACCGACCCCGGGGCGCTGCGCTCCGCCCTCTGCGAGGCCGCCCGCACGCTGATCGCCGGCGGCCTCGGCCCGTCCTGACCGGCTCCTCCCCTCCTACCTGCGCGTTCTCCCGTGGCCGCAGGAGATACTTCGATCCATGGGACGAGAGCAGCGAGCCCCGCGCAGGCGGCCGACCACCTCCGAGGCACCCGCCGTCACCGGGCCGCGCTCGCACCGCACCGAGTTCGGCCTGGCCGAGCTGATCCCCGACCGGGACCATCCGCAGGCCTGGTCGCTGCTGCTCGACGGTGCGCCGCAGTCACACGTCGACCTGGCCGACCCGACCCGGCTGGCCTTCGAGTACCAGCGCCGGCTGGGCCACCTGATCGACCTGGCCGCCGAACCCGGCAAGCCGATCCGGGTCCTGCACCTGGGCGGCGGTGCGCTGACCCTGGCCCGCTACACCGCGGCGACCCGTCCGCGCTCGCGTCAGCAGGTCGCCGAGCTGGACACCGCGCTCACCGAATGGGTCCGCGCCGAACTGCCGATGCCGTCCGGCTGGCAGATCAAGGTCCGTGGCGGCGACGCCCGTGCCGTGCTGGAGCGCGCCCCCGAGGGCGGCGCCGAGCTGGTGATCGCCGACGTCTTCTCCGGTGCCCGGGTTCCCGCGCACTGCACCACGGTGGAGTTCGCCACCCTCGCGGCCCGCGCCCTGGCCCCCGGCGGCCGCTACGCGGTCAACATCGCCGACGGCGCCTCGCTCGCCTTCGCCCGCTCCCAGGTCGCCACCCTGCTCGCGGTCTTCCCCGAGGTCGCGCTGGTCGCCGATCCGGCGGTGCTGCGGGGCAAGCGCTTCGGCAACCTGATCCTGGTCGCCGCCCACACTCCGCTGCCGATCGCCGAACTCACCCGCCGCACCGCGAGCGATGCCGGGCTCGGCCGGGTCGAGCACGGGCGGGAGCTGGCCGCCTTCCCGGCCGGCGCACCGGTGGCGACCGATGCCGCGGCCGCGCCCTCCCCGGCGCCGCCGCCGGACACCTTCAAGCAGGCCGGTCGCTGACCCCGCCCGCCGTCGACCAGGCCGGCCAGCTCGGGTCCGGTGTCCGCGCGGCTCGGGTTCAGTGACCGCGCGGCAGCCCGCGGTGCTTGTACATCGCGGCCCCCGTGAGCAGGAGCCCGGCGGCGATCGGAATCAGCACCGCGTCCTCGGTGCCGGTCGCGGCCAGCGGCCCGGCGGCGACGCCGGCCCGGACGGTGAGGTCTCCGGGGGCTGTCGGACCGCCGTCGCGCAGCGGATCCGCCCCCAGGGCCGGGCCCGCGGCGCCGTCGGCCGACCGGGCCGGTCCGCCCACCGACGCGCGACCGCCATCCCTGGAGGCGGCGAGCTCGACGCCGCGGGGGCTGGTGATGATCCCCGACCCACCGTCACCCGGCAGACCGCCCGCCGGGCCCGGGTCCGGACGCGAGCCCGCGCTGTCGTCCGGCGCCGCGCCCCGTTCACCGCGCTCGCCGTCCCCCGTGAGTACGCCGCCCCGAGCGGCCGGCAGTCCGCCGCCGCCCGCCGCGCCCCGTGCGCTCCGCCCGCCGGCGCCCGCTGACGCACCCTGTTCGCTGCTGCCGACCGCCTGCGGATCCGGTGGCTGCTGCCCCTGCGGCGACACGGTCGGCAGCAGCGACCCGGCCAGCGCGAACGCGTCCGGCAGCGGTGTCGCCTGACCGGGCAGCGGCAATCCGCCGGCCCGGATCCGGCTGTGCAGCAACTGGTCGACCCCGCTGCCCGCGTCGGCCAGGCCGGTAGCCCCCAGCACCCCTGACACGCTCGCCGGCCCTCCGCCGTCACCGGTGGCGGCCGACGGTGACGGTGCTGCCCCCGCGCCGTTCTCGGGCGCCCGCCCGCCGGCACCACGCCGAAGGGCTCCGCCCGGCCCGGCCGCGCGGCTCGGTCCGGCCGGGACCCCCGGAGTGTGCCCGCCGACCGTCCGGATCGACGCCGCGGCCGGTGCGACGGTGGCGGCGTGTGCGGCCGTGAGCCCCAGGCCGAATCCCCAGACCTGTGCGAGTACCGCCCCGCCGACCGCGAGCGCCAGCGGCCCCGAGCGCCGACCCCCGTGTCCTTGGCGCTGCCCCGGCACCCGTGGCGCCGCGGGACTCGTCAAGGCGAGGGCCGGCGGAGCGGGCGATGGCTCGGGCGCCGAGGACGCGTGATTGGCTCGCACGTGAGGGCAGAACGAGCCGTGCCACCGCGAGGTCACGCCGACTGTTGACGCACCGTCAACCGAACGACCGGTCAGCGTCGATTTCCGGCCGATCTGACGGCGGGACGGCCGCGGCTCAGGAGTTCGGGCGCAGCGTCCAGAGCACGCTCATCTCGCCGGTCACCGCGCCGTCCTCGCGGGTGATCGCCACGGCGACCGGAAACTCGGGGCGCTGCCCCGCGTCCAGCTCGGCGACGATCTCCGCGATCGGGCGACCCAGGGTGGCGGTGGCCGTCACCGGGCCCTTGGCCAGCTTCTTGTAGGCGATCTCGGCGCTGACGGCCAGCGGCACGGCCCGCGAGAGCTGGTCGCCGAAGGCCGCCAGCACGATGCAGCCGCTGGCCGACTCGCCCAGCGTGAACATCGCACCGGCGTGCGGACCGCCCACGTGGTTGTGGAAGTCCGGCTGGTCCGGCAGCCGCAGCACGGCCTGCTCGGCAGTCGTCTCCAGGTACTCCAGGTTCAGGGTGCGGGCCATCGGGACCGTGGCGGCCAGCATCTGGCCGATCGTGGGTGTGGTCATGGGCGCCATGTTACTTGCCGGTAGCCTCTGCTGGGCAGGGGGTTCGGCGGGCGATTTCGATCGCTCCGGCGGCCGTTCCCACCGAATGAACCGCGCTGTACGGGACGCGCTTTACGGGTTCGCGGGACGCATGGGCTGCGTCGGACGCGTGGCTGCGTGGCCGCGCTTGGACCGTGAAACGCCTGAGGGCCTGATCTCCGGTTCGGAGATCAGGCCCTCAGGTTGATGGGGTGAGTGACGGGACTCGAACCCGCGGCCACCTGGACCACAACCAGGTGCTCTACCAACTGAGCTACACCCACCATCTGTCCGGCGCGTTCCCGCGCTGACAGGAAGAACTCTACAGGATCCGAGCGGGTGCTCGCGCCAGGGTTTCCCAGCAGGACCAGGGCGGACGGACGTTGTGTGGCGCCGGTCACAGCCGGCACCACACGGCCCCTGGAGTCAGTCGGTCGGCAGCTGGTGCTTCGCCGCGATCTCCCGGGCGGCGTCGCCGTCCGGGCCGGGCAGCGGGACGAACACCGCTTCGCGGTAGTAGCGCAGTTCGGCGATGCTCTCCCGAATGTCCGCCAGCGCCCGGTGGCTGCCGCCCTTCTGGGGGCTGTTGTAGTACGCCTTCGGATACCAGCGACGGGCCAGCTCCTTGATCGAGGAGACGTCCACGATCCGGTAGTGCAGGTGACCCTCCAGGGCCGGCATGTCCCGGGCCAGGAACCCGCGGTCGGTGGCGACCGAGTTCCCGCAGAGCGGGGTCTTCCGGGCCTCCGGGGCGTGCTGCCGGATGTAGTCGAGCACCAGCCGCTCGGCCTCGGGCAGCGTCACTCCCTCGGCCAGCTCGTCGAGCAGGCCGGAAGCGGTATGCATCTCGCGTACCACCTCCGGCATGGTCGCGAGTGCCTCCTGGGGCGGGCGGATCACGACATCCACGCCCTCGCCGAGGATGTTGAGCTCGGAGTCGGTGACCAGCGCGGCGACCTCGATCAGCGCATCGCGATCGAGGTCCAGGCCGGTCATTTCACAGTCGATCCATACCAAACGGTCGTTCACATGAACCACCCTACGGCGCCCGCCCGCCGCCCGAGCAGTGCCGGGGCCGCTCGCGGGTGCCCGTCGGCGCTCGATGGCGCTCCTCGCGAGCGGCGGGCTCGGCCCGCTCCTCGACGACCTCGGGCGGCACGGCGCGGGGCGGAGACCCTGTGGTCCCCGCCCCGCGCCCTGCCTTCCGTCCCCGGCCGCCGCGACGGTCCGCGACTACGCCTCGGCCGGGGTGTCGGCCGCTGACGGCGCCTCGGGTGGCCGCGCGCCGCGCTGCCCGGTGGTGCTCTCCTCCGGTGCCGGGCGCGTCGCCTCCCGGCGCACCAGGCGATCCCGGGGAGCCACCTGGCCCGCCGCCGGGGTGCGCGGCACGCCCGGTGCCCCGACGCCCCGCCCGCTGCCCGGCTGACCGGGCGTCAGGCCGCCTCGACCCGGCATGCCCCGCAGGCCGGCTGCGGCGGACCGGCCGGACTGGCCGTCGGTCAGGTCAGGCCGGTCCGAGCGGTCCGAGCGGTCGGAGCGGTCGGACCGCTCCGGTGACGGCCGCTCGGCCCGATGCCCGGAGCCGGTACCCCGCGCGCTCGGCTGGGAGTGACCGTCCTCCGCGACCGCGTGCTCGACCGGCCGCGGCGGACCGGCCGGACCGCGACGGGTGGCCAGGCCCGGCTGCGGCGGCACCAGCGGCCGGATCCGGTTCTTGCCCGGCGCGGGCAGTGCCGAGGACCGGCCGCCCGCGCCGCCGGGCCCGCCGTTGCCGTTCGGCGCTCCCGCGAGGCCGGCCATCGCACCGCCGGTCCCGCTGCCGCCGACCGCCGCGCCACCCGGGCCGCCGTAGCCGAAGCCGCCGACCCCGGCCTGGCCCGCCGCTCCGCCGACCCCGGTCGCACCCGTGGCACCGGCGGCGGCCGGTCCGGTCCCGACGCCGGTGGGGTTCAGCCCGGTGCCGAAGCCGACCCCGGTCGCCGGGTTCGCCGACCCGCCCGCCGAACCGGCCACCCGCTCCGCGACGCCGACCTGGCTGGGCACACCGACCGCCGGACCCGTTCCCGGGCGGCGAGCCCGGTAGGTGGTCCGGTAGGCGGCGGGGGAGACGCCGAGCTGACGCCGGAAGTGCCCGCGCAGCGCGACCGGCGAACGGAAGCCGCAGCGCCGCGCCACGTCATCCACCGACAGTTCGGAGGTCTCCAGCAGCCGCTGCGCCTGCAGCACCCGCTGGGTGATCAGCCACTGCAGCGGCGCGCTGCCGGTGAGGGTGCGGAACCGCCGGTCGAAGGTACGCCGGCTCATGTACGCCCGAGCCGCCAGCACCTCGACGTCGAACTGCTGGTTGAGGTTCTCCAGCGCCCAGGTCACCACCTCGGCGAGCGGGTCGTTGCCGATCTCTTCCGGTAATGACTGGTCGATGTACTGCGCCTGGCCGCCGCCACCGCGCCGGTTGGGCACCACCAGGCGGCGGGCCAGCGCGTTGGCGGCCTCGGCGCCGTGGTCGCTGCGGACCACGTGCAGGCACAGGTCGATCCCGGCCGCCGTCCCGGCGGAGGTGAGCACGTCGCCGTCGTCCACGAAGAGTTCTCGCGGGTCGACGTGCACGCGCGGGTACCGCTTGGCGAGCGTCGGGGCGTACATCCAGTGGGTGGTCGCCGGCCGGCCGTCCAGCAGCCCCGCGGCGGCCAGCACGAAGGCGCCGGTGCACAGGCCGATGATCCGCGCGCCCTCGTGGTGGGCCTTGCGCAGTGCGGCGATCGCCTCGACCGGCGGCGGCTGGGAGATCGAGCGCCAGGCCGGGACGACGATGGTGCCCGCCCGGGCGAGGGCCTCCAGGCCGAACGGTGCGGTCAGCGTCACGCCGCCGGTGGTGGTCAGCGGGCCGTCCTCGCCCGCGCAGACCAGCAGGCGGTAGCGCGGCACCCCCGCGTCCTGACGGTCCACGCCGAAGACGGAGAGCGGGATCGAACTCTCGAAGATCGGTGCGCCGCTGAAGATCAGCACGGCCACCGTCTCGCGCCGTCGCCGTCCGGCGAGCTTGCGCGGCGCCACGCTCACCGCCGTTCCGCTGCCGCCCGGCCCGCCGATGCCGCTGGCGCCGAGGGTCCCGCCGGGGCCGCCGAGGCTCGAACCGGCCGGGTGGCCGACCGTGCTGACGGCTGGTCCGGGGGAGCTGATGGGATGTCCGCTCATGCTGACGACATGTCCGCTTCCGGAACCGCCGCCGGCACCGTAGTACGTTCCCGCACCGCTCGCCGCTGCGCTGACGGTCTGTCCGTTCGCCGGGCCGCCCTCGCCCGCCAGGCCGCCCTGGCCGCTGGGTCCACTCTGGCCGCTGGAGTCGACCGGCTGGGCGAGGGCGTGCGAGGTGCCGACCGGAAAGCCGAGGGGGCGGGCGGCGGCCTTCGAAGGCGCTGGACTCGACGTGGTGTTCGACATGGTGGCGGGGTGCGGTGGGGTGAGCGCCGACGAGGTTCTCGGGATGCGACCTACCCGGCCGGCCGGGGACTGGCCGCTGTCAGGACCTGTCTCGCTCCTGCTCACCCTGTTCAAGGCGCCCAAGCCCCCTCGGTGGTGTGGTGTGGTGATGCGGCACTGCTCAACAAGATCGAATCTACTGGCTGGACCGTTGCCGTTGTGACAAGTTCACCATCCGACGCTATGTCGACATGGCAATTTGGCGTGATGCATTCGATCACGAAGCGTGGCACCCGTCGACCCGTCTGGGAAGGGGGCAGGTCGAGCGATGGCTGGTTGCTGTACGGCGGATCCGCTGCGCCGACCGATCGTCGCGCTCTCGGGGCCTGGTGGCCTGGAGGTATTACGAGCTGTCGCCATCCGGCCCAAAACTGACTGAAAATAGGCGTTGCGGAGATGGGGCGTGAGCTGCCCGCGCGCGCCTGGTGCACCGAATCTGAGCGCCCCGTCCGCGTGCTGCCGTCCGCGTGCTGCCTTCGGGTGCGGCCGTCCGTCGGTCACGCCTGCGCCTGGGTCGGCGGCCTCGCGTCGGCCGATGGATGGCGGGGGGCCGGCTCGAACAGGCCACGTCGTGCGGGTCCCGCTGGACCGGGGGCCGCTGCTCATGCCGGAGGATGGAGCGGCCAATAAGATCTGTATTCAAACTGATGATAATAGAAACGCTGATCACCGAGGGCTGAGTACCTCTTTCCGTCGTATGCCACCACGCACGGGCCACTGCCGGAACGGCAGCCTCGGCTGAACCATTCCACACCGCCATTCCATCCGGCTATTCCGCGGCGCTTTCGGCAGATCGACCGTGGAGCTGCCCGCCTCCACACTTGAACGGCGTTGGCCCCCTCCGTGACCGCCTTTCCCATCCACACTTGAACGGCGTCAACCGAGCACTGCGGCCCGCTCGTTCGACCCCTGCCGGGGGGAGTCCGAGTGCGGAAATCCGTTCGCGGGCATCGCCGCCGCCAGGCCGCGCAGCTCCTGCCCGCTCAACTCCTGGTCCGCCAGCACCAGGGCGATCGCCTCCGGCAGGCTCGGTGCGCAGAGCGTCGGCCGGTAGTCCGGCTCCGACCAGCGGCGGCCGTGCCGCAGCCAGACACTCCGGATGCCCGCGAGGTCGGCTCCCGCGATGTCGTTGGGGCCGTGGTCGCCGATCACCCAGGCCTCGGCGGCCCAGTCGTCGGCCAGGCTGACCCCGCAGCGCTGTGCGGCGATCTCGAAGATCAGTGGGTCCGGCTTGGCGCAGCGGGCCTCCTCCGACACCACCCAGGCGTCCACCAGGGAGCTGAGCCCGGTACGGCGGATCTTCTCCAGCTGTGGGCCGGTCCCGCCGTTGCTGACGATGGCGATCGTCCAGCCCGCCGTCCGCGCGGCCCGGAGCGCTTGAACATGAGAACTCGGACAGCGGATATGAGAATTGATCCCCCTTCGGTAGTGCGCGAGCAGCCCGTCCATGGACAGCTCCAGGCCGTACCGGCGCCGCGCGGCGCTCAGCACCGTGCCCCGCGGGACGTAGCCGCCGCCGTCGAGGCGGCAGAGCCAGTCGAGCTCGCCGGACGGCAGTCCGTACTCGCTGAGCAGCCCGGCAGCCCAGGCGCGGAATGCGGCATCGCGTGGGAGCAGGGTGTTGTCGAGGTCGAGCAGGAGCAGCGGCATGCGGTGCATGCTGCCAGTGCCGACGGGCGGGAGGAAGCGCGCCTCGCCCATGATCGTCTCGCTGCTGTCCCGCTGCTGTCCCGTGGCCGCCCCGCTCCGCTGCGGCCCCGGTCGCCTGCTGCTACCGCCGGCCGCGCGGCTGCCTCCGGAGTCACAGAGCTCTCCATCGGCCTCACCGGCACCTGAACTCCGTGCATCTGGTGTGTGGCCGACCTGTTGCATCGACAGACTCCGTCAGGCAAGCTCCAGGGAACCACGAGCAGCCGGGGCGTGATCCCGCTGTTACGGGGCGCGCGTCGATAACCTCGCGCCGCTGCCATTAGCGGGATCGTTGTCCTTCTGAGCCGCAAAGGCTGGGCGGGCGCGTCTGCCCGTCGTACTCTGAAAGGAACAGGTCACTTACGGTGCTGCTCGGCCTCAACCGACTACGTGCCAATGAATGGCCTGCCGCTTGGGCAGCGCTGTCCTTCCTGTCGGCCCATCTCACTCGAAGAGTCTCGATTCATGGCCGGTTTTGAGTCTCCACGATCAACGGACCCGTTCCGTATTTCCGGTGCGGCGGATTTCTCCTCCACGGATTCGCAGCCCGATTCCGAGCGGTCCCCACAAGCACGACAGGAATCGCAGTCACCGCGGTCGGGGCAGCCAGTGCAGTCACCACAGCCACCGGAGCCACCGCAGTCACCGCAGTCAGTTACCGGCGGCGCAAAGGTGCGCCGGGGTTGGCCCAAGCCACGGCGGCGTCGCGAGGAGTCGGCGGTCGCTGAGGCGGGCGATTCGGATGGTGTCGGCACCGCAGCAGGTGTCGGCGAGGATGGTGGAGGCGACGTGAAGTCCCGGCACTCCAAGCAGACCGCCCCGCTCGATGGGCAGTCTCCCGGCTTTGAGTTCGATGCGGTCCGGTCGTGCGACCCGGCGTTCCAGCATGGCGTGGTGGTCGGCTTCGACGGTTCCCTGTCCAGTGAACGCGCGCTCGCCTACGCGGTGGGCATGGCACGCCGCTCCCGGTGCGGCCTGGTCATCGTGCATGTGGCCAACCGCCTGCCCGCGACAGTCTGGGCAGGCTGCGAGCCCCCGGTCTTCGTCGACCTGCCCGACCACCGGAGCGAGCTCATGGGCCTGGAGTTGGCCTGTGCGGACTTCCTGGCCGGCGTCCCGTGGATCCTGATCGAGCGCGGCGGCGACATCTGCCACGAGATCGAGGAGGTCGGCAGGGAGTACGCCGCCGATGCGATCGTGGTCGGTACCACCCGTGGCCTGCTCGGGCGGCTCTTCGGCTCGGTGGCCGGTCGTTTGGCCCGCCGAGCCAACCGACCGGTGATCGTGATCCCGTGAAGCCCCTGAGCAGCTGAAGAATGATCAGCTGAAGTGAGCTCAGCCGGTCCAGGGAGCAGGCACGCTGGCGCACTGTAGCTTCTCGGTGCGCCGCCCGGTCATGCTGCCCCCGGCCCCCGGCCCCCGGCCCCCGGCCCTCGGGCCGCGGCGACGCCAGCTACCCCTGTCAGCCCTGTTGGTCATGTCGGTTCGGTGCCGTTGTCCTCAGCTCCCTCTCTGTCAGCCTTGGGTGAGACGTCCCGCTTTGTCGGGTTAGCCTGAGAGGGCCCGAGTAGGAGTTCCACCCCTGATGACCAGCACCAATCCGTCCGCAGCCGACCCGGCTCCCCGGCCGAAGCGCCGCACGTTCAGTCCCGAGTACAAGCTTCGGATCGTGGCCGAGTACGACGCCGCGCCCGAGGGCGAGAAGGGCGCGGTCCTGCGCCGCGAGCGCCTGTACCACTCGCACGTCACCGAGTGGCGGGCCGCGCGCGATGCCGGGGCCCTGGAGAACCTGGTCGACCACCGCACGAGCCCGGCCCGCCCGAAGAAGTCCGCCGCCGAGGTCGAGAACGAGAAGCTGCGCCGCCAGGTGGAACGGCTGGAGAAGGAACTCGCCCGGAACAAGGCCGCGTTGGAGGTCCTGGGAAAAGCGTCGGCGCTCTTGGAAATGATCTCCGAGAGCGCGGACTGAGGCACGCCGCCGATCCCGTCGTGGACGAGGCGTTCGCCGCCGTCGAACACGAGCTGGGCGTCACAGCCGCGTGCCGGCTGACCGGCCGCTCCCGGGCCACCCACTACCGCAGCCTGAAGCCGACGCCCGTGCGCGAGCCAAGGTCGCCGCAGGTCCAGCCGTCGGCCCTGACGGCCGAAGAGCGTGACGCGGTAATGGAGTTGATGAACAGCCCCGAGTACGCCGAGCTGGCGCCCGCGCAGATCTGGGCCCGTGAGCTGGACACCGGGCACTACCACTGCTCGGTCTCCACGATGTACCGGATCCTGCGTGAGCGGGGGCAGTCCGGTGAGCGCCGCCGCCAGGCCACCCACCCGGCCAAGACGGTGCCCGAACTGGTCGCCGACGGCCCGTCGCAGGTCTTCACCTGGGACATCACCAAAGCGGCCGGCCCAAGCAAGGGCATCTGGTACCACGCCTACGTCATCATCGACATCTTCAGCCGCTACATCGTCGGCCACACCGTCGAGGCGGCCGAATCAGCCGAGCGAGCCGAGGAGTTGATCCGCGACACCATCACGCGCAACGGCATCGTCCCCGAGACCGTGCACGCCGACCGCGGCACCTCCATGACCTCCAAGAAGGTCTCCCAGCTGCTGATCGACCTCGGCGTCACCAGAAGCCATTCGCGCCCGAAGGTCTCCAACGACAACCCCTACAGCGAAGCCCAGTTCAAGACCACCAAGTACATGTCCGACTATCCCGAACGGTTCGAATCCCTGGCCCACGCCCGCGAATGGTTCGACGCCTTCATCTCGTACTACAACCACGAGCACAGGCACTCAGGCATCGGACTACACACGCCCGCCAGCGTCCACTTCGGCACCGCCGAGGAGATCCGCGACCAGCGGGCCGTCACCCTCGCCGAGGCCTACACACGCCACCCCGAACGCTTCGGCCGCCGCCCCAGACCACCCGAGATCCCGAAGACAGCGTGGATCAACGACCCCGCCAAGCGCAGGGAACCCGCACCACAAACCTCATAGCGTCACGACCGTCTCACTGGACTTGAAATCTTCCGGCTGTCCGGTCGGTCCTGGCAGCCCTACGCGGTCACTGGCTGCCGTCGTCTCCCTGGCCTCTTCGGCTTCAACAGTCCTGTCGGGCCTTGGCGTGGCAAGCCGTCCTGCACGCTCCTCCGCTCTGCCGCTACGCGGGGCGGTGCGGTTCGCGTAGTCCTCCGCCTGGAGGTGACCGCCGGCGGCACCTCCAGGCGTCCGCTGCGAGCTTCTCCCGAGCCCGCGCTGAGCCTGTTCCCAAGCCGGCTCCGAGTCCGCCCCGAGCCTGTCCTGAGCCTGTTCTGAGTCCCCGCGCTGGAGTTGCTGATGCGGGTGGACCTCCGGCGAACCGCGGGGTATTCCGCGTTGGGCTGTTCAGCTGGACCGCTGTTCCACGGGTTCTTCCGACAGGCGTCAGCACCGACATTCGCGCTCGTGTCATCGCCTTCATCGGTGGCTGGGCCACCACGGTGGAGGCTCACACCGAGGAGCCCGGTGGCCTCCCCGGCCCCGACACCATGGTCCGCACGGTCGAGCGGCGTGCCTTCGGGTCTCTGCCTCGACCACCTCGCCGACGAGCCCGCTGCTCCGCGAGTCATTGCGTTCCACCCACTGCTGGCGGGATGTTCGACGCCGCCCGCACTGCCTGGCCGCTGCCGTCAGCCTCTGGTATCGACTCAACTGCTCAAAAGACCAGCCGATATTCCGTCAATCTGTACTACCCGGGCGCCCTTACCGCTTCCTCGTCCGCTCAGACGCCTGCGCGGCTTCCTCGTGTCATGGACGGCCGTCCCAGGCTGTCGTGTCGCTGGGTCCAGTGCCCGTGCCCGGTTGAGGGTTGCTGCGGTACCGGGCCCGCCTGAGCAGTACCGCGTGAGCCTAGGCCACGGCACCGGAGCAGACGGTCGGAGACGATGGGTGCGCTCTCCCCGAACGTGACCTGTTCGCTCAGGCCGATGGAAACCGCCCTGGGCGCGAAGCGTCACTCACGAGTGGCGGTGGAGGCACCCCAACCGCCTTCACCAGCGCCCTTGCTGTCGCCGGTAGCGCCACCAGCCCGGCAGGCGGAGGACAGGCGACCCGGCACCGGGGGCACTACCGCTGCGGGCGGCGGCCCGGCAGCCGGGCACCCCTGGCGCAGAAACCGGCAACTGGTCCGACCGACCACCTGGCGGGCCTACAAAATGCCAGTTGCGGTCCTGGCCGAAGGTCGGAGGTACGGCCGCTGCCAGCGAAGTCCGGCACGGTGCGGAACCCGACCGACCCGCAAGCCACGCGCCGGCGTGCAAAGCTGACCGGTCCGACATCCGCGAAGTGGTGCTGGGGCTGGTACTTGGTGCGTCGTTGCGTAGGCGTATCGGTCGCGTTCGCGGTCAACTGGGTACTCCAACGCAGCAGCCCGTACAGCACGGTGATGTCGGGCCCAGCCGTCGGCCTCCGAACCGGCTCTCATCCGTTTCAGGCCGGTACCAGGACCGGGGCCCGCCGGACTCGTGCCCGATTCGCTGGCGTCTGAGCTGTTCGCATGTGTGGTGAACTCGTCTGCCGTTTCCGGTCGGCAGAGTGATCGCATCCCGCCTGCCCTGGCCGGGCGGGCTTGAGCTGGCGGCCGGTGGATGGGTATCGACTGAGCCGGCCTCCGCCAGGGCGTCCCGGCTGAGGTGCGGCTCCGAGCCGGCGACCATCCACCGACGCGCTCTTGTACTCGTATCTCTTATCTCATGCTGGCGTTGAGCGATGGTCAGGAACTCATGCCCAACTCGCGCGCGATCAGCATCCGCTGGACCTCGGAGGTGCCCTCACCGATCTCCAGGATCTTGCTGTCGCGCCAGAAGCGGGCGACGGGGTACTCGTTCATGAAGCCGTAGCCGCCATGGATCTGGGTGGCCTCGCGGGCATTGTCGACCGCGGCTTCGGAGGAGTAGAGCTTCGCGATGGCGGCCTCCTTCTTGAAGGGTTCGGCGAGCAGCAGCCGGGAGGCCGCGTCCCGCCAGGCGAGGCGTGAGAGGTGCGCACGCATCTCCATGTCGGAGATCTTGAACTGGATGGCCTGGTTGGACCCGATCGCGCGCCCGAACGCGCGCCTGGTCGCGGAGTACTGGAGTGACTGGTCGACGCAGCCCTGGGCCAGACCGGTGGACAGGGCGGCGATGGCAATGCGGCCCTCGTCGAGGATCCGCAGGAACTGGGCGAAGCCACGGCCACGCTGGCCGAGCAGATTGGCTTCAGGAACTCGGCAGTCCGTGAAGGACAGTTCGCGGGTGTCGGAGGCGTTCCACCCGACCTTGGAGTACTTCTTCGACACCTGGAACCCGGGGGTGCCGACAGGCACGATGATGGAGGAGATCTCGCGCTTTGACGAGGTCTCGCCCCCGTCTTCACTCGAACGAGCGATCGGTTCGGTCAGTGCCGTCACGGTGACCAGACCGGTGATGTCGGTGCCGGAGTTGGTGATGAAGCACTTCGTGCCGTTGATCACCCACTCCCGGGTGGTCTCGTCGAACCGGGCGGTCGTCCGGGTGGCACCGGCGTCCGAGCCGCCCTCGGGCTCGGTCAGGCCGAAGGCGCCGAGGATCTCACCCGCGGCGAGCCGGGGCAGCCACTCCCGCTTCTGCTCCTCCGTGCCGAACCGGTAGATCGGCATCGCACCGAGCGAGACGCCGGCCTCCAGGGTGATGGCCACCGAGGAGTCCACCCGCGCGAGTTCCTCCAGCGCGAGGCAGAGCGCGAAGTAGTCGCCGCCCATGCCGCCGTACTCCTCGGGGAAGGGGAGCCCGAACAGGCCCATCCGTCCCATCTCCTTGACGATCTCGTACGGGAACTCCTCCCGCTCGTAGAACTCGCCGATCGTCGGGGCGACCACGTCGTTGGCGAACTCGGCGACCGTTCGGCGCAGTTCCTCGTACTCGGAATCCAGTCGGTGGTCGAGCATCTGATCCTCCAGTGGTTCGCCCGGGAGGGTGGTCCGGGCGCAGAGTGGTGCGAGTGGCAGAGTGGGGGCGACCAGCGCACGCGGGTCGCGTGCACCGGTTCGCGATGGCTGGGCGCGCCGTCTGCGTGCTGTCAGCGCCCAGCTGGTGACGACGGTCGATCAGTTCGGCGCGGCGCTGGCGATCCAGAGGCGCCAGGCCGCCCGGTCACCGACCGGCAGCGCTGTTCCCGGTCGAGCTGATTCCGGTCGGGCCGACCAGCGCCTGCACCGCGCGGGAAGGGCTGGGGCGACCGAGCTCCCCGGCCAACCAGGCGCTGGTGGCGGCCAACGCGGCGAGGTCCACGCCGGTCTCGATGCCCAGCCCGTGCAACATCCAGACCAGGTCCTCGGTGGCGAGGTTGCCGGTGGCGCTCTTCGCGTAAGGGCAGCCACCGAGCCCGCCGGCGGAGGAGTCGACGATGGTCACCCCGTGGCGCAGCGCGGTGAGTGTGTTGGACAGCGCCTGCCCGTAGGTGTCGTGGAAGTGGACGGCGAGCTGTGCCACCGGTACGCCGGCGCGCTCGAACGCGTCGAGCAGCCCAGCCACCTGGCCCGGTGTCGCGACACCGATGGTGTCGCCGAGGCTCAACTCCGTGCAGCCCAACTCGATCAGCCGCAGCCCGGCCTCGACGACCTGTTCGGGCGCGACCGGGCCCTCCCACGGGTCGCCGAAGCACATCGAGAGGTAGCCGCGCACGGTCAGGCCCTGGTCGCCGGCCCGTCCGACCACCGGACGGAACATCTCCAGCACCTCGGCAACCGAGCGGTTGAGATTGCGTCGGGCGAATGCTTCCGTGGCGCTGGCGAAGACGGCGATCTCGTCGGCGCCGTGTGCGAGCGCGCGCTCCAGGCCACGCTCGTTGGGGACCAGCACCGGGAGTCGGAGCCCGGGGTACTGGTCACGAAGCTCGGCCAGTCGCGGCAGCAACTGTTCGGCATCGGCCAACTGGGGGACCCACTTGGGGTGTACGAAGCTGGTCGCCTCGATGGTCCGAAGTCCGGCGGCGGCGAGGCGCGCGATGAACTCGGCCTTCACCTCGACCGGGACCAGCGCGCTCTCGTTCTGCAGCCCGTCGCGGGCGCCCACTTCGTGGATCCGCACCCGGGCCGGCAGCGCCGGGTCCCTGACCACGTCGGGCAGACCCAGTTCCAGGGCGCCCGGCTCGCGGGACGAGGCCTGATCGGTACCCGGCGCCGACGCTGCACCAGCACCAACACCGGCAGCACCAGCAGCGCTTGCGGAACTCGCGGCGCTCGTCCCGGGCACGTCACTCACCTTGCGCTCGGTGCTCAGGGGCTGATCAGTGGTCATGAGGACACCTCCGCAGGGTCGCCGGCAGCGGCCTCCTCCTCCGGGAGGACGACCGCGAGGAGCTGCTCCATCGCGACGGTGCTACCCGCGGCGGCGTGCAGTTCGCTGACCACGCCGTCGTGCGGCGCGGAGATCACGTGCTCCATCTTCATGGCCTCCAGGACCAGGAGCGGTTGGCCGCGTCGGACCAGGTCGCCGACCGAGGCCTTGACCACGGTGACGGTGCCGGGCATCGGCGCGGTGAGCGCGCCGTGGTGGGCATCACCGGCTGCGCTGCGGTCGGTCACTGGGTCGTACGGGTGTACCGCCCAGTTGTCGCCGCCGCTGCCGAGCCAGAGCACCGGGCCGCCACCGGAAACCGACGGCGAGTTGTCAGTGGCGTGCGCGAACGTGATGCGCAGACCATCGAGGGTGAGGGCCAGATCGGTCGCGCCGACCGTGGCGCGGGCCCGACGGATCGGACCTTCACCCAGACGGACCAGTAGATCCGAGAAAACGGTTGACGGACTGTCAGTCGCCTCAATTACCTTGTCAGCACTGACCGGTCGTACCAGAACCGACAGCGGGTCGTGCCCGGCGACGCGAAGTCGGTGAGTTGTCCAGGCCGGTTCGCCGGCCAGACGCCAACCAGAAGGGAGCGCGAAGGGATCGGTCCAGCCGTCGGAGGCGGCGGCGGGCACGAGCCGATGGTGCCGCAGGAGTGCCGCGGCGATCAGCACCGCATCCGGTGTCGCGGGCGCGGGCGCAAGCCCGGCGTCGGAGGCGGCGGCATCGGGAATGGAAGTCACCGAGTCCGCTGACGACTCAGGGTCCCCGAGCCCAGAGCCGTTCACGGAGTCGTGGCGGCCCTGGTCGGCCAGCAGTTCGGGGTGCTGCTGGACGGCCCGCTCGACCAGACCGGTGTCGAGTCGACCGGCCACCACATCGGGGTGAGCGAGTAGCCGGCGCAGGAAGCCGGCATTCGTGGTCACGCCCAACAGCTTGGTGTCCGCCAGTGCATTGCGCAGCCGCAGCAGTGCCGTCGCGCGGTCCGGGCCGTAGGCGATGACCTTGCCGAGCATCGGGTCGTAGGCGCTGGTGATCTCCGTGCCCGTAGTGAGGCCCGAGTCCACCCGGATGCCCTCGCCGTACGGCTCCTCCAGTACCAGGATCCGACCACCGGTCGGCAGGAAGTCCCGCGCTGGGTCCTCGGCGCAGATCCGCGCCTCGATGGCATGACCGAGAAAGGAGATGTCTGTCTGGCAGAACGACAACGACTCACCTGCGGCGACCCGCAGTTGCCACTCGACCAGGTCGAGCCGCTCGCCGGCCGGTGCCCAGCCGGCGGACGGGCCGGCCGAGGTCGAGCGGGTGACCGCGACCGCCAGTTCGGTCACCGGGTGCTCCACTTGGAGGCGGGTGTTCATCTCCATGAAGAAGAAGTCGCGTACGGCACCCGCAGCGCTTCCGGTGCTTCCGGTGTCCCCGGCGCTTTCGGTGCCGCCGATGCCGCTGGCGCCAGCGGTGCCCCCGACGCCCGTAGCCGCGGCGAGCGGTGCGTCGGCAGCCACCTGGTCCGGATCGTCGCCGGGCACGATGAACTCCACCGTGCCTGCGCCGGTGTAGCCGCAGGCCTCGGCGGCACGGACGGCGGCGGCCCCCATCGCTGCCCTGGTCCGCTCGTCCAACAGAACGGAGGGTGCCTCTTCGATCAACTTCTGATGACGGCGCTGCAGACTGCACTCCCGCTCGCCGAGGTGCACGGTGGTCCCGTGGGCGTCCGCGAGGACCTGCACCTCGATGTGCCGGGGGCGGTCCACCCAGCGCTCCAGCAGCAGCGTGTCGTCACCGAAGGCGGTACGGGCCACCCGACGGGCCGCGGCAAGCTCGGAGGGCAGCTCGGCGGGGTCGCGGACCAACCGCATCCCCTTGCCGCCACCGCCGGCCGACGGCTTGATCAGCACCGGGTAGCCGATCTCCTCGGCCGCGCGGATCAGTTCCTCGTCGCTCGTCGCGCCGGCCCGGCTGCCAGGCACCACGGGGACGCCGACGGCGCGGACGGCCTCCTTGGCGTTGATCTTGTCGCCCATCAGCTCGACCGCCTCGGCGGGCGGGCCGATGAAGACCAGACCGGCCTCGGCGCAGGCACGGGCGAAGCCGGGGTTCTCCGCGAGGAATCCGTAACCGGGGTGGATGGCCTGGGCCCCGGTGCGCAGCGCCGCGGCGATGATCTGATCGCCTCGCAGGTAGGTCTCGGTCGCGCTGCTGTCGCTGCGGTCGGCCGGACCGAGCCGTACGGCGGTGTCGGCCTCGCGGACGTGCCTGGCGTCGGCGTCGGCATCGCTGTAGACGGCGACCGACCGGATGCTGAGCCGCCGCAGGGTGCGGATCACCCGCACGGCGATCTCGCCGCGATTGGCGACCAGGACGGTGTCGAACATGGGAGGCGTTCCTCCGTGACGAAGGGAGTGGTGCGACGGAGACGATCTTGACGATCAAGAGGGCTGGTGTGTCCGTCGAGGGCCGGCGACCCCCGACCGACACACGCGGAACCGGCTCACCGGAGACTCACCGGTGGCTTACCGGCGGCTCACCGGAGACTTACCGGCGGCTCGCGACCGGCTTACATCCGGAACACGCCGTACGGTGCGGGCGGCGCGAGCGGGGCGTTGGCGCAGGCGGTCAGGGCCAGGCCGACCGCCGTCCGGGTGTCCATGGGGTCGATCACGCCGTCGTCCCAGAGTCGAGCGGTGGCGTAGTACGCGTTGCCCTGCCGCTCGTACTGCTCGCGGACGGGGCGCTTGAACTCTTCCTCCGCCTCGGGCGCCCACTCCTCGCCGCGGGCCTCGAACTGGTCGCGGCGGACCGTGGCGAGGACGGAAGCAGCCTGCTCGCCGCCCATCACCGAGATCTTGGCACCCGGCCACATCCACAGGAAGCGAGGCGAATAGGCCCGGCCGCACATCGAGTAGTTGCCGGCTCCGTACGAGCCGCCGATCACCACGGTCAGCTTCGGGACCCGGGTGCAGGCCACCGCCGTGACCATCTTCGCGCCGTGCTTGGCGATGCCGCCCGCCTCGTACTGGCGACCGACCATGAAACCGGTGATGTTCTGCAGGAAGAGCAGCGGGATGCCGCGCTGGTCGCAGAGTTCGATGAAGTGCGCTCCCTTGAGCGCGGACTCGGCGAAGAGCACGCCGTTGTTGGCGACGATGCCGACCGGGTGCCCGTGGATCCGGGCGAACCCGGTGACCAGCGTGGCACCGTACTCGGCCTTGAACTCGGCGAAGCGGCTGCCGTCGACCAGCCGGGCGATCACCTCGCGGACGTCATAAGGCGTGCGCGGGTCCACCGGGACCGCCCCGTACAGCTCTGCCGGGTCGACGGCGGGGGGCTCGACCGGGGCGAGCGGCCACGGCTGGGCCGGGCGCGGACCGAGACCGGCCACGATGGTGCGCACGATGTCGAGTGCGTGAGTGTCGTCCTCGGCCAGATGGTCCGTCACTCCGGAGGTGCGGGAGTGCAGTTCGCCGCCACCGAGCTCCTCGGCCGTGACGACCTCACCGGTGGCCGCCTTCACCAGCGGCGGGCCGCCGAGGAAGATGGTGCCCTGGTTGCGGACGATCACTGCCTGGTCGCTCATCGCCGGGACGTAGGCGCCGCCCGCCGTGCAGGAGCCGAGCACGGCCGCGATCTGCGGGATCCCGGCGCCGGACAGCCGGGCCTGGTTGTAGAAGATCCGGCCGAAGTGGTCGCGGTCGGGGAAGACCTCGTCCTGCATCGGCAGGAACGCGCCGCCGGAGTCCACCAGGTACACACAGGGCAGCCGGTTCTCCAGGGCCACCTCCTGGGCCCGCAGGTGCTTCTTCACCGTCATCGGGTAGTAGGTGCCGCCCTTGACGGTGGCGTCGTTCGCCACCACCACGACCTCGCGGCCGGCCACCCGGCCGATCCCGGCGATCACCCCGGCCGCCGGCGCCGCTCCGTCGTAGAGACCGTCGGCGGCCAGTGGGCAGAGCTCCAGGAACGGTGAGCCCGGGTCGAGCAGGGTGTCCACCCGGTCACGGGGGAGAAGCTTGCCGCGCGCCGTGTGCCGCTCGCGGGCCTTGGCGCCACCGCCGAGCGCGGCGGCGTTCAGCTTGGCGCGCAGCTCCGTGACCAGGGCCTGGTGCGCCTCGGTGTTCGACCGGAACGCAGCCGAAGCCGGGTCGACGGACGAGCGCAGCCTGGGCGCCGGGGCAGCTGTGGCGGCGGGTGACACCGAGCGACCGCCGCCGGCGGCCGACACCGGGCCGGGCCAGGAGCCGGTCGGCGGACCGAACGGTGCAGAACCGGCCGCAGGTGCGCGGGTCGCGGCTGCTCCCGTGGTGCCGGCAGCCTCCCACGGATGCTGGGGGGTGAGGCCGGGGGTCGACAGGGCCATTCCAAGAGCTCCTTGCTCCAGGAACCAGCGGGCGTGGCGGCTGGATAGGTCCGGCGCCCACAAGTTAATGGTGGTTAACTCCTGCGGTCAGGTTAACCACCGATAACCGCCCTGTCTACGATGGGATTCATGTCGAACGTTCCCGTCGTCCCCGCGACCCCCCGCCGCGACCAGATTCGCCGCGAGGCGGCCCGGCTCTTCGCCGCGCGCGGATTCCTGGGCGTCGGGGTGGACGAAATCGGCAAGGCAGTCGGCATCAGCGGTCCAGGGCTCTACCGGCACTTCTCCGGCAAGGACGCCATGCTGGCCGACCTGCTGGTCGGGATCAGCGAGCGGCTGCTGGATGAGGGGCGCCGCCGCGCGGGGACAACGGACGGCCCGCAGGCCGCACTCGACGCGTTGATCAGTGGACATGTCGACTTCGCCCTGAATGATCCCGACCTGATCACGCTGCACGATCGCGAGTTGCTCCATCTCAAGGAGGAGGACCGCCGCCGGGTGCGCCGCCTGCAGCGCGGCTACGTCGAGCTCTGGGTGGAAGCCGTCCGCACCGCCTTTCCCGAGCTGGCCGTGACCGAGGCCGAATCGGCCGCCCGCGCGGCGGTGCACGCGGTGTTCGGGCTGCTCAACTCGACTCCGCACAGCATCGGCCTCCGCTCGACCGGCTCGGGCAAGACGGTCGGCGACCGGGCGGTCCTGCTGCCGCGCCCCGAGATGGCGGCCTTGCTGCACCGCCTGGCGCACGGCGCCTTCGCGGCGGCGGCGGACGGCTGGGCGCAGCCGGCACCAGAGCCGGCGGCGCAGGCGGCGCAGGAGGCGTCGCAGCCGGAAACGCAGCCGCGACCGTAGTCCGAACGGCGACAGCAACCGAGGCCCGCGAGCCCGGCGCAGACGTCTGCCCGCGCGCGGCCTACTCGACTGGACGTAGGACGAGCGTCCTCGCTCCATCCGTCGCGCGACCGGTGCGCCCAGGCATCCGATGACGCAGTCTGATGGGGAAGGAAAGCCGACCGCAGGCTGTTGGTTCGTGCCAGGTCAGTCAGTTGGGCAGTCAGTTGGCAGCGCCGGTACGTCGTGGACGACCGCCTCATGAAATGGTTAGTATCCCTAAATATGCCTGAGACTCACGGCTCCACCAGGGAGATACCCGCGGCAGAGGTCGCCAGCCCCGCGAGGCCCGGATCCACCGCGCCCCTCACCGCACCCGCGCCAGGCGCCCCGGACAGCCCGGAGGCTCCCGCGCCCCCGGCCGCGACCGGCTGGCTCCGCCGCCTGTCCGGCTACTGCTGGCGCTACCGGCGCAACTTCCTGCTCTCCCTCGGCGCCTCGCTCGGTGGCATGGCGGTCACCGCGATCGTTCCGCTGGTCACCAGGCTGATCATCGACGACGTGATCACCACCCACACCCGCGCGCTCATGCCGTGGGCGGTCACCCTGGTTCTCGGCGCCGTTCTGGTCTTCGGCTTCACCCAGATCCGCCGCTACACCGCAGGCCAGCTCGCCCTGGACGTGCAGCAGGATCTGCGTGCTGACCTGTTCCACTCGCTCACCCGACTCGACGGGGCCAAGCTCGACCGGCTCGACACCGGCCAGGTGGTCAGTCGCGCCACTTCGGACCTGCAGCTGGTGCAGGGCCTGCTCTTCATGCTGCCGATGATGATCGGCAATCTGCTGCTCTTCGCGATGTCGATCGCCGTGATGCTCTGGCTGTCGCTGCCGCTGACCGTGATCGCCCTGGTGATGGGTCCGGCCCTGTGGTGGGTCGCGACATTGAGCCGCAAGCGGCTCTTCCCCGCGACCTGGGTGGCCCAGCAGGAGGCCGCAGCGGTGGCGGGCGTGGTCGACGCGGCGATCGGCGGCGTGCGGGTGGTCAAGGGCTTCGGCCAGGAGGCTCAGGAGCTCGACAAGCTGGAGGAGGCCTCGCGCAGCCTGTACGGGGCGCGACTGCGGGCGATCCGGCTCAACAGCCGCTTCACCCCCGCCCTGCAGGCGATCCCCGCGCTCGGGCAGGTCGCGGTGCTGGCGCTCGGCGGCTGGCTGGCCGTGAACGGCGAGGTCACCCTGGGTACCTTCGTCGCCTTCTCCACCTACGTGGCCCAGATGACCGGCCCGGTCCGGATGCTGACCGTGGTGCTGACGGTTGGCCAGCAGGCTCGCGCCGGCGTGGAGCGGGTCTTCGAGCTGATCGACGAGCGGCCGCTGGTCACCGAGGCGCCCGAGGCTCACCCGCTGCGGCCGGTGCCGGGCGCCCCGGCGTTGGAGTTCGAGCAGGTCGACTTCCACTACCTGGCACGGGAGCAGGAGCGGACCCCGACCTCGACGGCCGGAGCCGCCGGAGCAGCCGCACCAGCCGGCGAGACCGGCGAGACCGGCGAGACCAGAGAGGCCGGCGAGGCGGGCGAGGCCGGTCAGGCCCCGACCCCCGTGCTGCGTGGCCTGAGCTTCCAGGTCGCCCAGGGCGAGACGCTCGCCCTGGTCGGTACTTCCGGCTCGGGCAAGTCCACGCTCGCCCAGCTGATACCCCGGTTCTACGACCCCGCGGCCGGTGCCATCCGGCTCTACGGTCAGGACCTGCGCGAGGTCACCCTCGACTCGATCCGCGCGATGGTCGGCATCGTCCCCGAGGACAGCTTTCTCTTCTCCGACACGGTGCGCACCAACATCGCCTACGGTCGTCCGAACGCCACCGAGCAGCAGATCGAGGCCGCCGCTCGCGCCGCCCAGGCCGATGGCTTCATCCGCGACCTTCCGCAGGGCTACGAAACCAAGGTGGGGGAGCAGGGCCTGACCCTCTCCGGCGGCCAGCGCCAGCGGATCGCACTGGCCCGCGCGATCCTTTCCGACCCGCAGGTGCTGCTGCTCGACGACGCGACCTCGGCGGTCGACCCGCAGATCGAGGCCGAGATCCACGAGGCGCTGCGCACCGTGATGGTCGGCCGTACCACCGTGCTGATCGCTCACCGCCGCTCCACCCTGCAACTCGCCGACCGGATCGCGGTGCTCGACCACGGTCGGCTGCTCGACGTCGGTACCCACCAGGAACTGGTGGCCCGATGTCCGCAGTACCGTGCGCTGATCACCGACCCGGAAGCGCTCGCGGGTCATGCCACGTCCCACACCACGCCGGACGGTACGAGCAACTCGGCCATCCCGGCCAACCTGCAAGGCCCGGTCAGCCCAGCCACCCCGAACATCCCAGCTGTCCCAGCCGTCCCAGCCGTTCCAGCCACCCCGCCCGCCCAGACGACCCCCGAGTCCGCCCGCACCACCACCGCTGCGCGCTCCCTCACCGGCCGCGCCGCAGCCCCCGAGCTGCTGGCCCAGGTCGCGGCGCTCGCGCCGGCCACCGACATCCCGGCGGTCCCGATGGCGGAAGCCGCCGCCGGGGACCCGGAGTTCACGCTCGGCCGCCTGCTCAAGCCGTTCCGCGGCTTCCTGGCGCTGGCCTTCGTGCTGCTCGCGCTGGACGCGGGAGCCGGGCTGGTGGTCCCGATCCTGATCCGGCACGGTATCGACGACGGCGTCACCAAGGGCGTGATGTCCGGCGTCACCGTGGCCTCGCTGATCGCGCTGCTGGTGGTGCTGCTCGACTGGCTGGTGCAGAGCACCGAGACCAAGGTCAGCGGTCGCACCGGCGAGCGGGTCCTCTACACCCTGCGGCTGAAGATCTTCGCCCAGCTCAACCGGCTCGGCCTGGACTACTACGAGCGCGAGCTGACCGGCCGGATCATGACCCGGATGACCACCGATGTCGACGCGCTCTCCAGCTTCCTGCAGACCGGCGTGGTCACCTCGGTGGTCAGCCTGTTGACCTTCTTCGGGATCTTCGCGGCACTGCTGATCATCGACGTCGGCCTGGGCCTGACCGTGTTCACCGTGCTGCCCCTGCTGGCTGTGGCCACCGTGGTGTTCCGCCGGAAGTCGGTGGCGCAGTACCAGGCTTCGCGCGAACTGATCAGCGCGGTCAACGCCGGCCTGCAGGAGAACGTGGCGGGCATGCGGATCGTCCAGGCGTTCCGCCGCGAGGGCGACACCAGGGCCAAGTTCGCCGAGCAGGGCCGCGCCTACCGCGACGCTCGCGTCCGCGCGCAGTTCTACATCTCGCTCTACTTCCCGTTCGTCGAGTTCCTCTCCAGCGTCGCCGCCGCGCTGGTGCTGATCGCCGGCGCGTCCCGGGTGAACGCCGGGACGCTGACGGTCGGTGCGCTGGTCGCCTACCTGCTCTACATCGACCTGTTCTTCGCTCCGGTGAACCAGCTGTCGCAGATCTTCGACGGCTACCAGCAGGCCGCCGTCGGCCTCGGCCGGATCCGCGAGCTGTTGCGGACCCCGACCAGCACGCCCGAGGCAGCCGACCCGGTGCCGACCGAGCGACTGCGCGGTGAGATCCACTTCGACGGCGTCAGCTTCGCCTACAACGGCGGCGGCGAAGGCAACCCGGAGGTGCTGAGCGGCATCGACCTGCGGATCCCGGCCGGCCAGACGGTCGCGTTGGTCGGTGAGACCGGCGCGGGCAAGTCCACGCTGGTCAAGCTGGTCGCCCGGTTCTACGACGCGACCGGTGGCACGGTGCGGGTCGACGGCTGCGACGTGACCCGCTACCGCCTGGTGGACTACCGCCACCGGCTCGGTGTGGTGCCGCAGGAGGCCTACCTGTTCGCCGGCACGGTCCGCGACGCGATCGCCTACGGCCGCCCGGAGGCGACCGACGAGCAGGTCGAGGCCGCTGCCACGGCGGTCGGCGCGCATCAGATGATCACCTCGCTGCCCGGCGGCTACCAGCACGAGGTGGCCGGCCGCGGCCGGAACCTGTCGGCCGGTCAGCGGCAGCTGATCGCGCTCGCCCGGGCCGAACTGGTCGACCCGGACATCCTGCTGCTGGACGAGGCCACCGCGGCCCTCGACCTGGCCACCGAGCTGGCCGTGAACCACGCCTCGGACCGGCTGCGCGACGGCCACCCCGACCGTCCGGGCGGCCGCACCACCCTGGTCATCGCACACCGCCTGACCACAGCGGAGCGGGCGGACCGAGTGGTCGTACTGGACCACGGCAAGGTGGTCGAGGACGGCACGCACGCCGAACTGCTCAAGGCTGACGGGGCGTACGCCCGGCTCTGGCGCGCATTTGTCGCCGAGGGCCACCGCCGCGAGCCGGTGCCTGCGGAGGTGACCGGTTGAATCGACCGATCGGCCTACTCGACTTCCTGCGGCGCTGTTGCCCGACGGGTCGTTCGATCACGGACTGATATCGAGCGTGCGCCAACTAGGTTGACTGAGGGCCATTGGGGCGCCACCTGGTACAGGGGTGGCGCCCCGAGCTGGTAGACAAGCGGGGCGACCGCACGGACAGCGGTACGCGACCTCCCCCCGTACCACCCTCAGGTCGAGAGGCCCCTGCCCATGTCTTCGCGCGCTCGCGAGACGGGGCGCAGCACTGCGCACCAGACTCCACCCTCTTGCACCGGCCCCGCCGAGTCCGGCACCGCCGAGCAATCCAGTACTCCCACGGTCACCCCCGCCGGCACAGCTTCAGCAACGGACGCGGCCGCCACCCCCGGCGACAGCGGCGCCCCCAACGCGCTGCCGCTGGTGCCGCTCGCCGCCCTGTTCACGGTCGGCTACCTGCCGGCCTGCCTGGTCCCCACCATCGCCACCCGGCTGACCAGCGGGTTCGGCCTGACGGCCACCCACGCCGGCGCGGTCGGCAGCGCGCTGCTGCTCGCCTCGGCCGCCGCCGGCTTCACCCTGGCCGGCCGGGTTGCGGCGATCGGCCCGGCCCGCCTGGCCCGCGCCGGGCTGGCCCTGCTGACCTGCGGCTTCACCCTCGCCGCCGCCGCACCCTACGGAGCGCTGCCGCTGCTGGTCGTCGGCTGCCTGCTCGGCGGACTCGGTGCCGGGACCGCCTCCGCCGTGGCCGGCACGGGTGTGGCGGCCGCGGCCGATCCGCATCGCGCCTCGGTGCTCGGTCTGCTGGTCCCCTCGGTCGTCGCGGCCGGCTGCTACCTGCTGCTGCCCCGGTTGGGCGACTCGCCCGCCGTACCGTTCGTGCTGCTCGCGGCGCTCGGCCCGCTGGTCCGACCACTGCTGACGGCACTGCCCGGTCCTGCACTGCCCGGTCCTGCACTGCCCGACCCCGCACTGCCCGGTCCTGCACTGCCCGGTCCTGCACTGCCCGGTCCCGCACTGCCCGCCCGCCGATTGCCGCACCGCACGGCCGGTCTGCTGCTGGCCGCGACCACGGTGTTCTGGGCGGTCGCGCAGAACGCGCTCTGGGGCGTCAGCGGTCAGATCGGGCTGCACCAGGTCGGCTTCTCCGAGCGTGAACTCGGGCTGGTCTTCGCGGTGGCCCTGGGCGGGGGACTGTTCGGCGTGCTGGCTTCCGGGGCGCTCGGCAGCCGGGTGGGTCGGGCACTGCCGCTCGGCCTCGGGACGGCGGTGATCGCGGCCTGTGTCGCGGTGAGCGCCGACGCCCGCTCGGCGACCGGGTTCGCCGGCGGCGAGGTGCTCTGGAACGCGCTCTACCCGCTGGTCCTGACCTATCTGATCGGGTTGGCGGCCGAGCTGGACCCGGCCGGACGGTGGACCGTCCTGGTCGGGTCGGCCTCCGCCCTCGGCGTCGCGTGCGGTCCGCTGACCGGTGCGACCCTGCTGGTCGACCTCGGTTGCCCGGTGTTGGCGGCGGTGCTCGGCGGCACGCTGCTGCTCACGGCTGGGCCGCTGGTGCTGCTGGCCCGCGCCTTCGGAGCGCCGCCGAGCCCAGCGGCGGTGGCACTCCCGCTTCCCACGCCGCGCAGCCCGGACCCGCACCCGCCCGCCCCGCACACCCCAGATCAGCACTCCCCTGATCAGCACACTCCTGATCAGCAAAGCTCCGATCCAACTGTCGACAAAGCCGCCTGACGGCAGATCAGCAAGGTGGCCGACCGGCACTCCGCCCGGCGGCGGACGACTCAGGTGGAGATCAGCGAGGAGAGCAGCCCGGACACCTCCGTCCCACGAGGCAGGTCGCTCACCTGCCCGTCCCCGACCTCCACCACCATCCACCCGCCACCGTCGGCGAGCAGCGCGAGGTCGGTGGTGACGAACCGGCAGCCCAACGCGCGGACCAGCGAGCGCACCTGGGTCAGGTCGGGGGCTGGGAACACCTCGGGGGTGTCGGGGTGCGGCCCGGTCAGCACGGGTTCACCGTCCACCCACCAGACCCGGGCCTCGGCCGCTTGCCCGGGTAGCGGAGTGGCGGGCGCCGTCCCGGTCCTGGCCGCGGCCCTGGCCTCGGCCTCGGCCCTGGTCCGAGCCCCGGCTCTGCTGCCGACCGCATCCCGGACTCGTCCGACGTCGACGGCCTCGGGCGGGGCGAAGGCGTGGAACCTCCGCAGCACCACGCCACCGGCCAGGAACTCACCCTGCAGTTCGACGAAGCGGTTCACCACCCGGCTCACCGCGGGCAGGTCGGCCAGTTCGGGGAGGTAGCAGGCCTCGTGCCACTCGTGCTTGCGGGACTTCACGTAGTCCTTGACGATGGCCGGTCCGTGTCCGCCCAGCCGGCTGACAGCCTCGGCCAGCTCGGCCGGATCATGGTCGGCCGCCAGCCAGACGCTGTCCGGAGTGGCGCCTTCGAAGGTGCTGTACCAGCCGGGCAGCTCGTGGGCGACCGCATAGGCGGCGGCGCTGGTCAGCAGGTGGCAGCCACGGTCGGCGAGTGCGCTCACGAAGGCCGCGTACGCCGACACCGGTAGCATCCAGCCGCGATACCAGGCCGGGCCGATCCCGGCGGGGACCCGGCGGACAGCCTCGGTGGCCTCCCCGGCGAGCAGCGCGTCATGGTCGACCAACGCGGTCTCGCCGCCCAGCCCGCGGACCAGTTGGGCTTCGTAGGAGTAGTGCGGGTCGACGCGCCGGTGGTTCAGCGGATCCTGCGGCAACAGGATGGTCGGGGCTGGCATGGCCCACAGGGTAGCGGCGCACCGTGCTCCGGTCCGTGGCTTTGACCGCTCCGCGCGTCGGGAGCGCGCAGCCACGGGTGCGCCGCGGAGTGCGTCCGGAGCACGGCACGGCGCAACGGCGCGTTCGACCAGCAAGGACTGCGCTGATCGCGCCGCCCAGCCTTGGTGGCTACCCCGCCCTGGCGGCTGCTCAGCCGCGCCGGCGCCGACCGGCCCCGTGTTCCGGGGTGACCTGCCACTCCCGGGGGCGCAGTTCACGGTCGTGCAACGCGTCGGAGTTGATCAGAACGGTCAACTCGGCCCGACCGAGTTCTTCGAAGCTCAGCTTGGTGGCGGCGAGCAGTAACTCGGTCGGCACCGAGATCGCGATCGACGGACGCCAGGACGGCAGCACGGCCAAGGTGGTGCCCCGGCCGACCCGGATCAGCTGTGCGGTGACCCGGCGGCAGCGCTGCTCCTCCGCCCGCCCGACCGAGCCCGGCACCGCCCGGGGACCGCCGATCAGGATGCCCAGCGGTGGTACGGGCGCCGCAGGAGCCTCGACGGCCTCGCCGTCGACCATCGCGGTGTCGACCATCGCGGTGTCGACCAGCGCCGCGTCGACCAGCTCGATGCCGGCTGCCGCTGCGACCACCTCCGCCCCGGTGGCCTCCGGTCGCGTTTCGGTGTCCTCGCCGGGGTTTGTGGACCCGTTCCGGAGCGCCGTCCGCCGCGGCGGTGCCGGCCGCCGGATCCGTGGCCGCGGACGGGGCGGCGAGGGACGCCAGAGGCCGACCGGCCCGGTCGGCTCCCCGTCCCCACGCGCTCCGTCCCCGCTAGCCCCATCTCCGTAGGTCTGCGGCTCGCCACCGGCCAGAGCCTCGACCGCGCGGTCCCGGGGTGCCGGCACGGCCCCGGCCGTCCGGCCGGGAGCGGATCGGAACGGTCGCTCGGCCGACGGGTCGACCCCGGCCTGCACCAGCAACTGTTCGACCTCGGCCACCGACTGGTGGCTGGCCGCCGCCAACTCCGACAGCTCGGCACCTCGTTCGTAGGCGGCCCGCAGTCGCGAGGCCAGCCCTGCCCGGAGGTTCGCGGTGGTCGCGGCGCCGGGATCACGGCGCACCGGTTGCGCCGAGGTCGGCGGCGCGCAGACCTGCGGCAGCTCGGCCGTCGTCTCACCGGCCGGGGGTTGGTTCGGTGTGTCCATCGGTATGAACGATGAGCTCATCGGTGAGGTCCTCCGGTGTACAGTCCGCCCGAATCCTGCCGTACCGGAGGGGGAACGTCCATGGGATCGCATAGCGAATCACACGTGCCCTGTTGGCATCCAGTGGGCGGAACCCGTGCCACAGCAGCGAGTTTCCGCCAAGTCCCGCCCCAGTGACTCGAACTGACGTTTCATCGACGGTTGATCTCATAGAACTCTCATCTGTGCGTGGCCCTTTGACAGGTGAAGAGTCCCGGTCGGGCGACAATGTGATCCGAACGCACGACCGCCTGGCGGCCCGGCCACCAGGGCCCGCCCCCTGCCCACCTGGAGGACGGACGACATGACCACGCCCCTCGTGCCCGCACCCGCCGCCACCGCGCTGCCCTCCCCGCACGGCCTCACCCGTCCGCGACGTCTCGTCCCCGGTGACCGGGTGGCCGTGGTCGCCCCCAGCGGCCCGATCGACGCCGCCCGGTTGGCGGCGGGCTGCGCGATCCTGCGCTCCTGGGGCCTGGAGCCCGTGGTCGCACCGCACGTCCTGGACGTGCACCCACGCCTGGACTACTTCGCGGGCACCGACGAGGACCGGGCCGCCGACTTCCAGCAGGCCTGGCTCGACCCGACGATCGCGGCCGTCATCTGTGCCCGCGGTGGGTACGGCGCCCAGCGGGTCTGCGACCTGCTCGACTGGAACGCGCTGCGTGCCGCCCCGCCCAAGCTGCTGGTCGGCTTCAGCGATGTGACAGCGCTGCACGAAGAACTGGCCGTGCGCCTCGGCCTGGCCTCGCTCTACGGTCCGATGGGTGCGGCCGGCTCCTTCGTCGAAGACCCGGCCACCAGCGAGCACCTGCGCCGCACCCTCTTCGATCCGGCCGGCGTCACCACGTTGACCGGTCCGCAGGCGGGTCCGCTCGTGCCGGGCCGCGCGCACGGCATAACGGCCGGGGGGTGCCTGTCCGTCCTGGCCGCCGAATGCGGCACGCCGGGTGCCCGCCCCTCCTACGCCGGCACGATCCTGCTGCTCGAGGACGTCAACGAGCAGCCGTACCGGATCGACCGCATCCTCACGCAGCTGCTGCGCTCCGGCGCCCTGGACGGCGTGAGCGGGGTGGCTCTCGGCTCCTGGGAGGGCTGCGGGCCAGCCGACCGGGTCCGCGCTGTCATGCTGGAACGCCTGGGCCCACTCGGCGTCCCGGTGCTCTGGGAGCTGGGCTTCGGCCACAGCTCGTCCACGCTGACCGTCCCGCTCGGCGTGCCCGCCATCCTGGACGCCGACGCCGGCACCCTCACCATGGAGCTTCCGGCGCTGGCCGGCGAACTCGACCACTGAACTCGACCAACGAACCAGAGCACCGAATGAAGAACGTGGACCAGCCAGACCTCACCTCGCCCGAGCAGCCCGCCACTCTGGCGGCCCAGCTGCTCGCCACCCTGCGCACCGGCCGCCCCGGCGGGCGGATGCTCCTCGGGCTGGCCGGCGCGCCCGCCGCCGGCAAGTCGACCTTGGCGCGCTACCTGGTCACCGAGGTGAACCGGACCCAGGGCCAGGGCACCGCTGCCTACGTTCCGATGGACGGCTTCCACCTCTCCAACATGCAGCTCGACCGCCTCGGACTACGCCACCGCAAGGGCGCACCGCCGACCTTTGACGCGCGTGGCTATCTGGCACTGCTGGAGCGACTGGCCACCGACCGCTTCCACGACATCTATGTGCCCGACTTCGACCGCACCCTCGACGAGCCGGTCGCCGCCCGTCACCTGGTCACCCCCAGCACCCGTCTCGTCATCACCGAGGGCAACTACCTCGCAGCCGACACACCTGACTGGTCCCGGGCACGCTCATTGCTCCACGAGCTCTGGTACCTGGAGGCCGAGGACGAGGTCCGCACTGACCGCTTGATCCGCCGGCACCAGGCGGGTGGCCAGGACCGCCGCTCCGCCGAGGACCGGGTTGCGGCCAACGACCAGCCGAACGGCGAGTACGTGAAGCTGAGCCGCGCCCGCTGCACCCGCACCGTCCGAGTGGCCGATTTGCCGCACTCCTGACCGGGGAGTAAGGTTTCCTAGTCGCTCGGCTGGGAGCACCGGACACGCATCTGCGCGGACGGTCCCGGGGCGGCCACTCTCCTGAAACACCATCCTCAGCAAGATTGTCGATCGCTGACGTGTCGCTTTTTGCACGCTTCTGTGATGGGCTTGTTTTGCTGTGCCGGTAATTCGGTGAGTGCGGCCGGATTCGCTTTTCGGAGCGGGACTGGGCTAAAGTTCAACACGTCGGACGGGCCGTCAGGTCCGGTACGGCGAAGGCCTCCTGGAGGCCGAAGCGGTGCGGAAGACCTGGTAAGGTTGGAAACACCGAGAGCGAGTCGGGAAACGCCGAGAGGCGGGTCTGATAAGCTCGAAGAGAAGAAAGAACGAAGCGCCCGGAGAGCTTGCGAGAGCGGCTTGAAGGAAGCGTCCGTTCCTTGAGAACTCAACAGCGTGCCAAAAGTCAACGCCAGATATGTTGACATCCCCGGCCTCGATCGCTTGATCGGGGTTGGAGATTCCTTTTGAAGTAAAACACTAGCGAGGACGCAGTGCACGAGGTCACCCTATTCCGGTGGTTGTCGTGCCGCTCAACGCGGGTGGCCGCTCGCGCTTTTAATTAAGCACTGTCGAGCAGACATTCACGGAGAGTTTGATCCTGGCTCAGGACGAACGCTGGCGGCGTGCTTAACACATGCAAGTCGAACGGTGAAGCCCTTCGGGGTGGATCAGTGGCGAACGGGTGAGTAACACGTGGGCAATCTGCCCTGCACTCTGGGACAAGCCCTGGAAACGGGGTCTAATACCGGATATGACCTTCCTCCGCATGGGGGTTGGTGTAAAGCTCCGGCGGTGCAGGATGAGCCCGCGGCCTATCAGCTTGTTGGTGGGGTAATGGCCTACCAAGGCGACGACGGGTAGCCGGCCTGAGAGGGCGACCGGCCACACTGGGACTGAGACACGGCCCAGACTCCTACGGGAGGCAGCAGTGGGGAATATTGCACAATGGGCGAAAGCCTGATGCAGCGACGCCGCGTGAGGGATGACGGCCTTCGGGTTGTAAACCTCTTTCAGCAGGGAAGAAGCGCAAGTGACGGTACCTGCAGAAGAAGCACCGGCTAACTACGTGCCAGCAGCCGCGGTAATACGTAGGGTGCGAGCGTTGTCCGGAATTATTGGGCGTAAAGAGCTCGTAGGCGGCCTGTCGCGTCGGATGTGAAAGCCCGGGGCTTAACCCCGGGTCTGCATTCGATACGGGCAGGCTAGAGTGTGGTAGGGGAGATCGGAATTCCTGGTGTAGCGGTGAAATGCGCAGATATCAGGAGGAACACCGGTGGCGAAGGCGGATCTCTGGGCCATTACTGACGCTGAGGAGCGAAAGCGTGGGGAGCGAACAGGATTAGATACCCTGGTAGTCCACGCCGTAAACGTTGGGAACTAGGTGTTGGCGACATTCCACGTCGTCGGTGCCGCAGCTAACGCATTAAGTTCCCCGCCTGGGGAGTACGGCCGCAAGGCTAAAACTCAAAGGAATTGACGGGGGCCCGCACAAGCAGCGGAGCATGTGGCTTAATTCGACGCAACGCGAAGAACCTTACCAAGGCTTGACATATACCGGAAACGTTCAGAGATGGGCGCCCCCTTGTGGTCGGTATACAGGTGGTGCATGGTTGTCGTCAGCTCGTGTCGTGAGATGTTGGGTTAAGTCCCGCAACGAGCGCAACCCTTGTTCTGTGTTGCCAGCATGCCTTTCGGGGTGATGGGGACTCACAGGAGACTGCCGGGGTCAACTCGGAGGAAGGTGGGGACGACGTCAAATCATCATGCCCCTTATGTCTTGGGCTGCACACGTGCTACAATGGTCGGTACAAAGGGCTGCGATACCGTGAGGTGGAGCGAATCCCAAAAAGCCGGCCTCAGTTCGGATTGGGGTCTGCAACTCGACCCCATGAAGTTGGAGTTGCTAGTAATCGCAGATCAGCATGCTGCGGTGAATACGTTCCCGGGCCTTGTACACACCGCCCGTCACGTCACGAAAGTCGGTAACACCCGAAGCCGGTGGCCTAACCCTTGGGAGGGAGCCGTCGAAGGTGGGACCAGCGATTGGGACGAAGTCGTAACAAGGTAGCCGTACCGGAAGGTGCGGCTGGATCACCTCCTTTCTAAGGAGCACATGGCCGGTTGCGAGCGAATGTCTCGCACGGTTGCTCATGGGTGGAACGTTGACTATTCGGCACACAGGGTTGGTTGTCTCCTAGTACTGCTTCGGCGTGGAACGGTTTCGGTTGATCTGGTGTGTCGGGCACGTTGTTGGGTCCTGAGGGAACGAGTAATCGTTGTCTCAGTGCCGGTCCCATGCGAGGCGCCCTGTTGGGGTGTTGAGGGTGGGTGTCTGGTCGTTGTTTGAGAACTGCACAGTGGACGCGAGCATCTGTGGCCAAGTTTTTAAGGGCGCACGGTGGATGCCTTGGCACCAGGAACCGATGAAGGACGTGGGAGGCCGCGATAGGCCCCGGGGAGCTGTCAACCGAGCTTTGATCCGGGGGTGTCCGAATGGGGAAACCCGGCAGTCGTCATGGGCTGTCACCCATACCTGAACACATAGGGTATGTGGAGGGAACGCGGGGAAGTGAAACATCTCAGTACCCGCAGGAAGAGAAAACAACCGTGATTCCGGGAGTAGTGGCGAGCGAAACCGGATGAGGCTAAACCGGAGTGGTGTGAGACCCGGCAGGGGTTGCCATTTCGGGGTCGTGGGAAAGTTCTTCAGTCGTCTGCCGGCGGCTGGGTGAGTCAGAAACCGTTGGTGTAGTCGAAGGACATGCGAAAGGTCCGGCGTAGAGGGTAAGACCCCCGTAGACGAAACATTAGCGGCTCACTTGAGCTTCTCCCAAGTAGCACGGAGCCCGAGAAATTCCGTGTGAATCTGGCGGGACCACCCGCTAAGCCTAAATATTCCCTGGTGACCGATAGCGGATAGTACCGTGAGGGAATGGTGAAAAGTACCGCGGGAGCGGAGTGAAATAGTACCTGAAACCGTGTGCCTACAAGCCGTGGGAGCGTCGTTCGTCAGCTTGCTGGCGGGCCGTGACTGCGTGCCTTTTGAAGAATGAGCCTGCGAGTTTGCGGTGTGTAGCGAGGTTAACCCGTGTGGGGTAGCCGTAGCGAAAGCGAGTCCGAATAGGGCGTTTGAGTTGCATGCCCAAGACCCGAAGCGGAGTGATCTAGCCATGGGCAGGTTGAAGCGCGGGTAAGACCGCGTGGAGGACCGAACCCACCAGGGTTGAAAACCTGGGGGATGACCTGTGGTTAGGGGTGAAAGGCCAATCAAACTCCGTGATAGCTGGTTCTCCCCGAAATGCATTTAGGTGCAGCGTCACGTGTTTCTTGCCGGAGGTAGAGCACTGGATAGGCGATGGGCCTCACCGGGTTACTGACCTTAGCCAAACTCCGAATGCCGGTAAGTGAGAGCGTGGCAGTGAGACTGTGGGGGATAAGCTCCATGGTCGAGAGGGAAACAGCCCAGAACACCGACTAAGGTCCCTAAGCGTGTGCTAAGTGGGAAAGGATGTGGAGTCGCAGAGACAACCAGGAGGTTGGCTTAGAAGCAGCCACCCTTGAAAGAGTGCGTAATAGCTCACTGGTCAAGTGATTCCGCGCCGACAATGTAGCGGGGCTCAAGCACACCACCGAAGTCGTGTCATTCACAGAATACGTCCAACGACGCTGTGGATGGGTAGGGGAGCGTCGTGTTCCGGGTGAAGCGGCCGAGGAATCGAGTCGTGGACGGGATACGAGTGAGAATGCAGGCATGAGTAGCGATACAAGAGTGGGAAACTCTTGCGCCGATTGACCAAGGGTTCCTGGGTCAAGCTGATCTGCCCAGGGTAAGTCGGGACCTAAGGCGAGGCCGACAGGCGTAGTCGATGGACAACGGGTTGATATTCCCGTACCCGCTTTGAAGCGCCAACGCTGAACCTCTGAATGCTAAAGCCGTGAAGCCGGCCCGGAGTCTTCGGACAAAGGGACGTGGTGGAGCCGCTGATCCAACAGGGTAGTAGGTGAGCGATGGGGTGACGCAGGAAGGTAGTCCAGCCCGGGCGGTGGTAGTCCCGGGGTAAGGGTGTAGGCCGAGTGATAGGCAAATCCGTCACTCATTAAGGCTGAGACCTGATGCCGAGCCGATTGTGGTGAAGTGGATGATCCTATGCTGTCGAGAAAAGCCTCTAGCGAGTTTCATGGCGGCCCGTACCCCAAACCGACTCAGGTGGTCAGGTAGAGAATACCGAGGCGTTCGGGTGAACTATGGTTAAGGAACTCGGCAAAATGCCCCCGTAACTTCGGGAGAAGGGGGGCCATTCCTGGTGATGAGACTTGCTCTCTGAGCTGGGGGTGGCCGCAGAGACCAGCGAGAAGCGACTGTTTACTAAAAACACAGGTCCGTGCGAAGCCGTAAGGCGATGTATACGGACTGACGCCTGCCCGGTGCTGGAACGTTAAGGGGACCGGTTAGCTCTGATTCGTCAGGGCGAAGCTGAGAACTTAAGCGCCAGTAAACGGCGGTGGTAACTATAACCATCCTAAGGTAGCGAAATTCCTTGTCGGGTAAGTTCCGACCTGCACGAATGGCGTAACGACTTCTCGACTGTCTCAACCATAGGCCCGGTGAAATTGCATTACGAGTAAAGATGCTCGTTTCGCGCAGCAGGACGGAAAGACCCCGGGACCTTTACTATAGCTTGATATTGGTGTTCGGTTCGGCTTGTGTAGGATAGGTGGGAGACTTTGAAGCAGCAACGCCAGTTGTTGTGGAGTCGTCGTTGAAATACCACTCTGGTCGTGCTGGATGTCTAACCTGGGTCCGTGATCCGGATCAGGGACAGTGTCTGGTGGGTAGTTTAACTGGGGCGGTTGCCTCCTAAAGAGTAACGGAGGCGCCCAAAGGTTCCCTCAGCCTGGTTGGCAATCAGGTGTTGAGTGTAAGTGCACAAGGGAGCTTGACTGTGAGACCGACGGGTCGAGCAGGTGCGAAAGCAGGGACTAGTGATCCGGCGGTGGCTTGTGGAAGCGCCGTCGCTCAACGGATAAAAGGTACCCCGGGGATAACAGGCTGATCTTCCCCAAGAGTCCATATCGACGGGATGGTTTGGCACCTCGATGTCGGCTCGTCGCATCCTGGGGCTGGAGTAGGTCCCAAGGGTTGGGCTGTTCGCCCATTAAAGCGGTACGCGAGCTGGGTTTAGAACGTCGTGAGACAGTTCGGTCCCTATCCGCTGTGCGCGTAGGAGTGTTGAGAAGGGCTGTCCCTAGTACGAGAGGACCGGGACGGACGAACCTCTGGTGTGCCAGTTGTCCTGCCAAGGGCATGGCTGGTTGGCTACGTTCGGGAGGGATAACCGCTGAAAGCATCTAAGCGGGAAGCCTGCTTCGAGATGAGCACTCCCACCTCCTTGAGAGGGTAAGGCTCCCAGTAGACGACTGGGTTGATAGGCCGGATGTGGAAGCCTCGTAAGGGGTGGAGCTGACCGGTACTAATAGGCCGAGGGCTTGTCCTCAGTTGCTCGCGTCCACTGTGTTGTTCTGAAACAACGACCCCACGCCAGGTCACGGTGTGGTGCGGTTGACAGTTTCATAGTGTTTCGGTGGTCATAGCGTGAGGGAAACGCCCGGTTACATTCCGAACCCGGAAGCTAAGCCTCATAGCGCCGATGGTACTGCAGGGGGGACCCTGTGGGAGAGTAGGACGCCGCCGAACAATTCTTCTAGAAAAGCCCCCCATCCGGGAACGGATGGGGGGCTTTTCTGCGTTTCCGGCCTTTTCCGGCACAGCGTCGTCGCGGTGCGAAGCGGGCGGGCGGGGCGGGGCGGGCGGCACGAGAGTCGGCGCCGGCGCCTTCATGAACCGCCCGGCTGGCGTTACCGTTCTCCCCACTGACATCAGCAAGCAGGGCAACGCGGGGGGACTCCACGTGAGCGAGCAGCAGGGCGCCGGCACCGCCACCGGCAGCAACATCAACAGCAACAGTGAGTCCGCGACCGGCACCCTCGCGCCGATGATCGAGGTGACCGACGTCTGGCGCAGCTTCGGCAGCGGTACAACCGCCGTCCACGCCCTGCGCGGGGTGTCGTTCAGTGCCAGGCGCGGTGAGCTGACCGCGCTCCGCGGCCGCTCCGGGTCCGGCAAGACGACGCTGCTCAACCTGGTCGGCGGCCTGGACGCGCCCACCTCGGGGCGGATCATGCTGGACGGCGCGGACCTGGCGGGGCTGGACGAGGCTGGGCGACTGGCCATGCGGCGGGAGCGGATCGGGTTCGTCTTCCAGTCCTTCGGGCTGATCCCGATCCTGAGCGCGGCCGAGAACGTCGGGGTACCGATGCGGCTGCGCAAGGTGCCCACCGCGCAGCGTGAGGAGCGGGTGGCGACCCTGCTCGCCCTGGTCGGTCTGGCCGAGCATGCCGACCAGCGGCCCACCGAGCTGTCCGGCGGCCAGCAGCAGCGGGTCGCCATCGCCCGGGCGCTGGCGAACGAGCCGGCCCTGATCATCGCCGACGAGCCGACCGGCCAGCTCGACTCGGAAACCGGGCGCTCGGTGATGGAGCTGCTGCGCGCGGTGGTGCGCAGTGAGGGAGTGACCGCCCTCGTGGCCACGCACGACCCGCAGTTGATGGAGCTGGCGGACCAGGTCGTGGAGCTGCGGGACGGTCATATCGTCGAGTGACCGAGGAGTGCCCCAGCGGGCGAAGAACGCCTGGTCCAGGGCCGCGAAGTGTCGTCAAGATGCCGCTAAATCTGCCTTCCGACCAGCCCGATCGAAGGCGTGGGCCCGCCCCTCCCGTAGTCTCGTCTGCGCGAACAGGTGTCCGGGGGTGGTCCCCGCGACAGGCTCGATCAAGAATGGGACGCATGGCACGCGGAAGGCTGCGGATCTACCTCGGGGCGGCCCCCGGGGTGGGGAAGACGTACGCGATGCTCTGCGAGGCGCACCGTCGGCTGGGGCGCGGCACGGATGTGGTGATCGGCTTCGTCGAGCACCACAACCGGTCGAACACCGCCGAGCTGCTGCACGGCCTGGAGGCGGTGCCGCGGCGGGTGATGGAGCATCGGGGCGCGGAGTTCACCGAGCTGGACCTGGACGCGGTGCTGGCCCGTCGACCGCAGGTCGCGCTGATCGACGAGCTGGCCCACACCAACGTCCCCGGCTGCCGCAACGCCAAGCGCTGGCAGGACGTCGAGGAACTGCTGGCGGCCGGCATCGACGTCATCTCCACCGTCAACATCCAGCACCTGGAGTCGCTGGGTGACGTGGTCGAGGGCATCACCGGCGTGCGTCAGCGCGAGACGGTGCCCGACGAGGTGGTCCGGCGGGCCGACCAGATCGAGCTGGTCGACATGTCGCCCCAGGCGCTGCGCCGCCGACTCGCACACGGCAACGTGTACGCGCCGGAGAAGATCAACGCCGCGCTCTCCAACTACTTCCGCCCCGGCAACCTGACCGCTCTGCGCGAGCTGGCGCTGCTGTGGACCGCCGACCGGGTCGACGAGTACCTGCAGACCTACCGTGCCGAGCAGGGCATAGACAGCACCTGGCAGGCCCGCGAGCGGATCGTGGTCGGCCTGACCGGTGGCCCCGAGGGGGCCACGCTGATCCGCCGGGCGGCGCGGATCGCCGCCAAGGGCTCGGGCAGCGAGCTGCTCGCGGTGCACATCTCGCGCTCGGACGGCCTGGCGAACGGCGGCTCCCCGCAGACCCTGATCGAGCAGCGGGCGCTGCTCGAGAGCCTGGGCGGCAGCTTCCACTCCGTGCTCGGCGACGAGCCGGCCCAGGCGCTGCTGGACTTCGCGCGGGGCGTGAACGCCACCCAGATCGTGCTGGGCTCCAGCCGCCGCAAGGCCTGGGAGTACATCTACGGCCCGGGCGTCGGCTCCACGGTGGCCCGCGACGCGGGTGACATCGACGTGCACATCGTCACCCACGAGCATGTGGCCCACGGGCGGCGCCGACGGCTGCCGATCCGCAAGGTCACCGATCTGGGGCGACCTCGGGCGATCGCCGGCTGGCTCATCGGTGTGGTCGGACCGCCGCTGCTCGCGGTGCTGCTCACCCAGCTGAACGACACCGCGCTGCCCACCGACATGCTGCTCTTCTTCTCGGTGACGATCGGTGCGGCACTGATCGGCGGGCTCTTCCCGGCGATCGCCGCGGCGCTGGTCGGCTCCACCGCGCTGAACTACTACTTCACCCCGCCGATCCACAAGCTGACCATCTCCGATCCGCAGAACATCCTGGCGGTGGGGATCTTCACGGCCGTCGGCATCGCGGTGGCCACCGTGGTGGACGTGGCCGCCCGGCGCACCCATGAGGCGGCCCGCAGCCAGACCGAGGCGCAGACCCTGAGCACGCTGGCCGGCACCGTGCTGCGGGCGCCCACCGGTGAGGGCCTGACCGCCCTGCTGGAGCAGATCAGGGAGACCTTCGGGCAGGACGCGGCGGCTCTGCTGGAGCGCGCCGACGAGCACGCGCCGTGGACCTGCACCGCCTTCGTCGGCAACAACCCGCCGACCCGGCCGGACGACGGGGATGTGGATGTGCCGGTCGGTGAACACCTGGCGCTGGTGCTCTCCGGCCGGGTGCTGCCGGCCGCTGACCGTCGGCTGCTCGGTGCCTTCGCCGCGCAGGCCTCGGTGCTGCTGGAGCGCCGCCGGCTGGCCAAGGAGGCGGCCGCGGCCCGTCGGCAGGCCGAGGGCAACCGGATCCGCACCGCCCTGCTGGCCGCCGTCTCGCACGATCTGCGCACCCCGCTGGCCGGGATCAAGGCCAGCGTCTCCTCGCTGCGCGCCGACGACGTCCAGTGGAGCGAGGCCGACGAGCAGGAGCTGCTCGCGGGTATCGAGGCGGGCGCCGATCGGCTCGATCACCTGATCAACAACCTGCTGGACATGAGCCGACTGCAGACCGGCACGGTCACCCCGCTGATCCGGGCGGTGGACCTGGACGAGGTGGTGCCCTACGCACTCGGCGGGGTCCCGCTGGAGTCGGTGCGCCTGGAGGTGCCGGAGTACCTGCCGATGGTCCCGGCCGACGCCGGGCTGCTCGAGCGGGCGCTGGCCAACCTGATCGAGAACGCCGTCAAGTACAGCCCGCCGGACGTGAAGGTGCTGGTCAAGGCGGATGCGCTGGAGGCGGCGGCCGGTGCGGGCCGGGTCGAGCTACGGGTGGTCGACCGGGGGCCGGGGGTGCCCGAGGAGGCCAAGGAGAAGATCTTCGCGCCCTTCCAGCGCTACGGCGACGCCCCGCGCGGCGCGGGTGTCGGACTCGGCCTGGCGGTGGCACGCGGCTTCGTCGAGGCGATGGACGGCACCCTCACGGCGGAGGACACTCCGGGCGGTGGGCTGACCATGGTGGTCTCGCTGCCCGCCGTCGACCACCCGCCCGAGGCCGGCAACGCCACCGCAGCAGCGGCCGTCGAGTCGGCTGCCGAGCCGGCGCCCGCCGCCGAACCTTCCCTGACCACCGCTTCTCAGGCCCCCCGAAAGACGGAGCACGCATGACCCGGGTCCTCGTCGTGGACGACGAACCGCAGATCGTCCGCGCCCTGGTGATCAACCTCAAGGCCCGTAAGTACGAGGTTGACGCCGCACACGACGGCGCCAGCGCTCTGGAGCTGGCCGCCGCCCGCCACCCCGATGTGGTGGTGCTCGACCTCGGCCTGCCCGACATGGACGGGGTCGAGGTGATCAAGGGTCTGCGCGGCTGGACCCGGGTCCCGATCATCGTGCTGTCGGCCCGGCACGCCTCGGACGAGAAGGTCGAGGCGTTGGATGCCGGCGCCGACGACTACGTGACCAAGCCGTTCGGCATGGACGAGTTGCTGGCGCGGATGCGCGCGGCGGTCCGCCGGGCGGAGCCGGTGGCCGGCGAGGACGACTCGCTGGTGACCACCGAGGCGTTCACCGTCGACCTGGCGGCGAAGAAGGTCAACCGGGACGGCACCGACATCCGGCTCACGCCGACCGAGTGGCACCTGCTCGAGGTGCTGGTGCGCAACGCGGGCCGGCTGGTCAGCCAGACCCAGCTGCTCCAGGAGGTGTGGGGCCCGGCGTACCGCACCGAGACCAACTACCTGCGGGTCTACCTGGCGCAGCTGCGCCGCAAGCTGGAGGTGGACCCCTCGCACCCGCGCCACTTCATCACCGAGGCGGGCATGGGCTACCGCTTCGAACCCTGAGGCGGCCGCGAGGCGAACGGCCGGGCGAATCGCACCGCACCGGACCGGTGGCCGCTGCGCGGAACCCGGAGCGGAACACGTGCGCACCCCCGCCGACGGGGTCATAGCCGGTAGCCTTTCTGCATGAGTGGTAACAGCAGCGACCAGCCTCAGGGCAGGCTGCGCCGGATGTTCACCCGGCTCACCTCCAGCCCCGAGGAGCTCCAGGCCGAGGAGCTGCGTCAGGACGCCGCGGTCTTCGGCTGCACACCGATCGCCGAGACGGAGGACCGCGAGGTGGTCACCGTCTCCGGCACCCTGCGCACCGTGACGCTGCGCCCCCGGGCGGGTGTGCCGGCGCTGGAGGCCGAGCTCTTCGACGGGACGGACGCGCTGGACGTGGTCTGGCTGGGCCGCCGCTCGATCGCGGGCATAGAGCCCGGCCGCCGGTTGACCGCCTGCGGCCGGCTCAGTCAGGCACGCGGACGTCGCGTGCTCTTCAACCCTCGTTACGAGTTGCGTCCGGTGGGACAGGGGAGCGAACAGCAGTGACCAATCCGCCCGGCGGCGAGCACGCCGCCCCGCACGTACTGATCACTGAAAACCAGCAGTTCGATCCCGAGGAGGCAGCCGGCGCTGCCGATGAGGCCGCGGCCCGCGACGAAGCCGCGGCCCGGGACGAGGCGGCCCGCAAGGAGGCCGCCGACTCGATCATCCAGGCCTTCGGCGGCGTCCGCGGCATGATCGACATGACCCTGCCGGGTCTGGTCTTCATCGTCACCTACAACCTGACCCACCAGGTGTCCACCGCCGCGTGGGGCGCGCTCGCGCTGAGCGCGGTCTTCGTGGTGGTGCGACTGCTGCGCCGCGAGACCATCCAGCACGCGTTCAGCGGCGTCTTCGGCGTGGCGATCGGCGCGTGGATCTCGATGCACACCGGAAAGGCGCAGGACTTCTACCTGCCCGGCCTGCTCTGGAACGTCGGCTACGCGCTGGCCCTCGCCGTCTCCGCACTGGTCCGCTGGCCGCTGATCGGCCTGACACTGGGCCCGGTCACCGGCGAGATGTTCACCTGGCGCACCCAGAACCCCGGGCGGCTGGCCGCCTACACCAAGGCCACCTGGGCCTGGGTGGTGATCATGGGGATCAAGCCGCTGATCCTCTTCCCGCTCTACTTCACCGGCAACGTCAACCTGCTGGGCTGGCTCAAGGTCGCGCTCGGCATCCCGCCGATGCTGCTGGCGATGTACGTGACCTGGCGGATCCTGCTCACCGCGCCGGCGCCGATCAAGGCGGAGCAGCCCGAGGAGGAGTGACTCCGGCCCGACCGGGACGAACGTCAGGGCCCGCCCCCGATTCCGGGAGGCGGGCCCTGACGTGTCACATGCTGGGCGCAGGCTAGGAGAGCAGCTGCTCCAGCTCCTCCTCGCGCTCCTGCGCGGCCACGAAGAGCAGCTCGTCGCCGCCCTCCAGGGTGTCGTCCCGGCTCGGGACCAGCACCCGGCCCTCGCGGATGATCGTCACCAGCGCGGTGTCGGTGGGCCAGCTGACGTCCCCGACCCGGGTGCCGACCAGTGCGGTGTCCGCGGCCAGGGTCAGCTCGACCAGGTTGGCGTTGCCCTGGCTGAAGCGCATCAGCCGGACCAGGTCGCCGACGCTCACCGCCTCCTCGACCAGCGCCGACATCAGGCGCGGGGTGGAGACGGCCACGTCCACGCCCCAGGACTCGTTGAAGAGCCACTCGTTCTTCGGGTTGTTCACCCGGGCGACCACCCGCGGCACCCCGTACTCGGTCTTCGCCAGCAGCGAGACCACCAGGTTGACCTTGTCGTCACCGGTCGCCGCGATCACCACATGGCAGTGCTGCAGCGCCGCCTCGTCCAGCGAGGTGATCTCGCAGGCGTCGGCCAGCAGCCATTCCGCCATCGGGACCCGCTCCACCGAGATGGAGTTCGGGTTCTTGTCCACGAGCAGCACCTCGTGGCCGTTCTCCAGCAGCTCGCCGGCGATGGACCGCCCGACCGCGCCCGCTCCCGCAATCGCTACCCGCATCAGTGACCCTCCTCCGGGCCCTTGGCGAACGCGGCCTCGACCGTCGCCTGATCTGCCCGGCGCAGCATCACCTGCACCAGATCGCCTTCCTGGACCACCATCTGCGGGCTGGGCAGCACGCCCTCGCCGAGCCGGGTGACGAACGCCACCCGGGCGCCGGAGGCCTCCTCCAGCTCGCTGACCCGACGGCCGACCCAGCCCGGGGCGAAGGCCACCTCGGCGAGCTGGACGGTGCCGCTGGGATCCTGCCAGAGCGGCTCGGCGCCGCTGGGCAGCAGCCGGCGCAGCATCTGGTCGGCGGTCCACCGCACGGTGGCGACCGTCGGGATGCCCAGCCGCTGGTAGACCTCGGCGCGGCGGGGATCGTAGATCCGGGCCACCACGTGCTCGACGCCGAAGTTCTCCCGGGCCACCCGGGCCGCGATGATGTTCGAGTTGTCGCCGCTGCTGACGGCTGCGAAGGCGCCCGCCTCCTCGATGCCGGCCTCGCGCAGGGTGTCCTGGTCGAAGCCGACGCCGGTCACCCGGCGGCCGTTGAACCCGGCGCCGAGTCGACGGAAGGCAGTGGGGTCCTGGTCGACCACGGCCACCGAGTGGCCCTGCTTCTCCAGGGCTCTGGCCAGCGCGGAGCCCACCCGCCCGCAGCCCATGATGACGATGTGCACGGTGTTACCTCACCCGGTCCGTTGGGTTCTTGACCTGCGCAAACACCGCTCATCATCCTTCCGTGCCCGTTGGCCGGGGCGACTGGGGACCACCCTCGTGACTCGGGAGCGGCCTGGCAACCGGAGTGTTGCCCGTAAGTTCATCATCCGACACGCTATCCGGTTCATCAGACTGGCACGCGACGGGCGGCGGAGTGGCGCCGGTCAGGCGCGGCAAAGCGGGGCGGCGCACGGTACCGTCGGGTTCCGTCGAGAAGCCTGGTCCGGTCGAGTTGCTCGACGCCGTGCCGAATCCCCGCCGAGCCCAGCAAGGACACCGCTTCGTGAGTCGCAACACCCCTCCCCGCTCCTCGGGCAAGTCAGGATCGTCCCGCTCGGGGGCGCAGTCCGGGAAGGCCGGCAAGTCAGGGAAGGCCGGCAAGCCGGGCAAGCTCGGTCAGGTGGCCCGGCCGCGCTGGGGGGCCAAGCAGGCCCGCCCCGCCGCCACCGACCGGGACGGCTACACCGCGCAGACCGCTCCGCTGGCCCCGGCCGAGCCGCGGGTCGAGCAGCCCGGTCCGGCGCCGGTCGGCGGTGTGCGGCCCGGCGCCGCCAAGTCGGCCAAGGCCGCCGACAAGACCAAGACCAAGGCCACGGCCACGGGCAAGGCCAAGGCCACGGAGAAGGCCAAGGCCACCGAGAAGGACGCCGCCAAGCCCGCCAAGCCCGCCAAGGCCGCGAAGGCCCCGCGTCCGCCTCGTGCGGCGCGTACCGCCGCGCCGCAGGTACCCAAGGGCCCCGGCGGCGATCCGCTGGTCGGCGAGCGCTACGAGGTCGAGGTCGGCGCGGTCGCGCACGGTGGCGGGCACTGCGTGGCCCGCCACGAGGGCCGGGTGCTCTTCGTGCGGCACGCGCTGCCCGGTGAGCGGGTGATCGCCCAGGTCACCGAGGGCACCACCAAGTCGCGCTTCCTGCGCGCCGACGCCGTGGAGATCCTGACCCCGGCCAAGGACCGGATCGAGGCGCCCTGCCCGTTCGCCGGTCCCGGCAAGTGCGGCGGCTGCGACTGGCAGCACGTCAGCCCGGGCGGCCAGCGCAAGCTCAAGGGGCAGGTGCTGACCGAGCAGCTGGCCAAGCTGGCCGGTCTCACCCCCGCCGAGGCGGGGTGGGACGGCAGCGTCGAGCCGGTCGGCGGCAAGCTGCCGGCCGGGCAGGTGCCCGCCTGGCGGACCCGGGTCCAGTACACCGTGGACCAGGAGAGCGGCCAGGTCGGCCTGCGCAAGCACCGCTCGCACGAGGTCCAGCTGATCGACCGCTGCCTGATCGCGGCCGAGGAGGTGACCGAGCTGGGCATCGAGTCCCGTGACTGGACCGGCCTCGCCTCGGTGGAGGCGATCGGCGCCAGCGGGTCCTCGGACCGCCAGCTGATCCTGCGCCCGATGCCGGGTGAGCAGTTGCCGCTGGTCGAGCTGGACAAGCCGGTGTCGATCTCCCGGATCGACGAGCAGGACCTGTTCCACCGGGTGCACGGACGCACCTTCGTCCGCGAGCGGGCGGCCGGCCGGACCTGGCGGGTCTCCAACGGCGGCTTCTGGCAGATCCACCCCGAGGCGCCCGAGACCCTGGTCAAGGCGGTGCTGGAGGGCCTCGACCCGCAGTGGGGCGAGAACGCGCTGGACCTGTACTGCGGGGTCGGCCTGTTCGCCGGCGCGCTGGCCGACCGGGTCGGTGAGGACGGCGCGGTGCTGGGCATCGAGTCGGCCAAGCAGGCGGTGCTGGACGCCCGGCACAACCTGGCCGAGCTGGAGAACGTCCGGATCGAGTGCGACAAGGTGGAGACCCTGCTGCCGCGCACCGGGATCACCTCCACCGACCTGATCGTCCTGGACCCGCCGCGCGCCGGGGCCGGCCGCGAGACCGTGCGCCACCTGGCCGGTCTGGCCGCCCGCCGGATCGCCTACGTGGCCTGCGACCCGGCCGCGCTCGCCCGTGACCTGGCCTTCTTCAGCGAGGGCGGCTACCGCCCGGTCTCGCTGCGGGCCTTCGACCTGTTCCCGATGACCCACCACTTCGAGTGCGTGGCGATCCTGGAGCCGGTCGCCCAGGAGCAGTCGGCCGACGCCTGGTCGTAGCGCTCCGGTAAAGCCGCTGGCGGTCCACCTCCGAGGTGGACCGCCAGCGGCTTTTCGGTGGAGCGGCCGGAACAGCCGCGGCCGTGCTACCCGCCCAGCTGTCCCGCCGCGTGCCGCAGCCGTAGTGCGGCCGCCACCTCGACCAGGCCGACGGCGAGCAGCCAGCAGCCCGCGACCACGGTGAGCACGGTGACGGACTTGATCGGCCAGCTGATCAGCACGATGCCGGCCACCACGTTGACCAGTCCGAGGAAGATCAGCCAGTTGCGGGCCGGGGTCCCCGGATCATGGGCCGCCGCCACCACCTGGGTGATCCCGCGGAACAGCCACCCGATGCCGATCCACAGCCCCAGCAGCAGGATCGATTCCAACGTGCCGCGGAAGCAGAAGAGCCCCAGCACGATCGACAGCGCCCCGCTGATGAAGGCCATCACCCGCAGCGCCGTGCTGCCGTGCGTACCGAATGCGGCGACCAGCTGCACCAGCCCGCTGACCAGCAGGAACAGCCCGAACAGCACCCCGATGACAATCAGCGTCGCGTGCGGCCAGACGAGCACCAGCACCCCGAGCACCGCAGCCGCGAGCCCTGCGGCCAGCAGCGCCTGCCAGGCCGCGCGGGCCAGCGGCTGAAAGGGGCCGGGGAGGGAATCGTTGGGAGAGAAGGTCATACCCCCTACCCTCCGAGTCACCCGGGCCGCCCGCGACCCGGGGAGCGCGAAGGGGGCGTGCGGGCGGCCTCCGCGCGCGCCCTTGTGGTGCTAGCAGGTGAGCGCTAGCTTCGAATGCATGGGTAAGAAGCAGCTCAACGTGCGGGTGGACGTCACCACCGCCGAGATGGCCCGCGAGCGGGCGGAGCAGCAGGGGATCAGCATGAACCAGTACATCGAGAGGCTCGTCCAGCAGGACATGGGCGAGGCCGGGCTGCGCTTCGTCGACGCGGCGGCCCAGTTCATGAAGGAGTACGAGAGCGAGTTCCTCGCGGAGTTCGGCGAGCGGGTGCCGGCCGACGAGCGCCAGGGCGGTCGTCGTTGAACCTGGAGGTCGACCTCTCCTGGCTGCTCATGACCGCCGAGCAGTACACCCCCGGCGACCCGCAGGTGACCGACTACGGGTCGCTGCTCGCGGCGGTCGCGCGCCACCACGCCGAGATCTTCGACATCGCCGTCTACCCCGAACCGCAGGACCGGGCAGCGGCCCTGATGCACCAGCTGATCCGGGTCCCGGCCCTGGAACGCACCAACGAACTCTTCGCCACCGCTGTCGCCTACGCCTACCTGGTGGCCAGCGGCTGCCACGTCGCCACCACCGCACGCGAGGTCCGGAGTCTGGCCCGCGCGATCCGGGAAGGCAGGCTGGGCGTGGACGGGGTGGCCGAACGGCTGAACGGCTGGGTGGTCGACGAGGCCGAGGGCGAAGGGGTCGCGGGCGAGGACGGGGAGGACGACTCCGACGCGGAGTGAGGCACGTCGGGGCCGGCCGGGGCACGGCTAGGGTGGGGCGGTGCTCCGGGACATCGAGCGGTACCTGACCTGCCCCCACTGCGCCCTCGGCCTCGCCTTCGACGCGACCGGGCGCGCGCTGCGCTGCCCCGGCGGCCATGCCTTCGACCTTGCCAAGCAGGGCTACGTCAGCCTGCTGCCCGGGGACGCGCACACCGGCACCGGTGACACGGCCGAGATGGTGGCGGCCCGTGCCGACTTCCTCGCCGCCGGGCACTACCAGCCGATCGCCGCGGCGCTCGCCGAGGCGGCGGGTGACGCGGCGGCCGGCGTTGACGGCTTGGTCGTCGACCTCGGGGCCGGCACCGGCTACTACCTGGCCCAGGTCCTCGACGCGCTGCCCGGCTCGGTGGGCGCGGCGCTGGACATCTCCAAGTTCGCGCTGCGCCGGGCGGCCAGGGCGCACCCGCGCGCCGGCGCCGTGGTCTGCGACGCCTGGCGACCGCTGCCGCTGGCCGACGGCTGCGCCGAGCTGCTGCTCAACGTCTTCGCCCCGCGCAACGGTGCCGAGATCCGCCGGGTGCTGCGCCCCGGCGGCAGCCTGCTGCTGGTCTCGCCCACCTCGCGCCATCTGCGCGAACTGGTCGACACGTTGGGTCTGCTCTCGGTCGACGAGGAGAAGGAACGGCGGATCGACGAGAAGCTCAGCCCCTGGCTCAGCCCGGTCGCGGCGCGTGAGGTGGAGTTCGAGTTGCGGCTGTCCCACCGGGACGCGGCGGCCGTGGTCGGGATGGGCCCGAACGCCTGGCACACCGACCCGGGCCGGATCGCGCGGGCGCTCGCCGCGCTGCCCGAACCGGTGGCGGTCACCGGGTCGGTGCGGGTCGCGGTCTACCGGCGGGTGGCGCGGGCGGGGGACTGAGCCGATCTGGGCCGCGCGGTGCGGTGCGCTCGCTCCCTGGTGCGAGGCGCCGTGGTCGCCGACTTCCGAGGGCCGTCGGACTCCCCGTTGGGATGAATCGCTGAGCGCAGGCACGTTTCTGCCGCCGGTGAACTGATCGACCGTCAGTAGGGTCGGCTCGGTGACCAGCTCTGTAGCCAGCTCTGTGACCAACTCAGCGACCAGCGAAGTCGTTCCACGCTCCACCCCAACCCCGTCGGCCCTGCCCGGTGCGGAGCCCCGTCCGGCGCTCCGGCCGACCGTCGAGGAACTGCGCCTCACGTCGTTCAAGTCCTACCGTCGCGCCGGCCTTTCGCTCTCGCCGCTCACCGTGCTGCACGGCCCCTCGGGGGTCGGCAAGTCGAATGCGCTGGACGCCCTCGCCGTGCTCTCCCGGCTCGCGCTCGGCGAGGAGATCGGGCCCTCGCTGGACGGCATCGGGGGCTTGGCCGGTCCGCTGGCGGCCCCGGTGCGCGGTGGGCTGCTGGGCTGCGTCCCGCACGGGCGCAACGCGATCATCCTGGGCTGCACGGTCCACTCCTGTGACGGGCCGATCCGGCTGGAGCTGGTGATCCGCACCGACGGACGGGTCCGGGTGGCCCGCGAGTGGCTCGCCTGCGACGGGCAGACCCTGGTGGAGACCGGCGAGCAGGACGTCGCGGGCGGCCGCGTCAACGTCAGCTGGCACAACGACACCCGGCAGGGCGACATCCGCGCCCCTTTCCCGAGCGGCAGCCTGATCACCACGCAGATCCCGTTGCGGGTGGCCGGTTCCTCGCCGGGTGAGCGCAAGGTGCTGGCCGCCACCGAGCAGCTACTCACCGCGCTGCGCGAGGTGTTCCCGGTGCATCCGGTCCCGGCGCTGATGCGCGGCTGGGTCCGGCCAGACCCGCAGGTCCGGCTGCTGCCCACCGCCGCCAACGTCTCCGCCGTGCTGGCCCGCCTCCAGGGCGAGTGCACCCGCCGGTACGGTCGCCTGCTCAAGGCGGTGCAGGCCGCCGCGCCGCACCCGCTGCTGGGCCTGGACGTGGCGCGGCGCGGCACTCAGGAGCGGGTGCTCGCGGTCTTCGACGAAGGGGTGCTCGGGCGCACCGGCGCCGATCAGGCCTCGGACGGGATGCTGCGGCTGCTCGCGTTCGCCGCCGTGCTGCTGACCGGGGCCGGGGTCCTGGACGTCGACCCCGCAGCCGAGGTGCCGTGGGCCCGCCGGCAGCTGACCGTGCTCGCCGAGGACCTGGGCGCGGGCCTGGGCGCCGAGCAGACCGCCTCGCTGCTTCGACTGGCCAAGGAGATGTGCGACAAGGACAACCTGCGGCTGCTGGCCGCGGTGCAGGATCCGACCGCCGCTCAACTGGTCGACGGGATCGACCTGGTGGAGTGCCGACGGGACCCGACGAGCGGGCACAGCGTGCTGAAGTCCGCGGCCCGGGTGCCACCCCAGCTGGCCGGCGCGACGGCGGGTGGCGCGAGCGATGCGGTAGACCTGGGAAGATGAACAAGAACGCAGCTCCGCACCCCGCTGGACGGCCCGACCAGCCCGATCGGTCCGTCGTGCCGCCCACACTCGGTGAACTCGCCGAGCGGTTGGGCGACTTCGCGGCGGCGCGCCGTTGGCAGCCGTTCCACACGCCGAAGAACCTGGCGGCGGCGCTCACCGTTGAGGCGGGTGAGCTGTTGGAGATCTTCCAGTGGCTCACCCCCGAGCAGGCCGCTGCGGTGATGGACGATCCGCAGAGCGCGCACCGGGTCCGCGACGAGGTGGCGGATGTGCTCGCGTACCTGCTGCAGTTCTGCACGGCTGTCGGGGTCGATCCGCTGGTGGCGCTGGACGAGAAGATCGAACGAAACGAGCAGCGGTTCCCTGCCGCGCCCGCGGACTGAGCTGTTCGAGGTAACCCGGCCGTCCACAGCTCCGGAGTTGTCCACAGGTTCAGGACCGCTTGCTGCACTGCCTCGTCATCCGTCGCACCCTCTACTTCTGACGGACCGTTCAACGGAACGGTCCGAGGCCCCGTCAGGAGTGAAGGGCAGGACGCCGTCATGGACGCACTGCGTTTGATCAAGACCACCCGCCACGCGCTGGCCGAGGCCCGCACGGTGTCGGATGTGCTCTGCGAGACCTGGCAGACGGCCTCGCTCATCGCGGTGCTGGCCGAGCGCCTGAGCGGTCATCCGGCCGAGGAGGTGGCCACGGTCGCGAGGCTGCTCAGCCGGGCCGGCGGCCACGCCGTGGGGCTGCTGGAAGCAGTCGCCGACCCGCCGGACGGCAGCGACTGCGCGGCGGCCAGGCGGGCCGACCGGTTGAGTCGGATCGGCGAGCTCGGGCCGGTGCTGGAGCAGCTTCGGCTGCTGCTCGCCGAGGTCGCCGAGGCACTGGTCGCCATCGCGGACTCCACTGATTCGGCGGCGCAGGGGGTCTACTGGCTGGCCATTGACGGGCTTGACGCCAGTGGCGAGTGCCGCGCGCTGGTGATCGAGTTGCTCCGGACACTGCGGTGCCGCGCTGTGGTGGAGCCGCTGGAGGAGCCGGACGCCGATTCGGCCGACTGCGGACCGGGGGGAGACGGCTGGGGGGTGAAGCGGGGTCCGGCCGGTCGGGGTGCACCGGTCGGCTCCGGGGCCGAGCCGATGCCTTGGTCGATCGGTGGGCGGCCTGGCGGGCCGTCGGGTCGATTGCCGGTCCCGGCGATTACCGACGATCCGACTGATGAGCTGTCGGTGGAGGTGGATCCCGCCGCCGAGGCGACCGGCGCTGAGCGGCCGGAGGCCGTGCCGACCGACGGCGATCCCGCTGAGGATGATCCCGTCGAGGACGAGCTGCGGTTGGTGATCACCCTCACCCCGCCCGGGCAGCGTTACCAGGCGGTGGCGCTGCCGCTCTCGGCGGCACCGGAGCGGTCCGCTGCCAGGGCGCCGGATGCCTCCAGTCCACCGCGCGGTTCTCCGTCGCTCTCATCCATGACCGACTCCGAGCCGCGGGCCGGGCCGAGGTCGGCGCCCAGACCGGCCAGGTCAGCCAGGTCGGCGTTGACCGAGGCGAGCAGCTCCTGCATCTGGTCCAGCAGGCTCTTGGCCGGGTTCTGCGGCGGGGCGACGGGCGCCTCGTACCTGGGCTCGGACATGAGGGGGACCCTCCAGCTCGGGAGTGCGATGTGACGCGTCGGCGGGGCGTGTGACCCCGTCACACCAACGACCCCTCGCGCCGCCGGGTCACCACGGACCACCCGATGAGGTCCACCTGGCCCCGTGTCTCAGCCCCTCGGGTGATCCGGGCTTGCCCCGCCCCGATCCGCTGCACTATGCCCCAGCCCTGATCACCCTGATCCCCTGATCGCGCCGACCGCGCCGCGCCCTGCTCCCCGCACGGCAGCGGGCCCCGGCCGGTGCTGGGGAGCACGGTCGGGGCCCGCGACAGCTCAGGCCATCAGACGTTGGCGGATCAGCGCGTCCGTGCGCCAACGCATCAACTCACCGGAGCGTATCGACCTGGGAGGAGGTCAGTTGTGCGCGTGCAGATCGGCGTTCAGGCCGCCCCACGAACCGGACCGGGAGATCACCTCGACCGCGCCGGACTGCGAGTTCCGACGGAACAGCAGGTTGTCCTGACCGGAGAGCTCGACCGCCTTGGCGACCGTGCCGTCCGGCAGGGTGACCCGGGTGCCGGCGGTCACGTAGAGGCCGGCCTCCACCACGCAGTCGCTGCCCAGCGAGATGCCGATGCCCGCGTTGGCACCCAGCAGGCAGCGCTCGCCCACCGAGACGGTCTGCTTGCCGCCGCCCGAGAGGGTCCCCATGATCGAGGCGCCACCGCCGATGTCGCTGTGGTCGCCGACCACCACACCGGCGCTGATCCGGCCCTCCACCATGGAGGTGCCGAGCGTGCCCGCGTTGAAGTTGACGAAGCCCTCGTGCATCACCGTGGTGCCGGCGGCCAGGTGGGCGCCCAGGCGCACCCGGTCCGCGTGCGCGATCCGCACGCCGCTCGGCGCGACGTAGTCGGTCATCCGCGGGAACTTGTCGATCCCGTAGACGGCCAGCTGGCCGCCCTCGGCGCGCACCGCGAGCCTGGCCTGCTCGACCAGCTCCACCGGGACGGGGCCGATGCTGGTCCAGGCCACGTTCGCCAGCAGGCCGAAAATGCCGTCGAGGCTCTGCCCGTGCGGCTGGACCAGCCGGTGGCTCAGCAGGTGCAGGCGCAGGTAGACATCGTGCGCGTCCAGCGGCTTCTCGTCGAGCGAGCCGATCGTGGTGCGCACGGCGACGACCTCGACCCCACGCCGGGCGTCGACGCGCAGCGCGGCGGCGGAACCGGCGCCGAGCTCGGCCTCGGCCTGCTCGGCGGTCAGCCGGACGGTGCCGGAGGGGCCCGGCTGGTCGGTCAGCGCGGGGGCGGGGAACCAGGTGTCGAGAACGGTGCCGTCGGCGGCGATGGTCGCCAGACCGGCAGCGATGGCACCACGGGCGGGAACGGAGGTCGTTTCAGCAGTCACATCGTGCACGGTAACCAATTCCGGCCAGGCCTGCCGAAACCGCCCGTGCATCGGACAGGCGCGGCGAGCCGCCCGCCGGCCACAGTGGCCTCAAGTCGCCACAAAACCATGTGCTTCGGACGCGGGTCGACCGGAATACTCGAGCAGGTGTTCATTTCGATCTCCACCACCGGAACTGCCGAGCACCCGGCCACCGACCTGGGCTTCCTGCTGCACAAGCACCCCGGGAAGGCACAGCGCTTCAGCACCTCGCACGGCGAAGCACACGTCTTCTATCCCGAGGCGAGCGAGCGGCGGTGCACGGCCGCGCTGCTGCTGGATGTCGACCCGATCTCGCTGGTCCGGCGGAGCAGGGGCAAGGGGCGGCCCGGTTCCCCGAGCGCGACCAGCGGAGCCGCTGCCCTCTCGCAGTACGTCAACGACCGCCCGTACGCGGCCTCCTCGTTGCTCGCGGTGGCGCTGCGCACGGTGTTCCGGACAGCGATGAAGGGCGTCTGCGAGCAGCGGCCGGGGTTGGCCGAGCGCCCGCGGTCGCTGACCGTGCGGCTGCCCGCAGTCGCGGTGGGCGGCGGCGAGAGCCGCCGGCAGGAGCCGGAGTCCGACGAACTGCCGCTGGTCGAGCGGCTCTTCGGACCGCTCGGCTGGCAGGTCACCGCCTCGGCGATCCCGCTGGACGAGTCCTTTCCGGCCTGGGGCGACTCGCGCTACCAGCGTCTGGAGCTCACCGGCACCCTGCTGCTGTCCGACGCGCTCCAGCAGCTCTATGTGCTGTTGCCGGTGCTGGACGGTGCCAAGCACTACTGGGTGGCGCCGGACGAGGTCGACAAGTTGCTCGACGCGGGAGAGGGGTGGCTCGCGGACCATCCCGACCGGGCCCTGATCACCCGCCGCTACCTGCACCGCCGCTGGTCCCTGGCGAACGAGGCGCTGCGTCGGCTGGAGCTGGCCCGGCTCGCCGAGGCCGACGACAGTGAGGCCGAGGAACTGGACAACGCGGTCGTCCTGGAGCCGGAGGGCGCGGCCCCCGGGCTGCCGCAGATGGTTGAGGCACCTGAGGCACCTGAGGCACCTGAGGCAGCGCCGCGCGCCGAACCGTCGGCCGCCGATGACCCCAGGCCCGTCCCGCTCGCGCGGCAGCGCCGTGAGGCGATCGTCGCACTGCTGGCCGAGGTGGGCGCCGCCCGGGTGCTCGACCTCGGTTGCGGCCAGGGCGAGCTGATCGGTGCCCTGCTCAAGGAGAAGCGGATCACCGAGGTCCTCGGCGTCGACGTCTCCACCAGCGCGCTGGCGGCCGCTGCCCGCAAGCTGCGGCTGGAGCGGTTGTCGGAGCGTCAGGCAGCCCGGGTGCGGCTGGTGCAGGGGGCGCTGACCTACACCGACGCCCGGCTCAAGGGCTATGACGCGGCGGTGCTCTCGGAGGTGATCGAGCACCTGGACCTGCCCAGGCTCCCGGCGCTCGAGCATGCGGTGTTCGGTGCCGCTCGACCGGCGGCCGTGATCGTCACCACGCCCAACGTCGAGTACAACGTGCGGTGGGCGACCCTCCCGGCGGGTCACCACCGGCACGCCGACCACCGTTTCGAGTGGGACCGAGCCGAGTTCCGCCGCTGGGCCGAGCGAGTGGCGGCGAACTACGGATACAGCGTCGACTTCCGCCCGGTCGGCCCGGACGACCCCGAGGTCGGCCCGCCCACCCAGCTTGCCCTGTTCCGCCGCGGCGTCGAACCCGCCGGCACCACCGCCGAGAGGAGTGCATCCCGATGACCGACCAGACGCCCACCGACCGGACGCCCACCGACCGGACGCCCGCCGACCAGACGTCGCACGCGAGCGCCGCGACCGCTGTGCCCCGACGACTGCCGGTCACCGATCTTTCCCTCGTGGTGCTGGTCGGCACCAGCGGCTCGGGCAAGTCCAGCTTCGCCCGCGAGCACTTCGCGCCCACCCAGGTGATCTCCTCCGACTACTGCCGTGGCCTGGTCTCGGACGACGAGAACGACCAGTCCGCCTCCGCCGATGCCTTCGAGCTGCTCCACTACATCGTCGGCAAGCGGCTGGCGGCCGGGCGGCTCACCGTGGTCGACGCGACCAATGTGCAGCCCGCCGCGCGCAAGCAGCTGGTCGCGCTCGCCCGGGCCCACGACGTGCTGCCGATCGCGATCGTGCTGGACGTCCCGCCCGGAGTCTGCGCCGAGCGTAACCGCAGCCGGCCCGATCGCGCGTTCGGCGCGCATGTGATCCCGCGTCAGCACCGTGAGCTGCGCCGTTCGCTGAACGGCCTGGAGCGTGAGGGCTTCCGCAAGGTCCACCACCTGCGCGGGGTGGCCGAGGTGGAAGCCGCCGAGATCGTCCTGGAGAAGCGCTGGAACGACCTGCGTGACCGCACCGGCCCGTTCGACCTGATCGGTGACATCCACGGCTGCCGGGCCGAGCTGGAGACCCTGCTCACCCAGCTCGGCTATCACCTCAGCCGTGACGACCAGGGCCGCGCGGTGGACGCGGCTCACCCCGAGGGCCGCACCGCCGTCTTCGTCGGTGACCTGGTCGACCGTGGCCCGGACACCCCGGGCGTGCTGCGCCTGGTGATGGGCATGGTCGCGGCCGGACACGCGCTCTGCGTGCCCGGCAACCACGAGAACAAGCTGGGACGCGCGTTGAGCGGCCGTCAGGTCACCGTCGCGCACGGGCTGCGGGAGTCGCTGGACCAGCTGGCCACCGAGCCGGAGGAGTTCCGCACCGAGGTCCGGGCCTTCATGCGGGACCTGGTCAGCCACTACCTGCTGGACGGCGGCAACCTGGTGGTCTGCCACGCGGGCCTGCCGGAGCGCTACCACGGCCGCAACTCGGGCCGGGTGCGTTCGCACGCCCTCTACGGGGACACCACCGGCGAGACCGACGAGTTCGGGCTCCCGGTCCGCTACCCGTGGGCCGAGGAGTACCGGGGCAAGGCGCTGGTGGTCTACGGTCACACACCGGTGCCGGTGGCGAGCTTCCTCAACAACACCATCTGCCTGGACACCGGCTGCGTCTTCGGCGGCAGCCTGACCGCGCTGCGCTACCCGGAGCGCGAGTTGGTGAGTGTCCCGGCCGAGCAGGAGTGGTACGCGCCGGTCCGGCCGATGATCAGCGATGCCCCGGGCGCCCGGGAGGGTCGCCCGCTGGACCTCGCCGACGTGGCCGGTCGCCGGGTGGTGGAGACCTCGCTGGCCGGACGGGTCTCGGTCCGCGAGGAGAACGCGGCGGCCGCGCTGGAGGTGATGAGCCGCTTCGCACTCGATCCACGACTGCTCGCCTACCTGCCGCCGACCATGGCCCCGAGTGCCACCTCTCGGCGTGAGGGCTACCTGGAGCACCCCGAGGAGGCGTTCTTCGCCTACCGTGCCGACGGTGTGCGGCAGGTGATCTGCGAGGAGAAGCACATGGGCTCCCGGGCCGTGCTGCTGGTGGCTCGTGATCCGCAGGCGCTGGAACGGCGGTTCGGCCTGGCCGGCCCGGGGGCGATCTGGACCAGGACCGGACGCGCCTTCCTCGGCGATCCGGAGCTGACCGGGGCGCTGCTCGAGCGGGTGCGGGTCGCCGCCGAGCGGGCCGGGCTCTTCACCGAGCTGGCCACCGACTGGCTGCTGCTGGACACCGAGTTGCTGCCCTGGTCGCTCAAGGCGCTCGATCTGCTGCGCCGTCAGTACGCGGCGGTGGGGGCGGCGGCCCGCTCCGCGCTGCCCGAGGTGCTCGCGGCGCTGGAGCGGGCCGCTGCCCAGGGGATCGAGGGCCTGAGCGAGCTGACCGAGCGCCACCGCCGCCGGGCGGCCGATGCCGAGGCCTTCAGCGCGGCCTACCGCCGCTACTGCTGGCCCACCGAGGGGCTGGCCGGAGTCCGGCTGGCGCCGTTCCAGGTGCTGGCGGCCGAGGGGGCCAACCTCGCGGTGCGCCCGCATGACGAACACCTCGCCTGGCTGGACCGCCTGGTCGCGGCCGACGAGGAGTGGGTGAAGGAGGTCGCCGAGGCAGGCGGCGAGCAGCAGCCGGAGCCGCTGCTGCGGGCCACCGGGCGCCTGCTGGTCGATACCGAGGACGAGGCCTCGATCGCCGCCGGCATCGCCTGGTGGGAGGAGCTGACCGGGTCCGGCGGGGAGGGCATGGTGGTCAAGCCGCTCGCCTCACTGGTGCGGGGCGCAGCGGGGGAGGGGCGACCCGGCGGGCTGGTGCAGCCCGGCCTGAAGGTCCGCGGCCGGGAGTACCTGCGGCTGATCTACGGTCCTGACTACACCGAGCACCTCGGTGCGCTGCGCCAGCGTTCGCTCGGGCACAAGCGCTCGCTCGCGCTGCGCGAGTACGCGCTGGGCCTGGAAGCGCTGGACCGGCTGGCCGGCGGCGAGCCGCTCTGGCGGGTGCACGAGCCGGTGTTCGCGGTGCTGGCACTGGAGTCGGAGCCGGTGGACCCGCGCCTGTAGTGGCGGGCCCGGAGCCGGCGGTCGCGCCGCACCACCGGCGGGCGAAGCCGGCCTCCCCGGAGTGACCCTGGTCGCTCCGGGGAGGCGCCAGGGGTGCGCCGGGCCCCAGGACGCCTCAAAGTCACCATGGCGTGACGAGAAGCGACCGGAGCGGTCGATGTCAACGATTGATGTATAGAAATTCAGACACTCGTATACTATTGCCCGGTCCCTCCTCTTCATCCCTCGTCCCGTCCCACCCAGGAGCCCGGCCATGGCCTTGAACCTCAGGAATCGGCACTTCCTCAAGGAGCTCGACTTCACGGCTCAGGAGTTCCACTTCCTGATCGAGCTCGCCGCCCGGCTCAAGGCCGCCAAGTACGCCGGAACCGAGCAGCCCCGGCTGCGCGGCAAGAGCATCGCGCTGATCTTCGAGAAGACCTCGACCCGGACCCGCTGTGCCTTCGAGGTCGCCGCCGCCGATCAGGGCGCCTCCACCGTCTACCTGGATCCGGCCGGTTCGCAGATCGGCCACAAGGAGTCGGTCAAGGACACCGCGCGGGTGCTCGGCCGGATGTTCGACGGCATCGAGTACCGGGGCCACGGCCAGGCGCTGGTCGAGGAGCTTGCCGCCCATGCCGGGGTGCCGGTCTGGAACGGTCTGACCGACGAGTGGCACCCCACCCAGATGCTGGCCGACCTGCTCACGATCCAGGAGCACTGCCGCAAGCCGCTGACCGAGGTGACCCTCGCCTACCTCGGCGACGCCCGCTCCAACATGGGCAACTCGCTGCTGGTCACCGGCGCCCTGCTCGGTATGGACGTCCGGATCGTCGCCCCCGAGCGGCTGTGGCCGGGCGAGGAGGTCCGCAAGGCCGCCGAGCGGCTCGCGGCGGTGAGCGGTGCGCGGATCACCCTCACCGACGAGGTGGCAGCGGGTGTGGCCGGGGCCGACTTCCTCTACACCGACGTGTGGGTGTCGATGGGCGAGCCCAAGGAGGTCTGGGCCGAGCGGATCGAGTTGCTGAAGCCCTACCAGGTCTCGATGGACACCGTGCGGGCCACCGGCAATCCGCAGGTCAAGTTCCTGCACTGCCTGCCGGCCTTCCACGACCTGGGCACCGAGCTCGGTCGGCAGCTGTTCGAGGCCACCGGCATGGCCGAGCTGGAGTGCACCGACGAGCTCTTCGAGTCCACCCACTCCATCGTCTTCGACCAGGCCGAGAACCGCCTGCACTCGATCAAGGCCGTGCTGGTCGCCACCCTCGGCAGCTGACGCCAGCGCAGCCGGCGCCGCCGCACCTCGTCCCGCCGCCGCAGTGGCGGCGGGACCACCGGAGTCGCGGCCTCAGCCGGTCGCGGCCCCGCCGTCCCCGCCGTCCCCGCCGTCCCCACTGGCCCCGCCGTCCCCACCCTCCCCGCCGGTCGCGCGGACCGCGCGGATCTCGCACCGCGGCCCGCTGGCCCGGGTGAGGCGAAGGTCTGCGGTGACCAGTGGCGCACCGAGCAACTCGGCCACGGCCACGTAGGCGGCATCGTCGGGGGTCAGGTTGTCCTTCAGTTCCCAGATCCGGCCGAGCAGGGGAGCCAGCTCCACCTTGCGGAACGTGATCCGGGGCAGCTCGGCGGCCACCGCCGCGACCTGCTCGGCGGTGTTCTCCTTGGCCAGGTAGCGCCCCCGCAGCGACTGCATCACCTCGATCAGCAGATGCTCGGGCGCGGCCCACTCCGGGTCGGCCGCGAGCGCGGCCCGGGCCGCCACTCCGCGCCCGCCCTGGTCCGCGAGTGCGAGTACCAGCGTGGAGGCATCGACGACGATCATGCCTCCACGCTAGCGACCCGGGCCCCGACGGCGGCCACCGCCCCGCGCCAGGACGCGGCCCCACTGCGGCCCCGGCCGGCTCCACCGCCGCCCCGGTCGGCCCCGTCGCGGGTCTGACCAGCCCTGATGCGGGCCCGCCCGGATGCGCCCATCGCCCGGCCCTGGTCCCCGGTGGCACCTGGGCGCGCCGGGGCCTGCCTGAGGTCACTCTGTATCTGCCCATGCACTATGGTTTATCTCGACATCGAGATAACTCCGCGCTAGGGTTTATCTTGACGTCAAGATAAATGCCGAGAGGCGATCCCGGGCTTCAGCGTGTGGTCCACCCGAGCCCTTGTAGCCGCACGAAGCACCTAGAAGGAGTCAGTCGTGTCCGCGAACAGCTTCGACGCCCGCAGCTCGCTGCAGGTGGGCGACGAGTCGTACGAGATCTTCAAGCTCTCCGCCGTCGAGGGTTCCGAGCGGCTGCCGTACAGCCTCAAGGTGCTGCTGGAGAACCTGCTGCGTACCGAGGACGGCGCGAACATCACCGCCGACCACATCCGCGCCCTCGGCAACTGGGACGAGAACGCCCAGCCGAACCAGGAGATCCAGTTCACGCCGGCCCGCGTGATCATGCAGGACTTCACCGGCGTGCCCTGCGTGGTGGACCTCGCCACCATGCGTGAGGCCGTGAAGGAGCTGGGCGGCGACCCGGCCAAGATCAATCCGCTGGCCCCCGCCGAGCTGGTCATCGACCACTCGGTGATCGCCGACAAGTTCGGCACCAAGGACGCCTTCACCCAGAACGTCGAGATCGAGTACGGCCGCAACAAGGAGCGCTACCAGTTCCTGCGCTGGGGCCAGACCGCCTTCGACGAGTTCAAGGTCGTCCCGCCGGGCACCGGCATCGTGCACCAGGTGAACATCGAGCACCTGGCCCGCACCGTCATGGTCCGCAACGGCCAGGCCTACCCCGACACCTGCGTCGGCACCGACTCGCACACCACCATGGTCAACGGCCTGGGCGTGCTGGGCTGGGGCGTCGGTGGCATCGAGGCCGAGGCGGCCATGCTCGGCCAGCCGGTCTCCATGCTGATCCCGCGCGTGGTCGGCTTCAAGCTCAACGGCCAGCTGCCGGCCGGCGCCACCGCCACCGACCTGGTGCTCACCATCACCGAGATGCTGCGCAAGCACGGTGTGGTCGGCAAGTTCGTCGAGTTCTACGGCGCCGGCGTCACCGCGATCCCGCTGGCCAACCGCGCCACCATCGGCAACATGTCGCCGGAGTTCGGTTCGACCTGCGCGATCTTCCCGATCGACGCCGAGACGATCAACTACCTCAAGCTCACCGGCCGCAGCGAGCAGCAGCTCGCCCTGGTCGAGGCCTACGCCAAGGCGCAGGGCCTGTGGCACGACCCGTCGGTCGAGCCGGTCTACTCCGAGTACCTCGAGCTGGACCTGGCCACCGTCGTGCCGTCGATCGCCGGCCCGAAGCGCCCGCAGGACCGCGTGATCCTCGCCGAGGCCGCGCAGAAGTTCGCCGAGGTGCTGCCCTCCTACGCCGCCCAGGCCTCGAAGCCGACCGCTGTCACCGCTGCTGACGGCACGTCGTACGAGATCGACAACGGCGCGGTCGTGATCGCCTCGATCACCTCCTGCACCAACACCTCCAACCCCTCCGTCATGCTGGGCGCCGCCCTGCTGGCGAAGAAGGCCGTGGAGAAGGGCCTGCACGTCAAGCCCTGGGTCAAGACCACCCTGGCCCCCGGGTCCAAGGTCGTCATGGACTACTACGAGAAGGCCGGCCTGCTCCCCTACATGGAGAAGCTGGGCTTCAACCTGGTCGGCTACGGCTGCGTGACCTGCATCGGCAACTCGGGCCCGCTGCCCGAGGAGGTCTCGGCCGCCGTCAACGAGGCCGACCTGGCGGTCGTCTCGGTGCTCTCCGGCAACCGCAACTTCGAGGGCCGGATCAACCCGGACGTCAAGATGAACTACCTGGCCTCCCCGCCGCTGGTGGTCGCCTACGCCCTGGCCGGCAACATGAACGTCGACATCACCCGCGACGCGCTGGGCCAGGACGCCGACGGCAACGACGTCTTCCTCGCCGACATCTGGCCGACCGAGCTGGAGATCGAGGAGACCGTCGCGGGCTCCATCGACCAGGGCATGTTCGCCAAGGACTACGCGGACGTCTTCGCCGGTGACCACCGCTGGCAGTCGCTGCCGATCCCGACCGGCAACACCTTCGAGTGGGACGCCGAGTCCACCTACGTCCGCAAGCCCCCGTACTTCGAGGGCATGGCCAAGACCCCGAGCCCGGTGAGCGACATCGCCGGCGCCCGCGTGCTGGCCAAGCTGGGCGACTCGGTCACCACCGACCACATCTCCCCGGCCGGCAACATCAAGGCCGGTACGCCCGCCGCCCAGTACCTCACCGAGCACGGTGTGGAGAAGCGCGACTTCAACTCGTACGGCTCGCGCCGTGGCAACCACGAGGTGATGATCCGCGGCACCTTCGCCAACATCCGCCTGCGCAACCAGATCGCGCCGGGCACCGAGGGCGGCTACACCCGCGACTTCACCCAGGCCGACGCGCCGGTGTCGTTCATCTACGACGCCTCGCAGAACTACCAGGCCGCCGGCATCCCGCTGGTCGTCCTGGCGGGCAAGGAGTACGGCTCCGGCTCGTCCCGCGACTGGGCCGCCAAGGGCACCGCGCTGCTGGGCGTCAAGGCCGTCGTCGCCGAGTCCTACGAGCGCATCCACCGCTCGAACCTGATCGGCATGGGCGTGCTGCCGCTGCAGTTCCCCGAGGGCCAGAGTGCCGACTCGCTGGGCCTGACCGGCGAGGAGTCCTTCACCATCACCGGTGTCACCGAGCTGAACGAGGGTCGCACCCCGAAGACCGTCAAGGTCAAGGCCGGCGAGATCGAGTTCGACGCGGTGGTGCGCATCGACACCCCCGGCGAGGCGGACTACTACCGCAACGGCGGCATCCTGCAGTACGTGCTGCGCAGCCTGATCGGCTGATCGAGCATCGCGACTGTCGTGCACAGTGACTCGGCCATGCCGTAGCCGGCCCGTTCCGGACGGCCCGCCGTAGTCACCAGGCCGCGCTCCTCCTGTGGAGGGGCGCGGCCTGTGCTATGCCGGAAACATGGGCACGCGATCCGATCCCCCCGACGTCTCCGATACCTGGGTGCTGATCCACACCGAGCGGCGCGCGCTGCTCGCCGACGTGCAGCGGCTGACGCCCGAGCAGTGGAAGGTGTTCTCGCTCTGCGCGGGACGGACGGTGCGCGACACGCTGGCGCACCTGGCCGCCACCGCCCGGATGACGCCACCGAGCTTCTTCGCCAAGCTGGCCCGCGCGCGCTTCCGCTTCGACGTGATGACCGACCGCGAGATCCACGAGCTGACCCGTGGGCGCCCGTCGAGCACGGTGAACGCCTTCGCCGCGCAGATCGACTCGACCGACCACCCGCCGGGCCCGGTGGAGAGCTGGCTGGGTGAGACCGTGGTGCACGCGGAGGACATCCGGCGCCCGCTCGGCATCGCGCACGACTACCCGCAGGAGGCGCTGGTCCGCTGCGCCGACTTCTACCGCGGCTCCAACCTGCTGATCGGTGGCAAGAAGCGGATCGCCGGGCTGCGGCTGACCGCGACCGACGCCGACTGGTCGGCGGGGGAGCCGGCCGAGGGCAACGAGGTCAGCGGCCCGATGCTGGACCTGCTGCTGGTGATCACCGGGCGCCCGGCCGGCCTGGCCGACCTGACCGGCCCGGGAACGGCGACCCTGGCCGACCGGCTGCCCCGCACTGACGGCCCCCCGCACTGACGCTCGCCGCGCCGACCGCCCCGCGCACTGACCGCCCCCGCGTGCTCACGCCCCACGCATTCGTCTGCTCGAAGCTGCGCGTTTCTATGTTCAGGCGATCAGCAGCACGTTAAGGTCTCGACGCACAGCGCACCCGAGGTCACGGTCGAGCGGATTCCAGCAAATATGCAGGTTCCCTGAACATTGCACATGCTGCACCGCCGACAACGCTTTGAGTGCTCCGGACCGTAACCGACGGGGAGACTATTGCCGCCGAGTGAACAGAGGACTATACCTTTGCGCATCGACAAAACCCCCTCCTGATCGGCACCTTGGCCGCGAGGCAAGGTCAAGGCACGTGAGAGGGAAGCAAGTTGACGACAGGTCGGATCCACCGGGGCTCGTCGAACCCGTTCGGGTGGTCGTCGGTCGATCCGTCACTCAGTCACCCGCCTGGGCAACCACCCTGCCCCGGCGCGGAGTTCACCGCATCGTGGCATCACCTGACAGCGAGGGGTTAGCGCACACATGGGCTCTGCAACCGAGTACAACCGCCGTGACATCTTCAAGCGCGCCGCCGCCCTGACCGTGATGGCGGCGGCCGGCGGCCCGCTGCTCGCGGCCTGCGCCGCCTCCGGCAGCAGCAGTAGCAACAACGGCGGCAGCGCGCCGACCACCGGCTCCGCCGACAACCCCTTCGGGGTCAAGTCGAGCGATCCGCTCGACGTCGTGATCTTCGACGGCGGCTACGGCGACGACTACGCCAAGGCCATCGAGGGCATCTACAAGCAGGACTACAGCGGGGCCAACATCACCCACCTGGCCACCCAGGAGATCAGTGGCAAGCTGCAGCCGCGCTTCAACGCGGGCAACCCGCCGGACATCATCGACGACTCGGGTGCCCAGCAGATGAAGATCGACGTGCTGCAGAAGGCCGGCCAGCTGACCGACCTCACCGTGCTGCTCAACGCGCCGTACCGGGACGACCCGTCCAAGAAGATCAGCGACGTGCTGCTGCCCGGCACCGTCGAGCAGGGCACCATCGACGGCAAGATGTACTCGCTGAACTACGTGTACACCGTCTACGGCCTCTGGTACTCCAACAAGCTCTTCACCGAGAAGGGCTGGACCCCGCCCAAGACCTGGGACGACTTCATCTCGCTCGGTGCCACGATCAAGCAGTCCGGTATCGCCCCGTTCTGCCACCAGGGCAAGTACCCGTACTACGCCAACTACCTGATCCTGGACCTGATCGCCAAGCAGGGCGGCACCGACCTGGTGACCCGGATCGACGCCCTCGACCCGACCGCCTGGGACGACCCGGCGGTGCTCGCCGGGGTCAGCGCCTTCTTCGAGATCATGCAGAAGGACTACCTGCTGCCGGGCACCAACGGCATGACCCACACCGAGTCGCAGACCGCCTGGTGCCAGGGCAAGGCCGCCTTCATCCCGTGCGGCTCCTGGCTCGAGAACGAGATGATCAAGATCACCCCGCCCGACTTCGACATGGCCTTCCTGCCGGTCCCCTCGCTCGCCGGCGACAAGCTGCCGCAGATCGCGGTGCGGGCCGGCGCGGGCGAGCCGTTCATCGTTCCGGCCAAGGCCAGGAACCAGGCCGGCGGCCTGGAGTTCATGCGGATCATGCTGACCAAGGAGGCCTCCGGCAAGTTCGCCGCGTCGGCCAACTCGCTGACCGTGCTCAAGGACGGCATCGACCCCAGCGTCCAGCTCAAGCCGGGCACCAAGTCCTCGGCGGCGGCGGTCACGGCGGCCGGCAGCAACACCTTCAACTTCACCTACCCCGATCTGCAGACCGCTTTCGACCTGGCGCTGCAGAATGCCACCAACGAGCTGGTCAACAGCCGGATGACCCCGCAGCAGTGGGTGGCGGCGGCCAAGGCCGCCACCGCCAAGAAGGTCTGAGGGCCCGAACGGGTCAGGCAGACCACTTCACGGAGACCGGGACCCGTGCGCGGGTCCCGGTGCTCCTGGTGCATTCGGGCGACACCGCGGTACCAAGCCTGTCGGACACAGGCTGTGGCGGACAGGAGCAGGCGCATGCGTCACCGCAAGTACCCCTTCATCGTGGGGTTCCTCATCATCCCGGTCGTGCTCTACGTGGTGCTGGTCATCTGGCCGTACCTGCAGACCTTCGGCTACTCCCTGACCGACTGGTCCGGGGCCTCGCAGACGATGCACTTCATCGGGCTGCGGAACTACACCCAGCTCTTCGGCGACAGCGTCTTCCGCACCGCGCTGCTGCACAACATGCTGCTACTGCTGGTGCTGCCGGTCGTCACCATCCTGCTGGCGCTGTTCTTCGCCTTCATGCTCAACGTCGGCGGCCGTGGTGGCACCGGCGGGGTGCAGGGGGTGCGCGGCGCGGGGTTCTACAAGGTGGTCTTCTTCTTCCCGCAGGTGCTCTCGGTGGCCATCCTGTCGGTGCTCTTCCAGGCGGTCTACCGCACCGACCAGGGCGGCCTGCTCAACGGCGTGCTGGTCAAGCTGGGCGTGGAGAGCGCGGACCACCCCTGGCAGTGGCTGGCCGACCCGAACTTCACCCTCTGGTGCGTGATGGGCGTGCTGGTCTGGTCCGGGGTCGGGTTCTACCTGGTGCTCTTCTCGGCCGCGATGCAGTCCATCCCGAGGGACATCTACGAGGCCGCGCTGCTGGACGGGGCCAAGCGCACCCAGACCTTCTTCACGATCACCCTGCCGCTGCTCTGGGAGACCGTGCAGACCGCCTGGGTCTACCTGGCGATCGCCGCCATGGACGCCTTCGCCCTGGTCTCCACCATGACCCCGGGCGCGTACTACGGCGGCGGCCCCAACTACCACTCCGAGGTGATGTCGACCTACCTGATGCGCAACTTCATCACCTTCGGCAAGGCGGGCTACGCCTGCGCCATGGGCGTGGTGATCTTCTTCATCACGCTGATCCTGTCCGTCGTCTCGCTGCGGGTCACCCGGCGCGAGCGGATCGAGTACTGAGCGGGGCCGTGATGACCACCAACACCGACCTGACCACCGAGGTCCCCGCACCGCGCGACAGCCCCGCGGCGCCGCGCAGGCCCGCCAAGGAGCAGCGGTTCGCGGACGGGGGAGGGGTGCTCAACGTCTTCTCGCACGGCTTCCTGGCGCTCTGGGCGGTGATGATCATCGCCCCGCTGGTCTGGATCGTGCTCGGCTCCTTCAAGACCGACGCGCAGATCGGCGGCAGCGCCTGGTCCTGGCCCGCGCACTGGGGCTTCAGCGCCTTCAGCTACGCCTGGCACCAGGGGATCGCCAACTACTTCGCCAACACCCTGATCGTGCTGGTGGGCTCGGTCACCCTGACGATGCTGCTCGGCGCGATGGCGGCCTACGTGCTGGCCCGCTACGAGTTCCCCGGCAACCGGGTCATCTACTTCTTCTTCGTGGCCGGCGCGATGTTCCCGGTCTACCTGGCGCTGGTGCCGCTCTTCTTCATGGTGAAGAACCTCGGGCAGATCTCCCCGCTGCTCGGGCTGAACAGCTACCTGGGCCTGATCCTGGTGTACGTCGCGTACTCGCTGCCGTTCACCGTCTTCTTCCTGTACTCCTTCTTCCGCTCGCTGCCCACCGCCGTGCACGAGGCGGCGATGATCGACGGCTGCTCGCACACCCGGGCGTTCTTCCAGGTCATGGTGCCGATGGCGAAGTCCGGGCTGATCAGTGTCGGCATCTTCAACGTGCTCGGCCAGTGGAACCAGTACCTGCTGCCGGTCACCCTGATGCAGCAGCAGCACGGAGGTGACCCGGACCGCTCGGTGCTGACCCAGGGTCTGCTGAACCTGGCTCAGCAGACCGGCTACGCGAGCAACTTCCCGGCGCTCTTCGCCGGGATGACCATCGCGATGCTGCCGGTGCTGGTGGTCTACCTCTCCTTCCAGCGCCAGGTGCAGGCCGGTCTCACCTCGGCCACCCTCAAGTAGCCCGCACGCGAAACGGCCCGCCCCGGTGCACCCGGGGCGGGCCGTTCGGCGTTCGGCGCGGGGTCAGGCCCGGTCGGCCGCCTGCGCCCGCAGCGCGCGGGCCAGCTCGTCCCGGCACTCCAGGACCAGCCGGCGCAGCGCCGGCGCGGCCTGCGGGTGCCCGGCGAGCCAGGCGTCGGTGGCGTCGAGCGTCGCCTGGTCGGTCTGCAGCCGCGGGAAGAAGCCGCCGACGAAGCGGATCGCGATCTCGATGCTCCGCTCGGCCCAGATCGTCTCCAGCAGCTCGAAGTAGCGCGTGCTGTACGGCGCGGTCAGCTCCCGCTGCCCGGCCTGGGCGAAGCCCGCGGTCTGCGCGCCGACCAGCGCGTTGGGCAGCGAGTCGTCGTCCACCACGGCCGACCAGGCGGCGGCCTTGGCCTCGGCGGTGGGCCGGGCGGCCAGCGCCTGGGTGGCCTTCTGGCTGCCGCTGGCGGTGTGGTCCCGCTTGAGCTCGGCGTCCAGCTCCTCGACGGTCGCCCGTCCGGCGGCGGCCAGCGCGATCCAGAACGACCAGCGCAGGTCCTGGTCCACCTCCAGCCCGTCGATCCGGGCGGTGCCGGCCAGCAGCTGCTCCAGCAGCCCCAGTTCCGTCTCCTGCTCCGCGCTCTGCGCCAGGAACCGGGCCCAGGCCAGCTGGTGGTCGCTGCCCGGGGCCGCCGCGCGCAGCTCACGCAGCGCGCACTCGGCGAGCAGGGCGGCGCCGGTGGCCCGGTACTCGGGGTCGGCGAAGAGGTCCAGCGCCGCCCGCGCCTGGGTGTGCAGGGTCTGCAGCACTCCGATGTCCGACTCCTGGCCGGCGAAGCGCAGCACCAGGTCGAGGTAGTCGCGGGCCGGCAGCAGCCCGTCCCGGGTCAGGTTCCAGCAGGCCGACCAGACCAGCGCCCGGGCCAGGGTGTCCTCGATGGAGCCCAGCGAGGTGCGCAGGGTGGCCAGCGACTCGGCATCGAAGCGGATCTTGCAGTACGTCAGGTCATCGTCGTTGACCAGCACCAGCGCCGGGCGCGGCCGGCCCGCCAGCTCCTCGGCCACGGTGCGGGCGCCGGTGACGTCCAGCTCGACCCGCGCGGTGCGCAGCAGGCTGCCGTCCGGCTCGCGCTCGTAGAGGCCGATCGCGATCCGGTGCGGGCGCAGCGTCTCGCCGTCCTGCAGCACCGCGAGTTCGGTGATCCGGCCCCCGGCGTCCACGGTGAGCTGCGGGGTGAGCGCGTTGACGCCGGGGGTCTGCAGCCAGGCCCTGGACCAGTCGGCCATCGCCTGCTCGCCGCGCCCGGAGGTGACGGCCAGCACCTCCAGCAGGTCGCCGAGCACGGTGTTGCCGAAGGCGTGCGCCTTGAAGTAGCGCCGGGCGCCCTCGAAGAACGCGTCCCGACCGGCGTAGGCGACCAGTTGCTTGAGCACCGAGGCGCCCTTGGCGTAGGTGATGCCGTCGAAGTTGAGCTTGGCGTCCTCGACGTCGCGGATGTCCGCGGTGATCGGGTGGGTGGTCGGGTACTGGTCCTGCCGGTAGGCCCAGGCCTTGCGCTGGTTGGCGAAGGTCACCCAGGCGGCCTGGTACTTGGTGGCCTCGCGCAGCGCGAAGGAGCCCATGAAGTCGGCGAAGGACTCCTTGAGCCACAGGTCGTCCCACCACTTCATGGTGACCAGGTCGCCGAACCACATGTGCGCCATCTCGTGCAGGATGACGTTGGCGCGGGCCTCGTAGGCGGCCTCGGTGACCTTCGAGCGGAAGACGTACTCCTCGCGGAAGGTGACGCAGCCGGGGTTCTCCATCGCGCCGATGTTGTACTCCGGCACGAAGCACTGGTCGTACTTGCCGAACGGGTACGGGTAGTCGAACTCGTCGTGGAAGAAGTCCAGGCCCTGCTTGGTGACCGTGAAGATCTCGTCGGCGTCGAAGTACGGCGCGAGCGACCGGCGGCAGGTGGCCGCGAGCGGGATCTCCAGCGTGCTGCCGTCGGGCAGTTCGCGGCTCCAGTGGTCGCGGGCCACGTGGTAGGGGCCGGCCACCACGGCGGTGAGGTAGGTGGAGATCGGCTGGGTGGCCAGGAAGCGCCAGGTCTTCGAGGCGCCGTCGTCCTCGACGGTCTCCTCGGCCGCGTTGGCGTAGACGTCCCAGGCGGCGGGCGCGGTCACCGTGAAGCGGTAGGGCGCCTTGAGGTCCGGCTGCTCGAAGTTGGCGAACACCCGGCGGGCCTCGGCCGGCTCGTAGTGGGTGTAGAGGTAGGTCTCGCCGTCCGCCGGGTCGGTGAACCGGTGCAGGCCCTCGCCGGTCCGGCTGTAGGCGCAGTCCGCGTCCACCACCAGGACGTTCTCGGCGGCCAGCGCGGGCAGCGCGACCCGGGCCCCGTCGAAGACGGCGGCCGGGTCCAGCGCCCGCCCGTTCAGGGTGACGGCCCGCACGCTCGGTGCGAGCAGGTCGGCGAAGCTCTCGGACCCCGGTTCGGCGCAGCGGAAGCGGATGGTGGTGACGGAGCGGAAGGTCGCGTTCGAGGTGTCCGGAGCGCTGGTGACGTCGAGGTGAACCTCGTAGCCGTCGACGCTGAGGATGCCGGCGCGCGCCTGCGCTTCGTCCCGGCTGAGGTTCTTGCCCGGCACTGCGGTACTCCTTTGTCCGACTCGCACGGTGCTGTGCACGTGTTGGGGCAGGTCCTGCCCCGGGGCGCATCCTTTCACGCGCGCCCCGGGAGGTACCGGGCAACCTGGCTGGGCGCCGCTTACCCGCGCGCCGTACCTGCCGCGCTACCCCGCGCCCTACCCCGCGCCCAACCTGGCCCGCTACCCGCGCGCCGCGACCCGCCGCTGGCGCCAGTAGCCCGCGCCGCTGAGCACGGCGACCAGCACCCCGGCCGCGTACAGCTGGTCGCGGTTGCCGGGCGAGGTGGTCATCAGGGCCAGCACGCCCACCACACCGGCCAGCGCCACCCAGGTCAGGTACGGGAAGGCCCACATCCGCACGGTCAGCAGCTCGGGGGACTCGCGCTCCAGCCGGCGGCGCATCCGCAGCTGGGCCACGGCGATGAAGAGCCAGACCACCAGGATCGCCACGCCGGTGGTGTTCATCAGCCAGCTGAACACGGTGTCCGGCCACCAGTAGCCGGCCAGCACGGCGGCGAAGCCGAAGCCGCAGGAGGCCAGCACCGCCAGCCGCGGCACCCCGCCGCTCACCTTCGCCAGCGCGCGCGGTCCCTGGCCCCGGGAGACCAGCGAGAAGGCCATCCGGGAGGAGCCGTAGATGTTCGCGTTCATCGCGCTGAGCAGCGCGATCAGCACCACGGCCTGCATCACCTGGGCGGCGCCGGGCACGTGCAGGAACTGGAGCACCGTCACGTACGGGCCCAGCTTGACCACATCGGGGTCGTTCCAGGGCACCAGAGTGACCACCAGGGCCATCGAGCCGATGTAGAAGATCGCGATCCGCCAGACCGCGGTGCGCACCGCGTTGGCCACGTTGCGGCGCGGGTCGTCGGACTCGGCGGCGGCGATGGTCACCGTCTCCAGCCCGCCGTAGGCGAAGACCGAGGCGAGCAGGCCGGTGATCAGGCCGCCGGCGCCGTGCGGCAGGAAGCCGCCGTGGCCGGTCAGGTTGGCGGTGCCGGGCGCGCTGCCCAGCACGCCGGTGACGCCCAGCACGCCCAGCGCCAGGAAGGCCACGATCGCGGTGATCTTGATGGCGGCGAACCAGAACTCGAACTCGCCGAAGTTCTTCACCGCCGTCAGGTTGCTGGCGCAGAAGAAGGCCATGAAGACGCCCACCCAGGCCCAGCCGGGCACGCCGGGGAGCCAGGAGTTCATGATCGAGCCGGCCGCGGTGGCCTCGGCGGCCACCCCGCAGCAGAGCATCACCCAGTACATCCAGCCCGCCGTGACCCCGGCCCAGGGGCCGATCTCCCGCTCGGCGTGCACCGAGAAGGAGCCGGAGGCGGGGTGGGCGGCCGACATCTCGCCGAGCATCCGCATGATCAGCATGACCAGCAGGCCGGAGAGCGTGAAGGCGAGGATCACCCCGGGGCCGGCCGCCGCGATGCCCGCGCCGGAGCCGACGAAGAGGCCGGCCCCGATGACTCCGCCGAGCGCGATCATCGAGAGGTGGCGCTGCTTCAGGCCGTGGGTGAGCTGCGGGCCGGCGGTGGCCGTCGCCTCGGGGGCGGCGCTGGGCGCCGACGGGGCGGTGGTGGTCATCGGGGATCCAGACGTTCGGTGAGCGGACGACCCGTCTCACTATCCGGTGGGCGGTGAGCGGGTGCCAAGAAGCCACCCGCTGGGCTCACCATCCGGAACGGGTCATGACCGAGCGTGATGTTCCGGATGCGCCCGCGCTGAGGTGACGTGGTGCCCGCCCTTCGCCGACGACCGGCGACCCGCGTGCCACACTTCTCCCCATGCGCGTGTATCTGGGTTCCGACCATGCCGGATTCGAACTGAAGAACCACCTCGTCGAGTGGCTCAAGGAGGCCGGCCACGAGCCGATCGACTGCGGCCCGCACGTCTACGACGCACAGGACGACTACCCGCCGTTCTGCCTGCGCGCCGCCGAGCGCACCGCCGCCGACCCCGAGGCGCTGGGCGTCGTGATCGGCGGCTCGGGCAACGGCGAGCAGATCGCCGCCAACAAGGTCAAGGGCGTGCGCGCCGTGCTGGCCTGGAGCGAGCAGACCGCCGCGCTGGGCCGCGAGCACAACAACGCCAACGTGATCAGCGTCGGCGGGCGGATGCACACCCGGGAGGAGATGACCAAGTTCATCGAGGTCTTCCTCAACACCCCGTACAGCAACGAGGAGCGGCACACCCGCCGGATCGAGATGCTGACGGCCTACGAGGCCACCGGTGAGCTGCCCCCCATCCCGGCCCACCACCCGCAGCAGGGCTGACCCCGCGCCCCTGGCGCGCCGCACGGGCGTTCAGAACTCGTGCGGCAGCCAGGGCGCCACGTCCCAGGCGAAGGCGTGCGACGCCGCCGCCAGCGCGCCGGGGCGCAGTTCGCGGACCAGCCCGGCCCGGGCCAGCGCGGCCAGCGTGCCGCCGCCCAGGTAGGCCGCGCCCAACTCCCGTACCGAGAGCGCGAGATCGGCGGGCGCGTCGGTGGGCTCGCAGGCCGCGGCGGTGGCCGGACCCGCGCTGTGCAGGTGCCAGCGCCCGGTGTTCCACGGGCAGAACTCGTCCGCCACTTCCAGCACCACGTCCACCGGCGCCGCGTACCGTCGCGAGCGCAGCGCGTCGCCCACCTCCACCAGCCGCACGAAGAGCGAGTCGGAGAGCTGCGGGCAGAGCCGGCGCGGGTCCGATACCAGGTGCAGCAGCGGATCGTCCACCGGCAGGTTCTCCGCCAGCACCGTGTCGGTCAGGTCCAGATCCAGCAGATACGCCCAGAGCGCCGCGTGCGCCGCGGGCTCGGCGGCCGTCACCTCGCGCACCCGCACCTCGCCCGCCGCGCCGCCGTGCTGCCACTCCACCTTGGTCGAGTAGCGCGCGTAGCCCAGCAGTTCGCCGTCCCGCCGGTCCTCGGCCAGCACGCACTGCAGCGCGGTGTGCCCCTGCCGCTCCTCGGGCGGGTCGAGCAGCGACAGCCGGTCCCAGCCGGGGCGGCGGGCCAGCATGCCGGGGCGCGGCGGCACCTGGCGGGCGTACAACCGCTCGCAGGCCGCCGAGCTCCGCGCCGGGTCGGCCAGCCGCAGCCGGATCCGCTGCTGCTGCGCCCGCCCCGGGCCGGGACCAAGGATCCGCACCCGGCTGCGGGCGATCCGCACGTCGAGCTTCCAGCCGGCCAGGCCATAGCCGTACCGCCCGTAGATGCCCGGCTCGGAGGCTTTCAGCACCGCCAGCGACTCGCCGAGCTCGTGGATCTCGTCCAGCTGATGGCGCATCAGCGCGGTCAGCACCCCGCGCCGCCGGTGGGTGGGCGCCACCCCGACCATGGTCACCCCGGCGGTGGGCAGCACCGCGCCGCCGGGCACCGCCATCCGGAACGTCCAGGCGGCGGCCGAGCCGACCGGTACCGCGCCGTCCCAGACGCCGAGCGCACGGTCCACCTCGGTCAGCGCGCGCCACAGCGCCCGGCGCTCGGCCGCCTCAACCTCTCCGAAGGCCACCTCCAGCGCGTCGTACCAGGCGTCCCAGTCGGCCGCCGCGAGCGGTCGCAGGCTGAGTGCCTCCTGGGGCGCGTCGTCGGAGGCGCCCTCCGGCTCGGCAGGCTGTGTCATATGCCACAGCTATCACCCGGGCCGGTCCCGGGCGAGCCGATCGCCATCCGGCACGCGCGGCGGACGGCTCGATACACCGGCGCACGCTGCGATGACGCGCCCTGCGCTGCCCCCGGCGCTGCCGCCGCGAGCCCCTGGTGAGCCCCTGGCGGCCCGCGCCGCCCGGCCGAAATCGAGCGTCAGCGCGGAGAGCTGGTGAACGCCCGTCGACGCGGGACGCCCCCGCTGGATAAGGTCGGGCCCCATGGCTGGCAGCACGCCGGGCACACCGCCCCAGACGAGTGCGACGGGGACCACGGCGAAAGCGGCCGCGGATCCCCTCACGGCCCGGTTGCGCAAGCGCCTCTACCGGGCCCGCCGCACCCTGCGCCGGACCGGGGTGGACTACTTCCGCGGCGACGCCGCCGACTGGCTCGCCTTCGCGGTGCTGCTCCTGCTGGTCCCGCTGCTGGTCGCGCTCAACGTCTGGATCCCCGCCTGGGTCCCGCCGACCGCCCTGGTGCTGCCGATCCTGGTCGGCTCGCTGCTGCTGCGCCCGGTCTCGCTGGTGCTGCTCTACGCGACCGCCGCGCTCGGCCTGTCCACCGAGTCGGTGATCCACACCGGCGAGCGCGCGGCCAGCAGCCGGCCCGACGAGTACGTCTTCGGCGTCACCCCGGGCGCGGCCCTGGTGGTCGGCGCGGTCGGCGTGGCCGGCCTGCTGCTGGCCCAGTTCCGCAGCCGGGTCGGGGTGCCCTGGCGCGGCGGCGGCTCGATGCTCTTCGACCTGCGCGAGCGGCTCAAGGTGCAGAGCCGGCTGCCGAAGCTGCCGGACGGCTGGCACGCCGACATGGCGCTGCGCCCGGCGGGCGGGCAGTCCTTCTCCGGTGACTTCGTGGTCGCGGCCCGCACCGGGCCGGGACGGCGGATGCTGGAGGTCGTGCTGGCCGACGTCTCGGGCAAGGGGATGGACGCCGGCTCGCGGGCGCTGCTGCTCTCCGGTGCCTTCGGCGGGCTGCTCGGCTCGCTCTCCCCGCACGAGTTCCTGCCCGCCGCCAACGGCTACCTGCTGCGCCAGGACTGGGAGGAGGGCTTCGCCAGTGCGGTGCACCTCGCGCTGGACCTGGACACCGGGGAGTACGAGCTGCTCTCGGCGGGCCACCTGCCCGGCATGCAGCGGCTGGCCGGCGCCGGGCGCTGGGAGGTCAAGGAGGCCACCGAGGGCCCGCTGCTCGGCCTCTACGACGGCGCCAAGTTCGAGGGGGTGCGCGGCCGGCTGGGCCCCGGGGACGTGCTGCTGCTCTGCACCGACGGCATGGTCGAAGCGCCCGGGCGCGACCTCTCCGAGGGCATGGACCGGCTGATGGGCGAGGCCGACCGGCTGGTGGCGGGCGCCCAGCTGGGCAGCGACAGTTCGGGTGCGGCGGTGCGGCTGATCGAGACGGTGGCCAAGGACATCAACGACGACCGGGCGGTGCTGCTGCTGTGGCGGGCCTGATCGCTCCTGTCAATGATCAACCACCCGGCACCGGTGATCTTCGGCCAAATCCGGTTGCCCTGTCCGGCAGCTGATCGGTGGACGAACGGCCCAGGTGGACGCCCCCGCCGACGCTCCGTCAACTCCAGTGGGTTATCGTCTCGTCCGACGGAAACTCGTCTCACATCGCAGGATGTTCGGCACGGGTCAGCGGCAAGTCCTTTACGCAGTCGGCACGGTCGACCACACTGAGTCTGGGGCGGGACTGGCCGGATCTCGGGGGCACGGGGGTGGCGGCGGGTTGCGTCTCGGGACCGTCGGACAGGCCGTGGTCCATACCGCCACGACATGAGGAAGTGAGTCCGGGTGGCACTCTCCGTCTCCGCGCTGGTCCTGTTCGGCATCATCCTGATCATCTTCATCCGCAACAAGTCGATCAAGATCCCGCACGCCATCCTGGCGGCGCTCTTCGGCTTCATGCTGAACCAGTCCACGGCGGCCAAGCCGATCCAGGACTTCCTGGCGCAGGTCGCCAAGACGCTCTCCAACATCGGGACCTGACGCCCGGCCAGCTGACGCCTCGGCATCCGCCCGGCTCACTGCCCGGCGCGTCTGGTCCGCCACCAGCGGCCGATCGCCTCGCGCCGCCGTGCCACCGGCCCGGCGGCGACCGGGTCGAGCGCCATCGGATATGCCGGTGGCAACGGCGGCGCGGCCTCGGCCGCGCGCACCGCGGCCAGGCCGGGCTCGTCCGCCGCCAGCAGCACGAACAGCCGCGCCCAGCAGAAGCGTTCGCCCCGCGGCCAGTCCAGGCCGCCCAGTGCCCGTGAAGTGGCCTGCGCCACCGTGCCGTTCACCCGGACCTCGGCCACCTCGTCGCCCGCCCGGCCGCCCAGGAAGAGCTTCACGCCGTTCAGCCGAGGGTCCGTCAACTCCCCGGCCAGGGTGCCGCCCAGTTCGGCCATCAGCTCGCGCCCGCCCAGCCAGTCGGAGAGCCGCGCGCTCTGGAAGCCGAAGACGGTGGCCGGGCCCTGCACCGCCTGCCAGCCCGGCAGCGCGGGCAGCCGCAGGTGGTCGCCGTGCCGGCCCTGGCGCTCCAGGAACTCCACCACCGTGGCGGCCGTGGTGCCGGCCCACATCCGCACCGCGTTGTCGAGCCGTTCCTCCTCGGTGGTGCCCAGACCCGCCGTGCAGTCCCAGAGCACCGGCGCCTCGGCGCTGCCCAGGGTCAGCACGAAGCCGAGGTCGACATGGCCACCGTCCGGCCCCGGGTGCTCGCGCACCGCCACCGCGGTGCTGCCCGGGCCGCGCACCACGGCGCCGTCGATGGTGAACTCCCGCCCATAACGCGCCATTTCCCGCACCACACCGCGTCGAATGACCGCTAGTCGCTGCTCGGGGTCCACCCGCCCTCCTCCTGCCTCGCATCCGGGCACGCCGCCTCCGGGCATGCCAAAGGCCCCGGCTCGCGAAAGCCGGGGCCTTGGGGACAGAGCGGGCGACGAGAATCGAACTCGCGTGACTAGTTTGGAAGACTAGGGCTCTACCATTGAGCTACGCCCGCACAGACGTCCGCGCTCGGCTGATCGGCCGGACCGGACGGGGATCAGCGTACCTGGTCGGGCGCCCGGCGCGCACGCGCCTTCGATGTCCTGAATATTGGCGGCCCGAATATCGGCGAGCCGGATGGGCCCGGCGTGTACGCTTCCTCTCGCAAAGTGCGGGGTGTGGCGCAGTTTGGTAGCGCGTCCGCTTTGGGAGCGGAAGGCCGTCGGTTCGAATCCGGTCACCCCGACCATCACCATCACAGACGGCGGCCACGGCCGTCGGCGAGGTGGCTTTGTGGTACCGGTAGGATGGGCCGCTGGCGGAAGAGCCACCGCCCATTCCCCGGCAGTCGGGGACCGGGCCGCTCGCCGTCCACCCCATACGGGAGATGCCGCACCAGGTGGCTCATCACCCGTCTGCCCGGCCCGCGGCCCGCGAGGGTCTCGGTTCGCAGGCAGACCAGCCGACCGCAAGCCCCATAGGAGACCAAACCGTGAAGAGCGCCGTCGAGACTCTGAACCCGACCCGGGTTCGACTCACCGTCGAGGTGCCCTTCGAGGAGCTCAAGCCCAGCCTCGACGCGGCGTACCAGAAGATCAACCAGCAGGTCACGGTTCCCGGCTTCCGTAAGGGCAAGATCCCGGCCCGGGTCATCGACCAGCGCTTCGGCCGCGCCGCCGTCCTCGAAGAGGCCGTGAACGACGCCCTGCCGCGCTTCTACACGCAGGCGGTCGACGAGGGCAAGATCGAGGTCCTCGGGCAGCCGGACATCACCGACATCCAGGGTGTCGAGGACCTCGCCAAGAGCGGCCTGACCTTCGTCGCCGAGGTGGACGTCCGCCCGGAGATCACCCTGCCGGAGTTCTCCGAGATCTCCGTCGAGGTTGACCCGATCGAGGTCACCGACGAGGACGTCGCCAAGTCGCTGGAGCAGCTGCGCGAGCGCTTCTCCTCGGTCAAGGACGTCGAGCGCGCTGCCGCCGAGGGCGACATCGTGGTGATCGACCTCGAGGCCAAGGTCGACGGTGAGGTCCCCGAGGACGGCACCGCCACCGGCGTGAGCTACGAGATCGGCTCCGGCCGTCTGCTGGACGGCATCGACGAGGCCGTCATCGGCCTGTCGGCCGGCGAGTCGAAGGCCTTCGGCACCGAGCTCAAGGGCGGCACCCAGGCCGGCAAGAGCTCCGAGGTGACCGTCACGGTCACCGCCGTCCAGGAGAAGGAGCTGCCCGAGCTGGACGACGAGTTCGCCCAGCTGGCCAGCGAGTTCGACACCCTGGAGGCGCTGCGCGAGGACTCGCGCGGTCGTCTGGGCCGGATGAAGGAGTTCGACCAGGCCACCCAGGCCCAGGAGCGCGTCCTGGACGCGCTGCTGGAGAAGGTCGAGATCGCCTTCCCGGAGAAGCTCCTCAAGGACGAGATCGAGACCCGCACGCACAACCTCGAGCACCACCAGCTCGAGCCGATCGGGCAGAACCTGGAGGGCTACCTCGCCGCCCAGGGCAAGACCCGCGAGGAGTTCGACGCGGAGACCGAGGAGCAGGCGAAGAAGGGCATCAAGACCCAGTTCGTGCTGGACGAGATCGTGGCCAAGGAGGAGGTGGGCGTCAACCAGGAGGAGCTCACCGAGCACCTGATCCGCCGCGCCGCCGGCTCGGGCCTGACCCCGGACCAGTTCGCCCAGCAGGTCGTCCAGGGCAACCAGGTCCCGCTGCTGGTCGGCGAGGTCGCCCGCGGCAAGGCGCTGGCCCTGGTCGTCGAGGCCGCCACGGTGAAGGACACCAACGGCGAGGAGATCAACTTCGACGAGGAGGACGAGACGGCTGAGACCGTCGAGACCCCCGCCGCCGAGGAGACCCCCGCCGCTGAGGCCGAGGCCACCGAGGAGGCCTGAGCCTCCCGCGGTACCGCTTGACCAGGCCCGGACGCGCATGCGCGTCCGGGCCTGTCCGCTTCTCACCGGGCCCCTCGGCCGAGTGCCGCAGCGCGGATCCCTACCGGGGGAGTGACCCTGCGCTCACAGCGAACAGTTCAGCGTGGGGGATGGTCGGGCCCGGCCTGCGCGTTAGGGTCGACGGAAGCAAGCTTTGAACAGCGTGGGCGGGGTGGCCCGATGCGGGCGCGTGCCCGGGACGCCCGCCCCGGTCCTCGTATGTGACGTAGCGACGGTCGAACCAGACGGACCGTCCGAATCGACTGAGCAGGTGGCTAAGTGACGTTCCCGCAGATGCAGATGCCTGGCCTGATGACGCCGCGCGCCGCCGGTGGTGACGTGCTCGGCGGACTTGGCGACCAGGTCTACAACCGGCTGCTCAACGAGCGCATCATCTTCCTCGGCCAGCAGGTGGACGACGAGATCGCCAACAAGATCACCGCCCAGCTGCTGCTCCTCGCCGCCGAGCCCGACAAGGACATCTACCTCTACATCAACTCTCCCGGCGGCTCGATCACGGCCGGCATGGCGATCTACGACACCATGCAGTACATCAAGAACGACGTGGTCACCATCGCCATGGGCATGGCCGCCTCGATGGGCCAGTTCCTGCTCACGGCCGGCACCCCGGGCAAGCGGTTCTCGCTGCCGAACGCCAACATCCTGATGCACCAGCCCTCCGCGGGCCTCGGCGGCTCGGCCACCGACATCAAGATCCAGGCCGAGCAACTGCTGCGCACCAAGCGGCGGATGTCCGAGCTGATCGCCAGCCACAGCGGCCAGACCTTCGAGCAGATCACCAAGGACTCCGACCGCGACCGCTGGTTCACCGCGGAGCAGGCCAAGGAGTACGGGCTGATCGACGAGATCATGCACAGCGCCGCGGACGTCCCCGGCGGCGGCGGCACCGGCGCCTGAGCGCCTGAGCCCCGCACCCCAGACACGTCGGAACGTATCCGGAGGACAGACCAGCGATGAACCTCAACCCCCTTTCCGCCCGCGCCGAGTTCACTGCCCCGAGGGCAGAAGGGCGCTACATCGTCCCGCGCTTCGTCGAGCGCACCTCGCAGGGCATCCGCGAGTACGACCCGTACGCCAAGCTCTTCGAGGAGCGGATCATCTTCCTGGGCTCCCAGGTGGACGATGTCTCGGCCAACGACATCATGGCCCAGCTGCTCTGCCTGGAGTCGATGGACCCGGACCGCGAGATCCAGATGTACATCAACTCGCCCGGCGGCTCCTTCACGGCGCTCACCGCGATCTACGACACCATGCAGTACGTCAAGCCGGACATCCAGACCGTCTGCATGGGCCAGGCCGCCTCGGCCGCCGCCGTCCTGCTGGCGGCCGGCACCCCCGGCAAGCGGATGGCGCTGCCGAACGCCCGGATCCTGATCCACCAGCCGTACACCGAGACCGGCCGCGGTCAGGTCTCCGACCTGGAGATCCAGGCCCGGGAGATCTTCCGGATGCGCGAGCAGCTGGAGGAGATGCTCTCCAAGCACTCCAACAAGCCGATCGAGCAGGTCCGCGACGACATCGAGCGCGACAAGATCCTCACCGCCGAGGAAGCCCTCGAGTACGGCTTGATCGACCAGATCATCTCGACCCGCAAGGCCTCGCTCACCGACTGAGGCGCGCATGATGGATGGGGCGGGGTGTCGCGAGCGCACCCCGCCCGCCGGGCTCAGGCCCACCAGGACATGGCCCGCCCGACGGCATCTGTTCGGTATCAATTCGCCCAGGGCGTAGGGCAGACCTGTCGAAGTCGACGGATTCTGCGAGTTGGCAGAGTACCGTCGGATACCGAGACTCGACCGCCGCGCTGGCGGTCGCGGTCCACAGCACCAGGCCCCGGACCCCCGCGGGGCCCCTGGCGAAGGGGAAGCACCTCGTGGCACGCATCGGAGACGGTGGCGACCTGCTCAAGTGCTCGTTCTGCGGCAAGTCGCAGAAGCAGGTGAAGAAGCTCATCGCCGGCCCCGGCGTGTACATCTGCGACGAGTGCATCGATCTCTGCAACGAGATCATCGAGGAGGAACTCGCCGAGTCCTCCGAGGTGCGGTTCGAGGAGCTCCCGAAGCCGCGCGAGATCTACGAGTTCCTCGACCAGTACGTGGTCGGTCAGGATCTCGCGAAGAAGGCCCTGTCCGTCGCGGTCTACAACCACTACAAGCGGGTGCAGGCCGGCGAGGCCGGCCGTGGCGGTGGCCGGGACGACGCGATCGAGCTGGCCAAGTCCAACATCCTGCTGCTCGGCCCGACCGGCTCCGGCAAGACGCTGCTCGCGCAGACCCTGGCCCGGATGCTCAACGTGCCGTTCGCGATCGCCGACGCCACCGCGCTGACCGAGGCCGGCTACGTCGGTGAGGATGTCGAGAACATCCTGCTGAAGCTGATCCAGGCGGCCGACTACGACGTCAAGAAGGCCGAGACCGGGATCATCTACATCGACGAGATCGACAAGGTGGCCCGCAAGAGCGAGAACCCCTCGATCACCCGTGATGTCTCCGGCGAGGGTGTCCAGCAGGCGCTGCTGAAGATCCTGGAGGGCACCACCGCCTCGGTGCCGCCGCAGGGTGGTCGCAAGCACCCGCACCAGGAGTTCATCCAGATCGACACCACGAACGTGCTGTTCATCGTGGGTGGCGCCTTCGCGGGCCTGGAGCGGATCATCGAGGGCCGGGCCGGCGGCAAGGGCATCGGCTTCGGCGCCACCATCCGCTCCAAGCGGGAGAGCGACGCCAGCGACCACTTCCGCCAGGTGATGCCGGAGGACCTGGTCAAGTTCGGCATGATCCCGGAGTTCATCGGCCGTCTGCCGGTGATCACCAGCGTGCACAACCTGGACCGCGAGGCGCTGCTGCAGATCCTCACCGAGCCGAAGAACGCGCTGGTCAAGCAGTATCGCAAGCTCTTCGAACTGGACGGCGTCGAGCTGGAGTTCAGCCGGGACGCGCTGGAGGCGATCGCCGACCAGGCGATCCTGCGCGGCACCGGCGCGCGCGGGCTGCGGGCCATCATGGAGGAGGTGCTGATGTCCGTGATGTACGAGGTCCCCTCGCGTCAGGACGTCGCCCGCGTGGTGGTCACCGGAGACGTGGTCTCCAAGCACGCGATCCCGACCCTGGTCCCGCGCGACATGATCAAGCGCGAGCGGCGCGACAAGAGCGCCTGACCCCGCGCCGCCGGATCCCGGCGGGACGGCGAGAGCGGACGACGAGAGGGGCCCGCGACCGGTTTCGGTCGCGGGCCCCTCTCGCACTGACCCGCAGGCCCTCAGGTCCGGCGGGTCACTTCGCCACCACCATGGCGTCGTGGAGCTGCTCCGTCGTCTTCGCGGCCTGGGCCGGGGTGAGGGTCAGCGTCTGGGGGCCGGCCTTGAAGTAGCTGGCGCTGCCGAAGGTCGAGGTGCTCGACCAGACGCAGACGGTCTGCCCGCCGGTGTCCGGGGCGCCGGCGATCCTGAAGTCCAGCACGCCGCACTTGAGGGTGGCACCGTCCCGGTTGGCGCCGCCGGAGTAGCTGGTCAGCGGGGTGGTCCAGGTGCCGCCGCCCGCGGTCAGCTGGGTCGTGTAGTCGGACATCGCCTTGGCCGGGTTCTTGAGCTTGCCGTAGTAGCCGAAGAAGGCGATCGAGGTGTTTCGGTCGGCGTCGTTGGTGTAGTCGGCCTGCACCGAGGTGATGCCGGTGCCGGTGTCAGCGGCCTTGGCCGGGTCCACCGGGGTGCTCTTGGTGTCCTTCAGCGTCCAGCCGTTGTCCGGCCCGAGCGCCAGCATCTGCGGGACGGACAGCTTGTAGCTGCCGGGCGCGGCGGTGGAGCCACCGACCGCCTTGAAGATCGCGAACCCGCCGCCGCCCAGCACTACCACGGCGACCAGCACACCGACCAGCACGCCGCCCTTGCCCTTGCGCGGTGCCGGTCCCGGCTGGCCCCAGCCCTGCTGCGGCTGCATCGGCTGCATCGGCGGTTGGCCCCAAGCGGCCTGCGGCTGCGGCGGGTAGGGCGGTTGGGCCTGCGGGTAGGGCTGCTGCGGCGGCACCCCGTAGCCCTGCTGCGGGGGATAGGACGGCTGCCCGTACTGCGGCGGCTGCGGTGCCTGCGGCTGGGGCTGCCCCCACTGCGGTGGCTGCCCGTACGGCGGCTGCCCGTATGGTGGTTGGCCCTGCGGCGGCTGACCCTGGCCGTACATGCCTCTGCGCTCCCCCGCCGCGTGCGTGCGGCCCTCGTTCTGATCCACCGGTCCGGCCGGGCCTGGTCGAGCACCCGTCCGAGCTTCGGGCACGCTACCGTACGTCCGCCGCGCGGGCGCAAGGCATGACCTCCGGTTCCGTAAACTGTGTGTCGTGACCGACATGACGAACCAGCGCCCCACCGACCACGCGTCCGGGGACAATGCAGCAGCTCTCCCGACCACCTACGCCCCGGGCGAGGTAGAGGGCGAGCTGTACGAGCGCTGGGTATCGCGCGGTTACTTCACGGCGGACGCGAAGAGCGACAAGCCGGCGTACACCATCGTGATCCCGCCGCCGAACGTGACCGGTGCCCTGCACCTCGGCCACGCCTTCCAGCACACCCTGATGGACGCCCTGACCCGTCGTAAGCGGATGCAGGGCTACGAGGCGCTCTGGCTGCCCGGCATGGACCACGCCGGCATCGCCACCCAGAACCGGGTCGAGCAGCAGCTCGCCTCCTCCGGCCTCTCCCGCCACGACCTGGGCCGGGAGGCCTTCGTCGAGAAGGTCTGGGAGTGGAAGGAGAACTACGGCGGCCAGATCCTGGGTCAGATGCGCCGCCTGGGCGACGGCGTGGACTGGTCGCGTGAGCGCTTCACGATGGACGAGGGCCTCTCGCACGCCGTCCAGACCATCTTCAAGAAGCTCTTCGACGACGGCCTGATCTACCGCGCCGAGCGCATCATCAACTGGTGCCCGCGCTGCCTGACCGCGCTCTCCGACATCGAGGTGGAGCACGAGGACAGCCCCGGCGAGCTGGTCTCGATCCGCTACGGCGACGGCGACGAGTCGATCGTGGTGGCCACCACCCGCGCCGAGACGATGCTGGGCGACACCGCCGTCGCGGTGCACCCGGACGACGAGCGCTACCAGCACCTGATCGGGCGCACCATCGCGCTGCCGCTGACGGACCGCCGGATCCCGGTGGTCGCCGACGAGCACGTGGACCCGGAGTTCGGCACCGGTGCCGTCAAGGTGACCCCGGCGCACGACCCCAACGACTTCGCCATCGGCCAGCGGCACGACCTGCCCAGCCTGACCGTGATGGACGAGCACGGCGCGATCACCGTGCACGGCCCCTTCCTCGGCCTGGACCGCCTGGAGGCCCGCTCGGCCGTGGTCGGCGAGCTGCGCGAGCAGGGGCGGATCGTCGAGGAGAAGCGCCCCTACATGCACGCGGTGGGCCACTGCTCGCGCTGCCACACCATCGTCGAGCCGCGCCTGTCGCTGCAGTGGTGGGTCAAGGTCGAGCCGCTGGCCAAGGCGGCCGGCGACGCCGTGCGCGACGGCCGCACCCAGATCCACCCCAAGGAGATGGAGGGCCGCTACTTCGCCTGGGTCGACAACATGCACGACTGGTGCATCTCGCGGCAGCTCTGGTGGGGCCACCGGATCCCGGTCTGGTACGGCCCCGACGGCGAGGTGGTCTGCGTCGGACCGGACGAGCAGCCGCCGACCGGCGAGGGCTGGACCCAGGACAACGACGTGCTGGACACCTGGTTCTCCAGCGGCCTGTGGCCCTTCTCCACGCTGGGCTGGCCCGAGCAGACCCCGGACCTGGAGAAGTTCTACGCCACCGACGTCCTGCTCACCGGCCACGACATCATCTTCTTCTGGGTCGCCCGGATGATGATGTTCAGCCTCTACGCGATGGACGGCCGGGCGCCGTTCCACACCGTGGCGCTCACCGGCCTGGTCCGCGACCAGTTCGGCAAGAAGATGTCCAAGTCCAACCCGAACGCGGTCGACCCGCTGGACTGGATGGACGCCTACGGCGCCGACGCGGTCCGCTTCACCCTGGCCAACGGCGCCAACCCCGGCGCCGACGTGCCGATCGGCGAGGAGTGGGTCAAGGGCTCGCGCAACTTCTGCAACAAGATCTGGAACGCCACCCGGTTCGCGCTGATGAACGGCGCCACCGTCGAGGGCCCGCTGCCGGCGCCCGAGGCGATGACCGCGGCGGACCGCTGGATCCTGTCCCGGCTGAACGAGACCGTCGCCCAGGCGGACGCGCTCTACGACGACTACCAGTTCGCCAAGGTCTCCGACGCGCTCTTCCACTTCGCCTGGGACGAGGTCTTCGACTGGTACGTCGAGCTCTCCAAGACCACCCTGGCCAAGGGCGGCGCCACCGCCGACGCCTCGCGCCGGGTGCTCGGCGAGGTGCTGGACGTGACGCTGCGGCTGCTGCACCCGATCGTCCCGTTCGTCACCGACACCCTGTGGACCACGCTGACCGGCGCCGAGTCGCTGGTGATCGCCGAGTGGCCCAAGGACAGCGGCTACCGGGACCCGGCCGCCGAGGCCGAGATCGCCACCCTGCAGCAGGTGGTCACCGAGGTCCGCCGGTTCCGTTCGGACCAGGGCCTGAAGCCGGGTCAGAAGGTCCCGGCCGCGCTGGAGCTGGCCGGCACCACGCTGGTCGCGCACGAGGACGCGATCCGCTCGCTGCTGCGCCTGACCCTGCCGGAGGAGGGCTTCGCGCCCACCGCCTCGCTCCCGGTGGCCGGCGCCACCGTCGCGCTCGACCTCTCCGGCACCATCGACGTGGCCGCCGAGCGCAAGCGGCTGGCCAAGGACCTCGCGGTCGCCGAGAAGGAGAAGGCGCAGACCGCCGCCAAGCTCGGCAACGAGGGCTTCCTGGCCAAGGCGCCGGACGACGTGGTGGTGAAGATCCGGGCCCGCCAGGAGGCGGCCGAGGCCGACATCGCCCGGATCACCGCGCAGCTGGCCGCGCTGCCGCAGGGCTGACCGACCGCGCCGACGGCAGCCCTCGGCGCTCACGCCACTGGCCGCACCCCGCTCGGGGTGCGGCCAGTGGCGTTTCGGTTTGGATTCCGGCGAGGAATTACCGATTGCTTTAATCGGTGACCGGGTTTTTTCGTTCTTTCGTCAGTTCTTGCGGCCAGGTCCGGTGACCTGCGAAGGCGTGCCGTATAGCGTGTTCCGCAGTTCCGAGTACGGGCACTCGGGAAAGGGAAGGCAGGGCATGGTGGCAGCTCACAGGTTGGCCGGCGAACTTCCTGCGCAGCGGGTCGAGGAGGCGAAGGGGCGAGCCGCGACCTTGTTGCTCGCGTTCCGACACGGCAATCAGGTCGCCTTCGACGCGGCGCTGGACCGCCTGCTGGCGGACCAGGCGGAGCGCGAGGTGGTCACCCTGCTCGCCTGGATCGCGGCCGAGGCGGTCCGCAAGGCCTACGCCCCCGAGGTCGGTGACCGGGTGCTGCGGGCGCTGGCCCGACGGGCTCCGCAGGACGAGATCGGGGTGCTGGTCGACGAGGAGTCGGCGGACGCGGCCCAGCTGATCGACGCGGTCCGGGCCGGCCGGGTGTCCGCCGTGCGGCAGCTGGTGGCCGCCACACCGGACACCACCTTCCTGCTCGGCGGCCTGCTCCAGGCGGTGGCGATGATGCTGCCGCTGCTGGCCGAGGACGAGGTGGACGAGGTGCTCGCCGAACTGCGGCTGCGGCAGAGTCCGGTACCGGCCGGGGTCTGAGCCGAGGCCCGCGCGTGGCGGCCCGGCGCCGGCGGGCCCCCGCGCCCCCTGCGCGGGAAGCGGGCGCCGGCGCTCGTAGACTGGGCGGGTGAGCAGCAGCGCCGGGCCGAACCCGTACACCATCCGTCCCAGCAGTGCGGACGACGCCGACCAGCCGCAGGGCCTGGCCGCGATCGAGGCCGAGCTGGCCAAGCGTTGGCCGGAGAACAAGCTGGAGCCCTCGCTCGACCGGATCAGCGCGCTGATGGACATCCTGGGTGAGCCGCAGCGCGCCTACCCCTCGATCCACATCACCGGCACCAACGGCAAGACGTCCACGGCCCGGATGATCGAGCAGCTGCTGAACACCTTCGAACTGCGCACCGGCCGCTACACCAGCCCGCACGTGGAGTCGGTGACCGAGCGGATCAGCATGGACGGGCAGCCGATCAGCGTCGACAAGTTCGTCGAGACCTACCGGGACATCGAGCCCTACGTGCGGATGGTCGACGAGACCCAGCCGGTCGCGCTCTCCTTCTTCGAGGTGCTCACCGGCATGGCGTACGCGGCCTTCGCCGACGCGCCGGTGGACGTGGCCGTGGTCGAGGTCGGCATGGGCGGCAGCTGGGATGCCACCAACGTGATCGATGCGGCGGTCTCCCTGATCACCCCGATCTCGCTGGACCACACCGACCGGCTGGGCAGCACCACCGGCGAGATCGCCACCGAGAAGTCCGGCATCATCAAGCCCGGCGCGCTCACCGTGGTCTCCCAGCAGCCGCTGGACGCGGCCCAGGTGATCCTGGAGCGCGCCGTCGAGGTCGACGCCACGGTGGCCCGGGAGGGCCTGGAGTTCGGCGTGCTCAGCCGGGAGATCGCGGTCGGCGGCCAGCTGATCACTCTGCGCGGGCTCGGTGGCGGCGAGTACTCGGACATCTTCATCCCGCTGCACGGCGAGCACCAGGCGCACAACGCCTCGATGGCGCTGGCCGCGGTGGAGGCGTTCTTCGGTGTCGGCGCGGCCCGCGAGGGCCAGCTGGACATCGACAAGGTGCGCCAGGCCTTCTCCGGGGTGAGCTCGCCCGGCCGGCTGGAGGTGGTCCGGCGCAGCCCCACCATCGTGCTGGACGCCGCGCACAACCCGGCCGGTGCCCGGGTCACGGCCACCGCGGTGGGCGAGGCCTTCGCCTTCAGCAGGCTGATCGGGGTGATCGCCACCAGCGGCGACAAGGACGTCACCGGCCTGCTGGAGGCCTTCGAGCCGATCCTGGCCGAGGTGGTCATCACCCAGAACTCCACCCACCGGGCGATGCCGGTGGACCTGCTGGCCGCCCAGGCCGTGGAGGTCTTCGGCGAGGACCGGGTGCAGATCGAGCCCCGGCTGGACGACGCGATCGAGGCCGCCGTCACCCTCGCCGAAGAGGAGGGCGACCTCAGTGGCGCGGGGGTGCTGATCACCGGTTCGGTGATCACCGTGGGCGAAGCCCGTCTGCTGCTCGGAAGGAAGTGACGATGCGTACGCTCTGCGCGTCCACGCTGATCGGTGAGGTCTTCGTGGTGCTGTTCGCGGCCTGTGTCGCGATGAAGATGACGGATGTCTCGACCGCGGTGGTCTGGGGTGTCAGCGGGGTGGTCATGCTCTTCTGCGTGCTGCTCTGCGGTGTGATCACCCGGCCCGGCGCGGTGGCCGCCGGCTGGGCGCTCCAGCTGGGCCTGCTGGCCTCCGGGCTGCTGCTGCCGACCATGTACGGGCTGGGCGTGATCTTCGCCGGGCTCTGGTGGTGCTCGGTGCACTACGGCCGCAAGATCGACGTCATCAAGGCGGAACGGGAGCGGGCGACAGCGGCTGCCTGAGCCGCTGTTCACGCAAGGTAATCTCTGCTTCGGTGGCCTACACCAGTTCCTGCCGTCCCACCCACACCACTGGAGCCGCACCGTGACCCAGCGCACTCTCGTCCTGCTCAAGCCCGACGCCGTCCGCCGTGGCCTGACCGGCGAGATCATCAGCCGGATCGAGCGCAAGGCCGGCTGGCAGCTGGCCGCCGTCGAGCTGCGCACCTTCGAGCGGTCGACGCTGGAGCAGCACTACGCCGAGCACGTCGGCCGTCCGTTCTACGAGCCGCTGCTGGAGTTCATGACCTCGGGTCCGTCGCTCGCGCTGATCGTCGAGGGCGAGAACGTGATCCCCGGCATCCGCGCGCTGGCCGGCGCCACCGACCCGCTGCAGGCGGGGGCCGGCACGATCCGCGGCGACTACGCCACGATCACCCGGGAGAACCTGATCCACGCCTCGGACTCGGAGGCCTCGGCCGAGCGCGAGATCAAGATCTTCTTTCCCGACCACGCCTGACCCGCGCCCGGCGGCGACACCCGGTCCGGCTTCAGGGCTCCATGCGGCCCCGATGCCCGGTCCGGGTCGAGGCATTCGCTGGATCTGACGCTCCGTCAGACCGCCCCCGATAGGCCGAGCACCATCGCAAAGGCTCAGCCAACCGTGGGAATTTGATCGTCAAATATGGAACTGGGTGCGCCGACACGGCGTCCAATGCCAGCAGAAGCGGTCATGCCACGCAGAATGGACGCCATGTCCACCCCGCCGACCAGCTCGCCGGGCGTGGCTACGATGGAGGCACCCTGCGGGCCCGAGTGGCCCGCCGCGCTCTCGGCGCGCCGCTGTGCGGGTCTCATGCGAGGCTCAACTCCCTGCCCATGACATCCAGTTCGGGAAGGCGTTCCACACTCCATGGCCAACAATCTGTCGTTCATCGGCCGTGACCTGGCGATCGACCTCGGCACTGCCAACACGCTGGTGTACGTCAGGGGCAAGGGGATCGTCCTGAACGAGCCGTCAGTCGTGGCGGTCAACACCAATACCGGCGGCATTCTCGCGGTCGGCTCCGAGGCGAAGAAGATGATCGGGCGCACGCCCGGCAACATCATCGCCATCCGCCCGCTCAAGGACGGTGTGATCGCCGACTTCGAGATCACCCAGCGGATGCTGCGCTACTTCATCCAGAAGATCCACCGCCGCCGCTACCTGGCCCGCCCCCGGGTGGTGGTCTGCGTGCCCAGCGGCATCACCGGCGTCGAGCGCCGGGCCGTGGTGGAGGCCAGCCACCTGGCCGGCGCCCGCCAGGTGCACATCATCGAGGAGCCGATGGCCGCCGCGATCGGCGCCGGGCTCCCGGTCCATGAGGCCACCGGGAACATGGTCGTCGACATCGGCGGCGGCACCACCGAGGTCGCGGTGATCTCGCTGGGCGGCATCGTCACCGCGCAGTCCATCCGGGTGGCCGGTGACGAGCTGGACAACGCGATCGTCCAGCACATCAAGAAGGAGTACTCGCTGCTGCTCGGCGAGCGCAGTGCCGAGCAGATCAAGATGAGCATCGGCTCGGCCTACGGCTCGGAGAACGAGAAGGACGAGCACGCCGAGATCCGCGGCCGGGATCTGGTCAGCGGCCTGCCGAAGACCGTGGTGATCTCCGCCGCCGAGGTCCGCGAGGCGATCGACGAGCCGGTCAACTCGATCATCGACGCCGTCAAGACCACCCTGGACCAGTGCCCGCCGGAACTGGCGGGCGATGTGATGGACCGTGGCGTGGTGCTCACCGGCGGCGGCGCGCTGCTGCGCGGCCTGGACGAGCGGCTGCGCCGGGAGACCGGCATGCCGATCCACATCGCGGAGAACCCGCTGGACTCGGTGGCGCTCGGCTCCGGCCGCTGCGTCGAGGAGTTCGAGGCACTGCAGCAGGTACTGGACGCGCAGCCGCGTCGTTAGACCCACCGTCAAGGCCGAACACGTTCAGAAGGGGCAGCCGCGCCGCCGTGAGGGACACACGAGAGAGTCGACTGCTGCTCATCCTGCTGGTGGCCGTCGCCTTCGCCCTGATCACCGTGGACATCAAGGGCGGCGAGAGCTCCCCGCTGAACGGTGCCCGCAGGACCGCGGCCGACCTCTTCGGTCCGGTCGAGCGGGGGGCCGCGGGGGCCGTCGACCCGATAGCGCGTACCGTCCGGGCGATCCGGGACTCCGGCACCGAGCAGCAGCGGCTGGACCGGATCGGCGAGGAGAACACCGAGCTGCGCCAGCGGCTCGCCTCCTCCGACGCCGCCACCGGACGCACCAAGCAACTGGACGACCTGCTGCGGACCGCCGGCACCGGCGGCTACACCATCAAGGCCGCGCAGGTGATCGCCATCGGCGCTGCGCAGGGCTTCTCCTGGACCATCACCATCGACGCCGGCAGCGACGACGGCCTGCAGCGGGACATGACCGTGATCAACGGCGCGGGCCTGGTCGGCCGGGTCACCACGGTCGCCCCGACCACCGCCACCGTGCTGCTCGCCACCGACCCCGGCTTCACCGCCGGCGCCCGGATGGAGGGCAGCGGCGAGATCGGCTTCGCCACCGGCCAGGGTCAGGGGCCGCTGAAGGTACAGCTGCTCAACGGCAAGGCGCAGGTCAAGCCGGGCGACCGGCTGGTCACCTTCGGCTCGCAGAGCGGGCGGCCGTTCGTGCCGGGCGTGCCGGTCGGTTCGGTCACCCAGGTGGAAGCGACTCCCGGAGAGCTGACCAAGACGGTGCTGGTCCAGCCGTTCGTCTCGTTCACCAGCCTCGACCTGGTCGGCGTGGTCGTGGTGCCGCCGCGCACCGACCCCAGGGACTCGGTGCTGCCGCCGGTCCCGAGCCCCAGCCCCACCCCGGTGCCCGCCCAGCCGGCGGCGGCCCAGCCCACCGCCACGGCGCAGCCCTCCGGCGCGCCGCAGCAGCAGCCTGCCCAGCCGTCCGCCTCGCCCACGGGGGACTGATCCGATGGTCGTCAAGCGCGCCCTGTTCGCCGCCCCGCTGATCCTGCTCGCCCTGGTGCTCCAGGTCAGCGTGCTGGGCCGGCTCCAGCTGCCCGGGGCCACCCCGGACCTGCTGCTGCTGGTGGTGGTCGCACTGGCGCTGGTCTTCGGACCGTCGGCCGGCTGCCTGACCGGGTTCGCCGCCGGGCTGCTGGCCGATCTGGCGCCGCCCTCCGACCACGCGATCGGCCGCTACGCGCTGGTGCTCTGCCTGATCGGGTACGGCGCCGGGCTGCTGGGCGCCGACCCGGGCCGCCAGCGGTCGGTGTTCGCCCCGCTGGTGGTGGTCGCGGGCGCCGCGGTGGTCTCCACCCTGCTGTACGCGGGGGTCGGCGCGCTGGTCGGCGACACCGCCGCCCGGCACGTCGGACTCCCGTCGCTGGCGGCCACCGCCTTCGTCTACGACCTGCTGCTGGCGCCGTTCGTGGTGCCCGTGGTGATGCTGCTGGCCCGCCGGCTCGATCCGTCCTCGACCGGCGGCGAGGTGACCGGTCCCGGCCTGGGCACCATCGCCCGCTACCGCACCACCCGTGAGCCGTCCGCCGGGCCGCCCGGTCGTCGGTTCCGCGGCACGCGGCCCTGATCGTTCTCTGGCCTGACTGTTCCTGACCGTCCTGGCCACCTTGCCGGAGGGGAGTCCTTGAGGTGAGCAACATCCCGGAGACCGGGCGCACCCGCCGGGTGACGATCCGTCTGGTCGTCCTGCAGATCCTGGTGCTGTCGCTGCTCGGCACGCTCGGCGGGCGGCTGTGGTACCTGCAGATCCGCAACGGCAGCCAGTACACCGCCCAGGCGTCCAACAACCACATCCGCGAGGTGGTCTCGCCGGCCATCCGCGGCGAGATCCTGGACGCCAGCGGGCAGGTGCTGGCCGGCAACCAGACCAAGCTGGTGGTCTCGGTCAGCCGCACCTCGCTGCTGGAGCAGAAGGACCACGGCAAGGCGGTGCTGACCCGGCTCGCCCAGGTGCTCGGGATGAACCCCAAGGACGTCCAGGACAAGGTCCGGCTCTGCGACGCGAAGACCCCGCAGCCCTGCTGGAACGGCTCGCCGTACCAGCCGATCCCGGTGACCGACCAGGCCACCACCCAGCAGGCGATGCAGATAATGGAACGCGGCGAGGACTTCCCCGGCATCACCGCCCAGCCCACCGCCCTGCGCCAGTACCCCGGGCCGGACGGCGCCAACATGGCCCAGGTGCTCGGCTACCTCTCGCCGGTCACCGACGACGAGGTCACCAAGACCGCGAACCAGAGCGGCAAGAACAAGTACCTGCCCAGCGACCAGATCGGCCGGGCCGGCCTGGAGTCGGTCTACGACAACGACCTGCGCGGCACCACCGGCGTCGACCGGCTGGAGGTGGACAACCTCGGCCGGGTGATCGGCAGCGCGGGCACCACCCCGGCCCAGCCCGGCGACAACGTGGTGACCAGCCTGGACGCCCGGGTGCAGAAGGTGGTCGAGGACAACCTCAACCAGGCGATGGTCGACGCCCGCAGCACCTTCGACACGGTGACCAACCAGAACTTCGTCGCCGACTCCGGCGCGGCCATAGTGATGGACGTGCACACCGGCCGGATCATCGCGATGGCCAGTGCCCCGACCTACGACCCCAACCTCTGGGTCGGCGGCATCTCCGCCAAGGACTACGCGAACCTGACCAACCAGGCCTCCAACTACCCGCTGCTCAACCGCGCGATCCAGGGCCAGTCGGCCCCCGGCTCGACCTTCAAGGTGGTCTCCACCAGCGCGGCCGTGCAGGCCGGTTACTCGCTGGACGGCCACTACCCGTGCCCGTCGAGCCTGACCATCGGCGGCCGCGAGTTCAAGAACTTCGAGGGCGAGTCGGCCGGTGACATCTCGCTGGAGAAGGCGCTGGAGATCTCCTGCGACACCGTCTTCTACGGCCTGTCCTACGACCAGTGGATGAAGGACGGCGGGATCCACCCGAAGAACCCGGCCGACTGGTTCTACAAGACCGCCCACCAGTTCGGCCTCGGTGCCAAGACCGGCATCGACCTGCCGGCCGAGGTGCCCGGCCGGGTCCCCGACCGCCAGTGGAAGACCGACTTCTTCAACGCCAACAAGGACGCCTGGTGCAAGCAGGCGGCCGGCGGCGGCACCGACTACGCCACCCAGATCGCCCGTGAGAACTGCGTGGACGGCAACGTGATGCGCGCCGGTGACTCCGTCAACTACGCCATCGGCCAGGGCGACACGCTGGTCACCCCGATCCAGATGGCCACCATCTACTCGGCGCTGGCCAACGGCGGCACGCTCTACAAGCCCAGCGTCGCCAAGGCGATCGTCACCCCCGGCGGCCAGCTGGTCCGCGACATCGCGCCGCAGGTCAGCGGCAAGCTGCCGGACGACCAGAAGACTCTGCAGTACATCGACCAGGCCACCGCGGGCGTGATCACCGAGGGCACCGCGGCCTGGAAGTTCACCGGCGCCGGCTGGCCGCAGGACAAGATCCAGCTGCACGCCAAGACCGGTACCGCCGAGGTCTACGGCAAGCAGACCACCTCGTGGCTGACCACCTACAGCAAGGACTACGCGGTGGTCATGACGATCAGCCAGGCCGGTACCGGCTCCGGCGGTTCGGGTGACGCGGTGCGCCGGATCTACCAGGCGCTGTACGGCGTGGACGACAAGGGCAACATCGACCAGACCAAGGCGCTGCTGCCCACCCCGCAGACCGCGCTGCCCAAGTTCAACCCGGACGGCACCGCGATCCTGCAGCCCGCCTCCTACAGCTACGACTACCCGTCGGCGCCCGGCCACTCGGCGGTCTACACCGACCTGCTCGCGCTGGAGCCCGCGCTGCGCACCCCGACCGGAAGGGGCCGGGCATGACGTCCTCCTACAGCTCCTACCGCCAGGTGCGGTTCTCCCCGCAACGTGGCCCGGTGGCCAGGGCGCTGGCCAAGAACGCCCCGCTGCGCCGCCTCGACTGGGTGATAATCCTGGCCGCGCTGGCCCTGTCGCTGGGCAGCTCGATGCTGGTCTGGTCGGCGACCCGGGGCCGCGACTCGCTGACCCACGGGGACCCGCAGTACTTCCTGTACCGCCACCTGACCAACATGGTGATCGGCGTTGCGCTCTGCGCGGGCGCGATCGCGATAGGGCACCACCGGATCAAGGCCGCGGTGCCGGTGCTCTACGCGCTGGCGCTGCTGATGCTCCTCGCCACCCTCAGCCCGCTGGGCTCGACGATCAACGGCGCGCACTCCTGGATCCAGTTCGGCGGTGGCTTCTCGATCCAGCCCGCCGAGTTCGCCAAGCTGGCGATCGTGCTCGGGATGGCCCTGGTGCTCTCCTCCCGGGTGGACAGCGGCGAGCGTGACATGCCCACCAGCCGCACCGTGCTGCAGGCCCTGGTGCTGGGCGGGATCCCGATCGCGGTCGTGCTGCTGATGCCCGACCTCGGCTCGGTGATGGTGATGGCGGTGACCATCCTGGGCATCCTGCTCTCCGCCGGGGTGGCCAACCGCTGGCTATTCGGCCTGCTGGCGACCGGCGGGCTCGGCGCGGCCGCGGTCTGGAAGCTGGGCATCCTCAGCAAGTACCAGATCGACCGCTTCGCGGCCTTCGCCAACCCGGCCCTGGACCCGTCGGGCGTCGGCTACAACACCGCCCAGGCCCGGATCGCGATCGGCTCCGGCGGCCTGACCGGCAAGGGCCTCTTCCACGGCACGCAGACCATAGGGCAGTTCGTCCCCGAGCAGCAGACCGACTTCGTCTTCACGGTCGCGGGGGAGGAGCTGGGCTTCGTCGGCGGGCTGGCCATCATCGTGCTGGTCGGCATCATCCTCTGGCGGGCCTGCCGGATCGCCCGGCAGGCCACCGACCTGTTCGGCACCGTGGTCGCCGGCGGGGTGATCGCCTGGTTCGCCTTCCAGTCCTTCGAGAACATCGGCATGACGCTGGGCATCATGCCGGTGGCCGGCATCCCGCTGCCCTTCGTCAGTTACGGCGGCTCGTCGATGTTCGCGGGGTGGATCGCGATCGGGCTGCTCCAGGCGGTCCGGACCCAGCGGCCGATAGCGGGCTGAGTACCAGCGGTGGCCGTGCGCGTTCGAACGCGCACGGCCACTCGTCGTTCGGGGATGGCCGACGCGTCACGCTACCCTTGAGGGTCACCCCCTCCGCCCACCCGTCGCCCGCCGCCCTACCGAGGGCGCGCCGCGCGCGGCACCTACCGAGACAAAGGGTTTCGCCGTATGCCAGTCGAATCGGTCTTCCCACGCCTGGAGGCCCTCCTCCCGCACGTCCAGAAGCCGATCCAGTACGTCGGCGGCGAGCTCAACTCGACCGTCAAGGAGTGGGACTCCTGTGACGTGCGGTGGGCCCTGATGTACCCGGACGCGTACGAGGTCGGGCTGCCCAACCAGGGCGTCATGATCCTCTACGAGGTGCTGAACGAGCGCGAGGGCGTGCTGGCCGAGCGGACGTACAGCGTCTGGCCGGACCTGGAGGCGCTGATGCGCGAGCACCAGGTGCCCCAGTTCACGGTGGACGGGCACCGGCCGGTCAAGGACTTCGACGTGTTCGGGCTCTCCTTCTCCACCGAGCTCGGCTACACCAACATGCTGACCGCGCTCGACCTGGCCGGCATCCCGCTGGACGCCAGGGACCGCACCGACGAGCACCCGATCGTGCTGGCCGGCGGCCACGCCGCGTTCAACCCCGAGCCGATCGCGGACTTCATCGACTGCGCGGTGGTCGGCGACGGCGAGCAGGCCGTGCTCGACATCACCGAGATCATCCGGGCCTGGAAGGCCGAGGGCCGCCCCGGCGGCCGGGACGAGCTGTTGCTGCGCCTGGCCAGGACCGGCGGGGTCTATGTGCCCCGGTTCTACGACGTGGAGTACCTGGCCGACGGCCGGATCGCCCGCGTGGTGCCGAACGCGCCCGGCGTGCCGTGGCGGGTCTCCAAGCACACCGTGATGGACCTGGACGAGTGGCCCTACCCCAAGCAGCCGCTGGTCCCGCTCGCCGAGACGGTGCACGAGCGGATGTCCGTGGAGATCTTCCGCGGTTGCACCCGCGGCTGCCGCTTCTGCCAGGCCGGCATGATCACGCGCCCCGTGCGGGAGCGAAGCATCACCGGCATCGGCGAGATGGTGGAGCGCGGGCTGAAGGCCACCGGCTTCGAGGAGGTCGGTCTGCTCTCGCTGTCCAGCGCCGACCACACCGAGATCGGGGACATCGCCAAGGGCCTGGCCGACCGCTACACCGAGGACAAGATCGGCCTCTCGCTGCCCTCCACCCGGGTCGACGCCTTCAACATCGACCTGGCCAACGAGCTGACCCGCAACGGCCGCCGCTCCGGCCTCACCTTCGCCCCCGAGGGCGGCAGTGAGCGGATCCGCAAGGTGATCAACAAGATGGTGTCGGAGGAGGACCTGATCCGCACCGTCGCCACCGCCTACGGCAACGGCTGGCGCCAGGTGAAGCTGTACTTCATGTGCGGCCTGCCCACCGAGACCGACGAGGACGTCCTGCAGATCGGCACCATGGCCAAGAACGTGATCCAGAAGGGTCGCGAGGTCACCGGTCAGAACGACATCCGCTGCACCGTCTCGATCGGCGGCTTCGTCCCCAAGCCGCACACCCCCTTCCAGTGGGCCCCGCAGCTCTCCGCCGAGGAGACCGACGCCCGGCTGGCCAAGCTGCGCGACTCGATCCGCGGCGACCGCAAGTACGGCAAGAACATCGGTTTCCGCTACCACGACGGCAAGCCCGGCATCGTGGAGGGCCTGCTCTCCCGCGGCGACCGCCGGATCGGCGCGGTCATCCGCGCGGTCTACGAGGACGGTGGCCGGTTCGACGGCTGGCGCGAGCACTTCTCCTACGACCGCTGGATGCAGGCCGCCGAGAAGGGCCTGGCCGGCACCGGCGTCGACGTCGCCTGGTACACCACCCGCGAGCGCGGCTACGAGGAGGTGCTGCCCTGGGACCACCTGGACAGCGGCCTCGACAAGGACTGGCTCTGGGAGGACTGGCAGGACGCCCTGGAGGAGGTCGAGGTGGACGACTGCCGCTGGACCCCGTGCTTCGACTGCGGGGTGTGCCCGCAGATGGACACTTCCATTCAAATCGGGCCTACCGGACAGAAGCTGCTGCCGCTGACCGTCGTGAAGTAGCCGTTCGAGTGCCGGGGATGCCTCGGGTGGATTGTCCGCCCGGGGCATTCTCGTGTTCGAGCGGGGTGGGCGACGTCGAAACCATCACCTGGCACGCCGAGTTGAAGACCGGCGGGCCGGCCGGGCCGGGCTCGCCGGACCGACCGGGCGGGTGGCCGTGCGGCCCCGGGTAGGCTTGGACCTTGACAGCGTCCGGACCGGTGGCACCCAGTACCATCAGCGCCGCCCCGGACCAGGCTTCTCACGAAGGACTGAGCGACCCTGGCACGCCGCACGCCCGATGGTCCGCCTCCCGCGCCGACGGTGCAGCGCATCCGTTTGCGCTACACCAAGAGGGGCCGTCTGCGCTTCACCAGCCACCGCGACTTCCAGCGCGCCTTCGAGCGGGCCCTGCGCCGTTCCGCCGTCCCGATGGCGTACTCGGCCGGCTTCACCCCGCACCCCAAGGTCTCCTACGCCAACGCCGCCCCGACCGGGGTGGCCAGTGAGGCGGAGTACCTGGAGATCGGTCTGGCCGAGATCCGGGACCCCGAGGCGCTGCGCGCGCAGCTGGACGAGTCGCTGCCGGCCGGGCTGGACATCGTGGACGCCGTCGAGGTGCGCACCCCGAACTTCGTGGAGCGGCTGGAGGCCTCGCTCTGGGAGCTGCGGCTGCCCGGCGTGACCGAGGACGAGGCGGGCGCGGCGATCGGGCTGTTCCTGGCCGCCGAGCGGGTCGAGGTCGAACGGCAGACCAAGAACGGGTTGCGGGTCTTCGACGCGCGCGAGGCGGTGAGCCGGCTGGAGCTGGTCTCCCCGCAGGTCGGCGTTGGTCCGCTCGGGGAATCCTCAGCCACCTCCGATGTTCGTACCGGTCAGGCCTGTGCGATACTGCGCCTGGTAGTACGACACGCCACACCCGCCGTACGACCAGACGACGTCTTGTCCGGTCTCCGTGCGACGGCCGACCTGGCGCTGCCGGTCCCCGCTGAGGTGACCAGGCTGGCGCAGGGGCCGCTCGATGAGGAGACCGGCACGGTGACCGACCCGCTGGCGCTCGACCGCGCTGCGGCCCCGGCCGTCCCATCGGAGGCGGCCGTCGAGCCGCAGGCAGCAGCGTCCGCCTAGCGGGCGGAGGCAGGAGCCGGATTTACCGCCCGGCTCCGCGCGCTCCAGGCCGCCGCGGCTCCCTCGGGGAGCGAGCGTCGTCGCGCATAGGCCCTGGGAGCCACCTGGGTTGTGGGGCCGCGCAGCTTGGGAAAACCTGAGAACACTGGTCAGACCAGAAGACTTTTCGACACCCCGCACCGTGCGGGGCGCCGAGCGAGACTACGAGCCCCTGTGCGGCCTCGCGTCCGCACGGCGGCACCGTGGAGAGTCGGCTTGGGCGCCATCGCGCCCGAGGCCGGCCACCGGTGCCCGGCCGTGCCTGGGTGCGGAGCCCGGGGGCCTGACGGGAGATCCACCCGCATGCCTGAGAACGAGAACAACGAGAACAACGATTCGCAGCAGAACCCGATCGGGGATGCTGCCCCGCCGCGTCGGCGTCGCCGCGCGGTGTCCCGCCCGACCGGTACCCCGCAGGGGGCCGAGGGCGTCGAGACCGTGATCCCGGTCGAGGCCGCCGCCACCGCTGCGGTGGCTGCGGCGCCGGTCGAGGAGCCCGCCGCTGAGAAGCCGGTCCGGGCCCGCCGCACCCGTAAGCGTGCCGAGTCCCCGGTGACCAGCCCGGCGGCCGAGACCCCGGCTGTCGAGGAGACGCCGGTTGCGGCTGCGGCGCCGGTCGAGGAGCCCGCCGCTGAGAAGCCGGTCCGGGCCCGCCGCACCCGCAAGCGTGCCGAGGCCCCGGTGGTCGAGGAGACCCCGGCTGTCGAGGAGACGCCGGTTGTGGCTGCGGCGCCGGTCGAGGAGCCCGCCGCTGAGAAGCCGGTCCGGGCCCGCCGCACCCGTAAGCGTGCCGAGTCCCCGGTGACCAGCCCGGTCGTCGAGGAGCCCGCCGTCGAGGAGCCCGTCGCCGAGGAGGAGCCCACCGAGGAGACCCCGGCTGCGCCCGCCCCGGCTGAGCAGCCCGCCCCGGTCGAGGAGCACCACGCCGAGGCCCCCCGCGCCCGGCGCCGCGCGGTGCGCCCCGCCACCGCGATCTTCCAGGCCCCGGTCTTCCAGGAGCCCGCCGCCTACGTCGCGCCGGCCCAGGCGGCCCCCGCCGCTGCCCCGGCCGCGCCCGCCGCCGAGCCGAAGGCCGCCACCAAGGCCGCGCCCGCCAGCAAGGCCGCGCCCGCCGCCGAGCCGAAGGCCGCCGCCAAGGCCGTGCCCGCCGCGTCCGAGTCGGACGACGAGTACGAGTACAGCGGCGTCGGCCGCCGTCGCCGCGGCGGACGGGCCGCCGTGCGGGTCACTCCGCCGTCCCGTCCCGCCCGCGGGGCCGCCGAGCCGAAGGCCGCTGCCGCTGCCGCCGCCGCTCCCGCGCCCGCTCCTGCTCCCGCCCCCGTGGCGCCGGAGCAGCCCGTCGAGGCCGTCGCGCCCGCGCAGGGCCCGGAGCAGGAAGCCGACTGGGAGGAGGACGGTCGCCCGTCCTCGCGCCGTCGCCGTCGTGGCGGCCGTCGCCGCCGTCGTGGCGAGGCCGAGGAGTTCGAGACCGAGGGCCAGGAGCTGGAGCAGCCCGCAGCCGCGGTGACCGAGGCCGTCGAGGCCGACACCGAGGCCGAGGAGGAGGACGAGGACGACCTGGCCAACGGCCTGGCTTCCTCGCGCCGTCGCCGTCGCCGTCGCCGCCGCAGCGGGGAGACCGGGGGCGAGGTCGCCGAGCCGGCCGCCGAGGACGGTGTCCGCACGGTCGTGAAGGTGCGCGAGCCGCGTCGCCGCTCGACCGAGCCGTCCTTCGACCCGGACGAGGTGCAGTCGATCAAGGGCTCCACCCGCCTGGAGGCCAAGAAGCAGCGCCGCCGCGAGGGCCGTGAGCTGGGCCGCCGCCGGGTGCCGATCATCACCGAGGCCGAGTTCCTGGCCCGCCGCGAGTCGGTCGAGCGGGTCATGGTGGTCCGGCAGAACGGTGAGCGCACCCAGATCGGCGTCCTGGAGGACGGCGTCCTGGTCGAGCACTACGTCAACAAGGAGCAGGCCACCTCCTACGTCGGCAACGTCTACCTGGGCAAGGTCCAGAACGTGCTGCCGTCGATGGAGGCCGCCTTCGTCGACATCGGCAAGGGCCGCAACGCGGTGCTCTACGCCGGTGAGGTGAACTTCGGTCAGCTCGGCCACAGCGGCCCGCGCCGGATCGAGTCGGTGCTGAAGTCGGGCCAGTCCGTGCTGGTCCAGGTCTCCAAGGACCCGATCGGCCACAAGGGCGCCCGGCTGACCAGCCAGATCTCGCTGCCCGGCCGCTACCTGGTCTACGTGCCCGAGGGTTCGATGACCGGCATCAGCCGCAAGCTCCCGGAGAACGAGCGGGCCCGCCTCAAGCAGATCCTCAAGAAGATCGTCCCGGACGACGCGGGCGTCATCGTGCGCACCGCCGCCGAGGGCGCCAGCGAGGAGGAGCTCACCCGCGACGTGCAGCGCCTGCAGGCGCAGTGGGAGGAGATCCAGAAGAAGGCGGCCTCCGGCAACGCGCCCACGCTGCTCTACGGCGAGCCGGACATGACCGTCCGGGTCGTGCGCGACATCTTCAACGAGGACTTCACCAAGGTCATCGTCTCCGGCAACGAGGCCTGGACCACCATCCACGACTACGTCGGCGGCGTGGCCCCCGACCTGGTGGACCGGCTGCAGAAGTGGACGTCCAACGTCGACGTCTTCGCCACCTACCGGATCGACGAGCAGCTGATGAAGGCGCTGGACCGCAAGGTCTGGCTGCCCAGCGGCGGTTCGCTGGTGATCGACCGGACCGAAGCGATGGTCGTGGTCGACGTCAACACCGGCAAGTTCGTCGGCCAGGGCGGCAACCTGGAAGAGACCGTCACCCGCAACAACATCGAGGCGGCCGAGGAGATCGTCCGCCAGCTGCGGCTGCGCGACCTCGGCGGCATCATCGTGATCGACTTCATCGACATGGTGCTGGAGTCCAACCGCGACCTGGTGCTGCGCCGCCTGCTGGAGTGCCTGGGCCGGGACCGGACCAAGCACCAGGTGGCCGAGGTCACCTCGCTCGGCCTGGTGCAGATGACCCGCAAGCGGGTCGGCCAGGGGCTGCTGGAGTCCTTCTCCGAGTCCTGCGTGCACTGCAACGGGCGCGGCGTGATCGTCCACATGGAGCAGCCGACCGCCCCCGGCGGCGGTGGCGGCCCGGTCGGCACCGCCGGCGAGGCCGCGGGTGCGGGCACGGGCAAGCGCCGGCGCCGTGGCAAGGGCGGGGTCGGGCACGAGGAGCCGCAGCCGCACCTGATCGAGGACGAGTCGGGCGCGGACCACGAGCACGAGGAGTTCGAGCTGATCGCTCCCGAGGCGCCGGCCGCGCAGCGCGTCGAGGCCCCGGTCGTCGAGGAGGAGCCGGCTGCCGAGGAGGCCGTCGAGGCCCCCGTGGCGGAGCAGCCGAGCCTGGTGGAGATCGCGCCGGTCGCGACCCCGGCCGCCGGCCGTACCCGCCGCCGTGCGGTGCGCAAGGCGACCGCTTCGGCGGGCGCGCCGGACGAGGCCGAGATCGTGGTGCTGCAGTCGCGCGCCGAGGCCGTGGTGGAGGCCGCGCTGGCCGCCGCCGCGCCGGCCCCGGCCGTCGAGGTCCCGGCTGCCGAGGCCCCGGTCGTCGAGCAGGAGCCCGCCGTCGAGCAGGCGCCGGTCGAGCAGCCGGAGGCCGAGGAGGCCGCGGCCGAGGAGCCGGCGCCGAAGAAGCGGGCCCCGCGCAAGGCCGCCGCCAAGAAGACCGCCGCCGCCGTCAAGAAGACGACGACGACGGCCAAGAAGACCACCGCCCGCAAGACCGCGACCAAGCGGACCAGCGCGGCGGCCAAGAAGGCAGCTGCGGCCGAGGGTGATTCGGCCGCGGAGTGACCCGGAGCGCGGGGGCGGCCACCGGCCGCCCCCGCGCCTCGTAGGGATCGGTTCGCGGGTCGCCCGGTGATTTGCCGAGTCCGTGATCGCTTGGCAAACTGCCCAGTTTGCCCCAGCGGCAGCCGGTCCGTATTCTTGACCTTCGGCGTGTCTACGCCACGCTCCCGAGCACATCACCTCCCGGACCTTCGCGAGAAGGATCGGGGGAGGCTGCTGTGTCCATACCCAGCGGCTGGCATCGAGAGTTCCGAACCGAGTAGTGAAAGCAGGTACCGCATGTACGCGATCGTTCGCGCCGGCGGCCGCCAGCACAAGGTCGCCGTGGGCGACGTGCTGGAGATCGACCGTGTTGACGTCAAGCCGGGTGACTCGGTGGAGCTCTCGACCATCATGGTCGTCGACGGCGAGGCCGTCACGCTCGACCCGTGGGTGCTGGCCGGTGTGAAGGTTCACGCCGAGGTCGTCGACCACACCAAGGGTGACAAGATCATCATCCTTCGGTACAAGAACAAGACCGGCTACCGTCGGCGCCAGGGTCACCGCCAGCGCCACACCGCCGTCCGCATCACGAGCATCGACTCCGCGAAGTAAGTAAGGGGATAGCGAGATGGCACACAAGAAGGGCGCAAGCTCTACCCGCAACGGCCGTGACTCGAACGCCCAGCGCCTGGGCGTGAAGCGCTTCGGCGGCCAGGTCGTCAGCGCCGGCGAGATCCTGGTCCGCCAGCGTGGCACCCACTTCCACCCGGGTGCGGGCGTCGGTCGCGGTGGCGACGACACCCTGTTCGCGCTGACCGCCGGTGCGGTTCAGTTCGGCACCCGTCGCGGCCGCAAGGTCGTCAACATCGTGGCCGTCGAGGCCTGATCCAGCTCTTCCGCTGGGTCCTGTGCAGGGTGGATCGGGTCTCTCCGGTCCACCCTGCACGCTTTTTTACAGAACCCGGGTTCGTCACCCTGTTCGTCAACTGGAGGCACCGCTCATGACCACCTTCGTGGACCGCGTCGAACTGCACGTCGCCGCGGGTAACGGAGGCCACGGCTGCGCCTCCGTACACCGGGAGAAGTTCAAGCCGCTCGGCGGCCCGGACGGCGGCAACGGCGGTGAGGGCGGCACCGTGACCCTGGTGGTCGACGCCAACATCACCACCCTGCTCGAGTACCACCACTCGCCCAAGCGCAAGGCCGGCAACGGCAAGCCGGGCGCGGGCGGCCACCGCACCGGTGCCAACGGCGAGGACCTGGTGCTGCCGGTGCCGGACGGCACCGTGGTGCTGGACCGGCAGGGCAACGTGCTGGGCGACCTGGTCGGCCACGGCACCACCTTCGTGGCCGCGGCCGGCGGTCGCGGCGGACTCGGCAACTCGGCGCTCGCCTCGGCCCGTCGCAAGGCCCCCGGCTTCGCGCTGCTCGGTGAGCCGGGCGAGGCCCGCGACATCGTGATGGAGCTCAAGTCCGTCGCCGACGTCGCCCTGGTGGGTTACCCGAGCGCCGGCAAGTCCTCGCTGATCTCGGTGCTCTCGGCCGCCAAGCCGAAGATCGCGGACTACCCGTTCACCACCCTGATCCCCAACCTCGGCGTGGTCACCGCCGGCGACACCGTCTACACGGTCGCCGACGTGCCGGGGCTGATCCCCGGCGCCAGCCAGGGCAAGGGCCTGGGCCTGGAGTTCCTGCGGCACGTCGAGCGCTGCACCGTGCTGGTGCACGTGCTGGACTGCGCCACCCTGGAGCCCGGCCGCGACCCGCTCTCCGACCTGGAGACCATCGAGGCCGAACTGGCCCAGTACGGCGGCCTGGACGACCGGCCCCGGCTGGTCGCGCTGAACAAGGTGGACGTGCCGGACGGCCAGGACATCGCCGACCTCACCCGCGCCTCGCTGGAGGAGCGCGGCTACCGGGTCTTCGAGGTCTCCGCCGCCTCCCGCTCCGGCCTGCGCGAGCTCAACTTCGCGATGGCCGGCATCGTCGCCGAGGCCCGCGCGGCCAAGCCGATCGAGGAGGCCACCCGGATCGTGCTGCGGCCCAAGGCCGTTGACGACGAGGGCTTCACGGTCACCGAGGAGGATGGCGCCTTCCGAGTGCGCGGCGTCAAGCCGGAGCGCTGGGTGCGCCAGACCGACTTCGCCAACGACGAGGCCGTCGGCTACCTGGCCGACCGGCTGGCCCGCCTCGGTGTCGAGGACAGGCTGTGGAAGGTCGGCGCCCAAGAGGGTGACACCGTCATCATCGGCCCCGACGAGAACGCGGTCGTCTTCGACTGGGAGCCGACCATGGCCGCCGGCGCGGAGATGCTCGGCCGCCGCGGCGAGGACCACCGCTTCGAGACGCCCCGTCCGGCCGTCGACCGCCGCCGCGAGAAGTCGAAGGGCCGGGACGCCGCCGAGGCCGAGTTCCTGGCCTTCGAGGCACTCTCCTCCGGCCGCCAGGCGGAGCTGGACGAGAGCGACGACGAGGACTGAGCGTCCACCGGGTGAAACCCGGTACTGGCCGGTCCGGGATCTCGCGTAGATTGCGCGGAAGACCGGACCGGCACAGCGAGGAAGACCGATGACCGATCAGATCCCCCTGACCGATCCGACCCTGCGTCAGGACGTGCTGACCGCCCGGCGGATCGTGCTCAAGGTCGGCTCCTCCTCGCTCACCACGGCGAGTGGCGGGCTGGACGCTGACCGGGTGGACGCGCTGGTCGACGCCCTCGCCAAGGTGCTGGCCAGGCCCGCCGCACCGGAGATCGTGCTGGTCTCGTCCGGCGCCATCGCCGCCGGCCTGGCGCCGCTGGGGCTCGCCAACCGCCCCAAGGACCTGGCCCGCCAGCAGGCCGCCGCCAGCGTCGGCCAGGGCCTCCTGGTGGCCCGCTACACCGCCTCCTTCGCCCGCTACGGCCGGCGGGTCGGCCAGGTGCTGCTCACCGCCGAGGACGCCAGCCGCCGCGCGCACTACCGCAACGCCTACCGGACCCTGGACCAGCTGCTCGCGATGGGCGCGGTCCCGGTGGTCAACGAGAACGACACCGTCGCCACCGCCGAGATCAAGTTCGGTGACAACGACCGCCTCGCGGCGCTGGTCGCCCACCTGGTCCGGGCCGACCTGCTGATCCTGCTCTCCGACGTGGACGGCCTCTACGACGGCGACCCGAGCAGGCCCGGCACCCGGCGGATCGAGCAGGTGAACGGCCCGCACGACCTCGAAGGCATCGAGATCGGCAGCGCCGGCAAGGCGGGAGTGGGCACCGGCGGCATGGTGACCAAGGTCGAGGCGGCCCGGATCGCCACCGGCGCCGGCATCCCGGTGGTGCTCACCGCCGCCCGGCACGCCGCCGACGCGCTGGCCGGCCGTCCCACCGGCACCCTCTTCACCCGCACCGGCGCGCGCACCGCCGACCGGCTGCTCTGGTTGGCGCACGCGAGCAGCCCGCGCGGTGCCCTGCACCTGGACGAGGGCGCGGTGCGCGCGGTGGTCGAGGGCGGCAAGTCGCTACTGCCGGCGGGTGTCACCAAGGTGGACGGCGAGTTCGCCGCGGGCGATCCGGTCGACCTTCTTGCCGAAAACGGCCACATCGTCGCTCGTGGCCTGGTCAACTTTGATGCGAGGGAGCTGCCGCGCCTGCTGGGTCGCTCGACCCGGGAGCTGGCCCAGAAGCTCGGTGCCGCGTACGAGCGCGAGGTCATCCACCGGGACGACCTGGTGGTGCTGCGCGGCTGACGGTCCGTCCGGTCGCGGCGGGGCCGGTACAGACCAACGCCGAACAGGAGGCCGCCGGTGGGACGTTGGGGCGACCGAGCGCTGCCGCAGGCGGCAGGGGAGGGCGGTGCCACCGTCCATCAGCTGCGGCTGGGCTACGACGGCGCCGATGGCGCGGACGGCGTGGAGCAGGGCCGGCTCTGGCACGTGGTGCTCAGCGTGGCCGGGGAGGTGACGCCGCTGGGCGCGCTGCGCGCCGGGCTGGAGCGGCTCGCCCATGACCACTCGTTCTTCCTGACCGCCCGGTACGCCGCCGACCACGCGGAGATCCGCTACTGGGAGCAGGCCCGTGACCTGCACGACGCGGCGGCCATCGCGCTGCGGCTGTGGGGCGAGCACAAGGCCAGCGCCAAGCTGCCGCCGTGGGAGATCGTCGGTCTGGAGGTGGTCGACCGGGCCACCTACCACCAGCGGGTCGCCGAGGGTTTCGGCGAACCGCCGTCCCAGCTGGGCGGCGTGCATCCCTACTGAGACCGACCGGACCGAGACCGACCGGCCCGAGCCGTCTCACCGGGTGGCGGCCGGGCAGTCGGCCGTCGCCCAGTCGCTACCCTCAGGGCATGACCATCGACAGCCCCGTCCTCGCCACCGCGCGCCGCGCCCGTACGGCCGCCGCCGCACTCGCTCCGCTGCCGCGCTCGGCCAAGGACGCCGCGCTGCTGGCGATCGCCGAGGCGCTCACCGGGCGGGCCGCGGAGATCACCGCCGCCAACGCCGAGGACGTCGCCCGGGCCGTCGCGGCCGGTACCCCCGAGTCGGTGATCGACCGGCTGACCCTCACCGAGGAGCGGATCGCCGCCATCGCCGCCGACGTGCGCAGCGTGGTCGGCCTGCCCGACCCGGTGGGCGAGGTGGTGCGCGGCTACACGCTGCCCAACGGCCTGGACGTGCGCCAGGTCCGGGTGCCGCTCGGCGTGGTCGGCATCATCTACGAGGCCCGCCCGAACGTCACGGTGGATGCCGCCGCGCTCTGCCTGAAGTCCGGCAACGCGGTGCTGCTGCGCGGTTCCGCCTCCGCCTACCGCTCGAACACCGCGCTGGTCGCGGTGCTGCGCGACGCGGTGGCCGCCGCCGGGCTGCCCGCCGACGTGATCCAGCTGGTGCCGGGGGAGAGCCGCGACTCGGTGACCGAGCTGATGCGGGCCCGCGGCCTGGTCGACGTGCTGATCCCGCGCGGTGGCGCCTCGCTGATCAAGACCGTGGTGGAGGGCTCCACGGTGCCGGTGATCGAGACCGGGACCGGCAACTGCCACGTCTACGTGGATGCCGACACCGATCTCGCGATGGCGGTCGGGATCCTGCTCAACTCCAAGACGCAGCGGGTCAGCGTCTGCAACACGGCCGAGACCCTGCTGGTCCACCAGGCGGTGGCCGGGGAGTTCCTGCCGCTCGCGCTGGCCGCGCTCGCCGAGGCCGGGGTGACGGTGCACGGGGACGAGGCGGTGCTGAAGCTGGCGGCCGGCTCGCCCGCCACCGTGCTGCCCGCCACCGACGAGGACTGGGCGGCGGAGTACCTCTCGCTGGACCTGGCCGCCGCCGTGGTGCCCTCGCTGGAGGCCGCCGTCGAGCACATCCGGCGCTGGTCCTCCGGCCACACCGAGGCGATCGTGACCACCTCGCAGGCCGCCGCCCGCCGCTTCACCCAGCTGGTCGACGCGGCCACGGTCGCCGTCAACGCCTCCACCCGGTTCACCGACGGAGGTGAGTTCGGGTTCGGCGCCGAGATCGGCATCTCGACCCAGAAGCTGCACGCCCGTGGACCGATGGGCCTGCCCGAGCTGACCTCGACCAAGTACATCGTCACCGGCGACGGGCACCTGCGCGGGGCCGCCACCCCGACCGTCGGCGGCTGATCGGCGCACGCCGCGCCGTCCCAAGTGCCGGGAGCCACAGACAAATCGCGCGCCCGGTAATACGCTGATTCCCGTGGCTGAGGATGTGGGGGGCTCGCCGTACTCCGACGGCGCCGACCACGGTGGAGCGGACGACGAGTTCGCCACCGTGGTCCTTGACGAGGCCTTCATCAGATCCGCCGCGGTGCACGAGCCGAGCGCCAAGGAGCGCCAGCTGGCCGCGGCCGAGGCTCGCAGCGAGCCGGATCCGGGCGCTACCGGCCTGGTCGTCGAGTACGGCGCCGACCGGTACGACGGGCTGCCGCTGGAGCTGCGCCCGCATCCCGCGGGGCTGGAGGACGACCGGATCTACACCGACCCCTGGGTCGGCGCGGGGCGGGGCCCCGGTCGCCGCCGGGCGGTGCGCTGGCCCGGCTACGGGCCGCGGTCGGGTGCCCGGGGCCAGGTCGCGCAGCAGCGCTGGCACCGGCCGCTCGCCTGGGTGCTGGTGATCGTGATGGGGGTCAGCCTGGTGGCCGTCGCCGTCGCGGCGGTCTACCGGGGCGCCGGCGGTGCCCCCGGACGGCGTCCCGAGGTCGGCACCAGCCGTTCGGCCGCCCCGGCGCCGCCGGGCGCTGGTGTCGGTGTCGGTGTCGGCGCGAGTGCCGCGGCGAGCGCGGGCGTCGGCCCGCTGCCCGCCCGGTGAGCGGATCACCGCTCGGACACGGTGCCGCCGGGGCCTCGTTCAGATCCTGCTTCCCGCTCTACCCTTGAGCTATGGGTGACCCGGGTGAGCCTCCGGAGGGTGCGCCCGAGGGCGGTTCCGGAAGCGACGACGAATTCCGATCCGTCGTCTTCGACGAATCCTTCGTCCGTGCTGCCCGGATCACCGAACTCTCGGCGAACGAGCGCCTGGGCGGCGCTGCGCAGGCGATCCGGCACAAGGCCGGCGGCAGGCTGTTCGGCACGGTGCCGCGGCAGGCGCTGACCCTGCTGCTGCTCATCGTGTTGGCCTTCGGAGCCGCCGTGTACTTCGGCGTCACCGCCCCGCTGCGCGACGCGGGTGGCGTGGGCGGCACCGAGCTGACCACCGAGCTGACCGTCCTCACGCCGGCCACCGGGAGCGTGCCGGCGGCCGACCCGAGCAGCCCGTTCGCCTCCCTGCCGGGCGCGACGGGCTACGCGGACGGTGCCGCCGGCTTCGGGCTGCCGACCGTCCGCGACGCCACGGCGCACTTCAGCCAGGCCCAGGTCAGCACCGCCCTCGACACCGTGGGCCGCTTTCTGGCGGCCTCCGAGCTGGCCCCCGCCGTGCTGGTGCAGGGCCAGACGGCGCCGGTGCGGTTGCTGCTGGCACCCGACGAGCAGGGCCAGTTCGATCAGAGCCTGACCGCCCCGCTCGACGACCAGCACCACAGCGCGACCGGCTGGATGGTCCGCTTCGACCCGATGAAGATCGCGCTGGCCACGGACACCGTCAAGGTGGCCGGCGGCGTGACGGTGTCCGAGCTGGACCCGGGCACCCTGCAGATCACCAGCGACCACACCCTGGTCTACGCGCTGCGCCCGGCCGGGGCGGTGACCAACGGCCCGGTCAGCCTCTACTCCGTGCGCCGCGAGCTGACCTTCGACCTGAACACCGCCGACCTCGCGAGCGGTCAGCTGGACCTGGTCAACTCCGCCGAGCAGGCCGGACCGAGCGCCTGCGGCGCGGCGCAGGCCGAGTATCTGCAGCCGCTGCCGGTCGGCGCCGCCGGCCCGGCCGGTGGGCAGCCGGTCGCGGTGAACCCAGCCGACCACGCGCAGCCGGCCTGGCAGAGCTGCGCGGTGCTCGCGACACCGACCGGCGGCTAGGTCTGCCGGGCTTGTTGGGCCTGCCGGGCTTCTTGCGCGAGGGGGAGGCGGATGAGCAGGTGGGCGCCGGGTGGGGTGGGGGGTTGGGTGGCGGTGGCGGTGCCGCCGAGGGTGGTGGCGATGGTGCGGACCAGGGCGAGGCCGAGGCCGGCTCCGCCGGTGGCGCGGTTGCGGGCGGTGTCGAGGCGGACGAAGCGGTCGAAGACGCGTTCGCGGTCGGCGGGTGGGATGCCGGGTCCGTTGTCGGTGATGGTGAGTTCGGCCCAGCCGTCGGTGGTGTGGAGGGTGGCGGTGATGGTGTCGGTGGTGTGGCGGGCGGCGTTGTCGAGCAGGTTGCGGACGAGTCGGCCGATCAGGATTTCGTGGCCGGGGACGGTGGCTTCGGTGAGGTGGCCGTGCCATTTGAGGGTGGGGTCGGTGACGGTGCGTTCGGCGAGTTGTTCGGCGACGATGTCGTGCAGGGCGACGGTGCTGTCGGTGGGGGTGTGGGTTTCCTGGGTGTGGGTTTCCTGGGTGCGGGCGAGTAGCAGGAGGTCGTCGGCGAGTTCTTGGAGGCGTGCGGTGTCGGTGAGGGCGTTTGCGACGACGGTGGGCCAGTGGGCGTGGTCGGGGTGGGCGAGGGGGATTTCGAGGGAGGTGCGCAGGGCGGCGAGGGGGCTGCGGAGTTCGTGGGAGGCGTCGGCGACCAGGCGGCGTTGTTCGTCGAGGGCGTGTTCGAGTCTGTCGAGGGTGTGGTTGGTGGTGCGGGCGAGGCGGTTGATGGTGTCGCGGGTGGTGGGGACGGGGACGCGTTGGTGGATGGCGCCGTCGCCGATCTCGGCCATCCGGCGGCGGATGGCTTCGACGGGGCGCAGCGCGAGGCCGGTGACCAGCCAGGCGATCAGGGCGACGAAGAGTGAGGCGCCGGGGGTGAGGTACCAGCCGAGGATCCGGGCCACGGTGGCGCTGGTCCGGTCGGCGTTCAGCGGGTCGATGAGGACGTAGACGGTGACCTGCTGGGTGGCCAGCCGGCCGTCGGCACCACCGGAGTACCCGCCACCGGAGTACTGGGACAGCTGATCGCCGGGGACCGGGCCGGTGCGCAGCCGGAAGAACTGGAACGAGTGGCCCCGCAGCTCGGAGAGGTGTTCGTCGGGGGCGAAGCCTGCCGGGTAGCGCAGGGTGATCGGACGCAGCGGGATGTCCTGGGGCTGGTCCGGCCTGATCGGGTCCAGGCCGACCTGCTGCCCGTGAGTCCGCGGGTCGTCCAGGTTGGCGGAGCGGAGCCAGGTGCCGTCCTGCGCGATCACCGCGTAGGAGGTGTCCTGGTACTCCTCGTCCGGGCTGTGCGGGATCTTGGCCACCACGTTCTCCAGCGCGGTGAACGCCCGGCCGGTCGCATCCCGTTGCAGGGAGTCGTGCACCGCCCGGCCGACCCAGAACGCCGCCACCCCGAAGGCCAGCGCGGAGGCGATCAGCGCCGCCAGTGCGGCCCGGGCCCGGATCCCGGGGCGCCGTCGCCACCAGGGCGGTGGACGGTCAGCGCTCATCGGGCGTCAGCCGGTAGCCGATGCCGCGGACCGTCTCGATCAGGCAGTGGGCGTCCGCGGCGGCCAGTTTGCGGCGCAACGCGGCGACGTAGACCTCGACGATGTTGATGTCGCCGCGGAAGGCGGAGTCCCAGACCGCGTCCAGGATCTCGGTCTTCGGCACCGCCTGGTCGGGGCGGCGGGCCAGGCACTCCAGCACGCCGAACTCCTTGACGGTCAGCCGCAGCGCGGTGGCGTCCACCGTGCAGCGCCGGGCGGCCGGGTCGATCCGCAGGTCGGCGACGGCCAGCACGGTCGGCCGGGCGGTGGCGCCCCGGCGCAGCAGGGCGCGCAGCCGGGCGGTCAGCACCACATAGGAGAACGGTTTGCTGAGGAAGTCGTCCGCGCCGCAGTCCAGGGCCTCGGCCTCGTCGTACTCGCCGTTCTTCGCGGTGAGCATCAGGATCGGCACCGGGTTCTGCTCGCGGCGCAGTTCCTGGCAGATCCGGAAACCGTTGAGGCCGGGCAGCATCAGGTCGAGCACGATCGCCGCATAACCGCCCTCGCGGGCCCGGTCCAGACCGAGCAGGCCGTCCCCGACCACGTCGACCGCGTAACCCTCGGCTCGCAGTCCCTGGCTGAGCGACTGCGCGAGCCGCTCTTCGTCCTCGACCATCAGCAGGCGCATCGGCCCAGCGTAGGCCAGTTCCGCAGCACGCAGAAGGCGCTGTCCGATATGCCGTAAAGCTCCTTGCTGAACGAATCCTCAGCTCCGTTCAGAATTCCTTCAGCGGGCTTTTCCTAATGTCGCCGGGGTGGATAGTGGACGATTTTCTACGGCCCCCGGACGGTATTCCTGGATTCCGGTGCTGCCGGTCGCCGTGTTCGACCTGCTGCTCTCGGTGCCCCGGCAGTGGCGGATGGAGACCGCCGGATTCGACCTCGGGATCTTCGAGGAGGCGGTCCGCGGCTACGCCCGGTTCGGTGCGCCGGTGGCCGCGCTGAAGGGCACCGGGTTCAACCTGCTGGGGGACCATTTCAGCCCGCTGCTCGCGGTGCTGGCGCCGCTCTACCGGCTCTTTCCCTGCGCGGCCACCCTGCTGGCCGCCCAGGCCGGGCTGTTCGCGCTCTCCTGCGTGCCGGTCACCGGGCTGGCCGTCGAGCGGCTGGGCCGCCTGCGCGGGGTGGCGGTGGGCCTGGCCTACGGGCTCTCCTGGGGGCTGTGGAAGGCGAGCATCTTCGACTTCCACGAGGTGGCCCTGGCCGTGCCGCTGATCGCCTGGTCGGCGGTGGCGCTGGCCCGCGGGCGCTACCGGGCGGCCGTCTGCTGGGCGCTGCCGCTGCTGCTGGTCAAGGAGGACCAGGGGCTGCTGCTCGCCGGGGTCGGCGTCTACGTCTTCTGCCGCGGCCGGAGGCGGCTGGGCGCCGCGGCCGTGCTGGCGGCGATCGCCGGCACCCTGCTGGCGGTGCTGGTGGTGGTGCCGGCGCTGAACCCGGGCGGGGTGTACAGCTACGGCGCGAACGGCGCCTGGCACGGCGACCCGCTCACCCGGCTGCTGCTGCCCTGGCAGCCCAAGCAGGACACCGTCATCATGCTGCTGGCGCCCACCCTCTTCGTGGCACTGCGCTCGCCGCTCGCGCTGCTGCTGGTGCTGCCGCTGGCGGCCCGGTTCTGGACGCCGGCCCCGACGTACTGGGGCACCGGTTACCACTACAACGCGGTGCTGATGCCGGTGCTCTTCGTGGCCCTGGTGGACGGGCTGCACCGGCTGCGCGGCGCGGCGGGCGACCAGCGGGGCGTCGCGGCCCGGTTGCGCGAGCGGGTGGTGGGTGCGGTGCCGGCCGTGGCGCTGGTCTTCGCCCTGGCCACCGTGCCGCTGCCGAACCTGGCCGGGCCGACTCCCGCCGTGCGCGCGGCCCGCCAGGTGCTCACCGTGATACCGGACGGCGCCACCGTGGCCGCCAGCAACCAGCTGGCACCGCAGCTCACCGACCGCTGCACGGTCTCGCTCTTCCCGTATCTGACCTACCCCGATGCCACCGGACCCAACGGGCGCCCGGTGGCCCGCTGGGTGGCGGCCTGGGACCGGCCCGGCGACTTCCCGGTCCCGCAGGGGGAGCAGCTGGCCGCCCTGGCGGCGCTGCCGGCGGCCGGCTACCAGGTGGTGGCGGCCGGCGGTGGCATCACGGTCTACCACTGGGTGGGGTGAGCGGGCACCCGCCGGTGCGGCCGGCTGCCGGCCGCACCGGCGGGCGCCCGATGGCGGCGACGGCTACTCGGCGGGCTCGCGCTCGCTCTCGCCGTCGCGCGGGCCGCCCTTGGCCCCCGTGAAGGTGTCCCGCAGCTTGCCGCCCACCGAGCCGGCGCCGTCCGCGATGTCCCGCAGCAGCGAGAAGAGCGGGTCCTTGCTCTCCTTGATCGACTTGCCGTAGGAGTCGGCCGCCGCCCGCCACTGGTCGGAGACGCTGCTGTCCGGGTCGTCGGCGCGGCGCGGGTAGGCACCGGCCATGATCGAGCGGTACTCCTCGCTCTCCGACCACTGCTTGAGCTTGGCGACCCGGACCACCGCGAACGGGTGGGTCTGCGGCAGCACCTGAAGCAGCTTCAGCACGCCGTCGCGCAGGTCGCCGGCCTTCTCGTACTCCTCGGCCTGCTCCAGGAAGGCGTCCACGTTCATCTCGCCCAGGTTGTGGCCGCCGGCCAGCTTCATCAGGCCGCGCATCGAGGCCTGCGGGTCCTGACCCGCCAGCAGGCCGGCCCGGTCGCAGGAGAGTTCGGCCTTGCGGAACCACTCCTTGAGCGCGGTGACCAGCGCCATGATCGCCAGGTTGCCGAGCGGTATCCAGCCGACCCGGGCGGCCAGGTTGGTGAGGATCAGCAGCATCGTCCGGTAGACCGCGTGGCCGGACATCGCGTGCCCGACCTCGTGGCCGACCACCGCCCGCAGCTCCTCCTCGTCCAGCAGCTCGACCAGCCCGGTGGTCAGCACGATCACCGGGGTGTCCATGCCGATACACATCGCGTTGACGGTCGGATCCTGGGTCACGTACAGGTCGGGGACCTGCTCCAGGTCCAGCACGTAGGCGGCGTCCCGGACCATGTTGTGGATCTCCGGGTACTGGCGCTCGGAGGTCTTCACCGCGGTGGCCAGGAACATCAGCCGCACGCTGCGCTCGGAGACCAGGCCGGCCAGCTTCTTGAGGATGTCGTCGAAGCCGGACAGCTTGCGCAGGGCGACCAGCGCCGAGCGGTCGGCCGGGTGCTCCCAGGCCCGGGTGGAGATCCCGGGGAAGCGCTGGCGGCGGCGACTGGGCGTGCCCGCGGTGCCGCCGGGCTGGGTGGAATCGGTCATGTGCTGAGTACCTCCTGCTCGACGCCGGTCCCGGCCTGCCGCCGGCCCCCGCTGAGTTCGTCTGCTTCAACGCCCGTGCGCGCGTACTCGTCCCCGGGGCCCGGCGTCGGGTGCCGCGGCGGCACCGGGGCGGGGGTGGTGCGCGGTGCCGGGCGATAGCCGGTTTACGCTGGAATCCGAAGTGTCACACCCCTCCCCGAGGAGCCCGCCGATGTCCCCCGACGCCCTGGTGAACCTGGCCGCCATCTCCAACGGCCCCGGTCCGGGCCTGTTCCTGCGGCTGGTGGTGTTCGGGTCGATGATCGGTGTCTGCCTGCTCGCGTGGATCCTGGTCCGAGCCGGTCGCGACAACTGACGTCTCACCTGCTGTCAGACGCGGGGAGCCGCCGAGCGGCTGCGGGTAAGGGCCTCGTAGGATGAGGGGTGCGGGCCGAAGCGGCTCGCCGGGACCCGCGTCCTGGCCCCCACCGAGTCGAGAAGGCCCTGCCGACATGACCGCTAGCGCTCTGCCCGCCCTGACCCGCCTCGCCGAGGGTGGCGGCCACCCCAGCCTGAACCCGCTGCTCACCGGTGGTAGCGCGCTGTTCATCCTGCTGATGCTGCTCTTCCTGGTCACCCGCTTCAACAAGGACCGCTAGACCGGCAGGTGCGCGCGAGCGACGAGGGAGCGCCCCGCAGTGCGGGACGCTCCCTTCGGCACGTCGGGTTCCGGTCGGCTCGGGCGGGGCGATCGGTGCTCAAGCCGGTCGCGTAAGGTGTTGCGGCATGGGAGAGAGCAGGCCGACCACGGGCCCCGCGCGGCGCCAGCGGCTCGGCGTGATGGGTGGCACCTTCGACCCGATCCACCACGGGCACCTGGTCGCCGCCAGTGAGGTGGCCAGCGCCTTCCACCTGGACGAGGTGATCTTCGTCCCGACCGGTCAGCCCTGGCAGAAGAACGGTACCTCCGTCTCGTCCGCCGAGGACCGGTACCTGATGACGGTGATCGCCACCGCCGAGAACCCGCAGTTCTCGGTCAGCCGGATCGACATCGACCGCAGCGGCGCCACCTACACCGTGGACACCCTGCGCGAGCTGCGGGCCCAGCACCCGGACGCCGACCTCTTCTTCATCACCGGCGCGGACGCACTGGCCCAGATCCTCTCCTGGCGGGACGCGGAGGAGCTCTTCTCGCTCGCCCACTTCATCGGCTGCACCCGCCCCGGGCACGTCCTGTCCGACGCCGGACTGCCGGCCGGCGGGGTCTCCCTGGTCGAGGTGCCGGCGCTGGCGATCTCCTCCACGGACTGCCGGCTGCGGGTGGCGAAGGGCGAGCCGGTCTGGTACCTGGTGCCGGACGGCGTGGTGCGGTACATCGACAAGCGGGCGCTCTACCTGGACGCCGGCTGAGCCGGAGGAAGACCTTGAGGGATGGCGTGACGGCAGACCACCAAGGCCCTGAGGACGGCGACTGGTCCACCGGGCAGTACCCCCAGCAGCCGTACCCGTACGAGCCGTACCAGCAGCAGACCTACCAGCAGCCGGTGTACGAGTACGAGCAGCAGCAGGGCTATGCCCAGCAGCCGTACCAGGAGCAGGCCTACCAGCAGCAGCCGTACGACCCGTACCAGCAGCCCGGGTACGAGCAGCCGGTCTACGAGCAGTCGGCCAACCAGCAGTCCGGCTACCAGCAGCAGCCGTACGAGCCGTACCAGCAGCAGGCCTACCAGCAGCAGCCGGTCTACGAGCAGCCGGTCTACGGGCAGCCCGCTCCGCCCGCTCCCGCGCCCGTCCCGCCCGCGCCCGCCGCACCGGCGGCCGCGCCCGCTCGGCCGGCCCCGCCGCGGCAGCGCCCCGCGCCCGCGGCACCCCCGGTGCCCGCTCCGGCCGAGCCATCCGAGCAGGTCGGCGGTCGTCGGGCGGCTGCCAAGCCGGCCCGGGAGGGCGACCAGGACCCCTACCAGACGGGCGAGTTCACCTTCGTCGACGAACCGGCGGAGGAGACCGAGGACGTCATCGACTGGCTGAAGTTCGCCGAGTCGCGTACCGAGCGCCGTGACGAGCGCCGTCGCAAGCTGCGCAACCGGCTGGTCGGCGGCGTGGTCGCGCTGGCCCTGGTGGGCGGTGGCACGGTGGCCTACCTCTTCCACACCGGCGTGCTGGGCAGCTCCCAGTCGGCCGCCGCCGCGGTCGGCCAGCGCAGCGTGGTCGTGGTCCACCTGCGCGACCTGCAGGGCAAGGTGAGCAGCGTGCTGCTGGTCAACGACGCGGCCGGGCACAAGGGTTCGATGCTGCTGCTGCCGGACACCCTGCAGTTGCCGACCGGCGGTGACACCCCCACCACCCCGCTGGGCAGCGCGATGGACTCGGTCGGTCCGGCCTCCACCCGGGACGCGCTGAGCAGCCTGCTCGGCGCGCCGGTGGCCGGCACCTGGCGGCTGGACACCCCGTACCTGCGGCTGCTGGTCGCCCAGCTGGGCGGCATCACGATGAACACCAACGCGGCGATCAACGGCCCGGACGGCCAGCCGCTGGTCCAGCAGGGCCAGGGGCGGACCCTGACCGGCGACGCCGCGGTGGCCTACGCGACCTACCAGGCGCCGGGCGAGAGCCGCGACGCCCAGCTGAACCGCTTCGGCCAGGTGCTCTCGGCGGTGATCTCCGCCATGCCCACCACGCTCTCGGCCGCCACCGACGACGTCGACAAGATGGGCGCGGTGCTCGACCCGTCGCTGCCGGAGAAGGCGCTGGCCGGTCTGCTGGTCGAGCTCTCCCAGCAGGCGGCGGCCGGGCACTTCAGCAGCACCGAGCTGCCGGTCCAGCCGGACGGCACGCTCAACCAGGCCCAGGCGGCACCGGTGGTCAAGGAGGTGCTCGGCGGCACCGTGCACCTGGCCGCCGCCACCAGCGCCCCGGCCCGGGTGAGCATCGTGGACGCCTCCGGCAGCGGCGGCGCCAACGCCCAGGCCGCCCAGGTGCAGGTGGTCAACGCCGGTCTGAACTTCGTCCCGGGCGGTGGCACCGCGCCCAGTCCGCAGGCGACCACCGAGATCGACTACACCGATGACAGCCGCCAGGCGGCGGCGCAGTCGCTGGCCACCACGCTGGGCCTGCCGGCCGGCGCGGTGAAGAAGGTCGGCACCGCGCAGACCGCGGACATCGTGGTGGTGCTGGGCAAGGACTACCAGCCGCCCAAGCAGTAGTCGGCGGTGCGCCCGCGAGCCCGGTCGGAGAACTCCGGCCGGGCCAGGTGTGCTGGCGTGAGATCCTGGAGACGGAAATTCATGTCATCGAGCCGGAAGAACATCGTGACCGCAACCGAACGCTCGCAGGAACTGATCAACGCCGCCGCCCAGGCAGCGGCCGACAAGCTCGCGCACAACGTGATCGCCTTCGACGTCAGCGAGGTGCTGGCGATCACTGACGCCTTCCTGATCGCCTCCGCCGCCAACGACCGCCAGGTCAAGGCGATCGCCGAGGAGATCGAGGACCAGCTGCGCGAGAAGCTCGACGCCAAGCCGGTGCGTCGTGAGGGTGAGCGCGAGGGCCGCTGGATCCTGCTCGACTACCTGGACATCGTGGTGCACGTGCAGCACTCCGAGGAGCGCTCCTTCTACTCGCTGGACCGGCTCTGGAAGGACTGCCCGGAGCTGCCGCTGCCGGCCGACGCGCTGGCCACCCGCAACCGTCCCGAGGACGCCGCGACCGACCAGGCCGGCAACGCCGTCGGCTTCATCCAGGACTTCAGCTGACCGGCCGCGCGGGGGGACCGCGGATCGTCTTCTGGCGGCACGGCCAGACCTCCTGGAACCTGGAGTCGCGGTTCCAGGGCAGCACCGACATCCCGCTCACCGAGCACGGCCGCGGCCAGGCTCAGCGCGCGGCGCGGCTGCTCGCGGGCCTGCGGCCCGACCTGCTGGTCTCCTCCGACCTGCAGCGTGCCGCGGACACCGCCGCCGAGCTGGCCAAGCTGGTCCAGCTGGAGGTGCAGCTGCACGAGGGTCTGCGGGAGACGTACGCGGGCAGCTGGCAGGGCCTGACCCACACCGAGATCCGCGAGCGGTACCCGGACGATTACGCGGCCTTCGGCCGTGGCGAGCCGATCCGGCGCGGTGGCGGCGAGCTGTCCAGCGAGGTCGCGGACCGCTCGGTGCCGGTGGTGCTGGACGCGTTCGAGAAGCTGCCGGAGGACGGCACGCTGGTGGTGGTCAGCCATGGCGGCACCATCCGCACCATGCTCGGTCGGCTGCTCGGCCTGGACCCGACGCTCTGGGAGTGCTTCGGCGGGCTGTCCAACTGCTGCTGGTCGGTGCTCGGCCAGGGCGCGCGCGGCTGGCGGCTGCTGGAGCACAACGCGGGGACGCTGCCGGAGCCGGTGATCGGCGACGACACCTGAGCGTGCCGGACGGCGCCGAGCGCGCCGGGTGCGGTGGGTGCGGTGGGTCGGGGCCGGCGGGATTTCGTCATTCCGGGTCTGACCAGCTAGAGTCTTCCTCGTTCGCAGGAGAGAACGCGGCCCGGCTGGGCGGCGCGGGATCCTGGGAGTGCGGGGCTGTAGCTCAGTTGGTAGAGCGCTTGCATGGCATGCAAGAGGTCCGGGGTTCAATTCCCCGTAGCTCCACTCCGCACCAGCGGTCCGTTCGGGCCGTGCGTGTCGCGGGGCTGTAGCTCAGTTGGTAGAGCGCTTGCATGGCATGCAAGAGGTCCGGGGTTCAATTCCCCGTAGCTCCACAGACGCTTCGAAGGCCGGTACCTCCAGGTACCGGCCTTCGGTGTTTCTCCGGACAGCCGGCTCGGGGACTGCCGGACCGCTCAGTGGCTGTGGGCGTCGGTCACCGGCGCGTCCGGATGCGCGGTCACCCAGGTCAGCCGCTCCCGGTCCAGCTCGGTCTCCGGCGTGTAGACCACCATGTACAGCTCGGGGGAGCCGGGCATGGTCAGGTAGGCGGCCTGCACCCGGATCTCGCCCACGGCGGCGTGCCGGAACACCTTGAGCGAGGTGGTGGGCGGCGCCACCTGCTGGGTCGCCCACAGCTCGCGGAACCAGCCGCTGGCGGCGGACAGCTCGCGGACCCAGTCCTCCCAGAGCGGTTCGCCGACGTGCGAGGCGTAGGCGGCCCGCATCACCCCGATCATCCGGGGCAGCTCCTCCTCGCGGTTGAGGAACGGGTTGCAGCAGTCCGGCACGGTGAGGGCGCACCAGATCGCGTTGCGCCGGCCGTGCGGTGCCACCGGGCGGGTGGCGCCGGGGAAGAGCGCCTCGTACGCGGGGTTGAAGGCGAGCACGTCGTAGCGGCGGTTGCAGATCGCGGCCGGCATCGGGCTCAGGCCGTCCAGGATCGCCTGCATCGTGGGGTCGACGGCCGGACAGACCGAGGCGCCCAGCTCGCCGGCGGACAGGCCGGCCAGCCGGAACAGGTGTGCGCGCGCCACCGCGTCGAGCAGCAGTGCCCGGGCGACGGCCGACATCACCTGCTCGCTGGCGTTGATCGGCCGGCCCTGTTCGAGCCAGGTGTACCAGGTGACCCCGACCCCGGCGAGCTGCGCCACCTCCTCGCGGCGCAGGCCCGGGGTGCGGCGGCGCAGGCCCGGCGGCAGGCCGACGTCCTCGGGGGTGACCCGGGCCCGGCAGGCCTTCAGGAAGGCCGCGAGCTCGGTCCGCCGAGCCCGCGCCCGGCCCGGCCGGGCAGCGTCGGTGGGGGCCTCGGGAGGGGTGTCCAGCACGGTCATTCCCCTATTCTGGCTCGGTCCCGCGCGGTTAGGGAGGTAGTGCCGGTACCAGGATCAGCAGGCTCTAACCACCAGTATCGGGACTCCCGCAGGATGCTCCCATGACGGACCTTCAGATCGCCGGGTCATCTCGGACCGCTCGCACCGCCACACCCGCCGCCCTCCCATCCGACGCCGTTGCCGCTGACGCCGGACCCGCCGGCCGCCGCCGCTCCGGCCTGCTGCTCGGGCTCATCCTCACCGGTCAGTTCATGGCGGTGCTCGACGTGGCGATCGTCAACGTCGCGGTGCCGACCATGCGCACCGACCTGCACGCCTCCGGCGCCGCCCTGCAACTGGTGATCGCCGGCTACACCATCGCCTACGCGGTGCTGCTGATCACCGGGGCCCGGCTGGGTGCCCGGTTCGGGCACCGGCTGCTCTTCCAGAGCGGTCTGGTCGGCTTCACCACCGCCTCGCTGCTCTGCGGTCTGGCCCAGGACACCGGCAGCCTGATCGCCTTCCGACTGCTCCAGGGCGCCGGAGCCGCGCTGATGGTGCCTCAGGTGATGAGCCTGATCCAGAAGACCTTCAGCGGCCCGGCCCGGGCCCGGGCGCTGGGCATCTACACGGCGGTGCTGGCCGGCGCCAACGTGGTCGGGCAGGTGCTGGGCGGGTTGCTGGTGAGCGCCGACCTGTTCGGTTCGGGCTGGCGTCCGGTCTTCCTGGTCAACGTGCCGATCGGGCTGGTGCTGCTGGTCGCCGGACAGCGGCTGCTGCCCGAGCTGCCGGTGGACCGGGGGCGCCGCTTCGACCTGGTGGGCCTGCTGGTGCTGGCGCTGGCGATCGGGCTGCTGGTGGTGCCGCTGGTGCTCGGCCACGAGCTGAACTGGCCGTTCTGGGGCTGGCTGATGCTGGCCGGCTCGGCGCTGGCCTTCGCCCTCTTCGTGGTGGTCGAGCGCCGGATCGCGGCGCGCGGCGGCCAGCCGCTGATCCACGGCCGGGTGCTGCGGGCGCCGGGCCTGCTGCCGGCCGCGGTGGCGATCTTCCTGATCATGTTCAACTTCGCCGGCTTCCTGTTCGCCTTCGCCCTGCACCTGCAGGCCGGGCTGGGCCTCAGTCCGCTCGACGCCGGCCTGGCCTTCGTCCCGCTGGCGGTCGGCTTCGGGCTGGCCGGCCTGAACTGGCAGCGGCTGCCCGCGCGGCTGCACCTGCCGCTGCCGGTGCTGGCGCTGCTGGGGCTCGCGGGGAGCGATCTGGCGCTCGGTCAGCTGCTGCGCTCGGGCGGCCATCTCGGGATCGGCGCCGAACTGCTGCTGCTGGTGATCGGCGTGTCCTCCGGCGCCTCGTACAGCCCGCTCTTCGCCCGGGCGTTGCACCGGGTCGAGGTCGCGGACGCGGCGGACGCCAGCGGGGTGATGGTCACCATGATCCAGCTGGGTTCCGTGGTCGGGGTGGCGCTGCTCGGCACCATCTTCCTCAGCTCGGTGAACTACCCGGCCCCGGCCGCGACCTCGGGCCACGCGCTGGCCGCGACGACGTGCGCGATGCTGGTCGCCGCGGCGCTGGCGGCGGTCCTGGCCTTCCGTACGCGTCGCGCGGCGGCGCTCGGGTAGCCCGGGCTCGGGTCCGTGACCGCCCCGTCCTCGCCCCGCCGGGGTGGGGGCGGGGAATGGATTCGTTAACCGTCCCGTCGACCGTGTAAAGTAAGACATGTCGCCGCGGGAGACCGGGGGCGGCAAAAAAATGCACATGGGGCTGTAGCTCAGTTGGTAGAGCGCTTGCATGGCATGCAAGAGGTCCGGGGTTCAATTCCCCGTAGCTCCACAGAAACCGCAGGGCGTCCGGGATATCCCGGACGCCCTGCGGCGTTTTCGGCCACCGCGGTCGATGCTGTGGTCAGGCCGCAGCCGGCCGCCGGGTCAACCGCGGCAGCAGTGCCGCCGCCACCGTCACCGCGCCGAGCACCAGGAACGCCGTCCCGTACGAGGAGCGCGCCGCCAGCTCGGAGACCAGCAGTGGTCCGGCGATCCCCGCCAGGCTCCAGCCGATCAGCATCAGCCCGTACACCCCGCCCGCGTGCGCCAGCCCGAAGAAGTCGGAGGCGACGGCCGGCATGGTGGCGAAGCCGCCGCCGAAGGAGAGGCAGACCAGCGCCGCGAGCGGGAAGAACAGCTCGGGGGAGGCCACCTGGGAGAGCGCGACCAGGCACAGGCCCTGCGAGGTGAGCATCAGTACGAACGCGTTCAGCAGCCCGGTGCGGCCCGAGAGCCAGCCCCAGAGCGGCCGGCCCACGGTGTTGAAGACGCCCAGCGCGCCGGTCAGCGCGGCGGCCGCGGTGGGGCTCAGGCCGGTCAGGCTGCCGGCCGCCGGGGCGATGACCGAGAGCATGCTGATCCCGGCCGCCGTGTTGAAGAAGAGGATCAGGGTCAGCAGGTACCACTGCCGGGTGCGCAGCGCCTGGGCCGGGCGGTAGCCCCTGGCGCCGTCCGGGCCGCCCTGGCCGCGCTGGGCGGGCACCGACTGGGTGTGCGGCGGGTTCCGGAAGAAGGCGGCGCCGGTGAGCGTGGTCACCAGGAAGAGCCCGCCGAGCACCAGCAGCGCGCGCACCGGGTTCGCCGCGAAGTGCGCGACCAGCAGCCGGGTGAGCGGCGCGCTGAGCACCGAGCCGAGCCCGAAGCCGCCGGTGGCGATCGCGGCGGCCAGCGCCCGGTGCCGGGGGAACCAGCGCTGCAGCAGCGTGGTCGGCACGATGTAGCCGAGCCCGAGACCCACCCCGCTCACCACGCCGTAGCCCAGCAGCACCAGCCAGAAGTCCGCCCGTCCGTGGGCGCAGCCGGCCAGCAGGAGGCCGCCCGCGTAGAGCACCCCGGCCAGCAGCGCGATCCCGCGCGGCGGCCGTCGGCTCATCAGCGTCCCGCCGAGCACGGTGCCGAGGAAGACCAGCGCGTGCGCGGTGGCGAACGGCAGCCCGGCCTCGTCGCGGCCGAGGGCGAAGCCGTTGCTCCGGGCCTGGAGCCCGGCCGACAGGATGCTCCAGGAGTAGACCGACCCGTAGGCCAGCTGGTTGAGGACCACGGCGGCGGCCACCAGGCCCCGGCGGCGGCCGATCCGCCGGCCGATCCGCCGAGCTGACCGGGGCGGGGCGGTGGTGGCGAGGCCGGGGCGGGGGAGCAGGGCGGTCTGCGGCAAGAGGATCACCGTTTCTCGAGGGTGGAGGATTCCGGGTGTCCTACGCCGGGTGACCGGATCCGGTTACGCCTGTCGCCTCCGTGGGCCCTGAGCTGGTGAAAGCACTGGACCGTTCGGCCCTGTCGGATACGGAGCGTGAGGTATCCCCGATGGCCCTCGGGCGTGGGCCCGAGCCAGCTACCGTCGGCCCATGGCCGATCTCGCCCGCAGGCGCAACGAAGAGCTCGCCCGGATACTGCATCAGCTCTCCTGGAGCCCCGAGCGGTTGGCGCGCGAGGTCAACCAGGTGCTGCCCGCCGGGCTGTCGATCAGCCAGACCGCCCCGTACAAGTGGCGCGACCGCGGCATGGTGCCGAGGGCGCCGCACGACCAGGTGGTCTGCGAGGTGCTCAGCCGTGCCGTGGGGATCGCGGTCACCTACGGCCAGCTCTGGGGGCGGATGGGCAGCAGCCGTGGCGCCAAGGTGCTCTCCGCCCGGCTGCTGACCGACCCGTGGACCACCGACACCGCGCAGACGGCGCTGCGCGAGGCGGGCGCGCAGGACGCCCCGGTGCGGTTGACCGACCTGTTCCGCGGCGAGGAACTGGCCGCGGCGGTCGAGCACTGGGCCGCGCTGCCGCCGCCGCTCACCGGTGGCGAGGGCGCGCTGCGGGTGACGCCCGGACAGCTGACCGACCTCCGCCTCGGTTACCACGGCAAGCGCCGGCTGGCCCAGGCCTGCGGCGGCGGCCTGGTGCTCGACCCGGCCAGGGCCGAGTTGTCGATGGCGGGCAAGCTCCTGGAGCTGGGGGGCTACGCCCAGGACCAGGCGCTCGGCCGTGCGCTCTACGGGGTGGCCGGGCGCCTGGCCCGGCTGGTCGGCTGGGCCGCCGCCGACCTCGGGCAGGAGGCGGCCGCGCAGCGCTGCTACGTGGCGGCGCTGCGGGCCGCCCACGCGGCCGGCGAGCCGAGGCTGGCGATGAGCGTGGTCGGCGGCCTCGCGGTGCAGGTCAGCTACCAGGGCGCCGGGCGCGGGTTGGACCCGGCCGCGCTGCTCGAGCGGGCGCTGGCCGCGGTCGCCGGGGAGCTGACGCCGCATCAGCAGGCCCGCCAGCTGGGCAGGCTGGCGCTGACCCGGGCTCGCGCCGGGCAGCGGGCGGGCGCCGAGGCCGCCGCCGAGCGGGCCCTCGCGCTGCTCGGGCGGCAGGGCGGTCGGCGGCGGGCCGAACTGCTCGGCCTGGTCGGCGGCGCGTACCTGTTCCTGGACGAGCACGAGGCGGCCCGGCCGATGTTGACCGAGGCGGTGGGCGGCGCGCCTGGTGCCCGGGCCCGCGCCCTGCTGCTGATCCGGCTGGCCGACTCCTGGCGCCGCACCGGCGACGCGGCCCGCGCGGTCGAGGCCGCCGACCGGGCCCGCCGCCTCGCCGCCGGCATGCAGTCGCACGTGGTCGCCCGGCTGCTGCGGGAATTCGACGTGGCGTCCCGGGTCGCCGACTGACCTGGCCGGTGCCCCGAGCCTGGGTCCGCGCCTGGGTTCGTGCCCGCCTGTGCCTGGGTGCGTGCCCGGCCGGTGCTCGGGCCGCTCGCCACGCCCCGAGCACGGCTGCGGTACCCTGCTGCCATGCGAACCGTGCGCCTGCTCCTTAGCCGGCCGCGCTGACCAGGACCGGCCGACCCCAGCGGGCCATGCCGGAGTCAGCGTGGCGTCCCCTCCTGTCGAGGGGCTTTTTTGTTTCTCCGGGCCTTGCACGCCGCGCCCGGCAACCCCGCTGACGATTCGCGATCTGACACGATGGAGCCTGAAGGATCATGAGCGAGACGACCCCCGCCGCCACCGCGGCGGCCACCGAGCCGTTCCGGTACACCGCGAGCCTGGCCGCCGACATCGAGGCCCGTTGGCAGGACACCTGGGAGAAGGACGGGACGTTCGACGCCCCCAACCCGGCCGGCCCGCTGGCCTCGCAGAGCGCCGCGGCCGGTGAGGTCGCCGCCAAGCCGCACGCCTTCATCATGGACATGTTCCCGTACCCCTCCGGCGCGGGCCTGCACGTCGGCCACCCGCTGGGGTACATCGCCACCGACGTCTACGCCCGGTTCCAGCGGATGACCGGCCACAACGTGCTGCACACCCTGGGCTACGACGCCTTCGGCCTGCCCGCCGAGCAGCACGCGGTGGCCACCGGCGTGCACCCCCGGGTCTCCACCGAGGCCGCGATCGCCAACATGCGCGCCCAGCTGCGCCGCCTGGGCCTGGGCCACGACTCCCGCCGGTCGATCTCCACCATCGACCCGGAGTACTACCGCTGGACCCAGTGGATCTTCCTGCAGATCTTCAACTCCTGGTACGACCCGGCCGCGAACGCGGCCCGCCCGATCGCCGAGCTGGTCGCGGCCTTCGCCGACGGCTCCCGCCCGACCCCGGACGGCCGCGCCTGGTCCGAGCTGTCCGGCGCGGAGCGCGAGGAGGTGCTGGGCGAGTACCGCCTGGCGTACAGCAAGGAGGTGCCGGTCAACTGGTGCCCCGGGCTGGGCACCGTGCTGGCCAATGAGGAGGTCACCGCGGACGGCCGCTCGGAGCGCGGCAACTTCCCGGTCTTCAAGTCCAAGCTGCGCCAGTGGATGATGCGGATCACCGCGTACGGCGACCGCCTGATCGCCGACCTGGACCAGCTGGACTGGCCCGAAGCGATCAAGCTGCAGCAGCGCAACTGGATCGGCCGCTCCGAGGGCGCCCGGGTCGACTTCACCGTGCCGACCCACAACGGCGGCGCCGCGCAGCAGGCGATCACCGTCTTCACCACCCGGCCCGACACCCTGTTCGGTGCCACCTACATGGTGCTGGCGCCCGAGCACGAGCTGGTGGACGCCATCGTCCCGGCCGCCTGGCCGGCCGAGACGCACGCCGACTGGAAGGGCGAGGCGCACACCCCCGCCGAGGCCGTCGCCGCCTACCGGGCCACTGCCGCCGCCAAGTCGGACGTGGAGCGGCAGGTCGACGCCAAGGTCAAGACCGGCGTCTTCACCGGTGCCTACGCGACCAACCCGGTCACCGGAAAGCCGATCCCGGTCTTCATCGCCGACTACGTGCTGATGGGTTACGGCACCGGCGCGATCATGGCCGTCCCGGCCCACGACCACCGCGACTTCGCCTTCGCCCGCGCCTTCTCGCTGCCGATGACCTGCGTGGTCGAGCCCACCGACGGGCGCGGCACCGACCCGGCCGAGTGGGACGACGCCTTCGACACCTACGACTCGGTGATCGTCAACTCCGCCAGCCCCGACGTGTCGCTGGACGGCCTGCGGGTGGTGGAGGCCAAGGCCGCCGTCACCGCCTGGCTGGCCGAGCGCGGGATCGGCGAGGGCACCGTCAACTTCCGGCTGCGCGACTGGCTGTTCAGCCGTCAGCGGTACTGGGGCGAGCCGTTCCCGATCGTCTACGACGAGGACGGCGTGATGCACGCGCTGCCCGAGTCGATGCTGCCGGTCGAGGTCCCCGAGGTGGACGACTACTCGCCGCACACCTACGACCCGAACGACGCCGCCAGCACCCCGAAGACCCCGCTGTCGCGCAACGAGGACTGGGTCAGCGTCGAGCTGGACCTGGGCGACGGGGTGAAGACCTACCGCCGCGAGACCAACACCATGCCCAACTGGGCCGGTTCCTGCTGGTACGAGCTGCGCTACGTCGACCCGGTGAACTCCTCGAAGGTGGTCGACCCGGCCAACGAGGCCTACTGGATGGGCCCGACCGAGCAGAAGCCGGCCGGTGGCGTGGACCTGTACGTGGGCGGTGCCGAGCACGCGGTGCTGCACCTGCTGTACGCCCGCTTCTGGCACAAGGTGCTGCACGACCTGGGCCACGTCTCCTCGGTCGAGCCGTTCCACAAGCTGTTCAACCAGGGCATGATCACCGCTGACGTCTACCGTGACGAGCGCGGCTTCCCGGTCCCGGCCGTCGAGGTCGAGGAGGTGGACGGCGGCTACGTCTGGCAGGGCGAGCCGGTCACCCGCGAGGCGGGCAAGATGGGCAAGTCGCTGAAGAACGCCGTCGCGCCCGACACCATCTGCGAGGAGTACGGCGCCGACACGCTGCGCCTGTACGAGATGTCGATGGGCCCGCTGGACGTCTCCCGTCCGTGGGACCCGCGTGCGGTGGTCGGTTCCTACCGCTTCCTGCAGCGGCTGTGGCGCAACGTGGTCTCCGAGGAGACCGGTGAGCTGGTGGTCGCCGACGAGCCGGCCGACGAGCCGACGCTGCGCGCGCTGCACAAGGCGATCGACGGGATCCGCGGCGACCTGGCCGGGCTGCGCTTCAACACGGCCGTGGCCAAGGCGATCGAGCTGAACAACTACCTGGTCAAGCGCGGCTCCACGCCGCGCGAGGTGGCCGAGGCGCTGGTGCTGATGGTCGCCCCGCTGGCCCCGCACATCGCCGAGGAGCTGTGGCGCAAGCTGGGCCACACCGACTCGCTGGCCTTCGCCGACTTCCCGGTCGCCGATCCGGCCTTCCTGGTGGACGAGGCGGTGACCTGCGTGGTCCAGATCAAGGGCAAGGTCAAGGCCCGCCTGGAGGTCGCGCCGACCATCACGGATGCCGAGCTGGAGGCGCTGGCGCTGGCCGACCCGGCCGTCGTCGCCGCGATCGCGGGCGCCCCGGTGCGCAAGGTGATCGCCCGGGCGCCGAAGCTGGTGAACATCGTCACCGGCTGACGCTACGTCAGATCGACTGGCCGGCCGCTCCGTTCGCGGGGCGGCCGGCCGCTGTTCGTCGGGGGCCCGGCTCGGCTGCCCTTCAGGCTTCGGGAGTTGGGCGCGCCCGGTGCAGTCGATCGGCCAACTGGGCGATGTGGTCGACCAGTTCGGGCGGCTCGTGGACGGTGAACGGGAGGTCCAGCAGCCCGATGCGCACCGCCAGGCCGTTCAGCGAGTTGGACCCGGCCCGCAGCGTGCAGCTGTCGGCGGTCAGCGGCTCGATCACCCCGGCGGTCGGGCCGATCCACTCGGCCACCCGCTCGGCCGGCGCGTGCACGGTGAACCGGGCCTGGTAGCGGTACTGACCGATCGCGACCTTCCAGGAGATGAAGTCCCTGAAGTCCTGCTCCGGCGGGGTGCGCGGGGCGAACTTTGGTCCGTGCGGCGGCCGTAGCCGCATCCGGTCGACCCGGAAGCTGCGCCAGTCCGCCCGGCCGACGTCCCAGGCGGCCAGGTACCAGCGGTCGCCGGTGTGTAGCAGACGGTACGGCTCGGCGTCCCGGTGGGTGTCGGCACCGCCGCGCGCGGTGTAGTCGAAGCGCAGCCGCTGGTGCGCCGCGCAGGCGCCGGCGATCACGGTCAGTGTGTCGGCGTCCACCACCGGGCCACGGCCGCGCAGTTCGGCGGTCGCGCCGGCGATCGACTCCACTCGGCCGCGCAGCCGGGTCGGCAGCACCTGCAGCAGCTTGGCCAGCGCGCGGAGCGAGGTCTCCTCGATCCCGGCGACGCTCCCGTTCGCCGCGGTCCGCAGGCCCACCGCGACGGCGACCGCCTCATCGTCGTCCAGCAGCAGCGGCGGCATCTCGGCACCCGCCCCGAGCCGGTAGCCGCCGGCCGTACCCCGCGTCGACTCGACCGGGTAGCCGAGGCCGCGCAGCTTGTCGATGTCCCGGCGGACCGTACGGACGTCGACCTCGAGGCGGGCCGCCAGGTCCGCGCCGGACCAGTCGCGGCGGACCTGGAGCAGCGAGAGCAGGCGCAGCAGGCGGGCGGAGGTTTCCAGCATGAGGTGAGTCTGGCACCGCTGGTGGCCGGGGACGGTCCGTGGGTGGTGTCAGGTGCTGGGCTGCTGGGGCGCTGGGGCTGTGCGGGTTGCCGGGGCGGGCCGGGGCCGGCGGCTCGGGAGAGCCGTCCGAGGCCTGGAGGCTCAGGGAGATCCCTGACCGGACCCTGATCCACCCCCGGCTTCTGCTCTCCAGCGGCTCCGCGACGACTACCGTGGTACTCCGGTATCCGAAACGGAGCCCGGACGAGCCCGGCTCTGCTGGAAGGCGGCAACTGATGGACGCGATCGGCGCAGTGCTCATCCTGCTCGGGCTCTTCGCGGCCGCCGTGGTCGTACTCGTCGTGGTGGGCGCGGTCAAGGCCACCAAGGCCGTGGTGGCGAAGGTCGAGCAGACCGAGGTGCAGGCCCGTCGCGCGGTGGAGAACGTCACGCTGAAGGCCAAGCGCTACACCAAGCCCGGCCCACTGGGCGAGCTCGCCGCCGTCCGCCTCACGCTGCGCACCTCGCTGGCCGGCACCCGCGAGGTGCTGGCGGGCGGGGTCGGCGTGGACGCCCAACTCGCCGAGTCGCTGCGGCTGCTGGACCGCCTCGACGCGCACGCCGCCGAGCTGGACGCCGAACTGCGAATGCTGGAGCGCGAACCGGAGCAGGCCCGGATCGCCGGCAAGCTGCCCGAACTGCGTGAGCGCGCGGACCGGATCACCCACTCCGCCGAGTCGATGCGCTGGGCGGCTCAGGACCGGGCGCACCGGTTCGCGGCGGACGAGCTGAGCCGGCTGAGCGCGGAGTGCGAGAGCGAGGCCGGGGCGCTGCGGCACTGGGACCGGGTGGACCTCGGGGCTGCGGCGGGGGCCGACAGTGGCTCGGCCTCGGGTGCCGGGACTGGTGCTGCGGGTGCCTCGTCCGCCGGTGGCGGTGCTGCCGCCGCTTCGGCTGCCGGCTCCGCCGCTTCGCCGCGTCCGGGGATCGCGGCGCGGGTGGGGCGGCTGAGCGCGGAGGAGGCGCTGAACCTGAGCGAGCCGCTCACCCGGCTCGGGCAGCGGCTGCGCAAGGCCAACCCCGGTTCCTCGGCGAGCTGACCGGACTTCTGGACCGGCTGACCGGGGTCCTCCGGGACGGGTCGGCCGGGGTCGTGGACGAGTCGGCCGGATCAGTGCGGGCCCGGCTGTCGTCTGCCCGTTTCGGGGAGTAACCTCCGGCACATGCCCGCCGACCTCGCGCTTGTCACCGATTCCACGGCCTATCTGCCCCAGCAGGCCATCGACCGGCACAAGATCTCGGTGGTCCCGCTGAGTGTGGTGGTGGGCGACGAGGTGCGGGCCGAGGGCGTCGAGATCACCCCCAAGGACGTCGCCGAGGCCTTGCGGGCCAAGCAGCGCCTGACCACCTCCCGACCCAATCCGGAGACCTTCGCCGCGGCCTACCGAGCGGCCGCCGAGGGCGGTGCGAGCGCTGTCGTGTCGATCCACCTCTCCGCCGAGCTGTCCGGCACCGCCGACGCCGCGCGGCTGGCCGCCGCCGACGCGCCGGTCCCGGTCCTGGTGGTCGACAGCCACCTGGTCGGGATGGCTCTGGGTTACGCGGTGCTGGCCGCGGCCGAGGCCCGCGACGCCGGCCTCGAGCCGGCGGCCGTGGCCGCAGTCGCTGAACGCCGGGCTTCGGCGAGCCGGGCGTTCTTCTACGTCGACACCCTCGAGCATCTGCGCCGCGGCGGCCGGATCGGCACCGCTCGCGCGCTGCTCGGTTCGGCCCTGGCCGTGAAGCCGCTGCTCCACCTCAGCGACGGCCGGATCGAGCCGCTGGAGAAGGTCCGCACGGCGTCCCGGGCGATCGCGCGGCTGGAGGAGATCGCGGTCGAGCAGGCCGGGGCCGGGGCGGTGGACATCACGGTCCACCACCTGGCCGCGGAGGAGCGCGCCGAGCCGCTGGCCGAGCGGCTGCGCGAGCGGGTTCCGGGGGTCCGCGAGGTGCTGGTGGGGGAGGTGGGCGCGGTGATCGGCGCCCATGTGGGGCCCGGGCTGCTCGCGGTGGTGGTGGCGCCGGTGCTGGACTGACGGGGGGTCAGTGTGGCTGGCTGGGGCTGAGGTTGGGGGCGGCCAGGGGCTGGTTATCCACAAGGGTGGGGTTGTCCACAGGTTTTGAACCGTCGCTGACGGGTGCTCGGGGTGCTCCGTACGGTCGGGCCCATGAAGCGCCTACGTACTCCTGCCGCCACCCGTCGCTTTGACGCCGCCGCTCTCGCCCGCAGCCGGCTGGTCGTCCTCAGTGCTCCACCACCCAGCCGCCCCCCGACAGCCGCGCGGGCCGCCGCGCCGCGGGTGGGCGCCGATCCTGCCGCGGCGGCCCTCCTTCGGGCTTCACTCGCTCAGGGGCGGTCGGCGACGGCCGCTGCTGCTGTGGCGCCTGGCTCCCGTGCGGTGCAGGGCGAGCCCGCCGTTCTCCCGGATGGCTGGCCGCAGGGGTACGGGCGTCGGACGGCATCAGCGAGTCCGGGTGCCGAGCCATCCAGCGGCCCCGCCCCGGCCGTGCCCGCAACTCCCGCCGCTGCTGCCCCCGTCCCGCCCGCCGCCGCTCTGCCGCCTGCCGCTCCCCGTGACCCCGAACCCGTGGTCCCACCAGCCCTGACCCGCAGGCGTTCCGCTCGCCGCTTTCGGATCCCCACGGCCCTGCACTCCCTACTTCTCGCCGACCGCAAGGCCGTGCTCGGCCTTGCCATGCTGCTCCTGCTCGCTGTCGGCTACGCGGTGCAGCACTTCTGGCTCGGTCGCCCGCAACCCGTTGCCGTCCCTGTCGCTTCCACGGCATCGGTCAGCAGGTCGGCCGCTCAAGCCGAACTCTCGGCCGCTCCTGGCCCCGGCCTCGCGACCGCGACACCGCCCGTTTCCGACGGGGCCCCGGGCCCGGCCTCTCCGGGCGGGCCGGGCCCGGAGAGCGGCACCCCGGTGTCGCCGCCCGTCGTCATCGATGTCGCGGGCCGGGTCAGCCAGCCGGGCATCCGCACGCTCCCGGGCGGGTCGCGGGTCGCCGATGCGCTCCGCGCGGCCGGCGGCGCGCTGCCCGGGATCGATACCGACACCCTCAACCTGGCCCGAGTCCTGGTGGACGGCGAGCAGGTCCTGGTCGGTGCTCCGTCCCCGCCGGTTCAGAGCGGTCGCCCGTCACCCGGTCCGAAGGCCCCGATCAGCCTGAACCACGCAACGCTGGACCAACTCGACGCGCTGCCCGGAGTGGGGCCGGTGCTGGCCAAGCACATCCTCGACTTCCGAAGTTCGCACGGCCTGTTCCGCTCGCTCGACCAACTCCGCCAGATCAGTGGCATCGGAGACCGCAAGCTCGCCGAACTCAAACCCCTGGTGACCCTGTGAGCCCGCGCCCGCCCACCCGCCTCCGGGGGCACTGATGTCGCAACCTCCGTCCGCCGCAAGGCAGGACACCGATCTTCGCTTGCTACTGCCCGCCATCGTTGCCTGGTGTGTCACCGCCCTGCTGCTCGGCGCCGAGGCCGACCAGGTGCCGACGCTGCTGGGTGCCGCCGGCCTCGCCGCCGGCGCCGCCGTGGTCGTCCTGCTGATCGTCCACCTCGTCCACCGCAACCACCGCCACCATCACAACTGTCGTCACCATCACAACAGTCGTCACCACCGGAGCGAGCGAGATCAGCACGACCGCGACCAGAACAACGACCAGCACGGCCGTCGCCAACCGCGCTCACCACTCGGGATGGCCGCCGCCCTGCTGCTCACCGGCGCGGCAGCCACCACCTGCACCGTGCTGCACACTGCCGACCTGCAGCGCGGCCCCCTGCCCGCGCTGGCGCGCGCCGCCGCCCCGGACAGCCCGGGGCCCGTCCCCGCCAGACCCCCCGTTCCCACCCCAACGCCCGCTGCCACCCGCGTTTCGGTCGAACTCACCGTCACCGGTGACCCGCGCACCCGCACCTCCCACGCCCGCGGGTCCAACCCGGGCCACCCGCTCCTCACCGTCGACGCGACCGCTGACCAGGTCACCACGTCGACCGGTGTCACCACGCGAACCCGCACGCCGGTCACACTCATCGTCCAGGAGCGCGACACCGTCGCCTGGCAGGGCCTGCTGCCGTCCGAGAGGATCGCCGCCCAGGCCCGGGTGATGCCCGCCACCGGGACCGGCCGGGACACGGCAGCCGCCCTGCTCGCCCAGGGGTCACCGCGCCAACTGGCCCCACCCGACTGGGCCCAGCGGCTGGCCGGTCGGCTGCGCGCGGGCCTGCGCGCAGCCTGCGCGGGGTTGTCCCCCGACGCCCGTGCGCTGCTCCCGGGGCTCGTGGTGGGCGACACCTCCGCGATGCCGGACGATCTCGACGAGGCGTTCCGGGTCACCGACCTGGTGCACCTCACGGCCGTCAGCGGCGCCAACCTCTCCATCGTGCTCGCCGTCCTGCTCGGCGCGCCCGCCCGGGTCGGCACCGCCGAGCGCGGTGGGCTGGCCGCGCTGCTGGGCGTTCCGCTGCGCGTCTCGGCCCTGCTGGGCGCGGTGCTGACGGTGGCTTTCGTGACGCTCTGCCGGCCCGACCCGAGCGTGCTGCGGGCGGCCGCCACCGGCCTGGTCGGCCTGCTCGCGCTCGCCATGGGGCGGCCTCGCCGAGCGGTCCCGGCGCTGGCCGGCGGGGTGCTGGTGCTGCTGCTCGTGGACCCGTTCCTGGCCCGCTCCTACGGGTTCCTGCTGTCGGCTCTCGCCACGCTCGGGGTGCTCACCGCCGGTCGGCGCTGGACGCATGCGCTGCACGAGCGCGGCTGGCCGCACCATCTGGCGAGCGGTGTGGCCGTCACCGCTGCCGCCCAGGCGTTCTGCGCGCCGGTCACGGTGCTGTTGGCGCCACGCGTCAGCCTGGTGGGCATCCCGTGCAACGTACTCGCCGAACTCGCCATCACTCCGGCCACCCTGATCGGCTTCCTCTGCCTGGCACTCGCCCCGTTCTCCGCCGGGCTCGCCCGGTTCCTGGCGGAGTTGGCCGCGCTGCCGACCGAGTGGCTCGCGCTGGTGGCCAGATCGGGCGCGGCCCTCCCCGGTGCCGAACTCGACTGGACCCCGGGCTGGCCCGGCACGGTCAGCCTGGCGCTGGCCGTCCTCGCGGCCTGCTACGCGGTTCGGCTGCTGCTGCCCGCGAAGCCCGACCCCGAGCCTGACCCCGACTCCGACTCCGACTCCGAGCCCGCGCTCTTGGCCGAGTTCCCGCCCGCCCTCGGGTCCGGCTCCGAACCCGAGCCGGCGGGGCGGCAGATCGGCGTGCTGTCCACCTCCGGTCTCCGAACCCCGGTGCGGCGGCGGGTCCGTGCTCTGGTGGCCGCCGTGCTCGCGGTCGGCTTCCTGCTGCTCCTGCTCCGTCCGGCACCGCTGGTCCGGATCGCCACCGGCTGGCCGCCCACCGGAGCCCGGCTCATCATGTGTTCGGTCGGCCAGGGGGATCTGCTCGTGCTCCCCGTCACCAGCGGACCGGGGGACGATGCCACGGACACCGCCGTGGTCGTCGACACCGGTCCCGATCCGGCGGCAGCCGATGCCTGCCTGCGCGATCTGGGGATCACCCGGGTGCCGATGGTGCTGCTGACCCACTTCCATGCCGATCACAGTGAGGGCCTGCCGGGTGTGTTGCGCGACCGTTCGGTCGGCGCGATCGAGACGACCACCGTGGCGACGCCGCCGGGGGAGGTCGCCAAGGTGACCCGGTGGGCGGCACAGGCGGGGGTGCCGCTGCTGCGGGCGGTGCCGGGGGAGCACCGGGTGGCCGGGCCCGAGCTGTCCTGGGACGTGCTGTGGCCGGTCGGGGAGTTGGGTCCGGCGACGCCGGGGGCGAACAACGCGAGCATCGCGCTGCTGGTCAGGGCCGGTGGCCTGCGACTGGCGCTGCTCGGTGACCTCGAACCGGCCGCCCAGGCCGAACTCCTCAGCCGGGTGCGGCCGGGCCCGGTCGACGTCCTCAAGGTGGCTCACCACGGCTCGGCCAACCAGGACTGGGAGTTGGCCCGGGCCCTGCATCCCCGGCTCGTGCTGATCTCGGTCGGCGCCGACAACCCCTACGGTCACCCGGCCGCCCGTACCGTCGACCGACTGCGCGCCCAGGGCGCCACCGTGCTGCGCACCGACCGGTCGGGCGACATCGCCGTCCTCGGCGACACCCCCGCCGCCCTGCACGCACTCACCCACCCGCACCAGGACAGCGACGGCGACGACGCTGGTGCCGTCACCGGAAACAGCAGCAGCGACGGCACCAGTACCACCGAAGCCGCTACCCCTCCTCGCGCCACCCCTCATGCTCTGCCGCCACGGCGTCCACCCCTGCCAGCAGCACCGCGTCCCAGCCGCTCGCGGGCTCCTCCAGGACCACCAGCCACTGGGCGTCCTCGGCGTCGTCCTCACCGGCCAGGGCGTCCCGGACCAGCTCCAACGGGCCGAGCAGGGGCCACTGTTCGAGCAGCGCCTCGGCCACCGCCTCGGCCTCGTCGCGGTCGGCAAGGACGAGCAGCTGCCGACCGGCGGCCCCGGGGGCATCGGTGGCGATGTCGCGCGTGTCGGGGATGTCATCACGGATGTCAGGAGAACTCACGCAGACCATTGTCTCCGGTCTCTGCGCTCCGGCCTCTGCACGCCGGTGCCCGCGCTGCGGGAGCTTCGGTCCTGTCGGTCGCCCATGGGATGCTGGTACGCGATGGCCAGGAAGAGTGCACCCGACGACCTGCTCGCCCCGCTGACCCTTGTGGTCGGCCAGGAGGAGCTGCTACTCGACCGTGCGGTTGCCCAGGTGGTGGCCGCAGCTAAGGCGGCGGATCCCGATACGGACGTGCGTGACCTCGCCCCCGGCGCCCTGCAGCCCGGCAGCCTGGCCGAGTTGACCACGCCCTCGCTCTTCGCCGAGCGCAAGGTGATCGTGGTCCGGGCGGCGCAGGACCTCGGGGCCGAGTCGGTCAAGGAGGTCAAGGCCTACCTCGACGCACCGGCTGATGAGGTGATCATCATCCTGGCGCACGCCGGGGGAGCCAAGGGCAAGGGTCTGCTCGACGCGGCGCGCAAGGCCGGTGCTCGCGAGGTGGCCTGCGCCAAGCTGACCAAGGCCAGTGAGCGGATCGCTTTCGTCCGTGGCGAGTTCCGCACGCTCGGCCGCTCGGCCAGCCCGGAGGCCTGCCAGGCACTGCTGGACTCGCTCGGTGGTGACCTGCGGGAGTTGGCCGCCGCCTGCAGCCAGCTCACCTCCGATGTCGAGGGCACCATCGACGAGCGCGTGGTGGCCCGCTACTACAGCGGTCGGGCCGAGGCCACCGGCTTCGAGGTCGCCGACCTCGCGGTCACCGGGCGGGCCGCCGACGCGTTGGAGCGGCTGCGCTGGGCGCTGGCGGTGGGCCAGCCGGCCACCGGTATCACCTATGCGCTGGCCTCCGGCGTGCGCAGCATCGGCCGACTCGCCACGGCGGACCGCTCGATGCGTCCGGCCGACCTGGCCCGTGAGCTGGGCATGCCGCCGTGGAAGGTGGATCGGGTCCGCCAGCAGATGCGCGGCTGGACCGGCGACGGTGTCGCGGCCGCGCTGACCGCGATCGCCCAGGCCGACGCCGCCGTCAAGGGTGGCTCGGATGATCCCGCCTATGCCCTGGAACGCGCCGTGGTCGCGGTCGCCCGGGCGGCTCGCGCCGGCGCCCGCTCGTACTGACGGCCTGCCGGCTGTTCCGCTCAGCTCGGCCCTGCTCAGCCCCGTCCCGCTCAACCGCACCCGCTCAGCTCGGCCCCGGTCAGCCCCGTCCCGGTCAGCCCCGCCCGCCGAGCGCCCGCAGCGCGTCCCGGGCGTCGATCACCACCGCCTGCCGGAGCCCGTCCGGGTCGGGCGGGGTGTCCTTGCCCGCCTCGTAGGAGCCCGACCAGGCCAGGTAGAAGACCGCGCCACCGTCCCGGACGTAGATCAGCTCGGTCAGCAAGTGCTGGTTGCGGTCGGGGCCGTTCTGCAGGTCCTGGTACCCGGTGAAGGCCTGGTCGCCCAGCTGCGGGACGTCGCTGATCTGGAACTGCCGCTGTGACAGGGCGCTTCGCTGCGACTGGAACTCGGCCGTCGGGTTGACCGCGTGGTGCAGCTCCAGGTCCAGGTACACGGAGACGTATCCGGAGTCGGTGGCGGACTGCTTGAGGTACTCGGTGCAGTTCATGTCGTCGAGTGCCTTGGTCCGCGTGGTGACGTGGTTCGGCGTCCCGGCCGAGACCGGGTAGAGCTGTCCGAGCCGGCTCAGCGGCACCGTCGTGCAGAGGTTGTCGGTCAACCGGTAGGCCGCGGTCGACAGCGCGGCCGAGGGCGGTCTGACCATCCCCGGCACGGTCCACACCGCCGCCGTCCAGAACACCGAGGCCACCAGCGCGCCCGCGAACCCCCAACGGGCCCGCTGCATCAGCAGCCGCCGCCCGCGCGGCACCGGCGGCGGGCCCGGCACGGGCTGCTGCCCCGGGGGCCCTGGCTGCCCCAGCTGCCCCGGCTGTCCTGGTAGCTGGGTCGGCAGCACCGGATACCCGTAGCCGAAACCGGGCTGGGCCTGCGGCGGTGTCGACATGGGCGGTCCTCCAGGAGGCGGCGGAGAGTGATGAGGCCGGATCGGAGCGTCGCTAGACGATATACCCGGGCGCACCCCCGGCCCCCGGCAATCGCCCCGCCCGCGCCCCCTGCAAACCCCGCCCCCGCGACTCCCGCGACCCCTGAAGCCCCGCGACCCCTGAAAGCCCGCGACCCCTGAAACCCCCGCCGGTCGCCGCAAACGCCGACAGGCGCCGCAGCGTCCCCGAAAGGGACTGCCACGGCGCCTGCCGGTCGAGCTGTGCACCGCACCCGCGTGGCGAACGCAGGCCGCGTGCGGTACGAGTTCTGTGCTCCTCGGGGCTCCGGGTAGAGGGCCGGACGGTCACCCGAGGGGTGGTACGAGGTCGAGCACGAGGTGCTCACGAGCTACTCGGCGGCATCGCCGCCCAGTGGGCTCAGGCCTGGGTGGCGACGACCTGCTTGGTGATCGCCGACTTCTTGTTGGCGGCCTGGTTCTTGTGGATGATGCCCTTGCTCACGGCCTTGTCGAGGGCCTTGGAGGCCTCGCGGGCCAGCACGGTGGCCTTCTCGGTCTCACCGGCGGCAGCGGCCTCGCGGGCCTTGCGCAGCGCGGTCTTCAGCGAGGACTTGACGGCCTTGTTGCGCAGGCGCGCCTTCTCGTTGGTCTTGTTGCGCTTGATCTGGGACTTGATGTTCGCCACGAAAGAGCCTCAGTCTTATCTGATCGATCGGGTCTGCGGGTGTTGCGACCACCGCTCCGGTCCTGCTGAGAGGGCATGCCGAAAGCGAGGTGCAGCGCCCCACGCTACCAGGGCCCTGCCACGCCCCCCAAACCGGCGGGTGGCGCCGGGCTCGTGGGAAGATGGACGGAACCCTGGTAATTGAGACACAGTCCAGGGCTCCTGGATCGGACGACAGCGTCCGGCCCCCCGGACCAACGGAGAATCGGACCAAGGTGCCCGCGACCCCTACGAACGTGCCAGAGCCCAGCCGTACCGACCCGGCGCTGATCCGCAACTTCTGCATCATCGCCCACATCGACCACGGCAAGTCCACCCTCGCCGACCGGATGCTGCAGATCACCGGTGTGGTCGACCCCCGGCAGATGCGTGCCCAGTACCTCGACCGGATGGACATCGAGCGCGAGCGCGGCATCACCATCAAGTCGCAGGCGGTCCGCCTGCCGTGGGCCCCGAAGACCGGTGAGCACGAGGGCACCACGCACATCCTCAACATGATCGACACGCCGGGCCACGTGGACTTCACCTACGAGGTGTCCCGTTCCCTGGCCGCCTGTGAGGGCACCGTCCTGGTGGTGGACGCCGCCCAGGGCATCGAGGCGCAGACCCTGGCCAACCTCTACCTGGCCCTGGAGAACGACCTCACGATCATCCCGGTCCTCAACAAGATCGACCTGCCCGCCGCCCAGCCGGAGAAGTACGCGGCCGAGATCGCGCACATCATCGGCTGCGACCCGGACGACGTGCTCAAGGTCAGCGCCAAGACCGGCCTCGGCGTCGAGGACCTGCTCGACCACGTGGTCGCGAAGATCCCGGCCCCGGTCGGCGTCAAGGACGCCCCGGCACGCGCGATGATCTTCGACTCGGTCTACGACTCCTACCGCGGCGTGGTCACCTACGTCCGTGTCGTCGACGGCCAGCTGACCAAGCGCGAGCGGATCGCGATGATGTCCACCGGCGCCACCCACGAGCTGCTGGAGATCGGCGTCATCTCGCCCGAGCCCAAGGTGGCCGAAGGCCTGGGCGTCGGCGAGGTGGGCTACATCATCACCGGCGTGAAGGACGTGCGGCAGTCCAAGGTCGGTGACACCATCACCTCGATGCACAAGGGTGCGACCGAGGCGCTGGGCGGCTACAAGGACCCGCGTCCGATGGTCTTCTCCGGCCTCTACCCGCTGGACGGCTCGGACTACCCGCTGCTGCGCGACGCGCTGGACAAGCTGCGGCTCAACGACGCCGCGCTGGTCTACGAGCCGGAGACCTCGGTGGCGCTCGGCTTCGGCTACCGCTGCGGCTTCCTCGGCCTGCTCCACCTGGAGATCATCCGGGAGCGCCTGGAGCGCGAGTTCAACCTGGACCTGATCTCCACCGCGCCGAACGTGATCTACCGGGTGGTCATGGAGGACGGCACCGAGCACACCGTCACCAACCCGAGCGAGTTCCCGACCGGCAAGATCGCCGAGGTGTACGAGCCGATCGTGCGCGGCACCATCCTCGCCCCGAACGACTTCGTCGGCGCGATCATGGAGCTGTGCCAGACCCGCCGCGGCAACCTGCAGGGCATGGACTACCTCTCCGAGGACCGGGTCGAGCTGCGCTACACCCTGCCGCTGGCTGAGATCGTCTTCGACTTCTTCGACCAGCTGAAGTCCAAGACCCGCGGCTACGGCTCCTTCGACTACGAGCCCATCGGCGAGCAGAGCGCCAGCCTGGTCAAGGTCGACATCCTGCTGCACGGTGACGCGGTGGACGCCTTCTCCGCCATCGTGCACAAGGACAAGGCCTACAACTACGGCGTCATGATGGCCGGCAAGCTGCAGAAGCTGATCCCGCGCCAGCAGTTCGAGGTGCCGATCCAGGCCGCGATCGGCTCGCGGGTGATCGCCCGTGAGACGGTCCGCGCGATCCGCAAGGACGTCCTCGCCAAGTGCTACGGCGGCGACATCTCGCGTAAGCGCAAGCTGCTGGAGAAGCAGAAGGAGGGCAAGAAGCGGATGAAGATGGTCGGCCGGGTGGAGGTCCCGCAGGAGGCCTTCATCGCCGCGCTGTCCACCGACGCCGACGCCCCGAAGGAAGCCAAGAAGTAGTCCCGGAACGCGAGCAGTCCCGGAACGAATGCAGTCCCGGAACGCGAGCAGCCCCGGAACACCGCAGTACGCCTGAGGGCCGCCGTCCGCGTGAGCGGACGGCGGCCCTCAGGCGTACCGGCGGGTCAGTCCTGCTCGGCCACCGCCTGGGCGAACTGGGCCTGGTAGAGCCGGGCGTAGGCGCCCTCGGCCGAGATCAGCTCGTCGTGGGTGCCCTGCTCGACGATCGAGCCGCTCTCCATCACCAGGATCACGTCGGCGTCCCGGATGGTGGAGAGGCGGTGCGCGATGACGAAGCTGGTGCGGCCGGTGCGCAGTCGCGCCATGGCCCGCTGGATCAGCACCTCGGTGCGGGTGTCGACCGAGCTGGTGGCCTCGTCCAGGACCAGGATGCTGGGCTGGGCGAGGAACGCGCGGGCGATGGTGATCAGCTGCTTCTCGCCGGCGCTGACGCCGGTGCCCTCGTCGTCGATGACGGTGTCGTAGCCCTCGGGCAGAGTGCGCACGAAGCGGTCGACGTGGGCGGCCTTGGCGGCCTCGATCACCTGCTCGCGGGTGGCGCCGGTGGCGCCGTACGCGATGTTGTCGGCGATCGAGCCGCCGAACAGCCAGGTGTCCTGGAGCACCATGCCGATGCCGGACCGCAGTTCCTCGCGGGACATCGCGGCGATGTCCACGCCGTCCAGGGTGATCCGGCCGCCGGTGACCTCGTAGAAGCGCATCAGCAGGTTGACCATGGTGGTCTTGCCGGCGCCGGTGGGACCGACGATGGCCACCGTCTGGCCGGGCTCCACCTTGAGCGAGAGGTCCTCGATCAGCGGCTTCTGGGGGTCGTAGCGGAACGCCACGTCCTCGAAGGAGACCAGGCCGCGCAGTTCGGCGGGCCGCTCGGGGTGCTCCGGCTCGGCAGACTGCTCCTCGGCGTCGAGCAGTTCGAAGACCCGCTCGGCCGAGGCCACGCCGGACTGCAGCAGGTTGGCCATGCTGGCGACCTGGGTGAGCGGCTGGCTGAACTGGCGGGAGTACTGGATGAAGGCCTGCACGTCGCCGATGGACAGCGCGCCGCTGGCCACCCGCAGACCGCCGACCACCGCGACCGCCACGTAGTTCAGGTTGCCGATGAACATCATCGCGGGCTGGATGATCCCGGAGATGAACTGCGCCCGGAAGCTGGAGGCGTAGAGCTCCTCGTTCTGCTGGCGGAAGGTCTCCGCCGCCTCCTTCTGCCGGCCGAAGACCTTCACCAGCGCGTGCCCGGTGTACATCTCCTCGATGTGCGCGTTCAGCTTGCCGGTGGTCTTCCACTGCGCCACGAACTGCGGCTGCGCCCGCTTGCCCACCCGGGCCGCGACGATCACCGAGAGCGGCACCGAGACCAGGGCGATCAGCGCGAGGATCCAGGAGATCCAGAACATCATCGCCAGCACACCGACGATGGTGAGCAGCGAGTTCACCACCTGGCCCATGGTCTGCTGCATGGACTGGCCGACGTTGTCGATGTCGTTGGTGACCCGGCTGAGCACCTCGCCGCGCGGCTGCTTGTCGAAGTAGCTCAGCGGCAGCCGGCTGATCTTGGTCTCGACCTGGGCGCGCAGCCGGTTGACCGTCTGGTTGATCGCGCGCGCGGCCAGCCGGCCCTGCAGGATGCCGAACGCCCCGGAGGCGACGTAGATCAGCAGCACCCAGAGCAGGATGGTGCCGAGCTTGTCGTAGTTCATGCCGTGCCCGGGGGTGAAGGGCACGGCGTTGAGGACGTCGGCGATCCGCCCCTGGCCCTTGGCCCGCAGCCCGTCGATCACCTGGGCGTGGGTGAGGCCGGCCGGCGTCTGCTTGCCCGCCCACCCGGCCACGATCTGGTCCATCGCCTTGCCGAGCAGCTTGGGGCCCGCCACCGCGCAGCCCACGCTGAGCGTGCCGAGCGCCAGCACGCCGGCCAGCGTGGTTCCTTCGGGCTTGAGCAGGCCGAGCACGCGCTTGCCGGAGCCGGCGAAGTCCATCGACTTCTCGGTGCCCTGGCCGCCCATGAAGCGGCCCGGGCCGGCCGGTCCGCGGCGGGCGGCGGCCTCCTGCGAACCGGACGGCACGCCGCCCGGCTTGGCCGGGCCGGCGGCGGGTGGGCCGGCCTTCTGCGGGGTGGTCACGCCGCCTCCTGCTCGGTGAGCTGGGAGAGCACGATCTCCCGGTATGTCGGGTTGTCGGCCATCAGCTCGTGGTGCGTACCGCTGCCGACCACCGCGCCCTCGTCGAGGACGACGATCCGGTCGGCGTCGCGGATGGTGCTGACCCGCTGGGCGACGATCAGCACGGTCGCCTCCGCGGTCTCCAGGGAGAGCGCGGCGCGCAGCTTGGCGTCGGTGGCGTAGTCGAGGGCCGAGAAGGAGTCGTCGAACAGGTAGATCTCCGGTCGGCGGACCAGGGCCCGGGCGATCGCCAGGCGCTGGCGCTGGCCGCCCGAGACGTTGCCGCCGCCCTGCGCGATCGACGCCTCCAGGCCGCCCTCCATCCGCTCCACGAAGTCCTTGGCCTGTGCGGTCTCCAGCGCCTGCCAGAGCTCCTCGTCGGTGGCGTCGGGCTTGCCGTAGCGCAGGTTGCTGGCCACCGTGCCGGAGAAGAGGTACGGCTTCTGCGGGACCAGGCCCACCTTCTCGGCCAGCAGGTCCGGATCGACCTCGCGCACGTTCACGCCGTTGACCAGCACCTGGCCCTCGCTGGCGTCGATCAGCCGGGGGATCAGGCCGAGCAGCGTGCTCTTGCCGCTGCCGGTGCTGCCGATCACGGCGGTGGTCTCGCCGGGGCGGGCGGTGATGTCGATACCGCGCAGCACCGAGGCCTCGGCGCCGGGGTAGCGGAAGTCGACGCCGCGCAGTTCGAGGTGGCCGTGCGAGCGCAGCTCGGTGATCGGCGTGCTCGGCGGCACCACGCTGGAGTCGGTGTCCAGCACCTCGACGATCCGCTCGGCGCAGACCTCGGCACGCGGCACCATCATGAACATGAAGGTGGCCATCATGACGCTCATCAGGATCTGCAGCAGGTAGGAGAGGAAGGCCGTCACGGCGCCGACCTGCATGCCGCCGCCGGCGATCCGGTGGGCACCGAACCAGAGCACGGCGATGCTGGAGAGGTTCACCACCATCATCACGGACGGGAACATGAAGGCCATCAGCCGTCCGGTGCGCAGCGAGAACTCGGTCAGCTCGTCGTTGGCGACGGCGAACCGGTCCTGCTCGTGACCGTCCTTGACGAAGGCGCGGATCACCCGGATACCGGTGATCTGCTCGCGCAGGATCCGGTTGACGCCGTCGATCCGCACCTGCATGCCGCGGAACGCCGGGCGCAGCTTGCGCACCAGCAGGCTGACGATGATGCCGAGCACCGGGACCACGATCACCAGCAGGCTGGAGAGCGGGACGTCCTGGTTGAGCGCCATGATGATGCCGCCCACGCACATGATCGGTGCGGCCACCATCAGCGTGAAGGACATCAGGACCAGCATCTGGACCTGCTGGACGTCGTTGGTGGTGCGGGTGATCAGCGAGGGCGCGCCGAACTGGCCGACCTCGCGGGCCGAGAAGCTCTGCACCCGGTCGAAGACGGCGGCCCGGATGTCCCGCCCGACCGCCATCGCGGTGCGGGCGCCGAAGTAGACGGCACCGATCGAGCAGATCACCTGCGCGAGGGTGACCGCCATCATCACCCCGCCGATCCGCAGGATGTAGCCGGTGTCGCCCTTGATCACCCCCTTGTCGATGATGTCGGCGTTGAGGGTCGGCAGGTAGAGCGAGGCGATGGTGGAAACCAGCTGGAGCAGTACCAGCACTGAGATGGGTTTGGTGTAGGGCCCGAGGTGGGCCCTGAGAAGTCTGATCAGCACTCGGACACTCTCGATGTCGACGGGAGGATTCGCATCCTCATTTTCTGCCTTGCCACGCTTACCACGCGGGTATATCTCCTGATCCGGTGATCGGATTGGTCATCTCTTCGGTTGAAGCATCGTTGAGGCACGGTTGAGGCACCACAAGTTCGGCACGATGTCAGAGGGCGGTTGCCTCTTAACAGGGGTGCCCTGTTGGGCCTAGGCTGTCGACAGCTTTGTTACTGGCGAGTTAAGTAACTCGCCGATAACGAACCCGTCGGGCGGTCCACCCCCAAGCCCCCGCACACATCCACCCTCGGCCACCTGGTCCCCCGGAGGTCTCGTTGAGTTCAGCGCAGTCCGTCATCGGCTCCGACAAGATCGCCGGGCGTCCGGCCTCAGTGGCCCACCTGTTCCTCAGCAGGGTAAAGGCCACGCCTGACGCGGAGGCATACAGGTTCCCCGCTCCGGTCGACGAGCACGCGGCCGACGGTGCGCCGGGCGCCGAGCAGTGGCGCTCGCTCACCTGGGCGCAGATCGCCGCACGGGTCAGCAACACGGCCGCCGGCCTGATGTCGCTGGGGATCGAGCCCGAGGACCGGGCGGCGATCGCCGCGTCCACCCGGATCGAGTGGATCATCGCCGACATGGGCAACATGTGCGCCGGTGTGGCCACCACCACCATCTACCCGAGCACCAACGCGGACGAGACCGGCTTCATCCTGGCCAACTCCGGCAGCCGGCTGCTCTTCGCCGAGAACGCCGCCCAGCTGGCCAAGGCGGTCGACCAGCACGACCAGCTGCCCGAGCTGCGCACCGTGGTCCTCTTCGACCTGCCGGCCGAGCGCCCCGAGCCCGAGGGCATCACCGTGCTCACCCTGGCCGAGCTGGAGGAGCGCGGCGCCGCCTACCTCAAGGAGCACCCGGACGCGATCCGCCGGGCGGTGGACGGACTGGACCCCGAGCAGCTGGCCAGCCTGATCTACACCTCCGGCACCACCGGCCGCCCCAAGGGCGTGCGTCTGGTCCACGACTGCTGGTCCTACGAGGGCGTCGCCCAGCAGGAGAGCGGCCTGCTGCGCTCCGACGACCTGCAGTTCATGTGGCTGCCGCTGTCGCACGTCTTCGGCAAGTCGCTGATCTGCGGCCAGATCGCCACCGGCCACGTGATGGCGGTGGACGGCCGGGTGGACCGGATCATCCACAACCTGCCGGCGATCCGGCCCACCCTGATGGCCTCCGCGCCGCGGATCTTCGAGAAGGTCTACAACGGCATCGCGGGCAGGGCCAGAGCCGAGGGCGGCGCCAAGTACAAGATCTTCATGTGGGCGGCCAAGGTGGCCCGCGACTACGCCAGGACCGTCCAGGAGAACCGGCTCGCCACCGGCCGCGACAGTGCTCCGCTCGGCCTGCGGGTCCAGCACGCGCTGGCCGACAAGCTGGTCTACGCCAAGATCCGGGCGGCCTTCGGCGGTCGGCTGCGCGGCTCGGTCTCCGGCAGCGCCGCGCTGGCCCCCGAGATCGGCTACTTCTTCCTGGGCGCTGGCGTGCCGATCCTGGAGGGCTACGGGCTCACGGAGACCAGCGCGGGCGTGGTGGTCAACCCCACGGAGGACATCCGGGTCGGCACCGTCGGCAAGCCGCTGCCGGGCACCGAGGTCCGGATCGCCGAGGACGGCGAGATCCTGCTGCGCGGACCGGCCGTGATGCGCGGCTACCACGACAACCCGGAGCAGACCGCCGAGGTGCTGGAGCCGGACGGCTGGTTCCACACCGGTGACATCGGCGAGGTCAGCCCGGACGGCTATCTGCGGATCACCGACCGCAAGAAGGACATGTTCAAGACCTCCGGCGGCAAGTACGTCGCGCCCAGCGAGGTCGAGGGCAAGTTCAAGGCGATCTGCCCGTTCGTCAGCAACATCCTGGTGATCGGCAACGGCCGCAACTACTGCACCGCGCTGATCTCGCTGGACGAGCCGGTGATCATGCAGTGGGCCGCCGAGCACGACCTGGCCGGCAGGAGCTACGCCGAGGTGGTCGGCTCGCCGCAGGTCCGCACGCTGGTCGAGGGCTTCGTGAAGAAGCTCAACGCCGAGCTGCAGCGCTGGCAGACGGTCAAGAAGTTCCACATCCTGCCCAGGGACCTGGACGTCGAGCACGGCGAGCTGACCCCGAGCCTGAAGGTCAAGCGCCCGGTGGTCGAGCGGGCCTACGCCGAGGCGGTCCAGGAGATGTACGCGGGCGCCAACGAGGCCTGAGTCCCAGTACCGGCGGGACATTTGGCCGCTTGGTGGGCTGCTCCTACGCGGATGGCGGGTGCCGCCTCGTTCCTCGGCGACCCCCACCATCCGCTGCCTCGCAGCCCAGTCGCTCAAGGGCACCCCCGCCGGTACCGGACAATGGACCCATGCCCTCCGCACTCCCCGACGGCGAACCCGTGCCGTCCGACGGCTCGCTGCCCGCCCACGCCCGCACCGGACTCGGTGACCGGCCGTTCGGTTTCTACCTGCACGTGCCGTACTGCGCCACCCGCTGCGGGTACTGCGACTTCAACACCTACACCGCCACCGAGCTGCACTCGGCGGGGGCGGTCGCCTCGCAGGAGACCTACGCGGCCAACCTGGTCGGCGAGATCCGGCTGGCCCGCAAGGTGCTGGGTGACGCCGAGCTGCCGGTGCGCACCGTGTTCCTCGGCGGCGGCACGCCCACCCTGCTGCCGGCCCGCGACCTGGTGGCGATGCTGGCCGCGATCCGCGAGGAGTTCGGGCTGGCCGAGGACGCCGAGGTGACCACCGAGGCCAACCCCGAGTCGGTCGACCCGGCCTACCTGGCCGAGCTGCGCGAGGGCGGCTTCAACCGGATCTCCTTCGGGATGCAGAGCGCCCGCCCGCACGTGCTCCAGGTGCTGGACCGCCACCACACCCCGGGCCGGCCCGAGGCCTGCGTCGCCGAGGCGAGAGCGGCCGGCTTCGAGCACGTCAACCTGGACCTGATCTACGGCACGCCGGGGGAGAGCGACGAGGACTGGCGGGCGTCGCTGAGTGCCGCGATCGGCGCCGGGCCCGACCACGTCTCGGCCTACTCGCTGATCGTCGAGGAGGGCACCCGGCTGGCCGGCCGGATCAAGCGCGGCGAGCTGCCGATGGTCGACGACGACGTGCACGCGGACCGCTACCTGATCGCCGAGGAGGCGCTGACCGCGGCCGGCTACAGCTGGTACGAGGTCTCCAACTGGGCCACCGACGAGGCGGCCCGCTGCCGGCACAACGAGCTGTACTGGACCGGGGCCGACTGGTGGGGCGCGGGCCCTGGTGCACACAGCCACGTGGGGGGCGTGCGGTGGTGGAACGCCAAGCACCCGGCAGCCTACGCGCGGGCGCTCGCCGAGGGCCGCACGCCCGCCCAGGGCCGCGAGGTGCTGCCGGCCGAGGACCAGCGGGTGGAGCGGATCCTGCTGGAGCTGCGCCTGGTCGACGGCTGCCCGCTCGATCTGCTCACCGCCACCGGCCTGCGGGCCGCCGAGCGCGCGCTGGCCGACGGCCTGCTGGCCGCCGAGCCGTTCGCCGCCGGCCGGGCCGCGCTGACCCTGCGCGGGCGGCTGCTGGCCGACGCGGTGGTGCGCGACCTGGTGGACTGAGCTGGCTGGGGCGGTCAGCCCCTACCCGGTCACGAAATCGATCAGCTCTTCCACCCGCCCCAGCAACTGGGGCTCAAGGTCGCGGAACGAGTCCACCGAGGCCAGGATCCGCTTCCAGGCCGCCGGGGTGTCCACCGGCCAGCCCAGGCGGCGGCAGATCCCTTCCTTCCAGACCTCACCGCGCGGCACCTCGGGCCAGCCCGCGATGCCGACGCTGGCGGGCTTGACGGCCTGCCAGATGTCGATGAACGGATGGCCCACCACCAGCACGGCCTCCCCCGTGACGGCCGAGGCGATCCGGTGCTCCTTGGTCCCGGGGAGCAGGTGGTCCACCAGCACGCCCAGCCGCCGCCCCTCGCCGGGGGCGAACTCGGCCACGATGGCCGGCAGGTCGTCGATGCCCTCCAGGTACTCGACCACCACGCCCTCGATCCGCAGGTCATCGCCCCAGACCCGCTCGACCAGCTCCGCGTCGTGCCGGCCCTCGACGTAGATCCGCGACTCCCGGGCGACCCGGGCCCGGGCGCCGCGCACCGCGATCGAGCCGGAGGCGGTCCGGCCCGGACCCCGGGCCGGTGCCGGCCCGGACGGGCGGACCAGGGTGACCACCTTGCCCTCCAGCAGGAAGCCGCGCGGCACCAGCGGGAAGACCCGGTGCTTGCCGAACCGGTCCTCCAGGGTCACCGTCAGGCCCTCGGCGGTCTTCTCGCAGCGCACCACCGCGCCGCAGAAGCCGGTGGTGGCCTCCTCGACCACCAGGTCCCGCTGGGCGGCCACCTCCGGGGCGGGCTGTCCCCCCGGCCGCTTCCAGGGCGGGGTCAGGTCGGGGCCGTACTGAGTGCTGCGCATGGGAGGAACTATAGGAAAAGCCGACGGCCCGTCAGGATCCACGGGCCGTCGGCTCAGCACGAACGCGTCACAGGCCGGGCGCGCCCCAGACCGGGAACCAGCGGCTCAGGTCCGTCTCCAGCCGCAGGTCGTTGCCGAGCATCGCCTTCACCTGCAGCTCCAGCGGGCTGTTGCGGCGCTCGCCGCCGCCGGGCATCGGGGCGAACGGGTAGAACGCGCCGCGCTTGTAGAGGTAGACCAGCGCCAGCGACTGGCCGGCCTCGTTGCGGAAGCCCACCAGCGAGCAGAGCAGCTGCGGCCCGAAGCCGTTGGCCTCCAGCTCGCTGTTGACCGCGTGCAGGTCGTTGACCAGGTCGGGCAGCTCCTCGGGGGTGTGCCGGGCGAGCAGCCAGGAGTAGCCGTACTGGTCCCGGCTGGCCTCCACCGGCGTGCCGCCGCCCGCCGTGTCGGCGTCCAGCAGGGCCCGCACCTGCCGCTCCACCTCGACGAAGGCGCCGCCCTCGACCGCGGCGAAGCAGACCGAGCCCAGCCCGGTGGGCGTGAAGCCGGCGGCGGCCTCCAGGGTGAGGGCGGCCGAGGGCACACCGAACAGCTGGTCGAGGTCGGGCTTGACCGGCTTGGTGCGGCCGAGCAGCGCGTCCAGGAATCCCACGGATCGTTCCTTTCGGGGATGGTGCGTGGGTCAGTGCTGACCCAGCTCGGCGGAGATCTTGCCCAGCTGCTCCAGCCGCTGCTCCAGGCTGGGGTGGGTGGACATCAGCTGGGTGGCCGCCTCGCGGGCGTTCAGCGCGGGGGCGAAGAAGAAGGCGTTGTAGGGCTGCGCCTGGCGCAGGTCCTTGGTCGGGATCGCGGAGATCTGCCCGGTCACCTTGGTCAGCGCCGAGGCGAGCGCGCTGGGCCGGCCGGTCAGCTGGGCGGCGGCGCGGTCGGCGGCCAGCTCGCGGTAGCGGGAGAGCAGCCGGGTGAGCAGGAAGCTGAGCGCGTAGACCACCACGCTGACGATCGGGATGATGATCATCAGGATCGCGGCGCTGTCATTGTTGTTGTTGTTCCGGTTGCCGCCGCTCATCATGCCGCTGTAGAGCGCGATCCGGGTGATCGCGCCGGCCAGTACGCCGAGGAAGCCGGCGATCGTCATCACGGCGACGTCCCGGTGCGCGACGTGCGAGAGCTCGTGCGCGAGCACGCCCTCCAGCTCCTCCGGCTCCAGCCGGCGCAGCAGGCCGGTGGTCACGCAGACCACCGCGTTCTGCGGGTTGCGGCCGGTGGCGAAGGCGTTGGGCATGTCGTTGTTGGCCACCGCGACCCGCGGCTTGGGCATGTCGGCCAGGGCGCAGAGCCGGTCAATGGTGCCGTGCAGCTGCGGGTACTGCTCGGGGGTGACCTCGTGGGCGCCCATCGCCCGCTCGGTGATCTTGTCGCTGAACCAGAACTGCGCGACGAAGAGCCCGCCCATCAGCAGCACGATCAGCGGCCAGGCGCCCTTCAGCAGGACGATCAGCACACCCGTGAAACCGACGTACAGCAGCCCGATCAGGAACATCGTGGTGACCATCCGCGTGGACAGCCCACGGTCGGGAGCAAAACGGGTGTGGGGGCCGGACGCCGACATGGCTGCTCCTCTGTCCATCAGTTCTCCATCGTCGGGGCGGTCGTTCCGGCCCCGATCTCAGTTGCTATCGATGCTGCCACTTCGCCGGGCGGCGGGCACCACCCTGGTCGGACATGATCGCGCGTCGCTCGTCACGTCCGTCCGGCAGGGGGCACCGCGCGGAGTGATCCGCGCGGCATCCACGGCCAGGGCGTTCCTGCCGTCGGACCCGGGCCTTACACTGGCAGGTACGGTTCTGGCACTCCACTGTGCAGAGTGCCAAGCCCGATCCGACCGAGCAGTGCCGAGCGTGCGCCGAACCACTCGGCGCGATGCTCGGCGAAGGACTTGCCCCGCAGGACCCTGGTACCTGGACAACGCGCGAAGAGGGAGGTGCGTGCCATGTTCGACGAACCCGATTCCGACCCGCGTCCGAGCGGTCGCGACCCGGTCGGCGACCAGCCGGCCGGGCGGCCCGCCGCCCGCTCCGCCCGCCCGGGCGCCAAGGCCGCTCCGGCCGGCCGCGTCGCCCGGGGCGCCGAGGTCGGCCGGGTGGAGCTGCGCCAGCTCGACGAGCGCAAGCTCGCGGTGCTGCGCGCCATCGTCCAGGACTACGTCGGCACCGAGGAGCCGGTGGGCTCCAAGGCCCTGGTGGAGCGCCACAACCTCGGCGTCTCGCCGGCCACGGTGCGCAACGACATGGCCACCCTGGAAGAGGACGGCTACATCCAGCAGCCGCACACCAGCGCCGGCCGGATCCCGACCGACAAGGGCTACCGGCTCTTCGTCGACCGGCTGGCCGAGGTCAAGCCGATGAGCGCCCCCGAGCGTCGCGCGATCCGGCACTTCCTGGACGGCGCGGTCGACCTGGACGACGTGGTGGCCCGCACCGTGCGGCTGCTGGCCCAGCTGACCCGCCAGGTCGCGGTGGTCCAGTACCCGTCGCTCTCCCGCTCCGCGGTGCGCCATGTCGAGCTGGTCTCGCTCGCCCCGGCCAAGGTGATGCTGGTGCTGATCACCGACACCGGGCGGGTCGAGCAGCGGGTGGTCGACTGCCCCGGTCCGGTCCGCGAGTCCACCCTGGCCGACCTGCGCGCCCGGCTGAACGCCCGGGCCGGCGGCCAGCGGTTCCCCGACGTCCCGGCCCTGGTGGACGACCTGCCGGCGGCCTTCGAGCCGGCCGAGCGCCCGATCGTCGCCACCGTGCTCTCCACCCTCTTCGAGACCCTGGTGGAGCAGAACGAGGAGCGGATCATGCTGGCCGGCACGGCCAACCTGACCCGGGTCGGCCACGACTTCCCGCTCACCATCCAGCCGGTGCTGGAGGCGCTGGAGGAGCACGTGGTGCTGCTCCGCCTGCTCGGCGAGACCACCGACGGCGGGATGACGGTGCGGATCGGCCGGGAGAACGAGTACGAAGGGCTGAATTCCACGTCGGTCGTCTCGGTCGGCTACGGTTCGGGCGACGAGAGCGTGGCCAAGCTCGGCGTGATCGGGCCGACGCGGATGGACTACCCCGGCACGATGGGGGCGGTCCGAGCCGTTGCCCGGTACGTGGGGCAGATCCTGGCCGAGTCGTAGCAGCACCCCTACTAGATTTAGTAGGCAACCCAGTCGCAGCAGGACTTTCCACAGGCAGAACAAGCGGAGCAATTGGTGGCCACGGACTACTACGCGGTACTCGGCGTCCGACGGGACGCGGGGCAGGACGAGATCAAGAAGGCGTTCCGGCGCCTCGCCCGTGAACTGCACCCGGACGTCAACCCGGACCCGAAGACGCAGGAGCGGTTCAAGGAGATCAACGCCGCTTACGAGGTGCTCTCGGATCCGGCCAAGCGGCAGGTCTACGACCTGGGCGGGGATCCGCTGTCGCCGAACGGCGGCGGTGGCGCGGGCGGCTTCGGCGCCGGCGCGGCGGGCTTCGGCTTCTCCGACATCATGGACGCCTTCTTCGGCGCGGCCGCCGGTCAGCGCGGCCCGCGCTCGCGCACCCGGCGCGGCCAGGACGCCATGATCCGGCTGGAGATCACCCTGGATGAGGCCACCTTCGGCACCACCAAGGAACTCCAGGTCGACACGGCCGTCACCTGCACCACCTGCTCCGGCGAGGGCGCGGCCCCTGGCACCTCGGCGCAGACCTGTGACATGTGCCGCGGCAAGGGCGAGGTCTCGCAGGTCACCCGGTCCTTCCTGGGCCAGGTCATGACCTCCCGCCCGTGCCCGCAGTGCCAGGGCTTCGGCACCGTGGTCCCCACGCCCTGCCCCGAGTGCGCGGGCGACGGCCGGGTCCGGGCCCGGCGCACCCTCACCGTCAAGATCCCCGCCGGTGTCGACAACGGCACCCGGATCCAGCTGGCCGGCGAGGGCGAGGTCGGCCCCGGCGGCGGCCCGGCCGGCGACCTCTACGTGGAGATCGCCGAGACCAACCACCCCACCTTCCAGCGCCGCGGCGACGACCTGCACTGCACGGTGACCATCCCGATGACGGCCGCCTCGCTCGGCACCCAGGTGCCGCTGCAGACGCTGGACGGCCCGGAGGAGGTCGACATCCGGCCCGGCACCCAGTCCGGCCAGTCGATCCCGCTGCACGGACGGGGCGTCACCCACCTGCGCGGGGGCGGCCGGGGCGACCTGATAGTGCATGTCGAGGTGCAGACGCCCACCAAGCTCGACCCCGAGCAGGAGGACCTGCTGCGTCGACTGGCGGTGCTGCGCGGCGAGGAGCGGCCCTCGGGCCACTTCGCGCCGGGGCAGCAGGGGCTGTTCTCCCGGCTGAAGGACGCCTTCAACGGCCGCTGAGCGGTCACCAACTCTCTCGGGGTGGGCCCGGCACAACGGGCCCACCCCGACCCGTTTCGAGGAGCGCGCGCCATGACCGCACCCGTCTTCGTCGTCGAGACGCCCCTGCTGGCCACCGCCGCGCCCGGCGCCGTGGTCCGCCTGGACGGACCCGAGGGGCGGCACGCCGCCGCCGTGAAGCGGCTGGAGCCCGGCGAGCCGGTCACCCTGACCGACGGTCTGGGGCTGGGCGGCCACGGCACCGTCAGCGCCGTGCACGGCAAGGACGCGCTGGACGTCACGCTCACCGAGCTGCGCGCCGAGGCCGAGCCGCAGCCGCGGATCACCGTGGTCCAGGCGCTGCCCAAGGGCGACCGGGGCGAGCTGGCGGTGGAGACCATGACCGAGGTCGGCGTCGACGTGGTGATCCCCTGGTCGGCGTCGCGCTGCATCACCCAGTGGAAGGGCGAGCGCGGCGCCAAGGCGCTGGCCAAGTGGCGGGCCACCGCCCGCGAGGCGGGCAAGCAGTCGCGCCGGCTGCGCTTTCCCGAGGTGCGCGAGCCGATGACGACCCGTCAGCTGGCTCCGCTGCTGGCCGCGGCGGCGTTCGCGGCGGTGCTGCACGAGGAGGGCGCCGAGCCGCTGGCCGCCGCCGAGCTGCCGGAGCGCGGCGAACTGGTGCTGATCGTCGGTCCGGAGGGCGGGGTGAGCCCCGAGGAGCTGGCCGCCTTCGCCGAGGCGGGCGCCAAGCCCTACCGGCTGGGCCCCTCGGTGCTGCGCACCTCCACGGCGGGGGTGGCCGCGGGCGCCCTGCTGCTCGGCCGCACCGGTCGCTGGTCCTGACCGCGCGGCCGCCTCGCCGACGACCGAGCGGCCAACGACCGAGCGGCCGAAGGCCGGTGGCCTCCTCCGGCTCCTGGGAATCGCTGGTCCCAGCCGCCCCGGGCTGCATAACCTGACGCAGTGACGGATACCGACAGCACCCCAGCGGGCGCCTACCTGCGCCACCCGCACCTGCACGGCGACCTGGTGACCTTCGTCGCCGAGGACGACATCTGGCTCGCCCCGCTGGACGGTGGCCGAGCCTGGCGGCTGACCGCCGACCGCTCACCGGTCTCCCACCCGCGCTTCTCCCCGGACGGCCGCCTGATCGCCTGGACCTCCACCCGGGACGGCTCGGCGGAGGTCTACGCGGCCCCGGTCGACGGCGGCGAGGCCAGCCGACTCACCCACTGGGGACACACCGGGCGCAGCAGGCTGCGCGGCTGGACCCCGCAGGGCGAGCCGGTGGCGATCACCAGTGCGGGCCAGTCGACGGCCCGTCAGAGCTGGGCCTTCGCCGTCCCGCTGGACGGCGGCCAGCCGCGCCGGCTGCCGTTCGGGCCGATCGGCAACCTGGCCTTCGAGGGGCCGGGCGACGGCGAGCGGGTGCTGCTGCTCTCCGCGGTCAGCATGGAGCCGGCCCGCTGGAAGCGGTACCGGGGCGGTACCGCCGGGCGCCTGTGGCTCGGCACCACCGGCGGCGAGTTCGCCCGGGTGCACCAGGAGTTGGACGGCAACATCGAGTCGCCGCTCTGGGTGGGCGACCGGATCGCCTTCCTGAGCGACCACGAGGGCAGCGGGCAGCTCTACTCCAGCCGTCCCGACGGCTCGCAGCTGCGCCGCCACACCGACCTCGACAGCCCGTTCTACGCCCGCAACGCCGGTACCGACGGCACCCGGGTGGTCTGGCACAGCGGCGGCGACCTGTGGCTGCTCGACTCGCTGGACGGCAAGGCCCGGCCGCGGCGCCTGGAGGTGCGCCCGGCCGGCCCGCGCTCCGGGCGCCGCGGCTACCCGCTGGCCGCCACCGGCTGGCTCGGCTCGGCCGCCCCGGACGCCACCGCGCGCGCCGCCGCCGTGGTGGTGCGCGGCACCGTGCACTGGCTGACCCACCGGGAGGGTCCGGCCCGGGTGCTGGACGAGACCCCGGGCACCCGGGCCCGGCTGGCCCGGGTGGTCCCGCCGACCGCCGAGGGCGAGGCACAGGGTGCGCTCTGGGTGACCGACGTCGAGGGCGAGGACGCGCTGGAGTACGCGCCCGACGTGCTGGCCGGCGAGCGCAGCCGGCTCGCGGCGGGCGAGCTGGGCCGGGTACTGGGCCTGCTGGTCGCCCCCGACGGCCGGCAGGCGGCGGTGGCCGCGGCCGACGGCCGGGTGCTGCTGGTCACGCTGGCCGACGGCGCGGTGCGCGAGCTGGCCCGCAGCGTCGACGGTGAGGTCACCGGGTTGGCCTTCAGCCCCGACGCGGCCTGGCTGGCCTGGTCCCAGCCGGCCCTGGGCCCCTGGTCGCTGCGCCAGATCATGCTCGCCGAACTCGCCTCGGGCACCGTCAGCGAGGCCACCCCGCAGCGATTTGTCGACACATCGCCCGCCTTCACCGCCGACGGCAAGCACCTCGCCTTCCTCTCGCTGCGCAACTTCGACCCGGTCTACGACGCGCACAGCTTCGACCTGGGCTTCCCCACCGGCGCCCGCCCGTACCTGGTCACGCTGGCCGCCGAGACGCCTTCGCCGTTCGGCCCCCGGCGCGGGGGGCGGCCCGCCGAGGGGACGGAGGAGCCCGAGGAGAAGACGGCGGAGAAGCCCGAGGAGGGCACCGAGCCGGTCGAGGGGGCCGAGGGCGCCGCGGCCACCGAGAAGCCGGACGTGCCGGCCACCACCGTCGACCTGGCGGGGCTGGCCGACCGGATCGTCCCGTTCCCGGTCGAGGGCGGCCGGTTCGGCGTGCTCAGGACGGCCAAGGACGGCGTGCTCTGGACCAGGTACCCGGTGGTCGGTGAACTCGGCGACGACGCCGCCACCCCGGACGACGAGCGCCCGGGGCCGGTGCTGGAGCGCTTCGACCTGCTCAAGCAGCGGGCCGAGCAGCTGGCGGAGAGCCTGGACGGCTTCGCGGTCAGCGGCGACGGCAACCGGCTCGCCGTGCTGGACGGCGGCGAGCTGCGGATCGTCCCGGCCGACCGCAAGCCCGGCGAGGACGACGAGACCCGGGTGGACCTGGGGCGGCTGCGGGTCACCATCGACCCGGCGGCCGAGTGGCGGCAGATGTTCGAGGAGAACGGCCGCCTGATGCGCGACAACTTCTGGCGCGCCGACCTGAGCGGGGTGGACTGGGCCGGGGTGCTGGACCGCTACCGCCCGCTGGTCGAGCGGCTCGGCTCGCACGACGACCTGGTCGACCTGCTCTGGGAGGTGGTCGGCGAGCTGGGCACCTCGCACGCCTACATCACGCCGCACGTGCGCGGCGCGGCCGCCTCCCGGCCGCAGGGCCTGCTCGGGGCCGACCTGGTGCGCGACGGCGAGGTCTGGCGGATCGCCCGGATCCTGCCCGGCGAGTCCTCCGACCCCAGGGCCCGCTCGCCGCTGCTGGCCCCCGGGGTCGCGGTGCGGGCCGGCGACGCGCTGCTCGCGGTGGACGGCCGCCCGGTCGACCCGGTGACCGGGCCGGCCCCGCTGCTGGCCGGCACGGCCGGACAGCCGGTCGAGCTGACCGTCCGGCACGCCGACGGCACCGTGCGCCACCCGGTGGCGGTGCCGCTCGCCGACGACGAGGCGCTGCGCTACCACGACTGGGTGGCCGGGCGCCGGGCCGAGGTGCGCCGGCTCTCCGAGGGGCGGCTCGGCTACCTGCACATCCCGGACATGATGAGCGGCGGCTGGGCCCAGCTCCACCGCGACCTGCGGGTGGAGCTGGCCAAGGAGGGCCTGGTGGTCGACCTGCGGGAGAACCGGGGCGGCCACACCTCCCAGCTGATCATCGAGAAGCTCTCCCGCCGGATCATCGGCTGGGGCTACGGCCGCGGCATGGCGACCGCCGAGCCCTACCCCGGCGAGGCGCCGCGCGGCCCGGTGGTGGCGCTGGCCGACGAGCACGCCGGCTCGGACGGCGACGTGGTCAACGCCGCGATCCAGGCCCTGGGCATCGGCCCGGTGGTCGGCACCCGCACCTGGGGCGGGGTGATCGGGATCGACGGCAAGTACGACCTGATCGACGGCACCGGGGTGACCCAGCCCAAGTACGCGACCTGGCTGGAGGGTTACGGCTGGGGCCTGGAGAACCGCGGCGTCACCCCCGACGTCGAGGTGCCGATCGCGCCGCACGACTGGGCGGCGGGCCGCGACCCGCAACTGGCCGAGGGAGTGCGGATCGCGCTGGCCTCGCTGGCGGCGACCCCGGCCAAGACCCCGCCGCCGCTGCCGGAGCTCTGACCCGGCGAGCGGGGGGAGGGACACCGGCGGCGCTCCCCCCGCTAGGGTCTGTCTGACAGACCCTAGGCTGCGGTCCGTCAGAAGACAGCCACAGCACACCACCACGCTCACGTGCGAGGAGACCCCGATGGCCGGCGAGCCGCAGGCGGACTGCCTGTTCTGCAAGATCGTGGCGGGCGAGATCCCGGCCACGGTGGTCCGCAAGACCGAGCACACCATCGCCTTCCGGGACATCAACCCACAGGCCCCGACCCACGTGCTGGTGATCCCGCACGTCCACTACCCGAACGCCGCCGCGCTGGCCGCCGCCGAGCCGCAGGCCGCGGCCGAACTGCTCACCGAGGCGGGCGAGGTGGCCCGGGACGAGGGCCTGGACGCCTACCGGCTGATCTTCAACACCGGTGCCGGGGCGGGCCAGACCATCTTCCACGCGCACGTCCACGTGCTGGGCGGCAAGCCGCTGCGCGAGGGCATGGTCTGATCCGGTGTCACAGCGCGAACTCGTCGTCCTCGGCACGGCCAGCCAGGTGCCCACCCGGCATCGCAACCACAACGGCTACCTGCTGCGCTGGGACGGCGAGGGCCTGCTCTTCGATCCGGGGGAGGGGACCCAGCGGCAGATGCAGTACGCCGGGGTCTCGGCCACCGACCTGACCCGGATCTGCGTCACCCACTTCCACGGCGACCACAGTCTGGGCCTGGCCGGCGTGGTCCAGCGGATCAACCTGGACCAGGTCCCGCACCCGGTGCACGCCTACTACCCGGCCAGTGGGCAGCAGTACTTCGACCGGCTGCGGCAGGCCACCGCCTTCCACGAGACGGCCGAGCTGCGCCCGCACCCGATCGCCGAGGCCGGCCAGCTGCCCACCGAGGGCGCGGCCTTCACCCTGGAGGCGATCAGGCTCTCGCACCCGGTGGAGGCCTTCGGCTACCGCCTGACCGAGCCCGACGGCCGTCGCCTGCTGCCCGAGAAGCTGGCCGCGCTCGGCCTGCGCGGACCCGCGGTGGGGCAGCTGCAGCGCACCGGCGCGGTCGAACTGGACGGGCGCCAGGTCACCCTGGCGGAGGTCAGCGAGGTGCGGCGCGGTCAGCGCTTCGCCTTCGTGATGGACACCCGGCTCTGTCCGGGCGCCGAAGCCCTGGCCGAGGGCGCCGACCTGCTGGTCGCCGAAGCCACCTTCCTGGCCGCCGACGCGCAGCTGGCCGAGCAGCACGGCCACCTCACCGCCGGGCAGGCGGCCCAGTTGGCCGCCCGGGCGGGCGTGCGGACCCTGGTGCTGACCCACTTCTCCCAGCGCTACCCCGACCTGGCGGGCCACCTCGCCGAGGCCCGGGCGCACTTCGACGGCGAGCTGGTGGTCGCCGAGGATCTGGCCCGGATCCCGCTGCCGGCACGCCGATGAGGGCCGAAATCCGCTGGCGTCCAGGGCGGAACTGGCCCACCATCGATCGGGCCGCGTCACAGCGAACACCTGCGCGGCGTACCCTGGTGACCCCGGCACCGACCGAGCGGCACCCCGAGACACGGATGGGATGAGGCAGGCCTCAGCGCCAACCCATGAGCGAACCGATGAGTGACACCGCACAGACCAGCGCCCGGACCAGCGCACCGGGCGGCGACGGATCGACCGCCCGGATCGTGATCCCCGAGAAGCACCCGATGGTCACCCTGCTCGGTGCCACCGACTCCCTCCTGAGGGTGATCGAGCGCTCCTTCCCGGACACCGACATCCACGTCCGGGGCAACGAGGTGACCGCGACCGGCAACCGCGCCGACATCGCCCTGGTCAAGCAGCTGTTCAGCGAGATGATGCTGGTGCTGCGCACCGGCCAGCCGCTGACCGAGGACTCCGTGGAGCGGTCGATCGCGATGCTCAAGGGCGCGGCCGGCGACCCGGACGGCGCCATCAGCCCGTCGGCGGTCTTCACCCAGAGCATCCTCTCCAACCGGGGCCGCACCATCCGCCCCAAGACGGTCAACCAGAAGAGCTACGTCGACGCGATCGACCGGCACACCATCACCTTCGGGATCGGCCCGGCCGGCACCGGCAAGACCTACCTGGCGATGGCCAAGGCCGTGCAGGCGCTGCAGGCCAAGGAGGTCAACCGGATCATCCTGACCCGCCCGGCGGTGGAGGCCGGCGAGCGGCTCGGGTTCCTGCCCGGCACCCTCTACGAGAAGATCGACCCGTACCTGCGCCCGCTGTACGACGCGCTGCACGACATGATGGACCCGGACTCGATCCCGCGGCTGATGGCCGCCGGCACCATCGAGGTCGCCCCGCTCGCCTACATGCGCGGCCGCACCCTGAACGACGCCTTCATCATCCTGGACGAGGCGCAGAACACCTCGCCCGAGCAGATGAAGATGTTCCTGACCCGCCTGGGCTTCAACTCCCGGGTCGTGGTCACCGGTGACACCAGCCAGATCGACCTGCCCGGCGGTACCCGCAGCGGTCTCAAGGTGGTCCAGGAGATCCTGGCCGGCGTCCCGGACATCCACTTCTCGATCCTGACCAGCACCGACGTGGTCCGCCACAAGCTGGTCGGCCGGATCGTCGACGCCTACGAGCGCTGGGACGCCGAGAACGGCGAGGACGCCGACCGCGCCCCCTCCGACCGGCCCTCGCGCAAGACCGCCCCGCGCGGCCCCCGTGCCCGCACGCCCCGCCAGCCCCATCGCACCGAAAGCTGAGTCGACACCGCTCCATGTCCATCGACATCGCCAACGAGTCCGGCTGGGAGGCCGACGAGGAGTCCATCCTCGACGTCGCCCGCTTCGCCCTCGACAAGATGCGGATCCACCCGCTGTCCGAACTGTCCGTGATCCTCGTGGACGCCGAGGCGATGGAGCAGCTGCACATCCAGTGGATGGACCTGCCCGGGCCCACCGACGTGATGTCCTTCCCGATGGACGAGCTGCGTCCCGGCAAGGAGGGCGAGGACCTGCCGCAGGGCCTGCTCGGCGACATCGTGCTCTGCCCCGAGGTGGCCAAGGCCCAGGGCCTGGCCGCCCCCTCCGAGCACTCGATGGACGAGGAGCTGCAACTGCTCACCGTCCACGGGGTGCTGCACGTGCTCGGCTACGACCACGAGGAGCCGGAGGAGGAGCAGACCATGTTCGCCCTCCAGAAGCGGATCCTCGACGACTGGCGGGCCGGTCGCGGGCTGTCGGGGATCTCCCCGGCACCCACCACCCACTGATCCGATGACGGGTGACAGTACGACTTTCCTGGTCGGGGCGTGCCTGCTGGTCGTGCTGGGCTGGCTGGCCGCCTGCGCCGAGGCGGGCATCTCCCGGGTCTCGCGGTTCCGCGCCGAGGAGGCCGTGCGCAACGGCCGGCGCGGCGCGACCCGGCTGCTGACGCTGGCCAGCGACTCGATCCGCTACCTCAACCTGGCCACCCTGATCCGGGTGGCCAGCGAGATGGCGGCGGCGGTCCTGGTCACCGTGGTCTGCGTGCGCAACCTCCAGCAGACCTGGCAGGCGATCCTGCTGGCCTTCGGGGTGATGGTGCTGGTCTCCTTCGTGGCGGTCGGCGTCTCGCCGCGCACCATCGGCCGCCAGCACCCGCTGACCACCGCGACCGCCGCCTCCTTCGTGCTGCTGCCGCTGGCCCGGATCCTGGGGCCCATCCCGCGGCTGCTGATCCTGCTGGGCAACGCGCTCACCCCGGGCAAGGGCTACCGGGAGGGCCCGTTCGCCTCCGAGGCCGAGCTGCGCGCGCTGGTCGACCTGGCCGAGAAGGACGACCTGATCGAGGACGACGAGCGCCGGATGGTGCACTCCGTCTTCGAGCTGGGCGACACCATCGTGCGCGAGGTGATGGTGCCGCGCACCGACCTGGTGATGATCGAGCGGCACAAGACGGTCCGTCAGACCCTGACCCTGGCCCTGCGCTCGGGCTTCTCGCGGATACCGGTGGTCGGCGACAACGAGGACGACGTGGTCGGCATCGTCTACCTCAAGGACCTGGTCCGGCGCACCCACGTGAACCCCGAGGCGGAGTCCGACCAGGTGGACACCGTGATGCGCCCGGCCGTCTTCATCCCGGACAGCAAGCCGGTGGACGACCTGCTGCGCGAGATGCAGCAGATGCGCTCGCACGTGGCGATCGTGATCGACGAGTACGGCGGCACGGCCGGGCTGGTCACCATCGAGGACATCCTGGAGGAGATCGTCGGCGAGATCACCGACGAGTACGACCGGGAGATCGCCCCCGTCGAGGACCTCGGCGACGGCTCGTTCCGGATCACCGCCCGGCTGCTGGTCGAGGACCTCGGCGAGCTGTTCGGCATCGAGCTGGTGGACGAGGACGTCGAGACGGTCGGCGGGCTGCTCGCCAAGCACCTGGGCCGGGTGCCGATCCCCGGTTCTGCCTGCGAGATCCCGGTGCCCGAGGACGGCCCCGCCGGGCTCAAGGCGATCCGGCTGACCGCCGAGAGCTCGGCCGGGCGGCGCAACCGGATCGGCACGGTGGTGGCGACCCCGGTGGGGCCGGGCGGGTCGGACGAGCTGCCGGCGGGCGCGGACCCGGCCTGAGACCCGGGCCGGCCGCGCCCAGCCGGTCAACAGCGCCAGCCGCTCAACAGCGCCGGCCGGTCAGCCGCGGCGGTCGGTCGGCCGCCGCCAGGTCCGCAGGCCCAGCGCGACCAGCAGCGCCGCCGCCAGCACCACGGCGGCGTCCACGCCCAGGCCCAGCCGCACGCCGCCCAGGGTGGCCAGGGCGAAGGAGTGGCCGCTCGCCTCGAGGCCCTCGATCCGGGCCGCGGCCAGTGCGCTGAGCAGCGGGATGCCGATCGTCATCCCGACCTGCTGGGTGCTGGTCACCAGACCGGTGGCCAGGCCCTGCTCGGTGTCCGCCAGCCCCGAGGTGGCGGTGATGCCGTAGGCGACGATCGCCCACAGGTGGCCGAAGCAGCCGAGCGAGCAGAACAGCACCACCAGCCAGCTGCCGCCGGTGGCGCCGATCAGCACCATCGCGGCGGTGCAGACGGCCTGCAGCAGCAGCCCGGCCACCAGGGTCCGGGCCGCCCCCAGCCGTCCCGCCACCCTGGGCGCCACCGCGCCGCCGAGCGCCGCCGCCAGGCCGGTCACGCCGAAGACCAGGCCGCTGGTCCCCGGGCTGAGCTTCAGCACCTGCTGCAGGTAGAGGGTGCTCAGGAAGATCGTCGAGCTCATCATCGCGAAGGTGACCAGACCGCCGATGTTGCCCCAGGCCACCGTGCGCCGGCGCAGCACCCGCAGCGAGACCAGCGGCTGCCCGGTGCGCGACTCGATCACCGCGAAGGCGGTCAGCAGCAGCACGCCGGCCAGCAGGCTGACGGACACGTCGGCGCGGCCGAAGCCGGCCTGGGCCGCGGTGGAGAGCGCGTAGATCAGGGCCAGCAGGCCGCCGGTGATGGTCACCGCGCCCGGCACGTCGATCCGCTGCCGCTCGGGCGCGGGGCCGCCCTCGGCCCCCGGCCCGGGCCGGCTCTCGGTCAGCAGCCCGGGTGCGCCGGCCAGCACGGCCGCGCCCATCAGCACGTTGAGCGCCATGGTGGAGCGCCAGCCGAAGGTCTGGGTCAGCACCCCGCCGAGCAGCATGCCCATGGTGAAGCCGAGCGACATCAGCATGCCGGAGACGCCCAGCGCCCGGTCCCGCTCGCGTCCCTCCCGGAAGGTGGTGGTCAGCAGCGCCATGCCGGCGGGCACGATCATCGCCGCACCCAGCCCCTGCAGCACCCGGGCGACCAGGAACGAGGCCGGGTCCCAGGCGACGGTGGCCAGCAGTGAGGCGGCGGTGAAAGCGGTCAGCCCGATCAGGAAGAACCGGCGCCGGCCGTGCAGGTCGGCGATCCGGCCGAAGAGCAGCAGGAACCCGCCGGACGGCAGGGTGAAGGCGGTGACGCCCCACTGCAGGTTCGCCTGGCTGAGGCCGAGGTCGGAACCGAGCGCGGGCAGCGCCACGTTCAGGATCGAGAAGTCGAGGGCGATGGCGAACTGGGCCGCGCAGAGGACGAAGAGGATGAGCTTGGCCCGGGTGCTGAGCGCGCCGGGTGTCGGGTCCGGGGTCGGTGTCCGGGTCGGTGCGGTGGTCGCTGGTGCCGTGTCGGTGACTGCCATGCGCCCATCCTTCGGCGGTTTCTGACGCCGTGCAGAGTGCCTCCTTATGCTGGTGGCATGACCACCAGCCAGGAGCGACTCGGTTACGACGCCGACGCCGAACGCCGCCGCAGCCTGCGCGAGTTCCTGATGAGCCGGCGGGCCAAGGTGACGCCCGCCGAGGCCGGCCTGCCGGACGGCGGCGCCCGGCGGCGCACGCCGGGCCTGCGCCGCGAGGAGGTGGCGGTGCTCGCCGGGGTCGGCGTCTCCTGGTACCAGTGGCTGGAGCAGGGCCGCGACATCACCGTCTCGCCGCAGGTGCTGGACGCGGTCTCCCGGGTGCTGCGGCTGGACGCCTCCGAGCGGCGGCACCTCTACCTGCTGGCCGGCCTCAACCCGCCGCTGCCCGAGGCCGTCCAGCAGCCGGTGACGGACGGCCTGCGGCGGCTGATCGAGGCCTGGATGCCGTTCCCGGCGCACGTGATGGACAGGTACTGGAACATCGTCTCGATGAACGACGCGGCCGGCCTGGTCTTCGGTTACGGCGAGGGCGACACCAACTGCCTGGCCAGCTTCTTCCTCAGCCCGATCTACCGGGAGCGGGCGGCCGACTGGCAGCAGAACGCGGCGTCGGTGGTGGCCCAGTTCCGGGTGCTCACCTCGGAACACCCGGGCGACCCCGCCTACCAGCTGATCGTCGACGAACTGGCGCACCAGAGCGCGGAGTTCGCCGAGCTGTGGCAGCGCCGTGACGTTCAGGCGGCGGGTCAGCTGGGCAAGGTGGTCCGCCATCCCACGGCCGGTCTGCTGCACTTCGAGTCGACCCAGCTGCGGGTGCCGGCCCGCCCCGACCTCGCCATCGTGCTGCACACGCCGCTGCCCGACACCGGCACGGCCGAGCAACTGGAGTGGCTGACCAGCCCCGAGGGGCGGCGGGCCACGATCCGGTCGGCGGGGTGAGCAGGCTCAGTCGGCGGCCCCAGCGGCCAGCGTCAGTTGGACCTGAGCCCGCGCGGCCGTGACGAACTCGTCGATCAGCGCCTGGGTCTCGTCACGGCGCCGCACCACGTCGGCCCGGTCGGGCGCCCGGTCGATCTTGCCCACCTGGTGGAACACCCGGGCGGCGAGCTCGACCAGGGCCGGGTCATGGGTGATCAACTGCAGCTGGAACAGCGCGTGCTGGGTCTCCGAGCGCAGCTCGAACGACCGGTGGCGCAGCTCGGCCTCCAGGTCGGCGTCCTCCTGCTCGTGGACGCAGAACCAGTGGTGCATCAGTGCCCGGCGGAAGCGCACCAGCAGCCCGGCGAAGGCGCCGTACGCGGTGAGCTGCTCCTGGCGCAGCCGCTCCTGGCGTGCGGAGCGGCCGGTGCGGTCCGCGGCACGCTGCTGGAAGACGTGGGTCACCGTCGAGCCCAGCAGGGTACCCAGCACCGCGATCAGGGCCGTCAGGATGGCGTTCACCGGGTCAGTCTGTCGTATCAGCCGACCCGTGGTGTCGCGAGCGGTGACTTCGGTGCGGTTCGGGCCTGCCCCTATGCTCGGCGGCATGACTGACCTTGATCCCGAAGACCAGAAGCTCCTCACCCTCGCCCGCTCCGCCCGCGCCCGCAACGGGGTCGCGGAGGGTGCCGCCGTGCGCGACGAGACCGGCCGCACCTATGTGGCGGGCACCGTCTCGCTGGCCTCGCTGCAGCTGAGCGCGGTGCGGACGGCGGTGGCGATGGCGGTGGCCAGCGGCGCGAAGGGGCTGGAGGCAGCGGCTGTGGTGACGGCGGGGGAGGAGCCGTCCGAGCCGGACCTGGCGGCGATCCGCGACCTCGGCGGGGCCGGGACGCCGCTGCTGCTGGCCGGCCCGGACGGGGTGCTGCGGGTGCGCGCGCAGGCCTGAGACCGAGACCGGCCCGCTTCGCGGGGAGCGGAGCGCTGCTGAGCGGGGCCGGGTTTCCCCGAGTTCCGAGAGATCACCAGGCCTTCGTGCGATGAGCGGATAATCTCACTGCCAGGGGGTGGGAGATGCTCGGGGCACTCGGGTTCTTCGCGGCGCTGCTGGCCGTGGTGATGGGGATGGGGCGCTGGCACGAGACCGGCTCGCCCTACTGGCTGGGCGGCTCGATCGCGCTGCTGGTGCTCACCCTGATCGGTGCTTTGCAGTCGCGGCGCAAGTGACACGGCTGGGGAGGGTGGGGGATGTCCGGGGGCTCCCCGGCGATCAGGGAGAATGGTCCCCATGAGCGACACCCCCTCCTCCCCGGCAGCCCCCTACCGTTCGGGCTTCGCGTGCTTCGTCGGCCGACCCAACGCGGGCAAGTCGACCCTGACCAACGCCCTGGTGGGAACCAAGGTCGCGATCACCTCCGACCGCCCGCAGACCACCCGGCACACCGTGCGCGGCATCGTGCACCGCCCGGACTCCCAGCTCGTGCTGGTGGACACCCCCGGCCTGCACAAGCCGCGCACCCTGCTCGGCGAGCGGCTCAACGACCTGGTCCGCAGCACCTGGGCCGAGGTGGACGTGATCGGCTTCTGCCTGCCCGCCGACCAGAAGCTCGGCCCCGGCGACAAGTTCATCGCCAAGGAACTGGCCGAGATCAAGAAGACCCCCAAGGTGGCCATCGTCACCAAGACCGACCTGGTCGACTCCAAGCGGTTGGCCGAGCAGCTGATCGCCATCGCCCAGCTCGGCGCCGAGCTGGGCATCGAGTGGGCGGAGATCATCCCGGTCTCGGCCGTCGCCGACAAGCAGGTGGACCTGGTCGCCGAGCTGCTCACCAAGCTGCTCCCCGAGGGCCAGCCGCTCTACCCGGACGGCGACCTGACCGACGAGCCCGAGCAGATCATGGTCGCCGAGCTGATCCGGGAGGCCGCCCTGGAGGGCGTGCGCGACGAACTCCCGCACTCGCTGGCCGTGGTGGTCGAGGAGATGATCCCGCGCGAGGACCGGCCCGCCGACCGCCCGCTGCTGGACATCCACGCGAACGTCTACATCGAGCGGCAGAGCCAGAAGGCGATCGTGATCGGGGCCAAGGGCGCGCGGCTGAAGCACGTCGGGACCACGGCCCGCAAGCACATCGAGGCGCTGCTGGGCACCCCGGTCTACCTCGACCTGCACGTCAAGGTGGCCAAGGACTGGCAGCGCGACCCCAAGCAGCTGCGCAAGCTCGGCTTCTGACGCCCGGCAGGCCCGGCCGGGCCTGCCGCTGCGGCGGTGGCACCGGTCAGCCCGGCATGGCGACCCAGTCGCCGCCGGGCGGCACCGGCGTCCCCTGCTGCAGGATCAGCGAGACCAACTCCCGCTGGCAGTCGGTCAGTCTCGGGTCCGCGCAGTACACCGTGCGGCCGTCCACGGTGATCGCGTAGTGGTAGCCGTCCGGTACCCCGTAGCCGGGGGACCGGGCGGCGCCGGCGACCGCCTCGCGGGCCAGTGCGTGCACGTGCGGCGCGTCGATCCGGGCGGCGGTGTCCAGCTCGGCCCGCAGGGTCTGACCGGTCAAGCCGCCGCTCCTGGTCACCTGTATGCGCATGGCCGCCAGTCTGCTACCCACGGATGGCCGATGCTGGGATTTTCCTGAGAAGGCGTCAGTTCCGTGTCGCCGGCCCCCGGACGGCCCGGCGCGCACCGACCGGTCTCAGACCGCGAGCCCGACCCGCTTCCAGGCGCCGGCCACCGCCTCCGGCACCGGCCCCTCGCCGAACCGGGCCCGGGCGGCGGCCAGGGTGGCCCGGGCGAAGTCGGCGAAGTCGGCGTCCGGGTGCAGCCCGGGGCCGGTGACCGCGTCGTACCAGATCCGCCCGGCCCGCTCCCAGGCGGCGCCGCCGAGTTCGACCGCGAGCAACTGGAACGCCCGGTTCGGGATGCCGGAGTTGATGTGCACCCCGCCCTCGTCCTCCTGGGTCCGCACGTAGTCGTCCATCGACCCCGGCTGCGGGTCGCGCCCGAGCCGGGGGTCGTCGTAGGCGGTGCCGGGCGCCTTCAGCGAGCGCAGCGCCACCGCGCGGACCCCGGGGGCGAACAGCCCGGCGCCGATCAGCCAGTCGGCGTCCTCGGCCTGCTGGCCCAGCGCGTACTGCTTGACCAGGGTGCCGAAGACGTCCGCCACCGACTCGTTGAGCGCGCCGGACTGGCCGTGGTAGCGCAGCTTCGCGCTGTACTGCACCAGCCCGTGGGCGAGTTCGTGGCCGATCACGTCGGGGCAGCCGGTGAAGTCGGTGAAGACCGTGCCGTCGCCGTCGCCGAAGACCATCCGGCGGCCGTCCCAGAAGGCGTTGTCGTACCCCGTGCCGTAGTGCACGGTGGCGTGCAGCGGCAGGCCCGCGCCGTCCACCGAGCGGCGGCCGTAGACCTCCAGGAGCAGCGCGAGGGTGGCGCCGAGCCCGTCGTAGGCGCGGTTGACGGCCTGGTCGGTGGTCGGCGGGCCGCCCTCGGTGCGCACCGGGCGGCCGGGCAGCTGCTCGGTGTGCTCGGCGTCGGCGATGGTCCGCCCGGGCCGTCCGGAGGCCCTGGCGCCGGCGTCGTCGCCGGTCCCGCCGGCCTGCTCCTCGCCGGGCGGCGGCAGCGTGGTCCGGGCGGCGCGGGCCGCGCGCAGCGCGGCGTCCAGCCGCCGCGAGCGCAGGGCGCCCTCGTGGCCGAGTCCGGCCAGCCGGTCCAGCAGATAGGGCGGCACGATCGTGCAGAGCGGTGCGGTGAGCTGCGTCATGACACTCAGGGTGATAAGTCGATGACCTGCTGTCACGCAGGCGCCGTCTCAAGGAGTGGAAATGTCGCGGTGCCCGCTTCGGCATCACGGAACGCTCGGCTACGCTGGCCCCATCATGCGTTACGGGCTGCTTCTTCTTAGCTGCCGCGGCGAGGGCCTGTAAGACCATCGGAGGCCGGCTCCCTCGCCGCGGAGTTCTGTGCTGGGCGCATGCGTGGATCGCTGAGCGCCGCACGAGTCGGCCCGTCGGGTGAGCACCACCCCGACCAGCCCGCATCCGAAGAGAAGCCGAGAGTCTCACTCCATGACTGAGCAGTCTTCCGTCGCCCGTGCTTTCGTCGAACTGCCGACCCCGATCACCGCGACCACGGTCCGCCAGCAGCCTTCCGGGATGCCCTTCGAGCGCTACCTGCCGTTCGGCACCGTGGACCTGCCGGACCGCAGCTGGCCCGGCAAGCTGATCAGCAAGGCCCCGCGCTGGCTCTCCACGGACCTGCGGGACGGCAACCAGGCGCTGATCGACCCGATGTCGCCGGCCCGCAAGCGCAAGATGTTCGACCTGCTGGTGAAGATGGGCTACAAGGAGATCGAGGTCGGCTTCCCCTCCTCCGGGGCCACCGACTTCGACTTCGTCCGCTCGCTGATCAACGAGGACGCGATCCCCGAGGACGTCACCATCTCGGTGCTGACCCAGGCCCGCGAGGACCTGATCGAGCGCACCGTGGAGTCCCTGGTCGGCGCGCCGCGCGCCACCGTGCACCTGTACAACGCCACTTCGCCGCTGTTCCGCCGGGTGGTGTTCAAGGGCAGCAAGGACGACATCAAGCAGATCGCGGTGGACGGCACCCGGCTGGTGATGGAGTACGCCGAGAAGCTGCTGGGCGAGGAGACCATCTTCGGCTACCAGTACTCGCCGGAGATCTTCATCGACACCGAGCTGGACTTCGCGCTGGAGGTCTGCGAGGGCGTGATGGACGTCTGGCAGCCGGGCGAGGGCCGCGAGATCATCCTGAACCTGCCCACCACGGTGGAGCGTTGCACGCCCAACGTGTACGCCGACAAGATCGAGTGGATGTCGCGCAACCTGTCGCGCCGCCAGTTCATCGCGCTCTCCACCCACCCGCACAACGACCGCGGCACCGGGGTCGCCTCCGCCGAACTGGCCGTGATGGCCGGCGCCGACCGGGTCGAGGGCTGCCTGTTCGGGCAGGGCGAGCGGACCGGCAACCTGGACCTGGTCAACGTCGGGATGAACCTGTTCTCGCAGGGCGTCGACCCGATGATCGACTTCTCGAACATCGACGAGATCCGCCGTACCTACGAGTACTGCAACCAGATGAACGTCCCCGAGCGCCACCCCTACGCCGGCGACCTGGTGTACACCTCCTTCTCCGGCTCGCACCAGGACGCGATCAAGAAGGGCTTCGACGCCCTGGAGGCCGACGCGGCCGCCGCCGGTGTGCCGGTGGGCTCCTACACCTGGGGCGTGCCGTACCTGCCGATCGACCCCAAGGACGTGGGCCGCAGCTACGAGGCCGTGATCCGGGTCAACAGCCAGTCCGGCAAGGGCGGCATCGCCTACGTGCTGAAGAACGACCACAAGCTGGACCTGCCGCGCCGGATGCAGATCGAGTTCTCCCGGATCATCCAGCTCAAGACCGACGCCGAGGGCGGCGAGGTCACCCCGGCCGACATCTGGGCGGTCTTCCAGGACGAGTACCTGCCCACCCCGGACAACCCGTGGGGCCGGATCGCGCTGCGCGAGCAGCAGAGCCTGACCACCGAGGACGGCCGCGACCTGCTGGTGGTGCAGGCGCTGCTGGACGGTGCCGAGGTCGAGCTGACCGGTTCCGGCAACGGCCCGGTCTCCGCCTTCGCCGACGCGCTGGCCGGCACCGGCGTGGACGTACGCGTGCTGGACTACGCCGAGCACGCGCTGAGCGAGGGCGGCGACGCGCAGGCCGCGGCGTACGTCGAGTGCGCGGTGGACGGCCGGGTGCTGTGGGGTGTGGGCATCGACGGCAACACGGTGCGTGCCTCGCTGAAGGCGATCATCAGCGCCGTCAACCGGACGGCCCGTCGCTGACCCCCTGGTTTTCCGACTGCTTTCCGTCACTTGTGTGGCCCAGGAAACACATGTGTCCTGGGCCACATTTTTTCCCTTCGGCACCCGTTCGGGGTGCTGACACCGTCCGGCAACCATGGCACCATCGACGGACCGGAACCGCGGGTCGGTGGGACGACCGTCGCCTCCGGTCGCGAGACCTGCCCGTAGTCGTGCAGGCCGCCTGCCAAATCTTGGGGAGTTGGCGCCGTGACGCAGTTGTGGGGTGTTCGCCCGCGGTGGCGGACGGATGTGCTCGGCGACTTCTTCTGTCCGGGGTGCGGTGGGGACCGCAACTTCCGCCGGCAGCACGGTCGGCGGTGGCTGCGGTTGTGCGGTACCCCGGTGCTGCCGCTCGGCCCGGTGCTCTGCACCGTGCAGTGCACCAACTGCCTTGGCCGGTACGGTCTGGAGAGTCTGCACCAGCTCACCAGCGGGCGGCTGACCGGGCTGCTGCGGGACGCCCAGTACGCCATCGCGCTGGCCCTGCTCGCGGCCGGCGGGACGGGCTCGGCCGCGGCCCGCGCCGAGGCCGGTGAACTGGTCCGCGGCGCCGGTGTCGAGGGCGGCGGCGAGGCCCAGCTGCTCGCGGCGCTGGCCGCGCTGCTCGGCCTCGACGCCGGCGAGCCGCTCGACCTGAGCACCGAGGGCGACCGGCTGCTGGTCGAACTGCACGCCGCGCTCGAGCCGTTGGCCCCGCACTTGGCCCAGCAGGGCCGCGAGCGGCTGCTCCTGCAGGGCGCCAGGATCGCCCTGGCCGACGGCCGCTACCTGCCCCAGGAGCGCGCCGCGCTGACCGCCGTGGGCTGCTGCCTGCGGCTGCCCGAGGACTTGGTGGACCGGCTGCTGGAGGCGGCCACCCGCACCGCGCACTAGTCCTGGACCCCCCTGGCCGGCGGCTGCCGGATCCGGTCGCGCCGTGCGGGACAATGGGGGAATGAGTCTGATCCGCGATGACGGCGTCGTGCTGCGCGCCCAGAAGCTCGGTGAGGCCGACCGGATCATCACCCTGCTCACCCGCCAGCACGGCAAGGTCAGAGCGGTGGCCCGCGGGGTCCGCAAGACCAAGTCCAAGTTCGGCGCCCGACTCGAGCCCTTCTCCCACGTCGACGTGCAGTTCTTCAGCCGGGGGAGTGAGCTGATCAGCCGCTCGTTGCCGCTCTGCACCCAGGTGGAGACCATCGCCCCGTACGGCGGCTCCATCGTCACCGACTACGGCCGCTACACCGCGGGCACCGCCATGCTGGAGACGGCGGAACGTTTCGCCGAGAACGAGGGCGAGCCCGCCGTCCAGCAGTACCTGCTGCTGATCGGCGCCCTGCGCACGCTGGCCGCCGGGCAGCACGAGTCGCACCTGGTGCTGGACGCCTTCCTGCTGCGCTCGTTGGCCGTCAACGGCTACGGCGCCAGCTTCACCGACTGCGCCAAGTGCGGCCTGGACGGCCCCAACCGCTTCTTCTCGCTGCAGGCGGGCGGCGTGCTCTGCGTGGACTGCCGCGTCCCCGGTTGTGCCGTACCCTCCCCTGAGACACTGGTTCTGCTCGGCGCCCTGCTGTCCGGAGACTGGCGGACGGCGGACGCGTGCGAACCCAGGTACTGGCGGGAGGGCAGCGGGCTGGTCGCCGCCTACCTGCAGTGGCACCTCGAACGGGGCATCCGTTCGATGAGATACGTGGAGAAGTGAGCATGGCAGCGCGACGGCTCTTCGGCGGCAGCAAGCAGCGGACCTACCGCACCCCGGACCCGCACCCGAGCGGTGCCCAGCCGCCGAAGATCCCCGGCGAGCTGGTCCCCGAGCACGTCGCGATCGTGATGGACGGCAACGGCCGCTGGGCCAAGGAGCGCGGCCTGCCCCGCACCGAGGGCCACAAGGTCGGCGAGAGCGTGGTGCTCGACGTGCTGAAGGGCGCCATCGAGCTGGGCGTCGGGAACATCTCGCTCTACGCCTTCTCCACCGAGAACTGGAAGCGGTCCCCGGAGGAGGTGAAGTTCCTGATGAACTTCAACCGGGACGTGATCCGCCGCCGCCGCGACGAGCTGGACGAGATGGGCGTGCGGATCCGCTGGGCGGGCCGGATGCCCAAGCTCTGGAAGAGCGTGGTGCAGGAGCTCCAGGTGGCCGAGGAGCAGACCAAGGACAACGACCTGGTCACCCTCTACATGTGCGTCAACTACGGCGGCCGGGCCGAGGTGGCGGACGCCGCCGCCGCGCTGGCCGCCGACGTGGCGGCCGGCAAGCTGGACCCGAAGAAGGTCAACGAGAAGACCCTCTCGAAGTACATGTACCACCCGGACATGCCGGACGTGGACCTCTTCCTGCGCCCCAGCGGCGAGCAGCGCACGTCCAACTTCTGGCTCTGGCAGTCGGCTTACGCCGAGTTCGTGTTCCAGGACGTGCTCTGGCCCGACTTCGACCGGCGTGACCTGTGGCGGGCCTGCGAGCAGTACGCGATGCGCGACCGCCGGTTCGGCGGCGCGCTGCCCAACGAGGTCCCGGCGACGCCGGAGCTGCCGACCCAGCGCTGACGGTTCCGCGTTCGACTCCCCGATGGCCCCCGGCGGTTGGTCACCAACCGCCGGGGGCTTGTCGTTCTCCGGCTGCCCGCCGGGCCGCTGCCGCCGGTCAGCCGGGCTGCGCGGCGGCCCGCTGCTTGGCCGTGCACTCGGCGCAGGTGCCGAAGATCTCCAGGGTGTGCGCGATGTCGCTGAACCCGTGCTCGGCCGCCACCGTGTTCGCCCAGCGCTCCACCGCCGGGCCCTCGACCTCCACGGTGCTGCCGCAGAGGCGGCAGACCAGGTGGTGGTGGTGCCCGCTGCTGCACCGGCGGTAGACCGCCTCGCCGTCGGCGGTGCGCAGCACGTCCACCTCGCCGGCGTCGGCCAGCGACTGGAGGGTGCGGTAGACGGTGGTCAGGCCGACCGAGTCGCCCCGGTGCTTGAGCATGTCGTGCAGTTCCTGCGCGCTGCGGAAGTCCTCGATCTCGTCCAGCGCCGCGGAGACGGCTGCGCGCTGCCTGGTCGATCGGGCGCGTGGCGACGGGCCTGCGGTGGTCACCGGTGCTCCTCCTGAGGATCGGGGCGGGTCACCCCTCATTGTGCCAGTCCCGCACTACCGACCGGGTCGTCCTCAAGGCGGGTACCAGCGGATTCCGGAATCGGGGCGACCTCGCCGCCCGGTGGCCTGCGCCCGCGGTGCCGCCACCGGGCCAGCGGGCCGGCCAGCGCGGCGAACACCGCGAAGACGGCGATCGCCAGCAGCACGATCGCGGAACCCGGTGGTACGTCGGCCTGGTACGCGGTGGCCACGCCCCCCAGCGAGACCAGCACGCCCAGCCCGATCGCGAGCAACTGGGTGGCCAGGAAGGAGCGGGTCAGCACCTGCGCCGCCGCCACCGGCACCACCATCAGCGCGCTCACCAGCAGCAGCCCCACCACCCGCATCGCCACCGTCACGGTGACCGCCGCCAGCACCGCGAGCAGCAGGTTGAGCAGTCGCACCGGGACGCCGGTGACGCGGGCGAACTCCTCGTCCTGGCAGAGCGCGAAGAACTGCCGGCGCAGCCCGAGGGTGACCGCGACGACCACCGCGCCCAGCGCGGCGATGGTCAGCAGGTCGCCGGTGTCCACCGCGAGGATCGAGCCCCAGAGGTAGCTGTCCAGGCTGCCGCCGGTCCCGCTCGCCGCGGGTGCCTTGCTGATCAGCAGCCGGCCGCAGGCCATCCCGCCGTAGAAGAGCATCGCCAGCGCGATGTCGCCGCGCCGGCTGCCGCGGGCCCGGACCAGTTCCATCAGCACGGCGGCCAGCACGCAGACCAGCACCGCCATCCAGACCGGGCTGGTCTGGAAGACCAGCCCGAGGCCCACCCCGGTCAGCGCCACGTGCCCGATGCCGTCGCCCATCAGCGCCTGGCGCCGCTGCACCAGGTAGCCGCCGACGGCGGGGGCGACGGCGCCGACCAGCAGGGCGGCGAGCAGGGCGCGGCGCATGAAGTCGTAGCGCAGAGGCTCGAACAGGTCGAAGGAGAGGAGGTCGGTCATATCAGCGTCCCGGTCGGGGTCAGGTCTGCGGGCGCGCCCTGCCGGGCCACCCGCCCCTCGCGCAGCAGCACCGCGCGGTCGATCAGCGGCGCCAGCGGCCCCAGCTCGTGCAGCACCAGCAGCACCGAGCCGCCGCCCGCCACCTCCCGGCGCAGCACGTCGGCCAGTACCCGCTGGCTGGCCAGGTCCACCCCCGCCGTCGGCTCGTCCATCACCAGCAGCTCCGGTGCGCCGGCCAGCGCGCGGGCGATCAGCACCCGCTGCTGCTGCCCGCCGGACAGCTCGGCCACCGGGTCGTCGGCCCGGGCCGCCAGTCCGACCGCGTCCAGCGCCGCCTCGACGGCCGCCCTGTCCCGGCGGCGCAGCGGCAGCAGCCCGTGCCGCGCCAGCCGCCCGGTGGCGACCACCTCGCGCACGGTGGCCGGCACCCCGCCGGCCGCCGTGCTGCGCTGCGGCACGTAGCCGATCCGGTGCCAGGCGCGGAACTTCGCCCCGGGCGTGCCGAACAGCTCGCGCTCACCGCTCAGCAGCGGCACGGTGCCGACCACGGCCTTGACGGTGGTCGACTTGCCGCAGCCGTTCGCCCCGAGCAGCGCGACCACCTCGCCCCGGGCCACGGTCAGGTCCAGCCCGCGCAGCACCGGGCGCCCGCCGAGCACCGCGTGCGCGGCGTGCAGGCGGACGGCGGGAGTACTCGTGGCGGCCACCGTGCTCACCGTGCTCACCGCGCGCAGCCCAGCGCCGGGCGGAGGTTGGCCAGGTTCTGCCGCATGACCGAGAAGTAGTCCGCCCCGCTGCCGTTCCTGACACCTTCGAGCGGGTCGAGCACCGAGGTCCTGAGGTCCAGGTCCTTGGCCACGCTCTGGGCGAGCCGGGGGCCGGCCGTCGCCTCGAAGAAGACCGTCGTGGCGCCCTGCGCCTTGGCCGTCTGCTGGATCCGTGCCATCCGGGCCGGGGTCGGCTCGGACTCCGGGTCGATGCCGTTGATCGCGATCTGCCGCAGCTGGTAGCGGTCGGCGAGGTAGCCGAAGGCGGCGTGGCTGGTCACGAAGGAGCGCTGGGTGCAGCCGTGCAGGCCCTCGCGGTACTCCTGGTCCAGGGTGGCGAGGCGGGCCGTGAGGTCGTCCGCGTTGCGTCGGTAGGTGTCGGCGTTGGCCGGGTCGGCCTTGGCCAGCTCGGCCCCGACGCCCTGGGCGACGGTGGCGTAGCGGGCCGGGTCCAGCCACAGGTGCGGGTCGGCCGCGTGGTCGTGGCCGTGCTCGTGGTCGCCCTCGTGCTCGTGCTGGTCGGCCTCGCCGTCCTCGCCGTCCTCGGCGCCCGCCCCGCGCTCCACCAGCGGCGAGAGCGCCGCCGCGTCCAGCACGTGCGCGCTGTGCGACTGGGCGACGGCCCGGTCCACCGTGGGCTGCAGGCCCTTGAGGTAGAGGACGGCGTCGGCCCGCTGCACGGTGGCGACCTGCTTGGCCGTCAGCTCCAGGTCGTGCGGCTCGGTGCCGGCGGCGGTCAGGTCGGTGACGTGGACCCGGTCCCCGCCGATCTGCTCGGCCAGGTACCGCATCGGGTAGAAGGACGCGACCACCTGCGGCCTGCCGTCCGCGTGCTTGCTGTCGCCGCCGCCGGCACTGGTGCCGCAGGCGGTCAGCAGCGCTGAGCCGGTCGCGGCCAGGGCGAGGGGGAGGAGGGCACGTCGGTAGCTCATGAAAATCATTGTCATCTTATGGCAAAGGATTGTCAAAATCTCCTGCCGTCGGCGGTGCCCGTTGTTCGCCGGCTCGAACGCGCGCGGACGTTATCGATTTGAACCCGCCACCCGCCTGCCCGGTAACCTGAGGTATTCGGGTGCGCGCAACCAGCCGCGCCTTGACCGTGCCGTCGCACCGCGCGTGCGGCGTCGTCTGAAGAGAGCACTGTGGCCGCCGACAAGATCGACACGATCGTCAGCCTGAGCAAGCGCCGAGGCTTCGTCTACCCCTGCAGCGAGATCTACGGCGGCACTCGCGCCGCCTGGGACTACGGGCCGCTGGGTGTGGAGCTCAAGGAGAACATCAAGCGCCAGTGGTGGCGCACGATGGTGCACGCTCGCGAGGACGTGGTCGGACTTGACTCCTCGGTGATCCTGGCCCGCGAGGTCTGGGAGGCCTCGGGCCACGTCGCCACCTTCAACGACCCGCTGACCGAGTGCACCTCCTGCCACAAGCGGTTCCGCGCGGACCACTTGGAGGAGGCCTACGAGGCCAAGCACGGCAAGCTGCCCGCCAACGGCCTGGCCGACATCAACTGCCCGCACTGCGGCACCAAGGGCGCCTTCACGGAGCCCAAGGAGTTCTCGGGCATGCTGAAGACCCACCTGGGTGTCACCGAGGACGCGGGCGGCCTGGCCTACCTGCGCCCGGAGACGGCGCAGGGCATCTTCACCAACTTCAAGGCCGTGCAGACCACCTCGCGTCGCAAGCCGCCGTTCGGCATCGCCCAGGTTGGCAAGAGCTTCCGCAACGAGATCACGCCCGGCAACTTCATCTTCCGCACCCGCGAGTTCGAGCAGATGGAGATGGAGTTCTTCGTCAAGCCCGGCGAGGACGAGACCTGGCACGAGTACTGGCTCGAGCAGCGCTGGAACTGGTACACCGACCTGGGCCTGCGCACCGAGAACATGCGCTTCTTCGAGCACCCGAAGGAGAAGCTCTCGCACTACGCCAAGCGCACGGTGGACATCGAGTACCGCTTCAACTTCGGCGGCACCGAGTTCTCCGAGCTGGAGGGCATCGCCAACCGCACCGACTACGACCTGTCGGTGCACAGCGAGCACTCCGGCCAGGACCTCAAGTACTTCGACCAGGAGTCCGGCGAGCGGTACTTCCCGTACGTCATCGAGCCGGCAGCGGGCCTGAACCGCGCCATGCTGGCCTTCCTGCTCGACGCCTACTTCGAGGACGAGGCCCCCAACGCCAAGGGCGTCATGGAGAAGCGCGTCGGCATGCGGCTCGACCCCCGGCTCGCCCCGGTCAAGGTCGCGGTGCTGCCGCTGTCGCGCAACGCCGACCTCTCCCCGAAGGCCCGGGGCCTGGCCGCCGACCTGCGCACCGCGTGGAACGTCGAGTTCGACGACGCGGGTGCGATCGGCAAGCGCTACCGCCGCCAGGACGAGATCGGCACGCCGTTCTGCGTCACCGTCGACTTCGACACCCTGGAGGACAACGCGGTGACCATCCGCGAGCGCGACACCATGTCGCAGGAGCGGGTGTCGCTGGACCAGGTCAAGGCGTACCTGGGCGCGCGGCTGATCGGCTGCTGAGTCCCGCAGTTCGAACATCAGGGCCCGTACCGCGCCGCGCGGTACGGGCCCTGACGCATCATCAGGCGGCGAGCTGTGCGCGGGCCTCCATCAGCGCGAAGCCGAGCAGGTTGAGCCCGCGCCAGCGGTTCGGGTCGTCGGCGCCCAGGTCGTGGGCGGCCAGGCCGATGCCCCAGACCCGGTCCAGCGGGCTGGCCTCGACCACCACCCGGTTGCCGGTGCCGAGCAGGTAGTCGCGCAGCGCCTGGTCCTGGCCGAACTTGGCCAGGTTGCCCGCCACCACGAAGCCGAACCGCTCGGCGGCCCAGCGCTCCTCGTCGAAGCCCCGGACCAGCCGGCCGAACTTCTTGGCCTCGGCGGGGGTGCGGGCGGCGAGGATCCGCTGCTCGGTCTCGGGGTCCTCGAAGAGGCGGGCCTTCTGCGCCATCATCCAGTGCTCGGCGCTGCCGTACGTGATGTCGTCGATGGTGAACCGGCACGGCCACCACTGGCTCAGCGCTCCGGTGCCGATCGTCTTGTCGCGCTGCGGCTGGTGGCCCCAGAAGAACAGGTACTTGGGCCGGGCGCCGGATGCGACCAGGGCGGCGAGGTCTTCGCGGGTGCGGGTGTCGGACGGGTGGGTCATGGGGTCATCGTCTCAGCAGGAGATGGACCGGGGCGACGGAATTCGGGGGCCGGTCCCGCCCTTTCACGGTAGGGACCGGCCCCCGGACTCCGTCGCCCCGGCCGGCGGCGCCGGCGAACGCCGGGTCAGCTCATGCTCCGCGGCAGCCGGGTGCTCAGGTAGGTGATCACCACCGCGCCCACCAGCTCGATGCCCAGCACGATCGCCAGCCCGTGCGCCATGCCGACCGAGCTGATCAGCGACAGGAACAGGGTTCCCAGCGTCGCCACCCCCAGGGCCAGGCTCGACTGCTGCGTGGTCGCGAGCACCCCGCTCCCCACGCCCGCCTTGTCGGCCGGCACCTTCGCCAGCACCACCCGGAACAGCGGCGTCCCGATCAGCCCGTTGCCGAGGCCGGTCAGCGCCATCCCCGGCAGCAGGGTGAGCACGCTCAGGTGCTGATAGTCCGTCAGAACCGTGATCAGCAGCACGATCGTGCCCGTCGGGTTGATCAGCGAGCCCGCTGTGATGACCCGGCTGCCGAACCGGCCGATCAGTCGCGGACCGGCCAGCGAGGAGGTGAAGTAGCCGACCGCCAGCGGCACCAGTGCCCAACCGGCGTCCAGCGGGCTCAACTTGAGGCCCTGCTGCAGGGTGATCGCCAGGACGAACATGAAGGCGCCGAAGTTGGTGAAGTACGGCACCGCGATGCCCAGGCCACGGCGCATGTCGGGGATCCGCAGCAGCGACAGCGGCACCAGCGGGCTGCCGCCGGCCCGCTCGGTGCGCTGCTCCACGGCCACGAACGCCCAAGCGGCGAACGGGAAGAGCGCCAGCAGCAGCCAGCTCCACAGCGGCCACCCCGCGGCGCGGCCCTCCATCAGCGGGATGAACAGGCTGAGCAGCGCGACGCTCAGCAGGACGGTACCCGGCACGTCGACCCGGCTCGGGGCGTCCGAGCGGTTCTCCGGCACGAAGCGCAGGCCCAGCAGCACGGTGAGGACCGCGAACGGCACGTTGAGCAGGAAGATCGAGCGCCAGCTGCTGCCGAACAGGTCGGCCTGGACCAGCATGCCGCCGAGCACCTGCCCGACCACCACGCTGATGCCGCCGACCGCGCCGTAGACGCTCAGCGCCCGGGCCCGCTTGGCCCCTTCGGTGGTGGCGGCGATGATGGCGAGCACCTGCGGGACCAACAGCGCGGCCGAGGCGCCCTGCGCGACCCGGGCGGCGACCAGGGTCCAGGCGGTGGGGGCCAGGCCGCAGGCCAGCGAGGTGAGGGCGAAGGCGGTGACGCCGATCAGGAACAGCCTGCGGCGGCCCAGGCTGTCGCCGAGTCGGCCGCCCAGCACCAGCAGCACCGCGAAGGCGATCCCGTAGCCGGCCGCGATCAGCTCCAACACGGCTGGTCCGGCCGAGAGTTGGTGGTCGATGGTGGGCAGGGCGACGTTGACGACGAAGAAGTCCAGCATGGGCAGGAAGGCGCCCAGCAGGAGGGTGACCAGACCCGCGGTGGTCAGGGTGTGACGCGCGGGAGCGGCCGGAGCTGAGGAGCGGATGGGATGGGCCTGTGGGCGTACCAGTTGCTGAGTCACGGGTACTACGATCCGCCTCTCCACAACCTGGTACCAGAGTCTCGTTATCCTGTTATCAGGACTACCTGGCACTAGGGTCGCTCGCTGGGAGCGCAAGGCGCATGCTGGTCGCATGCGCATCACGAACTCGCCGACGACCGCCCCCGTGAGCCCTGTTGGCGCCGCTGCCGGCACTGCTGCCGCCGCCATGGCCTCCTCGCCGCCCGATGTGCGCCGCCAGGAGCTGGCCGCCTTCCTGCGCAGCCGCCGCGAGCGGATCCTGCCCGAGCAGGTCGGCCTGCCGAGCACCGGCCGCCGCCGCACGCCGGGCCTGCGCCGCGAGGAGGTCGCGCAGCTCGCCGCGGTCGGGGTCACCTGGTACACCTGGCTGGAGCAGGGGCGGGACATCCAGGTGTCGGGCCAGGTGCTGGAGGCGGTCTCCCGGGCGCTGCTGCTCGACCCCAACGAGCGCACCCACCTCTACATCCTGGCCGGGGCGGGCAACCCGACGCCGAGTTCGGACTGCCCGGTGGTCACCCCCGTGGTGCGGGAGATCCTCGACAAGCTCTCGCCGCTGCCCGCCTGGGTGCTCAACAGCCGCTACGACGTGCTGGCACACAACGACATGTTCGCCCGGCTGCTCGGTGACTTCTCCCAACTCCCCTTCGAGGAGCGCAACCTGATCTGGCAGCTCTTCGCCGACCAGTCCTTCCAGGCGCGTTGGCTCGACGTGGACGGCGCCCGCCGCCAGACCGTGGCCAGGCTGCGCTCGGCGATGGCCGAGCACGTGGCCGAGCCGACCTGGAAGACGCTGGTCGCCCGACTGCGCCAGGCCTCACCGGACTTCGAGGAGATGTGGCAGCGGCACGAGGTGGCGGCGGGCGACAACGGCGTCAAGGGGTTCAACCACCCCGAGGTCGGCGTGCTCTGGCTGGACTACACCAACATGTGGCTCGGCCCGCGACGGGGGAACCGCCTGGTGACGTACACGCCGAGCGACGCGGAGAGCCGGGCCAGGCTGGAGCGGCTGGCGCGGGGCTGACCGGCGGCGGACTGCCCGCCGAGTGCGCCACCGGACAGCAGCGCTTACCGGTTCTCTGAAGAGATCGTCGCTGGTGCTGAACGGTCCGCCCGGCCGATCCTGGTCCGGTGATCGGAACGAACGCGTTGCTCGGTGTCCTGCTCGTCTCGCTCGGCATGGTCCTCACCCCCGGACCCAACATGATGTACCTGGTCTCCCGCAGCATCACGCAGGGACGGCGCGCCGGGGTGATCTCGCTGGCGGGCGTCGCGGTCGGCTTCCTGGCCTACCTCACGGCCGCCAACCTCGGCCTCTCGGTGGTCTTCGTGGCGGTTCCGCCGCTCTACCTGGCGGTCAAGCTGGCCGGGGCCGCCTACCTGCTCCGGCTCGCCTGGCAGGCGCTCCGGCCCGGCGGGGTGTCCGCCTTCGCGCCGCGGGAGTTGGCGCCCGACTCGCCGCGCCGCCTCTTCACGATGGGCCTGCTGACCAACCTGCTGAACCCGAAGATCGCCGTCCTCTACCTGTCGCTGATCCCGCAGTTCATCGATGTCCGGGCCGGGCACGTGCTGCTGCAGGGCTTCCTGCTGGGCGGGGCGCAGATCGGGGTCAGCCTGGCGGTGAACCTGCTGATCGTCTGCGCCGCCGGCACCATCGCCGCCTTCCTCGGCCGCCGCCCGGGCTGGCTGCGCGCGCAGCGCTACCTGATGGGCACGGTGCTGGGCGGGTTGGCGGTGAAGCTGGCGACGGAGAACGCTCCGGCAGTGGTCTGACAGACCCTCATCGGCCGGACGGCCCTGGGCGACCCGGGGGTTGTGTATAGGTCGGCGACCTACCTATGCTTCGGGTCATGACGCAGCGCGCACTGCAGGAACCGACCCTGCTCATGCTGACGGTCCTGGCCGACCAGCCGCGACACGGATACGCCATCGTCCAGGAGGTCCTGGCGATCTCTCAGGGGAGGGTGCGACTGCGCACCGGCACCCTGTACGGCGCCCTGGAACGTCTCGTCCTGGAAGACCTCATCGAGGTGCACAGCGAGGAGACCGTGGCGGGCAGGCTCCGCCGCAGCTACCGCCTGACCGGGCAAGGGCGGGTGGTGCTCGCGGCCGAGGCCCAGCGCCTGCGCTCCGCCGCCGCGGAAGTCGAACGCCGCCTCGCCGGCCCCTTCATGTCCCGTGGGAAGGAATCCTTCGCGTGAACCCGCAGCACTCCACCGAGCCCCCGGCCGCCGGCCGGCTGCGGCGCCTCTACCCCGCCGCGTACTGGCAGCAGCACGGCGAGGAGATCGCGGCGCTCCACCAGGAGGCTCGGGAAGCGGCCGGCGGGCGGGTGGCCCGCGCACGGGAGACCTTCGACCTGTTCGGGCACGCGACCCGGGTCCGGCTGGGCGTCACGTCCGCCACTCCGGCAGGAAGGGCACTGGGTGCCGCCGCGCCGTACGTGCTGGTCGGCACCGCCGCTTCGGCCCTGATCGGCCTCGTCCCGACCATCTACACGCCCGAGTCCGCGGCGCTGCGGCCGTTCAGCGTCGTGTTCAACGCGCTGTCGGCGCTCGCCCTGCTCTGCGCCGTCGCCGGACGCTGGACCTGGGCAAGGCTGTTGGCCCTGGTCGGCAGCGCGGCGCTGCTGGTGGCGTCGGCGGTCGCCCTGGGGCCGCACGTCGCGCGGATCGCGTTCGGTGCTGGCGGCCCTGTCCTGGTGCAGCTGTCGAACCCCGCGCCCGCGCGGGTCCCGTTCCTCGCACTGGTCATCGTGCTGCTGCTGTGCGCACCGCCCGACCTGCAGCCGCTCTCGCTCCGCAGCAGGTGGGCGATGCTGGGCACCGCGGCCGCGATCGTGCTGCCGCCGGTGGCTTGGAGTCTGGGGGTGCCGGGACTCGTCCCAGGCGATCGCTCGCCGTGGCCCGTCATCGTGATGGGTGCGGTGATCCTCGCCGCCCTCGCCCGCCTCCGATCGAACCCCGCGGCCGTCGCCGGTGCGCTCCTGGCCACGCTGCCCTGGTTCTGCGACGTCCTCGCCTACCACCCGGCTCCGATGCTGTGGACCGAGATCGGCGCCTACGGGATCCTGCTCCTGGTGGCCTGCGGCCGGTACCTGACGGGACGCGGCCGACGGTCCGCGGCCGAACACCCGAACTCGGGCCCCAGTCTCGTCGCTTCTTAGTGGTCGGCTCCGGAGGCCCTTCGGGCACCGTGTCCAGCTGCGGCCCCGTCTCGCGCTCGGCGGCAGTTGGGGCTACCGGACGGTCCGGGGCAACGGGCATGGGGCAAGGGCCGATCGGGAGAAGTGGAGCACGGCAGGCCGTAGCCTGCCGTGCCCTCTCCCCGACCCGTCCGGCAGGATGCGGGCCCGCCCGCACCGCTTGGCCGCAGCCGAGTACCTGCACGTGATCCCTGCATGCCGCGTGGGCCGCAGGTCACCGTCGGACGCCGTGGCCCGTCCGTCGGACTCGGATGGTCAGCGGTCGCAGGGGCGGCCGAGGGCGTCGCGGAGGAACTCGGTGATCTCCGTCCGTGCCGCCTCGGCCTGCGGCACTACGGCCGGCATGCTGACGAAGGCGTGTGTGGCCCCGGGGAACTCGGTCAGCCGCGCGGGCGTCCCGGCCGCGCGCAGGTGCTCGGCGTAGCGGCGGCCGTGATCGGCCAACGGGTCATGGGTCGGCACCACCACCAGCGCCGGGGCGAGCCCGGTGAGATCGCCGGCGAGCAGCGGCGACAGCGCACGGGGATCGGTTCCCGAGGGGATGGCGAGCCGGTGCAGCAGCCGCAGTTGGGGAACGGTCAGGGTTGGGCTGTGGGCGTGCTCGGTGACCGAGGGGTGGTCGAGCATCGTCCCGGTCACGTCCACGACGGGGTTGACCAGCACCTGCGCCCGCAGTTGCAGGCCGGCCTGCCTGGCGCGGATCGCGGCCAGGGCGGTGATCAGTGCGCCGCAGCTCTCACCGAAGACGGCGATGCGCGTCGGGTCGATGCCCCAGTCGTCGGCGTGCCGCACCAGGTGGTCGAGCGAGTCCCAGCCGTCGTCGGCGGCGGCCGACAACGGGGTGTCCGGGGCGAGCAGGCGGTGCTCGACCGAGACGACAAGGGCCGGCAGCTGGGCGGCGAGCCGGCTGTTGATCCAGTCGCTCTGCACCGCCGTACCGACGAACCCGCCGCCGTGGACGTGGAGTACGAGAGGCAGAGCCGCGTCCCGGTCGGCGCCGCGCTCGCGCACTGGCCGGTGGACCCGGACCGGCAGACGGCGGCCGGGTAGGGCCAGCTCCTGCCAGTCGATCGCGGCACCGGGATCCGGCATCCCGGTGATCGCCCGCATCGCGGGCGACGCCCGCCTGCGGTTCTCCGCCTCGCGGTAGGCGGCCAGCTCCTCGGCGGTCATCGCCGACCAGTCCGGCTCACCCCCTAACGCCTGCTGCCGCAACCCGCTGCTGCTCGCCGACGGCTGCCGCGCACCACTGTCCCCGCTCATGCCTTCTCCTCACCCCGGATGATTCCGCTACCTAAGGTATCGATACCTAAGGTAGCGGAACTGGCTATGGTGAGGGAATGACTCGAACGCCTTCCTCCGCCCGACCGCCCGGACGCCCGCGCACCGGCGTCGACGCCGAGGTCTTCACAGCAACGCTGAGCACCGTCCAAGAACTCGGCTACGCGCGCGCCACGGTCGAGCGCATCGCCGCCGCGGCCGGCATCGCGAAGACGACGATCTACCGCCGCTGGCCGTCGAAGGGCGCGCTGATCGTGGACTGCCTCCTCGACGCGTTCGGCCCGGTGCCGCTGGAGGAGGGCGCCGATCGGGCCGAGCTCCTGGCCTCGGTCATCCGCTGGATCGCGGCGAAGATCGGCGAGCCCGGGGTGGGCGACATGTTCGCGGGCGTGTTCAGCGACGCCGTCAGCGACCCGGCCCTGCGCGGGATCCTCTCCGCACGGTTGCAGGACCCCTATCGGCTCGCCCTCCAGGACGCGCTCGACGAGCCGGAGAACAGGGTCCTGTTCTTCATCGATGCCGTTGTCGGCACTCTGCTCCACCGGATGGGCATGACCGGCGAACCGATGGTCGATGCCGATGTCGACGCCCTGGTCGCGATGGTGCTGCCGCACTTCGCCCGCGGCGGTGATCAGCACTGACCACGGCGCGAGGGAACACCGCAGCGGTCTCAGGTCGGTAGGCGATTTTCGGTCACCAGCGGAGCGGGTCCGGCGGAATGGGCGGTGGGCAGCGGGGGCAGCGGCAGGGCGGCCAGGTGCTGTCGATCTCGACGTCGGCGGGTGTGGTGAGGGTGATGGTGCGCTGGGCGAGGTCGACGCGCTCGCCGGTACTGGTGATCCGGTAGACCTGGAGCGTCATGGCGCTGATCGCGGTCTGGCGGTTCATTGGTTCATCTCCCTTTGCAGAGAGGGCAGTTCGGCCAGCCGAGGGGGCAGGCGGGTTGCGCTCGGAAGTAGGGGGGCAGCAGGCGGCGGAGGCGGGTGAGGGTGCTCAGGGCAGGCGGCAGTGCGGGTGGGCCAGCCCGCGCAGGATGGCCGCGGCCAGGGCTTCCACGATGTCCGGTCTGGCGGCACCCAGCTCGATCAACACCGTTCCGGTGAACGGGTATTGCTGGTCGAGACCGAGCGAGGGGAGGGTGATCCCGGCAGCTTCGAGGGCGGCGCGGAGGCGTGCCAGGGCGGCCTCGGCGGCTTCGCGGTGCGGCTTGGCCTGACGCTGGAGAGGAGAGAGGTTGCTCATGGAAGTGACTGTGCATCAAGTTGGCGGGCTTGAAGCGTGGTTTGGGGTCCGGAGGCGTTGACAGCGGCCGTTTCAACGTTTCAGGCGGTGGAGCGCCACTCGTTCGGGGGACGTATCTCGCGGAACGTGGGGTTCGGGTTGCCCTGCGTAGTTACGATCCTCCGGCGAGGCGTGATCGAAGCGCCTCCTGCATCCCTTTGGGGGCACGCCATGACGCGGGCAAACGAACTCGACCCCACCGAATCCGTCCTCAACTTCTATGCCACCGACCTGCGAAGGAAGCGGGAGGCGAGCGGGATCAACCAGCGGACGTTCGCGAAGATGGCGCTGATCGCGCCGTCGCTGCTCAACAAGATCGAGTCGGCGACGCGGCTGCCGACGAAGGAACTGTCGGTGCTGGCGGACGTGACGTTCGGGACGGGGGAGCACTTCCAGAACTTGTGGAAGTTGGTGATCAGGTACGCGTACCCGGCGTGGTTCAGGCCGTGGGTGGAGCTCGAGGAGGAAGCGGCGGCGATCCGGTCGCTCCAGCTCCAGCTGGTACCAGGCCTCTTGCAGACCGAGGAGTACGCGCGAGCGGTGTTCGCTGGCGCACGACTCGCCGTGGAGGAGCAAGAGGAGCGGGTGGCTGCCCGAATGGCCCGGCAACTGATCCTTCAGCGAGACACGCCTCCCGAGCTGTGGATCGTGCTGGATGAGTATGTCCTGAGGCGGCCAGTCGGGAGTTCACGGATCATGCGGGCGCAGTTCGAACGCTTGATTGAAGCTGCGTCCGTGCCCAGCACGGTACTTCAGATCCTCCCGATGAGTGCTGGTCCAGCTGGCTCGGAGGGTCCGTTCACCGTCCTCACGCTCGATGAGGGGCCGGGGGTTGTCTACGCCGACAGCTTCCGACAGGGGCAGATCCTGACCGATCCTTCTGACGTCAAGGCAGCTCGGCGGCTCTATGATCTCCTCATGGGGCTTGCTCTTTCGCCCGCCGCGTCGATCGACGTGATCGCCGATGCCATGAAGGAACTGAGATGACCATTGTGACTCCAGTCTGGCGCAAGAGCAGTTACAGCAGCAGCAACGGCGGGGACTGCGTGGAGGTGGCTGGCGGCTTGAGCGCTGTCACGCCGATCCGCGACAGCAAGGACCCGCACGGCCCGGCTCTGACGTTCTCGGCCGACGCATTCGCGGCCTTCGTTGCGAGCATCAAGTCCGGTACTTTCAGGGAGGCCTGACTATGCAGTGGTGCAAGAGCAGCTACAGCAACTCCACTGGCGAGTGTGTCGAGGTGGCCGAAGACATTGCTGGCGTTGCCCCCATCCGCGACAGCAAGGACCCGCACGGTCCGGCCCTGACGTTCTCGGCTGACGCCTTCGCCGCGTTCATCGCCGGCCTCAAGTCCGGCTACCTGCCCCACGCCTGACGCCCCACCCCCAGCCCGCTGACGCCTCGCGCCCGCTGGGGGGAGTCCGCCGCGTTCCCCTGCGTCCGTTGTGACGCCTATTGACGCGGCCGGTCCCGTGGTGTGAATGTTGCAACCGGCACTTCACCCATGGACACATCAATTCACGCCCGGGTATCGCGTGCGCCCTTGCGCAGACCCATGCTGACGGTCCATCAGCCAGCGAGTGGCAGTGCCCGACCGATGTGCGGCGATCGGCGATCCTGCCTGCCGCGCGAACCGGGCCGGGCCCCGCCGATCGCCGGAGTGCCGGTTTCCATCGAACCTCCAGTGCACCACGTGTCACGTGTCAGCGGCGTTCTGATCGCGCGAGCATCGTCCCGAACGAGCTCTTGACGCGATCATGACAGTCGGCATTTCGGGCTAGCGCACGGCGGGCCCCCGCCGCGCGCCTGGTGAGAGGAACCTCTTCGATGAACTTCCGTAAGGCCGCCCTGGCGGCAGTGGCGGTCGCCGCGTTAGGCGTAGCACCCGTCGTCCTGCCGGCCACCGCCGCGCAGGCGCAGGGCACCGCGAACGCCGCGAGCCCCAACGTCGGTGCGGCGGCCACCCTGCCCAGCCCCCAACTGGCCAACCGGGGCGTGACCCAGGCCTGTGCCGGCATCGCGCGGGGGCGCTGCATGGCCCAGGTGGTCACCGTGGCGCACGGCTCGGCCAAGCCCCTGGTGACCAGCGCTCCGGCCGGGTACGGGCCGGCGGACTTCGCCGCCGCGTACAACCTGCCGGCCGCCAACGTCGGCCCGGCCAACACCATCGCGATCCTGGACGAGGGCGCGTTCCCGACCCTGGAAGCCGACCTCAACGCCTACCGGACGCAGTACGGCCTGCCCGCCTGCACCACGGCCAACGGCTGCTTCAAGCAGGTCAACGAGCACGGCGGAGCGCCGCTCGCCGCCGGCACGACGGCCGACGAGAAGAACTTCGACGAGCAGGTCGGCGTCGAGACCGCGCTGGACGTCGACATGGCCTCCGCGGCCTGCCCGACCTGCCACATCCTGGAGTTGACCATCAACCGGGACATGACGACCAGTCAGGACCAGGCGGCCGAGGACTTCGGCGTCGGGATGGACACGGCGGCGAAGCTCGGGGCCTCGGCGGCCAGCGTCAGCTACCAGTTCGCCCCGGACGCGACGCTCGACCTCGGGCAGGCGGCCCGCGACTTCTTCCACCCCGGCATGGCGATCACGGCCTCCTCGGGTGACGGCGGCTACGAGGGCACGCCCTCCGGCTGGCCGCAGAACCTGCCCACCGTCACCTCCGTCGGTGGCACCGCGCTGTACCGCACGCCCGGCGCCGGGCACAACGGCTACACCGAGACCGCCTGGGACGGCTCCGGCAGCGGCTGCGCCGCCGAACTCCCGCCGGCGCTCGGCCAGCCCACCAGCGTCTCGGCCAACTGCGCCGGCCACCGCGCCGGTTCGGACATCGCCGCCGACGCCGACCCGACCACGGGTGCGGCCATCTACGACGACTACACCCCCTTCTCCGGCGCGGCCCAGACCTGGCTCACGGTGGGCGGCACCAGCCAGTCCAGCCCGTACATCGCCGGCCTGTACGCCCGGGGCGGCAACCTGACGAACGTCGAGGGCCCCAACACCCTCTACGCCGCGCCCTCCTCGACGTTCAACGACGTCACCATCGGCCAGAACGCCCCGGCGAACAGCGGCTGCACCGTGCTCTGCATCTCCGGCCCCGGCTGGGACGGCCCGACCGGCCTGGGCACGCCCAACGGCCTCGCCGGCTTCTGATCCGCTGATCCGGTTCCTCGCAAGCCAGTTGGACCAGTAGGCCCCGGGTGGGGTGCCGGTACGAAACCGTACCGGCACCCCACCCGCATGTCAGCGCAGCAGGTCGGCCTCCCGTACCTGGTGGAGGTGGACGAGGAGGTCGAAGGACAAGCCGAGCGCGACGTCTTCGAGCGGGCAGGGGTACTGGGTGCCGATCTGGCGGGTCGGGCGGGCGGTGCGCAGCCAGGCGCGGGCCGGGGCCGGGGCGTTGCGGGTGTCGAGGTAGAAGTCGGGGTAGCGGACCTGCGCGAGGGTGTACTCATTGCTGCCGGAAGGGGCCGCGTCCGCCGTGTACTTCTGCCACGAGCCGTCCAGGCTCTGGGCCTCCGACAGGAAGGAGCCCTGGTCGAAGGTGGTTCCGATGGCGAGGTAGGCGCTGCCGAGCGTGTCGCGCAGGAACGCGCCCTGCATCTTCGGGTACTCCTCGGGCTGGGCGGTCACATAGGACACGTGCTGGTCGTGCGCCGACAGCATCATCCGGTGGCCGGTGTGCCTTTGCCACCAGATGATGTTGTCGGCCATCAGCTGGTCGCGGTAGAGCTCCGCGGCGGTCACCTCCGCGGGATTGCCCAAGTCGTGGGCGAGGAACGCGGCGGTCTGCGCGATGGACCGGGCGTGCTGCACCGTCCACTCGAACTCCTCGCCGCCCGCGCCTGGTTGGCCTGCCAGCAGATCCAGGGCCTGCTGGGCGTTGGCCGCCAGCCGCTGCCGGTCCGCCTGCGGTACCTGCTTCAGGTAGGCGAAGACGTCGTCCAGCGGGCGCAGGCCAGTGTAGAGCTCGGTGAAGCGCGCCAGCAGCTGCGGGTAGGTCCGGCCGACGTAGCCCGTCACCCGCTGGAAGAATTCGTCGCCCATCCGGGGAGCGGCGATGTCGTCGCCCATGAAGTGGACCCGTTGGCCGGGGCGGCGCCGGTTGTGGTCCCGCATCCACTCGACCAGGTGCAGGAACTCCTCGCGCCCGAACGGCGATCCGCCCAGGGCCTGTTGCACGACCTGGCGCGCGTCGCCACGGCCGCTCTGGATGTAGTCGTCGATCAGCAGTCCCGACGGCCAGCCGATCTCCAGGGCGAAGGTGGTGAAGCCCTTCTCCTCGACGAGATACCGGAAGACCCGCTCCTTCAGGGTGAAGAACTCGTGCGACCCGTGCGTGGCCTCGCCCAGGCCCACCACCGTGGCGTTGCCGATCATCGTCCCCAGGGGGCGCAGGTCGGCCATGTCCGGGCCCGGCGCCGTCGACCGCAGCGGGTGGGCCGCCCGATCGAGGGCGCGGACCAGGTCCTGGCCGTCAGGCTGCGCCGGGGCGGGCGCCGGGGTCTGCTGGGCCGCGTAGGCCGGCGTGGGGACCAGCAGTGCACCCACCGTGGCCGCTGCCGCCATCAGCAGCGGGCGTCGCCCTACCGTCGTGTTCTCGGTCATGCCGATCACTCCTCAACTCGAACAGCCGGCATCGGTGACGAACTCGGAAGCTGCCGGGGATTCCTGGTCGATCCTCAGCTCATCACCCGGCCGGTGCCTTCTCCTCCGAGCGCGGGACGAGATCGCGCAGGGGACCAGGGACCCCCGTGGCACCCGGACCAGGACCCCGGTCCCGGGTCCGGTCCGCAGCAGCGGTGGTGGACCCCGGACGCTTGACATCCACGGCGTCCGGAATGAACATTCATTCCGTGCCCCGACACCAAGACACCGCCCAGCTCCTCCTGGACGCCGCCATCGCGCTGTTCGCCGACCGCACCTACGAGGGCGCCCAGATGCCCGCCGTCGCGGCGCGCGCCGGGGTCGGGGTGGGCAGCATCTACCGGTACTTCCCCAGCAAGGAAGCGCTCGGCAACGCGGCCTTCCAGGACGCCAAGCGCGACCTGATCGCCCACCTCGCCGCCGCGACGGCGGCCCCCGCCGAGTCGATCAGGGGCGAGTTCGGGCAGTTCTGGGCCGGGTTCACCCGGTTCGCGGGCAGCCGACCGGCCGCCTTCGCGTTCCTGGAGCACCAGCAGCACGACACCTTCCTGGACGCCGAGAGCCGGGCGCTGGCCGCCGAACTCGACCAGCTGGCAGCGGACTTCATCGCACGTGGCCAGCAGGCCGGGGCGATCCGCGAGGGCGAGCCGCAGCTCCTGGTAGCGCTGGCGCTCGGCGCCTTCGCCGGACTGCTGCGGGCGATCCGGCCCGCCGCCGTCACCGATCTGCCCCAGGCCGAACGCGACCGGGCCGAGCAGGCCGTCTGGTCCCTCCTCAGCGCAAAGGACTCCTGAATTGAGTGCGAAGACCGTCCTGATCACCGGCTGCTCCTCCGGCATGGGCCGGCAGACGGCGCTGGCGCTGCACCGCCTGGGCCACCGGGTGTACGCCACCGCGCGCCGCCCGGAGTCGATCGCCGACCTGGCCGCCCAGGGGTTGCACACCCTCGCGCTGGACGTCACGGACGAGGCCTCGATGGTCGCCGCCGTGCGGGAGATCGAGCAGCGGCACGGCGCGGTCGAGCTGCTGGTCAACAACGCGGCGTACGGGCTGCACCAGCCCGTCGAGTCGGCCGAACCGGCCGAGGTGCGGGCGCAGTTCGACACCAACGTGTTCGGGCTGGTCCGGCTGACCCAGCTGGTGCTGCCGGGCATGCGGGCGGCCGGACGCGGCCGGATCGTCAACATCTCCTCGATGGCCGGCCGGTTCTCGCCGCCTGGCGGGGCCTTCTACCACGCCAGCAAGCACGCGGTGGAGGCGATCAGCGACTCGCTGCGCCTCGAGGTGGCGCCGTTCGGGATCGACGTGGTGGTGGTCCAACCCGGGCCCACCATCACCGAGTTCGCGGGCACGGCGGTGGACACCATGCACACAGCGCCGGCTGCCGACGACCCGTACGGCAGCTTCCGCGCCGAACTCGCCGACATGTACGCCCACAAGAGCTTCACCCGGCGAGGCGGCGCGGTGTCCGCCGAGGCGGCCACCCGGGTCATCGTGCGGGCGGCCACCACGGCCCGGCCGCGCGCCCGGTATGCGATCGGCGGGCTCTCGCGGGTGGTGATGACCGCCCGGCGGCTGCTGCCGGACGCCGCCTTCGACGCGGTAATGCGGCGCAGCTTCCCGGTTCCCCGGTCGGCCGCGCCGCTCAACTGACCAGACGTCAGAAAACCTTCGAAATAGGGGACATCAGCTCAGTGGCCGGCAGAGCAGGGCGTCTGGGACGCCCTCCTGCACCCACTGCCAGGTGTACGCGACACCCGCCACGTACTCGTTGTCGCCGCACTGCCCCTTGTAGTCCCCGGAGGCCCAGTCGCTGCCGCTGGACCCGCCGCTGCTCGGCCGGTTGTCGCCGTGGTCGAACCAGACGTCCCGCCCGCCGCCCGGCAGCGCCTGCGCGGCGGGCGCGCAGAGCAGCGAGGACATCGCGCCGCCGCGCACGCTGTAACCCACCGCGAAGTCGCCGTCGGGGCACTGCAGTTTGTTGTACCCCACCGCCCAGTCGCCGTCCGTGACGTACCGCTCGTCGGTGACCACCACGTTCGGCGCCCCGCTCTTCGCGGGCTCGCCGGCGTCCGTGCACAGGCCCCGGCTGCTGCTGCGGCCCAGGCCCGTCAGGCGCTCACTGTCGGGGCAGGCGCCCTTGCGGGCGCCGGAGTCCCAGTCGGGCAGCGCGAGCATGGCCGCCGAGACGTCGTAGTCGGTGTGGTCGAGGTCGAGCATGTTCCAGTGGTTCACGTCCGGCACCGGGCCGGTCAGGCTTGGCGCGGTGACCAGCTTGTTCCAGTCGGCGGCGCGCCAGTCACCGGGGTCGTTGACGCTCAGCTGGTTGCCGTTGGCGTCGTACGAGAGCATGGCCCAGTTGTCCATCGGCGCACCGGTGCTGTCGGTCCAGCCGACCAGCGGCCAGATCGCGAAGTCGGTGTCGTTGGCGGCCAGGATGTCGGTGAAGCTGTCGAACCAGGTGACCTCCTTGGGGTCGCTCTCGCCGCGTCCGGCCGCGCCGAACTCGCTCACCCAGACCGGCGCGGTGAAGTGCTGGCCCGACTGGGTGACGAACAGCGCCTCCTGGTTGACCACTTGGGCGAGCTGGGCGGGCGTGAAGTCCTCGTAGCGCGGGTCGCTGGTGACGCCCAGGCCGCTGCTCGCACCGGAGTTGGCGGGGCCGGTGTAGGAGTAGAAGTGCGCCGAGTAGACCAGCTTGTTCGACTCGATCAGGGTGTTGGAGAGGGTGGCGACCGGGGTCAGCATCGGCCGTCCGTGCGGCAGCCCGTTCAGCGGGATACCGGTCCAGTTGATGCCCTCCATGATGATCAGCATGTCCGGGTCGGCCTGGAGGATCTGGTTGCCGGCCTCCTCGAAGGCGGCGTTCTCGTCATGGTCGTCGCCCCAGCCCCAGTTGGGGTCGTCGGTGACGTCGCGGCGCACCTCGTTGCGCAGGTCGGCACCGACCACGCGCTTGTTGGACTGGTAGCGCCGCACCATGAACAGCCAGTCGGCCTCCCACTGCTGGGTGGTCTGGCCGCTGTTCCAGCGCTCGTTGCCGTCCAGGCCGCAGCACCAGCGAGCCGTGGTGGTGTGGTTGTTGAGGATCACCGCGAAGCCGTCACCGGTCAGCGCGGCCACCACGGCGTCGTAGACCTGCAGCGGGGTGTCGCCGCGCAGCTGCGGGTTGGCGGCGACCGACGCGTCCGGCACCGGAGTGGTGTTGTGGATCAGCGCATTGGAGAACGGCAGCCGGATGCTGTTGATGCCCAGGCTGTGGAACCCGGCCAGGATGGTGGCGATCGGCGCCCGGTCCAGGCCCAGCGGCATGTTGTTCGAGGGCTCGCCGTGCTCGTTGTTCGCCGGGTCGTCGACGTCCCCGCTGCCGGTCCAGGTGCCTTGCGCGCCTTCCCAGTTGCCGGACATCAGCTTGAACCGCTGCCCGTTGGCGTCCACGATGTACCGGCCCTTGGTGCTCAGCGGGCCGGTCCACGAGTCGGCGAGCTGACGGCCGGTCAGCACCGCCGGGCGGGCGGCGGCAGCGGTTGCCGTGGTGGCGGCGTCCGGCGCGGTGGCCGCACCGGTGCCGGTCGACCAGGCCAGCAGCGAGAACAGTGCGGCGCCGGTGGCTGTGGCGCGGGTCGCGAACGTCTTCATCGTCCGTCCAGGAGTGGTGGGTTGGGGGCCACGTACTCGACGAACGGCGCGGCCGGTGGCTCATGATGGCGGGTCGCTGTCGTGAGCGGAACAACCTGGACGGACCATTGGATGACTATTCAGTAACATTGCACCGGCGCTTGCGAAACGCGTGCGCTTCCCCGCTGGCGTCCCTCCACTCCCGGCTCAGGCCGCCAGGGCCAGCGCGTAGTGATCGGCGGTCGGCCGGCCCGCGACCGCCGGGCGGCACGGCGCCGACCCCCGCAGCGCCAGCCCCGCGCAGAGCGCCGCCAGCGGCAGCTCGGCGAGCACCGCCATCGCGAGCGCGACCAGCAGCGCCGACCGGGCGCCCGCCGTGCCGACGTCCCACCCGGCGTCGGCCAGCAGCAGGACGGCGGCCAGCGCGGCGACCGGTCGGTGCAGGCGGTGGCCGGTGCGCAGCAGCCGGGCCGCGCCGAGCAGCGCGGCGGCCTCGGCGACGTCCAGGACGACCCAGCCGGCCGCGTGGTGCAGGGTCAGCGCCAGCACGACGATCCACGGCAGCAGCGCCAGGCCGGCGCCGCCGAGCAGCGCGATGTGCAGGTGCTTGATCCTGGTACTCATCGCGATCCCCCCGGTGCGTCGGTGCGGTCGGCCGCGTCGGGCCACCACAGACAGCTCAGACAACTCAGATGACTCAGGTACCTCAGTACGCCCGGGACGGTCGCAGCCGCTCCCGCCGCCCGTCCGCCCAGCTGGCCACCACGCCCGCCAGCGGCCCCGGCGCGGTGGCCAGCCAGAAGCCGCCGTCGAGCTCCCGCAGTTCGGCCGCGCGCCACAGGGGCCGCAGCCGGCCGCTGGCGAAGACGACCTCGGGCAGCCGCCCGGTCGCGTCCAGCCGCCCCCAGGCGAGGCCGCTCGGCTGCTCCCCGTCGACGGCGCGGCGGGCGCCGCGCAGCAGTTGGCCACCGAGCGTGCTGGTCACCAGCACGTCGAGCAGTTCGCCGTGCTCGTAGACCTCCAGCGCCGGGCGCCCGGCGCGGCCGGTGGCCAGGCGGACCGACCACGGCCCCTCGGCGGGCCAGGTCATGGCGGGGTTCCGCCCGCCCGCCGCCGGCCGGGCTTCGCGCGTCGCGTTCATCCGTGCCACCCCGTTCATCAGGACCACCACGTGGCTCGTCGCCATCCGCCGTCCGTCCTCCGCTTTCCGACAGTCCCAAGCCTGCCGGTTCCGGCGGCCCGGGTCTGTGGCGTGGGGTCCCGTCTTGGGGGTGTACCTAGCTACACCCCCCACCGGCACCCCACTGCACTGACTGCCGCCGGAGCGTCCCCCTAAGCTGTCCGACGTGATCAGGACCAGCGGGCTGCGCCGACTGCGCGAGAAGATCCGCCGGGGGACGGCGCACCCGAGCCTGGCCTGGCTCTCCGACCACAGCGCCGATCAGCAGCACAGCGGACCCAGCGCAGGACCCGGCGCAGGACCCGGCCCAGGACGCACCGCAGACCCCGACGCAGGACCGGACGCGGACCCCGACGCCCGCCGGGACGAGCGTCCCGCGCCCGCCCCGCGCCCCGCGCACATCGCGCCCTGGTCCGCCATGGCCCTGTGCGAGCTGCGGCTGGTCGCCGCCGGCCTGCCGTTCCTGATCCCGCTGCTCCTCCTGGTCACGCTGACCAAGCTGCTCGTCGCGCTCATCGTGCTGCTGCTGCTCTTCCTGCCGGCCCTGACCCTCGCCCAGCGCGGCCGCTTCCGGGCCCTGGGCGACCTGGAGATCCGTCCGCACCCGCCGCTGGCACCGCCCGGCACCCCGGCGCCGATGCGCCTGCTGGCCTGGTTCCGCTCGGAGTCGACCTGGCGCCAGGCCGGCTACCACGTGCTGATCGGCCCGAGCCTGGCCCTGTTCGGCCTGCTGGGGCTGATCAGCGTCGGGGCGGGGCTGACCATGTCCACCGTCTTCGCCTGGCACGCGCTGGTGCCGCGCGGCAACCTGGTCCGCGACACCACCAGGACCTCGGTCAACGACCTGCTCTTCACCGCGGTCGGGGTGGCCCTGCTCTTCGCGGGCCCCTGGCTGCTCGTCCGAGTGGCCCGGATGGACCGGCGGGCCGCCCGCGCGCTGCTCGGGCCCAGCCGGGCACACGAGCTGGAGCGCCGGGTGGAGGACCTGGCGGAGAGCCGGGCCGGCGTGGTGGACGCCGCCGACGCCGAGCGCCGCCGGATCGAACGCGACCTGCACGACGGCGCCCAGCAGCGGCTGGTCTCGCTCGCGATGAACCTGGGCCTGGCCCGCAAGACGCTCAAGGACGTGCCGCCGGAGGCGATGCGGGTGATCGTCGAGGCGCACGAGGAGGCGCAGGCGGCCATCGCCGAGCTCCGCGATCTGGTCCGCGGCCTGCACCCGGTGGTGCTGGAGGACCGCGGCCTGGACGCGGCGCTCTCCGGCATCGCGGCCCGCGCCCCGCTGCCGGTGCGCCTGGAGGTCGACCTGCCGGCCCCGGTGGCGCCCACCGTCGAGGCGGTCGCCTACTTCGTGGTCTCCGAGGCGCTGGCCAACGTGGCCAAGCACGCCGGTGCCTCCCGGGTCGACCTGTCGGTCCGCCAGCGGGGTCCGCAGCTGCGGATAGTGATCCGCGACGACGGCGTGGGCGGCGCCGACGCGTCCCGGGGGACCGGCCTGACCGGGCTGCGCAAGCGCGCCGCTTCGGTGGACGGCACCCTGACCATCAGCAGCCCCTTCGGGGGTCCCACCATCATCACTGTGGAGTTGCCGTGCGAGCTGTGATCGCCGAGGACTCGGTCCTGCTGCGGGTCGGGCTGGTCAAGGTCCTGGAGGCGGTGGGCTACGAGGTGGCCGCCGCCGTCGGGGACGCCGAGGCGCTGCTGGCCGCCGTCGAGGAACACCAGCCGCAGGTGGTGGTGACGGACGTGCGGATGCCTCCCGGCTTCACCGACGAGGGCGTCCGGGCGGCGCTGCTGATACGTCGCCAGTGGCCGCAGATCGCGATGCTGCTGCTCTCCCAGTACGTGGAGGAGCGGTACGCGGCCGATCTGCTCTCCTCCAACACCAGCGGCGTGGGCTACCTGCTCAAGGAGCGGGTGGCCAACGTGGACGACTTCGTGGACGCCCTGCAGCGGGTGGCCGCCGGCGGCACGGCGCTGGACCCCGAGGTGGTCGCCCAGCTGCTGGTGCGCCGCCACCGCGATCCGCTGGAGAAGCTGACCCCGCGGGAGCGCGACGTGCTCAAGCTGATGGCGGAGGGCCACTCGAACGCGGCGATCGCCGAGGCGCTGGTGGTCAGCGACAGCGCGGTGGCCAAGCACATCAGCAGCATCTTCACCAAGCTGGACCTGCCGGCCGCCGACGCCACCCACCGGCGGGTGCTGGCCGTGCTGCGCTTCCTCGGGGAGGGCTAGCGGTGAGCGCGGCCGAGCAGCTCGCGGCCTCCGGCACCGGGCGCGGGAGTGAGCGCCGGATCTGGCGCGGCGTGGGAACGCTGGCCGGGGCGGTGGTGATCCTGATCAGCGCGGGCCAGACCTGGACCAGCCTGGTGCGCCAGAGCAGCGTCCATCCGACCCTCTACTCGAGCCGCATCACCGCGCTGGAACTGGACCTGCAGGACGCCAACGCCACGATCAGCCCCGCGCTGGACAACCGGCTGGCCGTCCAGCAGTCCGAGCACTGGACGGTCGGCAAGCCGGTGGTCACCCCCAAGGTGGAGGGGCACACGCTGCGGATCTCGACCCGCTGCCCGCAGGTGCTGGGCATCACCGAGCCGTCCTGCTCGGTGGGCCTGGACATCGCCGCGCCGCCCGGCACCGCCGTCACGATCAAGAGCACCTCGGGCGACACCAGGATCCGCGGCCTGACCGGTGCGCTGAGCCTGCGCAGCTACTCGGGTTCGATCGAGCTGGACGACGTCTCGGGCCGGATCGCCGCGCAGCTGACCAGCGGCTCGCTCACCGGCCAGCACCTCACCTCGACCCAGGTGCAGGCGGCGGTCACCTCCGGCGCGGTGGACCTGCAGTTCGCCGCCCCGCCGCACGCCGTCGCGCTGGCCTGCACCTCGGGCTCGCTGCACGCCGGGCTGCCGCCGGGCAGCACCTACCGCCTCAACGTCTCCGGTTCGTCCGACGTGGACCCGGCGCTGACCGACCCGAACTCGCCGAACACGATCAGCGCGTTCTGCGGCTCGGGGAACACCAGCCTGGGCTTCGCCCCGGGCTGACCGGACCCCCCGGACTGACCGAAAAGGGGGGCCGCGCGGCGGTGGGGGACAATGGAGAGTCCCGTCCACCCGCTCCCGCCGAGGACCGCCCGCGTATGACCGCCACGCCCGAAGCCCCCGCAGCCGCCCCCGAAGCCCCCGCCGGCGAGTTCGCGCCGCTGTCGATCGGCCAGCTCCAGGTCTGGCCGCCGGTGGTGCTCGCGCCGATGGCGGGGATCACCAACGCGCCGTTCCGCACCCTGTGCCGCGAGCAGTCCGGCGGCAAGGGCCTGTTCGTCTCCGAGATGATCACCACCCGGGCGCTGGTCGAGCGCAACGCCAAGACCATGCAGCTGATCCACTTCGACGAGACCGAGCAGCCGCGCTCGATCCAGCTGTACGGCGTGGACCCGGCCACCGTCGGCAAGGCCGCCCGCATGATCGCGGAGGAGGACCTGGCCGACCACATCGACCTCAACTTCGGCTGCCCGGTGCCCAAGGTGACCCGCAAGGGCGGCGGCTCGGCGCTCCCCTACAAGCGCAACCTGCTGCGCGAGCTGCTGCGCGAGGCGGTGGCGGGCGCGGGCGGCCTGCCGGTCACCATGAAGATGCGCAAGGGCATCGACGACGACCACCTCACCTATCTGGACGCCGGCCGGATCGGCGCCGAGGAGGGCGTCTCGTCGATCGCGCTGCACGGGCGCACCGCCTCCCAGCACTACGGCGGCACCGCCGACTGGTCGGCGATCGCCCGGCTGCGCGAGGCGGTTCCGGCGCACGTCCCGGTGCTCGGCAACGGCGACATCTGGTCGGCGCCGGACGCGCTGCGGATGATGCGCGAGACCGGCTGCGACGGCGTGGTGGTCGGCCGCGGCTGCCTGGGGCGGCCGTGGCTCTTCAAGGACTTGGTCGCGGTCTTCGAGGGGGTCACCGACCCGGTCCGCCCGAGCTTCGCCGAGGTGGGCGCCACCATGCTGCGCCATGCCGAGCTGCTGGGCCGGTGGATGAAGGACGAGCAGCGCGGAGTGGTGGACTTCCGCAAGCACGTCGCCTGGTACACCAAGGGCTTCTCGGTCGGCTCCCAGCTGCGGGTCAAGCTGGCCATGGCGAGCTCGCTCGGCGAGCTGGCCGAGCTGCTCGCCGAGGTCGACCAGGAGCAGCGCTGGCCGGCCGGCGCCGACGGGCCGCGCGGGCGCACCAGCGGCAACGGCCGGGTGGTCCTGCCCGAGGGCTGGTTGGACGATCCGTACGACTGCGCCGTGCCGAGCGTTGAGGCCGAATCGGACAGCTCCGGCGGCTGACTCCGCCGAATCGTCGAAAAGGCCCTCTCGGGGACTCCGGACGGGGTGTCCCAGCCCTCTTGGCCATTCTGGCCAAGAGGGCTCCCTTTTGGCAGATCTTGATGACTCAGCGCGAGCGGAACGGCGCGTTGGGCGACGAACGGACGAGTTTCGATACGTACGATGAGTGAGCCGCGTCCGTGACGCTTGCCACACAAAGGCGTGGGTGACGGCGCGTCAGGGGCGCGAAAGGTGCCGGGTTGTCCAAATCGCTTCCCGAACGGGCAGCCGAGCCGATCCGCCCACTTGGCTGCAGGAAATCAAGCCGGGGAAACACGGTGGACCATCCGCCGCTACCCTCCGTCCGGCCTCGGTGATCTTCACGTATCGACGCGTTCAATACTTGAACGATCGCTAGCGTCATCCGGACGATTTCAGCAACAGAGGTGAACGCCTTCACAAGCTTTTGATCTCATGGGTCGGTACCGGCCCCCGGGATCGGACGGCCTATCGACGGCGCGCAACCGCCTTCGAAATGGGTATGTTCTCCGGCGTCAGGCAACCCCGTGCGAGGAGACCGACCCGTGGCGGCGACGCAGAAGTTTGTTTACTCCTTCACCGAAGGAAACAGGGACCTCAAGGACCTGCTGGGCGGCAAGGGCGCGAACCTGGCCGAGATGACCAACCTCGGGCTGCCGGTTCCCCCCGGATTCACCCTCACCACCGACGCCTGCAAGGTCTTCCTGGAGACCGGTGCCGAGCCCGCCTCGCTGCACCAGGAGGTCAGCGACCACCTGGCGGCGCTCGAGGCGCAGATGGGCAAGAAGCTCGGCCAGGCCGACAACCCGCTGCTGGTCTCGGTCCGCTCCGGGGCCAAGTTCTCGATGCCCGGCATGATGGACACCGTCCTGAACATCGGCCTCTCCGACGCCTCGGTGGCCGGCCTGGCCGCCCAGTCCGGCAACGAGCGGTTCGCCTGGGACTCCTACCGCCGCCTGGTCCAGATGTTCGGCAAGACCGTGCTGGGCGTGGACGGCGAGCTGTTCGAGGAGGCCCTGGAGCACGCGAAGCACGCCAAGGGCACGGTCAACGACCTCGACCTGGACGCCGCCGACCTTCGCGAGCTGGTCGAGACCTTCAAGGGCATCGTGCAGCGCGAGACCGGGCGGGCCTTCCCGCAGGAGCCGCGCGAGCAGATGGACCTCGCGATCCACGCCGTCTTCCACTCCTGGAACGGCGACCGGGCCCGGCTCTACCGCCGCCAGGAGCGGATCCCGAACGACCTGGGCACCGCGGTCAACGTCTGCACCATGGTCTTCGGCAACCTCGGCGAGGACTCCGGCACCGGCGTCGCCTTCACCCGCGACCCCTCCACCGGCGCGACCGGCGTCTACGGCGACTACCTCTCCAACGCCCAGGGCGAGGACGTGGTGGCCGGCATCCGCAACACCCTGACGCTCGCGGACCTGGAGCAGCTGGACAAGAAGTCCTATGACGAGCTGATGGCGATCATGCACAAGCTCGAGCTGCACTACCGCGACCTGTGCGACATCGAGTTCACCATCGAGCGCGGCAAGCTCTGGATGCTGCAGACCCGGATCGGCAAGCGCACCGCCGCCGCCGCCTTCCGGATCGCCGTCCAGCTTGTCGACCAGGGCCTGATCGACCTGGACGAGGCGCTGCACCGGGTGACCGGCGGCCAGCTGGCCCAGCTGATGTTCCCGCGCTTCGCCCCGCAGCCCGACTCCAAGCAGATCGCCTGGGGCCTGGCGGCCTCGCCGGGTGCCGCGATCGGCAAGGTGGTCTTCGACTCCTACACCGCCGTCAAGTGGTCGCGCTCCGGCGAGAAGGTCATCCTGGTCCGCCGCGAGACCAACCCGGACGACCTGGACGGCATGATCGCCGCCGAGGGCATCCTGACCTCGCGCGGCGGCAAGACCTCGCACGCGGCCGTGGTGGCCCGCGGCATGGGCAAGACCTGTGTCTGCGGCGCCGAGGACCTCGAGGTCGACACCAAGCGCCGCAAGATGACCACCTCCGACGGCCTGGTGATCGAGGAGGGCGAGGTCGTCTCGATCGACGGCGCCTCCGGCAAGGTCTACATCGGCGAGGTCCCGGTGCTGCCGTCCCCGGTGGTCGAGTACTTCGAGGGCACCCTGCACGCCGGCGCCGACGTCCAGGGCGGTCTGGTGCAGGCCGTGCACCGGCTGATGTCGCACGCCGACGTGCGCCGCCGGCTGGCCGTGCGGGCCAACGCCGACAACGCCGAGGACGCCAACCGCGCCCGCCGCTACGGCGGCCAGGGCATCGGCCTGTGCCGCACCGAGCACATGTTCCTCGGCGAGGAGCGCCGCAAGGAGGTCGAGCACCTGATCCTGGCGGACAACGACAAGGACCGCGAGCAGGCGCTCTCCACCCTGCTGCCGCTGCAGAAGGGCGACTTCATCGAGCTCTTCCAGTCGATGGACGGACTGCCCGTCACGGTCCGCCTGCTGGACCCGCCGCTGCACGAGTTCCTGCCCGACATCACCGAGCTGTCGGTGCGCGTCGCGCTCGCCGAGGCCCGCCGGGACCCGAACGAGAACGACCTGCGCCTGCTCCAGGCGGTGCACAAGCTGCACGAGCAGAACCCGATGCTGGGTCTGCGCGGCGTGCGCCTCGGGCTGGTCATCCCGGGCCTGTTCGGCATGCAGGTGCGGGCGATCGCGGAGGCGGCGGCCGAGCGCAAGCTGGCCGGCGGCGACCCGCGTCCCGAGGTGATGATCCCGCTGGTCGGCACCGTCCAGGAGCTTGAGATCGTCCGCGACGAGTGTGAGCGAGTACTCGCCGAGGTCGCCGTTTCGACCGGCGTCAAGCTGGACATCAAGCTCGGTACCATGATCGAACTTCCGCGCGCCGCCGTGACGGCCGGTCAGATCGCCGAGGCCGCCGAGTTCTTCTCCTTCGGCACCAACGACCTGACCCAGACCGTGTGGGGCTTCTCCCGGGACGACGTGGAGGCCTCGTTCTTCACGGCCTACCTGGAGAAGGGCATCTTCGGGGTCTCCCCGTTCGAGACCATCGACCGCGACGGCGTCGGCGCCCTGGTCAAGCACGCCGTGAAGGAGGGCCGGGCGACCCGTCCCGACCTGAAGCTCGGCGTCTGCGGCGAGCACGGCGGTGACCCGGACTCGGTGCACTTCTTCCACGAGGCGGGCCTGGACTACGTCTCCTGCTCGCCGTTCCGGATCCCGGTGGCGCGCCTGGAGGCCGGTCGCGCCGCCCTTGAGACTGCGGGCAGCGACTCTCGCTGACCCGTGCCCCCTCCAACGGGGAGGGGCGCCCGGCGGTGCTCGGCGCAGGAGAACCGCCGGACGTACAGAGGCCGGGGTGGGCACGGACAATGGCGTCCGAGCCCGCCCCGGCTTCGCGTTTTCCGGCAAGCTGTCGCCCATGACCAGCCTGACCAGCCGCTTTCGCCTGATCACTGTCGCCGCCGCCCTGCTCTGCACGGTCGCGGCCGCCGCCGGGTGCGCCACCGACCGGCAGCAGCCGGCCGCGGTCGCCCGCTCCGGATCCGTCTGCCAGAGCCGGCTGCCCGGTCAGGCCCGCGACACCCTGAAGCTGATCGGCTCGAACGGCCCCTTCCCGTACCGCACCGACGGCGTGGTCTTCGAGAACCGCGAGAAGCGGCTGCCCGCCGAGCCGAGCGGCTACTACCACGAGTACACGGTGGTCACCCCGGGCTCCGGTGACCGGGGGACCCGGCGGATCGTCACCGGCAAGGCCGGGGAGGAGTACTGGACCGCCGACCACTACAGCAGCTTCCAGCGGATCGACACCGGCTGCTGAGAAACTACTTTCCAGACTGGAAAGTACGTGCCATGCTGGAACTACATTCCGCACAGGGGGTAGCAGCATGTCCAGCGATACCGTCCTCGATCCCGTCGGCCACTTCGATCCCGCCGAGGCCCTCGCGCTCGCCGAGCGGGCGAACGCCGCCGCCCACCGGCCGCAGCTGCTGCCCGCCTGGTACGGGCCGGCCATCGGCGCGCTGCTGGCGGCCTACGGCACGTCGATCGGGATCGCCCGCAGCAGTCACGCCGACTGGCTGGTGCTGGTCAACGCGGTGCTGTTCGCCGTGCTGATGGGCGTGTTGGTGCGGATCGGCGCGCGCAGCACCGGCGTGGTCGGCCGCCTCGCCGACCTGGACCGCGGCTGGCGCACCTTCGTCCGGGGTGGCACCGCGGCGGTGCTCGTCGTGGCGGGCGCGGCCGGCCTGGCCTGCGCGCCCGCCGGCGGTCTGCTCGGCGCGTGCGGCGGGGCGGGCGTCGGCGCCGGACTGGCCTTCTGGGCGCTGATGCTGCTGGCCAACCAGCGGATCCGCCGGGCACCGGCCGCCGCGTGACCACCGTCGACCCGCTGCTCCAGCACCCGACCAGGCTGACCCTGCTCGCCTTCCTCTGCGGCTGCGCCGAGGCCGAGTTCGGCGTGGTGCGCGACTACTGCGGGGTCTCCGACTCGGTGCTCAGCAAGGCGGCGGGCGCGCTGGAGGCGGCGGACTACCTGACGGCCAAGAAGGGCTACGTCGGCAAGCGTCCGCGCACCTGGCTCGCCGCCACCCGCAGTGGCCGCACCGCCCTGACCGCGCACCTGGCCGCCCTCCAGGAGCTGGCCGCGACCGCCACCGCCGCGGGTGCGGCGAGCGCCGACGCCGAGACCTCCCCCTGACCTCAGGTCAGGGGGAGGGCCGTCACCCCTGCCCCATCCGCTGGCGGGTCCAGGTCAGCCGGTGGTACGGACCGTGCGGGCCGGTGGCGAGCAGGGCGCGCAGCTCGCGCACCACCGTCGCCGCGTCCGTCCGCAGCTGGTGCGGGGTGGCCCGGACCACCGGCAGCCGGGCCGCCGCCAGCCGGTTGCCCCGGGTCAGGGTGCGCTCGTAGTCCGCCGGGCGCAGGTGCCAGGCCCGCGAGTCGATCTCCAGCGCCACGCAGGCCTGCGGCCAGAACGCGTCCGGGATCGCCAGGAACCGTCCGTCCAGCAGCAGCACCGGGGTCCACAGCGGCTCCGGCAGGCCGCCGCGCCGCAGCACCTCGCGCGCCTCGCTCTCCGCGACCGAGTAGACCCCGCAGGTCAGCTCGTCCGCCACCTGCTGCACATGCGCCAGGGTGGCGGTGCTGGACGGTCCGCCGAGCAGCCGGGTCAGCAGATCGGCGCGCTCGCACAGCCGCCCCTGCACCGCCTCTGCGCAGAGCGCCCGGAACTGTCGAGCGCTCGTCAGATACGGTGCGACGTCCGCCAGCGCGCGCCCGACGCCGACGCTCCACAGGCCGTCGTCCCGTTCGAAGCCGGCCGGCATCGCGCTGGTTCTGGCCGGGGCCCGGTGCACCCGGACGAAGTCCCGGCTCGCCACCCGCCGTCCGGTCGGGATCAGGACGTCGACCACCTCGACGTCCGACGGGTGGCCGGCGCTGGCCAGCCCGGCGTCGGCCAGCACGGCGAGTCCGGTGAGCAGCACGGAGCCCGGCTGCGGCCGCTCGCCCTTGGGTGCGGCGTAGCTGAGTGCCGCGCGCAGCCGCTGATGGGCGCTCAGCCGCCCGCTCTGCAGGCAGATCACCCGGGGCAGCACCCGCTGCCAGGGCCCACCCGGGCGCAGCCGGTGCGCGATGGTCCCGGACGGGACCCCGTGCTCGATCAGCTGCGCGCGGGTGACGATGTGCTGCTGGTCGGCGCCGAGCAGCCGAACCGAATCAAGGGGAGTCATGGCGGGGTGGTGCCCAGTCGAACGGTAGGTATGCGAAATATCCCCCTCAGGGGGTCATCCGCACCACGCGTTGACTTCCGGGGCCCGCCCTGGGACTCCACCCGGCCTCGAGTCGGGGTCAGGCCGGGATCAGCGAGCCGGCGTGTCTGACGCACTCCTGGTCGAGTTCGCGTGCCACGCCCCGGTCGATCCGCCGGTCCGGCGCGCTCGGCGCGATCGCGGCGGCGATCCGCAGCTCGATGATGTCCCGCACGGCGGGCCACTCCTCGGCCAGGATCGAGTAGAACGCGGTGCTGCGCACCACCCCGTCCAGCCCCCTGCTGTGGGCCCGGCGCACCCCTTCGGAGGTGGCCCCGAGCCGCTCGATCGCCGCGCGCGAGCGCAGGTTGCGGGCGTCGGCGCGCAGCGAGATCCGCTGCACGCCCCAGGTCTCGAAGGCGTGCCGGAGCATCAGCAGCTTGGCCTCGGTGTTGATGCCGGTGCCCTGGGCGTGCGCGGAGAGCCAGGTGCGGCCGATCTCGGCGGCGTCCGGCACGGCGGTGGCCGGGTCGCCGATCGGCCCGGAGGGCAGCGGCGGCCAGACCACCGGGCCCTGCCAGTAGTCCAGTTCCAGGAACCGGGTGGAGCCGACCACCAGGCCGTCCGCGGCCCGCACGGTGGCGAAGACCAGCGAGCGGCCGGCCGCCATGTCGGCCTGCGCGCCCGCGATGAACTCGCGGGCGCCGTCCAGGCCCTGCGGGACGGCGGTGAAGCCGAATGACGTGCGATCCGCGGCGGCGGCCGCGGCCAGCCCTTCGGCGTGCTGCTCGCAGAGGGGCTCCAGCCGAACGGTGCGGCCGGTGAGGGTGACAGGTGCTGGCACGGAACCTTCGGTCCTTCGGCGATCGGAGGGACCCGGGCGCCCAGGGTGCGGGCGTTCGGGCTGGGCAGGTCGCCCCGGCCGGGTGCTCCGCCGCTCCTCGGGTACGCCGGAACTCGGTCGTACGACGGGGGAGGGGCGGCCCGGAACGGGCAGCGCGGTGCCGGAGCGGGCACGGTTCAGATGGACCGGTCCGGCGGGGAAGTGCGGGGGGACAGTGTGCGTCCGCGAGATGGCCGAAGAAGGATCGAATGCGCGAAGGGAAGCAGGCGGCCAAGTGAAGGCAAGGTGCGAATCAGGTGGCTGGCCGAACACGGTTCGGGCCGTGGCCCACGGCGTGACAGACGACGTGGCGACGGCGCGACGATGCGAGGCAGCGAGAGGACGATACCCGGCTTGGCCCCGTGCGTCACTTCGCGGCACGCGAGTCGGGATCGCCAGTGTGCCGATGCTACGACAGGTACCGTCCCGCGGACCAGTCCCCGGGTCCGGTGTGCCGTGCTGACCTGCGCCGACGGCTCCCCGCTCGAGCCGTTGCCGAGGGTGGGGGTGAGAGGATTCGAGAGCGTTCCGGTGACCGGGAATGTCAGTGCCGCGCGGCACGCTGGTGCTGTTGCCGGACCGGTACGGCCGGACAGGTAGGACCGACGACGAGAAACGGTTGGGTGCGCGGTGCGTGATCCCGAGGCGCTGTACGAGCTTGAGCCGCAGGGCGTGGCAGCGGTGGCGGCTGCGAAGGCCGCCGCGACCTCCACGGCCGAGGGCGGGCTGGTCCTGCTCTACCACTTCGAGGGCTTCATGGACGCGGGCGAGGCGGGCGCTCAGGTGATGGAGCATCTGCTGGCCGAGGGCAGCCCGCAGGTGGTCGCCCGGTTCGACCACGACCGCCTGGTGGACTACCGCGCCCGTCGGCCCGCGATGACCTTCGACCGGGAGAGCTGGGTCTCCTACGAGCCGCCGGAGATCCTGCTCCAGTTGGTCACGGACGCCGCCGGTGCCCCGTTCCTGCTGCTCACCGGCCCCGAGCCGGATGTCGAGTGGGACGCCTTCGCGGCCGCCATCGGCAGTCTGGCGGAGCGGCTCGGCGTGCGGCTGGCGGTGGACTTCCACGGCATCCCGATGGGCGTGCCGCACACCCGCCCGGTCGGCCTGACCCCGCACGGCAACCGGCTCGACCTGGCCGGCGGGTACCCGCAGTGGTTCGAGAAGGCGCAGGTGCCGGGCAGCGCCCAGGCGCTGGTCGAGTACCGGCTGGCCGAGGCGGGGCGCGACGTGCTCGGCTTCGCGGTGCACGTGCCGCACTACGTGGCGCGGTCCGCCTACCCGGCCGCCGCCGTGCTGATCCTGGAGGCCGTCCAGTCCGCCACCGGCCTGGTGCTGCCGGGGAACGCGCTGCGCGAGCGGGTCGGCGAGGTCTACGCCGACATCGAGGAGCAGCTGGCCCAGGGCGATGACGAGTTGCGCTCGGCGATCCGCGGCATGGAGGGCCAGTACGACGCGGTGGCCGGGGCCGAGGGCCGCGAGAGCCTGCTCGCCGAGGCCACCGAGCTGCCCTCGGCCGAGGAGCTGGGGCGCCGTTTCGAGGAGTTCCTCGCGGAGCATGAGCGTGGGGCCGAGTAGCGTGCCGCCCGGGGGTGCGGGTTGATGCGCGGGGTGCGGCGGGTCGCCGGGCTGGTGGCGCTGCTGGCGGTGCCGCTGGCGCTGGCCGGCTGCTCGGGCGCCGCGAAGCCGAGGTCGGTGGCGGCGTCGCCCGGACGGTCGGCGGTGCCGACTGGGCCGTACGTCGCGCTCGGCGACTCCTACACCGCCGGACTGCAGGTCGATCCGGCCGGCGGCGGCCCCAGGGGCTGCGGGCGTTCGGCGGCCGACTACCCCGCACTGGTGGCGGCCGCGCTGAAGCTGGCGGCCGGCCAGTTCACCGACGTCAGCTGCTCCGGCGCCACCACCGCCGACCTGACCGGACCCCAGTCGGTGGCCGGTGGTTCCAACCCGCCGCAGCTGGACGCGCTGACCACGGGCACCCGGCTGGTCACGGTCGGCATCGGCGGCAACGACGCGGACTTCATGACGGTGGCCAAGCGGTGCGCCGAGGACGGGGTGGCGAACGCGGTGGCCAGGTGGGTCGATCCCGCCGAGGCCAAGGACGCGCCCTGCCGGGCCGCGTACACCGCCGCCGACGGGAGCGACAAGCTGACCGGCGTGCTGGACACCGTCGGGCAGCGGCTGGCCGGCGTGCTGGCCGAGGTCGCGCGGCGGGCGCCGCGGGCCAGGGTGTACGTGGTCGGGTATCCGGCGCTGCTGCCGGTGGACCCGGGCTCCTGCGCCCGGGTGCTGGGCGGCACGGTGACCTCCGGCGACCTGGCCTTCCTCGCCGCGCAGGAGCAGCAGCTGAACGCGGTGCTGCGGCAGCGGGCGACGGCGGCCGGCGCGGGCTTCGTGGACACCTACACGCCTTCGCTCGGCCACGACATGTGCGCTGGGCAGGACACCCGGTGGATCGAGCCGCCGTTCCCCGCGCCCGGCCGGGCCCCGCTGCACCCCAACGCCGCCGGCCAGCAGGGCATGGCAGCGGTGGTGCTGCGCACGGTCCGGGGCGGCTGAGCCGGGCGCGGTCGGCTCAGGCGGCGGCCTTGCAGACCGCCTCGGTGAGCTGGGCCGCGTACGCGTCAGTCAGCCGGTCCACCCTGAAGAGCAGCCAGTACCAGAGCGGCGCGTAGATCAGGTCGAGCAGGAACTCGTCGTCCGGGTGGCCGACCTCGCCGCGGGCCCGGCCGCGCGCCAGCAGCTCGCCGACCGCCCCGCGCCGGCTGCTGATCAGCTCCTGCCAGACCCGCTGGGCGAACTCCTCGTCCTGCATCGCTTCGGTGGCCAGCGCCCGGTTCAGCGTGCCGGCCACGCCCTGCACGCTGCGGAAGGTGGCGGTCAGCAACTCCGCCAGGTCGCCGCGCAGGCTGCCGGTGTCCGGTGTGGGCAGCTTGACGGCCGCGAAGCCGACCATCGCCTCCAGCACCACCTCGCCCTTGCTGCGGAAGCGGCGGTAGACGGTCTGTTTGGACACCCCGCTGCGGGCGGCGATGCCCTCCATGCTCAGGCCGCGGTAGCCCTGCTCCTTGACGAGCTGGATGGCCGCGTGGCGGATGGCTTCATCGACGGCGGGGTCACGGGGGCGTCCGGTCATGGCGATCACCATACCCGTTGACATACGGACCGTCTCGTATTTGAATATGGATACGCAACGGACCGTATGTGAATGGGGGATCCCGATGCGCACCACCCGCAGTGCTCACGCCGCACTGCTCTCGCTCTCCCTGGGGTACTTCACCCTGGGCACCTGCTCGCTCGCGGTGGTCGGCCTCGGCGCGCCGATCGGCCGCGATCTGCACACCCCGCCGGGCGAGGCCGGCGTCCTGGTCAGCGTCTTCGCGCTGACCTTCGCCCTGGCCGCGCCGTTCGCCCCGGCCGTGCTGCGCCGCCTGGACCAGCGCGCGGCGCTGCTGCTGGGGCTGGCCCTGCTGGCGGCCGGCGGTCTGGCCGGCGCGCTGGCCCCCGGCGTCGGCGTGCTGATCGCCGCCCGGGTGCTGGCCGGGCTCGGCGGCGCCGTCTTCGGCCCCGCCGCCTCGGCGACCGGATCGCTGCTGGTGCCCGAGGAGCGCCGGCCGCGGGCGCTGGCCACCGTCTTCGCCGGGATGACGGTCGCGTCCGTGCTCGGCGTCCCGCTCTCCTCCTACCTCGGCGAGGCGGTGGGCTGGCGCTGGACGCTGGTCGGGGTGGCGGCGGCAAGCGTGCTCGCCCTCGTCCTGGTGGCGGCGCTGCTGCCGGCCCTGCCGGCCGGTCCGCCGCCCACCGTCGCCGCCTACCGCGCCGCGCTGCGCACCCCGGGGGTGCTGCCGCTGGTCGGCACCACGCTGCTCTTCATGGCCGCCCAGTTCACCGTCTACGGTGTGGCCGGCGCCTACCTGGCCCAGCGGTTCGGCCTCGCGGACGGCGCGGTGACGGGGGTGCTCTTCGTCTTCGGCGCGCTGGGCGTGCTCGGAAACGCCTGCGGGGCCAGGGCGTTCGCCCGGATCGGCGGTACTCGGACCATCACCGTGACCCAACTCGGCCTGGCCGCCTCGTTCGTGGGGCTGCTGATCGCGCCGGCCGGGCTCGCGGCGGCGCTGCTGCTGTTCGCCGTCTGGGCCTTCTTCAGCCAGCTCTACCAGGCCCCGCAGCAGGCCCGGTTGATCGCCCTGGACCCCCAACGGCGCGGGCTGCTGCTGGCGCTGAACGCCGCGATGCTCTACGTCGGCATCAGCCTGGGCAGCCTGCTGGCCGGCTGCCTCCTGCCGCGCCTGGGCGCCACCGCGCTCGCCGGGGTGGGGCTGCTGCCGCTGCTACTGGGGGCGCTGGCGCACCTCTCCTCGACCCGACCGCTCACCGTTACCAACTCACCTTTCGGAGCCACCTCATGACGAACACCGAACTCATCGCCGACTACCTCGAGACGGTCTGGAACCAGGGCCGCACCGACCTCGCCGCCAAGTACGTCGCCGCCGACCTGCTGCAGCACAACCCCAAGCTCGCCGACGGCCTGACCGCCCTGACCACGCTGGTCGACTCGATCCGGACCCAACTCCCGGCCCTGCGCTTCGACCTGCGCCGCACCGCGGCCGAGGGCGACCTGGTCTTCGCGCACTCCCACTTCACCCCCGCGCCGGGTGAGCGCGGCCTCGTGGTGGTGGACATCTTCCGGATCGAGGACGGGCTGATCGCCGAACACTGGGACCTCAACGAGGAGATCCCCGAGACCACCGCCAGTGGCCGCCCGGTCGTCTGACCTCGCGAGCCGGGGCCCGTACCCGCCAACGGCGGGTACGGGCCCGGCTTTTCGGCGGGACCCCGTACGCCGGCCCGCGACGGGTCCGTGGGACAGTGCCGTGGTGGCCGCCGACCTGTCCGACAGATCCGACGTCAAGACCGCCGATGTGCTGCGCTTCAGCACCGAGTTGATCGGCTGGGTCGCCGCGCCCTGGGCGCTGGGGCGCGGTTCGATCCTGCTCGCGATCCTCGCGCCGGTGGTGCTGATCGGGCTTCCCGCGGTCCTGGCGACACCGGGGGACAAGAAGCAGGTGCTGGTCCCGATCCCGGGGTGGGGCACGATCGGGCTGGTCCTGCTGGAGTTGGGCGCCGCGGTGGCGGGTGCCTGGGTGATCTGGCCGGCGGTGGTCGCGGTCCTCGTCACGGTGCTGGCGGCGGCCTGTGCGGTGGCCGAACTGCCGCGCTGGCGAAGGCTGCTGGGGATGCGCGCGACGCCGGACGGGTCCTGAGCCGGTCCGGCCGCCGGCCGGTCGGCCGGAGCCCGCGCAGGCGGCTCAGGCGGCTCAGGCGCTCGCGACCCGCAGCAGCGAGCCGGCCGGCAGGTCCCGGTGGTGGCGCAGCGGTGAGAACCAGAGGATCAGCGCGGAGAGCGGCAGCGCCGCGCAGGTCAGCCACATCGCGGGCAGCACGCCGAGGCCGCTCGCCAGGACGCCGCCGAGCAGGGCGCCGAGCGGCATCAGGCTGTAGTTGAGGAAGGAGCTGCTCGCGGTGATCCGGCCGAGCAGCTCGGCGGGGACGTAGCCCTGGGTGAAGGTGGCGCGCAGCACGTTGCCGGCCACCACGCCCGCCGAGACGGCCGCCGCGCCGACCAGGTAGCAGAGCACCCCGGCACCGCCGCCGGTCAGCGGGACGAGCAGGATCAGCGAGGGCAGCCCGAGCAGGAAGAGCAGCATCGCGCGGGCGGTGCCGATCGCGGCGCCGACCCGGCGGGCGACCAGGGCGCCCAGTACACCGCCGATGCTCGCGGCGCCGATCAGGCTGCCGAGCGCGCTCTGCGGCAGGTGGGCACGGTCCAGCAGGAAGACCACCTGGATCGACTGGTAGGCCGTCAGGGCCAGGTTGGCGGTGGCGCCGTAGAGCAGGAAGCCGCGCAGCCAGCGGTCCCGGGCGACGATCCGCAGGCCCTCGCCGACCTCGCTGAGCAGCGTGCGCCGCCGTGCCTGCCGGGTGCGCTCGGCGGTCGTGGGCAGCTGCTCGCGCTGCTTGATCGAGGCGGTGCAGAGCAGCGAGACCGCGAAGGTCAGGGTGTTCGCCAGCAGGCTGTCGACCGCGCCGAAGACCTGCGCGAGGGTGCCGCCCGAACCGAGGCCGACGATCTGCGCCGCCGAGGCGCTGCCCTGCAGCTTGGCGTTGCCCTCGGCGCGGTCCGGTTCGCTCACCAGGCTCGGCAGGTAGGCGGTGTAGGCGGTCTGGAAGAAGACGGTGCTGGTGCCCGCGCAGAGCGCCACGACCAGCAGCTGAAGGTAGCTCAGCAGGCCCAGCGCGGCGGCGACCGGGATGGTCAGGTAGAGCAGCAGCGAGGCGGCGGCGGAGGCCAGCATCACGGCGCGGCGGCTCATCCGGTCCACCCAGGCGCCGACCGGCAGGCCGATCAGCAGCCAGGGGAACCAGGTGGCGGCGGGCAGCGTGCTGACCTGGAAGGCGCCGGCGTGCAGCTTGGTGACGGCGATCAGGGGTAACGCGAGGCCGGTCACCGAGGCGCCGTACTTGCCGGCCACCTCGCCGACGAAGAGCAGCCGGAAGTCGCGGTGGCGGCGCAGCAGGCTGCGGCGCGGTTCGGCGGCTGCCAGCGGGAGGCTAGGGGCGGTCGTCGCGGTCTTCACTCGGACTCCTCGGAGGATTCGGACTTGGCTGCGGACTCGGCCCCGGACTCGGATTCGGATTCGGCCCCGGACTCGGGCTCGGGCTCGGGAAGCATGGGCAGGACCTGGAACTGGATCAGCACGGGCTGCGCCTCGGGCGCGACGGGCGCCTCGGGGTCCGGGACGTGGCGCTTGATCACGGCCAGCAGCTCGGCGCCGAGCGCCCGCAGCTGATCCGGCGTCATCCGCACGTCGCCCCAGTCGGACATGTTCCCGGCGCCGATCCAGTCGCCGGTGGGCGGCACCGAGAGCGCCCGCGCGGCCCGCTGGAAGGTCCGCTCCAGGTAGTGCTGCCGGTAGACCGACACGGCCGCGCGGGTCTGCGGGTCGACCTGGAGGTCGCGGGTCTGGATCACCAGGGTGCGGTCCTTGCGCCGCCACCAGCGCTCGCGCTTCGTGCCGCGCCCCTCCTCCTCCTCGATGTAGCCGTGCTCGGCGAGGTGGCGCAGGTGCCAGCTGACCGTCCCGGTGTTCTCGCCGAGTCGTTCGGCGAGCCGGGCCGAGGTGCTCGGGCCGTGGTCGCTCAGCAGGTCCAGGATCCGCATCCGCAGCGGGTGGGCCAGCGCCCGCAGGCTGCGCGGGTCGAGGGTCCGGGCGTCGGAGGAGGGCGGGTTCGGGTGGCTCATGCGGATGACTCTAACGTGCAGAGGGTTCTCTGCATAGAGAAATCTGCAGAGAGTTCTCTGCATCATCCCCTCGTGCGCGCTGCGACCGAACCGTCACCGGGGCGGCGTACGGTGCTCGGTATATGAGCGACGACCGATACGACGTGTACCGCTACGACGAGGCCGCCCAGACCCGTTGGGTGCCCGAGCCCGACAAGCGCCCGGGGCGCACCGCCTTCCAGCGCGACCGCGCCCGCGTGCTGCACTCCGCCGCGCTGCGCCGGCTGGCCGGCACCACCCAGGTGGTGGCTCCCATGCGCAGCGACTTCCCCCGTACCCGGCTCACCCACTCGCTCGAATGCGCCCAGGTGGGACGGGAGTTGGGTGCCGCACTGGGGTGCGACCCGGACCTGGTGGAGACCGCCTGCCTGGCCCACGACATCGGCCACCCGCCGTTCGGCCACACCGGCGAGGAAGCGCTGGACCAGGCCGCCGAGGCCTGCGGCGGCTTCGAGGGCAACGCCCAGTCGCTGCGGATCCTGACCCGCCTGGAGCCCAAGCGGTTCGCCCCCTCGGACGAGGAGCCGGCCCGCTTCGCCCCGTGGCCGGGGCGAAGTGTGGGCCTCAACCTGACCCGGGCCGCACTGGACGCCGCCACCAAGTACCCCTGGGCGCGCGGCGGCCACCCCAGCGATCCGGGGTCCGCCAAGTTCGGCGTGTACGGCGACGACCTGCCGGTCTTCCGCTGGCTGCGGCACGGCACCCCGCAGGGCCGCAAGTGCTTCGAGGCCACCGTGATGGACTGGTCCGATGACGTCGCCTACTCCACCCACGACGTCGAGGACGGCCTGTACGCCGGGCACATCGACCCGGCCGCGCTGCGCAGCGGGAGCGAGCGGGCCGAGCTGTTCAAGGTCGCCGAGCGCTACGCCCCCACGGCGCAGGCCGAGGAGTTCGGCGAGGCCCTGGACCGGCTGCAGGCCCAGGAGTGGTGGCCCAGCGGCTATGACGGCTCGCCGCGCGGCCGGGCCGGCCTCAAGGACCTCACCAGCCAGTTGATCGGCCGGTTCTGCCTGGCCGCCGAGCAGGCCACCCGGGCCCGCTACGGTCCGGGCCCGCTGACCCGCTACGCCGCCGAGCTGGTGGTCCCCACCGGGATCCGGCTGGAGTGCGCGGTGCTCAAGGCGGTCGCGGTCCGCTACGTGATGCAGCGCGACGAGCAGGCCCAGCTGCGGGCGCGCCAGCGGATCGTGATCGCCGAGCTGGCCGAGCTGCTGGTGGCCGGCGATCCGGCCGAGCTGGACCCGGTCTTCGCCGCCCAGTACGCCGAGGCCACCGACGACCGCGCGGCACTGCGGGCGGTGATCGACCAGATCGCCACGCTGACCGACGCCTCCGCGCTGGCCCTGCACGCCCGCCTCGCCGGTCGACGCTCCACCGGCTGACCGGTCCGGCGGCCCGGCCGAGCGCTCACGGCTGATCGCTCGGCCGAGGCCGTAGACTTCCGGGGTGGCAGGGCGGATCCGGGATGAAGACGTGCAGGCGGTGCGCAGCGCGCTGCCCATCGACGTGATCGTCGGCGACTATGTGCAGCTCACCAACGGGGGCGGCGGTCAGCTGAAGGGCGTCTGCCCGTTCCACGACGAGAAGTCGGCCTCCTTCTACGTCAGTCCGAGCAAGGGCGTCTTCCACTGCTTCGGCTGCCAGGAGAGCGGCGACACGATCTCCTTCCTGATGAAGATCGAGCACTTCTCCTTCGCCGAGGCCGTGGAGCGGATGGCCGCCCAGGCCAACATCACGCTCCGCTACGAGGAGGGCGGCTACTCCTCGCGCGGGCAGCAGGGCGAGCGGACCCGGCTGGTCGAGGCCCACAAGGTGGCCGCCGCCTGGTACCGGGAGCAGTTGGAGACGCCCGAGGGCGAGATCGGCCGCACCTTCCTGGCCGAGCGCGGCTTCGACGCCGAGGCCGCCGCCCGCTTCGGGGTCGGCTACGCCCCGGCCGGCTGGGAGCACCTGGTCCGCTACCTGCGCGGCAAGGGCTTCAGCGACAAGGAGATCCTGCAGGGCGGCCTGGCCTCGCAGGGCCAGCGCGGCGGGCTGATCGACCGCTTCCGCGGCCGGCTGGTCTGGCCGATCCGGGACGCGGCCGGCGAGGTGGTCGGCTTCGGCGCGCGCCGGCTGCGCGAGGACGACAACGGGCCCAAGTACCTGAACACGCCCGAGACGCCCATCTACAAGAAGTCGCACGTGCTCTACGGCATCGACCTGGCCAAGAAGGAGATCGCCAAGACCGGCCGGGCCGTGGTGGTCGAGGGCTACACCGATGTGATGGCCTGTCACCTGGCCGGTGTGACCACGGCGGTGGCCACCTGCGGCACCGCCTTCGCCGAGGACCACATCAAGATCATCCGTCGGCTGCTGATGGACACCTCCTCCTACCGGGGCGAGACCGTCTTCACCTTCGACGGCGACGCGGCCGGCCAGAAGGCCGCGCTGCGGGCTTTCGAGGACGACCAGAAGTTCGCCGCCCGCACCTCGATCGCGATCACCCCCGGCGGCATGGACCCCTGCGAACTGCGCCTGGCCCAGGGCGAGGAGGCGGTGCGCGAGCTGATCGCCAACCCGGTGCCGCTCTTCGAGTTCGCGCTGCGCAGCACGGTCGCCCGGCACCGGGTGGACGCGGCCGAAGGCCGGGCCGCCGCGCTGGAGGAGGCGGCGCCGATCGTCGCCAAGATCAAGGACCCGTCGATCCGGCACGAGTACGCCGTCCAACTCGCCGGTCTGCTGGGCATCCTGGACGAGCAGTTCGTGGTCCGCCGGGTCAGCCAGATCGCCCGCTGGCAGCGCGACTCCCCGCAGCAGGGCCGGGCACAGCAGCCGCGCCGGATCGAGCCGCAGCAGCAGGCGCCGGTCGCGCGCCCCGCCTTCCGGCTCGACCCGAACGACCGGGCCCGGATCGTCGAGCGCGAGCTGCTCAAACTCGCGCTCCAGCACCCGGAGCTGGTCAGCCCCGCGTTCGACCAGTACGGCGAGGAGGAGTTCCCGACCCCGCCCTACGCGGCGGTCCGCCGGGCCGTCGGCAAGGCCGGCGGCACCAGCTACGGCGCGGCCGTGCCGAACTTCCTCGACCTGGTCCAGGACGCCGCCGAGAACGAGCAGATCCGGTCCCTGGTCACCGAGTTGACGGTGGAGCCGATCCGCACCCGGCGCAAGCCGGACGCGATCTACGCCGGGGAGTTCCTGGTCAACCTGCGCCGGGCCGCCGTCAAGCGCCGGGTCGAGGAGGTCCGCGGCCAGCTCCAGCGCCTCGGAAACCGGGCCACGCCCGAGCAGTTGGCCCCCGTGCAGCAGGAGCTGTGGGCGCTGCAGCAGTACGACGACAATCTGAAGACCCGGGGCGCTGCCGGGCTGTAGCGCCCAGGTGTGGCGTACCCCACACTGAAAGGGTCTCAGTTGCTCGGCGGTCGGGCGTGCGCGCCCGTGGAGGTGGGCCCCTTTGGAGATCGTCAGAGCGCCCGAGGAAGCGCCGCCCGGGGAAGCGCCGCCCGCGGAAGTACTGCCCGCCGGGGAGTCGCCCGCCGGCCCCGAGGCCGTCGAGTTCGAGCAGGTGATCGGACCCGAGCCCGAGGAACTCGACGACGAGCCCCCGCTGGTCCTGCTGGACGAGCCGACCGGACCGGCCGCCGACCTGTTCCGCCAGTACCTGCGCGAGATCGGGCGGATCCGGCTGCTCAGCGCGGCCGAGGAGGTGGAGCTGGCCCGGCAGGTCGAGGCCGGCCTCTTCGCCGAGCAGCACCTGAGCGAGCACGGCCTGCCCGAGGGGCGGCTGGCGGACGAACTGGACCACCTGGTGGTGCTCGGCCGGATCGCCAAACGCCGCCTGATCGAGGCCAATCTGCGCCTGGTGGTCTCGGTCGCCAAGCGCTTCGTCGGCCGCGGCCTGACCATGCTCGACCTGGTCCAGGAGGGCAACCTCGGCCTGATCCGGGCGGTCGAGAAGTTCGACTACACCCGCGGCTACAAGTTCTCCACCTATGCCACCTGGTGGATCCGGCAGGCGATGAGCCGGGCGCTGGCCGACCAGGCCCGCACCATCCGGGTGCCGGTGCACGTGGTCGAGTTGATCAACCGGGTGCTGCGGGTGCAGCGCCGGCTGCTCCAGGAGTGCGGCAGCGAACCCACCGCGGCCGAGGTCGGCCTGGCCCTGGAGCTCACCGAGCCCCGGGTGCGCGAGTTGCTGCGGCTGGCCCAGGAGCCGGTCTCGCTGCACACGCCGATCGGCGCGGAGGAGGACGTGGCGCTCGGCGACCTGATCGAGGACGCCGACGCCGCCTCCCCGGTCGAGAGCGCCGCCTTCCTGCTGCTGCGCGAGCACCTGGAGGCGGTGCTGGCCACCCTCGGCGAGCGCGAGCGCAAGGTGGTCGAACTGCGCTACGGGCTCGCCGACGGGCGGCCGCGCACCCTGGAGGAGATCGGTTCGCTCTTCGGGGTGACCCGGGAGCGGATCCGTCAGATCGAGTCCAAGACCCTCACCAAGCTGCGCGACCACGCCTTCGCCGACCAACTGCGCGGCTACCTCGACTGATCTGCGCTCCAGGTGGAACTGACGGTGCGTCAGTGGTGGAAGGCGCTCTCCGGATCGATTCCGCGTTCCTGCAACGGCCCCGGCTGGCTCTCCAGTTCCGGCAGCAGCCGGACCAGGTCGGCGAGCAGCATCTCCGCCAGGTCGATGGTGAAGCCGTTGCGGCAGACCACCCGCAGCACCGACAGGTCGGTCCGGTTCTCCGGGAAGGTGTACGCGGGCACCTGCCAGCCGCGCTCGCGCAGCCGCCGGGAGACGTCGAAGACGTCGAAGGAGGTCACGTGGTCGGCCACGGTGAAGGCGAAGACCGGCAGCTGGTCGCCCCGGGTGATCAGCCGGAACGCGCCCAACTTCTCGATCCCGAGCGCCAGATGGCGGGCCACCGTACGGCAGGACTGCTGCACCGCGCGGTAGCCCTCGCGGCCCAGCCGCAGGAAGGTGTAGTACTGCGCGACCACCTCGGCGCCGGGGCGGGAGAAGTTGAGCGCGAAGGTCGGCATGTCGCCGCCCAGGTAGTTGACCTTGAAGACCAACTCCTCGGGCAGCGCCTCCCGGTCACGCCACAGGGCCCAGCCGACACCGGGGTAGACCAGGCCGTACTTGTGGCCCGAGGTGTTGATCGAGGCGACCCGGGGCAGCCGGAAGTCCCAGACCAGGTCGGGGTCGAGGAACGGCGCCACCATCGCGCCCGAGGCGCCGTCCACGTGCACCGGGATGTCCAGGCCGGTGCGCTGCTGCAGGTCGTCCAGCGCCGCGCAGATCTCCGCGACCGGCTCGTAGGAGCCGTCGAAGGTGGAGCCGAGCACGGCCACCACGCCGATGGTGTTCTCGTCGCAGAGGGCCAGTGCCGAGTCGGCGTCCAGGTGGTACCGCTCGCCCTCCATCGGCGCGAGCCGGCACTCCACCTCCCAGAAATTGGCGAACTTCTCCCAGCAGACCTGCACGTTGGCGCCCATCACGATGTTGGGCCGGGCGCCGGCGTCGTAGCGTGCCTGGTTGCGGCGCATCCAGCGGCGCTTGAACGCCAGGCCCGCCAGCATGCAGGCCTCGCTGGAACCGGTGGTGGAGCAGCCCACCGCCTCGTCGGGGACGGGCGCGTGCCACAGGTCGGCCAGGATCGCCACGCAGCGCCGCTCCAACTCGGCGGTCTGCGGGTACTCGTCCTTGTCGATCATGTTCTTGTCGGCGCACTCGGCCATCAGCCGGTCCGCCTCGGGTTCCATCTGGGTGGTCACGAAGGTGGCCAGATTGAGCTTGGCGTTGCCGTCCAGCATCAGCTCGTCGTGGATCAGCTGGTACGCGATCCGCGGCGGCAGCGGCGCGTGGTGCAGCCGGTGCTTGGGCGGGGCCATGCGCATGGCTCCTATCGGATCGGCCTCGCCCAGCAGAGCGTTGACGGCCAGTCGGTGATCCGCGCTCGTGCCATGGTGCAGCGCCATGCCTCAGTACCCCTTCGACGAGAAGCCAGGGCCTCCACGCTAGGCCATCTCGGCGATCTCCGGGTGCGTCTGGTCACGAACCACGCCGTACTGCTGGCGAATTGCGGCGCCGAAAGGCTGATCAGCGTCAGGTTCGATGGTCTGCACCTCGGGCAGCTGCCACTGCGGCGGCTCGGGGGTGCCGGCCAGCGCCCAGGCGGCCTGCCGGGCGGCGCCCCGGGCCGCGTGGTCCCCGGGCGGCGGGATCAGCACCGGGATCCCGAAGATCAGCGGCGCGATCTCGCGCACCGCCGCGAGCCGGCCGACCGCACCGAGCAGCACCACCCGGCGCACCTGCACGCCGCGGGTGCGCAGCGCGTCCAGCGCGTCGGCGATGTTGCAGAGCATGCCCTCCACGGCCGCGCGGGCCAGGTGCTCGGGGGTCATCGACTCGGCCCGAAGGCCCGTCAGGGTGCCGGAGGCGTGCGGCAGTCGGGGGGTGCGCTCGCCCTCCAGGTAGGGCAGCAGCACCATCCCGTAGGCGCCGGGCGAGGAGCGCAGCGCCAGTTCGCTCAGGCTCTCCAGGTCGCGTCCGAGCAGGTTGGCCGTGGAGCGCAGCACCTGGGCCGCGTTGAGGGTGCCGACCATCGGCAGGTGGTGCCCGGTGGCGTCGGCGAAGGAGGAGACGGTGCCGCTCGGGTCCACCACCGGCTGGTCGTGCACCGCGAAGATGGTCCCGAAGGAGCCGAGCGAGACCACGGCGTCGCCCGGCACCAGGCCCAGGCCCAGCGCGGCGGCCATGTTGTCGCCGGTGCCGGCCGAGATCAGCAGGCCCTCGGGGGTGTGGCCGGCCGGCTCGTTCGGGCCGAGCACCTCGGGCAGCCGCAGCAACTCGTGGCCGAGTGCCAGCTTGATCAGGTCCTGCCGGTACTCGCCGGTGATCGGCGACCAGTAGCCGGTGCCCGAGGCGTCGCCGCGGTCGGTGGTGCGCCGCTGCGGGTGGCCGAGCAGCTGCCAGACCAGCCAGTCGTGCGGCAGCAGCACCTCGGCGATCCGGCGGGCGTTGGCCGGCTCGAACTCGGCCAGCCAGCGCAGCTTGGCGATCGTGTAGGTGGCGGCGGGCACCGCGCCGATCGCCTCGGTCCAGGCGGCCGGGCCGCCGAGCGCGTCCACCAGCGCGGCCGCCGCGCCCGCGGAGCGCGGATCGGTCCACAGCATGGCCGGGCGGACCAGCACCCCGCCGGCGTCCAGCCCGATCATGCTGTGCTGCTGGGCGGAGACCCCGATGGCCCGCACGCTCTCCAGCAGACCACCGGTGGCCGCCTCGCCCAGCGAGTGCAGCCAGGACTGCGGGTCGGCCTCGGTGGCGCGGGCCTGGGAGGCTTCGGAGGCCGGATGCGGCGCCTTGCCCGAGCGCAGCACGGCTCCGGTGTCCGCGTCACACGCGACGATCCGGGTGCGAAGGGTGGAGCTGTCGATGCCCGCGACGATGGCCATGGAAGAGATCATGCCGCAGCCGGGGCCGCTCGCTCCGTCGCGTGCGGCAAGTGTTGCCCAGTCGGTACCGCTGTTACCCGCTGGTATCTTCCGGTACCCGCCGGTGACCGGCCGGCCGGGTTCGGCCGGGCCGGTGACCGGCGTCGAGCCCTACGGGCGCACCGTGCCCCAGCTGTCGTCCTCGGCCCGCCTGCGGCCCAGGTACGGGACCCGGTCGGAGAGCGCGGGCGGCAGCTTGTCACCGACCTTCCCGGTGACCGCCCCCACCGCCCGGCCCGCCGCCGAGCCGGCCGAGTCCTTCGCCCGCTGGGTGGCGTCGCGCACCGCCGGGTGCTCGGCCACCTTCCGCGCGGCGGCGGCGATCTGCTCGTAGCGCTGCCGGCCGGCCCTGGCCCCCAGGACGTAGCCGGCCGCGGCCCCCGCGACGAACGACAGCTTCCACATCTTGGGCCTCCACCCTCTTCGCGCGGCACTTGCCGCGGTGCCCTACCCGTCCCGCCCCGCGGCGAACCGCCCGGCGCGTCCCCCCAGCATCCCCGGCCGGAGCACACCCGGCCCACCGGGCGCGCCGGGCGGGGCAGGGCGCACCTCCGGCGCTGCCCGCCGGGCCCCGCACCGGGAAAGCGATTGGCGGAGCACCCCCCTGGATGCGCTAATGTATGTCCCGCAGCAAGCGCTCACCAGTGTGCGCCGCAGCCACAACACAATCCCGCATAGCTCAATTGGCAGAGCAGCCGACTGTTAATCGGCAGGTTATTGGTTCGAGTCCAATTGCGGGAGCTCAGGCGAGTGAGCCAGGATCAACTGGCGCACGCTGCTTGACCCAGCGGTCCCCCATAGCTCAATTGGCAGAGCAGCCGACTGTTAATCGGCAGGTTATTGGTTCGAGTCCAATTGGGGGAGCCAGCACGACGCCCTCCGGCCCGGCCGGGGGGCGTTCGTCGTTCCCGGTGCCGCCGTGCCGCTGCCGCGCATACCCGCCGGGCGGGCTACTGGGTGGCCTGCTGGTACAGCGTGGAGACCCGGTTGTCGAAGGTCACGCTGTAGGAGATGTCCGGGGTGTCGCCGCCCTGCTGGTAGCCGCCGATCACGCCGACCACGGTGTCGTCCCCGGTGAGCCAGGGGCTGCCGCTGGTCCCGTCCGAGAAGCCGCCGCAGTCGAAGCGCTCCTGGGTGGCGCTCTGCGCGGTGGTCCGGGTGCTGCAGGTGATCGGATCCTCGTGGTCGAACGGGTAGCCGGTCACGGTCACCGGCAGGTCGAAGCCGCGGTTCACCCCGATCGGGTTGCCGCCCACCACGTCCTCGATCTGCTTGCCGCCGACCGGGTCGACGGTGAGGAAGGCCACGTCGTACTCGGGGTCGGCACCCTGGCTCCAGCGCTGGTCGACCACCACCCGGTCCACCGGCCAGCTGCCCAGCGGGTTGGCGCCGTCGCGGTAGGCGGGGGCGAAGGCCAGGCCGGTCACCGGCGAGCCGTCGGCGTTGGTGACGCAGTGCGCGGCGGTGAGTAGCAGGTTGTGCCCGGGGCTGTCCACCACGCTGGCGGTGCAGGAGCGGCTGGTGCCCTGGTCGGCCAGCAGCACGCCGACCCGGGCGGAGCGGCTGTCCGACGGGGCGATGGCGGCGTTCAGCGCGGGCGCCGCGTGCTCGTCCCCGAGCGGTGAGGTGCAGCCCGCGGCGGTCAGCGCACCCGCCACGGCGGCCCCGAGCGCCAGCGCGTGCCGCAGCCGCTCCCGCCCGGCCATCCGACCTACCTCCAGCTCAGTTCCGGGCGCGGTCGCAACCGGACGTCGGCCCCAAGATCTACCAGGCCAGGACCGCCCCACGCCAGATCGAAAGCCGTAACGAAACGGACCGGCTCAGCCGGTGGCGCGGTTGTACAGCGCCTGCACCGCGTCGCCGAAGTAGCTGCTGTACGAGGTGTCCGGGGTGTCGCCGCCCTGCTGGTAGCCGCCGATCACCCCGATCACGGTGCCCGTCCTGGTCCTCTGGTCGAGGTCGGTCACCCAGGGGCTGCCGCTGGTGCCGCCGGTGTAGTCGGGGCAGTCGATCCGCAGCTGGGTCGGGCTCTGCTCGCTGGTGGTGTTCATACAGGTGATCGGCACGTCCGCGCTGCTCGGGTAGCCGGTCATCTTCACCCGCCGCTGGTAGCCCTGGCCGATGCCCAGCTTGTTGGCGCCGAGCACCTGCTGCACCTGCTTGCCGCCCTGCGGCTGGACGACCGCGAAGGCCACGTCCATGTCCGGGTTGCCGCTCTGCGCCCAGCTCTGGTCCACGGTGATCGCGGCCAGCGGCCAGACCCCGTTGGGGGCGTCCCCACCGCGGTAGCCGGGGACGAAGACCAGGTCGGACCGCTGTCCCGTGCCCGGGTCGTAGACGCAGTGCGCGGCGGTGATGATCAGGTTCTGGCCGGCGCTGTCCACCACGCTGGCGGTGCAGAAGTGGTCGCCCGAGGCGTCCTTCGTGAAGACCGCGCCGACCAGCGCGTTGACGGGGGTGGGGGAGGCGGTCCTGGTGATGTTCTTGCGCTTGTCGTAGGCGCCGAGGAACCGGTGCCGGTTCCACCCCGAAACCCCGCTCGCGCCGGCGGAGCCGGCCGCGCTGGGCGAGGAGGTCAGGAAGAGCGCGCTGCTCGACCGCACGCCGGAGGAGGCACAACCGCTCGCCGTGGTCGGGATCACCAGCGCCGCCGCCAGACCGAGCGCCACCTTACGCGCCGTCATGCGACTCCCTCCGCAGTCTGAGGGCCGCCCGATCGTCGCTCCGGCTTCACCCGGGCGGCAGCGGCCTGACACCTCGCAACACCTCGCAGCCTACGGGCCCGAGCGCCTCGCGGACGGCAGGACCGGGCCCGGGAGCGCGCTCGTGGTGCGCCCCCGGCGCGCACCACGGCTGATCGACCGGATATGCTGCCCGAGGCGGCCCTGCGGGGCCGTCTGTGCTGCGAGGGACGGCCACGGTGGTGGCGGTGCCGACGCGGTGAGTCGGGGCGGTAGCTCAGCCGGTTAGAGCAGGGGACTCATAATCCCTGGGTCGTGGGTTCGAGTCCCACCCGCCCTACCCAAGATCCTGCTGGATCGTCAGGGCCGGATCATTCAGATAACGCGTGCATGCGGCTGACCTGCGAGAACGCCCGAGTCTCTGCCGCAGATCCTAGAGCACCGGGCGGTTCGCTCCCGCAGGCCGCGCCGAGATTCACCCGTATTGGGGACAGCTGGGGATATCGCCTTGACGCCCCTGCCCCATCGCTGAGCGGCGTGCGGACATCCCCCGGTGCGGTGACGGTCTCAGCTCAGCCGTTCGGTGAGCCAGTGGGCGCCGCGCAGCAGGGCGGCCCGGCGGCGCTGGCGGCGGGAGTTGTGCCGGGCCTGGGCCGGGATCCGGCCCGCCGGGGTGGCGGCCAGGTCGGCCAGCCGGGTGCCGGCCCGGGCGAGTTCCAGGAGCAGTCGCCGCCGCCGGGCGGGGTCCGTGCTGTGCGTCAGCGCGGCGTGCAGGCCCTCGATCTCGGCGACGGCCGCAGCCAGCCGCAGCGCGGCGGTGTCGGCGGACACCCGGTCCCCCTTCTCGCCCCGATCCCCCCAGTACATGGTCAGCGTCGTTCCTTTCGCAGGTCGGACAGGTCAGCCGTAGGTGAGGCCGGCGCAGATGTCGGCGTCGGCGGGACGGGTGTTCTCGGCGATCCCGCTCGGCACCGCGCCGGGCGAGGGACCGTGCGAGGGGCCCGCTGACGGTGGGTCGGCCGCCGGTGGGTCGGTCGCGCTCGGCATCCCCGTCGCCTCGGCCTGGGCGACGGCGGTGGCGTAGTCGGTGCCCAGCGTGATGGTCAGTGCGGTGCTCTCGGCGTCGGCGCGGACGTCCGCGCCGGGGAAGTACTGGGCGAGCTGCTCGGCATCGCCCTGGTGGCCCGGCGCGTAGCCGACGGTGGTGACGGCGTGGTCGATGCCGCCCAGCCCCGACGTGACGTCCTGGTAGCCCTTCGCCAGCAGGTCGTGGGCGGCCTGGACGCCCAGACCCACGGTGCTGGTGCCGTTCTGTACGAGGATCGGCACCCCCGGATCGGTGGGCCGGACCGGACTCACTGGGGTGGCGGCGTCCACCCGACCGGTGCTCCGGCCATCCAGTGTGCGGTCCTGGCGCAGCAGCGTCCACAGAGTATCCGCGTCGGGGTGGACCAGGGCGATCCGGTCGCCGGCGTACCGCCAGGGCACGGTCACGAAGTTGATGTCGCGCAAGGTGACGGTGTGCAGCGACTGGGCGAACGAGGCCAGCTTCCGCGCGGTGCCGAGTCCGGCGTCCACGGTGAGCGCCTTGGTCGCGGCGTCGGCCAGCGGGAGCAGCGTGGTCAGGTCGAAGCCCTGGGTCTGCACCTTCTGGATCAGCGCGGAGAGGAAGGCCTGCTGACGCTTCATCCGGCCGATGTCCGAACCGTCTCCGAGGCCGTGCCGCGCCCGGACGAAGGCCAGCGCCTGTGCGCCGGCCAGTGTCTGACGCCCCTTGCGCAGCCGGATGCCGAAGGTGTCCACGTCGTTCGGCACGCAGACCGGGACGCCGCCGATCGCGGTGGTGATGGCGGCGAAGCCCTTGAAGTCGACCACGATGGTGTGATCCACTCGCAGACCGGTCAGCGCCTCCACGGTGTTCTGCGCGCAGGCCGGGTTGCCTTTCGGGTAACCGCCCAGGGCGAAGGCGGAGTTGAACATCTGGCCGTGCTGCTCGGCGGTCCACCGGCCGCTCGGCAGCAGGCAGGGCGGGATGTCCACCAGCGAGTCGCGCGGGATCGAGACCCCGACCGCGTGCCGGTGGTCGGCGTAGATGTGCAGCAGGACCGCGGTGTCCGAGTTGCCCGGCCCGACATCTCCGCCGGCCAGCTCCTCGTTGCCGGCCGACCGGCTGTCGGAGCCGAGCAGCAGGACGTTGACCGGAGTGGCCCCGGAGGCGTCGCCCGGCCCGATCGGCGGGCGGTGGCCGGAGATCCCGGAGCCGTCGAAGATGTTGAGATTGCCGTTGAGGTGCTCGTAGAACAGGTAACCGGCGCCGGCCGTGGTCAGCACCAGGGAGGCGGCGGTCAGCCCGGCGATCCGCGCGACACGGCGGCGGTGCGCGCGCGGTGCCGAGCGCCCTGGCCCTAAGCTGAGCTGTTCCTGCGCCCGCCGGCTGCCGGGAGCGGAGCGGGCGCGCTGCTTGTTGCCGAGGCGGTCCTCGGGATCGGTCATCAGGCGTTCTCCGTGCGGTCGCCGGGAGCCCGGCTGGCTGCTCGATAGGACGGCTCGGTCAGGTGACCGGTTGCACAGTTGCGCAATTTAGCAAGTATTGGCCATGGTGCCCAGCTTGGCAACGCCGCCAGACGGGTGGGCAGCGGCGGCGGTCGGGTGCTGGACACCCGGCCGCCGCCGAAAGGCGCCGCTGACCGATGGTCAGAAGGCGGGAGTCGTGCCGTCCTGATCGGGGTGCGGGGGGTAGTGCATCCCGGTGTTGGAGAGGTACTCGGGCTGGTTGCCCGTCTGGTAGTCGCCGAACGGCTGCGGAACCGCGGCCTGACCCCCGGTCGGATACCCGCCCTGGGCGGGGTAGCCGGACTGGGCGGGCGGTGCGCCGAAGGCCTCGTTCGGATAGCCGGGGGACTGCTGCCCGGCGGGGTAGCCGGGGCCCCAGCCGGCGGCGGGGTAGCCGGGGGCCGGCGGCTGCTCGGCGGGCATGGTGGGCATCGCGGGCGCACTGCCGGGGTAGCCGGGCGCGATGCTGGGGAAGCCGCCGGAGGGCTGCTCGACCGGGTCGGTGCCGGGCGAGCCGGTGGGCGTGCCGGCCGCGGGAGTCGGGGTCGGCACCACGGTGTGCGTTCCGGTGCCGCCGGACGACCCGGAAGCGGTCCCGTGCACCGTCGGCGCCCCGTACGGCACCGGGGTGCCGTACGAGGTCCCCGAGCCCTGCTGGCCCGGCAGCGAGGCCGCTGCCTCGTCCCCGTCCGCGTTGACGACGGCGGGCTTCGGCGGCGCGATGCTGCCCGACGGCTCGGGTTCGGGCTCCAGCTCGATCCGCCCGGCGGCGTCGCTCAGCTTCAGCAGGACTGCGGTGAGCAGCCAGTTCGCCAGCGTGGTGGAGCCACCGGCGGCCAGGAACGGCAGCTCCTTGCCGGTCAGCGGGATCAGCCCGGTGACACCGCCGACCACCACGAAGACCTGCAGCGCCACCACGCTGGCCAGGCCGGTGGCCAGCAGCTTGCCGAACGGGTCGGTCAGGGTGAGCGCGGTCTTCAGCCCGCGCTGGAAGAAGAGCACGTAGACCATCAGCACCGCGGTCACACCGACCAGGCCCAGCTCCTCGCCGACCGTGGTGAAGATGAAGTCGCTGCGGTCGGCGAAGCCGATCAGCCACGGGTGGCCCTGGCCGAGGCCGGTGCCCAGGATGTGGCCGCTGCCGAAGCTGAACAGCGACTGCGCCTGCTGGTCCGAGGTGACCGGCGAGGTCACACCCTTCGGATAGACCTTGTAGTAGTCCATCGGGTTCAGCCAGGCCTCGACCCGGCTGTGCACGTGCGGCTCCAGGGTGCCCACCACGGCCGCACCGCCGACCGCCAGGATCACACCGATCACGACCCAGCTGGTGCGCTCGGTGGCCACATAGAGCATCACCACGAAGACGCCGAAGAAGATCAGCGAGGTGCCCAGGTCGCGCTCGAAGATCAGCACCAGCAGGCTGATCACCCAGATCGCCAGCACCGGCCCCGCGTTGCGCCCGCGCGGCAGGCTCAGACCCCAGAGCTTGCGGCCGACCAGCGCCAGCGCGTCCCGGCTGACCGTCAGATAGCCGGCGAAGAAGATGCAGATCGCGAGCTTGACGAACTCGTCCGGCTCGACCGTGATGCCCGGCAGGTGGATCCACCGCTTGGCGCCGTAGTCGGCGTCACTCGCGAAGAACGCCGGTGCGATCTGCAGCACCAGCGCGCCGACCATCACGATGTAGACGTAGCGCTGGAAGAACCGGTGGTGCTTGATGAAGACGATCAGGCAGAGCGCGGCCGGCACCGCGAGGAAGAGCCACTGCACCTGGGAGGGCGCCGAGGGGAGCTTCTGGAAGTCGCCCTTGGCCGCGTGCACGATCGCGTCGGACTCGTCGAGCCGGTGCAGCAGCACCAGACCGACGCCGCTGAGCAGCACCGCGCAGGGCAGGATCAACGGGTCGGCGTACCGCGCGTAGCGCCGCATCACCAGGTGGGCGGCCAGGATCAGCACGCCGAAGGCCACCCCGTAGACCAGCAGGCCGGGCGGCATCTTGTTGTTCATCGCCTCGTCGGCGTCGATGTAGGCGGCGAGGCTGACCACGAAGGCGAAGCCGAGCAGCGCCAGTTCGACGTTCCTACGCCGGTCGGCTGCGCGCTGGCCCTCGGTCCGCTGGCTGCCTATCACACGAACTCCCCACCGGCGTGGCACTCTGGACCGCCGAATTCTCGCACGTCCCGAGGGTTCGGCGGCCCACCGGCTCGGCGGGGCCCACGGCCGGGGGAGCGCGGGATGATCCCTTCGCGCCCCGGAGCGGCGCGGTTAGACTGAGCGCCTTCGGGATCTGGGAGAGGGCGGTTTGAGGATGACGGGCGTCAGCGGGTCCGACGATCCGTCTCCGGAGCTGCTGCAGCAGGCGGCGGCCTCGTTCGGGCTGCTCGCCTCCACGATGCGGCTGCACATCGTCTGGGTGCTCAGCCAGGGGGAGGCCGATGTGGGCACCCTGGCCGACCGGGTCGGCGGCACGCTGCAGGCGGTCAGCCAGCACCTGGCCAAGCTCAAGCTGGCCGGCATGGTCTCCAACCGCCGTGAGGGCCGGCGCCAGGTCTACGAGGTGGACGACCCGCAGGTGGCGACGCTGGTCCGGCTGATGGTCGCGAACCTCGACGCGGACAGGGCGTCGGCCGCGCAGACCCGCACCGTCGGCGGCGAGCTGTTCCGCTTCCGGGTCAGCGGTGCCTGAGCGCGGGGCGCGCCTGCTGCCACTGCCCGGCGCCCGAGTGGCCCGGGTGCTGGACCCCGGCCCCGCCGTAGAGCCGGGCCCGGCCGATCCGGCGCGGCTGAGCCGGCTCGAAGCGCTGCGCGCCGTGCGCGCCACCCCGCGTGGCCTCACCGAGGCGCAGGCGGAGGACCGGCTCGCCGAGCACGGTGAGAACGTCGTCCTGCCGCTGCCCGAACCGGGGACCGCGCGCCGCCTGCGGGCCGCGTTCGGGGATCCCTTCACCGCGCTGCTGGTGGGCCTGGCGGTGATCTGCGCACTGACCGGTTCGATCGGCAGCGCGGCGATAGTCGGCCTGCTGGTGCTGGGCGCCTGCCTGCTGCGGCTGCACGGCGAGCGCCGCTCGGCCGCCGCGCTGCGCGCACTGCGGGCACTGGCGCCGAGCACCGCGACGGTGCTGCGCCGGGCCGGGCAGAGCGAGCTGCCGATCGCCCGGGAGGTCCCGGCCGAGCAACTGGTCCCCGGTGACGTGGTCAAGCTGGCGGGCGGCGACGCCGTCCCGGCCGACCTGCGGCTGCTGCGCGCTCAGGGCCTGCTGGTGGACCAGTCGGTGCTGACCGGGGAGAGCACCCCGGTGCCGCGCGCGGCCCTGGACCTGCCGCCGGCCCAGCCGCCCGGCGGCCCCTTCGACGAACCGCAGCTCTGCTTCGCGGGCAGCACGGTGGTCACCGGCGGCGCCACCGCCGTGGTGCTGGCCACCGGCGCCGCCACCCGGTTCGGCGCCGCGCACCTGCCCGGCCCGGCCGGCGACCACGGCCCCTCGGTGGTCGAACGCGGGGTGCGCCGCGCGGTACTGGGGCTGATCGCCTTCATGCTCGCGGTGGTCCCGCTGACCATCGGCACCGACACCCTGCTGCACGGCTGGACCGGCAGCCTGCTGCCGTTCGCGGTGGCGGCGGCGGTCGGGCTCACCCCGGAGCTGCTGCCACTGGTGGTCAGTACGGTGCTGGCCGGCGGGGGCCACCGGCTGGCCAAGGACGGCATGCCGGTGCGCGCGCTGCCCTCGGTCAGCGAACTGGGCGCCCTCGACCTGCTCTGCCTGGACAAGACCGGCACCCTGACCACCGGCGAACTCGCGGTGGTCGGGGCACTGGACCCGTTCGGCCGCCCGGACCAGGAGCCGCTGCGTTGGGCGGCCGTGGTCGGCGAGGCCGCGCTGCTGGACGGCGACCCCGGGCTGCTCGACCCGCTGGACGAGGTGCTGCTGACCGCCGCGGACGCCGCCGGGCTGCTCGAGGACGCGCCGCCCGTGGTGCTCGAGGTGATCCCCTTCGATCCGGTGCGCCGCCGCTCGGGCGCGGTGCTGCGTGAGCCTGGCGGCAGGGCGCTGGTGCTCAAGGGCGCACCGGAGGCGCTGCTGGAGCGCTGCACCACGCTGGCCGGCGGCGCCGCGCTGGACCAGCGGGCGCGCGCGGCGCTGGATCGGCTGGTCGAGGAGCGGACCGGCCAGGGGCTGCGGCTGATCGCGGTGGCCAGGACGGAGCGCGAGCCGAGGCTCGGCCCCCATCGGGTGGCCGAGGAGGACGGGCTGACCCTGCTCGGCTTCGTCGAACTGCTCGACGAGCCGGAGGATTCGGCCGAGGCGGCACTGGCCCTGCTGCGCGGCTCGGGCGTCGCGCTCACCGTGCTGACCGGGGACCACCCGAGCACCGCGCTGCGGCTGGCCCGGCGGCTCGGCCTCGCGCCGCCCCGGGTGGTGCTCGGCGCCGAGCTCGCCGCGCTCGATCCGGCGGCCGTCGCGGCGGCCGGGGCCTCGGGCGCGGTCTTCGCCCGCTGCACCCCCGAGCAGAAGGCGCAGGTGGTGCGGGCCCTGCGGGCGGCCGGGCACTGCGTCGGCTTCCTCGGCGACGGGGTGAACGACGTCCCCGCGCTGCGGGCCGCGGACCTCGGGATCGCCACCGCTGGTGCGGTCGGCGCCGCCCGGGAGTGGGCCGACCTGCTGCTCGGCGGGCGCGACCTGGCGCTGCTCGGCCGGGCTGTCGCGGTCGGCCGGGAGGCCACCGTCCGGGTGGCCGCCTACCTGCGGATCGCGCTCTCCTGCAACCTGGGCAACGTGCTCTCCATGCTGGCCGGCGCGGTGCTGCTGCCGTTCCTGCCGATGCAGCCGGTCCAGGTGCTGCTGCAGAACCTCTGCTTCGACGCCGCGCAGCTCTCCTTCGCGGTCAGCGGTCGCTCGGCCGGCCCCGGCGCTCGACCGGCCCGACTGCGCTGGGGGGCGCTGGCCGGGTTCGCGCTCGCCTTCGGGCTGCTCAACTCGTTCTCGGACATCGCGATGTTCGAGGCGATGCGGGGGGTGACCGGCGGCTTCACGGCGCCGAGTTCGGAGGCGATGTTCCACACCGCCTGGTTCACCGAGAACCTGGTCACCCAGGCGATGGCGCTGCCGGTGCTGTACCGGCTGAGCCGCACCCGGTTGCGACCGCCGCGCCCGGTCTGGTGCGCGGCGCTGCTGCTCGCGGTGGTCGGCCTGTTGCTGCCGCCGAGCGGCTTGGGCGAGCGGCTGGGCTTCGAGGAGCTGCCGACGGCCGCCTACGGCTCGCTGGCCCTGGTGGTGGCGGGCTACGCGGTGCTGCTCGGCGCCGGGCGCTGGCTCTGGTGGCGGTTCAGCGAGCGGGCCGAGCAGCGGGCGGCGGCGACCACGGCGGCGGCTGCGGCGTAGCGGCCCGGGGCGGTTCCTAGCCGCCGGCGCCGACCAGCATCCGGTGCAGCAGGTCGCGCAGCGTGCCGCGCTCCTCGGGGCCGAGGGCGGCCAGCGGCTCGCGGGCGAAGTTCAGCGACTCGCGCAGCTCGGCGGAGGCGGCCTGGCCCTGCTCGGTGGCGGCGACCAGCTTGACCCGGCGGTCCTGCGGGTCGCTCTCCCGGGTGACGAAGCCGCGGGCCTCCAGCCGGTCCACGATGCCGGTGATGTTCGACGGTTCGCAGCTGAGCGTCTGGGCGATGTGCCGCATCGGCATCGGGCCGCGCCGCAGCAGCGCGAGCACCTTGGCCTGGGCGCCGGTCAGGGAGCGGGCGGCGGCGGCCTCCTCGTACTCCCGGTGGAAGATCGCGACCAGGCCGGCCATGAGGTCCACCACCTCGCGGGTCAGCGCGTCCTCGGGAAGCAGCTCGTCGTTCGACATGGGTTCGAGTCTACCTGAATATTTGACAAGCTGAACCTTTCATGTCCATCGTTGCTTCATTGCCTCAACCTTTCAGGTGGAGTGCGGAACCTCGCAGAACACGCAGAGCAAGGAGCGCAGTGATGGCTGAGCAGCCGGTACCCGCCACGGCCCGTGAGTGGCACCTCAAGGCCCGACCGAACGGCTGGCCCGTCCCGAGCGACGTCGCGCTGGTCGAGGCCCCGGTCCGGCTGCCGGAGCCGGGCGAGATCCTGGTCCGCAACGCCTACCTCTCGGTCGACCCGTACATGCGCGGGCGGATGAACGACGCCAAGTCCTACGTCCCGCCGTACCAGCTGGACCGGCCGATGGACGGCGGCGCGGTCGGCTACGTGGTGGCCTCCGCCGCCGAGGGCTTCGAGGTGGGCGACGCGGTGCTGCACGGACTGGGCTGGCGCGAGTACGCGACCGTCCAGGCGGCGCACGCCACCAAGGTGGACGCGTCCAAGGCGCCGCTCTCCTACTTCCTCGGCGTGCTGGGCATGCCGGGCATGACCGCCTACGCCGGACTGGTGGCGGTTGCCGGGATCAAGCCCGGCGACGCGGTCTTCGTCTCCGGCGCGGCCGGCGCGGTCGGTTCGCTGGTCGGTCAGATCGCCCGGCTCAAGGGTGCCTCCCGGGTGGTCGGCTCGGCCGGATCGGCGGCCAAGGTGGCCAAGCTGGTGGACGACTACGGCTTCGACGCGGCCTTCAACTACAAGGACGGCCCGGTCCGCGAGCAGCTCGCCGAGGTGGCTCCCGAGGGCATCGACATCTACTTCGACAACGTCGGCGGTGAGCACCTGGAGGCCGCGATCGGCGCCCTGGGCGTGCGCGGCCGGGCGGTGCTCTGCGGCGCGATCGCCCAGTACAACGAGACCGCGCCGCCGGCCGGCCCGCGCAACCTGGCGCTGGCGATCGGCAAGCGGCTGCGCATCGAGGGCATGCTGGTGAACGACCACGCCGCGCTGCAGCCGGAGTTCACCGCCGAGGTGGCCGGCTGGCTGAAGGACGGCGGCCTGCGCTACGACGAGACGGTGGTCGACGGCATCGAGCAGATGATGGACGCCTTCCTCGGTCTGATGCGTGGCGACAACACCGGCAAGATGGTCGTCCGACTGGACGCCTGACCCGTCGTCAGTCCGGCTCCGGCCATCGGTTCGATCTGACAGACCGTCATATCAGCACCCCCCGCGCCCACCGCGCCCCGGCGGGCCCCTGCGGCCCGCCGGGGCGCGCGCGTGCGCCCATGCGACCCCGTGCGCTCTGTTTCAGCCGGTTCCGACGGAGCGTCAGACGCCCCTGGGTACGGCGCGATAGCGTGGCGGGACCGCCGTAGCGCTGCCTGATGGGGCCGTTCGGGGGAGAGATCCCGATCAGGGGTAGACCTGTCCCCGGAACTGACTACCATGGTTGCAGCTTGTCCGTTTTGCTCACGTAAGTGACTTAATGTCGGTTGACCTGAGTTACTTATGAGTCAGAGTCGGACAAGAGTCGGCCAAGTGGCGCCCAGGACCAACCGGCCACCGGCACGAGGCAGCTGGGGAAGGCGACCCTCGTCCACAGCCTGGAGGTCCCGGTGACGACACGTGGAGTCCTGTACATCCACTCCGCGCCCCGCGCGCTGTGCCCGCACGTCGAATGGGCGGTGGCGGGCGTACTCAACGTGCGGGTCAGCCTTGACTGGATCCGCCAGCCGGCCGCCCCCGGCCAGTGGCGCTCCGAGTTCTCCTGGCAGGGGGAGGTGGGCACCGCCTCCAAGCTCGCCTCCGCGCTGCGCGGTTGGCAGCTGATGCGCTACGAGGTGACCAGCGAGCCCTGCGCGGGCGCCGAGGGCGAGCGCTACAGCAGCACCCCCTCGCTCGGCATCTTCCACGCCGTCACCGGCCTGCACGGCGACATCCTGATCCCCGAGGACCGGTTGCGCGCGGTGCTGCTGCGGGCCCGCAGCGAGGGCACCGACCTGGAGGCGGAGCTGGCCCGGCTGCTCGGCAAGCCCTGGGACGACGAGTTGGAGCCGTTCCGCTACGCGGGCGAGGGCGCGCCGGTGCGCTGGCTGCACCAGGTGGTCTGAGGAGGCCGCGCGGGCTCGGTGGCGGAAAGCGCGCAGGGGCCCCGCGGTCGCGGGGCCCCTGCGCGCTGCGCGGTCGTCGGTCAGACGCTGCGGAAGGCCAGCACCACGTTGTGGCCGCCGAAGCCGAAGGAGTTGTTCAGCGCGGCGATCCGGCCCTCGGGCAGCGCGCGCGGCTCGAACCGCACGATGTCCGCGTCCACGTCATCGTCCAGGTCGTCGACGTTGATGGTCGGCGGGGCCTGCCGGTGGTGCAGCGCGAGGACGGTGGCGACCGTCTCGATGCCGCCGGCGCCGCCCAGCAGGTGGCCGGTCATCGACTTGGTGGAGGAGACCGCGACGTGGTCCAGGTGCTCGCCGAGCTCCTTGCGCAGCGCCTTGATCTCCGCGACGTCGCCCAGCGGGGTGGAGGTGGCGTGCGCGTTGACGTGCACCACCTCGGCCTTGTCCAGGTCGCTGGTGGCGAACAGGTGGGCCAGCGCGCGGGCGATGCCCGAGCCGGTCGGCTCCGGCTGCGCGATGTGGTGGGCGTCCGAGGACAGGCCCTGGCCGACCGCCTCGCAGTAGACCCGGGCGCCGCGCGCGGCGGCGTGCTCGGCCGACTCCAGCACCACGACACCCGCGCCCTCGCCGAGCACGAAGCCGTCGCGGGCCTTGTCGAAGGGGCGCGAGGCGTGCTGCGGCTCGTCGTTCTTCTTGGACATCGCCATCATGTTGGCGAACGCCACGATCGGCAGCGGGTGGATCGCGGCCTCGGTGCCGCCGGCCACCACCACGTCGGCGCGGCCGGTGCGGATCATCTCGATCGCGTAGCCGATCGCCTCCGCGCCGGAGGCGCAGGCCGAGACGGGGGTGTGCACGCCGGCCTGGGCGCCGACCTCGATGCCCACGTTGGCGGAGGGGCTGTTGGGCATGAGCATCGGCACGGTGTGCGGGGACACCTTGCGGACGCCCTTCTCCTTCAGCACGTCGTACTGGTCGAGCAGGGTGGTCACCCCGCCGATGCCGGAGGCGATCACGGTGCCCAGGCGCTCGGGGGCCAGGGTGGAGGCCTCGTTGGTGGCGGCGACCTGGAAGCCGGCGTCGGCCCAGGCCTCACGGGCGGCGATCAGCGCGAACTGGGCCGAGCGGTCCAGCTTGCGGGCCAGCGGCTTGGGCAGTACCTCGCCCGGGTCCACCGCGGTGCGGGCGGCGATCCGGACCGGCAGGTCGGCGGCCCACTCCTCGGTCAGCGCGGAAACCCCGGAACGGCCGGCGAGCAGTCCCTCCCAGGTGGTGGCGGCGTCGCCGCCCAGCGGCGTGAAGGCGCCGATACCCGTGACTACCACGGTGCGGATTTCAGCGGTCACTGGTTCTTCTTCTCTCACGTGTGCGGGGGCGGGGTGTGGCCGACCGGGCGGGGTGCCGGGCGGGGGCGGCGTGGAAGGGGCCGCCCCCACCCGGTGGGGGTCAGGCGCTGGCGTTGGCGAGGATGTAGTCCACCGCGTCGCCGACGGTCTTCAGGTTCTTGACCTCGTCGTCCGGGATCTTGACCTCGAAGCGCTCCTCAGCGGCGACGACGACCTCGACCATGGACAGCGAGTCGACGTCCAGGTCATCGGTGAAGGACTTGTCGATCTCGACGTCCTCGGTCGGGATCCCGGCGATCTCGTTGACGATCTCGGCGAGACCTTCCAGGACCTCTTCCTTGCTGGCCATCTTGGCTGCTCCTCTGGGAGTGGTAGGTGGCGCCTAGCGGGATGCTCGGCGCCGGTTGACGGTACGTAAGGCGCGGTATGTGCCTATGGGAGGGTAACGACTGCCGCGGCGTAGACCAGACCCGCCCCGAACCCGATGATCAGAGCCAGGTCGCCGCTCTTGGCCTCGCCGCTCTCCAGCATCCGCTCCATGGCGAGCGGGATGGAGGCCGCCGAGGTGTTCCCGGTCTCGGCGATGTCGCGGGCGACCGGCACCGAGTCGGGCAGCTTCAAGGCCTTGATCATGGCATCGGTGATGCGCATGTTGGCCTGGTGGGGGATGAAGGCACCGAGCTGGTCCGCCGTCACCCCGGCGGCGTCCAGGGCCTGCTGGGCCACCTTGGCCATCTCCCAGACCGCCCAGCGGAAGACCGGCTGGCCGTCCATCCGCAGGGCGGGCCACTTCGGGCCCTGCTCGGCGTGCTCGGTCAGGCCGTTGACGCCGTCCGGCTTGGCGAAGGCGGTGTCCCAGGCCTCGGTCTGGGTGATGACGTCCTTCTGCGAGGCGTCCGAACCCCAGATGACCTTGCCGATGCCCGGCGTGTCGCTGGGGCCGATCACGGCCGCGCCGGCGCCGTCACCGAAGATGAAGGAGGTGGCGCGGTCGTGCTTGTCGGTGAGGTCGCTGAGCCGCTCCACGCCGATCACCAGCACGTACTCGGCGCTGCCGGCCCGGATCATGCCGTCGGCCAGGTTCAGCCCGTATCCGAAGCCGGCGCAGGCGGCCGAGATGTCGAAGGCCGGGGCGGTGCCGCAGCCCAGCCGCAGCGCGATCTCGGTGGCGATGGCCGGGGTCTGCTTGAGGTGCGTCACGGTGGCCACGATCACGCCACCGATCCGCGCCGGGTCGATGCCGGCCTGCGCGATCGCCTTGCCGGCGGCCTGCACCGACATCTCGGCGACGGTCTCCTCGGGGCCGGCCCAGCGGCGCTCGGTGATCCCGCTGCGGGTGCGGATCCACTCGTCCGAGGAGTCGATCCAGGTCAGCACCTCTTCGTTGGGGATCACCCGGACCGGGCGGTAGCCGCCGACGCCGAGGATTCGGGAGTATGCGGCACCGGTGGCCGGACGGATCTGCGGGACTGAGGTCATGCGGCGTTCTCCTCACCGGCGTGCTCCGCCACCAGGGCGGCAGCCTTCTCCAGGTCGGCCGGGGTCTTCAGGGCCAGCGTCGCGACGCCCTTGACGTTGCGCTTGATCAGCCCGGTCAGCGTGCCGCCGGGGGAGAGCTCGATCACGCAGGTGGCACCGAGCTGCTCGATGGTCTCCATGCACAGGTCCCAGCGGACCGGGTTGGAGACCTGCGCGACCAGCCGGGCCAGCACCTCGGCACCGGAGCCGACGACCTCGCCGTCCCGGTTCGAGACGTAGGCCACGGCCGGGTCGGCCACGGTCAGGGTGGGCGCCACCTCGGCCAACCGGGCCACGCCCGGGGCCATGTGCTCGGTGTGGAAGGCACCGGCCACCTTGAGCGCGACCAGCTTGGCCTTGGCGGGCGGGTCGGCCTTGAAGGCCTCCAGCTGGTCCAGCGTGCCGGCCGCGACGATCTGGCCGCCGCCGTTGTTGTTCGCGGCCGTCAGGCCGTGCTCGGCCAGCTTGGCCGCGACCTCCTGCGGGTCGCCGCCGAGCACCGCGGTCATGCCGGTCGCGGTGACCGCGGCGGCCGAGGCCATCGCCTGGCCGCGCTCGCGGACGAAGGTCAGCGCGTCGGCGGCGTTCAGCACACCCGCGCAGGCGGCGGCGGTGATCTCGCCGACGCTGTGTCCGGCGACGGCGCCGACCAGCTTGCGGGCGGCCACCTCGTCCGGGAACAGCGCCCGGGCGGCCATCAGACCGGCCGCCACCAGCAGCGGCTGGGCGACGGCGGTGTCCTTGATCTCATCGGCGTCGGCGTTGGTTCCGTAGTGCACCAGGTCGAGGCCTGCCACATCGGACCAGGCCGTCAACCGGTCCGCCACCCCGGGCAGGTCGAGCCACGGGGTGAGGAAGCCGGGAGTCTGGGCACCCTGTCCAGGGGCGACGATAACGAGCACGGTTCAACCCTCTCTCGCCGGACGCCCGTGGGCGGGTAGGCGACGGTAACGAAGAAAAGGACCTCGGATTGTGGGGTCTCCACAGGGTCCCGGAGTCAGTCCCCGGTGGACTCGAGCCGCCCCAGGGCCAGTGCGATGCGCAGAGTGAACGCCGAACGCACATCCGAGGGAGCATAGCCCGTGACGTCAGTCACACGACGAAGCCGGTAGCGCACGGTGTTCGGGTGGACGAAGAGCATCCGGGCGGCCCCCTCCAGAGAGGAGGCCTGCTCCAGGTAGACACTCAGCGTCTCCAGCAGTGCCGAGCCGGCCTCGTCCAGAGGTGTGTAGATCTCCTCCACCAGTTGGCGGCGCGCCACCTGGTCGCCGGCCAGCGCCCGCTCGGGCAGCAGGTCGTCGGCGAGCACCGGGCGCGGGGCGTCCGGCCAGGCCGCGCAGGCCCGCAGGCCGGCCGCCGCGGCGTGCGCGGAGCGGGTGGCCGAGAGCAGGTCGCCGACGGTCGGGCCGACCACCACGGGGCCGGGCGCGAACTGGCCGATCAGCGCCCGGGCGGCGTGCACCGGCTCCTTGTCACCGCCGACCACCACCACCAGGCGCTTGCCGAGGACCCCGGTGAGCACGTGCAGCCGGGCGTACCGGGCAGCGCGCCGGATCGCCTCGACCACCGCCTCGCTGTCCCCGTCCGGGGCGTTGCCCATCACCACCCGCACCTGGCTGGGCTGTCCCCAGCCCAGCGCGGCGGCCCGTGACAGCACGCCCTCGTCGGCGTCGCCGGAGAGCAGCGAGTTCACCACCAGCGCCTCCAGGCGCGCGTCCCAGGCGCCGCGCGCCTCGGCCGCCTGGGCGTACACCTGGGCGGTGGCGAAGGCGATCTCGCGGGCGTAGACCAGCACCGACTCGCGCATCCCGTCCTCGTCGCCGGGCGCCGCGACCTCCGGGATCGCCTCCTCCATCACCTCGATGGTGGTGCGGATCAGCTCCACGGTCTGGCGCAGCGTGATGGCCCGGGTCAGCTCGCGCGGGGCGGTGCCGAAGACGTCGGTGCTGATCGCCTGCGGGGCCTCGGGGTGGCGGTACCACTCGGTGAAGGCGGCGATACCGGCCTGGGCGACCAGGCCGATCCAGGAACGGTGTTCGGGCGGCATCCGGCGGTACCAGCCGAGCTGGTCGTCCATCCGCGTGATGGCCGCGGTGGCCAGCTTTCCGGCCGATTTCTCCAGCCGCTTGAGGGTGGCGGCGCGCAACTCGGCGCGCTCGGCCGCGAGCCGACGCTCCATGGCCGTGCCGCCGGAGGTGGCGGTCTGTCTCACGGGCCGCTTGGCGGGCTGGTTCTGGTCGTCGGCGGTTGGAGCTGTGGGGGCTGGCACAGGGACAAGACTGCCTCACCGCGCGCCCGCTTCGCGCCACCCCCACGGTCGAGCGCGGGTGGCCCCGGTCACACCGGCTACGGTGGGTCAGATGAGCGACCCCGCGCGCCCCCGGGCCGACCTGCGCCGTACCGCCGAACGCTACCGCTCGGCGCCCGCACCCGGAGTGGAGACCAGGCACGCCTTCTCCTTCGCCGGCCACTACGACCCGAAGAACGTGCACTTCGGCCCGCTGCTCGCCTGCAACGAGGAGACGCTGGCGCCCGGCGCCGGCTTCGAGTCGCACCGGCACCGGGACATGGAGATCCTCACCTGGGTGCTGGAGGGCGCGCTGGCCCACCGGGACGGCGACGGACACGCCGGGGTGGTGCGTCCGGGGATGGTGCAGCACCTGAGCGCCGGGCGCGGGGTCAGCCACACCGAGCGCAACATCGGCGGGGCCGGCGTCCCGGTCCGGTTCGTCCAGATGTGGCTCCAGCCGGACGTCTTCGGGACCGAGCCGAGCTACGGGCTGCGCCGGGTGACGCCGCAGCCCGACGGGTTGACGCTGCTCGCCTCCGGCCTGGAGCAGCACGCCGGCACCGAGGCGCTGCGGCTGCGCCGCTCGGACGCCGCGCTCCACCTGGTCACCGCCGACCCCGGCCAGCCGCTGCCCGACCTGCCCGAAGCCCGCTACCGCTACGCCCACCTGGCCTCGGGCGCACTCGGCTACCGCACCGTCCCCGGACCGCGCGGGGTGGGCCGCTCGATGGAGCCGGGGGACAGCGTGCGGATCACCGGCGAGGCCTTCGCCGCCCCGGTGGCCGGCCCCGAGGGCGCCCAACTGCTGCTCTGGGAGCTGCACTCGGACCTGAAGCTGGGGTAGGCGGTACCGCCTCAGCCGCGCAGCTCGGCCAGCACCGCGTCGGTGAAGACCGGCCAGGCCTCGGCCGCCCAGGGCCCGAAGTCCCGGTCGGCCAGGGCCACGCAGGCCACGCCGGCCGCCGGGTCCACCCAGAGGAAGGTGCCGGACTGCCCGAAGTGGCCGAAGGTCTCCGGCGAGCTGGTGGCGCCGGTCCAGTGCGGGGCCTTGTGGTCGCGGATCTCGAAGCCCAGGCCCCAGTCGTTGGGCCGCTGGTACCCGAAGCCGGGGAGCACCCCGGTCAGCCCGGGGAAGGCCACCTCGCGGGTCGCGGTGGCCAGCGTCGAGGGGTGCAGCAGCCGTGGTGCCTGCAACTCGGCGGCGAACCTGGCCAGGTCGGCGGCGGTGGAGACGCCGCCCGCGCCGGCCGGGGTGCGGTGCACCGCCTCGATCGTGGTGCCGGTCATGCCCAGCGGCTGGAAGACCGCCTCGGCCGCGTACCGCTCGAACGGGATCCCGGCCGCCTTGGCCAGCGCCTCGGCGAGCGCGTCGAACCCGGCGTTGGAGTACAGCCGCCGGGTGCCGGGCTGGGCCATCACGCGGTTCTCGTCGAAGGCCAGCCCCGAGGTGTGGGAGAGCAGGTGACGGACCGTCGAGCCGGTCGGGCCGGCCGGGTCGTCCAGCTCGAACACGCCCTCCTCGACCGCGACCAGCGCGGCGTAGGCGGTCAGCGGTTTGGTCACCGACGCCAGCTGGAAGCGGTGGTGCTGCGGCCCGTGCGCGCCCAGCAGTGCGCCGTCCGCGCCCCGCACCACCGCCACGGCCGCCGTTTCGACCGGCCAGTCCTCGATCATCCGCAAGCTCTGCATGCAGGAACTCTAGTGCGGCCGCGGAGCGCCCTTGCTTCGAGTGCACTCCAACTCGATAGCGTCAGGTCATCACGACGCACCATCCCCGGGGGACCGCCCATGAGTGCCTTGCCAGCCCAGCTACTCGCCCAGCAGCTCGCCGAACCGGCCATCGAGCAGGCCGGCTGTGGCCAGGTGGCCGCGCCCACCGACCGGACCCTGCGCCACAGCATCAGCGAGGTGGCGGCCAGCACCGGGCTGACCGCTCACACGCTGCGCTGGTACGAGCGGATCGGCCTGCTCGACCCGGTCGACCGCTCGCACGCGGGCCGCCGGCTGTACAGCGACGGCGACCTCAACCGGCTGGCTTTCCTGGGCCGACTGCGGCTGACCGGCATGCCGGTCGCCGACATGCTCCGCTACGTGGAGCTGGCCCGCGAAGGCGACCACACCGTGGAACAGCGACGTGACCTGCTGGTCGCCCACCGCGACGAGGTCCGGCAGAAGATCTCCGATCTGCACGCCACGCTCGCGGTGCTCGACCACAAGATCGACCTCTACTCAGGGAAGAAGCAGAGCGCATGAGCACCAGCCAGTCCCCGTCCAAGCTCCCCACCGTCCAGCTCGGCACCGGCGGTCCGCTCGTCGGCGTCCAGGGCCTGGGTTGCATGGGTATGAGCGAGTTCTACGGCCCGACGGACACCGCCGAGGCGCTGGCCACCCTGGACGCCGCGCTGGAGGCCGGGGTCACCCTGTTCGACACCGCCGACGTCTACGGCTCCGGCCACAACGAGGAGCTGATCGGCCCGTTCGTCCGGGCCAACCGCGACCAGGTGGTGCTGGCCACCAAGTTCGCGATCGAGCGCAAGGCCGAGGACCCGCACTTCCGCGGCGTGCGCAACGACCCCGCCTACATCCGCACCGCCGTGGACGCCTCGCTGCGCCGCCTGGGCATCGAGGTGATCGACCTCTACTACATGCACCGCCGCGACCCGAAGGTCCCGCTGGCCGAGTCGGTGGGCGCGATGGCCGAGCTGGTCCAGGCCGGCAAGGTGCGCCACCTGGGCCTGTCCGAGGTGACCGGCGCCGAGCTGCGCGAGGCGCACGCGGTGCACCCGATCGCCGCGGTGCAGCAGGAGTGGTCGCTCTTCTCCCGCGACGTGGAGCAGAGCGTGGTCGGCGCGGCGGCCGAGCTGGGGGTCGGCTTCGTGCCCTACTCGCCGCTCGGCCGCGGGATGCTGACCGGCAGCTTCGCCAGTGCCACCGAGCTGGCCGCCGACGACTACCGCCGCAACCAGCCGCGCTTCACCGGCGAGAACGCGGTGGCCAACACCGAGCTGGTCGCCTCGATCCAGCGGATCGCGGCCGAGCGCGAGGTGACGGCGGCTCAGATCGCGCTGGCCTGGGTCCACCAGCGCGCCGAGGTGCACAAGCTGACGGTGGTTCCGATCCCCGGCACCCGCAAGCGCAGCCGCCTGGCCGAGAACGCCGCCGCCGCCACGCTGCGCCTGACCGGGGCCGAGCTGACCGCCCTGGACGCGCTGGCCGACGCGGTCGCGGGCACCCGCTACCCGGACATGACCTTCACGGCCACCTCCCGCGAGTAGGCCAGTACCCTGCTGCGGTGACCGAGAAGCTGACGGAGAGTTGCCGCGCCGTACTGGAACCGCTGCTGTCCCCGGGGGAGCGGCTGTTGGACGTGGCCTCGGCCTATCCGGTGGCCGGGACCTCGGGGGTGGGGACCGGTCCGGGCGCCGCGATCGGCAACGCCGTCTCGCACCTGGGTTCGGTGACCGGGGGAGCGGGCAGCCTCGCGGCCGGTTTCCCGGTCCGCATCCAGGAGGTGCGCAAGCTGCTGGTGGTCACCGACCTGCGGGTCGCCTACGTCGGCGTGGCGGCGGGTGGGCAGGCCGTGGCGCGGGTCGCCTGGCAGGCTCCCCGGGCCCTGGTGGCCCGGGTCGAGCGCCGGCCGCGGCTGCAGATCATGGCCAGGTTCCGGCTGCACTTCGCGGACGGCTCCGCGGTCTCGATCCTGACGCCCCGCCGGGAGACGGTCGAGACGCTGGCGGCGGTGCTGGCCTCCCCGGCCCTCGCGGTGCCGCCGCAGGACGCCGGACCTCGGGACGGCCGGCCGCAGGATGCCCGCCCGCAGCAGTGGCCCTGGCCGCCGGAGGACGCCCGGCCGTTCCTCTGAGTCCGCATCAGGCTGAGCCGATATCAGCTGAGCTGCCGTCAGCCGGTGCGGTAGACCACGTCGCGGTAGTCGCCCAGCGCGATCGCCGCGAAGTTGTACAGGCTGGTGGTGCCGGGGTCGAAGTAGCCCACGTGGCCCGCGGCCCCGGCCGAGGAGATCTGCTCGGCGCCGAAGTCCGGGTCGGTCGGGTCGGCGCCGTGCCCCAGGCCGCCGACCTGCAGGTACGGGACGACGCGGATCCAGTCGCTGGGGTTGCGGGTGGCCCACAGGTGGACGCCGGTGCCCAGCTGGTCGGCGTTCTGCACGTCCATGCCGGGGCTGGCTAGCACCACCATGTCGGTGGTCGCGCCGTGCAGTTGGGGGGCCACGGCGCCGCAGACCACGGTGCCGTAGGAGTGGCAGAGCAGGGTCGGCGGGGCGGTCGGTGCGCTGGTCTGCTTCAGGCCGTCCAGCAGCCGGGCCAGCCGTGGCGCGCCGGCGTCGGCCAGCCGCGAGGTGACCGCGTCCGGGCCCAGGCCCACCGGGGTGACGTAGCCGGTCCAGGCGATCACCGCGGTGCTGACGTTCGGCGCCTGGGCCTGCTCCTCGGCCCGCAGTGCGCGGGCCATCCCGGCGGGGGCGCTGAGCGGGTCGACCGCCCGGTCGTGGTGGCCCAGGTCGGTGTCCGAGCCGGGCACGATCACCGAGACCCGCTGGGCGGTCGCCAGATCGCCGAAGACCTCGGTGACCAGGCCGCGACCGCGCGGGTCGAAGGCCAGGATCTGCCGGCCGGGGCGCAGCAGCGCCTGGCAGTCGTTGGCCCGGGAGACGGCGAGCGCGTGGGTGGTGGGGTCGGCCTTGCGGTCGGCCGCCACCGCCTTGGCCCGGGCCACCTCGGCCGTCAGGGCCAGCGTGTTGGCCTGGTAGCGCAGTCGCAGCGGGACGCCGTCCAGGTTGCCCACCACCAGCGGGTAGGCGTGCGCGAGGCGGTCCTGCTGGGCGGCGGTGAGCGAGGCGAAGAAGGCTGCCACGGTGGCCGCGTCGGCGGTGGCCGGGTCGGGCAGCGGGCGGCCCAGCGAGTGGTCGTGCACCCAGGCGGTGGAGCCCGCCGGCGGGGTGGTGATCGCGACCTGCTCGTTGGAGGCGGCGGCCGTGGCGGCCGCGCCGCCGGCGTCGGCCAGCACCGCACAGGCCGCGAAAGCGCCGATCAGGATGCGCTTCAGCTGCCTGCGCTGCATCTAGTCAACTCCTGGGACTCGTACCACGGACTACGTTCAGTCCGCCAGCGTATTAGGTCTCGAGGAGTGGTGGAGGCGCCCCAAACTGTGGGTTGGGTCACAGTGACCGGTCCCGGACGGTCTCGTTACCGCCGCCAGTCGCCGGCCAACGCCGGTCCCAGCTGGTCGAGGTGACGCTCGATCACGGCGATCATCCCCTCCAGCCCGTCGCGGTCCGACCCCGAGGCCTCGGTGGACCAGGCCAGGTGCGCGGAGCGGATCACCGCGCCGAAGACCGCCGCCAGCAGGCGCGGCCGCAGGTCGACGGCCGGGTCCAGGCCCTCGCGCGCGGCCAGGATCTCGATCACCCGCCGCTCCTGGTCGGCCGAGCGGCGCAGGTGGGCGGCGAGCAGGGTCGGGGTGGACTCGATCAGCTGGAGCAGCTCCAGTGCCGCGGTGACCCCGCGCCCGTCCTGTGCGGCGTGCAGGTCGCGCCAGGACTCGCAGATCGCCGCGCGCATCGCGGTCAGCGGGTTCTCCGCGGCGGGGCGGGCCCGCAGCCGGCCGACGAAGTACTCCTCGGCGTCGGCCAGGACCGCGAGCGCGGCCTCCTCCTTGTTGGCGAAGTAGCGGAAGAAGGTGCGCTGCGAGACGTCCACGGCCGCGGCGATCTCGTCGACGGTGGTGGCGGCGTAGCCCTGGCTGAGGAAGAGCCGGTGCGCGGCGTCCACCAGGGCGTCCCGGGTGCGCTGCTTCTTGCGTTCGCGCAGGCCCACGGGGGCGTCGGGCGGCGCCGGGTTCGGCATGGCGGCAATGGGGGCCATGCGGACACGATAGCGCGCGGGCGGCGGTCTGCCCGGATCAGAAGTCATCGGCTGTTATAAGTCACACATTGCCAGTTGTCAGCCGCTGACATAATCTCTTGGTCGGTGGCGCCCGCGCGGTCGACGGGCTCGTGGGGACGGGCGGGACCCGGGCGCCACCCCGGTCAGCCGGCGCCGACCGCCCGCTGCGGCCGCTCGGCCGTCCACTCCACGGGCCGCTCGGCCGCCTCGCGCAGATACCGCGCCCGCTCCTCGCGTTCCAGGTCGGGGAAGTAGTCCAGCAGGCGGGTGGCGGCCTCGGCGGGGCTGAGGTGGACCTCGCGGAGCAGCCAGTGGGCGCGGTTGAGGATCTCGTCGTCGTGCATGGGGCGATCCTCGCCGCGCACCGGGGCCGGGGCACCCGCAGCTGGGCCGGACGGGAAACGGGCGCGGGAAACGGGCGCGGGAAACGGCCGGTGGTACGCCGAAGGCCGGGCTCCCATGGGGAACCCGGCCCTCAGACGGTCAGCCGGTGATCAGCTGCCGGTCGGCCTCAGGCGTCGCCGCCGGCCGCGCCCGGGTGGGCGGCGGCCACGTCCAGCAGCTGGTAGCGGTCGATCGCCTCCTTCAGCGCGGAGCGGTCGATCTTGCCCTGCTTGGCCAGCTCGGTCAGCACGCCGAGCACCACCGACTGCGCGTCGATGTGGAAGAACCGGCGCGCCGCACCACGGGTGTCGGCGAAGCCGAAACCGTCGGCGCCCAGCGACTGGTACTGGCCCGGCACCCAGCGCGCGATCTGGTCCGGCACCGCGCGCATCCAGTCGGAGACGGCGACGAACGGACCCTCGGCACCGGAGAGCTTCTGCGTCACGTACGGGACGCGCTGCGGCTCCTCGGGGTGCAGCAGGTTGAACTCCTCGGCCTCCACCGCGTCGCGGCGCAGCTCGTTCCAGGAGGTCGCGGACCAGACGTCGGCCTTGACGTTCCACTCCGCGGCCAGGATCCGCTGGGCCTCCAGGGCCCACGGCACGGCCACGCCGGAGGCGAGGATCTGCGCCGGGATCTGGCCCTCGGTGCCGGCCCGGTACTTGTGGACGCCCTTGAGGATGCCCTCGACGTCCACGTCCGCCGGCTCGGCCGGCATCTGGATCGGCTCGTTGTAGACCGTCATGTAGTAGAAGACGTCCTCGCCGTGCGGGTGCTCGGCGGAGGAGCCGTACATCCGGCGCAGGCCGTCCTGGACGATGTGCGCGATCTCGAAGCCGTAGGCCGGGTCGTAGGCGACGACGGCCGGGTTGGTCGAGGCCAGCAGGTGCGAGTGGCCGTCGGCGTGCTGCAGGCCCTCACCGGTCAGCGTGGTGCGACCGGCGGTGGCGCCGAGCACGAAGCCGCGGGCCAGCTGGTCGGCCATCTGCCAGAACTGGTCGCCGGTGCGCTGGAACCCGAACATCGAGTAGAAGACGTAGACCGGGATCAGCGGCTCGCCGTGCGTGGCGTAGGACGAGCCGGCGGCGATCAGCGAGGCGGTGCAGCCCGCCTCGGAGATGCCGTCGTGCAGCATCTGGCCGGTCGGCGACTCCTTGTAGGCCAGCAGCAGCTCGCGGTCGACCGACTCGTAGGTCTGGCCGAGCGGGTTGTAGATCTTGGCCGACGGGAAGAGCGAGTCCATGCCGAAGGTGCGGTACTCGTCCGGCGCGATCGGCACGAAGCGGTTGCCGATGCCCTTGTCCCGCATCAGGTCCTTGAGCAGGCGGACGAACGCCATGGTGGTGGCGATGGTCTGCTGGCCGGAGCCCTTCTTGACCGCCTTGTAGGCATCCTCGCCGGGCAGCACCAGCTGCGTCGGGCGCACCTTGCGGGTCGGCACGTAGCCGCCCAGCTCCTTGCGCCGGTCGTGCATGTACTGGATCTCCTCCGAGTCACGGCCCGGGTGGTAGTAGGGCGGGTAGCCCTCCTCCAGTTGCTTGTCCGTGATCGGGATGTGCAGGCGGTCGCGGAAGCGCTTCAGGTCCTCGACCGTCAGCTTCTTCATCTGGTGGGTGGCGTTGCGGCCCTCGAAGTTGGGGCCCAGCGTCCAGCCCTTGACGGTCTGCGCCAGGATGACGGTCGGCTGGCCCGTGTGCTCGCGGGCCGCCTTGAAGGCCGCGTAGACCTTCTTGTGGTCGTGGCCGCCGCGACCCAGGTGCTGGATCTGCTGGTCGGTCATCGACTCGACCATCGCGCGCAGCCGCAGGTCGTCACCGAAGAAGTGCTCGCGGATGTACGAGCCGGTCTCGGTGGCGTAGGTCTGGAACTGGCCGTCCGGGGTCGAGTTCAGCTTGTTGACCAGGACACCGTCGCGGTCCTGCGCGAGCAGCGGGTCCCAGCTGCGGTCCCAGACCAGCTTGATGACGTTCCAGCCGGCGCCGCGGAACTGCGACTCCAGCTCCTGGATGATCTTGCCGTTGCCGCGGACCGGGCCGTCCAGGCGCTGCAGGTTGCAGTTGACCACGAAGGTCAGGTTGTCCAGGCCCTCGCGCGCGGCGAGCGACAGCTGGCCCAGCGACTCCGGCTCGTCCATCTCGCCGTCGCCGAGGAAGGCGTAGACGTGCGAGTCGGAGGTGTCCTTGATGCCGCGGTGCTCCAGGTAGCGGTTCATCCGGGCCTGGTAGATCGCGCCGAGCGGGCCGAGGCCCATCGAGACGGTCGGGAACTCCCAGAAGTCCGGCATCAGCCGCGGGTGCGGGTAGCTGGACAGGCCGTAGGGGGCCTTGGACTTCTCCTGGCGGAACGCGTCGAGCTGCTGCTCGCTCAGTCGGTCCAGCAGGAACGCGCGCGCGTAGATACCGGGGGAGGCGTGGCCCTGGAAGAAGATCTGGTCGCCGGACTCGCCCTCGGCGTCCTTGCCGCGGAAGAAGTAGTTGAAGCCGACGTCGTAGAGCGACGCCGAGGAGGCGAAGGTGGCGATGTGGCCACCGACGCCGATGCCCGGGCGCTGCGCCCGGGACACCATCACGGCCGCGTTCCAGCGGGTCGCGTTCAGGACCTTGCGCTCGATCTCCTCGTTGCCGGGGAAGAACGGCTCGTCCTTGGTGGCGATGGTGTTGACGTAGTCCGTGCTGCGCATCTCGGGCACGGCGACACGCTTCTCGCGGGCGCGCTCGATCAGCCGGAGCATCAGGTAGCGAGCACGCTCGCGCCCCCGCTCGTCAATGGCCGCGTCGAGCGACTCCAGCCATTCCGCGGTCTCCTCGGGATCGAAGTCCGGGACCTGACTCGGAAGGCCGCCAATGATGATCGGGTTGCGATCGGATCCGGAAGCCACGCTGTTCCTTCACTGTCGGTCGAAACTGAGGTGTGTCGCGCCGCCTCCATCGTGTACCGCAACTCGGAGATCCGTCATCTCTACCGATGGGTAACCGGCACGCCTGGTGGGCGCGTCGGTCAGGTGGGGCACGGCTCGGGCGTCATCGCCGTCACCGATCGCCACCGGGTGTTACGAAGAGGTGGTCCGACCTGTTTCCTGGACTGCTCCAGGTGCCCCGCTCGCCCGATGGCGGGCGGTCGGGGTGAGGGCCAACAGGAGACTCTACGCCCGTGATCGTGTTGCTCTCGAATGTCGTTCGGATCGCGGGCAGCGGGCCGGACGAGCGCGCCTTCGACCGCCGATGGACGAGTGGCATCCGCAGCATGGGCGAACGGTCCGCAAAAGGGCAAATCGGTGTGATTCCCAGCACATCGCTCGGCGTGTCTTGCTACGAGACGTCAACCTTTGGGTGGGATCGGGGGTCGGGTACTTGCGCGAACCGCCGCGCCCGTGTGGACTACGGCCACAGCCCTGGCATCGATGCCAGGCCGAATACTGGAGGTTATTCCCGTGAGCGCGACCGCGGACCCCGCGGACAAGTCCAACCCGGCTGGCAAGCTGGGCTTCGAGCCCGGCCAGATCGTTCAGGAGCTCGGGTACGACGAAGACACCGACCAGGACCTCCGCGAGGGCATCGAGGAGATCACTGGTGAGGAGCTCGTCGACGAGGACTACGACGACGTCGCCGACGCCGTCCTGCTGTGGCACCGCGAGGAGGACGGGGATCTGACCGATGCCCTCGTCGACGCCCAGGAGTACCTGGCCGACGGTGGCCTCATCTGGCTGCTGACGCCCAAGAAGGGCCGTGACGGCCACGTCGAGGCGCACGAGGTCGCCGAGGCCGCGCAGACTGCGGGCCTCTCGCAGACCAGCTCGATCACGGTGGCCAAGGACTGGGCCGGTACCCGCCTGGCCACGCCGAAGGCGGCGAAGTCCAGCCGGCGCTGAGCCTGGCCCGCCCCGAGCCCCGCGGACCCCGCTGGAGAAGCCTCCAGCGGGGTCCCGCTGTCTGCGGGGCCGGTTTGTCGAGATCGCCGAGCCCGCTGTTCGCTTGCGGCGAAACCGCTCTCCGGAACTCCTCGAAGGGCCTTCCCGCCTCACTCGTAAGGCCGAAATCGAGGACCCGGATGCGAGGATGAGCCCGCGGTCGGCCCCTGCGCCGTCCAAGCAACCCGTGGGCGCGGTGTGCGCCGCGCCCCACCGCTGAGAAAGGTCTCACCATGGCCATCGAGGTCGGCAACCAGGCTCCGGATTTCGAGCTGAAGAACCAGCACGGCGAGCTGGTCAAGCTCTCCGACTTCCGGGGCGAGAAGAACGTCGTCCTGGTCTTCTACCCCTTCGCGTTCACTGGTGTCTGCACCGGTGAGGTCTGCGCGATCCAGAAGGAGCTGCCGCGCCTGCAGAACGAGGACGTGCAGATCCTCGCGGTCTCCAACGACTCGCCCTTCACGCTGCGCGTCTTCGCCGAGCAGGAGGGCCTGGAGTACCCGCTGCTCTCGGACTTCTGGCCGCACGGTGCGGTTTCCACCGCCTACGGCGTCTTCGACGCGGAGAAGGGCTGCGCGGTGCGCGGCACCTTCGTCATCGACAAGGCCGGCGTGGTGCGTTGGTCGGTCGTCAACGGCCTGCCGGACGCGCGTGACGAGCAGGAGTACCTGAAGGTGCTCGCGGCGCTCTGAGCCCGAGCGGTCCTGGCCCGGCGGCCCGGCGTGCGATGAAAGGCCTCCCCGCGGGGAAGTCTCATCATCGGCCACGCCGGGCCGCCTCGCGTTGCGGGTAGGAACCCGGTACTACGATCAGGCCGTTGGCCGGCGCGTGGGCCCCGTCGGACGGGGGCGCCGGACGACACCGCCGAGGCGCCGCCCGGGCGCCTCCCGGATCTTGGAGGAACCTGTGGGTGTCAGCCTGAGCAAGGGCGGCAATGTCTCGCTCACCAAGGAGGCCCCGGGCCTGACGGCCGTCCTGGTCGGTCTGGGCTGGGATGCGCGCACCACCACCGGTGCCGAGTTCGACCTGGACGCGAGCGCGCTGCTCTGCACCGAGCAGGGCAAGGTCGCCAAGGACAGCGACTTCGTCTTCTTCAACAACCTGAAGAGCCCGGACGGTTCGGTCGAGCACACCGGTGACAACCTGACCGGTGACGGCGAGGGCGACGACGAGGTGATCAAGGTCGACCTGACCGCGGTGCCGGCTTCGATCGCGAAGATCGTCTTCCCGGTCTCGATCTACGAGGCGGAGACCCGGCTGCAGAACTTCGGCCAGGTCCGCAACGCCTACATCCGCGTGATCAACCAGCAGGGCGGTCAGGAGATCGCCCGCTACGACCTGAGCGAGGACGCCTCGACCGAGACCGCGATGGTCTTCGGCGAGCTCTACCGCAACGGCGCCGAGTGGAAGTTCCGTGCCATCGGCCAGGGTTACGCCTCGGGCCTGCGCGGGATCGCGCAGGACTTCGGCGTCAACGTCTGAGAGCCGGCGGGGCCGAGGGTGGTTCAGACCGGCGGCAGCGCGTAGACCTTGGTGTCCTGGGAGGCGATCAGGGTCTTGCCGTCGGTGCTGAACAGCCAGGGGACGCCGCCCGGCAGACCGGGCTGGAAGGTCCAGCGAATCCGGTGGGCGTTGATGTCCACCGCGTAGATCCCGTTGTTGTCGGTGGAGACGAAGCAGGTCTGCCGGACCACGACGGGCGCCGTGTCCATCGAGCACTCGTAGGGCAGCGCACAGCGCCAGAGTTCCTGACCGCTCGTCGCCTGATAGGCGATCAGCGCCGGTGGGGCGCTGGGGGTGGCGTTGTACTGGGTCATCGTGATGCCGCCCAGCACCACGTAGACCACGCCGCCGGCGACGGTCGGCGGGGCGTACCAGAGGTCCTTGCTGCCGGACGGCGGGGACTGCGCCCAGGCCTGCTTCCCGGTGGCGAGGGTCACCGCCTGGACGCCGCTGTCGGTGGAGGCGCAGTAGGCCCGGTCCGCGTCGGCGATGGGCTGGTAGGCGGCCTGCGTCTTGGTGTCGGCGAACCAGAGCTGTTCGCCGGTCTTGCGGCTGCGGGCGACCAGGTTGGTCAGCGAGTCGGTGTAGAGCAGCAGGTCCGCGGTCAGCGTCGCGGCGACCTCGCTGGTCGCGTCCGGCTTGCGCGGCTGGCTCCAGAGCACCGAGCCGTCGGCGGCGGAGAGCGCGAAGACGCCGGGAGTGGTCTGGGCGCTCGGGTCCGGGTTGCCGCTGGAGTCCAGCGGCTGGAACTTGCACAGGGCGTAGACGGTCTGGTCGTCGGCGGCCAGCACCACGTCGGGCTCGAGCAGCGGGCCGGTGCCGGCGGGCTTCGGGGTGTAGGTCCAGAGCGGGTTGCCGTTCAGCGGGTTCGCCTTGACCAGGTTCTCGCCGGTGTACACCAGGTCGCCGCCGCTCACCGCGGCGCCGATCTCGGAGTCGTCGGGCAGTTGCCAGCGCTGCCGGCCGGTCGCCAGCTCCAGCGCCGTCGCCCCGCCCTGTCCGTAGAGGTAGACCGCGTCCCCGGCCACCAGCGGCGTGAATCCGTTGAGCACCTGGGGGACCGGGGACAGCCAGAGCGGGTCGGGCGCCACGCCGGGTCGGCGGCTGGTGGAGGGCGAGGCGCTCTGGCCTGCCGAGGCCGTCCCGGGGGCGGGTGTGGGGACCGGCTCGGGGGCGGGCCCGGGCTTGGCCCGGCCGCTGTCGAGCGCCCAGGCCGCGCCGCCGATGGCGGCCAGCAGCGCGGCGCCGCCGCCGGCCAGCAGCGCGCGGCGGGACGGGCGGGCCGAGCGGGCCGGGTGGGCCGGCGCCACGGCGGTGGTGGCCTCGGTGGGGCCGGGAGCCGCGGTGCCGCGCAGTCGCAGGGTCCCGCCCGGGGCGGGGTGGGAGAGCTCGGTGGGCGGGTGGTCCGCCGTCGGCCGGGCCTCGGCGGCGGGTGCCGGCGGGGCGTCCAGGTCGAGCACGGTGGCCGCGAGGGTGGCCAGTTCGGCGGCGAGCGGACCGGGGAGCCAGCCGGGACCGGTGACGGCCGAGCCGTCGGCGAGCAGTTCGACCAGTTCCGCGGGCGTGGGCCGGTCGGCCGGGTCCTTGGCCAGGCAGGCCGCGATGACGGGCAGGAGTTCCTCGGGCAGCGCGTCCAGCTCCGGCTCGTCGTGGATCACCCGGTAGAGCAGCGAGGCGGCCGAGGCGGCGGATTCGGTGGACCGGTTGAACGGGCCGGTCCCGCTCGCGGCGAACGCCAGTACCGAGCCGAGCGAGAAGAGGTCCCCCGCCGGGCCCATCACGGTGCCGCTCGCCTGCTCGGGACACATGAAACCGGGCGAGCCGACCACCACGCCGGTGCTGGTCAGCTGGTCGCCCTCGAGCGCCCGGGCGATCCCGAAGTCGATCACCCGGGGGCCGTCGGCGGCCAGCAGCACGTTCGACGGCTTGAGGTCACGGTGGATCAGCCCGGCCCGGTGGATCGCGTCCAGCGCTCGGGCCAGGCCGATGCCCAGGGCGCGCACCGAGGCGACCGGCAGCGGGCCGTGACCGGCCACCGCCTCGGTGAGCGAGGGGCCGAGCACGTAGCTGGTGGCCAGCCAGGGCGCCGGGCCGTCCTGGTCGGCGTCCACCACGGGTGCGGTGTACGGGCCGCTGACCGCCCGGGCCGCGGCGACCTCGCGCCGGAACCGCTCGCGGAACTCCTGGTCCTCGGCGAGTTCGGCCCGGACCACCTTGACCGCGACGGTGCGTCCGCCGGCCGAGCGGGCGAGGTAGACCCGTCCCATTCCGCCGGCGCCGAGTCTGGCCAGCAGGCGGTAGGGACCGACGGACGGCGGATCGCTGGGCTCCAGCGGCTGAAACGGCATGCTGACGGCTCCCCCGGGTGCGGCGCCGTCCCGGTGGCCGTCCCGTTGACGGGCCGCGGGCGCCTGCTGAGCTGAGATCGTACGACCTGCCGATCAGCACCGAACTGCCGGGCTGAGCTGGGGATCGAGCGCCTTGATAGGTTCGAAGTTCAGGATGTTCAGTGGGTGGTTCGCAACCACGCGCGGGCGGGCGGGCGTAGACATGTTCTTTGGCCCGCGCGTCGTGCCGGCGGTGCGGGCCGCCAGGGAGTGGGAGGAAAGACGACGATGAGTGTCACGCTCGCCAAGGGCGGCAACGTCTCGCTGAGCAAGGCCGCCCCCGGTCTGACCCAGGTTCAGATCGGCCTGGGGTGGGACGCCCGGTCCACCACCGGCGCGCCCTTCGACCTCGACGCGAGCGCGCTGCTCTGCTCGGGCGGCCGGGTGCTCGGCGACGAGTACTTCGTCTTCTACAACAACCTCAAGAGCCCCGACGGCTCGGTCGAGCACCTGGGCGACAACCTGGTCGGCGGCACGGAGGGCGACGAGGGCGACGAAGAGGTGATCGTGGTCAACCTCGAGCTGGTGCCCGCCCAGGTCGACAAGGTGGTCTTCCCGGTCTCGATCTACGACGCGGACGCGCGGTTGCAGAGCTTCGGTCAGGTCCGCAACGCCTACATCCGGGTGATCAACCGGCAGGGCAACCAGGAGATCGCCCGCTACGACCTGAGCGAGGACGCCTCGACCGAGACCGCGATGGTCTTCGGCGAGCTCTACCGCTACCAGGGCGAGTGGAAGTTCCGCGCGGTCGGCCAGGGCTACGCTTCCGGGCTGCGTGGCATCGCCCTTGATTTTGGGGTAAAGGTAGAGTAAAAAACCGTCAATTTCTTGACGCGCCATGTCACCGAAAGGTAGTTACACCGTGTTCCTCCGTACTTTCGGATGGTCCTTCGCGATCACGATCGCCGGGCTGGTCGCAGCCGGGCTGATCTGGGGCGCCGAGGGCTTCGGCGTGGTGCTGATCCTCGCGGTCCTGGAGATCTCGCTCTCGTTCGACAACGCCGTGGTCAATGCCACCGTGCTGAAGCGGATGAATCCGTTCTGGCAGAAGATCTTCCTGACGGTGGGTGTGCTGATCGCCGTCTTCGGGATGCGGCTGCTCTTCCCGCTGCTGGTGGTGGCCCTGACCGCGCACATCGGGCCGAGCACCGTGATCGACCTGGCGCTCCACTCGGACCACACCTACAACGGCCTGACCTACGCCCAGCACCTGGAGGCCGCGAACCCGGCGATCGCCGCGTTCGGCGGGATCTTCCTGCTGATGATCTTCCTGGACTTCATCCTGGAGGAGAAGGACTTCCACTGGCTGCGCTGGATCGAGCGACCGCTGGAGCGGATCGGCCGGGTGGAGGCGCTCTCCTCGGTGATCTCGCTGGTCACCCTCGCGCTGGTGGCGCGGTTCTTCGGCAAGGAGCACGCTGAAACGGTCCTGCTCGCGGGCCTGCTGGGGCTGGCGACCTACCTCGGGGTGAGCGGGCTCTCCGGCGTCTTCGAGTCGAGCCTGGAGGACGAGGAGGCCGAGGACGGCGCGGGGGAGGCGGCGGGCGGCCGGCAGCCCGGCAGGTCGGCGGTGCTGGTCGCCGGGAAGGCCGCGTTCTTCCTCTTCCTCTACCTGGAGGTGCTGGACGCCTCCTTCTCCTTCGATGGGGTGGTCGGCGCCTTCGCGATCTCCAGCGACATCTTCCAGATCACCCTGGGCCTGGGCATCGGCGCGATGTACATCCGCTCGCTGACGGTCTTCCTGGTCCGCAAGGGCACCCTGGACGACTACGTCTACCTGGAGCACGGCGCGCACTACGCGATCGGCGCGCTCTCCGTGATCCTGCTGGTCTCGATCGAGAAGAAGATCCCGGAGATCATCACCGGCCTGATCGGCGTGGCCTTCATCGGCGCCGCGCTGGCCTCCTCGATGCGGCGCAACCAGCGGATCGCCCGGACCGAGGTCGAGCTGGCCCTGGAGCCGGCCGAGACGGCCGGTAAGCGGTAGCGCGCGGTACGGACACATACGCGGTGGGGCCCGGTTCGTTCAACGAACCGGGCCCCACCGCGTAGTCGTGCCGCTCACCGAGCAGCTGTCAGCCGAGGCGCTTCTCCATCGCGCGCAGCTTGCGCTCCAGCGAGTCGAAGGGGGAGTCGATCTTCGGCATCGAGAGCGTGTCGTCGTCCGCCGTCAGGTCGACGCTCCCGTCGGCGGCGCTGCCGACCGCGGTGCGGCGGGGGGAGGCGGCGAGTGCGGCGGGCTCCAGCGCGGAGCGGCCGACCTTGGCCATCGGGTCCTCGGAGGCGGCTAGAGCAGGCTCCGTAGCGGGCTGGCCGTCGCCGGAGCCCGCGGTCAGGGCGGGCACCTGGCGGCCGCCCCGGGCCCGGGCGAGCACGCCGCCCCGGGAGAGCGCCTTCAGCTCGGCCCGCTCGCGGCGGTCGGCGCTGCGCGCCTGCACCTTGGCGTCCAGCTTCGACTGCTTCTCCTCGCGGACCTCCTCGACCGCCTCGTCCAGGCTGCGGACGTTCTCCAGCAGCATCAGCGACCAGGCCGCGTAGGTCTCACGCGGGGCGCGCAGCCAGCGCACGATCCGGATCTGCGGCAGCGGACGCGGGATCAGGCCCTGCTCGCGCAGCGCCGCCCGGCGGGTCTGCTTCAGGGCGCGGTCGAAGAGGATGGCCGCCGAGATCGACATGCCGGAGAAGAACTGCGGGGCGCCGTCGTGGCCGCCGCCGCGCGGCGCGTGCACCCAGTTGAACCAGGCCGAGGCGACCGCGAAGACCCAGACCAGCAGGCGCGAGCCGAGCGCGGCGTCGCCGTGGCTGGCCTCGCGGACGGCGAGGACGGAGCAGAACATCGCGGCGCCGTCCAGGCCGAACGGGACCAGGTACTCCCAGCCTCCGGACAGGCCCAGGTTCTGGGTGCCGAAGCCGACCAGGCCGTGGAAGGAGAGCGCGGCGGCGACTCCGGCGCAGCAGAAGAGCAGCACGTACGAGGCGATCCCGTACCAGGTCTCCTTGCGGCGGCGACGCTCCTCGCTGCGCTCCCAGGAGTCCTCGTTCGCCTCGGCCTTGTTGGTCTTGACCCGGAGCAAGGCCGCCAGGATGGCTATGAAGAGCAGGGCGGCGCCGCCGATGACGGCCCAGACCAGCTGAGTGGAGGATGACATTGCGAGGTAGGCCTCTGCTTTCCGCTGCTTTCCGCGGTCGGGCGGGAGTGGACGGTCCCTTGTGCGACGGGTCGTCAGGGGAGGGACACCTGTGCGGCTAGACGATATCGCGTCCGCGAGGGCCGCATGGTACGGGAGTCACGTTCGCCCGGCTATCCGCCGCCCGGGTGGCGCTGACCAGGCATCTGATCCGACGGTGTCTCAGGCTCCGTGCTGGGTATGGACCGCAGTGCACAATGGTGCGTCAGCGGTGCGCCGTAGCTCGCTACGTGTGCGTCGGAGTCGGCGTTCGGCTGGGGGCTTTCGGTATGGCAACGATCTGGGAGTTCCTGCGGGGCGAGCGCAACATGCCCGACATGATGGGCAACGGCGGCAAGGTGACGCTCACCAAGTCCCGGCCGCACCACGCGATCACCACGGACGGCCCGACCACCGGCACCCTCTTCGTCAACCTGCACTGGACCGCCCGGCAGGTCGCTGGCTCGCAGGGCGGGCTGCGCCGCAAGCTGCTCCAGCCCCGTTCGCTGCTCGCCTCGCAGACCGAGAGCACCCAGGGCGGCTCGGAGAACGTCGACCTGGACCTCGCCTGCATGTACGAACTCACCGACGGCACCCGGGGTGTGGTGCAGCCGCTCGGCAAGTTCTTCGGCGACCTCCAGCACCCGCCCTACATCAAGCTGAGCGGTGACGACAAGTACGGGGCGCCGTCCGGCGAGACCATGTACATCAACCTGGAGAAGAAGGACGAGTTCAAGCGGCTGCTGATCTTCGTCTACATCTACGACGGCACGCCGGCCTTCGACCAGACGCACGCGCAGATCCAGATCGTGCCGCCGACCGGGCCCCGGCTGGAGATCAACCTGGACGAGCGGGCCTCGGCGGCCCGTTCGTGTGCGGTGGTGCTGATCGAGAACGAGGGCGGGCAGCTGACGGTGCGTCGGGAGGTGCGGTACGTGCACGGATTCCAGTCGGACCTGGACCGCCTGTACGGCTTCGGGATGCAGTGGCAGCGGGGGTACAAGGAGGAGTAGGGGTAGCAGTAGGGGTGGGGCGTCAGCGGGTCTGGAACTGGGGGCCCTGCGGCGGGAGGACGAAGGTGGGGTCGAGGGGTGGTGCCGGCGGGGCGGGCGGGGCCGGCTGGAAGGCTGCCGTCTGGGGCTGCTGGGGATAGCCGTAGGCGGGAGCGGCCTGGGGCGGGTAGCCGTAGGGCGGGGGCTGCTGGGGGTAGCCGTAGCCGGGCGTCGGCTGGGCCGGTGCGGCCGGGTAGTTGGGGGCGGGGTAGCCGTAGCTGGGCGGGCCGGCCGGTGGCGGGGGCGTCGAAGGCGCGGCGGGGAGGTTCGAGGGCATGGCCGGGATGCTCGGCGGCCCGGTGGGGGGCGCGGTCGGCGGCGTGGCGGGAGCGGCGGGCGTGGTGGGAGGGGCGGCGGCGGGGGGCACGGCCGGGGTGAGCGTGTACGTGCCCGGCTCCTCGGCCTGAGCTGCGCCGGTCGCCGGTGCCTGCCCGTCCTCGTCCTCGTCCTCGACCGTGACGCCGAAGTCGGTGGCCAGCCCGCTCAGTCCGGAGGCGTATCCCTGCCCGACCGCGCGGAACTTCCAGCCGCCGTCGCGCCGGTAGAACTCGGCGCAGACCAGCGCGGAGACCGCCTCCACCTCGCCGACCTGGAACTCGGCGAGCGGCTCGGCGTTGGCCGCTCCGCCCGTTCCGGCCGCGTCGTGCAGCAGCACCCGCAGCGCGCCCACCGCGCGGAAGTCGCCCTCCTCGGTGGAGCCGACCAGTGTCACCCGCTCGACGTCGGCGGGCAGCTTGGCGAGGTCGACCTCGATCGTGTCGGCGATCTCCTCGGTGCCCGGCACCCGGTGCTTGGGCCGGTGTCGCACCAGACCCGAGGGGTGCCGGGGCTGGTTGTAGAAGACGAAGTCGGTGTCCGAGCGGACCTTGCCGTTCGCGCCGAGCAGCAGCGCGGAGGCGTCCACATCCGGTGCCCCGGGCGTGGTGCTCCAGCGCAGCACGGCGCGGACCGCCGCTGCGGCCAGCGAGATGTTGGCGCCCTTCGCCATCGCGTGCGTCATGACAGCCATCCTGCCTGTTCGCCGAGGGCGCGGACAACGTGGGTGCGCGCGTGGTGAGTCTGTTCCTGGGACGGGCCGGTGGCTGAAAACTTGCGTCATTTCGCAAGTAATTCGTGGGCTGAGATGTTCAGCGAATTCCATGATTCCGACCGCCACGCACTGCCGAAGCGACCGTACGATAGGCGGCCGAAGGCGGGGCGAGCTGCGAATTCGGGGGTGGCGGAGGTGCCGGGGAGTATCCCGGCCACTCCGGAAAACCGTCGGTTCCGGTCGCGCGGCTCGCACTGCCCTTCGTGATCCCGTCCCGTTCCGACCTTCCCCGGAGTGCATTTTGCGCCAGTTCGGCCAGCTCGGCCCGGACCTCCGCCAGCGGCTCTTCCTCGTCGAGCCGGTGCCGTTCGACCGGCACGGCCCGGCCGAGACGCTGGCGACCGCGCTGGGCGGGACCCTCTACCTCCCGGCCACCCGGGCCACGCTGGCGGCCGACGTCCGCAAGCAGGCGGCGCGCGGGGTGGTCTCGATGATCCTCTGCCTGGAGGACGCGATCGCGGACCGGGAGGTGGCGGCCGGCATGGCGAACCTGGTTGCGGGGCTGCGGGAGCTGGCCGGGGGTTGGGTCGGGGGTGGGGAGCTGCCGTTGCTCTTCGTCCGGGTCCGGGCGCCGGAGCAGATCGGTGAGCTGACCGAGCGGCTGGGCGGGGCGGTGCGGTTGCTCAGCGGTTTCGTGTTCCCCAAGTTCACCGAGGAGTTCGGCGGGGCCTATCTGGAGGCCCTGGCGGCCGCCGAGGTCGCCTGCGGGCAGCGGCTTTTCGCAATGCCGGTGCTGGAGTCCCCGGAACTCGCCATGTTGGAGCGGAGACGTGACCAACTGCTGGGCGTAGCAGGACTGCTGGCGAAGCACCGGAACCGGGTACTGGCGGTCCGGCTCGGTGTCACCGACCTCTGTGCGGCCTACGGGCTGCGCCGTGCGCCCCAGTTGACGGCCTACGACCTGGCGCTGGTGGCCGCGGTGATCGGTGATGTGGTCAACGTCCTGGGCCGGATGGACGGGACCGGGTTCACCGTGACCGGGCCGGTCTGGGAGTACTTTCCGCTCGGGGTCGAGGGTGCCGAGCTGGCCGGACTGCTGCGGGAGATCGAACTCGACCGGGCCAATGGACTGTTGGGAAAGACCTGTGTCCATCCGAGTCAGGTCCCCGCGGTGCACGCCCGCTCGGTGGTCACCCACGAGGAGTACCGGGATGCCCGGGACGTACTGGGCGGTGACCTGAGCGGTCGGGGCGGCGTATCGGGCTCGGTCTACCGCAACAAGATGAACGAGGCCAAGCCGCACCGGGCTTGGGCGGAACGGGTGCTGCTGCGTGCCGAGGCGTTCGGGGTGGCCCGCCCCGAGGTCGGCTTCCAGGAGCTGTTCGCGGCCTGCCGGGAGGCGGCTGCGGTCGGGGGGAGCGTGCGGTGACCACCGAAGCGGTGTGGAGCGGACAGTGGGTGGCGGACCGGCTCGGGATCGGGTTGCGTGGCGATGCCGAGCTGCCCGAGCTGCTCGGGCTGGCCGTCCGGGAGAATCCGAAGCGGGCGCAGCTGCTGGTCTCCCAGGTGCTGGGCAAGCACGTGCCGCAGCGCCCCGCCGTGGTCTACGGTGCCGGGCGACGGCTGGGTGCGGCGGTGCGGGCGCGGCTGGGCCTGCGGGCGGGGGAGCCGGTGACGGTGCTCGGCTTCGCCGAGACCGCGACCGGTCTCGGCCACTGCGTGGCGGACGAGTTGGAGGCGAGCTATCTGCACTCCACCCGGCGTCCGGTGGCCGGGCTGGAGTCGGTGGCCGGCTTCGAGGAGGAGCACTCGCACGCCACCTCGCACCTGCTGCTGCCGGTGGATCCCGAACTGCTCTGCGGTGACGGTCCGCTGATCCTTGTCGATGACGAACTGTCCACCGGTCAGACGGCGTTGAACACCATAGCGGCGTTGCATCGGCACCGGCCCCGGCAGCGCTACGGGTTGGCGACGCTGGTGGACCTGCGGGACGCGGCGGACCGGGAGCGCCTGGCGGCCTTCGCGGCCGAACTGGGCGTGCTGATCGAGGTGGTGGCGCTGGCCGAGGGGCGGGTGCGGCTGCCGGCCGGGACGGGGGAGCGGGCCCGGCGGCTGGTGGCGCGGTTGGGGGGCGGGGCTGGCGTGGGTGGTCCCGGTCCTGGAGGTGCTGGTTCCGGTGACCGCTGCGCCGAGGTGGTGCGGGTTCCGCTGCCGTGGCCGGTCGGGGTGCCGGAGGGCGGGCGGCACGGTTTCGTCCCCGCGCAGCGGGTGCGGTTGGAGGCCGCGCTGCCCGAGCTGGGTGAGCGACTGGCCAAGGAACTGGCCGGCGGGGAGCGGCGGGTGCTGGTGCTCGGCTGCGAGGAGCTGATGTACGCGCCGCTCCGGCTGGCCGAAGCGCTGCAGGGAGCGCTGCGGGAGGCGTCGCAGGGGTTCCCGGGGCCGGCAGACGTCTGGTTCTCCACCACGACCCGTTCGCCGGTGCTCGCCGTGGACGACCCCGGCTACGCGATCCGGACCCGGCTGTCCTTTCCCGCGCACGGTGCGCCGGGTGAGGGCGGCGGACTGCGGTTCGCCTACAACGTCGCTCCCGGGCGGGTGGCGGGGCGGCGGTTCGACGCGATCGTGCTGGTGCTGGACGCGGCTGCCGACACGCCCGAACTCTCTTCTGATGAAGGGTTGTTGAGCAAGCTGTGCGAGGTGACCGATCGGGTGCTGCTCGCCGTGCTGCCGGTGCGACGCCCGGTGACGGCCCGTCCGCTGCGCGGCCCCGAGTTCTCCTCCTACCCGGCGGCCGAGGTGGGCTGGCTGCTCACCGACCTGTCCGGCGTCGCCCTGGAGGCCCCGACCGAGGAGCGCGAGGAGGCGGTGCAGTCGGGCGGCGCGCACTACGCCGAGTCGCTGCCGGTGGAGTACCAGCCGAGCCCCGAGTACCAGGAGCTGTTCCACCAGGCGCTGCGCGGCTCGGCGCGGCGCATCGCGCTGGCCGTGGCCACCGTCGCCGAGACGCTGCTGCACGAGCGGGGCGAGCGCCTGGTGCTCGCCTCGCTGGCCAGGGCGGGCACCCCGGTGGGGATCCTGGTCCGCCGCTGGCTGGCCGCCGCGCACCGGATCGAGGCGCCGCACTACGCCGTCTCGATCATCCGGGGTCGCGGCATCGACCCGGTCGCCATGCGGTACTTGACGGAGCGTCATGACCCGTCGGACGTCGTCTTCGTGGACGGCTGGACCGGAAAGGGGGCGATCGCCCGGGAGCTGGCCGCCGCCCTGGAGGGCACCCCGTTCGATCCGGAGCTCGCGGTGCTCGCGGACCCCGGCCGGTGCGTGCGGACCTTCGGGACCCGGGAGGACTTCCTGATCCCGTCCGCCTGCCTGAACTCCACGGTCTCCGGGCTGGTTTCGCGCACCGTGCTGCGGGACGACCTGATCGGCCCCGAGGACTTCCACGGGGCCAAGTACTACCGGGAGTTGGCCCGCGCGGATGTCTCGGTGGCATTCCTGGACATCGTCGCCGCGCACTTTCCGGCGGTGCGGGCGGAGTTGGCGGCATCCGGGACTGCCGGGCCGGTCGGGGCTGTCGGGCTGGCCGGGGCTGTCGGGCCGGCCGACCGGGAGCCGACCTGGGCGGGATGGGCCGCGGTGGAACGGATCAGCGCCGAGTACGGGATCGGCGATGTCAACCTGGTCAAGCCCGGGGTGGGCGAGACCACCCGGGTGCTGCTGCGCCGGGTCCCCTGGCGGGTGTTGGCGCGGCGCGGGGTCGGGGCGGACCTGGACCACGTGCGGCTGCTGGCGACGCAGCGCGGGGTGCCGGTCGAGGAGGTCGACGAACTGCCGTACTCCTGCGTCGGGCTGATCCATCCGAGGTTCAGCCGCGGTGTCACCGGCGGCTCCGGGAGGACGGTGTGATGGATCGTCGGATGAGCGTGGTGGTGGCGAGCGACCTGGATCGGACGCTGATCTACTCCGCGCGCGCCGCCGAGCTGCCGGCCGACTCGGACGCCCGGCTGCGGCTGGTGGAGCGTGACGGCGCCGGGGCACCGCTGTCGTATCTCACCGAGCGGGCGGCCGAGTTGCTCACCGAGCTGGCGGACCGGGCGCTGTTCGTGCCGGTCACCACGCGGACGGTGGAGCAGTACCGGCGGGTGCGGCTGCCGGGCGCGGCGGGCTCCCCGGCGTACGCGGTCTGCGCCAACGGCGGGCGGCTGCTGGTGGCCGGCGAGCCGGACCGGGACTGGGACGCCGTGGTGGCCGAGCGGTTGGCCGAGGGCGGCGTGTCGCTGGCGGAGGTGGTGGACCGGCTGGCCGGTAGCGCCGACCCCGGCTGGACGCTGAAGCGGCGGGTCGCCGAGGGCCTCTTCGCCTACCTGGTGGTCGAGCGGGCCCGGCTGCCGGAGGCGTGGCTCACGGAGCTGGCGGACTGGTGCGGCGAGCGCGGTTGGGGCGTCTCGCTGCAGGGGCGGAAGGTGTATGCCGTGCCGCTGGCGCTGACCAAGAGTGCCGCGCTGGCGGAGGTGGTGCGCCGGGTGGGCGGGGCGCGGGGAGCGGTGCCGGGCAGGGCGGACTCAGAGCGGCTGGCTGGGGCGTCGGTCGAGGTACTGGCCGCCGGTGACTCGCTGCTCGACGCGGACCTGCTGCTCGCCGCGGACCGGGCCTGGCGCCCCGGGCACGGTGAACTCGCCGCGCAGGGCTGGACCGCGCCCCACGTCACGGCGCTGGCGCGGCGCGGTGCGCTCGCGGGCGAGGAGATCCTGGCGGCCTTCCTCGCCCACGCGCGGGGTGGCACCGGCGCCGACCCCGGCACCGGTGACGTCGTCGAGGCCGACTAGCCGCAGCAGCCGCCCCCGCAGCAGCCGCCGCCGCCCCCGCCGGCGGGCGGCTGCGGTGCGGAGCCGCCCGCACCGGTGACGGCGACCGTGGAGAGCAGCTTCACGGTGTCGGTGTGCCCCTGCGGGCAGCTCGCCGGGTCGTTGGCCTGGGCCATGGCGCGGCGCAGTTCGAAGGTCGCGCCGCAGGAGCGGCAACGGAAGTCGTAGCGTGGCATGCCCGCAGCGTACCCGCCGCGGGCCCGCTCATCCCATGGGCGGCATGGCAGCGCGGTGCCGTGCCGTCGTGGTCGCCGGCGCTGTCCCGGCCGCCGACGTGCCTCAGCGGTGGGCGTGCTCGGCCCGGATCAGCTCGACCACCTCGGCCGCCGTCCCGCGCACGCCGTCCAGCTCGGTCAGGAAGTGCCAGTAGTCCGGGTGCCGCCCGGCCGCCGTCAGTGATGCCACCGCCCGGTCCAGCCGCTCCACCGCCGCGTCCAGCGGTCCGGCGTGCCGCGGGTCCGGCGCCTGGCGGCCGGCCATCGCCAGTCGCTGGGCGTCCCGGAGGGCGAAGCGGGCCCGCTGGACCTCCGCCTGCGGATCGCGCGCCGCCTCGTTCAGCCGCCGCAGCCGCTCGGCCACCGCCGCCACCGACCCGTCGGCGGTCTCCAGCAGCGCCCGGACCGTCCCGATCGCCGCCGTCGCGTCCGCCCAGCGCTGCTCGTCCCGGGCCCGCCCCGCCTCGACCAGCCGGTCCTGCGCCGCCCGTCCGGCCTCCGCGGCCTGCTGCGGCACCCGCTGCAGGTCCTGCCAGCAGGCCGCCGAGAAGCGTCGGCGCAGCTCGCTGAGGGTTGGTTCGACCGTGCCGGCCTTGGTCTCCAGCGCCTGGACCCGGGTCCGCAGGCTGCTCACCCGCCGATCGATCTCGCGGGCCCGCTCCGGCAGTTGCTCGGCATCGGCCCGGATCCCGTCCGCCAGCCGCGCCACCTCCTGCGCCCGCCGCAGCGTGTCCGGCACGCCGTGCCGGCTCGCGCCCTCGTTCAGCCGGGTCAGCTCCGGGCCCAACTCGGCCAGCCGGCCCGCCAGATCATCCGCCCGCAGCCCTGCCGCCCGCACCGCGTCCAGCGCGCCGCTCGCCGCCAGCAGCGCCCGCTTGGCCTGCTCGACAGCCGGCACCACCTTGATCAGCTGAGCCTCCGCGTGCCGCACCAGCGGCTGCAGGCGGCTCAGGAAGTTCGCCAGCTCGGTCTGCTTGGCCGCCAGCTCGCGCTTGGCCTGCTCCAGCCGCTGCCGGGCCTGCGCCGTCGCCCCCGGCGGCAGCTCGGGAGCCTCCAGGTCGACCGAGTCCAGCGCGTCCAGATACCCGACGGTCACCTGGTCGATCCGCCCGCGCAGGTCCTGGTAGTCGGCCAGGGCCTGGCGCACCGCCGCTCCCTGCTCCGCACCGGCCCGCACCGTCTCGATCGCCAACTCCAGCTCGCGCTGCGCGGAGTCCAGCTCGTAGAACGCCTCCTGCGCCTCGTCCCGCGCGGCCACCGCCGCCGCCCGCTGCGCCTCGTCCCCCCGCCGCCAGCGCGACCGGCCCCCGCCACCACCGGAGAACGACCCGGCCGCCGCCCCCGCCAGCACCCAGGCCAAAGCCACGGGCAGCAGCACCACCCCCGCGAACCCCTGCGTGCGACCCGCCGCCCTCACTGCGCACTCCCTGCTCCGCCGACCCGACCCCCCATTGTCGCCGACCGCCCCCGCCCCACCACCACACCCCCCACACCCTGCGCGGCGCCGCGCCCGGGACCAGGTACTCTTACTCTTCACCACGTGACCCCCCACCCCATGGACGGGCACACGGCGGGGGCGCGTAGCTCAGTGGTAGAGCGCTGCTCTTACAAAGCAGATGTCGGCGGTTCGAAACCGTCCGCGCCCACCAGCGAAAAGGCCCCGCAGCGATCACGCTGCGGGGCTTTTGACTGCAACGACTGACAGCAACGGCTGACTGGCCGTCGGGCCGGAGTCGGATGCGGCAGGAACCGCCGGACGGGCCCGCTAGCCGGCCGACTCCTGTGGACGGGTCTCCTCGTAGCGCAGGCGGTAGGTGACGGCGAGGCACCAGGGGATGCCGAAGAGCGCGACGAGGGCGAGGCCGAGCACGAGCGGCGCCGGGTGTAGGGCAGCCAGCGCGAGGCAGGCGACGGCGGCTGTGGCGCAGGTCCGGGACAGCGGGCGGTACAGCTCGGGTTGGCCGCGCCAGGCTTCGAGGGAGGCGGCGACGAGCATCGTGCTGACCAGCACGACCGCAGCGCCGCCGCAGAGCACCCAGGACGTGGCAGGGGCGGTGCGTGACGCGTGGGCGTGCTCTACGAGACTGACCATCGCCGCGCCCATCGCGGCCACGGCGGCCGTGAGCGGCAGGTGGGCGAGCAGCCACTGCACGGTGGTGGCGGGGGTCTGCCGTGGTTCGCGGTGGCCGGCGAAGTCGAAGTAGGTCCACCAGGCGCCGAAGCCGACCACGACGGCGATCAGCGCGACGGCGACGGTGAGCACGCTGACCGGCTCGGCCGCGAGCCCGGTCACGACACCGGTGACGGTCTCCCCGAGCACGATGATGATGAGCAGGCCCAGCCGCTCGATGAGGGCGTCGGTGACGTTGAGTGTGACGGTCGCGCCCGGCGTCGCCCCGAGGACGACCGCGCCGAAGCCGATCAGGTAGCCGAGGTCGAGCAGTCCCCAGGTCCATACCCGGGCAGCGGCGGGGAGTAGTGCGCTCGCGGCGAGGATGGCGGCGCAGCAGGCGGTTCCGGCGACGAAGACGCTGCTGGCGCTGTGGTACTCGGGTCGGTCGCCGCGGGAGGCCAGCAGCCACAGCACCGCCAGGATCGCGAACAGGATCCCCGCGGTGACGGCGAAGGCCGCTCCCCGCGCGCCGCCCGCCAAGGGGATGAACGCTCCCAGCGGGACCAGGACCAGGATCTGCAGCAGGAAGGTGATCCGGGCCCGGGCGTCCTCGCGGCCGTGCAGCTCGTGGTGCAGGCTGCCGTTGAGCCAGGCGATCCAGACCAGCCCGAACACCGCGGCGTACTCGCCGAGGCCGCGCCAGGTGAGCTTTCCCGCAAGGTGGTGCGCCGCCTGTGCGACCAGGACTACCGCGACCAGGTCGTAGAAGAGCTCCAGCGGGCCGACGGCACGCTCGTTCGGCTGCTCGCCGTGGGGACGCGGCGGCTGCCACAGCTGTCGCCGCACCCGCTGCCAGAACGTCGGCTCGCCTCCTGGGGCCGGGGCGCCTTCGTCCGTCATCCGGTGACGCTCCTACGGTGGGTGCGGCGGCCCCGCGCGATCAGGGCGAGCTGGGTCGGGTCTCGGTCCAGTCGACCATCAGGCGGCGCTCGGCGAAGAGCCACTCGCCGTCCTGCCTGACGAATTCGTCGAGATAGCGGATGGCGGCGATCATGATCGTGCGCTCGGCGTCCGCGCCGAACGAGACGTGGTGGGCCAGGCAGTAGCTCTCGCCGCTCGCCCGGTCGCCGTCGAGGGACACCGTGCTCTGGCCGTTGAAGTGGGTGGTGGCCGCGTAGGTGTTGAGGTTGTCGAACACCGGGGCGAGGGCTTCTCGTCCGTGCAGTTCCTGGGTCGGGTCGGCCGCGGTGGCGTCCAGGTGGACCAGGAAGCGGGTGTCCTCGGTGAACAGGGCCAACTGGCCCTTGGCGTCCCGACGGTCGGCGCAGTGCGCGTAGGCGTCGATCAGCTCGCGGATGGCCAGCCGGTCGGCGGCTTCCTTGCGCAGGACGTCGATGTCGTCCTGGCCCGGCTCCGGTGTGCTGGTGGTCATGATGACCTCCTGTGAGTTGAATCTTCAACTCGAAGCGTTGTCAGACGGCGGCGCGTCCTCCGTCGACGGGCAGGACGGTGCCGTGCACGAAGCTCGCTCCCGGGCCGGCCAGGTAGGCGATCGCCTGCGCGATCTCCTCGGGGTCGGCGACCCGCGCGGCGGGGGCCCGGGAGGCGAGCTGCTCCAGGCCGTCGCCCATGGGTGCGGTGCCCTCGGTGCGGGTGGGACCGGGTGCGACCGCGTTCACGCGCACCCCGCGCGGACCGAACTCCGCGGCCCAGGCCTTGGTCAGCAGCGAGACGGCTGCCTTGCTGGAGCCGTAGAGCGCGGCTCCGGCCTGGCCGAACCCGGCGACCATGGTCGTCAGGTTCACGATCACGCCCTCGCCTCGATCGGCCATCGCCGGGGCCAGCGCGGCGACCAGGAAGAACGGGACCTTGACGTTGGTGGCGTACATCGCGTCGAAGTCCGCCTCGGCGGTGGCCTCGGTCGGGCCGAAGGCGCCGATTCCGGCGTTGTTGACCAGGATGTCGACCCGGCCGCCGGTTCGGACCGCACGCTCGGCCAGGTCGCGCGCGGAGTCGGCGTCGTGCAGGTCGGCGGCCAGGAAGTCGGCCTTCCCGCCGTCGGCGCGGATCGCGGCGACGACCTGCGCGCCGCGCTCTTCGCTGCGGCCCGACACCAGTACGTGCGCACCCCGAGCGGCCAAGGCGTGCGCGGTGGCGCGGCCGATGCCGCTGGTCGAACCGGTCACCAGGGCGATCCTGCCGGTGAGTTCCATGACGTACCTCCGCGGTGGACAGTGCTCGTCGGGCCCCGCCAGGGTCCGGAACGGCTCGTACCATCCACTATTCGCCGCATAAAGCGGATCGTCGCCTCAGAACGAGGCCGTCGTCGGCGGCCAGGAGCCCGTGCTCGTCCGGCTCGACAGCATCGAGGGCCTGCGCACCTGGTGCGACTTCCTGGTCCAGCACCAGCGCGACCCGCAGTGCCGCGGCCGCTGCCCCATCGGCTCCCTGGGCAGCGGCCGTACCGGGCGGGCGCGGCTCTCCTCGCTCAGGCCAGACCGAGCTGGGCGGCGATGACGGAGCCCTCCGCGTAGCAGTCGAAGCGCTTGATCCTGCCGTCGACCAGCTCGAACACGTCGCAGCAGGGGGCGTCCATGCGCTTGCCGGTCGGCGGGACGGTGCCCGAGGGCAGCTCGAGCGGGCCGAGGTGGGTGCCCTGCAGGCGCAGCTGCACGATGACCATGTTGTCGACCACGTAGAACTGGCCGAGCTCGCGGTGCATGTCGGGGAACGCCTTCGCGTAGACCTCGACCGTCCTGCCCAGTTCGGCCGCGCCGCGATAGGTGTGCGGGATGGATTCGTCGGTGAAGGTCCCGTCCTCGGTGAAGGCGGCGACCCAGCCGGCGACGTCCTTGTCCTCGGCGGCCTGGTAGGCCCTGCGGATGATCTTCTCGTTGTCGAGTGACATCTCGGTTCTCCTGATCCGTGCCACGTGAGGGTGACGAGGTGGCGCCCGGAGCGGGCAGCCTCTTCTCTTTCACTTTAACCTTCAAGTCATCGTGGCGCACTGGCTCTGGCTGACTTTGTTTTGGCAAGTCGGGAGTCGAGTGGTGCGATCGACGACTTGATGTGTCAGGTCAAGTCGGTCATGTCATCAGCGAGCGGGCGAGTCGATGCGTTGCAGGATGCGCTCGGCGTCCTGGCCGAGCCGGCGCAGGCGCTCGCCGGACAGGTTGTCCACCACGAGGTGGCGGATGTAGGCCACGTGGCCGGGCGCGGCCGCCTCGAGCTTGCTCATGCCGGTCGGCAGGAGGACGGCGTTGGTGAAGCGCCCGTCGCTCGGGTCCGGCTCGCGCCGGACGTAGCCGCGGCCCTCCAGCCGCTTCACCATGTGCGACAACCGGGACAGCGAGGTGCTGGTGTGCTCGGCCAGCGTGCTCATCCGCAAGGTCCGCTCGGGGGCCTCGGAGAGCATCGCCAGCGCCATGTACTCGACCATGCTCAGCTCGGCGTCGCGCTGCAACTGTGCGTCGATGGCCCAGGGGAGCCGGGTGATCAGGCGGACCACCGATATCCAGGAGGCCAGCTCGGCCGGCGCGAGCCACGGGCCGGCCTGCTCGTCCGCCCGCGGCGACGTGTCGGGTGACGTGTCGGGCGACGGGTCATCGGTGGGCATTTCGCGAGCGTATCAGCCCCACCGGGCGGGAGAAGTGTGGCTGACCGGCACCGTTCCCTCGGTGGCAGTCACTTTAGTCTTCATGTGATGCGCCATGGCGCGGCCACACGGCGGTGATGCCGCCTCAGCCCAGCGCGCGGTCGAGGTTGAAGGCGGCGCTGATCAGCGAGAGGTGGGTGAACGCCTGTGGGAAGTTGCCGAGTTGCTCGCCGGTCGGGCCGATCTCCTCGGCGAACAGGCCGAGGTGGTTGGCGTAGGTGAGCATCTTCTCGAAAGCGAGCCGGGCCTCCTCCAGCCGGCCAGCGCGAGCCAGCGCCTCCACGTACCAGAAGGAGCAGATGGAGAAGGTGCCCTCGGGGCCGTGCAGGCCGTCCGGGCTGGCGGTCGGGTCGTAGCGGTAGACCAGCGAGTCGGAGACCAGGTCCGTGGTGAGGGCGTCCAGGGTGGAGAGCCACTTGGGGTCGGTGGGCGAGACGAACTTGGCCATCGGCATCATCAGCAGCGAGGCGTCCAGGACGTCGTCGTCCAGGGCCTGGACGAAGGCGCCCCGCTCGGTCGACCAGCCGCGGCGCATGATCTGCCGGTAGATCGCGTCCCGGGACTTCCGCCAGCGGGGCAGGTCGGCCGGCAGACCGCGGCGGTTCGCCATCCGGATGGCCCGCTCCAGTGCCACCCAGCACATCAGCCGCGAGTACACGAAGTTCCTCCGGCCCGCGCGGGTCTCCCAGATTCCCTCGTCGGGCTGGTCCCAGTGCCCGCAGAGCCAGTCCGCCATCGCGCCGACCTCGTCCCAGCGGGCGCTGCTGATCGGCTGCCCCCACTTGTCGTAGAGGTAGATCGAGTCGATCAGGGCTCCGTAGATGTCCAGTTGGAGCTGGCCGGTAGCGGCGTTGCCGACCCGCACCGGCGCGGAGCCGAGGTAGCCCTCCAGATGGGGCAGCTCGTACTCGGGCAGCTCGCGGCGCCCGTCGATGCCGTACATGATCTGCAGCGGGCCGGCCGTACCGGTGCCGCCCATGATGCCGCGCTCGCAGAGGAAGCCCATGAACGCCTCGGCCTCCGAGGTGAATCCGAGGCGCAGCATGGCGTAGACGCAGAAGGCGGCGTCGCGGACCCACACGTAGCGGTAGTCCCAGTTGCGCTCGCCGCCGATCTGCTCGGGCAGGCTGGTGGTCGGTGCGGCGATGATCGCACCGGTCGGCGCGTAGGTGAGCAGCTTCAGCACCAGCGCGGAGCGGTTCACCATCTCCCGCCAGCGCCCGTGGTACTGCGAACCGGCCAGCCAGCGGCGCCAGAACCGGACGGTCTCCTCGGCCTGCTCCTCCGCCTCGGCGCGCGGGCACGACCGGAGCGGGACGTCGTCGCCGATCTGGTCGAGGGCGAACACGTTGGACTCGCCCTCGAGCAGCTTGAAGTGCGACCACGCGTCCAGGCCGTCGCTCTCCAGGGGCGCGGTGGCGGTCAGCGCGAGGGTCAGGGACGGGGCGCTGAACACCGCCTGGCGGCCTTCGAGGTGCGTGGTGTGCTTTTCGGCTCCGTAGCCGAAACGCGGAGCGATCCGCGCCCGGAACGGGAGGGCGCCGCGGACGCAGACCACCCGCCGGATCAGCCGGTGCCGGGCCTCCTCGCGCGACTCGTCGAGCACGGGCATGAAGTCCTGGATCTCCGCCACCCCGTCCGCGGCGAAGAACCGCGTGATCAGCACGTTCGTGTCAGGGAAGTAGAACTGCCGGGTGCGGGTCGGGACCTCGGCGGCCAACTCGAACGACCCGCCCCGGTCGGCGTCGAGGATGGACCCGAAGACGCTGGGCGAATCGAAGCGCGGGCAGCAGTACCAGTCGATGGTGCCGTTCGTGCCGACCAGGGCGGTGGTACGGAGATCCCCGATCAGGCCGTGTTCGGGGATCGGTATGTAGCGGGAGCTGTCCGTCTGCTCGAAACCAGTCGTGTCGAACGCCATGCCGGCCTCCCTGCCGCTGCGGCGCGGGCCTGGAGATGCAACCTCGCTCTTCATGCTAGTTCGTCGCCCGAGGCTCGGGCCCGGCGTAGCTGTGCGTACAGGGTCGACTGCTGTCGTTCGAATCGCGGGCCGGCGCGTCATGCCGCCGGGCGCAGTTCCAGGGTGCAGCACTTGACGCTGCCGCCGCCCTTGAAGAGCTCGGACAGGTTGATCAGGTGCGGGGTGTAGCCGTGCTCGCGCAGGCGGCCGGCGAGGGGCTGGGCGGTTTCGGAGAGGAAGACGTTGCGGCCGTCGCTGAGGGCGTTGAGGCCGAAGGCGGCGGCGTCGTCCGGGGTGGCCAGGATGGCGTCGGGGAAGAGGCGTCGCAGGGTGGCGCGGCTGTCCGCGGAGAAGGCGGACGGGTTGTACATGATCTCGTCGCCGTCCAGGACGGCCAGCGCGGTGTCGAGGTGGTAGAAGCGCGGGTCGGTCAGTTCCAGGCTGATCACCTGTCGGCCGAAGTACTCCTGGGCCTCGCGGTGGCCCGCCGTGCTGCTGCGGAAGCCGTGGCCGGCCAGCAGGTAGGAGCGGGTGGTCAGGATGTCGCCCTCGCCCTCGTTGAGGTGGCTGGGTTCGCGGGTGTCGGTGAAGCCGTGGTCGCGGAACCAGTCCAGGTAGGCCGCGCCTTCGGCGGCCCGTTCCGCGTTGCGGAAGCGGGCGCCGAGGACCTTGCCGTCCACCACGGTGGCGCCGTTGGCGGCGTAGACCATGTCCGGGAGGCCGGGGACCGGGTCGATCAGGTCGACGGTGTGACCGGCCTCGACCAGGGCGTCGTGCAGCTGCTGCCACTGGGCCACGGCCAGGCCGGTGTCGACGGGCTTGTCCGGGTTCATCCACGGGTTGATGGCGTAGGTGACGTCGAAGTACGCCGGGCGGCACATCAGGTAGCGGCGGGGGCGGGCGGTGCGAAGGGCGGTGGGCATGACGGCTCCGTGAGGTGAGGATCGGCGGAAAGTGATGGTGCGTCAGATCAGGCCGTGGTGCAGGCCGTAGGCGACCGCGTGGGCCCGGTTGCGCGCGTGCAGGCGGGACATGAGCTCGTAGATCGTGTTCTTGACGGTGTGCTCCGAGCAGCGCAGCGCGCGGGCGATGGTCGCGTTGCCGTGGCCTTCGGCGACCAGGTCCAGCACGGCCGTCTGGCGCGAGGTCAGGGTGGGCTTCACCGGGGCGGGCGCGGGGGCCCGGTCGGCGCCCCCGGCGGAGAGGGCGCCGTAGCTGCCGGTTACCAGTCGGGTCAGGGCGGCGTAGGGGAGTTGGACGGCGCCGCAGGGGGACTGATGGGTCATCGTGTTCAAAGCATTCCCGCTCGGAGTGCGTAGGCGACGGCGTGTGCGCGGTTGCGCAGCCGGAAGCGTTGGGTGATGTCGTGCAGCACGGTGGTCACCGTGCGCTGGGAGTAGGCCAGTTCGGTGGCGATCTCGCTGGTCTCGTGGCCTTCCGCGACCATCCGCAGGACGGCCCGCTCGCGGTCGGACAGGCCCGGCACCTGGCCGGGGCGGCCCCGGTGGCGGTGGTGCTCCGTTGCCGAGCGGCCGAGGACCTGGTCGAAGAGTTCGGGTGGCAGGGTGCAGTCGCCGCGGGCGGCGGCCAGGGCGGCCTCGGCGAGCCGGGCGGGGTCCGCCTCGCGGCGGAGCAGCAGGGCACGGGCGCCGGCCGCGAGGGCGTGCAGCGCGTCGGCGGGGGCCAGTTCGCCGGCGACCAGCACGATGGCGGGTCGGGCGGGGGTGTCGCGGGTGGCCCGCAGGAGCTCCAACTCGTCGTGTCCGAAGCGGTCCACGGTCAGCACGACCACCCGGGGCCGGTCCTCGGGGTTGTCGAAGGCACCAGCGGTCGGCGAGGCGGTGGCCGTCAGCTCGGCACACAGGCGAAGGGCGCTGAGCGTTCCCGCTTCGAGTACGGGGTCGAGGGCGACGACGCTGACGGCTACGGGTTCTGGCACTGGGGCCTCCAGGGCTGGCAAGGCGGCACGAAGGGAGGGGGTGCACCGGAGCGGGGAGGCGGTGGCGGTCACGGCCGGGCACGGTCCACAGACTGCCGTTCCCGGGCGGCGGCGGACATCCGGTGCGGCTACCCAGCTTGTGCGGGGGGCTGCCCGCACCCGCCGCAGGTCGGGCGCGAACGGGCGCCGCCGAGGTCTGGAGGGCGGCAGCGCGCGGTGGTGACGAGGAGTCATGGGGAGCTCCGGGACCGGCTGGAGCGACCGGACGGCGGGCGGGCATGGGGGCCTGGGGAGGCGTATGGGGGAAACGGGGGGCCGCACCCGCGCCCGGGGCCCGGCCCGGGGCGCCGCCGGGACGGCCCCCGGGGCTCGGACCGGCCGGCGAATCCGCAAGTCAGCGGCGGGTGCGGTCCGACCGGTGATCCGCTGGGGGGCGACTACGGTGCCTCATGGGGGCTCGCCAGACAATATGGGGGCTTGCTCCCTACATAGCGGTCGAGCGGCTCTGGGACGTTGTTCCTGTGACTGATCGCGCTGCTCTCCTCGACACCCGGACCACCCGCCTCCCGCAGGCGTGGTGGGCGCGCGGCCTGACGCTCTGTGAGCGGCTGGCCGCGCCGGGCGCCCCCGTGCCGGACCGGGCCGTGCGCCTGCAACTGGACGCGCTGCGGTCCGCGCCCTGGGCCTGGGCCCAGTCGGACGGCACCGCCGCCTGGCTGGCCGCGCTCGGTGTCCGGGACGAGGACGCCCGGGCGCTCGGCGAGGAGGCACCGGAGAGCCTGGCGGCCCGCACCGCCAAGCCCGGCTGGGCCCGGACGGCCGAGCGGGCGCTGGAACTGGCTCCGGAGCACTCGGCCGACGGGCCGGCGCGGGAGGCTCTCGGGCCGGACGCGGACGGTGCGGAGGTCTTCCTGCCGGTGCTGCGGCCGATGCTCGCGGCCGCCTGGGGCGAGGCCGCGCAGCGGCTGACCCTGCCGACCGCGGAGCGGGAGGTCGTCCGGTCCGCCTTCGAGCGGCGCCTGGGCGCCCGCCTCGCCCGGCAGGCGGCCCGGACCCTGGTGACCCGGATGCACAAGGCGCGGCGCGCGGGGGAGTTGGTCGGGTCCACGCCCCGGGACCGGTTCGCGGACTTCGTCGCCGAAGCCGGTACCCGTGGCGGCCTGACCGGTCTCTTCGCCGACTACCCGGTCCTCGCCCGCCTGCTCGGGCAGGGCTGCGCCGACGCCGTCGAGTCGGTGGTGGAACTGGCCGGCCGGCTGCGGGACGACCGCGCGGACCTGGTCGCCGGCCTCCTCGACGGGGTGGACCCGGGCCCGCTGACCGGCCTGGACCTCGGTCTCGGCGACTCCCACCAGGGCGACCGCAGCGTCGCCGTGCTGACCTTCGCGGACGGCCGGCGGGTCGTCTGCAAGCCGCGCCCGCTGGACCAGCACGCCCTGCTGGACGAGCTGACGGGCTGGCTCAACCGCCGGGTCCCCGCGCTGGAACTGCGCAGCCCGCGCTCGCTGCGCCGACCCGGCTACGGCTGGCTGGAGTTCGTCGAGCACCGCTGGTGCTCCTCCACCGCGCAGGCCGACCGCTTCTACCGCCGCCAGGGCGCGCTGCTGGCCCTGCTCTACGCGGTCGACGGCGCGGACATGCACTTCGAGAACGTGATCGCCTGCGGCGACCAGCCGGTGCTGGTCGATGCCGAGACCCTGCTGCACGGCGGGCTGCCGCTGCCCAGCAACGCCGGGCACGACCCGGCCGCCGACGCCCTGGCCGCCTCGGTCCAGCGCACCTGCCTGCTGCCCGTGCTGCTGATCGGCGAGCAGGGGGCCCTGGACATCTCGGCGCTCGGCCGGGTGGACGCCGAGGCCTACCCCAGCGCCGGCCTGCGCTGGGAGTCGGCCGGGACCGACGCGATGCGCGCCGTGCGCTCCACGGTGATCAGCCCGGGAGCCCAGAACCAGCCGCTGCCGCGGGAGCTGGCGTCGGCGGTGACCGACCACCGCGCCGCGCTGCTGTCCGGCTTCCGGGCCGGGTACGACGCGGTCACCGAGCACCGCGCCGAACTGCTGGCCGCTGACGGGCCGCTGGCCCGCTGGGCGAACGCCCCGGCCCGGCTGATCGTGCGGGCGACCCGGCTCTACACCACGCTGCTGGAGGAGTCGACCCACCCGGACCTGCTGGGTGACGCGCTCGCCCGGGACGCGGTCTTCGCGGTGCTGTGGACCGAGTCGGCCCAGGACCCCGCCCGGCAACGGCTGGTGGAGCACGAGATCGCCGACCTGTGGCGCGGTGACGTGCCGCTCTTCACCCACCGGCCGCAGGGGACGGCGGTGTGGACCTCCACCGGTGTCGGCCTCGAAGGGGTGCTGCCCGGGTCGGCCCTCGCGGCGGTCCACGCCAAGATCGCCGCGATGGGCGAGGTCGACCGGCACGGCCAGGAGTGGGTCATCGCGGCCTCGCTGGCGGTGGCCGGCTCCACCGCCCCGGGCGAGGGCCCGCGCTCGCGGCTGCGGGAAGCGCTCGCGCCCACCCCCGTGCCGCCCACCAGCGGTCGGCTGCTCGCCGCCGCCTGCGGGGTGGCGGACGAGTTGGTCGCCCGCGCGGTGTATGGCGAGGACCGGGCCAACTGGCTCGGCCTGGAGCAGATCGCGGACGCCCACTGGGCGGTGCTGCCGATGGGCGCCGGACTGGCCCAGGGGTACACCGGGGTGGCGCTCTTCCTGGCCCAGGCCGGCCGGCTCGCCGGCGCCGAGCGCTACACCGAGTTGGCCCGCGCGGTGCTGCGCCCGCTGCCCGCGCTGCTGCGGGCGCTGGCGCTGGACCCGGCGCTGAGCCTGGCCGCCGGGCCGGGCGCGCTGGACGGGCTCGGCGGCATCGTGCACGGGCTGCTGCGCCTGCGTGAACTGCTGGGCGCGCAACCGGGGACGGACACCGGGAGCAATCTTGACCGGGTGCTCGGTGACGGGCCGCAGGACTGCCTCGCCCTGGCGCTGACCGCGCTCGCCCAGGCCGCCGGGTCGGGGATCGAGGATGCGATCGGGGACGGGCTGGGGGACGGGCTGGCCGGCGCGCTGGCCGCCGCGGTCGCCGTGCAGCGGGCCACCGGCTCGCGTCCGGCGGCGGCGCTGGCCCGGACGGTGGCCGACGAGCTGCTCACCCGTCTCGAGGCCCGCACCGGGCCGAGGGCGCGGCCCGGGTTCGCGACCGGGGACGCCGGGATCGGCTGGGCACTGCTGCGCTTCGCCGTCGCCCAGGACGCCCCCGGAGCCGTCAGCCGCCACGCGGTGGCCGGAACGGCGCTGCTGCGCGCCGCGCTGGCGACCGCCCGACGGGACCCGGAGGTCGTGCGGGACGGCTCCTGGTACGCCGGACTGCCCGGGGTGGTCCTGGCCGCCACCGAACTCCCCGGCCCCGCCGCTGAACTCCCCGGCCCCGCTGCCGAACTCCCCGACACCGCCGCCGACCTGGAGGAGCTGGCCGCCGCGGTGGACGAGGTCGCGGGCCGGCTGCTGCGCCACGACCTGAGTCTGGGCCGGGGCGCCCTGGGGGCGCTGGAGACGCTGGGCCGGCTGGCCGAGTGCGGCAGCCGTACCGCCCGGGCCGCTCTGGAGCGCCGCACCGGCGAGCTGCTCGGTGCGGTGGAACTCCTCGGCCCGCGCTGCGGGACGCCCGACCAGGTCGCCACCCCGGGGCTGCTGAACGGCCTGGCCGGGATCGGCTACGGGCTGCTCCGGCTCGCCTGTCCCGACCAGGTGCCCTCGCTGCTCCTGCTCGAGCCCGCCACCACCGGCCGCCCGCCGCTCGCCCGCTGAGCCACCGTCGCCGATCGACCACCGACCGCTCGACCACGCACCGCCCGCGACGCCCGCCACACCTTCGCTCCGCCCTCGAACCTCTCGCCCAGCTCGCCGACTCCGCCGTCCTGCCCGCGTGCAGCGGTCCACGAAAAAGGGGAACCCGTGATGAACAAGCACTTCGCCCAGGCCCAGGCCCAGCTCGCCGCCGTCGCGACCGACGAGACCCTGCTCGCCGCCGGGACCGTGGACGCCGTGGCGGAGGACCCGGCCGGCGGCATCACCCTCTCCGGCCGCAACCGGGTCTGCGCCCGGGCCCTGGTGCTGGCCGGCCTGGTGCTGACCAGCGGTGTCGTGGTGGCGCTGGGCGGCCTCGACACCTCCGTCTCGGCGCCCATGGTGCTCTGACGGACGCTCGGGGAGGCTGAGCCGACGTGCGGACCCGCCGGGGGGCGGGTCCGCATCGTCATGTCCTCAGCAGGATCTCCGACTTACCTCCGACTGGTCGTCACCAGCCCCGCAGAATGGGCACAATCGCCCTGTCGTGATCAATTGCGAGCAACTATAGTCACCGACTATGCGTTCTCCGCAGGCACACGTCATCGGACGTGAGACCCAGCTGCGGCACCTGCGGCAAGCCCTGGCCGGGGCCCGCCAGGGCCGGGGCAGCGCTGTTTTCCTGGTCGGCGAGGCGGGCGTCGGGAAATCGCGGCTGGCCGCCGAGGCCGCGGGCGAGGCCTTTACCTCCGGCTTGCGGGTGCTGCGTGGACGGAGCAGCACCACCGGACCCACCGTGCCGTTCCGGCCGCTGACCGAGGCGCTGATGTCGCTGTTCCGCGGCGGCGAGCCGATCGACGACCAGGCGCTGGGCCCCTACCGCCCGGTGCTGGGCCGCCTGATACCCGAGTGGAGCGTCGGGGACCAGGAGAACAGCTCGCTGGTGATCCTGGGCGAGGCCGTGCTCCGGCTGCTGATCGCGGCCGGCCGGGACCGCGGCCAGGTCCTGCTGCTGGAGGACCTGCACGAGGCCGACCCGGAGACCCTCGCCGTCGTCGAGTACCTGGTCGACAACCTCGAGTACACCCCGCTGGTCCTGCTCGCCACCATCCGCACCGAGTTCTGCGAGGCGCTCGACCTCGCCTCCGCCGCCCGCCGGCGCGGCACCGGCACCGTGCTGGAACTGCCGCCGCTGACCCGGCCGCAGGTGTGCGAGCTGATCGCCGTCCAGCTGGGCGTCGAGCCGGAACAGGTGCCGCAGCCCGTACTCGAACGGCTCTGGGACGACAGCGCGGGCAGCCCGTTCCTGGTCGAGGAACTGCTGCAGTCGCTGGTCGGCAGCGGTCTGCTGGTGCAGGGCGCGGACGGCTGGCAGGTGATCGGCAGCCTGCGCAGCGATGTGTCCGGCTCGCTGGCCCGGGGCATCCTGCGGCGGATCGACCGGCTCGGGCCGCAGGGCCTGGCGCTGCTCTCGGCGGCGGCCGTGCTCGGCCGCCGGTTCCCGCTGACCGTGCTGCAGCGCATGGTCGGCATCGACGACCGGAGCCTGCTGGGCCACCTGCACGCGGGCGTCGCCGCGCAGTTGGTGCTCCCGGACGAGCCGGCCCCGGACTGGTACGCCTTTCGCCACTCGCTCACCCTGGACGCCCTGTTCACCCAGCTCACCCCGGACAACCGGGCCCAACTGGCCCACCGCGCGGCCGAGGCGGTGCAGGAGCTGCACCCCGGCCTGAAGGGCGAATGGTGCCCGCTGGTCGCCGAACTGCGGCTGCAGGCGGGGGAACCGGCCGAGGCGGGCCGGCTCTACGCCGAGGCGGGCCGCCGGGCGCTGGCGGACGGGGCGATCGGCTCCGCCGTCGCGCTGCTGGACCACGCCGAGCGGCTGCTCACCGGTCTGGGCGACGCCACCGCGCGGGCGGAGGTCCTGGAGTCGCTGCTGCCCGCGCTCGCCGAGGCCGGCGAGTTCGGGCGCGCCCTCGACCTGGCCGAGCAGCTGCACGAGCTGGGCGGCGTCGGCCTGAGCCGCAGCCGCAGCGCGGCGCTGCACACCCGGCTGGCCAAGGTGGCCCACACGGCGGGGCGCTGGCCCGACGGCAACCGGCAGATCGCGCTGGCCCGCGAGGCGCTCGGCGAACGGCCGGACGAGGTCGAGGCCGCGCCGGTGGACGTGGTCGAGGCCTACCTGGTGCTGGACACCCCCGGTCCGGACCGCACCCAACTCGCCGAGAAGCTGGCCCGGTCGGCCGTGGAGGTCGCCGAACGGCACGAGCTGTCCACGGTGGCCTGCCAGGGCTGGGAGCTGCTGGCCACGGTGGCCCGCGAGCGCGACATGGCGCAGGCCCAGGCGCTGCTGGAGCGCGCGCTGACGATGGCCGAGCGGCACCGGCTGCCGCTGCAGCGGCTCTACGCGATGACCAGGATCGGCGGCAACCGCTGGCTGGCCGAGACCGACGCCACCGGCCTGCGCGCGGCCCGGGAGGAGGCGCTGCGGCTCGGCGGCGCCGCCGTGGTGCACACCATCGACGGCATCCTGATCCTCGACTCGGTGTTCCGCGGCGAGTTCGACGCGGCGCGCCAGGCCGCCGACGAGTGCCTGGTCGTGGTCCGCCGGCTGCGGCTGGCCCCCGCCGTCCGCTACGCCCTGATGGCCAGAGCCGCGGCGGCGGCCCACCTCGGCGACCGGGCCGGCATGGAGGAGGCGCTGTCCGCCTTCGCGGCCTGGGACGGCGCGGGCTCCCAGGAGGAGGTGCTGACGGTCGGCCTGGCCCGCACCTTCTGCGCGCTGATGGAGGAGGACCGCGACCTCGCCCGGCACGAACTCGAGCTGGTGGCGCGGCTGGAGCGGGACAACCCCAGCACGTACTACCTCAGCGGCCGGGCCGGCATCGGCGTCCTGCTCGACGTGCTCGCCGGCACCGCCGGACGCATCGACCACAGCGCGGCCTCGGCGACGGCCCCCGGGCGGATGCGCTGGAACCGCCACTTCCTCGCCCTGGCCGACGCGGTGCTGCTGGGCCGCGAGGGCCTGCCGGACCAGGCCCGGGAGGCGGTGGCCCGCGCGGCGCGCGAGGCCGAGGGCCATCCGGTCGCGCTCCAGCTGGGCCTGCGGCTGGTGGCCGAGGCGGCGCACGCGGACGGCTGGGGCGAGCCGGCGGCCTGGCTGCGCGGGGCCGAGCACTTCTTCCACCAACTGGACGTCCCCGCCGTGGTGAACGCCTGCCGAGCGGCGCTGCGCGGCATGGGCGTCTCGGTGCACCAGCACCGCACCGGCACCAGCCGGATCCCGGAGCGGTGGCGGACGATGGGGATGACGGTCCGCGAGTACGAGGTCTTCGTGGTGCTCGCCGAGCGGCTGGGCAACAAGGACATCGCCGAGCGCCTCTACATCTCCCCGCGCACCGTGGAGAAGCACATCGCCGCGCTGATCGCGAAGACCGGCGTGGCCAACCGGGCGGCGCTGTGCACGCTGTCGGCGTCGCTGCGGTAGGTACCGCGCGGGCTCAGCGCATCTCGCGCACCGCCCGGGAGGCCAGCGTGCCCAGCGCCGTGCAGGCCAGCACCGCCGCGGCTAGGCCGAAGACGCCCGCGGTGCCGGAGCCGGCCAGCACACCGCAGGCGATCAGCGAGATCGGGGCGGCGGCGTAGCCGAGCACCATGTCGACGGAGACGACGCGGCTCAGCACCTCGCCGGGGATGTTGCGTTGGATCCAGCTGAGGCCGAAGACGCCCTGGAAGCCGATGCCGAAGCCCATCGCCAGCACCGTGCCGACCGCCGCCACCGGGTTGCCGACCAGGCCCAGCGCGGCCATGCCGATCGCCAGCCAGCCGGCCAGCGCGGCCACCATCAGCCCGACCCGGGGCCGGCCGCGGACCGCCCCGCCGGCCAGCGTGCCGAGCATCGCGCCGCCCGCGAGGGCGCTGTTGAGCAGGCCCAGGGTGGTCGAGCCGCCGTGTCCGGCGGCGCGGGCCAGGGTCGCGAAGCCGACCGTGAACGGGCCCGCGTAGCTGAAGTTGACGGCGGTGTCGAGGGCGACGATGGTGCGCAGCCGCGGGTCCGCCCAGGTGAAGCTGATGCCGGCGCGGATCCGTTTGCCCAGTCCGTCCGCGGACTTCGCGGGGGCCTGGCCGCCGTCCGGACGCTCGGTCAGCGGGCGGATCCGGGCGACCAGCAGGCCGCAGAGGGCGAAGCAGACGGCGTCCACCACGAAGGCGGCCGAGGGCCGGGTGGCCGCGACCACCATGCCGCCCAGCGCCGGGCCGAGCACCGCGCTGATCCGGGTGCCGGTGCCGAGCAGCGCGTTGGCCTGGGTGAGCAGCTCCTTGTCCACCACCGAGGGCAGCACGGTCACCCGGGCGGGCTGGAAGAAGGCGTCCACCGCGCCGAAGACGGCCGCGGCCGCCAGCAGCATCCACAGGCTGATCAGGCCGCCGAGCCCGGCCGCGCCGACCGCGCCCATCACCACCGCGCGGGTGAGGCTGGAGGCGGTCATCATGGCGCGCGGCGAGCGCCGGTCGCTGAGCGAGCCGCCGACCAGGGTCAGCAGCGCGCGCGGCACCGCCTGCAGCGCGAGCACGTAGCCGACGTCGAGGGTGGAGTGGGTCAGGGAGAGGGTGATCCAGGTGAAGGCGATGGTGCTGAAGCCGTCGCCGAGCAGCGAGAGCGACTGGCCCAGCCAGAGCAGCCGGAACGCGGGGAGCCGGGCCGGGGCCCAGAGTCGGGGTGCCGCGACCGGGAGGGTGGCGGAGGCGGTAGCCATGAGGCGGCCTTTCGGCGGGGCCGCCGCCCGGTGTCGGGCGGCGGCCACCGCGGGGCGGAGAGGGGCGGGTTGGCGTCAGTAGCGGACGGGCAGCGCGGTCAGGCTGCGGTTCAGCAGCGAGGGCTGCCAGCACAGCCGGGTACCGTCCAGCGCCAGCCCGGGGTAGTCGCTGACCAGCACGGAGACCACCACCCCGGCCACCAGCCGGGCGAGCGCGGCACCGATGCAGAAGTGCGCGCCGAAGCCGAAGCCGAGGTGGGTGCCGTCGGTGCGGCGCAGGTCGAAGGTGTCCGGCTCGGGGAACTTGCCCGGGTCGCGGTTGGCCGCGGCGGTGACCAGGAAGATCCGGTCCCCGGTCCGGACGGTGTGCCCGTCCAGCTCGAAGTCCTGTGCCGCGTTGCGGATCGACATCTTCGACGGTCCGTCCAGCCGCAGCGTCTCCTCCACGGCGGCCGTCCCCAGTTCGGGCTCGGCCCGGACGGCGGCCAGCAGCTCCGGCCGGGAGAGCAGCGCCAGCATGGTGTTGGCGATCAGGTTGCTGGTGGTCTCCCCGCCGGCGAAGGCCATCTGGGTCAGCAGCCCGACGAACTCCCGCTCGGTGACGGTGTCGCCGACCCGGCCGCCCGCCAGCACCGAGCTGATCAGGTCGTCCTTGGGCTCCGCGCGCCGCTGGGCGACCAGCTCCGCCAGGTAGTCCTCCAGGCTGCACAGCGACTGGAGCGAGGTGCGGTACTCGCGCTCCTCCTGGGCGGTGCCCAGGACCAGGTCGGCGACCTTGGCGTTCCAGTACCAGAAGGACGGGCTGTGCGACTGCGGCACGCCCAGCCAGCGGGCGAAGACCAGGGCCGGCAGCGGCTTGGCGATGTCGGCCGCCAGGTCACCGGGCCGTCCGGGGGCCGCCTTGCGGGCCAGCATCGCGCGGGTGGCCCGCTCGGTGAAGGAGCGGTAGCGGGCCACCGAGCGGGCCGCGAACTGCTCCTGGAACACCTGGCGCAGCCGCCGGTGGTTCGGCGGATCGTTGAAGACCATCCAGCTGGACAGGATGCCGAAGGCGCGCTCGGCGTCCGTGCGGGCGCCCTCGGGCACCGCGTCCATCAGCGGGCGGACCCGGTCGGCGGAGACCGCCGGCTCGCGCAGGCACTGCATCACCTGGTCGTAGCCGGTGACCAGCCAGGCCCGGTGCATCGGGCTCCAGTGCACCGGCCCGTGGTCGCGCAGCGCGTTCAGGTAGGGGTAGGGGTCGGCGTTGACCTGGCTGTCGAGCAGGTAGCGCTCGGTGAAGCGGGGCGGGGTGAGCACGGTCATCGGCGGGCCTCCGTACCGATCGTGCCGACCAGGGCCGCGAGTTCGGCGACCCGGGGTTCGGCGAGCATGGACATGTGGTCGCCGTCGCTGATGTGCACGGTCAGTCCGCCGCGCGCCAGCTCGCGCCAGCGCTCGACGTAGGCGTGGTAGTCGACGTCCAGGCCGGGCATCGGCTCGCCCGGGGGCAGCGAGGCGGCGGCGGTGCCGACCACCAGGTGCACGTGGCCCGGGTAGGGCCGGACCTCGTAGTCGGCGAGCGCGGTGAGCAGCGAGTGCCAGACCTCGATCGGCGCCTGCTCGACCAGCCCGGCCTCGGTGCGGCTCATGCCCGCGTCGAGCAGCAGCGTGGTCAGCTCGGCGACCGCGGCCTCGCGCTGCGCACCGGCGGGCAGTTCGACCAGCCGCTCGCGCATCCGCAGTGCCTGGCGCATGTCCCGGCCGACGCCGGCCAGCCGGGCGCGGGCGGTCGGGTTGGGCAGGTAGGGCTCGATCAGCACCAGCGGCTCGACGGTGTGTCCGGCCTCGTGCAGCTGGGTGGCCATCTCCAGGGCGATGTTGGCGCCCATCGACCAGCCGAGGATGTCGTGCGGGCCCTTGTGGCCCCGGTCGGCGATCTCCGCGACGTAGTTGGCCGCGATGCCGGCGATGGTGCTCGGGTCGACGCCGCCGAGCAGGCCGCGGGCCTGGAAGGCGTGCACCGGACGGGTGCCGGGCAGCAGCCGGGCGAGCGGGACGAACCAGGCGGCGCTGCCGCCGGTCGGGTGCACGCACCACAGCGGCTCCCCCTGGCCGGCCCGCAGCCGCACCTCGGAGGTGACCAGCTGCGGCGGGCCGTCCACCGCGTGCTCCTCGGCGCGGGCCGCCAACTGGGCCAGGGTCGGGTACTCGATCAGGTCCCGCACCGAGACCCGGATGCCGCGCTCGGCCGCCAGCGCCGCCACCCGGACCGTGGACAGCGAGCTGCCGCCGATCGCGAAGAAGTCGTCGTGGGCGCCGATCAGGGCCAGGCCCAGCACCTCGCGCCAGATCTCGGCGAGCACCTTCTCGGTCGCCGTGGCCGGGGCCTCGAACACGGTGCCCTGCGTGGCGCGTTCGACGGAGGGGAGCGGCAGCGCGCGCTTGTCGATCTTCCCGCTGCGGTTGACCGGCATCTCGTCCAGGAACACGAAGCGGGAGGGGACCATGTAGGCCGGCATCGAGGCGCGCAGCGCGCGGGTCAGCTCGGCCACCACCGGGAGCTCGTGGCCGGCCCGGGCGGTGAGGTAGCCGACCAGGGCCGGCTCGCCGCCGGGCAGGTCGGTGCGGTGCAGCACGACCGCCTGGTTGACCTCGGGCAGCCGCCGCAGCGCGGTCTCGATCTCGCCGAGCTCGATCCGGAAGCCGCGCAGCTTCACCTGGGTGTCGCGGCGGCCCGCCCAGACCACCTGGCCGTCCGGGCGGTGGGTGCCGAGGTCGCCGGTGCGGCAGATCCGCGAGCCGGGCGGGCCGTAGGGGTCGGGGACGTAGGTCGCGGCGGTGAGCCCGGGACGGCCCAGGTAGCAGCGGCCGACGGCGTCGCCGCCGAGGTAGATCTCGCCGGGGACGCCGACCGGGGTCGGCCGCATCTCCTCGTCCAGCACGAACATGGTCGTGTTGCGGATCGGCGCGCCGATCGGCGGGGTGCCGCCGCCGGGGTGCAGCTGGGCGGCGGTGGACCAGACCGAGGTCTCGGTCAGGCCGTAGACGTTGTGGAAGACGCGGCCGCCCGACCAGAGTTCGGCCAGCTCGCGCGGGCAGGCCTCGCCCGCGACCTGGAGCACCCGCAGCGCCGGGAAGCGGTCCTCGCCGAGCACCGCCAGCGCGCTCGGCGGCAGCATGCAGCTGTTGATGCCGTGCTCGATCAGGGTCCGGGCCAGGTCCGGGCCGGGCCGCAGGTCGTCCTTGGCGGCGGTGACCAGCCGGCCGCCGTTCGCCAGCGACCAGGTCAGCTCCATGACCGAGACGTCGAAGCCGAAGGAGGCGAACTGCAGCACCCGGCCCTCGGGGGTGGGCCGGACCAGGTCGCGCTGGCCCTCGATCATGTTGGACAGGCCGCGGTGCGGGATGGCCACGCCCTTGGGCGTCCCGGTCGAGCCGGAGGTGTAGATGACGTACGCCACGCTGTCCGGGGTGGCCTGGAAGCCGCTCGGGGCCGGTACTTCGCCCTGCCACAGCGCGGGGTCGTCCAGCTCCAGCGTCGGGCCGTCGAACGGCACCGTGCCGGCCAGCGGCCGCTGGGTCAGCAGCACCTTCATCCCGCTGTCGGCGGCCATGAACGCGAGCCGCTCGGTGGGGTGCTGGGGGTCCAGCGGGACGAACGCGCCACCCGCCTCCAGCACGCCCAGCGCGGCGCGCACCCAGTCCGGGCCGCGGTCGACGCAGACCCCGACCATCGTCTCCGGGCCGACGCCCAGCGCGCGCAGCCGCGCGCCCAGCTGCCGTACCTCGCACCGGAGCTGACGGTAGGTCAGCAGCTGGTCGCCGTGCTCGACCGCGACCGCCTCCGGCGTGGTCGCGGCGAAGAACGCGACGTGCTCGTGGAACATCAGGCCGTTGCCGGGCCGGGCCGGGCCGCGGCCCCAGGTGTCGATCGCCTGGTCGCGCGCCGCGCCGGCGAGCGCCGGGCGGGTGACCGGGCCGTGCGGTCCGGCCACCATCGCCGCCAGCACGCCGCAGTAGACGTCCGCGAGTTGCTCGGCGGTGGCGACCGAGACGAACCGCGGGTCCACGTCCAGGGTGAAGCTGTTCACGCTGGCGTTGACCAGCAGCGGGAACATGGTGCGGGCGATCTCCAGCGACTCGTCCCAGGTGTCGTGGGAAAGCCGGTGGAAGTTCACGTAGTTGAAGATGGCCTCGACCAGGTTGGGCTCGCCCGGCCGCAGTTGGGCCATCCGGGCCAGCGGCATCCGGCGGTGCGGCAGCATCTCCTGCTCGGCGCCGAAGACCTCGCGCAGGTACTGGAGCCAGCTGCCGGTGGGCCGGGCCACGCCGAACGGCACGGTGTTGAGGAACAGACCGCGCATCCGGTCCGCGCCCGGCAGCTCCGGGCGGCCGTTGGTCACCAGGCCGACCGAGTGTCCGGCGGCCTCCGTGTCCCGCTCGGCGAACAGGCTCATGGTGTGGTGGAACGCGGTGAACAGGACCGTGCGGCGCGGCACGCCCGCCGCCTGGGCCAGCTTGCCGATCCCCTCGGCCAGTGCCGCGTAGGAGCGCCGCACCTCGTGCACCGGCTCGGCCTCGCCGTCGGGCAGCGCGTCGCGCTTGGGGAAGCGCACCGGGCGCAGCTCGGCGAGCGAGGAGCGCCAGAACGCCAGCGCCTCCTCGGCGCGCAGCGCCGCCCGCTCCAGGGCCACGTACTCGGCGAAGGCCGGGGTCGGCGGCAGCTGCGGGGCGGTGCCGTCGACGACCGCCCGCCGGTGCAGGTCGAGCAGGTCGGCGATGAGCGAGGTCAGGCTCCAGCCGTCCAGCACGATGTGGCAGTCCGTCAGCACCAGCCGCAGCTCGGTGTCGGTGAGCTGGTGCAGGTGGATGCGGACCAGCGGCGCGCTGACCAGCTCGAAGCGGTGGTCGAACTCGCTGTCCACGAAGGCCCGCAGCGCGGCGCGCTGCTCCTCGCGCGGCAGGCCGCGCAGGTCGGTGTGGCCGAGCGGCAGTTCGGCGGTGCGGTGGACCAGTTGCAGCGGCTCCCGGTAGGAGGAGAGGTCGACCGAGGAGCGCAGGATGCTGTGCCGGCGCACCACCGCGTCCACGGCGGCCTGGAAGGCGGCCAGGTCGAAGCCCTCGGGGAGGCTGATCTTCAGGTCGGTGACGTTGTGGTAGGCGCCGCGGCGCGGGTCCGCGAGCATCTCGTGCAGCATGCCCGCCTGGAGCATGGTCAGCGGATAGGCGTCCTCCAGGCCCTCCGGGAGCCGGGCGGCGTCGGCGGCGTCCAGCTGGGAGAAGGGGGCGACCGGCTCCGGGGCCTCGCCGGCCTCGGTGGCGAGCCGGGCCAGGTCCGTCAGGGTGCGGGCCCGGAAGAGGTCCGCCACGCTGATCGCCAGCCCGCCCTGGCGGGCCAGGCCGATGACCCGCAGGGCGAGGATCGAGTCGCCGCCCAGGTCGAAGAAGTTGGCGGTGCGGCTGACCCGTTCGGCGCCCAGCACCTCGCCCCAGACCCGGGCGAGCGCGAGTTCGGTGGCCCCGGTCGGGGCCTGGTAACCGGCGCCGGCGGTCTCGTCGGAGCCGGCCACGGCGGTCAGCGCGTTGCGGTCGACCTTGCCGTTCACGGTGATCGGCAGCTTCGGGTGGCGCACGAACAGCGCCGGGACCATGTACTCGGGCAGGTCGATCCGCAGCCGGTCGCGCAGCGCCGCCGCGTCCAGCGGGCGGCCCTCGGTCATCACCACGTGCGCGACCAGCCGTGCGCCGCCGTGCGGTTCGGGGCGGGCGACGACGCAGGCGTCGGCGATGCCGGGCTGCGCCTTGAGCGCGGTCTCGATCTCGCCGGGCTCGATCCGGTAGCCGCGGATCTTGACCTGGTGGTCGGCGCGGCCGACGTAGGCCAGCTCGCCGTCGGGCAGCACCCGCACCAGGTCACCGGTGCGGTACATCGGGCGCCCGGGGGTGAACGGGTCCACCGGGAAGCGCTCGGCGGTCAGTTCGGGGCGGTTGCGGTAGCCGCGCGCCACGCCGCCGCCCGCGACGTGCAGTTCGCCGACGGTGCCGCGCGGCACCAGGCGGCCGTGGGCGTCCAGCACGTAGCCGTGCTGGCCGGCCAGCGGGCGGCCGATCGGGGAGCGGTCGGGGCCGTCCGGGTCGGCCGCGGTGATCAGGCGGAAGGTGACGTGGACGGTGGTCTCGGTGATGCCGTACATGTTGACCAGGGCCGGTCGGCGGGTGCCCGCGGCGAACCAGTCCCGGTAGTCGCGCACGTCGAACGCCTCGCCGCCGAAGACCACCGTCCGCAGCGCGAGTTCGCCGACGTCCACCCCGGACTGGGCCAGGTGGGCGCGCAGGCCCTTGAACGCGGCCGGGGTCTGGTTGAGGACGGTGACCCGCTGCTCCCGCAGCACCCGGAGCACCGATTCGGGGTCGCGGACCTCCTCCTCGGTCAGCACCACGACCCGTCCGCCGCTGGTCAGCGGGCCCCACAGCTCCCAGACCGAGAAGTCGAAGGCGGGGGAGTGGACCAGGGTCCAGGCGTCCTCGGGGCCGAAGTCGAAGTGCTGGTCGGCCGCGCCGAGCAGCCAGGCCAGGTTGGCGTGGGTGAGCTCGACGCCCTTGGGCCGCCCGGTGGAGCCGGAGGTGTAGATGACGTAGGCGAGGTCCTCGGGGGCCGGGCAGGCGTCCGCCGCCGGCTCGGGACTGTCGCCCTCGGCCCGCAGCGGGACGGTCTCGACGGGCAGGCCGTCGACGGCGGCGGCGCCGGTCTCGTCGGTGATGACGTAGCGCACCCCGGCGTCCCGCACGGTGAACTCGCGGCGGGCGCGCGGGTGGTTCGGGTCCAGCGGCAGGTAGGCGCCGCCCGCCCGCCAGACCGCCAGCAGCGCCACGGCCAGGTCCACCGAGCGGCCCAGGCAGACGCCGACCAGCGACTCGCGCCCGACCCCCAGCGCGCGCAGCCGGCGGGCCAGCGCGGAGGCGGCCGCGTCCAGTTCGGCGTAGCTCAGCGACCGCCCGCCACCGGTGGCGGCGATGGCCCGCGGGTCGCGGGCGACCTGCTCGGCGACCCGCCGCACGGCGGTGCGCGGGGTGGTCGCGAGCCGCGCCTGCGGCTGCGCCGGGCCCTGGTCGCCGAGCAGATGGCCGCGTTCGGCGTCGGTGAGCGGGTCGACGGTGCTCAGCGGCGCGTCGGGCGCCTGGGCGAAGGCGCGCAGCACCGCGACGGTGTGCGCGGCCAGCGCGGCGGCCGTGCCCGCGTCGTAGAGGTCCGGCCGGTAGACCAGGACCAGCTCCAACCGGCCCTGGTCGTCCCGGAGTTCCAGGTGCAGGTCGAACTTGGCGCTGGTCAGCTCCACCGGGTACGGCTCGGCCGTCGCGGCGCCCAGCGCGAAGCCGCCCCGGCCGGCCTCGGCGTGCGTGAACAGCACCTGGAACAGCGGGTTGCGGGCCAGGTCGCGCTCGGGACTCAGCGCGTCGACCACCTGCTCGAACGGCAGGCCCTGGTGCGAGAGCGCGCCCAGCACGCTGTCGCGGGTGCGGGCCAGCAGGGCCGCCGGGGTCGGGTCGTCGGACAGGTCGGCGCGCAGCACCAGCGTGTTGACGAAGAAGCCGACCAACTGCTCGGTCTCGGCCCGCTCGCGGTTGGCCACCACGGTGCCCAGCGCCACGTCGCTCTGACCGCTGTGGAAGGCCAGCGCGGCCTGGAAGGCGGCGGCCACCGTCATGTAGGAGGAGGTGTCGGTGCGCCGGTTGAGCGCGGCCAGCGCGCCGCACAACTCCTCGGGCAGCGTGACCCGGTGGACGGCCCCCTGGTGGCAGGGGGCGGCCGGGCGCGGCCGGTCGGCGGGCAGCTCCAGCGGGGTCAGCCCGGCCAGCCGGGTCCGCCAGTACGCCAGCTCGTCGCTCTGGTCGGCGGCGCGCTGCCAGACGGCGTAGTCGGTGTAGTCGATCGGCAGCGCGGCCAGCTCGGCGGCCTGGCCCGCCGTCCGGGCCCGGTAGAGCTCGCGCAGGTCGTGCACCAGCAGGTCGAGCGACCAGCCGTCCGAGACGATGTGGTGCATCGCCAGCACCAGCACGTGCTCCTGGTCGCCGGCCCGGACCAGGGTGGCCCGGAAGGCGGGCTCGGTGGCCAGGTCGAAGGGCCGGGTCGCGGCCGACTGCACCGCCGCGCGGACCTGCTCGGCGGCGGCCTCGACCAGCGTGAGCGGGTGGCCGGCGGCGTGCACGCGCTGGGCGGGCACGCCGTCCTGGGCGGGGAAGGTGACGCGCAGCTGCTCGTGCCGGGCGACCAGGTCGTCGACGGCGGCGGCCAGCGCGGTCGCGTCGAGCGGGCCGGTGAGCCGCCAGGCGGCCGGCATCAGGTAGGTGGCGGCGCCGGGGTCGAGCTGGTCGAGGAAGTACAGCCGCTGCTGCGGGGCCGAGAGCGGCGCGTACTCGGGGTGCGGGTCGAGGCGGGGGATGCCCGCCGGGGCGGTGGCGGTGAGCCCGCGCAGGCGCTGCTCCAGCAGCTTGCGGGCGGCGTCGGACAGGGCGGGGCGGGGCCGGGCGCCGGGGACGGTGGTCGGCCGGGTCTGCGAAGTGGTCATGATGCTGGGTCCAATCTCAGTCTGGGTCAGTCCACCGTCAGGGACAGGTCGATCTCGTCCTCGCTCATCGCGGAGATCAGTTCCACGAGCTGCCGTTCGACCTCGGCGGCCAGCAGCTCGACGGTCGGGTGTTCGAAGAGGTCGCGGACCTGGACCGGGCAGTCGAAGGCGGCCCGCAGCCGGGAGGCCGCGGCGACGGCGCGCAGCGAGTGCCCGCCCAGGGCGAAGAAGTCGTCGTGGACGCCGACCCTGGCCACCCCCAGGACCTCCGCCCAGATCTGGGCGATCACGGTCTCGGTGGGCGTGCCGGGGGCCACGAACTCCAGCGGCGCCGGCGGTTCGGGCTCGGGCAGGGCGGCCACGTCCAGCTTGCCCTGCACGGTCAGCGGCAGCTGGTCCAGCAGCACGAAGACCGACGGGACCAGGTAGCCGGGCAGTTCGGCCCGGCAGTGGGCGGCCAGTTGGTCGCTGGAGAGCCCGCCGCCGGCCACGTAGCCGACCAGCGCCGGCTCACCGCGCAGTTCGCGCACCAGCACGGCGGCGGCGTGCACCCCCGGGTGCCGGCGCAGCACCACCTCGGCCTCGCCGGGCTCCACCCGGAAGCCGCGGATCTTCACCTGGCTGTCGCTGCGCCCGACGAACTCCAGCTCGCCGCTGGGGAGTCGGCGCACCAGATCGCCGGTGCGGTAGACCCGGCCGCCGCCGGTGCCGAACGGGTCGGGCAGGAAGCGCTCGGCGGTCAGCGCCGTGCGGCCGAGATAGCCGCGGGCCAACTCGGGTCCACCGACCAGCAGTTCGCCGGGAATGCCGACCGGGACGAGGGCGCCGTGGGCGTCCGCGACGTAGGCGCGGCGCGAGCCCAGCGGGCGGCCGATCGGGACCCGGCCCCGGAGCGGGCCGTCGATCTCGTGCGCGGTGGCCGAGATGACGGTCTCGGTGGGGCCGTAGGTGTTGACCACCGGCACCTGCGGCAGCTGCCGGAACCAGGCCGTGAGCGGCTCAGAGGGCAGCACCTCGCCGCCGGTGACCAGCAGTCGCAGCGAGGCCAGGTCCGGGCCGACCACCTCCAGGCGGGCGACCACCTCCTCCCAGTACGACGGGGTCAGCTCCATCACGGTGACGCCCTCGGCGCGCACCCGGGCGGCCAGTTCCTCCACCGACCAGACCTCGTCCGGCCGGATCACCACCCGGGCGCCGATGCTGAGCGCGGGCAGGATCTGCTCCAGCGAGGCGTCGAAGGAGAGCGAGGCGAAGGTCAGCACCCGGTCCTCGGGCGTGAGTCGGAACAGCTCGCGGGCGGCGGCCAGGTGCGCGGCGAGCGCGTGGTGCTCCACGCCGACGGCCTTGGGCCGGCCGGTCGAGCCGGAGGTGAAGATGGTGTATGCGAGGTCGTCCGGGGCGGGTCGGTGCCGCGGCCCGGCCGCGTTCGGCGCCGCCGTCTCCACCCGCAGCAGCGGCACCTGGAGACCGGCCAGCGCGGGGGCCGTCGCGTCGTCGGCGAGGACCAGCCGCACGGCGGCCTCGGTGAGCATGTAGCGCAGGCGCTCGGTGGGCAGTTGGACGTCGAGCGGCACGTACACGCCGCCCGCGCGCCAGACGGCGGTCATCGCCGCCACCGACCAGGTGCCGCGCCGCACGCAGACCCCCACCGGAGTCCCGGCCGTGACGCCGGCCTCGACCATGGCCTGGGCCAAGCCGCCGGTCAGCGCGTCCAGTTCGGCGTAGCTCAGCCGTTCGTCCTCGCAGACCAGCGCGAGCGCGTCCGGCGCGCCGGCCACCGCGAACGGCGGCGCGTCGGCCGCGTCCGCGCCTGCGGCGGCGAGCAGTTCGCCGTGCTCCTCGGCCGAGAGCAGGCCGATCCGGCCCACGGCGGCGTCCGGATCCGCCAGGACGGCCTCCAGCACCCGGCCGACGTGCACGGCGAAGCGCAGCGCGGTGTCGGGGTCGAAGAGGTCGGCGGCGTACTCCACGTTGAGCGCGAAGCGGTGCGGGTAGAGCAGGAAGGCGGCGGTCAGGTCGAACTTGGCCGAGCCCCACGGGAGGGTGAAGTCGCTGGCCGCCAGGCCCTCGATGCCGGGGCCGCCGGTCGCCGACTCCTGCACGTCGACCATGACCTGGAAGAGCGGGTTGCGCGACAGGTCGCGTTCGGGCCGCAGCCTCTCCACCACGCGCTCGAACGGCACTTCCTGGTGGTCGAAGGCGTCCAGCACCCGGGCGCGGACCTGGTCGAGCAGTTCGGTGAAGCTGGGCTCCCCGGACAGGTCGGCGCGCAGCACCACGGTGTTGACGAAGAAGCCGACCAGCCGGTCCAGTTCGGACCGGCCGCGACCGGTCACCGGGGTGCCGACGGCGACGTCCTGCTGGCCGGACCAGCGGGCCAGCACCGCGTGGGTGACGGCGAGCAGGACCATGAAGCGGGTCGCGCCGCGCTCGCGGGCGAAGGCGTCCAGGCGGGCGCCCAGCTCGGTGGGTAGGGTCAGTTCCACCGCGCCGCCCCGGCCCGACCAGCCGGCCCGGCGCGGGCGGTCGGTTGGCAGCTCCAGCGTCGGCAGGTCGGCGAGCGCCTCGGTCCAGTAGTCCAACTGCGCGTCCAGCGCGCCGCTTTCCGCTCGGTCGCGCTGCCAGACGGCGTAGTCCCCGTACTGCACCGGCAGCGGCGCCAGCACCGCCCGGCGGCCGGTGAGCCTGGCTCGGTAGAGCTCGGTCAGCTCCCGCAGGAAGACGTCCTTGGACCAGCCGTCGGTGGCGACGTGGTGGAAGACGACGACGGCCACCTGGTCCTCGGGCCCCAGCTGCCAGACCCCGGCCCGCAGCATCGGCGGGCGGGCCAGGTCGAAGCGGCGGGTGGCCAGCGCGGCGGCCTGCCGGCGCACCGCCGCCAGCCGCTCGGCCTCGTCCGCGCCCGCCGGGGCCTGGCACCACTCCAGCGGCACCGGCACCGGGTCGCAGACCTGCTGCACGGGTCGGCCGTCCACCTCCAACAGGGCGGTTCTCAGCACTTCGTGACGGACCGTCATCTCGTCCAGCGCCGCCTGCCAGGCCGCCCGGTCGAGCCGGCCGCCCAGGCGCCAGGAGAACCAGAGCACGTACTCGTCGCCGACGTCGGAGGTCCGGTCCAGGAACCAGAGCCGCTCCTGGGCGAAGGAGAGCGGCAGCGGGCCCGAGCGGTCCACCGGGACCACCTGCGCGCCGGCCGACCGGCGGGCGGCGGCCACCAGCGGGCCGTACTCGCGGATCCGCGGGTTCTCGAAGAGCACCCGCAGCTCGACCTCGCGGCCCAGGCGCTCGGCGACCCGGGAGACGGCCATGGTCGCCAGCAGCGAGTGGCCGCCCAGGTCGAAGAAGCTGTCGTCGATGCCGATCCGCTCCACGCCCAGGACGTCGGCCCAGATCGAGGCGATGATCCGCTCCTCGTCGGTGCGCGGGGCGGCGTACTCGGCGCCGCCGGCGGTGCGGTCCGGGCGCAGGTCCGGCAGCGCGTTGCGGTCCAGCTTGCCGGAGGCGGTCACCGGCAGCGCGTCCAGCAGCAGGAAGTCCGCGGGCACGGCGTACTGCGGCAGCCGCTCGGCGCACCAGGCGCGCAGCCCGGCGGTGTCCACGCCCTCGCCGACCACGTAGCCGCCCAGGCTCTGCCCGGTGGCCGCGTCGGGCCGCACGGCGGCGGCCATGACGTGCGGGGCGGACCGCAGCACGGCCTCGACCTCGCCCAGTTCGATCCGGAAGCCGCGGATCTTCACCTGGTCGTCGCGGCGTCCCAGGAACTCCAGGCTGCCGCCGGGCAGCCACTGGACCAGGTCACCGGTGCGGTAGAGGCGGGACCCGTCGGCGGCGAAGGGGTCGGGGACGAAGCGCTCGGCGGTCAGCGCCGGCCGGCCGAGGTAGCCGCGGGCCACCTCCGGTCCGCCGATCAGCAGTTCGCCGGGCACGCCGACCGGTACCGGCTCGTCGTGCGCGTCCACCACGTAGACGCGGCGCAGGCCCAGCGGGCGGCCGATCGGTATCCGGCCGTCGGCCGTGCCGGCCGTGTCAGCCGTGCCAGCGGTATCCGTCGCACCGGCCGGGTCGATCGCGTCGAAGGTGGTCGCGGTGACGGTGGTCTCGGTCGGGCCGTAGGCGTTGCAGACCCGCACCCACGGCGCGGCCTGCCGCCAGGCGGTCAGCGCCCCGGCCGGCACGGCCTCGCCGCCCAGGATCAGCAGCCGCAGGTCGGCCAGTGCGGCGGCGGCGCGGCGGTCGAGGCTGAAGGCCAGCTCGGTCCAGAAGGTCGGCGGGAGGTTGACCACGGTCAGGCCGTGCCGGGCGACGGCCTCGGTCACCTGGGTCGGCAGCCACGGTTCGTCGGGGCGGATCACCACCCGGGCGCCGCAGCCCAGGGCGGGCAGCAGCTGGTCGAGCGAGGCGTCGAAGGAGAAGGAGGAGAAGGCCAGCACCCGGTCCTCGGCGGTGATGCCGAACCGCTCCCGGGCGGCGGCCACGTGCGCGGCGAGCGCGCGGTGCTCGACCCCGACGGCCTTGGGCCGGCCGGTGGAGCCGGAGGTGAAGATGACGTGGGCCAACTCGGCCGGGTGCGGGGTGTGCTGCGGTGCGTCGCGGTCCGGCACGACGCTCTCCACCCGGACCACCGCGAGGTGCGCGTCCGCCGCCAACTCCTCGGCGAGGAAGGCGGTGCGGGCATCGGCGACCAGGGCGGCCAGGCCCGCCTCCCGCACCATGAAGGCCAGCCGCTGCGCGGGCAGGTCGGCGTCGAGCGGCACGTAGACGCCGCCGGCCCGCCAGGCGGCGGCCATCGCGGCCACCGACCAGACGCCGCGCCGCACCAGCACGCCGACCGGGGTGCCGACGCCGACCCCCGCCTGCCGCAGGGCGTTGGCCAGGCCGCCGGTCAGGCCGTCCAACTCGCCGTAGCTCACCGAGCGGTCGCCGCAGACCAGGGCCAGGGCCTCGGCCGGGCCGGCCACCGCGACGGGGGCCGGCTCGCCGGTGGGGCGGTCCACCGCGTGGCTCCACTCGCGCACGGCGGTGGCGGCGTCGGTGCCCGGCGCGGTGCCCGACAGCGGCTCCAGCTTGGCCGCCAGCTCGCGCACCGGTGTCCGGGGGTCGGCCAGCACGGCCCGCAGCAACTCGACGTAGGCGGCGCCGAAACGCTCCATCGTCGCGGCGTCGAACAGCGCGGTGGCGTACTGCAGCCGGGCCGCGATGGCGCCGTCCGGGCAGAGGTTGAGGTCGAGGAAGACGTCGAGCGCGGTCCCGCCGAGCGGGGGCGGCACCAGCTCGACCGCCAGGCCCGGCAGCCGCGGCTCCTGGTGGGCGGCGTTGAGCAGGGTGAAGGAGGCCTGCGCCAGCGGGTGCCGGGACAGGTCGCGCTCGCCGCCGACCGCCCGCACCACGGTGTCGAACGGCGCCTCGCAACGGGACAGGTCCTGCAGCACGCCGTCGCGCACCCGGTCCAGCAGCGCGCCGAAGCCGGGACCGCCGGCGAGGTCGGCGCGCAGCACCACGGTGTTGACGAACGGGCCGATCAGGTCGGCCACCCGCGGGCTGCCCCGGTCGGCGAGGGTGGAGCAGACGGCCACGTCGGTGCGCTGCGACCAGTGGCCCAGCAGCGCCTGGTAGACGGCGAGCAGCAGCATGTAGCGGGTGGCGCGGTGCCGACGGGCCAGCGTGTCGACCTCGGCGACCAGCTCGGCCGGGAGCCGGAAGCGGACCACGTCGCCGGCGCCGTCCCAGAACCGCGGGCGCGGCCGGTCGGTCGGCAGGGCCAGCGGGGTCACGCCGTCCAGGCGCTCGCGCCAGTAGCCGATCAGCTTCTCCAGCCGCGGGCCGCTCAGCCGCTCGGCCTGCGCGGCGGCGGCCTCGGCGTACTGCAGGGCCGGGGTGGCGACCGCGTCGCCCTGGTAGCCCGCCGCCAGTTCGCGCATCAGCACGTCCCAGGACCAGCCGTCGACCGCGATGTGGTGGATCGTCACCAGCAGCAGGTGGTCGTCCTCGGCGAGCTCGGCCAGCACCGCGCGCATCGGGCGCTCGGTGGCCAGGTCCAGCGGCCGGGCCAGCTGCTCGGCGAAGAGCTCGGCGACACCGGTCGCCGCCACCCGCTCCAGCACGCTGCTGCCCACCGGGTCCAGCTGCGGCACCGGCTCGCCGCCGACGGCGGTGAAGCGGGTGCGCAGCACCTCGTGGCGGTCGGCGATCTGGGCCAGCGCGCGCTCCAGGGCCTCGGTGTCGAGCGGGCCCCGCAGCCGCAGGGCCAGCGGCAGCAGGGAGCCCGAGGCGTCCTTGGCGAGTTGGTCGAGGAACCAGAGCCGACGCTGCGCGAAGGACGCGGTCTGTGGGCGGTCGGCGTGGCGCGCCCCCTCGGGGACGGCTGGTGTTGCGGTCACGGTGGCCTCCAAGCGGTGTTTCCTGAAGACTGCCGCCTGGCCGGTGGGCCCAGTAGGGAAGAAGACGCAGCGCCGTGCGCAGCGCGGCCTGCGCGCGCGACCCCCGCAACGCCGAATGCGGCGGGCCGGCCGGAGTACCCGGACCAGCCCGCCGCACCGAAAACACGGCTTGGTGGAGTTCTGCGAACGTTAGGCGACACCCCCCTCGGCCACCGCGACGAAGCGCAGCTCGGCGGTGTAGGAGCGGCCCTGGTCGTCGGTCAGCCAGCTCTGCTCCGGGGTCGGCAGCATCTCGGTGAACTGGACCCGGGCGTGCGGGTCCTTGCGCGCCAGCCGCCGCATCGCCTTCGCGAGAACGGTGACGTACACCGGACTGTCGAAGTCGACGTAGAAGGGCCGCGACTCGGTCGGCGAGACGACGAACACGAAGCGGGGCAGGCCCTGTTGCTCGCGCCACTGCCGGGCCCGCACGAAGCGCCGCCGCTCGTCCTTCTCGTCGGCGAAGTCCAGCTCCGCCGCCGGCGGGCGCCAGGTCTCGCGGGCGACCACCAGGCGGTCCACGGTCACCCGCGGGGTGTGTTCGGCCTCGGGCAGGACCTGGAAGAGGTCCATCGCGAGCGTGGTGAGCACATGCGCGAAGACGTCCACGGCCGGGAACTCGGCCCCGTCCGGCAGCACCACGCGCAGCTCGCCGCCGCGCTCGACCACGGCCACGTCCGCGCTGAGCACGGTGCGCGGGTCGGCCGGGTCGCCGGTCTGGTCGGCCAGCGCGACCTGGTAGTCCTCGGGGCGGCGCAGCGCGTACTTGACCCGGGCCGACAGCCGGGAGCGGTGCTCCTTGGGCAGCAGCGGCAGCAGGCGCGGGCCGGGGTGATCGCGGTCGGTCAGCGCCGCCAGCTCGCCCGGGTCGGCGTGCTGGTGCACGAAGAGCGAGGCGCCGAGCGTGTTGGAGGCCAGGTGGAGCTCGCCGAGGACGAGTTGGAACTCGCCGCGTTCGATGGCCTCGACCCCCTCGGCGGCGATCATGACGTCCGGGCTGAGGTAGCGCGCGGCGGTCCAGCCGGGGCCGGTGGCGGCGAACCGCTCGGCGACGGCGGCGGCCACCTGCGCCAGGTCGCGCCGGATCCGGCGGACCCCGGGCTCCGGGGCGAGGATCGCCTGCCAGTGGGCCTGGAACTCCTGCTGCAGCCGCCGCGCGGTCTGCCGGGCGTCGCCGTGCAGGATCGGCATGCAGGCGAACCAGAAGGCGGCCAGGTCCACCGGCCCCCGCTCGGCGAGCTCGGCGTACACCTCCTTGGCCCGCTCCAGCACCTCCGCCGCCAGCTCGGCGGTCAGCCAGGTGGCGGCCGTCAGCAGCGGTGCCAGGTCGGCGGCGAGCACCTCGCCGACGCCCGGACCGAGCCGCGCGGTCGCGGCGCGCCGGCAGTCGGAGTAGACCAGCGCCCGGCACGGCGCCGTCGCGGCGGACTTGTCCCGCACCGCGGCGGTCTGCGTCAGTTCGACGAACTCCCGCTCCAGCTCGGCCATCGCGGCGACCACCGCCTGCGCGCCGTCCGCCTGGCGGACCCGCTCGCGGCCGCGCTCCAGCAGGTCGAGCCCGCGCAGGCCGCGTTCGCGCAGCTCGGGGTCGCCGACGCCGTCCAGCCAGCCGCGCAGCCAGCGCTCGGGCCGGGTGGCGGCCGGGACCTCCAGGCGCCACACCGCCCAGCGGCGGCGCACCAGTTCGTCCAGCGCGGCCGCAACGTCCGTGCCCGGCAGCTGCTCGGCCAGGGCGCGGGCGGTGCGCACGCCGTCGCAGCGGGCCAGCACGGCCACCAGCTCCGCCCCCGCCGGCTGCGGCGGGCGGCCGGGCACGATCACCTGCTCGCCGGACGGCCGCACGAAGGGCACCCGGCGCGGGGCGACCCAGTCCCGGGCGGCCGGATCGGCGGCGATCGTCGCGGCGAGCGCGTCCACCGCCCAGCCGGCGAAGTACAGTTCGGTCGCCGCCACCAGCCCCGCACCCGGGTCGACCCGCACGCCCGTCGCCACCCGGTCGTCGAAGCGTCCCCAGCCGACCGGGCCGAAGAAGCCGATGGTGTCGTTCTTGACGCAGAAGCGCTGCCAGTAGTGGGCGACCAGCTCCTCGCGCTGGCGCGGCATGCTGGTGCGGCCGGCGGCGGTCGGCGTCCAGGCGAGGAAGGGCTTGATGCCGGAGTCGAGCACCGGCCGGTTCTGCCAGGCCACGGCCTCCCGGAAGGCGGGGGTGCGGGCGATGTCCTGCAACTCGTGCGCGGTGGCCACGGCGGCCTCGTCGAAAGCCTCGGCGAAGGCCGCCCAGTCGGGGCCGGACAGCGGGTCGGCGGCGCCGAACTTGTCGGCCGCCCCGGCCAGTCCGGCCGGGGCCAGGCGGAGCACCCCGTCGGCCGGGAAGCCCGGCCCGCGCAGTGCGAACTGCTCCCACAGCCGCCAGCGGCCGTCGGGCTCAGGGAAGTTGGTCACCTCACGTCTCCTTGACTCTGTCAGGCCTGAGCGAGGTCTGCTTCGACCACGTCTGCCAGCTCGGCGGGGCACGGGTAGGCGAACACCAGGGCGACCGGGATCTCGACGCCCAGCGCCTCCTGGAGGCGGCTGGTGATCTGGAACGCGGTGAGCGAGTCCCCGCCGTACTCGAAGAAGTCGCTCTGCCCGTCGAGGTCGGCGCTGCCCAGGGCGTCCTGGTAGACGGAGACGATCAGGTCGACGGTGCTGGTGCCGGTGAAGGTGGTGGTGGTCATCGTGACTGCTCCTCGGGAGACGAGAGGGAGGGGGAGGGAAGGGAGTTGGGGGAGAACAGCTGGTGCCGGGCCGCTGCGGCGCGCAGCGCCGCCGGGGTGTTGCCGCCGGAGACGACGGCCACCGCGCGCTCCGGGCCGCCGCTGCGCAGCGCTCCGGCCAGCGCGACGGCGCCGCTCGGTTCGGCCTCGACGCCCTGTCGGCCCAGTAGGACGGCGGCGGCGAGGACCTCGGCGTCGGTGACCGTGACCAGTTCGTCGACCCGGTCCCGGACGATCGGGTAGGTCACCGTGCCCGGCTGCTGGCCGCGCAGCCCGTCGGCGACGGTGTCGCAGGCCGGCAGCCGCAGCGGGTGGCCGGCCGCCAGCGAGCGGGCGTAGCGCGGGGTGCCGGCCGGTTCCACGCCGATCACCCGGACCGGCCGGTCCCAGGCGGCCAGGCAGACTCCGGCCAGCAGCCCGCCGCCGCCCACCGGGACGTAGATCGCCTCGGTGTCCGGTGCGTCGGCCAGGATCTCCCGTCCGACCGTGCCCTGCCCGGCGACCACCAGCGCGTGGTCGGAGGAGGGGATCAGCACGGCGCCGGTCGTCCGGGCCAACTCGGCGGCCCGCAGCTCGCGTTCGGCCACCCCGCCGGCCACGGCCACGGTCCGGGCGCCCAACGCCCGGATCAGCGCGGCCTTGTCGGGGCTGGCGCCGCCGGCCAGCACCACGGTCAGCTCGATGCCGAGCTCACCGGCCAGCCGGGCCAGCGCGATGCCGTGGTTGCCGGAGGAGCCGGTGACGATGCTGCGCGCACCCAGCGCCAGCACCGCGTTCGCGGCGCCGCGCAGCTTGAACGAGCCGCTGTGCTGGAGGTGTTCGGCCTTGAGGCGCAGGCCGGGCCGGAACGGCAGGACAGGTGTGCGGCGGATCCGGCCAGCCAGCCGCTCGGCGGCGCGGTCCACTTCGGCGGGTCCGAGCAGGTCGGGGCCGGCGGCGGTGGCCAGCGGTGCTGACGGGGTCATCGGGCGGCTCCCGCCTGCGCGAGCGCGGTGCGGTCGGTCTTGCCGCCGCGCGTGGTGGGCAGTTCGGCCAGCCGCACGAAGCGGCGCGGCATCAGGTGCGGCGGCAGGGTGCGGGCCAGGTGGGCGCGGAGCGCCGGGTCCGGGGTGCCGTCCAGGGCGCCGGTGACGTGCGCGGTCAGGAAGACCCTGCCCTGCGCGTCCGACTCGGCGGTGACCACGGCCCCGGTCACCTCCTGGTGGGTCAGCAGCGCGCCCTCGACCTCGGCCGGGTCCACCCGGTAGCCGCGGATCTTGATCTGGCGGTCGCCGCGGCCCAGGTAGCGCAGGCCCTGCGGACCCAGCCGGGCCAGGTCCCCGGTCCGGTACAGCCGGGCCCCGGGCGGGCCAAGCGGGTCCGGCACGAAGCACGCGGCGGTGCGCCCGGGGCGGCCCCGGTAGCCGCGGGCGACGCCGCTGCCGCCGATGCACACCTCGCCGACCTCGCCCTCGGCGACCGGCGCCAGGTCGGCGTCCAGCAGTCGCACGGCGACGCCGTCGATCGCGCTGCCGACCAGGTCGTGCCCGGTGTCCGGCTCGGCGGCCACCACCTGGCGGGTGGAGGTCATCGTGCACTCGGTCGGCCCGTACTGGTTGACCAGCGTGCCGGGCAGCAGCCGGCGTCCGCCGGCCGTCAGGAACGGCCGCAGCGACTCGCCGCTGGAGACCACCAGCCGTACGCCGCCCAGCAGTTCACCGGCGTCCGGCCGGCCGGCCAGATGCGAGAGGAACGACGGGGTCACGCTCAGCAGGGTGTTGACGCCGTGCCGCCGCAGCGCCGCCCCCAGGGACTCCGGGCGCAGCACGTCCCCGCGCGGCAGCAGCACCAGGCGGCCGCCGGCCAGCAGCGGTGCGAAGGTGTCGCGGATCGAGGCGTCGTAGCCCAGCGGCGCGACCTGCAGCGCCACGGTGTGCGGCCCCAGGCCGAAGTCGCGGGCGACGAAGCGCAGATAGTTGTCCAGACCCCGGTGCTCGATCAGCACCGCACTGGGCTCGCCGGTGGTGCCGGAGGTGTGGCTGACGTACGCGAGCGTACCGGGACTTGGCCGGTCAAGATCCTGAGAAGGCGTCATGTCGCCACCGTATGACGGTGATTCATCGAGCAGCAGTGGTTTTCCCGGCACCGGCAGCGCCAGCCTGGCCACCAGCTCCGGGTCGGCCGCCAGCAGCAGGTCGGCGCCGCCGCTGCGCACCAGCGCGGCCAGCCGCGCGGGCGGCTGCTCGACGTCGAGGGTCAGGAACGCCGCCCCGGAGCGGACCACGGCGGCCATCGCCACCACCGCGTCCGGGCCGCGCTCCACCGCCACCGCGCAGACCCGCTCCGGCCCGGCCCCCGCCGCCCGCAGCCGACCCGCCACCTGCTCGATCCGGGCCGCGAGCTCGCCGTAACTCAGCTCCCCGGCCGGGCCGGTGAGCGCCACCCGTCGCGGGTCGGCGGCCGCGTGGGCCGCGATCTCGTCCACGAAGGTGCGCATCACGCCACCCCGCCGGGGACGGCACTGCGGTCCACGGCCACCAGCCGCAACTCGCTGGTGTAGACGCTGCCCTCGTCGTCGGTCAGCCAGGCCTGCTCGGGCGTGGGCAGCATCTCGCTGATCTTCAGCCGCGCCTGCGGGTCCTTGCGGGCCAGCCGGCGGGCGGCCTTCGCCAGGATGGTGACGTAGACGGGGCTGTCGAAGTCCACGTAGAACGGGCGCGGCTCGGTCGGTGAGACCACGAAGGCGAAGCGCGGCAGCTCCCGCTCGCGCTGCCAGTGCCGGGCCCGGACGAACCGGCCGGCCTCGGTCTTCTCCTCGGCGAAGGCCAGTTCGCCGACCGGGATCTGCCAGGTCTCCCGGGCCACCACCATCTTGCCCACGGTGATCCGGGGAGTGTGGTCGCCCTCGGGGCGGATGGTGAACCGGTCCATCACCTTCTGGGTCAGCGTGTTGGCGTAGGCGTCCAGCACCGGGAAGCGCGCGCCGTCCGGCAGCACCACCTCCAGGCGCCCGTCCGCGCCCTCGGCCACCTCGACGTCCGCGCCCAGCACGGTGCGCGGCCGGTGCGGATCGCCGGTCTGGTCGATCAGCGCGACCACGTAGTCCTGCGGGCGGTCCAGTGACGGGCGGCTGCGTGCCGACCACTTGATCGGCAGCTCCTTGGCCAGCATCGGCAGCAGCCGCGGTGCGGGGAAGTCGCGCGAGGTCTCGTCGATCAGCTCCGCCCGGTCCTGGTGCTGGTGCACGAAGAGCGAGGCGCCCATGGTGTTGAGCGCGCAGTGCATCTCGCCGAGCACCAGCTCGAAGTCGCCCCGGGCGACCGCTTCGGCGTTCTCGGCCAGCACCAGCAGGTCCGGGCTGAAGTAGCGGGCCAGCGACCAGCCGGCCCCCGGCTCGCCGAACTCCTCGGCCACCCGCGCGGCCAGGTCCGCCGTGCGCAGCCGCACCCGGCGCACGCCCTCGGGTACCTGCAGGATCCGGGCCCACTTGGCGCACAACTCGGCCTGCACGGCGATGATGTCGGCCTTGGCCATCGGGTGCGGGGAGGGCAGGCACTCCAGCCACAGCGCCCCCAGGTCGACCGTGCCGCCGCCGTTGCGCTCCCGCAGCCGCTGCCAGGCCTCGCGGATCCGGCCCTCCATCAGCTCGGCGAAGCGGTTGGTCATCCAGCGCGCCGCGGTCAGGCACAGCTCCAGCGGGCCCAGTTCGTCCAGCACCGCGGTGCCCAGGGTGGCGGTGGCGGCCCGGCGCGAGTCGCTGTAGACGAGGCTGCGGCAGGGCGCCGTCCGCTCGCCCTTGGCGCGCTGCGCCTCGGTCGCGGTCAGTTCCGCGAAGTCCGCCTCCAGCCGCGCCACGGCGGCGGTCAGCGCCTGCGCGTCCATCCCGGCCGCCGCCACGGCGTCCCGGCCGCGCTCCAGCACCTGGAGCCGCGCCAGCGCGCGCTCGCGCGGCCCGGCGTCACCGACCCGCTCCAGCACGGCGCGCAGCGCCTGCTCCGGATAGGTGCTCGCGGGCACGTCCACCTGCCAGCGCACCCAGCGCCGGCGGGCCAGCCGGCGCACCGCCTCGACCACCTCGCCGCTCTCCTCGCCCAGTTCCGCGGCGATCACGGCGGCCGTGCGCACACCGTCGCAGTGCAGCAGCACCCGGCGGTCCAGCTCGGCGATCTGCTGCGGCGGCCGTCCCGGCACCCGGACCGTCCCGTCGACCACCCGGATGAAGGAGACCCGGTACGGCGGCATCCAGAGCAGCAACTCCGGGTCCTCGCCCAGCGACTTGGCCAGCGCGTCGATCCCCCAGCTGGCGAAGTAGACGTGCGAGGCGGCCAGGAAGCCGCTGCCGGGCTGCCCGGGGGCGACCTCGATGCCGCGGGTCGACAGGTCCCAGCGCCCCCAGCCGACCGGGCCGAAGAAGCCGATGGTGTCGTTCTTGACGCAGAAGCGCTGCCAGTAGTGGGCGACCAACTCCTCACGCTGGCGCGGCATGCTGGTGCGCCCGGCGGCGGTCGGCGTCCAGTTCAGGAACGGCGCGATGCCGGTGCGCAGCACGGCCGCGTTCTGCCAGGCCACGGCGGCCCGGAAGCGCGGCTCGGCGGCGATCTCCTGGAGCCGCCGCGCGGTCGCGACGGCGGCCTCGTCCAGGGCGGCGGTGAACGCCTGCCAGTCCGGGCCGGCCAGGGTGTCCGCGGGCCCGAACTTGTCCGCGGCCTCGGCCAGCCCCGCCGGGGCCATCCGCAGCACCCCCTCGGCCGGGAAACCCGGGCCGCGCAGCGCGAAGTGCTCCCACAGCCGCCACCTCCCGCCGGGCAGCAGTACGTTCTCGGGGGCGTCCGACGACATGGTGGGACTCCTTCCAGGTGCGGCGAGGGTCGGGCGGCTGGTTCGCCCAGTCCGACCGGCAGACCGGTTCTCGGCCTGTCAGCACCCTGCCGACCCGCGCGCCGCGCCGACAGAGAAGAACCGGCAGTCACGACCGCGACGGCGTCCGCGTGTTCGCCCCTGTCCGCCCCGGTCCGCCCCCGGCCAAGCTGGACCCGTCGCCCGGCGACCATCCACCGATCCCGCAGGGGAGGAGCCCATCGCATGAGCACCGTTCAGGAACCCGAGCACCTCGTCGTCCTCAACGACGAGGAGCAGTACTCCATCTGGCGCGCCGACCGCGAATTGCCCGCCGGCTGGCGCCAGGAGGGCACCAGGGGCCCGCGCCAGGCGTGCCTGGACCACATCGACCGCGTCTGGACGGACATGCGGCCGCTCAGCCTGCGCCGGCAGATGGCGGCGGCCCCGGTGGGGTGAGGCGCGGGCAGGGCAGCCGGCTGGACCGGCGGCACACGGAACGAGCCCCCGCCTCGTGGCGGGGGCTCGTCGCGTGCTGGGGGCCGAACCGGTCGATCACCTGCGTGGTGGCGACCTGCGCGGAGCGGTGCGCTCAGGCCTGTCACGGCGGCCGGCCGGTGGTCTGCGGTACCTGCCGCAGGTAGGCGGCCCCGCAGGAGTGGCAGAAGGGCTGCGCGGCCGGCGATCCCCAGGCGTCCGGGGACTGCGCTGCGGCATCGGGGGTGATCTCGCGACCGCACATGGCCTGGCTGCTGTGGTCCCTGACCATGTGCCAGTGCAGGATTCTGGCCTTGGGGTCCCCGGCCTCGTGTTCGGCGCGCATTTCGTACACGTCCATACGTGCGATGCTCCGAGAGACGCGGGTGCTGGGCCACTCGGGTTAGCCCAGATGGTTTATCGCGGTGGTCGGGGCCGCGGGTGCTCAGGTGGTCTTGGCCCGTTGGGCCCACACCTGTGGCCCGGGAACCCCTGGTTCCCGCGCGGCACCCGGACCCGACAGCACGCGAGTCCGGGTGCCGCGGGCGGCGCTACAGGTAGCCGTAGCTCAGCCAGCCGCCGTCGACCACCAGGGTCTGGCCGGTGATGTACTCGGCCTCGGCGGAGGCCAGGAAGCGGACCGGGCCGGTGATGTCGGCGGGACGGCCGCGGCGGCCCGCGGGGATGCGGCGGACGATGGCGTCCTCGTCGAGGGTGCCGGCCTGGACGGCGGGGTGCGGGGTCTCGATCTTGATCATGCCGGGGGCCACGGCGTTGACGCGGATGCCCTGGGCGGCCCACTCGATGCCCAGCGAGCGGGTCAGTTGGAGGACCGCGCCCTTGCTCGCCGCGTAGCCGGCCCGGCCGGGGAAGGCGGTGAAGGAGAGCAGCGAGGCGAAGTTGATGATGCGGCCCTCGCCGCGGCGGAGCATGCCGGTGCTGACGGCCCGACACATCTCCAACGTGCCCAGCACGTTGGTGTCGAACAGGGCGCGGGAGGAGGCGGTGGGGAAGTCCTCGGTCGGGCCCATGGCGAAGATGCCGGCGGCGTTGACCAGGACGTCGATCGCGCCGAACCCGCGCTCCACCTCGCCGACGGCGCGGTGCACGGCGTCGGGGTCGGCGACGTCACAGGTGACGGCGAGCGCGTCGGAGCCGGTCTGGCGCAGCTCGTCGGCCACCGCGTCGACCTGGTCGGTGGTGCGGCTCAGCACCGCCACCCGGGCGCCCTCTTCGGCGAAGGCGAGCGCGACGGCCCGGCCGATGCCGCGCCCACCGCCCGTCACCAGGACCGTCCGGTCCTTGAAGCGCATCAACGAGTTCGCCATCGAGTTCACCATGGGGGAGTCCTGATCAGAGAGAGCGGTGCGGGCGGGGGCGGGCGGCGGTGCTGGGGTCAGCGGCGGCGGAGCACGGCCAGCCAGTGCCACTGGTCGGGGCGCTTCGCGGTGGGCAGGTTGCGGAACCGGCGCAGCTCCTCGACGCGGAACCGGGGCAGGGCGTGCTCGAGCAGGTCGTCGGAGGTCAGCCGGATCGGGCCGGAGCCGGGGGACATCCGGTCGGAGAAGCCGACGATGACCATCAGTCCACCGGGCGCCAGCAGCCGCGCGGCCTCGTCCAGGTAGGCCTCGCGGGCCTCGGGGCGGACGTTGTGGAAGACGAAGGAGTCGTGCACGACGTCGGCGCAGCCGTCCGGCAGCGGTGTGTCGAGGATGTCGCCCTCGAGGAAGTCGACCTCGGCGGCGTAGAAGCCGGCCAGTTCGCGGGCCTTGGCCAGCGCGGTGGTGGAGCGGTCGATCCCGGTCACCCGCATGCCGTGCTTGGCCAGGAAGATGGCGTGCACGCCCGGCCCGCAGGCGAGGTCCACCACGCGGGAGCCGGGCGCGAGGGTGCCGTTGATGACGAGCTCCTGCAGCGCCGGGCTGACCGAGGTGGTGACCCAGGAGATCTTGGCGAGGTCGTCGTTGTCGTAGAGCTGGCTGAACCCGTCGACCCAGCGGTCGGTGAAGGCCTGCATGGTGGTACTCCGTTCGTCGAGATGTGGCAGGTAAGGGGGAAACTGCTCAGCGGTCAGGCGAGTTGGGCGAGGTCGAGCTGGAGGTAGTCCGGGTAGTCGCGGCCGGTGCCGGGGGCCAGGCGCAGCCGGCGGACGGGGTCGGCACCCTCGGTCGTCTCCTGGAAGCCGGCCAGCCGGTAGACCAGGTACATCGGGCGGTTCACCTCGGTGGGCAGGAAGTCCGCGGTGAGCGGCTCGCCGCGGGCATCGGCCGACCGGGCCAGGTGGGTGAGGATCGCGCCGCCGATGTTGCGGCCCATCACCCGGCAGGACATCAGGAAGAGCCGGATCCGCGACTCGCCGCCCTGCCGGCCCAGCAGCACGAGTCCGATGGTCCCCAGGTCGCCGAACCGGTCGGTCAGCCTGGCGACCAGCAGTTCCTGCGAGGGGTCGGTGCGCAGCGCCGACAGCTCCTCGACCGAGAAGGTCAGCCCGGTGGTGTTGAGTTGGTGGGTGCGCTGGGTCAACTCGGCGGCCCGCAGCAGGTCGTCGGGCGTGGCCGGGGCCAGCTGGAGCTTCATCTCCAGCGAGCGCAGGAACGTCACCCGGGGGCCCGCGTAGGACTCCTCGTACGACTGGCGGGACTGGGCCTCGCGGTACAGCCGGCGCCGCTGGCCGGCCTCGGCGCTGACCGACTCGGGGAGCGCGGGATGCCGGGGCAGCTGGTCGAGGTCGGCGGCGTCCAGGCAGCGGACCTGCGGCACGGCGTCCGCCACCTCGGCCCGTTCGAAGGGCGAGTCGTCGACGAAGAGCAGGCTGTCCAGGCCGATGTTGAGCCGGCCGGCGATCTCGCGCAGCATCCCGGACTTGGGCTGCCAGGAGATCTCCGGATACAGGAAGTACTCCTGGAGGCCGAACTCGGCGAGCTTGGCCAGGGCCCGCTGCGGCTCGTTCTTGCTGGCGACCGAGAGCAGCACGCCGCGCCGGTCCAGCTCCTCGATCAGCTCGCGGACCCCGGGGCGCAGGCTCAGCGTGTCGTTCTCCAGCAGGACGCCGTCCCACAGCGTGTTGTCGAGATCCCACACCACGCACTTGATCTGGTCACCGGGCATGGCGGGGCTCCTGGGCTCGGGTCGCGCGCTGACGGGCCACGGCCTGGGCCGAGATCAGCTGCTGGATCAACTGGGTGTTGCCCTCGATGACTTCCATCACCCGCGCGTCGCGGACGTAGCGTTCCACCGGGCTGCCTTCGACCAGGCCGGCGGCGCCGTGCAGCTGGGCGGCCGTGCCGGCCGCCCCGGAGGCGGCCCGGGAGGCGGTCAACTTGGCCAGCAGCACGTGGAACTGGCTCCATTCGTCGTCGGCGTCCAGGGCGGCGGCGGCCCGTTCGCAGAGCAGTTCGGCGGACTCGGTGGCCGCCACCGCGTCGGCCAGCAGCCCGGCCACCAGCTGGTGTTCGCGCAGTTGCACCCCGAACTGGCGGCGCCGGCCGCTGTGTTCGAGCGCGGCGTCGCAGGCGCTGCGGGCCAGGCCGAGCGAGCCGAAGGCCACGCAGAGCCGGCCGAGCGTGAGTGCGCCCAGCGCGATCCGGCTCAGCCCGGTGCCGGGGCGGCCCAGGATCGACTCGGGCGGCACCAGGCAGTCCGTCAGGGTGAGTTCGCCGAGCATGCCGCCGCGAAAGCCGGCGGTGCGCGGGGCGGGCCGGACCTGGACGCCGGGCGCGTCGCGCTCGACCAGCAGGGCCAGCTCGCCGTCCTCGGCCTTGGCGAAGACCAGGAAGAGGCCGGCCGCGGTGCCGAAACTGATCCACTTCTTCTGCCCGTTGACCAGTCGGCCGGCGGCTGCGGTCGGGCCGGCGGTGGCGGTGGTCCGGATGGCCCGCATGTCGCTGCCGGCCTCCTCCTCGCTGAGCGCGAACGCGCCGAGCAGTTCGCCGGCGGCGAGCCGGGGCAGGAAGCGCGCCCGGGCGTCCGCCCCGGCCCAGCGGGCGATGCTCAGGCAGACCATGCCGTGCACGGTCAGCAGGCTCTGCAGGGCCGCGGACTCGGCCGCCACCAGCGCGCAGAGCCGTCCGTACTCGGCGAAGCCCAGCGGTCGGCCGCCGTACTCCGCCGGCACCATGGCGGCCAGCGCGCCGCTGCGGGCCAGTTCGTCGATCAGCCGGGGCGGCACCTCGGCGTCGCGGTCGACGGTGCTGCCGACCCCGTGCAGGACGTCGGCCAGCCGGTGGCCCAGCACGGCGGCGGGAGTGCTCACCGGGCTCACCGGTCCTGCTTGCGGCGTACGAAGCCGGCGATCGCGGTGATGCTGTCGAAGTTCGTCAGGTCGAGGTCCTCGTCCAGTACCGTGACCGCGAACTGGCGCTCCACGAAGGCCACCAGGGCCACGGTGGCCAGCGAGTCGAGCAGGCCGCCGGTGATCAGCCGGTCGCCCGAGCGCAGTTCGGCCTCGTCGATGTAGCGCTGGAGGAAGCGGGTGGTCTCGCGCCGGATGAGCTCGTCCTGGTCGGCGGGGGCGGCCGAGTCGGTGGTGACGTGGTCAGCGGCAATGCTCGCATGGGTCGTCATATCGTCTGCAGCTCCGGGTAGGTGAAGAATCCATGTCCTGACTTGCGGCCGAGGTGGCCGTCCGCGACCATCCGCCGCAGCCGTGCGCAGGGCTCGAAGCGCTCGGGGCGCTGCGGACCCTCGGGGCGGCGGGCGCCCTCGGCGCCGAACTGCCGGGCGAGCACCTCCAGGGTGCGCACCACCGTGTCGACGCCGATCAGGTCGGCCGTGCGCAGCGGGCCGCTGCGGTGTCCCAGGCAGCCCTGGAAGAGGCGGTCGACCTCCAGCGGGCTCGCCACGCCGTCGTCCAGCAGGGCGGCGGCCTCGTTCACGAAGATCATCAGGCAGCGGTTGATCACGAAGCCCGGTGCGTCGTCCACCACGACCGTGCTCTTGCCCATCCGGGCCAGCAGGTCGCGCAGGGCCTCGACCGCCCAGGGGGCGGTGTGCGGGGTCCGGACGGCCTCCACCATCGTGGTCAGCCCGACGGGGTTCATGAAGTGCGCGCCCAGCACCCGGTCCGGGTGGTCGGTGGCCAGCGCGAGGCTGGTGACCGGGACCGCCGAGGTGTTGACCGCGACCACCGTGCGCGGCGCCAGCACCTGGTCCAGGCGGCGGTGCACCTCGGTCTTGGCGGCCTCGTCCTCGACGATGTTCTCCACCACCAGGTCGGCGGCGGCCAGCGCGCTCAGCTCGGTGGCGAGCGTGAGGGTGCCTTCGGCGGCGGGTCGCCGACCGCCCAGCCGGGCCATCCGTCGCTCGGTCGCCATCCGCTGCTCGGCGTTGGCCAGCGCCTGCGGGTCGTTGTCGTGCAGGACCACGTCCAGGCCGCTGTCGAGCACGGCCTGGGCCAGGCTGGAGCCGATCACGCCGGCTCCGACGATGCCAAGGGTGAGCTGGTTCACTTCTGTTCTCCTCCGCTGTCGGTCTGCCGGTGCCGTTCGGACCGCCAGTGCTCGATCCGCGCTGCCATGCCGCCCAGCGTCGACTCCTGGAAGACCACTCGGGCGGGCACATGGGCGCCCAGCAGCCGCTCCAGGCCGACGATCACGCGGTAGCTCATCAGCGAGTCGCCGCCGAGTTCGAAGAAGTCGTCGGCGGGCCGCGGGTCGGGGGCGCCCAGGATCGAGGACCACAGCTCGGCCAGCAGCGGGAGCACACCGGCAGCGGGGGGCTCGACGGTGGACCCGGCGCCGATCGGCGCGGTCGCGGTCGCGGTCGTGGTCGCGGGAGCCGGGCGGACCGGCGACGACTGCGACGGGCCGGTGGCGGTGGGAATCGCCGCCGCGCCGGTCCGGGGCTCCGTCAGGTCGGGCAGCCGATCCGCGATCCGCAGTGGACGCAGGTCCAGCGCGGTGGGCGGCAGCCCGGCCCGGCGGGCCGGCGCGCCACCGCGCAGTCGCGGCCAGTCGATCTCGACGCCCGCCTGCCAGAGGCCGCCCAGCGCCCGGCCGAGCACCGCGTCGTCGGCTTCCCGCTGGTACTCGCGGCGCATCGTGGCCAGCACCGTCGCGCCGCCCAGCGCGGCTCCCGACTGCGCTGCCAGCGTGCGCAGTTGGCCGGGACCGATCTCCAGCAGCAGGCGGCAGCGCTCGGCCGTGGTGACCAGCGCCTGCCCGAACAGGACCGGGGCGGTGAGCTGGCGGCTCCAGTAGCCGGGGTCGGTGAACTCCTCGTCGGCCCACTGGCCGGTCAGGTTGGCGACCATCGGGACGGCCGGACGGGACAGCCGGTAGCCGCAGAGGAGTTCGGCCAGCTGCTCGCCGGCCGCCCGCAGCAGCGGGGTGTGGAAGGCGTGCCTGACCGGCAGCAGCCGGCCCGGCTCCTCGCGACGGCTGAGCTGCTCCTGCACCGCGAGCAGGCCCGCCGGGGTGCCGCCGAGCACGCAGCCGCGCGGCGAGTTCACCGCGGCCAGCCAGACCTCGGGGCCGGTGAGCTCGAGCGCCCGGTCGGCCGGCAGGCTCACCGCGAGCATCGCCGACTCGGGCTGCTGGGCCACCAGTTGGGCCCGTCGCACGACCAGCTGCAACGCGTCGTCGAGGCGGAAGACGCCCGCCACGCTCGCCGCGACCAGCTCGCCCAGGCTGTGCCCGGTGACCGCCGCCGGGGTCAGCCCGAGGTCCGCCAGGGACTGGGCGAGCGCCAACTGCAGGCTGAACAGCACGGCGTGCGAGCCGACCGGGTCGAAAAGGGCCGAGCCGTCCTGGGTGCTGCGCCCGGCGAGCCGGCGCAGGTCGAAGGTCGCCTCGGTGGCTGCGGGCCGCTGCCGCACACCGTCCGGGTAGAGGTCCTTCAGCAGGTCCCGGCCGGCCAACTCGCCACACTGCCGCAGGTAGTCGGTCAGCCTGCGGTCGAAGCCGGGCAGCCGGCCGTGCAGTCCGGCCGCCATGGCGGAGTACTGGTCGCCCACGCCGGGGAAGACGAAGGCCAGGTCCCGCCGGCCGGCCAGGGTGCTCACCGCCTCGCTGTCGGTGGCCAACTGCTCGGCCAGCGAGGCGGGTTCGCTGCCGACCGCGAACCTGCGGTGGGTGCGGTGCCGGCGGCCGGACTGGGACACGTCGGCGAACGCGGCCGGCTCGGCGCCGTCGGTCAGCAGCGCTTCGCGCCAGGCCGCCGTGGTGCCCGCCAGCCCGGCGGCCGAACCGGCGGAGACCAGCAGGACCTCGGCGCGGCCCTCGGCGGCGGGGGCCGCAGCGGTCGGTTCGGGTCGGGCGGGCGGCTGCTCGACGATCAGGTGGGCGTTGGTGCCGCCCAGTCCGAAGGAGCTGATCGCGGCGCGGCGCGGATCCCGGGACGTCCAGGTCTGCACCGCGCGGGGCAGCCGAAGTGCGCCGTGGTCGCGGGAGACGTAGTCGGCGGGCAGGCCCAGGTTGAGGATCGGCGGGACGACGCCGTCGCGCACGCTCAGCACGGCGCGGATGAAGCCGGCCAGCCCGGCCGCCTCGCGCAGGTGCCCGACCGCCGACTTGACCGAGCCGACCCAGGGACCGGGCCCGGAGCTCTTGCCGTAGACCGCGGACAGCGCGCTCCACTCGACCGCGTCGCCGAGCGCGGTGCCCGAACCGTGCGCCTCGATCGAGCCCACCGTCGCCGGCTCCACCTCGGCCAGCAGCAGCGCGTCGCGGATCACCCGCTCCTGCGCGGCGGCGCTGACCGCGCCGTAACCCGCCTTCGCGCCGTCGTTGTTGACCGCCGAGCCGCGCACCACGGCGAGGATGCGGTCGCCGTCGGCCTCGGCGTCCACCAGCCGCTTGAGGACCACGGCCGCCACCCCGTCGCCCGCGACCGCCCCGCTGGCCCGGGAGGAGAAGGGCCGGCAGCTGCCGTCGGCCGAGCCGATCGAGCCGGGCAGGTAGACGTAGCCGTACTGCTCGGGCACCCGGATCGCGGCGGCGGCGGCCAGGGCCACGTCGGACTCGTAGGCGGCCAGGCTCTGGCAGGCCTGATGGATCGCCAGCAGGCCGGTGGAGCAGGCAGATTGAACGGCCATGCTGGGGCCGGTCAGACCCAGGCGGTAGGCGAGCTTGGTACTGGCGTGGTCCTTGGCGTGGCCGATCTCCAGGGCCAGTTCGTCCGGCTCCTCGCCACGGGCCGCCAGCGCCGCGCGGACCAGCGCCTCGTGCCGGTTGTTGCCGACGCCGGCGAAGACGCCGATCCGGGCGTCGTCGGCGCCCGGCACCACGCAGGCGTCCTCCAGCGCCTCGCAGGCCGTCCGCAGCAGCAGCCGGTGCTGCGGATCGGTGATCCGCGCGTCGGAGATCGCCATGCCGAAGAAGCCGGGGTCGAAGTCGAAGACCCCCTCGATCCGGCCGGACGCTCCGACCCAGCGGGGATCGCCCAACTGCCCTTCGGGGACCAGGCCGTGCAGTTCCTCGGCCGACGCCCGGGTGATGCAGTCGCGGCCGGCCAGCAGGTTGGCCCAGTACCGCTCCACGGTGGGGGAGTCGGGGAACCGTCCGGCCAGGCCGATCACGGCGATGGCGGTCATCGGGACACCTCCTGGTCTCGGGCGGCGCCGCGCAGGGCGGCGCGGCGGTCGCGTTCGGCGGCCGACCTGGCCGGGTCGGGGCGCCGGGTGCCGGTGCCGGCGGCGCTGCCGGTGGTGGCAGCCGTGGCCGCTGCCGGGCCGGTGCCGTCGATCAGCGCGGCCTGGCCGCGCACGGTGGGCCGGCGCAGCAGCTCGGCGAGTTCGAGGGCGACACCGGTCTCGTCGCGGATCGCGGCGCGCAGCACCAGCACCCGCAGCGAGTCGCCGCCGAGCGCGGTGTACTCGTCGTCGATGCCGACCTCCTCGGCGTCCAGCACCCGCTGCCACAGCTCGACCAGCAGCCGTTCGGTCGGGGTGCCGGGGGCGACCAGGGCGCCGGTGCCGCGCGGCCGGGGGCGGCGGGCCGGGCGCAGCGCCTGCCGGTCCACCTTGCCGCTCAGCAGCTGGGGCAGCCGGGGCAGTTGGGCGAAGTGCCGGGGGACCATGAAGTCCGGCAGCCGCTCGGCCAGCGAGCGGCGCAGCTCGTGGTCGGTCACGCCCGGGTCGTGGGCGACCACGAAGGCGACCAGCACGGCCCCCTGCTGCGGGTCGGGATAGCCGACCACCGCCGCGTCCCGGACCGCCGGGTGCTCCCGCAGCAGGTGCTCGACCTCCTGCGGTTCGACCCGCTGGCCGCGCACCTTGACCTGCTGGTCGGCCCGGCCGCGGTACTCCAACTGGCCGTCCGGGCGGTGCACGGCGAGGTCGCCGGTGCGGAACAGGACCGGGGCCTGCGGGTCCCCGAACGGGTTGGCCCGGAACCGCTCCGCGGTGCGCTCGGGGTCGCCGGCGTAGCCGCTGGCGAGCCCGGGGCCGCCGGTCAGGATCTCGCCCACGATCCCGGGCGGCACCCGCTGGCCCTGGCGGTCGCAGAGGTAGACCCGCATGTCCAGCGGGCGGCCGATGACCGAGTGGCTGCCGGCCGGCCCGTCGAGCGGTCCGCGCCGGTGGGTGACGTAGTCCGCCTCGGTGAGGGTGTAGGTGTTGTGCAGTTCGAGTCCGTACGAACGGACCTGCTCCTCCAGGTCGGACGGCAGCGCCTCGCCGCCGACGAAGACGTGCCGCAGCCGGTTCAGCTCGCCGAACCCCGGGTGCGCGACCAGCAGCCGCAGCATCGAGGGCACGAAGCTCACCACCGAGATCGACTCCCGGCGGATCAGCTCGACCAGGTACTGGTCGTCGCGCTCGCCGCCGGGCTCGGCCACGACCGCGGTGCCGCCGGTCGCCAGCGGCCAGAGGAACTCCCGGAAGCTGATCGGCGACTTGAGCAGATGGCGGTCCTCGGCGGTGAGTCGGTACATGCCCTGCTCGAGGAAGATCCGCGAGGTGTGCATCCGGTGCGGCCGGACCACGCCCTTCGGCACGCCCGTGGAGCCGGAGGTGAAGAGCAGGTAGGCCGGGGTCCGCGGACCGGCCCCGGTCTGCGGGGCGGTGCTCGGGCCGGGCTCCAGCGGATCGGGGACGGCCGGGAAGTCCAGCACCGGCAGCCCCGGGTCCAGCGGCGAGCCGCCGGGACCGCGCAGCAGGGCGACCGGGGCGCCGCTGGCGACGAACTGCGCCAGCCGGGCCACCGGCAGTGCCGGGTCGAGGTACAGGATCGCGCCGCCCGCCTTCAACACCGCCAGCAGCGCGGTGAACAGGCCCAGGCTCCGCTCGCCGGAGACGGCCACCGCCTGCCCGGTGCCGACACCGGCCGCCAGCAGCCGGTGCGCCCAGCGGTTCGCCGCCTCGTCGAGCTGACGGTACGTCAGTTCGGCTTCACGGAACCGAAGTGCCGTCGCCTGCGGGGTGCGGGCGGCCTGCTCGGCGAACAGCTCGTGCAGCGTGGTGTGCGGGTACTGGGGCAGCACGGCGGGGTCGGCGCCGTTCAGCGCCGCCTCCTCGGGGGTGAGCAGGTCCAGCTCGGCCAGCAGGCGGTGCGGCTCGGCCGCCACCTGGGCGGTGATCCGCTCCAGGTGGCGGGTGATCAGCTCGATGGTGCCGGCCGGGTACGCCTCGGGGTGCCAGTGGATCCGCACGCCCGCGTCGGCGGCCGTCAGCAGGCTCAGGTCGCCGCGGGTCGGGTCCGCGCCGGCGGGGCCGACGACCAGCAGCGGGGCGTCGCAGGCCGAGGGGGCCGGGGCTGCCGCTGCGGGAACGGCGAGGATCTCCAGCAGGGCGGTCCAGGAGAGCCGTCCCTCGGTGGCCGCCAGCGCCCGCCGCGCCGCGTCGAGTGATCCGTAGCCGCCGGCCGCCTCGCTCCCGCCGGCCGCCTCGCCCCCGTCCGCCGCGAGGAGCCGGTAGGGCGAGCCGTACCGCTCGGCGAGCACCAGCAGCAGGGCGGCCGTCAGCCGGCCGGCCGGCACGCCGCGGTGGGCGGCGAGCAGCCGCGCGTACGGCTCCGGCGCCCACGCCCGGCTTTCGACGGGACCGCGGACCGCCGCTCCACGAGTGGGCAGTTCGAGCATGGGAGCCTTCCTTGGTGTGCCGTGGCTTGGAGGGGTTCGGCGGCGAGGGTTCGTCAGCCGTGCAGGATGGTCTGGGCGGCGGCCAGCCCGGTGGCGGCCCCGTAGGTGACGCCGATGATCTTCGAGGAGCAGTCGCCCACGAAGAACAGGCCCGGGGCGCTGGACTCCATGCCGTCGGACAGCTCGATCGCGGGGTAGACGCGCTCCACCACCGGCGCCGCCACCACGGATTCCGGCCCGCCGATCCCCGGGGCCAGCTCTTCGAGGCGCTCCACCATGCCGGCGATGTCGGCCACCCGGCGCGGGCCGAGCGCCTCGCGCAGGTCCACCCAGGCCGCGTGCACCAGGCTGGTCCGCGCGCTGCCGCCGCCATCGCGCCCGAGCAGTTCGGCCACCCGCTGGACCACCGGCCGACCGCCGCCGAGCGCGGTGATCCGGCGGGCGAAGCCCAGCGCGTACTCCGTTCCGTCCAGGCCGGCCGGCACGTCGACGGTGGTGATGATCCCGAAGTTGGTCCGCTCGGTGGGCGTGGTGAGGCAGTGCTGACCGTCCAGCACCACGGCGTCCATGAAGGCGTACTGCATCAGTCGGCCGCCCTCGCAGACGCAGAACGTCCGGACCGACTCGCCCTGTTCGTTGAGGTAGGCGAGCTTGGGGTTGTGGCACGAGGCGGTCAGCGGAGCCGCGGTGTCCCGGGGCGCCTCCAGTCGCACGCCCAGGTCGACCCGCAGCGGCGCGCGGTGCGCGACCTCGGCGTCGGCGAGCAGCGAACGGACCCAGCCGAGGCCCAGCTTGCCGACCGCGACCACCACGGCGCGGGCGCGCAGCACCCCGCCGAACTCGGCCGGCACCTCGACCCGCCACAGCCCGTCGCTCTCCCGCGAGACCCGCCCGGCCCGGCAGCCGAGCAGCAGCCGCAGGCCGTTCGCGCAGGCCTCGTTGGTCAGCGCGTCGACCACGGTGAGGGCCTCGTCCACGGTGATCGCCTGCGACACCGCGTCGTCGACCAGCGCGAAGCCGCCGGCGCCGGCCAGCGGACCGGCGGCCGGGCGCTCGGTCTGCGCCGGGGGCAGCCCGAGGCGGTACATCGAGGCGTAGACCTCCTCGACCGAGCGGGCCGCCCGGTCGAAGTCGCCCAGGGCGCGCTCCAGGCCGCTGTAGGTGCGGAAGCCGCCCTGCCCGTCCCGCTCGATCTTGGAGCGGGACAGCCCCTGCACATAGCCGAGGTTGATGTCGAAGTGGAACGCGGCGCCGCCGAGCCCGGTCAGGCAGGTGCAGCGGTTGCACTGGAGCCGGAACTTCTCCGCCGAGCGGACGGTGCGACCGTTCATCCGGGCGCTCACCCGGGGGCAGAGGCTGTCGCGCATCGTCCCGCCGGCCTCCAGCAGCGCCACCTTGGCCCCGCCGACCGCCAGCCGCCAGGCGGAGAACAGGCCCGCCGGGCCGGCCCCGATCACGATCGCGTCGAGCGGCTCGGTCCCGATCGGCGGCACCACCCAGTCAGTCATCGTCGCCTCCGTGCCACACCGTGCGCTCCTGCTGGAAACGGGCCGCGAAGGGGCCGTAGAAAAGATGGCCGGTCGGCCGGTGCTGCTTCTCGATGCGGTGGATCATCCACCGGCAGAAGAGCGGGAGCAGTTGGACGATGTCGTCCACCCGCTGCCCGGTGAGCCGCGCGTAGCGGCGCAGCGCCGAGGTGGCCGCCGCCCGGAACGCGTTCTCCCGGTGGAAGACCTGGTCGAAGAGCCAGTCGAAGCCGTGCTCCGGGTACTCGGGGAAGGCGGCCAGGGCGGCGGTGATGATCACGTTGAGCACGTCCAGCGCCGGCAGGCCGGCGTCCTGGTAGTCCTCCCAGTCGATGGCCGCCAGCCGGCCGTCCTGGTCCACCTGGAGGTTCCACGGGCCGAAGTCCCCGTGCACCGGTCCGACCAGGGCCCGCTCCAGCGCGCCCGCCAGGACGCCGTCCGGCTCCGGGAGGTCCGGCAGGAAGGCCGCCACCACCGACCGCGGGGTCACCCCCGGGCAGCCGGGGCCGCTCAGATGCAGCCGGGCCGCCAACTCGACGGCGTCCAGCAGCAGTCGGGCCCAGCCGGCCGGGCCGGCGGCGGCCATCGCGGTGGGCAGGTCCCGGGCCGGGACGTAGCTCATGACGAAGCCGTCGTGGCAGGTCCGGATCGGTCGCGGGAGCGGGACGACCGGCTCGCGCTGCGCGCCGAGGGCGCTGAGGATCCGCCACTCGCCGGCCACCATCCGGTCGGCCGGATCGAGCGGGATCTTGGCGACGTACCGGGGCACGCCGTCCACCGAGGAGCCGACGAAGAGCCGCTGGCAGGACTTGCGGGCGCTGCGCGGCACCCAGGAGCGGAACTCCAGCCGCTGCGCGGGCACGCCGTCCAGCTCCAGGTGGACGGCGGCCAGCGCGGCGGTCACCGAGGCCATCAGCTCCTGCTGGTCGGCCCCCGCTCCGCTCTCGGTGTCGCGGTCGATCGTGGTCATCGCGGTTCGCCGATCAGCCGCTCGGAGCGCAGCGAGTCGAAGGTCTCGGTCACCAGGGTGCCGAACGACGGGCCGTGCAGCAGTGCGCGCAACTCGGCCACGCCGTCCTGGCGTTCGGCCGGTCCCACCGCGAGGTACTGCTCGATCCGCTCGTTCATGCCGGCCCGGAAGCGCGCGTAGCCCTGCTCGGAGTCCAGCACGGTGCCGACCTGGTCGACGATCGCGGCGGTGCCCTCGAAGTCGTCGGCCGGGACGCGGTAGTCCTCGATCAGGCCGGAGAAGCGGGCGCCCAGCCGGTTGAACAGGGTTCCGTTCAGCTGCTCCAGGTTGACGATGTGGCCGTAGTGCTGTTCAGGCAGCGCCATCGGCAACTGGCCCAGCTGGAGCGACTCGTGAATGGCCGTCAGACCAGGCGTCAGCATGTAGTGGCGGGTCCCGGAGACCTCCTGCAGGAACTCCGGCTGCGGCATGCACTGGAACTCGGCCCGGCGCCCGGCCACCTCCACCTGGTGCTCGCGGCCCGCCCCGAAGGCGCCGCCGCAGACCGCCACCCGCTCGAACTGCGGCCAGTCGGCCAGCAGATCGGGCACCCAGCGGACGAACAGCCGCAGGTAGTCGTTGTGGTGGTCGTAGTCCAGCAGGAAGTTCTTGAAGCCGCCCAGGTTGATCACCAGGTCGTAGCGGGACGGCTTGCCCTTCACCACGCCGTGCAGCGTGCCCTCGTCGATGATCGCGCCGCTCAGGCTCATCCGGCGCACGCCGAGCCGGCTGATCTCGGCCACCCGGGCCGGCACGCCGGGGAAGTTCTGCACCACCGAGGCGTCGGCCAGCAGATGCGCGGCGTAGATCCGCTCGTGCGGGGAGAGGCCGGCGAAGTGGGCGTCCAGCGCCGCGTAGGAGTCGCGCGGGGCGGTGGCGCACAGCTCGGCGACCCGGGCCGGGTGCGGCACCTTCCAGAAGCCGAAGAGACTGTCCACCATCAGCACCGGGCGCCTGGCCACCACGGCCCGGAAGACCAGCTCCGCGCCCATCACCGAGACCACGCAGTCGCTCTCGGCGAGCAGCGGTTCGAAGCCGCCCAGCAGCGGACCGTCGCCGATCTCGGCGCTCTCCGGGATCTCGATGATCTCGTCGAACGCGTCCGCGTTGCGCCGGGCGAAGTCCGCCGCGACGGTCGTCCCGAGGAACGTCCGCTGGTGCTCCGAGAGCAGGCGCGAGATCGCGGTGAGTTTGGAGATCGGCCCAAAGCCGCAGCTCTGGGCGCCTAGGACGAAGCGCATGCAGTCACTCCAGGTTCGAAAGCGGGCTCGGTCAGGGCGCGCGAGATGGTGTGGGAGTCGATGCCGTAGAAGCGGAAGAGGTCGCCGCGGTCGGCCACCGGGGCCCGGCGCCCGTCCACCGCCAGCGGGACGAACCGGCCGTGCCACCGGCCGGCCAGCGCGAGTGCCGTGCCACTGGCCAGGCCGCCGGCCGCGAGGTGCTCCTCCACGGTGACCACCACCCGGGCGGTGCGGGCCGCGGCGGCGACCGCCGCGCTCGGGAAGGGCGCCACGCAGGTCAGGGCCAGGACCTGGACCGGCAGCCCGGTGGCGCGCACCTGCTCGGCCGCACGCAGCGCCTGCGGCACGGTCGCCCCGGTCGCCACCACCAGCGCGCCGCCCGGCTCGCCGAACTCGCGCGGCCGGGTGGCGGAGAACTCCTCGTCGCCGGTGAAGACGACCTCGTCCTCGCGCGCGCCCAGTCGGACGTACGCCGGGCCCGGCCAGGCCACCGCCTCGCGCAGCGCCCAGGCGGCATCGTGCACGTCCACCGGGCAGAACACCCGGGTGCCGGGCATCGCGGCCAGCGCGGCCAGATCCTCGGTCACATGGTGGGTGGCGCCGAGCGTTCCGTACCCGAGGCCGCCGCCGATCCCCACCAGGGTCACGTCCAGGCCCGGTTGGCAGACGTCGAGCCGGATCTGCTCGGCGGCGCGCCGCACCAGGAAGGGGGCCATCGTGCCGACCACCACGCGCCGTCCGGAACGGGCGATCCCGGCGGCCACCCCGACCAGGTTGGCCTCGGCGATGCCCACGTCGATGAACCGCTCGGGGTGGGCGCGCAGGAACCGCATGGCCAGCGCGTGGCCGTCCGCCGCGAGGACCACCAAGTCGTCGAAGCGGTCGCCGAGTTCGGCCAGCACCTCGGCACAGGCGGGACGCATCGCGCGGAACTCGGGGGTGCGGCTGTCGGGTCCGGCCGCCGGTGCGGTGTCGGTGAGCGGGACCATGTCAGTCCTCGACACCGTTGTCGGCAGCGGCGCCGACGGCGGCCAGCGCCTCGGTCAACTGCTCGGTGGAGAGCCGGCCGACATGCCATTCGGCACGGTGTTCCATGAACGGCACACCCTTTCCCTTGATCGTGTGGCAGAGAATCACCGAGGGCCGGTGCTGCTGCGCCCTCGCGTCGGCCAGGGCCCGCGCCAGGGCCTGGTGGTCGTGGCCGTCCACCTCGGCCGTGTGCCAGCCGAAGGCCCGCCACTTGTCGGCCAGCGGCGACAGATCCAGCACGTCGGCCGTCCGGCCCTCCTGCTGCATGCCGTTGGCGTCCACCAGGGCGACCAGCCGGCCCAGTCGCCGATGGGCCGCGAACATCACGGCCTCCCAGACCGAGCCTTCGTTCAACTCCCCGTCGCCCAGCACCACATGGACGATGCCTTGGTGTCCGTCCAGTCGGCCGGCCTCGGCCAGGCCGGCGGCCACGGAGAGTCCGTGGCCGAGCGAGCCGGTGGACACCTCGACGCCGTCGGTCTCCTCGTGCGGATGTCCGGGCAGCGGCCCGCGGTGGCCCTCGAGGTCGAGCACGCCCCGTTCGGCCAGCACGGCGTACAGGGCCCAGACCGCGTGGCCCTTGCTGAGGATCAGCCGGTCCCGGCCGGGATCGGCCGGCGAGCGGGGGGCCGGCCCCATCGCCTCGCAGACGGTGACCAGGATGTCGGCCACCGAGAGCGAGGGGCCCAGATGGACCGGCTGGTCGATGGCGAAGCGCAGGATCCGGCGGCGAACGGCCGCCGCCACCATGGGGGTTCCGGTCCGGTCGCCCCCGGGCCGACCGGCGCCGAGCGGCCGGCCGGGGTGGGTGACCGGAGCGGAACCGCTCACTGCTCGGGGCGCTGGTAGACCGAGACGTGCAGGCCGGACTGGGCGGTGAACGGGTCACGCGTCCAGCTGCCGAAGCGGTCGACCTTGCGCAGGCCGGCGAGCTGGGCCATCAGGTCCATCTCGGAGGGCCAGACGTACCGCAGGAACGCCGGGAAGAGCTCGACGCCGCCGTTCTTCAGGTGGATGTGCTGCTCGAGGATCTGCTGGGTCGACGGGTCGTGCTTGTCGGCCTCGATCAGCACGTGGTCCAGGCCGATGTCCAGGACATGGGCCCGGGAGTTGCGCTGGAACCGGGTCGGGTCGGGCATGAACGCCTCGACCACGAAGTAGCCGCCCGGCCGCAGCGCCGCCGCCGCGCTGCGGAAGCAGGAGACCTGCTGCTCCTGGGTCTGCAGGGCGTAGATGGTGTTGAGCACCAGGAAGGCGAGCGAGTAGTCCGGCTGCGCCTCGAAGGACGAGATGTCCGCCAGGGTGACCTGGATGTCGGCGCCGCCCTGCTTCTGCCGCATCTTGTCGATCATGTCCTGGGAGCTGTCCAGGCCGTGGATCTCGACGCCCCGCTCCGCCAGCGGGATGGCGAGCCGGCCGGTGCCGATGGCCAGTTCCAGGGCCGGGCCGTCGCCGGCCAGCTTGTGCAGGAAGTCGACGGCGTCGTCCGGTGCCGGCCAGGGCAGGCCGTCGTAGATCCCGCTCCAGCGCGTGCCGTAGGTCAGCGCATCCCAGTCGGTATTCACGTTCGCCAGGTCTCCTCTTGGCTCAGGAATTCTGATTCGGTTCTGGGGGACCCGGGTCGAATCACTCGGACCTCGCCGGCGACAGGATCGAATCGCCCCAGCTGGTGTCCCCGCCCAGCGGCGGATTAACGGCCGCGGCACTGATGTGGTGCGCCGCGGGCTGTGCCGCAATGGTCGTCGCGGCACCCAGAACCAGGCCCGCAACCGCGACCGCAGAGAAAATCGCCTTCGTAAACATGTGGGGTCCCTACGCTGCTGGATGAAAAGGGGTATCTGTGGCTGGGCCGGCCCTGTGGTTTTCGGTGGAGCGGCCTTGAAAAGGAATCTAGGCAGTACCCCAGGTGAAATCCACCGGCAGGTGGCAGGGAGAGGATGACAGACCCGAAAAGCACAGGGCAGCAAATCGGATTTCACGCTCAAAACGGTCATAGCGCACTCGAGCAACGCTTGCCGACCGGTCCGGAACAGCGCGATCGCCCGGCCGGTCTGGACCACCGGTCGGGCGATCGTCGTCGCGAGGGCCCGGCTCAGCCGTTCCCGGGGGCCACCGGTCCGCCGTCCTCGGCCGCCCGCCGCAGCGCCCCCAGCGCGGTCGCCGCGCCGGTCGCCCGGGCGCAGGCCTCGTCCACCTCGGGCCGCAGCGGGGTGTGGCGTTCGGTGCCCAGGCTCAGCCGCACGGTCAGGGCCCGGAGCCCGGCGGGCAGCTGCGGTCCCCGGTAGACGCTGCGCACCTCCAGGTCGCGCAGCAGCGGCGCGGTCGCCGCCCGGACGGCCGCCAGCACCTGGGCCACCGCGAGGCCGCCGGGCAGCAGGAAGGTCAGGTCGTGCTCGACGGCGGGAAACCGCGGCGGCGCGGTGACCAGCGGCGGCCGCTCGGGTGCGGCGAGCAGCGCGTCCAGGTCGAGCTCGGCGATCGCGAAGGACTGCCCGGCGGCGGCCGCGGCCCTGGCGAGCCGCGGGTGCAGCACCCCGAGCCGACCCACCTCGGCGCCGTCGGCCAGCACCAGCGCGCCGCTGCCGGGCTGGAAGCCGGCGAAGTCCGCGGCGACCAGCGTGAACCCGGCGGCCCCGGCCGCCAGCACCGCCGCCCGCAGCGCGCCGGCGACCTCGCGGACCGCCTGCTGGTTCGACTCCGCCCGCTCGCCCGCCGGCCCGTCGACCCGGCCGAGCAGCACCGCGAGCCGACCCGCCTCCGGCTCCTCGCCGCGCTCGGGCAGTACCACCGTGCCGGCCTCGAAGAGCGCGCAGCGGCGGGCCAGGCGCAGATTCGCGGTGGCGGCGGCGAGCAGCCCGGGCAGCAGGCTGCGGCGGACCTCCAGCGCGGCGCGCGGGGCGCCGCTCGGCTGCCCCGGGCCGAGCACCGGCAGCAACTGCCCGTACCAGTGCGGCGCGTCCGAGCGCAGCTCCTCGGGCACGGTGCCGTCCCGCACCGCCGGGCAGACCACTTCGCGGTAGCCCTGGCGGGCCACCGCGTCCCGGGCGGCCTCCCGGCGCAGCCGGCCACGGTCGCGGCGCGGGGCCACCGGGTCGCTGGGCACGGTGGCCGGCAGCGCGCGGTACCCGTGCAGCCGGGCCAGCTCGGTGGCCAGTTCTGCGGGGCCGGACAGATCAGGACGAAACGGCGGCACCGCGACCAGCAGCCCCTGCTCGCCGCTCTCCCGGGCCTGGGCGCCGATCCGCGCCAGCAGCGACCGGCACGCGGCACGACTCAGCGACGTGCCGAGCAGCCGGGCCACCTCCTCGACGTCCAGCGGGATCTCCCGGCGGGCGATGGCGGGCCCCTCGGCCAGGGCCACCGCCGACCGGCCGACCTGCGGCGCGGCCGCGCACAGCAGCGCCGCGACCCGCGCCACCGCGAGCGCGGCCGGCGCGGCCCCGCCGAGCGCCAGGCCGGCCGGGCCGACGGCGACGACCAGCAGGGTCGGCGCCGGAGCCCGCTCGGCGGGCCGGCGGCGGTCCTGGTCGAGGTGCCGCTCGAGCCGCACGCCCAGCGCCTCGGGCCACGGCACCGGCAGCTCTCCGGGCAGCGGGACCGCCGCGCCCTCGGCCGGCCCGCCCACGGTCACCTCGGGCGGCGCGGCCCCGGCGGCCACCGGGTACGCGCGCAGCTGGACGCCGTACTCGTACTGCGCGATCCGCAGCGCACTGCGCAGCCCGGCGGACTCGGCGGACCCGGCGGGCCCGGCGGCCGGTCCGGACCCGGTGACCGGTCCGGCGGCGTCGGACGGTTCGCCGGTACCGGCCGGCTCGTCGGGTGCGATCCCGGCCAGCGCCAGCCGCCCGTCGTACGCGGGCAGCCGCAGGTCCGCCGGCAGGCCGCTGAGCAGGGCGGCAGCCGCCTGCAGACCCGGTTCGGTGACCGCCAGCGGCACGGTCAGCGGCAGCAGCCGGCCCTCGGACCGGCGGGGCGCGAGGGTGCCCGGCGGCTCGAAGCCCGCCCGGGCCGCGATCTCGACCGCCAGGCCCCACAGCCCGCGGCAGTGGCTCAGCTCGGCGGGCACCTTGACGTGCAGGATCTCCTCCGCTGCTGCCGCTGCCCCGACCGGCAGCAGCAGTTGGACCGCCTCGCCCAGCACCGCGTCGGCCGGCAGCGGGCACGGCTCGTCGGCGCCGTCCAACCCGAGGTCGGCCCGGGTGCAGAGCCGCCCGCCGGGCGCGCCGCGCCGCGCGGCGGCCACCTTGCGCACGCCGTGCAGCACGTCCGGTGCGCCGCCGTCCTCGATGGCGAGCAGCCGGGCGCCGGCCAGTGCCACCGCCACCACGGAACCGGGCGCGGGTAGTCGGGCCAGGGCGGCCGGCACCTCGACGACCTGCGGCTCGGGCAGCGCCACCGTGAGGCGGCGGCCCGAGCCGCCGGGGTCCGCCAGCACCCGGGCCGCCACCACCCGGGGGTGCAGCCGGCCCAGCGGTTCGACGGCGGTGACGGTCACGCCGGCTTCGCCGAGCAGGTCGTCGACCGTGCGCGCGGACAACTCGCGGCCCAGGAAGGCGGTGAGCCAGGACAGGGGGATTCTCACGAGCCGGTCACCTCATCAGGCGGGTCATCGGGCGGTTCATCATCGGGCGGTTCATCGGGCGGATCATCGGACGAACTGGGTGAGAACGCGCAGGTCGTTCTGGAGGAAGTGCCGGATGTCGCGCAGGCCGTGCCGCAGCGCCAGCACCCGTTCCAGCGAGATGGCCAGTGCGAGGCCCCGGGTCCGCGCCGGGTCGCAGCCGATCCGCAGGATCTCGGGGACCAGCATGCCGCCGCCCATGATCTCCAGCCGCCCGCTGCCCCGGCACAGCTCGCAGCCCGCCGTGCCGCACGGCCGGCAGTCGACGTCCACGGCCACGCCCGGCGAGGCGTAGGGGAACGAGCGGAACCTGAACCGGGGGGCGAAGCCCGGCCCCATCACGTCCTCGACGAAGCCGAGGGTCAACCCCTTGAGGTCGCTGAGCCGGATCTGCGGCCCGAGCGCCACCACCTCGAACTGGTGGAACTGGGTGTGGGTGCGCGGGGTCGGCACGCCGTTGCGGAAGCACGGCCCGGTGACCACGAAGCGCATCGGCCCGGCCGGTCGCTCCCGTTCGAGCACGCCCGCCTGGGAGGCGGTGGTGTGGCTGCGCAGCAGTGTGTCGGCGCTGAGGTAGAAGCTGCGGTCCAGGCCCCTGGTCGGATGGTCGGCGGGGACCCCGAGGATGTCGAAGCTGTGCGCCACCGTCTCCACCCAGGGCGAGTCGAGGTGCGCGAAGCCGAGTTCGCCGAAGTGCCGCAGGCACTCCCGGGTGAGCAGGGTGATCGGGTGCAGCCCGCCGGGGTCCTGGTCCACCGGCGGCACGGTCGGGTCGATCCGCTCGTGCTCGAAGCGGGCCTCGGCGGCCGACCGGGCCGGCTCGGCGGCGGCCGAGGTCAGCTCCCGCAGCGCGTCGGCGAGCGCCTTGCCCAGTTCGGCCCGGCGCTCCCGGGGCAGTTCGCCGAGCCGGGCGCGGCAGCGGGCGAGCGGGGCGCGGCGGCCCAGGTGGTCGCGTTCCCAGCGGGCGAGTTCGTCGGGAGTCGGGGTGAGGCGGCGCAGCGCGCCCAGGGCCGCGTCCCGCAGGGCCTGGACGCCCGGCAGGTCCAGTGGCACCTCGGGCGGCGCGCCGTCGCGCGCCGTCGGGCCGGCCTCGGTGGCCCCGGACAGCGGGGGATCGGCGGACGACGACAACGGACGGTCCTTTCTGAAAACCTGCTCGACCCGGTCCGGCCCGTCATGGCGGCGCGGCCACCGTGAAACGAGCCGCCCGATACTGTCGGCAATCCTGGAACAGCGCTCTGCGGGCCGCAAGGCAGCAGGCCGGTAATCGGCTGGGAATCGGACCGGGAATCGGACGTTTTGGGGGGGCTTTGTCCGGTTCCTCCGGGGTGGCCAATTATTCCGTGGCAACCGGTCGCCACTGTTCTTCGCACCGCGAATCGGTCCACCATGGCGGAATGCAGCTGCGCATCTTCATCGAGCCCCAGCAGGGCGCTTCCTACGCGGCCCAACTGGCCGTTGCCAGAATCTCCGAGGATCTGGGATTCGAGGGATTCTTCCGGTCCGACCACTACCTGAGCATGGGGGCGGTGAGCGGCCTGCCCGGTCCCACCGACTCCTGGCTCACGCTGGCCGCCATCGCCCGGGAGACCTCCTCGATCCGCCTCGGGACGCTGATGTCCGCCGCCACCCTGCGGCCGCCCGGCGTGCTGGCCCTGCAGGTGGCCCAGGTGGACGAGATGTCCGGCGGCCGGGTCGAACTGGGCCTGGGCACCGGGTGGTACGAGGCGGAGCACCGGGCCCTGGGCCTGCCGTTCCCGGCGCGCCGGTTCGGCCTCCTGGAGGAGCAGCTGCGGATCATCAAGGGCCTGTGGACCACGCCGCCGGGCGAGCTCTTCGACTTCGCGGGCGAGCACTACACGCTCAGCGGGAATCCCGCGCTGCCCCGCCCCGTCCAGCGGCCGCACCCGCCGCTGCTGGTCGGCGGCAAGGGCCCGCGCCGCACCCCGGCACTCGCCGCCCGGTACGCCGACGAGTACAACATCGGCTTCGTCCGGGCCGAGGAGGCCCGCCTGCAGTACCAGCGGACCAGGGACGCCTGCGAGGCGATCGGCCGCGATCCCGAGGAGCTCTGCTACTCCGTCGCGCTGGCGGTCTGCGCCGCCACGAGCGAGGCGCGGCTGGCCGAGCGGGCGGACCGGGTCGGGCGCGGGGTGGCCGAGTTGCGCGCCACCGGGCTGGCCGGGTCGCCGGCCGAGATCGTCGACAAGATCGGCAGTTATGCGCGGGCCGGCGCGCAGCGGATCTACCTGCAGCTCCTGGACCTGGACGACTGGGACCAACTGGAGCTGCTGGCCCATCATGTGATGCCCCAGGTGTCCGCCGAGTGAAGGAGCGCCAGAGAACCATGACGATCGACACCAGCGACCACTACAACGTGGCCGGCCAGGAGGACGGGCGGCTGTCCAGGACGCCGCACGGCAGGCTGGAGTTCCTGCGGACCCAGGAGCTGCTGCGCCGGGTGCTGCCGCCCGCGCCCGCCCGGGTGCTCGACGTGGGCGGCGGGACCGGCGCGCACGCGCGCTGGCTCGCGGCGGACGGCTACCAGGTGGCGCTGGTCGACCCGGTCGCCGGCCACGTCGAGGCGGCGGCGCTGATCCCCGGGGTGGCGGCGGAGCTGGGCGACGCCCGGGAGCTGACCGCGGCGGACCACAGCGCCGACGTGGTGCTGATGCTCGGCCCGCTCTACCACCTGGTGGACGCCGCCGACCGGCAGCGGGCGCTGGCCGAGGCGCGCCGGGTGCTGCGGCCCGGCGGGCTGCTGGCCGCGGCCGGCACCAGCCGCTACATCACGCTGCTGGAGGCCGGCAGCGGCGGGCGGTTGGACGCGGGGATCGCCGAGCGGGTGGCGCGGACGCTGCGCACCGGCGAGTACGACGGCCATCTCGGCTTCGTCCCGGCCCACTTCCACACCGCCGAGGAACTGCACGCCGAGCTGCGTGCGGCGGGGCTCGCGGAGATCTCGGTGTACGGCGTGGAGGGACCGGTCTGGCCGGCCCTGGACGTGGCCGGCAACGACGCGTTCGACGCGCACGTCGAGGCGGCGCTGCACAGCGCCAGGCTGGTGGAGCGCGACGCCCTGCTGGTCAACGCCAGCGCGCACCTGCTGGCCGTCGCCCGCGGCTGAGCCGCGCGGCCGAACGCCTGTTGCCTGAACCCGCTCGGCCGAGCGGGTTCAGGCAACAGGCGTGCTCCAGCAGTCGGCCTCAGGACCGCGGCCGGGGCCTCAGGACAGCAGGCCGACCGTGCGCTCACGGCCCAGCGCGAGCAGCAGCGTGGGCAGCCGCGGGCCGGTGTCCCGACCCACCAGCAGCTGGTACAGCAGGATGAAGAACTCCCGCTGCGCCACCTTCAGTTCGGGCGTCGGAGCCGCGTCGGCGGCCAGCCCCGCGCGCAGCTTCGGCACGGCGTAGAGCACCGAGGTCAGGTCCGCCAGGTTCCAGCGCTCGGGCAGCCGCTCCAGCAGCAGGTCGAGCGAGGCGCGCTGGTCGTCGGTGAGCGACTTCAGCAGCTCGCGGTCGAGTTCGCTGCGGATGTGGGTGCGCGACTCGGCCGGGACGTGGGTGGCCACCCACTGCCGGGCCAGCGTCAACCGGGGCTCGATGTCCGCCAGCCGCAGCTCCTCGGCACCGGACTCGGCCTGCTGCAGGATGCGCAGGATCTGCTCGTCGCTGCCCGCCGTGACGTCGTGGATCGACGCCAGGGTGCGGAACGCGACCCGGCGGCGCGGCTGCGGCAGCGGTCCCGCGCCGGTGGCGGCCGACAGCGCGCCGAGCGCCTGGTCGGTGGGGGAGGCGCTGCCCTGGTCGATCCGGCGCTGCAGCGCGTCCCACTCGTCGTACAGCCGGCCGACCTCGTCCCCGAAGTCGATGGTGATCGACTGGTTGGGGCGGCGGCGGGTGTACAGCCAGCGCAGCACCGGTGCCTCGATGACGGCCAGCGCGTCGGCGGGGGTGGGCGCGCCGCCCCGGGAGCCGCTCATCTTCGCCATCCCGCGCACGCCGACGAACGAGTACGGCAGGTACACCGGGGCGTTGCCGCCGAACACCGTCGCCACCAGCTCGCGACCGACCGAGAAGGAGGAGCCCGGGCTGGAGTGGTCGTTGCCGCCGGCCTCGAAGAGCACACCCTCGAACGCCCAGCGCATCGGCCAGTCGACCTTCCAGACCAGCTTCCCGCCGTGGTCCGTGCTCAGGTCGACCGTGTCGGTGTGCCCGCAGTCGCACCGGTAGTGGGCGACCGGCTCCTGGTACTCGGTGATCGCGGTCGAGTCCCGGCCGCAGGCGCGGCAGTACACCCGGTAGGGGAAGTACCCGCCGGTGCCGGTGGCCGTGTCCTCCTCGCCCGCCACCCCGTCGTCCAGGACGGCGGTCACCCCGTCGCCGAGGTCCTCGGCGGCCGGCTCGCCCGGCTTGGTCCGGAACCGGCCGAGCAGCTGGTCGATCGTGCTCCGCTCGCGCATCGCGTGCAGCACCTGCTCACGGTAGGCGCCGGCCGCGTACATCTCGCTCTGGCTGATCTCCCGGACCTCGACCTGGAGTTCGGCCAGTGCCCGGCGGAACGGCTGCTTGAAGTGCTCGGCCCAGGAGGCGTGCTCCCCGCAGGGGTCGGGCACCGCGGTGAGCGGCCGGCCGATGTGCTCGGCGAACTCGTCGGCCAGGCCGGCCGGCACCTTGCGCAGGCGGTCGTAGTCGTCCCAGGACAGGATGTGCTCGCAGGCCACGCCGCGGGACTTGATCTCCTCGGCCACCAGGTGCGGCACCATCAGCTCGCGCAGGTTGCCGAGGTGGACGGGGCCGGACGGGCTCACCCCGGAGGCGCAGACGATGCGGTCCGCCCCCCGCCGCTCGGCCTCGCGGATCACCTGGTCGGCGGTGTGCGCCACCCAGCTCTGGTTCACTGACGGAGGCACAGATCTCTCCAATGTCAACGGGCGTGTTCAAGGGATGCGTTTGAGCGGGAGCGTACTACCTACCGCAGGGCCTTCGCCGAGGCCGACCGCTCGTACAGGCCCAGCACGGTGTCCAGCGTCCCGATCGCGTCGCGCGCGGTGGAGAGCATCGGCCGGCCGCCGCGCACGCTCTGGGCGAAGTCGGCGATCTGCCGGCGGTGCGAGATGCCGTAGTAGTCGATGCCCGGCGCCTCGGTGGTCGCGGTGCGGGCCTGCTCGGCGGCCACCCGGCGCTGGAGTTCCGCCGAGCCCGACCAGTGGTGCAGGCTGCCGGGGTGGTCCAGGTCGAAGGTGACCGAGCCGAGCGCGCCGACCACCTCGATCCGGGTCCGCCAGTCCACGCTGCTCGCCACGGTCACGTTCATGGTGACCGGCACGCCGTCGGCGGTGAGCAGCGCGCTGAGCGTCTCCTCGGTCTCGATCACGTCGGCCAGCACCTTGGTACGGGTCACCGCGGCGCGCACGTCCAGGTCGCCGCAGATCCAGCGGACCGTGTCCAGGCAGTGGTAGCCCTGGTTGATCAGGGCCGAGCCGCCCTCGCCGTCGAGCGTCCCGCGCCAGTAGCTGTCCGCGTAGTAGCTCTGCGGCCGGCTGCTCTGCAGGTTCACCGAGACGTAGAGCAGCTCGCCGAGCAGCCCCTCGCGCACCCAGTCGCGGACGGCTACGACCAACGGGTCGTAGCGGTGCTGGGCGACCACCGACAGCAGCCGGTCGTTGGCCGCCGCGCACGCCACCATGCGGTGGGCGTCGGCCGAGTCGGTGGCCATCGGCTTCTCCACCAGTACGTGCTTGCCGGCCTCCAGGAACGCGATGGCCAGCTCGGCGTGCTGGCGGTGGTCCACCGTGACGGAGACGCTGGTCAGCGCCGGATCGTCGAGCAGCTCGCGCCAGTCGGTGGACACCCGGGGTATGCCGTGCTCGGCGGCGAACGCGGTGGCGGTCGCCGCCGCGCGGTCGCAGGCCCAGGCCACGGTCCAGTCCGGCACCGACCGGAATCCGTCGACGTGGTTGGGCGCCACTCGGCCGCAGCCGACGATCGCATGGGAATGGGGAATCGCCACTGTCGAATCAGTCCTTACGGAAGAAGGATGCCGTCGGCTCCCCGGCCGACAAGCACAGGTCAGATGCGGTTACTGCCTTGTAGGATCACGGTCGGGTCGACGGCCGGGCGGGCGGTCCTGACTCGTTTGTCCCCCCACGACCCGCATACAGGTGAGGGCGAGATATGACCAGCCTCGATCTTGGTGGACCGTCGAACCTGGACGAACTCCACACGGTTGTCTACCAACATGTGATGGAGACCCGGGAGTTGGACATCGCCGGGTTGATGGTCGCGCTCGACCGAAGCCGGGAGGAACTGGAGCAGGCCCGGGACACCCTGGTTGAGCTGCAGTTGCTCGTCCCCAGTGCGGAGGGGGACGGGCGGTGGACGGTGGTCAGCCCTGATGTCGCCAAGGCCCGTGTCGTCGATCCGCTGGAGAACAAGATACGGCACCAGGCCGTGCTGGCAGAGCGGATGCGCAGACAGATCCAGGCGCTCGTTCCGGTCCACGAGGCCTACCGCCGTAAGGAATCCCGGGGCCAGGCCATTGACATCGTGTCCGATCTGGCCGTCGTGAATCTATTGCTGAACGCCGAGAGTGACAAGTGCACCCGGGAGGTTCTCACCCTGCAGCCCGGCGGCGGGCGTTCGCCGGAGCGGCTGGCGCTGGCACTGGAACGGGACCGGGCGATGCTGGAGCGCGGCGTGCGGATCCGGACGGTGTACCAGCACGCGGCCCGCTACGACCTGCCCACCCAGGGGTACGTGGAGACGCTGACCCAGGCCGGCGGGGAGTTCCGCAGCGTGGACGAGGTGCCCGACCGGCTGGTCATCTTCGACCGGAGCACCTGCTTCGTGCCGATCCGGCCGCTGAGCGGGCACGGGGAGCTCAGCGCGGACGACCCCGGCCGCGGTGAGGCCGCCGCCGTGATCCGGGACCCGCAGGTCACGGCCTTCATGGTCCGGCTCTTCGGCGTCCTGTGGGACCAGGCCCAGCCGTTCGACCCGACCTTCCCGCAGCCGAAGTTCATCACCGACCACCAGCGCCGGATGATCCTGCGGCTGATGGCCACCGGCGCCAAGGACGAGGTGGTGGCCCGGCGACTGGGCATGTCGGTGCGCACCTGCCGGCGCCACATCTCCGACCTGACGCAGGCGTTGGGGGCGGAGAGCCGGTTCCAGGCCGGCGTGATCGCCGCCAGCCTGGGACTGCTGTCGAGCACGGAGGAGGTCGGCCCCAGGGAGGCCGAGGGCGCCTGATACCGGGTATCACGGGGTATGCCCGATTTGCGGGCCTGGGTGCTTGCTGTCTGTCAGGATTTTCGGGATCCGGTCGAGCGACCGGAGTCGGCTCGGCGCTATAGGTTCCGGGTATCGGTGCTGTCGGGGAACCGCCCACTCCCGGGCAGCACATCCGTAGTTTCGGCTCGAAAATCCCTGGTGCACCGTTGTCGGATTCACGGGCCGTCGCGAGTCGCCTGCTCCCGCCCTCTGCCGGGAGCGGCCCCGACGGCAGCGGCCGAAGACCAGTGCACACGAGCGGCAAGGAATCCTGTGAACTCCGAGGCCATACCTGTCACCCCCGCCATCGACTCGCCCGCCATCGACTCCCTCGTCATCAGCGAACTCGCTGACTTCGAACTGCGGCTCTACCACGGCGCCTTGCTGGCCGGCCGACTGCTGGCCGGCTTCGCGCCGAGGCTGGGGGACATCCCGCCCCGGGCCGCGCTGGTCAGTGCCGTCAACAGCCTGATCGGCCAGGCCGAGCTGCTGCACACGCGGATCGGTGAACTCCGGGTCCCACGGGAGAAGATGGGCCGCCCCTCGGTGGCGGCCGTCGAGCAGGCGGCCGAGCTGGCCCGGGCGGACGATCCGCAGCGGGCGCTGGCCTGGGGACAGGCGCTGCTGCGGGGACTGGCCCGACTGCACGCCTCGGCCAGGGACAACTGCACGGCCGAGACCACCTACCACGACCGGCGACTGCACGAGCGCTGCCGGGTGCTGGCCGAGGACGGGTTGACCCGGTTCGCCGAACTCGGGCTGCCGGCGGCCGACCTGGGCGACTACCTGAGCGCCCCGCACCAGGCCGGCGCCTCGGTCACCCCCACCGGAACCGTCGAACTCCCGCTGGTGGCCTGCCCGGCGCGCGCCTACCCGAGCTGGGCGCCTCGGGTGCCCGCGATCGGCGGGCAGATGCCCGACCCGGACCCGTCCAAGCTGGACGACGAAACGGTCGTCTACCTGCTGCGCAAGGGCGTGCAGATCGAGTTCATCGCCACCGACGTCCCGCTGCGCAGCATGGCCGACTTCGCCGATCTGCCGCTGGGCTTCTACACCGACATGAACCGGCACGCGCACGACGAGATGCGCCACACCCACCTGCTCTTCAGCGAGTTGGCCGCGATGGGGGTGGACTACAAGCAGTTCCCCTACCGCGACCCGGACCTCTACGCCGCGATGGCCGGCCAGCCGCTCGACCACCGCATGATCGTGCTGAGCCGCACCGGCGAGGACGCCGCGATCGAGGTGTTCGGCAACGCCGTGCCCAAGCTGCGCGCGGCCGGCTACGAGTCGGTCGCCATCATGTTCGACCACGTGCTCGCCGACGAGCTGCGCCACGTCACCTACGCCAACCGCTGGCTCGGCCACCTGTACGACGGTGACGACCTGGCGGTGGAGGCGGCCACCGAGCGCTGCCTGATCCGGCACAACGAGATCGTGGACGAGGTCGGCCTGGGCGACTACGCCAAGCGCGAGCCGGACCACATGGCCTTCCGCGGCCGGGGCCGGCCCAACCTCGAACTGCGCGCGATGGCCGGCTTCTCCGAGCGGGACCTGCAGCGCCTGAGCGCCGCCTCCGGCGGTGCCCGGTGACCGCCGCCACCGCGCGGGCCGGCCGGCACGCCAAGTCGGCGTTCCGCGACCAGCTGCTGGCCCTGACGATCGACAACGCCCGGACGGTGCCGTTCTACCAGGAGCACTGGAAGGGCGTGGACCTCTCCTCGGTGCGCACCGTCGCCGAGCTGCCGGCGCTGCCGACCATCACCAAGGCGACCCTGCGCGAGAGCGAACTGTCCGCACTGCGCGACGACCTGACGATCAGTCAGGTCGCCCACTCGACCGGGACGACCGGCCGGCCGTTCATCCGGTACCGCTCGGCCGAGGAACTCAAGGCGCTCTCCGACTACTCGGACGCGGTGCGCGAGACCACCGCGCAGAAGAGCGGTGTGCCGCAGCGGCGTTCGATCATGTTCTCGGCCATGCCGATGGCGATCCACGGCAGCGTCGGCAGCACCACGATCACCGATCTGCGGCTGGCCGTCGACGCCTTCTCGGACCGCGGCCTGGAGCGCACGGTCACCACGCTCACCCGGGACGGCCTGCTGCCGCAGGCGGAGCGGTTCGACCGCCGGCTCTGCGGCAACCCCGCCGCGCTGCTGCTGATCACCGACGCCCTGCTGGCCGCCGGGATCGATCCCGCCGGGCTCGGCATCCAGCGCCTGGTGAGCCTGAGCGACGTGCTGCCGGCCGGTCAGCGCCGCACCCTGCTCGAGGCCTGGGGCGGGGCGGAGCTGCGCGACCGGTTCAGCCTCTCCGAGCTGATCGGCGGCGCCACCCGCTGCGCGGCCTGCGAGGCCTTCCACTTCGACCCCACCGTGGTGCCCGAGGTGCTGCGGCTCGACGCGGACGAGCCGCTGGCCGAGGGGATCGGCGAACTCACCCTCACCGAGCTCTTCCCGTTCTCGCAGATCCAGCCGATGATCCGGTACCGCACCGGTGACCTGGTCCAGCTGGTGGCGAGCGACTGCGAGCCGGGCGAGGTCTCGATCCGCCTGCTCGGCCGGGTCCCGTTCACCCCGTTCGTCGAGTCCGGCGGGCGGCGGCGTCCGGTCCTGTCGCCCTTCCTGCTGGCCGAGGCACTGGAACGGCTGCCGGAGGTGGCGCTGGGCGACCTGCGCGGGCCGAACTCCGCGCGCGGCGCGCTGCGCCAGGGCAAGCCGCTGGCCCGCCTGGAGTGGGCGCCCGAAGGGGCCGGTGGCCGGCTCTCGCTGCAGGTCGCCACCGCCTTCGACCCGCGCTTCTTCGCCGCCGAGGCCGCCGAGTTCGGCAAGCGGGTGACCGCGCTGCTGGAGCAGCTGGTGCTGCCCGGTGTCGAGTCGGCCGAGCTGTCGATCGACGTCACCACGCACCGGGCCGATGAGGTCGTGCCGCAGTGGATCGAGTAGCCACCGTGGCAGGCGTGCGGCCGGCCCCCGGCGAGCGCCTGCGGGGGACCGCCGGCGCGCCGGGCCCGGCCCGCGCCGTGGAGGTGGCCGGGTTGCGCCGGGACTACCGGCGGGACGGGCGCACCGCCGTGGCGCTGGACGCGGTGGACCTCCACGTGGACTACGGGGAGGTGCTGGGAGTGCTCGGCGTCAACGGCGCCGGCAAGACCACGCTGATCAAGATCCTGGCCACCCTGCTCACCCCCACGGCGGGCCGGGCCACCGTGGCGGGCCTGGACGTGGTGCGCGACCACAAGGCGGTCCGCCGCCAGGTCTCGCTGGTGCTCGGCGGCGACCGCGGCCTGTATCCGAGGCTCTCGGCCCGCGACAACCTGGCCTTCTTCGGCCTGCTGGCCGGCCTGCGGACCCGCGAACTGGCCTCTCGCTCCACCGAGTTGCTCACCCAGGTGGGTCTGCTGGAGGCGGCCGACCAGCGGGTGGAGACCTTCTCCAAGGGCATGCGCCAGCGGCTGCACATCGCGATCGGCCTGGTCTCCCGGCCCCGGGTGCTGCTGCTGGACGAGCCCACCCTGGGGCTGGACCCGGAGGAGGCCGAGCGGTTCCGGCAGAACGTCAGGGCGCTCTGCGGTGAGGGCATCGCGGTGATCCTGACCAGCCACTACCTGCTCGACATCGACCGGATGGCCGACCGGGTGGTGATGCTGCACGACGGCCGGATCAGCCACACGCTGACCATCGAGGAGTTCCGCGCCTCGGCGGACACCGTCGCCACCGTGGCGGTGCGCGGCGGCGGACCGCGCCCCGAGTTCCGGCTGCCCGCCGCGCTGCCGGTGAACTGGTCGCAGTCGGGGGACGGCTGGGCGGCGGAGATCATGCTGCCGGACTGGAACCCGGCCCATCTGGCCGCCATCGGCCAGGCGTTGGAGGGCGCGCAGGTGACGGACTTCCAGGTGCTGCCGGTGGCGCTGGACGACGTGTTCTCGAGGATGCTGCGATGAACGGGATGCCGCGATGAACGCCGCTGACGCGAACGGGAGTTCGCGATGAACGCGGCCGCGACGATGCTGGGCGCGGCCCGCTTCCACATCAAGGACGTCCGGGCGAATCCGGCCGTGATCGTGCTGGGCATCGTGCAGCCGACGGTCTTCCTGTCGCTGCTGCTCGCGGCCGGACCGGGCTCGGCCGCCGGCGGCGTGGCGGGCCTGACGGTGGGCACCGCGCTGATCTCGCTCTGGTCCAGCCTGGTCTGGTCCTCGGGGATGCTGCTGCACCGCGAGATCCGGATGGGCACCATGAGCCAGCTGCTGGTCCGCCCGGCCGACCTGCGGGTGGTGGTGGCCGGCAAGGCCGTGGGCACCGCGGTGATCGCGCTGGTCGCGGTCGGCCTGGTCTGCGCCGTGGTGCCGGCGGCCTTCGGCAGCCCCCTCGAGGTGGCCCGCCCCGGCGTGCTGGCGCTAGCCGTGCTGCTGGCGGTGGTCAACGCCGGCGCCTTCGGGCTGCTGCTCGCCGCACTCTTCCTGGTGGTGCGCTCCGCGGCCCGGTTGGCCGAGGCGCTGATGTACCCCGTCTTCATCGTCGGTGGCGCCCTGGTGCCGCTGACCGCGCTGCCGGGCTGGGCCCGCTGGCCGTCCGCGCTGCTCAGCCTGCGCTGGCTGCGCGAGGTGGCGCTGAGCGCGGTCGACGGCGGCGCGGTGCGCCCGGTGGCGCTGGGCGCGATCGCTGTCTCGACCGTCGGCTACCTCATCGCGGGGAGCCTGATCTTCGGCCGTCTCACCGAGCGGGCCAGGGAGAGCGGAAAAGTTGAACTCATCTGACCTGGCCGACCGCTGGACGCCCTACGGGGTGGCCGCGAGAATGTCGGTGCGGAGTTACCGGTCCTATGTCTCGAACGCGGTGCTCGGCTGGAGCGTACTGCCCCGGGCGCTGCTCCAGGCGATATTCCTGGTGCTGCTCGGCGGTCTGCAGGACGGGGCCGCCGGACAGCGTTACGCCGCGCTCGGCGGTATTGCGTTCGCATTGATTCCGGCGCTGGTCACAAAATTGCCGGACGTGGCTGCCGAAGAGAAATACTTCGGCACCCTGGCCAGATTGAGAATGGGTCGCCTAGGGCTATTCCGGCTATTTCTGGTGCGGTCGCTGCCCTATCTGGCCGAGGCGTTCGGCAGCTGGCTGGTCGCCTTTCTCGTGGTGCCGCCGCTGATCGGTGACGCGCGGCTGCTGACCCGTTTCCCGCAGGCGCTCGCCGGAGCGCTCGTGGTGGCGCTGGCCGGCCTGTCGGTCGGCCTCCTGGTCACCGCCCTCAGCCTGGGCAAACGCGCTGATCTGCTGGGTGGCAACCTGGCCTCGTACGCGTTTCTGCTGCTCGGTGGGGTGCTGCCGACCGGTGCGGCCCCCGAGTGGCTGCGGATCCTCGCGGACCTGGTGCCCTACGGCGCCGCCGTGTCCTGTTTCCGGCAGGCGGTGGCCGGGCGCGTCGATATCCCGGCGGCCGGCCATGCCGTCATTCTTTCCGGGTGCTGGCTGCTCGCCGCCGCACTCATCCTGCAGTACCAGGAGCGCCGTTTCCGGCGCACTGGCCACGACGATTTCGTGTAGCCGGACGAGGCTCGCGAAATCCCTCGATCGAAGGCTTGACGGGGAAATCGAAAACCGGCTAGCCTTCTTATCAAGCGAAGGGCAAGGAAAGGGAAGGAGGGGAATAACATGGACATCCGTAACCTGGTTGTGGAGCTCGTCAAGGAGAGCGACATCGTCGTCGAGGTCGCCGAGACGATGTGATTTGATTGAATACTGAAGCGCGGTAGTTCCGAATTATCGGAACTACCGCGCTTTTCGTTTCGGCCGGCGCGGTCGGTTCAGTGGGCCCCGGCCGTCGCGATCCGGGCGTCGATGCCGGCCAGCGCGAGGTCCAGGCCCTGGGTGAAGCGCAGGTCCCGGGCGGCGGCCTGGTCGGACCGCGGCTGGCTCGCCAGCAGGTCCGCGTTGTCCGCGAGGCCCGGGGCGGCCTGTCGCATGACGCCGTAGAGGACCTGGTAGAACGCGTCCTCGCCCAGGCCGGAAGCGCGCACCCGGACCAGCCACTGGGACTCGATCAGCACGAAGCCGTAGACGTACTCGAAGATCAGGCCGAGCGCGGCGCCGTACTGCTCGGGGGGCAGTCCGCTGCGGGCGATGGCACCGGTGGCGCTGTTCGAGAAGAGCAGCGAGTTGGGCCCGAGCGGCAGGAACTGGCCGGCCAACTGGGCTGCCCAGGGGTGGAGTTGGAAGCACCTGCGGTACTCCTGGGCGAGCGTGCGCAGCTGGCGGCGCCAGTCGCCGTGGTCCTCCAGGGGAGTGATGTCCAGTCGGCCGAGCACGTCGTCCAGCGCCAGCTCGAGCAGGTCGTCCTTGGCGTCGACGTACCAGTAGAGCGACATGGGGGTCACGTCCAGCTCGGTCGCGAGCCTGCGCATCGAGAAGGCCGCGATGCCCTGCGCGTCGAGCAGCTCCACGCCGGCCCGCACGATCCGCTCCCGGCTCAGGCCGCTGGGGGCGCTGCCGTGCCGGCGAGTCCTGGGCGGCTTCACCCAGATGCTGACCGCGGGGTCGCGGGGTCTGTCGGCCATGGTCGGTCCTGCCCTGTCGGTACGTTCGCTGCCCGGCCGCGCCTGGGGGGCCGTGCAGCGATCGTACGGTGAGACCCGCTCAGCCGACGGGTGTGGCCGGCTCGGTCGGCCGAGCCGCGGCGGGGGCCGCGGGCTGGGCGGCGGCCCGGTTGAGCAGCCAGGCGGCGAGCAGGCCGCCGAGCAGCACCGCGGCCGAGCCGATCAGCTGGCTGCTGGTCAGGCTGTCGGCGAAGGCGCTGTGGACCTGGCCGGCGGTGCCGGGGGCGGCCGCGGCGAGCGCGTCGGGCAGCGAGCGGGCCGCGGTGTGCGGCAGGCCGGCCGGCAGCGCGGCGGCGAACCCGGCGGTCAGCACCGCGCCCAGCACCGCGACGCCGAGCGAGTTGCCCAGTTCGCCCATCGTGCCCAGCAGCCCGGACCCCACCCCGGCCTTCTCCGGCGGGATCGCGCTCATGATGGTGCCGGCCATCGCGGGCTGGGCGAAGGCCGCGCCGGCGCCGAGCAGCACCAGGCCGAGCAGCACGCCGGGGTAGGAGCCCTGGTGCCCGAAGAGCGCGATCGCGGCCAGCCCGGCGGCCAGCAGGGTCAGCCCCGCGGCGATCGCCGCAGGCGGCTTGAGCCCCAGCTTCGCGGTCAGCCGCACGCCGGCGCCGGTCAGGTTGAGCGCGATGATGGTCAGCGCCATCGGGGCGGTGCGCAGGCCGGCGGCGAGCGGGCCGTAGCCCAGCACGAACTGCAGGTGCTCGGTGAGCAGGAAGAGCGAGCCGCCCGTCCCGAAGCTGACCAGCACGCCGCCCGAGATCGCGCCGCGGAACCGGGCGTCGCGGAAGAAGGAGAGGTCCAGCAGCGGGTGCTCGATCCGGCGCTCCCAGAGCAGGAAGAGCAGCAGGAAGAGCAGGCCGAGCCCGCCGGCGAGCAGGGTGCCGGCCGAGGTCCAGCCGTAGCCGGGGCCCTGGATCACCGCGTACACCACGCCCACCAGCCCGGCGGTGGAGAGCACGGCACCGAGCAGGTCGGGGCGCGCGCCGCGCGGGTCCTTGGACTCCGGCACCAGGCGGGCCACCGCGAACAGCGCGCAGGCGGCCACCGGCAGGTTGACCAGGAAGACCGAGCCCCACCAGAAGTGGTCGAGCAGCAGGCCGCCGAGCACCGGGCCGAGCGCGATGCCGAGCGAGGCGATGGCGCTCCAGGCGGCGATCGCCCTGGGCTGCTCGTCGGCGTCGAAGACGCGCACCACGATCGCCAGGCTGGTGGCCAGCAGCAGGCTGCCGCCGACCCCCATGCCCGCGCGGGCCGCGATCAGCTGCCCGGGGCTGCCCGCCAGCGCGGCGCCGAGCGAACCCACGCCGAAGACGGCCAGGCCGAGCAGCTGGACCTTCTTGCGCCCGTACCGGTCGGCCAGTCCGCCGGCGGCGATCAGCAGGCCCGCCTGGGCGAGCGAGTAGCTGCCGACGACCCACTGGGCCTGTGCGGTGGTGGCCCCCAGCTCCCTGGTGAGGGAGGGGATTGCCACGTTGAGGATGGTGTTGTCGAGCACCACGACGAGCTGGGCCAGACAGATCACGATGAGGATCACCCACCGGTCGGGTCGGCGGTCGGTCTGGGGCACGGGATCCCGCTCCACTCTTCTACGGCGTATAGGACCTGTACACCGTAGAGGAAGTCCGCGCGGAGCACCACAGGCTTCCGGGTTCCGGCGGCCCGGCCGTGGTGCCGGGATCTCAGCCGGGGTCCGTCCGGGGGGCGTCGCGGCCTCGGCCGGGTCTCAGTAGTCCAGGGCCGGGTACCAGTCGCCGCGCCCGTCCGGCGTCAGGTCCAGCAGGTGCCAGACCGGGGCCAGCAGGTCGATGCCGCGCTGGTCCACGTCTGCCGCCAACTGCGGTCGGGCCGAGTACTGGTGGCGCAGCGTGCCGTCGGCGTCCCGGGTGAACACCGAGACCGTCGAGTACTGGTCGCCCTCCCCGTTCTCGCTGCCCAGGTCGTACTTGAAGGTGCTGGCCCCGCAGCTGAGCAGCCGCAGCCGCTCCCAGCCGCGCCGCCGGGCGTGCGCGCGCAGCGGCTGCGGATCGGCGGCGGCCACCACGGCGAAGTCGGCGTTTCGCGTCAGGTGGTGGGCGATGCCGTTGAAGCCGTCGAGCCACATGGTGCACATCGGGCACGGGCTCTGCTGCCGCTTGCCGTACATGAACTGGTAGACCACCAGCGGCCGTCCGGGCGCGGTGAAGAGTTCACTGAGCCGCACCGGACGGACCGGGTCGTCGCCCTGGTCCAGCCAGGCCGGCCCCTCCAGGAAGGTGTAGTCCCCGATCACCGGGCCGGCCGGCAGCTCCCGCCGGCGCTGCGCCACCGCCTCCCGGTGGTTCATCAACTCCAGCTCGGCCAGGCGCAGTTCCTCGCGCGCCCGGGCGTACTCGGGGGACTCGTCGGCCAGCCGGGTGCCGTACGCGGGGTCGGGGTCGGAGCAGGCGGTCATGGCGGCGGTCCCTGGGCTCGGCGGGAGAGGGGTCTCGGCCAGCCTCAAGCGGGCGCCGACCCCCGGCAAGCCACCCGCCGCCGCGCGGGTGAGCGGCGGGTACCGGGAGGGCGAGGGCCGGCGGCCGGGCGGTTCAGCGGCCCGGCGGCTCGAAGAACAGGCCCAGGCCGTCGAGCAGTCGCTCCAGGGCGAACTCGAAGAGCTGGTCGAGGTCGAGTTCGAACCCCTCCGGCCCGGTGGCGGTGTCCAGCTCCGCCAGCATGGCGCCGAAGTGTGGGAAGGCGCCGGTGGCGAGCGCGCTGCGCAGCACGGTCTCCTGGGACTCCATCCACTCGTTGATCGTCATGCTCTGGGCCCGGTCCTGGGACTGGAGCTCCAGGTTGACGGCGATGCCGCGGACGGCGGCGAAGAACAGGATGTGCAGGTAGAGGCGGGTGGCCGGCGGCAGGCCGAACGGCTCGACGCTGGCCAGCACGAACTCGCCGTGCCGCAGCGAGCCGGGCATCGGGACCGGGCGGGTGAGCGAGATGGTGCTGGCCAGCCAGGAGTGCTGGCGGTAGAGCGCCCACTGCACCCGGGCCAGCGCGGCCAGCCGGGGACGCCAGCCGGTGAGGTCGTCCGGCGGGAGCGGGCCGGTGGTCAGCACGGTGTCGGCCATCAGGTCGACCAGTTCCTCCTTGCTGCCCACGTGCCGGTAGAGCGCCATGGTGGCGACGCCGAGTTCGGCGGCGACCCGGCGCATCGAGAGCTGCGCCAGGCCCTCGGCGTCCGCGACGGCGATGGCGGCCTGGACGATCCGCTCGCGGCTGAGCCCCGGCTCGCCGCCGCGCGGCTTGCGCCGGCGCACCGGTGCGGGGGTGGTGCTGGCCGCCGGAGCGGGTCCGGGGCCGGGCGCGGTGGGCGGCAGCTCGCCGACCACCGTGCCCACGCCGGGGCGCGACTCGACCAGCCCCTGCTGGCGCAGCGTCGCCAGTGCCTTGGTCGCGGTGGCCATCGCGACCCCCCACTCCTGGGTGATCCGACGGGTCGACGGCACCCGGTCACCGGGGCGCAGCGCACCGCCGGTGATCCGATCGCGCAGCTCGGCGGCGATCCGCAGGTACGGCGGTGCGTCAGGGGTGGGCACGGGGTCTCCTGGGTGGTCGGCGGAGCGGCTACCCCTCCAGCGTACTAGTGCGCACCTGGAGTCGCCGTGGAGCCGCTCACCCGGGAGGTGTCAGCGCCGTTTGCGCGGCGGGGAGCAGGTGGCGTACATCGTACTCATCGAGCCGGGAGGTGTGGGAGGACCCGGGCGCGGCTTGACGGGGGCGCCGAACTCGGCGCCCCCGTCGGCTGGTTCAGCGGTGCGAGGGGAACTCCACCACCTGCTGGTAGGTCGGCCGGTTCTGCCAGCTGATCTTGTCGTCGGTGATTCCGCCCAGCGGCCGCTGGATGATGGTGTCGGCGCACCACTGGTCACCGGCCGCGCAGTCGCTGTCGCCGGGGTAGACCTGGCTCGCGGACTCGGCCGCCGCCTGCTGCAGGGTGTTCAGCAGCACCGTGCGGCAGTTGGCCAGGTTGCCGCCGCCGCAGAACTGCTGGGCCAGCGGTCCGGCCACCGGTTCGCCGAGCACCGAGCGCAGGTCCTTGTCCAGGTAGCTCCACCAGCCGAACTGGAAGGAGGAACCCTTGTGCGGGATCGACTCGTTGGCGCTCACCGTGCCGCTGCCGGTGGGCCCGGTCTGGCCGCCCGACGGGGACTCGTTGATCTGCAGCGCCCCGGTCAGCGCGGTGAACAGCTGGTCGCCGAGCCCCGGGTGCATGACGCCGTCCGCGACCAGCGGCCACCAGGCGTCCATCACCTGGATCGCGGCCGAGTTCGCGTAGCTCTCGCTGCCCGGCGAGCTCTCCACCCGCTTCGATCCGGCGGCCTGCCAGGTCTCCAACTCCTGCACCACGGCGGCGAGCTGGGGATCCGTCACCGGAGCGGTGTTGATCACCTGGAGCAGGTCGGGCAGCACGTCCTCACCGCGCAGGTCGGTCACCGCCGCGTCCTCCATCGCCTGGGTGAGCGAGGCGCGGGTCACCCCGCCCTTGGCCACCAGCGCCTTGACCCGGGAGTCCAGCAGGTTGGCCCGGAACACCGAGCCGTCGCCGTAGCCCGCCGCGCCGTAGTCCTGGGCCTGCTTGTTGTTCCAGGAGATGTAGTAGTCCTGGTCCACCCCCTGCGGGTGCTGGGCCGGCGGCGTGTACTGCGCGGTGTTGTCCGTCGGGTCGAACCCCTGCCACTCGTAGGCGGGTTGGGCCATGATCGGCAGTCCGGGGTCGACGTCGGAGGGACGCACCGGGTTGTCACCGGAGTTGTAGTAGGCGATGTGCTGGGAGTCGGCGTAGAACCAGTTGAAGGTGTAGTTGATGTTCTGCGTCGCCTGCTGGAAGCTCGCCGGATCGTGCACCGAGCCGGGGTCGTTGAGCATCTGGAAGCCGATGATCGAGTCGACCTCGTGGTCGTAGCTGGAGCGCAGCGAGGTGAACGCCACCGGCTGCCCGCCGACCGTGCCGCGCGCGGTCACCAGGCCGTAGTCGGATCTGTACATCACCAGCGAGTAGGAGCCGGCCGGCGTGGAGTCGGCGGTGGTCGGCGACCAGGCGTCGGTCTGCACCAGCTTGTCGAAGGGTGTGCAGACGCCGTGGTAGAGGTAGGACTGGGCGGCCAGGGTGACCGGCGAGCCGTCGGTGGTGCACAGCGGCACCGCGTAGGTGTCGGTGATGTCCTGCCCGGCCGAGGTGGCGCTCCACGCGTAGTCCTCGCCGCGCCCCAGCTCCACGTAGAAGCTCAGGCCGGCGAAGGCCGCGCCGCGGGCGCTGATCCCCGGGCCCTGCAGCTCCTCCAGCATCAGCAGCTGCGGCGCGAAGTAGCCGGTCTGCGGGCCCATCACGGCCACCGGGTTTCCGCTCGCGGTGTACTTCCCGGAGACCAGCAGCGCGTTCGACATGCCGTGCTTGGCGGTCAGCAGGTTGCCGGGCAGCACCCCGGCGGCCTTGGTGGTGTTGGACGTCGCCGAGCCGGTCGCGTCGTAGATCAGCTGCTCGGGCACCACCGAGCCGGCGTCGGGCATCGCCACGCCCTGCGGATCGCTCGGTGGCAGCGCGTACGGGAAGGACTGCCCGTCGTGCAGCGTGGTGACCGCCTCCGGGTCGTTGGCCTCGCGCAGCGACTGCCAGACCTGGTCGCCGAGCGCGGTGCCGTACCGCGCGTCGGCGGCCTCCTTGACCTCGGCCGACTGCAGCTGCCCGCCGCCGCCCGAGCCGAACAGCGCGCCGATCACCGAGGCCAGCGCGACCAGGTCGGTCAGCTTGAACGGCTGGATCGACCCGGCGTTGGTGATCGCGTTGACCTGCCCGGTCAGGTCGTACTCGCCGGGGAAGGTCCGGTTGTTGTACGCCTGGGTGATGTAGGCGTTGATGCCGTCCACGTAGGCCTGCGCGTCGGCCAGCGCCTGCTGTCCGCGCGTGCCGTCGGCGGCCACGTTGTTGATCTGCTGCTGCAGCTCGTCCTCGGTGTACGGCGCGGCCTGCCAGAAGCTCTGCTCCAGCTGGCGGTTGGCCTCCGCGCCGCCCGCGAAGCCGGACAGCTCGCCCCGGCCGACGTGCCGGAACAGGTCCATCACCCAGAGCCGGTCCTGCGCGGCGGCGTACCCGGCGCCGTACTCGGTGCCGTACCGGGTGGTGCCGGTGATGTGCGGGATGCCGGTGGTGTCGCGCACGATGGTGACGTCCGGGCGCGGGCTGGTCGTGCTGGCCACCTGGCCGGCCGGCACGCCGAACGAGGCGTTGTTGAAGAAGTCGCCCAACTGGGCGTTGGTCAGGTTCGGGTAGCCGGAGGCGAGCGAGGCGTAGGGGCCGAGCTGGCTGTCGGTGTTCGCGGGACGGGTCCCGAAGACCTTGTTGGCGAGGATGTCGGCGAGGGTGGCGTTGCCGTTCTCGCCGGGCGGCAGGATGTCGTTGCACTGGCCGCCGCAGTAGTCGGCAGCGGCGGCGGGCAGCGCGTGGACGGCGCCGGCCGAGGCGGTGGCGGCGCCGGGAGCGGCGGCGAGCAGGGCGCCGGCCAGCAGGGCGGCGAGCGCGGCGGCCGGGAACCCGAACCGCCGGCGGGGCGGGCGTAAGGCGCGGCTGGGCAAGGAACGGCTCCTCGTGGTGGGGGACGGGGAGTTGACCGTAAGTGGGTTACTGGCCGGTTGACCAGATGTCGTGCGCGGAAATGCCATGATTGTTTGACATGGCGTGATCGAACCTGAGCCTTCGGTGACCAGGCTCGGATTGGCCGTCCCCGGCTGTCTCCGGCTGTCTCCGGCCGCCCCTGACCGTTCCCGACCGTTCTCAGCCGATCTGTGGACGGTCAGCGGCAAAGAGCTGGCCGCAGTTCGCCTGTTCGACAGATCCCTTTGGCCCGGCGCACGTTCAGCCCGGCAACAACGATGGCATGCGAGTCGCGATCGTCACCGAGTCCTTCCCGCCCGAAGTCAACGGCGTCGCCCACAGCGTGCTCCGCACCGCCGAGCACCTGGTCCGGCGCGGCCACCAACCCCTGGTCATCACTCCGGCGCCGGCTCGCGGTTCGAGCACGCCGGCGCACTCCTTCGGCCCGGACGCCGGGCAACTGCCGGTCGTCCGGATCCCCTCCGTCCCGCTGCCCGGCTACCCGCAGGTCCGCCTCGCGCTGCCCAGCTCCCGGCTGGGCAGCGCGCTGGCCGCCCACCGGCCCGACCTGGTCCACCTGGCCAGCCCGTTCGTCCTCGGCGCCCGCGCGATGACCGAGGCCCAGCGCCTGGGTCTGCCCGCGATCGCCGTCTACCAGACCGACCTGGCGGGCTACGCCCAGGCCTACCGGGTCGGCGGCGGGCTCGGCGCGGCCACCGCCTGGCACCGGATCCGCTCCGTGCACCGGGCCGCCGCCCGCACCCTGGCCCCCTCCACCCCGGCCGCCCAGGACCTCACCGCGCACGGCGTGCCACGGGTCCACCTGTGGCCGCGCGGCGTCGACTCGCTGCGCTTCCACCCGCGCCACCGCGACCAGGCGCTGCACCGCGCGCTGGCCCCCGGCGGCGAGGTGCTGGTCGGCTACGTCGGCCGGCTGGCCCCCGAGAAGCGGGTCGACCTGCTGGCCGGGGTCTGCGCGCTGCCCGGCGTGCGGCTGGTCGTCGTCGGCGACGGGCCGAGCGCCGGCGCACTGAAGCAGGCGCTGCCCGGCGCGATCTTCCTCGGCCGCCGCACCGGCGAGGAACTCGCGCGCTGCTACGCCACGCTGGACCTGTTCGTGCACACCGGGCCGCTGGAGACCTTCTGCCAGACCATCCAGGAGGCGATGGCCAGCGGCGTCCCGGTGGTCGGCCCGGCGGCCGGCGGCCCGCTCGACCTGGTCGGCCACCGCCGCACCGGGCTGCTGGTCGCCCCGCGCGATCCGCGCGCCGTCGCCGAGGCGGTCGCCGAACTGGCGGCCGACCCCGAGCGGCGGGCCGCGTTCGGGCGGGCGGGGCGGGCGGACGTCACCGCCCGCACCTGGGAGGCGGTGGGGGACCTGCTGCTGCGGCACTACGCCGAGGTGCTGGCGGAGCACCGGGGCGAGGTGCTCGAGGTCGCCTCGGGGACCGCGCCGAGGCCGGCCCCGGCCCCCGCCCCGGCGCCGCTGGTGCTCCCCGCCCCGGTCGAGGAGCAGCCCGCATGAGCCAGGGCCTGCGCATCGTGCGGATCGCCAACTTCGTCACCCCGGTCTCCGGCGGCCTGCGCACCGCCCTGCGCCACCTCGGCGCGGGGTACCTGGCCGCCGGGCACCAGCCCGTCCTGGTGGTGCCCGGTCCGCGGTACCGCGACGAACAGACCGAACAGGGCCGGGTGGTGACCCTGCCGGGCCCGGTGCTGCCGGCCAGCGGCGGCTACCGGCTGCTCACCGACCGCCGCGCGGTGGCCCGGCTGCTGGCCGACCTGGCCCCCGACCGACTGGAGGTCTCCGACCGCACCACGCTGCGCTGGACCGGCGGTTGGGCCCGGCGCCGGGGCATCCCGGCGGCGCTGGTCTCGCACGAGAACGTCACCGGGCTGCTGCGCACCCGGGGCCTGCCCGACCCGGCCGCCCGGGCGCTCGCCGACCGGCTCAACTCCCGTACCGCGCGGGCCTACGACACCGTCGTCTGCACCACCGCCTGGGCGGCCGGCGAGTTCGCCCGGCTGGGCGTGCCCAACCTGGTCCGCGCGCCGCTCGGCGTCGACCTGACGGGGCTGCACCCGGGTTGCCACGACGCCGAGTTGCGCGCGCGGTACGCCGGTCCGGGGCGGGTGCTGCTGGTGCTCTGCTCGCGCCTGTCGCCGGAGAAGCGGCCGGGCCTGGCCCTGGACGCGCTCGCCGAACTGCGGCGCGGCGGCACGGACGCGGTGCTGGTGGTGGCCGGCACCGGGCCGCTGCACGCCCGCCTCGCCGAGCGGGCCGACCGCGAGCGGCTGCCGGTGCGGTTCCTCGGCCACCTCGCCGACCGGGGCGAGCTGAGCGCGCTGCTCGCCTCGGCGGACGTGGCGCTGGCGCCGGGGCCGGTGGAGACCTTCGGCCTGGCCGCGCTGGAGGCGCTCGCCTGCGGCACCCCGGTGGCGGTCAGCCACTCCTCCGCACTGCCCGACCTCGTCGGGCCGGCCGGTCTCGGCGCCCTCGACACCGGTCGCGGATTCGCCGACGCGGTCGCGCGGTTGCTGGCCAGGCCGGAGCGCGAACGGCGCGCCGCGGCCCGGGCCAGGGCCGAGTGCCACGGCTGGCCGGCCGCGGTGGCGGCGTTCCTGGCCGTGCACGAGTCGGTGACCGCCGGCCGCACCGCCACGCCCGTCGGGAGCCGGTGATGACCGCCCCCACCCGACCCGCCGCCGCTCCCACCGCCCACCTCGACACGGTCCGCTTCGTGGCCCTCGGCGACTCGCTCACCGAGGGGGTCGGCAGCCCGACCCAGGGCGGCTGGCGCGGCTGGAGCGCGCTGCTCGCCCCCGCGCTGGCCGCCGATCCGGCCCGCGTCACGCACCGCAACCTGGCGGTCAGCGGAGCCCGGTCCGCCGATCTGACGACCAGTCAACTCACCGACGCGCTAAGGGTCCGGCCGCACCTGGCGGCCGTCGTGATCGGCGGCAACGACACCCTGCGGGCGAGCTTCGACATCGCCCACAGCGCCGCCGCGCTGGACGCCACGCTGGGCGCGCTGGCGGCCCAGGGCGCCGTGCTGCTCACCGCCTGCCTGCCCGACCCGGGGCTGCTGCTCGGCCTGCCGGGCCCGCTGGCCCGTCCGCTGGCCCGCCGGGTGGACGCCGTCAACGCCGTCGTCCACGAGCTCTCGCGGCGCCACGACGCGGTCCACCTGCACCTGGCCGCGCTGCCCTGGACGGCCGACCGCGCGCTGCTCAGCGCCGACCGGCTGCACCCCAGTCCCGCCGGCCACCTGCTGATCGCCCGCCGGTTCCACCGGCTGCTGGCCGACGCCGGGCAGCCGCTCGGCCCGCCGCCCGCCGCCGTCTCGGCGCCCCCGCCGCCCGGCCGCCTCGCCGACCTCTGGTGGCTGGCCACCCGGGGCACCGCCTGGCTGGCCCGGCGCAGCGTGGACCTGCTCCCCGGGCTGCTCGCGCTGGCCGTCACCGAGACCGCGCACCGCCTGCGCGGGACCACCGCCGTCCTGGACGCCCGCTCCCGGGCGGCTGTCGAGGCGGCCCTTGCCGCGCTGCCACCGCCGTGACCGGGGCCGCCCCGCGCAACCGCCCCGACCGAGGCCGGCGGGCGGCGCGGTGCGCCCGGATGGTAGCGTCGATGACTCTTGTCCTGCCCGGCTGAGCCGTCGGCATCGCAGAACCCGAACCGGGCAGACCTGAGGGAGACCGTTCCTGTGCTGGGTGCGCGGACGCTGGCTGCCCGGACCGTCGACGCCGTCCGGCCCGAGCGGCCGACCGCCGCTCCGTCGGCCCCACCCGCGCCCGGGGCCCGTCCCGGCCCGCGCACGCTGCCCTACGCCCTGGCCGCGCTCTTCTTCACGCTCTACGCGATCGTCGCCGTCCGGCGCCACCAGCGGGGCCTGTCCGGCGGCTACGACCTGGGCATCTTCGAGCAGGCGATCCGCAACTACGCCCACTTCCACGCACCGGTCGCCGACCTCAAGGGCCCCGGCTACAACGTGCTGGGCGACCACTTCCACCCGATCATCGCGCTCCTCGCCCCGCTCTACCGCCTCTTCCCGACCCCGCTGACCCTGCTGCTGGCCCAGGCCGCGCTGCTCGCCCTGGCCGTCGTCCCGATCACCCGCTGGGGCCAGCGGACCCGGGGCCTGTGGGTGGGCCTGGCCGCCGGGGTGGGGACGGGCTGCGCCTGGGGCATCGTGCGGGTGGACGCGTTCGACTTCCACGAGGTCTGCTTCGCCGTCCCGCTGGTGGCCTTCGCCGTCGAGGCGGCGGGTCGCGAGCGCTGGCGGGCCGCCGCCTGCTGGGCGCTGCCGCTGCTGCTGGTGAAGGAGGACCTCGGGCTGACCGTCGCGACGCTCGGCCTCTACATCGCCTGGCGCGGCCCGCGCCGGCTGGGCGTCACGCTGGCCGTGATCGGGGTGCTCGGCACGCTGGTCGAGATGTTCGTGCTGATCCCGGCGGCCAGCCCCACCGGCGTCTTCGACTACCTCCAGCAGCTCGAACCCAGCGCCGCCCCGGCCGCGGTGCCCGGCGGCCACTGGTGGCCGCCGACCCGGCTGGACACCGTGCTGCTGCTGCTCGCGCCCACCGCCTTCCTGGCCCTGCGCTCGCCGCTCGCGCTGCTCGCGCTGCCCACCCTCGGCTGGCGCTTCGTCTCGCACAACACCGCCTACTGGGGCACCGCCTACCACTACAACGGTGTCCTGGTGCCGATCCTGTTCGGCGCGATGGTGCACACCCTGGACCGGGAACGGGTGCGCTACTCGGGTCGGCGGCTGCGGGTGGTGCTGGCGGCCGGCCTGGCGGTGACGGCGGCCACGCTGCCCGCCTTCCCGCTGGCGGAGGTGGTCGAGCCGACCACCTGGCGGACCACCGCGCACGAGCGCGCCGCGCTGACGGTGGCGGCCGAGCTCCCCGACGGCGTGACGGTGGCGGCCACCAACCACCTCGCCGCGCAGCTGACGGACCGCGCGACGGTGAGCATGGCCTGCCCCTACCGCCGGCCGCCGGGCCCGGTGGCCTACCTGCTGGTCGACACCCGGGACACCACGGCCGACACCACCAACTGCCCGGCCGGCCTCGCGCGGGTGGTCACGGATGCGGAGCACGCCGGCTACACGGTGGTCGACGCCCGCGACGGCATCACGCTGCTGAGGGACCCGGCCGCCCGCTGACGGGCGTTCAGAACCGGCTGATATCCCCACAGAAACGCACATCCAGCTCTCGGCTGACGAGTAGTTGCGTTGACTCTTGTGCGGTCCAGAACAGTGAAATATCGTATTGCACATTGCAATCCCACTGCCGGTGCTGACCTGTTCCACGGTTTCGTCCCCCCGCGCCTGAGAACCGTGCCCCACTGGTCCACGCCGGTGCCTCTGCGGCTCCACCCCTGTTCGCGGCCCCGCGAGCCGGGTGCCCCCCACGTCACCAGAAACGGATGCTGATCCGTGTTCAGACACAAATTCGGCCTGTTCGAACGCAGTCGCCGGACCGCCCTGGTCGCGCTCTCCGCCGCGCTGCTCGGCGCCGGGCTGGCCGGCCCGCTCTCCGCGGCCGCCTCCCCGGCCCCGGTCAAGACCGTCGCCAGCGTGGCGGTCAAGCCCGGTACCCCGAAGAGCACCGGCGCCACGGCCGCCTCCGGTCCGCACCTGGCGAAGCCCGGGCGGGTCGGCAGCGCCAGCCCGGCGACGGCCGCGCAGACCGCGAGCAAGAGCGGCGGCAAGCTGACCCCCCAGCTGGCCGACGGCGCGGACCCGGGCAACGGGAACGACGGCGACGGCTCCGTCGCCAACGAGTACGACCTGCCGGTCACCTACAAGGGCGGCCAGGACTCCGCCGGCGTGGTGATCGGCCCGCCCAAGGTCTACCTGGTGGTCTGGGGATCCCAGTGGGGCACCCCGTCCACCAACTCCACCGGTGACACGGTGATGTCCGGCGACGCGGACGGCGCCGTGCCGTACCAGCAGGACTTCTTCAAGGGTCTGGGCAGCGCGGGCGACGGCTGGAGCGGGGTGCTGACCCAGTACTGCGAGGGCATCGCCTCGGGCAGCATGCAGTGCCCGGCGGGCGCCGCGCACATCCCGTTCCCGCAGCAGGGCAGCGTGCTGGCCGGCGTCTGGGTGGACAACAGCGCCGCCGCCCCGCAGGCGGCCACCGAGCCGCAGCTGGGCGCCGAAGCGGTCGCCGCGGCCCAGCACTTCGGTAACACCACCGAGACGCAGAACCGCAACGTGCAGTACATCATCGACTCGCCGCAGGGCACCGACCCGGACAAGTGGCACGAGCTGGGCTACTGCGCCTGGCACGACTTCCAGCGCTCCACCGACGGCCAGCTCGCCTACACCAACATGCCCTACCTGCCGGACGTCGCGGGCTGCGGCGCCAACTGGTTCGGTGAGAACACCGCGCGCGGCAAGCTGGACGGCTACGGGATCATCGGCGGCCACGAGTACGCCGAGACGGTCACCGACCCCAACACCCCGGGTGGTTGGACCGACTCCACCGGCCAGGAGATTGCCGACAAGTGCGCCTGGATCCCGTACGGCTCCAACGGCGGCCTCTTCTTCGAGAACCTCGCCACCGGCTCCTTCCCGCTGCAGACCCTGTGGTCCAACACCGACCACCTCTGCATGGCCTCGGACCCGGTCTACACCAACCCGCCGGTCGTGGTGAGCACCATGTGCGACCGCACCGACGCCCCCGGCCCGGTGAACATACCGGCCGTCGCGGTCGACAACACCGGCTCGACGGTCAGCTACAGCGCGAACGGCCTGCCGCGCGGCCTGAGCATCAACTCCGCCACCGGTGTCATCTCCGGCACCGCGGCCGCCACCAACGGCTACCAGCGGGTCACCGTCAACGCGACCGACACCAACGGTAAATCGGCCAGCACCGGCTTCTGGGAGAACGTCTCCGCCTCGGGCACGCCCGGCTGCGGCGGCATCGAGCAGCTCACCGACGCCGGCTTCGAGAACGGCTCGGCCGACGTCGACCACACGGTGATGACCGACGCGTGGAGCCCGTCCGGCTACAACGTCATCACCCCGTCGAGCCTGCACGCCGCCCACTCGGGCCAGTGGTACGCCTGGCTCGGCCAGGACACCAGCACGGACGACTCGATCACCAACTACCTTGACACCTACCCCGGTTACACGGCGGCCAACTTCTCCTTCTGGCTGAACGTGGACACCACCAACACCTCCAGCAGCTCGCCCGACACCCTCTCGCTCAACGTGATCGACCAGTACACCGGCCAGTCGCTCGGCACGGCGAAGACCTGGACCAGCCAGAACGCCACCAACGGCTACCAGTACGAGTCGGTCGACCTGAGCCCGTTCCTCAACCAGGTCGGCTGGGGCACCACCATCGGCCTGCAGCTCGTCTCGCACGAGACCGGCACCAGCCCGACCACCGCGTTCCTGATCGACGACACCTCGGCCCGCGAGAGCTGACCGGGTAGCACCCCAGCGGCCGGGCCCGGAGCAGCCACTCCGGGCCCGGCCCCGCTGTTTCCCGGCGCCGCCTGTCAGTGGCGACGGCTAGCGTTCGAGTGTTGCCGCCCGCCGTTCGATCGCGAGGTCCTCCGATGCCGCTGCCCGCCCCTGATGCCGCCCGACTCTTCACGCTCGGCACCCGGTACGACTGCGGCCGGGGCATGACGGCCACCGTCACCGGACTGCCGCAGGCCGAACTGCGGCTGTCCACCGGCCAGGTGGCGGCCTGCGACCCGTTCATCGGGCTGGGCGACGACGCGGACCCGTTCACGGTCGCGGTGGCGCCGGGCAGCTACCCGGTGGTCACCTCGGTGGTCCGGATCACCAGGGCCGACTTCCCCGCCGCCGTGGACAGCCGGGTCGCCGCCGCCTGGCTGCGGGTCAGCGCCGAACCGACGGTTGCCTGGGAGCTGGCGCTGGGCGACGGCCAGCGGCTCGACGCCCTCGAGGAGGCGGAGTTCTACGGCTACGGCGTCGACGCCGGGACGGGCTGCTTCGTCGACGCCGCCGCCTCGACCGCGCTCGGCGACTTCCTCGGCGAGGAGTACGAGCTGTTGAACGACGCGCTGTTCGGCAACGAGGTGCCCGAGCCGGTCGGGCCGGTCGCGCTCACCGATCCGGCCAGCGGCCACAACGTCGTCGCCTTCGCCTCGGGTTGGGGCGACGGCTGCTACCCGACCTGGCTCGGCCGGGACGCGGACGGCCGGGTCACCGGCTATCTGACCGAGTTCTTCGTGGTCCCGCAGCCGGGTCGCGGCCCGGTGGACGAGGAGTAGCCAGCCGCCGGGCGGTCCGATCGAAAACCGCTTCCGCATCCCCCGCCCGCCCGGCAGACTCCCCGCCATGCCCACCGCCTTGCGCCAGATCCGCGCCGACTACGACGCGACCAGCATCACCCTCTACCAGGCCTACGCCCCGGCCGTCGCCACCCCGGCGGTGGCCACCGGCCGCTTCGTCGCGCCCTTCTCGCGCGGCCGGATGACCTGGATCAAACCGAGCTTCCGCTGGCTGATGCACCGCAGCAACTGGGCCCGAAAGCCGGGCCAGGAGCGCATCCTGGCCGTCCGGATCACCCGCGAGGGTTGGGAGCGGGCGCTTGCCCAGGCCGTGCTGACCACCGCCGACCCGGCCGCGCTCGCCACCGCCACCGTGCACGTCCAGTGGGACCCGGAACGCTCGCTCGGCGGTGCCGCGTTGAACCACTACAGCATCCAGGTCGGCATCGGACGCTCCGTCATCGACGCGCTGGTGGACGACTGGACGCTCGCCATCACCGACCTCACCCCGCAGGTGCGCCGGATCGCCGAGCTGGTCCGGGCCGGCCGCACCGACCGGGCCACCCGACTGCTGCCGCCCGAGCGCCCGTACCCCTTGGAGCCCGCTCTGGCAAGGCGGCTCGGGATGAGCTGACCATCAGTCAACTCTCCACCTGAGGGTGGATATCCACACCTCCACCCGCGCGCCGATGCCCCGCGCCCGGAGTCCCCCGATGCTGGGAGAAACCTGACAGCCAGCAAGGGGAGCTTCGTGTTCCGCAGGAAGATCATCGGAAGTACGTTCCAAGTGGGCGCCGCCGCCCTCACCCTGCTCGTGGGCGGCCTGCTCGGCGCGGCGAGTCCGGCCGCCGCAGCCACCAGCCACACCGATTACACCCACTGCCGTACCAGCATCTCGCTCGGCCGCGTCCAGGGCCTGGCCCAAGGCGCCACCTGCTCCTACCTCGGCGTCCCGTACGCGGCGCCCCCCACCGGCGCCCGCCGCTTCCTGCCGCCCGCGCCGGTCACGCCCTGGCACGGCACGCTCCAGGCCACCGCCGCCAAGCCGGGCTGCCCCCAGGACCTGACGGTGGGCCCCGGCGTCGGCACCGAGGACTGCCTGTACACCGACGTCTGGCAGCCGCGCGGCGGCGCTTCAGCCCGGCAGCCCAAGCCCGTGATGGTCTTCATCCACGGCGGCGCCGACGAGTTGGGCGCCGCCGGCGACCCGGTCTTCAACGGCGCCCAACTCGCCGACCACGGCGACGCGATCGTGGTCAGCGTCGACTACCGGCTCGGCCTGCTCGGCTGGACCGAACTCGGCGGCCTGGACCCGCGCTACGCCGGCTCGGGCAACAACGGGCTGCGCGACCAGATCGCGGCGCTGACCTGGGTGCGTCAGCACGTCGGGGCGTTCGGCGGCGACCCGGGCAACGTCACCGTCTTCGGCCAGTCGGCGGGCGCGATCTCGATCGATGCGATGCTGGCCGGCAACCACCCGGAACGGCTGTTCCAGCGCGCCATCGTGGAGAGCGGCCCCGGCTACCTGGTGCACAGCCAGGACTACGCGCGCAGCGCCGCCGCGCACGTGCTCGCCGCCGGGAAGATCACCAGCGTGGCGCAGCTGGACGCGATGAGCACCGCGCAACTGCTGCAACTCCAGGCGACGGCCCAGCAGGGCGTGCCGGGCCTGGCCGACGCGCTCTTCTTCGGGCCGTCCATCGACGGCAGGCTCGTCCCGGGCCCGGTGGTCGACCGGATCGCGGCCGGCAGCGCCCGCGACGTGCAGCTGATGACCGGCACCACCGAGAACGAGACCGACTACTGGGCGCTCTTCGAACCGGCCGTGCTGGACCTCCCGCTCAGCGCCTACCAGAGCTTCCCGGCCGTGCTGGCCGACCGCAAGCAGCAGATGTACGACGCCTACGCCGCCGACCGCCCGGGGCTGCCGGCCGGACGGGTGGTCAACGCGATGATCACCGACCAGACCGAGCGGGTGCCCACCCTGCGGATGGCCGAGGCGCAGTCCCGCTGGCGGCCCACCTACGTCTACCAGTTCGACTGGCACGTGCCGTACGTCGCGGGCCTGCCCGCCGCCCAGAACCTCGGCGCGATGCACACCCTGGAACTGCCGTTCGTCTTCGGCAACCTCGACCTGGACGCCTTCCCGCGCGGGGCCGCCACGGTCGCCGCCGACCGGCCGCAACTCACCGCGCTGTCGGACGACATGATGACGTCCTGGACCTCCTTCGCCCGCAACGGCGTCCCCGGCTGGCCCTCCTACACGCCGTCCGTCCGGGCCACCCGGATCTGGGACACCCACCCCAGCGTCCAGGACGCGCCGATGGAGAACGAGCGGGCGCTGTGGAACGCCTACCCGTTCCCCGACTGGGACGTGCGGGAGTGGTCCGCCCAGAGCTGACCGGCCCCGCGCGGGGGCTACGGCTTGCGGCCGACCCCGCCCCAGATCCCGGTGAGCGCGTCACCCTCCCGCTCCGGCTGCTCGGGCTGCCAGAGCGGGACGGTGACGATCCCGGGCCCGACCAGCTCCAGGCCCTCGAAGAACCGCGCCACCTGCGCCTTGCTGCGCAGCGTGAGCCGCTCGGTGGCGGCACAGTAGACCGCCGGCCCGCGCTGCGCCTGCTCGGGGGAGAGGAAGTCGGCGGTGCCGTGCGAGAGCGCCAGGTAGCTGCCGGAGGGCAGCGCGTCCACCAGCGTGCGGACGATGCCGTACGGGTCGGACTCCTCGTCCACGAAGTGCAGGATCGCGAAGAGCAGCAGCGCCACCGGGCGCCCCAGATCGAGCAGCCCCCGGACCTCCGGATCGGCCAGGATCCCCGCCGGGTCCCGCAGATCGGCCTGCACCACGGTCGCGGTCCCATGACTCGCCCCGGCCAGCAGCGCGCGGCTGTGCACCAGCACGATCGGGTCGTTGTCCAGGTACGCCACCCGCGCGTCGGGGTGCACCTTCTGCGCGATCTCGTGCGTGTTGCCGGCCGTCGGAATGCCGGTGCCGATGTCCAGGAACTGCTTCACACCCTGCTCGGCCAGATACCGCACCGCCCGCTGCAGGAACGCCCGGTTCGCCTGCGCGCTGAGCCGCACCCGCGGACTGATCGCCATGACCTGCTCGGCGGCGGCCCGGTCGGCGGGGAAGTTGTCCTTGCCGCCAAGGTAGTAGTCGTACATCCGGGCCGGATGCGGCACCTCGGGGCGCAGATCGCTGGGCTCCTGACCGTCCTCCTCGGAGGCGGACATCCAGTCCAGGGAGATCTCCTGATCATCAGTCACGGGCCGAAGCATATAGTCCGGTAAGCGGCCTGGGGAGGGGCTCAAGGGGCAGAGCTGACATGAACGGTGCGCGTGGATCCCGCCCGTGGCAGCTGCGGGAACGTGGAACGCGGCGGGCCCACCAGGGGGTTCTCCCGGGTGGGCCCGCCGCGTATCAGTGGCCGATGGGCAGGGCTGCCGTCTGGACGCTGGTGACGAAGGCCTGCCAGGCGTCGGCTCGGAAGACCAGCGCGGGACCGTGCGGGTCCTTGGAGTCCCGTACTGCGGCCTCACTTCCGGCGGATGCAAGGGCGCACTCGACGCAGTTCTCCTGGCCGTTGCTGTAGGAGGACTTTCGGAAGGTCAAGCCCTGTGCAGAGGCGTCGGAGTAGTGGGTCATGAGGTCAGCCCGCCACTCAGATCGGTGAGGTCGATGGGCAGGGCTGCCGTCTGGACGCTGGTGACGAAGGCCTGCCAGGCGTTGGCCCGGAAGACCAGCGCGGGACCGTGCGGGTCCTTGCTGTCGCGCACGGGTACGGCACCAGGGAAACCGTCGGCGACCTCAACGCAGTTGCCCTGATTGCCGCTGAACGTACTCTTCCGCCATGCGACATGGTTCATGTCCACGCCGCCCCGGTCTGTCAGCTTCGCTCGAGAGCCCGTTTCAAGCTGCATGATCAAAGCCCTTCCTGCTGTGATGAGAACAGATCAGAAGTCAGCGGGGGAGATGTGCTGTTGGACGCTGGCCAAGAATGCTTGCCATGCGTCGGCTCGGAAGACCAGCGCGGGACCGTGCGGGTCCTTGGAATCGCGGACCGCCATGCCGCCCGTGACCACGCGGCCGGTTTCCACGCAGTCGCTCTGGGCACCTGAGTACGAGGACTTGTACCAGTTGAGCCGGGCTGCATCTGAAGACGGGGGGACGTTGCTCGTCATGATCTAGACCATTCCTTTTGCGATGCGCTCGATCAGCGCGAGTGATTCGGTGCGTGGCAGCGATTCGGCAAGAGCGCGGCGGAACAGGTTGGCATACTTGAACACCTCGTCGGGCTCTTCGATGTAGAGCGTGCTGAGCAGGCTGTCCACATAGGCCACGTCTGTCTCCGTCGTCTCGGGGAAGCTCAGGATGACAACCGGCCCGAACAGCGCCGCGTGCACGTCCGAGGCTTCCGGCAAGACCTGGATGTTGATGGTCGGGTTGTCGGAGGCTGAAGCAAGGAACTCAAGCTGACCGCGCATCACCGACGGCCCGCCGATCTGGTGCTTGAGTACGGACTCCGAGAGAACCACCCACAAGCGCAGAGGCGCGTTTCGCGTCAGCACCGAGCGGCGCTCCTGGCGGACCTTGGTGAGGATCTCAACCTGCTCGGGCGTCGCATCCTCTATCTGAGCACGGACCACAGCCCGTGTGTAGTCCTCGGTCTGCAAGAGCCCTGGCACCAGAAGGGTTTGGATGCTGTACGCGTCCGAAGCGTCGGCTTCCAGCGCGATGTAGTCGGCATAGAGCGGAGAGAGTGTCTCGGAGTACCGGTCCCACCAGCCGCGCAGCCGCCCCTCGCGGGACAGTGCCTCCAGCCCCGCTCGCGTTCCACGGTCATGGACGTCATACAGGTCGAGGAGTAGGCGCAGGTCGATAAGCCGGACCCCTGACTGTGCCGCCTCAATCCGGCTGATCTTGCTCTCTGCGCAGGCAAGCTGCTGCGCCGCCTGGGCGAGAGTCAGCCGCTTGGCCGTCCGTAGCTCCTTGAGCGTTCGGGCGAGCCGCCGCTGACGAACGGTCGGGTTTCTGTTCACCGGCACGTTGGACCTCCCCTCGGGTGTGGCTCGTAAGTCTGCCCTCCTCCGAGCAGGACAACAATCTTTGACGGCTTCCAGAGTAGGGACTTGCACCGTAGGAACATCCGGGAGCATGCTACGGGGAGTGGAACACTCCACGACAGACCGTGATCATGACGGTTCGTCACCGGGCATCCCCATGCCCGCGCCGGCCGTCACTCCGGGTCGCCCTACATCGCGCCCGCCTCATCAACAAGCCGCGCCGCAAGGGAGCTTCGCCATGTCCGAAACGCTCGCCGATCCCCCCGCGTCCACCGCCAACGTCTGGTACTGGTTGCGTCCCAGAGCGGATTCGCCGGCCATGGCACGGCGTCTGCTGCGTGAGTTCCTCCCGCGCGTCAGTGGCGGCGAACTCTTCGAGGAGAAGGGTGCGTTGGTGCTCAGCGAGCTGGTCACCAACGCCTTCGTGCACGGCACCCGGCGGGACCAGCTGATCAAGATGGGCCTCGAGGCGGACCCTGACGGTGAGTTGCTGCTGATCTGGGTCGAGGACGCCTCCCACGAGGCCCCGCAGCTGTGCGTCGCGGCCGAGGGTGAGGCCGGGCGGGGGCTGCTGCTGGTCGACAGGCTCTCGCAGCAGTGGGGTTGGGGGCCGCGCGAGGGGATCGGCAAGCGGGTCTGGTCCTGCATCGAGCGCGGACCGGCGGTGGCGTAGCCGTGACGCACCATCGCATCCCCGGTCCCGTACTGGTGGAGCTGACCGGGATCACACCGCTGGCCAGGTTCGCCAGGCTCGCCGACGCCCTCGCGGCGGCCTGGGAGTCCATGCGGCTGCTGCCCCTGAGCAACGCCTACTACTGCGCGTTCGAGCTGATGCTCGTGCGGCCCAGTTCCGTGGACTGCATGGCCGAACGCCTGGCGAAGGAAGGTACGGTGGCCATCACCTTCATGCTCCCGGACGGCCCGCACCTCTTCCACCTCCGCCCGGCCCGCGAGGAGGTGACCGCCGGATGATCCGCCGCCTGTGGGCCTGGCTGGTCCCCACCTTGGCCGACCAGTGGTTCATGCACTTCTCCCGGCAGCCGGTCGCCAGGCTGCTCCGCGCCGAACGCCGCAGGCTCAAGCCGCTCACGAAGGCCCTGCGCGAGGCGCACGCCAAGCGCACCGCCGAGCCCGCCGCCTGGCCGACGGATGCCTGGCCAACGGACGCCTGGCTGACGGATGCCTGGTTCGACGACGCGTCCGAGCAGCTCACCCGCCGGCTCAGCCAGTACCTCGCGGACAACTCGCCAGACCACACCTGACCACCTGCCGCCCCGCGAGGAAGTGCAGTTCGCCGCGTAATGGTGCGGCCGCTCCTCGCCACCCGCCTCGGAGCGGATTGACCTCAGGCGGGCTCGATGAGCGAGGATGCCGATGGCAGGCCGACCCGATCAAGGAGCACGAGGAGCACCGATGGCAGGGCCCCGACTCACCCCGATCAGCTGGCCCCGGCTGGCCGTCGAACTCGCCGACCGGGTCGAGCGGTTGACCCCGGCGGACGGTGGGCGTTTCCCCCGGGTCGCGGTGGACGGCGCCCCGGCGGCCCGGCCCGAGCGGCTGGCCGCCGCCCTCGCCGAGGAACTGCGGCTGCGCGGTCGCCCGGTGCAGCGGGTGCGGTCGCGCGACTTCCTGCGGCCCGCCTCGCTGCGGCTGGAGTACGGGCACCAGGACGCCGACGCCTACTTCGACCTCTGGCTGGACGACAACGCGCTCTTCCGTGAGGTCTTCACCCCGCTGGACCCGGGCGGCACCGGCCGGGTGCTGCCCGACCTGCGCGACCCGGACACCGACCGCGCCACCCGCAGCCCGTACGTCGAACTGGCCCCGGGCGCCGTGCTGCTGCTCGACGGCCAGCTGCTGCTCGGCCGCTGGTTCCCGTTCGACCTGACGGTGCACCTGCGGATGTCCGAGGCAGCCCTGCGGCGCCGCACCGCCGAGCAGGACCAGTGGACGCTGCCGGCCTTCGCCCGCTACGAGACCGAGACGCGCCCGGACGAGGCGGCCGACATCCTGGTCCGGGCCGACGACCCGGAACGCCCCGCGTGGAACCAGGGTTGACGTCAACCGGACCGGCCGGGAACGACACTCCTGCGGGTGATGGTCGTGGCCGAACTGTCCTGCCACGATGGACACCTGACCAACTCTGCTGAAGGGAGGTCAGATGTTTCCCGGCAAAGCCCTGTCCAGTCTTGGCCCGCACACCCTGGGAGCTGCTCAAGGGCTCCGCCACCACCCTGCGGATCGATCCGCACGGCAACAACCAATGGGAGCCCAGCCGCTACGTCGACCTGGTCTTCAGCGACGGCTCCCACCTCTCCTCCGACTGCCCCTTCCTCGACCTGGACCAGGAGTCGCGCCAGGTGACCTGCGGCATCTCCTGATCCTTCCCCGACGGAGCATCAGATCTGCCATTCCGAGGGGAAACCGGTCCAGCACAGCTCGGCCGGCAGGTGCCGCTGGTCGTTCTGCGTGATCACGGTGGCCGGCCGGCCGGGCGCGTAACGGATCACCGTCAGCGCCGCGTTGGCGTGGTTGAGGCCGAGCCAGCGCCAGTCGGGGGCCGCCATCGCGTCCCGGAGCAGCCAGCCGATCAGGAAGGCATGGGTGACCACCAGTTCGTGCCGATCCTCGTCGCCGGCCACCGTGCCGGTGAACCGTGCCGTCGCCGTGCGGGCCAGCGCCGCCCCGCGGGCGGCCTCCTCGGCCGGGACGTCGCCGAGGAAGTCCAGCAGGTGGTCGGCGCAGTCCACCGGCAGTTGCTCCCGGGTCGGCACAGCGGGCAGGTAGTCACCGGCCGCCTCGTCCTGGAAGGCGGGGACGCCGCGCAGCTGTTCACCGATCAACCGCGCGGTCTGTGCCGCCCGGCGGAGCGGGCCGTGGTGCACCGCCGTCAGCGGCACCTCGCGCAACCGCCGCCCGAGCAGGACCGCCTGGCGGCGCCCGGTCTCGGAGAGCCCGCTCCCGTCCGGCAGGGCCTCGCCGTGCCGTGCGAGGTAGAGGTAGCGGGCGGCTGCGCCGTTCAATCGGGGCTCCCTTGACGGTCCGTCGGTGCCGGTCGACACCGACCGGCGTCGGTCGACACCGACCGGTGTCCTGGAGGGACGCGCCGCCGGGCACCCCGGTTCCGTCAGCGCACCCCGCTCAACACCGTCACCAGCGCGGCGTGTTGCTGGACCGGAGCCGCCAGGAACCCGCTCGAGGCGCCGGGCTGCCACGGCCCACCCGCGTGGTCGCTGACCACGGCGCCCGCCTCGGCGGCGATCAGCGCGCCGGGCAGCAGGTTGGGCGCGTCCAGGCCGCACTCCCAGAACGCGTCCAGGTGGCCGGAGCCGACCTGGGCGACCTGCAGCGCGGTCGGCCCGAGGTTGCGCACCCCGAGCACCCCGGTGCCGATCACGGCACTGGTCGTCGCGCCCACCCGGCGCAGCGCGTCCGGGTCCTGCTCGGCGACCAGCGGCGGGTGGCTGGTGGCGACCACCGCGACGTCCAGCGCCCGCTCGGACGGGCTGATCGGACGCCCGTTCAGCCGCGCGCCCAGGCCGCGCGCGGCCGTGTAGCAGAAGCCGAGCAGCGGCGCGTGCACCACCGCGAGCACCGGTTCGCCGTCCCGCAGCAGGGTCGCGGTCACCGCCCAGTGCGGCTGCCCCAGCAGGTACTGGACGGCGCCGTCGACGGCATCACACAACCACCACTCGCCGGTGGCCGGCACCTCGTTGGCCAACTCGTCGTCGAGCCGGCCGGCCTGCGGGCGCAGCGCGCCCAGCCGCTCCCGCAGCCGGCCGGCGGCCGGTGCGTCCAGCGCGCGGAAGGCCGCGAGGGCCTCGGCCCGGGTCCGGGCCGTGATCGGCTCGGTGCGGTGCCGCTCGACCAGCCCGTCGCCGACCTCACGCACCACCGTCTCGACCTTGCCGAGCAGCCTCTCCAACATCCGGGTTCCTTCCCTGTGCCGTGGTGTTCGCGCCGGACCAAGGAGTACCGTCGCAGCGGCAGAACAGGACGTAGCACCCGGCCGGAATGGCCGAGATCGGACAGCGATGCAGACCGAGACGACGGATCCGGCCACCCTGCTGGACAACCTGGACCGCCGCCTGGTCTGCGCCCTGCAACTGGACGGCCGGGCGGAGCCGGGCCTGCTCGCCCAGGTGCTCGGGGTCTCGGTGCGGACGGTGACCAGGCGGCTGGCCCGGCTGCGCGAGACCGGGGTGCTGCGCGTGGTGCTGCTGCCACCGGCGGTGGACGAGGCGGTCGGCGCGCTGCTGCTGCGGGTGCGGGTGCTGCGCGGCCGGGTGACGGCCGTCGCGGACGCGCTGGCGGCCCGGGCGGACGTGCCGTTCGTCGACCTGATGCTCGGCGGCCAGGAGATCAGCGCGGTGGTGGTCACCGACCAGGCCGGGCGCGACCGGTTGCTCTACCGCCAGCTCCCGGGCACCGACGCGGTCACCGAGACCACGGTGCACGCCGTATTGCACCTGTTCGCCGACGCCGCGCAGTGGCAGGCCGGGCTGCTCACCGAGGCGCAGGTCGCGGCGCTGACCCCCGGTCAGCCGGAGCAGCCCGACCGGCCGCTCCCGCTGGACCAGTTGGACGGTTCACTCCTCGCCGAGCTGGGCGAGGACGCCCGCCGCTCCGCCGCCGCCCTCGCCCAGGCGCTCGGCGTGCCCGAGTCCACCGTCCGGCGCCGACTGCGCCGGCTGGCGGCGGCTGGGCTGCTGCGCACCCATGCCACGGTCGACCCGCGCCTACTCGGCATGACGGTCGACGCCAACCTCTGGCTCTCGGTGCCCCCGGGCCGCCTCGCCGAGGCCGGCCGGGCCCTGGCCGCGCACCCGCAGGTGCACGGCGTGCTGGCCACCAGCGGTCCGCACAACCTGATGGCGGCCGTCTTCTGCCCGGACTACGACGCGCTCTACCGCTTCACCACCGAGGTGCTCGCTCCGCTGGGCGCCGACCGGGTGGAGACCGCGATCGTGGCGCGCGCGGTGAAGCGGGCGGGGGTGCGGCTCACCCTGCCGGGCGAGGGCCGGCGGGGGAGCGGCTGACGCGTGTGTGGCCGTCAGGCGTGCGTCGTCGAGCCGGGACGCAGCACCATCAGCACCGTCACCACGGCCCAGAGCAGCGAGAACAGACCGGTGCTCATGGTGAGCAGCTTCAGGCCGTCGAACGCGCGCACCCGGTCGGTGTCCGCCTCGCCGGCCAGCGCGCTGACCACCGCTTCCTGCCGGGGCAGCACCAGGATCATCAGCACCAGGGCGGCGATCGCGGTCAGCGCCAGCGAGGTGATCAGCCAGGGGCTGCCCATCACCCCCATCACCTGCGCGGTGCCGATCCCGAGCACCGGCACCGCGAGCCCGATCATCGCGTAGACCTGGGTGATCCGGTACAGCAGCCGCACCGACGCCGCCGCCTCCGGGTCGGCCGCGGCAGCGGCCTGGCCGTTCTCGGCCACCGCCAGGGCGGCCTTCGCCTTGCGCGGGAACATGCTCGCCGCCACCGTCACCGGGCCGATCGCGATGATCGCGGCCAGCACGTGCAGGCTCAACAGGAACTTGGCCATGGGGATCGACAGCCTTCGCGCTTCTTCTGGACGGCGGGCGGAGCCCGGGGCCACGGGTGGCGGCGGCCCTGTCCGGCACGCTAACACTCGGCCATTCAGCCCTGGACGGGCGGTCCTCCACTGGCCCGTACGGGCGATATTCGCCTGATGATCTCCGCCCGCCCGGTGTCGCCTGGCTCCCCTCGCCGACCCTTCCTGCCTTTGATGAGCCGGACATGCCCCAGCGCGCCACATCGGGTCGGCCGCCACTGAGGGGCCAGGGAGGCGAGAGCATGAGGCATTCGAGCAAGGCCGCGCTGATCGCGGCGGCGACCGTGACGGTCCTGGCGTTCCCACTGCAAGGCGGCGCGGGGGCGATCCCGCTCCCGCCACCCCTGGGACCGTGCGGCGGGCCCAACTGCCCGGCGGTCTATCCGCCGGTGAGCAACGGTGACTTCGCCGGCCGGGACGCCAACATCAACGTCTTCACCGGTGGCGACTACACGGTGACCGGGCGGGCGGCCGAGGTGGAGGGCTGGGTGGTCACGCTCGGCAACCTGCTGGTGGACAAGAACGGCGGCGGCCTCTTCAACATGGGCGTGGTCGGCGTCGGCTCCCGGGTGCCGCCGCCCAACGGGACGGACTTCGTCTCGGTCGGCGGCAACGTGACCGTGCGGCCGGCCAACGAGGTGATGGTCGGCGGTTCGGACTCCAAGGGCCCCGCCTACGGTGACGTCCGCTACGGCGGCACGCTCACCGGCAAGGTCACCGTGGTCGCCCCGGGCAGCACGATCCACGACGCCGGCGTGCGCGCCACGTACGCGCCGCTGCGCACCACCATCGAGGACTTCTCGCAGTGCGCCGCGCAGGCCACCGCGACCGGCACGGTGACCGTCACCCCCTTCGACGCCACCTTCACCGGCGACGGCACCAGCGCCCGCCAGGTCTTCAACGTCTCGCAGAACCTGGGCTCGGCGGCCCGGAAGATCGACCTGAAGTTCGCCGGCATCCCGTCCGGTGCCACCGTCATCGTCAACATGCTCCCGGACGACGCGGTGGTCAGTACCAACACCGGCAACGGGCTGCCGGGCGACCAGTTGACCGCCCTCGGGCCCAAGCTGCTGTGGAACTTCCCGACCTCCACGATGGCCCACATCATCGGCGGCGCCCAGTTCCAGGGCTCGATCATGGGCGGCAACCCGAACGGGACCACCACCGTCGAGCAGCCGGGCCTGAACGGGCGGGTCTACCTGGCCGGGAACCTGGTGCAGACGGGGACCGGCGGTTACGAGATCCACAACTACCCGTTCAACGGCGACCTGCCGGACTGCTCCTCGCCGACCCCGACTCCCACCCCGACGCCGACACCCACCCCGACACCCACACCCACGCCGACCCCCACCCCGACACCCACGCCCACCCCCACCCCGACCCCGACCCCGACCGTGAGCCTGAGCCCCAGCCCGACCGAGACGCCCACCCCCACCATGAGCCCGACGCCGACCTGCAGCCCGACCTCGGGCGGCTGGTCCCCGCGCCCCACGGCCAGCCGGACCGGTGTGCTACCCGAAACCGGGCAGGGCGGCACGATGCCGCTGCTCGGCCTGACCGGGCTGCTGCTGATCGGTGGCGGCGGCGCGCTGCTGTTCGGCCGTTACCGCCGAGGTCGCCACTCCTGACCGCGACAAGCCCAGCCGACCAGACCGGGGTCGGCCCCTCCCATGACCGGGAGGGGCCGACCCCGGCCCGCTGCTCAGCTCAGCTCAGGTCGGCTCAGGTCGGCTCAGGTCACCGCACCGCGCACGCTGAACCGCTCGGCCCGCCACTCGCCGCTCGCCAGCACCTCGCGCAACGCCTGCGCGGCGTCCCAGACCTCGGTGTAGGAGAGGTACAGCGGGGTGAAGCCGAACCGCATCAGGTCCGGCGCCCGGAAGTCGCCGATCACCCCGCGCTCGATCAGCGCCTGGACCACCGGGAAGGCGTCGGGGTGCCGGATCGCCACCTGGCTGCCGCGCCGCTCCGGCTGATCCGGTGTGACCACCTCGAGCCCGGCCGCCCGGCACTGCTCGATGAAGAGCCCGGTCAGGGCCAGGCTCTTGGCCCGCACCAGCTCCAGGTCGACTTTCTCCCAGATCTCCAGGGTGGCCCGCAGCCCGGCCAGCGCGAGCAGCGGCGGGAAGCTGGTCATGAACCGCCCGATCCCCTGGGCCGGGCGGTAGCCGCTCTCGAAGGCGAACGGCGCCGCGTGCCCGAACCACCCGGTCAGCGGCTGCTCGACGGCGTCGTGATGGCGCGGCGCCGCGTACAGGAAGCCCGGCGCGCACGGCCCGGCGTTCAGGTACTTGTAGGTGCAGCCGACCGCGAAGTCCGCCTCGCAGGCCGTCAGGTCGATCGGCAGCGCGCCCGCCGAGTGGCACAGGTCCCAGATCATCAGCGCGCCGGCCCGGTGCACCCGGGCGGTGATCTCCGCCATGTCCAGCAGCCGGCCGGTGCGGTAGTCCACCTGGGAGAGCACCACGGCGGCCACACCGTCGTCCAGGTGCGCGTCCAGGTCGTCCACCGAGGGCAGCAGCACGCTGCGCCCGCCCTCGAAGAGCCCGGTGACCCCTTCGGCGATGTAGAGGTCGGTCGGGAACGAGTCCCGCTCGCCGAGCACCGTGCGCCGCCCGGGCCGCAGCCGCAGCGCGGCCGTCAGCACCTTGAACAGGTTGACCGAGACGCTGTCGCAGACCACCACCTCGCCCGCGCCGGCCCCGACCAGCGGTGCGATCTTGTCGCCGAGCCGGTACGGCAGGTCGATCCAGCCGTGCTTGTTCCAGCTGGTGATCAGGTCCTTGCCCCACTCCTCCTCGACGGTCCGCCGGACCAGTTCGGGGGTGCGCGCGGGCAGTACGCCGAGCGAATTGCCGTCCAGGTAGACGCCGTTCGCCGGGAGCGTGTACTCGGCCCGGAACGCCGCCAGCGGGTCGGCCGCGTCCAGCGCCTGGCACTGCGCCCGCGTGCTCGGGATCGTCACCAGGTCAACGCTCACAACTCACCTCGTACGGTCCACAGTTCCGGGAAGACGTCCTGATCGGCGGCGGCCTTGAGCCAACTCAGGCCGCTGGACCCGCCGCTGCCGGGCTTGGCCCCCATCGACCGCTTCACCGAGGCGTAGTGGCGCTGCCGCCAGCGGCTGACCCGCTCGGCGGTGTCCAGCAAGGTCTCGGCCAGCACGACGAGTTCGGCGTGCGCGGGGTCGGTGTAGACGGCGTGCCAGGCGGCCTCGACCGCCGGGCTCGCGGTGTACCGCTCGGGGCCCACGCTCGGCGCGACCTCGAAGCCGCGGCGGGCCAGCAGGGCCAACGCGTCGTCGTACAGGCCCGGTTGGGCCAGCGCGGCGGCCAGCTCGCGGTGCGTGTCGGGGGCGCCCTGGTACATGGCCAGCAGCCGGTCCGACTTGTTGCCGAGCATGAACTCCAGCCGCAGGTAGGCCGAGGACTGGAAGCCCGAGGCCTCGCCGAGCACCGGGCGGAAGGCGCTGAACTCCACCGGGGTGAGCGTGGCCAGCAGGTCCCAGGAGCTGTTCAGCACATCCTGCGCGTTGGCCCCGCGGCGCAGCGCGGCGATCGCGCCCGGCAGGTCGTCGGCCCGCAGCGCGCGCTGGGCCAGCTCCCACTCGTGCCGCAGCAGGTCGAAGAGCAGCTCCATCACCTGGGTGGTGACGATGAACGACAGCTCCGCGTCCACCGTGCTGCGCGGCTGCTGCAGGGTGTGCAGCACGTCCAGCCGGGCGTAGCGCTCGTACGGTGTCGCGCCGCTGGTCAGCGGGTCGGCGACGGCGTCCTCGCGGACGGGGTCGAACGCCAGCTTCGGCGTCTGAACGGTGGACCGGGACATGATCTTGTTCCCCCTCGGTGGCAGGTGGGGACTATTGTGCGGCTGGTCACCGCCGCTCTTGAATGGGCGACGGAGATCCGATCGGCGGGTCGGCCTTGCGTTCGCAAGGTCTTGAGCCCCGTCGGCCTGCTGCTCGGAAAGGAGCCCACAGAACCATGGTCCTGGACGCCCTGGACCGCCGCCTGCTCGCCGAGCTGCAGGCCGACGCGCGGCTCTCCTACAACGAATTGTCCCGTCGGGTCAGCCTCTCCGCCCCCGCCGTCGCCGAACGGGTACGCCGTCTGGAGGCGGACGGCGTGATCGGCGGCTACCACGCGCACGTCGACCTGGCCCGGGCCGGACTGCCGATCACCGCGCTGGTGCAGGTGCAGTGCTACGGCCCGCGCTGCGTGCTGCGCGACCCCTCGGTGGCCGACTGGCCCGAGGTGCTCCAACTGCACCGGGTGACCGGCGGCGCCTGCTGCGTCCTGCTGGTGGCGGTGGCCGAGATGGCGAGCTTCGAGGCGCTGATCGACCGGCTGGCGGCCTACGGGCAGCCGAGCAGCTCGATGGTCCTCTCCAGCCCGGTGCCCTGGCGCCCGGTCACTCCGCCCTGACCGGCCCACCGGCGGCTCAGTGCCCGGAGCTGGGCAGCGGCACACCCAGCCCCTGCAGGCCGTTCAGGAACAGCTCCACGCCGACCGCCGCGAGCAGCAGCCCGAGCAGCCGGGAGAGCACCTCCAGCGAGGTCTGGTGGGTGCGCCGCAGCAGCGGGGCCAGCACCAGCACGCAGGCCGTGTTGATCGCCACCACCGCCAGGTAGGCGCCGGCCACGGTGAACCGCCAGCCCCACTCCTCCTTGGTCAGCGACTCCACCAGCACCGCCGTCATCGCCAGCGGGCTCGCCACGTACGGCAGCAGCAACTCGCGCACACCCTCGGCCAGCGGGTTGGTCAGCGTGTCGTCGTCGTCCTCGCTCGCGCCGCCCAGGTGCATGCCGAGCACCAGGCCGACCGCGTAGAGGAAGAAGATCACCCCGCCGGCCAGCTGCAGCGACTCGTCGCTGATGTGGAAGAAGTTGGTGAGCGCGTCCGCGCAGAACGCCATCAGCACCCCGACCAGGGCCGCCAGCAACGCGCTGAGCAGGACCAGCTTGCGCATCTCCGGCACCGTGCGGCCGCGGCTCAACTGGGCGTAGGCCAGCAGCACCTTGGGCGGGCCGACCACGGCGAAGAAGGTGACGAACGTGCTGCTCAGGTTCAGGACCGACATTCCCCCAGCATGGTCGAGACCGCCCGCGCCGCCCGGGCGCCGCACCGGCGGGTCAGCGCAGCCGGACCGTGACGCCCGTCTCACCGAGCAGCTCGACCACCGCCCACGCGTAGCCGGGCGGCAGCATCGGCGAGTGCTCGGCCGCCGCCCAGTCGTGCCAGACCAGGGTGAACGGCGGCACCGGACCGAAGCCGCCGCGCAGGCAGTCGGCGAGCGCGTCCAGGTTGCTCCCGTAGTAGCCGTCCGGGCCGTTCAGCGCCGTGCCGAGCGCCGAGTACAGCCCGGCCCGGTCGGTGGCGGTGGCGCCGTCCAGGTGGAAATCCATCGCTGACTCCCTCAGATGCTGGGCTCCAGGGTCCCCCGGATGGCCTGCCCCGGTCGAGGAGCAGTGCGAGGTCGGCTGGGATGGAAGGCGGGGGCAGAGAGATGAGGACACCACCATGGGCTGCGTGAACCGCACGGACCTCGGGCTGCTCGCCCTGCGCACCGCCGTTGGCGGTGTGCTCTTCGCACACGGTACCCAGAAGCTGTTCGGTTGGTTCGGCGGCGGCGGCCTGGAGGGCACCGCGGCCGGCATGGAGGCGATGGGCTTCAAGCCCGGCGGGCAGAGCGCGCTGGCGGCCGGCCTCGGTGAGGCGGGCGGCGGCGCGCTGCTGATCGCCGGGCTGGCCACGCCGGCGGCCGGCCCGGTCGTGGCCGGCACCATGCTCGGCGCCAGCGCGGTGCACTTCCCGCACGGCTTCTTCGCCACCAAGGGCGGCTACGAGTACCCGGCGCTGCTCGGCGTCTGCGGTATGGCGCTCGGCATCGCGGGACCGGGCCGGCTCTCGCTCGACCACCTCACCGGCCACCGGCTGAACCAGCCCTGGCTGGGCGCGCTGGCCTTCGCGGCGGCCGCGGCGGGTGCCTTCCAGGTGGTCTGCAAGCGCGAGCGCGGAATCCGCGAGGCGGCGGCGAAGGCCATGACGGAGGAGCCCGAGTGAGAGTACGAAAATCCCCGATGACCAGCAGGTGAATTCGGGCCCCTGCCCGCCAGGCGTCTACAGATCTGTAGTACGTTCTCGCGGGGAGGGGCTTCGAGGCTGTCTGGGCACACCTCGGTACGCTGTCGCCTTCCGACGATCCGTACCAGTGCTGAAGGTGTGCGATGTCCCTGACCTACCCCGAATCGATCGGCGTGGGGCTGCTGCAAGGCGTCACCGAGCTCTTCCCGGTCTCCAGCCTGGGACACAGCATCCTGATCCCCGCGCTGATCGGGGGCAGCGTCCAGAAGGACCTGAACGTCACGGCCGCCACCTCGCCCTACCTCTCGGTGCTGGTCGGCCTGCACCTGGCGACCGCGCTGGCCCTGGTGCTCTTCTTCCGCAAGGACTGGGTCCGGGTGATCCGGGGCCTGTTCAGCTCCATACGCGAGCGCCGAATAGAGACCTCCGAGCAGCGGCTGGCCTGGCTGCTGATCGTCGGCACCATCCCGGTCGGCCTGGTGGGCCTGGTCGCCGAGAAGGCGCTGCGGGACGCGCTCGGCAAGCCGGTGGTCGCGGCGGTCTTCCTGGCGCTGAACGGGTTCGTGCTGCTGGGCGCCGACAAGCTGCGGCGCGGTGGCGGTGGCCGCCGCCGCGCGGGGCAGCAGGTCGGGCACACCCCGGGCGCCGACCCGGCGATCGAGTCGGACCGCCGACTGGCCAAGCTGAGCTTCCGCCAGGGCACCTGGATCGGCGCCGCGCAGATCCTGGCCCTGCTGCCCGGGATCAGCCGCTCCGGCGTCACGATGAGCACCGGCATCCTGCGCGGCCTCAACCACGAGGACGCCGCGCGCTTCTCCTTCCTGCTGGCCACGCCGGTGATCGGCGCGGCGGCGGCCCTCAAGGTGCCCGAGCTGCTCAAGCCGGAGAACGCCGCCATCCGCGGACCGCTGCTGGTCGGTTCGATCTGCGCCTTCGTGGCGGGCTACGTCTCGGTGAAGTTCCTGACCAAGTACTTCGAGAACCGCAGCCTGACCCCGTTCGCGATCTACTGCATGGTGGCCGGTGTGGGCAGCGCGGTCTACCTGAGCATGTGACGGAGCCCGGCGGCTGACGGCGCCTCACCTGGATGCGCCTTCCCGCTGGCGGCAGGTCCGGCCGACGCCCAAGGTGAGGCCATGGACCACCGCCACCTCCCGCCGCTGCGCCAGCTCGCCCCTCGCCGCCCGCGCGGCCGCCGTCCCCTCGCCGCCCCGCTCGCCCTCGCGACCGGGGCGGCGCTGTGCGTCGGCGGCGTGCTGGCCGGCTGCTCCTCCAGTTCCACCAGCAAGGCGACCTCGACGGCCACCTCCGCCGCCAGCGCGGCCCAGTCGCTGGCCTCCCAGGCCGCCTCGGCAGCGCAGTCGCTGGCCTCCCAGGGCTCCTCCGCCGCCGCCTCGGTCGTCTCCCAGGCCGCCGCCGCCGCGAGCAGCCTGGCCTCGTCCGGGTCCACCGCCCTCGCCTCCGCCCAGTCCGCCGCCGCCTCCGCCCTGGCCAGTGCCACCGGCGGCTTCAACGCGAGCGACGACGTCTCGGTCGGCCAGGCCTCGATCAACTCCGACAGCCGCGCCCAGGTCCAGGTCACCGTCACCAACCACCAGTCCCAGGCCGAGCGTTACGTGATCGAGGTGAACTTCAAGGACAGTAGCGGCACCCTGCTGGACACTTCGGTGCTCACCGTGCCGAGCCTGCAGCCGAACGGCACCACCCAGGCCACGGTGACCAGCACCATGCCGCTCTCCGGCAACGTGACCGCGAGCGTGGGGCACGCGCTGGGGTTCTGACGCCGCGGTTCAGGCTCCGCCGGCTCCGGGCTCCACCAGCTCCAGGAACCGCCGCCCCACCCGGGTGACGTCCGCCGCGGTCCACTCCAGCGCCTCCCCGGCGATCATGACCTCGGCCATCGCCAGGCCCGGGGCGCGGTCCTCCCAGTAGTGGACGAACCAGAGCCCCTCCTGCTCCGCGAGGGTGAGGGCGGCCTGGTCGAGGGCGGCTGCCGGGTGGGGCAGCCAGAGTTGGAACTCCTGGGTGTGCGGGGTCTCGGGGGTGATCCGGGCACCGGGGAGCTCGGCGAGCGCGGTGGCGACCAGGGCCGCGTGGCGCACCTGCTCGGGGAGCCGGGGCAGCACCCGGTCCAGGCCGTCCAGCGCGGCCAGCGCGGCGGGCCACTGCTGGTAGAGGTTGCCGCCGTGGCGGTGGCGCCAGGCGCGGGCGTAGCCGATCAGCTCGGCATCGCCGGCCAGTGCGGCGCCGCTGATGCCGCCCAGGGTCTTGTAGAAGGAGACGTAGACGCTGTCGGCGAGCGCCGCTATCTCGTCAAGTCCCTTGCCGAAGTGGCTGGTGGTCTCCCAGAGCCGGGCGCCGTCGAAGTGCACCCGGGCGCCGGCGGCCCGGCCGGCCTCGGCCAGCGCGACCAGCTCCGGCCAGCTCGGCAGCAGGTATCCGGCGTCGCGCAGCGGCAGTTCGACCGTCAGGGTGCCGAACGGCTCGTCCAGTGCGGCGACTTCGGCCGCGTCGAAGTGCCGCGGCGCGGTGGTCGGCCACAGTCCGCGCAGCCCGGTCAGCTGGCTGTACGCCTGCCGCTCCCAGCGCTCCAGGTGGGCCAGCGGGTGCAGGGCGACGGCCGTCCGCCCGGTCAGCTCGGCGCCGTGGCGCAGCGCGATCTGCTGGGCCATCGTGCCGGTGGGGAAGAAGACGGCGTCCGGCTTGCCGAGCAGGGTGGCGACCCGCTGCTCCACCTGCCGGACCGGGCCGTCACCGTAGAAGTCGGGGCGGTCGTCCAGGCCGTCCAGCGAGCTGAGCGCGGCCAGCCGCTCGCGCATGGTCGGCAGGCGGCGGCCGGAGAGCAGGCGCTGGCAGGAGCGCTGCGCGGCCAGTCGGCGGGTGAAGGGGTCGTCGGTCATCCGCCGATTGTCGGCCGCTCAGGTCGGGCGGACCAAGCGGTTTTCGTAGGCGAAGACCACGGCCTGGACCCGGTCGCGCAGGCCGAGCTTGAGCAGGATCCGGCTCACATGGGTCTTCACCGTGGCCTCGGCGAGGAAGAGTTCGGCGGCCACCTCGGCGTTCGACAGGCCGCGGGCCACCTGGACCAGCACGCTGCGCTCGCGGGTGGTCAGCGCCTCGATGGCGCTCTCGGCCCGGTCCGGCGAGCCGCCGTCGGCGGGCAGCTGCGAGGCGAAGGTGTCCAGCAGCCGGCGGGTGATCCGGGGCGCCACCACGGCGTCGCCCGCCGCCACGCTGCGGATCGCGCTGAGCAGTTCGGCCGGCTGGGCGTTCTTCAGCAGGAAGCCCGAGGCCCCGGCCCGCAGGCCGGCGAAGGCGTACTCGTCGAGGTCGAAGGTGGTCATGATGAGCACCTTGGTGTCGGGGGAGGCCTCGACGATCCGCCGGGTTGCCTCGATGCCGTCCATGCCGGGCATCCGGACGTCCATCAGCACCACGTCCGGGCGCTGCTCCAGGGTGAGGCGCACCGCCTCCGCGCCGTCCTCGGCCTCGCCGGCCACCTCCAGGTCCGGCTGCGAGTCGAGGACCAGGGTGAAGGCGACGCGCAGCAGCGGTTGGTCGTCCACCAGCAGGACGCGGATGGTCATCGGTGGGCTTCCTGGAGGTCGGGTGCGAGGTCGGGTGCGGGATCGGGGTCCGGGCCGGGTTCCGGGTCCGGGCCGGGCGCGGGGCCGGGGCCGAGGTCGAGCGTGGCGGCCACCCGCCAGCCGCCCCGCGGCAGCGGTCCGGCGCTCAGACCACCACCATAGGCGGCGACCCGCTCGCGCATCCCGGCCAGGCCGTGTCCGGGCTCGCCGGGCCAGTCGTCGCCCCGGTCGGCGGCGGAGCCGGGCCGGTGCAGCGCGACCCCGTCGTCGCGGACCTCCACCGTCACCAGGTCGGCCGTGCAGTCCACGGTGACCTGGGCGCGGGCGCCGGGCGCGGCGTGCTTGAGGGTGTTGGTGAGCGACTCCTGGACCAGCCGGTAGACGGTCAGCTGGGCGCCGGGGGAGATGCCGGCGGCCTCGCCGGTCAGCCGCAGCTCGGTGGGCAGGCCGGCCGCCCGGACCTGGGCGGCCAGCGCGGCGAGCTGGCCCAGGCCGGGCTGTGGGTGGCGCAGCGCGTCGGGTTCGTCGGCCCGCAGCACGCCGAGGAAGCGGCGCATGTCGGTCAGCGCCTGGCGTCCGGTCTCGGCCGACTGGCGCATCGCGGCGGTGGCCTTCTCCGGGGCGATCGGGTTGACGTAGACGGCGCCGTCGGCGAGCGCGACCATCACCGAGAGGTTGTGCGTGACGATGTCGTGCATCTCGCGGGCGATCCGGGAGCGCTCCTCGGCGACCGCGAGGGCGGCCTGCTGGTCGCGCTGGCGCTCCAGCTCGCGGGCCCTGGCCCGCAGCGCGCGCAGCTGGGCGCGGCGGGCCCGGACGTTGAGGCCGAGCACGGCGGCGGCCGTGGTGGCGCCGGAGAGCATGAAGGCGGCCTTGAACCAGATCCCCACCGGATCGGCCAGCGCGACCGTGGTCCGCAGGTTGGAGGCCACCAGCACCACGCCGAGCTCGGCGACCAGGTAGGAGAGCACCGTCATCCGACGCGAGCAGTGCGCCGCCACGGTGTAGAGCGCGAGCAGCACCGCGATGTCGGCGGGCATCGCCTGGTAGGTCAGCCACTGCACGAAGGCGACGCCCGCGATCACCCCGAAGACCGTCAGCGGGGCCCGGCGGCGGAAGGTGAGCGGCAGGATCAGCGCGAGCTGCAGCAGCCAGATCCACGGGTGCTCGCGCAGGTCGCGCCCGTGCGCCGCGCTGGCCAGCGCCAGCACCGCCAGCGCGAAGGCGAGGTCGACGGCGAGCGGGTAGCGCTCGTCGAGCAGCCAGCCGCGCAACGCGGCCAGCCCCCAGGCGGCGCGGGGAAAGCGCCGCCCGAGGGCTGTCGGGAGCTGATCGAGCGAAGTCATCGCGCCATTGTGCATCGGATGGCGCCCGACCTGTCGGCGGTGCTCGCCGGACCGACGCTCACGCGTCGCGCCGCTTGAGCACCGCGGCCGCGCCGATCAGCGCGACGACCACGTAGATCCAGAGCACGCCGTAGCCGGTCCACGGGGCGAGCGTGCCCGGGTCCGGGTTGAGCGTGGCCACCGCCTGGCCGGCCGCGCCGGGCAGGTACGGGCCGATGTTGCTGCTCCAGTTGGCCGGCAGCACCTCGACCAGGGTGGGCAGCACCAGCAGCATGCCGAAGATCGCGGCGATGCCGCCGGCCGTGTTGCGGATCATCGTGCCGACCGCGACCGCGAGGATGCCGATCGCGGTGAGGTAGAGCGAGGTGCCGACGACGGTGCGGGTCACCCCGGCGGCCGACAGCGTGGTCTGCACGTGGTTGGCGGAGAGCACCGCCTGGCCGCCGAAGAAGGCGACGAACGCGGTGATCAGGGTCACCACGAAGGTCACCGCACCGAAGACGCCCGCCTTGGCCCAGAGCACCGGCAGGCGGCGCGGCACGGCGGACAGCGAGGCGCGGATCATGCCGGTGCTGTACTCGCCGCTGACCACCAGCACGCCGAGCACGCCGACGGCCAGCTGGGCCGCCAGGTAGCCGCGCAGGCTGCGGTCGGCGGCGTTGATCGAGAAGCCGTGGTCGCGCATGTCGGGGTGGTTCAGGTGGTCGATCGCGCCATAGCAGGCGAGCAGGCCGAAGCCGATCATGAAGACCACGGCGGCCAGCAGGGTGAAGTAGGTCGAGCGCAGCGTGCGGAACTTGATCCACTCGGAGTGGACCACGCGCGGCAGCGTGACCGGGCCGCCGACCGGCCCGCGGGCCGGGACGGCGGTGGGGGTGGCGGTGCTCATGCTGCGTGCTCCTCGACCAGCGTGCGGGGGGCGACCACGGCGTCGTACTCGACGGCGTCCTTGGTCATTTCCATGAAGGCCTCCTCCAGCGAGGCCTTCTGCGGGGTCAGTTCGAAGAGCGTCAGGCCGTGCTCGGCGGCCAGCCGGCCGACCCGCTCGCTGTCCGCGCCGTCCACGGTCAGCACCTGGGCGTCCTCGCCGTCGGTCACGCTCACACCCGGCAGCTCGCGCAGCAGCTCACCGAGCCGCACTGAGTCGGGGGTGCGCACCAGCACTCCGCCGCGCGAGGCCCGCTCGGTGAAGTCGGCCACCGAGGTGTCCGCGATCAGCTGCCCGCGGCCGATCACGATCAGGTGCTCGGCGGTGAGCGCCATCTCGCTCATCAGGTGCGAGGAGACCAGCACCGTGCGGCCCTCGACCGCCAGCGACTTGAGCAGGTTGCGGATCCACAGAATGCCCTCGGGGTCGAGGCCGTTGACCGGCTCGTCGAGGATCAGCGTGGCCGGGTCGCCGAGCAGCGCGGAGGCGATGCCCAGGCGCTGGCCCATGCCGAGCGAGAAGCCGCCCGCCCGCTTCCTGGCCACCTGGCGCAGGCCCACCAGGTCGATCACCTCGTCCACCCGGGAGCGCGGGATGCCGTGGGTGGCGGCCAGCGCGAGCAGGTGGTTGAAGGCGGAGCGCCCGGTGTGGATCGCGCGGGCCTCCAGCATCGCGCCGACCTCGCGCAGCGGCGCGGCGTGGTCGGCGTAGCGGCGGCCGTTGATGGTGGCGTGGCCGGCGCTCGGGGTGTCGAGGCCGAGCAGCATCCGCATGGTGGTGGACTTGCCGGCCCCGTTGGGGCCGAGGAAGCCGGTCACGATGCCGGGGCGGACGCTGAAACTCAGGTCCTGGACGGCGGTTTTGGGGCCGTAGCGCTTGGTGAGGCCGACGGCTTCGATCATGTTGATCCTCGTGCGAGGGGGTGGACGGGCGACACCGCCCACGCTATGGCGGGCGGTGCGACCGGCACGAGCCGCGCAAGGAGGAGTCGAACGGGGCCCGGTTGCGACGCCAGATGCAGCGCGACTACATCTCAAGACGGACCCCGCGCCGGATCCGGGAGGGTCGGCCGGGTCGGCCGAGCGGCCGGTGCGGGGAACCCTAACGGCAGCTCAAGCGCGGTGGTCGGCTCTTGACGCCACAGTTGGTCTAGTCCATGTTGATCGACAGGTGCAGGGAGCTCCTGAGTCACCGCCGGAGTCCTGAACCTCCGGCGGTGGCCCTGGCGCCCTCGGCGTCTGCCGCGTCCGCTGCCGCGCCCGCCCCGCAGAGCACCGCGGCCCGGACCGATCGTCGGATCGGTCCGGGCCGCGGCCCACGCGCTTGACGCGGGTTCAGCTCTGCTGCGGCTGCTGCGGTGTGATCATCCAGAACGGTGCGCCCTGCGGGTCCGCGACCGCGCCCATCCGCCCGACCGGGGTGTCCATCGCCGGCACCAGGATCGTGGCACCGGCCCGCACCGCCGCGTCCACGGTGCTGTCGATGTCGTCCACCGAGAAGTAGGTGGCCCAGTGCGAGGGCGTGCCCGCCGGGTGGTTCTGCAGCCCCTGAGCCCCGCCGACGTCCTTACCGCCGACCTTGAGCATGTGGTAGTCCGGCATCTCCGGGGTCGGGGTGATCTCGATACCCAGCGCCGTCCGGTAGAACGCGGTGGCGGCCTTGAGGTCGGAGCTGTTCAGCTCGTTCCAGATCACCGCGCCGTGCTCGTTGACGATCTCCGCGCCGCCGAAGTCCAGCGCCTGCCAGATGCCGAAGACCGCGCCGGTCGGGTCGGCGGCGACGCTCATCCGGCCGACCGTGCCGACCTCCATCACCGGGAAGAGCAGCTTGCCGCCGTTCGCGGTGATCTTCGTCGCGGTGGCGTCCGCCTCGGCGGTGGCCAGGTAGGTGGTCCAGACGGTGGGCGGCGGCGGGTTGTCGTCCATCGCCATGGCCTTCATGATGCCGGCCACCGGCTTGTCCCTGAGCGTGAGGACCGCGTAGCCGCCGAACTGCTCGGGGCCGATCTCGCCCTGCCAGCCGAACAGGTCGCGGTAGAAGTCGATGGCGGCCTGCTGGTCGGGGGCCGTCAGGTCGACCCAGCACGGGGTGCCGGGCGGGTACGGGGTCTTGACCACGGGCATGGTTGTCGCCTCCAGGGGCGCGAAGTGTGGTGGGTTCCCTCCCGGGTCTCACCTTCACGCCTGCGGCCTGCTCGCGCCACTCAACCCGCTCAGGGGCTGGTCCGCTCGATCCGGGTCAGCATCCGCAGCAGCAGCTCGGAGAGCACCGCGCGCTCCGTGGGCTCGACGTCCTGGAGCAGCTCCTCCTCGAAGACGGCGGCCATCCGCATCGACTCCAGCCACTTGTCGCGGCCGTTCTCGGTCAGCTCGATGATCACCCGGACCCGGTTGGCCTCGTCGCGCTCCCGGGTGACCAGGTCCTCGGCCACCATCCGGTCGATCCGGTGGGTCATCGCGGCCGGGGTCAGGCCGAGCCGCTTGGCCAGTTCGCCGGGGCCGAGCTGGTACGGGCTGCCCGCCACCACCAGCGCCTTGAGCACCTCCCACTCGGCGCTGGTGATTCCGAGCACAGTCAGCTGGCGGCCGTAGGCGGTGCCCATCCGCCGGGCGACCCGGGACAGGGAGGACACGATGGTCTCCACCTGGGGGTCAACCGTGGGGAACTCCCGCTGGTAGATGGCCACTTGCTCGGCAATGTCCAGCTCGCTGCCGGTGTCCGGCACGGGCCTCGGTGCGCTCATGGGCCCCAGTCTCCCACGCTCGGCTGTCCAAGTTAAGCCTTTGACACGACACTCTTCCGACTCGTAGAGTTTAGCTCTGAAATCTTGCAGCCTAAAAGTTCTAAGGGGTGTCTCCATGAAGCAGCAGATCTACGGCGAGGGGGGCACCCTGCGCCGGGTCCAGCTCGGCAACGCGCTCAGCGCCTTCGGCAGCGGGTTCACGATGCCGTACATGTTCGTGTACGTGGACCAGGTGCGCGGGCTCGGTTCGCTGGCCGCCGGCCTGGTCTTCACCATCTTCGCGCTGGCCGCGCTGGTGGTGCTGCCGTTCGCCGGGCGCGGCATCGACAGGTACGGGCCGCGTCCGGTGCTGCTGGCCGGCTGCGCGATGGCCGCCGTCGGCGCCTTCTCGTTCGGGCAGGCGAGCGGCACCACCGGGCTGCTGATCGCCTCCTTCCTGTTCGGCGGCGGTGTCACCACCTGCCAGCCGGCGCTGGCCACCATGATCGTGCGCTGCTCCACCGCGCAGACCCGCTCGCACGCCTTCGCGCTGCAGTTCACCCTGGTCAACCTGGGCATGGGCATCGGCGCGCTGGTCGGCGGGCAGATCGTCAACGTGGCCGACCCGGCCAGCCTGACCCGGCTCTTCACCATCGAGGCGCTGACCTTCCTGGGCCTGGCCGCCGTCACCGGCACGGCGAAGATCCCGGGCCCGGCGCCGATCCTGGTCGCCGAGAACGGGCAGACCCAGCGCACCGGACTGCGCGCGCTGACCGCGGACAAGGCGATGCTGCGGCTCTGCCTGCTGGCCGGGCTGATCTTCTTCACCTGCTACGGCCAGTTCGAGTCGGGCGTGGCGGCCTTCGCCACCGACACGGTCAAGACCGCCCCGGCCACCCTCGGCATGGCGATCGGCGCCAACGCGCTGACCATCGTGGTGCTGCAGATGTTCATGGTGCGGATCACCGCCCGCCGCCGGCGCACCACCGCGATGGCCGCCACCGGTGTGGTCTGGCTCGGCGCCTGGGGCGCGGCGCTGCTGGCCGGGCTGGTCCGCGGCGAGGCGGCGGCGGCCACCATCGCGATCGTCTCGATCTACGTGCTGTTCGGCGTCGGCGAGTCGATGCTGGCCCCGACCCTGGGCCCGATCGTCGCCGACCTGGCCCCGGCCCGGCTGCTGGGCACCTACAACTCGGCGTTCGCGCTGGTCAAGCAGACCGCCATCGCGGTCGGCCCGGCGGTCGGCGTACTGCTGGTCGGCTCCGGCACCTGGCCGCTCTACCTGGCCGCGATGACCGCCTGCACACTGCTGATCGTCGTCCTGGCGCTGCGGCTGCGCCGGCACCTGACCCCGGCGCAGGACAACGCCGAGGCGCCGGCCCCCGTGGTCGTGCCGCTCCGCGAGCTGCAGACGGCGGCATGAGAGGGTGACGGGAGGGACCGCCGCGACCTATTGTCGTCGGCGGTCCAGGTCATCCAGTCGACAGCGGTGGGTTCATGGCAGAGACGGCAGTCACCGAGCGGCCGGCGACGCGGGAAGTGTCGTCGGCCCGTCCGTCCCTGCTGGTGGGTTTGACCACCCGGGCACCCTGGGTGGTGCGGCACGCCGGCTGGCTCGGCCCCATCGCGGTGGCACTCTTCGCCGGGGTCCTGCGGTTCTGGAACCTCGGCCACCCGCGCGCCTTCGTCTTCGACGAGACGTACTACCCCAAGGACGCCTGGTCGGTGCTCCACCAGGGCTACGAGGGCGTCTGGTCGGTCACCGCCAACGAGCAGATCCTGCAGCACCCGCAGACCATCCCGTTCGACAACGTGCCCGCCTTCGTCGCCCACCCGCCGCTCGGCAAGTGGGTGATCGCGCTCGGCGAGGCGGCCTTCGGGCTGAACCCGTTCGGCTGGCGGGTGATGGTCGCGCTGCTCGGCACCCTCTCGGTGCTGATGCTGGCCCGGATCGGCCGCCGCCTCTTCGGCTCCACCCTGATCGGCTGCACCGCCGCGCTGCTGATGTCGGTGGACGGCCTGCAACTCGTGATGAGCCGCACCGGGCTGCTCGACGGCATCCTGATGTTCTTCGTGCTGGCCGCCTTCGGCTGCCTGCTGATCGACCGCGACCGGGCCAGGGCCAAGCTGGCCGCGCCCGGGGTGGACGGCGACCGGGTGCGGCTGGGCCTGCGCCCCTGGCGGCTGGCCGCCGGGCTGCTGCTCGGCGCGGCCTGCTCGGTGAAGTGGAACGGCGGGCAGATCCTGGCCGCCTTCGGCCTGCTCACCGTGCTCTGGGACCAGGCGGGGCGCCGGGCGGCCGGCGCCCGCCACCCCATGCGCAGCATGCTGCGCCGCGACGCGCTGCCCGCCTTCGGTTCGATCGCGGTGCTCGGCGCGCTGACCTACCTGGTCTCCTGGTCCGGCTGGTTCGTCACCTCCGGCGGCTACGACCGCCAGTGGGCGGCCGGCCGCTCGGGCCTGCTCCCGGCCGCGCTGCGCAGCTGGTGGCACTACCAGTCCGAGATGTGGCACTTCAACACCACGCTGACCACCCCGCACATCTACCAGTCCAATCCGTGGAGCTGGCTGGTCCAGGCCCGCCCGGTCAGCATGTACTGGCAGCCGGTGCCCACCGGGCAGCAGGGCTGCACCGCCGCCGGCGGCTGCACCACGCAGATCCTGGCGCTCGGCACCCCGCTGCTCTGGTGGACCGGCTGCTTCGCGCTCGCCTACCTGCTCTACCGCTGGTTCTTCCGGCGGGACTGGCGCTCGGGCGCGGTGCTCTGCGCGGTGGCCGCCATCTACCTGCCCTGGTTCCAGTTCCAGCAGCGCACCATCTTCTCCTTCTACATGGTCGTGCTGGTGCCGTTCCTCTGTCTGGCGGTGGCCCAGATGCTCGGGGCGATGCTCGGCCCGAGCGGCAGCACGGCGCGGCGGCGGGCGATCGGCGGCGCGGCGGCGGGCGGCATCGTGCTGGCGATCATGGGGTGCTTCCTCTACTTCCTGCCGCTCTACACCGCTCAGGTGATCCCGATGAGCGACTGGCAGGACCACATGTGGTTCACCACCTGGATCTGAGCGCGTCGGCCTCGGGCGGAACGTCCGGCTCGGGGCAGCTGCTGCCGGTCACCCCGCTGCTCGGGGTGGCGATGGCGGTGCTGCTGGTGGCGGCGGTCGCGGTGGCCGGGTGGGGCCGGCTGGGGCACGGTCGGGCGGTGCTGCGGGCCGGGGCGCGGGCGGTGGTGCAGCTCGCGGCGGTCGCCTTCGTGATCACCTGGGTGGTTCACTCGCTCTGGCTGACCGCGCTCTTCGTGCTGGTGATGTTCTCGGTGGCGGTGCGCACCGCCGGGCGGCGGATGTCGGACGCGCCCGGCTGGAGCTGGGCCTGGGCGGCGGCCCCGATCGGCGTCGGCGTCCTGCCGGTGCTGGCCCTGCTGCTCGGCAGCGGGCTGCTGCCGCTCAAGGGGCTCTCCATCGTGCCGGTGGCCGGCATCCTGATCGGCGGTGCGCTCAGCGCCACCTCGCTGGCCGGGCGCCGGGCGCTGGACGAGCTGACCCAGCGGCACGGCGAGGTGGAGGCGGCGCTGGCACTCGGCCTCGAGGACCGCGACGCCCGGCTGGAGATCTGCCGCACCGCCGCCGCCACCTCGCTGGTGCCGGCCCTGGACCAGACCCGCACGGTGGGCCTGGTCACGCTGCCCGGCGCCTTCGTCGGCATGCTGCTGGGCGGCGCCTCCCCGGTGGCGGCGGGGGCGGTGCAGCTCTTCGTGCTGGTCGCGCTGCTCGCGGTGGAGGGGGTGGCGATCGTGGTGGTGCTGGAACTGATCGGACGGGGCCTGGTACGGCGTCCGGTACAGTGGAGGCGTTGAAGGGGAGTAGCCCTCCACCGGACCGTCGACATACTGGCTCGCTCGTTCAGGAGCCCGGCGCCCGGGACACCACGTGTGTTGGCGAGACCTTCGGCCGCAGTGCTGTGCTTGAGACCAGTGCTGTCAGGCCGGGGTCTCTGTTTTTTTGAGGCCACGCGCCCGGGCAGCCCGACCCGAGGGACACCGATCCTGATGAGCCTGACCGTCTTCGCCGTCACTTTCGGCATCATCTTCCTGGCCGAACTGCCGGACAAGACCGCCCTGGCCGCGCTGATGCTCGGCACCCGCTACCGCGCGGCCTACGTCTTCGCGGGCGTCGCGGCGGCGATGGCCGTCCAGGTCGGCCTCGCGCTGGCGGCCGGCAGCCTGCTGTCGCTGCTGCCGCACCGCTGGGTGGAGGGGATCAGCGGGGCGCTCTTCCTGGCGGGCGCGGTGATGCTGCTGCTGCACAAGCCCGAGGAGGAGGAGCACGAGGCGAAGGCGCCGTCCTCCACCGGCTTCTGGAAGGTGGCAGGGGCCAGCTTCCTGGTGGTGGCGGTGGCCGAGTTCGGCGACCTGACCCAGATCATGACCGCCAACCTGGCCGCCAAGTACGCCGACCCGCTCTCGGTGGGCCTGGGCGCCTGGCTGGCGCTCTGCGCGGTGGGCGGCCTGGCGATCCTGGGCGGGCAGAAGCTGCTGAAGCACGTCCCGATGAAGGTGATCATCCGGGTCGCGGCGGCGGCGATGCTGGTGCTGGCGGGGATCAGCCTGGTGGGGGCGGTGGCCGGCTGAGTCCTGAGGCGGCACTAACAGGTGTCGCCGGCGTTCAGCGCGTCGGCGGTGGCCTGGTCGTAGACGCCCCACTGGGACTGCCAGAGGGCGTTGGCGTTCTGGAAGTTGCCCACGGCCTGGACGGTGGCCTGGTCGTAGACGCCCGAGGTGTGGTGCCGGTCGAAGCAGCCCACGGCGGAGAGCTGGTGCTGCAGCGCCGTGACGGCCGGGCCGGTGCTGCCGTATTCGGGGAGTGCGGTGGAGCTCGGCGAGGGGGCGTTGCTGCTGGGGGGCGCGCTGCTCGGGGGCGCCTGGGTGGTCGCCGGTGCGGTGCTGGGTGGCGCGGCCTGGGTGGTGGCCGGGGCGGGCGGCGCGGCCGGGGCCTGGCTGGTGGGGGCGACGCTGCGCACCGAGGGCCGGGGTGAGGCGGACGTCGGCCGGGCCGACGTCGCGGGCGCGCTGCTCGCCGACGCGCTGCTCGCGGCGGTCGTGCTCGGCGCGGACGGCGTATCCCCGCTCGGTGCGCCGGTCGGGGTGGGTGCGCCGGTGGGCAGCACCGGCAGTGCCTGGTGATTGCTCTGCGGGCCGGGCGAGAGCGCGAAGGCCAGGCCGACGCCGAGCGCGACCAGGCCCGCGCCCGCCGCCACCACGACGCCGCTGCGGTTGCGCCCTCTGGCCCGTCTCGCGGCGGCCCGGCCGCTCTGCGGGCCCGGATCGGCGGCGATCGGGAAGAGTCCGAGTTCACGCGGCGCGGCCGAGGGCGGTGCCGGGGGCAGCAGCGGCGGGACCGGCGGCAGCACGGTGGTGGCGGACGGGTCCGCCACCTCGTCGAGCACCGGCACCGCCGGCACGTACGGGCGGACCAGCGGCGGGCCCTCGATGTGCGGCAGGACGGCGGTCTCGGTGACGTCGGGGTCCGGGACGGGACTCGGGCCGGGGCCTGGTTGGGCGAATCCCGGCATGGGCCGGTCCTCCTGGAGCGTCGACGGCGTGGAACGCGCCCGATTATGCAGGACCTGTCCCGGTGGCCAACAGGGGCGCCCGGCTTACGAATGGCGCAACCGTTCCTCGCAAATACGGGCAAATCTGACACGATGAGGGCGAGAAGTCGGAATGATCGTCAGATAAGCGGCAAATAGCACCGAGGAGGATCCGCCATGGCGGAACCGGCCACCGAGCCCGATCCGCTGGTCCCCCAGGAAGCCGGGGTCCACAACCTCTGGGTTCCGATCAGCGCCCTGCTGCTGGCCCTGCTGCTCGCCGCGCTCGACCAGACCATCGTCTCCACCGCGCTGCCCACCATCGTCAGCGACCTCGGCGGCCTCGAGCACCTCTCCTGGGTGGTCACCGCCTATCTGCTGGCCTCCACCGCCGCCACGCCGCTCTGGGGCAAGCTCGGTGACATGTACGGCCGGAAGCGGTTCTTCCAGGCCTCCATCGTGATCTTCCTGATCGGCTCCGCGCTCTGCGGCCTGGCCCAGAACATGGGTGAGCTGATCGCCTTCCGGGCCCTGCAGGGCCTGGGCGGCGGCGGCCTGATCGTGCTGACCCAGGCGATCGTCGGCGACCTGGTGCCGCCGCGCGACCGGGGCAAGTACCAGGGGCTGTTCGGCGCGGTCTTCGGCGCCACCAGCGTGCTGGGCCCGCTGCTCGGCGGCTTCTTCGTCGACCAGCTCTCCTGGCGCTGGGTCTTCTACATCAACCTGCCGATCGGCGTGGTCGCGCTGATCGTGATCGCCGTGGTGCTGCACAGCGTGGAGGTCAAGCGCCAGCACCGGATCGACTACCTCGGCATCGTGCTGATCGCCTCGGTCGCCATCTGCCTGGTGCTGATGACCTCGCTCGGCGGGGTGACCTACCCCTGGGGTTCCTGGCAGGTCATCGGCCTGGGCGTGCTCGGCGTGGTGCTGCTGATCGCCTTCGTCCAGGTCGAGCGCTCCGCCGAGGAGGCCGTGCTGCCGCCCCGGCTCTTCGCCTCGCGGACCTTCAGCCTGGTCGCGGTGATCTCCTTCGTGGTCGGCTTCGCGATGTTCGGCGCGCTCACCTACCTGCCGACCTTCCTCCAGGTGGTGCAGGGCATCTCACCCACGCTGTCCGGCGTGCACATGCTGCCGATGGTGCTCGGCATGCTGGTCACCTCGATCGGCTCGGGGCAGATCGTCGCGCGCACCGGCCACTACCGGATCTTCCCGATCGCCGGCACCGCGGTGGTGACGGTGGGTCTGATCCTGCTCTCCCGGCTCACCGAGTCCACCTCGACCACCGTGATGAGCCTGTACTTCCTGGTCTTCGGCCTGGGGCTCGGCCTGGTGCTGCAGGTGCTGGTGCTGATCGTGCAGAACTCGGTCGGCTACCAGGACCTGGGCGTGGCCACCGCCGCCGCCACCTTCTTCCGCTCGATCGGCGCCTCCTTCGGCGTCTCGATCTTCGGCACCATCTTCACCACCCAGCTGACCCACAAGCTGAACGACGCACTGCGCGGGGTGCACCTGCCGGCCGGCTTCGCGCCGAGTTCGATCACCGCCGACCCGCACGTGATCAAGTCCCTGCCGCCGGTGGTCCAGCACAACGTGCTGCACGCCTACGCCAGTTCCATCGCGGAGGTCTTCCTCTACGCGGCGCCGGTGGCGTTCGTCGCCTTCCTGTTCTCGCTCTTCATCCGGGAGCAGCCGCTGCGTGCCTCGGTCACCGCGCCCGACCTCGGCGAGTCGATCGGGATGAACCCGGTGGAGCGCTCCTCGGTGGACGAGATCGCCCGCGCGCTGGCCGTGCTCAACACCCGCGAGGCGCGCCGCGACCTGTACCGCAGGATCACCGCCGAGGCCGGGCTCGACCTGCAGCCGGCGGCCAGTTGGCTGCTGCTCCAGATGCACCATCAGGGCTCGGCGGAGCCCGCCGAACTGGCCGAGCGCAAGATCATCCCGCCCGAGGTGGTGGAGTCGGCGGCCCGCGAGGTCGAGGGCAAGGGCCTGGCGCTGCGCAACGGCCTGCCGATGCGACTGACCGAGGCGGGCCAGCAGGTGGCCCTCAAGCTGGTGGCCGCCCGGCGCGCCCAGCTGTCCCGGCTGTGCGGTGACTGGGACGAGAAGCAGTTCACCGACCTGGCCGACCTGCTCACCCGGCTCAGCGACGCGCTGACCGGCGACCAGCACGACCGCCCGGACCGGGGGGACCGGAGCACCGGCCAGCCCGTCCCGCAGAGCGAGGGGCGCTCGCTCTGACGGGTCATCCGCTCTGACGGGTCGTCCGCTCTGACGGGTCGTCGCGAGGGGCGCCTGCGCGGGTGCGGTCCGGCGGTGGTGGCGGCGCGCCGTGCGGGTGTGTGGTGCGGCAGGATGGGGGCATGTCTGTTGTGAAGATCAATGAGTGTGTCAAGGCACTCACATAGAGCACGACGGGAGACCGCCATGGCCCTGTCGTGGGCGCCGACGGACCTTGATCCCCCCGCGATGTCTCGGCGTTCCCGGGACAGGCAGCCGCAAGCGCGTCATGATGGGCACAACGTTGGTGTCATAGGCTCAGGGGCGCAGTGCGTAGTGAACCCGAACAGAAGGGCTCCCGTTATCGGGACAGCGCTTCGGATCTAGCGTCTCGGGTCGGCGCTCGGGCTGTGATCATTGCAGCCATCATCACGGCGGTGGGCGGGATCGTTGCCGCCGTGATCAGCGCGAAAGGCTGAGTTGGGTTCCTTAGCCGGAACCATCAGCCAGGGCACCACCGCTATGTGGGAGTAGCTTCGGTGTTCCTGCTGCTCCCTGATGTGCTTGAACGGCCAGCGCTGCGCCTCTTCGAAGTCCAGCGAGACAGGCCCCTCGGCGTCGCACAGGGTGCCGTCCTCGCCCTCCCCCAGGCAGCGGAACTGGTGCTGTACGGGCGGCAGGTCCGGCTCGTCGTCAGCCCGCCGGAGGGTCCAAGCCACGAACCGGAAGAACCGGCGGCGCTGCGTGCTCCCGTCCATGTTCAATGCTGCCCTCATCTCAGTGCCAATCTCGCCGTACACCAGGCGAGTTGAGATGCCGCATCCCCTCACGCACCCGCTTCATGGTCGGGGACTCGGCGGGCTCTAGCTGCGCCGTGCTGGTGTCGGCAGCGTCGTCCTGGTCGTCCTTGCTGGCTTCCGGGTCCGGGGTTGCAAGGTTGCTCACTGGGCCCCCACCTTCCGCAGCGGGCACACGGGCTCGTGCAGTTGCCGTTTGATCTTGACGTCCAGCAGGGCCGACCGATCGACGTACGTCACCATGCCGTCCATCGCGTGGCGCGCTTTGTCTGCGTCGGCGTCCAGCTCGGCGCACCTGGCGCACTCGGGCGCCCCAACCCTGGTGGTCGTCTCAGGCAGCATCGCTCACCGCTGGAGAAGTCGAGCGGTCGAGCGCCGGGGCCAGCGCTGCGCCGGACGCCTTGTCCTTGTCGGGGCACTTATCGCTGCCGCACTCGCAGAACGGCCAGCCGTTCGGCGTACCCCGGCCGCCACCCCGCAGCTTGTCGAAGAACAGCGGGTCGTACTCCGCCCGGACGGCAGCCATGTACTCAGGACTGACGGTCCGACGGGGGCGTCGTCCGTTCTGCCGTTGCTCCGCAGCGGAGATCGCAGCTCGGTACGGATCAACGGTCAGCGCCGGTGGACTGTTGGTCATCGCTCAGCTCCCATGCCGATCGGCCATTGACCAGCACGTTAAGCGTCTGTGCTTCGCCGGAAGGAGTGCGATTCTCGGATATTCGAATGCCGGTGACAGGGCTTCGCCAGGATTCTCAGATCGCGCCGAGCGCTCTCCGGCAACGAGTGATGACCCGGTGCGCATCCGGGCCGTAGAGCGCTGACGCTGCCAGCGCCTCCCAGGTACGCAGGTACAGCGCCACGTTCTCGGCGTCGGTCAGCCAGAGTTCGGCGTGCCAGTCCTCAGCGATCACAAGCCGCTCGTCGTAGACCCAAAATCCGTTAGCGGGAGGCAGCTTGAGCGATACGCCGAACGGCACGATGCCCAGGGACACAGTGTCCAGCCCGATCACTCCGCTGAGTCGATCGAGCTGCGCAGCCATCACGGCGGGCGGGCAGACCAGGGCGCGCAGCGCGGCTTCCCACATGACAATGCGGTACCGCTTGCCCTGCTGGTAGAGGCTCTCCTGCCGTCGGACACGAGCTCGAACGGCGTCCTCTATATCGCGCGGTGACTGGTGAAGTTCGACGTAGGAGCTGAACACGTGCCGGGCGTAGTCGGCCGTCTGGAGCATGCCGACGACCATGGAGCCCTCCCACGCTCGCAGCACGGTCGAGCGCTCGTACTCAACCGTCAGCGTGTCCTGTACCGGCCGGTGCCCAGCGGCAAGCTGACGCCGCCAGGAGCGGGAGTGAGATTCGAGCACGCGCAAACGGGCCGCCAGCTCCCCCTCGGCCGCCGGCTGTTCGACGCCTTCCGCCCACGCCTTGAGGTCATCATGAGTGGCCGTCTGCCTGCCGGTCTCCAGCTTGCTGACCTTGGACTGCGTCCAGCCCAAGCGCTCGGCCAGTTGCCGGCCGGTAAGACCGCCCTCGGTACGCAGCTCACGAAGCCGCAGACCGAGGGCGATTCGAGCCTGTTGGAAGTCGGTGCTCACACGCGGGACGGTACCTCAGCGCTGAACGTCTGGTGCGGGACGGCAAAGTGCCACGCAGCGTCGCGAACCTGGCAGGCGCGGGCCACCTGTACCGGGTCCGTGATCAGCTCCACGCTGGTCAGGTCGTCGTCGGCATCGAAGTGGAGCAGGGCGATCACGCGCGAGTCGAACAGCCAGGTGTCTTCGTCCGGAAGGCTCAGACGCTCAGCGTCCGCGCGCCAGACGTACCGGATGTCTTCGCCAGCGGCGCTGTTCCGCTCGGCGTTGTCGAGTAGGTACCGCTGCCCCAGGGTCGGCGGGTTGTCCATGATCCTCACGCGCTCGAACCGCTTGCCCATGGCGACCTGTTCGCGACGCGAGCGGCACCAGGGGTCCTCCAGATCCCAACCGGCCGCCTGCCCAGCAGCGAACCGCCGGTAGGTCTCCGTCCGCTCGTCGGAGCGGTAGCGGCGACGGCTCTCCAGCCGGAATGCTGTGTGCTGGCAGGTCTCAAACATGCCGTCGAACTCTTCGAAGCTGATCAGCACGGGGCCTCGGTCCACGTCACGCGGCGAGAAGTCGGCAAGCAGCACACGCGGCACGATCACGAACCCCTCGCCGGGCTTGACGTTACGGAGCTGAGCCACGTCGTCGGGGTCGGTCACCGCGTCGCCTTGCACCAGCACTTCCCCAGTCTCTACGTCTTCGTAGAGGGTTGGGCATCCGTTGTTCCCTGAGTTGCTTCCGATGTACCGCAGTCGTCGGCTCACGGCCGCTCCCCTCGTCGTCGGGCAAGCTGGAGCCAGGATGCCTTGGAATCGCTCCACGGCGGGTTGTGATTCTCGAATATTCTCCTGACACAGCCGAAAGCCCCGCCAGCCACCTGCCGAAAGGCAAGCAGCCAGCGGGGCTGACAGTTGATCAGTCTGTCCGACCAGCCAGGGTTACTCCCAGCGCTGTCGGCGGGCCAGCATCTCCTCGAACGCGTTCTTCGCCTTGACTTCGGCTACGCCCAAGCGGGACCGATCGGCGGGTGTGTACCCGAGCGACGCCAGCAGCGCGAACAGCTGCTTCTCCAGGGCGCTGATCATCGCCACCAGCGGGTTGGCGTAGGCGTAACCCTTCTCGGTATGGAGCACGGGGCCAGTCTCCGCGAGCTGCGCGAGGAAGCCGGCCCGCCGGTCGATCAGCTCAGCGGTTAGCAGAAGCGTCGGGGTGTCCGTGGTGGCCAGCCATGAGGTACTGGCCGTGGCAGTCCGCCAGAACTCCCGCCCAGCCGTTCCTAGGCGCTCTGGTGCGTCGGCTTCGACAGCGGGAACCGCCGCCATGTCAGACAGTGCGGGCATGTGCTTGTGGCCGGGGTTTCCGAGGCGGCGGTTCCGCTCGTTCGGAAGTGGCGTAGGTCGAGCCATGGTTACCTCTCGTGATATTGCAGATAGTTATGGACACCCCCACCCCTTGAGAGTTCAGGAGGTGTGTGCGGCCTTGGGGGCCGGGTCCCGGAGTGCCGCAGCGCCAGAGATTGAGCTACCCCCCGGTACCCCCATACGTCCGCACAGGGAGTCACACCGCCATACGCAGCGCCACCCCGGCACAGCACTCCCCACCCCCGCAGAGTCCAGGGCGCACGCCCGCCGAACAGGCCGGGCCACTCGGCCATTGGGCTGGACAAGCCGTGGGCCTGGCCGCATGTGACTGAGAGTCGCCAGCACGAGCCGTCTCACAATCGATCGAATGAGACGCAGTCGTCGGACGGGTCGGATCATGTCCGATTTGATCTGGATCGCCGGTCTCAAAACTCGTCTCAATAGCCTGTCCTCGCACCTAGGTTTTGAGACACGTTTATGCGATGATCAAACCCATGATGACGAACGCCGAAGCAGCTACCCAGGTCGAGCGCCACGACTGCCCGAAGTGCACTGCCCCCGCCGGGAGCCCGTGTCGGACGACAGCAGGCAAGGTGGCGGCCAACTACCACACCGGACGGTTCACGCTCGTTCCCGCGCTCAAGGCTGAGCTGACCGTGAAGACCCCGGCCGACCGCAACCCTGGTAAGCCGTGGAAGGCAGGCGCAGCGCCGGTTGTGGCGGTCGCTGATGCTGCCCCTGGCGCTCCGATCCGGATCGGGTATGCCCGCTGCTCCACGGCCCGTCAGGAGCTTCAGAGCCAGCTTGACGCGCTCAGCCGGGCGAACTGCAAGCGCGTGTTCTCCGAGAAGATCAGCACCCGGATCAAGGTCCGGCCGGAGTTCGAGGCAGCGCTGACGCTCGCGCGGGAGATCAAGACCGCAGCGCCCGACCAGGCTGTGATCCTCACCGTCCACGAGATGAAGCGACTTGCCCGCAGCGCCGCCGAATTGATGGCTCTCAGCGCCGCTCTCCAGGCTGACGGCATTCAGCTTGAGATCCTGTCCGGCCCACTCCAGGGCATCCACGACCCCAACGGCGCCGGAGCCATCGTTTTCGCCGTGCTGGCCGTCAGCGCCGAGGTAGAGCGGGAGGGCATCCGCGAGAAGACCATGGAAGGTCTCGACACGGCAGCGAGCAACGGCAGGCACGGCGGACGGCCGACCGTGATCACTGAGGACAAGCTCGCGATTGCCCGCGCCAGGCAGGCGAAGGGCGAGAGCGTGACCGCGATTGCTAAGGCCCTGGGGATCAGCCGGGCGACCCTGTACCGGGCGCTTAGTGCCGAGTAGGGCGCAGCAGCGGACAAGGGGCCACCACCCGAATTCGGGTGGTGGCCCTCTGCCGTTCCCGGAGTTGGAGCGCGCAGCACAGCAGGGGTGGACGCTTGGACACTTGCAGGGTCATTTGCATGAACCTCCCCCATGTGCGTATGGAGAAGGTTGGTGCAAACAGCCTCTAAAGTGTCCAAGCGTCCAGGGAGAGCCCTCTCCCGCTGGCTACGCGGGCGCCCCGAAGATGTTGGTCCGCTGAGCCGGCAGCATGCGGACGCCGATCACGCCGCGCTTGCCGCCCCTCTTGCCGACCGTGGCGCCGAACTGGCGGGCAACGGCCTTGGACCACGCTTGCGGCTGTCCGGGCAGCTTCGGGTGCATCTGCTCTCCTCGCTGTTTGATCTCGCCGTTGGGCGTGAAGCCGTCCGGGTCGGCCTCGAAGTTGGATTCCACCCAGTCCGCGAACGGGTCGGACTCCTCGCGGTACTCGTCGGTGGCCCTGGTGACCCGCTCAGGCTCGTTCAGCCCATGTTTGAACCACTCGACAGCGCCCCGGACCACCCACGCCGCTATACCCTCCGTTTCGGCCAGCAGACGGCCCTTGAGGCCCTTGTCCTCCCTGCCGACGAACGACTCATCCCATGGCACGCAGCGGAAGCGCCGCCAGATGCCCTCGTCGGTGCCCCGGATGGTCGGCTTGTCGTTGCCGGACATGATCAGCAGCGCCGTCGGCGTGAAGTCGTAGGCAGGCTTGTACTTCTGGTTCGCGGTGAGCAGGTCTGCGGCCGTGAACAGCTTCACGAACGCCTCATCCAGGCGCGCCGCTGTCATCTCGCTGGACAGCACCAGCCGGGCACCGTGGAGCTTGGCCACCAGCGACCCGTTACGGCCGTTGCGCTGCTTCTCCCAGAACTCCGCCTCCTGTGCCGTGGTCACGGCCGCGAAGACCTTGCCCAGCGTCTCGGTGAACACCCCCTTGCCGTTCCGTCCCGACCCGTAGAAGAACGCCAGGCACTCCTCTCGCGTCGAACCGGTCACGGCGTAGCCAGCCAGCCGCTGAAGGAACGTGTGAATCTCTGGGTCACCGGGCTGACTGCTCTCCAGGAACGCCAGCCATGAAGGACATTGCGCCTCTGGCAGGTAGTCCACGTCCACGAGTCGGGTGATCAGGTCGGCCGGATCGTGGGGGCGCAGCCGGTCCGTGCGTAGGTCCACGGTGCCGTTGCGGAAGGTCAGCGCGTACGGGTCTGCGTCCAGGTCGGCCACGCTGCGCCGGATGCTGGGCATGGCTTGCATCTCCAGCAGCGCCGCTGAGATATACCGAGAGGTGCGCAGTGCCCGAGCCGCGTCGATAAGTGCATCGCTGCCTGTGCTGGCCGCTTCCTCCAGCAGCGCGCTGGAGACGCTGTGCACCATGCCACGCGCCACAGCGTCACGGGTCGAGTCGTTGACCCAGTGGCGTCCGTTCCAGGCGTACCACCCCGGCCCCTCCACGTAGATCAGCCGTCCGCGTACTCGGTCAGCGATGAACTCCGCGCGGTCCACATCGGTGCCGTCGCGCTGAGTCAGCAGGCGCACGGTCTCCGTCGTTGTCGTCACTGCCCGCCCTCCTGCTTGGCCTTCCAAGCCGCCAGAAACGCGCTGTTGCGCCCCGTCCGGCTGCCTTCCTCGATCTCTTCCACGAGCCCGTGCATCTCGCGGATCTGCTGGTTGACGATTCGTCCGGCGGCCGTTCCCTGCCTCGCAGCCTTCTCGTCGTCCTCTTCGATCGCCATTTCGGCTTCTTCCAGTAGGAAGCTGGCGTACTCACGCTCACCGTCCCACTCGCTGCGCGACTCGGCGGGGGCAAGCTCGTAGTGAGGCAGGTAGCGGGTCACGCGGGCGTCGAACATGAGCCGGTTGCGGTAGTGCACGTCCTGGCAGTGCGGAGCGCGGGTGCCCGCGATGCTCGGCTGATCCCCGTTCCCGCCTCCGTGGCGGTGCTCCGCCGGGCAGTACGGGCACTGGACAGCGAGCTGCCATACGCCGTCGTCGCTGCGCCCCTTGATGCTCGTCGGGGCGAGGGGTGGCCGCCGGTAGATGCTGTTTAGGTCAGGGTACATAGAACACTCCTTTGTGATGCGTGGATGCAAAAAGCCCCCGACCGGGGGACTCGCACACCGGGGCATCACTACCGGTGCGGGAATCAACCCAAGTCGGGGGCTGGTCAGTTGGCATGATTACCCCATGCCGGGGTGTTCGGGTCGCGAGCCGGGGTGATGCCGCTCGCTACTTGCAGACTTCCTAGAGTGCAAGGGATTCCTGCACCGTGCGGAGCCGTCAGCGCACTGCCTTCTAGGGAGTGGGAGGGATTCCGTCTCCGGCTCCGTCCCCTGCTGACTGATCTCCCTAGAGTGCAAGGGATTCCCGCGTCTCACTGTCCTGCCGCTGCCCCTATCTCAGATGGAGCACAGGGGTTGCCGTGTGCTGTCCCACCAGCGAGTGGGATGGCTTCCCTCGCTGCCGCCTGCCCTGCCCCTAGAGCGCACGGGGTTCCTGATCACATGGAGAGCAGCATCACCACCCGAATTCGGGTGATGGGGGTGCCCTTCGACGGCGCCTCTCCTCCACTGGCTCTAGAGAGCAAGCCCCCCTGACCACACGGGGAGCAGCACGTGCCAGCGACCGAATTCGGCCGGTGGTTGGCTCACGCCCGAGACGACCGCTCGGCAGAGCCTGGAGCAGGCGAGCCGTAAGCGCTTACACCAAAGGGGGAGCGCAGGACATTCCTGTCGGCCGAAGCCCTGTACGGCCACCTACCGGCACGAAAGAGCCCCGCCGGTCCATGGGGCCTGACGGGGCTGAGCGAGCGCCAGAGCGGCGCTCATGAGATCAGGGGCGTAGTCAGTCTGTGGAGGGTAGTTCGGCCCACTTGATGATCACACGATCCTGTGTGTTCGCGTTGCGGCCTCTGCCGACGGCCTTGGTGATGCGGACCGAGTCCACGAAGAGTGCCAGGAACTCCCGCTTCCGTTCCAGGGGCCAAGCCGCCCAGGTGGAGCCTTCGCCGATCGGGTTCTCCCCGGGCTCCGTCCACTCGTGCGGAATCTCGATGGTGCGGTGCCTCGCGGCTTGGAGATACTCCAGGCGGGCCGAGACGCGCTCCTCGTGCGCCGTCAGCCGTGTAACTGAGTCGGTGAACATCCGCTTGCCGGTCTCGCCTGTGTAGAGGCCGTCCTGCCGGTCCTGATACAGCGTCCGCAGAGCCTCTCGGACATGCTCCAACTCAGCTGCTGCGGCGATTCGCTCGGCTTCCTCGTCAGCGCCCTGTTGCTGGTGGGCGAAGCGCAATGAGGCTTCCGCGAGCCATTCGAGATCCTCGGGGTCCTCGGGGTCCATATTCGTCAGGCGTGCCCAGACGTGGCCCGCCACATGGTCATCGGTGACGTCGGCCCTTATCAATAGGCCGCCGTGGCCCGGAACGACACCGCCGAGCCGGTTGCACTTGTAGTAGTGCTGCGGACCGTCGGAGGTGTTCCGCTTGTCAGCCACCATGACCGAGCCGCAGACGTCGCAGAAGAGCATTCCGTGTCCGGCCAGCAGCGTTGGGACTCGGCGCCCGGAGCGGGCGACCACCTTCGACCGCCCGTTGAGGATCTCCTGGAGACCCCACCACTCCTCAGCGGGGATGACCCCGTCGTGTGAGATCACGGGAGCGCCATCGTCCCCGCGCAGGATGGTCCGCTTACCCCCCGCTCCGGGGATCACGTTCCCGTCCTCGTCCTTGGTGCGTGGTCGGCGCCCCTCCCAGACCATCGCGAAGCCCGCCAGCCGGGGGTCACGGAGGATCCGCAGGACGGTTGATGTGGTCCAGGCCGGACCACCGAGGCTCTTCGACGAGCTGTTCGCGCGGCGCGCGTCAAGGCGTTTGGTGCCCTTCTCGCCCAGCGCCGTCACCTTGGTCGGGACGTCGTCCCTGGTGAGCTGTCGGGCGATGTCCCCGGCCGACTTCCCGTCGGCAGCCCAGCGGGCCATGTCTCGCACATGCGGCGCTTCCACCGGGTCGGGGATCAAACGCATGACGGACAGTTCCCCACGCTGCTCGCGCACGGTTTGGAAGCCGTACGGCGCGATGCCGGAGACGTGGCTCCCAGCCGTCCGGAGCGTGTCCTTGGTCGCCGTGATGTAGGCCGACTTCAGGTCGGACTCCTGCTGCGCCAGCGCGGCGATGAGACCGAAGATGGCGATACCCATCGGCGTGGAGGTGTCCAGGTAGGGCTCTTCGACGGAGACGAGCCGCACACCGTGCCGGGCCAGCTCGTCATTGATCTTCATGGCTTCCAAGGCACCCTGTCGGGTGAGGCGGGACAGCGAGAAGACGACCACGGCATCGACGTGGCCAGCACGGACGGCGGCCATCAGTTCTTCGAAGCCGGGCCGCGTGACGTTGGGATCCCAGCCGGATTTGCCGACATCCTCGAAGTGGCCGGTGTTCTCCCATCCCTTCGCGATGATCAGCGCCTCGGTCTTGGTGCGCTGCGCTGCTGGTGAAGCTTGCGAGTCGTCTTCGCGCTTCTTGGACTGTCGTATGTAGGAGACTGCTCGCACGTGGTCAAGGTTAGGTGCCCAGGTCGGGCCCCTTTTGATGAGAGGTGTCATGTGCCCAGCGTGGTAAAGATCAACGTGCTGACCGTTCCCGCCGAGCAGCGGGAGGTGCTGGAGCAGCGGTTCGCGTCGCGGGCCGGGGCTGTCGAGAGCTCCGACGGGTTCGAGTGGTTCGAGCTGCTGCGGCCGGTGGAGGGGACCGATCAGTACCTGGTGTACACGCGGTGGGCCTCGGAGGAGGCGTTCCAGGCGTGGATGAGCGGGCCGATGCAGTCGGCGCACCGGCCGGCCGGGGCGGCGGGGCAGAAGCCGGCCGCGGCGGGCTCGACGCTGTGGTCGTTCGAGGTGGTGCAGTCCACCGGGCCCAAGGCGGGCTGAGCCGGACAGGTCTCAGCGCTTGCGGTTCATGCTGAGGAGCAGGCCGCCGCCGATGCCCGCGACCAGGCCCACGCCGACCAGCCACAGGGTGGGGAAGCCGCCGCTCTTCTTCTTGGCGGTGGCCGTCGGTGCGCTCTGCGCCGCCAGGGCGGTCTCGGTGCGCTGCTTGACCGGGTCGGTGCCGGCGAAGGCCTGCGGGAGGTGGCCGGCGGCCTGGGCGGCCACCACCCGCACGGCGGCGGGCGGCGCGGCCGGGGAGGCGTCGGCCAGGGCGGGGCCTGCGGCGAGGCCCGCCAGCAGGGCGGCGGTCAGGACGGCGGCGCCGGTACGGGCGGGGGAGAGCATGGCGGTGCGGCGGCCTTTCGGTGGGCGTCAGGCGGTCCGCTCGCCCGGCCGACGGGCTCCGGTCGGCGCCGGAGAGCGGCCCATACCACTCTAACCGGCCGGTGAGCCGTCACCGGTCGGCCGGCGGGACCCGGCCGACCGGCCGGGCGAGCCGCCGCCGACCGGGCCTGGCACGGTCCGTGCGCACACCGCGCAGGGCAGCGTGTCGTGAATCACCTTCCCCGCCTGGGATGCCGAAGCTACGGGCCGGTATCTTCGAGGTCTCTCACTGTTCACAGGTTCAAGGGGTTGACCATGACGGGGCAGCCACCCTCCACGGCCGACCGGCGTCCGCTGCGGATCGCGCTGCTGTCCTACCGGGGCGACCCGTTCTGCGGCGGTCAGGGCGTCTACGTCCGGCACCTCTCCCGCGAGCTGGCCCGGCTCGGCCACCACGTCGAGGTGATCGGCGCGCAGCCCTACCCGGTGCTGGACGAGGTCGAGGGCCCCGGCTCGGTACGCCTGGTCGAGCTGCCCAGCCTGGACCTCTACCGTGCCGACGACCCGTTCCGCACGCCCGCGTTGGCGGAGCTGCGCGGTGCGGTCGACGCGCTGGAGGTCGCCACCATGTGGACCGGCGGCTTCCCCGAGCCGCTCACCTTCTCGCTGCGGGCCCGTCAGTTCCTGGCCCGGCACCGCGGCCGCTACGACGTGGTGCACGACAACCAGACCCTCGGCTACGGCCTGCTCGGCCTGGCCCGGCACGGTTTCCCGCTGGTCACCACCATCCACCACCCGGTCACCGTGGACCGCCGCCTGGAGCTGGAGGCGGCCGACACCCGGCTGCGCCGCCTGTCGCTGCGCCGCTGGTACTCCTTCACCCGGATGCAGCGACGGGTCACCGCGCGCCTCGAGCAGATCATCACGGTCTCCGGCAGCTCCAAGGCCGAGATCGTCCGGCACCTCGGTGCCGCCCCGGGCAGCGTGTCGGTGGTGCCGATCGGCGCCGACACCCGGCTCTGGTCGCCGTCCGCCGAGGTGCCCGTGGTGCCCGGACGGATCGTCGCCACCTCCAGCGCGGACGTGCCGCTCAAGGGCCTGGTGCACCTGATCGAGGCGCTCGCCAAGGTCCGCACCGAGCGGGACGCGCACCTGGTGGTGGTCTGCAAGAAGCAGGGCGAGGGCCCGGTGGCGGACGCGGTGCGGCGCTTCGGCCTGGAGCCGCACATCGAGTTCCGCACCGGCCTGACCGACCAGGAGCTGGTCGACCTCTACCGCTCGGCCGAGGTGGCCTGCGTGCCCTCGCTCTACGAGGGCTTCTCGCTGCCGGCCGCCGAGGCGATGGCCACCGGGACCCCGCTGGTGGCCACCACCGGCGGCGCGATCCCCGAGGTGGCGGGGCCGGACGGGCAGACCTGCCTGGCCGTGCCGCCGGGCGACGCGGGTGCGCTGGCCGGCGCGCTGGGCCGGCTGCTGGACGACGCCGAACTGCGGGCCCGGCTCGGCGCGGCCGGCCGCGAGCGGGTGCTCGCCCACTTCACCTGGGAGCGCGCGGCCGAGCTGACCGTCGAGCGCTACCGCGCGGCGGTGGCCAGCGGCGTCGGGCAGCGGGCCCGCTCGGGCGCGGGCTGGCGCTACGTCGCCTGACGGCGTGCGGGCCGGGGCCGGGTGGCCTGACGGTGTCCGGCCGGAGAGTGCGTGGCCCAAGTGAGCGTGGCCCGACGTGCGTGCGTGGCCTGAAAGTGCGTTACCCGACCCTCTGTGTACCGAATGGGAGCTCCACACCGTGCTGACCGTCGATTTCTCCCGCTTCCCGCTCGCCCCTGGCGATCGGGTGCTCGATCTGGGGTGCGGCGGGGGCCGGCACGCGTTCGAGTGCTACCGCCGCGGCGCCAACGTGGTGGCCCTGGACCAGAACGCCGACGAGATCGCCGAGGTCAAGCGCTGGTTCGACGCGATGGCGGCGGCGGGCGAGGCCCCGGCGGGCTCGAGCGCGGTGGCCATGGAGGGCAACGCGCTGGCGCTGCCGTTCGAGGACGAGTCCTTCGACAAGATCATCATCTCTGAGGTGATGGAGCACATCCCGGACGACAAGGGCGTGCTCAACGAGATGTTCCGGGTGCTCAAGCCCGGCGGCCTGCTCGCGGTGACCGTGCCGCGCTGGCTGCCCGAGAAGATCTGCTGGGCGCTCTCCGACGAGTACCACGAGGTCGAGGGCGGCCACATCCGGATCTACCGGGGCGACGAGCTGCTCGACAAGCTCCGGGAGGCCGGCCTCAACCCGTACGGCACCCACCACGCGCACGCGCTGCACTCGCCGTACTGGTGGATCAAGTGCGCGGTCGGCGTGAACAACGACAAGGCGCTGCCGGTCAAGGCCTACCACCAGCTGCTGGTCTGGGACATCGTCGGCACCCCGGTGATCAGCAAGCTCACCAAGGCCGCCGAGGCCGCGCTCAACCCGGTGATCGGCAAGAGCTTCGTCGCCTACGCCAGCAAGCCCAACCGGGCCGGCGAGTGACGCCGCACGAGGGGGTGGCCAGCCCCCGCGCGCTGCTGCTGCCCGGGGTGCTGGACGCCGAACAGGTGGCCGCCACCGTGCGCGGCATCCTGGCGGAGCAGCGGGCGGACGGTGCCATCCCCTGGTTCACCGGTGGCCACCTGGACCCCTGGGACCACACCGAGGCCGCGATGGCGCTGGACGTGGCCGGCGAGCACGCCGCCGCCGAACGCGCCTACCGCTGGCTGGCGGAGAGTCAGAACCCGGACGGCTCCTGGTACGCGGGCTACTTCGGCGACGGCGCGCCCGGCGTCAGCAACCGGGCGGTGGAGACCAACTTCTGCGCCTACCTGGCGGTCGGCGTCTGGCACCACCACCTGAGCACCGGCGACCAGGCGTTCCTGGAGCGGATGTGGCCGGTGGTGCGCCGCGCGCTGGACTTCACCGTCGGCCTGCAACTGGCCGACGGCCCGATCGCCTGGCGCCTGGACGAGGACGGCACCCCCGTCCAGGAGGCGCTGCTCACCGGCTCGGCCAGCATCCTGCACGCCCTGCGGTGCGGTCTGGCGATCGCCGACCACCTCGAAGAGCCGCAGCCGGACTGGGAGTTGGCCACCGGCCGGCTGCAGCACGCGGTGGCCGAACACCCCGAGCGGTTCCTCGACAAGGGCCGCTACTCGATGGACTGGTACTACCCGGTGCTCGGCAGCGCGCTGCGCGGCCCGGCGGCCCGGCAGCGGATCGAGGCCGACTGGGAGCGCTTCGTGGTGCCGGGCCTCGGGGTCCGCTGCGTCAGCGACCGGCCCTGGGTGACCGGCGGGGAGAGCGCCGAACTGGCGCTGGCGCTCTGGGCGTTGGGCGACACCGAGCGGGCGGTGGAGATCCTGCGGTGGATCCAGCACCTGCGCCACCACGATGGTTCCTACTGGACCGGCTACGTCTTCGAGGACGACGCCATCTGGCCCGAGGAGCGCACCACCTGGACGGCCGGCTCGCTGCTGCTCGCGGTCGCGGCGCTGGGCGGCGAGCCGGCGACGGTGGCCGTGTTCGGAGCCGAGCGGCTGCCGAACGGGCTGGCCGTCCAAGGGTGTTGCTGACCTCCGAGTGAACGTCCGGGAAGCTCGAAGGGGCCGGTGGGAGAATCTCCCACCGGCCCCTTCGACGTCGTCCGCGAGGTCAGCCGCGCTGGATGCCCGAGCTGTCGGTCAGCACGCCCTGGCTGCCGTCCTGCAACTGGGCGATCAGGGCGCTGCCGCGCTGGTCCACCGCCAGGTACCAGGTGCCGGGCAGCAGCTCGCCGACCGGGGGACCGGCCGAGCCGTCCTTCGGGGCGAGCCGGCGAGGCTCCGGCACCGCGAACCAGAACGGCGCGAAGTCGGCGGCCGGCGCGGGGGCCGGGGCCTGGGCCGCCGGGGTCGGCTCGGGGGCGGGCGCCTGGGCGGCGACCGGAGCGGCCTGCGCGGCGGCGGGTGCGGGAGCGGGTGCGGGGGCCTGGGCAGCCTGGGCGGCGGCCGGGGCGAAGGCGGCGGCGTCCTGCGGCTGGCCGGCGGCGGGGTTGGGCTGGCCGTAGCCGAAGTCCGGCGTGGGCTGGCCGGCAACGGGCTGGCCGATACCGGGCTGGCCGGGCTGGCCGTAGCCCGGGGCCGGGAAGCCGTAGCCGCCCGGCTGCTGCGGCTGACCGCCGCCGAAGGCCTGGCCCGGTGCCTGCTGCCCCGGCAGCGGCTGGCCGGGCTGGCCCGGCTGGCCGAGGCCGGGGGCCGGGAAGCCGTAGCCGCCCTGCTGCGGGTAGCCCTGGCCGGCGCCCGGGTAGCCGCCGCCGACCGGCGGCTGGTAGCCCTGCGGCGCGGCCGGCTTGTCCGTCAGCAGCGGCGCCTGCAGCGCGGGCACCAGCGGCCCGGCCGCGGCGGCACCGGCCAGCACCAGCACCGAGAAGACGCCGAGGTAGGCGCCCCACGAGTGGTCCGCGCCGGCGCCCAGCGACCAGAGCGCGGTCCACAGCGCCACGACCGAGAAGGAGACGCCCCACTGGTCGAGGCGCAGCCCGAGGATCTGCCGGCTCTTGGCCGCCTCACCCTGGAAGCGCTGCAGCAGGATCAGCGCGGCAGCCGCGATGCCCAGCAGGTAGACCGAGGGCAGCACCGGGAACAGGTTGCTGTTCCAGACGCTGGAGGAGCAGACCGACGACGGAGCGCCCGCGGGGCAGTCGATCGACCAGTAGGGGAGGAACGACGCGATGAGCAGGAGCGCTGCCGCACCTGCGACGGCAGCGTCTCCCCTGGTGAGAGCGCGCAAGTTCACTGATCGGTTCCCCTCGATGGTGTGACGTGACGGCGTGACGCCGTGTGATTCTACTGACCCGCCGTTTGCGCGGTCAGCCCAGTGCCGGTGAGGAAGTCGGCGAGGCCGTCGGCGATGCCCTGAGCGGCCCGCTGACGCCACTGGGGGTCGGTCATCCGCTGGGCGTCGCCGGAGTTGCGCATGTTGCCGCACTCGATGAACACCTTGGGCACCGTCGACAGGTTGAGGCCGCCCAGGTCGCTGCGGGTGTCCAGGCCCTGGTCGGCGACGTAGTCGGCGTAGGGCTCGCCGGTGGCGGTGTGGAAGCTGTCGCGGACCAGCAGCCCCAGGCGGTGCGAGGGGTCGACGATCGCGCTGGTGTCGGCCTTCCCGGCCACCACCTTGGCGGGCATGATCACGTGGAACCCGCTGCCGGAGGCCGGGCCGCCGTCGCCGTGCACCGAGATCGCCGCGTCCGCGTGGGCGGTGTTGCCGATCGCGGCCCGCTCGTCCACGCACGGTCCCCAGGGGCGGTTGCCGTCCTGGGTGAGGATCACGGTGGCGCCCAGGCTCCGCAGCAGGTCGCGGATCCGGTGCGAGACGTCGAGGGTGTAGGCGGCCTCGGTGTAGCCGGCGTCGGTCTCGGTGCCGGTGGTGTCGCACTCCTTGTGGCCGTTGCCCACGTCCACCTGCTGGTTGATCTCGGTGGGGTGGTCGAAGTTGCCCGGGTTGTGGCCCGGGTCGATCACGATGGTCCTGCCGGTGAGCGGTTCGGCGGCGGTCGGGGCGGCGGCGCTCGGTTGTGCGGTGGCGGTGGCGGTGGCGGCGCTGGAGGCGGCGGCGGCCGGGGCGGTGCGCGGTGCGGCGTCAGCCGCTCGGGTGGCGGCCGTGCCGGTACCGCAGGCGTTCAGGGCGAGCAGGGTGAGCAGGCCGAGCGGAGCGGCGAGGGCGCGCCGGGCGGTGCTGGTGCGGGAGATGCGGGTGCGAGCGGTGCGGTTCACGGGGAGTCAGATCCTGTCCCAGGTGCGGGGGGTCAGGCCGTAGCCGGCGGCCAGGGCGTTCCACTTCGCCACGAAGTCCTGTTTGGCCTGCGTCGCCTGCGGGTTGAGCGCGTCGGCCTGCTGCTCGTCCGGCGTGGACGGGGCGGTGTTGGCGCCGCCGCAGCCCTGCGCGCTCACGGTCCGGGCCCAGGCCGCGTACGAGCGGTCGATCTGGCTGGAGTCCTGCCAGGCCGTCTTCAGGCTGGCAGCCGCGTCCGCGCCACCGGGCAGGTCGGCGAGGTTGAGCTTGGCCAGCGCGGCGAGCAGCTGGTCGCGCTGCTGGGCGGCGGAGTCGAAGATCTGCGCGGCGCTGTCGATGTCGGCCTTGGCCGGGCAGCTCTGCACCTGGGCGACCGCGCTGCCGATCGGGGACTTGGCGGCCTCACCCTGGGTCAGCAGGGCGTCCAGCGCCTGGGCCTCGGCCAGGGCGTTGGGACCGGCCGAGCCGCCGGCGCTCGCGGACGGGCTCGCGCTCGCCGCCGTCGAGCCGGCTGCGCCGCCGGTGGGGGCGGGGCCGCCGGCCGGTGCGCCGGTGCTGGGTGCCGGGGCGGCGGGCGGAGCGGCCTTCGCGGCCGGCTTGGTGGCGCCGGAGCCCTGCAGCGCGAAGACGGTGCCACCGCCGACCGCCAGCAGCAGCACCACGCCGGCGCCGACCAGCAGCGGGCTGCGGCGGCGCGGGCGCTCCGCCTGGGGGGCGGTTTCGAGCTGGTACTCCTCGTAGCCGCCGGGCAGTTGGAGGCCGCCGGGCGCCGGCTGGGGCGGATAGCCGAGCGGGGCGGGCCGGGAGGGCGGGGGCGGGTAGTGGCCCGGGGCCGGTCGGGACGGCGGGGGCGGATAGTCGCCAGGGGCCGCCAGCGGTGGCTTGAGCAGGTAGCCGGTGGCCTCCTGCGGCGGTACCGGGGGCAGCGCCCGGGTGGCGTCGAGCGCGTCCGCGCTCGGGGGCGGCGTGGCGGGCGCGGCCGGTTGCGGCGCCGCGGCGGGTGCCGTGCCCTCCGTGCCGTCCGGGCGGCGCCGGACCCAGCCGCCCGCGCCGCCGCGCGCGGTGGGGTCCCAGACCGCTGGTGTCGTGTCGCCCTGGTCCGTCATCGTCTGGCCCCCGCCTTCAGGTCCTGCCCTGCAGGTGCTCGGTGCTCGGTGCTCGGTGCTCGGTGCTCGGGCGCGTGCCCGTCGTCACCGTACCGGCCGATGGCCGATTCCCGTGCGGTGGCTCTCGGAAAGGGCGTGCCCCCCGACCGGTTCGGCCGACTTGTCCGATCCGGTCGCTGCGGGTGCCACGCCGCCCGGTGGTCGGGCCGCTGGGTGAGGGTCAGGCCGCGCGGCGCAGCACCCGCAGCGACCCGGTGACCGAGACCTCCCGGAAGCCCTCCGCGAGCGCTCGCAGGTAGACCCGGTAGGGGGCCTGGCCGCCGTCCGCCGGGTCCGGGAAGACGTCGTGCACGACCAGCAGCCCGTCCGCCGCCAGGTGCGGAACCCAGCCCTCGTAGTCGCCGCTCGCGTGCTCGTCGGTGTGGCCGCCGTCGATGAACACCAGCCCGAGCCGGCCGCCCCAGACCGCCGCGACCTGCGGCGAGCGGCCGACCAGGGCGATCACGTGCTGCTCCAGGCCGGCCGCGTGCAGCGTGCGGCGGAACCGGGGGAGGGTGTCCATCAGGCCGATCTCGGGGTCCACCAGGGAGGCGTCGTGGTACTCCCAGCCGGGCTGCTGCTCCTCGGAGCCCCGGTGGTGGTCCACGGTCAGCGCCACGGTGCCGGTGCGCCGGGCGGCGTCCGCCAGCAGGATCGCCGAGCGGCCGCAGTAGGTGCCGATCTCCAGCACCGGCAGCCCGGTCCGCTCCGCCGCCTCGACGGCGGCGGCGTACAGCGCGAGGCCCTCGTCGAGGGGCATGAAGCCGTCCGCCGCGGTGAAGGCGGCGAGCACCTCGGGTGCGGGGCCGCTCTGCTCCCGGGTCTCGTTCATGGTGCTGCTGCTCCCTCTGTCCGGCACGACCGCATGCGCGCGTCCCCGGGACCCTACTCGATCGGGTCGCCGCGCCGGTTACCGGTCGGTAGCAGGATGGACGCGCCGAAGGCCCGGTGCGTGCTCACGCACCGGGCCCTCGGACGGGAGGCCGGGGGACCGTCGGCCGTCGGCCGCGCGGTCGGACCGGGCAGCTCAGTTGCTGGCCGCGTCCAGCCGGTGGCGGCCGTGCGCGTCGGCCTCGTTGGTGTCATCGGCGGCGGAACCGCCTCGGTGGCGGCCGTGCACGGCGTCCTCCGAGGTGGCCTCGTCGGCGCCGAGGTCGGTGGTGTCGGTGAGGTTTTCGGACATCAGCTTCGTCTTCTCCGTGCGAGGGTGCAGGTCTCTGTGGTGCCGCACGGCACCGCCGGCCGTGACCGGGCCGGGTGCGGGGAGCAAGGTCCGGCATGGCGCGAATTCCCCGCGACACGCCGGGACGATCACGCCCCGCTGGTCCGTCACCCTAACGGCCGGGTGGGACAACAGCCTATCGAGCCGGTCATGACGGGAGGGACGGTCGGCAAGGGCGTGCTGGTTGCGTCAGGTGTGCCGGCTCAGGTGCGCCGACTGGGGAGGCTAGCCGCCCCGCAGGAACCCCGCCAGCAGTTCGTGCAGTACGGCCGCGCCCTCCTCGGCGAGCACCTCGTGTCCCGCGCCGGCCACCTCCAGATAGCGCAGCTCGCTGCCCTCCGCCCACCCGATCCGCAGCAACTCGTCGCGCAGCGAACGGGATTGGCTCACCGGCACCACCTCGTCCCGGTCGCCGTGGACGACCAGCAGCGGCCCGGCCAGGCGGTGCGCCAGCCGCAGCACATCGCGCGGGCCGTACGCGTCGTCGATCGGGTCGGCGCCGCCCAGGCGGGTGGTCAGCGCCCGGACCGGCGGGGCGCCCTCGGCCAGCAGGCGGGCGCCGGACAGGAACGGGGCGACCACCGCGCACCGCGCCAGCTGTCCGACGGGGGCGTGGGCGGTGGCCAGCAGGGCCAGGAAGGCGCCGTAGCTGACCCCGAACAGCGCGGGCGGCGCCAGGCCGAGAGCGGTCCGCCGACCGGCCACGCCCGCGAGCAGCGCGAGGACGTCGGCCAGGTCGGGCCCGCCCCAGGCGCTCCGGATCGCCATCGCGTGGGCGGATCCGTAGCCGGTGCTGCCGCGCTGGTTGGGTGCGAGCACCGCCAGGCCCTCGGCGGCCATCCGCTGCAGGGCCGGGTCGAACTCCAGGCGCCAGGCGTCGGCCGGGCCGCCGTGCAGCGCGATCACCAGGTGCGGGCTGGTCAGCCAGGCCTCGCCGCCGTACACCACGGCCTCGATCGGTCCGGCCGGTCCGGCCAGCTGCAGGCTGTGCGCGCCGTGCCAACGGCCGCCGCCGCTCGGCGCTGCGCTGCCGTCCAGGCGCCAGCCGGGACCGGGCAGCCCGGGGGCCGCCTGTTGCGCAGCGCCCGGGGCGCCCGTGGCGCCTGGGGTGTCCGGTCCCGCCAGCCGGTCGACGTTCAGGGTGGCCAGCGCGGCCGGATGGTCCGGCGCCGAGTAGGGCATCCGCAACCCGGCGGACCGCGACCAGTGGCCGACCGCCCCGAACCGGCCGGGCGGCACCGCCAGCGGCGCCAACCGCCCGTCCACCGGGCGCCAGAGCGCCAGGGCCGACGCGGCGCCGTGGTCCAGCTGCAGCACCACCCGGCTGTGCGCGGCCGAGGCCACCGCGGGCTCCACCACCACGGGGCGCGGGAAGAGTCCGGGCAGGCGCAGGCCCTCCGGGAAGCGGACCGGCTCGGTGCCGCCGAGGACGCCCCAGCCGAGCCGGTCCTCGCCGGGGGCGTCGCTGCGCAGCAGCAGGAAGTGCGTGTCCGGGTCGAAGAGCAGCAGCCGGTCGTTGCTGCGCTCGGCGATCTCCAGCAGCGGGGTCACGGTGCCCAGCCGCAGGTCGAGCGCGACGCTCTTGACCACCCCGTCGCGCACCCGGTCCAGGCTGAGCAGCCGACCCGTCCGGTCCAGCCAGACCCCGCCGCCGTGCAGCCCGGGGAGTTCGGCGACCTGGCTCGGCGGCCGGCCGTCGGCGTATACCAGCCAGGCGGTGGTGGTCGCGGTGGCGCCCTCGGCCGTGGCCCGCGAGCGGGTGTCCGTCCCGAGCGCCACGGCCACCGGCGCGCCCTCGCCCGGCGGGCTGGACGGCCCGCCGCAGGACGCGGGCCCGGGCTGCGGCAGCGGCAGCAGCCGCAGCCCGGCCATCCGCAGGGTGGCCACCGGCAGTTCCTCGATCAGCCCCGCCGCGTCGGCCAGCAGCACCAGATCGTGCCGCTCGCCGTCGTGCCGGCAGAGCAGCACCCGGCCGTCGGTCAGCGAGACCAGCTGCGAGCGCAGGCTCTCCGAGCGACCGCCCGGCAGCGGCAGCGGTCGCGGGCGGGCGGGCTCGTCCTCGGCCAGCCGCCAGCTCTCGGCGTACCAGCCCCGGTCCGCACCGGCGGCCAGGCAGGCGGCGTGCGAGCCGTCGGCGGCGAAGGTGAAGCTGAGCCGCCGCAGGGCCGGCGCGGCGGTGTGCAGGGCAGCGGTCATCAGGTCTCCTCCGGCGGCGTGGCCGGGCCGCTCCCCGGTGTCGGGCCGCTCCCCGGTGTCGGGCCGACCTTCGACGCCGGGCCGCTCACCGACACCGGGTCGACCCAGAGCCGCGGGCCGCCGTGCCGCAGCCGAAGCAGGAAGGCGAGCGGACCGGACGTGCCCGTCCCGTACCCGGCCGCGCAGCCGGTGCCGGTCTCGTCGGGCAGCACCAGCAGCCCGTCCTGCAGCGCGGCCCTGGCCGTGATCAGCTCGGCCAACTCCCGGGCACCGTCGTGGAACCGCCGCTCGCCGGTGGCCCGGGCCAGGTCCAGCAGGTACTCGCCGTCCCCGGCCAGGCCGTGGCAGGCGCTGGTGCCGCTGTGCCAGCGGTCGTCCAGCACCGCCGTCCCCGCCGCCACCGCCAGCTCGCGCACCTCCGGATCGCCGTTGACCTGCCAGAGCCGCACCAGGAAGCTCCCCACCCCGGACGACCCGCTGCACCAGTGCGCGAGCCGCACGCCCGGCGGGTCGCCGGCGCCCTGCGGCCACCAGGCCGCCTCGCCCCGGTGGCGCGCGGTCGCCGCCAGGGTCCGCGCGGCACGCTCGGCGCCGGCCAGCGACTCGGCGTCACCGGTGGCCCGGTGGGCGGCGAGCAGGAAGGCGCCGACGCCGGCCACACCGTGCCCGTACCCGAGGTGGGTGATCCCGGCCAGGCCGGAGTCGAAGTCCTTGGGCACCGGCCAGACCGTTCCGTACGGCTCGGTGACGGCCGCCGCCAGCAGGCTCCGGGCGGTGGCCAGCGCACTCTCGTGCTCGCCCAGCCGCAGCCGCAGGAACCCGGCGCCGGCCGCGCCGTGGCAGACGTCGGGGTTGGGCCAGTGGACCGGGACGGGAGCGGCCAGCCGCCGGGCCCGTCCGGCCAGCGCCCGGTCGTCGAGCGCCTCCGCGGCCTCCAGCAGTGCCCAGGCGGCCCCGGTGCGCCCGAAGTGCAGTCCGGGCAGCGCCAACGGCTCGGCGGCGCACCGCCGTTCGACCCATTTCGTGGCTTGACGAACAGTCAGTTCGACTTCGGGGCGGGCCGATTCACTCAGCAGGCCGGGTGTCGCCAGGGCGCGGGCCAGCACCGCGAGCACGCCGGACGCGCCGTGCTGGACGTTGCAGGGGTCGGTGCGCCGCCCGTTGGGCACGGCGGGCCAGAGCCGGTCGGGGCGCAGCGGGGTGGCGGTCCGGGCGAGTCGGCGCAGCCCGTCCAGCAGCACCCGGTCGAGCACGCCGTCCGGCACGGCCATCGGGGCGGGCCCAGGGGCGGGCACCGGCGTCGGAGCCGGCGCGGCCTCCCGCACCCGGGACAGCGGCCACCGCTCGCCGGGCGACTGGGCCCGCAGCCCCAGTACCGCCGCCGCCAGCCGCCGGGCCGTCGCCCCCTCCCGTGCGGCCAGTGCCAGCCAGCGCCCGAGCCGCTCGGGCACCGGACGCGCCAGTGGCAGATCCGGCGGCAGCAGCGGATCGTGCCCGGTGGCGAGCAGGAAGAGCAGCCCGCCGAGCGCGAACAGGTCCGCCGCCGGATCGGCGCGCAGCGAACCGGCCTCCTGCTCCGGCGCGCGGTAGCCGGGAGTGCCCGCCGGGCCGGCCACCGTGCCCGCCGGGCAGGCGAGTTCGAGGCCGACCAGGCGGAGTGACGCGTCCGGCAGCACCAGCACGTTGCCGGGGGACAGGTCGCGCAGCACCAGCCCGGTCGCGTGCACCCGCTCCAGCAGGTCGACCAGCGCCAGCGCCATCGGCCCGGCCTGCTCCCACGGCACGTCGGGCGCGCCGTCGCCGGTCAGCCGGGCCGCCACCCAGCTTCCCAGCGGCTGGCCCGGGAGGTACTCCCGCACCAGCAGCACCGAGTCGGCCTGCTCGATCAGCTCCAGCGGCCGCGCGGTGAGCCGCAGCTCGGCCAACTCGGCCAGCAGCCGCGCCTCGTGGCGCAGTGCCGCGCGCGCGTCGGTGCCCGCCCGGTCCACCTCGACGTACGCCCTGGCCTGCTTGACCACCACGTTCGCCCCGCCCTGCGTGTCGGTGCCGAGGAACACCCCGCCCTGGCTGCTCTGCCGCAGCGCCGCCGTCAGCAGGTACCGGCCGCCGATCAGCACTGCGCCGCCCTTCCGGTCCGCGCCCGGTGTCCGCACCGCGCGGGTGCCGCTCGACCCCCTCCCCTCGACGGGGTCGACCACCCACGGCGGGCGGTGGTAGCCCGCCCCGCGCACGTCCTCGACCCGCCGGCCGCCCGGTCCGTGCAGCAGCGGGCGGTACGCCCCGTCGTTGTCCAGCGCGGCGGGCCTGGCGATCACGCCGTACCGGTAGTGCACCCGGCTGTCCGGCGCGTACGGCCGGTCGGAGAGCACCACCGGGCCCGGCAGGCCCTCGGTGGCCCGGTGCAGCGCCTCGGCCAGTCGTACGAACTGCGCCTCGTCCAGCGGGTAGGCGGTGATGAACTTGCCGACCGAGGCGCGCTCGCTGTCGCGCGAGTTGATCCGGTGCAGGCGCTCCCGGTCGGCGGCGAACCGGAACGCGCACGGGTCCTCGGCCAGCACGCCGGCCACCGCCGAGAGCACCTCGGCGGCGACCGTGCCGGCCGCGCTGACGTGGATCTTCCAGCCCTGCGCGGGCAGCAGCTCGGGACGGGCGAGCACCTCGGGCGGCCGCACCGTGCACCAGAAGCCGTCGAAGGCGGCCCCCCAGCCACCCGCGCCGCTCCCCACCTGCTCCCCGGTGCCGGTCACGGCCGCCCGGGCCACCTCGACCAGCGTGTCGTCCGCGGGTGCCCCGGTCCGCCACGTCCGGTCCACCGACTCCGGCCCCCCGGCCGGTCGCGGCGGTATGCCTGTCTCCATCCGCGCCCACCCCCTTCTGCCCCGTCCGGCTGTCGGTGATCCCTCTCGAACGGCAACTCCCGTCCGCACCAGAGAAGTTACTTTCGGTGCCGGTGGGGTCTCAACGCGCTCCGGAGTCACTTCACTCGTACGGGTGATCCGGATTCGTTTTCGCCCTCCGACGACCGCCCCGCTCTGCCAAGGCGCCGCCCGGCGGGCAGTGGGCCGATCCACTCCGCCCGGCTCCGCCGTCCGCCCCACCGAGCGGCCGAACGCTCCCGCGCGCCGGTTGACGCACACGGCCGGACCTGGTGCCCCGGCCCTCGGCCGCGGCCCACGGCCCCGGTCGCGCCCCGGCGCGCGGTAGTCTCAACGGGTGCCGAAACTGTCCGACGTCATCAACACGCTCGACGAGCTCTACCCGCCCAGCTGGGCGGAGTCCTGGGATGCCGTCGGCCTGGTCTGCGGCGATCCGGACGACCAGGTGCGCCGCGTGCTGTTCGCCGTCGACCCCGTGCAGGCCGTGGTCGAGGAGGCGGTGGCCTGGGGTGCCGACCTGCTGGTCACCCACCATCCCCTCTATCTGCGCGGCACCACCAGCGTGGCCGCGACCTCCTTCAAGGGGCGGGTGGTGCACACCCTGATCCGCGCCGGGATCGCGCTGCACGTCGCGCACACCAACGCCGACCACGCCGACCCGGGCGTCTCCGACGCGCTGGCCGAGGCGATCGGCCTGACCGTGCTCGCCCCGCTGGTCCCGGACCCGAGCGACCCGGCGGGCCGCCGGGGCACCGGGCGGATCTGCGAGCTGCCCGCGCCGCTGCCGCTGGCCGAGTTCGCCGCCCAGGTGGCGGCCGCCCTGCCCGCGACCGCCGCCGGCGTGCGGGTCTCCGGCGACCCGCAGCGCCCGGTCCACCGGGTCGCGGTCAGCGGCGGCTCCGGTGACAGCTTCTTCGCCGAGGTCCGGGCGGCGGGCGTGGACGCCTACGTCACCGCGGACCTGCGCCACCACCCGGCCGCCGAGGCCGCCGAGGCCTCCGCCGTCGCGCTGGTGGACGCCGCGCACTGGGCCACCGAGTGGCCCTGGCTGAACCTGGCCGCCCGCTCGCTCGAAACCGCCGCCACCGCGCACGGCTGGGAGCTGGCGACCCGGGTCTCCACCCTGGTCACCGACCCCTGGACGGCCCACGCGCCGATGCCGTACGTCCAACCGCAGCTGTTCGCCGAACCGCAGCCGCAGCCGCAGCCGTCCGCCGACGCGCCGTCCGCCGACGCACCGTCAGCCGGCTGATCCCGGCGCCCTCGTACCGCCCACCCGCTCGACCTCGTCATCACAGGAGCCCCCCGCTTGAACGCCGCGCCCGCCGACCAGATCCGCCTCCTCGACCTGCAGGCCATCGACTCCAAGCTCGACCAGCTGGCCCACCGGCGCCGCACCCTGCCCGAGCACGCGGAGATCGAGAAGGCCAACGCCGACCACACCGCGCTCAAGGACCTGGTGATCGCGGCCCAGGCCCAGCAGGGCGACACCGCCCGCGAGCTGACCAAGGCCGAGCAGGATGTCGAGCAGGTCCGCGCCCGGGCCGCCCGCAACCAGCAGCGGATGGACTCCGGCACCGTCAGCTCCGCCAAGGACCTGGAGAACCTCCAGCACGAGATCGGCTCGCTGGCCAAGCGCCAGTCCGACCTGGAGGACGTGGTCCTCGAGGTGATGGAGCGCACCGAGGCGGCGCAGACCCGGGTCACCGAGCTGACCGCCCGGCTGCAGCACGCAGAGGTGGTGCTGGCGGAGGCCGTCAGCCGCCGTGACGCCTCGTTCGCCGAGATCGACGCGGAGGTCGCCAAGGTCACCCGTGACCGCGAGGCCGTCGCCCAGGTGATCCCGGCCGACCTGCTCAAGGTCTACACCCGGCTGCGCGAGCAGCAGGGCGGGGTCGGCGCGGCCCGCCTGTACCAGCGCCGCTGCGAGGGCTGCCGGGTCGAGTTCGCGGTCTCCGACCTGAACGCGATCAAGGCCGAGCCGAAGGACGCCGTGGTGCGCTGCGAGAACTGTGGCCGGATCCTGGTGCGCACCGCCGACTCGGGCAGCTGACCGTGCCGGTCCGCAGGTTCGTCGTGGAAGCGGACGGCGGTTCCCGGGGCAACCCGGGACCGGCCGGTTACGGCGCCGTGGTCCGCGACGGTGACACCGGCCTGATCATCGCCGAGGCGGCCGAGTACATCGGCCGGGCGACGAACAACGTGGCCGAGTACCGGGGCCTGATCGCCGGCCTGCGGGCGGCCCACGAGATCGACCCGAGCGCCGCCGTGGACGTCCGAATGGACTCCAAGCTGGTGGTCGAGCAGATGTCGGGGCGCTGGAAGATCAAGCACCCCGACATGCAGCCGCTGGCCGCCGAGGCCCGCACCGTCTTCCCGCGCTCGCAGGTCGGCTACACCTGGATCCCGCGCGAGCGGAACAAGGACGCCGACCGGCTGGCCAACGAGGCGATGGACGCGGGCCAGGCGGGCAAGCAGTGGGAGCCCAAGGCCCGCCCGGCGGCGCCCGAGCTCTCGGGGGCCGAGGCCTCGGGGGCCGAGTCGGCGCCTTCGCCGCTCACGCCTGAGCCGGTGGCGCCCGAGTCGCCCGCCGAGCCGATGGCGCCCAAGGCCGGCTGGGCGTTCGCGGCCGACCTCAGCACCCCCACCACGCTGGTGCTGCTGCGGCACGGCGAGACCGCGCTCACCCCGCAGAAGCGGTTCTCCGGCAGCACCGGCAGCGACCCCGAACTGTCCGAGAAGGGCCGCTGGCAGGCCGAGCGGGCCGCCGAGGCGCTGGCCGCGCGCGGCACCATCGAGGCCGTGGTCAGCTCGCCGATGCTGCGCGCCCGGGAGACCGCCGAGGCGGTGGCGATCCGGCTCGGCCTGCCGGTGCGGATCGAGGAGGGCCTGCGCGAGGTGGACTTCGGCGACTGGGAGGGGCTGACCTTCGCCGAGGCGCAGCAACGCCACCCCGAGGACCTGAGCGCCTGGCTGGGCTCCACCGAGGTCAAGCCGACCGGCAGCGCCGAGAGCTTCGCCACGCTGGCCCAGCGGGTCGCGGTGGCCCGGGACAAGGTGCTGGCCCGCTACCCGGGCAAGACGGTGCTGGTGGTCTCGCACGTCGGCCCGATCAAGAGCCTGGTCCGGCTGGCGCTCGGGGCGCCGCCGGACGCGGTCTACAAGATGGAGCTGTCCGCCGCCTCGCTCTGCGCGGTGCAGTACTACAGCGACGGCAACGCCTCGCTGCGACTGCTCAACGACACCGGACACCTGCGCTGACGTGACGTCAGCGCAGGGTCCCGGTCAGTGGATCTCGGTGACCACGACGTCCAGCTGCCAGGGCTTGCGGGCGGTTCCCTGAGCCGCGACCTCCACCTGGTAGCCGAGCGCGCGCAGCACGTCCAGCAGTTCGCCCGGCGTGCCCGGCTCCTCGCCCGAGTTGAGCAGGTCGCGCACCAGGCGTCCCTTGGTGGCCTTGTTGAAGTGGCTCACCACCGTGCGCTTGCCGTCCTTCTCCTGCAGCACCCGCACGGTGGCGGTGCGGGCGATCACCTCACCGGCCGGCTTCCACGAGGCCGCGTACGCCGAACTGCGCAGGTCCAGCACCAGCCGGTCCGCCTCGCCGGGCAGCACCTCCGCCAACTCCCGGCGCCAGTACGCCCCGAGCGCGCCCAGCGGCGGCAGCTTCACGCCGCCCGAGCAGCGGTAGGCCGGGATCCGGTCGCCGATCCGCACCGCGCCCCACAGGCCGGAGAAGACCAGCAGCGAGCGCTCGGCCCGACCGTAGGCGGCCGCGTCCAGCTTGCCGAGCCCGAGCGCGTCGTAGAGCACGCCGGTGTACAGCTCGCCGGCCGGCAGCGTGCCCGCCGTGCGCAGCGCGGCGTTGCGGGCGATCTCGCCGCGCAGCCCCTTGCTCAGCCCGAGCACCTCGGCGGCCGTCTCCTGGTCGCCGCGGCAGAGTTCGACCAGCGCGTCCAGCACCCGCGCACGGGCCTCGGTCAGCGCGGGCAGCGAGAGCGAGGGGAGGGCGAGCGGCGCTCCGTCGGGTGCTTCGGCCTTGCCCTCGGACGGCGGCAGCAGGACCAGGAACGGCATGCGCGGCTTCCCCTCACGACTGGGTTCACGACTGGGTTCACGACTGGCTTCACGAGTTGGTTCAGGAGTTGGTTCGGTGACACGTTCTGCCTGGGTCAAGCAGCCCAGGTTACCGGGCGCGCTGGGGCGGTGACCTCCGGCGGTCGACTCGTCGGTCGGATTCATCCCATGAATTGATTAGGATGAATGAGTGACTGACCCGACCTCCCTCTCGCGGCGCCGCCGCCTGCTGATCCTGGCGATCTGCTGCCTGAGCCTGCTGATCGTCGGGCTGGACAACACCATCGTCAACATCGCGCTGCCGTCCATCCAGCGCGACCTGCACGCGCCCGCCTCCGGGCTCCAGTGGGTGATCGCCGCCTACACCCTGGTGCTCGCCTCGCTGCTGATCCTCTCCGGCTCGGTGGCCGACCGGGTCGGGCGCCGCCGGATCTTCCAGCTCGGCCTGCTGCTCTTCGTGCTCGGCTCGCTGCTCTGCAGCATCGCGCCGAGCCTGGGCTGGCTGGTCGCCTTCCGCGCGGTGCAGGCGGTGGGCGGCTCGATGCTCAACCCGGTGGCGATGTCGATCATCACCAACGTGTTCACCGACCCGCGCGAGCGGGCCCAGGCGATCGGCGTCTGGGGCGGCGTGGTGGGCATCAGCATGGCGCTCGGCCCGCTGGTCGGCGGGCTGCTGGTGGACAGCTTCGGCTGGCCGTCGATCTTCCTGATCAACGTCCCGATCGGCCTGGTCGCCATCGTGCTGGCCGCCCGCTTCGTCCCCGAGTCCAGGGCGCCCAAGCCGCGCCGCCTCGATCCGGTCGGCCAGCTGCTCGCCGTCGCCGTGCTCGGGGCCGGCACCGCCGTGATCATCGAGGGCCCGGACCACGGCTGGACCTCGCCGGGAATCCTGGCGCTGGCCGCCGTCGCGCTGGCCGCGCTGGTCGCCTTCCCGCTCTGGGAGCGCCGCCACCGCGAGCCGCTGCTCGACCTGCGGTTCTTCCGCAGCGCACCGTTCTCCGGGGCGACGGTGATCGCGGTCTGCGCCTTCGCCTCGCTCGGCGGCTTCCTCTTCCTCAACACCCTCTACCTGCAGGACGTGCGCCACTACTCCCCGGTCGAGGCCGGTCTGTGGACGCTGCCGATCGCCGGCTTCACCCTGGTCTGCGCCCCGATCTCCGGCCGGATCGTCGGCTCCCGCGGCCCCCGGCTGCCGCTGCTGGTGGCCGGCCCCGCGCTGGCCGCCAGCGGTCTGCTGCTCACCCGGCTGACCGCCACCTCCTCGCCCGCCCTGCTGCTGACCGCCTACAGCCTGTTCGGTCTCGGCTTCGGCCTGGTGAACGCCCCGATCACCAACGCGGCCGTCAGCGGCATGCCGCGCTCCCAGGCCGGGGTCGCGGCGGCGGTGGCCTCGACCAGCCGCCAGGTCGGCCAGTCGCTGGGCGTCGCGGTGCTCGGCACCGTGGTCACCGCCGCGGTGGTCGCCCCGTTCGACACCGGCTTCGCGCCCGCCAGCCACGCCGCCTGGTGGATCATCGCCGGCCTCGGCGCGACCATCACGCTGCTCGGCCTGCTCACCACCACCGCCTGGGCCCGAGCCACCGCCGCCCAGGTCGCCGCCCGCCTCGACCCGCCGCCCGCCCCGGCCCCCGCTGTCCAGGAGGCCCGCGCCGACCGGCTACGATGACCAGTACGGCGGACGAGCCGGCCGGGCGGTCGCGACGGGTCCTCACAGACCCGCCGAGGAACGTCCGGGCTCCACAGAGCAGGGTGGTGGGTAACGCCCACCCGGGGTGACCCGCGGGACAGTGCCACAGAAAACAGACCGCCGACGGCTCCGGCCGCCGGTAAGGGTGAAACGGTGGTGTAAGAGACCACCAGCGACCGAGGTGACTCGGCCGGCTCGGTAAACCCCACCTGGAGCAAGGTCAAGATCGGCGCCCTCGGGCGCCGTGCGTGAGTGTTCGAGGGCTGCTCGCCCGAGCTCACGGGTAGACCGCACGAGGCTGTCGGCAACGGCAGCCCTAGATGGATGACCGCCTCCCCGGGCCGCGCGAGCACCCCGGGAGACAGAACCCGGCGTACAGGCCGACTCGTCCGCCCCCTGGCGTAAGAAGGTCCCTGATCTGCGAACCCGCAGATCAGGGACCTTCTGCATCGCCTGGCGCCGACGTTGCGTCAGCCGACTTTCAGGCGTTCGAGGAACTCCGGGACGCCGTCCACCTGGCGGTAGGGCCTGAAGGCCGGTCGGGCGGAGATCGCCCGTCACCTCACCGAACGGCTCAGCCGAGTAACCGGGTTGGAAGTTGTGCCGGTACCCGATGGGGTGGCCCCCTCCTGGTACGGGTTGACGCTCACGTACCGGTCCGACGAACTGGGTGGCCTGCCCATCGAGCGGTTCCACCAAGCCCTGCTCGCCGAAGGCGCGGTGGAGTTCGACCGGCCCGGATCCACCCGCCCGCTCCACGAACTTCCGCTCTACCAGCGCCCCGATCTGCTCTTCCCGGGCCACCCGCACCACCACCGGCAGTACTCGCCTGGCGCGTTCCCGGTCGCCGAGCACGCCCACCGGCACACGATCAAGCTCCCGGTCTGGCATCGTGAGCAGGATCTCGCGCTGGCCGAGCAGTACGTCCGCGCAGCCGTCAAGGTGAGCGACCACCACGAGGAGTTGCTGTGACCGTTGCCTCCGCCGAATTCCTGGCCGGCCTCGTGAGCGAGGCAAAGCGGGACGGCATCACCAGCTTCGTGGCCGCCGCCATCGTGACCGATGCCGACCGGGTCCTCCTGGTGCGGCGCAAGCCCGACGACTTCATGGGCGGGATGTGGGAGATCCCCTCGGGCAAGGTCGAGGAGGGCGAGACCGTCCTGCTGGCACTCCACCGCGAGACCGCTGAGGAGACCTGCCTGATCATCGACAGTGTGCACAGCTACGTCGGGCACTTCGACTACCCCAACAGCCGCGGCGGCACCACCAGGCAGTTCAACTTCGCCGTCACGGTCGAGAAGACCGAACCGGTCATCCTCACCGAGCACGATGCCCACCAGTGGGCCCTGCCCAACGACCTGCCCGAGGTGAGCGACGCGGTGCGCGGGCTGATCGCGCGTCGCGATCGTTGAGAACGAGGCTGCTGTCCGGGGGTGTGGCGATGCTGTGGCGATCAGGCTCACCTGGACGGCATTCTCGCGGTTCACTGCCCCTGAGGAGACAGAACCCGGCGTACAGGCCGACTCGTGCGTCCCCCAGGGGCCTGCCGTGTGAGGCGGCGAAAAGCCCCTCGCCCGTCCCTCGAACGTCCCTCGGACAATGCGAGGACTGACCCATCGCCCGTCCGGATCTGCGCCCCCTGACAGGCCGCATGCTCAGTGGTCGGCGCTGCCAGGTGGTACGACCCATTCGGTGGGTTGGCCGGTGAGGGAGGCGATCATGTCGAAGTCGCCGTCGTAGTGGAGGACCGTCCGGCGGTTCAGTTCCGCGGTGGCGGCGATGAGAGGGCCGGGGAGTGACAGGGCGCGGTGGAAGCCCGCGTTGAGCGCGTGGTGCTGGACCTCCAGCGCGCGGCCTCAGGCGCCGGCGGACAGCAGTCCCGATCCCGCCCCCACCGCCTCGCCCCGCACCAGTGCCCTGCCGTGCCGGTGGTGCCCCGGCCGGGAGTTGACCGTGCGGGTGGCGGGGATGCCGGCGCAGAGGCCGGGGCGCACGGGGTGGGGGAGGCGGACGGCGGGTGGGCGGGTGGTGGCGATGACGCGGCTGTAGGCGTAGGCGGCGGAGGTCATCGTCATGTGGTGGTGCCAGCCGGAGAAGGATCGTCCGGCGAAGTCGAGCATCCCGAAGGCTTCGCCCAGGGTGGCCAACGCGGCCCGGGTGCGCTCCAGGTGGCGCAGCAGGGAGATGATCCGGTCCGCGCCGGCGTCGGCCAGGTCGGTGAGGTAGTAGCGCGTCGCGCGGGGCTCCGTTCCGGGCTGGTGGGCCCAGAGGCGGTGCGGGAGCTCCGAGCCGGGCAGGCGGACCGGGACGGAGACGAGCATCGGCAGGCGGTGCCGCGCGGGCGGGGCGAGCAGGAGTTCCGCGGCCGCGCGCGGCGCCGCCGGGTGGCCCGGCGCCGGGACGGCGGTGAGGAGTTGGGCGGGCGGGACGCGCACCAGGTAGTCCACGCCGCGCCCGGCCAGCTCGGCGGGCAGCCGGTCGGCGCCCGCCAGGTCGCACAGGTCGGCGACCAGGGGCGTCGGGTGCGACGCCGGTTCGACCGGCCGGCGGTCCAACAGGTCCAGCAGCTGGGCCAGTTCGGAGCGGCCGGACGCCTCCTCGGGTATCCGGGCCCGCTGCAACCGGTCCGCGTCGGTGCGCCAGCCCTCGTCGAGGAAGAGCTCCCAGTCCACCGGGACGCTGCACTCCTCGTTCGACAGGAACAGGCCCAGCCCCACCTGGCAGTTGAGCGTACGGCTGGCCTCGGGGACGTAGCGGCGGTGCACGCCGGCCGAGTGCTCGCCCCGCTTGGGGATGACGGCGGCGCCGATCGTCCAGGCGACCGGCGGCCGCGCGGCGGCGACGGTGCGGGCCAGCTCCTGGCGCACCGGGGCCCAGTCCCAGGGGCTGGCGTTGATGAACTGCTGCAGGCACTGCGACGCGGTGCGCGAACCCGGTACGGCCAGTGCCAACCGGCGCAGCGACTTGCGACCGGACACGGTGAGCAGGCCCCGCAGGTAGACCTCCGCCCACTGGCGCTGGTCGGTGCGCGGCAGGACCGCGAACAGGTCCTCGGCGAAGGTGGTGACATCCGGTCGGGATCGGTACAGGCGGTACGCGGCCACGTGAGCTCTCCCCGGGCTGGGTTCTGTCATCAGGGACGGACAGCAAAAGAATACATAACGATCTGTATTTTTTTCAATGCCGCGTCCGCCTCAGTCGCACAGACTCGCCACCACGACGCTGTCGAACACCGGGCGCCCGTCCTGTGTCGCCGTCACCCGGACCACCGCGTCCTCGCCCGCGTCCTGCGGCGGCAGCTGCATCGCGGTCACCCGGCAGGGCAGGGCCGGATCCGCCGGTGCGCGGAAGGCGCTGCGGACGTCGACCGGCAGCATCCGGTACGGCGCGCAGACCGCCTGCGCCGCCTGCCGCGCGGCCTCCAGGAAGAGCATCGGCGGAACATGGCCGGCCAACGGGTCGTAGAGCACCGGGTGGGAGGGGTCGACGCGCAGCTGCCAGCTGGACTCACCCGGCCCGGACGGCCGTCCGTCCAGTCCGAGCACCACGTCGTGCTCGTGCAGCCGGCCCACGACGACCGCGGGGACGGGCTCGGCCAGCGCGGGCAGGTCCCGCACCCGGGAGCGCCCGGTGCGGCAGGACGGACCGCCGCGCGGATCCGGGACGCGGTACCGCTGGCCCGGGACGCCCTGGTCCGCGGGCGGCTCCAGGAAGCGCAGCACCAGCCGGCCCGTGCCGGCGAAGGTGTCGCCGCGCAGGGTGTCGCCGCGCAGGAAGTCGGCCTCCAGCGTCATCGAGGACAGCCGGCCCCGCTGGTGGCGGACGTCGCGGCAGGAGACCTCCAGCCGCACGTTGGCCGGGCACTGCCCCAACAGGAGTGCGGCGGGCACCACTTCGACGTCCAGCGCTTCGATGAAGGAGGGGTGTCCGTCGGGCACCCCGTAGTAGAGGTGCCCGACGAGCGCCGAGGCCTGCCGCAGCGTCTCGGCCACCAGCAGGGGGTCGTACCAGCTGCCGGCGAGCGGCGTGTAGAACGCGTGCCCGCGCGGCCACTGGGCACCCAGGTGGAAGGTGTCGGCGCCCAGCTGCCGCCAGTCGGTGATCAGCACCTCGGCGACCGCGGCGCGGTCGACGAGCTGGCGGGGGGCGGTCCTGACGAAGGTCAGACCGTCCTGCTCCGCTCCGTGCTGGGACGGCAGGAGGGCTCGCGAATAATCGGTCACGGACACGCGGAACAGCCCTTCGTTCGGTCGGGGTGGCGCGGGTGACGCCGACCCGACAGGGGACGGAGCGGCCCTCAGGCCACGAGCTCCGCGAACCGGCCGGCGTGGAACACCAGGGGCCCCGCCTGCTCGGCCAGTGCGCCCTCGGTGGCCTCGGCGATCACCAGGTCGTGGTCGCCGGCCGGGTGGATCTGGGTGATGCGGCAGTCCAGCCAGGCCAGCCCGTCGGGGGCGACGGGGTGCCCCGCGCGGGTGTGCGCCCAGTTCCGGCCGGAGAACCGGTCGGTGCCCCGCAGCGAGAAGGTCCGGCACAGCTCCGCGTGGCCCTCGCCGAGGATCGTCACGGCGAAGCCGCCGGCGGCGCGGATGGCCGGCCAGGTGGTCGAGGTGTGCGCGGCGCACATCGCGACCAGCCGAGGGTCGAGCGACACCGAGGTGAAGGAGTTGACGGCCATTCCCACGGGACCCTCGGGGGTGTGCGCGGTGATCAGCGCGACTCCCGTGGTGAACCGGCCCAGAATGTCTCGGAACGAGCGTTGATCCAGCATCAGTTCTTCCGCCCTCTCGCCCTGCGCCGGCACGTGCCGGCGGGCGACGTCGTTGGTGTGCTGCCCGGGCCCGGGGCCGGCTCCGCGGCCGGCCCCGGCCCTGGACGGGTCACTTCTGCCGGCTGGCGATGGCCCAGTCGACGGCTTCCTGCGGACGCGCCGCCGAGCCGGTGATCTGCGGTGCGACGTAGCGCGCCAGCAGCTCCATGCTGCGGTTGGTCTTCTCCCACGAGCACCAGTCGGCGACGTAGACCAGCAGGGTGCCGAAGCCACCGGTGATCTCGTGGATCCGGCGGATGCCCGCCACCACGTCCTCCACCGAGCCGACCAGCGCGCCGCCCGCCTCGACCCGGGCCTCCAGCGCCCTGGAGCGCGGCGTGTTCTCGTCGATGACCTCGCGGCCGGCGGCCTTGCCGAAGTACTCGAACAGCCAGCGGTCGTAACCCTCGCGGACGTCGGCGAACGCCTCCTCGCGGGTCTCGGCGACGTGCACGGGCAAGGCGATGCGCCAGTTCTCGCGGTGCAGCGTCTGGTTGTGCTCGGCCGCGGCCTCCTCGGCGTACTTCCACTGGTGCGCCAGGCCGATGTGGGCCGGGGCGCCCGGGGTCATCAGCGCGAACGGCAGCGCGAAGGAGGTCATGCTCAGGCCGTAGCGGCCGATCAGGCGCGGGCTGGACTGGGAGGTCCCGGAGGTGGCCACGGCGACCTCGATGCCCTGCGGGCTGAACCGCGGCAGCTGGAGCTTGGCGTCGTTCAGCTCGAACCAGTCCGTGGACTGGGTGACCCGCTGCTCGCCGTTGACCAGCTCCAGCACGGTCGGCAGCGCCTCGTCCAGGCGGCGGCGCTGCACCGGCTGGTCCAGCCCGAACATCTTCGCGTCGAACGGGACGCCGGGGCCGACGCCCAGGATGTACCGGCCACGGGTGAGGTGGTCGAGGTGCACCGCGCGGCTGGCGACGTGGAAGGGGTGGTGGCCCGAGAGCGGGACCACGCCGTGGGCCAGCTTGATCTGGCGGGTGCGCTGGGAGGCGGCGGCTATCAGCGTCTCCGGCGCGCCCACCAGGCCCCAGCCCAGGGTGTGGTGCTCACCGAACCACGCCTCGTCGAAGTTGAGTTCGTCGACGTACTCGACCAGGTCGAGGTTGCGGCGGATCGCCAGGTGCGGGTCCTGACCGGTCTCGTGGACGGGCGAGAGGAAGATTCCGATACGGCTGTGCACAGCTGTCCTCCATGAATCGACAGGATGGATGGTCCGGGTGATCGCCCAACGGGCGGAAGAATCAAGGCGGTTCGGAAGGGAACGGTCACCGCACGCGGTAGACGGCGTCCTTCAGCTCACGCGCCCGGCGGTACTCGGCGGTGACCCGCTCCTCCTGAGGGTCCGTCAGGTACACGCGCAGCGGGCTGGTCAGCAGGTCGACGGTGGGCCGGATGCGGGACCCGGGCGAGAGCTTGACGGCGACGCGGTGGACGCTGCCGAGCCCGGAGATCTCCTCGACCACCGCCGGGTCGACGGACTCGACCGAACCGTCCAGCTCGGTCGGCGCGTTGTAGACCACCGCCGGCTGCACCCGGCGGTAGGTCCGCCCGCCGTACCGCGCCTGGAACTCCTCGGGGCGCGTGTAGGCGAGCGCCGCCAGGGCGGCCTGGTTGTGGCCCAGGCAGACGTCGTGGAAACCGGCGTCGATGTTGCCGTTCAGCCGGGTGCCGATCTCGACCAGGGCGGGTCCCTCGTCGGTCACGATCACCTCGGCGTGAGCGGGGCCCCACCGCACGTCGAGCGCGGCCAGCACCTCGTCGACGTAGGCGATCAGCGCCGGCACCGGGTCGCGCTGCGCGTCCAGCAGGATGTCCCGGTTGTAGATGTTCTTGCCGGAGGGCAGCAGCGTCTTCTCGTACTGCCAGACGCCGCAGGCGTAGCGCCGGCCGTCGCTGCTGACGGTGTCGACGATGTACTCGGTGCCCTTGAGGTAGGACTGCACCAGGATCTCGGTGTTGGTCCCGCCGAAGATGTCCGGTACGGCCAGCACGGTCTCGGCGGCGCCGCGGACCTGCGCGCTGTCGTGGCAGACGTGGACGCCGTCGGAGGCGGCCGAGCTCAGCGGCTTGACGACCACCGGGTAGCTGCCACGCGCCTCGGCCCAGGCGACGACGGCCTCGACGTCGCCGCTCTTGAACTGGTCGGCGCAGCGCACCCCGGCCTCGCGCAGGGCCTCGATCATCTCGTACTTGTCCCGGCGGGCCCGGGAGCGGGCGGTCCCGTTGGACGGGACGCCCAGCGCCTCGCTGAGCCGGTCCGCCAGCATGACGGCGGACTCCTGGCCGGGGATGACGCAGACGGGGTGGTAGGGGCGGAGCTTGTCGGCCAGCACCTGCTCGTCACCGGAGACGATGTTCTCCGCGTACGCGGCGAGGTCCGGCGCGAGCATGGCGGGGATCAGCTCGGGGGTGCTCTGCACGTGGAGCACCCGGGCACCGAGCCGCGCGAACGCCTCGGGGTAGTAGTTCCCGGCCGAGTACCCGTCCACGACGACCGCGACCGGCGGTTCGGTCAGACTGCTCATGTTCGTTTCCTTACCCTGGGGTTGGCTGTCCGTCAGACCCCGGTGCGCGGGGTGTCGGCGATGAAGCGGGCCAGGCGGGCGATGCCGGTACGGATGTCCTGCGGATCGAGGTTGCTGATGCCGAGCCGCAGGGCGCGCCGGCCGCCGCCGTCGAGGTGGAACATCCGCATGGGGGCCCAGCTGACGCCGTAGTGGCGGGCGGAGTGCTCCATGGCGGCGAGGTCGGCCTCGAAGTCGACCTCGACCACGACGAAGAAGCCGCCGCGCGGGGTGTTGAAGCGCACGCCGTGCTCGGCGTACCGCTCCGGCGGGAAGTGCTCGGCGAGCGCCCGCAGGGCGGCGTCCAGCCGCTCCAGGTAGACCGCCGCCAGTTCACGGGTGGGCGTGGTCAGGTCGTAGTCGTGGTCGACGAGCATGCCGCCGATCACCGCCTGGGACAGCGAGGAGGAGCCGACCGTGAACATGGCCTTGGCCTTGGACAGTTCCTGGGCCAGTGCGCGCCGGGTGCCGTCGGCGTCGGTGACCTCCTGGTCGGCGATCAGGTAGCCCAGGCGGGCACCGGGGAACGCGGACTTCGCGAACGAGCCGAGGTAGACGACCCGGCGCCGCTCGTCGAGCGACTTGAGGGTCGGCATCTTCTCGCCGTCGGGGGCGAACAGCCCGTAGGGGTTGTCCTCCAGGATGATCAGGTCCTCCTCGGCGGCCACCTCCAGGAGCCGGCGGCGGGCGTCCAGCGGCACCACCGTGCCCGAGGGGTTGGAGAAGTCCGGGACCAGATAGACCGCGACGGGGCGCCGGCCCTCGGCGCGCACGGCGCGGGCCGCGGCCGCCACGTCCTCGGGGTCGAGTCCGTGCGGTCCCTCGGGCACCGGCCGGAGGGGGATGTCCAGCATCCGGGCGGCACCGCGGATGCCGACGTACGCCGGGGAGACGGCGAGCAGCACGTCGTCGGGGGAGCTGAACAGGCCGCGCAGGGCGACCAGGGTGGCCTCCTGGAAGCCGTGGGTGATCATGACGGCCTCGGGGCCGACCTCGATGTCCTCGTCGTGCCGCAGCATCCGGACGACCTCGTCCTGGATGAAGCCGTTGACGGGGCCGTACTGGAACATCAGGCGGGTGATCCGCTGCCGCGGCACCCCCTGGTCCTCCAGATGCTTGAGGTAGCGGTCGGTGTAGTACGACAGTTTCGACAGGTCGTGGTTGCCGTCGTGCGGGGCGCCGGAGGAGAACGACAGGGCCGCGGGGAACTTCATCGCGGTCTCGCTCAGGATCCGCATCGAGTCCATCTCCGGATCGACGATCCCGGCGTGCAGCCGGTCCCGGTCCAGGCAGCCGGGGCCGTCCTCGCCGACGGGGCGGCGGGCGCCGGCAGCGGCGTCAAATGGCTGGGTGTGCACGTGAGGTGACCCTCTCTCGTATCGATGGGGGAGCGGGACGCTCAGGCGGCGTGCTGCCCCGGCCGGTTCAGCGCCTCGATCCAGCTGCCCTTGCCGGGCGACCACTCGCGGATCCGGGTCCGGGCGACGATGCCGCCCTTGACGTACGGCTCCTCGGCCAGCAGCTGCTCGAGCCGCTCCCGGTCCTCGGCCTCGTAGACCAGCAGGCCGGCGTTGGCGTCGGCCAGCGGTCCGCCCAGCAGCAGGATGCCGCGCTCGGCCAGGTCGTACAGGTTGGCGGCGTGCGCCGGATGCAGCTCCTGGCGCCCTTCGCGGTCGACGCTGTACTCGAACTCCACTACGAACTTCGCCATGGGGGTTCCTTCCTGAAGGTGGGGAGTGGGGCTTTCACACGGGGCGGGGCTTCGCGCGGGGCGGGGCTCACATGTAGAGGCCGCCGTTGATGTCGATCACGGTGCCGGTGGAGTAGCCCGCGCTCTCGGAGCAGAGGTGCAGCACGCTGCCCACGGCCTCGGCGACGGTGCCGTAGCGGCCCATCGGCAGCCGGGAGAGCACGTCCTTCCGGGACGCCTCGTCGCGGCGTTCGAAGGCACCGGCCACCCGGGCGGTGGCGATCGGCCCGTGGGCGACCACGTTGACCACCACTCCGCTGCCGGCGAGTTCGTACCCCAGCTGCTTGGTCATCGAGATGACCGCGCCCTTGGCGCCGACGTAGGCCGCGTTGTTGAAGTGGCTGTACGTACGGCCGCCCGCCGAGGCGAAGTTGACGATCCGTCCGTAGCCGGCCGCGGTCATCGCGGGGCCGACCACCTTGACGGCGATCCAACTGCTGAGCACGTTCTCCAGGAAGGCCTGGTCGAAGTGCTCCCGGGTCAGCTCCGGGTACTTGATGATGCGGGTGTCGCCGCCCACGCCGTTGACCAGGATGCCGATCTCGTGCCGGGCGACGACCTCGGTCAGCTGCCGCTCGGCGGCGGGCAGGTCGGTGATGTCTCCGACGACCGTCTCGACCTTGGTGTGCTCGCTGAGTCGTGCGGCCAGCTCCTTGACGGCCGACTCGTCGCGGTCGAAGAGGACCAGCGGGTGCCCCTCCTTGGCGAGGCCGAGGGCCACCTCGCTGAGAATGCCGCCGGCGGCGCCGACCAGCAGTGCGGTGCGTGCGGTCATGATTCTGCTCCCTTGGGTGACTGCGTTGAGGTGAGGGTGAGTTCGGCCTGCGGGCCCGGCTTCGCGAGGTCCTCGGCGACCGTGAAGCCCCGCAGCCGGGTGATGAAGAAGAAGGCGAGCGCGACGCCGGCCCCGAGCAGGAAGGTGGCGGACCACAGGGAGCCGTAGCCGTAGGAGTTCGCCATGGCCAGCCCGGCCGGGCCGCCCACCACGAAGGCGGCGTTCCAGGCGAAGAAGTAGGACCCCTGGTAGGTGCTGGCCCGTCCGGCCGGCGCCCGGTTGGCGATGAACGTCGCCGACATGGGCGCCCACACCACCTCGCCCAGCGTCCACACCACGGTCGCGAGGACGAAGCCGGCCATGCCGTGGGCGAAGGCGTTGAGGCCGAAGCCGGTGCCGAACAGCGCGCTCGCCAGGATCAGCGGCACATGGTCGGGCAGCCCCTTGACGAGCCGGGGGGAGAGCGGCAGCAGGGCGACGGACAGGACCGCGTTGACGGCCAGCACGAAGCCGATGCCGCCCGGGCTCAGCCCGGCGCCCTGCATGTCCAGCGGCAGCGCCGAGTTGACCTGGAGATAGATGCAGGCCAGCAGGAAGGTCAGGGCCAGGAAGGCGACCAGCACCGGTGAGTGGAAGGGCTCCGCGATCCCTCGCAGGGCGCCGCGCAGCGCCGATGATCCGCCCCGCCGGCCGGTGGGTCGCACCTGATCGGCGGGCAGCCGCCAGACCAGGGCCGCGTAGATGGCGCAGCACAGTGCCCAGACCCAGAACAGCGCGGGCGGATACCAGGTCAGCAGGACACCGGAGATGACGGGGCCCAGCGACATGCCCACGTTGAAGCCCACCATGTAGAGGCTGTACGCCTTGGCGAACTGCTCCTGCGGCACGAGTTCGGCGATCAGCCCGGCCCCGGCCGGCCGGTCCACCGCGGACAGGAAGCCGGTGAGCAGGGACAGCGCGCAGATCGCGGACACGTTGGTGGTCATCCCCAGCACCAGCGCCGTGACCGCGGTCAGCGGCTGGGCGGCGACGATGGTGCGCCGCGCGCCGACCAGGTCGGCGACGGCCCCGCCGACGAGCCCGGACAGCACGATGCCGGCGCCGAACAGGCCGACGATCAGCGGTGTCGTATGCGCGTCGACGATGCTGTCCTGCTTCAGGTAGAGGATCAGGAACGCGGGCGCCAGGGTTCCGAGGCGACTGAACGTCTGTCCGAACCACAGGAGCCAGAACGCTTTGGGGAGCGCCATCGGTCACCGACCATTCGTCGTGAGGTGTGCGTGGTGCGGGGCCCCGGAGGGCCCGACATCAAAAAGAATAGAGAATGATCTGTATTTTTTTCAGGCCGGCCAGGGAGTCGGACACGAGTTCGGCGAGTTGGCCAACGTGTACGGCAGCGCCCCGGCCAGCTCCGCCCTGACCGCCTCGGCGGCGCGGCGCTGCGCGGCTGCCCTGCCGCAGCTGACGAGCATCCTCAACTGTCCTTGAAAAACCGAGAGTTGAAGGGAGGCTGCGACGTCGGGGCCCGGCCGTGCCGCGCTGAGGAACTCCGTCACCCGGCGGGCATGGCCGCCCAGCACGGTGTCCGCGCTCCCCTCGGAGGCGAACCGCGCCGTGGTTCCCACCGCCCCGGCCGCCTGGTCGGTGACCGTCGCGCGGGTACCGGCGTGCCCGAGCCGCTCGGGCCGCCAGGCGGCGTCCGCGGCCGTGACGCGGGCGGCGTAGGCGCGGGCGAGGTCGGCCGGCGAACCGCCGCCGGCGCACAGCTCGGTGCGCAGGGTGGCGACACAGCACCCGATGTCGGAGAGCCGGGTGCTCTCGGCGTAGCGCCGGCGCAGCGACAGGGCGGTGAGCACCTCGACCCGGTCGTGGCCGGCCGCGCGGGCCAGCCCGGTGGCCAGCAGGGCCGCGAAGAGCTGGTCCAGCGTGATCCGCCGGCTCCCGCACCAGCTCTTGAGCCCGGCGTGCTGACGGGGCGACAGGGACAGCTGCCACAGGCGGTCTCCGAGTGCCCCCGCCTGGGCCACCACGCCCGCACCGGACGGCGCGGGCGCCGGGGTGCCCGGCCACGGGGCGGCGGGCATGGCTGACACGGCCGGTGCCCGGTAGGTCAACTCGTCCTGGTCGGGCATGAGTTGCTCGGTGAATCGGTGCGGCGGCCCCGGATGCTCGGGCTCCTCCCCGAACAGCAGGTCCAGCAGGGCCCGCACGAGTCGGCCGACCGTGTAGGTGTCGCAGATCGCGGGATGACAGGTGAGGTAGAAGTGGGTCACGCAGTCGCGCCGGGCGTGGACGATCCGCAGCCGCCACAGCGGCCCGCACGGCGGCAGGACGGTCCCGGCCTCCTCGGCCAGCAGCTGCTCCGGCGTCCGCCCGGGCCCGAGCTCCTGCTGCCCCGCCCGGCCCGGCGGTTCGCCGTCGGGCCGCCGGAACCAGAGGCCGTCGTCCTGCTCGCCGATGCGCAGCGACAGCGCGGGGAACCGCCGCGCCCAGCGGGCCACCACCCGGTCCAGGTACTGGGCGCCGAACGCCGCCAGGACCGTGAACCGGGTGGTGACCTGGCCGGTTCCCTCCGCGAGGAGGTGCGCCCAGGCCTGCTCCGCCTCGACGCGGCAGAGCCTGCGCACCGGCCGGGCCGCGGTCACCGCTCGACCGGGCTCGCCGCCGCGGCCCCGGGCCAGTCGATCGTGTTCGACACGACGACGCCGTGCTCGGCGAAGTCGAGCGTGACGCGGTCGCCGTCCGCGATCCGGAAGCCGCCGTGGAAGCTGCTGCGGTCGGCACCCAGATACACGTAGTGCACCCGGCCCGGGTGCAGCAGCGCCCGGTGGGCGAACAGCCCCGGGAGGATGTCCGCGATCCGGTAGTGCATGGCGTCGGTGCCGGTGCTGAAGCCGGCCCGCCAGGCCTCGCGTCCCGCCCGCTCGATCGTCACCTCGCCGGTCACCGAGGCGGGCGGGGGTCCCAGGAAGAGCCACGGCGCCACGGCCGCGTCGCAGAGCTTGGCGTACGACAGGTGCCCGTTGTGCTGCCGGAACCGGCCGATGTCGGTGAGGTCGTTGCCGAAGGTGTACCCCGCGTACCGGGCCGCGCCCGCCTCGTCGGTGACGTACACCAGGACGACCTCGGCCTCCTCGGTGACGCTCACCGCGCCTGCCGGTACCCGGAGTTCGTCGCCGGAGACCTTCAGGACGTCGCCGAGTCCCTTGAGGAACCAGTTCGGCTGGGCCTGCGTGCCGGCGTCGACCTTCACGTTGTGGGTCTGCATGAAGCCGCTGACCATGGCGTCGCCCACCGAGGCGGGCAGCAGCGGGGGACGCATCGTGACCTGGGCGCGTTCCCCGGCCGGCACGACGACGGGCTCCTCGCCCCTGGTGAGCGCCGCCGCGAGCGCGGCGCCGTCGCCGTCCGCCGCCGTCACGGCGGCCCGCAGGTCCAGGTCCTTGACCGGATAGAGGTGCAGCGGGTCGCCGGGGCCCGGCATCCCGAGGCCGACGTGGCGCTCACCGCGGTGGACGCACTCGAAGAGAAGGGTCATCGGATCTCCAGGGAGTCGTAGGGGGAAGGGAGTTGCGCGGGCTCGCTCAGCGCGCGGCCAGCGCCGTGCGCTGCCAGCCGGTCCCGCTGCCGGTGAACCGCAGGACGGCCCAGCGGTCGGCGTTCTCGTTCAGGCGGATGCCGAGACCGGGGCCCGCGGCCGGGGCGATGGTGTTGGTGCGCCGGTCAACCGCCGGCGGGGGCGCGACGATCATGTCGGGGAAGAACCGGTCCGACTGCCCCGCCTCGACCGTCATCGCGTCGCGGCTGCCGAAGGCCAGCGCCCGGCCCGCGTTGATCAGCGGGCCGACCTCGGCGACCTGCACCCCGATCTGGAAGGCGAGCCCGTTCGCGCGGGCGAAGTCGACCAGCCGGGCCGCGCGCAGCAGGCCGCCGTTCTTGGCGATCCGCACATTGAGCGCGTCGCAGGCCCCGGCCGCCACCGCGCTGCGGGCATCCTCCAGGGTGCACACCGACTCGTCGAGCATGATGCCCAGGCCCGCCACCCGGCGCAGGGCGCGCAGGTTCGCCCAGTCACGGCTCGGCAGCGGTTCCTCGATGAGGTCCGCTCCGCACTCGCGCAGCCGGCGGGCCCTGCTCGGCGCGTTCGCGGGTGTCCAGCTCATGTTGGCGTCGACCATGACGGCGACGCCGTCGCCGACGTGGTCCCGGATGGCGCGCACGGTGCGGGCGTCGCGGGCGATGTCGTCGGACGCCTTGACCTTCACGAAGTGGAACGGTCCCCGGGAGGCGAGGAACTCCTCGACGCCGATGCTCAGATCGAGCACCTGCGAGACGGCCAGCCGTTCGCCGGCGTCCCGGTCGGCGCCGATCAGCTCCCGGGCGGTCAGGCCCAGGCGGTGTCCCAGCAGGTCGAGGACCGCGGTCTCCAGCAGGCACACCAGGTTGTTGCCGCCGTCGATCCCGAAGGTCGCCGTGAACCCCTGCGCGCGCAGCCGCCGCAGCAGGTCGGCCGGGGGCGTGTGTTCGATCCGGGCCAGCAGCGCGTCCATCGGCAGCCGGCACAGCGCCGCGATGACACCGTCGCTCGTCTCCCCGGTGACATAGCGCCGGGGCGCGCACTCCCCGAGGCCGTACACCCCGTCGACGCCGATGCGCAGCACCAGGCTGTCGGAGGTGGTGCGCCGGGCGGCGGGGTGGTCGAACGGGGTCGCCATCGGCAGCCTGACCCGGTACAGCACCGCCTCAGACATCGCGGACCAGGCCCTGCAGCAGGGTGTGGGCCGACATCCAGTCGACCAGGTCGTCGGCGACGCCGGTGTAGAAGAGGTAGTGCTTGTCCGTCGGCAGCTTCATGATCGTGCCGCGTCCGGACACCAGCGCGTCGAAGGCCCGGTGCGCGCTGTCCAGGTCGACGATGGGGTCCGTCATGCCGGTGACGAAGGTGAACGGCAGCTCCGGAAGCTGCCGGGACGGCTGGAGATAGCGCCGCTCCAGCTCCAGCAGCGTCGCCCGGGAGCGCCGGGTGAGCGTGCGCACGGCCAGGTCGTCGTGGTCGATGAAGTGGCGGTACTTCGGGTCGTCGGTGAAGTCCGAGGACTTCAGGCCGGCGTCCCAGGGCTCGGTGCCGCGTTCCGCGGCCAGCGCCCGCAGCCCGTCCTCGTCCAGGGTGGCGTGCAGCTTGCCCAGCCAGGCCGAGCAGAAGACCGCGGCGTCGTAGCGCGTGTCGAAGTCCGGGTGGTGCAGCAGCGCGGCCAGGAAGGAGCCGCCCAGGCAGTGGCCGAACAGCGAGAGCGGAACGTCCTCGCCGATCTCCGCGCGCACCCGCGCCAGCGCGCGTATGTAGTCCCGCAGCAGCGTCTCGGCGTCCGGGAGGTCCTGGCGGTCGCCGGGGCTGATCCCGCTGCCCCGCCGGTCCAGGACGTAGAAGGCCACGTCGTTGTCCGCGAAGCGGGGGCCCACCTCCCAGGTCCAGCCGGCGTGGCTCTGCAGTCCGTGGAAGTAGAAGACGGCGCCCTTGGTGCGCCCGCTCTGCGGCCGCCACACGTGCAGGGCCAGGTCGAGGTCGTCCGAGCGGAGGTCGGTGATCTCGCGGCGGGTGTTCTGCGGCGGCCTCTTGGTCTCGATCATGATCGCGTGTTGCCTTTCAGCTGGTGGGTGATGGCTCGGTGGGAGGTGCGGCGTCGGGGCGGGACGGCTTTCGGGGAAGGTTCAGCGGCCGGTGAGGTCGGCGACGAAGTCGATGTCCGTCTGGAAGGGCTTGTACTTGTACTGGGTGGCGTTGCCCTGCTGGCGGCGCGCCTCGATGTACGCCGAGATCGCGTCGCGCTCGACGGTGATCACCTCCAGGCCGCCGAGGCGGCCGCTGTCGCGCTTGGAGGCGTACTCGATGTTGATCTCCTTGAGCGCCTCGTCCACCGCCGTGGACAGCCGCCGGTCCAACTCGGGGCCGGGCCGCGGCGCCTCGCCGACCACGACGTAGCGCGGCAGGTCGCCCCACTGGGGACCGCACAGGTACAGCCCGGTCTCCAGGCCGCCGGCCGCCATGCCCTGCTGGATGGCGTCGGTCACCTGGGACTCGGTGATCTTCTCGCCGGTGAAGGAGTGGTAGACGCCGTCGCGGTGGACGAAGTGCACCCAGGGGGTGCCGTCGACGATCCGGTCGACGCGGTAGATGTCGCCGGTCCACAGCCGGTAGAGGCCGTTGCCCTGGGTCATGATCAGGTGGTAGTCGCGGCCGGCCTCGACCTGGTCGATCAGCAGGGTGTCGACCGCCTCGCCCCGCTCGATCAGGTCACCGAGCGGCAGCTCGGCCGGGACGAACTCGAAGAACGCCTGCCCCACGGCGAGCGGTTGGCTGTCCAGCGAGTCGTCGACCGGAATGGTGGTGACGCCCTCCGTGCCGCAGCTCATGAACGGCATCTTGGCCACGCCGGGCAGCACCGCCGCCAGCTTGGCCCGGTACAGCTGGGCCGAGGACGACAGCCAGCAGCTGTACAGCGTCAGCGAGGGCCAGACGTCCTTGAGGCTGAACTCGCCCTGCGCCAGGACCGATTCGAGATGCCGCGCGGCCCGCTCGTCCGGCTCGGTGTACGGCACGCCCTCCAGCGTGCCCTCGCGCAGGTCCCGCACCAGGGCCGGGCCGTGCTCGGCGATCAGGTCCCGCATCGACACCAGGGTGCTCGGGTTGATCGCGGAGATGAAGTGCAGGTCCTTGCCGATGAGATGACGGGCCCGGTGGTACATCCGGGCGGCGTGCCCGGTGGGCGTGTCGGGGCCGAACCACGGCGAGTCGTACCACGGCGGGTTCCAGTCCAGGCTGTTGATCTGCGGGTGCCGGTTGCTGATCGCCTGGTGGCGCACCCCGTGCACGAAGTCGTACACGTCTTCGCGGGTGGTCTGGGTGTCCAGCGTGGCGTGCGGGTGGGCGAGCAGTTCGGGGTGGTGCTCCAGGTAGGTGCCCCACATCGCCTTGATCGCCGGCGCCCGGTAGGTGAGCAGCCAGTGCAGGGTGTACGGCACCTGCTTCGGCACCCCGGTCGTACCACTGGTCTTGAGCCAGCGCAGTACCGGGCTGCACGAGAGCACGCCGCCCTTGGTCCGGGTCTCCCGGTCGAGTTGGGCGGCGAAGTCGTTGTACCGCATCACCGGCAGCACCGCGCGGAACGAGTCCGGGTCGGCGGCCACCGCGTCGTAGCCCTGCTCCTTCCAGTGCAGGGACCCGGCGCACAGGTCGATGATGTCCGCCAGCACCTTGCGCTGGGCGGCCTGCGGGTCCTTCAACTCGACCAGCAGGCGTTCGCGGGCCTGTCGGCACTCCTCGACGAAGGCTGCCCGGCGGGCATGCCAGCTGTCCTGCCAACGGTTTGCGTTCATGGATGTGACTCCTCGTCATGACGGGCTGGGAGCAGGGAAAGAAGGTGAAAAATGCTGTTAAAACGCCTTCCGACGGCAAGGGTTGTCCCCGGAAACGCGTCGGGCGGGTGGCGGCGGCCTCGGCCGCCCCAACCCGCCCGCGGAAGAGGTCTGTTGTACTGCCCAGCGACGGCCTAGCCGGCCTCGCGCTGCTGGGCCAGCGCGGTGAGCTCCGCCAGGTCGTACAGCGCGCTCTGCCGGGTGCCGTAGCGGGTGAGCTTGCCGCGCCGGGCCCACATGCGGATCGTGCCCTCCTGCACGCCGAGCGCGAGCGCGGCCAGTTCGGTGGGCACCCGCCGGGTCCGGCCCGTCCCCGACCGCCCCTGGGCGAGCCACTGCAGCGGGGTGAGCACATGTCCCGCCGCGCACATGGGACCGCGCAGCACCACCGCCTCGCCGCCCCGGCTCGGCATCGAGACCGGGGCCGTGCACCCGGGCTCCGAGCACTGGCCGAGCGGGACGAGACCGGTCTGCGGCGCGGCGCTCAGCGCACGCAGCGCCGCCGCGGTCGCGGCGATCTCGTCGGCCGCGCAGCCGGCCGCGCGATGGGCCGCGAGCCAGTCGGCGTGCCGGCCGAGGAAGTCCGCCATGTCGGCGACGGTACGGCGCGGCGCCCTGGCGGACGGCACCTCGTCGAGCACCGCCTGCGTCCAGGACGACAGCCGTGCGACCGCGTCGTGCCGTGCCTCCAGGGCGCCGGAGCTCACCGGCAGGCGCTGCTCCCGGCTGCCGGTGATCCGCTGCGGGACGGAGTCGGTCGACCCCGTCTGCAGGAACTCCTCGCTCTCGGCGTGCAGTTCGGGCAGCGCCGCGAGGTCGCGCAGCAGCGTGGCACGGCAGGCGGTGCACAGCCGGGTCCCGCTCGTCGCGCGGCGGCGGTGCGGGGCCGGGCCGGCCTGGTCGGCCCGGCTGCAGCGGGTCGAGGTGCAGTACTGCTCGTCGTGCTGGACTGTCTCCGCCACGATCGCAACTCCTTGCCGTACGAGAGGACATACGAGAAGACGGGCCGGCCCGCGCGCGGATCGCGCGAGCGGGCCGGAGGGGGTCTCGCGCCGCGCGGGAGGCGGCGGAAAACAAGAAAGCCGCGCACGGGGCGCGGCCGGAGATGAGCACCTGGAAGAAGGCAGAGTGGCTCGCCGAGAAGCTTTACACACCCCGTCCGCGGACACAAGGGCCGGCCGGGAGAACTTGCCGGAGTACCTCAACGACGAAGGCCCCCCGCGCCGTTGACCGGCGTCGGGAGGCCTTCGTCGTTGCGGAAAGCGGCCGGTCACGCCGGCTCGGGCAGGCCGAGGACCCGGTCGCGCAGGGCCGGGAACTCGGCGCGGACGGCGGCGACGGACCGCGGGTCGAGGTCGGCGACCAGCACCTCCTCGCCCGCCCCCGCCTCGGCGAGAACCTCGCCCCACGGATCGATCACCGCGCTGAACCCCGCCTGTTCGACCCCGGCGTGCGTCCCCGCCGTGTTGCAGGCCAGCACATAGGCCTGCGACTCGATCGCGCGGGCGCGGGCCAGCAGCGACCAGTGGGCCCGGCGCCGCGCCGGCCACCCGGCGGGGACGACGAGCAACTGTGCTCCGGCGTCAACCAGTTGCCGGAACTGCTCGGGGAACCGCAGGTCGTAGCAGGTGGCCAGGCCGGCCGTCAGCTCCAGTTCGGGCAGCCGCGCGGTGACGATCTCCGTGCCGCGCGACAGCAGCGCCGCCTCGCCCCGGTCGAACCCGAAGCGGTGGATCTTGCGGTACGTGCGGCGCCGCTCGCCGTCCGGTGCGAACAGCAGCGAGGTGTTGTACAGCGAGCCGTCGGCGGCGCGCTCCACGATCGAACCGCCGTGCAGCCAGACCTCGGCGTCGCGCGCGGCCGCGCCCAGCGCGCGGGCGGTCGGCCCGTCGAGCGGCTCGGCGTGGTCGGCGAAGGCGTCGAAGCGGAAGGCGCCGACGTGCCAGAGCTCGGGCAGCACGACCAGGCCCGAGCCGCGCTGCCGCCGCACCAGCTCCGCGACCCGCGCACGCCGGTCGGGCACGGCCTCCTGCTCCCGTACCTCGATCTGCAGCAGGGAGACCCGCACGGGTACACCGTCCATGGTGGGGCGTCTTCCTCTCGTCGGTATCCGGTACTTCTGCTCAGGACGACCGGACCACGGGCCCGGGCAGCGGGCCGAGGTCCAGGCCCCGGCCGAGCAACTCCCACACGCTCGCCAGTTCGTCCGCCACCCCGCCGCACAGCCTGCCCTCCCGGATCGACGCCTCGGCGCCGGCCATCAGGTACCGCACGAGCGGCTCCAGGCCCTCCGGGGCGGCGGCGGACGGCAGTTCGGGGCGGACCCGGTCGAGCAGTTCGCGCATGTCCTTGCACCACAGCGAGTTCCAGCTCGGCAGCTCCGGCGCCAGGTCGCGCGACAGCCGGGCGCAGGCCCGCGGGCGCACGTCCAGCTCCAGCAGTCGCACCAGCGCCAGCGTCAGGTCGACCGCGGCCAGCAGGCCCGGCCGCGGCGCGGCCGCCACCCGGTCCAGTACCGCCCGGGTGGCGGCGGTGCCTTGCGCACACACCTCCGCCGCCAGGTCGTTCTTCGACGGGAAGTGGAACGACAGTGCTCCCATCGTCACTTCGGCGGCCTTGCTGACCTGGGACAGTGACGTGCCGCTGAAGCCGTGCCGATCGAACTCGACGGCGGCGGCGACGACGAGGGCCTGACGGGTCCGCTCGGCTCTCTCCTGTCTCCCCACAGTTCACTCCCGGTATGAAGTTTGCGATCCCAGCACGGGCGCCCGGTCGACTCCGCCGGAACGCCCCGACAACACCGTCCGCCCGCGGCGCGGCGGGCGCCACGCGCGGCATCAGGTGCAGGGGAATCTAACCGGGACGCTTCGGCGGGGCTCCGACCTGGCACAACGTCCCGACGAATTTGGCACCTCGGGCGTCGGAGCGAGCGACCTTGGCACCTTCGCCGCCCCGCCCGGCGCTGCGGAGGGTCACGCCGGCCCCAACTGTCCGGCCAGCTGGGCGCGGTACCAGGGCGCCGCCTCCTCGAGTCCGGACAGCGGACCCCGCCCGGGCGGCACACCGACGGTCTGCCAGGTCCCGTCGTCGGCGTACCAGTGGTCCTCGGCGAAGAGCCGGAACTGGCGCTCGCTCATCCTGCCGTCGGTGGCCCTGAGCCGCTCCAGGCACCGGTCGAGCGGCCACGGCTCGCCGGCCGCGGGCAGCACCTCGTAGCGGGCCAGCGCGTCGAGCAGTTCGCCGGTCGAGACCGGTGCGGGGTGGCTCGCGTGCCGCACGCCCAGGCCCGCGCGGTGACCGGCCACGCCCGCGTGGTGCCCGGCCACGCCTGCGACCAGCCGGGCCAGCTCGCGCACGCCGACCACCGACAGCAGGGCCTGCCCCGAGTCCCAGCGGGCCGGCACCCGGCGCAGCAGCTCCTGGAGCGCCGGTACGACCCAGCGGTCCCCCTCCCCGAGGATCAGCCCCGGCCGGAGCACCGTACCGCCGGCCTCCAGCACCGCCCGTTCCCCCGCCAACCGGGTGCGACTGGCGGGGGACACCGGCCGCGCCTCGACCCCGTGCACGGCGATCCCGCTGTGCGGGCCGGCGCCGTAGACGGCCGTGGTCGACAGGAGCACCACGTGCCCGGTCCCGGCCCGCCGGGCCTCCGCGACGGCCGCGTTCGTCCCGAGCTCGTTGACGGCCCGGCACATTTCCTCGTCGGGGCCGACGTACGAGGCCAGTTGGAGCAGCACCTCGCTGCCCTCGCACACCCCGTGCAGCGAGCCGGGATCCCGCAGGTCCGCGTAGACCCACTCGGCGCCGCCCGGTCCCGCGTCGCGCGGGGGCCGCCGGCCGGCCGTCCTCACCTCGACGCCCCGGCGCAGCAGTTCGCCGATGACGGCGCCGCCGACGAAGCCGGTGGCGCCCAGTACGGTCGCCCTCACCGGGCGGGGGTGCTGCCGGCTGGGCAGGTGCCGGGTGCGGCCGGATCGAGCCGGAACGAACCGCGCGCCTCGTCCGAGGCGGCGGCCGGCAGCAGGTACCGCCACAACGTGCAGATCAGCTCGGGCAGATCGGCCCGTCCCGTGGTGACCTGCGAGAACAGCTGGGTACCGGAGAAGGCGCCGACCAGCACCACGGCCAGCTCGTCCTCGTCGGCCGCCTCGTTGAGCTCGCCACGGGTGCGGGCCGCTCTCAGCTGCTCGCGGAAGACGTCGACCCACTGCTGGTAGGGCTGGTCGTCACGCATGCCGAACTCGCCCTGTTCGACTGCGAGTCGGACGCCGCCGCGGAGCACGGGGTTGGTCTGCAGCTGACGCCCCAGGTAGATGGTGATGTCGATCAGCCGCTGCAGGCCGTCCTCCCCGTCCGGCAGTTGAAGGCCCACGCCCTGGCCTATCATCACGGCGTGGGCGAGCTCCTCCTTGGAGCCGAAGTGGAAGTACATGGCGCCCTGAGTGACCTCGGCGCGCTTCATGATCTTGCTGATGGACGCGCCGCTGAAGCCGAACTCGTCGAACACTTCCGCAGCGGCCTGCAGAATGACCGCGCGGGTACGCACCGCCCGCTCCTGCGGCTCCCGGCGGGTCCTCACCTTGGGGCTCACCTGAATACCTCTCGACAAAAAAAACGATCGTCCTTTATCTTATCGGTGTGGCGCCAAGCGCGGAAGTCGGCGGGCGGCTTTTGGCCGCACCGCCCCCGTGCGCCGCAACACCCACAGGCTGCTGTTGACGCCGTAGGAGACATCTCGATGGCTGTTCTCGCTGCGCACCACCCCGTCCTCACCTCCACCATTCCCCGGCAGTACGTCCACAAGGCGGCCCAGAGCGAGGTATTACTGACCGGTTGTGAGGTGCACGGCGACGACACCTTCACCGTGACCGCTCAATGGCCGCGCACCCACAGCTTCTACGACTCCGCCGACGGTCGGCACGACCCGCTGCTCCTCGCGGAGACCGTGCGCCAGGCGATCCCGCTGCTCAGCCACCTCGGCTACGACGCCCCCTTCGGGCACCGCCAGATCTGGGACCACCTGACCTGGACGGCCAGCCCGGCGGCCCTCGTCTGCGAGGCGACGCCGGCCGAGATAGTCGCCCGGGTCACCTGTTCCGACGTGATCCGCCGGGGCAGCCGACTGGCCGCCCTGACCATGGATGTCGACGTGACCCGCGACGGCGTGCCGCTGGGCACCGCGAACACGCACTTCACCAACCAGTCGCCCGCGATCTACCAGCGGCTGCGCGGCGAGTACGCCGACCTCGAGCACGCCGTCTGCGGCGCCCTCACCCCCGCCCCGCCGATCGCCCCGTACACCGCGGGCCGCGACCGCCGCCGCGACGTGGTCCTCGCGCCGACCGACACCCCGAACCGCTTCCAGCTCCGCGCCGACCTCGCCCACCCCGCACTCTTCGACCACCGCACGGACCACGCCCCGGGCATGCTGCTCCTGGAGGCCGCCCGCCAGGCCGCGTACGCCGTGGCCTATCCCCGGGTCCCGGTCATCACGGGGATGCACAGCACCTTCCAGCGCTACGTCGAGTTCGACGCCCCCTGCTGGATCGAGGCCGAGATCCTGCCCGCCCAGCTGCCGACCCACGTCTCCTCGCGCGTGACGATCACCCAGCACGGCCAGGAGGTCTTCGGCGCGACGGTCACCGCCCTGCGCGGGTAGGCAGTGCGGCGCACGGTGGCAAGAGTGCGTTAAGACCCGGCGCCCGCGCGTACAGAGCGCGTCAAGGTGATCAACGATGGCACGCCCGGTGCGTTGGAATGATCGTCAATGGTCATCGGGGGCGCTGGTCGTCCGTCAGGGAGTCCGGCAGCACGGGACGTCCGGCGGACGCACCGCCTGCGACCGCCCGACCGGCACACGGGGGAAACACTCATGGCGCAGCTGCTCATCGAAGAGAACTTCCAGCACCTCGACGGCCAGGACGTGGAGGCGCTGATCGAGGCCCTCGCCGAGCTCGGCATCCGCGCGGAGCCGACCCAGCCCCGCACGGCGAGCAGAAGCGGTGACTGGGTGCTCGTGCTGCACTGGCTCGGGGACGACCTCGGGCAGATCACCGAGGACTCCGTGGCGGCGGCGCTGGTCACCGCCGTCCGCGGGGTGCTCGGCCAGGAGCACCCGGTCGGGCCCGGCGGGACCAGCGTGCGAGGCCGCACGCTGCCGGTCCGGGTCGAGATCCGTGGGCGGACGGGGGAGCTGGTCAAGTCCGTCGCCGTCCCCGGGGCCGAGCCGGAGCCGAAGCCGGTGGCCGCGGCCTGGTGGCGCGGGCGGCGGCCGGCGGCTACCGGTGCCGCGCCGGACCTGGTCGCGGTGGTTCCGGCGGCCGCCGCGTCGCTGTCCAACACGGTCTGACGACAGGTCAGTTCACGATCGGGATGCCGTCCGCCCGCCCGCCGAGCAGGGCCGCGAGGTGGTCCGCGCAGCGCAGCGCGGCGGTGGCCATCGCGGTCCTGGTCATGCCCGCGACGTGCGGGGTGAGCAGCGCGTTCGGCAGCCCGAAGAGCGGTGAGGCGAAGGCGGCGTGCTCGTGCTCGAAGGTGTCCACGGCGGCCGCGGCGAGCGGGTGGCCCGGATCGCGCAGGGCGTCGGCCAGTGCCTGCTCGTCCACGATGCCGCCGCGCGCGGTGTTCAGCAGGATCGCGCCGGGCGGCAGCAGCGCCAACTCGGCCCGCCCGATCAGGTGGTGGGTCCGCCCGGTGAGCGGCAGGTGCAGCGAGACCACCTGGCTGCTCGTCAGCAGGGCGGCCAAGTCCCCGTCGCGGCCGATGCCCTGGACCGTCATGCCGAGGGCTTCGGCTCTGCTCGCCAGGGCCCGCCCGATCAGGCCCAGGCCGACGATGCCCAGGGTCAGCTCCGACAGCTCCACCGCCGGAGCCAGGCTCTTCGGCCAGTTCCCCTGGTGCGACCGCCGGTTGTGGGAGTCGAGCCGCCGGGTCAGGGCGAGCAGCTGGGCGAGCGCGAACTCGGCGACCGCGTCGGCGTTGGAGCCCGGGGTATGGGTGACGGTGACGCCGTGCGCGGTGGCGGCGGGCAGGTCGACGTGGTCGGTGCCGGCTCCGGCGCGGCCGATCACCCGCAGCGGGTGGGCCAGCGCCGGATCGGCCGCCGCCGCCAGGAAGGCGGCACGCAACGGCGGCCCCGAACGGGACTTGACGGCGTCGTGGCCGAAGCCGTCACCGACAGTCGCGGCGATCAACTCCCGTTCGTCGAAGGCGTCGAAGTCGGCGAACGCGACCCGCCCGCGCCACGCCTCGCGCACCGCCGCCCGCTCGGCGGCGGGCAGCCGGCGCAGGTTCAGGGTGGGGGAGAGGCCGTGGTCGAGCAGCCGGGACAGCTCCCGGCCCAGCAACTCGCCCGGTGCCGCGTCGATCAGCAGGATCCGTGCCGGTGCCATCTGGTCCCCTTGCTTGGCGTGGTCTCGTCGGTCGTCGCCGGTGCTGGAAAGAAAATAGGGTGCACCGGCACGGCCACCTGTAGCAGGGTGCGGATGGTCCTGTTCAACGACCCACTCAGGAGCGCTCGATGGCGACGACGACCCCCGCCCGGCTGATCCCGCTGCTGGAGCAGTTCGACTTCGCCCGGGAGCGCCTCCACCGCCGGCTGGCGGGGCCGCTGGTGAACAGCGGCAACGGCACGGACGTCCCCGTCGGCCCGCTGACCGACGAGGAGTACCACTGGGCGCCGGTCCCGGGCTGCTGGTCGGTCCGGCGCCGCACCGACGGTCCCGGCCCGCGCGCCACGCTACTGGTCGGCGCCGGAGCGTGGGGGCGCGACTCGGCGCCGAGCCCGCATCCGGTGCCGCCGCCGTTCACCACGATCGCCTGGCGCCTGAGCCACCTGAGCGAGCTGCTCGCGCTCCGCGCCGAGTACACCAACGGCGGCCGCGCGCTGACCCGGGACGACCACCCCTGCCCCGCCGGCGCGGCCGACGCGGTCGCCGCCTTCGAGGCCGGCGCGACCGCCTGGCGAGCGGCGCTGCTCGGCGCCGACGACGCCGCGCTCGACACGGTCGGGTACTGCACCTACCCGTACGGCGGTGATTCGGAGGAGCGGTTCCTGGACGTGGTCTGGTGGGTCAACCAGGAACTCCTGCACCACGGCGCCGAGATCGCACTGCTCCGCGACCTCTATCAGCACAGCGCCGCGACCCCCGGCCGCTGATCCGCCGCCTGATCAACTGCCTGGTCGACTGCCTGATCCGCGGGTCACACCGCGCGCAGCCGCTCGCGCAGCCGCTCGTCGGGCAGTTCGGCCAGCGGGACCCAGCGGGCGGCGGTGACCTCGGACTCCTGGAGGCGGCAGGCGGGGCGGGCGTCCACGGTGTGGGCGAACCGGGCGTGGTAGGCGGTGCGGCCGGTGATCCGGCTGGTGTAGCGGAAGAAGTCGACGGGGAGCGTGGCGGCGGGCACCGCGCCGGCGATCCCGGTCTCCTCGGCCAGTTCGCGTTCGGCGGCGGCGAGCAGTGAGGGGTCGGCCGGGTCCAGGTGGCCGCCGGGCAGCAGCCAGTCGGCCTGGGCGCGGTGGTGCAGGTAGAGCACCTCGGCCCGCGGGCCGCGGACCCGCAGCGCCGTGCTGACGGTGAAGTGCTCGGCCGGCTCGGTCTCGGGGGCGGCGGCCAGGCGGAGCGCGGGGGCCAGCTCGGCCGCTTCCTCGGGATGGTGGGCCAGATAGGCGGTCAGGGTGTGGTGGATGTGCTGGGCCATCGTCATCGTCATCGGCTGCTCCTCGCGGGCTGGGTGTCGGCCAGTTTTGCGGATCCGTGACCCGTTCGGGGCTCGAACCCCCGAACGGGTGACAGCGCGCGCGAGCCGCTTGCTGACGGTGTGGCATGGGAGGCATGGCACACCGACAGCACTGGCTGATCCGCTTCACCGACGAGCTGATGACGCTGACCAGCGACCTGACCCAGGACCAGGCCGCCGACTTCGTCCGCCGGGTCTACGTGGCCGGGCACGAGGCGGCCGTGGCCGAGACGGCGGAGGAGAACCGGCGCGAGCGGGAGTAGCGGCCCGCACCGACGAGGGGCGTGCGGCCCGTGACAGCCGGGGCGGCGGTCAGTGCGGGATGCTGTCGATCAGCTCCCGGGCCCCCTGGCGCAGCAGCGCCACCGCCACCGAGGTCCCCAGGGTCGCCGGGTCCAGCGGGCCGGCCCACTCGTGGGCGTCCAGCACCGTCTTGCCGTCGGGGGTGAAGACCCGGCCGCGCAGCGAGAGCCGCCCGTCCCGCTCGGCGCGCGCGTAGCCGGCGATCGGGCTGTTGCAGTGGCCCTGCAGCACGTGCAGGAACATCCGCTCGGCCGTCGTCTCGCGCCAGGCGGCCTCGTCGTTCAGGCCGCGCACCGCCTCGATGGTGGCGGTGTCGTCCTCGCGGCACTGCAGGGCGAGCACGCCGGCGCCGATCGGCGGGCACATCGTCTCCAGGCTCAGCACCTCGCTGATCTGCCGCTGCTCGCCGATCCGGGCCAGCCCGGCGGCGGCCAGCAGCAGGGCGTCGGCCTCGCCGGCGGCCAGCTTGGCCAGCCGGCCGTTGGCGTTGCCGCGCATCGGCACGCAGCTCAGCTGGGGGTGGCTGACGGCGAGTTGGGCCACCCGGCGGACCGATGAGGTGCCGATCCTGCTGCCCGGCGGCAGCTGATCGAGCGTCAATCCGTCGGGGTGCACCAGGGCGTCGCGCAGGTCGTCGCGGCGCAGCACGGCGGCGAAGACGGTGCCGGCCGGCAGCGGCCGGTCGGCCGGCACGTCCTTGACGCAGTGCACGGCGACGTCGGCCTCGCCCGCGAGCAGCGCGGCGTCCACCTCCTTGGTGAACGCCCCCTTGCCGCCGAGCGCCGAGAGCGAGCCGGTCCAGCGGTCGCCGGCGGTGGTCACCGGGACCACCTCGGTGCGGATCCCGGGGTGCAGTTCGGCCAGTTCGGCCCGGAACCTTGCCACTTGGGCCAGTGCCATCGGGGAGGAGCGCGACACGATCCGCAGCACCGCGGGGAGGGGGGACGAGTCCATGCGCCCAGCCTAGGACCTGAGGAGCTGAGCACCTGTCCTCGGCCCTGCTCCGATCGACGGAAGCTCACGGCAGTTCGCGATCAGCGGCCCTGGCGTCCGAAGCGGCCCGGGATACCGTGCAGCCGTCCCGCACCTCATTCGGGCAGCTCAGGAAGGCACTTGCATGGCGCAGCTCCGCGAGAGCGCGACCCCGCCCCAGCGCACCGCGGGCTGGAGGCGCGCCGTGCGCCTGCGCTGCCCCGACCGGTTGTTCGAGAACTGGCCGCACCTCGCCCTCGCCCTGGCGTTCCTGGCCGGGTACTGCCTGCTCGCGCTGGTCCGCTACGAACGCTTCGGCTCACCCTCCTGGGACCTGGCCATCTTCACCGAAGCGGTCAAGGGATACGCCCACTTCGGGGCGCCGCTGGTCTCGGCCAAGGGTCCGGGCTTCAACGCGCTGGGCGACCACTGGTCGCCGATCCTGCTGCTGCTCGCCCCGTTCTTCCGCCTGGTGCCGTCCGCCGCAACGCTGTTGGTCGGTCAGGCCGCGCTCTTCGCCTGGTCGGTGGGCGTGGTGTCGCAGACCTCGGCCCGCGTCCTGCACCGGCGCGCGCAGGGCCTGCAGATCGGTACCGCCTACGGTCTCTCCTGGGGCCTGCAGCGCGCGATCGACGCGGAGTTCCACGAGATCGCCTTCGCCGTGCCGCTGCTCGCCGTGGTCGGTCGGCAGATCCTGCTGGGCAGATGGGAGCGCGCCGCCTGGTGGTCGCTGCCGCTGGTGCTGGTCAAGGAGGACCTCGGGCTGACCGTCGCGGTCGTGGGCGTGCTGCTGGCCTGGTCGGGACGCCGCCGCTGCACCGGGTCGGTGCTGGTCCTCCTCGGGCTGGGCTTCGCGGCCCTGACGTTCGCGCTGCTCGTCCCGCACTTCAACCCGCTGCACCAGTACGACTACTGGTCCAAACTGCCCGGCGGGGTCCAGCCGAACCTCGGGCAGGTGTTCGGCGCTCCGTTCACCCGCCTGACGGTCTGGAAGACGATGGGCTGGCTGCTGGGCATCGTCGGATTCCTGGCCCTGCGCTCACCGCTGACGATCATCGCCCTGCCCACCCTGGCCTGGCGGTTCGCCAGCTCCAACCCGGCGTTCTGGGGCCCGGACTGGCACTACAGCGCGACCCTGATGCCGATCCTCTTCCTCGCGCTGGCGGACGCGGTCCGGCGCTGCCGGGAGGCCGCGCCGCCCTGGCTGAAGCACTATGCCGAAGCGGTGGTCGCGGCCGCCCCGGTGATCGCGGTGGCCTGCCTGGTCAGCCTGCCGGTCGGGTTCGGCGGACTCGCCGATCCGGGTGCCTGGCCGGGCGGGCCGCATGTCGCCGCGCTGCGCGCCGCGATCGCCCGGATCCCGCCGGGTGTCCGGGTCGAGTCCTCGCTGGTCACGCTGGCCCCACTGGCCGCCCGCGACGACACCTACCTGATCGGCGCCGCCAGGCAGGCGGCGCCGCAGTACGTCTGCCTGGAACTCGCCGAGCACGACCCGGTCGCGCCCGACCCGGCCGGCTACCTCGCGGCGCTGCACCCGGGGAGCGGCTATGCGGTGCTGTTCAGCGGCGATCGGGTCGTGGTGCTGCGCCGCCGGGCCTGAGGCCGGTCAGGCCCGGAAGGTGCGCCGGTACGCGCCGGGCGAGACGCCGATCGCGGCGTGCAGGTTCTGCCGCAGCGCGGCGTCGGTGCCGAAACCGGCCCGCTCGGCGACCCGGCTCACCGGCAGGTCGCTGCTCTCCAGCAACTGCCGGGCCAGCTCGACCCGCTGCTGGGTGAGCCACTGGCCGGGACTCAGCCCGACCTCGGCCCGGAACCGGCGGGTGAACGTGCGCCGGCTCATGTCCGCGTGCCGGGCCAGATCCGCCAGCTGGAGCGGCTCGTGCAGCCGGTCGAGCGCCCAGGCGCGGGTCGCGGACGTCCCGTTGGCCGAGTCCTGCGGCACCGGCCGCTCCACGTACTGGGCCTGACCGCCCTCCCGCTGCGGCGGGACGACGCACCGCCGCGCGACGTGGTTGGCGACCGCGCTGCCGTGGTCCTTGCGGATCACATGCAGGATCAGGTCGATGCCGGCCGCCGCGCCCGCCGAGGTCAGCACCCGGCCGGTGTCCACGAACAGCACGTCCGGGGCGAGTTCGACCTCGGGGTAGAGCCGGCGGAAGCGGGCGCTGTGGTGCCAGTGGGTGGCGGCGGGCCGGCCGTCCAGCAGGCCGGCCGCGGCCAGCACGAAGGTGGCGACGCAGATCCCGACGATCCGGGTGTCGGGCCCCACCCGGCTCAGCGCCTCGGCCATCCGGCGCGGCAGCGCGTCCGGGCCGGTGATCTCGGCGAACTGCTCGGCGGCCGGGATCACCACCGTGTCCGCCTCGGCCAGCGCCGAGGCGTCGCGCTCCACGGTGATCGAGAAGTCGGCGGCGGTCCGCACCGGTCGGCCGTCCGGCGAGCAGGTGACCACCTGGTAGAGCGGCTGCCCGTCCGCGTCGGCAGCGACCCCGAACAGCCTCGACGCCAGGCTCAGCTCGAACGGAATGACCCCGTCCAGGGCCAGGACCACGACACGGTGCACGGCAGCAGGCATGGCCCGATTCTTGCACATCATGGCCTCCGGGCCACTGTTCCCGCAGCTCGGCACCGGGACATCCTGGGCACATGACCACGATGAACGCGATCAGCCAGACCACGTACGGCGGCCCGGAAGTCCTGCACCGGGTCGAACTCGACCGCCCCACCCCTGGCCCCTCCGAGGCGCTCGTCCGGGTCCGGGCGGCGGGCATGAACCCGACCGACTGGAAGCACCGCCAGTTCCCCGGCCTGGTCGACCGCCTGCCGCTGGTGCTCGGCTGGGACGTCGCCGGTGTCGTCGAGGCCGTCGGCCTCGGCGTCACCCTGCACCAGGCCGGCGACGAGGTGTTCGGCATGCTGCCCTACCCGCACGGCGTCGGCTCGTTCGCCGAGTACGTCGTCGCCCCGGCCCGCGCGCTGGTGCGCAAGCCGGCGGCGATCGACCACGTCCAGGCGGGCGCGCTCCCGCTGGCCGCCCTGACCGCCTGGCAGGCCCTGGTGGACGCGGCGGAGGTCCAGCCGGGCCAGCGCGTCCTGATCCACGCGGCCGCCGGCGGGGTCGGCCACCTCGCCGTCCAGATCGCCAAGGAGCGCGGCGCCCATGTGATCGGCACCGCCAGCGCCCCCAAGCACGCGCTGCTGCGCGAGCTGGGCGCCGACGAGCTGATCGACTACCGGACCGCGGACTTCACCGAGATCGCCCCGGTCGACCTGGTCCTCGACACCCTCGGCGGCGACACGGCGGTGCGCTCCCTGGAGGTCCTGCGGCCCGGCGGCCAGCTGATCTCCATCTCGCTGATGAACCTCCCGGCGGACCTGGCCGAGCGGGCCGCCGCGCGCGGGGTGCGCTCCCGCGGCCTGCTGGTCGAGGCGGACCAGGCGGGTATGCAAGCGATCGCCGAGCTGGCGGCGGCGGGCCGGCTGCGCGCCGTCGTGGCGGCCGAGTTCCCGCTCGACCAGGCCGCCGAGGGCCACCGGCTCGGCGACACCGGCCGCGTCACCGGAAAGGTCGTCCTCACCATCGGCTGACCGTCCCGGTCGCCGCTGTCCTCCCGCTGCCCCCCGCTGCCCCCCCGCTGCCGTCCCGTGGAGTCCGGTCGCGCCGGGGTGCGTGCTCGGTTGTCGTTGACGAGCGACAGTTACCGATATATCGTCGAAGCATCGAGATCGTACGAAGGTAGCTCGCGAAACCTCGTGAGCGCTTCGTCGGCCGATGCGAAAAGGTGGTGCGCGTCATGCGCAGGCAGAGGATGACCGGCGGCGGCCGTGGTCGCCGCGACGGTGGTCGGCCGTTCGACCGGATCCCGGGCGAGTACGCCGAGCAGCGTGAGGCTTACGGCCCGCCGTTCCCGCCCGGTGGCGGGGCCTTCGGGGGACCGTTCGGCGGTCCGTTCCGGGGCGGCTTCGGCGGCCACGGCGGCCGGGGGCGCGGGCGGCACGGCGGGCGGGCCCGTCGTGGTGATGTGCGGGCCTCGCTGCTGGCGCTGCTCAAGGAGCGGCCGATGCACGGCTACGAGATGATCACCGAGATCGGTGAGCGGACGTCGGGGGCCTGGCGGCCCAGCCCGGGTTCGGTCTACCCGACCCTCCAGCTGCTGGAGGAGGAGGGGCTGATCGAGGCTCAGGAGACCGGCGGCAAGCGGCTGTTCACGCTGACCGAGACCGGTCGGGCGCAGGCCGAGGCGGGGGCCGCCGAGCCCTGGCAGGAGGCCGGACGCGGGATCGACTGGGAGGCCGTGCACGAGGTCGGCCAGGCGCTGGCCTCGGTGGAGCAGGCGATCCGGCAGGTGATGTCCACCGGCACCGAGGAGCAGCGGACCAAGGGGCTCGCGGTGCTGGTCGAGGCCAGGAAGAAGCTCTACCTGATCCTGGCCGAGGAGGGGTGAGTCACTCGGCGCCCGACTCCGGCCGCTCCGTTCCGGGGTCGGGCCGCTGCTCTTCGGGGCGCTGCTCCTCGAGCGGCCGCTCGGACTCCGGCACCTGGTACTCGTACACCCAGCGCGGTCGCCCCTTCGAGCTGTACCGCTTGGCCCGGAGGTACACCAGCGTGCGGGCCGGCTGCTCGTCGGTCGCGGGCACCGGTACCTGGTAGACCTTGGGCACCGCGTTGAACGGACTGAGGTAGACCGGCAGTACCCGGCCGTCCAGCGGCCCACCGATGAATTCCGTATCCGCGCTCCTCATCCGGCCAGCTTCGCACCGATGGCCCGGTCGGCCCAAACGCGGCGTCCGCCGAGCCGTGCTCCGGCGCTGTGGCTCGAACACCGCGGCCCGTACACCCCCCGGTCCGGGCAACCTGGATACTCCCTTATCCTGCTCTGTACGCCCTCGGGCCCGACCCGGGTCAGCGGCCCGTCGCGGGTCGGCTACGGCGCGCGACGACGCGCCCGACCCCGCCTGACGACCGCCGCCGCCGAGGAGCGGCGCACCGGTGATCCCGGGAAGCCGTGGGCAGCGCCGGGCGTTTGCGTCCGTAGGAGCGACACTGTGCCGCACCCGTCACAGCCGTGCGAAAGGGGCCCGATGGAAGCCAGCAGCAGGTGGACGACGTGGTGGCAGCGACGCGATCGGCAGCGCACCGGGTCGGACGCAGGCGAGACTTCCCCCGCGGCCCGGCTCGAACTGCTGCTGGGCGCGGTCGAGGCCGGCTTCCCGCTCGCCCCGGCCGCGCACCCGGCGGGCTACCGCTGCTCCTGCGACCGGGTCGGCTGTCCGGCCCCGGCGCAGCATCCGGTCTCCTTCGCCTGGCAGTCGCAGGCCACCACCGATGCCGAGCAGCTGACCCGCTGGCTCACCCGTGACCCGCTCGCCAACTTCATCACCGCCACCGGACGCGCCCACGACGTGCTGGACGTCCCCGCCGAGGCCGGCCGCCTCGCGCTCGACCGGCTCACCGCGCTCGGCGTGGAGGGGCCGGTCGCTGCCGTCGGTGAGGAGCGCTACCTCTTCTTCACCGCCACCCGCGGCCGGCCGGAGGACGAGGACGAGTGGTGGTCGAGCGCGCTGGACACCTACCCGGACACCATGTCCGAGCACCCGGGCCTGCGCTGGCACTGCCGCGGCTCCTACACCCTGCTGCCCCCGGCCGCGCTGCCCGACGGCTCGCAGGTCCGCTGGCTGCGCGGGCCCGAGCAGCCGCTGCCGGACCCGCTGCGCGTGCTGGACGTGCTCACCGACGCCTGCACCGAGGTGGGCGCCGTCGCCGAGGAGCAGTGGCTGATCGGCTAGAGCGGCCGTGCGGTCAGGCCCGGGGTGCGCCCCCGGGCCCGGTCACGGCCTCGGCCTCGGCCGTCACGGCAGGGTGAGGATCTCCGCACCGTCGGCCGTGACCAGCAGCGTGTGCTCGAACTGCGCGGTCCGCTTGCGGTCCTTGGTGACCACCGTCCAGCCGTCCGGCCAGATCTCGTAGTCGTACGTCCCCAGCGTGAGCATCGGCTCGATGGTGAAGGTCATCCCGGGCCGGATCACCTGGGTCGCCCGGTCGCTGTCGTAGTGCGGGATGATCAGGCCGGAGTGGAACGAGGTGTTGATCCCGTGCCCGGTGAAGTCGCGCACCACGCCGTAGTCGAAGCGCTTGGCGTAGGACTCGATCACCCGGCCGATCACGTTGATCTGGCGCCCCGGCTTGACCGCCTTGATCGCCCGGTCGAGTGACTCCCGGGTCCGTTCCACCAGCAGTCGCGACTCCTCGGCCACCTCGCCGCACAGGTAGGTGGCGTTCAGGTCGCCGTGCACCCCGTGGATGTAGGCGGTGGCGTCGATGTTGACGATGTCGCCGTCCTGGAGCACCGTCGAGTCCGGGATCCCGTGGCAGATCACCTCGTTGACCGAGGTGCAGATCGACTTCGGGAAGCCCCGGTAGCCCAGGTCGGACGGGTAGGCGCCGTGGTCGCACATGTACTCGTGGGCCACCACGTCCAACTGATCGGTCGTCACCCCGGGCGCGATCAGCTCGGCCGCCGCCGCCATCGCCCGGGCGGCGATCCGGCCGGCGATCCGCATCTTCTCGATGGTCTCCGCGTCCTGCACCTCGGGCCCGGTGTACGGCGTCGGACCGGGCTTGCCGACGTACTCCGGTCGGGCGATGTGTGCCGGGACCTTGCGAGTGGGGGACTGGATGCCGGGAACGAGGTGAGCCATGGCGGCGAGTCTAGCGCTCGGCTCCGGCGTCCCGGCTGTGTGTGCGAAGGCGCCGGCGGGCATGATCAGCAGTAGCGGACGAGGAGGAGAACATGGCGCTGTTCAAGCGGAGGACCGCCGGGAAACCGGGCGAGTGGTACTTCTGCCTCAAGCACCAGAAGGTCGAGGAGGGCCCGGAGTGCCCGGCCAAGGACCGGCTCGGCCCGTACGAGACCCGTGAGGAGGCGGAGCACGCGCTGGAGACGGCGCGCGAGCGCAACGAGGAGTGGAGCCACGACCCGCGGTGGAACGACAGCGCCGAACCTCCCGAGGAGGACCGGGGCTGACGCCCGCTCAGTCGGCCTGGACCCCGACCGTCGCCGCCTGTGCCGCGCCGGCCCCACCCGCGCTGCCGCCCTCGCGCGCGGCGGAGGCCTCGCGCGCCGCGCGGGCCGCCGCCACGTGCGGGTCGGTCCGCGCGTCGTAGGCGAGCAGCTTCGGCAGCACCGCCGCCAGCCCGCCCACGCTCAGCAGGCAGGCCACCCCGCCCAGCCAGACCGAACCCCGGGCGCCGACCACCGCGGCCGTGCCGCCGGCCCGCACCTGGCCCAGGTTCGGGCCGACCGAGTAGCTGAGCAGCTCCACCCCGGCCAGCCGGCCGCGCAGCTCGTCCGGGATGGACTGGTTCCACATGGTGGAGCGGCCCATCCCGCTGATCATGTCCGCGCCGCCGGCCGCCGCCAGGCAGAGCAGGACCAGCCAGATGTTGCCCGCCAGCCCGGCCAGGGTCATCGCCGCGCCCCAGCCGAGAGCGGCCAGCAGCACCATCCGGCCGTGCCGGTGGACGGCGCCGGCCCAGCCGCTGGTGGCCGAGACGAGCAGCGCGCCGACCGCCGTGGCGCCGTACATCAGCCCCAGCGCCCAGTCGGCGTGCAGGTCGTCGGCGAGGAACGGGAAGATCGCGTTCGGGAAGGCGAAGAGCATCGCGGCGATGTCCACCAGGTAGGTGCCCAGCAGCTCCGGACGGCTCCAGGCGTACCGGACACCCGTCATGATCGCCGCCACCGAGGGCTTGGCGGCCCCGGTCGGCGGCGGCACCGCGCGCAGCCGCACCAGCAGCAGGAGCGAGACGGCGAAGGTCACCACGTCCAGCGCGTAGGCGGTGGCCGGGCCGCCGCCGTACGCCACGATGAAGCCGGCCAGCGCCGGGCCGGCGATGGTGCTGGTGCTGCGGTAGAGCGAGATCAGCGAGAACGCGGCGGTCATCTGCTCGTGCGGCACGATCCGCGGCACCAGCGTGTCCAGCGCCGGGCGCTGCAGGCCGTCCAGGGCCGCGACCAGGCCGGCCACCAGGTAGAGCGGCCAGAGCCGGGGGTGCGGCAGCAGCGCGTTGAGCAGCAGCACGCCGCTCAGCAGGCCCAGTCCGGCCTCCGCGCAGAGGACCAGCTTGCGGCGGTCCAGCGCGTCGGCCAGCGCGCCGCCCCAGAGGCCGAAGACGATCAGCGGGAGCAGCTCGACCGCGCCGATCGAGCCGACCGCCAGGTAGGAGCCGGTCAGCTGCTTGATCTGCAGCGGGACGGCGACGTAGGTGAGGAAGCTGCCGAAGCTGGAGACGCAGCCCGAGCCCCAGAGCAGCCGGAAGTCCCGGGAGGTCCGCATCGGCGCCAGGTCGGGGCGCAGGCGGCGCAGCAGGCTCGGGGGCGGCGGTTCAGGTGCGGTATGGCAGGCCTCGGTCACGAGCGGACATCCTGCGGGCTGCGGCTCGGTGGGCGCAACGGATTATCCGGGGCGCCGAGACCATCCGGGCCGCCGACCGCCGGTCTCGTGGCGGGCCTGGCGGGCCTGGCGGGTCACCAGCGGTTGACCGGCTCGGTGGTGAACTGCCCGACCAGTCGGGACAGCCCCGCCAGCCCCGCGAACCGCGACCGGGGCCGCTCGCCCGCCGCCGCGCTGACCAGGTGCTGCACCAGGTCGAACCCCGGCTCGTCGGGGCTCTCCACGGTCAGGCTCTCGTCCGCGAGCCCGGCCAGCTCGGGGGCGTCCGCCGCCAGGGCGAGCACCGTCGCGCCACCGCGGCGGGCGTCGTGCACCCGCTCCAGCAACGCGCCGCCCGGGTCCCGCGGGGTGACCACCAGCACCGTCTCGCCGCGCCCGGCGGCGGCCAGTCGCCGCAGGTCGTGCCGCAACTGCGGTGCGGCGGTGGCCGGGTCGGGCACCTGATGGCGGATCAGGGTCGGTGCCAGGCCGGGAAGCCGGGACCAGCTCGCCTCGTCGTCCAGGTGCGCCGCCAGGTGCCAGGGTTCGTACCCCGCGCTGCCGACCAGCAGCAGGCCGAGCGCCGAGCGCCGGGTCACCGCGCGGCGCAGCGAGCCGGCGAAGCTCCTGGTGGAGTCCAGCAGCGGCGAACCGGACAGGACCTCGCGCAGTGCGCTCACTCTCGTCACGTCCATCACGCCAGGATGGAGGTGGGCCCGCGGCTTTGGCAGGATCTCGGTATGACTTCCCTCGAATCAGCGAACCCCGCCCCCGAACTGCCCGACGTCACCCAGCTGGTGGTCGGTGTCCTCGGCGGCACCGGCGACCAGGGGCGCGGCCTGGCCTACCGACTGGCCAAGGCCGGCCAGCAGGTGATCATCGGCTCGCGCAGCGCCGAACGGGCCGAGGCCGCAGCCGCGGAACTCGGCCTGGGCGTGCGCGGCGCGGACAACGCGGCCACCGCCCGGCAGAGCGACATCGTGATCGTCGCGGTGCCCTGGGCGGGCCACGGTGAGCTGCTGGCCACCCTGGCCGGCGAGCTCACGGACAAGGTCGTGGTGGACTGCGTCAACCCGCTGGGCTTCGACAAGCAGGGCGCCTACGCGCTCACGCCCGAGGAGGGCAGCGCCGCCCAGCAGGCCGCCGCGCTGCTGCCGAACTCGCGGGTCACCGCCGCCTTCCACCACCTGTCCGCCGTGCTGCTGCAGGACCCGCAGATCGACTCGATCGACACCGACGTGCTGGTCCTCGGCGACGAGCGGGCCGCCACCGACCTGGTCCAGGCGCTGGCCGCCCGGATCCCCGGCATGCGCGGCGTCTACGCGGGCCGGCTGCGCAACGCCCACCAGGTCGAGTCGCTGGTGGCCAACCTGATCTCGGTCAACCGGCGCTACAAGGCGCACGCGGGGCTGCGGATCACCGACGTGTGACCGACGCGCAGGTGACGCAGTGCTGTCCGGGCATGACGATCGCGTGACGACACGGAAGGTCCGGACCCACCCGGCTGCGGGCGGATCCGGACCTTCCGTGAGAATGGGGTACGTAAACCCACCCGATCTCCCTGGAGCCGGCCGTCATGCCCCGCAACGCCCTGTACGCCTCGATCGTCTTCGTCCTCGCGGTCTGTGCCGCCGTGGTCTCCTTCGTGGAGGGCAACTGGCTGGGCGTGATCTGGGTGCTGATGGCCGGCGTGGCCAGCAACATCGCCTGGTACTACCTGCGCAAGGAGAAGCTGGAGCGGGCGGCCGGCCAGCGCGGCTAGGGCCGCCGGACGGCTAGTTCGTCCAGAACCGGAACAGGTAGTCCCCGGCCCAGGCGAAGGTGCGGTCCACGCCGAACAGGTTCATCACGTCGTAGACCAGGTTGAAGAACCAGGTGTTGACCTTGGACTGCCACAGCACGATGAAGACCGCCAGCATCCCGTACGGCGCGAACGGCGCGACCGCGCGGCGGGTCTGCGCCGAGAGCCAGGGCTCGACGATCCCGTAGCCGTCCAGGCCGGGGATCGGCAGCAGGTTCAGCAGCGCGGCGCTGATCTGGAGCATGCCGAGGAACGACAGGGCGGCCAGGAACTCCGGCTTCACCCCGTCCAGCCAGCCGGCGCCCACCGGGACCAGCAGCGCCACCGCGAAGGCCAGGTTGACCAGCGGCCCGGCCGCCGAGATCAGGCTGTGCTTGAGCCGCCCCTGGATCCGGTTGCGCTCGATGAAGACCGCGCCGCCGGGCAGGCCGATGCCGCCCAGCACCACGAAGACCACCGGCAGCACGAAGCTGGTCACCGAGTTGGCGTACTTGAACGGATTGAGCGTCAGGTAGCCCTTGGCGCCCACCGTGATGTCCCCGCCGTGCAGCGCGGTGCGGGCGTGCGCGTACTCGTGCAGGCAGAGCGAGACCATCCAGCCGGCCACCACGAAGAGGAAGACCGCGAAGCGGGTCGAGCCGTAGCCGGTCCACACCGCCCAGCCCGAGGTGCCCAGGGTCGCCAGCAGCACCCAGAACACCGGGCTGATCCGGCGCTCCTCGCTGGTCGGGCGGCGTGTGGTGGCAAAGCTCATGGGAACGGGTCTCCGTCAAGGGATGGCAAACGGTGGTAAATGGAGGTGCAGGCTCCACCGATCATGCCGGTCGGCCCGCGCCGTCGACAAGTGAACGTCTCACGGCCCGGCCCCGTTCCGTTCGGTGCGTGGGGGAGGCGGCCGGGGGGAAGCAGCAGAATGGTCCTCGTGCACTACGGCATCCTCGGCACCACGACCGCTCATCACGACGACGGCACCCCGGTCCCGCTCGGCGGCGCCCGGCTGCGCGCGCTGCTCGCGGCGCTGGTGGTGCGCCAGGGCCGCCCGGTACCGGCCGAGGCCCTGGTGGCCGAGGTCTGGGACGGTGAGCTGCCGCAGGACTCGGCCGCCGCGCTGCAGACCCTGGTCGGCCGGCTGCGCCGCACCATCGGTCGCGAGGAGGTCGGATCGGGCCCGGCCGGCTACTGGTTGACGCAGCGTCAGAGCGACCTGACCCGGTTCCAGCAGCTGGCCGAGCACGGGCAGCGGGCGCTGGCGGCCGGTGACGCGCGGGCCGCCGCCGAGCAGCTGCGCGAGGCACTGGCGCTGTGGCGCGGCCCGGCGCTGGCCGACCTGCCGGACCGGGCCGGCCGGGCGGTGCGCCTGGAGGCCCAGTGGGCCGAGGCCCGCCGGGCCAGGATCGGCGCAGACCTGGCGCTCGGGCGGGCGGTGGAGGTGGCGGCCGAACTCGCCGGGCTCTGCGCGGACCACCCGCTGGACGAGCCGCTGCACGTGCTCTGGATCCGCGCGCTGCACCGCTGCGGCCGCACCGCCGAGGCGCTGGAGCGCTACGAGCGGCTGCGCCGGGCGCTGGCCGAGCAGCTGGGCACCGACCCGGGCGCCGAGCTGCGCGCCGTCCACCAGGAGCTGCTCCAGCAGGGGTCGATATCCCCGGCGTCCTCGATCGCCGCCGCGCCCCCGACCGCCGCCGCCGCGCCGTTCGACCGCTCCGGCGGCGGCAACCTGCGACCCCGGCTGACCAGCTTCGTCGGCCGCGAGCAGGACCTGGCCACGCTGGCCGAGCTGATCGGCTCGGCCCGGCTGGTCACCCTCACCGGGCCCGGCGGCTCCGGCAAGACCCGGCTCTCCGTCGAGGCCGGCCGTGCCGCCCAGGCGGACGACCGGTGGCCGGACGGCGTCTGGCAGGCCGAGCTGGCCCCGCTGGAGAGCCCGGCCGCGATCCCCGACGCGGTGCTCTCCGCGCTCGGCCTGCGCGGCACCGTGCTGCACCACCCGGTGACCGACAGCCGACCGGACGATCCGGTGCGCCGGATCATCGAGCACTGCGGCCGGGCCCGGATGCTGCTGCTGCTCGACAACTGCGAGCACCTGATCCAGTCCGCCGCCGAGCTGGCCGACCGGCTGCTCACCGAGTGCCCGCACCTGAGCATCCTGGCCACCAGCCGCGAGCCGCTCGGCGTGCCGGGCGAGGCGGTGCTGTCGGTCGAGCCGCTGCCGGACCCGATCGCGCTGCGTCTGCTGGACGAGCGCGGCGCGGCGGCCCGGCCCGGCTTCGCGGTGAGCGACGACCCGGCTGCCGCCGCCGAGATCTGCCGCCGGCTGGACGGCCTGCCGCTGGCCATCGAGCTGGCCGCCGCCCGGCTGCGCGCGCTGACCTCCCGTCAGCTGGCGGACCGGCTGGACGGCCGGTTCGCACTGCTCACCGGTGGCAGCCGGGTGCTGCTGCCCCGCCAGCAGACCCTGCGCGCGGTGGTCGACTGGAGCTGGGAGCTGCTGGACGAGCGCGAACGCGCGGTGCTGCGCCGCCTGTCGGTCTTCGCCGGTGGCGCCACCCTGGAGGACGCCGCGGCGGTCTGCGCGGACACCGGCCCGGCCGGTGCCGGCGCGGTCGACGGCGATGCGGTGGCCGAGCTGCTGCTCTCGCTGGTCGACAAGTCGCTGCTGGTCGCCGGCCTGGACCCGCAGGGCCCGCCGCGCTACTGGATGCTGGAGACGATCCACGAGTACGCCGCCGAGCGGCTCGCGGAGTCCGGTGAGCGGCCGGCCGTCGCCGCCCGGCACCTGACCACCTTCCGCGAGGTGGTGCGCTGCGCCGAACCGCATCTGCGCGGCCACCAGCAACTGCGGTTGATGGGCGTACTGGAACGCGAGCAGGACAACGTCCGGGCCGCGCTGCGCCACGCGCTGGACACCGGTGCCGAGCCGGACGCGCTGGCGATGGTGCTCGGCATGGTCTGGTTCTGGGTGCTGCGCGACTACCGCGCCGAGTCCCGCGGCTGGATCGACCAGGTCTGCGCGCTCACCACCGACCCGTTCGCCGAGGACGCCCCCGCGCCCGAACCGCTGGAGTCCGGCCCGCTCAGCCACCCGCTGCCCTGGCCGCCGGTGGTCCTGGCCGAGGCCCGCCGGCAGGCCTGGATCCTGCAACTGGTCGTCCAGTTCGAGGGCCTCATGGAGGCGATGGGCGACCACGCGCTGGCCGAGCGCGCGCCGCGGATCCTGCGCGCGTACCACCCCGACCTGCCGCAGGCCTACCAACACCCGGCGCTGCTGCGGATCTTCGCCTGCTTCCTGGCCGGCCAACCCGACGAGATGCTCCCGCTGCTCGACCGGACCGTCGACGGCTGCCGCCGCTACGGGCGCGAGAGCGAGTTGGCCTGGACCCTGCAACTGCGCGCCAAGATGCTCAACGACCAGGTCGGCGGCCTGGCGCGGGCCCGGCGGGACGGCGACGAGGCGATGGCGATCTACTCCCGGCTCGGCGACAGTTGGGGCATGTCGGAGGCGCTCGCGGCGCAGGCCGAGACGGCCGGTTGCGTCGGCGACGTCGACACCGCGGTGGCCGCCTACCGGCGGGCCATCGAGCTGGCCCAGGAGCTCGACGCCCCGCAGGACGTGCCGCTGCTGCGGGTGCGGCTCGGCGAGGCGCTGCTGGAGCGGGACCGGGCCGAGGGCGAGCGGCTGATCCGCCTGGGCATCGCGGATGCCCAGGGCGCCGGCCAGCAGGCCGACGGTGCCCTGATCTTCGGCCACACGGTGCTCAGCGGGTTCTACGCGCACCAGGGTGACTTCACCGCCGCCCGCGAGGAACTGCACCGGCTGCGGGCGGCGCAGGCCCGCTTCGGCCCCGGTGTGCCGGGGCTCACCAACGCCCTGGTCTCCTGCACCGAGGGCCTGGTGCTGGCCCGCGGCGGGCAGGTGGACGAAGGAGTGGCCGCGCTGCGGACCGGGCTGCGCGAGCTGCGCGAGGTGCCGTCGGTGGTGCTGGCCTTCACCCAGCACGTCACGCTGCTGCTGCTCCCGGTGATGGCCGGCACCCTGGTGGTCCGGGCCGAGCGCGACGACGACCGCGAACTCGCCCGCTGGGCGGCCGTGTTGGAGGGGGCGCACAGCGTCGGCCGGTTCGGCGCGCAGGGCTCGTTCCTGGTCCGGATCGAACGCGACATCCGCGAGCGGACGTTGACCGCGATGCTGGGTGAGGCGGGGTACCGGGACGCGTGCGAGCAGGGCAGTGCCTTCTCCTGGGAGGAGGTCGCCGCCCTGCTGGACACGGTGCTGGCCGAGCTCTGACACGCGGCCGGCAGGTCAGACCCGCTTGCGGAACCGCCGCACCGCCAGCGGCGCGGTGATCGCGGTGACCGTCACCGACCAGACCAGCACCATGGTCACCGAGTGGGCCAGCGGTCCGCCGTTGATCAGGCTGCGGCAGGCGTCGGCCAGGTTGGAGAGCGGGTTGTACTTGGTGAAGGCGCGCAGCCAGCCGGGCATGGTGCTGGTCGGCGCGAAGATCGAGCTGCCGAACTGCAGCGGCATCACCACCAGCATGCTGACCCCCTGGACCGACTGGGCGTTCTTCATCACCAGGCCGAGCAGCATCGAGATCCAGACCAGCGACATCCCGAAGACCAGCGAGAGCCCGACCGCGCCGAGCACCCCGCCGATCCCGGTCTTCAACTGCAGGCCGAGCAGCAGCGCGAAGAGGATCAGGATGGTGAAGGAGAGCAGCCCGCGCAGCGCCTCGGCGATCATCTTGCCGACCAGCACCGAGGAGCGGGCGATCGGCAGTGACCTGAACCGGTCCATCACGCCGGTCTGCAGGTCCGAGTTGAGGCCGGTGCCCACTGCCATCGCCAGGTTGAGCCCGGTGCCGCCGAGCAGGCCGGGGATCAGGTACTGCTTGTAGGCCTGCTGGTTGCCGGAGACGGCGCCGCCGAAGACGTAGACGAAGAGCAGCGTGAAGATGATCGGCATCAGCACGACGTCGAACATCGACTCCGGGTCGGCCTTGATCCGCATCAGGTTGCGCCGGGTCAGCGCGCCGATGTGGCGCAGGTGGTCGCGCACGGTGGTGCGGCTGTCCGGGTCCTGGCGGGCCGGCGGGCCGGCGGGGCGCGGCAGGGTGGCGGTCGCGGTGCTCATCGCTGGGTCTCCTCGGTGGCGGCGGGCTTGCCGGTGATGGCGAGGAAGACCTCGTCCAGGCTGGGTACGTCGGTGTCGATGCCGGCGATGCCGAAGCCGCGGCCGCCGAGTACCCCGATCACGGTGGTCAGCTGCTCGTCCCCGCTGATCGGCACGGTGAGCTGGTCGCCGTCCCGGGCGGCGGTGACCCCCGCGACCCCGGCGTCGGTCAGGCAGCGGACCATCTCGGCCAGCTCGTCCGGGCGGGCCGGGCGCACCCGCAGGGTCCGGCCGCCGACCTCCGCCTTCAGGCCGTCCACCGTGCCGTTGGCGATCACCTTGCCGCGGTCGATCACGGTCAGGTCGGTGGCCAACTGCTCGGCCTCCTCCATGTACTGGGTGGTGAGCAGCACGGTGGTGCCCTCGGCCGTCATCTGCCGCACCTCCGCCCAGACCTCGTTGCGGGTGCGCGGGTCGAGGCCGGTGGTGGGCTCGTCCAGGTAGAGCACCCGGGGACGGCCGATCATGCTGGCGGCCAGGTCGAGCCGGCGGCGCATCCCGCCGGAGTAGGTCTTGGCCGGGCGCCCGGCGGCCTCGGTCAGCGAGAAGCGCTCCAGCAGCTCGGCGGCGCGGGCCTTGGCGTCCTTGCGGGAGAGGTCGAGCAGCCGACCGATCATGTAGAGGTTCTCCGAGCCGGAGAGGAACTCGTCCACCGAGGCGTACTGCCCGGTCAGGCCGATGGCGCGGCGCAGCTGCTTGGGCTGGCGCAGCACGTCGTAGCCGGCGACGGCGGCGGTGCCGGCGTCCGGCTTGATCAGGGTGGAGAGCACCCGGATCAGCGTGGTCTTGCCGGCTCCGTTGGGGCCGAGCACGCCGAGCACGGTGCCCTGGCGGACCGTCAGGTCGACGCCGTCCAGTGCCTTCGTCGCACCGTAGTGCTTGACGATCCCGCGCGCTTCGACGGCGTTGGCCCGGTCGGTGCCGGCCTGCTCGGCACTGGCCTGGCCGGCGATGCGCAGGGTGCCGCGGTGCCCCTGGTCGTTCGGGGCGGTGGTCGTCGTTGTCATGCGCCAAGACTGTCCGCCCCCGCTGCCAGGCCGCTCTCACGGCACTGTCACGGCGGTCGGCCCGCTGTCAGGAGCCGGTGGGCACCTGACAGCGGGCCTGGTCGGTCTTACTTGAAGCTGTGCTCCGCCGCCGGGAAGCTGCCGCCGAGCACCTCGGCGGCGTACTCGCGGGCGGCATCGCCCAGCACCTTGCGCAGGTTGGCGTACTGCTTGACGAAGGACGGCACACTGCCCGAGGTCATCCCGGCCATGTCGGTCCAGACCAGCACCTGGGCGTCGCAGCCGGCCCCGGCGCCGATGCCCACGGTCGGCACCGAGAGCGACTCGGTGACCTGGGTGGCCAGCTCGGCCGGTACCGCCTCGAGCACCACGGCGAAGGCACCGGCCTGCTGCACGGCCTTGGCGTCGCGCTGCAGCTTGTGCGCCGCCTCGTCGCCCCGGCCCTGCACCGGGTAGCCGCCGAGCGCGTGCACCGACTGCGGGGTCAGCCCGATGTGCGCCATCACCGGCACCCCGGCCTCGACCAGCAGCTCGATGGTGCGGGCGCTGCGCTCGCCGCCCTCCAGCTTGACGGCGCCGACCCCGGCCTCCTTCATCAGCCGGGCGGCGTTGCGCAGGGCCTGGGCGGGGGACTCCTGGTAGGAGCCGAACGGCATGTCGCCGACGATCAGCGCGCGCTCGGTGCCGCGCACCACGGCGGCCGAGAGCATCACCATCTCGTCCATGGTGACCGGCACCGTGGTCTGGTAGCCGAGGTGGCAGTTGCCGGCCGAGTCGCCGACCAGCAGGACCGGGATCCCGGCCTCGTCGAAGACGCCGGCGGTCAGGGCGTCGTAGGCGGTGAGCATCGCCCACCGCTCGCCGCGCCGCTTGGCGGCGGCCAGGTCCCGGACGGTGACCCGCCGGTTGGTCACGCCGCCGTAGAGAGTCCGCCCCTGGGACGTCGGCGCCGCTCCCGCGGCAGGCGTCTGGGCAGGCGGAAGCTGAGAAGCGTTCATGGAACAGGCTCCTGAAGGGTTGTGGTCTCGTGGCGCCGTGCGGCGTCCCCGGATCTCCTCCATGCTTGCACGGCCCGCTCGCGGCGCAAAGAGCCGGGGTTGCGGATCGCGACCCCTAATCGTTGCCAGGGTTTTGCGATACGGGTACGTCTCGTATCGCAAATGGCAGTAGAGTTCTCGGCGGGGGATTACGAGACGCTTCCGTCTCGCTGAGTCCCAGGAAGCCCGCACACCTCCGTACGGAACGGGACAGACGTATGACCACCGCACCAGCCGGCACCGCGCCACGCGTTCCGGAAGCCATCCACCGTCGACGGTGGGCGATCCTCGGCACGCTGATCCTGGCGCTGCTCGTCGTCGTCCTCGACAGCTCGATCCTGAACGTCGCGATGAAGACCATCGCGACCCCGGCGCCGGTGGGTCTGGGCGCCAGCCAGAGCGACCTCGAATGGGCGATCAACTCCTACACGCTGGTCTTCGCCGGCCTGCTCTTCACCTCCGGGCTGCTCGGTGACCGGTTCGGCCGCAAGAAGACGCTGCTGACCGGCATGCTGATCTTCGGCGCGGGTTCGCTGCTCTCCGCGCTCGCCACCAGCCCCGGCGAGCTGATCGCCTTCCGCGCGGTGATGGGCCTGGGCGGCGCCTTCGTGATGCCCGCCACGCTGGCGATCATCATGAACGTCTTCGAGCGGCACGAGCAGCCCAAGGCGATCGGCATCTGGGCCGGCGCGGTGGGCCTGGCGATCGCGATCGGCCCGATCACCGGTGGACTGCTGATCGAGCACTTCTGGTGGGGCTCGGTCTTCCTGATCAACGTCCCGATCGTCGTGGTGGCGCTGGTCGTGATGACGCTGCTGGTCCCGGACTCCCGCGACCCCAACCCCGGCAAGCTCGACCCGATCGGCGTGCTGCTGTCGATCGTCGGCCTGGTGGCGCTGATCTACGGCATCATCAAGGCCGGCGACCTGGCCGACATCACCGCGACCCAGGCCTGGGTGCCGGTGGCGATCGGGGTGCTGGCGCTGGCCGCCTTCGTGGTCTACGAGAAGCGGATCGAGCACCCCGCGCTCAACGTCAGCTGGTTCCGCAACAAGGCCTTCGCCACCTCGGTGACGGTGATCGGCATGGTCTTCTTCGCGCTGATGGGCGTCTCCTTCTTCGGCGTCTTCTACACCCAGAGCGTGCGCGGCTACAGCGCGCTGGCCTCCGGCGCGCTGATGCTGCCGCTGGCCTGCGCCCAGCTGATCTTCGCCCCCCGGGCCCGGCTGGTGGTCGACAGGCTCGGCGTGCGGGCCACCTGCTCGGGCGGTATGGCCCTGATCGCGCTCGCCTTCCTCGGCTACCTGCTGCTCGGGCGGACCACCCCGATCTGGGTGCTCGAGGTGATCGGCTTCATCATGGGCGCCGGGATGGCGCACGTGATGCCGCCGGTGACCGTGGCGATCATGGGCTCGCTGCCGCGCGAGAAGGCCGGCGCCGGCTCGGCGATCAACAACACCTTCCGCCAGGTCGGCGGCTCGCTGGGGGTCGCGGTGCTCGGCGCGGTGCTCTCCACCAGCTACCGCAACGGCATCGCCGACAAGCTCGCCCCGCTGCCGCAGCCGCTGCGCGACAAGGCGGGGGAGTCGGTGGAGGCCACCGTCGGGATCGCCCAGAGCATGGGCCCCAAGGGCGCCGGCCTGATCAGCCCCGCCTTCGACTCCTTCGTCCACGCGATGCACGTGGTGGCCAGCGTCTCGGCCGGGGTCACCCTGGTCGGCGTGGTGCTGGCCTGGTTCTTCCTGCCCGCCAGGATCGCCGCCCCCGGCCGCCCGGGTGCCGGCGCGCCCACCGGGGCCGAGGCCGAGGCGGCCCCGGCGGTCCAGCCGACCAAGGCCTGATCCGCACGATGGAGAATGGGGCCATGGACACGGAGCGTCAGGCCACCCTCACCGCCCCCGCCGCGGCGCCGCACTGCGTGCCGCCGCGGCGGGGGCGGCCCCGTTCGGAGGCGGCCGAGCAGGCGATCTGCGAGGCCGTCGAGCGGCTGATGACGGACGGCAAGAGCCTGGCGGACCTCACCATCGAGGGCATCGCCCAGGCCGCCGGGGTCGGCAAGGCCACCATCTACCGGCGCTGGCCCAACAAGGAGGCGCTGCTGGTCGACGTGCTGGTCCGGCTGGAGGAGCCGGAGCCGGTGCTGCCCGGCACCAGCGCCCGCGACGACCTGGTGGTGATCCTGGACTTCATGCGCCGCCGGGGCCTGGCCAAGCGCTCGCGCTGGGTGCTGCGGGTGGTGCTGGACCAGATGCACTCGATGCCCGCGCTCAAGGAGGTCTACTACGACCAGGTGGTGATGCGCCGCCGCCGGATCATCCACCAGGTGGTGGGGCGCGGTGTGGCCGCGGGCGAGTTCCGCGCCGACCTGGACGTCGAGCTGCTCGGCGAGATGCTGATCGGCCCGATGCTGCTGCGCACGGTGCTCTGGGACGAATCGCCGCTGGACGACCCCGAGCTGCCCGCCACTATCGTGGACTCGCTGCTGGAGGGGCTGTGCGGCCCGTCGCGCGGCGTGCCCACCGGCTGACCGCCGGACCGGTCGTCCACCAACGCCAGGCCTGTCCGGTGGAACCCGGGCTGGCGTCCCGCGCGTCTGTCTCCGCATAGGCTGGGCCGAAGATCCTGTTAAGGCTGGATAAATCCGGCGCGGCCTGGACAGGTACCGGACGACCGACAAGGGGTCACCAGATGACGCAGGCCGAGCAGGAAGCGGCGCCGCCGGACGGCGCCGCGGCGGCCACCGGCGCGAGCGCCCTCACGGCGGCCGACGGGCAGCCCGGCTCCGGTTCCGCCCGCCGCCGGCCCTGGGTGCTCGACTGGGGCAAGGACCGCCGCGGCAGCTCGACCTGGCGGCGCGGCTGGGTGAGCGCGGCGTTCGGCGCCCTGCTGGCGCTGCTGCTGGGCCTGCACCGGCAGGTGCCCAACTCCTTCGGCAACTTCGGCAGCCTGCTGGAGACCTTCCTGCCCTGGCTGGGCCTGTTCGTCCCGGTGCTGCTGCTCACCGCGCTGCTGCGCCGCTCGGCCACCGCGCTGATCGTGCTGCTGCTGCCCACCGTGCTCTGGTTCGGGCTCTTCGGCGGGCTGCTCGGCGACAAGGGCACCGGCAAGGGCGACTTCACCGTGCTGACCCACAACGTCTGGGCCGCCAACCACGACCCGCAGAGCACCGTCCGCCTGGTCAACGGCTCCGGCGCGCAGATCGTCGCGCTGGAGGAACTGCCGGCCGGCGAGCTGTCCCTGTACACCAGCGGGCTGGCGCCGGTGTACCCGTACCACGTGGTGGAGGGCACCGTCGGGCTCTGGTCGAAGTACCCGATCAGCGGTACCCGGGTGGTGGACATCAAGATCGGCTGGACCCGGGCCTTCCGCAGCGAGGTGGCGACCCCGCAGGGCCCGCTCGCGGTCTACGTCGCCCACCTGCCCTCTGTCCGGGTGAAGTTCGACAGCGGTTTCACGGCCGGGCAGCGCGACGTCAGCGCGCAGGCGCTGGGCGACGCGATCCAGGCCGAGCCGCTGGGCCACGTGCTGCTGCTAGGCGACATGAACGGGACGATGAACGACCGCAGCCTGGCCCCCATCACCTCGCAGCTGCGCTCGGCCCAGGGCACGGCGGGCTCCGGCTTCGGCTTCAGCTACCCGGCCCAGTTCCCGATGGCCCGGATCGACCAGATCATGAGCCGCGGCATGCGGCCCACCGACTCCTGGGTGCTGCCGGAGGACGGCAGCGACCACCGGGCGATCGCCGCCGACTACCGCTACAACCGCTGATGCAGCCGCTGAGGGCCCTTCACTACCCCCGGCGCCAGCCGTTGGTGATGGGCAGCCGGCGGTCCCGCCCGAAGCCCTTGGGCGAGATCTTCGGGCCCGGCGGGTACTGCCGCCGCTTGTACTCGGCGCCGTCCACCAGCCGCACCACCCGGTCCACCACGGCCGCCTCGAAGCCGCGCGCCACGATCGCGTCGCGGCCCTGGTCGCCCTCGATGTAGGCGTCCAGGATGGTGTCCAGCAGGTCGTAGTCGGGTAGCGAGTCGGTGTCCACCTGGTCCGGGCGCAGCTCGGCGCTCGGCGGCTTGAGGATGGTGTTCTCCGGGATCGGCGGCACCTCGCCGCGCTCGACGGCGGCCTCGTTGCGCCAGCCGGCCAGCCGGAAGATCAGCGTCTTGTAGACGTCCTTGATCGGGCCGAAGGCGCCCACCGAGTCGCCGTACAGGGTCGAGTAGCCGACCGCCAGCTCGCTCTTGTTGCCGGGCGCGAGCACGATGTGCCCCTCCTGGTTGGAGATCGCCATCAGCAGCGTGCCGCGCAGCCGGGACTGCAGGTTCTCCTCGGCCAGCCCGGTCAGCCCGAGCGAGTCCATGTAGGCGTCGAACATCGGCGCGATCGGCACGGTGCGGAAGTGCAACCCGGTGCGCCGGGCCAGCTCGGCGGCGTCGTCCCGGGAGTGCTGCGAGGAGTACCGGCTGGGCATCGAGACGCAGTGCACGTTCTCGGCGCCGATCGCGTCCACCGCGATGGCCGCCACCAGTGCGGAGTCGATGCCGCCGGAGAGGCCGATAAGTACCGACGTGAAGCCGTTCTTGCGCACGTACGCCCGGGTGCCGGTGACCAGCGCGGCGTAGATCTCCGCCTCGTCGCTCAGCCGGGGCGCGATCCGGCTCGCGACCGCCTGCGGCGCCCCGGCCGCGCCGGTGGTGAGCTCGGTGCGCACCAGGCGCAGCCCGTCGCTGAACAGCGTGCCGTCGGCGTCCTGCGCGCTCGCGGCCGGCAGCTCCAGGTCCACCACCAGCAGGCTCTCCTCGAACTGCGGCGCGCGGGCCAGCACCTGCCCGGCCGCGTCCACCACCAGCGAGTCGCCGTCGAAGACCAGCTCGTCCTGGCCGCCCACCATGTTCAGGTACGCCAGCGGGCAGCCCGCCTCGGCGGCCCGGCGCCGCACCAGCGCGAGCCGCTCGTCGTCCTTGTTCCGCTCGTACGGCGACCCGTTGACCACCAGCAGCAGGCCGGCCCCGGCCTCCCCGGCGGCCCGCGCCCGGCCGCCCTCCTGCCAGATGTCCTCGCAGATCGCCAGCGCCACGTCCATGCCGTCCACCCGCAGCACCGGCAGCTGGTCGCCCCGCTCGAACCAGCGGTACTCGTCGAACACCCCGTAGTTCGGCAGGAAGTGCTTGGCGAACCGGGTCACCACCTGCCCGTCGTGCAGCACGGCCGCGCAGTTCTGCGGGCGTGCGGTCGCCTGGGACCGCCCCAGGTAGCCCAGCACCACGGCCGTCCCGCCCAGCCCCTCGGCCGCCAGCCGCCGCGCCAGCTCCACCAGCGCCGCCCGCGAGGCGTCCACGAAGGAGGCCCGCAGCGCCAGGTCCTCGACCGGATACCCGGTCAGTGCCATCTCGGGGAACGCGACCACCCGCGCACCGCCCTCGGCGGCCCGCCTGGTCCAGCGCACCACCTCCTCGCCGTTGCGCGCGATGTCGCCGACGTGCGGGTCGAACTGGGCCATGGCCAGGCGGAGATTCGGCATGGGACCAGTCTAATCGTCGTTCTGACGCTATGGGGGGTCGGGGACGGCACCGTCCGGCTCCACCGCCCGTCCCGATGCCGTTCCCGAGCTGTTCCGCCGCCCTGGGTGCCCCAGTGGTGCCGGAATCCGGAATGATGGGACGTAGTCGCTCGCCTGTCCGTTCGCGGGTGGGCCGTTTGCGTAACACGGGCGTAAAGAGCAGAGGTGAGACTGTCCCCATGGGCAAGCAGCAGGAGTTCGTGCTTCGTACGCTCGAAGAGCGTGACATCCGGTTCGTCCGGCTGTGGTTCACCGATGTGCTCGGCTTCCTCAAGTCGGTGGCGGTCGCGCCGGCCGAACTGGAGCAGGCCTTCGAGGAGGGCATCGGCTTCGACGGGTCGGCGATCGAGGGCTTCGCCCGGGTCTACGAGTCGGACATGATCGCCAAGCCGGACCCGACGACCTTCCAGATACTGCCCTGGCGCTCGGAGACCCCCGGCACGGCCCGGATGTTCTGCGACATCGCGATGCCGGACGGCTCGCCCTCCTACGCCGATCCGCGGTTCGTGCTCAAGCGCACCCTGGAGAAGGCCTCGGCGCAGGGCTTCACCTTCTACACCCACCCGGAGATCGAGTTCTTCCTGCTGAAGAACCTCCCGGGCGACGGCACCCCGCCGGAACCGGCTGACCAGTCCGGCTACTTCGACCACACCCCGCGCGGGGTGGGCCACGACTTCCGCCGCCAGGCGATCACCATGCTGGAGTCGATGGGCATCTCGGTGGAGTTCTCGCACCACGAGGGCGCCCCGGGGCAGCAGGAGATCGACCTGCGCTACGCCGACGCGCTCTCCACCGCCGACAACATCATGACCTTCCGCCTGGTGATGAAGGAGGTCGCGCTGGAGCAGGGCGTGCACGCCAGCTTCATGCCCAAGCCCTTCTCCCAGCACCCGGGTTCGGGTATGCACACGCACCTCTCGCTGTTCGAGGGCGACCGCAACGCCTTCCACGAGTCCGGTGCGGAGTTCCAGCTCTCCAAGGTCGGCCGCTCCTTCATCGCCGGCCTGCTGCGGCACGCCGCCGAGACCGCGGCCGTCACCAACCAGTGGGTCAACTCCTACAAGCGCATCTGGGGCGGCTCCCAGCGCACCGCCGGTGCCGGCGGTGAGGCTCCGTCCTACATCTGCTGGGGCCACAACAACCGCTCGGCGCTGATCCGGGTCCCGATGTACAAGCCCGGCAAGCAGGGGTCCACCCGGATCGAGGTCCGCTCCCTGGACACCGGCTGCAACCCCTACCTCGCCTACGCGGTCACCCTGGCGGCCGGCCTCAAGGGCATCGAGGAGGGCTACGAACTCCCCCCGGGCGCCGACGACGACGTCTGGGCCCTCTCCGACGCCGAGCGCCGCGCCATGGGCATCCAGCCGATGCCGCAGAACCTGGGCGAGGCGATCGACCTGATGCAGCGCAGTGAGCTGGTCGCGGAGACCCTGGGCGAGCACGTGTTCGACTTCTTCCTGCGCAACAAGCGCCAGGAGTGGGAGGAGTACCGCAGCGAGGTCACGCCGTTCGAGCTGCGGAAGAACCTCCAGGTGCTCTGACGTCACGTCAACTCCGGCGCTCCGGGCCCGTCCTCGTGATCGAGGGCGGGCCTTCGCTCTGCCCGGATTGGGCGGTACGGGTGAATTTTGCTGGCCGCCGATGGAGTGATCGGCGCGCTGATCGTATTTATCCGGGGGCGGTTTCATGATCGAGGTGATGTTCACTCGGTGTCGTGAAGGAGTTGCTGTGGGTTGCATCAGTAGACAGTCGGCGGGCCGTTGCGGGGTGGGGCGATGAGAGGCATGCGCCGCTGGATCGTTCCGCTCGTGGTGCTCTGCACCTCGAGCGCCGGCCTGTTGGCCGCCGCCCTGCCGGTGAGTGCGCAGGTGGAGCCGCCCGCCACGGTGGCGGCTGCGGCGGTCCCGGTGGCGGCCGGGCAGTCGGTTGCGCCGACCGCCACCGCTTCTGCGTCCGCGTCCGCCGCCGCCTCCGGATCACCGGCTGCGCCGAGCGCGCCTGACTCCCCGTCGGCCTCCGACTCCGCGTCCGCGCCGACCGGTTCTGCCGCTGCCTCTGAGGTCGCGTCGGCGTCCGGACCGGCCGCGCCGGCGGCTTCCGACTCTCCGGCAGCACCCGGGTCTCCGGCGGCACCTGACTCCCCGGCGGCTCCGGGTGCCCCGGCGTCGTCCGACACGCCCTCGACCTCGACCTCGGCATCGGCCTCGCCCGGGTCGACCGCCCCGTCCGCCGCACCCGCCGCACCCGCCGCACCCGCGGCTCCGTCGGCTCCCGCAGCCCCTGCGGCCACCCCCGCCGTCAGCGTTCCCGGGCCGGCCAGTGCCGCCCAGGGCAACCGGGACGACGACACCTACTGCCACCTGAGCATCCTCAAGACCGCCGACCGGACCTCCTACCTCCCGGGCCAGCGGATCACCTACACCATCACGCTCACCAACGACGGCCACCAGCCGATCACCGGCGCCGTGGTCACCGACGACCTCTCCGGGGACCTGGCCGACGGCTCGTACAACAACGACGCCACCGTCGGCGCCGGCCAACTCCGGTACCAGCAGCCGATCCTCACCTGGATCGGCGACCTGAACCCGGGCGACAGCACCAGGATCGTCTACAGCGTCACCGCCGCGGACCCGGACCAGGGGCCGATGCGGCTGCGCGACGCGGTCACCGGCCCGCAGTTCAGCAACTGCCCGACCGGGACCGAGCAGGGCTGCACCGTCGAGGTGCCCAGCAGCCCCAGCAGCCCCAGCTGTCCGCCGACCTCGCCCGGGGGTGGTTGGACGCCGCCCGGTGGTGGCTCCACGCCCCCCGGTGGCGGCTGGACCCCGCCCGGTGGCGGTTCGACCCCGCCCGGTGGTGGTTGGACGCCTCCGGGTGGCGGGTCCACGCCCCCTGGTGGCGGCTGGACCCCGCCGGGTGGCGGTTCGACCCCGCCCGGTGGCTGGACCTCGCCCGGGGGCGGCACCCTGCCGCAGACCGGTGCGGGCCTCACCCCGACGATGATCATCGGTTCGGTGCTGCTGCTGGCCGGCGGTAGCGGGCTGGTCCTGCTCTCCCGCCGCTCGCGGCGGCGCTGACCCTTCTTCAGTCGCGGGGCCCGACCGATCAGGTCGGGCCCCGCGGCAGTTGTGCGTCAGGGGCCCGTACCGGGGAATGAGTACCTAGGCTATGAGCTGATCATCAGATGAAGCACCAAGCCCGCACGTAGCACCGAGGAGCGCGATGACCACCGGTGGCAGCCGCTTCAGCAGGCCCGAGAACCGCCTGGTCCGGCGGGGCTTCACCGACCCCGAGGCGGCCGTCCGCCGACTGGCCGCCCCCGCCCTGCACGGGCTGGCCGACGACCCGATCCTGCTCGACGCGCTCGGCGCCACCGCCGATCCCGACCTCGCGCTGCTGGGCCTGGCCCGGCTGCTCGAGGCGCTGAACGAGGCCGAGCGGCACACCCTGCGCGACACCCTGACCGCCTCCAAGCCGCTGCGCGACCGCCTGCTCGGCGTGCTCGGCGCCTCCGCCGCGCTCGGCGACCACCTGGCCACCCACCCGCGCGACTGGCACGCCCTGGTCACCTTCGAGCGGCACGACATGCACCCGGGCATCCGGGACTTCCGTCGTGAGCTGGAGCAGCGGGTCCGGGACGCCGACGGCGAGCCGGCCGACGCGCTGCGGGCCGCCTACCGCCGCTGCCTGCTGACCATCGCCGCCCGCGACCTGAGTGCCACCATCGACCTGCCGCAGACCGCCGCCGAGCTCGCCGACCTGGCCGGCGCCACGCTGCGCACCGCGCTGGAGATCGCCGCCGAGCAGGAGCCGGAGGCCGCCGACGCCTGCCGGCTCGCGGTGATCGCCATGGGCAAGTGCGGCGGGCGCGAGCTCAACTACGTCTCCGACGTGGACGTGATCTTCGTGGCCGAGCCGCGCGAGGGCGCCGAGGAGCAGGCGGCGCTGCGGGCCGCCACCCGGCTCGCGGCGGCCATGATGCGGCTCTGCTCGGACACCACCCGGGAGGGCACCATCTGGCCGGTGGACGCCAATCTGCGTCCCGAGGGCCGCAACGGGCCGCTGGTGCGGACCCTGGCCAGCCATCTCGCGTACTACCAGCGCTGGGCCAAGACCTGGGAGTTCCAGGCGCTGCTGAAGGCCCGCCCGGTGGCCGGCGACACCGAGTTGGGCGAGGCGTATGTCGCGGCGCTGGCACCGCTGGTCTGGCAGGCTGCCGAACGTGAGAACTTCGTGGTGGACGTGCAGCAGATGCGCCGCCGGGTGATCGAGGCCATCCCGGCCGTCGAGCTGGACCGCCAGCTCAAACTCGGTCCGGGTGGCCTGCGCGACGTCGAGTTCTCGGTGCAGCTGCTGCAGCTGGTGCACGGCCGCACCGACCCGGCGCTGCGCAGCGGCAACACCCTGGAAGCGCTGGCCGCCCTCTCGGCCGGTGGCTACGTCGGCCGGGCCGACGCCGCCTCGCTGGACACCGCCTACCGCTTCCTGCGCACCCTGGAGCACCGGATTCAGCTGCACCGGCTGCGCCGCACCCATCTGATGCCCAAGGATCCGGCCGACCTGCGGCGGCTGGCCCGCTCGCTGGCCGCGATGATCAACGACGACACCCGGGCCGACCCGCTGGCGGCGCTGGAACGCGAGTGGAAGCGGCACGCCCTGGAGGTGCGCCGGCTGCACGAGAAGCTCTTCTACCGTCCGCTGCTGGCCGCCGTGGCCGAGTTGTCGGCCGGTGAGGCGATCATCCCCGGCACCCAGGCGATGAGCCCGGTGGCGGCCGAGGAGCGGCTCAAGGCGCTCGGGTTCGCCGACCCGTCGGCCGCGCTGCGGCACCTGGGCGCGCTGGCCAGCGGGGTGAGTCGGAAGGCCGCCATCCAGCGCACCCTGCTGCCGGTGCTGCTGGCCAGGTTCGCCGACTCCGCCGACCCGGACGCCGGGCTGCTCGGCTTCCGCCAGGTCTCCGACGCGCTCGGCCGCACCCCGTGGTACCTGCGGCTGCTGCGCGACGAGAGCGCGGCGGCGGAGGGCCTGGCCCGGATCCTGTCGGCCGGGCGGCTGGCCCCCGACCTGCTGCTGCGCGCGCCCGAGGCGGTGGCCATGCTGGGCGACGCGCAGGGCCTGGAGCCGCGCGGGCGGGTGGTGCTGGAGCAGGAGATCCGCTCGGCGGTCGGCCGGGCGCCGAGCGCGGCGGCGGCGGTGGCCGCCGCCCGCGCGGTGCGCCGCCGCGAGCTGTTCCGCACCGCCGCGGGCGACCTGCTCGGCCGCCACGGCGCGGAGCCGGACCAGGCCCTGGAGACCACCGCGAACGCGCTCACCGACCTCAACGCCGCCACCCTGGCCGGCGCGCTGGCGGCCTGCACGGCCGGCTGGGAGCAGGCGCACGGCGAGGCCTTCCCGGCGCGGCTCGCGGTGATCGCGATGGGCCGGTTCGGCGGTCACGAGCTGGGCTACGGCTCGGACGCCGACGTGCTCTTCGTGCACGAGCCGCTGCCGGGCACCGAGTACGACGCGACCGCCGCCGCCCGCGCGGTCTGCAACGAGCTGCGCACCCTGCTGGCCGCGCCGTCCACCGAACCGCCGCTGCTGGTCGACGCCGACCTGCGCCCCGAGGGCCGCCAGGGCCCGCTGGTGCGCACGCTCGGCTCGTACGCGGCGTACTACGCGCGCTGGTCCCACGTCTGGGAGAGCCAGGCGCTGCTGCGCGCCGAGCCGGCGGCCGGCGACGCCGAGCTGGGGGAGCGGTTCCGGGAGCTGATCGACCCGCTGCGCTACCCGGCGGCGGGCGTGCCCGAGCGGGACCTGATGGAGATCCGGCGGATCAAGGCGCGGATCGAGAGCGAGCGGCTGCCGCGCGGGGCCGACCCGACCACCCACACCAAGATCGGGCGCGGCGGCCTGGCGGACGTCGAGTGGACGGTGCAGCTGCTCCAGCTCCAGCACGGTCACGAGGTGGCCGGGCTGCGCACCACACGCACCCGTCAGGCGCTGCTCGCGGCGGCCGGGGCGGGCCTGCTGGCGGGCGAGGACGCGGCGGTGCTGGACACCGCCTGGGTGCTCGCCTCCCGGGTGCGCGGCGCGGTGATGCTGGTGCGCGGGCGCCCCGGTGACAGCTTCCCGAGCGAGCCGCGGGAACTCGCGCAAGTGGCCCGCTACCTCGGATACGGGGCGGGCCACAGCGGGGAACTGGTGGACGACTACCGGCGGGCCACCCGGCGGGCCCGTTCGGTGGTGGAGCGGCTCTTCTACGGCTAGCCGCCGCGGCTGGGGCGTCGGCGGTGGCGCCGAGGCCTCAGCCGGTGTGGCGGCTCAGCGCTGGGAGCCGACGCCCACCGGGGTGGGCCGCTGCTCGGGCACCGCGGCCTGGGCCTGCCAGGAGGCCGGGATCTGCGGGAACTGGTAGGCCCAGCGGTGGTAGATCAGCCGGGTGACCGCGAAGCCGAAGGCCAGGCAGATCAGGCCGCCCACCGCGTCCATCCAGTAGTGGTTGGCGGTGGAGATGATCACCGAGAGGGTGAAGAGCGGGTAGATCAGCCCCAGCGCCCGCACCCACTTGCGCTCGGCCAGGAAGAAGATGGTCAGCCCGCACCAGGTCGACCAGCCGATGTGCATCGAGGGCATCGCGGCGAACTGGTTGCTCACGCTGGCCCCCGCGCCCGAGGCCAGCGAGCCCCAGGTGTGGTGCACCTCGACGGTGTCCACGAAGCCGAGCCCGGCCAGCCGCGGCGGGGCCAGCGGGAAGAAGTAGAACCCGACCAGCGCGATGGCGGTGGTGATGAAGAGCACCGTGCGTCCGGCCGCGTAGCGACCGGGGTGGCTGCGGTAGAGCCAGACCAGCACGCCGATGGTGATGACGAAGTGCAGCGTCGCGTAGTAGTAGTTCATCCCCACGATCACCCAGGTCACCGAGTTGACCGCGTGGTTGATCGAGCGCTCCACGTTGATGCCGAAGAACTGCTCGGTGTGCCAGACCCACATCGCGTGCTTCTGGGCGACCACCGCCTGCTCGGGCACCGCGTTGCGCACCAGCGAGTAGATCCAGTAGCTGATGCCGATCAGTGCGAGCTCGAACAGCAGCCGGGGGCGGGCCGGACCGCGGCGCTGCGCCATGATCCGTCGCCGCAGTGAGTTGGCGGCACTTACGGCGGTGCTGCCGCTGGCTCCGTCCGTCACCTGTTCGGCCGATCGGGCCGAGGCTTGGACGGAACCACCGCTTCGCAGCCGGGCGGCGTCGTCGCCGTCCTGCGTCTGGATCTCGGTCGGTTCCCCCATGGACGAGAAGTCTGCCAGACGATCCGTGGCCGTCCGATCATCCTCTGGTCGTGGATTCTTCACCGGCTGTCCTCCCTCAGTGCGACTCGGCTGCCCCCGACCGGGGTGGGGGAGGCGGCACAGTACGCGCGGGTAGCGCGCGTCAGAGGGGCACACATGCGTTCCATTGTTACCCGTTCGCAATGCCGGGGGCGAGGCGGGGTCCCGGTTGCGGAGCTGATCAGCGCCGGGGCGGCGCATCACCCGGACGGCTTGTCGCGAGGTCCGCCGGCCCGAGTCGTGCTCGAGGCGCGCTGGTGCCGGGGCACCGCGTGCCGATCATTCCGTCCACGGGTCTTGGAGTGACGTTGTCAATCCTGTAAACAATGGAGTCAAGTGACTCGGTGCGCGGCTGCGCCGGGACGGCCGAGGCAAGGGCGGGCATGGAATACGCGCAGGACGCCACAGCGGAGATCGGTCGACGGCTGCGTGACCTGCGTCGTGAACGCGGGCTCAAGCAGAGCGATCTGGCCGGTGAAGGCATGTCGGTCAGCTACCTGTCGCTGCTGGAGTCCGGCAAGCGTCCCGTCACCCCGGTCATCCTGCGCCGGCTGGCCGCCGAACTCGACTGCACGGTGGAGTACCTGCGCACCGGAGCGGCGAGCGACCAGGAACTGGAGCGCCAGCAGCAGCTGCTGCTCCGCACCACCTTGGCGGAGCTGGCGCTGCGCGGCGGCGAGCTGGGCGCGGCGCTGGCGGCCTGCGACGCGGTGCTGGCCGAGGAGCCGCCGGCCGATCCGGCCACCCGGCGCCGGGCCGAGATCGCCCGCGCCGACGCGCTGGAGCGGCTGAACCGCCCGGCCGACGCGTTGGCCGGGCTGCGCGAGCTGTACCGCGACGAGGCGCTGGGCCCCGGGTCCGCCGAGTGGCTGCGGCTCGCGGTGGCGCTCTGCCGCTGCCACCTGCTGGCGGGCGAGCCGGCCAGCGCCGTGGAGTTCGGCCGGGCGGCGCTGGCCCGGCTGGACGCGGTGCTCGCCCCGCCCACCGAGGACCACCTGGGCCTGGGCGTGGTGCTGATCGAGGCGCACCACCGCGCCGGTGCGCTGGCCGCGGCCAAGGAGCTGGCCGACCGGCTGCTGCCGCACGCCGAGCGCGCCGCCTCCCCGGCCGCCCGCGCCACCGCGTTCCGGCAGGCCAGCCGCCGGGCGCAGCAGCGCGGCGAGACCGCGCTGGCGCTGATCCTGGCCGAGCGCGCCCTCGCGCTTCCCGCCGAGGACGAGCTGGCCCGCCATCTGGGCCTGCTCAAGGCCGGCTACGGCTCGCTGCTGCTGGACGGCCCGGCACCGGAACCCGGGCAGGCCAAGAAGTACCTGGCCCTGGCCGGCACCGAACTCGCCCGCTGCGGGCGCCCGCTGGATCGGGCCGGCTGCGAACTCAGCCTGGCCCGAGCGGATCTGATGCTCGGTCAGTACGCCGACGGGGCCGCCCATGCGGAGCGTGCGCTGGACCTGGTGGGTCGCCAGTACAGCGGGCTGGGCGTCTGGGCCTGGCTGCAGTTGGGCGAGGCCCGCCGGCTGCAGGGCCAGGAGCAGGCGGCCACCGCGGCGCTGCGCACGGTGGAACTGCTGCTCGGTGAGGCCGAGGCGCGACTGGCCGGTGGGCGGGAGCGGGCCGAGGCCTGGCGGGCGCTGGGTGACCAGTGGCTCGGGCACGGCTGCCCGGACGCGGCGATGAACGCCTACCGGCAGGGGCTCGCGGCGGCCGGCCTGTCGGGCGCCGCCCCGCTGCGCGCGGTGCTGCGGCCGTCCGAACCGTGACCGTGACCGTGACCGTGACCGTGACCGGGCGCCTGGTGCCGGCCGGGTCGGTGGATCGCCGGGGTTGGCCGGACAACCGGTGGGTAGCCTGACCCGGATCCGCGAACCCGGCAGCTGCCCGTCGCCGACCCGGCCGACCGCAGAGGGGGACAGGCCCTGTGACGCTTCGGTTGGAGACAGCCTTCGCCGAACTGGCCCTGCGCAACGGCGGTGACGCCGAGGCGCTGGCGGTCTTCGGGCGGGTGCTGGCCGCCGACCCGCCGCCGGATCGGCCGACCGCCCGCCGGGCCCGGCGGGGCCGGGCCTGGGCGCTGGAGAAGCTGGGCCGCCCGGCGGAGGCGATCGAGGCCTGTCGCGCGTTGCTGGCCGAGCCCGACACCGAGTTCGGCAGCGCCGACTGGGCACTGCTCGCGGCGGCCCTGTGCCGCTGCTACCAGGACGTCGGTGATCAGGCGATGGGCGTGGACTTCGGCGAGCGGGCGCTGGCCGCGCTGGCCGAGCACCGGGCCGCCCCGCTGGAGGAGTACGTGCAGCTCGGCTCGGCGCTGCTGGGCTGCTACCTCGCGCGCGGTGACCTGGCCTCGGCCAGGCTGCTGGCCGAACGGCTGCTGCCGCTGGCCCGGTCCACCGGCTCCCGGGTGGCGCTCGGCACGGTGGAGTGGAACGCCTCGCTGATCGCCCGGCAGCAGGGCCGTCTGGACGAGGCGCTGGTCCAGGCCGAACGGGCACTGGCGTTGATGGCGGAGGCGGACAACGCCCGGCACCAGGGCGTGCTGCGCTGCAACCTGGCGCTGGTCCTGATCGCCAGGGGGGAGCCGGCGGCGGCGCTGGCCCTGCTGGTGGTCGCCTACCCGATCGTCCGGGAGAGCGCCACCATCCGCGAAGTCGTCTGCTGCGTCACGCTGCTGGCCGAGGCGCTGGTCCAACTCGGCAACCCGATCGAGGCCTTGGCGTGGGTCGAGCAGGGCGCCGGGCTGCTCGACGGGATCGGTGACCAGCTCTGGCAGGAGCGGGCGGCACTCGCGCTGGCCTTCGGGCGGGCCTACCTGGGAGCAGGGGAGGAGGCCCGGGGCGAGGCCGAACTGCGGCGCTGCGCACAGCTGCTGGGCCGGGCCGGCGGGCACCGATCGGTCGCGCTGCTCTGGCGCGGGCTCGGCGACTCCTGGGCGGAGCGGCGGCAGCGGGGGCCGGCGATGGCGGCCTACCAGTCGGCGTTCACAGCGCTGGGGATGCCGGCCATCCCGGCGGCCGTCCGGGGCCAGCGCCGGGCGGTGTCCTGACGCAACGTCAGACAGGCTCGGGAAGGTCGCCGTTCGGCTGTCAGCCGCGCCCGACGTAGGGCATGGTGGTGGCCAGCACGGTGGCGAACTGGATGTTGGCCTCCAGTGGCAGCTCGGCCATGTGCCGCACGGTGCGGGCGACATCCGCCACGTCCATGGTCGGCTCGGGCGCGATCCGTCCGTCGGCCTGGCGCACCCCCAGGTTCATCGCGGCGGTCATGTCGGTGGCGGCGTTGCCGATGTCGATCTGACCGCAGGCGATCCGGTACGGCCGCCCGTCCAGCGAGAGCGACTTGGTCAGACCGGTGACGGCGTGCTTGGTCGCGGTGTACGCGATGCTCTGCGGACGCGGCACGTGCGCCGAGATCGAGCCGTTGTTGATGATCCGTCCGCCCTGCGGCCGCTGCCGCTTCAGCTGGCGGAAGGCGGCCTGGGCGCAGAGGAAGGCGCCGGTCAGGTTGAGGTCCACCACCGCGCGCCAGTCCTGGTAGGAGAGGTCCTCCAGCGGGGTCTGCGGGCCGAAGGTACCGGCGTTGTTGAAGAGCAGGTCGACGCGTCCGAAGCGCTGGGCCGTCCCGGTGAAGAGCGCGTCCACCGCCGCCGGGTCGGTCACGTCGGTCGGGATGACGGCGGCCGGGGTGCCGCTCAGTGCGGCGGTCTCGTGCAGCGGTTCGGCCCGGCGTCCGGCCAGCGCGAGTTGCCAGCCGGCGGCGGCGAGTTCGAGCGCGACGGCGCGGCCCACTCCGCTGCCGGCTCCGGTGACGACGGCGATCTGCTGCGGCATCTGGTGCGGCATCTGGTGCTCCTCGGGCTGCTGGTGAGCCCGATGATGGCCGATCCGCTCATCGGCTGTCATTGGTAGGAGTCCACCGAACGGCGTCATCGGGCTGCGCGGGGGCTTGTCAGGACCGCCGAGGCTTATTAAGTTTCCGAAAGTTAGTAACCGGGGGAAACGATAGGGTGCCGGGAAGGAGGCGATCACCGTGATCAACCGCAGCGAGCAGCCCCAAGGGCTGATCACCCCCGGTCAGCGTGCCGAGTACATGCGGCAGGGCAACGCCTCCGCGGTGCTGCGCGCCGTGCTCGCCTACGGCCCCGTCTCCCGCGCCGAGATCGCCCGGCACACCGGGCTCTCCGCGCCCAGCGTCACCAAGCTGACCAGCACCCTGATCGACGCCGGACTGCTCGGCGAGCTCGCCCCCGTGGAACCCACCCAGGGCCGCCCCCGGGTGCCGCTGCGGGTCGACCCCGAGCGCACCGTCGCGCTGGGCGTGCACTTCGGCCTGCTGCGCACCACCTTCGGGCTGGTCGGCCTGGACGGGCGGGTGCTGGTGGAGCGCGAACTGGCGCACGGCGGCGCCCAGGAGCTGACGCCGCGCCGGATCGTCGCCGCCGCCACCGAGGGAGTGCGGGCCTTCCTGGACGAGAAGCTGGCCGGGCGCCGCCTGGTCGGCACCGGCGTCAGCATCGGCGGCTGGGTGGACGGTGTCCGCGGCCTGGTGGTCGAGCACGGGCCGCTGGGCTGGCGGAACGTGGACCTGCTGGCCGAGCTGGCCGGCCGGCTGCCGGGCCCGCTGGTGCTGGAGCAGACCGTGCGCGCCATCGCGCGGGCCGAGCTCTGGTTCGGCGCCGGGCGCGAGGTGGACGACTTCGCGCTGGTCTTCATCGGCAACGTGCTGGGCGCGGCGATCGTGGTGGACCGTACGGTGCACCGCGGCCCCGGCGCGGCGGCCGGCGGCATCGAGCACCTGCCGGTCACCGACGATCCGGCGGTGCGCTGCCCGCGCTGCGGGACCGGCTGCCTGAGCGTGGCGGCCGGCGATCTCGCGCTGGTCGCCGAGGCCCGCGCGGCCGGACTGCTGGACCCCGCCCCCAGCGGCCCGGCCGGCGGCTCGCTGGACCTGGAGCGCCTGGTGGCCGCCGCCCGCCCGGCCGGCTCCGGCAGCGGGGACGAGCGGGCCCAGCACCTGCTGCGCCGCCGCGCCCGCCGGGCCGGGCGGGCGGTCGCCACCCTGGTCGACCTGCTCAACCCGAGCCGGGTGGTGCTGGCCGGCGGCATCCTGGTGGCCGAGGAGTACCTGGACGACCTGCGCGCCGAGGTCGCCGAGCGCAGCCACCGCGGCGCCGCGGTGGCCGAGGACATCGTGCCCGCCGTGTTCGGCGCCCGGACCCTGGTGCGGTCCTCGGCGGTGCCGGTGCTGGAGCGGGTCATCACCGAACCGTTCACCTCCCTGGGGTTGCTGTGACCACGACCGTCGCACCGAGCACCACCCGCACGCAGTACGCCGAGCTGTACCGCTGCGCGGTCAGCGGGCGCACCGACTGGCTGCTGCTGCGGCTCACCGACCAGGACGGGGTGACCGGCTGGGGCGAGTGCTCCGACGCCGGGCCGCGCGCGGCGGTGCTGCGGGTGCTGGACGGGGACGGCGAGGTCGGGGCGTTCACCCGCCGCACGGTGCGCGGGGCGCTCGCCCAGGCGCTGGCCGACCAGGGCGCCCGGCGGGCCGGACTGCCGCTGTGGCGCTGGCTCGGCGGGCCGGACGCGAGGCCGTGCGGTGAGTCGTTCGCCGGGCCGTTCACCGGGCCAGCCCGAGGTGGGCCGATCGGCGAGCAGCCCGTCGCCGTGCCGCTGTACGCCGACCTCGACCGCGCGCCCGGCGGCCGGGCCCCCGCCGAGCTGGCGGCCACCGCGAGTGCCGCCGTGCTGGCCGGGTTCACCGCGGTCGAGCTCGCGCCCTTCGACAGCGTCGACGGCGACCGGCTGGCCCACCTCGGGCTGGCCCGGGTGCGCGCGGTGCGGGCGGCGGTCGGGCCGGACGTGCGGATCCTGGTGGACTGCCGCGAGCGCCTCTCGCTGGCCGAACTCTCGCCGCTGCTCGACCCGTTCGCCGAGCTCGGGGTCGGCCGGCTGGCGGACGGCGTGGGGATCGGGCGCCCGGCCGAGCTGGCCGAGCTGCGCCGCCGCACCCAGCTGCCGCTGGCCGGCGCCAAGTTCGCCGCCGCACCGGCCGAACTCGCGGCCGTCGACGGCCTGCTGGACGTGCTGCTGCCCGACGTCAAGCACGCCGGCGGCCCGTCGGCCGTGCTCGCGCTGGCCGCCGCGGCCGGCTCGGCCCGGGTCTCGCTGCACAACCCGGCGGGCCCGGTGGCCACCCTGCACAGTGCGCATCTGGCCGCCCTGCTCTGCGCCGAGTCGCTCGGCTTCGCCTTCGGCGGGGCCGCCTGGCGCCCGGAGCTGCTCACCGGCGCCGAGCGTCCGGTCGACGGTCGACTGGTGCTGCCCGCCGGCGCCGGTATCGGTGCCGAACCCGACCCGCGCCACCGCGCGCTGCAGCCGCTCTGGCACGGCACCGTGGCCGCGGCCGACCCCTGCGGTCCGACCGGTCACTGACCAGGTCGGCGGCGCCTCCCACAGGCCCCAGTGCGGCGCCGGGTGGTGATCCGCCGGGCGACCGGTCGACCGGCCGGTCGGCGGGGGCCGAACGGCTGGAGTTTTGCCAAACGGGTACCAATTGTTGGGTGGTGGGCCGCCAGGTCGCAACCATGGCAGCTACGGGCCGCGTCATAGGATCAACTTCACCGCGCGCCGACTCCGCCTGGGTCGACGACGCAGCCCGGAGCCATCACCCGGGCGCCACCCCTTACTCGGAAAGTTCCCCCCGTGCAGCCGCCGTTCGCCCGTCCACGTGCCGTCCTGTCCTCCGTCGCCGTCCTCGGCCTGGCGCTCACGCTCGCCGCGTGCGGCGGCGACAAGCCGGCGGCCAACGCCGCGCCGGCGGCCGCCGCCTCGGGCGGTGCGGCCGCGGGCGGTGCGGCCGCGGGCGGCTCGCCCTCGGCGGGCGCGAGCGCGGCGCCGTCCGGGGACTCGGCGAAGGTGCAGCTGCCGACCGGCCCCGCGACCCAGCTGACCAAGGCCCGCGACACCGCCGCCGGGCCGATCATGATGACCACGCTGGCCGGCAAGAAGTCCGGGGTCACCGCCAAGGTCTGGATCTGGCTTCCGCCGGAGTACAACGACCCCAAGTACGCCGACTACGGCTTCCCGGTGCTCACCCTCTACGCGGGCGGTCAGAGCAACGGCTACAACACCTGGACCGACGACCAGTTGCCGATCCAGGTGGCGGACGAGGACCTGGTCAAGCAGGGCAAGGCGCACCCGTTCATCATGGTGATGCCGGTGCAGAACCTGGTCGCCGACGAGAAGCAGACGCTGGACTGCAGCGACATCCCCGGCCAGCCGAAGATGGGGACCTGGATGTCCCAGGACGTCCCCGACTTCGTCCGGGCCAACTTCCGCACCCTGAAGAGCCGTGACGGCTGGGGCCTGATGGGCGCCTCCACCGGCGCGTTCTGCAGCGCCAAGATGGCGCTGCAGCACCCCGACCTCTACAAGGCCGCCGTGCCGATCGACGGCTACTTCGACCCGGACTCGGAGTTCTGGAAGGGGCACGAGGCGGATCGGCTGGCGAACAGCCCCGACGTGCTGGTCGGTCAGAGCAAGGCCGACGTGAGGATGCTGGCCACGGCGGGCGGGGCGACGCCGGACGAGGTCAAGCTGGTCAAGGCCTGGGTGGCGAAGGCGGCGCCGCCCACCAAGATCGACTACTACGAGCAGCCCGGCGGCAAGCACCTCACCTCGCACTTCAAGAAGATGATCCCGGACACCCTGCAGTGGCTGACCCAGAACATGGCGGGGCCGACCCCGGCCTGAGCTGATCTCCGGGATCCGGAACGGGCGGTGCTGACGAATTGTCAGCACCGCCCGTTCCGCGTTCGTACCCGTCCTGACCTGCACAGCAATCCGTCATTCATTCACCTCCGATCGACTGTGGCCACGCTGAACCCCAACGTCGCGCCGCCCGCCCGACTCACCCGCCGCGGGAAGCGCAACCTGGTTCCGACGCCCGCCATGACAGTCCTGAAGAGAGTGCCATGCAGCCGCATCTGCTTACCGTCCCCGCTCAGCGCGGTCCCAGTGAGGTGGCGCCGGCCGTGCGACCCGTCCGATTCGCCGGTCTGCGCCTCGTCCACGCCGCGCTGCGCCGTGACCTCGCCCGGCTGCCCAACGCGCTTCGCCTCCTGCAGCCCGGCGACGACGCGGGGGCCGAGGCGCTGCGCCGGCACTGGGACTTCCTCACCGCCATGCTCACCTGCCACCACGAGCAGCAGGACGTCCGGCTCTGGCCGCTGCTGCGCCGCTTCGCCCCGGAGCTGCGGCTGCTGGTCAACTGGCTGGAGGACGACCACCACAACCTGGACCACTCCTTCACCCGCACCACCACCCTGATGCGGATCGGCACCCGGGACCCCGCCAGCGCCTGGCCGGTCGCCTACGCGGTGGAGGAGCTGACCGCCCGCCTGGAGACCCACCTGCGGATCGAGGAGGAGCAGCTGCTGCCGGCGATGGCCGAGCTGTTCGCCCCCACCTCCCGGGTCGGCACCCTCGGCGAACTGCTCGACCTGCTGCGGCTGGCCGACGGCCCGGGCGCCCCGGACGCGCTGGCCTGGCTGCTCGAGGGGGTCGCGGCGGAGCAGATCGAGGCGCTGCTGGCCGAGTGCGACGACCTGACGGCCCGCCAGTGGCCGCACTGGCAGGCGGTCTACTCGCGATGCTCGGCGGAGCTCTGGGGAGCGGCGCCCGCGGGGGAGTGACACGCCCGTGGAACAGGTGAGTTGACGGGCATTCGGGCTACGCGGGCTGGCGCTTCGGGGCTGCCGGTGCTCAGGGTGGCGGAGGGCCGTTCTGCGGCCCTGACCTTGACTCCCGTTCCCCGGAAGGAAGCTCACCCCCCATGCACAGCAAGTGGACCACGGTCCTGTTCGGCACCGTGCTGGCCGGCTCCGTCGCCGCCACCACCGGCATCGCCGCCGGTACCGCGCTCGCCCGCCACCCGATGATCAAGCCGCCGTTGACGGCAGCGGTGACCGCACCGGCGGCGCCCGCCGCGCCGGACGCGCGCCGGACCGTGGCGGCCATGGGCGCGCTCGGCGGTGTCCTGGCGCAGCTCGACGACCTGGCCGCCGCGGCTGCCCCGGACCAGGGCGCCGGCGCGGGCGCGGTGGCCGGCCCCGTGGACGCGGTGGCGCTGAAGGGCAGGCTGCGACAGCTGGGGGCGGCCGCGGAGCAGCTCAGGGCGGCGCTGCCGAGTGCGCCCTCGACGCCCGGCCTGCCCGGCGTGCCCGCGCTGCCCGGCGGCGTTCAGCCGGGCGGCCCGATGCAGCGCGAGCTGCCGTCCGCGCCCGCCGCGAGCGTCGAGGAGCGGCTCGCGGCGCTCCAGCAGGACGCCGCCGCCCTGGTGGACACCGCCTCGGCCGGGCAGGTCGACGGCCCCGCCGTCCGGTCCGCCTTGGCGCCGCTCGCCACCGACTCGCTCGCGCTGAGCAACGCCACCACCGCCCGGCTCGCCGGCGCCTGACGGCCCGGCACCGCGCCCGCCGCCTCGCCGCCCGCCGCCCCGCCTCGCTGCTCCGCCGCGCTGGGAGCAGCGGCGGGCGGCCCGGCGGCCCCGCCGCGTCCTGCTAGCGTCCACCGGGTGCCCTCCTCTCCAGCCGCCGCACCGCCCCTCTTCGAGCCACCGCTGCTCAGCAGGCTGCGCCGGGCCGAGCGGATCCTGATCGCCGGCGCGGGTGGCGGCTTCGACGTCTACGCGGGCCTGCCGCTGGCCCTCGCGCTGCGCGCGGCCGGGCACCAGGTGCACCTGGCCAACCTCTCCTTCAGCGACCTGTACGGGCTGCCGCGCGAGGTCTGGCTGGCGCCGGACGTGGCCGCCGTCCGGGCCGACACCCCGGACGGCGGCCGGGGCTACTTCCCCGAGCACGCGCTGGCCCGCTGGTTGCGCGAGCAGGGGCAGCCGGACACCGTCTGGGCCTTCCCGACCGTCGGCGTCCAGCCGCTGCGAGCCGCCTACCGGGAGCTGATCGACCACCTCGGCATCGAGGCGGTGGTGCTGGTGGACGGCGGCACCGACATCCTGCTGCGCGGCGACGAGGCCGGCCTCGGCACACCCGAGGAGGACCTGACCAGCCTGGCCGCGGTGGCCGGCCTGACCGGCCTGACGGACCGCCTGGTCGCCTGCCTCGGCTTCGGCATCGACGCCTACCACGGCGTCAACCACGCCCTGGTCCTGGAGAACCTCGCCGCCCTCACCCGCACCGGCGACTACCTCGGCGCCTTCTCCCTGCCCGCCGACAGCCCCGCGGGCGCCGCCTACCTCGACGCGGTCGCGCACGCCCAGGCGGCCACGGCCGACCACCCCAGCATCGTGCACGGCTCGATCGCCGCCGCGCTGCGCGGCCAGTTCGGCGACGTCCGCTTCACCACCCGCACCCGGGGCAGCGAGCTGTTCATCAACCCGCTGATGACCATCTACTTCGCGGTCACCGCCACCGGCCTGGCCCAGCGCCACCTCTTCCTGGACCGCCTGGAACCCACCGTGCTGCTGCGCCAGGTCTCCTCGATCATCGAAGACTGCCGAGACGAACTGCCCCGGCTACGGCCACCCAAGGCCTTTCCGCACTGATCGTCAGCCGGTCGACACCGGTGTGCCCGACCACGTGCAGACTGCCGTCGGGGGCTACCAGCTGGGCGGTCAGCTCGCCTGCCGCGTAGCTGACCATCCGCAGCCGCGCGGTGTCGAGGTCGAGCGGCGGCGGGGGAGCGGTCGGCGGATTGCGCCAGGGCGCCTGCCGGGTCGCGGTCGCCTCCCACCACGGGCCGATCACCGGTCCCGCCCGGCGCAGCCATTCGGCGCTCAGCGCGCCGAATGCCCGCTCGTGTCCCCAGTGCCGCTCGCCCGCCGTGCGAATGTCGGCCCCGGCGCCGTGCAGGGCCTGTGCCAGGGCCCGGACGGTGCGGAGGTCGCTGTTGCGGCTGCGGCGGAGACTTCTGATCTGCAGCATCGCGGTGTGCAGGAGGCGGGCCGCCCGGTTCGCCTCGGAACCTCGGACCGCGTGGCTCGGCCGGGGTGGCTGAGTCCAGGGCTCGCCGGGCCGGTCATTGGTGAACCCGCTGGCTCCCGGGCAGCTCAGCCGGGGTACCGGGCCACCACCGGCGTGGACCTGGAAGTCGAGTCGGTCGACGTCCGGGTACGTCAGCCACAGCTTCACGCCCGAGAGGCGGGCGGTGACCTGGACGCTGATCCGCTCCGGGCCCTCCCGCTCCACCAGCACGCCGGACAGCCGCGCCTGGTCGAGGTCGTAGGCCTCGGCCAGCTCCGCCAGCGGGCGTTCGGGCGCGGGGCTCCTCATCGGTGGCAGCAGACCGGTGACCTGCGCGGTGCGCTCCACCCAGGCCCGCCGCTCGGCCCCGAAGTCGGCCAGCCAGCTCAACGCCCGCCGGGCTGCCAACTCCCGCCCTCTGGGCGTGCGACGCGTGGCCGCCGCGAAGAACGGGCCGGTGTTGTTGTCCCAGACATCCGACAGTCGCACGACGGCCTGTCGGTCGTACACGTGCCCGCTCGCCGCCGCCTGCGCGATCTGCTCGACCGACGCGTCCAGCAGTTCCCCCAGCGCCGCCATCGCCCCCACCGCGCTCAGCCCTTCCGTGCCGCCGCCAGGATCTTCACCGTCGTGTGGAAGAAGCGCGCCGTCCCGTGCCCCTGGTACGCCTTGCCGAAGGCCGTCGCCGCGTTGCCGGTCGGGCGGCCGTTGATGAGGTGGGCGACCACGTAGGCCTCGGTCGGGGTGGCGGCGATCACCTCCAGGTCGCCCTTGGGGGTGAGGTGCGGCAGGGCGAGGCCGACGGGCAGCGGCTCGGAGAGGAAGACCACGCAGAGCCGGAGGTCCGGGGTGACCTCGACCCCGTGGAACGGGTCGGCGTCGACCACCGCCGCCAGCTCCGCCACCGTGCGCAGCATGGCGGGCACCGGGTAGCCGAGCGCCGTTGCCAGGTGCTCCTCGATCCGTCGGGTCAGCGCGGCGCGGTCGACGTCCGCGTCCGTGGTGAAGAAGACGTTGCCGCTCTGGATGTACGTCCGGACGTCGCGCAGGCCCAGCTCGGCGAAGAGCTCACGCAGGCGTTCCATCTTGACGGTGCGGCCACCGACGTTGACCGCGCGCAGGAAGGCGATGAAGGTTTGGTCTGCCACCCGCCCAGTGTGGCGCACCGGTCACGGCAGGATCGAGCGCACCGCCTCCGGGGTGCGGGCGATGATGGCGTGGCCGTCGTCGGCCGTGATGATCGGGCGCTGCACCAGGATCGGGTGCTCGGCCAGCGCGGTCAGCCAGCGCGGGCGGTCCGCCTCCGTGCGGCCCCAGCCGCGCAGCTCCAGCTCCTTGGCGATGGCCTCGTCCAGCCGGGTGATGTCCCACGGCTCCAGCCCGAGCCGGCCCAGCACCTCCTCCAGTTCGGCGACCGACGGCGGGTCCTCCAGGTAGCGGCGCACGGTGTACTTCAGGCCGGCCGCTTCCAGCTCGGTGAGCGCGGCTCGGCACTTGCCGCAGCGCGGGTTGATCCAGATCTCCATCCGGCCAGGGTACGCAGCCCCGGGAACCCTGCCGGACCACCCCGCCGTTCAGCGTGGTGTGGACGGTACAGAGCTGATCGACACGCTGCTGGCCCCAGAAGGCACGGCAGACCCCTACCCCCTCTACGCCCGCGCGCGCGAACTCGGCCCGGTCGTCCCGGTCTGGGACGGTGCCATGCTGCTCGCCACCGGGTACCGGACGGTCCATCAGGTGCTGCGCGACCAGTCCTTCGGCATGGCCGACGCCCAGGCCAGGGACGTCCTCGAACCCGACTTCCGCGAGCACCTCGCCAAGCTGATGCTCAGCCGGTCGATCCTGGAGACCAACGCCCCGCACCACCTGCGGGTGCGCTCGCTGATCGCCTCCGTCTTCACCGCCCGCCGGGTGGCCGGGCTGGCGGACGCCGTCTCGGCCACCGTGGCGCGGCTGCTGGACGAGCTGGCCGAACTGGGCGCGGACGGCCGCCCGGTCGACTTCATGGACACCTTCGCCTTCCGGCTGCCGGTGAGTGTGATCTGCGAGCTGCTCGGCGTTCCCGAGCGGGACCGGTACCGCTTCCGCACCCTGGCCGGCGATCTCACCGCCGCCCTGGAAGTGCTGATCAGCCCCGAGGAGTTGGCCGCCGCCGATGCCGCCACCGAGGAACTGGCCGACTACTTCACCGAGTTGGCGGCCGAGCGGCGGGCCAGGCCGCAGGGCGACCTGGTCAGCGCGCTGGTCCAGGCGGCCGACGGCGCCGACGGGCGGCTGAGCGACCAGGAGTTGCTGGCCAACCTGATCCTGCTGCTGGTGGCCGGCTTCGAGACCACCACCAACCTGCTGGGCAACGGTCTCGCCCTCGCCTTCCGGCACCCGGATGCGGCCGATGGCCTGCGCACCGGCGAGGTCAGCCCCGCCGGGTACGTCGAGGAGGTGCTGCGCCATGACTCCCCGGTGCAGCTCACCTCGCGGATTCCGCTCGCCGACGGGCTCCGGGTGGGCGGGTTCCCGGTGCCGCCGGGCAGCGGGGTGTTCCTGCTGCTCGGCGCGGCCAACCGCGACCCGGACCGCTACCCCGACCCCGACACCTTCGACCCGACCCGCACCGACAGCCAGCCGCTCTCCTTCGGCGGCGGCCCGCACTTCTGCCTGGGCGCCCAGCTGGCCCGGCTGGAGGCGGTGACGGCGCTGCCCGCCCTGCTGGAGCGGTTCCCGGGGCTGGCCCCGGCGGGCGAGCCGGTCCGCCGACCGCGCCTGGTGCTGCGCGGCTACCAGTCACTGCCGGTCAGCCTCGACTGAGACCGGCCGGGACTTTGGTCCCGGCCCGGCGGGCCGAAGGCCCTTCGGTCAGCGGCGCCCCGGTACGCGACTATGGAAGCTCCCCCTGTTGCTCGAGCGGCCGAGGAGGTCAGCCGTGTCCGTGAGGTCTGCCGTGTCCCCGAGCGTGCCACCGAGTGCCTCCTCGAGGCCCGCACCGGGGCCCGCCGAGGCGCGCCGGACGCCGGCCGCGCTGCTGCACCGGACGATGGCCCGCCCCACCACCGCCGACAGCGAGCCCGAGCTCGCGCCGCGCTGGGTGCGCTGGCTGCCGGTCCTGCTGATCCTCACCGACCTGCTGATCGAGGCCGTCTTCCCGCAGGCCACCGCGGCGGGCTTCCTGCTCACCGCGCTGCCGGTACTGGTCGCCTTCGGCTTCGGTGCGCTGGCCACGGCCCTGTCCGGAGTGGGCGCGGTGGCGCTGCAGCTGGTCCTGGCCGCCCGGGTCGGCCACCTCTACGAGCACCACCACCTGTGGGTCTACCTCTCCACCCTGATCGCGGCGCTGGCCGGGGTGATGCTGGCCCACCAGCGCAACCGCCAGGCCCGGCACCTGGTGCGGGCCCGCACGGTCAGCGAGGCGCTGCAGCGCACCGTGCTGCACCCGGTGCCCGAGCAGGTCGGCGCGCTGCGCACGGCCGGCCGCTACCGGGCCGCACAGGCGGAGGTGGCGATCGGCGGCGACCTGTACGAGCTGTGCCACACCCCGTTCGGCACCCGGGTGCTGCTCGGCGACGTGCGCGGCAAGGGCCTGGAGGCGGTGCGCACGGTGGCCGACCTGCTCGGCGCCTTCCGGGCCACCGCGCACGAGATCGCCGACCTGGCGGAGCTGGCCGCGCTGCTGGACCGCCAGGTGCGGCGGGGCGCGGTGGAGTGCGGGGACGAGGAGCTGTTCGTCACCGCCCTGCTGCTGGAGCACCGGGAGGGCGCGGACACCGTCCGGCTGATCAACCGCGGGCACCTGGACCCCGTCCTGCTCTCCAGCGGCACGGTGCAGACCGTGCACTGCCCGCAGGACCTCCCGCTGGGCCTCGGCCACCTGCGGCCCGACGGCGCGCTGCCCACCGGCACCGCCGTCCCGCTCACCGCCGGCCAGACCCTGCTGCTGCACACCGACGGCGTCACCGAGGCCCGCGACCGCGACGGCCGCTTCTACCCGCTCACCGAACGCCTCGCCACCCGCTTCCACGGCCGCGCCTCGGTCACCCCCGAGCAGGTGGTGGCCTTCGTCGGCGACGACGTCCAGGTCCACGGCGGCCCGGCCACCGACGACCTGGCACTGCTGGCACTCAGCCCGGCCCGCTGACCGGCCTCAGGCGGGGACGACGTTCTCGGCCTGCGGCCCCTTGGGCCCCTGGACGACGTCGAAGGTCACCTGCTGGTTCTCCTCCAAGGAGCGGAACCCGGCGGAGTTGATCGCGGAGTAGTGGACGAAGACGTCCGGTCCGCCGCCGTCCTGGGCGATGAAGCCGAATCCCTTCTCGGCGTTGAACCACTTCACCGTTCCGGTGGCCACGTTGGTCTCCTTCGTCGACGTGGGGCTGAGTCCCGGTACAGGTATCGCCTCCCGGCCGCGGCCCGGCGGACCGTCACCCGGTCGAGGGCGTGTCGACACGAGCGGGCCGGTGACCCGGCTTCCTCGCCGACGGAAGATCATTTCACAACCGGTGCACAAGCGGCGGCGATGACGATGGGATGCGATGAGAAGGGCTGAGCGGAGACCACGAGATCGAGTCGACGGTCCACCGTGTGGCGCTACACGGTGCTACTGGTCGTGGAGGTGCGATGTCGATGAGCCTCAGCGGCCTTGAGGGCCGACCGCAGTTGCGAAGAGGTCTCGAAGCATCGCTGGCGCTGTGGCCAGTGCTGCCTGCCGTCGACCTCAACGACGATTCGCACGGCTCCGGGGAGTAGGAGCAGGAAGTCCATGCGCTCGCGGCCGAGGAGACAGTCCTTGCCCCGTCCTGTGCGAGTCCGAGGGCCGAGGTGCGAGCAGACCTGGACGAGCTGCCGCGGCCCGAGGCGGACGCGCGCTGACTCCTGTCTCGTGCGTGTGGCCCCCTGAACGAGACGGCGTCCCGCCCGGGCTGGTGGCGACCATCAGCGCGGTCTGCACCCCGTGCAGGATGTCCGTGAACTCCCGTACTCGCTCGGGGTCTCCACGCTCCGGCGCAGGGCCTCGCGGAGGCGGGGGCGGGCGGGAAGTCCGAATCACCGTTCAGTGCGTGACCGTCACCAACGGGCTCCCCCGAGGGCAAGGTCCACCCGAGTGCCACGGGTGGCGCCGACCGCCGTGTGTTCAGGCAGTGTTCAACGACTCTTGCGGCGGTCGCGCACCAGACGGACGACGTAGATGGGAACGCCGATGATGGCGGCGATGACGAGGGCCCAAAGCGCGAAGTAGGCGAGGCCGGGGTGGAAGCCGGTGGTGGTGTCGGCGGCGGCCAGGACGGTGGTGAGTGGCTGATGGGACATCTTCTGCTCCTCGGGTGTTGGCGGGGCTGGGGTCAGATGACGCGGAGACTGGCGCTGGCCCGCTCCGGGGCGGTGTCGTGCATCAGGGCGATGTAGCCGTCCTCGACGGTGGCGCTGACGGGCTCCGCGTCCGGCGCCGGGGCGTCGGCACTGATGACCCGGTAGGTGGTGCCGGTCATGCTGGGGGTGACGTTGACGGTGGGCAGGTCGGGCGGAGGGGTGGTCGCCGGCTGGGTGAGGTGCCACACCTTGCCCTCGGCACGGGTGGCGAGGTCACCGATGGCGCCCTGGAGGGCGACGTGCCCGCGCTCGATCACCACGACGTTCGGGCAGGTCTGCACGATGTCGTCGACGATGTGGGTGGAGAGCAGCACCGTCCGATCGCCGGCCAGCCTGGCGAGCAGGCTGCGGAACCGCAGCCGCTCCTCGGGGTCCAGTCCCACGGTGGGTTCGTCGACGATCAGCAGCCGGGGGTCGTTCAGGATGGCCTGGGCGATGCCGACGCGGCGCTTCATGCCGCCCGAGTAGCCCTTCACCTTCCGGTTGGCGACATCGCTGAGCGAGACCAGTTCGAGGACCTCATTGACGCGGGCGCGGCGGGCGCGCCGGTCGGTGATGCCCTTGAGCAGCGCCATGTAGTCGAGGAACTGGCGGGCCGTCAAGTCCGGGTACAGGCCCAGCTCCTGGGGGAGGTAGCCGGTGATGGCCTGGACCTCTCGGCGCTGGCTGCGCGACGTGAGCTCGGTGCCGTCCACCGCGACGGTGCCCGAGGTCGGCAGCAGCACCCCGGTCAGGACCCGCATGAAGGTGGTCTTGCCGGCCCCGTTGGGGCCGAGCAGACCGACCATGCCGACGGGCAGGCGCAGGCTGATGCCGTCGAGGGCGCGGATCTCGCCGCGCCGGAAGGTGACGGTCAGATCGGTGATGGTCACGTTGGGCGCGGTCATGACGGGCTCCTCCTGGTGAGCACGAGCTGGGTCATCACGAGGGCGGCGAGCGCCATGAGCAGCAGGAAGGCGATGCTGAGGACGGCCTCGCCGCCGGTCGGGGTGATTCCCCGCTGCCTGGCGTCGAACAGGGTGCCGTGGAACCAGGCACCGGCCGGGTACTCGCCGATGGCTTCGAAGGGCGTGCCGGCGGGAGTGGGGATCCCGAAGCGCGGGCCGACCATGTTTCCCCAGACCCAGTAGCCGAACAGACCCAGCCGGTACAGCACGGGCCCGGTCAGGTACGGGACGGTGACCGAGCCGGCCACGACGAAGACCAGCCCGGGAAGGATGATGGCGGCGAACGCCGCGAGGCCGACCGGGATCACCCCGGCCCCGCGCTGGGCGGTCAGGTAGCCGAGCAGGCCCACCCAGGCGACGACGACCGGTGTGATGCTCGCCGCGCCGGCGCCGACGGCCTTGCCCCACAGGCGCGGGCCGATGCCGGTGGGCGTCGAGGTCAGCAGGTCGCTCAGCCCCAGCCGGGACTCCCGCCGGACGCGGTCGGCGAGGACGGCGCCGACGCCGATCGGGCACAGCATGAAGTTGCCCGCCCAGTCCGCGACCAGAAAGGTGTTGTCCGTGGTGCTGGTGAAGCCCAGCGGGAAGGGCGATGCGCAGCGCAGCGCGATCAGCGCGAGCACGACCACCCAGACCGCCGGGCGGCGCACCTGCATCAGGTACTCGTAGCGGGCGGCCACGATGGACTTCGCCCACCAGCCCTGAGCTGCCGTCGGCGGAGCGGTTCGCTGAAGGACGGCGGTCATGCGGCATCGCTCCCCACAAATCGTTCGGGACGCCCCAGCAGCAGGCCGGCCGCGACGATGGCGGCGACGCCGACGGCGGGCAGGGCGATCCGGTTGACGGTCCATTCGTGCGCAGGGACCTTGGCGTCGATGCCCATGAACATGTACTGCGCCCGCAGCACCGTGTTGTCCATGACGGCGCGCTTCATCAGGTCCTGGGCCAGCCAGATGCCCCCGATCAGGCCGCTTGCGGCGCCCGGGCTGCGCAGGCCGATCGCGATGAGCATCGCCAGTGCGACCAGCCAGAGCATCGGCGGGGCCCACACCAGGACGCAACCGCCCGTGCTCTGCCCCACGGGCCAGGCGTTCAAGGCGCGGAACACGACGGCGTCCACCAGCGTGACCAGGGCCGCTGGGACCACCACCAGGCCGACACGCAGGAACAGCACCCGGCGGTAGACCGTGGTGGTCATGACCAGCTCGGCGCCGGTGTCACGCCCCACGATCGAGGAGGCCGCGACGGCGGCGCCGAGCGGGGCGAAGCCCGCCAGGACCGCGCCGGCGGCGAGGTCGAGGTGCTCCGCGTCGGCCCCGGTGGCATGCATGACGACCACCAGGATCGCGCCGCCCAGCGTTGCCGCCAGCGCCGTCACCGGTGCGGCGATGCCGATGACCCGCAGCTCCAGACGGAGGCGGGCCCAGGTGGACCGGTTCATGTCCACCTGCCGGCTCGTGCGGGCCCCGCATCGCCGCGGGGTGTGTCAAGGTCTCGTTGCATGCCCTCAAGCCTGCTCACGCCGACCGGGACTCGTACCGGCCAAAAGTACTGATCGGGCGGCACGGACCGGTCCTTTCGGCCGATACAGCGGCCGCGACCGGTTCCGTAGCCTGAGCACCGTGAGTGCGATGGAACGGCTGGCCGCACTGGCCGCCAGACGAACCAACGTCCTGCTCGGGCTTGCCCTCGCGGCGGTGCTGGCAGCGACGGCCTACTGGCATGCCGCCCACCCGGGCGGCCGGGGCTGGTTGCTCGACTGCGCCATCGGTGCGGTGGTGTGCGTCGCGGCGCTGCTCCGGGAGCGCGACCGGCTGGTCGCCGTGGCAATCGGCCTGTCCGCCGCGACCGCCGCCGTCCTCTTCTCCAGCATGGGGTACCTGACCGGCCAGCCCGGCGTTGCCGCGTCCCTGGCGCTGACCGTCCTGGCCGGTTCCGCGGTCCGGGTCCTGCCGCCCTGGCGAGCTGCCGTGGTCGCCGTGGCCGGGCTCGCGATCATGGGACTCGGCCGACTCGCGACCACCTCACATGCCGCCGACCCGTTCCATGAGGGCGTCCAGGGCTGGTTGGTCGGCCTCGGCACGGGGCTCGCCCTGCGCCTCCTGGACCATCGCCGCCAGGCCGCCGTCGAGGCCGTGCGGCGAGACGAACGCCTGGCCCTGGCTCGGGAGTTGCACGATGTCGTCGCCCACCAAGTCTCCGGCATCGTGATGCACACCCATGCCGCCCAGATCATGCTCCGCAAGCAGCCCGACCGCCTCGGCGCCGCCCTGGCGGACATCGAGCGCTCGGGCACCGACGCCATGGACGCCATGCGACGGGTGGTCTCCCTGCTCCGCGACGCGCAGGACAGCGCTGCCGTCACCGCGGGACCGGAGCAACTCGTCGACCTGGTCCGCCGCTTCGAGGAGCACGGACCGGCCGTCGATCTCCGGCTGCCCACCGCGGCGCCGACCTGGCCACCCGTGGTCACCACCACCGTTTACCGGGTCGTCCAGGAATCCCTGACCAACATCGCCCGCCATGCCCGCGGCGCCCGGGCGGCCACCGTCACCATCTCCCAGGACAGCACGGACATCACCGTCGAGATCGGCAACGATGCTCCGCCGCACCCCGCGATCCGCGTCTCCCCGCGCGGCGGCTACGGCCTGGTCGGCATGCGCGAACGCGTCGAGGCACTGGGCGGTACGCTCAACGCCGGTCCGCAGCCCGGCGCCGGCTGGTCGGTACGGGCCACCCTGCCCCTGCAAGCCGGAGACCGCCCGTGAGCATCAGCGTGCTGGTCGCCGACGACCAGGCCATGATCCGCACCAGCCTGCGCCTCATCCTGGAGGACGAGCCCGACATCACCGTCGTCGCGGAAGCACGCGACGGCGCCGAGGCCGTCGCCTTCGCCCGCCAACTGCGGCCCGACGTCTGCCTCGTCGACATCCGGATGCCCCGCCTCGACGGCATCGACGTCACCCGCGCACTTGCCGGCCCGGGCGTCGCCGACCCGCTCCGCGTCGTCATCGTCACCACCTTCGGACTCGACGAATACGTCTATGGCGCCCTCCAGGCCGGAGCCCTCGGATTCGTCCTCAAAGACGGCGACCCCACCCTCTTCACCGCCGCCGTGCGGGCCGCCAGCACCGGGGACGCGCTGATCTCCCCGTCGATCACCCGGCGCCTGCTCCGCGACCTCGCCTCCGTCAAACCCTCCCCAGCCCACCAGCCCGACCCCGCGCTCACCGACCGGGAGACCGACGTCGTCCGCGCCGTCGCCCGGGGCCGCACCAACCAGGAGATCGCGGCCGCCCTCTTCATCTCCGTCAGCACCGTGAAGGGCCACCTCGCCGCGATCCAGAACAAACTCGGAGCCCGCAACCGCAGCGAGATCACCGCCTGGGCCTGGGAATCCCGCCTCATGCCGGGCAGCGCGGACCAACCGAACAGCAGCCGGTAGCCGTGCGAATCGGCCAGGCAGGTGGAGGCGCGCGGGTTCCGCCGTCGCTGTCGGGGTGCTGTGACGAGTTCACGACCACGGACTTCCCCGAAGCCGTTGGCCCGCACCATCCTCTCAGCGCCTGACAGCGAGATCGGTTTGCGTGACGAGCTGAGGGATCGGCCGACATGGCGGCGCGGCCGCAGCTTCAATCCGAATCGGTGTGATGCGTGCGGACATCAGGCAGATTGGCACGCTTTCGAGAAGGTTCTCGACCGAGCCAGGTACGGGGCTGGATCCACGTCGCCGAGGGTCGTGTACCCGTGGGCCCAGTGGCGATTGATCAGAGGCAGGGGACAGGGCATCTACGGGCCGCATTGCTGATCGCGCCTGTGCTCGCACCCCTCGTCCGCGCCGGAATCCAGATCGGACACTGCCAGGCATACCTGCGCGGCCCAGTTGCGGGACATGGCGAGAGCGGAGCCCGAGGCACTGGTGCGCGGCGTCCGTTCCGCGCAGCTCCTCGGTCTGCCCGACGGCGAGTCGCCGGGGCTGAACCCGTTGCAGCAGGAGATCTGGCGGGCCTTCGAAGGCCATGTCCGGTACACCGCCATCCACGACGAGGACACCTACTACCCCGACGCCCTCGACGCCATCGACCAGACCCGCCACAGCATCTGGCTCTGGTCCCCCTGGACATGGCTCTGATCTGCATGAATATCACCCTCAGGTTGGGGCTGGTGCACATCCGGTGCACACCGGGGTGGCCTGGCGGTCGGGCCGCCCTGCGACAGCGCCGACCGGCGACAGCCGCGCCTCGGACGCCGCCGGTAGCAGGACCACCCGTGCCACGTTCACAGGCTCCCTCAGGCGATCAGCCGCGGGCCTCGGCTGATCAGGAAGCGGTGTGGCGTGCGGGGGCGGGGCCGAGCGCGGCCTCGCACCTGGCCAGGACCTCGGCGACGCGGGTGGCGGGGTCGGTGGCCAGGCGATGCAGTTCCTCGTCGAACCAGGCGAGCAGTGTGTGCAGTCGCGGTTGCGGGAGCAGCAGGGGATCGGCTCGCAGGTGGATCGGCAGGTCGGGACCGCCGTACACCTTGAGGTCGAAGCGCGGGCCGATCTGGCGGTTGGGGCGGGTCGGCTCGATCAGCGGCGGCTGCGAGGTGCGGTCGACGAGGGCGTCGGCAGCCTCGTCGGTGGGGACGTCCTGGGCCATGAAGTTGTAGAAGTGGTCGAAGCCGAGGGTGATCCCGCGTTCGGCGCGGACCAGTGCGGTGACCGCGTCGATGTCGTAGGAGCCGAACCAGTAGGCCCTGAAGGAGTCGGCCTGCACCTGCCTGGCGTGCTCCGCAAAGGTGTCGGGCGCCGCACCGAGGTCCAGCGCGAGCGGGGCGTACTGGTTCATCGAGCTGACCAGGGTGCGCCACGGAGCGGTGAACCGGTTGCTCGACTGGAGGGTGAGGACCACCTGCGAGGTGCCGGTCACGGTTGCCAGCGCCAACGAGTTGAGCGCCAGCAGGACCCCTTGCGGTGGCACTGCCAGCCGCTGGGCGGCGCTGCCGAGGGCGGCGCGGGTTCCCGGTGAGCGCAGCACCGCCTCGATCCGCCCGGGGTGGTGGCCGGCCTCGTCGGGCACCGGGAAGAGCGTGGCGGGCAGCGTGTCCAGCAGCCGGCGCCAGTGGTCCAGGGCCGCCTGGCGCCGTCCCCCGTTGGCCTCCGAATGCTGATCCAGGGCCAGCTCGCGCGGTTGTGCGGGTGTCTCGTCCAGCCAGCGCTGTCCGTCCGGGTCGTCGCCACCGAGCAGGGCGGTGAGCTCGCCTCGCAGCCGCCGCAGTGCGAAGCCGTCCGCGAGGATGTGGTCGGTGACCAGGACCGCGTAGCTCGGCCTGCCGCGGTCGGTGACCAGGATGAACCGGCGGGCGAAGTCCCGCTCCCGCTCGATGCGTTCGCGGGTCAGTCCGCGCGCCGCGGCCTGTGCCTCGGCCCTGGTGGCGCCCGCGCACTCGACGGTGGCCACCTGCGCCGGGCCGGCGTCCGGGCGGACGTACTGCACCGGTCCGTGCGGGGTGTCGACGAAGTGCGTCCGCAGCGACTCGTGCCGTCGGCACAGGATGCCGAAGGCCTCGACCACCCGTTGCGCCGGGCAGCCGTCCGGCACCCGCGCGGCGGTGCTGAGATACGTCTCGACCCACCGGTCGGGCGGCCACTGCGCCATGACCCGCCAGACCGACAGCTGTCCGAAGGTCAGTGGAACCGCACCGGCGTCCGGCATCGTCCGGCCCCTCTCCTCACGCATCGTCAAGTCCGGCCTGCTCCCGGCTGAGCTTCTCCAGCAGGCGCAGCACGAACAGGGCCAGCAGCACCAGCATGGCCGCCTTCAGCAGCTCCCAGCCCAGCAGACCCGGCACGCCCGGGCTCTGCGAGAGCGCGCGACGGGCCGCCTCGATGCCCTGCGACATCGGGACCAGCTCGCCGATCGCGGCCAGCCAGCCGGGCAGCCGGTCGAGCGGGATGTTCACTCCGCAGACCAGCAGCATGGCGTACAGCACCACGTTGGCCAGGAAGGTGGCCTCCCGGGTGCGCAGCGCGACGGCGCCGATGACCAGCCCGCAGGCGCTGCACGACAGAGCGGTGACCAGGACGGCCAGGGCGAGCTGGGGCAGCGCGGCCGGCGGGATGCGCAGCCAGCCCAGCGCGGTGCCCAGGGCCAGCATGACCGCCGAGGTGAGCGCGCCGATCAGGACGGCCGGCCCGATCCGGCCACCGAACATCACCGCCCGGTTGGCCGGGGTGGCCAGCACCGCGGTGAGCGTGCCGCTCATCCGCTCGCCCTGGATCGACATGGCCGGGGCGAACAGCCCCGCCATCGCGCAGGCGTTCAGGGCGTTGCCCACCACGTAGTACTCGGTGGGGTAGCTGCCCAGGTAGTGGCCGAGGTGGACGAACCAGATCAGCTGGACGACCGGCACTCCGAGCACGGTGGGGATGAACGCGGAGGGCCGCATCCAGCGGAACAGGGCCAGATGGGAACGCCACCCGGCGACGAAGAACAGCCGCGGGGTCACTGCAGCGCCAGGGTGCCGCTGGAGCGTGCCAGCCATTCGAATCTCCTCTGCAGGACCAGGGTTATCGCGACGTAGCAGACCGAGAGCAGGGCACACATGGCCACCGCCGGGCCGGCTTGCGGGCTGCCGGCCGCCGCCCCCTCCAGGGCCTTGACACCCCAGGTGGGGGCGAGCAGGTAGGAGACGGTGCGCATCGGTCCGGACAGGGTGGAGATCGGCACCAGCATGCCGCTGAGCATCCACACCGGGTACTCGAAGAAGTTGGCCAGCGACTGCGCGGTCGGATAGAGGATGAACGCGGAGGCCATCAGCAGTCCGAGCATGCCGAGCGCCAGCACGGTGGCCACCACCGCAGCCAAGAAGAGCAGCGGGCTGGCGATGTGCAGCGGCATGCCGAAGAGCAGCGCGCTCCACAGCAGGGTGGCGCCCAGCCCGTAGACGCCCAGTGAGGCCGCGGCGACGGTGAACGGCAGAGTGATCAGGAAGGTTGAGCGGGGGCTGGCCACCAGCGGTTCGAGGATCTGCATCAGCCGCAGTCGGGTGATGGCGTTCCCCGAGCCGAGCAGGGTGGCGGACCACATGCCCATCAGCGCGGCGCTCAGCGCCACGTCGACGGGCGCGACGTGCCGGGTCGAAGCGCCGAACATGTAGAAGGCCAGCGAGGCGAAGATCAGCGGCAGCAGCACGCACTGGAACAGGTAGAGCCGCGAGCGCAGTAGCTGCGACAGCTCCAGCCGCCAGGCGCGGACCAGATATCCGGAATCGGCCCGCAGAGCGACGAGGGTGGCCCGGGCGGTCATCGCCCGCCGCCGGAGATCAGGGCGACATACGCATCCTCCAGGGTGGGCTCGCGCTTGACCACGTTGCGGATGTCGAGCCCGGCCAGCTCGGCAAGCACGGCGGCGGTCACGTCGGTCTGCTGACCGCTGTGGATGTCGAGCGACTGGCCGCCGTCCTGCTCGGTCAGGTTCACCGACCGGATCCCGGTCAGCGCCCGCAGCCTGGCCAGATGGCCGTCGTCGACGCCGTTGGCGCGCACGGTCAGTACCACCTGTCCGTCGGTCTGCTTCTTGAGCGACTCCGGGGTGCCCTCGGCGATCTTGCGGCCGTCGCGCATCACCGCGACCCGGTCGCACAGCTCCTCGGCCTCGAACATGTAGTGCGTGGTGAGCAGTACGGTCCGGCCCTGCTGACGGAGCTGTTCGCGCACCAGGGCCCGCAGCTCGCGGGCGCCCACCGGGTCGATCCCGTTGCTCGGTTCGTCGAGGATGACCACCTGGGGGTCGTGCAGCAGACCGCGGGCGATGTGCAGCCGCTGCTTCATACCCCGCGAGTAGGTCTCCACCCGCTTCCGCTCCTGTCCCAACAGGCCGACCATGTCGAGCAGTTCGGGTATCCGCCGCTTCTGCTCGCGGTACGGGATGCCGTACAGGTCGGCGAAGAGCAGCAGGTTGTCGCGCGCCGACAGCCGGGCGTACAGGCCGGCGTCCCCGCCGAGGATGACCCCGATCAGCCGGCGGACCGCCTGCGCCTGCGTCACCACGTCGTGCCCGAGGACGCGGACCTGGCCGGAGGTGGGCAGCAGGACCGTCATGAGGATCTTTGCGGTGCTGGTCTTGCCGGCGCCGTTGGGTCCGAGCAGTCCGACCGTCTCGCCGCGCTCCACCTGGAGCGACAGCCCGTCCACCGCGCGCTTGGTCGTGCCCTGCGGCCTGCGGAAGGTGCGGGTGAGGGCATCGATTGCGATGGCTGGTCCGGAAGTTGATTCCCGCATGTGGCCCTGGTTCGTGAGTAGTGGTTCCAGACCAGCTCGTTAGTGGGCTGGTGGACTGTCGCAAGGCTGAGTTCGTAGCGGTCCCGTGGGCATCGGGCAGACTCCTGTCGCGTCCCGGCCCGTCGAGCCTCATGAGTGACCGGTGGCGCCCGGTGCCTTCGGGCCGCTGCGGAACTCGAGCCCATCGCGTGATCGTTGATCTTCGCGGTGTGAGCCCGCCGCAGGGTGACTTCTTCACTTCGTCCCGAGCCATCGAGCTCTGCACAGAACGGGGCCCCTGTGGGTCTGGTCCGCCGGGGCTTGGCGCCCGTGATGACGGGTCGTCAGAGCTCCAGTAGCCAGCGAAAGATGGCCTGCAGCAGGAACTTCTTGTTCTCGATACCACCGTCCCAGACCAGCGACTGCGGGCCGTCGATCACCTCGGCGGTGACCTCCTGCCCCCGGTAGGCGGGTAGCGAGTGCAGATAGACGGCGTCGGGTGCGGCCTTGGCCAGCAGCGCGGCGTCCACCTGGTACGGCCGGAAGGCGGCCAGCCGCTCGGGTGTCAGCTCGACGCCCATCGAGGCGAAGGTGTCGCCCACCACGGCGTGCGCGCCGACCACGGCCTCGGCCGGGTCCCGGTGGAGGGACACTCGGGCGCCGCGCTCGGCGGCCCAGGCGAGCACCCCCGGGTCGGGCTCGTGGCCTTCCGGGGTGGCGATGCGCAGTTCGAAGTCGAGCAGCGCGGCCGCGTGGATGAAGGAGTTGAGCATGTTGTTGCCGTCGCCCGGCCAGGCGACGGTCCGACCGGCGATCGGCCCGCGCTGCTGTTCGAAGGTCATGATGTCGACCAGCGGACGGAACGGGTGGCTGTGGTCCGAGCAGCCGTTGATCACCGGGACGGCGCTGTGGCGGGCGAACTCCAGCAGGTCCTGGTGGCGGCGGGCGCGGTAGAGGATCAGGTCGGTGTTCTTGCTCAGCACCCGGGCCGTGTCGCCGACGGTCTCGCCGCGGCTGAGCTGGGTGTCGGCGGCCGGCAGCACGATGGCGCGGCCGCCGAGGTCGTGGGTGGCGATCTCGAAGTGCAGCCGGGTGCGGGTGGCCGGCTTCTCCAGCAGCAGGGAGACGTAGCGGCCGGTCAGGAAGCGCTCGCTGTCCTGCGGGCGGCGGCCGTGGCGCTGCCGGTCGGCCGCGATCACAAGCGCCTCGTCCAGCCAGCCGCGCAGGGTCGCGGGGGAGTGGTCGGCCAGGTCGAGGAGGTGGCGCGTGCTCTGGGGCCGCTGCGTGGGGTCGGACATGGCGGGCTCGGCTTTCACTAGGTGTCAGTTGGCGAGCAGTGGCTCGGTGAGCGCCGTGACGGGGGCGGGCTCGCGGTTGGCGATCCAGCTCGGCCGCGGCTGGGCCACTGGCCGCAGCTGGTTGTGCATGGCCGCGTAGCGGGCGAAGACGATGGTGCGCAGCGCGGGCGAGAGGTTCGGCGGCGAGCTGTGCAGCAGGTTCCCGTGGAAGACGAAGACGGTGCCACGCACGCCGCGGGTGGAGGCCAGCCCGTACTGGTCCACCAGCCGAGCCAGCGTTCGCGGGTCGACCTCGTGCCGGAACTCGGCGTTCACGGTGTTCTCCCAGCCGCTCGCGTCGGGCCGGGTGGCGGTCTCCTCTTCCAGCCCGGCCCGGTGCGTCTGGGGGACGACGAACAGCGGGCCGTTGAACTCGGTGACCTCGTCCAGGTAGAGCGCGACGCTGAGCACGCTGTCGTTGGGCATGCCGTCCTCGCGGTGCCAGTACAGGTAGTCCTGGTGCCACTTCCAGACGTCGCCGAGCACGGAGGCCTTGGGGTTGAGCTGGGTCTGGTAGAGGTACACCTGGTCACTGAGCAGCGCGCGGGCCGGGCCGAGCAGCCGCGGGTCGCGGACCAGGCGGTCGAAGAGTTCGCTGAGCCCGTGCACCCAGTAGACGGACCGGGTGATGTCGCTGTCCTTCTCCAGGATCCGCTGCGGGCAGTCCAGGGCGGACAGCCGGGCGGCCTCGTCCGCCAGTGCCTCGATCTCCCGCGCGTCGAACAGCACCGGGAGGGAGAGGTACCCCTGGTGGTGGAAGAGCTCGACGTCCTCGTGGCTGAGCTGCATTGTTCGTTCCTTGCTAGGTGTCCGCGAGATCCGGCGCCGGACGGGCGGCCAGACCCAGGGCGAAGGGCTGGTCGGTGGGCATGATCTCGATCAGGTTGACGTTCACGTGCGGAGGTTGGTCCAGACACCAGACGACGGTCCGGGCGATGTCGGCGGCGTCCAGCGGGTGCGTGCCCCGGTAGAAGTCGTCGGCCCGCTGCTGGTCGCCGTCGAACCGGACCAGGGCGAACCCGGTCCGTGCCATGCCGGGCGAGATGCACGACACCCGCACTCCGGTGCCGTTCAGTTCGCTGCGCAGGTTCAGGCTGAGCTGCTGGACGAAGGCCTTGGTCGCGGCGTAGACATTGCCGCCCAGGTAGGGGTAGGAGGCCGCGATGGAGCCGACGTTGACAACATGGCCGGCGCCGCGCGCGATCATCCCCGGCAGCAGTGCACGGGTGCAGTGCAGCATGCCTGACACATTGGTGTCGATCATCTGCTGCCAGTCGTCCGGATCCCCGTCCGCCAGCGGTCCGTAACCCCGGGACAGCCCGGCGCTGTTGACCAGCGCCGCCACTTCGGGTCCCTGCTCGGCGAGGCCGGGCAGCACTGCCATGACCGCCCGGCGGTCCCGTACGTCGATGGCCAACGGCACGATCCGGCCCGGGTGTTGTTCGGCCGCCAGGGCCTCCAGCCGGTCAGCGCGCCGGGCCACCGCATAGACCAGGTGACCGGCCGCCGCCAGCAGGCGTGCGGTCGCGAGACCGAAGCCGGAGGAGGCACCGGTCACGACGATCCCGGGGACGTCCTCGGACATGCTGTGCCCCGTTCCTGTAGGTGCGCGCTGCGGCCGTCGGGTCAGGTTCATGCAATTTTATGCATGACCATCCGACGGAAAGAGTGGGTGATCCGGAAGATCGGCGTCAATCTTCTCAGTCTCAGATCTCATGATCTGAGACTGGTGTGACTGGTGGTGCGTCAGATCGCCGATATTGTCCAAGAAGTGACCAATAGTTACCAATATCAAACACAGTCAAACGCGAAGATGTGGACGTTGCGCGTCCGTCTATTGATCTAGGACTTAGGTCGTGCCATCATGTAATTGCATAGTTATGCAGGAGTTGGCGGGTGTTGAGATCCGCCGCTGATCCCTTGGCCGCCCGGGCCCGCAGGCCCGGAGTGCCGGTCAGGCCACCTTGTGAGCATGGGTAGGAGCAGGACACGGTGATCCTCACGGGCAGCGAGATCGCACGAGAACGAAGCAACGGCCGCATCACCATCGACCCGTTCGTTCCGGAACAGGTGAACCCGAACAGCTACAACTTCCGGCTCGGCAACCGCCTGCGGGTCTATACAGACCCGCCGTTGGACCCCCGAACGCCCAATGCCTACGAGGAGTTGGAGATCCCGGCCGAGGGTTACGTGCTGGAGCCGGGCCGGCTCTACCTGGCCCACACCGAGGAGGTGCTCGGTAGTCGGTACTACGCCCCGACCTTCGCGGCCCGCTCCTCGGTCGCCCGGCTCGGCCTGTTCATCAACCTGTCGGCCAGCCTCGGCGACATCGGCTTCGAGGGCCAGTGGACCCTGCAGCTGTACGCGCTGAACCGGTTGCGGGTGTACCCCGGCATGAACATCGGGCAGATGATGTGGTGGTGCCCGCTGGGCGAGATCGAGCTCTACGAGGGCAAGTACCAGGGCTCGGTGGGCCCGCGCTCCAGCGACATCCACCGTGACTTCGAGAAGACGGCCACCCGGCTGCGCTTCCCGGGGCTCGGCGCCGACAGCGGGCCGGAGCTGGTCGGCGGGAAGTTCGCCGCGCTCTCGACCGCCTCGCGGTCCTTCCCGGTGCCCGCCGCCTTCGCCGTTCCGGCCGCCGAGTTCGCCGCCGCACTCGACCCCGAGGACGCCCGACTGCTCGCCGAGCAGTTCGCCGAACTGCGGGCCACCGTCGGGGCCTTCTTCACCGAGTCGGCCGAGCTGATCGGCCGGACCGCAGCCCGGGTCGCGCTGGCGCAGGAGACCCGCCGGCTGCTGACGCTGCGGCTGCGGGACGTGTTCGGCGAGCTGTCCGGCCGCCGGTTCGCGGTCCGCTCCTCCGGTCTGGACGAGGACGGTGCGACCGCGAGCCTGGCCGGAGTGCACCAGAGCCTCTTGGACGTCGTCGGCCCCGACGGTGTGCTGGACGCGATCGAGGAGTGCTGGCGCTCCTACTACGCTCCTCCGGCCATCGCCGCCCGGGTCCGGGCCGGGGACTTCGACTCCGCGCCCCGGCTGGCGGTGATCGTGCAGGAGCTGGTCGACGCGCAGCTCGCCGGGGTCGCCTTCACCGGCCTGGACGCCGGCTCGCAGGACATCACGATCGAGTATGTCGAGGGCCTGGCGGAGGAGTTGATGGCCGGCGCGGCGGCGCCGTACCGGCTGACCGCCGCCGAGGTGCCCGCGCTGCCCGTCGCGCACGCCGAGGTCCTGCGCGAGGTGATCCGGCTGACCGGCGAACTGCGCGCCGCGCGCGGCCACGACGTGGACGTGGAATGGGCGGCCGACCGGCGCGGCGTGCACCTGCTGCAGGTCAGGCGGGTCACCGCCCGGCGCACCCGGCCGGCCGAGAGCCCGTTCTGGACCAGCAGGCTGTACTTCGAGAACCCGCCGGCCGGCGCCCCGCTGCGGGAGGTGGCCGCCGTGTACGCCGGGTACAGCGCCAAGCGCGGCCCCGCCCACCGGCTGGCCGGTGAACTGGGCGTCCAGGTCGGGCGCGGCTGGGTGGTGGGCTTCACCGGGGCCGGGCTGCACGACCCGGCCAACGCCGAGCGGCTGGACCGCACCCTGGCCGAGGGCCGCAGCCCGTCCTGCGTGCTGGACTTCGGGGACACCCTGAGGCAGATCGTGGTGCCCAGGCGGGAGGTGCTCCGGCGGCTGATCGAGGTCAGCGGTGCCACCGCCGGCTCGGACCGCGAACACGCGGTGATCGTGCGCGACTTCGTCAGGGGCGACCTCGGAGTGATCTCCCGCCGGGCCGGTGCGGACCTGGTGGTGGAGTACACCCCGGACGGTCTGCTGGCGCTGAACCGGGGCACCGCCGGAGCCGAGGCGATCGTGGTCGACGCCGCCGGTGCGGTGTGCGCGCCCGACTCGGCCGCTCCGGTGCTGCGCCACCTCGACGCGATCGACCGGTTCACCACCGCCATGCAGGCCAGGTATGGCGAGGTCACCCTGGAGTGGGTGCTGGACGGGGACGCCCTGCTCTTCGTCGACTACTCGGTGCTCGGCGCGGACGCCCTGCTCACCGGCGGCGAGGGGGTGCGGATCAGCGACGGCGCCGCGAGCGGACCGCTGCTCACCCTGTCGGACGACGAACTGCTGCGCCGGCTGTCCATCGGCCCGGCGGTGAGCATCGACAAGTCCAAGGACGTCACCGAGTACGCCGAACTGGCGCGGCTGCTGGACAAGGTACGCGGGATGCCGGAGCCCCCGGTGGTGCGGGCCAGCCGCCCGTACGCCGTGCTGTCCGTGCTGATCGGGTCGGTGGCCGGCTTCGTCTTCGAGCAGGGCTCGGCCCTGTGCCATCTCGCGATCCTGCTGCGCGAGGAGGGGGTGCCGGCCGTCGCCGCCACCGGTCTGGACGAGGCGCCGGACGGCGCCCAGGCCGCCATCAGCGCGGGCACGATCACTGTCGCGTCCACCTCGAGGAGTCATGATGTCTGAGGACCAGCGCCGGGCGTGGCTCGCCATCGGCGGAATCCACCTGCTCAACGGCACCGCGCCGGCCGCAGCCGACGAGCCGATCGTGCTGCTCTCGGTGCCCGCCGCGGAGACGGTCGTCCCCAGCAGCACCGTGGTGCTGGACTGGGCCGCGCTCGGGGACTGCGCGGCGATCGCGGTCACCGCGGCCGGGGAGCCGCGCGGCGAGGCGGTGATCGCCGGCGCCGACCTCTTCGAGTTCGCCGTGGCGGGCCCCGCGCTGCGTGAACTCGCCGGTTCCACCGCCTCGTTGGTGCCGCTCTGCTATCTCGCCCCGGCGGCCGAGGGCGGCTACTACGTGCACGGCCAGGTGCGGTTCCTGGCGGAGGACGCCTGCTTCGTGCGGATCACCTCGGAGCCGGTGGGAGACGGCCCGGTCGAGCGGCTCGACTGGCTGGCCCCGGCCCTGGCGGCGCACGCGGAGCACGCGCTGTTCCTCAACAACCACCAGCGCTACTACCACAAGTGCTTTCCCGGCCAGGAGTTGGAGTACAAGTACACCCTGGACCCGGCACCGGACGGCTGGGCGCTCACCCTCGAGCTGCACCGCCGGATCCGGGCCGGCCGGCTGCCCGGCTATGTCATGGAGTATCGCGACGAGTTCCAGGCCTGGGACTACTCCAACCACCTGTTCGACGTGACGGCGCCCGAGGCGGAGCGGGGCTACGTCTCGTTCATCCCGACCACCGACGGTCGCCAGCTGATGAAGCGCAAGTGGTACGCCGAGGACGCCTTTGCCCGCCGCGAGGAGCACACCTACGGGCTGGACCTCGACCCGGCCTGCTACGCCGACTACGTGCGCACCGAACTCGGTCTGCAGGTAAGGCCGTTGCCGCCGTTTCGGCGGGTCAGGTACGACGTCAACTTCGAGTCGGTGCGCACTGGCCACGTCTACGGCATCTTCTTCGACCACTGCTCGCTGTACCAGCGGCGCGACGTGGTGCTCTCCCAGTGCGAACTGGAGTACCTGCGCACCCGCAGCCCGCTGGAGCCGGACGAGCCGGCCGCACTGGCCGAGCTGGAGGAGTTGGCCCGGTGGCTGGAGGCCTACCTGGCCGAGCACGGCCTGAACAGCCAGCGCTCGTACTACTCCAAGCGCACCTTCCTGCGCGACGCCGTCGCCCGCCACCCCGAACTGGACGTGGCGTGACCGGGCCGGTGCGGGCCGCGCTGATCGACCTGGACGGCACGCTGTACAGCCGAGGCCGGCTGATCCCTGGGGCGGTGCGGGCGGTGGCCGCGCTGCGCGAGGCCGGTACGGTGCTCCGGTTCCTCACCAACACCGACTCCAGGCTGCCCGCCGCGGTGCGGGACGAACTCGCCGCACTCGGCCTGGAGGTCGCGGAGGCCGAGTTGTTCACCCCGGTGGCGGCCGCCGAACGGCTGCTGGCGGCCGAGCTCGCGGCGGCGCTGCTGGTGGTGTCTCGGGAGGTCCGGCCGGCCCTGGAGCGGTTCGCCGGAGGGTCGGCGGTCACCCATGTCGTGGTCGGCGACTGCCGGGACGTGCTGGACTACCCGCTGCTCGACCAGGCTTTCCGTGCCCTGCGCGGCGGGGCCGCCCTGGTCGCGCTGCAGCGCGGCCGCTACTTCCGCGCCGCCGACGGGGACCACCTGGACACCGGCGCGGTGGTGGCTGCACTGGAGTACGCCTCCGGGCAGCAGGCCCGGGTGGTCGGCAAGCCGTCCGCCGAGTTCTTCGCGCTGGCCGCGGCCTCGGCCGGCCACCCGGCCGCGCACTGCGCGGTGGTCGGCGACGACGCGACCACCGACATCGCGGGCGGCGACGCGATCGGCGCGCTCACCGTCCAGGTGCGCACCGGCAAGTACGCCGACCAGCGCGGCGAGGGCGGGTACCCCCGGGCCCGCCGGGTGATCGACAGCATCGCCGACCTGCCGGCCCTGCTGGGACGGGGCTGAGGCGCGGTGACCGTCTACTGGATGGTCTGGGACGCGGCCGCCCACTGGATCGTCGAGCGGCTGGTCGCCGAGGGCGCGCTGCCCTCGGTACGGCGGCTGATGGACCGCGGCGTGCGCGCGGCGGCCCGGCCGCCGGCCCCCAACTGCCAGACGCCGCCGTCCCTGGCCACGCTGTTCACCGGCAGCGGGCCCGAGCGGCACGGGATCACCGGCTACCGGGTGCCGGTGCCCGCCGGCCCGATCGGCGAGAGCCGATCCGGCTTCGACCGCGCGGCCCTGCTGGCCGAACCGGTCTGGGAGACCGCCGGCCGGGCCGGGCTGCGCACCGCCGCGGTGCACGTGCCGTGGGTGCTGGACGGTGGCGCCGCACCCGTCTGGCTGGACGGCGCGGTGGAGGCCTACAGCCGCCGCACCGCTCGCCACGGCGTCCATGAACTCGCCGGCGACCGGATTGAGTTCGAGATCGGGGCGGCGCGGCTCCAGGCGGTCGCGGACGGTCCGCTGGTCCGGGTGTCCGGCGACTGCGGACAGGTCGAGGTGGCGCGGGACTGGGTGCCGCTGCGCCTGCCGGGCGGCAGCGGGGTCTGGCTGTGCCAGGCCGAGCAGGCCGGCCGGCGGACCCTGATGCACACCGGCGCCTGGGTGCCCAGGACCGCTGGGCGCAACCGGCCGCTGACCAAGGCGCTGGACGGCGCCCCGGTGTTCGCCGGTGAGGGCCTCGGCTCGCTGTACCGCCGCGGCGCCCTCGGGCCCCGGCTGGCCGAGGGCGGCGACGGCTCGTCCGAGGACCTCTTCCTGTCCTCGGTCGGCTGTGTGCACCGGAGTTTCGCCGCGGCGACCGAGGTAGTGCTGGCCGGTCACGAAGCCGAGCTGGTCGTGCTCTACCTGCCGACCACCGACGACGTCGGACACGAGCTGCTCGGCTGGTGCGACCCGCGCAGCGCGGCCCACCGCCCGGACATTGCGCCGGCCGTCTGGGCCCGGCTGACGGACTGCTACCGCTGGGCGGACGCCCTGCTCGGCCGGGTGCTGGACCGGGCCGAGTCCGGTGACACCGTCCTGCTGAGCGCGGACCACGGCATGGCGGGCGCGGCCTGGACGCTGCATCCGAACACGGTGCTGGCGTCGGCCGGCCTGGCCGCTGTCACCGAGGGGCGGCTCGACCCGCACCGCTCCGCCGTGCTCTACCACCCGGCCAACAACGGCTCGCTCTGGGTCAACGACGACTCCCGCGCGGCCGGTCGGGTGCCGGGAGGCGAGTGCGCGGGGCTGCTGCGGCGGGCCGAGGCGGCCCTGCGCAGTGCGGCCGGCACCCTGCTGGCCGGCCTCACCACGGCCGAGGACGGCCGGTCCGCGCAGCTGCTGTTCGCCCCGGACTGCCTGCCGTCCGCCGAACTCTCGCCGGACGGCAGGGCGATCCGACCAGCGGCCAAGACCGGTGCGCACATGACCAACCAGGGTGACGACCGGCTGCACGCCGTGCTCGTGGCGGCGGGCCCCGGGCTATCGGCCGGCGACGACCTCGGCGTGCTGGACAACACCTGGCCCGCCCAGCTGGTGCTCCATCAGCTGGCCGGCCCGAACAGACTGTGAGTCAACCTTGCATCTCTATCTGAACTTTCTCGGCACGACGGTCGACTTCGAGGTGGCGGTCGAGGCCGAGGCCGCCTTCGAGCCGGTCCGCCGGTTCTTCCACCACCTGCTGGCGCCCGAGCCCGCCGGACGGTGCGACTTCCACGTCTCGGTGCTGCCGCTCGGCCCGCCTGACGGGTCGGTGCCAGGCCGCCCGGTGGTGATCCGGCAGAGCAGCGCCCCCGAGTTCACCTTCCACGCGAGGCTGTCCCGGCACGGCGCGCGCCGGACCTACCGCAACGAGCACACCGCGCTGGACGTCCCGGCGGACGCCGCCGTCGACCGGCGGTTCCGGGTGGAGGTGAGCGAGGGCTCGGCGATCCAGGTGATCGACTTCATCCGCGACCTGGTCATCCGCAACGAGGAGACCGCCGGGACGGTCGTGCTGCACGCCTCGGCGGTGCGCAGGGACGGACAGGTCTACGCGATCGCCGGACCGAAGGGCGCGGGCAAGACCACCACGCTGCTCTCCGTCCTGGGCCACGGCGGCTGGCAGTACTTCACCGGCGACAAGCTGTTCTGCCGGCCCGAGAAGGGCGGGATCACGGTGCACGCCTGGCGGGACTACCCGTACGTCGGAGTGGGCACGCTGCGCGCCAATCCGGCGCTGGCCGCCAACGTCCGCCGGAGCGCGGCCCCCGACCTGGACGAACTCTCCCCAGGCCACAAGATCCTGCTCGACCCCGACCTCTTCGAGTCCTGGCTGGGCGCGGAGTTCGATCCCTCGCCGCACCGGCTGGCCGGGCTGCTGCTGCCCCGCGTGCAGCCGGGAGAGCCGCTGCTGGTGGAACCGGTCACCGAGCCGAACGCCCGCTGGGCCGCGCTGAACACCATCGTGGACCGGTCGGTCGACACCACCTTCTTCGGCTGGCAGCACTACCTGGTCCCCGACTACGCCGCCTTCTACGCCACGCTCGCCGAACTGCGGCCGCTGCTGGACGGACTGGACGTGCGGCGGCTCAGCGGAGCACTCGACGTCGATCTCGACGCCGTACTCGAGGAGACCGGATGACCGCGCTGCGAATCGCACTGACCGGGCACTCCGGCTCCGGCAAGTCCACCTGCACCGACCTGATCGAGGAGTTCGCCGCCGAGCGCGGGCTCGGTGTCCACCGGGTCCCGCTGGCCCGGCCGCTGTACCAGCTGCAGCAGCGGGTCTACGCGCACGCCGGGGTCGGGCTGGCAGCGGGTGCCCAGGACCAGCTGCTGCTGGAGGACCTGGCCGGCCATCTGCGCCGGATCAACCCGCGCTCGCTCGCCGACGACTTCCTGGCCCGCGTCGAACTCGGCGTCGCCGAGGGCGCGGACATCCTGCTCAACGACGATCTGCGGGACCCGCAGGTGGACGCCCCGGCGCTGCGCGCGGCCAGTTTCCGGGTACTGCGGATCACCTGCGAGCCGGCCCGGCGCGAGGAGCGGCTCGCGCTGCGTGGGGACCTCACCCGTACGGACCGCTCGACCTCCCGGATCGAGCTGATCACACCGGACGCGGTCATCGACAACAGCGCCGACCTGGGCAGCTACCGGGTCGCCGTGCACCAACTGCTAGGGAGCTGGCTGTGATTCTGACCGGTCCAGAGATCGCCCGCGGCGTGGCCGCCGGTGAGATCCACATCGACGACTTCACCCCGGCCAGGCTGGAGCCCAACAGCTACAGCTTCCGGCTGGCTCCGAAGCTGCTGCGCTACGAGGACGAGGTGCTGGACAGCTTCCGGCCGCCGCGGGTCACCGAGTTGGCGATCGGCGAGGAGGGCTGCCTGCTCGAACCCGGGCGCTTCTACCTGGGCTCGACCATGGAGGCGATGGGCAGCCCGCGATACGCGGCGACCCTGTACGCCTGCCGCTCGGTCTGCACGCTCGGTGTGTGGATCCAGTTCTCGGCACCGCTGGGCCACTGCGGCTCGGTCTTCCCCTGGACGCTGGAGATCACGGTGGCCAATCCGGTCCGGGTCTACTCCGGGATGGTCATCGGCAAGCTCGCCTTCTGGGCGATGCAGGGCGAGGCGCACCAGTACGACGGCAAGTACAGCGGTTCCACCGCGGTGGTGGCCTCCCGGCTCAGCACCGAAGTGCGGGGGAGCTGAGATGGCCGTGGGGCGGCAGCCGGACCGGCTGCTCGGCACCGAGGAGTTGCGCCGGCTCTCCAGGCGGCGCCCGGCCCGCTCGGTGCTCGCCATCGCCTGGCAGTGGGCGGTCATCGCGGCCGCGCAGACCGCCGCGGTCTATTGGGGGCACTGGTACGGATACCCACTCGCCATGGTGGTGATCGCCACCCGGCAGCACGCGCTCGCGGTGCTGATGCACGACGGTGCGCACCGCCTGCTGTTCGCCCGCCGGGCGCTGAACGACACGGTGAGCGATCTGCTCCTGGCTTTCCCGCTGTTCATCAGCACCACCCTGTACCGGCGCCACCACCTGGACCACCACCGTTACCTGAACACCGAGCGCGACCCGGACCTGGACACCGCGCCGCTCGGCAACACCGCCAGGGACTGGCTGCGCCTGTTCGCCGGTGACGTCACCGGTGTCAACCTGCTCAAGACGGTGGACACCCTGGACCAGTTCTCGCTGCTGCCGGTGCTGCGCGGGAACCGGAGCGTGGCCCGGGCGATGGGACGCGGCCGGCGCAATCTCTTCCTGGCCTGTCTCGCCGTGCTGGCCGCCGTGCTGACAGTGACCGGCGGCTGGCTCGACTACCTGCTGCTGTGGATCCTGCCCTCGCTGACCGCGCTGAGCATGATCCTGCGGCTGCGCGCGGTGGCGGAGCACGTCGGCTGCGACCCGGACGGCGGAGTGGGCGGCACCCGGACGGTGCTGGCCGGCTGGTTCGAGCGGCTGCTCTTCTCGCCGTGCCGGATCAACTACCACCTGGCGCACCATCTCTATCCCAGCGTGCCGTTCTACAACCTGGGCCTGCTGCACCGGCGGCTGATGACGCACCCGGAGGTCGCCGGCCGCGCCCGGATCTCCCGCTCCTATCTGTTCGGGCCGGCCAGCGTGCTGCGCGACATCGCCCGCGCCCGCCGGAGCCCGACCTCTGCCGCAGCCCAGAGCTGACCGGCCCGACCCCGAGGAACCCATGCCGAACCCGAACCCGAACCTGAACCAGTTGGCGGGCGTCCCCGGCGGACTCGCCGCCGCCCGGCTGCGGCACAGCGACACCTTCCTGGCCGGCCGCGGCCTGAACCGGGCCGAGCTGGACCGTCTGCTGCGCCTGAGGACCGGCGAGGCCCGGCACCTGCTGCTGACCAGTTCTCCGGTGCACGGCCTGGCCAACGCCACCAGCGACCTGGACTTCATCCGGGTCCAGCAGGAGGAGCCGGCCGGCGCCCGGATGGCGACCCAGTTCTTCGAGGGCGGGCATCACCTGGAGGCGATCTCCTTCGGGGTACGGGAGACCGCGGCCGCGCTCGCCGACCTGGCGACCCTGGCGGCCGAGCCGCCGGCCGCGGTGGTGGCCGGCCACCGCGGCTGGGACAAGTCCCGTGAACTTCGCCGCAAGTACCTGGAGCGGCTGGTGAACGGCGTTGACCTGGAAGGCGGTTCGCCCTACCTGGAGCACCTGCCGCCGCTCGCCCGGGTGTGGAAGTGGGCCTCCCTGCACACCGCGGTGGAGCAGGTGTTCTTCCTGCGGCTGGCCGAGCAGGCGGGCGAGTCGCGGGGCCGGGCGGGCTATGCGCTGGGCGCGTTGCTGCACTTGATGGACGCGCTGCTCTCGCACCACGGCGACGTGTTCTCCAACCGCAAGTGGTATCTGCTGCGTTGGCGACGGCTGACCGACTCTGGGGCGCTGCGGGGCACCAGTTCGGCCGAGGCCGCCGACCTGATCGAGGCGCTGCGCAGTCGGCTCTCGGCGGCACTCACGGGCCAGGCCGGCGCACCGCTGGCGCCGGCCTTCACCGAGCTGCTGGAGTGCGTGTTCACCACCGCGGGCGAGGGGCACCGCCCCGCGTTGCTGGTGGAGCCGGTCGGCCGGCCCGTCCGGTCCCGTTTCCTGCCCGGCGCCGAACTGCTGCTCGGGGACGCGGCCGTCTTCCTCGGCGCCGGATCGCTGCCCGAGGGCCGGATCGACGTGGCCGCCGACGACGGGCTCCCCGGGGATCCGGGCGATGTCCTGCGGGCCGCGCGCGGTGGCGCGCTGCGGCTGCTGCCAGCCTGACCAGACCACCCCTGTGAACTGGAGAACCATGGAGCTTTCCCCCCAAATAATCGGCGGGGTACGGCTGTTCGGCGCTGCTCGGAGCGGCCGCGGGCTGCCCGCCGAACAGGCGGTGCGAGCCTGGACGACAGCCGCTTGGCTGCTCGCCGTCGAGGGCCGCGCCTACCTGGAGGATCTGGCCGGCGGCAGCGAACAGCCAGAGTTGCGACAGGTGGTCGGACTGCGCCTGCTGGAACTGCTGCTGGACGTCGACCTGCTGCTGGGCGGGCACACCGCGATGGCCGACGGCCACCAGCTGGCGATGGCACTCGAGTACGGCCTGCACGAGGTCGCCGAGCTGGACGGCGACCGACTGCTCCGACTCTTCGCACTCGACGAGGAGTTCGGCGCGGACGGCGGCGGCGCGGTGGCCGAGTTCTGGGAGCTGCTCTGCGCCGCGTTCCCCGGCGAACTGCCGAACCCGCTGCTGGCCTCGGGCCAGCGCGAGATCCTTCAGGCGCTGCGGGACTGGTCCAGGCTCTGCACGGCGGTCGGCACCGACGCCGGCTTCCTCGAGCCCTTTCTCAAGGACGCGTGAGCGGCACGATGGCTTCGGGATTCATCGACCGCTACGGCGCGGCCTTCGGCGGTTCCAAGGCACTGCTGCTGAGGATGTCCGGCCTGCTCGGCGGCGAGCAGCGGGCGGACGGTGCCTGGATCACCGACGACACCGGGCGCCGTTGGCTCGACTTCGGCTCCTTCGGCGTCCACCTGCTCGGCCATCGGCATCCCGTCCTGGTCGACGCCGCGGTCGAACAGCTGGGCCTGATGGGCTTGTCCGGGAAGATCCTCGGCAACTCCGCGGCCACCGCCTGCGCCGAGGCGCTGGTGGCGGCCACGCCCCCGGCCCTGGACCGGGTGGCGTTCGCCAACACCGGCTCGGAGGCGACGGAGATGGCCATGAAGATGGCCGTACTCGCCACCGGGCGAGCCGAGTTCATCGCGTTGCGCGGCTCCTACCACGGCAAGACGGCCGGGGCGCTGCACCTGTCCGACAGCATGGCCGGGCGCTCGCCGGTACCGCTTGCCGCCCCGGTCCATTTCGTGACGCCCGGCGACGAGGCCGCGGCGCGTGCCCTGCTCGCCACCGGGCGGATCGCCGCGGTGTTCGCGGAACCGATCCAGGGCGAGGGCGGAATCCGGCCGGTGGCAGCGGAGTTCCTGGCCTTCCTGCGCGAGGAGACCGCGCGGACCGGCACGCTGCTGGCGCTGGACGAGATCCAGACCGGCGTCGGCCGGTGCGGGCGGTTGTGGCGCTCGGCGGCCGAGGTGGGTCCCGATCTGCTGCTCGCCGGCAAGGTGCTCGGCGGCGGCCTGGTGCCGCTGGCGGCCGTGCTGTACGCCTCGTCCCTGATCGGCGACAGCAGCGCCGACCCGGTGGTGCTCGCCTCCTCCTTCGCCGGCGGCGCGCTGGCCGGCGTGGTCGGCCGGTCCGTGCTGGAGCTGGTCAGCAGCGAGCAGTTCCTCACCAGGGTGCGCCGGACCGGGGAGTCGACCCGCCGACGGCTGGCCGAACTCTTCGACGGTGATCCGCGGGTGGCCGAGATCCGCGGGGAGGGCCTGATGATCGGCCTGCAGGCCGCCAGCCCCGCGATCGCCGGCCATGTCGTGCTGGAGGCGGCCAAGCGCGGCGTGCTGCTCAGCTTCTGCCTCAGCCGCCCCTCGGTGCTGCGGGTCTACCCGCCCGCGGTGATCGGGGACCAGGACCTGGCGGACGGACTGGACCGGATCGCCGAGGCGGTGGCCGCCACCCCGCCGGGCAGCTGAGCCCGCCGGACCCTCCTCGCGCCGCGCGGCGTTTGACCGACAAATCGAGAAAGGCCCCCAATGCCCACCGTACGCACCTCTGTCGTCATCCCCGACGTGGACATCCACCATGTCTGGGACACCGTGTGCGACTTCGAGAAGCACCCGCTGCACATGGTCGACGTGCTGGAGATCCGCTACCTGGAGCGCACCGCCGAGCAGGCGCTGAGCTCCTGGCGGGTGCTCCTCAACGGCAGTGAACTGACCTGGACCGAGCGGGACTTCTTCAGCCCGCCGAACCGGATCGACTTCGACCAGACCGAGGGCGATCTGGAGGTCTTCCGCGGCTCCTGGGAGCTCGAGCAGTGCGGGACCGGGATCAAGGTGACCCTGGAGATCGAGTTCGACCTGGGGATTCCCTCGCTGGCAGCGGTGCTGGACCCGGTCGGCGTCCAGGCGATCCGCTCCAACTCGAGCAGCATGCTCACCGCGATCAGCGAGCGGCGCCCGCTTCCGGCGACGCTGTGACCGCCGCCCGGATCCTGGTCACCGGCGTCGGCGGCGCGGTCGGTGGCGAGCTGGCCGCGGCGCTGGCCGAGCGGGCGCCGCGGGCCCGGCTGGTCGCAGTGTTCAGCAGCCCGCGCAGCCGGGCCGACTTCCTGGCCCGGGCCCCGCGTCCGGTGGCCGCCGCGCTGCAACCGGTGGTCTGCGACCTCGCGGACCCGGCCGCGGTCGCCGCGCTGACGGCCGAGCTCGGACCCGCGGGGTCAACCCTGGTGGTGCACGCGGCGGCCAACGTCAGCTGGACGGCCTCCCCGGAGGCGGCCCGGCTGGGCAACGTGGAGGTCACCAGGAACACCGCCGAACTGGCCCGCCGGCTGGGCGACTCGCGCTTCCTGCTGGTCTCCTCGGCGTACACCGCGACCAGCGGCTGGGAGTACCGCAACACCTACGAGGAGACCAAGGCGCAGGCCGAGCGAATGCTCCGGGCCGAGTACCCCGACCTGGACCCGGCGGTGTTCTCCTGCAGCCTGGTGGTCGGGCACAGTCGGACCGGCGCGATCTCCCGGTTCCACGGCATCTACCCGCTGCTCGGCCTGCTCGAGCGGCACCAGCCTCCGTTCCTGCCCGGCGACCGGGACGGGCGGATCGACATCGTGCCGGTGGACTGGGTGGCCGCGGAACTGTCCGGGATGGCTGCCCGGATGCTCGAAGGCCGACCGGTGCAGGACGTCGTGGCGGCCGCTGGGTCCGCCGCTCCGCTGCTGCGCGAACTGGTCGCCGCGGTGGTGGCGGCGCTCAACCGGCACCGGCGCGAGCAGGACCGCCCGGAGCTGGCCGAGGTGCCGCTGGTGCCGTTCCGCCGCTGGGACTTCCTGCGCCGCTCGGTCGACGCCTGGAACGTCACCGAGATCCCGATGCCCAACCAGCAGTTCCTGCAGCGGCTGATCGGCGTCTACCGACCGTACTTCGAGAACGCCAGGGTCCGTCCGCCCCAGGGCGTGACCGAACCGGCCCCGCCCTGGGGGGAGTACGTCGACGTGGTGGTCGACCGCTGGCTGGCCGAGCACCCGAGGCGGCCCGCCCGGGCCGCCTCGTAGTCCCGGCGGCCCTCGACTAGGAAGAACGAAGGAAGAGATGAGCGACCTGTCACTCGAGCTCGTGCGGCGCCGCGAGCTGTTCGCCCGGATCCGCGCCGAGCGCGACGAGGCGATGGACTACCTGCGCGAGCGGTTCCCGGACGAGCGCGGCTATCTGGACTGGGCGGCCGCCGAGGTGCGCGAAGTGACGGTGGTGCTGGGCAGCCCGCGCGGCGGCACCAGCGTCTTCAAACAGGTGCTCGGCTCGGCCCGTGGCGCGCTCGCGCTGCCGGGCGAACACCGGCTGCTCTTCACCCTGTTGGGCCTGAACCACCCCGACCACGACGGACCGGACGAGGGCGTGGAATCGGGCCGGCTCGACGACGGCCGGCGGGACTTCCTGCTGCGGAACCTGCTCTTCGAGTGCCGGGGTGAGGAGATCACCGAGCCGACCCACGAGGAGTGGGAGCGGTACGCCTGGGACTGGGCGCTGCGGCTGCGCCTCCAGTGGCCCGACACGGTCGACGCGCCGCTCGACGAACTCGTGGGCGTGGTACGGGATTCGGTACTCGCCGACCGCACCGGCCCGGAGCCGGCCCTGGACGTGCTGCGGGCGCTGCGCGGGTACGGCCTCCCAGTCGATCCCTACCGGTACGACCTGGACGAGCGGCTGATCCGTGAGTACTTCCCGGAGCTCCCGGTTCCCACCGGTCCGCCCGGCCGGACCATCGTGGAGATCTCGCCGTTCCTCGCGCTGCGTCCGTGCCGCCGTCCCGCGCCGGCCCAGCCGCGCAACGTCCTGGTGCTGAAAGCCTCCAGCGACGCCTACCGGATCCCGCTGCTGCACGAGCTGTTCACCGGTTGGGACGTCCGGGAGCTGCACCTCACCCGCAACCCGCTGGCCGCCGTCAACGGCCTGATCGACGGCTGGGAGCACCGCTCCTTCTGGCAGCACGACCTCTCGGTGCACGGCTCGGCGGCCGGGCCGCGCACCGACTGGAACTTCGATCTGTGCGAGGGTTGGCAGGAGTTGGCCGCCGGTCCGCTGCCCGAGCTGGCCGCCAGGCAGTGGACCGACCCGCACCGGCGGATCATGCGGCACGCCCGGTCCCCGGTCCGGCTGCGCTTCGAGGACTTCCAGACGGGTGGCGCGGCCAGGCAGGCACTGATGGACCGGGCGGCGCAGGCGTCGGGCCTGGACTTCGACGACGCCGCCCGGTCAGCGGTCGAACGGCCCCGATTGGTGAACTCCACCAGTGCGCCCGCGCCGGCCCGTTGGCAGCGGGAGCGGCCGCAGCTGCGCGCGCTGCTCGACCTGCCGGAGGTGGCCGAGGTCTGCGAGCTGCTCGACTACGACGTTCGGGCCTGGGCCCAGTGGTCGTAGCCCTGGGCATCGGCCTGCTGCTCTGCCTGCTCGAGGGCGGCGAGGCGGCGGTATCTGCCCTGGGTACCCCGGCCGGCGGCCGGCCCGGCGGCTGGCAGCAGGCGGCGGCCGCGAGCGCCGTGCTGGCCGGGTGCTGGGCCGCAGTGGTGGCGGTCACCGCCATGCTGCCGTCGAGCTGGCTGCCGACGGCCGGTGCTCTGCTCGTACTGCTCGCGGGCCTGCAGTGGCTGGCCCGGGCGATGCTGCGGCTGCTGCGGGCCGGCGCGCTCCCGGCCGCAGCCCCGGCCGAGCGGACCGTCTTCGCGGTGCTGCTGGGCGCCGGCGCGGAGGCCCTGGTGGTCTGCTCGGCTCTGGCCGCCGCGGCCCGGGCACCCGTCGCCGGCTGGGCGCTCGGCGCGGTGCTGCTGGTCGGCACCTCGGTGGCGGTCGCCCTGACGGGACGCCGAATGCTGCCGGTGCTGCCGGAGCGGGCCGCCAAGACCGCACTGGCGATTGCGCTGACCGGCGCGGGTGCGGCCGGCTCCGGCTGGCCCAGCCACTGCCTGGCGGTGGCCGTGGTGGCCGTCGTGACGGTGGCCGTGCTGCGGCTGCGGACCGCGTCGGCCGTCCCACCCGCCACCGCGGGCGGGCTGCGCGGCTTCCTGCTCGGCGACACCGCTGCCAGCTGGCCCGCAGTGGCCGCCTTCGCCGCCCTGACGGCGCTGCTCGGCGAGGCCTGGCGCCTGCCGCTGCTGGCGGCGCTGGTCGCTGCCGTGCTGCTTACGGTCACCCGGCCCAGGCGGCCAGGCCGGGGCACCGCCCCCGTCACCGGATGAACCACCAACCAACCCAAGGGACAAGCACCATGAATATTCTTGCCGAGGTCGTCAAGGCGCTCTCCGAGGCGTCGGACCTCCCGGTGGCCGAGCTGCCGGCCGACGCGTCGCTGGAGTCGCTGGGGCTCAGCTCGATCCATGTGATGAGCGCCTATGTGTCGTTGGAGCGGGTGTTGGACATCTCCTTCACCGGCGGGGACCTGCGCTACGCGCCCACAGACACCGTCCGCGAGCTGGCCGCCGCCATCGGAGGCATCCATGCTGCCCGTTGAGGCGCTGACGGCCGACGTGGTGCGGGCGGTCCGCGAGCACGCTGCCGTGCGCCCGGACCACCTGGCGGTCAAGGACTCTCGGACGTCGCTGAGTTACGCCGAGCTGCTGAACCGGGTCACGGCCTCGGCCGGGGCGCTGGCCCGGCACGGGGTCCGTCCCGGTGACCGGGTCGGCATCCACCTGGAGAACTCGGCCGACTATGTGGCCACCGTCCTCGCCTGCCTGGCGGCGGGCGCCGTCTTCGTGCCGATCCCCTACTCCGATCCGGCGGACCGGATCTGCCGGATCGCCCATGACTGCGCCGTGCGGCTCACCGTGGTGCCCACCGGCCGGGAGTTCCCCCGCGAGGTGGTGGAGGCGCTGCGCCCGCTGGTGCTCGCGGAGTTGACCGCGCCAGGCGCAGGCGGGCCGCAGGCACCGGCCGCGCGGGACGAGGACCTTGTCTACTGCGTCTACACCTCGGGCTCCACCGGCAGTCCGAAGGGCGTGCTGATCCGCCGGGAGAGCCTGCACAACCTGGTCCGCAACACGGTGGCGACCTTCGAGCTCAACCCCGCGACCCGGGCACTGTGCGTCTCGCCGTTCCACTTCGACGGCGCGTTCGGCAGCCTGTTCTCGGTCCTCGCGGCCGGTGGCTGCCTGCTGGTGGCGGACCACGGGCCGCTGATGCCGGGGGAGTTCTTCAGGCTGCTGCTGGCCGAGCGGATCACCCACACCTCGTTCTCGCCGAGCATGCTGCGGCTGCTGGTCAGCAGCCGCGACCTGCCGAAGCTCGCCGACTCGCGGCTGCGGTCGATCGGGCTGGGCGGCGAGGACTGCACGCCCGAGCAGATCGCCGCGCTCTTTCAGTACCGGCCGCAGCTGCGGGTGTTCAACCGCTACGGCCCCACCGAGACCACGGTGGTCGTCTCCAGCCACCTGGTGACGCCGCAGTGGTGCGCCTCCGGGCGGAAGATCCCGCTCGGCACCCCCGACCCCGGCGTGGGCTTCCATCTGGTGGACGCCGACGGGCAGCTGGTCACCGAGCCGGGCATCACGGGAGAACTCTGCATCGACGGCGTGCAGGTGATGGCGGGTTACTGGGGCGCACCCGAGGTGACGGCCGCGGTGCTGCGCGACGACCTGGTGCCGGGCCGTACCGTCTACCGCACCGGTGACCTGGTGGAGCGCACCGAGGACGGCTACTACGTCTACCTCGACCGGACCGACAACGTGGTCAAGCGCAACGGCAACCGAATCTCGATGACCGAGATCACCGCAGCGCTGCTCACCGTCCCCGGGGTATGGGACGCCGCGAGCATCGTCGACCGCCCGAACGGCCGGACCGTGATCCGCGCCTACGCGGTCACCTCGGAGCCGTTCACCGTCGGCGAGCTCCGGGCCGAACTGCTGCGCCGGATACCGGGATACATGAACCCGGACACCCTGGAGCTGCGAGCCGAGCTGCCCCGGCTGAGCAACGGCAAGCCCGACCTGCGTCGGCTGCCGGCCGACGGGCCGAGTGACCGGAACGCGACTGAATGATAATGTCAACATTGACATTTCAATGCAATGTCACCTATATACAGAACGGACTGGAGGCGGAAGATGGGCATCTCGACACTCAAGGGGCGCAGTCTGCTCTCGCTGCGGGACTTCAGCGCGGCAGAGATCACCGAACTGCTGGAGCACGCGGCCGATCTGAAGACGCGTGCGGCGCAGGGCGAGTACGTGCACGCGCTGGCCGGCAAGAACATCGCGCTGATCTTCCTCAAGCCGTCCTGTCGGACCCGGGTCTCCTTCGTGGTCGCGGCCACCCAGTCCGGCGCGCACCCCGAGATCTTCGGCCGGGAAGACATCCGGTTCGGCATCAAGGAGTCGGTGCGTGACATCGCCCGGGTTTTCGGCCGGGTCTTCGACGGTGTGATGTTCCGCGGCTTCGAGCACTCCACCGTGGCCGAGTTCGCCGAGTACGCCGGCGTCCCGGTGTGGAACGGCCTGTGTGACAGCTACCACCCCACCCAGGTGCTCGCGGACCTGCTGACGCTGCTGGAGAACTTCGGCAGCCTCGAAGGACTGCCGTTGACCTACGTCGGCGACGGTCGCAACAACATGGCGATCACCCTGGCCATCGCTGCCGCCAAGCTCGGTCTGGACCTGCGGATCCTGGCGCCCGAGAAGCTCCAGCCGGCGCCGGAGCAGATCGCCGAACTGCTCGCGGACGCCGAGTCGGACCGGGCGAAGATCACCGTCACCGCCGACGCGCAGCTCGCGCTGGCGGGTTCGGCGGCCGTGTACGGCGATGTCTGGGTGTCGATGGGCGAGGAGGAGCAGACCCGGGAGCGGATCGAGCTGCTGCGCGACCTGAAGGTCACCGCCGAGCTGATGGCCGCCACCGGCCGGGCCGACAGCATCTACCTGCACTGCCTCCCGGCCTTCCACGGTCAGGACACCGAGACCGCGATCGCCCATCCGGACATCTGTGAGGTGGACGACGAGGTCTTCGAGGGCGCGCAGAGCCGGGTGTTCGACCAGTCGGAGAATCGGATGCACACCGCGAAGGCCCTGATGCAGCTCACCGTCGCGGGCTGAGCGCATTCGGGCGCCCCGGCGCGCATTTCAGGCGAGGGGCTCCGTCGACTGCTCATCGCCGAGAATGCCGAGAGGTCAGGGCGCAGTCATAAGGACGGCGGTGAGTTCGATCTGGTGCACTCCGGGTGCACATGACGATGGGCTGCCGGCCTCCAGGGCCTTCCGCGAGAACCGTCGCTGCAGCTCAGGGCTTTGCCGAGCTGCAGCGACGGAATCGGGCATTTCCGCGTTCCCGCAGGTCAAACGTTGGTGTCTAGAGGTCGTAGTACAGCTCGAACTCGTGCGGGTGCGGCCGCAGTGCGATCGGGGCGATCTCGTTGGTGCGCTTGTAGTCGATCCAGGTCTCGATCAGGTCCGGGGTGAAGACGCCGCCCGCGAGCAGGTACTCGTGGTCCTCCTCGAGGGCCTCCAGGACGGCGGGGAGCGAGGCGGGGACCTGGGGGACGCCGGCGTGCTCGTCGGGGGCGAGCTCGTAGAGGTCCTTGTCGACCGGCTGGAGCGGCTCGATCTTGTTCTTGACGCCGTCCAGGCCCGCCATCAGCATCGCCGAGAAGGCGAGGTAGGGGTTGGAGGACGGGTCGGGGGCCCGGAACTCGATGCGCTTGGCCTTGGCGTTGGAGCCGGTGATCGGGATCCGGATCGCGGCCGAGCGGTTGCGCTGCGAGTAGACCAGGTTGACCGGTGCCTCGAAGCCGGGGACCAGGCGGTGGTAGGAGTTGACCGTGGGGTTGGTGAAGGCCAGCAGCGAGGGCGCGTGCCTGAGCAGGCCGCCGATGTAGTAGCGGGCGGTGTCGGACAGGCCGGCGTAGCCCTGCTCGTCGTAGAAGAGCGGCGAGCCCTCGGCCCAGAGCGACTGGTGCACGTGCATGCCCGAGCCGTTGTCGCCGAAGATCGGCTTCGGCATGAAGGTGGCCGTCTTGCCGTTCCGCCAGGCGACGTTCTTGATGATGTACTTGAACAGCATCAGGTCGTCGGCCGCGTGCAGCAGCGTGTTGAACCGGTAGTTGATCTCGGCCTGGCCCGCGGTGCCGACCTCGTGGTGCTGGCGCTCGACCTGCAGGCCGGAGGCGGCCAGCTCCAGGGACATCTCGGCGCGCAGGTCGGCGAAGTGGTCGACCGGCGGGGTCGGGAAGTAGCCGCCCTTGTACTTGACCTTGTAGCCGCGGTTGCCGCCCTCCTCGATCCGGCCGCTGTTCCAGGCGCCGGCCTCGGAGTCGATGTGGTAGTAGGAGGCGTTCGCGGTGGTCTCGAACCGGGCCTCGTCGAAGACGTAGAACTCGGCCTCGGGACCGAAGAAGGCGGTGTCGGCGATGCCGGAGGAGGCCAGGTAGGCCTCGGCCTTCTTGGCCACGTTGCGCGGGTCGCGGCTGTAGGCCTCGCCCGTGATCGGGTCCTGGATGAAGAAGTTGATGTTTAGGTGCTTTTCCTTGCGGAACGGGTCGAGCCGCGCGGTCGCCAGGTCGGGGACCAGGGCCATGTCCGACTCGTGGATCGCCTGGAAGCCGCGGATCGACGAGCCGTCGAACATCAGGGTCTCGGCGGGGTCGAAGGTGGCCGCCGGAACCGCGAAGTGCTGCATGACACCCGGCAGGTCGCAGAACCGCACATCCACGAACTTGATGTCGTTCTCGGCGATGTAGGCCTTGACCTCATCCGCATTCTTGAACATCGATGTCCTCCTCTGCCCGACCGCGACGAGGGCCGGGATCAGACCTGCACGGACCAGTCGTCCCAACCGGCCACGGTGCGGGCCACCTTAGGAACAGGCCGTTTCCTGACGGTGACCCGATCGTTTCCACCATGTTAACCAGCAGGCCCGAATGGGCGGCAAAGTCACCCGGGTGGGGGCAAAACGTGTGGGCGCCAGTGCCGTTCTCCGTAATTGGTCTAAACCACTGAACGGAGCCGCGCCACGCCGATTCACCCGCAGGGGGAGTCGACGCCGGTTGGTGCGATGTGCCGGGCTACTGTGGGTTCGTGGACAGCAGAGAAGCAATGGGATCGTGGCTGGAAGGCCCGAAGGCCGCCGCTGAGCGGATGGGCGCCGACTTCGGCTACCGCGGTGAGCGGCTCGGCCGCCCGCAGGAGGGTTCCGGCGCGATGGCCGGCCCCGGTCGGCGGATCGGCGCACTCTTCGTGGACGGCTGGCTCGCCAGCCTGATCGCCTACGGCACGCTGGCCCACGGCGACCCGGCCAGGGCCAACCTGATCAGCCTGCCGGTCTTCTTCGCGATGAGCGCGGTGCTGCTCGCCACCACCGGCACCACCATCGGCAAGCGGCTCTTCGGGTTGCGGGTGGTGCGGCTGGACGGCGGGCGGGCGACCATTCCGCAGGTGCTGCTGCGGACCGTGCTGCTCTGCCTGGTGGTGCCCGCCGCGGTCTGGGACCGGGACACGCGCGGCCTGCACGACAAGGCGGTCGCGACCGTCGAGGTGCGGATCTGAGCCCGAGCAGAAGGATCCGAACAGAAGGATCCGAACAGAAGGATCCGGGCAAAAAGGATCCGGGCAAAAGGAGAGGCCCCGCCGGCTGGCGGGGCCTCTTTGCGTGGTTCGTGCGGGTGCCGACGGCTCAGCGAGCCTGGCCGCCCTTGGGCATCCGGGCGCCCTTGGGCATCGGGCCCTTGGGGATCGGCGCCTTGGTGAGCAGGTCGCCCAGCGCGCGCAGGCGGTCGTTGGTCTCGGTGACCTGGGCGGGGGTGATCGCGCGCGGCAGCCGCATCAGGTGGATCTGCAGCTTCTTCAGCGGCACCTCGCCCGGCCCGTCGCCGACCATGATGTCGTGCACCGGGACGTCGGCGACCACGCGGGCCATCTTCTTCTTCTCGGCGGCGAGCAGCGGGCGCACCCGGTTCGGGTTGCCCTCACCGATCAGCGCGATGCCGGGACGGCCGACGGCGCGGTAGACCGCGTCCTGGTTGCGGGTGACCGCGACCGGGGTCGGGTTGGCGCTCCAGCCGCGCTTGATGTTGTTCAGCACGGCCGCGGCGGCGCCCGGCTGGCCCTCCATCTGGCCGAAGGCGGCACGCTCGGCCCGGCGGCCGAAGACGATCGCCGCGGCCAGGAAGGCCACGATGAAGCCCAGGATCCCCACGATGACGGGGTGACCGATCAGGAAACCGATGGCGAGGAACACGCCGAAGGTGAGGAGGCCGATGCCCCCGATGATCAGGCCGATCTTGGTGTCGACCTTCTGGGTCATGATGTACGCCTGGCGGATCTGCTTGAGCCGCCCGGGAGTTTCGGATGTTTCCCTCGCCATGAAGGCCATGCTACGTGGCGGGGACATCGGATCACGAAGCACGGTCCCGATTCGGCGCAACCGTGCGGGAAATCGTTACCCCAGGTGAGTGCGCGGGCGCGTGGGTCGGTGCGCGGGCAGGCCGATCCGGGCCGCCTCGCGGTCGGCGGCGTGGCGGCGGTTCTCGCAGACCGCCGACCAGGCGTTCAGCCGGGCCTGCCGCCGTCCCCCGGCCAGCAGGACGTTCTCCGCCAGCCTGATCGCCGTGCCGATCGTGGTGCGCATTGCGGCCACTCCCCTCGCCGAGTCTGCGTCCAGTCTCGGCCGCCGTTGTTAAGCCCCCGTGACCCGCCGGTCAACCCTCGGTGAAACGCGAACCGCGAAACGCGAAGCGCGGACCGTGAAACGCGAAGCGCGGACCGTGAAACGCGAACGGGGCCCGGAGTACCTCCGAGCCCCGTCGCACGCACGCACAACCGATCAGACCGCAGCCCGCTCGCGGTGCTCCAGCGCCTGCCGGTAGAGCCGGCCCGCGCGGTAGGAGGAACGCACCAGCGGCCCGGACATCACGCCCGCGAAGCCGAGCTCCTCGGCCTCCTGCTGCAGCTCCACGAACTCGTGCGGCTTGACCCAGCGCTCCACGGGGTGGTGGCGCAGCGAGGGGCGCAGGTACTGGGTGATGGTGATCAGCTCGCAGCCCGCGCCGACCAGGTCGGCCAGCGCCTGGCTGACCTCCTCGCGGGTCTCGCCCATGCCCAGGATCAGGTTGGACTTGGTCACCAGACCGGCCGCCCGGGCCTGGGTGATGACGTCCAGCGACCGCTCGTAGCGGAACGCCGGTCGGATCCGCTTGAAGATCCGCGGCACCGTCTCGACGTTGTGCGCCAGCACCTGGGGACGGGACGAGAAGACCTCGGCCAGCTGCTCGGGCACCGCGTTGAAGTCCGGGATCAGCAGCTCGACGCCGGTGCGCCCGGCCGCGCGGCCCGCGGTCAGCGCGTGCACCTGGCGGACCGTCTCGGCGTACAGCCAGGCGCCGCCGTCCTCGAGGTCGTCGCGGGCGACGCCGGTGATGGTGGCGTAGTTGAGGTCCATGGTGACGATCGACTCGGCGACCCGGCGCGGCTCGTCACGGTCGAAGTCGGCGGGCTTGCCGGTGTCGATCTGGCAGAAGTCACAGCGGCGGGTGCACTGGTCACCGCCGATCAGGAAGGTGGCCTCGCGGTCCTCCCAGCACTCGAAGATGTTGGGGCAGCCGGCCTCCTGGCAGACCGTGTGCAGCCCCTCCTTCTTCACCAGCGACTGGAGGGCGTTGTACTCCGGGCCCATCTTCGCCCGGGTCTTGATCCACTCGGGCTTCCGCTCGATGGGGGTCTCGCTGTTGCGGACCTCCAGGCGGAGAAGCTTCCTGCCGTCGGGCGCGACAGCGGACACGTGCGGCTCCTAGAAGTAGACGGGGTACCCCCAGGGTACGCCTGTGCTTGTACGGTCTGCATCGGGCTCACGCCCCGCATTCGCAGGGCAACAGCGGTACGCACCGCCTGATTCCCGGTGCCCTGCTCCACCGGTGGCCGGCAGGGCGCTCAGCGCGCCAGTGCGGGCTCGGGCAGCTCGGCGAGGACCTCCGCCAGCCGCCGTTCCACCACCGGCGCCGCCTCGGCGACCGGGACGTCGCGGCCCAGCTCGGTGGTCAGCGAGCCGACCCCGGCGTCCCGGATCCCGCACGGGATGATCCGGTCGAACCAGGTCATGTCCGGGTTGCAGTTCAGCGCGAACCCGTGCATCGTCACGCCGCGCGCCACCCGCACGCCGATCGCGGCGAGCTTGCGGTCGTCGCCGCGCTGCCCGGCGTTGGACGCCGCGTACTCGGGGCCGGCCAGCCGGGGGTCGATCCCGAGCGGCAGGCCGAGCCGCAGGGTCAGCTTGCCGATGTCGATCACCTTGGCCGGATCCGGCACGGCGTCCGGCAGCTCCCGGCCCAGTACCCAGACCCCGCTGCGGCCCTCGACCCGGCTGGTCGCCACGCCGAGGTCGGCGGATGCCCGGATCAGCGCCTCCTCCAGCCGGCGGACGTAGGCGACCACGTCCATCGGCTCCGGCAGCTTGACGATCGGATAGCCGACCAGCTGGCCCGGACCGTGCCAGGTGCCCTCGCCACCCCGGTTGACCTGCACCACCGGGGTGTCGTCCAGCGGCAGGTCCTCGGGCTTGGTCCGCTTGCCGGCGGTGAAGACCGGCGGATGCTCCAGCAGCAGCACGGTGTCCGGGATCTCGTCGGCGAGCCGCAGTGCGTGCAGCCGCTGCTGCTCCTCCCAGGCCTCCTGGTACGGCACCGCGCCTTCGCCTATCCGCATCCGGACGAATCGCACGTTCTCGCTCACCGCTGCTCCTTGCCCAGGTGTTCGCGACCCAACCTCGCCACTGTACGCCCGCTCGCTCACCTGTCCGAAGCCGCCCGGAGCGGCTCCCGTCCGGCTCCCCCTCCGGCTCCCGTCCAGCTCTCGTCCGGCTCCCCCTCCGGCTCCCGTCCAGCTCTCGTCCGGCTCCCCCTCCGGCTCCCGTCCGGCCTCCGCGCGGCCCCCGTTCCGGCTCGCTCGGCGCCCGGCGGTCGGGGGCGCAAAGGGTACGCGCAGCTCAAACCCCGAGCGCCGCACCTTCCTCAGAACGGGCGCCTGCCCTTCACCCGTTCGGAGGATTGCCCGCGCAGATCCGCCCATAGCGCCCGAATGCTCGCTACATTCACGCCGATTCCCGACAGGGGCGTCGCGCAAGGCACCGGGGGGCCGGACCGCGGCGTCCGAGAGGTGTTGACTGACATGCCCCAACGGCCTGCAACCGACGACAGTCCGGCCTACGGTCCGCTCGACCCACTGGACCCGCACGAACGCCGCGGCGAGCCGGACCGTGCAGCTGCGGCCGCTCTGCCCGCCCAACGCCACGACGACACACCGCTGCTGGAACGCCGCGTGCTCGTCCCCGACGAACTCCACCATGTCCCCGACGTGCTCCAGCACGTCCCCGAGGAGCTCCACCACGTCCCCGGCCTGCTCCAGCACGGCCCGGACGAGCTCCACGGGGGCGCGCACACCGCGGACAGCCCGCACGGCCCGCAGCTCGGCCTGGGTGACGACGCACCCGGCGCGGAGGAGCACGACCGCGCACCCGGCGGCCTGCCGCTCGGCGCCGACGAGGACGGTGCCGCCCGCAGCGAGGCGGGCCGCGCGCAGAACCCGCTGCTCGCCGGGCTGATCGAGGAGGCCGGCTTCTCGCACGCGGGCCTGGCCCGCAGGGTCGACCAGCTGGGCCTGGAGCACGGCCTCGACCTGCGCTACGACAAGACCTCGGTGACCCGCTGGCTGCGCGGCCAGCAGCCGCGCGGCGCCACCCCGGCGCTGATCGCGGAGGTCTTCACCCGCCGGCTCGGCCGCCGGCTCTCCGCGCAGGACATCGGCCTGGACGCCTGCGCCCCGGTCTACGCGGGCCTGGAGTTCGCCGAGACCCCGCAGGAGGCCGTCGACATCGTCGCCAGCATGTGGCGCAAGGACACCGGCCCGCAGTCCGAGCTGCGCCGGATCGCCTTCACCCCGGCCGGTCTGGTGGTGCCCAGCCGCGACTGGCTGATCGGCCGCAGCGACGAGCAGGTGGCCAGGGACGGCTCGGCCGGGATCTACGTCTCGGGGCCGGACGGACCGCTCGCCCGGCTCGACCCGACGGCGGAGCACGGGGACCAGCCGCCCCGGGCCGCTGCCGGGCCCGGCAGCCGCGGCATGGCGGCCGGGCGGGTGCCCTCGCAGGCCCGCCGGCCGCTGGTCTCCGGGACCAGGACGGCGGCGCTGCCCGCGCAGGGCGGTCCGGCCGCCGAGCAGAGCGCCCGGGGGAGCCGGGCCGGTCTGCGGGTCGGGCGCGGTGACATCGCCGCCGTCCGGGCGGTCGGGGACCTGTTCCGGGCCCTGGACAACGCCTACGGCGGCGGCCACGCCCGGCAGGCCCTGGTGCGCTACCTGGAGAGCGAGGCCGAGCCGATGCTGCGCGGCCGCTACGGCGAGCAGATCGGCCGGGCGCTGTTCGCGGCGGTCGCGGACCTGACCCGGCTGGCCGGCTGGACCTCCTTCGACATCGCCGCGCACGGCCTGGCGCAGCGCTACTTCGTCCAGGCGCTGCGGCTCTCCCAGGCGGCGGGCGACCGGGTGCTCGGCGGCTACGTGCTGATCACCATGAGCCAGCAGGCGGTCCACCTCGGCCACGGCCGCGAGGCGGTCCAACTGGCCAGAGTGGCCCAGCAGGGCGTCGGCACGGCGGCCCCCGCCACCGTCCAGTCGCTGATGCACGCCGCCGAGGCGCGCGGGCACGGGGTGCTCGGTGACGTCCGCTCCTGCACTACCGCGCTGGTCCGCTCCGAACGGGCTCTCGCGCTGGCCCGCAGCGGCGACGAACTGCCCTCCTGGGCCCGGTTCTTCGACGAGGCCCAGCTGGCCGACGAGTTCGCCCACTGCTACCGCGACCTGCAGCAGTGGCGGCCGGCCGCCCAGCACGCCGAGAAGTCGCTGCGGCTGCGCGGGGCCGCCTACGCGCGCAGCCGGGTCTTCTGCCGGATCGTGCTGGCCGCCGCCCGGCTCGGCATGGGCGACGTGGACGAGTCCTGCGCGCTGGCCACCGAGGCGCTGCGGGCGGCGGGCGAGATGCGTTCGGCCCGCACGGTGGAGTACCTGCGCGACTTCCACCGACGGCTCGCGCCGTACCGGAGCACGGCGGCGGCCCGCGCCTTCGAGGAGGCGGCGCGGCAGGCGGGGGTGCTCTGAGCGGTGGCGGGCGGCGGTCGGCCCGCGTGGTCGGCCCGCGTGGGCGGCCCGCGTGGTCGGCCCGCGTGGGCGTCCGGCGGGGGCGTTTCGGCTCGGGGCGTCCGGCTGGGGGTGGGCATCGTGTCCCGCCCCCGGCCGGACGCCCGTCAGGCCGCCACCTGCGGTTGGTCGAGTTCCGCGGTGCCGGGCACGTCCAGGTCGCGCAGCACCGCTTCGGCCGCCCGCCGCCCGGAGACCAGCGCGCCCTGCACGCTGCTGGTGTCCCGGTGGTCCCCGCAGACGTAGAGTCCGGCCAGCACCCGCACCGGGCGACGGAAGTTGTGCGGTGGCGGCATCGCCGGTACCGCGTCCGGCAGGTGACGCACGCTCAGGAACTCCCACTCGCGCGCCGCCACCCCGTACAGCTGCGCCAGCCGCTCGCGCACCGCGGGTTCCAGCGCGGCGGGCCCGCCGGAGCCGAAGGTGCGCCGCCCGAGCACCGTGGTGGCCACCAGCGAGCGGCCCGCCGGGGCGTAGGACTCGTGCACCTGACTGAGCACCAGCGAGTGCGAGACGGGCGCTGCCCCCCGGGCCCGGTCGGCGTCCAGCAGCAGCACCGCCTCGTTCAGCGGCGTACCGGCGGTGGTGTGGAAGTAGGTCGTCACCGGGTGGAAGTCCGGTAGCCGCAGACCTGGCAGCAACTCGGCGGCCGACCGGGCGTCGGTGGCCACCACCACCGCGCGGGCGCCGAGCCGGCCGTGCTCCTCGGTCCACACCCCGTCCGCGGCGATCGCCGTCACCCGCACGCCGAGCCGCACCGTGCCGGGCGGCAGCGAGTCGGTCAGCTGACCGGGGACCGCCGCGGTGCCGGCGGCGGGCAGCGCGAGCCGACCACGTGCGTAGCCGCGCAGGACGAGATCGGCGATCCGGCTGCTGGTGCCGAGCGCCGGATCGCTCAGCAGGGTGGTGAGCAGCGGGCGCAGGAAGCCGGCCACCACCTTCGTGGGCAGTCCGCGCTCGGTCAGCGCGCGGGCGGTACTGGTCTCGGGACGGGCCAGCAGTCTGGGCGCCGGGGTGGCCGCCAGCCGGCTCAGCATCGAGCCGAGGCGGGCCTTCTCCAGCGGGCTGCCGAGTGGTGAGCGGGTGGCGGCCTGCCGGGCGGTCGGCAGTTGCGGGTCGCCGACCCGGTAGCGGCGACCGCCGCTGTGCACCAGTACCCCGGGGGCCAGCGGGCACAGTGCCAGGCCGTCCAGGTCGAGCCGGCGGACCAGCTCGGGGAAACCGGTGTTGAGCAGTTGACCGCCGTGGTCCAGCCGGTAGCCGTCCAGCTGCTGACCGGCCATCCGGCCGCCGATCCGCTCGGTCGCCTCCAGCACCTGGACGCGCAGTCCGGCGGAGGTCAGTGACCGGGCGGCGGCCAGGCCGGCCAGCCCCGCGCCGACCACGAGCACGTCGGGGTCGTCGGCGCGGCTGCGGCGGGTGATGTCGTGTGGGGTCACGGGCGAGCTCCCTCCCTGGTCCCGGAGCTCCGGCCGGCGGCCGGCTGCGGAGTGTGCCGGGACGGTTCGAACGGGTGATGCCCAGTCAGTAGCTTGTTCAGGCAAGGGCATTCGCTCGGATCGGTGGGCGCCGCACCGCGCCGGTGGCACGCCGACGGGGCACGCATGCGCGCCGTGCGCCGTCGCATGCGCCCCCTCACGCCGCCGGGGAGCTCTCGGCGGCGTCCCCGGCCGGGGTCCTCGACGGGAATCCTCGGTCGGGGTCCCCGGCGTGATCAGAGCGCCGCGCGGACCGCCGCCTCCACGTTCGGGTGGGCGAAGTCGAACCCGGCCGCCAGCAGCTTCGCCGGCACCACCCGGTGGCTGCCCACCACCTCCACCGCCATCTCACCCAGCGCCAGCCGCAACGCGACCTGCGGCACCGGGAACGGCGTGGGCCGGTGCAGCACCCGTCCGAGCGCCGCCGTCAGCTCGGCGTTGGTCACCGGCTCGGGCGCGGTGAGGTTGACCGGCCCGCTCACCTCGGGGTTCTCGATCAGGAAGCGCAGCGCGGCGATCTGATCCGCCAGCGAGATGAAGCTCCAGTACTGCTCACCCGAGCCGAGCCGCCCGCCCAGCCCCAGCCTGAACAGCGGGAACAGCCGCGCGCCGGCGCCGCCCGCCGCGGTCAGCACCAGTCCGGTGCGCGGGTGCACCACCCGGATCCCGGCGTCGGCGGCCGGGGCTGCCTCGCCCTCCCAGGCCACGCAGACCCGGGCCAGGAAGTCCTCGCCGGCCGGTGACGTCTCGTCGATCAGCTCGGCCCCGGTCTGCCCGTAGTAGCCCACCGCCGAGGCGCTGACCAGGACGCCGGGCGGCGCGTCCAGGGCCGGCAGCACCGCGGCCAGGGTGCGGGTGCCGAGCACCCGGCTGTCCTGGATCCGCTGCTTGTAGGCCTGGGTCCAGCGGTGGTCGGCGACCCCGGCACCCGCCAGGTGCACCACCGCGTGCACCCCGTCGAGGCCTGCCCGGTCGATCTCGCCGCGCTCGGGGTTCCAGCCGATCGCCACTGAGCCGTCCGGGCGCGGGCCCAGCGTGCGGCGGTGCCGGACCAGCCGGACCACCTGGTGGCCGTCGGCCAGCAGGGAGCGGACGAGGGCGGAGCCGATCAGGCCCGAGGAACCGGTGACAGCGATACGCATGCGGCCATCCTGGCAGGCGGGCACCGCGCGGCGGAGCACAACCCGCCAGCCCGCCCGCGTGGTCAGGGCACCGCTGACGTAGCCTCATCCGGCCCGATACGGTACGGCGGTGAGCAACTCCACCCCTCCCGGCTGGTACCCCGACCCGGAGCCCGCCCCGGGCGCCCAGGGCGCGCACGAGCGCTTCTGGGACGGGTCCGGCTGGACCGCCAGGACCCGGCCGCTGCCGTCGCCGGTCGGCGCCTTCGCGCCAGGAGCAGCTCCGCGGCCGGCCGCTCCGCCGCCGTCCCCGCCCGCCGGGCAGCCGGCCGCGCCGCCGTCCGCGCGGCCGGTCGCCGCCGGCCCGTCGCAGCCCGCCACCTCGCTCTCCGACGCCTCCCCGGCCTACGGTCACCCGGCCATCCCCGAGCCCGAGTCACCGGGCGGTTACGGCTACCCGGCGATCGCGCCCGGCCCGGCGGCGAGCCTGCCGCCCTCGGCGCCCGCGCCGGGGCCGGTGCCGCAGGCGCCCCCGGCCGCCCTGCCGCCCTACGCCTACCAGCCACCCGGCTACCCGCAGCCCGGAAGCCCGCCCCCGTATCCGCCGTCACCACCCGCACCGGGCGGGCGCACCGGCCTGGTCGTCGGTCTGCTGGCGGGCGGGCTCGCGCTCATCGCGGTCGGGACCGGCGTGTCCATCTCCCTGGTCAAGGGCTCGGCGCAGACCGCCCGTCCGGCAGGGATCGCGGCGCCCGGCCGGCCCGCTCCGCCGCCGGGCACGGGCACGGGCTCCTCCCCGGGTGCGGCGCCGCAGAGCCCGTCCCCGCTCTCGCCGGACGGCGGCAGCGTCCAGGACACCTTGCACGGCTGGAGTATCCCGCTGCCCAGCGGCTGGGACTCCGCCCAGCACGACGCCTCGACCGCCGCCCTGCTGGTCACCGGCGCCTACCAGTGCGCCACCCCGGGCGGCTGCGTGCGCGGCAACTTCGCGGTCGACAGCAACCCGGCGGCCGGCCCCGACGCCGAGACGGTGGCCCGCCGGACCATGGCCGACTACGCCCCCCAGCTCTTCGGCCCGCTCGGCTCGCACCAGGAGCTGACCAGCGGCCCGATCACGGTGGCGGGTGTCACCGGTTTCGCCGTCCGCTGGCACGTGGTGCCGCAGCAGACGGCCCCCGGGTTCCTGCTGCTGGTCGCGCTGCCGGCTCCCGGCGGCGGCTTCACCACCCTGGTCGGCTCGGTGGACGACGACCCCCGCGCCCCGGCCCCCGCCGTGCTCGACCAGATCGCCATCGGCATCCGCCCCGCAGGCGTCACCGCCGGTCCGTCCAGTACCACCCTGCCGCCCAACGCGACCTGATCAGGAGCGCCCGCATGCAGTCCGTCGAGCCCATCGAGCCCATCGAGCCTGTGGAGTCCGTCGAGATCCTCGAAGAGCAGCTGACCGACCCGGTCGAGGGTGTGCGCTGCGCCCCCGCGACCGGCAGCCGGGCCGCCGTCCTGGTGCTGTCCGGCTCCAGCGGCCGGGTCGAGACCGACCGCTGCCGCCTGCTGGCCCGCGCCGGCCTGACGGCGCTGTCGATCCGCTGGTTCGGCGGACCGGGGCAGCCCGCCGGCATCTGCGAGATCCCGCTGGAGACCTTCACCCGCGCGATCGACCGGCTGCACGCCGACGGTGCCGAACGGATCAGCGTGCTCGGCACCTCCAAGGGCGCCGAGGCGGCGCTGCTGCTGGCACTGCGCGAGCCGCGGCTGGCCGCCGTGGTCGCGCTCGCGCCCACGGATCTGGTGTGGGCCAACGTCGGCCCCGGCGCGGACGGCGTTACCGCGCCCTACCGTTCGAGCTGGACCTGGCAGGGCAGCCCGCTTCCGTTCGTCCCGTACGACGACAGCTGGCAGCGGGCCGAGCCCGAGGGCGCCCCGGTCGCCTACCGCTCGCACTACCAGCGCAGCCGCCGGACCTTCGCCGAGGCGGCCGGGCGCGCCGTGATCCCGATCGAGCGGACCGACGCCGAACTGCTGCTGGTCGCCGGGGCCGACGACGAGATGTGGCCCGCGCTCGACCACGCCCGCGCCCTGGCGGCCCGGGCCCGCAAGGCCACGCTGATCAGCCACGACCGGGCCGGCCACCGCATCCGGCTGCCCGGCGAGGCCCCGCTGCCCCCGTCCCCCCTGAACCGCCACGGCGGCACCCCCGAGGCGGACGCCGAACTGGGCGCCCGCGCCTGGCCCGAAGTCCTGCGCCTGCTGCGGGGCTGAGCGCGCCCTAATCCCCGTAGATCTCCCACAACTTGGGGAATCGTTTCGCCATCTCCTGCGGGTCTCGGTCGTCGAACGGTGCGCCCTCCGGCTGCCGTGGCTGGTTGTTCCCCAGGTCCGGCAGCGGCAGCCCGGTCAGCTGCTCGTGCGCCTCGTCGGCCGCGTAGCCGAACTCCTCGGCGTCGCCGTCCTCGTCCTCGTCGAAGTCCGGCACCAGCTCCGCCAGGTCGTCCGGGTGGTGCACCGCGCCCTCGAACACCTCCCGGCCCTGCGCGATCAGCCAGCACCGGAAGTAGTCGAAGGAGTCCTCCGACACCTCACCCAGCAGCAGCCGCGCCGCGCCCCACAGCTCCCGGGTGTAGGCCCGCTGGAACCGGGCCTCGAACAGCCTGGCGAAGTCGATCACCTCATCCGGCGTCAGCTGCGCGAGCCGCTCCACCAGCAGGTCGGCCTGCTCGTCCGGGTCCCCGTCGGCGGCGTCGCGGGTCTCGTCGATGATCTGCCAGAAGTCCGTCTCGTACATCACCGCTCCAGCATCCCTGTTCGACGCCCGGGATGCATGCCTACGCGCCGTGCGGAAGCCGCGCGCGCTCGCTGGAAGGGGTGAAGGGAACACGACCGAGCCCCGGCCCGCCGAAGCGGACCGGGGCTCGACCAGCAGTACCGGACCTTACAGGCCGAGCTCGACCTCGAACTCGCCGGTCTCCAGGATCTCCTTGACGGCGACCAGGTAGCGGGCGGCGTCGGCGCCGTCCACCAGGCGGTGGTCGTAGGAGAGCGACAGGTAGGTCATGTCGCGGACGGCGATGACGGTGCCCTCCTCGGCCTCGATGACCACGGGGCGCTTGACCGTCGCGCCGATGCCCAGGATGGCGACCTGGTTCGGCGGCACGATGACGGTGTCGAACAGCGCACCGCGCGAGCCGGTGTTGCTGATCGTGAAGGTGGCGCCGGACAGCTCGTCCGGGGTGATCTTGTTGCCGCGCACCTTGCTGGCCAGCTCGGCGGTCTTCTTGGAGATGCCGGCCAGGTTGAGGTCGCCCGCACCCTTGATGACCGGGGTCATCAGGCCCTTCTCGGAGTCCACCGCGATACCGATGTTCTCGGTGTCGAAGTAGGTGATGGTGCCCTCGGCCTCGTTGATCCGGGCGTTGATCGAGGGGTGGCTCTTCAGCGCCTGGGCGGCGGCCTTGACGAAGAACGGCATCGGGGACAGCTTCACGCCCTCGCGGGCGAGGAAGGCGTCCTTGGCCTTGCCGCGCAGCTTCATGATCTTGGTGACGTCCACCTCGACCACGCTGGTCAGCTGGGCCTGCTCGTGCAGGGCCTTCAGCATGTTGTCGCCGATGACCTTGCGCATCCGGGTCATCTTGACCGTCTGGCCGCGCAGCGGGGACGGCGCGGCGGCAGCGGCCTTCGGCGCGGCGGCCGGGGCGGCAGCGGCGACCGGAGCGGCGGCGGCAGCGGCAGCGGCCTCGGCGGCGGCGATGACGTCCTGCTTGCGGATCCGACCGCCCACACCGGAGCCGGTGACGGCGGAGAGCGCGACACCGTGCTCGGCGGCGAGCTTGCGGACCAGCGGGGTGACGTAGGCGTCACCGGCGTCGGCCACCGGAGCGGCGGCGACCGGAGCGGCGGCGACCGGGGCGGGCGCGGCAACCGGGGCCGGAGCAGCCGGCGCGGCAACCGGGGCCGGGGCGGCCACGGGAGCGGGCGCGGCCGGAGCGGCCACCGGAGCCGGGGCGGCGACCGGAGCCGGAGCAGCCGGAGCAGCCGGAGCGGCGACCGGGGCCGGAGCGGCCACCGGAGCGGGCGCGGCCGGGGCGGCCGGAGCAGCCGCGACCGCACCAGCCGCGCCGATCAGCGCGAGCTGGGCGCCGACCTCGGCGGTCTCGTCCTCGCCGACCAGGATCTTCACCACGACACCGGCGACCGGCGACGGGATCTCGGTGTCGACCTTGTCGGTCGAGACCTCGAGCAGCGGCTCGTCGACCTCGACGGTCTCACCCTCGGCCTTGAGCCAGCGGGTGACGGTGCCCTCGGTGACCGACTCGCCCAGCGCGGGCAGCAGCACCGGAGTGGCGTCGCCGGCGGGCGCGGCCGGAGCGGCGGCGACCGGGGCCGGAGCGACCGGAGCGGGGGCGGCGACCGGGGCCGGAGCCTCGACCACCGGGGCCGGCGCGGCAACCGGGGCCGGCGCGGCGGCAGCCGGAGCAGCCGCGGCGACGGGGGCGCCCGAGCCGTCGTCGATGATCGCCAGCTCGGCGCCCACCTCGACCGTCTCGTCCTCGGCGACCTTGATCGACGCGAGGATGCCGGCGACCGGCGCGGGGATCTCGGTGTCGACCTTGTCGGTCGAGACCTCGAGCAGCGGCTCGTCGACCTCTACTCGCTCGCCCTCGGCCTTCAGCCAGCGGGTGACAGTACCTTCGGACACGCTCTCGCCCAGCGCGGGCAGCGTTACTGAGACCGCCATGGTTTCAGCGACTCCTATCAAGTCTTGCGTTCAGGAAGTTCAGGGAAAGGAAGAACAAGGCGGGGCGGGAGCGATCAGTCGTGCGCGTGCAGCGGCTTGCCGGCCAGCGCCAGGTGCGCCTCGCCGAGCGCCTCGGACTGGGTCGGGTGGGCGTGGATGAGCTGCGCGACCTCGGCGGGCAGCGCCTCCCAGTTGTAGATGAGCTGAGCTTCGCCGACCTGCTCACCCATCCGGGCGCCGACCATGTGGACACCCACCACGGCGCCGTCCTTGACCTGGACGAGCTTGATCTCGCCGGCGGTCTTGAGGATCTTGCTCTTGCCGTTGCCGGCCAGGTTGTACTTGACCGTGACGACCTTCTCCTTGCCGTACAGCTCCACGGCCTTGGCCTCGGAGATGCCGACCGAGGCGACCTCGGGGTTGGAGTAGGTGACCCGCGGCACGCCGTCGTAGTCGATCGGCACGGCCCGCAGGCCGGCCAGCCGCTCCGCCACCAGGATGCCCTCGGCGAAGCCGACGTGGGCCAGCTGCAGGGTCGGGGCCAGGTCGCCCACGGCGGAGATGGTGGGCACGTTGGTGCGCATGTACTCGTCGACCAGGACGTAGCCGCGGTCCATGGCGACCCCGGCCTCCTCGAAGCCGAGGCCGGCCGAGACGGGACCGCGGCCGATCGCGACCAGCAGCAGGTCGGCGTCGATCTGCTTGCCGTTCTCGGTGGAGACGCGGACACCGGTCTCGGTGTACTCGACGCCGGAGAACCGGGCCTTGAGCTCGAACTTGATGCCACGCTTGCGGAAGGCCCGCTCCAGCAGCTTGGAGGAGTTCTCGTCCTCCAGCGGAACCAGGTGCGGCAGGGCCTCGACGATGGTGACGTCGACGCCGAAGGACTTCCAGACGGAGGCGAACTCGACGCCGATCACGCCACCGCCGAGGATGACGGCGGACTGCGGGATGCGGTCGAGCTTGAGGGCGTGGTCGGAGGAGATGACCCGGTCGCCGTCGATGGTCAGGCCCGGCAGCGACTTCGGCACGGAGCCGGTGGCCAGCACGATGTGGCGACCCTCGACCCGCTGGCCGTTGACATCCACCGAGGTCGGCGAGGAGAGCCGGCCCTCACCCTGGATGAAGTGCACCTTGCGGGAGGCGACCAGGCCCTGCAGGCCCTTGTACAGGCCGGCGACCACGTCGTCCTTGTACTTGTGGACACCGTTGATGTCGATGCCCTGGAAGGTCGCCAGCACGCCGAACTCGGCGGCTTCCTTGGTCTCGTCGGCGATCTCGGCAGCGTGCAGCAGCGCCTTGGTGGGGATGCAACCACGGTGCAGGCAGGTGCCGCCCAGCTCGCCCTTCTCGATCAGGGCCACGCTCAGGCCCAGCTGAGCGGCGCGGAGCGCCGCGGCGTAGCCGCCGCTTCCGCCTCCGAGAATGACTACGTCGAAAACGGTGCTGGCGTCGTTCGCCACGTCACGTCCTCCATGCCATGGGGTGTGGATCCGTCCGGGCCGGTGCTGGTCCGGTGTGCGGGAAGCCCTTGTGAGGCGCCCAGTCGTGCCGGAAATACATCTTCGCACTTGTTCACGGCCGCTGGTGTCCGGGTCCACCCTGGCGGGGGTCTGGACCCGTCCTTGTGGGGTGGTCGACACCCGCTCGTGGCCCTGTCCGTGCAGGTCAACCCGGTCTTGACGGGGCCTGTCGCGGCCCCGGCGCCGCTCGCCGGCGGGAGGGATTCCGCTTGGTGGAACAAAGTTTCGCCGGAGGCGAACAGGCAGGCGAATGCGATCGTTGGGCTACCAATGAGTAACTCTCACGGGAATACCGGAAAAGCCGGCGGGGCCCGGTGTCCGATGACACCGGGCCCCGCCGTGAATCGCAGGAAATGCTCAGGGCATCAGCCCTGCGCGGTCTCCTCCGCCAGCTTCACCAGGGTGCGCACGGCGCTGCCGGTGCCGCCCTTGGGGGTGTAGCCGAACGGGGCGGCCTCGTGGAAGGCCGGGCCCGCGATGTCCAGGTGCGCCCAGTCGATGCCGTCGGCCACGAACTCCTTGAGGAAGAGGCCGGCCACCAGGCCGCCGCCCATCCGCTCGCCCATGTTGGCCAGGTCGGCCACCGGGGAGTCCATGCCCTTGAGCAGCTCGGCCGGCAGCGGCATCGGCCAGGACTGCTCGCCCGCGCGCCCGGCGACGGCGTGCAGCCGGTCGCGGAAGGCGTCCGTGTTGGCCATCACACCGAAGGTGCGGGTGCCCAGCGCCAGCACCATGGCGCCGGTCAGGGTGGCCACGTCGACGATCGCGTCCGGCTTCTCCTCGCCGGCCCGGACGATCGCGTCGGCCAGCACCAGGCGGCCCTCGGCGTCGGTGTTGAGCACCTCGACCGTCTTGCCGCCGTACATCCGCAGCACGTCGCCGGGGCGGGTGGCGGAGCCGGAGGGCATGTTCTCGGCCAGCGCCAGCCAGCCGGTGACGTTGACGGCCAGGCCCAGGCGCTTGGCGGCGACCACGGCGGCGAAGACGGCGGCAGCGCCGGACATGTCGCACTTCATGGTCTCGTTGTGGCCGGCCGGCTTGAGCGAGATGCCGCCCGAGTCGTAGGTGATGCCCTTGCCGACGAAGGCCAGGGTGGCCTTGGCCTTGGGGTGGGTGTAGGCGATCTTGACCAGGCGCGGCTTGTTGTCCGAGCCGTTGCCGACGCCCAGGATGCCGCCGAAGCCGCCCTTGGCCAGCGCCTTCTCGTCCCACACCTCGACCTTGAGACCCAGCTCCTTGCCGACGCCCTGCGCGATGGTCGCGAAGGACTTGGGGTGCAGGTCGTTCGGCGGGGTGTTGATCAGGTCGCGGGCCCGGTTCATCTCCTCGCCGAGCACGGTGGCGCGCTCGACGGCGGCCTTCGCGTCCTTGCTGCCCTTGCGGCCGGTCAGCACGGTCAGCTCGCCGACCGGCTCCTTGACCTCGTCGCTGGTGCGGTAGACGGTGAAGTCGTAGGAGCCGAGCAGGCCGCCCAGCGCGACCGCCTCGATCTCCTCGGCCGACTCGGCGGGCAGCGCCAGACCGGCCTTCTTCGCCCCGGCCAGGGTGCGGGCGGCCACGCCGGCCGCGCGGCGCAGCGCCTCGGTGGAGTAGTTGGCCTCGGCGACCTCACCGAGGCCGACGGCCAGCACGAAGCCGGCCTTGAGCCCGGCGGGAGCGGGCAGCTTGACGGCCTCGCCCTCACGACCGGTCGCGCCCAGGGTGGTCAGCACCTCGGCCAGCTTGCCCTCGAACGCCTCGACCAGCGCCTCCGCGCCCGAGGTCACCACCAGGCCCTTGGGCCCCTTCGCGACACCGATCACCAAGGCATCCGCGCGCAGCGCGGCGGCGGAGGAGGTGCTCACAGACAATGCAGTCACGTATTTGCGTCCTGTTCTTTCGCGGTCCACGGCCGGATCTGCCGTATGGCATCAGCCCCAGCATGCTCCGCCGTGACGGCGCAGGGCTACGGTGCTCACCGCATGGTAGTCCGCATGGTGGGATGCGGCCGCGCCCGGGCGTCCGTCCGGTCAACGGCCGGGTTCACAGGGACACACGGTGTCATCCGGGCCGCTGGTTCAGGGCCCCAGGGCGAGCACCAGCAGTGCGGCCAGCGCCGCCGTCTCGACCAGCGCGCCGAGCACGTCGCCGGTGACCCCGCCGAACCGGCGCAGGCAGCGCCGCAGCAGTGCGGCGGCGGCGAGCTGAGCCAGCGTCAGGGCCAGCGCGTAGCGCGGGTGCAGGCCGAGCAGGGCCAGTGCGAGGGCGCTCAGCAGGGTGCCGGCGAGGGCGGTCGGCACCGGCACGGTCGCCGCGACCATCGCCCCGAGCCCGCCGGGCCGCGCGGCCGGCACCGGCCGCAGGCAGCCCCAGCCGAGCGCGCACCGGCCGGCCACCGCGGCGGTCAGCACGGCGAGCGCGCCGCGCTCGGTGGAATGGGCGAACTGGCCGGTCAGGCAGGCGATCTGAGCGAGCAGCACGAGCAGCAGGGTCAGCACGCCGAACGGGCCGATGTCGGACTGCTTCATGATCCGCAGCGCGTCCTCGGCGGGCTTGCCGCTGCCCAGCCCGTCGGCGACGTCCGCCAGCCCGTCCAGATGGAGTCCGCGGGTCAGCGCCGCGAGCGCGGCGACGGCGGTCACCGCACCGAGCAGCGGGCCGCCGCGCCAGCAGGCCAGCGCGCCGAGCCCGGCCGCGAGCCCGCCCAGCACCAGGCCGACCAGTGGCGCGAGTGCCATCGCCCGCCCGCCCGCCGCCCGGTCCCACCGCGCCACCCGTACCCGCAGCACGGAGAGCGTGCCGAAGGCGAACCGCAGCCCGGGCAGCCGCAACTGACGGTCCATCGGCTGGCGATCCGTCGGCTGGGACTGCGTCAGGTTCGGCTCCGCCGTGTTCAGAGTCGGCCCAGCAGCTCGGCGGCGGAGGGCAGCCGGGCCGGCGGGCGCGGCGCGGCGGGGGAGGCCGGGGTGAACGGCTGCTCGGTCAGCACGTCGGAGGCCGCCTGCAGCAGTGGCAGTGCCATCAGCGCGCCGACGCCCTCGCCCATGGTGATCCGCTCATCGTGCAGCGGGGTCAGGGTCAGCCGGTCGTAGGCCTTGGCCAGCGCGGGCTCGCCGGTCAGCAGCGCGGCCCGCCACCACTCCGGGGCCCGGAACGAGATCCGCTGCGCCACCAGCGCGCAGGCCGCCGAGACCACGCCGTCCAGCACCACGGGGAGCTTGCGGACCGCGGCCTGCAGCAGGAAGCCGGTGATCGCCGCGAAATCGGCGCCGCCGGTGGCCGCGAGCAGGGCCAGCTGGTCGCCGAGCACCGGCCGGGCCCGCCGCAGCGAGTCCCGGATCGCCGCGCACTTGACCATCCAGACCTTGTCGTCGATGCCCGAACCGCGTCCGCAGACCGCCGCGGCGTCGGTGCCGCAGAGCGCGCCGATCAGCACGGCGGCCACCGCGGTCGAGCCGACGCCCAGATCGCCGAGCAGCACCAGGTCGGTGCCGAGGTCGGCCTCCTCGTCGGCGATCGCCATGCCGACGGCGAAGGCCCTGGTGGCCTCCTCGACGGTCACCGCGTTCTCCAGGTCGATCCGCCCGGAGCCGCGCCGGATCCGGTGCTCGCTCACCTCGGGCCCGAACTCCTCGGCCGGCGCGTCCACCGCGACGTCCACCACGCGCAGTTCGGCGCCGAACCGGCGGGCCAGCCGGGCCACCGGCGCGCTGCCGTCCAGCACGGCACGCACCCGGCGGGCGGTGCCGCCGTCGGCGGCCAGCCGGGAGATCCCGAGTGAGGCGATGCCGTGGTCGCCGGCGAAGAGCAGCACCTTGGGCGCGTTGACCGCCCGCACCTCGCTGCCGCCCTGGACCGAGGCGAGCCAGCTGCCCAGCTCCTCGAGTTGGCCGAGCCCGCCGCGCGGCGTTTCCAGCTCCAGCCGGCGCTCCTCGGCCGCTCGGCGGGCGGCGTCGTCGGGGCGCTCGACGAGCGAGGCGAAGGAATCGAGATCCACGGTGGTGTCCATCGTGCGGAACCTTACCAACCGCGCCTCACGCTGTCCGGGGTGCGGCGTCGGTGATCTGGCCCTTGATGGTCAGCGGCTGCCCGGCCACCACCAGCAGCACCTCGTCGCAGGCCTCGGCGACCGCCATGTTCAGCCGTCCCAGGGTGTCCCGGAACCGCCGCCCGGCCGTGGTGGCGGGCACCACGCCCAGCCCCACCTCGTTGCTGACGGCCACCACCTGGCGCCGGGTCACCCGCATCGCGCCGGCCAGTCCGGCGCACCGCTGCTCCACCGAGTCCGCCGCCCGTTCTTCCCAGGCCGCGTCGTCCCAGGCGTCCGCCTCGTCCATCACGGTGGTCAGCCACATACCCAGGCAGTCGATCAGCACCGGCGCCGGATCGTCGCCGTCGGCCAGGATCCGCTCCAGCTCCACCGTCTCGGCGGTCCGCCAGCTCGTCGGCCGCCGTCCCCGGTGCAGGGCGACGCGCTGCTGCCAGTCCGGGTCGTCGGCCCGCCGGCCGCCGGTCGCCACGTAGAGCACGTCGGTCCGCTCGCGCAGCAGCCACTCGGCCCGGGTGGACTTGCCCGACCGGGCGCCGCCGAGGATCAAGGTACGAGTCATGCGGGTCATCCTGGTGCACGGGGTTGAGCGGTGGTGCGGCGGGCAGCCTGATCCCTGCGCGGTAGCCTGCGCGCAGCAGAACCCAGGAGCAGCAGGAAGGGAGCCGGGCATGGTCTGGACGTGGCGGTACGAGGCGGCGGACGGTTCGGTCGTCACCCCGCAGGGCGGGGTCGAGGAGTTCAGCAGCCAGGGCGACGCCGAGTCGTGGATCGGCGAGGAGTGGAAGGGCCTGCTGGCGGACGGGGTGGAGCGGGTGGTGCTGCTGGAGGACGACGCGGAGATCTACCCGATGAGCCTGCGCGAGTCCTGATCCGTCAGCGGACCGCCTGATCCGTCAGCGGACCGGCTGCCCGGCGGGTTACTTGACGCCGATCACGTGGAGCAGCGCGGCGACCTGGCGGTACGGGTCCACCCGGCCGGCCCGGTCCTCGGCCTCCAGCAGCTGGCCGAGCTGGCGGCCGTCCACCGGTGCGGCGTGGTCCGGCATGGCGTCGGTGAAGACCCGGACGCCGTACCAGTGCCGCAGCGGCACCGCGACCTCGCGCAGCGTGGTGGCCAGGTCGGCCAGCCGGTCGGCCCGGGCGGTCAGGCCCAGGCGGTTGGCGTAGTGGTCGGTGTCGAAGGCCTGCAGGGCGGCCCGCCAGTCGCCGGTCAGTCCGAACCGCATGGCCAGCGCTTCCCGGTTGCGGGCCAGCAGCGACAGCAGCCCGCCGGGGGCGATCATCCGGGCGAGCGAGGCGATCAGCGGGTCCGGGTCGGGCAGGTACATCAGCACGCCGTGGCAGAGCACCACGTCGAAGCTGCCGGGCCCGAACCAGCGCCCGCAGTGGTGTCCGTCGCCGCTCAGCAGTCGGACCCGCTCGCGCACCTCGGGCGGCTCGGCACCGAGCATCGCCTGGGCGGCCCCGAGGGTGACCGGGTCGGAGTCGAGGCCGGTGACCAGGTGCCCGGCCCGGGCCAGCCGCAGCGCCTGGGTGCCCTGGCCGCACCCGACGTCCAGCACCCGCAGCGGCGCCTGCTGGGCGCGCTCGCCGAAGTGGGTGGCCAACTGCTCGGTCAGCTGGCGGGCCACCATCTCCTGGCGGACCAGGTTGTGCAGGCCGCCCTGCCGCTCCAGCCAGGCCCCGGCGCCGCCGGCGAAGGACCCGCTGCGGGCGGGCAGTCCGTGGTGCTGGCCGCCCCCGCCGTAGCCGTACGGCGCGCTGCCCTGGTGGCCGTAGCCGCCGTGGTACGACTCGCGGTCGTGGCCGCCGTCGTGCTGCCCGGGCAGCGCGTACAGACCAGGTCCCGGCGTGCTGGGGACCCAGTCGTACGCCTGCGGCTCGGCGGTCAGGGGTGCTCGCCCCGCTTCACCTGCGGCTTGGGCAGCCGCAGTCGACGCATCTGCAGGTTGCGCATCAGGCCGTAGCCGACCGCGCCCCGGGGGTTCTCGTTCGGGAACCGGTTGGCCAGCGCCTTGCGCAGGCCCAGGCCCAGGCGCAGGAAGTCGAGGATGACCAGCACCAGGAAGAGCGCGAAGAGCAGCGTGGAGAGCAGTTGCAGCGCCGGCACCTTCAGGACGCTGAGGACCAGGATCACCACGGCGAACGGCAGGAAGAACTCGGCCAGCGACCAGCGCGAGTCCATGTAGTCGCGGGTGAAGCGCCGCACCGGGCCCTTGTCCCGGGCCGGTAGCGCCCGCTCGTCGCCGTTGAGCAGCGCCATGCGCTGCTTCTCCCGCTCGGACCGCAGCCGCTCACGGGACTGCTTGGCGGCCTCCTTGCGGTCCTTGGGGACGGTCACCCGGGTGCGCCGGTTGGCCTCGGCATCGCTGCGCTTGGGCGTGGGACGGCCCTTCTTGGCCTGCGGATCGCGGCTCTGGGACACGTCGTCCTGCTCGGCCAGCGCGGTGGCGGAGGAGGGGGATTCATCTGAACGGCGTCGGAACACATGACAAGGGTACGTGCTGGGCCCACAATCGCCCCCATCCCCCGAGCATCCCCTGACCTCGGGGCCCGTGCCCGGTCAGGGGGACCCCGAGCTGATCCACCAGGAGACCGGCTGTGAGATCCACCTGGGGGAGGAGGCCGCAGCCCCCCTGGCCGTAGCAGTCTTGTTGCAGGTAGGTGTACTGCGGTCCTGGCCCCGCTGCACATACACTCGCAGTAGATTTTGGTACGAGATAGAAACCGCAGCCCGGAGAAGGGGGCACCCGAGGCCCATGAGCGACGGAATCATGAAGCGTATGGGGCTGATCTTCCGCTCCAAGGCGAACAAGGCCCTGGACCGGGCGGAGGACCCGCGCGAGACGCTCGACTACTCGTACCAGAAGCAGCTTGAACTGCTGCAGAAGGTGCGCAGGGGCGTGGCGGACGTCGCCACTTCGCGCAAGCGCCTGGAGCTCCAGCTGACCCAGCTCCAGCAGCAGTCCTCCAAGTACGAGGACCAGGGCCGCAAGGCGCTCTCGCTCGGCCGCGAGGATCTGGCCCGTGAGGCGCTGACCCGCAAGTCCGCGATGCAGTCCCAGATCAACGACCTCCAGGTGCAGTACCAGCAGCTGCAGGCCGAGGAGGAGAAGCTCACCCTCGCCTCCCAGCGGCTGCAGGCCAAGGTGGACGCCTTCCGCACCAAGAAGGAGACCATCAAGGCCACCTACACCGCCGCCCAGGCGCAGACCCGGATCGCCGAGTCCTTCTCCGGTATCTCGGAGGAGATGGGCGATGTGGGCCTGGCGATCCAGCGGGCCGAGGACAAGACGGCGCAGATGCAGGCGCGTGCCGGTGCCATCGACGAGCTGCTCGCCTCGGGGGCGCTCGACGACTCCTCGGGTCTGGGTCGAAAGGACGACATCGAGGCCGAGCTGGAGCGGGTGGCCGGCGGCAGCGATGTCGAGCTGGAGCTGGCCCGGATGAAGGCCGAGCTCGGCGGCGGGTCCGCCGGCGGTCCGGCCGCGATCGAGCAGGGCAACGGCACCTCGGGGCCGCAGGACACCCCGCCGCCGTCCGTCAACTACCACAAGTAAGCCCGCCGGAACGACAGCAGGGAGAGGCGCCAGCATGATCATGAGGATCATGGGTGAGGGTCAGTTCCGGGTGGGGGACGAGCACCTGAACCGGCTGAACCAGCTCGACGACGAGCTGCTCGCCGCACTGGATTCGGGGGACGAGAAGGTGTTCCGGGCCAAGCTGGGCAACCTGCTCACGGCGGTCCGCGAACTCGGTACCCCGCTGCCGGACGACTCGCTCGAGCCGTCCGACCTGATCCTGCCGGACGACGGGGCGACCATCGACCAGGTCCGTGAGCTGCTGCTGGGCGAGGGCGAGGGGATCATCCCCGGCTTCGCCGAGTAGCACCGCACGGACAGCGCAGACGAGAGGGCGGGCACCCACCGGGTGCCCGCCCTCTCGTCTGCGCTGTCGCCCGCTACGGCAGGGCCAGCATCCGGTCCAGCGCGGCCTTGGCGTACTTCTCGGTCTCCGGGTCGACCGTGATCACGTTCGGCACCCGGCCCTCGACCAGCGACTCCAGCGCCCAGACCAGGTGCGGCAGGTCGATCCGGTTCATCGTGGAGCAGAAGCAGACCGAGCGGTCCAGGAAGACGATCTCCTTGTCCGGGTGCGCCTTGGCCAACCGGCGCACCAGGTTGAGCTCGGTGCCGATGGCCCACTTGGAGCCGGGCTCGGCAGCCTCCAGGGCCTTGATGATGTACTCCGTCGAGCCGACCTCGTCGGCGGCGGCGACCACCTCGTGGCGGCACTCGGGGTGCACCAGCACCCGCACGCCCGGGATCCGCTCGCGGACCTCGCGGACCGACTCCACGGTGAACCTGCCGTGCACCGAGCAGTGGCCGCGCCAGAGGATCATCTTGGCGTTCCGCAGCTGCTCGATGGTCAGCCCGCCGTTCGGCTTGTGCGGGTTGTAGAGCACGCAGTCGTCCAGCGAGAAGCCCAGGTCCCGCACCGCGGTGTTGCGGCCCAGGTGCTGGTCGGGCAGGAAGAGCACCTTCTGCCCCTGCTCGTAGGCCCACTCCAGGGCCCGCTTGGCGTTGGAGGAGGTGCAGATGGTGCCGCCGTGCTTGCCGGTGAAGGCCTTGATGTCGGCGGAGGAGTTCATGTACGAGACCGGGACGGTCTGCTCGGCGATGCCGGCCTCGCGCAGCACGTCCCAGCACTCGGCGACCTGCTCGGCGGTGGCCATGTCGGCCATCGAGCAGCCGGCCGCCAGGTCGGGCAGGACGACCTGCTGGGTGTCGCCGGTCAGGATGTCGGCCGACTCGGCCATGAAGTGCACGCCGCAGAAGACGATGTACTCGGCCTGCGGGCGGGCCGCGGCATCCCGGGCGAGCTTGAAGGAGTCACCGGTGACGTCGGCGAACTCGATGACCTCGTCGCGCTGGTAGTGGTGGCCCAGGATGAAGACGCGGTCGCCGAGCTTCGCCTTGGCGGCGCGGGCGCGCTCGACCAGGTCGGGGTCGGAGGCGGGCGGCAGGTCGCCGGGGCACTCCACGCCGCGCTCGCTGTTCGGATCGGCCTGGCGGCCGAGCAGCAGCAGGGCGAGCGGTGTGGCGGTCGGCTCGGCGAACGTGGTGTCAACGGTGGTGGTCACGGGCGGGTGCCCTCCTGTGCGGCCGGACGCTCCCAGCCTTCTCGTCTTTCTGACGTTATCTATGATAACCGGTTCGCGTCACTCTGACGATGGACATCGTGTCAATGTGACGCGATCGGCTCGACACCTCGTCGGCTCGGCGGACGGACTCGACGCAGTCCGCGCGCGGCGGCTGCGCCCGAACCGCCGAGCGTGTTCTCTAGGGCTATGAAGGCCATCGCGATCAATACCTATGGCGGCCCCGAGGTCGTCGAATACCTGGACCTGCCCGACCCCAAGGTGGGCCCCGACTCCGTACTCGTCCGGGTCCGGGCGGCCGGCGTGAACCCGGTCGACTGGAAGATCCGGGACGGCCGGCTGGACGCGGTGACGGACGCCCACTTCCCGCTGATCATGGGCTGGGACCTGGCCGGCGTGGTCGAGCGGGTGGGCCCGTCCGTCACCGAGTTCACGGTCGGCGACGAGGTGATCGGCTACGTCCGCAAGGACGCCATCCAGCACGGCACCTACGCCGAGCTGGTCTCCGCCCCGGTGCGCACCCTGGCCCGCAAGCCCGCCGCGCTCAGCTGGGCACAGGCCGGCGGGCTGCCGCTGGCGGGCCTGACGGCCTACCAGGGCCTGGTCAAGGCGCTCGCCGTGCAGGCCGGCGAGACGGTGCTGATCCACGCCGCGGCCGGCGGGGTCGGCAGCTTCGCCACCCAGATCGCGGTGGCGCTCGGCGCCCGGGTGATCGGCACGGCGGGCGAGCACAACCACGCCTACCTGCGCTCGCTGGGCGCCGAGCCGGTGCAGTACGGCGACGGACTGGTGGAGCGGGTCCGGGCGCTGGCGCCGGACGGCGTCGACGCGGCCTTCGACCTGGTCGGCGGCCAGGCGGTGCACGCCTCCCAGCAACTGGTCAAGCAGCAGGGCCGGATCGCCTCGATCGCGGACGGGTCGGTGCTCGGCTTCGGCGGCCACTACGTCTTCGTCCGCCCGGACGCCGCCGACCTGGCGGCGCTGGCCGATCTGGTGGACGCCGGCCGGCTCGCCGTCACCGTCGCGTGCACCTTCCCGCTGGCGCAGGCGGCCTCCGCGCAGCAGCTCAGTGCCGAGGGCCGGACCCGGGGCAAGATCGTGCTGCTGGTGGACTGAGCAGCGCGGTCCGGGAGAATGGGGCGGCGGGCGGAACGTTCCGCCCGACCCCGAGCCGCCCCCGACCCCGAGCCGTGGAGACCGCACCGCCATGAGCATGAGCCGATCGCCCGAGGTGGGCGGTGTCTCCCTGGATGAGACCGACCGCCTGCTGCTGGCCCACCTGGGCCGGGACGGGCGGGCCTCGTACGCCGAGATCGGCCTGCTCGCCAACCTCTCCGCCACCGCCGTGCGCCGCCGGATCGACCGGCTGCGCTCGCGCGGGGTGGTGCGCGGCTTCACCGTGGTGCTCGACCCCGAGCTGCTCGGCTGGCAGACCGAGGCCTTCGTGGAGATCTACTGCCGGGCCCGCACCGGACCCGAGGAGATCCTGGCCAGCCTGCGGCAGTTCCCCGAGGTGGTCGCGGCCTGGACGGTGACCGGCGACCCGGACGCGCTGGTCCACCTGCGGGCCTCCGACACCAAGCACCTGGAGGCGGTGATCGAGCGGATCCGCCGCGAGCCCGGCGTGCAGCGCAGCCGCAGCTCGGTGGTGCTCTCCCGGCTGATCGGCTGAGCCCTGCGGGAGCGGCGCAGGATTCCTGCGCCGGGCGGCCCGAAGACGCTCGAAAGCTGCCCGAACCGGCGCATTCGGACGCGCGTACGACCGTGCTCGCTGCCTAGGCTGATCTTGAGTCCTGAGCCTAAGGAGCCCCCGTGACCGCCGCCGTCCCGCACCGCATGCACCAGCCCGACAACGAGCTCGTCGACCTGGTCTTCGGCTACATGCGCGAGCGCCTGCAGTACGACCCGGTGCCGCTGGACCACCCCGGCGACGGCGAGCAGCTGCGCGCCCACCTGGCCGGGCTGCTGAACGAGCACGGCAACGCCCCCGCCGACGTGCTCAAGCTCTACGACCACGAGCTGTCCCGCGCGGTGATCTCCGCGGACAGCCCGCGCTACCTCTCCTTCATCCCGTGCGCCCCGACCAAGGCCGCGCTGCTCTTCGACATGGTGGTCTCCTGCGCCTCGCTGCAGGGCATCTCCTGGCTGGAGGCGGCCGGCGCGATCGCGGCCGAGAACCAGGTGCTGCGCCTGATAGCCGACCGCGCGGGGCTGCCCGAGACGGCCGGCGGCACCTTCGTCTCCGGCGGCTCGGCGGGCAACCTCTCCGCCCTGGTGGTGGCCCGCGACACGGCGCGGCGCAAGCTGGGCGTGGGACCGGAGACGCGGCTGCGGGTCGCGGTGGCGGACCAGGTGCACTCCTCGGTCAAGAACACCTTCAACATCATCGGCGTCGAGGCCTTCAAGGTCCCCACCGTCGACCGCCGCTTCACCGGCGAGGCGCTGCGCGCGGCGCTGGCCGCCGACCCCAACCCCGAGACGGTGATCGCGGTGGTCGGCACGGCCGGCACCACCAACGAGGGCATCATCGACGACCTGCAGGGCCTGTCCGAGGTCACCCGCGAGCGCGGCCTGTGGTTCCACGTGGACGGCGCCTACGGCGGCGCGGGCCTCTTCGCCCCCTCGGTGCGCGAGCGCTACAACGGCATCGAGCACGCCGACTCCTTCGTCGTCGACCCGCACAAGTGGCTCTTCGCGCCCTTCGACTGCGCCGCGCTGCTCTACCGCGAGCCACGGCTGGCCAAGGCCGTGCACACCCAGGACGCCGGCTACCTGGACGTGCTGCACCACGAGGGCGACGAGTGGAACCCCACCGACTACGCCTACCACCTGACCCGCCGGGCCCGCGGCCTGCCGCTCTGGTTCTCGCTCGCCGTGCACGGCACCCAGGCCTACACCGACGCCATCGAGGCCGGCCTGACGCTGGCCCGCGAGACCGCCGAGCTGATCCGGCGCACCGAGCACCTGGAACTGCTGCACGACCCGCAGTTGTCCGCCGTCTGCTTCCGCCGCACCGGCTGGACCGAGCAGGACTACTACGCCTGGTCGCACCGGCTGCTGGCGGACCAGATCGGCTTCGTCACCCCGACCGGCTGGGACGGCGAGACGGTGGCCCGGTTCGCCTTCCTGCACCCGGGCACCACCATGGAGATGGTCCAGGAGATCCTGGACACCATGCGCTAGGCCCGCTGGAGCCGGACCGGCTCACAGCAGCCCGCCGCTGGGCAGGTAGGGAGCCGGCGGCCGCATGCCGCGCAGCGCGAGGAAGCCGTGGTTGTGCAGCCCCAGGCCCAGTTCCAGACCGACGTCCACCGCCCACTCCTGCTCGGCGGTGAGGAACTCCACCCTGGCCTCGGTCTCCTCGGGCACCCGGGCCAGCGCCTCGCGCAGCAGCCGCACCGCCAGCCGCTTGGAGGTGGCCGCCAGCAGCTTGACCTCGCCGCCCAGGCGGTAGCAGTAGCCGCTGCCGAACACGGTGTCGGCGACCAGCAGCTCGTCGTAGTGGGCCAGCATCAGCTGGTGGTCCGGGCCGTGCGCGGCGCCGCGCAGCCGGCGGTCGATCGAGTCCAGCAGCTCGCGATGGGTCGCGTTGCCCGGGTGCACCGGGATGCTCCCGGGGTCCAGCAGACCGGCCCGGTCCACCCGGCCGGTCAGCCGCATGGTCGGGTGCAGGTGGAAGTCGGCCCTGCGGTAGCGGCGGGCGGCGGCGGGGTCGGCGTGGACGGTGGTCATGCCGCGCAGGCAGGCCCGGCCGTGCGCGGCGGCCCGCTCCAGCAGCACCCGCCCGACGCCCTTGCCCTGGAACTCGGGCAGCACGCAGAACAGCGCGAGGATCCACACGCCCTCGCGGCGCATCGAGAGCGCGAAGCCGATCGCCCGGCCGCCCTCCTCGGCCAGCCAGCAGCCCTCGGGGTCGGTGCTCGCCAGGTGTCTGGTCCTGGCGTGGTGCCTGGCGATCTCGGCCTCGCCCGGCTCCCGCGCGGGCCACGGGGCCGACGCGCCGAAGGCCTCGGCGGCGATCAGTCGGACGGCTTCGGCATCCGCGCGGGTGTCACGGACCTGACGCAGGATCATCCATCCATCCTCCCCGCTCGGCCTGCCCCTGGACCCCCGGTTCTCCCGATCCGGCCGATCGGGCAGCGCGCCGCCGCTCGACGACCGCTCCACGCGGGGTGTGCGAGCATGGACTGACCAGGGCGCGGCGCATCGTCCGCGAACTCGGATCCACTGCCCGGAATCAATCCGGGCGGCCGCTGGTTGGCACTGGCGGCAGTTTGTCGTCATAGACCGGGAGTAAGCAGATGACCGTCCAGGACGAGACCACCGTCGAGAGTGGTCTGCTCCTTACCGATGCCGCTGCGGCCAAGGTGAAGGGCCTGCTGGAGCAGGAAGGCCGCGACGACCTCGCGCTGCGTGTCGCCGTCCAGCCCGGTGGTTGCTCGGGCCTGCGGTACCAGCTCTTCTTCGACGAGCGCTCGCTGGACGGCGACGTCGTCAAGGACTTCAACGGGGTCAAGGTCGTCACCGACCGGATGAGCGCCCCCTACCTCGGCGGTGCCACGGTGGACTTCGTGGACACCATCGAGAAGCAGGGCTTCACCATCGACAACCCGAACGCCACCGGCTCCTGCGCCTGCGGCGACTCGTTCAGCTAGCACCGACCCGCGCAGCGGCGGCCCCGGAGACACTCCGGGGCCGCCGTTGTCGTCTGTGCGCCGCGTGCGCGCCGCGCTCAGTTGGCGGCGCTGACCGGGCCGCCGTTCGGCACCGACTCCAGCGGGATGTCCGCCCCGGTGGCCGAGTCCACCACGGCGCGGCTCTGCAGCGGCTGCGCCAGGCTGCCCACCACGGACTGCTGCTTGACCAGCGCCGGGCACATCTGGCCGACCGGCTGGTGCTGGGTGATCACCACCTGCACCCGGACCGTCCCGGCCCGGCCCTCATCCACCTGAAGGCCGTACTTGTCGCAGACCACGCCGAAGAAGAAGACGGTCAGCTGGTTGCCCTTGGACAGGTAGCTGGTCGGCTTCACCGGCTCCTGCGGGTTCGCCGACGGCTGCGACACGGGGCCGCCCGGCTGCACCGGGGAGACCGGGGAGCTGGGGGCCGCGCTGGGCGGCTGGCTGCCGGGTGCGGCACCGGCGCCGGTGGGCGCGGGGGTCGAGCCCGCGCCCGGGACGGTCGGGCTGCCCACCGCGCCGCCGGGGGAGGACGGCGACGCGGTGGCGGACGAGCCGGCCGACGGGCTCGGGCTGGACGAGGCGGCGGGGCTGCCGGACGGCGAGGAACTCGCGCCTGCCGCCGTGCTCTTCGTGCCGCCGCCGCAGGCACTCACCGTCGCCGCGACCGAGAGCAGCAGGGCGGCAGCGGCCAGACTCCGGCGCCGGCGACCCGGCAGGGCCGACGGACGGCGGCGGAGCTGCTCGGCGATGGTGTTCTCGTCCATGGTGCGACGTCCTCCAGAGGGTGCGGATCCTGACAGCAGCGGTGGCTGCGCGGATCTGACGTGGCAGGACGGGATCCGGTTCCCGGGCTGGACGAGACTCTGACGGGGACCGGTCAGCAGCCGGCCGTCGGTCGGCCGGCCGCTGGTTCAGAGGCCGTATTCGGCCATACCGGCGACCAGCGCCCGGGTGCGGTCCGGGACCGTGATCGGGCCACCCGGCTCGCTCGGCCGCCGGGGGCTGTCGGCCAGCAGCGGCCAGAACTCGCCGAGTCTGCGGGAGGAGTCCACCAGGGCGTCGAGCGTGTCCGGATCGGCCTCACCCAGCGGCGTGCCGGGGAACTCGACAGGGACGTGACTGGGCAGCATGGGCGGCTCCGATCGCCGGCCGCGGCCTGGTCGCCGCGCGCCACAGGGGCCCCGAAGGACCCGCTGATCGCGACCCTAGGCCGCGCGGGCGGCCCCGGCCAGACCTACCCGCAGGTAGTCATCCGGACGGGAGAGTCGTGCCTGCGCGACCTTGACCGCGTGCACGCCCGGTACCGTAGGGGGGTTCACCCCGCCTTCGCCACTAGGAGCCCAGTCGTGCGCATCGCCGTCGCCGGTTCGATTGCCACCGATCATCTGATGACCTTCCCGGGTCGGATCACTGACCAGCTGGTCGCCGACCGGCTGCACGCGGTGTCGCTCTCCTTCCTGGTCGACACCCTGGACATCCGCCGTGGTGGCGTCGCGCCGAACATCAGCTTCGGCATGGGCCTGCTCGGGCTGCGCCCGGTGCTGGTGGGCGCGGCCGGCGCCGACTTCGCCGAGTACCGGTCCTGGCTGGAGCGGCACAACGTGGACACCCAGTCCGTGCACATCTCGGAGACCCGGCACACCGCCCGCTTCATGTGCACCACGGACGAGGACCACAACCAGATCGCGTCCTTCTACACCGGGGCGATGGCGGAGGCCCGCAACATCGAGCTGAAGCCGGTCGCCGACCGGATCGGCGGCCTGGACCTGGTGCTGATCGGCGCCGACGACCCGCAGGCGATGGTCCGGCACACCCAGGAGTGCCGCACCCGCGGTTACGCCTTCGCCGCCGACCCCTCGCAGCAGCTGGCCCGGCTGGACGGCGACGACATCCGCGAGATCGTGGACGGCGCCGCCTACCTGTTCACCAACGAGTACGAGGCCGGGCTGATCGAGTCCAAGACCGGCTGGGACGCCGCCGACGTGCTGGCGCGGGTCGGCACCCGGGTCACCACGCTGGGCCCCAAGGGCGTGCGGATCGAGCGCCAGGGCGAGCCGGACATCACGGTGCCGTGCGTGCCCGAGCTGAAGAAGGCCGACCCGACCGGCGTCGGCGACGGCTTCCGGGCCGGTTTCCTGGCCGGCCTGCACTGGGAGCTCGGCCTGGAGCGGGCCGCCCAGATCGGCTGCGCGCTGGCCACCCTGGTGATCGAGACCATCGGCACCCAGGAGTACGAGCTGCGCGCCGGCCACTTCCTGGACCGCTTCGCCGCCGCCTACGGCGAGCAGGCCGCCGCGGAGGTCCGCGCCAAGCTGGCCTGACCAAGCCGGCTGACCAAGCGATCAGCTGACCCGCCTGACCAGGTAGGCGAAGCCCCGGTCCGCCCCGTAGGCGCTGGCCGGGGCTTCGCCTTCGTAGGCCTGTGCGCGCATCTCGCACCAGGCGGGGATGTCCAGCCGGGCCGCCTCGTCGTCGGCCAGCACCACCACCAGGCCACCGGGCGGCACGTCGCCGATCCGCTTCGCCAGCTCGATCACCGGCAGCGGGCACCGCTTGCCCAGCGCGTCGAGCACCAGCTGCTCCGCCGGTGCGCCGGCCGGCGGCGCCAACTCCAGCCCCAGCGGCGCCCGGACCCGTGCCACCACCTCGGGCAGCACCGCGAGGAAGCGGTCCACCTGGGCCTCGGTCGTCCCCGGCGGCAGCGAGACGCGCACGTTTCCCTCGGTGAGCACGCCCATCGCGGCCAGTACGTGACTGGGGGTCAGGGTGCTGGAGGTGCAGGAGGAGCCGGAGGAGACCGCGATGCCGGCCCGGTCCAGCTCGCCGAGCAGCACCTCGCCGTCCACGTAGAGGCAGGAGAAGGTGACCAGGTGCGGCAGCCGGTGCACCGGATCGCCGACCACCTCGACCTCCGGCACCAGCTGCGGCACCCGGGCCCTGATCCGCTCCACCAGCGCGTGCAGCCGGGCGTTCTCCGCCTGCGCCTCGGCCCGTACGGCGCGCAGCGAGGCCGCCGCCGCCACGATCGCCGGGACGTTGACGTACCCGGGCACCCGGCCGCTCTCGCGCTCGTCGGCGGGCAGCGCGGAGTTGAACCGCACGCCCTTGCGGACCGCGAGCACCCCGACCCCGGCCGGGCCGCCCCACTTGTGCGCACTGGCCGTCAGCAGCGACCAGCCGTCCGGGCCGGGCAGCCGCCCGATGCTCTGCGCCGCGTCCACCAGCAGCGGCACCCCGCCGGGCAGCCCGCTCAGCAGCGCGGCGGTCTCGGCCACCGGTTGCACGGTGCCCACCTCGTGGTTGGCCGACTGAAGCACCGCCAGCGCGGTGTCCGGGCGCGCGGCGGCGGCGAACCGCGCGGCGTCCACCCGACCGCTCCGGTCCACCGGGACCACCGCGACCTCACCGCCCTCGGTCTCCCAGCGCTCGGCGGTGTGCAGCACGCTGGAGTGCTCCACCGCCGAGTGCACCAGGTGACGGCCCGTCCGCCGGCGCCCGCGCAGCGCGCCGAGCAGGCCCAGCTGCACCGCCTGGGTACCGCTGCCGGTGAAGGAGACCTCGTCGGGCCGGGCGCCGATCAGCTCGGCCACCGTCTCCCGGGCGGCGTCCAGCAGCATCCTGGCCTGCCGCCCGGAGCGGTAGAGCCGGGCCGGATCGGCCCAGCCCTCGTCCAGCGCGGCGGTCAGCGCCTGCCGGGCGACGGGGTGCAGCGGAGCGGTGGAGGCCGCATCGAAATAGAGACTGTCAGTCGAGGACACGACCGATACGCTATCCGGCCCTCACGGCCCGTCAGACGATCACTCGACCGCGTGCCGTTTTGTCCGATTCATCCGCTCCCGACGGGCCGTCACCCGATCGTCGCAGGGCCATCCCCCGATCGGGTGTACGGGGTCCTAAAGTCCTTCATGACCAGGGAATCCACGCTTGCCGGGGCTGATCGGGTAGCGGGGCGGCGCGTTACCGGGACCTGCTCGTCAGGTGCGCATAAGGCTGGAGTAGGGTTTGGCCCGCATAAGCATTCAAACCGTGCCCGTGGACGGGTCGCTGGGGAGCCTCACAGTACTCCCGGGGGCGGCGCGATCGCGGGCGAGACTTCGGGAAGGCGCTACGTGAGTCCCAACGGCTCCGACCGCTCGCCGCGGCGCACGATGCGGCGGAAGCTGCCTCAGGCGCTGGCACTGGGCCTCGTCATCGCGACCGCTACCGGCTGCTCGGCCAATGACCTGCCCAGGCTTGGCCTCCCCAGCCCTGTGACCACGACTGGACATATCGTCCTTCAGATGTGGCAGGGGTCCTGGATCGCGGCGCTGGTGGTCGGCGTACTGATGTGGGGTCTGATCATCTGGAGCGTGATCTTCCACCGGCGCAGCCGCACCGGCATCGAGATCCCTCCGCAGACCCGGTACAACGTGCCCATCGAGGCGCTCTACACCGCGGTCCCCATCGTCATCGTCTCGGTTCTCTTCTACTTCGTCGCCCGCGACGAGGCGAAGCTGACCCAGATCTCCAAGCCGCAGCACATCGTCAATGTGGTCGGCTTCCAGTGGAGCTGGGCGTTCAACTACGAGAACAGCGAGACTCCGGACCCCAACAGCCAGCTGGCCGCCTACGACGTGGGTACGCCGAACCAGATCCCCACGCTCTGGCTGCCGGTCAACGAGTCGGTCGAGTTCCGGCTCACTTCCCGTGACGTGATCCACGACTTCTGGCCCGTCAACTTCATGATGAAGATGGACGTCGTGCCGGGCGTGGTCAACAAGTTCCAGGTCACCCCGACGGTGATCGGCGAGTACGACGGCAAGTGCGCTGAACTCTGTGGTGTGGACCACTCCCGGATGCTCTTCAAGGTGAAGGTCGTCTCGCACGACGACTACATCAACCACCTGCAGCAGCTGCGGGCCGAGGGCCAGGCCGGCGCGGTGCCTTCGGGTATCACGAGCATGGGAAGTGAAACCAAGTGACGATCCTCAACGAACCCGCCGCGGCCGGCGGGGCGCCTGGGGGCACCGCGAGGCCCGCCGCGGCTCCGCGCGACCGCAAGCCGGGCGCCACCATCATCAAGTGGCTGACCACCACCGACCACAAGACGATCGGCACGCTGTACCTGGGTACTTCGTTCGCCTTCTTCCTGATCGGTGGCATCCTGGCGCTCGTCATGCGCGCCCAGCTGGCGCAGCCGGACGGCAAGATCCTGTCGAACGAGCAGTTCAACCAGGCGTTCACGATGCACGGCACGATCATGCTGCTGATGTTCGCGACGCCGCTGTTCGCGGGTTTCACCAACTGGATCATGCCGCTGCAGATCGGTGCGCCCGACGTCGCCTTCCCGCGACTGAACATGTTCGCGTACTGGCTCTACCTGTTCGGCTCGACCATCGCGGTCGGCGGCTTCCTCACCCCGCAGGGTGCGGCTGACTTCGGCTGGTTCGCCTACTCGCCGCTGTCGGACGCGGTCCGGTCGCCCAGCGTCGGCGCCGACATGTGGATCATGGGTCTGGCCTTCTCGGGCTTCGGCACCATCCTCGGTGCGGTCAACTTCATCACCACCGTCATCTGCATGCGCGCTCCCGGCATGACGATGTTCCGGATGTCGATCTTCGTCTGGAACGTCCTGCTGACCTCGGTGCTGGTCCTGCTGGCCTTCCCGGTGCTCGCCGCCGCGCTCTTCGCGCTGGAGGTGGACCGAAAATTCGGGGCCCATATCTTCGACCCGGGTAATGGTGGAGCCCTACTCTGGCAACACCTCTTCTGGTTCTTCGGCCACCCCGAGGTGTACATCATCGCGCTGCCGTTCTTCGGCATCATCTCGGAGATCATCCCGGTCTTCTCCCGCAAGCCGATGTTCGGTTACTCGGGTCTGATCGCGGCCACGATCGGCATCGCCGGCCTCTCGGTGACCGTGTGGGCCCACCACATGTACGTCACCGGCCAGGTGCTGCTGCCGTTCTTCTCCTTCATGACCTTCCTGATCGCGGTCCCGACCGGTGTGAAGTTCTTCAACTGGGTCGGCACCATGTGGAAGGGCTCGCTGAGCTTCGAGACCCCGATGCTCTGGACGATCGGCTTCCTGGTCACCTTCCTCTTCGGTGGTCTGACCGGTGTGCTGCTCGCCTCCCCGCCGATCGACTTCCACGTCTCGGACTCGTACTTCGTCGTCGCCCACTTCCACTACGTGGTCTTCGGCACCGTCGTCTTCGCGATGTTCGCCGGCTTCCACTTCTGGTGGCCGAAGATGACCGGCAAGATGCTGGACGAGCGCCTCGGCAAGATCACCTTCTGGACGCTCTTCATCGGGTTCCACACCACCTTCCTGGTGCAGCACTGGCTCGGCGCCGAGGGCATGCCCCGCCGCTACGCCTCGTACCTGCCCTCGGACGGCTTCACCACGCTGAACACCGTCTCCTCCATCGGCTCCTTCCTGCTCGGCCTGTCGATCCTGCCGTTCCTCTACAACGTCTGGAAGACCGCCAAGTACGGCGAGAAGGTCGAGGTCGACGACCCGTGGGGTTACGGCCGTTCGCTGGAGTGGGCGACCTCCTGCCCGCCGCCGCGGCACAACTTCCTCACCCTGCCGCGGATCCGCTCCGAATCCCCGGCGTTCGACCTGCACCACCCGGACATCGCGGCGCTGGACTACCTGGAGCTGCACGGCCACCTGGCCAAGCACCTGGAGGGCGTCGTGCCCGCCGAGTACGACCGGCCCGAGCTGACCAAGACCAAGGGCAAGAAGGAGGGCGACGCCTGATGAAGGAGCAGGGCAAGATCTTCGCGGGCTTCGCCGTCTTCATCTTGATCATGGCCGTGGTCTACGGCGTCTGGACCACGCACAGCTCGCACGGCACGGAGGCCGCCGGTACCACCGCGCTCTTCCTGGCCTTCGGCCTGTGTGCCTTCATCGCCTTCTACCTGGGCTTCACCGCCCGCCGGGTGGACCTGGGCGCGGGCGACAACCCCGAGGCCGAGGTCTCCGACGACGCCGGCGAGATGGGCTTCTTCGCCCCGCACAGCTGGCAGCCGCTCTCCCTGGCCATTGGTGGAGCGCTGGCGTTCTGCAGCGTCATCTTCGGCTGGTGGCTGATGTTCTGGGCCGCTCCGGTCATCGCGATCGGCCTGTTCGGCTGGGTCTTCGAGTTCTACCGCGGCGAGAACCAGAACCAGTAGGTTCCGCGCTCCCGCACCAGGCAGGCCCCCTCCTCGGAGGGGGCCTGCCTGTTCGTGTTTCACCCGCCCGGGCGCAGCGGGGTGCGTCGGGGCCCGCCAGGTGCGGAGATGTTCCTACCATCTGATGCATCATCCGAACCCTCAGGAGGCTCCGGTGGCCGGCAGATGTTCGGTAGGGGGACGGAAGGCCGGGACCGGTCGGCGGGCGTCCGCCTGGCTGGCCCTGACGCCGCTGGTGATCGGGCCGCTCGCGGCCTGCTCGGGCGGCGGCCACGGGACCGGTGACGGCCCACCACGGGTGGTCGACGCCGCCCGCCTGGTCCGCACCTCGTCGGCGCCGGTCGCCGAGCCAGGCAAGCCGTTCACGGTGACCGCCGCGAGCGGGGACAGCATCACCGACGTGATGCTCAGCGGCCCGGACGGCAAGCGGCTGCCCGGCACGCTGGACCCCGACGGCCACGGCTGGCACAGCACCGTCCCGTTGCTGCCGGGCACCCACTACGCCGCCCGGATCGCCGCCGCCGACAGCCACGGCGGGCGCGGTGAGTACACCGACGACTTCACCACCAAGGCCGCCGACCAGCTGCTCACCGCGGCCCTCGGTCCCGACCTGGGCAAGGACACCTACGGCGTCGGCGAACCGCTCACCGTGAAGCTCTCCGCGGACGTCAAGGACCAGGCCGCCCGGCAGAAGGTGGAGAGCGCGCTGACCGTGGTCTCCGAGCCCGCGGTGATCGGCGCCTGGTACTGGGTGGACGACAAGGACCTGCATTTCCGCCCGAAGGACTACTGGCCCGCCAACGCCACGGTGAAGCTCGACTACGACCCGCAGGGCCAGCAGATCGAGGGCGGCCTCTACGGCGGGGCGGCGAGCGAGGTCGCGTTCAAGACCGGTGACAAGGTCGAGGCGATCGTGGACGCGGCCAGCGACGAGATGACCTTCAAGCGCAACGACGACGTGGTCACCACGCTGCCGGTGACCACCGGCAAGCCCGGTTTCGACACTCGTAACGGCATCAAGGTGGTGCTCGGCCAGGAGCGGGTGGTGCAGATGAGCAGCGAGACCATCGGCATCGCCAAGGGCAGCAAGGACTCCTACGACCTCAAGGTCGAGTGGGCCACCCGGGTCACCTGGAGCGGCGAGTACGTGCACGCCGCGCCCTGGTCGGTGGCCTCGCAGGGGGTGGAGAACGTCAGCCACGGCTGCACCGGGATGAGCACCGAGAACGCCGAGTGGTTCTACGAGCACACCCGGGTGGGCGACATCGTCGAGGTGGTCAACAGCCACGGGCACGAGATGGAGCCGTTCGGCAACGGCTTCGGGGACTGGAACGTGAGCTGGGACGACTGGCTGAAGGGCAGCGCCCTGGGCAAGACGGTGAACACCCAGGGCCCGGCCCCGGCCGGGCCGGCCACGGCCACCCTGCGGCCGCAGGTCTGACAGCCCCCGAGGCCGCGGGGCCGTAACGGCCCGAACGGCCGTCAGCGGGTCCGCGGGGAGATCACTCGGGCCCACTCCCGTAGACGAGGTCCAGCGCGCCGCTCACGGCCGCCAGGGCCTCGTCTCGGGTGACGCCCAGGCGCCGGGCCCGGGCCGCGTACTCGTTCGCCGCGCCGGTGGCCAGGCGGTGCGCGGTGTCCCCGGTGGCGGCCACCAGGGTGCCCCGCCGGCCGTGCGTCTCCACCACACCGTCCGTCTCCAGCTCGCGGTAGGCGCGGGCCACCGTGTTGGCCGCCAGGCCCAGCTGCTCGGCCAGCGCCCGGACGGTCGGCAGCTTCAGGCCGGCCGGCAGCACGCCGGTCCTGGCCTGCTCGGAGATCTGCGCGCGCAGCTGCTCGTACGGGGGAGTGGCGGCGGCGTGGTCGATGCTCACCTGCACGGGGTGGTTCTCCTCGGTCCTCGTCCAACAGGCTGACAGGGTGTCACCTATTGTGCCCGCATATGCCAAGAGCCCCGTCCGGCGGTGCCGGATGGGGCTCTCAGGTGGCTGACGCGATGTCAGGAGTCGGAGATCAGTGGTGGCCGTGGCCGCTGGTGATCTCCTTGTGCTCCTCGGCGGTCGGCTTGGGGATCTGGTTGCCCTCGCCGAACATGCCCTCGGAGATCTTGGCCCGGGTCTTGGTGATCAGGCCGACCTTGCGGGCGACACCGTTCTCGTCGACCTCGGCCGGCAGCTCCAGCGGCTCGTACTGCTCGTGCGCGGTGAGCGTGTGCAGCTTGTCCTGCGGGAGCTGGGCGTGCACCTCGACGAACTCACCGTGCGGCAGGCGCTTGATGACGCCGGTCTCGCGGCCGTGCAGCACCTTCTCCTTGTCACGACGCTGCAGGCCGAGGCACCAGCGCTTGGTGATGAAGAAGACCACCACCGGGACGATGAACGAACCCGCCCGGACGAAGTAGGTGATGTCGTTCAGCGAGAGGTGGAAGTGCGTGGCGAGCAGGTCGTTGCCACCACCGGTGAGCAGCACCAGGTAGAGGCTGATCCACGCGGCACCGAGCCCGGTGCGCACCGGGGCGTTGCGCGGCCGGTCCAGGATGTGGTGCTCGCGCTTGTCACCGGTGATCCAGCCCTCGATGAAGGGGTAGGCGGCGATCGCGGCCAGCACCAGCGGGAAGAGCATCAGCGGGATGAAGACACCCAGGTTCAGGGTGTGGCCCCAGGCCCGGATCTCCCAGCCCGGCATGACACGGATCAGACCCTCGGCGAAGCCCATGTACCAGTCGGGCTGGGCGTCGGTGGAGACCTGGTCGGGCCGGTACGGGCCGTACGCCCAGACCGGGTTGACCGAGGCGATCGCCGACATGGCCGCGATGATGCCGAAGACCAGGAAGAAGAAGCCACCGGCCTTGGCCATGTAGACCGGCATGAGCGGCATGCCGACGACGTTCTTCTCGGTCTTGCCCGGGCCCGCCCACTGGGTGTGCTTGTGGTAGAAGACCAGGATCAGGTGCGCCACCAGCAGGCCGAGCATGATGCCCGGGATCAGCAGCACGTGGATCGTGAAGAACCGCGGCACGATGTCGGTACCCGGGAACTGCCCGCCGAACAGGAAGAACGAGATGTAGGTACCGACCAGCGGGACGGCCAGGATGGCACCCTCCATGAACCGGATACCGGTACCGGAGAGCAGGTCATCGGGGAGCGAGTAGCCCAGGAAGCCGTCGAAGAAGCCCAGGAAGAGCAGCAGGAAGCCGAAGACCCAGTTGATCTCGCGGGGCTTGCGGAACGCGCCGGTGAAGAAGACGCGCATCATGTGCACGAACATCGCGGCGACGAAGACGATGGCGGCCCAGTGGTGGATCTGACGGATCAGCAGACCACCGCGGACCTCGAAGCTGATGTCCAGCGTCGAGGCGTAGGCCTCCGAGACCCGGATGCCGTTCAGCGGCGCGTACGAGCCGTTGTAGATGACCTCGCCCATGCTCGGCTTGAAGAACAGGGTGAGGTAGACACCGGTCAGGATGATGATGATGAAGGTGTAGAGGCAGATCTCACCGAGCATGAAGGACCAGTGGTCCGGGAAGATCTTGCGCAGGTTGGCCTTGGCCAGGGAGTAGATCCCCAGCCGGCCGTCCAGATAGTCCGCGGCGGCTTCCGCCTTGTTCGCGGGCTTGGCGCGGGTGCTGGCCGGCGCGGCCTGCTTCCCGCTGGTGGACGCGGAACTCATTCGCTGCGCTCCCAGAAGCTCGGGCCGACGGGGTGACTGAAGTCCCCGGTGGCGACCAGGTAGCCCAGGGAGTCAGTGGAGATCTTCAGCTGCGGGAGCGGGTGCCCGGCCGGGCCGAAGATGACGCGAGCGCCGTCCGACAGGTCGAAGGTCGACTGGTGGCAGGGGCAGAGCGCGTGGTGGGTCTGCTGCTCGTACAGCGAGATCGGGCAACCGACGTGGGTGCAGATCTTGGAGTAGGCGAGCACGCCCTCGAAGCCCAGGGCGGCCGACTGGGCGTCCTTGATGTCCTCCGGCTGGATACGGATCAGCATCAGGGCGTCCTTGGCGATCTGCTGCTGGAAGTCTTCGTCCGACTCCTGCAGACCGTTCGGGCGCAGGGCCGAGGGGCCCGGCATGGCGAAGGTCAGCGAGCCGATCCCGATGTCCTCGGCCTTCATCGGCTCGTTGGTGTTCATGTTGATCAGCTGGATCGGCATGGCCGGAGTGGCCTCGCTCCAGGCGGTGCTGTCCAGCGACTTCTCGGGCAGCGGGCCGAGGTCGCGCAGCAGCATCACGCCGGAGAGCGGGACCAGCGCCATCGAGCCGATCAGGGTGTTGCGGATCATCTTGCGGCGGCCGAAGCCGGACTCGCCGGCACCGGTCTTGAACTGCTCGATGACGTCCGCGCGGACCTCGTCGTCAGCCTCGATCGGGTGACGCTCGGCCGGGTGCTCGACGTCCGACATCAGGGTGCGCGCCCAGTGCACGGCGCCGGCGCCGATGCAGAAGAGCGCCACACCCAGGGTCATACCGAGCGCGAAGTTCATCGCGCTGATGTGGCCCAGCGGGAAGATGTAGACGATCTTGTCCGGGTCGATGCTCACGTAGCTGGCGATGAAGCCGACCGTGGCCAGCATCGACACGATGAAGAGCAGCGACACGTGGCGCTCGGCCCGCTTGGCGGCCCGCTCGTCGATGTCGGTCCGGCGCACCTCGTGGGCCGGCAGGCCCGGGTCCGCGAACGGGTTGTCGGCAGCGGCTACCTCGCCGTGCCCTTCGGCGGTGTCCGCCGGCAGCTTGTCGTCTGACATGTCGTGGCTCATGACTTCTTGGCCTTGGTGGTGTGAGCGGCGACCCAGATCGCGATGGCGATCAGGACGCCGAGACCGAAGATCCAGCCGAACAGACCCTCGGTCACGGGACCGAGGCTGCCGAGCGAGAGACCGCCGGGGTTGGGCGCGTCGTTCGCCTGGTAGCGGACGAAGGCCACGATCTCCTGCTTCTGCTTCTCCGGCATGGTCGTGTCGGGGAAGGAGGGCATGTTCTGCGGGCCGGTCTGCATGGCCTCGTAGATGTGCTTCGCGTCGACGTTCTCCAGCGAAGGCGCGAACTTGCCCTGCGTCAGGGCGCCACCAGCACCAGCGAAGTTGTGGCACTGCGAGCAGTTGGTACGGAACAGCTCGCCACCCTTGGAGATGGCGTCGGTCTCGGTCGACGTGTACTGGTCCTTGGTCGGCGTCACCGGGCCGGGGCCCAGCGAAGCGACGAAGGCGGCCATCGCGTCGATGTCGTCCTGGCTGTAGATGTTCGGCTTCTTCAGGACCTGCGCGCCCGGCTGCTGGGCGGGCATCCGGCCGGTGCCGACCTGGAAGTCGACCGCGGCGGAGCCCACGCCCGCCAGGCTCGGGCCGGTGGAGCTGCCCTCACCGTTCAGGCCGTGGCATGAGGAGCAGCCAACAGCGAAGAGGCGCTTGCCCTCATCGATCTGGAGCGACTGCGCGGAGCTGTCGGCCTTGGCCGCCTCGGCGGGCGCGAACACGGCATACAGCCCCCCGGTGGCCGCGAGGGCGAAGAGTAGGACGACCAGCGCCGCCAGCGGGTGGCGCCGTCGTGCGGAGAGCTTTTTCACGGAATAACCCCGGTGTCAGGATCAGGATCTGGTCGGCTGGTGGAGGCCCGGTGCGCGGAGCATCGGCCTGGCGTGGGCACGGGCAAAGGACCCGGCGCCGGTGAGGGCATACGGGTCCGGCCGGCGGCCAGCGACCTGATCGGTTACTTGATCAGGTAGATGGTCGCGAAGAGGCCGATCCAGACCACGTCGACGAAGTGCCAGTAGTACGACACGACGATCGCCGCGGTGGCCTGCTCATGCGTGAACCGCTTGGCTGCGTAGGTCCGCCCCAGCACCAGCAGGAAGGCGATCAGACCGCCCGTCACGTGGAGCCCGTGGAAGCCGGTGGTGAGGTAGAACACCGAACCGTAAGGGTCGGACGACAGCGAGATGCCGTCGTGCTTCACCAGGTTGGTGTACTCGTAGATCTGGCCGCCGATGAAGATCGCGCCCATCACGAAGGTGATCGAGAACCACGTGCGGAGCTTCTTGACGTCACCGCGCTCGGCGGCGAAGACGCCGAGCTGACAGGTGAGCGAGGAGAGCACCAGGATCGTGGTGTTCCCGGAGGAAAAAGGAACGTTGAGGGCATGAGCCTTCGACGCCCAGAAGCCTGGCCCCATCACGGATCGTGCCGTGAAGTACATCGCGAAGAGGGCCGCGAAGAACATCAGCTCGGAACTCAGCCAGACGATGGTTCCGACGCTGGTCATGTTCGGTCGGTTGACCGATCCATGTGCGTGCCCGGTTTCTACTGCTGTTGCTGTCGCCACGACCGACATTATGTCGGTCCCTTATTCCGTCTTCACGCCGGGGGGTCTCCCTCGGAGTGTCCGGTGCGTGCGGTATGCCCGGATGGCTGCGCGGCGGGCCGTGCGTACCCGGCGTGCGTCCGCTGACGAGGGCTTTCGTCGCGCCGATCGGACTTTTCTGACGGCGCGTCCGGTCTGACCACCCGTTCGCGCGGCGCGTCCTGACGGCGGACGGAGTGCGGGTGCGGTAGCGCTCTGGGCCGTCCGAGTGGACTGTACCGCCGAGGGTGACGCGTCCTCGCCCGCTCGGGTGATGGCCCGGTGGCTGCCGGGGTGATCTTCGGACCGGGGCTGACGCCGGACTCGCCCGGAGTCGATACCGCCGTCGATGTCGCGCCGATCCGGAAGAGATCGCGCCAGTCGCCCTCCGCGGCGGTTGATCGGGAGTAGCATCCACCGTGCTGGACGTGGTCTGGATCACATGGGAGCAGGTCGATGGCGACGCACACGAGTGACGAGACGCTCACCGTTCTCGTCTACAGCGATGACCGCAACACCCGGGCGCAGGTCACCTCGGCGCTCGGCCGCCGTCCGGCCGCCGACCTGCCGGAGGTCGACTATCTGGAGTGCGCCACCGTGCCGGCCGTACTCCGGGCGCTGGAGAAGGGCGGCGTGGACCTCTGCGTCTTCGACGGCGAGGCGGTGCCGGCCGGCGGCCTGGGGCTGGCCCGGCAGGTGAAGGACGAGATCTACGGCTGCCCGCCGGTGCTGGTGCTGATCGGCCGGCCGCAGGACAGCTGGCTGGCCGCCTGGAGCCGGGCGGACGCGGCGATCTCCCAGCCGGTGGACCCGGTCGCGCTCGCCGAGGCGGTGGCCAAGCTGCTGCGGGCCCGGCTCGGCGCGCGCAGCCTCGCACGCTGACAGCCGGGCTGGACGGAGGGCCGCCCCGGGCGGGGCGGCCGTCTCAGCAGGAGAGAAGGGCCGCCGCGGATGCCGTGGCGGCCCTTCGCCGGTCGCTAGGCTGGCCGCATCCCTCCGTAACGAGCATGCGAGCTGGAGTAGGCCATGGTGAATGTGAACCCTGCGAACGGCGGTGCGGACCCCGCGCAGGTGGTCCGCACCTGGCCCGACCTGCTGAGCACCCTGCTGGACGGCGGTGACCTGTCCCGGGCGGACGCCGCCTGGGCGATGGACCGGATCATGAGCGGTGAGGCCAGCCCGGTGCAGGTGGCCGGATTCATGGTGGCGCTGCGGGCCAAGGGCGAGACGGTGGCCGAGGTCGCCGGGCTGGTCGAGGCGATGTACGCGCACGCCGAGCCGCTGCACATCCCCGGGCCGGCGGTGGACATCGTCGGCACCGGCGGCGACCGGGCCAAGACCGTCAACATCTCCACCATGTCGGCCATCGTCGCGGCGGCGGCCGGCGCCAAGGTGGTCAAGCACGGCAACCGGGCCGCCTCCTCGGCCAGCGGCTCCTCCGACGTGCTGGAGCGGCTCGGGATCAAGCTGGACCTGAGCGCGCGCCGAGTGGCCGAGGTGGCCGAGGAGGTCGGCCTCACCTTCTGCTTCGCGGCCAAGTTCCACCCCGCGATGCGGCACGCCGCCCCGGCCCGCCGCGACCTCGGGGTGGCCACCGCCTTCAACATCCTCGGGCCGCTGACCAACCCGGCCCACGTCACCGCGCACGCGGTCGGCTGCTTCGACACCCGGCTGGCGGGCCTGATCGCCGGGGTGCTGGCCGAGCGCGGCTCCACCGCGCTGGTCTTCCGCGGTGACGACGGGCTGGACGAGCTGACCGTCTGCACCACCTCGCGGGTCTGGCTGGTGCGGCAGGGCGCGGTCACCGAGACCGTGCTCGACCCGCGCGAGCTCGGCATCGAGCTGGTCGGCATCGAGGCGCTGCGCGGAGCGGACGCCGAGTACAACGCCGACGTGGCCCGGCGGCTGCTGGCCGGGGAGCGCGGCGCGGTGCGCGACGCGGTGGTGCTGAACTCGGCGGCGGCGCTGGTCGCGCTCGAGCTGACCGAGGCCCCGCTGGTCGAGCAGCTGGCCGCCGCGATGGTGCGCACCGCCGCCGCGATCGACTCCGGCGAGGCACAGGACACCCTCAAGCGCTGGGCCGAGGCCACCGGGCGCTGATCCTCCGTCACCTGTTCCGGACCCGTGGGCCGTTGGCGCCCACGGGTCTTTCGCTGTCCGCATGCTGGAAGGGTGTTTGACCACGGTTCGGGCGCTGATCTACAGTCTTCGCCAGGTCATGAGTGACAGCGCGACAAGCCCCAGCTTGCTGTCCGGCAACCCTCCGTCCGTGGCGGGGTGCCCTGGGTGAAGACCAGGCCAGGCGGCGACAGGTCCGCACGGCAAGCGCGGACCACCGGTGTCTTCACACTCCCGGGGTCCTGACCCCGAAGGAGTGCATCCGTATGTCCACCTCCGTTGACCTCTGCGCCCCCCTCGCCGTGCTCGGTGCCGACGTCCAGGTCCCGCTGGTCTCCGGCGAGAAGGTCGGCTACGCCGCGCTCGACTACGCGGCCAGCGCCCCCGCCCTGCAGCGGGTCTGGGACGAGGTGGCCGCCTACGCGCCGTACTACGGCAGCGTGCACCGCGGTGCCGGCTACCTCTCGCAGCTCTCCACCGACCTGTTCGAGCAGAGCCGGCGCACCGTCGCCGACTTCCTCGAGCTGCGGGAGGGCGACCAGGTGGTCTTCACCCGGGCCACCACCGACTCGCTCAACCTGCTGGCCGGCGCGCTGCCGGCGGGCACCCGGGTGTTCGCCTTCGAGACCGAGCACCACGCCTCGCTGCTGCCCTGGGCGCAGGCCGGGCTGCCGGTCAGTTACCTGCGGGCGCCGCGCTCCCCCGAGCAGGCGGTGGCCGCGCTGGCCGAGGCGCTCGCGCAGTTCCCCGAGGGGCCGCGACTGCTCTGCGTCACCGGCGCCTCCAACGTCACCGGTGAGCTGTGGCCGGTGGCCGAGCTGACCCGGGTCGCGCACCGGTACGGCGCCCGGGTGGTGCTGGACGCCGCGCAGCTGGCCCCGCACCACCGGGTCTCGGTGCGCGAGCTGGACGTGGACTGGGTCGCCTTCTCCGGTCACAAGCTCTACGCCCCGTTCGGCGCGGGCGTGCTGGCCGGCCGCAGCGACTGGCTGGACGCCGCCGCGCCCTACCTGGCCGGCGGCGGTGCCTCGCGCACCGTGGCCCGGGAAGCGGACGGCTCGGTGGCCGTCGAGTGGCACCAGGGACCGGCCCGGCACGAGGCCGGCTCGCCGAACGTGATCGGCGCCTACGCCGTCGCGGCGGCCTGCCGGGCGCTGACCGAGGCCGGCTTCGAGGCGCTGGAGGCCCGCGAGCGGTACCTGATCGACCGGCTGACGGCGGGCCTGGCCGAGATCCCCCAGGTCAAGGTGCTCAGCCTGTTCGGTGCCGAGGCGGCCCGGGTCGGCGTGCTCTCCTTCGTGGTGGAGGGCTGGAACAGCTCGCACTTCTCGGCGGCGCTCTCGGCCGAGTACGGGATCGGGGTGCGCGACGGGCTGTTCTGCGCGCACCCGCTGGTGCGCACGCTGCTCGGGGGGGAAGAGGCAGGACCTTCCGAGTGCGGGGCGCCGGAGCCCTCGCTGCCGGGGGAGCGCAGCCTGAACGCGATCCGGGTCAGCTTCGGGGCGGGCACGCCCGAGGAGCACATCGACCGCTTCCTGGGCGCGGTGCGCGAGCTGGTCAGCGACGGCGCGCGGTGGAACTACCGCAACGAGGGCGGGCGCTGCGTCGCCGACACCCGGCGCTGACCGGCCGACGGCTCGTCAGCCGTCCAGACCGAGCGCGAAGGCGGCTTCCAGGTCGTGCTGCGAGTAGGTGCGGAAGGCGATCTGGGTCTCGGTGTGGGCGACCCCCGGCACCTTGTTGAGCCGGCCGGGGATCACCTCGGCCAGGTCGTCGTGGCGGCGCACCCGCACCATGGCGACCAGGTCGTACCCGCCGGTCACCGAGTAGACCTCGCTCACGCCCTCGATCGCGGCGATGGCCTCGGCGATCTCGGGGATCTGGTCGACGCTGGTCTTGATGAGCACGATGGCGGTGATCACGGCTGGGCTCCTGGGATGGGGGTCCCCCCGGCCGGAGGCTGGGGAACGGTGGGGCCAGCGTATCCGGCACGTCGGGCCGCCACCCACAGCGCCAGGAACCCGGCGCTGAAACCGATCACATGGGCCAGGTAGGCGACCCCGCCGCCGGCCTGGCGCAGCGACCACCACTGGACGGCGAACCAGAGGCCGAGCACCAGCCAGGCCGGCAGCCGCAGTGGCAGGAAGAGCAGGGCCGGGACCAGCGTGGTCACCCGGGCCCGCGGATAGAGGCGCAGGTAGCCGCCGAGCACCCCGGAGATCGCCCCGGAGGCGCCGACCAGCGGGCGCAGCGACTCGGGGCCGTGCCCGCCGAGGGCCGCGTAGCCGTAGTTGGCCAGCACGCCGACGGCCAGATAGAAGAGGAGGAAGCGCAGCCGGCCCAGCCGCTCCTCGACGCCCGCGCCGAAGACATAGAGGAAGAGCATGTTGCCCAGCAGGTGCAGCCAGCCGCCGTGCACGAAGAGCGAGCTGAGCGCGGAGAGCGCGGGCACCTTGTGCGGGGTGGCGAGCAGCGGGCAGCCGGGCAGCGGGGGAGTGAGGCCGGCCAGCTGAGCGGCGGTCAGCGGACGGTTGCTCAGCAGCTCGGCCGGGATCGCGCCCCAACGCTGCTGGTAGTGCTGCGCGGCGCAGGCGCGCGCGGGCGCACTCGAGCCGTAGGCGGGGTTGATCCCGCTCGGGCCGGCCAGGAACACCAGGCAGTTGAGCGCGATCAGGAGGTAGCTGACGAGCGGGGTCGGTCCGTCGTGGCGCTGGTCTGCCATGGGCGCATCCATTCCGCGCCGGTGCGGTCGTGACACCGTCGTGTACGGCGAGTGGGTGAGCGGGCGGGCGAGTGCGCGTGCGGGCACGCGTACGGGTTGTGCGTGCAGGCGTTCGAGCAGGCCGGAGGGCTGATGGGAACCGGTATCCGGTGCCCGCCGTCCCAGCGTCAGGCCCTAGGCTTGAGACCTGGCCGGCACACGGACCGGACCAGGTACCAGCCGAGAGGACCACGCTCATGCCCGTCCCCGTGCCCACCGCCGAGACCCGCTGGCGCTGCACGCTCTGTGGCAACCTGACCCGGTTCGACGTGACCCGGTCCTCCCGCGTGGTCGAGTACCTGCACCTGGACCTGGCCGGTGACCCCAAGGTCGAGGAGGCCGAGGTGCTCAGCGAGACGCTGGAGTCGATCCGCTGCCGCTGGTGCAACGCGGTCGACCAGGTCGAGCTGGTGGCCCGCCCGGATGCCGAGGAGCCCGGTGCCGAGCCCGCTGCGGAGTCTGCCGAGCACGGGGCCGAGCAGACGGGCTGAGCAGGCGCTGCTGAAAAACAGCCGCCGCGCACGCGACAATTGCACCGAGCGGTGAGAGTCACCGGGCGGTGAGTCGGGGCGCCCCGGGCCTGGGCCGGGGCAGCCGCGCAGACCATGATCGGAGCCGAGGACGCGATGGACGCAGCCAGCCAGGCCGCTGAGCCGCAGGGGCCGCTGCCCGCTGCCGGCGAACCGGCCGCGTCCGCGACGTCCGCCGACAGCGCCGTGGAGCCGTCCGGCGAGGCCGTTGAGGTCGGCAAGGCTGACGAAGCGCTTGAGGCCGGGGACCAGGGCGAGGACCAGGGCGAGGAGCAGGAACCGCCCGCCGAGCAGCTGGACCGCCCGCTGCCCGAGGGCGTGCGCCGGCGCGTGGTGGGCCTGGCCGCCGACGCGCTCGGCGGCCTGCCGCTCACCGATCTGCCGGCCTCACTGCGCCCGTACGCCAAGTTCACCCCGGCCCGCCGGGCCAAGTACGCGGGCACCGCGCTGGCCGCCGCGCTGGAGGCCGAGCCGGTCTTCCGGCTGCGGATAGCGGACCGGCTGCGGCTGGGCCAGCCCGACCTGGTGAAGGCGCTGGAGGCGGGCCAGGTGCCGGGCGCGGCCGAGCCGCTGGACGTGGCCGCCGCCGCCTACCTGCTGCGCACCCGCGGCTGGACCCGGCTGGTCGCCGAGGCCGGCGAGCAGGCCGAGCGGGCCGGTGCCGAGGACGCCGCCGCCGAGGCGGCCCGGCTGGTGGAGAAGCTCCAGGAGGAGCTGGCCGCCACCCGCCTCGCGGCCCGGGCCGACCTGGAGCGCCAGCGCGCGGAGGCCGAGGGCACCCGCAAGGAGCTGGAGACGCTGCGCAAGAAGCTGCGCGGACTGGAGAGCGACACCCGCCGCGCCCAGGCCGAGACCCGCAAGCTGCAGGCCGAACTGACCGCCGCCGCCGCTGCCGCGACCGTCGAGCGCGGCGCCGCGGAGAGCGAGAACCGGCGGCTGAAGCATCGGGTGGCCGAGCTGGAGACCGCCCTGGAGGCCGGGCGCCGCTCGGCGCGTGAGGGCCGCAGCGTGGAGGACATGCGGCTGCGGCTGCTGCTCGACACCGTGCTGCAGTCGGCCCAGGGGCTGCAGCGTGAACTGGCGCTGCCGGTCACCCAGCTGCACCCGGCCGACCTGGTGGACGCGGTGGTCCCCGGCTCGGCCTCGCCGCACGATGTGGCCCGGCGCGGACTGGCCGAGGACGACCCGGCGCTGCTCGACCAGCTGCTGGCGATCCCGCAGGTGCACCTGGTGGTGGACGGCTACAACGTGACCAAGACCGGCTATCCCACGCTGCCGCTGGAGCAGCAGCGGCTGCGGCTGCTGGGCGGCCTGGCGATGCTCGCGCAGCGCACCCAGGCCGAGGTGACCTGCGTCTTCGACGGGCAGGACCTGGACGTGCCGGTGATCATGGCGCCGCCGCGCGGGGTCCGGGTGCGGTTCAGCCGGACCGGCCAGACCGCCGACGAGCTGATCCGCCAGCTGGTGCGGGCCGAGCCGCAGGGCCGCCCGGTGGTGGTGGTCTCGGCCGACCGCGAGGTGGCCGACGGCGTGCGCAAGGCGGGGGCGCGCCCGGTCGCCTCGGTGCTGCTGCTGAACCGCCTGGCCCGCAGCTGACCAGCGCTCAACTGGTGAAGAGCCGGTGAACACCTGGCCGTGAAGGCTGGTTGGTCGTAGTCGGGGAGTGGCGCGAGGATCTGATGTTCACTAGGGTCTGGCGTCAAACCTATTTTTCCGGCCACTCACCCGATCGGGTGAGCCCGGTAGAAGAAGGAGCAGTCCCTTGCCGTCCCACCGCCGTCCCAAGCAGTCGAGCCGCGTGCGGATCTCCGTACTCACCGCCGCTGCGGCGACCGCGGTCGCGATCTCCTCGCAGAGCGGGGCCTGGGCTGATCCGGCACCCTCGGTCGATCAGGTCAAGGCCCAGATCGACGCGCTGAACAACCAGCAGGAGGCCGCGGCCGAGCAGTACGACGGCGCCAAAGAGCGCGGCGACCAGCTGCGCCAGCAGGCCTCGCAGCTGCAGGACGAGGTGGCCCGCACCCAGGACCAGGTGACCCAGCTGCAGAGCGGCCTCGACACCGTGGCCGGGGACGAGTACCGCAACGACGGGATCGACCCCTCGGTCCAGCTGATGCTCAACTCCAACCCGCAGACCTACCTGGACCAGGCCTCCAGCATGCAGGTGGCGACCAGCACCGAGGCCGACGCGCTGAAGTCGCTGCAGGGCGAGGAGCGCAACCTCGACCAGGAGAAGAAGGAAGCCGCCGACACGCTGGCCGAATTGGACACCGCCACCGCGCAGTTGAACCAGGCCAAGTCGGACGTGCAGACCAAGCTGGCCGCCGCGCAGAAGCTGCTCAACTCGCTGAGCGCCTCGCAGCGTGCCCAGTTGGCGGCCCAGGAGGCGCCCGCCTCGCGCGGCAGCGCCCGGGCCCAGCTCAGCACGCTCAACCTGCCGCCGGCCGCCGGCTACGCGGGCCAGGCCGTACAGGAGGCGCTCAGCCGCCTCGGCGACTCCTACGTCTGGGGTGCCACCGGCCCCAGCACCTTCGACTGCTCGGGTCTGATGCAGTGGTCCTACGCACAGGCCGGCGTCTCGCTGCCGCGCACCTCCCAGGAGCAGGCCACGGTGGGTACCGCGGTGCCGGACCTGGCCGACGCCCAGCCGGGCGACCTGGTGATCTTCGGCAGCGACCGGCACCACGTGGGCATGTACATCGGCAACGGCGAGATGGTGCACGCGCCGCACACCGGTGACGTGGTCCGGATCGCTCAGGTCAGCACGATGGGCGAGTCCTACATCATCCGCCGGGTCTGACCCGGCGTCGCCCCGCCGCGCGAGCCGCGCTCCTGATCCCCCGTCACCCGCCAGGTGTGACGGGGGACACTTGTCTGCACACTACTTGATCACCTGTTGGTGATCTCCCTAGCACCCAGAGTCAAAGTTTCCGGGTTTTTCCGACAAGGATTTGAACGGATCACAGATTTGTTACTAGGGTCGGCAGCCAGACCCACGCGATGGAGATCACCCGACCGGGGTGGCAGCGCGGGTTACCGCCGAGTCTGGAAAGCAGCACGGACAGTTGACTGTCCGACGGGGAACCCCTTCTGGGGAGCTGCGGACCGGAGCCGGGGAACCACGTTCCTCCGGGGTGAATCGGCGCCAGGTCGGCCACAGGCCGGTGAGGCGTCGTAGGGCATGTCTTCCAGCCCGAACCCGTCAGCTCACCCGGTAGGCGGTCCCAGGGAAGAAGGATTCGTGGCGTCCCATCGTCGTCCCAAGCCCGTTGGCCGTGCCCGCGCGTCGATTCTGACCGCCGCTGCCGCCACCGCCGTGGCCCTCTCCTCGCAGGGCGCGGCGCACGCCGATCCGGCGCCCTCGCTCGACCAGGTCAAGTCCCAGGTCGACGACTTGAACAACCAGGCGGAGCAGGCCACCCAGCAGTACGACGGCGCCCAGGCCCAGCAGCAGACGCTGCAGAAGCAGGTCGGCGACCTGCAGGACCAGGTGGCGCGGCAGCAGGACCAGGTGACCAACCTGCAGTCGGGGCTGGCCTCGGTGGCCGCCGACGAGTACGCCAACAACGGCATATCGCCGACCGTGCAGATGATGCTCTCGGCTCACCCGGACACCTTCCTCGGCCAGGCCAGCGCGCTCAACCAGCTGAACAGCACCCAGGCGGAGACGCTGAAGGAGCTGCAGAGCGATGAGAAGGTGCTCGATCAGAGCAAGACCGAGACGCAGAGCAAGCTCGCCGCGCTGGATGCCACCACCCAGCAGCTGAAGTCCGCCAAGGACACCATCCAGGCCAAGCTTCAGCAGGCCCAGAACCTGCTCAACTCGCTCACCGAGCAGCAGCGCCAGCAGATGGCCGCCCAGCAGGCGCAGGCCGACGCGCAGGCGAAGGCCGCCGCCCAGCAGGCCCAGGCGCAGGCCGCCGCCGCGGCGCAGTCGCAGAGCGCCGCCTCGCGCGGCTCGGCCCGCACCCCCCTCGGCAGCACCGCGACGCCCCCGGCCGCGCCGACCACCGGCAACTCGGCCGCCGCCGCGGCGATCGCCGCCGCCGTGAGCAAGCTCGGCTCGCCGTACCACTACGGTTCGACGGGTCCCTCCGAGTTCGACTGCTCGGGCCTGATGCAGTGGGCCTACGCGCAGGCCGGTGTCGCGCTGCCGCGCACCTCCCAGGAGCAGGCCGCGATCGGCACCAACGAGGGCACCAACATCGCCAACGCGCAGCCGGGCGACCTGCTCATCTTCAACAACTACGGCCACGTCGGCATGTACATCGGCAACGGCGTGATGATCCACGCGCCGCGCGCCGGTGAGAACGTCAAGTACGAGTCGGCCACCGTGATGACGATCGATGCGATCGTCCGCCCCTGATGTCCTGACGTTCCTGGTGAAGCGTCACTTCGGCCCGGCCTCCCGCGTGGAGGCCGGGCCTTCGCCGTTCTGCTGTCCGATTGTGGATCAAATATTCGTATCGGTGAGGGTTTGGACTCATCCGTCCTGACTCGCTAACGTCTGCGCTCGGACCTCAGCTCCTCCGAGGGCTCTCCCCGAGCCCTCACGGCGATTGGAGTCGTCAGGCGATGGCGATTACACCCCCGTCGGGCACCGCGCGCCGGTTCGCCCGGGTGCTGGCGGTCACCGCTGCCGCGACCACCGCGCTGGCGATGACGGCCAGCGCCCAGGGCGCACCGGCCAAGCCGGACAAGAACGACGTCAAGTCGCAGGTCGACCAGCTCTACACGGAGGCCGAGCAGGCCTCGGAGAAGTCCAACGCGGCAGAGGAGGACGTCAAGCGGCTGCAGGCCGAGAGCAGCGCGCTGCAGGCGCAGGTGGCACAGGGGCAGGACACGCTCAACCGGATGCGGTCGGACCTGGCCACGGTGGCCGCGGCCGAGTACCGCTCGGGCGGGATGGACCCGAGCGTTCAACTGATGCTCTCCTCCGATCCGGCGGGCTACCTGCTCAAGGCGCGCAGTCTGGCCGAGGCGGGCCGCCAGCAGGTCGCCACGCTCCATGAGGTGCTGGAGCAGCAGCACCGGCTCGACCAGCGGCGCAGCGAGGCCGGCGCCAAGCTGGCCGAACTGGAGACCGTGCGCAGCACCCTGGCGAAGAGCAAGCAGCAGGTGCAGCAGCGGCTGAAGAGCGCCCAGGCGCTGCTCGACAGCCTCTCCGCCGCCGAGCGGGACCAGCTGCTCGCGCAGGACGCCCGGGAGGCGAACGAGCGGGCCGCGCGCGGGGCGGAGCGGGTGGATCTGGGCAACCAGCCGCCCGCCTCGGACCGGGCGGCGGTCGCGGTGGCCGCGGCGCTGAGCAAGCTCGGCTCCCCGTACGTCTACGGATCCACCGGGCCCGGCAGCTTCGACTGCTCGGGTCTGATGTACTGGAGCTGGCGGCAGGCGGGAGTGAGCCTGCCCCGCACCTCGCAGGCGCAGGCGTTCGGGGGGCAGCGGATCAGCCTGGCCGAGGCGCGACCGGGAGACTTGGTGATCTTCTTTCACGACATGCACCATGTCGGCATGTACGTCGGCGGTGGCACGGTGATCCATGCCCCGTACCCCGGGGCCCGGGTGCGCTACGAGAACGTCGCGGCGATGCCGGTGGCGGCGGTGGTGCGGGTCTGAGCGCCCGATCGCCCAGCGCGCCGGGAGAGCCCGCCGGTGGCGGCGGGCTCTCCCGGCGCACCGCGCTGCTGCTGGCGGCCGGCGGGCTGGCCCAGCTCTCGCTGCCCCGCGCGGTGCCCGCCCGGGCCGCCGTGCCCACCGGCGCGGCCCCGCTCGGTACGCCGGGTGCCGGGCAGCCGACGGCGCTGCTGGCCGCGCACGCCCAGGCGCTGCGCACCGGTGAGCTGGCCGCGCTGCGGCTGGCCCAGCTGGACTACCGCCCGACCTCGTGGGACGCCCGCACGGTGAGCGCCGAGCTCTCCTACCGGCTGGACGGCTTCGACGACTACCCGGTGGTGCTGCGCCGCCGGCTCACCCTGGCCGGCGGCGCGGTGAGCGGTGAGAGCGCCGCCCCGGGCAGCCCGGCCGCGCCCTGGGACCTGGGCGACCCCACGCCGGTGCGCGGGGCGCACTGCGTGGTGCTCGGGCCGGCCACGCCCGGTCTGCTGACCGAGCTGGCCGGGCTGGGGGACCAGGCGGTGCCCGCCGTCAGCGCGGTCTGGGGCGGCGGGTGGCCGGGTCGGCTGGTGCTCCAGCTGCCCACCACCGCGGCGCAGTTCACCCAGCTGCTGGGGGCCGATCCGAGCAGCTACTCGGACATCGCCGCGGTCACCGTCGCGGCCCCCGCCGCGCCGGTGCGCACCCCCGCCGACCGGGTGCTGGTCAACCCCGACGCGTACCGCCGGCTCAGCGCGTTCGGCAAGCACGTGGTGATCACCCACGAGTCCACCCATGTCGCCACCCGGGCCGACACCCACCCGTGGACCCCGCTCTGGCTCTCCGAGGGCGTGGCCGACTACACGGGCTACCTGAACACCGGGCACACCGCCCGGCAGATCGCCCCGGAGCTGACCCAGGACGTGGCCGCCGGCAAACTGCCCACCGCGCTGCCCACCGATGCCGACTTCAAGGCCGGCTCCACCGCGATCGCCCAGGCCTACGAACTCTCCTGGCTGGCCTGCTCGCTGATCGCCGCCGAGCACGGGCAGCAGGCCCTGGTCGACGTCTACCGGGCGGTCGGCGCGGCCGGCCCCGGCGCCGGCCGGGACCAGCAGTTGGACCTGATCCTCGGCCGGCGGCTGGGGTACGGGCTGGCGGAGTTCACCAGGCGCTGGATCGCCGACGTGGTCCGCCAGGTCGGGCCGGGCAGCTCCTGAGCGCCCGGCCGAACCAGCCGAACCCGAACCCGGCCTGGCACGCGCCTGGCGATCCGTCAGCCGTGCTGGATGTCGTCCAGCAGGCTCTGCTCGTAGGCGATCCCCGGGCGCACCGGGTACTTCGGCTCCGGCTCGGTCGGCGCCTCGCTCTCCTCGGCGACGGCCGGGGCCGGGCCCTGGGTGGAGCGCCAGAGCCGCTGGCAGGACACGATGGTGGCGGCCAGCATGGTCAGGTTGCGGGCGGTCAGGATGGTGACGCCCCAGCCGGTGCTGTTGACCACCTGGCCGAAGTTCATCGGGAACTCCAGCGTGGTCAGCACCGTCGCGACCAGGACCATGACCGCCACCGGACGCTGGCTGGTGCCGCGCACGGTCAGGCAGACGGCCGCCAGGCCGACCAGCCAGACCAGGTACTGCGGGCTGATCACCCGGCTGGTCACGGTGAAGATCAGCAGCGCCGCCAGGGCCGCGTCATAGGTGGTGGAGGGCTGCCAGCGGCGGGCCCGCAGCCGCCAGTAGAGCAGCCAGCCGAAGCCGGCCACGGTGGCGCCCATCGCGACCTTGGAGATCACCGGCACCCACGGGCCGAGGAACTCCACCGAGCCGTAGTTCATCGTCACCGCGCCGTGCCAGAAGCCGAACAGCTTGGCGAAGTGCAGCGGCAGCGCGCCCAGCGACTCCACCTCGATGCCGCGATCGGCCTGGAAGGTGAGGAACTGGAAGGCCCCGTTCATCCCCGCCGCCAGCAGGAAGGCGAGGCTGGCCACCGAGCCCACCGCCGCCGTCCAGGACCGCCGGGTCCGCCGGCCGCGCGGGGTGCCGGCCAGGCCGAGCAGCGGCCAGAGCTTCATCAGGCCGCCGATGCCCAGCAGGAAGCCGCCCAGCACCGGTCGGCGCAGGATCACCAGCAGCCCGGTCATGGCGATCGCGGTGACCAGGATGTCGTAGCGGCAGTAGACGGTCGGACCGAGCAGCGGCACCCCGAGCACCCAGACCCAGGCCCCGGCGAAGCTGCGCCCGCGCCGCAGCCCGGTGCGCAGCAGCATGGTGATCGCGAGCGTGTCGAAGACGCCGCAGAGCACGAAGAAGGAGGTCAGGTAGGACCACGGCAGCAGCCCGGGGGCCAGGATCACCAGCGCGGCGCCGGGCGGGTACTGCCAGGTGACGTCGTCCATCGGGAAGGTGCCGGTCTGCAGCACCTTGAACCAGCTGTGGTAGATCACCGAGACATCGGTGGTCACGTCCAGCGGCGCTATCTTGAGTACGCCGGTGACCATCAGGACCAGCAGGACCCGGGTCAGCAGCCAGCCGCCGCCGACCCGCCAGGCCGCGCCGCGCGGGGGCGCGGGGGGTGTCACCGCGGTGGCACCCGGGTTCGGGGGCGCGGCCAGGGCCAGGCCCCCACCGCCGCTGCTGCCGTGCTGGTCGGCCGGGCCGTCGTTGGCCAACTCCACTGTGCTCCCTCGTTAGCTGCGCGCACCCGTCTGAACCCGTGTCGACTAGGACAGAGCCACGGGGGAAACGGTTCCGGACCCTTCATCCGTTCCCGCCGAATCGGCATGGTGACCTATGGTACGGATCAGCGAGCGGTGAACCGAGCACCCCCCGACCGAGCGAGCCGTGGACAGTATGCCGAAGACCCTTGTGGTGACCAACGACTTTCCCCCGCGCCCAGGCGGAATCCAGGCCTTCGTCCACAACATGGCGATTCGCCAGCCGTTGGGCGAGATTGTGGTGTATGCCTCATCCTGGCGCGACGGCAGCGAGGTCGCCCGGTTCGACGCCGAGCAGCCGTTCCCGGTGATCCGGGACCGGAGCACGATGCTGCTGCCCACGCCCCGGGTCACCCGGCGGGCCGCCGAGCTGCTGCGGGCCGAGGGGTGCGACACCGTCTGGTTCGGCGCCGCCGCGCCGCTGGGCCTGATGGCGCCCGCGCTGCGCCGGGCCGGTGCGCGTCGGCTGCTCGGCATGACGCACGGGCACGAGGCCGCCTGGGCCCAGCTGCCGGTCGCCCGCCAGTTGCTGCGGCGGATCGGCGAGGGCACCGACACCCTCACCTACCTCGGCGAGTACACCCGCTCGCGGATCGCCCGGGCGGTGGGCCCGGGCCCGGCCGCGCGGATGGCGCAGCTGCCGCCCGGGGTGGACGAGCGGACCTTCCACCCGGACTCGGGCGGCGCCGAGGTGCGGGCCAGGCTCGGCCTGACCGACCGGCCGGTGGTGGTCTGCGTCTCCCGGCTGGTGCCGCGCAAGGGGCAGGACACCCTGATCGCCGCGCTGCCGCAGATCCTGGCCGCCGAGCCGGACACGGTGCTGCTGATCGTCGGCGGCGGGCCCTACCTGGCGGACCTGCGCAAGCTCGCCGACGCCAAGGGGGTGGCCGGCTCGGTGCGGTTCACCGGCGAGGTGCCGTGGGCCGAGCTGCCGGCCCACTACGGCGCCGGGGACGTCTTCGCGATGCCCTGCCGGACCAGGCGCGGCGGGCTGGACGTGGAGGGGCTCGGCATCGTCTACCTGGAGGCCTCGGCCACCGGGCTGCCGGTGGTGGCGGGTGACTCCGGGGGCGCGCCGGACGCGGTGCTGGAGGGCGAGACCGGCTACGTGGTGTCCGGTGGCTCGCCCGGCGCGGCCGCCGAGCGGATCGTGCGGCTGCTCGGCGACGCGGCGCTGCGCCGCAAGCTCGGCGAGGCCGGGCGGCGCTGGGTGGAGGACGCCTGGCGCTGGGACCTGCTGGCCCAGCGCCTCACCGACCTGCTCGCCGGCGAGTGACGAAGGCGCCCGCTACTTCTGGTAGAGCGCCTCGATCTCGGCGGCGAAGTCCTTCAGCACCACGTTGCGCTTCAGCTTGAGCGAGGGCGTCAGGTAGCCGTTGGCCTCGGAGAAGTCGATGTCCAGGATCCGGAACTTCTTCACCGCCTCGGCGTGCGAGACCGCCTTGTTGCCCTCGTCCACCGCCTCCTGAACGGCGGCCAGCAGCTGCGGGTCGTCCTTCAGCTCGGCCAGGGTGGCGGGCTGACGGTGGTTCAGCTCCAGCCACTTGGGCAGGAACTCCTCGTCGATGGTGACCAGGCAGCCGATGAACGGCCTGCGGTCGCCGACCACCATCACCTCGCCGATCAGCGCGTGGGCCCGGATCCGGTCCTCGATCACCGCGGGGGCGACGTTCTTGCCGCCGGCCGTGACGATGATCTCCTTCTTGCGGCCGGTGATGGTCAGGTAGCCGTCCTCGTCCAGGCTGCCCAGGTCGCCGGTGGCGAACCAGCCGTCGTCCAGCGCCTCGGCGGTGGCACTCGGGTTGTTCCAGTAGCCGGTGAAGACCTGCGGGCCCTTCAGCAGCACCTCGCCGTCCTCGCCGATCCGGGCCGCGGAGCCGGGCAGCGGCTGGCCGACGGTGCCGATCTTCTGCCGGTCGTGCGGGTTGAAGGCGGTGGCCCCGCTGGTCTCGGTGAGGCCGTAGCCCTCCAGGACGGTGAAGCCGATGCCCCGGTAGAAGTGGCCCAGCCGCTCGCCCAGCGGTGCGCCGCCGGAGATCGCGTGGGTGGCCCGGCCGCCGAGCGCGGCCCGCAGCTTGCTGTAGACCAGCTTGTCGAAGACCGTGTGCTTGAGCTTCAGCAGCAGCCCGGGGCCGCCCTGCTCCAGCGCGCGGCTGTAGGCGATCGCGGTCGCGGCGGCCTGGTCGAAGATCTTGCCCTTGCCGTCGGCCTGGGCCTTGGCCCGGGCGGTGTTGTAGACCTTCTCGAAGACCCGCGGCACGCCCAGGATCAGGGTCGGGCGGAAGGCGGCCAGCTCGGCGGTGACGTCCCGGACGTCCGAGACGTGGCCCAGCTTGATCGGCGCCAGCGCGGCGGCGATCTCGACGATCCGGCCCAGTACGTGGGCCAGCGGCAGGAAGAGCAGCACCGAGCTGTCGCCGGTGCGGAACAGCTCCGGCATCCGGTGGACCACGTTGCCGCACTCGGCCAGGAAGTTGCCGTGGGTGAGCTGACAGCCCTTCGGGCGCCCGGTGGTGCCCGAGGTGTAGACGATGGTGGCGATCGAGTCGGCGGTCGGGATGGAACGGCGCTCGGTCACCGTCGCGTCCGGCACGGCGCTGCCGGCGGCGGCCAGCTCGGCCAGCGCGCCGTGCTCGATCTGCCAGGTGTGCTTCAGCTCGGGCAACTGGTCGCGGACCGACTCGACCACGGCGGCGTGGCTGTCGGTCTCGGTGACCACCGCGACCGCCCCGGAGTCGCTGAGGATCCACTGCACCTGCTCGGCGGAGGAGGTCTCGTACACCGGCACGGTGATCGCGCCCGCGCACCAGATCGCGAAGTCCAGCAGCGTCCACTCGTAGCGGGTGCGCGACATCACGGCGACCCGGTCGCCCGGCTGGACGCCGACCGCGATCAGGCCCTTGGCGGCGCGGTGCACCTCGGTGAGGAACGCGGCGGCGGTGACCTCCTGCCAGCGGCCCTCCAGCTTCCGGCTGACCACGGCGACCCGGGGGTGCTCGATGGCGTTCTGGTGGACCAGGTCCGAGAGGTTGCCACCACTCGGCACCTGGTAACGGGCCGGAAGGCTGAAGTCGAGCACTGCTGCTCCTCGTCTGCGACGCTGCGGGACGGCAGGACGTTACTGCCCGGTAGCGAGATTCGGGTAGGGGGGTCAGCCGCTCTGTTCGAAGTGTCACACCCCTGGGTGAGCCACTGATCGTTTCGAGACGCACCTTACGACAGCGGCCGAGTGACCCGCGGGTAGCCCGCTGGGCAGCGCCCCATGGGGCCGAGGCCACCGGCAGCCGCGATAGCCTTCGAGGGCACTTGACGACGTCGAGAGCACCGGAACGACTTCGAGCGCAGCTGTCGAGCGCACCTGACGAGTGGCACGGGACAACGCGGAGGCCCACCCATGGCGGAACACACCAGGTCGAGCATCGTCATCGAGGCGACGGCGGCCGAGGTGATGGCGGTGATCGCCGACTTCGAGGCGTACCCGCTGTGGACGGGTGAGGTCAAGGAGATCGAGGTGCTCGGCCGCGGCGAGGACGGCCGCGCCACCCAGGTCCGGCTGCTGCTGGACGCCGGGGCGATCCGGGACGAGCACGTGCTCGCCTACACCTGGGACGCCGACCGCGAGGTCTCCTGGACCCTGGTGAAGAGCCAGATGCTGCGCTCGCTGGACGGCTCCTACGCGCTGGCCCCGGCGGTCGGCGGGACCGAGGTCAGCTACCAGCTCGCGGTGGACGTCAAGATCCCGATGCTCGGCATGATCAAGCGCAAGGCCGAGAAGGTGATCATCGACCGGGCGCTGGCCGGTCTGAAGAAGCGGGTGGAGAGCAAGCCCAGCAGCGCGGCGAGCTAGGGCCTCGTCGTGACCCGGACGGTGCTGGTCACCGGCGACGCCAACGCGGTGCCCGAGGTGGCCGCCGCCACCGCGCTGCACGCCGCCGGACGCGGCCTGCGCACCCTGCTGCTGGCGGCCGACGACCCGCACCGGCTGGTCGACGAGGCGCTGGCGGTGCGGCTCGGGCCCGCCGCGCAGCCCGTGGCGCAGCGGCTGACCGCCGCCCGGATCGATGAGCAGCAGGCGTTCCGCAGCGCGCTGGCCGGCCTGGACGGCAAGCTGCGCACCGGCTTCGACCTGCTCGGCGTCGAACCGCTGGAGCCGGACGAGCTGACCGCGCTGCCCGGCACCCGTCAACTCGCCCTGCTGCGCGCGCTGCAGGTCCCGGCCGAGCAGTACGACCTGGTGGTGGCCGCCGCCCCGCCGCCCGCCGAGCTGACCGCCGCGCTGGCGCTGCCCGAGCAGTTGGACCGCTACCTGGCCCGGCTGCTGCCCGAGCAGCGCCAGGCGGCGCGGGCGCTGCGCCCGCTGCTGGCCGCCGTGGCCGGAGTGCCGATGCCCGCCGACTGGCTCTACGCCGCCCGCTCCTGGGTGGCCGGCGAGTTGGCCGCCACCCGCGCGGTGATCGAGTCGGCCCGTACCTCGGTGCGCCTGGTCGTGGACGCCGGCTCCTGCTCGGTGCCCGGCGTGCGCCGGGCCGCCGCCGGACTCGCGCTCTTCGGCCACCGGCTGGACGCCGTGGTCGCGCACCGCGCGCTGCCCGCGGCGGCGCTGGACTCGGCCGACGGCTGGCTGGCCGGGCAGGCCGCCGCCGAGCGCGAGCGGCTGGCCGCGATCGACCTCGCGGTGCCGCTGCTGACGGCGGATCGCACGGCGGCGGACCTGCCGGCGCTGGCCGCGCAGCTGTACGGCGACCGCGACGGCGACGGCCCGCAGCCACCCGCGCGTTGGCCGTGGACCGCCGAGGACCGGCTGGCCGAGGACGGCGTGCTGCTCTGGCGGCTGGCCGCGCCCGGTGCCGAACGGGCCGACCTGGAGCTGATGCGGCGGGGCGACGAACTGGTGGTGGGCCTGGGTCCGTACCGCCGGATCCTGCCGCTGCCCGGCGCGCTGCGGCGCTGCACGGTGGCCGGAGCGGCCTTGCGTGACGGGGAGTTGACGTTGCGCTTCGCTCCTGACCCGGACCTCTGGCCCAGCGCGCGCTGACCGCCCCGGTGCGACGGGGTGACCCGGTAGCGTCTGCGGGGTACGGGCGGGTGCGCCGCACAGGCGCCGACCGCCGCGGTGGCACCAGGAGGCGCGCGTCATGAACAGTTCAGATCCTGTCGACAACCCTTTGGTCGATGAGGCGCGCAAACTGGCCTCGGCGGTGGGCGAGCGGGCCGAGCGGGCGTTCGCCCGGGTGAAGGCGGAGAACCCCGAGGTCTTCGCTCACCTGGCCGCCGCCGGCGGTGAGCTGCTGGCCGCCTACCGGGCCGCCGTGGCCGGTCATGAGCGCCGCTGGTCGGCCCCCGACCCGGCGGATTCCGAACGGATCGACCTGGACGACTGAGGCCGTCCGGCCTCGTCACCCAGTGGTGTGCTGGTACTACCGTCTGCCCCGAATCGTACGACTTTTGAAGCCTTCCGGCGAGGCTTCCGGCGCCTTGTCTTCGGATAATGTATGGCCAGGTGTGTACGGGAGCACGGCCGGGCGGGTACCGTTCCGCCCATCGGGCACGAGCGAATGACTGAGGGACACATGGCTCTGACCATCGGCGTCGACGTCGGCGGCACCAAGATCGCGGCCGGCGTGGTCGACGAGAACGGCGAGATCCTGGCCCGGACCCGGGTTCCCACCCCGGCCGACCCGCAGTGGGCGGTCGATGCCATCGCCCAGGCCGTGCGCGAACTCAAGGAGCAGTTCGCCGAGGTCGAGGCGGTGGGCGTGGGTGCGCCCGGCTTCGTGGACCGCGACCGCTCCACGGTGATCTTCGCGCCCAACATCGCCTGGGAGAACGAGCCGCTGCGCGGCCGGATCGAGGAACTGACCGGCCTCGACACGGTGGTGGAGAACGACGCCAACTGCGCGGCCTGGGCCGAGTTCCGGTTCGGGGCGGCGGCCGAGCACACCGACATGGTGCTGATCACCGTCGGCACCGGGATCGGCGGCGGCATCGTGCTCGACGGGCGGCTGCACCGCGGCCGGTTCGGCGTGGCCGGCGAGATCGGCCACCTCAACATGGTCCCGGACGGCCTGCTCTGCGGCTGCGGCGGCAAGGGCTGCTGGGAGCAGTACGGTTCCGGGCGGGCGCTGCGCCGCTACGGCCGGGAGAAGGCGGCGGCCGACCCCGAGCGCGGCGGGCGGATGCTGGCGCTCAACGAGGGGGTGGCCGAGACGCTGCGAGGCATCCACATCACCCAGGCCGCCGAGGAGGGCGACCCGCTGGCGCTGGAGTGCTACGCGGAGCTGGCCGACTGGCTGGGCCGGGGGATGGCCGACCTGGCCGCGCTCTTCGACCCGGGCGTCTTCGTGCTCGGCGGCGGCGTCTCGGACTCCGGGCGGCTGCTGCTCGACCCGGTGGCCAAGGACTACGAGAAGTACCTGACCGGCGGGGCGCACCGGCCGCGCGCCGAGGTGGTGCTGGCCTCGATGGGGTCCTCGGCGGGCATCGTGGGCGCGGGCGACCTGGCGCGCACCCGCTGATCCCCGGATCCGGGCAGGGCTTCTGACGTCACGCCAGTTCCTGACGCCGCGTCGGACATCGAGGCGGTACCTCGCGATACCACCGGCTCCGCCTCGGCGGAGCCGGTAGCGTGTCCGGGGTGAGTCTCGACCTGCCGCCCTCCGGTCCCCAGCCCGACGGTGCCGAACTGGTCCGCGTGCTGAGCTACAACATCCGCTCGCAGCGCGACGACCGCCGGGCGCTGGCCCGGGTGATCCGGGCCTGCGAGCCGGACCTGGTCTGCGTGCAGGAGTCGCCGCGCTACTGGCGGCCGGAGGGCCAGGCCGCCTGGCTGGCCCGGAACACCGGCACCGTGATCCTCTCCGGTGGCGGGCGCACGGCGGCCGGCCCGCTGCTGCTCGGGCGGCTCGGGGTGACGGTGCTCAGCCGGCACGACCTGCTGCTCCCCAAGCACCGCGGCTGGCACGCGCGCGGCTTCGCCAGCTCGGTGGTGCGGCTCGGCCGTGCCCGGCCGTTCGCGCTGACCAGCTGTCACCTGAGCTTCATCGGGCCCGAGCGGGCGCAGCAGTTCGAGCTGCTGCACGCGCAGGCGGCGATCCGCGAACTCTCGGTGATCGCCGGGGACTTCAACGAGCATCCGGAGGACCCGGGCTGGACCGCGCTGGCCGAGCGCTACCAGGACGGCTGGGCCGTCAAGCCGTGGGGCGGCGAGTACACCTCGCGTCCGGGGGACCCGCTGCAGCGGCTGGACGCGGTCTTCGCCTCGCCCGGCATCGAGGTGCTCGCCTGCGGGGTGCCGCCGCTGCCGGTGGCCGAGCTGCTGGCGGCCACCGACCACCTGCCGGTGGTGGCGGTGCTGCGGGTGCCGGCCGGAGCCACTGCCTGACGGTCCGTCAGTTCTGCTGGTGCGGCCGGTGCCGCTGGTGCCGCCTCACACCACCGCGCCGCCGTGCGGGTCCTGGGGCTCGTCGGGGTCGCGGTCCTTCATTCGGACGACCAGGGTGGTGAAGCCGCCCAGGAAGGCGGTCAGCCCGACCCAGGCCGGCCAGCCGGAGACCTGGCGCCAGACCAGGGCGTCGAAGAGGAGCAGCGCGGGGCCGCCGAGGACGGCGATCCAGGCGAACTTGGTGGTGGTGTCGGCGGCCGGCAGCGGCGGCGGCTCGGGCGGGACGAAATGGCCCTCGTCAGGGTCGTCGGCGGCGGACCAGTCGCGTGGCCCGGGAGGCTGGACGGTGGCGGTGACCGGCGCGGGAGCCGGCGGGTTCTTCGCGCGCAGGTTCTCGATCTCGGGCCAGTCCGGGCGGTTGAGGTCCACCGGGTCGTCGAACTGCGCGACCAGCGCAGCGAAGATCGCATCCTGCTCGGCCTGGCTGCCGGGCGCGGGCGTGGGGCGCTGCTCGCTCTCCTGGGGGCGGTCCTCGTCGTCGCCCGCCGTGTTGTTCTCGTGCTCGTGCACTGCCGGCCCTTCGGTCCTGGTGGCCCTCAGCCCCGCTGGTCGGTGGCCTCGGTGCCCTGCGTGACCCCGGTCAGCCGCCGGACGAACCCGAGGGACTCCTCGAAGATCAGTTCGGCGTCGTGGTCCAGGGTCGCGACGTGGTAGCTGCGCTCGCAGAGCCGCTCCGTCACATCGACCGAGGATATCCGGGCGCGGACCAAGGCGGAGTTCGCCGGTGAGACCACGTGGTCCCCTGGGCTGCGCAGCAGCAGCACCGGCTGGCCGACCTGCGGCAGCGCCTGCTGCACGGTGCGCCAGAGCTGGGCCAGCGACCAGGCGGCGTGCAGCGGAATGCGGTCGTAGCCGAGTTCGGCGGCGCCGGGCCGGGCGATGTCGCCGGTGATGCCCGGCAGGCTGGGCAGCAGGTGGCGGATCACCGGGAGCAGCGCGGTGGCCGGGTTGTCGGCGCGCACCGAGGGGTTGACCAGTACCACCCCGGACACCAGCTCCGGGTGCTCGGCCGCCAGCCGCAGGGCCAGCGAGCCGCCCATCGAGAGGCCGAAGACGAAGACCTGCTCGCACTCGTCGGCGAGCAGCAGCAGTTCGCGGGCCACCTCGGCGTACCAGTCCTGCCAGCGGGTCACCTGGAGGTCCTGCCAGCGGGTGCCGTGGCCGGGCAGCAGCGGCAGTGCCACGGTCAGACCGGCTTCGGCCAGGTACTCGGCCCACGGGCGCAACGACTGCGGGGAGCCGGTGAAGCCGTGGCAGAGCAGCACGCCGACCGGGCCACCACGATGGTGGTAGGGCTCGGCACCGGGCAGCAGCGGCATCCGGGGGCTCCTTCGGTGATTCCTGCGGAGAAGGCGAGGGCCGCGGCCATCGTTGCACGGGGTCGGCGGGGCGTACAGACCCTCGCGGTCGCACGGCGCCGCCGCACCGGTGCATCGAGGGGGCCGTCGGGGCATTAGGATCGACCGGTCTGCAATACAGGAGGTCCGGGTTGTTCTACCGACTGATGAAGATGATCGTCGCACCGATGCTGCGGATCTTCTTCCGGCCGTGGATGGAAGGTGCGGAGAACATCCCCGACGAGGGCCCGGCGATCATCGCCAGCAACCACCTCTCGTTCTCGGACTCCTTCTTCCTGCCCGCCTTGATGAAGCGTCGGGTGACCTTCATCGCCAAGGCGGAGTACTTCAACACGCCCGGACTCAAGGGCAAGCTGACGGCCGCCTTCTTCAAGGGCGTCGGCCAGCTCCCGGTGGACCGCTCCGGTGTGCGCGGGGCCGGCGAGGCGGCGATCCGCAGCGCGATCGCGGTGATCGACAGCGGCGAGCTGTTCGGCGTCTACCCCGAGGGCACCCGCTCGCCCGACGGCAAGCTCTACCGGGGCAAGGTCGGCGGCCTGGCCCGGGTGGCGCTGCAGACCGGCGCGCCGGTGATCCCGGTGGCGATGATCGACACCGAGAAGGTGCAGCCGCCCGGCCAGGTGGTCCCCAACTTCGGGATCCGCCCCGGCATCCGGATCGGCCGCCCGCTGGACTTCTCCCGCTACCAGGGCATGGAGAACGACCGCTTCATCCTGCGCTCGGTCACCGACGAGGTGATGTACGAGATCATGCGGCTCTCCGGCCAGGAGTACGTGGACATCTACGCGACCGCCGCCAAGCGGCAGATCGCCGAGGACAAGAAGCGCGCGGACGCCGAGCGCCGGGCCGAGCAGCGCGCGGAGCGGGCGGCGGAGAAGGCGGCCGAGAAGGAGCGTCAGGAGCTCGAGAAGCAGGAGCAGGAGCAGGGCAAGCAGGAGTCGGGCGACGCGTAGCGGCCGCTCGGCGGCGCGGGGGAACCGGGGGGGAGAGCGCGCGATGGCGCTGCCGGACGGCGGCCCGGGCGCGGCGGTGACGGCCGGCGGGATGTCGGTGGAGCTGCCGCTCTGGCGGGCGATCAGCTGGTCGCGGGTGCTCGCGCTGGCCTACGCGCTGCTCCGGTTCTTCCTGCTCTACCCGCACGTGCGGCACCCGGTGGCCGGCTGGCTCTACCTGGGCGCCCTGGTGCTCTGGACGCTGGCCACCGTGCGCGCCTTCGGCAACCCGGCCCGCTGCTCCTGGCCGCTGCTGGGCGTCGACCTGGCGATGGCGGTCGGCGGGATCGTGCTGAGTGGCTATGTCGACACCCCGAGGCAGACCGCGGCCGGCGTGCTGACCCTGCCGACCATCTGGGCCGCCTGCACGGTGCTCGGCTTCGGGGCCAAGGGCGGCTGGCGGCTCGCCGCTTCGGCGGGCCTGGCGATCGCCGCCGCGAACATCCTCGGCCACGGCGGCCTGACCCTGGACAACGTGCACAACTGCGTGCTGCTGCTGGTGGTCGGCTGCGCGATCGGCCGGGTGATGGAGCTGGCCCGGGCGAGCGAGGCCGCGCTGAGCGAGGCGCTGCGGGTGGACGCGGCGACCCGCGAGCGGGAGCGGCTCTCCCGCGACATCCACGACGGGGTGCTCCAGGTGCTGGCGCTGGTGCGGCGGCGGGCCGGCGCGGTGGACGAGCGGCTCGGACAGCTCGCCGGGGAGCAGGAGCGGGCACTGCGGGCGCTGATGACCAGCGGTCAGCTCCCGGCCGGGACCCGCGGCGAGGGGTGCGACCTGCGCGAGCTGCTCACCGGCCACGCGGACGAGCGGATCACCGTCGCGGCGCCCGCCACCCCGGTGCTGCTGCCGGGCCAGGTGGCCGCGGAACTCGCGGCGGCGGTGGGCGCCGCCGTGGACAACGTGCGGCAGCACGCCGGGCCGTGCGCCCGGGCGTGGATCCTGCTGGAGGACGAACCGGCCGCGGTGACCGTCTCGATCCGCGACGACGGACCTGGGTTCGCGGTCGGCCGACTGGCCCGGGCGCGGCAGGACGGGCGGCTGGGGGTGGCCCAGTCGATCGAGGGCCGGCTGCGCGACCTCGGCGGCACGGCGGAGTTCAGCTCGGCGCCGGGCGAGGGCGTCGAGATCGAGTTGCGGGTGCCCAGGGAGGGCGAGGGCTGATGGCGGGCGGGCAGGTGTTCGGTGGGCGGCTGCGGGTGATGGTGGTGGACGACCATCCGATGTGGCGGGAGGCGGTGGCCCGGGACCTGGCCGAGGCGGGCTTCGAGGTGGTGGCCACGGCGGGGGACGGCGCGCAGGCGGTGCGCCGGGCGGCGGCGAGCCGGCCGCAGGTGCTGCTGCTCGACCTGCACCTGCCGCTGCTGCCCGGGGCCGAGGTCTGCCGCCAGGTGCTGGCCCGGGATCCGAGTCTGCGGGTCCTGGTGCTCTCCGCGAGCGGGGAGCAGGCCGACGTGCTGGCGGCGGTGAAGTCCGGGGCGAGCGGGTACCTGGTGAAGTCGGCGGGGCGCGAGGAACTGCTGGAGGCGGTGCGCCGGACGGCGGCGGGGGAGGCGGTCTTCACTCCGGGGCTGGCCGGCCTGGTGCTCGGCGAGTTCCGGCGGCTGGCCGCCGAGCCCGTCGACCAGGGGCGCCCGGGTCCGGCCGGGGTGCCGGTGCCGCGGCTGACGGCGCGGGAGACCGAGGTGCTGCGGATGGTGGCGAAGGGGCTCTCTTACCGTCAGATCGCCGCCAAGCTGGTCATCTCGCACCGCACGGTGCAGAACCACGTGCAGAACACCCTCGGGAAGCTCCACTTGCACAACCGGGTCGAACTGGTGCGGTACGCCATCGAGTGGGGGATCGATGACGACCTGGCGTGAACGGCTTCGAGCAGGTGTCAGCCGCCGATCTGGAAGCTGTAGTTGAAGTCGGTGTGCCCGTAGTGCCGCCACAGGTTCACCCAGAACGGCATCAGCATCTCCAGACTGCGCGCGGCCTGGATCCCGCCCAGGTCCACGATGTCGGCGCCCGGCCAGCCGAAGGACTCCAGCAGCGCGACGACCTCCTGCTTGGCCCCCGCGTCCTCGCCCGCGATGAAGAGCTGGTGCCGGCCGGGGACCCGGGTGGGGTCGACCATCACCGGGGCGGACAGGGTGTTCAGCGCCTTGACCACCCGGGTGTCGGGGAAGGCGCGTTGGATCTGCTCGCCCACGCTGTCGGTGTTCACCGGGTCGAGGCTGAGCGTGCCGTCCTCGGCGAAGACCAGCGGGTTGCAGACGTCCACCAGCACCTTGCCCGCCAGTGCCTTGGCGCCGGCCGCCTCCAGGGCGGCGAGCGCACCGGTGCCGAGGGTGGCGTTGATCACCAGCTCGCCGAACTCGGCGGCGTCGGCGAAGGTGCCGTTCTGCCCGTGCGGGCCGGCCGCCTGGGCCCAGGCGCTGCCGGTCTGGTTGGACCCGCTCCGGGAGCCGAGGGTGATCTCGTGTCCGAGGGTCAGTAACTTGTTGGCCAGGGTCTGTCCTACCGACCCGCTGCCGAGTATCCCAATACGCATGGTGATCATCCTGCCGCGGACCGTACGGTAGCGCGGCGGCCGCCGCAGGTGGCCGGGTGCACGGTGGTAGGTGACGCCGGGCACTGTGGCAGGTCCGCAACACCCCTGCGGACCCGCCGTGTTCGCGTCCGTTTCCGGACTCAGCGCGCCGCCGCCACCGCGCCGTGCAGCAGCTCGGCCACCACCGTCACCCCGTCCCGGGTCAGCACCGACTCGGGGTGGAACTGCAGGCTCGCGAAGCCTGCTCCGCGCAGTCCGTGCACGTCGCCGGTGAGCGGGTCGCGGGCCACCTCGACGCCGTCGGCGGCCAGCCGGTCGGCCTGGTCCTGCGAGCAGTACGCGGTGAAGGTGTTGTAGAACCCGACGGTGTGCGGGGTGCCGAAGAGGTCGATGGTCTCCTGGGCGCCCTGGTAGACCTCGGCCTTGCGGCGCAGCCCGAGGCCCAGTTCGGCGCTGAGCAGCTGATGGCTCAGGCAGACCGCGAGCAGCGGTGCGGTGCGGGTGCCGGTGCGGGCGGCGGCCAGCGCCTCGGCGACGATCGGGCGCAGCAGCGCCATCTTCGGGTCGGCGCCGTCCGCCGGGTCACCCGGACCCGGGCCCAGCACCAGCGGACCGCGGTGCGCGGCGACCCGTTCGCGCAGTCCGGGGGTGTCGTGCCGAAGCACCGAGACCCGGTGGCCGAGCGAGCGCAGCAGGTGGGCCAGCATCGCGGTGAAGGTGTCCTCGCCGTCCACCACCAGCGTCTCCAGCGGCTGGTCGGGCAGGACCTGCTGCTGCATCCGCAGCCAGAACGGGGCCAGGTCGGCGCGGCGCCCGTCCAGCGCCGCCTGCACCCGGTGGTCCTCGGCCAGCCGGGGCCCGCCGCCGTGCGAGCGGCGTCCGGTCGGGACCGGCCGCGCGCCGATCGCGGCCAGCACGCCGGCCGCCTTGGCGTGCGTCTCGGCCACCTCGCCGGCCGGGTCGGAGTGCCGGACCAGGGTGGCGCCGACCCGGACCACCAGGCGGCCGGTGGCCGGGTCGAGGTCGGCGGTGCGGATGCAGATCGGCGAGTCCAGCTGCTGCCCGCCACCGGCCGAGCGGCCGATCAGCGCGAGCGCGCCCGAGTAGTAGCCGCGCCCGCTGCTCTCGTAGCGGTGGATCACCCGGGTCGCGTTCTGCACCGGGCTGCCGGTGACGGTGGCGGCGAACATGGTCTCCTTGAGCACCTCGCGGACGTCCAGCGAGGTGCGGCCGCGCAGCTCGTACTCGGTGTGCGCGAGGTGGGCCATCTCCTTCAGCCGCGGGCCGAGCACCTGCCCGCCCAGGTCGCCGACCGTGCACATCATCTTCAGTTCCTCGTCGACCACCATGGTGAGCTCCTCCAGCTCCTTGGGGTCGTGCAGGAAGGCGAGCAGCGACTCCAGGGTCGGGCCGCCGGCCGGATAGCGGTAGGTGCCGGAGATCGGGTTCATCACGACCGTCCCGCCGCTCTGCCGCACGTGCACCTCGGGGGAGGCGCCCACCAGCAGGCGTTCCCCGGTGTGCACCAGGAAGGTCCAGTACGCGCCGCGCTCCTGGGCCAGCAGGCGGCGGAAGAGGCTGAGCGCGAGCGCGGGGGAGAAGTCGGCCAGCGTGCCGTGGAAGTCCCGGCGGATCACGAAGTTGGCACCCTCACCGCGCCCGATCTCGTCCTCGATCACCCGCCGGACGATCGCGGCGTACTGCTCGTCGTCGAGGTCGAAGGCGCCGTCGGTGAGCGTCACCGGCAGCTGGGGCAGCGCGGCCAGCACCTGCGCCAGCGGCAGTGCGTACTGCTCGGTCACCCGCAGGGCCTGCAGCGGGGTGCCGTCGTCGTGCGCCGTGAACCCGCGCTCGCGGATCTGCCGGTACGGGACCAGCGCGAGCAGGTCGTGCCGGGGGCGGCCGTCGGCGGGGGCGCCGGTGGGCAGCGGCAGCTCGGCCAGCGTCTCGTAGTGGCCGACCTCGCCGAGCAGCACCTCCACGGTGTCCGGGGCCAGTCGCGGGGTGCGGCGGTGCAGCAGGGCGAAGGCGGGGGCGCCGGGGGCGGTCAGGCGGGCGAGCAGGTCGGCGGCGCTGGGACCGGTCATCGTCGGTGTCCTTCCGGGAGGCGGGGTGCGAGTGGGGCCGCTCTGCCGGGAAGGCCGTCTGCTGGATACGACGACGGCCGCCCGGATGGGGCGGCCGTCGAGTCGTCAGGGACGCGCGAGCGGGGGGCCGACCCGAGGGTTGGCCCACCACCAGGAAAAGGTGCGCGGCGCGTGCATGGAAGCGACAGTAGCCGATCGCCCACCGGAGTGAACGCGCGGCGGGGAAATGTCCGCCCGGTGTCTCACCCATCGGAAGGCCGTCACAAATCGGTTGTCACACCCCGTAGCCTGGACACCGTGACCGTGACAAATCACCACTCCTGGCAATCCTTGCCCGCGGCGCAGCAGCCTGACTGGCCGGACCGTGAGGCGCTGCGCACCGCTCTGGCGGACCTCGCCTCGTATCCGCCGCTCGTCTTCGCCGGCGAGTGCGACCAGCTGCGCGCCCGGCTCGGCGCCGTCGCGCGTGGTGAGGCCTTCCTGCTGCAGGGCGGGGACTGCGCCGAGGCCTTCGACGGCGTGTCGGCGGAGCAGATCCGCAACAAGCTCAAGACGCTGCTGCAGATGGCGGCCGTGCTCACGTACGCCGCCTCGGTTCCGGTGGTCAAGGTGGGCCGGATCGCCGGGCAGTACTCCAAGCCGCGCTCCAAGCCGACCGAGACCCGCGACGGGGTCACCCTGCCGGTCTACCGCGGTGACTCGGTGAACGGCTTCGAGTTCACCCCCGAGTCCCGCCGCCCCGACCCCGAGCGCCTGAAGCGGATGTACAACGCCTCCGCCGCCACGCTCAACCTGGTGCGCGCCTTCACCACCGGTGGTTACGCGGACCTGCGCCAGGTGCACGCCTGGAACCAGGACTTCGTGCGCAACTCGCCGGCCGGCCAGCGCTACGAGCGGCTGGCCAAGGAGATCGACAACGCGCTGAGCTTCATGCAGGCCTGCGGGGTCGCGCCGGAGGAGTTCAAGACCGTCGAGTTCTACTCCTCGCACGAGGCGCTGGTGCTCGACTACGAGACCGCGCTCACCCGGGTCGACTCGCGCACCGGTGACCTCTACGACGTCTCCGGCCACATGGTCTGGATCGGCGAGCGGACCCGGCAGCTGGACGGCGCGCACATCGAGTTCGCCGCGCAGATCCGCAACCCGATCGGCGTCAAGCTCGGCCCGACCACCACGGTGGACGAGGCACTCACCCTGATCGAGCGGCTCGACCCCGAGCGCGAGCCGGGCCGGCTCACCTTCATCACCCGGATGGGCGCGGGCAAGATCCGCGACCAGCTGCCCGCCCTGGTGGAGAAGGTCACGGCCTCCGGCGCCCAGCCGGTCTGGATCTGCGACCCGATGCACGGCAACACCTTCGAGGCCGGGACCGGGCACAAGACCCGCCGCTTCGACGACGTGCTGGACGAGGTCAAGGGCTTCTTCGAGGTGCACCGCGCGCTGGGCACCCACCCGGGCGGCATCCACGTGGAGTTGACCGGCGACGACGTCACCGAGTGCGTCGGCGGCGGCGACGAGGTGCTGGTCGACGACCTGCACCAGCGCTACGAGACGGCCTGCGACCCGCGGCTCAACCGCAGCCAGTCGCTGGACCTGGCGTTCCTGGTCGCGGAGATGTACCGGGGCCACTGAGTCCCCGTGTGACGAAGGCCCTGCTCCCCTCGGGGGGCAGGGCCTTTTTCTGCGCCGGGGAGGCCGGGTAAGGTAAGGCTTAGCTCAGAGGCACCGAGACCCGGGAGAGACCGCGATGTACGTGTGCATGTGCCATGCGGTCACCGAGGACCAGGTGAAGCGGGCGATCGACAGCGGTGCCAACTCCCCGCGGCAGATAGCCCAGGGCTGCAAGGCCGGCACCGACTGCGGCTCCTGCGTGCGGCGGATCCAGGCGCTGCTCGGCGAGCACGGCGGTCGCCCGTGCCCGACGGCCCGGCTGGCCGCCAAGCTGGGGCTGGCCGACCCCGAGGCCGAACTGCCGGCCAACCAGCCGATCGAGCTGCTCCGCACCGCCTGAACGCGCGCTGAGCCCGGACCCGCGGTGGCACGCGCGGCCGGCTAGCTCTCCGGCTGCTCGATCAGCTGGGCGATGTAGAGCGCCTCGCCGAGCTTCTCCACCAGTTCGAGCTGGGTGTCCAGATAGTCGATGTGGTGCTCCTCGTCGGCCAGGATGGCCTCGAAGATGTTGGCCGAGGTGACGTCGTTCTTGGCCCGCATCACCACGATGCCCCGCCGCAGCCGGTCGATCGCCTCGACCTCGACCTGCCGGTCGGCCTCGAACATCTCCTTGACCGTCTGGCCGATCCGGACGTGGAAGAGCCGCTGGTAGTTGGGCAGGCCGTCGAGGAAGAGGATCCGGTCGGTCAGGATCTCGGCGTGCTTCATCTCGTCGAACGACTCGTGCCGGGTGTACTTGGCGAGCTTCGTCCAGCCGAAGTTCTCCTGCATCTTCGCGTGCAGGAAGTACTGGTTGATCGCGGTCAGCTCGGCGGTGAGCTGCTCGTTGAGGAACTCGATGACCTCGGGGTCGCCTTTCATGGCGGTGCCTTCCTGCCTCGCTCGGGAAACGGCTGGACGCATCGTGGCACCGCTATGGGAGGTATTTCCAGTAAGTTCACACTCACTCCCCAATGTGTCGGATTAGCCGTTTTCCGGCTGATTGTCCTGGTTGGTGGGGGAGTGCGACCGTACTGAGGGGCGCGCGGCTCGAGCCGCCCGCCGTCTGTCACCATGGAGCCATGGGTCAGTCCGAACAAGAACCACCGCGGCAGTCTGACCCGAGGCTCCCACCGGGGCAGCGCCTGCAGCGCGGCTGGCCGGTCCTGCACTACGGCCCGGTGCCCCGCTTCAAGCCGCTGACCTGGGACTTCCAGGTGTTCGGAGCAACCGCTTCGGCCGAGAAGCACAGCTGGGACCACGCGGGCTTCCATCAACTGCCCCGGGCCACGGTGCGCGCCGACTTCCACTGCGTGACCCGGTTCTCGATGCTCGACAGTGAGTGGAGCGGAGTGGCCGCCGCCACCGTCCTCGACCTGGCACCCCCGGCCCCCGGCGTCACTCATGTGATGGTCTGGGCGGAGTACGGCTACAGCGCCAACCTGCCGCTGGCCGAGTTCGCCGACCCGCGCACGGTCTTCGCCACCCACCACGACGGCGAACCGCTGACCGTCGAGCACGGCTTCCCGGTCCGGCTGATCGTTCCCGGGCTCTACGCCTGGAAGGGCCCCAAGTGGGTGCGCGCGGTGGAGTACATGCGGGCCGACCGGCGCGGCTTCTGGGAGGAGCGCGGCTACCACAACCGCGCCGACCCGTGGGCCGAGCAGCGCTACTCCTACCAGGAGGAGCCGGGCGACGGCCCGCTGCGCTGAGCCCCCGCTCAGCCCCTCAGCCGCTCTGCTGCTCAGCCGCCCGGCCGTCCGGTCAGAAGTTGATGGTCACCGTGGACCCCTTGGGCAGCATGGTGCCCGGCGCCGGGGTCTGCCCGGAGACGCTGCTCAGCCCGAAGAAGTTCAGCCCGCTGCTCTTCACCTTGAACCCGGCGGCGGTCAGCGCGTCGGTCGCGTCCGACTGGCTCATCCCGGTCACCGAGGGCACCGGCGCCGGCTGCGGGCCCTTGGAGAGGGTCAGGGTCACCGTGCTGCCGGGGGTGGCGGTACCGGTGACGTCCTGCGCGGCCACCGAGCCGGCCGGCACCGTGTCGGAGTAGGTCTGGTCGGTGGCCAGCGCCACCTTGAAGCCGGCCCCGCTCAGCTTGCTCTGCGCGTCGGACACCGCCAGTCCGGTGGTGTCCGGCACGGCCACCGGGGCCGCGCCCTTGCTGACCACCAGCGCGATCGGCGCGTTCACCGGCAGCTGCTGCCCGGCGGCCGGGTCGGTGGAGATCACCGAGCCCTGCGGCACGCTCGGGCTGTACTGCTGGGTGGTGGTACCGGGGGTCAACTGGGCGGCGGTGAGCTGCTGTTGCGCCTGGTCGAGCGGCTTGCCGGTGACATCGGGGACGGCGATCCGCTGTGGCCCCTTGGAGACGGTGACCTTGACCGGGTCGCTCTTGCGGGCCCGCCGGCCCACTCCGGGATCGCTGCTGATCACCTGGCCCGGCGGCACCGTCTCGCTGAACGCCTGGCTGAAGCTGCCGCGCAGGCCCGCGCCGTCCAGGATGCTGACGGCCTGCGCCTGGCTCTGGCCGAGCACGCTGGGCACCGTCGCGTAGACGGCGCCGGAGAGCAGGTAGCTGATCCCGGCGACCAGCAGCGCGACCACGGCCAGCACCGAGCCCCAGATCAGCCCGCGCCGGGAGCGCGGGTTGCGCTGGCGGCGCGGTGTCCGCGGCGGCCTGGGCGGCTCGTGGTAGGGGCGGGGCCGGGTGATCAGCTCGGGTGGCGGGCCGGTGAAGACGCTGGTCCGCTCCACCGCCGGGGCGGCGAGCACCGAGGTCGCTTCGGCCGGTGAGAACTGCGGGGCCTGCCGGCTGGAGGCGGGCGGTTCGGCGTCCAGCTGAGCCGGCGTCAGCACGCGCCGTACCCGCTGCAGTGCGGCCAGCAGCTCGACCGCGTCCCACGGACGGTGCTGCGGATCACGGGCGGTGGCGGCGGCGACGATCGCGTCCAACTCGGGTGCCAGCCCCGGCACGGCGAGCGAGGGCGGCGGGACGTCCTCGTGCAGGTGACGGTAGATCACCTGCATCGGGTTGTCCCCGGAGTAGGGCTTGCTGCCGGTCAGCAGCTCGTAGAGCATGATGCCGGCCGCGTAGACGTCGACCCGCTGGTCGGTGGCGGCGGAGGGCTGGATCTGCTCGGGGGCCAGGTAGGAGACCGTGCCCATGATCACACCGGGCGTGGTGGCGTCGGTGATGGCGGTGTCCGCGCCGGAGAGCAGCCGGACCAGGCCGAAGTCGGCCACCTTGACCAGGCCGCCGTCGGTGATCAGCACGTTCTCCGGCTTGACGTCCCGGTGCACCAGGCCGGCCCGGTGCGCGGCGCCCAGGGCGGCCAGCACCGGCTCCAGCACGTCCAGGGCGGCCCGCGCAGAGAGCGCGCCGCGGTCGCGCAGCAGGTCGCGCAGGGTCCAGCCGGGCACGTACTCCATCGCCAGGAAGACCGCGCTGCCGTCCGCGCCCTGGTCGAAGACGTTGACCACGTTGGGGTGCGAGAGCCGGGCGACGGCCTTGGCCTCCCGGATGAACCGGTCGGAGAAGCCGCTGTCGCCGGCCAGCGACGGGTGCATGACCTTGAGCGCCAGCACCCGGTCCAGCCGGGTGTCGGTGCCGCGGTAGACGGTGGCCATGCCGCCCACCGCGATGCGCTCCTCAACCCGGTAGCGCCCGTCGAGCAGCGTCCCGAGGTGGGGGTCCCCCCAGGCGGAGCCCGGGGGAGGATCGTTCAAGGTCGTGTCCACCAGAGGAGTCTAGGGGCGGGTAGAACACGGTTGGGTGACCTGGTTGTCATGGTTCGCCATCAGTACGGGCGACGACCCGTCAGAAGGCGGGCCGCTCACGGTGGTCGAGGTGCGGGTCCAGCTCGGCCCGCCCGGCCATCGTCGAGGAGGCCTCGGCGTGGAAGCGGCGCGGGATCCGGCCCGCCCGGTAGGCCAGCCGCCCGGCCTCGGCGGCCCGGCGCATCGCGTCCGCCATCAGCACCGGGTCCTGGGCCCGGGTCACCGCGGAGGCCAACATCACCGCGGAGCAGCCCAGTTCCATGGCCAGCGCCACGTCCGAGGCGGTGCCCGCGCCGGCGTCCAGGATCACCGGGACGCCTGCGGCCTCCACGATCAGCTGGAAGTTGTGCGGATTGCGGATGCCGAGCCCGGAGCCGATCGGTGAGCCCAGCGGCATGATCGCCGCGCAGCCCACGTCCTCCAGCTTGCGGGCCAGCACCGGGTCGTCGTTGGTGTAGGGGAGCACCGTGAAGCCGTCGTCCACCAGGGTCTCGGCGGCGTCCAGCAGCTCGATCGGGTCCGGCAGCAGGGTCCGCTCGTCGGCGATCACCTCCAGCTTCACCCAGCTGGTGCCGAGCGCCTCGCGGGCCAGCCGGGCGGTCAGCACGGCCTCGCCGGCGGTGAAGCAGCCGGCCGTGTTGGGCAGGATCCGGATGCCGTTGCGGACCAGCACGTCGAGCACCGAGCCCTGGGTGTCCGCCTTGACCCGGCGCATCGCCACCGTGGTCAGCTCGGTGCCCGAGATCCGCAGCGCCTGCTCCAGGATCTCCAGGCTCGGGGCGCCGCCGGTGCCCATGATCAGCCGGGAGGTGAAGGTGGTGTCGGCGATCGTCAGCAGGTCGTCAGCCATCGCGGCGTCAGCCTCCCTGCACAGCGGTGAGGATCTCCACCCGGTCACCGGGCGCGAGCCGGGTACCGGTCCACGCGCCGCGCGGCACCACCGTCTCGTTGACCGCCGCCGCCACGCCCGAGGGCGCCTTGGAGAGCTCGGCGACCAGGTCGGCGAGGGTGGTGTCGCCCGCGACCTCGCGCGGTTGGCCGTTGACGGTCAGCGGGACGGTGGGAACGGTCGGGAGGATCGGGCTCATGGCTGGCTCCTGGCGGCGAAGCGGTCGGGGGAGAACGGGGTGGCGAGTGCGGGAAGCTCGCCGGTGCCGAGGTACTCGGCGAGCAGGTCGCCGGTGACCGGCGTGAGCAGCACGCCGTTGCGGTAGTGGCCGGTGGCGGCCACCAGGCCGGGCAGCGCGGTGGGGCCCAGCAGCGGGGCGTTGTCGGGGGAGCCGGGGCGCAGGCCGGCACTGGTCTCCACCAGCGGCAGTTCGGTGATCCCGGGGATCAGCTCGTGGGCGTCGCGCAGCAGTTCGTAGACGCCGCCGGCGGTGACCGTGGTGTCGTAGCCCTGCTCCTCGGTGGTCGCGCCGACCACCAGTTCGCCGTCCGCGCGGGGCACCAGGTAGAGGTGCCCGCCGCGGACCACCGCCCGCACGTTGCGGGAGAGGAACGGGGCGTAGGCCGACGGGATCCGCAGCCGCAGGATCTGGCCCTTGACCGGGCGGATCGCGGGCAGCACGCCGGGCGGCAGGCCGGGCAGCCGGTGGCTGTGCGGACCGGCGGCCAGCACGACCTGGTCGGCGAACAGCCGCTCGCCGGTGCTCAGCCGCACGCCGCGGGCGCGGTCGCCCTCGACCAGCAGCTCCACGGCCTCGGCCCGGTGGGTCAGCACCCCGCCCAGCTCGCCGGCGCGCACCAGGGCGGCGGCCAGCCGCCGCCCGTCCACCTGGTGGTCACCGCTGACCAGCAGGCCGCCGCGCACCCCCGGGGCCAGCATCGGCTCCAGGCGGCGCGCCTCGCGGCCGGTCAGCCAGCTGGACTCCAGGCCGAGGCGCTGGTGGAAGGTGTGCAGCTCGCTCAGTTCGGCCTTGTCGTCGGCGTCCAGCGCGACCGCGAGGGTGCCGGTGGCGCGGTAGCCGGTGGCCAGCCCGGTCAGCTCCGACAGCTCGGCGGCGAACGCCGCGTACCGCTCGTTGGAAGCCATGCCCAGTCGCAGCAGCGGCTCCTCGCCGTACTGCAGCTCGGTGACCGGGGCCAGCATGCCCGCCGCCACCTGCACCGCGCCGCCGCCGGGCACCGGGTCGACCAGCGCCACCCGCAGCCCGCGCTGCGCGGTGCGCCAGGCGACCGCCAGACCGATGATGCCGCCGCCGATCACCAGCACCTCGAACGAGGTGCCGTCCGTGCCGCGTGGCACGTCATTGACGCGTGACAAGAGGACCGGTTCTCCCTTCGCCGGAATGACCCGGATCAGGTTCGGACGGTCGCGGGCCGCCGCAGCCCGCCTCTCAGCCCGGTGCACCGGGCTCCCGTGAGGATGCCCCCACCATAACGCCGGGTGACGGGGGGACTGAAGGCGCCGACCGCCCGGTGGGCACTGACCCGGTCGGTCTATGGTGTCCGGGTGGCAGAGCTGAAGAGCACGGATCGGGTGGTCGTGGTCGGCGCGGGCCTGGCCGGCGCGCAGTGTGCGGTGGCCCTGCGGGAGGGGGGCTGGCGGGGGCCGCTGAGCCTGGTCGGCGAGGAGCCGCACCGGCCCTACGACCGGCCGCCGCTCTCCAAGAACGTGCTGCTCGGCAAGGCCGACCGGACCGCCTTCGAGCTGGACTGGGACGAGCTCGACGTTCGGCTGCTGACCGGTCGCCGGGCCACCGGGCTGACCCCGGGCACCCTGCACACCGAGGCCGGCGAGCTGCCGTACGACCGCCTGGTGATCGCCACCGGCGCCGCCCCGGTCCGGCTGCCCGGGGACGACGCGGCCCGGGTGCTGCGGACCATCGACGACTCCCTCGCACTGCGTGCGGTCCTGCGCCCGGACGCCCACCTGGTCCTGGTCGGCGCCGGCTGGATCGGCGCCGAGACCGCCACCGCCGCCCGGCTGCTCGGCTGCCGGGTCACCGTGCTGGAGGCGGCCGACGCGCCGCTGCCGGGCGCGCTGCCCGCCGAGCTGACCGAGCCGATGCGCGCCTGGTACGCCGAGGCCGGGGTCGAGCTGCGGCTCGGCGCCCGGGTGGACCGGATCGAGCCGGGCGCGGTGCACCTGGTCGGCGGCGAGTCGGTGCCGGCCGACGAGGTGGTGGTCGGGATCGGCGCCCGCCCGGACACCGGCTGGCTGGCCGGCAGCGGCATCGAGCTGGACGCCACCGGGGCGATCCGCACCGACGCGCGGTTGCGGACCTCGCTGCCCGGGGTCTGGGCGGCCGGCGACTGCGCCGGCTACCCGTCCGCCCGCTACGGCGGGCAGGTCACCGTGCAGCACTGGGACCACGCGCTGAACTCGGGCCGGGCGGTGGCCGCCGCGCTGCTGGGGGCCGAGGCCCCGTACGACCCGGTGCCGTACTTCTGGTCCGAGCAGTTCGGGCGGATGGTGCAGTACGCGGGCCGGCACGGCGCGGGCGACCGGCTGCTCCGGCGGGGCTCGCCCGGCGACCCGCAGTGGAGCGTGCTCTGGCTGCGCGAGGACCTCCCGGTGGCGGTGCTGGCCGTGGACCGGCCGCGCGACCTGGCACAGGCCCGGCGGCTGATCGACCAGGGCCGGGCACTGGATCCCGCGCTGGCCGCCGACCCGGCCGTGCCGCTCAAGTCGGCCCTGCGCTGACGCCCGCCGGACGGGCGGTTGGTGCGCGGTGGCCGCGCGAGGTGGCAGGCTGGTGCCGTGAGTGACGTGAGTGAGACCGAAGCCAAGATCGAATCCCTGGTCCAGGACTGGGTGTACCTGCCCGACATCTCGGAGCGCTGGGGGGTGCTGGTCACCGAGGTCCGCCAGATGGTCAAGGACCACAAGCTGATCGCGGTGCGCCGCGGCCCCAACCGCTCGTTGCAGGTCCCGGCGGCCTTCATCGACGACCACGGCCTGGTCAAGCACCTGGCCGGGACGCTGACCGTGCTGCGGGACGGGAGGTTCACGGACGCGGAGATCCTGGAGTGGCTCTTCACCGAGGACCCCTCGCTGCCGGGCAGCCCGATCCAGGCGCTGTGCGAGAACCGGGGCACCGAGGTGAAGCGGCGCGCCCAGGCGATGTCGCTGTGACGGCGGGCACCGGGGCGCGGGCGAAGCTCGCCGACGCCCGGCTCTACCTGTGCACCGACGCCCGGCGCGAGCAGGGCGACCTGGAGCAGTTCCTGGACGCGGTGCTGGCCGGCGGCGTGGACATCGTCCAGCTGCGCGACAAGGGCCTGGAGGCCAAGCAGGAGCTGGAGTACCTGGAGCTGTTCGCCGCGGCGGCCGAGCGGCACGGCAAGCTCTTCGCGGTGAACGACCGGGCGGACGTGGCGCACGCCGCCCGCCCGCAGGTGCTGCACCTGGGCCAGGACGACCTGCCGGTGCCGGCCGCTCGGGCGATCCTCGGTGCCGACGTGCTGATCGGGCGCTCCTGCCACGCCGAGTCCGAGGTGGCGGGCGCGATCGCCGAGCCGGGGGTGGACTACTTCTGCACCGGGCCGGTCTGGCCGACCCCGACCAAGCCGGGCCGGCCGGCACCGGGCCTGGGCCTGGTGGAGTACGCGGCGAAGCAGGCCACCGACCGGCCGTGGTTCGCGATCGGCGGGATCGACCTCGGCAACCTGGACCAGGTGCTGGCGGCCGGTGCGCGCCGGGTGGTGGTGGTCCGGGCGATCACGGCCGCCGAGGACCCGGGCGCCGCGGCGGCCGAGCTGGCCCGCCGGGTGCGGGCCGCGGGCTGACCGTCCGCCGGTGACGAGGCGTCAGTAGCGACGCACGGTGGCGGCCCGGGCGAGCGCGAGCAGCGTCTCCCGGGCCGCTTCGTCCTTCAGCGGTGCCGCCGCCAGGGCGGCCAGCGAGCGGGCCATCAGCTGCTCGATCCGCTGCTCCACCTGCTCGGGCGCACCGCTCTCGGCCACCAGGGCGCTCAGCTCGGCGATCTCCGCGGGCGCCAGGTCCGCGGCGCCGAGCCGCGCGTCCAGCCGCGCCGCCCGCTCCCGCGGCAGCGCGCGCAGCGCGAGGGCGACCAGCAGGGTCCGCTTGCCCTCGCGCAGGTCGTCGCCGGCCGGCTTGCCGGTGACGGCCGGGTCGCCGAAGACCCCGAGCAGGTCGTCGCGCAGCTGGAAGGCCTCGCCGAGCGGCAGCCCGAACTCGCCGTAGGCCGCAACCAGTTCCTCGCTCGCGCCGGCCAGCCGCGCGCCGACCTGCAGCGGGCGCTCGATGGTGTACTTCGCCGACTTGTAGTGCAGCACCGTCTGCGCCCGGGTCAGCGCCAGCTCGTCGGTCGAGTCGCCGGCCACCGGCTCCAGCACGTCCAGGTACTGCCCGGCCATCACCTCGGTACGCATCAGGTCGAAGGCCGACTTGGCGGCCAGCACCGCCGCCGCGTCCAGGCCGCAGCGCACGAACAGCTCGTCGCACCAGATCAGCAGCAGGTCGCCGAGCAGCAGCGCGGCCGCCGCTCCGTACTGCTCGCGGTCTCCGCGCCAGCCGCTCTCGCGGTGCAGCGCCTCGAAGCGGCGGTGCATCGAGGGCAGACCGCGCCGGGTGTCGCTGCGGTCCATCAGGTCGTCGTGCACCAGGGCGCTGGCCTGCAGCAGCTCGAGGGCGGCTGCCGCCCGGAAGATCCCGGGGCTGTCGTCCGCGCCGCCCGCGCCGCGCCAGCCCCAGTAGCAGAAGGCCGGGCGCAGCCGCTTGCCGCCGTCGAGCAGGAAGTCGCGCAGCGCGTCGGCCGCCGCCACCAGGTCCGGGGAGATCGAGCTCAGCAGCGCGTGCTGCTCGGTCATGAAGGCGGCGAGCGCGGCGTCGACCCGGGTGCGGGCGGCCGCCTGGTCGAGCGCTTGCACGGGGGTGGGGCTGGACGGGGTCACGGCGCACTCCGGGGTGATCGGGATCAGGGTCAGAGTAACCGGGTGGCCGCACGGCAGTGCGACGGTGGACCCGCCTCGAGAGGCGCTGGGTCGCCTGCCGGACGGCGCTGCGTCACCTCCGCCCCAGCAGGCGGACGGATCGTCTCAGTGGTTGGGCGAAGTTTGTCCGTGCCACAGGCTTGCCCGATACGCTGCGACCATGGCACTCGGCGTTCCCTCCACCAGAACCGACCGCGCGCTCACGGTCCGCGAACTCCTGGCGGCCGGGAAGCGTTCGTACTCCTTCGAGTTCATGCCCCCGCGCAGCGAGGCGGCCGAGCACAAGCTCTGGGCCGCGATCCGCCGGCTGGAGCCGCTCAACCCCAACTTCGTCTGCATGACCTACGGCGCCGGCGGCTCCACCCGTGGCCGCACCGTCAACCTGGTCGGCCGGATCGCCGCCGAGACCACCCTGACCCCGGTCGCCCACCTGACCGCGGTCGACCACTCGGTGGCGGAGCTGCGCAACATCATCGGGCAGTACGCCGACCAGGGGGTGCGCAACGTGCTGGCGGTGCGCGGCGACCCGCCCGGCGACCCGAGCGGCGAGTGGGTGCGCCACCCGCAGGGCGTCACCTACGCCCATCAGCTGGTCGAGCTGATCAAGTCGATCGGCGACTTCTGCGTGGGCGTCGCGGCCTCCCCGAACATGCACCCGAGGTCGACCAACTGGGACGACGACATCCGGCACTTCGTCCACAAGATCCGGTCCGGCGCCGACTACGCGATCACCCAGATGTTCTTCGAGGTGGAGGACTACCTGCGGCTGCGCGACCGGGTGGAGGCGGCCGGCTGCGTGGTGCCGATCATCCCGGAGATCATGCCGGTGACCAACGCCAAGCAGCTGGAGCGCTTCCCGCAGCTGAGCGGCGCGCCGTTCCCGCCCGAGCTGGAGGCCCGGCTGCGCGCGGTGGTGGACGACCCGAAGGCGCTGCGCGAGGTGGGCATGGAGCACGCCACCACGATGTCCGAGCGGCTGCTCGCGGAGGGCGCGCCGGGTCTGCACTTCATCACGCTCAACGGTTCCACCGCCACGCTGCAGATCTACCAGAACCTCGGCCTGCACCGGGGCTGAACCCGCGTCGGTAACGGACCCGTACGAGATGTGGGGCACCGACGGTCGAACAGGTACAGTCGCCGGACACGCGCGCCGCGCGCCGGGCTGTGGTGGAGGACGCAGATGGGCATCGGGATGCTGGCCTTGTACGCGGCGCTCGCCGTGGTCGCGCTCTGGCTGCTGGCCGAGCTGCTGCTGCAGAACCGGGCCCCGCTGCACTGGCGCGGGGTCGCGCTCGGCGGATTCCTGCTGGTGGCGGCCGGGATGGCGGTCCACTCGGTACCGGTGATCGCCGCCGGGGCGCTGGCCTTCGCGCTCGGGCAGGCCATGGTCACCCTCTCGGTCAAGCGCGGCTACTCGGCCGGCTGGTCGCTGCGCGGCGCCGACGGCTCGCTGCCGGGGCCGCTCGCCAAGGTCCCGCTGCTCGGCGCGGTCACCGGTGGTGTGGCGGCGGTGGCGGTCACGGCCGCCGAGGAGAAGGTCGGCGAGGTCGGCCCGATCGAGGAGCCGGAGCAGCAGGTGCTGCCCGAGCCGGTCGAGGAGGATGCCGCGCAGGTGCTGGCGGCGGGGGAGTACGGGGTCTACGACTCGGTCTACGAGCAGCAGCAGCAGCCACAGCAGCAGCAGGCGATGGCGTACCAGTACGTCGAGCAGCAGCAGTTCGACCCGAACTACGGCTACCAGCAGCAGGTGCCGGTGGACTACGGGTACTACCAGCCGCAGCAGCCGCAGCAGCAGGAGTACGCCGGCTACGAGCAGCAGCAGTGGCAGCAGCCGGCCTACGACCCGGCCCAGTACCAGCCCGAGTACGGCATTCCGCAGCAGCAACAGCCGCCGACGTACGAGTACTACCAGCAGCAGCCGCAGCACGAGGGCTGGCAGTAGCCGGCTGCCGCGGCCCTCACGCGGGCCCGATCAGCCCCGCCACCACGCAGGCCGACATCCCGGCCCTGGCGAGCCCGCCGCCGGGGTGCGCGGCGCCGCCGACCAGGTACTGACCGCCTTGCCCGGCAACGGTGTTGGCCGGCTGCAGGAAGGCGCCGCCGGCCCCCGCGAGGGACGGGCGCGGCACGGCGCCGCCCGGGGCCGAGGTCTCCCGCTCGGTGTCCGCCGGGGTGCGCAGCTCCCGCCAGAGCACCCGGTCGGCCAGGTCGAACCCGGCCGCCCCGAGCCCTGCGAGCAGCTGGTCGGCGAAGCGCTCGGCGCGGCCGGGCTCGGTCCAGTCCAGCCGGGCCTGGGAGGGCACCGTGACGGTCAGGCTGACCGCCTCGTGCTGCTCGTCGGGGCGCAGTGCGGGGTCGTCAGGGCGCAGTACCTGCACGGTCGGTCGGTCACAGAGTCGAGGCGTGGCACCGAACAGGGCCTCCAGTTCGTCCCCCCGGTCGGCGGCGTGCAGCACGGTGCGGTGCGGGGTGCCGGGCGGGCGGGCGCCGCGCAGCGCGAGCAGCACGGTGAACCGGCCCGGGGCGCTCGCCTCGCCCGGTGCCGGGCGGAGCACCAGGTCGGCCTCGACCGGCGGGTCCTGCTCGACCCGCTCGCCGAACCTGAACTCCACCCCGCGCTGCTCGCACCGGCGGTAGCAGGCGTCGGCGAGCGCCCGCAGGCCGCCCTGGACGTACCAGACGCCGAAGGTCTGCTCCATGTACGGGATCACCGTGGCCCCGGCGGGCGCGGTGCGCGGGTCGAAGCCGAAGCGCAGCGCGTACTCGGTGAGCAGCGCGGTGAGCGCCGGATGGCCGCCCAGCTCGCGGGCGGCGACCTGGTCCAGGCTCGGCGCGCCGCCGCCCGGCAGCAGCCGGGCCAGGCCGCGGCGCGGCGGCGCGGGGTAGGGGTCGACGGCCAGCGCGGCGGGGTCGGCGGGCAGCGGCTCCTCGAGCAGCGGGCGCCGGGTGGCCTCCCAGACGGCCCGGCCGCGGTTCAGTACGGTGCCCCAGCGCTCGCCCGCCCCGGCCCCGAGCGCGGCGTCCAGCGCCTGGGCGACACCGCCGCGGGAGGCGTTGGGCAGGGCCAGCGTGGTGCCGTCGGCGAACAGGTGCCGGCTCTCCGGGTCCACCGGGGCCAGCGGCACCAACTGCTCCAGCGGCTCCCGGCCGGTCTTCAGCGCGAGGTCGCGGTAGACCGCGGGCAGCGTCAGCAGGGTCGGCCCGGTGTCGAAGGCGAACCCGTCGCGTCGGCGCTGCCCGAGCATCCCGCCGTAGGTCGGGGCGGCCTCGCAGACCGTCACCCGGTGTCCGATGGTGGCCAGCCGCGCGGCGGCCGCCAGTCCGCTGATGCCCGCTCCGATGATGACGATCCGTGCCATAGGCCGTGATCCTAATCCGCCGTGGTCAGCGCCCCCGGGTCGAGTGTGCGTGCCGGTGCCTGGGCGAAGCCTGCGGGTTGTCCAGCATCAGGTTGTGCCCGGCGTCCGGGATCGCCACCAGCTCCACGCCGGGGCCCGGCAGGCCGTCGGTGCCGTCGGCGGCCGGGCAGAGGTAGGCGCGCGGGATCTCCAGGCCCAGCAGCAGCTCGCGCATGGTCGGCGTGGTGCCCCGCGCCAGCTCGACGGCGCTGCGGTACAGCGCGGTGCGGCCCGCCAGCCGCATGGTGGACCACCAGTGCGGGCCCACCAGCTCGCGCACCTCGCGCCAGCCGCCGGCCAGGAACTCCCGGGCCGAACTCGCCTGGCTGGAGAGCACCCTGGCGGGCCTGGCGGGCTGAGCGCGGCCGGGATTGTCAGTGCCGGGCGCGAGCATGGCGGTGCACGGGCCGACCGGTCCGCGCACCCGCTCCGGACCGGGGGAGTAAAGACCATGACCGTCACCGACCTCCCGAACCGCCATGGGGACAGCTCCCGGCCGCCGGCCGAGGCAGAGATCCCGCTGCGCTCCGTCGACGTCCACCCGGTGCTGCTCAAGGCCGGCGCCCCGCCCGCCGCCCGGGATCTGCTGGCCCAGGCGCACCGCACGCTGCTCGCCGCCGCCGCCACCGACGACCCGCTGGAGCGGTACGCCACCGCGCACCTGGCCGCGCTGCGCACCACCGCCGCCGTGCTCGCGGTGCGCGGCCGCCCGGAGAAGAACCCGCGCCGCCGCAAGGCGATCCGCAGCGCCTGGGAGGTGCTGCCCGAGGTGGCCCCGGAACTCGCCGAGTGGGCGGTCTACTTCGCGGCCGGCGCGGCCAAGCGCGCGGCGGCCGAGGCCGGCGTGCCCGGCTCCGCCTCGGCCCGGGACGCCGACGACCTGGTTCGCAACACCGCGCTCTTCGTTCGCCTGGTCGAGCGGGTGCTGCAGTTGGGAGGCAATAGGGTGGAGAAGTCCGGCCCGCCTGCCTCCTGAGGAGACGACCCTTGTACCCGACCCGCCCTCGCAGCGCCCTGCGTACCGCTGTGGTCTGGGAGGTGGTCCGCACGGCGCTGGAGCGCCGGGCCACCGAGCTGGACCAGCCCGTGCTGGACGTGCTGGACACCGGTGGCGGCACGGGCAACTTCGCCGTGCCGGTGGCCCGGCTCGGGCACCGGGTCACCGTGGTCGACCCCAGCCCCGACGCGCTCTTCGCCCTGGAGCGGCGGGCGGCCGAGGCCGGGGTGACCGACCTGGTCCGCGCGGTGCAGGGCGACACCCAGACGCTGCCCGAGCTGATCGCCCCCGCCTCGGTGGACGCGGTGCTCTGCCACGGCGTCCTGGAGGTGGTGGACGACCCCACCGAGGCGTTCGGCCACCTGACCGCCACCCTGCACAAGGGCGGCCTGGTCAGCCTGCTGGCCGCCAACCGCAACGGCGCCGTGCTGGCCCGCGCGCTGGCCGGCCACTTCGACGAGGCCCGCACCGTGCTGGACGCCCCGGACGGTCGCTGGGGCACCGGCGACCCGATGCCGCGCCGCTTCACCGCCGACGAGCTGCACCGGCTGGCCGCCGACGCCGGGCTGCTGGTCGAGTCGGTGCACGGCGTGCGGGTCTTCGCCGACCTGGTGCCCGGGGTCCTGGTGGACACCGAGCCCGGTGCCATGGAGGCGCTGCTCAAGCTGGAGGAGGCCGCCGCCCAGCAGCCCGCCTTCCACGCCGTCGCCACCCAGCTGCACCTGCTCGCCACACTCGGCTGACCAGGTCGGGCACTCGGCGGTCGCCGCACTCGTTGCACCCGTGCGGGGTGCGGCGAATGTGGCGGACACGACCGGTCATCGCCCGCCCCGGAACCCGTCGATGGACCGTATGATCTGGGTAAAGCCAGAACGCATGACGGCCAGACGCATGGGGCATATGGACCACAACAAAGCCAGGTGGCGGACCGGTCGCCCTGCGACCGACGAGTAGGAGGACTCCGTGCCGCTCTCGGAGCACGAGCAGCGACTGCTCGATCAGATGGAGCGAGCGCTGTACGCCGAAGATCCCAAGTTCGCGACGGCGCTTGAGGGAACCGGGCTGCGCACCCACACCCGTCGGCGGGTGTACCTGGCTGCGGCGGGATTCGTGGTGGGCGTGGCTCTGCTGATGGGAGGCCTGATCGTCTCGCCGCAGCTGATCTGGCTGAGCGTGATCGGGTTCCTGGTGATGCTCGGGTGCGCGCTGGTGGCCGTCGCCGGCTGGCGCAAGCACCCGGTGGCCGGCCCGGGGACGGGCCTGCGGACGGCTCCGCCGGCCCGTCGCAAGGCGAGCGTGATGGATCGGATGGAACAGCGCTGGCAGCGCCGTCGGGACGAGCACGACGGCTTGTAACGGGCCGATCCGCAGCGCTGTCAAAGGTGAGTCAACCGCACGAACGCAGTGACCCGAAAGACGCGGTACCGACGAAGTGGGCGGGTGATCCGAGAGGATCACCCGCCCACTTCGTCGGTACCGGCCCGGTGCCGGGGCCGGGGCGGCGAATCCGGCCGCCCCGACCCCCGACCCCCGACCCCCGACTCCCGGCTAGCCCCGCCGCCCCAGTCGCGCAGCGGCCCGGGTCGCGGCTGCCCGGCCGCGCAGGCGCAGCGCCAGCAGCCGGTCCGCCAGCTGCCAGCCGACCCGCGCCGTCGAGGGCGGCAGCAGCAGCGCCCGCAGCCGCCGCCGGCGGGCGGCCGAGGCCAGCAGGCCCGCCCGCACCTCCCGCACGTCCGGCCCGAGCGGAGCCGGCGGCTCGGCCTCGCGGGCGTACAGCACCCGCTCGGTGGCCAGCGCCACCCGGCCCACCGCGGCCCGGGCGGAGTCGTCCAGGCCGCCCGCCTCGCTGATCCGCTCCCCGGTGTGCCGGGGGCTGTACGCCTCGTCCGGCGGGATGCCGAGGTCCCAGGCGGAGTCGACCAGCTCCTGCCAGGCCGCCAGCACCTGCGCCTCGGTCAGGCCGCCACCGGGCCCACCCGGCCGCCGGCGACCGCCGCCCAGCCGGGCCCGACGCAGCCGGGCCCGCCAGACCATCGGCCACAGCAGCAGGAGCAGCACCACCGCGCCCGCCGCGATCAGCCCGAGCAACTGCGGCGGGAGCCCACTGCCGGTCGGCGTCGCCGCCAGCGGTGCGGGTGCCGCCGAGTGCTGGCCCTGGTCGGGCTGCTCGCAGGCACCCTGCTTGCGCGCCGCCGCCGGGCAGGCGTCCGCGGAGGGCGTGGCGCCGGGGTCGCCGGCGGTGGCCGAGGGCTGGTCGGGGCCGGCACTCGAGCTCGGTGCGGCCTGCGCCCCGGTGTAGTCGGGCGCCACGCCCCGGCTGGGCGTCGGCTCGAAGCGCAGCCAGCCGGCGCCCGAGAAGTACAGCTCGGGCCAGGCGTGGTAGTCGTTGCTGGTCACCACGTAGTCACCGTTGCCCAGGTCCTGGCCGGGGGCGAAGCCGACCGCCACCCGGGCCGGGATCCCCAGCGTGCGGGCCATCGCCGCCATGCTGGAGGCGAAGTGCACGCAGAACCCCTTCTTGTCCTGCAGGAACTTGAGGATCGCGGCCGGTCCGGTGTCCGAGGGCACCGAGGTGCTGTAGGTGAAGCCGCCGGTGGTGCTGAACCAGTCCTGCAGCGCCACCGCCTTGTCGTAGGCGGTGTCCTTGCCGCTGGTCACCTGCAGCGCGATGTCCTTCACCTGGCTGGGCAGGTTGGCCGGCAGTCCCAGGTAGCTGTCGGTGATCGACTTGGGCGCGGGCGGGGCCGCTCGCAGCTGGTCGGCGGTCGGGTCGATGCTCAGCGAGCTCACCGTGTAGTTCAGCCCGGTGGCCTGCTGGCCGTGGTCGCCGATCAGCGAGCCGACCGCCGGCTCGTAGCGCCAGTCACCCGGCGGCCGAACCTGGTTGATCGGGTACGGGGCGGGCAGCCAGCTGGTGCTCAGGTCCGGCGAGACGGAGATCTGGGTGTCGAAGGTCCGGCTGGCCACGTCCCCGGCCAGCCCCTCGGGGCGCGGCAGCGGGTTGGGCACCGCCTCGTCCTTCTGGGTGCCCGGCTTCCACTCCTGGCCGTTGAACTCGTCCAGCGCGGTGATCCGCAGGTAGGCGGTGGCCAGCGCGGGGTCGGTGCCGTGGTAGCGGATCAGCTGCTGGTTGCTCGGGCGGCGCAGCGCGTCGGCCAGCGAGACCACCGGGCTGAGCGCGCTGATATTGCCGCCCGAGCCCGAGCCGCTGTCACCGAAGCCGCCGTTGACCAAACTGAGGTCCCAGTTCGGCGCCAGCACCGGCAGCAGCAGCGCGCAGACCAGTGCCACCACGCCGATCTGATGGCCCCCGGTGGGCAGCCCGCCGCTGCTCTCCGCGGCGCCGGCGCCGCGGAAGACCCGGCCCCAGCGGGAGAGCCGGTCGCGCCCCTCGGCGAAGAGCAGCATCAGGTAGCCGGCGCCGGTCGCCAGGAACCAGAGCCAGGTCGCGCCGTCGTCGGAGCCGGCCAGGCCGGTGCCCACCGAGTACAGCGCCAGCAGCGGCAGCCCGGCCGGCGCCGCCTGGCGGTAGCTCACCGCCAGCGCGTCCACCGCGACCGCCACCACGGCCACCGCCAGGATCAGCAGGAACCGCAGGCCCGGGGTGGCCGGGGCCGGGATCGCGTACTGGCCGATGTCATTGCCGGCCGACTGGAGCAGGCTGGTGAACGCCTGCACGCTGCCCGAGCCGGGCAGTACCCCGACCACGAAGCTCTGGTGGATCGCGCCGAACAGGGCCAGGTAGAGCACGGCGAACAGCTGGGCCAGCACGATCAGCGGCCGGGCCACCGTCAGCCGGCGCAGCCCGGCGCCGACCAGTGCGGCCACCAGGATCAGCCCGCCGGCCGGGATGATCCAGCCGGCCGGCCGCAGCAGCGGGGTCAGGCCCAGCATGGCCAGCGCGGTGGCCAGCGCGCTGTACACGGTCAGTCTCGCGCGGGTGGTCATGCGCTCGCCCCCTTCCGGGCCCGGGCGGCGGCGTCGGTCGGCCGGTCCACCAGCCGCCACAGCTCGGGCACCGTGTCACCGGCCCGGGCCGACAGCACCGTCCAGCCGGCCTCACGCAGCAGTCGGATCGGCCGATCCAGCTCCTCGGCCCCGGAGTCGGGGAAGACCTGGCGCAGCCCGGCCCAGGTCCCGGTGTCCAGCACGAAGGCGATGGCCACCGCGGCCCGGCGGCGCAACCGGCTCAGGCCCGCCACCTGCTCGTCGTCCAGCTCGCCGAGGATCGCCACCAGCAGACCCTCGCCGCTCATCCGCAGCACCTCCTCGGCGCGGGCCAGCCCGCTGCCGGTGGAGTGGTCGACCACCGCGAGGGAGTCCAGCAGCAGGCCGATCGACTCGCTGACCGAGCCGGTCCCGGACACGCTGGTCTCCGGGACCTGCAGGCCGTCGTCGGTCAGCAGCCGGGTCTGGTAGCCGCGCTCCAGCAGGTGGCTGGTGACCGAGGCCGCGCAGCCCACCGCCCACTCGAAGGAGGAGGCCGGCCCGCTGCCCCGGTGCCCGATCTCGCGGGTGTCGAGCAGCACGGTGGCCCGGGCGCGCAGCGGCTGCTCCTCGCGACGGACCATCAGCTCGCCGTACTTGGCGGTGGACTTCCAGTGCACCCGGCGCAGGTCGTCGCCGTGCCGGTACTCGCGCGGCACGGTGTCGTCGTCACCGGCCAGTGCCACCGCGCGGGACAGGCTCTCGCCGTAACCGGCCCACTCGCCGGAGATCCGCACGGCCGGCAGCGCCTGCACCTGCGGGACCACGGTGAGGGTGTCCGAGGCGTTGAACGAGCGGCTCAGCTCGCACATCCCGAACGGGTCGGTCAGCCGCAGCTGCAGCGGGCCCAGCGGGTAGCGGCCGCGCAGGTCAGAGCGGACCCGGTAGGAGACCTCGCGGAAACCGCGCGGCTCGACCCGGTCCAGCACGAACCGCGGGCGCGGGCCGAGCACGTAGGGCACCTTGTCCTCGAGCATCAGCAGGCCGGTGGGCACCCGGGAGACGTTGTCCACCCGCAGGTGGACCCGGGCCTCCTGGCCGGCCGAGGCCCGGTGCGGGCTGAGCCGGCGTCCGCTGGCCACCCGGTAGCGGGTGCGCACCAGCAGCAGCGCGGCCGCCAGCGGCAGCGCGACCAGCAGCACACCGACCCGCAGCAGGGCGCTCTGGCCCAGCAGGTACGAGCAGACCAGCGCGGTGAGGCCACCGGCGAGGAAGGCCCGTCCGCGGGTGGTCAGACCGCGCATCCCGGCCCGGAAGCCGGACGGGTCGTCCGGTGCCGCCACCTCAGCCCCTCCGCACGGAGCCCGCGTGGTGCGGGCCCTGCGGGCTGGGGATCGGCACCCGGCGGACCAGCTCGGCGACGATCTGCTCGGCGCTGCGGCGGCTCAGCTGGGCCTCCGCGGTGGGCAGCAGCCGGTGCGCCAGCACCGGCACGGCCAGCGCCTGGAGGTCGTCGGGCAGCACGTACTCGCGTCCGGCCAGCGCGGCGGCGGCGCGCGCGGCGCGGACCAGGTGCAGGGTGGCCCGGGGGGAGGCGCCCAGGCGCAGCTCGGTGGAGGCGCGGGTGGCGCCGACCAGGTCGACCGCGTAGCGGCGGACGCTGTCGGCCACGTGCACGCGGCGGACCACGTCGATCAGCTTGAGGATGTCGTGCGCGTGCGCGACCGGCCGCAGGTCGTCCAGCGGCGAGGCGCCGCCGTGCACGTCCAGCATCGCGAACTCGGCCTCCGGGCTCGGGTAGCCGATCGAGACGCGGGCCATGAAGCGGTCGCGCTGGGCCTCGGGCAGCGGGTAGGTGCCCTCCATCTCCACCGGGTTCTGGGTGGCGATCACCATGAACGGGGAGGGCAGCTCGTAGGTGGTGCCGTCGATGGTGACCTGACGCTCCGCCATCGACTCCAGCAGGGCCGACTGGGTCTTGGGCGAGGCGCGGTTGATCTCGTCGCCGACCACGATCTGCGCGAAGATCGCGCCGGGCCGGAACTCGAAGTCCATCCGCTGCTGGTCGAAGACGTTGGTGCCGGTCACGTCGGAGGGCAGCAGGTCAGGGGTGAACTGGATGCGGCGCACCGTGCAGTCCACCGACCGGGCCAGCGCCTTGGCGAGCATGGTCTTGCCGACCCCGGGGACGTCCTCCAGCAGCAGGTGGCCCTCGGCCAGCATCACGGTCAGTGCCAGCCGGACCGCTTCCGGCTTGCCCTCGATCACGCTCTCCACCGAGGCGCGGACCCGCTCGATGACCGCGCTCAGCTCGGGCAGACCCACCGGGGGCACCGCGACGGGCCGTGCCGGGTGCGGGTCGGCCCCGTGCCGGTCCAGGCCGGTCCGCTCGTTGTAGGTCGTCACCCGTTCGCTCCTCGCCCCGCTTGTGCCGGTCCACCTGTCCGGGACCGGCCGCAGCCGCATTCTTCCTTGTGGGATGACCAGAAGTCACCCGAAGGAGCGACGCGCGGGTCGGGTGTCCGGTTGCGGGGCGAGTGGCGGAGTCAGTGAATCTCGCGGAGCAGGCCGGTGTGCACGTCGAAGACGAAGCCGCGCACGTCATCCGTGTGCAGCAGGAACGGTGAGGTGCGCACCCGCTGCATCGACTGGCGCACGTCGCCGTCCAGGTCGTGGAAGGACTCCACCGCCCACTGCGGGCGCTGGCCGACCTCCAGTTCCAGCTCGTGGCGGAAGTCCTCGGTGAGGCCGAGCAGGCCGCAGCCGGTGTGGTGGATCAGCGCGATCGACCGAGTGCCGAGCGCGCGCTGGCTGATGGTCAGCGAGCGGATGGTGTCGTCGGTGACCACGCCGCCGGCGTTGCGGATCACGTGCGCGTCACCCAACTCGAGGCCGAGCGCGGCGAAGAGGTCCAGCCGCGCGTCCATACAGGCCACCACGGTGACCTTCTGGACCGGGCGGGCGTCCATGCCGCCGTCCTTGAAGGTCTCGGCATAGACACGGTTGGAGCCGACGAAGCGATCGATGATCGTCTCAGTGGCCGAGGCGGTGGGGTCGCTGGGGGACGACCTGTCGGGGGTCACTGTCATAGGTACGACGTTAGTAGGAATCAGTCGAGTCTGGCTCGCATGTGACGAATAACCCAGGCCGGTGTGATGGAGTGCATAGGGCGCGCGTGGCGCGCGCCGACGGCGCGGCGCGGGCCGGTAGTCTGACGCTCCGTACGCAGCCTGCGGCCTCCCCCCGCTCCCGTGCCACCTGACGCACCTTCCCCGGCGCCGGGCGGCACCCCTTCCCCCCGTGAGCGGGTGGGGACCCCGGGCGGCGTCCGGGCCCGCCGGTGCCGTGGGCCAGAATGGGTCGAAACCGCAGCTCCCCGGCGCCCTGAGAAGGCCCGGCGGGCGGCTTCCCCGCTATCGAAAGGCGCCCGCGCGCATGGCCACTGGCACCCCGGAACCCAAGCACGTCCCGGTCATGCTGCAACGCTGTATGGACGCCCTGGCCCCGGCGATCAGCGCTCCCGGCGCCGTGGTGGTGGATGCCACGCTCGGTCTCGGCGGTCACAGCGAGGCACTGCTCACCCAGTTCCCCGAGGTCAGGCTGGTCGCGGTGGACCGGGATCCGGAAGCGCTGCGGCTCTCCGGCGAGCGGCTGGCGCCCTTCGGCGAGCGGGCCACCCTGGTGCACGCGGTGTACGACGAGATCCCCGAGGTGCTGGCCGACCTCGGCATCGAGCAGGTGCAGGGGCTGCTCTTCGACCTCGGGGTCTCCTCGATGCAGCTGGACGAGGCCGAGCGCGGCTTCGCCTACGCCCAGGACGCCCCGCTGGACATGCGGATGGACCAGACCCGCGGGCTGAGCGCAGCCGAGGTGCTCAACACCTACACCCACGGCCAGCTGGCCCGGATCCTCAAGGTCTACGGCGAGGAGCGGTTCGCCGGCAAGATCGCCTCGGTCATCGTCCGGGAGCGCGAGAAGGAACCGTTCAGCACCAGCGCGCGTCTGGTGGAGTTGGTACGCAACGCGATCCCGGCCGCGACCCGGCGCACCGGCGGCAACCCGGCCAAGCGGACCTTCCAGGCGCTGCGGATCGAGGTCAACGGCGAGCTCGAGGTGCTCGACCGGGCCATCCCGAACGCGCTGGAGGTGCTCGCGATGGGTGGACGGATCGCGGTGATGTCCTACCAGTCGCTCGAGGACCGCCTGGTGAAGCAGTACTTCGCGGCCGGCGCCAGCAACACCGCGCCGCCCGGACTGCCGATCATCCCCGAGGAGCACCAGCCCTGGCTCAAGCTGATCACCCGCGGTGCCGAACTCGCCACCGAGGCGGAGATCGAGGAGAACCGGCGCGCCGCTCCCGTCCGGCTGCGGGTGGCGGAGAGGATCCGCAGTACGGGAACCCGGGGCTAGCGGCCGTACGGGGGGATCTGACGGCGAGAGCGCGAGGGTGGACCGGGAGGCATGGTGCAGGCGGCCGGCAAGGGCATCCAGCAGGGCAGGCTGCTGCCGGGGCAACTGGGGCGGGCCCGGATCACCGTGCGCCCCGGGCGCCCGCCACGCGGCGGGCGCGGCCGGACGCCGTTCGTGGTGCTGATGGTGCTGCTGCTGGCACTCGGCCTGCTCGGGCTGCTGATGCTGAACACCGCGCTGAACGAGGGCTCCTTCGAGCTGACGAAGCTGCAGAAGCAGACCACCACGCTGACCGACCAGCAGCAGAGCCTGCAGCAGCAGATCGACCACGACGCGGCGCCCGACGTGCTGGAGCAGCAGGCCCGCCAGCTCGGCATGGTGGCGGGCGGTGACCCGGCCTTCCTGCTGCCCGACGGCAAGGTGCTGGGCAGCCCGGCCGCCGCCAAGGACAGCCCGCCGGTCAAGCGCTCGGGCGCCGACCTGTGGCCGAACGCCGGCCCGCCGAGCGCCACCGCCGCCCCGTCGCCCTCGGCCGCCCCGAGCCCGAACGCCACCCAGCCGCCCGCCGACCCGGCCACCGCCGAGGGGGCGCTGCGGGTCGACCCGGTCGGTCCGTCGCCGAGCGCCGGCCAGCGCACCAGCCCGAGTCCCAACCAGAGCAGCAGCCCGAGCGGGAGCGCACGATGAGCACCCCACGCCGCCCCCAGAACCCTGGCGAGCGCCGCGCGCGACCCGCCGCTCCGCAGCCGCGCGGGTCCGGTGAGGGCACCCGCAAGCCGGCCCCCCGGCCGCAGCCCCGCCGCCCGGCGGGCGCCACCGGGCGCCCGGCCGCCGACCGGCCGAAGGGCCCGCGCCCCGCCGCCAAGCGCCCGGGACCCGCCCGCCGCCCGCAGCCGCGCCGCCTGAAGCTGGCCGATCCCAAGCGCCGGCTGCGCGTGGTGCTGATCTCGCTGGCCGTGGTCTTCTCGCTCTTCGCCGCCCGGCTGGTGCAGATCCAGCTGCTGGACGCCGGCACGCTCTCCGCCGACGCCAGCACCTACCGCTACGTCGACGTGGTGCTGCCCGCCACCCGCGGCTCGATAACGTCCGCCAACGGCGTGGCCCTGGCCACCACGGTGGACGCCTACGACATCACCGCCGACCCGACCATGTTCACCCAGGACGCGCTGCACATCGCCGACGGCCCCGAGCAGGCCGCCGACCTGCTGGCCCCGATCCTGAACCTGCCCAAGGACAAGGTGGCCGCCAAGCTGCGCACCCCGAAGACCAGGGGCATCACCCTGGCCCCCCGGCAGACCCCGCAGGCCCGCAACCAGATCATGGACCTGCGCACCGCGCTGGCCAAGAAGGTCGACACCAAGACCTGCCGGGCCCAGAAGGCGCTCACCGCCAAGCCCCTCGACCAGGGCGGCCGGGCCACCATCGACGAGAGCTGCGCCAACCCGCTGGAGGGCATCTTCTCGCAGGAGACCACCAACCGGGTCTACCCGGCGGGCGGCCTCGCGGCCAACCTGGTCGGCTTCGTGAACGCCGAGGGCGTGGGGTCCGGCGGCCTGGAGCAGCAGTACCAGAAGCTGCTGGCGGGCCAGGACGGCCACCGCACCTCCGCGGTCTCCGGCGGCCAGCCGATCCCCACCGGCGGCGGCACCACCGAGAAGGACCCGGTGCCCGGTAGCGACGTGCGGCTGACGATCAATCCGGACATCCAGTGGGCCGCCCAACGGGCCATCACCGACCAGGTGACCGCGGCCGGCGCGGAGCAGGGGTACGTGATCGTCCAGGACGTGAGGACCGGTCAGATCCTGGCGATGGCCACCTCGCCCGGCTTCAACCCCAACGACCTGAGCACCGCCACCGCCGACGAGCTCGGCAACCCGGCGGTGCAGGACGTCTACGAGCCGGGCAGCACCGCCAAGCTGATGACCATGGCCGCCGTGCTGGACACCGGCAGCGCTCAGTGGGACACCCACGTGACGGTGCCCGGCACGCTGACCCGGGCCGGCCAGGTCTTCCACGACGACGTCGACCACGACACCTGGTACCTGACCCTGAACGGCGTGCTCGCCAAGTCCTCCAACATCGGCACCATCGAGGCGGCCGAGCACCTGGGCAAGGACCAGCAGCAGTCGAACCAGATCCTCGGCGGCTACCTGCAGAAGTTCGGCATCGGCCAGCCCAGCGGTCTGGACTTCCCCGGCGAGTCCCGCGGGATCCTGGCCAATCCGGCGACCTGGCAGGGCACCCAGCAGTACACCATCCCGTTCGGCCAGGGCCTGTCGGTCAACGCGCTGCAGGCCACCTCGGTCTACTCGACCATCGCCAACGGCGGGGTCCGGGTGGCGCCCAGCCTGGTGGCGGGCATCACCGGGCCGGACGGCCGCTTCGTGCCCGCCGCGCCCGGCGCGCAGACCCAGGTGGTCAAGCCGGCGACCGCCAAGACCCTGGAGCAGATGCTGGAGTCGGTGGTCACCGACGACCAGGGCACCGGCAACACGGCCCAGATCCCCGGCTACCGGGTGGCCGGAAAGACCGGCACGGCCAACCGGGTGGACCCGAAGACCGGCAAGTACAACGGCTACACCGCCTCCTTCATCGGCTTCGCGCCGGCCGACGCGCCCCGGATCACGGTCTCCTGCACGATCCAGAACCCGATCAACGGCCACTTCGGCGGCCCACTGTGCGGACCGGTCTTCAAGCAGGTGATGGAGTTCGCCCTGAAGACCCTCCAGGTGCCGCCGAGCGGCAGCGCGGCACCCAACCTGCCCGTCGACTGGAAGCCCTGAACCATGGCCACAGCTGTGAACCGCGTCACACCCACGAGTGCCGGGGCCCGCTCGCCCCAGGCGGCGGCGGAGGGCTCGCTTGGCCTCGACCGCCCCGAGGCCGATAGCCTGCCCGCCGTGCCGAAATCAGACCAAACCCGTGTGAGCCCGCCGCGCCCCTGCGCGGTGCCGCCCGTCCCGCTCGCCGAGATCGCCCGGATCCTGGGCATCCCGGCCCCCGAGCGCGCCGCGGACGGCGCGGCCACGGGGATCACCCACGACTCGCGTGCGGTCCGTCCGGGCGACCTCTACGTGGCCTTCGCCGGGGCCAACCACCACGGCGCCGCGTTCGCCGGCCAGGCTGCGGCGGCGGGGGCCGCCGCCGTGCTCACCGACCCGGCGGGCGCGGAGCAGGCGGGCGCCCTCGCGGTGCCGGTGCTGGTGGTGCCGAGCCCGCGCGCCTTCATGGGCGTGCTGGCGGCCCGGATCTACGGCGACCCGTCGCGGGCGCTGCTGACCATCGGGATCACCGGCACCAACGGCAAGACCACCACCTCCTACCTGGTCGAGGGCGGTCTGCTGGGCGCGTCCCGGACGCCCGGGGTGATCGGTACGGTCGAGATGCGGGTCGGCGCCGAGCGGATCAAGAGCGAGCGCACCACCCCCGAGGCCACCGAGCTGCACGCGATCCTCGCGGTGATGCGCGAGCGCGGCGCCGACGCGGTGGTGATGGAGGTCTCCAGCCACGCGCTGGTCTTCGGCCGGGCCGACGGCGTCGAGTACGACGTCGCCGTCTTCAACAACCTGACCCCGGAGCACCTCGACTTCCACCCGGACATGGAGGAGTACTTCCAGGCCAAGGCGCGGCTCTTCGAGGCGGGCCGCAGCCGGGCCGGGGTGGTCAACCTGGACGACGCCTACGGGCGCCGGCTGGCCGCCGAGGCCGCGATCCCGGTGACCACCTTCTCCGCCAAGGGCGCCGCCGAGGCCGACTGGCGGGCGGTGGACGTGCAGTTGGGTCCGATCGGCTCCACCTTCCGGGTGCTGGGCCCCGAGGGCCGGCAGGCGGACGCCTCGGTGCCGCTGCCGGGTCCGTTCAACGTCGCCAACGCGCTGGCCGCGATCGTCGCCCTGGTGACCGCCGGGCTGCCGCTGGCCGAGGCGGTGGCGGGGGTGGCCGTGGTGCCGGGCGTGCCCGGGCGGCTGGAGCGGGTGGACGCCGGACAGGACTTCGTCGCGGTGGTCGACTACGCCCACAAGCCGGACGCGCTGAAGGCCGTCCTGGAGTCGCTGCGCGAGGTCACCAAGGGCCGACTGCACGTGGTGGTCGGCTGCGGCGGGGACCGCGACCCGTTCAAGCGCGGCCCGATGGGCGCCAGTGCCGCCCGGCTGGCCGACACTGCCGTGCTGACCAGTGACAACCCGCGCTCCGAGGACGGCCTGGCGATCCTGGCCAGCATGCTGGGCGGCGCGGTCGAGGTCCCCGAGGCCGAGCGCGGCGATGTGCTGGTGGTGCCGGACCGGGCCGAGGCGATCGCCGCGGCGGTGGCCCGGGCGCACGCCGGGGACGCCGTGCTGGTGGCCGGCAAGGGCCACGAGCTGGGCCAGTACGTGAAGGGCGAGGTCCGCCCGTTCGACGACCGGGAGGTGCTGCGCGAGGCCATCGCGCGTGTCCTGCCCGCCCGAGGAGTGGAGCAACCGTGATCGCACTGACCCTGGCCGAGGTGGCCGCCGCGACCGGTGGTGAGCTCGCGGACGGCGCGGACCCGCAGGTGCTGGTGACCGGCCCGCTGGCGATCGACTCCCGCAAGGCGGCGCCCGGCGGTCTGTTCGCCGCCTTCCGCGGCGAGCACGTGGACGGGCACGACTACGCCGAGCGGGCCGTGCTGGCCGGCGCGGTCGCGGTGCTCGCCGAGCGCCCGGTGGGCGTGCCCGCGGTGCTGGTCGCCGACGTCCAGGTGGCGATGGGCCGGCTCGCCCAGGCGGTGGCCGACCGGGCCACCGAGGCCAGGGTGGTGGCGCTGACCGGCTCGGCCGGCAAGACCAGCACCAAGGACCTGATCGCGCAGTTGCTGACCCGGCTGGGGCCCACCGTCTACACCGAGGGCTCGCTCAACAACGAGCTGGGCTTCCCGATGACCGCGACCAGGGTCGAGCCGGACACCCGCCACCTGGTGCTGGAGATGGGCGCCCGGCACAAGGGCGACATCGCCTACCTCTGCTCGCTGGCCCGGCCCTCGATCGGCCTGGTGCTCAACGTCGGCAGCGCGCACCTCGGCGAGTTCGGCTCCAAGGAGGGCATCGCCGAGGCCAAGGGCGAACTGGTCGAGTCGCTGACCGAGGACGGCACCGCGATCCTGAACGCCGACGACCCGCTGGTGCGGGCGATGGCCGGGCGCACCCGGGCCAGGGTGGTGACCTTCGGTGAGGGTTCGGGTGCCGATGTCCGGGCACAGGATGTTCGCCTCGACTCCACGGGCCGTCCATCGTTCACGTTGACCACCCTGGCCGGTTCCGCACCCGTACAACTGCGCCTGTACGGTGAGCACCACGTCTCGAACGCCCTCGCCGCCGCAGCGGTGGCGATGGAGCTCGGACTGTCCGTTGACGACACCGCCGCCGCCCTGGGCGAGGCGGGCGCGCTGTCCCGCTGGCGCATGGAGGTCGTCGACCGGGCCGACGGGGTCACCGTCGTGAACGACGCGTACAACGCGAACCCGGAGTCGATGCGGGCCGCGCTGCGCGCGCTCGCCACGATGGGCGGCCGAGGCCCGGAGCGCCGCCGTACCTGGGCGGTGCTCGGCGAGATGCGGGAGCTCGGCGAGGAGAGCTTCGACGAGCATGACGCCATCGGGCGGCTCGCGGTCCGACTCGACGTCACCAAGCTGGTGGCGGTGGGTGGACGCGAGGCGGCCTGCATGGAACTGGGCGCGAGGAACGAAGGTTCGTGGGGTGAGGAGTCGGTGCTGGTGTCCGACGCGGACGCGGCGGTCGAACTGCTGCGCGGTCAGCTGCGGCCAGGGGACGTGGTGCTGGTGAAGGCCAGTCGTTCGGTGGGCCTGGAGAAGGTGGCCGAGGCCCTGTTGGCGGACGGTGCCGCGCGGTGAAGCAGATTCTCTACTCCGGACTGATCGGCCTGGTGCTGTCGCTGTTCGGCACCCCGGCGCTGATCCGAGTGCTGGCGCGGCACGGCTACGGCCAGATGATCCGCGACGACGGCCCCAAGGCGCACCACAGCAAGCGCGGTACGCCGACGATGGGCGGTATCGCGTTCATCCTGGCCACCCTGATCGCCTATGCGCTGACCAAGGTGATCACCGGTGACCAGCCGCGCGCCTCGGGCCTGCTGGTGCTCTTCCTGATGGCGGGTCTGGGCCTGGTCGGCTTCCTGGACGACTACATCAAGGTGGTCAAGCAGCGCTCGCTGGGTCTGCGGGCCAAGGCGAAGCTGCTCGGGCAGTCGTTCGTCGGTCTGGCCTTCGCGATCCTGTCGCTGCAGTTCCACGACCCGCGCGGGCTCACCCCGGCCTCCACCAGCCTCTCCTTCATCCAGGACTTCAGCTGGTCGATCGGCCCGGTGCTGTTCGTCATGTGGGCGTACTTCATGATCGCCGGCATGTCCAACGGCGTGAACCTGACGGACGGTCTGGACGGGCTGGCCACCGGTGCCTCGGTGATGGTCTTCGGCGCCTACGTCTTCATCGGCGTCTGGCAGTACGGGCAGACCTGCTCGCGCATGGTCACGGCGACCGCCAACTGCTTCGAGGTGCGCGACCCGCTGGACCTGGCGGTGGTGGCCTCGGCGCTGATGGGCTCCTGCTTCGGCTTCCTGTGGTGGAACACCTCGCCGGCCAAGATCTTCATGGGCGACACCGGTTCGCTGGCCCTCGGCGGCGCGCTCGCGGGTCTGGCGATCTGCTCGCGCACCGAGCTGCTGCTGCCGCTGCTCGGCGGTCTCTTCGTGATCATCACTCTGTCGGTGATCATCCAGGTCGGGTCGTTCCGGCTGACCGGCAAGCGGGTCTTCAAGATGGCACCCCTGCAGCACCACTTCGAGCTCAAGGGCTGGAGCGAAGTGCTGATCGTGGTGCGGTTCTGGATCGTCCAGGGCCTCTGCGTGGCCGTCGGCCTGGGCATCTTCTACGCGGGCTGGGTGAACAGTTGAGCAGTGCACCCCTCTCCTGGCCCGGCCTGCCGGTCGTGGTGGCCGGCCTGGGCGTCTCCGGCATCAGCGCGGCCCGGGTGCTGCGCAAACTGGGCGCCGAGGTCACCGTGGTGGACGGCGGCGACAGCCCGGTGCTGCGCGACCGCGCGGCCGAGCTGACGGCCTATTACGGAGCAGGCTTCCAGGTCCGCCTCGGCGACGGCGACACGCTCCCCGAGGGCACCCGACTGGTCGTCACCTCGCCTGGCTGGCGGCCGAGCAGCCCGCTGTTCGCCGCCGCCGAAGCGGCCGGAGTGCCGATCTGGGGCGACGTCGAACTCGCCTGGCAGCTGCGCAAGCCGCTGCCCGGCACCGGTGAGCCGGCCCCCTGGCTGGCCGTCACCGGCACCAACGGCAAGACCACCACGGTCCAGATGCTGGCCTCGATCCTCACCGCGGCCGGCAAGCACACCGCCGCCGTGGGCAACATCGGCGTCTCGGTGCTGGACGCGGTGCTGACCGGCTTCGAGGACGACCAGCAGCCGTACGACGTGCTCGCGGTCGAGCTCTCCAGCTACCAGCTGCACTGGGCGCCCTCACCGCGCCCGCACTCGGCGGCCGTGCTCAACCTGGCCCCCGACCACCTGGACTGGCACGGCTCGATGGCGGCCTACGCCGCCGACAAGGGCCGGATCTACAACGGCAACCAGGTGGCCTGCGTCTACAACCTGGCCGACCCCGCCACCGAGGAGCTGGTCCGCGAGGCCGATGTCGAGGAGGGTTGCCGGGCGATCGGCTTCGGTCTCGGCACCCCCGGGCTCTCCCAGCTCGGTGTGGTGGACGGCCTGCTGGTGGACCGCGCCTTCCTTCCCGACCGGGCCAAGAACGCGGCCGAGCTGGGCTCGGTGGCCGACGTCCACCCGCCGGCCCCGCACAACGTCGCCAACGCCCTGGCCGCCGCCGCGCTGGCCCGCGCCTACGGGGTGGACGCCAAGGCGGTGCGCGACGGCCTGCGGGCCTTCCGCCCCGACGCGCACCGGATCGCCTTCGTCGCCGAGGTCGACTCGGTCAGCTGGATCAACGACTCCAAGGCGACCAACACCCATGCGGCGGCGGCCTCGTTGGCGGCCTATCAGCCGATCGTGTGGATCGCCGGCGGGCTGGCCAAGGGAGCCACCTTCGACGAGCTGGTGCGGGGCGCCGCGGGCCGGCTGCGGGCCGCGGTGCTGATCGGCGAGGACCGCGCGCTGATCCGTGAGGCGCTGGCGCGACACGCCCCGGATGTACCAGTGATCGAGCCGGCCGAGGGTGAGACTGGCGCGATGGCGATGGCGGAGGTGGTCCGGGTCGCCGCCGGGCTCGCCCGAGCGGGCGATACCGTGCTGCTGGCCCCGGCCTGTGCCTCGATGGACATGTTCACCAGCTACGGCGAGCGGGGCGATCTCTTCGCCGAGGCGGTGCGCGGGCTGACGCAGTAGACCAGGGGCAATCGGGAGAGGGGCAGGCGCGCGTGGCGGGTCAGGGCAAGACGGACGCGGCCGCCCCGCCGGAGCGCGGCCCCTCCCCGGCCCTGATCTCGGCGACCAGCACGGTCTTCAAGACCGAGGGCCTGACCGGGCGGCTGCGCGCGCTGCGGGAGCGGCTGCGCTGGTTCCTGAACCGCCCGCTGACGCCCTATTACCTGATCCTCGGTTCGAGCTCCCTGCTGTTGGTGCTCGGCCTGATCATGGTCTTCTCCTCCTCCAACATCACCGCGATCCACCAGGGCCTGCCCGGCCTCTTCTACTTCCGCAAGCAACTGGTCGCGGTGCTGCTCGGCTCGGTGCTGCTGGTGGCGGCCGCCCGGGTGCCGGTGCCCGTGCACCGGGTGCTGGCCTACCCGGTGCTGCTCGGCTCGATCGGGGCCATGGTGCTGGTCGCCATCCCCGGCGTCGGGATGACCGTCAACGGCAACCGGAACTGGCTGAACTTCGGCTTCTTCCAGGTCCAGCCCTCGGAGTTCGCCAAGCTCGCGCTGCTGCTCTGGGCGGCCGACCTGCTGGCCCGCAAGCAGAAGGCCGGCACCCTCACCCAGTGGAAGCACCTGCTGGTGCCGCTGGTCCCCGGTGCCCTGGTGCTGCTGCTGCTGATCATGCTCGGCGGCGACATGGGGACCTCGATGATCCTGGTCGCCATGGTCTTCGCGCTGCTCTGGATGGTCGGCGCCCCGCTGCGGCTGTTCGTCGCCACCCTGGGCATCGCGGTCGTCGCCTGCACCGCGCTGATCATCACCGTGCCGCACCGGCTGGACCGGCTGGCCTGCATCGGCACCACCAAGCCGGTCCCGAACCACGACTGCTTCCAGGCCCTGCACGGCCTCTACGCCTTCGGCCTGGGCGGGCCGTTCGGCACCGGACTGGGCGCCGGCTACGAGAAATGGGGCCAGCTGCCCGAGGCGCACACCGACTTCATCTTCGCCGCGACCGGCGAGGAACTCGGTCTGGTGGGGACGCTGTCGGTGATCGGTCTCTTCGCGGCACTAGGGTATGCGGGTATCCGAGTGGCCATCGGCACGAAGGACCCCTTCGTCAGGTATGCCGCGGGAGCCGCCACCACGTGGATCATGGCCCAGGCCATGATCAACCTGGGGTCGGCGCTGGGACTGCTGCCCATCGCGGGCGTACCCCTCCCGCTGTTCTCCTACGGCGGGTCCGCCATGCTGTCGGCCATGTGCGCCCTTGGGATGCTGCTCTGCTTCGCACGCAGCGTCCCGGGCGCGAAGGCGGCACTCGCCGCCCGGAGCTCGAAGTCCCGGTTCAGGACAGGTCTGCGCCGGGTGCTGCCACGACGACGAACCACAGCGCGCCCGGCCGCCCGGCCGCCGCGCAGGGAGCGGTGATTTTCGGTGCATGTCGTACTCGCCGGCGGGGGTACCGCAGGACACATCGAGCCGGCCATGGCGCTCGCGGACGCACTGCGTCGGCACGACCCGAGCATCGGCATCACGGCGCTCGGCACCGAGCGCGGCCTGGAGACCCGGCTGGTGCCCGAGCGCGGCTACCAGCTGGAGCTGATCCCGGCCGTGCCGCTGCCGCGCAAGCCGACCCCCGAGCTGATCACCGTGCCGGGCCGGCTGCGCGGCACCGTCCGGGCCGCCCAGGAGATCATCGAGCGGGTCAAGGCGGACGCCGTGGTCGGCTTCGGCGGCTACGTCGCGATGCCCGCCTACCTGGCCGCCAAGCGGGCCGGGGTGCCGATCGTGGTGCACGAGGCCAACGCCCGCCCGGGTCTGGCCAACAAGATCGGCGCCCGGTACAGCGACTTCGTCGCCGTCTCCACCCCGGACAGCAAGCTGCGCGACTCGCGCTACATCGGCATCCCGCTGCGCCGCACCATCGCGACCCTGGACCGCAACGCGGTGCGCCCCGAGGCCCGGCACTACTTCGGTCTGGACCAGCGGCTGCCCACCCTGCTGGTCTCCGGCGGCTCGCAGGGCGCGCGCCGGCTGAACGAGACCATCCAGGCGATCGCCCCGCGCCTGCAGCAGTACGGCGTGCAGGTGCTGCACGCGGTCGGCCCGAAGAACGAGCTGCCGCGGATCGACGACATCCCCGGGATGCCGCCCTACCGCGCGGTGCCCTACCTGGACCGGATGGACCTGGCCTACGCCGCCGCCGACCTGATGCTCTGCCGGGCCGGCGCGATGACGGTGGCCGAGCTGGCCGCGGTCGGGCTGCCGGGCTGCTTCGTGCCGCTGCCGATCGGCAACGGCGAGCAGCGACTGAACGCCCAGCCGATGGTCAAGGCGGGCGGCGGCCTGCTGGTGGACGACGCCGAGCTGACCCCGGACTGGGTGCTGGGCAACGTGCTGCCGGTGCTCACCGACCCGCAGCGCCTGTGGGACATGAGCCGGGCAGCCGGCGAGTTCGGCCGCCGGGACGCCGACGACCTGCTGGTCGGCATGGTCTACGAGGCGATCGAGGCAGCCCGGGGCGGCCGCCGTCGTGGCTGAACGGCTCGACGCCGCGCGGGTCGAGGAGGCGGCGGAGGACGACGAGGAGGAGCGGCCCGCGCTGCGCCTGTCGCGGCGCGGGATCCTGGTGCTCGGCGGGCTCGGCGCGGCCGTGCTGGGCCTGCTGGGCTGGGTGGTCTTCTTCTCCTCGGCCCTGGACGTCCAGACGGTCGCCATCCAGGGTCTGCAGGACGACCAGCAGACGGTGGATCAGGTGCGTGCCGCGATAGGCCCGGTGCAGCACGGACCACTGGCCCGGGTCGATCTGGACGCGGTGCAGCACCGCGTCCAGGCCGTTCCCCGGGTGGCGAAGGCCGAGGTCTGGCGCGGTTGGCCGCACACGCTCCGGGTGAAGGTGATCGAGCGTCAGCCAGTGGCAGCTGTCAAGGGGACTGACGGAAAGTTCACCCAGATGGATGTAACTGGGGTGAGTTTCGCCACCGAACCGACGCCGCCACCGGGCGTTCCGGTGGTCCAACTCCAGCTGAGTCGGCCCGCTCAGGATGCGATTTCGGTCATCCCGCAGAGCGCGCTGGTCCAGGGCGCCGTCACGGTGGCGGCCGGGCTGCCGACCGAAGTGGCCAAGCAGGCCCCTTCGTTGCTGGTTCGTTCGTATGATGACATCGAGTTGCGACTGGCCGGCGGAGCCACCGTGCGGTGGGGGAGCCCGGAGCAGACCGACCGCAAGGCGAGGGTGCTACTCGCGCTGCTGAAGCAGAAGGCGGCGAACTACGACGTCAGCGCACCGGACGCCCCGGCGATCTCCGGCTGAGTCCGGATCCGGTAGGTTCTGTACTCCCGGGGGCTTTACCGCGTGATTCGCCACTGTTGACGATCCGTCGGTGATTCCCCGACCCTGGGTGCTCCACCCTCCTCCAGCCTTCGGCCGGGAGGTGCGCCCCCAGTGCCCACCGCCAGACGGTGATCACATAGGCTCAAAAGAAAAAAGGGAAGCTCGGCGTGTTCGTTGAACACGGACCCGCTCGGCACTTAGTGTCCTGTGTCACCAGGCTGTGCTCCACAGTGATCTGAGGCATCTTCACGATCCGACACAGGCACAGCATGAACCCTCAACGTCAAGTTTAGGGTTCGGGTCGGCGGTCTCAATTTCGGACAATCAGTCAGGAACCGGGCTCCCAACCCATCGACATCTGTCGGCATGGTGGTTCATGGACCGCTCATGACCCAGAATCCGACCCGGACATCCGAGGCGAGAGGCCTTCGACGTGGCAGCACCGCAGAACTACCTCGCAGTCATCAAGGTCGTCGGTATCGGCGGCGGCGGTGTCAACGCCATCAACCGGATGATCGAGGTCGGTCTCAAGGGCGTCGAGTTCATCGCGATCAACACCGATGCCCAGGCACTCCTGATGAGCGACGCCGACGTCAAGCTCGACGTGGGCCGCGAACTGACCCGGGGCCTCGGCGCCGGCGCCAACCCCGAGGTCGGCCGCAAGGCCGCCGAGGACCACCGCGAGGAGATCGAGGAGGTCCTCAAGGGGGCCGACATGGTCTTCGTCACCGCCGGCGAGGGCGGCGGCACCGGCACCGGCGGCGCGCCGGTGGTGGCCAACATCGCCCGCTCGCTGGGTGCGCTGACCATCGGTGTGGTCACCCGCCCGTTCACCTTCGAGGGCCGCCGCCGGGCCAACCAGGCCGAGGACGGCATCGCCGGGCTGCGCGAGGAGGTCGACACCCTCATCGTGATCCCGAACGACCGGCTGCTCTCCATCTCCGACCGCCAGGTCAGCGTGCTGGACGCGTTCCGCTCGGCCGACCAGGTGCTGCTCTCCGGTGTCCAGGGCATCACCGACCTGATCACCACGCCGGGCCTGATCAACCTCGACTTCGCCGACGTGAAGTCGGTCATGTCGGACGCCGGTTCGGCGCTGATGGGGATCGGCTCGGCCCGCGGCGAGGACCGGGCCAAGGCGGCGGCCGTGATGGCCATCTCCTCCCCGCTGCTGGAGGCCTCGATCGACGGCGCGCGCGGCGTGCTGCTCTCCATCTCCGGCGGCTCCGACCTCGGTCTCTTCGAGATCAACGAGTCGGCCCAGCTGGTCAGCGAGGCGGCGCACCCCGAGGCGAACATCATCTTCGGTGCCGTGATCGACGACGCGCTCGGCGACGAGGTCCGGGTCACCGTGATCGCGGCCGGCTTCGACGGGGGCCAGCCGCCCGCCATCGTGCGCGACCCGGTGGTGAAGGCGACCCCGTCGACCCCCGCCGAGCGTCCGGCCACCCGGCCCTACGGTCAGATGGGCTCGGTGACGGGTCGTTCGGAGGACGGCGGCAGCGGTTCGTCGGCCGGCTCCAAGCCCGACACCGCGCTGGCTTCGCCGGTGCCGCCGCAGGTGCAGCCGACCCGGCTGCCGTATGTGGAGAGTGCGGCCGAGGAGTTGGACGTCCCGGACTTCCTTAAGTAATTTGTAGGAATTTCCAGAAAATTCTGCGGGGCTCGATGCCCACCCCGGCCGCCGAGGCTGGGGTGGGCATCGTCGTGTGTGATAGGCAGTGAATATGACGAACGAGCAGCTCACCGAGTTCCCGGCGGCCGACCGACTCGCCGAACTCCGGGCCGGCCTGGCGGCGGTGGAGCGCCGGATCGAGGCCGCCTGCACGGCCGCCGGTCGGCCGCGCTCGGCGGTGACCCTGATCGTGGTGACCAAGACCTACCCGGCTTCGGACACCCGGCTGCTGGCCTCGCTCGGGGTCCGCGAGGTCGCCGAGAACCGTGACCAGGACGCCGCAGCCAAGGCTGCCGAAACCGCTGACCTGCCGCTGACCTGGCACTTCGTCGGACAGTTGCAGACCAACAAGGTGCGCTCGGTGGTGCGCTACGCACACCACGTTCACTCGGTCGACCGGGGCCGGCTGGTCACGGCGCTGGCTGACGCGGTGTCGAAGGCCGAACGGCCGCCGCTCGGCTGCCTGGTGCAGGTGGCGCTCGACGCCGAGCTGCGGGGCGACGGCGCGCCGGGCCGGGCCGGGGTCGCGCCGGCGGACGTGCTCGCGCTGGCCGACAAGATCGCCGAGACGCCGGGCCTGCGCCTGGACGGGGTGATGACGGTCGCTCCGCTCTCCGGCCCGCTGGCCGGCGACCCGGCGGCGGCCTTCGAGCGACTGGCGGAAATCGCAACCGGCGTACGCGCGGCCCATCCTGCTGCCACGATGGTCTCGGCAGGAATGAGCGGCGACCTGGAGCAGGCGATCGCGGCCGGAGCGACACATGTACGCGTCGGTACGGCGGTGCTCGGTGCGCGGTCGCGGCTCGGGTAACGTCACCGGGTAGTAGATCAGACTGCAGGACAAATCAGGACAATGCACCGATTCGTCCTGCGGCCGCCAAACTGAAATGCTTGGCAACCCAAATCGTGGATCGTATGTCCGCGGCCACGCACACTACCTGATGGATCGTCGGCACAGAGTAGCCGAGATCTGACGGGTGGTGAGCGGACCGCGGGTCCGGAAACCCACCGTACTCGACGGCCGCGGGTTTCGTGGGCCCGGCCGGTGACGAAGCCGATCCACCACAGAGCGGAGGACAGGAGCATGGCCGGCGCAATGCGCAAGATGGCGGTCTACCTCGGCCTCGTGGAGGACGAGACGTACGACGGCCAGGGTTACGACCCGGACGACGACTACGACACGGACCCCGAGCCGATCCGGACCGGGCGGACCGAGGACATTCCCCGGCCCGCCGCAGCCGCACCGACCGCACAGGTCGCCTCGATCGCACCCCAGCCGGTGCCGGCCGCGGTGCCGATCCGACAGGACCCGCCGCGGATGGCCCCCGTGTCGTCCATCACACCCGAACGCCGTCAGAACCTGGAGAAGAGTGCCCCGGTGATCATGCCCAAGGTCGTGAACGAGCGGGAGCCGTACCGCATCACCACGCTGCACCCGCGGACCTACAACGAGGCCCGTACCATCGGGGAACAGTTCCGTGGCGGGACCCCGGTGATCATGAATCTGACCGAGATGGACGACACCGACGCGAAGCGGCTCGTAGACTTCGCGGCTGGACTCGTCTTCGGTCTGCACGGCAGTATCGAGCGCGTGACGCAGAAGGTGTTCCTGCTGTCTCCTGCTAACGTCGATGTCACGGCGGAGGACAAGGCTCGAATCGCCGAGGGTGGGTTCTTCAACCAGAGCTGACCCGGCCACGACGTCATGTGTGGACCCGATGGACAGTGAGTGACCTAGCAGTCGCAGAGCAGTAAGAGCAAGCAGTTAGAGCAGGCAGAACCGGAAGAAACTGGGAGAGGGATACCCGATGGGGATCGTGGGGGCAGTGCTCTACTACGCACTGACCGTCTTCCTGGTGATTCTGCTGTTCCGTCTGGTCATGGACTGGGTCTTCCAGTTCGCCCGCTCGTGGCGTCCCGGCAAGGCCATGGTGGTGGTCCTGGAGGCCACGTACACTGTCACGGATCCGCCACTCAAGCTTCTTCGGCGGTTCATTCCGCCGTTGCGTCTCGGGGGCGTGGCGCTCGACCTGTCCTTCTTCGTACTGCTGATCATTGTGTATTTCCTGATCTGGCTCGTGCAGCAGCTGCCGTGATGAGCGATGCGGCGGGATGCCAGTGTGCCGACGATCACGTTGAGGTGAAGAGATGCCGTTGACCCCCGAGGACGTTCGGAACAAGCAGTTCACGACCGTCCGCCTGCGCGAAGGCTATGACGAGGACGAGGTCGACGCCTTCCTCGACGAGGTCGAAGCCGAACTCACCCGGCTGCTCCGCGAGAACGAGGACCTGCGGGCCAAGCTGGCCGCGGCGACCCGGGCTGCCGCGCAGAACCAGGCGAACATGCGCAAGGAGCAGCCGCAGGACGCGCCGCGTCCCGGTGGCCCCGTGCCCGCTGCCATATCCGGCCCGCCGGTCCCCGGCCAGCAGGGTCCGGGCCAGCAGCAGCCTCCGCAGCAGCAGCAGATGGGCGGCCAGCCGCTGGGCCTGCCGTCCGGTGCTCCGCAGCTGCCGCCCGGCCAGGGCGCGCCGATGCAGGGCCAGGTCCCGGGCCAGCAGCAGATGCAGCCCATGCAGCAGATGCAGCAGCAGGGCATGCAGCAGCAGATGGGCACCATGGGCGGCCAGCAGCAGCTGGTGCAGCCGATGGGTGGTCAGATGCTGCAGCCGATGGGTGGCCAGATGCAGCAGCAGATGGGTCAGCCGCAGCTCGGCCAGCAGGGCATGCCGCAGCAGCAGATGGGCACCATGGGCGGCCAGCAGCAGCTCGCCCCGATGGGCGGCCCGCTCGGCCAGCAGCTCGGTGGCCCGCTCGGCGCCCCGATGCAGCAGCAGCAGGGCCCCGGCGGCGACAGCGCGGCCCGCGTGCTCGCGCTCGCCCAGCAGACCGCTGACCAGGCGATCTCCGAGGCCCGTTCCGAGGCCAACAAGATCGTCGGCGAGGCTCGCAGCCGCGCCGAGGGCCTGGAGCGCGACGCCCGTGCCAAGGCCGACGCGCTGGAGCGGGACGCGCAGGAGAAGCACCGCGTCGCGATGGGCTCGCTGGAGTCGGCCCGCGCCACGCTGGAGCGCAAGGTCGAGGACCTGCGTGCCTTCGAGCGCGAGTACCGCACCCGCCTGAAGTCCTACCTGGAGACCCAGCTGCGCCAGCTGGAGTCGCAGGCCGATGACTCGCTCGCCCCGCCGCGGATCCCGGCCACCGCCTCGCTGCCGCCGGCCGCGTCGTCGATGGCCTCCACCGGCGCCCCGTCCTTCGGCGGCGGTCAGCCGTCCTTCGGCGGGAACCAGTCCTTCGGTGGCAACCAGTCGTTCGGCGGTGGCAGCGGTGCCCCGTCCTTCGGCGGGCAGCCCTCGGGCAACGGCGCGCCGCAGATGGCCCCGGCCGGGATGACCCAGCCGATGGCCGCGGTCCGTCCGCAGCCGCCGCAGCCCATGCAGCCGATGCAGCAGGCCCCGGCTCCGATGCGCGGCTTCCTGATCGACGAGGACGGCGACAACTAAGCAGGACCCTGTGAGGGCGCCCCTACCGCGATGCGGTGGGGGCGCCCTCACGTGTGTGCTCAGCTGCCTCGCGGTTCACCTGACACCGCGGGTGAAGCCGTGCCAAGACAGAGGTGCGGTTGCCACTCCGTCGAGTGGCAACCGCACCTCTGTCCGATTCGCTACGCCTTGCGCAACTGGAAGGTCAGGCCCGCGCCCTCGTCGGTGAAGTCCTCCGAGGCCCAGTCGGCAGCGCCGTTCGCGAAGTCCACGGCCAGCACCTCGTCGGCGACCAGGGCGGCGTGCTCGATGAGCGCGTCCACCGTCTCCTGCTCCGCGGACTGCCAGCGCAGCACGATCCGGTCCGAGACGTCCAGGCCGGAGTTCTTCCGGGCCTCCTGGATCTGCCGGATCGCGTCACGTGCGACGCCCAGGCGCTTGAGCTCCGGGGTGATCGCCAGGTCGAGGGCGACCGTGGCGCCGGACTCGTTGGCCACCGCCCAGCCCTCGCGCGGGGTTTCGGTGATGATCACCTCGTCCGGCGAGAGGCTGATCGTCTCCTCGCCCATCACCACCGAGGTGGTGCCGGTGGCCCGCAGCTCGGCGGCGAGCACGGCGGCGTCCGCGGCGGCGACCGCCTTGGCGGCGTCCTGCACGCCCTTGCCGAAGCGCTTGCCCAGTGCGCGGAAGTTCGCCTTGGCCGTCGTGTCGACCAGCGAGCCGCCCACGGTGGCGAGCGACTCCAAGGCGGCCACGTTCAGCTCCTCGGCGATCTGCGCGCGCAGGTCGGCGGGCAGCTCCTCCCAGCCCTGGGCCGCGATCAGCGCGCGGGAGAGCGGCTGACGGGTCTTCACCCCGGACTCGGCGCGGGTGGCGCGGCCCAGTTCGACCAGTCGGCGGACCAGCGCCATGTGCCGGGACAGCTCGCTGTCGATCAGCGACTCGTCGGCCACTGGCCAGGAGGCAAGGTGCACCGAGGCCGGGGCCTCGGGGTCGACCGGCACCACCAGGTCCTGCCAGACCCGCTCGGTGATGAACGGGGTCAGCGGCGCCATCAGCCGGGTCACCGTCTCCAGCGCCTCGTGCAGGGTGGCGAGCGCGGCGGCGTCGCCCTGCCAGAACCGGCGGCGGCCGCGCCGCACGTACCAGTTGGACAGGTCGTCCACGAAACCGGAGAGCAGCTTGCCGGCCCGCTGGGTGTCGTAGGACTCCAGCGCGGCGTCGGTCTCACGGACCAGGGTGTTCAGCTCGGAGAGCACCCAGCGGTCCAGCTGGGGCCGGTCGGCCGGGGCCGGGTCGCTCGGGCTCGGCGCCCAGCCGGCCGTCCGCGCGTACAGCGCCTGGAAGGCGACGGTGTTCCAGTAGGTGAGCAGCGTCTTGCGCACCACCTCCTGGATCGTGCCGTGCCCGACCCGGCGGGCCGACCACGGCGAGCCGCCGGCCGCCATGAACCAGCGCACCGCGTCGGCGCCGTGCTGGTCCATCAGCGGGATCGGCTGCAGGATGTTGCCCAGGTGCTTGGACATCTTGCGGCCGTCCTCGGCCAGGATGTGGCCCAGGCAGACGACGTTCTCGTAGGCCGACTTGTCGAACACCAGGGTGCCGACCGCCATCAGCGTGTAGAACCAGCCGCGGGTCTGGTCGATCGCCTCGGAGATGAACTGGGCCGGGTAGCGGCTCTCGAACAGCTCCTTGTTCTGGTACGGGTAGCCGTACTGCGCGAACGGCATCGAGCCCGAGTCGTACCAGGCGTCGATCACCTCGGGCACCCGGACCGCCGTGCCGGAGCACTCGCGGCAGCCGAAGGTGACGTCGTCGATGAACGGCCGGTGCGGGTCCAGCTCGCTCTGGTCGCTGCCGGTCAGCTCGCTCAGCTCGGCCAGCGAGCCCACGCAGGTCAGGTGGCCCTCCTCGCAGCGCCAGATCGGCAGCGGGGTGCCCCAGTAGCGGTTGCGGGAGAGCGCCCAGTCGATGTTGTTGTTCAGCCAGTCGCCGAACCGGCCGTGCTTGACCGTCTCCGGGAACCAGTTGGTCGCCTCGTTCTCGCGGATCATCGCGTCCTTGACGGCGGTGGTCCGGATGTACCAGGACGGCTGCGCGTAGTAGAGCAGCGCGGTGTGGCAGCGCCAGCAGTGCGGGTAGCTGTGCTCGTACGGCAGGTGGCGGAAGAGCAGGCCGCGCTCCTTGAGGTCGGCGACCAGCGCCTCGTCCGCCTTCTTGAAGAAGACGCCGCCGACCAGCGGCACGTCGGTGGCGAAGGTGCCGTCCGCCTCGACCGGGTTGACCACCGGCAGGCCGTACTTGCGGCAGGTCGCCAGGTCGTCCGCGCCGAACGCGGGGGCCTGGTGGACGATGCCGGTGCCGTCCTCGGTGGTGACGTAGTCGGCGTTCAGGACGTAGTGCGCGTCCTCGATCTCCACCAGGTCGAAGGGGCGGCGGTAGGCCCAGCGCTCCATCTCGGCACCGGTGAACGACTGCCCGGTGACCTCCCAGCTCTCGCCGAGCGCCTTGGCGACCAGCGGCTCGGCGACCACCAGGCGCTCGTTGCCGTCGGTGGCGACCACGTAGGTCACCTCGGGGTGCACGGCGGCGGCGGTGTTGGAGACCAGGGTCCACGGGGTGGTCGTCCAGACCAGCAGCGCGGCCTGGCCGGCCAGCGGGCCGCTGGTCAGCGGGAAGCGGACGAAGACCGAGGGGTCGACCACGGTCTCGTAGCCCTGGGCCAGCTCGTGGTCGGACAGGCCGGTGCCGCAGCGCGGGCACCAGGGGGCCACCCGGTGGTCCTGGACCAGCAGGCCCTTGTCGAAGATCTGCTTGAGCGACCACCAGACCGACTGGATGTAGGACGGGTCCATGGTCCGGTACGCCTCGTCGAGGTCGACCCAGTAGCCCATCCGCTCGGTGAGCTTGGTGAACTCGTCGGTGTGCCGGGTGACCGACTCACGGCACTTGGCGTTGAACTCGGCGATCCCGAACGCCTCGATCTCCGGCTTGCCGGAGAAGCCCAGCTCCTTCTCCACGGCCAGCTCGACCGGCAGCCCGTGGCAGTCCCAGCCGGCCTTGCGGGCCACGTGGTAGCCCTTCATGGTCCGGTAGCGCGGGAAGACGTCCTTGAAGACCCGGGCCTCGATGTGGTGGGCGCCCGGCATGCCGTTGGCGGTCGGCGGGCCCTCGTAGAAGACCCACTCGGGCCGGCCCTCGGACTGCTGCAGGCTGCGCTGGAAGATCTTCTGGTCACGCCAGAAGCTCAGGATGCCGTGCTCGAGGACGGGCAGGTCGACCTGGGCGGGGACGGGGTTGTACGTGCTCACTGCGCCTCCGGCGGATGCGTGGACGGGCATTCCGACGGAGGGACGAGACGGCCAGCCGTCCCGCGGTACCACCCTCCTTGACCGCCGCGACCTGCCGACGGCCCACTCCTTGGGCTTGCTGCCGGGTCTAGTAGGCCGTTCTTCCGGCCGTTCTTCCGGCGGCTCCGGGGTGATCTTCCCGCCGCGCACACCCCCGGGCTCGCACCGTCCCCGGGTCGCTCATGGCTGCGTACGTCGGTACTCGTCCCATCTGCGCCTTGCCGGCCCAGTCTATAGCGCGGGGCAAGGCCATTTACGCCATTGCCGCCGCACGCCGCCGCGCGCCAGGGCGGTTAGGAAGTGACGATCTGGGCACAACTTTGTCAATGCCCTGGCGCGGAGCTTCCTCGACCGTGACGCCCCGGCTGCCCGGGTGGGATCGCCGATGGGTATCGGTATGTCCCGTTGTGACCGGATTCGTTCAGGATTATCGTTCCGGCACCGGAGGCCGACGGGAACCGTCGGCCGGAGTCATTCGTAGATGGGGTCGAGCCATGGCTGAGAAGGCAACGGGCGCGGGCACCGCCACCAGGCGGACCCGGAAGGCCGTGGCAGGCGACCAAGGGGAGGGTTCCGTGACCACGACACGGCGGAAGACCAGCACCACCACCGGACGCGGCGCGGTGACCAGCCGTAACCACACCCCCGCTGCCACCGGCGCCCGGGCGGTGGTCCCGGCCGGCGCCGAGGCCGCCGACCCGGCCGAGCTGCCGGTCCGCCCGGGGGAGGAGCCCTGGACGGCCGTCGAGGTCGCCGAGGTGCACGCCGAACTCAACGCCGAGCTGGTCCGGCTGCGCGACGAGATCGACGCCGCCGAGGCGGCGATCACCGGCCTGATGCGCGACTCCAACGACGGGGCCGGTGACGACCAGGTCGACGCCGGGACCAAGAACATCAACCGGGAGAGCGAGCTGGCGCTGGCCAACAACGCCCGCGACATGCTCGACCAGACCGAGCGCGCGCTGGCCCGGCTGGAGGGCGTGGGCTTCGGCCTCTGCGAGTCCTGCGGGCAGGCGGTCGGCAAGGCCCGGCTGCAGGCCTTCCCGCGGGCCACCCTCTGCGTCTCCTGCAAGTCGAAGCAGGAGCGCCGCTGACCGCGCTCGCGCACGGCAGTTGACGAGGGGCAGCCGTGCACCGGGGTCGAGCGGCCGCGCGCACCGCGTGCCGTACGCTCGACCCCGTAACGTCGGCCCTTCTTCTCGGCAGCGGAGCGGATCATCACTACGCCAGGTTCTCCCCAGACTCAGGACGAGCCCACCGGGCCCGCCGGGACCGCGGCGCCGTCGCCGGCCGAGCCGGCCGGTGCGAGTGCGGTCGGCGAGGCGGCCGCGGTGCGCCGCCGCCGGCTCGGGGTGCTCTTCTCGGTGGCACTGCTCGCCTACCTGATCGACCTGAGCAGCAAGCTCCTGGTGGTGGCCAAGCTGGAAGGCCGGGCGCCGATCCGGGTGATCGGCGACTTCATGACCTTCCAGGTGATCCGCAACCCGGGCGCGGCGTTCGGCATGGGCCAGACCATGACCGTGGTCTTCAGCCTGATCGCCGCCGCCGTGATCGTGGTGATCTGGCGGATCTCGCGCCGGCTCTACAGCCTGCCCTGGGCGATCGCGCTCGGGCTGCTGCTCGGCGGGGCGATCGGCAACCTGACCGACCGGCTCTTCCGGGCGCCCGGGGTGCTGCGCGGGCACGTGGTCGACTTCATCTCGGTGCAGCACTTCGCGGTCTTCAACCTGGCCGACTCGGCCATCGTCTGCGGCGGGATCCTGGTGGTGCTGCTCTCGTTCCGGGGCAGCAACCCGGACGGCTCCACCCACAAGCCGGCCCCGAAGGGCGACTGAGGCAGCGGGTGGCCGAGGCGGCGGGCGAGTAGGCGCCCCCGCCCGGTGCGGCATACTCGTACGGGTGAGTACCGCAGCGCAGATCCGTACGCTTCCCGTCCCCGACGGCCTGGAGGGCGAGCGTCTCGACGCCGCCCTCGCCCGCATGTTCGGGCTCTCGCGTACCAAGGCCGCCGAGCTGGCCGCCGAGGGCAAGGTCCGGATCGACGGTGCGACGGCCGGCAAGTCGGACCGGGTGATCGCCGGATCCTGGCTGGAGGTCGAGATCCCGGCCCCCGCCGCACCCGTGCAGATCGTCGCCGAGTTCGTCGAGGGCATGCGGATCGTCCATGACGACCAGGACATCGTGCTGGTCGACAAGCCGGTGGGCGTCGCCGCGCACCCCAGCCCCGGCTGGACCGGACCGACCGTGATCGGCCACCTGGCCGCCGCCGGCTACCGGATCTCCACCTCGGGTGCCGCCGAGCGCCAGGGCATCGTGCACCGTCTCGACGTCGGCACCTCGGGGCTGATGGTGGTCGCCAAGTCCGAGCGGGCCTACACCGACCTCAAGCGCCAGTTCCACGACCGGATCACCTCGAAGACCTACCACACCCTGGTCCAGGGCCACCCCGACCCGATGAGCGGCACGGTGGACGCCCCGATCGGGCGGCACCCCAGCTCGGACTGGAAGTGGGCGGTGACCCGGGAGGGCAAGCCCTCGATCACCCACTACGACCTGATCGAGGCCTACCGGGCCGCCTCGCTGCTGACGGTCAAGCTGGAGACCGGTCGCACCCACCAGATCCGGGTGCACATGTCGGCGCTGCGCCACCCGTGCGTCGGCGACCTCACCTACGGCGCCGACCCGACCCTCGCCAAGCGGCTCGGGCTGACCCGGCAGTGGCTGCACGCGGTCTCGCTGGGCTTCGAGCACCCGGGCGACGGCCAGTGGGTGCAGTTCGACAGCGAGTACCCCGAGGACCTGCGCAAGTCCCTCGACGTCATCGCCGCCGAGAGCTGAGGATCGGCCGCCGATGGAGATCCGGATCGCCCGCACCGAGGACGAGGTCGCGCTGGCCAAGCAGGTTCGGCACGAGGTCTTCGTGGTCGAGCAGCAGATCCCGGCCGCGCTGGAGTACGACGAGCTGGACGCCACCTCGACCCACCTGGTCGCGCTCGACCGGGACGGCCGCCCGGTCGGCGCCGCCCGGCTGATCAGCGGCGAGGAAGCGCTGGCGCTGACCGGCGTCAAGGGCCGGGTGCTGCTCGGCCGGCTCGCCGTGCTGCGGCCCGCCCGGGGCACCGGGCTGGGCGCGGCGCTGGTCGGCGCGGTCGAGCGGGCCGGGCGCGAGCTCGGGGCCACCGAGTGCGAGCTGCACGCCCAGGTCCAGGCGATGGGCTTCTACGAGCGCCTCGGCTACACCGCCGAGGGGCCGGTCTACGACGACGCCGGGATCCCGCACCGCACCATGGTCAAGGTCTTCTGAAAGTCCTCCGAGCGCATCCCCCTGCCGGGCTCGCGGGCCGCCCCATTACTCTGGGGCGGCTCAGCACTGACCCGAACGGGGGATCTTGATGCGTTACCTGGTGCGCGACCGGATGTTCGCCTTCCGTGAGGAGGCCTGGATCGAGACCGAGCACCGCGAGAAGGTCTGGCGGGTCAACAAGAAGCTGCTCCGGTTCCGCAGCACCTTCGCCTTCGTGGACACCGAGGGCACGGTGGTGGGCTCGATCGTCAAGAAGTTCCTCACCGTCCACCACACCATCCTGATCAAGCACGACGGCGAGGTGATCGCCAAGATCAGCAAGAAGCTCTTCAAGCTCTTCGGCGACCGCTTCACGGTCAAGCTGCGGGACGGCCGGCGGCTGAAGATCGTCGGCAACCTCTGGGACCGCGAGTTCGACATCCGCTCCGAGGGCACCACGCTGGCCCATGTCTCGCGGCGCTGGTTCACCATCAGGGACGCCTATGCGGTGGACGTGATGAGCCAGCAGGATGCCTATCTGATGATCATCCTGGCGGTCTGTGTGGACCACATCCTGCAGGACTTCAAGGGCGAGAAGCTGACCAACCTCTGACCGTCCGGGCGCCGTCCGGGCGCCGTCCGGGCAGTGGCAGGGCAGTGGCCGCCCTCGTGGCCGGTTCTCAGGAGCCGCGGATACGATCACTATCCATGAACCTCTCCGGCCGCTGGCGGCGTTCGCGCATACGGAGCACGCTGACCGCTCGGCGGCTGCTGGCCGGGGCGCTGGCCCTGCTGCTCCTGGTCGGCCTCGGCGCGGTGGGTGCGGTGGCGAGCACTCCGGTGACGGTTCGCCAGCAGGACCAGTTCCTGTCGATGCCCGAGGCGCCGGGCAGCGCCCAGCAGGTCTCGATCGACACCTCCTTCTTCACCACCGGCAGCAGCCCGCGTCCGGCGGTGCTGCTCGCCCACGGCTTCGGCGGCAGCAAGGCCGACGAGGCGGACGAGGCCCGCACGCTGGCCCGAGCCGGCTTCGCCGTGCTCACCTGGTCCTCGCGCGGCTTCGGCCACTCCACCGGGCAGATCGGCCTGGACTCGCCGGACGGCGAGGTGCAGGACGTCAAGCACCTGGTCGACTGGCTGACCGCCCGGCCCGAGGTGCTCAAGGACAAGCCCGGTGACCCGGTGGTCGGCATCACCGGCGCCTCCTACGGCGGCGCGATCTCGCTGCTGGCCGCCGCAGCGGACCCGCGGATCAAGGCCATCGTGCCGATGATCACCTGGTGGGACCTGCCCCAGGCGCTCTTCCCGCAGAACGTCGAGGGCAGCACCCCGGCGGACGGGGTGTTCAAGAAGCTCTGGGCCGGGATCTTCTTCACCGACGGCTCGGCCGGCGACCTGACCGCCTCCACCACCGGCAAGCCGGCCCCCTCGGAGAACACCACCGGGCCGGTGGGCTGCGGGCGCTTCACCCCCGAGCTGTGCGCGATGTACAACCGGGTGGCCACCGCCGGCCGGCCCGACGCCGCGGCGGTCGCGCTGCTGGCCAAGTCGAGCCCGTCGACCTACGCCTCGCAGATCAAGGTCCCCACCCTGGTGGTCCAGGGCCAGCAGGACTCGCTCTTCCCGCTCGACCAGGGCGACGAGATGGCCAAGGCGATCGCCGCGAACGGCGCGCCCGTCTCGGTGGACTGGTTCGACGGCGGCCACGACGGCGGCACCGAGACCAGCGACCGGGTGACCGACCGGGTGATCGCCTGGTTCGACCACTACCTGAAGCACCAGTCCAACTCCACCGGCCCGGCCTTCCGGATCACCCGGACCGGCGGACTGGACACCACCGGCTTCCAGGCCGTGCTGCGCGGCGCCGACGGCACCAGCTACCCGGGCCTGAACGGCACCGCCGACACCACCGTCCAGCTGAACAGCCGACCGCAGACCATCGCCAACCCGCCCGGCGGCGCGCCGCCGGCGATCTCCACCGTGCCGGGGCTCGGCGCGCTCGCCCAGGCCAGCCAACTGGGCGTCGGCATCTCCATCGACTTCCCCGGCCAGAACGCCGCCTTCGACTCGGCACCGCTGAGCTCCGCGCTCCAGCTGACCGGTAGCCCGACGGTGAGCCTGACCGTGCACTCCGACGCACCCGACGCCGTGCTCTTCGGCAAGCTCTACGACGTCGGCCCGGACGGCAAGCAGACGCTGCCCGAGCAACTCGCCGCCCCGCTGCGGATCACCGGCGCCGACGCACCGGACGGCCGGACCGTCACCGTCCGGCTGCCCGCCGTCGACTACGACTTCCCGGCCGGGCACCGGCTGCGCCTGGTGTTCGCCAGCACCGACCTGGCCTACGCCTCGCCGAACCCGCCCGCCACCTACACGGTGGGCCTGGCGAGCCCGCTGACCGTCCCGACCGACAGCGCGCTGACCACCGAGGCCACCACGCTGCCCGCCCGCACCTGGGTCCTGCCGCTGCTGGCGCTGGCCGCGGCCGCCGTGCTGCTGCTGACGGCCCGCCGGCGCCGGGCGCTGCCGCCGCCGGACCCGGCGCTGGCCGAGGTGCCGCTGCGGATCACCGGCCTGAGCAAGCGCTACAAGGGCGCCACCGACCGCTACGCCGTGCGTGAGCTGGGCTTCACCGTCCGGCCGGGCCAGGTGCTCGGCCTGCTCGGCCCCAACGGCGCGGGCAAGACCACCACGCTGCGGATGCTGATGGGGCTGATCCGCCCCGACGAGGGCGAGATCCGGATCTTCGGCCACGCGGTGCGCCCCGGCGCCCCGGTGCTGTCCCGGGTCGGCGCCTTCGTGGAGGGTGCCGGCTTCCTGCCGCACCTGAGCGGCCGCGCCAACCTGGAGCTCTACTGGCAGGCCACCGGGCGCCCCGCCGAGGACGCGCACCTGGCCGAGGCGCTGGAGATCGCCGACCTCGGCGAGGCGCTGGAACGCGCGGTGCGCACCTACTCGCAGGGCATGCGCCAGCGCCTGGCGATCGCCCAGGCCATGCTCGGCCTGCCGGACCTGCTGATCCTGGACGAGCCGACCAACGGGCTCGACCCGCCGCAGATCCGGGAGATGCGCGAGGTGATGATCCGCTACGCGGCCACCGGGCGGACCGTGATCGTCTCCAGCCACCTGCTCTCCGAGGTCGAGCAGAGCTGCACCCACCTGGTGGTGATGGACCGCGGCCGGCTGATCAGCGCGGGCGAGGTCGGCGAGATCGTCGGCGGCGGCGAGCTGCTGCTGGTCGGCATCCCCGCCTCGTACCCGCCCGAGGAGCTGGTGGCGGCCGCCGAGAAGGCGGCGGCCCTGCCCGGCGTCGGCTCGGCGGAGGTCACCGGGCACGGGCTGCTGGTCCGGCTGGACGGCCTGACGGCCCACCAGCTGGTCGCCGAGCTGGTCCGGCTCGACGTCCCGGTGGAGCGGGCCGGCCCGCACCGCCGCCTGGAGGACGCGTTCCTCTCGATGATCGGAGGCTCAGCGTGAGCAACTCGCAGACGGCCCCCAGCGACCGGGCGGTCGGCTACCGCCCGCAGCACACCCTGCCGCTGCGGGTGGAGGCGCTGCGCCAGCTGCGGCGCCGCCGCACCATGGTGATCGCGGCGGTGCTCTTCGCGCTGCCGTTCATCGTGCTGGCCGCCTTCCAGATCGGCGGCACGCCGACCCGGCCCGACCAGACCACCTTCGTGACGCTGGCCACCGCCTCCGGGCCCAACTTCGCGGCCACCCTGCTCTTCATGGGAACCGGCTTCATCCTGGTGATCCCGGTCGCGCTGTTCTGCGGCGACACGGTGGCCGCCGAGGCCGGCTGGTCCTCGCTGCGCTACCTGCTGGCGGCTCCGGTGCCCCGGGGCCGGCTGCTGGCCCGCAAGCTCACCATCGGGCTGCTCTTCTCGGCCGCCGCGATCGTGCTGCTGCCGCTGGTCGGCCTCGGGGTGGGCACCGCCGCCTACGGCTGGGGCGACCTGAGGCTGCCCACCGGCGGCAGCCTGCCCGCCGCCGAGGTGCTGCCGCGGCTGGCCATCGCGGTCGGCTTCGTGATCCTCAGTGAGGTGGTGATCGGCGCGCTGGCCTTCTACCTCTCCACCGCCACCGACGCCCCGCTGGGGGCGGTCGGCGGCGCCGTCTTCCTGGCCATCGTCACCGGGGTGCTGGACGCCATCACCGCGCTCGGCGGCCTGCGCGAGTGGATGCCGGCGCACTGGCAGTACGCCTGGGCGGACGCGCTGCAACCGCAGCTGGAGTGGGGCGGGATGGTGCAGGGAGTGTCGCTCTCGCTCTCCTACGCGGTGATCCTGCTGGCGCTGGCGTTCCGGGGCTTCGCCCGCAAGGACATCGTCTCCTGAGCCGCCGCCCGAGGCGGCTACCGGGGACGGGCCGCCGCTGAGGGATCAGCTGAGGGATCATGGGACGGTCCTGTGAATTCTTGACCTTGGAGTCCCCGTGGCCCAGATCCTGCTCCTGCACTCCGCCTACGGACTGCGCCCCGCCGTGACCGAAGCCGCCGAGCGGCTGCGCGCGGCCGGGCACACCGTCCACCTGCCCGACCTCTACGACGGCAAGGTCTTCGAGGACGTCGAGGCGGGCCTGGAGTACCGCGAGCGGATCGGCACCGACGAACTGCTGCGCCGGGCGGTCGGCGCGGCGGCCCCGCTGCTCACCCCCGGCACCCGGCTGGTCTACGCGGGCCTCTCGCTCGGTGGCGCGCTCGCCCAGAACCTGGCGCTGGCCGACGAGCACGCGCTGGGGCTGCTGCTCCTGCACGGCACCTCGGACGTGCGGGACGACGCGGTGGTGGAGATCCCGGTGCAGCTGCACGTGGCCGAGCCCGACCCGTTCGAGACCGAGGACTGGCTGAACGCCTGGTACCTGCGGATGCGCAAGGCGGGCGCCGAGGTCGAGGTGCACCGCTACCGGGGCGCCGGACACCTGTTCACCGACCCCGGGCTGGCGGACTACGACGCCGAGGCGAGCGACGCGGCGTGGGCGGCGTCGCTGGCCTTCCTGAGCGAGCTGGACGCCTCGCTGGACGACTGAGCGGCTCTCAGGGGCGTTCGTCGGGGCCGTACGTCAGGGTGCGGGCGGGGCGTCCTGCGGGCGCGGCGGGTAGCCGTAGGCCGGGGGCGTGGCCGGCGGGACGGGCGGCATCGCTGGCGGCTGCGCCTGCGCCGGGGGCTGCATCGCGGGCGCGGCCGCCGGGTAGCCCGGTGCGGGCTGCGGCGGGATCGGGGCGCCGAAGCCGCCGGGTGCGGCGGCCCCGCCCGCATACGGCTGTGGCTGATGCTGCGACTGCGGGGCGAACTGCGGCTGGAAGCCGACGGGGGCCGGCCGGGCGCCCGCGCTCGCGCCCTTGACGGTGGCGGCCACGATCACCGCGAAGACCAGCCCGAGCACGGTCTGCGCGATCACGTCCAGGTTGAGCAGCAGGTTCGGCACCGCGGGCGAGCCGAACTGGTGCCGGGCCTCGCCGGTCCCGGTCAGCTGCTGGATCACGGTCATCACGTTGCCGTAGGCGGAGACCAGCAGCAGGGCGGTGCCGGCCGGGCGGATCCAGCCGCCGCGGCTGAAGGCACCGATGATCATGGCGATCAGCCCGAGGTCGAAGGCGGCGTTGCCGCCGGTGTAGGCGACCGGCACGCCCGAGACGTAGTGGTCGTAGTTGAACCCGATGGCAGTCGGCAGGTAGCTCGCGCCCAGCCGCTCGAGGTCGAAGCCGAGGATCGCCAGGTCCAGTACCAGCACCAGGATCAGCAGCACCGCCAGCCCGGGCAGCGCCGCGGCGCGCGGTCCTACCGGCGCCCGCTGCGGGATCGGAAGGCCTCCGACGGGTGGCGCGTAGCTCATCGTGTCCCCCTCAAGGTGTGCGCGCCGCAGCCGTACCGCGGAGTTTCGCGCGCGCTGAGACTAGCGTGCCGACGGGCAGCCGGGGCAGGGCACGGTGCCCACTGCCCTGGCTGCCCTGGCTGCCCGTCAGGTACCGCTGGGTCAGGCGCTCCAGGCCGAGGGGCCGAGCAGGGTCTTCACCTCGCTGGCGAACGCGGTGTCCGGGTTGACCAGGAAGCCCAGCTCGTAGAGCACGTCCTTCTGCCGGCTGGTCGTCATCAGCCGCACCGGCACGTCCCCGGGGTGGGCCTGGAGCGTGAGCTTGAGCTCGCGCACCATGGTCGCGGTCACCTTGGGGTAGGGCACGGTGAGCTGCACCGGGGGCTTGCCGCCGTGCTCGGCCGAGGAGATGTCCAGGCTGGTGATCTCCTGGCCGAAGATGCTCAGCGCGCCGTCCCGCTCGTTGAGCCGGCCGCGGACCGAGATCACGTTGTCCTCGACCATCTGATCGGCCATCAGGTTGTAGGTGGCCGGGAAGAAGAGCACCTCGACCGAGCCGTCGCGGTCGGCCAGCGTGATGATCGCCCAGGCGTTGCCCGCCTTGTTGATCCGCCGGTCCACGCCGGTGATCAGGCCGGAGAGCCGCACCTCGCCCTCGGTTCGGCCGGAGCCCATCAGTTCGGCGATCGAGACGTCCCGGTTGCGGGCCAGGATGTGCTCGGCGCCGTCCAGCGGGTGGCTGGAGACGTAGAGGCCGAGCATCTCGCGCTCCAGGCTGAGCAGTTGGCGGCGCGGCCACTCGCGGTCGGTCAGCTCGAAGTCCAGGCCGATGGTGGGGGTGTCGGAGCCGGTGTCCAGCGCGCCGAACAGGTCGTCCTGCCCGATCGCCTGCTGCTTCTTCACCCCGGTCACCGCGTCGATGGCCTGCTCGTGCACCGCGCAGAGCGACTGGCGGGTGTGGTCCAGCGAGTCGAAGGCGCCGGCCTTGATCAGCGAGTCGACGGTGCGCTTGTTGCAGGCGACCAGCTCGACCTTGTCCAGGAAGTCCGCGAAGGAGGAGTACTTGCCCTTCTCCTTGCGGGTCTTGATCAGCGACTCGATCACCGGGACGCCGACGTTGCGCACCGCCTTGAGGCCGAACCGGACGTCGCTGCCGACGGCGGTGAAGTCGACCACCGACTCGTTGACGTCGGGGGAGAGGATCTTGATGCCCATCGACCGGCACTCGGCCAGGTAGACGGCCATCTTGTCCTTGTCGTCGGCGACCGAGGTGAGCAGCGCGGCCATGTACTCGGCGGGGTAGTTCGCCTTGAGGTAGGCGGTCTGGTAGGAGACCAGCCCGTACGCGGCGGAGTGCGATTTGTTGAACGCGTAGCCGGCGAACGGGACCAGCACGTCCCACACCGCCTGGATGGCCTCGTCCGAGTAGCCGCGCTCCTTGCAGCCCGCGTGGAACGGGACGAACTCCTTCTCCAGGACCTCCTTCTTCTTCTTGCCCATCGCGCGGCGGAGCAGGTCTGCCTGTCCGAGGCTGTAGCCGGCCAGCACCTGCGCGGCTCGCTGCACCTGCTCCTGGTAGACGATCAGGCCGTAGGTGGGGCCGAGGACCTCCTTGAGCGGCTCCTCCAGCTCCGGGTGGATCGGGATGATCTCCTGCTGGGCGTTCTTGCGCAGCGCGTAGTTGGTGTGCGAGTTCATGCCCATCGGGCCGGGCCGGTACAGCGCCGAGACGGCGGAGATGTCGGCGAACTCGGTGGGCTTCATCAGCTTCAGCAGCGCGCGCATGGGGCCGCCATCGAGCTGGAAGACGCCCAGGGTGTCACCGCGGGCGAGCAGTTCGTAGGTGGTCGGGTCGTCGATCGGGATCTTCTCGATGTCGACGTCGACACCGCGGTTGGCCTTCACGATCTTGATGCAGTGGTCGATGATGCCCAGGTTCCGCAGACCCAGGAAGTCCATCTTGATCAGGCCCATGGCTTCGCACGACGGGTAGTCGAAGCCGGTGATGATCACGCCGTCCTTGTCCCGCTTGTGCAGCGGGATCAGTTCGAGCAGCGGGGTCGAGGAGAGGATGACGGCCGCGGCGTGCACGCCGGTGCCGCGGATCAGGCCCTCGATGCCGATACCGGTGTCAATGATCTTCTTGACGTCCGGCTCGTTGGCGTACATCGTGCGGATCTCGGTGCCCTCGTTGTAGCGAGGGTGCTTCTCGTTGAAGAGATCGGTGAGCGGGACGCCCTTGCCCATCACGTCCGGCGGCATCGCCTTGGTGATCCGGTCGCCCATCGCGAAGGGGTAGCCGAGGATCCGGTTGGCGTCCTTGACGGCGGCCTTGGCCTTGATGGTGCCGAAGGTGTTCACCTGGGCGGTGTACGCCTCGCCGTACTTCTCGGTGACGTAGCGCACCATCTGGTCGCGCTGGCGGTCGTCGAAGTCGATGTCGACGTCCGGGGGGTTGATGCGCTCGGGGTTCAGGAAGCGCTCGAAGAGGAGGTCGTGCTCCAGCGGGTCCAGCTGGGTGATGCCGGTCAGGTAGGCGACCATCGAGCCTGCCGCCGAACCACGGCCGGGGCCGACCGGGATGCCGTTGTCCCGGCCGTACTGGCAGATGTCGGCGACCACGAGGAAGTAGGCGTCGAACCCCATCGGGGTGATGACGCCCATCTCCAGCTCGATCCGGTCCAGCACCTCCTGGCTCGGGCTGTCGCCGTAGCGGTGCTGCAGGCCGGCCTTGATCTTCTGGCGCAGGAAGGAGGCCTGGGTCTCGCCCTCGGGCACGTCGAACTGCGGCATCCGGTCGACGTAGTCGAAGACCTCGTCGTACGGCTGGATCCGCTCGCCGATCGCCAGCGTGTTGCTGCAGGCCTCGGGCAGCTCGCTGAAGAGCGCCCGCATCTCCTCCGGCGTCTTGATGTAGTAGCCGCTGCCGTTGAACTTGAAGCGGTTCGGGTCGTCCTTGTTCTTGCCCACGCCGACGCAGAGCAGGCTGTCGTGCGCGTCCGCCTGGTCGGCGGTGACGTAGTGCGAGTCGTTGGTGGCCAGCAGCGGGATGTGCAGCTCCTTGGCCAGCCGCAGCAGGTCGGCCCGGACGTCCCGCTCGATGGACAGGTCGTGGTCCATCAGCTCCAGGAAGTAGTTCTCCTTGCCGAAGATGTCCTGGTAGGCGGAGGCGGCCTTGAGGGCCTCGTCGTACTGCCCGAGCCGCAGCCGGGTCTGCACCTCGCCGGAGGGGCAGCCGGTGGTGGCGATGATCCCGGTGGCGTTCGCGGCGATCAGCTCGCGGTCCATCCGGGGCTTCATGTAGTAGCCCTCCATCGACGCGAGCGAGGAGAGCTTGAAGAGGTTGCGCAGGCCGGTGGCGTTCTCCGCCCACATGGTCATGTGGGTGTACCGGCCGCCACCGGAGACGTCCTTGCCGCCCTCGCCGTCGGAGTTGGTCGGGCGCTGGCCGCCGGGCGACCAGAAGACCGGCTTCTTCTCGAAGCGGGAGCCCGGGGCGACGTACGCCTCGATGCCGATGATCGGCTTCACCGCGCCGTCGAGCTTCTTCGCCTGCTGGAAGAACTCGTAGGCGCCGAACATGTTGCCGTGGTCACTCATCGCGATGGCCGGCATGCCCTGCCGCTGCGCCTCGGCCATCAGCTTGCCGTTCTTGGCCGCTCCGTCCAGCATCGAGTACTCGGTGTGGACATGGAGGTGCACGAAGCTGTCGGCCACGGGGGACGGCTCCTCGGAGTAGGTCAGCGGCTGGGAGGCTATCCACCCTAGCGCGCCGGCCACTCTGGTCGTCTGCCGCCACTCGGGCCACCGGGGGCGCTCGGCCACCCCGGGGTGACCGCGCTCACAGCTGCCGCAGACGGCGACGGCCGGACCCTACCGGGCCCGGCCGTCGCATTCAACTCGCCTTGATTCAGGCTTCCTTGACCACTACAGTCTTGGCTGCCTTGTCGTGCAGGCACTGCTGGTTCGGCTTGTCCCAGAGCAGCCAGAGCGAGTCGAGCAGGCTGAACAGCGAGCCCAGGCAGTAGACCGCCTGGGGCAGCCCGTAGACCGCCGCGCGGGTCCACAGCTCGTTGTCGGTGGGGCGCCCGCCGGTGGCCAGCGAGACCACGCGGAGCTTCATCGCCTTCTTGCCGACCGTCTGCTGGTTCTGGGTGAGCAGCATCGCGATCTCGTAGAGGAAGACCAGGGCCGCGCCGAGGATGCTCGCCACGATCTGGCCCACTGCGGCGGCGGCGACGACCTCGATCAGGAAGATCGGGATGAGCAGCACGGCGAGGTCGATCAGCCGGGCCAGGAAGCGGTCGAGTATGGAGGCGAGCTGTCGGGTGCCGGGGGCGGGCGGGCCGTAGGGGTTCGGGGGCGCCATCCAACCGGGGGGCTGCTGGCCGTAGCCAGGCGGCTGCTGAGCGTAACCGGGAGGCTGCTGGCCGAAGCCGGGAGGCTGCTGGCCGTAGGGGTTCTGCGGCGGCTGCTGGCCGTAGGGGTTCTGCGGGTCGGACGGGTAGCCGTAGCCCGGGGGCTGGTCGTTGCTCATGAAGCCGCTCGCTTGTCTCGTGGGGACTTACCCTCAGTTGTTCTATACGCGCGAGACGGGCGGCGAAAAGAGTTTGATCATAACTGTTACGCGAACGGCAGCTTGACCGGTCGTAGACCAGCCCTTTGAACGCTCCTTGACCTGAACACGCGTCAACTCCGCAGTGCGGTCGGCAGCGCGTCGCGGACCGCCGAGCCGAAGGCGGTGATCGCGGGGTGGCCGCCCGCACCGTGGCGGAAGGTGACGGCGGTGCGCCGGGACATCGGCAGGCGGTGCAGCCGGACGGTGGGCGGCGGGTCCAGCAGGCCGAGTTCGGGGACCAGGGCGGCGCCCTGGCCCGCCGCGACCAGGGCGAGCACGGTGGCGAAGTCGTCGACCCGGTGCCGGATCCGCGGGGTGAAGCCGGCCGCCTGGCAGGCGCGCACGGCCATCGCGTGGCAGAGGGTGCCGTGGGTGGCCAGGATCCACGGGGCGTCGCTGTGGGCCGCGAGGGTGCCGGGGCCGGGCGCGGTGGTGGCGAGGTACATCGCCTCGGCGAACAGCGGCTCGCTGTCGATGCCGGATTCGGCGGGGGCGGGGACGAAGTCGTAGTCGTGCACCAGGGCGACGTCCAGCTCGCCCGCGCGCAGCAGGTCGGCCACGCCCGCCGGGTCCACCTCGGCGACCATCGGCTCCAGCTCGGGGCAGCGCTCGGCCAGCAGCACCAGGGCCGGCGGGATCACCACCCGGGCGGCGGACGGGAAGGTGCCGATCCGCAGCGGTCCGGCCGGGCCGCGCCGGGACTCGGCCAGCTCGGCCGCGGCCTGCTCCAGGTGGGCCAGCACGGCCTCGGCGTGCCGCACCAGGTTGTGCGCGGCCGGGGTGAGCGCCACCCGCCGCCCGGTGCGCTCCAGCAGTGCGACCCCCGCCTCGCGTTCCAGCGCGGAGAGCTGCTGGGAGACGGCGGAGGGGCTGAACGCCAGCGCCTCGGCGACGGCGGCGATGGTGCCCCGGTGGGCCAGCTCCCGCAGGAGCCGCAGGCGGCGGACATCGAGCATCGGCACAGCTTACGGTTTGCGGTGGAAACGCGAACTGGACCCGCACAGCGGCGCCCGGTGAGGATCGGGGCATGAGCCAATCGCCGCGCGGGATCCTCGTCCCGCTGATCACTCCGTTCACCGCCGCCGACACCCTGGCCCTGGACGCGCTGGAGCAGCTCGCCCGCGACGTGCTGGACGAGGGGGCGGCCGGGCTGGTCGCGCTCGGCACCACCGGCGAGCCCAGCGCGCTGGACCCGGCCGAGCGGGCCGCGGTGGTCGAGGTCTGCGCCCGGGTCTGCCGCGAGCGCGGGGCGCCGCTGGTGGTCGGCGCGGGCGGCGGGATGCGGGAGAGCCTGCGGACGCTGGCCGGGCTGGCGGAGCACCCCGAGGTGGTCGCCGCGCTCGCCCCGGTGCCGGCCTTCGTCCGCCCCGGGGACGCCGGGGTGCTGGCCTGGTTCGAGCAGCTGGCGGCGCGCAGCCCGGTGCCGGTGATCGTCTATCACGTCCCGCAGCGCACCGGGCAGTGGCTGACCGCCGAGACCCTGTGCGCGCTCGCCCGACTGCCGGGCATCGCGGGTGTGAAGTACGCCACTGGCGCCCTCGACCCGCAGGCGGTCGCCCTGCTGGCCGCCGCGCCGCCCGACTTCGCGGTGCTGGGCGGCGACGACGCGGTGGTCTCGCCGCTGCTCGCGCTCGGCGCGCCGGGCGCGATCCTGGCCTCCGCGCACCTGGCCACCGGGCGGTTCGTCGCGCTGGCCGACGCCTGGCGGTCCGGAGACGTGGCACGGGCCCGGGAGTTGGGGCACCGGCTGGCCGCGCTCTCGGCGGCCCTGTTCGCCGAGCCGAACCCTGCGGTGATCAAGGGCGCGCTGCACGCCCTGGGTCGGATCCCGAGCCCGGCGGTGCGGCTGCCGCTGCTGCCCGCGAGCCCGGCGGGCGTGGACCGGGCGCTGGCGGCACTGGAACCGCTGCTCGCGCCGCAGCTGTCCACCAGGTGAATACGGTGCGGCAAAAGGCCAGGCAGCGGGCAAGATGAAGCAGAGCAGTAGACCGGAGGAGGAAGTACGGATGAAGATCGGCATCGTGGGTGCCACCGGCCAGGTCGGCGGCGTGGTCCGGGAGATCCTGGCGGAGCGGTCGTTCCCGGTGACCGAGCTGCGGCTGTTCGCCTCGGCCCGGTCGGCCGGCAAGACGCTGCCGTGGCAGGGCACCGAGGTCACGGTGGAGGACGCGGCCACCGCCGACTACACCGGCCTGGACATCGTGATCTTCTCGGCCGGCGGTTCGACCTCCAAGGAGCTGGCCCCCAAGGTGGCCGCGGCCGGTGCCGTGGTGATCGACAACTCCTCCGCCTGGCGCCGTGACCCCGAGGTCCCGCTGGTGGTCAGCGAGGTCAACCCGGAGGCGATCGCCCACCTGCCCAAGGGCATCATCGCCAACCCGAACTGCACCACGATGGCCGCGATGCCGGTGCTCCGCCCGCTGCACCAGGAGGCCGAGCTGACCGGGCTCGTCGTGGCCACCTACCAGGCGGTCTCCGGCAGCGGCCTGGCCGGCGTCGCCGAACTGCAGCAGCAGGCCAGCAAGGTGGTGGACGGCGCCGCCGCGCTGACCCACGGCGGCTCCAACGTCGAGTTCCCCGAGCCGCAGGTCTACCGCCGCCCGATCGCCTTCAACGTGCTCCCGCTGGCCGGTTCGATCGTCGACGACGGTCTGAACGAGACCGACGAGGAGCAGAAGCTGCGCCACGAGAGCCGCAAGATCCTCGGCATCCCGGAGCTCAAGGTCTCCGGCACCTGCGTCCGGGTGCCGGTCTTCACCGGCCACTCGCTGCAGGTCAACGCCCGCTTCGCGCGGCCGATCAGCCCCGAGCGGGTGGCCGAGCTGCTGGCGGACGCGCCCGGCGTGCAGCTGACCGAGATCCCGACCCCGCTGCAGGCGGCCGGCCAGGACCCGACCTATGTGGGCCGGATCCGCCGGGACGAGACGGCGGAGCACGGCATCTCGCTCTTCCTCTCCAACGACAACCTGCGCAAGGGCGCGGCGCTGAACGCGGTGCAGATCGCCGAGCTGGTGGCGGCCCGGCGCGGCTGAGGCCGGTCAAGGACCGCAGGGCGCCTGACGGCTGGTCAGGCGCCCTGCGGTGTCTCTACCGGTGTCCCCGTGGTGGCCCTGCGGTGTCTCCGCGGTCTTTCTGCGGCGGCTCAGTGGACCAGGGCCGGGGCTTCGGCGGCCTCGGCGGCCCGATCCGCTTCACCGAGCTGGAGCGCCGGATCGAGGGCATCAGCCGCCGGATGCTCACCCTGACGCTGCGCAATCTGGAGCGCGACGGGCTGCTGCTGCGCACCGTCTATCCGACCGCCCCGCCCAAGGTGGAGTACTCGCTGACCGCGGTGGGGGCGGAGTTGAACGAGTACCTGACGAACCTGACCGCCTGGGCCGAGCGGCGCCGCGGCACCATCCGCGCCGCCCAGGTGGCCTACGACCAGGCCCGCGCAGCCGGGTGACGGGCGACGCAGCCGGGTGATTCACCACGCCTTCGGGGGGTAAAGGAGACCGCAACGGTCCGGCAGGGTGCCCAGGTGAGGCTCGCTCGGGCAGACTGCACGGACTGCCCGTGCTCAGCGGCAGAGCACAGGAAGAGGGGTACCTCATGGACCGCTGCGTCGTCCTGGTGGACGCGGGATACCTGCTGGGCGCCGCTGCCAGCCTGCTCGCCGGCGAGCCCGCCCGGTCCCGGGTGACGGTGGACCACACCGCGCTGATCGCCTCGCTGCGCGAGCGGGCCGAGGAGGAGACCGGCCTGCCGCTGCTGCGGATCTACTGGTTCGACGCGGCCCCCGAGCGCCGTCCGATGCCCGAGCACCGCAGGCTGCGGGTGCTGCCCCGGGTCACCGTGCGGCTCGGCGCGCTCACCCGGGCCGAGGGCCGCTGGGTGCAGAAGGGCGTGGACGCCGCGATGCACGCCGAGCTCTCCGAACTGGCCCGCAACCGGGCCTGCGCGGACGTGGTGCTGGTCACCGGCGACGGCGATCTGCTGCCCGGCATGATGTCCGCCAAGGAGCACGGCGTGGCCGTCCACCTGTGGGCGCTGCAGGCCGCTGACGGCGACTTCAACCAGTCCGAGGACCTGGTCGGCGAGGCCGACGAGCGCCGGGTGCTGGACCGGGAGTGGATCACCCGATCGGTGCGGCTGCGCGACCCGGCCCTCGCCTTCCCGCCGGCCGGGCCGCGTCCGGAGATCGCCAAGATCCTCGCCGCGCCGCCGGCCGCGCCCTCCGCCGCGCCGCCGGCCGCCGCCGAGGCGCCGGACCAGCCGGCCGAGCCCGCCGCCCTGCCGCCCACCGCGCTGAAGGTCGTCCCCACCCCCAAGGACCTGGCCGGCCGCACCGCCGCCCAGCCGCAGCACCAGCACCAGCCGGGCGCCGCCGCCGGCAACGGCCCGGTGCTGCGCTGGTCCTCCGACCGGGGCTGGGTGGACCGCCCCGCCGAGGCCCCCACGGCCGGCGACGCGCTGCCCACGCTGGCCCAGCTCACCACCGCCGAACAGCGCTGGGCCGACCGCGAGGAGGACATCACCGCGATCGGCGGCGACCCGCACGAGGTCGGCCAGGTCTTCGCCCGCCGCTGGACCGAGCGTCTGGGCGACCGCGAGCGGCTGACCATGATGTGGTCCGACTATCCGCGCATCCCGCACCGGGTCGACGGCGAGCTGCTGCGCTACGCGGCCCGGTTCGGCCTGCTCGCCCACAAGGACGACCAGATCGACGAGCACGACCGCTACGCGATCCGGGCCGGCTTCTGGAAGGAGCTGGCGGCCCGGGTGCCGGGCGGCGAGCTGGTCGTGGTGGACGACTGACCAGCGGCTGCTCGCCCCTGGCTCGCCCCCTGGTCAGGATTCCTCATGGTCGACGCGTAGAGTCTTCGCTCGTGAGTGAAGCCCCCCTGCCCTGCTGCTCCGTCCGGGGCCTCACCAAGAGCCACGGCGAGATCCGGGCCAACGACGGGGTCGACCTGGAGATCCGCCAGGGCGAGATCTTCGGGCTGCTCGGCCCCAACGGCGCCGGCAAGTCCACGCTGGTCCGCCAGCTCACCGGTCTGCTGCGCCCGGACGCGGGCAGCGTCGAGATCCTCGGCCACGACGTGGTCCGCCACCCGGACCGGGCCGCCCGGCTGCTCGGCTACCTGGGCCAGGAGTCCACCGCGCTCGACGAACTGACGGTGGCGCTGGCCGCCGAGACGACCGGTCGGCTGCGTGGCCTGAGCCGGGCCGCCGCCCGCGCCCAGAGCGCCGAGGTGCTCGCCGAGCTGGGGCTGGAGCAACTGGCCGCCCGCCCGCTGGCCAAGCTCTCCGGCGGCCAGCGCCGGCTGGCCTGCTTCGCCGCCACCCTGGTCGGCGAACGCCCGCTGCTGGTGCTGGACGAGCCGACCACCGGCATGGACCCGGTGGCCCGGCGCGCCGTCTGGTCGGCCGTGGACCGCCGCCGGGCCGAGCGCGGCACCACCGTGCTGCTGGTCACCCACAACGTGATCGAGGCCGAGACGGTGCTCGACCGGGTCGCCGTGCTGGACGAGGGCCGGGTGATCGCCTGCGACACGCCCGGCGGCCTGAAGGCGCTGGTCGACGGCGACGTCCGGCTCGACCTGGTCTGGCGCGGCGAGCCGCCGCTGGAGGTGCCCGCCGTCGCCCGGCTGGCCGAGCGCGCGGAGCGCACCGGACGGCGCTGGACCCTGCGCACGACCCCGGAGGAGGCCAGGGAGCTGGTCGCCGCCGTCACCACCGGACCGGCCTTCGCGGCACTGGACGACTTCACCCTGGCCACCCCGAGCCTGGAGGACGTCTACCTCCGGCTCGGCGGCCGCCACCAAGGACTGGCGAAGTGACCGTACTCACCCCCACACCCGTCAAGGCCGCCCCGCTCGCCGCCCCGCTGGCCCCCGCCGCCCGGCTGCTGCCGGCCCTGGCGGCCGTCTACCGGGCCCAGCTGGCCCGCGCCAAGGTGGCCCGGATCCCGCTGATGTTCGTCGCCACCTTCCAGTCGGTCGGCATCCTGGTGATGATGCGCGGCGTGGTGGACGGCGGCGACAACCCGTCGGCGCGTGCCGTGGTGGCGGGCTCCAGCGTGCTGGTGGTCGCCTTCGTGGCGCTGAACCTGCTCGCCCAGTACTTCGGCAAGCTGCGCGCCACCGGCGGCCTGGACCACTACGCGACGCTGCCGGTCCCGGCCGCCTCGGTGGTGCTCGGCGCGGCCGGTGCCTACGCCTCCTTCACGCTGCCCGGCGCGCTGGTCACCGCGGCCTTCGGCTCGGTGCTCTTCGGGCTCTCGCTGGCGCACGTCTGGGTGCTGCTCGCCGTGGTCCCGCTGGCCGGCGCCGCGCTCTCCGGCCTCGGCGCCGCGCTCGGCCTGCTGGCGCCCAAGCAGGAACTGGCCACCATGGCGGGCCAGCTGGGCATGTCGGCCGCGCTGCTGCTCGGCGTGCTGCCCGCCTCGCACCTGCCGGCCGCCGTGCGGGCGCTGCGCGACCTGCTGCCCTCCACCTACGGGGTGGACGCCTTCGCCGCCACCTTCGCGCGCCACCCCGACTGGCCGCTGGTCCTGGTCGACCTGGCCGTCTGCGCGGGTGTCGGGGTGCTCTCGCTGACACTCGCCACCTGGTCCTACCGCCGCGCCACGACCCGCTAGCGGGATTCGCGGGGTTGGCGTGAAACGATGGGTGCCGTGACCGTACCGAACAGTTCTCCGGACACTCCGTCGCCGTGGACCCCTGCGGCGGATGACGAGGCGCTCCCGGACCCCTCCCCGTCGCCGTCCGCCCTCCGCGCCCGGCTGCTGCCCGAACTCCGGGTCGGTGCCCCGATCTTCGGCGCCTGCCTGGTGCTCGGCGTGCTGATGGGGGCGATGTGGTACTGGCTGGCGCCCGAGGTGCCGCTGGTGGTGCACGGTCAGAGCGTGCTGTACGTGGACCCGGAGGGCGAGCAGCGGGCCGGTGCGGACGGCACCTTCGTGCTGCTCGGCCTCGGCTTCGGGCTGGTCACCGCGCTGGCCGCGTTCCTGTACACCCAGCGGCGCGGCGGCGGCATCGTGGTGGCGGGCGGGCTCACCGCCGGCGGCCTGGTCGGGTCGCTGATCGCCATGTTCCTCGGCATCGCGCTCGGCCCGACCAGCGACATCATCGCCCACGCCAAGCAGGTCGGCGACGGGCACAACTTCAGTGAGGCGCTGCAGCTCGGTGCGAAGGGCGCGCTGCTGGCCTGGCCGATGGCCGCCCTGGTGGCGCTGCTCGCGCTGACGGCCGCCTTCGGCAAGCGCGAGCAGGACCCGCCGCCGTACTGGGCGGGGCCGGTGGTGCCGTCGGCCGGCGGGCCGGTGGACGAGCTGGCGCCGCCGGTTGCCGGCGCCGACGCGGGGGCGGGCGCCGGTGCGGGGTCGGGTGCCGCGGCTGCGCCGTCGGACCAGGCGGAGTCGGCCGCTGCCGCCGGGCCGGACGCTCCGGCGGCCCCGGCGAACCAGGCGGCCCCGGTGAAGCCGGTGGTGCCGGCGAACCCGGTGGTGCCGCCGCCGTCCTCCGGGGGCAGCTCAGCCTCGGCTGATCAGGGCGCTGACAGCGCCCGTCAGACGCAGTAGGTCAGCGGGCGCCAGCTCCACCTCCAGGCCGCGCCGGCCCGCCGAGACGTAGATCGTCGGGTGGGCCAGCGCACCCTCGTCCAGCACCGTGGGCAGCGCCTTGCGCTGCCCCAGCGGCGAGATCCCGCCACGCACGTAGCCGCTGCTGCGCTCGGCCGCCGCCGGGTCGGCCATCGCGGCCCGCTTGCCGCCCACCGCCGCCGCCAGCGCCTTGAGGTCCAGCTGCCCGGCCACCGGCACCACGCCCACCGTGAGCGCGCCGTCCACCTCGGCGACCAGCGTCTTGAACACCCGCGTCGGGTCGACGCCGAGCGCCTGGGCCGCCTCGCCGCCGTAGGAGGCGGCGGCCGGGTCGTGCTGGTAGGCGTGCACGGTGAACGGCACCCCCGCGGACTCCAGTGCGACGGTGGCGGGGGTGCCCTTGCCGCCGGTGCCGCTGTTCTTCTTCGCCATCCGTGTCATCCCTCCGGGACTCGCCTCAGCTGGGGCGTCAGTTCGGGCTGAACGCCTGCCGGGTCAGCTCCACCGCCGGTACCGAGGGCAGCCAGGTCAGCAGCGCGCTCTCGCGGCGCAGCAGCTCCAGTTCGGTGCTCAGCCGGGTCGCGGTGTCCGGGCAGGCCAGCAGCCGCTGCTTGACCGGGACCTCCAGCACGGAGGCCGCCGCCACCAGGTAGGAGAGCACCTGGGGGTCGTCCGGCAGCTCCTGCTCGCCCGTCAGGGTCGCCTGCCGGGCCCCGGCCAGCCGCTTCTGGTACGCCCGGAAGGCCCGTTCCACCCCGCTGGCCATGGCGCCGGCCCCGGTGCCCAGCTGCTCCTCGATCAGCTCGCACTGCCCGACCAGGTACGGCCCGCCGGTGTCCACCGCGCGCAGCCGGAACCGGGTGGTCCCGGTGACCAGCAGTTCGTACTGCCCGTCCGCCTGCGGGGTCACCGAGGCGACGTCGGCCACGCAGCCGATGTGGTGCAGCGCCTCCAGCGGGTCGCCGCTCTCGGTGCCGAGCCCGCTCAGCGGACCGGCCGGTTTGTCGCTCTCGGTCACCGGCGCCACATCGCGCCCGTCCTTGATCGCCAGCACTCCGAACCGCCGCGGCTGGTCCTCCGGACCGGCCAGCAGATCGGCCACCAGGCGGCAGTAGCGCTCCTCGAACACGTGCAGGGGGAGCACCAGCCCGGGGTAGAGCACGCCGTTGAGCGGGAAGATCGGCAGCCGTTCTGTCACGGCGCACAGCGTAGCCGCCCGCACCGTCAGCCTGACGCCGGGACCGGACACCGGGAGGCGGCGCGGGACGTCGGCGATGGTTGTGATTCGTGCTGGCACCACCTGGGGTTCGGGTGGTGCCACGCTGTTTCCCGGTGCGCTCGCCGCGAGAGTCTGGTGCCACCGGCGGGACCGCTCGGGTGCCCACCACCGCTTACCAGCAAGGGGAGTTGTGCCATGCACAGCAGCAACGAGTCCGTTCCCGCTGGTCTGACCGCCCGCACCGCCCGCTCCGCCCGCTCCGGCCGCTCCGGCCGCGTGGCGCGGCGGCGGGGGCTGCTGCTCGCCTCGGCGTTGCTGGCCGGGGTGACCATGGTCGCGTCGGCCGGGGTCGCCTCGGCGCGGCCGGTCGGTGCCGGGCCGCTCGCCGGCGTTTCGGTGGCCGGCGCGGGCCAGGGGGCCCGGGTGGTGCTGCCCGCGCCCACCGGGCCGCACCAGGTCGGCACCGTCTCGCTCCATCTGGTCGACACCTCCCGGGCGGACCCCTGGGTCGCCTCGCAGCCCTTCCGCGAGCTGATGGTCACCATCCGCTACCCGGCCCGGGACGCGGCGCGCTACCCGCTCGCCCCGCAGCTGCCGGCCGGGGTGGCCGCCGCCTTCCCCGCGCAGTACCTGAACGCGGACGGTGTGCCACTGGACAAGGTCGACTGGGCGGCCACCCTCACCCATGACCACCAGGGCGCGCCGGTGGATCGCAGCGGCGGCCCGCTCCCGGTGGTGCTCTATTCGCCGGGGGCCGGCGATCCCGCCGCGCTGAACAGCACGATGGCCGACGACCTCGCCTCGCAGGGCTACCTGGTGGTGAGCATCGACCACACCTACGAGGCCCCGGCGGTGGAGTTCCCCGGTGGTCGGGTCGTCACCAGCGTGATGCGCCAGCAGGCCGCCGCCGTCGGAAGCGACCCGGTCAAGCTGACCGCGCTGCTGCGCAAGCTGGTCGCGGTCCGGGTGGCCGACACCCGCTTCGTGCTCGACCAGCTGGACGCGCTGGCCGCCGGGCACAATCCGGACGCCGAGCAGCGGCAGCTGCCGCGCGGGCTCCTTGGCGCCCTCGACCCGAACCGGATCGGCATGTTCGGGCAGTCCGGCGGCGGCTTCACCGCGGCCCAGGCGATGCACGACGACCCGCGGATCAAGGCCGCCGCCGACCTGGACGGCCTCCTCGGCTACGTCGGGGACGACTCCGACCCCGCCAACCCGGGCACGGCCGCCACCGACGGGCTGGACCGCCCGATGCTGCTGATGGGCAGTCAGGGCGACGACCATCACACCAACCCCTCCTGGGGCGCCCTGTGGCAGCACAGCACCGGCTGGCACCGCGACCTGACGCTGAGCGGCTCCACCGAGACGACGTACACCGACAAGGAGTCGATGCTGCCGCAGATCGCCCGGCAGTTGAACCTCCCGCCGGCCACCGTCACCGACGCCCTCGGCACGATCCCGCCCGAGCGCGCCGTGGCCGCCGAGCGGGCCTACCTCACCTCGTTCTTCGACCGCTGGCTGCGCGGCCAGGACGACCACCTGCTCGACCACCCCTCCGCCGCCTACCCTGACGTGCAGTTCGTGCGGTAGCGAGACAGCTGCCGCCCCGCCGTCCTGTCGCCCTGTCGTCCCCCTGAGAGGCGTTCCCGCCATGGCCACCGTGCTCATCCCGCTCCCGCGCCAGGACTTCGACCCCTCCGAGGTGGCCGTCCCCTGGCAGACCCTGACCGGTCTCGGGCACCGGGTGCTGTTCGCCACCCCGGACGGTGGCCCGGCGAGCGCGGACGAGTTGATGCTGACCGGGCGCGGGCTCGACCCCTGGGGGCGGGTGCCGGGGCTGTCGCGGATCGTTCTGGTGGGGCGGGTGCTGCGGGCCAACCGCGACGCGCTGACGGCGTATCGGGCCATGGAGCGGGACGCGGCTTTCCGCGCGCCGCTGAGCTGGGAGCAGGCCGGGCAGGACGGGTTCGACGGGGCGGACGGGGTGGACGGGCTGCTGCTGCCGGGCGGCCACCGGGCTCGCGGGATGCGCGCCTACCTGGAGAGCGAGCTCCTCCAGCGGCTGGTGGTCGGTGCCTTCCAGCGCGACCTGCCGGTCGGCGCGATCTGCCACGGTGTGCTGCTCGCCGCCCGCAGCGTCGACCCCGCCACCGGGCGCTCGGTGCTCCACGGCCGGCGGACCACCGCGCTGACCTGGAGCCTGGAGGGCCGCGCCTGGTCGGTGGCGCGCCGCACCCGGTTCTGGGACCCGGACTACTACCGCACCTACCGCGAGGCACCCGGCCAGCCGGCCGGCTACCTGTCCGTCCAGCAGGAGGTGACCAGGGCGCTGGCCGGCCCGGCCGACTTCCTCGATGTCCCGGCCGGGGCCCCGCACGCCGCTCGGAAGAGCGACGGGCGCCACCGGGACAGCGTGGCGGACGACCGCCCGGCCTTCGTGGTGCGCGACGGCCGTTACGTATCCGCCCGCTGGCCCGGCGACGTGCACGCCTTCGCGGCCGCGTTCGCCGAGCTGCTGGCGGAGGGTCAGCGCTGAGGCCCGGCGTGCAGCCAGGCCAGCACCTCGGCGTAGAAGGCGTCGCGGGCCCGGGGCTGGTCGTCCCCGAGCAGGTTGTCGCCGACCGGGTAGCCGCGTGACTGGAGGTAGTACGAGATGAGCGCCAAGGCGGGACGGAACCCGGCCAGTCGCTCCTGCGGGATCGTGATCGCCGTACCGGGCACCGCCGGGGTGATGGTGTCGCGCTCGTAGATCGCGTCGAGCGAGAGGATCTTCCAGACGCCGTCACGGCGCTCCACGCGGTAGTTGAGCCGGGTCCGGGAGACGAGGTCGACGAGGACGCCGTCGATGGTGACCCGGAACTCGACGCCTGTCGGGGCCTCGACGTACCCCCGGTCGCCGACGACGTGGACGACCGGCGGGGACATCCGGTGCACGCTCGTGTCGCCTCGCCCGATCATGTTCCGCGAGCCGGCGATGAAGCCCGGGCCGCTGCCGTTGTACCAGCTGAGGTGCACCCGGGAGTCCGGCCAGTAGGCCGCCTCCAACTGCTCCCACCAGCCCCGGTCACGGCCTTGACGCTCGTGCAGGATGAGCTGGGTGATCCGTTCGGTGTCGCTCATGACGCCCCCTCAGGTCCGCGCTCACGCGCGCTGATTACCTTTCGTGAAAGGTAACTCGAAAGCAATTAGGATGCCAGTGCAAGGAGGCGGCGCCGGCGAAGGAGGCCTGATGAGCGAGCGGGACCGGGTGGACGCGCTGACCGCGTCCTGGCAGGCGCAGGGTCCCGATGTCGTGCAGTCGGGAGCGGCGGCAGCAGCAGACTGCTGGGACGAGTTCAAGCTGGTCAAGCGGGTCGCCCGGCTGCACGTCCTGCTCGAGGAGGTGCTGCTGGAGCGGCTGCGCCCCTACAGTCTCAGCAAGGCCGAGTACGACATCCTCAGCACGCTGCGGTCGGTCGGCACCCCCTATCGGCTGCGGCCGTCCGAACTCGCCGACCGCATCCTGATGACCTCGGGCGGCACGAGCAACGCACTCCGCCGCCTCGCCGCGCGCGGCCTGGTGAGCCGTGCCGTGGACCCCGCCGACGCCCGCTCGTCGCCGGCCTGCCTGACGGACGCCGGAGCAGACCTCGCGCTGGAGGTCGTCCGCGAGGTGGTCGGTGCCCAGACCGCGCTGCTGCGCCGGGGAGCCGGTCCGGGTGGCGGGACCGGCGATGCGAGTGAGGCCCTGCGCGCGGTGCTCATCGCTCTCGGCGACACCGCGCCCCGGGCGAGGACCGGCGTTCGGGAATGACCAGCCGCACGACCTCGCCCTGCCGTAGTTCGCGGATGCGGGACTCATCGCGCTGCGCCGAGTCAGGACGGCGGGGTCAGGTCAGCGGGGTCAGGTCAGCGAGTAGCCGCCGTGGATGCGGAAGAAGGTGGCGGTGGCCGGGGGTGCGCACGTGGTGGCGACCGGCGGGGCCGCCGGGTTCTGGTAGTCCGGAATGCCTGACCAACCGACCTTGGCGGGGCTGGACTTGTCGAGAGGGACGCTGAAGCTGGTCTCGGGGTGCCAGGAGTTGGCCGCCGGGGTCGGCTGGGCGGTGCCCGGCGGGACGAGGAAGGTGAGGGAGGCCACGGTTCCGGTGACGGTGGCCGTGGCGGCGGTGGGGCTGGTGGGGCCGGTGGTGGTGAGGCAGTCGACGTTGACCTCGATCCGTACCGTGCCCTGCCAACTGCCCTTCGGGTCAAGGAAGACGTGCTGGATGGTGGCGTGGCCGAAGGGCTGACCGCTGGCGCGTCCGGGGGTGGCAGGGGTGCGGGCGTCGATGGCCAGGGTGAGGTGCCCGAACCCGCTGGGGACGGTGGCGGACGGGCTGAGCAGGCTCCAGCCGCGCAGGCTCAGCATGGCGGGTTCGGGCTCGGGTGCGGCTGAGGCGGCCGGGGCGGTGACGGCGGCTGCGGTGGTTGCGAGGGCGATGGTCAGCAGAAGCTTGCGCATCATCAACTCCGTTGGTGCTCGGGGTGGTTGTCGTGTCGCCTCACGATCGCAGGAGTGGAGGGCCTCGGACGTCCATCGCAGGAAGGGTCACCTTCACTCGCGCGGGGGAGTGGGGTTCGGGTGTCGGCGGGATCGCAGACCTCTTCCCGTGGCGTTGTGACGCAGCTCACGTCAGATGCAGAACCTGCGCGCCGCTGCGGCCGTCTGGCTGGTGTGAGATCACGCAGGAAAGCACCGGACGAGCTGGACGAGGAAGGCCTCCTCCGGCTGGTGGCCAGAGGCGACCGCAGGGCGTTCGACGAGTTGTACCGGCGCACGTCGCCGTGGCTGGCGGTGCGGCTGCGCCGCCGCTGCGCGGACGAGCAGATCGTCGCCGAGGTCATGCAGGAGACCTATCTGGCGGTGTGGCGCGCGGCCGGCGCGTTCGCCGGGAGTGCGGTCGGTGGGACGGCTGTCGGCTGGCTGTGGACGATCGCGGCGCGCCGCCTCGTCGACGCGTTCCGGCGCCGTGCCCACCACGCCGAACCGCCGGTCGCCGCCGCCGAGCGGTCGGTGGCGCCGGCAGCGGAGGACGAGGCACTCGCCGGGAGCGTCGGCGGCGACGTCGGCGACGCGCTACGGCAACTGGCGCCGGAACTCCGACAGGTACTGCAGGCGATGGTGCTCGACGGGCTCACCGTCCGGGAGACCGCCGTCCTGCTCAGACTGCCCGAAGGCACGGTCAAGACCCGTGCCCGCCGGGCCAGGATCGCGATGCGGGAGGCGCTGGCATGAGCGCGGAACATGCGTCGGTGCGGTTGATCGACGACTACGCACGTGGTGACACGGAGCTGGCCGCGGACACGGTGTGGGCGCTGGAGGCCCATCTGGAGACGTGCGCGCTGTGTCGGGGCCGCCTGTCGGCCTCGGTGGCCACCGAGGCGCCTGACATCGCCGCGCTCCTCGACACCGTCCGGGCCGGTCTGGAGCCGCAGCTGGACGCGGCCGTCCGGGCGCCCGCACGGCGGTACCGCCCGCGGTGGGTGTCGGCCTGGCTGACACCGGTCATGGCCCCGTGGCTGGCCATGACCGTCGCGGTCACCCTGCTGGCGCTGCTGCTGGACGCCGGCGGGTCGCCGATGCTCCTAGGTGGGGCCTCGCCCATGGCAGTGATCGCGCCCGTGCTGCCGCTCTGCGCTGTCGCCGCATCGTGGTCGCGCGCCCTGGACCCGGCGCACGAACTGACGGCCTCGACCGCCCGCGCCGGTCTGCCCCTGCTCCTTCGGCGCACCACAGCGGTCCTGGCCGTGGTCGTGCCCGTCCTCCTGGTGGAGGGATGGCTGACCGGAGCCACCACGGCCGCGCAGTGGCTGCTGCCCTCCTTGGCCTTCACCTCCGCCGCCCTGGCACTGGGCAGCATCATCGGCGTGACCCGCGCCGCCGCCGCGCTGGTGGCCACCTGGGTCGCCGTCATCGCGGCACCCGCATGGCCCGCCGGCCGCGTTCCCGTTGCCCTGCAGCCGCACCAACTTCCGCTGTGGGCACTGCTTCTCGCGCTCGGCACCGGCGCGGTGATCGCCCGCAGAAACGCCTACTCAGCGCTGTGAAACCATCGCCGACCCTCGAAAGGCACCATCGGATGACACTCACGACGAGCGCGGCCGACACCGCGCCGAAGACCTACGCCTGGGAGATCCAGGCCACCGGCCTGAAAGTGCGGGCCGGGCGGAAGAAGATGGCCGTCGACGGGCTCGATCTGTCCCTGGGCATCGGCACCCACGGCCTGCTGGGACCCAACGGTGCGGGGAAGACCACCCTGATCCGGGCCCTGGCCACCGTGCTGCGCCCCGCCGAGGGCGAACTGGAGCTGCTCGGCAGCCCGGTGGGCGGGGTGGGCGACCAGCGGTCGCTGCGCCGCCGGATCGGCTACCTGCCGCAGGAGTTCGGCTACTACAAGCGCTTCACGGTGCGAGAGTTCGTCGAGTACATGGCCTGGTTGAAGGAGGTTCCGAAGGCGGACATCCCCGCGGCCGTCCAGCGGGCGGTGGAACGAGTGGGCCTGGCGGACCGGGCCGACCAGCGGATGAAGACGCTGTCCGGCGGCATGGTGCGGCGGGCCGGCATCGCCCAGGCCATCGTCAACGACCCCGCCCTGCTGCTGTTGGACGAGCCGACCGCCGGCCTGGACCCGGCGCAGCGGCTGCGCTTCCGCGAGCTGCTGCAGGAGTTGGGCCGCGAGGCCTGCGTGGTCGTCTCCACCCACCTGGTCGAGGACGTCGCGGCCGCCTGCTCCGACGTGGTGCTCTTCGCCGACGGACGCCTCGTCTTCCAGGGCCCCCCGGAGGTCCTGGCGGCGGCGGGCGGCTCCGAGCACCCGGGCGACAGCCCGCTGGAGCGCGGCTACTCGGCGCTGCTCCACAACTCCGAGCAGCAGGGGGGTACCTGGTGAACGGGCGTGTCCTGGGCATCGAGCTCAAGCGATCGGTCGCCCCGTGGCCCGGCCTCGTCGTGCTCGGAGGCAGCCTGGCGATCCTCTTCCTGGTCAACGGAATCTGGTGGCAGGGCACCGCTGGGTGGACTGCCCAGTGGACCACCATGGCCATGTGGACCCGGTACTGGCTCGCCTACTGGTGGCCACTGGCGGCGGGCCTGGGGGCGGTGTACGGGCTGCGCGACTCCCGTTCGCGGATGACCGAACTGCTGACGACCACGCCGCGGCCGGCCTGGCGCCGTGCGGCGCTGCCGGCCGGTGCGATGGCGCTCGCGGTGGCGTCGGGCTTCGCCCTCGTCGTCCTCGTGGGCGCGGTCCGCGTGGCCCTGGGCCCCACCACCTACCTGCCCTTCGGCTGGCTGCCGATCTCGCTGGTGGCGGCGCTGGCCCTGGTGGCGGCGGCCGTGTTCGGCATGGGCGTCGCGCGGGCCGTGCCCTCCGTGCTCACCCCGCCGGCCCTGGTGGTGTTCCTCCTCATGACGGCCGTGCTCCTGCGCCAGAACATGGACGGGACACTGCCCTCAGGCATCGCGCCGAACCGGCTCGCCCTGCTGTCCCCGGCGGTCGTGGAGCCGCGGGACATGCTGCTGACCCTGTCCGGCTCCGTGCACCTCGGCCAGACGCTCTGGCTGCTCGGCCTGCTCGCCACCGGTTTCGCACTGCTGTCGGCCGCGACCCGCCGGGCCCGGCTGCTCGCGGTCGCTCCGGTGCTGGCCGGTGCGGCCCTGGCTCTGCTGATCCTCCCGGCCGCTCCGCGCGACAGCTACGTCGTCGACAAGACCGCCGCTGGCCTGGTCTGCGACGGTCCGGTGTGCGTGACCCGGGCGAACCGCTCACACCTGCCCGACCTCGCGCCGCGCGGCAAGGAGGCGCTGCGCGTGCTGCGTGACGCCCTGGGCGACCAGGCGCCGACCTCGGTGCGGGAGGAGACCGCGCTGCGCGCACTCGGCGACAACCGCGAACTCTCCAGTGACGCGGTGCTGATCAACTTCGAGGACCCGCTGATCGCCCATGCGACAGGCGAGGATCTGACCCGCGCACTGGTCGCCCAGGGCCTGGCACCGAACTGCGGACCGAGCACCGTCTGGGAGGGCAACGGGCAGGTCGACCTCCCCGCGCAGAGCATCGCCGCGAGCTGGGCCCTCGGCGATCACCAGCTCGAACCGCTGCGGAAGCCGGACACCGACCAGTACTCGCAGCGCACCTGGGCGAGTGCCGACGCCGCCTGGGAGAAGCTGATGGCCCTGCCGCCGGCCGAGCAGCGCTCGCGGATCGCCCAGGTGCATGCCGCCGCGCTCTCCTGCGAGGACGACCTCGCGGTGCTGACGGGGGAGGCATCCGCATGAGGTGGCTGTTGCTGTACGCGTATTCACGGCAGGTGCCCACCTCGGCCGCCGCGGTCACGCTCGTCGGGCTGGCGGTGTGGGCCCTCGACCAGGACAGCGGCAAGGGCCCGGCGCAGGTGTGGATCGCGCTCCTGTTTCTCACCGCGAGCGTGGCGGCCGCTTCCATCGGGCTCGGTGGGCAGGACGCCGCGCTGGACCGGACGGCCGCGATCCGGTGGATGCCCCGGCGGGCGGCGCACCTGCTGCTGATCGGCGCGGTCGCCGGGGCGGCGCTGCTGGCGGTCCAGGCGGCGGGGCCGAACCTCGCCCCTGCCGCGCTCGTCGTCCGGGACAGCGCGGGCCTGGTGGGCCTGGCCGCGCTCGGGGCGGTGCTGTGCGGGGCACCGTTCGCCTGGGCCCTGCCGACCGCCTGGCTCGGGTTCACCCTCCTCGGCCCGGCGCTGCCCGGCATCGCGGGAGAGGTGGCCGGTTGGATGATCCTCCTCCCCGCCACGACGGCGTCCACCGCGACCGCGTGGGCCCTGTTTGCGACCGGCACCTTGCTGTACGCCGTAGCGGGACCGCGACGGTAACGGGAGGTAGTCGGTGTAGTAGGGGTCGAGGTCGAGGGCGAGAAGGCCGCTCGGCCCAGCTGCTGGAAGCGGACCGGCGCGGTGGGCTCGGCCGACTTCGCGTCCTCGCGGACAAAACCCAACTCGTGCACCACAAGTGTGCCCTGGCTCACGTCACTCCCCTGTGTGATGGACACCCGGGCGCCCCGGGAACCGGGGCACCTGGGCAGGACCTGCCGCGCTACCGTCAGGCGGCGCGGTAGTACGGGGTGTCACACGGGGCGGAGGTGAGGCGCACGTCCCCGCTGCGGCGGACGGTGATATCTCGCCGGGCTGGCCGGACCGACCCCAAACCGGCTCCGAGGCAGGGACTTTGGGCCGGGCCGGTGAGGTCGTCCGGGTTCCGTCAGGTGCGCGGGGGCGCGGGATCCGGGTGGCCGCAACGAGGGCAGCGGCAGCGCGGCCAGACGTCGGGGAGCGGGCGGGTGTCAGGCTCGTCGGACCAGATCCGGCGGGAGGAGAGGTTGACGCGTCGGCCGGCGGCGGTGATCCGGTAGACGTGCAGAGTCATGACGCTCTTTTTCGTGCTCTTCTTCATGGGTGGTTCAATTCCGCTCGCAGAGAGGGCAGTTCGGCCAGCCCAGTGGGCACGACGGAACCCCGGACGACCCGGCCCGTGCAGTGCGCGTGAGCGGCGATGTGATCGGTGATCGCGGTGAGCGTACGGACGCCGCAACCACCGATCTCGATGTGCGCCCCGGCGCGCGTGACGGTGATCCGGGCACCGCCCTCCAGGGCCACCAGCGGCGGAAGTCCGGCCAGCGCGAGGGCGTCCACCAGGGCGGCGACGGCGCGTTCGGCGGCTTCCCGCAGCTCGCGCGGGTCGCGGTCTCCGGTGGGGTCAACGCTGCTGCTGGGCACGGGCGTTCAGGCCGTCGCGGAGCAGGGCGGTCAACTCGTCGGCCACATCGGGGCGGACTCGCCCGAGGGTGACGAGGTAGTGGCCGGTGATGGTGGGCCAGTCCACGCCGAGGGAGGGGATGGTGATGTCGGCCTCGGTGAGGATGGCGGTCAGGGCGGCGGCGGAGGTGATGGCGCGCTGCTCGGAGGGGTCGATGGGGGTGGTGGATCGTGCGGCCATGGTGCTGTCTCCTTGGCGGTCCCGGGTGGCCGGGCCTGCTGAGTGTGCGGATGGCTTTGTGCGGAGGGCAGCGTCGTAGGTAAGACAGTTGACGGTCCGTCGACGCGCTGTCCGGCATGGAACACGCTAGGGCACTGGGGGCCAATATTGCTACCGATTCGGTAGTCGCTCGTTCGGGTGAGTCTGCCGGCGGCCCCGCCAGCCGCCCGGGTTGGACCTGCTCAGTCGTTGGGCGGCAGACTGTCAGCACCCGTCGAGGAAGGAACGCCGGATCGCATGCCACCCCGACTGTCACCGACTGTCCGTCAGCAGCGCCTGGGCATCGAGCTGCGCAGGATGCGTGAGTACGCGGGAATGACCCCGCAGGCCATGGCGGCGGCACTCGGTACCGATGCCCCGAAGATCAGCCAGATGGAGTCAGGCAAGGCCGGGATCAGTCCTGAGCGGCTTCGGTCCTGGGCTATCGCCAGTAAATGCACTGATGACGGGTTGATCGGTGCGCTTGTGGCCATGACGCAGGATCGCGGAAAGCGGTGGTTCGATGAGTATCGAGGCCGCCTCCCCGCCGGTTTTCTTGACATCGCGGAGATGGAGTACCACTCCGATGCCGAGAGAGGTCTGATCAGCTGGGCAACGACCTATATTCCCGGGCTGACGCAGACGGGGTCTTATGCCGGTGCCGTCTTCGCGCGCATCAGGCCTCCGCTCCCCAGGCATGAGGTCGACGCCCGCACCGCGTTCCGCGTGCAGCGCCAGCGGGTCGTGCTCGACGGCAAGCCATACGTGGCATATATCCACGAGGCAGCCCTGCGGATGCAGTTCGGCGGTCCAGCTGTGCTGCGTGGCCAGCTGAAGAGCCTCCTGGAGGACTCGGAACGCCCCAACGTCACCGTCCGCGCGATCCCGTTCGATGTGGATACCTTCCCGGGAGCTGGAGAGAACCTCGCCCTGGCCGCAGGTGCGGTCCCGGAGCTTGACACGGTGCAGATCGACTTGACCCAGGGCCCGCAGTTCATCCATGCCGAAGCGGAGTTGCGGACCTATCGCAGCATGGCTGCGGAGGTTGACGGTACGGCGCTCTCACCGGATGCTTCCCGCGATTTTATCCATAAGCTCATGCAAGACTTGAAAGGCTGAGATCCATGACCCCTTGGCAGAAGTCGTCGTTCAGCGGAAATTCTAATGAATGCATCGAGGTTCGCACGGTCGACGGAATGGTCGAGGTTCGCGAGTCCGATTCTGCTGAAATTATCGTTCGAACCACCCCGAAGAAGTGGGCGCGATTCCTGCTCGGTGCGCAGAACGGGGAATTCGACAGCCACGGAGACTTCTCCGCCTGACGCCGCAGCCTCAGCCTGTCCGGCGTTCCGCGAGGCGTTCGCGGAGGCGGGCATGGCGGAACTGGTAGGCCGGGCCGACCTGGCGCAGCACGCCGAGGCGGTGGGCGTCGGCCAGGAAGTCCGACAGGTGCCAGGGGAGGCGGCCGCTGAGGGCGTGGTGGAGGTGGGCGTGGCGGTAGGCGAACCATGAGGTGCGGACCAGCCCGAGCGCCGCGCCCAGCATGCCGGCCTCGATGGCGACCACGGTCATGCCGACCCAGGCGTCCGACCAGGCCAGCGACATGCCCGCACCCAGGATGGAGAAGAAGAGCGCGCTGCCGACTGTCGACAGCAGACCGACCCCGAGGGCGGGCCTCAGCGCGCTCCGTCGGCCGCGTGCCAACGCCTTTGCCGGATCGGCCAGTTCGTCCCGCTTGATCGGCGCGGTCAGCAGGTTGAACAGCCACTGGATGGCGACGCTACCGGCGAGCGCTCCGAAGGACGCCAGCGGGAAGAGGTTCGGCATCGGCTCTGACCGGTGCGCGGACCAGCGGACGAACGCGATGCCGTTGGCTGCTGCCCAGAGCAGCCAGCAGCAGAGCAGAACCGCTCCCCAGGGGCGGCGCAGCAGTGCGCCGAGCACGGCGGGGGCCGGTCGTTCGGTGGTACGGAGCACCGCCGGCCTGATGGCCCTTCCGCGAGCCCCGGCGGCCCCGGCGCTTCCCCCGATCGAGAAGCCGGCGAGGCTGCCGCCGAGCAGCAGAACACCCCACGGTAGGTCCTGGTACGGCTGGCCGATCGCGAGGAGGTCCGCCGCCAGCAGCAGGATTGTGAGCAGCAAGGCGGCCGTCCCGGTCAGCAGCGCCCGTCGCCACCAGGCGACCCGCTGGTACAGCTGCCACCACGGGAGGTCATCCGCCTGGCGGAGTGTCAGATCGGCGGCCAGGAAGCCGAGCCAGCGCTCGGCGCGGTCGACTCCCCAACAGCGTCGCCGCGCTCCCGGTGCTCCCGGTGCATCGGTGAACACGCTCGGCAGCAGGCCGTCGAGCAGGTGGTTCTCCAGCTCGCGGACCTCGGTGAAGGCCAGCAGCCGTGCCGGGTCCGCATGGTCGGTGCCGTGGACCGCGCGGATCAGGCCGAGCATCAGGGGGCTGGTCGAGACGGTCAGCAGCGGCCCCGGCAGCTCGCCGGCCAGGACCGCGAAGACCGGCTGCCACGGCGCGTGCCGCTGCGGCGGCACCACCGCCTCCAGGTAGGCGAGTGCGTCCTGCGGCGTCACCGGCTGCGCCCGCACCACGGCGGCGGACCGCAGCACGCCGCCGGTGTAGTCGGCGGTCCGGCAGGTCAGGATCAGCGGGGTGGTGCCCGCCGCGCCCTCGTTCAGCCGGTCGAGTGCGGCGGCCCGGCGCTGCGGTGACATCTCGTCGAGCCCGTCCAGCACCGGCATGACCAGCTGGGCGTCGAGCAGCAGCTGCCGTGGCGCCGTCGGGTAGTCCTCGGCCAGCCGGGCCGCCAGCCAGGCCTGGAAGTGTTCCCGCAGCGGATCCCAGGAGCCCAGCGAGAGCAGCACCGGCACCGGGTCGTCGGCCATCCGGTCCGTCAGCAGGCGCAGCGTCAGCAGCACCGCCACGCTCGACTTGCCCGACCCGGCCTCGCCGAGCAGCACCAGCCGCTGCTTCGGCAGTGCCAGGAAGGCCGCCGCGAACGCGGCCAGATCGCCCGCCCGCGCCTGCTCGAGCTGCCCGGCCAGCCGCACGTGGTCGCCGTACTCGGCCTGGGCGTCCACCCAGCGGGTGGAGAGCGGCACCGGGTCGAGCAGTCCGCGCAGTCCGGCCTCACGGGACCACTGGAGGTGGACCATCCGCGCGAACCGGCGGGCGGCCTGCTCCTCCTCGCTGAGCGGCGGGGCGACGTAGCTGATCGGCCCGGTGATGCTGCCCGCCTGCACCACGAACTCGGCGCGGCCGTGGAACTCGTTGTGCACGTGCTGTGCCACGCCTCAGCCCCGCTGCAGCACGCGGGTCGCGCCGGTCACCGCCGTCGTCGCCAGCAGCCAGCCGGTCATCACCAGCCCCGCGCTCAGCCACTGGCTGAAGCCGGCCGGTGCCCAGCCGTCCTGGCCCAGGTTGACGATCGGCAGCACCAGGCTGGCGGAGTACAGCGCGGCGTTCCAGTGCGGGTGTTCGTCCACCTTGACCGGTGGCGGCTGGTGGCCGGCGAACCAGAGGGTGCCCAGCAGCCAGGCGGCGACCAGCCAGGCCGCCGCCCGGCCCGGGCGGTAGCCGTAGCCCACCGTGATGTCCTGGAAGCGGCACCAGAACCGGCTCAGCAGCGGCAGGTTCTGACTGCGGCGGTGCTGCTTGGCGTACTGCACCTCGCGGGCGTCCTCGTCGAGGCCGTCGCGGCGCAGGGCGGCGGCCAACTGCTCGTAGGGCTCGGGGTGGTAGGCGTCCAGCGCGTGGTCCAGCCAGCTGATCCGCTGGGCGATGGTGAAGGCGGTGCCCTCCGGCGGGCGCAGGTTCTCGTAGGCGAAGCCGGTCAGCCGGACCCGGTGGTTGGTGGGCCAGGCGCCGGGGGAGTCGACCAGGTTGCCGATCCGGGCCCGGGAGAGGGCGACCGTGCCGGTGGGCGGGGTCGGGCAGGTGAAGCGCAGTTCGGGGGTCTGGATCCGGCGCAGCGACAGTTCCTGGTCCTCGCCCAGGTGGAACTCGGCGTTGGTGATCAGGCAGGCGGACTCGAAGCGGGCGTCCTCCAGGCGGACCCCGCCGAAGGCGCGGAACGGCAGGGTGCGGCTGCCGAGCGCGGCCGGCTCGCCGAAGCCCTGGGCGTACATGTCGCCGAACTCGCTGCCCTGCGCCATCGGCTCGCCGGTCTCGGCGGCCGGGCGCGGCGCCGGTACCGGCGGTGCGTCCTGGGCATCCGGAGCCTGCGGCTCCTCGGCGCGCGGGTCCGAGCTCTGCGGCGCGCGGTAGAACGGCCCCGGGTCGCCGTTGCGCAGGCTGTAGACGACGCCCTGCACCGCGAGCGGATGCGTGCCGGGGTGCGGCCGGACCGGCCCGAGCGGCAGCCAGCCGGTCAGGTAGCAGGTGCTGCCGACGTTGATCCGGGCCGCGTTGAGGCAGTTGCTCTGGCCGGGGCGGGCGTGCAGCTCGGCGCCGCGCAGCGAGAGCCGGCCGCCGACCTTGGCGGTGCGCAGGCTCAGGTCGCCGTAGGTGGTCAGCCGGTCGGCCTCGAAGTCCTGGTGGACCGTCAGGCCGTCGGCCGAGAACGCGTGCTTGTACTGGTCGCAGCCCGCCGTCAGGTAGTTGACGATCAGGTCGGTGCCGATCTGGGCGTCGGTCAGCCGCACCCCGAAGGGCACCACGCAGCGGGCCAGCACCAGGTCGCCGGAGGTGGTCAGCCGGGAGCCGTCCAGCCGGGGCAGCCAGCAGCCGTCGAAGCGCACGGTACCTGCCTGGGCCTCGGAGAGCAGCACGCCGGTGTCGAAGCGGCAGGCGCGCAGCTCGACGAAGTCGGTGATCCGGCCGCCCGCGAGGTCGAACCGCCCGGTGACCAGCGCGCCGGTGAGCTTGAGGCCGCGCACCGTGCCCGGCACGGCGGCGGGGCCGGCGAGCAGCAGCAGTGCGAGCACCCCGGCCCGTACGGTCCGCTCCGGGCCCCAGCTGCCCGGGGCGGCCGGATCGTCGGCGTGCCGGTCGCCGACCGACAGGTCGCAGACCGCGCCGCACCGGAAGGCGTCCCACAGCCGCCGCTCGACCGGGCTCCAGTCCGCCGGCGCCTCCGGCGCCCCCGCCATCCCCTGCGCCCCCGCCATTCCCGGCAGCCCCGTCATTGCGGCAGTCCCCCCGTTCATCCCGGTGCGCCGGCCGCCCCGGAACACCGTTCGTCCCGGTTCGTCCCGGCGTCCCCCGGCCCCTGGACGCCACCAGCCGGACGTCTCAGCGTTCGTATCACGGACTGAAATGCGGGGCCACCCATTCCGGACACTCCTTACACTGGGCCGTGTGATCTCTCGAATCGACCTGCGCGGCGCCACCGGCGACCCGCGCGATCTGCTGCCCCGTGCCGAGTTCGACGTGGAGGCCGCCCTGGAGAAGGTGCGGCCGATCTGCGAGGACGTGCGCCATCGCGGGGTCGCGGCGCTGATCGAGATCACCGAGCGCTTCGACGGCGTCACGCTGGCGAGCACCCGGGTGCCCGAGGCGGAGATCGCCGCCGCCCTGGAGACCCTGGACCCGAAGGTCCGGGCCGCCCTGGAGGAGTCGATCCGCCGGGCCCGGCTGGTCCACCGCGAGCAGCGCCGCACCGACCACACCACCCAGGTGGTGCCGGGCGGCACGGTCAGCGAGCGCTGGGTGCCGATGGACCGGGTCGGCCTCTACGTGCCGGGCGGCCTGGCCGTCTACCCGTCCTCCGTTGTGATGAATGTGGTGCCCGCCCAGGAGGCCGGCGTCCAGGGCATCGCGGTCACCTCGCCGCCGCAGAAGGACTTCGGCGGCAAGGTGCACCCGGCGATCCTGGCGGCCTGCGCGCTGCTGGGCGTCACCGAGGTGTACTCGGTCGGCGGTGCCCAGGCGGTCGCGATGTTCGCCTACGGCACCGAGGAGTGCGCGCCGGTCAACCTGGTCACCGGGCCCGGCAACATCTACGTGGCCTCCGCCAAGCGCCTGCTCAAGGGCCGGATCGGGATCGACGCCGAGGCCGGGCCGACCGAGATCATGGTGCTGGCGGACGACAGCGCGGTGCCCGCCGAGGTGGCCGCCGACCTGATCAGCCAGGCCGAGCACGACCCGATGGCCGCCTCCGTGCTGGTCACCGACTCGGTCGCGCTGGCCGACGCGGTCGACGCCGAACTGGTGAAGCAGGTGGCCGAGACCAAGCACCGCGAGCGGGTCAGCACGGCGCTGACCGGCCGGCAGTCCGGCACCGTGCTGGTGGACGACCTGGCGCAGGGCCTGCTCGTGGCCAACGCCTACGCCGCCGAGCACCTGGAGATCCAGACCCGGGACGCGGCCGCCGTCGCCGCCCGGGTGCGCAACGCGGGCGCGATCTTCGTGGGCCGGTTCGCCCCGGTCTCGCTGGGCGACTATGCGGCCGGCTCCAACCACGTGCTGCCCACCGGCGGCTGCGCCTGCCACTCCTCGGGCCTGTCCGTGCAGTCCTTCCTGCGCGGCATCCACGTGATCGACTACAGCCGCGAGGCGCTGGCGGACGTCGCCGCGCACGTGGTGAACCTCGCCAACGCCGAGGACCTGCCGGGTCACGGCGATGCGATCCGCGCACGTTTTGCCGAAGGCGAACTAGAGCAGCACAGCGACTGGACGGTCCCCAACGCGTGAAGATCGACGACCTGCCGGTCCGGGACGAGCTGCGCGGCCAGTCGCCCTACGGCGCCCCGCAGCTGGACGTCCCGGTCCAGCTGAACACCAACGAGAACCCCTACCAGCTGCCCGAGCCGCTGGTGGCCCGGATCGCCGAGCGGGTCGCCGACGCCGCCCGCGGCCTCAACCGCTACCCGGACCGCGACGCCGTCGAGCTCCGCACCGAGCTGGCCCGCTACCTGACCGGCACCACCGGGCACCCGCTGGAGCTCGGCCAGGTCTGGGCGGCCAACGGCTCCAACGAGGTCATCCAGCAGCTGCTGCAGACCTTCGGCGGCCCGGGCCGCAGCGCGCTCGGCTTCGAGCCGTCCTACCAGATGCACGAGCTGATCTCACGGGGCACCGGCACCCGCTGGATCGCCGGGCCGCGCAACGCCGACTTCACCATCGACGTCGAAGCGGCGATCGCGGCCCTCGCCGAGCACCGCCCCGACGTGCTCTTCATCTGCTCGCCGAACAACCCGACCGGCACCGCCGTGGAGCGCGACACCGTGCTCGCGCTCTACGAGGCCGCGCAGGCGGTCAAGCCGACCGTGGTGATCGTGGACGAGGCGTACGTCGAGTTCTCGCACCGCGCCTCGCTGCTGCCGCTGATCGAGGGCCGCCCGCTGCTGGTGGTCACCCGCACCATGTCCAAGGCCTTCGGCGCGGCCGGCCTGCGGCTGGGCTACCTGGCCGCCGACCGCGCCGTGGTGGACGCCGTGCAGCTGGTCCGGCTGCCGTACCACCTCTCGGCCGTCACCCAGGCGACCGCGCTGGCCTGCCTGGAGCACACCGACACGCTGCTCGGCTACGTGCAGCGGCTCAAGGCCGAGCGCGACCGGGTGGTCGAGGCGCTGCGGGCGATGGGCCTGACCGTCACCGACTCGGACTCGAACTTCATCCAGTTCGGGACCTTCGAGGACCAGCGTGCCGTCTGGCAGGCGATCCTCGACCAGGGCGTGCTGATCCGCGACAACGGCGTCCCCGGGTACCTGCGCGTCACGGCCGGCACTCCCGCCGAGAACGACGCCTTCCTGGACGCGGTCCGCACTGTCACCAAGGAAATGTCACCAAGGAGCTGTAAGAACTGATGTCCCGCATCGGGCGCGTTGAGCGCACCACGAAGGAGACCACGGTCCTGGTCGAGATCAATCTCGACGGCACCGGCCAGACCGACATCTCCACGGGCGTCGGGTTCTACGACCACATGCTCGACCAGCTGGGCCGCCACGGTCTCTTCGACCTCACCGTGAAGACCGAGGGTGACCTGCACATCGACACCCACCACACGATCGAGGACACCGCCCTCGCGCTGGGTGCCGCGTTCAAGCAGGCGCTCGGCGACAAGACCGGCATCTACCGGTTCGGCAACTGCACCGTCCCGCTGGACGAGTCGCTGGCCCAGGTGACCGTCGACCTCTCCGGCCGCCCGTACCTGGTGCACAGCGAGCCCGAGAACATGGCGCCGATGATCGGCAGCTACGACGTGACGATGACCCGGCACATCCTGGAGTCCTTCGTCGCCCAGGCGCAGATAGCCCTGCACGTGCACGTCCCCTACGGGCGCAACGCGCACCACATCGTGGAGTGCCAGTTCAAGGCGCTGGCCCGGGCGCTGCGCTACGCCGCGGAGTTCGACCCGCGGGCGAAGGCGGCCGGCGTCCTCCCCTCGACGAAGGGCGCGCTGTGAACACGGCCACCGTGATGATCGTCGTGGGCCTCTTCCTGGCCGGCGGCGTGTACTCGTTCTGGAAGCAGAAGCTGCCCAAGGGCGTCATCGTCCTGCTCGCCCTCAGCTCGGCGTTCTGCCTGGCCGCCGGCGTCATGCGCCTCTGAGCACGCCTAGACACTGGAGTTGTCCCGATCATGGGCAAGAACGTCGTGGTCCTCGACTACGGATCAGGAAACCTGCGCTCCGCGCAGCGGGCCGTCGAGCGCACCGGCGCCAGCGTCACGGTGACTTCCGACTTCCAGCAGGCGCTGGACGCGGACGGCCTGCTGGTGCCGGGAGTCGGTGCCTACGAGGCCTGCATGCGCGGGCTGAAGGCAGTGCGCGGCGATCGGATCATCGGCCGCCGGCTGGCCGGCGGCCGTCCGGTGCTGGGCATCTGCGTGGGGATGCAGATCCTCTTCGAGCGCGGGGTCGAGCACGGGGTGGAGACGGCGGGCTGCGACGAGTGGCCCGGCACGGTCGAGCCGCTGGACGCGCCGGTCATCCCGCACATGGGCTGGAACACGGTCTCCTGGCCCGAGCGCAGCCGGCTCTTCGCCGGCCTCGACCCCGAGACCCGGTTCTACTTCGTGCACTCCTACGGGGTGCGGCGCTGGGAGCTGGAGATCACCAACGACAAGATCCACGCCCCGCTGGTCAGTTGGACCACCCATGGCGAGCCGTTCGTCGCGGCGGTCGAGAACGGCCCGCTCTGGGCCACCCAGTTCCACCCCGAGAAGTCCGGCGACGCCGGCGCCGCGCTGCTGACCAACTGGGTCGACACCCTCTAAATCCCGCCAGTCAAGTCCCGCTGGTTTCACGAAAGTTGTACCTCATGAGTCGCCTCGAACTGCTCCCCGCCGTCGACGTCCGCGACGGCCAGGCCGTGCGGCTGGTCAAGGGCGCCTCCGGCACCGAGACCTCCTTCGGCGAGCCGCTGGCCGCCGCGCTGGCCTGGCAGAACGCCGGCGCCGAGTGGCTGCACCTGGTCGACCTGGACGCCGCCTTCGGCACCGGCGACAACCGCGAGCTGCTGCGCGAGGTCACCGGGCGCCTCGACATCAAGGTCGAGCTCTCCGGCGGCATCCGCGACGACGCCTCGCTGGCCGCCGCGCTGGCCACCGGCTGCACCCGGGTCAACCTGGGCACCGCCGCGCTGGAGAGCCCCGAGTGGGTGGCCAAGGTGATCGCCGAGCACGGCGACAAGATCGCGGTCGGCCTGGACGTGGTCGGCACCACGCTGCGCGGTCGCGGCTGGACCAAGGACGGCGGCGACCTCTACGAGGTGATGGCCCGCCTGGACGCCGAGGGCTGCGCCCGCTACGTGGTCACCGACGTCAACCGGGACGGCACCCTGACCGGCCCCAACCTGCAGCTGCTGCACGACGTCTGCGCCCGCACCGACCGCCCGGTGGTCGCCTCCGGCGGGGTCTCCTCACTGGACGACCTGCGCGCGATCGCCACCCTGGTGCCCGAAGGTGTCGAGGGCTCGATTGTGGGCAAGGCCCTCTACGAGCAGAAGTTCACCCTCGAAGAGGCCCTGGAGGCTGTGTCCTAGTGACGGACCGTCAGATCGTACGCGGCAGGGTCTCCGGCTTCTCCCCCTGGGAGGAGGAGTTCGGCTTCGCGCGGGCCGTCCTGGTCGGCGACCAGGTGTACGTGGGCGGCTGCACCGCCTGGGTCAACGGCCGGATCGAGGGCGAGGGCGACCCCTTCAGCCAGGCCCTGAGCGCCTTCGGGGTCGGCCTCGAAGCCCTCGCCGCATACGGCCTGACGGCGGACGACGTGGTCCGCACCCGGATGTACATCAGCCATCTGCGCGACGCCGACGAGGTCGGCCGGGCGCACAAGCAGCTCTTCGACGCGGTCCGCCCGGTGGCCACCATGGTGGTGGTCGACGGGCTGATCGACTCCCGGATGATGGTCGAGGTCGAACTCGACGCCTACCGCGCCGGACTGGCGCAGACCCTGGAAGGAAAGCAGTGACGCTCGCGGTACGTGTGATCCCCTGCCTGGACGTGGACGCGGGCCGGGTGGTCAAGGGCGTCAACTTCCAGAACCTGCGCGACGCCGGTGACCCGGTGGAGCTGGCGCGTGCCTACGACGCCCAGGGCGCCGACGAGTTGACCTTCCTGGACATCACCGCCTCGTCCGGCGACCGGGAGACCACCTACGACGTGGTGCGCCGCACCGCCGAGCAGGTCTTCATCCCGCTCACCGTGGGCGGCGGCATCCGGGCCGTCGAGGACGTCGACAAGCTGCTGCGGGCCGGCGCCGACAAGGTCGGCGTCAACACCGCCGCGATCGCCCGGCCCGAGCTGATCCGCGAGATCGCCGAGCGGTTCGGCCGCCAGGTACTGGTGCTCTCGGTGGACGCCCGGCGGGTCCAGCCGGGCACCGAGACCCCTTCGGGCTTCGAGGTGACCACCCACGGCGGGCGCCGCGGCACCGGCCTTGACGCCGTCGAATGGGCCGAGCGCGCCGCCGAGTTGGGCGCGGGCGAGATCCTGCTCAACTCGATGGACGCGGACGGCACCAAGGACGGCTACGACCTGGCGATGATCCGCGCGGTGCGCGAGCGGGTCGCCGTCCCGGTGATCGCCTCCGGCGGCGCCGGCAAGCTCGCCGACTTCGCCCCGGCGGTGGCGGCGGGCGCCGACGCGGTGCTGGCCGCCTCCGTCTTCCACTTCGGCGACCTGCGGATCGGCGACGTGAAGACGGCGCTGCGCGAGGCGGGGCACCCGGTGCGCTGAGGGCGCCGGCTCGGACCGGTCGGGCTCAGTTCTTCAGCGGCGCGGTCAGCTTCGGCCCGCCCTTGCTCCGGGAGGCGGCCAGCAGGCAGGTCGCGTCCCGGTAGCCCTGCTGGTAGTACGCCAGGGACGGCTCCAACTGCAGCGCGTACCAGGTCCCGCCGCCCTGCTGCGCCTGCCAGGCGGCGGCCACCGGCTGGCAGGCCTTCACCAGGGCCAGGCCCAACTGGCTCTCCTTGGTGAGCCCGTCGGGCAGCGTCGGGTTGCCGATCGACTGCGCGTCGTGCGGCTGGTCGCACGCGGCGGCCTGCGGCGCGGTGATCGCGGGGCTCAGCTGCGGGTCGTCCAGGCAGCTCCCCACCGGGTACCAGGGGTAGGGCAACTGCTTGCTCGGGCTGGGGGAGGGCGACGGCGAGGGGCTCGGCGAGGGGGGCGCGGCGGGCCTGGGCGGCGGCGCGGCGGCCGGGTGCTTGGCGGCCGGCCAGAGCAGTGCCGCCGTCACCGCGCCGGCGGTGAGCAGCAGCACGACGGCGAGTGCGAGCAACGGGCCGGTGCGGCGGGCGGGCTGGGTCATGCGCACCAGAATCCCGCAGGCGGGCCCGCCCCGTGGCCCAGTTGCCACAACTGGTCCCAGAGATCGCGGGGGTTCCCGTCCGGCGCCCGGTTCCTGCGACAATGTCGGCATGTCTTCCGTACCGCCGTCCGTCCCCGCCGCCCCCGGCAGCACCGCCCTCGACCCGGCCGTCGCGGCCCGCCTCAAGCGCACCGAGGACGGCCTGCTGCCCGCCATCGCCCAGCAGTACGACACCGGCGAGGTGCTGATGCTCGGCTGGATGGACGACGAGGCCCTGCACCGCACCCTGACCACCGGGCGCTGCACCTACTGGAGCCGCAGCCGCAGCGAGTACTGGGTGAAGGGCGACACCTCGGGCCACTACCAGCACGTGAAGTCGGTGGCGCTGGACTGCGACGGCGACACCCTGCTGGTCCGGGTCGACCAGGTCGGCGCCGCCTGCCACACCGGCGCCCGGACCTGCTTCGACGAGGACGTCCTGCTGCCCGGCTGACGACCCGTCGCCCGGCCGACGTCCCGCTGATCCCTCCTCGACGCTCCTTCCCGCCTAGACAGATCGGTGCCCGCCAGATGGATCTCGAAGCCTTCCGCAAGCTCGCCGCCGACACCCGGGTCATCCCGGTCACCCGCCGGCTCCTGGCGGACGGCCTCACGCCGATCGGCCTGTACCGCAGCCTGGCGGGCGAGCGGCCGGGCACCTTCCTGCTGGAGTCGGCCGAGCAGGGCCGCAGTTGGTCGCGCTACTCCTTCGTCGGCGTGCACGGCGCGGCCACCCTGACCGTCGGCCCGGACGGCGCGGCCCGCTGGCTGGGCACCCCGCCGGTCGGCATCCCGCGCGAGGGCGACCCGCTGGAGGTGCTGCGCGCCACCCTGGCCGCCCTGCACACCCCCCGGCACAGCGACGACGGGCTGCCCCCGCTCACCGGCGGCCTGGTCGGCTACCTCGGCTACGACATCGTCCGCCGCCTGGAGAAGCTGCCCGACCTCACCCCGGACGACCTGCGGCTGCCCGAGCTCACCATGATGCTCGCCACCGACCTCGCGGTGCTCGACCACGTGGACGGCAGCGTGCTGCTGATCGCCAACGCGGTCAACCACAACGACCTGGCCAGCGGCGTCGACGAGGCCTACGCCGACGCGGTGGCCCGGCTGGACGCGATGGAGGCGGAGCTGGCCAAGCCGGTCGAGCCGGGCCTGGCCACCTTCACCCCCACCGCCGCTGACGCCGTGTCACCCTTCGGCGGGGCGCCGTACCGGGCCGCCGTCGAGCAGGTCAAGGAGCGGATCCGGGCCGGCGAGGCCTTCCAGGTGGTCCCCTCGCAGCGCTTCGAGGCGCCCTGCCCCGCCTCCGCGCTCGACGTCTACCGGGTGCTGCGCACCACCAACCCCAGCCCGTACATGTACCTGTTCCGCTTCCCGGGCCCGGACGGCGAGGCCGAGGGCGGCTTCGACGTGGTCGGCTCCAGCCCGGAGGCGCTGGTCAAGGTGACCGGGCGGCAGGCGATGGTCCACCCGATCGCCGGCACCCGGCACCGCGGCGCCACCCCGCAGGAGGACGCCGAGCTGGCCGCCGAGCTGCTCGCCGACCCCAAGGAGCGGGCCGAGCACCTGATGCTGGTCGACCTGGGCCGCAACGACCTGGGCCGGGTCTGCACCCCGGGCAGCGTCGAGGTGGTCGACTTCATGTCGGTCGAGCGCTACAGCCACGTGATGCACATCGTCTCCACCGTCACCGGCCAGGTCGCCGACGGCCGCACCGCCTTCGACGTGCTCACCGCCTGCTTCCCGGCCGGCACCCTCTCCGGCGCGCCCAAGCCCCGCGCGATGCGGATCATCGAGGAGCTCGAGCCCACCCGCCGCGGCCTCTACGGCGGCTGCGTGGGCTACCTGGACTTCGCCGGCGACTCCGACACCGCCATCGCCATCCGCACCGCCGTGCTGCGGGACGGCACCGCCTACGTCCAGGCCGGCGCGGGCGTGGTCGCCGACTCCGACCCGGCGAGCGAGGACACCGAGTGCCGCAACAAGGCCGCCGCCGTGCTGCGCGCCGTCGCCACGGCCAACACGCTGCGGGCGCCGGTATCGTGAGGGACGCCGGATCGTCGTGTCTCACAGGGAGGTGGCGGGGATGACCGCGATGTCGACCGAGAGCGCCTGGGATGTGCACGAGGCCGTCGACTTTCCGCGTGGCTACCACGTCGAGATCACGGACGGGAAGATCATCATGACGCCTCAGGGTCTGACCCAGATGAAGGTCATCTTCAAGGCGGCCCGGCAGATCGAGGACCAGCTGGCCGAGCGGGGTGACTACATCTCCGACGTCATGGTGGACTTCCCGTCCAGCCTGTACGGCTACGCCCCCGACCTCGCGGTCGTCGCCCCCGGCGCGGAGCTCAACGGCCGGGGCCGCTACGAGTGGCACGACCTGGAGGCGGTCCTCGAGGTCGTCTCGAAGTCCAACCAGGACAACGACTTCGTCAAGAAGCTCGCGCTCTACGCCGAATGCGGCATCCCGGTCTACGTGGTCATCGATCCGTCCACCGCCATCTGCACCCTGCACAGCTCACCGCAGGGCGGCCGGTACGAGGCGAGCGAGCCCGTCCCCTTCGGCGAGGACCTGGTGCTGGCTCTCGACGGCCGCACGATCGTCGTCAAGACCGACGGCTTCCCCCGCGACTGAGGGTGACCCGGTGCGGGGCTCGGCAGCATCGCGGGGGATAGTGGACGGATGACTGCCACACCGCCGCCCGCCGCCGACCGTTCCGCCGCCGATCGGCGCAGCCTCGTCCTGATGCTGCTGCTCACCGTGGGTGGGGCGACGCTGGTGCTCTGGGCGGTGGGGCGGACCTGGTCCGAGGGGCAGATCAAGGGGCTGCCGGTGACCGCGCCCGGCAGCGAGGTCTCCGGGCTGCCGCAGGCGATGGCGCTGGTCGGGCTGGCCTCGGCGGTGGCGATCTTCGCGGTGCGCGGGGTCGGGCGGTACCTGGTCGGCGCGCTGGTGACGCTGGCGGGGCTGGGCGCGGCGATCGCGGCCGCACTGGGCACCTCGGACAGTGCCGCGCTGGACAGCGAGGCGGCCAAGAAGCTCGGGCTGCTCGGCACCACCGCGGAGCACGTCAGCCACACCGCCTGGCCGTGGGTGGCGCTGGTCGGCGGCCTGCTGCTGGCCGCGGCCGGGGTGCTCACCGTGCTGCGCGGGCGGGCCTGGCCGAGCATGGGCAGCCGCTACGACGCCCCGGAGGCCAAGTCGGCCGCCAAGGCCAAGCCGGCCGGCGTCGCGAACAGCCCGGCCGAGCTGTGGAAGGCACTGGACCGCGGCGAGGACCCGACCGTCGTGTGAACCCGCGCTTCCCGGGTGCGGGCGCCGTCAACCGTGACCGTCCTCACCCGGACCCGGCTTTGGGACGCCGAGAGGCGTCCGCAACAATGGAGGGTGACACTCCGCCGAGGCCGGCACCGACCCCCGGTAGGACCGTAGAACCAAGGAGCACCCAGATGTCGTCGCAAGCCCACGGACACACCCCCGCCGCCTGGACCGGGTCGGCCATCATCTTCGTCGGTTTCTGCGTCAGCGGTGCCGCGATGATCATGGCTGCGGTGCCGATCTTCTGGGTCGGCGTCGCCGTCATCCTGGCCGGCGGCGTGGTCGGCAAGGCGATGTCGATGGCGGGCATGGGCAGGGTCCCGAACACCACGACGGCCACCGTCATCGCCGAGGCGCGCGCCAAGGCCGCCGCCAAGGCCGAGGTCGCCGTCACGGCGGACGCCGCCCCCGTCGCCGCCCACTGACGCGGCACCTGCTGATCGCCCCGGACCGGGGCGCCCGGACCCCAGCGGCCGGGCGCCCCGGTCCGCGTGCTTGCGCGGCCTTGCGCCGCAGCGCGCCCCCGGCGCCCGCCGCCACCCGCGCGGCGTAACGCGTCAGCCCTCCGAACGGGGGCACAATCAGCACCGTGACCGCCCCCAGCACCCCGGCCGGTGCCCCGCCCGTCCTGCGCCGCATCGCCCGTCCGCTCACGGCGCTCGCCGCCGTCGCGCTGCCCACCCTGTACGTCTCGGCGGTGGACCCGAACGCCCCGGGCCACTATCCGACCTGCCCCTTCCTCCAGGCCACCGGCTGGTGGTGCCCGGGGTGCGGCGGGCTGCGCTGCGTGCACGCGCTGAGCCGCGGCGAGCTGACCACCGCCTGCCATGACAATCTGCTCGCCGTCGCGCTCTTCGCGGTGCTCGGGGTGCTCTGGGTGCGCTGGCTCTGGTCGGCGGCGACCGGCGGGCGCCCGCCGCAGCTGGTGATGACCCGCGGGCGGCTGGTCGCGGTGCTGCTGGTGCTGCTCGCCTTCACGGTGGTGCGCAACCTGCCGGGCGGCGCCGGCCTGGCCCCGCCGCTGGTCTGAGCGGCCCGACCGGCGGGCACAGGGCCCGTGACCTGCCCGGTAGCCGTTCCGCTCCGCGAGACGCGCGCCGGGCGGATGCGCCCCGTGCGCCCCGGTGCCGATACCATCGACAGCGTCGCAGGGGGCGCGTCCGTCCGGGTTCGCGCTGTCGGCGGCACCATCCAGCTATCAGATTCGATAGGGGCCACCCGCTCATGAGCGTGCTCGACGAGATCATCGACGGGGTCCGCGAGGACCTCGCGGAGCGGCAGGCCCGGGTCACCCTGGACGAGCTGAAGGAACTGGCGGCCAAGGCGCCGGACGCCAAGGACGGCGTGGCCGCGCTGCGCGGCGAGGGCGTCCGGGTGATCTGCGAGGTCAAGCGCTCCAGCCCGTCCAAGGGCGCGCTGGCCGCGATCGCCGACCCGGCCGCGCTGGCCGTGGACTACGCGGCCGGCGGCGCCGCCGCGATCAGCGTGCTCACCGAGCGGCGCCGGTTCGGCGGCTCGCTGGCCGACCTGGACGAGGTCCGGGCGGCCGTGGACACCCCGCTGCTGCGCAAGGACTTCATCGTCACCGCCTACCAGCTCTGGGAGGCCCGCGCGCACGGCGCCGACCTCGCGCTGCTGATCGTGGCCGCGCTGGAGCAGCCGGCCCTGGTCTCGCTGATCGAGCGGGCCGAGTCGATCGGGCTGACCCCGCTGGTCGAGGTGCACGACGAGGAGGAGATCCGCCGCGCGGTGGACGCCGGCGCGCGGATCATCGGCGTCAACGCCCGCAACCTGAAGACCCTCGAGGTGCACCGCGACACCTTCGAGAACGTGGTGCACGCGATCCCGGACAGCATCGTCAAGGTCGCCGAGTCCGGGGTGCGCGGGCCGCACGACCTGATCGCCTACGCCAACCAGGGCGCCGACGCGGTGCTGGTCGGCGAGTCGCTGGTGACCGGCAGGGACCCGAAGGCGGCCGTCGCCGACCTGGTCGCGGCCGGCGCGCACCCGGCCCTGCGTCACAACAAGGGCTGAGGCAGGACGATCTGATGGCCCTCGCCCCCCGCCTTGCCCCGGGCTGCCGCCCGCGCGGCTGCCGCGCCCCCGCGCGCCGGGTGCTGGGACGCCGGGTGCGGTACGTGATCGGCTGCGAGCCCGGCCAGGTGCCGGGACGCCGATGGCGACGGACGACGCAGGGCTGAGTTCCGCCCCGTTCGCCCGCTCGTCCGTTCACCATCACACCTGGATGCCACGTGCCCGAAATGTCCGAAAATCCGACCGGCCCTCAGGTCCCCGACGCCCGGGGTTACTTCGGTGCCTACGGCGGCCGCTTCATCCCCGAGGCGCTGATCGCCGCCGTCGAGCAGGTCGCCGACGAGTACGAGAAGGCCAAGCACGACCCGGCCTTCATCGCCGAGCTGGACCTGCTGCTCAAGGACTACACCGGCCGCCCGAGCCCGCTCACCGACGTGCACCGCTTCTCCGCCGAGGCCGGCGGCGCGCGGGTGCTGCTCAAGCGCGAGGACCTCAACCACACCGGCTCGCACAAGATCAACAACGTCCTCGGCCAGGCGCTGCTCACCCGCCGGATGGGCAAGACCCGGATCATCGCCGAGACCGGCGCCGGCCAGCACGGCGTGGCCACCGCCACCGCCTGCGCGCTCTTCGGCTTCGACTGCACCATCTATATGGGCGAGGTCGACACCGAGCGCCAGGCGCTCAACGTGGCCCGGATGCGGATGCTCGGCGCCGAGGTGGTGGCCGTCAAGTCCGGCAGCCGCACCCTCAAGGACGCCATCAACGAGGCCTTCCGCGACTGGGTGGCCAACGTCGACAGCACCCACTACCTGTTCGGCACGGTGGCCGGACCGCACCCGTTCCCGGCCATGGTCCGCGACTTCCACCGGGTGATCGGCATCGAGGCCCGCGCGCAGGTACTGGAGCGCACCGGCCGGCTGCCGGACGCCGTGGTCGCCTGCGTCGGCGGCGGCTCCAACGCGATGGGCATCTTCCACGAGTTCATCCCGGACGCGGGTGTGCGCCTGATCGGCTGCGAGGCGGCCGGCGAGGGCGCCGAGACCCCGCGCCACGCGGCCACCCTGACCAAGGGCGACCCGGGCGTGCTGCACGGCGCCCGCACCTACGTGCTGCAGGACGAGGACGGCCAGACCATCGAGAGCCACTCCATCTCGGCGGGTCTGGACTACCCGGGGGTCGGCCCCGAGCACGCCTGGCTCAAGGACACCGGTCGGGCCGAGTACCGCCCGGTCACCGATGACGCCGCCATGCAGGCGCTGCGCCTGCTGTCGCGCACCGAGGGCATCATCCCGGCCATCGAGAGCGCCCACGCGCTGGCCGGCGCGCTCGACCTGGGCCGCGAACTCGGCCCGGACGCCACCATCCTGGTCAGCCTCTCCGGGCGCGGCGACAAGGACATGCACACCGCCGCCCAGTACTTCGGCCTCTACGACGACGCCGCTGCCCAGGGGGAGACCCGATGACCGCCGAGTCGAGCAAGCTGAGCGGCGTCCTCGCCGCCGCCAAGGCCGCGAACCGCGCCGCCCTGGTCGGCTACCTGCCGGCCGGCTTCCCGAGCGTGGACGGCGGGATCCGGACGATCAACGCGCTGCTGGAGGGCGGCTGCGACATCGTCGAGGTCGGCCTGCCGCACTCCGACCCGGTGCTGGACGGCCCGACCATCCAGACCGCCGACGACATCGCGCTGCGCGGCGGGGTGCGGATCAAGGACGTGCTGCGCACCGTGCAGGAGGTGGCCGGGGCGCATCCCGAGGCCGCCGTGCTGGTGATGACCTACTGGAACCCGGTGGACCGCTACGGCGTCGCCCGGTTCGCCGCTGACCTGGCCGCCGCCGGGGGAGCGGGCGTGATCCTGCCCGACCTGCCGGTGGAGGAGTCCGGGCCCTGGCGCGCGGCGGCCGCCGAGAACGGTCTGGACACCGTCTTCGTGGTCGCCCCCAGCAGCCAGGACAAGCGGCTGGCCGAGGTCACCGCGGCCGGCAGCGGCTTCGTCTACGCGGCCGCGGTGATGGGCGTGACCGGCAGCCGGGCCCAGGTCGGCGAGCTGGCCGAGGACCTGGTCGCCCGCACCCGGGCCACCACCGGGCTGCCCGTCTGCGTGGGCCTGGGGGTCTCCACGGCGGCGCAGGCCGCGCAGGTGGCCGGCTTCGCCGACGGGGTGATCGTCGGTTCGGCGTTCGTCCAGCGGATCCTGGACGCGGACGGCGACGAGCGGGCCGCGCTCGCGGCCGTGCGCGAGCTGGCCGCCGACCTCGCCGAGGGCGTGCGCCGGCGCTGAGCCCCTGGCACCCCTGCCGTTCTGACGGTCCGCCACCTCACCCGAGGTGGCGGACCGTTGGCGTTCCTGGCTCGTACGGGTGAATCCGCACCGCCTGACGTGTCATCGGCATGCCCGAGACGTTGCACCGGATGCGCCTTTGGGAACGGTTCTGCTCATTGCCGTTCGTGCACTGCGCGACAGCCGTGCGACACCTGCCCGCGATCCACCGGAGGGAGCCCCCGCCGTGACCGGTCTGCACCGTGGAGTCCTGCTCAGGGCCGCCGCCGCGGCGTTGGTGCTGGCCGGCGTCTTCGGCGGGGAGCACGCGGTGGGCCATGCGCTGGCCAAGCGCGGCGCCGAACTGACGGCGCATCAGCGTGACGCGGAGCGGGCCGCGCACGATCCCGGGCGGTCCGGGGTCGGACGGATCGTCAAAAGGGACAGATAGCTTATCGTCCCCCTTTCGGGTGACTCGGACATTCATGCAGCAATTGGAGTAAAGCGCCGTAATCCCCTACGGTTCATCAGGTAGCTCCCGCAGGCGCGGTGCCCGGGCGGCGGATGTCTGAGAAGGGGGTGGCGCGGGTGGCCGAGAGCGAGTCGGTAGCGCGGGGCCGGGCCACGGGCCCGGCCTTCGAGTGGCTCAGTACGGCGGTCCGGCTGGGCCTCGCGGTGGTCTGGGGCTGGGCCGGGCTCGCCAAGATCTCCGATCCGGCGGTCGCGGCCCAGGCGGTGCGGGCCTACCGGATCCTGCCCGAGTCGCTGGTCAAGCCGGTCGGCTACGGCCTGCCGTTCCTCGAACTGGCGCTCGCGGTGCTGCTGCTGGTCGGCCTGGCGGTGCGGGCGGTCGCGGTGATCTCCGCGATCCTGCTGCTGGTCTTCATCGTCGGCATCGCCTCGACCTGGGCCCGCGGCATCGCGGTCGACTGCGGCTGCTTCGGCGGCGGTGGTGCGGTGGCCGCCTCGCAGACCCAGTACCTGCAGGAGATCCTGCGCGACATCGGCTTCCTGCTGATGGCGCTCTGGCTGGTGTTCCGGCCGCGCACCAAGGCGTCGGTGGACGCCTGGCTCTCCCTGTGAGCCCCCACCTCCCGTGATCCCCGCGGCGATGTCCCCATGGACGCCCGGAAGCCTGGAAGCAGAGACATGAGCGAGAAGAACCGAGACGGCAAGCGCACGGCCCGCGAGCGGATGAAGGAGGAGCGGGCCGTCCAGGAGGCCAAGGACGCCCGCAAGAAGAAGCTGCTGGTGATCGGTGCCGTGCTGGTGGTGCTGGCGGGCGCCGCCGGCATCGGGTTCGCGGTGCAGAGCAGCCGCTCCAGCTCGGACACCCCGAAGGCCGCGCCGGCCGGCGCGATCGGCCCGAAGAACCTGGTGATCCCCGACGGCCCGGCCAACGCCCCCTCGACCCTCACCGTCTACGAGGACCCGCGGTGCCCCGCCTGCGGCGCCTTCGAGCGTGAATTCGCGCCCACCATCGACCAGTTGCAGGACCAGGGCAAGCTGTACAACAACTACCACATCGTCTCGTTCATCGACCGGCACGACGGTGGCAAGGGGTCCAAGAACGGCGCCAACGCGCTCGCCTGCGCCCAGGACGCGGGCTACTTCCGCGCCTACCACGACGTGCTCTACAAGAACCAGCCCGACGAGACGGTCGACGCCTGGAAGGACAAGTCCCAGCTGATCGCCCTGGCCAAGCAGGTCCCGGGGCTGGACACGCCGGCCTTCGAGAGCTGCGTCAACACCAACAAGTACGGCAGCTGGGTCTCGGCGGTCGAGCAGGACTTCGACAAGTCCGGCTACACCTCGACGCCGACCGTGCTGCTCAACGGCAAGCCGATCTACCCCAAGAACGGCAACGAGGACATCACCCCGGACAACCTGGTGAAGTGGGTCAACGAGGCCAACCAGGGCAAGTCACTGGGCACCACCGGCAACGCCTCGGCCAGCCCCGCGCCGACCAGCACGGCCGGCGAGACCGACCCGAACCAGCCGCCGACCAGCTGAGCCTGACCGGACATCGGGGAGGCGTCAGGTCCACCCGCCGCCCCGGTGGGCGCTCGCACCGAGTGCCACGCCGGGGCAGGACTGTTCCGAAACCGCCACCGCGCCGGTGCGGACCCCGGACGACCAGGCGGTAGCGTCGGAAAAGCCATGGAACTCGCCTACATCCCCAGCCCGTCGCGGGGCGTCCTGTACCTCGGACCGATCCCGCTGCGCGCGTACGCCTTCTGCATCATCATCGGTGTCGCCGTCGCCGTCTGGCTCGGCAGCAAGCGCTGGGTCGCCCGCGGCGGCGCCAAGCACACGGTCGGCGACATCGCCGTCTGGGCGGTGCCGTTCGGCCTGCTCGGCGGTCGGCTCTACCACGTGATCACCGATCACCAGCTGTACTTCGACCCGGGGCAGGACCCGTGGAACGCCCTCAAGATCTGGGAGGGCGGCCTCGGCATCTGGGGCGCCATCGCGCTCGGCGCGGTCGGTGCCTGGATCGGCTGCCGCCGCCGGGGCGTGCCGCTGCCCGCCTACGCCGACGCCATCGCGCCGGGCATCGCACTCGCCCAGGCCTGCGGCCGCTGGGGCAACTGGTTCAACCAGGAGCTGTACGGCAGGCCGACCTCGCTGCCCTGGGGCCTGCACATCCACAAGGTCAACCCGGACGGCACGGTCACCGACGGGATCTTCCAGCCGACCTTCCTCTACGAGTCGATCTGGTGCGTCGGTGTCGCCTTCCTGGTGCTCTGGGCCGACCGCCGGTACCGCCTCGGCCACGGCCGGGCCTTCGCGCTCTACGTCGCCGCCTACACGGTGGGCCGGGCCTGGATCGAGTACCTGCGGATCGACGAGGCGCACCACATCCTGGGCCTGCGGCTCAACGACTGGACCTCGATCGTCGTCTTCCTGGGCGCGGTGGTCTACCTGGTGGTGGTCGGCCGCGAGCGGCCCGGCCGCGAGGCGCCGGACTCGATCGACCCGGCCGCGCGGTACGCCGAGTTCGAGGAGGAGGCCGACGGGGAGGCCGCCGGGGAGACCGCCGGGACGGACGGGACCGCCGCGCCCACCGAGGAGTCGCGCGGGACCTCTTGACGACCTGTCACAACGGGCCCCGAAGTGCACGATATTCGGGGTCCGTTTCGCTGTCAGAATGGCAAAAGCGCAGGTCAGCGAGGTAAGCCAGGGCTTGCTTGCTGGAAATGGTCAGACCGGACGACTACGTTCGAAACGTGAGAAAGCCCTGGGGGCCCAGCCGCGCTCACGGCGATCAGCCGTGCCCGGACGGGTCCGCAGTGGGGGAAGTACGCAACAGGAGGGTGCCCCGCCATGTCCGTCACCATCACCGAACCCGTTCTCGGCGAGCCGACCCAGCCGCGGGTCCCGGCCGAGGGCCACCACCGCGATGTCAGCGGCGGCTGGCTGCGTCCGGCGATCTTCGGCGCGATGGACGGGCTGGTCTCCAACTTCGCCCTGATGACCGGCGTGGTCGGCGGCGCGGCGAGCCACAGCACGGTGATCCTCACGGGGCTGGCGGGGCTGGCGGCCGGCGCCTGCTCGATGGCGGCGGGGGAGTACACCTCGGTCGCCTCGCAGCGCGAGCTGGTCCAGGCCGAGATCGAGGCCGAGCGGATCGAGCTGCGCCGCAACCCCGACGGCGAGCTGGTCGAGCTGGCCCAGCTCTACGTGGCCCGCGGCGTCGATCCGGCGCTGGCCCACGAGGTGGCCCGCCAGCTGACCCGCGACCCCGATCGGGCGCTGGAGGTGCACGCGCGCGAGGAGCTGGGGGTGGACCCGCACGACCTGCCCAGCCCGCTGGTAGCCGCGGTCTCCTCGTTCGGCTGCTTCGCGCTCGGCGCCCTGCTGCCGCTGCTGCCCTACCTGCTGGGCGCCTCCTCGGTGCTGCCCGCCCTGCTGCTCGCGGTGCTCGGCCTGTTCGGCTGCGGCGCCGTGGTGGCCCGGGTGACGGCCCGCAGCTGGTGGTTCAGCGGCCTGCGCCAGCTGGTGCTGGGGGCCGGCGCGGCCGGCGTCACCTACCTGCTCGGCTGGCTGATCGGTGGCCATGTGGGCTGACGGGGTGTCGGCCGGCTGGGTCGATCCTGTGTGGAAGATCACGTGCCTTCCCGCATAGTCATGCATAACTACCGTCTCGAGGCGCTGTCGACCATGGGTCCAGCGCCTCGTGCCGTTGTGCCGGAATGGAATCGCAGGCGGCCGGCCGACCCCTCGCGTCCCGGACATTTCACCGCTGTTTCGGCCAGCGAACGCACGGGCACACTGATGGCAGCTTGCGGATGAGCGTCTGCCTCTCCAGCCCGCCAGTACCGGCCGGTAACCGCCCCTGACCTCGGGGTGTTGTCCGCCATGTGGACGAAAAATTCCACTACCCGGGATATACGGCAGCATGTAACCTGCACGAAATCGCAGAGGGCCAACGTCGTCCCTGTTGCAACTGCACCTTTTGCCAAGACGACGACGGGAGAGCCGATGCTGTCTGCATCCATGCACTCCGCCAACGAGCCCCAGGGCAGCAGCCGCTCCCCGTATGCGCTCGTTCCGGATGCGCGACCTGCTGCTCAGGGCCTGTACGACCCGCGAAACGAGCACGACGCCTGCGGCGTCGGCTTCGTCGCCACGCTGACCGGCGTCGCCGACCACACCATCGTCGAGCAGGCGCTCAGCGTCCTGCGCAACCTGGAGCACCGGGGCGCCACCGGTGCCGAGCCGGACTCCGGCGACGGCGCCGGCATCCTGACCCAGATCCCGGACGCGTTCCTGCGGGCCCAGGTCGCCTTCGAGCTGCCGGCCGCCGGCCACTACGCCGTCGGCATCGCCTTCCTGCCGGATGACGACGCGGCCGACGCCGCCGCGGTCGCCCGGATCGAGCAGATCGCCGCCGAGGAGAGCCTGACCGTCCTGGGCTGGCGCGAGGTGCCGACCGCCCCCGACCTGCTGGGCGCCACCGCCCGCTCGGTGATGCCGCGCTTCCGCCAGCTCTTCCTCGCGGCGGCGAGCGGTGAGCAGAGCCCGGCCGACGGCGCCGCCGTCCGCACCGGCATCGAGCTGGACCGGATCGGCTTCGTGGTGCGCAAGCGCGCCGAGCGCGAGGCCGGGGTCTACTTCCCCTCGCTCTCCGCCCGCACCATCGTCTACAAGGGCATGCTCACCACCGGGCAGCTGGAGCCGTTCTTCCCCGACCTGTCGGACCGGCTCTACGCCTCGGCGATCGGCCTGATCCACTCCCGGTTCTCCACCAACACCTTCCCGAGCTGGCCGCTCGCCCACCCCTACCGGTTCGTCGCGCACAACGGCGAGATCAACACCGTCAAGGGCAACCGCAACTGGATGACCGCGCGCGAGTCGCAGCTGGCCACCGACCTGATCCCGGCCAACAGCAACGGGCAGGGCCTCAGCCGGATCTTCCCGGTCTGCACCCCGGACCACTCCGACTCGGCCTCCTTCGACGAGGTGCTGGAACTGCTCCACCTCGGCGGGCGCTCGCTGCCGCACGCGGTGCTGATGATGATCCCGGAGGCCTGGGAGAACCACGCCACCATGGAGCCGGCCCGGCGCGCCTTCTACCAGTACCACTCCAACCTGATGGAGCCCTGGGACGGCCCGGCCTGCGTCACCTTCACCGACGGCACCCAGATCGGCGCGGTGCTGGACCGCAACGGCCTGCGCCCGGCCCGCTACTGGGTCACCGAGGACGGCCTGGTGGTGCTCTCCTCCGAGGTCGGCGTGCTCGACCTGGACCAGGAGAAGGTGGTCAAGAAGGGCCGGCTGCAGCCCGGCAAGATGTTCCTGATCGACACCGCCGAGCACCGGATCGTCGAGGACGAGGAGCTCAAGGCCCAGCTCGCCGCCGAGCACCCGTACGGCGAGTGGGTCGCGGCCGGCCAGATCGAGCTGGCCAAGCTGCCCGAGCGCGAGCACATCGCGCACACCCACGCCTCGGTGACGCGCCGTCAGCAGACCTTCGGCTACACCGAGGAGGAGCTGCGGGTCATCCTCGCGCCGATGGCCAAGACCGGCGGCGAGGCGCTCGGCTCGATGGGCACCGACTCGCCGATCGCCGCGCTCTCCGAGAAGCCCCGGCTGCTCTTCGACTACTTCGTGCAGCTCTTCGCCCAGGTCACCAACCCGCCGCTGGACGCGATCCGCGAAGAGCTGGTCACCTCGCTGCTGAGCAACCTGGGCCCCGAGGGCAACCTGCTGGCCACCGACGCCGCGCACTGCCGCTCGGTCGGCATCACCTTCCCGGTGATCGACAACGACGAGCTGGCCAAGCTGATCCACATCAACGCCGACGGCGACCAGCCGGGCCTGAAGGCCGTCACGCTCTCCGGCCTCTACCGGGTCTCCGGCGGCGGCGCGGAGCTGGCGGCCCGGCTGCAGGCCATCGCGGCCGAGGCCGACGCGGCGATCGCCGACGGCGCGCGGATCATCGTGCTCTCCGACCGGCACTCCGACGCCGAGCACGCGCCGATCCCCTCGCTGCTGCTCACCTCCGCGGTGCACCACCACCTGATCCGCACCAAGCAGCGCACCCAGATCTCGCTGCTGGTCGAGGCCGGCGACGTCCGCGAGGTCCACCACGTGGCCCTGCTGGTCGGCTACGGCGCGGGCGCGGTCAACCCCTACCTGGCGATGGAGACGGTCGAGGACCTGGTCGCCCAGGGCACCTTCCTGACCGGCATCGAGCCCGAGAAGGCGATCCGCAACCTGATCAAGGCGCTCGGCAAGGGCGTGCTCAAGGTGATGTCCAAGATGGGCATCTCCACCGTCGCCTCCTACCGCGGCGCGCAGGTCTTCGAGGCCATCGGCCTCTCCCAGGAAACGGTGGACGCCTACTTCACCGGCACCACCAGCAAGCTCGGCGGCATCGGCCTGGACGAGATCGCCAGGGAGACCGCCGCCCGGCACGCCAAGGCCTACCCGGCCTCCGGCATCTCCGCCGCGCACCGCGCGCTGGAGATCGGCGGCGAGTACCAGTGGCGCCGCGAGGGCGAGCCGCACCTGTTCGACCCGGACACCGTCTTCCGGCTGCAGCACGCCACCCGCACCCGGCGCTACGACATCTTCAAGCAGTACACCGGGCGGGTGAACGAGCAGTCCGAGCGGCTGATGACGCTGCGCGGCCTCTTCCAGCTGGACGCCAAGGGCCGGACGCCGATCCCGATCGACGAGGTCGAGCCGGTCTCCGAGATCGTCAAGCGCTTCTCGACCGGCGCCATGTCCTACGGCTCCATCTCGATGGAGGCGCACGAGACGCTGGCCATCGCGATGAACCGCCTCGGCGGCAAGTCCAACACCGGTGAGGGCGGCGAGGACCCGGAGCGCCTCCACGACCCGGCCCGCCGCTCGGCGATCAAGCAGGTCGCCTCCGGCCGGTTCGGCGTCACCAGCGAGTACCTGGTCAACGCCGACGACATCCAGATCAAGATGGCCCAGGGCGCCAAGCCCGGCGAGGGCGGCCAGCTGCCGGGCCACAAGGTCTACCCGTGGGTGGCCAGGACCCGGCACTCGACCCCGGGCGTCGGCCTGATCTCGCCGCCGCCGCACCACGACATCTACTCCATCGAGGACCTGGCTCAGCTGATCCACGACCTCAAGAACGCCAACCCGGACGCCCGCGTCCACGTGAAGCTGGTCTCCGAGGTGGGCGTCGGCACGGTCGCGGCGGGCGTCTCCAAGGCGCACGCGGACGTGGTGCTGGTCTCCGGCCACGACGGCGGCACCGGCGCCTCCCCGCTCACCTCGCTCAAGCACGCGGGCGGCCCCTGGGAGCTGGGCCTGGCCGAGACGCAGCAGACCCTGCTGCTCAACGGGCTGCGCGACCGGATCGTGGTGCAGACCGACGGCCAGCTCAAGACCGGCCGCGACGTGGTGATCGCCGCCCTGCTCGGCGCCGAGGAGTTCGGCTTCGCGACGGCGCCGCTGGTGGTCTCCGGCTGCGTCATGATGCGGGTCTGCCACCTGGACACCTGCCCGGTCGGCGTCGCCACGCAGAACCCGGTGCTGCGCGAGCGGTTCTCCGGCAAGCCCGAATTCGTGGTCAACTTCTTCGAGTTCATCGCCGAGGAGGTCCGCGAGCTCCTCGCCGAGCTGGGCTTCCGCTCGATCGAGGAGGCCGTCGGCCACGCCGAGCACATCGACGCCGACGCCGCGATCGACCACTGGAAGGCCGCCGGGCTCGACCTGGCCCCGCTCTTCCACGTCCCCGCGCTGCCGGAGGGTGCCTCGCTGCACCGCACCACCACGCAGGACCACGCGCTGGACAAGGCGCTCGACAACCAGCTGATCGAGCTGGCCGAGGACGCGCTGGAGCGCGGCGAGGCGGTCCGGATCCAGCTGCCGATCCGCAACGTCAACCGCACGGTGGGCACCATGCTCGGCCACCAGGTGACCAAGCGGTACCGCGGCGAGGGCCTGCCCGAGGGCACCATCGACGTGACCTTCACCGGCTCGGCCGGCCAGTCCTTCGGCGCCTTCGTGCCGCGCGGCATCACGCTGCGGCTGGAGGGTGACGCCAACGACTACGTCGGCAAGGGCCTGTCCGGCGGCGTGCTGGTGGTCCGCCCGGCCCGGGACGCGGCCGCCATCGGCGCCGACGCCCAGGCCCACGTGATCGCCGGCAACACCATCGGCTACGGCGCCACCAGCGGCCGGATCCACCTGCGCGGCAAGGCCGGTGAGCGGTTCGCGGTGCGCAACTCCGGCGCCACCCTGGTGGTCGAGGGCGTGGGCGACCACGGCCTGGAGTACATGACCGGCGGCCGGGTCGTCATCCTCGGCGAGACCGGCCGCAACCTGGCCGCGGGCATGTCCGGCGGTATCGCGTACGTGCTGGACCTGCGTCCGGCCAACGTCAACTCCGGCCTGGTGGGCATCGAGGCCCCCAGCGCCGAGGACCGCGAATGGCTGCGCGAGACCGTGCAGCAGCACTACGAGGAGACCGGCTCGACGGTTGCCGCCGAGCTGCTGGCCGACTGGGGCAGCGGGGTCTCCCGCTTCTCCAAGATCATGCCGACCGACTACAAGGCTGTGCTCGCCGCCAAGGACGCTGCCGAGCGCGATGGACTCTCCGAGTCCGAGACCACTCGCAAGATGATGGAGGCGGCACGTGGCTGACCCCAAGGGCTTCCTGACCACCCAGAAGCAGCTCGCCGAGCGGCGTCCCGTGGACGTCCGGCTGCGCGACTGGAACGAGGTCTACGTCGAGCGCAGCCTGCTGCCGATCATCACCAAGCAGGCCGGGCGCTGCATGGACTGCGGCATCCCGTTCTGCCACAACGGCTGCCCGCTGGGGAACCTGATCCCCGAGTGGAACGACCTCGCCTTCCGGGACGACTGGTCCGGCGCGATCGAGCGGCTGCACGCGACCAACAACTTCCCGGAGTTCACCGGGCGGCTGTGCCCCGCGCCGTGCGAGTCGGCCTGCGTGCTGGGGATCAACCAGGACGCGGTGACCATCAAGAACGTCGAGGTCACCATCATCGACAAGGCCTGGGACAACGGCGGGGTGCGCCCGCAGGTCCCGGAGCGGCTGTCCGGCAAGACGGTCGCCGTGGTCGGCTCCGGACCGGCCGGCCTGGCCGTCGCCCAGCAGCTCACCCGGGCCGGGCACACCGTCGTGGTCTACGAGCGCGCCGACCGGATCGGCGGCCTGCTGCGGTACGGCATCCCCGAGTTCAAGATGGAGAAGCGGCACATCAACCGCCGCATCGAGCAGATGCGCGCGGAGGGCACCCGGTTCCGCACCGGGGTCGAGGTCGGCTCCGACCTGACCGGACAGCAGCTGCGCGAGCGCTTCGACGCGGTCGTGGTCGCCGCCGGCGCCACCACCGCCCGCGACCTGCCGGTGCCGGGCCGCGAGCTCAAGGGCATCCACCAGGCGATGGAGTACCTGCCGCTGGCCAACAAGGTCCAGGAGGGCGACTTCGTCGAGGCCCCGATCAGCGCCAAGGGCAAGCACGTCATCGTGATCGGCGGCGGCGACACCGGCGCCGACTGCCTGGGCACCGCGCTGCGCCAGGGAGCCGCCTCGGTCACCCAGCTGGAGATCATGCCGCGCCCCGGCGACGACCGCCCCGGCCACCAGCCGTGGCCGACCATGCCGATGACCTACAAGGTCACCTCCGCGCACGAGGAGGGCGGCGACCGCGTTTACTCGGTGAACACCACGCACTTCAGCGGCGACGAGGAAGGCAACGTCCAGGAGCTCCACCTGGTCGAGGTCGAGTTCAAGGACGGCCGGTTCGAGCCGGTGCCCGGCACCGAGCGCGCCATCCCCGCGCAGCTGGTCACCCTGGCGATGGGCTTCACCGGCACCGATGTCCGCAACGGCCTGGTCGAGCAGCTTGGCGTCGAGCTGGACGCACGAGGTAATGTGGCCCGGGACTCGAGGTTCGCCACCAACGTGGACGGCGTCTACGTCTGTGGTGACGCCGGTCGCGGCCAGTCGCTGATCGTCTGGGCGATCGCCGAGGGCCGCTCCGCCGCCGCCGCGGTCGACGCCTACCTGGGCGGCAAGACCGCGCTGCCCGCCCCGATCCGCCCGACCGACCGCCCGCTGGCGGTCTGACACCCGAATACCATCCCGGGAAAACCCTCCCGCACACCGCCCGCCTTCCGGCGGGCCGCACCAAAACCGTTGCCCGCCAGAGCCGCCGGTCCCAACGGAGCGTCAGAACGGCGCCTGCCCCTCCCCGACCAAGTGGGGGCAGGCGCCGTTACGCGTCCCGGCTCAGCCGCCGCCCTCGACCAGCGCCTGCGCCACCGCGGTCCGCACGTACAGCACGGTGCGGCCGGTGCGGTGCCGGGCGAGCAGGCCCGCCGCGCGCAGGACGGCGAGGTGGTGGGCCACGTTCGGGGCGGACTGGCCGGTGCGGGCGGCGAGCTCGCTGGTGGAGGCCGGGGCGGCGAGTTCGGCCAGCAGCTGGGCGCGGCCGCGGCCGAGCAGGGCGGCCAGGGCCTGCGGGGGAGCGGCGGCGCCCTGCTCCCAGAGGGTGGCGACGCCGCGGGGCGGGTAGACCAGGCCGGGCTGGTGGCGGGAGTCGTCGGCCTCGAAGGCGGCGCCGGGCCAGATGAAGACGGAGGGGACCAGGACCAGGCCGCGGCCGGCCTCCAGCACGAGGTCGGCGGTGCGGCGGCGCTGGGCGATGGTCAGCCGGTCGTCCTGCCAGCTCACCTTGGGGTGCAGGCCGTCGAAGAGGGCGGCCGGGCCGCCGGTGGCCATCCGGCGGGCGCGGTAGAGGATCTCCCCGTCGATCAGGTGCTCGATCCGGGGCCAGTGCGGTTCGACCGCGGCGGTCCAGAAGGCCTGGATCTCGCCGGCCAGCCGGCCGAGTCCGGCGGCCGGGTCGCGCCGCAGGTCGGCCACCAGGGCCGGCAGCGGCCTCGGCAGCCGTTCCAGCTGGGCGCGCACCGCGGCGGGGGCGGTGGCGGTGAGGGCGGCCAGCTCCGCGGCCAGCGACGGGGCGGTGGCGGCCGGCATCGGGGAGAGGAAGTCCGGCAGGTACCGGGCGGGCATCGGGACCAGCTGGGAGAGCAGCTCGTAGCGCACGCCGGCCAGCGCCGCGCGGGCCTGCCGGACCCAGGGCAGGTGGATCGCCCGGGCCCCCGCGTCCTTGAGGACCTGGACCCCCGCCACCACCTCCCGCAGGCGCGAGCAGGTGAACCGGGTGGCGGCCAGGTCCTGGGCGGAGAACCGGATGCCGGGCATGCGCCGCCTTTCGAGGATTCGATCAGCACGAAATCTGTGGGCACCGGCGATCATGCCCGACAGGCTCGTGCCATGGCGAAAACGCGCTCTCTCGGGTTGCCCCGCACCGCCGGGCAACGACCTCTCGTCGCAGCTCACCTGATCGACAGCCTCGGCACCGGGCTGGTGCTCAGCTTCGTGGTGGTGTACTTCGTGCGGACCACCACGCTCTCGGTCGCCACCGTCGGGGCGGCGATCACCGCCGCCCGGCTGCTGGCACTGCCGACCGCGATCGTCACCGGCCGGCTGATCGACCGGTTCGGCGCCCGTGCCACCGCCGCCGCCGGAAACGCGGTCTCGGCGCTCGCCTACGGCGGATTCCTGGCGGTCCACCAGGCCTGGCAGCTGGTGCTGGTCGCCTGGCTCGCCCAGGTCGGTGCGGTCGGCTACTGGACCAGCAGCACCGGCCTGGTGGTGCTGGCCGCCGGCGAGGGCGAGCGGCCCCGGTGGTTCGCGCTGGTCCAGACGCTGCGCAACGCCGGCCTGGCCCTCGGCGCGGCGCTCGGGTCGCTGCTGGTCGGCGCGGGGGAACTGCACGCGGTGGTCGCGCTCAACGCCGTCAGCTACCTGGCCGCCGCGCTGCTGCTGGTGCTCTGGCGCCCGGCCGGGCGCGCCCGCACCGAGCCGGTGGGGACCCCGGGCAACCCGGGCAGCTACCGCGACGTGCTGCGCGACCGGCGCTACCTGCTGCTGGTCGGGGTCAACCTGTGCAACGTCTTCGGCTCGCTGATCAGCAGCCTGCTGCTCGCCGTCTACCTCACCGGCGGTCTGCACCGCCAGGCCTGGCTGGCCGGGTCGCTGCTGATGATGAACGGCCTCCAGGTGGTGCTCACCCAGGGCCCGGTCGCGCACCGGCTGGAACGGCGGCGCCCGACCCGGGTGATCGCGGCGGCCTCGCTGGTCAACGCGCTCGCCTTCGCCCTCTTCGCGCTGCTGGCCGCCGCGCCCGGCTGGAGCGTGGTGGCGGGGCTGTACCTGGCGATGTTCCTCTACAACGTGGCCGAGACGATGGCCACCCCGTTCGCCGGGGAGCTGAGCGTCAGCCTGGCCGACCCACGGCTGCGCGGCCGCTACCTGGGTGTCTACCAGCTCTCCTGGAACACCGGGCAGGCGCTGGCCCCCGGGGTGCTCACCCTGCTGCTGGCGCGCGGTGCGGTCTGGCCGTGGGTCTTCCTGGCCGCGCTCGCCGTCGCCGCCGTCCCGGCGCTGCTGGTGCTGGAGCGGCTGATCCCGGCCGCCGAGGGTGCCGTGGGACCGGGAGGGGGGCCGCTGGCGGCGCCGGCGGCGCCCGGTGCGCGCACGCTGAGTCGGCGCTGAATCAACTCCGCTCGCAGCGCTGACGGTTCGCCGGTCGATCGGTTGTTCTCCGGGTGAACTCACAGCTTTGATCCCGTGCTTGTGTCAGGAGGACGTGGCAGACTGCGGCGCGTAAGCCCAGCGGAGGAGCGAGCGCGATGAGCAGCGGCACGGGTCAGACCGGCAGCGGGGTGACGGTCCGACGGCTGCTGCTGGGTTCCCAGTTGCGCCGGTTGCGCGAGGCCCAGGGCGTCTCCCGCGAGGCCGCCGGGTACGAGATCCGCGCCTCCGAATCGAAGATCGGCCGGATGGAGCTGGGCCGGGTCAGCTTCAAGGAGCGTGACGTCGCCGACCTGCTCTCGCTCTACGGCGTCAACGACCCCGACCAGCGCGGCGACCTGCTCTCCATGGTGCGCGCCGCCAACGCCACCCCCTGGTGGCACGCGTACGCCGATGTGGTGCCCGGCTGGTTCCAGAGCTACCTGGGCTTCGAGGAGGCGGCCGGCACCATCTCCTCCTACGAGGTGCAGTTCGTCCCCGGCCTGCTGCAGACCGAGGAGTACGCCCGCGCGGTGATCCGGCTCGGCGCGCAGAGCGCCCCGCAGCAGGAGATCGAGCGCCGGGTCGAGGTGCGGATGCACCGCCAGCGGCTGCTGGTCCGCGAGGGCGGCCCGCGACTGGTCGTCGTGATCGACGAGGCGGCGCTGCGCCGCCCGTGCGGCGGGCCCGCGGTGATGCGCGGTCAGCTGACCCGGCTGCTGGAGCTGGCCGAGCAGCCGCAGATCGAGCTGCAGGTGCTGCCGTTGGGCTTCGACGGACTGTCCGCCGAGACCGGCGCGTTCTCGCTGCTGGCCTTCCGCGAGCCCGACCTGGCGGAGGTGGTCTACCTGGAGCAGTTCACCACCGCGCTCTACCTGGACCGCCCGCGCGAGGTGGCCGAGTACGCCGAATCCCTGGAGCGGCTGCGGGCCGACAGCCTGACGCCCGAACGCAGTCGCGAGCTTCTTCGGACTCTTCTCCAAGAACCCTGACATATCAGTAGGATGATCCCCAGTCAGCTTGTGAAGGGGAGCCAGGTGTCGCACTTTTCGGAACTCGCCCTGCAGTACATCGACGGTGAATGGCGCAGGGGCAGCGGTTCCTGGGACATCGTCGACATCAACCCCTACAACGGCGAGAAGCTGGCCGCGATCACGGTGGCCACCGTCGCCGAGGTCGACCAGGCGTACCGGGCGGCCGAGCGGGCCCAGCGCGAGTGGGCCCAGACCAACCCCTACACCCGCCGCCAGGTCTTCGAACGCGCTCTGCGGATCATCGAGGACCACGAGCAGGAGATCACCGAGAGCATCATCGCCGAGCTCGGCGGCACCCACCTCAAGGCCGCCTTCGAACTGTCGCTGACCAAGGACATGCTGCGCGAGGCGATGCAGCTGGCGATCCGCCCCGAGGGCCGGATCCTGCCCTCGCCGGTGGACGGCAAGGAGAACCGCCTCTACCGGCTGCCGGTCGGCGTGGTCGGGGTGATCAGCCCCTTCAACTTCCCGCTCTTCCTCTCCATGAAGCCGGTCGCCCCCGCGCTCGCGCTCGGCAACGCCGTGGTGCTCAAGCCGCACCAGGACGCCCCGATCGTCGGCGGCACCCTGATCGCCAAGATCTTCGAAGAGGCCGGCCTGCCGGCGGGCCTGCTCAACGTGGTGGTCACCGACATCGCCGAGATCGGCGACGCGCTGCTCGAACACCCGGTGCCCAAGGCGATCTCGTTCACCGGCTCGGACCGGGTCGGCCGGCACGTGGCCACCGTCGCCGCCTCGCACTTCAAGCGCTCGGTGCTGGAGCTGGGCGGCAACAGCGCGCTGATCGTGCTGGACGACGCCGACGTCGACTACGCGGTGGACGCGGCGGTGTTCAGCCGCTTCGCGCACCAGGGCCAGGTCTGCATGGCCGCCAACCGGATCCTGGTGGACCGCTCGGTGCTCGCCGAGTTCACCGAGAAGTTCGTCGCCAAGGTCGCCTCGCTCACCGTCGGTGACCCCAAGGACCCCAGCACCCAGATCGGCCCGCTGATCAACACCACCCAGGCCGACGCGCTCGTCGCCCAGGTCGACCAGGCGGTGGCCGACGGCGCCACCGCGCTGCTGCGCGGTGCCACCGTCGGGACCCTGATGGCGCCCGTGGTGCTCACCGACCTCGACCCCAAGGCCCCGATCCTGCGCCGCGAGCTGTTCGGCCCGGTCGTGCTGCTGGTGCCCTTCGACGGCGAGGACGAGGCGGTCGCGCTCGCCAACGACACCCCCTTCGGGCTCAGCGGGGCCGTGCACACCGGCGACATCGAGCGCGGTGTGCGGGTGGCGCAGCGGATCGAGACGGGCATGATCCACGTCAACGACGGCACCATCCACGACGAGGCGATCGTGCCGTTCGGCGGCGAGAAGAACTCCGGGGTGGGCCGGCTGAACGGCGAGGCCACGGTGGAGGCCTTCACCACGGTCAAGTGGATCTCCATCCAGCACGGGCGCAGCCGCTTCCCGTTCTGAGTACGGGGGCGGGACTCGCTGCTTGCGCCGCCGGTCAGGAGAACGATCGGGAGAGATCGGTCGGGAGACCGGTCGGGTGAAAACGGACAGAGCTGGACATACCATCACAGAGAGATGTCGATGGGAGGCCAGCGATGACCAAACGACCGGCGGGCAAGAAGAGCAGCGTCAAACTCCGCCGCGGCACCCAGGAACTGCTGGAACGCCGCGGTATGACCACCGGGGGCGGCGGCAAGCCGCACGCCTTCGGCCCCGTGCTGCACACCGGTACCGGCGGCGGCACCCCGGTCGGCTACGGCACGTACGCGGCACTGGCCGGTGAGGCACCGTTCAGCCACGGCGGACGCCGGGTGCCCGAGGAGCGGGCGCTGACCGGCGCGCTGCCGGGGCACGCCGAGCTCAAGGGCCACCGGCACCGCGGCGCCGAGCGGCACTCGGAGCACTGATCGGCACGCGGAGCGCTGATCGGCACGGGCTTCGGTATCAGGCGAGGGCCGGCCGCGCACCGGCAGTCCGTTGCCGGCGCGCGGCCGGCCCTCACCGGTGCTGCGGCGCCGCCGGTTGCGCGAGCCGGTCCAGCAGCTCCGCCACCCGGTCGGCCAGCGCCTGCTCCGGGCTGTGGTCGCCCGGCTCCAGGCGCTGCCAGGACCGGTCGCGCTCGTAGTGGTCCAGCGCGGTCACCGCCTGCGCCACCCGCTCCCTCGGCTGCTGCGCGGCCTCGGCGCTCTCGTTGTCCAGCCACCGCGCGAGCTGGTCGAGCAGGTAGCCGGCCAGCGTGCTGCCCTGCTCCGGCCAGCGTGCCCGCGCCACCCGCGCGCGCTGCTCGGCCAGCAGCGCGAGGGCTGCCGACCGCTCGGGGGCGGGGAGCGGGTCGGGGTCGGGCGTGGGCGTGGGCTCGGGTACCGGGTCGGGGACGGGCTCGGGCGTGGGCTCGGGGTCCGGCTCGGGCGTGGGCTCGGGGTCGGGCTCGGGCGTGGGCTCGGGGTCCGGGTTGGGCACAGGTTCGGGTTCGGGTTCGGGCACCGGCGGTGGACCGAAGGCCAGCCCCAGCACCGCACCGGCCGCGTACAGCCCGCCGGCCACCGCCACACCGGTCACCCCGAGCCCCTCGGTCAGCGAGACCCCCAGCCCCACCGCGGCCCCGCCGCTGCCCAGGTAGTGCGCCCGGCTGCCGAACCAGTTGGGCAGTCGGCCCCAGCGCCGGTCACTGGTAGCCACGGATCTCCTCGAAGACCCCGCCCAGCGCACTCGGCCCCGCGGTCGCGTCGAACAGCTTGCCGCCGGTGGTGTCCGCGATCCCCTGCAACTGCGACTTCTCCCCCTCGCCGAACAGCACCGGGAAGACCGGCACCGCCTGCTGGCCGGCCGGCAGCGCCCGGTAGAAGGCGGCGAACTGGTCCGCCGTGGCACCCTCGTTGCTCTCGCCGTCGGTCATCAGCACGATCGAGGTGAAGCGGTCGTCCTGCTCCGCCGCCTGCTGCTGCGCGACGAGCCTGTACGCCTGCTCCAGCGTGCTGTAGATCGCCGTGCCGCCCTCGGCCGTCAGGCTCTGCACATCCGCCTCGATCGCTGCCAGCTCCGACTGCGGCGCGGTGGCCGGAACCTGGTGGGTGTGCTGCCACTTGATGTCGTCGGCGAACGAGATCAGCGTGACCTCCTCGCGCTCCCGGAACCCGTTCACGGCCAAGGTGCCGGTGGCGCCCGTCAGTTGGCCCAGGGCCTGCTTCAGACCGTCCAGCCGGGCCCCCTTCATCGAGCCCGAGGTGTCCAGCACGTAGACCGTCCGGGAGGGCCGGCGCAGCTGGTTCTGGTACGCCGCCAGCAGCGCGTCCGCCACCGCCAGGCTGCCCGGGAACGGCAACTCGGGTCGCCGGTCGGTGCCCAGGCCCGGCCCCGGCGCCACTCCCGACACCACCGGGCGCCGCTCGGTGGTGTCCGAGATCTCGCGCTGGATCTCGGGACGCAGCAGTTCGGCCGTCAGCCGGTCGAACGCGTCCCGGGCCGCGGCCCCGGCCGAACTCAGCAGGGTGAGCGGGTAGTCGGCCGACACCACGCCGTCGATCGGCCGGATCACGGTCAGTTGGGCGTCACCGGGCAGCGTGCGGTTCAGCGAGAGCAGCACCGACTCGTAGTTCACCAGCGCGCCCACCGAGGTGCCCGAACCGCCCTGCGCCGTACGCTGGTAGGCCTCGGCCAGCCAGCCGGAGGAGCCCGAGGTCAGCTTCTGCCCGGTGAAGAAGCTCTGCAGCGCGGGCGCCGCCCTGGTCACGTCGTCCTGGGTGAGCGCCGCTTGGGCGCCGGAGAACGCCGAGGCCAGCGCGATCAGCGCGGACAGGCCCGAGTTGGACTGCGAGGGGTCCGTCATGCCGAAGGTGAGCCGCCCCGCCGTCACCGCCGCGCCCAGCTGCGACCAGGTCGTCTTCGCCGGATCCCAGCCCAGCGCGTCCAGCACCGAGGACCGCACCCCGAACGCCACCGGCGAGACCATCACCGAGGTCTCCGAGAGCAGCTTGCCGGCCGCGTTCGGGTCCAGCCGCAGGTAGCGGTTGGAGCCGAACCAGAGCGCGTCGTACACCCCGTCCGCCTGGCCCGAGCTGACCGTGGCGGCGCCGGCCAGGGTGCCGGTGTAACTGAACCGGACGGTGACCCCGGTGGCCTTCTGGACGTCCTCCAGGACCGGTTGCATGTCCTGCACCTCGCTGCCCGCCAGCACCCGCAGGGTGTACGGCGCACCGCCCGTCGGCGGCGCGCCGGGCGAGCCGCCCGAGGCGGCGGCACTCGGCGTGCTCGGGGCGGGCGCGGGCTTCGGCCGCCGGCCGCCGTCGCAGCCCGTTGCCGCCGCCGCCAGGCCGAGCGCGAGGGCGCCGACCAGGCCGCGGCGGGAGATCGAATCGCTCATCAGCTGCTCCCGGAGGATGACGCCGCCGCCACCAGTTTCTGCAGGATATCGGTGTGCGGGAACGGCGGTTGACTGGTCGACGGGAGCGCCGTCAGATCGGGTGCGAACCCCTGGGCGTGGCCCGCCGCCTTGAGGGCCGCGATCATGGCGCCCGGGTCGGCGGTCGGCCGGAAACCGAAGCGGGCCTCCAGCTTGATCAGGGTCGGGTTGTTCGCCAGGGCCTCGGCGAAACCGTGCGCCTGGGGCGTCAACTCCACGACCGTGTGGTCACTCTGCAGGTCGACGTTCGGGTAGAGCACCACCGTGTCGGCCGGCAGTGTGCCGTCCATCGCCTGTTCGGCGGCCTCGGACTCGTAGGTCCAGATCAGCGGATTGCCGGTGCCGGCCCGGAAGTCCGAGAAGAGCTGGTCGCTGCTGGCCAGCAGCGCGCCCTGATTCGAGATCAGATACTGCATCAGCGGCTGGACATGGGCGATGTCGGCCTGGGACTTCACCAGCTGCTCGTTGTTGGCGAGGTACGACATGATCGCCAGGTAGAGCGCGCCGGAGGAGGAACTGGCCGGGTCCGTGGTCTCGATGTAGAGCAGCCCGGCCAGGTCGCCGGGCCGGGTGCCGCCGGTCAGGTCGCTCCACTTGCGCTGGGCCTCGACATCGGCCAGGTACTGGTTCATGTCGAAGCTCCAGACGCCGCCGCTGAGCTGCGTCGCCAGACCGTTCTGCGCCAGGAAGTCGGCGGTGTCCGTGTGCGCGACCACCACCATGGGCGAGTAGAACGGTCGCACCGGATTGGTGTTGAACGGGCTGGGGATGGTGCTGGCGGCGATCGAGCTGGCCGGGATGGCGAAGTCGTAGTGCCCCTTCTGCACGTCGCCCGCCATCGAGAAGGAGCCCGAGGAGCCGACGGTGACCGCGTACCCCTGGGCCCGCAGCGCCTGTTGGACCGCGCCGTCCGCGAAGAAGTGCTGCTTCTCGGAGCCGATCAGGCCGCTGAGGGCGGTCAGCGCGGTGGGCGAGCCGTGCGCGGTGGGCGACGGCCGCGGCCCCGGTCTCGGGTTGTGCCGCTGCTGGGCCACCAGCACAACGCCGATGACCAGCCCCAAAGCCAGCAGTACCCCAAGTAGTCGCCTCATTGGCGTGCCAACTCCCCGTCCACGTCTCCCCGATGGGGCAGAGCGTCCCGCCGGGCGCCGAGCGGCGCCTGTCGCCGGGATGAACCGGAGGTGAACAGGCTTTCACGGATCCGCATCGAACGCGGCAACCTTGGCGCAACCTGGTTGTGGATCAAGCGAAGTCACGCACCGTCAGAAAGTTCAACGAAGCTTTGCCCGGTGGCCACCTGACGGTTCGTCGGAACGTCGTTGTTACGCGCGGGTAATGCATACCCTCGGATCCATGCGCCGAGCAAAAATCGTCTGTACTCTCGGGCCCGCCGCCGACGCCTACGACCAGATCAAATCCCTGGTCGACGCCGGTATGGACATCGCCCGCTTCAATCTGAGCCACGGCTCCCACGCCGAACACGAGGAACGGTATCGCCGGGTCCGCAAGGCCGCCGACGAGACCGGCCGCAGTGTCGGCATCCTGGTCGACCTTCAAGGTCCGAAGATCCGCCTCGGCAAGTTCGCCGAAGGCCCTGTACTCCTCGAACGCGGCGACGAGTTCACCATCACGGTGGACGACGTCCCCGGTGACCGCGAGATCTGCGGAACCACCTACCCCGGGCTCGCCAATGACGTCGCGCGCGGGGAGCGGATCCTGATCGACGACGGCCGGGTCTGCCTCGAAGTCACCCACGTGGACGGCCCACGGGTGCACTGCATCGTCATCGAAGGCGGCCTGGTCTCCGACCACAAGGGCCTCAACCTGCCCGGTGTCGCCGTATCCGTGCCTGCGCTCAGCGACAAGGACGTCGCCGACCTGCGCTGGGCCCTGCGGATCGGCGCCGACCTGATCGCCCTCTCCTTCGTCCGCAGCGGCAAGGACATCGAGGACGTCCACGGCGTGATGCGGGAGGAGGGCCGCTTCCTCCCCGTCATCGCCAAGATCGAGAAGCCGCAGGCCGTCGAGAACCTGGAGTCGATCGTCGACGCCTTCGACGGCATCATGGTCGCCCGCGGCGACCTGGGCGTCGAACTGCCGCTGGAGCAGGTCCCGCTGGTCCAGAAGCGCGCCATCAAGCTGGCCAAGCGCAACGCCAAGCCGGTCATCGTGGCCACCCAGATGCTCGACTCGATGATCCACGCCTCCCGCCCGACCCGCGCCGAAGCCTCCGACGTCGCCAACGCCGTGCTCGACGGGACGGACGCGGTGATGCTCTCCGGCGAGACCTCGGTCGGCAAGTACCCGATCGAGACGGTCAGGACCATGGGCCGGATCGTCGAGGCCGTGGAGGGGGAGGTCCTGGAGGCCGGCCTGCCCCCGCTGACCATCCTCAACAAGCCCCGCACCCAGGGCGGCGCGGTCGCCCGGGCCGCCGCCGAGATCGGTGACTTCCTGGGCGCCAAGTACCTGATCGCGTTCACCCAGAGCGGTGACACGGCGCGGCGGCTGACCCGGTACCGGTCGCCGATCCCGGTGCTGGCGTTCACCTACGAGCCCGCGGTGCGCAGCCAGTTGGCGCTCACCTGGGGGGTGGAGACCTTCCTGGGCCCGTTCGTGCCGACCACGGACGAGATGGTGGCGCAGGTGGACGCGCAGCTGCTGAGCCTGGGGCGGTGCAAGCGCGGCGACACCGTGATCATCACGGCCGGTTCGCCGCCCGGGCTCGCGGGGTCCACCAACCTGGTGCGGGTGCACCACGTGGGGGAGTTGGACAACTGACGGCTGACGGCTGATCAGGGGGTTTGCGGGGGCGCCTGCCGCGGGTGGGCGCCCCTGGCCGGCGGGAATCATTTATAGTGAGAATGATTTGTGATGTGATGAAACCCGTCCGAGGAGCCCGCCATGCAGTCCATCGCCCCCGGAGTGACCCAGGTGGCCACCTCCACGACCAGCAACACCTTCCTGATCGAAGGCGATGCGGGCCTGATCCTGGTCGACGCGGGCATGGCCAAGGGCGTGCCCGCGCTGCTGAGCGCGATCGCGGAACTGGGCCACCGGCCCGCCGACCTCGCGGCCGTCGTCCTCACCCACGCCCACCCGGACCACGTGCAGGGCGTGCCGCAGGTGCGCGAGCGCACGGGCGCCCGCGTGCTCGTCCACCAGGCCGACGCCGCCTGGCTGCCCGCCGGACGGGTGCCCGCCGAGGGGCGCTCCGGCTTCACCGCCCGCTGCTTCGACCGGCTGCCGGTGGCGCACTGGACCCCGTTCGAGGCCGACGCGACGCTCGAGGACGGCGAACTGGTCGAGGGCGGCGGCGGCCTGCGGGTCATCCACACCCCCGGCCACTCGCCCGGCCACATCGCCCTGCTGCACGAGCCCACGGGCACCCTGCTGGCCGGCGACGCGGTCTTCGGCAACGGCGGCCTCGGCTTCGGGCCGGACTCGTTCGCCGCCGACCCCGAGCGGCGCCCGGCCGGCGTGAAGCGGATCCCGATGGCCGAGGTCAAGGCCGTCGGCTTCGGGCACGGCGCGCCGCTGACGGGGGCGCAACTGGCGGAGTTCCGGGAGTTCCTGGCGCGGGTGGCCTGAGGGCGGGGGCGGGGTCAGCTGCCGGTGCCGGTGGCCGTGCTCGGCGAGTAGCTGGACGAGGCCCGCCGCCGACGGCGGCGCCGGACCAGCAGCGTCACCGGGACGGCCCCGAACACCCCCAGTGCGGCCGGGGCGCTGGCCGCCTGCACCCCGATCCCGGGCTGCGAGAAGGTGTCCGGGATCGGCAGGTCGCTCCAGTGCGTGACCGGCCACGCGACCACGATCGCCCGCCCCACCACATCGCTGTCCGGCACCGCACCGCCGCCCGGCTCGTCCTGGTGGTAGCGCGAGTCGCTGGAGTCGTTGCGGTGGTCGCCCATCACCCAGATCGAGTCGGCCGGCACCTTGAGCGGCCCGAAGTTCCGGTCCCCGCAAGGCGTCGCCCCCGGATACACGTACGGCTCGTCCAGCGCCTTGCCGTTGACGTACACCGGCCCCGAGCCCTGGCAGCTGACGGTGTCCCCGCCCACCGCGATCACCCGCTTGATCAGGTACCCCTGATCGGCCGCCGGCAGCAGTCCGATCCAGCTGAACACGGACTGGGCACCGCGCACCACCGGGTTGCTGCTCGACTGCTGGGTCTCCTCCGCGTCCAGCCAGTGTGCCGGATCCTTGAAGACCACCACCTCCCCGCGCGACGGTCCGGACCCCAGCAGTGGTGTCAACTTGTCGACCAGGACCCGGTCGCCGATCTGCAGGGTGTTCGTCATCGAGGGAGACGGGATGTAGAACGCCTGCACCAGCACGGTCTTGATCAGCAGCGCCAGCACCAGGGCGACCACGACCAGGACCGGCAGCTCCTTCCAGAGGGGGCGGCGCTGTGTGGGCCCGCTCGGTGTATCGGGCGTATCGGGCGTATCGGGCGGGCTGGGAGGCGCGAACTCGGGTGCGCCGGGCAGGTCCTGCTCGGGCTCGCCCGCGCCGGCCTGCGCGCTGGTCGCCAAGTTCCCCACGTCCGCTCCCTGATCACCGTCGAGACCTCCCGGCCCGGATCGGGGCCGCAGCCATCATGGCGTCGGTCTGCTGTGATCAGCATAAGAAGGCAGGTGGATGGTTGACACTCCGTCGCCTTCGGGTCGCATGCTGCTCGCGGGTCGTGGTGTCAGGGGTGGGGCTCCTGGTCAGCGCGCCTGCGAGTTGTCGTCGGGGGCAGGCGGGCAGAGTGCCCACACCCGCTTGCCGATCCCCGCGCGCGGGCCCCAGCCCCACTCGCGCGTGAGTTGCTCGACCAGGTGCAGGCCTCTGCCCGACTCGTCGTCGGTGCCGACGGGGTGGAGCTCCGGCCTGGCGTCGCTCGCGTCGTGCACCTCGATCAGCAGACCGTCCGGGCCCACCGCGAGCCGCAGCCAGATCAGTTGGCCGGGGCGGGTGCCGTGTCGCCAGGCGTTGGTGACGAGTTCGGAGACCACGAGTTCGCCGCTGTCGGCGAGCTGCGGGCCGTTGGGGACGCGGGCGAGGAGGTCGCGCAGCAGGCGGCGCGCGATGCCGGGGGAGCGCCGGCTGTTGGGGAGCCAGCAGTGCTCGGTGGCGGGGGAGTTCGGCTTGCAGTTGGAGTTTTCGGACATGGGGGAGCCACCTCCGGTGCGTGATGGGGGACGTGATCCTGGTGGGCGGCAGCGGCCGGGAAAGGGCATGGGAATGCCCGGAAGCAAGCCGCCATGATCACTGTGTGTCTTGGTCGGACTACTCCTCGTAGCATGCTCGCAGTCGTGGCCTCTTCGCAAGCGTTCCGCGAGGAACGCATTCCCGAACATGTTCCGGCGCTACGCTGTGACCATCCGTCAGGAATGACCGGAGGTTGAAGACTTGACTGAACAGCGTCCATCCGTCCGCCGCCGTCGCCTGGCTGCCCTTCTCGTGCGCCTGCGGGAGGAATCGGGCAAGACGCCGGAAGAGGCAGCCGAACGAATCGCCTGCCATCGCACAAAGATCAGCAGGTTCGAGAACGCCCGCCTGCCCATCTCGCTGAGTGAACTGCGGGACCTACTCGGGTTCTACGGCGTGACAGACACCGAGTACGTGGAGAACCTCGTCGATCTCGCTCGCCGAAGCGGAGAGCGAGGGTGGACCCAGCGCGTCGGGATAGCGCTGCCTTCCTACGCGGACTACATCGACTACGAGCAGACAGCCGACTACATCCGTTCGTTCCAGCCGATGATTGTCGCTGGCCTGTTGCAGACCGCCGACTACGCGCGAGCGTTGTTCCGAGCCTCGCCCACCAGGATCGCTCCGCACCGGGTGGACGAACTGGTGGCGGTGCGGATGGAACGGCAGGAGATCCTGACCACCGACAACGCCCCGCGTGTGTGCGTCATCGAAGGCGAGGCGGCGTTGCGTGCCCAGGTAGGCGGACCGCAGGTCATGAAAGCTCAACTCGCCGCTCTCCAGGACCTGGCCGACGTGGTCGAACTCCAGGTGCTGCCGCTCAGCGCCGGTGCCCACGCCGGTGTCATGGGATCCTTCGTGCTGTTCAGCTTCCCGACGCCGGCCTTCTCCGACGTTGTGTGCGTAGAGCACCGTACGGGCACCCTGTACATGGAGACGCCGGAGGAGACGGACGCCTACACGCTCACCTTCGACTCGCTGCGATCCGCTGCCCTGAGCCCTACCGAGAGCCTCGACATGATCACTAGGGTCAAGCAAGAGCTCTAACCACTAGGACCGTTGAGAGGTATGAGGAATGCTCACCCAGGACTTCCACAACACCCGCTGGCGTAAGAGCACCTTCAGCGGCGACTCCGGGGACTGCGTCGAGGTCGCCGACGGCTTCCCCGGCGAGCTGCCCGTGCGCGACTCCAAGGACCCGCACGGCCCCGCGCTGGTGTTCCGCGCCGAGGCGTGGCAGGCGTTCGTGGCGGGCGTGCGGGCGGGGGAGTTCGGGGCCGGCTGCTGAGCGGTGTCGCGGGTGGCGGCGACAGCTCCGTGCTGTGGTGCGGGCTGTCGCCGGGCGCGCGTTACGGGCGGCGGGTGAAGATGGCGATGTCGCGGTTGAAGGCTGCGACCAGGTAGCCGGAGTCGGTGAGCGCGAGGGCAGTGCAGACGTATGGCAACGTGAGAACCGCTTCGCAGGCACGAGTGGCTATGTCCCATACCCGCAGTGAGCCGTCGTAGCCTGTACTGGCCACTTTGGCACGGCCGTTGAGGACGGAGCAGGTCACTGAGGTTACCCAGTCCGTGTGGCCGGTGAGGGGTTCGCCGAGGGGTTGGTGGGTGGCCAGGTCCCAGAAGCGCAGCGTTCCATCGTCGCTGCCGGTGACGGCGATGGGCCTGTCGTCCAGCAGGGTGCAGGCCACTGTGTCCACCGGGCCTGTGTGGCCGGTGAGGGGTTCGCTGAGGGGTTGGTGGGTGGCCAGGTCCCAGAAGCGCAGCGTTGCATCGGCGCTGTTGGTGATGGCGATGGGTTTGCCGTTCAGCAGAGTGCAAGCCACTGCGTTCACGTCATTCGTGTGGCCGGTGAGGGGCTCGCCGAGGGGTTGGCGGGCGGCCAGGTCCCAGAGCCGGACCGTCATGTCCATGCTGCCGGTGACGGCGATGGGTTTGCCGTTCAGCAGAGTGCAGGCCACTGCGGTCACCCGGCCCGTGTGGCCGGTGAGAGGTTTGCCGATGGGTTGGCCGGTTAGGTCCCAGATACGTAGCGTTGCATCGTGGCTGCCGGTGACGGCGATGGGCCGGCCATCCAGCACAGAAAAGGCCGCTGCGGTCACCCGGCTCTCGTGGCCGACGAGGGGTTTGCCGATGGGTTGGCCGGTCGTCAGATCCCACAGCCGTGCCATCGCATCCGTGCTGCCGCTGAGTCCGACGGGGTGTTCCTGTATGTCGGAGCACGCGACCGCTGTTACTCGGCTCTGGTGACCCGTGACGGGCGCGCCGACGGGCTGGCTGGTACTCAGGTCCCAGACCCGGATGGTCGAATCGTCGCTACTCGTGACGATTGCGGGGCCTCCGCTCAAGACCGAGAAGGCCACCGTCCAGATCGTGTCGTTGTGGCCGGTGAGGGGTTCGCCGAGGGGTTGGTGGGTGGTCAGGTCCCAGATGCGTACTGTCGCATCGGCTCCGCCGGTGATGGCGATGGGGTTGCCGTCCAGCAGGGTGCAGGCTACTGCGGTCACCCGGTTCGTGTGGCCGGTGAGGGGTTCTCCGAGGGGTTGGCGGGTGGTCAGGTCCCAGATCCGGAGCGCTGGATCGTTGCTGCTGGTGGCGGCGATGGGTTTGCCGTTCAGCAGGGTGCAGGCTACTGCGGTCACCTGGCCCGTGTGGCCGGTGAGGGCTTCGCCGAGGGGTTGGCGGGTGGTCAGGTCCCAGATGCGTACTGTCGCATCGGCTCCGCCGGTGATGGCGATGGGTTTGCCGTCCAGCAGGGTGCAGGCCACTGCGGTCACCTGGCCCGTGTGGCCGGTGAGCGGCTCGCCGAGGGGTTGGCGGGTGCTCAGGTCCCAGATCCGGAGCGTTGCATCGGCGCTGCTGGTGATGGCGATGGGTTTGCCGTTCAGCAGGGTGCAGGCCACTGCGGTCACCCAGTCCGTGTGGCCGGTGAGGGGTTCGCCGAGTGGCTGGCGGGTGGCCAGATCCCAGATGCGTACGGTGCTGTCACGACTGGCGGTGATGGCGATGGGAACGCCCTCCAGCTCCGCGCACGCCACTGAGTCAACCTCGTCGTTGTGGCCGGTGAGTGGCGCACCAACTGGCTTGCCAGTGCCAAGATCCCATACCTGTACTGCGCCGTCGTCGCTGGAAGCGACGGCTACTGGTCGTCCGTCCAGCACAGCGCACGCAAAGGCGCTGGCCTCGTACGCGTGGGCAACTATGGTGTTGCTGAGCGTATGGGACAAGCCCCCACCTGTGGCATGGAGCGGGACCCAAGTGTCGCGGAGCGGCCTGCCGTTCAGCGTTGTTGCCAGTGCGGGCGAGTTGTAACGGGTAGCGTCGAGAGCCAGAAGTTGCCGGCGCTGGTGAGGTGCGAGGCTCCGATGGACGCCCAGTGACGCCAAGTACACCGCCGCCGCCAAACGCGCACCCTCCGACCGCGCCGCCCGCAACCGCGGCGCCAGCCCGTCCGGGTCCGCGTGCACCAGGTACTCCGCCTCACCCAGCACCTCGTCCAGCACCCCGCCCCCCACCGCGTGCGCCGCCAAGTACCGCAGCGTGTACGGGTGCGCGTGCCCCCACTCCCGCTCGCCGGCCGAGCCGTACGGGACCCGGTCGGTCAGCACGCGCGTGAAGGCCGCGTGCACCGCGACCGAGTCGACGCCATCCCGCAGGTGCTCCGCCAGCGCCTGGTGGTACAGCCGGTACGCCGACCGGTCCTCCTCCACCGCCTCCACGATGTACGAACCCGCCGTCCGGCGCAGCCACAGCACGTCCTCGTCCGTGTACCGCCGCCCGCTGACCGCGCTCGCCAGCGGCGCCCACACGTCCTCCCAGGGCAGCCCCTGACCCTCGGCGTAGGCCAGCGGCCGCAGCAGATCCACCGCCCGCGCCGCGTCCTCGCCGAGCCGCAGCCGCAGGTCGCGGGCCATCGCCTGCCCCGCGTGCCGGGGCAGGCCCGCGCGCCAGGCCGGGTCGTACGGATCCGGAAGCGTGGGCATCGCGGCATGCGTGGCCGCCGTGATCCGGGCGACCAGGAACGAGCGGTCCGCGGCCCTGGCGATCGCGGAGGCGATCTCGTACCGCAGCTCGCCGTCGCCACCGCGGTAGGGCGAGTCGGGCGCTCCCTGGAGCAGATTGCGGACGGTGTACGTGAGCACGGCCTCCGGGTCCGCGTACCGCTCCGCGTCCAGATCGACCGCCGACTCCCGCCGCAGCCCCAGCCGGGCCAGCAGGTGCGGCCGGGTGCCCAGCAGCAGCCGGATCCGCCCCCGGGCGTGCTCGATCAGCGGGCGCAGCACCGTCGCGCAGAGACTGTCGGGCGTGGCGGCCTCGTCCAGCGCGTCGACCAGCACCACAAGCGGCCGCTCCCGCCCCGTCAGCGCCTCCAGCAGCGTGCCGACGGTGGCCGCCCCGCACCGGGCGGCTGCCGCGATGCCTTCCAGGACCTGCTGGTCGGTCAGTGTCTGGGCGTAGATGGCGACATCGATGTGGCGGGCGGCGGACGGGACGTTCCGCTCCAGCCCCAGCGCATGGATCGGCACGGTCCGGCTGTACTCGGGATGCGCCAGCGTCGCCAGCAGTCCCAGGACCGCCGTCTTGCCCGAACCGGGGCCCGCTGTCACCGCCAGTGCCGGGCGGTCGGAGGCGGGCGACCCGAGCCACTCCGCGAGGTCGGCCAGGGCCGTCCGCCGCCCGGAGAACCACCAACCGGACGCGTCAGGCGTAGGGACGCGGTACTCCATGAGCTCACCGGCACTGCTGGAACCGCCGGCCCGCACCATGAACCGACTGGTCAGCTCCAACCCGCGCCGGTCCGCCCGCCGCTGCCACCGCAACGTCTGCTGCAACGCCAGGTCGACCTCCGTCAACTGCGGCTCGTGCCGCGTGTTCGGCAGGAACTCCGGAACCTCCCCCGTCAACCCGATCTGCGCCAGCCCCACCCGCTGGAACCCGCCCTCGCGGTTCATGTGCTGCACCACCGCGTCCAACGCCAGCGCGCGCGGCCCGTGCCCCGCCGTCGCCAGGCTTGCCGCCGCCTCGCGCAGCCTGCGCGGGAACGCGCCCGTCTCCGCCTGCTCCAGCGGCTGCGCCGAGCAGACCACCACCAGCCCCGAACCCGGACGCTGACCCCAGCGCGGGCTCATCCGCTCCAGCGCCGCCGACGTCAACTCGGCACCGCCCTGGCCCGAGTAGCAGGTGTCCAGCAGCAGGAGCAGCCGGCGCACCCTGGTGCCGGACAGCAGCTGGCGGGCCAACTCCTCGGTGGGCAGCGCGCCCGCGATGTCATCGGGATCGGTGTCGGAGGTCAGCAGCACGTGTCCGCCGCCATCCTCCTCGTCCAGCACCTCGCCGTGTCCGCCGAGGTAGACGGTGATCAGATCGTCCTCGCGACGCTCCGGGGAGCGGCAGAACGCCCTGAGCCGCTCGACCAGTTGACCCTGCGTCGGGTCCAACCCGAGGTCGCTGACGTGCCGGTAGCCGAAGCGGCGGGTGAACAGCCTGATGATGTCCTGCCGGGCCTCGACCAGACCCGGCCGGTTCCAGGCGGGCTCGTTCCTGTAGTGCGCGACGGCCGTGGCGATCAGGAACCGGCGCGGCCCGGCCTCAGGCGCCATCCAGCGCCTCCGCGATCGCCGCACCGGTCAACTCGCTGGTCAGATAGGCGGTCGCGTCGTGCGCATGGCTGCCGTTGTGGACCAGCGCCGAGCGCAGCCGGGGGCCGAAGGCGGGGCGTAGATCCTTCACCAGGGCCACCACGTCACCGGCGTCCGCCACGTTCGTCCAGGTCGGGACACCGGGCCAGCGGCCCGGCTCGGGCTGCAGCCGGTCGAAGATCATCGGGATGCCGAGCGGCGACCCCAGCGTCACCAACGCCCGTACGCCGTGCCCCGGCAGCGCGCAGAGCGCCTCGTACGCGACCACCGAGCCCAGCGAGTGCCCGACCACCACCCGGGTGTCCGCGCCGATCAGCGCGGTCACCCTTTCGCGCGCCGCCGAACGGAGTTGATGGTCAGTCAGATAGCGGCTCACCTGCTTGAGGTCGAACACCATGGCCCGCAGCGCCAGCTCGGAGAAGAAGCGCGAGCCCGCCAGCGCCCGCAGTGCCGCCTGCACCGAACGCGGCGCCCGCGCCAGCGTCCGGCCCCCGGCGTCGGGCGGCACCACGCGTTCGTCCACCTCGGCGGCGGCCCGCCACCAGGCGAACAGCAGCTCCTGCTCCAGACCTTCGGCGACGTCGGCGGCACCGTACGGCGGATCGCCCGCCGCGAGCATCGTCCCCGGCGGGCGGAACAGGTCGCCGTAGAAGCCCATCGCGAGCCCGTCCAGGGCCAGTTCGGGCCCGCCCGCCCGGCGCAGCCCGTCGAGCAGGGCCGGTTGCCAGCGCTGGTGCAGGCTCTGCTCGCCGAGCAGCTGCTGGCCGACCCCGTGCACCGCGACCACCTGTGCCATCCGTGCATCCCCTCCCGGGCAGCACTCTACGGGCGGTGGGGTGGGGCATGGGTGGCGCGGGGGTCAGTACTTGGGGCCGATGTGCTGGTCCATGAGGGCCACGGAGGCGCGGCGGGCGATGGAGATGTTGACGGCGCCGTTGGTGCGGTGGGCGGCTTTCCACTGGACGCCGACGGTGTCGAGGGTGTCGGTGAAGATGCCGATGATGTCGGTGGACTTGTTGGTGAAGAAGTAGCGCGGGTACTCGTGCCGCCGGACCACGCCGTTGACGGTGCGGGTGGCCCAGTTGACGATGCGGCAGCCGTCGGAGTGGATCAGGCCGCGGAGCAGGTGCCAGGGGTGGGCGGCGACGATGTCCTGCTGCCAGGGAGCGAGGACGATGGGGCGGTCGTGCTTCTTGCCGGGGCCGTGTTGGGGGAAGAGGCAGGGCAGGTGCATCGAGTAGACCTTGACGTCCTTGCAACCCTTGCGGCGCACACGGCACGGTGTGCTGTTCGGCAGGACGTCGCGCATGGCCTGCTCGACCTCGTCCATGACCCCCGGCCAGCTGTTGTCACAGGTGACGGCGAGGTTGGGAGCCCGGTGCTGCTTGGGCTGGATGATGTGTCCGTCACCGAGGTACAGCCCCAGCAGGTACGAGTAGGCCGGTTTGTTGAGCTGGTCGTCGTAGCAGATCGGGCAGGTCGACCGCTTACGGCCGGGCAGCTGTCCCCGCTTTGCCAGGTCTTCGTGCTTCCACCAGCTGACTGTGCCCGTGGGCACACTGAGCATTCGGGATACGGCGGCGTTGGATATTCCGTCGCGGAGGAGCAGGACTGCCTGCTCGCGGACTGAACGGGTTGCCATGCCGACAAGAGTGCGACCGAGAAGGCCAAAACGGGATGCCAGTGCCGGGAATCACCCATATTGGTGAATGCCGGATCTGGGGAATAAATTGGAAATCGAAGGTGAAAATAGGTGCCGGGTGCGGGATTCGAACCCGCAAGCCCTCTCGGGCAGATGTGTTTGAGACATCCGTGTATGCCATTCCACCAACCCGGCAGGGAGGCAGGGGAAAGCATACCGGGTGCGTGCTCGCTCGTCTCCCTAGGTACCCTCTTGGGTGCAGCACCCCCGCCGGAACGAGGAGTCCCGTGAGCACCGCCGACGAGCAGCCCCAGGCGCTTGAGACCGACTCGCCCCAGATCACCCGAATTGTCATCGCCGAGGACGAGGCGCTGATCCGTCTCGACCTGAAGGAGATGCTCGAGGAGGAGGGCTACACCGTCGTCGGCGAGGCGGGCGACGGGGAGACCGCGGTGCGGCTGGTGGAGGAGCACCGGCCGGATCTGGCGATCCTGGATGTGAAGATGCCGGTGCTGGACGGGTTGTCGGCCGCCGAGCGGATCCATGAGGCGAACCTGGCTCCGGTGCTGATGCTGACCGCGTTCTCGCAGCGGGAGTTGGTGGACCGGGCGCGGGATGCGGGGGCGATGGCGTACATCGTCAAGCCGTTCTCGAAGAGCGACCTGGTGCCGGCGATCGAGATGGCGGTGTCGCGGTACACCGAGATGCGGGCGCTCGAGGGGGAGATCGCCGACCTGACCCAGCGGCTGGAGACCCGCAAGCTGGTGGACCGGGCGAAGAGTGTGCTGCAGACGAAGTTCGGGCTGAACGAGCCGGCCGCGTTCCGGTGGATCCAGAAGACCTCGATGGACCGGCGGATGACGATGGCCGCCGTGGCCGAGGCCGTCATCGAGGAGGGCGAGGCGCAGGACCGCAAGAAGGCGGAGGCCGGCGAGGGCTGAGCGCGGTGCGGTGAGCGCGGTGGGGTGAACGGGCCCCCGCCGCGCTCGGGTTGGGCGGCGGTGGCGGCGGTGTGGTGTGGTGCGAAGAGGCGCCCCCTCGTCGGCCGGACCTGCCCGGCGGTGGTCGAACGAGGGGACGCGGGTCCGGGCAGCGGGTCCGGTCAGAGGTCGCGCAGCGCGCAGGTCAGGCGGCAGCTGGTGATCCGGCGCCCGGTGTCGTCGGTGATCGCGATCTCGTAGGTGGCTGCGGTGCGGCCCTTGAAGACGGCGGTGGCCACGCCGGTGACGAGCCCGGAGGTGGCCGAGCGGTGGTGGGTCACGTTGAGGTCGACGCCCACCGCGTAGCGGCCGGGCCCGGCGTGCAGCATCGCCGCCACCGATCCGAGCGTCTCGGCTAGCGCGGCCGAGGCGCCGCCGTGCAGCAGGCCGTAGGGCTGCTGGTTGCCCTCGACCGGCATGGTGCCGACCACGCGGTCGCCGGAGGCCTCCACCACCCGGATGGCCATCTTGTCGCCGAGGGTGCCCCCGGAGAAGGTGCTGGGCTCCACGCCGAGCTTGGCGAAGTGGTCCAGCACGTCCTGCGGCACGTCCAGCTTCAGCGGGGCCTGGGCGGCGGCGTCGGTGGGGGCTTGCTCGGTCATCGGTCATCTCTCCTGGTTGCCGGTGATCTTCGGTCGTGATCGCCTTTCGTGATCGTACGACTGGCCCGGCGCGAGGCCGCCGGTGGCCTGCTCGCGGTCGGCCGGTGTTGCCGGTTCGGGTTGTCGGTGCGGCGGCCTAGGATCGAGGGCGGTAGTTGCTGGAACGGCTAGAACGGACGTAGACGTGGCGCAGCGGAGTGCGGGGCAGAGCGCGGGCAGTACGGGCGGGGCGGCCGGGGCGCGGCCCCGGCTGATGCTGCTCGACGGCCATTCCCTGGCGTACCGGGCGTTCTACGCCCTGCCGGTGGAGAACTTCAACACCGCCACCGGGCAGCCGACCAACGCGGTCTACGGCTTCGCCTCGATGGTCGCCAACACGGTGCGCGACGAGGCCCCCACCCACCTCGCGGTGGCCTTCGATGTCTCGCGCAAGACCTTCCGCTCCGAGGAGTTCCCGGACTACAAGGCCAACCGGGCCAAGACTCCTGATGAGTTCCGCAGCCAGATCGGCCTGATCGGCGAGCTGCTGGACGCGATGAAGGTGCCCCGGCTCTCGCTGGAGGGCTTCGAGGCCGACGACATCATCGCCACTCTGGCCACCGCCGCGGAGGCGGCCGGCTTCGAGGTGCTGATCGTCACCGGCGACCGGGACTCGCTGCAGCTGGTGACCGAGCACACCACCGTGCTCTACCCGACCAAGGGCGTCTCCGAGCTGACCCGCTACACCCCCGAGAAGGTCGCGGAGAAGTACGGGGTGACGCCCCGTCAGTACCCGGACCTGGCCGCGCTGCGTGGCGACCCGTCGGACAACCTGCCCGGCATCCCGGGTGTCGGTGAGAAGACCGCCGCCAAGTGGGTCAACCAGTTCGGCTCCTTCGACGAGCTGGTGGCCCGGGCCGACGAGGTCAAGGGCAAGATCGGCGAGAAGCTGCGCGAGCACCTGGACTCGGTCAAGCGCAACCGGGTGCTCACCGAGCTGGTGCGCGATGTCGAACTGCCGCTCGGCGTCGGTGACCTGGGCCGCGAGCCGTTCGACCGGGAGGCCGTCGGGCAGCTGATGGAGTCCCTGGAGTTCCGCAACCCCAACTTCCGCGAGCGGGTCTACGCGCTGGACGTCGGCGCCGCGGCGCAGGCCGAGGCGGTCGCCGCCGCGCCCGGGGTCGAGGTCGCGGGCGAGCTGCTGACCGAGCCCGGCGCGCTGGCCGACTGGCTGGCCGGGCACGCCGCCGGGCCGGACCCCGTCGCGCTGGCCGCCGTCTACCAGTGGGCGCTGGGCAGCGGCTCGGTCCAGGAGGTGGCGCTGGCCACCGCCGAGAGCGCGGTCTGGTTCGACCCCGCCCAGCTGGCCGAGGCGGACGAGCGGGCCTTCGCCGGCTGGCTGGCCGACCCCGCGCGCCCCAAGGCGCTGCACATCGCCAAGCAGGTGATCCGGGCCTTCGCCGAGCAGGGTTGGAGCGTCGAGGGCGTCGGTGCCGACACCGCGCTCGCCGCCTACCTGGAGAAGCCGGGTCGGCGCACCTTCACCCTGGAGGTGCTGGCCGAGGAGTACCTGGGCCGTTCGCTGGCGCCCGCCGAGGCGGCCGAGAGCGGTCAGCTCGCCTTCGACGCCCCGGAGGAGGACCCGAGCGCGGGTGCTCAGGCGCTGATGGTCCAGGCCCGCACGGTGCTCGACCTGGCCGAGCTCTTCGAGGGCCGGCTGGCCGAGCACGGCTCGGTCGAGCTGATCCGCGACATGGAGCTGCCGATCGCCGCGCTGCTGGCCCGGATGGAGCGCACCGGCATCGCCGCCGACCGCGGCTGGCTGCAGTCGCTGGAGAACCAGTTCGCCACCGAGATCCAGCGCGTGGTGGAGGAGGCGCACCGGGCAGCCGGGCGGGAGTTCAACCTCGGCTCGCCCAAGCAGCTCCAGGAGATCCTCTTCAACGAGCTGGGCCTGCCCAAGACCAAGAAGATCAAGACCGGTTACACCACCGACGCCGACGCGCTGACCTGGCTGGCCGCCCAGAGCGAGAACGAGCTGCCGGTCATCCTGCTGCGCCACCGCGACCAGGCCAAGCTGCGCACCACGGTCGAGGGCCTGCTCAAGACGGTCTCGCCGCAGGGCCGGATCCACACCACCTTCAACCAGATGGTGGCCGCCACCGGCCGGCTCTCCTCGCAGGACCCGAACCTGCAGAACATCCCGGTGCGCACCGAGGAGGGCCGGCTGATCCGGCGCGCCTTCGTGGTCGGCGAGGGGTACGAGTCGCTGCTGACCGCCGACTACTCGCAGATCGAGCTGCGGATCATGGCCCACCTCTCCGAGGACGCGGCGCTGATCGAGGCCTTCGCCAGCGGCGAGGACCTGCACACCACGGTCGCCTCCTCGGTCTTCGGGGTGGCGCCCGCCGAGGTCGACGCCGAGATGCGCCGCAAGATCAAGGCGATGTCCTACGGCCTGGCCTACGGGCTCTCGGCGTACGGGCTCTCCCAGCAGCTGGGGATCAAGCCGGCCGAGGCGCAGGGCCTGATGGACACCTACTTCGAGCGCTTCGGCGGGGTGCGCGACTACCTGCACCGGGTGGTCGAGGAGGCCCGCGCCACCGGCTACACCGAGACCCTGCTGGGCCGCCGCCGCTACCTGCCCGACCTGACCAGCGACAACCGCCAGCGCCGTGAGATGGCCGAGCGGATGGCGCTCAACGCCCCCGTCCAGGGCTCGGCCGCCGACATCGTCAAGATCGCGATGCTCCGGGTGGACGCGGCGCTGACCGAGGCGAAGCTCACCTCCCGGATGCTGCTCCAGGTGCACGACGAAATCGTGCTGGAGCTGGCCCCGGGCGAGCGCGAGCCGGTGGAGGCGATCGTCCGCGAGCAGATGGCCGGCGCCTACGACCTGCGCGCGCCGCTGGACGTCTCGGTGGGCGTCGGCGCCGATTGGGAGGCGGCGGCGCACTGACGGCCCGGGCCGCCGGGTTCCGTGCGGAGCCCGGCGGCCGGCCATGGTCAGTACGGCAGCAGACCGGTGGTGTCGAGGACGAAGCCGAAGGGCTCGGGGATGTGGACGGACTCCCCGAAGGCGGCGTCCTCCCGGAGCCGGTAGCGGTCGTTCTCGGGCTCGCTGAGCAGCGTCACGGTCTTCTGCCCGGGGTCGACGATCAGGTAGGCGGGGATCCCCATCTGGGGATAGTCCCGGACTTTTCCCTCCCAGTCGTTCTCCGGGTTCGAGGGGGAGACGATCTCGACGGCGATCAGGGCGAGTTCGGCGGGAATCCTGTTCTCCGTCGTCGCCATCGCGTCCTCGGGGAGGTAGGTCAGGTCCGGGTTGCGGAGCTTGCCGACCGCGGGTGACGACAGATCGGAGTTCCCGGATGCCAGGTAGCCCTCGGGTGCGTGCGCCTCGAACTGGCGCTGGATCAGGGCGAGGTTGCGCTGGTGGATGCCCGAGGGCGAGGCCTGCATGATGATCAGCTCGCCGGAGAACTCGACCTTGATGTTCTTCGGCGCGATCCTGCGGGCTTCCTCGACCAGGTCGAGATGGTGCGCGTACATCTGTCCTCCAGAGCCGACTCGCCCCAGCGTAGAGGGCCGGTCGGCGGTGGGGCGCCGGCGGTTGGCGCGCCGGGTCGGTTCCGCCCGTTAGGATCCGGTCCTGATCTTGGTGGGCGGGTGCGAGGACGGACCGATGGAGCAGGACGAACAGCAGACCGGGGACGGGGACCGGGGGGTGATGCGGGCTCTGGCCGGGCGGCTCGCCGGGCGCCGGGGCGGTGTGCTCGCGGTCGCGGCGGGGGTGCTGGTGCTGGTCGGTGGTGCCGGCTGGCTCGCGGCGGGCACGGGGTCCTCCCGTGCGGCCCACCCGGCGCCGGTTCCGGCGGCGAGCAGCGCTGCGCCGACGGCCTCGGCCTCGCCGTCGGCTGCTGCGTCGCCGGCGCCGTCGGCCTTGCCCAGCGAGAGCCCCTCGCCTGTGACGTCGCCCTCGACCACGCCGCCGCCGACCAGGACATCGGCGCCCGCCGAGCCGCCGGCGACCAGTGCCAAGCCCAAGCCGCGCACGGCGACGGCCCCCAGTCAGGTCCCGAAGCCATCCGCGCCGAGGGCTTCGTCGACGCCGCTGGCGGACGTCTCCCCGGGAACCGCGTACACCGGCGATGGCGGCACACCCGCCCACTCGACGGCCACCTGCGCGAGGAACGCGGCCGGCGTGATCATGACCTGCGACCCGGTCCAGACTGCCATTCCGATACCCCCGCCCCCCGCCCGCCCCTTCAGCGAGCCGCCGCTGCCGACCCAGTACCCGCCGATTCCCTGACGGTCCGTCACTTCCGCTGGTTCGCCCGCCGGGTGGGCTCCGCCGTGGTCGGGTCCTCGGGCCACGGGTGGCGGGGGTAGCGGCCGCGCAGTTCGGCGCGGACGGCGCGGTAGCCCTCGCGCCAGAAGTTGGCCAGGTCGCCGGTGACGGCGGCCGGGCGGCCGGCGGGGGAGAGCAGGTGGATGGTCAGCGGGACCCGGCCGCCGGCCAGTGCGGGGGTGGCGGCCCAGCCGAAGAGTTCCTGGAGCTTGACCGCGAGCACCGGGCGCTCGGTCGAGTAGTCGACCCGGATCCGCGACCCGCTGGGGACGGTGATCCGCTCGGGGGCCAGCTCGTCCAGGCGGCCCGCCTCGCCGGTGGACCAGGGCAGCAGGCGCTGCAGGGCCGAGCCGGTGTCCAGGCGTTCCAGGTCGGCCCGCCGGCGGGCCCGGGAGAGCTCGGGTTCCAGCCACTGCTCGGCGGCGGCCAGCAGCGCCTGGTCGCTGACGTCCGGCCAGGGGGCGCCGAGTGCGTGGTGCAGGAAGGCCAGCCGGGCGCGCAGCGAACTCGCGCCCTCCGGCCAGCGCAGCAGCTCGCTGACGCCCTCGCGGGCCAGGCCCTCCAGCAGTGCGGCCCGCACCAGTGTCGGATCGGGGCGGGTGAGTCGGTCGGCGTCCAGTTCGAGCGCGCCCAGTGCGGTGAGCCGGCGGGCCGTCAGTTCGCCGCGCCGGCTGCCGGGCGGCACGGCCCAGCGCACCTCGTCCCGTTCGGTGAGCAGGTGCGCGGCGGCGGTGCGGGCGGTCTGCTCGTCGATGGGCACCGCCCGTCGCACCCGCGCCGAGGCCGCGCCGGCGGGGCGGTCGGCGACCGCGATGGCCAGCCAGGGGGCGCCGCCGAGCGCCGAGCCGGGCGCGGTCTCGGCGGCCGTGCCGGAGGCCATCAGGAAGGCGCCGCCCCGGGCCCGCGCGACCCGCTCCGGGTGGGCCAGTGCGACCAGCAGTCCGGCGGCGGCCTGGTCGGTCGGCTCGCGCTCACGCCCGCGCTCGGGCGCGGTCACCTGGGCCCGCAGCCGCCGCACCTCCTGCCGCCAGCGCGCCGCGTACGGGGTCGAGGAGTCGCGCACCGCGCGCCAGGCGGCCGCCAGGTCGTCACCGAGCTCGCGGGGGAGCTCCTCGGAGAGCAGCGCGACGATCTCCGCCGCGCGCCGGGCGCCCACCTCTGCGGCGCCATCGAGCAGGGCACGCGCCAGCCGCGGGTGCAGGCCGGTGCGCGCGAACCGGCGCCCGCGCTCGGTCGCGCGCCCGTCGGGTGTCACCGCGCCGAGCGCGAGCAGCGTCTGCCGGGCGGCCGCCAGGGCACCCGCCGGCGGCGGATCGGGCAGTGCGAGCCCGCTCGCCTGCGGGTCGCCCCAGCAGGCGGCCTGCAGTGCGAAGCCGGTCAGGTCGGCTAGCGCGATCTCGGGGGTCGGGAAGCGCGGGGCGCGGGCGTCCGCCACCTCGGCCCAGCACCGGTAGACCGTCCCCGGCGCCTCGCGCCCGGCCCGCCCGGCCCGCTGGCGGCCGGCCGCCAGCGAGGCCCGCACCGTGACCAGGCTGCCCAGTCCGCGCGCGTGGTCGGTGCGCGGCTCGCGGGCCAGCCCGCTGTCCACCACGATCCGCACGCCCGGCACGGTCAGCGAGGACTCGGCGACCGAGGTGGCCAGGATGACCCGGCGGCGCCCGCCCGCCGTCAGCGCCGCGTCCTGCACGGCGGCCGGGGCCTGCCCGTGCAGTTGGAGCACCTCCACCTCCGGCAGGCCGCCGAGCTGCCCGGCCACCCGGGCGATCTCGCCGACCCCGGGCAGGAAGCAGAGCAGGTCGCCGGCCCGCTCGGCCAGCGCCCGGCGCACCACGGCCGCGACGTGCTCCAGCAGCGCGGCGTCGACCCGGGTGCCCTGCGGCGGGCGGACGGCGGTCGGCGGTGGCGCCCACACCACCTCGACCGGGTGGGCGATCCCGTGCGCCGCCACCACCGGTGCGTCGCCCAGCAGTTCGGCCCAGGCCGCGGTGTCCGAGGTGGCCGAGGCGACCAGCACCGCGAGTTCGGGGCGCAGCGTCTCGCGCACGTCCAGCAGGAAGGCGAGCGCGGTGTCCGCGTCCAGGTGCCGCTCGTGGCACTCGTCCAGCAACACCACGTCCACGCCGGGCAGTTCGGGATCGCGCTGGAGGCGCTGCAGCAGCACGCCGGTGGTGACCACCTCGATCACCGTGTCGGGCCCCACCACCCGCTCCCCGCGCACGGTGTGGCCGACCCGGGCGCCCTCCCGCTCGCCCAGCAGCCAGGCCATCCGCCGCGCCGCCGCCCGCACCGCGAGCCGTCGCGGTTCGGCGACCAGCACGTGGCGTTGTGGCGCGGCGGCGTCGAGCAGCCCCGCCAGCGCGAGCGGCACCAGCGTGGTCTTCCCGGTGCCGGGCGGTGCGGCCAGCACGGCCACGCCGCGTTCGTCGAGGGCGGCGGCCAGCGCGGGCAGTGCGCTGCGGACGGGCAGGTCGAGGTTCACCGCCCCAGTATTCAGCCCCGGCGCGAGACGAAGATCGCCGTCCCCGGGATGTGCCGCCCGCGCAGCGGGCTCCAGCCGCCCCACTCCTGCTCCAGGCCCTCCGGCCACTGCGGCTCCACCAGGTCGAGCAGCGTGAACCCGGCCGCCACCAGCTCACGCACCCGGTCGCCCAGGGTGCGGTGGTGCTCGACGTAGCTGGCCCGGCCCTGCTCGTCCTGCTCGACGTAGGGCGTGCGGTCGAAGTAGGAGGCGGTCGCGGTGAGCCCGGCCGCCCCCGGTTCGTCCGGGAAGGCCCAGCGGATCGGGTGGGTGACCGAGAAGACCCAGCGCCCGCCGGGCCGCAGCACCCGGTGCACCTCGCGCATCAGCGCGGCGGTGTCCGCGCTGAACGGCACCGCGCCGTAGGCCGAGCAGGCCAGGTCGAAGGAGCCGTCGGCGAACGGCAGCACCGCCGCGTCCGCCTGCACCAGGGCGACGGGCCGGTCCCCGCGCGAGAGGTCGATCCGGCGCGAGTGCTGCAGCTGCCGGTGCGAGATGTCGAGCGCCACCGGGCGGGCGCCCTGCGCGCGCAGCCAGCGCGAGCACTGCGCCGCGCCCGCGCCGATCTCCAGCACGTCGCGGCCGGCCAGTTCGTCCGCGCCGCCCAGCAGCCGGGCGTCCGCCTCGTCCAGGCCTTCGGGGCACCAGGTGAAGCGGTCGTCGCCGAGGAACGCTCCGTGCTCGTCCTGGTACTCGTCGGCGTTGCGGTCCCACCAGTGCCGGCTAGCCCGGCTGCTCTCCTCGGGCGCGGCCTCGCGGCGCAGCGCGACGTCGTCGTCACCGTCCGGGTCCGGCGTCCACTTGCCAGGGGTGGTGTCAACGGTCATCATGCGCCTCGCGTAGGGTAGGGGCTGCGGAAAGCGTCGCTGCCTGGCGCCGGCCCTTCGGGGACGGGATCAGGCGGTGGCATCCGGGGAGCCGGGCCCCTGTGGCTGCCACTCCCCACGTCGGCCGGTCAGGTCGCGTGAGGTGCGCAGTTGGAGGATATGGCCTGATCCATACCGGCCTGGACGGTCTCGTCGCCTTCGGCGTTGACCGTGCCTGGCTGTCCCCGTATGCTACAAGTTGCGCTGCGGGCCTGTGCGCCTCGGACGGAGCAGGTCGCGCTCGCATCTGTCGAAGACCCCACGGTCGCAAGACGGACACTTCCTTGAAGTTGAGGGTAAGTGGGCCGTGTTCTTGGCTGTCCGGCTTTCGGTGGGAGCGAACCGGGCCCCCGCGTGGCATTACCTACGACTTCATGTCCGTACCGGAGCCCTTTTCCTAATGACGAGCCCCACCGACACCTCTGTCAGCACCACCCCGCAGGTTGCGGTCAACGACATCGGCGACGCGGAAGCATTCCTCGCGGCGATCGACGAGACCATCAAGTACTTCAACGATGGCGACATCGTTGAGGGCATCATCGTGAAGGTCGACCGTGACGAGGTGCTCCTCGACATCGGTTACAAGACCGAGGGTGTCATCCCCTCCCGCGAGCTCTCGATCAAGCACGACGTCGACCCCCACGAGGTTGTCAAGGTCGGCGACGAGATCGAGGCCCTGGTTCTCCAGAAGGAGGACAAGGAGGGTCGTCTGATCCTGTCCAAGAAGCGTGCGCAGTACGAGCGCGCCTGGGGCACGATCGAGAAGATCAAGGAAGAGGACGGGATCGTCACCGGTACCGTCATCGAGGTCGTCAAGGGTGGTCTCATCCTCGACATCGGCCTCCGTGGCTTCCTGCCGGCTTCGCTGGTCGAGATGCGCCGCGTGCGCGACCTGCAGCCCTACGTGGGCAAGGAGCTCGAGGCCAAGATCATCGAGCTGGACAAGAACCGCAACAACGTGGTCCTGTCCCGCCGTGCCTGGCTGGAGCAGACCCAGAGCGAGGTCCGCCAGACCTTCCTCACCACCCTGCAGAAGGGCCAGGTGCGCTCCGGCGTCGTCTCCTCGATCGTCAACTTCGGTGCCTTCGTGGACCTGGGCGGCGTCGACGGTCTCGTCCACGTCTCCGAGCTGTCCTGGAAGCACATCGACCACCCGTCCGAGGTTGTCGAGGTCGGCCAGGAGGTCACCGTCGAGGTTCTCGACGTTGACATGGACCGCGAGCGCGTCTCCCTGTCGCTGAAGGCGACCCAGGAGGACCCGTGGCAGCAGTTCGCCCGTACGCACCAGATCGGCCAGGTCGTCCCGGGTAAGGTCACCAAGCTGGTTCCGTTCGGTGCGTTCGTCCGCGTGGACGAGGGCATCGAGGGTCTGGTCCACATCTCCGAGCTGGCCGAGCGCCACGTGGAGATCCCGGAGCAGGTCGTCCAGGTCGGCGACGAGATCTTCGTCAAGGTCATCGACATCGACCTCGAGCGTCGTCGCATCAGCCTCTCGCTGAAGCAGGCCAACGAGTCGCTCGGTGCCGACCCGGCCTCGGTCGAGTTCGACCCGACCCTGTACGGCATGGCTGCCTCGTACGACGACCAGGGCAACTACATCTACCCCGAGGGCTTCGACCCCGAGGCGAACGACTGGCTGCCCGGCTACGAGAAGCAGCGTGAGGAGTGGGAGCGCCAGTACGCCGAGGCGCAGGCCCGCTTCGAGCAGCACCAGGCCCAGGTCATCAAGAGCCGCGAGGCCGACGCCGAGGCCGCTGCCGAGGGTGGCGACGCGGTTGCCGCCGCTGCCGGTGGCAACTACTCCTCCTCCAGCGACGAGGGCGCCGGCGCCCTCGCCTCGGACGAGGCGCTGGCTGCCCTGCGCGAGAAGCTGGCCGGCGGCCAGAGCTGATCGCACAGCGCAACTCGGTGTGAGTTGAACTGAGTGGGCCCCCATCCGGGTGACCGGATGGGGGCCCACTGTCATGTTCTGCCCGAGTTCCGTCAGCAATGTCGCTTTGGTGTGATAAGGCGCTCATCGCGATCTTATGGGTGTTTTAGGACGGAACACCTAGCGTGGGATGAGTTGCCCGTCGGGCATCCTCGCCCCGCACGCTAGGCCTTCCGCTTGATGCGCCTTTCCGCTGCTTCACCCTCATCGGCCGCTGTCGCTCCCGGCAAGCTGGCCTCGCTCGGCCGCTTCTGCCACCGCCACCGGCGCTGGGTGCTCGCCTTCTGGGTGGCGGTGCTCGCGCTCGGGGTGCTGATCGGCGGCCGGGTCTTCGAGGGCTCGGTCACCAACACCTCCTCCGGCGGCTACGAGTCGGTCCAGGGCAGCAACCTGGTCGCCGCCGCCGACCCGTCCTCGGGCACGGTCACCGCCGTGGTCGCCGGGCAGCCGGTGGACACCCCGGTGGTGCGCGACGCGGTCACCGTCGCCGCCCAGGACCTGGCGAAGCTGCCCGGCGTGCTCTCGGTCTCGGATGCCTACCAGAACGGTCAGCAGGCGCTGCGCGCCGCCGACGGTGCCTCCAGCGTGATCAACGTGCGGATGACCGCCGACGCGAACACCGCGCAGCAGCAGGCCGTCAGCCAGCTGCTCACCGCGATGCAGCCGCCCGGCACGCACGTCACCGTGGGTGGCGACCTGGTGCTGCAGCACGAGGTCAAGGCGCAGACCCAGTCGGACACGAAATTCGGCGAGATCGTCACGCTGCCACTGACACTGATCGTCATGGTGCTGGTCTTCGGCGGCCTGGCCGCGGCCAGTCTTCCGGTGATCGGCGCGGTCGCCTCGGTCGGCGGGGCACTGCTGGCGATGTTCGGTTTCAGCCAGATCATGGACATCGACACCACGGTGCTGCCGATCGCCACCGTGCTGGGCCTGGGCCTGTCGATCGACTACGCGCTGCTGATGGTCAACCGCTTCCGCGAGGAGCGCGGGCGCGGCGCGGAGATCGCCGCCGCCGTCGACCGGACGGCCGCGACGGCCGGGCGCACCGTCGCCTTCTCGGGCCTGACTGTCGCGGTCGCGCTCAGCGGGCTCTTCGTCTTCACCAGCCCGGTCTTCCGGGCGGTGGCCGCCGCCGGGGTCAGCGTGGTGGTGATCGCGGTGCTCGCCGCGCTCACCCTGGTGCCGGCGCTGCTCGGCTTCGCCGGGCACCGGATCAAGCCGCCCAAGCACGCCGAGCCCGACGAGGGCTTCTTCGCCCGCACGGTGCGCCGGGTGCAGCGCCGCGCGGTGCCGGTCGCGCTGATCTGCGTCGCGCTGCTGACCGCCGCCGGCGCGCCGTTCCTGAACGCCGACATGCGCTCCACCGGTGCCGCCGTGCTGCCCACCAGTTCGGCCGGGCGCCAGGTGTCGGACACCATCGCGCAGGAGTTCCCGCAGCTGGCCCCCGCGCCGGTGACCGTGGTGGTGCGCGCCGCCGAGCCGGCCGCCGCGCACTACGCCGACGACGTGGTGGCCAAGCTGCCCGGGGTCGCCGGGGTGCGGGCGGTGCAGCCGGTCGGCCCCGACCTGAGCACCGTCGAGGTGCTGGTGCAGGGCGACCCGCAGGGCGGGCAGGCCAAGCAGGTGGTGGACGAGCTGCGCGCGGACCGGGGCGGGCTGACCACCTACGTCACCGGGGACGCGGCGAGCGTGGTCGACTTCCAGCACGAGCTGGCCGACCGGGGGCCGTGGGCGCTGGGGCTGGTCGCGGTCGGCACCCTGGTGCTGCTCTTCCTGATGACCGGCTCGGTGGTGATGCCGGTCAAGGCCCTGCTGATGAACCTGCTCTCGCTCGGCTGCTCGCTGGGCGCGCTGACCATGGTCTTCCAGCACGGCTGGCTCAGCGGGCTGCTCGGCTTCACGCCGACCGGGGGCCTGGAGACCTTCATCCCGGTGCTGGTCTTCGCCTTCGCCTTCGGACTCTCGATGGACTACGAGGTCTTCCTGCTGGCGCGGATCAAGGAGTTGCGGGACCAGGGCTACAACTGCAAGCAGTCGGTGCAGCTGGGACTGCAGCGCAGCGGGCGGATCATCACCTCGGCGGCGCTGCTGATGGTGATCGTCTTCGCCGGGTTCGCGGCCGGGCAGATGCTGATGGTCAAGGAGATGGGCATCGCGCTGGCGGTGGCCGTGGCGGTGGACGCCACCGTGGTGCGCTGCCTGCTGGTGCCGGCCATGATGTCGCTCTTCGGCGAGTTCAACTGGTGGGCGCCCGCGCCGCTGCGCAAGCTCTACGCCCGGTTCGGGCTGCGCGAGCACGTGGCGCTGCCGCCGCTGGAGGTGGCCGCCGGCGCCTCGGTGCCCGGCCCGCGCAAGCCCGAGTCGGAGCTGGTCGAGCCGAATCTTGTTGAGCCGGGGCTCACTCGCCGTTGACGCAGGCGTTGCCGAAGCCGGAGTTGAGCGCGCCGCCGAGGTTGGCGGAGTCGCAGGCCGCGGCGGCGCCGGCTCCGGTGAGGAGCAGGCCGCAGAGGGCGGCGGCGACGAGCAGGGAGTTGCGCAGGGAGATCACGCGAGGTCCTTAGGGCTGGACGGACAGTGCGTCCTGCTAACGCGTGGTGGGCGCAAAGGTGACTCTTGGGTCAGCTGATCCGTCGCAGGAGGTCGACGGCCTGCCGCAGGGTGAGCCGCTCCGCCTCGGTCAGCTCGCGTTCGATCGCCTCGGCCAGGTGGCTCTCGCGCCGCCGGCGCTGGTCCGCCAGGGTGGCCCGGCCGGTCGCGGTGGCGGTCAGCACGAGCTTGCGCCCGTCGGTGGGGTGGCGCTCCTGCCGGATCAGGCCGGCCTGGAGCAGCTGGGTGACGGTGCGGGCCATCGACTGGTGGCGCACCCGCTGGCGGTCGGCCAGTTCGGCGGTGGTGTGCGGGCCCTCGCGGACCAGCCAGCCGAGCGCGCCCAGCTGGCTCTGCGGCAGCGCGGAGGCGGCGTCCCGCACCTGGCGGACCAGGTCGCCGAGGGTGGCCCGCAGGTCGGCGGCCAGCTGGAGCGAGGCGGGGGCGAGGTCAGGGGAGGGGTCGGGGTCGGGGGAGGGTGTGCTGCTCATAGGTCCACTGTAACGAAAATATGTACAGCAGAACTGTTCAGCCTTGCTGTACTGTTTCTGCCATGAGGCTGACCAAGTTCGGACACGCGTGCGTCCGCATCGAGCAGAACGACACCACGGTGGTCATCGACCCCGGTATGTTCACCGAACCCGAGGCGGTGGCGGGCGCCGACGCGCTGCTCATCACCCATGAGCACTTCGACCACTTCACCGAGGACCAGGTCCGCGCCGCCCTGGCCGCCAACCCCGGCCTGCGGATCTGGACCAACCGCGCGGTCGCCGACCAGCTGGCCGGCCTCGGCGCCGCCGTCACCGTGGTCGGCGCGGGCGACGCGTTCGAAGTCGGTGGGATCGACGTCTCGGTCCACGGCGAGTGGCACGCCGTCATCCATCCGGACGCCCCGCAGGTCGGGAACATCGGCTTCCTGCTGGGCGGCGGAGCCCTCTTCCACCCCGGGGACGCGCTGACCGTGCCCGAGCACCCGGTGCGGACCCTGCTGCTGCCGATGGCCGGCCCCTGGAACAAGGTGGGCGAACTGATCGACTACGTGCGGGAGGTCAGGCCGACCAGGGTGCTGGGCATCCACGACGCGGTGCTCAGCGAGATCGGGCGCGGCATCGGCGAGCGCTGGCTGGGCGAGCACGGGCCCGGCACCGGCGCACCGTACTCCTACCTGCAGCCTGGCGCCGGCCTGGAGCTGGACGCTGTGTAGTCTGCCGCCATGCGGAAGATCGGACTGACCGGTGGCATCGGGGCGGGCAAGAGCGCGGTCGCGGACCTGCTGGTCTCCTACGGCGCGGTGCTGATCGACTCCGATCTGATCGCCCGTGAGGTGGTGGCCCCCGGCACACCCGGACTCGCGGCGGTGGTCGAGGAGTTCGGCCCCGGCGTGCTCGGCCCGGACGGTGCGCTGGACCGGCCCGCGCTCGGCGCGATCGTCTTCGGCGACCCCGAGCGGCTGGCGGCGCTGAACGCGATCGTCCACCCGCTGGTCCGGGAGCGCTCGGCGCGGTTGGAGGCGGCGGCCGAACCCGACGCCATCGTGGTCCACGACGTGCCGCTGCTCGCCGAGAACGGGCTGCAGCGCCTCTTCGACCAGGTGATCGTGGTCGACGCCGACGAGGAGGTCCGGCTGGCCCGGCTGGTCGAGCGGCGCGGGATGTCCGAGCCGGAGGCCCGTGCCCGGATGGCGGCCCAGGCGAGCCGCGAGCAGAGGCTGGCGGTGGCCGACCTGGTGGTGGAGAACAACGGCTCGATCGAGGAACTGGCCGACCGGGTCAAGGACGTGTGGCGGCTGCTCGGCTCGACGGCCGGCTGAGGTCGACAGGCCCCAGGCCCCAGGCCGCGGGGCGGCAGCGCCGGCTGCTGCCGCCCCGCGGCCGATCGGCCGGGTCAGTTGGTGTAGGCGCAGATCACGAAGACACTGATGCCCACGTTGTCGGAGCCGGGCTGGTGGCCGATGCCGATCCAGCCGTTGCCGTCGTCGGTCGGGAAGCTGCCGTTCAGGACCGAGTCGTTACCCCGGGCCTCGGCGCCGCCGCCGATGGCCTTCTTGCCGCTCGGGCAGTAGACCGTGCGGCGCTGGAAGTTGCCCACGTTGGCGTTGTCCAGCTTGATCAGCTGGTAGCCGTCGACCGCGCGGGTTGCGGCCGGCTTGCTCTGCTGCGCGGCGCCGGCGGCGTCGGCGCTGGCCTGCACCGTCCAGCCCACGCCGGCAGCCAGCGTCATCGCCAGTGCGCCGGCGCCCAGGACGAGCTTGCTTCGCGTCATCTGCGTCTCCTTGACCGAGTGCGGCGAGCCCCGCGATCGGGGTCTCGCTCCGCCCTGAGCATCGGCAGCCGGTAACGGGGAGTTGAGCTAAACCCCACCTTCGATGGAATACGAAGCATCAGCTCCGGGGCGGGCGCCGCGCGGGCAGCAGCTTGCGCGCGCCCGGACCCTCGGCGCCCTGGACGTCGCCGGGGTTGTAGAGGACGCACTTGCCGAGCGACAGGCAGCCGCAGCCGATGCAGCCGGTGAGGCGGTCGCGCAGGCGGCGCAGGTCCTCGATCTGCTCGTCGATCCGGGCCTGCCAGGTGGTGGCCACGGGCTGCCACTCGGCGACGGTGGGGGAGCGGTCCACCGGCAGGCCGGCCAGCGCGGCACGGGCCTCCTCCAGCGAGAGGCCGACGGTCTGGGCGGCGCGCACGAAGGCGATCCGGCGCAGCATCTGCCGGGCGAAGACGCGGTGGCCGCCGGCGGTGCGTTCGGCGTGGATCAGGCCGAGCTCCTCGTAGTAGCGCAGGGCGGAGGGGGCGAGGCCGCTGCGGGCGGCGAGTTCGCCGATGCTGAGTCGGGCGTTCATGGGAGGGATTCTAGGACTTGACCTCAAGTCGACTTGAGGTTGCAGGCTGGTCCCGTGATCAAGACCTACGCGGAACTGCCCGGCCTGATGGGCCGGATGACCGGAGCCGAGAAGCACGGCCCGGCGGCCACCTCCACCCTCGACGCGCTCTGGGTGCTCTACGAGCGGGTGCTGCGGGTGGCGGACCCCACTGATCCCGGGCGGGACCGCTTCCTGCTCTCCAAGGGCCACGGGCCGATGGCCTACTACGCGGTGCTCGCGGCCAAGGGCCTGCTCCCCGAGGAGTGGCTGGACGGCTTCGGCGGCTACCACTCGCCGCTGGGCCACCACCCCGACCGCACGCTGATCCCGGGCGTGGAGATCGGCTCCGGCTCGCTCGGGCACGGCCTGCCGCTGGCCGTCGGCACCGCGCTCGGGCTGCGTGCCCAGGGGCTGACCGGGCCGGCCGTCTGGACGCTGCTCGGGGACGCCGAGTTCGACGAGGGCAGCAACCACGAGGCCGTCGCCTACGCCGGGGCGGTCGCCCTGGACCGGCTGCACGCCGTCGTGATCGACAACTCCTCGGCCACGCACGGTTGGACGGGCGGGATCGCGGCCCGCTTCGAGGCGGCCGGCTGGTCGGCGGTGACCGTCGACGGGCGCGACCACCAGGCGCTGTACGCCGCCTTCAGCACCGAGCATCCGGGCCGGCCGCACGCCGTGGTCGCCCGCGTCGAGCCGAAGAACTGAGCAGCCGAAGAACTGAGCAGGGGAGACCGAGAGATGGACACCATGCGGGATCGCTTCATCACCGTCGCGACCGAGCTGCTGGACCAGGACCCGCGCACCGCGCTGGTGCTGGCCGACATCAGCGCGGCGAGCCTGGCCGAGGCCGCCGCCGCGCACCCCGACCGGGTGCTCAACGTCGGCATCCGCGAGCAGCTGCTGATCGGGGTGACCGGCGGCCTGGCGCTGACCGGGATGCGGCCCATCGCGCACACCTTCGCCAGCTTCCTGATCGAGCGGCCCTTCGAGCAGATCAAGTTGGACCTCGGGCACCAGGGCGTGGGCGCGGTGCTGGTCAGCGCGGCGGGCTCGTACGACTGGCCGGCGGGTGGCCGCACCCACATGAGCCCGGGGGACGTGGCGCTGCTCGACACGCTGCCGGGCTGGACGGTGCACGTCCCCGGGCACCCCGAGGAGGCCGAGGCGCTGCTGCGGCACGCGGTGGGCGACGGGGACAAGAACGTGTACGTCCGCCTGTCGGCGCACCAGAACACCGAGCCGCGCCCGGTCGAGCCGGGCCGGTTCCTGGCGGTGCGCCAGGGGTCGAAGGCGACGGTCGTCGCGGTCGGCCCGATGCTGGACGCGGTGCTGGCCGCGACCGAGGGGCTGGACATCACCGTCCTGTACGCCGCCTCGGTGCGGCCGTTCGACGCCGCCGCGCTGCGCGCGGCGGGTCCCACCGACGTCGTGCTGGTCGAGCCCTACCTGGCCGGCACCTCCGGCAACGAGGCGCACCAGGCCCTCGCCGACCTCCCGCACCGGGTGCTGGGCCTCGGCGTCCCGCGCGAGGAGCACCGCCACTACGGGTCGATGGACGAGCACCTGGCCGCCTACGGCCTGGACGCGGCCGGCCTGCGCGCGCGGATCGTCAGCTTCCTGCCACCCGCGTGATCACGCACGAGCGCGGGCCGAGGCGGCCGGCGCCCGCCTCGCCCCAGCTCGCGACCAAGGTGCCCGCCGGCAGGTCGCCGGGCTTCTCACCGAAGTTCACCGTGACGCGGAACTCGCCCCGGTGCACCGTGAGTTGTCCGGCCGCCTCGTCGAAGTCCACCCGGACGGCGGCCAGATCGGGATCCATCAGCGCCGGATGCTCGCGCCGCAGCCGGATCAACCGCTGGTACCAGCCCAGCAGTTCCGCGTGCTCGCCGCCACGCGGCTCGCTCCAGTCCAGCGTCGAGCGCCGCACGGTGCCGTGGTCCTGCGGGTCCGGCACCTCCTCGGCCGTCCAGCCGTAGGCCTCGAACTCCCGCCGCCGCCCCTGGCGCACCGCCTCCGCCAGGCCCGGATCGGTGTGGTCGGTGAAGTACTGCCAGGGGGTGCCGGCGCCCCACTCCTCGCCCATGAAGAGCATCGGGGTGAACGGTGAGGTGAGCACCAGCGCAGCGGTCAGCGCGAGTTGACTGGCCGTCAGGCGGTCGCCCACGGCCCGGTTGCCGATCTGGTCGTGCGTCTGGGAGTACCCGAGCAGCCGGTGCCCGTGCGCCTGCGGGAAGGGCCGGCCGTGGTGCCGGCCGCGGAACGAGGACCAGGTGCCGTCGTGGAACCAGCCCCGGGTCAGGGTGCGGGCCAGCGCGGCCATCGGGGCCTGCCCGAAGTCGGCGTAGTAGCCCTGCCGTTCGCCGGTCGCGGCGGCGTGCAGCGCATGGTGGAAGTCGTCGCTCCACTGCGCGCTCAGCCCGTAGCCGCCGGCCTGCGCGGGGTTGGTGACCCGGGGGCTGTTCAGGTCCGACTCGCCGATCAGGAACAGCGGCCGGTTCAGCTCGGCCCCCAACCGGTGGACCGCGTCGGCGAGTTCCTCCAGGAAGTGGACCGCCCGGTCGTCGGCCAGGGTGTGCACCGCGTCCAGCCGCAGCCCGTCGATCCGGTACTCGCGCAGCCAGGTCAGGGCACTCTCGCGCAGGTAGGCGCGCACCTCGTCGGAGCCGGCCGAGTCCAGGTTGACCGCCGAGCCCCAGGGCGTCTGGTGCCGGTCGGTGAAGTACGGGCCGAAGGCGGGCAGGTAGTTGCCGGAGGGGCCGAGGTGGTTGTGCACCACATCGAGGATCACCCCCAGGCCCTTGCGGTGGGCGGCGTCCACGAAGTGCTTGAGCCCGTCCGGGCCGCCGTAGGGCTCGTGCACGGCCCAGAGCGAGACGCCGTCGTAGCCCCAGCCGGAGCGGCCGGGGAACGGGCAGACCGGCAGCAGTTCCACGAAGTCCACGCCCAGCTCGACCAGGTGGTCCAGCTTCTCCTCGGCCCCCGCGAAGGTGCCGGCCGGGGTGAAGGTGCCGACGTGCAGCTCGTAGATCACCGCACCGGGCAGCGGACGCCCGTGCCGGGCGCCGTCCGACCAGGGGTAGGCGCCGTGGTCCACCAGCCGGCTCAGCCCGTCGGGACCGTACGGCTGGCGGGCCGAGCGCGGGTCCGGCAGCGCCCGCCCGCCGTCCAGCCGGAAGCCGTAGTCCTGCCCGGCCGGCGCCTCGCCGTGCCACCAGCCGCCCTCGCCCGGCGTCAGTGGGTGGGCGGCCCCGTCCACCTCGACCTCGACGCGGCCCGCGGACGGGGCCCAGACCTGGTACTTCACGGCGACTCCCGGGTGAGCAGGGCGATGGTCCCGACCGTGCCGGTGAACTGACGATCCGTCAGCAGATCGCGCCAGCGGCCGGGGAGATCGAGCGTAGCCTGCTCACCGCGCTCGGCGAGAGCGAACGGCAGACGGGTGGCAATGATCGTCAAGTCCGGCCCGCGCTGGTAGGCGACCAGGTGCGGATCGGAGGCCAGCGGCCGGTACTCGCCCAGCGGCCGGGGCAGGTGCAGCGCGGTCCGGGTGAGGTGGAGCTTGCGGCGGGCGAAGTCGCCAAGGCCCTCCTCGGCGGCCGCGAAGTCCACCGGGGCCCGGTTGTCCGGGTCTACCAGGGTGTACAGCGGCTTCTCCGAGCCCTGGTAGAGGTCGGGAACGCCCGGCATGGTGAGCTGGAGCAGCGCGGCCGAGAGGCTGTTGGACTGCGCGAACGGCTCCAGGAAGGCCACGAACCGCGCGATCCGCTCGACGAGTTCGGGCGAGGCCAGGACGCCGCGCGCGTAGTCGGCCACGGTGGCCTCGTAGCCGGGGTCCGGGGAGGTCCAGCTGGTCAGCAGTTTGGCCTCGCGGACCGACTTGAGCAGGGTGCCCACCAGCCGTTCCGGATCGATCGGCCAGGCGGCCACCAGGGTCTGCCAGAGCAGCCACTCGGCGTTGCGGTCGGGCAGGCCGCCGGCCAGCTCGGACCAGGCCGCGCACTCGGCCGCCCAGCGCTCGGGCAGTTCGGCGAGCACGGCCAGCCGGGCCCGGGCGTCCGCGCTGCGCTTGGTGTCGTGGGTGGAGAGCGCGGTCATGGTCAGCGGCCAGTGCCGCTGGATGTGCTCGCACCACTGGTGGAAGTCGGCCGGGTCGAGCCCGGGGTGGGCCGGGTCGCACCCCACCTCGTTCAGCGAGAGCAGCGGGTGCCAGCGGTAGAAGGCGGTGTCCTCCACGCCCTTGGCCGCCACCGCGGAGGCGGTCTGCGCGAAGCGGGTGCGGAACTCCTCCTTGGCGGGGCTGGAGCCCAGGTGGCCCTGGGTCAGCAGCTCGACGAACTGCTTGGTGGACTCCGGGGTCACTATGGTCCGTTCGGCCGGCGAGAGGTAGGGCCGGTAGACCGTGTAGTGGGTGAACAGGTCGCACAGCGCGGTGCGGACCTCCAGCGGGGCGTGGTCGGCCAGCGCCGGCTCCTCGGCGCAGATCCGCTCGGCGAGCCGGACCAGGCGGTTCAGTTCGGCGGCCAGTTCGCCGTGCGGGACGGTCATCTCGGCCCGCCCCAGCCGCGCCGCCTCGGCCGCGGTGCCGCGCAGGTCGGTGTACCGGCTGTACAGCTCGGTCAGCCGGAGCACCCCGGGGCCGTCGGTGAGCACGCCGTCGATGTGGGACAGCGCGTCATAGCCGGTGGTCCCCGCGCACGCCCAGTCCCCGGGCAGCCGCTCCTGGCCGGTGAGGATCTTCTCCACCACGGTGTAGGCGCCGTTGCTGGCCTTGGCCAGGCAGTTCAGGTAGCCGCGCGGGTCGGCCAGCCCGTCCGGGTGGTCCACCCGGAAGCCGTCGAGCACGCCCTCGGCGTGCAGCCGCAGCAGCACGGCGTGGGTGGCGTGGAAGACCTCGTGGTCCTCCACCCGCAGCGCGATCAGGTCGTTGATGGTGAAGAACCGGCGGTAGTTGAGCTCGGTGTCGGCCAGCCGCCACCAGGCCAGCCGGTAGTGCTGACGCTCCAGCAGCTGCGGCAGCGGCAGCCGCTCGGTCCCCGGGCGCAGCGGGAAGACATGGTCGTAGTACCGCAGGGTGTCCTGGTCGACCTTCAGCTGGTCCAGCACCGCGCCGAGCCGGTCGCCCAGCACCGGCAGCAGGATCCGGCCGCCCTGGGCGGCCCAGTCGATGTCGAACCAGTGCGCGTACGGCGACTCGGGGCCGTCCCGGAGTACCTGCCAGAGCGGGTGGTTGAGCCGTTCCGGCACCGGCACGGCCATGTGGTTGGGGACGATGTCGGCGATCAGGCGCAGCCCGTGCCGGGCGGCGGTGGCGGCGAGCGCGCGCAAGGCCCGCTCGCCGCCCAGCTGTTCGCTGATCCGGGTGTGGTCGACCGTGTCGTATCCGTGGGTGGAACCGGGTGTCGCCTCCAGCAGTGGGGAGAGGTGCAGATGCGAGACGCCCAGTGCGGCCAGGTACGGGACGGCCGCCGCGGCATCCGCGAGGGTGAACGAGGGCTGTAGTTGCAGGCGGTAGCTCGCCGTAGGAGGTGGTGAGATCACCCCCCATGCCTACCCGGTCCGACGTGGCCGTACGACGTGGTTCGGCCGGCCGGCCCGGACTGTGGCTCACGCCGGTCGCTGAAGCACCAGCAAGGAGTGCTCGGCGAGCCAGAGTTCCTCGCCCTCCTTGACCCGAAGTCCGGTCCCCGGGGTCGGGAGTGTCGCGAGGGTGGTGTCCACCACCACCTGCCACTCCGCTCCGTGCTCCCGGGGCACGGTGAACTGCAGCGACTCGTAGTGCGCGTTGAACATCAGCAGGAAGGAGTCGTCGGTGATCCGCCCGCCGCGCCGGTCCGGCTCCGAGATCGCCGCGCCGTTCAGGAAGACGGTCAGCGACTTGGCGTAGCTGGCGCCCCAGTCCCGCGCGGTCATCTCCTCCCCGTTCGGGGTGAACCAGGCGAGGTCGGTCAGGTCGTCGTGCGCGGCGGCCACCGGGCGGCCCCGGAAGAAGCGGCGGCGCCGGAAGACCGGGTGGTTGCGGCGCAGCCAGACCATGCCCTGGGTGAACTCCAGCAGTTCGGTGTCGCCGGGCCAGCTCACCCACGACAACTCGCTGTCCTGGCAGTAGGCGTTGTTGTTGCCCAGCTGGGTGCGGCCCAGCTCGTCGCCGTGCGAGAGCATCGGCACGCCCTGGGAGAGCAGCAGGGTGGCGATGAAGTTGCGCTGCTGACGCGCCCTCAGCTCCAGCACCACCGGGTCCTTGGTCGGACCCTCCGCGCCGCAGTTCCAGGAGCGGTTGAAGGATTCGCCGTCCCGGTTCTGCTCGCCGTTGGCCTCGTTGCGCTTCTCGTTGTAGGAGACCAGGTCGCGCAGGGTGAAGCCGTCGTGGCAGGTGATGAAGTTGATCGAGGCGATCGGGCGCCGGCCGTCGTGCTGGTAGAGGTCGGAGGAGCCGGTCAGCCGGGAGCCGAACTCGGCCAGCGTGGCGGGCTCGCCGCGCCACAGGTCGCGCACGGTGTCCCGGTACTTGCCGTTCCACTCCGTCCACAGCGGCGGGAAGTTGCCCACCTGGTAGCCGCCCTCGCCGACGTCCCAGGGCTCGGCGATCAGCTTGGCCTGGGAGACCACCGGGTCCTGCTGGACCAGGTCGAAGAACGAGGAGAGCCGGTCCACCTCGTGGAACTGCCGGGCCAGGGTGGCCGCCAGGTCGAAGCGGAAGCCGTCCACGTGCATCTCGGTGACCCAGTAGCGCAGCGAGTCCATGATCAGCTGCAGCACGTGCGGGCTGCGCATCAGCAGGCTGTTGCCGGTGCCGGTGGTGTCCATGTAGTACCGGCGGTCGGTGGCCAGCCGGTAGTACGAGGCGTTGTCCAGGCCGCGCATCGAGAGGGTGGGGCCCAGGTGGTTGCCCTCGGCGGTGTGGTTGTAGACCACGTCCAGGATCACCTCGATCCCGGCCGCGTGCAGCGCCTTGACCATCGACTTGAACTCCTGCACCTGCTGGCCGCGATCGCCGACCGAGGAGTAGGAGCCGTGCGGGGCGAAGAAGCCGACGGTGTTGTAGCCCCAGTAGTTGCCCAGGCCCAGGTCGCGCAGCCGGTGGTCGCGGACGAACTGGTGCACCGGCATCAGCTCGATCGCGGTGATGCCGAGCTTGGCCAGGTGCTCGATCAGCGCCGGGTGGGCGAGCGCGGCGTAGGTGCCGCGGATCTCCTCGGGGATCCCCGGGTGCAGCCGGGTCAGGCCCTTGACGTGGGCCTCGTAGATCACCGACCGGTGGTAGTCGGTGCGCGGCGGGCGGTCGTTGCCCCAGTCGAAGTACGGGTTGATCACCACCGAGTGCATGGTGTGCGGACCCGAGTCGAGGTCGTTGCGGCGCTCGGGCGCACCGAAGTGGTAGCCGTACACCGCCTCGTCCCAGTCGATGGTGCCGCTCATCGCCTTGGCGTACGGGTCGAGCAGCAGCTTGGCACCGTTGTGCCGTTGGCCGCGGGCCGGCTCGTACGGCCCGTGCACCCGGAAGCCGTAGCGCTGGCCCGGCTGGATGCCGGGCAGGTAGGCGTGCCGGACGAACGCGTCCGTTTCCCGTAGCTCGATGACGGTTTCGGAGTCGTCCGCACCGAGCAGGCACAACTCGATCCGGTCCGCGCTCTCGGAGAACACCGCGAAGTTGGTGCCCACCCCGTCGTAGGTGGCACCCAGGGGGTACGGTTGCCCCGGCCAGACCTGCATAAGCCTCAACTTCCCTGGTGTCAAGAGGAGCTGATGCTCCCTCGGGATGTCGGCGCACCGCTGGCTGCGGTATGCCCGGTGTTGCGCGACACATGTCCGCGCGCGGCCAAGCGTGACGCACGGCACAGAGTGCATCTACGCGCTGTCATTTTCGCTTGGCGATTGCCATCGTTGCCGCTCCGCCCGCATTCTGACGCTCTTTCGGGGTTCATTCGCCCGAACGGGTGTCCGGCGCGGTAGTACTGCGCGGGGTCGGCTGACCGAGTCGGATTGCGGAAAGGCAACGGCCTGCCCGCCGGGGCGGACGGGCAGTAGTCTTGATCGTCACAGGGCCGGGTGCCGAGAGTCGAGGTAATCAGATGGTCTTCCCCGCCGACGAATGGCCCGATGGGTCGAGCGGTACGGCGGGTACCTCAGCTCGGGCGGAGGCGCCGACCGCGGTGCTCGGCTCGCCCGGCGGCGGCCGGCTGATCCCGGCCCAGTCCGGCGCCGAGCCGCCCGCGCCCGGCTGGAGCGGCGAGCAGTGGCAGCGCGCCTACCAGCGGGTGCGGTTGACCGGTCGGGCCTACGTCTGGCTCAACCTGGTCGAGCAGCGGCTGCGCTCGCTGCTGGACGACCTGCTGCGCCCGGTCTACGCCCCCGCGCACGGCGCGGACTGGGTGACGGCCGCGGCCGGGCCGGTCGGCGAGGAGTGGGTGCGCCGGGCCGCCGCCGTGCGCGAGGTGAGCCGGCGCAAGGGCTTCCTGCTCGACCCGGCCGACGACGACCCGCTGGTCTTCCTCACCCTGCCGCAGCTGCGCGAGCTGATGGTGCAGCACTGGCCGTGCTTCGAGCCGTACCTGGACGACCGCCGGGAGATCGAGCTGGCGCTGGACGAGTTGGAGGTCGCCCGGCACGTGGTGTCGCGCAACCGCAGCCTCTCGCCGACCGTGCTGGCGCAGACCGAGCGGGCCGCCGCCCGGGTGCTCGGCCTGCTGGACGGGCGTCCGGCCGCCGGCGCGGGGCTGCCGGCCGACATCATCGAGGAGCTGGTCGCCGGCCGGTACGCGGATGTCGCCGCCGTGCACGCCGACCGGATCCTGCTGCAGCGCGACCTGCCGGTGGAGGACCTGCTGGAGGGGGCCCGGCGGCTGGACGCGCTGGGCATCGCGCTGGGCATGCTCTGCCAGAACTTCACCGGCAAGCGGCTGGCGCGGCTGGCCGCCGAGGGCTGCCGGATGCGGCTGCTCTTCCTCAATCCGGCCAGCAGCGCGGTGCGCCGGCGCGAGCGCGAACTGGGGCTCGGGCGCGGCGAGCTGTCCCGCTCGATCGAGATGAACATCATGCACGTGCGGCGGGTGCGGGCCCGGCTGCGCGATCCGGGCGCCTTCGAGATCCGGGTCTTCGACGAGACGCCCCGGTTCACCGCCTACCTGGTGGAGGGCGCCCGGCTGCCCGGCGCGCGGCGGCGCGGCGGCGACCTCGGGGTGGTCCAGCCCTACCTGCGGCGGGCCCGGGGGATGGAGTCGCCGGCCCTGGTGCTGCGGGCGGCGCCGAGCACCGGCGAGGGCGGTGAGCCCGGCCTCCTGGAGGTCTACCGCGAGGAGTTCGAGGGAGTCTGGACCGACTCACGATCGGTCAGCTGAGTCCTGGTCGCCCCCGGCATGGACTGTTGTTCGTCCACTGGCTAAGGTATGCCTAAGCTAAGCGCGGTCGCGCTAGTGATGACGCATGCCTAGGGGAGTTCAGCACCCATGTGGGACGACGCTTTTCCAAGCTTTCTGATCGGGCTCCGGGAGGGCCTGGAGGCGGGACTCATCGTCTCGATCCTGGTCGCCACGCTGGTCCGGTCAGGGCAGAAAGCCCGTCTTCCCCAGGTCTGGACCGGCGTGCTGGCCGCCATCGCGCTCGCGCTCAGCTTCGGCGCCGTGCTCACCTTCACGGCCGCCAACCTCTCCGGCACCGCGCAGGAGGCTTTCGGCGGCACGCTGAGCCTGATCGCCGTGGCCTTCGTCACCGCGATGGTCTTCTGGATGCGCAGGTCGGCCCGCAACCTCTCCTCGGAGATCCGCGAGAAGGTGGCCGCCGCGCTCAGCATGGGCGGCGGGATGCTGGTCCTGACCAGCTTCCTGGCGGTGGGTCGGGAGGGCCTGGAGACCTCGCTCTTCCTGTGGACCACCGCCCGCTCGGCCGGTGAGGCCACCGGACCCGCGATCGGCGCCGGGATCGGCCTGGTGCTGGCCGCCGGGCTCTGCTGGGGCCTGTACCGCCGGGTGCTGAAGATCAACCTGACGAAGTTCTTCACCTACACCGGCATGGTGCTGATCGTGATCGCCGCCGGGGTGCTCAGCTACGGGCTGCGCGACCTGCAGGAGGGCGGGGTGCTGCCCGGCGGGCACGCCTACGCCTTCGACCTGAGCGGATCGCTGGACGCCGGCTCCTGGTACGCGACGCTGGTGCAGGGCGTCTTCAACATCATGGTCACCATGACCTGGCTCCAGGTGATCGGCTACGCGCTGTACCTGGCCCTCGTGATGACGCTCTTCGTGCGCGGGGTGCGGGCCACCGCTCCCAAGCCCGAGGCGGTCGCCGCCACCACCACCGAGTCCGTCGAGAGCGCGGAGTCCGCCGAGTCCGCTGGGACCGAGTCCGCTGAGACCGAGCCCGCTGGGACCGAGGCCGAGCCGACGCCCCGTCAGCGCCCGCGCTGGCTGGTGCCGACCACGCTGGTCGCCGTCCCGGCCGTGCTGGCCGGCGTGGTGATCGCGGTCAGCGACGGCAAGCCGGCCGCCGCCGCCACCGTCAGCGTCTCGGAGTCCAAGGACCAGTGCGGCAAGGGCTTCAGCGCCCCGCAGCCCGGCCAGCAGACCTTCCAGATGCACAACACCGGCAGCAAGACCTCCGAGGTCTACCTGGTCAACCCGAGCACCAATGCCGTCTACGGCGAGGTCGAGGGCCTGGCCCCCGGCACCACCCGCCCGCTGACCGCCACCGTCGGCAGCGGCGACCTGGCCTGGCGCTGCGTGCCCACCGGCGGCGACCCGGTCACCTCGGCCACCGTCCACGTCAGCGGCGGGCAGCAGGTGGCGGCCGTGCTGCCGGTCTCCGAGGACGACCTCAAGGGCCCGCTCGACCAGTACAAGACCTACGTCGGCGCGGGCCTGGCCACCCTGCTGACGCAGACCCAGCAGCTGCAGGCCGACGTGCACAACGGCGACCTGAACGCCGCCAAGGCCGACTGGCTCACCGCCCACCTGCAGTACAACTCGCTGGGCGCCGCCTACGGCACCTTCGCGGACTTCGACCAGAAGATCAACGGCCGGGCCGACGGCCTGCCGGACGGCGTCAACGACAAGGACTTCAGCGGCTTCCACCGCCTGGAGTACGGCCTGTGGCACGGTCAGAGCGCCGCCGACCTGACCCCGGTGGCGGACCAGCTGGTCAGCGACGTGGACGGGCTCGGCAAGGCCTTCCCCACCCAGGACTTCGACCCCACCGACCTGCCGCTGCGCACCCACGAGATCCTGGAGAACACCCTCCAGTTCGAGCTGACCGGCGACACCGACGAGGGCAGCGGCAGCAACCTGGCCACCGCGCAGGCCAACCTGGCCGGTACCCGCGAACTGCTGACGGTGCTCCAGCCGCTGATCCAGGCCCGCAGCCCGCAGCTGCTCGCCACCGTCAACGGCGACCTGCAGCGGGTGGCCGACCTGTTGAACGGCGCGCACCACGCGGACGGCAGCTGGACCCCGGTCGAGCAGCTCGACCCCGGCACCCGCGCGCAGCTCAACGGCGCCACCGGGCAGCTGCTCGAAGACCTCTCCCCGATTCCCGACCTTCTTGAGATCCGGAAGACCGCCTGATGACCAGCCAGCCCAACTCCAGCGGCTCCTGCCCCTTCCCGCACGAGGCGATCGCCCCCGCGGCGGCGGCCGGCTGCCCCGCCGCCCCCGCCCGCCGCAGCTTCCTGGGCGCGGCGCTCGGTGTCGGCGCGGTCGGCGCTGCGGTGGCCGGCGGCGCGCTGGCGTTCACCGCCGGCGGCGGCCGGGCCGAGGCGGCCGACGCGACCGGTGCGAACGCGCAGGTGCCCTTCCACGGCGACCACCAGGCGGGTGTGCTGACCCCGCAGCCGAAGGCCGCGATGTTCGTCTCCTTCGACGTCATCGCCACCGACCGGAAGGCGCTGGAGGACCTCTTCCACACCCTCACCGACCGGATCCGGTTCCTGACCTCCGGCGGCACCCCGCCGGACCTGGGCGTCGGCGCCCCGCCGTCGGACAACGGGATCCTCGGGCCGAGCGTGCCCAGCGACAGCCTGACCGTGACGGTCGGCGTCGGCTCCTCGCTCTTCGACGGGCGCTACGGGCTGGCCAAGGCCAAGCCGGTCAGGCTCAACCCGATGAAGACCTTCCCCAACGACAACCTGCAGGCCGCCGAGCTGCACGGCGACCTCTCGCTGCAGATCTGCGCCGAGAGCCAGGACACCGTGCTGCACGCGCTGCGCGACATCGCCAAGCACACCCGCGGCGCGATGCAGGTCAAGTGGCGGATCGACGGCTTCCAGAACGCCCCGCGGCCCAGCGGCGCGCAGCGCAACCTGCTCGGCTTCAAGGACGGCATCGCCAACCCCGACGTCAAGTCCGGCCGCGAGATGGACCAGCTGGTCTGGGTGCAGGCCGGCGCCGGCGAGCCGGCCTGGGCCACCGGCGGCAGCTACCAGGTGATCCGGATCATCCGGATGCTGGTGGAGTTCTGGGACCGGGTCTCGCTGGCCGAGCAGGAGCAGATGTTCGGCCGCCGCAAGGACACCGGCGCCCCGCTGGACGGTGCCAACGAGACCGACACCCCCGACTACGCCAAGGACCCGCAGGGCAACGCGATCCCGCTGGACGCGCACATCCGCCTCGCCAACCCGCGCACCCAGCAGACCGACGACTCGCGGATCCTGCGTCGCGGCTACAACTACGACCGGGGCGTGGACAAGGTCGGCAACCTGGACATGGGCCTGGCCTTCTGCTGCTACCAGCAGGACGTGGTGCGGCAGTTCGAGGCCACCCAGACCCGGCTGATCGGCGAGCCGCTGGTGGACTACATCTCGCCGACCGGCGGCGGCTACTTCTTCGTGCTGCCGGGCGTGCGGGACACCAGCGACTGGCTCGGGCGCGCGATGTTCGCGGCCGCCTGAGGCCGACCACCGAGGCCAGGGCGCGCGCGGGCCGAAAGGCCGGCGCGCGCCCTCCCGGCCGGGCACCTCTGCCCCCGGCCACCGCGCCGCCCCGCCCCGCCTCCCCTTGGGGCGGGGCGGTGTCGGCTCCAGGTGCGGGACTGCCGGATCCGGGCCGCCCGGCCGCATTGTCACAGGCAGCGGCGATGATGGGCTGCGTCAAGGTGACACCCCGACGGAAGGCAGTGCTGATGGGTGAGCTGAACAACGGGGCACTGGCCGCCGCCGTGGCCGCGGCCGGGCCGATGGTCCGCCAGGAGCGGGCGCGCTGGTGGCAGGGCCCGCTGGTCGGATTCGACCTGGAGACCACCGGGACCGACCCGGCCGAGTCACGGATCGTCACCGCCGCGCTGGTGGAGACGGTCGGCGGCCTGCCGGTGCGGACCAGCCGCTGGCTGCTCGACCCCGGTGTGCCGATACCCGAGCAGGCCCGGGCGATCCACGGGATCAGCGACGAGCAGGCCCGCACCAGGGGCCGCCCGGCCGCCGCCGCGGTGGAGGAGGTGGCCGCCGCGCTCTGCGCGCTGCTGGCCGAGGGCGTCCCGGTGGTGGCCTTCAACGCGCCCTTCGATCTCTCGCTGCTCGACGCCGAGTTGCGTCGCCACGGCCGGGTGCCGCTGGCCGAGCGGCTGGCGGGCCGGCTGGTCGCCCCGGTGCTGGACGCGCTGGTGATCGACCGTGCGGTGGACCGCTACCGCAAGGGCTCGCGCGGATTGCAGCGGGTCTGCGAGGTGTACGGGGTGGAGCTGCTGGACGCGCACGAGGCGGCCAGCGACGCACTGGCCGCCGTGCGGGTCGCCGTCGCGCTCGGTGAGCGCTATCCGGCCCAGGTGGGCGAGTTGAGCCTGACCGCGCTGCACGAGCAGCAGGTGCGCTGGTACCGGGAGTGGGCGCAGGACTTCCAGGCCTGGCTGCGCAAGGGCAAGGACCCGGACGCGGTGGTCGACGCCCGCTGGCCGATGCGCTGAGCGGACCGGCCGCCCCCGGGCGGCTGCTGACGGTCCGTCAGCTCGCCGGGAAGTCGAAGGTGTAGCCCTGCTGGACCAGCCACGGCAGCAGCAGCTTCAGCGCCGCCACGGTCTGGCTCCGGTCGCCGCCGCCGTCGTGCATCAGGATGATGCCGCCGGGGTGCAGCTCCTTCTGGACGTTGGCGATGATCGCCGGGACGCCGGGCTTGGACCAGTCGCGGGTGTCGACGGTCCAGCCGAGCGGGCGCAGGCCGTCCTGGACGGCTATCTGGCGGTTGTCGGCGCTGAAGTCGCCGCCGGGGGCGCGGAACCAGCTGACCTGGGTGCCCGGACCGCCGGCCTGGGTGATCATGTCCTTGGCCGCGTCGATCTCGTAGACCTGCTTGTCGTGCGAGAGCGTGTGCATCGGCTGCGGGTGGTGCACGGTGTGGTCGCACAGGCGGTGGCCGTCCGCCAGGATCCGCTTGACCAGCGCCGGGTTGGCACTGGCCTGCGGGCCGATCTCGCAGAAGGTGGCCTTGGCGTGGTACTGGGCGAGCAGGTCCAGGACCTGGCCGGTGGCCTGGCCCGGGCCGTCGTCGAAGGTGAGCGCCACCGTGCGGCCGCCGCTCGCGGTGCCGTAGGCGATCGAGGAGCCGGGCGCGTCCGCGGCGGGGCGCGGGGTGCCGGCGGTGGTCGCGGGTGCGGCGGGCGAACCGGACGAGCCGGCGACGGGGGTGCTGGGGGAGGCGCTGGTCGAGGGGGCGGCCGACAGGCTCGGGGAGGTGCGAGCGGCCGAGGAGGCCGGCGTGCTCGGCGTGCTCGGCGCGGTCGACGTGCTCGGCGAGGCCGCGGCGGTGCTCGCGCTCGTCGTCGGGGCCGCACTGCCGCTGGCACTGGCACTGGCACTGCTGCTGCCGCCGGCACTCGGCGCCGCGCTCGGGCTCAGCGTGATGCTCGCGCTCGGCGTGCCGCCCGTGCTCGGATGGGCGGCCGCCGCGTCCTGGGAGATCCCGCCCTTCGGCCCGCACGCGCAGGCCAGGGCGAGAGTGAGGACGGCCGCGCAGCCGGCGGCGGCGCGGCGGAGCGTGGTGCGGCGGGTGCCGGGGACGCGCATGCGGCAACTCCTGACGTGACAACAGCCGCCCCGGGTGGTTGCGACTGCTCCCTACGACGATGGCCGCTGACCAGGCAGTTCCGAAATAATGAACCTATTTTGAGAGGATTCTCACCATTTGCTGGGAAGCCCCTCGGCGGTCGTGGGCGGCCCCGCTCAGAACGCGTGCCAGCGCACCCGCTGGTCCCCGTCCCGCAGCGAGGCCACCCGTCGCCGGAACTCCGCCCCGGCGGCCGGGTTCCCCGGCACCCGCTGCGCCACCCAGGCCGCGCTCGCCGTCTCCCGCGCCGCCCGCAGCACCGCGCAGCCCGTCCAGTCCCGCACGTCCCAGCCGTACGCGGCGGTGAAGGCCCGGTAGTCCTGCTCCGGCAGGCCGTACCGGTCGCGGGTGAGCGCCAGCGGCACCAGGTCGTGCTCGCGCAGGTCGTCGGCGACCGTCTCCAGATCCAGCAGCACCGGCCCGCCCGGCCCGAGGTGCACGTTGCGCGGCAGCGCGTCCCCGTGGATCACTCCGGGGGGCAGCACCGGGGCCAGTTCGCTGACGGCGGCGGCCAGTTCGGCGCGGCGGGCCAGCAGATAGCCGGCGTCCGCCGGATCCACGGTCCCTTCGGCGGCGGCCAGCCAGCGCTCCACCGGTGCCAGCAGGTCCCGGCGCGGCAGCCGCGGCAGGGTGGCGGGCGGCGCGGGCAGCTGGTGCAGGGCGCGCAGCAGCGGGCCGAGGTCGGCGGGCGCGGCGGGGCGCACGGCCTCGGGCAGCCGCTGCCAGAAGGTGACCGGATGCCCGGCGGCGACCACCACCTCGCCGTGCTCCGCGGCGGGCCGCACCACCGGGATCCCCGCCCCGTCCAGCCACCGCGCCACGGCCAGCTCGCGGGCGGCGCGGTCGCTCAGCCCGCCCTCCCGGCCGACCTTGGCCACCAGGGCGGGGGAGCCGAGGTCGAAGACCGCGTTCTCGGCCAGGCCGAGCAGCCGGGCGCCGGCCGGGTCGGGCAGCCCCACCGCCGCGCAGGCCCGGCCGAGCAGGGCGCGGGCCAGGGCTTCGGAGAAGATCATGGCCGAAAACCTACCGCCCGACCCCGGAACCGGGGTCGGGCGGAGGCTCGGCGTGGCCGGCGCACCGTCAGACGGTCACCCGGCGGTGGCGCGGGCCCTGGTCCTGCTCGGTGTACGCCGCCTGCTCAGCCCGCTCGTCCTGGCCGTCCTGCGGGGTCGCGGGCCGCTGGGCCGGCTCGCCGTGCGAGAGGTCCGGCAGCCAGGCCAGCCAGCTCGGCAGGTACCAGTTGCGCTCGCCCAGCAGGCTCATCACCGAGGGCAGCAGCACCCCGCGGATGACCGTGGCGTCCACCAGCACCGCCACCGCCAGGCCCACGCCCATCTGCTTCATCGACTGCACCGACAGCGTCCCGAAGACCGAGAAGACCGCCACCATGATGAGCGCCGCGCTGCTGACCACCCCGGCGGTGGAGCGGATCCCGTAGGAGACGGCGGCCCGGGTGCTCAGGCCCCGGTCGTGCGCCTCCTTGATCCGGGAGACCACGAAGACGTGGTAGTCCATGCTCAGGCCGAAGAGGATCACGAAGAGGAAGAGCGGCACCCAGGACTCCACCGCGCCGACCCCGGAGGCGCCGAGCAGCGAGGCGCCCACGCCGTGCTGGAAGACCAGGGTCAGCACCCCGTAGGCCGCGCCCACCGAGAGCAGGTTGAGCAGCACCGCCGTCACCGCGATCCCCAGCGAGCGGAACGAGGCGAGCATCAGCACGAAGGCGAAGACCACCACGAAGGCGAAGACCGGGAGCATGCTGTCGGTCATCTGCTGGTTGAAGTCGTGCGAGTCGGCCGTGTCACCGGTCACCGGCGCCTGGGTGCCGGGGACCTTGAGCACCGTGTTCGGCACGATCCGCTCGCGCAGCGTGTCCAGCGCGGCGGTGCTGGCCGCGTCGTTGCCGCTGCCGTTGAGCGGCACGGCGATGGTGGCGATGTTCTGCGTGCGGTACGTGGTGACCTCGATCGGACCGTGCATCCGCCCGCTGGCCAGCGCCTGGCTCCGCAGGTCCGAGATCGCCCCTTGCATCGCGGGTGAGGAGATGTCGGCGGCCTTGACCACCACCTCGGCCGGGGCGGGGCTGCCGGGGAAGGCGGCCTCGATCCGCTCCGAGGTGGCGACCAGCGCGTTGCCCTTGGGCAGTGACTGCTGGAAGGTCAGGTTGGCGGTGTGCATGGTGAGCAGCGGGGCGGCCAGGGCGAGCAGCAGGCCGGTGGCCAGCACGGTGGCGGCCAGCGGGAAGCGCAGCACCGGGGTGAGCACGGCGTTCCAGATCCGGCTGCCGCTGCGCACGTCCTTCGCCTTGAGCCGGTGCAGCAGCGGTACCCGGCCCTTCTCCACCCGGTCGCCGAGCATCGAGAGCAGGGCCGGCAGCACGGTCAGCGAGCCGAGCACCGCCGTGATCACGACCACGATGGTCGCGTAGGACATCGCCTGGAAGTCGGCGATCCCGGTGAAGAACATGCCGGCCATGGCGACCACCACGGTGATCCCGGAGACCAGCACCGCCCGGCCCGAGGTGGCGGCGGCGATCTTCAGCGCCTCCTCGGCACTGTGCCCGGCGGCCCGCTCCTCGCGCTCGCGGCGCAGGTAGAAGAGGCAGTAGTCGACCCCGACGGCCAGGCCCACCAGCAGCATCACCGAGCTGGCGTCGTCACTGGTGTGCAGGAAGGAACTGCTCAGCGCGACCAGCCCGCCGGCCGCGACGAAGGCGGTCAGCGCCAGGCCGACCGGCAGCACGGCGGCGACCAGCGCGCCGAAGGCGATCAGCAGGATGCCCAGCGCCAGCGGGACGGCGGTCCACTCGGCGGCGGAGAAGTCGTGCTGGAACTCGTCGTTGGACCACTTGGTGGCGCTGGCCTGCCCGAACTCCGCGACGGTGAACGACTGGTCGCCCCGCTGCACGCCGGCCACCGCGTTCAGCGGGGCGGTGACGTTGTCGGCCGCCTGGTCCTCGTCGCCGACCACGGTGAACTGGACCAGTGCCGAGTGCCGGTCGGCCGAGATCGCCCCGGTGTCGTAGGGCGAGCGCGGGTCGGTGGTCTTGCCGGTGCCGTTGACGGCCGCGATCACCTGGTCGACCTTCGCCCGGAACGCCGGGTCGTCGGCGGTGCGGCCCGCGCTCTGCACCAGCACCGTCTCGCCCTGCGGAGTCTTGATCCCGGCCTGGTCGAGGATCTTGGCCGCCTGGGCCACCTGGCCCGGCATCGACTCGCTGTCGGTGATCGTGTGGCTTCCGGTGGCGCCGCCGAGGAACGCGGCGAGGACGACGAAGAGCAGCCAGCCGAAGACGGCGGTCTTGCGGTGCCGGGCGCTCCAGGCGCCCATGGTGGCGGCGAACCCTGGCTTCGCCCGCTCGTGCTGGGCCGGGCGGTGGATCGTGGACACGGGAGTCTCCCCCTGAGACGCGGCGGTGCGGGCCGCGATGCGCTGCCCGGGTGCTTCCGGGCTCACAACTGACCCTAGGGAGAGCGGCCTTGGCCGGTAATCCGGCCAGCGGGGGAGTCCGTCCTGGGTCTTTCCCCCGAGTCGGGGGTGGGGTTTTCCCCAGGTGCTTCTCCGACCTGGGTACGGAGCGAACTCCACCCTGAGGGGGAGGGATCTCCACCCCGGGGACGAGGTATTGACAGGAGCTGCCACGTCAGGATGTCTCCAGGGCCACCGGCCGGCTTCTCCCAGGCCGCCGGAACGGCCTCACGGGGGCCGCTGCGGCCTCAGCGGGGCCGCTGGTCGGCCTCGGGAGCACCGAGATCGAGGACTACGGCCCACGGGGGGCTGCTTGCCGGTCGGCTAGTAAGTTCTCGTATGATGCTCACTCCAGTACTTACCTGCCGACCGGCTAACGCCCTGTGGGCGGTATAGCCGTCAGCCGTCGCCCGGCGTCCCGTCCCCCAAGGGCTGCGGTGAACCATGCCAGGAGGCATCGCAAGCATGTTCCACCGAATCGGACACTTCGTCGTCAAGCGGGCGTGGTGGGTGATTGTCGCCTGGATCGTCGCCGCTGTCGCCATCGTCGCCACAGCTCCGACGCTGACGGCGCAGACGGACGAGAGCTCCTTCCTGCCCACCCACTACGAGTCGATCCAGGCCTCGGATCTCCAGCAGAAGGCCTTCCCGGCCAACTTCACCCCCTCCGCGATGCTGCTCTTCGAGCGCAACGACGGCGGGAAGCTGGACGCCGGCGACCAGGCCGTGATGGCCAAGGTCACCGAGGGGCTCACCGCCGAGAAGATCCAGTACGTCCAGACGGTCCTCCCGGTCAGCCCCAAGCCGGCCGCGCAGGGCGGGTCCTACTCGGCGGACGGCCGTTACGCGCTGTCGATGATCGGCTTCGACAAGAACACCCCGCAGGCGGGGACGGCGACCGCCGACGCGGCCAAGTCGCTTCGCGACGACGCCAAGACGCTGGCGGCCGGCAGTGACCTCAAGGTGCAGCTCGGCGGCCCGGCCGCGCAGAACCTGGACCAGCAGGACTCCTCCAAGCTGGCCAACGCGCTGATCGGTGGCGGCACGGTCGTCATCATCCTGCTGACGCTCTTCCTGATCTTCCGCAGCCCGATCATCGCCCTGCTCCCGGTGATGATGATCGCGGTCTTCTCCTCGGTCGCCAACGGCCTGATCGCGGACGCCAGCAAGGCCTTCGGCCTCAAGGCGGACAGTTCGGTCTCGGCGATCCTGATCGTGGTGCTGTTCGGCGTCGGTACCGACTACTTCCTCTTCCTGATCTTCCGCTACCGCGAACGGCTGCGAGCCGGCGAGGAGCGGCAGACCGCGATGGTCAACGCCGTCGGCCGGGTCGGCGAGGCGATCTCCTCGGCCGCCGGTGCGGTCATCGTGGCCTTCAGCGTGCTGGTCCTCTCCAGCCTGGGCATGTTCAAGGCGATGGGCCCCTCGCTGGCGATCGCGGTCGCCGTCACGGCGCTGGCCTCGGTCACCCTGGTGCCGGCCGTGCTCTCGCGGATCCCGGAGCGGGTGCTGTTCTGGGAGAAGGGCCTGATCTACGCGGTCCGCAAGGGCCTGCTCCGGCAGGACGTGCAGCCCAAGACGCGCTGGCGGCAGGAGCCGGCCGGTGCCAAGTTCGCCGCGCTGGGCCGCATCGTGCAGCGCCGTCCGGCCATGGTGGCCGCCGTCTCCGGTCTGATCCTGGTGGCCCTGGCGCTCGGCGCCACCGGCTACAAGGGCAACTTCGACCTGGCCTCCGGCTCGATGCCGAAGACCAAGGAGTCGATGGTCGTCCAGAACACGATGGCCAGCGCCTTCTCGGCCGGTGCCGCCGACCCGTCGCAGGTCTACCTGACCTCGACCAACGGCGCACCGCTCGACAAGGGTGCCTTCGCCGAGTACGTCGCCGACCTCAAGGCCGTCGACGGGGTGGCGCAGGTCAGCCCGCAGCCGCTGCTGAGCGCCGACCACATGACCGCCAACTTCACGGTCATGCTCAAGGACGACCCGGCCTCCAACAAGGCGATCGACACCGTCGGCAAGCTGCGTTCGGTGGCGCACGCCGACGCCCCGCAGGGCACCAAGGCGTACGTGGGCGGCATCACGTCCATCTACAAGGACATCAACACCGCGATGGCCCACGACTACTCGCTGGTCTTCCCGGTCGCGGCGCTGCTGATCATGCTGATCCTCGGCCTGCTGCTGCGCAGTGCGGTGGCGCCCTGGTACCTGATGGCGGCGGTCGGCCTCGGCTTCGGTGCCACGGTCGGTGCCACGACCCTGCTGTTCCAGAACATCGAGGGCCAGTCCGGCCTGATGTTCATGCTGCCGATGTTCATCTACCTGTTCGTGGTGGCGATCGGGACGGACTACAACATCCTGATGATCGCCCGACTGCGCGAGGAGGCCCGCGAGGGCCGCAACCCCCGCGAGGCGGCCTCGATGGCGCTGCGGCACGGCGGCCCGACCGTCGCGGCGGCGGGTGGCATCCTGGCGGCGACCTTCGCCACCATGCTGCTGGCCGGAAACAGCCTGTTCAGCCAGATCGGCTTCTCGGTGGCCTTCGGCATCGTGGTCTCGGCCTTCGTGATGGCGATGTTCTTCACACCCGCGCTGACCGCGCTGCTCGGCCGCGCGGCCTGGTGGCCCGGCCACCAGGGCATGCCCGACCACGCGGTGCCGGTCGACCAGCCGGCCGCGGGCGGTGACCGGGAGCCGGTCGGCCGCCGCTGACCTGCCACCGCACCGCACCGCCACGGGCGGGCCGACCCGGGAGGGATCCCCGGGCCGGCCCGCCCGTTCCACGTGCGGGGCGAGCCAAGGAGGCCGAAAATAGTCCGATCATCTTCGGGGCCGGTCGTGCTACAGTCGACTCAGTTGCAGTTTTGGTTCCCATGAACGTTTGTGTGCGCCTGCTGGTCCAACCAACAGGCGCATTTGTTTTGTCCGGTGTCATCTCCGGATGGGGATCGCGGCTACGCGAGGTTCACGAGGTGTGGATCTCGTTGCCCCAGTATTTAGAGGAGACGGTTATGGCTACCGGCACCGTGAAGTGGTTCAACAGCGAAAAGGGCTTCGGCTTCATCGAGCAGGCTGAGGGCGGCCCTGACGTCTTCGCCCACTACTCGAACATCAGCGCCAACGGCTTCCGCGAGCTCCTTGAGGGCCAGCAGGTCGAGTTCGACGTGACGCAGGGCCAGAAGGGCCCGCAGGCCGAGAACATCCGCGTCATCGGCTGACGTTCCAGCTTCTCGCTGGACGCGCTAGACGCAGCGAAGGCCCGTACCGCACGGTGCGGGCCTTCGCCCATGTCGCCCAACGGCCGGGGCGGCGATCTTCCTCCTGGCGGCCGACCCCCAGGTCACCCGGTAGACGGTGGCCGCTCAGGACGGAGTACCACCGTATGACCGATCAGTCACGCCCCACCGGCGGCCGTGGCCGCAGCCGCGCACAGGGCTCGGGCACCGGCCGCGCCGGCTCCGGCGGCAGCCGCTCGCAGGGCTCCGGCAGCGCCGGCGGCTTCAGCGACGCCCAGGCGCGCGCCGGCCGCAGCTCGGGCGGGCTGCGCAGCCAGTCCCAGAGCCGCAGCCGTGGCGCGAGCAAGAGCCGCGTCGCCGAGCCCGCCGACTTCACCGTGGTGACCGGCACCCCCGCGCGCCCGCCGGCCGCCACCTTCGCCGAGCTGGAGATGCCCAAGGGCCTGCTCTCGGCACTCACCCGCGAGGGCGTCACCGAGCCCTTCCCGATCCAGTCCGCCACCCTGCCGGACTCGCTGGCCGGCCGTGACGTGCTCGGCCGCGGCCGCACCGGATCCGGCAAGACGCTCGCCTTCGGCCTGTCGCTGCTGGCCCGCACCGCCGGACAGCGCGCGGACGCCCGCAAGCCGCTGGCCCTGGTGCTGGTCCCGACCCGCGAGCTGGCCCAGCAGGTCACCGACGCGCTCACCCCGTACGCGACCGCCGTCAACCTGCGGATCGCCACCGTGGTCGGCGGCATGTCGATCACCCGCCAGGCCAACGCGCTGCGGCGCGGCGCCGAGGTGCTGGTGGCCACCCCGGGCCGGCTCGACGACCTGATCAACCGCCAGGACGTCCGGCTCGACCAGGTGCGGATCACCGTCCTGGACGAGGCCGACCAGATGGCCGACATGGGCTTCCTGCCGCAGGTCACCAAGCTCCTCGAGCAGGTCGCCGAGGGCGGGCAGCGGATGCTCTTCTCCGCCACCCTGGACCGGAACATCGACCGCCTGGTGCAGCGCTTCCTGACCGACCCGGTCACCCACTCGGTGGACCCCTCGGCGGGCGCGGTCACCACCATGGAGCACCACGTGCTCCAGCTGGAGGCGGCCGACAAGGCCTCCGCCACCGCGCACATCGCCGCCCGCGAGGGCCGGGTGATCATGTTCGTGCACACCAAGCACGGCGCCGACCGCCTCGCCAAGCAGCTGCTGGCCAGCGGCGTGCGCGCGGCCGCGCTGCACGGCGGCAAGTCGCAGCCGCAGCGCAACCGCACCCTGGACCAGTTCCGCGACGGCCACGTCACCGCGCTGATCGCCACCAACGTCGCGGCGCGCGGCATCCACATCGACGGCCTCGACCTGGTCGTCAACGTGGACCCGCCGATCGACCACAAGGACTACCTGCACCGCGGCGGTCGCACCGCGCGGGCCGGCGAGTCGGGCACCGTGGTCACCCTGGTGCTGCCCGAGCAGCGCCGGGACATGACCAAGCTGATGGCCGCCGCCGCGATCCGCCCGGTCACCACCAAGGTCCGCCCCGGCGACGCCGAGCTGGCCCGGATCACCGGCGCCCGCACCCCCTCGGGTGTCGCGGTCACGCTGGCCCCGCCGGTCACCGCCGAGCAGGCCGCGCCCGCCGGCACCAGCACCAGCAAGCGCCGCCCGGCCGGCCCGCGCTCCTCGCGTCCCACCGACGTGGACATCAACGGCAACCCGAAGCGCCGCCGCCCCAAGCAGCGGATGGGCCAGGGCGGCGCCACCGCAGGTGGCGGCTCCCGTACGGCGGCCGGCTTCATCGGCAAGGCCGCCTCGGGCAGCAAGCCGGGCAGCGGCTCGCAGTCCGGTTCCAACTACGGCACCGGACGCCAGCGCCGCGCCGCGCGCTGACGGCTCGGCAGCAGCCTTTCCGCAGGGCCCGTGCACCACTTGGTGCACGGGCCCTGCGGCGTTCGGCCGGCCCGCTGCTCCGCTCCGGCCGTCAGTGCCGTTCGGCAGACTGTCCGCCATGACGACGAAGCCGCCCATGACGCCCGATCAGCTCAAGGCCGCCTGCCTGGACCTCAACGGTGCCGAGGAGACCTTCCCGTTCAACCCGGAGACCTCGGTCTTCAAGGTGGGCGGGAAGATCTTCGCGATCAGCACCCTGGACGGCGAGCCGCTGAAGGTCAGCCTCAAGTGCGAGCCCGAGGTGGCGGTGCGGCTGCGGGCCGGCTACCCGGCGATCACGCCCGGCTGGCACCTGAACAAGCGGCACTGGAACACGGTGCTGCTCGACGGCTCGGTGCCCGAGCGGGTGCTGCTGGAGATGATCGAGGACTCCTACGACCTGATCGTCAGCCGGCTGCCGCGCCGCCAGCAGCTGGTGCTCGACTGGTCGGGGCTGCGGGACGGCGGTGGCGAGGGTGAGGAGGGCTGAGGCGGGAGCCGGTCGGATAGCCTTCCGATCGGCATGATGACCGGTATGGCAACGAAGAAGCACACCGTGACCTTGCCCGAGGAGCTGGCGGAGGAGATCCGTGCCGAGGTGGGGCCCGGTGGCTTCAGCCGGTATGTCGCGCAGGCCATGGAGCGCCAGCGCGCGCGTGACCGCCTGCACGAGTTCGTCGGCTGGTGGGAGGGCGAGTACGGCGAAGTCACCGAGGCGGAACTGGCGCGTGCCGAGGCGGAACGCCTCGCTCTCGAGCGGCAGCACGCGGAGCGCAGAGCCCGGTCCTTGCCGGACCGCAAGGCGGGCTGATGTCCGACCTTGTCTATCTGCTGGACAGCGAGGGCCTGTCTCGGGCCGTGCTCGGCGACCGCACGACGGGTGCCCGCCTGAAGGCCGCAGATCGCTCGGGTATCCGCGTCGTGACCACGTCGATGACGCTCATCGAGGCCTATCATGACCGCGTCAAGAAGGTCGCGTGGGCGTGGACGCTTTCCAGGATCGCCGTGGAACCGGTCACTCGGGAGATCGCAGGTGAGGCGATCGAGCTTCTTGAGATGGCCGGCCTGCACGGGCACAAGTACGCCATCGACGCGGCCCTTGCGGCTGTAGCGCTGCGGCAGCCCGGTGACGTCACGATCTTCACGTCCGACCCGCAGGACATGAGGCTGCTCTGCGCCGATCGTGTCGCCAGCTGCGGGCTCTGAGGCTCGACGGCCAGGTGGACGGGGGCTGTGGTGGGTGAGTGCCGCCGAGTGGAACGAACGCGTGGTGGCCGTGAACCTGGCGGGTGGTCGGTGGCGTGGAGAGGGTTGGCCCGCGTTGTGGAGCGGGCTGATCACTTGTTTCGGGAGAACTGTTGAAGACTCGTCACCTGACCGCCGCCACCCTCCTGACCTGCGCCGTGCTGGCGCTGACCGCGTGCGGACCGGATGAGACCCCGTCGGCCGCCGCGCCGGCCAAGTCGGCCGGGCCGGCGGCGGGGGCGGTGACCGGCGCGCCCGCCGGCTCGGCCACGCGGGGTGCGCCGCAGGCCGGTGCGAACCCCGGCGGGACGGCGGCGAAGCCGGACGGCGCCGATGTTCCGCTCTGCGGCAGCTCGGAGGGGCACAGCGATGTCACCGGCGAGATGGTCGGCCTGGACGGCAGTGGGAACCCCCGGTGGACCGGCGTCGTCAAGCTCACCAATGTCTCGGGGCAGGCCTGCGTGATGTACGGGGCGGCCGACCTGCGGACCGACGGCACGCCCACGTTCACCAAGCTGGTGACCGGCGTGCTGGGCAGCGGGACCTTCGCCACCGACCAGGCGCACGGCACCGTGCTCAAGCCGCAGGAGGTGGTCTACCAGCCCGTCAGCTGGCTCTCCTCCCCGCCGGTCGCCCCCAACGCGAGCTGCACGACCGGCAGTCAGCTCATCGTGGTCCGCAACGACGAGGTGCTGATCGTGAACGTGCCGGTGAAGGACGCCCGGTTCTGCCCGAGCAAGGAGATCGGCTCCCCGCAGGTGCTGATCGGCGTGCCGCAGTCGAGCCTGTCCCAGGCGCGGGCCCAGCTGCAGAACACCGGCGCCCAGGGCTGAGCCGCCCGCTGCCGCCCGCCGCCGCCCGCTGCCGCGCGCGCAACGCGGCAGCAGGCCGTCCGGGTTGAAACGAGCACCCCGCTGGGACAGGAACGGGACACCGTCACAGCTCTGTCCCGGGGGGCGCTCCAAGCTGGACGATCATGGTCGCCTGTGTGATTCTCATAAAGGCCGCGGCGGGGGCGCCGCAGGCCTCAATCACCTTTGGGAGACAGTGAGATGCGTGTTCAGCGTGCCCTGGCGGCAAGTGCGGTGGCGGTCATGGCGGGGCTGGCGCTGACCGCCTGTCAGGGGGATGTGAGCGGCAGCGCGACCGTGAGCGCCGGTGGCCAGAGCCCGGCGCGGACCAGCACCGGGTCCACGGGCAGCGGCTCGACCGGCAGCGGTTCGACCGGCAGCGGTTCGACCCACACGTCCGGCTCGTCCGGCTCGGGTTCGACCGGCACCGGCAGCGGCAGCGGCACCGGCACCGGGACGGGGACCGGTGCCGCGCCGGCCGCCGACCAGTGCACCACCGCCAACCTGGCCATCAGCGCCGCCGTGGGCAAGCAGACGCCGCCCGAGGCGGACATGCGCGAGGTCAGCGTCACCTTCACCAACAAGGGCACGCGCTGCACCCTGTACGGCTTCGCCGGGGTGGACCTGACCACCGGCGAGGGCCCCACCTCGGTGCCGCGCGGCCCGCACCAGCCGGGCACCGTCACCCTCGCCGCCGGGGCGAGCACCCAGTTCCCGATCTGGTTCCGCACCAACCCGCAGGGCCACACCGGCATCAAGGTCAACACCATGACCATCACCCCGCCCGGTGAGACCCACTCGGTCAAGCTGGACTGGCCGGGCGCCGAGTTCGCCAACGACGCGGACGGCGGCGGCACCGACACCCTCTACCTGGAGCCGGTCGGCGACCGCGGCTAGAGCGGGGAAAAAGGGGTGGGCCACACGATGCGTCAGCTGATAGCTTCCAGCCGACCGTGACACCGCCCGAGGAGGTGAGACCCATGAACGCTGGATCGATGTGGGTGCTCCGCCTTGCCGTCACGGCCGGGCGACTGACGTAGCTGTCGCCGGGAGCGCCTGGACAACAAGGCACTCCCGAAAGGCAACACCCCATGTACTCTCTGCAGTTCACCGCCCAGTCGTCGTCGAACGGCATGGTCGAGCGCGACTTCACGGTGGGCCAGATCCCCGGCGTCCTCTGGTCGCCCGCATCCGCCACCGAGCGCGCGCCCCTGGTCCTGATGGGCCACGGCGGCGGCAACCACAAGAAGCATCCGGCGATGGCGGGCCGGGCCCAGCGCCTGGTGGCCGGCTGCGGCTTCCACGTCGCCGTCATCGACGCGCCCGGTCACGGCGACCGGCCGCGCACCGCGCACGACGAGCGGGAGATCGCCGAGCTGTTCCGGGCGCGGGCGGCGGGCGAGCCGGAAGGCCCGATCGTGGTCCAATACAACGCCCACCTGGCGGAACTCGCGCTGCCCGAGTGGCGGGCGACCCTGGACGCCCTCCAGCAGCTTCCGGAGATCGGCGCCGACGGGCCGGTCGGCTACTTCGGCATCAACATGGGCACCGCGATCGGCCTGCCGTTCGTGGCGGTCGAACCCAGGATCACCGCCGCGGTCTTCGGCCAGCACTGGCCCGACGTCCTGGCCGAGCAGGCGAAGCGGATCACCATCCCGATCGAGTTCGCCATGCAGTGGGATGACGAGCACATCCCGCGCGAGGCCGGCCTCGCGCTGTTCGACGCCTTCGCCTCCACGGAGAAGACGTTGCACGCCAACGCGGGCCGGCACAAGGAGTTGCCCAGGTTCGAGGCCGACAGCGCGGTCCGGTTCTTCGCCCGGCACCTCGGCCGGGACGCCGTGCCCCTGACCTGACCCGGATGACGGCAGGGCCCGGTACGGTGTCGCACCGTACCGGGCCCGGCCATGGTCGGGTCAGGCGTCGTCAGGGCCTGGTGATGTGGGCCTGGTGATCAGGGCCTGGTGGTCAGGACAGCACGGTCCAGCTCTGGCCGGCCGCACCCGAGTTGGCCGGGTTGGTCATCCCGCTCGAGCCGGCGGTGGCGGCGGCGACGTCCAGGGTCAGGCCGTTGCCGACGTTGGTGATGGTCAGCGTGCCGGCGCTGTTCTGGGCGACCTTCCACTCCTGCCAGGGGTTGTTGGCCGTGGGGTTGAGCAGATAGGCGGTGCCGACTCCGCCGCCGGCGGCCAGCACGGTGTGCGACTGGGTGGCGGTGTAGCAGTTGTCGCTGATCTGCACGGTGCCGTCCGGGTTGGGCGTGAACTGCCACTGCTGGGCGGCGTCGCCGCTCTGGTAGGCGTTGATGTCGGAGTTGCCGCCGAGGTTGGCGTAGCAGCCGCCCTGGACTTCGAGGGCCTGGCCACCGGTGCCGCCCGCGCTGATCGCGTGGTACTTGCCGTCACCGACGATGCCCGTCGCACCGTTGCCGGTGCTGCCGCCGCTACCCATGCCGATGGCTCCGCCGGCGATGCGCAGGAGCGTGACGCCGTGCGCCGGGATCCAGGCGCCGCCGATGGTGCCGGTGGCGGTGCCGGTCGCTCCGGTCCACAGGTCCCGGTAGCTGTAGCTGGAGCCGGTCAGCCCGAGGGCGGCGAAACTGGCGCTGGGCATGGCCCAGTTGTTCGGGTCCTGGTTGATCAGTGCCACGGCCAGGTCGCCGTTGGCGAGCTGGCGCTTGAGGATCACCGGGGCCGTCGGGGAGGTGGGCGGGCTGCCGACCAGGGTGGCGGGCTTGGCGAGGCTGTCCTGGTCGACGGCGATCATGTCGGGGTTCTTCAGCAGCGCCAGCGCGGAGGAGTCGATCCCGGTGGACCAGGTGTAGCCGTTCGCGGTGTGCTGCGAGTCGGCGGTGGCGCGCAGGTCGGCGCCGGAGATCAGCGGGGCGGCCATCATCGACAGGATCGACAGCTCGGTGCGCGACTCGTCGTCGGTGAACGGCTTGTCGCCCTTGTAGGTGTCGGTGACGCCCCAGACGCCGTTGGGGTCCTGCCATCCGGCGAACATCATGTCCATGTCGTTCCAGCTGCCCGGGTGGACGTTGCCCGGGTACGCCAGCGCGGTCTGCAACTGCCCGTTGTAGAGCACGCCGTCCAGCTCGCTGTCCCGGTCGCCGCCGATCCGGCACATGTTGGCGACCTGGCCGCACCAGACTCCGGTGGGGTAGTACCCGGCCGCCTGGTGCGGCTGGACACCGGCGGCCTCGATCAGCGGGTCGGTGCGGGCCGGGTCGTTGGCGTTCAGCAGGTAGGGGATGCCGGTGTGCGCGGGCTGCGCGGACAGGCTGAGGGTGACCTTCGGCTTGCCCGCGGCGGCGGTCGCCGCGTCCAGGGCCCGCTGGAAGGTCTGGGTGCGGGCGTAGATGGACTCGGTGAGCTCCTTGCCCTCGCCCTGCGGGTAGTAGCTGTAGCCGTCGGGGCCGGTGATCGTCGGGCCGTACGGACAGTCGTCGTACTTCACGAAGTCGACGCCCCACGAGACGAAGTCGTTGGCGTCGGTGGCCTCGTGGCCCAGGCTCCCGGGGTGGCCCTGGCAGGTGGTGTAGGTGTCGGTGGCGTAGAGCCCGAACTTCATGCCCTTGCTGTGCGCGTACCAGGCCAGGTACTGGATGCCGTTCATGGTCTGCCCGTTGACCACCTGGCTGGGGAAGCTGCCCGGGTCCGGGATCAGGTGGCCGCTGGTGGGGTCGTTGCCGGTGCCGTCGGTACCGGAGACCGGGTTGCCGTTGTTGTCGTACAGCTGCATCCCGTTGTCGGAGTTCTTCACGAAGTCCGTGGTCTGGCCGTCACGGTGACGCAGCGACCAGCCGTCGTCGATGGTGACGGTGTTGTAGCCGGCCTGCGCCAGGCCGTTGGACGACATGAAGTCGATGGTCTGCTTGACCTCGGTCTCGTTGACGGACGGGCCCAGGCTGTTCCAGGAGTTCCAACCCATGGGCGGGGTCAGGGCGTTGCCGTTGCCGAGGGCGGCGGCCGGGGCAGCGGTGGCGAGGGAGGTCGCGCCGAGGCCGGAGACGGCCAGGGCCATGGCGGCCAGCAGGCCGGCGACGCGAGGCGGGGATGTTCGCATGTGGGGGCTTCCCGAAGGGTGGATGCCGGGGCAGGGGTCGCCCGGAGGGCGGGCTGGCCACGGCTGGTGGGGGCGTGCGGCTCGGAGCTTTGGGAGAGCTGCCGTCGGCGAGGCGCTGGTGTGGGGGGAGACGCTGGGCGTCCGGGCCTCGACGGTGGTGCCATACGATATTGCACCAATCAACAACCCACAAGAGTAAACACAACAGACCATCAGAGGGGTAACTCTCTCCCGCGGGGCGTCGGTCGACCCTTCGCTATTCCGTCTTGCTAAGTACCGGTAGTCAGCGTTACGGTGTACCGGTAGTCAATGACACTGAATAGCTCGGGAAGGAGGTGTTCCATGACCAAGCTGGAGACGGAGATGCTCAAGGGCACGCTGGAGGGCATCATTCTGGCGTCCCTGGCCGGCCGGCCCGCCTACGGCTACGAGATCACGGCGCGGCTGCGGGAGCAGGGGTTCTCCGACATCGCCGAAGGGACCATCTACGCGCTGCTCGTCAGGATCGAGAAGCGCGGCCTCGTCGACGTGGCGAAGGTCCCCTCCGAGAAGGGGCCGCCACGCAAGGTGCACTCCCTCAATGCTCAGGGGCGGGAGTACCTCGAAGAGTTCTGGAGGACGTGGAGCTTCCTCACGGAACGACTGGAACAGCTCCGCGAAGGGGGCGCGTGACCATGTCCGATGTCGAAAAGAGCGGCTTCATCTCGAAGGTGATCGGGCCCAAGAAGCGCTGGAGGGCATACAAGGCGCGGGTCAAGGAGCTTCCCGCGAACCACCGCGCGGCGGTCGAGGCGATCGAGCGGCACCTGATGCACTTCGTGCCGACGGACGGCGAGAGCAACGCGTCGATGTTCGAAGACCTCGCCGACCTGTTCGAGCAGGCGGCGGCGGACGGAACGCCGATCCGCGAGATCGTCGGGGAAGACCCGGCGGAGTTCGTCGAGGCGTTCGCCCAGAACTACTCGGAGGGTGGCTACGTTCCCGCCCGTGCGCGGAAGCGGCTGACCGACGACCTCGCGCGCGCCGAGGCCGAGGTGTCCTGAAGACCCGCGCGACCCCAGTCACTTCAGCTTTCGAAAGCCTTCGAAAGCCCTTGAAAGCCTTCGAACGGGAGAGCTCCATGCCCTTATCTGTCATGCCCACATCCAGGAAGAGCGGCGGTCATCCGTCGCCGGCCGCCATCTCCGCCGTCGGTCTGCGCAAGTCCTACGGCGAGAAGACCGTCCTCGACGGCATCGACCTGTACATCCCGGCCGGGTCCGTGTTCGCGCTGCTCGGGCCGAACGGCGCCGGCAAGACCACCGCCGTGAAGATCCTCTCCACCCTCATCACCGCCGACGGCGGCCATGCCCAGGTCGCGGGCCACGACATCGCCGCCGACCCGCAGGCCGTGCGCGCCGCGATCGGTGTCACCGGACAGTTCTCCGCCGTCGACGGCCTGATCACCGGCGAGGAGAACATGCTCCTGCTGGCGGACCTGCACCACCTGTCCAAGCGCGAGGGCCGTCGGGTCACCGCCGAACTGCTGGCGCGCTTCGACCTGGTGGAGGCCGCGAAGAAGCCCGCCGCCACCTACTCCGGCGGCATGAAGCGGCGTCTCGACCTCGCCATGACCCTGGTCGGCGACCCGCGGATCATCTTCCTCGACGAGCCGACCACCGGCCTCGACCCGCGCAGCCGCCACCACATGTGGCAGATCATCCGCGAACTCGTCACCGGCGGCGTCACCGTCTTCCTCACCACCCAGTACCTGGACGAAGCCGACGAACTCGCCGACCGCATCGCCGTGCTCGACGACGGCAGGGTCGCCGCCGAGGGGAGCGCCGAGGAGCTGAAGCGGCTCATCCCCGGCGGGCACGTGCGGCTGCGCTTCACCGACCCGTCCGCGTACCAGTCGGCTGCCTGCGCGCTGCGCGAGGTGACCCGGGACGACGAGGCGCTGGCGCTGCAGATCCCCAGCGACGGCAGCCAGCGCGAGCTGCGCGCCATCCTCGACCGGCTGGACACGGTCGGCGTCGAGGCGGACGAGCTGACCGTGCACAGCCCCGACCTCGACGACGTGTTCTTCGCCCTCACCGGCCCGTCCGACGTCCCCAACCAGCCGAAGGGGAACGTCCGATGAGCGCCCTCTCCGTCGCCGTCCGCGACTCGAACACGATGCTGCGCCGCAACCTGCTGCACGCGCGGCGCTACCCGTCCGGGACCCTGAACCTGCTGCTCGCGCCGATCGTGCTGCTGCTGCTCTTCGTCTACATCTTCGGTGACGTGATGAGCGCGGGCATCGGCGGAGGCGGCGCCGACCGCTCCGAGTACATCGCCTACATCGTCCCGGGCATTCTGATGATGACCATCGGCAGCACTGTGATCGGGGCCGCGGTGCACATCTCCATGGACATGAGCGAGGGCCTCATAGCCCGCTTCCGTACGCTGGCGATCCATCGCGGCTCCGTGATCATCGGGCACGTCGTCGGCAGCGTGCTGCAGTGCGTCGCCAGCGTGGTCGTGGTCGGGGCGGTCGCCGTGGCCATCGGCTTCCGGCCCACGGACGCCACGGCCTTGGACTGGCTCGCGGCGTTCGGGCTGGTCGTGCTGTTCGCCCTGGCGTTCACCTGGATCGCGGTCGGCATCGGGATGGCCAGCCCGAACGCCGAGGCGGCCGCCAACAGCGCACAGCCGCTGATCCTCCTCCCGCTCATCTCCAGTGCCTTCATCCCGGCCGGCACGATGCCGGGCTGGTTCCGGCCGATCGCCGAGTACCAGCCGTTCACACCGGCCATCGAGACCCTGCGCGGCCTGCTGCTCGGCACCCACATCGGCAACAACTGGTGGATCGCGATCGCCTGGTGCCTCGGCCTGACCGCGCTCGGCTACCGATGGTCGACGGCGCGGTTCAACCGCGACCCGAACTGAGCGCACTGCGCTGATCCCCTCGCGCGGGCACTCTCGCCGCCCGGCCTAGTCGCCGGGCGCCGCCGGCACCGCCGCTGCCGCCGGGCGGGACGAGCGGACGGTGTCGCCGGCCTGCGAACTCAGCCGCAGGGCCGAGACGGTGGCGGCGAGCGCGGCCAGTGCCAGCAGGCCGAACGCCACGGTGTAGGCGGTGCTGCCGGTCTGCGGGCCGGGCAGCAGGCGGCCGAGCGGGCCGCCGAGGCGCAGGGCCACCGTGGCGACGGCGATGGCGAGGCCGGCGGCGAGCTGGGTGGTGGTGGCGCCCAGCGTGTTGGCGTCGCGCAGTTGGGCCGGAGCGATGTCGCTGAAGGTGATGTTGCTGTACGAGGAGAGCGCGACCGAGCGGGCGACGCCGCTGATCAGGGCCAGCACGACGATGACCGGCAGCGCGGTGGCGGCGGTGGTCAGGCCCAGGCCCACCGTGCTGAGGGCGACCGCGAGGGTGGCGGCGACCAGCAGCGGCTTGAAGCCGAAGCGGTTGGTCAGCGGGATGGTGGCGGGCTTGATGCCGACGTTGCCGACGAAGACGCAGAGCACCAGGGCACCGGACTTGACGGCACTCCACCCGAACGCGGTCTGGAACATCAGCGGCAGCAGGAACGGCACCGCGCCGACCACCAGCCAGAACAGGAACCCGCCCAGTTGGGCGGCCCGGAAGGTGGCAACGCGCAGCGTCCGCAGGGCGACCAGCGGGTACGGGGTGCGCAGCAGGTGCCACACCGCCGCGCCGAGCAGGGCGAACGAGCCGGCGGCGCAGGCGGTGACCGTGATCCAGGGCGCGGTGCCCTGCGCGACGAGGTCGGCGGTGTAGGTGACCCCGGCCAGGCCGGTGCAGGTCAGCAGGACGCCGACCCAGTCCAGCGGCGGCGGGGTGCCGGCCCCGGTGTTCTCGATCAGCCGCCAGGCCACGCCGAACGCCACGATGCCGAGCGGGATGTTGATCAGGAACAGCCAGTGCCAGGAGGCGTAGGTGGTGAGCAGCCCACCGGCGAGCGGGGCGATCACGGGGGCCAGCAGGCCGGGCCAGACGGTGTAGGAGATCGCCCGCATCAGGTCCTGCTTCTCGGCCCTGGCCACCACGATCAGCCGGCCCACCGGCACCATCATCGCGCCGCCGGCCGCCTGCAGGACGCGCAGCGCGACCAGTTCGGCGAGGCTGTCACTGGCGGCGCAGCCCAGCGAGGCCAGGGTGAAGACGGCGATCGCGGAGAGGAACACCTTGCGGTTGCCGTAGCGGTGGGTCAGCCAGCCGCTGAGCGGTATCAGCACGGCGAGGGTCAGCACGTAGGCGGTGACCAGCACGCCGACGGCGGTCGCCGACACCGCCAGCGACCTGCCGATGTCCGGGGCCGCGGTGACGACGATGGTGCCGTCGAGGTTCTCCATGAAGAAGCAACCGGCAACGAGCAGGGCGGTGTTGCGCTGACGTGCGTCGATCACGCCGGGCCTCCGTGAGGTCGTGCGGCTGGCCTTGGACCGGTGGCCGACGGCTGTCCCGACCCCCGTCGGGCTCCAACAACGCGCGGGTCCGTGATCATTCCGGCGGGGCCGCCGACGCGGGTCACCTGCTCTGCCTTCAAGGCCTGGCCGCAGCAGACCACTTGCTCAGGGCGTGGGGCTCACCTGCTGCTTGTCGCGCCGGCTCCGCAGCATCAGGACGCGGGAGAACTGGTCGTCCGCCGTGGTCGTCTTCCGCGGGAAGTTGGCGGTCACCAGCTGCTGGTACGCGTTGGGCCGGAATTCGGTCATCAGCAGCCACCCGCTGCGCGCGTAGTGGGTGGCGGAGCCGTTCCCCACGCCGGTGCTGCCGTCGATGCGGCCCGCGTAGTGGTCGTGCCCGGTGGCCATCACGTCCACGAAGGTGTTCGCGATCGGGGCCAGCATCGCCGGGGTGATGTGGTACCGGCCGGACAGGTACGCCCGGTAGAGGCCCGCGCAGTCCAGGCTGCCGTGGTTGTTGTCCTCCTTGTCGCCGGTCGGCTTCGCACCGGCCGACGGGGCGTAGTACCAGTCGTAGGCCGTGTTGCCCGCCTTGTCGGTGTACGGCTTCGTATCCGCGAAGAACCAGTCGATGCTGGTCTGCACGAGGTTGTCGTACTTGCTCACCCGCGTCGGGTCGTCGCCCAGGATCTGGTGGTCGATCGCCAGGTTCTGGAAGCCGTAGTCGAACATCATCTGCTGGTTCCACGGCACCGGTTGGCCGCCCTTGTAGGGCGAGTCCGCCGCGAAGTACTGCCGGTTGCCGTGCGAGAGGTCCAGCAGCCGGGCCAGGATGTGCCCGTCGACGGCGGTGTCGGCCTCCGCGACGAACTTCTTCGCGCGGTCCAGGTAGGTGGCGCCGTAGCCGTGCGGGTCGCCGATCGTCACGGGCAGCTTCCAGATGGCGGGCGTCTGCAGGATCAGCCGGGCGCAGTCGGCCAGATGCCCCACCGGGTCGCCCTGTTCACCGCCGGTGATGATGGGCTTGGCGTTGGTTTTGGCGGGCCAGGCGGGATCGATCCTGCCGGTCCAGAGCACGTGCTGCCCGACCGGGGCGGGCGCCAGGTCGTCCCGCTCGGACAGCACGGTGTCGCAGAAGTCGATCATCCGGTCCAGGACCGCCCGGTTGCCGGAGACCTCGTAGACCAGGCCCATCGCCTTGACGTCCTCGCCGCTGTGACCCTGCGCCCACGCGTTGCCGTCGTTGTCGGGCGACGGCGTGAGGGTCTCGATGTAGGACGTGAACGACGCGATCTCGGCCGGCGTCACCGGGCCGTCCAGGCTGCTGAACGTCAGGGTGGGGCGGTTGTCCGGAGCTGGTGCGATGGAGGGATCGTCGCCCGAGGAACCGTCGGTCGGCGCTGCTGTGGCCGGTGGTGCCGCGGCGGGCTCGGTCTCGGACGACCGGCTGATGAGCACGATCGCGACGGCGACCAGGAGGGTGAGCGCGACGCTGATGAGCAGGGCCTTCGGGGGCTTTCTGGTGGCCATGACGGACCTTCCGGGCTTCGGTCAGACCGACTGACCATGCTGAGCCGACACCTCGGTGAACGGCACGCGCGCGGGCCCGGGTTCACCGCGATCGCGGGCTGCGCGGCCCCGCTCCACCGATGATCAGGCCGGCTCCGGTGAGGTGGCCGTCTTCGCCTCCGCCGCGTGACGCCGACGTGCGAGCGGCGCGCAGATCAGCGTGCAGACACCGAGCAGCCCGGCCGCGGCGGTGAGGGCCGCCGGTGAACCGGAGCGGTCGATCAGGACACCGCCGATGGCCGCCCCCATGGCCGCCCCCAGGTTGTAGGCGGTGTTGACCCACGCGCCGGCCTCGGTGCGTGAGCCTTCGGGGACGAGCCGGTCGACGAGTTGGTAGGACGTGATCAGGAGGACGTCGGTGCACGCGCCGGCCAGCAGCAGGGCGACGCCCGCCGCCGGCGCGGAGTACAGCAGTGCGGGAATCGCGTAGCAGACGGCGGAGCAGGCGGCCAGCACCAGCGGTCGGCGGGCGAGGTCTCCGCGCCACTGGCGTCGGCCGTACACCAGGCCGCCGAGGACGCCACCGACCGAGAACAGGGTGGTCAGCACCCCGGCCGCCAGCGTTCCCCAGGCGGCGAGGACCGCCACCTCGAAGAGGCACAGCGCACTCGCGACAGCGAGCACGAGCAACAGCAACGGAGCGATCCCCGGGGCGCGCAGGGGGCTTCGAGGGCGAGCGGCGGGTGCTGCCACGCGCACGCTCGCAGGGGTCCGACGCAGGCCCGCCGCCAGCAGGCCGAAGCCGATGATGACCAGGGCCGCGCACACCGCGAGCACGGCCGGCGCGCAGGAGGCGGCGACCAGCAGTCCACCGAGGACGGGACCGAGCGCGAAGACGCTGGACTCCGCCGCCGTGTCCAGGCTCAACGCGCACTGATGCTGCGCCTCGTCCGTGGTCAGCCGGCCCCACAGGGTCCGCATCAGCGGGCCGACCGGGGGCGGGCAGGTGCCCGCCAGTACGGCGAGGGAGGCGGTGGGCAGAGCGGGCAGGTGGGCGGCGCAGGCGGCGGCCAGTGCGGACAGCAGGACCGCGTAGCAGACGGCCAGGAGCATCAACGCGGCGTGGTGACGCTCGACCAGTCGGGCTCTGGCAGGTCCGAGCAGGGCGCTGACCAGTCCGAACAAGCCGCTGGCGGCACCGGCGACGGTGTAGGAGCCGGTACCCTCCCGCAGCGCGAGCAGCAGGGGGAGGCTGAGCAGCGCGTAGCAGAGCCGCGCGAGCATGGCGGCGGCGAACAGGGAGCGGGCATGGGGCAGCGTGAGGACAGCGCGGTAGGACGCGCTGCCCCGGTCGGGGCTTGACATGGGGTTCTCCGAAGTGGGCGTGCCGACGCCCGGCCAGGGCCGGGTCCGGTCACGCGCGGGCATGACGGATCAGCGTTCCGCCCCGCCGGCCATCACTCGTGACGAGGAGGCGGCGCGGGAGCGGACAGGCGATCTGTCAGTGTGGATCGGAGAAGTGCATGAGCGGCATAGTAGCCGTCCTCGCCATCCGTACACCAGCTATTTCCTCACCGTCGGCCTGCACCCGAGTCGACGTCAGCTTCCTTTCCGGGCAAGCGGATACCTCGCGCCGACCACGGTGGCCGAGCCGGCCTTCGGCGCGTACCGCAGGAGGACCACGTCGCCGACGGTGCGGGCCTCGAGGAGCTTCATGCGCCGCGTGCTGCCACCCGGGTAGTCGGCCGGGTGGACGAAGCGCGGTGCGGCGGCGTCCCCGACGAGCAAGGGCGCGACCGCAAGGTGCACTTCATCGGCCAGGCCCTGGGACAGGAACTGGGTGTGGATCTGTCCGCCACCTTCGACCATGAGGCGCTCGACGCCACGGCCGGCCAGGTCGTCGAGCAGGACGCCGAAGTCCACGGTCGGGCCGGTACTGACGACGTCGGCGAGTCCGTCCAGCTTCTCGCGGAGCTTCGGCGCGGCAGCGTCGGTGCTGTAGGCGACCTTCTTGTCGCCGAAGTGCCAGAACTTGAGGTCGCGATCGAGGTCCCCACTGGCGGTGATGGTCACCTTGAGGGGGTACTCGGGCCTGCCGGCCGCGACGCGGTCCGCCCGGCGCTTCTCGCTGTTGACCAGCAACCTCGGATTGTCGCTGCGCAGGGTGTTGCCACCGGTGAGGCTGGCGTCCGACTCCGCGCGGACCTGGTCCACGCGGTCGAAGTCCTCGCGTTCGACAGCAGGAGGCGCTGCGGCGAGGTGTCGTCGATGTAGCCGTCGACGGAGGTGGCAACGCTCAGCAGGACGAATGGGCGGTCGGCCATCGTGCGGCCCGCTTCGGGTCGGACCGGTCAGTTCTCGTTGCTCTGGTGCATGAGCGTCCGAACGTCGGTATTGGCCCCGCAGAGCACCACGGCGATCTTCTCGCCGTTGCCGGGCCGGTAACTGCGGCTCGGCTCGACGGGGCGGTTCGGCAGGTCCCGGTTGGGCAGTTGCTGGTCCGGGGAGGTCAGGGCCGCCAGGGCGGTCGCGGCGCCGTGCTCGACGGCGACGCGGCGGTGGTCCCACAGCGCCTGGCGGGCGCGGACGATCTCGCTGTCCGGGACGAGCACGGAGTGGACGCTGTCCTGCTGGGCGGCGTGCAGGGCCATCTGCGAGGCCCGGCGGGCGCCGAGGGAGTCGGCGGCGATCGAGTCCACGGTGACGTCGACCAGGTGGCCCGCGTCGATGGCGGCGTTGAGCGCGCGGCAGTCCTCGGGCTCGACCGCGACGGTGCGGATGCCGTGATGCTGGGCGGCGGTGGCCACACCGGTGAACAGGCCGCCGCCGCCGACCGCGACCACCACGGTGTCCAGGCCGGGAATTCGGGCCCGGATCTCCTCCAGCAGGGTGCCGGCACCGGCAGCGATGAGTGGGTGGTCGTAGGCATGCGAGGCAAGCGCCCCGGTGGCCGCCGCGAACTCCTCGCACGCGGCGAGGGCCTCGGCGTACTCCGCGCCGACCAGGCGCACGTCCGCGCCGTAGCCGCGGAGTTTGGCGACCTTCACCGCCGGGGCGGTGGTGGGCAGGAAGACCGTGGCCCGGACGCCCTGCTGCTGGGCGGCCCACGCACACGCCAGCCCGGCGTTGCCGCCCGACGCGATGGTCACCCCGGCGTCAGGGAGGGTGCCCCCGTCGCGGTGGGCCTGGATGAAGTTCTGCGCACCCCGGGCCTTGAATGAGCCGGTGTGCTGCATGTACTCCAACGCCAGCCACACCTCGCACGGCTGCTCGGGCCGGTCGTCCAGGGGGTCGCGGTGGGCGGGGCGGATCGCGCCGGGGTCGACGGGTGCGAGGGCGATGGGGCGGATGCGTCCGGCGATCCGGTCGGTGGCGGCCTTGATGTCGCCGTACGTGAGCTGGTGCACGTTGTCGCTCCTGCGATGAGAAGGTCAGGACCAGGCGATGAGCTGGCCCGTGGTGGTGAGTGCCAGGAAGAAGGCGAAGGCGATCCGCCGCTGCCCGGGGCAGGGATCGACCGCGTGGAAGTTCGCGGGGTTGAACAGCAGTGCGTCGCCGACCTGCGGGGTCAGGCTGATCCGCTGGCAGTGCTCGACGGTCTCAGGCCGGTAGCCGTACGCCTGGCGGTGCTGTTCGTCGGCCGGCTCCCAGCGGTGGCGCCACACGGTGGTCGCCCCGCCGGTCTCGGGGACGGCGACCCAGACGTTGAACGCCAGTTGGGCTACGACCTCTTGGTCGAAGAGCCCGGCGGAGAACTCCCGGGTGATCGAGTCGCAGTGGACGAACGCACCCGCGTTGATTTCGCGCAGGGTGCCGCCGAACACGGCGCGCCCGCCGATGGTGGCCGGGGTGACGGCGGCGCCCCAGGCACAGCCGAGGCGGGCCAGCGAGACGGTGATGGGGTCCGGGCGCAGACCGGCCCGGTGCCAGGCGGTGCGGGCAGCCTCGGCGTCGCGCCAGTACCGGTCGGCGTCCAGCACGCCGTTCTGGTCGCGGTGGTCGCTGAGTGCGGGGCCGAAGCGGATGATCGGGGTGGGCACCCGGGCCGGGTCGTAGTCGGCGGTGGGCAGCCGGTCCACCGCCGTCATCGCGGCCTGGCAGGTCGTCAGGTCGAGGAAGCCGGGGACGCGGACAGCGGCGAGGGTGCCGGCCGCGAGGTTGGCCAGGTGCCGGTCGGTGAAGGCCGGGGTGGTCACTGCGGTGAACAGCGGGTCGAGCGCCGTGGTGCGGGACATGTCGCCTCCGTGAGGAGATGGAAGCCTACCGTGACGATACGCTGTACCGTACGCTGACTCGCATGCCAAGGCAATCTGCTTCCCTGGACCTCGCGACTCACGAACGCATCGCCGAGAAAGCCCTGTTGATCGTGGATCAGCAAGGCCACGGCGCGCTCAGCTTCCGCACCCTGGCCACCGCGCTGGGCATCTCCGTCGCCTCGCTCCAGCGCCGCTGCACGGACCTGGCCGGACTGCTGGACCTGGTCACCGACCACCTCGCCGCCCGGCTACCCGACATCCCGCCCGGCATCGACTGGGCCACGGCCACCGAGACCCGTTTCGCCGCGCTCTACGAGCTGCTGACGGCCCATCCGGGCTTGGTCGCCCTGCGCGGCGACCGGCCCTGGCTCGGCCCGCAGCTACTGAAACGCCTGGTGGAACCGCAGCTCGCCGACTCGGTCGCGGCCGGTATGGCGCCGAAGGAGGCGATCACCGCCTATCGGCGGATGTATCTGCTCACGCTCGGCAGCGCGAGCTTCGTCGACCACCGGGACCCGAAGGCCGCCCAGGCCGCCACCCGCACCGCGCTGGCCGCGCTCGACCCCGAGGAGTTCCCGGTGCTGACCGGGCACCTCGCCGCAATCCTGCCTGCCGTGGTCGACCACGAGGTCTACTTCGGCGCGCTCCGTCAGCTCATCCACGCCGCTGACCCTGCCCGGCCCGGTCGGCACGCAGGGCTCATCCGGTGACCGGCACCCCATCACCCGGGCCGAGCAGGACCCGAGGCTGCTGCCGTCCGGATGCGGCGGCTCCCGGGGATCCGGCGGCTGCTCGGTGGAGGTGGTCCAGCGTGGGCAGCACTCTCGCGCGTACCTCTCCACCGGCAACCGCCTCGCCGACCCACCACGACCCCGCGCCCCGAGGGGTGGGGGCGCGGTGGGTCAGGCGGTGGGGAGGGTGCCGTCCTTGACGCTGGTGATGAAGCGGGTGAAGGAGGCGGCGGGGAAGGCGAGTGCGGGGCCGTCGGGGTTCTTGGAGTCGCGGACGGGGACGAGGCCGGCGGGGAGGAGGTCGGGGGAGGCCTCGACGCAGTTGCCGCCGTTCTCGCCGCTGTAGCTGGACTTGAACCAGGTGAGGGTCATGTCCGCATGTCTTTCCAGGGTCAGACGGTGCCGAAACCGCCGGTTTTGACGCCGTTGATGAAGGCGGCGAAGGAGTCAGCGGGGAACGTGAGCGCGTGGCCGTCCGGGTTCTTGGAGTCGCGGACGGGCATCAGACCGGTGGGGAGGAGATCGCGCGTGGTCTCGATGCAGTCGCCGCCGTTGTTGCCGCTGCTGCTGGCCTTGAACCACGAGAGCTTGGTCGGGAGCGGCTGGATTTCTGGGCTCACGTTGAGCAGTCCTTCCATGACACGGCGGATCAAGTCGGCTGACTCGGACGCCGAGAGGGCATCCGCTCGTAGCCGATCATAGGCCCGTGAGAGGCGCTCGATCTCCTCTGGCTGACGCGAAAAGTGACCGCGCGTCACGCTCTCGGAGTAGATCACCTCGGAGCCGTCGGGCAGCGTCACCAGCTTGAAACTCTCGGTTGCGGGGACGTGCTCGCCCAGTTCGTCCGGGGCGATCTGCACCACGATGTTCGGGTAGCGCTCGATCACGTCGAGGATGTGCTTCAACTGGTGGTACATCACCAGTCGACCGCCCACCATCCGTCGCAGGACGCCTTCGTCGATGACGAAGAAGGCCAGCGGGCCGTCCTCCGTCAGGAATCGTTCCTGACGACTCATCCGAGCTTTCACCCGCTGCTCCAGTGAAGGGCCGTCCTTTCGCGCCGGGCCTCTCGCCAGGAGGGCGCGGGCATATTCCGGAGTCTGCAGCAGCCCTGGGATTGCGGAGACGTTGTAGTCCCGGAAAAGAACCGAAGTCGATTCCACCTTGACGAACTGCTTGAACCAATCAGGATGCTCGATTTCCCGGTGCCAATCCACCTCGTGCCAGGCCCGCTCCAGCCGCCCGCCCGTCTTCAGCAGCACGTCCAGCCGCTGCACCGTCGACAGCTTCGGCACCCGTTCGGCCGACTCGAACCGTGACAACAGCGAACCGTCACAGGGAACTTGGCGGGCGAGCGGAGCGATTTTCATACTTGCGGCCTCGCGCAGATCCCGCAGCAACCAGCCGAACCCTTCCGGGCTGAGCGGGCGGGCAACCTGTTCCACGGAACGACGCACAGCCATGTCCCAACCTACTTCCGTGCCATGCAGCTGATGTCAGGGATTTGGTCTCGCCAACGTACTACGGAGTGCCGATGCTTGATAGCAGAATGCCACGAAAGGAAGTTGTTCAATGGCAAACCAGCAAGGTTCCACTCGCATTGGCGAACTCGCCGAGGAAGCCCGCGCGGATGCCCGGAACGCCGTCGAAGCGTTGCGCGCCGTCCTCGCCGAAGCCGGCCTCAATCTGCCCTCCCTCGGCGAGGACTGGCACGAGGGATGGTTCACCGGTCTGGTGCTGGTCGACCTCGGCCGGGCCCATCCCGACGTGGTGCGCCGGATCGTGGCCCTGCTCCGTGATGGGTTGGCCGCCCGTGCCCAGCAGCCGAGTTGAGCTGCCCGAAGACCGCGAGGTCCGCGAACTGCGCGAGGCCGCCGAGCGGGCCGTCCGAGCGTTCGCGGACGCTCTCGCGCTGGCTGGACTGCCTGCGCTGCCTGGCGTCGAGGGCGGCGGTCGGATCAGCCGCACCCCGGCGGGTTTCCATGCCGAGATCGGTGGGTGCAGCGTCCGGACGCTCGAAGCACTCACGCACTACATCGTTGATCACGCGCACTGCCTCGGCCGTGTCGTCCGGGGGCGGGTCCTGCCCGCTCGGCTGGCCGAACTGCCCGGTGTGCGACAGGAAATGAGCCACCCATGCGCGACCCCCTGCACGCCCCCACCGCCGACTTCCCGGACGACGACCAGCCCGAACCCGACCCCGGACACGGCGCCATGACCCTGCACATCTACCGGATCACCGCCGCCGGTGAGCGGATCGACCTCGCCCGGCTGGAGGTGCTGCCCGGCGAGTCCTACTGGGGCGGCCCGATCAGCGGGGAGTGGCCGCCGTGCGAGTGCCCGCGCTGCGCGCCCATGCTGCGGTCCCGGCTGCGCCGGGCGGGGCTGTGCTGAGTCGCTGCGCTGAGGCGCTGCGCCGAGGTGCCTGTGCCGAGTTGACGGGGCGCCGGAACCAACTCGTCATGCGCACGACGCACGGCCGGTCCGGAAACGGGCCAGACTGACCCCATGAACGACGACGAGGAGCAGCAGCCGACCGGGCCCGAGTTCGTGCAGTTCCGGATGCAGTGCCCCAACTGCGGCCAGGGGACCCGTGCGCGGGCCCGGATGGGCGCCAAGGCGTACGTCCGCCACGACGGCCAGTACACCGTCGCGGTGGGGAGCAGCTACGTGGCGGAGACGTGTGCCGACTGCGACGGGGAGGGCTGGCTCCCGCTCGGGTCCGAGGAGTGGAAGGGTCGGCCGAAGCCGGAGGCCACCGCCTGAGCGGCCCGCCGACCCGGCACGGCACCTGGTCCGGCCATCCGAGCAGGTGGCCGGACCAGGGCTGCGCCGGCCGGCGGACATGGCTTGACAGATTAGGCAAGGCTTACCTAAGTTCGCACCATGTTCCGCCACCGCCCCACCTCGCCCCGCCCGGCCGGCCGCTCGGACCACCGCCGCTCGGACCGTCGCGCGCTCCCGCTGCCGATCGACCCGCAGGCCGACCTCGGCCGCCGCGCCTGGGTGGACTGCCCGAACTGCGACGACGCCCGCGCCTGCGGCCCGTGCGGCGAGCAGCGCAGCTGTGGTGAGCACTGGCGCTACCTGCTCTCCAACACCGGCAGCCTGCTCCACCTGCAGTGCCCCACCTGCACCCACGTCTGGGACCACGAGACCGGCTTCGGCGCGACCCGGCGCCGCCCCGACTGGTCCGCCTGAGCCTGAGCCTGCGCCTGGTCCGTCCGCCTCGACGGCGCTCAGTCCTCGCCGCCGCCGCGCCGCTGCTCGGCGTCTCCCATCACGCCATGCCGTTCCACCGGGCCGCCGAACTCGACGCCGAGATCCTGGCGTTCCTCAAGCGGCCCTGACGCATCCGACCCCGGGTAGGGCGCCGGTCACCCGCATCCCGCCGTCCCGACTGTCAGCGCGGGCCGGGATGCTGCCGCTGACCGGATGGACCGTCAGTTAGGGCGGGCCCGATGAGAGAAGAGAAAGCTGGCCATGGTTGACCAGGTCCATGACGCCGCCGCCGAGACCGAGGCCGCGGCGCTGTTCGATGCCGGGTTCGCGCTGGAGAATCGCGGGCAGCTGGCCGAGGCGCTGCGTGCGTACGACGACCTCGTCCAGCGGTTCGGGCACCTGCCGGACCCGCATGTGCGGGTGAAGGTGGCCTCGGCGCTGAACGGCAAGGCGTGGATCGTCTCCCAGGACGGCGGCGACGAGGCGCGGATCGCGGTGGCGGACGAGGTGATCGCCCGCTTCGCCGACAGCGACGACCCGCACCTCGACGGGCAGTTGGCGGTCGCGATGGGCATGAAGGCCATCTCGGTGGGCCGCCTGCACGGATCCGAGCAGGAGATGGCCCTGCACGACCAGGTGATCCAGCGCTTCGGTGCGGGCACCGCCCCGCTGGTCCGGGAGCGCGTCGCGATGTCGCTCTACAACAAGGGCTGCGAGCTGGCGAAGCTGAAGCGCCACCAGGAGGCGGTGGACTGCTACGACGAGGTGGTGCGCCGGATCGGCACGGCGACCGAGCAGCAGCTGCGCGACGTGACCGGGATGAGCCTGTTCGCCTCGGGCGTCTCGCTGGAGGCGCTCAAGCGCCGCAAGCAGGCCATCGCGGTCTACCAGGATGTGATCAACCGTTACGGCGACTCGGATGATCCGCAGTTGATGGCACACGTGCGGTCCGCCGGGCGCAGGCTGGAGGCGCTGTCGAAGCGGCGCTGGTTCAACCTCTTCGGCTGAGGTCGGGCCACCTCGCTGGTCAGCGCCGTCGGTCCGGCACCCTACGATGTCGCGCATGAATACTGGGGGGCCGGAGACACGGCTCATCGACGGCCGTTTCGAACTGCTGCAACGGCTCGGCGGCGGCGGAATGGGCCTGGTCTGGCGGGCCAGGGACACCGCGTTGCACCGCGAGGTCGCGCTCAAGGAGGTCCGCCCCGCCGATCCCGCGATGGCGGCGGCCGACCCGGCGCTGACCAGGGAGACCCGCGAGCGGGTGCTGCGCGAGGCGCGGGCGCTGGCCCGGCTGCAGCATCCGAACGTGGCGGTCATCCACCACATCGTGGACGGCGCCGAGTACGAACACCCGTGGCTGGTCATGGAGCTGGTGACCGGCGGCAGCCTGGCCGACCGGCTGACCCAGGGGCCGCTGAGCGTGCCGGAGGCGGTGCGGATAGGCCGCGGCGTGCTGAGCGCCCTGAGCGCCGCGCACGCCGTCGGCATCCAGCACCGGGACGTCAAGCCCGGCAACGTGCTGCTCCGGCCGGACGGCACTCCGGTGCTCACCGACTTCGGCATCGCCGCGATGTCCGGTGCCACCGCGCTGACCAGCACCGGCGCGCTGATCGGCTCGCCCGAGTTCATGGCCCCGGAACGGATCCGCGGCGAGGAGGGCAACCCGTCCTCCGACCTCTGGTCGCTCGGCATGATGCTGTACGTCGCCGTCGAGGGCCACCACCCGCTGCGCCGCGGCACCGTGATCGCCACCCTCGCCGCGATGCTCGACGAACCGCTGCCGCCGGCGCAGCACGCCGGGTCGCTCGGCCCGCTGCTGGACACCCTGCTGGCCAAGGACCCGGCGGCGCGTCCGAACGCCGCACAGCTCGACCGGGCGCTCGCGCAGGCGGAGTACGAGGTGCGGTACGGCGGGGGATCGGTGCAGCCGACGCCCACCGTGGTCGCCACGCCCGCAGCCACACCCACCCCGACCATGGTCGCCGCGCCGACGCCCGCGCCCGCCGCCGCGGTGGACCGGCCCCTGCGGACCCCGGCCCAGCTGTACCAGCGCCGCTGGCGGACCGGGCTGACCACCCTCTTCGTCGTGATGATCACCGGGGTCAGCCTCTACAGCTTCATGATGAGACCCGGGCGGTTCAACACCGCCTCGCCGTCCGTCAACGCGACGGTCACGGCACCCGCCGGCACCAGCACCGGCAGCGCTGCCGGCACCGGCGCCGGCGCCGCAGCTCCCGCGGCGTCCGCCGCCCCGCCGGACCTGACCACCCCCGCCGGTGTGCGCGCCACCATCGCGACGATGCGCTCGACCATGGGCGGCACCCAGGTCTACGAGCTGGACATCCACCAGACCAGCGCGGACGCCCGGGTCCCGGCGGCCGGCAGCTCGACGGAGTACGACAACGTCGACTACGACAACAACCAGACGACCCGCCGGACGGGCAGCGACGTGACCCCCATCGACAAGCTCGTGGACCTGCAGGACTTCAACTGGGATGCCCTCCCGGCCCTGTGGCAGAAGGCCCAGGACACCCTGAAGGTCACCAACCCGACCGACCACTACCTGATCATCGGCCCCGACCTGATGGACGGCACGCCGTGCATCCGCCTCTACATCTCCAACGCCTACGACGCCGGGTACTTGGTGGCGGACGAGAAGGGGAACGTGACGAAGAGCTACCCGCTGGGGTCCTGACCGGCGTTGCGGCAGTTGGCCGCGCCCGGCAGTCGGACCGACCGCCGGGCGCAGCCCGCACCGGAGCCGTCCGTCACATCGGGAGCGAGAGCAACCGGACCGCTCCGGCGGGTGAGTTCGCGCCGTCGCGCAGTGGCGTCCACATGGTCCGCAGCGGCATGAGCACGGGCCCCGCGGGCTGTTGGACGTGGATGTCCTGCTCGAGGGGGTGCCAGCCGAGCCGCTGGTAGAGCGGGACGAGGGGTGGTCGGCAGAAGAGCAGCCCGTACGGCGGCCCCATCGTCCGCGCGTGGTCCAGCGCGGCCGACACGACCAGCCGCGCCAGCCCCTGGCCGCGCAGGTCGGGAGCGACCGCCACCCCGCCGACGCCCACCACCTCGGTGGCGAACCCGTCGATCGATATCGGGAGTTGCAGCAGGCCGGTGTGCGCGACCAGGCGGCCGTGCTGCCTGATCCCGAAGTGGTGCTCCTTGGGCAGCCAGGTCAGTCCGACGTCCGCGACGCCGAAGGGATCGGGGCTGTCGCCGAGGATCTCGGTCTGGTCGGCCTTCGTGTACTCCGTGAGCCGCACCACGGTTGGCGGTGCGAAGGAGTGGTGGGCTGTCATCTCACCATGATCCCGGTTGGGTTGACCTCCGGTCAGCTGAACCGACAAGGAGACTCCCTGATAAATCGCCGGCGGGTCCGGCTCGGCGGGGCTAACCTGTGCCTCCTAGGTTGAAACCTAGGGGGCACAGGTTATGGTGCCGCTCCTCGGAAACTGCCGCACGGAGGTATCCGCATGACGATCGACAAGCCCATGGTCGGCACCCTTGAGGTGCCCGGCGCCACCCTCCGCTACGAGAAGCGCGGCAGCGGCCCGGTGCTGCTGCTGATACCGGGTGGCGCCGCCGACGCGGGGCTCTACGCGGGAATGGCCGACGCCCTCGCCGTCCGGTACACGGTGGTGTCCTACGACCCGCGCGGTCTCTCCCGCAGTCCGCTGGACGGCCCGCTCACCGACCAGCGGGTGGAGGTCTGGAGTGACGACGCGCACCGGCTGCTCGAGCTGCTCTCACCGAGCGGGGACGCCTGCGTGCTCGGCAGCAGCTCGGGCGCCATCGTCGCGCTCGACCTGCTGGCCCGGCACCCCGAGCGGCTGCGCCGGGTGGTCGCGCACGAGCCGCCGCTGGTGGAGGTGCTCGAGGATCCCGCGCCGCACCGGGCGCTCTTCGCCGAGGTGCGCGAGGTGTTCCGCGCCCAGGGGGCCGGGGCGGCGATGGCGTGCCTCAGCGCGGGGCTGGGAGCGCCGCCGGCCGAGCGGGTGACCGGGCGGGTGGCCGAACTGCCGCCCGGGATCCAGGAGATGGCTCCTCGGATGCACGCCAACCTGCCGGTCTTCCTGGAGCACATGCTCTGCCCGTTCACGGCTACGGTGCCGGAGGTCGCGGCCCTGCGGCGGGTGGTGGACCGGCTGGTTCCGGCGGTGGGGCGGGACTCCTACGGGCAACTGCCGCTGTCCGGGCCGGCCGTGCGGCTGGCGGAGCTGCTCGGCACCGAGGTGGTGGAGTTTCCCGGCGGGCACCTGGGCTGCACCGAGCACCCCGGGGAGTTCGCCGAGCGGCTGCTGGTGGTGCTCGGCTGAGCCGTCCCCGCCGGGCCCGTCCCCGCCGGGCCCGTTCGCGCCGGGCCCGTTCGCGTCGAGCCCGTTCGCGTCTGGGTCGGGCCGGTCGGGGTCGGGCGCTCAGGCCGCGCTGCGACGTGCGGAGTCCGGTATCGCGTGCTCCGCGTCCGCCGCCGCGGCCGCGTAGCGCCGCAGCAGCAGGCGGGCGACCTCGGGGGCCGCGCCGAGTACGGGGGCCAGCACTTCGGCGGGCTCGGGGGCTTGCCGGGCGGCGTCGGCGATCCGGTCCGGGAGCAGGCCGGGGGCCAGCAGGTAGGGGGCGACCGCCGTCTGCCGCACGGCGGTTGTCGCGCGCAGCTGCGCGAGGGCGTCCGGCACCCGGGGGCCGTTCGCTGAGGCGTAGGCGACGGTGACCGCGCCCCAGCCGCGCCGGCGCTGCCAGTCGGCGGCAACCGCGCGGGTGGCCGCGTCGGCGGCCGGGTCGGAGGAGCCGGCCGCGGCCAGCACGATGCCGGTGCGGGCGCGGACGGCGGGGGAGGCGGTGTTGAGGCCCGCTTCGGCCAACCGCCGCTCCAGGGCGGCGAGCAGCAGCGGGTCGGGGCCGAGCACCTCGGCCACCGGCAGCCGGGCACCGGCCGACCGCAGGGCGGCGGGGATGTCGTGCTTGGCGTGGAAGGCGCGGTTCAGCAGCAGCGGGACCGCCACCGCCGGGGCACCGGCGAGGGCGGCCAGCGCCTGTGGGACGCGTGGCGCGCAGTGGTCCAGGAAGGCGATGGTGACCGGGAGTTCGGGGCGCTGGGCGCGCACCTCCCGGGCCAGCGCGTCGACGGTGGCGGCGTGCCGCGGGTCGCGGCTGCCGTGCGCGATCAGCAGCAGGGCGGGGGAGGGGGCGGGGACGCGGGAGGGCGCGGCCATCGGCTCAGCGTCCCGTCTGCAGCAGGCCGCGGCTGCGCAGCACCCGGCGCTCGATCGGGGTGAAGATCAGCAGGTCGATGGCGACGCCGACGGTGAGGATCAGGATGATCCCGAGCAGCACGCCCGCCATGTCGGAGGCGTCCCGCTGGTTCTCCAGGTAGCGGCCCAGGCCCAGGCCCAGGTCCGGGGAGCTGGCGATCAGTTCGGCGGCCATCAGTGAGCGCCAGGAGAACGCCCAGCCCTGCTTGAGGCCGGCCAGGTAGCCGGGCAGCGCGGCCGGCAGCAGGATGTGCCGGGCGCCGCTGAACCCGCGCGCGCCGAGCGTGCGGCCGGCCCGCAGGAAGAGCGGCGGGACCTGGTCGATGCCGGAGACCAGGCCGTTGGCGATCGAGGGGATGGCGCCGAGCAGGATCACGGCGTACATCGCCTGGTCGTTGATGCCCAGCCAGATCACCGCCGCCGGCACCCAGGCGACCGAGGGCAGCGACTGCAGGCCGGAGAGCACCGGGCCGAGCGCCGCGCGGGCGAACTTCACCCGGGCCACCAGCAGGCCGATCGGGGTGCCGATCAGCACGGCGGCGACGAAGCCGGTGATGCCGCGCCAGACGCTGGTCCAGATGATCGAGAAGAGGGTGCCCTGGTCCCACAGGTCGGCCAGGCTGTGCCAGACCTCCAGCGGGCTGGGCAGCTTGTAGTCGGGGGTGACGTGCAGGCTGTAGAGCAGCTGCCAGACTGCGAGCACCAGCAGCACGCCGAGCACCGGCGGCAGCACCTTGTCGCGCAGCAGCTGGGCGAGCGAGGTGCGCTGCGGCTGGACGGCGTCCAGCGCGTCCAGGCCGGCCTCGACGCCGGCCAGGTCCTGGTGCGGCGCCGACTCGGGCAGGGCGGACTCGGGTGCGGCCGACGCGATGTCCGGGGCGATGTCCGGTGCGGCGGGGGTGGTCTCAGTGCTGGCCATGGCGGCGGATCTCCCCACGCAGGTGCTCGGTGATCTCGACGGACAGGTCCGCGACGCAGGCGGACTCGATGCGACGTGGCTGCGGCAGGTCGATCTGCCACTCGCGGGCCACCCGGCCGGGCCGCGAGGAGAGCAGCACCACCCGCTGGGCCAGCCGCACCGCCTCGCGCACGTTGTGGGTGACGAACAGGACGGTCAGCTGCCGCTCCTGCCAGATCCGGGTGATCTCCTCGTGCAGCACGTCCCGGGTGATCGCGTCCAGCGCGGCGAACGGCTCGTCCATCAGCAGCACGCTGCTGCCCTGGGCGAGCGCGCGGGCCATCGCGACGCGCTGGCGCATGCCGCCGGAGAGCTCGTGCACCCGCTTGCCGTAGGAGCCGCCGAGCCGCACCAGTTCCAGCAGCCGCTCGGCCTCCGGCCTGCGCTCGGCGCGCGGCACGCCGTTGAGGCGCAGCGCGAGTTCGATGTTCTTGCCGGCGGTCAGCCAGGGGAAGAGCGCGTGCTCCTGGAACATCAGGGCCGGGCGGCCGCCGGGCACCTCGATGCTGCCGGCGGTCGGCCGGTCCAGGCCGGCGACCAGGTTGAGCAGGGTGGACTTGCCGCAGCCGGAGGCGCCGAGCAGGCAGAGGAACTCGCCCGGGGCGACGTCGAGGGTGATGTCGTCCAGCACCGGCGCTGCCGCGCCGGGACGGCCGAAGGACTTGTGCACGCCGGCGATCCGGACGGCGGGCGAAGCGTCGGCCCGGTCCGCGACGGCGGAAGCGTCGTTCGGGGTGGTCAGTGCCGTGCTCATGGCGGGCACCTCCTGGCGTGAGTGGGGCGAGCGGAGATAACTGGTGCCTAGGAGCCGGGGTCCACCCCCGCCCGGTCCAGTGACTGGGCATCGACTTGGACGGGGCGGGGGCGGACTCCGGAGTTCAGCAGGGGCAGCTTTTCTGACGGTCCGTCAGGAGGTGCTGCCGAGGCCCGCGTCGGAGACGGCCGGCTTGCCGGCCGCCTTGAGCACCTGGTTCAGCGGGTCGAGGTCGTAGATCCCCTTGAGGTCCGGCTGCTTCAGCAGCCCCGCGGTGACCGCGTGGGCGGCCTCCTCCTGGAGGGTGCCGGCCAGCGGGTCGTCGGTGAACTCGATGCTCTTCCAGGCCGAGTCGAGGATGTTCGCGGGCAGCGCGGCGCCGCCGGCCGCCTTGATCGCGGCGTTGGCGTCCTGCTCGGCCTTGGCCGGGTTGGCGTTGATGTAGGCGTTGGTGTCCACCGAGCCGCGCAGTACCGCCTGCACCACGTCCGGGTGGGCCTTGAGGAAGGACTGCGAGACGATGATGTTGGTGCTCACGAACTGCCCGTTCGGCCAGAGCGACTTCTCGTCCAGCAGGACCTTCGCTCCCTTGGCCACCAGCTGGGAGGCGGTGGGCTCGGGCACCCAGGCGCCGTCGATCGAGCCGGAGGCGTAGGCGTCCGGGGTGACCTTGTTGTCGGTGCGCACCACGCTGACGTCGCCGGCGCCGGTCTGCGGGTTCTCCTTGTAGCCCTTGCTCGCCAGGTAGTTGAGCAGGGCCACGTCCTGGGTGTTGCCGAGCTGCGGGCTGGCGATCTTCTTGCCCTTGAGGTCGTCCAGGGTCTTGATCTTGTCGGGGTTGACCACCAGCTCGACGCCGCCGGAGGCGGAGCCGCCGATGATCTTCAGCGACTGGCCCTTGGACTGGGTGTAGCCGTTGATCGCGGGGGAGGGGCCGATCCAGCCGATGTCGATCGAGCCGGCGTTCAGCGCCTCGATCTCGGCCGGACCCGCGTTGAAGACCTGGGTCTTGATCTGGGTCGCGCCCAACTCCTTCTGGAACAGCCCGTCCTGCAGGCCGACCAGCGCGGTGCCGTGGGTCAGGTTGGCGAAGTAGCCGATCTTCACGGTGTCGGCCGACAGCTTCGGGCCGCCCGAGGCCGCCGCGGCCGGGGCGGCGTCGGTCTTGGTGGCCTTCGAGCCGTAGCCGCTGCAGGCGGTGAGCAGGCCGGCGGCGGTCAGTGCGGCGGCGACGGTGAAGGCGATCCGTCTGGCGCGCCGGGCGTTCGGGCGGGGACGGCTATGGCTGGTGGCCCGGGTGGGAGTCATCGGAGGTGTCCTCTGCTGGAACGGTCAAGGGAAGGTGGTGCGTTGAGTCCGGCCTGTGCTGCGACGCCGCGCGCGGCCTGGGACTGCCGCAGGTCGTCGAAGGCGGTGTGCCGGTGACGGAGCGTCAGACGCCCCGCCGGCATCCACATCGGCCGATGCCGCCCTGGCCGCTGCCACGGACGCCGCTGCCGATCCGGCCGCCTTCCTTGTCCATCCCGGAGAACGCCTCGCCGGGCATCAGACCCAGTCCTCCGCTTCGTCCGCTGCCGCTGCTGCTGCCGCCGGGGTGCCGGTGAAGGACTCGCCGGTCATGCCGGCGGTCAGGGTGGTGCCGTCGGCCGGGTCGATCAGCAGGAAGGAGCCGGTGCGGCGGTTGTCGACGTAGGGGTCGAGAGCGAGCGGCTCGGCCGTGCGGAGCAGCAGGTGGCCGATCTCGTTGACGTTCAACTCGGTTGCCTCGGGGCGTTGTTCGAGGGTGTCGATGTCGATGCGGTAGGTGATCTCCTTGACCAGTGCGCGCACGGTGCGGGTGGTGTGCTTGAGCAGCACCTTGTCGCCGACCCGCAGCGGGCGTTCGTGGAGGTGGCAGACGGTGGCCTCGACGTCCTTGGTGGGGACGGGAGTGGGGCCGGCGGTGATCAGGTCGCCGCGGGAGATGTCGATGTCCTCGGCCAGGCGCACGGTGATCGACTGGGGTGCCCAGGCGGTGTCGCTCTGGGTGCCGAGGACGTCGATGCCGGCGACGGTGGTGGTGTGTCCGGCGGGCAGCACCGTGACCGCATCGCCGGTGCGCAGTACGCCGGACGCCAACTGGCCCGCGTAGCCGCGGTAGTCGGGGTGCGTGGTGCTCTGCGGGCGGATCACGTACTGCACGGGGAAGCGGGCGGGCTGCTGGCTGGGGTCGGTGTGGACCGGGACGGTCTCGAGGTGTTCGAGGAGGGTGGGGCCGCCGTACCAGTCCATGTGGGCGGAGGGTTCGACGACGTTGTCGCCGGCCAGTGCGGAGATCGGCACGGCGACGATGTCGCCCACCCCGAGGGAGGCGGCGTAGGCGGTGAACTCGGCGGCGATGGCGGCGAAGACGGGCTCGGCGTAGTCGACGAGGTCCATCTTGTTGACGGCCAGGACGAGGTGTGGGACGCGTAGCAGGGCGGCGACGGCGGCGTGTCGGCGGGTCTGCTCGACGACGCCGTTGCGGGCGTCGACGAGGACGACGGCGAGTTCGGCGGTGGAGGCGCCGGTGACCATGTTGCGGGTGTACTGCACGTGGCCGGGGGTGTCGGCGAGGATGAAGCGGCGCCGGGTGGTGGCGAAGTAGCGGTAGGCGACGTCGATGGTGATGCCCTGCTCGCGTTCGGCGCGCAGGCCGTCGGTGAGCAGTGCCAGGTCGGGGGTGTGCTGGCCGCGTTTGCGGGAGGCGTGTTCGACGGCTTCCAGCTGGTCGGCCAGGACCGATTTGGAGTCGTGCAGGAGGCGGCCGACGAGGGTGGATTTGCCGTCGTCCACGGAGCCGGCGGTGGCGAAGCGCAGCAGGGAGGTGGCGGTGGCGGCGTGGGTGGTGGTGGTCATGGTTAGAAGTACCCCTCGCGCTTGCGGTCTTCCATGGCGGCTTCGGAGAGTTTGTCGTCGGCGCGGGTGGCGCCGCGTTCGGTCAGGCGGGAGGCGGCGATCTCGGCGATGACCTGTTCGATGGTGGCGGCGTGGGAGTCGACGGCGCCGGTGCAGGACATGTCGCCCACCGTGCGGTAGCGGATCAGGCGGCGCTGGACCTGCTCGCCGTCCTTGGGGCCGCCCCAGGCGCCGGCGGTCAGCCACATGCCGTCGCGGGCGAAGACGTCGCGCTGGTGGGCGTAGTAGATCTGCGGCAGGTCGATGGACTCGCGGGCGATGTACTGCCAGACGTCCAGCTCGGTCCAGTTGGACAGCGGGAAGACGCGGACGTGTTCGCCCACCGCGTGGCGGCCGTTGTAGAGGGACCAGAGTTCGGGGCGCTGGCGGCGCGGGTCCCAGGCGCCGAACTCGTCGCGCAGGGAGAAGACGCGTTCCTTGGCGCGGGCCTTCTCCTCGTCGCGGCGCCCGCCGCCGAAGACGGCGTCGAACCTGCCGCTCTCGATGGCGTCCAGCAGCGGGACGGTCTGCAGGGGGTTGCGGGTGCCGTCGGGGCGCTCGCGCAGCCGGCCGTCGTCGATGAAGTCCTGCACCAGGGCGACGTGCAGGCGCAGGTTGTGCCGGGCCACCACGCGGTCGCGGTAGGCGATCACCTCGGGGAAGTTGTGGCCGGTGTCGACGTGCAGCAGCGAGAACGGGACCGGCGCCGGGGCGAAGGCCTTCAGTGCCAGGTGCAGCATGACGATCGAGTCCTTGCCGCCGGAGAACAGGATCACCGGCCGCTCGAACTCGCCCGCCACCTCGCGCAGGATGTGCACCGACTCCGCCTCCAGGGCGTCCAGGTGCGACAGGGCGAAGGGCCCGCCCGAGTCGTCGGGGTCCTGCGCCTGCGTCGGGATGTCGGTCGCGGTACTCACGCGAGGCCCCTCTCGGTCAGGAAGGCGTGCAGCTCGGCGGCGGACTCGGCCACCGTCCGGCCCTGGGTCTGAAGGCGCAGCTCCGGGAACTGGGGTGCCTCGTAGGGGTCGTCCACGCCGGTGAGGCCGGAGAGCTCGCCGGCGGCCTGCTTGGCGTACAGGCCCTTGACGTCGCGTTCGGAGCAGAGCTCCACGGGGGTGGCGACGTGGACCTCCAGGAAGCCGGTGCCCGCGGCCTGGTGGCGTTCGCGCACCGCTGCGCGCGAGTGGGCGTAGGGGGCGATCACCGGGGCGAGCACCTTGACGCCGTGGGAGGCCAGCTTCTCGGCGACGAAGCCGATCCTGGTCACGTTGGTGTGGCGGTCCTCGCGGGTGAAGCCCAGGCCCTTGGAGAGGAACTCGCGGACCTCGTCGCCGTCGAGCACCTCGACCCGGTGACCCTCGGCCCGCAACCGCTCGGCCAACGCGAAGGCCAGCGTGGTCTTACCGGCACTGGGCAACCCGGTCAGCCACACCGTGGCGCCGCGCTCGCAGGCAGCGGCCACCGGGGCCGCCCCCGCGGCTTCCCCGGCGGCGGCCAAGGTGTCGGCTGTGGTCACGTTTCGCTCCAAAATTAAGTAAGGCAGGGCAGAAAAAGGGGTCTGTCTGATGTCAGCTGACAGATATGGTCAGTTGTCAGCTGACGCCTGTTAGTTCACAGGTGGATGCCGCACTCGCTCTTGCCGGAGCCCGCCCAGCGCCCGGCCCTGGCGTCCTCGCCCGCCCCCGGCTTGCGGGTGCAGGAGAGCGGCGCGCAGCCGACCGAGGTGTACCCCTCCCAGAGCAGCGGGTTGAGCAGCACCCCGTTGGCCTGGACGTAGGCGTCCACGTCGTCCTGGGTCCAGCGGGCGATCGGGGCGATCTTCACCTTGCGGCGCTTGGCGTCCCAGGCCACCACCGGCGTGCCGGCCCGGCTCGGCGACTCGTCGCGGCGCAGCCCGGTGGCCCAGGCGTCGTAGCCCAGCAGGCCGCGCTGCAGCGGCTCGACCTTGCGCAGCGAGCAGCACAGGTCCGGGTCGCGGTCGTGCAGGTTCGGCCCGTACTCGGCGTCCTGCTCGGCCACCGTCTGACGCGGGGTCAGGGTGATCACGTTGACCGGCAGGGTCGCGGCGACCGCGTCCCGGGTGCCGATGGTCTCCGGGAAGTGGTAGCCGGTGTCGAGGAAGACCACGTCGATGCCGGGCAGCACGGTCGAGGCCAGGTGGGCGACGACCGCGTCCTCCATCGAGGAGGTGACGCAGAGCTTGCGGCCGAAGGTGTCGGCGGCCCAGCGCAGGACCTCCTGCGCGGAGGCCTCCTCCAGGTCGCGAGCGGCCGCGCCGGCCAGCGCCTCCAGGTCAGTGGTGGTGCTCATCTGCCGTTCCCCCGTTCGTGGCTGACGAAGCTGACAGCAGGCCGAGGAACTTCACCTGGAAGGCCCGGCGGCAGGAGGCGCACTCCCAGGCGCCGTGGCCGCCCTCCGCCGAGGGGCGTAGGTCCTCGTCCCCGCAGTACGGGCAGTAGAAGGGTGCGGCGCGCTCACTCATGACAACTGCTCCTCACTGGCCCGGGCCGTCCACTGGGCGAACCGCTCGCCCGCGCGCCGGTCGGCCTGGAAGCGGGTCAGCACCCGCTCCACGTAGTCCGGCAGGCCGTCCTTGGTGACCTTCAGGCCGCGCACCTTGCGGCCGAATCCGGCCTCCAGACCGAGCGCGCCGCCCAGGTGGACCTGGTAGCCCTCCACCTGCTCGCCGTGCTCGTCGGTGACCAGCTGACCCTTGAGACCGATGTCCGCCACCTGGATCCGCGCGCAGGCGTTCGGGCAGCCGTTGATGTTGATGGTCAGTGGCTCGGCGAAGTCGGGCAGCCGCTGCTCGAGCTCGTCGATCAGGGTGCGCCCGCGCTCCTTGGTCTCCACGATGGCGAGCTTGCAGTACTCGATGCCGGTGCAGGCCATGGTGCCGCGCCGGAACGGGGACGGGGTGACCCGCAGGTCCAGCGCCTCCAGGCCGGCCACCAGCGAGGCGACCTGGTCCTCGGGCACGTCCAGCACCAGCATCTTCTGCTCGGCGGTGGTGCGCAGCCGGTCCGAGCCGTGCTCGGCGGCGAGTTCGGCGACCTTGCCGAGCAGCGCGCCGTCCACCCGGCCGACCCGCGGTGCGAAGCCGACGTAGAAGTTGCCGTCGTTCTGCCGGTGCACGCCGACGTGGTCGCGCCAGACGCCGCTGGGCTCCTCGGGCGCCGGGCCGTCGATCAGCTGGTACTTGAGGTACTCGTCCTCCAGCACCTGGCGGAACTTCGCCACCCCCCAGTCGGCGACCAGGAACTTCAGGCGGGCCCGGTTGCGCAGCCGGCGGTAGCCGTAGTCGCGGAAGATGCCGATCACACCGCCGTAGACGTCGGCCACCTCGTCCAGCGGCACCCAGGCGCCCAGCCGCACGCCCAGCTTGGGGTTGGTGGACAGGCCGCCGCCGACCCACAGGTCGAAGCCGGGCCCGTGCTCGGGGTGGACCACGCCGACGAAGGCGATGTCGTTGATCTCGTGCGCCACGTCCAGCAGCGGCGAGCCGGAGACCGCCGACTTGAACTTGCGCGGCAGGTTGGAGAAGTCGGGGTTGCCGATGAAGCGGCGCTGGATCTCCTCGATGGCGGGGGTGCCGTCGATGATCTCGTCCTCGGCGATGCCGGCCACTGGCGAGCCGAGGATGACGCGCGGGGTGTCGCCGCAGGCCTCGGTGGTGGACAGGCCCACCGCCTCCAGCTTCTGCCAGATCGCGGGCACGTCCTCGATCCGGATCCAGTGGTACTGGATGTTCTGGCGGTCGGTCAGATCGGCGGTGCCGCGCGCGTACTGCTGGGAGACCTCGGAGACCGCCTTCAGCTGGGCCACCGTCAGCCGGCCGCCGTCGATCCGCACCCGCAGCATGAAGAACTCGGCGTCGAGCTCGTGCGGGTCCAGGATCGCGGTCTTGCCGCCGTCGATCCCCTCCTTGCGCTGGGTGTAGAGGCCCCACCAGCGCATCCGGCCGCGCAGGTCGGACGGGTCGATCGAGTCGAAGCCCCGGTGCGCGTAGATCGTCTCAATGCGTGTCCGCACGTTGAGACCGTCATCGTCCTTCTTGAACTGCTCGTTGGCGTTCAGCGGCGTGAAGTGCCCCATGCCCCACTGGCCCTCGCCGCGGTGGCGGGTCGCCTTGCGGGCGGCGGCGGCACGGGGCGCCGCGGCGCTCGCGGGCTGCGGCTCGACCGGGTCGGGAGTGGTGGCCATAAGACGTCCTTCGGGCAGGTGGCTCTGCTGCGGGGGCTGTGCTGCTCCCGGGCCGCGACCTGCTCACCTGCCCTGACCTGCGAGTTCTCGGCAGTCGGGGGAGGGGTGATCATGGGCCTGGGGTGCTCGCGCGTCCGCGGCTGCGGAGTGGGCGGCGGGGTGGCGCCGGGTGCGGTACTGGCGCCTTGGGGGTGGGGGCTCAGATCACCGGACAGATGGCGCTGGACACGCGAAGGAGATCGACGTGGAGTCGACCAACCAGGGTGGTTCCGGCGCTAGGCATGGCAAGAGATTCGCACGCCGAGCGAGGCGCGGTCCACTATCGTCCATCATGCGGACTCGTTTGTTCCGTATGGCGAGATGGACGCGCCGCTGCGCAGCCCGGGGCGGTGCCGTCCGCGCCCCGTCCCGAGGCGGCGCGCGGTGGGCCGATCGCGCGGGCGTGTCGGGCGCGCCCGATACCGTATGCGTGTGCAGGCACCAGGTGAGAGCAGCAGAGCGGCGGCGGAGCGACCCTCCCGGCGGCGGGGCAAGGGCGGTCGGCGGGCGGCCCGGCGCTCCCAGTGGCGCGGTACCGTCTGGGGGCTGATCAAGGACACCACCAACACCTGCGTCGAGTACCGGGTCACCGGGCTGGCCGCCGAGGCCGCCTTCTTCACCCTGCTCTCGATCCCGCCGCTGCTGCTCTGCCTGGCCGGCACCCTCGGCTACCTGGACGACCTGCTCGGCGCCGGCAGCATCCAGAAGCTCCAGCAGGACATCCTGTCGGCGGCGAGCACGGTGCTCTCGTCCTCCTCGATCGACGACACCGTGAAGCCGCTGCTGGCCAGTGTCTTCAACATGCCGCGCCCCGACCTGATCTCGATCGGCTTCCTGCTCTCGCTCTGGTCCGGCTCCCGGGCGCTCTACATCTTCATCGACACCATCACCGTGATGTACGGGCTGGACGGCAAGCGCGGGATCGTCAAGACCCGCTCGATGTCGCTGGGCCTCTACCTGGGCGCGCTGGTGATCGGTTCGCTGGTGCTGCCGCTGCTGATCGCCGGGCCCGGCCTGGTGATCTCGGCGGTGCCCAGCATCGGCGGGGTGGTCAACGCGCTCTACTGGCCGATCGCGATCGTGCTGATGATCGTCTTCCTGACCACCCTCTACCACCTGTCCGTGCCGGCCAGCACGCCGTGGCGCGAGGACATCCCCGGCGCGCTGGTCGCGTTCGCCGCGTTGGTGCTCTGCAGCCTGGCGCTGCGGCTCTACCTGGTCCACTCGGTGGAGGGCAAGACCGTCTACGGCTCGCTGGCCGCGCCGGTCGCCGTGCTGCTGTGGATCTTCGTGGTGGCGCTGGCGGTGCTGATCGGCGCCGCGATGAACGCCGCGATAGACCGCCGCTGGCCCAGCGTGGAGACCGCCGACGCGCGCGCCGAGAACGAGCGGGCCAGCGAGCAGGTGGCCGCCGCCCTGGTCCGCGAGATCACCGCGCGCCGGGCCGCCGAACGGGCGCTGCGGGCGCGCGAGCTGGGACTGGGCGAGGGCATCGAGGACGAGGAGACGGACGCGGACGAGGGGGACGAGGCGCCGTCCGAGTACCCCGAGCGCTGGGCCGACTTCCTGGCCCCCGGCGATGTCCGCGGGCGGCTGGGCGGGGCCCGCAAGCGCTGGCGGCGCACGCCGCCGCCCCCGCCGGACAGCGACCGGCCCGCGCCGAAGGCGCCGCACCATCCGGCCGAGGCGCTGGACCCGGCCGAGCACCCCGCCGAGCATCCGGCTCAGCCGTGGTCCTCGGACGGGCGGTTCCCGGGCGAGCTGGGGCCGGTGGACTCGGCGCTGCCGAGCTACCCGCCCCGGCCGCCGTGGGACGGCGGGCGGGGCTGACGGGGCTGACGAGGCTGACGGGCGGGGTTAATTCGGGTGCGGGCGTGGGGCGGTTCGCCCTAGGCTGCGCACCTGACCGTCCGGACGAAGAGAAGCAGGAGGTGGGCCCCATGGTCGGCACTGCCCGCACGGCTGCCCTGAGCAGCACTCGGACCCTCCACTCCCGCCCGGTGACCGGCTGACGATCGTTCAGCCCCCGGGACCGTGCTTCCTTCCCGAAGGGCTTCACCGCGTTGTTCGACGCACTCCCTCCGCTTTCCCCCACCCCACCGACCTCGCTGGCCGGGTACGGCTGGACCGCTGAACTCGACGAGCTCTTCGCGCCGCTCGCCGAGGCCGGACTCGTCCCCGGCCGACTGGCCCGGGTCGACCGCGGGCGCGCCGAGGTCCTCGTCGCCGACCCCGACGGCGGCGAGGTCCGCACCGTGCGGGCCGACACCCGTCCGGTCGGCAGCGCCGAGACCATCGAGAACCCGTGCACGGGCGACTGGGTGGCGCTCGACCCCGCCGCCGCACCGCTGCCCGAAGTCCGCGCGCTGCTGCCGCGCCGCACCGCGATCATCCGCAAGAGCGCGGCCAAGGCCTCCGAGGGCCAGGTACTGGCCGCCAACATCGACACCGTGCTGATCGCCGTCTCGCTGGCCGTCGAGCCCGACCTCGGCCGGGTCGAGCGCTTCGTCGCGCTGGCCTGGGAGAGCGGCGCCCAGCCACTGGTCGCGCTCACCAAGGCCGACCTGGTGGACGATGCCGAGTTCATCCGGGAGGACGTCGAGCGGGTGGTGCCCGGCGTCGCGGTGCTGGTGGTCAGCGCCGGGACCGGCGACGGACTGGACGTGCTGCGCGCCTGCCTGGGCGGCACGACCGCGCTGATCGGGCAGTCCGGCGCCGGAAAGTCCACGCTCACCAACGCGCTGACGGGTGCCCAGGTGATGGTCGTTCAGCAGACCCGCGACGCGGACCAGAAGGGCCGGCACACCACCACCACGCGCGAGCTGTTCGCGCTGCCGGGCGGTGGCGTGCTGATCGACACCCCCGGCCTGCGCGGCGTCGGCCTCTACGGCGGTGAGGGTCTGGCCCAGGCCTTCGCCGAGATCGAGGAACTCGGCGCGCGGTGCCGCTTCGACGACTGCTCGCACAGCACCGAGCCCGGCTGCGCCGTCCGGGCCGCGCTCGCCGACGGCACCCTGCCGCAGCGCCGGATGGACAGCTACCTCAGGCTCCAGCGCGAGAACGCGTGGATCGCCTCCCGGACCGACGCCCGGTTGGCGGCGCAGCGGGCCCGGCTGTGGAAGCAGCGCGCCAAGGGCGCCCGGGACCGGGTGCGGCCCTGACGGCGGCGGTGGCGGTGCGTCCCGGCAGCGGGGCGCACCGCTCACCGTTCCCGATTCACCGTTCCCGATTCACTGTTCCCGATTCACCATTCCCGGTGCGACCAGAGATCCGGCATGATCCCCAGGCCCCGCAGCCAGGTGTACTCGCCGCAGCGCGTGATCACCGCGCCCTCGCGCTCCAGCGCCGACATCAGCTCCTCGTCCGACTGCGCGCCGAGCGCGGCGGCGACCACGGGGACGTCCGTCTGCTGCACCGTGATGTGGTACTCGAACTCCAACTCGCCGGTCTGGTCGCTCCCGTCGATGACCAGCCGGCCGTCCTCCCGCAGCGTGGCCGTCACGTACAGCTTGGGCCACGCCTCCAACCGCACCGAGTGCGTCGTCATCCGCCGGCTCCTCCCTGAGCTCCGCGAGCTCCCCCTGACAGCTTCCGCCGCCGCCTTGCCGGGCATTATCGCCGACCACGCCGACAGCGATGTCCGATTACCGCTAGGACGGCGCCCGGCCGGCGCGCAGACTGGATGGCGTGATCGATGACGAGACGCGCTACCGAGCCGTGGACAGCCGGGACGCCCGGTTCGACGGGGTGTTCTTCACGGCGGTGACCAGCACCGGGATCTACTGCCGTCCGAGCTGCCCGGCGGTCACCCCCAAGCGGGCCAACTGCACCTTCTACCCCACGGCCGCCGCCGCCCAGGGCGCCGGCTTCCGGGCCTGCCGACGCTGCCGGCCCGACTCGGTGCCGGGCTCGCCGGAGTGGAACCACCGCGCCGACCTGGTGGGCCGGGCGATGCGGCTGATCGGGGACGGCGTGGTGGACCGCGAGGGCGTCGCCGGACTGGCCACCCGGCTCGGCTACAGCGCGCGGCAACTGCAGCGGCAGCTGACCGCCGAGCTCGGCGCCGGACCGATCGCGCTGGCCCGCGCCCAGCGCGCGCAGGCCGCCCGGCTGCTCCTGCAGACCACCGAACTGCCGGTCACCGAGGTCGCGTTCGCGGCCGGCTTCGCGTCCGTACGGCAGTTCAACGACACCGTGCGCGAGGTGTACGACCGCACCCCGAGCGGACTGCGGGCCGAGGGGCAGGCCCGGGGCAGCCGCCGGCCGCAGCGGGCGAGCCCGGGCAGCCTCAGCCTGCGGCTGGCCTACCGGGGGCCGATCGACACCGAGCACCTGATGGACTTCCTGGCGCTGCGTGCCGTCCCCGGGGTGGAGGAGGTGGTCCCGGCCGGCCCGAAGGGCGTGCGCAGTTACCGCCGCACCCTGCGGCTGCCGAACGGCTACGCCATCGCGGAGGTCGACGGCCTGGGCACGGGGGTGCCCGCCGACCGGGGCTGGCTGGACTGCCGCCTCTGGCTGACCGACCTGCGCGACCTGACCACCGCCGTGCACCGGCTGCGCGCGCTCTTCGACCTGGACGCCGATCCGCAGACGGTGGCCGAACAGCTCGGCCGGGACACCGCGCTCGGCCCGCTGGTCGCCCGCCGCCCCGGACTGCGCTCGCCCGGCCACGTCGACCCGCACGAGCTGGCGGTGCGGGCCGTGCTCGGCCAGCAGATCACCGTGGCCGCCGCCCGCACGCTGGCCGGCCGGCTCGCCGCCCGCTACGGCACCCCGCTGTCCGGGGGCACCACCTCCCGGCCGGAGGCCGGGGGAGGACCGAGCGGCACGCTCACCGTGCTCTTCCCGAGTGCCGAAGCGCTGGCCACCGCCGACCCGGCCGACCTCGCGATGCCCGTCTCACGGCAGAACGCGCTGCGCGGACTGTGCGGCGCGCTCTCGGCGGGCACCGTCCGGCTGGACCCGGGCGTGGACCGCGAACAGGCCGCCGGGCAGCTGCTCGGGCTGCGCGGCATCGGCCCGTGGACCGTCGGCTACCTGCGGATGCGGGCGCTCGGCGACCCGGACGTCTTCCTGCCGGGCGATGTCGGCGTGCGCCACGGCCTGCAGCGCCTGGGCCTGCCCGGTGACCCGAAGGCGGCGGCCCTGGCGGCGCTGGACTGGGCGCCGTGGCGCTCGTACGCGGTGCACCAGCTCTGGGCGCTGACGGGGGAGCAGACGACGGTGGAGTAGGTGACGGGGGCGCGGCTCAGGTCGCTCAGGCGTCGTCCGCGGTCGCCTGGCCCGGACCGGCCAGCGCCTCGGCCAGCCGGTCCAGACCCGGCAGCGCTGCCATCACCGCGTCGTGGTCGGCCGGGGAGAGGGTGGCCAGCGCACCCGCGATCCGGCGCTCGTGGGCCCGCTGCCAGTCCTCCAACTGCTGGTGGCCGGCCGGGGTCAGCGCGATCCGCGCGGTGCGGCGGTCGCCGGGGTCGGCCTGGCGGTCCACGAAGCCCGCGTCCAGCAGCTTGCCGACCAGGCCGCTGACGGTGTTCGGCGCCAACCGCTGCCGGGCCGCCAGCTCCCCGACCCGCAGCGGCGTCACGGCCAGCGTCTGGAGCAGTTCGACCTGCGCCATCGGCAGCGACTCCCACGGATAGTCGGTCCGGATGCTGCTGCGCAGGGCCCGGCGCAACCGGGTCACCACGTCGGTCAACCGCTGCGCGCGCTCGATGGCCAGCGCATCGTCGGCGCCGGGGGCCGGTTCGGTCCGGCCGGTTGTCTCGTCCGTCTCGGTGGCCGGACGGCTGGCGGACAGATCGCTGGACGGCGCAGGGCGGGACGCGGCGGGCATGGGCGACAGCGTATCCGGTTGTGGCGGGCGGCTGGAGCTGCCGTGTCGCCATGTGAACACCCGGGTGGACACGCGCCCGCCGGCCCGGGTCTCCCCAGGTCGACGGGCGCGTCGTGGTGCTCAGCCGGTGGGCGTTCAGCTCCCGGGCGTCGGCAGCGGCTTCGCGCCGCGCTCGGCGAGCATGGTGGTCATCAGCTGGATCTCCGAGGTCTGGGCGGCCACCATCGACTGCGCCAGCGACTTCTCCACCGGGTTCTTCGCCACGTCCACGTAGCCCTGCGCCATCGCGGCGCCGCCGATGTGGTGCTGGATCATCAGCTGCAGGTAGAAGATCTCCGCCGCCGTGCCGCTGAGCTGCTGCAGCTGGGCGAGCTGGGTGTTGGTCGCCATGCCCGGCATCAGCGAGCCGTCGTGCGCCTGGTACGGCGTCATCTTCATCCAGGCCATCGGCGGGGCCGCGGAGCTCTGGCTGAGCCCCCACTGGCTCAGCCAGCCCATCAGCATGCCGCGCTGGTTGGCCTGGGTGTTGATGATGTCGAAGGCCAGCCCGCGCACCTCGGCGTTGGTCGTCCGGTCCCGGATGATGAACGACATGTCGATCGCCTGCTGGTGGTGGGTCGCCATGTCCCGCGCGAAACCCGCCTCGGGCGAGTCGTTGGCCGGCGCGGACACCGACGAACCCGACGCCGAGGACCCGCCGGCCACCAGCGCCGGCACGCCCAGGCAGAGCGCCACCGCCGCGGCCACCGCGGCCGGCCACCAGAGCGTGCGGCGGCGCTTGGGCGCGGCGGCGGGGCCGACCTCGTCGAGGTCGTCGTCGAACTCGTCGTCCGCTTCGTCGTCCAGGTCGTCGACGATGCCGTCCGGGTCGGTGCCGCTCGGGTCGGTGCTGTCCGGGTCGATGCCGTCCCGGTCGTCCTCAGGTGTCCGCGCGTCCGTCATCACATCGCTCCGTCACTGCAGGAGGCGCCCGGCTCCTGGGTCTGCGGACCCTGGACGTACTTGGTGAAGAACTCGTTGACCCGCGGGTCGGAGGCGCTGTCCACCACCAGCTGGGTGCCCCACGCGCTGAGCGTGATGGTGCCCGACTCGGTCGGGTACGGGCTCATCAGCGAGTACGGGGTCACCTTGACCTTGTCCGACAGCGTCTTGATGTCTGCGGCGCTGGCCTTGTTGTTGTACGTCACCCAGACCGCGCCGTGCTCCAGCGAGTGGACGGCGTGCTCGTTCTGCAGCGGCTGGGTGTAGACGTTGCCCATGCAGGTCTGCCAGACCGGGTTGTGGTCACCGCCGACCGGGGGAGTCATCGGGTAGTTGACCGTCCCCTGCACGTGGTTGCGCGACAGGTTGCTCCACGTCTTCACACCGGGGATCGGCGCCTTCGCGGCAGCCACTTCCTTGTTGTGCTTGTCGTTGGCGCTCTTCACGATCAGGGTCGCGGTCACAGCGGTACCCACGACCAGCACGCCCGCCACCGAGATGGCGATCAGCTTCATGCGCTTCTCGCGACGCTGCTCCTCGGCCCGCAGCTTGGCGATCCGCTCGCGGCGGTCGGCAGCGCCCTGCTTGCCGGTCAGCTTGTTGGCCGGCTTGTTGCTCTGCTGGTTGGTCTGCTTCGAGGCGGAACCCACGGAAGTCTTCCTTGTCCCCGCCGGCGTTCTGGGCACGGCGGTGTGAGGTGTAACAGGGGAGTGAGACCGCCGACCGGATGCCCGGCGCACGCCGCGGTGTTCGCGGTGGGTGCCCGGTGCCGACCGGCGGGGGTTCCGCTCAGGTCCGGTTGACCTGGAGCAGGTGGAGATCAGGGGCGGGTGCCGTCGGCAGGCCCGCGCTCGCGAAGCCGATCGCCGCTGTGGGGCGGACGGTGGCCGGCAGCGGCAGGTCGGCCGGGCCGGGCTGCGGCGGCGCGTTGGGCAGTTGCGCTTCCTGGCCGCTGAACGGATGACTGGAGCAGCCGTCGCCGGGCCTGGGGCCGGGATTGTCGACGGTGCACACGGTCAGCGGGGCGGGGAACTGCGTGACGGCGAAGGCGGAGGCGCCGGGGCCGGTGTGCGAGGACTGCGCGGCGCGGGCGGCGTGGGCGGCATGGCCGGCGGTGGTACGGGCGGCGGTGGGTCTGCTCGCCGGAACGTTCGCGGGTCCGTTCGTCGGGCCGTTCGCCGGTGGGGTCGCGGCCCAGGTCGAGCCCGCGCAGGGCAGCGTCACCAGCAGGGCGACCAGCAGACCGAGCAGTGGGAGGACCAACGCCACGCCGCCCGGGTGGCCGTCGAACGCGGCGCTCCCCGGCTTCGGTCGGACAGGTCCTGGCGCGGTCATGCGCACATATTAATCAGCCGGACGGGCTAAGCGGTCCCCCCATTCGGTCGCTACTTTCGGATTAATCAGGCCGCTCCTGGCCTGATCGGCGCCTTCGAGGCGAATCACCGGACAGCGACCGGCACCGTGGGCAGAATGACCAGGTGGCCCACCCCCGCAGGTGACGGTACGTACGCCAGCCAAGAACGAGGAGCCGACAGATGACCGACCAGGGCGCCCCCGCACCGCGTCGCCCGGACGACGGGACGCCCAAGGACGCTGTCCCGGAGGACGGTTGGTGGGCCCAGGTGTACGAGGGACCGGCCGGCCGGCTGCCCGATACGCCGAGGGCGCAGGGTGGCGAGGGGAGCGTGGACGACTGGTTCGACTCGATCGCCTCGGCGGTCGGGCTGATCGGGCGTCAGCGGCAGGCGGGTGCCGAGGCGGCGGGTGAGCCGGTGGCGGAGGCGGAGCCGGCGGTTGAGACCGAGCCGACAGTCGATACGGAACCGGAACCGGAACCGGAACCGAAGCCGGATACGGAACTGGTGTCGGAGCTGGCGCCGGAGCCCGTGCCCGCGTCCGAGCCGGCGCCACCGAAGCTCGACCTCACCAAGCCCGCCCGCCCCGCGCCCGAGCCAGCGCCCGCCCCGACAGCGACCGCCGCGCCCGCCCCCGCCCCCGCGCCCGCCCCCGCCCCCGCGCCTGCGGTCACCCCCACCCCCACCCCGCACGTCGGTTCGCGCCCGCCCACCTACGGCCCCGAACCCACCCTGCTCCCCGCCGCCGACCCCGAGCGGGTCGCCTCGGTGGTGCCCGACATCGCCCTCGACGGCGCCCAGTACCCGGGCCTCACCCTGCGTGCCGCCTCCGTGCGCGGCGACTCCGCCCGCTACCGGGGCGAGCCGCGGACCGACGCGCTGCTGGTCACCCGCTTCGGCGATACCCCGGACGGCCTGCTGCTCGCCGTGCTCGGCAGCCGCGCCCGCCGCCGGGTCGACCCGCGCGCCGACGTCGCCGCCGGCACCGACGCCGACGTGGCTGTAGCGCCCGCCCATCCCGAGCAGCCGCTGCCGGACACCGTCCGCCAGGCGGCCATCCACCTCGCCGAGGCGATCGGTCGCAGCCGCGCCGAACTCGCCGCCGACCTGCGCGAGGGGGCCCGCGACCGGCTCCGCTACGGCCTGCAGCGCCTGACCACCGGCGCCGGCGCCGGCCTGCGCACGCTCGCGCCGGACGCCCGGTCGCTGCACTGCCTGCTGATCTCGCTCGACCCGCAGGCCACCCACCGGGTCGCCTTCGGTCTGGGCCCCGGCGGCCTCTACCTGCTGCGGGCCGGGCACTGGATCGACGCCTACGCCGCCCGCCTGCTGCACCACCCGGACGGCCCGGTCACGGTCCCCGAGCCGCGCCCGTTCCGGTTCCGGCTGATCCCGGCCACGCCCGGCGACATCCTGCTGCTCTGCTCCCCGGGTCTGGCCGAGCCGATCGCCGAGGAGCCCGCCATCGCCCACTTCCTGGCCGGCCACTGGTCCCACCCGCACCCGCCCGGCATGGTCGACTTCCTGCGCCAGGTCCAGGTCCGCGCCAAAGGCTACGCCGACGACCGCACCGCAGCGGCCCTCTGGACCGAGTGACGCCCCGTCAGCCGTCAGCCGTCAGCCGTCAGCCGTTAGTCGTCGGCAGTCGGCCGTCAGCCTCGGCGCCCAGCACGGCGGCCGCCACCGCCCGCACCTGGGCCGCCGACCGGTCCCTCGCCACCCCCGGCAGCCCGATCGCCAGCGGCACCGAGTACCCGTCCAGCACCGCCCGCAACTGCGCCGCCCGCTCCTCGGCCGACCCGGCCCGGAACTCACCCCGGGCCACGCCGTCCTCGATCAGCGCCGCCAGGTCGGCCTGCCAGGGCGCCTCGATCTCCAGCTGCCCCTGCCGGATCTCCGCGCTGGACGGTGAGCGCCCCCACACCTCGACCCAGAGGATCCAGCGCGGATCCCCGGGCCCGTCCGCCAGATACAGCTCCGCATACGCCCCGAACCGCTCCCAGGCGCTCAGCCCCGCCCGTCCCAGCGCTGCCCGCCGTCGCTCACCCAGCTGCTCCTCGCTCCAGCGCAGCGTCTCCAGCAGCAGTTGGTCCTTGCTCCCGAAGTAGTAGAGGAGGTGCCCCGCACTCATCCCCAACTGCTTCCCCAATCCCGCCATGGTCAGCTTCGCCAACCCGTGCTCCGCGATCGCCCCCATCGCCACCGCGAGCACCTCCTCGCGAGGCCGGGCCGGCCGCCGGGGACGAGGCTCTGCCATGCTGCGGGCTCCTTGCGGGGTGGCTGGGGGTGACTGGGGATGAAGCGCCTCCCCAGCCTAAGGGGCGAGGTCAGCCCGGCTGCGGGCTCGGCTCGCCGATCGGGCCGGCCGCCAGAGCGGGACGGGATGCAGCGGGACGGGGCGGGACGTGGCGGTCGGCCGGTCCTGACGTCCTGGTGAGAGACGATGCCCCGGCAAAGGGGAAGAGCTGCGGTTCTTCCTTTCCGCGCGGTCGCCGCGTTACCACTGAGTGGGAGGCGCGCCCGGTCGTCGGGGCGCCCACGGGAGGGAGCCGCACCATGAACGAGCATGCAGCCGAAGCCGGTTGGTTCGTCGATGACCGCTGCACCAACTGCGATGTCGCCCGCCAGTTGGCCCCCGGGCTGATCGGCGAGGTCGACGGCCACTCGGAGATCCTGCGCCAACCGCGCGACGCGGCCGAGCTCGGGCAGGTGTACGCCGCCGCGCACGCCTGCCCCACCCGGTCGATCCGGCACACCGCCCGGACCCTCGACCCGGCGCTGGACCCGTTCCCGCTCGCGCTGACCGACGACGTCCAGCTCTGCGGCCACAACTCACCGCACCTGGCCGGCGCCAACTCCTACCTGCTGCGCCGCCCGTCCGGCACCCGGATGATGATCGACACGCCCCGCTGGAGCACCGCCCTGGCCAGGCGGTACGAGGCGCCGGGCCCGGTCACCGACGTCCTGCTCACCCACCGCGACCACGCCGCCCACGGCCGCCGCTACGCCGACCACTTCGGCGCCCGTCTGTGGATCCACGAGGACGACCTCGACGCCGCCCCGGACGCTGACCAGATCCTGCGCGGCACCGACCCCGTGGAGATCGCCGACTCCGTGATCGCCCACCCGCTCCCCGGCCACACCCGGGGCAGCGTGCTCTACCTCGCGGACCAGCGGTACTGCTTCAGCGGCGACAGCTTCTACTGGTCGCGCGGCACGGGGGACATCGAGGTGCCCGAGAGCGTTACCTGGTACTCCATCGAGGAGTTGGCCGCCTCGCTGGCCCGCACGGCGGACCTGCTGCACTTCGAGTGGCTGCTGCCGGGCCACGGCGACCGCAAGCACCTCCCGGCGGCGGAGATGGCGCAGCGGATGCGCCAACTGACGCTGCGCAGCGCGACGTTCAAGCAGCAGCCGATCAACTTCGGTGCCGTCCGCTGGTAGTGGGCGGCAGCCAGTGAACCGCGCGGGGCAGTGGCTGGGTCAGAGCACGGGATCGCCGACAACGCGCCGGGTCGATACCCGGCCGGCCCGCTCGTCGGCGTCCGCCAGCCAGAAGTACAGCGGCGGCATCACCAGTTCGATGCTCGTCAACACGACCTGGAACCACTGCGGCCACCCGTGTGCGGCGAGCGACAGCAGCCGCCCGATCCCACCCAGCAGGAACACTCCGGCCAGCCACCGTACGGCGGTTGCCGGGATCGGCGACTGCCGCGCCGCCCAGATCCAGGCGAGCCCGTACCCCGCGAAGATCGCACCGAAGAACCGGTTCAGGCTGTCGACCGTCGCATCGGCCGAGCCCTCGCCCGGTACCGCGCTGTTCCCGAGTGCCAGATGGAACACCCCGATCGCCACGCATGCGACCCCCATCGCCAGGACGAGCCACCTGAGAACTCTGGCCATGATCTGACCCTCCATCAACTATTAGTGGACACGCGTCTACTAGCAGTCTCCTCGTCAGTAGACGTGTGTCAAGTAGTCTTCTCCCCGTGTCTCCCCGCCAACGCCTCAGTCCGGCCGAGCGCCGCGCCCAGCTCCTCGCCGTCGGCGCGCAGTTCTTCGCCGCGCACCCGTACGACGACGTGCTGATGGAGGACATCGCCGAGCAGGCCGGCGTCTCCCGCGCGCTGCTCTACCGCTACTTCCCCGGCAAGCGCCAACTCTTCGCCGCCCTCTACCAGCAGGCCGCCGACCGGCTGTTGGAGCAGGTCCCGCTGAATCCGGCGGCCGGTGACGTGTGGGAACAGCTCACGGCCGGCCTCGACGTGCACCTCGACTACTTCATCGCCAACCGCCATACCGTCCTCGCGGCGAACCGCGTGCTGGCCGGCGACCCGGTGGTCCAGACCGTCATCAACGAGGAGTTGGACGTCCTGCGCAGCCGGCTCCTCGATGTGCTCCCGCTCCCGCTCGCGGACGAGGCCGTCCGGGCGGCCGTGTCAGCCGTCCTGAAGAGCTGGCTGGTGTTCGTCCGGGTGCTCTGCGTGGACTGGCTCAGCACGGAGACCTGCACCCGCACGGAACTGCGCGACACCTGCGTCGGCGCCCTGCTGGGGGCGCTGCGCCCGCTGCTCGCCGCCGATTCCGCAGCCGGTTGGCCGAGTTAGTCGAGCGCGCTCCCGGCATTCACTCGAGTGGGTAGGAATGACATTCTCGCCGTTTGCCGAGAAAACGACCGGGCACAGTCCACCACAAGGGGGTCCCACCCAGCCGGCGTGCTTCAAGAAAGGCATCGCAGTGGCGAATCTGACGCACCGGTGGACGGGCACGGTTGCCCTGGCTGCCAACAGCGAGACGTCATTCAACACGTGGTACACGGACGTTCAGGTCGTCCAGGCCGCCAGCTTCAACGCGCGGGCCGTCGGGATCACCGAGATCCCCGCCAACGACACCGCACTTGAGATCGTGCAGGACGCCACGGACTGGAATCTCAGCATCAGTCCGCCGACGCAGTGGACCTTGACGATCCGCAGCACCGGTGACCCCTGCGATTTCATCGTCAGCTCGATCATGGTCGATCAGTGAGTCGTCGAGCAGTGAGCCAAGGAGGAGAATGATGCGGGTTCACGTGGCTTACGAGCAGGACGGACGTATCGTCGCGCTCGCGGAAATCGAGGATCAGCCCGCCGGAAACATGGTCATCCGCCCGGTGGCCGGCGGCGGTCGAAGCGTCGTCGAGGCCGAAGTTCCCACCGAATACGCCGACTTCTCGCTGGCCGGCCTGATCGACCGCCTTCGCGTGGACACCGGCGCGGCGACCCCGACCCTCATCGCCAGGTAACCGCCCCGGACGGGCCGTCACCCACCGAGTGACGGCCCGTCAAAGTCTGTGCGGTGCAACCCTCATGGCACGCGGCCCCGACGCCTACGAGGATGCCGGGTCCGGGCCCACCGCCGCCCGCTCCGCGGCGGCCTGGGCGCGCGCGACGTACTTGCCCGAGAACACGAACGGGATCACGAAGGCGAGTACCTGCACGGCGGTGAGCGGCACGGTGGCGGAGTGGGCGTAGCCGACGATGACGGCGCAGGCGATCGCCGCACCGGCGAAAGCGGCCCCCCACGCGCTGGTCAGAACCTTGTTGACGTGGATGAAGCGCGGGGCGTTCCAGTGCTCCTGGGGGACCTGGGTGCGGGCGATGGAGAGGGTGAAGGGCTTGCCGACGGCGAGCGAGCCGAGCGCCATGACCGCCAGGGTCGCGTTGGCCAGGGCGCAGGTCCATCGGTGCAGGCCTGACGTGGGGTCGGCCACCGCGATCACGGCCATCACCACGAAGAAGCCGCAGGTGGCGGTGGACAGCAGGTCGGCGCCCTGCTTTCGCCGCGCGTCGACGAGCAGCAGCACGGCGACGGTGGCCGCCGTGCACATTCCCAGGCGCCAGTCGAAGGCGCTCAGTGCCGCGTAGCAGATCCAGGGGGCGAAACCGCGGAGGTAGTTCACCGCGACGGTCTCCTCTCGGAGTGACATTCCAATGTTGGACGGTCCAAGAATGACCTGTCATGGATGCTCTGTCCAGCCTTGACGTGTCAGCTCGGTAGTAGAGTGGCCGCATGAGCCTGCGCCACGCCGTCCTGGGCCTGCTGGTCGAGACGCCCAGCAGCGGATACGACCTGCTCAAGCGCTTCGAGTCCTCGCTCGCCTTCGTCTGGCCCGCGAAGCAGAGCCAGGTCTACGGCGAGCTCGCCAAGCTGAGCGAGGCCGGCCTGATCGAGGTCACCGGTACCGGCGCCCGCAACCGCCGCGAGTACGGCATCACCGAGGCGGGCCGCGCCGAACTGCGGGAGTGGCTGACCGGCCCCGGCGCCGAAAGTGCCTACCGCAGCGCCGCGCTCCTGCGCGTCTTCTTCCTGTGGACGCTGCCGCGCGAGGAAGGCGCCGCGTATCTCAAGGAGTTCGCCCGCCGCAACCAGGAACGCCACGCGGGCCTGGAGCGCCTGCGTGACGAGGCGCAGTGGGCCGGCGACCCGGTCCAGGTCTGCGAGTGGCTGGCCCTGGAGTTCGGGATCCGCAGCTCCCAGTCCGCGGGGGAATGGGCGGACTGGGCGGCCGAGCAGCTGACCGAGCACCTGTAGGCGGCGGTCGGCCCGTTCGCGCCGATATCGCAGGCCGCTTCCAACCGGCCTTGCTCGGACGGGGGCGACTGAGCCGGGCTCGGTGAGCGGGAGCGTCGGCTGTCCCGGTTCGCTGCGCACGGCATCGGGACGCGCCCTGACCTGCGAGGTGTCAGGCCCGGCGGTGACTCCGGTGGCCGGCCGGGGCCGTCCCGCCGGCGGCGGGGACGGCGGGGACGGCGGTGTCGTGGCCGCCGATGGCGAGCACGCCGCCGAGCGTCATGTCGCCCGGCGAGCGCGCGCCGTTGGGGCACCCGAGGCGGGGGCACCCAGTCGGAATCGACTTGTCACGCCTTCGGCTGCTGCTGCGTGATGCAATGAATGCCGCCGCCGTTGGCGAAGATCTCGCGGGCGTCGACCAGTTCGACCTTGCGGCCGGGGAAGGCCTCGGCCAGGATCTCGGCGGCCTGCTGGTCGCGCGGGTCGTCGAAGGCGCAGAGGATGACGGCGCCGTTGGCGACGTAGTGGTTGATGTAGGAGTAGTCGACCGGTTCGCCGTCCTCGTCGTGCAGCACGGTGGGGGCCGGGACCTCGATGACCTCCAGGGGGCGGCCCTTGGCGTCGGTGGCGGCGCGCAGGGTGGCGACGAGGTCCTGGCAGACGGTGTGGTCGGGGTGGGCCGGGTCGGGCTGGACGTGGGCGAGGACGACGCCGGGGCGGACGAAGGAGGCGACGATGTCGATGTGGCCGCGGGTGCCGAACTCGTCGTAGTCGCGGGTGAGTCCGCGCGGCAGCCAGATCGCCTTCGTGGTGCCCAGGTGGGCGTGCAGTTCGGCCTCGACCTGCTCCTTGGTCCAGTCGGCGTTGCGGCCCTCGCCGAGTTGGACGGTCTCGGTGACCAGCACCGTGCCCTCGCCGTCCACGTGGATGCCGCCGCCCTCGTTGATCAGGCGGGAGGCGAAGCGCTGGACGCCGGCCAACTCGCTGATGTGCTCGGCGATGTGCTGGTCGTGCTCCCAACTGGCCCAGGACTGGGCGCCCCAGCCGTTGAAGATCCAGTCGGCGGCGGCCAGCGAACCCCGGCCGTCGGTCAGGAAGCTGGGGCCGATGTCCCGCATCCACGCGTCGTCCAGCGGGCGTTCGACGATCTCCACCTCGGCTTCGACGTACTCGCGGGCGGCCGAGGTCTCGCCGAGGTTGACCACCAGCGTCACCGGCTCGTAGCGGACGATGGTGTTGGCGACCTTCGCCCAGGCGAGCCGGGCGGCATGCAGGTTCTCGGGGGTGTCGAAGGTCTGGTTCGCGGTGGGGAAGGCCATCCAGGTGCGCTCGTGCGGGTGCCATTCGGCGGGCATCGAGTAGCCGAGCGATGCGGGGGTGGTCATGGCGGCAAGTCCTCGGGGGTGGGAGGGGGTTACAGGAAGTAGAGGCGGCTGAGCGAGACGCTCTCGGAGGGCTCGGAGCGCAGGGGTTCGCCGTCCAGCGAGACGAGTCCGGTGCCGGCATCCACGCCGACCTGGCCGGTGCGGGCGTTGCGGACCATGTCGCCGGGGCCGATGCCGCGGGTGCCCCGGACGCCGACCCGCCGCCTGCGGGTGGGGAGTTGGTCGCCGTTGTGGATGGCGGCCTGGGCGACGAAGGCGACCGAGAGGTCGGCGGCGGTGGCGCCGTGGGCGCCGAACTGGGGGCCGAGGACCAGGGGTTCGCAGCGGTCGGTGGAGGCGTTGGGGTCGCCGACCACGCCGTAGGCGGGGAAGCCGGCCTTGAGGACGAGCTGCGGCTTGGCGCCGAAGTGGTCGGGGCGCCACAGCACGATGTCCGCGAGTTTGCCGGTCTCGATGGAGCCGACCTCGTGGGCCAGTCCGTGGGCGATGGCGGGGTTGATGGTGAGTTTGGCGATGTAGCGCAGTACCCGCTCGTTGTCGTCGCCGCTCTCCCGGGTGCCGAACGAGCCGTCCAGTGGGCCGCGTTCGGCTTTCATCTTGCCGGCCATGGCGAAGGTGCGGCGCACGGTTTCGCCGGCCCGGCCCATGCCCTGGGCGTCGGAGGAGGTGATGCCGATCAGGCCGAGGTCGTGCAGGACGCCTTCGGCGCCCATGGTGCCGGCCCGGATCCGGTCGCGGGCCATCGCCGCGTCGCCGGGCAGGTCGGGTTTGAGGTCGTGGGCGGAGATGATCATGCCGGCGGCCTCGGTGAGGGCGTCGCGGCCGAACGGCAGGGTGGGGTTGGTGGAGGAGCCGATGACGTTGGCGACGCCGGCCATCTTGAGGACGTTGGGGACGTGTCCGCCGCCGCAGCCCTCGATGTGGAAGGCGTGGATGGTGCGGCCTTCGAGGACGGCGAGGGTGTCCTCGACGGATAGGCATTCGTTGAGGCCGTCGGTGTGCAGGGCGACTTGGACGTCGTGGTCCTCGGCGACGCGCAGTGCGGTGTCCAGGGCGCGGGTGTGGGCGCCCATGTCCTCGTGGACCTTGAAGCCGCTGGCGCCGCCCTCGGCCAGGGCCTCGACCAGCGGGCCGGGGTCGGAGGACGAACCCCGGGCGAGGAAGCCGATGTTGACCGGCCAGGCGTCGAAGGCGTTGAAGGCGTGCCGCAGCGCCCAGGGGGAGTTGACGCCGACGCCCCAGACGGGGCCGAACTCCTGGCCGATGATGGTGGTGACGCCGGAGGCGAGCGAGGCCTCCATGATGCGGGGCGAGAGCAGGTGGACGTGGGTGTCGATGGCGCCGGCGGTGGCGATGAGGCCTTCGCCGGAGACGATGGTGGTGCCGGTGCCGACCACCACCTCCACGCCGTCCATGGTGTCGGGGTTGCCGGCGCGGCCGATGGCGGTGATCCGGCCGGCGGTCAGGCCGATGGAGGTCTTGATGATGCCCTGGACGGCGTCGATCACCAGCACGTTGCTGATGACGATGTCGCAGGTCTCACGGACGGTGGCGGCCTTGAGGTGCAGGCCGTCGCGGGCGGTCTTGCCGAAGCCGGCCAGGAACTCGTCGCCGGGGGCCTGGGAGTCGGACTCGACCCGGACGATCAGCCCGGAGTCGCCGAGCCGGATCCGGTCGCCCGCCCGGGGTCCGTGCACCGAGATGTAGTCGTGCGGGGAGATCGCGGTCACGAGTCCACCTCCGTGTTGTCGAAGTTGATCAGGTAACCGGTGGCGCGGGCCTTCGCCAGCGCCGCCTCGCGGGCGCCGGGGGCGTCGAGGGGGCCGTCGACCAGGCCGGCGAAGCCGATGGCGATCCGGTCGCCGGCGATCGGGGCCAGGCCGACCTCGACCACCGCGCCGGGGTCGAAGCGGACCGAGGAGCCGGCCGGGACGGCGAGGCGGGTGCCGTAGGCGGCGGCGCGGTCGAAGGCCAGGCGGGGGTTGACCTCGAAGAAGTGGAAGTGCGAGGTGACCGAGATGGGCACCGCCGAGGTGTTGTGGACGGAGAGCACCACGGTCTCCTCGATCGGGTCGTAGCCCGTGCCGGGGCCGGGCAGGGCGGCGCCGGGGCCGTCCTCGCCGAGTGAACCGGCGCCCTGGAAGGGGTCGTTGACCACGGCCAGCCGGGTGCCGTCGTCGAAGACGGCCTCGACCTGGATCACGGTCACCACGTCGGGCACGCCGGGCAGTACGTCGTCGGCGCTCAGCACGGTTCGTCCGGCCTCGATCGCCTCGGCCAGCCGCAGGCCGTCGCGGGCCGCCTCGCAGACGGTGTCGGCGATCAGTGCGGTGGCCTCGGGCACGTTCAGCCGGCAGCCTCGGGCGCGGCGGGCGCGGGCCAGTTCGGCGGCCGTGAAGATCAGCAGCCGGTCCCGTTCGGTGGGGGTGAGTCGCACGATGCCTCGCTCGCGATAACCGGGGGAAGGAGAGGGATGCGTTCGTGAGTTAGAACGGCGTTCAAATATCTGCTGGCCATTGAACCTGGATCGGATCGCCGTGTCCAGCCTTGCCCGGGTTGCGGTGTTCTGCGATTCGGGTGACCGGCGGGGGTGTCACTCGTTGAGCGGTGGAGGGCGCTGCGGAAGGTGCCGAGGGTGCCGAGGGTGCGGGGGCAGGAGCGGGCCGGGGCGGATCGGCTGGAGGTGGCACGGGTGCGGCGACGGACGATGCTGGCGGCGGGCGCGCTCGGCGTGCTGCCCGCCGGGGCGGCGGCGCGGGCCGGGGCGCGGGTGGCGGGCAGCGCGCGAGCGGTGGGGACCGGGCTGCCCGACGGCGGTGCGGCCCAGGCGCTGGCCCGGCTGCGGGCGGGCAACGATCGCTGGGTGCGCGGACAGGCCAGTCGGCCGGACGCCTCGCCGGACCGGCGGCGGGAGCTGGCAGGCGGCCAGGCGCCGTTCGCGGTGGTCTTCGCCTGCATCGACTCCCGGGTCCCGCCGGAGCTGGTCTTCGACCAGGGGCTCGGCGACCTGCTGGTGGTCCGCACCGCCGCGCACACCTTCGACCCGCTGGTCGCCGGCAGCCTGGAGTACGGCCCGGCCGAGCTGGCCACCCCGCTGCTGCTGGTGCTCGGGCACCAGCGCTGCGGCGCGGTCACCGCCGCCGTCCGCTCGCTGCACGACGGCGCGCCGCTGCCGGGGCGGCTCGCCCAGGTGGCGCGCTGCCTGCGGGCGCCGTATCAGTCGGTGCTGGCGGCGGGCGGTCCCGGTGCGGCGGCGCCGGCCGGCCCGGAACTGGTGGAAGCGGTGGTGCGGGAACAGACCCGGCAGACCGTGGCCCGGCTGCGCGGCGACGAACTGCTCGCTCCCGCGGTGGCCGCCGGACGGCTGGCGGTGTGCGGCGGGTACTACGCGCTGGACAGCGGAGCGGTCGACTTCGGGGTCTGCCCCGCGTCCTGACCGAAGTGATCGGGTCGTACTGATCGAACGGTCGCCGCAGCGCCGCCGGACGGCGGGTATTGACAAGCTGTCAGCAGACTGCGCGCCGTGAGCCCCCCGTGCACCTCAGTTGACGTTTCGCGCACCGTTGCGACCAAGGGCGAGCCGGACTCACGATAGATCGGAGCACAGCAGGGGGGCGGAGCTGATGGAACGTCAACAGCGCTTCGGGGCCGGGACGGACGCGCGCCCGAACGCGACTGCGAACCTGGACGCGGACCCGAACGCGAATCGGAGCACGGACCCGAACGTGGACCTCGACACCGCAGCACTCGACACCGCAGCACTCGACACGACGGACCTCGACACGGCGGACCTCGACACGGCGGACCTCGACACGACGGACCTCGACGCCGAAGACGCCGGACGGGCCGCCGCCGAGCAGCACGGGCCGGACCGCCGGTTGCACGCCGCCTTCGCCCCCGCCGACCTGGCGGCGATCGCCCCGCTGCGCGCCGCCCTGCGCGGGGCGCTGGCCGACTGGGACGTGCCCGCGCTGGCCGACACCGCCGAGCTGCTCGCCACCGAGCTGGTCGCCAACGCGCTGCAGCACACCTCGGCCGGCGCGGTGCTGGACGCGGTGCTCGGCGCCGACCTGCGGCTGCGGGTCGAGGTGCGGGACGGGGACGGCCGGCTGCCCCGACCGCGCCGGGCGACCGAGACGGAGACCGACGGGCGGGGCCTGGTGCTGGTCGAGGCGCTGGCGGACGCCTGGGGCGTGCGGCTGCGGGCCGAGGGCAAGACCACCTGGTTCGAACTGGCGGCGCGGCGGTCGTGACGCGTGATCCGGGGAGCCGCCGCGAACGTTCCGGGCACGTTACGCGCAGGCCGACCGGGCATTATTGCCGGGTGGTCGAACATTCGACAGGATAGTGAGAATGTGTGTCCGGACCAGGCGCCCCACCCTCGTGGCGCCAGCCGGCAGCACACCCACCGACGGACCCGGCAGGGGCAGGAGAACCATGGCGACTGAGCCCGAGCCGCAGGGACGTGCACGCCTTCCACTCGGCCCGCAGGCCCAGGGCGGTCGGCGTGCCGGCACCCGCGGCAGCAGCCAGGCGGGCGGCCGGGTCGCCGCACCCGTGGCGCTGCCCTCCGTGCAGAGCCTGCCGGAACGCACCGGTGACTCCACCCCGGAGTGGCTGGAGCCGGCGATGGCCGCCAACGGCATCGGCTCCTTCGACTGGGACATCCGCCGCGACCTGATCGAGGCCGACCAGCGCGCCTGCGGCTTCATGGGCGTGCGCGGTCGCACCACCGAGGTCAGGTCCGAGGACTTCCTCGCGCTGCTGCACCCCGAGGACGCGCCGGTGGTGCGCCGCCGGGTCGAGCGCGCGGTGGCCGAGCTGGGCCAGTGCGGCGCCTACTACCGCACCGTCTTCCCCGGTGGCGAGCTGCACGCCGTCCGGTTCCGCGGCCGGGTGCTGGCCGACGCCTTCGGTCGGCCCTCGCGGATGGTCGGCTTCGTCTGGGACGCCACCGCCGAGCTGCACAAGCGGGAGGACGCGGGGCGGCAGGCGGCCCTGCGCGAGGAGCGCTCGCGCTTCATCAAGGAGGCCGCCCGGGCGCTCTCCGAGGCTGTCACGGTGCGGGACGTGGCCCGGGTCTTCACCGAGCTGCCGCTGCCCGGCCTGCCGCCGGACGGCCTGGTGCTGGCCTCGATGGAGGCCGGCCGGCTGCAGATCCTGGGCGCCAGCGGCTACCGCCAGGAGGACATGGTCGCCTACGACCGGATGCCGCTGGAGCCGTTCCAGCCCGCCGCCGAGGCGATCCGCAACCGGCTGCCGCTCTTCCTGGCCAGCCAGGACGAGTACCGCGAGCGGTTCCCGCAGGCCTGGCCGCGGGTGATCGGCACCGGGCGCAGCGCCTGGGCCTACCTGCCGCTGGTGGTCAGCGGCCGGGTGATCGGCCTGTGCCTGGTGAGCTTCGACGACTCGCGCGAGCTGGACGCCGACGAGCGCACCCTGCTCTCCACCCTGGGCGGCCTGGTCGCCCAGTCGCTGGCCCGGGCCCGGCTGCACGACGCCGAGCACGAGCTGGCGGCCGGCCTGCAGCGGGTGATGCTGCCGCGCACCGTGCCGGCCGTGCCGGGGGTGACCACCGCGGTGCGCTACCTGCCGGCCGGCTCCGGGCTACAGATCGGCGGCGACTGGTACGACGTGGTGCCGCTGCCCGGCGGGCACGTCGGCCTGGTGATCGGCGACGTGCAGGGCCACGACGTGCACGCGGCCGGGATCATGGGGCAGCTGCGGATCGCGCTGCGCGCCTACGCCGCCGAGGGGCACCCGCCGGCCGCCGTGATGGCCCGGGCCTCGCGCTTCCTGGCCGACCTGGACACCGACCACTTCGCCACCTGCACCTACGCCGAGGTCAACGTCGACTACGGCGTGGTCTACGCGGTCCGGGCCGGGCACCTGGACCCGGTGGTGCGCCGGGCGGACGGCACCAGCACCGTGCAGAGCGTGGTCGGCGGGCTGCCGCTGGGCATCGGCGCCGACCAGGAGTACCAGGTCACCCGGTTCAGCCTGGACCCGGGCGAGACCGTGGTGCTCTGCACGGACGGCCTGGTCGAGTCACGCGCGATGGACCTGGACACCGGGATGGCCCGGCTCTGCGAGGCGGTGGCCGGCGAACTGCCGGTCACGGCCGACGGCGGCACGGCCGACCCGATCGAGGAACTCGCCGACCGGATCGCCGCCCGGGCCGCCGACTCCGCCGAGCGCGAGGACGACATCGCGCTGCTGCTGCTCCGCTGGGACGGCCCCGAAGGCGGGTTGGCGGCCCAGCAGCTGCGCCGCCGGATCGGGCAGGCCGACCTGGCCCGGGTCTCCGAGCTGCGCGGCGAACTGCGGGACGCGCTGCGCCGCTGGGGCGTGTCCGAGCTGATCGACACCGCCGAACTGCTCGCCTCGGAGCTGGTCACCAACGCGATCCGGCACACCGACCGGGACGCGATGTTCACCGCCCGCCTCTACCGCGAGGACGCCCGTGAGCCGCGGCTGCGGATCGAGGTCGAGGACGAGTCCGACCTGTGGCCCAAGCGGCGCACCCCGGGGGAGCAGGCATCCTCCGGGCGCGGCCTGATGCTGGTCGAGGCGCTCGCGGACGCCTGGGGCGTGGAGCCGCGCGGGTCAGGCAAGCGGATGTGGTTCGAGCTGTCGGCGCTCGCGGCGGCGGGGCAGGCGGCCTGAGCCCGCCGCCTGCCTCCGTGACCGGTCGGTCCTAGCCGAACTGCCGCTCCAGGTCCTTGAGTTTCTGCTCCAGCGAGTCGAGCCGGGGCAGCGTCATGGTGTCCTCGTCGGTGCTGAGGTCGATGGTCCGCCGCCCCGGGCGGGTCGGCAGGCCGGGCGCGGTGCTGCTCTCGGCGGCGGGAGCCGGTGCTATCGCGGGCTCCGTGCCGCCGCCGGCGGGCTCCAGCTGGCGGGCGGCGGCGCCGGCGCGGGACCGGCCCCAGCCGCTGTGGGCCCGGTTGATCGCGCGGATCTCGGCCCGCTCGCGGCGGCTGGCGAGCCGCTGGCGCTCCCGGTTGACCACGGCCTCCCGCTTGGTGTCGCGGACCTCCTCGACCGCCTCGTCCAGGCTGCGGACGCCTTCGAGCAGCATCAGCGACCAGGCCGCGTAGGTCTCCAGCGGCGCGCGCAGCCAGCGCACGATCCGGATCTGCGGCAGCGGCCTGGGCACCAGTCCCTGCTCGCGCAGCGCCGCCCGGCGGGTCTGCTTCAGCGCCCGGTCGAAGAGCACCGCGGCCGACAGCGACATCCCGGCGAAGAACTGCGGGGCGCCGTCGTGGCCGCCGCCGCGCGGCGCGTGCACCCAGTTGAACCAGGCCGAGGCGCCGGCGAAGAGCCAGACCAGCAGGCGCGAGCCGAGCGCGGCGTCGCCGTGGCTGGCCTCGCGGACGGCGAGCACGGAGCAGAACATCGCGGCGCCGTCCAGGCCGAACGGGACCAGGTACTCCCAGCCGCCGGACAGGCCCAGGTTCTGGGTGCCGAAGCCGACCAGGCCGTGGAAGGAGAGCGCGGCGGCGACGGCCGCGCAGCAGAAGAGCAGGGTGTAGGAGGCGCCGCCGTAGAGCGACTCCTTGCGGCGCCGCCGCTCCTCGGTGCGCTCCCAGGAGTCCGTGCCGTGCGCGGCGGTCGCACCCCTGCTGCGCAGGAAGGCCAGCAGCAGGGCGCCCGGCAGCAGGACGGCGACGGCGGCCATGGCCCAGCCCAGTGGTATGTCCGACAGTTTCATGGTGCTGGACCAGCCTCGCTCTCTCGGCGTGCGGGATGGCGCGGGGGCCACCCGAAGGAGGTTCATCATGGCCGATGGTGCTCCGCCGCGTGGGCGCTTTGGGGGTAAATACACTGGAGAGAGCGGAGACTGACGTTTCGTCAGGATGATGGTATGACCGGCACCGCCGGTGGGTGGTCCGACGGTGGGACGGGCCGACGGCGGGACGGGCCGCTCAGTGGCAGGCGCGCGGGCAGCCGGCGCACGGTTCCCCGGGGCGCACCGTGTAGTAGAGGCAGCAGCTCACCCGGGTGCGCAGCGGAGTCGGCGGGCCGGCGGGGCGGCTCGGCCGGGCGAGCCGGAACGCGGCGGCTCCGCCGAACGGTGCGTTGTCCGCGTCCTCGGGCAGCAGCGCGGCCAGCGCGGCCAGCGCGCGGGTCTCCTGGCCGAGCAGTCCGGCGGCGGCGCGGTGCTGGATCCGCAGGTCGGGGAAGACCTGGGCGAACGCGGTGTAGGCGCCGGTGAACGGGGGAGCCGGGGGCGGGTACGGGGTGGCGCACTCGGTCACGGCGAGGCCCCATCGGGTCATGGCGGAAGGACGGTGGGGTGCACAACACCCCACCGTCCTCAGGTTAGCCTCACCTTAGCTGACGGGCCGTCGGCGCTCCCCCAGCCGCGTCCGTCCGGGGGGTCCCGCCCACCTGCGGGCCGGTCAGGCCGCCCCCGCCGCGCCACGGGTGCGGGGCACGCCGGGGCGGGCGCTCGGCGGCGCGCCGCGCGGGGCGCCCGGGGGACCGCCGGGGCTGCCGGTGTCGCCGTCCTCACCCAGTCGGCCCACCAGCCAGACCGGCACACCCCCCAGCGCCTGCACCAGCCGTCCGGCCTCGGCCCGCAGCCGCCGTGCCTCAGCCGGCTCCGAGACCTCGGCCAGGGCCGCCAGGGCCGGCGCCACACCCACCATGAAGCCCAGCTCCTCGCGCAGCCGCAGTGAGGCGGCGAAGCCCTCGCGGGCCCGCACCCGGTCGCCGCCGGCCAGCGCGAGGGCGGCCAGGTGCCGCCAGGTGGCGGACGCGAGCAGGGTGTCGCCGTGCGCCAACGCCCCGTCGTGGGCCCGGCGGTAGGCGATCCAGGCGGCGGTCTGGTCACGCAGCAGGTTCTCCGCGACCAGCCCGCGCCGGAAGTCCAGCAGCGGCCGCCCCGGCGCGCTCGGCGGCAGCAGCGCGGAGGTCCGGCCGAGTGCGGCCTGCGCCTCGTCCAGCCGGTCGCGCGGCCCGAGCACGCTGCCCAGGTAGGCCAGGAAGCCGCGCGCGCAGGCCGCCGCCGCGCGCTGCTCGGTGCTGGTCACCCCGGCCTCGGCGAGCCGCAGCGCGGACTCCGCCTGGTCCCAGTGGTCGGCGGTGAACAGGCACTGCTCGATCAGTAACTCGGCCCGCACCAGGGCGGTTCGGGCGTCCCGTTCGGCGCTGCGGCCGAGCAGTTCGGCGGCCTCCTGCCAGCAGGCCCGCGAGCGCAGCCGCCACACGGTGCCGCTGGTGATCTCGTCGAGCGGGCCGTCGGCTCCCGGATGCAGCCCCCCGCCGTGCGGTGGCACCCCCGGCGGCCCCCCGGGCGGCTTGGCCCCGGCGCCCCCTGGTCTGCCGTCCTGGTGTCGGTCGGCATCCGCCGGCCGGCCGCGCGTCCCCCCGCCCAGCGGGGCCGTTCCGTGCTCCGACAACGCCACCTCCTTGTGTGCGGTGCCTCACGGCCATGCGGGTGCTCCGACGGCGATATGGCGACATATCGACGACCGAAAACCACCGACCAGGCCGTGGAGCACCGCAATTCAACACTCGGGTGAGCTTGTGCACCAGATCACGAGCGCGACGTATTTCGGTTCTATTTCCGTTTTGATCAGTCCGGGGCCGCCTGCTGGGGCTGGTGGTGACGGAGGGTCAGGAGGTCCAGCCGGTCTCCAGCAGCGCCTCGGCCGCGCCGTTCACCGGCTGCGGCACGCCGCCCTCGTCCAGCGTGAAGAGTGCGACCAGCAACTGCTCGCCGCGCACCGTCGCCTGGTGCGAGTACCCGGCGGTGGTGAACATCGCGGCGGCCATCTCCTCGGCGTGCAGGGTCTGCAGCCACAGGCACTCGACCGAGCGCATGTCCGCCTGCTCCGGCCAGGTGTCCACCTGGGCCACCAGGCGCTCGCCGAGCAGCGTGACCGCCTCCCGCTCCTGGCCCTCGGTCAGTTCCAGCTCGCTGAAGCCGAGCCACTCCAGGTAGCGGGCGGCGGCCAGCACGGCGTCCTGTCCGGTGCGGACCGGCTGTGGGCGGAACGGCGGCCGGTTCTGCCACCGGCCGCCCTGCGGGACGTCGGGAGGGGTGGCCGGCGGGACGGACGGCACCCCCGGCACTCCGGTGCGCTGCGGACCGCCCAGCCGGCCGGGCTGGCCCGGCTGGCCGGACTGGCCCTGCCGCTCCGCGTACAGCGAACCCTCGCCGTGCGGTGCGCCGCCCGCCCCGGGGCGCACGCCGAGCGGGCGCGAACCCTGCGGCCCGGCGGCTCCCGCACGCGGCGCGCGGTCGACCGGCAGGCGCACAGTGGCACCGCAGTTGCAGGTGAACTCCGGCTGCGGCCACTGGTCGTTGCGCCCGCAGCTCGGGCAGCGCAGGCTCAGCCAGGAGTCCTCCCAGGAGCGGAACCGCACCTGCACCGGCACGCCGCCGCGCAGCAGCGGCACCTTGAGCGCGGCCCCGCACGGGCAGGGCAGGGCCGGCGGCTCGTACACGTGCTCGCGCCGGCAGGCCGGACAGCGGATCGCCCGCGCGCCGGCCGGTGCGGTCACGGCCTCGGGGAGTTCCTCGCCCGGGCGCGGTGCATCGCCGTCCCACGAGTCGTTGCCGGTGAAGTCGTCGGGCAGCGGATGTCCGGACAAGGCGCGCACCGTCCGTTCGGGTGAGAGGGGCGGGTCGCCCTCCATGGTCCCCGATCGGGCCGCTCGGCGGTGCTGAACGCCGGAATGATCAGGGATTTTTCAGGGTGAATCAGTCAGCGTGCGGACCCGGGCACGGCGTCAACCCGCCGACCAGCGGGCCAGGTCGGCCGGGGTGTCCAGGTCGTCGGGCACCGCGATGTCGCCGCACTCGACCAGCCGCAGCTCGGCCTGACGGTTCGTCAGCAGGGCGCGGGCGCCGGCGTCGCCGCGGGCGGACTCGGCGGCCTCGGCGAAGTGGTCGGCGCCGATCAGCACGGGGTGGCCGCGGCGGCCCTGGTAGCCGGCGGCGGCCAAGGTGGCGCCGGCCCGGTGGGCGGCCAGCAGCCGGGCGACGGCCGCCGGTGTGACGCCCGGGGTGTCGACCAGCGAGACCAGGACGCCGGAGCAGCCGGGCGGCAGCGCGGCCAGGCCGGTGCGCAGCGAGCCGCCCATGCCCTCGGCCCAGTCGGGGTTGGCCAGCACCGTGCAGTCGGCCAGCTCGGCGGTGCCGAGCACCTGGTCGCGGGCCGCGCCGAGCACCACGAGCACCGGGTCGCAGCCGCCCTCGCGCACCACCCGCACCGCGTGCTCGACCAGCGGCCGCCCGCGGAAGGGCAGCAGCGCTTTCGGCCGGCCGCCCAGCCGGCTGCCACCCCCGGCGGCCAGGACCAGCGCGGCGACGGGTGGGGACAGCTCAGCCATGCCACCAGCATGGCGGTCGGCGGGTGCTCCGCGCGCTGTGTGATCACACAAGGGTGCGGTGCCGACCTTGGACGGAGACCGGTTGATGCGCCGCTGGATGTTTGCCGTCCCGCGTTCTCTACTGGCGTTCATGCACACCGCTCCTGCCCCGCTGGTCGACCGCCTCGGCCGGGTCCACACCGATCTGCGGGTCTCCCTGACCGACCGCTGCAACCTGCGCTGCACCTACTGCATGCCGGCCGAGGGGCTCGACTGGCTGCCCAGGGCCGAGCTGCTCACCGACGCGGAGGTCGTCCGCCTGGTGCGGATCGCGGTGCGCCGGCTGGGGATCGCCTCGGTCCGGCTGACCGGCGGCGAGCCGCTGCTGCGGCGCGGACTGCCCGCACTGGTGGGGGAGTTGACCGGGCTGGGGGTGGAGCTGTCGCTGACCACCAACGGGATCGGGCTGGCCCGGATGGCCGGTGCGCTGGCGGCGGCGGGGCTGCGCCGGGTCAACGTCAGCCTGGACACGCTGCGCCGCGACCGCTACCAGGAGATCACCCGGCGGGACCGGATCGCCGACGTCCTCGCGGGCCTCGCCGCCGCGCGGGCGGCCGGCCTGGCCCCGGTCAAGATCAACACGGTGCCGGTGCGCGGGGTCAACGACGACGAGCTCCTCGACCTGGTCGAGTTCGCCGCCGAACACGGCTACCGGCTGCGGTTCATCGAGTCGATGCCGCTGGACGCCCAAGGGGCCTGGGACCGCTCGTCGATGATCACCGCCGATGAGCTGCTGGCCGTGCTCGGCACCCGGCACCGGCTGATCCCGGTGCCGCGCGGGCCGCTCGGCGCCGGGCGCGGCACCCCGCCGGCCGAGGAGTTCCGGATCGCCGGGACGGACACCGTGCTCGGCGTGATCGCCTCGGTGACCCGGCCGTTCTGCGGCACCTGCGACCGGGTCCGGCTGACCGCCGACGGCCAGCTGCGCAACTGCCTGTTCGCGACCGAGGAGTCCGACCTGCGCGCGCTGCTGCGCGGCGGGGCCGAGGACGCCGAGATCGAGCGGGCCTGGCGCCGCACGATCGCCCGCAAGGGCCCGGGGCACGCCATCGACTCCGCCGACTTCGTCCGCCCGGCGCGGCCGATGTCGGCCATCGGCGGCTGACGGCGGGCCGGTTGGCGCGGCGCTGTACCGTACCGTCAGGTCGACGGACGGGGGAGAACGGAATGTGGACGCGCGTCACCGCGTGCCCGGTGGGGCCCGAGGCCCGGGACTGGATCGAGCGCTCGACGGCCTGGCTGGCCGATGAGTTCGGCCCGGCTCCACTGCTGCGGGATCCGGTGCTGCCGACCGCCGAGCACTTCCCCGGGCCGTACGCGGGCACGCCCGCCGAGATCCGCGGGCTGGTGCAGCGGATCTGCAAGGTCGCCGGGGTCCATCCCGAGACCATCACCGTCGAGATCGAGCCGGACTCCGGCGAGGACGCGATGGTCGCCGAACTCGGCCTGACCAGCCGCTCGCGCTACGCGGCCGGTCACTACCGGCTGCGCGAGGGCCTGGCGGTGATCGGCATCGACCAGCGGATGGCGGCCCGCCCGATGGCCCTGGTCGCCACCATCGCGCACGAGCTGGGCCATGTCCGGCTGCTGGGCGAGGGCCGGATCAGCACCGAGCGGGAGGACCACGAGCCGCTCACCGACCTGCTGACGGTCTACTTCGGGCTCGGCGTCTTCAGCGCGAACTCGGCCTTCGCCACCACCAGGACCCACCGGCAGCAGTCCTGGCAGCGGCTCGGCTACCTCTCCGAGCAGCAGTTCGGCTACGGGCTGGCCTGCTACGCCTGGCTGCGCGGGGAGCGCAAGCCCGACTGGGCCGGGCAGCTGACCACCAACCCGCGCGCCTATCTGCGCCACGGGCTGCGGTACCTGCGACTGCACGGCCCGGGGCCGGAGCTGGAGGCGCTGCGCGAGGCGCTGCCGCAGGGTCTGGCGGATGACTGACCCCCAGTGGGTGTTCGTATGAAGAGAAGGTGGTATCCCTATGCGGTGAAGATCACACTGGCGCGCGCGTCGCGCCGTATCCTGCCCGCCGTGCTGGGGGTCACCGTGGTCGCCGGCTGCGGCGGCTCCGGGGGGTCCACCGCGGCCAAGGGCCCGGCCACGCCGCCGGTGGCCTCGGCCACCGCCCCGACCTTGGCTGCCGCCAGTACCCCGCCCGCGCCCTCCCCCTCGCCCACGGCGAGCGGCGCCGACGACCCGGCGCTCAAGTCCTTCTACGGGCAGCAGATCAGCTGGGCGAGCTGCCCGGCCGACCCGCAGGACCAGAACGCCGACCTGTCCGCCTTCCAGTGCGGCACCGCGCACGTCCCGCTGGACTACGCCAACCCGGGCGCGGACACCATCGACATAGCACTGATACGCAAGCCCGCCGTGCACCAGGACCAGAAGCTCGGCTCGCTCTTCTTCAACCCGGGCGGTCCCGGCGGTTCGGGCGTGGAGTTCCTCGGCGAGACGGCGGCCGACGAGTTCAAGGCCCTGAACGACCGCTACGACCTGATCGGCTTCGACCCGCGCGGAGTGGGCCGGAGCACCGCGGTGCACTGCCTGGACGACGCGGACCGCGACAAGCTCAACGCCCAGGACCACGCGACCGCGACCACCATGAAGGACTTCGAGAGCGGCTGCGCGGCCGACTCCGGCAAGCTGCTGCCGTTCGTCGGGACCGTGAACGCGGCCCGCGACCTGGACGTGCTGCGCGGGGTGATGGGCGACCAGAAGCTCAACTACCTGGGCTTCTCCTACGGCACCTACCTCGGCACCGTCTACGCCGACGAGTTCCCCGGCCGCACCGGACGGCTGGTGCTGGACGGCGCGATGGACCCGAGCCTGGATCCGCTCACCGCCGACGTCCAGCAGCAGATCGGCTTCGAGGGCGTCTTCGAACGCTTCGCGAGCGACTGCGTCAAGCAGAGCGACTGCCCGCTCGGCTCGGATGCCGGCGCCGCCGCCCAGAAGGCCGCCGACTTCCTGGACAGCCTGCAGGCCCACCCGCTGACCTCCGCCAAGGACGGCCGCACGCTCACCTCCGCCGAAGCCTGGACCGGAGCGCTGGGGATGCTCTACGGCTCCGCCAAGGACTGGGACTACCTGCGGATCGGCCTCACCCGGGCGATGAAGCAGCACTCGCCGGACCTGATGCTGGCGCTGGCCGACAACTACAACGGCCGGGACCAGAACGGCCATTACAGCAACGAGGCCGACGCCAACACGGCGATCAACTGCGCCGACGACGGCGCGCCGACCCCCACCGACGACCAGCTCCAGCAGGCCCTGCAGCAGCTGCAGTCCAAGGCCCCCTACCTGAACCGCCGGGTCACCATCGACGACCTGCGGGTCGGCAACGACTGCAGCGCCTTCCCGGCCCACGCCGCCCCGCCGCACGCCATCACGGCCGCCGGCAGCGCACCGATCCTGGTGGTCGGCTCCACCGGCGACGATGCCACCCCGTACGCCTGGGCCCAGCACCTGGCGAGCAGCCTGGCCAACGCCACCCTGCTGACCCGGGACGGCGACGGGCACACCGGCTACGACAAGAGCAGCTGCGTGCAGAGCGCGGTGAACGGCTTCCTGCTGAACGGCACCATGCCGGCCGCCGGGACGCACTGCTCGACCGACCTCACCAGCTGACCGGGACCGCCCGCAAGGCCGCCCGCTGTCCGCCGCCCGACGATCCGTCAGGCGGCGGTCGGCTGCGCCTCGGTCAGGCCGGGCACCGACAGCTGCTTGCCCAGCCACTCCAGGGCCGGCGGGATCTCCCGGCCCCAGGTGTGGAAGTTGTGGCCGCCGCTGTTCAGGGTGATGGTGGAGAGCTTGGTCGGCGCCTTGAAGGCGCTCACCATCTCCTGGGTGGCCTGGTAGTTGCCCTCGTTGGGGCTGGTGGCCAGCAGCAGCGAGACGGGCTCCGGCGCGGTGTTGCGCAGCCGCCACAGCAGGTCGTTCTCCTGCTTGAGCTGCGCGCTGCCGCCGAACAGGTCACCGGTGGTCGGGTCGTTGGAGACGCTGTAGTCGGCGGAGAGCGCGATCGCGGCGTGGTACGCGTCGGGCTTGCGCAGCGCGAACTTCAGTGCGCAGTAGCCGCCGGTGGAGTCGCCCATCACGGCGTGCGCGGAGGCCTGCGGGGCGATCCGGTAGCCGGCGGCCAGGGCCTTGGGCAGGTCCTGGGTGAAGAAGGTCTCCACCTGCGGGCCGTGCGGGACGTCCATGCACTCGGTGTCCCGGCTGGCGATCGGTGAGGGGCGCATCATCACCAGCACGGTCGGCGGCAGCTGCTTGGCGTTGATCGCCTTGAGCGTGCTGGCCGGGTACTGCATCAGCGTGATCAGCTTCTCGGCCGTGCCCGGGTAGCCGGAGAGCACCAGCGCCATCGGGAACTTCTGGTTCGCGTAGGCCGGCTGGAAGTACTGCGGCGGCAGGTAGACGAACCCGTCATTGGTCAGGCCGGAGGCGGCGCCGGTCACCGAGACCTTCTGGATCACCCCGGAGCGGTCCTCGGCCGAGCCCTGCTTGGAGTAGAACTTCTCCTGGCCGGTGACCTTCAGCGAGTCGCCGGGCTGGTGGTCCACCACCGTGCCGGGACCGCCGGCGGTGCCGAGCAGGTCGGTCCAGCTGGTGTAGAAGCCGAAGTAGGAGTTGGCCACCAGGGCCATCGCCACCAGCACCAGCACCTGGGTGCCGAAGAACGCGCCGAGTCGGCCGAGCAGGGGCTTGGCGCCCTTGCCACCGAGCTTGGGCCACAGCCACATGGTGGCGACGAAGGCCATCACGGCGAGCAGGCCGGTGATGATCTGCAGGGGAAGTCCGGTCAGCGCGAGCACAGTGGCCGATCCTAGATGAAGGGCTCCTGAAGGCGCAGGTCACCCCCTCCGCGAGCTGGCTACCCTTCGTGTGCGGGCTTTCACCAGCCGTGTGCGGACCATTGACCTGGTCAGCAGGATTTTGGGACGCTGTGCGCGCACGCTTACGCGAGCCTTAACTGGGGGGCTTCACCTTGCCCGGATCATCACGCACCATCAGCACCGCGGGCCGCGGCGCAACCCGCCACCCGCTGCGGCGGACGGCGGTGTTGGCCGGTGCGCTGCTGCTGGCCACGGCCTGCAGCTCGGCCCGCTACCCGGGCCAGGACGCCGGCCCGGTGCCGGACGGCTCGATGGGACCGCTGCCGAGCAGCAGCCCGAGCCCCACCACCGTCCCGTACGGGCTGGCGCTGGAGTCCTACATCGCGCCGCTCAGCACCGCGCTCGGCCAGCTCACCCAGGCGGGCAGCCTGGACGACCTGAACACCGCGCTGGCCGGCGCCCAGCAGGCCGCGAGCGCCGGCGCGCAGGGGCTGCAGGGTGCCGACGCGCCGTCCGCCGTCGCCGACGCGCACCGCCAGCTCTACGTGGCGCTCGGCGACCTGGCCACCGACCTCGGCGACGTGCAGACCGACATCAGCACCAGCAAGGTCTGCGCCACCTCCTCGGCGCTCGCCGAGACCGGCCAGTCCCAGGGCCTCAAGGACACGGTCAGCGCGCTGCAGACGCTGTCCACCGCCGGCTACACCAGCACCTTCAGCCTCCCGCAGCTGCCGCAGCCGCAGCAGCGCGCGCTGAACAACGGCGCCTGGGTGCGCGAGGGCCACGACGACGGCAGCGGCGTGCTGACGGTGGACAACAGCGCCGGCTCGACGGACGCGGTGCTGACCCTGACCAAGGACGGCCAGTCGGCCTACTCCTTCTACGTGGGCAAGGGCCAGAGCGCGAAGGTGTCCGGCATCGAGGACGGCAGCTACGCCATCTACTTCACCGGCGGCACCGACTGGGACGACTCGACCAAGAAGTTCACCGAGAACTGCGCGTTCACCAAGTTCCAGGACACCGCCGACTTCACCACCACCGCCACCACCTACCAGACCTACACGCTCACCCTGTCGGCCAGCGTCGGCGGCAACGCGCAGACCGACGCGGTGCCGCCGGACTCCTACCCCGTCCCGTAACCGGCGGCGCTCACCCCGCGGTGCGCGGGATGCGCCGCTCCCAGTCCCGCTCGAAGAGCACCGCGCCGCCCTCCCAGGCGGTGAGCCGGCTGCGCGCCGTGAACGCCTCGGCGTCGCAGCCGAGTTCGGAGCTGGTCCGGACGGTGACGTCCCAGCCGTGCTCGGGCCGCTCCAGGCGGATCGTCCACTCGGCGTGCGTGGTGGCGCTGAGCGGGTCCTCGGCGCGGATCCGGCAGCTGACCGAGGCCTGCTCGGTGCTGGCCAGGCCGTCGGGGTGGCTGTCCGAGCCGCCGGTGCGCGGGGCCAGCTCCAGGCGCCACTCGCCGGCCGCCGGGTCGTGCACGACCAGCCGCTCGGGACGCGGCTCGGCGGCCGTCCCGTGCCGCACGGCCAGTGCCTCGGCCTGCTCGGGCTCGGCGAAGGCGATCGGCGCCCGGCCCACGTCGGCGGCCAGGTGGCGCACCGGCAGGGTCAGCACGCTGGGGCCGGGGTCGACGGTGAAGCCCTGGTGCTGCGGCTGCGGCCAGAGCCACGGCCAGTAGGCGGAGGAGAGCGCCAGCCGCAGCCGGTGGCCCGGCGGCACGGCGAAGCCGGTGGAGAGCAGCTCGAACTCCACCTCGGCCACCGCGCCCGGCTCCCAGGGCACCGCCACCTCCCGCCCGTGCCGGGCCGCGAGGTTGAGCGCGCCCCGGGTGATCAGGGTGGACGCCCCGTCGGGTGCCACCGCGCAGAGCCGGGCGACCACCTGCCCGCGCGGCTCGGCGCAGCGCACCCGCAGCCGAACTCCCGGGCGCCCGAGCAGTTCCAGCCGTTCGGCGAGCGGGGAGCTGTCGAAGCAGACCGAGCGGCCGTCCTCCTCGCGCTGGTCGGGCGGCAGGTCGGCGGCGCTGCCCAGCGGGACGTGACTCCCGGCGTCGACCCCGGTGTGCTGCGGGGAGCGGACCGGCACGAAGCGCTCGCCCTCGGGGGTGCCGGCGGTGCGCAGCGTGTCGGCCAGGCCGTAGTGGATCTCCCGGACGTCGTCGGAGGGCCACTGGTCGTCGCCGACCCAGCGCCCGGCGCCGCCCGGCTCGCCCAGCCAGCAGCGCAGCGCGGGCTCGGCCATGATCCCGGTGTCGGTCTCCTTCAGCCACTGGTCCCACCAGCGCAGCGTCTCCTGGAGGAAGCTGATCGGCGGGCCGGGCAGCTGCGCGCGGTCCGGGTACTGGCGGGCCCAGGGGCCGATCAGCCCGCGCACCGGCGCGTCCAGCCGCTCGACCAGCCGCAGCACGGTGTCCCGGGACGGATCCGCCCAGCCGCCCACCGCCAGCACGGCGGCCCTGATCGCGCCGTAGCGCTCCTCGACGCCGGCCCGGCGCCAGTAGTCGTCGCGGCTCTGGTGGGCCAGCCAGGGGAAGAGGGCGGGCTCGATCGCGGCCAGCCGCTCCAGCCAGCGGGGCCGCCAGTGCTCGCCGACGTACTTGGGGTCCGGCGGGCGCGCGGCGAAGGCGAGCAGCGCGGCGGTCCGGGCGTGGCCGGCGGGGCCGAGCAGCGAGCCGCCGAAGTAGTGCGCGTCGTTGTCGTAGCGGTCGTCGCTGGCGCCGACGGTGACCACCGCGCGCAGCGGCTCGGGGGCCAGCGCGGCCAGCCGCAGCGCGGTGCCGCCGGCCCGGCCGATCCCGATCAGGCCGAGCCGCCCGGTGCACCAGGGCTGGCCGGCCAGCCAGCCGAGCACCGCCAGGCCGTCGGCCAACTCCTGGGCGCCGTACTCCTCGCCGGGCAGGCCGTCGGAGTTGCCGTGCCCGCGCGCATCGACCCGCACGCTCGCGTAGCCGTGGCCCGCGTACCAGGGGTGGCGTTCGGCGTCGCGCTCGGCGGTGGCGTCGCCGAGCCGGGACGGCAGGTACTCGAGCAGCGCGGGCACCGGCTGCTCGGTGACGGGACGCCAGATCCGGGCGTGCAGCTCGACGCCCTCGGCCACCGGGATCCGCAGGTCAACGCGGGTGACGTGGTGCGGGTAGCTGACGGGGTGTCGCATGCACCGACCATAGAGGAGAAAGCGGACAAAAGTGTTGAACCGGCAGTAATCGTGTTCATGTATCGGAGCTAGTTGCACATTATTTGCAACTGCGCAGGGAGGGGAGGAAGGATGTCCGAGTTCTGTCGCTCCGCACCCCCCGAAAGAGGTCGCCGCCCATGAGCAGCGCACCGGCTCCTGCCGCCCGGCCCCGCTGGACCGCCCGTCTCACCCGCGAGGAGTGGGTCCGGCTGGCCGGGATGGGCGGCTTCGTCCTGGCGCTGCACGTGGTCGGCTGGTTCACGCTGCTGGCGGTGATCGCCCCCAGGCACTACTCGATCGGCAACCAGGCCTTCGGCGCCGGGATCGGCCTGACCGCCTACACCCTGGGCATGCGGCACGCCTTCGACGCCGACCACATCGCCGCCATCGACAACACCACCCGCAAGCTGATGGGCCAGGGCAAGCGGCCGCTCTCGGTCGGCTTCTGGTTCTCGCTCGGCCACTCCTCGATCGTCTTCGGCCTCTGCGCGCTGCTGGCCTTCGGCGTCCGCTCGCTGGCCTCCTCGGTCGAGGCCGACGACTCGCAGCTGCACCGCACCACCAACCTGATCGGCACCAGCGTCTCGGGCGCCTTCCTGCTGCTGATCGGCCTGATCAACCTGGGCGCCTTCAACGGGATCCTGCGGGTCTTCCGGAAGATGCGCGGCGGCGAGTTCGACGAGGCGGAGCTGGAGCAGCAGTTGGACAAGCGCGGCTTCATGAACCGGATCCTGGGCCGGGTCACCAGGGCTGTCACCAAGTCCTGGCACATGTACCCGGTCGGGGTGCTGTTCGGCCTCGGCTTCGACACCGCCACCGAGGTCTCGCTGCTGGTGCTGGCCGGTGGCGCGGCGGCCTTCTCGCTGCCCTGGTACGCGCTGCTGGTGCTGCCGGTGCTGTTCGCGGCCGGGATGAGCCTGCTGGACACCATCGACGGCTCGTTCATGAACTTCGCCTACGAGTGGGCCTTTTCGAAGCCGGTCCGCAAGATCTACTACAACCTCACGGTGACCGGCCTGTCGGTGCTGGTCGCGCTGGTGATCGGGGTGATCGAGCTGGTCGGGCTGCTGGCCGACCGGTACGGCATCACCGGCGGCCCGATCGGCTGGATCGCCTCGCTGGACCTGAACAACGTGGGCTTCGCGATCGTCGGGCTCTTCGTCATCACCTGGGCCGGCGCGCTGGCCTTCTGGAAGTTCGGCCGGGTGGAGGAGAAGTGGTCGGCGCCGATCGCGGACCGGGCGGCGCCGGAGGCGAAGTGACCCCGGGACCACGGCCGTGGGGGTGGCCCGGGACCCGGGCCACCCCCACGGCGCGTCCAGCCGGCGTCGCGTCAGCGCAGCGCCGCCAGCACCGCGTTCGCCATCACCTGCTCGCCGGTGGCGTTCGGGTGGAACGGAACGGCGGGGGAGGAGGGCAGCGCGCCCTCGATCCAGCGGTCGTTCGAGCAGACATCGTGCCCCTCGGTCGGGGTCTCGGTGTCCACGTAGGTGGCGCCGTTGGCGGCGGCGGTGGTGGCCAGCATGGTGTTCAGCTGGGCCAGGACGCCGTGCAGGTAGGCCACGTCGCCGACGGTGACCGGCTGGCGGCCCGCGCAGGTCGAGGCGTCGGCCGGCAGCACCGACGGGTAGCCGACCAGCAGCACCTTGGCGCCGGGGGCCTTGGCGTGGATCTGCTGCAGCACGCTCGCGAGTTGGGGCGCGGCGCCGTTGATCCGGTCGACCAGGGTGTCCTCGCCGTACTGCCAGGTGAAGCTGAGCGTGTTCCAGTCCCAGGCCCAGTGGCCGTCCTCGTAGACGTCCTTGCACGGGGTGCCGGTCGGGTTGACCACCGCGCCGCCGATGCAGGTGGCGATCACGTCGGCGATGCCCAGGTCCGAGGTGCCCAGGTCGTTGCCGCCGATGCCGAGGGTGACCAGCTTGGTGCCGGCCGAGACGGCGTTCAGCTGCGGACCGTTGACCGTGATGCCGAGGTCCGTCTGCGAGCCGGTGAGGTCCTTGATCTTGGCGGCCGAGCAGGTCACGTCGGTGTAGGAGCCGGTGCCCAGGGCGGCGGCCACCAGGTGGCCGTAGTTGTGGTCGGAACGCAGGCAGAGGCCGTCCGATTGACCGGGTACGCCGGCACCGGCCGCGTACGAATCGCCGAGCGCGACATAGGAGCTGTACGGATTGGTGTCGGCGACGGCGGAGTTCGCTGACAGGCCGACCAGGGTGGCCGCCAGGGCCAGGCCGCCGAGGAGTTTCCGGGCAGGGCTGAGCATGGTTCCTCCTGGGGGAGAGAAACTGGGGGTGGGTGGGGAATTAGTGCGCACTGCCGCGGCTGCTACTGCCAAGTAAGTTACCGTCAGGTTTCGTGCGCGTCTACTGAATGTGTCGCTGAATTCGGCGAGTGCAATTCCCGGGTGAATTTCGCGTCGCGGTGGAGCGAAATTCGAAGCGGCGGAATTCCCGGGTGTTCCGGGCGGCGCTGCCCGGCCCCGGTTGACGCACCGGGACGCAGGCCGCAGGATCGGGGTTTCCGCGCAGCGCGCCCGAGTCTGGAGGAGTCCGCCGATGGCACTGGACGCCGACGTCATCGTGATCGGAGCGGGCCTGGCGGGCCTGGCCGCCACCGCCGAACTCGCCGACGCGGGACGCACGGTGATCCTGCTCGACCAGGAGCCGGCCGCCTCGCTCGGCGGCCAGGCGCACTGGTCCTTCGGCGGCCTCTTCCTGGTCGACTCGCCCGAACAGCGCCGGATGCGGATCCGCGACTCCTACGAACTCGCCTGGCAGGACTGGCTCGGCACGGCGGGCTTCGACCGGTCCGAGGACCACTGGCCGCGCCAGTGGGCCAGGGCCTACCTGGACTTCGCCGCCGGCGAGAAGCGCGCCTGGCTGCACGCGCAGGGGGTGCGGTTCTTCCCGGTGGTCGGCTGGGCCGAGCGCGGCGGGCTGCTGGCCAGCGGGCCCGGCAACTCGGTGCCGCGCTTCCACATCACCTGGGGCACCGGGCCCGGACTGGTCGAGCCGTTCGCCCGCCGGGTGCGCACCGCAGCGGCCAAGGGCCTGGTCCGCACCCTGTTCCGGCACCGGGTCACCGAGTTGGCCGCGACCGCGGGTGTCACCGACACGGTGCGCGGCGAGCTGCTGGTGCCGAGCGGAGTCGAGCGCGGGGTGGCCAGTTCGCGCGAGGTGGCCGGGCAGTTCGAGCTGCGCGCACAGGCCGTGGTGGTCGCCTCCGGCGGCATCGGCGGCAACCACGAGCTGGTCCGCAAGGCCTGGCCGGCCCGGCTGGGCGCGCCGCCCGCGCGCCTGCTCAGCGGGGTGCCCGCGCATGTCGACGGCCTGATGCAGCAGGTGGCGGGCGCGGCCGGCGGCCATCTGATCAACGGCGACCGGATGTGGCACTACACCGAGGGCATCGAGAACTGGAACCCGATCTGGGCCCGGCACGGCATCCGGATCCTGCCCGGCCCCTCCTCGCTCTGGCTGGACGCGCGCGGCAACCGGCTGCCCGTCCCGCTCTTCCCGGGCTTCGACACGCTCGGCACGCTGGAGCACATCAGGGGCACCGGCTACGACCACACCTGGTTCGTGCTCACCCAGAAGATCATCGAGAAGGAGTTCGCACTCTCCGGCTCCGAGCAGAACCCGGACCTGACGGGCCGCAGCCTGCGCCAGGTGCTCGGCCGCGCGCTGCCCGGCGCGCCCGGTCCGGTGGAGGCGTTCAAGCGCTACGGGGCGGACTTCGTGGTCGCCGACGGGCTGGCGGAGCTGGTGCGCGGAATGAACCGCAAGGCGGGCGAGGAGCTCGTCGAGGAGGCCGCGCTGCGCCGCGAGATCGAGGCGCGCGACCGCGAGATCGCCAACCCGTTCAGCAAGGACCTGCAGGTGACCGCGGTCCACGGCGCCCGCCGGTACCTGGGCGACAAGCTGGTCCGCACCGCGAGTCCGCACCGGCTGCTGGACCCCAAGGCGGGCCCGCTGATCGCGGTGCGGCTGCACGTGCTCACCCGCAAGTCGCTCGGCGGCCTGGAGACCGACCTGTCCGCCCGGGTGCTGCGGGCCGACGGCACGGTGCTGGACGGCGTCTACGCGGCCGGCGAGGTGGCCGGGTTCGGCGGCGGCGGGGTGCACGGCTACCGCTCGCTGGAGGGGACCTTCCTGGGCGGCTGCCTGTTCAGCGGCCGGGTGGCGGGTCGTGCGGCGGCGGCGGCGGCGACGGCCTGACGGGTCGGGCGGGTCGGGCGGCGGTGGCAGCCGCCACCCGACCCGAGCTGGTGCCGGGAAGGTGTCAGGAGGCGCGGTAGCGGCCGACCATGCCGCCGCTCATGTGGTCGGCCACGTGGCAGTGGTAGATCCAGTCGCCGGGGTTGTCCTCGGTGTACTCCACCGTCAGCGTGGTGGCGGGGCCGATCGTCTCGGAGTCCACGTACTGGCCGTTGCGCAGCCAGCGGTGGCCGTGCAGGTGGAAGACGTGGAAGGCGGAGCCGAGCGTGGCGATCCGCCAGCGCACCCGGTCACCGCGCTTGGCGGTGTAGGTCGGGGTGTTGTCCAGGAAGGCCCCGCCGTTGAACATGTTGAGGTTCTGGGCGAGCGAGGGGATGTCGTTCTGCCAGGCGTCGTGCATCATCAGCACGAACTCCCGGTCCACCGGCGGGGTGTGCTTGTCCGTCACCGCGATGATGCCGAGCAGGCCGAGTTCCGCGCCGAGCTCCATCACCAGGTTGCTGCCCATCGACATGCCGCCCGAGGTGGGCGCGGAGCCGGGGGCCGCGAGGGTCTGCGGCACCGAGTGGTCGTGGTAGGGCCAGGTGCCGACCGAGCTGGGCAGCGCCTTCCAGGTGTAGGTGTAGCTGCCGCCGAACGGGACGGCGGTACCCGGGACGGTGGGCGCGTCGGCCAGCCAGCCGCCGTCGTTGTTCCGGTCGTAGAGCACGCCGTGCGGGTGCATGCTGTGCGGCCACTGGTAGTGCTCGTCGTTGTTGCGGAAGTGGATCACCAGGGTGTCGCCGACCTGCGCGCGCAGGACGGGGCCGGGTATGCCGCTGTTCTCGCCGATGCCCTGCGGGCTGGTGTCGGCGGGCAGCGGAGTGCCCCAGTTGGGGGTGTAGGCGCGGTAGCCGATCGCCCAGAAGGTGGTCTGGGCGGCCTCGAACCGGGTGCCCATCATGCCGTCGTAGCCGTTGGCGACGGGGTTGTGCTCGAAGGACTCCGCCTGGACCCAGTACTCGCGGACCTGACCGGCCGGCCGCTGCTCCAGCGCGAACGGGTCGGTGGCGGCGGGGGTGCTGGGGTCCGCCTGGGCGGCGGCCGAGGCGCCGAGCGCGGCCGAGCCGGCCACGGCCGCGACCGCGCTGCCGGCCAGCAGCGTGCGGATCACGCCGCGGCGGTTCGCCACCGGCGCTCGGTTCGCGGCCGCCGAGGGGTTCCCGGCCGCTGCGCTGCGCTCGGAGCCCGGGCGCTCGGAGTCTGTGGGCATGACGGTGCCTCTCGTCGGTGACGGCTGATGAGGGCGAGTCAAGATGAGGCCGGGGGACCGGGCAAGGCTTCCGCGGTCGTTGGCCGCTAGTCGTCAAGTGTGTCGCGGGTCCTCGTGATGTGGAGATTCCCGGGAGGCGCTCCGGGCCCCGGTGAATCTCCCGGCGCGATGGCTGACCCACCGTCAGGAAGGCCTGGTGGCAACGCGAGGGCAGCGGCGGCCATCGACTCGACAGGGCCTGTTCACCAGGCGGTCTGGCGCCGGACAGCCACTGCTGGCAAAGTCCCGGCCATGGAGACGGATATCCCGAACATGGGCGTGCCCGAGCGACTCGCCGCCCGTATGAGCATGGCCGAGCAGCACGACTACCTGCGGAGCCGGCTCTCCCGCCGCCGGGTCCTGCGGTCCAGCGCGATCACGGTCGGCGCCCTGGCGGTCGGCGGAGCGCTCAGCACCGGCAGCGCCTACGCCGCGCCGAAGGCCACCCCGACCCTGGTGACCGACGCCGCCGCCTCGGCCGTCGACGGCTCGCAGGTCATCCCGGTCGGCCGCCACCTGCAGTTCGGCGCCGAGCCGGACTCCGAGTTCCGGATCTCCTGGCAGGTCCCGGTCCCGGTCAAGAAGCCCTTCCTGCGCTACGGCAGGACCCCGTGGGACCTGAGCCACAAGGTCGAGGCCGAGCTGCGCTCGCTGCACACCCCGGCGCTGGTGCCCGGCCAGAGCCCGGTGGACCAGTACTACCTGCACGTGGCGCTGGAGGACCTGGACGCCGACACCACGTACTACTACGGCGTCGGCCACCAGGGCTTCGACCCGGCCGCCCAGCAGGCCATCTCCACCCTCGGCAGCTTCCACACCGCCGCCTCGCGCGACAACCGCTGGGGCAAGGTCTACGAGCCGTTCACCTTCACGGCCTTCGGCGACCAGGGCGTCAGCACCCACGCGGCCAACAACGACCACGTGATCCTGGCCCAGAACCCCAAGTTCCACCTGCACGCGGGCGACATCTGCTACGCCGACCCGGACGGCACCGGCACCGACCCCGACAAGGTCGACTTCAACCCCCGGACCTGGGACTCGTTCCTGGTGCAGACCGAGCCGATCTCCTCGAAGATCCCGTGGATGGTCGCCTACGGCAACCACGACATGGAGGCCTGGTACTCGCACAACGGCTACGGCGGCGAGGACGCCCGCTGGTACCTGCCTTCGAACGGCCCGGACCCGCGCAAGGCCCCCGGCGTCTACGCGTTCCGCTACAGCAACGTCGGTGTCATCTCGCTGGACGCCAACGACGTCAGCTACGAGATCCCGGCCAACCTGGGTCTGACGGCGGGTCGCCAGACCAGCTGGCTGGAGCGCACGATCAAGGACTTCCGCAACGACGAGACGATCGACTTCGTGGTGGTCTTCTTCCACCACTGCGCCTTCTCCACCACCGTCGCGCACGCCTCCGAGGGCGGCGTCCGCGAGGCCTGGGTGCCGATCTTCGAGAAGTACCGGGTCGACCTGGTGATCAACGGCCACAACCACGTGTACGAGCGCACCGACGCGATCCTCGGCAACAAGGTCTCCAAGGCGATCCCGAGCGGCGCCACCCTGGACCCCGAGAAGGACGGCGTGGTCTACGTGACCGCGGGCGCGGCCGGCCGCAGCCTCTACTCCTTCGGCGCGCCGCAGAGCTACGAGGGGCACGAGCAGGAGGTCGACTCGATCCAGACCTTCTACAACGCCAAGGGCCAGACCAAGGTCGACGAGACGGTCGAGTGGTCGCGGGTGCGCTACCTCGGCTACTCCTTCATCAAGGTCGACGTGACCCCGGCGCACCTGGGTCAGAAGTCCTCGATGAAGGTCACCGCGCTGACCGAGACCGGGCAGCAGATCGACCACTACACCATCGTGCGGACCGTCGGAGAGGGCTGGGACAGCGACTCGGACGACGACGGCGAGGGCGGCGGCTGGGGCTGGTAGGCCCTGATCGGTTCGGCGCCGACTGACGGATGGGCGTCGCGGGTGGCCCCTCGGGAGAGAATGCTCTCCCGAGGGGCCGTTCGGCTTCTCGGCTGCGCTGCGAAAGGGTAGACCGGATGTCACAGCAGGTCAGGGGCGTCATCGCCCGGGGCAAGGGCGAAGCGGTCGAGGTGGCGACGATCGTCGTGCCCGATCCCGGACCTGGCGAGGCGGTGGTCAAGGTGCAGGCCTGCGGGGTCTGCCACACCGACCTGCACTACCGGGAGGGCGGGATCAACGACGAGTTCCCGTTCCTGCTCGGGCACGAGGCGGCCGGCGTGGTGGAGAGCGTGGGCGCCGGGGTCACCGAGGTGGCGCCCGGTGACTTCGTGATCCTCAACTGGCGCGCGGTCTGCGGCCAGTGCCGGGCCTGCCGGCGGGGCCGGCCGCAGTACTGCTTCGCCACCCACAACGCGAAGCAGAAGATGACGCTGCTTGAGGGCACGGAGCTGTCGCCCGCGCTGGGCATCGGCGCCTTCGCCGAGAAGACGCTGGTCGCCGCCGGGCAGTGCACCAAGGTCGACCCGGCGGCCTCGCCGGCCGCGGCCGGGCTGCTGGGCTGCGGCGTGATGGCCGGGCTGGGTGCCGCGATCAACACCGGCGGGGTGAGCCGTGGCGACAGCGTCGCGGTGATCGGCTGCGGCGGGGTCGGCAACGCGGCCGTGCTGGGCGCCCGGCTGGCCGGTGCATCGAAGATCATCGCGGTCGACCTGGACCAGCGGAAGCTGGAGCGGGCCCGCGGCCTGGGCGCCACCCACCTGGTGGACGCCTCGGGCGGCGCTGATGTGGTCGAGGCGGTGCGCGCGCTGACCGACGGTCATGGCGCGGACGTGGTGATCGAGGCGGTCGGCCGCCCCGAGACCTACCGCCAGGCGTTCTACGCCCGGGACCTGGCCGGCACCGTGGTGCTGGTCGGGGTGCCGACGCCGGAGATGAAGCTGGAACTGCCGCTGCTGGACGTCTTCGGCCGGGGCGGCGCGCTGAAGTCCTCCTGGTACGGCGACTGCCTGCCCTCGCGGGACTTCCCGATGCTGATCGACCTCTACCTGCAGGGGCGCCTGGACCTGGACGCCTTCGTCACCGAGACGATCGGACTGGACGAGGTCGAGCAGGCCTTCGCCCGGATGCAGGGCGGCGACGTGCTGCGCTCGGTGGTGGTGTTCTGATGCACATGCTGCCCCCCGAGCCCGAGATCGAGCACCTCGTCACCGCCGGCACCTTCGAACTGGACGGCGGCAGCTGGGAGGTGGAGAACAACGTCTGGATCATCGCCAACGACCGGGACGCCGTGGTGATCGACCCGGCGCACGACGCCGAGGCGATCGCCGCGAAGGTCGGCGACCGGCGGGTGCTGGCGATCATCTGCACCCACGCGCACAACGACCACGTGAACGCCGCGCCCGCGCTGGCGGCGATCACCGGCGCGCCGATCCTGCTGCACCCGGCCGACCTGCCGCTGTGGAAGCAGGTCCACCCCGGCGACCACCCGGACGAGGAGCTGACGGACGGTCAGCGGATCACGGTCGGCGGCCTCTACCTGCACATCCGCCACACCCCCGGGCACAGCCCCGGCGGCGTGAGCGTCTATGTGCCCGCGCTGGGCGCGGTGTTCACCGGCGACACGCTCTTCCAGGGCGGTCCGGGGGCGACCGGGCGCTCGTTCTCCGACTTCCCGACCATCATCGACTCCATCCGGGAGCGGCTGCTGACGCTGCCCCCGGAGACGGTGGTGCACACCGGCCACGGCCCGACCACCACGATCGGCGACGAGGCCCCGCAGCTCGAGGAGTGGATCGCCCGGGGTCACTGACCGCGGGCCGGCCGGCGCACCCTCACAGAGCGGCGAGCTGCTCGGTGAGGGTGTCGCTGTGCTGGAAGGTCAGGCCGGCCAGGGCGACGTGCTTCCAGCGGATGATGCCGTCCGTGTCCAGGATGAAGACCGAACGGCGCAGGCCCAGGCCGGGCACGGCGATGCCGAAGGCCTTGGCGACCGCGCGGTCGGTGTCGGCGAGCAGCGGGAAGCCGAGGCGGTGCTTGCGGGCGAAGGACTCGTGGCTGTCCAGGTCCTGCGGGCTGATGCCCCAGACGGTGGCGCCCAGGCCCTTGAAGCGCTCCAGGTCCGAGGTGTAGGAGCAGAGCTGCTTGGTGCAGACGGCGGTGTCGTCGCCCGGGTAGAAGACCAGGACCAGCGGGCCGCCCTTGGTCTCGGCGAGGCGGTAGTCACGCCGCTCGGCGGTGGTTCCGGTGAGGTGCAGGCCGGGGAGGGTGAAGTCGGGGGCGGGGGTGCCGACCTCGGGGGACTTGGCCATGGGAAACCCTTCGCGCGAAGAGGAGGTAGAACGTTCGTTCTACCAATGCGGGATAGTAGTACGGTCGGGGGCGTGCGTACACCTTCCCCCGCCCGACAGCGCCTCCTCGACACCGCGACCCGGCTCTTCTACGCCGAGGGGATCCGCGCGGTCGGCGTGGACCGGATCGTCACCGAGGCGGACGTCACCCGGGCCACCTTCTACCGGCACTTCCCCGGCAAGGACGAGCTGGTCCGCGCCTACATCCAGGCGTGGGACGGCCGGATCCGCGCCGAGGCCGCCGCGAAGATGCCGGGGCTGACCGCCGTCCAGGCCGTGGAACTGCTGGTGGTCCGGCTCGGTGAGGAGATGTGCGGCGCCACCTACCGGGGCTGCCCCTTCATCAACGCCGCCGCCGAGTACCCCGACCCCGAGCACCCCGTCTCCCGGGCCATCACCGAGCACCGGGCCTGGCTGCGCGCCCTCTTCCTGGGCCTCTTCGAGGCCGAGGGCCTGGCCGAGCCGGAACGGCTGGCGGCCACCCTGATGCTGTTGCGCGACGGTGCGATGGTCGGCGCGGGCCTGCGCGATCCGGCGGCGGTGGCGGCCGAGCTGTCGGCGGCGGTGGCCCAGCTGCTCGGTGACGGCAAGCGGTAGCCGCGCGGGCCGTAAAATCCCGGCCCATGACCGTGCTGCGTTCCGCCCTGCTCTTCGTCCTCGCCGCGATCCTGGAGATCGGCGGCGCGTGGCTGGTCTGGCAGGGGGTGCGCGAACACCGGGGCTGGGCCTGGATCGGGGCCGGGATCGTGGCGCTGGGCGCCTACGGCTTCGTGGCCACGCTCCAGCCGGACAGCCACTTCGGCCGGGTGCTCGCCGCGTACGGCGGGGTCTTCGTGGCCGGTTCGCTGGCCTGGGGCGTGGTGGCGGACGGCTACCGGCCCAGCCGCTTCGACCTGATCGGGGCGGTGATCTGCCTGCTGGGCGTGGGCGTGATCATGTACGGTCCCCGGCACTGAGGGTCGCCCCGCCGGCGCCGGGGAGCGGGCGTCAGAACTTCGAGTCGGCCACCCAGCGCGCCAGCAACTCCTCGTCGCCGGTGACCTCGAGGGCGGCCGCGGTCGCGGGGAGCCGGCCGTAGAGGAAGAGGAGCAGGTCGGCGGCGGTGCCTCGGACGGTCACGTCGGCGGTCGCGTCGGCGGGGGCGTCGGCGTCCGGGGTGAGGCCGAAGCTGTCCGGGTCCAGTCGGACCAGCCAGCTGCCCGTGCCGTCGGTGCCGGTGAACCGGAGGGTCTGGCCGGTGCCGCGGAGCCGGGCGGTCCCGGGGGCGAAGATGAACGCGTACGGCAGGTTGACCAGGAACTCCTCGACGGCGTCCGCGGCGAGCGCCGGGTCGATCTCCGGCCGCAGGCCCAGCGCGAGTTCGGCGTCGACCCGGTGCACCAGGGTCTCGCAGAGCATCCGGCGGGCCCAGAAGCGGGCGTGCTGGTCGGCGCCCCAGGCCCACATCGGGGCGTCGGGCTCGACGGTGGCGAAGGCCTCGGCGGCCACGGTGGCGCCCGCGGCCAGCCAGTCGCGGTAGCCGTCCTCCTCGGCGGGCAGCGCCAGCTCGACCTCGCGGCTGGCCGGCGGCTGCTGGACCTGCTGGCGCAGCAGCACGGAGAACCAGCGGTGCACGCTGCCGGTGTGCCGGATCAGGTCGAGCAGGGTCCAGCCCGGGCAGCTGGGAACGGGGGTGGCCAGGTCGGCGCCCTTGGTGAGGGTCACGAACCGGGCGGTCTGCTCGGCGACGAGCGTGCGGTGGTCGAGGGTGCTCATGAGGGGAGCCTAGTCGGGTGCCCGGCGTGAGCATCGGGCACCCGACAGCGGGCGCCCGGTCAGCCGAGCGCCGCGATCCGGACGGCCGAGGTGCCCAGGCCGCTGGGGACCGGGATCCGGAAGGCGGTGACCGGGCCGGCCGCCGCGGCGGTGGCCAGTCGCCGGTGGTGCGCGGCGGGCTGGTACTCCAGCTCGGAGTCGCGGTAGCGGCCCACGTCCCGGTGCCAGACGTAGATCCCGCTCAGCCAGTTGCGCAGGTCCTGGACGTAGTCCTCGAGTTCGGCGCGCTGGGCGGCGTCGAGCCGGTGGTCCTCGCAGAGCTGCGGCAGTTCATGGGCGATCAGGTGCTCGAACTGCCGCATCCGGGAGGTCTGCAGATCCGAGACCACCCGCAGGGCGTGCGGGAAGTCGCAGTTGAGGAAGGACTGCACCACCAGGACGGCGTTGTGGATCTCGCCCTCGTACTGGACCTCCTTGCGGTACGAGAAGAGGTCGTTGATCAGGCAGGCGTAGTCGGCGGCGGCGTGCTCCAGGGCCTCGATGGTGCCGGAGCGGAACACCTCGTCGGGCACGGTGCGCTGGTTGGCGAACCGGGCCAGGCTCATGGTCAGGTCGGAGCCGAAGGTGTGGCGGCGCATCTCGATGTAGTCGACCGGGTCGGGGATGCGGTGCTCGGCGACGTTGGCGATCTCCCAGACCCAGCTGTCCAGCATCACGTTGACGGCGTCACGGAAGGCCTTGCGGGCGCGCGGCGGCATCGGATCCGTGGTGCGCGGCCACAGGTCGGCCAGGCCGCGCTCCAGGGCGGTGACCGGGGTGGGCACCGGCTCGGCGGGGGAGAGGGTGAGGAACCGCGCGAGCCGGTCGACGCAGGCCCGCGCGGCCGGGACGTCGGCGGGGTGGCCGTAGCCGATCGGGAACCAGTCGTCCCCGTAGGTGCCCCAGATCAGCCACTCGGCGGAGAGGTCCAGCTCCGCCGGGGTCGCGTCCGGGTCCAGGCCGGCCGAGCAGAGGGCCAGGTCGTAGGCGGCGATCTGCCGGTCGCTCCAGACGCCGGAATCCACCACGTCCGGGAGCACGTCGAGGTAGCCCATCTCCCGGGCCCAGGCGGCGGAGTTGCGCCGCGCGCTCGCCAGGTGCGGGCTGAGCGCGGGGGCGAACGGCAGGTACATCTCCGGGACCTGGTACGGCGGGACGTCCTGGTAGGGCACGTGGGTGAAGCTGCGCAGCGCGGCCGGGTCGAGGAATCGGCCGATCTCGGCGGCGGAGGTGCCCAGGCCGACCGGCACCATGGAGAAGGCCGAAGTGCGCTGGTTGGCGTGGTCGTTCATGTACCGGCTGCTGCGCATGTGCCACTCGTGGCCGCCGGACTGCCAGTCCTGCAGCCCCTTGGCGTAGGCGAGCACCCGGGCGATCTCGTCGGGGGTCAGCGCGTGCTCGGTGAAGAGCGGCGGCAGCTCGGTGAAGAAGGTGTTCTCGAACTGGTGCAGCCGGCTGGTCAGCAGCTCGTTGACCGCGTCGGCGGCCTGCTGGGTGGTGTAGTCGAGGAAGGTCTCCAGGACCAGCACGCCGTTGCTCAACTCGCCCTCGTCGCCCACCTCGCGCTGATAGGAGAAGAGGTCGTTGCGCAGGTGCACGCCGTCCGAGAAGGTGTCGCGCAGCACCCGCAGCGGCCGGCTGCCGGCCACCCGGGCCGGGATCTCGGCCTGGGCCGCGAACTCCACCAGGCCGGCCGACCAGGGCGCGCCGCCGACCTTGCGCCGCATCTCGATGTACTCCACCGGGTTGGCCACCCGGCCCTGGTCGATGTTGGACAGCTCCCAGATCGACTCGTTCAGCAGGTGCTCGGTGCTCTCCCGGAACCGGGCCCGCCAGTCCAGCGACATGTGCGGCACGGTGCGCGCCCACAGGTCGGCCAGGCCCGCCTCGACCGGGTTGGTCGGCTCGGGGAAGCCGTCCGACAGGTCCATCGGCATGAAGAGCGGCAGCCGGTCCAGGTAGGCCTGGCCGCCGCGCCGGTCCAGGCTGCGCTTGAAGGTCTCCAGGAAGTGGTCGTCGAAGAAGAACACCCAGACGTACCAGTCGGTGACCAGGTCGAGCGCCGAGCTGTCGCAGTCCGGGTGGGTGTAGGCGCAGAGCAGCGCGTAGTCGTGGTCCTCCAGGTCCTGGAGCTCCCAGATGCCGCTGCCCTCCAGCATGCCCATCTCGCGCGCCCAGCCGCGGGTGTGCTCGCGGGTGGGCTCCAGATGCGGGTTGAGGGTGGCCGGATGCGGTAGGTAGAAGTCGGGTAGTTCGAAAGGCTGTGCCATGGGATCCCCCCACCGGGAACATTCGGCCACGCCGGAGTAGATGGCCGTCGATCTTCCCCAGTGTCGGTGGGTGATCGACGGCCCGTAAGACGCGTACGGCAGCGCGGTGGCGGCGTGAGATCCCGGTCGTGCCTTGGTCTTTCGGGTGAAGATCCGTCGGTTCGCGGACGCCGGGGAGCTACTGGCGGTAGGTGGCGAGGAAGCGGCCGATCCGGCTGATCGCCGTCTCCAGGTCGTCGGCCCGGGGCAGCGTGACGAAGCGGAAGTGGTCCGGGCGGGGCCAGTTGAAGCCGGTGCCCTGGACGATGTGGATCTTCTCGCGGAGCAGCAGGTCGAGCACGAAGCGCTCGTCGTCCTTGATCTTGTGCACCGCCGGGTCCAGCTTGGCGAAGGCGTACAGCGCGCCCTTGGGCTTGACGCAGCTCACCCCCGGCAGCTCGTTGAGGGCCCGCCAGGTGACGTCGCGCTGTTCGGTGAGCCGCCCGTTCGGCAGCGTCAGGTCGTGGATCGACTGGTGGCCGCCGAGCGCGGCCTGCACCGCGTACTGGGCCGGCACGTTGGGGCACAGCCGCATGCCGGCCAGCATGGTCAGCCCCTCCAGGTAGTCCCTGGCGTGCTGCTTGGGCCCGGAGACCACCAGCCAGCCGCTGCGGAAGCCGGCCACCCGGTAGGCCTTGGAGAGCCCGTTGAAGGTGAGGGTGAGCACGTCGTCGGCGAGCGCGGCCAGGCAGTGGTGCTCGACGCCGTCGTAGAGGATCTTGTCGTAGATCTCGTCGGCCAGCACCATCAGGCCGTGCCGGCGGGCCAGCTCCAGGATCCCGGTCAGCAGTTCCTTCGGATAGACCGCGCCGGTCGGGTTGTTGGGGTTGATCACCACGATCGCCTTGGTGCGCGAGGTGATCTTGGCGGCGATGTCGTCGAGGTCCGGGTACCAGTCGGCCTCCTCGTCGCAGAGGTAGTGCACCGCCTTGCCGCCGGCCAGCCGCACCACGGCCGTCCAGAGCGGGAAGTCGGGGGCCGGCACCAGGACCTCGTCGCCGTCGTCCACCAGGGCCTGGACGGCCATCTGGATCAGCTCGGAGGCGCCGTTGCCGAGGAAGACGTCGTTGACGCCCACCCCGGTCACCCCGCGCTGCTGGTAGTACTGCACCACCGCGCGGCGGGCCGGCAGGATCCCGCGCGAGTCGCTGTAGCCGTGCGCGTTCGGCAGGTTGCGGATGATGTCCTGCAGGATCTCCTCGGGCGCCTCGAAGCCGAACGTCGCCGGGTTGCCGGTGTTCAGCCGCAGCACGCTGTGCCCGGCCTCCTCCAGGGCGTTGGCCTGGTCGACCACCGGGCCGCGGATCTCGTAGCACACGCCCGCGAGCTTGCTGGACTGCCGAAACTCCACTGCTGCCTCCCGGCCTCACCGACTGGATTACTTTGTTCTACCAAGTAGGCACTTGGAAAGTCCAACCTTTTGGCTATGCTGATGGCATGTCACGCCGAAGCTACGACCAGTACTGCGCCGTCGCCCGCGCCCTGGACGCGGTGGGGGAGCGCTGGAGCCTCCTGATCGTCCGTGAGCTGCTCGACGGCCCGCGCCGGTACACGGACCTGCACGCCGACCTGCCCGGGGTCAGCACGGACATCCTGGCCGCCCGGCTCAAGCAGCTGGAGGGCGAGGGCGTGCTGCTGCGCCGCCGGCTGGAGCGGCCGGCCAACGGCACGGTCTACGAGCTGACCGAGCGCGGCGCCGAACTGCGCGCCGTGGTCGCGGCGCTGGGCGTCTGGGGGCTGCCGGCGCTCGGTGAGCAGCGGCCGACCGACGCGGTGCGCGGGCACTGGGTGACCGGCGCGGCCCTCGAACCGGCGTCCTAGACCGAAAGGTCTTGGGGTGCCCACGGATGCTCGGGGCCGTTCGAGAGGGAAGCTCGGACGGCCCCGAGTACTGGTCGTAGCTGTACTGGCTACAGCCGCGCGGCCCAGTCGCTGAGGCCGGCGGTGATCCACTCGTGCGCCGCGCCCATGTTCGGGCGCGGGTCGAGCAGGGTGGACAGGGACCAGTAGCGGACCATGACCTGCGGCCCCGAGGGGCGTGCGGCCAACTCGCGCCGGAAGTCGGTGTTGTCGACTTTTCGCTCCGCGCGGGCGAAGACGGAGACGAAGGCGTCCACCGCGTCCCCGGGCGCGGGGGCCGCGCCCCGGGCGAGCTCGGCGCGGGCGAGGTCGTAGGCCTCGCCGACGCCCTGGTAGACCAGCGTGGCGTCGCAGCCGCTGTGCTCGAGGTAGCGCGCCTCGGCGGCGCGGGCCCGGTCGCAGGTCAGCGCGCGTAGCTCGGCGTAGGCGAGCGCCTGGCGCGGGGTCGGGTCGGTGGGCAGCTCGGGCAGCGCCGCGTCGACGATCGCGGTGCGCAGCGAGGCGGGGATCCGCAGTGGCAGCGCCCGGCGCCAGAAGGTGGCGAAGCTGTCGCGGACCGGCCCGTCCTTGAGCGCCTCGCCGAGCAGCACCAGGTGCTCGGGAGTGGCGGCGGCGCTCAGCGCGGCCGACCGCCAGCGCAGCTCGGTCAGCTGGCGGTCCACCTGCTCGCGCTGCCCGGCCAGCGCCTGGTCGAGCGTCAGCTCGCCGCGCACCACCGACCCCGCGAGCGGCAGCGGCAGTCCGAGCGCGCGCAGCCCGCGCAGCGTGCGCAGCACCTCCAGCGCGTCCGCGCCGTACCGCCGGTGGCCGCCCGAGCTGCGCTCGACGGTGTCCGGGAGCAGTCCCTGGTCGGAGTAGTAGCGCACGGTCTTGACGCTGACCCCGGCGGCTTCGGCGAGCATGCCGATGCTGAGCGCCGGTGGCTGATCCCTCGTCATGGCCTCATGGTACGGACGGGTAGCATCGACGGGCCATGGACCAGACGACCGCCCCCCTGCGCTTCACCAGCTACCTCGCGCTCGGTGACTCGTTCACCGAGGGCATGTGCGACGACCTGGGCCCGGACGGCCGCTACCGGGGCTGGGCCGACCGCCTGGCCACCGCGCTCGCGCTGGAGGTCCTGGACCCGGAAGTCGACGGGGGTGACTTCCGGTACGCGAACCTCGCGGTGCGGGGCAAGCTGATCGGCCAGATCGTCGAGGAGCAGCTGGACCCGGCGCTCGCCTGCGGCGCGGAGCTGGTCACGCTGGCGGGCGGGCTGAACGACGTGCTCCGGCCGGGCTGCGAGATCGCCGTGGTGCAGCGGCGGCTGGGGGCGGCGGTGGAGCGGCTGCTGGCCACCGGCGCCGTGGTGGTGCTCTTCACCAGCACCGACCCGAGCCGCCGGATGGCGGGCAGCGCGCGGCTGATGCCGGCCATCCACCAGCTGCGGGCCTTCGTGACGGAGCTCGGCGCGCACCCCCGGGTCGCGGTGGTCGACCTCTTCCCGGCCGCCTGCTTCGACGACCGCAGGCTCTGGGCCGAGGACCGGCTGCACCTGTCGCCGGAGGGCCACCGCCGGGTCGCCGAGGCGGCGCGCCAGGCGCTCGGTCGCCCGTCGGCCTTCGACTGGCGGGCGCCGCTGCCGACCGCCGCGCCGGTGGGCCGCTGGGCGAAGCTGCGCGGCGACCTGCGCTGGCTGCGGATCCACGTGCTGCCCTGGCTGGGCCGGCGGCTGACCGGCCGCTCCTCCGGGGACGGACGGGCCGGCGCCCACTTCGACGCCGAGCTGGGCAAGGCCGTACCGACGGTGATCAGCTGGCTGGGCATGCCGGCCATGGGCGAGCGCCCGTGGCCGGATGTCACGGGCGGCGCGGCAGACTCGCCATGACGGCCAGCACCAGCGCCGCCACGGCGGCGGCGAAGACCGTGCCGGCCGTGCGCCCGACGGCCGTGATCAGCACGCCGACGCCGATCGCGGGCAGCGCCAGCATCGCGTAGAGCACCGCGAACAGCGCCGAGAACGCCTGGCCGCGGACCGCCGCCGCCACCCGCCCGGTGATCAGCGCGATGCCGTCACCGAGCGCCAGGCCGGTCGCCAGGCCGACGCAGATGGCGGCGGCGAGCAGCGGGGCGAGCGCGCCGGCCAGCATCGCGGTGGCGATCAGCGCGGCCGCGACGAGCAGGCCGAGGCAGGCGGCGGGCAGCACCGGCCGGGGCGCCAGGGTCCGGGCCAGCAGTTGGCCGGCGCCGGTGCACAGGAAGGCGAGCGCGACCGTCGCCCCGGACAGGGCGGGGGTGCTGAGCTTCAGGACGTCGGCGAAGAACAGCCCGGTGGTCGCGGTGAGCACCCCGAGCACCGCGAACCCGGAGCCCGCCGCCAGCGCGCAGCGCAGGAAGGCCGGGCGGATCTCGGCGGGGACCCGGGGCAGCGAGAGCGCCAGCAATCGCCCGCCCGCGCGGCGGGTGACGGTCTCCGGCACGCCGGTCAGGAGCAGCAGGGTGACCAGGACGAGGGCGGCGTCGACCGTCCAGACCAGGCGCAGCGGGTCGGGTGCCCACTGGGCCAGCGCGCCGGCCAGCAGCGGCCCGGCGGCCAGGCCGCCCATGTTCGCGGCCAGCGCGATCCGGCCGGCCCGCACCTGGTGGCCGGGCTCGGCGAGTTCGGTCAGGTGCGCGGTGGCCGCGCCGGTCACCAGGGCGGCGGCCAGGCCCGACAGCACGCGGCCGAAGAGCAGCAGCCCGAGGTCGTCCGCCGCCAGGAAGACACCTGCGGCGGCCCCGGCCAGCAGCAGCGCGGTGGCGGTCACCGGGCGGCGCCCCAGCCGGTCGGAGAGCGAGCCGAAGCAGAGCAGCCCGGCCACCACGCCCAGGGCGTAGACCGCGAAGGCGACCGTGACCATCAGGGAGGAGAAGTCGAAGGCCTGCTCGTAGCGCGGGTAGAGCGGGGTGGGGATGGTGGTGCCGACCATCGTCGCCCAGAAGGCGGCCGCGACCACGGCGGTCGCCGCGCCGCGGCGGGTGCGGATCCGGCGGTCGCGGGTGTCGCTGCTCTCGGTCGCGGTCATGAGCGCTCCAGATGGGGGTGCCGGGCGGTGCGCGCGGGCGGTCACCGGGTCGCGGGCGCCGCGGCGCGCCGTGCCCAGTACCGCCAGCCGGCCTCGATCTGGCCCGTCGCCCACACCAGGGAGGCCTTCTCCAGGCTCTCCCGTTCGCCGGTCCAGTGTCGAACGGTGCCGGCCGCCAGCGCGCTGAGCTGGGTGGCGCAGGACCGCTCGAGGAGGATCGCGAACATCACCGCGTGGGCGGTGTCCGGGCTGGCTCCAGGTCGCGGGCCGGCGCCCGGCCGAGCTCCGGGGAGCGGACCAGGTTCGCGGTCGCGGTGAAGCGCGGCAGCCCGTGCTCGGCGAAGGCGACGGCGTCGTGGCCGAGCGGGCGCAGCGGCAGGCCCAGCGCGCTGAACGCGTTCACGGCCGCCGAGGGGGTGTGCACCGAGGCCCGACCTCCGGGCGGGCCCGCATGATCTCGGTGTGGATCGGGAACTCCAGGTGCGGCGCCCCGTGGCCCGCCAGGACCTCGCCGGTCCAGGAGACCAACTGCACGCGGTCCGGCCGGATCTCCTCCCCAGCCGGGCGCCTTCAGCCAGACGCCGTTGCCGTCGGGGTCGCGCACGGCCAGGTGGCCCCAGACCATGACCGCGTGGCCGGCCAGGGCCAGCGCCCGGCTGCCCAGGGCGGTGAGTTCGGCGGGGTGGCCGGTGGCGGTCTGGTGCGTCGCGGTGTCGTGCATGGCGGGCCCTTCGGCAGGGATCGGCGGGGGATGCCATCGAACCTGGGGACGCGCTGCTGGAGGAGGGCAGCGTCACCGGTGCCGCCCGCCGCCTCGACCTGTCGGTCCCCGCCGCCAGCCGCGCGCTGGGACGGCTGCGGCGCGCGTTCGGCGACCCGCTGCTGGTCCGCTCCGGGCGCGGGCTGGTGCCGACCTCGGTCGCGCTGGCGCTGCGACCGCAGGTCCGCGCGCTGGTGGCGGCCGCGCGGGCGCTGCTGGGCGACGAGCAGGCCGGCGGGATCGCCGAGAGCCGCTGGTCGGCGCCGTTCGCCGGGCGCACCCGCTCGCGACCGGTGCTGTGGACTGCGCCGAACTGGCCCGCTACGAGCACCTGCTGGTCCCGCGCAGCGGTCGGCTCCGCTCGGCCCTGGACCCGCTGCTGGCCGAAGCGGGGGTGCGGCGCACGGTCAGCGCTTCGCTGCCGGACTTCGCCGGCGCCCTGCGCATGGTCGCGGCGGGCAACGCGGTGACGGTGGCGCCGGCCGGCCTGGTCGCCGCGTTGGGGCCGGAACTCGGCGTCTGCGCTTTCGAGTTGCCCATGCGGCTCAAGCCGCTGCGGATCAGCCGGCTGTGGCATCCCCGGCAGGACGGGGAGCCGGGTCACCGCTGGCTGCGCGACTGCGTCCGCGAGCTGGCCCAGCAGGTCCGGTCCGCCGCGCCGGGGCCGGCGGCCGGCGGCTGATCCCCGCCGGGCTTTGATGGCATGCCCTCGCCAAGACGGCCGCCCGGTGGGGCCCTATGATCAGCCGCACCTCGCCCTCAAGGAGCCGCCGTGACCAACCCCACCGCCACCCAGAGCTACCGTGCCGCCCGCGACCTGTTGCTGGGTCAGGACGGCCAGGCCGAGTTCGCCTGGCCCGCGATCGAAGGCCGCTTCAACTGGGCGGTCGACTGGTTCGACGTGATCGCCCGGGGCAACGACCGCACCGCGCTGTGGATCGTGGAGGAGGACGGCCGGGAGGCGAAGTACAGCTTCGCCGAACTGGCGCACCGCTCCGACCAGCTCGCCCACCACCTGGCCGCGCAGGGTGTCGGCCCCGGGGACCGGGTGCTGCTGATGCTCGGCAACCAGGTCGAGCTGTGGGAGGCGATGCTCGCGGTGCTGAAGCTCGGCGCGGTGATCATGCCGACCACCACCGCGCTCGGCCCCGCCGACCTGGCCGACCGGATCGACCGCGGCCAGGCCAGGCACGTGGTGGCCAACGTCGGTGACACGGCGAAGTTCACCGGGACCGGCTGCACCCGGATCGTGGTGGGCGGCGCGGTCGAGGGCTGGACGCCGTTCGAGGACGCGTACCGGATCGCCGACCCGGCCCCGTTCACCGCCACCACCGCGCCCACCGATCCGCTGCTGGTCTACTTCACCTCCGGCACCACCAGCCGTCCCAAGATGGTCGAGCACACCCAGGTCTCCTACCCGGTCGGCCACTTGACCACGATGTACTGGGCCGGGCTGCGCCCGGGCGACGTCCACCTCAACATCAGCTCGCCCGGCTGGGCCAAGCACGCCTGGAGCTGCTTCTTCGCGCCGTGGATCGCCGAGGCGACGATCTTCGTCTTCAACTACACCCGGTTCGACGCCGGTCGGCTGGTCGAGCAGCTGCACCGGGCGCGGGTCACCACCTTCTGCGCTCCGCCGACCGTGTGGCGGATGCTGATCCAGGCCGACCTGTCGGGTGGCCCCGGCTCGCTGCGCGAGCTGATCGCGGCCGGCGAGCCGCTCAACCCCGAGGTGATCGCGCAGATCGAGCGGCACTGGGGGCTGACCATCCGGGACGGCTTCGGGCAGACCGAGACCACGCTGCTGGTCGGCAACACGCCCGGCGCGCCGGTCAAGCCCGGCTCGATGGGCCGCCCGCTGCCGGGCGTGCCGGTGGTGCTGGTCGACCCGGTGAGCGGCGAGCCGGCCGAGGAGGGCGAGATCTGCCTGGAGCTGGCGCGCCGCCCGGTCAACCTGATGACCGGCTACCTCGCCGACCCGGAGCGCAACGCCCAGGTGATGGCGGGCGGTTACTACCACACCGGGGACGTGGCGAGCCGGGACGCCGACGGGTACATCACCTACATCGGCCGCACCGACGACGTGTTCAAGGCCTCGGACTACAAGATCTCGCCGTTCGAGCTGGAGAGCGTGCTGATCGAGCACCCGGCGGTGGCCGAGGCCGCCGTGGTGCCGGCTCCCGACCCGACCCGGCTCGCCGTGCCCAAGGCCTATGTGGCGCTGGCCCCCGGCTGGGCGCCGGACCGGGAGACCGCGCTGGCGATCCTGCGCCACGCCCGCGAGAACCTGGCGCCCTACCTGCGGGTGCGGCGGCTGGAGTTCTTCGAGCTGCCGAAGACGATCTCCGGCAAGATCCGCCGGGTCGAGCTGCGCGCCCGCGAGGCCGAGGGGCCGGTCGGCGGCCAGGAGTGGCGCGACGACCAGTTCCCGGAGCTCAGGGGCTGAGGAGCTCAAGGGCTGAGGTGCTCAGGGGGTGAGCGTGATCCGGATGCCGACCGTCCCGTCGGCACCCCGCCGCAGTCGGCTGCCCAGCAGGGTCAGCCGGCCCAGCAGCCCGTACTTGCGGCCCAGCAGCTGCCGGTAGCGGACGGCCCCGGCGGCGTCCAGCAGTTCGGCGGTGGCCGGCACGGACGCCCCGGTCGGCCGCCCGCGCACGTCGCACGGCCCGACCAGTACCTCGGAGCGGCGCCGGATCCGCTTGACCTTCCACGAGTCGGCGACCGTCCAGATGCCGAGCGCGCCTCCGTCCCGCACCACCCAGACGGGGGTGGGCACCGCCGTGCCGTCCTTCTTGTACGAGGTCACCAAGAGGTACTTGCCCCGGCCCAGCTGCTCCAGCAGCGCGTCATCCATGGCCGGACTGTACAGCTGACAGAATGCGGGGCGTACGCGCAACGCAACTCATGAGAAGGTGACCGGCTTCGTGACCACGCCAGCCGAGCAGTCAGCACAGGCAGCAGCCGCAGCCGAACAGGCCGTCGGGCGGCGGATCGCCGAGGAACTCGGGGTCCGGGAAGGGCAGGTGAAGGCGGCCGTCGAGCTGCTGGACGGCGGGGCGACCGTGCCGTTCATCGCCCGGTACCGCAAGGAGGTCACCGGCGAGCTGGACGACGCCCAACTGCGCACCCTGGAGGAGCGGCTGCGCTACCTGCGCGAGCTGGAGGAGCGCCGGACCGCGGTGCTGGAGTCGATCGAGGCGCAGGGCAAGCTGGACGACGCGCTGCGCGCCCAGATCCTGGCCGCCGACTCCAAGGCCCGACTGGAGGACATCTACCTCCCGTTCAAGCCCAAGCGCCGCACCAAGGCGCAGATCGCCCGCGAGGCGGGCCTGGAGCCGCTGGCCGAGCAACTGCTCGCCGACCCCGCGCAGGACCCGGCCGCGCTCGCCGCGGGCTTCCTGAACGAGCAGGTCGCCGACGCGCCCGCCGCGCTGGAGGGCGCTCGGGCGATCCTGGTGGAACGGTTCGCCGAGGACGCCGACCTGATCGGCACGCTGCGCGAGCGGATGTGGACGCGCGGCCGGCTGGTGGCCACCGTGCGGTCCGGCCAGGAGCAGGAGGGCGCGAAGTTCGCCGACTACTTCGACTTCGCCGAGCCGTTCACCAAGCTGCCCTCGCACCGGATCCTGGCGATGCTGCGCGGTGAGAAGGAGGAGGTGCTCGACCTCGACCTGTCGCCCTTCGACGGCGACGAGGAGGGCGACCTGCCCGGCGCGAGCGACTACGAGCAGCGGATCGCGGCCCGCTTCGGGGTGGCCGACCACGGGCGTGCGGGCGACAAGTGGCTGGGTGACACGGTCCGCTGGGCCTGGCGCACCCGGATCCTGGTGCGCCTGGGGCTGGACCTGCGCGGCCGGCTGCGCCAGGAGGCCGAGGACGAGGCGGTCAGGGTCTTCGCCGCCAACCTGCGCGACCTGCTGCTCGCCGCGCCGGCCGGCACCCGGGCCACCATGGGTCTGGACCCGGGCTTCCGCACCGGCGTCAAGGTCGCCGTGGTGGACGCCACCGGCAAGGTGGTCGCGCACGACACGATCTACCCGCACCAGCCCGCCAACAAGTGGGACGCGGCGCTGGCCACCCTGGCGGCGCTGGCCAAGGCGCACCAGGTCGACCTGGTCGCGATCGGCAACGGCACCGCCTCGCGGGAGACCGACAAGCTCGCCGAGGACCTGATCAAGCGCCACCCCGAGCTGAAGCTGACCAAGGCGATGGTCTCCGAGGCCGGCGCCTCGGTCTACTCCGCCTCCGCCTTCGCCTCGCAGGAGCTGCCCGACCTCAACGTGTCGATCCGCGGCGCCGTCTCGATCGCCCGGCGGCTGCAGGACCCGCTGGCCGAACTGGTCAAGATCGACCCGAAGTCGATCGGAGTCGGCCAGTACCAGCACGACCTGAGCGAGTTGAAGCTCTCCCGGTCGCTGGACGCGGTGGTCGAGGACTGCGTGAACGCGGTCGGCGTGGACGTCAACACCGCCTCCGCCCCGCTGCTCACCCGGGTCTCCGGGGTGACCGCCACGCTGGCCGACAACATCGTGGCGCACCGGGACAACAACGGCCCGTTCCGCACCCGCAAGGCGCTCAAGGACGTGGCGCGGCTGGGACCGAAGGCCTTCGAGCAGTGCGCGGGCTTCCTGCGGATCCCGGACGGCGACGACCCGCTGGACTCCTCCGCCGTGCACCCCGAGGCCTACCCGGTGGTGCGCCGGATCCTGGCGAAGACCGGTGGCACGATGGCCGGGCTGATCGGCAACGGCAGCGCGCTGCGGGCGCTGCGCCCCGGCGACTTCGCGGACGAGACCTTCGGTATCCCGACCGTCACCGACATCCTGGGCGAGCTGGACAAGCCGGGGCGCGACCCGCGTCCGGCGTTCAAGACCGCCACCTTCAAGGAGGGCGTCGACAAGATCGGCGACCTGGAGGTGGGGATGGTGCTGGAGGGCGTGGTGACCAACGTCGCCGCCTTCGGGGCCTTCGTCGACGTGGGCGTGCACCAGGACGGCCTGGTGCACGTCTCGGCGCTCTCGGCGAGGTTCGTCAAGGATCCGCGCGAGGTGGTGAAGCCCGGTGACGTGGTGACCTGCAAGGTCGTCTCGGTCGACGTCCAGCGCAAGCGGATCGGGCTGACCCTGCGGCTGGACGAGGAGAGCGCCAAGCCGGCCGGTGCACCGCGCGAGCGCGCCGACCGGGGCGACCGGGGCGAGCGGGGCGAGCGCGGGCCGCGCCCGCCGCGCCAGGACCGGCGCGGCGGCGGCAGCAGCGGTGGTGGTGGCGGTGGCGGGGGCGCCGGCGCCAAGCCCGCGCCGGTGGTCAACAGTGCGATGGCCGACGCGCTGCGCCGGGCGGGCCTCGGCAAGTAGGCACCCGCTGACGGGGCGTGGGACCTGGGTCCCACGCCCCCTCGGCTCCGTCAGCTCCGTCGCGCCGCCGCCAGCGCGATCAGCTCGGCCCACCACTGCTCGCGCCCGCGCGACAGCAGCCCGGCCGCCTCGGCCACCGGCATCGCGCGCACCTCCACCACCTGCTCGCCGTCCGCCGGGTTGGTCGGCTCACCGTCCAGCACCACCTCGGCCCAGCCCCAGAGCCAGGCCTTGCGCGGGTGCGGCTGCCAGGGCTTGTACGGCGTGGGACGGTCGGTCACCGCCAGGTGCGCGCCCAGCCAGACCGGCTCGCCGAGCAGCCGGGCCCCCGCCTCCTCGCGCAACTCGCGGACCAGGCAGTCGTCGATCGACTCCGCCGCCTCCCGGGTGCCGCCCGGCAGGAACCAGTGGCCGCGCGCGTCCCGGCAGAGCACGACCGACTCGCCGATGAACCCGATCAGGTGAATGTTGGTGATCAGCTCGTCCGGCGGCAGCTCGAGCGCGAACTGGGCGTCGATGCCGCCCCACTCCCAGCGCTGCGGCGCGAACAGCGCGGGAAAGCGGTCCTCGGACGGGGTCTGGAGATCGGTGGTTTCGGTCATCGGGTGATCGTAGTCGGGGTCCGCCGCTCGGTGCCGCCTGTGCCAAGGTACTGATGACAGATCAGCTCAAAGCGACAGGCGCGGGGAGAACTGACTTCGTGGCAGTGCTCTGCAGGCCGGTGACCGAGGTCCCGGAACACGTCATCACGATGGACGAGACGCTGTCGCTGGCGCGGCGGCTGCACCGGGACCACCCGGACCTGGAGCTGGTGCTCCGGCTGATCAGCCGCACCGGGATCCGCAAGCGCCACCTGATCCAGCCGGTCGAACGCGTGCTGGAGCACCCCGGGTTCGGGGCGCGCAACGAGCTGTTCCTCAGCGAGGCGAAGCGGCGGGTGCCGCGCGTGGTCCAACGGGCCCTGGAGAACGCGGGGTTACCGGCCGAGCGGATCGACCTGATCGTCTTCGTCTCCTGCACCGGGTTCAGCATGCCCTCGCTGACCGCCTGGCTGATCAACACGATGGGATTCCGCCCGCAGACCCGGCAGTTGCCGATCGCCCAGCTCGGCTGCGCGGCCGGCAGTGCGGCCGTCAACCGCGCGCACGACTTCTGCACCGCCTACCCGGGCGCCAACGCCCTGGTGGTCGCCTGCGAGTTCTGCTCGCTCTGCTACCAGCCCACCGACCTCGGGGTGGGCCAGCTGCTCTCCAACGGCCTCTTCGGGGACGCGGTGGCGGCGGTGGTGCTGCGCGGCGAGGGCGGCCAGGGCATCCGCCTGGAACGCAACGGCTCGTACCTGATCCCGCACACCGAGGACTGGATCTCCTACGCGGTGCGCCCCACCGGATTCCACTTCCAGCTGGACCGCCGGGTCCCGGGCACCATGGCGCCGCTCGCCCCGGCACTCGCCGAACTGGCCGACCAGCACCACTGGAAGGTCTCCGACCTCGACTTCTACCTCGTGCACGCCGGCGGCCCGCGGATCCTGGCGGACCTCGGCCGCTTCCTGGAGGTACCCGACGAGGCGTTCCGGCACAGCCGGGCGACGCTGACCGAGTACGGCAACATCGCCAGCGCCGTGGTGCTGGACGCGCTCGGCCGGCTCTTCGCCGAGGGCAGCTCGGTGGCCGACCACCGGGGCATCCTGGCCGGCTTCGGGCCGGGGATCACCGCCGAGATGGCGCTGGGCCGTTGGACCGAGGAGTGAGCGCCCCCCTGCCGCGCACCGCGGTGCCCGGGCCCTCCGGTACCCCCGCAAGCGACGGTGAAGTCCGGTTCTGCCCCTTCGACTTCGCCGACGCGCTCGACTTCGACCCCTCGCTCGCGACGCTGCTGGCGGGGGAACCCGTCGCCCGGATCCGGCTGCGCTACGGCAGCGGCGAGGCCTGGCTGGTCACCGGGTACGACGACGTCCGCACCGTCACCACCGACCGGCGGTTCAGCCGGGCCGCCGTGGTGGGCCTGGACTACCCGAGGCTGACCCCCGAGCCGATCGTGCAGCCCGAGGCGATCAACGTGATGGACCCGCCGGTCAGCACCCGGCTGCGCGGCCTGATCGCCAAGGGCTTCACGCCGCGGCGCGTCGAGGCGATGCGGGCGCGGACCCGGCACGTGGTGGACGGCCTGCTGGACGAGCTGGCCGCGGCCGGCTCCCCGGCGGACCTGATGGCGCACCTGGCGCTGCCGCTGCCGCTCACCACGATCTGCGAGCTGCTGGACATCCCGGCGCCGGACCGGCCGCAACTGCGCACCCACGCCTGGGCGATGATGGACACGGTGGCGGGCGGCCGGGACCGGGCCGTGCGGGCCAAGCGCGCGCTGCGCGAGTACTTCGACACCCTCGCGGCGCAGCGCCGCAGGCAGCCGGGCGAGGACCTGATCAGCGTCCTGGCCGCCGCCCGGGACGGCGACGAGCTGCTGGGCGACGACGAGTTGGCCGTCGCGGCGATGGTGCTGCTGGTCACCGGCCAGGACACCACGACCTACCAGATCGGGAACATCGCCTACACGCTGCTCACCCGCCCGGCCCTGCTCGCCGAGTTGCGGGCCCGGCCCGAACGGCTGCCGCAGGTGCTGGAGGAGCTGCTGAGGTTCATCCCGTTCCGCAAGGGCGTCGGCATCCCGCGGGTGGCGACCGAGGACGTGACGCTGAGCGGAGTGACCATCCGGGCGGGCGAGTTCGTGCACGTGTCCTATCTGACGGCCAATCGGGACCCGGCGAAGTTCGACCGGCCCGACGAGTTGGACCCGCACCGCCCGCCCCAGCCGCACATGACCTTCGGCTGGGGCGCGCACCGCTGCCTCGGCGCCCCGCTGGCGGCGCTGGAACTCCAGGTCGCGATCGGGGCGTTGCTGGAGCGCTTCGAGCAGCTGCGGCTGGCGGTGCCGGTCGAACAGGTGCGCTGGAACGCCACGTCGATCTGGCGCTTCCCGCTGGAGCTGCCGCTGGCCTGGTGAGGGCCGTCGCCTCCGCACGGCCGTCTCCGCACGGCCGTCTCCGCACGGCCGTCTCCGCACGGCCGTCTCCGCACGGCCGTCGCCTGGTGGCGTCGTCGGACCGGGGACGCGGCGGGGTCGACCCCCTACTCTGTAGGTGTCCACTTACTCATGAGTAGGGAGTAGGCCGTGCCGCACACCCACGAGGTCACCAACCAGGTCCCGCCGCCCTACGGGCACAACCTCGCCGAGGACCCGGCCCTGCTCGCCGCGCTGCACCGGGCCGGCGCGGGCTGGGCCGAGGCCGAGCTGCGCGAGCTGGGCGCGCTGGCCGGCACCGAGCAGGCCGCCGAGTGGGGCCGGCTGGCGAACGAGAACGAGCCGGTGCTGCACACCCACGACCGGTTCGGTCACCGGATCGACGAGGTCGAGTTCCACCCGGCCTGGCACCAGTTGATGAACGTCGCGGTCGAGCACGGCCTGCACGCCGCCCCCTGGCGCGACCCGCGTCCGGGCGCGCACACCGCGCGGGCCGCCAAGTTCTACCTGTGGAGCCAGGTGGAGGCCGGACACGGCTGCCCGATCTCGATGACCTACGCCGCCGTGCCCGCGCTGCGCGCCACCCCGGGGCTGGCCGAGCGGTTCGAGCCGCTGCTGGCCTCCACCGTCTACGACTTCGGGCTGCGCGAGCCGCTCGGCAAGCGCGGCCTGATCGCCGGCATGTCGATGACCGAGAAGCAGGGCGGCTCGGACGTCCGGGCCAACACCACGGTCGCGCTGCCGGCCGGGGACGGCACCTACCACCTGACCGGCCACAAGTGGTTCACCTCCGCGCCGATGTCGGACGTCTTCCTGACGCTGGCCCAGGCGCCCGGCGGGCTCAGCTGCTTCCTGCTGCCCCGGGTGCTGCCGGACGGCACGCGCAACGCGCTGCGGATCCAGCGGCTCAAGGAGAAGCTGGGCAACCGCTCCAACGCCTCCGCCGAGCTGGAGTACGAGGAGGCGGTCGGCTGGCTGGTCGGCGAGGAGGGGCGCGGGGTGCGGACCATCATCGAGATGGTCAACATGACCCGGCTCGACTGCACCCTCGGCGCCGCCGCCGGGATGCGGCTCGGCGTCCAGCGTGCCGTCCAGCACGCCACCCACCGGCGGGCGTTCGGCACCGAGCTGGTCAACCAGCCGCTGATGCGCAATGTGCTGGCCGACCTGGCGATCGAGTCGGAGGCGGCCACCACGGTCGCGCTGCGGCTGGCCGAGGCCACCGACCGGGCGATGGCCGGCGACGAGGGCGAGGCGCTGTTCAAGCGGCTGGCGCTCGCGGTGACCAAGTACTGGGTCTGCAAGCGCGGTCCGGCGCACGCCGCCGAGGCGCTGGAGTGCCTGGGCGGCAACGGCTACGTCGAGGAGTCCGGGATGCCCCGGCTCTACCGCGAGGCGCCGCTGGTGTCGATCTGGGAGGGCTCGGGCAACGTCGCGGCGCTGGACGCGCTGCGCGCGATGGCGCGCAGCCCGCAGTCGCTGGAGGCCTACTTCGCCGAGCTGGACGCGGTGGCGGGCGCCGACCGCCGGCTGGACGCGGCGGTGGCCGGGCTGCGCAAGGAACTCGGCGACCCGGGCGAGGTCGAGTACCGCACCCGCCGACTGGTCGAGACGATGGCGCTCACCCTGCAGGGCGCGCTGCTGGTGCGGCACGGCGACCAGGCGGTGGCGGACGCGTTCTGCGCCTCGCGGCTGGGCGGTGACCACGGCAACGCCTTCGGCACCCTGCCGGCCGGGGTGGACACCGAAGCGGTGATCGCGCGGGCCCGGATGGTGCCGGCGTAGGGGCTGTCGTCAAACCCCCTTCTGCTCGGCGACGCCATGCACGCACTCTCGCCGCACCGGGCACAGGCCCAAGTACGTCCAGTACGAGGGCCTGCGCCCGGCACGCCGAGAGCACGCACCTGACGCCGCCAAGCCGCCCTGCGGGCGACGAAGGGGGTTTGACGACAGCCCCTGGGGCACCGGGCGTAACGGCCGGCCGGCGGCCGGCCGTTACGCCGCCCCGGGTGATGCTCAGTCGGCCGCCCGGCGCTGGATCCAGATCAGCTTGCGTCCGGTCTCGGCCGGTGCGACCGCCGGTTGCTCGGTGATCCGGTCCAGCCGGTAGCCGAGCTTGCGCGGCACGGTGGCGCTGGCCGCGTTCGCCTCGTCGCAGTGGATCTCCACCCGCTCGACCTCCGGGAACCGCAGCGCCGCCTCGGTCAGCGCCGCCGCGCCGTGGGTGGCCAGCGAGCGGCCGGTGTGCGCCTGGTCGATCCAGTAGCCGATCTCGATGCCGCCGGGCCCGATCCGCCGGTGCAGGCCGAACATGCCCAGGATCTCGCCGGGCCGCTCGGCCGACACCAGGACGTAGAGGAAGTCCGTGGCCTGCTCCCAGAGTTGGGAGCCGAGCCGGATCATCTCGCTGGTGTGCGCCAGGCTCGGCGCGCTGGCCGCCCAGGGCATCCACGGCCGCAGATGCTCGATGTTGCGCGCGATCACGCTGTTCATCTCGCCGGCGTCCGCCCCCGTCCGGCGGCGCAGCGCGAAGCCGCCGGGCAGGTCGAGCCACTCGGGCGGGTGGCTGAGGGCGGGCGGTGCGGCGCTGACAGGGCCATCGGCGATGTGGTTCATGACAGGCATGATGTCAGCCGTTCCGCGCCGCCGACCAGGTAGTTTCGGGTAGCGGCTAGAGCCTGACCAGCACCTCGTCCAGCTCCTTGCGCCGCAGGTCCGGCACCTCGGCCCCGGCGGCCGGGTAGCCGACCGGGATCACATAGGCGGCCCGCTCCTCGGCCGGCCGCTCGCAGATCTCGTTGAGGAACTTCATCGGGCTCGGGGTGTGCGTCAGGGTGGCCAGCCCGGCCTGGTGCAGCGAGGCCAGCAGCAGGCCGACCGCGATCCCCACCGACTCCTTGGTGTAGTACGGCCGCGGCGAGCTGGGCCCCTTGTGCACCTCGAACACCACGATCACGGCCGGCGCGTCCTGCAGGAACGGCTTGCGCCAGTCGGTACCGATCGGCGCCAGCGCGGCCAGCCACTCCGCCGAGGCCCGGTGGTCGTAGAACTCGCGCTCCTCCGCCTCGGCCGCCTCGCGCAGCCGCCGCTTGCGCTCCGGATCGGTGATCACCACGAACCGCCACGGCTGGACGTGCGCACCACTGGGCGCGGTGGCGGCGGTGCGGACCGCCCAGTCGATCACCCCCTCGGGGATCGGGCGGCGGTCGTAGTCGCGGACGGTCCGGCGCTGGTCCATCACCTGGTGGAAGTCCCGGGCCCGGCCCTCGGCCTCGTGGGCGGGGACGTGCAGGGGGTGCAGCGGGACGGTGGGGTGGGAGGTCGTCATATGACCTGTATGGGAAGCCCGGAGATGGTCTAAACCAAAGCGGGCACTCGGTCGGGCGACGTCGGCGGACAGGTGCTGCACAGGATGGCGGGTTGTCGCCGCTGTCGGGCCTGCTGGCGGTCCCGGTGGGGGCGTGGCCGGGTGTCGTCGGCAGGGAGGCGGTGCGCCGTAGTGCTGCCTCGGTCGGACTGCGGACGCATATAGATTTCTGTATAGTTGCCTCCGTGAGCGGCCCGTGGCAGATCGAGATCGAACCGGAGGTCCGGCAGTGGCTGGAACTTCTGTCCGACGCCCAGTACGACAAGGTCGAGCGGGCGGCCGACATGCTCGCGGCCCAGCCGACCACGCTTGCGGAGCCGTACTTCCGCCACCTCGGCGGTAAAGTGCGCGAGTTGCGTTTCACCACGGACGGCAACAGTGTGCGCGTCACGTACTGGCTCGCGCCCGACCGACGCATCGTCCTATTGACTGTGTTCCGCAAGACCAGGCAGCGCGAGGCGGCCGAGGTCGAGCGCGCTCAGCAGGCCCAGAAGGCGTGCGAGGCGGATCACGGTTCTGCGGAGCACAGGTACGACCGGATCAAGGAGGAGAGTCCGTGAACCACTCGCAGTGGAAGACCCGCCAGGCCAGGAAGCTCCTGGGAGAGTCGGTCGAGGAGTCCCCGGCCTACCGGGAAGCCGGGTATGCGTTCGCACTTGGCCAGGCCGTCTATGACCGCCGGACCCGACTTGGCCTGTCCCAGACCGAGCTGGCGCGGTGCGCGGGCATGACCCAGCCGCAGATCTCCAACATCGAGGGAGGCGACTCCGTGCCGACCTTGCCACTGCTCACCCGCCTTGCCAAGGCGTTGGACGCGTCGCTGACCATCGATCTGGACGGCGATACCTCAGCTTTCGTCTTCACCCCGCATGACGGCCCTGAGCCTGGCCAAGCGTCCCCGGGTGGGCGCCCCGCAGCGGCTTGACCTGCGGGGCAGCCGGCGCGACGAGGCTTTCAGTGAGCTCCTACAGCTCGGTGACCCGCCCGTCCGCCACCGCCAGGCGGCGGTTGACCGAGACCGTCTCCAGCATCCGGCGGTCGTGGGTGACCAGCAGCAGGGTGCCGGTGTAGGAGGCCAGCGCCGACTCCAACTGCTCGATCGCGGGGAGGTCGAGGTGGTTGGTCGGTTCGTCCAGGACCAGCAGGTTGACGCCGCGGGCCTGGAGCAGGGCCAGCGCGGCCCGGGTGCGCTCGCCGGGGGAGAGGGTGTCGGCGGGGCGCAGCACGTGGGCGGCCTTGAGGCCGAACTTGGCGAGCAGGGTGCGGACGTCGGCGGGGGAGAGCTCGGGGACGGCGGCTTCGAAGGCCGCCAGCAGGGTCTCGGTGCCGAAGAACAGCCCGCGGGCCTGGTCCACCTCGCCGACCACCACGCCGGAGCCCAGGGTGGCCTGGCCGGAGTCGAGTTCGAGGCGGCCGAGCAGCGCGGCCAGCAGGGTGGACTTGCCCGCGCCGTTCGCGCCGGTGATCGCCACCCGGTCCGCCCAGTCGACCTGCAGGTCCACCGGGCCGAAGCCGAACTCACCGCGCCGCAGCACGGCCTGACGGAGCGTCGCGACCACCGAGCCGGAGCGCGGGGCGACGGCGATCTCCATCTGGAGCTCCCACTCCTTGCGCGGCTCCTCGACCACGTCCAGGCGCTCGATCATCCGCTGGGTCTGCTTGGCCTTGGCGGCCTGCTTCTCCGAGGAGGAGGTCGAGGCCGTCTTGCGGAGCTTGTCGCTGTCCGGGCTCTTCTTCAGGGCGTTGCGCACGCCCTTGTCGGCCCAGCCCTTCTGCATCCGGGACCGGGCCTCCAGGCCGGCCTTGGTGTCGGCGTACTCCTCGTACTCCTCGCGGGCGTGCCGGCGGGCCCGGGCGCGCTCCTCCAGGTAGGAGTCGTAGCCGCCGCCGTAGAGGTTGACCTGCTGCTGGGCCAGGTCCAGCTCCAGCACCCGGGTCACCGTGCGGGCCAGGAACTCGCGGTCGTGGCTGATCAGCACGGTGCCGGCGCGCAGGCCGGTGACGAACTCCTCCAGCCGGGCCAGGCCAGCCAGGTCCAGGTCGTTGGTGGGCTCGTCGAGCAGGAAGACGTCGTAGCGGGAGAGCAGCAGCGAGGCCAGGCCCGCCCGGGCCGCCTGGCCGCCGGAGAGCGAGGTCATCTCCTGGTCCAGGCCGACGGCCAGGCCGAGCGAGTCGGCGACCTGTTCGGCGCGCTCCTCCAGGTCGGCGCCGCCCAGATCCAGCCAGCGGTCCAGCGCCTCCGCGTAGGCGTCGTCGGCGCCCGGCCGGCCCTCGACCAGGCCCTCGGTGGCCTCGTCCAGCGCGGCCTGCGCGGCGGCGACACCGGTGCGCCGGGCCAGGAAGGCGCGCACCGACTCGCCGGGGCGGCGCTCGGGCTCCTGCGGCAGGTGGCCGACGTTGGCGCTGCGCGGGCTGAGCGTGATCGAGCCGCTCTCGGGACGGTCCAGACCTGCCAGCAGCCGCAGCAGGGTCGACTTGCCGGCCCCGTTGGCGCCGACCAGGCCGGTCACCTCGCCGGGGGCGACGACCAGGTCGAGCCCGGAGAAGAGGGTGCGGTCGCCGTGGCCGGCGGCCAGGTCCTTGGTTACGAGAGTGGCACTCATGATGGGGTCGATCCTAAACGGCCCGGGATGGCGCGAATAAATCCGTTGCCGGGGTCGGGTCGCCGTCGTAGCGTTGAGCCCGTTGGTTCACCGGAACAGGAGAAGGCCGTTGCTCTACTGAGGTCATGAGACACCGCTCCCGCGCTGAGTACTCGCGCGGTCGATGAGTGTGCTCGGCCTCGGTCCGGAGCTGCCCCTGTTCCGCCGTCCGCCCCTGCTGCCCTCCCGCGGTGTCTCCGTGTTGCCCATTCATCCCCCGAGCAACCCCGCAGGAGGCCCTTATGGCATCGACGACCACCGCGATCCTCTGCACCGACCTCAGCTTCGAGTGGCCGGACGGCAAGCCCGTCCTGGACCGCTTCCACCTCGCCGTCGGCCCCGGCCGGACCGGCCTGATCGGCCTCAACGGGGCCGGCAAGTCCACCCTGCTGCGGCTGCTGGCGGGCGAACTCACGCCGTCCGGCGGCACCGTGCGGATCGGCGGCGAGATCGGCTACCTGCCGCAGGACCTGGCGCTCGACACGGGGCTGCGGGTGGACGAGGCACTGGGCATCCGCGAGCGCCGCCAGGCGCTGCACGCGATCGAGTCCGGGGACGTGGACGAGCGGCACTTCACGGTGCTCGGCGACGACTGGGACGTCGAGGAGCGGGCCCGCGCCACGCTGGACAAGCTGGGCCTGGGCCGGCTCGACCTGGACCGCACCACCGGCGAACTCTCCGGTGGCGAGGCCGTACTGCTGCGGCTGGCGGGGCTGCTGATCGAGCGCCCCGACGTGCTGCTGCTGGACGAGCCGACCAACAACCTGGACCGGGCGGCCCGGGAGCGCCTCTACGAGGCGGTGGCGGGCTGGACCGGGGTGCTGGTGCTGGTCAGCCACGACCGCGAGCTGCTCCGCCGGGTGGACCAGATCGCCGACCTGCGGGATGGCGAAGTCACCTGGTACGGCGGCAACTTCGACGACTACGAGCGCACCCTGGCGGCCGAGCAGGAGGCCGCCGAGCGGATGGTGCGGGTGGCCGAGGCCGAGGTGCACCGCCAGCAGCGCGATCTGGTGGAGGCCAACGTCCGGCTGGCCCGCAGCGCCAGCTACGGCAAGAAGCGCTCGGTCACCCGCAACGACCCGAAGATCATCGCCGGCGCGCTCAAGCGGCAGGCCGAGGAGACCGCGGGCCGGGTGCGTGGCATGCACAGCGAGCGGCTGGCCGAAGCCCGGGACCGGCTCAACGCCGCCGAGGAGGCGGTGCGCGACGACGCCGAGATCCGGATCGACCTGCCGCGCACCGAGGTGCCGGCCGGGCGCACCGTGCTGACCATGGAGAACGTCCGGCTCGCCTACGGCCACCAGGTCAAGCTGGACCTGCGCGGGCCCGAGCGGATCGCCCTGGTCGGGGCGAACGGGGCCGGCAAGTCCACCCTGCTGCGCACCATCGCCGGTGAACTGCCGCCGCTGGAGGGCGAGATCACCTGCCCGGTGCCGATCAGGTACCTGCCGCAGCGGCTCGACCTGCTGGACGACTCGCTGAGCGTGGCGGAGAACGTCAAGGCGCTGGCCCCCGGCGTCTCGGACAACCAGATCCGGGCCCGGCTGGCCCGGTTCCTGTTCCGCGGCGCCCGGGCCGACCAGCGGGCCGGCACCCTCTCCGGCGGCGAGCGGTTCCGCGCCACGCTGGCCGCGCTGCTGCTCGCCGACCCGCCGCCGCAACTGCTGCTGCTCGACGAGCCGAGCAACAACCTCGACCTGGCGAGCATGGGCCAGCTCACCGACGCGCTGGAGTCCTACCAGGGCGCGCTGGTGGTGGTCAGCCACGACCTGCCGTTCCTGCGCGGGCTCGGGCTGACCCGGTGGCTGCGGCTGGACGAGTCCGGGTTGCGGCAGGTGGCGCCGATGTAGGGCGGCGCGGTGGCCCGGATGGGGGTGGTCGGCGCGTGGCTGCCCGTTACGGCGTCGGTGCGTGCCAGCTGGGGCTGAGCGCGATCGCTTTCAGCTGGTCGAGCGTCAGGGCCGGCTGGTCGCGGGTGCCGCTGCCGTAGGCGGTGCCGTTGAAGCACTCCACCTTGATCCGCAGGTGGTCGGGCCGCAGCAGGTCGACCGAGTCGCTGACGGTGTGCTCGTCGCCGGTGTACCGGCCGTCGGTGGTGAGGATCCGGTCGCCGTCGGGCAGTTGCGTCGCGTCCGTGAAGCTGAGGCTGATCGGGGGGCCGCTGGAGCGGGTCTGCTGGAAGACGCTCCAGTCCTGGACGGTCACCTCGACCAGGCTCTTGCCGTGGCCGTCGTCCACGAGGAAGCTGCCCAGGCCGGGGGAGCCGCCGGTGTCGCCCTCGGTCAGGCCGGCCGGCAGCAGCGGGGCGGCGGTCCGCAGGATCTGGTCGAGCGGGAGCGGGCGCCAGACGTGGTCGATCGAGGTGACCTGGCCCGAGGCCGTGGTGTCGACCGGCAGCTTCGCCCCGATCGCCGGCCAGGCCGGATCCATGGCGAGGGCGGTGAGCTGGGTGTCGGTCAGCGGGGGCGCGCCGTGCGGCGGCGTCTGCGATCCCGCCGCCGCCAGGGCCGCCGGCGGGGTCGCCGTCGGGGCGGTGTTGAGCGCGGTGGCGGTGACCACGGTCCCGTCCGGCCGCTCCCACTCGACCCGCCACCCCAGCCGGCCCGGGGAGTTGGCGTCGCCGCCGTCCTGGGTGACCGTCAGGTAGGAGCCGTCGGCCTGCTGGGTGCGGGTGCAGGTGCTGCCGGGCGGCTCTGTCCCGCAGTAGAAGTCGGGCGAGTCCACGGCGAGCGGGCTCGGGTAGCGGTGGATCATGAGTTGGACCGTGCCGTGGCCCCCGTCGCCGTTGTCGACGGTGTAGCCGGCCGCGACGAAGGGGGAGGAGCCGTCTGTCGTGGGCTGCGCGTCCCCGGGCCCCGGGCCGAGCGGGGTGCCCAACCGGAGGTTCGCGGGCAGCTTGCTCCTGAGCAGGGCCGAAAGTTGGGCGCTGGTGATCGCGCCGTTGGCGGGGGTGGCTGTCGGCCCCGGCGCCGCGCTGCCGTGGTCCAGGCCGGTGGTCAGCACCCCGCCGCCCACCAGCGCCACCACGGTCACGGCGCTCACCAGCAGCGTGCGGCGGCGCTTGTGTCGCCGTCCGCGCTGTTCGGCACCGGTGGCGATCAGGTCGGCCCGTGGCGCGACGGCCCCCTCGGCCGCTTCGCGGAGCGCGTTGCAGAACTCCGTTTCGAACTGCGTCTCATCATCCGATGGCAGGGCAGATGGCATGGCAGAGCATCACTTTCTCGGTGGCTGCGGTAGCTGGTCCGGCGTCAGTGCTGGGCGGTCGCCAGTAACGGTCGCCAGTAACGGTCGCCAGTAACGGGCGTCAGTAACGGGCGTCAGCAACGGTCGGTGTGATCGGCGAAGTTGTCGGCCAGCAGCGCGCGCATCCGGGCGAGCGCGCGGTGGCTGCGGGAGCGGACGGCGGTGGAACTCAGCCGCAACGCGGTGGCGGTCTCCTCGACGCTGCGGTCCTCCCAGAACCGCAGCACCAGCACGGCCCGGTCCGGTGCGGAGAGTTCGCCCAGCGCGCGCAGCAGGGTGAGCCGCAACGTGGGGTCCTGGTCGTTGACCGCGACCTCCGGGAACTCGAAGGTCACCTGCTCCCGGCTGCTGCGCCGACGGCGAACCGACAGGAAGGTGTTGACCAGGACGGTCTGCGCGTAGCCGGCCGGGTTCTCCAGTCGGCTGACCCGTTTCCAGCGCACGTACATCCGACTCAGCGCCTCTTGGACCAGGTCCTCGGCCAGGTGGCTGTCACCACCGGTCAGCAGGTAGGCCGTTCGGAAGAGCTGCCCGCTGCGGGCCGCGGTGAACTCGCGGAAGCCCAGCGGGCCCGCCGGCGCCTCGTCCGGGTTCGGTGAGTGGTCCATGCCCGACTAACGCGCCGAGCCCGCGGTGCTGTTGCAGGAAAGTCGCAGGGTTTCCCGGGGATTTCCCAGAACCCTGCCGGGTCCGGTACCGCTCCGGTACCCTGAGGTGCATGCCGGCTCTCAACATCGAGTACACCGAGGCGGAACTGGCCGCGATCCGCGAGGCGGCGGCGGCCGACGGAAAGACCGTCAAGGCGTACGTCCACGACCTGAGCGTGCGTGAGCAGCAGCGCCGAACCTTCGTCAACCACGCGGTGGCGTTCTGGAACGCGCACCTGGAGGAGTTCGACGCCGCCTTCCCGGAGGACACGCCCGCCGCTCGGCGCAGTGCGGCGTGATGATCCTGCACGTCGACATCCGCTGGCTCCTCGACGTCCAGGAGCAGGCCTCCCCTGAGGACTTGAGCGTGCGCGACTACTCCGCGCTGCAGGCGGCCGTCGCCCGGCACCGGGTGAACACCGCCCAACTGGGCCATGACGCCGACCCGGCCTGGTGCGCCGCCGCGCTGATGCACACCATCGTGCTGCTGCGCCCGCTGCCGGTGCGCAACAACCTCTACGCCTGCATGGCGACCGCGGCGTACATGCACGCGGCGAAGGAGGGCATCGACCCGCCGTACGGCGCCCTGGTCGAGCTGGCCCGCGATGTGGCCGACGCGAAGGCGGACATCTTCGGGGCGGCCGACCGGATCCGGGAGTGGCGGATCTGACCTGGTGTGCCGGTCAGCTGTGCCGGTACGCCGGTACGCCGGTACGCCGGTTCGATCCGTCACACCTCGGCTGCGGCGGGCCGCAGCCGGCCGCGGACCGTCGTACCGAGCCGGTCGAGTCCGACCACCGCCGCCGCCAGCACGATGAACTCCACCGTCAGCTGGGCGATCTGCAGCCAGACGTAGCCGTAGCCCTGGCTGCTCGGGTCGAAGAAGAAGTACGGGTACTTGTTCGGGAAGCTCGGGAAGAGCGCCGCCCGGGCCATGGTCACCGCCGCGTAGCCGAGCGGGAAGGAGAGCCAGAGCGGGATGTCCTGCCAGCGGGAGGCGTTGCGCGGGCGCGCGCAGAGCCAGTCGAGCAGCACCAGCACCGGAGTGGTGTAGTGCAGCAGGAAGTTGGACCAGTTGGACAGCCGGTCCGGTCCGGAGACCAGGCCGGGCAGCGGGTTGGCGCCGTGGTTGAGCAGGATGTGTGCGACCAGGCCGGTGATCAGGATGTAGAGGGTGGCCGCGCCGCGCAGTCGGGGCGCCGGGGCCGCCACCGTGCCGCGCCTGGTCATCCAGTAGACCGCGCCGAGGAAGTAGCCGAAGATCAGCGTGTTGCTCTCGACGGTGAAGTAGACGAGCGAGCTGGTGCCGAGGACGAGGCCCAGCCCGCTGGAGAGGACGATGGCCAGGCGCCACCAGAGCGCGGGTCGGGTCCAGATGTTCACAGGGCGCTCGCCGGTCCGTTCTTGTCACGTCTGTCGCGTCGGTCGCGTGCGTCTGTCGCGCGGGCCGATCGTCGCACTGTACCCACGGGTCGCCGGCGGCGCGAGGTTCAGCCCGGCGAGACGAAGCCCACCTCGTAGGCGATGATCACCGCCTGGGTCCGGTCCCGCGCGCCCAGTTTGGCCAGCACGTTGGCCACATGCGTCTTCACCGTCTCGTGGCTCAGCAGCAGCTGGTCGGCGATCTCCGCGTTGTTCAGCCCGGTCGTGATCAGCCGCAGCACCTGGCCCTCGCGCTCGGTGAGGCGGGCGGTCGGGTCGGCCCGCCGGGCGGGGCCCGACCCGATCGTGCTGCGCCGGGCAGCCGCGAGTTCGCGGATCGCCGCCGGGTAGAGCAGTGAATCGCCGCGCGCCACCAGGCGGATCGCCTGCACCAGCTCGGTTGCCCTGGCCCGCTTGAGCAGGAAGCCGGCCGCGCCGGCCCGCAGCGCCTGGTACACGTAGTCGTCGTTCTCGAAGGTGGTCACCACCAGCACCCGGGGCGGTTCGGGCAGCGCGTCCAACACCAGGGCGGTGGCCCGGATCCCGTCCACCTCGGGCATCCGCACGTCCATCAGCACCACGTCCGGGCGCTGCTCGCGGACCAGCGGCAGCACGCTGCTGCCGTCAGCCGCCTCGCCCACCACGGTCAGGTCGGGTTCGGCATCGATCACCACGCGCAGGCCCATCCGGACCAGGCGTTCGTCGTCGGCGATCACCACCCGGATCGGCTCGTTCGGCTCGTTGGCTCCGTGCATGCCGCTACTGTCCGTTCTCAAGCTATAGCCATCTGTCAAACCACTGTTACTCGTCAAACCATTGCCACCCGTCAAACCACTGTCACCGGTCAAACTATTGCCACCCGTCAAACCACTGTCACCGGTCAAACCATTGGCCGCCCTCAAACCGCCGCCGCCACCGGCAGCCAGACCGCCAGCCGCCAGCCCGCCCCGTCCGCCGTGCGCCCGCTCTCGCAGCCGCCGTGCAGCGCGGCGGCCCGCTCGGCAACTCCGCGCAGGCCCCGTCCGCCGCCCGGGCGGCTGGGGCGGCCCGCGCCGATCGGGTTGGTCAACTCCACGTCCAGCCGCCCGCCCCGCACCTCCAGGCGCAGCGTGGCCGGCACCGGTCCGGCGTGCCGCAGCACATTGGTCAGCCCCTCCTGCACGATCCGGTACGCCTCCTGGGAGACCGGCGCCGGCAGCAGCGCCAGGCCGGCCCCGGTGTGGGTCTCCACCGTCACGCCCGCCAGCGCGAGCTGGCGGACCAGCGGATCGAGCCCGGCCAGCGTGGGCCCGCCGCCCCGGCCCGCCTCGTTCTCCTCCTCGCGCAGCACGCCGAGCACCCCGTCCAGCTCGCCGACCGCCTCGCGGGCCAGTTCCTCGATCGCCGCCAGCGCCTCGGCGGCGAACTCGGGATCGCTGCGCAGCACTCGGCTCGCCGCCGCTGCCTGGATCGAGACGGCGCTCAGCGCGTGGCCGACCGAGTCGTGCAACTCGCGGGCCAACCGGTTGCGCTGAGCCAGCACCACGGCGCGCTGTTCGGACACCGCGAGCCGCTCGGCCGGCGTCGGCCCGAGCAGCGCCGGCGCGCAGCGGGCCAACAGCGCGCCGGCGCCCGCGTTGGTGGCGAGCAGCAGCGCCAGCAGGCCGACCCCGATCAGCAGGTGGACCGGGGCGGCCGGGCGGGCCCAGGCCAGCCGCGGGGCGGCGAACACGGCGTGCGGGTCGAAGCAGAGCACCGCCACGGTCGGCGGCACCGAGATCGACATACCGCTGACCACGCCGCCCAGCAGCACGTGCAGGGCGAACCAGTGCGCGGTGCGACGCCGGGCCGCCCAACTGGTGGCCGGACCGCTCGCCAACTCGCCGGCCGGAACGGCGGCCAGCGCCCGGGCCGCCGTGCTGACCAGGACCCGGACCATCGGCAGCAGACCTGCCACCCAGGCCATCGGCAGCGCGATGAGCAGCGCGAGCCCCTGCGCGAGCAGGGCGTGCCACCCCGGGGCGGTCGGCATCAGCAGCGGAGTCAGCACCGTCGCCAGCAGCCAGAAGGGCATCAACAGCGCTCCACCGAGCACCAGATGCACCCACCGCACCCGGGCCCGGCGCCCCAGCAGCGCGGTCGCGATCCGTTCCATGCCGCCGACTTTACGGATCGTCAACTGGCGTGGCGTCCCGCTTCGGAGTGAGCCGGCTCCCTCGCGCGGGGGAGGGCCGATGGGCGGCGGGAGCGGGCGACCGCCAGGCGGGCCGGCTGACCACGGTGCTCCAACTGCTCGGCGCCGCCATGCCGCCCTGCGGGCGACGAAGGGGGTCCGACGACAGGCCCTAAGATCATCGTCGAGCCGTTTCCGGACCGGGTCCACCGCCCTTGTTACTCGCCGGTCACCGGCATACCATCCCGAGTGTTACAGCTTTACTGTCACGCTTGCGAGGAGGCGACCGGGTGACTGGGCCGTTGGCCGGGGTGCGGGTGGTCGAGCTGGCCGGGATCGGCCCCGGCCCGTTCGCCGCGATGCTGCTCGGCGACCTGGGCGCGGATGTGGTGCGGGTGGACCGCCCGAACGGCTCGCCGCTGGCCGGCGACCCGGCGCTGGACCTGACCAACCGCAACAAGCGTTCGGTCCTGCTCGACCTCAAGGCGCCGGACGGCGCCGACCGGCTGCTCGACCTGGTCGGGCGCGCCGACCTGCTGATCGAGGGCTACCGCCCCGGGGTGGCCGAACGGCTCGGCGTCGGCCCCGAGCCCTGCCTGGCCCGCAACCCCGCCCTGGTCTACGGCCGGATGACCGGCTGGGGCCAGCAGGGACCGCTGGCCGCCACCGCCGGGCACGACATCGACTACCTCGCGCTCAGCGGCGTGCTCTCGATGATCGGCCCGGCCGACGGGCCGCCCACCGTGCCGGCCAACCTGCTCGGCGACTACGCGGGCGGCTCGCTCTACCTGGTGGTCGGCCTGCTCGCCGCACTCCAGCACGCCCGCGCCACCGGCCAGGGCCAGGTGGTGGACGCCGCGATCGTCGACGGCACCGCGCATCTGGCCACGCTGTTCTGGGGCCTGCTCGCCGAGGGCCGCTGGCAGGACCGCCGGGGCGTCAACTTCCTCGACGGCAGCGCTCCCTGCTACGCCGTCTACCAGGCGAGCGACGGCGGCCACTTCGCCGTCGGCGCGCTGGAGCCGCAGTTCTACGCCGAGTTCGCCCGGCTGCTCGACCTCGGCCCGCAGGCGCCCGGCCAGTACGACACCGCCCGCTGGCCCGAGCTGCGCGCGCTGATCGCCACCCGCTTCGCGAGCCGCACCAGCGCCGAGTGGGATGCCGTCTTCGCGGGCACCGATGCTTGCGTCACCCGGGTGCTGACGCTCCGTCAGGCGGCCGCACACCCGCACCTGGCCGCCCGTGGCACCTATCCGACCCAGGGCGGCGTGACCCAGCCCGCCCCGGCCCCGCGGTTCTCCGCCACCCCCGCCGCGCTGCGCCGCCCACCGGCCCGCCCCGGCGCCGACACCGCCGAGGTGGCCCGCGACTGGGGGCTGCCCGAGCTCGCCGGTCCGCACGCCGGTCCGCACGCCGCCCCCTTCGCGGCACCGCCCGCCGCACCGCTTGTCGACCCCACCAACTCCCCCGAGAGGCAGCAACCGTGAGTACCGAAGCGTACGTCTACGAGGCGATCCGCACCCCGCGCGGCCGTGGCAGGAACGGTTCGCTGCACGCCACCAAGCCGGTTGACCTGGTGGTCGGGCTGATCCACGAAATGCGCGCCCGGCTGCCCGAGTTGGACCCGGCCGCGATCGACGACGTGGTGCTCGGCGTGGTCAGCCCGCTCGGCGACCAGGGCTCCGACATCGCCCGGATCGCCGCCGTGGTGGCCGGCCTGCCGGACACCGTGGCCGGGGTCCAGGAGAACCGCTTCTGCGCCTCCGGCCTGGAGTCGGTCAACCTGGCTGCTGCCAAGGTCCGTTCGGGCTGGGAGGACCTGGTGCTGGCGGGCGGCGTCGAGTCGATGTCCCGGGTCCCGATGGGCTCCGACGGCGGCGCCTGGGCGATGGACCCGATGACCAACTTCGACGTCTCCTTCATCCCGCAGGGCATCGGCGCCGACCTGATCGCCACCATCGAGGGCTTCAGCCGCGCCGACGTGGACGCCTTCGCCGCCGAGTCGCAGGCCCGCGCCGCGAAGGCTCAGGCCGACGGCCTCTTCGACCGCTCGGTGGTCCCGGTGCGCGACCGCAACGGCCTGATCGTGCTGGAGCGCGACGAGTACCTGCGCCCGGGCACCACGGTGGAGACGCTGGCCGGCCTGAAGCCCGCCTTCGCGGGCATCGGCGAGGCGGGCGGCTTCGACGCGGTGGCGCTGCAGAAGTACCACTGGGTGGAGAAGATCGACCACGTGCACACCGCCGGCAACTCCTCCGGCATCGTGGACGGCGCCTCGCTGGTGGCGATTGGCTCGCCGGCCATCGGCGAGCGCTACGGGCTGCGCCCCCGGGCCCGGATCGTCTCCGCCGCGGTCTGCGGCTCCGAGCCCACCATCATACTCACCGGCCCCGCGCCCGCCACCCGCAAGGCGCTCGCCAAGGCCGGGCTGAACGCCGCCGACATCGACCTGGTGGAGATCAACGAGGCCTTCTCGGCGGTCGCGCTGCGCTTCATGCGCGAACTCGGCTTCTCGCACGAGCAGGTGAACGTCAACGGCGGCGCCATCGCGCTCGGCCACCCGCTGGGCGCCACCGGCGCGATGATCCTCGGCACCCTGATCGACGAGTTGGAGCGGCGCGAGCTGCGCTACGGCCTGGCCACCCTCTGCGTGGGCGGCGGCATGGGCATCGCCACCATCGTCGAGCGCATCTGACCCCCTTCCTGACTTTCCTGGATTCCTGGAGACATTTCCCATGAGCGAGCTGACCGTTATCCGCTGGGAGCAGGATCAGGAGGGCGTGGTCACCCTCGTCCTGGACGATCCCAACCAGTCCGTCAACACCATGAACGCCGCCTTCACCGCCGACTTCGAGGCCGTGGTAGCCCGGTTGGCGGCGTTCGAGGGTCTGCGCGGCGTGATCATCACCTCCGCCAAGAAGACCTTCTTCGCCGGCGGCGACCTGCGCATGCTCTCGGCGGTCGGCCCCGAGGACGCCGAGGAGTTCTTCGAGAGCACGCTGCGGCTCAAGCGCGCGCTGCGCACCCTGGAGACCCTCGGCAAGCCGGTGGTCGCCGCGATCAACGGCAGCGCGCTGGGCGGCGGCCTGGAGCTGGCGCTGGCCTGCCACCACCGGATCGCACTCACCGCGCCCGGCAGCAAGCTGGGCTTCCCCGAGGTCACGCTGGGCCTGCTGCCGGGCGGTGGCGGCGTCGTGCGCACCGTGCGGCTGCTCGGGCTGGCCGACGCGCTGCTGAAGTGGCTGCTGACCGGCCGTCAGTACCGCCCGGCCGCCGCGGTGGAGGCCGGACTGGTGCACGAGCTGGCCACCTCGCCGGAGGAACTGCTGGCCAAGGCGCGGGACTTCATCGCCGCCCACGAGACGGCCGAGCAGCCCTGGGACGTCAAGGGCTACAAGATCCCCGGCGGCACCCCCGCCACCCCGGCGCTGGCCGCGCAGTTGCCCGCCTACCCCGCCAACCTGCGCAAGCAGTTGAACGGCGCGCCGTACCCGGCCCCGCGCAACATCCTGGCGGCGGCGGTCGAGGGCAGCCAGGTGGACGTGGACAACGCCTTCGTCGTCGAGGCGCGCTACTTCACCGAGCTGGCCTGCGGGCAGACCGCGAAGAACATGATCCAGGCGCTCTTCTTCGACATGCAGGCGGTCAACTCCGGTGCCTCGCGGCCCGCTTCGGTGCCGGAGCGGCAGGTGCGCAAGGTCGCCGTGCTCGGCGCCGGGATGATGGGCGCGGGCATCGCGTACTCCTGTGCGCGGGCCGGTCTCGAGGTCGTGCTCAAGGACGTCAGTGTCGAGGCGGCCGCGCGGGGCAAGGCGTACTCGGCCGGGCTGCTGGACAAGGCGGTGGCGCGCGGGCGCAGCACGGCGGAGCAGCGCGACGAACTGCTCGCCCGGATCACCCCGACGGCCGAGGCCGCCGACCTGGCGGGCTGCGACGCCGTGATCGAGGCGGTGTTCGAGAACGTCGAGTTGAAGCAGAAGGTCTTCCAGGAGATCCAGGGCCTGGTGGACGCCGACGCGCTGCTCTGCACCAACACCTCCACGCTGCCGATCACCGTGCTGGCCGAGGGAGTCGAGCGGGACGCGGACTTCGTCGGCCTGCACTTCTTCTCGCCGGTCGACAAGATGCCGCTGGTCGAGATCATCAAGGGCGAGCGCACCGGCGCGGAAGCGGTCGCGCGCGCCTTCGACCTGGTGCGGCGCCTGGGCAAGACCCCGATCGTGGTGAACGACTCGCGCGGCTTCTTCACCTCGCGGGTGATCGGGCAGTTCATCAACGAGGGCGTGGCGATGGTCGGCGAGGGCGTCGAGCCGGCCTCCGTCGAGCAGGCCGCGGCGCAGGCCGGGTACCCGGCCAAGGTGCTCTCGCTGCTCGACGAGCTGACGCTGACGCTGCCGCGCAAGATCCGGGGCGAGGCCCGGCGGGCGGTCGAGGAGTCCGGCGGCGAGTGGCAGCCGCACCCCGCCGACACGGTGATGGACCGCATGGTCGAGGAGTTCGACCGTCCGGGCCGCAGCGGCGGCGCGGGCTTCTACGACTACGACGCGGACGGCAGGCGCGGTGCTCTCTGGCCTGGACTGCGTGAGCACTTCGGGCGCGCGGGCGGGGTCGAGATCCCGTTCGAGGACATGAAGGAGCGGATGCTCTTCGCGGAGGCGCTGGACTCGGTGCGCTGCCTGGAGGAGGGCGTGCTGACCTCGGTCGCGGACGCGAACGTGGGCTCGATCCTGGGGATCGGCTTCCCGGCGTGGACCGGCGGGGTGCTGCAGTACATCAACGGCTACCCCGGCGGCGCGGCCGGATTCGCCGCACGGGCCCGGGAGTTGGCCGCCGCCTACGGCGAGCGGTTCACGCCGCCGGCGCTGCTGGAGCAACTGGCCGTGCAGGGCGGGGTGTTCAAGGACTGACGGCCCGGCGCCCCCGCACCCGCCGCTCGGGTGCGGGGGCGCCGCACGGTCGGCGCGCTACGGCTTCCGGTGGCGCCCTCGGCCAGGCGCCGTCGGATCGCGCAGTACGGTGCTCTCCGGGCGCGGCATCATCCCCCGCATCACCCCGTCACCGGCGATGCCGTGCAGCGCGCGCTGAGCCGCCGCGTAACCCTCCGCCGCGCCGACCACCACCCACTGGACGCCGTCCCACTCCTCCACGACGCGTGGCGCGGCCGGGTCGACGTGGGCGCCGCGCCGCACCCCGTCGGCATGGCTGACGCGCCGCTCACCGACCTGGCGACGGCGGGCGTCCCGCCGCGCGGCCCACAGCTCCAGCGGCTCCTCGAACTCGTCCACGGCATCCTCCTCACACGGACCAGGCGCTGGCCGGGGCGTCCAGCCATGCCCGGTGGGTACCGTCGGAGGTTACCGTCAGCCCGAACCGCCCCGGTCCCGGCTTGCGCTGCGCCGCCCACCAGCGGTAGGCCGCTTCGACCTCGTCCCACAGTCGGCGCGGGCCGTGCTGGTAGACGACGAACTCCTGTTCGCGGGAGCCGTCGTAGTCCACCGCGGCCCAGGACGTGGCGTCCGTGGTCGCGACCCACAGCCGCGAAGCGACCCCGTCCAGCGGCTCCACCTGCCAGGCATGCCAGACGTCGCCGAGGCGCATACCGACGGCGAACGGACGGCCAGGGCGGCGGCCTGCCACTCGGGGGCCACGGGGTGGCCGAGTTCATCCGCGAGGGCCCGAAGCAGGCCGCGCATGGCGACCCTTGCCCCGGGTGGCTCTGGTGTTCCGTCACTCTTCGTACTACTTCCCGCGTTTCGGGGCGGGCTTGCTCTTCTGACTGTCTTGGTTCGGTGCAGAGGTGCCCGGGTCCTTGTCCCCCGAGTGCTTGCCCTGGCCGCCGTCGTTGCTGCCGGTTCCGCCGCCGGAACTGCCGCCCTTGCCGGTTCCCCATCCCATGACTGTGAGTCAGATCTGCAGCATCGGATGATTCGAACGCACGGTCGATGGTGTCAGCGCAGCAGTTGGAGGACGCCTTGGGGGAGCTGGTTGGCCTGGGCGAGCATGGCTTGGGAGGCCTGGGTCAGGATGTTGTTCTTCGTGAAGTGCACCATCTCGCCGGCCATGTCGGTGTCGCGGATCCGCGCGTCGGAGGCGGTCAGGTTCTCCACCGCGTAGTCGTTGCTGCGGATCGCGGACTCCAGGCGGTTGGAGAATGCGCCGAGGTTGGACCTCTGGTCGGTGACGGCCTTGATCGCGACGTCGATCTTCGCGATGGAGGAGTTGGCGTCGATCGCCGTCATGACGTTCACGCGCGCCTGGGGCTGCTGGGGGTCCTGTGACGCGGCGGTGGTGATCTCGTCGGTGTAGAGGTAGTCGACGGCAGCGGCGAAGACAGCCACGGCGCCCGCGTCGTCGGTGGCCTCTGCCTCCTGGGTCGGCGGCGGTGTGCTGAGGTCGATGAGCTGGGGGATGGAGGACGCCAGCTCGGTTGCGGCCTCCTGCGGGCTGGTGCCCGCCTCAGTGGCCAGGGCCTGGAGTTGGTCGGGGTCGATGTGGGCCAGGAGCACCTCTGCCGTCAGGGACTCGTTGGGGCCGCTGCCCACCCACGAGGCCACCAGCTCCAATGTGGCCGGGTCGTCCGCCAGGGACGCCAGGATGTCGGCCAGGGCTGGCAGGCTGTCCGTCGTCTCGCTCAAGATCGCCTCTTTCGGTCCGTGAGTTCGCAGGGCACACGCCCCACGAGGGGGATCATCCCCCCTGCCTGAGCGGACTACAGGACATTGACGAAGTTCGGACAAGTCGACAGTGCGTCAGGGATAATGACGAACCCTCATGCGTCGAGGGAGCGGAAACAGCACAGCCCCGACCGCAGGCCATCTGCTGGCGGCTCGGCCATAGACAGCCATCCGCGCCAGCTCGTCGAACGCCCGTGCGTAGTCGGCGAGTTCGCGTGGCTGTACCACGTTGATCTCAGCGGTCAGCGTTTCCACCACGGCTGCACTGCTGTCCTGCAAGTAGAACGCTTCCAACGGCCACATGGTGCGCTCGGCTCCGGTGGGGATGATGCCGAGGGCGACCGAGGGCAGCGGCAGCACCGTGAGCAGGTGCTGGAGCTGGCCACGCATGGTCGCGGGGGTGCCGATGCGGTTGCGCAGGACGGCCTCCTCCAGGACCACGACGAAGCGGTGATTGCCCTCGTACAGGTAGCGGCTGCGCGCGACGCGGGCGGCGACCGCTTCGGCGACATCGTCGGGGGTTCCTTGGAATCGCGTGATGGCCTTCAGCAGCGCGGTGGCGTAGGGAACGGTCTGGAAGAACCCGGGGACGACATTGGAGACGTAGACGCGGTTCAGGGCGATCTCGGCATACTGCGCCAGGGTCTGCTCTTGGACGCGGCGCATGCCGCCGCGGTGGATGCGGCGCCACTCCAGGTACATCGACTCGACCGCCCGCGCGGTGGCGATCAGGTCGTCCGCCTGGTCGTCCGCTCCGCAGGCGGCACACCAGGCCCTGATGTCGGGGTCGGACGGCTGCGACTTCGCGTTGATGATGCGTGAAGTGTCCGTCACGTTCTGCATCGTCGAGCGCCCTCCCATAAGAAGCTGGCCGGGTGAGTCTGCGCCACCGTCGTGCAGAGCCGGCGGTTGGTCAAGAGGGCCAGCAGGGGCTGGCAGTGGATCGCTGGTGGCCGCCCTGAGGCAGCTGAGATATCACCGGAACGAGTCTGTTGTGGCACTGCGAGCGGCCGTTCTGTCCCCTCCAGGCAGGACGGCCGCTCGCAGGCTTTGTCAGGACGTACGGATCCCCGCGATGACCGACTTGCCGCGCGTGCGGCGGGGGAGGACGCCCCAGGCGTCGCAGAGCGCGTCGACCAGCAGCAGGCCGCGCCCGCTGCAGGCTTGCGGGCCGGGAGAGTTGGGGGTCGGCGTGAGGCGGGTGGAGCTGGGGTCGGAGACCGCGAGCCAGTAGTGGCCGTCGGCGGTCCAGAAGACCAGTTCGATCACCTCGTCCTCGTCAGGGCGGGCGCCGTGGCGGATCGCGTTGGTGACCAGCTCGGAGGTCAGCAGGCGCAGCTCGTAGGAGAGTTGGGGTGGACAGTGGTGCGGCAACGCGTCCCGGACGGCCTGTCGCGCGCGGGGCACCGAGGCGAGGCGGGCGGGGAACCGCCAGTACAGCGGGACGGCGGGGATGGTGGGAGTGGCGGGGGTGGTGGGCGCCGTGGGGGCGTTGGCAGGGGAGGGGAGCGGGATTCCAGGCATGGCTGACTCCTCGCGGGTGTGCGGTGGTTGACACGGCGGCGCCGGTGGCTTGCCTCCCTGGGCGCGGGCATGGCCGTTCCAGGGAAGGTGGGCATGCTCGCGCGGTGCACTTCCGGCGGTTGCCTTCTGTGATCTGCGTGCTACTTGAAGCTAGCGTGCTGCGGTGCAGAAAGCCATCAGCTCAGGGTGCAATTACCCCTATCGAGGTGGACCGTGGACCGTCGAACGCGGCAGACTGAGGCCAGCCCACGCCAGAGAGGACCGCATGCCGACGCGACCAACACCCACGGAGCGCCAGAAGCGCCTGGGCGCCGAACTGCGTAAACTCCGCCTTGCGGCAGGTGCGAGCACCGACTATGCGGCGGGCCTGCTGGGCATCGACCGTACGAGAATCTCCAACATGGAGTCGGGCACTCGTGCCATCGGGCCCGACCGAGTGCGGACCCTGGCCAGCAACTACGCCTGTTCGGAAGCTGGTTATGTCGATGCCCTGGTGACGATGGCCGACAAGTCAGAGCGTGGCTGGTGGGAGCAGTATCGAGGGACCCTCCCACAGGGTTTGCTCGACATCGCCGAACTTGAGTGGAACGCAACGCGGCTGCTCACCGCGCAGACTGTTCATCTGCCAGGTCTTCTCCACACCGAGGACTACGCCCGGACCGTCTTCAGTGCCGGACTCCCGCCGATGTCGAGGCTGGAGGTCGAGCTGCGCGTGAACCACCGCTTGGAGCGCCAACGCGTGCTTGAAGCGCCCTTCGCGCGCCCCTACATCGGATTCGTGCACGAGGCGGCTCTTCGTATGCAGTTCGGAGGCCGGAAGGTGACCCAGGCTCAACTCGATCATCTCTGTGCCACGTCAGAGCGAGAGAACATCATCCTGCGCGTCATCCCTGTAGCCGGAGGTGCCTTCCCTGGCGCCGGTCACGCGCTTCTCTACGCCGAGGGCAGTGTCCCTCAACTCGACACTGTGCAGTTGGACTCCGCCCACGGACCGGAGTTCACCCATGCCGAGGCCCAGCTCGCCAAATACCGTGCACATCTTGACTGGATGGATGAGGCTGCACTGACGCCCGAGAAGTCGCGGGACTTCATCCACGCCATCGCCCGCCAACTTTAGGAGACCAGTGCCTCAGATCACTTGGGAAGATCCCTTCTGCGCGGAGGGCAACAACTGCTTCCGCCTGGGTACCGACACCTCCGGCAACGCGTACATCGCCGTCGTCGGCCAGGAGGACCGCCCGATCACCGATTCTCTCGAGGCCTTGCGCACCCTGATCCTGGACATCAAGGCTGGCAAGGCCGACCATCTGCTGTAGGTCACCTCGGCCAGGGCGGTGGTTCAACGTTGCCCTGGCCGCCTTCGAGGGGAGTGCGATGCCCGCCATCACCTGGGAAGATCCGTTCTGCGGCGAGGGCAATTCATGCTTCCGCCTGGGTACCGACACCGGCGGCAACGCCTACATCGCCGTCGTCGGCCAGGAGGACCGCCCCATCACCGACTCCCTCGAGGCCCTGCGCGCCCTGATCCTGGACATCAAGGCGGGCAAGGCCGACCACCTCCTCTGATCCATCACGCCCGCTCGGCGGCCCGATGCCCGGTCAGGTGCTCTTGATCTGCCCGCCGTCGATGACGAATTCGGCACCGGTGATGTTGGCGGCGCGTGGCGAGGCGAGGAAGAGCACCAGGTCGGCGATCTCCTGTGGCTCGGTGACCCGTCCGGTGGAGATCGCCATCTCGCGGGGGAGCACCTTGTCCAGAACGTCCTCGGTGCTGCTGCCCGAGTCGCCCGCGACGGCCTCGGCGAAGCCGCCCGGCGCGGTCCAGAACGGGGTGCGGACCGGACCCGGGGCCACCGCGTTGACCCGCACCCCCTGGGGAGCGAACTCCTCGGAGAGGGCCTTGGTGAGGTTGCTCAGCGCGGCCTTGGCCGCGGAGTAGTCCACGACGGAGGGGAACGGCAGCCGGGCGTTGATCGAACTGACGTTGACGATCGCGCCGCCGCCGTCGAGCAGGTGCGGCAGTGCGGCGCGACTGGCTCGCACCGCACTGAAGAAGGTCAGCTCGAAGATCCGTTGCCACTGGTCGTCCTCGACGTCCAGGAAGCCGGAGCGCGCACTGGTGGCGCCGAGGTTGTTGACGAGAACGTCGACCCCGCCGTACTGCTCGGCCGCAGCCCGGACCAACTGCGCTGGCCCGTCCACGCCGGCCAGATCAACCGCAACGACGCGGACCCCGTACCGCTCGCGGAGCGCGGCGAGCTCCGCCGTCTCGGTGCGGCTCCCGGCCACCACCCGCGCCCCCTCGAGCGCCATCGCCTCCGCGACGGCCAGCCCGATGCCCTTGCTCGCACCTGTGACGACGGCGACCTTGCCGGTGAGGTTCATTTCCATCGCTGCGTACTCCCAAGGCGTGGATTCCGGTGGGTGCGGCCCGAACGGGCACCGCGCCCCAATTGTGATCGCTCGGGCGCGCCGAGAGCCGTTGTCGCCACGCGCGCCGGGCAGCTACTTGCGGTTGAGCTGACTGCGCGTCAAGAATCAGTGGGCGGCTCGACGATGACTCCGGGCTCGTTCGACGCCTGGGTGGCCCGGCTGACGGGTCAGTTGTTGATGATCTGCAGGTTTTCGACGTTCGTCCCGAGGTTGGTGTCGGTCACGTACAGGGTGTGACCGTCGGGACCCACGGCCAGGCCGTCGACGTAGGTCCCGGCCAGCCCGCTCACCGTGTCGGCGGCCGATTCCCGGCAGCCGAGGTGGTCCGCGCGGTCGGCATAGGATCGGCGGGCCGGAACGACGAGACGGGGGCTACGGGATGACACGCGCGACTGGAACACTGCTGGGGCTGGCCATCGGGGATGCCATGGGCTTCCCCGCCGAGTTCAACACCCTCGCGCAGATCGAGGCGAAGTTCGGGCCCTGGCGCTCCCTCCCGCTCCCGGTCTCCTCGGGCACGGCCTACGTCACCGACGACACCCAGATGACGCTCGCGCTCGGCGAGGCCCTGCAAGAGGTACTGCAACCGGTGCTCCTGACCGGCCCGTTCACCGCCGAGCGGATGGAACCGCCGGTGCGGGAGCACTTCCTGGCCTGGTACCACTCGCCGGAGAACAACCGGGCCCCCGGCGCCACCTGCCTGCGGGCCTGCGAGGCCCTGGATCGCGGCGGCGTCTGGCAGCAGGCCAGCGAGGTCGGGTCCAAGGGCTGCGGGGCGAACATGCGAGTCGCGCCGATCGGCCTGATCCCGGGGCTGAGCGCCGAACAGCGTTCCGGCGCGGCCCAGTTGCAGTCGGGCCTGACCCATGGCCACCCGACCGCGCTCGCCGCCAGCGACCTGACCGCGCACGCCGTCCACCTGCTGGTCCAGGGCACGGCGCCGACCGACCTGCTGCCGCTGCTGCGCGCCTACGCGCTGGAGAACCGGGAGGTGTACCGGGCCGACTGGCTGGGCGATCTGGCCGAACACGCCCAGGATCCCGACCGGACCTCCTTCATCTCCCGTGGCTGGGCGGACTGCCTGGCCGTCCTCGACCGGGTCGAGGCCGCGCTGCCCGCCGCCGATCCGGACGCCGACCCCTGCCTGGCCACCGGCGCCGGATGGATCGCCGAAGAGGCCTTCGCCACCGCGCTGTTCTGCTTCCTCCAGTACCCCGACGACCCGGTGACCGCCGTGCGTCGCGCCGCTTACTCCTCCGGCGACTCCGACTCGATCGCGGCACTGGCCGGGGCGTTCGCCGGCGCGTGCCACGGGGCGGCGGCGTGGCCGTCGCAGTGGGTCGAGGTCATCGAGTACCGCGAGCGCCTGCTGGCCCTCGGCACGGCCTGGGACCGGTAGCGCGGGCGGGCGACGCCGGAGCAGGAGCCGCCGAGACGGCGCGGGGGCTGCGCCTGCTCGCACGATGCCGCGTACTGAGCGTCAAGTATCCTGCACGCGCGGTGTTCTCGGCTGGCGGGAGGAAGCGTGTCGGATCCCTTGCGGGTCGTTCTGATGTCCTATGGCGCCGAGGGGTTCGCCAATCTGCTCGAGCCGTGTGTCGCGGCGGGCCATCAGCCGGTCGCCTGCGTGTATGCCGCCCCGAGGCGGCCCGGTGAGCCGGCGGCGGCTGCCTCGGGCGCGGCGGTCGGCCGTGTCCTGGCACAGTTGCCGCCTGGGCCGGACCTGCTGCTGCCGCGCAGCGTCGCGGGGCTGGCCCGTGCGCTCGCGGGCTATCAGCCTGACCTCGTGGTCTGCGACGGGTTTCCGTGGAAGCTGTCGGCCGAGGTCCTTCGCGTGCCACGGCTCGGCGCGCTGAACATCCACCCGTCGCTGCTGCCGCGTCATCGTGGGCCGATGCCGATTCACTGGGCGGTCCGGCACGGTGATCCTGAGACCGGCGTGACGATCCACTGGATGGACGAGGACTTCGACACCGGTCGGATCCTCGTGCAGCGCGGTGGTATCGGGCTGCCGGACGAGGTGGACGGCGACCGTGTCTTCGCCCGGATCCAGGCCCTCTCCCGCGAGCTTCTCCCCGAGGCGCTGGCATTGGCCGCCCGTGGCTGCGCGGGAACCGCACAGCGTGCGGAAGGTGCGACGTACGAAGGCGTCATGGGGCCGCAGAGTGCGGTCATCGACACGTCCGCGAGCCGCCGCGACGTCCACAATCTCATCCGCGCCTTCCGGTTCGGGTTGTTCCCGATCCCTGGCCCCTTGGCCGTTGTCGATGGCCAGTGGGTCGCTGTGCTCAAATCCCGTACCGGTCCCGGTGACGGGGTACGGCTCGAGTGCGCGGATGGGCCGCTGTGGATCGTGGAGTCGGTCCCCGTGCCACCACGAGGGGTTTGGCTGGCGGACGACTGATGGACAGTCAGATATCCTGTTGCAGACTGCTCGTGATCCGTTCGCGCAGGCGTGCGGCGCCGGGATCGGTGAATCCGTCCAGTAGTCCGAGTGCTTCCAGCCGGTAGCGCTGCACGTCCGTGGGCGCATCACCGTTGTCCAGGGCGTCGGCAAGGTGGCAGAGGACCACGGCGCATTGCCACCCGTCACCGAGCTCCCGGTGAACGGCCAGCGCGCGGCGGTGGAACTCGCTTGCTTCCTTGCCTCGGCCGAGGGCGAGGTAGGCCTGGCCGGTGCCGTCCCAGGCCAGAGCTTCGCGGCTGCGGTCCGCGAGACGTCGCTGCAGGGTGGCTGCGCGGTGGTAGGAGGTCAGCGCGTCGGCCGCTCGGCCAGTGGCGCGTTGGGCGTGTCCGAGCTGGGTCAGCCAATGGCCTTCTGCGACCGAGTTGTTCAGCTCAAGTGCGAGGTCGACCGCACTCAGTGCACTGTCCAACGCCTCGTTCTCGCGACGGGCTTCGAGCTGGATCTCGCTGAGGACGCGCAACGCGTTGCCCTCGGCCCAACGGTCGCCCTTCTCCCGGAAGGTCTCCAGGCCGGCGCGCACGAGTCGCTCGGCGTCGGCGGATCGTCCGAGCGCCAACCGAGCCTCGGCGAGGTTGACTGCCACCCGCGGCTCCCAGTAGGCGTCGTGCAGATCCTGGAACAGGGCCACGCTGTGTTCGAAGACGTCCTGCGCGAAGGCCGGCCGACGGCGACGCAGCTCCACGAGGCCAAGTCCGTTGAGGGTCAGGGCCTCGCCGAAGGAGCCGCCGAGCTCCCTGCGGAACGCCAGCGCCGCCTGGTAGTGCTCGGCTGCCAGGTCGAGGTGGTTCGACTGGGTGTACGCCATGCCGAGGCTCTCGTGCAGCTCCGCCTGGCCGTGGCGGTCGGCGTCGCGCTGGGCGGCTGCCAAGCCCAACTGTGAGGTCGCGAGCCAGTCCTGGAAGGGATTGCGGATCATGTAGAAGGCGCGCAGCACGACGGCGAGTCGCCAGGCGACGTCGTCCAGGCCCATGGTGGTTGCGGTCCGGGTGGCAGCCACCAGGTTCTCGTGTTCCACCTCGAACCACTGCAGCGCGCTCGCTTCGTCGCCGAACACCGGCGGCTCCGGCGTCAGTTCGACGGGATCCAGCGGAACCCGGGGCTCATTCGGAGCCATGAGTGCCTGGGCCGCGTCGGCTGCGTGCAGGTACCAGCCGAGCACCCGCCGAACGGCTCGCTCGCTCTCCTGCGGCGCTTGCTCGCTGCGCGCCTGGTCGACGGCGTAGGCACGCAGCAGGTCATGGAAGCGGTAGCGGTCCGCAGCGCTCTGCTCGACCAGGTGAGTCGCGGCGAGTCCGTCCAGCAGACGGCGGGTCTGCCGGGTACTCGCTGAGGTGAGTGCGGCGGCGGCCGAGGTGCTGAACTCGCCGGTGGGGTGCAGGCCGAGCATCCGGAACAGCCGCGCGGCGTCGGTTGGCAGGGCTCGGTAGGACCAGGCGAAGACCGAGCGAACGGCCTCCGATTCCTCCTCGTCCTCGCCGGAGAGCGCGTCCCAGAGGCTGGATTCATCCCGCAGGTCCTGGATCAGGTCGTCCAGCAGCATGCGTGGACGGCAGGCGGCGCGTTCGGCCGCGATCCGCAGCGCCAGCGGGAGTCGGGCGCAGAGCCGCGCCAACTGGGCGAGTTCAGCCGGGTCGTCCCCGCTGCGGTAGTCCGCCGTCACTGTCCGCAGGAGTTCGACGGCGTCGTGCTCCGCCAGGACCTCCAGGGTCAGGTGGCGGGCACCCTCCCGCACGCTCAGGCCGGAGAGGCGATGGCGGCTGGTCACCACGACCAGACAGCCGGGGCCGCCGGGCAGGAGCGGGCGGACCTGGGCGGCACTGGAGGCGTTGTCGAGCACGATCAGCATGCGGCGGCCGGCCAGCAGGGTTCGATAGCTCGAGGCCATGGCTTCAAGGTCGGTGGGGATCGCGGCGGCTGGGGGGCCAAGGGTGCGCAGGAAGCGGTCAAGGACCTGTACGGGAGCCACGGGTGCGTGCGGATCGTGGCCGTGCAGGTTCGCGTACAACTGCCCGTCCGGGAAGTGCCCGTGGACGGCGTGCGCCCAGTGCAGTGCCAGGGAGGTCTTGCCGACTCCAGCCGTCCCGGTGATCACCAGGACCTGGGCCGCGGGCGGATGCTCGACCAGCAGCCGGTCCAGGGCCTCCTGCTCCGCCGTCCGGTTGACGAAGCCGCCTACATCCGTGGGCAGTTGCCAAGGCACGGGTTCGCTGTGCCGGGTGGTGGGCGAGGCCGCGTGGAAGTGAACCGGTCCCTTGATGTCCCGGGCCTGCACGACATGGCCGGCAGATCCGGAGAGCGATGAACTCGTGCTGCCCGAAGAGCCCTCGGCTGCCTCTCCTCGTCCCACCGCTCAGCGCTCCGCCGGTGACAGGCCGGCGGCTTCGCGGGTCATGAAGTCGGCGATGTCCTCGCCCTGTTCGTAGAGGTGGGCGATGAACCGGGCGACCCGCTCCCTGGTCGTGCGGTCGGTGTAGCGGGTGGCGCCGTCGGCGAGGCCGGCCGCGTCGTACGAGATGTCGTAGACGGTGTCCGGTCCCAGCGTGATCAGTTCGGGAAGCGACCCGCCACGTTCGTACGGGGCGAGTTGCCCGGGGCCGACAATGCGGATCAACTCCCCGCATTCGGCGCGTAGTCGCAGGAGGTGTAGCTCCCAGGTGAGATACGCGCTGATCGGGAACTCGACGACGCGCACCCGCAGTAGCCGACAGCCGTGGTCGGCTGCCTCGCGGGAGAGCTGGAGCAGGTCGGCACGCCTGGCCTCGATCAGCTGCAGCGCCTGCGCCCAGTCGCCTTCGACGTAGGCCCGCCAACTGGTGTCCTCGGGCTCCTCGAAGTGCTGGCGGCGCTCCAGCTTCCACGAGTCGTAGCCGTCGACCGCGAAGTCGCGCTTGCGGAAGTCGGCTCGATAGGCGTCGAGGGCGAGCCGTGCACCCGGCGAAGCGGTGAGGAGGTCACGCATCCGGCAGGGCCGCCTTCGCGGCGAGCAGGGTGACCCGCGGGATGACGACGAGGCGCTCGCCTGGGCCGATGACCAGGTCCGATGGCAGGCCGGCCGGGTAGGCCGCAGTCAGATCCCGTCCGATGACGGCGATGTCGCCGTTGTCGAGCTCCCAGATGTCGGGGCAGCCGTCCCGGCCCCCGGTGGTGCCCAGCTCGGTCGGCGACTTGCCCAGGCGGCGGGTCAGTACGGCGGTGGGATCCGCCTCCCAGGGCTGGCTCATCACTCCTCCAGAGGTCCGAACGCGTGGCCGCACTGTCACGTAGCGTACAAAGCCGGCTGACGCACCGTCAATCGCTGTCGGTCCGATGGTCGGGCCCGGTCCCGGCGTGTTCGAACTGGCCGGCGTCAACCGCCCTCCGGCTGGCCCCCCGCCGCCAGCTGCTCGGCGAGCGAGCGGTGGAAGGCGGTCACCAGGGCCTGGGTCAGCAGGGGTTCGATCTGGCCGGCCTGCTCGCGCATCCGGTCGACCTCGGCCTCGTCGGCGCCGCTCTCGCGGAAGGGCTTCCAGACGGTCTCGCGGAAGAGGCGGTGCAGTTCGCGGGCGGTGGCCTGGCTGTGCAGGCGGACCACGGCGCGGGTGGCGACGATGGTCTCCAGCGGGATCGGCAGGTCCAACACCCGGGCGCCCAGCGGAAGCAGGCCCGGGTCGACCAGGAGCTCCCCGTCCTGCTCGGTGCGTTGGAGTGCGCCCATGGCGACCAGTTGGTCCAGGTCGGCTTCGGAGAGGGTGCGGCCGACCCGGCGGGAGAGCTGCTCGGCGGTGGCCTGCTCGGCGGTCTCGGGGGCCCAGACGGCGATCAGCGCCCGGTGGATGGCCAGGTCCAGGGCGCTGATGTCGGACGGGAGTTGGTCCAGGTAGCGGTCGATCGCGGCGAGGGTGAGCCCGAGGCGCTGCAACTCCTCGATCAGCTCCAGGCGGTCCAGGTGCTCGGCCCCGTACAGGCCGACCCGGCGCGGTCCCAGCTGCGGCGGCGGCAGCAGGCCGCGACTGCTGTAGAAGCGCAGGGTCCGCACGGTCACCCCGGCGCGGGCGGCGAGTTCGTCGACGGTCAGACGCAGCACGGTGGGGCTCCTGGTGGGACAGTCCTGCTGTGACAGTAGCAGTGTGACCATCCGCTCGGTCCAGGAGTGCGAGCGGATGGTCGGACCCGTGCGGTGAACCGGCGCCTGCCTACCCGTCAAGCGGTCCACCGGGGCGTAGGGTTGGCCCGTGGCTGAGGAGACGTACAACAGGGTGGACGGGCACGCGCAGGTGGGGGCGGTCTTCCAGGCCCGGCGGATCGGCGAGGTCCATCACCATGTGCACGCGGCGCCCGCCCCCGTCCTTCCGGTTCCTTTCCAACTTCCGCCCGCTCCAGCGTACTTCGCGGATCGAACGGCTGAGCAGGAGCGGATCCTGCGGGCCGCCGAGAGCCATCGCGGTCCGGACGGGCCGCTGGTGGTCGCGTTGACCGGGATCGGCGGGATCGGAAAGACCGCGCTCGGGTTCCAGGTCGCCCGGCGCCTCAGCGAGAGGTTCCCGGACGGGGTGCTGTACGTCGACCTCGACGACCTGCGCCGCGAGGGTGTGGTGGAGGTCGCTGACGCGGTCGCCCAACTGCTGACCGACCTGGGGGTCGATCCGGGCTGGCTGGAGCGCTCCTTCGCGGGCCGCTCGAAGCAGTACTGGACCCGCACCCGGGACAAGCGGCTGCTCGTGGTGATCGACAACGCCCGCTACGGTGCCGAGGTCGCGGCGCTCCTTCCCTCCTCGGCGGCGAGTCTGGCGATCGTGACCAGCCAGGGGCCGCTCTACGACCTCGACGGCGTTGCCGCGGTCGAGGTGCCGATGAGCCCGCTGGCGCCGCAGGACGCCACCCGGCTGCTGCGGCACATCGTCGACGATCCGCGGCTGGCGGCCGAGCCGGATGCCCTGCTGGAGCTGGTCCGAGGGTGCGGCGGGCTGCCCGCGGCGCTCCAGGTGGCCGGCCAGTGGGTCCGCAGGTACCGCCGCCGCAGCCTGACCCGGCTGGTCGCCGAGCTCACCGCGGAGCTGCACGGGAAGGGGATCCCGATGGTCGAGGCCGTGTGGGATGCCGCGTACGCCTCGCTGGGCCCCGAGGCCGCGCTGCTGTACCGCCTGTTGCCGCAGTTCCCCGCACCGGTCGTCTCGGCCCCCGCCGCCGCCGCGCTGCTGGGCGGCTCGCTGCTGCCGGCCGAGGACGCGCTGGAGGAGCTGGAGGCGGCGGGTCTGCTGGAGAACCGGCCCGAGGGCTACCGGATGCACGAGCTGCTGCGCGGGCACGCCGTCCGCCGCTCCCGCGAGGCGGACGCCGACGGGGCGCGGACGGCCGAGGCACGGGGCCGGCTGATCCGCTGGTACCGCCGCCAGGCCGCGCGGGCCGACCTGCTGGCGGCCGGCGCGCGGCTGACCCTGGCGGCGGTCGAACCGCCCGTCGCGGGCGTGGCCGACGTGGAATTCACCGCCAAGCCGGAGGCGCTGCGCTGGCTGGAGGGCCAGCGGCTCGCCCTCTACGGCTGTGTCCGACTCGCCTTCGACGCCGGGCGCCACGACGATGCCTGGGCACTGTGCGAGCCGCTGTGGACTCACTTCCTCGACCACCAGCACTACGCCGACGTCACGGATGCCTTCACCACCGGTGTGGCCGCCGCCGAGCGGGCCGAGCACCTGGCGGCGGTGGTGCGGCTGCGCTGCCAGCTGGCCAGGCCGCTGTGGGAGCAGGCCCGCTACCCGGAGGCGGCCGAGCAGTTGCGCCAGGCGCTGAACACCGCTTCTGCCCTCGGCGACTCCACGCAGGAGCGCAAGCTGAAGGCGTCGGCGGTGGAGTTCCGCGGCATCCTGAAGTCCGTCCAGGGCGACTGGGCCGGCGCGGCAGCGGACTTCGAGGCCTCCCGGCAGGAGCACGAGGCGATCGGGAACGCGTACGGCGTGCTGCTCCAGACCTATCTGCTCGGCCGTGCCGCGCTCGCCACGGGCGAGTTCGACCGCGCGGTCGAACTCCTGGGCGGGGCCCACCGGATGGCACAGGAACAGGAGCGGGAGCGGATGACCGCGCGGACCGGGTTCGAACTCGGCCGTGTCCTGCGGCGGGTCGGACGCCTGGAGGAGGCGGTCGTGCTCTCCCGCTCGGCCCTGGCGAACGCGCGGCAACGGGGGTCGACCACCGACGAGGTACGCGTTCTGACGGAGCTGGCCGACCTCGCCGAGCAGGCGGGCCGCGGCGCCGAGGCCGAGGAGCACCGGACAGCGGCGCGGCTGCTGGCCGAACGCTCCGGCGCGTTGCCCGGCAGCAGCACCGATCAGATTTCGTAGCCGAGGTCCGCGTCGTCGGCCTCGGTCAGCTCGACCCGGACGGTGAGCGGGCCGAACTCGCAGGTCAGCGTGGTGGGTCCGGGCCACTCGGCGGTGCTGCCGAGCCAGGCGTGGACCGCCGAGACCGCTGCCGCCGGGTCGACCCGCAGCACCCGGCCGTCCAGCGTGCACGGCTCGACGCGGACACTGAGCACCGCGCCGGAGCGATGTCTGACCAGGCAGCGCTCCGGCGTGAGGATCGCGGCGACGGTCCGGCGTCCCGGCGCCTCGTCCAGCATCCGCGCCGTCCAACCGCCCGCGGTCCAGCTGCTGCTGTGCGGGGGGTGCGGGCCCGCAGCGGCCCGGCGCCAGAGCACCGCCGCGCTCTGCTGCTGCCGCGGGTCGGCCGCCGGGGACTCGGCGGCCAGATGATGCGCCGGACCGGGGGCGAACGCGGGGAACCGCTCGACGCGGACCCGCTGCCCCGTCACCTCGGCCCGCACCGCGTACGCCGTGGGGTGCCGGGCCGGTCCGCCGGGGGCCGGGAACGGGTGCGGGTGGGCCGGCCGGGAGCGGGGCGGCAGCTCCAGCAGCCGGTAGAGCTCGTGGTGCAGGCGCGGCAGCGACTCGCCCGGCAGGGCGAACGCCGTTGCGGCGAACGGGCGGGAGTCCCGCAGCCGCGCCTCGGTCAGGGCGTCGGTCAGGGCGTCGGTCAGCTCGGCGGGGCCGGCCGGATCGGCCAACCAGGGTGCCTGCGCGAGTACGTCGGCCATCGGACTGCCCGCGATCAACTCCTGTCCGCCGTCGTACGCACCGATCAGCGGCCGGCCGAGTGCCGCCGCGTACAGGGCGGTTGAGCCGTGGTCGGTGATCACCGCGTCGCAGGCGACCAGGAGCGCGGCCCACTCCTGGTAGGGCCCGGCCAGGACCAGGCCTGCCGCCAGCGCGGGTGCGAGGTGCCGGGAGAGGTCGAAGGTGCCGATCCTGCTGTGCTCGTTGGGGTGGAGGAGCAGGGCCACCTGGTAGGCGTCGTGGGGCAGGCCACCGACCAGCGCGGCGGGCAGCCGCGGCCGCCGGGCCAGCAGCGACTCCGGACCCCAGGTCGAGGTGAGCGCGATGAGCCGGCGTTCGCCGGTGCCCAGGGCGGCGCGGTACTCCTCGCGGTGCGGGACCGAGGCGAGCACTCGGTCCAGCGTCGGATCCCCTACCACCCTCGCTCGGGCCGCCGCCGGCGGACAGGACTCGGCGAGCCTGCCGAGCTGGCTCTCGTGGGCCAGCGCGTGCAGATTGACCCAGGGTCGGCCGTCGGCGAGCAGGTAGCTGGGGTCGAGCCCGGACGGGAGCCGCGGTGAACCCTCATGCGGGATCGCCTTGTTGAACCCCGCGCCATGAGGAAGCAGCACGCGTGGCCCGGAGAGCACCCGCAGCGCGCCCTTCGGGCTGGCGGCCAGAATCAGGTCGTGCGCGCGGCGGCGGGCTTCGGTCCAGCTGACCGAACGGATGCCCGATCGCTCCACGGCGGCCAGCGCGTCCACGTCGAAGTCGGAACCCGGGACCAGCGTGAAGCGGCAGACGATGCGTTCGTCACCCTCGAAGGCCGGCAGCACATCCAGCAGCCGATGCAAGGCGCCCGCCGAGCGAACCGCGAAGAGCACGGTCCGCTGTCCGCTGTCCGCTGTCCGCTGTCCGCTGTCCGCTGTCCGCTGTCCGCTGTCCGCTGTCCGCTGTCCGCTGTCCGCTGTCCGCTGTCCGCTGTCCGCTGTCCGCTGTCCGCTGTCGCGCGAATCGTGGATTGTACCCGAGGCTTTCGAAGACGGGATGCCGTCGCGGCTGATCGTGGTCGGCGGGATGTGAGCCTGCTGCGGCATGGCCGCGATTCTACGCACCGGCTCCGCCGGGTGGCCGTGGCACAGGCCACCCGGCGGATCGGCGACGGCCACAGCGGTCAACCGCCGTGCTGAGGCACCGTCAGCCCACCAGCTGCGCGTGGTGGCGCCTGGCGACCTCGGGGTGGGCGCGCAGGTAGCCCTTCAGCTCGTTGCGGCCGAACTCGGCGTAGAGCGGGTTGGCCGGGTCCTCGGTCGCGCCGGGGGCGTGGTGGGCGTGCGGGAACTCCAGCGGCGCGATGTGGGCGTCCAGGCGCGGGTTGTAGAAGAACGGCACCGAGTAGCGCTCGCGGCCGCCGGGCGGGCTGACCACGCGGTGGTTGGTGGCCTTCAGGTAGCCGTCGGTGGCGACCTCCAGCAGCTCGCCGAGGTTGACCACGAAGGCGCCCGGCATCGAGGGCACGTCCAGGAAGTCGCCGTCGGGCATCTCCACCTGCAGCCCGGGCACGCCGTCGGTCAGCAGCAGGGTGAGGAAGCCGTAGTCCTTGTGCGCGCCGACCCCTTGGCCGGTGCCGTCGGGGGCGCTGCCGGGGTAGCGCACCAGCTTGAGGCGCAGGTGCGGGTGGCCGGCGAAGGCGTCGTCGTAGAAGTCGGCGGGGGCGCCGATCGCGGCCAGCAGCTCGTGCAGCAGGCGCTCGGCGATACCGCTCAGCCGCTCGATCCAGTGCAGCGAGGCCTCGCGCAGCTCGGGCAGCCCCTTGGGCCACTGGTTGGGCCCCTCCAGCCACCAGTAGTCCGGCTCGCCGGGGGCGGGGCGGTGCTCGGGCAGCTCGGCCCCGATGTCGATCTGGTCGCGCCAGTCGCTGCGGCCCTGGGTGCGCTCGGTGCCGGTGCGCGTGTAGCCGCGGAAGTGCGGGGAGTTGAGGTTGCTGATGGCCAGCCGCTCGGCTTCCGGGAGGGCGAAGAAGGCGTGCATCGCCTCGGTGAGTTCGGCGGTCTCGCGCTCGGTGACGCCGTGGCCGGTCAGATGGAAGAAGCCGACCTCGGTGGCGGCCCGGTTCAGCTCGGCCTGGAACGCGGCCCGCTGCTCGGGGGTCCCGGAGGCGGCGGAGAGGTCGATCACCGGCAGGCCGGCGGCGGGGGTGGCTATGTGCTGCTGCGACATGAGGGTGACATCCGCTGGGTTCGGCCCGGCTGCTCCCGGCGGTGGCCGGGTGGACCGGGGACGCGGCGGGTGATGGCGCGGCGCCCCCGGTGCCGGGGTCCTGGAAGGTGAGGGGATCGGGGTCAGCGGTGGCCGCGACAGGACATGCTCGTGACGCGGAGCAGGTCCACGTGGCGACGCCTGACGAGAATGAGCACGTCCACCAGGTTAGTTGGCCGGGGGCGGTGGGTGGGTTGTGACTTGCATGACAGGCGATTATGCGGGCGGGTCCTGGAGCCCGTCGATGACCAGATCGGCCAGACGTACCTGGTACCAGACGTCGGTGCTGTCACCGGCCGCCCACTGCTCGGTGAGGACCACCGTCGAGTGGCCGGCTCCGCTGCCCTCGTACCGCACCGACCAGGCGTTCGGTACGTTTTGGGAGCGGAAGACCGGGTCGGCCTGGTGCGAGTCGGCCCACGCGTCCAGCTCGTTGTTGAGCTCCGTGGTGAGGAACTCGTGCCGGACTCTGCCGGGCTCCGTGCTGGGATTCGGGCCCAGTACGGCGTCCCGGTACTGGCTGAAAAACGTGTTTACCTGGTCCTCGGCCCGGGTCTGCCGCGGCGCCGCGTCGGCGGGAGCGGCGAGCAGTCCGGCGAGGGCGAGGGCGGAGACCGCGGCGACGGCGGTGCGCATGGGGAACATCCGCCCATTCTGTGGGCGCCCGGTCACCGTCCGTGAGTTGGCACGCTGGCCCACGCGGGAAGTCGACCGACTCGACTTCCCGCGCGGGCCAGCGTGCCTACTGCGCCTGCTCTGCGGCGATCTTCGCCCGCACCTCGTCCATGTCCAGCTGCTTCGCCTGCTGGATCAGGTCCTCCAGCGCGGCCGGCGGCAGCGCGCCCGCCTGCGCGAAGATCATCACGTTCTCCCGGATGATCGCCAGGGTCGGGATCGAGGTGATGTCGAAGGCGGCCGCCAGCTCCTGCTGCGCCTCGGTGTCGACCTTGCCGAAGACGAGGTCCGGGTGGGCCTCGGCGGCCTTGTCGTAGACCGGGGCGAAGCTACGGCAGGGACCGCACCAGGACGCCCAGAAATCGATCAGGACGAACGAGTCCGTGTTGACGACCTCGTTGAAGTTGTCCTTGGTGAGTTCCACGGTAGTCATGCCGGGCTCAACCACCCCCGCCACCCGGCTATTCCGAGTCCCGGTAGGTCTCCAGCAGCCGCAGCCAGATCTCGCTGACCGTCGGGTAGGCCGGCACCGCGTGCCAGAGCCGGTCGATCGGCACCTGGCCGACCACCGCGACGGTGGCCGCGTGCAGCAGCTCGCCCACCCCCGGGCCGGCGAAGGTGACCCCGAGCAGCACCTGGCGGTCCAGGTCGACCACCATCCGGGCCCGCCCCTGGTAGTCGTCGGCGGCCAGCGAGGCGCCCGCCACCCGGCCCAGCTCGTAGTCGACCACCTTGACCCGGTACCCGGCCTGCCGGGCCTCCTCGGCCGACAGCCCGACGGCGGCCACCTCCGGCTCGGTGAAGATCACCTGCGGCACCGCGGCCAGGTCGGCGGTGGCCGTGTGCGGACCCCAGGGCGCCGGGTCGAGGGCCCGCCCCAGCGCCCGCGCGGCGATCGCGGCGCCCGCGATCCGGCTCTGGTACTTGCCCTGGTGGGTGAGGAGCGCGCGGTGGTTGACGTCACCGGCCGCGTACAGCCAGTCGCCCTCGACGCCGCGCACCGCGCAGTGGTCGTCCACCGCCAGCCAGTCACCGTCGCGCAGGCCGACGGTGCCCAGGCCCAGCCCCTCGGTGCGCGGCGCCCGGCCGGTGGCGTAGAGCAGTTCCTCGGCGGCCAGCTCGGTGCCGTCGTCGAGCCGGACGGTCACCACCGCGCCGTCCCGCTCGACCGCCGCCACCTGCGCGCCCAGGCGCACCGTGACGCCCGCCGCGCGCAGCCCGGCCGCCACCAACTCGCCCGCGAACGGCTCCAGCCGCGGCAGCAGGCCGCCGCCGCGGACCAGCAGGGTGACCCGGGAGCCGAGCGCCTGCCAGGCCGTCGCCATCTCGACCCCGACCACCCCGCCGCCCACCACCAGCAGCCGGTCCGGTGCGGCCTTGGCGCTGGTCGCCTCCCGGCTGGTCCACGGCCGGGCGGCGGCCAGCCCGGGGACCCCGGCGGGCAGCACGGCCCGGGAGCCGGTGCAGACCGCGACCGCGTGCCGGGCGGTCAGCACCCGCTCGCCGCCCTCCGGGGTGCGCACCAGCACTCGCCGCACGCCGTCCAGCCGGCCCTCGCCGCGCACCAGCTCGGCGCCGGTCCCGGCCACCCAGGCGGCCTGCCCGTCGTCCTTCCAGTGCGAGGCGAAGGAGTCCCGGCGGGCCAGCACGGCCGCCGCGTCCAACCGCCCGGTGGCGGCCTCGCGGGAGCCGGCCACCGCGCGGGCGGCGGCGAGCGCGGCCGGCGGGCGCAGCAGCGCCTTGCTCGGCATGCAGGCCCAGTACGAGCACTCGCCGCCGACCAGCTCGCTCTCCACCAGGGCGGTGCTCAGCCCGGCGGCCCGGGTCCGGGCGGCCAGGTTCTCGCCGGTCGGCCCGGCGCCCAGCACGATGACGTCGTACTCGGTGGTCATGCGTTCTCCCTCGGGGGTGGCTGACGTTCTGTCAGCCATCCTGCGGCACCGGGAGCGCGAAAAGTTGACTCAGAGCGCCTTGCGGCGTTGCAGCAGCCCGAAGGCGGCCCAGCCCGGCAGGACCGGCAGCAGCAGCGTGATCAGCCGGAACAGCACCACCGGCGCGTACGCCTGCGCGTTGCCGATCCCGGTGGTGGCCGACAGCAGGGCCGCGGTGGTGACCTCCACTCCGACCACGCCGCCCGGCGTCGGCGTCACCGAGCCCAGCGCGTTGCCGAGCAGGTAGGCGACCGCCACGGCGGCGAAGCTCGCGGCCAGGCCGGTGGCCCGCACGCAGCAGTAGAGGCAGCTCACCATGGTCATCGAGATCACCAGCTGCCCGAGCACCCCGCCGGCCAGTCGGCCCGGGTGGCGCGCCAGGTCCCGCAGCCGGCGCAGCGAGCCCTCGGTCAACGGCCGCAGCCGGGCCAGCGCCCAGCGCCGCGGTCCGGGCACCGCCAGTAGCGCGAGGGCCGACGCGCCCAGCAGCCCGGCGCCGGCCAGCGCGATCAGCTCGCCGACGCCGTTCGCGTGGTGGCCCGGCTGGAAACCGGTGAGCCAGAGGAAGACGGCCAGCTGCGCCATGTGCAGCACCAGCCCGAGCAGTTGCCCGGCCCCGACGCTGGAGGCCGCCGGGCCAGGCGCGATCCCGGCCCGCAGCAGCAGCCGGGTGTTGAGCGCCAGCCCGCCGAAGCCGCCGGGCGCGACCAGCTTCACGAAGGAGCCGGCGAGCTGGGCCAGCGCCGCCCGCACGAAGCCGATCCGCTCCGGCACGAACCCGAGGAACCCGATGGTCGCCGCCGGGTAGCTGGCCGCCATCGCCAGCAGCGCGAGCAGCGACCAGCCCGGATCGGCGCTCAGCACCAGGTGCACCGGGTCGACCTTCGAGTGGGTGCCCTGGAAGTAGAGCAGCACGGCGAAGACCAGCGCGCCCGCCACCATGATCGCGGTGCGCGGCCTGACCCACCCCGGCCTGCGCACCTGTCGTGTCTGCGATATCCCCGTTGTCACAGCCGCATGCTCCCACGTCAACCTTGAGTGACGCCGGAGACTTTTGTCAGAGAGGGCCTAAGGGATTCCTCACGTTCCGCACCCTCGTGCTCGCTCAGCAGCGCATGGCATACTCCGAAACCGTGACCACCTGCCGCCTGACCCGGACGCTGCGCGCGATGCTCTTCGCCGCGCTGGCCGTTCCGCTGTCCGCGGCCGGTCATGTGGTCGTCACCGGGCAGCCGTTGCCGCTGACCGTGGTGCTGGCGGCCGGTGCGGGCGTCTTCCTGCTGGCCGCGGTGCTGGCCGGCAGCGACCGAGGCTTCCTGCAGATCGCCGCGCTGCTGCTGCCGGTGGAGCTGCTGCTCAACACCACGTTCAACCTCGGGCAGCAGACCTGTGACCGGCCCGTGCACCACAGTGGCGGCGGCCTGGACCTGATGGTCTGCGGCGGCGGCCAGGTGGGCAGCGGTACGGGCGGGCTCTCGCTGGCCCCGACGCTGCTCGAAGTGGTGCTGCTGGTCGTGCAGGCGGTGGTCACCGTGCTCGCCGCGTTCTGCCTGCGGCTGGCCGACGCGGCCCTGGTGGGGCTGCCCGAACTGGTCGGCGCGCTGGCCGCGCTGTCCCCCGGGGCGCTGCGCGCGCTGCTGCTGATCGCCCCGCTGCCGGCCCGTCCGGCGCCCGGGGTCGCGTTGCCCGAGCCCCGGCCGGAGCACGCGCCCACCGAGGACCTGCCGCTCGCACCCTCCCGCCGCCGCGGTCCGCCGGCGTCCTTCGCGCTCGCCTGCTGAGCCCCTCCCGCCGCCTCGCGGCGGGCAGCCGGGCCGGCGGTGTGCGCCGCCGACGCCCACCTCCAGCTTGCTAGCGTCCGGCCCGCCCCTCGCGCGGTGCCGTCTGACGCGGACAGGACCGACACACCCATGAGCAACAAGCAGAACAAGTCCCAGCAGTCGTACGAGCAGAAGAGCGCCGACCGCCGCGCGAAGCTGCACGAGGCCCGGCTGCGCGAGCAGCGGGCCGAGAAGACGCGCCGCCGGATCGTCATCGGCGCCTCGGTGGCGGTGGTGCTGGCCCTCTGCGGTGGGGTGGCGATCGCCGTGAACAGTGGCGGCGGCCACAGCGGCGGCAGTTCGGCCGCGAGCGCCCCGGTGGTCGTCCCGGCCAACACGACTGGCCCGAACGGTCTGGTGATCACCTACGGCAAGGCCGACGCCGCGCACACGCTGGACGTCTACGAGGACTTCCGCTGCCCGATCTGCAAGAAGTTCGAGACCTCCGACGGCCAGACCGTGCAGCAACTGGCCGACAACGGCACGTACAAGATCCAGTACCACATGGCCGCGTTCCTGGACGACAACCTGGGCGGCAAGGGCTCGATCCAGGCGCTGGCGGCGGCCGGTGCGGCGCTGAACCAGAGCGCGGACGACTTCAAGAAGTTCCACGACGCGCTCTACGCGAACCAGCCGAGCGAGGAGACCGACGGCTACGGCGACGTCAACACCCTGCTCAACGTGGCCGGCCAGGTGCCGGGGCTGAAGACCGACGCCTTCGTCAACGCGGTCAAGGCGGGCACCTACCTGCCCTGGGCGCAGAAGGTGGCCGCCGCCTTCAACACCAGCGGAGTGACCGGCACCCCGACCATGAAGCTGGACGGCAAGGCGCTGACCCTCTTCGACAGCCAGGGCAACCCGATCACCGCCGACCAGTACACCGCGTTGATCCAGCAGACAACGGGGACCAAGTGACCACCGCCGGCGAGATCGAGGGGACGGCGGCGGCCGAGGAGATCGCGGCCCGGCCCGACCCGGGCCGCGCGTTCGCCTGGCTGCTGCTGATCGCCGGCGCGATCGGCCTGGCCGCCTCGGCCGTGCTGACCATCGACAAGATCCACCTGCTGCAGAACCCGCACACCGTCCTCAACTGCAACATCAACCCGATCATCGCCTGCGGTTCGGTGATGACCAGCCACCAGGCCTCGGTGTTCGGGTTCCCGAACTCGCTGATCGGCCTGGTCGGTTTCGGGGTGGTGCTGGCGATCGCCACCGGGGTGCTGGCGGGTGCCCGGTACCGCCGCTGGTACTGGCTGGGCCTGCAGTTCGGGACGGTGTTCGCGCTGGTCCTGATCCACTGGCTGATGAGCCAGTCGCTCTACTCGATCGGTGCGCTCTGCCCGTACTGCATGGGCGTCTGGGCGGTGACCATCGCGCTCTTCTGGTACACCACGCTGGCCAACCTGCGCACCGGGGTGATCCCGGTCGGGGAGCGGATGAAGCCGGTGGTGCGGGAGTTGAACCGGTACCACTGGGTGGTTCCGGTGCTCTGGTACGCCGTGATCGCGCTGATGATCCTGGGGCGGTTCTGGTACTACTGGAAGACCCTTCTCTGACCGGCGCGTTGTGCGCCGGGGCACGCGAGTGTGGTCCCGGGCGGCGCCGTCACGGTGCTGCCCGGGTTCTGCCACAGCTCTGTATCAGAGCGGATTGTGCGGCCCGACAGGGGCAAGACTGAAGCCTGACAGGCTGATTTGCCCGGCGAAGGAGGAGCACCATGTCCCGCAGGCCCGCTCGGACCTCGATAGCAACCGCCACCCTGGTGGCCGCGGCGGCGACGCTCGCCCTGGTCGGTTGCTCCTCGTCGTCGTCGCCGTCGGCGAGCGGCCAGGGCTCGTCGGCGCCGGCCGCCGCCGGAAGCGCCGGGTCGAGCGCGCCCGGCTCGTCCTCCTCGACGACCGGCGGGTCCTCCGCCACGACCGGCGGGTCCTCCTCGACGACCGGCGGGTCCGGGACGGCCACGACGCCCGGTGGCTCGGCGGGTACCGGTGCGCCCGGTACCTCCGGCGCCGCGCCCGTCTCCGCCTCGACGCCGGACGCGCCCGCCGGTCCGGGGGCCTGCACCAGCAGCGACCTGAGCGTCGCGCAGAGCGGCGCGGGCATCGGTGCCGGCCAGTACTACTCCACCCTGGTCTTCACCAACACCTCCAGCCACAGCTGTACGCTCGCCGGCTACCCGGGCGTCTCCTATGTCGCCACCGCGGGGCAGCAGTCCGGCAATCCCGCCACCCGCACCGGTGAGCCCTACACCACCGTGACGCTGGCCCCGAAGGGCACCGCGAAGGCCACCCTGCACGACGCCAACGGCGTGGGCGGCTACGACCCGACCCAGTGCCAGCTCAGCCCCGCCCAGGGCCTGCGGATCTACCCGCCCGGCGAGAAGGCCTCGCTCTTCCTGCCCTGGCAGACCCAGCACTGCGCGGGCCCGACCATCCATTCGCTGACCATCGGCCCGATCACCTCCTGACGGTTGACCTCCTGGCGGTTGACTTCCTGACCGGGGCGGGCGCGCTACCAGGGCGCACGCTCGGGGAGCGCACCGGTCCTCACGCACCGCAGCAGCAGGCCCGCGCCGGGTGGTGCGACGAATCACTCGTCGCACCAACCGGCGCGGGCCTGCTGCCGTCGCCGGACCCGGTCAGCTCACCGTGGAGTGGGGCCGCTGCTCCTGCACCGGCTCGGCGTCCGCGAAGTCGACCTCCGGGAGTTCGGCGCCCGGGAGTCCGGCCTTGCGCCTCGGTTGCGTCTGGGCGATCACCAGCGCGGCCAGGATGACCAGCGCGCCGAGCAGTTGGACGGGCGTCAGGTGCTGGCCGAGGGCGAGCCAGCCGACCACGGTGGCGACCAGCGGGGAGAGCAGGCCCAGGAAGGTGACCTGGGTCGGCGCCAGCGCACGCAGGCCGCGGAACCAGAGCGCGTAGGCGACCGCGGCGCCGATCAGGGTCAGGTAGCCGTAGCCGAGCAGGTTGCGCTCGGAGAGCGCGTGCGGCGGCGGGCCCTCGACCAGCAGGGAGAGCGGGAGCAGCAGCAGCCCGCCGGCGACCAACTGCCAGCCGGTGGTGGCCAGCAGCGGTGCGGGGGAGGGCCAGCGCTTGCTGAGCACCACGCCGGTCGCCATCACCACCGCGCTGCCGATCGCCGCCAGGATGCCCAGCCAGTCCAGCCGGGCACCGGCCTGCAGCACCAGCAGGCTCACCCCGGCCACCCCGGCGAGTCCGGTCAGCACCGTGCGCAGCCGCAGCCGCTCGCCCAGCAGGCCCGCCGACAGGGCGGCGACCAGCAGGGGTTGCAGCGCGCCGATGGTCGCGGCCACCCCGCCGGGCAGCCGGTAGGCGGCGACGAAGAGCAGCGCGAAGAAGGCGCCGATGTTGAGCGCGCCGAGCAGCAGCGCGCGCCACCACCACACGCCGTGCGGCAGCCGCCGGGTCACCGCGACCAGCAGCAGTCCGGCCGGCAGGGCGCGGACGGTGGCGGCGAGCAACGGGCGGTCGGGCGGCAGGAACTGGGTGGTCACGTAGTAGGTGGTCCCCCAGACGGCGGGGGCCAGGGCGGTCAGCAGGACGGTACCCGATCGGTCTCTTAGCACTAAGATAAAGTATCTCAGCGCTAAGAGATTGGCTAGTCTTCTCGGCATGACGGATACGACCGGCGGGGACCACGCGGACCTCGTCCTCGCCCAGTGGGCCCGGCAGCGCCCCGACCTCGACGTCTCGCCGATGGCGGTGATCGGCCGGCTCACCCGGCTCACCCGCCTGATCGAGGGCGAGTTGCGCCGCACCTTCGCCACGCACGGCCTGGACATGGCCGGCTTCGACGTGCTCGCCACCCTGCGGCGCAGCGACCCGCCGCACCGGCTCACCCCGGCCGAGCTGATGCGGGCGGCGATGGTCACCTCCGGTGCGGTCAGCCAGCGCCTGGAGAAGCTGGAGGAGCGCGGTCTGGTCACCCGCCGGCCCAGCGCGACCGACGGCCGGGTGGTGCACGTCGAGCTGACCGAGCAGGGGCGGGCCCTGGTCGACCGGGCGCTGCCCGACCATCTGGCCACCGAGCGGCGGCTGCTGGCCGCCCTGGACGCGCCAGGGCGGGCGGAGCTCGCGGGCGCGCTGCGCGAACTGCTGCTGGCGCTGGGGGACGAGTGACCGGGCACCCTCTCCCGCCGCGTTGATCTCCTGCCGCATTGATCTCCTGCCGCATTGATCTCCCGCCGCGTTGAACGGTGGCGCCGTTCGGTGCGTACCCCTGGTCGGCAGGCGGTGTCCGACCGGAGGTTGTGGTGCGCCAGGATGACCTCGTGACCGATGAACCCCGCAGTCGCCGCGGCGCGGCGGGTGCCGACGAGGAGCTGATCCGAGCCCTCTACCGGGACCACGCGGGCCCGCTCCTCGGCTTCGTGCTGCACCTGGTCGGCGGCGACCGGCAGCGTGCCGAGGACGTGGTCCAGGAGACCCTGGTGCGCGCCTGGAAGCACGCCGACCGGCTGGACGCGGCGGCGGGATCGGTGCGGCCCTGGCTGGTCACGGTGGCCCGGCGGATCGTCATCGACGACCACCGGCGGTCCGTCGCCCGGCCGCCGGAGACCGACGCGGCGCCGCTGGAGCTGCTCCCCGCCGCGGACGAACTGGACCGGGCGCTGCGGCTGATGGCGATCACCGACGCACTCGGCGCGGTCACCGAGGCGCACCGGGAGGTGATCGCGCAGACCTACCTCAAGGGCCGCACGGTCGCCGAGGCGGCGGCCGAACTGGGCATTCCGGAAGGTACGGTGAAGTCGCGGATCTTCTACGCGCTGCGGTCGCTGAAGATCGCGCTGGAGGAACGGGGAGTGACGTCGTGACAGCGCCCCAGGGTCCCTGGGACCCGCCGGCCGGGCCGGACCGGCATCTGGAGGCCGGTGCCTACGTCCTCGGCGTGCTCGACGCGGCGGACCGGGCGCGCTTCGAGGAGCATCTGGCGGACTGCCCCAGGTGCGCCGAGGAGGTCGCCTCACTGGGCGAACTGGAGCCGCTGCTGGCCGAGTTCAAGGCCGACGGCGCGGCGGTCGGCGCATCCGCCGCCGGTCCGCTGCCGCTCGGTCCGCTGCCGTTCGACCCGTTGCCGCTCGATCCGCCGCCGCTCGCGGCGCTGCTCGCCGAGGCCGCCGCCACCCGCCGCCGCGCCCGGGTGCGGCGGCGCTGGCTGGTGGCGGTGGCGGCGGTGCTGGTACTCGGCGGCCCGGCCGTCACGGCGGCCGTGCTGGCCTCGGCCCCGGTGGCCGGCGCGCCGTCCGCCGCCGCGGTCGAGCACCGCGCCACCGCCGCGACCGGGGTCGCCGCGACCGTCGCGGTGACCCCGACGGCCTGGGGCAGCGCGATCACCCTGCGGCTCACCGGGGTCGGCGGACCGCGCAGCTGTGACCTGGTGGCCGTCTCGGCCCAGGGCGCGAGCCAGACGGTCACCAGCTGGACCGTCCCGCCGGCCGGCTACGGGCCCGACTCCCCGGCCCAGGATCAGGCCCAGGACCGGGCCCAGGGTCAGAGCCAGTCGGGCCCGCAGTTGCAGACCTCGGGCGGCACCGGCTTCCAGCCGGGCGAGATCAGCCACTTCGAGGTCCGCGACCTGGCGAGCGGTCAGCTGCTGATCTCGGTTCCGGCGGACGGAAGCTGACGTAGCGTCAGGCCTGGCTGTCGGCGCCCTCCTCCAGGTCGCCCTCCGCCTCCAGGAAGGCGGCCTGCAGCTCGGCCAGCAGGGCGGGGTCCGGCTCGGCCCACATCCCGCGCTCGGCCGCCTCCAGCAGCCGCTCGCTGATCCCGTGCAGCGCCCAGGGGTTGGCCTCGGTGAGGAACTCGCGGTTCACCGGGTCCAGCACGTACTCCTGGGTCAGCCGCTCGTACATCCAGTCCGCGACCACGCCGGTGGTGGCGTCGTAGCCGAACAGGTAGTCGACCGTCGCGGCCATCTCGAAGGCGCCCTTGTAGCCGTGCCGGCGCATCGCCTCCAGCCAGCGCGGGTTGACCACCCGGGCCCGGAAGACCCGGGCCGCCTCCTCGGTCAGGGTGCGGGTCTTCACCGTCTCCGGGCGGGTCGAGTCGCCGATGTAGGCGGCGGGCGCCGAGCCGGTCAGTGCCCGGACGGTGGCCACCATGCCGCCGTGGTACTGGAAGTAGTCGTCCGAGTCGGCGATGTCGTGCTCGCGGGTGTCGGTGTTCTTGGCAGCGACGGTGATCCGCTTGTAGGCGGTCTCCATCTCCTCGCGGGCCGGCCGCCCGTCCAGGCCCCGGCCGTAGGCGTAGCCGCCCCAGACCGTGTAGACCTCCGCGAGGTCGGCGTCGGTGCGCCAGTCGCGGCTGTCGATCAGCTGCAGCAGGCCGGCCCCGTAGGTGCCCGGACGGGAGCCGAACACCCGCACGGTGGCCCGGCGTTCGTCCCCGTGCTCGGCCAGGTCGGCCTGCACGTGGGCCCGCACGAAGTTGTCCTCGTCGGCCTCCTGCTGGGCCGCCGCGAGCCGCACCGCGTCGTCCAGCAGGGCGACCACGTGCGGGAAGGCGTCGCGGAAGAAGCCGGAGATGCGCAGCGTCACATCGACGCGCGGGCGGCCGAGTTCGGCCAGCGGGATCGGCTCCAGGCCGGTGACCCGGCGGGAGGCGTCGTCCCAGACCGGGCGGATGCCGAGCAGCGCGAAGGCCTCGGCGATGTCGTCGCCGGCGGTGCGCATCGCGCTGGTGCCCCAGAGCGAGAGGCCCACCGAGGGCGGCACCGCGCCGTCGTTGTCGGCCCGGTAACGGGCGACCAGCGATTCGGCCAGCGCCTGCCCGGTCTCCCAGGCGAGCCGGCTGGGCACCGCCTTCGGGTCCACCGAGTAGAAGTTGCGCCCGGTCGGCAGCACGTTGACCAGCCCGCGCAGCGGCGAGCCGGACGGCCCGGCCGGCACGAAGCCGCCCTTCAGCGCGTGGATCACGGCGTCCAACTCGTCGGTGGTGGCGGCGAGTCGGGGGATCAGCTGGCGGGCGGCGAAGTCCAGCACCTCGGCCACGGCCACCGGGTGCCCGGCGGCGACCTTCTCGACGGCCTCCGGCGCCCAGTCGGCGGCCTCCATCGCCTCGATCAGCTCGCGCGCCTTCGCCTCGGCGGCGTCGGTGGCGCCCAGCGTCAGGGCCGCCTCGTCCAGCCCGAGGGCCTCCCGCAGACCCGGCAACGCGCTGACACCGCCCCAGATCTGACGGGCCCTCAGGATCGAGAGCACCAGGTTGACCCGGGCCTCGCCGCTCGGCGCCTCGCCCAGCACGTGCAGGCCGTCGCGGATCTGCGCGTCCTTCACCTCGCAGAGCCAGCCGTCGACGTGCAGCAGGAAGTCGTCGAAGCCGTCGTCCTCGGGGCGCTCCTCCAGGCCGAGGTCGTGGTCGAGCCGGGCGGCCTGGATCAGGGTCCAGATCTGCGCCCGGATGGCCGGCAGCTTGGCCGGGTCCATCGCGGCGATGTTGGAGTGCTCGTCGAGCAGTTGCTCCAGCCGGGCGATGTCACCGTAGGAGTCGGCGCGGGCCATCGGCGGCACCAGGTGGTCGACCAGGGTGGCGTGCGCGCGGCGCTTGGCCTGGGTGCCCTCGCCCGGGTCGTTGACCAGGAACGGGTAGATCAGCGGCAGGTCGCCGAGCGCCGCGTCCGGCCCGCACTCGGCGGAGAGCGCGGAGGTCTTGCCGGGCAGCCACTCCAGGTTGCCGTGCTTGCCCAGGTGCACCACGGCGTCGGCGCCGAAGCCGCCGTCCGCCTGTGCGGCGGCGATCCAGCGGTAGGCGGCCAGGTAGTGGTGGCTCGGCGGCAGGTCGGGGTCGTGGTAGATGGCCACCGGGTTGGCGCCGAAGCCGCGCGGCGGCTGGACCAGCACCAGCAGGTTGCCCGCGCGCAGCGCGGCCAGCACGAGGTCGCCGTCCGGGTTCCGGCTGCGGTCCAGGTAGAGCTCGCCGGGCGCCGGACCCCAGTGCTCCTCGACCCGCTCGCGCAGCGCGGCGGGCAGTTCGGCGTACCAGCGGCGGTAGTCGGCGGCGGGGATGCGCACCGGGTTGCGGGCCAGCTGGTCCTCGGTGAGCCAGTCCTGGTCGTAACCACCGGCGTCGATCAGCGCCTTGATCAGCGCGTCACCCTCGTGCTCGCCCTCGACGGGCTCCATCCCCGGGAAGCCCTCGCCCAGCTCCCAGCCCTCGTCGCGCAGGCGGCGCAGCAGGCGGGCCCCGCTGGCCGGGGTGTCCAGGCCGACCGCGTTGCCGACCCGGGCGTGCTTGGTCGGGTAGGCGGAGAGCACCACGGCCAACCGCCGCTCGGCGGCGGGTATGTGGCGCAGCCGGGCGTGCCGGACCGCGATCCCGGCCACCCGGGCGCAGCGCTCGGGGTCGGCGACGTAGACGGTCAGCCCGTCCTCGTCCAGCTCCTTGAAGGAGAACGGCACGGTGATCAGCCGCCCGTCGAACTCCGGCACCGCGACCTGGGTGGCGGTGTCCAGCGGGGAGAGGCCGTCGTCGCTGGACTGCCAGGTCTCGCGCGACCAGGTCAGGCAGAGCGCCTGAAGGATCGGCCGGTCCAGTGCGGCCAGTGCGCCCGCGTCCCAGGCCTCCTCGTCGCCGCCCGCCTGCGCGTCGGCGGGCCGGGTGCCGCCGGCCGCCAGCACGGTGGTCACGATGGCGTCGGCGCTGCCGAGTTCGGCCAGCAGCTCGGCGGGCGCACCGCGCAGCGAGGAGCAGTAGAGCGGCTTGGCCCGCCCGCCCGCGTCCTCGATCGCGGCGCAGAGCGAGTCGACGAAGGCGGTGTTGCCGCTCATGTGGTGCGCGCGGTAGTAGAGGACGGCCACCAGCGGGCCTTCGGCGCGGCGGGCGGTGCGCTCCAGCGGGCCCCAGTCGGGCGCGGAGGCGGGCGGCGCGAAGCCGTGCCCGGTGAGCAGCACGGTGTCGGAGAGGAAGGCGGCCAGCTCGGCCAGGTTGGCGGCGCCGCCGTGCGCGAGGTAGGCGTGCGCCTCGGCCGCCAGGCCCGCCGGGACGGTGGACAGCTCCATCAGCTGCGCGTCCGGCGCCTGCTCGCCGCTGAGCACGATCACCGGGCGCGGCCCGGCGAGCAGCGCATCCAGGCCCTGCTGCCAGGCGCGTCGGCCGCCGAGCAGCCGGACCACCACCAGGTCGGTGCCGTCCAGCAGCTCCGGCAGGTCCTCGGCGCGCAGCCGGGCCGGGTTGCCCAGGCGGTAGGGGACCGGCCCGGCGCTGGCGCGGGCCGAGAGCAGGTCGGTGTCGGAGGTGGAGAGCAGCAGGATCACGCGGCTGGCCTTCCTCGGGGTCCGCGCCCCGGGTGCTGGGGGAGACGGCGGGAGTTCCTGGCTCCCAAGGCCCGTTGAGCCCTGGTCACAGTGGCGGGACCGCACCGGTGTCGCACCGGTTTCCTCCCCTGACGCCGTCTCGGGCGTGAGCGGACCAGGCGGCCCACCCGGCGGACATCCTAACGGGCACCCGACGGCGCGAAGGCGGTGCGGGGAGCGCGCACCAGCGCACTCTCCGCACCGCCTCGAGGCCGGCTCAGCCGCCGGCCCTGCGGACTACTTCCAGGTCAGCCCCTTCTCCAGCGAGAAGGGCTCGCCCCAGTACTGGGCCGTCGTGATCTTCACCGCGGGCGACGGTGCGAGCACCACCGCGCAGCCCTGGGCGGTCTGGCCGTTGGTGAAGCCGCTGGGCAGCGAGTCGGTCTTGCACTTGTCGAACTCGCCGATCACCATCACGTCCTGGCCCTGGGTGCCGTCCGGCAGCAGGCCGGTCATGTGGTCCACGGTGCTGAACGAGAGGTCGGTGCTGCCGACGTTCTTGATCGTGTAGCGGATGTAGTACGGGATCTTGCCGGAGACCTGGTCGCCCAGCTTCAGCGAGGCCAGGTCGGCGGGGTCGCCCGCCTCGATCGTGGTGACGGTCAGCGCGATGGTGCCCTTGGTGTCCCCGTAGACGAACGGGAGCTGCGCGGTCTGACCGATCTTGAAGCTCTGCCCGGCCGTGGCCACCTTCCCGTCGTCGCCGCCACCGCCCGTGTCGGCGGTGGCGGTCGGCGCGGCCGACGTGGTCGGCTTGGCCGCCTTGGTCGCGCCGCCGCTCGCCGGTGCGCTCGGCTTGGCGGTGGTGTCCTTGAACCCGCCGCTCGCCGCGGCGCTGGCGGGCGGCGTGGTGCTGGTGACCTCGTCCGGACCGCAGCCGGTCAGCGCGAAGACGCCGACGGTGGCCAGTCCGATCATGCCGCGGACAGCCTTGGTGCTGCTGATGGTGCTCATGAAGTTATGCCCCGTTGTTTGCCATGGGCCGTCAGCGGACGACCGTGTAGGCATAGTTGATAGCGCAACAGGACCGGTCGACTCCACTCGGCAGCCCCGTTCGTGACGGAGACCACGGCATTCGTTACGGCGTGCGCCGATCCCTCACAGGTCCCCCGCGGCATGGCCACGACAGCGCCCGGCCGACCCGCTCTCGGGTCGGCCGGGCGCGGCTGCCGCTCGACGGCGTCACATCGGGGCGAGCTGGGTGAGCCGGATGTTGTTGCCGGACGGGTCGCGGAAGCCGCAGTCGCGCCCGTAGGGCTGGTCGGTCGGCTTCTCGTTGAACTCCACGCCGCGCGCCGACAGCTCCTGGTACGCGGCGTCGCAGTCGTCGGTGGTCAGGAAGACCGAGCCGGCGCCGCCCTTGGCGGTCAGTTCGCGGATCTGCGCCTGGGTGTCCGCGTCGAAGACCGGCGCGCCGGGCACGGCCATCAGCACGAGCGAGACGTCCGGCTGGCCGACCGGGCCGACCGTGAGCCAGCGGAAGTCGCCCATCTCCGGCACGGTGACGTCGGACCGGACCTCCATGCCCACCTTCTGCGTGTAGAAGGCGAGCGCCTCGTCCTGGTCGTGGACCCAGAGCTGTGCGGTGGCGATCTTGATCATCGGGTTTTCTCCTGGTCCGTGTTGCTTGCGGCGGTAATGTCACGCTATGTCGCCACCGGTGGCGCCGTCTTCTCGAAACGTGCGGTGTTGCGGACGCCCGTAGGCCCGGCGCACGCAGCCCGGCACGATCGCGTGCGCGGCGGCCGGCGGGAAGGCGGCCCGGTAGGCGGCGGGGGCCAGCCCGTACATCCGCGTGAAGCTGGTGGTGAACGAGCCCAGGCTGGTCAGCCCCACGTCGCAGCAGATGCCGGCGATCGGGTGGTCGGTGGTGCGCAGCAGGGCAGCGGCCCGCTCCAGCCGCCGGGTGAGCAGGTACACGTGCGGTGACTCCCCGAACGCGCGGCGGAACTCCCGGCTGAAGTGCGCCCGGGAGAGCCCGGCCGCAGCCGCCAGCTCGGCGACGCCGAGCGGCTCGGCGTACCGGGCGTCGACCAGGTCCTTGGCGCGCAGCAGATGGCGCGCGGGGGGAAGGTGGGCCACGGAATTCAGCCTAGTGAGGGGGACCGACAGGCGGGCTCCGACGGCCGACGGGCGGCTGGGGCGGGTGCGGCGCGGTGTGGCGGAGATGCTGATCACGCCTGGCAGGGGGCATACGTGCGGTCCGATCATCGGTATGCTCGCCGCCATGTCTCCCTCACCCGACGCCCTCGAGCCTGCCGCTGCGCGGATCGGCCTGGGCCGGGACCGGGGACGTGACGACGCCTGCCCGGGCGCGCTGCGGCTGCACGCCGCCGATGACGGGGCGTTGGCCCGGGTCCGGGTGCCCGGCGGGCTGCTGTCGGTGGCTCAGACGCGGGCCCTGGCACTGGCCGCCGAGGAACTGGGCGACGGCGCGCTGGAGGCCACCTCGCGCGGGAACGTCCAACTGCGCGGGCTGCGCGCGGACGCGGGCACGGAGTTGGCCCGGCGGCTGCGCGCGGTCGACCTGCTGCCCTCGGACTCGCACGAGCGGGTGCGCAACATCGTCGCCTCGCCGCTGGCGGGGCTGGACGGCGGTGCGGACCTGCGGCCGTGGGTGCGCGAACTGGACGAACTGCTGCTGGCGAGCGGGACGGCCCGGGAGCTGTCCGGGCGCTTCCTCTTCGCGCTGGACGACGGCCGCGGCGACGTGGCCGCGCTGGACGCGGACGTCACGCTGATCGCCCACCCCGACGGCCCGCTGCTGCGGCTGGGGCGGGCCGCCACCGTGCTGGACGCGGTCGGTCCGGCGACGGCGCTGCGGGCGGCCGAGGAGTTCGTGCGGCTGCGCAGCGGCTCCTGGCGGATCCGCGAGGCCGACCCGGACGGCACGCTGCTCGCCGGCCGCCTCGGCCTGGCCCCCAGGCCACTGCCCGCGCTGCCCGGCAACCGCCCGGCGGTCGGCGCCTTCGGGCCCGGCGACGGCGTCGGGTCCGGCGTCTGCGTCGGCCTGCGGTTCGGGCGCGGCGCCGCCGCCCAGTGGCGCCTGCTCGCGCAGCACGCGCGCACCGAACTGCGGGTCACCCCGTGGCGTGCGGTGGTGCTGCCCGGCGCCGGCGCCGAGGCGCTGCCCGCGCTCGCGGCGGCCGGGCTGCGCACCGACCCCGCCTCACCCTGGACCGGCGCCACCGCCTGCACCGGCGCACCCGGCTGCGCCAAGTCGCTGGCGGACGTGCGGGCGCACGCCGCAACGGCACTGGACGCAACGGCACTGGACGCGGCGGCACTGGACGCGGCGGCGGCTGGGGAGCTGCGCCCGGTGCACTGGTCCGGCTGCGAACGGCGCTGCGGCCACCCGGCCGGCCCGTTCGTCGACGTGCTGGCCACCGGCGACGGCTACCGCGTCTCCCACCTCGGCAGTGCAATCGAAGTGACGAACCAACAGATGGCGGCAGCGGTCGCTGCGGCCCGGAGGACCACGTGATCGAGTACGAGAAGGACGGCGCGGCGATCTACCGCGAGTCCTTTGCCACCATCCGCGCCGAGGCGGACCTGGCGGGCCTGCCGGCCGACGTCGCCCAGGTCGCGGTGCGGATGATCCACGCCTGCGGGATGACCGACCTGGTCGCCGACCTGCTCTGGACCCCCGGCGTGGTGGCGGACGCCCGGGCCGCGCTGCGGGCCGGCGCGCCCATCCTGTGCGATGTCTCGATGGTGGCCAGCGGGGTGACCCGCAAGCGGCTGCCCGCCGACAACGAGGTCATCTGCACCCTCTCCGATCCGCGGGTGCCGGGCCTGGCGGCCGAGCTGGGGACCACCCGCAGCGCGGCGGCCATGGAGCTCTGGCTGGACCGGCTGGAGGGCTCGGTGGTGGCCGTCGGGAACGCGCCGACCTCGCTCTTCCGGCTGCTGGAGATGATCGAGGCGGGCGCGCCGCGCCCGGCCGCGGTGATCGGCGTGCCGGTCGGCTTCGTCGGTGCCGCCGAGTCCAAGCAGGCGCTGGCCGAGCACCCCTCGGGACTGGAGCACCTGGTGGTGCGCGGCCGGCGGGGCGGCAGCGCGATCGCCGCCGCCGCGCTCAACGCGATTGCGAGTGAGGTCGAATGACGGGCCGGCTCTACGGGATCGGGCTGGGCCCCGGCGATCCCTCGCTGCTCACCGTGCGCGCCGCCGAGCTGATCGGCAAGGCCGACGTGATCGCCTACCACAGCGCCCGGCACGGCCGGTCGATCGCCCGGTCCATCGCCGAACGGTATCTGACGGGCAGTCAGCTCGAGGAGAAGCTGGTCTACCCGATCACCGTGGAGACCACCGACCACCCCGGCGGCTACCGGGGCGCGCTGGAGGACTTCTACGAGGAGGCCGCCGCCCGGCTGGCCGCCCACCTGGACGCCGGCCTGGACGTGGCGGTGCTCGCCGAGGGCGACCCGTTCTTCTACGGCTCCTACCAGCACATGCACAAGCGCCTCGCGCACCGCTACCCGACCGAGGTGGTCCCTGGCGTCACCTCGATCAGCGCCGCCGCCGCCCGGCTCGGCACCCCGCTGGTGGAGGCGGAGGAGGTGCTCACCGTCATCCCGGGCACGCTGCCCGAGGAGGAGCTGACCGCCCGGCTGGCCGCCACCGACTCCGCCGTGATCATGAAGCTGGGCCGCACCTTCCCGACCGTGCGCCGCGCGCTGGAGCGCTCGGGCCGGCTGGACGAGGCCCGCTACGTGGAGCGCGCCACGATGCCGGGCGAGCGGACCGCGCCGCTGGCGGAGGTGGACCCGCAGACCGTGCCGTACTTCTCGGTCGCGGTGCTGCCGAGCAGGATCAACCACCCCAAGCCCGAACCGGAGCAGGGCGAGGTGGTGGTGGTCGGCACCGGCCCCGCCGGTCCGCTCTGGCTGACCCCCGAGGCGCGCGGCGCGCTCGCGGGCGCCACCGACCTGGTCGGCTACACCACCTACCTCGACCGGGTCCCGGTCCGGGCCGGTCAGCGCCGGCACGGCTCGGACAACAAGGTCGAGGCCGAGCGCGCCGAGTTCGCGCTGGACCTGGCCCGGCGCGGCCACCGGGTCGCGGTGGTCTCCTCCGGCGACCCGGGCGTCTTCGCGATGGCCACCGCCGTACTGGAGGCCGCCTGCGCCGAGCCCTACCGCGAGGTCCCGGTGCGGGTGCTGCCCGGGATGACCGCCGCGCACGCCGCCGCCTCCCGGGCCGGCGCGCCGCTGGGCCACGACTACGCGGTGGTCTCGCTCTCCGACCGGCTCAAGCCCTGGTCGGTGGTCGCCGAGCGGCTGCGCGCGGCGGCCGCGGCCGACCTGGTGCTCGCGCTCTACAACCCCGGCTCGCGCAGCCGCACCACCCAGGTGGGCCTGGCCCGCGACCTGCTGCTGGAGCACCGCGCGGCGGACACCCCCGTGGTGCTGGCCCGCGACGTCGGCGGCCCGACCGAGCGGGTGCGCACCGTGCGGCTGGGCGAGTTGGACCCGGCCGAGGTGGACATGCGGACCATCCTGCTGATCGGCTCCTCGCAGACCCAGGCGGTCGACCGGGGCGACGGCACCGAGGTGGTCTGGACCCCGCGCCGCTACCCGGAGCGCTGAGCCCCGAGCGCTGAGCCCGGCGGTCCGGGATGCCGCCAGGGTTTGGCCGCAACGTCAACCCCACGCTGTACGCGGCCCGGTGGCGTGGCGCCTGTCGTCCCTGAACGGGGACGGGCGCCCGCCTCGTCGGGCCGCTCACGGGGGAGGCCCGGTGTGGCGGGGCACACCGCCCGTCCCCGTTCGGTCCGGGAACGAGGCGGCGGCGCACCCGCCCGTCCCCGGTCAGGCCGGGAAGGCCACGCCCGTCAGCTCCTCCGACTGCCGCCACAGCCGGACCGCGGCAGCCAGCTCGGTCGCCCGCCTGGGCACCCGGGCCGCCGCCGGCAGACCGGCCAACTCGCCGATCCCGTCCGGCCCGTAGTACCCGCCGCCGACCGCCGCCGCACTGGTCGCCGCGACCAGCAGCGGCAGCGCCCCGCGCGCCGGGTGCTGGCAGACCCCGGGCACGTTCATCATCAGGGCCTGCGGGTTGAACGCCCCTGGCGCCCGCCCGAGCCCGTGGCCGCTGATCGCGATGTTGGTCCGGGACGACCCGGGGTGCGCGGCGATGCTGCGCACGCCCCAGCCCTGCCGGGCGCTGAGCCGGTCCAGCTCCAGCGCGAACATCAGGTTGGCCAGCTTGGACCTGGCGTAGCTGCCCATCGGGCGGTAGCGGCGCTCGCCGTTGAGGCCCGGCGGGTCGAGCCTGGCCAGCCAGAGCGAGAGGCTGGAGACGGTCACCACCCGGGGCGCGGCAGCCGCGCGCAGCAGCGGCAGCAGGCGGCCGGTGAGCGCGAAGTGGCCCAGGTGGTTGGTGCCGAACTGCAGCTCGAAGCCGTCCCTGGTGGTGCACCGGGTCGGCACGCCCATCACCCCGGCGTTGTTGATCAGCAGGTCCACCGGTCGGCCGCGCTCGTGCAGCACGTCGGCGAAGGAGGCCACCGAGGCCAGGCTGGCCAGGTCCAGCGCCATCACGCTGACCCGCTTCCCGCCGTCCGCCCGGATCCGCTCGGCGGCCGACTCGCCCCTGGCCTCGTCCCGGACCGCCAGCACCACTTCCGCGCCCGCCAGCGCCAGTCGGCGCGCGGTCTCGAACCCTATTCCGCTGTTCGATCCTGTCACCACGGCCAGCCGGCCGCGCTGGTCAGGTACCGCGATGTCCTTGATCCGACGGGCCATCACCGGTTCCTCTCGACTCTGCACGCCACTGGCACGTCCCCTTCGGCAAGCGCTCAGCCGTCCGCTGGTCCGGACGACCAGACGTTACCGGAGACCACCCCCAATTCGCCCAGTACTCCGGCCACATCGGCCACTTCTCGGACACCGGCGGGCAGCGCGGGCCGCCGCACGATCAGCACCGGCAGCCCCAAGTCGCGGGCCACCGCCAGCTTCGGCGCGGTGGCCGCGCCGCCGCTGTCCTTGGTCACCAGCACGTCGATCCGGTGCTGCCGGAAGACCGCCCGCTCCTGCTCCGCGCGGAACGGGCCGCGCTCCAGCAGCACCGTCAGCTCCGCGGGCAGCGGCGGGTCCGGCGGCTCCACCGAGCGGGCCACCAGGTGCACCCCGGTGACCCCGGCGAAGGCGGACAGGCCCAGCCGCCCGGTGGTCAGCAGCGCCCGCCTGCCCAGCGTCGGCAGCACGGTCGCGGCCTGCTCCAGTGAGTCGACCCAGTGCCAGCGATCACCGGCAACCGGGACCCAGCTGGGCCGACGCAGCGCGAGCAGGGGAACATGGACGGCGGCGGCCGCCTCGGCCGCGTTGCGGCTGATCACCTGGGCGAAAGGATGCGTGGCGTCGATGAGGGTGTGCACCTGCTGCTCGCGCAGCCAGTCGGCCAGGCCCGCCGGGCCGCCGAAGCCGCCCACCCGCACCTCGCCCGGCGGCAGCCGCGGACTGCTCACCCGTCCCGCCAGCGAGCTGGTCACCCGCAGCCCGGGCGACGGCGCCAGCGCCTCGGCCAGCTGCCGGGCCTCGGTGGTGCCGCCGAGGATCAGGATGTGCCGCACGCGTGTTCCCTCCGGAGCGATGAATGTCTGAGGTTACCGGCGGTCGCGCCGGCCAGCTCTCCAGCAGCGGCCTGCGGCCGGGCTGGACCACCGGCGCCTGTGCCACCGCCGCCACCACGGCCGCCTACACCGCGCTGCTCACCGGCGAGTTCCCCGACCCGGTGACGATCACCCTGCCCAAGGGCCAGCGGCCCGCCTTCGCGCTGGCCGGAGAGGAGTTGACGGAGCATCAGTTCGCCATGGCCGCCGTGGTCAAGGACGCCGGCGACGACCCGGACGTGACCCACGGCGCGGTGATCCGGGCCACCGTGCGGCACGGCGCCCCCGGCACGGGCGTGGTCTTCCGGGCCGGGCCGGGGGTCGGCACGGTCACCAAGCCCGGCCTGCCGCTGCCGGTGGGGGAGCCCGCGATCAACCCGGTGCCCCGGCAGCTGATGCGCGAGGCGGTGGCGGGCGTGGCCGCCCGGCACGGGAGCGGCGGGAGTGCCGCCGACGTCGAGATCGAGATCTCCATCGACCACGGCGCCGAGATCGCCCGCAGCACCTGGAACCCGCGCCTGGGCATCCTCGGCGGCCTCTCGGTGCTCGGCACCACCGGCGTCGTGGTCCCCTACTCCTGCTCCGCCTGGATCGACTCGATCCGCCGCGGCATCGACGTGGCCCGCGCCGCCGGCCACACCCACGTGGCGGGCTGCACCGGCTCCACCTCCGAACGCGTCGCGACCGCCGAGTACGGCCTGCCCGAGGACGCCCTGCTCGACATGGGCGACTTCGCGGGCGCCGTGCTCAAGTACCTGCGCCGGCACCCGATCCCACGCCTGACCATCGCGGGCGGCTTCGCCAAACTCTCCAAACTCGCCGCCGGCCACCTCGACCTGCACTCCGCCCGCTCCCAGGTCGACAAGACCTTCCTCGCCGACCTCGCCCGCACCGCCGGCGCCGACCCCGACCTGGTCGCGGCGGTGGCCGCCGCCAACACCGGCCTGCAAGCGGTGCAGTTGTGCGGCGCGGCCGGCGTCCCACTGGGCGACCTGGTGGCGAAGGCGGCCCGGGGCACGGCTCTCGGGGTGCTGCGCGAGGCGCCGGTGGCGGTGGACGTGATCTGCATCGACCGGGCGGGCGCGATCGTGGGGCGCTGCGAGGCGGCTTCCACGTTCTAATGTGACCATGGAAAATCCACTCTGGGGCGTGCTGTCCGCACACGTGCGGGATCGAATCGATGAGTTGCTTTTGAAGGGCCATCGGATCCAGGCGGTCAAGGTGATCCGCGACGCCGCCCCGGAGCCGCTCCCCGGCCTCCCCGAGTGCCTGGACCTGCTCGGCGAGCGCTACGCCGCACTCGGGAAGCCCGTTCACCGCGCGCCGACCGCACCCTTGAACGTCGACACCCTGGCCGCCCGGGTCGAGGCAATGCCCAGCCGTCCGGCGGCGATCGAGGCGCTCTGGGACGGCGACACCGAGGGGTGGTGCGTGCACCTCGTCGCCGTCACGACCGCACCGAACACCGAGCACAGCCTGGCGCTCATCCGGTTCGGCGGCGACCTGCGCCTGTTCAACGGCGCGGTCCCGCCCTGGCCGGAGGCGGTGGCGGCGAGCACGGTCGGGCGCGCGCTGGCGGAGCGCTTCGCGGTGCCGTTCCACTTCGCCAGCCCCGAGGTGCCGGACGATGCGGCGGCGCGTTGGTGGGACGGCCGGTGACGGTCCGCCTGTCGCTACGGCAACTGGCACTCCCGGTCCCGCTCCGTCGAGTACAGGTGGCTGTCGCGGAACTGCTCCGCCCCCAGCGTGCGCCCGACCAGGATCACCGCCGTGCGGACCACGCCCGCCGCCTTCACCTGGTCGGCGATGTCGGCCAGCGTTCCGCGCAGCACCAGCTCGTCGGGGCGGCTGGCCATCGCGACCACGGCCGCCGGGCAGTCGGCGCCGTAGTGCGGCAGCAGCTCCGCCACCACCCGGTCGACGTAGCGCGCCGCGAGGTGCAGCACCAGCAGGGCGCCGCTGCGGCCCAGGGTGGCCAGGTCCTCGCCCTCGGGCATGGGGGTGGCCTGCTGGGCGATCCGGGTCAGGATCACCGTCTGGCCGACCGTCGGCACGGTCAACTCCCGCTTCAGCGCTGCCGCTGCGGCGGCGAAGGCGGGGACGCCGGGGACCACCTCGTAGGGCACGCCGACCGCGTCCAGGCGCCGCATCTGCTCGGCGACCGCGCTGAAGACCGAGGGGTCGCCGGAGTGCAGCCGGGCCACGTCCAGGCCGGCCTGGTGTGCGGCGACCAACTCGGCGATGATCTCGTCCAGGTTGAGCTTCGCGGTGTCGACCAGCCGGGCGTCCGGCGGGCATTCGGCCAGCAGCTCGACCGGCACCAGGCTGCCCGCGTAGAGGCAGACCCCGCAGCGCGCCAGGGTCCGGGCGCCGCGCACGGTGATCAGGTCGGCGGCGCCGGGGCCGGCGCCGATGAAGTAGACGGTCACAGGGCTTCTCCAGCTTCCGGTGCTTGGGATTTGACGACGGACCACTGGGTCACGGGCATCGCCTGCCGCCACCCGGTGAACCCGCCCACCGGGACCGCGTGGGCGACGGCCAGGCGCAGCAACTCGCCGCCGTGGCGGCGGTACCACTCGGTGAGCAGGGCCTCCGACTCCAGGGTCACGGTGTTGGCGACCAGCCGGCCGCCGACCGGCAGGGCGGCCCAGCAGGCGTCGAGCAGCCCCGGGACGGTGAGTCCGCCACCGATGAACACCACGTCGGGCGTGGGCAGTTCGGCCAGTGCGGCAGGTGCGGCGCCGGTCACCACGCGCAGCCGGGGCACGCCCAGCGCCGCCGCGTTGCGCTCGATCCGGGCGGCCCGCACCGGGTCGCGCTCGATGCTGACGGCCTGGCAACTGCCGTGCGCGCGCAGCCACTCGATGGCGATGCTGCCCGAACCGCCGCCCACGTCCCAGAGCAGCTCGCCGGGTGCGGGCGCGAGGGTGGCAAGCGTCGCCGCCCGGACATGACGCTTCGTCAGCTGGCCGTCGCTCTCGTAGAGTTCGTCGGCCAGGCCGGGGGTGAGGGCGGGGCGGACGGTGCCGGGTGCGGCCCGGCAGGTCACAGCGACCAGGTTCAGCGGGTCGCCGGGCGGCTGCGTCCACCCCGCCGCCGTGCCGCTCGCGCCGAGCCGCTCACCGGCGCCGCCCAACTGCTCCAGCACCCGCAGCTCGCTCGCCCCGTAGCCGCGCTCGGCCAGCAGGGCGGCGACCGTGGCCGGGGTGCTCGCGTCGGCGCTGAGCACCAGCAGCCGCCGCCCGTCGAAGAGCGCGCCGGCCAGCGCCGCCGGGTCGCGCCCGACCAGGCTGACCACCGCCGTCTCCTCCACCGCCCAGCCGAGCCGCGCGCAGGCGTGGGAGACCGAGGAGGGATGCGGCAGCACCCGCAGCCGCCCCGCGCCCAGCTCCTCGGTGAGGGTGCGCCCGATCCCGTAGAACATCGGGTCCCCGCTGGCCAGTACCGCCACCCGCCGCCCGTCGAGGGAGGCGAAGAGCCCGGCCACGGCGGGCCGCAGCGGCGAGGGCCAGGCGACCGGCTCGGCCGCCAGCTCGCCCGGCAGCAGCGCCAGTTGCCGGGGGCCGCCGACCACCACCTCGGCGGCTCGCAGCGCCTGCCGGGCCACGGTCGACAGACCCTCCCAGCCGTCCGCGCCGATGCCCACCACGGTGATCGATGGGGCCGACAGGGCGCTGCTCAACGGGGTCTCCTCCCAGCTCCGGACAGGTGCACCGGGGCAGCCTACCGGGCGGTCACCGGTCCGCCCCGGGCGGTGGGTAGGCTGGCGGGTATGCCGACGAGCGCTGTTCTGCCACCTCCCGCCGCCTGAGCGGGCGGCGAGGCCACTGAGTGACTGAACCGGGGTGCGCCCCCGGGCGGTCGGTGCTGCCCGCAGACGGGATCACGCGACCAGTTCACGTCATCGGTGGGAGAACACCCGTGTCCGTATCTCGATCACCCCTGTCCGCAGACCGGGGTCTGCTCTACCTGCTGCTCTCGGCCGCCTCCTGGGGCACCGCCGGGGCCGCCGCCGCACTGCTCTTCGGTTCCAGCGGGCTGGGCCCAGTGGCGCTCACCTTCTGGCGCTCGGCGGGCGGCACCGCGCTGCTGCTGCTCCTGCGGCTGCTGCGGCGCCGACCGGCCGGGCCCACCAGGGCACTCGATCTCGCCGTCAACGGAACGGGTCTGACGCTCTTTCAGATCGCCTACTTCGAGGCCGTGCACGCCACCGGCCTGGCCGTCGGCACGGTGGTCACGCTCGGCGCGGCCCCCGTCCTGGTGGCGCTGGGGGCCGGGCTGCTGCTGCGTGAACGCCTGGGCGGGGCAGGTGCGGTGGCGGTGCTGGGCGCGCTCGGCGGGCTCGCGGTGCTGATCCTGGGCGGCACCGGCGCGGGCACCACGGTGCGCGTCCCCGGGGTGCTCTGGGCGCTGCTCTCGGCGGCGGGCTACGCCTGCATCACGCTGTACGGCCGGGCCACCGCCGCGCGCCCCGGGCCGCGCCCGGACGCGCTGACCACCACCCTGCACTCGTTCCTGATCGGCTCGGTGCTGCTGCTGCCGTTCGCGCTCGCCGAGGGGCTGTGGCCGAGCCAGCACCACCTGGGCCGGACGCTGGTGGTGCTCCTCTACCTGGCCGCCGTGCCCACGGTGCTGGGCTACGCGCTGTACTTCGCCGGCGTCACCGCCGTGCGGGCCACCACCGCCGCGGTGATCGCGCTGATCGAACCGGTCAGCGCGACGGTCCTCGCGGTCACCCTGTTCGGCGAGCGGCTGGCGCCGGCCACCCTGGCCGGCGCCGCGCTGCTGCTGCTCTCGGTCACCGCGCTGGCGGTGGCCGAGACCCGGCAGGCCGCCGCCGTCAGAGCGCGACGATCCCCTCACCGCCCATGCCGTCCGGCACGGTGACCGAGCCGATCCGGGTCAGCGAGCCGTCCGCGTGCACCTGGAACTCGTCCACCACGCCCTGGGCGCCGGTCTGCACGTAGAGGTGGTGGCCGTCGCCGGAGACGGCGGCGTCCACGGTGCCCGGGTCGGTCGCGGTGTTGCCGAGCGCGGTCAGCATGCCGTTCCCGTCCTCCCGGAAGCCGGACAGGCTCCCGCTGCCCGCGTTGGAGGCGTACACCTTGTCACCGGCGGCGACCAGCCAGCAGGTCGCCGCCTGGCCGGTGGGCACCTGGCCGAGCGCGGTCAGGTGCCCGTCGCGGCCCACCGAGAACGAGGCCACGGCTTCCGGACCCACCTCGGTGACCAGCAGCCGGCCGTGGGCGTCGAAGACGAAGCCGAACGGCACCGCGCCCGGCTCGGCGTTCACCACCGGCATCGCCGCCGGGGCGCCGCCGCGCCCGAGCGGGAAGACGTCGATGCTCTGGCCGCCCGCCTTGGTGGTGACCACCAGGTCGCGGCCGTCCGGGGTCACCGCGAGCTGCCCCGGAGTGTGGGTGAACTGCGGCACGGCGGCCGGGTCCAGGCCCAGCGTCCGGTGCCAGCCGGCCACCTGGCGCAGCCGCTCGCCGACCCGCTCGAAGCCCTGCACCGAGCCGCCGCCCTGGGCGTTGAGCACGTAGACCTGGTTGCCGTGCACCGCGACGCCGACCGGGAAGCTGCCGCCGGAGGGGAGCACCTGGGTGCGGGTCAGCCGGTCGCCGTGCACCGCGAAGACGGTCACCGTGTCGCTGCCCGCGTTGACGGCGTAGAGCAGCTGGTGGCGCGCGTCGTAGGTCAGCGAGCCCTGGGAGGCCAGGTGGTCGACCATCGAGCCCTGCAGCATCCCGCCGCGGCCGCCGGTCGGGTAGACGCCGGCCTGGTGCAGGCTGCCGTCCCAGCCGTGGGTGTAGGCGACCACGGTGTTGCCGCCGGCCGCGTCGCTCTGGACGAAGACCGGCGAGCCGGCGGCCGCCGAGGCCGAGCCGGCGCCCAGCGTCAGGCCGGCGAGTGCGAAGCCGGCCGCGGCGGCCAGGGCCGTGACGGAACGCAGAACGGAAGAACGCATGGCTGTCTCTCCTCGAGGAGGTCCGGGAACTCGGTGACCACCACGCTAGGCGCCGATGCGGCCTGAATTGCGCTCACGGCGCTGGCCGTTCGCGGCTCGTAAGAACTCTGCGGCGGCGCCCGGTGCGCTGTGGTCCAATGAGCCCGACCGAATGGAGAGGATCATGACCGTGCCACTGACGGTGACCCTGGGCGACCCCGACGGCCTGCTGCTGCGCCCCTGGACGGCGCAGGACGCGCAGGCGCTGCTGGCGGTGGCCGGGGACCCCGAGCTGCGCGCCCGGCTGCTGACCCTGAAGGTGGCCGACCGGGCCGACGCGGACCGCTGGCTGCAGGCGCAGCGCCACGGGTGGGAGCAGGGCGTGCGGTTCAGCTTCGCGGTGCTGACGGGCGATCGGCTCGCCGGGCAGGTGGTGCTCAAGCGCCCCGATCCCGCCTCGGACACCGGCGAGGTCGGCTACTGGACGGCCGCCGCCGCGCGCGGCCAGGGGGTGGCCTCGCGCGCGGCGGAACTGCTCACCGACTGGGCGCTGAGCGCTCACGCCCTGCGGCGGTTGGAGCTCTACCACGCGGTCGACAACTCCGCCTCCTGCCGGGTGGCGCAGAAGGCGGGCTATCCGCTCGAGGCCGAACTCCCGCCCCAGCCGCGGTGGCCGGACCCCGGGCACCTGCACGTGCGGGAGCGCTGAGACGGCGCCGGCCGGGCTCGGGGGCCCGGCCACCGCCCTGTGCCCCAAAGGCTGTTACGGCTTCCAGTAGTCCCCGGCCATCACGATGTACACCAGGGTCTTGATGGTCTCGCCGTAGTACCCGTCACCGAACGGGTTGCTGCCCAGCTGCTTCCAGATCGCGTCGGTCCACGCCTGGTCGCCCGCCGCCATCGCCGCCGGGCCGACCGAGTCGCCGGCCTCCTCGGCCTGGTCGCTGGTGCTGTAGGGCGTGCAGTTGAGCTTGGTGTGCGGGTAGACCTTCTGCGGGTTGCCGCCCGACTCGCCCTTCAGGCAGGCGGATTCGAGCTTGGCGGTGCGCAGCGAGACGGCCGCCGTGCTGCCGCCGTAGAGCAGCGCGTCGGTGCCCAGGTGCCAGGGCACCCGGATCGAGTTGTAGCCGACGATGTTGTCCGGCTGGTCCTCCTGGTAGTCGGCGGGCGCCGGCTTGGGGCTGCTGGTGTTGGCGTTCACCACGAAGTCGGAGAGCAGGCCGGCGCTCGGGGAGTTGGACTTGGTGAACGAGCTGATCACCGCCTCGGTGCGCTGGATCACCTTGTTCCAGTCGTGCGAGGTGTCGTAGGCCGCGAAGGCCCGCAGGTGGTCGAGCATCATGTCGGACGGGCGGGTGTCGGTGTTCGGCCCGTCGTCCTCGCACTTCAAGTGCCCGTCCGGGGCCACGTCGTGGGCGTAGAAGGAGGCCAGCCAGGCCTTGGCGTCGGCGGTGTAGCCGCCCCACTGCTTGTCGGCCAGGATCAGGCCGTAGCCGATGTCCAGGTCGCCGTCGGTGGCCGCGTCCGGGGTGCCGCCGCTGTAGTACTGGCAGCTCTTGCCGTCCAACTGCCACTGCATCAGGCCCCACTGGTCCTTGTGGTCCTTGACCAGCTGCCACAGGCCGTTGAACTCGCTCTGCGCGTCGGGGTCGTAGCCCGCCATCAGCGGCACGATGTTCATGCCGTAGCCCTGGCCCTCGGAGACCGGGCCGTCGTTGCGGGCGTCGTCGTCGCCCTTGGTGGAGACGTAGTACTCGTTGCTCGCGCAACCGTGGTGCAGGTAGGTGGCCTTCCAGGAGTTGTACTCCTTCTCCACGGCGGCGTCCCGGGCGGACTGCGAGGCCGAGGGCATGACGCCGACCTGGTAGCTCACATGGGTCGGGAACGGGTGGGCGGTGCTCGCGGCCCCGGCGGGGGCGGCACCGGCCAGGCCGAGGCCGAGCGCCGCGGTGGCCAGCGCGGTGCCGGCGGCGAGCAGCGGGCGTGCGGAGGCGAGCGGGAACTGACGTGGCATCAGGGACTCCTCGTGGGGGATGAGAAGCAGATGAGGGAAAGTTAGGAAAGCTTCTTTATCAATCACGTCCATGTCAATACCCGCGGGTCACTTGACTTCTGACCGACCCTGGATCGCCCGCATCCGCGCAGGTCGGGCGGGAGTCGACCGAACCGCCAAGTGGTGATCGTGACAGGCTGGAGACCTGTCCGGCGGATGGCGGACGGCGGACGGCGGACGGCAGGCCGAAGCGGCGCGAACGGGAGCGGAGCGGACATGGCGGAGCAGCTGGTGGTCATCGGTGGGGACGCGGCCGGCATGTCCGCCACCGCGCAGGCCCGGCGGCGGCGTGGGGCCGAGGAGTTGCGGATCACCGCCTTCGAGCGTGGTTCGTTCACCTCGTACTCGGCCTGCGGCATCCCGTACTGGGTCGGCGGCGAGGTGGCGCGGGCCGAGGAGCTGATCGCCCGCACCCCCGAGCAGCACCGCGCCCACGGCATCGACCTGCGGCTGCGGACCGAGGTGACCGAGCTGGACCTGGCCGGGCGCCGGGTGCGCAGCCGCGATCTGGCCAGTGGCGCCGAGGCGTGGCACCCGTACGACCAACTGGTCATCGCCACCGGCGCCGAGCCGGTCCGCCCCGCGCTGCCGGGCTTCGACGCGCCCGGCGTGCACCTCGCGCACACGCTCCCGGACGGGCGGGCGCTGCTCGACACGCTGGCCGCCGTCGCCCCGGTCGAGGGCGGCCCGGTCGAGGGCGGCCAGGGCGAGAGTGGCCGGCGACGCCGGGCCGTGGTCGTCGGCGGTGGCTACATCGGCATCGAGATGGCCGAGGCGATGCTGCTGCGCGGTTACCGGGTCACCCTGGTGCACCGCACGCCCGAGCCGATGCCGGGCCTGGACCCGGACATGGGCGCGCTGGTCCGGCGGGCGATGACCGACCTGGGGATCGAGGTGGTCCCGGCGGCCGAGGCGAACGAGGTGCTGCTCGGCCCGGACGGGCGCCCGCGCGCGGTGCGCAGCACGGCCGGCGAGCACCCCGCCGACCTGGTGGTGCTCGGCCTCGGGGTGCGCCCGCGCACCGGGCTGGCCCGCGCGGCCGGCCTGCCGCTCGGGGTGCATGGCGGGCTGCGCACCGACGAGCGGATGCGGGTGCTGGACGCCGGCGGCGAGCCGATCCCCGGGCTCTGGGCCGGCGGGGACTGCGTGGAGGTGCGCAACCTGGTCTCCGGGCGGCACCAGCACGTCGCGCTGGGCACCCACGCCAACAAGCACGGCCTGGTGATCGGCAGCAACCTCGGTGGCGAGGAGGCGGCTTTCCCGGGCGTGGTGGGCACCGCGATCACCGGGATCCGCGGCCTGGAGATCGCCAGGACCGGGCTGAACGAGCGCGAGGCGACGGCGGCCGGCCTGGACTGGACCGCCGTCGTGATCGAGTCGACCGCGCGGGCCGGCTACTACCCGGGCGCGGCGAAGCTGACCGTCAAGCTGCTGGCCGAGCGGGGCAGCGGGCGGCTGCTCGGCCTGCAGATCGTCGGCGGGGCGGGCGCGGCGAAGCGGATCGACGTCGCCGCGGTTGCGCTGGGCTGTCGGCTGACGGTGCGCGAGCTGGTGTTCCAGGACCTGGCCTACGCACCGCCGTTCTCCCCGGTCTGGGACCCGGTCCTGGTGGCCGCCCGGAAGGCGGTCGCCCAGCTCGGATCGCAGAAGTGACTCAGCGTCAGTTCACGTACACCGAGGGGCTGCCGGACTGGCTGGTGTCCTGCACCGGGCCGTAGGCGGCGGTGAAGTACCCGGCGGCGAAGCAGGTGCCGGGTCCGCTGCTGAGGCCGAACGACTGGTTGCTGAAGCTGATGGTCTGCGCGGTGTTGTCGGTGGTGCCCGACAGGCTGGTCGGGTTGGCCTGGTAGGTGCAGGTCACGCTGCCGAGCAGGGTGCGCAGCTTGATGGTGGTCTGGATCGGCCCCGCGCTGCCCGGGCTGAGCGTGACCGGGTTGCCGCTGCCGTCGCCGACGCTGTTGGTGTAGCTCAGGTTGTTGACGGTGACGCTGGTGACGCCCGTGACGCCGGGGATGTTGACGGCGCTGCAGCCCCCGAAGGTCTGGCTGTTCAGCGTCTCCACGGCGGTGCCGGGCGCGGTCGGGTTGCTGGTCACGGTGGCGCTGAAGGCGGAGGACGAACACTTCACACCGGTGCCGCCGGCCGCGGTGGAGTAGAGGGTGGCGTAGGAGCCGCTGGGCAGCGAGGCGGTGAGCACGTCACCGGCGGCCACCGCGGTGCCGCCCGCGCTGCCGTAGGTCAGCACGTTGGCGGAGGTGGCGGAGGCGGGCAGGGCGGTCAGGGCGGCGAGTGCGGCGGCGGCGGTGGCCGCGCCGAGGTAGAGACGCTTTCGCACGGGGTTCCTCGTTTTCTGGTGGGGGAGGACGTACGCGCGGTGGGGGCGCGCACGGGTCTGGTGGGGGTTTGACGACAGGCCCCAGCGCTCAGTGGCGGGCGGCGGCACCCGGCGTCTGCCCGGCCGAGGCGCTCAGCGAGGCGGTCAGGTCGCTCAGGCTGCTGTCCAGGGCGAGCGTGGTGTCGGTCTGCTGGAAGTTCACCGAGCCCTGGCCCGCGTTGGACGGGATGCCCATCGTCCAGTCGATGATCGGGTCGAGGATGCCGCCGAGCCCGCAGCCGGAGGCGCCCGGCACGCTGAAGGTGTTGTCCACCAGCGCGGCGCCGGTGAACGAGGCGATCAGCGTGCTGTGCCCGTTCGGGTCGTTGTTGACGGCGATGGTCCCCGGGTTGCCGGTCATCGGCTGCCCGGGCGCGGGCGGGGCGGTGGTGCCGGTGGTCGGCTGCAGCAGGATCGGCGAGCTGTCGGAGCCGATGTAGCAGTTGTTGCCGAAGAAGGCGTTGGACAGGTGGAGTTTGACCGGCAGTTTGAAGACCGGGTACGACTCGCCGGCCGCCAGCGGGGTGAAGTCGGTGACCGGGCCAGCGAGTTCGACCTGTGCGAAGACGCTGGTGATGCCCGGCAGGAAGTTGATGATGCCGGGGATGGCGATCTGGGCCGGCTGGGCGGTCAGCAGCTGCGTGCCGGTGGGGGCGACGGTGGCGTACTGGTTGGCGGTGCTGCCGTCGGGGAAGGTGACAACCGGGGCGGACTTGTCCCAGTAGACCCCGAACTGCAGCGTGATCGGCGAGGTGAGGGGCACGGTCGTGGACCCGATGGTGAAGCTTCCAGCGTTGGTGACCGAGACCACGCAGCCCACCTGGAGGTTGCTCGGGTCGGTCATCGCGGGTGCGCCGACCGGGCAGTCGCCCATGCCGGTGTACGGGCCGCCGGGGGCGGCGGGTGCCGCGGCCTGGGCGGGCGCGGCGGCGGCCAGCAGCGCGGCGGCCGCGGCGAGCGCGAACGCGGGCAGAAGTCGCTTGCGGGACACCATTGTTGAGGGCAGCGGGGTTCGGGGCACGGTGGGACTCCTCGTGGCACGGGTGGGTGGACGGGAGTGCGGGCGCGGCCGGGCCGGGTACCGCCGGACCGCTCGGCGCCACGAGCGGTCCGGCATCCCGGTTGCCGCAACCGGGAGGGCCGGCCCGGCGGCTGCCACCGCCGATCACCGACGCCCATGGGGAGCGGGGCGGGCCGGCCGGTCCCGTTGGCCGAGCCGGTCGAGCCCCGGGGTCTGTCTGACAAATTCCCGCCGGGCGCCGCGAACTGTCAGACAGACCCTGCACGACGCCGGGGCGGAGCAGCCGCGACAGCGCCGGAAAAATTGAAAACCTGGGAAGGTTCTAAACCTGCCTCACGCCAGCGTCAAGGGATGGTGCGGAAGTTGCAGACAAATCTTGAATCCGGCGAACTCCTGGGAGTCACAGGAGACTTCATCCTTCCCGGCACGCGCAGTGGTCGCGATCCGGCCCGCTCGATCCGGCGCGGCCCGAGCCGGCTGCCGGCCGAGGTGGTGGCCGCCACCCAGCGCGAGCGGTTGCTGGACGGGGTGGTCCACACGGTGGCCGCCTGCGGCTACGCGCGGGCCCGGGTGAGCGACATCTGCCAGGCCGCCGGGGTCACCAGACCGGTCTTCTACGAGCAGTTCAGCGGCAAGGAGGAGGCGTTCCTGGCCGCGCACCGGCACGGTACGGCCGTGGTGATCCGGCGGATGGAGGAGGCCTTCGCGGCGCGGACCGACTGGTGCGACGGGTTGCACGCGGCGCTGCGGGTGGTGCTGGCGATCCTGGCCGAGGTGCCGGCCTTCGCGACGGTCGCGGTGGTCGAGGTGGACGCGGTGGGGCCGGCCGGGCGGCTGGTGCGCGAGCAACTGCGGGTGCGGATGCGGCGGTTGTTCGTCGGCTGCCCCAGGCCGCCGGACGGGGTGTCGGGCGAGCTGCTGGTGGACACCGTGGTGGGCGGCATCTACTCCACCATCTACCGCTATATCGCCGCCGGTCGGCACGCCGAACTCCCGGACCTGCTACCCACGTTGGCGCACTTCGCGCTGACCGCCTTCCTCGGGCCCGCGGCGGCGGCCCGGCGGGTGGCGCAGGCCGAGGCCGCGGGGGTGAGTTGGCGCAAGCCGCTGCTGCCGTGCGTGCGGGAGGAGGCGGCCGACAGTGCGCAGGCCGGGGCGAGCGCGAACCCTTGACCCTCCGCTTACCCCGAGGTAACTTCCAGTCAGCTGCCACGCTATTGGCCACGATCACGAAATCCCCTGCCAGGGAAGGTAGTTGATCACCCACCAGACGGCCGAGCGTGGGCTGTCCGCGCCAGGACAACGTGCCGATGTGATCACAGGTCCCCCACTACCTCCCTGGAGCATTCATGGCTCGGTCCGAAGAGCTCACCGCGGAACCAGCCGCCGCGGCACCCGTACCACGCGGCCGGGTCCGGCTGCGCCGCGCGGCGCTGATGGCGATCCCCGCCTGCGTGGCCGGCGGCGTCCTGATGGCACTCACCGCACAGGGCGTGCTGGCCGCTCAGTTCTCCATCTCCGGCATGCCGTTCACCGTCACCGCCGACCAGCTGAACGGCACCGGCTTCGAGCAGTTCGGCGGCATGGACAACATGATCGACAACAGCCCGAACGCCGGGAACACCGGTGGCCAGGTGCTGGTGGCGGTCTCCGCGATCAAGACCGCCACGCTGACCAACCTCTGCCAGAGCGTCAACCTGGGCGGCACCAACCTGAAGATCACCGCCGGCGGCGGCAGCACCCCGGTCACCGCGACCGGCCTGACCACCGACTCGGACGTGCTCTCCGGCGACGCCCAGTTCACCAACATCCAGATCGGCGGCGACGCCAGTACCTTCACCGAGGCGGGCGTCCAGGGGCCGGCGGGCGTCTTCGGCCAGCAGGCGGACACCGTGATCATCAACAACCTGCGGCAGGACAACTGGGCCACCACGGCGGCCTCCTTCACGCTCCCCGGCCTGCACCTGAGTTTCAGCGACACGGGCTGCTGAGCATGACGGACGCCCCGACGGCGGGGGCGGACACGCCCCCGCCGGAGCCCGGCGAGCCGCAGCCGGCCGCAGCGCCCGAGGCGGCCGAGCAGCTCGCCTTCGCCATTGCCGAGCCGCCCGCCGCCGAGCGCGCCGCCGAGCCGCCCGCCGCCGAGCGCGCCGCCGAGCCGCCCGCCGCCGAGCCCGACCCCGCCACCGAGACCACCTCCGAATCGGCCCCCGCCCCGGACGCGGCGCCACCCCCACCCGTGCCAGGCCGCTCCTTCAAGGCCTGGCGCGGTCGCCGCCCGTTCTGGGGCGGGGTCCTGGTCACCCTCGCGGGCGGCGAGATCCTGCTCACCATGAAGGCCCCGCTCCCGGTGATCCTGCACGTCGGCATGCAGGGCCTGGCGGGCTTCCTGGTCCCGCTGGTCCTGGTGCTCTGCGGCCTGCTGCTGCTCTTCAGCCCCGCCCAGCGCCTCTTCTACTCGGTGCTGGCCGTGCTGCTCACCCTGGCCACCTGGGTCACCTCCAACCTCGGCGGCTTCCTGCTGGGCCTGCTGCTGGGCCTGATCGGCAGCACCCTGGCGTTCGGCTGGCTCCCCGAGCAGCCCGCCCGCCGCCGGCTGCTCGCCCGTCGCAGGGGTGCCCCGTCGCCCCAGTAGGCCCTCCGTGTGACGGGAACTGAGATTCCTGCCCGATTCCGGGCAGGGATCTTTGTTTTTTCAGCTCCTCAACCTAGGCTCACTCTCCGTGCCGATCTCACCGCAACCAGCCCAGCCCCTCTTCGCGGACCTGCTCGCGCACCTCACCAGGACCAGCGTGCTGGGCCCGGCGGAGGCTGGCCGAGTGGTGGCCGAGGTGCTCGCGTACTTCTCGGAGACCACGACCGAGTTCGTCCAGCGGCGGCACGGCGAGTTGCAGGCCCGCGGCCTGACCAACGAGCAGATCTTCGCCCGGATCGCCGAGGAGCTGCCCGCCCGCCGGGTGGCGGCCCCGGAGCTGTCCGCCCGCCAGCTGCGCCGCATCGTCTACGGCTGAGCACCGCGGTCCTCGGCCGCGCCCGTCCGTTCGTCACTCTCAAGGTTGCCCCTCACCCTCAAGGAGCCCGTCCAGCATGTGCGGAATCGTCGCTTACATCGGTCCCAAGGACGCCACCCCCTTCCTGCTCGAAGGTCTGCAACGCCTGGAATACCGCGGTTACGACTCCGCCGGCGTGGCCGTCACCGGCAAGGGCAGCGGCCTCAAGCTGCGCAAGGCCAAGGGGCGGGTCGCCGACCTCGCCGCCACCGTGCCGGCCCGCTTCAAGGGCACCACCGGCATCGGCCACACCCGCTGGGCCACCCACGGCGAGCCGAGCGACGCCAACGCCCACCCGCACCTGGACAACGCGAGCCGGATCGCCGTCGTGCACAACGGCATCATCGAGAACGCCGACCAGCTGCGCGCCAAGCTGACCGCCGAGGGCGCGGTGTTCGGCTCGGAGACCGACACCGAGGTGCTGGCCCACCTGATCGCCGCGCACAGCGCCGAGGGCGCCGACCTGGAGGAGGCGGTGCGCGCCTCGCTCGCCCTGGTGGTCGGCACCTACGGCATCGCCGTGGTCGACGCCGAGCAGCCCGACCGGATCGTGGTGGCCCGCAACGGCAGCCCGATCGTGCTCGGGATCGGCGAGAAGGAGATGTTCGTCGCCTCCGACGTCGCCGCGCTGGTCCGCTACACCCGCCAGGTGGTCCACCTGGAGGACGGCGAGCTCGCGGTGATCCGCGCCGACGGCTTCCGCACATACACCGAGGACGCGCGTCCGACGAACCGTCAGCCGTCCACCGTGGATTGGGAGATCGACTCCTACGACACCGACGGCTACTCGCACTACCTGATCAAGGAGATCCACGAGCAGCCGGGCGCCGTCGAGCGCACGCTGAGCGGCCGGCTCGACGAGCGCTTCGCCACCGCGCACCTGGGCGGGCTCAACATGGACGCCCGCGAGCTGCGCGAGATCCGCCGGGTGAAGGTCATCGGCTGCGGATCGGCCTACTACGCCGGGCAGATGGGCGCCCAGCTGATCGAGGAGCTGGCCCGGATCCCGGCCGACAGCGAGCCGGCCTCCGAGTTCCGCTACCGCAACCCGGTGATCGAGGCGGACACCCTCTACCTCGCGATCAGCCAGTCCGGCGAGACCTACGACACGCTGGCGGCCGTCCAGGAGATCAAGCGCAAGGGCGGCAAGGTGCTCGGCGTGGTCAACACGGTCGGCAGCGCCATCGCCCGCGCCTGCGACGGCGGCATCTACCTGCACGCCGGACCGGAGATCTCGGTCGCCTCGACCAAGGCCTTCACCTCCACCGTGGTCGCCTTCGCGCTGCTCGCCCTGCACTTCGGCCGGATCAACGACCTCTCGCCGGCCGACGGCCGCCGGATCGTGGCGGGCCTGAAGGCGCTGCCCGGCCAGATCCGCGAGATCCTGGAGCAGGAGAAGGAGATCGCCGCGCTGGCCGCCGAGTACGCCGACTGCCAGGGGATGATGTTCATCGGCCGGGTGCGGGGCTACCCGGTGGCCCGTGAGGGTGCGCAGAAGCTCAAGGAGATCAGCTACGTGCACGCCGAGGCCTACCCGGCCAGCGAGCTCAAGCACGGTCCGCTGGCCCTGATCAGCCCCGAGATCCCCACCGTGGCACTGGTGCCGGACGACGAGCTGCTCGACAAGAACCTCACCACGCTGGGCGAGATCCGGGCCCGGGCCGGCCGGGTGCTGGCCATCGCCCACCGCGCGCCGGACGCCAAGCTCGCCAACCACACCGTGCTGGTGCCGAAGAACGAGCCCGAGCTGGACCCGCTGCTGCTCAACATCCCGCTCCAACTCCTCGCCTACCACGCCGCCGTGGTGCTGGAGCGGGACGTCGACAAGCCGCGCAACCTGGCCAAGTCGGTCACCGTCGAGTAGTCCGCCCCGCGTCGCTGCGGGCCCCTGCCGTCCACCGACGGCAGGGGCCCGGGACGACGGCCGCGCGCCGGACCGTCACCCCTGGCCGGCCAGCGTGAAGGCCGCGTTCACCAGCGCCACATGACTGAACGCCTGCGGGGTGTTGCCGAGTTGGCGCCCGGTGAGCGGGTCCCACTCCTCCGAGAGCAGTCCCAGGTCGTTGCCCAGCCGCACGGTGCGCGCGAACAGCTCCCTGGCCTGGGCCGGCTCGCCGATCGTCGCCAGTGCGTCGGCCAGCCAGAACGAGCAGGCCACGAAGGCCCCTTCCTGCCCGGCCAGCCCGTCGGGCGCGTCGGCCCGGTAGCGTCGCACGTACCCGCCGTGGTCCAGCCCCTCGCGCACCGCCGCCACCGTGCGCCGCACCCGCGGATCGTCCGGCGGCAGGAAGCCGGTCTTCGCCACGAAGAGCGCCGCGGCATCCAACTCCCGCCCGCCGTAAGCCTGGACGAACACACCCTGGGACGCGTCGTAGCCGTTGGCGCAGACGTCGGCGTGGACGGCCGCGCGCATCGCGCGCCACTGCTCGACCGGAGCCGGCAGCCCGGTGGCCTCGGCCAGCCGCACCGCGCGGTCCGCCGCCACCCAGCACATCACCTTGGAGTGGGTGAAGTGCTGCCGCCGGCCCCGCACTTCCCACAGGCCCTCGTCCGGTTCGCGCCAGTGCTCGGCCAGGTAGGCCATCAGCGCCTTCAGCAGCCCCCAGACCTGGCGCTCCATCGGCACCCCGGCGGCCCAGGCCAGGTGCAGGGTGTCCACCACCTCGCCGTAGACGTCCAGTTGCAGCTGCCCGACCGCCGCGTTGCCGAACCGCACCGGCGCGGAGTCCGCGTACCCGGGCAACCAGGAGGCCTCGGTCTCCGGCAGCCCGCGCTCGCCCGCCACCCCGTAGACGGCCTGCAGGTCACCGGGGTCGCCCGCGATGGCCCGCAGCAGCCAGCGCCGCCAGGCCGCCGCCTCCTCGCGGAAGCCGCCGCGCAGCAGGGCCGAGAGGGTCATGCTGGAGTCCCGCAGCCAGCAGTACCGGTAGTCCCAGTTGCGCTCCCCGCCCAGCACCTCGGGCAGGGCGGCGCTGGGCGCGGCCACGATCCCGCCGGTCGGTGCGTAGGCGAGCGCCTTGAGGGTGATCAGCGAGCGCAGCACCGCGTCCCGCCACGGCCCCTGGTAGCGGCAGCCGTCCGACCAGCCCTGCCAGCGCGCCGTGGTCTCGCGCAGCTCCTGCTCGGGGTCCACCCGCCGGGTGCCGGTCCGGTGCGAGGGCTGCCAGGTGAGGGTGAACGGCAGCACCTCCCCGGCCCGCACGGTGAACTCCGAGCGGGTCGCGCCGTCCTGCCCGAAGGTGTGCACGCCCGGGGGCACCCGCAGCCAGGCCGCGTCGGGCCCGGCCACCGCCACCCGGTGGTGGTCGGTGCGCCGCACCCAGGGCACCACCCGCCCGTAGTTGAACCGCAGCCGCAGCTCCCCGGACAGCTCGACGGCGCCGCGCAGGCCGGTCACGATCCGGATCAGCCGCGGCTCGTGCTCGCGCTGCGGCATGAAGTCGGTCACCCGTACGGCCCCGTGCGGGCCCTCCCAGCGGGTCTCCAGGACCAGCGTGCCGGGGCGGTAGGCGCGCTCCACCCGGTAGTCGCCGCCGGTGGGGGCCAGCCGCCAGTGACCGTGCCGCTGGTCGCCGAGCAGGGCGGCGAAGCAGCTGGGGGAGTCGAAGCGGGGCAGGCAGAGCCAGTCGACCGAGCCGTCCCTGGTCACCAGGGCAGCGGTCTGCAGGTCACCGATCAGGGCGTAGTCCTCGATGTGTCCCGCCATGCCGCCATTCTCCGCCGCGCCGGCCGCCGGGCGCGCGGAGCAGGTCAGCGGCGGGTGGCGCGCGCTGTTCCGGCGCCCCGGGGGCCGCCCGCCGTCGGTTGCAGTCACCCATTGTTCATAGGATGATCTAAATGCCTCTTGTCTATTTCTGTGTCGGAAGGGGTCCCTGATGCGGCGACCACCGTGGGTGCCCGAGGGTATGGATCTTGACCGGCCGGCAGCGGCCCGCGTCTACGACTACTACCTGGGGGGCTCGCACAACTTCGCCGCGGACCGGGAGATGGCGCGCAAGGCGATCAAGATGTGGCCCGACCTGCCGCACATCATGCGGGCCAACCGGGCCTTCCTGCGCCGCTCGGTCACCTTCCTCGCCGAACAGGGCTTCACCCGCTTCCTGGACATAGGCTCCGGCATCCCGACCTTCGGCGCGGTGCACGAGGTGGCCCGCGAGATCCAGCCGGACAGCCGGGTGGTCTACGTCGACAAGGACCCGGTCGCCGTCGCGCACAGCCGCCTGCTGCTGCAGGACGACCCGCTCAGCACCGTGGTCGACGCCGACCTGACCAACCCCGCCGACCTGCTCGCCCGCCCCGAGGTGGCCGAGCTGCTCGGCGCCGGCGAGCCGGTCGCGCTGCTGCTGGTCGCCGTGCTGCACTTCGTCACCGACGAGCAGGACCCCGAAGACATCATGCGCACCCTGCGCGCGGCGCTGCCGCCGGGCAGCGCGCTGGCCATCTGCCACGCCTCCCTGGAGGGCCGCCCCGACCAGGCCGAGACCCACCAGGACCTGTACAACCGCACGCCCACTCCGCTGACGATGCGCTCGGTCGAGCGGATCACCGGCTTCTTCGACGGCTTCGAGCTGGTCGAGCCGGGCGTGGTCTACCTGCCGCAGTGGCGCCCGGACGAGCCCACCGCGGTCGGCGAGCACCCCGAGCGGATGGTCGGCCTGGCCGGTGTGGGGCTCTTGACGTGACTGGGCCGCAGCCGGCCGGCGAGAGAGCGGTTGCCGTGTCCCCCACCGTGTCGCAGACCCCCGACCCGGACCAGTGGGCCCGGCTGCTGCGCGGCAGCCAGGGCGCGGCGATGCACCCCGGCGCGCTGAACCGGCTGGTCAGCCGCACGGTCGAGCTGCTGCACGACGCCCAGCGGGCGCGACCGCTGGACACCGGCGCCGCCGCCGAGGCCGGCGCGCTGCTGGTCGAGGCCCACTTCACCGATCCCGAGCTGCTCTCCCGGGCGATCGGCCTGCTGGTCAACGGTGAGCGCCGGCAGCAGGCGGCCGAACTCGCCGGGGCCTTCGCCTCCGGCTGGGCCTCGGCGCTGCGCGAGCGCACCCTGCAGGAGCAGGAGGCCATCCGGCTGGCCGCCGACAGCGCCCGCCGGGAGGCCGAGCGGGCGCTGCGCGAGTCCGAGGCCCGGTTCCGGGCGCTCTTCGAGAGCGCCGCGATCGGCATCGGCATCGGCGACGTCGAGGGCAACATCCTGGCGGCGAACAAGGCGCTGCAGGACATCTTCGGCGCCCGCCCCGAGGACATGCAGGGCCGCCGGGTCAACGACCTGGTGCACCCGGAGGACACCCCGGGGGTCTGGGAGGCCTACGAGGAGCTGGTCAGCGGCAAGCGCGAGCACTTCTCCTTCGACAAGCCGTACTACCGCCAGGACGGCGAGGTGGTCTGGACCCACCTGACCTGCTCGCTGATCCGCGACGACGACGGCACGCCGGTCTACCAGGTGGCGATGCTGGAGGACATCACCGACCGCTACCGCCTCCAGGAGCGGCTGCGCCACCAGGCCACCCACGACCCGCTGACCGGCCTGCCCAACCGCTCGGCCTTCTTCGAGCAGTTGGAGGCGATCTTCGAGGATCCGGCGCCCGGCGCCCGGTTCGGCCTGTGCTACGTCGACCTGGACGGCTTCAAGGTGGTCAACGACTCGCTGGGCCACGAGACGGGCGACCAGCTGCTGGCCGCGGTCGCGCTGCGCCTGGAGGCGGCGTTGCGCCCGCTGGGGCACCTGGTGGCGCGGCTGGGCGGCGACGAGTTCGTGGTGCTGCTGGAGGACTGCCGGGGCGAGCAGGAGGCGGTGGCGGCGGCCAAGACGGTGCTGGCGGCGCTCGCCAAGCCGGTGCCGGTCGACGGGCACCGGCTGGCGGTCGGCGCCAGCGTCGGCGTGCTGGAGCGGCCGGTGGCGGCCACCACGCCGATGGCGGCGGTGCGGGCCGCCGACCTGACCCTCTACCGGGCCAAGGAGGAGGGCCGCGGCCGGTGGACCCTCTTCGACCCGCAGCGCAACGCCCGCGCGGTGAGCCGCTACGCGGTCTCGGTGCGGATGCCGGTCGCGCTGGACCGCGGCGAGTTCTTCATCGACTACCAGCCGCTCTGCTCGCTCGCCGACGGCTCGCTCTCGGCGGTCGAGGCGCTGGTCCGCTGGCGCCACCCGCAGTTGGGCGTGCTCGGCCCCGACGAGTTCATCGGCACCGCCGAGGAGACCGGCCTGATCATGCCGCTCGGGCGCTGGGTGCTGGAACAGGCCTGCGGTCAGGCGGCCGACTGGGTAAGCCGGTTCGGCGACCGGGCGCCGCAGGTCAACGTCAACCTGGCGGTGCGTCAGGTGCGCAACGCCGGACTGGTCCCGGACATCGACCGGATCCTGCGGGGCACCGGTCTGGACCCCAAGCGGCTGACCCTGGAGATCACCGAGAGCGCGGTGGTCGGACCGGAGGACGAGTCGCTGCGGGCCCTGCACTCGCTGGTCGACATGGGGGTCTCGCTCGCCGTGGACGACTTCGGCACCGGCTGGTCCAACCTCGCCTACCTGCGCGACCTGCCGGTCTCCGGACTGAAGATCGCCGGCTCCTTCGTCAGCGACCTCAAGGAGTCCGGGCGCGAGCAGGTGCTGGGCTGGCGGATCATCGGCGGTCTGGTGTCGCTGGCGCACACCCTGGGGCTGACCGTGACCGCCGAGGGCGTGGAGAACGCCGACCACGCCGACCGGTTGCGCGCGATGGGCTGCGACCAGGCGCAGGGCTGGCACTTCGGGCGGCCGATGCGGCCCGAGGAGATCGCCCGGCGGATCATCGCGGCCGACGGCTGACCGGCTCGACGATCCGTCGACAGGTCCCCCTGAAGGCCGCCCGAAGGCCGCCCGAAGGCCGTCCCGACGGCTGCCCCGAAGGCTGTCCCAGAAAAGCGGACATTAAGCAAATACCTCGGCAAATTACTGGAATTGCATAGAAAAGCCCTTGACTCCGTGTGAACGCGGTGCCCATGATGGGGGCCTGGTACCGCACCGCGGGGGGTGTTCCGACCGGCGGTTGCGGCGGGCGTCAGAGGCTCGCGGGGGCGCGCGGGGGTTGAGCCTCTCCGGGATTCAGGAGACGTGTTCACCACCTCCTGCTGACGCGCCCGATCGGCCAGTCACCCGTGGTGGGCGGCCTGCCCCGTTCACCCTTCATCGCCGGGTCGCGCTCCGCGCGGGCCGAGCTCTGTGCCTCCGAGAGGCAGTCACCCATGAGTACCACCATGCCCAAGGGCCGTCGCGCCGACGATCGCGTGCTGCGCCGGGCCGGGGACCGGGCCGCGGTGCGACACACCGTCAGCCTGGTCGTCCCGGCCCGTGACGAGGCCCGCAACATCCCCTGGGTGTTCGAACAGATCCCGCGCTGCGTGGACGAGGTCCTGCTGGTCGACGGCGACTCCACCGACGCCACCCTGCGGATGGCCACCAGCTGCCTGCCGTCCGTGCGCACCGTGCGCCAGAGCGGCCCCGGCAAGGGCAACGCGCTGCGCACCGGCTTCGCCGCCGCGACCGGGGAGTACGTCGTGATGATCGACGCCGACGGCTCGATGTCGCCCGGCGAGATCCCGCACTACATCCACTTCCTGGACCACGGCTACGACTTCGTGAAGGGCTCGCGCTACCTCTCCGGCGGCGGTTCCAGTGACCTCACCACCGTGCGGTCTCTCGGCAACCGGGCCCTGCTCGCCGTGGTCAACCGGCTCTACGGGGCCCGGCTGACCGACCTCTGCTACGGCTTCTGCGCGTTCCGGCGCGGCTTCCTGGACACCCTGGAGCTGCGCGCCACCGGCTTCGAGATCGAGGCCGAGATGGTCGCGCACGCCCTGCGCAAGGGACTTCGGATCGCCGAGGTCCCCAGCTTCGAACTCCCTCGCCGCGGTGGGCGCTCGCACCTGCACGCGGTATCGGACGGCCGACGGGTACTGCGTACCCTGATCGCCGAGCGCCCGGGTGCCCGGCCCGCACGGACGAAGGCCGTGGGGGAGCGATGAACGGCTCCGACCGGCGTCCCAACCCGGCCTGCCCCCGCCCTGCCGCCCGCGACTCGCTCTACACCCCCGTGCAGGTCGTCGAGTTGGACCTGGAGGCGCCCGGCGAGCTGCGCTCGCCCGGCGGCCAGGCGCCGACCGGCCCTGACGGACGCGTGTTGGCGTTGGTGCGGCTGCGTGGACACCCGCTCGGGCTGGTCACCGCCAGCGGCGCACCCGGCGACCGGGCCGGACTGTGCCGACTGCTGGTCGATGCCGCACATCGTGAACTCGCCCACCAGGCAGCGCAGCCGGCGGACCTGCCGGCGAGCTCGGCGGCCCGCGCGGCAGCCGTGCCGCCCGGCCCCGCCGCCGCCCCGCCGCTGATCAGCGTGATCGTCGCCACCCACAACCGGGTGGACCAACTCCAGCTCTGCCTCGACTCGTTGCTGCGCGGTGACTATCCGCGCCACGAGCTGATCGTGGTGGACAACGCGCCGTCGAGCGACGACGCCCGCACCCTGGTCCGCACCCGCTACCCGAGCCAAGTGCGCTACCTGCGCGAGCCGGTGGCGGGGTTGGCCAGGGCCCACAACCGGGCCCTGGCCGCCGCGCGCGGCACCATCTGCGCCTTCACCGACGACGACACGCTGGCCGATCCCGGCTGGCTGGCCGCGCTGGCCCGGACCTTCGCCGCCGACCCGCGGGTGGGCTGCGTGACCGGGCTGGTCCTGCCGGCCGAGCTGCAGACTCCGGCGCAGGCTGCCCAGGAACGGCTCTGCGGCTTCACCAAGGGCTTCCGCCCGGCCAGTTGGTCGCTGGCCCGGCCGCCGCGCGACCCGCTCTTCCCGTTCACCGCCGGATCCTTCGGCACCGGCGCGAACATGGCCTTCCGCACCGCGGCGCTGCGCGGGATGGGCGGCTTCGACCCGGCGACCGGCGTCGGCACGCCGGCCAAGGGCGGGGACGACCTGCTCGCCTTCTTCCGGACGCTGGCGGCCGGCTGGACGCTGGCCTACCAGCCGGAGGCGCTGATCTGGCACCGCCACCAACGCCGTTCGGCGGCCGTGGTCAACCAGGCGTTCGGCTACGGCGCCGGCTGCGGCGCCTTCCTGCTCGCCGCCCTCGCCGCCGAACCCGGCATGCTCCCGGCCCTGGTGCGCCGGCTGCCGGGCGGCGTGCGGCACGCCCTGCGCCGCCGCACCCGCTACCAGCAGGCCGCCTCGCCCGGCGTCGAGCCGACCGGCGACACACTGGTCCGCCAGGAGCTGCGCGGGCTGGCCTACGGCCCGTTCGGCTACCTGCGCAGCCGCGCCAGGGAACTGCGGATCGAGGCCTGAACCATGGCCGCCCTGCGCACTCCGGCGTCGCGACCACCAGGGTTGCCGGCGGCGCAGTGCGGCTATCCGGAACTGCTGCGCACCCGGGTGCGCGGACTGCCGGCCGTGCGCCGGCTGCGCGCCGAGCCCGCCGACGGCGGCCGGCTGCTGCGCAACGGCCATCTGCTGACCCTCAGTTCACTGCTCACCGCCTCGCTGGGCGCGGTCTTCTGGCTCTTCGCCACCTCCTGGTACAGCGTGCGGGACGTGGGCCTGGCCTATGCGGTGGTCTCCGCCGCGACGCTGCTGGCCGGCTTCGGCCAGCTCAACCTGAACGACGTGCTGATCCGCTTCCTGCCCGCCGCCGCCGGGCGGCGGCCCGCCCGGCTGGTGCTGCGCTGCTACCTCGCGGCCGGGACGGCCAGTGCGCTGGCCGCTGTCGGATTCCTGCTGCTGATCCCGAGGCTCGCCCCGGGGCTCGACTTCCTGCGGAGCTGGCCGGCCGCGCTGGGCTTCGTGGCGGGCACCGCCGGATACGCGATCTTCGTCATCCAGGACGGCGCGCTGACCGGGCTGCGCCGACCCGGCTGGGTGCTCGCCGAGAACGGCGTCTTCGCGGTGGTCAAGACGCTGCTCCTGCTGCTCTGCGGGCTGCTGGTGGTGCGCTCCGGGATCCTGCTCTCCTGGGCCGGCGCGCTGGCCGTCTCGCTCACCGTCACCAGCGGCTACCTGTTCGGCCGGGCGCTGCCCGAGCGCCGACGGCAGCGGCACCCGGACCCGCTGCCGACCGGGCTGCTGCGCTACGCCGCCGCCGACTACCTCGGCTCGCTGTTCCGGCTGAGCGCCTACAACGTGGTGCCGCTGCTGGTGCTGAACCAGCTCGGCCCCGAGCACAACGCCTACTTCTCGCTGGCCTGGGTGATCGCCTACGCGCTCTTCCAGGTGGCCTGGAACATGAGCGCCTCGCTGATCGTGGAGGCCGCGCACGAACCCGCCCGGCTGGCCGAGCACGCCCGCACCGTACTGCGGCACAACGCCGCGCTGATCGGCGCCGGCGTCGTGCTGGTGATCGCGCTGGCCCCCTGGGTGCTGCGGGTCTTCGGTCCCGGCTATGCCGCCGAGGGCACCACCCCGCTGCGGCTGCTGGCGCTGGCCGCGCTGCCCAACCTGGTGCTGGACGTGGCCATCGCGGTGGCCCGGGCCCGGCGGCGACTCGGCTGGGCGGTCGGCCTGCAGGGCGCGCTCTGCGTGCTGGTGCTGGGCCTGGTGACCGTGCTGATGCCCGTCCTCGGGCTGACCGGAGTGGCGCTGGCCTGGCTGCTCGCCGAGTGCGTGCTGGCCCTGCCGCTGCTGCTCACCATGCGGCGCTGGCTCCCCGAACGGAGGACGTGATGAACACCCTGCCCACCCTCTCCGTCGTGATCTGCGCCTACACCACCCGGCGTTGGGACGACCTGACCGCCGCCGTGCGCTCGGTGCGCGGCCAGCGGCACCCGGCCGAGCAGCTGCTGCTGGTGGTCGACCACTGCCCCGAACTCGCCGAGCGCGCCGAACAGGCCTTTTCGGACGTCGAAGTGACGGTCAATCAAGAAGCGCAAGGGCTCTCCGGGGCCCGCAACACCGGGGTGGCCGCCGCGCGCTGCGAGGTGGTCGCGTTCCTGGACGACGACGCCGCGGCCGACCCGGACTGGACCCGGCAGCTGCTGGCCGGCTACCGCGAACCCGCGGTGCTGGGCGTGGGCGGGCTGGTCCGGCCCGCCTGGGAGCGGGGCCGACCGGCCTGGTTCCCGCCCGAGTTCGACTGGGTGGTCGGCTGCTCCTACCGCGGCCTGCCCGAAGAGGCCTGCGGAGTAAGGAACTTCATCGGTGCCAACATGTCCTTCCGGCGCGCCGAACTGCTCGCCGCCGGGGGCTTCCGGGTCGACCTCGGGCGGGTCGGCACCCGGCCGACCGGCTGCGAGGAGACCGAGCTGTGCCTGCGGCTGGCGGCCCGCAACCCGGGCGCCGTGCTGCGCTACGAGCCGGCCGCGGCCGTGCGGCACCACGTGCCCGCCGCACGGGCCCGGTGGACCTACTTCCGCGCCCGCTGCTACGCCGAGGGCCGCTCCAAGGCGATCGTCGCCCGGTACAGCGGGCCCGGGGCGGCGCTGGCCAGCGAGCGGCGCTACCTGCGGGCCACCCTGCCGAAGGCCGCGCTGCGCGCGGTGCGGCCGGGCGCGGCGGGCGATGTGCGCACCCTGGCCGCGCTCTGCCTGGGCACCGGGGCCACCGTGCTCGGATTCCTGACCGGCAGCTGGGCCGCCGCCCGGCCGGCGCGTGACACCGGCTCGCTGCGGCCCGCCCTGGGGGGTGGTGGGCCATGACCGCCGTGCCCGTGCTGCGCTACCACTGCGTCAGCGCCGACCCGCCGGGCTGGGTCGCCCGCTACGCCGTCACCCCGCAGGTCTTCGCGGAGCAGCTGAGCCGACTCGCCGACGCCGGGCGGACCGTGGTGCCGCTGCGGCGGCTGGTCGCCGCCCAGCGCGGCGGGCACCAACTCCCCGAGCGCAGCGTCGTGCTGACCTTCGACAACGGCTTCGCCGACTTCTACTGGACAGTGGCCCCGCTGCTCGGCGAGCGCGACCTGCCGGCCACCCTCTACCTCACCACCGGCGCCATCCACCCGCCGGGCGAGCAGGCCGCGGGCAGCCTGCTGCCACCCGCCGACATGCTGAACTGGCGCCAGGTCACCACCCTGGACGCCTACGGCTTCGTCGACCTGGGCGGGCAGAGCCGCTCCCACCCGCAGCTCGACACCCTGCCGCGCGGGCGGCTGGACGCCGAGATCGAGGGCTGCAAGCTGGAGCTGGAGGAGGCCCTGGGCCACCCCGTCACCAGCTACGCCTACCCGCACGGCTACTCCAGCGCCACCGTGCGCCGGCGGGTGCGCGCGGCGGGCTGGTCCTCGGCCTGCGCGACGGCGGACTGCTTCAGCTCCGCGGGCGACGACCCGTTCCTGATCGCCCGCCTGACGGTCCGCGCCGACACCCCGCCGCAGGTGTTCCAGCACTGGGCCGAGGGCCTGGGCGCCCCGCTCGCCCCGCGCGGCGAGCGGCTGCGGACCAGGAGCTGGCGGCTGTACCGCCGCGTCCGGGCCGCCCTGGGCAGCCCCGTCGGCGGCCGGGCCGGTGGGTCCCCGTGGGGATGAGCCCCGGCCCGTCGCCCCGCTCACACCTGTGGCGGCGCTCGGATGCGTCCGCCGTGGCCGACTGGGAGGCTGAACCATGATCAACGCACTGACCCGGACCGGGCCGGCGGGCGGACCGTGCCGGTACCGGCACACCGCCCGCGGGGTCGGCTGATGTTCTCCCGGCCGGGCGCCACGGCGCCGCCCACCGAGGTGGTGGGCGGGCCGGCCCCGGCGCGCCCCGGCCGGCGAGACCCGGCCCGGCGCCCGCCCGGCCCGCTGCCCCGGATCCTGCTGCCCGCCGCGCTCGTCCTGTGGCTGCTCTCGCTGCGCCACGTCCGACTGGACCGGATGGGCGACCTGGGCCTGCTCCAGGTCCTGCCGGCGCTCTACTGGGTGGCGCTGGCCCTGCTGCTGCTCGGCTTCGTGACGCTGCTGCGGCAGGGCACCCGGCTGGGCAACGCCTGGCCGGCCGGGTACGTGCTCGGCCTGATCGCGATGATCCACGCCACCCCGAGCCTGCTCTACCCGGCGCTGCGCTACTCCTGGGCCTGGAAGCACGTGGCGGTGGTGGACGCGATGCTGCGCCACAACGGCACCGTGCCCAACGCCCAGGGGCTGGAGATCTACAACCAGTGGCCGGGCTTCTTCCAGCTCAACGTGCTGCTGCTGCGGGTCACCGGCCACTCCTCGGCGCTGGGGTACGCGGTCTGGGGGCCGGTGATCTTCAACGTGCTGCTGATCCCGCCGCTGCTGCTGCTCTTCAGCTCGGTCACCCGGGACCGGCGGCTGGTCTGGGGCGCGGTGTGGATCTTCTTCTCGGCCTCCTGGGTCGGGCAGGACTACTTCTCGCCGCAGGCCTTCGCGTTCGTGCTGTACGTCACGGTGCTCGCGATGGTGGTGCGCCGGCTGCAGCGGCAGCAGGCACCGGTCGGGGCCTCCTCCTCCGGTTCGCCCGCACCGCCGGCCCGGTCCGACGCGGGCGGCTGGCCGTGGCGCCGGCTCGTCCTGGTGCTGCTGCTGGAGGCCGCGATCGTCAGCTCGCACCAGCTGACGCCGGTGATGCTGATCGTGACCCTGTTCGCCCTCGCGCTGCCGCGCCGCAACCGCCGGGTGGTGCTGCCGGTGCTGGCCGGGGCGCTGATCATGACGGTCGGCTGGGACACCACGGTGGCCTGGCCGTACGTGTCGGCCAATCTGCACGACTTCCTGTCGGCGCTGGCCCGGCCGGACGACAACGCGGTCGCCGGGCTGGCGGGCCTGGGCGCCGCCGCGCCGGGCCAGGTGCTGGTGGCCTGGGTGGACCGGGTGATGTCGGCGGGGATCCTGCTGCTCGCGATCGGCGGCTTCGTGCGCCGGCCGTGGGTGCGCCGCACCGGCCTGCCGGCCGCCGCGGTGGCCCCGGGGCTGCTGCTGGTCGCCAACACCTACGGCGGGGAGATGATCTTCCGGGTCTACCTCTTCGCGCTGCCCGCCATCGCCTTCCTGGCCGCGACGCTGGTCCTGCGACCCGGCCCGCGCTCGCGGCTGCGCGGGTCGCTGGTGCTGCTGGTGGCCTGCGGCCTGGTCGGCGGGCTGCTCTTCGGCTACGACAGCAAGGAGAGCATGAACTACTTCACCAGCGACGAGGTGACCGCCACCCGCGAGCTGGTGGACAGCGCGCCGCCCGGCGCGCGGATCGTCTCGGTCACCGGCAACCTGCCCGGCGACGAGCTGCGCTACGACCAGCATCAGCAGCTGGTGCTCACCGACGGCACGCTGGGCCAGCGGCAGCTGCTGGTCAGCGATCCGGCCGCCGCGCTGGCGCAGGCCGATGCCGGGTTCTCCGGACCGGCCTACCTGATCCTCACCCGGGGGCAGAGCGCCGAGTGCTACCTGACCGGCGTGCTGCCCGCCGACACGGTGCCGCGGGTGAAGGCCGCGGCCGACGCCTCGCCGGAGCTGACGCCCGTCTACCGGGGGCCGGACGCCGACGTCTACCGCTACCTGCCGTCCACTTCCGCGGGAGCCCCCTGATGAACCGCTCGGTACGGATCGCGCTCGCCCTCTCCGGATGGATCGCGCTGCTCGCCACGGCACTGCCGGCCGCCGGGCCGCTGCGCACCGTGCTGACGGCCGCCTTCGTGCTGGTCTGCCCGGGGGCCGCGGTGCTCCGCCCGGCATTGTCGCCACGGGCGGCGGACGCGGGCGGACGCACCGCGCTGGACCTGCTGGAGGACCTGGTGCTGACGCCCGCCGTGAGCCTGGCGCTGGCGGTGCTGGTCGCGCAGGCGTTCCTGCTGAACCACGCGTTCACCGTGCCGCGTGCGCTGGGCGTGCTGGCCGTCGTCACCACGGTGGCCGCGCTCTGGCCGGGGCGCCGGGGCCCGCGCCGCCCGGCTCGGGCGGACGCGGCGGGTCCCGCCGGTGGCGGTGAGCGCTCGTCGGGCGGCCGGCCACCCGGGGCAGCGCCCACCGCGCCGCGCGCGGCGCTGCCCCGGGCGGGGACGGCCGGTGTGCTGCTGCTGGCCACCGCCTGCACCGGTGGCGGCGTCCCGGCGCTGAGCGGCTCGACCACCGGCGGTGGTCCGCCCGTCCCCGTCGCCGCGGCGGCGACCGCCCCTGCCGCCGCCGGCCCCTGGCGCCTGGTCCTCCAGGACGACTTCAACGGCACCGAGCTGGACACCGCCCGCTGGGCCCGCTGCTACGACTGGAACGACGGGGGCTGCACCAACGCGGGCAACCACGAGGCCGAGTGGTACCTGCCCGGCCAGGTCTCGGTGGGCGACGGCGCCGCCACCCTGACGGCCGCGCGCCGCGACACCGTGGGCAGCGACGGCAAGACCTATCCGTGGACCTCCGGCATGATCACCACCGGCCGGGACTCCTGGAACGCCACGCCCCGGGAGACCTTCACCCACGGCTACTTCGCCGCCGCGCTGCGGATCCCGCCGCAGAGCGGGATGTTCCCGGCCTTCTGGCTGATGCCGGACACCCGGACCACCCCGCCCGAGCTGGACGTGGCCGAGTTCGCCGGCAGCACCCAGCAGGTGTCCATGAACGTGCACTGGCGCGGCGCGGACGGCAGCGACCAGCACGTCGGCCACAACGTCGGCCCGGTCGACTTTCCGGCGGCCACCCACGTCTTCGCGATGGACTGGGAGCCGGGCGCGATCACCTGGTACGTGGACGGCGTCCAGCAGTGGCGGGTGACCGATCCGCAGCAGATCCCCGACGTCCCGATGGAACTGCTGGTCAACCTGGCCGTCGGCTACCCGAGCGCGCCGCCGGCCTCGGTCAACTCGGCCGCGCTGACCGTGGACTGGGTGCGGGTCTGGCAGCACTGACCGCGAGGCACCGGATCGAATCGAGGTAACCATGATGGACACCCTTACCTGTGCCGGTCCCGAACTGGACCGCACCGTACCGGCGTTGCTGGTCAAGGTGGGCCACTACCCGCAGCACCACGGGGGCCTGGGCGTGGTGCGGACGCTGGCCCGGGCCGGCGTGCCGGTGTACGCGATGGTCGAGGACCGCTACACGCCGGTCGCGCTCTCGCGCTACCTGGCGGGCCGCTTCGTCCATCCGACCAGCGGCCTGGAGCCGCCGGAGCACCTGGTGTCGGCGCTGCTGGCGATCGGCCGGGCGATCGGCCGCCCGGCGGTGGCGGTGCCCACCGACGATGAGGCGGCAGTCCTGCTGGCCGAGCACGCCGACCGGCTGGCCGGCTCCTTCCTGCTGCCGCCGGTCCGTGCCGGGCTGCCGCGCCGGCTGGCCAACAAGGCCGGGATGTACCGGATCTGCCGGCAGTACGGGGTGCCCACCCCCCGGTCCTGCGCGCCGCCCGACCGCGCCGCGCTGCTCGAACTCTGCCGGGACTGGGGCTATCCGCTGGTGCTGAAGAACCTGGAGGCGTACACCAGGCTGCGGGCCCCGGTGGTCGGGCACACCACGCTGGTGCGCGACGAGGACGAGCTGCGCGCCGTGGTGCCGCGCGACGGCGAGATCTCGGTGCTGGCCCAGGAGTACCTGCCGCCCGAGTCCTCGCAGGACTGGACCACCCACCTCTACTGCGGCGCGGGCGGTGCGGTCCGGGTGGTCTTCACCGGCCGCAAGCTGCGCTGCTGGCCGCCCGAGAGCGGCATCGCGTCCCGCGCGGTGGCCGAGCGCGACGAACAACTGGCCCGGCTCGCGGCCGGGTTGTGCCGCGCGCTCGGCTACAGCGGGGCGGCCGACCTGGACTGGCGGCTCGACCTGCGGGACGGCCGCTTCAAGCTGGTCGACTTCAACCCCAGGACCGGAGCCCAGTTCCGCGCCTTCGAGAACCTGCGCGGGGTCGACGTGGTGCGGGCCATGCACCTGGACCTGACCGGACGGCGGGTCGAGGCGGCCGGTCAACTCACCTCGCGCACCTTCGTGGTGGGCCAGCTCGACCTGCCCTCGGCGCTCGACTGGGCCCGGGTGCACCGTCGCCTGCCGCCCGCCGTGCTGCCGCACCGCGGCATCGAGCGGTCCTGGCTGCACGCCGACGACCCGCTGCCGGCGGCCGCCGAGGCGGTCCGCTTCACGGGTCTGGTGGCCCGCCGGCTGGCCGGCGCGATGTGCTCGCGGGCGGGGCGCTCTTGACAGGTGGGCATGTGCGCGACAAATTTACCGGAAGCGGGAAGCACGGGATCCACCCCAGGACAAGGAGCCCCGTTGTGCAGAAGTCCCTTCTCGGGCCGCTGGCGGCGGTCCTGCTGGGTGCCGTGAGCGCGACCGGAGCCCTGCTGGTGGTCGCCTCCGCGCAGGTCGCCGCACCGGTGGTCGTCTCCGTCGGCCCCGCCGCCCGGGCCGGCCTGACCGCCCACGTCTGCCACGTCGGCCGGATCGCCCAAGCCGCCCGAGCCGCCCGTGTTGAGCACGGTGCCCGCACCGCCGCCGTCGGCTTCACGCCCCAGCCCGCCGGACCGCAGGCCGACCCGGCCGCGGTGGTCTGGCGTGCGGCGCCGCATGGTGCGGTGGTCCGCGCCCAGCGGCTCACGGCCCGGCGGGGCTGCCCGGCGTCAGCGGCAGGTAGGAGTTGACCTCGGCGATCCCACCCGACTCCAGGTAGTGCGGGTGGGCTGCGGCCGATCGATGGTGGCCCGGTCGACCGGGTGGCAGAGTCGGTGCGGTGGACGCCAGCAACTACCGGATGGTCGTCACCAGCGGGTACGACTACGTCAGCACCGGCTCGATCGCCGATGGCCAACTGCGCCGCTGGCTGCGCGATGTCGAGAAGCTCGACCCCGACGACCTGCCGCCCGGGGTCCGGCTGGACACCGACTCGGCGGCCGACCTGCACGGTGCGTACACCCGCTGGCGGTTGCGCGAGAGCGGCCCGGACGGCATCCGCCAGCTGACCCTGGTGGTCCGCGCCCGGTCCGGTGACACCGGTCCGTGGGTGCGGCTCGAGGTCGAGCACCTGCCGGCCGTCGCCGGTGGACAGCCCGCCCGCAGCGGGGCGCCGGAACTGGCCGCCGCCCTGCTCACCGAAGTGCGGGCCACGGACGGCCCGGTGGCGGTCACCGCCCGGCCCGTCGTGCTGTCCGAGGCCGACCTGCCCCGGCTGCTCGACGAACTGCGCGATCGGCGGCGGCGGTTGCCCGTGGTGCTGCTCGCCGTCCCGCCCGCCCTCGCCGAGCCGCTCGCGGGTGAACTGGCCGGACTGGCCGTCGGGTACCTGCTGAACCCGGAGGTGGCGGCGGCGGTCAACCAGGTGCTGGTGAACCACCGGGTGCCGCCCGGTGGCGCCCGCTGCTACCTGCCCGGAGTCGAACCGGAGCAGGCCGTGGACGGCTTCCGGCATCCGGCGATCCCGGCCTTCCCCCGGCTCGGCCAGGGCGACGAACTGGCCCGTGCGGCCCGGCTGCTGGCCAGGCTGCCGCGCCGGCTCGCGGTCCGGGCCCCGCTGCCCGCCGAGTTGGCGGCCCTGCCCGCGCTGCGCACCCGGCCGAGCACCGCGGCCGACGCGTGCCGCTCCGAGCTGGAGCACCTGCGCGCGGACAACGCCGTGCTGAACGCCCTGCTGGACGAGGCCGCGCACGAGGAGACCGCGCGGCTGCGGGAGATCGGCGAACTGCGCCAGGAGCTGCGGGAGAAGGAGGAGCACGCGGCCGACCTGAGCACGGAGCTGGCCGAGCGGGCCGACGAACTGCGGCACGCCGAGGCCCGGTTGCGCGAGGTCCAGCGGTACCTGATCGACCTCGGCGAGGCCGGGGCGGGCTACCGCGCCGCCTACCGCGCGCAGCGCGCACCGCACGGCGGGCCGGTCAGCTTCGAGGAACTGCTGGACCGGTTCGCCGAGTTGCCCGAGCTGCGCTTCACCGGCAGCCGCCGGGTCACCGTGCAGCTGGACGCGCAGGCGCTGGGTGCGGACTGGGCCGCCACCGCCTGGGACGCGCTGCTGGCACTGCGGGACTACGCGCGGGCCAAGCGGGACGGCGGGCACCTGCGCGACTTCCTGCACTGGTGCCGCGAGACGCCGCCCGGCGGCCACCGCTTCCCACCGGGGAAGGTGGTGCGCGACGAGTCGCCGCAGACCTCGGGCCGCAAGGCCTGGCGCCTGCAGCGGACCTTCCCGGTCCCGGAGTCGGTGGACCCGAGCGGCGCCGTCTTCATGGGCGCGCACCTGCGGATCGGCGCGGGCAACGCCAAGGCGCCGCGGCTGCACTTCCACGACGCCACCGGGCACGGCGGTCTGGTCTACCTGGGCTACCTCGGGCCGCACCTCAACAACACGCTGAGCAGCAGTATCTGACGGAAGGTCAGACCGAAGCGCCGAGCATCCGCAGGACCAGGTCGCCGTACCGCGCGCCGAGCTGCTCGGGGCTCTCGCTGCTGCGCTCGTTGTACCAGCGGGCCACGTCGATGCCCAGCGAGGTGACCGCGCGGGCGGCGGTGCGGGTCTCGGCGACGGTGAAGACGCCCGTTGACACGCCCTCCTCGATCAGCCGCATCACCGCGTCCTCCATCCGCCGGCGCAGCTCGGCGACCACCGCGAAGTCCTCCTCCGGCAGGGCGCGCAGCTCGTAGTTGACGATCCGGCCGACCGTGTGGCCGCGCGCGTGCCAGGCGGTGAACCGCTCGACCAGGGCGCGCATCCGGGTGGCGGGATCGGCGTCCCGCGCGACCGCCTCCTCGATCAGCGTGAGGGTGGCGGCGTGCCCGTTGCGGCTGATCTCGGCGAGCAACGCGGCCTTGGAGGGGTAGTGGATGTAGAGCGCGGCCGGGCTCATGCCGGCGGCGGTGGCGATGTCCCGGGTGGTGGTGGCGTGGAAGCCGCGGGAGGCGAAGGAGTCGATGGCCGCGAGCAGCAGCCGGCGCGCGGCCTCGGGGCGCTCCCCGGGCCACAGGTCGGCGAGGTGCGGCTCGGTGGTCATGGTCAACATCCTCGCACGGGGCCCGGCGGAGTCGGGCGGACGGTTGACAGTGTGGCCCGGGGACAAGATGCTAAGCAAGCGCTTAGTTACCTAGGAGTAGAGGACGGCCATGACGTTTACGTTCAAGGGACAGGTGGCCCTGGTCACCGGCGCGAGCCGGGGCATCGGCCTGGGGATCGCCCGTGAGCTGGTGGACCGCGGCGCCCGGGTCTGCATCACCGCCCGCAACCCCGAGCCGCTCGCCGAGGCCGTGCGCGACCTGGGCGGCGAGGCGCACGCCATCGCCGTGGCCGGCAAGGCCGACGACCCCGCGCACCAGCAGGCCGCCGTCGAGCAGGTGATGGCCTCCTTCGGGCGGCTGGACCTGCTGGTCAACAACACCGGCATCAACCCGGTCTTCGGCCCGGTGCTGGACACCGACCTGGCCGCCGCCGCCAAGATCCTGGCCGTCAACGTGCTCGCGCCGCTCGCCTGGACCCGGCTCGCCCACCAGGCCTGGATGGGCGAGCACGGCGGCGCGGTGGTCAACGTCTCCTCCATCGCGGGCCTGCGCACCTCGCCCGGGATCGGTATGTACGGGGTCAGCAAGGCCGCGCTCACCCGGCTCACCATGGAGCTGGCCGGTGAGCTGGGCCCGAACGTCCGGGTGAACGCGGTGGCCCCCGCCGTGGTCAAGACCCGCTTCGCCGAGGCGCTCTACCAGGGACGCGAGGAGGAGGCCGCCGCGCCCTACCCGCTGAAGCGGCTCGGGGTGCCCGAGGACGTCGCGGGCGCGGTGGCCTTCCTGCTCTCCGACCAGGCGGGCTGGATCACCGGGCAGACCCTGGTGCTGGACGGTGGCGTGACGCTGGGCGGTGGGCTGTGACCGCCGGGCTGTCCGGTCGGCGCTGCGTCATCACCGGCGCCGGGCGCGGCATCGGCGCCGCGCTGGCCGAGGCCTTCACGGCCGAGGGCGCGTCGGTGGTGGTCAACGACCTGGACGCCGACGCGGCCCGCGAGACGGCGGCTCGGCTCGGCGCGGTGGCGGTGCCCGGGGACGCGGCAAGCCGGGACGGGGTCGCGGCGCTGATCGAGGCGGCCCGCGCGGAGCTGGGCGGCATCGACGTGTACTGCGCCAACGCCGGGGTGGCGCACGGCGGCGGCGCGGACGCGCCCGAGGCGCTGTGGGCCTCCTCCTGGGAGGTCAACGTGATGGCCCACGTGCGGGCGGCCGAGCTGCTGCTGCCCGAGTGGCTGGAGCGCGGCGAGGGGCGGTTCGTGGCCACCGTCTCGGCGGCCGGGCTGCTCACCATGCTCGGCTCGGCGCCGTACTCGGTCAGCAAGCACGCGGCGCTCTCCTTCGCCGAGTGGCTCTCCGCCACCTACCGCCACCGGGGCGTCAAGGTGCACGCGCTCTGCCCGCAGGGGGTGCGGACCAAGATCCTGGAGGCGTCCGGTGAGCTGGGCCAGGCGCTGATGGGAGCCACCGCGCTGGAGCCGGCGGCGGTGGCCGAGGACGTGCTGCGGGCGATCGCCGAGGAGCGGTTCCTGATCCTGCCGCACCCCGAGGTGGCCGGCTACTACGCGGCGCGGGCGACCGAGCCGGACGGTTGGCTGGCGGCGATGAACCGGCTGCAGCGCAAGTTCGTGGCGGGTGACGCGGCATGAGGGCATGGCAGGTGGGCGAGTTGGGGCTGCCGCGCGAGGTGATGCGGCTGGTCGAGGACGTGCCGCGGCCGGTCGCGGGCGAGCACCAGGTGCTGGTGAAGGTCCGGGCGGCGGCCGTCAACTTCCCGGACGCGCTGATGTGCCTGGGGATGTACCAGGTGAAGCCGCCGCTGCCGTTCACGCCCGGCGTCGAGCTGTGCGGTGAACTGCCCAGTGGGGAAAGGGTGATCGGCAACCCGGTGGCGGGCACCGGCGCCTTCGCCGAGTACGCGCTGCTGGACACCCGGGCACTCTTCGCGGCCCCCGAGGCGCTGGACGACGCCCAGGCCGCCGCGCTGCACATCGGCTACCAGACCGCCTGGTTCGCCCTGCACCGCCGGGCCGCCCTGCGCGCGGGGGAGACCCTGCTGGTGCACGCGGCGGCCGGCGGCGTCGGCAGCGCGGCCGTCCAGCTCGGCAAGGCGGCCGGCGCGAGCGTGATCGGCGTCGTCGGCGGCGCCCAGAAGGCTGCCGTGGCCCGTGAGTTGGGCTGCGACGTGGTGATCGACCGGAAGGCCGAGGACTTCGTGGCGGCGGTCAAGGAGGCCACCGGCGGCCGTGGCGCCGACGTGGTCTTCGACCCGGTGGGCGGCGACGCCTACACCGGCTCCACCAAGTGCGTCGCCTTCGAGGGCCGGATCGTGGTGGTCGGCTTCGCCAGCGGCACCATCCCCGCGCCGCAGCTGGGCCACGCCCTGGTGAAGAACTACTCGGTCCTCGGCCTGCACTGGGGCCTCTACAACACCAAGGACCCGGCTGCCGTCCGGTCCGCGCACGACGAGCTGACCAAGCTCACCGAGCAGGGCGTGGTGCGCCCGCTGGTGAGCGAGCGGCTGCCGTTCGAGGCGGCGGCGGACGGCGTGCAGCGGGTGGCCGAAGGCGGCACCACCGGGCGCGTGGTGATCGGGCTCTGAAGGCAGGGTGTCCCCGGGAAGCGAACTCCCCGGGGACACCCTGCGTCTCAGGCCGGCAGGTCCACCAGCTCGGCCAGCCGGGCCCGGTGCCGGCCCGGGGTGCCCAGCGCCAGCTGGTCCGCCTTGGCGCGCTTGAGGTAGAGGTGGGCCGGGTGCTCCCAGGTCATCCCGATGCCGCCGTGCAGCTGCACGCACTCCTCGGCGGCCCGCACCGCCACCGTGCCGCAGTGCGAGGCGGCCACCGCGACCAGAATCTCGGTGTCCGCCGCGCCGGTGGCCAGCGCGTCGGCGGCGGCCCGGGCGGCGGCGCGGGCGCCGACCACCTCCAGCCAGAGGTCGGCCAGCCGGTGCTTGAGCGCCTGGAAGGAGCCCACCGGGCGGTTGAACTGCCGCCGCTCGCGCAGGTATTCGACGGTGCTGGCCAGGCACCACTCGGCGATCCCCAGCTGCTCGGAGGCGAGCAGCCCGGCACCCGTGAGCAGCGCGCGATCCAACACTGCCGGGTCCTCGGTCACCAACTGGCCCGGGGCGCCCTCGAACTCGACATCGGCCAGCGGCCGGGTCAGGTCCAGCGAGGTGCGCGGGGTGACGGTGACCCCGCTGTCCACCGATGCGCGCTCGACGACCCAGAGCGAGCCGCCCACCACCGGCACCACCAGCAGGTCGGCTGAGAGTGCGTCGGCCACCGAGGTGACCCGCCCGCTCAGCCGGCCGCCGGCCGCCCGCACGCTCGGCGCTCCGCCGGAGAACGGCACCACCAGCGTCGCGGTCCGCTCGCCCACCCGCTCCCAGCCGAGTGCCGCCGTCGCCAGCACCGCGCTGCCGAGGAACGGCGTGGGCGCCACCGAGCGGCCCAACTCCTCCATGACCACGGCCACTTCGCGCAGCGTCCCGCCCACCGCCGGATCCTGCAGCCCGGCCGCTCCCAGGTCCACCGCCAACGCCCGCCAGAGCGCCGGGTCGTAGCCCAGGCCGGCCGAGACCCGGGCCAGCACCACGTCCTGCGGGCTGCGGTCGCGCAGCAGGTCGCGGACGCTGGCCCGCAGCTCCTCCTCGATCTCGGAGTAGAGCAGGTTCACCGGGACAGCTCCTTCCACGGGACGTCCTTGTCCGTGCGCGGCTCGGGCGGCAGTCCCAGCACCCGTTCGGCGATGATGTTGCGCAGGATCTCGCTGGTGCCGCCCTCGATCGAGTTGCCCTTGGCCCGCAGGTAGCGGTAGCCGGCCTCGCGGCCGTTGAAGTCCACCAGTTCGGGGCGGCGCAGCGTCCAGTCGTCGTAGCCCAGGCCCTCCTCGCCCAGCAGCTCGACCTCGAAACCGGTCAACTGCTGGGCCAGCCGGGCGAATCCGAGCTTCCCGCCGGCGCCCTCCGGGCCCGGCTGGCCGGCCGCCAGCTGCTGGCGCAGCCGTTCGCCGGTCAGCCGCAGCACCTCGGCGTCCACCCAGTGCTGGAGCAGCCGCTGGTGCAGCTCGGGGGTGCGCAACTCGGGCCGGGTGCGCCAGGTTTCGGCGACCATGCCGATCAGCCCGCCCTCGCGCGGGACGGCCTGACCGCCGATCGCCACCCGCTCGTTGTTCAGCGTGGTCTGGGCGACCCGCCAGCCCTCGCCGACGGCGCCGAGCCGGTCGGTGTCGGGGATCCGCACGCCGGTCAGGAAGACCTCGTTGAACTCGGCCTCGCCGGTGATCTGCCGCAGCGGGCGGACCTCCACCCCGGGGTCGGTCATGTCGCAGACGAAGTAGGTGATGCCCTGGTGCTTGGGCACGGTCGGGTCGGTGCGGGCGATCAGGATCGCCCAGCGGGCGGTGTGGGCGCTGGAGGTCCACACCTTCTGGCCGTCCACCGTCCAGACCCCGTCCGCGTCGAGCACCGCGCGGGTGGCCAGCGCCGCCAGGTCGGAGCCGGCGCCGGGCTCGCTGAACAGCTGGCACCAGACCTCCTCGCCGGTCCACAACGGCCGCAGCCAGCGCCGCTGCTGCTCGGCCGTGCCATAGCGCAGGATGGTCGGCGCGGCCATCCCCAGCCCGATGCCGATCCGGCGCGGGTCGTTGTCCGGCGCGCCGGCGGCGGCCAACTCGGCGGTCACCACGGCCTGCAGAGCCCGCGGCGCACCGAGGCCGCCGAGTCCGACCGGGAAGTGCACCCAGGCCAGTCCGGCATCGAACCGCGCGCGCAGGAAGTCGAGCCGGTCGACTTCCGAGGGCGGGAAGGCCGCCAGCAGCTCCCGCGTCCGCGCCGTCGGATCGAGGTCGGTCATCCCTGGTACCTCCGCAGCTCACGCCGCGCCAGCGAGCGGCGGTGCACCTCGTCCGGGCCGTCGGCCAGCCGCAGGGTGCGGTTGCCGGCCCAGAGCTGGGCCAGCGGGGTGTCCTGGCTGACGCCCGCCGCGCCGTGTGCCTGCACCGCCTTGTCCAGGATCCACTCGACGGTCTGCGGGACCGCGATCTTGATCGCCTGGATCTCGGTGTGCGCGCCCTTGTTGCCCACGGTGTCCATCAGCCAGGCGGTCTTCAGCACCAGCAGCCTGGCCTGCTCGATCCGCACCCGGGACTCCGCGATCCAGTCCTGCACCACGCCCTGCGCCGCCAGCGGCTTGCCGAAGGCGACCCGCTCGGTGACCCGGCGGCACATCAACTCCAGTGCCCGCTCGGCGATCCCGATGGCCCGCATGCAGTGGTGGATCCGGCCGGGACCGAGCCGGGCCTGGGCGATCGCGAAGCCGGAGCCCGGCTCGCCGATCAGGTTGGCGGCCGGCACCCGGACGTTCTCGAAGAGCACCTCGGCATGGCCGCCGTGGTCGCGGTCCTCGTAGCCGAAGACCGTCATGGCCCGCTTCACCGTGACGCCCGGGGTGTCGCGCGGCACCAGGATCATCGACTGCTGGCGGCGCGCGTCGCCCGTCGGATCGGTCTTGCCCATCACGATGAAGACCGCGCACTCGGGGTTCATCGCCCCGGTGATGTACCACTTGCGGCCGTTGACCACGTAGTCGGCGCCGTCCCGCTCGATCCGGGTCTCGATGTTGCCGGCGTCCGAGGAGGCCACGTCCGGCTCGGTCATCGCGAAGGCGGAGCGGATCTCACCGGCCAGCAGCGGCTCCAGCCACTGCTTGCGCTGCGCCTCGTCGCCGAACTGGGCGAGCAGCTCCATGTTCCCGGTGTCGGGCGCCGCGCAGTTGACCGCGGCCGGCGCCAACAGGATGCTGCGCCCGGTGAGTTCGGCGAGCGGGGCGTACTGCAGGTTGGGCAGCTCGTAGAAGAGGTTCCACAGGCCGCGTGCCTTGGCCTCGGTGCGCAGCTCGCGGATCACCGCCGGGGTCGACCAGTCGTCGTTGGTCTCCAGCCGCTGCTCGGCCGGGTAGACGCACTCCGCCAGGAAGGCGGTGAGCTGCTCGCGCAGCTCCTCGGTGCGGGCGTCGAAGGCGAAGTCCATGCTGCTCAGCGCTCCTTGAGTGCGGTCAGGCCGTGTTCGACGAAGAGCGGGACCAGCTCGCCGACCCGGTCGAAGCCGGCCCCGACGGTGCGTCCCTGGCTGTAGCGGAAGTGGATGCCCTCCAGTACCACCGCGAGCTTGAACGAGGCGAAGGCCACGTACCAGTCGACCTGGCGCACGTCGCGCCCGGACTCGGCCGCGTAGCGCTCGATCAGTTCGGGCCCGCCCGGGAAGCCGGGGGCCAGCGCGACGCCCGGGATCACCCCGGCGAACTGCCCGGCCAGGTCGGTGTACATCGCCAGCAGCCCGAGGTCGGTGAGCGGGTCGCCGAGGGTGGACATCTCCCAGTCCAGCACGGCGGTGATCCGGTCGTCCGGCCCCACCAGCACGTTGTCCAGCCGGTAGTCGCCGTGCACCAGCGCGGGCGCGGGGGAGTGCGGCAGGTAGGCGGTGAGCCGCTCGGCCAGGGTCTGGATCCCGGGCACCTCGCGGCTGCGGGAGGCGGCCAACTGCTTGCCCCAGCGCTGCACCTGGCGGGCCAGGAAGCCCTCGGGGCGTCCGAAGTCGGCCAGGCCGACCTCCTGCGGATCGATCGCGTGCAGCGCGACCAGCGTGTCGACCAGGTGGTCCGCGAGCGCCCGCACCCGCGCGGGCCCGAGCGCGGCCAGGGCCGTGCTGTCGCGGTGCGCGGTGCCCTCGACGAACTCCATCAGGTAGAACGGCGCGCCGATCACCGCCGGGTCCTCGGTCAGCCGCACGGTGCGCGGCACCGGGACGGGCGAGCCGTGCAGCGCGCCGATCACCCGGTACTCGCGGGCCATGTCGTGCGCGGTGGCCAGCACGTGCCCGAGCGGCGGGCGGCGCAGCACCCAGCGCTCGGTGCCGTCGGTCAGCCGGTAGGTCAGGTTGGAACGGCCGCCCTCGATCAGCTCGGCGCTCAGCGGGCCGGTGCCCAGGTGGGCCTGGAGCGCGGCGAGGTCGAGTCCGGGGGGATTGTCGGTCATGGCGTCCTTCGGGAGTGAGACTGACTAAGCGCTTGCTTAGATTGTCGCCCGAGGGAGGAGATGTCAACGGAAACGGGCAGGCCGCGCCCACCGGTGGTGGACGCGGCCTGGCTGCGGCTCGAGCGGTCAGTGGCCGTCGGAGCGCTTGCGCTGCAGGACGAAGGTCTCCAGCGGGTTGATCGACCCGTCCGGCTGGGCCACCGTGTAGTAGGTGACGTGGATGCTGGTGGTGCCGCCCGGCTTGGTGCCGGGGTCCACGGTGAACGCGGCGAAGCCGTAGGAGTGGTCGACGTCGCGCACGCCGACCCAGGGCGCCTCCTCGTTCACGTAGATGGGCGCCCGCTTGCCGGTGCTGCCCACCGGGCCGACCCCGGTGATCACCTTGGCCTTGGCCGGGGCGAAGAACTTGCCGTTGCTGGTCGAGGAGTTGCCGCCACCGCCGAGCACCATGTGCACGGTGCCCTGCGAGGTGTCCATCACGTCGGTCGCGGTGGAGACCGGGTTGGGGGTCAGCGTCTCCGAGCCGGAGATGGTGCCGCGCACCGGCAGCGAGCGCTCGTAGTCGTGCTCGTGGCCGCAGACCACCAGGTCCACCTGGTAGCGGTCGAAGAGCGGGCCCCACTGCTCGCGCACGCCCCGGTCGGCGCCGTTGGCGTCCGAGGAGCTGATCACCACCTGGTGCATGCAGACCACCACCCAGTCGATCGAGCGGTCGGCCCGCGCCTTGCGCAGGTCCTGCTCCAGCCAGGCGCGCTGGGCGCCGCCGCTGTAGCCGTACACGTAGGTGTCACCGGCGTCCTGGTAGGCGACGTCGTCGTTCTGCAGCACCACCACGTGCACCGAGCCGACCGTGAACGAGTACCACAGGCCCTCGGTCTCGTCGTCGCCCCCGTTGCCCGGCAGGTCGAAACGGGTCTGGAAGGCGGAGAAGCCGATCGGGCCGTTGGCCTTCTCGTTCTCGTGGTTGCCGGCCGCCGGCATCCACGGGCGGTACCGCGCCGAGCGGGTGTTGTTGGCGAAGAAGCCCTGCCAGGTGCGCAGCCGGTCGGGCGTGATGTTGGCGTAGCAGAGGTCGCCGTTCAGCAGGTGGAAGAGCGGGTCGACCTGCTCGATGCCGCCCACGATGTCGGCCGCGGCCGGCGAGGCTATGCCGTTGGCGACGGCCGTGAAGCCGCCCTTGCCGTCCGGCTGCCAGGTGGTGTCGGGCACGCTCTGGTCGCCGAAGCTGGTGAAGGTGAAGGCCTGCCGGCCGCGCTGGGCGGTGCGGAAGGTGCCGGCGTCGGGACGGCCGCCGTCGTGCAGCGCGGCGTAGGTGTAGTAGGTGCCCGGGCGCAGGTTCTCCATCCGGGCGTGGTGGGTGTAGACCACCCGGTTGCTGGCGCCGTCGGTGTAGGTGCGGGTGTCGGCCTGCACGGTGCGCCCGAAGCCGCCCTCCAGGGTGCCCAGCTGGACCCGGGGGTTGCGCACCGGTCCCTCGGTGCTCCAGGAGGCGGTCATCTGCCGGGTCGGGTCCGCGCCGAAGGTCAGGTGCAGGCCCTCGACCGGCGGGGCACCGAGCGACTCGGGGCGGGTGAGCAGCAGCGGCGAGTTCTGACCCGACGAGCCGTCACCTGAGCTGCCGTCAGCCGAGGCCGGGGTGGCGGCGAGCAGCGGGCCGGCGGTCAGCGCGGCACCGCCCACCGTGGCGCTCAGCCGCAGCGCGGTGCGGCGGCTGAAGGTGCCGTCGCGGTCGCCGCCGGTGCTCGGCTCAGGGGCTTCGAAGGGCTGGTCCACAGGAACTCCTCGCCTAGGGGTCGTTGAAGGCCGCTCACGCTAGCGGCGGCGTACCCCGGGCCGGTGAACGGGAACCAGCGCCCCACTGAACGCTTTCACGGGTTACAGTGATGGCATGCGCGCACCGCTGCTTTCGCTGAGCTGGTGGCCGTCCTAGGACGGCCGCGCATTCGACATGCCCTGGGCCGTCCGGACGGACGGCCCTTTCGCTTGCTCCCCACGGGCCCTCGTCCGGGCGGCTTCCCCGCCCCGCCCCGTGCAGAGGAGAAGCCAGATGACCAGCCACCCCGCCTTCCGCCCCCGCGTGCTGACCGGCGACCGCCCGACCGGACCGCTCCATCTCGGCCACTACTTCGGCTCGTTGCAGAACCGGGTACGCCTGCAGGCCGAGGGCGCCGAGCTGTTCGTGGTGATCCCGGACTACCAGGTGCTCACCGACCGCGATGTGGCCGAGCAACTCCAGGAGCGCGTCGAGGGGTTGATTCTGGACTACCTGGCCGTCGGGATTGACGCCGAGCAGGCGGTGATCTTCACGCACAGCGCGGTGCCCGCGCTCAACCAGCTGCTGCTGCCCTTCCTCTCCCTTGTCAGCATCGCCGAACTGCAGCGCAACCCCACGGTCAAGGACGAGATCGCGCACTCCCGGCAGGCGCAGGTCAGCGGCCTGATGCTGACCTACCCGGTGCACCAGGCCGCCGACATCCTGTTCTGCAAGGCGCACCTGGTGCCGGTCGGCCAGGATCAGCTGCCCCACCTGGAGGCCACCCGGACCATCGCCCGCCGGTTCAACGCCCGCTACGCGCACGGGGCTTCGCCGATCTTCCCGGAGCCGGAGGCGCTGCTCTCGGCGATGCCGCTGCTACTGGGCACCGACGGCGGCAAGATGAGCAAGAGTCGGGGCAACGCGATCGCGCTGGGCGCGAGCGAGGACGAGACGGCCAGGCTGATCCGGGGTGCCAAGACCGACCCCGAGCGCCGGATCAGCTTCGACCCCGAGCGCCGGCCCGAGGTCTCCAGCCTGCTCAGCCTGGTCGCGCTCTGCCAGGGCCGGGACCCGCACTCGGTGGCCGAGGAGCTCGGCGACGGCGGGGCGAGCGCGCTCAAGGCACTGGTCACCGAGGCGGTGAACGAGCACCTGCGGCCGATCCGCAAGCGCCGGGCCGAGTTGGCGGGCGACCGCGGCCACCTGCGCGCGGTGCTGGCGCGGGGCAACACCCGGGCCAACGAGATCGCGGAGGTGACGCTCGCGGAGGTGACGGCGGCGATGGGGATGCGGTACTGATCCTTGGAGGTTCATCCAAGAGTCGGTGGGCGAACCCGGTGATCCGGCAGGACCTATTGACGAGCGAGGGCGGGCTTCCTAGATTCACTCCAACGCGGAAGCAAGTTTCCGCATCGTGGATGTTCTGTTTCACTTGGGCCGGTCTCCTGTTCGCCGCAGGAGTCGGCGGTGGGCGACGGCAGCGCCGTCCGCCAGGGTCGTCCCAGCGTCACCGTGCTCCGTCCCGCACTCCGGTCGTCGTTCCCGGGCCCGAAGCCACCATCCGATGTGGAGGGACAACAGCCGTGGCTCGTCAGGACCTTGCGCTCCAACCGGACCCCGAGCAGCTCGACGCCGACCGCCGGGCCGGCGCGGCCGTCCACCCGGTGGACGAGCTGCTGCCGCCCGGCCGGATGTCGGCGGTCGCCCTGCAGCACGTGGCCAGCATGTATGCCGGGGTCGCCGCCCCGCCGCTGATCATCGGCGGGGCGGTCGGCCTGAACCCCGCGCAGCTGACCACGCTGCTGGCGGCGGCCCTGTTCATCGCGGGCATCGCCACCCTGCTGCAGACCCTCGGCGTCTGGCGGATCGGCTCCCGACTGCCCTTCGTCAACGGGGTGTCGTTCGCCACCGTCTCGCCGGTGCTGGCCGTGGTGGCGGCGAAGAAGGGCGCCGCACTGCCGCTGATCTTCGGCTCCACCCTGGTGGCCGGCCTGTGCTGCTTCCTGGCGGCGCCGCTCTTCTGTCGCCTGGTCAGATTCTTTCCGCCGGTGGTCAGCGGGACGGTGATCACCCTGATCGGCGTCTCACTGCTGCCGGTGGCGGGCAACTGGGCGCAGGGCGGCAACGCGCAGGCGCGCAGCTACGGTTCGCCGAGCGACCTGGGCCTGGCGGCGTTCACGCTGCTCGCGGTGCTGCTCTTCAACCGCTTCCTGCGCGGCTTCGCGCAGCGGATCGCGATCCTCTTCGGCCTGCTGGCGGGGACCCTGGCGGCGATCCCGTTCGGCAAGGTCGACCTGCACGCGCTCAGCGCGCTGCCGGTCTTCGCGCTGCCGCATCCGTTCGCCTTCGGTGCGCCGCGCTTCGAGGTCTCCTCGATCGTCTCGATGCTGGTGGTGATGGTGGTCGCGATGACCGAGTCCACCGCCGACATGATCGCGCTCGGCGAGGTGGTCGAGCGGCCGGCCGACGACCGCACCATCGCGGCCGGACTGCGCGCGGACGGTCTGGCCACCGCGTTCGGCGCGGTGTTCAACGGCTTCATCTGCTCGGCCTTCGCGCAGAACATCGGCCTGGTCGCGCTGACCCGGATCCGCAGCCGCTTCGTGGTGGCCCTGGGCGGCGGCTTCCTGATCGTGATGGGCCTGCTGCCGGTGGTCGGCGGCCTGGTCTCGCTGGTGCCGCAGCCGGTGCTGGGCGGGGCGGGCGTAGTGCTCTTCGGCTCGGTCGCGGTGGCGGGCCTGCGGACGCTGGGCAAGGCCGACCTGTCGGCGGGCCCGAACGCGCTGATCGTGGCGGTGGGCCTGGCCTTCGGCATCTTCCCGATCGCCTACCCGGGCTTCTACCACGCCTTCCCGCAGCAACTCGCGACCGTCCTGGGCTCGGGCATCTCGGCGGGCTGCCTGGCGGCGGTCACGCTCAACCTGCTCTTCAACCACCTCGGGTGGGGGCGGCGGGGTGTGGCGGCGGTGTCGGCCTCGGTGGTGTCCGCTTCGGTGGTCTCCGCATCGGTGGCGTCGGCTTCGGCAGCCGGCGAGTAGACAGCCGGCCAGGGAAGAGCTGTGACGGTGGCGTACTCGGTCGGCGCTCGGCGCGAGCGGAGTCAGCGGTCGAACCGCTCCGCCCGCAGCGGCGCGGGCAGTTCGCCCGGGTGCACCACCCCCAGGCGCTGGGTGGCCCGGGTCAGCGCGACGTAGAGGTCGCTCAGCCCGCGCGGCGACTCGGCGACGATGCCGGCCGGGTCGAGCACGATCACCGAGTCGAACTCCAGCCCCTTGGCCCGCTGGACGCTGAGCGCCGGCAGCCCGAGCTGCGCCAGGGTGGCGGCGTCCGCCGTGGGCGCGATGACCGCCAGCGAGCCCTCGCCGACCGCCGCCGTCTCCTGCGCGACCAGTCGGGGCAGCGCCTCCTCCGGCGCGTGCCACGGCCGCACGCCGGTCTCCCGGACCGCGCTCGGCGCCGCCGAGCCGGCATCGAGCGCTGCCAGCACGTCCGCCGCCACCGCCGCGATCTCGGCCGGCGTACGGTAGTTGACGTCCAGCCGGGCCAGTCGCCAGCGGCCCGCCAGGTACGGATCGAGCGCCTCCGCCCAGGAGTCGGCGCCGCCGGGCGCGCCGGTCTGCGCGACGTCCCCGACCAGGGTCATCGAGCGGCTCGGGCAGCGGCGCATCAGCATGCGCCAGTCCATCGCGGACAACTCCTGCGCCTCGTCCACGATCAGGTGGCCGTACGCCCAGGCACGGTCGGCCGCCGCCCGCTCGGCGGCGGTGCGGGGGTCCCGCCATTGCTGCCGCTCGGCCAGCCGGTCGGCGTCCACCAGGTCGTAGGCGGAGAGCAGTTCAGCTTCCTCGCCGTCCTCCAGGTCCACCGAGCGCGAGCCGTACGCCACGTCCAGCGCCTCCTGCGCATACGCCAGCCGCCGTTGCCGCGCGCGCTCGGTGTCCGCCCGCCGCGCCTGCCGCCGCTCCTCGTCGGGTCCGAGCAACTCGGCGGCCTCGTCGAGCAGCGGGACGTCCGCCTGGCTCCAGCCCCCGCCGGGCGCGCGCAGCAGGGCCTGCCGCTCGACCGCCGACAGCTGCGGCGCCGCGGTGGCGAGGCGGCCCGGGGAGGCGAACAGCTCGGTCAGCAGCCGCTGCGGGGTGAGCCTGGGCCAGAGCCGGTCGAGCGCCGCCCGCACCCCGGGGCTCGCCCGCAGCTCCTGCCGGATCGCGGCCAGGCTGCCCGCGTCCAGCAGGTTCTCGCCGCCCAGCGGGTCGGTCCCGATCAGCTCGGCGTACTGCTCGGCCAGCGCGGCCACGATCCGCTGCTCGACGATCGGCCGGGCCTGGTTGTGGGTCAGGCCGGCGGACCGGGCCGCCTCCCGCGCGCCCGCGCAGACGGGTCGGGCCAGCCGCAGCACCTCGCCCTCGTACTCGACGAGCAAGGTCTCCTCGGGCTCCCAGCCCGGCACCCACTGCCGGTCGCGCACGGCGGCGGCGATCACCCGCGCCATCGCCGCCCGGCCCTTGACCTCGGTGGTCCGGGCCGGCTCCGCCCGCTCGGCGGCGACCCCGGGGAACAGCTCGCCGATCGTCGCCAGCCGCACACCCGTCTCGCCGAGCGAGGGCAGCACCTGGTCGATGTAGCGCAGGAAGGCGGCGTTCGGGCCGACGATCAGCACCACCTGCTTGGCCAACTGCGCGCGCCGGGTGTAGAGCAGGTAGGCGGCCCGGTGCAGCGCGACGGCGGTCTTGCCGGTACCCGGGCCGCCCTGCACCACCAGAACGCCACGATGGTCGGCGCGGATGATCCGGTCCTGCTCGCCCTGGATGGTCGCCACGATGTCGCTCATCCGCCCGGTCCGGCTCGCGTTGAGCGCGGCGAGCAACGCGGCCTCGCCGGTCAGCTCTCCATGCTCCTGATGGTCCGTCAGTTCCAGCAGTTCGTCCTGTAGGTCGACCACCCGCCGCCCGTCCGTGCTCAGATGCCGGCGCCGCCGGACGCCTTCCGGCACGATTCCGGTGGCCACGTAGAACGGCCGCGCGGCGGGGGCCCGCCAGTCGATCAGCAGTGGTTCACCGGAATTCTCCGCCCGCAGTCCGAGGCGGCCGATGCGGTGTATCTGACCGTCCATCAGATCGAGCCGTCCGAAACAGAGGCCGCTTTCCACCGCGTTGAGCCGGGCCAACTGCTCGGCGTACTCGGCGGCTGCGGTCTCGCGCTCGACCAGTGCCTGATGACCGCTGCCGAGCTGCGCCAACGTCCGGCCGAGCCGGTCGCCGACGCGGGCCCGGAGGTCGTCCAGGCAGGCGTAGAGCCGGTCGACACAGGCCTGCTCGACATCGATTTCACGGATTGACAATTCGGCCCCCCGGGCGCTAAAATGTTTTTCGGGAAAGGGTTTTGATGGTCCGTCAGAAGTTCCCGAAAGAGCGACTCTAAACGAAGCGCCGAACTCCACGCCAGGGGTTCCGGCGCTTTTCTGTGGTCGAGCAGCCGTCGAGCAGCCGCCGGGCACTGGTGCGAACCAACTGCCCGACGGCTCCTCGGTGTTCGGATTCCCGCCGCTCAGCCGCCCGCGCGTCAGTCGCCCGCGTGGGCCCGCTTGAGCGCGGCGATGTCGAGCTTGACCATCGAGAGCATCGCGGCGGTGGTCCGCTCGGCCTTCGCCGGGTCGGGGTCGCTGATCAGGCCGATCAGCATCTCCGGGACCACCTGCCAGGACACCCCGTAGCGGTCGGTCACCCAGCCGCAGGCCACCGGCTGGCCGCCGTCGGTCAGCCGGTCCCAGTAGTAGTCCAGCTCGGCCTGGTCGGCACAGCTGATCTGGAACGAGATCGCCGGGTTGAACGTGTACTGCGGTCCGCCGTTCAGCCCGACGAACTTCTGCCCGTTGAGCTCGAACTCGACCGCCAGCACGTCGCCGGCCGGACCGGGGCCCGCCTCGGTGTAGCGGCCGATCCGGCCGAGTTTCGAGTTCTTGAAGATCGACAGGTAGTAGTTCGCCGCCTCCTCGGCCTGGCCGTCGAACCACAGGCAGGTGGTGAAGCCTTTGCTGGTCATCGCGACTCCTCGCACTGTTCTCCGGTTTCTCCCGTACCTTCCAGGTTGGTCCCGGATCATCCCCCGGGCCCGCCCGACACGCGGGACTCCGCTGTCGCCGCCACGGCAGACCGCCACTGCCGAGCAGCCCGTAGGATCGACGGATCAGCCGATGACGTGCACGTGGGTTCGGGGGCGGTGGCCGGGTGGTACTCCAGGTGCGAGGTGTGGTGCTCCCGGAACGGGAGCGACGGACGTTCTGGATCGACGGGGACCGCCTGCGCACCGATCCGGTGCCGGGCGCGGAACTCGTGGTCGACGGTAGCTGGTTGCTCCCCGGGCTGGTCGACGTGCACACCCATCCGGGCACCGAGAGCCGCGACCTCCCGTTCAGCGACGAGGTGCTCCGCCGGCAGCTGACCGACCACCGCGACGCCGGGGTGCTGCTGGTCCGGACGCCCGGCTCGGCGGCCCGGATTCCGGCCTGGGTGGACCAGGATCCGGCACTGCCCCGGGTCCGCTCGGCCGGACGCTGGCTGGCCACCCCCGGCCGGTTCTTCCCCGGGTTCGGCCGCGACGTGAGCGAGGCCGACCTGGTGCGGGCCGCCGTGGAGGAAGCCAGGTCGTCCTCGGGCTGGTGCAAGGTGATCGGCGACTGGAAGCACGGTGAGCCGGCGGTGCCACTGGAGATCCTCACCGCCGTGGTGCGGGCCGTGCACGCGATCGGCGGCCGGGTCGCCGTGCACTGCCAGACCGCCGAGGGCAGCCGCAACGCCGTGCTGGCCGGTGCCGACAGCCTGGAGCACGGCATGCACCTGGACCCCGACCTGATCGACCGGATGGCCGCTCAGGGAACCGCGTTCGTCCCGACCCTCAGCGTCTTCGGCGCCGGCGCCGACCGCCGCCGGGCCGGGGAGCCGAGCGCCGCGCGGGATGCCTGGCTGGCCGGCTGGGCAGGCATGCTGCCCAACGTCCGGGCCGCCCACGAAGCCGGCGTCACCGTGCTGGCCGGCACCGACAGCCTCCCGTGCGGCACCGTCAGCACGGAGGTCGCCTGGCTGATCCGCGCCGGCCTGCCCGCCCAGGCGGCACTGGGCGCGGCATCCTGGGCAGCCCGCTCCTGGCTCGGCCTCCCGGGCCTGGCCGACGGGGCGCCGGCCGACCTCGTCGCCTACGACACCGACCCGACCCTCGACCCGACGGCGCTGGCCCACCCGAGCCGCGTCATCCTGCGCGGGCGGGTGGTCGCGTGACACCCGGAGCGTGCCGAAAGATACCGCACGGTCTTCGAGAACCTGCGGTCCGCTGCGCTCAACGCGAGTGCGAGCCGTCGCATGATGCGCGAAATAATGGAAGGGTTGAAGGGTCCAACTGATGCACACCTCTGATCTCCACACGGCCGGCTGGCGGAAGTCCAGCTACAGCGGCTCCACGAACAACTGCGTCGAGGTCGCGGATGGCTTCCGCGGCCTGATGCCGGTGCGGGACAGCAAGGATAAGGGCGGCCTCGCGCTGACCTTTCCGGCCGACGCGTGGCGGGCGTTCGTGGCGGGCGTTCGGGCGGGGGAGTTCGAAGCAGGAAGCTGACGCTGGGTCGCCCCGCTGCGGGCAAGCCCCCGGATGAGACGAGTCCCTCCCGCACGAGGTGCGGGAGGGACTCTGTCGTCACATCCAGAACGAGTCGGAGCAGGGCGAGGCCCAGCTGGCTTCGATGGAGAAGGCCGGAGCCATGGCCAAGTCCGCGGATCCGGCCACGGCCACTGTCGAAGGGTGTGCGGTCGCGCCGCTTTCCGTCGCGGATATGACGGCTGTGCTGCCTGCGGCCACTGCTCCGATCAGGATGAACGGGGCAATGGCGCGCGAGAGGGCTTTCACTTGTTGCTCTCCAGGGGATGGCTCTACCGAGATCTGGGAGCTGACTGATCCTCAGATGAGTGAGAACCTAGCGGCTGGCCCCTGGGCGATGCAAATGTTCGATGGGTTGGCATATGCCGATTGGATGGGCGCTGACAGCACGCAGTATCGGCATGAAAATACGATAAAGCGAGCGACGGGCTGTTCGTCATGCCCTATGGAAACGTTCGCGTGTTCGATAGTCATGCCGTGTCGCGACCCCGGCTCGGGAATTCAAAGCCGTGCTCATGGCGGCTGGACAGTCGAGCGAGGGCTGCGTGCGCCTGAGTTTCCTCGACGGGGGCCTGGATGTGACGCGCGAGGTTCGCGGCTGCCGTGAGGTGTCGCCTTGCGGCTTCGGCGCGACCGAGCGTTGCTTCCGCGATGCCGAGGCCGATCAGCGCGCGGGCCTGCTTGAAATCGGCGCCGATGCTGGTGGTGAGGGCCAGGGCGTCGCGGTGCATGGCCACGGCCTCGTAGGGGAGGTCGGCCTGCTGGTAGAGGCCGCCGAGGGTGAGCAGACCTTCGGCCAGGCTCCGTCGCTCGCCGAGGCGCCGAAAGGTGGCCAGGGCTGCTTCCTGGAGGGCGCGGGCCTGATCGAGCTCGGCCGGCAGCCTGAAAGTCGGTGCGAGGTTGTTCTGGATGAGGGCGGTCTCCAGTTCGGAGAGAACTCCGTCTCCGATCCGCAGAGCACGCTCGTAGGCGGCGTGCGCGGTGGCGATATCGCCTACCTGCTCTCGGACCTGGCCTAGATTGCTGAGCAACTGGGCCGCCAGTCGCGAATTTCCGGCGGAATTGAATCCGGCCAGCGCCTCCTCGTAGGCGGCGACCGCCCGTGCGTGGTGGCCCAGATGCATATGTGAGATTCCGATGTTGTTGACGATCCGATCACGTTGCCGCAGATTTCCGGAATCCTGGCAGACGGCCAATGCCTGCTGCTGAAGATTCAGTGCCATCTCGGAGTCGCCGGCCCGCGCGTGCATGACCCCGCTCTGGTTCAGTACTTCCGCCACGCCCTCCAGATCCTCGGCCGCCCTGGCAATGCTCAGCGCCCGAGCCGCACTCGCCTCGGCCTGTACGTACTGCGCCCCCCTTTGCTGCGCGTAGCCGAGGTCGAGCAGGGAGCGGACCTCGGCCACCCGCTCGCCCGTGCTGTGCCAGTGCTCGGCGGCGGCCTGGTGGAGGCGGACGGCGTCGGCCCAGAAGCACTCGGCGTCGAGAAAGCCGGCCAGCAGGTTGGTGAGCCGGTGGGCGTCGGTGAGGTCGCCCTCGTCCATCGCCTGTCGCTGGATCGCGAGCAGGCAGGTCTGCTCGTGGCGGAGCCAGGATCTGGCCTGCGCGGGGGAGTTGAGGTCCGGACCAGCGGCAGGGCCCGACGCGGGCGCGGACCCGGCGAGCGGCAGGCGCAGGCGGTGCGGGTAGAGCAACCGGTCGGCGCGGTCCGTTGCCGAGAGCGCGAAGGTGGTCAGTCGGTCCGTCGCGGCTGCCCGCTCGGTGGCCGAGCTCTCCAGCGCGGCCAGCCCGGCCGCGAACTCATGGAGCAGGTCATGGAACGCGTAGGAGTCGAAGGAGGGCTCCTGGATCAAATGGCCGTCGAGCAGGGCTTCCACCGCCCGCTCGGACTCACGCAGTGGCGTCCCGAGCAGGGCCGCTGCGGCGAATCGGTCGAAGTGCGGTCCGGGGTGCAGGCCGAGCAGTCGGAAAGCCCGCTGGTGGTCAGGTGTCAGAGTCCGGTACGAGACCTCCAGATATCTGGTCAGATCTCTTTCCCGGTAGTGGAATTCGTCGATCACCGGGGACGCCTGGGACAGGCGATGAGCGAGTTGCTCCAGGGTCCAGGTGGCCCGTGACTTGAAACGGGTCGCGAGGATTTCGATCGCCAGTGGCAGGCAGTCGGTGCGCGCGATGATGTCGCGGACCACATCCTGGTCGGCCGCCCGTTCGCCGACCAGGTGCTGGAACAGTTCCACCGCACCGGAGATCGGCAGGACGCCCACCTCGTGCGGGTGCGCCTCGGGCAACTCGCTCAGATAGAGCCTGCTGGTCAGGATCAGCAGTGAATTCGAGGTGACCGGGAGCAACTCCCTGACCTGGTCGGATTCGGCGACGTCATCCAGCACGATCACATAGCGATGCTCCCTGAGCATGCTGAACCAGAGCTCGACCCGTTCGAGGTGGCCGGCGGGAAGCAGCACGGCCGGGATGCCGATGACCCGCAGGAGCTCCAGCAGTGCGGCCTCGGTGGTCAGCGGCTGCTGACTGACGGAGAAGCCGTGCAGGCGGACCAGGTGCTGACCGTCCGGGAAGTGGTCGCGCAGCCGCTCGGTGAGGTGGAGGGCGAGCACGGTCTTGCCGACCCCACCGGTGCCGGTGACGGAGAGCGCGCGTACCCCGCGCGCGCCCGTGATCGCGAGGGCCAGCTCCGCCAGGTCCTGCTCGCGTCCTACCAGCGGGCGCAGTTGCGGCAGCGTGGAGGGCGCGGCGGCAGGTGCGGCGGCGGGTGCGGTCACCTTGGCTCGGGCCCCGGGTACCAGTGTTGCTGCCGGGATCCCGTCCAGGATTCTCGCGTGCAGGTCGGTCAGTTCGGGCCCCGGGCGCGTTCCCAGCTCCTGGTAGAGGAGGCGGAAGGTGGTCTGGTAGAGCGCGAGAGCCTGGTCCTGGCGACCGGCGCCGTGCAGGGCGATCATCAGGTGGGCGACCAGGCTCTGGTCGCTGGGGCGGGTGGCGGTCAGGCTGGACAGCTCCGCCACCAGTTCGGTGAACCGGTGCATGCGCAGTTCGACTTCGACGCGCGTGAGGGTGGCGGCAAGTCGATCGTCGAGCAGGGTGGTGCGGGCCCGGTGGGCCCATTCCCCGCGCAGGCCCGCCAACGGCTCGCCGGTCCACAGCGCGTCGGCCTCGGCGAGTTGCGCCAGGGCCTGGGTGTCGTCGCCCTGCTCGGCGGCGGCGCGGGCGCACTGGGTCAGTCGGCGGAAGTGGTGGCAGTCGATGCTCTGCGGGTCCAGCTCGAGGGTATAGGCGCGGCCGTGCGAGACGATCCGAGCCGACGGACCGTCACCTTCGTCCTCGGCTGCGACGCGCAGTGCCTTGTTCAGCTTGGAGACGTGCGAGTGCAGGCTGTTGGCCGGGTTACCGGGTAGGTTCCCGTCCCAGAGCCGGTCGGCCAGGGTGTCCAGCGACACCGAGCGCCCGGCGTCCAGGGCCAGCACTGCCAGCAGGCAGCGGGCCTTCTCGGTCTTGATCCGGGCCGGCTGCCCTTGGACCAGGAGTTCGACCGTTCCCAGGAGTCGTACTGCCAGCAAGGTGCTCCCCCTATCGGTCGGGTGCCGCCCGGCCCGCAGGTGTGCATGACAGAGTGCAAGGGCGGCAGCTGCTCTAGCACGGGTGGTTGCGGGGTAGAGAACACTGCATCACCTCTTGCCATTTGTGAACAGTACGAGAGGCAGAACGATCGAGTAGAGCATCAACTGGTCGGCAGTTGATAGGTCGGTGAGTGGACCAGGGGGAATGCCCATGGGAACAGCAGACGACGGAACGACTGCCCGCAACGTCATCGCCGGCGCCGCTCACCTCACCGGCGGAGTCCTGCAGGCCGGCCGGGTGCACGGCACCGTCCACCTGCACGCCGCGCCGGCGGCTGCGCCGGCGCCCCCACCGGTGCCCCGCCAACTTCCGCCGCCGACCGGTCCGTTCGTCGGCCGCACGGCGGAGCTGGCCGCACTCACCGAACTGGGCGCCGACCACCGCCTGGTGGTGGTGAACGGCCCGGCTGGGGTCGGCAAGACGGCGCTGGTGCTCCAGTGGCTGCGGCAACAGGCAGCCGACTACCCGGACGGGCTGCTCTACGCCGATCTGCGCGGCCACGCGCCCGGCGGCCCGGCGCTCGCCACCGAGACGTTGGGGGGCTTCGTGCGCGCCTTCGGGGTGTCCGGGGTGCCCGGAACGGCGGCGGAGGCCGCGGCGCTCTGGCGGTCCGTCAGTGCCGGGCGACGGCTCGCGCTGATGATCGACAACGTGGTCACCGCGGCTCAGGTGCGCCAACTGCTTCCCGGTGCCGAGCAAGCGCTGGTCGTGGTGGCGAGCCGCTACCGCCTCTCCGGGCTGGCCCTGGACGGTGCGGCGTTCCATCCGCTCGGGTTGTTGGACGACGACGCGGCTGCCGAGATCCTCATCCGGCGGATCGGCGAGGGGCGGGCTGATCGCGAGCCGCAGGCCGTCAAGGACGTGGCTGCCCGCTGCGGTGGCTTGGCGCTGGCCGTCTCGCTGGTCGCCGCTCGGGTGGCCGCCCGCCCCAGGCTGACCCTGGCGGCCACCGCCGCCGCGCTGGAGCACGACAGCGAGCGCTTGGCCGCGCTGCGCTTGAAGGGGGAGCCCGCGGTGCAGAGCGCGCTGGATGCTTCTTGTACGGGCCTGACCCCCGAATCGGCCCGCCTCTACCAGCTGCTCGGACTGCTCCCGTTCACCGACTTCACCGCCGACGACGCGGCCGCGCTGCTCGCAAGCTCCGCGCCGGACGCTGACGAGCGGCTGGACGAGTTGGCCGAAGCCAACCTGGTGGAGGACCTGGGCACCGGCCGGTTCCGCTTCCATGACCTGGTCCGCCTGCACGCGCGGGCGCGGGCCCGCGCACACGAGTCGGAGCAGGATCAACTTGCCGCGCTGCGAAGGGTGCTGGACTGGTATCTGGCCACCGCCAGCGCAGCCGAGCGGCTACTGGCCGCCAATCACGCGAGTCTGGCCCGCGAGTACGCCGGCCCGCCGGTCGGCCCGCCCTTCGACCCAGCCGATGAGCCGGCCGCGGTGCGCTGGCTGGACCGGGAGCGAGGGCACCTGCTGGCGGCGGTCCGGGCGGCCGACGAGCAGGGCTGGGACGTGCTCACCTGGCAGCTGGTGGACGCGATGTATCCGCTCTTCCACCGTCTGCGTGCCTTTGAACTCCAGGATGAAGCTCACCGGTTGGGTCTCGCTGCGGCCCGCAGGACCGGTGACCTGCGGGCCCTGGCCCGGATGCTGGCCGATACCGGCGGCCGGCTGCGCAACCTGGGGCGCCCCGAGGAGGCGATCAGCCGCTACCAGGAGGCACTCGCGCTGGCCGAGGCGAACGGCAACCTCAAGCGGCAGGCGCAGGTGCTGCACGGGATCGGCCAGGCGCACCTGCTGGCCGGCCGGCTGGACGAGGCCGCCGGCTGCTTCCACCGGGACCTGGAGCTGCGGCTCTCGGTCGGCTACTCCCGGGGCGCCGCGCTGACCCGGGTACTCCTGGGCGACCTCGCGATCACCAGGGGACACCCGGAGCGGGCGCTGCCCGACCTCACCGACGCGTACCAGGTACTGCTCGACCTCGGTGAGCCCTACGAGGCCGCCCGGGCGCTCGCCCAGCTGGGCCGGGCCCACGCCGCGCTCGGTGAGCAGCACGCCGCCCAGGAGGCGCTGGAGCGGGCCGCGACGATGTTCCGGGCCGCCGGATCCGCGGCCTGGGAGGCCCGGACCCTGGAGCTTCAGGGTGAGTTGGACGAGGCAAGGGGCGCCTCGCAGCGTGCCCTGGAACGCTACGAGGCGGCCCTGGTGCTCTATCGGCGGCTCGGCGCCCCCGACGCCGAGCGGCTGGCCGAGGCAGTGCGCCGGCTGGCCGGCTGAGCGTCCACCCGGAACGCGCCGCCCGGGACCAGCAGCGCCACCGAGCCCAGCGCCCCGGCGGGCGCCCCGGTTACCAGCCAGGCGTGCAGCAGCGACCCCAGCATCCCGGCGGGCACCCCGCGCCCGCCCAGCCCCGGCAGCCACGCCACCAGCGCGCCCGTCCGCACCTGGGTGCGCAGGGCCCCGTCCGCCCACCCGGTCGCCACCACCAGGCAGCCCGGGTAGCGATCCAGTAGCTCCGCCTCCCGTCCGACGAAGCGCGGCCCGCCGTACAGCACGTCGGCCAGCGGCAGCCGCGCCGAGGGCCCGGCCAGGTCAGCGCTCAGGTGCTCGTCCACCACCCCTGGGCCCCGGTGCGGCGGGCCGCCGGTCAGCTGCGCGAGCAGCGGTGCGGCGTCGGCCGCCCCGGCCGGCTCCAGCTGCGCGAGCAGCCCACCCGGGTCCGGCGTGAGCGCCACTCTCACCCGGTCGCTCATCAGGCCTCCTTGGCGTCGAGCCGCTTGGGCAGGGCCAGCGGCTCGGTCTCGGGGCGATGCGCGGGTTCGCCCAACTCCAGGATGCGGTACAGGAGTCGACGCATGTTCCGATTGAACGCCCCGGGTTCGGAAGTGATCAGGTCGGCGATCGCGGTGTACTCCTGCGGCCGGTACTGCTCGGCGGCGTAGGCCAGTTGCTCGGGCAGCGGCCGGGTCGGCGAGAGTGCGGGGGCGGTGCGAGCCAGCAGGGCGGCGGGGGAAGCCTGGTTGACCTGCCGGTAGGGGTACTGCGCCAGCAGGATGGGGGCTCCGGTCAGCGCCCCGTAGAGGGTCACTGAGCCGTGGTCGCCGATGATGAAGTCGGCGGCGATCAGCAGGGGTTGCCAGTCGGCCCCGGGTGCGATCAGTGCAAGCCGTCCGTCCGTGGCACTCCCCAGCCAGGATCTGACCTGCCAACTCCCGTGGCCGGAAAAGACGTTGGGGTGCACCATCAGCGCGGTCCGGTACTGCCGGCCCGGCAGTTCGGTGAGCAGTCGGGGCAGCAGCGAGTCCAGCCGGTGGAAGGCGGAGCCGCGGCCCCAGGTGGAGCAGATCAGGACGAAGCGCTCGTCCGCCGCGAGCCCGAGCGCCTGCCGATAGGCGTCCCGGTGCGGCAGCCCGGCGGCCAGCCGGTCGTAGCCGCCGTCCCCCACCACTTCGGCGATCGGCAGTGCCTCGGGGCAGTTGTCGGCCAGGGTGTCCAGGTCGGCGCGGTGGGCGAGGGCCAATGCCCGCGGCACCAGCTTGCCGTCCCAGGTGAGGTAGCTGCGGCTGAGGCTCCCGATGGCGCGCGCGGGGCCGTCGGCCGGCCGGGAGAGCGAGATGTGGCCCGCGCCGTGGGACACCCGGACCAGCGGTCCGCGCAGTTGCTCCATCCCCTGCGAACCGGCGGTCAGGATCAGGTCGAACTCGGTGGCGATGGCGCACTGCCAGGGCAGCACCGTGCCGCCCAGGGCGGCCAGGACGCGCTCGGTGCCGTCATTGAAGGCGTGCGGTGCGACGGTGAAGACCACGCTGACCCGCAGGTCGCCGTGGAAGAGCACGAGCAGGTCCTTGATCCGCATCCCGTAGACCTGGGTGTGGATCACGACCAGGACCTTCTTGCAGTCGTGCATGGTCCACCACCGGTGCGGCTCACGGTGGGCCGAGTCAGGCGGTTGCTGTACCGACGACATGGTCAAGTTCCCCCTTGGCACATCGAAGTCCGGTCGCTCACTCGCGACCGGTTGGGGGTTTTCCCGAGGCGCTGGTGAAAGCCTTGCCTGACCCTTGCAAAATCCTTGCACCGCAGGTGCGGTGCGGGAGCGAACCAGGTGCAGGGGGCGCGCGTATGGCGCACGAGCAGCCGACTGATGTGCGACAGCGGAAAGTTGATGCTACGTCACGGCCGGGCAGCCGCCGCGCGCAGTTCCTGCAGCCGCACCACGTCCGCCGCGTGCCCGAAGCCCGGGGCGGCGCTGCGGTCCGGGGTCTCCAGGATCAGCGGGACGCCGGCGGTGGCGGGGTGGCTGAAGAGCTCCCCGAAGGCGGCGGCGCCGATGTGGCCGTCGCCGATGTTGGCGTGGCGGTCCTTGCGGGCGCCGACCACGTCCTTGGAGTCGTTGGCGTGGATCAGCTTCAGCCGGCCGGGGCCGATCGCGGACTCCAGCACGGCCAGGGCGGCCGCGACGCCGCCCGGGGCGGCCAGGTCGTGGCCGGCGGCGAAGGCGTGGCAGGTGTCCAGGCAGACGCCGAGCCTGGGGTGGTGGTCCAACGCCTCGGCGTACTCGGCCAGTTGTTCCAGGCGGGAGCAGAGGGACTGCCCCTGGCCGGCGGTGGGTTCGAGCAGCAGCCAGGGTGCCTGCTCGCCGAGTTCGTCCAGCTCCGCGAGGAGCGGGCGGACGTCGGCACGGACCTGGGCCATCGCCTCGGCGCGGCGGTCGGTGCCGACGGCGGAGCCGGTGTGCACCACGACGCCCAGCGCGCCGATCGCGTGGCCGCGCAGCAGGGAGTGGCGCAGCGAGGCGGTGGAGCGCTCGCGGGTGGCGGGGCTGTCGGAGCCGAAGTTGATCAGGTAGGGCGCGTGCACGTAGGCGGGGACGCCCTGTTCGGCGCAGGCGGCCCGGAAGGCCTCGTCCTGCGCGGGGTCGCCGGCCGGGGTGGCCCAGCCGCGCGGGTTGGCCACGAAGACCTGGACTGCCTCGCCGCCGATCTTCTCGTTGTAGGCGAGTCCGGTGCCGACCAGGCCGCGCCCGGCCACCGGGACGTGCGCGCCGATCGGATTGCGGAGGCGCTGAGCTGCGGGATTCACCCCACGAGGGTGCCACACCGGGCAACCGCGGCAACGGCCGAGGCCGCCCCCGCGTGCGCGGGGACGGCCTCGGTGTGGAGCTGGGGTGTGCGCCGACCCGAGGGTCAGTTCACGGTGTAGCTGTACGGGATCTCCGCCAGGACGGACCCGGTGGTGGCGTACACGTTGTTGGAGAGCACGCCGCCACCCGGGCCGGAGACCAGGTAGAGCACGCCGTGCACCACGCTGCCCTTGGCGCCCTTGGGCGTCAGGGTCACCTGCAGGCTGCCGGTGGCACCGGGCGCGACGGTCACCGGGGTGACGGCCGGCGCGGTGGCGTTGTACGCGGCGGCGAACGGGTCACCGGTGCTGGAGGTCAGCGCCGGGTCGAACGCCAGGGTGTGCGCCGAGGCGGTCAGCGTGGAGCTGCCCGTCGGGGCGCCGGTGGTCGGGAACGGACCGATCTGCTGCACGTAGGTGCCCCACATGCCGGGCACGATCGGCTGCGCGGAGCTGCCGTTGTCGGTGACCGTGGAGATGGTCGAGCCGTTCTGCGCGCTCTTGAGGTCACCGAACAGGTCGGGCGAACCGGTCGGGCCGCTCAGCTCGAACTGGGCCGGGGTGGTGGAGGCCGCCACACCGGTCAGGCCGTCGGTGCCCGGGGGCACCAGGAAGCTCGGCACCGGGGTGCTGGTGGTCAGCGGCAGGGAGGCCGTCGCCGAGGCGCCGAGCGGGACCAGCGGCAGGTTCACCTTGGTGGTGAGCCGGCCGTCGGCCTGGATCTGCTGGGCGGCGGCGGTGTTGTTGGTGTACTGCACGTTGACCGTGACCGGCTGGCCGGCGGGCAGCTCGGTGCCGGCGCTGTTCGGCAGGCCGGGCGCGGTGGCCTGGTCCTGGTCGAGGCCGACCACGCCGGTGAAGGCCTGGCCGAGCTCGGCACCGCTGACCGGGTTGAGCACGTTGAGCACGAAGCGCCAGCGGCCCGCGGCCGGGTCCACGGCGGTGGCGGAGACGCCCGCACCGCTGGAGAGGATGTTGCCCGAGGCGTCGGTGACCGCGTTGCCCTCGGCGTCGATCGGGGTGCCGTTGGGGCTGATCAGCACGCCCTGCATGATCACCTTCGGGTCCTGCGCGACGGTCACGCCGACCCGCAGGTCCTTGTGGCCCTTCGGCACGTCGAAGGCCCAGGAGAAGGACTGCGCGGGGGAGGAGGCGCGGCCGTTGCCACCGGTGATGGTGCCGGTGAAGGTGCCGGTGTTGTCGCTGAGCGGAACCAGGCTGCGCAGCACGACCGGGACGCTGGTGGTGGTGCCGTTGGAGCCGGCGACCACGACCGACTCGGTGGCGTCACCGCCGGTGGCCGGGGTGGTCACCTGGACGTGCAGGGTCTTGGTCTGACCCGGGGTCAGGTTGGTGACCTGCGGGCTGACCGCGCCGGCCGGGACCGCGCGCTGGGTGGAGGTGTCCAGCAGGACCGGGCCGGTGAAGCCGTTGGTGCCGGCCGGGGTGTAGAGGATGCCGGTCCAGGTGCCCGCGGTCGGGTGCGGGACGTCCACGACGCCGAAGTTCGGCGAGGTGGCGCCGCCCTGCGGACGGGTGTTGGTCTCGTAGCGGCCGGACGGGTCGAGCAGCGTGAGCCGGACCACGGGGGTCACGGTGTTGCTGCCGGAGGCCTGCGGCGCGCCCTGCCACGCTATTGACGCGGCGAGCCGGTCGGCGCCGGCCGGGACGTTGAAGGTGACCTTGTGCGAGACCCACGGAGCGCCGTTGGTGGCGTAGGGGAACTGCGGGTCGGTCGAGGAGTTGATCTGCACCGTCTGCTGCGCGTCGCTCTGCGGGGAGAAGACGCGAGTGGAGGCGCTGACCGTCTGCGGCTTGGAGCTCGTGTTCACCACGGTGACGTCGGTGGTGTGGTTCGAGCCGGCCTGGCCGGTCACGTTGATCTGACCGGTGGTGACCGCGACGGTGTTGCTGTCCTTGGCGCCGGCCGGGCTCTGGTAGCCGGCGGCGGCCTCGACGGCGGCCCGCACGTCCAGCAGACCGGCGCCCTGCTCCTCGGCCGGCAGGCCGAGGTCGGTGGCGGTGCCGGTGATGAACTGCTTCACCAGGGCGGGCGACGGGGAGGCGCCGTTGTGGTTGTCCCGGTAGGCCTGGATGACGTCGGCGGCGGCGCCGGCGGTCATCGGGGCGGCCTGGCTGGTGCCGCCGAACGGCTGGATGCCCGAGCCCTGGCCGTTGAAGTTGGTGCACTCGGTGTAGATGGTGATGTCCGGCGAGCAGAGCGCCCAGTCCGACTCACCCGGGGCGACCAGGTCGACGGTCCGTCCGGCCTGGGTGACACCGCCGGAGGAGAGCGCCGAGATCCGGTTGTCGGCCCAGGTCCCGTTGGAGAACTGGAAGGCGCCGTAGCCGGTCTGGGCGTAGTTCTGGTTGTCCGTCGAGGCCCCGGCGCTGATCACGTTGGGGTCGGTGGACGGGGTGCCGATGGTGCCGTTCACGCCGGCGTCGCCGGAGGAGACGGTGACCGTGACGCCGGCCGCGGCAGCCATGTCGTTGAAGAGCGAGATGGTGTCGTGCGCGCCGCTGTCCGGGGTGATGTTGCTGCCGAACGACTCGTTCAGCACATCGACGTGGGCGACCGTGACCGCGTAGTCGATCGACTGCAGGATCGCGGAGTTCGGGAACAGGTCCCCGCCCGCCTTGAGCGCGACCAGCGAGGCGCCGGGCGAGATGCCCTCGATCCGGATGTTGCAGCCGGCCGGCAGCGGGTGGCTCGGGTTGACGAACTTCGACAGGTCGTAGCTCGTGCGGCCCTGGGCGATCATCGCCGAGGCGTCACCGAAGGCCTCCGCCGCACCCGAGGGGGCGAAGAAGCCGTCACCGGAGAAGTCCTTGTAGTCCACCACGGCGTGGGTGCCGTCGGGGCGGATGAAGTCCGGGTCGTTGGGGTCCAGGCCGTCCGCGATGTAGGCGACCTTGACGCCCTTGCCGTCGGCGATCTCGTGCGCACCCGGCTGGCCGGGCGTGCTCTCCGTGTGGGTGGAGTAGAGCGCCTCGGGCTCCAGCAGCGGCTGGTTCGGGTCGGTCGGGCAGACCGCGTTGGGGTCGTAGGCGCTGCCCTTGGTGTCCGGCGCGGCCGCGGCCTTGGGGGCGGACTTGGCACCGGCGGTCGGCGCGGTGCCGGCGCTGGTGCCGTTGTCCGTCCCGGCCTTGGTCGGGGCGGGCGGGGTGACCTTGATGGTCTGGTCGTCGATGACCGAGGCGACCGAGGGGTCGGCGGCAAGCTGCGCCCGCAGCGCGGGGCTGACCGTGGCCGAGAAGGCGTTGCCGACCACGAAGCTCTTGATGTTGGTGCCGCCGTTGGCCTTCACCTTGGCCAGCAGCGGTGCCTGGTCCTGGCTCGCGGCCTTCTTGCGCGCGTCCAGGTGGCCGGCGTCCGCCGGGGTGCTGGAGAGCTGGTTCTTCAGAATCACGATCACCGGGGCCGGTGTGCCGCTCTCCGAAACCGCCTGGGCGTTCGGAGTGGGGGCGCCCATCGCACTGGTCCCGAAGGCCAGAACGACGGCGGAGGCGGTGAGCGTGACGGCTGCGAGCTGCGATTTGCGCCAGCCGATCATGAACATCCCTTCGTCTGATAAGACGTCAGGGGGCGCGGCCAGACCGCACGCACCGGGGTCGGACGCACGTGTGCTTCTGGAACGCCCGTCCCGACAAGCTCGCGTATTCCATCGTGTCGATGCCCGCCACGACAAGGGGTTGACGGGCATGGGGAAGTCGGCAGAGCGGATCTGACCGTCCGATAGACGGACAATTGCAGATCGGAGGTACTGTCGCAGGTCGACGCGCCGTGCGTTTTTTATGAAGATCGCAACATGGTCACGGTGGCGGCGGCACGTATGCTGACGAAACGTCAGATCACGTCATGGCAAAGGACCTTCGCGCGGCGTCACGGATGGTTCGGGCGGATATACCCACTGGCATGGATCTGACTCATGCGAGCACCGTTCCCGATGTCCTGCGCCGCTCCGCCGCCCGGGTGCCCGACCGCCTCGCGCTGCGCTTCGCCGATCGCGACTGGACCTACCGCGCGCTGGACACCGCCGTCACCCGTGCCGCCGGCTGGCTGCTGGCCAGGGGTCTGCGCCCGGGCGACCGGGTGGCCGCGCTCGGCCGCAACTCCGACGCCTACCTGATCCTCTTCCTCGCCTGCGGCCGGGCCGGCCTGGTCCACGTGCCGGTCAACTACAACGTCACCCTGGATGAACTGCGCTATTTCACCACGCAGTCGGGCAGTTCGCTGCTGCTGCACGACGCCGGGTACGCGGCGCTCGCCGGTGCGCTCGCCCCGCTGCCCGCGGCCGACCTGGACGAGCTGCTGGCGGCCGCGACGGCGGGCCCGGTCCCCGAGCTGGCGGTCCGGGTGAAGGACACCGACCTGGCGCAGCTGCTCTACACCTCGGGTACCACCGCCGCCCCCAAGGGCGCCATGATGAGCCATCGGGCGCTGCTCCACGAGTACCTCTCGGCCGTCGTCGCGCTCGACCTGACCGAGCGGGACCGCCCGCTGCACGCCCTGCCGCTCTACCACTCGGGTCAGCTGCACGTCTTCCTGATGCCCTACCTGCTGCTCGGTGCCGAGAACCGGCTGGTCGCCGCCGCCGAGCCGGGCGAGCTGCTGGCCCGGCTCGGTGGCGAGCAGCTGACCAGCTTCTTCGCCCCGCCCACGGTGTGGACCGCGATCGAGGCCCACCCCGAGTTCGCCGGCACCGACCTGACCCGGCTGGTGAAGGCCTACTACGGCGCCTCGATCATGCCCGCCCCGGTGCTCGCCAGGCTGCGCCGGGCCCTGCCGGACACCGGTTTCTACAACGCCTTCGGCCAGTCCGAGGCCGGCCCGCTGACCACCGTGCTGCGCCCCGAGGAGCACGCCGAGCGCCCCGACTCGGCCGGGCGCCCGGTGCTCTTCGTCGAGGTCAAGGTGGTGGACGAGGCGGGCGCCGAGGTGGGCCCGGACGAGGTCGGCGAGGTGCTCTACCGCTCCCCGCAGCTCTGCGCCGGGTACTGGGACAAGCCCGGGGAGAGCGCGGCGGCCTTCGACGGGGACTGGTTCCACTCCGGTGACCTGGTCCGCCGCGATGCCGCGGGCTACCTCTTCGTGGTGGACCGGCTCAAGGACGTGATCAACACCGGCGGCGTGCTGGTCGCCTCGCGCGAGGTGGAGGACGTGCTCTACGGGCATCCGGCGGTGCTCGAGGCGGCGGTGATCGGCATCCCGCACCCGCACTGGATCGAGGCGGTCACGGCGGTGGTGGTGGTCAGCGAACCGGTCGGCGCCCAGGAGTTGATCGCCTACGCCCGGGAGCGGCTGCCCGCCCACAAGGCGCCCAAGGCGGTGCACTTCGCGGCGGGGCTGCCGAAGAACGCCTCCGGCAAGCTGCTCAAGCGCGATCTGCGCGCGCGGCTCACCGGATCCGAGGCGGCTTGGCAGGGCTGACCGCGCAGCACGGCTGACGGAACGTCAGAAATCCTTGCTCGGTGGAAGTTCCAGCTCGAACCAGACCACCTTGCCGCGCCGGGTGCCGCGGCTGCCCCAGCGGTGCGCCAGCTCGTTCACCAGGTGCATCCCGCGCCCGCCCTCGTCGTCCTCCAGTGCCCGGCGCAGCTTGGGGGCGCGGCTGTCCACGTCGGAGACCTCCACGGTGAGCGCCTGGTTGCGGAAGAGCCGCAGCTCGGTGGGGGCTCCGGCGTGCACCAGGGCGTTGGTGATCAGCTCGCTGGTCAGCAGCTCGGTCTGGTCGATCAGGCCCTTCAGGCCCCAGCCGGTCAGCGTGCGGCGGGCGAACCGGCGGGCGTGGCCGACCATCGCGTGGTCGCCGGTGAGCGAGAGGGTGGCGATCCGGTCCGGGCCGATCGGCTGGGTGCGGGCCATGATCACCGCGATGTCGTCCTCCCGGGTTCCGGTGACCAGCGTGGCCAGCACGGCGTCGCAGGTCCGCTCCAGGCTGGTGTCGCTCTCCTCGGCGACCGTGCGGCGCAGCAGTTCGAGCCCCTCGTCCAGGTCGCGGTCCCGCCGCTCGATCAGCCCGTCGGTGCAGAGCACCAGCAGTCCGCCCAGCGGCAACTCGAACTCCACGCTCTCGAACGGCACTCCGCCCACGCCCAGCGGCGCGCCCGTCGGCAGCTCCAGCAACCGCACCGAGCCGTCCGGCCCGGAGACCACCGGCGGCACGTGTCCCGCGCAGGCCGCCGTGCAGGCCCGGTCCACCGGGTCGAGCACCACGCAGACGCAGGTCGCGTACTGGCCCTCGCCCGCGCCCTCCCCGGCCGAGGCCGCCGCCTCGTCCAGCCGGCGCAGCACCCGGGCCGGATCCATGTCCAGTGTGATCAAGGTCCTTGCCACAGTGCGCAGTTGGCCCATCATCGCGGCTGCCCGCAGGCCGTGCCCGGTCACGTCACCGACCACCAGGGCCACCCGCCCGCAGGAGAGCGGCACCACGTCGAACCAGTCGCCGCCCACCTCGCTGAGCGAGCTGGCCGGCAGGTAGCGGTGGGCGACCTCCAGGCCCGGCGGGTTGTGCACCCGCTGCGGCAGCAGGCTGCGCTGCAGGGTCAGCGCGGTGTCCCGCTCGCGCCGGTAGAGCCGTGCGTTGTCGATGCAGACCGCCGCCCGGGCCGCCAACTCCTCGGCCAGCGCGACATCCTCGGCGCTGAACGCGTGCGGATTGCGCAGCCGCATGAACTCCGCCCCGCCGAGCACCCGGCCGCGGGCCACCAGCGGCACCATCAGGTAGGAGTGCAGGCCGGAGTCGAGCGCGGGCTGGACCCGCTCGGGGGCGGCCACGATCCGGGTCAGCGAATCCCGGTCCACCTCGGCCACCAGGATCGAGCGACCGCTGCGCAGACTCTGCGCGTACAGCCGCGCCGACTGCGAGATGCCGCCCACCGGGTCGGCCGCACCGGTCAGCAGGCCGTCCTCGCCGAGTTCGCCGACCGCCACCGCGCGCATCGTGGCCGAACCCGAGGGCGGCACCACCGGCATCTCGTCGCCTTGCAGCACCGCGTCCAGCAGGTCCACCGTGACGAAGTCGGCGAACCGCGGGATCACCACCTCGACCAGCTCCTCGGCGGTGCGGTGAAGGTCCAGCGTGGTGCCGATCCGCGAACTGGCCTCGTTCAGCAGGGCCAGCCGCTCGGTGGCCGTGCGGACCTCGTCCAGTGCCCGGCTCCGGTCCTCGGCCGCCTCGCGCTCGCGGGTGTAGAGCCGGGCGTTGTCGATCGCCACCGCCGCCCGGGAGGCCAGTTCGTCGCCGAGCGTGATGTCCTCCTCGGCGAAGGACTCCCGCTCCCCGCGCCGGGAGTAGACCACCATGCCGAGCACCGAGCCGCGCGCGACCAGCGGGGTGATCCGCACCGAGCGCGAGCGCCCGCCCAGGTAGGCGCGCAGCGAGTCGGGGCGCAGCTCGTCGGAGAGCGGCGGCAGGTCCCAAGACGGCACCACCACGGTGCGTCCGCCGCTCATCGCCCGCGCGTACGGGGAGTCGGGGTCGATGTCGTAGACCGCGTCCACCGGCAGGCGGTCGACGGGGTAGCTGGGATCGCCGCTGGCCAGCGCCAGCCGGCGGACCCGGCCGAGGCTGGCGTCCGCCTGGTCGCCGGTGACCAGCTGCTCCAGCGCGAAGACGCCGCTCAGGTCGGCCACCCGGGGGACCATCGCGTCCGCCAGCTCCCGGGCGGTGCGGTGCAGGTCCAGCGTGGTGCCGATCGAGGCGGTCGCGTCGACCAGCAGGGCCAGCCGCTCCTGGGCCCGCGCGGCCCGGGACTCGGCCAGGTAGCGCTCGGTGACGTCGATGATGGTCGAGCTGACCCCGAGGACCTGCCCCGGCGGGTCCTCCAGCCGGAAGTAGGAGGCCGACCAGGCGTGGTCGTGCCCCGGATCGCCCGGGGTGCGCCCGTGCGAGCGGGCGTCGAGCACCGGTTCCCCGGTGGCCAGCACCTGCCGCATCACGTCCTCGATCTCGGCGGCGTTGATCCCGGGCAGGAGTTCGGTGAGCCGGCGGCCGAGGTGGCCGGCCACCGAGATGCCGTTGATCGCCGCCAGCGCCTCGTTGAGCCGGATGAAGCGCAGCTGGTCGTCGTAGACGGCCATGCCGACCGGGGCCTGACTGAAGAAGCCGTCCAGCACCGCGAGGTCGGCCTGGACCCGGCGCACCGCGGTGACGTCCGAGGCGACCGCGAGCACCAGCGGCTGACCGTCCGGGCCGATCACCGGGTGGGTGCGGAACTCCAGGTTCACGTAGTGGCCCGCGCGGTGGCGCACCGGAAAGACCCCCGACCAGGGGGAGCCGGCCAGGATCCGCTCGAACAGCGCGAGCACCTCGCTGCGGTGCTCGGGGTCGGCCAGCAGCTGGGCGGCCGGGGCGCCGAGGGCCTGCGCCGCGGTGTAGCCGAGCAGCGCCTCGGCGTCCCCGCTCCAGTGCAGGATGCGGCCGTTGTGCTGGATCAGGGCGGTGGCGATCGGGACCATCAGCAGCCCACCGGGACGGCCCGTGCCGCCGCCCCGCGCTCTCTCCTGCTGGGCTTCGCCCATACCTGGACCCTCCGTCCGGAGGCGCGCTCCCCGCCTGGCCATTTTCGCACCGAGGGATCGGAATAGGCGCCCGGGACATTCGGTTGTAAAGTGCATCTAGCTGGTTGCATTTACCACCTATCTTGACGGAAGGTGACCCGCTGTGACTCCGACGACCGCCCCGGCGACCGCCCGACCCGACCTGTGGCACACGCTGCGCCACCTCTTCACCCACCTGCTCACGCCGCTGCTGATGTGCCTCGGCATGGCGCTCGCCTACCAGGGCGCGTTCCACCAGCCCACCCCGCACCACCTGAAGGTCGCGGTGGTCGGCCGGTCGCCGCAGGCGCTCGCACTGGCGCAGGGCATCCAGGCCAAGGCGGGCCCGGCGCTGGAGGTCAGCACGCTGCCCAGCCAGGCGGCGGCCGAGCAGCAGCTGCGGGACCGCGCGCTGGTCGGCGCCTTCCTGCCGGATGCCAAGGACCCGCGACTGCTGGTCGCCTCGGCCAACTCGGACACCTCGGCGACGGCGGCCGAGCAGGTGTTCCGGCAGGTCGCGGCGGTGCGGGAGGCGCCGCTCCAGGTCACCGACCTGGTGCCGACCGCGCCCGGCGACCCGACCGGGCAGGGCCTGTTCTTCCTGCTGGTGGCGCTCAGCATCGGCTCCTACGGCAGCGTCGCGGTGATCGGGACGGCCGGCGCCGCGCTGAGCCTGCGGCTGCGGGCGGCGGTGGGCGTGGGCACCGCGCTGGTGGTCAGCGTGATCGGCGTGGTGACCGCGGGCCCGGTCTTCCATGTGGTGGACCACGACTACGCGGGTCTGTGGGCGCTGGCCTGGCTCTACTCGGCGGGCATCGTGCTGGTCGGGATCGGGCTGCACAGCTTCCTCAAGCGGTGGACCACGCTGGCCCTGATGGTGCTCTTCGTGATGCTCAACTTCACCAGCTCCGGCGGCATCTTCCGGCCCGAGCTGCAGCCCGGTCTCTTCGGTGCGCTGCACGGCTTCTGGAACGGCGCCGGGTTCGTCGAGGGGGCTCGCGACCTGCTCTACTTCGGCGGCGGCGCGGGGCTGGGCGGCCGGGTGCTCACGCTGGCGCTCTGGCTGGCGGCCGGGCTGCTGATGCTGCTGGGCGCGGGTCGGTACGAGCGGCGGCAGCGCGCGGCGATGGCCCCCTCGGCGGTGGCCCCCTCGGCGGTGGCTTCCTCGGCGGTGGCTTCCTCGGCGGACATCGTGGAGGAAGAGGAGGAGGCGGTCGGGGTCTGAACCCGGCGCCGCCCTCGGTGGTTGAACGGTCAGTGGTTGAACGGTCAGCCGCTCGGCGGTCAGCGGTTGAACGGTCACCGGCTGAACCGCCGGGCGCTGACCGGCCGGCTGCCGGGTGACCGGCTACCGGGTGGCCGTCGGCAGCGGGAGCAGGTGGCGTTCGGTGAGGTGGCCGACCCAGTGGCGGTGGCACCGCGGGCAGGCCGGGGCGCCGTCCGTCGAGTACGGCGAGGGGGTCGGGACGCCGGAGTGCGAGAAGTTCTCCCAGTCGGACCCGTCCTCGTCCTGGTAGTGCTGGACGTCGTAGTCCGCGGTCCACCGGTGCCAGCAGTGTCCGCAGGTGAACTCGACATGTTCGACAGCCAGTTCGGTGATCATGGCGACACTCCTCGGTCCGGAGCGAGCGCCGGTCGGACCAATCGGCGCAATTCGTCCCGCACCGGTCAATCCAACTCCGTCCGGCAGCCGCTGGCAAGGGTGACCGGAGGACCGGTCGCGGCCCCCGCGGCGGGCCTACGCGCGTTGCCCGCACGGTTGGGCAGTATCGGAACCACCGCACTGACAGCGGGTCACGGCGTGAACTACGATGAACGCCATCTGATGTCGGACCCGTGCATGCCAGGCGGGCCGGGAGGTGTGCGATGACGGAAGCCGAGGACGCGGTACGGGGAACGGCGCCTGACGCCGGGACCGGGACTTCGACGACCGATATTTCGATGACGGGCCTTGCGGTGACGGGAGAGCGGACGACGGGGGACGCGACGGTGAGTTCGATCATGACGGGGGCCTCGACCACGCTGGCCGAGAAGATCGACGGCCTGTTCCGGGTCGTCCGGCGGCCCAACCGCGAGCAGTACAGCCACGAAGAGGTCGCCAAGGCCTGCCGGGAGGCGACCGGCGAAACCTTCTCGGCCACCTACCTCTGGCAACTGCGCACCGGGCGGCGGGACAATCCGACCAAGCGGCATCTGGAGGCGCTGGCCCAGTTCTTCCAGGTCCCGGTGGCGTACTTCTTCGACGACGAGCAGGGCGCCGGAATCGCCCAGGAACTGGAACTGCTCGGCGCTCTGCGGGACGCTGGGGTGCGCAGCGTCGCGCTGCGCGCGGTCAACCTCTCGCCGGAGGGCGTGGGGACGATCAGCGACATGATCGACGTCATCGCGCGGCGCGAGGGCGGCGGTCAGAAGGGCTGAGCGGGCGGCGGGTCGGACGGGCGGCGGACCCGTCGGCCCCGGCGAGGGAGGAATGCACGTGTGGGGGCGGCGGGCGCGGCGTGGGCGGACCTGGCAGCAGTGCCAACAGACCGTGGCGGCACTGGACTTACCCGATCCGTTCGACGCCGTGCGGTTCGTCGCCGGACTGGCCGAACGGCGCGGTCGGCCGATCGAGCTGATCCCGGTCAGCGGGCGCCCCAATCTGCCGTGCGGCCTGCTGGTCACCACCGACCAGGCCGACTGCATCCTCTACTCCGCCGACACCACGCCCCTGCACCAGCAGCACATCCTGCTGCACGAGGCCGCGCACCTGATCTGCCGTCACGACCAGAGCGCGCCGGCCGCCAAGGTGCTGCTGCCGCACCTGGGTTCGGACTTGGTGCAGCGGGTGCTCGGACGCACGGTGTACACCGAGCCGCAGGAGCGCGAGGCGGAGCTGGTCGCCTCGATGATCCTGCACCGAGCCGTGCTGGACGCCACCGGGCGCGGGGGTGAGGGCGGCGGCCGGGCCTCGTGGACCGAGTCGGTGTTCGGGAGACCGGGGGGCGTCTAGTGGCCGCCCCCGGACCCGCCGACCTGGCGGAGTACGGCTCCGCCGCGCTCTTCCTGGCCTTCGCGGTGCAGCGGTTCGTCGCGCTGCGCGGCAACCGCGCCGACCGGGTGAGCCTTTACGCGGGCGGCTTCGCGCTCTGCATGGCCGGCGGCCTGGCGATCCTGGCCCCCAGCACGCTGTCGGCGGTGAGCATCGGCTCGAACCGGGAACTGACCCTGCTGTTCGGCGACTTGCTGAAGACCGGCGCGGTCGGCCTGCTGGTGCTGATCGCCCTGGTGCTGCAGGGACCGCAGGGCGATCCGGTGGCCGCGCGGGCCCGGCTGCGGCGCTGGCTGGCGGCCGTCCTGGTGGCGCCGTGCTGCCTGGCGCTGCTCTACCGCACCGCGGACATCACCGACCAGGGCCAGGAGTTCGTGGTGCGCGGCTGGCGGTGCTGGCCGCTGGCCGGCTACGACCTGCTCTTCGGCGGCTTCTCGGTCTGCTGCCTGGTGGTGCTCGGCTCGGTGCTCACCCGGCAGGCCCGGCAGGTGGCCGGGAACCTGCTGCGCACCGGCCTGTGGCTGATGACCCTGGCGGCGGGCGTCGGCGTGCTGTGGAGCGCCTGGACGCTGGACGACGTGCGCGACGTGCTGCTGCACGCCCAGCAGAAGGGCGGCGAGGACTCCGTCTCCGACGTGATCGGCCTGATCTGCGCGAGCCTGACGGTGAGCGGGGCGACGGTGACGGTGTGGGGCGGCACCCGCTGGGGCGCGCGGATCACCGCCCCGGTGCGCTGGTGGCGGGCCCGTCGCCGCTACACGGCGCTCGGGCCGCTGTGGGAGGCGCTGCACGGCGCGATGCCGCAGATAGCCCTCGGCGAGGGCACTGACGGGCGGCGACCGGCCCTGCGGGACGCGGAGTTCGCGCTCTACCGGCGGATCATCGAGATCCGGGACGGTCAGTTGGCGCTGCGCCCCTACGTGGGTGCGCAGGTGGTGGCCTGGGTCGCCGAGGAGGTGCGGGCGGTCGGCCCGGCCGGCCAGGTGGACGGCGCGGAGGTGGAGGCGGCGACGCTGGCCGCCGCCCTGGCGGCCGCGCGGGCCGGGCAGCGCTGCCGGAGCGCGACGGTGACCGGTGTGCCGCAGCCCGTTCCCGGTCCCGGCACGGTGGATGCCGAGGCGGAGTGGCTGATCCGGGTCGCGGCGGCCTTCGACGGCTGCCCGGCGGTCGCGGCGGTCCGGCGGCGGGCGGTGCGGGCACTGGCGCAGGAGGGGACCGGCGGTGCCCCCGGTGTCCCGTCAGCACTGCCCGCCGGGACATGATGGCGGCCGTGAGCAGCCCTCGCAGACGTGCCGAGTTCTTCGTCGATCCCCAGCGGGACCGGACCTACAGCGGCCCCGCCACCGGTGACGAGCGGACCCTGCTGCTCGACTTCCTGGCGGCCGGGCGGGCCACCGTGGCGCTCAAGTGCCGTGGCCTGGAAGACGAGTTGACGCGTCGCTCGGTGCCGCCCTCGACGCTCTCGCTGCTGGGCCTGATCCGCCATCTCGCGGAGGTCGAGCGCCGCTGGTTCCGCCGGGTGCTGGCCGGTCAGGACGCGCCGCCGCTCTTCGTCTCGCCCGCCCACCCCGACCGGGACTTCGACGGCGCGCTGCCCGATCCGGCGGTGATCGCCGAGGCCTGGCGGGTCTGGGCCGTGGAGCAGGAGTTCGCCGCCGCGTTCATCGCCGCCGCGCCCGACCTCGACGTGGTGGGCCAGGACGAGTGGCGCGGGACGGTGTCGCTGCGCTGGGTGCTGCTGCACCTGATCAGGGAGTACGCCCGGCACAGCGGGCACGCCGACCTGCTGCGCGAGCGGATCGACGGGGCCGTCGGGCTGTGAGCCGGGCGCCGGGTCCGCGGCTGTGCGTGCGGACCCGGCGCGGGGCGGCTACTTCGCCGCAGTGCCGGTGCTGGTGCCGGCGCTGGGTGCGGCGCAGAAGGTCTCCAGCGCCAGGCCCATCACCGCCTGGGTGGCGGCGGGGATCTCGGACTGCTGGTACGGGATCGTCCTCGGTGGTCAGGTCGAACCGCGGGTCCTCGGTGCAGTCGACGATGCCGCTGGTGTGGTTGAGCACCTCGCGCACGGTGATCGCGTCGCCGTTCGGGACCACGCCGGGCAGGTACTTCCCGATCGGGTCGTCCAGCCCGACCCGGCCCTCGGCCGAGAGCTGGAGCAGCACGGTGGCGACGAAGGTCTTGGTCACGCTGCCGACCCGGATCCGGCCGTCGGCCACGGCCGGATCCCCGGTGCCGAGGTCGCTGACCCCGGCGGCGCCTGGTGGCCGGCTGGCGGGGCGTCGTGAGGTCTCCCAGTGAGTGATCGTTGGCGCTGAGCGCTCTGATGATTGGGGGTTGATGACGTTCCGTCAAGCAGTCCACTCGGGGAGGTCGGGCGGCTCGGGCAGTTCGGGGGGCTCCGGGAGGTCGGGCGGCTCGGGCAACTCGGGCGGTTGCGGCAGTTCGGACGGCTCGGCGAGGTGGTGGAACTCGAGCATGTGGTGCAGCGGCAGGTGCGGGGCGTCGGGCAGCTCTCCGGGCACCGGCAGCTCTCCGAATACCGGCAGCTCAGGAGGCTCGGGGAGGTCGGGAGGTTCGGGGAGCTCGGGCGGCTCGGGCAGGATCGGCAAGGCGACTCCAGTGGAGGATGCGGCGTCGATGGCGGACGTACCGTCAGATCATCCTCAGGCCGCGCGGGCGCCGACAAGGGGGTGGCCGGATCCGATCACGGTGGCCGGGGCGGGCCGGGCGTTTGCCGACCCCCGGTCCCCGGGTTCAGGCTGGAGGGGAACCAGGAGGCGGGCCATGCGTAATCACTGGGATGTCGAGCTGAGTTTCGAGGAAGACGGCGTGCACACGCGCTGTGACGCCCGGCTGGTCGGGGCCCGGGCGCCAGGGCTGGCCGGTCACGGCGAGGCGCTGCGCAGTGCGGACGACCGCCCGCTGGCCAGAATCGGCGAGGAGGTGGCCGCCTGGCGGGCGCTGGACGACCTGTCGCACAAGCTGCGGGCCCAGGCGGCCGGCGAGATCCAGGACGAGGGGCACCGACCCGCTTATCTGGTCTACTGAGCGGCGCCGGGCCACCGGGCAGCGGGGCCGTCAGCCGGTGCGCGACCGCTCGCGCTGCTCGCTCGCCCACCAGCTGGCCAGCAGCCGCAGCGACTCGGCCGAGCTCGACCCCGGCGCGGCGTGGTAGGTGAGCAGGGTCTGGTCCGGGTCGGCCGGCAGCGCGAAGGTCTCGTAGCGCAGCGACAGCCGGCCGACCACCGGGTGGTGCAGATCCTTGCTGCCGTACCCCTTGTCCTGCACGTTGTGGGTCGCCCAGAGCTGCCGGAAGTCCTCGCTCTGCACCGAGAGTTCACCGACCAGCGCGCACAGTCGCGGGTCGTCCGGGTAGCGGCCGGCCTCCAGGCGCAGCGAGGCGACCACATCGGCGGCCTTGCCCTGCCAGTTGACGAAGAACTCGCGGGCGGCCGGGTCGAGGAAGACCTGCCGGGCCAGGTTGCGCTGCTCGACCGGGAGCGCGGGGTAGTCGCTGTAGAGCGCGCAGAGCAGCGGGTTCCAGCCCAGTACGTCCATCCGCCGACCCAGCACGCAGGCGGGGACCGCGTGCATCGTGTCCAGCAGCTGCTGCACTTCGGGCCGGACCCGCTGCGGGCGCACGGCCGCGCGGGAGCGGCGGTGCACGGGCCGCACCAGGCGGGACAGGTGCTCGCGCTCGGCCCCGTTGAGCCGCAGCGCGTCGGCGATCGCGTCCAGCACGGTGCTGGAGACGTTCTCGGCGTGGCCCTGGCCGAGCCGGGTGTAGTACGCGACGCTGACCCCGGCCAGCTGGGCCAGCTCCTCCCGGCGCAGCCCGGGGACCCGGCGGCGGCCGCCGTAGTAGATGAGCCCGACGTCCTGCGGCTGCAGTCGGGCCCGGCGGGAGCGGAGGAACTCGCTCAGTTCGGTGCGCTGGTCCATCCGTCCAGTATGACCGCGCTCGCGCCCCGCTCCGCAGGGTGCTACCGCCAGTGGTAGGAACCGTGTGCCTACGTTGAACCCGGTCCTGGTACCCGGCAGCGGTCGGCGGCAGGCTGGTGGCCATGACGCAGACCACTGTCACCGCTTACGCCTCACCCGCCCCGAGCGCACCGCTGGAGAAGACCACCATCGCGCGTCGCGCGCTGGGCGAGCACGACATCCTGATCGACATCAAGTTCGCCGGCATCTGCCACTCCGACATCCACCAGGTCAACGCCGACTGGGGAGTGGGCACCTACCCGATGGTCCCGGGCCACGAGATCGCGGGCGTGGTCGCCGAGGTCGGCCCCGGGGTCACCAGGTACGCGGTCGGCGACCGGGTCGGCGTCGGCTGCTTCGTCGACTCCTGCCGGGAGTGCGACAACTGCCGCGCCGGCCTGGAGCAGTACTGCACCGGCAGCGGCGGCATGATCGGCACCTACAACAGCCAGGGCCGGGACGGCGAGCCGACCTACGGCGGCTACTCGACCCACATCGTGGTGGACGAGAACTACGTGCTGCGGATTCCCGAGGGCCTGGGGCTGGACGTCGCCGCGCCGCTGCTCTGCGCCGGCATCACCACCTACTCGCCGCTCGCCCACTGGCAGGCGGGCCCGGGCAAGAAGGTGGCCGTCGTGGGCCTGGGCGGCCTCGGGCACCTGGGCGTCAAGATCGCCCACGCGCTCGGCGCCGAGGTCACCGTGCTGAGCCAGACGCTGAGCAAGCGCGAGGACGGCCTGCGGCTGGGCGCGGACCACTACTACGCGACCAGCGACCCGGACACCTTCGAGCGGCTGGCCGGCAGCTTCGACCTGATCGTCAACACGGTCTCGGCCGACCTCGACCTCAACGCCTACCTGGGCCTGCTGCGCACCAACGGCACCCTGGTGCAGGTCGGCGCCCCCGAGCAGGCGATGCCGGTGGCGCCGTTCGCGCTGATCGGGCAGCGCAAGTCGCTGGCCGGCTCGATGATCGGCGGCATCCGGGAGACCCAGGAGATGCTGGACTTCTGCGCTGAGCACGGCATCGGCGCGGACATCGAGGTGATCGAGGCGAGCGCGATCAACGAGGCCTACACCCGCGTGCTGAAGAGCGACGTGCGCTACCGCTTCGTGATCGACGTCGCGACGATCTGACGCTGCGTTGATCTGACGCGTCGGTCCGACGCCGTGTCGGTCCGGTGCCGTGTCGACCCGACCGGCCTGGCTCTCTGACGGTAACTCAGGACTTCCGCCTGCTCACGAGGTCAGAAGTCACCCCCGGCCGATGAGGTCAGAAGTGCCCCCGCCCACGAGGTGAGCGGGGGTATCTTCTGTCTGTCGGTGTCTCTACGCTGACCACCCATGAGCCTCAGAGTCGCTCCTCCCGCCCTGGCCGCCCGCGTCGCCCGGGTCGGTACGTCACCGGTGCGCGATCTTCTCGCGCTGACCGCCCGCGCCCGGAGGTGATCTCCTTCGCCGGCGGCCTGCCGGCCCCCGAGCTCTTCGACGCGGCCGGCCTGCGGGCCGCCTACGACCGGGTGTTCGCCGAGCGGGCCGGGCAGGCGTTGCAGTACTCCACCACCGAGGGCGACGGCGACCTGCGCGCCGCCGTCGCCGCCCGCCTCACCGAGCAGGGGCTGGCCACCGGGGCGGACGACCTGGTGATCACCACCGGTTCGCAGCAGGGTCTGGCGCTGCTGGCCACCGCGCTGCTGGAACCCGGTGACGTGGTGCTGGTCGAGGACCCCAGCTACCTGGCCGCGCTGCAGTGCTTCGGCCTGATCGGCGCCCGGGTGCTGCCGGTGCCCACCGACGCGGACGGGGTCGACCCGGCGGCGCTGGCCGAACTGGTCGAGCGCGAGCGGCCCAAGCTGCTCTACCTGATCCCCACCTTCCAGAACCCGACCGGCCGCACCATACCCGCCGCCCGCCGCCAGGCGATCGCCGAGGTGGCCGAGCGGCACGGGCTGTGGCTCATCGAGGACGACCCGTACGGTGAACTGCGTTTCGAGGGCGAGCCGGTGGCGCGGTTGGCGAGCTATCCGGAGGCGGCCGACCGCACGGTGCTGCTCGGCAGCTTCTCCAAGGTGCTGGCGCCCGGACTGCGGCTCGGCTGGCTGCGCGCCCCCGAGGCGCTGCGGCGCGCCTGCGTGATCGCCAAGCAGGCCGCCGATCTGCACACCTCCACCGTCGACCAGGCCGCGGCCGTGCGGTATCTGGCGGACAACGACCTGGACGCCCACCTGGCCCGGGTGAAGGCCGCCTACCGCGAGCGACGCGACGCGCTGCTCGCCGGGCTGCCCCAGGCACTGCCCGTCGGCAGCGTCTGGAACCGGCCGCAGGGCGGCATGTTCCTCTGGGTCCGGCTGCCCGAGGGCTACGACGCGACCGCCCTGCTGCCGGTGGCGGTGGCGCACGAGGTCGCCTACGTGCCCGGGGCGCCGTTCTTCGCCGGAGCCGCCGACCACCGGGCGCTGCGGATGTCGTTCACCGCCCACCCGCCGGTGGAGATCGCCGAGGGGTTGCGCCGGCTCGGCAAGGCGCTGGCTCCCTGACGGTGGGTCAGATCCGCCGGGTGTGAGCGGGGCGGTGGGCCGACCCCGGCCGGCTCGGCGCTGACCGGTGGTCAGTACACTCACCGCCATGATCGAACGGATATCCGCCCCACGGCTCGCCCAGGTGCTGCCGGAGCGGGGTCCGCAGCGCGCCATGGTGCTGTCCAGCTTCGTGAACCGGGTCGGCAACGGCCTGTTCAACACCGCCTCGGTGCTCTACTTCACCCGGGTCGTGCACCTGCCGGCCGGGCGGATCGGGCTCGGACTGACCATCGCCGGGCTGATCGGCCTGCTCGCCGGGGTGCCGGCCGGGGAACTGGCCGACCGGCGCGGGCCGCGCGCGGTGCTGCTGCTGACGCTGGCCGTGCAGACCGCGACCATGACGGCCTTCCTCTTCGTCCACGGCTGGGCCGCTTTCACCGCGATCGCCACCCTGGACCTGCTCGCGCTCTCCGCCAGCAACGCCGCGCGCGGGGCGCTGGTCGCGCGGATCGGCGGCGAACGACCGGCGGAGTTCCGGGCCAAGTTGCGCACCTTCGTGAACATCGGGGTGGTGCTCGGTACGGTCGGCGCGGCCGTCGCCGTGCAGATCGACACCGGGCTGCCTACAGCGCGCTGATCCTGCTGAACGCCGCCAGCTACCTGGGCTGCGGCCTGCTGCTGTTCCGGATCCCGGCCTACCCCGCGCTGCCCCGCCCGGACCGGGAGGCCCGTTGGACGGTGCTGCGGGACCGGCCGTTCGCGCTGATCGCGGCGGTGGACGGCGCGATGGGCCTGCAGTACCCGGTGGCCTCGCTATTGCTGCCGCTCTGGCTGGCCCAGCACACGCCCGCGCCGCGCTGGACGGTCGTGGCGGTCTCCGCGCTCAACTCGCTCTGCTGCGTGCTCTTCCAGATACCGGTCGGAGCCCGGGTGAGCACGCCGGGCGAGGGTGGCCGGGCGATGCGCTGGGCCGGGCTGTTCTTCCTGGTCAGCTGCCCGCTGATGGCGCTGACCGCCGACCTGCCGGCCTGGGCGGCGGTCCTGCTGGTGCTGCCGGCGATAGCCGCGCACAGCCTGGGGGAGGTCTGGCAGTCCTCGGGCAGTTTCGCGCTCGGCTTCGGCCTCGCGCCCGACCACGCGCAGGGGCAGTACCAGGGGCTGCTCGGGCTCGGCTTCGACATCGGGCAGGCGCTGGCGCCGGCGGTGCTGACCACGCTCTGCCTGGGACTGGGGCAACTCGGCTGGCTGCTGCTCGCTGTCTTCTTCGCCGGGCTCGGGCTGCTCGGGCCGCCGCTGACCGCCTGGGCGGAGCGGACCAGGCCGGCGCGGGTGCCGGCGTGTTGAGCGAGTGGCTGGGGTAACCGCCCGGCGGGCGAGGGTCAGACCCGCTCGCCGACCGCGAAGATCCGGCGGAACGGGAAGACCGTGCCGTGCGGCCCCGCCGGATAGGCCTCGCGCAGCAGGGCGGCGTACTCGGCCACGAACGCGGCGCGCTCGGCGTCGTCGGCGAGCCGGCTGAGCACCGGGCGCAGTGCCGTCCCCTTCGTCCACTCGAGGACCGGGTCCGGGCCGGTGAGCAGCGTGCTGTAGGTGGTCTCCCAGACGTCCGCCGTGCAGCCGGCCGCCAGCAGCGCCGCCAGGTACTCCTCGGGCCGGTGCACGCCGGCCCGGGGCGCGTCCTCGCCGAGCCGGTCGCGCCAGCGGGCGCTGCGCCACAGCTCGCCGAGCAGCAGGTGGCTGGGCGCCTCGAAGTTGCCCGGCACCTGGAAGGCGATCACCCCGCCGGGCTTCAGCGCCGCCGCCCAGCGCGGCAGCAGCGCCAGGTGCCCGTCGATCCACTGCAGCGTGGCGTTGGAGACGATCAGGTCGGGCGCGGCGGGTGCCGGGTCGTAGCTCGCGGCGTCGGCGAGCAGGTAGTCCGCGCTCGGTTCGCCCTGCTCGCCGCGCGCGGTGGCGAGCATCTCGGCGGAGCTGTCGATCCCGGTGATCGTCGCGTCGGGCCAGCGGCGGCGGATCCCGGCGGTCGAGTTGCCCGGCCCGCAGCCGATGTCGAGCACGGTGGGCGCGGCGGGCAACTCGGGCACCCGGCCGAGCAGTTCGCGCAGCGGGCGGGTGCGCTCGTCGGCGAAGCGCAGGTACTGCTGAGGGTCCCAGACGGGGCTGGTCATGGCTTGCTCCCAGTTATCTCGACATCAAGATATCTTCGGGACAAGCTTGCCGTCGGTATATCTTGATGTCAAGAGAACTCGGCTCCTGGGCGTGGCTGCGCGGGTACTGCGGATCGGTGCGGCCCGCACGGTCGGCGGGGGCGGCGGGGCTGGCGAGGCAGGTGAGGTCGGCGGGGCCGGCCTCAGGACGGCAGGGTGAGGAAGCGCGGGCCGTCCTGCGTGATGGCGACCGTGTGCTCGGCGTGGGCGCCGCGGCTGCCGTCGTCGGTCAGCAGCGACCAGCCGTCCGCGGCGACCCGGTAGCTGTCCCGGCCGCCGGCCAGGAACATCGGCTCGATGGCGAGCACCATGCCGTGCCGCAGCCGCATGCCGCGTCCGGGGCGGCCGTCGTTCGCCACGTGCGGGTCCTCGTGCATGCTGCGGCCCACGCCGTGCCCGCCGAAGCCGGCGAGGATGCCGTAGCCCGCGGCGCGTCCCACGCTGCCGATCGCGTGCGAGATGTCGCCGATCCGGGCGTCCACCACGGCGGCGGCGATGCCCGCCGCCAGTGCGCGCTCGGTGGTGTCGATCAGCGCGAGGTCGGCGGGGCGGGGCGTGCCGACCGTGAAGCTGATCGCCGCGTCGCCGGCCCAACCGCCCAGCTGGGCCCCGCAGTCGATGCCGACCAGGTCACCGTCGCGCAGCCGGTAGTCGGTCGGGATGCCGTGCACCACGGCGTCGTTGACCGAGCTGCAGATCACCCCGGGAAACGGTGTGTCGGCGAAGTCGGGGCGGTAGCCGAGAAACGGCGAGGTGGCCCCGGCGGCGCGCAGCACGTCGCGCGCCACCTCGTCCAGCTCCTTGAGCGAGACCCCCACCGCCGCCGCCCGCCGGACGGCGTCGAGCGCGTCGCCGACGACCCGCCCGGCCTCGCGCATGGCCTCCAGTGCCGCGTCCGTCTTGATCTCCACCATGGCCGACCGCCCTCTGCTCTCCACCGTACCCAATTCTTATACCGGTATTTCTATCACGGTCTCGATGGTCGCGGGAGCTAGACTGACTGGCATGGTGCGCACCCCTCTCACTCCGCTGGAACGCGAACGCGGCGAACGGCTCGGCACCCTGCTCCGGCAGGCCCGGGGGGATCGCAGCATGGTCGAGGTAGCGGCGCAGGCGGGCCTGTCGGCCGAGACGCTGCGCAAGATCGAGACCGGCCGGGCACCAACCCCGGCCTTCTTCACGGTGGTTGCGATCGCCGGGGCGCTGGGCCTGTCGCTGGACGAGCTGGCGGTGCTCTGCTCGCCGCTCGAGCCCGGGGGTGCCGAGCTGCTCTCGGCGTAGCGGAGTTCAGCGCGGCAGGCGCGCCCGCAAGCTGGTGACGCTCGGCGCGGCAGGCGCGCTCGCAGGCCGGTGAGGATCAGCTCCAGGCCGGCGGCGATGGCCTGACCAACCGTCACTTCACGGAAGTCCGCTGCCCGTGCCGCAGTTCACCCGCCTCGCCGAGCCAGACCAGCCGGCCGCGCTCCAGTACGTGCACCAGGGCGTCGTCGTCCGCCCAGGCCGGCAGGGTGCGGGCGGTCAGCAGGACCGCGCGGCCGGTCCGGGCGCGCTCGGTGAGCAGTCGGCGCAGGTGGGCCACCACGGCGGGGGCCAGGCCGCGTTCGGGCTCGTCGAGCAGCAGTAGTGCCGGGTCGCTCAGTAGTGCTCGGGTGAGTGCGACCAACTGCTGCTGACCGCCGGAGAGTTCGGTGCAGCGGTGGCCGAACAGCGCGTTCAGCTCCGGGAATTCGGCCGCCGCGCGCTCGGGGCGGCCGGACAGGCTCAGCGTCTCGGCCACCGTCAGGGTCGAGAAGACCGCCCGGCGGGCCGGGACCAGGACCACGCCGAGTGCGGCCCGGCGGTGGGCGGGCAGGGCGGTGACGTCGCGTCCGGCCACGGTGACCCGGCCCTGGTGCGGGCGGGCCAGGCCGGCCAGGGTGGCCAGGACGGTGGAGCGCCCGGAGCCGTTGCGGCCGACCAGGAACCCCAGTCGCCCGTTCGGGCAGCGCACGTCCACCCCGTGCAGCCGCTCCGCCAGCCCGTCGCGGACCCGCACGCCGCGCAACTCGGCGGCCAGGCCGCTCGCCCGGGTGCTCACCAGAGCCGCCGGACCCGCTGGTCGGCGAGCACCCGCCCGCTCGGACCGTGGGCCACCACCCGGCCGGCGTCCAGCACGTAGGCGAACTCGGCGAGCCGGGCGACCAGCCCGAGGTCGTGCTCCACCAGCAGCACGCCCGCCCCCTCGCGGGCCACCCCGGCGAGCACCCGGGCGACCCAGGCGACCTGGCCCGCGTCGAGCCCGACCGAGACCTCGTCCACCAGCAGCACCCGCGGTGCCCCGGCCAGCGCGCGGGCCAGCTCGACCAGTCGGAGCACCCCGAGCGGCAGGTCGCCCGCCGAGCGGTCGGCCAGCGGGGTGAGGCCCAGCAGCCGCAGCGCGGTGGCCACCCGGCCGTGGTGCACCGCCGCCGAAGCCGTCGCCGAAGCCGTCGCCGAAGCCGCCGCCGGAGCCGCCGCCGGAGCTCGGCCCCCGGTCAGCGACCAGGCCGCTGCCCGCACCCGGAGCACGGCGCCGGCCGGCCCGCTGGGATGCTGCTGCTCGGCGCCGACCAGGACGTTCTCCGCGACCGTCAACTCGGGGAAGACCGCCACCTGCTGGAAGGTCCGGGCGATGCCGAGCCGGGCCCGCCGGTGGCAGGGGGCCCGGGTGAGGTCGCGGTCGTCGAGCAGGATCCGCCCGCAGTCGGGCCGGGCCAGCCCGCTGAGGCAGTCGAGCAGCACGCTCTTTCCCGCGCCGTTCGGGCCGACCAGCGCGGTCACCCGGCCGGGACGGACCACCAGGTCCACCCCGTCGACCACCGCCACCCCGCCGAGCCGCCGCACCACCCCGCGCCCGGCCAGCGTCGCCCCGCCGGTCCCGCTCGCCCTGACCCCGCTCACCCCGGCCCCGCTCACCCCGCCACCGCCCGCCGCACCCACCCCGCCAGCCCGCCCGGCAGCCACCCCGCCCCCGCCGCGAGGGCGCCCACCACCACCGCCGACATCCCCGGCACGGTCGCCGCGTCCAGCCCCACCAGGGCGAACGCCGCCAGCACCGCGCCCACCGCGCTGTCCACCCCGGCCACCACCACGGCCGCGAACCAGAGCAGCCCCTGCACCGGATCGAAGACCGAGGCGTCGAAGGCCTCGCCGCCCAGCGCGAGCAGCACCCCGCCCGCACCCGCCAGGCCCGCGCCCAGCCCGAAGACCAGCAGCTTGACCCGGGGGACCGCCACCCCGGCCGCCCAGGCGCCCGCCTCGTGGTCGCGCATCGCCACCAGCGAGCGGCCCAGCCGCCCCCGCCGCACCGCCGCCACCAGCAGCGCTCCCACCGCGAGCACCGCCAGCTCGGCCGCGTAGAAGGCGTGGTCGCCACGGAGGAAGGCGGGCCGCCGCACCGTCAGCCCGGCGGTCGCGTAGGGCTGCTCGAAGACGAAGCGGCTCAGCCCGACCGCGAGTGCGAAGGTCACCAGCGCCAGCACCAGCCCGCGCCGGTGCACCACGGGCCAGCCGATCAGCAGCCCGGCCGCCGCCAGCCCCAGCACCGTCACCACCAGCGCCGCGCCCACCGGCACCCGCCCGGAGGCGAGCAGCGCGGCGGCCAGCGCGCCGAGGCCCGCGAAGGCGCCCTGGGCCAGCGAGACCAGTCCGCCGCCGCCGGTCACCAGCACCACCGAGAGCAGGATCAGGGCCAGCCCCGGCACGGTCAGCACGGCCCGCACCCCGCCCGCCCGCAGCGCCAGCGGGGTGAGCAGCGCGAGCGCACACGCACCGGCCGCCCAGCCGCCGCCACCGCGGCGTCGCGCCCCGAGCTGCGGCAGTCCGCCGCCGCCCAGCAGCCCCTGCTCGTCGAAGCCCGGCACGAAGCCCCACGGCACCAGGGCCGCCACCAGCAGTGCCACCGCGAAGAGGTTGGACTGCACGGCGTTCAGCAGCGGCCCGAGCGTGCCGGGCGGGTGCGGCCAGCTCAGCTCGGACTGGCCGATGCCCAGCGCCAGCCCGACGGCCACCGCGATCGGCAGGCTGTAGAACCGGGCCGCCACGGCGACCGCCAGGGTCTCCATCACCAGCAGCGGCAGCCCGTACGGGTCGAGCAGCACGTACGGCGCCAGCAGCACGCCCACCAGGGCGGCCATGAAGGAGCCGAAGGCCCAGCCGACCGCCGCCACCCGCCCGGCGTTCACCCCGGCCAGCTCGGCCAGCGCCGGATCGGCGGAGACCGCCCTGGCCCGCACCCCGAACCGGGTCCACCGCCCCACCGCCCACAGCGCCACCGCGATCACCAGCACGGTGCCGAGCTGGGCCGCCGCGTCCACCCGCAGCAGATGGCCGCCGGGCAGCGTGACGGTGCGCGCCGGGACCAGCGCGGGCACGTCGGCCAGCGGCGTGGTGCCCCAGACCGCCGCGACCGCCCCGATCAGCAGCACCAGCACGCCGACACAGGCGACCACCACCTCGCCGATCCCCGCCTGGCGCCGCCGCAGCGGTCCGAAGACGGCCAGTTGGAGCAGGACGCCCAGGCCGGGCGCGACCACCAGCAGGCAGAGCACCGCGCCCCAGCCCACCGGCCAGCCGCGCACCACCACCAGCTCGCGCAGCAGATAGGCGATGAAGACGGCGATGCCGCCCTGGGCGAGGTTGAGCACCCCGGTCAGCCGGTAGCAGACCACCAGCCCGACCCCGCTGAGCGCCGCCGCGCTGCCGACGGCCACGCCCGCCAGCGCGAAGTCGACCGCCGGCCCGAGGTCGGCCATCAGGCCGGGCCCTCGGCCGGCAGCACGTCCGGCTCGCAGACCGGGCACGGCGCCAGCCCGCGGGCCCGCACCGCCTCGCCGTCGACCGGGACGGCCTGCGGCTTGCCCGCCACCAGCGGGCAGCCGGGGCGGTGGCAGAGCGTGCCGCCGGGCACCGCGACCAGGGCGCCGCCGGGCACCACCGGCTCGTCGCCGCTCTCGGGCGGCTGCCCCTCGGTGGCGGTCCGCTCGGCCGGGGGACCGGCGACGGGAGCGGCGGCGGTCACCGCGCCCGCGCCCGGTGTGCGCAGCGCCGCCCAGACCACGCCCGCCACGATCAGCGCCGCGCCCGGCGCGGTGGCGGAGGCGAGGTAGGGGAGCTGCCGGGCGGGCAGCCGCTCGCCGGAGACGGCGTACCAGCCGAGCACGCACAGCGCCGCACCCAGCAGCGCCAGCAGCCAGCCGAACGGCGCGCCGGCGAGCAGGCGGGTGAGGGCCGGGCGCCCCGAGCCGTCCATCGCGGTCCTCTCCTGTCGCTCCATCAGGGGGTCTCCCCGTCAGGGGTCGCTCGTCAGGGGGCCGCCGCCTCGCTGTCGTGTTGCGGGTGACCGGGCGATCGGCCTTCATAGTGTCACCTGCGTCACACTCGGTCGCAGCGCGACACCAGGCGGAGAAACCCATGCGCACCATGCCCCACGACCGGCCGGCCGACCCGGCGCGAAGCCCGTCCGCAGAGCCGCGATCCCACTCGTCCGGACGTCTGCCGGTCCTGCGGACGGTGGCCGCGGTGTTCGGGGTGCTGCTGCTGGTGGCGTCCTGTTCGAGCAGCACGAAGAGCAGCTCGAGCGCCAGCCCGACGCCTGCGGCGAGCAGCATGGCCGCTTCCGCCGCCTCCGCCTCCGCGGCTTCGCCGACCCCGACCGGCACCGCGCCGGCCGATGTGGCCGCGGCGACCACGCAGGTCACCCAGAACTGGGAGAGCTTCTTCTCCGCGAGCACGCCGATCAACGTCAAGGCCACGCTGCTGCAGAACGGCAGCCAGCTCCAGCCGCTGCTCCAGAGCTTCGCCAACGACCCGCAGATCTCGCAGATCAGCGCGCAGGTCACCAACGTCCAGTTCACCTCCGCCAGCACCGCGACGGTCACCTACAACCTCTCGGTGCAGGGCCAGGTGGTGCAGTCGAACGCGGCGGGCCAGGCGCTGCTGATCAACGGCACCTGGGTGGTCTCGCAGGCCACGCTCTGCGCGCTGGTCGCGCAGAGCGGCAACACCGCGGCCAGCGTGGTGCCCGGGTGCAGCAGCTGACCTGCACGCGTCCGAGCAGGGTGGCCGCCGCGCTGGCGGCCACCCTGCTCGTGCTCTGCGGCTCGCTGTCCGGCTGCGGCACCCGGCTGCCCGAGAGCGACTTCGCCGCACCGGGCCCGACCGCCACCGGCGGCAACCCGGCCAGCGACACCGGGGTGACGCCGAGTCAGATCACGATCGGCATCGTCACCTCGCTGACCAGTCCGCTCGGCACCGAGGTGCTCTCCGGCCCCCGGTACGGCGCGCTGGCCTTCTTCCAGGCGCTGAACGCGGCCGGCGGGCTGCACGGGCGGACCGTGCGGGTGGTGACCTGCGACGACTCCGGCAGCGGGCTCGGCAACCAGCAATGCGTCCACCAACTGATCGACCAGGACCGGGTGTTCGCCTTCGCCGCGGGCAGCGTGCTGGACTACGCGGGCGCCCCGTACGTCAGCGGCAAGGCGGTGCCGGACGTGGGCAGCCAGCCGGTGGGCACCGAGTACCAGCGCTACCCGCACCTGTACGGGATCTACGGGAGCAACGCCCCGCGCGACGGCCGGTCGGTCGGCTGGGACGGGACGCTCTTCCTGACCACCGAGGTCTACCGGTTCTTCAAGCAGCGGCTGGGCGTGCGGCGGGCCGCGGTGGTCGCCTACAACCAGGCGGAGTCGCTGAGTTACGCGCAGCAGATCGAGCAGGGCCTGACGGCCGAGGGCTACCACGTACTGACGCAGACGGTGGACCTGGCGCTGCCCGCCTTCGCCACGGTGGCCACCGCGATGGCCTCCGACGGGACCCAGATCGTCTTCGACGCGATGGACACCCAGGGCAACGCCGGGCTCTGCCAGGCACTTGACGCGGCCGGGGTGAAACTCGCCGCCAAGGTCACCAACGTGCAGAACTGGACCCAGACGGTCAGCCGCGACTACGCGGCGGCGCCGGGCTGCCGCGCCGCCCTGTGGGCGACCTCGGCCAGCCGCAACTACGCGGACACCCAGTACCCCGCAGTCCAGCAGTTCCGCAGTGCCGTGCGCCGCTACTATCCGGAGCGCGAACCGCTTTTGTCGGCTTGGGAGTTGGAGGGCTGGGCCGGGGCCCAGTGGCTGACCGACGCGATGGACTCCTGCGGGGCGGCGCTGACCCGGGCCTGTGCGGAGCGATTCATGAACCGCGCCCAGCCCTATGACGCCCACGGACTGCTGATCCCCGCCGACTTCACCCCCGAGCCGCGCCCCAGCGGGCCGACCCGGGCCTGCCTGGACGTGGCCCGCTGGCAGGACAGCACCCCGGCGGGCGGGCCGGGTTGGGTCACCCAGGTTCCGGACATGGACACCAACTGCTTCGAGGTCCCGCAGTTGCCCTATCGACCGTGACTCGACCGTGACCCGATCACCCAATGACGATCTGTCAGCATTGGTCCGTATTCAGCGGCCTGAGGGTAGAGGGTGGCCAATATTTCAGAATTTCACAGGTCCTTGATCATCCGATACTGATTGGCCAATTGTTCATCGGGTAGCCATCTGTAGGCTATCTACGCGCGTTTCACTCTGAGCCGTCGAAGAAGCACGAGTGCAAAGAGACGGTGCCATGGCGCAGTTGAGCGAGCGGGTCCGGCGGCGCAGCCGGCCGCGTGAGGGATGGGCCGGGTGGCTGTACACGGCGCCGGCGCTGCTGATCTTCTCGGTCTTCATCATCGGACCGACCGCCTACACGCTCTACATCAGCACCTTCCACTGGAACACGCTCAACCCGTCGATGTCCAGCTTCATCGGCGCGGACAACTACAAGGCGCTGTTCCAGTCCAGCACGCCCAGCTTCCTGACCAGCGCCCTGAATTCGCTCTACTACTGCGCGGCCATGGTGATCGGCGGCACCGCGATCTCGCTGGCGCTGGCCGTGCTGCTGCAGCGCGGCGGGCGGCTGCTGAACGCCAGCCGGGTCGCCATCTTCGCGCCGCACGCCACCCCGATCGTGGCCACCTCGCTCGCCTGGGTCTGGCTCTTCAATCCCCAGTTCGGGCTGATCGACGAGGTGTTGAAGCACCTGCACCTGCCCACCTCGCAGTTCCTCTTCTCCAGCACCTGGGCGATGCCCTCGGTGATCGTCTACAGCCTCTGGCACGAGGTCGGCTTCACCGTGGTGCTCTTCCTCGGTGGACTGGCCGTCGTCTCAGGGGAGTTGAGCGAGGCCGCCCGGGTCGACGGGGCCGGCCCCTGGCAGGAGTTCTGGCACATCACCTGGCCGCAGCTGCGGCCGGTGACGCTCTTCGCGGTGGTGATCACCAGCATCAGCTCGCTGCAGGCCTTCACCCAGTTCTACGAGATGAGCAAGGGCGGCCCGGCCTACGCCACCACCACGCTGAGCTACCTGCTCTACCAGGAGGCGTTCGTCCTCTTCGACACCGGGTACGGTGCCGCGCTGGCCGTGGTGCTCTTCGTGGTCACCGCCGCCTTCACGCTGCTGCAGCGCCGCCTCGGTGACCGGATCGCCGCCGACCTCTGACCCGCACCCGGGTGCGACCCGCCGCTCGTCCCCTGTCGCACCGCTCGTCGTTCGTTCCCCGCCGTACCGCTCGTCCCGTTCGCCTGTCCCCGTCGGTCTCCCCAGACGCGAAAAGGAACCCTCGATGTCCTCCAACCGCAAGCTGCGTCGCACCGCCGCCACCGTGCTGGCCGCGGCCACCGTGCTCGGTGCGCTGAGTGCCTGCTCCTCGTCCAGCAAGTCCAGCGCCGACGCGGGTTCGGGTGGTACCACCACGATCTCGTTCATGCAGATCATGATCAGCGGCACCCAGAAGAGCACCCTGGTCGCGCTGACCAACGCCTTCCAGCAGGCCAACCCGAACATCAAGGTCGACCTGGAGTACCAGCCGGACTACGGCACCCTGCACGCCAAGGAGACGGCCGGCGTCGCGGCCCACAACGCGCCCACCATCGGTCAGGTCTACGAGAGCTGGGCCGCCGAGTACGCCAAGAGCCAGGTGATCCTGCCGGTCAGCCAGTACGCGGGCAGCGACAGCCCGGCCGGGCTGAGCGACTTCTACCAGGGTGTACAGAAGGACCAGCGGCTGCCCGACGGCAAGCTGTGGATGTGGCCGTTCAACAAGAGCGTCCAGGTGCTCTTCTACGACCAGGACATGCTGCAGGCCAAGGGCCAGAGCGCGCCCACCACCTGGGACCAGTTCGCCACCGCCGCCAAGGCGGTCTCCGGCAACGGCGTCACCGCGATCAGCGTCGACCCGGGCACCACCGCCTCGCCGGCCGGCGGCGCGGTCCTGTACGACGCGCTCTGCGCGGCCAACGGCACCCCGGACATCGCCGCCGACGGCACCCCGCAGCTCAACAGCGCCGCCTCGATCCAGGCGCTGACCTACCTGTCCGACCTGAAGAAGGCCGGCGCGCTGGCGGTCGGCACCAACTACCCGGGTGAGACCGCGCTGGGGGCCAAGAAGGGCGCCTTCGACATGTCGAGCGCGGCCGGCTACTACTACGAGAACCAGGCGGTGGGCGGCAAGTTCACCCTGGGCACCGAGGTGCTGCCGACCGGCACCAGCGGCCAGCCGACCAACGTGCTCTCCGGCACCAACATCGCGATGTTCGCCTCGGCCTCCAAGGCCCAGCAGGCGGCGGCCTGGAAGTACATGCAGTTCCTGGCCTCCGCGCAGAGCCAGGCCCAGTGGTCCAGCACCACCGGGTACCTGCCGGTCACCTCGAAGGCGCTCGACCTGATGGGCGACTTCCTGGCCAAGAACCCCTACATGAAGACCGCCGCCGCGGCGCTCGACTACGCCGTGCCGCAGCCGGCCTTCCCGTGGGTCGCCAAGGCCCAGGGCGAGGAGGTCGTCGCGCTGCAGAAGGTGCTGGAGGAGGGCGTCGACCCGGCCACCGCGGCCAACGCCGCCCAGCAGGCCGCCCTGGCGGACCAGAAGGCGGGCCAGTGACCCTCGCAACACCGCCCGTGTCGCGCGGCCGGGGTTCGCTCCGGCCGCGCGGCGCGCTGCGCCGCACGCTGGCCGCGCTGGTCGCGCTGGCCTTCCTCTTCCCGTTCTACTACGTGCTGGTCACCTCGCTGAACTCGGCCTCGCAGTCCAGCACCCTCTCGGACCTGCTGCTGCCGCACTGGCACTGGGAGAACTACAGCCGCGCCTGGGCCGCCGCGCCGTGGCCCCGGCTCTTCCTCAACACGGTGCTGATCGGGGCCTGCACGGTGGTGCTCGCGCTGGCCACCTCGCTGCTGGCCGGATTCGCCTTCGGGGTGATGAAGTTCCGCGGCCGGGGCCTGCTGTTCGCGCTGGTGATGGCGGTGATGATGGTGCCGGGCACGGTGTTGATCATCCCCGACTACCTCATCGCCACCGACATCCACTGGCTGGACACCTACTGGATCCAGATCGTGCCCTGGGGCGCCAGCGTCTTCGGCATCTTCCTGGTCCGGCAGTTCTTCCTCGGCCTGCCCGCCGAACTCTTCGACGCCGCCGAGTTGGACGGCGCCGGACGGTTCCGGATGCTCTGGTCGATCGGCATGCCGCTGGTCCGCCCGGCGATGCTGATCATCGCCCTGCAGATCTTCCTGGCCAGCTGGAACTCCTTCCTGTGGCCGTTCATCATGACCCAGGACCCGAACGTGCAGCCGGTCGAGGTGGGTCTGGCCGCCTTCGCCGGGGCCGACGGAACCGACTACCCCGGGCTCGCCGCCGCGGTGGTCTTCACCACCGTGCCGGTGCTCGCCTTCTTCCTGGTGCTGCAGCGGCACTTCGTCACCGGCGCCATGTCCACCGCAGGAGGCGTCCGTGGCTGACACCACGTCATATCCCGTGCTGATCACCGACTTCGACGGCACGCTGTACCGGGGTGACGCCCCGATCCGGCGCTATGCCGAGCACGCGAGCGCCGCGCTGCCGGCCGCCGACCGGGCCGAACTGCTCGACGGCGTCGAGCGGTTCCTGGCGGTGGGCGCCGCCGCCGGGCCGCTGCTGGCCGAGGCGATCGACGGCTGGGAGGCCGTCGCGGTGCTCGGCCGCAAGGCCGGGCTGGACACCCCCGAACTGAACCGCGCCTTCGCGGCGACCCGCGAGCTGATGCTGGACGCCGCCCGCTGCCCGCTGGAGGTGCCGGCCGGCTACGCCGAGCTGATCACCGAACTGCGCGGCGAGGGCGTGCGGGTGGTGCTGGCCACCAACAGCCCGGCGGCGGGCCTGGACGGGCTGCTGCGGCGGCTCGAACTGCCGCCGCTGCTGGACGCGGTGGTCTCCGGCACCGGAAAGCCCGAGGGCCTGCGGCGCTTGCTACGCGCGGAGAACCCGAACGGCCAGGACGGCCGCCGCGTCTGTGTGATCGGCGACCACTGGCGCAATGACATCGAGCCCGGTCGCGAGGTCGGCGCGCACAGCGCCTACATCGACCGGTTCGGCCGGGCCGACGGCCCCGCCGACGCGATCGCCCCCGCTGTGGAGGGGCTGCTCGACTCCATCCGGACCTGGGCCACGGCCCAGGCGCCGACCGAAAGGAACTGATCACCCCCTATGGCCACCATCGAATTCTGGGGCGGAGTCGGCGTCATCGGCGGCAGCAAGATCCTGGTCCAGCAGGACGGGTACCGCGTGCTGCTGGACATCGGCATCGACATCCCGTCCGGCGCCGACCTGTTCCGCCGCCCGGTGCGCCAGCGCCCCGGGCGGGAGCTGGCCGACCGGCTGCGGCTGGGCGCCGCGCCGGCGCTGCCGGGCCTGTTCAGCCCCGACGCGCTGGAGCCCGGCTCCCCGCTGGCCGAACAGGTCGGCGAGACGGCCGTGTTCGTCAGCCACCCGCACATCGACCACGTGGGCCTGGCCGGCTTCGTCCGCCCCGAGGTGGCCGTACACGCGCACACCGACGCGGTCGACGTGCTGACCGCGCTGGCCGCCACCGGCCAGGGCCTGACCCACGGCGAGCCCGACTGGCAGCGCCTGACGGACGGTCAGCGGGTCACCGTGGGCCCGATGGAGGTGGAGTGCGTCCCGGTCGACCACGACGTGCCGGGCGCCAGCGGCTACCTGGTGCACACGCCCGACGGCACCCTGGTCTTCACCGGTGACTACCGCTTCCACGGCCACCACCCGCGGCGCTCCTGGGACTTCGTCGACCGGGCGGCGGGCAGCGCCGTCCTGGTCACCGAGGGCACCACGCTCGGCTGGGACAACTCGACCGGCCGCCAGCGCGGCGAGGGCGACGTGGCCCGCGACTTCGCCCGCGCCCTGGAGGAGACCGCCGGCCTGGTGCTGCTCTCGCTCTACCCGCGCGACATCGACCGGGTGAAGGACTTCCTGGGGATCGCCGAGGCGGCCGGGCGGCGGATCGTCTGGACCGAGCAGATCGCGGCCTTCCTGCGGCTGGTCGGCGTCGAAGGAGTCCTCTCCCCGACCGAGGTGCCGGCCGCCGAACTGCGCGCCGAGCCGGGCCGCTACGTGGTGATGCCGGACCCCGACGACCTGCCCTCGCTGCTCGACCTGCCGGCCGGCGACGGCTACCCCGCCGCCTGCCTGGTGCACGCCAACGGCGAACCGCTCGGCCCCTTCGAGCCGCGCTGGGCGCCGTTCACCGACTGGCTCGGCGCGCTGGGCATCCCGCTGCGCCAGATCGGCTGCTCGGGCCACGCCTCCCAGGACGATCTGCACCACATGCTGGAGCGGATGCGCCCCGCCACCGTCTTCCCGATCCACACCACCTCGCCCACCCGGCTGCACCCGCCGCGCGGCATGCGCCGGGTGCTGGCCGGCTACGGCAGCAGCTACACCTTCGGCGGCGACGAGATCTGACCGTCCCGTTGCCGTGCGGGTGGCCGCTTCCGTGGCCGCTCCCGTGGCTGTGACGCCATCAGCACACGAGTGTTGCCCGGGTGTTGCGTTCGGCCCAGGGGTGGTGCGTTATCGTCACGCCTGTAGCACCGAACGCCGGCGCCAGCGTCGGCGGCAACGTCGGTGGCATCGTCAGCAATACGGACCTGAGCAGGGGAGACATCGTGCGCGAGTTCTACGAGCGCGAGGAGTTCATCGAGCGCGACCGTGGCTTCTTCGGTGGTGAGGAGATCATCGAGCGCGAGCAGATCGTCGAGCGCGACCGGTTCGGTCGTGAGCGGATCATCGAGCGCGAGGAGATCATCGAGCGTCCGGGTCTCTTCGACGGCCTCTTCGGCGGCGGTCGTGAGGAGATCATCGAGCGCGAGGAGATCATCGACCGGGACTTCTTCTGAGTCGCGCTGGTCGAGGTGCTGGTCGGGGCGCAAGTCCCGGCCAGCACCTGTGCGTTGGCGGACCCGCTCAGCTGCGCAGCATGCCGCCGACGATCCCGCCCAGCCCCGCGCCCTCGGCCCCGGCCGCGGCGCCCTCCGCGGCCAGGTAGGGCTGCAGGGCGTGGGCCAGGCTGGAGAGCGGCATGCTCTGCAGCCAGATCTGACCGGGCCCGGTCAGCGCCACCAGGTGGTAGCCGTCGCCGCCGAAGATCTTGTTGGCGATGCCCGGCACCCGGGTGATGGTGAACTGCACCGACTCGTCGAACATCCCCACATGACCGGGGTGCACCAGCATGGTCTGCCCGGGCGCCAGGGTGTACTGGCAGAGCTCGCCGGAGAGTTCGATCCAGGCCCGGCCCTGCCCCTGCAGCCGCTGCAGCACGAAGCCCTCGCCGCCCCACAGCCCGCCGCGGAACGACTGCTGCAGCGCGATGCTCGGACTGATCCCCGGCGTCCCACAGAGCCAGCCGTGCCGGTGCACCAGCACGCTGCGGCCCGGCATGACGTCCACCGGCACGATGTGCCCCGGCACCTTGGAGGCGAAGGCCACCAGCCCCGGCGCGCCGTGCGCCTGGTACTTCGTCAGGAAGATCCCGCCGCCGCTGACCGCCCGCTTCAGCGTGTTCAGCAGCCCACCGCCGCCCGGGCCACCGGAGTTGGTGGTCTGCGACATCTGGACGTTCGCCGACATCCAGGACAGCTCGCCGTGCATCGAGACGATCGACTCACCGGCCCCCAACTGCATCTCCAGCACCGGCATCGTGCTGCCCTTGACCACGTCCTGCATCCGGGTTCCCTCCCCCGACCGCGAGCGACCCCGCGCCGCCCACCCTCGCGCACGGTATCGCCCCACCGCGACGGCGACCAGGGCGGGCGGGCGCGGCGAGGCCGATGCCAGGGCAACGGGGAGCCGGACTAACGTTGGGGCATGACGAGTGGGCAGAAAGAGTTGCAGATCGGTCAGATTGCTACCCGAGAGCAAATTCACAAGCTCTATGGGGGAAGTCCGTACAGTGGGGGCATCTGTCCGGCTGTGGACGAGAAGAACGTCCTCGTCTTCTCTGACCATGAGGTCGGCGTGAGCTTCGGGTACCACGATGGTTGGCTCGCTGAAGGGGATGAGCTGGGGAAGGTATTCGAGTACACCGGAGCGGGCCAGCGGGGGCCGATGGAGTTCGGCGGCAGGACCGGGAAGGGCAACGCCGCAGTGCTGCACCACCAGGACATGAACCGGCGGTTGCTCCTCTTCATCGCCGTGCCCAAGCCCAAGGGGCTGAAGGCCGGCGCCAAGCAGCACCGGTACGTCGGGGAGTTCTACCTCGATCCCAAGAACCCCTATGAGGTGCGGCCGGCCCTGGACGTGGAGCGTCAGGAGCGGCTGGCGATTGTCTTCCGACTGCGCCCGATGACCGATGACGTTGCACTGGTGCCGGAAGACATGGTGCCGCCAGCCAAGGAGACCAAGGCCCAGAAGATCCCGCTGGAGGTGACCGAGAGTAGGTTGGTTCCGCCGGAGCAGAGTCGGACTGCCGAGAGTCGCCGGGCGCCGACCTCCGCGATCGTTGCCAAGCGACGTGAGGCCGGGCTGTGCGCCGCATTTGAGGAGTACCTCGCGGCCCAGGAGCACGACGTGCGCCGCCTCCAGATAAGGATCAAGGGCAAGACATCGACCCTGATCACGGATCTCTACGACGCGACTGCGCATGTCCTCTATGAGGCCAAGGGGAGTAGCAGTCGGGAAGCTGTGCGGATGGCCCTTGGCCAGTTGCTCGACTACCGTCGCTTCGCGCACACGGACGAGAATCCGGAGGATCCGCGCTGCGCTGTTCTGCTTCCCGAGCTGCCTGACCAGGATTTGCAAGAGCTGCTGGCCAGTCACGACATCGCCATCGTTCACCGTGCTGGCGACGACTTCCTCGAAGTCCCGGCAACCCGCTGAGTGCAGCAGCGATCCGGGGCTCCGATCGGCGGGCGGGGCCCCGAAGGTACGAAATCTCTGAGTGCGCTCTCTGCTGCCAGCTTCCCTTCCTTGCGCGGAGCTTGAGCCCCCAGCGCCGCCTGGTCCGAGGTGCCGCCCGGGTGTTCACCGGGTGTTCATCGGCTGTCTCTCGGGGTGTTCCGGGGGCGGTCGTAGGTTTCAGCCCGAAGGAAGTTGTTCATACAACTTGACGCTTGCAGTGGATGTGCCGACCGCACCGGCGCATCGGGATGGAGAACCGTGAACGACACGCTGGGCTCGGCGGATGTGGTGGTTGTCGGCGCCGGGATCGTCGGCCTCGCCCACGCGTACGAGGCGCTGGAGCGCGGGCTGTCGGTAGCGGTGGTGGAGCGTGACGAGCGGGCCACGGGGGCCTCGGTGCGCAACTTCGGGCATGCCTGTGCCACCGCGCAGGCCGGGGTCGCGCTGGGCTATGGGCTGGAGGCCCGGTCGCGCTGGATCAAGTTGGCCGAGCGGGCCGGGTTCTGGCTGCGCCGCACCGGCACCGTGATGGTTGCCCGGGCCGAGGACGAGCTGGCCGTGCTGACCGAGTTCCAGCAGGTGCGCGGGGGCGAGGAGGTGCGGCTGCTCAGTGCCGCGCAGGTGGCCGAGCGGGTGCCGGTCGGTCCCGGTGTGGTCGGTGGTGCCTGGCTGCCCGATGACGTGCGGGTCGACCCGCGTGAGTGTGTGCCCGCGATCGCGCGCCACCTGGCCGAGCGCGGGGTCCGGTTCCACTGGGCCACCACCGCGCACACGATCGAGCCGGGGCTGGTCCGCACCAGCCGTGGTGAGCTGCGGGCCGGTGCGGTGGTGCTGGCCGCCGGCCATGACGTGGACCGGCACTTCCCCGAGCTGGCGGCCGAGTCCACCGTGCGGCGCTGCGTGCTGCGGATGCTGCGGGTGGACAACCCGCACCAGGTGGACATCGAGCCCGCTGTGCAGACCGGCTTCTCGCTGCTGCGCTACGACGGCTTCGCCGCCTGCCCGAGCCTGGCGGCGGTGCGCGAGCGGCTCACCCGCGAGCACCCGGAGCTGATCCGGATCGGCCTCAACCTGATGTTCACCCAGCGCCCCGACGGCACCCTGACCATCGGCGACACCCACACCTACGACGTCACCCCGGCGCCCTTCGACCCCGAGGAGCTGGACGCCGCCGTGCTGCGCGAGACCGCCCAGCTGCTCGGTGTGGGGCAGCTGACGGTCCGTGAGCGCTGGCGGGGCGTGTACGCCTCCGGCGTGCGCCCCTACCTGGTCGCCGCCCCCGCCGAGGGCGTGCGGGTGGTCTCGGTGACCTCGGGCATCGGGATGACCACCGCGCTCGGCCTGGCCCCGGCCGTGCTGGACGGCCTGCTCGGTGGCACGCCACAGCGGCCGGCCGAGCTGGCGGCCCTCTGCGGCTGACGGATGGTCGGGTAGCACAACGGGCGAGGCCTGCCGCGGCTGCGGCAGGCCTCGCCCGTTGTCGTGGGTCCCGCGGCCTCAGACGCCGGCCGGCTGCGCGGGCTCGGGCTGCTCGGCGGCGGCCTGCGCCAGCTCCTCGCGGACCTGCGCCAGCGACGGGTTGGCCCAGGCGCTGCGGACGCCCCAGTAGTAGAAGACCAGCGCGAGCACGGCGACCAGCGCCAGGTCCGCGCCCTCGGGGATGTAGCCCTGCCCGCCGTACTCGGTGCTGCCGGCCCAGGAGACGGCGGCCATCACCAGCAGGTAGGCGATCATCCAGGTGCCCGCCTTCAGGTGCGGCTTCAGCTCGGCCCACGGCTTGCGCAGCTCGTACCAGGCCCAGATCGGCAGGCCGGCGGCCATCAGCACGATCACCTTGCCGGTCAGCGGCCAGCGGGCCCAGTAGAGGACCAGCGAGCCGAAGACCATCGCGACCGGGGCGATCACCGGCATCGCGCGCAGCCGCACCGGGCGCGCCAGGTCGGGGGCCAGCCGGCGCAGCGCCATCACGGTGACCGGGCCGGTGACGTAGGAGATCACGGTGGCGACCGAGACGATCGAGGCCAGCGAGCCCCAGCCGCGGAAGACGGCCAGGAAGAGGAAGGCGATGAACAGGTTGAGCAGCAGCGCCGGGCGCGGCACGCCGGTCTTGCGGTCGACCCGGCCGAAGATCGACGGCAGCTGGCCGTTCTCCTGGACGCCGTGGATCATCCGCGAGGTGGTGGCCGCGTAGATCATGCCGGTGCCGCTGGGGGAGATGAAGGCGTCCGAGTAGAGCAGCAGCGCCAGCCAGTTCAGGCCCCAGGCGAGCGAGAGGTCGGCCAGCGGGGACTTGTAGCCGATGCCCGACCAGCCGTGCGCCAGACCGTCGTGCGGCAGCGCGCCGATGAAGGCGACCTGCAGCGCGATGTAGATCACCAGCGCGATCAGGATCGAGCTGATCACGGCCTTGGGCAGCGACTTGCCCGGGTTGCGGGCCTCGCCGGCCAGGTTGAGCGGGGACTGGAAGCCGTTGTAGGCCCAGACGATGCCGGAGGTCGCGACCGCCGTGAAGACCGAGTTCCAGCCGTGCGGGGCGAAGCCGCCGTGCGCGGTCAGGTTGTGGCTGTCGAAGTGCGCCAGCAGCAGGCTGCCCGCGGTGAGCACCGGGACGACCACCTTGAACACGGTGATCGCGGTGTTCGTCTTGGCGAAGAGCGTGATGGCGAACCAGTTGAGCGCGAAGTACCCGACCAGCAGCACGCTGGCCAGCGCCACCCCGCTGGTGGTGAGCTTCTCGCCGTCGAAGAGCTGGTGCGCCCAGCCGAAGTGCCAGGAACTCATGTACTGCACGGAGGCGGTCGCCTCACCCGGGATCACCGAGACGATGGCGATCCAGTTGGCCCAGGCGGCCAGGTAGCCGGCCAGCGAGCCGTGCGAGTACTGCCCGTACCGGACCATGCCGCCGGCCTTGGGGAACATCGAGCCGAGCTCGCTGTAGGTCAGGGCGATCACCAGCGCCACCGCCGCACCGATCACCCAGGCCAGGATCGCGGCGGGCCCGGCCAGCTTGGCGGCCCGCTCGGCGCCGAACAGCCAGCCGGAGCCGATGATCGAGCCGAGGCCGACGGCCGTCAGGCTGATCGTGCCGAGCGTGCGGCGGTAGTTGTGGTGGGACGCCGTTGTCGACTCGGGCGCGCTCAACGTGTCAGTCCTTCCGTTTCGTCTCGAGCCGGGAAACGCCGACGCCGGGTCGGCGCGGTCCAGGCCGGGCAATCCGGGCAGACTAAGCGACAAAATCGGACACAAACCTCAAAAGAACCTCAGATTGTCCGATCGTTGTCATTCCGTATCCGGTGATCAGGGCATGGGCGTGTTAAGCGGCTGACGGGCGTGGCATTGCTCACCTTTGGGCATGGCATTGCGCACCCTTCACCGGTCAGGCGCGCTCCTGCGGTCCCGTCGTGCGCCCCTGCGGTCCCGCCGCGCGGTTCAGTTCCGCCCAGCCGGAGAGCTTCACCCGGGCGGCGCGGCCCAGCTCGGTGGCCAGCTCCCGCTCGCGGCGGTCGATGCCCAGCCAGGCGTCGTAGCTCACCGGCCGCACGCCGCGGGCGGCCAGCAGCTCGGTCAGCCGTGGTCGCCGGGCCGTCGGGTCGGCGGCCGACGGGGCAGTGGCCGGCTGGTCGGCGGTGGACGTCGGAGCGGTGACCGGGTGGTCGGCGAGCAGGGCGCGGACGGTCTGGGCCGCGTCGGACTTGTTGGTGCCGATCACCCCGGTGGGTCCGCGCTTCAGCCAGCCGGCGACGTACTCGCCCGGCAGCGGGGTGCCGTCGGGCCCCAGCACCCGTCCCTCGGCGTTGGGCACGACCGATCGCCGCTCGTCGAACGGCACCCCGGGCAGCGGTACGGAGCGGTAGCCGACCGAGCGCAGCACCAGCTGCACCGGAAGGGTCGCGCACCCGCCGGTGCCGACCAGGCGTCCTCGCGGGTCGAGGGCCGTCCGCTCGACCCGCAGCGCGGTGACCCGGTCGGGGCCGGTGAGCTCCACCGGGCGCCGCCAGAAGCCGAGCGACACGCGTCTGCCGCGGCCCTGCGGCGGGCGGTGCGCCCAGTCGGTGAGGACCGCCAGGTTGTCGCGGATCCGCCGGTCGGCGCGGGCCGCCTCGCTGCTCGCGCCGGTCGGGTCGAAGGCGTCGAGGTCGAGGTCGCCCGGGTCCACCAGGACGTCGCAGCCCGGCAGCTCACCGAGCGCGCGCAGCTCCCGGGGGGTGAACTTCGCCTGGGCGGGTCCGCGTCGGCTGATCAGGTGGATGGACTCGACCCGGCTGGCCGTCAGCGCGGCGAGCACCGGCTCCGGGACGTCGGTGGCCGGGAAGTCGGCCGCCGGCCGGGCGAGGATCCGGGCCACGTCGAGCGCGACGTTGCCGGCGCCGATCACCGCGACCGACACGGCGTCCAGGTCGAAGCTCGCCGGAGCCACATCCGGGTGCCCGCAGTACCAGCGGACGAACTCGGCGGCCGCCGCGCTGCCCGGCAGCTCCTCGCCGGGCACCCGCAGCCGTCGGTCGCGGGTCGCGCCGGTCGCGTAGACCACGGCGTCGTAGCACTCCAGCAGCGTCTCGCGGCTCACGTCGACGCCGAAGCAGAGCCCGCCGAGGAACCGCACCCGGGGGTGTTCGAGCACCCGGCGCAGGTAGTCGGCGATCGACCTGATCGACGGGTGGTCGGGCGCCACGCCGTAGCGCACCAGGCCGTACGGGGTGGGCAGCCGCTCCAGCACGTCCACCTCGACCTCGTCGGCCCCGTCCGCCGCCGTCTGCTTCAGCACCGCCTCGGCGGTGTAGAGACCCGCCGGTCCGGCTCCGACCACGGCGATCCGCAGCGGACTCATCGCGGCCGCGGGGCCCAGTGTCCGGGCCCGCCGGGGTAGCCGCGCCGCAGGTCGGCCCGGACCCGGGCGGCGAGCCGGCGGGTGTCGTGCCGGTTGAGCCGGGCACCGGCCACCGCGCCGAGCAGGAACGGGGTGAGCGTCGGCAGCTTCCGCAGCGAGCTGCGGGTGAGCCGCTTGGCCACCTGGCGGCGGACCCGGGAGCCGGCGCTGAGCGCGAGCAGGCCGCCCGGGGTGGTCAGACTCACCCGGTCGATGCCGCGCCGGTTGGCCCAGGAGGCCAGATAGGCGGTGGCGCGCTGCGAGCCGGTGCCCGCCGGGCGCTGCCCGTAGACCTCGTGCAGTTCGGCGATCAGCTTGATCTCCACCGCGGCGATCGCGAGCGTCTCGGCGGCGAGCTCCACGGTCATGGCCGGCGGTACGGGCGCCATGGCGGCCGCGCCCACCCCCGCGCCGACGGCGCTGGAGGCCCGGCTCGCCCCGGCCACCAGCCGGTCGGCCAGCTCCTCGGGGCCGCTCACGTGCGGATGCTGCGCGCGCAGGGTGGCGAGGTCCCGCACCGGGATGCGCGGTGCGAGGGCCAGCAGGCGATCGGTGAGCCCGCGGATACCGACCCCGACGCCGCGGCCCGCTTCGCGCCGGCCCGGCTCACCGTGGCCGGTGCCGTTGCCGTGCGCCAGGTCGCGGATCAGCGCCGTCATCCGCCGGCGCCCGCGCGCCTGCCGGGCGGCGTCCTGCTCGGGCGGGCCGAGGTCCCAGTGCTCCATTCCGGCGGTGAGCGAGCTGAGATCGTCGGCGGTCTCCTGGTCGTCCCCGTTGGCGGGGGCCCGACCGCCGCCGGCACGGCGTCCACGAATGAGTGCCATAAGGACCCCGTACCCGCTGCCGCCCACTGAACACGCCGGTGTCCAGCAGGCGGCAGCGCGTGGGATCAGGAGGCGCAGTCCACGCAGATCGGCTGGCCCTTCTTGTCCTCACCGGCGAGCTGGGTGCGGTGGTGGACCAGGAAGCAGGTCATGCAGGTGAACTCGTCCTGCTGGATCGGCACCACCCGGACGGTGAGCTCTTCGCCGGACAGGTCGGCGCCGGGCAGCTCGATGCCCTCGACGGCCTCGCTGTCGATGTCGATCGTGGCGCCGGCCTTGTCGTCGCGGCGGCCCTTCAGTTCCTCGATGCTGTCGTCGTTCGTGTCGTCGTTGGTGTTGCGCGGAGCGTCGTAGTCGGTGGCCAAGGCAGTTACCTTCTCGTCGGAGGGCGGATCGCAGTCAGCTTGCCCGGTTGGCCCCATGTCCGCCCCCGGAACACGGGTACCCGGCGTCGTGGATCTGCCACCGGGATGGCGTTTCAGGTGCAAGTGTGGCTGATTCGACCCCCCTGGTGTCGACTCGCCCCCGAAGCGGGAAGAAGGAGGGGATGCCAGGAGTGGGTTTGACCGAGCCAGTGGTGGGGGTTGTCCGGCGCGGATGGCGCGATCCGGCGGTCGTGCAGAGCGTGCGGGCGACCGTCGCGGCGACCCTCGCCTACGTCGTCGCGCTGCGGGTGAGCAACGAGCCGGCGCCGCTGACCGCGCCGCTCACGGCGCTGCTGGTCGTCCAGGTCACCCTGTACTCCACCCTCACCACCGGCATCCGCCGGGTGAACTCGGTCGTCGTCGGGGTGGTGATCGCCATCGGCTTCAGCTCGGTGATGGGACTGAGCTGGTGGAGCCTGGGGCTGATCATCCTGGCCTCGCTGACCATCGGGCGATTCGTGCGGGTCGACGAGTTCGTCAACGAGGTCGCGATCAGCGCGATGCTGGTGCTCGGGGTGACCCGGTTGGCGTCCCAGGCCTGGGACCGGGTGCTGGAGACCCTGGTGGGCGCGGTGGTGGGGCTGCTCTTCAACCTGGTGTTCGCCCCGCCGGTCTGGGTGGACACGGCCGGCGAGTCCATCGAGGACCTGGCCCGCCGGGCCCGCCACCTGCTGCTGCGGATCGGTGAGGAGCTGGGCGTGCCGGCCCGGGTGGAGCGCGCGGCCGAGCGGCTGCACGAGGCCCGCCGCCTCGACCAGGCGATCGCGGACGTCGACGCCGCGCTTCGCCAGGCCGAGGACAGCCTGCGGCTGAACCCGCGGATCAGCGAAGGGCTGCTCTCCCGGCTGGTGCTGCGCACCGGGCTGGACACCCTGGAGATCTGCGTGGTCGTGGTGCGGGTGCTGGCCCGCTCGCTGACCGACCTGGCCAAGCGGCGGGCGGCGGACGAACCGCTCTTCCCGCCGGACGTGGCACTGGAGCTGGAGGAGCTGCTGAGTCACGTCGGGGCCGCGCTGGTGAGCTTCGCCGTCCTGGTGAGCACCCAGGTCAGCAGCAACGCCGAGGAGGCCGAGAGCCGGCTCACCTCGGAACTCGCCGCCGCCTGGGCCAGCCGGGACAACGTCGCCCAGCTGCTGCTGCGCCGGGTCCAGGAGCACCCCCAGGCGTGGCAGCTGCACGGCTCCCTGCTGGCCGAGATCGACCGGATCCTGGACGAGCTGGACCTGGACCACCGCTCCCGCCGCCTGATGGAGGAGCTGGACCGGGCCTCCGCGGCCGACCGCGACCGCTTCTCCCGTTTCGGCCGGCTGCGCAGCCTGCTCCGGGGCGAGAGCATCAGCCGTCGCCGCCGGCGGCAGGCCGCCTGACCGGGGCTCGGCGCGGCTCGGGCCGCCGGAGCCGGGCTGAGCCCAGCCGTGGCACCGATGTGGCGAGTCGTTAGGGTGGGGCCGTGGCCACGCGTTCCGAGGAAGTTCACCCCGCCGACCCCCGGCCGGCCGGGCCGACGGCCGACAGTGGCCCGGCGCGCCGGCCACGGGCCTCCGCCAAGGGCGAGCAGACCCGGGCCCGGCTGATCGAGGCGGCGCGCAGCCTGCTGGCGGGCGCCGGGCAGGGCGGCGGCATCCACTGCGTCACCCAGCCGCAGCCGGCTCCGTAGCCACCGGGCGGGCTCCTCGGGTGCGAGCCGGCCGGCACCCGAGGAGCCCGTGCGCATGGCAGGTTGACCCATGACCAGGCCGGCCACTGTGGTGGTCACCCACATAGGAGAGGCCCGCCCCGCTGCCTACCGTGGCCGGTCATGGAGAGCATCCAGCAGGCCACGGTTCCCGAGCCCTTCCTGACCGGCCGCACCGCGCTGGTCACCGGGGCGGCCGGCGGGATCGGCCGGGCCTGCGCGCTGGCCTTCGCGGCGGCGGGCGCCCAGGTGTACGTGGTGGACCGCGCGGCGCGGGCGGCCGAGGCGGTGGCCGAGCAGATCGGCGGCATCGCGCTGGTGGTCGACCTGGCCGACCCGGACGCGGTGGACGGGCTGCCGGACGACGCCGACATCGTGGTGAACAACGCGGGCCTGCAGCACGTCGCCCCCGTCCACGAGTTCCCGCCGGAGCGCTTCCAGCTGATCCAGCGGGTGATGGTCGAGGCGCCGTTCCGGATCATCCGCCGCACGCTGCCCCACATGTACCGGCAGGAGTGGGGACGGATCGTCAACATCTCCTCGGTGCACGGCCTGCGGGCCAGCCCGTTCAAGGTCGCGTACGTCGCCGCGAAGCACGCCCTGGAGGGGCTCAGCAAGGTGGTCGCGCTGGAGGGCGCGCCGCACGGCGTGACCAGCAACTGCGTCAACCCGGGCTACGTCCGAACGCCCCTGGTGGAGGACCAGATCGCCGCCCAGGCGCTGGCCCACGGCATCGCGGCGCAGGACGTCATCGAGCGGGTGATGCTGGAGCGCTCGGCGATCAAGCGGCTGATCGAGCCCGAGGAGGTCGCCCAGGCCGCGCTCTGGCTCTGCTCCGCGCACACCGGCTACCTCACCGGCGCTTCCCTGCCGCTGGACGGCGGTTGGACCGCCCACTGACCGCCCACTGACGGTGCCGGTTGCCGGCTGACAGCCACCCCTGCCGTCCCCGGACCCCCTGTGAAACGATTGCGGCCACCATGTCCGACCACCGCGTCACCTCAGCCCTGCGCCGCCTGCTGGAGCTGCTCGCCGACGGAGCCGGCGCCGAGGAGATCGGCCAGGCGGTGGCCGAGGCCCGGGCCGGCGGTGCGCCGGCCCACGAGCTGGCCGAGATCGACGAGGCCGGCTGGCTCGCCCTACGGGTGCAGCGCACGCTGCGCCAGCACCGCCGCCGGGAGGCCGAACTCACCGCGCTCTTCGACACCGCGAGCGACCTCGCCGCGCTGCGCGACCTCGACGCCGTGCTGCGCTCCATCGTCCGCCGCGCCAGGCTGCTGCTCGGCACCGACACCGCCTACCTGACGCTGCCCGATGAGCGGGCCGGCGACACCTACATGCGGGTGACCGACGGCTCCGTCGCCCCGCTCTTCCAGGCCCTGCGGGTGCCGCTGGGCAAGGGACTCGGCGGTCTGGTCGCGCAGACGGCCCGCCCCTACGCCACCCCCGACTACCGCACCGACGAGCGGTTCCGGCACACCACGGCGATCGACACCGGGGTCGGGGACGAGGGCCTGGTCGCCATCCTGGGTGTGCCGCTGCTGCTCGGCTCCAGCAGTCAGGACGGCGGCAAGGTCATCGGCGTGCTGTTCGCCGCCGACCGCACGGCGCGCACCTTCTCACCGGACGAGGTGGCGCTGCTCTGCTCGCTGGCCGCGCACGCCGCCATCGCCATCGACACCGCCCACGCGCTGGCCGACACCCGGGCCGCGCTGGCCGAGCTGGCCGAGGCCAACGGCGTCATCCGCGAGCACGCCGCCGCCGTGCAGCGGGCCGAGGAGGCCCACGACCGGCTCACCGACCTGGTGCTGCGCGGCGGTGCGACGGCCGATGTGGCGGCGGCCGTCGCCGAGCTGCTGGGCGCCCCCATCGCCGTGCACGATCCCAGCGGCCACCGGATCGCCCACGCGGGCCACGGCCCGCAGCCGGCTCCGGCGGCGGTCACCGCCGCCGCGGCCGACTCCCGGGCGACCGGCCGCGCCACGCCGCTGGGCCCGCACTGGGTCTGCGCGGCGCTGGCCGGGCCCGAACTGCTGGGCAGTCTGGTACTGCTCGACCACCCCCGGCTGGAGGACCCCGACCGACGCCTCTTCGAGCGGGCCGGGGTGGTCACCGCGCTGCTGCTGCTCCTGCGCCGGACCGTCGCGGAGACCGAGAACCGGATCCGCGGTGAGCTGCTCACCGAGCTGCTCACCGCGCCCGACCGGGATCCCGCCGGGCTGGTCGACCGGGGTCGGCGGCTCGGCACCGACCTGGACCGCCCGCAGCTGCTGCTGGTCGCCCAGTGCCGGGGCGAGACCCGCGCCAAGCTGTCCGCCGCCGGTCTGCAGCACCTCTTCGGTCGCGGCGGGATCAGCGCCGAGCACGGTGACACCGAGGTCCTGCTGCTGCCGTACGGCACCACCGGGCCCGCCGAGGCCGCCCGGACCGCCGCCGCCCAGCTGGCCCAGCTCACCGGCGCCCCCGTCACGGTCGCCGCCGCCGGACCCGCCGCCGGCCCGGCCGCGCTGGCCGCCGCGCACGCGCAGGCCGTGCGCTGCCTGCGCGCCATGCACGTGCTGGGCCGCACCGGCGAGGGCTCGGCCGCCTCCGAACTCGGCTTCCTCGGCGTGCTGCTCGGTGACGGGCATGAGGTCGGCGGCTTCGTGCGGGGGGTGCTCGGTCCGCTGCTGGACTACGACGCCCGGCGTGGCACCGACCTGGTCGGCACCCTGCGCGCCTACTTCGCCTGCGGGGCCAACCTGACCAGGGCGAAGGAGGAGCTGCACATCCATGTCAACACCGTGGTCCAGCGGTTGGACCGGATCGAGTCCATCCTCGGACCCGACTGGAGCTCCCCCGACCGCGCGCTCGAACTGCAACTCGCCCTGCGGTTACAGCTCCTGACGTCAGATCAGTAGGCGGCGGCCGTGATCCGCCGGGCGACCACGGCGGCGCCCGGGTCGGCGATCAGGATGGTGTAGTGGTTGGTCCCGGCCACCCGCAGCGGCACCACCCCGGTGCTGTCCAGGTCGGCCGCGGTCAGCCGCCGCCGGTCGTAGAGGCCCTGCGGCTCGTCCAGCAACCCCCGGTCGGCCCAGAGCAGTTCGGCCGGGCAGGCGAGCTCGCGGATGGCGTCGAGGATCGGCGCCGCGAAGAGTTGGCGGGCATCCGCGCGGACCGCCTCCAGCCGGCAGGAGGAGCGCAACTCGGGCTCCTCGCCCACCAGGTCGCGCTGGATGTACGCGTCGACCCACGGGCTCCAGGCGGCGCCGAAGGCCGGATGCGCCTGCCAGAACGAGCGGTAGGCCGCGCGGTCGGCGAAGGTCATCGAGAGCCGGTGCATGGCCGGTCCGAGTACGGCGGCGATCAACTCGTCGCCGTCCAGCCCCGCCGGGGCGGGAATGCCCAGACCGCCGTCCACCAGCACCAGCGAGGCCACCCGGTCCGGGTGGCGGGCGGCGGTCAGCACGGACACGAAGGCGCCCATCGAGTGCCCGGCGACCACCGCCCGCTCCAGGCCGAGGGCGTCGAGCAGTGCGACCACGTCGTCCGCGTGCGCGTCGAGGCCCCACGGTCCGGCCACCGTGCCGCTGCCGGCCCGGCCGCGCAGGTCGGGTGCGACCAGGGTGACCTGCCCGGCCAGGTGGTGGGCGACCCGGGCCCAGCTCAGCGCGTTGGCGGTGATGCCGTGCAGGGCCAGCACCACCGGCGCGTCGGCCCGCCGGGCCGGCCAGCGCAACACGGCGAGCCCACCGCCGGTCACCGGTATCCGGAACTCCTCGGGGGAGGCCGGATCCAGGTCGGATTGACGCTCCGTCAGCTCGTGCTGGTCCATGGTTCGGGATCCTCCTCGGAAGCGTCCGCTGTACGGACGACGGATGGCGGACGGGAGTTGTTCCGAAACCTAGGAGCCGTACGGCGGGGCCGGTATGTGGGCAGGGACCGCCGCTGACCGGCGGCGGGTGTGGCGAACCGACATGGACAGTCCTCGCGGGCCCGGAGCGGCGAGGCGGTGGACCGGGCCGCGCGGGCGGTGGCGGGCATCGGCGGCGCAACGGTGGTAAACCGGAAGCAAGGGCGTTGGCGAGCAGATGGGGGCTGCTGGTGGTACTTCGCTCTTTGTGAGGAGAGGAGCGACCGTGAGCAACGATGATGACGAGTTGGGCCCCATCGACTACCTCATCGTGGAGTTTCCCGGCAGCCGGATGACCGGTGAGGGGCTGCCGCTGCTGGTCGACCTGGTCGACCGGGGGATCATCCGGATCCTGGACCTCACCTTCGTGAGGAAGGAACTGGACGGGTCCGTCATCGCCGTGGAACTCGCCGACCTGACCGGGGACGGCGCGCTCGACCTGGCCGTCTTCGAGGGCTCGTCGTCGGGCCTGCTGGACGAGGAGGACATCGGCGAGGCCGGCCACGCGCTCGACCCCGGGAGTTCCGCGGGCATCGTCGTCTACGAGAACCTCTGGGCCGCACCCCTCTCCGCCGCCCTGCGGCGCGGCGGGGCCCGGCTGGTGGCCGGCGGGCGGATCCCCTACGAGGAGGTCCTCGCCGCGCTCGAGGCGGCCGAGGCGCGCGGCTGACGCGTCCGGCCGCGCTGGAAGGAGAAGCACATGCCACGCCTCATCCGCGGGGTCGCCCGCACCGCTGTGATCGCCGGGACGGCGACCGCCGTCTCCAACCGCGTGTCGCGTCGGCAGGCGGGCCGCTGGGCGGAGCAGGATTCCCAGCAGGCGTACGCCGAGCAGGCCCAGGCGCCCGCACCGGCCGCCGCGCCGTCCCCGGCCGCCCCGATCGCGGACACGATGGACAACAAGATCGCCCAGATCAAGCAGCTCGGTGACCTGAAGGCTCAGGGGCTGCTGAGCGAGGCCGAGTTCGAGACGCAGAAGAGTCAGATCCTCAACTCCTGAGCGCGCCGCGCCGACCGCCGCCTTGAGCCGCCTCTACTGGGGGCGGCCGGGGCGGTTGCGGCGATTGCGGCGGTTGTTGCAGCGTCGTCCGTGAGGCTATTTCGGGACATTGGCCGCCCAGCCCAGTCGGGTGGCCAACGTCTGCTTCTGCTGAGCGAGTTCGGCGACGGCATTCGGGAGATCAACTGCGCGGCGGTCGGCGAACGGCCGCCCGGTGGTCTTTCCGGCTGCTGTCGCGCCGCGTTGTCCGTCGATATCCCGTGGGGGGTCATGACCGCAGGCTTCCTCTCTGTCCGAAGTACGTCTGGAAGGGTTTCAATTCGGGTCTGTTGCACAGCTGTTAGCGCTGCCTGCGGGGTTCGGCCCGATTCCACGATGAACCGCAACGTTGACGTAACGCAAGCAGTGCTGCCCTTTGGGGCGGGGAGCGTTGCACCTTGGGACAGCGGGCGCGTGAACCGCGACGGGGCCGGGGAGTGATCACGGCGAGGTCTCGGCGCGGTCTCGGTGCATCTGGCCTGTTCGGGGGCCTGGCGCCGGCGGATGCCGCTGCTTCGGGTGGTTCGGGTCCACCCCTGGCGCGGGTCCGGGTGCTCCGTGGTCGGCCCGCCCCGGGCACCGGTGAACGCCCGGGGCGCTGGAAGCCGTGTCACCAGTGCCGGGTTCGTCGATCCCGAGGAAGCACCCCGGTGATCGTCGCGGCAGGTGCTCAGGCGAACCATTTTTCGTGACTGGGCGTCAGAGGTGATAGTGGAGTGACACACAAGGGAAGTGAGAGCGGCGCAGTGGCCGGGGCACTCGAAGACTGCGGCGGGCTCCTGGGGAATTCCCACGCCGGGAATTTGGTCCAACGCGTGGCCGGAGGACAGTTGATGACTGACAAAGTGGTGAAATCTGTCACGGTGGCAGTGCTCGCCAACGATCAGGTGACCGGTGAGGGCGCCGTCTGGTGGCTCTCCTCGTGCAAGGACGTCACCGCCAACTACTGGACCTGGCGCCATCCCGCCGATGTGCTGCTGGTGCTGGCGACCGAGGTGACCAGCGACACGCTGTCGCGGGTGGAACGGGTCCAGCACGAAACCCCGGACCGCATGCTGCCGATGGTGCTGGTCGCCCACGAGTTTCCCGAGCACCACATGCTGCGGGCCATCGACCTCGGCCTGGTGAGCTACCTCAACCGGCAGGAGAGCGGTTTCGACGACATCAAGCGCGCCGTCCAGGAGGCCGCCGCCGGGGGTCGGGAGGCCTCGGTGGGGGTGCAGCAGGCCCTGATCGCCCATATCAGATCGATCAGGGACAAGGCGCTGGTGCCGGCCGGCCTGAACATCGCGGGGCTGGCCGACCGGGAGATCGAGGTACTGCGCCTGCTGGCCGAGGGATTGAGCACCAAGCAGATCTCCGCGAAGCTCAGTTACTCCGAGCGAACGGTGAAGAGCGTGGTGCACGGCGTGGTCACCCGGCTCCACCTGCGCAACCGCACCCACGCCGTGGTCTACGCCCTGCGCAGCGGCGTGATCTGACCACGCGTCGCGGGCCCGGTCAGCCTGTCGAGCTCGCCGGCCGGGCCTCGACCAGACCGGACTCGTAGGCCGCGATCACCGCCTGGGCGCGGTCGCGGACGTTCAACTTGCCGAAGATGCTGGTGATGTAGTTCTTGACCGTGGAGACGCTGATCCCCAGCGCCCGCGCGATCTCGGCGTTGTCCAGGCCACCGGCCAGCAGGCGCCACACCTCGACCTCACGGGGCGTCAGTTCGGCCGGGGTCGGGACCTGGAGCGGCGGTCCCGGGTGCCGGGGCGCGGTGACGTAGGTGGAGATCAGCCGGGTGAGCAGGCGCGGCGCGACGGCGGCCTCACCGAGGTGCACGGTGCGCACCGCCGCGAGCAGTTCCTCCGGGGAGATGTCCTTGGGCAGGAACCCGTAGGCGCCCGCGCGCAGGGCGGCGACCACGTATTCGTCCATGTCGAAGGTGCTCAGCGCCAGCACCCGGCACTCGGGCAGCTCCCGGGCGAGCCGTTCGGTGGCCCGCACGCCGTCGAGGACCGGCATCCGGATGTCCATCACCACGACGTCGGGCCGGTGCCGGTGGGCGAGTTCGACCGCCTGCTCGCCGTGCTCCGCCTCGGCCACCACCTCGACCGTCGGGTCGGGGGCCATGATCAGCGCCAGGCCGCGCCGCACCAGCGGCTGGTCATCCGCGATCAACACCCTGATCCGCTCCGGGGATCCCGTCATCCGAGCCTGTCCTCTCCGTCCACCGGTGGCCGCGGGCCGCCGGCCGCCGGCTGGCAGCCACCGCCGTCGTCCGTCAGCCATTCTCGCAGGTGGCTGGGGGTCGTGGGCCCGGACCGCGGCCCGATCCCGGACCAGGACCAGGGTCCTGGTCCGGGCCGCCCGCCGGACCCCGGTCCTGGTGGCGTTCTCGTCCTGCGCTCAGACGAGAACGGGGGGTGCGCCGTGATGGTCTGGAGATCAGCCGGGAGCCCCCCGGCAACTGCCCCATCGCCGGAGGACATTGTGATCCGCGCCCTGACCGGGTTCGCCACCAGGAATCCCTGGAAAGTCATCGCCACCTGGTTGGTCCTGGGGATCTCCCTGATGATCCTGAGCCAGGCGTTCACCTACCGGGTGACCCAGACCCAGACCGCCGACTTCCTGCCGAAGAGCTACGACTCGGCCGCCGCCATGAAGATCGCCCAGGACCAGTTCGGGATGAAGTCCGACGCCAACCCGGTGACCGTACTGGTCGCCAGGGCGGACGGCGGGCCGCTGACCGCCGCGGACCAGCGGCAGATCGGCACCGAGGCCGAGAAGCTGGGCCGGCTGAAGGTCACCATGCCCAAGACCAAGGACGCGCCGCCGCTGCAGCGGAACTACTCGCAGATCCCGCAGATCGGCCCGGGCATGGTGGCGCCGGACCGGTCCTTCGAGCTGCTCTCCGCCAACCTGACCGGCAACTCGGCCGACCCGGGTCTGCAGGACACCTTCCGGGCGTTCCGGGACAGCACCAGGGCCGAGTTCGCGGGCGTCGGCCTGCGGACCGGCTTCACCGGCGGCCTGGCCGACCAGGTCGACTCCACCGACGCCGGGAAGAACCTCGCCGCGATCGCCTCCGGCTGCATGGTCGGCCTGATCCTGCTGATCCACGTGCTGGTGTTCCGCAGCGTGCTGGCCGCCCTGGTGCCGCTGATCGCGGTGTCCATCATCGGCGGCGCGGCGAGCGGGGCGGTGGTGGGCACCGCGCTGCTCACCGGCATCAAGCTCGACCCGAGCGTGCCGAGCCTGATCGGCGTGGTGCTGCTCGGCATCGGCATCGACTACTTCCTCTTCATGCTGTTCCGCTTCCGCGAGCAGCTGCGCGCCCACCCCGACCGCCACCACCGCGCCGTCGCCGCCGAGGTCAGCGGCCGGGTCGGCACCGCGGTCAGCTCGGCCGCGCTGACCATCGTCGCCGCCTTCGCCACCCTCGGGGTGGCCAGCTTCGGGGAGTTCCGGGTGCTCGGCCCGGCCGTCGCGGTCTCGGTCCTGGTGATGCTGCTGGCCAGCCTCACGCTGATGCCGGCGGTGCTGGCCGCCGCCGGGCGCAAGCTGTTCTGGCCCTCGCGCGCCCTGAAGCGCGCACCCCGCGAGGGCGCGGCGGCCGGGTTCGGCGCCCTGGTGGCGCGGCGGCCCGTGGTCCTGGCCGTCGCCTCCCTCGCCCTGCTGGGTGCGCTGGCCACCGGGCTGGCCGGGATCACGATGGACTACAGCCAGAGCGGCGGCGGACCGCGCACCGCCGCGCAGAGCACCGCCGCCGAGATCTCCCGGGCGCTGCCGGCCGGCGTGTCGGACCCGACCAGCGTCTTCGTCGAGGCCACCGACGGCAGCACGCTGGGCGGCGGGGCGGTCGATGCGCTCGCCCACGACCTCGCGCAGGTCAAGGGGGTCGGCCAGGTGGCCGCGCCGGTGCTGAGCGGCAGCGGGCAGGCGGCCAGGATCGACCTGTTCCTGACCGCGGACTCGCAGTCCCAGCAGGCCCGCGACCTGGTCTCCGGACCGCTGCGCGCGGCGGTCGCCAAGGACACGCCGCCCGGCCTGGTGGCGCATGTCGGCGGCACGCCGGCCATCTTCGCCGACGTCTCCACCGCGCTGGGCCACGACCTGCGGCTGGTCTTCCCGGTGGCGGCGGCGCTGATCGCGGTGATCCTGCTCATGCTGCTGCGCAGCCTGCTCGCGCCGATGGTCCTGATGCTCTCCGTCGGCCTCGGCTTCGCGGCCACCCTGGGCGCCGCCGCGCTGCTGTTCCAGCACGCGATGCACAAGCCGGGCGTCGACTTCACCCTCCCGCTGGTGCTCTTCCTCTTCGTGGTCGCGCTGGGCACCGACTACAACATCCTGATCAGCGACCGGATCCGGGAGGAGATGGAGCAGCCGGGACCGGCCCGGGCGGCGGTGGCCCGCGCCGTGCGGCACACCGCGCCGGCCATCGCGACGGCGGGCGTGGTGCTGGCCGCCTCGTTCGGCACCCTCGCGGTCAACCCGTCGCCGTCGACCCAGCAGATCGGCTTCTCGATGGCGCTGGGCATCCTGCTCTCCGCCTTCCTGCTGTCGATCGTGCTGGTGCCCTCGCTGGCGGCGATCCTCGGGCGGAGCATCTGGTGGCCGCTGCGCCCGGGACGGGCGGCGGGCCGTGGCACGCCGCAGCATCGGTTCGAGGCAACGGAGTTGGCGCCGGAGCCGCGGCACGTTCAGGACGCCCGCCCGGATGCCTACGCGCACCACTGCCCGGACACCGGCGCGTACCCGGACACCGGCGCGTACCCGTACACCGGCGCGTACCCGTACACCGGCGCGACGGCGGACCCCTACTGGAGCGGGACGACCGATCGCTGAGCTGCCTGGACAACTCCGCACGACCCCGCAGGCCCCCGGCCCGAGACTGCTCGGGCCGGGGGGCCTGCGGGGTCTCGGGGTCTCGGCGGCACGTGCCCAAGAAACAGTCGTACAAAAGATGGAAGGGATATCCGGAATTATCGCACCGGTATTTTTGGGACTCCTTTTCTTCGATCAACTGTGCCATGGTGCAGGCTGCTTGGCTGAGGGTAGGGTGAATCCGGACGTTGGCGAACTTCTCGATCCTCGTCCGCTGAATTCGGTATGCACAGCCGCAGGCGAAGGCGAGCGAGCGCATTGAACAGCCCGGTGGATGGTCCGGCGCACAGCCTGCTGGACAGTCCGGCAAGCCCCGAGGTCGCCCTGCTCTCGGCGCTGTCGCCGGAGGACGGCGACAGTCCCTACGCATCGCTCGCACTGCTCCGGGAAGCCGCCCCCGTCTACCACTGTCAGCGGGAAGGCCTTGACACCCGTTTCCTGACCCGGTTCGCCGACTGCCAGGCCGTCCTGACCAATCCCGACTTCGTGGTACCCGACCGCGTCTGGCTGCTCCGGAAGCGGCCCGACTGGCTGGGGCACCCCGCCGCGGACTTCTTCTACTCCTGCCTCCTCGGTACGAACGCCGCCGCCCACGAACGGTTGCGTCGGCCGCTGTTCAGGGCGTTCAGCGCCCGGCGGATCGCGGCGCTGTCGGCGAGCGTGGCCGAGCAGGTGGACGCGGTGCTCGACCGGTTCGCCGACGCGGGCTCGGACGGTGGCGTGGCCGACTTCCAGGAACTGGTGGCCTATCCGCTGTCGGTCGCCGTGGTGGGCGGGCTGATCGGCGTGCCCGCGGCGGAGCAGGGGCGGTTCCACCAACTGGGGCGGGACGCCGCGCGGCTGCTGGAGCCGGTGCGGACGGCGGCGGACTGGAAGCTGGCCGACCAGGCGGTGCTGGCCCTGCGCGAGTACTTCACCGGGCTGCTGCGCGAGCGGCGGGCGCGGCCCGCCGCGGATCTGGCCTCCACCCTGCTCGCCCAGGCCGGCCCCGCGGCGGCGGAGTTGACCGACCGGGAACTGGTGGACCTGCTCCTGCTGGTCTTCGTGGCCGGCTTCGAGACCACCGTCGGGCTGCTCGGTGGCTCGGTGTTCGCACTGCTCACCCACCCCGAGCAGCTGGCGCTGCTGCGCGCCGACCGGGCGCTGCTGCCCGGCGCGGTCGAGGAGTCGCTGCGGTGGGACGGGCCGGCGCTGATGACCGAGCGGCTGGCCGCCCGGCCGCTGGAGGTGGGCGGGGTGGCGATCGAGCCGGGCGGCAGCGTGACCGTGGTGCTCGGCGCCGCGAACCGCGATCCCGCGCGGTATCCGGACCCGGACGCGTTCCTGGTGCGGCGCCCCGACGTCCGGGTGCTCAGCTTCGGCGCGGGCGCGCACTACTGCCTCGGTGCCGCGCTGGCCCGGCTGGAGGGGGTGGTGCTGCTCGAACGGCTCTTCGCCCGGTTCCCGGCGCTCGGCCTGGCCGGACCACCGGTGCGGCGGGGGTCCGCCGCCCTGCGTTCCTTCGACCGCCTGCCGCTGACCACCACGGGCTAGCCCCCGAGCCAGCCCGCTGGCGCCCCGTTCGCCCAAGCCCTCGCTCCGCCCAGCCACTTCCCGAAGGACCCGCCCGGTGAACTTCCTGCATCGCGAACGCGCCGCACTCGAAGAGCTCATGCCCGGCCTGGACCAGGCCCTCGCGCGGTACCCGCTGGCGGAGTTGGAGCAGTCGCCGAGCCCGGCGATCCAGGCGTTCCGCGAGGCCGGCGGCCCCGGGCTGCTGGTGCCGACGGCCAACGCCGGCGCCGGGGCGAGCGCGCTGCAGGCCGTCCGGGTGCAGCGCGCGGTGGGCGCCCGCTGTCCCTCGCTCGCGGTGGCCACCACCATGCACCACTTCTCGATCGCGGGGCTGGTCGAGGCCGCCAAGTACGGCAACGGGCTGGAAGGGCTGCTGCTGGAGGCCGTCGCGAAGGACCGGATGCTGGTGGCCTCGGGGTTCGCCGAGGGCCGGCCGGGCCAGAACATCCTCAGCCCGCACATCACCGCCGAGCGGCGCGGCGACCGGATCGTGCTGAACGGCAGCAAGATGCCGTGCAGCCTCTCCCGTTCGATGGACCTGCTGACGGCCTCGGTGGTGCTGCGCGGCGAGGACGGCGTGGACCGGCTGGGCATCGCGCTGATCCCGGCCGGCACGCCGGGGATCACGGTGCGCCCGTTCTGGGGAACACCGATCCTGGCGGGCGCCGAGAGCGACGAAGTCATCCTCGAGGAAGTCGAGTTGGATCCCGCGATGGTGATGGCGACCGAGGTCACCGCCGACGCCGTGCCGGACGCGCTGAACGTGGCGGGCTTCCTCTGGTTCGAGGTGCTGCTGACGGCCGGCTACCTGGGAGTGGCCAGCGCGCTGGTGGAACGCACGCTGCGGCGCCGGGGCGGCGAGCAGGACGATCCGACCCCCTACCTGGTCGCGGTCGAGGCGGCGATGCTCGCGGTCGAGGCCGTCGCCCGCGCGATGGCCGAGGAGGAGTGGAGCGAAGCGCTGCTGGTCCAGGCGCTGAGCGTGCGCTATGCCGCGCAGGACGCGATCGCCAGCACCACCAGGGTCTGCCTGGCGGCGCTGGGCGGCATGGCGTTCATCGGCTCCCCGGACGGCTCGTACCTGGCCTCGGCCGCCGTCGGCCTGACCTTCCACCCGCCGGCCCGCAGCCGGATGGCCCGCCCGCTGCGGGACTTCCTGGACGGCCGTCCGCTGCGGATCGGTTGAGCCGGTGACTGCGACGGAGTCCACCGCCGAGCGCGAACCCGGGTACCGCGTCGAGCTGCTGCGCAGCGTCGAGCAACTGCCGCTCGACCTCTGGGAGCAACTCGCCCCCGCCGACGACCCGATGTGGTCCCGAGGCGTCTTCACCGCGCTCGAGCGCAGCCGGGTCGGGCCGGACGGCTACTCCTATCTGACGATCCGTCAAGGCGATGTACTGGCGGCCGTGCTACCGCTCTGCCTGTTCCGCGAGCTGTGGCTGGACCGGGTGGTCGGGCCGCGCGAGCGACGCCTGCTCGCGCCGCTGCGCCGACTGGCCCCCGGGCTGCTGCGGGTGCCGATGCTGTTCTGCGGCAACCTGCTGGGGCAGGGTCACGTGCTGGCGCCGGGTGCGCTGGGGGAGGAGGCCAGCCGGCTGCTGGTGGCGGCGGTCCTCGACTTCGCGCGGCGTGAACGGCTGGGCACGGTGGTCTTCAAGGACTTCGCACCGGCGGATCTGGACCCGTTGCGGACGGCGCTCCAGGATGCCGACTTCTTCTTCCTGCCGAGCCTGCCGGACACCGAACTCCCGCTGGAGAGCGGCTCGTTCGAGGACTACCTGGCCGCGCTGCCGGCCAAGCCGCGGCGCAACGCCCGCAGCAAGATCCGCAAGTTCGAGGCCAGGAGCGAGCTGCGGATCGAGGTGCTCGACGACTTCCAGCACCTGCTGCCGCAACTCCTCGCCCTCTACCGGCAGGTGATGGACCGGGCCGACCAGACGCTCGACCTGCTCGACGCCTCCTTCCTGGCCGCCGTGCAGGGCGGGGTCGACCTGCGCCGGCGCCTGGTCGTCTGCTTCGAGGGGGAGCGGCCGGTCGCCTTCCTGCTCTGCCTCTTCGCGGGCTCGGGGGCGACCGGCGCCCGGATCGGCCTGGACTACCGCCTCGCACACGAGGCCAGGCTCTACCACAACGTGCACTACGCGGCGATCCGGCTCGCGATGGCCACCGGCTGCCGGCGCATCCGGTTCGCCCAGACCGCGTACCAGCCCAAGCTCGAACTCGGCTGCGAGCTGGTCGAGCAGTGGTACGCGATGACCCATGTCCGCCCGCTGCCGCGCGCGGTGCTGCGGCGGCTGCTGCCACGGGCGCTGTCCGCCGCGCTCGCCGAGGCGCTGCGACCGCACGCTGCGGCACCTGGACCTCCCGAGCCCGCACGTCCCGAGCCCGCAGGTCCCGAAGCCGAACGCCATGAAGAGAGGTCGCGTCATGCCACGCGTTGAAGTGGATCTGCGGATCGGGGTGCCGCCCGAGGACGCCTGGGCGGCGGTGGTGGACGTGTTGAGCTACCCGGACTGCATGGAGAGCGTCGACTCGGTCGAGATCGTCGAGCAGCGCGACGACAGCCACCGGACCACCGCCTGGTCGGTCCGGCTCAAGGGCTCGGTCCTGCGCTGGACCGAGACCGAGGTGATCGACCGGCAGGCGCGCCGCTTCGACTTCGAGCAGATCAGCGGCGACCTGGGGGAGTTCGTCGGCCACTGGGCGGTGGCGGCCGAGCCCTCGGGCGGCAGCACGGTCTCGCTGCACGTCGACTTCGACATCGGCATCCCGCTGCTCGCCGAGATGCTCAACCCGGTGGCGGCGGACGCCCTGCGGGAGAGCGCCGCCCAGATGCTCGCAGCCCTCGAGCAGCGGCTGCTGGAGCGGCGGCTGCCCGACCAGCAGACAGCCGACCAGCAACTGCCCGACCAGCAGCTGCCCGATCAGCAGGGGGCCGACCAGCAGCTGCCCGCTCGCCAGCCGGCCGAGCCGGAGGCCGTCCGGTGAGCGGCACATCGCGCGCCGGCCACGCCGATGCCGCCGAGGCCTTCGACCAACTGCGCCGCCACCTCTCCCCGAAGCTCGCGCTGACCGGGAACTTCGCCGGGCGCGGCGCGGTGGAGGAGCGCGCCGAGGGCTGCCGGGTGACGCTCTCCGACGGCCGCACCGTGCTCGACTTCGGCTCCTACGCCGTCACCCTGCTCGGGCACCGCCACCCGGCCGCGGTCGCGGCGGTCCGCCGGCAGCTCGACACCATGCCGACCTCCACCCGGAGTCTGGCCAATCCGGTCGCGGCCCGGGCCGCCGCCTGCCTCTCCGGGTACCTGGGCGATGCGCTGCCGAAGGTCTACTTCGGGCTGAACGGCGCCGACGTGGTGGAGGTGGCCGTCAAGCTGGCCCGGCTGGCCACCGGGCGCGGGCGGGTGCTGGCGGTCCGCGGCGGCTTCCACGGCAAGTCGCTCGGCGCCCTCGCGCTGACCCACAGCCCGCTCTACCGGGTCGGCCTGCTCGGCTGCCTGACGGACGTGGTCCACCTCGACCCCCAGGATCCGCAGGCGGTGCTGCGCGAGGTGGCGGGCGGCCAGGTGGCCGCCGTCGTCTTCGAACCGGTGCAGGGCGAGAACGGCGCCGTGCCGCTGGCCACCGAGGTGCTGCGGCAGTGGTGCGCGGACGCCGCCCGGCACGGCACCTTCGTGATCGCCGACGAGATCCAGTGCGGGCTGCGCCGGTGCGGAGCACGCTCGGTCGCGCTCGCCGACGGCCTGCCCGTGGACGCGGTGCTCTTCGGCAAGCCGCTGGGCGGGGGCGTGCTCCCGCTGTCGGCGCTGCTCTGCACCGAGCGGATGTACGCCCCGCTGGCCGCCGACCCGTTCCTGCACTCCGCCACCTTCGGCGGCCACCCGCTGGCCTGCGCGGTGCTGCCGGAGGTGCTGCCCGCGATCGAGCAACTGGCCGACCACGGCCGGGTGCTGTCCGGGCTGCTGGACGGGGCACTGGACGGGCTGCGCGAACGCCACCCGGGCGTGGTGCGCGAGGTGCGCGGTCGCGGGCTGCTGCGCGGGATCGACTTCAGCTCGCCGCAGGCCGCGGGTTGGGTGGTGATGGAGCTGGCCGGCGCCGGACTGCTGGTCTCGCCCTGCCTGGGCCGCCCCACCACCGTGCGCCTGCTGCCCCCACTGGTCAGCACGGCGGCCGACATCGCGCGGGCGGCCGAGATCCTGGACACCGCGATCGAGGTGGCCGAGCGCACCGTGCCGGCCGCAAGTGCTGGTTGACGCCACCCGGCGGAACTGCCGCAGAACGCGGCGGAAGGAACGACGACATGCCCACTCGCGAGGAACTGGCCGAAACGGTCAGGACGGTCATCTCGGACGTGCTCGGGACCGAGCCCGACGAGGTGCACGAGAGGACCAGCCTGCTGGACGACTACGGGATCGACAGCCTGGAACTCATGGAGATCGGGGCCAGGTTGGAACGCAGCCTGAAACTGCGGATCGAGCTGCAGGATCTGACGGCAGCTCAGAACGTGGGCCACGCGATCGATCTGCTGCAGATCCGGCTGGCGGGACCCCGGTGAGCGGGCGGCATCCCTCGGGCGGGCACCGGGTCGCCGTCACCGGGATCGGCCTGAAGTCCCCGGCGGGCAACGACCTCGACGCCGCGTTCGCCACGCTGCTGGCCGCCAGATCCACCGCGACCCGCCTCGAGCGGCTGGTCGAGCAGGACCTGCCGGTGCACTTCGCCTGCCTGGTCCCGCCGTTCGACCTGGACGCCTACCTGACCCGCCGCGAGTCCCGCCAGATCGACCGGACCACCCAACTGCTGCTCTGCGCGGCGGCGGACGCCCTCGCCGAGGCCGAACTGCCCGCCGACCAGCGGCTCGACCGGGTGGGCGTGCAGATCGGCACCGGGATCGGCGGCCTGCCGAGCATGGAAGCCGTCACGATCAGCCACGCGGACCGGCCGCGCGACATGCCCGTGCACACGGTGCCGCGCACCATGGCCAACTCGCCGGCCTGCCGACTGGCGCTGCGCTACGGCTTCCAGGGCGCCTGCACCACCTACTCCAGCGCCTGCGCGAGCGGCAGCACCGCGCTGGGTGAGGCGTCCCGGAAGATCCGCTACGGCGAACTCGACGTGGCGGTGGCCGGCGGGGTCGACTCGGCGGTCACCACCGTGGTGATGGGGGCCTTCGCCCGGATGCGGGCGATGTCCACCAGGAACGGCGACCCCGCGCTGGCCAGCCGGCCGTTCGACGCGGACCGGGACGGGTTCGTGATGGCGGAGGGCGCGGCCGTCCTGGTCCTCGAACGCTGGGAGGCGGCCCGCGCCCGTGGCGCGGTGATCCACGGTGAGATCGCCGGCTACGCCGAGAACTGCGACGCCTTCCACATCGTCGCCCCGCACGAGAACGGCGAGGTCGCGGCCCGCTGCATGCGGCAGGCCATCGCCGACGCCGGACTCGCCCCGGCGGACATCGGCCACGTCAACGCCCACGGGACCTCGACGGTGCTCAACGACCGCGCGGAGGCCCGGGCGATCCACCACTGCTTCGACGGTGCACCACCTCCGGTCACCGCCGTCAAGGGCGTCACCGGCCATCTGATCGGCGGCTCGGGCGCGTTGGAGGCCGCGCTCGCGCTGCGCTGCGCCGCGCGCGGCACGGTGCCGCCGGTCGCCAACCTCATCGGCAGCCCGGAGGCCGACCTGGTGGACCTGGTCGGCGGTGCGCCGCGCGCCATCGGGGCGGCCCATGTGCTCTCCAACTCCTTCGGCTTCGGCGGCCAGAACGCCTGCCTGGTGCTGGCCCCCGCACCATGACCACCACCGGACCCGCCCACCTGCCCGGCCCCGAGCACCCGCCCGACCCCGACCCCGACCACCGCTGACCCGGCCCACCACCGCCCTTGCCTAACACCGCCCTTGCCCACCACCGCCCTTGCCCATCACCGACCGAGACGAACAGGCGGAGCCATGCGAGTCCTTCTCACCGGCGCGACCGGAGTGATCGGCACCGAAGTCGCGCAGCGGCTGCGCGCCGCCGGCCGCCACCGCGAGCACACCCTGGTCCGGGTGGCCCGGCGGGCCGAGGAGGACTCCCTGGTGCGCTGGCGGATCGGCGAGCAGCCGCCGCCCGCCGCCCTCGCCGGCCACTGGGACGTGATCGTGCACGCAGCGGCCAGCACCCGCTGGACGCTGGGGCGCGAGGAGGCGGTGGCCGCCAACATCGAACCGCTGCGGGCGGTGATCGGCCTCGCCGACCGCGACACCCACCTGATCCAGGTCTCCACCGCCTACGTCGGCGGCGTGCGCAACCCCGAGGACCTGCGCGGCGCCGAGTTCGAGGGCTACCGCAACGGATACGAGTGGTCCAAGGCGACCTGCGAGGCGGTGGCGCGCGCCGAGCACCCCGGCCCGCTGACGCTGGTCCGCCCGCCGCTGGTGGTCGGCCGGCGCGGCAGCGGCGAGATCGCCCGCTTCTCCGGCCCCTACACGCTGCTGCAGGCGCTGGTCTCCGGGCTGGCCGCCGTGGTGGTCGGCGACCCGGCCGGCTACGCCGAGATCAGCCCGGTGGACGAGGTCGCCGAGGTGATCGCGACGGCCGCGCTCGGTGTGCCCCCGGCGCACCCGCGCACCGAGGTGGTCGCCGCCGGCCGTGCCTGCCTGACCCTCGACGCGCTGGTCGCGGTCATCTGCGACACCCTCAACGAGTGCCGGGCCGCCCAGGGCGTGGCACCCATCGAACGCCCGCCGATGGTCTCCGGCGACAGTTGGGACCGCTTCTTCCGGCCGCTCGCCGACCAGTACCTGTCGCCCTTCCAGAGCCAGGCGGTGAAGCTGCTCGCCATGTTCCAGAGCTACACCAGCATGACCGAGCCCTTCGAGCCCACCCGGACGGTCGAGGACCCGGCGCAGGTGATGGCGGCCTCGGTCCGCTACTGGGCGGCGCAGAAGCCCCGCCTCGCGCTGGCCAGCCCCGAGCCGTGGACGCTGCTGGCCAGGTCCGGCTGACCGCGGGCTGATTCCGTGGCGCACGTCGTGACCACGGCCACCGCCCGTGCGTCAGGCGGTGGCCGTGGGCTCGGCTGAGAGCTCAGCGCTCGTCGAGGATCACGTCGGCGGCGCGCTCGGCCAGCATGGTGACCGGGGCGTGGGTGTGGGCGCGGACGATGCTCGGCATCGCGGAGGCGTCCACCACCCGTAGGCCCGAGGTGCCGCGGACCTTGAACGACAGGTCCAGCACGTCCGCCTCCGTCGGCCCCATCCGGCAGGTGCTGACCAGGTGGTGGATGCTGCCACCGGTGCGCCGGATGTAGTCGACGATCTCCTCGGTGCTCTCCGCGAGCGCGCCGTCGGTCAGCGCCTCGCCGCGCCACTTCGCGAACTCCGGCTCCTGGAGGATCGCCTGGGCCTTGCGCACGCCGGCCACCAGGGTCGCCAGGTCGTGTCCCTGCTCGTCGGTCAGGTAGTGCGGGTCGATCAGCGGGGCGTCGGCGGGGTCGGCGCTGCGCAGGCTGACACTGCCCCGGCTGTCGGGGCGCAGCAGGATGACGCCCAGCGCCAGGCCGTCGTCCGCCGGACGCTGGTGCTCGCCGATCGGGACCACCAGGTGGACCACCTCGATGTCGGGGGCGGTGAGCTCCTCGTCGGTCCGCAGGAACAGCAGCGCCTCGGAGATGATCGAGTCCAGCGTGCCGGTACGGTCCTTGAGGTACCGCTCGATCTGCTCCGGTCCGGCGTCGCTGCCCGGAGAGCTGAAGCCCTGCGCCTCGAAGGCCAGCGGGATCAGCAGGTGGTCGGTCAGGTTGCGGCCCACCCCGGGGACGTCGGCGACCAGCGTGATGCCGTGCTCGGCCAACTGCTCGGCCGGGCCCACCCCGGAGAGCAGCAGCAGGTGCGGGCTGCCGACCGCCCCGGCGGCCAGGATCACCTCGCCCTCGGTGTGGATCTCCTCGGTGCCCGCGGGGCCGGCCAGCTCGACACCGACGGCGCGGGTGTCCTCGAACAGGACCCGGCTCACCTGCACGTCGGCGCGCACCGTCAGGTTGGCGCGGTCGCGAGCGGCACCCAGGTAGGCGTCGGCGGAGCTGAACCGCAGGCCGTCCCGGTGGGTGGCCCGGGCGACGGCGTAGCCCTCCTGCTGCTCGGCGGACGGCGCGTGGCCGAGCCGGGCGCAGGCGTCCAGGAAGGCGGGGGTGACCGGCACCGGGTAGCGCAGGCCGGCCAGCTTGATCCGCTCCTCGGCCCGCTCGAAGTACGGCAGCAACTCGGCGTGGCTGTAGCCCGGGTAGCCGTCGGCGGCCCAGCCGTCGTAGTCGGCGCGGTGGCCGCGGGTCCACAGCTGGGCGTTGATGGCCGACGAGCCGCCGAGCGCCTTGCCGCGCGGGATCGGGATGGCGCGGTCGGCGAGGGTGGCCTGCGGCACCGTCTCGAAGCCCCAGTCCAGCTCACTGCCGAAGGTGCGCGGGAAGAGGATCGGGACCTGCACGTCCGGGTTCTGCTCGGGGTCGGCAGGCCCGGCCTCGATGAGCAGGACCTGCTTGGTGCCGTCGGCACTCAGCCGGTCGGCGAGGACGCAGCCGGCCGAGCCGGCCCCGACGATGATGTAGTCAGCGGCGCTCATGAGCAGACCTCCACAACGGTGTGACTCGGAAAGGAAGAGCGGCCCGGCGCCCGGCGCCGGTCGGAATCAGAAGCTGGTGGGCGGCCAACTGGAAACATTCGTGCGTCAGTTGGGCGAGCCGAACGGGCGGTGCCAGCAGGGAAACGGTATCTCGGCACGGGCCCGGACCGTCGGGTCGGGCGACGACTTTGCGCAGTCGGTTCTGCTGAGAGGAACGCGTGGCGAGGCCGGACGCGTTCCGGCATGCCTGACGTCCCGCCAGAAAGGATCTGACGGGACGTCAACAGTGCTTCTGTTCAGGTGTTTCAGCGGGAGGCGGCGACCGGCTCCGGCTCGGGCGCGGCCGGGGCGACCGGGGCGAGGGCGGTGTGGCGCAGCAGGTGCCGGACCAGGGCCAGGCCGGCGCAGATGGCGATCAGGCCGCAGACGCCGTTCCAGCCGAAGGCGCTGTAGGCACGCACGCCGACCCAGGAGCCGACGCTGCCGCCGAGGAACGAGCAGGTCATGTAGGCGGTGTTGAGGCGGCTGCGGGCCGCCGGGTTGAGGGCGAAGATCCGGGCCTGGTTGGCGACCTGGCCGGACTGCATGGCGACGTCCAGCAGCAGCATGCCGGCGCCCAGGCCGATCAGGCCGATGGCTCCGCCCAGGCTGCCGACGAGGAGCAGGGCGGCGGCGGCGACGGCGCCGATCATGCAGATCAGGTTGACGGCGTCAGGTCCGTTGCGGTCGATGCGGCGGCCGGCCAGCGGGGTGCAGAACATGCTGCCGGCGCCGACCAGGGCGATGATCCCGACGGCCGGGGCGCCCAGGTGGTAGACGGGGCCGGTGACGAGCAGGGCCAGCGCGGTCCAGGCGGCACTGAAGCCGGCGAACACGGTGGCCTGGTAGAAGGCCGAGCGGCGCAGCTGCGGCTCGCTGCGCAGCAGGCGCCAGGCCTGGCCGAGCAGGACGGGGTAGCGGTCCTTGGTGGCGGGGGTGGTGTCCGGGAGGGCGAAGGCCAGGATGACGGCGAGCAGGGCCACCAGGCCGGCCGCGATCAGGTACGGGGCGCGCCAGCCGAGCCACTGACCCAGCGTGCCGCTGAAGGTGCGGGCCAGCAGGATGCCGCCGATCAGCCCGCTGAGCAGGGTGCCGGTGACGGCGCCGCGCCGCTCGGGGGCGGTCAGGCCGGCGGCCATCGGGATGATGATCTGCGGGGCCACCGTGGTCAGGCCGACCATGGCGCTGGCGCCGACCAGCAGGGCCAGCGAGTTGGCGGCGCCGGCCACCAGCAGGCCCACACAGGTGAGGGCCAGCAGGGTGACGATCAGCTTGCGGTGCCGCAGTCGGTCACCGAGCGGAACCAGCAGGAAGATGCCTGCCGCGTAACCGAGTTGGGCGGCGGTCACGACCAGGGCAGCCGATCCCGGGCTGACGTGCAGTCCCTTGGCGATCAGCGGGCTGACGGCCTGGGGGAAGTAGACGTTGGCAACGGCGATGCCGCAGGCCAGGGCGAGCAGCAGGATCAGCCGACGGCCCAGGCCCGGCTGGGCGTTGGGCGCTTGGGAGGAAGACACGACACAAACCTCGCACTGAGGAGAGCGGAAGGAGCGGGACCGGAGGTGCGGGCCGGGCGCCGGGTACGGGAAGCAGGAGTACCTGAAGGGGGCGCCGGGCGGTGTGCTGCCGAGCTGCGTGCCGGGCGTGCTGGTTCCGGGAGTGCGCTGGACGTGCGGGGTCCACCGCAGTGGGCCCGGGTTGTGAGAACCACTTTAACTGGTTCCACCGTACCAGTAAAACCAGTTCCGAGATAGGCTGGTTCGCATGGCTGCTCTCACTGACTCCACCGACACGTTCCGCTTCCGGGAGGGAGCGGGTCGGATCTGCCTGGACTTCGTCCGGACCTTGCGGCTGCGCGGCACCGCCGAGGCCGTCGACGAACTCGCCGACCCGGCGGCGCTCGCCGCCTGGGTGCGGCAACTGGGGCCGTGCGCACCGGATGCGCCGGCCCCCGTCCCGTCCACCGAACTGCTGGGGTGGGCGCGCGAGCTGCGCGAGGCGGTACTCGCCCTGCTGCTCGCCGCCCGCACTCCCGAAGGGCTGGCCCACTGCCCGCCCGAAGCCCGGCAACTGGTCAACCAGGCGGCCGAACAATCTGTTCCGGTACCCGTGTTGGAGGCGAGCGGCAGCCTCGGTTGGCGCGCCGACGACCCGGTCGCCGCCACCCTCGCGCTGGTCGCGCGCGATGCCCTGGACCTGGCCGCCTCGCCGCTGTCCGACCGGGTGCGCGAGTGCGCGAGCGACTCCTGCGCCGCGCTCTTCCTGGACAGCTCCCGTCCGGGCACCCGGCGCTGGTGTTCGATGGACGCCTGCGGCAACCAGGCCAAGAAGGCGGCGTTCCGCGAGCGGGCAGCATCCTGACGATCGGTCAGGTCTGCGCACCCGCACCAGTAGAGTCCGACAGGGCCCGGCTGAGCCCCGGTCAGTGACCGGCGCCGGCCTGAACTCCGGCCACCTCGGCGATCCGGTCGAGCGCGTGGGCGCTCGCCAGGATGTCCCGGGCCGTCGGAGCCTGCCAGCAGGTGCGGCCGCGCAGGCTCGCCAGGAACGCCGACAGCGCGTGCCCGGCGGCCGGTTCGGCATGTCGTTCGGCGTGCACGCCGTGTGCGGTGGCCAGCAGCAGCGAGCCGCCGCGCACGGTGACCGAACCACGGCTGCCGCGCAGCCGCAGGCCGATCCCGACGCCGCCGGCCGGACCGCCGGGAGCGGCGGCCCAGTCGGTCCGCAGCGCCACCGGCACCCCGCCCCAGTCGAGTTCGGCCGTGCCGCCCTCGTCCAGGCCGACCCGCCCGCCGCGCAGCGGGCGCAGCCGCGCCGCGTGCACCGTGATGGCGGCTCGTGGGCGCAACCAGCGCAGCAGGTCCAGCAGGTGGATACCGAGGTCCGCGAACGCACCGGTGCCGCCCCGCCTCGGGTCGAGCATCCAGGCGGCGGTGCCGGTGAAGCTGCCGGCCGGCAGTCCGCCATGGCAGAACCAGGCTTCGGCGAACCGGAGTTCACCGATCCGGCCGGCGGTCAGGAGTGTCCTGGCCCGGCGCAGCGAGGGCGCCCGGCGCAGGAACATCGCCGGGACGGCGGGGTTCGCCGTCCGGCCGGTCAGCCGGAGCAGGGCGGCGGTGGCCGCGCCGGTCGTCGCCAGCGGCTTCTCCACCAGCGCGGGGAGCCCGGCCGCCGCGATCGCGGCGAGCAGCGGCCCGTGCTCGGCCGTGGTCGAGCAGACCAGGGCCGCGTCGGCGCCGGCCAGCGCCTCCGCCGCCGACGGTGCCACCGGCACCCCGCGCAGCGCCTCGGCCACCGCGCCGGCCAGGCGCCCCTCGCCCGGCGAGCGGCCGTGGTGGACGGCGCAGAGCCCGGCCCCGGCGGCCGCGCCGCGCTGTGCGGCCAGCACCGTCAGGTGGTCGGCCAGATGGATGTGGGCGGTGCCCAGCAGGGCGATCCGCAGGGCGCTACCGGGCACCGGAGGCGGCCACCGCCTTGTCGACCTGGGCCGGGCGGGCGAAGGCGCGGTCACAGTAGAGCAGCGGGTCCTGGCCGCCCACATGGGTGGACTCGACCCGGCCGAGCAGGATGCTGTGGTCGCCGCCGTCGATCACCCGGTCGAGCGTGCAGGCCACCCGCACCGCGGCCTCGGGAATGCCGGGCAGTCCGAGTTCGAGCCGGCTGGTGTCGCCGGCCTCGAAGCGGTCCACGCCCGAGCGGGCGAAGCGCAGGGCGACGTCGGCCTGGTCCTGGCCCAGCACATTGATCATGAAGCGGTCCGCCGAGGTGAACGCGGTGTGGGTGCTGGCGGACTTGTCCAGGCAGATCAGCACCAGTGGCGGGGTCATCGAGAGCGAGCTGAACGAGCTTGCGGTGAAGCCGAATCGGCGGCCGTCGGGGTCGACGGTGGTGGCCACCACCACTGGGCCGGGCACCCGCGCCATGGCGCGGGTGAAGTCCTCGGGTGCAACAGGCATCGGAATCTCCGAATCTCCATCGGATCTGGTCAACAAGGAACCGGGCTGGGACTGGTGAGCAGAAAGGGTGCGGCGGGTGAGCGCGAGTCGGCGCGAGTCAGTGCGGCATCTCACCGGCCGTGTAGGAGCGCAGCCAGCTGCGGAACTCCGGCCCCAGGTCGGCGCGTTCGCAGGCGAGCCGGACCACCGCGCGCAGGTACTCGCCCCGGTCGCCGGTGTCGTAGCGGCGGCCGGTGAAGACCACCGCGTGCACCGGGCCGCCCAGGGCCGGCTGTTCGACCAGGGTCTGCAGCGCGTCGGTCAGCTGGATCTCGCCGCCGCGGCCGGGGCCGGTCTTGGCCAGCACCTCGAACACGGCGGGGTCCAGCAGGTAGCGGCCGATCACCGCGAACCGGCTGGGAGCGAGGGCCGGTTCGGGCTTCTCGACCAGGCCGGTCACCCGCAGCACGTCGGCCTCCCCGGTCGCCCGCACCGCCGCGCAGCCGTAGCGCTGGATCTCCTCGGGGGAGACCTCCAGCAGCGCGATCACGCTGCCGCCGTACTCCTCGCGCACCTCGACCATCCGCTGGAGCAGCGGCTCCCGCGGGTCGATCAGGTCATCGCCGAGCAGCACCGCGAACGGTTCGTCGCCGACGTGGTTGGCGGCGCACAGCACCGCGTGTCCCAGGCCCTGCGGGGTGCCCTGGCGGACGTAGTGCACGGCGGCCAGGTCCGAGGACTCGCGGACCAGGTCGAGGCGGCCCAGGTCGCCCTTGCGGGCGAGCAGTTCCTCCAGTTCGCCGTTGCGGTCGAAGTGGTCCTCCAAGGCCCGCTTGCCCCGGCCGGTGACCATCAGGACATCGCTCAGGCCGGCCGCGGCGGCCTCCTCCACGACGTACTGGATGGCGGGCTTGTCGACGACGGGCAGCATCTCCTTGGGCGTCGCCTTGGTCGCGGGCAGGAAGCGGGTGCCCAGGCCGGCCGCCGGGATGACGGCCTTGCGGACGCTGATCGGTGTGCGGCTCATGGCCGTTGTCTCCTCGGGGCGGGGTCGGGCGCGGGACGGGGCGCGCTCAGGCCGGCACGGGCCACAGCTCTGCCTCCTCGGCCTGCCGGGAGAGCTCCGGCTGCGGTGCGGGCCCGGCCAGGGCGGTCAGGAAGGAGCGCGCCCAGCGGTCGACGTCGTTGGCCAGGACGGTGCGGCGCATCGCCGCCATCCGTCGGCCGCCTTCCTCGGGCGAGACCGAGAGCGCGGCCAGCAGGGCGGTCTTGACCTCTTCCAGGTGGTGCGGATTGACCAGGAACGCGCTGGTCAACTCGGCTGCGGCGCCCGCGAACTCGCTGAGCAGCAGGGCCCCGCCCAGGTCCGGTCGGCAGGCCACGAACTCCTTGGCCACCAGGTTCATGCCGTCCCGCAGCGGGGTCACCAGCAGCACGTCGGCGGCGCTGTAGAGGGCGGCCAGCTCCTCGCGGCCCACGGTGGTGTGCAGGTAGTGCACGGCGGGCCGGCCGACCTCGCCGAACTCGCCGTTGATCCGGCCGACGGCCTGCTCGACCCGATCCCGCATCCGGCGGTAGGGGGCGACCTCCTCGCGGCTCGGCGTGGCGATCTGCACCAGGGCGACCTCCGCGGCGTTCAACCGGCCCTCGGCCAGCAGTTCGTGGAAGGCCCGCAGCCGGATGTCGATGCCCTTGGTGTAGTCGAGCCGGTCGACGCCCAGCAGCAGCCGTCGGCCGCCGAGCTGGTCGCGGATCCGGCCGGCGTGCTCGCGGACCTGCTCGGTGCGCGCCAGCGAGTCGAGTTCGGCGGCGTCCACCGAGATCGGGAACGCGGCCGCGCGCACCTCGCGGTCCACCAGACGCGGAGCGTGCGCCCGTTGGCCGATCCGGCCGCTGATCCGTCCGGCCAACCTCCGGAAGTTCAGCGCACCGCCCGGGAGTTGGAAGCCGACCAGATCGGCCCCCAGCAGCCCCTCGACCAGTTCGCGGCGCCAGGGCAGCTGCTCGAACAACTCGACCGGCGGGAACGGGATGTGCAGGAAGAAGCCGATCCGCAGGTCGGGCCGCAGTGCACGCAGGAAGGCGGGCACCAGCTGCAGTTGGTAGTCGTGCACCCAGACCGTGGCGCCGTGGGCGCTGACCTTCGCCGCCGCCTCGGCGAACCGGCGGTTGACCCGGACGTAGCAGTCCCACCAGGCCTCGTCGAAGACCGGCGCCACCACGGCGTCGTGGTAGAGCGGCCACAGGGTGGTGTTGGCGAAGCCCTCGTAGTAGTCGCGGATCTCGTCCTGGCTGAGCGCAACGGGATGCAGCCGCATCCCCTGGTCGGTGAAGCTGTCCGGTCGGGCGTCGGCGACGCCGGGCCAGCCCACCCAGGCGCCCTGGTGGGCGCGCAGGAACGGCTCCAGGGCGCTGACCAGCCCACCGGGGCTGTGCCGCCACTGCTCGCTTCCGTCGGCGGCCCGGTGCAGGGCGACCGGGAGCCGGTTGGCGACGATGACGAAGTCCGCCGGTCCGAGCGGCGGTTGAGCTGTCGTCGGATGTTGCACGGGGAGTTCCCCTCCTCGGGGCCGCACTCGGGGGCGGGCCGGACCTGGTGGCCGGCCCGCCCCCGAGCGGGTGGGGTCGTGGCGCCGTGCGGCGGTTGGCTAGGCGGCCTTGCGGAAGTCGACGATCGTCTTGAGGTCGGTGGTGGACCGGTACGACTCGAAGATGTCGACCAGGCCGTCGTAGTCGTCGAAGTGGTGCACCGTGGAGAGCAGCTTCTTGCCGTCCACGATGCCCGACAGCAGCATCTGCATGGCCGCCTGGATGACGTTCGCCGACTTGTGCATCGGGAAGGCGGTGACGTCGAAGGGGGAGGCGGTGATGTTGATGCCCTTGGCGAGCATCAGCCAGGTGTCGAACTTCTGCATCTCCTGCGAGGCGCCGTAGAGCACGTAGGTGCCCTTGGGCTTCAGCCGGCGCATGGCCACCCGGCGCGGGTCCTTCTCCTCGTCGTCCACCTTCACCGTGGGCAGCGCGTCGAAGACGTAGTCGAAGGTGTTCTCCTCCACCTCGTCGATCAACTCCTGCGGCAGGTAGGCGCGCTGCGAGAAGTGCTGCTCGGCGTGCTTGTTCCGCTCGGGGTTGGCGTCCACCGAGACCACCGCGTTGGGGGCGAGCAGGCGCTTGATGACGCTGCCGGCGATGATTCCGATCGGGCCGGTGCCCATGATCAGGACCCGGTCGCCGATCTTCGGCGGGTTGGCCAGGATCGAGCGCAGCGCGCCGGTCACCGGCTCGATGAACGAGGCCTGGAGGTCGTCCAGTTCGGCGGGCACCTTGACGGCGGCGGCGCGCAGGTCGTCGGAGAAGTTCCGGTCCGCCCAGAAGACGTCCTCCTTGACCTCGCCGGAGAAGATCGGCCGGACCGAGCGGTACTCGGCGAAGCCGCCGAAGTCCGTCTGGCCCCAGTACACGACCCGGTCGCCGACCTTGATGTCGGGGTTGCTGAAGGCCGCGCCGATCTCGACGACCTCGCCGAGGTACTCGTGGCCCAGGATGACCGGGTAGTCGGACGGGAAGAGGTGGCCCTCGTAGAAGGAGATGTCGGTCGAGCAGATCGAGACGCAGCGGGTGCGCAGCAGCAGCCCGTCCGTCGGCGCCTCGGGGCGCGGCACCTCGGCCAGCACGGTCTTGCGGGGGGAGATGAGCTGGAGCGCCTTCATGGTCTTCATGGTTGATCCTTCGTCAGGTAGGGGCGAGCGGTGTGCGGAGGGTGCGGCGTTGCCGGCGAACTCGGCGGTCACCGGCGCATCTTGAGGCCGCCGCCGAGCAGGTACTGGCCCGACATCTCGATGTTGGAGTGCGAGAGGGTGATGTGCTTGGTCGCCGAGTGCACGTCGCGGAAGTAGCGTTCGAGCATGCTCTCGGCGTAGAGGGAGCTGGTGCCGGCCAGCCGGAACAGGATGCCGACCACCGTGCAGGCGTTCTCGGCTACCGTGGCCGCCGCGAGCCGGACGGTGGCGCTGAGCGAGTCCCCGCCCTCCCGGCCGTACTCGCCGGCGTGCCAGGCGGCGTCCGCCAGCAGCAGCCGGGAGGAGCGGACCAGGATCTCGGCGCGGGCCAACTGCTCCTGCACCGTGTGGCTGGCGGCCAGGGTGCTGGTGCCGGCGGCGGGGGCCTTGGCGGCGGCGAGGGTCTTGAAGGCGTCCAGCGCTCCGGCGGCGGCGCCGAGCACCGTCGAGGAGGAGCCGAACAGCCCGAAGTCGTAGTAGCCGATGGCGTAGCCGAGTGAGGGCCGGGCGGGCGGCGGCAGTTGCATGTCGGCCTGCGAGGCGGTGCGGTCCTGCGGCACGAAGACGCCGTCGACCTCGTAGTCCTCGCTGCCGGTGCCGCGCAGGCCCAGGGTGTGCCAGGTGTCGAGCATGGTGACCTGGGACTTGGGGACGAAGAGCATCCGCAGCTCGGGGCCGGTCGCGGTGGTCCGGGGGGTGCCGCCCTCGGTCACCGTCGCCGCGCAGACCAGCCAGCCGGCGTGGGCCGAACCGCTGGCGAAGCCCCATCTGCCGCGCAGCAGGTAACCGCCCTCCACCACCTCGGCCTTGCCGGTCGGGTTGACCGAGCCGACCACCAGGCCGTCCTGGCCGCCGAAGATCTCGCGGGCGGCGGCATCGGGCAGGTAGTCCGAGATCCGGCCGATCGCGGCCTGCACGCCCATCTGCCAGGCGGCCGCGGGGTCGATCCTGGCCAGTGCCTGGAGCACCGCGGACCCGGTCTGCAGGGAGACCTGCGATCCGCCGAACTCCTTGGCCACCAGCATGCGGTGCATGCCCGCGTCGCGCAGTGCCTCGTAGGCCGGCAGCGGAGAGAAGCGCTGACGCTCGCCCTCCTCGCGGAACTTGTCGATGATCGGGGCGATCTCCGCCACCCGCCCGAGCCACTCGGTGGTCTCCGGCGAGACCGGGAGCCGGTCGATCAGTTTCGGTGTTTCCTGACGCGTCATCAGTTCCCTTTCTCCGTCCCGTTGTCTCGCTTGCAAGACAGAGATTAGGCAACGAGTGGGGGCGTGCAACACGCGAACTGGGCCCCGCTGGAACGGACTTGTGGCACCCAGAACGCGGCAGAGCCGCCCGCCCCGAGGATCCGGGGTGGACGGCTCCGCCGCGTTCGCGGTGGCGCGCCGGCGAGGGCGCCGAGCGGGTCAGGCGGCCTTGGCCAGCACGTCGGCGAAGGCCAGCCAGGTGTTCACGTGCTGGTGCACGGCCGCGGTGAGGGCGGCCCGGCTGTGCTCGGGGACGGCGGCCAGCAGGCGCTGGGCCTCGGGGCCGGCCAGCACCCGGTTGTCGAGCAGCCGCAGCAGCATCCGGCCGGGCTCGGAGAAGCGCACCGAGGGGTCCTTGGCCAGCGCCGCGAGCGGGTCGAGGCCGCCCCGGCGCGGCGGCTGGGCGGTCGGCACGGAGGTGAGGCCGTGCCGCCGGTCCTCCGGGCGCTCGCGCGGCCGTTCCGCGTCCGCCGGGCCGGTGCGCGGCGCTGCCGCCACCGGAGGTGCCACGGCCGCCGGTGCCACGGCGCCCGGTTCCGCCGGCGGCCCGCCGCCCGCGCAGCGCCCCGGTCGACGCCCCACCGGATCCTCACCGCGGCGCAGCCGGTCGCGGACATCGCGTGCGGTGCCCACCGAGATGCCGGTCTGCGCGGCGATCAGGCGCAGTGAGGCGTGCGGGTGCGCCTCGATGTACGCGGCGGCCTCCCGGCGGCCCCGGGCCGCGTCCAGCGGCCGCACCCGCCCGTCAAGGCCGACCCGGGCGTCCAACTGTGGAATCTCCCCGCTTGCACGGCGGCGCACCGCCGCGACCGTCTTCACCGACAGGCCGACCGTGGCGGCCACCGCCCGGTCGGACAGGGCCGGTTGGGATTCCATGATCCGCTGGGCGGCGGCCGACCGCTCGGCCGTGGAGAGCCGCAGGCCGTGATGGATGTTGGACCGTACGGCGTGCACGAACGCCTCGTCGTCGCTGCCGTCGAAGAACTGGACGGTGACCTCGGTACGTCCGGCGAGCCGGGCGGCGGCGAGTCGGTGCATGCCGTCGATCACCCGCAGCGTGGCCCGGTGGATCAGTACGGGCGGCAGATCGCGCACCGTCATGAGCCGGCGCACGTGCTGCGGGTCCAGCTCGCCGGCCCGCGGCGAGTCGGCCGGCCGCAGCGCGGCGAGCGGCATGCTGACCGGCTCGCTGCCGGCCGTGGCCGCTCGGCTGAGCGCCGACGCCAGTGGCTGCTCCTCGTCCGACCGGGCGGTGTCGCTCTGCCACTGCGTTCTCAAGCTGACTCCTCGAAGCGGTCGGCGGGCGCGGCGGCGGAGCGGCCGGCCAGGCTGCGGTACAGGTAGGCGGCCGACACCATGGTCATGTGGTGGTGCCAGCCCGGATACGAGCGTCCTTCGAAGGCCAGCGCGCCGAAGTCCTGGGCGAGTTCGTCGAGCACCGCGCCGGTGCGCCGGGCGTGGCCGGTCAGCGCCGACTGCGCCTCGGCGGAGCCTTCGCGCAGGCTGCTGAGCCAGAACCGGCGCGGCTCGTCGGGGTGGACGGGACGGCGGCTCAGCAGGTGCAGCACGGGCAGCGGCTCGCCGCCTTCCCCGCCGCCCAGGGGCAGCCGCACGGCCCGGGCGGTGACCTGGCCGGTCGCCGGACCGCCGGGGAGCGCGCAGCGGGCGAGCGGTCGGCGGGCGATGGTCGGCCGCAGCGCGGCACGCTGGACCAGGGTCTGCGCCGTCAGCGGCCGCGCCTCGGCCGCCGTCCCGACCGCGGCCCGGGTCAGGGCCTCGCGGAGCGGCTGCCCGGGTGTCACCTCGATGACGAAGTCCTGTCCCCGGGCGATGAGTTCGACCACCAGCGGGGTGATGTCGGGGACCTCGCGCAGCTCGGCCGTCAGCGGGGTGCCCACGCCGTGGCCGCGGTCCAGCGCGGTGGTCACCAGGTCGCGAACTTCCAGCACGAGCGGTCGTGCGGTATGTGAGGCCGGAATCCGGGCCCGGGACCGCGCAGCGGCGTCCGTGGCCCAGGGCCCGTCCAGCACCAGCGCCCAGTCCAGCGGCACGGTGTGCTCCGGGCCGGCCTGGAAGAGTCCCACCGCCAGCTGGCAGTTGACGGTGCGTCCGAGTCCCGGGACCGGGCGCGGGCCGACGCCCACCGAGTGCGGTCCGCGCTTGGGGATCCGCACCACGCCCACCGTCAGCGCCCGCGCCTCCAGCGCCTCGGCGGCGACCGAAGCCAGCACCCGCCGGGCCGGCTGCCAGTCCCAGGGGCTGCTGTTGATGAACCGGCGCAGGCCCCGGTCGGCATCGGTGACCTGCGGCAGCACCGCGGACCGGGACGACGGCTCGGCGAGCAGCCGGGAGAGGTAGGCGTGCGCCCACCGGCGCTGGTCGGCGCGCGGCAGGTAGCCGAACACCCGCTCGGCGAGCCGGGCCGGCGTGCTCAGGGTCGCGGTGGTCCGGGTCGCGGTGGTCCGGGTCGGCGCGGAGCACGGCTGCGGCGCACGTCGCGCGGCAGGCCGTGCCGCGCGACGCGGGCACGGGAAAGCGTGGGTGGGCCTCGGAGGCTCGAACGGTCGGCTCGGGTCCGCCACGATCGGCTGGTCCGGAACGTCGGCGCTACTGGACATCAGGTCGCTCCAGGGCTGTTCGTCGCTCACGGGTCGAGAGGTGGACCGTGCGCATCCGGCTCGTGGTGCTCGAAGGGCCGTCAGGAGCCGGCCGGGACACGGGTCCGCCACCGGAGGCGCTCCGGTGGTTCCTGCGTGCTGTGATCGCGTCGTTGCGAGGAGAGGCGCACGGCAGTGGTCGTCGGGCTGTTCGAGACAGTAAGCAACGGACAGGCGCCGACGCATGCCCGAGGTGGCGTCCGACTTTCCACCCCGACCGGTCGCGGTGCGCGGATCCCCGAACTGGCCTCGGAGTTCATCGGCCCGAAACACGGCACTGCGGCGGCCGAGGGTGTCACTGCCGCTACCACCCAGCAACTGCCGTGCGGCGCGGGGCCGGTGCGGCGGGGCCGCCGGTGCGGCCCGGAAGGGAAGAGACGGTGCGGCACGCTTGTTGCAGACTGTGTGAGGCCCTGGTTCCGCAGGGCGTCAGCGACGTCAGCAGTTTTCGCACCTCGACGGGGGATGGTCAGGTGGCTGAGCCACAGCGCCGCGAATTGGCAGTGTTCCTGAGAAGTCGTCGTGACCGGACCACTCCGGCCACCGTGGGCCTGCCCACGGACACCGAACGCCGCAGGACCCCGGGGCTGCGCCGGGCCGAGCTGGCCAAGCTCGCCGGGATCAGCCCCACCTGGTACCAGTGGCTCGAACAGGCGAGGCCGATCCCAATCTCCCGCCACGTCCTTCAGGGCCTGGCCACGGCGCTGCGGCTGACCGAGGAGGAGACCGCGCACCTGTTCCAACTGGCCGGTGAGACACCGCCGGTGCGCTGCCGGGTGACGACCGCTCAGGAGGTTCCCGAGCAGTACCGGCAGCTACTGGAGCGGCTGACCGCACTGCCCGCCTACATCCTCAGCCACCGCTTCGACATCCTGGCCTGGAACAGCGCCTTCGAGGTGCTGCTGCCGCACTTCGGGACGCTGCGGGCCGGTGAGCGGAACCTGCTGCTGATCACCTTCGACGAGCGGGCACCCGAGATCTTCCCGGACTGGGAGGAGCGGGCCCGTGACACGGTGATCCGCTTCCGCACCCACGCGGTCGAGCAGTTGGCCCAGCCCGAGGTCGCGGAGCTGGTGAGCGGCCTGTGCCGGCGCAGCCCGGAGTTCCGCCGGCTCTGGTCCCAGGCGGACGTCGGCCGGTCCGACAGTTCGGTCCAGTCCTTCGAGCACCCGCTGCTGGGTCGGATCAAGCTCGACACGGTCTGCCTCCAGACGGCCCCGGGCGGCGCGCTGATGGTCATCAACCAGCCGCTGCCCGGCAGTCACCTGGCCGCCCAGTTCGCCGGGCTGGTGGAGCAGCGCCGCCGGGCCGGCCGCCACCCCCGCGTTCCGGCACAGCGTGGCGCCACCCACCGCGAGGCTGCCGGCCTGGTCCGCCAGCACCGCCAGCCGAGGCCCGGCACCGACCACCCGGCCCCGGGGCGCGCCGCCTAGCGACCACCCGACTGTGCGATCGCCGCACCCGCAAGGCCGTCCGCGCCCGCGCCTGCAGTCGCGCCCGCGCCCGCAGTCGCAGTCGCAGTCGCGGCCAGGCCGGGGGACGGCTCGGCCGGCGTCGTCCCCGACAGCCGCTCGCGGACCCGCGCGAGCAGTGCCGCCGGGTCCGGGCGCGCCTGGAGCGCGGGGAGCAGCAGCAGCCAGAGGTCGGTCAGCCGGGCCTCGATCCGGCGCCGGCCGTCCAGCGCGTCGGAGACGGTGTGCAGGCCGAAGAAGGCGCAGACCACGGCGTGCGCCGTCGGCACCGGGTCGAGGCCGGCGGCCAGGCCGCCCTGCGCGTGGGTCTGCCGGAGCAGCTCGGCCACCGTGTCGATCCAGCCGATGAAGGGCACCGGCAGAACCGCGTCGATCGCCTTCCGTTCGGACCAGAGCCGGGCGCCGGCGCGCACCACCACGTCGTCGCGGAAGGCCCTGGCCACCGCGAAGCTCAGCAGCACCAGCCGCTCCAGCGGCGGCTCGTCCCGCGCCGCGCCGCCGATCAGCTCCGGCCAGGTGGCGAAGTGCTCCTCGATGACGGCCCGCGCCAGGTGCTCCTTGCTCGTGTAATGGAAGTAGATCGCCCCGCTGGTGCGCCCGGACAGCGCGCTGATGTCGCTGATGCTCGTTCCGGCGTAGCCCTTTTCGTCGAAGAGGTGCGCTGCCGCCTCCAGGACCGCCCTGCGCGTCGTCGTCGCCCGTTCTTGCACGTGTTCTCTGCCTAGGTTGATGCCGCCCGTTGACGGGAACAAAGTAGCGGCTCCGCCCCGCTCGCGGACGGACCCCACATGCGTTTTCGGAAGGCTTGATATGTGCTATTCGTATGCATAATTGGGAATCCGCGTCGCGCAATGGCGGACACCGCTCGGCCACCGGGGCGACCCGCCCCCTCAGCTGGTCGCGCACGGTGCCGCGCGAGTTGGTACACCGCCTCTCGGTGGCCGAGGTGCTGCTGACGGATGTGCGGCCCTGCGGGGCCGGGCGGTTCACGGCCGCGGCCCAGTGGCCGCTCTCCCACCCCACCTTCCCGCGCGGCGGGTGCGGCGTGCACAACCCCTTGATGATCGTCGAGACCCTGCGGCAACTGGGCATCTACCTGCCGCTGCGGTACTGCGCCACCCCGTCCCGCTCGCACTTCCTGATCACGGACGTCCGCTACGAACTCGACCCCGAGGCCGAGCCGCTGGTCCGGTACGGCGCCACCGAGGTGACCTGCCTGGTGGCGATGAGCGACCTCCGCCGCAGCGCGGCGTCCGGCGCGCTGTCGGGCATGCGGCTGAGCGCCCGCTTCCTGGCCCGGGGACGGCCGTTCGCCCGGGCCGAGGGCGGTGCGCGGATCCTGGGCGCCGAGCAGTACGCGGCGCTGCGCGGGGCGGTGCCGGGCCCGGACGGGCAGTCGCCGAGCGCCGCCCCGCGCCCGACGCCGGAGAGCCTGGGCGTGGCCTCCCCGCAGGACGTGATGCTCGCCGTCCGCCCGGACGGAGTACGGGTGGATCCGGTCGACCCGCGGCATCCGTACTTCTTCGACCACGACAGTGACCACGTGCCCGGCGTGACCCTGCTGGAGGCGGCGCGCCAGGCGGTGGCGGTGCAGAGCGCCGGGCGCCTGCTGCGCCCGGTCGCCTGCGCCCTGCGCGCGCTGCGGTTCACCGAGTTCAGCCCGCCGGCCACGGTCCGGTGCACCGTGTACGACACGACCTGCGTCTTCCGGATCCGGCAGGGGGAGGGCGCGACCGCCGTCGGCGTGCTCCGGTATTCCAGGACCGGTTCGCGAACACGCCCCGGAGTTGTTTGACTCCGAACCATAGCGACCATAACGTTGCGGTCGTTATGTTCCGGCTCGCCCCGCTCGGGTGGGCCGGAGCAGGGCGGTTGGGTGCACACGGCCGCCCCTCACCGGTTACCGGGCTCCGCGTTCAGTGGCGGGCCCGGAGTCGCAATCTGCGAGTTCGCCGCGTTTCCCCTCACGCCTGCGCGATCGGTCACGGCATTCGCTCCCCGTACTCCTCCTTTCCCTCACGAACGGTAGAGGCATGGCGAAAGAATCGATCCTCAACTGGACTCCCGCCGCTGTGGTCTTCGACTGCGACGGCACCCTCATGGACAGCGAGCAGCACTGGCAGGACGCCCGGGAGCTGGTGCTCCGCGGTCACGGCGTCGCGCCCGACGTCACCTTCGCGGACCGCGCCAAGGGGCTGCACTACACCCAGTGCGGCCGTCTGATGGCCGAGACCGCCGGCCGGCCCCAGCTGGCCCAGGAGATGACCCGTCAACTCCTCGACGTCTTCCGCAAGCTCGTCGCCGAGAACCCGGTCACCTGCCCCGGGGCCAGCGAACTCGTCTTCGCAGCAGCGGAGTTCGCCCCGCTGGCGGTGGCCAGCAACTGCCCGCGCGACGTCGTCGAGTCGAGCCTGGACCAGGCCGGGCTGCTCTCCTGCTTCGCGCACGTCGTGGTGCCGGAGGACGGCCTGGCGCCCAAGCCGGACCCGGCCCTCTACCTGGCCGCCGTCGAGCTGTGCGGCGCGGTCCCCGCCGAGGCGCTGGCCGTCGAGGACTCCGCCTGCGGCATCCAGTCCGCCGTCCGCGCGGGTCTGCGGGTGCTCGGCGTGGGCCCGCACCCCGGCGAGCAGGAGACCGCCCTGACCGACCTCTGGGTCACCACCCTGGCCGACCCCGCCGTCCTGGCCTGGGCCGCGAGCCGACCGGCCCGCTGCCCGGCGCTCTGACCCGGCGCCGGCCGAACCGCCGAGGGGTCCCGGCAGGGCGCGAAACCGCCGCCCTGCCGTGACCCCTCGGCCTCGCTGAGCCCGCTCGGCTTCGCTCAGCCCACTCGGCCTCGCTCGGCCCGCTCAGCCCGCCGGAACCGGCGCGCCCGGCTCCGCCCACCCGAGGCCGGTGTCCGCCAGCAGCGGGCCCAGGGTGGTCAGCCGCTTCGCCGCCGAGGAGAAGAGCAGACCCACGCCCACCGCGCCCGGGTCGGGGATCCCTGACGCCCGCTCACCCAGGTAGCTGGCCCGACCCCGGCGCGCGCACAGCAGTCTGGTGGACCGCACCCCCTGGAACGCGGCCTCCGCCGCCGCCAGCAGCGCGCGGTCCACCGGCGTGTCCGGTGCGCACAACTCCAGGGCCAGCGCGGCCGGTGCCAGCGCGTCGACGAGCGTCTTGTCGCCGGGCACCGCCTCGCCGACCCGCTGCACCGCCGCCAGCCCCGCCGCGGCGCCGCGGGCCAGGTCCGGCGTGCTGAGGACCGGGTGCACGGCGGCCTCGGCGAGGTGGTGCAGCACCAGCCCGAAGAGCGGCCCGCTGGTCCCGCCCACCTCGTCCAGGAAGGCGGTCGCGGCCACCTGGAGCGGCCGGGCAGCCGGCAGCCGCCCGTCCGGCAACCGGTCCGTCGCCGTCATCGCTGCCATCGCCGTCATCGCGAAGGACACACCGGCCAGCAGGTTGACGCCGAAGTCGCCGTCGCCCGCCTGCTGATCCAGCTCGGTGAGCTCCGGTTCGGTGGCGGCCACCGAACCGGCGAAGCGCTGGAGCCAGCCGTAGGTGAACGTTCCGTCGAATGTCGTCACTGCACTGCCTCCATCGCCATCGGCCGCGACCACCGGAGCGCGGGGGTGCGCACCGGTGCGTCGTACAGCCCGAGCACCTCGTCGTCGGCGACCAGCAGCGAGAGCGAGAAGCCCCGCGTGTCCAGCGCCGTGGAGAAGTTGCCGACCAGGCAGCGGGCCACCCGCACCCCGTGGCCTTCCAGCGCCCGCACCGCCTCGTCCGCGACGGCGTACAGCTCCAGGCTGGTCACCGCACCCAGCCCGTTCACCAGCCCGATCACCGGCGCGGCCGGTTCCGGCCGCAGCGCGGCGACCAGCGCCTCGGCCATCTGCTCCACCAGATCACCGAGCGACCCCTGCGGCACGGAGCGGGCGGCCCGTTCACCGTGGATGCCCACGCCGAACTCGATCATCCCGGGCGGCAGCAGGTAGGCGGCCCGCCCGGTGGCGGGGGTGGTGTGCGCGGCAGCCGCCACGGCCACGCTCCGGCACCGGGCGACCAGCCGGGCGCCGAGTCCGGCGAGCTGGGCCAGTGAGTCGCCCCGATCCGCGGCCGCGCCGAGGATCTTCTCCACCAGCACCGTCGCGGCGGTGCCCCGCCGGCCCACCGCCACCTCCGTCGAGTCGGAGGCGAGGTCATCGTCCACCAACACCCGGGCGCACGCGATCCCGTGGTGCGCCAGCCGCTCGGCCGCGATCCCGAAGTTGATCCGGTCCCCGGTGTAGTTCTTGACGATGTGCAGCACGCCCTCCGGGCCGGCGACCGCGCAGGAGGCCTTGAAGAGCTGCCGGTTGTGCGGCGAGGCGAAGACCTGGCCGGGGCAGGCCGCGTCCAGCATCCCCGCGCCGACGAAGCCGATGTGCATCGGTTCGTGCCCGGACCCGCCCCCGGAGAGCAGTCCGACCCGGCGCGACGCCGACCGCTGCCGGGCGTGCAGATAGCCGTCCTCGGCGTGGTGCGCGACAAGACCGCGGTGCACCCTGGCGAAACCGGTCAGAGCATCGGTGACCAACGTCTCCTGAGAGGTCGCGAAATATCTGGCCACAGCGCCTCCTCGGACGGTGGCGGAGCGGATCCACCAGCGCCTGTCTGTTGCGCTCATCGTGAAGCCGGGCCCGGGCCGCGGCAACTCGCGGACGGGACCCGGCCGGCCACGGTGGAAGCTGCCAGGACGCCGAGGCGCAACCAGAACGGCCCGGACCCGCAAGGGCCTGTCGTCAGACCCCCTTCTGCTCGGCGACGCCATGCACGCACTCTCGCCGCACCGGGCACAGGCCCAAGTACGTCCAGTACGAGGGCCTGCGCCCGGCACGCCGAGAGCACGCACCTGACGCCGCCAAGCCGCCCTGCGGGCGACGAAGGGGGTCTGACGACAGGCCCTAGCCCGACTGGTCGAATCCGCCCCCGGACCGGGCGCTGACCCGTCGATCCCCGCCGCAGGGTCGGACCATTGCGCGCGGACGCGGTCAGGAGTCGAATCGGAGCAGGTTGCTCGGCTCCCAGTAGTTCCCGTCATCCTCCAAGCTCGCGTACCCGGGGGCGATGACCAGCCCGGTGGGCTTCGGCGAGCCGATCCCGTAGATCTTGCAGCTCGATGCCACGGTGGCCGGTCGGGGTGAGCACAGTTCCAGCTCCTCGGGTGAGAGCTCGAAGATCGAGAAGTTCTCGTAGACCAGCGTGTGCAGACTCAGGTACTGGACCGGGCCGAAGGCGACCTCCAGTCGCGTGCGACCCCCCATGCCCTTGTCGCTCCTGAAGAGGAGTTGCTGATGAGAGGCGATGTAGCGGGCCATGATGAAGTCCCGTCCGGACTCCCAGATCAGTTCCAAAAGCGCTCCCCGAACAGGGTTTTCCGCCAGTCGTTCCCGTCCGAGGCGTCCCGGAAGGGCCGTTGAGCCGTGTCGGACCCGGTGTCAGTCCCCTTCGGCCCGCGTGCGGCGGGCGTAGGCGCGGGCCGCGCGGGCGCGGTCGCCGCAGCGTACCGAGCACCAGTGGCGGCGGGCGTGGGTGCGCAGCAGGTACCGAGCCCGCGCCCGCCGGACCGCGACACCCTCCTGGCCACCCCACTCGGCGCGCGCGGCGCACGGGGCCGTCCGGGCCGGTCCAGCCCGTTCCCGTTGGCCACGTGGTTGGCCACGCCAGGGTCCGGAAAACAGAAAAACCCCACCTGAAGTGGGGTCTCCGCTGGTGTCCGAGGGGGACACGGACCGTTACCCCACGGCGATCGGGCGTACTGGGCGAACTGGCCCCAGTGGCACCCTGATCATCGCCCAAGCGCCAATGCTCATGAAGGGCGGTTCGAGTGTCGATGTCCCAGGTGCAGCATGCCGGTAGGGCACGGCGAGTGGAAGGCGCCTGACTGGCCGTCACTCATTCGAGTGATGGTCGGGTCCTTGTAGTGTGCTCCACTGCTTCCAAGTGGTCCGGGGGGCCACCCCTGCAGGCGCGCGGAGCAGGCGGTCATGTTGTCCATGGCGCTGGAACAGAACCACTCCGCTTCACATCTCCTGACAGCTAGTCATTGGCGCCAGGGCGGAATTTCGCCGTGCATCTGCTCGCCGCTGGGCAGGGAGAGGAGGAGACCGAGGGGGTGGAGGCGGCTGAGGCGGACGGCGGCTGCGGCAACGCCGCACAGGACGAAGAGCGCGATCAGGGTCCAGGCGATCCCGAGTGCGATACAGGCGAATGCCAGGCCCACGACGGAGGCGAGCAGGAGGGTGAAGCCCACCGCAGTGGTGATCGCCTCGCGCAGGCGACGGCCGCGGCTGCGCGTGCGTTCCCAGGTGGCGCCTGTGCCGGTCAGTATGTCGATGAGTGCCTTGGCGTAGATCACGTTGAGGAACTGGTCGAAGAGGACCTCCGGCACGATCGCGGCGGCCAGGACCAGGGCCTTCCATCCGCCGCGTTTGGCGGCCCAGATACGTTCGAAAGCGGCGACGGAGGTGATCGCGAGCCAGAACCACGGCCACCCGGGGAAGCCCTTGCTGACGGTGTAGTACAGCAGGACGGTGAGGAAGAAGGGGACGAAGGCCACGCTGAGGTAGGTGAGCAGTTGCCGGCAGACGTAGGGCAGCGTGACCCGGGTGATGCCGTAGGCCTTGAGGTTGTCCAGGGCGCCGCGTTGCCAGCGCAGCCGCTGGTAGTACAGCCGGGACCAGGTGGGCATGAGTTCGGTGCCCACGATGCAGGCGCACGGTGATACGCACCGGTAGCCCAGGTGTTTGAGGGCGAGGGTCAGTTCGTTGTCCTCGGTCAGCGACTCCACGTCGTAGACCTCCCGCCCTCGGGGCAGGGAGCCGTGGGCGCGGGCCTCGTGGACCTGGCGCAGGGCGTGCACCGGGTAGAGGGAGGCGGTGCCGGTGAGGACATCGGCGCGGCCGTGGCGGCGGTGGAGTTCACGCGCGTAGCGCACGTACTCGTTGTTCTGCAGGTGGCAGACCAGACCGCGCAGGGGGTAGCCGAAGAAGATGGCGCCCACGCCGCCGATAGGTGCTTGGTCCGGTTCCTGGTGGCGCAGGCGCCGGCCTGCCCCGGCGATGAACTCGGGTGAGAGGGAGGTGTCGGCGTCCATGACCATGACGGCGTCGTCCTCGGACAGCAACGGCAGCAGCCGAGCCAGGACCTGGTTGAGGGCGCCTGCCTTGTCCTGCGTGTTGCCGACCGTCTCGACGGCCTCGGCGCCGTGGGCGGCGCTGATTTCAGCCGTGAGGTCGGTGCAGCGGTCGGCTACCACGATGATCTCGTCGGGGGGCCTGGTCTGGGCCGCGAGCGACTCCAGGGTCTCGCCGATGAGCGCTTCCTCGTTGTGTGCGGGCACCAGCACGACGATCCGGCCGGGTCCTGCGTGCCGCAGGTCAGAAATGTGGCCGGGCTTGGTGCGGCCCTCCCGGGTCAGGTTCCTGGGCCTGCGCACGAACGCGGGCCCCCGTGCCTCTTTGCGTGACTGTCTCCGCGTCGGTCCGAACAGGCCCACCAGCGACTCCTCAGCATTCCGCGGCGCCCAGGTGCTCAGGCTGAAGCCGGGGCGGCGCACCTAGTGGATTGTCATGCCGTGCTGCGTCGATCGAAGGGGGCTGTTGCCCCGAACGGAGCATCATGTTCACCGCTGGGGGGCTGCCGCGGATCTGCCGGACCGCCGGGTGGAGTCGGCGGCCCTGCGCCTGAACTGTCCACTGATCGGCCATCGCCGACTGGCGTTTCCCGGCGCGGGCCGAGCGCGCTCGTGGCACTTCCCGACCTCACGCGGTGGTGTAGAGCGGGGCTGCGATGCCGGTCCGAAAGGCGCTCAAGGCTGCGGGGGAAGACCAGACGCGCCAGTCGGTCTCCTTGTCGGCGTTGAACCACACCAGGGCGCTGATCCGGTTGTCGCCGGCGATGGCGGCGAACATGGCCGTGATCCAGGCGGCCTTGTCACCGCCCAGCTCCGTACAGCCGACCTCCGTGAGCCAGAGCGGCTTCGGAGTGAGGGTACGGATCGTGGCGATGGTGGGGTTGAAGACCTCGGTGAAGGTCTGCCAGGTACTTCCGCTCCGGGAGGTGCCCCAGTTGTAGCCGTCCACGCCCACCAGGTCGACATACCCGTCGCCCGGGTAGAGCGTGGACAGGGGCGTCGAGCCGGCGTACTGGTTGATCGGCGTCCACAGCCACTTCACGTTGGTTGCACCGACCGTGGTGAAGATGGCGCGGATGTGCTTCCACGTCGCCACGTACTGCGCGGTGGTGTTCCCGTTGACTCCCGGATCCCATGGGTTCCAGTTCCCGTTCATCTCCGCGCCCCATCGCAGGTAGACGGTGGTGCCGAAGTCCCTCGCGGCGGTCGCCCACTGTGTGATGTAGGGGTCGAAGCTCCCGGCGAGGATGTTCGACAGTGCGTAGGCGGGCTGGTTCGCGTCGCCGGTCCAGTCCCAGGACTCCCACGTGATGAGCGGCGTCTGGTCGCGCGAGCGGACGTAGGCGGCGTCGGAGGCGGGGAACGGCTGCCGCCCCTCCCACTGGACGTACCACTGCACCACGCTGGGCCGCCGGCCCACGGCAGCGTCGTAGCGGTCCAACTGGTCGTGCCATCCGGCAGGATCCCCGGAGGGGTCGGGGATATAGGCCCCGCTGGTGACTCTGCGGACCGTGAAAGAAGTCTCCCCACGCGAGGCAGATCCGAGATCGGTGCCAGTGGAGACCAATGCCAGCAGCATCACCCACGTCCACCAGGCCCTCATCCACGACTTCCGCTGGAATCGGGCGGGCACGGAGGGGGATTGACCAGTAGCCGACCAGATGACTCCCCGGACTGGCCGCGCTCCGAACCGCGGACGATTCACCGATTCAGACATCTGCTGCCAACCTCGTTCTTCGGTAGTCGAGTTCCCTGCTCCCCGGACACGGTCCAGGGATGTCATCGGGCCAGCCAGACGGCCGCGTCGCCGGGCAGCAGCCCGTCCTGCAGGCGAACACTGCTCAGCAACACCTCCCGGTGGTCCGCCAGGCGAACCGCCTGCGAGCCGAAGTTGACGATGCACTGGAAGCCGGAGGGGCGTGTGAACGACAGCAGGTCGGGTACGGCCGTACGGTCCCAGACCAACGCCCCGTCGCCCAGGGCCGGGTGGATCCGGCGGATGTGCAGGGCCCTGCGGTAGAGCTCGAGCATCGACCGCTCGTCGCCGCGCTGTGACTGGGCGGTGAGATGCTTCCAGTGCGGCGGCTGTGGCAGCCATGGAAGTGCGCCGGCGCCTTCGGGGCTGAAGCCGAACGGCGGGGCATCGCCGGACCAGGGCATCGGCAGGCGGGAGCCGTCGCGGCCGCGGTCGGTGCGCCCCGACCGCTCCCAGGTGGGGTCCTGCAGGGTCTCGTCGGGCAGGTCCTCGACCTCCCACAGACCCAGTTCCTCGCCTTGGTACAGGTAGACGGAGCCCGGAAGTGCCAGCATGAGCAGGGCGGCCGCCCGCGCGCGCCGCGTGCCCAGGGCCAGGTCGACCGGGCCGGGCGGAGAGTGGTTGGCGAGGGTGTGTACCGGGCCGTCGGGCTGCGGCCTCCCGAAGCGGGTGAGGTGCCGCACGACATCGTGGTTGGAGAGCGCCCAGGTCGCCGGGGCACCTACGGCGCCCATCGCGGTCAGGGAGCTGTCGATCGCGAGGCGCAGGTGTGCCGCCCGCCACGGGGCTGTCAGATAGTCGAAGTTGAAGGCGGTGTGCAGTTCATCGGCCCGGACGTAGCGGGCCAGGCGCTCGGAGGCGCGTGCACACGCCTCGGCGACGAACACGCGAGGCTCGGGGTAGGAGTCTGCCACCGCGCGCCAGCCGCGGAAGATCTCGTGGACACCGTCGCGATCCCAGTGGGGATGATCGGCATGGGCCGCCGACGCGACGAGTTCCATGTCCAGGGGACCCAGGTCGGGTAGACCCGGGGCCTTGACCATGGCGTGCGCAACGTCGATGCGGATCCCGTCGACCCCCAGATCGAACCAGAACCGCAGGATCGACTCGAATTCACGGCGGACCAGGCGACTGTCCCAGTTGAGGTCGGGTTGCTCGGGCGCGAACAGATGGAGATACCACGGGCCGGCCCCGCCGTCGGCTTCGACGATCCGGGTCCACGCGGAACCACCGAAGACGCTGCGCCAGTTGTTGGGCGGGGCGTCGCCCCCCGGGCCGCTGCCCGGTCTGAAGATGTAGCGGTCGCGCTCGACGCACTCCGGGCCGCCCGCCAGCGCTTCGCGGAACCACGGGTGATGGGAGGAGGTGTGGTTCGGCACGATGTCGATCAGGATCCGCAGGCCCAGAGCGTGGATCTCCTCGATCAACTCCCGGGCATTGGTCAGGGTGCCGAAGACGGGATCGATGGCCCGGTAGTCGGCGACGTCGTAGCCTCCGTCGACCATCGGCGAGGGGAACCACGGGTTGACCCACAGAGCGTCCACCCCCAGATCGACCAGGTGGTGCAGGCGTTGGTGGAGCCCGGCGAGGTCCCCGACGCCGTCACCGTTTCCATCGGCGAAACTGCGCAGGTAGACCTGGTAGCAGACCGCGTCACGCCACCAGTCGAGGGACTGGGGAGACGATCGGTCCCCGGATACGCCCAGGACCCGCCCTGGCGACCGCTCGCGTCGTCGATCCGCTCTCACCGGCCCAGGATGCCCCGCACATGACGGCCCGTAGCGCTGGCACGCCGGGATGATGCGCGGGGGGATGCGCCCGAGGGGGAGATGGAAGGCATGCGGCACGCCGAGGAACGGTCGGGCGCCTCGACCACTCCTTAAGGTCGGCGCCGGAGCCCCGCCCCAACCAGCGAGACCGTGGGCAGCCTCACCTCGTAACGGCCCTGCTGAACTCGGTCATCGCCGGTGACCAGCCGTCTCGGTGGGCGCGGTCGCCCGGTGTGGCGCTGGATGCCTGATGTGGCGTCATGAACGAGAAGCCGACAGTGCCACCACGAACCATCCGCGCGATGGAATACCGAATCCCTTTACGAAGAGTGCCTCATCCATTACGCTAAGTAGGTGCAGTGAAATCGCATTCCGGCGCGGCGCGGCGACGAACGTGCCCTCACCCGTTACCTGGCCAGCCCGTACCGGATTCCATGACCGAGGTACAGCTCTCTGACGCGGCCAGGCTCCCATCACGGGCTCGCTTGAATCGCTCTAATCGACCGTTGGGGCTGGCCACCGGACCCTGGTGAAGTGCCAGTCCCAGCCGCAGCACCCTCCACCGACCGTGCGAGCTTGGACGGAGATCATCATGGCAACCAGTTACTGGTTCAACGTCCTGGACTACGGCGCGACCGCCAATGGCGTCACGGACGACACCACCGCGATTCAAACCGCGATCAACGCGGTGCCCTCCTCCGGTGGAACGGTCGTTTTCCCCGCGGGTACCTACAAGATCTCCTCAGTGCTGGTGGCCCGCTCCAACCTCGTTCTGGAGGGGGTCAGTGACGGCTCGTCGGTGATCGCACAGAGCAGCACCACCGCCAACGGGCTGACCGGCTCGGACATCACCCGGTTGACCGTCCAGGATCTCACCATCCAAGGGCCGGGCAGCGGCAGCGGCAAAGGGATCGTGCTCACCCGATCGGCCAACCCCGCGACCGTCTCGCTGGCGTTCGCGCGGATGACCGTGAAGTTCTTCGGCGACACCGGAATCGACCTCTCCAACCCGATCGTGTCCACGTTCGAGGGCGTGACCTCGGCCAACAACGGCAACCACGGCTGGAGCATCCACGGTGTCTCCGGAGGCGCCGCAGGAACCAGTTGCTCGTTCGCCTCCTGCTACGCCGACACCAACACCAACGCCGGCTTCCATGTCGACACCATGGCCTACTGTTCCTTCGTCGGCTGCGCCGCCGACTACTGCGGCATCGGCTACGAGGTGACCGGCGTCGGCAGTCAGGGCATCAGCTTCACCGGATGCGGCGCCGAATCCGCGGTCAACCGCGGCACCGGATACGACGGCTACGGTTGGAAGATCAACGCCGCGATCGGTGTGGGCCTGTACAACTCCTTCACCTACAACAGCCCGAGCATCAGCATCTGGGTCACCGGTGCCGCGCGAGCGGTCAGCATCCTCGGTTTCGCCGAGAACACGCCCGCCGTCTCGGCGGTCAACTCGGTTACGGTCGACGCCGGTTGTTCGGCCACCCTCGGCGACTGCAGCAACGTGACGCCCCTGTCGCTGGCGGGCTACACCAACGTCATCAACGACACCGCCGGCGGCACGGTGGCCAGCGGTTTCGTCTACGGCTCGAACGCCGCCTACTACGAAGGCAACGTCTCCACCACCGCCGCACCGACGTTGGCCGAGCACCTGACGCGAAAGGACTACGTCGACGCCAAGGTTGACCCCGCCCCCGTCACCCTCACCGATGCGGCCACCATCGCCACCAACGCCGCACTGGGAAACCTCTTCCGCGTCACCCTCAAAGGCAACAGAACGCTGGGCACCCCCACCAACCCCACGGACGGCCAACGCATTACCTGGGAGCTCATCCAGGACGGCACCGGAAGCCGCGCCCTCGTCCTCAGTTCCGCATTCGGCCTGGGTAGCACCATCTCCTCGACCACACTCACCACGACGCCGAACAAGCGGGACTTCCTCACCGCGGTCTACAACGCCACTGCCGTCAAGTGGTACGTGATCAACTTCACCAAGGGCTACTGAACCGCTGCGGGTTCTTCAGAGACTCTTGATTGTGGCTGTGACCTACGGTTCTGGCTGTAGTAGTTGGGCCGGGAGGCCGCCGACGAGAGCGGCGCTCAAGAACCTCGTGCTACGCCTGGCTCGGGAGAACGCGGGGTGGGGCCACAAGTGGATCCCGGGTGAACTCGCCCGCCGCGGGCACCCGATCGCCGCATCTACGGTGTGGGAGATCTCAAGAGCGCGCCGCGCGTTTCCCCGGATGAACGCCCACTGCGAACGGGTGATCGGCAGCATCCGGCGTGAGGCCCTGGACCATGTCCTCATCATGAACGAGGCCCACGCCCGGCACGTCCTGGCCGCCTACCAGCAGCACTACAACGAGCACCGTCCCCATCGCGCCCGCAGCCAGCTACCACCCGACGCCCACGAGCAGACCATCGCCGTGGACGACCTCGAGAGCCACAGACTTCTGCGCACCCGCGTTCCAGGCGGTGTCATCAACGAGTACCGACACATAGCCTGGCCTGGCCTGGCCGGATGAGATGTCCGGTAGGTGCACTGCTCGCGGCCCCAAGCCCCAAAACGAAGATGACCTGATCAGCCAGCTGATCAGGTCATCTTACGAATGTGTCCGAGGGGCGACACGAACCATTTCCCCACCGGTGTTCTCGCTGGTCAGCGACCTGGAGCTGGACTCGCCCGAATGCTGAGGTCAGGGTCGGCCCCTGCGGGCGCGGGGTTGCGCGCGTGAGCTTCCACGGTGTCGCTGGCGGCCGGAGCTACCCCCGCGAGCGCGGGGCTGACACCCTTGTTAGGGTGGACGACCAGCTCGCTGAGGAGCTACGGGTTCTGGCTGGTAGCGGCAGGAATCCCTCGTGTCTGCGGGGTCAGCGGCTGCGCCACTGGTACACGCCTGGGCCGGTCTTCTCGACTTCGGACGGCCAGGTCTCAAGGACCTGCTGAAGAGATGAGCGCAGGTCGTCGATCCATCCGTCGGGCACGTCGACCGGTACGCAGACGGAGACTCCGCAGCCGGGGGTGTCCTCGACCGTGATGGCCGGGCATGCGAACTGGTTGTTCAGCTCGACGCGGAACTCGGGGGTGTGGCCATCGTCCAGCCATAGGACGTCTTGGCCGCCTGCGAGAGTGTCCAGGGCAGCGGCCCAGCTCGCGAGGTTTTCGGGAAAGAGCAGGAACGCCCGCCGCCCGTTGGCGAAACTGCTCGCGACGATGACTTCCGCGTTCAGCCAGTCATGGCCCTGGAGGACTCCGGGCGCGTGACGGCTCAGCACCCTGACGACGACACTGTTGTCGTGGTCAGCCAGGTGGATCAGATTCACACCGCTGTCCTGGCCGGTCAATGCGTCCTCCTCGATTCCGCTCCAGGTCATGATGCCCGCTCACCTGACCTCGCCGCACCGAGCGGGCGGAGCTGGCGTTGGCCTTGTCGAGGACGGGCTCCAGCGTGCGGGCGTCCTCCATGGTCCGGTCGAAGGTGAGCCGCACCGCCGCCGTTGCGGGCTACAGATCCAGCGCATGGGTGGCGATCCGCACACCGGGCCCGTCGTGGCCTGGATCCTCACCCAGCGCCTATCCGGGCAGTGCGTCTCGGATCGCCGCCATTAACGACGCGGCGATCCCGTCCCCGTCGGCCGCCGACGCCGATCCGCAGCGCGATGGCGGGCCGTGGATCCCGACCAGGGTGGGCCATCCAGGCTGATCCGCCTCGGGTCGGCGCTCGCTGGCTCCGCCCATAGCGCACGGACCGCGTGGGTCTTCCTGGGTTCGGCTCCTGCTCCTGCCGGAGCCGAACCCAGGAAGACCATCTGATGGTCAATCAGAGTTTGCTCCAGCAGGTGTACAGGACCGGTTCAATTCGCAGCTGAGAGTTTTCCCGTTCGAAGGCTTGGAAAGCCGCCAGGCAGGACAGAGCCCACTGGGCGTCATCTGCGTTCAGCCCGCTGAGTTCCATGGCCGTCAGGGCGTCGCCCTCTCTCGTCCAGTCATCGCCGAACTCCTCGACTACCGCCCGGAGTCCCGAGGCCACCAGCGGGTCCGCGGTGACACCCACGGCGTCCACCAGATCGAGGGCGAGGTCCTTGCCCTTGAGGTCATCGTGGAGCCTCCGGAGTGCCTGGCTTTCGCCGTCGCTGGTCGCGTAGAAGACGGCTCGATCCAGGAGGATGGGCCAGCCTCCCGTGACGGACAGTAGACGAGCCAAATGTTCCTCCGAGACGAAGAGGCTGCTGTACTGAGCCCAGGACTTCAACGAGTGCTTGTCGTGTCGCCTGAGCTGAACGGTGATGGAGGCGGCCATGTCGGGGGCAGACAGCAGGTCCCGCCAAAGCCCGAGTTGGCTGGTGCCGGCGATCAGTACCACGGACCGGGTCACGCCGGCGCGGGTCGGCAGCAGGGTGTCAGCGAGCGCCAACGAGTTCTGGCAGGCCTCCTCGTTGGCCTGATGGCGCGTGAGGTCGCTGATGATGACCCGCTGCTCACCGGGGCGGCCCGCGGTGAGTTCCTGGCGGAACACGCTGACACGTCCGATCGGGGGCAAGTTCCAACCCGCGACTTGTCCAGTGACCGCCCGCAGGGTCTCTTCTACGTCCGCCACACCGGTTGCCCGGGTACCCAAGACCACACGCACCTGGTTGGAGTGGTTCCCCAGCAGATCGTCGATCTGGGTAACGGTCAGGGGCGCGGCTCGCCTGCCGGAGAGCCCAGGGCGCCCCTCCTGGACGACGGTCTCCTCAAGTCGGCACTCGGTTTCGGCGCTGAGCAATCGCGTCTCGATCTCCTTGGCGGTGCCGATCATCCGCAGCGCGTTCGGTCCTCGCAGGTGCCAGCCCCGGCCGTCGTGGTTGGGAGCCAGGACTCCGAGGCCGACCATCTCCTGGAGATATGCGCGGAACCCTTCGCTGTCCAGCTGCTCGAAGCCGCGACGCCACCAGCTGGCGCACTCGTCCCGGAGCTCACCATCGCTCAGGCGGGTCTCCAGGCCGTAGTCGCGGGCGTGTCTGGCGAGCACGTTCGCGATGACGTCGTACCGGTCGTCCAGGGTCAGGGTCTCCTTGAATGCGACCGTGATGTCGGCTCGCAGCGAGGGATCCGACTCCACGGCCTCCACTTCGGAGGTCTGGATGGCGTACGGGGGGCCGAGCAGGTCGCCCCTGGCGCGTCGGTGCTGCATCGCCTCGACCAGTCGGCTGCCGAACATCTGCAGGAGAAAGGGCTGGTAGGAGCAGTAGCCGAGCACCCGGTTCACCAGATCGATGTCGGTGAACTCGAAGCCGAGCGCCCGCATCGGCGCGACGAGCAGGTCGGCGGCGAACTGCGGTGCGAGCGGCCCGACGACGGTCGGGGTCTGTGCGAGATGGCTGAACGGCCCGTTGCGTGCCAGCCGGGTGAACCGCTGGACCGAGTGGAGGCCGGCGAAGACGACCTTCAGGCGCCCTTGGGTCTCGACGCACAGACCCCGCAGTCGGCGGGTCTCGGTGCAGTACGGGACATCGGCCTCGAAGAAGAGGTCGCACTCGTCCATCAAAATGAGCAGCCGCCGGCGCGGCTCTCCGGCGAGCCACTCCTTGATCCCTGCGCGGACCCGCTCGTATGGCTTGGTCTCCAGCGCCTTTCGGCGCTGCGGCCGCGCGAGCACCCGCTGCTCCATGAGCTCCTGCTCCAGGAAGCTCCAGATGGTCTCGGAGCCCAGGGCGGTGGCCTTACTGATGTAGTAATGGTCCAGGTTGAGATACAGCTTCTCGTGGTAGCCGGGCTGCTGCTCTGCGAATCGGTCGCCGGCGTCGTTGAGCAGGGCGGACTTTCCGAGACCGCGGCCACCGAAGATGATCTGGGTGCCGTCCGGGTCCAGGATGCTCTTGCGTTCGGCGTCGCGACCGTAGAACATCTCCCGGCCGATCCGGCCGCGCTTCTCGCGGATGTACGGGTTCACCCCGGAGAACGGGAGCAGGGTCTCGGTGGCCACGCTGACCTGGCGATTTCCGTGCGCAGCGAGGTACGCGAGCGCGGCGTCGTCCACCACCATCAGCGGCGCGCCGCCCTGGGCGGCCCGCGCCAGCTCGCCCCGCGCATCGCTGCCGAGGGTGCCGAAGTAGACGACCAGCAGGCTGCCGCCACTTGGTTCCTGGGCGGCCCGGCTGAGCAGTAGCTTTGCGGACGGCCTGCCCCACAGCATCAGGATGCGGAGCTTGCCGCCGTTCTCCAGGATCTTCGTCCCGAACGTGGGCGCCCAGGCACGGCCGTTGATCTCGATCTCGGAGACGTCGGCGAACCGGTACTCGTTGCTCCGCGGGAGCTCGTGCAGGGGACGCGCCTGCTTGGCCTCGTAGCCGAGCAGCTTCAGGGCCGGCAGCAGCCGGACTCGGACGTTGACGTTCTGCCGTTCCTTGGGCTCGGTCGCCGTGAGCTCCCGCCACTGCTCCAGGGCCTTGGCTGCCTGCTCGGCCTCGTCGCCGGACAGGCGGCCGTAGTCGAGGATGGGCAGCCTCCGATAGGTGGCACCAGCGCGCACCGCCTCGACCAGCTCGGCGGTGATGCCGTCGGGCAGGTCTGCGGGGACGCTCGGGAAGAAGTCCGAGAGGTGGGACTCTGCGGATACGATCTCAGGTACGGGCTCCCCGAGTTCGAGGAAGTACACGAGGTCGGCGGCGGTCGCGAGGCCGTCGGTGTTCAGGTGACGCAGGACCTGGGTGCGCTCGGCCTCGGAGAGGTCCACCACCGCGTCGAGGCGGGCCCGCAGACGGTCGGCGGCTTCCGTGCGGTAACGCGGCAGCAGCTCAGCCACAGTGTCGAGAGTGCGGCGTACCACGCTGAGGTCGCGGGACATGCTGTCTTCGCTCTCCGGGGCGGCGTCACTCAACAGTTCCTGAATGTTGAGATCCTGGTCGTCGGAGAGCGCGCTGTCTGCCTGGGCCCGGCGCAGCTCGGCCACGAGTTCTTCGTGACGTCGACCCAGCTCCCCCCGCCGTCGTACCTCGGTGTCGAGCAGGGCGAGGCGGCGGGCCTCGTCGACCGGCAGGGAGACCTTCCCGGGGAGGGCGTTCTGTGTGGCGAGGTCGAGAATCCGGTACGCAGCGCCGAACGCGTCCTGCCTCTCGTGGAGCTCCAGAGCCTCCTGCCAGCTCCGGTCGACGGCGGCCAGCAGGTCGGGCACCGATGGGCGGGAGCCGTTGAAGGCGGGGATCTTGAGTAGTTCGGCGTCGATCACCTCGCGGATGTCGATCCCCGCAGCGAACTGCTGGGCAGCGGTACCGTGTTCGAGTTCGTGCAGCACCGCCGTCAGCGCCTCGCGCGCCGCCCACGCGGCCGCCGATCGCAGTGCTTCCGAGCGCCTCATCGCGGAGTCGAGCTCACCGAGCAGCCGTTCCCGGTTGCCGAGAACGGCCTGCCGCATGCCCGCGACCTCCTGGAAGGCCCAGTTGCTGTCCGCGCCGCCGAGTCGCTGGACGTCCTGGGTGATGCCGAGCCAAGTCTTGGCTGTGTCGGTCGTGCGCTCGATGATCTGCACCAGGTCTTGACGGCCGGAGCCCTGTAGTTGCTGTCCGCTTGGACCACGCAGTTCCCGGTCGATCCGATCGATTTCGGAGTGGATGTCGGGGAGCCGGTCCAGCCGGGAGAGCAGGTCCTGAGCCCTGTCGTTCGCGTCGGGTGCGTCTTGAATCATTGCGACGAGCGTTGCACCAAGAAGGCCGTCCGGCGCGAGCCAGCGCTTGGCTATGTGGGTGGCGCGGTGGAAGCGCAGGCGCGGCGGCTTGCGCAGCTCCTGGCATTGCTGGACGACCTCGCGCAGCCTGGACTCGGACTCCGAAGCATGTGCGCTGACGGCCATCGGACGCGCGATCATCAGGGCGCCGCTGAGCGCGGCGTCCGCCACCGCGATGGCAAACGCAGAGAGCGCCTCCGGCAGCCGTGGTGAGAGCGTCTTCAGCTGGGCGCCGATGACAGGCTCGCCGGTGATCAGCGCGGCGCGGACAAGCGGAGCCAGGAGTAGGAGATCCGTGTCCGCCGTGAATCGTGTGCCAATGGCGTCCCAGTGCTGCAACGCCTCGTCGAAGGTGCGCGCTCCGACGCTCGATCCCGGCCACAGGGCTGTGCCTGCGGCGGCCAGCCGGAGCACCGCCGATTCGGTCGCCGAACGCTCGGCGGCCTGGGAGAGGTGAGCGGCCAGCCCGAAGCGCCCCTCGGTGACGAGCCGGCGCAGTGAGTCCTCGACGACGTCGATCTCGGTGAGTGCCGGGACGGGCGTCTCATCCGGCGTTGTCTTGGAGTGCCGCCGCTCCATGGCCGGAGGTGTGGCAGTGGACACCGTTGACGTTGTGGCATCTTCCTGCGCCCGGTCGGCCGCCGGTGCCGCCACGACCGCAGGCGTCTGGGATGACGGGTGATCCACCGCGGAGTCAACCGGATCGGGGTCGGCGTGTTCCGTACTCGCGGCGGCCGCGCCCAGCACCGGGGTCGGCGATCCGGAGTCCGTCTCGGTTGGCTCGGCAGGGACCCACAGAGTTGCGCCGTGAACGGGTTCGAGCTCGGTCTCCCCGGTCGGAGCCGGGCCGACCAACTCGGAGAACAGCACGGCTGCCATGACGCATTCTGGCAGGACCTGCCCCACGAACTGCTGCTTCTCGATCACCTGCGCGAGGGCGTCCTGGCGTCCACTCAGTGCGACGAGTTCGACCAGCGCCGAGAGGGCCTGTGCGCTGCTGTGGGCGCTCTGATCCCACGGCTCTGCCGCGAGCAGTTGGCGGGCCCGCTCGTGGGCTACCCCCAGGGCCTGGGCGGCGCCGCTGCTAGTCGCGCAAGAGATCGCCAGCAGGTTCCGGAGTTGGAGGCGAGCCTGACCGTCCCGCTCCCGTGCGGTCAGGCAGGCCGCGACCGCCGCAGCCAGGTCGTCCAGGCGCGGCTCGACGCGTCCCGCACCAGCGGCTTCCAGGACTTGCTGCATCCGCGCGAACGCGGAGGGGAGCGTGGAGAGCAGTAGGACGTCGCTCTCTGCGGGTGGGCACCCAAGGGAGAGCAGATCTCCAATCCGCTCCGCCGCCGACCTCGCCGCTGCCACGGAGAGCTCCAGGGCCTCGTAGGCGTCCGATACCTCCTGCCCGTCGGCCTCGGGTGCCTCAGCGGCCGCGGCGGCGGGCTCCACCTCTGGCATGGTCTCGTCCTCAGCTCCGGCTGGCTCGCGCACTGCTTCGGAGTGGTCATGCCTGGACCGGTTGAAGCCCGGTGTGGCCGCCACGACCTGGGCCGCCGCTGCCTCTACCGCCGCCAGCGCGTCGGCGCCGATGCCCAGGCTGAGGCCGAACCAGCCCTGCTCGGCCGCCCACAGGAAAGTGCGGGCGTCCAGCGCGGAGGCTTGGGACCAGGCGAAGACACTGACCAGGGCGAGGGATGAGCCCCACCGTGAGACTGGGTCCAAGTCATGGGCGGAGCCGGCAGCAGCCCAGACGGCGTCGTTCACGTCCTGGATGACCCGCCGGGTCAGGGATCGGGCCGCGCAGAGGCAGCGCTCGTGTCGGGCTTCCCGAAGTGCACGGTCGAGGATGTCACGGCAGAGGGATTTGCTCGCCCGCCGAGGCGCCGCCATCTTGATGCCCAGCCTTGACAGCAGCCGCTGGCGATCCTTGGGGGCGAGGGAGTTGAAGGCCAGCTCCACCATGTCAGGGGAGAGCGCCGTCAAGGCGTCGGCGGTTGGTGTGCCCAACGTATTGAGCGCGTCCTGCAGTTCCTCCACGAGCGCCGGTGGCATATCGGGTGGTGAGAACGGCGGATTGGCCAGTGCGCGGTAGGAGTCGTGCATATGCGTGTTCCGTTCGCAGGGAGTCGGGGTGTGGCGAACTGCTCAGCGGCCTCGGGTGTGCGCGGTGACGAAAGTGAACCCCCCGGGTAGCTCCCAGCCGTCGGCCTTGCCCAGCCGTCGGCAATGGTCGCGGTAGGCGGCGCGCTGTGCATCGCTGGGCACGCTGCTGGGGCCCAGCCGTCTGAGGAAGCCGTGGACCTGGTGGAGAGTGATCGGCGTGGTCGACCACTGCGGTGGAGTGCTGCTGTCCTGGGTGGTGTTCCGCGGCGCGGGCACCGGGGCGGGGTCGTAGCCGACGAGCGGAATCTTCGCTTCGCCCGGGCGGGCCGGATGGTGCGGGCGGCCGTCGGAGGCCCGGCTGCCAGTGGCACGATAGAGGCGTCCGACCGCGAGCAAGTCCTCGACTGCGGCTGCCAGCTCGGCGACCTGCGGTGCGGCGGGGGCCATGCCGTAGACGGCTGTGGGCAGCGCCGCCCGGTCCAGCAGGGCGTGGCCGTCGGGCGTGAGCAGACCGCACCGTCGGATGAACCGCATGACCAAGTCACGTGAGGTGAGACCAGCAGCGGAATCACCGCCGCGGGAGCTTCCCGGGGCGTTCTCCCGGGTGAACACCTCGGCGTCGTAGCGATGCCCGATCGTGTGCCCGTCCACGAGGACGGGCTCTTCCAGGGGGACGGTGGAGATCCGGATGACGCGGCCGCCACGCGGCCACAGGGCGTACAGCTGGAGGCCCGGGAAGAAGTCCAGCGGCCAGGTGATGCCGTTCAGACGGCCTGAGTCGCCTATGAACTCGGCGGTCGTGTCCTGGACGGTCTCGGAATCGTCCAGGTCCCCGCCGGGATGGCTGAGTTCGACACGCACGACGACTGGCCCCGTCCCGAATGTGCGGAGCTCGTCGGCGACGAGTCGGCTGAGAGGGAGGTAGTCGTCCATCAGGTGGCAGAGCCGCAGCGGTAGCCGCCAGACGATTTCGCTGTTGGTGATCCGCAGGAACTCGCTGGTCCTCAGCTCCGCGTCTTCCAGCGGGATGTCGAGGGGAACGGTGGGCGGCTCCGGAACCGAGGTCGGTGGCTGTGGCTGGGGCTGTGGCTGGGTCTGTCGCGAGATCTCTGGCTGGACCGTTCCATCCCAGCCGAGGCCTGCTGGGATGAGCGGCGAGCCGCAGTCCCCAGCGGCGTCCGGGGTGTGCGAGCGCCAGACACCGCCGCCCTCGAACGCGTCGTCCAGAGCGACCTGGATCCCGTTCTCGAAGAGCCCGTTCTCGCTTTCGCCCCTGATGACGTCCCCGATGGCCAGGTTCGCCCGGCAGACCGCCGCAGCGTAGCCGGTACCTGCAAGCAACTGGTCCGCGCCGTCGAACGAGCGCAGTCGCGGACCGATCGCGGTGTACCTGGCGGCGGCGGTCTCCATGCCGAACCGGCGCTTGACCGTCGGCTGGACCGCCCGCTGTAGGACGCTGGCCAGGGTGCTCATGTCGTCGCGGCCGAGGGCGCCGCCAGCGCCGAGCCAGCCGGACAGCTCGCTTCGCGACATCGTGTACGGGCCCCACGAACGAAGCGACCCCTCGGCTTCGAGGACCGTCCGGATCAGGTGGAGCAGGCGCTGAACACCTCGGCGCATGGCCCCCTCGTCCTGGCTGCCCACCAGGTCCGGGAGGGGCACTGGCACGGCAGGGCTGAGCAGTTGTGCACGGGCCTCGGTCAGCAAGTAGTCGACGAACGCGGAGGACTCGTCCTGTGCCGCCGCCTCGGTCGAGGGGTACACGGCGTCTACGACCAGGTGGCCGGCCTGGTCGAGCCAGCGCTGTTGCGCTCGGAACCTGGTGAGTTGCGCGAGGGTCGGCCGCAGGGCGTCACCGAACGCCTCCAGGTCGGGTATCAGGGCCTCCCGCCGAGCAGGCCTGTCGTCCTGACAGACCTGGCCGGGCCCCTCGGCCCCGGCCGGCGCTCCCGACACCCAGGCAGGCACGTCGCCCAGCACGCTGGTCTCACGATGCCGGCCCTCCTTGTAGACGATCTCCGCGTAGAGCGGGTACGCGCCAGTGGCGATGCGAACCATGGCACCCACCGGCAGCGCCGGGATCCTCCCACCGAGTGTGACGACGGGAAAGTCGTCGAGGTCGAGGGGGCTGCCACCGTAGCCCTCTCCGGTCACGTCATAGCCGAAGTAGAGAGCATTGAAGGCGGTGTTGACGTGCACGGGACCCTGCCGTGCGGCGACCAGAGCAGTCAGGTAGCGGCGCAGCTGATCGAGTTCGGAGCCGCGCGGCGTGCCCAAGCCATCGGCCATGGCTGGTGTGAGCAGCGGCTCATCGATATACGGTCGCCAGGCTGGCGGTGGTGCGGGTGGAGCCAGGATCACGCGGTTTCATCTACCTTTCGTGGTCGGACTGTTGACGTACCGACTGTGGCTGCTTGTCGTGCCTGCCATCGGCCGTCCGCGGTCGGGACCACTGCGCCCGCCTCCGCCAGACGTCGAATGCATTGCTCCACCTCGGGGAAGGAGAGGTCGGCCCGTCCGCCAAAGTGGGGGCTCTCGCGCAGCGGGCGGGGCAACCGCACCAGGCGTCTGCGCAGCGGATCATACGAGGCCTCCTCACCTCGCAGTGCATGCCAGAGTGTGCGCGGGTGGATGCCCTGGGACAGCACACCGGCGAGTCGGTGGGCTCGCTGGTCCAGACGGCGCTGCCGGGCGACACCGTCGGCGCCTCCGCCCGTGCGGGGCGAGGCGCTCTCGAATGCCTGCGCGACGGCGGGCCGGCGATCGGCGACTGGCCAGTCGGGGCTGCTCCAGCACGCCGAGCACCTGCAGGGGGCGGCCGTGCAGCAGCCTTCCGGAAGAACCGGCACACCGAAGTAGTCGGCGAACTTGCGCTGTGAGCAGGTCGTGGAGTCCTGGAAGAACTGCTGCAGGAGGTCCAACTCCTCGGCGACCCGGGCCGAACGGCGGGCCACCAGCGCAGAGAACCCAGCGGGCAGCCGGTCTTGGCGGATGCACAGACCGGTGACGAGCCTGCGGCTGGGGGCGGCCGAGACGTCCAGCAGCCCCCGGTCGTGCAGGTCGGCCAGGATCTCCCAGGTTCCAGCCGGGCCGTCGGCGAACTCCCGGTAGCCGTTGATGCTTTCGGCGAGGTGCAGGTCGAGTGCGTCGACCGCCAAACGCGCGCGGTCGGGCCGGTCGAGGACCGCTGCCACGATGCGTCGCTCCAGTCCGGACTGCACCGTGCCGGCCTGTGCTTCATCGACTACGGCGGGCCACTGTTGGAAGTCCCCGGGCTTGACTGTACAGAGCGGCGGGAAGTCGCCCAGGTCGGTGACCGTGCCCAGATCCGCGAGGGCGCTGAAGGCTCGCATGACCCCGCTGGTGTATCGGTCCAGGGTGTGGCTCTGACGTACCTCGTCATCGGTCAGCAATCCGGCGTCGGCGTCGGCCGCGACCAGTGCCTCCGCCAGTCTCATGGCATCGAAGCTGCCGTGCTCAGCCAGCACCGCCTGGCCCATCCGTCGGAGCAACGACGCTGCGAGATCCTGGCCGGTCATGAATCGGACCGTGCGCAGCCCACGACTCGTCGCGAGGGCGAGAGCGGTGTTGACGGTCAGTGCGGCCACCGCGGGAGAACCGGCGGCGTCGCGCCCGGCCCGACCGATCTGCTGGTAGAGGGCGGCGAGGTCGGTGGGGGGTGAAACGCAGAACACGGTGCGCACATCGGGCCGGTTGACCCCAAGCCCGAACGCGGACGTGGCCACGGTGACGAGTGGCGCGAAGCCCTCCGCGCCTTGCCGCGGTGCCTCGCGGAACTCGTGCATCACGGCGGTCTTCTCGGCCTCGGTGAGCCGGCCGTGGAAGCGCAATACGCGCACGCCGGTACCGCCGACGTACTCGCGCAGGTGAGCGTGTAGCGCGTTGACCTCCTTGACGGTCAGGCAGTAGAAGATCGCGTGCCCGTCCAGTGCGTCGATCACTCGTTCGGCCAAGCCGACCACCGTGGACGGCCCTGCCTGGCGGAACGAGCGGCGGAAGATGGCGAGTTCGGGCCGAATGGGGTTCTCCCGCACGGTGACCAGGCCGCCCTGGACATCCGCGCATGCGGCCTCGTCGAGCTCCTGGGCCGACCCGGCGGCGGGCGGTTCGGGAGCCAGACCGAAGAGGCTCTCCCGCATCGCCGCATGCACGGAACGGTTGGCGGTCGCTGTCACCGCTGTGACCGGGAGGCCGAACTCACTGCGCAGCTCGGCCAGGAACCGGCCCGCGCGCCGCATGCTCGGTCGGAAGTCCTCCCACTGCGCTACGGTGTGCGCCTCGTCGACGGCGATCCGGGTCACCCGCCCGGAGCGGACGGCCTGGCGGACCAGTTCGCGGAACCGACGTTGGCACAGCCGTTCCGGACTGACGTAGACCAGTTTGATTTGGTGCTCGTAGCGGCCGAGGAGCTGATCGGCGACCTCCGTCTTGCCGGCCCGGCTGCTGGACTCGCGGAGCGGTGACACCAGGGCCCGGACCGCGCCACCGATCGCCCTGTTCAGTTCGAGCGCCTGATCGTGCATGAGCGCCACCAAGGGGCTGATGACGATGGTCGTCCCGGGCAGCACCAGGGCGGGCAGTTGGAAGGTGAAGCTCTTACCGAAGCCGGTGGGCAGGAGCCCGAGGAGGTTGCGTCGCTCGGTCACGGCCTGGATGGCCGCGCGCTGGGCGGGCTTCAGGGAGAGGGGTGTGTTGGAGAGCCCCAGCAGGCCGCCGATCTCGGCCGCCCGCTCCAGCACGACTTCGGTGAGCTCCCCGCAGGCGCGCAGTCGGTTCGTCTCCTGCTCTGTCAGAGCGAGTTCACGGATGCGGCGGGTGTACGGCAGCAGAGCTTGCCGATCGAGGGCATCGTCCGTGGTCAACTCCTCAAGGCGGGCGGCCGGAAGGAGATCCTGTCGCGCCAGGAACCCCCAGATCCTTCGCCAGCCCTCCGTCATCGTCGTCACGTTGCCGCCGCAGGGTTCCCCGGTGGCCGGATCGGGCTTGAGCAGGCCCGCGTCGAGGCTGCCCAGGAAACACCGCCGATACGCGCGCCGAAGTGCCGTGTGGCCACCGAGCTTGCGGTCGCTGATGACGATCACGCCACGGTGTCGATCGGAGCGGATCAACCGGCCGACGGCCTGGCGCAGTTGTAGGGCTGCCAGCGGAAGGTAGTAGTCCTCCGTTGCTGCGGAGTCGGGGTCCGGGTGACCAGACTCTTCCGCACGTTGCCGGACCGCGGCGCGGCGGGCCTCGATGACGGGAGCGGCGAACGGCGCGAACGGCAGTTTGTTGATCCAGACGAGCCGCAGGCGGTGCTCATCCGACACGTCGACGCCTTGCCAGAGTCCCTTGGTGCCGACCAGGAAACCGCCGCCGCTCTGCCGGTCGGTGAACTCGGTGACCGCTCGTCCGTTGCCCAGCGGCAGCGCCCCGACCACCGGGGCGGTCAGCACGCGAGCTCGGAGCTCCCGTTCCAGCCGGTCGGCAATGCCGGCAGCGGTCGCCCGAGCGGTGGTGAGCACCATCGCGCCGCCGTCGTGGCCGTCGCCGTCGTGGCGAGGCCGCACCGCCTCCTCGGCATAGCCACCGAGCTGGTGCGCTACGGTTGCCATGGCCCCCTCCTCCTGTTCTGCCCAGGACGGGAAGTCCGAGAAGCAGACCAGTTCGGCTTGGTTTGCCAGGTCGAACGGTGAGTCCAGGGCCAGCGCGGGCAGGCTGGCCGCCAGCGCGAGATGGTTGCGGATGAAGTCCCAGGAGCCGCCGACCCGAAGGGTCGCCGAGACGTAGTGGACGCGATCGAAGGACTGCAGATAGCGCTGCCACTCGGGGTCGTCGACCAGGTCGACCGGGCTGGAGGCGATGCGGAACCGATAGGCGCGGGGACTGATGTCCGGCTCGCCCAGCTCCTCCAGAAACACCACACGGGAAGGCCTGGAAGAGCCACCCTGATCGTCGAGGGTGAGGGTCGGTTGGAGCAGCGCCTCAAGGTCGGTCGCGAGTCGGGCGAGCGTGTTGGCGAGGTCGTCGGCTCTGCCGGTGAGGCCACGCGCCCGCTCCCGCGCGAGTGCGTCCAGCGTTGCTGAGTGCTCTGCAACGTACTGGCTGATCGTGGCGGCCACTTGGCCTATTGCGTGGCCGTGCTGGACCAGCAGACGATCGAAACGGCGGGCTTCCTGTGTGCCGGAGGTTCCGGAAAAAGGGCTGGCCAGAGTGGCTGTCCTGGTGCCGATCCGAGCGCCGACGCCCTTTGCCCGGGCGTCGAACGCCTGCGCAGCCAGATGGGGAAGGCGCTCGTGTGCCAGCAGGGTCTCCAGGCCGTTCAGGGCGGCAGCGGCGCGATCCCTGGCGGAGCCGGCACGCGCCTCGTTGACCCAGGCCGCCGCCTCGGCGAGCAGCATCTCCACCTCGCGGTGGTCCACCGCCGCGGTCAGTGCCGAGGTGGCCGCGTTCTCAAGCTCGTGGGCCTCGTCGATGACGAGGAGAATCTGCGGGCCGAGCGAGCGCAGGTCGTCGAGATGGGACAGCACCAAGGCGTGGTTGGCGAGCACCAGGCGGTGCCCGGCGATCGCCTCGCGCACGGTGTCCGCGTGTGGCGCCAGTGGCGTGTCGGCTCCGGGGCGAAAGTCCCCATCGCGCTGGGAGAGTGAAGCCAACCAAAGCGGCAGCGCGTGGCCGGCGTAGGAGGCGAAGAACGCCGGCAGGTCGACTGGATCCACCGAACGCGCGGTCCAGGACAGTGGGGCATGGGTACAGGCCCGCAATCGCAGCAGCAGGTAGGCCGTCAGCTCGCGGAACCGGGGATGGCCGACAGGGCGTCGGCTGCTGGCCGCTCCCGGGGCTGCCCGGGTGGCCTCCACCAGTGCAGAGGTCAGGGCCGCCAGGGAGAGGCGGTTGGCCTGTCCCTTGACCAGGTCGGCCACAGTCAGTACCCCGGGGAAGGCGCGGTCGAGATCCTTGAGATCCCTGGCCATCTGGCTCTGGAGTTGTTTCGTGAACGTGGCTACGACGGCGGTCCGGTCGGGGGCTCCGGCCAGCCATTCGAGAGCCGCCGCCAGCACCGCGTAGCTCTTCCCGGTGCCGGTCGGAGCCTCCAGGAGGCCTGAGGTGCCCGCACGGGTCCAGGCGTGGAGTGTGTCCCCCATATGTTGCTGCGCGGGCCGCTGTTCGGCCTTGGTCAGATGCACGGATGCGGCCAGTAACCCCGGGTCCACCACGCCGTCGTGATTCCGCAGGCGGTCCGGTACGTGGACGTTGGCGCGCCCGCTTGGTTGGCCGTCGGGTACTCGTCGAGGTTGGTGTTGTGCGAGCTCGCTGCTGAGGAGCAGCGACACTTGATGCGGTTCCCACGGCTGGGCCTGGTCGTCCTGTGCCGACTCGCTCCCGGCCAGGTGTAACAGTACTCGCCAGGCTGGTGATCCGGCGCAGACGTCCGCCAGCAAGCTCCTCAAGTTCGCCTGCCAGGAGGCTACTTCATGGCCAGCGCAGGCAAGCACCCGTACAAGGAGAGCGACGTCGTCCGGTGCGGTGTGCGCACGCAGATCCCGGCTTTGGACGCTGACCTCCTTCGCCAGGTCGTGCAGGCGGTGGGACTCTGCGGCCGGCCAGACGACGTGCGCGAGATACAGCGCGTCCACCAGCGCACACGAAGCCAGCGGATCGTCTAGGCCCGCGCGGATCGACGCTTCCCGGATCAAGGGGAAGTCGAGGCCGGTACCGTTGTAGGCGACGACGGCATCCGCGCTGGCGAGTTGGGCGGAGAGCCCGGCCCACGCCTCGTCAGGTTTGGCCCCGTGGTCACGCACCTGCTTCCGCAGCGCAGGGTCGCGGATCTCTTCCTGATCGCAGGAGAGCTGCACGAAGCAGTCCCAGCGTGGCGCGGCAGCTACCCACTCACTGTCGCTGCCGAAGCGCGCGACGGCGATCTGGTAGACGTGCCGTTCCAGGTAAGGCTCCATGGCCGTAGTCCGTACCACGCTCTCCAGGTCGACGGCCGCGAAGCGGGTACCGCAGCGTTCGGTCGTTGCTTCTGATGCAGCCTCCACAACGCCAGCCGTGGACTCGGGGACTGCGGGGGAATCGACTGCAGTGATCCATCCATCGGTGATCTGCAGCAACTCCGCCGCCACGGCGCGTTCCACGAGTTGCATGAGGCGGATCTCGGGCAGTCGCGGATGGCGTACCCCAGCCAGAGCTGTCAGTTCGGCTTGAGTGATTCCTCGCGCAGCCTCTCGCACCAACGCAACGATCTTGAGGACCTGCGTTGAAACGTTCGAAACCCCGCTCAAGTTCACTTCCTCTGCATCATGGGATTCCCATCCCTCGGTGGCGGTCTCATGAGCTTGCCGCGACCGTCTACTGCCCGTGCTGCCGGGCAATGCATCTCCGACTACGACTCACAGCAGGGTAGTTGACGTGTCAGGGATGGGCTGGCCCAGTGGGGAACCAGTCTAGGGGCGCCCTCAGTCTGTGCAGGCAGGAAAGGCGAAAATATTACTGCGAAATTCGTCTGCTGCGCGTTCGTGGGTGACTGTTCTGGCTACCCAGGAGTAGCAAGGGGGCGCAGGGTCGGTCACCCAATTGACGACGGAGTGTCAAAATATCTATCGCCGTGAGACGTGGTTCCTTGCTGATGGGGCTCTTGCGCTACATGGTCGGCCTCGGCCGGGGTAATGCCGCGCGGTGATGTTCATCCTTTCGAGTTAACTATGCTGTTTTTTGGCGTGTCTGACGTGCTGGCGGATATCCCAGTCGTTGGTGAGCGGGCCCCGGCCTGCGTGGAGGTGTCGGCCATGATGGTGAAAGTCGTAGCGCCTCCGCTGCTCGCAGTGGGCCCTCCAGCGGACCGTGCTGGCTCGTTGCTGCGGTGGGCCGATGCGTTCGGTCAGCTTCGGCCCGAGGCGGGCCGCTGGGATCGGTGCGGGGTGCGGTTCGCGTTCTACGGCCGGGTTTCCACGGAGGACCACCAAGATCCAGTCACTTCCCGGGGATGGCAGTTGCTGCGGGCGCAGGCCCTGACGAGTGGTCATGGCCGGATCGTGGCGGAGTTCTTCGATATCGGCCACAGCCGCACCCTGCCGTGGGCGCGCCGACCGGAGGCCGCCGCGCTGCTCGCTGCGATGGCCGCCCCGGAGCGGGAGTTCGACGCGATCGTGATCGGCTCCAGCGAACGGGCCTTTCACGGGAACCAGTTCACCGTCATGGCTCCGCTGTTCGAGCACTACGGCGTCACGGTGTGGATACCAGAGTTGGGCGGTGCGGCTGACCCGAAGGTCGCCGGGCACGAGGAGTTGATGGTCCTGCTCGGGATCCTGGCGAAACGGGAGGTCGCCCGCACCCGCATCCGGGTCCGCACGGCCATGACCGTCCAAGCGCGTGACCAGGGCCGCTATCTCGGGGGCCGGCCGCCCTACGGGTATCGACTCGTGGATGCGGGACCGCATCCGAACCGGGCGCTGGCCCGCCGCGGTGTGCGTATCCAGCGTCTTGACACCGACCTCGAGTGCGGGCGGATCGTGAGCTGGATCTTCGCCCAGCGCCTGGCCGGCCACAGCATTGCCCGGATCACCCGTGCCCTCAACGACACCGCGATCCCGTGCCCCTCGGTCGCAGACCCGGAGCGCAACCCGCACCGCAGCGCGCAGCAGTGGACGCTGACCACGGTGCGCGCGATCCTGGCCAATCCCCGCTACACCGGGCGCCAGGTGTGGAACCGCCAGCGCACCGACCACGACCTGATCGACACCGCCAACACCACCCTCGGCACGCGCGAGGTGATGCGCTGGAACGCCCCCGACGACTGGGTCATCTCCACCGACGTGGCGCATCCCGCGCTGGTCAGTGAGGCCGACTTCATCGCGGTCCAGGGCATCCGCGCCCGACGCGACACGCTGGCCGAGCGTGAGTACGTGCTGGCGGGGCTGTTGCGCTGCGGTCCGTGCGGTCGGCTGATGGAGTCCTGCTGGTCCCACGGCCGCCCCGCCTACCGCTGCCGCCACGGTCACTCCAGCGCCACTACGCCCAATCCTGACCGGCCGCGCAACGCGTACGTGCGTGAGGACGAGGTCCTGCCGCGCCTGCCGGCCCTGTGGATCAGGCTCGCCGCCGACCGGTCGGACGAGCAGGCCGTGGGAGTCGCGAGCGCGCTGGAGGTCGTCGCGTGGCTTCGGGCTTGCGGTGTCGGCCTTGTCTACGACTCGGCGGGCCGAACCCTGACCGCAGACACACCGTCGAGAGAGAGGATCGCCATCGGCTGACCACCACTGCGCCGACACCCCGCTGAGCAGGGCGTGAAACGGCGAACGCCCGTCCCTCGCCGAAGGCCAGGAACGGGCGCCGAAGACCGCTGCCCAAAAACCAAGCAGCGTGTACAAAAAGTGTGTCCGAGGGGGGACTTGAACCCCCACGCCCGATAAAGGGCACTAGCACCTCAAGCTAGCGCGTCTGCCATTCCGCCACCCGGACTAGGTGGTCCGCTCGGCCCGTCGGCCTCGCTGACATGCATAACTGTAGCAAAGATCGGCTCAGGGGCCCAAAAGCCTGGGGGAGTGGGGGTGGCTGGGGGGTGGACGGGAGGGTTCGGAGAGGTTCTGGGGGGATTTCCTTGGGGTGGGGCAGGGACTGGGGGAGGATGGCGGGACCGTGCTCGAAAGGTTCCCGGCGAGGTCGGGGGCGGTCCGGACGGGTGTGCCGGGCGGGGCCAGACGACGAGGAGTGGGTGTGAGCGAGGCGAATGCGGAGCGCGCCGGCGGGTCGCGGGTGACGGGGGAGTCGGAGGTGGTCGACATCTGTCGTGACCTGATCCGGATCGACACCAGCAACTACGGGGACGGATCGGGGCCTGGCGAGCGGGCCGCGGCCGAGTACGTGGCGGAGCAGCTGGCCGAGTTCGGGCTGGAGCCGAAGATCATCGAGTCGGCCAAGGGCCGGGCCTCGACCGTGGTGCGGATCGAGGGTGAGGACCGGTCGCGGCCGGGGCTGCTGATCCACGGGCACACCGACGTGGTGCCGGCCAACGCCGACGACTGGACGCACCACCCGTTCTCCGGCGAGGTCGCGGACGGTTGCGTCTGGGGCCGTGGCGCGGTGGACATGAAGGACATGGACGCCATGACGCTGGCGGTCGTCCGCGACCGGCTGCGGACCGGGCGCAAGCCTCCGCGTGACCTGGTGCTCGCGTTCCTCGCGGACGAGGAGGCGGGCGGCACCTACGGCGCGCGGTACCTGGTGGACAAGCACCCGGATCTGTTCGAGGGCGTGACCGAGGCGATCGGCGAGGTCGGCGGGTTCTCGTTCACCGTCAACGACAAGGCGCGGCTCTACCTGATCGAGACGGCCGAGAAGGGCATGCACTGGATGCGGCTCACGGTCGAGGGCCGGGCCGGGCACGGCTCGATGATGAACGACGACAACGCCATCACCGAGCTGTGCGAGGCGGTGGCCCGGCTCGGGCGGCACGAGTTCCCGCTGCGGATCACCAAGACGGTCCGATCCTTCCTGGACGAGCTCTCGGACGCGCTCGGCGTGCCGCTCGACCCGGAGAACATGGACGAGACCCTCCGCGTCCTCGGCGGCATCGCCAAGATGATCGGCACCACGCTGCGCAACACCGCGCAGCCGACCATGCTCGGTGCCGGGTACAAGGTGAACGTGATTCCGGGGCAGGCCACGGCGCACGTGGACGGGCGGTTCCTGCCGGGGTACGAGGAGGAGTTCCTGGCCGAGCTGGACAGCGTGCTCGGCCCGCGGGTGAAGCGCGAGAGCCTGCACTCCGACAAGGCGATCGAGACCAGTTTCGACGGCGCACTGGTGGAGGCGATGCAGTCGGCGCTGCGGGCCGAGGACCCGATCGCCCGGGCGGTGCCGTACTGCCTGTCGGGCGGGACGGACGCGAAGTCGTTCCAGGACCTCGGGATCCGCTGCTTCGGCTTCGCGCCGCTGCAGCTGCCGCCGGAGCTGGACTTCGCCGGGATGTTCCACGGGGTGGACGAGCGGGTGCCGGTCGACGGACTGAAGTTCGGGGTCCGGGTGCTGGACCGGTTCCTCGACGCCTGCTGACGCAGGCCTCGTCAGGTCTCGTCAGACCTCGCCAGACCTCGCCAGGCCCGCCCCAGAAGTCCGAGTGACTTCTGGGGCGGGCCTTTTTATCTGAGGGGATGACGAGCGGGTCGGTTATCCATGGCGGGAAGAATCGATTCTTCCGCTTTCTCCATGACCGCTCATCAGAGCGATCCATCACCGCTGCGGGTGAATGGATTCCATGTCGCGTACCCCATTTGGCAGAGCCTCGTTCACTCCTATGGCGGCTCGGGGACCGGGTCGCTCAGATGATCAGGAGGAAAGATGAACGCCAAGAAGATCGCGGTTGTCACGGCTGCGGCCGGTGGGCTGATGCTGGCCGGTGCGGGTGCCGCCAACGCGACCGCCGGCGCCGAGGGTGCCGCGGTGCACTCGCCCGGTGTTGTGTCGGGCAACGTCGTCCAGGTTCCGGTGCACGTCCCGGTCAACGTCTGCGGCAACACGATCAGCGTGATCGGCCTGCTGAACCCGGCGTTCGGCGACACCTGCTTCAACAGCTGACGCTGGGCCGGCGGGCTGGTAGGTCCTCGGGCCGGCGGACGGCCGACAGGTAGGCGCAGCCGCACGGCAGAGCGACACCCGAAAGAGGGGCGTCCCGACGGGGCGCCCTTTTTCGCGGCTCAATCCACCTGATCGAGTGAGGTGAGGCCGCTTGGGCCAACCTTTTGGGGGCTGGCTCGTTACCTAGTGGGCGGGAAAAGATTTCGTCGGAAATTCCGACCATCACATGTCAGGGGTACCTATGCGACAGGTTGCCAGAAAAGGGATCCTCACGGCCGTGGCCACCGGCAGCGTGCTGGCCTCCACTGCGGGTTATGCGTACGCGAGTGCGGACGCGGACGGTGCGGCGGCAGGCTCCCCGGGGGTCGGCTCCGGCAACACCGTGCAGGTGCCGGTGGAGGCGCCGATCAATGTGTGTGGCAACACGGTCGATGTGGTCGGGCTGCTGAACCCGGCCTACGGGAACCACTGCGGGAACGCCTCGGCGCCCGGCAGCCAGCCCGGCGGCGGTCGCCAGAGCGGTCAGCAGGGCGGTGGCCAGCAGGGCGGCGGTCAGAGCGGGTCGGGGACACAGAGCGGCCCGGGAACGCCCCAGGGTTCCTGGCCGGGCAGCCCTTCGATGCCGGGGATGCCGGGGATGCCCCCGCTGACCGGTAACCCCGGCGGCCCGGGCGTCAACCAGCCCACCGGCGGTGACACCGGCAGCACCGGTAGCAACAGCGGCAACGGCAGCCACACCGGCACCGCCGGCAGCTCCGCGTCCGGTGCCGGCTCGCACTCGCCCGGTGTGGCCTCCGGCAACACGGGCCAGGTCCCTGTCGACGTCCCGGTGAACCTCTGCGGCAACTCGGGCAACGTCATCGGCCTGCTCAACCCGGTCATGGGCAACGACTGCGCCAACCACGAGGTCGCGCCGGTCACCCCGATCGTCACGCCGACGCCCTGCCCGCAGCCTCCGACGCCGATCCAGCCGCCACCCGCCCAGGCGGGGCCTGGTGGCACCATCCGCACGGGTGTGCCGGCGGCGGCCGTGCCGGTGTCGGCACCGGTCGCCCCGGCGGCCGTGAGTGCGCCTGCCCGGGTCAGTCAGCTCGCCTTCACGGGCGCGGACGGCCTCGACGTGATCGCGCCGGCCGGGCTCGCGCTGCTGATCGCGGGCGGGGTGCTCTACCGGCGCTCGCGCACGGCGGCCTGACCGACGGGTCGACCCACCGAGGGGCGTCGCCGCCCTGCGGGCTCCGGGCAACCGGGCAGCCGTCCCGCAGTCACGCTCGTGCGGCGACGCCCCTACGGCCGTGGCCGTGACCGCGGTCGTGGTCGCCCCCGCGGCGGTGTCTGCCGCAGTGACACCGGTCGTCGCCCGGCGCCGACCGGTGTCACCAGCTGCGGACCTGCCGGATGATCCGGCGGCGCAGCAGCACCGTGCGGCTGCCGTCCGGGAAGAGCCGCAGCCTGTCCAGCTCCCAGTGCCCGTACTCGGCGTGCTCGGTGAGCAACTGCCGTGCCGCGTTGCGCGTCGTGCCGCGCGGCATGCGCAGCGACTGGTACTCGTACTCGGGCTGTCGGACCAGCTTCGGTGGGGTCAATGTTCGCCTCCTCAGCGATGTCTGCGGGAAAGCCTACGACTTGCCGCCGACAGTGGCACCGGTCCGGCCGAGCCGCCGGACCGGCCGCCTGCCGGCGGTGCGTCGCGCTCCTGGGAGAAGTCGGCTGATGGTCGGTCAATTCCCTGAGCGGCTCGCCCGTCCGGGGCCCGGCGGTGTGCCCGCCGGCTCCCGGACGGCCTGCGCGGCCTTCTTTCGAGGGGAGTTCTACCCGCCTCGCCGACACGGAATGCGCCGCTCACCCGGCCGCGAAGGGCGCAAGACGGCGGGTGCAGAAGCGCACGGTTTCGGACATCACGGGTCAAGTTGCCGGGCTTTCGCAAACTCAGAGCGGAACCCCTGTGCGCCCCGGGCCCTGGTACGGATAGCGTCTCCTTCATGTCTGATGCCGCGCAGCTCACCCGCACCGAGGTACGCGAAGCCGCCGAGGCGGTCAAGGCCGCTATCGACCGCCATCTGGAAGCGGTGTCCAGCACCACCGAAGCCGACGATCCTGCGGTCTTCGCCGCGTACGAGGAGTTGGCCGCGGCGGCCATCCACTACGACCAGTTGCTGTACGAGGTCTACGACGAGGTGACCCCGTTCGAGGTCCCCGGCGACGGCGGCCCGGGCAGCTATCGCGGACCGGAGGAGCCGGAGGCGATCAGCGTGCTGATCCGCCGCGACTACCGGATCGCCGACCCGCGCCGACTGCGCGGCCAGGCCGAGCGCCTGGACAGCGAGCTGCCCGCCGTGCCGGAGGGCGCCGACGGGGTGACCGCCGCGGTCGGCGTGGTGTTCGGCGAGTACGACCCGGACGAGATCGCGGCCCGCGCCGAGGAGTTCGGCCTGGAGGAGGGCGACTCGACGATCTGGGTGACGGCGACCGAGTCGGGGGAGCCGGGGGAGTGGCTCGCCGAGCCGTTCGACAGCCCCGACCCGCAGCTGCTGCTCTGCCGCTTCGACGTCAGCGAGGTCTACGACGAGGACGAGCTGGACGACTGACCCGGACGAGAGCGACGAGGTAGCGAGCCGACAGCGCAGGAAGCGCCAGCGCAAGAACCGCGAGCGCAAGAACCGACAGTGCAAGAACCGAGAGCATGGCCGTGGGTGCGCCGGGTCAACCGGGCGCACCCACGGCCATCTCGCCGTCAGGGGCGGGTCGGCGTCAGTACGCCTGCTCGGCGTGCTCCGCGAGGATCGCCCGCAGCCGGGTGGTCCGCGCGGCGGCCGCCCGTTCCGTGACGGCCTGCGCCAGCGCCGGACCGGCGGCGTGCACCACGGACAGGTGGCGCTCGGCCCGGCTGAACGCCGTGTAGACCCACTGCCGGGTCAGCGTGGCCGCCGCGTCCTCGGGCAGCACCACCACGACACCGGGCCAGCGCCGTCCGACGGCCTGGTGCGCCGTGAGCGCCCAGCCGTGGCGCAGCCGGTCGACCTGGCCGGGCGGCAGCAGCAGCTCCGCCCGCGCGCCGGCCAGCGCGATCCGCAGGCCCGCGGCATCACCGCTGAGCACGGTGCCGGGGCGGTTGACGCCGGGCAGCGGGGAGTAGACCACCCGGTCGCCGGGGTCGAAGCCGGCGAACCGCCCGGGGCCGGGGTTCAGCTGGGCCTTGGCCGCGGCGTTCAGTGCCCGGGTGCCGGCCGGACCGGCGTGCCCGGGGGTCAGCAGCACGGTCTGCTCGGCGGGGATGCCGAGCGCGCGCGGGATCGAGTCGGTGAGCAACTGGACCGCCCGGTGGACGGCTTCGCCGGCCTCGCGGGCGGTGAGGATCACCACCTCCTTCTCCGGAGCCTCGACGCTCTGCAACTCGCCGATGCCGATCCCGGAGACCAGCTCGCCGATCGGGCTGAGGTCGGGGGTGCGGGAGGCGACCACGGGCGCGGGCTTGGCGGCGAGCAGGTCGGCGAAGAGCCGTCCGGGGCCGGCCGACCAGAGCTGGCCCGGATCGCCGCTGAGCACCAGCCGGGTGCCGTCGGCGAGCGCCTCGACCAGGGTGGCGGCCAGCTCCAGGTCGAGCAGCGGGGCGTCCTGCACGATCAGCAGATCAACGGCGAGCGAGCCGTCCTCGGCCCGGCCCGGCCCGGCGGGCAGCCGACCCTCGCCGCCCGGTCCGGCCTGGCCGGCTTGGCCGGCCGACGCGCCCTGCAGCAGCTCGGCCAGGGTGAGCGAGGCGGCCTGGGCACCGGGCTCGGGCAGCAGGGCGGCCAGCGCGTCCCGCCCGTACTCGTTCCAGGAGGCCGCCCAGGCCCGCAGGCCGAGCCGGCGGGCGGCGGCGAGCAGCGCGGCGAGCTCGGCCCGTGCGGCGGCGTCGCCGGTGTGCAGCACCAGCGGGTGCGCCGCGACGGCCCGGATCAGCGCGCTCGCCGAGGCGGAACGCTCGGCCGCCGCAGCCGCCTCCCAGGCGTCGACGGTGGGAGCGGCGGGCGGCCCGGCGGCCGGCGCACCATCAGCTGACGCCGGATCCCCTGACGCCGGATCTCCTGACGTCGCGTCCTCTGACGTCTCGTCCCCTGGTGCCCCGTCACCGGCCGCCTCGTCAGCAGCCGCTTCGCCGACCGCCGCTTCGGGCGCGTCGCCAGGTGCCTCGAAGGTGGACATGATCCGGACCAGTCCGTCCGCCGCGCTGTCCTCGGCGAGCGCGAGCCGATCCAGCGCGAGCAGCATCCGGACCGGCGGCTCCTCGTCCTCGTCGGCCGCGGCCGCGCCGGGGCCGGTCTCCTCCTCCTGGAACGGCATCACCCGCCCGTCCAGCACGGCTTCCTGCAGCGCCTGCTCGGGTTCGGGCAGGCCGAGCTTGGCCAGGCCCTCGCGCAGCTCGCCCGCCTCCAGCGCGGAGTGGCCGCGCAGGGCGGCCTGCTCCAGCAGCCAGACCGCCAGCGCCTGACCGCGCCGGGAGTCGCCCGGACCGGCCTCGGCGCCGAGCAGCGCACGGGCGAAGCCGTCCGCCTGCTCGGGGCGCACACCGGGCAGCGAGAGCAGGCCCCACGGATCCTCCCGCAGGGCGGTGGCCGCGCCCTCGCCGAAGGCGGCCACGGCGGCTGTCGCGAGCCCGGCGACGGCGGCACCGGGCGCGCCGCCGGCCGTCAGCACCTCGGCGACGGCGCTCAGCGCGGCGGCCCGGGCCTCGTCCAGTGCGGCAGCGGCGGCAGCGGCGCTGACCGGAGCCGCCGCCGGAGCAGCCGCAGCGGTGGCATCGGTGGGACCGGAAGCGCCGCCCGCCGCCCCAGCGGCACGCGCGGCCCCGGGAGCCCCGCTGCCGATCGTCCGGATCGCCTCCGCCAGCGCGGCCACCTCGGCGGCCCGCCCGGCGTCAGCGCCCGTCCCGGCGCCCGCCCCGGGCTCCGGCGCGGCAGCCGCTGGGCTGCCGGCTGCTGGGGTGCCCGCCTCCGCGCCGCCCGCTTCCGTGCGCGGCTCGGGCAGCGCGGCCTCCTGCGGACCCGAGTCCGGGTCGTGCGTCTGACTCACAGTTCGTTCCAGTCCTGATCAGGGTAGCGACGCACCGGCGCCGAGATGTCGTCGAGCGCACCGCGGATCTCATCCGGAAGCGTAAGCGCCTCCACCGACAGCGCCGCCTGCAGCTGGGTCGCCGTCCGGGCCCCGACGATCGCGGCGGCCACCCCGGGCCGGTCCCGGACCCAGGAGAGCGCCACCGCCAGCGGGCTGCTGGCCAGGCCGTCGGCGGCCGTCGCCACCGCGTCCACGATCCGGCGCGAGCGCTCCCCGAGGTAGGGCTGGACGAACCCGGCCAGGTAGGGCGAAGCGCCCCGGGAGTCCGGCGGGACGCCGTGCCGGTACTTGCCGGTGAGCACCCCGCGCCCGAGCGGTGAGGAGGCCAGCAGCCCGACCCCGGCGTCCAGCGCGGCCGGCAGCACCTCGCGCTCGACCCCGCGCTGCAGCAGCGAGTACTCCATCTGCGTCCCGGCCAGCGGCACCCGGCCGACCGCGCAGTGCTGCCAGGTGGCGGCCTTGGCCAGCTGCCAGCCGCTGAAGTTGGAGACCCCGACGTAGCGGGCCCGCCCGGAGCCGACGGCCAGGTCCAGCGCGTGCAGGGTCTCCTCGGTGGGCGTGGCGGGGTCGAACGCGTGCACCTGCCACAGGTCCACGTGGTCGGTGCCGATCCGGCGCAGCGAGGCGTCCAGCGCGTCCAGCAGGTGCCGGCGGGAGGCGTCGAAGCGGCGGTCGGCGTCGGGGACGCTGCCGGCCTTGGTGGCGATCACCAGTTCGGAGCGCGGGACCAGACTGTCCGTCAGCCGGGAGAGCAGGTACTCGGCGCCACCGTCGGCGTAGCTGTCGGCGGTGTCGACCAGCGTGCCGCCGGCCGTCACGAACTCCTTGAGCTGCTCGGCGGCCTGGTCCTCGTCGGTGTCCCGGCCCCAGGTCATGGTGCCCAGGCCCAACCGCGAGACCCGCAGACCGGTGCGGCCGAGTTGACGCTGCTCCATGGCAGGGAACCCCCTCGATCGTGGTGTGGGTGCCGTGGTCGCGAGCGCCCGGTGGGGACGGCGGACGGTGGCACGATCGAGCGTAGTGCGCAGCCCCTGGTCGGCCACGCAGACCCGCAGGCAGACCCCGCAGACCCCGCCCGCAGACCCCGCCCGCGGGCGACCCACGAGGCGGACCCGGCGCAGCCGGGTGATGTGACCCGCGCCACTCCTACCAGCCGGTAGCAACCCGCTGCCCCAGCACTACGCTCGGCACGGCATCCCCCTCCCGAAAGGCGTGGCACGCTATGCGACTCGGCATCAATCTCGGCTACTGGGGACTCGGCCTGGACGCCGACAACATCGCCGTCGCCCAGGAAGCGGACCGGCTCGGCTACTCGGTCTGCTGGGCCGCCGAGGCGTACGGCTCGGACGCCGCCACCGTGCTCTCCTACGTGGCGGCGAAGACCGAGCGGATCGACGTCGGCTCGGCGATCTTCCAGATCCCGGCCCGCACCCCGGCGATGACGGCGATGACCGCCGCCACCCTGGACACCCTCTCCGGCGGGCGGTTCCGGCTCGGCCTCGGGGTGTCGGGGCCGCAGGTCTCCGAGGGCTGGTACGGCGTCAAGTTCGACAAGCCGCTGGCCCGTACCCGGGAGTACGTGGAGATCATCCGCAAGGCGATGTCCCGCGAGCGGCTGGTGCACGAGGGCGCCAACTGGACCCTGCCGCTGCCCGGCGGGCCGGGCAAGGCGCTGAAGCTGACGGTGCATCCGGTGCGCGAGCGGATCCCGCTCTACCTCGCGGCGATCGGGCCGAAGAACGTGGAGCTGGCCGGGGAGATCGCCGACGGCTGGCTCGGACTCTTCTTCGCGCCGGAGCAGGCGGCGGCCTCGGTCGACCGGCTGCGGGCCGGGCGGGCCAAGGCCGGGCTGGGCCTGGACGGGTTCGACCTCTGCCCCACCGTGCCGATCTCGGTCGGCACGGACCTGGCGGCTGCCGCCGACACCCAGCGGGCCTACGCGGCGCTGTACATCGGCGGCATGGGCAGCAAGGAGCAGAACTTCTACAAGCAGCAGGCCGAGCGGCTGGGCTACCAGCAGGAGGCCGAGGAGATCCAGCAGCGCTATCTGGCCGGGGACAAGCAGGGCGCGGCGGCGGCCGTGCCGCAGGGCTTCATCGACTCGACCTCGCTGCTCGGCACCAAGGAGCGGATCGCCGACCGGATGCAGGCCTACGCGGCGGCCGGGGTCACCACGCTGACCCTCTCGCCGGCCGGGTGGACCCTGGCGGAGCGGGTGACGGCGCTGCGTACCGGGGTCGAGGCGCTGGAGCTGGCCGGCCTGGCCTGAGCGAGCCGGTGCCCGCCACCGGTCCCGCCGCCCACCGGTCCCGCCGCCCGCCGCCCGCTGTCAGCCCTGGGCGGGCGGCCGGAGGCCTTGAGCCGGTGGCGCGACCGGACCCCGTAGGCTTGGGGCATGCCCACACTGCTGCTGGTACGCCATGGCCGGTCGACTGCGAACTCCGCAGGGGTGCTCGCGGGTTGGACACCGGGCGTGGACCTGGACGAGACCGGCCGGGCCCAGGCCGAGGCGCTGGTCGGGCGACTGGCGCAGGTGCCGCTGGCCCTCGCGCTGAGCAGCCCGCTGGAGCGCTGCCGGCAGACCCTGGCCCCGTTGCTGGCCGCCCGTCCCGAACTCGGCGAGCCGACGGTGGACGAGCGGCTCGGCGAGTGCCACTACGGCGAGTGGACCGGTCGGCCGCTGGCCGAGCTGGCCAAGGAGCCGCTCTGGCGCACCGTCCAGGACCACGCCTCGGCCGCCGCCTTCCCCGGCGGCGAGACCCTGCGCGGGCTGAGCCACCGCACGGTGGCGGCGGCCCGCGAGTGGGACGAGAAGATCGCTGCCGAGCACGGACCTGACGCAGTGTGGATCGCCTGCACCCACGGCGACGTGATCAAGGCGATCGTGGCCGACGCGCTGGGCCTGCACCTGGACCACTTCCAGCGGATCAGCGTGGACCCCTGCACGGTCACCGCGATCCGCTACACCCCGCTGCGGCCCTTCCTGCTGCGGCTGGGCGACACCGGTGAGCTGGGCGGCCTGCGCCCGAAGAGCGCCGAGCACCGGCCGGGTGCCGCGGGCACGAGCACCGCCGACAGCGGCGACGCGGTGGTCGGCGGCTCCACCGGCATGGACTGACCGCCTGCCCAAGCCGTGGCGCGAAGAAGCCGTAGGGTGAAAAGGCGCGCCACCGAAAACCGATCCGTTTCACACCCCGGAGCGAGAGAGTGCCCCGACAGGTCTTCTTCTACGACCAGCCCGAGCGGTTCGTGGCCGGTACCGTCGGCCAGCCCGGCTCGCGGGCGTTCTTCCTGCAGGCCAGCGCGCGCGGCCGGATCACCAGCGTGCTGCTCGAGAAGACGCAGGTGGCCGCGCTCGCCGAGCGGGTCGAGGAGGTGCTGGACGAGGCGCTGCGGCGCAGCGGCGGCCAGGCGCCGATCCCGGCCATGGCGCCGACCGAACTGGTCGACACCGCCCCGCTCGACCTGCCGCTGGAGCAGGAGTTCCGGGTCGGCACCATGGCGCTGGCCTGGGACTCCAGCGAGGGCTACCTGGTGGTCGAGGCGCAGGCGGTGATCGAGGAGGCCGAGGAGGACGAGGAGACCGCCGCCGAGCTGGCCTTCGAGGACGACGAGAACGGCCCGGACATGCTGCGGGTGCGGCTGAGCGGCGCGATGGCCCGGGTCTTCGCCAAGCGCGCGCTCGACCTGGTCGCGGCCGGTCGCAAGCCGTGCCCGTTCTGCAACCTCCCACTGGACCCGGAGGGTCATCTGTGCCCGCGTCAGAACGGCTACAAGCGCTGAACGCCGACCAGGACCCGCAGACCCGGCCCGCGCCCGAGTCGCCCGAGCCGCCCGAGCCGGAACAGCACCGGCAGGCCCCGGACGAGCAGGACGAGCAGGAGCAGGACGAGCAGGACATACCGGAGGCCGACCCCGCCACCGGCGCGGCGCTGGCCGCCGACGTCCCCGCCGCGCTGGAGCTGCTGCGCTCCGGCGTACTCACCGTGCACGGGCGGCTCGCCGACGCCTCCAACGCCGCGCTCTACTGCTCGGTGGCCCTGGACGGCGTCTCGGCGCTGTGCGTCTACAAGCCGGTGCGCGGCGAGCGCCCGCTCTGGGACTTCCCCGACGGCACGCTGGCCGGGCGTGAGGTGGCCGCCTACGAGCTGGCCGCCGCCACCGGCTGGGCGCTGATCCCGCCCACCGTGCTGCGCGAGGGGCCGTTCGGCGCCGGCATGGTGCAGATCTGGGTCGAGCCGGACCCGAAGGCCGCCCCGCTGCTGGCCCTGCAGGACCCGCGCGGGCCCGAGGCCGGCTGGCTGCCGATCGTCGAGGCCGAGGTGGGGGAGGGCCGCACCGCGTTGCTGGTGCACCTGGACGACCAGCGGCTGCGCCGGATCGCGGTGCTCGACGCGGTGCTCAACAACGCCGACCGCAAGGGCGGCCACCTGCTGTCGGCCGCCGACGGACGGATCTACGGGATCGACCACGGGGTCACCTTCGCGGTGCCCGGAAAGCTGCGCACCCTGCTCTGGGGCTGGGCCGAGCAGCCGCTGACCGAGGAGGCGGTCGAGATGCTGGGCCGGCTGCGCGAGGAACTGGCGGGTCCGCTGGGCGAGCGGCTGCGACCGCATCTGACGGAGGCCGAGCTGACGGCCACTCGGGAGCGGGTCGCCGGGCTGCTGCGCGGCGGGTGCCACCCGGTGCCGTCCCAGGAGTGGCCCGCGATCCCCTGGCCGCCGGTGTGACGGCGCGCGGGGGCCGTCCGGCGATCGGGGGTTCCTGCCAAGGGGCAAGGGGTCAGCTGTCAACGGCCCGGCTGTCAAGGGCCGACGTCAGGCCCGGTGTGAGCGCGCGCTCATTTCAGCCGATTCCGCATACTGGTTAGCCTTTCAAATGATCGCAAGGTTAGAGTCATTTTCATGCATGCCTGGCCCGCCTCCGAGGTTCCCGCCCTGCCTGGTCAGGGACTCCCCCTGCGCATCCACGACACCGCCGCAGGTGCGATTCGGGAGGTCGTGCCCACCGGCCCGACCGCCCGCCTGTACGTCTGCGGCATCACCCCGTACGACGCCACCCACCTGGGCCACGCCGCCACCTACAACGCCTTCGACCTGATCCAGCGGGTCTGGAAGGACGCCGGCCACGACGTCCGGTACGTCCAGAACGTGACCGACGTGGACGACCCGCTGCTGGAACGCGCGGTCGCCACCGGACAGGACTGGACCGCGCTCGCCGAGCGTGAGACCGCGCTGTTCCGCGAGGACATGACGGCGCTGCGGATCCTGCCGCCGGCCCACTACATCGGCGCCGTCGAGTCGATCCCGTGGATCGTCCCGCTGGTCAAGAAGCTGCTGGCGAACGGCGCCGCGTACGAGCTGGACGGGGACATCTACTTCTCCGTCGACTCCGACCCGCGGTTCGGCGAGGTCTCCCGACTCGGCCGCGAGGAGATGCTGCCGATCTTCGCCGAGCGCGGCGGCGACCCCGAGCGGCCCGGCAAGCGGCACCCGCTGGACGCGCTGCTCTGGCTGGCCGCCCGTCCCGGCGAGCCGGCCTGGGACACCGAGCTGGGCCACGGCCGGCCCGGCTGGCACATCGAGTGCGTGGCGATCGCGCTGGAGCACCTGGAGATGTCCTTCGACATCCAGGGCGGCGGCAGCGACCTCGCCTTCCCGCACCACGAGATGGGCGCCGCGCACGCCCAGGTCGCCACCGGCCTGCACCCGTTCGCGCAGGCGTACGTGCACGCGGGCATGGTCGGGCTGGACGGCCACAAGATGTCCAAGTCGCGCGGCAACCTGGTCTTCGTCTCCGCGCTGCGCCGCGACGGCGTCGACCCGGCGGCGATCCGCCTGGCGCTGCTCTCGCACCACTACCGCAGCGACTGGGAGTGGACCAAGGACACCCTGGACGAGGCCGTCGAGCGGCTGGCCCGCTGGCGCGCCGCCGTCTCCCGTCCGGACGGTCCGCCGGCCGAGCAGCTGCTCGCCGAGGTGCGCGCGGCGCTGGCCGCCGACCTGGACGCGCCGGCCGCGCTGGCCGCCGTGGACCGCTGGGCCGCGCAGCAGGCCGCCACGGGCGGCGAGGACACCGGTGCGCCCGGTCTGGTCTCGCGCACGGTGGACGCGCTGCTGGGCCTCGCGCTGTAGGCACCGCCACCCCGCCCGTCACTGCCGCCGAGGGCCGCCGACCTGACACCAGGTCGGCGGCCCTCGCCGTTCGGGTCCGGCGCGCGGGTTCCCGCTACCGCACGGCGCCGGGGTCGGCCGGGGCGCTGCCGTTGACCGACACCGTCGGGACCTCCAGCGCCAGCGCCTCCTGACCTGGGATCTGGGTCTCGGGGAGCTGGGTCTCGGGAACGGCGGTCGGCTCCGGCTGCTCCTGCGGCTCCAACAAGTCCGACAGCTGCTGCGATTGCCGCTCGCGCCGGGCGTCATGGCTCTTGGTCGCGCTGTCCAGGAACCGCAGCAGCTCGACCGGGAACGGCAGCACCAGGGTCGAGTTCTTCTCGGCGGCCACCTCCACCACCGTCTGGAGCAGCCGCAGTTGGAGCGCGGCCGGGGTCTTGCTCATGATCGCGGCGGCCTCGGAGAGCTTCTTGGAAGCCTGGAACTCGCCGTCGGCGGTGATGATCCGGGCCCGCCGCTCGCGGTCCGCCTCGGCCTGCCGGGCCATCGAGCGCTTCATCGACTCGGGCAGCGCGACGTCCTTGATCTCGACCCGGTCGATCTCGATGCCCCAGCCGAGCGCCGGGCTGTCCAGCATCAGCTCCAGGCCCTGGTTGATCGGCTCGCGGTTGGCCAGCAGGTCGTCGAGTTCGCTCTTGCCGATGATCGAGCGCAGCGAGGTCTGGGCCACCTGGGAGATCGCGAACTGGTAGTCCTGCACGTTGACGGTGGCGCGCACCGGATCGACCACCCGGAAGTAGACCACCGCGTCCACCCGCACCGTGACGTTGTCGCGGGTGATGCCCTCCTGGGCGGGGACCGGCATGGTCACGATCTGCACGTTCACCCGGCGGATCCGGTCGGCCACCGGGAGCAGCCGCACCAGCCCGGGGGAGCGGACCTCGTCACGGACCCGGCCGAACCGGAACACCACACCGCGCTGGAACTGCTGCACCACCCGGACGCTCAGTCCGGCCCAGACCGCGCCTATCGCGACAAGTCCGCCCAGCGCACCCAACACCACATCCACGATCATGGCTGATCACCTCGGCCCGCACGGCTCCGAACCTCCACGGTACTCCGCGCCCGGGGGCGGGTGGGCGGGGTCGGGAGCGGGTTGCGGATGGGTGGGTTTGGCGGAGAGCAGCGCGGAGAATGGTCTAGACCCTTGACAGGTGTCAGTCCTGGCGGGTGCACTGGTTGCGGCCGATGACCGGCGGCTGCCCGACGCCGGTCATCGGCTGATCAGGTCGTCAACTGGCTGACCGGTTCGTCAGTTGACCGCGATCGACCGACGCGACCAACCGACCGGGGCCAACCGACGGCCGGTCAGCGGGCCGTGCCCTTGCCGTCGGCGCCCTTGCCGTCGGCCCCGCGCCCATCGGCCTCTCGGTCGTCGGCCCCGCGGTCGTCGGCGCTGCCGTCGTCCTCGTCCCGGGCCTCGTCCGTCTCCTCGGAGCCGGTCGCGTCGAGGTCGTCCTCACCGTCCGCCTCTTCGGCGCCGGCCGGGCCCGCTCCGCCGGCCGCGCCGTCCGCCGAGCGCTCCACGATCGGCCGCCCGGTCACCGGCTTCTCACCGGTCGGCCCCTGGTTGTCCCGGCGGCGCAGGTAGCGCTCGAACTCGCGGGCGATCGCCTCGCCGCTGGCCTCCGGCAGCTCGGCGGTGTCCTGGGCCTCCTCCAGCTGCTGGACGTACTCGGCCACCTCGCTGTCCTCGGCGGCCAGTTGGTCCACGCCCAGCTGCCAGGCGCGGGCGTCCTCGGGCAGCTCGCCCGGCGGGATCCGCAGGTCGAGCAGGTCCTCCAGCTTGTTCAGCAGGGCCAGCGTGGCCTTCGGGTTCGGCGGCTGCGCCACGTAGTGCGGCACGGCGGCCCAGAGGGTCACGGCGGGCACCCCGGCGTGCGCGCAGGCCTCCTGCAGCACGCCGACGATGCCGGTCGGGCCCTCGTAGCGGCTCTCCTCCAGGTCCAGCCGGCGGGCCAGCGCGGCGTCCGAGGTGACGCCGCTGACCGGCACCGGGCGGCTGTGCGGGGTGTCGCCGAGCAGCGCGCCGAGGATCACCACCAGCTCCACGCCGAGTTCGTGGGCGAAGCCCAGCAGCTCGTTGCAGAACGAGCGCCAGCGCATGCTGGGCTCGATGCCGCGCACCAGGACCAGGTCCCGGGTGGTCGGCTCGGTCACCCGGACCACCGAGAGCCGGGTGGTCGGCCAGGTGATCCGGCGCACCCCGCCGTCCAGCCAGACCGTGGGCCGGTTGACCTGGAAGTCGTAGTAGTCCTCCGCGTCCAGGGCGGCGATGACCTTGCCGCCCCAGGTCTCGTCGAGGTGCCCGACCGCCGTGGAGGCGGCGTCGCCCGCGTCGTTCCAGCCTTCGAAGGCACAGACCATGACCGGGTCGATCAACTCGGGAACATCTTCCAGCTCGATCACCCAGCGTCTCCCTCCGGCCGATCCGGCCGCGCTCCCCGCCCGAGGACGGTCGCGGCCGGCCGACTGCCGACTGCTCTCCTGACCACGTGGAACGCTCCGTTCCACGGACCCTACCTGCCCAGCCTACGGGCTTTGATGCGCGCCGACGCCGATGGGCCGCCCGCCTGCGGGGGGCCGTTCGGGACCGTCGGGACGCACCCGTGGACAGTCGTGACCGGGACAGTCTCGACCGGGGAAGGGCCCGGCGGCCACCGGTTATCCGGCCAGCTCCCGGGTGACCGCCGGCAGGTAGCCGCGGGCCTGCCCGTCGGCGGTCGGGTGGAAGGACTCCCAGAGGTTCAGCAGCACCAGGCCGGTGATCCACTCGTCGCCGTGCTCGGCACAGACCCCGTGCCCGCTGAAGGCGGTGCGCGGGTCGGCGAACCGGGCGCCGTGCGCGGCGGCCTGACGCTGGATCAGCTCGTCCAGCTGGTCGGTCAGCTGGTCGAAGCGGGTCCGGCGTGCCTCGGTCCCGGCCCAGCAGGTCCCGGCCGCCCGCTCCTGCAGCAGGTGCGGGTAGCCGGTGACCACCAGCCGCGCGCCCGGGGCGGCCTTGCCGATCGCGCCGAGCAGCTGGTCGAGTCGGCCCGGCAGCTGGTCGCGCAGCAGTTCGGCGGAGTGGTCCAGCGCCTGGCCGCACTTGCCCTCGGTGGTCAGCGGCTGCAGGCAGCCCACCACCGCGTCGGTGAAGTCCAGGTCGTTGCCGCCCACCGTCAGCGTCACCGCGCCGGTGCCGGCCGGCAGCTGCGGCACCTGCTGGGCGAGCACCTGCGCGGTGTCCGCCCCGCTGCACGCCAGGTCGAGGAAGCCGCCGCCCGGGTGTCCGGCGGCCCACAGTGCCGGGTAGGCGCGGCCGCTGCGGTGGCAGTCGCCGCTCGCCGGGTCGTAGGAGCCGGCCGCCACCCCGGCGGCGTAGGAGTCGCCGAGCGCCACGTAGCCGGGTCGGACCGCCGCCCCGCTCGCCGCCGCGGCGGCGGGTGCGGGTGCGGCGGCGAGCAGCAGGGGCAGGGCGGCGATGGCGGTGAGCGTCCGGTGGCGCAGAGTGATCATGGCGACGCATGCTAGCGCGAACGGCGACGCCTTGTGCCCGTTCGGCTACGGTTGGTAGTTGAACGGTGTCGTGACGCTCAGCGCGGTGAAGCCCAGCCGGGCCAGGATCGGGCGGCTCTGGTCGGAGGCGTCCACCTGCAGGTAGCGGTAGCCGCGCTCGACGGCCAGCCGTGCCCGGTGCGCGATCAGCGCCCGGTACAGGCCCTTTCCTCGCCACTCGGGCGCGGTGCCGCCGCCCCACAGGCCGGCGAACGAGGTGTCGGGCAGCAGCTCCAGGCGCGCGCCGCAGACCGGTTCGTCGCCGGCCATCGCGACCACCACGGCGAGCGTCCCGGGTGCCTGGTCGAGCACGTTCAGCAGCTCACGGGTGAGCCGCGAGCCGTCGTTCTCGAAGGCCTGCTCGTGCACCCGGCCGAGCAGCTCGATCGCCGTCCGGTCGGTCTCGGTGCGCAGCCTGACGCCGGCGGGCAGCTCTACCTCGCCGGTGAGCGCGGCGGCCTCGGCCACCATCAGCGTCTCCGGCGGCTCGGCCACCAGGCCCGCCGCGCGCAGCCGGTCGGCGAGGTCGGCGGGCCGGTCGTGGCTGTAGTGCTTCCACTCGAACTCCTGGCCGCGCGCGCCGAAATGGCGCACCTGCTCGGCGATCGCCGCGTCCGCGGTCCGCTCGTCCAGGTCGGACCAGAGCACGCCGGACCAGCCGTGCGGCCCGCCGTCCTGCCGGACCACCGATCCGATCCGCTCGACCACCGCGTCGGGCCCGTCCGGCCCGCGTTCCTGGCGCGCCTCGCGGTCATAGGCGGCCAGTACCTTCGTCGCATCCATCCGCTCAGCTCAGCAGGGCCGGCGGTGGCGGGCAACCGGGTTTCCGGGGCCGGTCAGCCGACCGTCACCGCGCGCAGCACCGCCGCCGTGTCCGCCAGGTCGGGCAGCACCACGTCCGCGCCGGCCGCCGCCAGCTCGGCCGCCGGCACCAGCCCGGTGGCCACCGCCACGCAGCGCGCCCCGGCCGCGCGGGCGGTGGCCACGTCGCGCAGCGTGTCGCCGATGATCACCGTCTCGCTGCCGAGGAAGCGCCGGCCCAGCACCCGCTCGGCGCGGTCGAAGGCGTGGCCGGGCAGGTCGGCGCGCTCGTAGGCGTCCTCGCCGTAGGCGCCGAGCCGCAGGTCGAGGTGGTCGGTGAGGCCGAAGGCGGTCAGCTTCAGGACGGCCAGGGTGCGCAGGTTGCCGGTCAGCACCGACTGCCGCACCCCGGGCAGCGCGCCGAGCGCCGTGAGCGCGGCCACCGCGCCGGGCAGCACCCGGCCCTCGTCGGCCAGGTCGGCGGCCCGGTCGTGCAGTTCGGCCACCAGCAGTTCGAGGAAGCCGGCCAGCAGCCCGTCCCCGGGGTCGAGGTCGTGCGCGCGCAGCACCTCGGTGGCGGCGGCCACCTCGGTGCGGCCGTCGAACTGCCAGGCGCGGGTCAGCGGCTGCCCGGTGGCCCGCTGGAACGCGGCGGCGTAGGCCCGGCGGCCGACCGTGCCGGCGTCGATCAGCGTGTGGTCGATGTCCCAGAGCACCAGTAGCGGCGCGCACTTCTCCATGACCAAGCTCCCTGCGTCCAGTGCGGCCGCACCGGACGGCCCCCCGCACCGATCATCGCGCATCGGTTTTCCGCCTATACTCCGACCCGGCTGCGACTGGCGAAGGTGGGACACCACCGGGGAGCGGCCGATGATCCGATGCGAGCGTCGACCGCCTGGGCGCCTCCATCAGCGAACGTCTTCCCATCGAATCGCTGACGAGGAGTCATCGTGGAGCTGCGTTACGGCATGAACCCGCATCAGTCGGCCGCTCCCGTGCTACCGGTCCGCCCGGGTGACGAGCCGATCCGGCTGCTCAACGGCACCCCCTCCTACATCAACCTGCTGGACGCGCTGAACGCCTGGCAGTTGGTGAGCGAGGCCGGCCGGGCGCTGGGCGGACAGGTGGTGGCGGCCTCCTTCAAGCACGTCTCCCCGGCCGGCGTCGCGCTGGCGGGCCCGCTGGACCAGGCGGCGGCCGAGCTGTACGGGGTCGCCCCCACCGGCCTCGGTCCGGTCGCCAGTTCCTACCTGCGGGCCCGGGACGCCGACCCGAAGTCCTCCTACGGCGACTTCGCCGCCGTCTCGCACCCGGTGGACGTCGAACTCGCCGACCTGCTGGCCACCGTGGTCTGCGACGGCATCATCGCCCCCGACTACCACCCCGGCGCCGTCGAGCGGCTCAGCCGCAAGAAGCGCGGCCGGTTCCTGGTGCTGGCCGCCGACCCCGGCTACCGCCCGCCCGGCCGCGAGGTCCGCGAACTGTACGGCCTGCGGCTGGAGCAGGACCGCGATCAGGTCGAACTCTCGCCCGAACTGCTCCAGTTGTCGGTGGGCGAGGAGCTGCCGCCGGCCGCCGTGACCGATCTGCTGCTCGGGCTCGCGGTGTTGCGCTACACCCAGTCCAACTCGGTCTGCTACGTGCGCGACGGCGTCACGGTCGGCATCGGCGCCGGCCAGCAGTCCCGGGTCGACTGCACCCGGCTGGCCGGCGCGAAGACCGACCTGTGGTGGCTGCGCCGCCACCCGGCCGTGCGGGCACTGGAGTTCCGCCCCGAGGTACGCCGCCAGGACCGGATCAACGGGCAGCTGCGCTACCTGGAGGGCGACCTTCCCGCAGCCGACGCCGCCGCACTCCTGGCCACGCCCGCAGCGGAGTTGACGGATCGTCAGCGTGCTGCCTGGCTGGCCGAACTGACCGGCGTCAGCTTCGTCTCCGACGGCGCGCTGCCGTTCCGCGACAACGTCGACTTCGCCGCCCGGCACGGTGTCACCCGGATCGCCGAACCGGGCGGCTCGATCCGCTCGGCCGGGGTCGAGCAGGCCTGCCGCGAGCACGGCATCACGCTGGCCCGCACCGGCCTGCGGCTGTTCCACCACTGACCCGCGACACCGCGCGGTTCAGAACGCCCCGGTCAGCTCCGCCGCGTGGCTGACCGGGACGGTGTGGGTGACCCAGGCGCCGTCGACCGGCAGGTGGAGCAGCAGGCCGGTCGGCTCGTGCAGGTAGCCCATCTGCCGGTCCGCCCGCAGGGTCAGCGTGCTCTGCCGGTAGGTGCTGGGCGCCACGGCCAGCAGGCTGCCGGCGAACGGTGCCAGGATCGCCCGGTGCAGGTGCCCGGCCAGCACCCGCACCACGCGCGGATGGCGAGCCAGCACGGCGGCCAGCTCCGGGCCGTCGGTCAGCCGCATGCCGTCCATGAACGGGATGCCCAGCGCGATCGGCGGATGGTGCACGCAGACCACGGCCGGGACCTCCGGGCGCTGCACCAGCACCTGCTCCAGCCAGGCCAGTTGCCCGCTCCCGAGCTGTCCGGCCGGGCTGCCGGGCAGCTTGGAGTCGAGCACCACCACGCTCAGCCCGGGGTGCTCCACCGCGTAGTGGGTGCTGGTGCCGCCGCCCAGCAGCGGGGTGCCGCCGAAGGCCTCGACCAGCGCCTCGGGATCGTCGTGGTTGCCGGCCATCAGGTGCAGCGGCAGCGGGAAGCCGGCGATCACCTCGCGCAGCGCCGCGTACTCCGCCCGGCGCCCGGCCTCGGTCAGGTCGCCGGTGATCACCACGCAGCCGGGGCGCGGGTCGAGTGCCAGGATCCGGCCCAGCGCGCGGTGGAGGCCGACGGCCGGCTCGCCGGCGAGCGGGCCGGTGGTGATGTGCGGGTCGCTGAGGTGGGCGACGGCGAAGGCGGTCATGACCCCCACTGTCGGCGGCCCGAGCGCGCACCGGCAAGCCCGGACGGCCCGTTACGCTCACGGCTTGACGGAACGTCAGCTGCCCGGAGCCGGCCGCCCAGTTGACCGGCCGGCGCGAGCGCACCGGCCGGTCGCCGAGCCGGTCGCCGAGCTGGGCACCCGACGAAGTCCGCAACGGTCTACCGGCCGCCGGGCGGCCCGTCCTCGAGCGGTCTGCCGATTGTCGGGCGGGCGGCCTATGGTGGGGCGCATGACGACTTCCGAGCAGAACACGAAGACCAAGGTCGACTTCTACTTCGACCCGCTCTGCCCCTTCGCCTGGATCACCTCCCGGTGGATCCTGGAGGTCGAGCAGCACCGTGACCTGGACCTGAGCTTCAAGGTGATGAGCCTGTCCGTGCTCAACGCCGGGCGCGAGGACCTGCCCGAGCGCTACAAGGAGATGCTCGACCGCGGCTGGGGCCCGGTCCGGGTCTGCATCGCGGCCGCCGAGCAGCACGGTCCCAAGGTGCTGCGTGACCTCTACACCGCGATGGGCACCCGGATCCACAACCAGGACAACAAGGACTACGCCGAGGTCATCCCGCTGGCGCTGGCCGACGTCGGCCTGCCCGCCGAGCTGGCCGAGGCCGCGAACAGCACCGAGTGGGACGAGGCGCTGCGGCGCAGCCACCACGAGGGCATGGACCCGGTGGGTCAGGACGTCGGCACCCCGACCATCCACATCGACGGCGTGGCCTTCTTCGGCCCGGTGCTGACCGCGATCCCGCGCGGCGAGGACGCGGTCAAGATCTTCGACGGTGCCCGGCTGCTGGCCGGCTACCCGAAGTTCTTCGAGCTGAAGCGCAGCCGCACCGGCGAGCTCGACTTCAACTGACTCCTGAGCCGCGCCGAGCGCCGCCGCCGCGTTGAACCCCCGGCTCGCCGGGGGTTCAACGCCCCAGCTCGCGGACCAGGAAGGCGAGGGCCTCGCCGACCAGGGCCGGCACGTCCGGGTGCCCCTCGAAGAGGTGCGCCGCCCCGGGCACCAGGCGCAGCTCGGCCCGGCCGCCCGCCGCGAGCAGCAGTTCGCACAGCCGCTCGCTGTGCGCGCACGACACGGTGACGTCCGCCGTGCCGTGCACCAGCAGCGTGGGCGGCGGATCAGCCGGCACCTGCGCCACCGGGCTGCCCTGCGCGGCCAGCGCCGCCAGCTCGCGCGGCGGGCCGCCGAGCAGCAGCCCCTCCGGTGAGTCCGCCCGGTCGGGGTGACGGTCCAGCAGGTCGGTGTTCGGGTACCAGAGCACCAGCGCCGCCACCGCCGACGGGTGCGCGAACGCCGCCAGCGCCGCCAGCGTGCCCCCGGCCGACTCGCCCCAGAACGCGAGCCGGGTGGTGTCCAGCCCGAACGCCGCCGCGTGCCGGCGCAGGAAGTCCAGCGCGGCCGCCAGGTCAGCCGACTGGGCCGGGAAGCGGGCCTCGCCGGAGAGCCGGTAGTCGACGGTCGCCACCGCGATCCCCGCCCCGGTCAGCGCCGCCCACAGCGACCCCGGTGGCAGCGTCTGCGGCAGCTCCCGCCGGTCGCCGGAGTGGAACCCGCCGCCGTGCACCCAGACCACCACCGGCACCGGCGCGCCGTCGGCGGGGCGCGGCGGCAGGTGCAGGTCCAGCAGCAGCGGACGGAACCCGGGCGGCACCGCGTAGTTGAGCCCCTCGTGGACCAGCCCGCCACCGGGGAGCTGACGTGGAGTCACGTGTGAAAGTTCATCAGACATGCCTCGCAGCGTAAGGCCGCCCACCATTTGCCGGTCGGCCTGTGTCAGTCGATCCCGCACCAGTCCCGCCGGTACGCCGCCCAGTCCGCCGCCGTCGCCGTGAAGTCCGCGTAGACGGCCACCCCGAAGGTCTGCCGCCCCGCCGCGTGCCGCCCCAGCGCCAGCCGCACGCCGCGCACGGCGGCCGGCACCGTCTCGGCCGAGCCGCGGTGCCCCACCTGGTCGGCGTCGTAGGCCGGCAGCCCCATCAGCAGGTCGACCGAGGCGGGGGTGACCTCCAGCGCCAGCGCGGTCTGCTGGGCGACGTAGCCGGTGTAGAGCGAGGGCAGCGGCATCCCGGTGTCGTAGGACATCACCGCCACCTGGTCGACCCGCCGGGCCACCTGCCCGAAGTAGGCCTGCGACCACCACTTGGGATGCCCGGTGAGTGTCCCGGCCACCGCGTGCAGCCCGGGCAGCGGATCGATCTGCGGCGTGGCCACCGAGAGCGGCACCCCGCGCGCGGCGGTCAGCGCGTGCACCTGGTCGAGCAGGGCCAGGTAGCCGGCGTCGCCCGAGTGCACCGGCTCCAGGTCGAAGTGCACGCCGTCGAACCCGGCGTCCAGCACCTGCCGCGCCGAGTCGGTGATCCGCTGGCGCACCGCCGGGTCGTCCAGGTGCAGCCCGACCTCCTCCGGCGCCACCAGGTCGCCCAGCCAGGCCTGCACCCGCACCCCGGGCAGCTCGCGGTGCACCGCCTCGATCAGCGCGCGGGCCTGCGGGTAGCGGTCGGCGGGCAGCGAGCCGTCGTCGTTCAGCGGGCCGGCGTGCACGAACAGGTCGCGCATGCCGCCGCGCAGCAGCTGCGGCAGCCCGGCCAGGTCGGCCGGGCCCTTGCGGCCGTCCACCCAGGCGTGCCCGAGCCAGGCCGCGTCGTTCCCCCGGGTGCGGGCCGAGGCGGCGGGGGTCCCGGTGGCCTCCAGCCGCAGCGCGACGCCGATCCCGGCCGGTGGCAGTACCAGCACGGCCGCCAGTGCCAGGGCCGTGAGCGCGAGGATCCGCCGCCGCCGCGACCAGCCGCGCCAGCGCGTCCGCAGCCGCCGCCCACCGCCCGCCGGCCCCCGCCGCCACCTGCTCGGACGCCACGCGTCAGCCACCGGCACCGCCCCTCCCGTCGCCCTGATGGCTCACCATACGGAATGCCCGCCATGGCGGAGCGCCCGGCCGGATACCCTGACGAGGTGCGCCCCCGTTCGGAGGGAGCGCATAGCCGACAGCCGTCGCACCCAGGGAGTAGCCCCATGGCCACCAGTGTCCCCGCAGCCACCCACACCGCCGTCCAGCAGGCCCGCGCCACCGCGCTGCGCGAAGCCCTCGCCAGCCGGGTCGTCGTCGCCGACGGCGCGATGGGGACGATGCTGCAGGCGCAGAATCCGACGCTCGAGGACTTCCAGGACCTGGAGGGCTGCAACGAGATCCTCAACGTGACCCGGCCCGACATCGTGCGCGGGGTGCACGAGGCGTACTTCGCGGTCGGCGTGGACTGCGTGGAGACCAACACCTTCGGCTCGAACTTCGCGGCGCTGGGGGAGTACGACATCCCCGAGCGGATCTTCGAGCTGTCCGAGGCCGGCGCCCGGATCGCCCGCGAGGTGGCCGACGAGTTCGCCACCGAGGACCGCCCGCGCTGGGTGCTCGGCTCGATCGGCCCGGGCACCAAGCTGCCGACGCTGGGTCACACCACCTTCGAGCTGGTCCGCGAGGGCTTCCGGCAGAACGCGGCCGGCCTGATCGCGGGCGGCGCGGACGCGCTGCTGGTGGAGACCAGCCAGGACCTGCTGCAGACCAAGGCGGCGGTGCTGGGCTGCAAGGACGCCCTGGCCGAGGCCGGTCTGGACCTGGTGGTGCTGGCCCAGGTCACCGTGGAGACGACCGGCACCATGCTGCTGGGCTCGGAGATCGGGGCCGCGCTGACCGCGCTGGAGCCGCTCGCCATCGACTACATCGGCCTGAACTGCGCCACCGGCCCGGCCGAGATGAGCGAGCACCTGCGCTACCTGGCCAAGAACGCCCGGATCGGGCTCTCCTGCATGCCGAACGCCGGTCTGCCGGTGCTCGGCAAGGACGGCGCGCACTACCCGCTGAGCCCCGCCGAGCTGGCCGACGCGCATGACACCTTCACCCGGGAGTACGGCCTGTCGCTGGTCGGCGGCTGCTGCGGCACCACGCCCGAGCACCTGCGCCAGGTGGTCGAGCGGGTGCGCGGCCGGGCCGTCGCCGCCCGCGAGCCGCGTCCCGAGCCGGCCGCCGCCTCGCTCTACCAGTCGGTGCCGTTCCGCCAGGACACCTCTTACCTGGCGATCGGCGAGCGGACCAACGCGAACGGCTCGAAGAAGTTCCGCGAGTCGATGCTGGCCGGCGACTGGCAGGCCTGCGTGGAGATCGCCCGCGAGCAGATCCGCGAGGGCGCGCACCTGCTGGACCTGTGCGTGGACTACGTCGGGCGGGACGGCGTGGACGACATGCGCGAGATCGCCGGTCGGCTGGCCACCGCCTCCACCCTGCCGATCGTGCTGGACTCCACCGAGCCGCAGGTGCTGCGCGCGGGCCTGGAGCTGCTCGGCGGGCGCGCGGTGCTCAACTCGGTCAACTACGAGGACGGCGACGGCCCCGACACCCGCTTCGGCAGGGTCGCGGCGCTGGCCCGGGAGCACGGCGCGGCGCTGATCGCGCTGACCATCGACGAGAACGGCCAGGCCCGCACCGCCGAGACCAAGGTCGCCATCGCCGAGCGGCTGATCGAGCAGCTGGGCCGCGAGTACGGCATCGCCGAGAGCGACATCCTGGTGGACTGCCTGGCCTTCACCCTGGGCACCGGGCAGGAGGAGTCGCGCCGCGACGGCATCGAGACCATCGAGGCGATCCGCGAGCTGAAGCGCCGCCACCCGGACGTGCAGACCACGCTGGGCCTGTCCAACATCTCCTTCGGCCTCTCGCCGGCCGCCCGCCAGGTGATCAACTCGGTCTTCCTGCACGAGTGCGTCCAGGCCGGGCTGGACTCGGCGATCGTGCACGCCGCCAAGATCCTGCCGATGGCGCGGATTCCCGAGGAGCAGCGCCAGGTCGCGCTCGACCTGGTCTACGACCGGCGGCGCCCCGAGCACGGGGACGAGCCGGCCTACGACCCGCTGCAGAAGCTGCTGGAGCTCTTCCAGGGCGTCTCGGCCGCCTCCAGCGCCGCCTCCAAGGCCGAGGAGCTGGCGGCCCTGCCGCTGGAGGAGCGGCTCAAGCGCCGGATCATCGACGGTGAGCGCAAGGGCCTGGAGGCCGACCTGGACGAGGCGCTGGCGCAGCGCCCGGCGCTGGCGATCGTCAACGACACGCTGCTGGAGGGCATGAAGACGGTCGGCGAGCTGTTCGGCTCCGGCCAGATGCAGCTGCCCTTCGTGCTGCAGTCGGCCGAGGTGATGAAGGGCGCGGTGGCCCACCTGGAGCCGCACATGGAGAAGTCCGAGGACGAGGGCAAGGGCACCATCGTGCTGGCCACCGTCAAGGGCGACGTCCACGACATCGGCAAGAACCTGGTGGACATCATCCTGTCCAACAACGGCTACACCGTGGTCAACCTGGGCATCAAGCAGCCCGTCTCGGCGATCCTGGAGGCCGCTCAGGAGCACCGGGCGGACGTGATCGGGATGTCCGGCCTGCTGGTCAAGTCCACCGTGATCATGAAGGAGAACCTGGAGGAGCTGAACCAGCGCAAGCTGGCCGCCGACTACCCGGTGATCCTGGGCGGTGCCGCCCTCACCCGCGCCTACGTCGAGCAGGACCTGCACGCCATCTACGAGGGCGAGGTCCGCTACGCCCGGGACGCCTTCGAGGGCCTCAAGCTGATGGACGCGCTGATCGGGGTCAAGCGCGGGGTGCCGGGGGCGGCGCTGCCCGAGCTGCGCCAGCGCCGGCACGCCCGCACCGAGGTGGTCGAGGAGGAGCAGGAGCCGAACCTCGGCCAGATCCGCTCGGACGTGGCGGTGGACAACCGGCTGCCCGCCCCGCCGTTCTGGGGCGACCGGATCGTCAAGGGCATCCCGTTCGCCGACTACGCCTCCTGGCTGGACGAGGACGCGCTGTTCAAGGGCCAGTGGGGCCTGAAGGCCGCCCGCGCCGGGCAGGGCCCGTCCTACGAGGAGCTGGTGGAGACCGAGGGCCGGCCGCGGCTGCGGATGTGGCTGGACCGGCTGCAGACCGAGGGCTGGCTGGAGCCGGCCGTGATCTACGGCTACTACCCGGCCAACTCCAAGGGCGACGACCTGATCGTCTACCACCAGGACGGCACCGAGCGGACCCGGTTCACCTTCCCGCGCCAGCGGCGCGGCCGGCGGCTCTGCCTGGCGGACTTCTTCCGGCCGGAGGAGAGCGGCGAGCGCGATGTGCTCGGCCTGCAGGTGGTCACCATGGGCAACCGGGTCTCCGAGGCCGCGAACGAGCTGTTCCAGGCCAACGCCTACCGCGACTACCTGGAGCTGCACGGCCTGTCCGTCCAACTGGCCGAGGCGCTCGCCGAGTTCTGGCACGCCCGGGTCCGCTACGAACTGGGCTTCGGCGACGAGGACCCGCAGGACGTGCGCGACATGTTCGCGCTCAAGTACCGCGGCGCGCGCTTCTCGCTCGGCTACGGCGCCTGCCCCGAGCTGGAGGACCGGGCCAAGATCGCCGAGCTGCTGAAGCCGGAGCGAATCGGCGTGGTGCTCTCCGAGGAGTTCCAGCTCCACCCGGAGCAGTCCACCGACGCCATCGTGATCCACCACCCCGAGGCGAAGTACTTCAACGCGCGGTAACTCCGCGATCGCATGCCGTTCGCTTTGCTGCGCGTATCCTGGACGACCCCGCCGCACCGTGGCGGGGTCGAACAGCGAAGGAGCGTGCCGCATGACCACTGTCGACACCGCCGCCGTGCACCCGGACGCGATCGGCGGCCTGGACCCGCAGGCGGTGCTGGTGGACATGGACGGCACGCTGATCGACAGCGAGCACTACTGGTGGCAGGCCGAGGCCTCGCTCTTCGCCGACCTCGGCCACCCGCTGGACGACTCGCACCGGGTGCACATGGTCGGCGGCCCGATGACCCGGGTGATCGACTACCTGCTCGGCGTCACCGGGCTGCGGCGCGACCCCGCCGAGCTGGCCGTCGAGATCAACGCGCGCTTCGTCGAACTGCTGGACGGCGGCGCCCCGCTGATGCCCGGCGCGGCCGAACTGCTCGCCCTGCTGGCCGAGCACCGGATCCCGGCCGCCCTGGTCTCCGCCTCGCACCGGCGGATCATCGACCTGGTCCTGAAGAACCTCGGCGACCACCCCTTCGCCTTCTCGGTGGCCGGCGACGAGGTGAGCCGGACCAAGCCGCACCCCGAGCCGTACCTGGCCGCGGTCGCCCGCTTCGGCGCCGAGCCGGGCCGCTGCGTGGTGATCGAGGACGCGCCGCTGGGCGTGCAGGCCGGCGAGGCGGCCGGCTGCCCGGTGATCGCGGTGCCCTCGGTGGCGCCGATTCCCGCCGCTCCCGGGCGGGTTGTGCTGCGCTCGCTGGCCGAGCTCGACCTGGACCTGCTGCGCGCGGCGGTCGCCGCCCGGGTCTGAGGTTCACCGCGGGACTGTGACGCTCGTCTCCTTTTCCGGTCCGCCGGGTGCGGCGACCGTGCGGCCGAGCCGGGCGAAACGGGACATCGGCTGACAACTCGTCGGCTCTGTCGCTTCCTTCGCATACCCCTTGTCAGAGTGGCGGTGGGAGCCGCCCGCACGGTATGGCAGGCTGGCGCGGTCTATCCCGACACGCCTTGGGCAGAGCGTGCGGGCGCTTCCCTCATCCGGGGCCGTCCTGCGGCCTGCCCATCGGCCGCTTCACGGTCGCTGCACGGAGAAGGAACGCATGAGTTCAGCCATACGACGAGCGCCCGGGCGCCTCGCGACCCTGGGGTGTGCCGCCCTGGTCGCCACCTCGCTGGCCGGCTGCGGCTCGGTCAGCTCCATCGCCGGTGGTGGCGGCAGCAGCAGCCCGATCACCCTGGGCACCGCCAACACCACCAGCGTGCTCGACCCGGCCGGCGCCTACGACCTCGGCTCCTGGCTGATCCTGGAGAACACCTTCCAGGGGCTGCTCCGGTTCCCGGTCGGCGCCACCACGCCGCAGCCCGACGCCGCGCAGTCCTGCGAGTTCAGCTCCGACGCGATGAGCTACCACTGCACCCTGCGCAAGGGGTTGACCTTCTCCAACGGCGACCCGCTGACCGCGCAGGACGTGGTCTTCTCGGTGGACCGGATGAAGAAGATCGCCGACCCGTCCGGGCCCTCCTCGCTCTTCAGCACCATCAAGTCGGTGCAGGCGCAGGACGACAGCGACGTGGTCTTCCAGCTGAACCAGCCCGACGCGGTGCTGCCGGACAAGCTGGCCAGCGGCGCCGGCTCGATCGTGGACCACAAGGTCTTCCCGGCCGACAAGGAGCTGCCCAACGACAAGCTGATCGGCTCCGGGCCTTACAAGATCGACTCGGTGGACGAGGCGACCGCCTCGGACGGCAGCAAGACGCCCAGCAAGATCAGCCTGTCGGCCAACAGCAAGTACCAGGGCGACGAGACGCCGAAGACCTCGAAGATCGCGGTCCGCTACTTCACCCAGCCAGACCAGCTGAAGAGCGCGCTGGACAGCGGCGCGGTCGACCTGGCCGACAACAGCCTGGACCCGAACGTGGCCGCCCAGCTGCAGGCCGACCAGCTGGCCGGCAAGGGCACCCTCCAGGTCACCGAGGTGGACGGCAGCGACTCCGGCTTCATGGTCCTCAACACCAAGGACCAGACGCTGGGTCAGCAGGCGGTGCGCCAGGCGATCGCCCAGCTGGTCGACCGCGACCAGCTGAGCAGCCAGGTCTTCGCCAACACCGTGCAGCCGCTCTACTCGGTGGTCCCGCAGGGCGTCGCCGGCCACAACACCGCCTTCTTCGACAAGTACGGCCGGCCGGACGCCGCCAAGGCCAAGGCGATCCTGGCCGCCGCGAAGATCTCCACCCCGGTCAAGTTCAACCTGGCCTGGACCGGTGCCGCGGCTGCGGGAGCCGAGACGGCGGCGCTGAAGAAGCAGCTGGAGGCCAGCGGCCTGTTCCAGGTCAGCACCCAGCAGGTGGCCGACTGGGTGGCCTACCAGAAGGGCTGGCAGAACGGCAGCTACCAGGCCTACCTGGTCGGCTGGAGCGCCGACTACCCGGATGCCGAGGACTTCGTGGCCCCGCTGGTGGTCGACGGCGGTTCCTTCCACAACGGCTTCGACGACCCGCTGATCAGCCAGCAGCTGCTGCCGCAGAGCCAGCGCCAGGCCGACCGCACCCAGGCCGCCACCACCTTCGGCGCCATTCAGAACCAGCTGGCCATCGATGTCCCGATGGTGCCGCTGGTGCAGAGCAAGGCGCTCTACACCGCACGCGAGAACATCACCGGCGTGGAGTCCGCGGTGGACTCCACCTCCATCATCCGGTTCTCCGAGCTCGGCCGCAGCTGAGCCGGGCGCGCACACGCCGACGGGCCGTCCGGATCTCCGGACGGCCCGTGGCGTGTGCGCCTGACGGATCGTTCCCGCAGGAAGCCGGCCGACGCTACGCCGCGCCCGGCCGGACCAGCCCGCTCTCATAGGCGAAGACCGCCGCCTGCACCCGGTCGCGCAGCCCCAGCTTGGTCAGCACATGGCCCACGTGCGTCTTCACCGTGGTCTCGCTGACGAAGAGTTCGGCGGCGATCTCGGCATTCGACAGCCCCTTGGCGACCAGCCGCAGCACTTCCATCTCCCGCTCGGTCAGCGCGGTCAGCGCCGGCGACGGCGTCTCCTCGCCCGAGGGCAGCCGGGTGGCGTACATGTCCAGCAGCCGGCGGGTGATCGAGGGCGCCAGCATCGCGGCCCCGTCGGCCACCACCCGGATCGCCTGCACCAGTTCCTCGGCCGGCACGTCCTTGAGCAGGAACCCGCTGGCCCCGGCCCGCAGCGCCTCCACCACGTACTCGTCCAGGTCGAAGGTGGTCAGCACCAGCACCTTCACCGGGCCGTCCCGACCGGGCCCGACGATCCGCCGGGTCGCCTCCACCCCGTCCATCCGGGGCATCCGGATGTCCATCAGCACCACGTCGGGCTGCAGCGCCCGCACCTGCTCCAGCGCCTGCTGACCGTCCCCGGCCTCGCCCACCACCACCAGATCGGACTCGGCTTCCAGGATCATCCGGAAACCGGTACGCAGCAGTGGCTGGTCGTCGACCAGCAGCACTCGGATCGCCACCTAGGACTCCTTGCTCGTCATGCTCGTCACGGTCTTCTGCGGCGGCAGCCCGGTGATCGGCAGGGGGTAGGGCGGGGGAGTCCCGCCGAACTCCGGGCAGCTCGCCTGATGGTCGCACCAGTCGCAGAGCCGGTTGCGGGTGGCCGGGAACTCCCCCGTGGCCACCGCCCGGCCGATCGTCTCCCAGAGCGCCAGCAGCTTGCGCTCCACCGAGCGCAGGTCCGCCTCGTCCGGGTCGTAGCTGACCACGTCGCCGCCCCCGCCCAGGTAGACCAGCTGCAGCCGCTTGGGGATCACGCCCTTCCAGCGCCACACCACCAGGGCGTAGAACTTCATCTGGAACATCGCCTTGCCCTCGAAGTCCCGCGAGGGCGCCCGCCCGGTCTTGTAGTCCACCAGCCGCACCTCCCCGGTGGGCGCGACGTCAACCCGGTCGATGTAGCCGCGCAGCTTCAGCCCGGAGTCCAGCACGGTCTCCACGTACAGCTCGCGCTCCACCGGGTGCAGCCGGGTCGGATCCTCCAGCCTGAACCACTGGGCGAGCAGCTTCTCGGCGTCCGCCAGCCAGCGGGTCAGCTGCTCGCCGGCCCCCTCGGACTCGCCCGGGAACAGCTCCGCCAGCTCCGGCCGCTCGCCCAGCAGCCGCTCCCACTGCGGGCGCAGCAGCTCGACGGCGCGCTGCGGGGTCCGTTCGCCGGCCGGGTGGTCGAAGAGCCGCTCCAGCACCGCGTGCACCAGGGTGCCCCGGGTGGCCGCCTGGCTCGGCGGCTCCGGCAGCTTGTCGATCACCCGCAGCCGGTAGAGCAGCGGGCAGGTCAGGAAATCCCCGGCGCGTGAAGGTGACAGCCCGCTCGGCGGTACTGCCTCGCGGGCGGTCTCGGTCTGCTGCATACCCCAGACCCTATGGGGTCCGGCTGTCATCCGGCTGTCAGACCGCTCACCGGCCCCAACTTGGGTACAACGTTCACAACGGGGCACTTACGTCATCGCGATCCGAGATCACGTAGCGTGGGCACCCTCCGCCCGCCAGAACGGGGCCGCGGCGGGGACGACGACCTGAAGGGGTCACGGTGAGCGACACCACAGGGCAGCAGACCTCACAGCAACCGCCACGGCAGGACGACGACCCGGCCAAGAAGCCGCAGCGCCCGGGCGGCGAGGAACCGCGGCGCCCGGGCGGCGCCATCCTGATGGGCCGTCCGTTCGGCGTACCGATCTACGTCACCCCCACCTGGTTCCTCATCGCCGCCCTGATCACCTGGCTCTTCGGCGACCAGCTCTCCGGCGTGCTGCCCGACCTCGGCTTCACCCGCTACCTGGTGGCGCTCTCCTTCGCGATCGCCTTCTACGCCTCCGTCCTGGTCCACGAACTGGCCCACACCCTGGTCGCGCTGCGGTACAAGCTCGGGGTCCGCCGGATCCAGCTGCAGTTCTTCGGCGGCGTCTCCGAGATCGAGAAGGAGGCCGAGACCCCGGGCCGGGAGTTCTGGCTGGCCTTCGTCGGACCGCTGCTCTCCCTGGTGCTCGGCGGGATCTTCTGGCTCCTCCTGGACCTGGTCCAACTGGAGACGGTGCCCGGCGTGCTGCTGGCCGGGCTGATGGTGGCCAACCTGGTGGTCGCCGTCTTCAACCTGCTGCCCGGCCTGCCGCTGGACGGCGGCCGGATGCTGCGCGCCGTGGTCTGGGGCCTGACCGGCCGCCCGATGACCGGCACCATCGCCGCCGCCTGGTCGGGGCGGGTGCTCGCGCTGGTGGTGCTCTTCGGGCTGCCCGCGATCAGCACGGCCAGGGCCGGCGCCCAGCAGAGCGGCAGCCAGGCGCTGCTCGACTCGGTGCTGGCCGCGGTGCTGGCCGTGGTGATCTGGAACGGTGCCGGCGGCGCCGTACGCAACGCCCGGCTCAAGGAGGCGCTGCCCGGCCTCGCGGTGCGCGGCCTGACCCGGCGGGCCGTCTCGGTCACCGCCGACACCCCGCTCGCCGAAGCGCTGCGCCAGGCCCGCGAGGCCCAGGCCGGCGCCGTGGTGGTGATCGACGGGCACGGCGATCCGATCGCCCTGGTCAAGGAGGCCGCCGTGCTCCAGGTCCCGGAGCACCGCCGCCCCTGGGTGGCCGCCGGGGCGCTGGCCCGCTCGCTCGAACCCGGCCTGCGGATCTCCGCCGACCTGGACGGCGAAGAGCTGCTCACCGCGCTGCGGTCCACCCCGGCCAGCGAGTACCTGGTGGTCGAGGAGGACGGCCGGCCCTACGGCGTGCTCGCGGTCTCCGACGTCGAGCGCCGGCTGAGCGCCGCACTCACCGGTCGCTGAGCGGTCGCTGAACGCGGCCGCCGAGCACGGCCGCCGAGCGCCCGCGCGGCCCGCGCCGGCCCGGAAAGATCGCCCGGCGTCGAGCGGTCCCGTGGCCGGGATAGGATTGTCCGCATGTCCGAACCGACCGGTGCCACCCGCAGGCGGGGGCCATTCACGGTCGGGGACCAGGTGCAGCTGACCGACCCCAAGGGCCGTCACTACACGTTCACGCTCGAGGGTGGGAAGAACTTCCACACCCACAAGGGCGCGTTTCCGCATGATGAGCTGATCGGCGCCCCCGAGGGCACCGTCGTGCGCACCACCGGGAACGTCCCCTATCTCGCGCTGCGCCCCCTGCTCCCCGACTACGTCCTGTCCATGCCCCGCGGCGCCGCCGTGATCTACCCCAAGGACGCGGGGCAGATCCTGGCCATGGCCGACATCTTCGCCGGCGCCCGGGTGGTCGAGGCCGGCGTCGGCTCCGGCGCGCTCAGCACCTACCTGCTGCGCGCCGTCGGCGACACCGGGCTGCTGGCCTCCTACGAGCGCCGCCAGGACTTCGCGGACATCGCCCGCGGCAACGTCGAGCGCTACTTCGGCGGCCCGCACCCGGCCTGGAAGCTCACCGTCGGTGACCTCCAGGACAACCTGGTGGAGACCGAGGTCGACCGGATCATCCTGGACATGCTGGCGCCCTGGGAGTGCCTGGACGTCGCCGCCAAGGCGCTCGTCCCCGGCGGCCTGATCTGCTGCTACGTGGCCACCACCACCCAGCTGTCGCGCACCGTCGAGGCGCTGCGCGAGCACGGCTGCTTCACCGAGCCGCAGTCCTGGGAGACCATGGTCCGCACCTGGCACGTGGAGGGCCTGGCGGTCCGCCCGGACCACCGGATGATCGGGCACACCGGCTTCCTGCTCACCTCCCGCCGGCTGGCCGACGGCGTCGAGCCGCCGCTGCGCCGCCGCCGCCCCGCCAAGGGCGCCTACGGCGAGGACTACGACAACGGCTCGGCCGAGCCCACCCTGGCCGAGCGGGCCGCCGCCCGCGCCGCCGTCAAGGCCGCCACCCCGGTGATCGACCAGGACTGACCGGGACCCGTCGCACCGTCCGCCCCGGGGGCGGCGCTCCCTCGCGGGGCGCCGCCCCCGGTGCCGTCCGTACCGCGCTCATGTGCGACGATGCTGCGCATATACGTTCACCCCGGGCCGGTGGAGGGGACCTCTTGGCGGACGCAGCGGACGCGACGACGCTCGACCCGACGCGCACCCCACGACCCACCGAGGGGGCTCCCGCGCCCGCCGCCCGCTCGGGCCCCGGGCACTGGGGAGCGGTGGCCGTCGGCTGCGCCGCCCTGGTGGCCGGCACGCTGGCCGCCACCCCGAGCGTCGCCAGCCACCCGCTCACCGCCCCGGCCGGCGCCGGCACCCCGCACGCGCTGCCCGCCGCGCAGGCCCCCGACCCCGCCCGGGCCCAGTTCCCGCTGGACTGCGGACCGACGCCCAGCACGGTCTCGATCAGCTTCACCGCCGACCTCGGCGACGGCACCCCCGCCACCGTGGTCGCCGCCCACTGCCAGGCCGGCAGCGGCACCGCCCCCGACGGCGTCTTCGTCCTCACCCCCGGCCAGGACGGCCACCCGGCGGTGCACGACACCCTGCTGCGCTGGCAGGAGGGCTTCACCGTGACCCGCCTCGCGCTGCGCGCGGACGGCACCATCACCGCCGCCGCCCGCGGCTACTCCACCGCCGACGTGCCGCGCTGCTGCCCCGACCTGACCGTCCAGTTCGACTGGTCCCGGCAGGGCGACGGCTACCACCGCACCGAGCAGAGCGCCCCGTCGGCCACGACCTGACCGAGGGTCAGCTTCCGTCGTGGCCGACGGGGCGTCAGCGGGCCCCGCTCGCGGCTCAGTCCGCGTCCGGCCCGTACACCTCGACCCGGTCGGCGACCCGCCGGACGTGGATGCAGTCTCCCGGGCAGTCCCGCGCCGACTCCACCACGTCCTGGAGCAGCGTCAGCGGCACCGGCGCGGTGGCTCCCGTGTGCTGGAGCAACTCGTCGCCCTCGCCCTTCACATAGGCCAGACCGTCGATGTCCAGCTCGAACACCTCGGGCGCGTACTGGACGCAGATCCCGTCCCCGGTGCACAGGTCCTGATCGATCCACACCTCGAGCGGCTCTGCGGCACCCGCCCCACTGGTCTCTGACATCGGTTCCTGCCTGGTAAACGGTCACGATCGGGTATTGACTCGCTCGACCCTACCTCCAGCTCGCTTTCCGGGCGTGTGCGGTGGGTATCTGCTTGCCGAGGGGAAGCACACACGGGTGAAGATCGGACACACCCCTTCCGTCTTTCTTGATCTAGGGGTTTACACGACCCCTGGTGCAGGTAGGGTCTGGAAGCATCCCGCTCCCCGGAGGAGGTGAGGACCGTGGCAGCCCACGAGGACGATTACAACCGCAGTGCCGGCAAGCCCGCCCGTGGTTCCGACGAGGCCGCACAGGTCTCGTACCTGGAGCAGGAGATCGCCGTGCTGCGTCGCAAGCTGGCCGACTCCCCGCGCTCTTCGAGAGTTCTCGAAGACCGGATCGTCGAGCTTCAGACCAACCTGGCCGGAGTGACCGCTCAGAACGAGCGGCTGGCCGCCACCCTGCGCGAGGCCCGCGACCAGATCGTGGCCCTCAAGGAGGAGGTGGACCGGCTGGCCCAGCCCCCAGCCGGATTCGGCACCTTCCTCAGTCAGAACGAGGACGGCACCGCCGACATCTTCACCGGCGGGCGCAAGCTGCGCGTCAACGTCAGCCCCACCATCGAGCTGGAGGAGCTGCGCCGCGGGCAGGAGGTCCTGCTCAACGAGGCGCTCAACATCGTCGACGCCTTCGCCTTCGAGTCGATCGGCGACCTGGTCACCCTCAAGGAGGTGCTGGAGGACGGCGAACGCGCGCTGGTCATCGGGCACACCGACGAGGAGCGGGTGGTGCGGCTGGCCGAGCCGCTGCGCGAGATCACGCTGCGGGCCGGCGACGCGCTGCTGATGGAGCCGCGCTCCGGCTACGTCTACGAGGTGGTGCCCAAGTCCGAGGTCGAGGAACTGGTCCTCGAAGAGGTCCCGGACATCGACTACCGCCAGATCGGCGGTCTGACCAACCAGATCGAGCAGATCCGCGACGCGGTCGAACTGCCCTACCTGCACGCCGACCTGTTCAAGGAGTACGAGCTGCGCCCGCCCAAGGGCGTGCTGCTCTACGGTCCGCCCGGCTGCGGCAAGACGCTGATCGCCAAGGCGGTGGCCAACTCGCTGGCCAAGAAGGTCGCCGAGGTCACCGGCCGCCCGCAGGGCAAGAGCTACTTCCTCAACATCAAGGGCCCCGAGCTGCTCAACAAATACGTCGGCGAGACCGAGCGGCAGATCCGCCTGGTCTTCCAGCGGGCTCGTGAGAAGGCCAGCGAGGGCACCCCCGTCATCGTCTTCTTCGACGAGATGGAGTCGCTCTTCCGCACCCGCGGCTCCGGTGTCAGCTCGGACGTGGAGAACACCATCGTCCCCCAGCTGCTCGCCGAGATCGACGGCGTGGAGGGCCTGGAGAACGTCATCGTGATCGGCGCCTCCAACCGCGAGGACATGATCGACCCGGCGATCCTGCGCCCGGGCCGGCTCGACGTCAAGATCAAGATCGAGCGTCCGGATGCCGAGGCCGCCAAGGACATCTTCTCCAAGTACCTCAAGAACTCGCTGCCCTTCCACCCCGACGACCTCAAGGAGCACGACGGCTCGGTGGACACCACCGTCGCCGCCATGATCCAGTCGGTGGTCGAGCGGATGTACTCCGAGACCGAGGAGAACCGCTTCCTGGAGGTCACCTACGCCAACGGTGACAAGGAGGTCCTCTACTTCAAGGACTTCAACTCCGGCGCCATGATCCAGAACATCGTGGACCGGGCCAAGAAGATGGCGATCAAGGACTTCCTCGACCACGGCCAGCGCGGTCTGCGCGTCTCCCACCTGCTCGCCGCCTGCGTGGACGAGTTCAAGGAGAACGAGGACCTGCCCAACACCACCAACCCGGACGACTGGGCCCGGATCTCGGGCAAGAAGGGCGAGCGGATCGTCTTCATCCGCACCCTGGTCACCGGCAAGCAGGGCGCCGAGTCGGGCCGCTCCATCGACACCGTCGCCAACACCGGGCAGTACCTGTAACACCCGCCCACGGCCCCGACAGGCCGGACAGGCTCGACACGAACGCGGCTGGCGGACCCCACGGTCCGTCAGCCGCGGTGGCACAGCAGGGACGTCGGTGCCCCGCCCGCACGGGGCGGGGCGACGGGGCAAGGAGGGCCGCATGACCGTAAGGCGCGTGATGGGCATCGAGACCGAGTACGGGATCTCCGTACCCGGACACCCCAACGCCAACGCCATGCTCACCTCGTCCCAGATCGTCAACGCCTACGCGGCGGCGATGCACCGGGCGCGGCGCGCCCGCTGGGACTTCGAGGAGGAGAACCCGCTGCGGGACGCGAGGGGGTTCGACCTCGCCCGGGAGGTGGCCGACGCCAGCCAGCTGACCGACGAGGACATCGGCCTGGCCAACATCATCCTCACCAACGGGGCCCGCTTCTACGTCGACCACGCGCACCCCGAGTACAGCTCGCCCGAGGTCACCAACCCGCGGGACGCCGTGCTCTGGGACAAGGCCGGCGAGCGGATCATGGCCGAGGCGGCGGCCCGCGCCCTGGAGCTGCCCAACGGGCAGAACATCCACCTGTACAAGAACAACACCGACAACAAGGGCGCCTCCTACGGCACCCACGAGAACTACCTGATGCAGCGGGCCACCCCGTTCGCCGACATCGTGCGCCACCTCACCCCGTTCTTCGTCTCCCGCCCGGTGGTCACCGGCGCGGGGCGGGTCGGCATCGGCCAGGACGGCTCCGCGCACGGCTTCCAGCTCAGCCAGCGGGCCGACTACTTCGAGGTCGAGGTCGGCCTGGAGACCACGCTCAAGCGCCCGATCATCAACACCCGCGACGAGCCGCACGCCGACGCCGAGAAGTACCGCCGGCTGCACGTGATCATCGGCGACGCCAACCTCTCGGAGATCTCCACCTACCTCAAGCTCGGCACCACCTCGCTGGTGCTGTCCATGATCGAAGAGGGCTTCATCGCCGTCGACCTCGCCGTCGACCAGCCGGTGCGCACCCTGCACCGGGTCTCCCACGACCACGAGCTGCAGTACCTGATCACACTGCGCAACGGCCGCAAGCTCACCGCCGTGCAGCTCCAGATGGAGTACTACGAACTGGCCCGCAAGTACGTCGAGGACCGCTACGGCCACGACGCCGACGAGCAGACCAAGGACGTGCTGACCCGCTGGGAGGTGGTGCTCGGCAAGCTGGAGCGCGACCCGATGAGCCTGTCCAGGCAGCTCGACTGGGTCGCCAAGAAGGAGCTGCTGGAGGGCTACCGCCAGCGCGACGGCCTGGACTGGGACAACCCCCGGCTGCACCTGGTCGACCTCCAGTACAGCGACGTGCGCGCCGAGAAGGGCCTCTACAACCGCCTGGTCGCCCGCGGCCGGTTCGAGCGCCTGGTGACCGAGGAGGAGGTGCTGCGCGCCGTCCACCAGCCCCCGGACGACACCCGGGCCTACTTCCGCGGCCGCTGCCTGGACCAGTACGCCGAGCACGTCGCGGCGGCCTCCTGGGACTCGGTCATCTTCGACCTGCCGGGCCGCGACTCGCTCCAGCGGGTCCCCACCCTGGAACCCCTGCGCGGCACCCGCAACCACGTCAAGGAACTGCTCGACCGCTGCCGCACCGCCGAGGAGCTGGTCCGGGTCCTGAGCGGCGGGTGATGATCCGCTCACCACGGGTGAACGGGTGGCTGACGGGGAATCATCCAGGTGTCGTCCCGACGTTGAACAGAGTGGACCAGTCATCGGCGACCTCACGCGTCCGCGCCGCTCGCGCGGACGCGTCGCAAACGGGCAGCGCCATGCGCCACCCGGTGTATAGGGTCTGAGCAGCAAGCCCGGACCGACCAACCGTGCCAGACGAATGCGAGCGGGGTGAGGGACATGGCGACCAAGGACACCGACGGCGGCCAGCAGCGGGCGAACCGCTCCTCGGAAGAGGTCGAGGAGCAGACCGCGGAGGCGCAGCAGTCCGAGGAGCTCAAGGAGCGCCAGGAGAAGCTGAGCGAGGACGTGGACTCGGTTCTGGACGAAATCGATGAAGTGCTCGAGTCGAACGCCGAGGATTTTGTTCGGGGCTTCGTTCAAAAGGGCGGGGAGTAATAGGTGACCGAACTGCATTCCGAGGCTCGTTGCTCGAAATGCAGGCGGACATTGCCGGCCGCTGATTTCGCCAGGAATCGGTCGAGGTGGAACGGGCTGCAGGCGGCTTGCCGCGCCTGCAGCGCGTCCTATTGTGACCAGCGTCAGCCGGCCAGTGGCAAGGTTCCGAAGCCGCGAGTCCAGGTGCCCCGAGCGGCCGCGCGCCGTACGGCAAGCTCGGCCGCTCCGCGCGGAATCGCGAGAGCTGTTTTCGCCGCACTTGCGGCATGACCGAAGCGGACCTCCAGGCCATGCTCGCAGCCCGGGCCGGCAGCTGTCCGATCTGTTCGGACAAACCCGCCGAGCATGTGGATCACGACCACGAAACGGGTAGGGTCCGTGGCATCCTCTGCTTCGCGTGCAACGCGGCGCCGGGGCAGATGCGAGACCGGCCCGACGCGCTCCGGCGGGCTGCCGACTACCTGGAAGGAATCGTGTGGAAGCCAACACTCGTGGCACCGGGCGTCTACCGGCTGCCTTCCTGACCCCCGGGTCCTCCTCCTTCATGGACTTCCTGGCGGAGCACTCGCCGCAGCTGCTGCCCGGCGGCCGCAGCCTGCCCGAGGGGCTGACCATCGAGGCGCCGCACGGGACGACCATCGTCTCGGCGGTCTTCGACGGCGGCGTGGTGATCGCCGGCGACCGGCGCGCCACCATGGGCAACGTGATCGCCCAGCGCGACATCGAGAAGGTCTTCCCGGCCGACGAGTACAGCGCGGTCGGCATCGCCGGCACCGCGGGGCTCGCGGTCGAGATGGTGCGGCTGTTCCAGCTGGAGCTGGAGCACTACGAGAAGATCGAGGGCACCGTGCTCTCGCTGGAGGGCAAGGCCAACCGGCTGACCACCATGATCCGGGGCAACCTGGGCATGGCGATGCAGGGGCTGGCCGTGGTGCCGCTCTTCGCCGGGTACGACCTGGACCTCGGGCGTGGGCGGATCTTCACCTACGACGTCACCGGCGGGCGCTCGGAGGAGCGCAACTTCGCCGCGACCGGCTCCGGTTCGGTCTTCGCCCGCGGCTCGCTCAAGAAGCTCTACCGCAGCGACCTGACGGCCGATCAGGCCGCGACCCTGGTGGTCCAGGCGCTGTACGACGCGGCCGACGACGACTCCGCCACCGGCGGTCCCGACCTGGCCCGCCGGATCTTCCCGATCGTCTCGCTGATCACCGAGGACGGCTTCCGCCGGCTCTCCGAGCAGGAGGTGGGCGAGATCGCGCAGTCGATCACCGAGCACCGCCGCAGCCAGCCCGACGGTCCCCAGGCCCCGCTCCTCTAGTCCGCCGAACATCACCAGAAGGGGATGACCAGCCGGTGTCCACACCGTTCTACGTCTCGCCGCAGCAGGCCATGGCGGACCGCGCGGAGTACGCCCGCAAGGGCATCGCGCGTGGCCGCAGCGTGGTCGTGCTCACCTACGCCGACGGCATCGTCTTCGTGGCCGAGAACACCTCCCGGGCGCTGCACAAGGTGTCCGAGATCTACGACAAGATCGCCTTCGCCGCGGTCGGCCGCTACAACGAGTTCGAGAACCTGCGGATCGGCGGCGTGCGCTACGCCGACCTGCGCGGCTACTCCTACGACCGGGCCGATGTGACGGCCCGGGGGCTGGCCAACGTCTACGCCCAGACCCTGGGCACCATCTTCTCCTCGGTCGGCGAGAAGCCGTACGAGGTGGAGCTGATCGTCGCCGAGGTGGGCAAGGGCCCCGAGGACGACCAGATCTACCGGCTCACCCCCGACGGGTCGGTGGTCGACGAGCAGAACTCGGTGGTGGTCGGCGGCAACGCCGACTCGATCGGGAACTACCTCGGGCAGCGCCACCAGGTCGGGATGAGCCTGGCCGAGGCGCTCAAGGTGGCCGTCGAGTCGCTGGCCCGCGACCCCAACGGCGGCAGCCCGCGCACCCTGACCCCGGAGCAGCTGGAGGTGGCGGTGCTGGACCGGCGGCGGCCCCAGCAGCGCAAGTTCAAGCGGATCCTGGGTGCCCAGCTGAGCCGGCTGCTGAGCGGCGACGCCACGGCCGGCGCGGACGCCGACGCCGACGTGGATGCGGAGAGCACCACGACCGCCGCCGGCTCCGCCACCGACTCCGCCACCGAGGAGTCCGGCAGCACGGAGTGACAGCGGGTCACCGGGTGGGGTGCGACGGGCCGACCGCCGCACCCCACCGGCGTGCTCGCGAATGACTCGTGCACGACGCGCGGGATGATTTGCCGGATGACCCGCGGGTGATGGGCCCAGCACGGATCGTGATCCGATTGGCGTCGCCGAAACGGTTTCAGATCCCCGCCAAAAGCGTAAAGTCCAGGCATGGACCGCCGAATTTTCGGGCTGGAGAACGAGTACGGCGTCACGTGTACGTTCCGGGGACAACGGCGTCTGTCTCCGGACGAGGTGGCCAGGTACCTCTTCCGCCGCGTAGTTTCCTGGGGCCGCAGCAGCAATGTGTTCCTGCGCAATGGCGCTCGCCTGTACCTCGATGTCGGTTCGCACCCCGAGTACGCCACTCCGGAGTGTGATGACGTCACCGAGTTGGTGACGCACGACAAGGCCGGCGAGCGGATCCTCGAGGGCCTCCTGGTGGACGCCGAACGGCGCCTGCACGAGGAAGGCATCGCGGGGGACGTCTACCTCTTCAAGAACAACACCGACTCGGCCGGCAACTCCTACGGTTGCCACGAGAACTACCTGGTGGCCCGGCACGGGGAGTTCTCCCGGCTGGCGGACGTGCTGATCCCGTTCCTGGTGACCCGGCAGCTGATCTGCGGGGCGGGCAAGGTGCTGCAGACCCCGCGTGGCGCGGTCTTCTGCGTCAGCCAGCGGGCCGAGCACATCTGGGAGGGCGTCAGCTCGGCGACCACCCGTTCGCGGCCGATCATCAACACCCGCGACGAGCCGCACGCGGACGCCGAGCGCTACCGGCGGCTGCACGTGATCGTCGGCGACTCCAACATGTCGGAGACCACCACCCTGCTCAAGGTGGGCGCCACCGACCTGGTGCTGCGCCTGATCGAGGCGGGCGTGGTGATGCGGGACCTGACGCTGGAGAACCCGATCCGGGCGATCCGCGAGGTCAGCCACGACCTGACCGGCCGTCACCAGGTGCGCCTGGCCAACGGGCGGGAGGCGAGCGCGCTGGAGATCCAGGAGGAGTACTACGGGAAGGCGCTGGAGTTCGCCGACCGCAAGGGGCTGAACACCGGCACGGTCGGCCGGGTGCTGGAGCTGTGGGGCCGCACGCTGGAGGCGGTGCGCACCGAGGACCTGGCCAAGGCCGGCAACGAGATCGACTGGATCATGAAGTACCAGCTGATCGAGCGGTACCGGGAGAAGCACCAGATGAGCATGTCCAACCCGCGGGTCGCCCAGATCGACCTCGCGTACCACGACATCCACCGGCGCCGCGGCCTCTTCTACCTGCTGCAGAACAAGGGGCAGGCGCAGCGGGTGACCACCGACCTGAAGGTCTTCGAGGCCAAGTCGGTGCCGCCGCAGACCACCCGGGCCCGGCTGCGCGGTGACTTCATCCGCAAGGCGCAGGAGCAGCGGCGGGACTTCACGGTGGACTGGGTCCACCTGAAGCTGAACGACCAGGCGCAGCGCACGGTGCTCTGCAAGGACCCGTTCCGTTCGGTGGACGAGCGGGTGGAGAAGCTGATCGCCGGCATGTGATCGGCTGACAGGTGACAGGTGTGATCGGCTGAGAAGAGGGTTAATCCGGTCGCCGCGGCCCCGCCTCCGATGGAGGCGGGGCGCGCTGGTTCTAGGCTGATCACGTTTACCGATCCGTAAATGTGACCGACCGTGAGGACTGCCGTGCGCCGCAGAGCCGGACTGCTCGTACTCCTGCCGATGCTGGTGCTCGCCGCGTGCAGCAGCAGCACCACTACGAAGGCGGGGCCGTCCGCGTCGCCGACCAGTGCCGCGCCGAGCGTGCCCAGTCCGGTGGGCTCCGCCTCGCCGATGCCGACGGTCAGCGGGGACTTCGGCAAGAAGGCCACCATCACGCTGACCGGGCAGCCCAGCGGCCAGTTCGTGGTCAGCACGGTCTCCGAGGGCGACGGGCCGACGGTCAACAAGAACGACTGGGTGACTGTCAACTACACCGCCAAGGACTGGACCACCGGCAAGGACCTGCCGAGCTCCTACGACGCCGGCGCCAAGCCGCAGCTCTACCAGGCGGGGATCGGGCAGCTGGTGCCGGCCTTCGACCAGAGCGTGGTGGGCAAGAAGGTGGGCAGCCGGGTGCTGGTGGTGGCGCCGCCGGCGACGGCCTTCGGGAGCACGGGCAACCAGCAGCTCGGGGTCGGCAAGGACGAGACCGTGGTGTTCGCGCTGGACATCATGGAGGCGGTGCCGCAGGACGCGGTGGTGACCGGGACGATGACCGAGCCGCCGGCCAACCAGCCGCAGGTCAAGGACAACGGCAAGGCCGCGCCGACGATCACCATCCCGGCCGGGCAGCCGGCTCCGACCTCGCTGCAGACCACGGTGCTGATCAAGGGGGACGGCAAGCCGGTGCAGTCCGGCCAGACCGTGCTGGTGCAGTACACCGGGGTGCTGTACAGCAACGGGCAGCAGTTCGACTCCTCGTGGAGCCACGGCGGGGCGCAGGCGCTGCAGGTGGGTACCGGCAGCGTGATCCCGGGCTGGGACCAGGGTCTGGTCGGGCAGCCGGTGGGCAGCCGGGTGATGCTGGTGATCCCGCCGTCGCTGGGCTACGGCGCGAGTCCGCAGAGCGGAATTCCGGCCAACTCCACTCTGGTCTTCGTCATCGACATCCTGGAAGCTGTCTGACCACGGCTGTTTCGTCGGCACGGATTCGTCACGCGCGCGGGTACTCCCGGTGTGTCATGCACACTCGAGAGTGCCCGTGCTCATGGCGAGCTGACATACTGCTGGCGATTCGCACAGCGGCGAGCGATCTGATGGCGAGGATGGGGAGAAATGGCTGAGAATCCGTCGGGCCCGAGCGAGGCCGACACCGCGAGCGGCGCTGTCGCCGACCCGGCGGCGCCCAGGCCCGGAGGCCCGCTGCCCGGCGATGGCGAGTCGATCGTGATCCCGCCGTCGATTCTCAAGCAGCAGGCGGGCTGGACCAAGCCCGGCGAGAGCACCCCGCCGGTCCCGGGCGCCGCCAAGCCGGAGGAGGCGCAGGTCTTCGCCTCCACGGTGCGCAAGCAGGAGATCTCCGAGGCCGACTACGAGAACGTGGGCGGCGGCGGCAAGCTGGGCGTGATCCTCGGGGTGGTGATCACCCTGCTGCTGGTCGGCAGCGGCGTCGGCCTCTACGTCGTGAACCAGCACAACGACAAGGCGGCCAAGGCCTCGGACGCGGCCACCGCCACGCCGAGCACCCCGCCCTCGCCGACCCAGGCCCCGGTGCCGCCGATCAAGACCGACGCCAAGGTGCTGCCCACGGTCGCCGGCGACTTCGGCACCAAGGCGACCATCACGCTGCCGAAGGAGGCCCCGGAAGGCACCTTCGTGGTCAAGCCGCTCACCGAGGGCACCGGCGCCAAGGTCAACAAGGGCGACTGGGTCTCCGCCGACTTCACCCTCAAGGACTGGCAGACCGGCAAGGACATCCCGGGCTCCTACGACCAGGGCAAGCCGCTGATCCTGCAGCCCGGTACCGGGCAGGTGATCCCGGCGCTGGACGCCACCCTGGTGGGCCAGAAGGCCGGCAGCCGGGTGCTGGTGGTCGCCCCGCCGGCGGCGGCCTTCGGCGACCAGGGCAACTCGCAGCTGGGCCTGGGTCCCAAGGACACCCTGGTGCTGGTGATCGACATCGAGCGGGTGAACGCGCCGGACGCCCGGGTGAGCGGCGACATGACCGAGCCGTCGGCCGACTTCCCGCAGGTCAAGGTCAACGGTGGCAAGACCGCCGACACCATCACCCCGCCGGCGGGCGTCACCGACCCGACCGACCTGAAGACCGCGGTGCTGATCCAGGGCAAGGGCCCGAAGGTGGAGAGCGGCGAGGAGGTCGTCGTCCAGTACACCGGGGTGACCCTGAAGGACGGCAAGAAGTTCGACTCCTCGGTGGAGAAGGGCCAGGCGTTCAGCTTCGTCACCGGCGGCGGCCAGGTCATCCCCGGCTGGGACAAGGGTGTGATCGGCCAGAACGTGGGCAGCCGGATCGAGCTGGTGATCCCGGCCGCGCAGGCCTACGGGGCGCAGCCGCCGGCCGGCAGCGGCATCCCGGCCAACGCCTCGCTGGTCTTCGTGATCGACATCCTGGACGCGGGGCAGGGCTCCGGCGGCGGCGGCCAGTGATGGCAGGATGGGGGCTTCCGGCCGGCGGGGCGACCCGCGGCCGGGCCTGATCTGCACGGGCGGCGGATGCCCGTACGGTGGTTCCCGGCGGAGCCTTCGTGCGGCGGATCCGCCGCCGTGCTGTGTGGACTGATGTGAGGCCGCCTCAGGCGGCTGATGAGAAGAGGTAGTTGTGAGCGAGAAGACGAAGCCCGAGATCGACTTCCCCGGTGGCGAGGCTCCGGCCGAGCTGCTCATCGAGGACATCGAGGTCGGCACCGGCGCCGAGGCCAAGGCCGGCGCGAATGTCGAGGTGCACTACGTCGGCGTGACCTTCGAGACCGGCGAGGAGTTCGACGCGAGCTGGAACCGCGGCTCGACCTTCCGGTTCCCGCTGGGCGGCGGCCGGGTCATCAAGGGCTGGGACCAGGGCGTCCAGGGCATGAAGGTGGGCGGCCGTCGCAAGCTGACCATCCCCGCGCACCTGGGCTACGGCAAGCAGTCGCCGACCCCGGCGATCCCGCCGAACTCGACCCTGATCTTCGTGGTCGACCTGATCAACGTCTGACGGTCCGTCGGACCGATCGGCCGAGGCGGCCGCACTCCCGGGCCGGGGGTGCGGCCGCCTCGGCTTTCGCCGTGGGACTCGCTACCGGTACGGTCGGGTCCGCCGGGATTCCCGGGACGCAACGACGATGAAGGGTCAGCGATGGCGATCGCCAAGGCAGAGCGGCTGATGAACCTCGCCCTGTGCCTGATGAACACCAGACGGCCGCTCTCCAAGCGGGAGCTGCGGGAGTCCGTCGAGGCCTACCGGGAGGCCTGGCAGTCCGGCAGTGAGGACGCCTTCAACCGGATGTTCGAGCGGGACAAGGACGACCTGCGCGAGCTGGGCCTGGTGATCGACGTCGACGAGAACACCCTGGACGGCGAGGCCGGCTACCTGGCCCGGCGGGACCGCAACCGGCTGCCGGAGATCGCGCTGGACGCCGAGGAGGCCGCCGCGCTGAGCCTGGCCGCCAAGGTCTGGCAGCAGGCCCGGCTCTCCGGCGCGGCCAGTGGCGCGCTGCAGAAGCTGCGCGCGGCCGGCGTCCCGTTCGACGAGGACGGCGCCGAGGGCCGCACCGCTCTGGAGCCCTACATCCCGGTCCGCGAGGCGGCCTTCGAGCCGCTGCTGATCGCCGCCCGGGACCGCCGTCCGGTCTCCTTCGACTACCGCAAGGCCGGCGCCGCCCTCACCGAGCCGCGCTCGGTGGAGCCGTGGGCGCTGGAGTGCTGGCGCGGCCACTGGTACCTGGCCGGCTGGGACCGCGATCGCGGTGCGGTGCGGGTCTTCCGGCTCAGCCGGATCACCGGCAAGGTCCGCTCCCGCTCGGCCGCCTTCACCGCCCCGGTGCCCGAGCACGTGGACGTGCGCGCCTACGTCGCCCGGTTCGCCGGTGAGGGTGCCACCGCCTCCGCCACCGTGCGGCTGCGGCGCGGCGCGGGCTTCCCGCTGCGCACCAAGGCGCTGGCCACCCGCGGGCTGGACGAGGACTGGGACGAGCTGGAGATCCCGTACGGGCACGGGCTGGGCGCGGACCTGGCCGAGTACGGGCCCGACCTGGTGGTGCTGGCGCCCGAGGAGCTGCGGGCCGACGTCATCGACCGGCTGCGCGCGGTGGCCGGTCTGCCCACGCCGGCCGTGCCGGTGCGGGATGCCGCTGTTGAGGGAGAACTGCGATGAGCAACGCCATCGACCAGACCCGGCGGATGCTCTCGCTGGTCACCTACCTGCGGGAGCGTCCCGGAGCCGAGGTCGCCGAGGTGGCCCGGGCGTTCGGGATCAGCGAGCGCGAGCTGATCGCGGACCTGAACGTGCTGCCGATGTGCGGCACCAGCTTCCGCGGCGGCGACCTGCTGGACATCGACACCGACGGCGAGCGGATCTGGTGGCACAACGTCGACGACGTGGCCCAGCCGCTGCGGCTGGCGGCCGACGAGGCCACCGCGCTGCTGGTCGCCGCGCGGGCGGTGGCGGGTCTGCCGGGACTGCGTGAGCGGGACCGGCAGGCGCTCACCCGGGCCGTCGTCAAGATCGAGAACGCGGCGGGGGAGAGTGCCGAGGGCAGTGCCCGGGTCGGGGTGACCTTCGAGGCCGAGGGCCAGGTCTTCGCCGACATCGACCGGGCGCTGAGCGAGGGCCGGCGGATCTGGCTGCGCTACTACTCGCACGGGCGCGGCGGGATGAGCGAACGCGAGGTGGACCCGATCCGGCTGCTGACGGAGGGCCACACCTACCTGGACGGCTGGTGCCGCACCTCCGAGGACCGCCGGCTCTTCCGGCTGGACCGGGTGGCCGAGATCAAGGTGCTGGACGAGCCGGCCGACCCGCCCCGGCTGGAGCGGCGCGACCTCTCCCAGGGCCTGGTCAACCCGGCTGCCGACGACCCCGAGGTGGTGGTCGAGGTGGGTCCCGCCGGGCGCTGGGTGGCCGAGTACTACACCCACGACCTGGCCGAGGAACTGCCGGACGGCGGGCTGCGGATCACCCTGCGCAGCTCGGATCCGCTGGGCCTGCGCACCCTGGCGCTGCGACTGGGCCGGGACGGGCGGATCGTGGCTCCGGCCCCGCTGGCCGAGCAGGCCAAGGCGGCGGCCCTGGCGGCCCTGGCCGGGTACCAGGAGCAGCCGTGACCGAGGACGCCGCGGCCGGCACCAGATTCAAGGTCTACTGCTCGCAGTGCCGGGAGAAGGTGGAGCTGGCCGCCGCCGAGTTCCGGCTGGCGCTCGGGCGCACCAAGGAGCGCACCTTCTACAGCTTCACCTGCCCCGCCTGCGGGGCGGCGGTGCGCAAGCCGGCCGGGGAGAAGATCGTCGAGGCGCTGACCGGTGCGGGCGTCTCCACCATCCGGCTGCTCCAGGTGGTGGAGGGGTGACCGCGACCTGGCTGGTGATGGCGGCGGTGGGCCTGGCCACCGCCGGGCTGCTGGTGCTCGGGGTGCTCGCGCTGCGGCTCTGGCTGGACGTGCGGGGGCTGGCCGAGCAGGTGGACACCGCCGCTCGGGCGCTGGCCGGGGCGGCGGAGGAACTGGGCGAGAGCGCGCGGGGCTGACGGCCGTGCGGCGGCGCCGCGAGCACGGCGGCGCGATCGCCCCGTGACCACGGTTGTGTGGTCGGTCCGCAAGCGCTGACGGCCAAACTTCACCCTCTGGTGAACCCGGGGGTCTCCTGCGGCCACAGTGCGCGGGTTAGGCTCTCACCGTGGCCCGCGAGCGTCTGGCGGGCCGCTGACCGTCCCGTCCACCAGCGGCCGGGGTCCCGCGCGGACCCGGGGCACCGCGCCGAGCCAGAAGGTAGTCGTCCATGGGCAGGATCCTGGCGTTCCTGATCATCATCCTGATGGCGGCGGTCTTCTTCGGCGGCAAGCGGCTGCCCGCTCTGGCCCGTGCGGTGGGACGTTCGATGCGCATCCTGAAGAGCGAGACCTCGGCCCTGCGGGAGGAGTTCGCCAAGGAGGCGAAGGAGCCGGTCGAACCGCCCGCGGTGGTGCCGGACCCGACGCTGACCATCAAGGCCGCTCCCGGCGCCGCGTCCTCGGCGCGGCCGACCGACGAGCAGCGAACCGGCCGCACGCGCTGAGCGTCCGGCCGGTCCCACCCGGTGGCCCGCCGCCCGGCGCGCCACGCCGCACGAGTTTCAAGGACCGGGGTTGAGCAAGTCTTCCAAGCCGCCCAAGAACACCGACGGACGGATGTCCCTCGGGGATCACCTGCGCGAGCTGCGCAACCGGCTGGTCAAGTCGGTCCTGGCGATCGTGCTGTGCATGATCGTGGCGGCGTTCTTCAGGGACCAGCTGCTGCACTTCCTGATGAAGCCGCTGCCGGCCTGCCTGCCCAACGGTCAGCCCAAGCCCGGGGTGAAGCACTGCGCCCAGGTGGCGGTGATCGGCGTGACGCAGCCGTTCAACCTCACCCTGAAGGTCTGCCTGCTGGCCGGCCTGGTGGCCTCCGTCCCAGTCTGGCTCTACCAGGCGTGGGCGTTCATCTCGCCCGGCCTGCACAAGCACGAGCGGCGCTACTCGCTGACCTTCCTGGGCCTGGGCACTCCGCTCTTCCTGGGCGGCGTCACCTGCGCCTTCCTGCTGCTGCCGACCACCCTGGAGGTGCTGGGCTCGTTCACCCCGATCGGGGCGCAGCAGATCCTGCCGGTGGACAACTACCTCAACATCGCCACCCGGATGCTGCTGGTCTTCGGCCTGGCCTTCGAGTTCCCGCTGCTGCTGGTGATGCTGAACATCGGCGGGGTGCTCACCGGCAAGCGGATGCTCGGCTGGTGGCGCGGCATGGTGATGGCGATCACCGTCTTCGCGGCGGTGGCCACGCCCAGCGCGGACCCGATCAGCATGCTGGCGCTGGCCTCGCCGATCTGGATCCTCTACTTCATGGCGGTCGGCTTCGCGCTGCTGAACGACCGTCGCAGGCAGCGCCGCAACCCGGACGCCGGCCTGTCGGACGAGGAGGCCTCGCACCTGGACCTGTCGGTCACGGCGGTCGAGGGCGCGGAGTCGGTGGCCGCCTCCGCCCCGGAGGGTGCTTCGCCCACCCCGGTGGCCTCGGTCCCGGCGGCGCGCGGCGAGCAGGTGGACGACGACATCACCTGACGGAGCGTCGGCCCCGAGCTGACGGTGCCCCGGTTCGCGGATGCGAGCCGGGGCACCGGCGTATCAGTGTGTCGGCGGATCGATGGGCTGTCCGGGATGGCCGGGGTCGACCGGTGGTATAGACCGGCCGTGCGCCGCGGCATGCTTGGCAGCGCATCAGCAATGTGACATATTACTGCCGTGCTCACGAACCCCTCCCATGACGTCGTGGTGATCGGCGCCGGCGTCGTCGGCGCCGCCTGCGCGTACTACGCCGTCCGGGCCGGGCTGACCGTCGCCGTGGTGGACCGCGGGCCGGTGGCCGGCGGCACCACCGGCGCGGGGGAGGGCAACCTGCTGCTCTCCGACAAGGCGCCCGGACCGGAACTCTCCCTTGCCCAGCTCTCCGCCCGGCTCTGGACCGAGCTGGCGGGGGAGCTGCCCGCGGCGATCGAGTACGAGCCCAAGGGCGGCCTGGTGGTCGCGGCCGACCCGGCGGGCCAGCAGGCGCTGCGGGCCTTCGCGGCCCAGCAGACGGCGGCCGGGGTGACGGCCCACGAGGTCGCCGCCGACCAGTTGGCGAAGTACGAGCCGCATCTGGCGCCCGGGCTGGCCGGCGGCTTCCACTACCCCGAGGACGCCCAGGTGCAGCCGGCGCTGGCCGCCGCCCACCTGCTGCGCGCCGCCCGCCGCGCGGGCGCCGAGCTGTACCTCGGCGAACAGGTGATCGCTGTGGTCACCGGGGCCGACGGCGCGGTGCGCGCGGTGCGCACCCCGCGTCGCACGCTCGCGGCCGGCGCGGTGGTCAACGCGGCCGGCACCTGGGGCGGGGAGATCGCCGCGCTCGCCGGCACGCAGCTGCCCGTGCTGCCCCGGCGCGGCTTCGTGCTGGTCACCGAGCCGCTACCGCGCCTGGTCCGGCACAAGGTCTACGCCGCCGACTACGTGGCCGACGTGGCCAGCGGCTCGGCCGCGCTGCAGAGCTCGGGCGTGGTCGAGGGCACCCCGGCCGGGTCGGTGCTGATCGGGGCGACCCGGGAGCGGGTCGGCTTCGACCGCCGGGTCTCCACCGAGGCGCTGCGCCGACTGGCCGCCCAGGCGGCCGCGCTCTTCCCGGTGCTGGCCGGGGTCAAGGTGCTGCGCACCTACCGGGGCTTCCGCCCCTACCTGCCGGACCACCTGCCGGCGATCGGCGCCGACCCGCGCGCGCCCGGGCTCTACCACGCCTGCGGCCACGAGGGCGCGGGCATCGGGCTGGCGCCGGCCACCGGACGGCTGATCGCCGGGCAGCTGACCGGCGCCGTACCCGAACTCGACCTGGCGCCCTTCCGCCCCGAGCGGTTCGCCTCCTGAGGGCCCCGGGCCCTCGCCATCCCACCCCCGCGCAGAACGGACCCTCACCCATGCGCCGAACCCCGGCCTCCCTGGCGGCGGCCGAACCCGGACCGGCCCACACCATCGAGTTCGACGGCCGCCCGATCCCCGCGCTGCCCGGTCAGAGCATCGCCGCCGCGCTCTGGGCGCAGGGCATCCTGGCCTGGCGCAGCACCCGGATCGCCGGCCGGCCGCGTGGGGCGTTCTGCGGGATCGGCGCCTGCTACGACTGCCTGGCCACCGTCGACGGGCAGCCCAACCAGCGCACCTGCCTGCTGCCGGCCGCCCCCGGCACCACCGTCACCACCCAGGAGGGCCACGGCCGTGCCGACCTCGACCTCGCCTGACGCCGCTGCCGGCGCCGACCGCCACGAGCGCCGTGACCGCTACGACCTGGCCGTGATCGGCGCGGGCCCGGCCGGGCTGGCCGGTGCGGTGGCCGCCGCCGACCGGGGGCTGCGCTGCGCGCTGCTGGACGCGGGGGCCCGCCCCGGGGGCCAGTACTACCGCCACCCGGCCCCTGAACTGGGCGCCGCTCGTCCCGACCGGCTGCACCACCACTGGTCCACCTTCACCGCACTCGCCGACCGGCTGGCCGCGCACCGGCAGGCGGGCCGGATCAGGCTGCTGAGCGATCATCACGTCTTCCTGCTGGAGGCCGACCCGGCCGGCGGCGGGACCGACGCCGCCGACCGTCCGCACTGGCGGCTGCACGCGAGCACCGGTGAGCGGACCAGTCAGCTGACGGCCGCGGCCGTGCTGCTCGCCACCGGTGCCTACGAGCGCCAGCTGCCGTTTCCCGGCTGGACGCTGCCGGGCGTGGTCACCGCGGGCGGCGCGCAGGCGATGCTCAAGGCCGGCCTGGTGCTGCCCGGGCGCCGGATCGTGGTGGCCGGCAGCGGCCCGCTGCTGCTGGCCGCCGCCGCCTCGCTGACCGCCGCCGGAGCCCGGGTGCCCGCCGTGGTCGAGGCCGGCGACTACCTCGGCTACGCCCGCCGCCCCGGTGTGCTCGCCGCCGTCCCCGGCAAGCTGGGCGAGGGTGTCACGCACGGCGTCGCGCTGGCCCGGCACGCGGTGCGGCTGCACCGCGCGAGCGCGGTCGTCGAGGCGCACGGCACCGAGCGGGTGACCGCCGTGACGGTGGCTCGGCTGGACGCCGACTGGCGGCCGGTACCGGGCACCGAGCGCCGGATCGCCTGCGACGCGCTCGCCGTGGGCCACGGCCTGGTGCCGCAGCTGGAGCTGGCCACCGAGCTGGGCGCCGAGACCCGGCCGGTGCCCGACGGGACCCTGGCGCTGCGGGTCGACGCCCGCCAGCGCACCACCGTGCCCGGGCTCTGGGCGGCGGGGGAGACCTGCGGTGTCGGTGGCGCCGAGCTGGCGCTGGCCGAGGGGGAGCTGGCCGCCCTGGCGATCGCCGGTGACCCGCAGCCGCCGGTCGCGCTGCTGGCCCGGCGGCGGCGGTTGCGCGGCTTCGCCGAGCTGATGGCCGCCGCCCACCGCCCCGGCGCCGGCTGGCCGGGGTGGCTGCGCCCGGACACCGAGGTCTGCCGCTGCGAGGAGGTGCCGGCGCAGCGGATCACCGAGGCCGTCGAGGAGCTGGGCGCCACCGACGCACGCACCGTCAAGCTGCTCACCCGGGCCGGGATGGGCTGGTGCCAGGGCCGGATGTGCGGGCCCGCGGTGGCCGTCTTGGCCGGCATGTCCGAGCCGTCCGCCGACCGCCGTCCGCTCTCCTGCCCCGTCCGGCTGGGTGAGCTGGCGCAGTTGCCGTAGGCCCGACCGAACGGTGCCCCGGCCGGGCCGGTTCGGCGCGCCCCCGCCGGGGCAGCTTCGGTGGGGGCGCGGGTCGGCCGCATCGGGTTCCCGGGCAGCGCCGCCTGTCCTCTTGCGCCGTCCGGCCGAGCCTTCATAAAATGTCACACCTCACCAAGGAGAAACGCTCGTGACCCACCCCCAGCACGACAGCACCCGTCCGTGGCGCGGCATCATGGTCGCCACCGCACTGCCACTGCGTTCGGACCTCTCCGTCGACTACGACGCCTACGCCGAGCACGTCCGCCGTCTGATCGACGCCGGGTGCGACGGCGTGGTCCCCAACGGCTCGCTCGGCGAGTACCAGACGCTGACCGCCGAGGAGCGCGCCAGGGTGGTCAGCACCGCCGTCGAGGCGGCCGGCGACGGGGCCCGGGTGATGCCGGGCGTGGCGGCGTACGGCAGCGCCGAGTCCCGCCGCTGGGCCGAGCAGGCCGCCGAGGCCGGCGCCGGCTCGGTGCTGCTGCTGCCGCCCAACGCCTACCGCGCGGACGCCGACGCGGTGCGCGCACACTACGCCGAGGTCGCCAAGGCGGGCCTGCCGGTGGTCGCGTACAACAACCCGATCGACACCAAGGTCGACCTGGTCCCCGAACTGCTCGCCGAACTGCACGGCGAGGGCAGCATCGTGGCCGTCAAGGAGTTCAGCGGCGACGTCCGGCGCGCTTACCAGATCGCCGAGCTGGCCCCGGGCCTGGACCTGCTGATCGGCGCCGACGACGTGCTGCTCGAACTCGCCCTGGCCGGCGCGGTGGGCTGGATCGCCGGCTACCCGAACGCGCTGCCCGAGGCCTCGGTCGCGCTCTACCGGGCCGCCGTCGCGCAGGACCTGCAGATCGCGCTGCCGCTCTACCGGGCGCTGCACCCGCTGCTGCGCTGGGACTCCAAGACCGAGTTCGTGCAGGCGATCAAGCTCTCGATGGACATCGCGGGCCTGCCCGGCGGCCCGGTCCGCCCGCCGCGCACCCCGCTCACCCCGCAGGTGGAGGCCGCCGTCCGGGCCGCCACCGAGAAGGCGCTCGCCGAGGGCCTGAGCTGACCGGCCGCCGGTCGCCGTCACCGGCGGCCGGCCCCATCACCCGCCACCTTCATACCTGCTGACGAAGGGTCACCCATGCGCACCCGGCACGTCTTCCACGCCGTCGACTCCCACACCGAGGGCATGCCCACCCGGGTCATCACCGGTGGCTTCGGTGTCATCCCCGGCGCCACGATGGCCGAACGCCGGGTCCACTTCCAGCAGCACCTGGACCACTTCCGCACCCTGCTGATGTACGAGCCGCGCGGCCACGCCTCGATGAGCGGTGCGATCCTGCAGCCGCCGACCCGCCCGGACGCCGACTACGGGGTGCTCTTCATCGAGGTCTCCGGCCTGCTGCCGATGTGCGGCCACGGCACCATCGGCGTGGCCACCGTGCTGGTGGAGACCGGCATGGTGCCGGTGGTCGAGCCGGTCACCACGGTGCGGCTGGACACCCCCGCCGGCCTGGTCACCGCCGAGGTGCAGGTGTCGGACGGGGCTGCCACCGCCGTCACCATCCGCAACGTGGCCTCCTACGCGGTCGCGATCGACCAGAAGATCGAGGTGCCGGGCTGGGGGACGGTCGGCTACGACCTCGCCTACGGCGGCAACTTCTACGCGATTCTGCCGCTGGCCGCCTTCGGGCTGCCCTTCGAACGCGAGCGCAAGCAGGAGATGCTCGCCGCCGGCCTGGCCCTGATGGACGCCATCAACGCCTCCGAGGCCCGCCCGGTGCACCCCGAGGACCCGTCCTTCCACAGCGTGCACCACGTCAACCTGCTGGCCCCCGGGTCGACTGCCGAGCACTCCCGGCACGCGATGGCCATCCACCCGGGCTGGTTCGACCGGTCGCCCTGTGGCACCGGCACCTCGGCCCGGATGGCCCAGCTGCACGCGCGTGGCGAGCTGCCACTCGGGCAGGACTTCGTCAACGAGTCCTTCATCGGTACCCGCTTCGTCGGCCGGCTGGTCGAGGAGACCGCGGTCGCCGGTCGCCCGGCCGTGATCCCGACCGTCACGGGACGCGCCTGGGTGACCGGCACCGCCCAGTACTTCCTCGACCCGACCGACCCCTTTCCCGGAGGCTTCCTGCTGTGAGCGCCACCGTCCGTTCGTTCAACCCCGCCAACCCCGCCGACCTGGTGATCGAGGTCCCGGCACCGGGCGCCTTCGGCGCCGCAGCCGCCGTCGAGCGGGCCCGGGCGGCGCAGCCCGGCTGGCTGGCGGCCGGTGCCGCCGCCCGCTCGGCCGCGCTCGGGCGGGCGGCCGAGGCCGTCGAGGCGCACGCCGAGGAACTGGCCGCGCTGGCCGGGCGCGAGGTGGGCAAGCCGCTCGGCGAGGCCCGCGGCGAGGTGGCCCGCACGGTGGCGATCCTGCGCTACTACGCGCAGGCGCCGTACGCGGCCTCCGGCGCCGTGCACGAGACCGCCGCCGGGCAGGGCCTGCTGCTCACCCGGCGCCGCCCGTACGGGGTGGCCGGGCTGATCACGCCGTGGAACTTCCCGTTCGCCATCCCGGTCTGGAAGGCGGCGCCCGCGCTGGCCGTCGGCAACACGGTGGCGCTCAAGCCCGCACCGGAGGCGACCGCCTGCGCGCTGCGGCTGGCCGAACTGCTCGCGCTGCCCGAGGACGTGCTGACCGTGCTGCCGGGCGGTGCCGAGGAGGGCGCGGCGGTGGTCTCGGCCGCCGACATCGTCTCCTTCACCGGATCCACCGGCACCGGGCAGGCCGTGATCCGCACCGCGACCGAGCGGTCGGTGCCGGTGCAGGCCGAGATGGGCGGGCTGAACGCGGCGATCGTGCTGCCGGACGCCGACATCGAGCAGGCCGCCGCCCAGCTGGCCTTCGCGATCGCCGGCTACGCGGGCCAGAAGTGCACCGCGACCAGCCGGGTGATCGCGGTGGGTGACGCGCTGGAACCGCTGCGGGCGGCGCTGGGCAAGGCGCTGGCCGCGGCCGGTGCGGACAGCGGGCCGGTGATCTCCGAGGCTGCCCGGGAGCGGCTGACCGGGGCGATCGCCTCGGCCGTCGAGGGCAGCGCGGAGCTGCTGGCCGGGGGGCAACTGCCGCAGCGGGACGGCTGGTTCATCGAACCGACGCTGCTGGCGCGGGTCCCGGCCGGACATCCGCTGCTGGCCGAGGAGTTCTTCGGGCCGGTCGCCGTGCTGCTGGGCGCCGCCGACCTGGACGAGGCGATCGCGCTGGCCAACGCCACCCGGCACAACCTGTCCGCCTCCGTGCACACCCGGGAGCTGGACGTCGCGCTGGCCGCCGCCGACCGGCTGGACGCCGGGATGATCCGGATCAACGCGCCCTCCAGCGGTGTCGACTTCCACCTGCCGTTCGGCGGTGCGAAGGCGGCCTCCTACGGCTCGCGCGAGCAGGGGCAGGCGGCGCTCGACTTCTACACCGCCAGCCGCACCGTGTCGCTGCTGCCGGCGGGCGGGGCCTGATGACGGGCCGGCCGCAGCCGCCGGAGCCGCTGGAGATCCGGACCGTCGACTACCACGCCGCCGGGGAGCCGTTCCGGATCGTCGTCGACGGCCTGCCGCCGGTGCCCGGGGACTCGGTGGCCGAGCGCCGGGCGATCGCGCTCGGCGCGGGCCGCGCCGCCACCGACCCCCGGCCCGGCCCGCTGGACACCGTGCGGCAGCTGCTCACCCGCGAGCCGCGCGGGCACGCGGGGATGTACGGCGGGTTCCTGGTGCCGCCGGACGATGACGAGGCGCACCTGGGGGTGCTCTTCTTCCACAAGGACGGCTACTCCACCGCCTGCGGTCACGGCACCATCGCGCTGGGCGCCTGGGCGGTGGACAGCGGCCTGGTCCCGGCGCCCGCCGACGGTACCGCCCACGTTCGGATCGACGTGCCCTCCGGCCGGGTCACCGCGCTGGTGCACCGCAGCGGTGGGCGCACCACGGCCGTCGCCTTCCGCAACGTGCCGACCCGGGTGCTGGCTCGCAAGCGAGCGGTGGCCACCTCGTTCGGCACGCTGGAAGTCGACCTGGCCGACTCCGGCGCCATCTACGCCTCGCTGGCCGTCGACGCGGTGACGCCCGCCGAACTGCCCCGGCTCGCCGCGCTCGGGCGCGAGATCCGGGCGGCGCTGCTCGCGGAGTACGACCTCTACGGCGTGATCCTGCACCAGGAACTGCCCGACACCCCGGTGGGTCCCAACCAGCGCAACGTCACCGTCTTCGCGGACGGCCAGATCGACCGCTCGCCGTGCGGTTCGGGCACCTCGGCGCGGCTGGCCCTGCTGGCCGAGGACGGGCGGCTCGGCCGGCAGCAGGAGCTGCGGCACGAGTCGATCGTCGGCACGGTCTTCACCGGCCGCCTGCTCGGCCGGCGGGCGGACGGAGTGCTCACCGAGGTCACCGGGCAGGCCCACCGCACGGGCGTGCACCAGTTCGTGCTGGACCCCGCTGACCCGCTCGGTACGGGGTTCCTGCTGTGATCGCCGAGCTGCCCGTCGACCTGACCTGCGGTCAGGCCATCGAGGCGATCACCGCCGTGCTGCGGGCCGGGCTGGAGGTGGAGTCCTGCCCGGCCCGCGGCAACATCCCTGTCCCGGCCGGCGAGCTGCTGCTGATGCCGGCCGCGCTGGGGGGCGGTGACGCGGCCGGCGGCCGAAGCGGGGAGGGGGGCTGGAGCGGGGAGGGGGGCTACGTCGGGGTCAAGATCGCTGGGGTGGCCCCGGCCAACCCCGGGCGCGGGCTGCCGCGGATCACCGGTAGCTACCTGCTGCTGGACGGGGGCACCCTGCTGCCGCTCGCCGTGCTGGACGGCGCCGCGCTCACCGCGCTGCGCACGCCCGCGGTGACCGCCGTGGCGGTGGACCGGCTGGCCGCGCCCGGGGCCGCGCACCTGGTGATCTTCGGGGCCGGGCCGCAGGCCTACGGGCACCTGGACGCGCTGTGCGAGGTGCGACCGGTGGAGCGGGTCACCGTGGTGGCCCGGCGGGCCGAGCCGGCCGAGCGACTGGCCCGCTACGCCCGTGCGCGCGGGGTGGCTGCTGTCGTCGGGCAGGCGGACGCGGTGGCCGGGGGCGACCTTGTGGTCTGCTGCACCACCGCGAGCGAGCCGCTCTTCGACGGCGACCTGGTGCCGGACCACGCGGTGGTGGCGGCGGTCGGCTCGCACTCGCCGACCGGCCGTGAGGTGGACACCGCGCTGGTGGCCAGGGCCGCCTGCTACGTGGAGGCACGCGCGGTGGCCCGGCGGGAGGCCGGCGACCTGCTGCTGGCGGGCGAGGTGACCGGGCCGGAGCAGTGGACCAACCTCGCTGAGCTGGTCGGCAGCCCGGCACTGGTCGGGAGCCCGGCACCGGTCGGGAGCCCGGCGGGGACGGTGCCGGACGATCGGCCGCGCTTCTTCAAGAGCGTCGGGATGGCCTGGCAGGACCTGGCGGTCGCCGCCGAGCTCTACCGGCGGCACCGGGTGACGGCCTGACTCCGTCTGCGCATTCCCCTGACCCACCGTCAAGGGGCATGATGGTGGGTCACACCTGGGGGTGTGACCCACCCAGGGGCCAGTCAAAACGTGACATTGTACGCTGGTGCTCCGCACCTTCCGGAGGACCGCAGTGACCGAGCCCAAGCCCCGCCCCCTCATCTCCGTCCAGGAACGCCTGCGCGACCAGGTCGCGCACGCGCTACGGGCCGCGCTGATCTCCGGTGAACTGCGCCCCGGTGTGGTCTACTCCGCTCCCGCGCTGGCCGCCGACTTCGGGGTCTCGGCCACCCCGGTGCGCGAGGCGATGCTGGACCTGGCCCGCGAAGGCCTGGTCGAGGCGGTGCGCAACAAGGGCTTCCGGGTCACCGAGATGACCGAGCGCGACCTGGACGACTTCACCGAGATCCGCGCGCTGATCGAGGTCCCCACCGTCGGCCGGGTCACCCGCAGCGCCACCCGCGATCAGCTGGAGGCGCTGCGCCCGGTCGCCCAGGAGATCGTCGCCGCCGCCCGCCGGCACGACCTGATCGGCTACCTGGAGGCGGACCGCCGCTTCCACCTCACCCTGCTCGGCCTGGCCGGCAACGCTCACCTGGTCGAGGTGGTCGGCGACCTGCGCAAGCGCTCCCGCCTCTACGGCCTGACCCGCCTCGACCAGCGCGGTGAACTCGTCTCCTCCGCCGAGGAGCACGTGGAACTCCTGGACCTGATGCTGGCCGGCGACGCGCCCGCTGCAGAGGCCTGCATGGCGCGCCACCTCGGCCACATCCGCTCGCTCTGGGCGGAAGGCCAGGAGGAGAACGAGGAGGAGAAGCCCGCCCTGCGACTGGGGCAGCGGTAGCGGTAGTGGTAGCGGATCGGGTGGCGTGGAGCGGGGAGCGGCATCCGGTAGTGGCATCCGGTAGTGGCGGGGCGACGGACTCGTTCGGGTGAACGGGCGGGCTTCGCCTCCCGCAGGGTGGTGGCGGCCTACGATGATGACATCGATTCATGGCCCCGACCGGAGGTCGCCGATGTCCGCCGCCGCTGCAGAGCACCCGCTTCATCAGCCGTCGCTGCTTGAGCTGGCCGAGCGGATCTCCCGGGACTTCGAGGGCTGTCGCGTCGAGATCATCGGGAGCCAGCTCATCGTGTCGCCCCCCGCCGACGGCTCGCATGCCGAGTCGCTGACCGACCTCATGGTGCCGTTTCTGGCAGCGGGCCTGCATGGCGAGCAGGCACGGGTGTTGCAAGCCATCGGACTCTGGCTCCCGGACGGTCCGTCTGACTACGTCATCCCCGACCTCGCGGTCGTCGACGCGGACTACCGAGACCACCTGGCCGAACACGGCTGCTACGAGCCCGCCGTCTTCCGGCTCGTGGTCGAGGTCACGTCCGCCAACCACCGTATGGATCTCATGGCCAAGCCCACGGTCTATGCGGGCGCCGGCATCCCCGTCTACATGATCATCGACCGCAGGAACCGCCGGGTGCGGGTACTCACCGATCCGCAGGGCGGCGAGTACCGGGTCCACGCCGTTCACCACCCCGGGCAGTCCTTCGAACTCCCTGGATCCATCGGGGCGTTGGTGAAGCTCGAGGTGGACGGCATCCTGGGCCCCGAGGTCTGACCCTTGGACTAGCGCTCGGTCAGTCGGCCGTCCGCCATCTCCAGTACGCGGTCCACGCCGCCCAGCAGTGCGCGGTCGTGCGTCACCATGACCGTCGCCGTCCGGTGCAGCCGGGTGACCTCGGCCAGCAGGTCCACGATCTGGGCGCCGCGTTCGTGGTCCAGGGCGGAGGTGGGCTCGTCCACCAGGAGGACGGCGGGTTCGCCGAAGAGTGCGCGGGCGATGTTGACGCGTTGGCGTTCGCCGCCGGAGAGCTGGTGGGGGCGGCGGCGCTGCTTGGCGGGGTCGAGGCCGACGGAGGCGAGGAGCTCTTCGGCGCGGGCGCGGGCGCGGGCCCGGGCCCGGGTGGGGTGTTCGCCGCGCAGGTCGGTGAGGACCAGGAGCTGCTCGATCGCGGTGAGGGAGGCGAGCAGGTTGGACTGCTGGAAGACGATGCCCAGGTGTTCGCGGCGCAGGGCGGTGCGGGCCCGGTCGGAGAGGGTGCCCGCGTCCTGACCGCTGATCAGGACCTGGCCGCGGTCCGGGCGCAGCAGGGTGGCGGCGACCGCGAGCAGGCTGGACTTGCCCGAGCCGGAGGGGCCGACCACGGCGGTGAACTCGCCCGGCGCGACCTCCAGGGAGATCTCGTCCAGGGCGGTCAGGCGCTGCTCGCCGTCGGGGTAGGTGAGGGTGACCCCTTGCAGGGCCAGGCCGGTGCGGGTACGCGGCGTGGTGAGGGTGGTGGGCATCGGCTGGCTCCTCATCGGTTGGCGCTTCATCGGTTGGCCCCGAGGGCGGCGATCGGGTCGACGGAGGTGATCCGGCGCACCGCGAGCACGGCGCCGAGCAGGCCCAGCAGGACCATGGCGGTGACCGGCACGACGACGCTGGACGGGCTCAGGTCGAAGGGCACCCCGGCGGAGGCGACCGCTCCGCCGATCGCGCCCGCCGCTCCGCCGAGCAGGGCACCGGCCAGCAGCACCACGGCGGCTTGCGCCAGGGCGTCCCGGACCAGGTAGGCGCTGCTCGCGCCGACCGCCTTGAGGACCGCGATGTCGGGCTTGCGCTGCACCGTCCAGACGGTGAAGAAGGCGCCGACCACCAAGGCGCTGACCGCGAACAGGAAGCCCTGGATCAGTTGCAGGCTGCCTTGCTCGGCCGAGTAGCCGTCGATGCCGGCCAGCGCGTCGTCGACCGTGACGGCCTTGGTGTTCTGGGCCCGGTCGAGGGCGCCGAGGTCGGCGCCCGGGCCGGTGGTGATCGCCAGGGCGGTGGGCCGGCCCTGGCCGCTGAGCGCCTGCCAGGTGGACAGGGTGGTCCAGACGGTCGGCGCGTGGGCGTAGGAGCGCTGGTCGGTGATCGCGCTGACGGTGAGGGTCTTCGGCCCTATCCGGACCTGCTCGCCCACGGTCAGGTGGTTGTCGGCGGCGGTGTCGGCCCCCACGGCGACCTGCTCGTCGCTCGGTGCGCTGCCCGAACGCAGCGAGGGCAGCAGCGCGCTGGGGACACCGAGCACGCTGACCGAGGCGGCTGTGCCGTCGGCTGTCAGCCGGGTCATCGACAGGCCGAACGGCTCGACCGCGGAGATGCCCGGGCCGCCGGCCCAGCCGGTCTGCTGCTCGGCCGAGATGGTGCTGGAGCTGAACGAGACGGTCGCCGCGGCACCGGCCGGCGCGCCGAAGACGATCCGGTCGGCCGGCAGCCCGGCGACCGTGGAGGAGGACGCGGAGGCCAGCCCGCCGGTCAGTCCGTAGAGGAAGACGACGAGGGTGGTGATCAGCGTGACCACCGCGCCCATCAGGGCGAAGCGACCCCTGGCGAAGCGGATGTCCCGCAGGGCGACGAACATGGCAACCTCCTTCGGTGGTGGCGGACGGCGGCCTCGGGGCGACGGCCGGTTGATGACGTCCTCAACTCTGTCGGGCCGTGCCCGGCTTGCCATCGCCGAGAGGAGCGGCTTCCTCGCCGTTCGCTCGGTGGAGGCGGGAATCCATCGAACGGTTGGTGCCGCAGCGCATGGCCAGGCCCGGTCATGCCCGTACCCTCGGAAGGCGTGAGCCGCCTCAACCACCCCGCCCCCGGCCGCGCCGGACATTCCGCGAGCACGCCAGCCCTGCGGACGATGAACGTCGCCCTGCACGGGCTCTTCTTCGCCCTGCTGGCCGCGCTGCTGCTGCGCGGTCTGCTGGTCGGTGAGCTGAGCCACGGTGGCCCGGGCCTGGCCGGCCTGGTCCTCGCGCTCGTGCTCGGTGCCGCCTACGCGGTCGGCGGCCGGGTCGAGCGGGTGCGCACCGACCGGCGCTGGGCCGGCGGCTGGCTGGCCGCCGTGGTGCTGCTCTGGACGGCGCTCACCCTGCTGCATCCCGAGTTCTGCTACCTCGTCTTCCCGCTCTACTTCGTCTGCCTGCACCTGCTGCCGGTGCGCTGGGCGGTGCCCGCCGTGCTCGCGCTGACCGGCATCGTGGTGGCCGGTCAGGCCGGCACCGAGGGCGGGCTCAGCACGGCGAAGGTGCTCGGCCCGCTGGCCGGCGCCGCGGTCGCACTGCTCACCGCCTACGGCTACGCAGCGCTCTATCGGGAGAGCCGCGCCCGTCAGCACCTGATCGAGGATCTGGTACGCACCGAGAGCAAGCTGGTGGCCAGCCAGCGTGAGGCCGGGCGGCTCGCGGAGCGTCAGCGGCTGGCCCGGGAGATCCATGACACCCTCGCCCAGGGGCTGTCCAGCATCGTGATGCTGGCGCGCGCGGCGGAGGCGGCGCTGCCCGCCGATCCGCAGGCCGCCGCCGAGCGGATCGGCGAGGTGGGCCGTACCGCCGCCGAGAATCTCGCCGAGGCCCGCCGCTTCGTCCGGGCGCTGACCCCGCCGGCGCTGGACGACGCCACCCTCGCCGAGGCGCTGCGCCGGCTCTCGGCCGGGCGCGGCGCCGTCTTCCATCTCGACGGCGAGCCCTACCCGCTGCCGGTGGAGGCCGAGGTGGCGCTGCTGCGGCTCACCCAGGAGGCACTGGCCAACGCGGTACGGCACGCTGCGGCCGGCCGGATCGCGGTGACTCTCAGCTACCTGGATGACGAGGTCACGCTCGACGTGTTCGACGACGGTGTGGGCTTCGACCCCCGGGAGCTGGCCGACCCGACCGGCACCGGCGGCTTCGGCCTGCACGGGATGCGGGAACGGATAGAGGCCCTCGGCGGCAGCCTCACGGTCGAGTCCGCTCCGGGTGAGGGCACGGCGGTGGCGGTCTCGCTGCCGCTCGGCGAGCTCCCGTCGGCCGGTTTCGCGGTGGACGGTCTCCCGGCTGATGGTTTCCCGTCGGACGGTCTCCTGGGGGACGGCCTCGCGGTCGACGCTCTCGTGGCGGACGGCAACGGTGCGGCAGAGTCCATCGCGGACGGCTTCGACCCGCGCGGCCTCGGTCCGGACGGCTTTGACCCGGACGGCTTGCGGACGGACGGCTTCGGCACAGCCGGCGGGGCCGGTCGCCGGGAGAAGTACGCGCCCGCCGCGTTCATCGCCTCCGGGCTGATCGTCGAGCCGTTCACTCCCGACCACTCCGCGGAGGGCAGGCGATGATCCGGGTCCTGCTGGTCGACGACCACCCCGTGGTGCGGCGCGGCCTGCGCGCCATGGTGGACGAACTGCCCGAGCTCTCAGCGGTCGGCGAGGCCGGCGACGGCGCCGAGGCACTGCGCCTGCTGGAGGCTCTGCCCGGCCCCGAGCGGCCCGACGTGGTGCTGATGGACCTGCAGATGGGCGCCGGCATGCACGGTGTCGAGGCGACCCGGCGGATCAACGCGCTGCCCGACCCGCCCGCCGTGCTGATCCTGACCACCTACAGCACCGACGCCGACATCCTGGCCGCCGTCGAGGCCGGCGCGACCGGTTACCTGCTCAAGGACGCCCCGCCGCAGGAACTGGTCGCCGCGGTGCGGGCGGCTTCGCGGGGCGAGACGGTGCTGGCCCCGCCGGTGGCGGCCCGGCTGCTCGGGCGGGTCCGGGCCGGCCGTCCCACCCTGTCGCCCCGGGAGGCCGAGATCCTCCAACTGCTCGCCGAGGGCCTGGCGAACCGTCAGATCTCCAAACGCCTCTTCATCAGCGAGGCCACCGTCAAGACCCACCTGGTGCACATCTACGAGAAGCTCGGCGTGGACAGCCGCACCGCCGCCATCGCGGCCGGCCTGAGCAGCGGCCTGATCCGGGCCAGCTGAGGTCGGCCGGCGGAGCGGCCGCTCTGCCGGCTCGGCAAGCACGAGCAGGGAGAGCGGCCCCGGGACGTTCAGGTCGGTGCCAGGCAGGTCGCCGCCGTTCGGGTCGCTGCCGTCGGGTCGCCGCCGTTCGGGTCGGCGGGTGCGGCTGATCAGCAGACGGGGATCAGCACGGTCAGCGTGAACTTGTGCGGGGCCGGGTTGTCCGACGCCTCGTAGGTGACCGTCACCAGGATGCTCGTTCCCGGTGTCGCGTTCGGGTCCACCTGGAGGGCGAAGCCCCGGTTGCCCTGGGCCCAGGTCGCCTCGAGCTCGTCGTCGCAGGTGGCCGTGGTGCCGTCGGCCGAGATCGCGCACGGTCGGAAAGCGGGCGCGCTGCTCAGGAATCTGGAGCCGGGCGGCAGGGTGGCCACCACCTTGGAGGCCGCCGGGTAGGGGCTCGAGGGGCCGAGATTGCGCTCCAGTACCTCGAAGTCGGCCGGGTTGCCGGGGCCGGCGGATTTGGGCGGACGGACCAGTTCGAGCACCGCGTCCGTCACCGGTGCCGAGACATCGAAGCTCCAGCTGGTCGAGTTGTCGGCCGGGTTCTGGCTCGGGTCCCAGGTCACCACGGCCGTCCCACCGCCGTGGCTGGCCGGCCCTGGCACGGTGCTGATCGTGTTGGCGAAGATCGTGTCGGTCTCGCAGCTGGCCGGCTTGAGGTTCTGCGCGACCGGGAAGCGGGTCCAGTTCCAGCCGCCGTCCACCGGACCCTCCTGGAACGGGCCTGGACGCAACGTGAGCCCCGGGTCGGGCGGGCCGTTGACCACCAGGGTGGCGGAGCTGGGAGTGTCGGTGCCGTTGTTGCAGATCGTCACCAGCACGGTGCCGACCGCGCCGGGGGCGGTCGGGAAGGACGGCGGGCTGACCTGCACGCTGAGGTCCTTGGCGAACGCCGAGCGGTGGGCGGCGGCGCTGCGGACGGCCGGTCCGTGGCTGGCGCCGTGCAGGCGGAAGATCGGGGTTGCCGAAGCCGTCTGGGCGAGGGGGAGGGGCAGCAGCAGGGCAGCCGCGAGGAGGGCGGGGGTCCGCATGGGTGGTACTCCGGTGGGGAGGGTGGGTGAACGTCATCGTTCGATGCGAAGCTACGCACAGCCACCGTGGCCCGGCCTGCGCAGTTAGTCCGCCCGGCGGCATGGGCGGTCGGTGCGGACGCGGAAATCGGTGCGGACGCGGAAGTCGGGGCGGTCGGTGCCGGCGGGGCAGGACAGGCCGGAGCGGCCGGCGGTGATCGCCACCGTCGTACAGTGGAACCCGTGTTCACTCTCGACGAGCTGACCCTGCCGATCATCGCCGCCCCGATGGCGGGCGGTGCCTCCACTCCCGAACTGGTCGCGGCCGTGAACGCCGCCGGCGGCCTCGGCTGGCTGGCCGCCGGCTACAAGAGCGCCGCCGCCATGACCGAACAGATCTCCGCTACACGCAAGTTGACCGACCGTCCGTTCGGCGTGAACCTCTTCGTGCCGGCCGCCAGTGACCCGGCCGCGCTCGCCGATCTGCCCGCCTACCGTGCCGAGCTGCTGCCCGAGGCGGAGCGCTGGGACATCGCACTGCCCGAGCGGATCACGCCGGACGACGAGGACTGGGCCGCCAAGATCGCCGCGCTGCTCGCCGACCCGGTCCCGGTGCTCTCCTACACCTTCGCCCTGCCGACCCGTCAGGAGGCGGACGCCCTGCGTGCGGTGGGGACGGCGCAGGTGGCCACGGTCACCAGCGTGGCCGAGGCCCTGGCGGCGGCCGAGCTGGGCCTGGACGCGCTCTGCGTCCAGGGACCCGAGGCCGGTGGGCACCGCGGCACGCACGCCGTCACCGCCGCGCCGGGCACCGAGCGACTGCTGGACGTTCCGCTGCTCGACCTGCTGGCCCTGGTGCGCGCCGCCGTCGACCTGCCGCTGATCGCGGCCGGCGGGCTCGGCGACGGCCCCCGGATCGCCGCCGCGCTCGCCGCGGGGGCCGCCGCCGTCCAACTCGGCACGTCCTACCTGCTCACCGACGAGGCCGGCACCTCCGCTCCGCACCGCGCCGCCCTGGCCGACCCCGCCTTCAGCGAGACCGTCCGCACCCGGGCTTTCACCGGCCGGGTCGCCCGCGGCCTGCGGAACTCCTTCACCGACCGGCACGCCGACCACGCTCCGCACGCCTACCCCGAGGTGCACCACCTCACCGCCCCGCTGCGGGCCGCGGCCACCGGGCGCGGGGACACCCAGCACATGCACCTGTGGGCCGGGACGGCGTTCCGCGAGGCGCGGCCCGGGGGAGCGGCGGAGCTGACGGCGCGGCTGTGGGCGAGCGCACAGCTCTGACCAGCATGACGAGGCGCGAAGCCCGGCGTGGCGCGGGGCGGGCCTTTCTCATCCCGGCCTCTTGTGAACTCTTGATCTTCATGCCAAAGTTGACCCCGTTGTGCAGCACGCATACACACCAGACAGAGGAATGAAGTCCATGATTCCGGCGCCCTTCAGCGGCCGCCGTCGGTACTGAGCGGTCTGCCTTTCCAGGCAGCGTCCGTCATCGAGCAGTACCACGCCCGTCTTCTCACGGCGGCCCCACGTGCGGTGCCCCAGGCATCGCGTCGGCTTCCCCCAGGTGGGACCGGCCCCGGCCAACTGCCGGGTCTGACAAGCATGCGCAGCTCACAGAGCGCGCTTCACCATGTCATCAACGTGAGGTCATCATCATCGTGGACACCAATGTCCAGAGCTTTGCCGTCGCCAACCTCCGTCGTCGCCCCGTGGTCATCGAGACCGGCGGCTTCGTCGTGGGGTTCGACCCCAGCACCACCAGCCCGTACATCAACTACGCGACCCCGCTGCCCGGCGCCGAGCCGACCGCCGAGGACGTCGCCGCGCTGATCGCGGCCTTCCGTGAGCGCGGACTCAAGCCGCGCCTGGAGTTCGCCCCCGACGCCGCGCCCGCCGTCCAACCCGCGCTGCTGGCAGCCGGGTTCACCGTCGAGGCGGTGCACGAGTACCTGGTCTGCACCCCGGCCACGCTGGCCGTCCCGCCCGCCGGACCCGGTACCCCCGTGGTGGAGACCCCGGCCACCGAGGAGGACTACACCTCGGTCGACGCGGCCCTCTCCGAGGCCTTCGCCGGTGAGTTCACCTCCTCCCCGGAAGGTGCGGCCCGCCTGCGCCGCACCCAGGAGATGGGCGGTGCGGTCCGCTTCGTCCGTTCCCCCGACGGAGGTTGCGCTGGTGGCGCGATGACCTCGGCCCCGGCCGTCGGCACGTCGGAGCTGGCCGGGGTCGGCACCCGCCCCGCCCACCGCGGCCAGGGCATCGCCGCCACCGTCACCGCTGTGCTGGCCGAGACGATGTTCGCCGGTGGGGCGGAGTCGGTCTGGCTGGAGTACTCGGGTGAGGGCTCGCGCCGGGTGTACGAGCGGGTCGGGTTCCGGCCGCACGGAACCCGGCTGTACATCTCGCTGGAGGACTGAGACAGCGGCGGCGCCGACGGTCACCGTCGGCGCCGCCGGCTCGTCACGGTGCCGGCCCTGGGCGTTCGCCGCGGTCGGAGCTCAGTCGGCCACGCCGCTCTGGGCGTTGACGCGGCCGATCCGTACCCGGACCAGCAGTTCGCCCGGCACGCCGTTGCGGGCGCCGTACTCCTCGGCCCGCTCCTCGCCCATGTAGCGCGCGGCGATCCGGGTGGCCCAGGCGCGCACCTCGGCGAGGTCCTCGCTCAGCTCGGCGCGGCCCTCGATCAAGGCGAAGGCGAACGGCGGCTGCTCGTCGTCGACGCAGAGCGCCACCCGGGGGTCGCGGGCCAGGTTGCGACCCTTGACGCCGGTGCGGGCGGTGTTGAAGACGATGTCCTCGCCGTCCAGCAGGAACCAGATCGGCGTCACATGGGGGCGCCCGTCGGCCCGTACGGTGGAGAGTTTGGCGGTGCGGGTGCCGGCGGTGAGGAAGGCGCGCCAGGCGTCCTCGGTCATGGTCGTCATGGGGTCAGCCGACGAGTTCCGCCGCGAAGACCGTCCCCAGCGGCTCCGGGCCGACGTACTGCTGGCAGTTGCACGGCCGGGCCTCGTACCGCAGGGGCTTGCGCTCGGCATCCCAGGCCGCCGGCGCCTCGACCACCTCATGGCACTTGCCCTGCTTGTCGTGCTTGGCCAGGTGATGGGTGCAGCCGCAGACGGGCTCGGGCGGCCGGGTGGCCGCGTCCAGCGTCAGTTGGCGGCGTTCGGCGGCCTCGAGCAGCTCGATCCTGCGCTGGTGCCGGGTCTTCAGCGCGGTCCGTACGGTGTCCTTGATCGAGTTGCCGCCGTACAGCACGGCCGGGATGAGCACCCAGAGCCAGCCACCCATGTCCTACGTCCCCCTTGGTTGTCCGGCCACGTAGTCTACGGCCGACCGAAGTGGGTTGCGCCCTACCGGCCGTGCCGGTACGACCGACGGCTGACGTCGTGTCATCTGACTTTCAGTATGATTCCCTGCTTTCGGCCTAGCGCGTGATGCCGTTCGGCGCAACTCCTCGGCGTCCGGTCGAGCAGGGTCGGCGCCGGACCGTACCGTCACGTGCATGACCGACTACGCGCTCGATCCGCATTCGGGGCTGCCCGCCGCCGGGTTGGCGACGGCGGCGCCGCTGGGCCGGGCGCGCCGGTGGGCCCGCGAGTTGGCGCCGCCGCTGCTGCTCTACGGTGCGGTCTGCGCGCTCCAACTCGCCCTGCTCGCCGTGCTGCACCGGCCCGGCACGCTGCCGATCGGGCGGTTGCTGCTGAGCTGGGACGGGCGGCTCTTCCTGGAGGTGGCCGAGCACGGCTACCCGGCCGCCGGGGCGCCGCGGGACGCGAGCGGGGCCTGGCTCGGCAGCAATCTGGCGTTCTTCCCGCTCTACCCGGCGTTGGTCCGCCTCGCGCACCTGCTCACCGGGTTGAGCTTCGGGGACGCGGCGCTGCTGGTCTCGCGCCTCTCGGGGGCGCTCGCCGCGGTTCTGCTGCACCGGCTGGTCGCTCGGCTGTACGACCGGCGGACCGGGTTCTTCCTGCTGGCCCTGGTGCTGGCGCAGCCGATGGCCGTGGTGCTCGGGATGGCCTACAGCGAGTCGGTCTTCCTGGCCTGCGCGGTGGGCGCGCTGCTCGCCGCGCACCGCGGTGCCTGGCGCGCGGCGGCACTGTGCGGGGTACTGGCGGGGCTGACCCGGCCCAGCGGGCTCGCGGTGGGGCTGGCGGTCGTCCTGGCCGCAGTGCTGACGATCCGTCAGGGATGGTCCTGGCGGCCGCTGCTCGCGGCGCTGATCGCCTGCTCGGCCACCCCGGGGTACCTGCTCTGGGTGGGCCTGCGCACCGGGCGGCTGGACGGCTGGTTCCGGATCCAGCAGGCCGGCTGGGGTGCCGAGTTGGACTGGGGGGCGCACAGTTGGGACTACATCACCGACCAACTGGCGGGCGGCACCGGGTGGGTGGACGTCAGCGTCGCGCTGCTGGTGGTCGCGGCACTGGTCGGCTGCCTGCTCGCGCTGCTCGGGCGTCCGTGGCCGCCGATGGCGCTCTACGGGCTGCTGGTGACGGGGCTGGCGGTCGGGCAGAGCGACTTCTCCTCCTGCAAGCCGCGCCTGCTGGTGCCGGCGCTGCTCTTCCTGCTGCCCGCCGCCCGCGCCCTCGCCGCGGCCCGCCCGCGCACCGCCTGGCCGCTGGCGGGGGCGGCGGTGCTGGCGGGGAGCTGGTACGGGGCCTACCTGCTGACGGCGTGGCAGGCGGTGGTCTGAGCCGGCGCCCGGCCGCCGGCCCGGATCGACCGGGGGACCGCCCCGGCCCCCGCCGTCACCCGAGCAGCGTCCCCATCCACTCCTCGATCCCGGCCACCGTGCGCGGCAGCGCGCTCGACATCAGGCGGGCGCCGTCCTCGGTGATCACCAGGTCGTCCTCGATCCGCACCCCGATCCCGCGCAGTTCCATCGGCAGCGTCAGATCGTCCCGCTGCAGGTAGAGGCCGGGTTCGACGGTCAGTACCTGCCCGACCTCCAGCACCCCGTCCAGGTAGGTGCCGGCCCGCGCCTTCGCGCAGTCGTGCATGTCCAGACCCAGCATGTGCCCGCTGCTGCAGAGCGTGTAGCGCCGGTAGAGCCCGCTGCCCGGGCGCAGCGCCTCTTCGGCCGGGATCCGCAGCACGCCCCAGTCGGCCAGGCCCTCGGCCAGCACCACCATCGCCGCCTCGTGGAAGTCGCGGTAGCGGGCGCCGGGGCGCAGCGCCGCGATGCCCGCCTGCTGGGCGGCCAGCACCAGTTCGTAGACCTGGCGCTGCACCGGGGAGAAGGTGCCGCTGAGCGGCAGCGTGCGGGTGATGTCGGCGGTGTAGAGCGTGTCGGTCTCCACGCCGGCGTCCAGCAGCAGCAGTTGACTCGGGTCGAGCGCGCCGTTGTTGCGGATCCAGTGCAGCACGCCGGCGTGGGCGCCGGAGGCCACGATGCTCTCGTAGCCGATGCCGTTGCCCTCGGCGCGGGCGCGCAGGTTGAAGACGCCCTCGAGCCAGCGTTCCCCGCGCCGGTGGCGCAGCGCGGCGGGCAGTGCGCGCACCACGTCCTCGAAGGCCAGCGTGGTGCTGTCGACGGCCAGTTGCAGCTGCTCGATCTCCCAGGCGTCCTTGATCAGTCGCAACTCTCCTAGCACAGCGGCCAGTTCGGCGTCGGCTACGCCGTCACCAGCGCCGTCGACCAGGTCGTCGACCACCGGGTCGACCCCGCCCAGCACCCGCTGGGCGCCCCGGCGCAGGCTCAGCACCTTCTCCAGGGCGTCCGAGTGCTCGGTGCGCAGGCCGGTCAGCTGGGCCGCCTCGCCCAGGTCGGGGCGCCGGCCGGCCCAGAACTCGCCGTACCGCCGGTCTCGGTAGAACTCGTCGCTGACCCCGTCGCGCGGCGCGCGCGGTCGCAGGTAGAGCACCGGCTCATGGCCCTGGCCGCCGTCCGGCTCCAGCACCAGCACGTTGCCGACCTGCTCCTCGCCGGTCAGGCCGGTGAGCCAGGCGAAGGCGCTGTGCGGGCGGAAGCGGTAGTCGACGTCGTTGGTGCGCACCTTGAGCTGACCGGCCGGCACGATCAGCCGCTCACCGGGGAAGGCGGCGGAGAGCCGGGCCCGGCGGGCCGGCATCACCCGGTGGCCGGGGACCCTGGCCTCTTCGGGCAGCGGGGTGGGAGCCCAGGAGGTGCCCATGAAGGCGGCGAGGGCGGCGGAGATGGGCTGGTCGTGGCTCCCGGTGTTGGCGGAGGGGATCGGTCGGGTCACGGGTCGGCTCCTTCGGCGGCCTGGTGGCGGTGCGGTCGGCCTGCGCTGGCGCGGGGCCGGGCTGGGCAGGTGCGGCACTGCGGTGGCTCGGTCTCAGGGGCGCCGAGCTGCGCTGATCTCGTTGCGGTGAACGGAGGTTGACGCCCCGTTCGGACACATCTGGGTAACGGGACGGTCAACCCCTTGCCTGTGCAATTTCACATTACTATGTTACTCGTCACACCTCGGACGAGGCCAGCCCCAACGCCCCGGCCGCCATCGCGCCACCCACACAGTGCGCCAGTACCCCCTGCGGAGAGCACATGACCAGGCGTACCCACGCCGCCCTCGCGGCAGCGATAGCGGCGACCCTCACCCTTGCCCTCGGGGCCTGTTCGAGCACCGGAAGCGGTTCCGGTGCGGACGAGAAGAGCCTCACCACGGCGGGCGACGGCATCGTCGGCGGCACCCCGGTGCGCGGCGGCACCCTGCACGTGCTGGCCGACCAGGACTTCTCCGACCTCGACCCGACCCGCAACTGGGTCGAGCCGGAGATGGACTTCGGCATCCGCTACCTCTACCGCACGCTGACCACCTTCAAGGCCGAACCGGGCTCGGGCGGCCTGCAGATCGTCCCGGACCTGGCCACCGACCTGGGCGAGCCGAGCGACGGCGACCGGACCTGGACCTTCCACCTCAAGGACGGCCTCAAGTACGAGGACGGCTCGCCGATCGTCGCCGACGACATCAAGTACAACGTGGAGCGCTCGTTCTCGCCGGATCTGCCCGGCGGCCCGGACTACGCCAAGATGTACCTCAACGCGCCCGCCGACTACCAGGGGCCGCTGCACGGCCAGCGCCTGGGCCCCTCGGCGATCGAGGTGCCGGACGCCAAGACCATCATCTTCCATCTCAAGCGCCCGGTGGCCGAGTTCGGCTACACCGTCACGCTGCCCACCTTCGCGCCGGTGCCGATCGCCAAGGACACCGGCGTCAACTACGCCAACCACCCGTTCTCGTCCGGGCCTTACAAGATCCAGAGTTACGACCGGGGCAAGCAACTGGTGCTGGTGCGCAACCCGTACTGGGACGCGGCCACCGACCCGGTCCGCAAGGCCTACCCCGACAAGATCGTGGTGGACCAGACGCTGAGCTCCACCAACGTCGCCGACCGGATGATCGCCGACCAGAACGAGGACCAGGACGCCATCTCCTACGCGGACCTCGACCCGTCCAAGGTCAGCAGCGTGATCACCGATCCGACGGTCAGGTCCCGCCTGGTCAGCGAGAACTCCAACTGCGACGCGCTGCTGGACATGGACACCAGCAAGCCGCCGTTCAACAACCAGAACCTGCGGCTCGCGGTCGAGTACGCGGTCGACAAGAGCGCCTACCAGGCGGCCGCCGGCGGCCCGGCGCTGGCCGACATCGCCACCACCTACCTGCCGCCGGAGCTCACCGGCGGCTCCTCGGTGGACCACTTCAAGATCCCGCCGGGCGGCGACCTGGACAAGGCCAAGCAGTACCTGGCGGCCGGTGGTTCGCCGGGCGGCTTCTCCACCACCCTGACCGTGGCCAACACCGAGGAGCAGCGCGCCGAGTCGCTGCAGGCCTCGCTCAAGCGGGTCGGCATCAACGTCACCATCAACGCGGTGGACCCCTCGGTCGCCTACTCGGTGGAAGGCAACAAGAACACCCAGACCGGTCTCTCGCTGGCGGGTTGGTGCCCCGACTATCCGTCGGCCGCCACCTTCCTGCCGATGATGTTCGACAGCCGGATCATCAGCGACGTCGGCAACCAGGGCAACATCACCCGCTTCACCGACCCGTCGGTGGACGCCGAGATGGACCGGATCGCCGGCCTGACCGACGTCAACGCGGCCAACCAGGCCTGGCAGGCGCTGGACGCCAAGATCATGGACGAGGCGCCCGCCATCCCGCTCGCCTGGCAGAAGAAGCCGCTGCTGGTCGGCTCCAACATCGCCGGGGCGTTCGGCGCACCGGTCTGGTCGGCGCAGATCGACTACGCCACCGTCGGCCTCAAGTCGTTGAAGTGAGACGGGGTTCCCACGGATGACCGCCGCACTCCGCACTGACGGACCGGTTGAACTGACGGACACTCAGGAACGCCTCTCCCCATGGAAGTTGACCTGGCGCCGACTGCGCCGTGACAAGGCCGCGCTGTTCGGCCTGGGCCTGATCGCCTTCTTCGTGCTGGCCGCGCTGCTGGCCCCGGTGCTCACCGCGATCAGCGGCCACGGCCCGGCCGCCACCGACGAGAACGCCATCGACCCCTACCTCGGCGGGCTGCCGCGCGGCAGCCTGGGCGGGATGAGCCCCTCGCACTGGCTGGGTGTCGAGCCGATGCTCGGCCGCGACATCTTCGCCCGGCTGCTCTACGGCGCCCGGGTCAGCCTGCTGGTCGCCTTCAGCGCCGCCGTGCTGATCACCGTGATCGGCGTGCTGCTCGGCAGCACGGCCGGCTACTTCGGCGGCCGGGTGGACGCGGTGATCAGCCGGTTCATGGACATCATGATGTCCTTCCCGAGCCTGATCTTCATGATCGCGCTGCTCTCGGTGGTGCAGAACGCCAACCGGGTGCTGCTGCTGATCCTGGTGATGACCCTCTTCACCTGGCCCTACATCGCCCGGGTGATCCGCGGCCAGACCATCTCGCTGCGGCACCGCGAGTACATCGAGGCGGCCCGCGCCAGCGGCACCGGCAGCGCCCGGATCCTGCTCACCGAGATCCTGCCCAACCTGACCGGCACCGTCATCGTCTACCTGACGCTGGCCATCCCGAACCTGATCGGCGCCGAGGCCGGCCTGACCTACCTGGGCGTCGGGGTCCGCCCGCCGACCCCCTCCTGGGGCCAGATGATCTCCGACTCGGTGCTCTACTACAAGGTCGACCCGATGTTCTTCGTGCTGCCGTGCGCCTGCCTCTTCCTGCTGGTGCTGGCCTTCACCCTGCTCGGCGACGCGCTGCGCGACGCCCTGGACCCGAAGGGCGGGCGCGGATGATCGGCTACCTGATCCGTCGACTGCTGGGCATCGTGGCCACCCTGCTGGTGATCTGCGCGGTCACCTTCGTCATCTTCTACCTGCTGCCCACCGACCCGGCGGTGATGTTCTGCGGCAAGGACTGCCCGCCCGACCGGGTCGCCGAGGTGCGCCAGCAGATGGGCCTGAACGCCCCGCTGGTGGTGCAGTTCGCCCGCTACGTGCTGGCCATCTTCGCCGGCCGCACCATGGGCACCGGGCAGTACGCGGTGCACTGCGGCTTCCCGTGCTTCGGGTACTCCTTCCAGAGCGGGGCGCCGGTCTGGAGCCTGATCATGAACCGGCTGCCCACCAGCGTCTCGCTGGCGATCGGCGCGGCCGTGGTCTGGGTGCTGCTGGGCCTGGGCGTCGGCGTGATCTCCGCGCTGCGCAAGAACAGCTGGGTAGACCGCACCCTGATGGTCGCCACCATCGGTGCGGCCGCGGTGCCGGTCTACTTCACCGCGATGATCCTGCTCTACGTGGTGGTCGTGCTGCTCGGCTGGCTGCCCTTCCCGAGCTATGTCGCCTTCGGCTCCGATCCGGTGGGCTGGGTGCAGAACCTGATCCTGCCGTGGATCACCCTGGCGCTGGCCACCGCGGCGATGTACGCCCGGATGACCCGAAGTTCGGTGATCGAGACGCTCGCCGAGCCGTTCGTGCGCACCGCGCGGGCCAAGGGGCTGCGCGAGCGCAGGGTGGTCGGCAAGCACGGGCTGCGCCCGGCGCTGACGGCGGTGGCCACCATGCTCGGCATGGACCTGGGCTCGCTGCTGGCCGGCGCGATGATCACCGAGACGCTGTTCAGCTTGCCGGGCGTCGGCAAGCTCTTCGCCGACTCCCTGCACAAGGCGGACCAGCCGGTGGTGATGGGCATCACGCTGCTGGCCTCCTTCTTCATCGTCACTTCCAATCTGGTCGTGGACCTGCTCTACGCCTGGATCGACCCGAGAGCGAGGCTTTCGTGACGCTGCTTCAGGTCCGCGACCTCGCGGTCGAGTTCAACACCGCCGAAGGGCTGGTGCGCGCGGTCAAGGGCGTCGACTTCGACGTGGAGCGCGGCCGCACCCTGGGAATCGTCGGCGAGTCGGGCTCCGGCAAGTCGGTCACCTCGCTGGCCGTGATGGGCCTGCACCGAGGGGCCGAGGTCACCGGCTCGGTCGACTTCGACGGCACCGAGCTGATCGGCGCCCCCGAGGAGACGCTGCGCCGGCTGCGCGGCCGGCGGATGGCGATGATCTTCCAGGACGCGCTCACCGCCCTGCACCCGTACTTCACCGTCGGCGACCAGATCGCCGAGGCGCACCGGGAGCACTTCGGCTCCAGCCGCAAGGTCGCCCGGGCCCGCGCGGTGGAGGTGCTCGGCGACGTCGGGATCCCCGAACCGGCCCGCCGGGCGCGGGAGTACCCGCACCAGTTCTCCGGCGGCATGCGCCAGCGCGCGATGATCGCGCTCGCGCTCTCCTGCGAGCCCGAGCTGATCATCGCCGACGAGCCGACCACCGCCCTGGACGTCACCGTCCAGGCCCAGGTGCTCGACCTGCTGATGAGGCTCAAGGACGAGCGGGGACTGGGGATCATCATGATCACCCACGACCTCGGGGTGATCGCCCGGGTGGCCGACCAGGTGCTGGTGATGTACGGCGGCTCGGCGGTCGAACAGGCGGGTGCCGAGGCGCTCTTCGGCGCGCCCCGGCACCCCTACACCCAGGGCCTGCTGGACTCGCTGCCGCGCCTGGACGGCAGCGAGGAGCAGGCGTTGCGGGCCATTCCGGGCTCACCGCCCTCGCTGCTGGCGCCGCCGCGCGGCTGCGCCTTCCACCCGCGCTGCCCGCGGTACGCGGCCGATCCGCGGCCCGCCTGCACCGACGCCCTGCCCCCGCTGCTCCAGGTGGCCCCCGACGGCCACCGCAGCGCCTGCGTCCACTCGGAGGTGGCGGCATGACGGATCCGGTGCTCACTGTAAGGGACTTGAGGATGACCTTCCCGGGCGGCCGGGACGGGCTGCACCGGCGGCCCGGGGTCAGGGCGGTGGACGGGATCGGCTTCCAGGTGCGGGCGGGCGAGACGCTCGGTCTGGTCGGCGAGTCGGGCTGCGGCAAGTCCACCACCGGGCGGATGCTGGTGCGCCTGCTCGATCCGACGGGTGGTCAGGTCGAGTTCCAGGGACAGGACATCACCCGGCTCGGACAGCGCGCGCTGCGCCCGCTGCGCGGCAAGCTGCAGATCATCTTCCAGGACCCGTTCGCCTCGCTGAACCCGCGGCAGACGGTCCAGCAGATCATTTCGGCGCCGCTGCGCGCGCAGGGGATGGCGGCGGACCGGATCCGGCGCGAAGTACGGGACCTGGTAGGGCTGGTGGGCCTGGCCCCCGAGCACCTGGACCGCTATCCGTTCCAGTTCTCCGGCGGCCAGGCGCAGCGGATCGGGATCGCCCGGGCGCTGGCCACCCGGCCCGCGCTGGTGGTCGCCGACGAGCCGGTCTCGGCGCTGGACGTCTCGATCCAGGCCCAGATCGTCGGCCTGCTGGAGCGGCTGCAGCGGGAGTTGGGGGTGGCGTACCTGTTCATCGCCCACGACCTGGCGGTGGTCAAGCACATCAGCCACCGGGTCGCGGTGATGTACCTGGGCCGGATCGTCGAGATCGGCGACAAAGCCCAGGTGTACGGCGACCCCGCGCACCCCTACACCAAGGCGCTGCTCTCCGCCGTGCCGCTGCCGGACCCGGCGGCCGAGCGGGCCCGGGAGCGGATCGTGCTGCTCGGCGACCCGCCGAGCCCGGCCGACCCGCCCAGCGGCTGCACCTTCCACCCGCGCTGCCCGAAGGCGCAGTCGATCTGCCGCACCGAGGCGCCGCTGCTGCGGCTGGCGGGACCCGGCCGCGCGGACGTGGCCTGCCACTTCCCCGAGAACGCGGCGCCCTAGACCCCCGGTCGGGCGGGGCGGGGAACCTGTCGAGGGCCCCGTCCGACCGGGAACCACCATGGAAAGGCGAGAGTTGTGTCCCCTCTGAACTGGGACGGCAGTGCGCCGAGCTCGGGGCGCACCGAGAGTGTGCGGGAACTGACCACCGGGGTACCGGGGTTGCGGCTGCGGGTGACCGCGATCGGGGCACCGGACGTGGCGGTGCGGGTCGGCGGCGGCGAGCGGCTGCTGCTGGTCGAGGCCGAGCCGGTCGGCGAGCGGGCCGCCCGGGTGCGGGTCGAGTGGCGGCTGCCGAGCGTCGGCGCCACCGGCCTGTGGCGTCCGCACACCGACTCCCGCTGGCTGCCGCCCTCCTGGAGCAAGCCCCGGGTGGCCGACCTGGCCGCCGGGGCGCCGATCGGCAGCCTGATCGGCGCCGGTGACGCGGCGCTGTGCACCTTCGCGGTCGGTGAGTTGCTGCTGCCGGTGACCATCGGCGAGGGGGCGGTGGAGGAGACCGGCGAGTTCGTCTGGTGGGTGGAGCACCAGGTGGACGGTGCTCCGCTGCGCCTGCGGCTTGATCTGACGGGACGTCACTTCGCCGACACGATAGCTGAGATGGTCCAGTGGTGGGGTGGCAGCCGGTCGCCGGTGCCCGAGGCCGCGTTCGAGCCGGTCTTCTGCACCTGGTACGTCCGCCACCTGGAGATCACCGCCGCCGAGGTCGAGCGGCTGGCCGCGCTCGCCGCTCCGCTGGGGTTCGGCGCGATGATCGTCGACGACGGCTGGCAGACCGACGAGACCACGCGTTCCTACGCCACCACCGGCGACTGGCAGCCGGCGCCAGGTCCGTTCCCGGACTTCGCCGCGCACCTGGCCCGGGTGCGCGAGCTCGGCCTGGCCTACCTGCTCTGGGTCGCGCTGCCCTTCGCCGGTGAGCGCAGCGCGGCCGGGCAGCGGTTCGCCGACCGGCGGCTGGCCTACCTGGAGGAGCTGGAGACCTCGGTGCTCGACCCGGCCGACCCCGAGGTGCGCGCGCACCTGATCGAGCGGTTGGCGGCCCTGGTCGAGGTCTACGGCGCGGACGGACTGAAGATCGATTTCATCGACACCTTCGCCCGGTACGCCACCGACCGGGCGGCGGTCGCCCAGGGCCTGGGGGCGCTGCTGGCCGACCTGGACGCGCGGCTGCGCGGGCCGCGCCCCGGGCTGCTGATCGAGCACCGCCAGCCGTACGTGGGGCCGGGGCTGTGGCCGTACGCGACCATGGTGCGGGCCACCGACTGCCCGCACAACGCGGTGGAGAACCGGGTGCGCACCGCCGATCTACGGCTCACCGCCGGGCCGTTGGCGGTGCACGCCGACCCGCTCACCTGGCATCCGGACGAGCAGCCGGTGGAGATCGCGGTGCTGCTCCAGTCGGTGCTCTTCGCCACCGTCCAGGTCTCGGTGGACCTCGGCGCGCAGCGTGACGAGCAGTTGGCGGTGCTGCGGTTCTGGCTCTCGGTGATGCGCGAGCACGTGGAGCTGCTGCAGCGCGGCGGGTTCCGGCCGCACCGGCCCGAGTTGGGCTACCCGCTGCTGGCGGCCGACCGCGGCGGTGAACTCGCCTTCGGGCGGTACGCGCCGGTGCCGATCGCCGTCACCGGTGCCTGGCGGCTGCTGCTGGTGGCCAACGCCGACCCCGATCCGCTGGTGCGGCTGGAGTTCGACCGGCCGCCGGGCCCGGTGCGGCTGCTGGTCCAGGACTGCGCGGGCGGCACCGTGGCGGCGGCGACGGTGGCCGTGCCCGGTGCGGAACTGGTGGTCACGGTGCCGCGCGGCGGCCTGCTGACCCTTGTGCCGGGCGACCTTCCCGGGCGAGGGTGATCCGGTGACCGCCAACCCGACCGCTGAGCCGACCACCAACCCGACCGCCGAGCCGACCGCTGACCTGTCCGCCGACCTGTCCGCCGACCCGACCGCGGCGGACGCCCCCGCCCCCATCCCCGGTGCCGCCGAGCTGTTCGCGCTCGACCCCGCGCTCGCGCACCTCAACCACGGCTCCTACGGCGCCGTGCCGAGCCCGGTCCGTGCCGCCCAGGAGGCGTTCCGGATCGAACAGGAGGCCGACCCGGACGGCTTCTTCCTCGCGCTGCCCGAGCGGGTCGCGGCGGCCCGTACCGTGATCGCCCCGGTGCTGGGCGCCGATCCGGCCGGGCTGGCGCTGCTGGGCAACGTGACCGAGGCCGTCGCGGTGGCGCTGGACAGCGTCCCGTTCCGGCCCGGTGACGAGATCCTGGTGACCGACCACGGCTACGGCGTGGTCACCCGGGCCGCCGAGCGCCGGGCCGCCGAGTGCGGTGCCACCGTGCGGCTGGTCCGGCTGCCGCTGGAGCAGGCGGACCCGGCCCCCGCCGTGCTCGCGGCCGTCACCGGGCGCACCAGGGTGGCGCTGCTGGACCGGATCACCTCGCCCACCGCCCGCGAGATCGCCACGCCGGCGCTGCTGCGGGCGCTCGCCGCGCAGGGGGTGGTGACCATGGTGGACGCCGCGCACGCCCCCGGAATGCTCCCGCCCGACCGGGAAGTCGGCGGGGCCGACCTCCGGCGCCCCGACCGCAGCGGGCCCGATACCTACCGGCCCGATACCTACCGGCCTGATACCTACTGGCCCGACTTCTGGTTCGGCAACCTGCACAAGTGGGCCTTCGCGCCCCGGCCCACCGCCGTCCTCGCGGTCAGCGAGGCCTGGCGCGAGCGGGTCCGGCCGCTGACCTACTCCTGGGAGCACGAGCGCGGCTTCCCGTTCAACGTCGAGTGGCGCGGCACCGCCGACTACACCGGGTGGCTGGCCGCCCCCACCGGGCTGCGGGTGCTGGACGGGCTGGGGGCGGACCGGGTGCGCGAGCACAACGCGCGACTGGCCCGCTACGGGCAGCGGCTGCTCACCGAGCTGGCCGGACTGCCGCCGCTGCCGGGCGGTGCGGGCCTGGCGATGCGGGCGGTGCGGCTGCCCGCCACGGTGGCCGAGGACGAACCGGCGACGCGGGCGCTGATGGGCGCGATCCGGGAGCGGCTGGGCGCGCGGGTCGCGGTGCGGCCGTGGGCGGGCGGCGGGGTGCTGCGGATCAGCGCGCAGGTCTACAACCGCGCCGAGGAGTACGAGAAGCTCGCGGCCGGCCTCGCCGAACTGCTCAGATCTCCAGGGCTGCCTCGATCATCTTGAGCTGGTGGCGGGCCATCGCCAGGTTGGAGCGGTTGCGGGTGAGCGCCAGGTAGAGGAAGAGCCCGCGGCCGCCCGGCCGGGTCAGCGGCCGGATCAGGTGGTACTGGTTGCTCAGCGTGATCAGGATGTCCTCGATCTCGTTGTCGTGCAGATTGAGCATCTCCATGGTGCGCATCTTGGCCCGCACCACGTCGGTGTTGCCCGCCGCCGCCACGTTCAGGTCCAGCTCGGGGCTGTCGCCCAGCGCGCCGAGCGCCATCCCGCTGCCGTAGTCGACCAGGGCGACGCCGATCGCGCCCTCGATGCCGATCGCTTCCTTGAGCGAGGTGTCCACGTTCGCCATGTCTGTGCCCCTCCGGGTGACCAGGTCTCTGTGCCGATCTCTGGGAGCGACTGTAGGGATGGCGGCAACGCTCGGTTGACGAATGATCACAGCTGAACGAAGGGAGTCGTACTTGATCGATCAGGACCACGAGTGATCGAGCAAGGTCGGGAAAAGGGTGCGATCAATGTCAGCCCTGCCGGGTAATCTCAGGCTGAGATGCTGGAACACCACACCGACCAGACCAGTTGCGCGCCCCGTTCGGCCCAGCGCCGCGGAGCCGGGCCGCAGCCGCAGGCGTCACCGTCTGCGACCCACTACACGGGAAGAAGAGGTGACGCCGATGAGCAGCGCCCTGTCCGATGACGACGCGATGAGCCCCGCCGAGGCGTACGCGGCCTCCCGCCGCCGTGCCAAGGAGCAGGCCACCGCCCTGTACGGCTTCCGGGAGCTGTACGACTTCCCGCTCGACGAGTTCCAGCTGGAGGCCTGCCGGACGCTGGAGGAGGGCCAGGGCGTCCTGGTCGCCGCACCGACCGGCTCCGGCAAGACCATCGTGGGCGAGTTCGCGGTCCACCTGGCCCTGGCGGCCGGCCGCAAGTGCTTCTACACCACCCCGATCAAGGCCCTGTCGAACCAGAAGTACGCCGACCTGGTCAAGCGCTACGGCGCCGCCAAGGTCGGCCTGCTGACCGGCGACAACTCGGTCAACGGCGACGCGCCCGTGGTGGTGATGACCACCGAGGTGCTGCGCAACATGCTCTACGCGAACTCGCACACCCTGGACGGCCTCGGCTACGTGGTGATGGACGAGGTGCACTACCTCGCCGACCGGTTCCGCGGCGCGGTCTGGGAGGAGGTGATCATCCACCTGCCCGAGTCCGTCACCCTGGTCTCGCTCTCCGCCACCGTCTCCAACGCCGAGGAGTTCGGCGACTGGCTGGACACCGTGCGCGGCGGCGTCAAGGTGATCGTCTCCGAGCACCGCCCGGTGCCGCTCTGGCAGCACGTCATGGCCGGCAACCGGATGTACGACCTGTTCTCCGACCCGGACGTGGACGGCCGCCCCAAGTTCAGCCAGAAGAACCCGGCCAAGGCGGTCAACCCCGAGCTGGTCCGCCTCGCCCGCAGCGAGGCCGACCGCAACCCGCGCTTCGCCGGGCGCGGGCGCGGCCGATCGATCTCGACCGGTCGCCCCGGGCGGGTCTGGACCCCGGGCCGGGTCGACGTGATCGACCGGCTGGACGCCGAGGGCCTGCTGCCCGCGATCACCTTCATCTTCAGCCGGGCGGGCTGCGAGGCCGCCGTCCAGCAGGTGCTCGGCTCCGGGCTGCGGCTCAACACCGAGCAGGAGCGGATGCAGGTGCGGGCCATCGTGGAGGACCGCTGCGCCGCGATCCCCGACGAGGACCTGCACGTGCTCGGCTACTTCGAGTGGCTGGACGCGCTGGAGCGCGGGGTGGCCGCGCACCACGCCGGCATGCTGCCCCGGTTCAAGGAGGTGGTCGAGGAGCTCTTCCTGAAGGGCCTGGTCAAGGCCGTCTTCGCGACCGAGACGCTGGCGCTGGGCATCAACATGCCGGCCCGTTCGGTGGTGCTGGAGAAGCTGGTCAAGTGGAACGGCGAGATGCACGCCGACATCACCCCCGGTGAGTACACCCAGCTCACCGGCCGGGCCGGGCGGCGCGGCATCGACATCGAGGGCCACGCGGTGGTGCTCTGGCAGCGCGGCCTGGACCCGGAGGCACTGGCCGGGCTGGCGGGCACCCGCACCTACCCGCTGCGCTCCTCCTTCAAGCCCTCCTACAACATGGCCGTCAACCTGGTCGGCCAGTTCGGGCGGCACCGCTCGCGCGAACTCCTGGAGACCTCCTTCGCGCAGTTCCAGGCGGACCGCTCGGTGGTCGGCATCTCCCGGCAGGTGCAGCGCAACGAGGAGGGCCTGGACGGCTACCGCGAGGCGATGACCTGTCACCTCGGCGACTTCCAGGAGTACATGGAGCTGCGCCGGGAGCTGAAGGACCGGGAGAACGAGCTGGCCCGCGAGGGCACCAGCCAGCGCCGGGCGGCGGCGGTCGAGTCGATCGAGGCGCTGAAGCCGGGCGACGTGATCCACGTGCCGACCGGGAAGTTCGCCGGGCTGGCGCTGGTCATCGACCCGGGGCTGCCGCCGGTCAGCCGCAACGGGCGCGGCAGCACCCGCCACCCCGACTATCAGGACGGCCCGCGCCCGGTGGTGCTCACCGCCGAGCGGCAGGTCAAGCGGCTGGCGATGATCGACTTCCCGTATCCGGTGGTCGCCATCGAGCGGGTGAAGATCCCCAAGTCCTTCAACCCGCGCAGCCCGCAGTCCCGCCGCGACCTGGCCTCGGCGCTGCGGACCAAGGCCGGCCACCTGGAGCCCGAGCGCTTCCGCAAGGGCCGGGCCGCCGCCGCCGACGACCCGCAGATCGCCCGGCTGCGCACCGATCTGCGCCAGCACCCCTGCCACGGCTGCGACGACCGGGAGAACCACGCCCGCTGGGCCGAGCGCTACCAGCGGCTGCACCGCGACACCGAGCAGCTGTCCCGCAAGATGCGCTCGCGCACCCACACCATCGCGCGCACCTTCGACCGGGTCTGCGGGCTGCTCACCGACCTCGGCTACCTGGTCGGCGACACCGTGACCGACGACGGCAAGCGGCTCGGCCGGCTCTACGGCGAGCTCGACCTGCTCGCCTCCGAGTGCATCCGCGAGGGCGTCTGGCAGGACCTGGCCGCCGCCGAACTCGCCGCCTGCGCCTCGGCGTTGGTCTACGAGTCCCGGCAGGCCGACGACGCGGCCACGCCCCGGCTGCCGGAGGGCGGCGCCAAGGAGGCGCTGGGCCGGATGGTCCGGATCTGGGGCCACCTGGACGCGCTGGAGGAGCAGCACCGGATCAACACCGCCGAGGGCGTCGGCCAGCGCGAACCCGACCTGGGCTTCGCCTGGGTCGCCTACCGCTGGGCGCTGGGCCACAGCCTGGACGCGGTGCTGCGCGACGCCGAGATGCCGGCCGGCGACTTCGTGCGCTGGACCAAGCAACTGATCGACGTGCTCGGCCAGATCCAGGACGCGGCCGGTGAGGACGCCAAGCTGCGCGCCACCGCCCGCAAGGCGGTGGAGGCGCTGCGGCGCGGGATCATCGCGTACTCCTCGGTGGCCTGACGCGGTCAACGCCGTGACGGGGACAACGCCCTGACGCGGTCACCCTGACGCGGTCAACACGCAAGCGGCGCCGGTCGGATGACCGGCGCCGCCGGCGCGTCCGCGGCCCGCCCGGCAGCATGCGCGGGCCCTCTGGTCAGCCCCGCGCACCGCACGTATGGTGCGCGCATGGAGACCTCCGAGACGCTGACCGCCATCCCGCTCGACGTGTTCGGCCAGGCGCAGCACCAGGAGAACGCCCGGCTGCGCGCCCTGGGGCCGGTGGCCCTGGTGGAGCTGCCGGGCGGCGTACCGGCCTGGGCGGTGACGCACCATCAGGCGCTGCAGGACCTGCTGGCCGACCCCCGGGTGGGCAAGGACCCGCGGCACTGGAGCCAGTACGCCGAGGGCCGGGTGCCGGCCGACTGGCCGCTGATCGGCTTCGTCAACGTGCCCGGCATGATCACCACGGACGGCACCGAGCACCGGCGGCTGCGCGCCCTGGTCGGGCAGGCCCTGACGCCCCGTCGGGTCGAAGTCCTGCGACCGCGGATCGAGGCGCTGGCCGAACGGCTGCTCGCCGAACTGGGCGGCGATCTGGGCGGTGAACCGGGAGGCGAGCCGGGCGACTCCCGGGGCGGCGAGTTCGAGCTGCGCGCCGCCTTCGCCTACCCGCTGCCGATGCAGGTGATCGGCGAGCTGCTCGGCCTGCCGCCGGCCGACCAGGACACCCTGCACGAGCTGTGCGACACCCTGATCAGCAGCTCGGCCGAGCCCGGCCGGGCGCTCGCCGCCCAGCAGGCCCTGTTCGCGCTGCTCGGCTCGCTGGCCGCCCGCAAGCGCGAGCAGCCCGGGGACGACCTGACCAGCGCGCTGATCGCGGCCCGCGAGTCGAACGACGCGCTGAGCGAGCAGGAGGTGGTCGCCACGCTGATGCTGACGCTGGTGGCCGGCCACGAGACCACGCTCAACCTGATCACCAACGCGGTCCGGGCGCTGCTCGCCGACCCGGCGCTGCGGGCCCGGGTGACGGCGGGCGAGGTCGACTGGTCGGCCGTGGTGGAGGAGACGCTGCGCCACGACTCCCCGGTCGGCCAGTTCCCGCTGCGCTACGCGATCGAGGACATAGCGGTCGGCGACGTGCTGATCCGGCGCGGCGAGGCGTTGCTCGCCTCCTACGCGGCGGCCGGGCGCGACGGCGGCCACTTCGCGGACGCCGACACCTTCGACGCCGATCGCGGGCCGGTCCGCCACCTCTCCTTCGGCCACGGCCCGCACTTCTGCCTGGGTGCTGGCCTGGCCCGGCTGGAGGCCGAGACGGCGCTGCGCACGCTCTTCGCCCGCTTCCCTGGCCTGCGGCTCGCCGGGCGGGCGGCGGCGCCGACGCCGATCGCCTCGTTCACCAGCAACAGCGTGCGGGAACTGTGGCTGATGGCCGGCTGAACCGGCTGACGCGGCCGTCACGGCTGGTCGGTGACGGCCCCCGGCAGCTCCCTGGCGTGGGCGAGGGAGCGTTCGTGGATGCTCCGGATCTTGCCGGCCAGATGCTGCTCGGGGTCCGGCGTGAACCCGTGCAGCGCGACCATCGCGGTCACGATCACGTCGCACAGCTCGTCCGCCACCTGCTGCTCCGTGTGCGTCACGCCCTTGCGCGGGTTCTGGCCCTGCAGGCCGATGTACGCCTGCACCACCTCGCCGGCCTCCTCGGTCAGCTTCATCACCCGCATCGCCCGCTCGTGCGGACCGGTGCCGTTGGCCTGGTCGAGCCAGGCCACGAGTTGGCGGATCGTCTGCCAGTCGGCGGTGCTCATGCTGCTGCTCTTCCTGGAGGACGGCGGCCTCGGCGCCGCCACGTGATGCTACAACGGGCGGCTCCGCCGGTCGCGGTGCTCAGCCCGGCGCGGGCAGGACCAGCCGGAAGAGCGCCCCGCCGCCGGGGGCCGGTTCGGCGGTCAGGACGGCGCCGTGGGCGTGCGCGATCTGCCGGGCCATCGCCAGGCCGAGGCCGGAGCCGGGCAGCGCCCGGGCCGCGGAGGCGCGGTAGAAGCGGTCGAAGACGTGCGGGAGGTCCTCTGGCGCGATGCCGGGGCCGTGGTCGCGCACGGTGAGCCGCAGGTCGGCCGTCAGCACGACCTCGACCTCGCCGCCGGGCGGGCTGAACTTCGCGGCGTTGTCCAACAGGTTGGTGACCAGCCGGGCCAGCCGGGCCGGAACACCAGCGACGGTGTGCTCGCCCGCCTGGTCGAGCAGCGAGAAGGCGATCGCGGGCCAGTGGTCCCGGGCGGCGGCCACGCAGTGGGTGACCACGGCGCCGAAGTGCACCTGCTCGATCAGGGGTTGCGGCTCCTCGTCGCGGGCCAGCTCGATCAGGTCGTTCACCAATCCGGTCACCTCGCGCAGCTGGCGCTGCAACGCCGTTGCCGCGCGGTCCTGCTGAGCAGGCGTCAGGCGGTCCACCCGGGCGAGCAGTTCGGCGTTGGTGCGCAGCGCGGTGAGCGGGGTGCGCAACTCGTGGGAGGCGTCGGCGACCAGTCGCCGCTGGGCGGCGACCGACTGCTCCAGCTCGCCCAGCATGGTGTTGAAACTGGCGGCCAGCCGGGTCAGTTCGTCCTCCCGGCGGCCCGGGGGCAGCTCGATCCGCAGGCCGGCGTCGCGGGTGGTGGCGATCCGCTCGGCGGTCGTGGTCAGCCGGGTGATCGGCATCAGGCCGGTGCGGGCGACCGTGTAGCCGAGGGCCGCGGCCAGCAGCACGCCCGCCGCGGCCACCGCGACCATCAACTCGCCGGCCTGGCGCACGCCGTCCTCGGCGGCGTCCGAGCGCAGCGCGACCTGCACGGCCTGGTGCGTGCCGGGTGGCGCGGCGCCCATCGGCGTGGTCAGCATCCGGGCCGGGTGGCCGCTGATGGTGATGTCGGAGTAGTAGCCGGCGCGCTGTCCGGCGGCCACCTGGCGGGTGGCCCCGGTGACCGGCAGCAGGTAGGGGGTCGACGGGTCCTTGGCGGGGTCGGCCGGCACGATCTGGGTGCAGGCCGGGGCGGCCAGGAAGCCGCACTCGCCGCGGATGGTCTGCGGTGGCTGGTTGCGGTACTCCTGCTGGATCGCGGTGGACTGCTGGGTCAGGCTCAGGTTGAGCTGGTGCAGGAGTTCGTAGCGGACGATGGAGAAGGCCGCCGCGCAGACCCCGAGGGCGACCAGCGCGACCGCGGCCGTGCAGGCCAGCGCCAGCCGGGTGCGCAGCGGCCGGCGGCGGCGCCAGCGCGCGTGCGCCCTCACTGCTCGCCCAGCCGGTAGCCCACGCCGTGCACGGTGTGCACCAGTCGCGGCTCGCCGCCGGCCTCCAGCTTGCGGCGCAGGTAACTGACGTACACCGCGAGCGAGTTGGAATCCGGGCCGAAGTCGCCGCCCCAGACCAGCTCCATGATTAGCTCGCGTGGCAGGACCTGCCCGGGGTGCCGCAGCAGCACCTCGAGCAGGGCGAACTCGGTCCGGGAGAACTCCAGTGACCGGCCGCCGCGGCTGCCGGTGCGGGTCAGCGGGTCCACCGTCAGGTCGGCGAACCTGGTGCCGAGGTCGTCCCCGGCGGGGGCGGTGCGGCGCAGCAGCGCGCGCAGCCGGGCGGTCAGCTCGTCGAGGGCGAACGGCTTGACCAGGTAGTCGTCGGCGCCCGCGTCCAGCCCGTCGACCCGGTCGCTCACCGAGTCGCGGGCGGTCAGCACCAGGATCGGGGTGCGGTCGCCCAGCGCCCGCAGCCGCCGGCAGACCGCGAGGCCGTCGAGTACCGGCATCATCAGGTCCAGGACCATGGCGTCCGGCTGCCAGTCGGCCAGCTCGCTCAGTGCCGCCAGCCCGTCGGCGGCTCCGCGCACGGCGTAGCCCTCGACCGCCAGGGCGTCCGCCACGGCGGCCCGCACCTCTGGGTCGTCATCGACGACCAGCACCCTCAGTCCGTTGCTCATGAGGACAAGCCTCCCAAATCGGGCTCTGATAACTCTCTTAATCCAGCCGCGCAGGCTGCGGTGCCATGAGAACGGAACACGGGAACCAACCCCTGTCAGTGGTGATCGGCGCCGGTGGGACCGGTGGCCACATCTACCCGGGTCTCGCCCTGGCCGAGGCGCTGCGCCGGGCCGACCCGAGCGCGGTGATCTCGTTCGTGGGCACCGAGCGCGGTCTGGAGACCAGACTGATCCCCGCCGCCGGCTACCGGCTGCACACGGTGGACATGATCCCGTTCGACGCCGCCCTCGGCCTGCGCCGCTATCTGCTGCCCGCCGCGCTGCTGCGCTCGGGCCGCCAGTGCCAGGAGATCCTGCGGGCCGAGGGCGCGCAGGTCGCGGTCGGGATGGGCGGCTACCCCAGCGCGCCGGTGATCGTCGGCGCCCGGCTCGCCAAGCTGCCCAGCGTGGTGCACGAGTCGAACGCTGTACCCGGGCGGGCCAACCGCTTCGCGGTCAGGCTCACCCCGCACGTCGCGCTCGCCTTCGACCGCACCAGGGCGCACCTGCCGGCCGGCCTGGCGGCGGAGACCGTCGGCATGCCGCTGGTCGGCGCGGTGGCCGGCCTGGACCGCGCCGCGCTGCGCGCCGAGGCCCGCCGGCAGCTCGGCGTGCCGCAGGACGTGCGGCTGGTGGTGTTCAACGGCGGCAGCCTCGGCGCCGCCCGGCTGACCGCCGCCGCCGTCGAGCTGGCCCGGCGCTGGTGGTACCGGAGTGACGTGCGGCTGCTGGTCAAGACCGGCCCCGCCGCGCTCGACCAGGTCAGGGCGGCCCTGGACGGCAGCCCGACCGCCACCGCCGTGGCCTACCTGGACCGGATGGACCTCGCCTACGCGGCGGCCGACCTGATGGTCTGCCGGGCCGGCTCGGCCACCGTGGCGGAACTGGCGAGCACCCGGATGCCCGCCGTCCTGGTCCCGTACCCGCACGCTCCGCACGACCACCAGACCCACAACGCCCGGGTGCTCACCGACGCCGGTGCCGGCCTGCTGCTGCCGGACGGCGAGTGCAGCGGCGACCGGCTGGCCCAGCTCCTCGAACCGCTGCTCGCCGACCCGGGGCTGCTGCACGCGATGAGCCGCGCCGCCGAACCGGGCAGCCACGCCCGGGCCGCCGACCTGCTGGCCGCCAAGGTCCTGCGCACCATCGGCCGGCTCCCGCAGCCGCACCACCCACCCGCCGGATCGCCGTGGCACCCGGCCGCGCCGACCGAGAACCCGCACACCGAAGCACGGAGGATCGCATGAACGACTCGACCACCGCCCGGGACTGGACCGGCCGTACGGTGCTCGTCACCGGCGCGGAGGGCTTCATCGGCAGCACCCTGGTCGACCTGCTGGTCGAACGCGGCGCCCGGGTAAGGGCGTTGGTGCACTACAAGCCGTACGCCGAACGCGGCTACCTGGCCCGCTACCTCACCGACCCGGACCAGCCCGTGCAGATGCTCGCCGGTGACGTCCGCGACCCGGGGCGGGTGCAGGACGCGGTGGCGGGTTGCGACACCGTCTTCCACCTCGCCGCGCTGATCGGCATCCCCTACAGCTACCAGGCCCCCGAGGCGTACGTGCAGACCAACGTGGTCGGCACCCAGAACGTGGCCGCCGCCTGCCTGCGCTACGGCGCCCGGCTGATCCACACCTCCACCAGCGAGGTCTACGGCACCGCGATCACCGCCCCGATCAGCGAGCGGCACCCGCTCCAGCCGCAGTCGCCGTACTCCGCCTCGAAGATCGGCGCGGACATGGCGGCACTCTCTTACTGGCACGCCTTCGAGCTGCCGGTCTCGGTGGTCCGCCCGTTCAACACCTACGGCCCTCGGCAGTCCGCCCGCGCGGTGATCCCCACCGTGCTGGCCCAACTGCACGCCGGAGCAAGCGAAGTGCGGCTCGGCTCAGTCACCCCCACCCGCGACTTCACCTTCGCCACCGACACCGCCGAGGGCTTCCTCGCCATCGCCCGCGCCGACCGCACACTCGGCGAGGTGGTCAACCTGGGCACCGGCACCGAGGTCTCGATCGGCGACCTGGCCAAGGCCCTGATCGCCGCATCCGGGCGGCAGGCCGAGATCGTGGTGGACCCGACCCGGCTGCGCCCGGGCGGCAGCGAGGTCGAGCGGCTGCTCTCCGACAACACCAAGGCCCGGGCCCTGGCCGGCTGGCAGCCGAAGGTCGAGCTGGCCGAGGGCCTGCGCCGGACCTCCGAGTGGGTCGCCGAGCACCTGCACCTGCTCGACCCCGGCCGCTACCAGGTCTGAGCGGGGCTGCCCGACAGGAACTACGCCCGCGCGAGGGTGTCCAGCAGCCGGGTGAGCGAGGAGCCCAGGCCCCAGCGGTCGGACAGGGTCTCCAGGGTCATCGGGTCGAGGGGTTCCTGCGGCAGCGCCGGGTCGAAGTCCGGCAGCGGGAGGTCGGTGGCGACCCGGACGACGGTGGGAGCCACGTCGAGGTAGGTGGCGGCTTCGAGGAGGTTCTTGCGGCGGGCGGGGGTGAGCTTGGCGAACGGGTCGGCGGCTGCGGCCCGGATACCGGCCAGGTCGCCGAACTGGTGGATGAGCTGGACGGCCGTCTTCTCACCGATGCCCTTGACGCCGGGCAGGCCGTCGCTCGGATCGCCGCGCAGGGCGGCCATGTCGGCGTACTGCGCGCCGGTGACGCCGTACTTCTCGCGCAGTGCGGCCTCGTCGATCAGCTGGGCGGCGCCGACGCCCTTGACGGGATAGACGACTTGGACGCCGCGGGCGTCGTCGACCAGTTGGAAGAGGTCGCGGTCGCCGGTGACGATCCGCACCGGGACAGCTGCCCGGGTGGCCAGGGTGCCGATCACGTCGTCCGCCTCGTAGCCGGGGACGCCGACGCGGGCGATGCCGAGGGCGTCCAGCACCTGCTCGATGATCGGGACCTGGGGGGAGAGGGTGTCCGGGATCTCCTCGGCGTTCGCCGTGCCCTCGGTGCCCGCGGCCGCCTCGGGCTGTTCGGCGGCGAGCCGGTGGGTCTTGTAGGTCGGGATCAGGTCGACCCGCCACTGCGGGCGCCAGTCGGCGTCCATGCAGGCGACCAACTGGTCCGGACGGTGGTCCTGGACCAGCCGGGTGATGAAGTCCAGCAGCCCCCGGACGGCGTTCACCGGAACGCCGTCCGGGGACTTCACGGACTCGGGCACACCGAAGTACGCCCGGAAGTAGAGGCTGGCGGTGTCGAGGAGCATCAGGGTCACGGCCCGATCATCCCGCACCCTGCCGACAATCACCGCCATACGGCCCCTAGTCGGGCAGTCGCACCGCCGCGCCGGATACCCGCACCCGCGGGTCGCCCGCCCGCAGCTCGACGTCGAGCAGGCCGGGGCTGCCCAGGTCGGCACCCTGATGCAGGGTCAGCTCGGCCGCCGGGCCGGTCCCGCCGAGCTCGCGCAGGTAGGCGCCGAACGCGGCGGCCGCCGCGCCGGTGGCCGGGTCCTCCACCACGCCGCCGACCGGGAACGGGTCGCGGACGTGGAAGACGGTGGCCGACTCGCGCCAGACCAGCTGCAGGGTGATCAGGTCACGCTTCGTCATGAAGGCGGCGAGACCGTCGAAGTCGTAGGCCAGGTCGGCCAGCCGCTCCCGGGTGCGGGCGGCCAGCACCAGGTGGCGGGCGCCGGCGTAGGCGATGCGGGTCGGCAGCTGGGGGTCCAACTCGGCGGCGGTCCAGCCGAGCAGGGCCAGCGCCTCGGCCTGGTCGGCCTCGCTGATCTCCAGCACGTGCGGCTCGACGCTGGTCAGGGTGGCCCGCAGCACGCCGTCCGGACCGGCGGTGACGGCCACCGGCACGGTGCCCGCGCCGGTTTCGAAGAGCAGCTCACCCGGGCCGCTCGCGTCGGCCACCGCCACGGCGGCGGCGATGGTGGCGTGGCCGCAGAACGGCACCTCCAGAGTGGGCGCGAAGTACCGCACCCGGTAGGCGCGTTCGCCGCGCGCCGGGTCGGGGGTGAGGAAGGCGGTCTCCGAGTAGCCCAGTTCGGCGGCGATGGCCAGCATCCGCTGGTCGGTCAGACCGGTGGCGTCCAGCACCACACCCGCCTTGTTGCCGCCGGCGGGGTCGGTGGTGAAGGCGGCGTACCGCAGCACAGTTGTCATGATCGTCGGAACGTGACAGGCCTGCGAGTAATTCCGCCAGGGGCGTTCTAGTGTGCGTGCGGTCCGGCGCGGTGCACCGGGCCGTGCGAGTCGGCGCAGTGCTCGGCGGAGAGCGCGTCGGCGGCGTCGGTGATCTGCAGCAGCTGCTGGTCCTCGTCCTCGCCGACGTGGTCCACCTGGAGGGTGGCGTGGGTGATCCGGTACTCCTCGCGCAACCGGCGCTGCAGGTCGCGGCGGACCGCGTGGCAGTCGCCGCCGGGGGAGACCAGGATGTGCGCGGAGAGCGCGGGCTGCCCCGAGGTGATCTCCCAGACGTGCAGGTCGTGGATCTCCTCGACCAGCGGGGTGTCGACCAGGCGGTCGGCCAGCATGTCGGGGTCGACCCCGGCGGGAGCGGCCTCCAGGAAGATCCGGCCGGAGTCCCGGACCAGCCCGATGCCCGCGCGCAGCATCAGCACCACCACGATCAGCGAGGCGATCGCGTCGGCCCGACTGAAGCCGGTGGTCAGCATGATCGCGCCGGCCACCGCGGTGGCGATGAAGGCGTAGAGGTCGGTCAGGATGTGCTGGAAGGCGCCCTCGACGTTGAGCGAGCTGCGGTTGGCCTTCGACATGCACCAGGCGGCGGCGAGGTTGACCACGATCCCGACCAGCGCGGTGACCAGCACCAGGCCGCCCTCGACCTTGGGCGGCGAGATCAGCCGCCCGATGGCCTCGTAGCCCAGCCAGGCGGAGAGCACCAGCAGGGTGACGCCGTTCGCCTGCGCGGAGAGGATCTCGGCGCGCTTGAGGCCGTAGGTGAAACCGCCCCGGGCCGGTTTGGCGGCCAGCCGCATCGCGATCAGGGCCAGCACGATCGAGGCCGCGTCGGTGAGCATGTGCGCGGCGTCCGAGATCAGGGCCAGCGAACTGGCGGCGAATCCGACCACCACCTCGACCGCCATGAACAGGACGATCAGGGTCAGCGCGCTGGTCAGCCAGCGCCGGTCGGCGTCGGCCGCGACCGCGTGCGAGTGGCTGTGACCGCCGTGACCGTGGCCGTGGCCGCCGTGACTCTGCTCACCATGGCCGTGATCACCGTGATCACCGTGGTCGTGCGTGTGCTGCTGCCCGCCGTCGTGGTTGCCGTGGCTGCCGTGGTCGTCGTGCGGGTGGTCGTGGTCGCCGGCCATCGCGGTCGTCTCCTGAACGCCTGGTGTGGTCAAGGACGGATGCCCTGCAAAGAAGTGAACCGTAGATCGGACGAAGATCCAAAGACTGCAGTGGTGACCGTTGTCGTTCCACTTTCGGGCGGCTCCGATCGGGTGCTCTCACCGTAATCTCATGCGAATCGGCCCGATTATGGCGCTCAGTTGATATCGCGTTTATCCGCCTGCCCATACATTTTCTGGTGTGAGCGAAGCGAAGATTCCGGCCGGGTGGTACCCGGACCCGCAGGACACCACCAGTGACCCCCGGCCCGAGCGCTGGTGGGACGGCATCGGCTGGACGGCTACCACCCGTCCCGGCGGCTCGGCCGGCTCGGCCGGCTCGGCCTACTCGGGTGATCCGGGCTACTCGGACGGCTCCGGCGTCTCGGACGTCGAGGAGACGGCCGTGCTGGACGCCACCCGGGTGATCGAGGGCGAGGTGCTGGAGAACGGCGCGGTGCGCTTCCCGGAGGCACCGGACGGCCCAGGGCCGAGCTTCGGCCCCTACGGCGAGCCGCTCCCGCCCAAGCGCCCCTCGGTCCTCCAGCGGATCGGTCGCCGGGTGCTGGTCACCGCGGCCGTGGCCGCTCTGCTCGGCGCGGCCGTCGGCTCCGGCGTCACCTACCTGGCGACGGACCACCACGACTCGCGCGACACTGCGCAGGCGGTCCCGCAGCAGCTGAGCCCCCAGCAGAACGGCACCGGTGGCCACCAGCGGGGCGGCGGCTCGGGCGGCAGCGGCGGCGGTGGTTCGGCCGGCGGTTCCAGCGGCGGGTTCCCGGCGATTCCCGGCTTCCCGGGCGGCGGCAGCGGCGGTAGCGGTGGCAGCGGCGGAGGCAACGGCGGCGGTGGCGGCAGCCTCGGCCAGCCGGGGGTGGCCGCCGACCTGAACACCGGCATTCAGCTGCCGGTCCCGTCCGGCTGGCAGGGTGGCACGGCGTCCGACGGTTCGGCCTTCCTGGCCGTCGGCCCGTACCAGTGCCCGGGTACCAGCGGTGGCAGCGGTGGCAGCGGTGGCAGTGGTGGCGGCAGCGGCAGTGGGGGCGCCGGCGGCGGCAGCAGCCAGTCGTGCACCCTCGGCGGCGTCAACACCGGCCAGATCCAGGGCACCGACCCGCAGGCCGCCGCCAAGCAGGACATCGTGGACGCCGCGAACGCCTCCTACCCGGGCAACACGGCCCACAAGGAGCTGGAGTCCCAGGCGGTCACCGTGGACGGCCGCTCGGGCTACCTGGTGCGCTGGCAGGTCACCGCGGCCCAGGGCAACAACGGCACCGTGGAGTCGGTGGTCTTCCCGTCCTCCGACGGCAAGAGCCTGATCTCGGTGCGGCTCGGCTTCGACATCGCGGCCAAGGCGCCGGCGGTCTCGCAGATGGACACCATCGTCAGCGGGATCACCAACTACTCGGGCCCGACCGGTTCCGGTGGTGGCAGCGCAGGTGGCAGCACCGGCGGCACCAGCGCCTGACGCCGCCCGCGCTCACCGCCCGCCGCCCGCCGCCCCGCCGCCTCCCGAGGCAGCGGGGCGGCGGCGCGGCAACGGGCCTCAGCCAACGGGCCTTCAGTCAACGGGCCCTCAGAGGAAGGTCCGCCCCTCACCCCGGTAGGTCGGCGCCGTCGCCACCACCGCGTCGCCCGCCACCAGGTGCAGCTGCTCGAAGCGCTCGCACAGTTCACCGGCCTTGGCGTGCCGGAACCAGACCTTGTCCCCGATCAGCAGGTCGTCGGCCGCCGACCCGAGCAGCGGCGTCTGCACCTCGCCGGCCCCCTCCTGCGATTCGTAGCGCAGCCCGGCGGGCAGGTACGGCACGGGGGAGCGGTCGGCCCCCGCCGGCCCCGAGGCCGGGTAGCCGCCGCCCAGCACCGTCACCACGCCCACCCCGGGCCGGCGCACCACGGGCTGCGCGAAGAGTGCCGCCGGACGTCCCTGGAACGAGCGGTAGTTGTCGAAGAGCCGCGGCAGATAGAGCCCCGAACCCGCCGCCACCTCGGTCACCGCGGCCTCGGCCACCGTGGTCTGCACGCTGCCGGTGCCGCCGCCGTTGACGAACTCCAGGTCCGCCACCCGCCGGACCGCCCGCACCACCGCGGCCCGCCGCTCGGCCAGCTCGGTGCGGGCCTTGGCCTGCATCAGCCGGATCAGCCCCGAGCGGAGCGGCCGCCCGGGGACTGTGTCGCCCACCCCGGCGATGTGTCCCTCGTAGGCCATCAGCCCGACCACCTGGAACCCGGGCCTGGTGTGCACCAGTTCGGCGAAGGCGGCCAGCTCCTCGGGCGTGCGCAGCGGCGAGCGGCGGGTGCCCACCCGCAGCCGCCCGCCGAGCAGTTCCAGCGCGGTGTCCAGCTCCAGGCAGACCCGCACCCGCTCGTCACCCGCCCTGGCCTGCTCGATCAGCCGCAGCTGCGCCGGGTCGTCGAGCAGCACGGTGATGTTGCCGGCCAGCTTCGGGTCGGCGGTCAGCTCGGCGAACGCCGCCCGGTCGGCCGAGGGGTAGGCGAGCAGCACGTCCTCGAACCCGGCCCGGGTCAGCCAGATGGACTCGGCCAGCGTGTAGCTCATCACCCCGGTGAAGCCGTCCATCGCCAGCACCCGCTCCAGCAGCGCCCGGCAGCGCACCGACTTGCTGGCCACCCGGATCGGTTTGCCGGCGGCCCGGCGGACCAGATCGGCGGCATTGGCGTCGAAGGCGTCCAGGTCGACGATGGCCAGCGGCGCGTCCAACTCGGCGGTGGCGCGGTCATAGCGGGCCCGGTCGGTGGCGGCGGAGGTCGTCATTGCCGCAGCCTGACACAGGGCCCGTACCGCTGGGTAGGGTCAGGACCGACAGACGTCAGGTGCTGCCCTCGCGCCCGCTGTCACGGTGCGCGGGACCGCCGAGCGCCAGCGGCTAGGCTCACCGGGTGGACCGCAAGAACATCCCGAACCCCGGATTCGCCGCCGACGACGGCAGCGCCGATCCCGCCCTGGCCGCAGCGCTCGCCGACTGGGCGCGCGACCCGGCGGCCGAGGCCGCCCTGCTCGCCGCGCTGCGCCCGGCGCGGCTGATGGTCCCGATCGTCGCCCTGCTGGGCGAGGTGGAGACCGATGCCCAGGGGCTCAAGCACGAGAAGACCAGCGACATGGCGGTGCCGGTGATCGAGGCCGCCGACGGGCGCCGCGCGCTGCCCGCCTTCACCTCGCTGGCCTCGCTGGCCGCCTGGCAGGCCGACGCCCGCCCGGCGCCGGCCAGCGCCCCGCAGGCCGTCATGACCGCCTACGCGGAGCGCGCCGACACCCTCCTGATCGACCCGGCCGGCCCGGTGACCTACCAGCTGACGGGTGCCCGGATGCGCGCGGTGGCGGAGAACCGGACCTGGCTGCCGCCGGTCGAGGACCCCGAGGTGCTGGGCGCGCTGCGTGCCCTGCTGGCCGCCGAGCCGCAGGTGCTGCGGGCCGAGCTGCGCCCGGGGCAGGCGACCGATGCGGTGCTCGCCCTCGGGCTGGCCGACGGCGCCCAGGTGGCGGAGCTGGCCCAGCGGCTGGCCGGCGCCCTGGCCGCCGACGCCACCCTGCGGGTCCGGCTGGCCCGCGGCCTGGACCTCGCACTGCTGCCCGCCGACCAGCGGTCGACGGGCAGCGACTTCTACGGCAGGGAGCTGTAGGGCGGCAGGCGGCTCGGGAGCGGCGGGCGGCTCAGGCCCAGCAGTGGCTCAGGAGTAGACGGCGGCTCAGGAGCAGCGGCTCAGGAGTAGACGGGCCCGGTGAACTTCTCGCCCGGCCCGGTCCCCGGGGCGTCCGGCACCAGCGAGGCCTCGCGGAAGGCCAGCTGGAGCGAGCGCAGCCCGTCGCGCAGCGGGGCGGCGTGGAAGTTGCTGATCTCGGGCGCCCCGGCGGTCACCAGACCGGCCAGCGCGGTGATCAGCTTGCGGGCCTCGTCCAGGTCCTTGTCCTTCTCGCCGCCCTCGGCCAGGCCGCACTTCACGGCCGCCGCGCTCATCAGGTGCACCGCGACGGTGGTGATCACCTCGACGGCCGGAACCTCGGCGATGTCGCGGGTCAGCTCGTCGTGACCCGCGGGGGCCTCGTCAACGTGGTCGGGCTGGCTGCTCAAGGAAGGCTCATTCCCTAGGGGTGGATCCGTTTACCCCTGGGAGGGTACCGGCAGACACCATCGCGGCCCGTAGTGTAAAGTGGCTGAATGACCGGCCAGGCGCTTCACCGTGCCCGGCCAGCAAGTGGAGGCTCCACCCAGGAGGCCCGAGAGGGCAACCGCGACAGTCTCCCACCTGATCGACTTGGCGGTCGACAGGTCCCGGTCCGCGACACCAGCCGTCAGGCCGTGAGTCGCCCGCAGCGCCCGTCACCGGGCGCAGCCCCCGGTTGTGTGGAGCCCCGCTTGCGATGAGCGGGGCTTTTTTCGTGCCGCGGTGCCAGGCGAGACGCCGGCGGCAGCGCAGCACGAATGAAGCCCCGCCCAGTGGTCGAAGTCCCGACGTGCGACCGCCTCCCTGACGGCCGTATCGAAGAAGGTGCAACCGAGGAGGCCCCATCAGCACCGAGCCCCGCATCAACGACCGGATTCGCGTCCCCGAGGTGCGACTCGTCGGTCCCAGCGGCGAGCAGGTCGGCATTGTGCCGCTTGCCAAGGCGCTGGAGCTTGCGCAGGAGTACGACCTCGACCTGGTCGAGGTCGCGGCGACCGCCCGGCCGCCGGTGTGCAAGCTCATGGACTACGGCAAGTTCAAGTACGAGTCGGCCATGAAGGCCCGTGAAGCGCGCAAGAACCAGGCGCACACGGTCATCAAGGAGATGAAGCTCCGGCCGAAGATCGACCCGCACGACTATGACACCAAGAAGGGTCACGTCGTTCGGTTCCTCAAGCAGGGCGACAAGGTCAAGATCACGATCATGTTCCGTGGTCGCGAGCAGTCCCGTCCCGAGCTGGGCTTCCGGCTGCTGCAGCGGCTCGCCAACGACGTCCAGGACCTGGGCTTCGTCGAGTCCTCGGCCAAGCAGGACGGCCGTAACATGATCATGGTTCTCGGCCCGCACAAGAAGAAGACCGAGGCGATGGCCGAGGCCCGTGCGGCGCAGGACGCCCGCAAGGCCGAGCGCCAGGGCCGCAACGTCGGCCCGGCCGACGCTGACGACGACGCCGACCACGACGCCGCACTTGAGGCCGAGAACGCCGCCCTCGAGGCCGAGGCGGACGACGCCACGGACGAGGACGCCGACGACGCCGCCCAGGACGAGGCGGAGGCCGGCGACACCGCCGCCGACGCCGAGCAGCCGGCCGAGATCGCTCAGGACGCCTGAGCCCCAGGGCTCCGGTCGGTCCGAGCGATCCGGCCACCGCGGTCCCGGGACTCCCGTCCCGATGACCGAGAAAACCCAGCGCCCGGGCCCGTGTGGCAACACGCGGGCCTGGGGCGGACCGACGAGGAGATACGGCGACATGCCGAAGCAGAAGACGCACAGTGGCGCCAGCAAGCGCTTCAAGATCACGGGCTCGGGCAAGGTGCTGCGCGAGCGCGCCGGCAAGCGCCACCTCCTGGAGCACAAGCCCTCCACGCTGACCCGCCGTCTGAGCGGCACCGCCGAGCTGGCCCCCGCTGACGCCAAGAAGATCAAGAAGCTTCTCGGCAAGTGATCGCCCGCCGCGACCCGCGGGTCGCGGAGCCCGGCTGATCCTTCCCGACCTATTCGAATGACGGACCACGTGAAGTAGTCCGTGGTCCAACCCAAGGAGTAATCAAGTGGCACGCGTCAAGCGGGCAGTGAACGCCCACAAGAAGCGCCGGGTCATCCTCGAGCGGGCCAGCGGTTACCGCGGCCAGCGGTCGCGCCTGTACCGCAAGGCCAAGGAGCAGGTCACCCACTCGCTCGTTTACAACTACAACGACCGCAAGAAGCGCAAGGGCGACTTCCGTCAGCTCTGGATCCAGCGCATCAACGCTGCGGCCCGCGCCAACGGCATGACCTACAACCGCTTCGTGCAGGGCCTCAAGGCCGCCAGCATCGAGATCGACCGCAAGATGCTGGCCGAGCTGGCCGTCAACGACGCCAACGCGTTCGCCGCGCTGGTCGAGGCCGCCCAGAAGGCGCTGCCGACCGACGTCAACGCGCCGAAGGCCGCCGCTGACGCCGCCTGATCCACCGCAGCATCCGGACCCGCAGGCTCCTCGTGAGCCTGCGGGTCTGGCTCTTTTAGCCGCCTGCACAGCTAGTCGCCTTCGCTTCTAGCCACCTCCGCATCACCTCCGCGAGAGAGAACATGGCCAGCACCGACATCCCCCAGCTCAGCTCGCTCCGCTCGCCGCGGGTGATCGCCGCCCGCAAGCTGGCCCGGCGGGCCCAGCGCGGCAAGGACCGCCGCTTCCTGGCCGAGGGTCCGCAGGCGGTCCGCGAGGCGGTGGCCTTCGGGCTGCTGCCCGGGGGAGAGCACGCGGTGGTGGAGATCTACCTGACCGCGGAGGCCGCCGAGCGGCATGCCGAGATCGTCGCCGACGCGCGGGCCGCGGGCCTGCCGGTGCTGACCGCCACCGACGAGGTGATCGCCGACATCTGCGACACCGTCACCCCGCAGGGCATCGTGGCGCTCTGCCGGTTCCTGGACACCCCCTTCGCCGAGGTGCTGCGGGCCCGCCCCAAGCTGGTCGCGGTGCTGGCCAACGTCCGCGACCCCGGCAACGCCGGCACCGTGCTGCGCACCGCCGACGCGGCCGGCGCGGACGCGGTGGTGCTCACCGACGCCTCGGTGGACCTCTACAACCCCAAGGCGGTGCGGGCCTCGGTGGGCAGCCTGTTCCACCTGCCGGTGGCCGTCGGGGTGCCGATCGAGCAGGCGGTGGCCGAGCTGACGGCCGCCGGGGTGCGGGTGCTGGCGGCCGACGGCGCGGGGGAGCGCGACCTGGACCACGAGCTGGACCAGGGCACGCTGGGCGCCCCCACCGCGTGGATCTTCGGCAACGAGGCCTGGGGGCTGCCGGAGCAGACCCGCGCACTGGCCGACGAGGTGGTGCGCGTGCCCATTCACGGGCACGCCGAGAGCCTGAACCTCGCCACCGCCGCCGCTGTCTGCCTCTACGCGTCCGCGCGCGCACAGCGTTCGCCCGCAGGCTGTCGCGAGCCGGGTACGGAGCGCTAGGGTCTGCCTGGGCGGGGGCCATTTTTTACCTGGTTTCACAGGTGCCACCTGGTTCCAGGTGTGGGTCGGGCGGATCGGGAGGAGACCCATGGTGGGCAGCGAGGGGCGGCCGAACGCCGGGCCGGGCGCCGCGGCCGTGGCGCTCGACGACCTGCCGGACGGCCTGGTGATCGCCGACCGGGACGGCCTGGTGGTCGGGTTCAATCGGGCCGCCGCCCGGCTCACCGGGATCAGCGCCGCCGCCGCGCTCGGCCGCCCGCTGGCCGAGGCGCTGCCGCTGGAGGATCTGGACGGCCGGCGCTGGTGGCCGCTCACCGACCCCTACGGCGGCCTGGCGATCCGCACCCGCCAGCCCGAGCGCAACCTGCTGCTGCCCGGCGGCAGCCGCGAACTGCTGGTCTCCGCCTCCTACCTGCGCGAGCGCCCGCGCGGCCCGCTGCGCCAGGTGGTGGTGGCGCTGCGCGGCACCGAGGCCCGGCGCCGCACCGAGCGGTCGCACGCCGAGCTGATCGCCACCGTCGCGCACGAGCTGCGCTCGCCGCTGACCAGCGTCAAGGGCTTCACCGCCACCTTGCTGAACAAGTGGGAGCGGTTCACCGACGGTCAGAAGCGGGTGATGCTGGAGACGGTGAACGCCGACGCCGACCGGGTCACCAGGCTGATCGCCGAGCTGCTGGACATCTCCCGGATCGACGCCGGGCGCCTGGAGGTGCGCAAGCAGGTGGTCGACCTGGCCGCCGCGGTGCGCCGGCACGTGGAGGGCAAGGTGGCCGCGGGCATCCCCGCCGACCGCTTCGACATCCGGCTGGACACCGACCTGCCGCAGCAGTGGGCCGACCCCGACAAGGTCGACCAGGTGCTCGCCAACCTGCTGGAAAACGCGGTGCGCCACGGCGAGGGAACTGTCACCATCGAGGTGGCGTCGGCCAAGGAGATCGTCGAGCCGGCCAGTTGGGAACACCCGGGCACCCCGCCCAGGATCGTGGAAGGAACGGCGGTCACCGTGAGCGACGAGGGCAGCGGCATCCCCGAGGAGGCCATGCCGCGCGTCTTCACCCGCTTCTGGCGCGGCAGCAAGCGCGGCGGTACCGGCCTGGGCCTCTACATCGTCAAGGGCATCGTCGAGGCGCACGGCGGGACGATCCGGATCGACCGGGCACCCGGTGGCGGCGCCCGGTTCCGATTTATCCTGCCCGCCGGGGTGCCCGACTTCATGGTCTGACCTTCAGGGTCCGACAGTGACCGATCCACGGGCCCGGCGGGCTGTACGCGCCTTGATGACCAAGGCGACCCACCGGGCCGTGTGCGCGCTGCGACTACACTCGACCTGGTGTAACGCCACGGAGACGAGCAGGAGCACGGGAAAACATCGAGATGTCGGCACCCAATAAGTCCTACGACCCGGTTGAGGTTGAGGCGTTGAAGCCCGAAGAGGTCGAGCGTGCCAGGGACGAGGCGGTAGCCGCCTTCGCCGCCGCCACCAGCCTGGAGGAGCTCAAGCAGGCCAAGGTCGCGCACACCGGCGACCGTTCCGCGCTCTCGCTGGCCAACCGCGAGATCGGTGCGCTGCCGCCGCAGGCCAAGGCCTCGGCGGGCAAGCTGATCGGCCAGGCTCGCGGCGCGGTCAACCAGGCGCTGGCGAAGCGTCAGGCGGAGCTGGAGGCCGAGCGCGACGCCCGGGTGCTGGTCGAGGAGGCGGTGGACGTCACGCTGCCGTACGACCGCGCCCCGCGCGGCGCCCGGCACCCGCTGACCACGCTGGCCGAGCGGATCGAGGACACCTTCGTCGCGATGGGCTACTCGATCGCCTCGGGTCCCGAGGTCGAGGCGGAGTGGCTCAACTTCGACGCGCTCAACCTGGGCCCCGACCACCCGGCCCGCTCGATGCAGGACACCTTCTTCGTCGCGGCCGCCGACGGCTCGCCCGACTCGGGCCTGGTGATGCGCACCCAGACCTCGCCGGTGCAGATCCGCAGCATGCTGGAGAAGCAGCCGCCGCTGTACGCCGTCTCGGTCGGCCGGGTCTACCGCACCGACGAGCTGGACGCGACGCACACCCCGGTGTTCCGCCAGGTCGAGGGCATCGCGGTCGACGAGGGCATCACCTTCGGCGACCTCAAGGGCACCATCGAACTGCTGGTCAGCAGGCTGATCGGGGACGAGCTGGAGCTGCGCTGGCGGCCCTCGTACTTCCCGTTCACCGAGCCGAGCGCCGAGGTGGACCTGCAGTGCTTCGTCTGCCGGGGTGCCAGCGTGGGCAACCCGGACGCCCCCTGCCGGACCTGCTCCTCCGAGGGCTGGATCGAGCTGGGCGGCTGCGGCGTGGTCAACCCGCGCGTGCTGATCGCCTCCGGGGTCGACCCCGAGCGCTACAGCGGATTCGCCTTCGGCCTGGGCCTGGAGCGGATCCTGATGAATCGTCACAACGTCGCGGACATGCGCGACATGGTCGAGGGTGACGTGCGTTTCACTCTCCCGTTCGGGATGGAGATCTGATGCGCGTCCCGCTTTCCTGGCTGCGTGAGTACGTCGACCTGCCGGCCGGTGCGACCGGTCGCGAGGTGGCGGCGAAGCTGATCCAGGCCGGCCTGGAGGTCGAGACCGTCGAGCAGCTCGGCGGCGACCTCAAGGGCCCGCTGGTGGTCGGCGAGGTGCTGTCGATCGAGGAGCTGACCGGCTTCAAGAAGCCGATCCGGCACTGCTTCGTCAACGTCGGCGACGCCAACGGCACCGGCGAGCCGCAGGAGATCGTCTGCGGCGCCCGCAACTTCGCGGTGGGCGACAAGGTGGTCGTGGTGCTCCCGGGCGCCGTGCTGCCCGGCCCGTTCCCGATCGCCGCGCGGCAGACCTACGGCCACACCTCGGCCGGCATGATCTGCTCGGCCCGCGAGCTGGGCCTGGGCGACGACCACGACGGCATCATCGTGCTGCCGCCGGAGTACGTCCCAGGTACCGACGCGATCGAGCTGCTGGAGCTGGTCGACGAGGTGCTGGACATCGCGGTCACCCCCGACCGCGGCTACTGCCTGTCGATGCGCGGGGTGGCCCGCGAGGCCGCCGCCGCGTACGGCCTGCCGCTGGCCGACCCGGCGCTGCTCGACGTGCCGCCGGCCAACTCCTACGGCTACCTGGTCAAGGTCGCCGACCCGGCCGGCTGCGACCGCTTCGTGGCCCGCACCGTGGTCGGCATCGACCCGGGCGCCAAGTCGCCGATCTGGCTGCAGCGCCGGCTGCAGAAGATGCACGTCCGCCCGATCTCGCTGACCGTCGACATCACCAACTACGTGATGCTGGAGGTCGGCCAGCCGCTGCACGCCTACGACCGCAACCGGGTCGACGGCCCGATCCAGGTGCGCCGCGCCGAGGCCGGCGAGGTGCTCACCACGCTGGACGGCCAGAAGCGCGAGCTGTCCGCCGAGGACCTGCTGATCTGCGACAACAGCGGTCCGATCGGCCTGGCCGGCGTGATGGGCGGGGCCTCCACCGAGATCCTCGACCCGGTGCTGGACCAGGAGACCGGCGCCGTGGCCGGCACCACCGAGGTGATCATCGAGGCCGCGCACTTCGACCCGGTGGCCATCGCCCGCACCGCCAAGCGGCACAAGCTGCCCTCCGAGGCCGCCAAGCGCTTCGAGCGCGGGGTGGACCCGGAGGCCGCGCGGGCCGCCGCGCAGCGCGCCGTCGACCTGCTGGTGCTGATCGCCGGCGGCACCGCCGAGGCCGGGGTCACCGACATCGCGGCCCCGCACCCGGTGCGCACCATCGCCATCGCCGCCGACCTGCCGGACCGGATCGCGGGCCTGGATTACGGTCGCGAGACCGTCGCCCGCCGCCTGCAGGAGGTCGGCTGCACGGTGGTCGGCGCCGACCTGCTGGAGGTCACCCCGCCGACCTGGCGTCCCGACCTGACCGACCCCAACGACCTGGCGGAGGAGGTCATCCGGCTGGAGGGCTACGACAACGTCCCCTCCCGGCTGCCCGCCGTCCCGTCGGGCAAGGGCCTCACCCCCGTGCAGCGGATGCATCGCCGGGTGGGCGTGGCGCTGGCCGGGGCCGGCTACGTCGAGGTGCTCAACTACCCGTTCCTCGGCGACGCGGCCTTCGACAGCCTCGGCCTGGACGCGGACGACGTGCGCCGGCGCACCGTCAAGCTGGTCAACCCGCTGAACGACGAGGAGCCGGCGCTGCGCACCACGCTGCTGCCGGGTCTGCTCGCCGCGGTGCGACGCAACCTCGGGCGCGGCAACACCGACCTGGCGCTCTTCGAGACCGGCCTGGTCTTCCTGCCCGAGGCCGAGCAGCCGGTGGCCCCGCGCCCCGCGGTCGACCGCCGTCCCAGCGACGAGGAGATCGTCGCGCTCAACGCCGCGCTGCCGCACCAGCCGCGCCGGGTGGCCATCGCGCTGACCGGCGAGCGGCTGCCGTCCGGCTGGTGGGGCAAGGGCGCGCAGGCGAGCTGGGCGGACGCCGTCGAGGCGGCCCGCACGGTGGCCCGCGCGGCCGGCGTCGAACTGACCGTCCGCCAGGGCCAGTACGCGCCCTGGCACCCGGGCCGCTGCGCCGAGCTGCTGGTGGCCGGCACCGACCGCGTGGTCGGCCACGCCGGTGAGCTGCACCCGCGGGTGGTCAAGGCGCTGCACCTGCCCGAGCGCACCGCGGTGGCCGAGATCGACCTCGACCTGCTGAGCGCCGACGGCGAACGGCAGGCCCAGGGCCCGACGGTCTCCGGCTACCCGGTCGCCACCCAGGACGTGGCGCTGATCGTGGACGCCGACGTGCCGGCCGCCGAGGTGGAGGCCGCGCTGCGCGAGGGCGCCGGCGAACTGCTGGAGGCGATCCGGCTGTTCGACGTCTTCACCGGTGAGCAGGTGGGCGAGGGCAAGAAGTCACTGGCCTACGCGCTGCGGTTCCGGGCCACCGACCGCACGCTGACCGCCGACGAGGCCTCGGCCGCCCGCGAGTCGGCGGTCGCCGCCGCGCTCGCCAGCACCGGCGCGGTGCTGCGCGGGGCGTAGTCTCCGGTTGCCTTCGGGGCCCCGGTTCGGAGTGATCCGAGCCGGGGCCCCGGTCGTTCGTCCAGGAAGTTACCGGGGTACGAAAACCGGTTCGCCGTACGGATGTTCGCCCTGCTAGCGTCCGGGATGTGCCGAAGCTGAATCAGATCATCGCCGTCGAAAAGGGCGTCAAGTCCAAGTCGTTCCAGGAGCTGACCCAGGCTCATCAGGACGTCCAGAAGCCCGCGTTGCTGGCCGGGATCTCCCGTACCTACCAGCCCAAGGACGAGGAGGGCGAGCAGCTGCCGCCCGAGTCGACCCGGGTGCAGCTGAAGGCCGAGGACATCCTGCGGGCGACCGCGGCGACGCTGACCCGGCTCTTCGACGTGACGGCCACCAAGGACTGGGCCAACCGCACCGCCTGCGCGGACGTGGTGGTGGACGGGCAGCTGCTGCTCGCCCAGGTCCCGGTGCCCTACCTGCTCTTCCTGGAGAAGCAGCTCACCGACCTGTTCACCTTCGTGCGCAAGCTGCCGGTGCTGGACGCCGCCGAGTCCTGGAACCTGGACCCGTCGACCGACTCCTGGAAGACCGAGGCGGTGCGCACCATCCGCACCAAGAAGGTGCCCCGCAACCACGTGAAGGCGGAGGCCACCGAGAACCACCCGGCCCAGGTCGAGGTCTACTACGAGGACATCCCGGTCGGCTACTGGACCACGGTGAAGTTCTCCGGCGCGCTGCCGGCCCGGCGGGTCAACGAGCTGCAGGAGCGGGTCGAGAAGCTCCAGCAGGCCGTCAAGTTCGCCCGCGAGGAGGCCAACAACGCCGAGGTCACCGACCAGCGGGTGGGTGATGCGGTGTTCGGCTACCTGTTCGGGTAGCCTCATGATCGCCCCTCACCTGAGCGTGAGGGGTGCGCCGGGGAGCCGGCGCAAGCTGACACTGATGTTGAAGCTGATCCCAGGGATCCAGTGGGGGTTCGACTCCTCCCTCCCGCACCACGCGCGGGAGTAGCCCAAGCCGGTAGAGGCAGTCCCTGTCAATCTCAGACTCTCGCTCCAGTCTCAGTATTCGCCGCCGAACGCCGGATCGACCGGGTGCGGACGAATATCGATGAATGCGGGTTCAAATCCCGCCTGTGCCGCTCTTCATGGCTCGGTAGTTCAATGGTAGAACGCGTCGATTCAAGCTGATCCGCACTCTTCAACGTGCCGGTGTGCGCAATTGGGCGGCAAACAGGGGCCCGGGAGCAGGCTACGCTCCCGGGTCCTCTCGCCGTTCAGACAGCGGGCAGCAGCCGGCGCAGCCGCTCGGCGGCGCCTTCGGCGATCGGCTCGCCGTGGCCGAAGCAGGCGGTCCCGACGGGCAGTTCGGCCTGCCGGTGGAGGGACTCGGCGGCCTGGACCGGGTCGGCGTTGAAGACGCCCAACATGGTCCGGTCCCGCACGTTGCTGATGGTGTCGCCGGTGAAGAGCACCCGCGGTCCCGGCAGGTAGAGGGCGATGCTGCCCGGGGTGTGGCCCGGTACCGAGAGCACCTGGGCGCCGCCGCCGAAGTCGACCGTGTCGCCCTCGCCCAGCTCGACGTCCACCCGCAGCGGGGGGACCTGCGGCAGTGGCGGGATCGAGGCGCGCAGCTCGCGCTCCCAGTCCGCCGTGAACACCGGTGGGGGGAGCGGCGTTTCACCGCGGATGGCGGCGGCGTCGGCGCTGCCCGCCAGGATCCGCGCGCCGCCCCAGCCGGCCGCCTCGGCGGCGCCGCCGATGTGGTCCTCGTGGCCGTGGGTGAGCACGATCCGCTGGAGGTCGCCGGGACGGCGGCCCAGCGCACGCACCGCCTCGGCGATGGCGGGCGCCGAGCCGGCCGGCCCGGAGTCGATCAGGGTGAGCGAGTCCGCCTCGCTCCAGAGGTAGGCCTGGCCCACCTCGAATCGCAGCAGGTGAAGGTGCGGGAAGATCTCCACGAGGTCCATGCGGCCCAGGGTAGGTCCGGGCCGGTCATGAAATGCCCTTCGTTCACCGAGGGCTGACGGTCAGTCGAGTACCGGCCAGGCGATCAGCTCGGCGAGCAGCGGCTGGTCGCCGTCGAGCGGGCGGCGGCGGTGCAGGGTGAGCAGCAGGTCGGCGGCGGGCGCGGTGAAGGTGACCTGCGCGGCGTCCGGACCGGGCTCGCCCAGCTCCAGCTGCCAGCTCGGGCCCTCGGCGGCGGCCAGGGTGATCCGCGCCGGGGCGTGCGGCCAGGGGTCGGTGAACTCCAGCGACATGAACTCGGCGATGCCGTCGAGCGCGACGGCCGACGGCAGCTCCACCGGCAGCCCGGCGGCCAGCTGGGCGTCGACCGCGTGGACGGCCGCCTCCTGCACCTGGTGGCGCGCCACCGAGTACACCGTCTGCGGCACTTCGGAGTAGCCCCACCAGGTCCAGCACCCCTGCTCGGGGTCGGCCGCCCGCAGCGCCGCGAGCAGTTCCTCGGTGCCGGCGGCCGACCAGGCGAGCGCGTCGCCCTCGACCGCCGCCCCCTCGTCGTAGGAGATCGGCTTCTCGGCGGGTCCGGCGGCCACCGTCTGTGCCCAGAAGCGGTGCACGTGCCCGAGGTGGACCACCAGGTCCCGCAGCGACCAGGCCGGACAGCTGGGCACGGTGGCGGTGAGCTCGGGCGCGGCGGCTGCGGCGGCGCGCAGTGCGGCGGATCGGTCGGCGATGCGGGTGAGCAGTTCGGCGAACGGCGGCGTCGTGGTCATCCGCCGTTCCTATCACCGGGCACCGACAATCGCCGCCGATTTACCGTCAGGTGACCGGGTCGGCCCAGGCAGCCGCCCAGCTGGCCGGACCGACGATGCCGTCCACCGTGAGCCCCTTCTCCTGCTGGAACTGGCGGCAGATGCTGTCCGACTGCTGGCCGTACCAGCCGTCCACGGTGAGCGCCCAGCCGCGGTCGTTCATCCGCTGCTGCCAGGTGCGCACGTTGTCGTCGTGCAGCATCGGGCTCTGTAGTCTCAGGTACTCGCCCGGCCACGGCGGCCCGGCCGGAGCCGGGGCGGGGGCCGGGGCGGGCGCGAAGGAGGCGGCCCAGGAGCGGAGTTCACCGGTGCTGCCGAGGTGGCAGTAGTCCTGGTCCGCGCCGCCGGAGTCGGCGTACTGGTGGAAGAGCCAGTTGGCCGAGATCCCCGGCTGCCCGGCCGGCAGGCCGTCGGTGGCGATCCACAGGTAGTCCTGGAAGTACCCGGTGGTGTCGATGCTCTGCCAGTACTCGGTGTTGCAGTACAGGCCGACCGGGTTGTGCGGCAGCCGGCCCTTGACGTAGCGCAGCCAGGCGTCCTTGTAGGCGACCTGGGCGGCGTGGTCCACCGACTCGTTCGCCGAGTCGTAGCCCTCCCAGTCCAGGCAGACCAGCTCGCCGTTCGGCGGTTGGGCCAGCGAGAGGAAACGGTCCGCCTCCTGCTGCGCGGAGTTGGCCATCTCCGGGTAGTGGTAGTAGCCGACCACCAGGCCCGCGGCCCGCGCGTGGTCGCGCTGGGTGGTCCACTCCGGGTTGGTGTAGGTCAGGCCCTGGCTGACCTTGACGAACGCGAAGCTCAGGCCGGTCGTGTCCGGCGTCGCCGACTGGTAGCTGGCCCAGTCCTGCCCGTAGATGCCCATGTTGCTCCTCCGGCCGCGGACTCCCCTGTGTGTCCGAACGTTCGCCGTGTTACCCAGTTCCGGCCTGGCCCATAGCTGATGGGGCGGGGGCAAGACACTGAACGTCGAAGGAACTTGCCGCTGGGCGTAATCGCCGAGGCCCGGCCCGAACCGCGTGGTTCGGACCGGGCCTCGGTGGACCTGACGGCGGCTCAGCCCGCGAGCCGGGGCCGACCGGTGCTCAGGCGCTCGCCGTGTAGTCGTAGAAGCCGCGCCCGGACTTGCGGCCCAGCAGACCCGCGTCGACCATCCGGGAGAGCACCGGCGGGGCGGCGTAGAGCGGTTCCTTGTACTCGGCGTACATCGAGTCCGCGATCGAGGCGATGGTGTCCAGGCCGATCAGGTCGCACAGGCGCAGCGGGCCCATCGGGTGGGCGCAGCCGGCCTCCATGCCCTTGTCGATGTCGGCGGCGGTGGCCACCCCGGACTCGAACATCCGGACGGCGGAGAGCAGGTAGGGCACCAGCAGCGCGTTGACCACGAAACCGGCCCGGTCGCGGGCCCGGATCGGCTCCTTGCCGAGCACCTGGACGGCGAAGGTCTCCACCCGGGTGGTGGTCTCGGCGGAGGTGGTCAGGGTGGGGATCACCTCGACCAGGCGCTGCACCGGGGCCGGGTTGAAGAAGTGCAGGCCGATCACCTGCTCCGGGCGGGAGGTGGCGGCGGCCAGCTTGACGATCGGGATCGAGGAGGTGTTGGACGCGAGCACCGCGTCGCGCCGGCGCACCACCTGGTCGAGCGTCTGGAAGATCTGGACCTTGATGTCCTCGCGCTCGGCGATCGCCTCGACCACCAGGTCGCGGTCGGCGAAGTCGGCCAGGTCGGTGGTGAAGGAGAGGCGGGACAGCGCCTCGTCGCGCTGCTCCTCGGTGAGCTTGCCGCGCTTGACCGCGGTGTCCAGCGAGTTGGTCAGCCGGGTACGGCCGAACTCCAGGGCCTCACCGCTGGCCTCCGAGATCAGGACATCCAGTCCCGCCCGGGCGAAGACCTCGGCGATGCCCGATCCCATGAGACCGCAGCCGACCACTCCGACGCGCGCGATGTCGCTCACTCAACTTGCCTTTCCGGGGTTCCAGCCGGGCGGGGTCGCCGCCCATGTCGCTCGACCGTACTACTTGGGGCGGCGCCCTGGGGCAGGGACCCTGCCGATCCTCGACTGCGCCGTTCGTGTGAGGCCGGTACTGATGCCCGTGTGGCCGGGGTATAGCGGGCGCGCGCAGCCCGCATGCTGTCCGGGAGTACGGACGGACTCGGCGGTGCGGACGGGGCGGAGGGAACTGCGATGCGCAGCGGTTCGCTGGAGGGGCAGGTGGCCCTGGTCACCGGCGCGGGTCGGGGTATCGGGCGGGAGATCGCGCTGGGCCTGGCCGCCGAGGGGATGGCGGTCGGGCTGGTCGGACGCTCCCTGGGGACCCTCAGCTCGGCGCTCAAGGAGTGCGTCCGGCAGGGGGCCAGGGGTGTCGCGGTGCCCGCGGACGTGGCCAGGCCCGGCTCGGTGCGCGAGGCGGTGCGCGCCGTCGAGCGGGACCTGGGGCCGATCGACCTGCTGGTCAACAACGCCGGGCAGGTGGACCGGGCCGAGGTCCCGTTCTGGGAGGCGGATCCGGTCCAGTGGTGGCAGGTGATGGAGGTGAACCTGCGCGGGCCGGTCAACCTGCTGCGCAGCGTGCTGCCCGGGATGGTGGCGCGCCGCCGGGGCAGGGTCGTCAACCTCAACTCCGGCTTCGCGGTACGCCCGGACGGCCACTACAGCGCCTACGCCACCTCCAAGGGCGCGTTGCTCCAGCTCTCCGACAACTTGGCCGACTCGCTGGCCGAGCACGGCTTGGTGGTGCTGGACATCAGTCCGGGCGCGGTGGCCACCGAGATGACCGCGAAGATGCCGATGTTCGCCACGATGAAGGAGTGGAACAGCATCCCGTACATGGTCGCCGTCACGGTGGACGCGGCGCGCGGGCGGTTCGACGCGCTGCACGGGCGGTTCATCCACGCCGGCCGGGACAACCTGGAGCACCTGGTGGCGCAGGCCGCCGAGATCCGGGAGCGGGACGCCAGGACGCTGCGGCTGCGCCCGTACGGCCCGGACGACCCGCTGGCCTGAGGGGCCCGCGTCAGGCTGTCCCGGCGACCTCGAACACCGCCCGGTGGTCCTCGGCCGACAGCTGGGTGGCGTGGCGGTGGGTGTCGTACAGCTCGCGCAGCATCTTGATCTTGCCGTCCACCACCCGGAACATCCCGTAGTAGTGGTTGGTGTAGTCACCGCCGTTCGGCTGGACCAGCTTTCCGGTGTACTCGACCAGGACCCACTCCGGATCGGCGAAGGCCGCGGCGCGCACCACCGGCAGCTCGATCGACCGGGCCGCCCGCACCACGCCGGTGTAGCGCCGGCGGACCGCGTCGGCGCCGTCCAGCCGCAGCGGACCGCCCGGCGGGGCGAAGGGCAGCTCCAGCACCACGTCCTCGGCGAGGCAGCCGAAGGCGGTCGGCAGGTCCCGGTCGCCGATCGCCTCCAGGAACCGCCGGGCGACGCTCTGCGCGTCGCCCGAGGCGGGATCAGCACTGATGGGATCGGCGCCGGTGGGATCGGCGTCAGTAGGGCGGGTGTCAGCGGGGCGGGTGTCGGCGGCCGGTGGGGCGCCGAGGATCGCCGGGTCGCCGCTGCGCCAGGTCGGGGTGGCCACCAGTCGGGTGATCCGCCAACCCGACGGCGTGGCCCGCAGGTCGAACCGGTAGTGGCCGGCGTTCTCCGAACGGCCCTCCGGCCCGGTGCCGGCCCCGGTGTGCCGCACCTGGTACTGGGCGGTGCAACTCGCGGTGCCGGCCGGTCGGTTCACCAGGACCAGGTGCTCGGTGAGCCGGTGCTCGGTCGAGCGCACCGTGGCCACCTGCGCCGCGCAGTCCTCGACCAGTTCCTCGCGGGTCAGCGAGCGCGGCTCGTCGGGCGGACCGATGACCACCTGCTCGGCGAAGATGTGGACCAGCGCTGCCCAGTCCCGCTGGTCGAACAGCCGGCCGAACCTGCCGCACAGCTCGATGATGTCCAGTCGATCGCACAGAGCCGCGCTCCGCTGCTCCTGTGCCCCCTGCGTCATGGCGGCTCCTTCGGGTGGCCCCGGGTGAGGCTTGCGCCAGGCAAGGCAAACAGCTGGACTGTCATGGAGTCAAGTGGTCAGTCACATTTGACCGGCAATCAGGTAAGGATCAGGCTCTGCGTGCCTGGTGGGGCTTGGTACTAAGAGATGACAGGAAGTCAATTTCCATGTCGATCACAGACCACAGGTCGGTCACGAGCAGAGTTGGCTTGCCGTCACCGCGCGCAGCCCGCGCTGCTGGAGCGCCTCCAGCACGGCCGGCAGCGCGTCCACGGTGCCCTGGTGGCCCATGTGCAGGGCGACGATCGAGCCCGGCCTGATGCCGCCCAGTATCCGGCGCTGGACCACCTCGGCCCCGGGGTCGGCGTAGTCGCGCGGATCCAGGTCGTAGGAGAGGCAGTGCTCGTAGCCCGCCCGGCGGGCCTGCGCCTTGACCAGGGCGGTGGCGTACTGCGCGGCCGAGGGGCGGAACCAGCGTCCGATCGAGCCGGTCAGCGCCTGCAGCCGGTCCGCGCAGCCGGCGATCTCGGCGTAGGCCTGGTCGGCGGAGAGCGAGGAGATGTCCAGGTGGTTGAGCGTGTGGTTGCCCAGCTCATGGCCGCCGTCCAGGATCCGCCGGGCCATCTGCGGCTGCTGGTCCAGCCAGCTGCCGACCACCAGCACGGTGACCTGGGCGCCGTGCTGCTCGGCGGCCTGCAGCAGCGCGGTGGCCAGCTTGGGATCGCCCTGGCCGTGGAAGGTCAGCGCGATCTGCGGACGGTCCCGGGGCCCGGTGACCACCTCGACGGGCGTGCTCGCGGCCAGCGGCGGCAGCACCGGCGGGGTGGCGGCGGCTGACGGCGAGCCGCCGGCGGTCGCGCTCGGGGTGGCGCTCGGGATCCGGTTGGGTGTCAGCACCGTGGGGGTGCCGGGCGAGGCGCCGGGATGCGGCGGGCCGCCCCCGGCGGTGCCCCCGGCGGTGGCGGCCTCCTGGCCGCAGGCCGCGAGCAGTGGGCCGGCCGCGGTCAGGGCGGCCAGCTGGGCGGTGGTCCGCAGGATCCTGCGGCGGTCGGCGCTCATCGCCGCCAGCATAAGGAGGGTCGAATCACCCTGCGATTCGAACGAGGGCCGCGTTCCGAGCTGTTGCTGACCTCGGGTCGGCGGGCCGGGCTGCCGCCGACGGTCTCAGAGCCGGAAGATCCCGTAGGAGAATCCGGCGGCCCGCACGGCGCCGGCGCTCGCCCGCACGCCGTGGACCAGCAGCGGCTCGGCGGTGGACGTCAGCTGGGGCAGGCTCAGCTCGGCCGGCTCGCGGCGCGGGTTGACCACCACCAGATGGGTGGTGCCGCGCAGATAGGCGAACGGGTACCCGTCCGCGACCACCGTGACGCTGCCGCCGGTGCCCAGCTCGGGCGTGTCGCGGCGCAGCCGGATCAGCCGCCGGACGTGGTTCAGCGGCGAGTCGGGTTCGCCCCGCTGCGCGGCCACGCTCGGCCGGCCGGCGGCCGGATCCAACGGGAGGTAGAACGCGGCGGGGGCGGCGGTGGAGAAGCCGGCTCCCGGCGTGTCGTCCCACTGCATCGGGGTCCGCGAGCCCTGCCGGGCCTCGGTGCCGAACTGGCTGCCTTCCCGGTCCGGCAGGCCGGGGACGTAGCGCATGCCGATCTCGTCGCCGTAGTAGATCACCGGCAGGCTGGGCCAGGTCAGCAGGAAGGCGAAGGCGCAGGCCAGTTGCTCGCGGGTGCGCGGACCGCAGGCCAGCCGGGAGAAGTCGTGGTTGGCGGTGGGCAGCGCGACCAGCCCGCGGCCGTCGATCGCGGCGTCCGCCGCCTGCCAGGCGGCCAGGAACTCGCCCGCTGAGCCGCCGCCGTCCGGGTCGAAGTAGCAGGGCTCGCCGTGCGCCCAACTGCCCTGGCTGCCGCTGCCGTTGTCCCAGAGCGAGCGCAGCGCGCGCCCGTTGAAGTGCAGGAAGAAGTCGGCGTGCAGCCCGGCCGGGACGGAGCGCGCCGGATCGCCCCACTCGGCGATCAGCACCTTGTCGGGGTGCTCGCGGTCCAGCCAGCGGCGCAGTTCGCCCCAGAGCCTGGCGGTCTCCAGCTGCCCGGGGTCGTCCTTGACCAGCGAGGCCGCCATGTCGACCCGGAAGCCGGCCACCCCGAGGGCGAACCAGTGCGCCATGATCTCGCGCAGCGCCGCGCGGTTGGCCCGCGGGCCGGGGGCGTCCACCGGGCTGCGCCAGGGTTCGGCCGGATCGGGGCGGGCGTAGCCGAAGTTGAGCGCGGGCTGGATCGGGTAGAAGTTGGCGCGGTAGAAGCCGCCGCGCCGGCCCTGGTTGGGGATCCACTCGTGCACGGGCGCGGTGATCCGGTCGGACCAGATGTAGCGGTCGTCGGCGGGATCGTGCGCGGCCTGCTGGAACCACGGATGGCGGTGCGAGGTGTGGCCGGGGACCAGGTCGAGCAGCACCCGGATGCCCCGCGCCCCGGCCGCCTCGACCAGGGCGGCGAGGTCGGCGTTGGTGCCGTAGCGCGGGGCGATGCTGAGGTAGTCCGCCACGTCGTAGCCCGCGTCGCCGAACTCGGAGTCGAAGCACGGGCTGAGCCAGATCGCGGTCACGCCGAGCTCGGCGAGGTGGTCCAGCCGGGCGCGGATACCGGGCAGGTCGCCGATGCCGTCGCCGTTGGAGTCGGCGAAGGACTGCGGGTAGATCTGGTACAGCACGGCCTCGGCGAGCCAGGCGGGGACGGCGGGCTGACGGGGGCTCAGTAGCGCCATGCGGCCAGCCTAGGGTGCCGGGGTCACGCTTGTCCGGCACTCCCGGGATCCGCCGGTCGGCTCCCGCGCCGTCCCGTCGGCTCTCGCAGCCCGGTCAGCTCTCGCGCAGTCCGGTCAGGTGGGCGAAGACCACCACGTTGGCGGTGTAGTCGGCGCGCTTGCGGTCGTAGGCGCCGCCGCAGGTGATCAGCCGCAGCTGGGCGTCGGACGTCTTGCCGTAGACGAGGTCGTCCGGGAACTGGTCCTTGGCGAAGACCTGCACGCTGTCCACGGTGAAGGTCGCGGTGACCTTGTCGTCGCGGGCGATGTCGACGGTGGTCCCGGGGGTGACCGAGCTCAGGCCCCAGAAGACGCCGGGCGCGGTCTTGGTGTCGACGTGGCCGAGCACGATCGCGGGGCCGCGGTTGCCGGGGACGGTGCCGTCCTGGTACCAGCCGACCAGGTTGGTGTTGTCCGGCGGGGGCGGGTTGAGCCCCCCGCTCGCGTTCAGGCCGAGGCCGGTGAACGGGGCGTTGACGCCGATCGAGGGGATGCTGAGCCGGATCGGGTGGGCGTCCGGGACGACGATCGCGGGTGCCGTGCGGGCCGGGGCGCCGGCGCTGGGCGAGGCCTGGGGAGCCATCGCCCGGGGGATCGGGGGGAGTCCCGCGGTCGGGTCGGTCGAGCGGTGGATCATGACGAGGCCGAGCAGGCAGGCGCCCAGGGCGGTGAACAGGACGTTGCGGCGCCGGCGGCTGAGGGGATCGCGGTAGCCGGCCGGGTCGCGGTCTGCGGGAGCGTGGTTGCCCAAGGGACAGGCCTTTCTGGACGGGGGTGAACCAGCTGGAACCAGTGGGTGCGCGCCATCGCGCGCCGCGCCACCGCCGGGGACAGGGCGGTGGCGCGGCGCGCGGTGAGTGCTGCGGGTGGCTGACGCCGGGTCAGCCGGCGGCGGTGCGGCCGGGTCAGCGCTCGGCGGGCTTGCGGCGGCGCAGGGCCAGTGCGCCCACGCCGACGCCGCCGGCCAGCAGTGCCGCGCCGGTGGTCGCGCTGCCGCCGTTCAGCGCCGCGAAGCCACCGCCGGTGTGCACGCCACCGTGCGGGCGGCGGTCCTTGTCCTTGTCCTTGTCCTTGTCCTTGTCCTTGCCGGTCCAACCGTGGTCGCCGTCGGCCTTCTTGTCCTTGCTCCAGCCTTTGTCGTCGCCCTTCTTGTCATCCGCCTTCCTGCTGTCGTCCGTCTTCTTGGCGTCGTCCGTGGTGGACGAGGTCAGCGGGCGGTCGGCCGGGGCACCGGGGGCGGTGTCGGCGAAGGCGACGGCCGGGGCGGCCAGGCTCAGAGCGGCGGCGGTGAGAGTGGCGGCGGCCAGGTGACGTACACGACGCATGAGTGGGATCCCTTTCGGCGACGCACCACGGACGGGTCGACATCGGGTCGACCGGAGAACATCGGGGGCGTCTGCTCCACCGTCGGTCGCGCAGCGCGACCGTGCCACCACACAGCGTGCGAACGTGTGACGCAGCGTTCACGGCTCGGCGCGTCGCGCCGCGACTCGCTCACCCGGTGTGAGAAGTCGGCCGGTCCCCGGGTGCATCCTGGAGGGGTACCGCTGGAGGTGGCAGTCATGATGACGACGCTGGTCGGATGGCACATCGAGCTGGAGTTCGCCGAGCAGGGCGCACACACCAGGGCGGCCGCGCTGGTCAGACTCCCGGACGGCCGGGAGCTGCGGGCGCACGGCGACACCAGCCGGCACCCCGCCGACCCGGAGCAGTTGCGGGTGGGCGAGGAGGTCGCGGCGGCGCGGGCCTTGCAGGACCTGGCCAGGCAGCTGCTGGAGAAGGCGCACACCGAGATCGACGAGGTGGGGCCGGTGCCCAGCTATCCGCTGATGTAGTCCGATGACGTGGTCCAAGGGCGGTGGTGGCACCGCCGGTTGGCGGACGGTCGATCGCGGGGTGGCCGGTCCGCTAAGTTGAGCTGTACCTGACGAGTCAACATGGACATGCCTGGGTACGGTCCCCGCTTGTGAGAAACCACCGCATCCGCCCGGTGGCGGGGATCGCCACCCTGCTGCTCGCTCTCGCCGCCGCGCTGCTGACGCCCGCCGGTGCGGCCTGGGCCGGTACCGTCCACGACGGTGCCAGCCAACCCGTCTACTCCTACGCCAACGCGATCCGCGAGACCGTCTGGGTCGACACCGGCCTCGACGGCGAAGGCGACGGCCATCGCGACCGGGTCGCCGCCGACATCATCCGCCCGCGCGAACCCGCCCAGGCCGGGCGCAAGATCCCGGTGATCATGGACGCCAGCCCGTACTACGAGTGCTGCGGGCGCGGCAACGAGAGCCAGGTCAAGACCTACGACGCCCAAGGGAATCCGGTCCAGTTCCCGCTCTACTACGACAACTACTTCGTGCCGCGCGGCTACGCCGTGGTGCTGGTCGACCTGGCCGGCACCAACCGCTCGGACGGCTGCGTGGACGTCGGCGGGCCCTCCGACATCACCAGCGCCAAGGCGGTGATCGACTGGCTGAACGGCCGGGCCAGCGGCTACAGCGCCCGCGCCGGGGGCAGTGCGGTCAAGGCGGCCGGCTGGGCCAACGGCTCGGTCGGCATGATCGGCAAGTCCTGGGACGGCACCGTCGCCAACGGCGTGGCAGCCACCGGGGTCGAGGGGTTGAAGACCATCGTGCCGATCTCCGCGATCAGCTCCTGGTACGACTACTACCGCTCGCAGGGCGCCCCGCTCTACAGCGGCACGCCCGCCGACCTGGCGGGCGAGGTCGAGGACCCGGCCGACGCCGCGAAGTGCGGCGCCGAGCAGAGCGCGCTGGCGGCCGGCGCGCCGTACGACGGCGACTGGACGGCGCTGTGGCAGCAGCGCGACTACGTGCCGGACGCCGCCAAGGTGAAGGCCAGCGTCTTCGTGGTGCACGGCATGCAGGACCTCAACGTGCGGACCGTCAACTTCGGGCAGTGGTGGGACGCGCTGGCCGCTCACGGGGTGCAGCGCAAGATCTGGCTCTCCGAGACCGGGCACGTCGACCCCTTCGACTACCGGCGCGGGGCCTGGGTGGACACCCTGCACCAGTGGTTCGACCACTACCTGCTGGGTGTGCCCAACGGGATCCAGAACCAGCCGATGGCCGACATCGAGCGGGCGCCCGACCAGTGGTCCACCGACGCCAGTTGGCCCGCGCCCGGCACCACGCAGGCCACCGTGCACCTCAACCCCGGGGTGCTGGGCGGGAGTTCCAACAGCGGCACGGTCTCCTTCACCGACGACCCGAGCAAGGACGAGAACGCCTGGGCCGGCGAGGCCGACCAGGTCACCCCGGAGAAGACCGCCTTCACCACCGGTGTGCTCACCCATGACCTGCGGCTGTCCGGCAGCGGGTCGGTGACCCTGACCGTCAGCTCCAGCACCAGCAGTGCCCACCTCAGCGCGGTGCTGGTGGACCTCGGTCCGGCCACCATCCGCGACTACCAGGGCAGTGGCGAGGGCATCAACACGCTCACCACCCGCTCCTGCTGGGGCGAGAGCACGGCGGGGGACAGCGCCTGCTTCCTGGACACCGCGGCGGCCACCGTGCAGGTGAACGAGACCGTGTTCAGCCGCGGTTGGGCCGACCTGGGGCACTATGCCGGGCTCGACCACGGTGTGCCGCTCACCCCGGGCACGCCGTACCCGATGACCGTGCAACTGGCCGCCACGGACCACGTGGTGCCGGCCGGGCACCGGTTGGCGCTGATCGTGGCCGGGACCGACGACGGGCTGATCGATCCGCCGGACACCCGGCCCACCCTCACCGTCGACCTGGCCGACTCGGCGCTGCGACTGCCGCTGGTGGGCGGCGGCGGGGCGCTTCGCTGAGTGGTGCTGGTGCCCCCGGATCCGGGGGCACCAGCACCGCCGCGGCTGCCAGCTGGGCCGCGGTTACCAGTTGGGCGCGAGCTTCTCGCCGCTGGCGGCGAGGTGGACGGCGATCGCCTCCATCGGGCAGAGTTCGGCGGCCTCGGTGACCGCGACCAGGGCCTCGGTGCGGGCCCGGCGCGGGCGGGCCCGGCCGTCGGGCCCCAGCTCCAGGTCGGCGGGGGCGGTGGCCGCGCAGAGCCCGGTGCCCACGCACCGGGTCCGGTCCACCGAGACCACCGCCTCCTCGGCGCTCACCAGGTCACCGGCAGGGTCTGCGGGCTGCGGGTGAGCAGGCCGAGCCGCCAGTCGATCTCCGCCACCGGCACCGCGAGTCGCAGCTCGGGCAGCCGCTGGGCCAGCCGCCGCAGCCCGAGTTCCAGCTCCAACCGGGCCAGCCAGGCGCCCAGGCAGTGGTGCGGACCGGCGCCGAAGGTCAGGTGCGGCACGCCCGGCGGGTCCAGCAGCTCCTGGCGCCAGTCGCCGGGGTAGACCTCCGGGTCGTGGTTGGCGGCGAAGGTGTCCGCGGCCACCACCGCGCCGGCCGGGATCAGCACCCCGCCGACCTCGACGTCCGCGGCCGCCCGGCGCAGCAGGCCGGGGATGATGTCGGCGTCGCCGAGCGGCACCGAGCGCAGCAGCTGCTCGGCCACCGTGGCCGCCCGCTGCTCGTCGCCGGCCAGCTCGTGCCAGGCCTGGCGGTTCTCGGTGAGCAGGTAGACGAGCCCGTTGCCGAGGGTGGTCATGGTGGTCTCGTGCCCGGCCAGCACCAGGCCGATGACCAGCTGGATGACCTGCAGCTCGGTCACCTCGCCGTCCTCGTCGGCGGCTTGGACCAGCGAGCTGACCAGGTCCTCGCCGGGGTGCCGGCGGCGCTCGGCGACCAGCTGGGCGCCGAAGGCGCCGAACTCCTTCATCGCCTCCTGCACCTCCTGCACGGTGTAGGCGGTGGTGGCGAGCGCGTGGTCGCTCCAGTGCGCCAGGCGCTTGAGGTCCAGGCCGTCCAGGCCCATCAGCCGGCTGATCACCGCGACCGGCAGCGGCCGGGTGAAGGCGGCGACCAGCTCCAGCGGGCGCTCGGCCTCGGCGAGGGCGTCCACCATCTCGTCCACCACCGAGGCCACCCAGGGCCGCCAGCGCTCGATGGCCCGGGGGGTGAAGGCCCGCTGCACGGTGCGGCGCAGCCGCTGGTGCTCGGCGCCGTCGAGATTCAGGATGGTGTCCGGGGCGTCCATGATGTTCGGGTACGGGGTGGTCGCCGGGGCGTCCGGCGCGTACAGGTCGACGCGGTTGAACCTCGGGTCGGTGAGCACCTGGCGGACGTCGGCGTGCCGGCGCACCCACCAGACCGGGGTGCCGGTCAGCAGTTCGGTCCGGGTGGGCGGGCCGGCCTCGGCGGCGCGCCGGCAGTGCAGGGGTATCAGCGGAGCGGTGGCGGTCGGGTCGGTCGGGTCCAGGGACACGGGATCCTCCATGCGGTTGGCCATGCGGATTCGCCTCGCTACCGACGGTAAACGGTTGGGCGCATGCCAACCAGGGGGCGCATTTGGTGAATTGGGGTGTGCAGGGGGCGTGCGCCCGGCGCACGGTGGGGAGCGCGTGCCGCTGTTGGCGGGGCGCCCGGCAGCGGCGCAACCTGGAGTGAGGGTTCAGGAACGAGGTGCCCAGTGCCCGGGAACCAGAGTGGGCAGCAGGCCGGACCGGTGATCCGCACGGCCGCGCTGAGCAAGGTCTACCCGAAGACCGAGATCGCCGCCGTGGACCGGCTGGACCTCGCGGTCCGGCACGGCGAACTCTTCGGGCTGCTCGGCCCCAACGGCGCCGGCAAGACCACCACCGTGGGCATGCTCACCACCCGGGTGATCCCCAGCTCGGGCGGCGCCTGGATCGGCGGGATCGACGTGATCAACCAGCCGACCCTGGTCAAGCAGGTGATCGCGGTGGTCTCGCAGCAGAACACCCTGGACCGCTCGCTGACCGTGCGGGAGAACCTGATCTTCCACGGCCTGCTCTTCGGCCGTACCGGGCGCACCGCCCGGCGCCTCGCCGACGAACTCCTGGAGCGCTTCCACCTGACCCGCTGGGCCGACGCCTCGGTCTTCGCGCTCTCCGGCGGCCTGGCCCAGCGCCTGATGGTGGCCCGCGCCATCTACCACCGCCCCGCCGTGCTCTTCCTGGACGAGCCGACCGCCGGCCTGGACCCGCAGAGCCGGCTCGCGCTCTGGGACATCCTGGCCGGGCTGATCGCCGACGGCCAGACCATCATGCTCACCACCCACAACATGGAGGAGGCCGAGCAGCTCTGCGACCGGGTGGCGATCATCGACCACGGCCGGGTGCTGGCCCTGGACACCCCGGCGGCGCTCAAGCAGGCGGTGGACGCCGACACCGTGGTGACCGTGCAGGCGCCCGGTGACCCGGCCGCGCTGGCCGAGCTGCTGACCCGCGAGGTGACCGGGGTGAACCGCACCCGGCTGCTGCCCGGCGGGGTGGAGCTGCAGGTCAAGGGCGGCGTCAACCGGCTGCTGCCCCGGGTGCTGGGCGCCGCCGAGGCGGGGGGTTTCGAGGTGGCCGACCTCTCGGTGGCCGAACCCACCCTGGAGACCGTCTTCATCAGCCTGACCGGGAAGGAGCTGAGGGACTGATGGCCGCCCCGACCACCCCCATGATCAGTGTCGAGCCGCCGCGCTCGGTGTTCGCCGCGTCCCGCGCCGCGCTCGGCGCGCTGGTCAAACGCGACCTGCTGGTGCTGCGCAAGAACTTCGGCGAGTTCGCCGGGCGGACCATCATGCAGCCGCTGCTGCTGGTCTTCGTCTTCCTCTACGTCTTCCCGAGCATCGGACAGGGGGTGGGTTCGGGCGGCGGCACGGCGGGGGAGTCGGACTTCGCGACCGTGCTGGTGCCCGGGGTGGTCGCGGTGACCATCATGTTCCAGGGCATCCAGTCGGTGGCGATCCAGCTCTCCCAGGAGTTCGGCTACACCCGGGAGATCGAGGACCGGGTGCAGGCGCCCTGCCCGCTCTGGCTGGTGGCGGTCTCCCGGGTGCTCTCCGGGGCCACCCAGGGGATGATCTCGGCGATCATGGTCTTCCCGATCGCGGCTGTGGTGCACGCGCCGGGCGTGCACGCGCACCTGTCGGTGCACTGGTGGATCGTGGTGACGCTGATCCCGCTGGCCTGCCTGGCGATGACCTCGCTCGGGCTGGTGCTCGGCACCACCTTCGAGCCGCGCAACATCGGGCTGATGTTCGGCTTCGTGGTGCTGCCGCTGGTCTTCCTCGGCGGGACGTACTACCAGTGGACCAAGCTCGCCGCCGTCAAGGTCGACGGGTTCCCGTGGCTGCAGACCCTGGTGCTGCTCAACCCGCTGATCTACATCGCGGAAGGGATGCGGGCCGGGCTGACCGACGCCTCGCACATGCACCTGTACGTGGTCTACCCGGTGCTGATCGGCTTCTGCGTGCTCTTCCTCAGCCTCGGGCTGCGCAACTTCCGCCGCCGGGTGCTGTCCTAACGGGAGGCCGCACCTGGCTTGAGCGAGGCGCGGACGGTGTCGCGCAGCGCCTCGTCCAGGTCGCCGGTGCCGGTGGGCTCCAGGTAGAGCTCGCGGGTGAGCAGTTCGACCAGGTGGCGGGGGGCCAGCCCGGGTTCCAGGCCGCGCAGCCGGTGGCCGAGTCCGGCCGCGCGCACCCCGGCGCGCAGCAGGCCGGTCGGCAGCGCGCCCACCCGGGCCGGCCCGGGGCGCTCGGCCGCCCGGGCGAACCGGACCAGGAGCTGACGCCACGTCATATTGGTGTCCGCGACCGGCAGATCGACCCCGAGTCCGTCCTCCAGCGCGCTGACCGCGGCGGCGGCCACCGAGTCGACGGTCACCGCGGCGGTGCCGCCGGGCGGGGCCAGCAGCGGCGCCCGGGGGCTCATCAGCCAGGGCACCAGCCCCGCCCAGAGCGGGCGGCGGCCCGGGGTGGCGCCGAAGACGAACGGGATCTCCAGCACCGCCACCGGCAGCGCCGGGCCGGCCACGGCTCGGGCCACCTCGGCCTGGGCGATCCGGCTGCCGATGTACGGGTGGCGGGCCGCCAGCTCCAGCTCGGGCCACTGCCGGTGGAAGGCGGTGAAGTACGAGCCCAGGATCACCGCCCGGCTGACCCCGACCCGTCGGGCGGCGCCGATCAGCCGCCGGTCCGGCTCGACGTTGGCCGCCTCGAAGTACGCCGCGGCCGGGCGGCGCGGCACGGTGCGGTCGTCCGCGCCGGCCGCGAAGACCACGCCGTCCTGGCCGTCCAGCAGCCGGGCCCAGTCGTCCTCGGTGAGCAGCGTGGCGTCGCCGCGGACGGTGTCGGCCGCCGGCCCGGTCGCCGGCCCCGGGGTGCGGGTGAGCGTGGCGGTGCGGTGGCCGCGTTCGGTCAGCCGGGCCATCACGTGGTGGCCCAGGAACCCGGTACCACCGACCACCAGCACCCGCATGTCCGCCCCCCCCGGGATGAGATCCGGGGTGAGCCTACTCGGCGCCGAAGCGCTCGCGCCAGGCTGCCAGGTCCTCGTCGGTGATCTTGGCGAAGAGCACCGGCGGGACGGTGAACCGGGTGCCGGCCGCGACGAAGTCCAGCGCGGTGGCCTGCTCGGCGCTCACCCAGTGCGGCTCGCCGCCCTCGGCCGAGGCGAAGACGGCGCGCATCGCCTCGCTGGTGGCCGGGATGAACGGGGCCGAGATCACGCCGTAGAGGTGGATCAGGTTCATCGCGGTGCGCAGCGTCAGCGCGGCGCCGGCCTCGTTGGTCTTGATCTCCAGCCAGGGGGCCTTGGTCTCCAGGTAGGAGTTGCCCGCGCTCCACAGCGCCCGCAGCGCCTGGGCGGCCTTGCGGAACTGCAGGGTGTCCAGGTGGCCCTGGTACTCGGCGAGCAGGCCCGCGACCTCGGTGCCCAGCGCCTGCTCGGCCGCGCCCGGCGCCTCGCCGGCCGGGACGGTGTCGCCGAAGCGCTTGAGCGAGAAGGAGAGCACCCGGTTGACGAAGTTGCCCAGGGTGTCGGCCAGGTCCTTGTTGACCGTGGCGGCGAAGATCTCCCAGCTGAAGCTGGTGTCGTCGGACTCCGGCGCGTTGGCCATCAGGAAGTAGCGCCAGTAGTCGGCCGGCAGCAGCTCCAGCGCGGCGTTGGTGAAGATGCCGTGCTGCTGGCTGGTGGAGAACTTGCCGCCGTAGTAGTTCAGCCAGTTGAAGGCCTTGACGTAGTCGACCTTCTTCCACGGGGCCCGGGTGCCGATGATGGTGGCCGGGAACATCACGGTGTGGAACGGGACGTTGTCCTTGGCCATGAACTCGGTGTAGCGCACGTCGTCGGCCTGGTACCACCAGGACTTCCAGTCCCGGTTGGCCGGGTCGGCGTCCGACCACTCCTTGGTCGCGCCGATGTACTCGATCGGGGCGTCGAACCAGACGTAGAAGACCTTGCCCTGGGCCGCCAGCTCCGGCCAGACGTCGGCCGGGACCGGCACGCCCCAGTCCAGGTCGCGGGTGATCGCCCGGTCGTTCAGGCCCTCGGTCAGCCACTTGCGGGCGATCGAGGAGGCCAGCGTCGGCCAGTCCTTGCCGTGCTCGTCGATCCAGGCCTCCACCTCGCCGGCCAGCTTGGACTGGAGCAGGAAGAGGTGGGTGGTCTCGCGGACCTCCAGCTCGGTGGAACCGCTGACCGCCGAGCGCGGGTTGATCAGGTCGGTCGGGTCCAGCAGCCGGGTGCAGTTCTCGCACTGGTCGCCGCGGGCCTTGTCGTAGCCGCAGTGCGGGCAGGTGCCCTCGATGTAGCGGTCCGGCAGGAACCGGCCGTCGGCGACCGAGTAGACCTGCCGGATCGCGCGCTCCTCGATGAAGCCGTTGGCCTTCAGCTCGCGGGCGAACTCCTGGGTGATCTCCCGGTTCTGCTGCGAGGAGCTGCGCCCGAAGTAGTCGAAGGAGAGCTGGAAGCCGTCGTAGATCGCCTTCTGCGCGTCGTGCTGCACGGCGCAGAAGTCCGCCACCGACTGGCCGGCGGCCTTGGCGGCCAGCTCGGCCGGGGTGCCGTGCTCGTCGGTCGCGCAGATGTAGAGCACATCGTGGCCGCGCTGGCGCAGGTACCGGGAGTAGACGTCCGCCGGGAGCATGGACCCGACCATGTTCCCCAGGTGCTTGATCCCGTTGATATAGGGAAGCGCGCTGGTGATCAGGTGTCGAGCCATCCTGGGATGCTCCTCATGTCGGTGGTGACGGATTGTGCCGCCAAGTCTATCGGCCTGCCGCGTACCGCCCGTACCGCTCGCCCGCCGGTCAGCGGGTGGTTCAGGGCTGCGGGACGTTCGGGGTGTTCGGGCCGGTCCAGCTGTATATGTAGTGGCTCTGGCCGTCCTTGAACGAGCTGTACGGGGCCGGGTTCACGTCCATGCACTGGTTGGCGTCGTCCTGCGCGTTCTGCGACTGCGCGGTGGTGGGCATCGCGGTGGGCACCGGAGCGGCGGCCGGGCTCGCGGCGCCGGAGCCGGCGGCCGTGCCGCCGGGAAAGCTGGTGCCGGTGGTCCAGTCGGTGCCGACCACCAGGGTCAGCTGACTGGTGGCGGCGGTGGACTCGCTCAGCGCGCCGGCGGGCAGGCCCAGGGCGGCGGCCACCGCCTGCGCCTGCGCCTGGTCGGCGGCCGGATAGCGCAGCTTGGTCGGGGACTTGGGCGGGTTGGCGGTGTCCCGAGTGGCGTGCGTGTAGCCCTGCGCGGTGAGCGCGTCGGTGATCGCGGTGCTGCGCCCGGTGGCGCCGCTGGCGTTCTGCACGTCGATGCGCACCGCGGCCTTGTCCACGGCGGGCGCCGCGGGCGCGCTGCTCGCGGCCGGCGCAGCGGCGCTCGCGGCGGGATCGCTCGGCGCGGGGCCGGTCGGCGGGGCGTTGCGGTCGAGCGCGACATCGGCCCCGACCATCTGGAACAGCTTGAACGAGTCGGGCGTCGTGACCACCAGGTCGGCCTTGGGGTTGGTCGGGTCCTTCTGGTAGGCCCACGGCATGGTCACCGTGGTGATCCGCTCGGTGGGCACCTTGTTGAGCTCCAGCGCCAGCGAGGCCAGCGAGTTCACCGAGCCGAGGCCGTTGTCGACCTGGAGCGCCTTGGTGGCGGCCTGGGCGAGGTCGTTGAGCTTCAGCGGGTTGGCGAGTGTCTTGGCCGACTTGAACTCGCGGATCATCGAGTTGATGTAGAGGTGCTGGGCCTGGGCGCGGCCGATGTCGGAGCCGTCCCCGAAGGCGTGCCGGGTGCGCAGCCACTCCAGCGCCTGCTCGCCCTGGATCGAGTGGGTGCCGGCCGACAGCTCCAGGTGCGAGCCGATCTCGTGGTGCACGCCCTGGGCGTCCGTCATGGGCTGGTAGTCCATCACGTTCTGCTTGGTGCAGACCGAGACGCCGCCGATCGCGTCGGCCATGTTCACCACGCCCGCGAAGTCGACCATCATGTAGTGGTCGATGTGGATCTTCGTGAGCTTCTCCCAGGTGTCCACCACGCAGCCCGGGTCACCCACGTTCAGGCTGTCGGTGATGATCGAGCGCCGACCCTTGAGCACGGCCTTGGTGGTCGGGTTGGTGCAGGTGGGGATGTCCGCCTGGGTGTCGCGCGGGATGCTCAGGATGGAGGCGTTGCTGCGGTCCGCCGACAGGTGGACCAGCATCTCGACGTCCGCGTGCGGCGCGCTGCCGTCGCAGGAGCCGCCGAGCTTGCAGTCCTCGGTGTTGGCCCGGCCGTCGGAGCCGATCATCAGGATGTTGAGCGGGGTCTGGCCCGCCGCGTTCGGCTTGGCGGCCGGGGCGAGCGCGGAGCCGCCGTTGTTCAGGTCGCCCTTGCGGATGTTGGCGTTGAGCTCCTGGATGTACAGGTAGCCGCCGCCGACCGAGGCCACCACGATGAAGCCCACGCCGGCCGCGCCGTACTTGAGCAGCCGCTTGCGTCTGGCGGCCTTGCCGGCCTTGCCGGTGCCGCGGCCCCGGGCGGCGGCCCGCCCGCCCGGCTGCGCGGCGGCCTCGGCGGCGGTGCCGGTGGACCGGTCGGCCCGGCGCCCGGCGCCCGACTTGGCGGCCCTGCGGGCGGCGGCCCGGCCTCCGGTGGGAGCGCTCTCAGGGTTGGCGGTGGCCTCGGCGTGCTGGGCCGGGTGGCCGTGGTCCGGGTAGCCACCGTCGGGCAGGTAGCGGCCTTGGTCCGGACTGCCGTCCCCCGTAAGGCCGTTGCTGTCGAACGTCATGCGGTGACCACCAAGCTCTGGCTGTGCCAGGTCCTCCCCCTGGGCGCTTGGCGGGAGACTATATCAATTTGAGATCATAGGTTTAATTGAGGCGGTTGGGGTGAGGGCAGGCTTAGTTGACCGGCTGTCAAGGATGGTCGGTCGGCGAACCGTCGCGGTCGGTGACACGGGGATCACAGAGGGACGGGCTTGCACCCCACGCGACGTCAGGGGAGACCGTGGAGGCATGAGCATCGACCAGACATGGAAGGTCGGAGCGCTCGCCGAGGCGAGCGGTCTGACGGTACGCACCCTGCACCACTGGGACGGCATCGGGCTGTTGAGCCCGTCGCGGCGAGGTGCCGGCGGGCACCGGGAGTACACCGAGCAGGACGTGGTCCGGCTCTACCAGGTGCTGGCGCTGCGCCGGCTCGGGCTGGGCCTGGAGTCCATCGCCACCTGCCTGGACGCCGGGGTCGACCCGGTGCGGCTGGTCGGTGACCACCTGGCCCAGGTGACCGCCGCCGTCGCCGGACTGGAGCGGCAGCGGCAGCGGCTCGCGCAGGTGCACGGCGAGCTGCTCGGCGAACACGAGCCGCAGATCGAGACGCTGCTGGACGTGCTGCGGGCGATGGACGGGGCGGGACCGGAGCGCGAGCAGGCGCTGCGGCGGCACCTGGACGGGGACCAGCTGCGCGCGATGGGGGAGCGGGTGGCCGCGCTCGGGCCGGCGGCGCACTACCTGGTGGAGGTCGAGCTGCCCGAGCTGTACCGGCGGGCCGAGGCGCTGCGACTGGCCGGGAGCGACCACGGCGACCCGAAGGTCCGTCAAGTCGTCCGGCGGGTGGATGAGTTGAGCGCACTGCTGAACGGTGGCGACCCGGCGCTGTCGGCCGGTGTGCGGGCCGCCTGGCAGGCGGAGCCGGCCGTGATGTCCGGCGACCCGGCGGCGCCGGCCGAGGGGTGGCCGGAGCTGACCGTGTTCCTGGCACGGGCCCGGGAGTTGGCCGCCGGACTGGACTGACGGATGGTCAGATCCCGCTCCTGGTTCCGATCCTGGTCCCGGCCTCCGTCTCGGTTTCCAGCGCGAGCAGTTCGGCGACCCGTTGGCGGCGGCGGATCAGCCGGGGCTCGCCGTCCTCGACCAGGACCTCGGGGATCAGCGGGCGCGAGTTGTAGGTGGAGGACATGCTCGCGCCGTACGCCCCGGTGTCGTGGAAGACCACCAGGTCGCCGATCTCGGTGCGCGGCAGCGGCACCGGCTCCACCTCGCCGTCTTCGAGCTGGGTGAAGACGTCGCCCGACTCGCAGAGCGGACCGGCCAGCACGGTGTCCAACTCCGGCTCCGTGCGCGGCCGGCCGCTCGGCATGAGCACCGAGACGCGGTGGCTGCTGCCGTACATCGCCGGCCGCATCAGGTCGTTGAAGCCGGCGTCGACCAGCACGAAGTGGTTGCTGCCGACCGGCTTCTGCGCCCGCACCTCGCTGACCAGGACCCCGGCGCCCGCCACCAGGAAGCGGCCGGGCTCGATCTCCAGCCGCACCGGGTGGCCGAGTTCGCGCGCCAGCTCCTGCCGGGCGGCGTCCCAGATCCGGAAGTACCGCTCGGTGTCCACCTCCGGCTGGCCCGGCGCGTACGGCACCGAGAGGCCGCCGCCCGCCGAGATGGCCCGCACGTCCCGCCCGCAGAGCCGGACCTGCTTGACCATCGTCTCGCAGACCGCTTCCAGGTGGCCGTAGTCCACCCCCGAGCCGATGTGCATGTGCAGGCCGATCAGGTCCAGCCCGTGCCGGTCGACCAGTTCGAGGCTCTCGGCCAGGTGCTCGTGCCAGATGCCGTGCTTGCTGTGCTCGCCACCGGTGTTGGTCTTGCGGCTGTGGCCGTGCCCGAAACCGGGGTTGACCCGGATCCAGACCGGGTGCCCCGGGCTGGCGCTGCCCACCTGGTCGAGCATCTGCGGCGACCCGGCGTTGACCGGCACGCCCAGCTCGACCACCCGGCGCAGCGTGGCGCGGTCCAGCAGGTCGGCGGTGAAGACCACCGGCTCCTGGGGGCCCTTGACCTCGTACCCGGCGGCCAGCGCCCGCTCCAGCTCGCCCTGCGAGACCGCGTCCACCAGCACGCCCTCGGCGCGCATCAGCCGCAGCAGGTGCGTGTTGGAGCAGGCCTTCTGCGCGAAGCGGATCACGTCGAAGCTGCGCAGCCGGGCGATCTGGGCGCGGATGTGCGCGGCGTCGTAGACCCAGGCCGGGGTGCCGTACTCCTCGGCGATCCGGGCCAGCTGCGGTCCGTCGAAGGCGGGGGCGATGGTCACGGTGGGGTCCTGTTCGGCCGGCGGGGCGATCGGCGGAATTGTCGCGGAAAGGGCGGGGAAATCGCCCGGGTGTCCATTGGCTGGACGGTGCGGGAATTCCCGCCACTGTACTGCGGGCGACGGCGCGACCGAAAAGCGGAAAAGGAATTCCCGGGTGGCCGGGGTGTATCGATAAATCGGGCGGTCCGGTGTGCGTGGCGAAGAAATATTTCACGGCGCGGTGGATCCCGGGCCGGCGGTCCGGGCCGGCCGTGGCCCGTCACGCAGCGCCGCAGCCGCCTGACGGTCCGTCGACTGTGCTCGTCACCCGGTGGGCACGTGAGGGTGTGGTGAGCATGCCGACGGATCGTCACTTATGCCCGTTTCCTCACTCGATGCTCCTTGCTGCGTTCCTGACATCCGCCTACCTTCTGCCGCATGCCCGCACCGCTCATCTCCATCGTCCTGCCCGCCCATGACCAGCAAGGACAGCTCGCGAGCTGCCTGGACTCGATCCTCGACCAGTCCTTCGGCGGCTTCGAGGTCATCGTGGTCGCCGACCCGTCGCCCGACTGCTCGGCCGAGCTGCCGCATCCCGCGCGGGACGGGCGGGTGTCGGTGCTGCGGCTGAACGCGGCGGTGGGGGTCGGCAGCGCCCGCAACGCCGGGGCGGCCCGGGCCGAGGGGCGCTACCTGCTCTTCCTGGACAGCGACCACCTGCTGACCCCCGGGGCGCTGCTGGCGCTGGCGGAGCGGGTCGGCGCGGCCGGCCAGGGCGATCGGACCTCGCCCGACCTGCTGCTCTTCGGGCACAGCCGACTGCACGCGGGGCGGGTCTGGCCGGGGGCGGCGGCCGACCTGCTGGCGGGGGTCGGGGACGGCGAGGTGTTCGAGCTGCCGGCGCACCCGGAACTGCTCGGGGCGCCGGGCCAGGTCTGGGACCGGCTGATCAGCCGGCAGCTCTGGCAGGCGGCGGGCCTGGCGCTGCCCGGCGGCCCGGGCTTTCCCGAGGGGCAGTACGAGGAGCTGCCGGTGGCGCACCGGGCCCTGCTGGCGGCGCAGCGGATCGCGGTGCTGCCGCAGGAGTTGGTGCAGCTGCGGCGGCGGCACACGGTGCACCCGGCCGGGTCGCCCGGCAGCAGCACCTTCGACATCTTCGACCAGTACGAGCGGAGTTTCGAGGCGCTGGAGGCACGGGAAGGCGCGCAGGCGCTGCGCCCGTACCTGTTCACCAGGATGGTCCGGCACTACCTGTTCGTCTTCGACCTCGCCGGCTGCGTCAGCCGGGCGGCCCGCCCGAGCTTCTTCCACCGGGCCGCCGAGCACTACCAGCGCTACCTGCCCGAGGGCTACCGGCGGCCGGGTGGGCGGGAGGGCCTGAAGTTCTCGCTGCTGGCGGGGGGTGCGTACAGCGCGTTCGAGGTGGCCAAGCTGTCGCAGATCGCGCGCACGGCCGTCGCGGGGCGGGCCGGCCGGCCCGGCTGAGCGCTCAGCGGCCGGGCCGGGTGCAGCGGGCGGGCCGTGCTCAGCCGCCGGGCCGTGTTCAGCGGCCGGGCGGGTGGAAGAGCCAGCGGGTCGGGGAGCCGGTGAAGTCGGCGTCGGTCAGGCCGAAGACGCCGGCCGGCCGGACCCGGAAGGTGGCGTTGACCGCCGGGTCCAGGAAGTCCGGGCCGTAGGCGGTGGCGTACTTCGCGTTGAGGGCGGCCAGGAAGGCGGCGATCTCCGCCGCCCCGGCCAGCACCTCGGCGCGGCCCTCCAGGACCACGGGCTGGTGCGGGTCGGCGGTGCTGATCGCGCAGTCGGGGCGGGCGGCCAGGTTGCGGTACTTGCGGGACTGGCGGCTGCTGCTGAACCAGAGCGCTCCGGCCAGCCAGACGCCCCAGACCGGCATGGTGTGCGGGCGGCCGTCCGGGCGGACCGTGCAGACCCAGTAGTCGTGCGAGTCGGTCAACCGGCGCTCGGCCCAGGACCAGGGCAGCAGGCCGGTGCCCTGGTCGGCGGGCCGGATGCCGTACCCGGGCATGTACGGGCGCGCGGCGCTGGGCTCGGGTTCGGGCCCAGGGTCGGCAGCGTCAGCTGGTTCGGAGGGTGCTGGCACGGGGGATCAGCTGCCGCCCATCGCGGCCTTGGCCCGGGCGGCCATCTCGGCCGGCGGGACGTCCTCGACGTGGCTGGCGACGCTCCAGCGGTGGCCGAACGGGTCCTCGAAGGTGCCGGTGCGGTCGCCGTAGAACTGGTTGCCGAGCGGTCGCAGCTCCACCGCGCCGGCCGCCATCGCCTTGGCCCAGACCGCGTCCACGTCCGCCACGTACACGTTGAGCATCACCGGCGAGCCGCCCACCGTCTTCGGGCCGCGCGCGCCGATCTCCGGGTACTCGTCGGCCAGCATGATCACCGAGTTGCCGATGGTCAGTTCGGCGTGCCCGATCCGGCCGTCGGGGCCGACCATCCGGTCGCCGCGCTGCTCGGCGCCGAGCACCGAGATGTAGAAGTCGATCGCGGCGGCGGCGCCACCGACGAAGAGGTAGGGCGACACGCGCGGGTAGCCGTCCGGGATGGGGTTGACGGTGCTCATGGCCAGCCTCCGAAAAGGGTTCGGGCAGGAGATACGGGGGAGGGTGCGCAATTCCGGCGGCCAGCGTGGCATGGGGCCCCGGTCGGTCCCGGAAGGCCACGCGGTGGGGTCGATCGAGTGGGTCAAGCGCGGCGAGCGGCTCCTTTGCCGGCTCCGCTCGTTAGATTGGACAGCAGCGGTGGACACCGCGCTGCTGCGAGAACGCAGGACCGGGGCCGGAGAGCGGGTGAGCCTGATGGCGGAGCCGGACGTGGCCGAGGAGAGCCCGGTCGGCGCTGTCGGCTGGGTCACCGTGTCGATCCCGGCGGAGGGTGCCGGCGAGGTGCTGCTGCCGGTGCGCGGGGGGAGTGAGGCGTTCGCGGCCTGGGCTGAGGCGCCGATCGCGCGGAACACGCAGGTCATGGTCGTGGAGCGGATATCGGCCCGTTCCGTCCTGGTCGTTCCGTTCCCGCACACCTAGCTCGCTCCCAGGGAGGACGCGATGTTGTTCTGGCACGTACCCGCGCCGAACGAGGCCCTGCTGATCTCCGGCTCCAAGCGGCAGGCGCAGGCCACCCAGTTCCGGATCGTCACCGGGCACGGCAGTTTCGTGATGCCGATCAAGCAGAAGGCCCGGATGCTCTCGCTCGCGCTGCGGGAGGCGGAGATCGCCGAGGACTGCGTCACCCAGCAGGGCATCCGGCTGACCGTGCGCGCGGTCACCGTCTTCAAGGTCGGCGACGACTTCGTCTCGATCGCCAACGCGGCCCGGCGCTTCCTGGCCGAGCAGGAACGGATGGAGGAGCTGGTCGGCCAGATCTTCGCGGGCCATCTGCGGTCCATCGTCGGCGGGTTGACGGTGGAGCAGATCATCCGTGAGCGCGACCGGGTCGCCCAGGAGGTCAAGGCGGGCAGCCACAACGAGATGGAGAAGCTCGGCATCGTGGTCGACGCCCTGCAGATCCAGGAGATCGAGGACGCCACCGGCTACATCACCAACCTGGCCGCCCCGCACGCCGCCGCCGTCGCCAGCCAGGCCCGGATCGCCCAGGCCAGGGCCGACCAGGAGGCCGCCCAGCGGGAGCAGGAGGCGCTCGCCCTCAAGGCGCAGTACGAGCGCGACACCGCGCTCAAGCGGGCCGGCTTCGTCGCCGAGACCGAGCAGGCCAACGCGCGCGCCGCCCAGGCCGGACCGCTCGCCGAGGCGATGGCCTCGCAGGAGGTCATCGAGCAGCAGACCGCGCTGGCCCAGCGGCAGGCCGACCTGGCCGCCCAGCGGCTGGAGGCCGAGGTCCGCCGCCCCGCCGACGCCGAGGCCTACCGCAAGCGCGCACTGGCCGAGGCCCAGCGCGACATGGCCAAGTTCGAGGCCGAGGGCGAGGCCTACCGGCGCACCACGCTGGCCACCGCCGAGGCGCAGGCCGTGCGGGTGCAGGCGGACGGCGACGCCTATGCCGAGCGGACCACCGCCGAAGCCCAGGCCGCCGCGAATGCGGCGCGTGCCGATTCGCTGCGCGGCGGGGCGCAGGAGCTGATCGCGGCGAACCGGGTGGTGGAGAACCTGCCGGTGCTGGTGGACGCGGCGGCGCGGGGCATGGCCGGGTCGAACCTGACCATCCTCAACGGCAGCGAGGGCGTCAGCCAGGTCGCGGCCGGGATCGTGGGGCAGGGGCTGGCGATCCTGGACGTGCTGAAGGCGGCGACGACCCAGGCGCAGGCGCAGGCGCCGGTGCAGGCGCAGCCGGGTCCGGTTCAGACCGATCCGGTCCAGGCCGGGCCGGTGGACGGCCAGGAGGGCGCGGGGCAGAACTGAGCGTTGCCGCCGCGGACCGGGCGGCGCAGGCTGGTGGGGGAGCGGTTCGGTGGCGGGAGCCGCTCGGGGGGGAGCGGCCTTGGAGGTGCGGGATGCAGAACTACCGGCTGGACAACCAGTGGGACGTCGAACTCAGCTTCGAGGAGGACGGCACGGCCACGGCCTGCCACGCCCGGCTGGTCGGCGACCGGGCTCCCGGGGCGCAGGGGTACGGCCAGGCGGAGCGCAACCGCGCCGACCGGCCCGCCTACCGGGTCGGCGAGGAACTGGCCGCCTCGCGCGCGCTGCGGGCGCTGGCCCAGCAGCTGCGCGCGCAGGCGGCCGACGACATCACGGACGTGAACCGGGCGCCCGCCTATCCGAGCTACTGACGGGTCCCGGGACTGCCGAGCCGATGACCGGGCCGGGGTGACGAGGCGGAGATGGGCGAGCGAGCGGGGCTCGCCGCCGGCGGTCCGCTGCCGGAAGCGGCGGCCGGGCCGCCGGGGCCGGGTGCGCTGCGGCGGGATCTGAGCGGTCCGCTGCGCGGGCTGGTCACGGGCCAGTGCCTGGGCCAGTGCGGCGACGGGCTGGCGCAGATCGCCTTCGCCCAGTTCGTCCTCTTCGACGTGGGCCGGGGTGCGACGCCCGGACGGATCGCGGCCGTGCTGGCGGTGACGCTGCTCCCGTTCAGCCTGGTCGGCCCGTTCGCCGGGGTGCTGCTGGACCGGTTCGACCGGCGCCGGGTGCTGGTGCTGGTCTCCTGGCTGCGGGCGCTGCTGGTGGTGGCCGGGGCGGTGATCGTCACCGAGCGGTGGGCGCCGGCCGCGTATCTGGCGGTGCTGCTGCTGCTCTCCTCCTCGCGCCTGGTGCTGACCGCGAAGGGCGCCGCGCTGCCGCGCACCGTGCGCCGCGAGCGGCTGGTGCCCGCCAACGCCTTCTCCGCGCTGGCCGGGTCGGCGGCGGCGTTCCTCGGGGCGGTGGGCGGCTCGCAGTTCGTCGGCTGGTCGGCGGCGGCCGGGTTCCTGGCCGCCGGGGTGCTGTACGTCGCGGCGGCGGGCGTCTTCGCCCGGCTGCCGTACCTGGGCGGGCGGGCCGGCGGGCGCACCGGGCCGCGGCTGCGCCGGGTGGCGGCGGACCTGGGGGACGGGGTGCGGGTGGTGGCGCGGACGCCGGCCATCCGGCGGCCGCTGTTCGCCGTCTGGGTGCACCGGCTGCTGCTCGGGGCCGGGTTCGTGGTGCTGGTGCTGGTCGCGGACTCGGAGTACCGGCTGAAGGCCTCCGGCTACGGGATCGCGCTCGCCGCCACCGGCGTGGCCACCTTCGCGGCCAGCGCGGTCGCCCCGCTGCTGGCCGCCCGGTACAGCGCGCGGGCGCTGGTGCCGGCCGCGTTCCTGCCTGCGGCGGCCGCGGCCTACGTCGGCGGGCTCTACCCGTCGCTCTGGGTGCTGGTGCCGTGCGTCGGGGTGGCGGCGTTCGCCTTCCAGGTGCTGAAGGTCTGCACCGACGCGCTGGTGGGCGGGGCGACCCCGGACGCGGTGCGCGGCCGGGTGTTCGCGATCTACGACATGCTCTACAACGTCTCGTTCGTGCTGGCCGGGCTGCTGATGGTGCCCTGGTGGCAGACCGGGCACCAGCGGGCGCTGCTCTGGTGGGTGGCGGCCGGGTTCGTCGCCGGGTGGCTGCTGGCGCTGGGGTGGCGACCGCACCGGCTGCGGGCCCGGCTGCCCGGTCGGTACCGCGGGCGCGGTGCGGCCTTGGTGGTCGGCGCGCTGCCCGCGTTGGCGTTCCCGGCGCCCGCGTGGTGGTGGCTGGCCTGGTTCGCGCTGGTGCCGCTGATGCTGGTGGTGCGGGCGGCGGTGACCCGGCGCGAGGGCGTGGTGCGGGCCTGGTGGGGGATGGCGGGCTTCGAAGTGGCGGTCCAGTACTGGCTGTTCCCCTCGATCGGCCCGGCGCTGGGGTTGCTGGCGGTGCTGATGGGCGCGCTCTGGCTGCCCTGGGGGTGGGCGGTGCACCGGTTGCTGGCGGCGCCGCTGAGCGGGCGGCGGGTGGCCGCCGCGCTGGTGGTGGTGCCGAGCGCCTGGGTCTGCGCGGAGGGCGTGCGGTCCTGGCAGAGCCTGGGCGGACCGTGGGCGCTGCTCGGGGCCAGCCAGTGGAACCAGCCGGTGATGCTGGCGACGGCTTCGCTGGGCGGGGTGTGGCTGACCGGGTTCCTGGTGATGGGGGCGAACACGGCACTGGTGGTGCTGGTGACTGTTCGTCAGGCCGCCTTGCGCGGTGCCGGGTTGGCGGTACTCGGTGGCTGCCTGGCGGCCGGTCCGGGGTGGGCCGCGGTGCGGCCGGCGCTGCCGGTGGTGGGGAGCACGCGGGTGGGCCTGGTGCAGCCCGGCGTGCTGGGCTCGCCGGTCGCGCAGCAGGCGTTCGAGGAGGCAGTCAGTGATCAACTCACTGCCGACAAGCCCGATCTGGTGGTCTGGGGGGAGAGCAGTCTGGGGAGTGACGTGAACAGCGGGGTGTCGTCGAACGCGAGCCTGGCGGCGCTTGCCGGGCGGATCGGCGCCGGCCTGCTGGTCAACGGCGACGCTCCGGCGGCCGGTGGCGCCGGGTTCTACAAGCAGACGCTCCTGATCAACGGTGGCGGAGTGGTCGACACGTACAACAAGATCCGGCTCGTCCCGTTCGGCGAGTACATCCCGCTGCGGCCGCTGCTCGGCTGGTCCGCCGACATCAGCAAGGCGGCACCGACCAACGTGCTGCGCGGGGACCGGACCGTGGTCATGCGCAGCGGTTCGCTGACCATCGGGCCGCTGATCTGCTTCGAGTCGGCGTTCCCGGACATGGCGCGCACCGAAGTCGCCGATGGTGCGCAGCTGTTGGTCTACCAGGCGGAGACCTCGACGTTCCAGGGCAGTTGGGCGCAGCCGCAGCACGCCTCACTGGCGGCGGTCCGCGCGGCGGAGACCGGCCGGCCGGCCGTGCAGGTCTCGCTGACCGGCGACAGCGCCGCGTTCGACGCGCGGGGGCGGGTGCTGGCCTGGCACGGTGCGGGGTACCGGGGCGCGTTCGTGGTGGACGTGCCGCTGGTGTCGGGGAGCACGCCGTACCAGCGGGCGGGGGACTGGGTGTTGGCGGTGGGCTTCAGCGTGCTGGCGGGAGCGGCAACGGCGGCGGGGGTGGCGGGGATGCGGGAGCGGGGCGGCGCGGGGCGCGCCGAGTGAGGGCCGGCACCGGGCTGTTGGACGGTCCGGTGCCGGCGGGGGTGCGGGTCAGCAGGGTCTGAACTCGCCGAGGATCCGCTGTGCGGCCAGCGTCGCGGTCAGCGTTCCCTCGCGCACCTGCTGCTCCAACTCGGGGGTGAGGCGCCGCACTTCGGGGTGTTCACGGAGCTGGGCGAAGAGCTGGTCGTGCACCATCGCCCAGGTCCAGGCCACCTGCTGGTCGCGCCGCTTGGCGCTCAGAGCGCCGGTGGCGTCGAGGACTTCGCGGTGCTGGGTGAGGCGTTCCCAGAGTTCGTCCAGGCCCGCGCCGTCCTGGCCGCTGCAGGTGAGGACCGGCGGGTTCCAGGCCGCGTCCGGGGCCTGGAGCAGGCGCAGGGCGCCGGCCAGCTCCCGGGCGGCCGCCCGGGCGTCGCGCTCGTGCGGGCCGTCGGCCTTGTTGACCGCGATCAGGTCGGCGAGTTCCAGGACGCCCTTCTTGATGCCCTGGAGCTGGTCGCCGGTGCGGGCCAGGGTGAGCAGCAGGAAGGTGTCGACCATGCCCGCGACCGTGGTCTCGGACTGGCCGACGCCGACCGTCTCGACCAGCACCACGTCGTAGCCGGCGGCCTCCATCACCACCATCGACTCGCGGGTGGCCCGGGCCACGCCGCCCAGCGTGCCCGAGGTCGGGGACGGGCGGACGAAGGCGTCGGGGTCGGCGGAGAGCTTCTCCATCCGGGTCTTGTCACCCAGGATGGAGCCGCCGGTCCGGCTGGAGGTCGGGTCCACGGCGAGTACCGCGACCCTGTGGCCGCGGCCGGTGAGCCGGGTGCCGAGGCCCTCGATGAAGGTGGACTTGCCGACCCCCGGCACGCCGGTGATGCCGACCCGCACCGCGTCGCCGGAGTGCGGCAGCAGCTCGACCAGCAGGCGCTGGGCGAGTTCGCGGTGGTCGGGGCGGGTGGATTCGACCAGGGTGATGGCCCGCGCGATCCAGGCGCGCGAGCCGTCGAGCACTCCCTGGCGGTACTGGTCGAGATCGATCGTGCGGGCCATCTGTCGGACCCCTACAGCTCGTGGCCGAGGTCGGCGGCGAGGGCGAGGAGCAGGTCGTACGCCGCCTCCGGGATCACCGTGCCGGGCCCGAAGACCGCCGAGGCGCCGGCCTCGTAGAGCGCCTCGAAGTCCTGCGGCGGGATCACGCCGCCGACCACGATGGTGATGTCCTCGCGCCCGGCCGCGGCCAACTCGGCGCGCAGCGCGGGGACCAGGGTCAGGTGCCCGGCCGCCAGCGAGGAGACGCCGACGATGTGCACGTCGGCCTCCACCGCCTGGCGGGCCACCTCGGCCGGGGTCTGGAAGAGCGGGCCGACGTCGACCGTGAAGCCCAGGTCGGCGAAGGCGGTGGCGATCACCTTCTGGCCGCGGTCGTGGCCGTCCTGGCCCATCTTGGCGACCAGGATGCGCGGGCGGCGGCCCTCGGCGACCTCGAACTTCTCGACCACGTCACGGGTGCGCTGCACGGCGGTGGAGGAGGCTCCTGCTTCGTCACGGTACACACCGGAGATGGTACGGATCTGGCCGGAGTGCCGGCCGTACACCTTCTCCAGGGCGTCCGAGATCTCGCCCACGGTGGCCTTGGCGCGGGCCGCGTTCACCGCCAGCGCCAGCAGGTTGCCGTCGAGCGAGCCGCTGGGGCCCGCCTCGGCGGAGCGGGTCAGCGCGGCCAGCGCGTCCTGGCAGGCGGCCTCGTCGCGCTCGGCGCGCAGCCGGCGCAGCTTCTCGATCTGCTGGGTGCGCACCGAGGAGTTGTCGACCTTGAGCACGTCGATCTGCTCGTCGCTGGCGACCCGGTACTTGTTGACGCCGATCACCGGCTGGCGGCCGGAGTCGATCCGGGCCTGGGTGCGGGCGGCGGCCTCCTCGACGCGCAGCTTGGGGATGCCGGCGTCGATCGCCTTGGCCATGCCGCCGGCCGCCTCCACCTCCTGGATGTGCTGCCAGGCGCGGTTGGCCAGGTCGTGGGTGAGCTTCTCGACGTAGGCGCTGCCGCCCCACGGGTCGATCACCCGGCAGGTGCCCGACTCCTGCTGGAGCATCAGCTGGGTGTTGCGGGCGATCCGGGCCGAGAAGTCGGTGGGCAGCGCCAGCGCCTCGTCCAGCGCGTTGGTGTGCAGCGACTGGGTGTGGCCCTGGGTGGCGGCCATCGCCTCGACGCAGGTGCGGGCGACGTTGTTGAACACGTCCTGGGCGGTCAGCGACCAGCCCGAGGTCTGCGAATGGGTGCGCAGCGAGAGCGACTTGGCGTTCTTCGGGTCGAACTGCCTCACCAGCTTGGCCCAGAGCAGCCGGGCCGCGCGCAGCTTGGCGATCTCCATGAAGTAGTTCATGCCGATCGCCCAGAAGAACGACAGCCGCGGCGCGAAGGCGTCCACGTCAAGTCCCGCGCCCAGCCCGGCCCGCAGGTACTCCACGCCGTCGGCCAGCGTGTAGGCCAGCTCCAGGTCGGCGGTGGCTCCGGCCTCCTGGATGTGGTAGCCGGAGATGGAGATCGAGTTGTACCGGGGCATCTTCTGCGAGGTGTACGCGAAGATGTCGGAGATGATCCGCATCGAGGGCTGCGGCGGGTAGATGTAGGTGTTGCGGACCATGAACTCCTTGAGGATGTCGTTCTGGATGGTCCCCGCGAGCTTCTCGGGCGCCACCCCCTGCTCCTCGGCCGCCACGATGTAGAGCGCCAGCACCGGCAGCACGGCGCCGTTCATCGTCATCGACACCGACATCCTGTCCAGCGGGATGCCGTCGAAGAGCTGGCGCATGTCGTAGATCGAGTCGATCGCCACGCCCGCCATGCCGACGTCGCCGGTCACCCGGGGGTGGTCGCTGTCGTAACCCCGGTGGGTGGGCAGGTCGAAGGCGACCGACAGGCCCTTCTGGCCGGCCGCCAGGTTGCGGCGGTAGAAGGCGTTGGACTCCTCGGCGGTGGAGAAGCCCGCGTACTGGCGCACCGTCCAGGGCTGGTTGACGTACATGGTCGGGTACGGGCCGCGCAGGTAGGGCGCGATGCCCGGGTAGGTGCCCAGGAAGTCCAGCCCGGCCAGGTCCTCGGCGGTGTAGAGCGGCTTGACGCCGATGCCCTCCGGGGTCTCCCAGAGCTGCTCGGTGACGTCCTGGCCGGTGGCCTCGCGCCAGGCGCCCTGCCACTGCTCGCCGCCCGGCCGGGTGGCGCTGTCGCCGGTGAGCCCGATGGTGGTGAAGTCGGGGATCAACGCGCCACTCCGATCTGGTCGAGGAGCGAGGTGAGGACCGCGACCGCGTCGCCGCCCGCGTGGACGAACTCGTCCACCCCGGCTCGTTGGTAGGCCTCGCGCTGCTCGCCGGGCCGGCCGGCCAGCAGGACTCGGGTGGCGCCGGCCGCCTTCAGGGCGGCGGCGACGGCCTCGGCGTGCTCGGCGTAGAGCTTGTCACTGGAGCAGAGGCAGGCCACCGCCGCCCCACTGGCGGTGAACTCCTTGGCCAGCGCGGCCGGGTCGAGGTCGGCCGCGAGCACCGTCTCGATGCCGCCGGCCTGGAACAGGTTGGCCGCGAAGGTGGCCCGCGCGGTGTGCGCGGCGGCCGGGCCGATCGCGGCGAGGAAGAGCCGGGGGCGGGCGCCGGTGGCGGCCAGCTGGGCGTCCGAGCGGTCCCGCAGCGCCTCGAAGGCCTCGGCCCGGCGCACCCGGGGCAGGCCGCCGCCGAGCGGGGCCGGGGCCGGCTCGCGGACCAGCCGCTGCTCGCCCAGGTTCGGGAACTCGCTGACGCCGGTGATCGGCTCGCGCCGCTTGGCGAGCCGGGCGGAGCGCTCCGCCCAGGTGGCGGCGAGGGTCTCGCCGACCAGTCCCGAGGTCAGCGCGGTGCGCTGACCGCCGGTCGCCTCCAGCTGCTGGAACCAGCTCCAGGCGGCCTGGGCCAGCTCCTCGGTGAGCTGCTCCACGTACCAGGAGCCGCCGGCCGGGTCGATCACCTTGCCCAGGTGCGACTCCTCCAGCAGGATCGCCTGGGTGTTGCGGGCGATCCGGCGGGCGAAGGCGTCCGGCAGGCCGAGCGCGCTGTCGAACGGCAGCACGGTGACCGCGTCGGCGCCGCCGACCCCGGCGGCCAGCGTGGCCACCGTGGTGCGCAGCATGTTCACCCACGGGTCGCGGACGCTCATCATCACCTCGGAGGTGACGGCGTGCTGGCGCTGCGCACCGGCGGCCGGCGCGGCGCCGCTGACCTCGGTGACGCGGGACCAGAGACGGCGCGCGGCACGGAACTTGGCGATGGTGAGGAACTGGTCCTCGGTGGCGGCGAAGCGGAACTCCAGCTGCCCGGCCGCCTCGTCCACGCTCAGTCCGGCGGCGGTCAGCGCGCGCAGGTAGGCGACGCCGGTGGCGAGCGCGGCGCCCAACTCCTGGGCGGGGGAGGCGCCGGCCTCGTGGTAGGGGAGGGCGTCGACGCTCAGCGCGCGCAGGCCCGGGTAGTCGCGGGCGCAGCGGCCGGCCAGCTCGGCGGCCTCGGCGAGCAGCGCGGTGGTGCCGCTGTCGTCGCCGGTGCGGGCGAGCAGGCCGAGCGGGTCGGCGCCGAGGTTGCCGGTGGCCGCCTCGTTCGGGACCGCGCGCTCGGCGAGCACGGCGAAGAACTGCTCGGCGGCGGCCTTGGTCTGCGGCCCCGCGTCCAGCACGACGGCCGCCAGGTCCAGGTAGACGTCCGTCAGCACGGTCGGCAGCGCCTCGATCGGCAGCCCGGCCTCACCCAGGGTGAGCCAGAGCGAGCTGCCGCCGTGCTCCAGGTCGGCCAGCACCGCCTCGGCGGCCCGGGCCGGGTCCGGGTCGGCGTGCCGCTGGCGCACGTCCCAGCCGGAGACCGCCGAGCCCTGCGGGCGACCGCCGCGCACGAACGGGGGGAAGCCGGGATAGCCGGCTTCGCAGGCAGCCGAGGCGTCCTCGGCGGTGTACAGCGGCCGAGCGCGCAGGCCGTCCTGCAGTGCGGTGGCCAGCGTGTCCTCGGCCGGCGAACCGGCGATGACCTGCGTACCTGACTTGCTCAGGACGCCTTCGACCAGGCGCCGCCACTGCTCACGGCTTGCATCCGGGAACTCGGCGGCCAGGGGGAGCCCTTCGGGCGGGACCGTCATGCTGGGAAGGTTAGTGCCCTGGCCTTGAGCCGCAGCAGAGCTACGGGGTGTGACGTTGCCCTCGCCGGCTCGAACGGGGTCGCGCGGCGGTGGTACAGGGGGTATGGGAGCGGCGCGCGGTGGAGGGGGCGGCCGGGCGGCGGGCTGTGGCAGGTCGGCGAGCGCGCGCGGGGCGGTTTCGCGGTCGGGTTCGGCCATTCCTGACGGCGCGTCGACTGATGGTGCGTCGACCGGTGGCGCGTCGGGAGTCGGGCGACCTTGGCCGGTCGCCGACGGTGTCGGGGTGGTGGGGCGGTTCGCGGGCGGCTCGTGAGCGGGCCCGGTGGGCAGGTGGCCGAAATACGACGTTCGGCACCTCACTCGGTGGATCCGGATCGCCACATGGTGTAGCCATAGTAATGACATGTCCGCGATGAAAGGAGGTCACGATGCTCAAGAAACTGTTCGCCTGGCTCGTCCCCCCAAGAGGTGAGCGCCTGGTCGACCCGGACGGACTGCCGGAACACTGGCGCCCGGTCCGCTGACCATTCCGGCGCCCGCTGGTGACGAGGTCCCGATCATCCCCCGAGTGATCGGGGCCTCGCTCTGTCGTTCGAGAAGTGCTGTGGGATCCTCTTCCTGCTTCCCGCCCGTTGGCCGGACGAAGGTTGAGGTCATACGCGTGCCGATATCAGTGGTGCCCCAGCCGACCTGGGCACGCGGCCCGGGGTCCGGGTCGGCGGCTCAGGCCTCCCGCGGCCGGCACCGCCGCGGTGGTGAGCGGCGCGGTGCTGAGCGGCGCGGGCGGGTGCTCGGCGCCGGGGCGTTGCTGGCGAGCGCGCTCTGCGTGGTGCTGGCGATGCTGGCCGGGTTACTCGGCCCGTCCGCGGTGGAACCGGTGTTCGGATCGCGGGTCGGTGACCTGCCGCCCTGGTTCATCCACGGGAACCCCTCCGATCTGCTGGTCTGGACGCTGGTCGCCGCAGTGCTGGCGCTCGGCACGGTGGCGGTGGCGGCCGGGCTGCTCGCGGTGCGGCGCGGCTGGGCGCCACGGCCCGGGCGGCTGCTGGCCGGTGGCGTGGTCGCGGTGCTGGGACTGCTCTGCGTGCCGCCGGCGGGCACCACCGATCCGCTCAACTACGCCGCCTACGGCCGGATCGAGACGCTCGGGCTGAACCCCTACCAGCTGACGCCGGCCGGCCTGGCGCAGACCGGCGACCCGGTCGGGAAGCTGTCGATCGCCGAACCCTGGCTGCACACCCCCTCCGTCTACGGCCCGCTGGCCACCGCGACCGAGTGGGCGGCCTCGCTCGTCGGCGGCGCCTCGATGCTGCGCACCGTCTGGCTGCTGTCCGTGCTGAGCGGCGCGGCGTTCCTGGCCACCGGGGCGCTGCTGCTGCGGCTGGCCGGGCCCGATCCGGCCCGGCGGGTGCGTTCGCAGCTGCTCTGGACGCTGAACCCGGTGCTGCTGTGGAACCTGGTGGTGGGTCCGCATGTCGACACGCTCTGCGCGCTCTGCGTGGTGGTCGGCTTCTGGGCGCTGCGGCGCTCGGGCCCGGCGGCCGCGCTGGCGATCGCCGCCGGCGCCGCGATCAAGCTGACCGCCGGGGTCTTCGCGCTCCCGTTCGCCTGGCACCTGCGGCACGACCGGCGTCGCCTGGCGCTGGCCGCGGCGGTCGGCGCGGTGGCACTGGCGGCCGGCTACGCCTTCACCCCGCGTGCCGTGCACAACGCCCAGGCCGTCAGCAACCAGGCGGCCGACGGCACGCCGTGGGAGCTGCTGCAGCGGACCTTGCTGGTGCCCCTCTTCGGCGCCGGGCGCGCCGACCAGGCCACCGTCGTGCTGGAGTTGATCGCGGTCGTGGTGCTGGCCGGGCTGCTGCTGGCCGCACTGCCGCCGCTTGAGGGCACCGATCCGGCGTGGTCGGCCGCCCGTCCGGCGCTGGCCGTCGTGCTGGCGTACCTGCTGGGCACGGCGTACGTCCGGCCCTGGTACGACGCCATGGCCTGGGTGCTGGTGGCGATGCTGGCCCGGTCCTGGCTGGACTGGGTGCTGCTCGCGCACACGGTGCTGCTGACGCTGGTCTACGACCCCGGGCTGGCGCACGCGCTGCACCCGAACTGGCTGTACCGCCTGGTGCTGCAGATCGCCTACCGGCTGGTGCCGGACGCGCAGTTGCTGCTGGTGGCGGTGGTGGTGGCCGGGTGCGCGTGGCGGATCCTGCTGGTGCGACGGCGAGGTGGCGCGGCGGCCGCCGGGCGAGCCCGGTGACCGGGGGAGGTCCCCGGTCCCCGGGCGGTGGTCTCAGGCCGTCAGCTCCGGCGGGGCGGCGGCCAGCGCCTCCTGGATGGCGGTCACCAGCCGGCGGGCCGACTCGGCCGTCAGCTCCAGGGCGACCCGCGCGGACGGGCCCTTGGACGGGTCGCTGAGGTCGATGTTGACCGTGTGTTCGGCCATCGCGTGCACGGGGTGGTCGAAGTACACCGCCAGGTCACGGACGTGCAGCCAGCTGCCGCCCGGTCCCTTGGCGCTGCCGTCGATCTCGTCCTTGACGGTCAGGTAGGTGCACATGGTCAGGCTCCCAGGTGGGTGCCGAAGAAGGCGTCGATCCGCTCCCACCCGTCGTTGGCGGCCGCCACGTTGTACGCGGGGCGGTCCACCGCGAAGAAGGCGTGGCCGGCGTCCGGGTAGGTGTGGAACTCGAACTCCTTGCCGTGCTCGGTGAGGATGCTCTCCAGCTCCGCCACCTGCTCGGGGCCGGGGAACTGGTCGGTGGCACCGAACAGACCGAGCAGCGGGGCACGCAGCCCGGGGAGCTGGTCGACCAGGTTGGTGACCTTGAGCGGGAAGCCCTCCGGCGGGGTGCCGGTGACGAACGCCCCGTAGCAGTCCACCGCCGCGTCGAGGTCCAGGTGGCAGGCCGCCAGCACCGACTGGCGCCCGCCCGAGCAGTGGCCGATCACGCCGACCTTCCCGTTGGCGCCGGGCAGCGAGCGCAGGTACGCGGCCGCGCCGGCGACATCGCCGACCAGCCGCTCGTCCGGCACACCGCCGGCGGCCCGCACGGACGCGGCCGCGTCGGCGGGGTCGGCACCAGGGGCCTCGCGGAAGTAGAGGTTGGGGCAGATCGCGTCGTAGCCGAGCTCGGCGAAGCGGCGGACCATCTCCTTGGTGGACCGGTCGTAGCCGGGCATGTGATGGATGACGACGACACCGCCGCGCGGCTGCGCCGAGTCGGGGCGGGCCAGGTAGGCCTCGACCTCGTCGCCGTGGTGGCCGGCGAAGGTGATGGTGGAGGCGGTCAGGGAATCACTCATGCGCCAGCTATACCATGCCGAATTGTCGACTTCGGTGGCGCGGGGCCCGGAACCGGGCCGAGGTCTGCGACTTGTCAGACCGTCTGCTCGATCCGCTCGAGCTGCTCGATCCGCTCGAAGATGTCGGCGTCGGTCTCCTGCTGCCACTTCGGCAGCTCGTCCCAGTCGGCGACGTAGCCCGGCTTCGGGTTCTCGATGTGCTTGTGGATCTGGGCGATCCAGCACAGGGCGACGAAGCGGCTCTTCTGCTCGCGGCTCAGCTTGGCGGTGTGGCCGGCGCTGACCTGGACGAAGTCCCGCACCTGGCCGCACACGGCGGCGGCGCACTGCCGCTCCCACTCGGGGGTGTCGGCCCAGGGGGTGACGTAGCCGGGCTTGGGCTCGCCGGGGAAGTGCTTGGTGACACCGGCGATCCAGGCTTCGCGGAAGAGCCGGCCGTCGTCGTGGTTGGTCATGCGGTCATCCGTTTCGTGAGGTGGTGCGGGAGAGTGTTGCGGTCCGGTCCTACCAGACGGGGGTGCCGTCACGCAGGTAGGCGGGCCGCCCGTCGGCCAGTGCCCGGAGGGCGGCGCCGAGTCGGTTGCGCAGGCGCTCCCGCAGGAGCGTGACGGCGGTGTCCGCGGGGAAGAAGCGGGCCTCGGACAGTTCCTCGTCGTGCGGACGCAACTGCGCGGCCTGGTCGGCGCGGAGGACTCCGCCGTCGAAGATGAACGCGAGCTGGTCGTCCCACGGTCCGTGCGGCGCGACCCAGTCCACCACCAGCACACCGCCTGGGACGACCTCCAGGCCCAGCTCCTCGCGCAGTTCCCGGACCACGGTGCAGTCTGGGGGCTCGTTGGCCTCGGCCATGCCGCCCGGCAGGTCCCACCCGGGCTTGTAGGTTGGCTTCACCAGGAGCACGTGGCCGGCCGCATCGCGCAGCAGCAGGTCGGCGGCGACTCGCTTGCGGGCCTGGCGGGCGTTGCCTTCGGCGAGGTAGGCGTGCCACGCCGCTGGATCGGCAGGTGTGGGCCTCATACGGCGCCGCCTTCCTGGGAAGCGATGAGGTCGGCCAGGAGCAGCATTCTCGCCCTTCTCGCGTCGTCGAACCGCACCAGGTAGTCGCGCACCGGTCGGTGCGTACGGTGCGGCTCGAACAGGCGCCGGAGGGCGTCGATCTGGTGCACGACGCGCACCGATCCGAGCGCGGGATCGGTGGCGAGCAACTCGTGGCCGACGGTCACGGCGGAGTCGATAGCACCGCGCCGTAGGTGAAGGTCCACCAGCGTGATGCGGCTCAGGGCGATGGACCGTGTCCGGCCGCTCTCCCTCAGGGTGATAGCCAGTTGGGCCTGTTCCAACGCGCGGTCATAGCCGGCCAGGTCACGGTGGATCAGCGCGGACTCGCTCGCCAGCGCTGCGGCGTCGAAGGGACTGAGCCACGGGTGCGTGATGTCGGCGGGCTGGTCGAGGTCACGGTGAGCGTCATCGAGCGCGCGAAGGGCGGGTACGCGTTGTGCCGCGCTGGCCAGGGCGCGGGCTCGCATGGTGTGGAGCCTCGCGGTGAGGACGGGGGTTCGCGGCCCCTGGGCGGCGAGATCGAGGCCGGTACCTGCCCAGCGTGCGGCGCCGGCCAGGTCGCCGGTCTGGAGGGCGAGGTGGCTGCTGCTGGCCGCGATGCTCGCGGCCAGCAGCAGGTCACCCGAGGTCCGCGCCAGCGGGAGGGCGTGGGCGAAGTGCCGGGCGGCGAGGCTGTCATGCCCCGAGTCGTGGGCCATCCATCCGGCCATCTCCGTCAGGGCCGCTGCCGCGCCGAAGACCTGAGGCCCGCTGCCGGTGTTGACGAGGCGCGGTGCTACCTGGTGAGTCAGGTGGCGTACGACTGCCGCGTACAGGCGACCGCCGCCGGCCTGCCGGTCCGCGCTGCGGAAGGCGTCCACGGCGACCAGGTCGTCTCCAGCCGGTGGTGGCTGCGACGTTTGGTGGTACGCGCTGGCGGGTGGTGGTTCCCAGGCGCGGCGGGCCAGGCCGAGCAGGTGTCCCGGGATGTGGAAAGCGTCGGCGATCTGCTCGAAGAGCGCGAGCTTCTCCACTCGGCTCTTGCCGTTCATGTAGTCGTACAGGCGCCCCTGGGTGATCTCCACGGCTGCGGCGATTCGACGCGTACTGACGCCCCGGCTGTTGAGCAGCCGGAAGACCGTACCCATGTCCCGCTCCGCGCATGCGGCGAGCAGCCGGTCATCCGCGAGCAGTCCGGCGATGACCTCGCGCGGTTGGGGTACCTGATGTCCCATCAGAGCCGTTCTGGTCGTGGTGACTCCATCGTGGGGTCACTCCGTGGAGTCTCCCTGCTACCTGCCCGGCTCGTTGACTGGATGAACGCGGCACGAGGACGACGTGCCTCGTACCCGATGCCGAGGTGCTGACGCGCTCGGCTGATCCGCCTGATTCGCCCGGAGACTCCGATGAACAGCGCTGAATCCCATGGTCGCCCCCATCACTGGACGCTGGACAGCACCTCCGCCGACCGGAGCCTGTTGGACGAGCACGGTGACGGCAGCGGCCAGGACCAGGAGGTCGACCTGACCGACTTCTTGGTGCTCGACGCATTTCATGTCCGTGTCGGCGAGGGGGCGGTGGCCCGAGCCCGGTGGCGGATCGCCGCTCAGGTGCGGGAACGGGAACTGCCGCTGTCGCGGGAAGCTGTTGCCGACGTACTGCTGTGCGCCAGCGAGATCATCACCAACGCCCTGGTCCACGCGGGCGGTGAGTGCTGGGTGAGCACCGAGTGGACCGGTGCTCACCTCAGGGTCGAGGTGACCGACCGCTCGCGCCGGCTGCCCGCCGTACTCGCGCCCGGGATCGAGCAAGGCTCGGGGCGTGGGCTCGCCCTGGTTGACGCCCTGGCGTACTCGTGGGGGTGGGAGCCGAGGGAGCTGGGCAAAGCGGTGCACTTCACGGTCGCCGCCGACGTCGCGCTCGCAGTGGCCACCGCGTGAGCGAGCCGCAGCAGCCGTTCTTCACCTTCACTGTTGGCAAGTTGGACGAGAACGGTGAGCTGGTCGAGGTGAAGCGTGAGGAGTACGCGGGCGACGACCGCCTGAGCTATGTGCCCCGCTACGAGTCGTGGCCGCTGTGCGAGTGCCCGCGCTGCCGGATCTGACCCACTGGAAGGCGGTACGAGGATGGGCGAGTTCGTTTGCTGCCCGGCGGAGGCGGTGAGGGCTGCCGAAGCGGTCTGCGGTCCGGCTGTTCTGACCGTGGTCAGCGATCGGCGGGGGTCGACGGTGTGGAAGGCGTGTGGGGTGGCCGGCGCGATGGCGGTCAAGGTTGGATACGGCGAAGGGGTGGAGGTCACTGCTCGGGAGGCGGCTGTCCTTCAGCGGCTTCCGGGTGAAACCGTCGCGTGGGGCCGGCACGAGGGCGGGGTCTGGTTCGTGACGCCGTGGCTCGCTGGGGCGTCTACCTGGGGATTGTTCGAGCCGGTGCGGCTGCGGGCCGAGGGGCGGGCGGAGGCGCTCGCCGGGGCTGTGGGGCTCTGTCGGGCTGTCGCCTCGCTGCACGCCTCCGGGTGGGTGCACGGTGATCTGCAGCCCGCTCATGGCATCCACACCGAGGCGGGCGTGCGGCTGATCGACTTCGCCTGGGCCTGGCACAGCGACTTCGAGCAGCACCTGGGGTTCAAGGGGGGTATCACTCACCTGGTCGCTCCTGAGTTGGCGGCCGCCATCCAGGAGGGCGTCAGACCAGTGAGGCCCAGTGCTGCCGCCGATGTCTACGCTCTCGCCGGGAGCCTCTGGACCTGCGTGACCGGGAGGTGGCCGCTGGACTACGCGGCGGTCGGGATCGATCCCAAGGTGCTGGGGCCGGAGGGACTGCGGTGCGCTATCGCCACCGGTGTTGTGCCGCTGGATTCCAACGAGCCGTGGGCGGCGCTTCAGCGGGGTCTCGGCCAGGTGCTCAAGGCTGAGGCAGGGGACCGGCCGACGGCCGCTGAACTCGGTGACGTTCTGGGGGTGATCCCGTGCTGATGCTGCGGGAGTTGGCGCTGTCCGATGCTCCCGGCCTGCGACGGATCTACCGAGGACCCGGCCTGCGGTTTCTCGGGCGCGAGCGGGACATGGACCTGAGCGAGGCTGTGGAGCGGATCGGTCGTGCCCTCGCGGCGCGGCGGGCGAGCCCGAGGTGCGAGCACACGTTCGGTATTGACGTGGATGGTGACCTGGTTGGCCTCATCACGATGGCCGTTGCGCCGCCGGACATGCCCCGGCTCGGCTATGTGCTGCGCGAGGACGCGTGGGGGCACGGCTACGCCAGCGAGGCGGTCGAGGTGTTTCTCGCGTATGCCTTCGGACTGCCCGGAATTGAAGCGGTTGGGGCCAGGCATCATCGCGGCAATGCGGCTTCCGGGCGGGTGCTGGTCAAGGCCGGGTTCAGCCGTTCCAGCAGCCTGGACGAGTACGTGCGGTACGCCGTGGTGCGGCCGGGAGGTCGCACCACGGCGTGACGTACTTCGCTGGTCAGTAGGTGTGGAACCCGCGTCCGGTCTTGCGGCCCAGCTGGCCCATGCCGACCAGCTGTTCCAGCGGGCGGGCCGGGGCCAGTGAGGGGTCGTGGAAGGCGGCGCGCAGGCTGTGTTGGATCTGGAGGGAGACGTCCAGGCCGATGGCGTCGAGGAGGGTGAGCGGGCCCATGGGGTAGCCGCAGCCGGTGGTGATCACGGTGTCGATCTGCTGCGGGGTGGCGCGGTGTTCCTCCAGGAGGCGGACGGCGGCGTTGAGGTAGGGGAAGAGGAGGGTGTTGACGATGAAGCCGGCCCGGTCGGTGATGGTGACCGGGTGCTTGCCCAGGCGGGCGCAGAGGTGTTGGGCGGTGGCCAGGGCGTCGTCGGCGGTGAGGACGGTGCCGACCACCTCGACCAGCCGCATCACCGGGGCGGGGTTGAAGAAGTGCATGCCGAGGACGGACTCGGGGCGGGAGGTGGCGGCCGCGCACTCCACCACCGGGAGGCTGGAGGTGGTGGTGCTGAGCAGCGCGCCGGGACGGCAGACCTGGTCCAGGCGGCGGAACACCTCGCGCTTGACCGGGAGTTCCTCGGCGACCGCCTCGATCACCAGGTCGCAGTCGGCCACGGCGGCGAAGTCCTCGGCGCCGGTGAGGAGTTCGAGTGCGTCCCGGGCGGCCTCGGCGGCGATCTTGCCGCGCTTGACGCCGCGTTCGAGGGAGGCCGCGACCCGGTCCAGTGCCGTCTTGGCGCGCACTTCGGTGCGGGCCACCAGGACGGTCTCGAAACCGGAGCGGGCGAAGACCTCGGCGATGCCGGTGGCCATGGTGCCCGAGCCGATGATTCCGACCCGGTGGACGGGGCGGGGTTCGGCCGCCAGGGTGTCGGGGACGGTGGCGGTGGGGGCCGGGTAGTGGTGGAAGCCGCGTCCGGACTTCACGCCGAGCAGGCCGGCCGTGACCATGTGTTCCAGCAGCGGTGGCGGCAGGAACCGTGTCTCGCCGGTGAGTTCGTGCAGACCGGTGAGGGTGTCCAGGGCGGTGTCCAGGCCGATCCGGTCGAGCTGGGCGAGCGGGCCGAGCGGCAGGCCGCAGCCCAGCGTCATCGCGGCGTCGATGTCCTCGCGGGAGGCGTAGCGGCGCTCGAGCAGCGCGATCGCGCCGTTCAGGTAGGTCATCAGCAGGCCGAGGCCGATGAAGCCCGGCCGGTCGCAGCCGGTGATCGGGGTCCGGCCCAGTGAGGTGACCAGTTGCTCGGCGAAGTCGCGGGTGGCCGGTTCGGTGACGGGGGTGGTGACCACCTCGACCGCGCCGCCCTGCGGGGCGGGGCCCACGGGGTGCAGGCCCACGGTGCGGGGCAGCCGGCCGCCGGCCGCGGCGACCTTGGTCACCGAGAGGCTGGTGGTGGTCGCGAAGACCGCTGTGGGGGAGCAGAGTTGGTGGGCGCGGTGGAGCAGCTCGGTCTTCAGGGCGAGCCGCTCGGGGACGGCCTCGATGACGAGGTCGGCGCCTGCGACGGCGGCCAGGTCAGTGGTCCAGCTGATCCGGTCCGACGGTGCGTCAAGTCCGGTCGCAGTGCGGGTCCGTGCGGTGGCGAGCAGCTGGTCCGAGGGCTCGACCGCGACCACCTCGACGCCCGCCGAGGTGAGTGAGCGGGCCAGTGCGGAGCCCACGGTGCCCAGGCCCAGGACCGCGGCCCGGCGCAGGCCGTGCGGGAGCGGTGCCGGCGTCATGACGTCACCGCCGTGCGGAAGCGGTTGATGGCCGGCAGGTGGCGCTCGCGCAGCTCCGGGTCGTCCACGCCCAGGCCCTCGCGCGGCACCAGGGCGAGCACCCCGACCTTGCCGCTGTGTCGGTTCAGCTGCACCTCGCGGGCGGCCTCGCCGGTGCGCTCCAGCGGGAAGACGGCCGACAGGGTCGGGTGGATCCTGCCCTTGGCGATCAGGCGGTTGGCCTCCCATGCCTCGCGGTAGTTGGCGAAGTGGGTGCCGACGATCTTCTTGAGCGACATCCAGAGGTAGCGGTTGTCGAACTCGTGCATGTAGCCGGAGGTGGAGGCGCAGGTGACGATGGTGCCGCCCTTGCGGGTGACGTAGACGCTGGCGCCGAAGGTCTCGCGGCCCGGGTGCTCGAAGACGATGTCCACGTCCTCGCCGCCGGTCAGCTCGCGGATCCTGCCGCCCAGGCGCTTCCACTCGCGCGGGTCCTGGTTCTGCTCGTCCTTCCAGAACTTGTAGCCCTCGGCGCTGCGGTCGATGATCGCCTCGGCGCCCATCTTCCGGCAGATCTCGGCCTTCTGGTCGCTGGAGACCACGCAGATCGGGGTGGCGCCGCCGGCCAGCGCGTACTGGGTCGCGTAGGAGCCCAGGCCCCCGCTGGCGCCCCAGATCAGCACGTTGTCGCCCTGCTTCATGCCCGCGCCGTTGCGGCTGACCAGCTGGCGGTAGGCGGTGGAGTTGACCAGGCCCGAGCAGGCGGCCTCCTCCCAGGTCAGGTGGGCGGGCTTGGGCATCAGCTGGTTGGCCTTCACCAGCGAGAGTTCGGCCAGGCCGCCGAAGTTGGTCTCGAAGCCCCAGATCCGCTGCTCCGGGTCCATCATCGTGTCGTCGTGGCCGTCCGGGCTCTCCAACTCCACCGACAGGCAGTGCGCGACCACCTTGTCGCCCGGCTTCCAGCGCCGCACGCCGGGACCGGTGCGCAGCACGATGCCGGACAGGTCGGAGCCGACCACGTGGTAGGGCAGGTCGTGGCGGGCGCCGGCCGGACCGGAGCGGCCGTAGCGCTCCAGGAAGGCGAAGGTGGGCAGCGGTTCGAAGATCGAGGACCAGACGGTGTTGTAGTTCACCGCGCTGGCCATCACCGCGATCAGGACCTCGCCCGCCTCGGGCGCGGGGGTCGGCACCTGCTGGATGTGCAGGGCCTTGGTGGGGTCCTTGTCCGCGCTCGCCATCCCCTCGAACATGTCGGCCTCCTCCTTGAGCAGGACGGCCGCGCGGTAGGACTCGGGCACCGCGAGGGCGGCGAAGTCCTTGGCGTCGGCGTCCGTTGAGAGGGCGGCGCTGATGATCTCTTCCATCTGGACTCCTTGCTCCGGATACCCGAGCTTCAGTCGAGGATGATGGCGGCCGGCACCAGGTGCGGCGGCAGCACGGCGGCGAGCTTGCCGCGCAGGGTGGTCACGAGGGCGGCGGCAGCGGCGTTGCGGGCCGGGTTGTTGCCGTAGGCGGTGTACGGGAGGTCCAGGGCGCCGCTCGGCCGGTACGGCACCGCGGCGTCCGGGTCGCTGTCGCGGGCCAGCACCACGTCGATCTCGTCCGGTGCGCCCGAGGCGGCCCAGCTCACCGCCGCGCGGTAGCCGAGTTCGGCTGCCAGACGGTGGAACTCCTCCGGGTCGGCCCCGGTGGCGGTGGCGGGCTCCAGCTCGTGCAGCACCTCGGCCAACGGCGCCAGATCCGCCAGCAGCTGGGCGGCGGCGGTCTCGTGACGGACCATCAGATTCGGCACGGAGGCCACCCGGACCAGCTCGGGACGGTCCTCGGTCAGCCGCTTGCGCAGGTCCTCGAAGCCGCTGAACTCCACCTGCTCGGCGCCGTCCAGGTCGAGCGCCGGGGCGGGGGAGCGGTAGAGCACGGCGTCGTAGCGGTGGCGGCTCAGCTCGTTGTGGTGCTCGGCGCGCTTGAGCCGCACGTCCAGCGCCCCGGCCTGCGGGCAGTCGCGCCGCACGGCGGCGAAGAAGTCGGGGTCGATCAGCAGTTCGCGCTCGTCCTGGCTGCTCTGCCGCACGGCGGCCAGCGCCTCGGCCGGGTCGCGGTGGGCGAGCAGGCCGCGACCGAGCACGGCGGTGCGGAAGCTGGGCAGCAGCCGCAGGTTGCGCAGGTCGCCCGCGAAGACCGCGCCCCCCGGCCGGACCCGGCGCAGCGCACCGGTGATCACCTCGGCCAGGTAGGCGGCGTTGGGGAAGTACTGGATCACCGAGTTGATCACCACCAGGTCGTAGTGGTCCTCGGGCAGGTCGGTGAAGTCGTTGGCCTCCCGGGCCAGCAGCTCGACCCGGTCGGCCAGTTCGGGCACGGTGGCCAGCTGGGCGGTGAGCGAGGCGATCACGGTGGAGGAGAAGTCGGTGGCGGTGTACTGCTCGCAGTGCCCGGCGAGGTTGGCCATCAGCAGGCCGGTGCCGACGCCGATCTCCAGGATCCGGCGCGGGCGGTGCGCCAGGATCCGCTCGACACTCGCGTCGCGCCACTCCCGCATCTCGTCCAGCGGGATCGGCAGGTTGGAGTAACTGCTGTTCCAGCCGACGAAGTTGTCGCCGAAGCCGCCGGAGGCCGGCAGCTCGCCGTAGACCCACTCGTAGATCCGCTGCCACTCGTCCACTCGTCTCTGCTCCACCTCCGGCTCACGCTCGGCCGCGGGCTGCTCGGCGGGGGTGACGTGGGCGGTCAGTCGCGGCTCGCCGTCCGGCGTGAGGTCGCTCGCCACCCGCGCGTGCTGCACCTGGGGGAGCGCGGTCAGGGCCTGCGCGACCCGGTCGAGGTCGGCCTGGTCGAAGGGTGCGGTGGGCATCGGGGCTCTCCTGGTCTGCGGGATGCGCTGCGGAGCGTGCTGCGGGGCTCGGCTGGGCTGGGCGGGACTGGGATGGGGCGGGCAGGACGGACGGGACGGCCGGGACGGCCGGGACGGTGCGGGCTCAGCCGAGCAACTCGGCGACAGCGCGGGCGACTTCGGGGTGGCCCAGCAGCCCGGTGTGTTCGACGTCGAAGCGCAGTTCCCGGGGGGCCTGGAGGAAGCCGGTGGGCAGGTCGTTGGCGCGGATCGTGGTCACCCCGGTCAGGTCGGGGGCGACGGTCAGCGAGCCGGCGGCGACCACGTAGTGCAGGTAGCTGCGGAACCAGGCCACCAACTCCTCGGCCCGGTCGGCGCCCAGGCCCAGCTTCTCGAAGGCCGCCTGCCCGGCCGCCCGGTAGATCCGCAGGAACTCCTCGGTGAGCGGCAGCAGCTCGGGCTGCCGTTCGGTGGCCGCCGCCGCCTCGGCGCGGGCCTGCTCGACCGCCTCGGCGCCCAGCACCGCGGCCAGCGAGTCGATCACCCGGTGGAAGCCGTAGCGCAGCACGGTGGGGCCGGTGATCGCGGTCGGGTCGAAGAGGAGCACCTGGGGCTTGGGCTGCCAGTCGGCGATCCGCTCGGCGAGGGCCAGCGCGAAGACGCTGGACGCGCAGTAGCCGAAGACGGCCGCCACCTGCGGGCCGGCGGCCCGCAACTCGCCGCTCCATCGGTCCAGGTAGTCCTCGCCGGTCAGCCCGGACTCCTCGCCCGGGGCCGGCACCAGACTCTCCCAGAGCGCCATGCCGGTGCCCAACTGCGGTACCAGCTGGCCGAATCCGGCGTCCGGGCGGCCGGTGGCGGCGAAGTCCACGGCGAGGATGACGCCCTTGGTGCCGTGCTGCTCGCCGGTGCCGTGGTCCGTGGTCCGCCATGACGGGGATTCGGCCATGGTCCTCTGCGATTCGGCCATGGTCCTCTGCTTCCTGCGGGGGCTTGCGGGATGGGTTCGCGGGTAACGTAACGGCGTAAACCAACCGCCCCACACCCCTGCCAACCCCCCTAGCCACCGCGTCAGCACTGGTCGGTGACCGATCGGTAGGGTGCGGATACCCCTAATTCGAGGTTAGGGGTGCCGCCGCGCCGATTGACGGGCTGGCAGCGCAGCGTGAACGGGCTATACATGGAGCGTAAGTGCCTGCGCGTGTGGGGTAGGGGTGTCGGCGGAAGCCGTCATCCTCGAATAGCTGAGTGACATGCACATGCAGGGAGGGGCGCGGCAAAGCCCGGGCTCTCGTCCACTGGCACACGACCCTCTCATGACTTGGAGATCGGCCCATGAACCGAGTAGCGCGGCCCCTGGAGGCCGCCCCGTACGAGGAGACCGAGTTGGCGACCGACCCGCTGGAGCAGAGCGAGCAGGCGCCCGCGTTGGAATTCTCCGGACTGTTCAAGCAGTTCGGCGACAACGTCGCGGTGGATCACATCGACCTGGTGGTGCCGCGCGGCTCGTTCTTCGGGCTGGTCGGCCCCAACGGCGCCGGCAAGACCACCTCGCTGTCCATGGCGGTGGGCCTGCTGCGGCCCGACGGCGGCACGGCCAAGATCTTCGGCCGCGACGTCTGGAGCGACCCGGTGGCCGCCAAGTCGCTGATCGGCGTGCTGCCCGACGGCATGGCGCTGCCGGACCGGCTGACCGGCCGTGAGGTGCTCACCTACCTCGGCCTGCTGCGCGGCATGGACCGCAAGGTGGTCGAGCAGCGCGCCGACGAGCTGCTCAAGGTGCTGGAGCTGGACTCGGCCGAGTCCACCGTGGTGGTGGACTACTCCACGGGTATGCGCAAGAAGATCACCCTGGCCACCGCGCTGCTGCACGGCCCCAAGCTGCTGGTGCTGGACGAGCCCTTCGAGGCGGTCGACCCGGTCTCCGCCGCGACCATCCGCACCATCCTGCAGCGCTTCGTCGCCTCGGGCGGCTCGGTGGTCTTCTCCAGCCACGTGATGGCGCTGGTCGAGCGGCTCTGCGACCACGTCGCGGTGATCGCCAAGGGCCGGGTCGAGGCCTACGGCGCGCTCGACGAGGTCCGCGGCTCGCAGACCCTGGAAGACGCGTTCGTGCACATCGTCGGGGCCCGTACGGGTGGCGCGGAAGGGCTGTCATGGTTGGCGTCCTGATCGAGATGCGCACCGCGATCATGCGCAAGCGGGCCCAGGGCAAGCGCGCCTGGGGCACGCTCGCGCTGGTGCTGGTCGTCACGCTGTTCGCGGTGAGCTCGTTCGCCTCCGGCCTGGTGCACTACGCCAGGCCCGGCGCGGGCGCCGACGTGCTGGCCACCCTGAGCTTCGGCTGGCTGCTCGGCTGGGTCACCGGCCCGGTGCTGGCGGGCGATGACAGCACCCTGCGGCTGGACTACTTCAAGCTGCTGCCGATCCCGGCCCGCAAGCTGGCCAACGCGATGCTCGGCGCCGCGTTCGTCAACGTCTCGCTGGTCTTCAGCCTGGTCGCCTTCGCCGGCCTGATCGCCTACGGCGCCCAGTCGGGTGCGGCCGCCGCGGCGGTCGGCGTGGTCGCGGTGCTGCTGCAGCTGGTGCTCGCGGTGGTGGCCTCCACGGTGGCCATCGGGGTGATGGGCCCGACCATCTCCTCGCGGCGCGGCCGCGACTTCGGATCGATGCTGGTCGCCCTGGTGATCACCGGTCTGTCGCTGGCCTCCGCGCTGGTGCCGATCGTCGCCAAGAAGCTGACCAGCGGCCAGTCCCCGGTGCTCTCGCACACCGTGCGGCTGCTGCCCTCGGGTTGGGGTGCGGTGGCGGTGGACGCGGCCGGCCGCTCCGACTGGGGCATGGTCGCGCTCCCGCTCGGCGGCCTGGTGCTGCTGATCGGTGCGCTGGCGCTGGTCTGGCCGCCGCTGCTGGAGCGCCGGCTGACCCTGTCGGTCAAGGGCAAGTCCGGTGCCAAGGCGGCCCGCCACACCGGTCCGCGCAAGCCGAGCAAGCCGATCCTGCCGTCCACCCCGCTGGGCGCGGTGATCGGCAAGGAGCTGCGGCTGTACTCCCGTTCGATGCTGCGCAGCCTGCAGCTGATGATCGCCTTCCTGGTCGGCGTGCTCGCCTGCATCATCCCCTCGCTCAGCGGCAGCACCATCATGCTGCCGTTCGCCGGGCTGCTCTTCACGGTGATCGCGGCGGCCTGCTTCACCAACCTGTACGGGGACGACGGTTCCTCGCTCTGGCTCACCCTGGTCACCCCGCAGGTGGAGCGGGCGGACGTGCGCGGCCGGCAGTGGGCCTGGTTCCTGGTGGTCGGCCCGGTCGGGCTGCTGCTGACCGTGGTGCTCACCGCGATCAGCGGGCAGGACTGGGCCTGGCCGTGGGTGCTGGCCGCCGAGCCGGCGCTGGTCGCCGGTGGCACCGGGCTGCTGCTGCTGGTCTCGGTGCTGACCATGTTCCCGCTCACGGCGGACGGCAGTCCCACGCCGCAGCGCCAGGTGAAGGTCAACATCATGCTGATCCTGCTGCCGGTGCTCGCGCTGCTGCCCTCGGCGGCGCTGCTGATCAGCGGAGCGGTCGCCGGGTCGAACCTGCTGGAGTGGACGGCGGTGCCGGTGGGCATCGGCTGGGGCGCGCTGCTCTGCTGGTGGCTGGGCCGGGTGGCGCAGCAGCGGCTGGAGACGCGTGGGCCCGAGCTGTTCTCGATGGTGCGCAAGCCGGCCACCTGAGGCGGGCCGTACGCCGAAGGGACGCCGAAGGGCGCCGGTCCCCACGGGGAGCGGCGCCCTTCGGTGTTGCTGCGGCGGCGTGTCCGGCACGGTCCGGCACGGTCCGGCACGGTCCGGGCGGCGCCTCGGCGGCGCCGCCCGGACCCCGGGTCGGGTCAGGCCTCGGTGTCCGGGGCCTGGATGGACAGCGCGTGGTGGAACACGTTGCGCGGGTCCCAGGCGGCCTTGATCCGCTGCAGGCGCGGGTAGTTGTCCTTGTAGTAGAAGCTGTACCAGGGCACGCCCGAGGTGTTCCACCGCGGGTCCATCAGGTCCGTGTCCGGGTTGTTCATGTAGGTGCCGTCGGTGATGCCGTTGGAGATCGGCACCCCGCCGGTGCCCGCGTGCACGTCGCGGTACCACTCGCGCACGAAGGTGAGGTGCTTGTCGTCCTCGGCCGGGTCGATCCAGGAGGCCGAGTAGACCAGCTTGAGGATCGAGTCGCGCTGCGGGATCGCCGTCGCGTCGCTCTCCCGCTCGTTCACCATGCCGCCCAGGCCCACGAACATCAGCGCCGCGGTCGGGTTGCTGTACTCCGTGGTGGTCAGGTAGCGGTAGATGGTGGCCACCTGCTCGTCCGAGTAGCGGGCCCGCATGTCGGCCGCCTTCACCTTGGAGCGCTGGGTCTCCAGGCCGCCGCTGGTGTACAGGCCGTTCCACAGGGTGGCCCGGTACCAAGGCAGTTCACGCTGCTCGACGACCACCGGCAGGACCGTCACGCCGTCCAGCACGGCCTCGCCGAACTTGCGGAACAGCTCGGCGGCGTTCGGCGCCCCGGCGTCCATCTGGACGTTCATGATGATGCCGCCGGCCGAGCGGTGCGGCAGCAGCAGGCCGCTGTACAGGTCCAGGTAGGGCGAGTCGGCGTCGCTGTTGCGCTCGTACCAGGTGACGTAGTTCTTCACCAGTCGGCTGAAGTTGGCCTCGTCCATGCCCTCCCAGGGCCAGACCACGTAGCCGAGCAGCACCGACTGCGGTGGCCGGGGCAGCAGTTCGCCCGGCTGCCGGCCACGGGCGCCCGGGGTGCGCAGCCAATACTTGGTGACCACACCGAAGTTGCCGCCGCCACCGCCGGTGTGCGCCCACCACAGCTCGCGGTTGGGGTCGTCGGCCGCGTCGGTGGCGGTCACGGCGCGCGCGGTGCCGTCCGCGTCGACCACCACCACCTCGACGCCGCACAGGTAGTCCACCAGGTAGCCCAGGCGGCGGGAGAGCGGACCGTAGGCGCCGCCCGCGATGTGGCCGCCGATGCCGACCGAGGGGCAGGAGCCGCCGGGCAGCGTGACGCCCCACTTCTTGAAGAGCGTGCGGTACATCTCGCCCAGGGTCAGGCCCGGTTCGATCGAGAACGCCCGCCGCTCGGGGTCGAACTCGACCGCGCGCAGCTCGGACATGTCCAGCAGCGCCCGCACCTCGCCGCTGTCCACCAGCGACTCCTGGCAGTGGCCGCCGCTGCGGATCGCGAGCTGCCGGCCGGCGTCCACCGCCTCCTGGACGGCCCGCACGGCGTCCGCGGTGGAGCGGATCAGGTAGACCTGGTCGGGCTTGCTGACGAAACGCTGGTTGCAGCCACGGGTGAGGTCCGCGTAGCGCGGATCCTCGGGACCGATGGTGAGCACCTGCTGCTCGGCAGCCGCTGCCGAGGTCGGTTCCGCTGTCAGTTGCATGGATGCTTCTCCCACTCGGCCGGACCCGGGAGCGGGCGCCGGCAGGGCACGTTCGGGTTTACGAAGAACGGGGATCCGTCGGCGGAACGTGGGAGAATATCCGCGTCCGCGCATCAGGCAATGGGAATTGTCGGGACCCGGCCGACCGCCGCCCGCCGTTCCGGTCACACCCCCGCGATCCTAGGGAATATCGCAGTCGCCGACACCTCGTCAACCAGGGGAAGTCGGTAGGGGAGCGTAGGGGTTGGCCCCCCTGAGGGCGCTCAGTAGCGTGATGCCGTCTATTGCATCGGACGTCGCAACCGGGTGCTCAGCCGGAGTCGCTTCCGCGTTGCTTTCGCGTTGCTTCCGGCGTTCACATCCGGCGTTGTGCCCGGCGTTGTGCCCGGCGTCGCGCCCGGCGTTCAGGTGACCGGCCAAAGGGGTTGGAAAAGGGAATGACGAATACTCGGCCCGAGTCCCGCGCCGGACGACCCGAAGGCATTGCCGATATCACCGAAGAGCCGATCGCGGTGGTCGGAATGGCCTGCCGGCTGCCCGGTGCGCAGCGGCCCGCCGACCTCTGGCAGCTGCTGCGGGACGGCGTGGACGCCGTCGGCGCCCCGCCCGCCGACCGCTTCGACGGTGGACTGCCGCAGGAGTGCCCGCCGTTCGGCGGGTTCCTGGACCAGGTCGACCGGTTCGACGAGACCTTCTTCCGGGTCTCGCCGCGCGAGGCCGCCGCGATGGACCCGCAGCAGCGGCTGCTGCTCGAACTCGGCTGGGAGGCACTGGAGGACGCCCGGATCGCCCCGGACGCGCTGCGCCACCAGCCGGTCGGCGTCTACGTCGGCGCGATCCTGGACGACTACGCGATCCTCCAGGCCAGGGCCGGCCTGGACGCGGTTGGCCCGTTCGCCTTCACCGGCGTGGCCCGCTCGCTGCTGGCCAACCGCCTCTCCTACACCCTGGGCCTGCGCGGCCCCAGTCTGACCGTGGACACCGGCCAGTCCTCCTCGCTGGTCGCGGTCCACCTGGCCTGCCAGAGCCTGCGCCGTGGCGAGAGCGGCCTGGCCGTGGTCGGCGGGGTCCACCTCAACCTGGCGCCCGACAGCATGCTGCGCGCCGCCCGGGCCGGGGTGCTGGCCCCGGACGGGCGCTGCCGCACCTTCGACGCTGACGCGGCCGGCTTCGTGAAGGGCGAGGGCGGCGCGCTGGTGGTGCTCAAGCCGCTGAGCGCCGCGCTCGCCGACGGCGACCGGATCCACTGCCTGGTGCTCGGCAGCGCGGTCAACAACGACGGCGGCGGCGCGGGCCTGACGGTGCCCGACCCCGAGGCGCAGCGCGCCGTGATCGAGGCCGCCCGCAGCCGCGCCGGAGTGGACCACCAGGCCGTCCAGTACGTGGAGTTGCACGGCACCGGCACGCCCACCGGCGACCCGCTGGAGGCCGCCGCGCTGGGTGGCGCGCTGGGCGCGGGCCGGGCGGCCGGGCAGGCGCTGCGGGTCGGCTCGGTGAAGACCAACCTGGGGCATCTGGAGGGCGCCGCCGGGATCGCCGGACTGATCAAGACCGCGCTGAGTCTGACGAACCGTCAGCTGCCCGCGAGCCTGCACCACGAGAACCCGAACCCGCGGATCCCGTTCGAGGAGCTCGGACTTGCGGTCCAGCGTGATCTGGGGCCGTGGCCGCACCCGGACCGGGTGCTGGTCGCCGGGGTCAGCTCCTTCGGGATCGGCGGCACCAACTGCCATGTGGTGCTGGGCGAGGCGCCGTCCTCCCCGGGCGGTGCCGAGGACGCCGGGGTGCGGCCGGAGCTGTTCGTCTGGCCGCTCTCCGGGCGCGGACAGGACGGGCTGCGCGGCCAGGCGGCCCGGCTGCGGGCGTACCTGGACGAGCGGCCGGAGGCCGAACCCGCCGACCTGGCACTCTCCTTGGCGACCACCCGGGCCGCGCTGGAGCAGCGGGCGGCGGTGGTCGGCCGCGATCGCGAGGAGCTGCTGCGGGGTCTGGACGCGCTGGCGGCCGGGCTGCCCGCGGCCGGGGTGAGCGGTGGCACGGCGGGCGGGGAGCGGCGGATCGCGCTGCTCCTCGCCGGGCAGGGCAGCCAGCGGGCCGGGGCCGGGCGGGAGTTGTACGACGCGTTCCCGGTGTTCGCGGCGGCGCTGGACGAGGTCTGCGGGCAGTTCGACGGTGTGCTGGACCGGCCGCTGCGCGAGGTGCTGTTCGACGCCGAGTCGGAGCTGCTCGACCAGACCGTCTACACGCAGGCCGGGTTGTTCGCGATCGAGGTGGCGCTGTTCCGGCTGCTGGAGTCGTGGGGGGTCACCCCGGACTACCTGGCGGGCCACTCGATCGGCGAGTTGGCGGCGGCGTATCTGGCGGGGGTCTGGTCGCTCGAAGACGCGTGCAAGCTGGTGGCGGCGCGTGGCCGGCTGATGCAGGCGCTGCCGTCCGGTGGCGCGATGCTCGCGGTGCAGGGGAGCGAGCAGGAGGTCCGGGCGGCGCTGGGCGAAGCAGTGGACGTCGCTGCCGTCAATGGGCCTGCGGCGGTGGTGGTTTCGGGCGTCGAGGCGGAGGTCGCGGCGCTGGAGGCCGCATGGCGGGCGGAGGGCCGCAAGGTCAAGCGCCTCACGGTCAGCCACGCGTTCCACTCGGCGCTGATGGACCCGATGTTGGCGGAGTTCCGGGCGGTCGCCGAGTCGCTGACCTACCGCGCGCCGCGCATCCCGGTGGTCTCGAATCTCACCGGCGGCTTCGAGGACCTCACCTCGGCCGACTACTGGGTGCGCCACGTCCGCGAGGCCGTCCGCTTCGGCGACGGCGTGCGCACGCTGCAGGAGCAGGGGGTGCGCACCTTCCTGGAGTTGGGCCCCGACAGCGTGCTCTCCGCCCTCGTCCCGGACGGCACGGTGTCGCTCCCGCTGCTGCACGGGGACGAGCCCGAGGCGCGGGCGCTGCTCGCCGCCGTCGCGGGTGCCTGGACCCGGGGCGCCGCGATCGACTGGACCGCACTGCTCGCGGGCAGCGGCGCCCGGCTGACCGACCTGCCGAGCTACGCCTTCCAGCGCCGCCGTCACTGGTTCGCCGCCGACGCCGCGAGTGCCGGCACCACGATCGCCGCGACCACTTCCGTCGAGCCGGCCGCGCGGTTTGAGCCGACCGGGCCGGCCGCCGCGGGTGACTCGCTGGCGCTGGTCCGCGCGCACGCCGCCGCGCTACTCGGGCACGCCTCGGCCGAACTGGTCGACCCGGACCTCTCCTTCCGCGACCTGGGCTTCGACTCGCTGCTCGCCGTCCGGCTGCGCACCCAGCTGGGCGAGGCGACGGGCCTGGCGCTGCCGATGACGGTCACCTTCGACCACCCCACCGCCCGCGCGCTGGCCCGCCACCTCGACGCCGCCCGGTCCGGCACCGACCCGGACGAGGAGTCCGCCCGCCCGGCCGCCACGCGCCGCTCCGCCGCGGCCATGGGGGCACCTCCCAGCCGCCAGGCTGGGGGAGAGCCGATCGCCATCCTCGGCATCGGCTGCCGCTTCCCCGGCGGCATCAGCACGCCCGAGCAGCTCTGGGAGCTGATCGAGGGCGAGCGCAGCACCGTCTCCGAGTTCCCGACCGACCGCGGCTGGGACCTGGACCGGCTCTTCGACACCGACCCGGCCGCCGCCGGTGCCTCCTACACCCGGCACGGCTCGTTCATCGAGCGGATCGCCGGCTTCGACGCCGGCTTCTTCGGCATCTCGCCGCGCGAGGCGCAGGCGATGGACCCGCAGCAGCGGCTGCTGCTGGAGACCTCCTGGGAGGCCGTCGAGCGGGCCGGCATCGTCCCGGCCGATCTGCGCGGCACCCGCACCGGCGTCTTCGTCGGCGCCACCGACGCCCAGTACGGGCCCCGGCTGTACGAGTCCGGTGACGGGACCGACGGCCACCGGCTGACCGGCGCCTCGATCAGCCTGGCCTCCGGCCGGATCGCCTACCTGCTCGGCCTCGAAGGCCAGGCCCTGACCGTGGACACCGCCTGCTCCTCCTCGCTGGTGGCGCTGCACCTGGCCGTCCAGGCGCTGCGGCGCGGCGAGTGCGACCTGGCGCTCGCGGGTGGCGCGGCGCTGATGCCGACCCCCGGGATGTTCGTCGAGCTGAGCCGCCAGCAGGCGCTGTCGCCCGACGGCCGCTGCAAGGCCTTCGCCGAGACGGCGGACGGCACCGGCTGGGGCGAGGGCGTCGGCATGCTGCTGGTCGCCCGCCTCTCGGACGCGCGGCGCTTGGGCCACCCGATCCTCGCAGTGGTGCGCGGCACGGCCGCCAACCAGGACGGCGCCTCCAACGGCCTGACGGCCCCCAACGGCCTTGCTCAGCGCAAGGTGATCCGCCAGGCGCTGGTGGACGCCGAACTGACGGCCGATCAGGTCGACGTGGTGGAGGCGCACGGCACCGGCACCAAGCTGGGCGACCCGATCGAGGCGCAGGCGCTGCTGGCCACCTACGGCCGCGACCGGGACCCGGAGCAGCCGCTCTGGCTCGGCTCGCTCAAGTCCAACCTGAACCACACCCAGGCGGCCGCCGGTGTCGCCGGCGTGATCAAGATGGTGCTGGCGCTGCGGCACGGCGTGCTGCCGCGCACCCTGAACGTGGACGCGCCGACCTCCCGGGTGGACTGGTCGGCGGGCGCGGTGCGGCTGCTGACCGAGGCCCGCGCCTGGCCGGAGCTGGACCGGCCGCGCCGTGGCGCGGTCTCCTCCTTCGGGATCAGCGGCACCAACGCGCACGCGATCATCGAGCAGGCGCCCGGTTCTGATGTTCCGTCAACTACCGCGACCAAGCAGCCGATCATGGCCCTGGCGGCCACCCCCTGGCTGCTCTCCGGACGCGGCGAGGCGGCACTGCGGGGGCAGGCGGGTCGGCTGGCGACGGTGGCCGGCGAGCTGGATCCCGTGGCGGTGGCCGGGGCGCTGCTGCGCGAGCGGTCGATCTTCGAGAACCGGGCGGTGGTGCTGGGTGAGGATCTGGCCGAACTGCTGGACGGTGTCCGGGAACTGGCGGCCGACGCGGAATTCCCCGGCGTGCTGCGGGGAGTGGCGGCGGGCGGCGGACGGCCGGTCTTCGTCTTCCCGGGGCAGGGGACGCAGTGGGTCGGGATGGCCCGGGAGTTGACGGCCTGCTCGCCGGTCTTCGCGGCGTCGATCGCGGCCTGCGAGGCGGCGCTGGACGGCCTGGTGGACTGGTCGCTGACCGAGGTGCTGGCGGGTGACGGCACCGAGTTCGCCGGTGTCCGGGTGCTGCAGCCGGTGCTGTTCGCGGTGATGGTCTCGCTGGCGGCGGTGTGGCGGGCGGCCGGAGTGGAACCGGCCGCGGTGGTCGGGCATTCGCAGGGCGAGGTGGCGGCCGCGCACGTGGCGGGGGTGCTCTCGCTGGCGGACGCGGCGCGGATCAGTGTGCTGCGGGCGCAGGTGATGGAGCAGATCGCGCACGTGGGCAGCATGGTGTCGCTGTTCGCCTCCCGGGCGCGGGTCGACGAACTGGTCGCCGAGGTCGGCGGCCGACTGTATGTCGCGGCGGTGAACGGGCCCTCGACGGTGGCGGTGTCGGGCGAGTTCGCGGCGCTGGACCGGTTGCTGGAGCTGTGCGAGGCGCAGGGGGTGCGGGCGCGGCGGATCGCGGCCGCCTTCCCGTCGCACTCGCCGGAGGTGGCGCCGGTGGAGGCGGAGGTGAAGGCGGCGCTCTCCTCGGTGGTGCCGCGCACCGGCAGCGTCCCGATGCTCTCCACGATCCGCGGCGAGTGGCTGTCGGGTCCGGAGCTGACCGCCGACTACTGGTACGAGAACCTGCGCTACCCCGTGCTCTTCCAGGACGCCGTCGAGCAGTTGGCCAAGGCCGGCCACCGCACCTTCGTGGAGGTCAGCGCCCATCCCGTGGTGGTCCCCGCGATCGAGGACACGCTGGCCGAACTCGGCCTCGGCGGGGTGGCCGTGGGCACGCTGCGGCGCGACGAAGGCGGCGCCGGGCGCTTCGTCCGCTCGCTGGCCCAGGCCCACGTGAGCGGCGTGGACGTCGACTGGAGCACGTTGATCACCGGTGCCGGGCGGGTCGAACTGCCCACCTACGCCTTCCAGCGCCAGGACCACTGGCCCCCGGCCCGCCAGGCCTCGGCCGGCGACCCCGCCGAGCTGGGCCTGCTGCCGCTCGCCCACCCGCTGCTGAGTACCGCCGCGCCCTTCGCGGCCGGTGACGGCGCCCTGCTGAGCGGTCGGCTCTCGCTGCGCACCCACCCCTGGCTGGCCGACCACGCCGCCGCCGGGACGGTGCTGCTCCCCGGCACCGGCCTGGTCGAACTCTGCCACCAGGCGGCGCGGCTGCTCGGCGCCCAGGCGGTCGAGGAACTCGCCCTGGAGGCACCGCTGGTGATCCCCGAGGAGGGCGAGGTGCGGATCCAGGTCCGGGCCGGCGCCGTCGGGGAGCGCGGTGAACGGAGCGTCGAGGTCCACTCCTGCACCGACCGGGCCGACCACGGCGAGTCGATCGCCGAGGCCCGGTGGACCCGGCACGCCACCGGCCTGCTCACCGCCGCTGTCCCTGAGCCGCTCGCCGTCCCCGCGCCGCTCGCCGTCCCCGCGCCGCTCGCCGCCCCCAGGCCGCTCGCCGGACCCGGCGCGGCCGCGAGCTGGCCGCCCGCCGCCGCCGTCCCGCTGGACATCGAGGCCGGCTACGCGGCGCTGGCCGCCCGTGGCTACGAGTACGGCCCCGCCTTCCAAGGCCTGCGCGCCGCTTGGCAGCTGGGCGAGGAGATCTGCGCCGAGGTGGCGCTGCCCGCCGAGTTCCAGGCGCAGGCGGGCGACTACGCCCTGCACCCCGCGCTGCTGGACGCGGCCCTGCACGCCGCGCTGCTCGCCTCCAACCCCCGGGCCGGCGGCGAACCCGGGCCGCTGCTGCTGCCGTTCGCCTTCACCGGCGTCAGCATCGAGGCCCCGGGCGCCGGTTCGCTGCGCGTCCGGGTCACGCCGGACGGCCCCGACAGCGTCTCGCTGCTGCTCGCCGACGGGCTGGGCGACCCGGTCGGGCAGGTGCGCTCGCTCAGCTTCCGCCCGGTGGCCCCCGGCGCCCTCACCGGGGCGAGCGGTCGCCAACTCCCGCTGTACCGCCTGGAGTGGCGGCCGGTCGAGCCGGACCGTTCAGCAGGTCCCGCCCCGCTGGCGGACTGCTGGGCGCTGCTCGGCGCCGACCGCTTCGAGCTGGTCCCCGTGCTGGAGCGGGCCGGGCTGCGCACCGACCGCTACCCCGACTTCGACACCTTCGCGCAGTCGCTGGCCCCCGACGGCGAGTTGGCGGCCACCGAGCGCACCGTGATCGCCTACGCGCTGGCCGCAGCGCCCGGCAGCCGGCCACCGGCGGAGGTCCGCTCGGCCGCCTACCGGGCGCTGGAGCTCGTGCAGAGCTGGCTCGGCGACGACCGCCTGGACGCGGCCCGCCTGGTCGTGGTGACCCGGGGCGCGCTGGCCACCGGCAGCGCCGCCGACCCCGAGACCGACCTGGCCGCCGCCGCGGTCTGGGGCCTGCTGCGCTCGGCGCAGTCGGAGCACCCGGGCCGGATCGTGCTGCTGGACGTCGACACCGAGCCGCCCACGCCCGCCGCGCTGGCCGCCGCACTCGGCAGCGCCGAACCGCAGCTCGCGCTGCGCGGCGAGCAGGCGCTGGCACCCCGGCTGGCCCGGACCGCCGCCGCGTCCCGGCCCGAGCCTGAGCAGGCCCCCGCACTGGACCCCGACGGCACTGTGCTGATCACCGGCGGCACCGGCTCGCTCGGCGCGCTGGCGGCCCGTCACCTGGTCGCCCGGCACGGCGCCCGGCACCTGCTGCTGGTCAGCCGCCGGGGCGCGCAGGCCCCCGGCGCCGCCGAGCTGCACGCCGAACTCGCCGCCGCCGGAGCCGAGGTGACCCTCGCGGCCTGCGACGTGGCCGACCGGGACCAGCTCGCCGCGCTGCTCGCCGCGCTGCCGGCCGCGCACCCGCTGACCGCCGTGATCCACACCGCCGGCGCGCTGGACGACACGGTGGTCACCTCGCTCACCCCCGAGCGGCTGGACGCCGTGCTGCGACCGAAGGCCGACGCCGCCTGGCACCTGCACGAGTTGACCCGCGACGCCGAGCTGACCCACTTCGTCACCTACTCCTCGGTGATGGGCCTGCTCGGTGGCCCCGGCCAGGCGAACTACGCCGCCGCCAACGCCTTCCTGGACGCGCTGGCGCACCGCCGCCGCGCGCTCGGACTGCCGGGCCTCTCGCTGGCCTGGGGCCCGTGGGCGCAGGACGGCGGGATGACCGAGCACCTGGACGCCGCCGACCTCGACCGCCTGGCCCGCTCCGGCCTGCCGCTGCTCGGCGAGGCCGAGGGGATGGCGCTCTTCGATGCCGCGCTCGGGCACGCCGCGCTCGGGCACGCCGCGCTCGGGCACGCCGACGCGGTGCTCGCCCCGGTCCGGCTCGACCTGCCCGCGCTGCGGGTCCGGGCCGCCGCCGGGACGGTCAACCCGCTGTTGCGCGGCCTGGTCCGGGCGCCGGTGAAGCGCGCGCCGGCCGAGCTGGGCGCTCGCCAGCAGGCCTCGCAGGCCGAGCGGCTGGCCGCACTGCCGGCCGCCGAGCGCCACCGGGTGCTGGCCACGCTGGTCCGCGAGCACACCGCCGGTGTGCTCGGGCACAGCTCGCCGGACGGCGTCGGGGTCGAACGGGCCTTCACCGACCTGGGCTTCGACTCGCTGACCGCCGTCGAGCTGCGCAACCGGCTCGGCGCGGCCACCGGCGTCCGGCTGCCGGTCACCGTGATCTTCGACCACCCGACCGTCGCGGCCCTGATCCAGTACCTGGTCGAGGCCACCGCGCCACAGCAGGGCACGGCGCCCGACAGCACGGCCGCCACCCCGGCCGGCGGCGCGCCCGGGGGTTCGTCCGGGGGCTCGTCCGGGGCCTCGTCCCGGGGTTCGTCCGCCACCGACCTGTTCGCGGAGCTGGAGCGGCTGGAGCGGGTGCTGCGCGAGGTCCCCGAGGGGGCCGAGCAGCGCGGCGCGATCGCCGCCCGGCTCTACGGATTCCTGGCCGGCTGGGGCACCAACTCCGGTGCCGCGCAGGCCGAGCAGGCGGAGCCGGAGCACGACCTGGACGACGCCAGCGACGAGGAGTTGTTCGAGCTGCTCGACAACGACCTCGGGCTCTCCTGAGCCCGCCGCCCGAGCCTCGCCGAACCACCCCTTTACCACGCCACCGTGCTGCCCCGCCGTCCTGGCAACTCCCGAGGAGCTGAAGGCTATGACCACCGAGCAGAAGCTGCGCGACTACCTCAAGCGGGCGACTGCGGACCTGCGTCAGGCGCGGCGCCGGCTGCAGGAGCTGGAGGAGAGCGGCAGCGAACCGATCGCCATCGTCGGCATGTCCTGCCGGTTCCCCGGCGGGGTCCGCACGCCCGAGGAGTTCTGGGAACTGGTGGCGGAGGGCCGCGACGCCGTCTCCGCCTTCCCCACCGACCGTGGTTGGGACCTGGCCACCCTGCAGCACGCCGACTCCGAGCGCCCCGGCGCCTCCTATGTGCGGGCCGGTGGATTCCTCTACGACGCCGGTGAGTTCGACGCCGGGCTGTTCGGCATCTCGCCGCGCGAGGCGCTGGCCATGGACCCGCAGCAGCGGCTGTTGCTGGAGACCGCCTGGGAGAGCCTGGAGCGAGCCGGCATCGCCCCCGACTCGGTGCGCGGTACCCAAGTCGGCACCTTCATCGGCTCGCTGGCCCCCGACTACGGTCCGCCGATGCACGCGGCCCCCGGCGAGCACGAGGGCTACCTGCTGACGGGCAATCAACTCAGCGTCGCCTCCGGCCGGATCGCCTACAGCCTGGGCCTGGAGGGCCCGGCGGTGACCGTGGACACCGCCTGCTCCTCCTCGCTGGTGGCGCTGCACCTGGCCGTGCAGTCGCTGCGCCGGGGCGAGTGCGCGATGGCGCTGGCCGGCGGTGTCACCGTGATGTCCCAGCCGGGCATCTTCGTCGACCTCGGCCGCCAGCGCGGCCTGGCCGCCGACGGGCGCTGCAAGGCCTTTGCGGCGGGGGCCGACGGCTTCGGCCCGGCCGAGGGCGTGGGCATGCTGCTGGTGGAGCGGCTCAGCGACGCGCAGCGGCTGGGCCATCGGGTGCTGGCCGTGGTGCGCGGTTCGGCCGTCAACCAGGACGGCGCTTCGAACGGTCTGACGGCGCCGAACGGCCCGTCGCAGCAGCGGATGATCCGTCGCGCCCTGCTCAACGCGGGCCTCGCGGCGGGCGAGGTCGACGCGATCGAGGCGCACGGCACCGGTACCCCGCTGGGTGACCCGATCGAGGCGCAGGCGCTGCTGGCCACCTATGGCCAGGGACGGGCGGCGGACCAGCCGCTCTGGCTCGGCTCGGTGAAGTCGAACATCGGCCACACGGCCGCCGCCGCCGGGGTGGCGGGCGTGATCAAGATGGTGCTGGCGATGCGCGGTGGCGTGCTGCCGCGCACGCTGCACGTGGACGAGCCGACCCCGCACGTGGACTGGTCGGCGGGTGGGGTGCGGCTGCTCACCGAGGCGGTGGCGTGGCCGCAGACCGGGCGGCCGCGCCGGGCCGGGGTCTCCTCGTTCGGGATCAGCGGGACCAACGCGCATGTGATCCTGGAGCAGGCGCCTGACGAACTGTCAGAAACCGTTGCCGAGCGCCCGGTGGTGGATGCCTCGGTGCTGCCGCTGGTGCTGTCGGGCAAGGGCGAGGCGGCGCTTCGGGCGCAGCTCGAGCGGCTGTCGGCGGTTGAAGGTGACCCGGCGGCGGTGGCTGCGGCGCTGGTCCGTGGGCGTGCCGTGCTGGAGGACCGGGCGGTGCTGCTGGGCGACCAGCAGCTGACCGGTCGGGCGGTCGGTGACGGCGGGGTGGTGCTGGTCTTCCCGGGTCAGGGTTCGCAGTGGGTCGGGATGGCGTCGGCGCTGATGGCGGCTTCGCCGGTGTTCGCGGAGTCGATCGCGGCCTGCTCGGCGGCGCTGGCGCCTTTCGTGGACTGGTCGTTGGAGGACGCGCTCGCGGATGCTTTGCTGCTGGAGCGGGTTGACGTGGTGCAGCCGGTGCTGTTCGCCGTCATGGTCTCGCTGGCGGCGTTGTGGCATTCGATGGGCGTCACGCCTTCGGCGGTGGTCGGCCATTCGCAAGGTGAGATCGCGGCTGCTTGTGTGGCGGGTGCGTTGTCGCTGGAGGACGCGTCGCGGGTGGTCGCGCTGCGGGCCAAGGCGCTGGCGCGGGTGGCGGGTTCGGGTGGCATGGTGTCGCTCTTCGCCTCCGCTTCGACGGCGGGTGAGCTGCTGGCCGGGTTCGAGGGCCGGGTCGGCATCGCCGCCGTCAACGGCCCCGGCTCGGTGGTGGTTTCCGGTGAGGCCGCCGCGCTGGACGAGTTCATGGCGGTCTGCGCCACGGCCGGCGTGGACGCCCGCCGGGTCAACGTCGACTACGCCTCGCACTCCGCGCAGATGGAGATCCTGGAGGACGAGATCCTCCAGGCACTCGCTCCGATTTCCGGCCTGGCACCCACCATCCCGATGCTCTCCACGTACACCGGCGAGTGGGTCAAGCCCGGTGAGCTGGGCGCCCGTTACTGGTACGAGAACCTGCGCCACCCGGTCCACCTCCAGCAGGCGGTGACCGAGCTGGCCAAGGCCGGGCACCGCGTCTTCGTGGAGTCCAGCCCGCACCCGGTGCTCACCGTCGGCGTGCAGGACACTCTGGAGGAGAACGGCGGCGGTATCGCGCTCGGCACCCTGCGCCGCGAACAGGGCGACGCCACCCGGTTCCTGACCTCCGTGGCCGAGGCCTTCGTCAACGGCGCCACGGTGGACTGGTCGCGGGTGCTGACCTCCTCCGCCCAGGTCGAGCTGCCCACCTACCCCTTCCAGCGCGAGCGGTTCTGGCTGGACGGCTCCAGCGCCGCCCCGGCCGCCGTCGCCGAAGCCGACGCGGCCGACAGCGAGTTCTGGCGCGCCGTGGAGAGCGGCGACCTGGCCGCCTTCACCGAGACCCTCGGCGTGGCCGGCGACCAGTCGATCAGCACCCTGCTGCCCGCGCTCGCCGACTGGCGCCGTGGCCGCCGGGACAGCGCGGTGCTCGACTCCTGGCGCTACCGGATCGCCTGGCACCCGACCGGTGAGCCGGACTCCGCCCGGCTGACCGGCCGTTGGCTGCTGATCCTGCCCCAGGACGGCACGGCCGGCGAACTGCCCGCGCAGGTCGAGGCCGCACTGAGCGCCGCCGGCGCCGAGCTGGTCACCCTGCCCGTCGGCGCGGCCGCCCTGGACCGGTCCGCGCTGACCGCCCTGCTCCGCGCGGCCGGGCCGGTGGACGCCGCGCTCTCGCTGCTCGCGCTGGACGGCACGCCAGCTCCCGCCGCCCCGCACCTGCTGACCGGCGTGGCGGGCACCCTGGTGCTGCTCCAGGCACTCGGCGACGCCGGAGTGGACGCCCCGCTCTGGTGCGCGACCCGGGGCGCGGTCTCGGTCGGCGCCGGCGAGGTGCTGTCCGCGCCCGCCCAGCAGCAGGTCTGGGGCCTGGGCCGGACCGCCGCACTGGAGTACCCGGACCGCTGGGGCGGTCTGGTCGACCTCCCCGAGCACCTCGACGCGCGGGCGGCCGGCCGGCTCTGCGCGGTGCTGGCCCACGATGCCGAGGACCAGGTCGCCATCCGGCCCACCGGCCTGCTGCTGCGCCGCCTGGAGCGCGCACCGCTCGCCGACACCCCGCCGGTGCGCACCTGGCAGCCGCGCGGCACCGTGCTGGTGACCGGTGGCACCGGAGCGATCGGCCCGCACCTGGTCCGCTGGCTGGCCGGTGGCGGCGCCGAGCACCTGGTGCTGACCACCCGGCGGCCCGCCGACGCACCGGAGTTCGCCGAACTGCGGGCGCAGACCGAGGAACTGGGCGCCCGGCTGACCATCGCCAGCTGCGACGTCGGCGACCGCGCCGAACTGGCCGCGTTGATCGAGCGGGTGGAGGCCGACGGGCCGGAGATCCGCGCGGTGGTGCACGCCGCCGCCTACATCAAGCTCGGCCCGCTGGAGGGCGTCAGCCTCCAGGAGTTCGACGACACGATGGCCTCCAAGTCCGGCACCGCCGACTACCTGGACGAGCTGCTCGACCGCGACTCGGTGGACGCCTTCGTGCTCTTCTCCTCGGTCGCCGGCCTCTGGGGCAGCGGCGACCACGGCACCTACGCCGCCGGCAACGGCTACCTGGACGCGGTGGCCGAACGGCGCCGGGCACGCGGACGTTCGGCGATCTCGATCGCCTGGGGCGTCTGGGACGGCTGCACCCCGGCCGGCGTCGACCCGGACCGCCCGGCCCGGCACGGCCTGCCCACCATCGCGCCGCGCCTGGCCCTGCTCGGCATGCAGCAGGCGCTGGACCACGACGAGACCACCATCGCGCTCGCCGAGGTGGACTGGCCGAGGTTCGGCCCGATCTTCACCTCCGCCCGCCCGCGCCCGCTGCTGGCCGGTATCCCCGAGGCCCGGCCCGCCGGCCAGGCCCCGGTTGCCGCGAGCACCGGCGGCGCCCGGCCCGCGCCCTCCTCCTCCGCGCTGGCCGAACGGCTGCGCGGCCTGAACGAGAACGACCAGCTCAAGGCGCTGCTGGAGCTGGTGGTCAGCGAGGCCGCCGCCGTGCTCGGCCACCAGGCGGGGAACGGTGTCCAGGCCGACCGCGCGTTCCGCGAGAGCGGGATGGACTCGCTGACCTCCGTCGAGCTGCGCAACCGGGTGGGCGCCGCCACCGGCCTGCGGCTGCCCGCCGCGCTGGTCTTCAGCCACCCCACGCCCCAGGCACTGGCCCGCCACCTGCACACGCTGCTCATCGGCACGGCGGCAGCGGCACCGGCCGCCACGGCTACCGCCGCAGCCACCGCTACGGACGAAGAGCCGATCGCGATCGTCGGCATGGCCTGCCGCTTCCCCGGCGGGGTCAACTCCCCGGAGGATCTCTGGCGGTTGGTCGACGGCGGCGGCGACGCCATCGCCGGCCTGCCCGGCGACCGGGGTTGGGACCTCGGCGCGCTCTACGACCCGGACCCGGACCGGGACGGCACCAGCTATGTGCGGCACGGCGGATTCCTCTACGACGCGGGCAAGTTCGACGCCGGCTTCTTCGGCATCTCGCCGCGCGAGGCGCAGGTGATGGACCCGCAGCAACGGCTGCTGCTCGAGACCTCCTGGGAGGCCGTCGAGCGGGCCGGGATCGATCCGCTCTCGCTGCGCGGTAGTAAGGCCGGTGTCTTCGTCGGCATCAACTACCAGGACTACGGCACCGGTCTGAGCGCGCTGCCGGCCGGCTCGGAAGGCCACCTGCTGACCGGCTCGGTCTCCAGCGTCGCCTCCGGCCGGGTCGCCTACACCATGGGCCTCGAAGGCCCCGCGATCACGCTGGACACGGCCTGCTCCTCCTCGCTGGTCGCGCTGCACCTGGCCGGACAGTCGCTCAACCGGGGTGAGTGCACCATGGCGCTGGTCGGCGGCGTGGCGGTGATGTACAACCCGCGCACCCTGGTCGCCTTCAGCCGCCAGCGCGGGCTCGCCAAGGACGGCCGCTGCAAGGCCTTCGCGGCCGGCGCGGACGGCATGGGCCTGGCCGAGGGCGTGGGCATGCTGCTGGTGGAGCGGCTCAGCGAGGCGCGGCGGCTGGGCCATCAGGTGCTCGCGGTGGTGCGCGGCAGCGCGATCAACCAGGACGGCGCGAGCAACGGCCTTGCCGCGCCCAGCGGTCCGGCGCAGGAGCGGGTGATCCGGCAGGCGCTGGCAGCCGCCGGCCTGACGGCGGACCAGGTCGACGCGGTGGAGGCGCACGGCACCGGCACCTCACTCGGCGACCCGATCGAGGCCGAGGCGCTGCTGGCCACCTACGGCCAGGAGCACCCGGCGGACCGGCCGCTCTGGCTCGGCTCGCTGAAGTCCAACATCGGCCACACCCAGGCGGCTTCGGGCGTGGCGAGTGTGATCAAGACCGTGCAGGCGCTCCGGCACGGGGTGCTGCCGCAGACCCTGCACGTGGACGCGCCCTCGCCGCACGTGGACTGGTCGGCGGGCGCGGTGGAGCTGCTGCGCGAGCGGACGGCCTGGCCACAGACCGGGCGGGTGCGGCGGGCGGCGGTCTCCTCGTTCGGGATCAGCGGGACGAACGCGCATGTGATCCTGGAGCAGGTAGTTGACGTGACGTCAGAAGCAGTTGCCGAGCGGCCGGTGCTCGATGCCTCGGTGGTGCCGTTGGTGCTGTCGGGCAAGGGTGAGCCGGCGCTGCGGGCGCAGATCGAGCGGTTCGCCGCTGTCGACGGGGAGTTGGCGGCGGTCGGGGCGGCGCTGGTGCGCGGTCGGTCGGTGTTCGAGGACCGGGCGGTGCTGCTCGGTGGTGAGCAGGTGACCGGTCGGGCGGTCGGTGACGGTGGGGTGGTGCTGGTCTTCCCGGGTCAGGGTTCGCAGTGGGTGGGGATGGCGTCGGGGCTGCTGGCGGCTTCGCCGGTGTTCGCGGAGTCGATCGCGGCGTGCTCGGCGGCGCTGGCGCCTTTCGTGGACTGGCGGTTGGAGGATGCGCTGACGGATGTCGCGTTGCTGGAGCGGGTTGACGTGGTGCAGCCGGTGCTCTTCGCGGTGATGGTGTCGTTGGCGGCGTTGTGGCGTTCGATGGGGATCACGCCGTCGGCTGTGGTGGGTCACTCGCAGGGTGAGATCGCGGCCGCCTGCGTGGCCGGCGCGCTCTCGCTGGAGGACGCGTCCCGCGTCGTGGCGCTGCGGGCCAAGGCGCTGGCGCGGGTGGCTGGTTCGGGTGGCATGGTGTCGCTCTTCGCCTCCGCTGAGAAGGTCGGTGAGCTGCTGGCCGGGTTCGAGGGCCGGGTCGGCATCGCCGCCGTCAACGGTCCCGGCTCGGTGGTGGTCTCGGGTGAGGCTGCCGCGCTGGACGAGTTCATGGTGGTCTGCGCCGAGGCGGGCGTCGATGCCCGCCGGGTGAAGGTGGACTACGCCTCGCACTCGGCCCAGATGGAGCTGCTGGAGGCGGAGATCACCGAGGCGCTGGCTCCCATCACCGGCTTGGCGCCCGCCATCCCGATGTTCTCCACCTACACCGCCGACTGGGTCAAGCCCGGTGAGCTGGGCGGGCGTTACTGGTACGAGAACCTGCGCCACCCGGTCCGGCTCCAGGACGCCATCGCCGAACTGGCCAAGGCCGGACACCGCGTCTTCGTGGAGTCCAGCCCGCACCCCGTCCTCACCGTCGGAGTCCAGGACACCCTGGACGCCAACGGCGGCGGCATCGCGCTCGGCACCCTGCGCCGCGAACAGGGCGACGCCACCCGCTTCCTGACCTCGCTCGCCGAGGCCTTCGTCAACGGCGCCACCGTCGACTGGACCCGGCTGCTCACCGCCGCCGGACACGTCGACCTGCCCTCCTACCCCTTCCAGCACGAGCACTACTGGTTGCTGGACGCCGCCGCGCCGGCCACTGCCGCCGAAGCCGCCTCCTCGGACGGCGAGTTCTGGCGCGCGGTGGAGAGCGGCGAGCTCGCCGCTACCCTCGGTGTGGACCTGGAGCGCCCGCTGAGCGAGGCGCTGCCGGCCATCGCCGCCTGGCGCCGCGAGCGCACCGACAGCGCGGCCATCACCGACTGGCGCTACCGGATCGACTGGCGCCCGATCGCCGACCCGTCCAACCCCGCTGGTCTCGGCGGTAACTGGCTGATCGTCAGCTCACCCGCCGTCGACGGCGCTCTGGTGCAGGACTGCGCGGTCGCGCTCGGCAAGGCCGGCGCCGAGGTGATCGAGCGCACCGTCGCCGCCACCGATGCCGAGACCGCGCACTTCGTCGACCTGCTGCGCGCCGCCGGTCCGGTGGACGGCGTGCTCTGCCTGCTGGCCCTGGACACCTCGCCCACCGCCCAGGACGTCCCGCGCGGTCTGGCCGGCAGCCTGGCCCTGGTGCAGGCGCTCGGCCAGGTCCGGAGCACCGCGCCGCTCTGGCTGGCCACCCGGGGTGCCGTCAGCACGGAGCCCGGCGCCGAGCCGCTGGACCTGAGCCAGGCCCAGCTCTGGGGGCTCGGCCGGGTGGTCGGTCTGGAGCACCCCGAGCGCTGGGGCGGCCTGGTCGACCTCCCGGAGCAGTGGGACGGGCGCAGCGCCGAGCGCCTGGGCGCCGTGCTCGCCGGTCTGCCGTGCGACGACGGCACCGAGGACCAGCTGGCGATCCGCCCGTCCGGGATCCACGTCCGGCGCCTGAACCGCGCCCCGCAGCCGACCCGCGCCCCGCAGCCGACCCGCGCCACGAACGCGCCCTGGCGCCCGCACGGCACCGTGCTGATCACCGGCGGCACCGGCGCCATCGGCGGCCACGTCGCCCGCTGGCTGGCCGTTGCCGGGGCCGAGCACCTGGTGCTGGTCAGCCGCAGCGGCCCCGAGGCGCCCGGCGCCGAGGAACTGTGCGCCGAACTCCGGCAGCTCGGCGCCCAGGTCACCCTCGCCGCCTGCGAGGTGGCCGACCAGGCCGCGCTGACCGCACTGGTGGCCTCGGTGGAGGCGGCGGGCGGCGAGCCGATCCGGGCGGTCTTCCACGCCGCCGGCGCCGGCTGGACGGCGACCCTGGACGAGACGACCACCGACCTGCTGGCCGACTCCGCCACCGCCAAGGTGGCCGCGACCCGCGCGATCGAGGCCGTCCTGGGCGAGCAGTTGGAGGCCTTCGTCCTCTTCTCCTCCAACGCCGCCGTCTGGGGCAGCACCGGTCTGGGCGCCTACGCCGCCGCCAACGCCTTCCTGGACGCCTTCGCCGAGAACCGGGCCGCCCAGGGCCGACCGGTCACCTCGGTCGCCTGGGGCCTGTGGGACGGCCCGGGGATGGCGCAGGGCGCCGCCACCGAGCGGATGCTGCGCCGGGGCCTGCGGGCGATGGACCCGCAGCGGGCGGTCGCCGCGCTGCGCCAGGCCCTGGAGCAGGGTGAAGTCCTGCTCGCCGTGGCCGACTTGGACTGGCCTCGGTTCCACGCCGCGTTCGCCGCCACCCGGCCGCGTCCGCTGGTCGCCGACCTGGCGGAGGTGCGGCAGTTGCTCAGCGCGGCCGCCGAGGCGCCCGAGCAGCCGGCGGACCGGAGTTCGGCCTACCTGGCCACGCTCGCCGCCACCCCGCCGACCGAGCGGGTGCGGGCGCTGGTCGAGCTGGTCCGCACCCACGCGGCCGCGGTGCTGCGGTTCGACTCGCCCGGTGCCGTGCCCGCCGAACGGGCCTTCCGGGAGCTGGGGTTCGACTCGATCATCGCCGTCGAGGTGCGCAACCGGCTGGTCAAGGCCGTCGGACAGCGGCTGCCCGCCACCCTGGTCTTCGACCACCCCACCCCGCAACTGCTCGCCCAGCACCTGGCCGAACTGCTCTTCCCGGGCAGCGGCCAGGCGGTGGCCACCGACCCGGCCGAGGCGGCGATCCGCGACCTGATCGCCACCATCCCGCTCCAGCGCCTGCGCGAGGCCGGCCTGGAACAGGCACTGCTGCGGCTGGCCACCGACCCGGGCCCCACGCCGTCCGCAGTGGCCGCCGAGCCGGCTGCCGACGCCCCCGACATCGACGCGCTCGACGCGGAGAGCCTGATCCGTCTGGCCCTCGACCCTTCCGACTCCTGAGATCGACGCACGCGCGGAGTTCACTATGACCACGTCCACCGAACAACTCCTCGACGCGCTGCGCGCCTCCCTCAAGGAGACGGAGCGCCTGCGGCAGCAGAACCGCAGCCTGACCGAGGCAGCTCTGGGGGCACCTCCCAGCCTCCCCCAGCCTTCGGCCGGGGGGACCCCCATGGCTGGGGGAGAGCCGATCGCGATCGTCGGCATGGCCTGCCGCTACCCGGGCGGGGTGCGCTCGCCCGAGGACCTCTGGGAGCTGGTCGCGGCCGGTACGGACGCGGTCTCGACCCTGCCCACCGACCGCGGCTGGGACATCGACAAGCTCTACGACCCGGACCCGGACAAGCCCGGCACCTTCTACTCGGACCAGGGCGGATTCCTCTACGACGCGGGCGAGTTCGACGCGGGCTTCTTCGGCATCTCGCCGCGCGAGGCGCTGGCCATGGACCCGCAGCAGCGGCTGCTGCTCGAGACCTCCTGGGAGGCGCTGGAGCGGGCCGGGCTCGACCCGGCGGGGCTGCGCGGCAGCCGGGCCGGCGTCTTCGTCGGCACGGCCTTCCAGGGCTACGGCGGCGGCGGGCACCAGCCGCTGCCGGAGGGCGTCGAGGGCTACCTGCTGACCGGCACGATCAGCAGCGTTGCCTCCGGCCGGATCGCCTACACCCTGGGCCTGGAGGGCCCGGCCGTCACGGTGGACACGGCCTGCTCCTCCTCGTCGGTCGCGATGCACCTGGCCGTGCAGAGCCTGCGCGGCGGCGAGTGCTCGCTGGCGCTGGCGGGCGGGGCGGCGATCTCGGCCACGCCGTGGGCGTTCGTCGAGTTCGCCCGGCAGGGCGGGCTGGCCAAGGACGGGCGCTGCAAGCCGTTCGCCGCCGCCGCCGACGGCATCGCCTGGGCGGACGGCGTCGGCGTGCTGGTGCTGGAGCGGCTCAGTGACGCGCAGCGCGCGGGCCACCAGGTGCTCGCCGTGATCCGGGGCACCGCGATCAACCAGGACGGCGCCAGCAACGGGCTCTCCGCGCCGAACGGGCCTGCTCAGCAGCGGGTGATCCGGCAGGCGCTGGCCGACGCCCGGCTGTCGGCCGCCGAGGTCGACGCGGTGGAGGCGCACGGCACCGGCACCGCGCTGGGCGACCCGATCGAGGCGCAGGCGCTGCTGGCCACTTACGGGCAGGGCCGACCGGCGGACCAACCGCTCCGGCTCGGCTCGCTGAAGTCCAACATCGGCCACAGCCAGACCGCTTCGGGCGTCGGCGGGGTGATCAAGTCGGTGCTGGCGCTGCGGCACGGCCTGCTGCCCAAGACCCTGCACGTGGACGCGCCTTCGCCGCACGTGGACTGGACGGCGGGTGCCGTCGAGCTGCTCACCGAGCCGGTGAGCTGGCCGCAGAGCGGACGGCCGCGCCGGATCGGGGTCTCCTCGTTCGGCGTCAGCGGCACCAATGTGCACCTGATCCTGGAGCAGGCGCCGAAGTCTGACGCTCCGTCAGATGAACCGGAGGCCCCGACGCTGCCGGTGCTGCCCTGGGTGGTGTCCGGGCGCGGCGAGGTGGCGCTGCGGGCGCAGGCCGAACGGCTGGCGGCCTTCGCCGCCGATCCGGCGCGGCAGGCCCACGAGGTGCCGGCGATCGGCGCCGCGCTGGTGCGTGGCCGCGCGGCCCTCGAGGACCGGGCCGTGGTGCTGGGCGGCTCGCGGGACGAACTGCTCGCCGGGCTGGCCGAGGTGGCCGCCGGTGGCGGGCTGACCGGACGGGCGCAGGGCGACGGCGGCGCGGTGCTGGTCTTCGCCGACCTGGCCGAGCACGGCGGAGGGCCGAACGCCGAACTGGCCGCCGCCTTCCCGGCCTTCGCGCAGGCCCTGACGGCCGCCGAGGCCGCCCTGGCGAGCGCCGGGCAACTCGGCGATCTCGCAGAGGCGTTCGCGCTGCAGATCGCGCTGGCCGCGCTCTGGCGCTCGCTCGGCCTGCGGCCCTCCGCCGTGCTCGGCCAGGGCAGCGGCGAGATCGCCGCCGCCTGCGTGGCGGGCGCGCTCTCCCTGGCGGACGCCGCCAAGGTGCTGGCCGGGCAGTTCACCGGGCTCGGCTCCGGCACGCCCGAGATCCCGCTGCTCTCCACCCGGACCGGTCGCTGGGTCCAGGCGGGCGAGCTGGACGCCGCCTACTGGGGCGCCGAAAGCCTTGGGCAACTATCCTCTGGGATAAAGCAGCTGTCGGAGTCCGGGCACCGGATCTTCCTGCGCTGCGGGCCCGCCTCCGGTTCCGAGACCCCGTCCCACGTTTCGCCCGACGGCCCGCTCCTCCTCGCCACCCTGCCCGCCGAGCAGCCCGCCGCACGCGGCTTCCTGACCGCCGCCGCCCAGGCCTTCGTGCACGGCGCCGCGCTCGACTTCTCCGTCCTGTTCGGCCGTGTCGAGGCCGTCGACCTGCCGACCTACGCCTTCCAGCGTGAGCACTACTGGCTGGAGCCCGTCCCCGACACCCGGCGCGACGCCACCGGCCTGGGCCTGGGCAGCGTCGAGCACCCGCTGCTCGGCGCCGCCGTCGTACTCGCCGACGGCGACGGTCTGATCCTCACCGGCCGACTCTCGCTCGCCACTCATCCCTGGCTGGCCGACCACGCGGTGGGCGGCACCCCGCTGCTGCCCGGCACCGCCTTCGTCGAACTCGCGCTGCGGGCCGGCGGCCAGGCGGGCTGCGCGCTGGTCGAGGAACTCACCCTGCACGCGCCGCTGGCCCTGGTGGGCGCGGGGAGCACTCGGTTGCAGGCCCGGGTGTCCACCCCCGACCAGTCCGGCCGCCGCACCCTGACCATCCACTCGCAGGCCGAGCCCGCTACCGCCGAGGCGGATGCGGATGCGGACGCGGACGGCGAGGACACCCCGTGGGTGCTGCACGCCACCGGTACGCTCGCGACCGGCCCGGCCGCCCCCGCCACCACCGCCGACCTGACCAGCTGGCCGCCGCCCGGTGCCGAGCCGGTCGAGGTCAGCGACCTCTACGACCGGCTGGCCGAGCGCGGCTACGGCTACGGCCCGGTCTTCCGTGGCCTGCGCGCTGCCTGGCGGCGCGGCGACGAGGTCTTCGCCACCATCGCGCTGCCCGCCGAGCAGCAGGCCTCGGCCGCCGCCTACGGCGTGCACCCGGCGCTGCTGGACGCGGCCCTGCACGCGGCCGGGTTCGCCGGCCTGCTGGACGACGGGCAGAGCAGCACCCGGCTGCCGTTCGCCTGGTCGGGCGTCAGCCTGGCCGCCGGCGGCGCGGGCGGGCTGCGGGTGCGCCTCGCGGCGGCCGGTCCCGACACCATCACGCTGGACGTCGCCGACACCGCCGGTGCGCCGGTCGCCTCGGTGGAGTCGCTGGTGCTGCGCGCGATCGACCCGGCGCAGCTGGCCGCCGCCCGCACCCGGCCGGTCGAGTCGCTGCACCTGGTGGAGTGGACGGCGCTGACCGCCCCGCCCGCCGCCGTCGGCACCTGGGCGGTGCTGGGGGAGGACTCGGCCGCGCCGGCCGAGGCGCTCGGCCTGCCGGCCCATGACCCGGCCGGTGCCGCCCCCGAGCTGCTGCTGGCCGGCTGCCGCCCGCGCGACGGCCAGGTCCCGGCCGCCACCCGCGAGTTGCTGCTGCGCACCCTGGAGCTGGTGCGCGGCTTCCTGGCCGACGAGCGCCTGGCCGGCACCCGCCTGCTGCTGCTCACCGAGGGCGCGGTCGCCACCGACGGCCAGGCGGCGGGCGACCCGGTCAGCGCCGCGCTCTGGGGACTGCTGCGCAGCGCCCAGTCGGAGAACCCGGACCGGTTGATCCTGGCCGACACCGACGCGACGCCCGCCTCCTGGGCGGCGCTGCCCGCCGCCGTGGCCGCCGCTGCCGAGGAGCCGCAGTTCGCGCTGCGCGACGGTGAGTTGCTGGTGCCCCGGCTGGTCCGGGCGAACGCGGCGCTGCCGCTGGAGCCGCCCGCCGAGGGCCCCTGGCGGCTGACCGCCGACGGCTCCGGCACCCTGGCGGCGCTCACCACCGAGCCGTGGCCGGCCGCCGCCGGCGAACTCGCCGAGGGCCAGGTCCGGGTAGCCATGCGGGCCTGCGGCGTCAACTTCCGCGATGTGCTGATCACCCTGGGGATGTATCCGGACAAGGCGCTGCTGGGCAGCGAGGGTTCCGGCGTGGTGCTCGAAGTCGGGTCAGGGGTGCGTGACTTCGCCCCGGGCGACCGGGTGATGGGGATGTTCACCGGCGGCTTCGGACCGCTCGCCGTCACCGACCGGCACTGGCTGGTCCGGCTGCCCGAGCAGTGGACCTTCGCCGACGGCGCCGCGATGCCGGTCGCCTTCCTGACCGCCTACTACGGTCTGGTGGACCTGGCCGGGCTGCGGGCCGGCGAGTCCGTCCTGGTGCACGCCGGGGCCGGCGGCGTCGGCATGGCCGCCGTGCGGATCGCCCGCCACCTCGGCGCCGAGGTCTATGCGACCGCCAGCCCCGGCAAGTGGCAGGCGCTGCGCGAACTCGGCCTGGACGACGCGCACATCGCCTCCTCCCGGGACACCGCCTTCGCCGACCGCTGGCTCGCCGCCACCGGTGGACGCGGCGTGGACGTGGTGCTCAACTCGCTGGCCCACGAGTTCACCGACGCCTCGCTGCGGCTGCTGCCGCACGGTGGCCGGTTCATCGAGCTGGGCAAGACCGACGTCCGCGCCCCCGAGGCGGTCGCGGCCCAGTACCCGGGCGTGCGCTACCAGGCCTTCCAGACCGGCGAGGCCGGTGACGCGCGCACCCGCGCGATGCTGGACGAGCTGGTCGCCCTCTTCGACTCCGGCGCGCTGCGCCCGCTGCCCACCCGGGTCTGGGAGCTGCGCCGGGCGCCGGAGGCCTTCCGCTTCGTCAGCCAGGCCAAGCACATCGGCAAGGTGGTGCTGACGGTCCATCAGCAGCTGGATCCCGCCGGCACGGTGCTGCTCACCGGCGCCACCGGCACGCTCGGCACGCTGATGGCCCGCCACCTGGTCGCCGAGCACGGCGCCCGCCACCTGCTGCTGGTCAGCCGCAGCGGTGCGAGTGCCCCGGGCGCGGCCGAGCTGGTCGCCGAACTCATCGCCGCCGGAGCCGCGGTGACGCTCGCCTCCGCCGACGTCGGCGACCGCGCGGCACTCGCCGAGCTGCTCGCCACCGTGCCGCCCGCGCACCCGCTGACCGCCGTGGTGCACACCGCCGGTGTGGTCGACGACGGCGTGCTGGCCGCGCTCACCCCCGAGCGCTTCGAGCAGGTGCTGCGCGCCAAGGCCGACGCCGCCTGGCACCTGCACGAACTGACGCGGCATCAGGACCTGGCCGCCTTCGTGCTCTTCTCCTCGCTGGCCGGCACCATGGGCAGCGCCGGGCAGGCCAACTACGCCGCCGCGAACGCCTTCCTGGACGGGCTGGCCCAGCTGCGCCGCACCCGGGGCCTGCCCGCCAGCTCGCTGGCCTGGGGGCTGTGGGCCGAACGCAGCGGCCTGACCGGCGACCTGTCCGCCGCCGACCTGGAGCGGATGGCCCGGGGCGGCATCCGCCCGCTCGGCTCGGCCGACGGAACCCGGCTGCTGGACGCCGCGCTCGGGTCCGACCAGGCGCTGCTGGTCCCGGTCCGGCTGGACGCCGCCGCGCTGCGCGGCCAGGCCGGCGGCGGCACGCTGCCCGCGCTGCTGCGCGGCCTGGTCAAGGCACCCGCCCGGCGGACCCGGGCGGCCGAGCCGGGTGGCGGCTCCGACCTCGCCGGGCGGCTGGCCGCCGCGCCCGAGGGCGACCGGCACGGGCTGCTGCTCGACCTGGTCAGCGGCCACGCCAGCACCGTGCTGGGCCACCGCGAGGGCACCGCGGTCGACCCCGAACGGGCCTTCCGCGAGCTGGGCTTCGACTCGCTGACCGCCGTCGAGCTGCGCAACCGGCTGTCCGCCGCCACCGGGCTGCGGCTCTCCCCGACCCTGGTCTTCGACCACCCCACCCCGAACCGGCTGGCCGCCCACCTGGCCGAGGGCCTGCTGGGCTCGGCCACGCCGGCCGCCGCGTCGCTCGCGCCGAGCGGCGGCCGCCCGGACGCCGGCCGCCCGGACGCCAGCGGCAAGGGCGCCGACACCGACCCGGTCGCGATCATCGCGATGAGCTGCCGGCTGCCCGGCGGCCTGCACACCCCCGAGCAGCTCTGGGAGTTGCTCAGCACGGGCGGCGAGGCGATCTCGGGTCTGCCCACCGACCGCGGCTGGGACCTGGACAACCTCTACGACCCCGACCCGGACCGGCCCGGACGCAGCTACGTCCAGCAGGGCGGATTCCTGCACGACGCCGCCGAGTTCGACGCGGGCTTCTTCGGCATCTCGCCGCGCGAGGCGCTGGCCATGGACCCGCAGCAGCGGCTGCTGCTGGAGACCTCCTGGGAGGCCTTCGAGCGGGCCGGCCTGGACCCGGCGGCGCTGCGCGGCAGCCGGACCGCCGTCTTCGTCGGCGCCGCGCAGGCCGGTTACGGCGGCGCGGGCCTGCACGAGGCCCCCGAGGGTCTGGAAGGCCACCTGCTGACCGGCAGCGCCGCCAGCGTGGCCAGCGGCCGGATCGCCTACACCTTCGGGCTGGAGGGCCAGGCCCTGACCATCGACACCGCCTGCTCCTCCTCGCTGGTCGCGCTGCACCTGGCCGTCCAGGCGCTGCGGCGCGGCGAGTGCACCATGGCGCTGGCCGGCGGCGCGGCCGTGATGCCGGGCCCCGGCGGCCTGATCGCCTTCAGCCGCCAGCACGGCCTGGCCGCCGACGGGCGCTGCAAGGCCTTCGCGGCCGGCGCCGACGGGATGGCGATGGCCGAAGGGGTCGGCATGCTGCTGGTCGAGCGGCTCTCCGACGCCGAGCGGCTGGGTCACCCCGTCCTCGCGGTGGTGCGCGGCTCGGCGGTCAACCAGGACGGCGCGTCGAACGGGCTGACCGCCCCCAACGGTCCGGCCCAGCAGCGGGTGATCCAGCAGGCGCTGGCCGACGCCGAACTGACGGTCGATCAGATCGACGCGGTGGAGGCGCACGGCACCGGCACCCCGCTCGGCGACCCGATCGAGGCGCAGGCGCTGCTCGCCACCTACGGGCAGCGGGCGGCCGAAAACCCGCTGCTGGTCGGCTCGGTGAAGTCCAACCTCGGCCACACCCAGGCCACCGCCGGTGTCGCGGGGATCATCAAGACCGTCCTGGCGCTGCGGCACGGGCAGCTGCCCCGCACCCTGCACGTGGACGAACCGACCCCGCACGTGGACTGGTCGGCGGGCGCGGTACGGCTGCTGACGAAGCCTCAGGAGTGGCCTGAGACCGGACGGCCGCGCCGGGCCGGGGTCTCCTCCTTCGGCATCAGCGGCACCAACGCGCACGTGATCATCGAGCAGGCGCCGGCAGCGGCCCTCGTGCAGACCGCCGCGCCGGCTGCACCGGCGCTGCGCGAGGCCCGCGGCCTGCCGCCGGTACTGCTGTCGGCCGCCGACCCGCAGGCGTTGCCCGGCCAAGCGGCCCGGCTGCTGGAGCGGTTGACCGAGCCGACGGGCGACGAGCCGGCTCCCGACCCGTGGGACCTGGCGCTCTCGCTGGCCACCGGCCGCGCCGCCCTTCCACACCGGGCCGCGCTGACCGCCCGCGACCGGGCGGGCCTGGCGCGCGCCCTGGCCGAGTTCGCCGACGGCCGAACCCCGGCCGAGGCAGCGCTCGGTGAGGCCGCCCCCGGCAAGCTGGCCTTCCTCTTCTCCGGCCAGGGCAGCCAGCGCGCCGCCATGGGCCGTGAGCTCTACGCGGCCTGGCCGGTCTTCGCCAAGGCGCTGGACACCGTCTGCGCCCGGCTCGACCGCGGCCTGGAACGCCCGCTGCACGAGGTGCTGTTCGCCCCGCAGGGCAGCCCGGACGCCGCGCTGCTCGACCGAACCGCCTACACCCAGTGCGCGCTCTTCGCGCTCGAGACCGCGCTGCTGCGGCTCTTCGGCTCCTGGGGGATCACCCCCGACCTGGTCGCCGGTCACTCGATCGGCGGCATCACCGCCGCCTATGCCGCAGGTGTCTGGTCGCTGCCCGACGCCTGTGCGCTGGTCGCCGCCCGCAGCCGGCTGATGCAGCAACTGCCGCCCGGTGGCGCCATGCTGGCGATCGAGGCGGACGAGGACGAGGCGCTCGCCGCGCTGGCCGGCTTCGCGGACCGGGCCGGCATCGCCGCGCTCAACGGCCCGCGCGCCACCGTGCTCTCCGGCGAGGAGCAGGCCATCGAGGCGCTGGCCGCGCACTGGCGGGCCCAGGGCCGCCGGGTCAACCGGCTGGCCGTCAGCCACGCCTTCCACTCGCCGCTGATCGAGCCGGCGCTGGCCGAGTTCCGCACGGTGGCCGAGCGGATCGGCTACGCGGCGCCCCGGATCCCGGTGGTCTCCGACCTCACCGGTGAACTCGCCGACCCGGCCGAGCTCTGCGACCCCGAGTACTGGGTGCGGCACGCCCGGCACACCGTCCGGTTCGGCGACGCGGTGCGCACCCTGCAGCGGCAGGGCGCGCACACGCTGCTCGAGCTCGGGCCGGACGGCGTGCTCGCCGCGCTGGCCGCCCGCACCCTGACCGCCCCGGCCGAGGCGATCCCCGCACTGCGCGGCAACCAGAGCGCGACCCGCGCCGTCACCGAGGCGCTGGCCCGGCTCCAGGTGCGCGGCACCGCCCCCGACTGGGCCGCCTACTACGCCGACACCGGCGCCCGCCGGGTCGAGCTGCCCACCTACGCCTTCCAGCGCACCCACTACTGGCTCGCGGCCCCCACCGCCGCCGGCCGCGCCGAGCAGCAGAGCGGCGACTCGCCGTTCTGGGCGGCGGTCGAGTCCCAGGACCTGACCGCACTCACCGGCACCCTGGGCGTCGACCCGGCCCAGCCGCTGCACGAGGTGCTGCCGGTGCTCGCCCAGTGGCGCCGCGAGCGGCGCAGCGCCGCCGCGCTGGACGGCTGGCGCTACCGCACCGTCTGGCGCCCGGTCAGCCCTGAGCCGGGCCGCCTGGACGGGCGCTGGCTGCTGCTCGTCCCGGCGGACGGCACCGCGGCCGCCGCCCCGGCCGAGGCGGCGCTGACCGCCGCCGGGGCCGAGGTCGCCGCCGTGACCTGCCCGCCCGGCGAGCTGGACCGCGCGACCCTGACCGACCTGCTGCGCGACGCGGGAGCCCAGCGCGCCACCGGCGTCGTCTCCCTGCTGGCCCTCGAGCAGGACGAGCGGCCCGGCCCGCTGCCCGCCCCCGTCGCCGCCACCCTCGCGCTGCTCCAGGCGCTCGGCGACCTGGACAGCCCGGCCCGGCTCTGGCTGCTCACCCGGCACGCCCAGCGGATCGAGAGCGCGGACGGACCGATCGACCCCTGGCAGGCCCAGATCTGGTCGCTCGGCCGCTCGCTCGGCCTGGAGGCCCCGCAGCGGTTCGGCGGCCTGATCGACCTCCCCCCAGCCTCCGGCTGGGGGGACCCCCAGCCCACACCGGATGCCGACTGGGCCGACCAGCTGCGCGCGGCCCTCACCGGACTGCCGGTCGCCGAGGACCAGATCGCGCTGCGCCCCTCCGGCATCCGGCTGCGCCGCCTGGTCCGGGCCCCGCAGCGGGCGGCGACCGGCGCGGGTCGCACCCCCGGCGGCACCGTGCTGATCACCGGCGGCACCGGCGGCATCGGTGCCCGGGTGGCCCGCCGGCTCGCCGAGGAAGGCGCCCGGCACCTGGTCCTGGTCAGCCGCAGGGGCCCGGCCGCTCCCGGAGCCGCAGAACTGGCCGCCGAACTGGAGACGCACGGCGGCCGGGTCACCGTGGCCGCCTGCGACGTCGCCGACCGGGCCGCGCTGGCCGCGCTGATCGCGCGGGTCGAGGCCGAGGGCGAGCCGATCACCGACGTGCTGCACGCCGCCGGGCTCGGCCACTCGGCCCCGCTGGCGGCCACCGCCCCCGAGGACCTGGCCCGGCTCAACGCCGTCAAGGCCGTGGGCGCGCTGCACCTGGACGAGCTGCTCGGGGAGCAACTGGCGAGCTTCGTGCTCTTCTCCTCCATCTCCGCCGTCTGGGGCAGCGGCGGCCTGGCCGGCTACGGCGCCGCCAACGCCTTCCTGGACGCCTTCGCCGAAGAGCGCCGCCGCCGTGGGCGTCCCGCCACCAGCATCGCCTGGGGCCTGTGGGCCGGGCCCGGCATGGGCACCGGCGCCGCCGAGGAGCTCAGCCGCCACGGCCTGCGCCCGATGGACCCCGACCGGGCGGTGCTGGCCCTGGACCAGGCGCTGCGTCAGGACGAGACCCAGCTGACCGTGGCCGACGTCGACTGGGCGGCGTTCCTGCCGATCTTCACCGCGCTGCGGCCGTGCCCGCTGCTGGCCGAGCTCGAGCCCGTCGCCGTCGTCGACGACACCGCCGCACCGGCCGGACACCAGCCGGCCGGCAGCTTCGCCGGGCTCGCCCCGGCGGAGCGCCAGGCCGCCCTGCTCGACCTGGTGCTGACCCAGACGGCGGCCGCGCTCGGCCATGACGGGAGCGGTCAGGTCAAGCCGGGCCAGCCGTTCCAGGCCCTCGGCTCGGACTCGGTGACCGCGATCGACCTGCGCAAGCGGCTCACCACCGAGACCGGCCTCGAACTGCCGCCCACCCTGGTCTTCGACTACCCGACCCCGCTCGAACTCGCCGCCCACCTGGCCGACCGCCTGGCCCTGGACGAGCCCGACCCGGCCCGCGACGCGCTGGCCGAACTCGACCGCCTGGAAGCCTCGGTGGCCGGCCTGACCACCCAGGACGCGACCACCCGCAGCTCGCTGGCCGCCCGCCTGCGCACCCTGCTCACCCACCTCGACCCGGCCACCGCCGAGCCGAGCCGAGCGACGGCCGAGCACGAGGACGTGGACGCGGCCTCCGCCGACGAGCTGCTGGCCCTGATCGAGAGCGAGTTCGGCCGCTCCTGACGGATTGGCAGGGTCAACCCCTCGTTGTCCTGGCAACCCCTCGGTTCCGAGCGGAGCGAGGGTGCGGCGAGTCAGCGCTGGCGTGTGAAGTCGGCTCGGCCGACTTCACACGCCAGCGGCGGAGAAGTTCGCGGGGGGCTCGCCTACTGCTCGGCAAGGGTCGAGTTGGTGGTGGCGCGCCAGGTGACGATGTGGTGTTCGGCCTTCGTCCTGACGGTGGTCGGTCGGAGGGGTACTGGAGAGCGCACGCTGTCGTGGCTCACCGCCCACCGACGCCTCGCCCGGGACTACGAGACCAGCCCGGCCCACTCCGAAACCATGATCCGCTGGGCAATGATCGGCATCATGGTCCGCCGCCTCACCCGAGGTCGACCAGCAACCCGCCCAGGCCCACGAATGCTGTCACGCACCAATGCGGTCAAGCCTTCTGGAGGCCGGCTTGGACGTCGTCGAGGTTCATCACCGGCATGAAGCTGATCTTGGCACCGAGATCCTGGAAGAACGGCTCAGCGACGCTCGGGATGTCGGACGGCTCCTTGAGGTCGAAGACGACGAAACCGGTACGCATCCCGTCCAGCGATCCGAAGTACGCAGCCTCCGGCTTGATCCGATCGAACACCGACTTCAGAGTCTGTGCCAGCGTCTTGCCCGCGATCGCCTTGTTCGCCTTCTCCGTGTCCATCTGGACCGTCAGCAGCATCCTCATGGTCGCTCCATCTCTGATTGGCGTTCCGGCACCCGTGTGCCCCTTCCAGATCGTGACCGCGATCCTCGGCCTTGGCAGCCGGGGTAAGGCATCGGAGGGATGAGAGGCCGGATGCGCCGAAGTGTCGGACACGAAAACTGCCCGCACCCGGATCCGGGTGCGGGCCATTCGTCGTGCTCGGCTCAATCCTCGTACAGGTCGACGGTGAGGGTCACCCGGGCGCCGGCCGGGAGTTCTGCGGCGACGGCCAGCGTGGTGCGGCCGGCGGCGCGGTGTTCGGGTCGGGCTTCCCGCGAGGCGATCCGGGAACCGATCCGGTGGTACTCGGGTAGGCGCTCCTGTTCAACGAACTGATCGAGCCGGTCGAGGTAGAACGGCGAGCTTGCCCCGGCGGTGCCGAACCGTGCCCCACACTGCTGCTCCTGCTGGAGTCCGTTCATGTCGTGGACGAGTGGCGGGGCAAGGGGGTGGGCATGCACCTGGCCGCCGCCGCGCTCCGTCGGCTGGCCGTCCCCGGTGCGGTGGCCGTCTGCTATTCGACCCCCACTCATGACCACGGTCCGGACGAGCCGTGTTCCTACGCGTCCGATGACCCGGAGGCCCGACGGCCGGACGAGGAGGCGATCGCGAAGCTTCGTCGGGCGTGGGAGCGGCACGGCTTTGAGTCGATCGGGGAGGGTGTGTACGCGCGGCGACTGGAGCCGTGAACCGGCGCACCGGCTCGCTCGGCCTGGAGGCCCCGCAGCGCTTCGGCGGCCTGATCGACCTGTCGCCCGCCGCTGAGGTGGGCTCGCGATCTGCGGGCCCATCTCGGCCAGCTCCGAAGAATGGTGACGCAGCGTCATGTACTGCCTCCGAGGCATCGGTTCGGCGGGGCCAGAACCCTGGTCGCCGGGCATGGTCTGTGTGATCCTCCTTTCAAGACACCGACATAGCGCCGGATGGGGAGACATATGCCGACCTCGGATACCGTGGCCAGCCGACCGGACCGTGCGATACGGAAGGCGGCCCGATAGCTGTGGCAGGCCTCAACGCGCTCCTTGCCGTGGCGGTCCTCGTCGGTCTGGTCTGGCTGTTCCGGTGGGTGGCGGCCGGGAGGCACACGGTCTGGGTCTCGGCGCTGTACCTGCTCGTACCAGGTGCGATCGCAGTCTCGCAGGCCTACAGGTTCGGGCCGGCCTGGGCGGTGCCCGTCACCTGGGCCGTGCTGGGACTTGGCGCTCCGCTCGCGATGGTGGCGCTCCTGCTGGGGCGGTTTCGAATCGTCGCCGTCCAACCGGCATTTCTCCGCCAGTACGTGCGGCACGCGGCCCAGGTCGACGGTCCGCAGTACATCGGGCTGTGCGTCTTCAGCACCGGCGTGATATCCCTCACCATCGCAGAGCCCTTCCGCCGGGGTCTCTTCTCGCTGGAGGCCGGATGCCAACTCTGCTTCCTCGAAGACCAGGTGAAGAGGATCATGGGCGAGGACACCCCGGCGGTCGCCGAGTACCGTGCGCACCTGCGGGCCGGAAGCAACCGGAACGTCATCATCAAGCGCATGCAGCCCGACGCGCCGTGGCAAGTGGTCATGCGCTCCGAAGACACCGCTCGGGACCCGCTGCGCGCCTCGGCCTGCCCCGTCCACGGGCCCCTCACGGCCGGAGCGCGGTGAGCGGGGGGCGGCCGTCCCGCCAGGGGTTCCCGGGAGCACTCCAGGAGTCGCCGACCCACCTGCCCCTCACGGTCGTTGACCGGGAAGTGCCGCCGGACCGACCGGCGCCCCCGATCCACCGAGGAGAGCCACACCTGTGAACGCCGCCGAAGCGACGATGTTCGACCAGCCGTTCAGCATGATCAAGGTCCGCGTCACCGGCCTGGTCTTCTGCGGCGACGAGGTCGCGCTGCTGCGCCGCGACCGCGCCGACTCCGTGCACTACACCACCGTCGGCGGCAACGCGGAGGCCGGCGAGGACTTCCGCGCCGCCCTGGCCCGCGAGTTGGCGGAGGAGCTCGGGCTCGAGCCCGACCAAGCAGGCAAGCCCGAGCTGATCGGGACCATGGACGCCCGGGTCACCCGGCCCGGGGCGACCCCCTCGCCCCGGAAGATCCACCTGATCTATCGGACGTTCGTCACGCCCGAGGTCCGTGCCGGCCTCGCGACCCAGGAGTTCGACGAGCTGCCGGACGGCGGTCACGAGGTCGGCACCGTCGAGTGGATCGACTACCGCAAGGTCGGCGAGCTGCCGCTGTTCCCGCCGATCGGCAGGGTTCTTGCCCAACTGCCGTCGCCGGAAGCGCCGCTGTCGGAGTTCGAGCTGGAGCCGATCACCGACCAGAACTACACCTGGATCTGAGCGCGACGGCGGGTCTCCCCACTCGCGGTGGGGAGCCCCGCCGTCGCGCTGACCTGGAGGCCCCGCCCGGCGTCCCCTGAGCAGCGCTGCCACCCACCCCAGTCCTGCCGCCGCCCGCCCCCTCAATCGGATCTACCGGGCTCCGAGCTGTTCGAACCTGGGTTCCACTAGCTCAGTCCCCCCGAGGCACGGGCTCCGCGAGAGGTGAAGCGACCATGTCGAACGAAGAGAAGCTGCTCACCCACCTCAAGTGGATGACAGCCGAGTTGCGACAGGCGCGCCGCCGGATCGGGGAGCTGGAGACCGCCGCCCACGAGCCGATCGCGATCGTCGGCATGGCCTGCCGCTACCCGGGTGGGGTGCGCACGCCCGAGGAGCTCTGGCAGCTGGCCGCCGACGGCGTCGACGCCGTCACGCCGTTCCCGACCGATCGTGGCTGGGACCTGGAGCGGCTGACCGATCCGGATCCGGAGCGGGTCGGCACCAGCCTCGCGCAGCAGGGCGGATTCCTGCACCAGGCGGCCGAGTTCGACGCCGGCTTCTTCGGGATCTCGCCGCGCGAGGCGCTGGCCATGGACCCGCAGCAGCGGCTGCTGCTGGAGACCTCCTGGGAGGCGCTGGAGCGGGCCAGGATCGCGCCCGACGGGCTGCGCGGACAGGCGGTGGGCGTGTTCGTCGGCGCCTCGCCGCAGGGCTACGGCACCGGCGTGCGGGACAGCGAGCGCGGTGGCGAGGGCTATGCGCTGACCGGGGACGCCAGCAGCCTGCTCTCCGGCCGGATCGCCTACACCCTGGGCCTGGAGGGCCCGGCCGTCACCCTGGACACCGCCTGCTCCTCGTCGCTGGTCGCGCTGCACCTGGCCTGCCAGGCGCTGCGCGAGGGCGAGTGCTCGATGGCGCTGGCCGGTGGGGTGACGGTGATGGCCACGCCCGAGGTCTTCGTCGAGTTCACCCGGCAGCGCGGGCTGGCCGCCGACGGCCGCTGCAAGCCGTTCGCCGAGGCCGCCGACGGCACCGGCTGGGGCGAGGGCGTGGGCATGCTGCTGGTCGAACGCCTCAGCGACGCCCAGCGGTTGGGCCACCAGGTGCTGGCGGTGGTACGCGGCTCGGCCGTCAACCAGGACGGCGCGAGCAACGGGCTGACCGCCCCCAACGGCCCGGCCCAGCAGCGGGTGATCCGCCAGGCGCTGACCAACGCGCAGCTGACGGCGGCCCAGATCGACCTGGTGGAGGCGCACGGCACCGGCACCACGCTCGGCGACCCGATCGAGGCGCAGGCGCTGCTGGCCACGTACGGCCGCAGCCGGGCCGGGGACCAGCCGCTCTGGGTGGGCGCGTTGAAGTCCAACATCGGCCACACCCAGGCCGCCGCCGGGGTGGCGGGCGTGATCAAGACCGTGCTGGCCATGCGGCACGGCCTGCTGCCCAAGACGCTGCACCTGGCCGCCCCCACCCCGCACGTCGACTGGACCGCCGGCGCGGTCGCCCCGCTCACCGAGACCATCGCCTGGCCCGAGACCGGCCAGCCCCGGCGCGCGGCCGTCTCCGCCTTCGGTGTCAGCGGCACCAACGCGCACGCCATTCTGGAGCAGGCCCCCGCGGCCGAGCCCGCCACCGAGGCGGCCGCGCCGACCGGCGACGCGCCGGAGCCGGTGGCCGTGCGCGAGGGCTGGCGGGCCGAACTTCCGCAGGCGCTGCCGCTGCTGCTCTCCGGCGCGACCCCGGCGGCGCTGCGCGAGCAGGCCGCCGAGCTGGTGTCGCTGCTGACCCGCGCGCCGCAGACCGCCGCCCACGACCTGAGCTTCTCGCTCGCCACCACCCGCACCGCGCTGGAGTGCCGCGCGGCGGTGGCGGGAGCGGACCGGACATCCGTGCTCGCGGGCCTGGCCGCCGTCGCGGCGGGGGAGGAGACGCCTGCGGTCGTCACCGGCACCGCCGAGACGGGGCGGCTCGCGCTGCTCTTCTCCGGCCAGGGCAGCCAGCGGGTCGGCGCGGCCCGGGAGTTGGCGCGTACCCACGCGATCTTCGGGGCCGCGCTGGACGAGGTGTGCGCGCAGTTCGACGGCGCGCTGGACCGGCCGCTGCGCGAGGTGCTGTTCGAGGACGCCGAGTTGCTGGACCGGACCGTCTACACGCAGGCCGGGCTGTTCGCGATCGAGGTGGCGTTGTTCCGGCTGCTGGAGTCGTGGGGTGTCACCCCGGACTACCTGGCGGGTCACTCGATCGGTGAGTTGGCGGCGGCGCATGTCGCGGGTGTCTGGTCGCTGGCGGATGCCTGCAAGCTGGTGGCCGCGCGTGGTCGGCTGATGCAGGCGCTGCCGTCCGGTGGTGCGATGCTCGCGGTGCAGGGGAGCGAGGAGGAGGTCCGGGCCGCGCTGAGCGGCTTGGTGGACATCGCTGCCGTCAACGGGCCTGACTCGATCGTCGTTTCGGGTGCCGAGGCGGATATCGCGGCGCTCGAGGCGGGGTTCCGCGCCGAGGGCCGCAAGGTCAAGCGCCTCACCGTCAGCCACGCCTTCCACTCCGCGCTGATGGACCCGATGCTGGCGGAGTTCCGCGTCGTTGCCGAGTCCCTCACCTACAGTGCGCCGACGATCCCGGTGGTCTCGAACCTCACCGGCGGCTTCGAGGACCTCACCACCCCCGGCTACTGGGTGCGCCACGTCCGCGAGGCCGTCCGCTTCGCCGACGGCGTCCGCACGCTGCACGAACAGGGCGTGCGCACCTTCCTGGAACTGGGCCCCGACGCCGTCCTCTCCGCCCTCGTCCCGGAGGGCACGGTCGCCTTCCCGCTGCTGCGCGCCGGGCGGCCCGAGCAGCAGAGCGTCACCGCCGCGCTGGCCGCCGCCCACTGCCGGGGCGCCTCGGTCGACTGGGCCGCTGTCCACGACGGCCTGACGGTGCGTCAGATCGACTTGCCCACCTACGCCTTCCAGCGCACCAGCTACTGGCTCGGCGGCGCCAAGCCCGAGTCGGCCGCCGCGCAGCAGCCCGCCGGCGCCGCCGCCCCGGAGGACTCCGGCTTCTGGTCCGCCGTCGAGAGCGAGGACGCCGAAGCCCTCGCTGCCGCCCTCCAACTCGGCCCGGAAACCGACGAGCTGACCGACCTGCTGCCCGCGCTGCCGGTGCTCTCCGCCTGGCGCCGCCGCCGGCAGGAGCAGCGGGCCGCCGGGGCCCGCCGCTACCGGATCGGCTGGCAGCCGCTCGACGACCCGGCTCCGGCCCCCGCCACCCCCGGCAGCTGGCTGCTCCTGGTGCCGCGCGGCACGGCCGCCGCCGCGCCGTACGCCCAGGCCGTCGCGGACGCCCTGGGCAGCCGTGGCCACCAGCTGACCAGCGTCGAACTCGACCCCGAGGCACCCGACTTCGCCGACCTGCCGGACGGCCCGAGCACCGGCGTGCTGTCGCTGCTGTCGCTCGCCGAGCAGCCGCACCCGCAGCACCCCTCGCTGCCCGCCGGGTTGACCGCCGACATCCTGCTGCTGCACGCGCTCGCCGCCCGCTCGGACGGCGCGCCCAAGCTCTGGCTGGCCACCCGGGGCGCCGTCCGGCTGGGCCGCGCGGGCCGGATCGGTTCCGTCGAGCAGGCCAGGACCTGGGGCCTGGGCCGGGTCGCGGCGCTGGAGCACCCGCAGCTGTGGGGCGGGCTGGTGGACCTTCCCCCGGCCTCCGGCTGGGGGGACACCCAGCCGCTGTTCGACGCCCGTGGCGCCGCCCGCCTGGTGGCCGTCCTCGAAGGCCGCTTCCCCGCCGAGGACGCGCTGGCGATCGGCCCCTCCGGCGTCTTCGCCCGCCGCCTGGAGCGGCTGCCCGCCACCCCGGGCCCCGCCGACCCGGCCGCCGCCCAGTGGCGCCCGCGCGGCACCGTGCTGGTCACCGGCGGCACCGGCGGCATCGGCCTGCACCTGGCCCGCTGGCTGGCCGGCAACGGCGCCGAGCACCTGGTGCTGGTCTCCCGCCGGGGCGCCGACGCCCCGGGCGCCGCCGAGCTGGCCGCCGAACTGGCCCAGCACGGAACCAGGGTGACCCTGGCGGCCTGCGACGTCGCCGACCGCGCCGCGCTCGCCGACCTGCTCGACGGGCTGCGCGCGGACCCGCACCCGCTGCGCGCCGTGCTGCACGCGGCCGGCCTGCCGCAGTACCGCCCGCTCACCGAGACCACGGTGGCCGACTTCGCCCGGACCGCCGACGCCAAGGTGCTCGGCGCCCGCCACCTGCACGAGCTGCTGGCGGACACGGAGTTGGACGCCTTCGTGCTCTTCTCCTCGATCGCCGCCGCCTGGGGCAGCGGCAACCAGAGCGCCTACGCCGCCGCCAACGCCTACCTCGACGCGCTCGCCGAGCACCGCCGCGACCAGGGGCTGCCCGCCACCTCGATCGCCTGGGGCCCGTGGGGCGGCGGCGGGATGGCCGCCGGCGAGGACGCCGAGGAGCACCTGCGCCGCCGCGGTCTGCCGGTGCTCGACCCGGCCGACGCGCTGGCCGCCCTCGCCCTCGCACCCCGCCTGGACACCGCGGCCACCGTGGTCGCCGATGTCGACTGGGAGCGGTTCGCCCGCAGTTACACCGCCACCGGAGCGCGTCCGCTGCTGCTCGGCGTCCCGGAGGCCGCCCAGGCGCTGGCCGCCCCGGCCGAGGCGCCGGCGCCCGGGGCGCAGAGCGGGCCCGCCCGCCCCGCCTGGCTGGAGCGGATCGCCCAACTGCCGTCCGCCGACCGCGATCGCGCGCTGCGCGAGGTGGTCCGCGAGGAGGTCGCCGCGCTGCTCGGCCACGCCTCTGCCGAGGCCGTCGACCCGGAACGGGCTTTCAAGGAGCTCGGCTTCGACTCGATGACCGCCGTCGACGTGCGCGACCGGCTGGCCCGCCGCACCGGCCTGAGCCTGCCCGCCACCCTGGCCTACGACCACCCCACCACCAGCGCGCTCGCCGAGTACCTGCGCGAGCGCCTCTTCGGTGCCGAGCAACGGGAGCCGGCCACCGTCGCGCAGCCCGTGAACAGCGGGGGTGCCGGCGACCAGGAGCCGATCGCCATCGTCGCGATGGCCTGCCGCTACCCCGGCGGCGTCCGCTCCCCGCAGGACCTGTGGCAGCTGGTCGCCGACGGGCGGGACGCGGTCGGCCCGTTCCCCGCCGACCGCGGCTGGGACCTGGCCAACCTGTTCCACGAGGACCCCGACCACCCCGGCACCAGCTACGTCCGGGCGGGCGGCTTCCTGGACGCGGTGGGCGAGTTCGACGCCGACTTCTTCGGCATCTCGCCGCGCGAGGCACTGGCCACCGACCCGCAGCAGCGGCTGCTGCTGGAGACCGCCTGGGAGGCCTTCGAGCGGGCCCGGATCAACCCGGACACGCTGCGCGCCACCCGCACCGGCGTCTTCGTCGGCACCAACAGCCTCGACTACGCCACCCTGCTGCGCTCCTCGGCCACCCCGCACGAAGGCCACCTGGTCACCGGCAGCTCGGCCAGCGTGATCTCCGGGCGGCTGTCCTACACCTTCGGCCTGGAGGGCCCGGCGGTCACCGTCGACACCGCCTGCTCCTCCTCACTGGTCGCCCTGCACCTGGCAGTTCAGGCACTGCGCCGGGGCGAGTGCACGCTGGCCCTGGCCGGCGGTGTCACCGTGATGGCCACCTCGGGCTCCTTCGTGGAGTTCAGCCGCCAGCGCGGCCTGGCCGCCGACGGCCGCTGCAAGCCGTTCGCCGAGGCCGCCGACGGCACCGGCTGGGGCGAGGGCGCCGGCCTGCTGCTGGTCGAACGGCTCAGCGACGCGCAGCGGTTGGGCCACCCGGTGCTCGCGGTGGTGCGCGGCACCGCCGTCAACCAGGACGGCGCGTCGAACGGGTTGACCGCTCCCAACGGTCCGGCCCAGCAGCGGGTGATCCAGCAGGCGCTGGCCGCAGCGGAGCTGACGGCCGATCAGGTCGACGTGGCGGAGGCGCACGGCACCGGCACGGTGCTCGGCGACCCGATCGAGGCGCAGGCGCTGCTGGCCACCTACGGCCAGGGCCGTCCCGCCGACCGGCCGCTCTGGCTCGGCTCGGTGAAGTCCAACATCTCGCACACCCAGTCGGCTTCGGGCGTGGCAGGCGTGATCAAGATGGTCGAGGCGATGCGGCACGGCATCGCCCCGCGCACCCTGCACGTCGACGAGCCCAGCCGGCACGTCGACTGGACAGCCGGCGCCGTACGGCTGCTGACGAAGGCTCAGAAGTGGCCGGAGACCGGCCGCCCGCGCCGCGCCTCGGTCTCCTCCTTCGGCGTCAGCGGCACCAACGCGCACGTCATCCTGGAGCAGGCCCCCGCCGGCAGCGCACTGCCGCTGGACGAGCACGCGCCGGATGCCCCGCACGCCCCGCTGCCGATCCTGCTCTCCGCCCGCACCGAGCAGGCGCTGCGCGGCCAGGCCGACCGGCTGCACGCCGAACTCGCCGCCAGGCAGGGCGGCCTGCGCCTGCCCGACCTCGCGCTCTCGCTGGCCAGCACCCGGGCCGGACTGGGCGCCCGCGCCGCGCTGACCGCCACCGACCGCGCCGGACTGCTGGCCGACCTCGCCGCGCTGGCCCAGGGCCAGGACGCGCCGGACCTGGCCACCGGCACGCCCATCGAGGGCCGGACCGCCTTCCTCTTCTCCGGCCAGGGCAGCCAGCGCCCCGGCATGGGCCGCGAACTCTACGACAGCCAGCTGGTCTTCGCCGACGCCCTCGACCAGGTCTGCGCCCGCTTCGACGGCCTGCTGGACCAGCCGCTGCGCGAGGTGATGTTCGACGCCGGCTCGGAGCTGCTCAACCAGACCGTCTACACCCAAGCCGCCCTGCTCGCCTGGGAGGTGGCGCTCTACCGGCTGCTGGAGTGGTGGGGCCTGACCCCCGACCTGCTGGCCGGTCACTCGATCGGCGAACTGGCCGCCGCCCACGTCGCGGGCGTGCTCTCGCTGGACGACGTCTGCACCCTGGTCGCGGCCCGTGGCCGGCTGATGCAGGCGCTGCCGACCGGCGGCGCGATGCTCGCCGTCCAGGCCACCGAGGCCGAGGTCCGCGCCGCGCTGGCCGACTTCCCGGTGGACGCGATCGGCATCGCCGCCGTCAACGGGCCCGAGGCGGTCGTGGTCTCCGGCACGGCGGCGGTGATCGATCAACTGGCCGCGCGCTGGCGGGCCGAGGAGCGCCGGACCAACCGCCTCACCGTCAGCCACGCCTTCCACTCGCCGCTGATGGAGCCGATGCTGGCCGAGTTCCGCGCGGTCGCCGAGTCGCTCAGCTACGCCGCCCCCCGGATCCCGGTGGTCTCCAACCTCACCGGCTCGCTGGCCGGCGACCTGACCGACCCCGAGTACTGGGTGCGCCACGTCCGCGAGGCCGTCCGGTTCGGCGACGGCGTGCGCACCCTGCACGAGCAGGGCGTGCGGACCTTCCTGGAGATCGGCCCCGGCGGGGTGCTCTCCGCACTCACCCAGGGCGCGCTGGCGGCCGACGACCCGGACGGCGCGGTGGCAGCGGTTCCGGTCGCCCGTGGTGGCCGCCCCGAGCCGCAGGCACTGACCGGTGCGCTCGGCCGGCTCTTCACCCGGGGCATCGAGGCCGACTGGTCGGCGGTCTTCGCCGGCACCGGCGCCCGCCGGGTCGACCTGCCCACCTACGCCTTCCAGCGCCGCCGGTTCTGGCCCGAGCCCGCCGCCCACCCGGCGGCCGGCTCGGTGGCCGGCCTCGGCCTGGGCGCCGCCGACCACCCGCTGCTCGGCGCCACCCTGCACCTCGCCGACCAGGACGTGCTGCTGCTCACCGGCTCGCTGTCGCTGCGCACCCACCCCTGGCTGGCCGACCACCAGGTGCTGGGCGGCGTGCTGCTGCCCGGCACCGCCTTCCTCGACCTGGTGCTGCGGGCGGCCCAGGAGACCGACTGCACCCGCCTGGAGGAGCTGACCCTGGCCGCCCCGCTGACCCTGGCGGCCGACGCCGAGGTGCAGCTGCAGGTGCGGGTCGACGCGCCGGAGGCGGACGGCCGCCGCGCGGTCAGCGTCCACTCGCGTGCCGCCTCGGACCTCGACTGGACGCGACACGCCGTCGGCAGTCTGGTGGCCGGGGACGTCTTGGTGGATGGTGCGGCGGACGGCCTGACCGAGTGGCCGCCGGTGGGTGCGCGGCCGTTGGAGGTGGCCGGGCTCTACCCGGAGCTGGCCGAGGCCGGATTCGCCTACGGCCCGTCGTTCCAGGGCCTGCGGGCCGCCTGGCGGCGCGGTGACGAGGTGTTCGCCGAGGTCGCGCTGCCGGAGGGGACCGGGGTCGAGGGCTTCGGCCTGCACCCGGCGCTGCTGGACGCCGCGCTGCACGCGACCCTGCTGCTGGGCGACGGGACGGGCGGCGGGCTGCCGTTCTCCTGGTCGGGCGTGTCGCTGCTCGCCTCGGGGGCCGCTGCCCTGCGGGTGCGCCTGTCGCGGACCGGCGCCGACGGCGTGTCGCTGCTCGCGGCGGACGCCACGGGCGCGCCGCTGCTCTCGGTGGGCGCGCTGGTGATGCGGCGGCCGGCGGCCGGGCAGCTCCGCGAGGAGCCGCTGTTCCGGCTCGCCTGGTCGGCGGTCCCGCTCGCCGGCGGGTCGGCGGAGGGCTGGGCGCTGTGGGGTGAGGACACGCTGGGCACTGGTCTGGTGTCGGGTGTTGAGGTCTCGGCTTCGGTGCTGGTGGTGTGCGGTGCGTCGGTGGAGGTGGTGCTGGGGGCGCTTCAGGGTGTTGGTGGGGGTGCGCGTCTGGTGGTGGTGACGCGTGGGGCTGTTGCGGTGGATGCGGATCCGGGTGTGGTGGATCTGGAGGCCGGGGCGGTCTGGGGTCTGGTGCGTTCGGCGCAGTCGGAACACCCGGACCGGGTGGTGTTGGTGGATGTGGACGGCTCGGCGGAGTCGTGGGCGGCGCTGCCGGGGGCGGTGGCTTCGGGCGAGTCGCAGCTGGCGCTGCGTGCGGGCGCCGCGTTCGCGCCACGCCTGCGGGCTGCGCGCTCGGCGGAGACGCTGGTGGTGCCGGCTGGTGCGGTGGCGTGGCGGTTGGACAGCGTTGAGCGTGGCACGTTGGAGGCGCTGGAGCTGGTTCCCTCCTCGGTGGAGGAGTTGGCCGAGGGGCAGGTCCGGATCGCGGTGCGGGCCGGTGGTGTGAACTTCCGCGATGTGCTGAACGCGCTGGGCATGTATCCGGTGGTGGCGCCGCTGGGTATCGAGGGCGCCGGCGTGGTGGCCGAGGTGGGCCCGGGAGTTGCCGGGCTCGCGGTCGGTGACCGGGTGCTGGGCATGTTCTCGGGTGGCTTCGGTCCGTACGCGGTGACCGATCACCGCCTGCTCGCGCGGATCCCGGTCGGGTGGTCGTTCGCGCGGGCGGCGTCGGTGCCGACGGTCTTCCTGACGGCGCTCTACGCCTGGACGGATCTGGGTGCGGTCAAGGCCGGTGAGCGGGTGCTGGTGCATGCCGGTGCCGGTGGTGTGGGTATGGCGGCGATCCAGCTGGCCCGTCACCTGGGCGCGGAGGTCTTCGCGACTGCCAGCCCGGGCAAGTGGGACACGTTGCGCTTGCTGGGCCTGGACGAGGAGCACATCGCGTCCTCGCGTGACCTGTCCTTCGCCGCGAAGTTCCTGGCCGTGACCGGCGGGGACGGCGTGGACGTGGTCCTGAACGCCCTTGCGGGTGAGTTCGTGGACGCCTCGCTGGACCTGCTGCCGCGTGGTGGCCGGTTCCTGGAGATGGGCAAGACCGACATCCGCACGGACGTCCCCGAGGGTGTCGCTTACCGGGCGTTCGACCTGGTGGAGGCCGGCCCGGCGCGGATCGGTGAACTCCTTTCCGAGCTGCTGGAGTTGTTCGCGTCCGGCACGATCGAGACGCTGCCGGTCCGGGTGTGGGACGTGCGCCAGGCCCGGGAGGCGTTCCGCTTCGTCAGTCAGGCCAGGCACATCGGCAAGGTCGTGCTCACGGTCCCGCAGTCGCTGGACCCCGAGCGCACGGTGCTGGTCACCGGCGGCACCGGCTCGCTCGGCGCGCTGGTCGCCCGCCACCTGGTGCGTGAGCACGGCGCCCGCAAGCTCCTGCTGCTCAGCCGCCGTGGCGCACAGGCGCCGGGGGTCGAGCAGCTGGTGGTCGAGCTGGCCGAACTGGGCGCCACCGCCGAGGTGATGGCCTGCGACGTCGCCGACCGCGACGCGCTCGCCTACGCGATCGCCGGTCGCGAGCTGACGGCGGTGGTGCACACGGCCGGTGTGCTGGACGACGGTCTGATCGAGGGCATGACCCCCGAGCGGCTGGCCGCCGTCCGGGCCCCGAAGGCCGACGCCGCCCGTCACCTGCATGAACTGACGCTCCATCATGACCTGTCTGCCTTCGTGCTGTTCTCCTCGATCGCCGGGGTGCTGGGCAGTGTCGGTCAGGCCAACTACGCGGCGGCCAACGCCTATCTGGACGCGCTGGCCGTGCATCGCCGCTCGCTCGGTCTGCCCGCGAGCTCGCTCGCCTGGGGCCCGTGGCAGCAGTCCGGCGGTGGCATGACCGGTGATCTCGGTGAGGCGGACCTGCAGCGGATGGCCCGCAGTGGCCTGCTGTCGTTCGACGCCGAGCAGGGCATGGCCGCCTTCGACGCCGGCCGCAGCGCAGCCGAGGCGGTGCTCATCCCGGTCCGGCTCGACCTGGCCGCGCTGCGCGGAGCCGGTGAGCGGCAGGAACTTCCCGCGCTGCTGAACGAGTTGACCCGCACCCACGGTCGTCGCGCACCCCGGACGGCGTCCACCGCCGTGCCGGCCGCCGGTGCCGCCGCCGCGCCGCTGGCGCAGCGTCTGGCGGGCCTGGACGAGGCCGCGCGCTCGGCGGAGCTGCTGGCGGCGGTGGCCGCCCAGGTCGCGGCCGTGCTCGGCTACGACGCCGCCGCCGAGATCGATCTGGACCGGCCGTTCAAGGAGTTGGGCTTCGACTCGCTCACCTCGGTCGAGCTGCGCAACCGCCTGAACGCGGCGACCGGCCTGCGGCTGCCCGCCACCCTGGTCTTCGACCATCCGACCGCGCGGGCCATCGCCACGCTGCTGCTCGACGAGGTGCAGGGCACCGACAGCGGGCCCGCGCCCACCGCGCTGCCCCTCATGGCGGCGACGGACGAGCCGATCGCCATCGTCGGCATGGCCTGCCGCTACCCGGGCGGCGTCCGCTCGCCGGAGGACCTCTGGCAGCTGGTGGCCACCGGGGCCGACGCGATCGGCCCGTTCCCCGCCGATCGCGGCTGGGACGCCGAGCGGCTCTACGACCCGGCCGGCCGGGGCAGCGGCACCAGCTACGTCAACGAGGGCGGCTTCGTCCACGACGTCGGTGACTTCGACCCGCTGTTCTTCGGGATCTCGCCGCGCGAGGCGCTGGCCATGGACCCGCAGCAGCGGCTGCTGCTGGAGACCGCCTGGGAGGTCCTCGAGCGGGCCGGGATCGCCCCGTCCGCGATGCGCGGCACCCAGACCGGCGTCTTCGTCGGCTCCGCCTACTGCGGCTACGGCACCGGCGTGGACGAGCTGCCCGAGGGGCTCGAAGGCCACCTGCTGACCGGCAGCACCGGTTCGGTGGCCAGCGGCCGGATCGCCTACACCCTCGGCCTGGAGGGCCCGGCGGTCACCGTCGACACCGCCTGCTCCTCCTCCCTGGTCGCGCTCCACTTCGCCGTCCAGGCACTGCGCTCCGGCGAGTGCACGCTGGCCCTGGCGGGCGGGGCGACCGTGATGGCGACCCCCGACATCTTCACCGAGTTCAGCCGCCAGCGCGGGCTGGCCGACGACGGCCGCTGCAAGTCCTTCGCCGAGGCCGCCGACGGCACCGGCTGGGGCGAGGGCGCCGGCATGCTGCTGGTCGAACGCCTCAGCGACGCCGAGCGGTTGGGTCACCCGGTCCTGGCGGTGGTGCGCGGCTCGGCCGTCAACCAGGACGGTGCGTCGAACGGCTTGACGGCTCCCAACGGTCCGTCGCAGCAGCGGGTGATCCGCCAGGCGCTGGCCAACGCCCGCCTGACGGCCGATCAGATCGACGCGGTGGAGGCACACGGCACCGGCACCACGCTGGGCGACCCCATCGAGGCCCAGGCGCTGCTGGCGACCTACGGCCGCGACCGGGACGCCGCGAACCCGCTTCGGCTGGGCTCGATCAAGTCCAACATCGGCCACACCCAGGCGGCTTCGGGCGTCGCGGGCGTGATCAAGATGGTCATGGCGATGCGCAACGGCGTGCTGCCGCGCACCCTGCACGTGGACGAGCCCAGCAGCCACGTCGACTGGACCACGGGTGCGGTCGAGCTGCTGACCGAGACCATGCCGTGGCCGCAGACCGGGGGCCCGCGCCGGTCCGCCGTCTCCTCCTTCGGGATCAGCGGCACCAACGCGCACACCATCCTGGAGCAGGCGCCGACTGCTGAGCCCAGCCGTCCCGCCCGTCAGGCCGGCCCCGCGACCGAGCTGCCGTTCCTGCTCTCGGGACGCGGCGAGGACGCGGTCCGCGAGCAGGCCCGCCGACTGGCCACCCAGCTGCGCCGCGAGCAGGACCCGGACCTCGCGGACCTCGCCTTCTCGCTCGCCACGACCCGGGCGAGCCTGGAGCACTCGGCCGTGGTGACCGCCGCGAACGCCGACGAACTACTGCGCGGGCTCGACGCGTTGGCCGACGGCAGCCCCGCCGCCTCGGTCGTCCGCAGCGGCGGCACCGGTAGTGGCAGCGGCGGCGGCAAGCTGGCGCTGCTCTTCGCGGGCCAGGGCAGCCAGCGGGCCGGTGCCGGACGTGAGCTCTACGCGAGCCGGCCGGTCTTCGCGGCCGAACTGGACGCGGTCTGCGCGCAGTTCGACGGCCTGCTGGACCGGCCGCTGCGCGAGGTGCTGTTCGAGGACGCCGAGTTGCTGGACCGGACCGTCTACACGCAGGCCGGGCTGTTCGCGATCGAGGTGGCGCTGTTCCGACTGCTGGAGTCGTGGGGTGTCACCCCGGACTACTTGGCGGGCCACTCGATCGGTGAGTTGGCGGCGGCGCATGTGGCGGGCGTCTGGTCACTGGCCGACGCCTGCAAGCTGGTTGCGGCGCGTGGCCGGCTGATGCAGGCGCTGCCGGCGGGTGGCGCGATGCTCGCGGTGCAGGGGAGCGAGGACGAGGTCCGGGCGGCGCTGAGTGGCGTGGTGGACATCGCTGCCGTCAACGGGCCTGACTCGATCGTCGTTTCGGGTGCCGAGGCGGATATCGCGGCGCTCGAGGCGGGGTTCCGCGCCGAGGGCCGCAAGGTCAAGCGCCTCACCGTCAGCCACGCCTTCCACTCCGCGCTGATGGACCCGATGCTGGCGGAGTTCCGCGTCGTTGCCGAGTCCCTCACCTACCGCGCGCCGACGATCCCGGTGGTCTCGAACCTCACCGGCGGCTTCGAGGACCTCACCACCCCCGACTACTGGGTGCGCCATGTCCGCGAGGCCGTCCGCTTCGCCGACGGTGTCCGCACGCTGCACGAGCAGGGCGTGCGCACCTTCCTGGAGCTCGGCCCCGACACCGTGCTGACCGCCATGGCCCGCCAGGTGCTGGACGGCGCGGCGGTGGTTACCCCGGTGCTGCGCGCCGGTCACCCGGAGCCGCAGACCCTCACCCGGGCCCTGGGCACGCTACTGACGAACCGTCACTCGATCGACTGGGGCTCCTACTTCGCCGGGCTCGATGTCAGTCGCACCGACCTGCCCACCTACGCCTTCCAGCGCTCGCGCTACTGGCTCTCCTCGACCGCGCTCGCCAGTCGCCGGGCCGCCGGCACCGCGCAGGGCAGCGCCGATCCCGTGGAAGCGGGCTTCTGGGCCGCCGTCGAGCGTCAGGACGCCAACGAGCTGGCCGCCACGCTGCGGCTCGACGGCGACCACGAGTTGGGCGCCCTGCTGCCCGCGCTCTCGTCCTGGCGGCGCAGGCAGCGCGAGCTGGCCGACCTGGACCGGCTGCGCTACCGGGCCGTCTGGCGGCCGGTCACCGAACCCGACTCCGGCGAGCCCGAGTTGACCGGCAGCTGGCTGCTGCTGGCCACCCCGTCCAGCACGGAGACGGCCGACGCGGTCGCCGCCGCGCTGACCGCCGCGACCGCCCAGCTGATCCGCGTCGAGGTCGACGCCGACACCGCTGCCGACCGCGCCGCCCTCGCCGACCGCCTGCGGACCGCCGCAGCCGACCGCGCGCTCTCCGGCGCTCTCTCTGGTGTGCTCTCGCTGCTGGCCCTCGCGGACGGCACCGAGGGCCCGCACGCCGGGCTGGCCCGCACCGCCACCCTGGTGCAGGCCCTGGGCGACGCCGAGCTCGACGCGCCGCTCTGGTGCGCCACCACGGGTGCCGTGGCCGCCGCGCCGGGAGACCGGGTCGCCCAGCCGGAGCAGGCCCAGGTCTGGGGCTTCGGCCGGGTCGCCGCGCTGGAGCACCCCGACCGCTGGGGCGGCCTGATCGACCTTCCGTCCGCGCGCCCCGACGCGCGCGAACTCGCCCGGCTCGCCGCCGTGCTGAGCGGCACGCTGGGTGCGGAAGACCAACTCGCCGTGCGGGCCTCGGGCTTCTTCGCCCGCCGCCTGGTGCACGCCGCCGCGCCCGCCGCGGCGACGGCCGCCGCCGCGCCCTGGTCGCCCACCGGCACCGTGCTGATCACCGGCGGCACCGGCGCGCTCGGTGCGCATGTCGCCCGCCGGCTGGCCGAGCAGGGTGCCACCCGCCTGGTGCTGACCGGCCGACGCGGCCCGGACGCCCCCGGCAGCGCCGAACTCGTGGCCGAGCTGGCCGAGTCGGGCGCCACCGCCAGCGTGGTCGCCTGCGACGCGGCTGACCGCGAGGCGCTGGCCGGGCTGCTGGAACGGCTGCGCGCCGACGGCGAGCCGGTCCGCTCGGTGGTCCACGCCGCCGGCCTGCCGCAGGCCGCCGCGATCGCGGACACCGCACCCGAGGACCTCGCCGAGGTGGTCGCCGCCAAGGTGGCCGGCGCCCGGCACCTGGACGAGCTGCTGGCGGATGAGGAGTTGGAGGCCTTCGTGCTCTTCTCCTCCATCGCCGGCATCTGGGGCTCGGCCGGCCAGGCCGGCTACGCGGCCGGCAACGCCTACCTCGACGCCCTCGCCGAGGACCGGCGCGGTCGCGGCCTGCCCGCCACCGCCGTCGCCTGGGGCCCCTGGGACGGCGGCGGCATGGCCGGCGACGGTGCGGCGCGCGACCACCTGGTCAAGCGCGGCCTGACCCCGCTCGCCCCGTCGACCGCACTGGACGCGCTCCACCAGGCACTGACCGGCCAGGAGACCGCCTGCGTGGTGGCCGACGTGGACTGGTCCACCCTCGGCGCCTCCTTCGCCGCCGTCCGGCCCAGCCCGCTGCTCGCCGAACTGCCCGAGCTGGTGGCCGCGTCGGCCCCGGCCGCCGGCGAGGGCGGTTCGGCCGCCCGTGGCGCAGCCGAGGTCGCGTTGCGCCTGGCCGGCCTCACCGGCGCCGAGCGCCGCCGCAGCCTGCTCCAGCTGGTCCGGGGCGAGGTCGCGGCCGTGGTCGGTCTGGACGGCGCGGACCGGATCGAGCCGGACCGGGCGTTCAAGAGCCTCGGCTTCGACTCGCTCACCGTGCTCGAACTGCGCGACCGCCTCACCGGCAGCACCGGCCTGACCCTGCCCAGCACCCTGCTCTACGACTACCCGACCGCCGCCGCCCTGGCCGACCACCTGGACGCCGAACTCTCCGGCGACGCCGCTGAAGCGGGCCTGCCGTTGCTCGCCGACCTCGACCGGCTCGAGGCCGCCCTGCTCGCGGTCACGCCTGCGGACCTGGACACCATCGCGCCGGACGACGCCGAACAGGCCAAGATCGGCCGGCGGCTCAAGGACCTGCTCGCCCTCTGGAACGAAGCCCGTGGCCTGTCGGACACCGGCGCACTCACCGAACAGCTCGAAGACGCCTCCGACGACGACCTCTTCGACCTGATCGACCGGAACCTCGGCCGCGCCTGACCGGCCGGCGCCCCGCCCCGATCCGCGCCCGCGCGCACCGCTGCGCTCGCGCACACAGACCTCTCCGCCTCAGAACACACGGGTGATGACAGCGATGGCGACGAACGAAAACAAGCTCCGCGAATACCTCAAGCGCGTCGTGACCGAACTCAACGACGCCAACGAGCGGATCCGCGAGGTCGAGGAGGCCGAGCGGGAGCCGATCGCGATCGTCGGCATGGCCTGCCGCCTGCCCGGCGGCGTGCGTTCGCCCGAGGACCTGTGGCAGGTGGTGGCGGGCGGCACCGACGCCATCGGCGAGTTCCCCGCCAACCGAGGCTGGGACCTGGCCGAGCTCTACGACCCGCAGTCGCTGCGCAGCGGCACCAGCTACGCCCAGCACGGCGGCTTCCTCTACGAGGCCGACCGGTTCGACCCCGGCTTCTTCGGCATCTCGCCGCGCGAGGCCCTGGTGATGGACCCGCAGCAGCGCCTGCTGCTGGAGACCGGCTGGGAGGCCTTCGAGCACGCCGGCATCGACCCCGCGACCCTGCGCGGCACCCGCACCGGCGTCTTCGTCGGCACCAACGGCCAGGACTACGCCGCCCTGCTCGGCGAGGCCCCGCAGGGCGGCGAGGGCTACCTGGCCACCAGCAGCGCGGCCAGCGTCGTCTCGGGCCGGCTCTCCTACACCTTCGGCCTCGAGGGTCCCGCCGTCAGCGTGGACACCGCCTGCTCCTCCTCGCTGGTCGCCCTCCACCTGGCCTGCCAGGCACTGCGCCAGAGCGAGTGCACGATGGCCCTGGTCGGCGGCGTGACGATCATGTCCACCCCCGGCGCGTTCATCGAGTTCAGCCGCCAGGGCGGTCTGGCCCGGGACGGTCGCTGCAAGCCGTTCGCGGCGGCGGCCGACGGCACCGGCTGGGGCGAGGGCGTCGGCATGCTGCTGGTCGAGCGCCTCTCGGCCGCCCGCCGCCTGGGGCACCAGGTCCTCGCGGTGGTGCGCGGTTCGGCGATCAACCAGGACGGCGCGTCGAACGGACTGACGGCCCCCAACGGTCCGTCGCAGCAGCGGGTGATCCGTCAGGCGCTGACCAACGCCCGCCTGACGGCCGATCAGATCGACGTGGTCGAGGCGCACGGCACGGGCACCACGCTGGGCGACCCGATCGAGGCCCAGGCGCTGATCGCCACTTACGGCAAGGAGCGGGGCTCGGAGAAGCCCCTGCTGCTCGGCTCGGTCAAGTCCAACATCGGCCACACCCAGGCGGCTTCGGGTGTCGCCAGCGTGATCAAGATGGTCATGGCGATGCAGCACGGCGTGCTGCCGCAGACCCTGCACGTGGACGCGCCGACCCCGCACGTGGACTGGACGGCGGGCGCGGTCGAGCTGCTGACGGAGCGTCAGGAATGGCCGGAGACCGGTCGGCCGCGCCGGGCCGCGGTCTCCTCGTTCGGCGTCAGCGGCACCAACGCGCACACCATCCTGGAGCAGGCCCCGGCGGAGGTCGAGAGCGGGGCCGAGGCCGAGCCTGCCCCGACGGCCGCCCCGGCGGCGGGCGTGCTGCCGTTCCTGGTCTCGGGCCGGGGCGAGGCCGCGCTGCGGGCCCAGGCCGACCGGCTGCTCGCCCACCTGCGCCGGCAGCCCGAACTGGGCGCGCTCGACACCGCGTTCTCGCTCGCCACCAGCCGAGGCGCGCTGGAGCAGCGTGCCGCGGTGCTGGCGGCGGACCGGGACGAACTGCTCGACGGCCTGGCCGCCCTGGCGCGCGGCGAGGCGACCGCCTCGGTGAACTGCGGCGCCGTGGTGCCGGAGGCCGGGACGGCGTTCCTGTTCTCGGGGCAGGGCAGCCAGCGGGCCGGGATGGGGCGTGAGTTGTATGCCGCGTTCCCGGTGTTCGCGATAGCTTTGGACGAGGTGTGTGAGCGGTTCGACGCTGAGCTCGACCGGCCGTTGCGGGAGGTGCTGTTCGACACCGAGTCGGCGCTGCTGGACCAGACGGTTTACACGCAGGCGGGGTTGTTCGCGGTCGAGGTGGCGCTGTTCCGGCTGGTGGAGTCCTGGGGGGTGACTCCGGACTATCTGGCCGGGCACTCGATCGGTGAGTTGGCGGCGGCGTATGTGGCGGGTGTCTGGTCGCTGGCGGACGCATGCAAGCTGGTGGCGGCGCGTGGCCGCCTGATGCAGGCGCTGCCGGCGGGTGGTGCGATGCTCGCGGTGCAGGGGAGTGAGGACGAGGTCCGGGCGGCACTGGGTGAAGCGGTGGACGTCGCCGCTGTCAACGGGCCTCAGGCTGTGGTGGTTTCGGGCGCCGAGGCGGAGGTCGCGGCGCTGGAGGCCGCGTGGCGGGCGGAGGGCCGCAAGGTCAGGCGGCTGACGGTCAGTCATGCCTTCCACTCGGCGCTGATGGATCCGATGCTGGCCGAGTTCCGGGCGGTTGCCGAGTCGCTGACCTACAGCGCGCCGCGCGTTCCGGTGGTCTCGAATGTGACCGGCGGCTTCGAGGAACTGACCTCCGCCGACTACTGGGTGCGCCATGTCCGGGAAGCGGTGCGGTTCGCGGACGGGGTGCGCACGCTGCGCGAGCAGGGGGTGCGGACCTTCCTGGAGCTGGGCCCCGACGGTGTGCTGTCCGCGCTGGCCGACGGTATCCCCACCCAGCGCGCGGGTCGTCCCGAGGCGCGGACCCTGGCGGCGGCTGTCGCCCGTCTGCACGTGCAGGGTGTCGGTGTCGACTGGGCGGCGTACTTCGCCGGTTCGGGCGCTCGCCGGGTCGAACTGCCGCTCTACGCCTTCCAGCACGAGCAGTTCTGGCTGATGCCGTCCGAGCGGCCTGCTGTCGAGGCCGGTGCCGCCGGTGCCGCCAGGGCTTCCAGTGCGTCGGATGTGGCGGAGGTGCGGTTCTGGGATGCGGTGGAGCGGGGTGATGTTGCGGCTCTGAGTGCGGAGTTGGAGCTTGGTGGTGGGGTTGGTGAGCCGTTGGGTGCGGTGTTGCCGGCGATTTCGTCGTGGCGTCGGGCGCGGCGTGAGCGGTCGGTGGTGGATGGTTGGCGGTATCGGGTGGTGTGGCGTGCGGTGGAGTTGGGGGCTGCGGCCGGTCTGAGTGGTGGGTGGTTGGTGGTGGTGCCTGAGGGTGCTGCTGCCGGGGGTGAGGTGTGTCGGTGGGTTGAGGGTGCGCTGGGTGCTGCTGGTGCCGGGGTTGAGGTGCTGGTGGTGGGTGCTGGTGATGATCGTGAGTCGCTGGCGGGCCGGTTGGCCGGGCGGGAGTTCGCCGGTGTGGTGTCGCTGCTGGGCCTGGCGGGGGGTGCTGTCGGCGACGGAGCGGGAGTTGTCTCCGTGCTGGGGTCGACGCTGGCGCTGCTCCAGGCGTTGGGCGAGGCCGGTGTCGGCGGTCGGCTGTGGTGCGTGACGCGAGGTGGCGTCTCGGTCGGCCGTTCGGATCTGGTGACGGCTGAGTCGGCCGGCCTGCTCTGGGGTCTGGGCCGGGTGGCGGGGTTGGAGTTCCCGCAGCTGTGGGGTGGGCTGCTGGATCTCCCGGCGGTGTTGGACGAGCGTGCGGGTGCGCGGCTCTGTGCGGTGCTGGGGCAGGGTGTTGAGGATCAGCTGGCGGTGCGGGGGTCGGGCGTGTTCGCCCGGCGCCTGGTGCGCGCTGTGGCCGGTGTGGCGGGTGGGGACGGTTGGCGTCCGCGTGGCACGGTGCTGGTCACGGGTGGCACGGGTGGTCTGGGTGGTGAGGTCGCGCGCTGGCTGGTGCGTGGTGGCGCGGAGCATCTGGTGCTGACCGGTCGTCGGGGTCTGGAGGCCCCGGGGGCTGCGGAGTTGGCGGCGGAGCTGCGCGGGCTGGGTGCTGAGGTGACGGTGGCCGCGTGCGATGTGGCCGACCGCGAGGCGCTGGCCGGGCTGCTGCGGCAGCTCGACACCGAGGAGGAGCCGCTGCGCGCGGTCGTCCACGCCGCCGGTGTCGCGGACTACGCCCCGCTCACCGAACTGGACGCGGTCACCCTGGCGAACGACGTCGCGGCGAAGGTCTGCGGTGCGGCGCTGCTGGACGAGCTGCTGGGCGAGCGTGAGTTGGACGCGTTCGTGGTCTTCTCCTCGATCTCCGGTATCTGGGGTAGCAGCGGCCAGGCCGCGTACTCGGCCGGGAACGCGTTCGTGGACGCGTTGGTGGCGGCGCGGCGTGGTCGTGGGCTGGCCGGGGTGTCGGTGGCGTGGGGTCCGTGGGCCGAGGTCGGTATGGCGGCTCGTGGTGCTGCGGTGGGTGAGTTGGGTCGGCGCGGGCTGGGTGCGCTGGCTCCGGCGGGGGCGTTGCTGGCGCTGGAGTGCGCGTTGGCGGGTGATGATGCCAACGCGGTGGTGGTGGACGTGGATTGGGCGCGGTTCGCGCCGGCCTTCACCGCGCTGCGCGGCAGCGAGTTCTTCACCGAGATCCCGGAGGCGTCCACCGCGCTGGAGCAGGGTGCTGCCGGTGCCGCTGGCGCGAGCGGCTCGGCGGCCCGCAGCGCACTGGAGCAGCGGCTGGTCGAGGCGGTCGAGGCCGACCGGGAGCGCCTGGTGCTGGACGCCGTCCGTACTGAGGTCGCGGCTGTCCTCGGCTATCGCTCGGCTGAGGCCGTCGAACCCGGCCGCGCGTTCAAGGAGTTGGGCTTCGACTCGCTGACCGCCGTCGAACTGCGCAACCGCCTGGCCGCGACCACCGGTCTGCAGCTGCCGTCCACCCTGGTCTTCGACTTCCCGTCCTCGCAGGTGCTCGCCCAGCACCTGCTCGCCCAGTTCGCGGGTGTCACGGCGGGTGTCACGATCGAGGCGGGCGCGGGTGCTGGCGTGGTGGCGGATGAGCCGATCGCGATCGTGGGCATGGCGTGCCGGTTCCCGGGCGGTGTGCTGTCGCCGGAGGGTCTGTGGCGGCTGGTGATGGACGAGGCCGACGCGGTCGGGCCGTTCCCGACCGACCGTGGCTGGGACCTGGAGGCCCTCTACGACCCCGAGCCCGGAAAGGCCGGCCACACCTACTCGCGGCACGGCGCCTTCCTGAGCGGCGCGAGCGGTTTCGACGCCGACTTCTTCGGGATTTCGCCGCGTGAGGCGTTGGCGATGGATCCGCAGCAGCGGTTGTTGTTGGAGACGTCGTGGGAGGCGTTCGAGCGGGCGGGTGTGTCGCCGTGGTCGGTGCGGGGTTCGCGTACGGGTGTGTTCGTGGGGACGAACGGTCAGGATTACGCGGGTCTGCTGGCGGGTGCGGTGGAGGAGTTGGGTGGTCATCTGGGGACGGGTAACGCGGCGAGTGTGGTGTCGGGTCGGTTGTCCTACACGTTCGGGCTTGAGGGTCCGGCGGTGACGGTGGATACGGCGTGTTCGTCGTCGTTGGTGGCGTTGCATCTTGCGGTGCAGGCGTTGCGTGGTGGTGAGTGTGAGTTGGCGTTGGCCGGTGGTGTGACGGTGATGTCGACGCCGGGTGCGTTCATCGAGTTCAGTCGTCAGCGTGGGTTGGCGATGGATGGTCGGTGCAAGGCGTTCGCGGCTGGTGCTGATGGCACGGGTTGGGGTGAGGGTGTCGGGATGTTGGTGGTGGAGCGGCTGAGTGATGCTCGGCGGCTCGGTCATCAGGTGTTGGCGGTGGTGCGGGGGACTGCGGTCAATCAGGATGGGGCGTCGAACGGGTTGACGGCGCCGAATGGTCCGTCGCAGCAGCGGGTGATCCGGCAGGCGCTGGCTTCGGCGGGTCTGTCGGCGGCTGAGGTTGATGTGGTGGAGGCGCACGGGACCGGCACGGCTCTTGGTGACCCGATCGAGGCGCAGGCGTTGCTGGCGACGTACGGTCAGGGGCGGTCGGATGGCCAGCCGCTGTTGTTGGGGTCGTTGAAGTCGAATATCGGTCACACGCAGGCTGCTTCGGGTGTGGCGAGTGTGATCAAGATGGTGTTGGCGATGCGGCATGGTGTGTTGCCGCGTACGTTGCATGTGGATGCGCCGTCGCCGCATGTGGATTGGTCGGCGGGTGCGGTTGAGTTGCTGACCGAGGCGATGGTGTGGCCGGAGGTTGGGCGTCCGCGTCGTGCGGGTGTGTCGTCGTTCGGGATGAGTGGGACGAACGCGCATGTGGTGCTGGAGCAGGCGCCGGAGGCGGAGGCCTCGATGGTGGTGGCGGGTGCTCCGGTGGTGCCGTGGGTGGTGTCGGGGCGTGGTGTCGCGGCTCTGCGTGGGCAGGCCGGGCGGTTGGTGGAGCACTTGGATGCTGATGCTTCGGTGGCGGGTGTGGGTCGGGCGTTGGCGGTGTCGCGGGCCGGGTTCGAGCAGCGTGCGGTCGTGCTGGGTTCGGACGGTGGTGAACTGCTGGCGGGGTTGGCGGCGGTGGCCGAGGGCGGTGAGGTCTCGGGTGTGGTGGTGGGTTCGGTGGTCGAGGGCCGGACCGGGTTCCTCTTCTCCGGGCAGGGCAGTCAGCGGGCCGGGATGGGGCGTGAACTCTACGCCGCGTTCCCGGTGTTCGCGGACGCGCTGGACGCGGTCTGCGCGCGGTTCGACGCGGAGCTGGAACGCCCGCTGCGGGACGTGCTGTTCGACACCGAGTCCGCGCTGCTCGACCAGACCGTCTACACCCAGGCGGGATTGTTCGCGATCGAGGTCGCGCTGTTCCGCCTGCTGGAGTCCTGGGGCGTCACCCCGGACATCCTGGCGGGGCACTCGATCGGTGAGCTGGCCGCCGCGCACGTCGCGGGCCTCTGGTCGCTGGCGGACGCCTGCACGCTCGTGGCCGCTCGTGGCCGCCTGATGCAGGCGCTGCCGGCGGGTGGCGCGATGCTCGCGGTGCAGGGGCGCGAGGAGGAGATCCGGGCGGCGCTGAGTGGCGCCGTGGACATCGCCGCCGTCAACGGGCCTGACTCGATCGTCGTCTCCGGCGCCGAGGCGGAGGTCGCGGCGCTGGAGCAGGCCTGGCGTGCCGCCGGCCGCAAGGTCAAGCGCCTGACGGTCAGCCACGCCTTCCACTCCGCGCTGATGGACCCGATGCTGGCGGAGTTCCGCGCCGTCGCCGAGTCGCTGACGTACAGCGCACCGCGTATTCCGGTGGTCTCGAACGTGACCGGCGGCTTCGAGGACCTCACCTCTGCCGACTACTGGGTGCGCCACGTCCGTGAGGCGGTCCGGTTCGCCGATGGCGTCGCCACCCTCCAGGAGGAGGGCGTGCGCACCTTCCTGGAGCTGGGCCCCGACGGCGTGCTCTCCGCGATGGCCGGCGAGACCACCTGCATCCCCACCCAGCGCGCCGGTCGCGCCGAGGTGGAGACGCTGCTCAGCGCCCTGGCCCGCGTCTACGTGCGCGGCACGGCCGTCGACTGGTCCGCGCTCTTCACCGGCACCGCCCAGGTCGACCTGCCCACCTACGCCTTCCAACACGAGGACTTCTGGCCGACCATGGGCACCGCGATCGGCGATGCCTGCGGCCTGGGCCTGAGCGCGGCCGACCACCCGCTGCTCGGTGCCGCGGTCCGGCTGGTGGACACCGACGGCTACCTGCTGACCGGTTCGCTCTCGCTGAAGACCCACCCGTGGCTCGCCGAGCACCGGATCATGGACCACGTCCTGCTGCCGGGCACCGCCTTCGTGGAACTCGCCATGCGCGCCGCCGACCAGGTCGGCAGCGACCGGGTGGACGAGCTGACGCTGCACGCCCCGCTGATCCTGCCGGCCCACGGCGCGACCCGGGTGCAGGTCTGGGTCGGCGCTCCCGACGAGACCGGGCTGCGTCCGGTCAGTGTGCACTCGCGCGCCGACGAGCCGTCGACCGACGGCATGTGGGTGCGGCACGCCAGCGGTGTGCTGTCGACGGGCCACGCCCAGCCGGCCACCTCCGCCGCGCTGACCGAGTGGCCGCCGGCCGGTGCCGTCGCGCTCGGCGTCGACGCGCTCTACCCGGGCCTGGCCGAGGGCGGGTTCGCCTATGGCCCGTCGTTCCAGGGCCTGCGGGCCGCCTGGCGGCGCGGTGACGAGGTGTTCGCCGAGGTCGCGCTGCCGGAGGGGACCGGGGTCGAGGGCTTCGGCCTGCATCCGGCGCTGCTGGATGCCGCGCTGCACGCGATCGCGGTGGGCGACCTGCTGGCCGATGCCGACACGGAGTCCGGGCGTGGCCGCCTGCCGTTCGCCTGGTCGGGCGTGTCGCTCTTCGCCTCGGGGGCCGCTGCCCTGCGGGTGCGCCTGTCGCGGACGGGTACCGACGGCGTGTCGCTGCTCGTCGCCGACCAGTCCGGCGCGCCGGTGGCCGCTGTGGACTCCCTGGTGCTGCGCCCGGTCACCGCTGCGCAGCTGAAGCCCGCGGCCGGCCTCGGCGCGGACGACCAGTTCGCCATCGAGTGGGTTGCCGCCGAGGCGGACCCGGAGGCGACCACCGAGGGGTGGGCGCTGTGGGGTGAGGACACGCTGGGCACTGGTCTGGTGTCGGGTGTTGAGGTCTCGGCTTCGGTGCTGGTGGTGTGCGGTGCGTCGGTGGAGGTGGTGCTGGGGGCGCTTCAGGGTGTTGGTGGGGGTGCGCGTCTGGTGGTGGTGACGCGTGGGGCTGTTGCGGTGGATGCGGATCCGGGTGTGGTGGATCTGGAGGCTGGGGCGGTCTGGGGTCTGGTGCGTTCGGCGCAGTCGGAACACCCGGACCGGGTGGTGTTGGTGGATGTGGACGGCTCGGCGGAGTCGTGGGCGGCGCTGCCGGGGGCGGTGGCTTCGGGCGAGTCGCAGCTGGCGCTGCGTGCGGGTGTGGCCTTGGCGCCACGGTTGGTGCGTGCTGATGCGGCGGGTGAACTCGCGGTGCCGGCTGGTGCGGTGGCGTGGCGGTTGGACAGTGTCGAGCGTGGCACGTTGGAGGCGTTGGAGCTGGTTCCGTCCTCGGTGGAGGAGTTGGCCGAGGGTCAGGTCCGGATCGCGGTGCGGGCCGGTGGTGTGAACTTCCGTGATGTGCTGAACGCGTTGGGCATGTATCCGGTGGTGGCGCCGCTGGGTATCGAGGGCGCCGGCGTGGTGGCCGAGGTGGGTCCGGGCGTCACCGGGCTGGCCGTTGGTGACCGGGTGCTGGGGATGTTCGGTGGTGGGTTCGGGCCGTTCGCGGTGACGGACCACCGGATGGTGGCGCCGGTTCCGGTCGGGTGGTCGTTCGCGCGGGCGGCGTCGGTGCCGATCGTCTTCCTGACGGCGCTGTACGTGTGGTCGGACTTGGGGGCGGTCAAGGCCGGTGAGCGGGTGCTGGTGCACGCGGGTGCCGGTGGTGTGGGTATGGCGGCGATCCAGCTGGCCCGTCACCTGGGCGCGGAGGTCTTCGCGACCGCGAGTCCGGGCAAGTGGGACACGTTGCGCTCGCTGGGTCTGGACGAGGAGCACATCGCGTCCTCGCGTGACCTGTCCTTCGCCGCGAAGTTCCTGGCCGTGACCGGCGGGGACGGCGTGGACGTGGTCCTGAACGCCCTCGCGGGTGAGTTCGTGGACGCCTCGCTGGACCTGCTGCCGCGTGGTGGCCGGTTCCTGGAGATGGGCAAGACCGACATCCGCACGGACGTCCCCGAGGGTGTCGCTTACCGGGCGTTCGACCTGGTCGAGGCCGGCCCGGCGCGGATCGGTGAACTCCTCTCCCAGTTGCTGGAGTTGTTCGCGTCCGGCACGATCGAGACGCTGCCCGTCCGGGTGTGGGACGTGCGCCAGGCCCGGGAGGCGTTCCGCTTCGTCAGCCAGGCCAAGCACATCGGCAAGGTCGTCCTCACGGTCCCGCGGCAACTCGACCCCGAGCGCACGGTGCTGGTCACCGGCGGCACCGGCTCGCTCGGCGCCCTGGTCGCCCGCCACCTGGTGCGTGAGCACGGCGCCCGCAACCTCCTGCTGCTCAGCCGCCGTGGCCCCGAGGCGCCCGGCGCCGCCGAGCTGCTCGCCGACCTCGCCGAACTGGGCGCCACCGCCGAGGCCGTGGCCTGCGACGTCGCCGACCGCGACGCGCTCGCCCGCGCGATCGCCGGTCGCGAGCTGACGGCGGTGGTGCACACGGCCGGTGTGCTGGACGACGGTCTGATCGAGGGCATGACCCCCGAGCGGCTGGCCGCCGTCCGGGCCCCGAAGGCCGACGCCGCGCGCCACCTGCATGAACTGACGCTCCATCATGACCTGTCCGCCTTCGTGCTGTTCTCCTCGATCGCCGGGGTGCTGGGCAGTGTCGGTCAGGCCAACTACGCGGCGGCCAACGCCTACCTGGACGCGCTGGCCGTGCATCGCCGCTCGCTCGGCCTGCCCGCGAGCTCACTCGCCTGGGGCCCGTGGCAGCAGTCCGGCAGCGGCATGACCGGTGACCTCGGCGAGGCGGACCTGCAGCGGATGGCCCGCAGTGGCCTGCTGCCGTTCGACGCCGAGCAGGGCATGGCCGCCTTCGACGCCGGCCGCACCGCTGCCCGTGCCGTCACGGTTCCGGTCCGCCTCAACTTGTCTGCTCTGCAAGCCGATGCCGGCGATGCCGGAGTGCCCAGCCTGCTGCGCGGACTGGTGCGCCCGGCCCGGCGTCGGGCGGTGGAGACGGCGGCTCGCGGTGCGGGCCAGTCGTCCCTGCTCCAGCAGCTCGCCCCGCTGTCCGGCGCCGACCGCGCTCGCGTTCTGCTGGACCTGGTGCAGGCACAGGCGGTGGCCGTCCTCGGCCACGCGAGCGCCAAGGCGGTCGAACCCGACCGGGCCTTCAAGGAGTTGGGCTTCGACTCGCTCACCTCCGTCGAACTGCGCAACCGCCTGAACACCGCCACCGGCCTTCGGCTGCCCGCCACTCTCGTCTTCGACCACCCGACCGCCGCCTCGCTGGCCGCCTTCCTCGAAGTGGAACTGCTCGGCGGGGTCGAGGAGGCCCAACTCCCCGTGCCGTCCGGCCGGTCCGCCGACTCCTCGGACCGCCCGACCGACGACCCGATCGTGATCGTCGGGATGGCCTGCCGCTACCCCGGGAGCGTGGACTCGCCCGAGGCGCTCTGGCAGCTGGTCGCCGAAGGCCGGGACGCCATCGGCGAGTTCCCGGTGAACCGCGGCTGGGATCTGGAGAACCTCTACGACCCGGATCCGGAGCGTTCCGGCACCAGCTACACCCGCAGTGGCGGATTCCTCTACGAAGCCGACCAGTTCGACCCCGGCTTTTTCGGTATCGCCCCGCGCGAGGCCCTCGCCATGGACCCGCAGCAGCGCCTGCTGCTGGAGACCAGCTGGGAGGTCTTCGAGCGCGCGGGCATCAGCCCGGCCACCGTGCGCGGCAGCCGGACCGGCGTCTTCATCGGTGCCGCCTTCCAGGGTTACGGCCCGCTGGTCGGCCAGGCCCCCGAGGAGATCGAGGCCCACCTGCTCACCGGCAACGCGGGCAGCGTGGTCTCCGGTCGACTCGCCTACACCTTCGGGCTCGAGGGCCCGGCGATGACCATCGACACCGCCTGCTCCTCCTCCCTGGTCGCGCTGCACCTCGCCGTCCAGGCACTGCGGCAGGGCGAGTGCGGAATGGCGCTGGTCGGCGGCGCCGCGATCCTGGCCTCGCCCAACATGTTCGTTCAGTTCAGCCGCCAGCAGGGCCTGGCGGCGGACGGCCGCTGCAAGTCCTTCGCCGACTCGGCCGACGGCACCGGCTGGGCCGAGGGCGTCGGCATGCTGCTGGTCGAACGCCTCAGCGACGCCGAGCGGTTGGGCCACCAGGTGCTCGCGGTGGTGCGCGGCACCGCCGTCAACCAGGACGGCGCTTCGAACGGCCTCACCGCTCCCAACGGCCCCGCTCAGCAGCGGGTGATCCGCCAGGCGCTGGCCAACGGCGGCCTGACGTCTGATCAGATCGATGCGGTCGAGGCGCACGGCACCGGCACCCGCCTCGGCGACCCGATCGAGGCCCAGGCGCTGATCGCTACTTACGGCCGGGAGCGGGGCTCGGAGCAGCCCTTGCTGCTCGGCTCGCTCAAGTCGAACCTCGGTCACGCCCAGGCGGCGGCCGGTGTCGGCGGCATCATCAAGATGGTCATGGCGCTGCGGCACGAACTGCTGCCGCAGACCCTGCACGTGGACCAGCCCAGCGGCCAGGTCGACTGGACCGCCGGCACCATCAGCCTGCTGACCGAGCCGGCCGCCTGGCCCGCCGGCGGGCGGGTGCGGCGCGCGGGTGTCTCGTCCTTCGGCATCAGCGGCACCAACGCCCACGTGATCATCGAGGAGCCGCCGGCGGCTGCGGTAGCGGTGGCGGTGGCGGAGCCCGCGCCGTCCGCAACGGTTGCTGACGGCCGGTACCTGCCCTGGCTGCTGTCCGGCAAGGACGCGGCCGGCCTGGCCGCACAGGCGCAGCGCCTGGCGGAGCACCTGCGGCAGTCCGCCGGTTCGGCGCTCGACACCGCCTACTCGCTGGCCACCCACCGGCAGGCGCTGGAGCACCGCGCCGTCGTGCTCGGCCGTGACCAGGCCGAACTGCTGGCCAACCTCGACGCGTTCGCCCGCGAGCCGGAGACCTCGACCGCTGTTCTCGGCGTGGCTGCGCCGGGGGCGGCGGGGAAGACGGCGTTCCTGTTCTCGGGGCAGGGCAGTCAGCGGGCCGGGATGGGGCGTGAACTCTACGACGCGTTCCCGGTGTTCGCGGACGCGCTGGACGAGGTGTGCGCGCAGTTCGACGCGGAACTGGAACGGCCGTTGCGGGAGGTGCTGTTCGACAGCGAGTCGGCGCTGCTGGGCCAGACGGTGTACACGCAGGCGGGGTTGTTCGCGGTCGAGGTGGCGCTGTTCCGGCTGGTGGAGTCGTGGGGTGTGCGTGCGGACTTCCTGGGCGGGCACTCGATCGGTGAGTTGGCCGCCGCGTATGTGGCGGGGGTCTGGTCGCTGGAGGACGCTTGCAAGCTGGTGGCCGCGCGTGGTCGCTTGATGCAGGCGCTGCCGGCGGGTGGTGCGATGCTCGCGGTGCAGGGCAGCGAGGCCGAGGTGCGTGCCGCGCTGGTCGACGGGGTCGACATCGCGGCGATCAACAGTGTCGACTCGGTGGTCGTGTCGGGTGTCGAGGCGGCTGTCGCGGCGCTGGAGTCGGCGTTCCGTGCCGAGGGCCGCAGGGTGAAGCGGCTGACGGTCAGCCATGCCTTCCACTCCGCGCTGATGGATCCGATGCTGGCCGAGTTCCGTACGGTCGCCGAGTCCCTGGGCTACGCCCGGCCCCGGATCCCGGTGGTCTCGGGTAGTGGTGGCGATCTGACCACTCCGGAGTACTGGGTGCGTCATGTGCGGGAGACCGTGCGCTTCGCGGACGGCGTCAGCGCCCTGCGTGAGCAGGGTGTCGGCACGTTCCTGGAGATCGGCCCGGACGGTGTGCTGTCCGCGCTGGCCGAGGGTATCCCCACCCAGCGGGCCGGCCGCCCGGAGGCGCAGTCGCTGGCCGCCGCCGTGGCCCGGCTGCACGTCCAGGGCGTGCGCGTCGACTGGAACGCCTACTTCGCGGGCACCGGCGCCCAGCGCGTCGACCTGCCCACCTACGCCTTCCAGCGCCGGCGGTTCTGGCTGGCGGCGGCTTCGGCCGTGCCGCAGGCGGTGGCGTCTCAGGCTGCTGCGTCGGATGTGGCGGAGGTGCGGTTCTGGGATGCGGTGGAGCGGGGTGATGTTGCGGCTCTGAGTGCGGAGTTGGAGCTTGGTGGTGGGGTTGGTGAGCCGTTGGGTGCGGTGTTGCCGGCGATTTCGTCGTGGCGTCGGGCGCGGCGTGAGCGGTCGGTGGTGGATGGTTGGCGGTATCGGGTGGTGTGGCGTGCGGTGGAGTTGGGGGCCGCGGCCGGTCTGAGTGGTGGGTGGTTGGTGGTGGTGCCTGAGGGTGCTGCTGCCGGGGGTGAGGTGTGTCGGTGGGTTGAGGGTGCGCTGGGTGCTGCTGGTGCCGGGGTTGAGGTGCTGGTGGCGGGTGCTGGTGATGATCGTGAGTCGCTGGCTGACCGGTTGGCCGGGCGCGAGTTCGCCGGTGTGGTGTCGCTGCTGGCGCTGGAGGACAGCGGTGTTGCCGCTACTGCGGGTGTGGAGTCGGCGATGGGCCCGACGCTGGAGCTGCTCCAGGCGCTGGGCGAGGCCGGTGTCGGCGGTCGACTGTGGTGCGTGACGCGGGGCGCCGTGTCGACCGGCAAGTCTGACGTTCTGTCAGCTCCCGCTGGTGGTCTGCTCTGGGGTCTGGGCCGGGTGGCGGGGTTGGAGTTCCCGCAGCTGTGGGGTGGGCTGCTGGATCTTCCGGCGGTGTTGGACGAGCGTGCGGGTGCGCGGCTCTGTGCGGTGCTGGGGCAGGGTGTTGAGGATCAGCTGGCGGTGCGCGGGTCGGGCGTGTTCGCCCGGCGCCTGGTGCGCGCTGCGGCAGGCGGTTCTGGCTGGCGTCCGCGTGGCACGGCGCTGATCACGGGTGGCACGGGTGGCCTCGGTGGCGAGGTCGCGCGCTGGCTGGTGCGTGGTGGCGCCGAGCATCTGGTGCTGACCGGTCGTCGGGGTCTGGAGGCTCCGGGGGCAGTGGAGTTGGCGGCGGAGCTGCGGGCGCTGGGTGCTGAGGTGACGGTGGCCGCGTGTGATGTGGCCGACCGCGAGGCGCTGGCCGGGTTGCTGCGGCAGCTCGACACCGAGGAGTACCCGCTTCGTTCGGTGTTCCACGCCGCCGGCCTCGACACCGGCCAGGCCCTCGGCGACACGAGCGCCGAGGAGTTCGCCGCCGTGGTCGCGGCGAAGGTCTGCGGTGCGGCGTTGCTGGACGAGCTGCTGGGCGAGCGTGAGTTGGACGCGTTCGTGGTCTTCTCCTCGATCTCGGGTATCTGGGGGAGTGGCGGTCAGGCGGCGTATTCGGCCGGAAATGCGTTTGTGGACGCGTTGGTGGCGGCGCGGCGTGGTCGTGGGCTGGCGGGTGTGTCGGTGGCGTGGGGTCCGTGGGCCGAGGTCGGTATGGCGGCTCGTGGTGCTGCGGTGGGTGAGTTGGGTCGGCGTGGGTTGGGTGCGTTGGCTCCGGCGGGGGCGTTGCTGGCGCTGGAGTGCGCGTTGGCGGGTGATGATGTCAACGCGGTGGTGGTGGACGTGGATTGGGCGCGGTTCGCGCCGGCCTTCACCGCGCTGCGTGGCAGCGAGTTCTTCACCGAGATCCCGGAGGCCCAGCAGGCCATCAGCGGGGCGGCGGAGGCCACGTCCGGCCCGGCGGCTCGGAGCAGCGCGTTCGCTGCCCGCCTGCTCGGCCTGACCCCGGCCGAACGGGAGCGCCAGCTGCTGGAGCTCGTCCGGTCCGCGGCGGCCTCGGCGCTCGGTCATGAGTCGGCGGCTGCCGTCGAACCGGAGCGTGCGTTCAAGGAGTTGGGCTTCGACTCGCTGATGGCGGTCGAGCTGCGCAACCGCCTGGTCGCCAGTACCGGCCTCGCGCTGGCGCCGACCCTGGTCTTCGACCAGCCCACCCCCGCCGTGCTGGCCCGGCACCTCGCCCAGCAGCTCGCCGGCGTGGACGCCGAGGCCGGAGCGCCGGCGGCGGTCGCGGGCGCGGGTGCGGGTGCGGTGGTGGATGAGCCGATCGCGATCGTGGGCATGGCGTGCCGGTTCCCGGGCGGGATCGTCTCGCCCGAAGGACTGTGGCAGCTGATGATGGATGAGGCCGACGCGGTCGGGCCGTTCCCGACCGACCGTGGCTGGGACCTGGAACGGCTCTACCACCCGGACGCGGACCACCCAGGTACCGCGTATGTCAACGTCGGCGCCTTCCTGGCGGAGGTGGCCGACTTCGATCCCGCGTTCTTCGGGATTTCGCCGCGTGAGGCGTTGGCGATGGATCCGCAGCAGCGGTTGTTGTTGGAGACGTCGTGGGAGGCGTTCGAGCGGGCGGGTGTGTCGCCGTGGTCGGTGCGGGGTTCGCGTACGGGTGTGTTCGTGGGGACGAACGGTCAGGATTACGCGGGTCTGCTGGCGGGTGCGGTGGAGGAGTTGGGTGGTCATCTGGGGACGGGTAACGCGGCGAGTGTGGTGTCGGGTCGGTTGTCCTACACGTTCGGGCTTGAGGGTCCGGCGGTGACGGTGGATACGGCGTGTTCGTCGTCGTTGGTGGCGTTGCATCTTGCGGTGCAGGCGTTGCGTGGTGGTGAGTGTGAGTTGGCGTTGGCCGGTGGTGTGACGGTGATGTCGACGCCGGGTGCGTTCATCGAGTTCAGTCGTCAGCGTGGGTTGGCGATGGATGGTCGGTGCAAGGCGTTCGCGGCTGGTGCTGATGGCACGGGTTGGGGTGAGGGTGTCGGGATGTTGGTGGTGGAGCGGCTGAGTGATGCTCGGCGGCTCGGTCATCAGGTGTTGGCGGTGGTGCGGGGGACTGCGGTCAATCAGGATGGGGCGTCGAACGGGTTGACGGCGCCGAATGGTCCGTCGCAGCAGCGGGTGATCCGGCAGGCGCTGGCGAATGCCCAGTTGACAGTGGATCAGATCGATGTCGTTGAAGCGCACGGGACCGGAACGGCACTTGGTGACCCGATCGAGGCGCAGGCGCTGCTGGCCACCTATGGTCAGGGGCGGTCGGCTGAACAGCCGCTGTTGTTGGGGTCGTTGAAGTCGAATATCGGTCACACGCAGGCTGCTTCGGGTGTGGCGAGTGTGATCAAGATGGTGTTGGCGATGCGGCATGGTGTGTTGCCGCGTACGTTGCATGTGGATGCGCCGTCGCCGCATGTGGATTGGTCGGCGGGTGCGGTTGAGTTGCTGACCGAGGCGATGGTGTGGCCGGAGGTTGGGCGTCCGCGTCGTGCGGGTGTGTCGTCGTTCGGGATGAGTGGGACGAACGCGCATGTGGTGCTGGAGCAGGCGCCGGAGGCGGAGGTCTCGATGGTGGTGGCGGGTGCTCCGGTGGTGCCGTGGGTGGTGTCGGGGCGTGGTGTCGCGGCTCTGCGTGGGCAGGCCGGGCGGTTGGTGGAGCACTTGGATGCTGATGCTTCGGTGGCGGGTGTGGGTCGGGCGTTGGCGGTGTCGCGGGCCGGGTTCGAGCAGCGTGCGGTCGTGCTGGGTTCGGACGGTGGTGAACTGCTGGCGGGGTTGGCGGCGGTGGCCGAGGGCGGTGAGGTCTCGGGTGTGGTGGTGGGTTCGGTGGTCGAGGGCCGGACCGGGTTCCTCTTCTCCGGGCAGGGCAGTCAGCGGGCCGGGATGGGGCGTGAACTCTACGCCGCGTTCCCGGTGTTCGCGGACGCGCTGGACGCGGTCTGCGCGCGGTTCGACGCGGAGCTGGAACGCCCGCTGCGGGACGTGCTGTTCGACACCGAGTCCGCGCTGCTCGACCAGACCGTCTACACCCAGGCGGGATTGTTCGCGATCGAGGTCGCGCTGTTCCGCCTGCTGGAGTCCTGGGGCGTCACCCCGGACATCCTGGCGGGGCACTCGATCGGTGAGCTGGCCGCCGCGCACGTCGCGGGCCTCTGGTCGCTGGCGGACGCCTGCACGCTCGTGGCCGCTCGTGGCCGCCTGATGCAGGCGCTGCCGGCGGGTGGCGCGATGCTCGCCGTCCAGGCCACCGAGGACGAGGTCCGCAACGCGCTGGCCGGCTACGTCGATATCGCGGCCGTCAACGGCCCCGAGTCGATCGTCGTCTCCGGCGCCGAAGCCGACATCGCGCAGTTGGAGACCACCTGGCGTGCCGCCGGCCGCAAGGTCAAGCGCCTGACGGTCAGCCACGCCTTCCACTCCGCGCTGATGGACCCGATGCTGGCGGAGTTCCGCGCCGTCGCCGAGTCCCTCACCTACAACGCGCCGACGATCCCGGTGGTCTCGAACCTCACCGGCGGCTTCGAGGACCTCACCTCTGCCGACTACTGGGTGCGCCACGTCCGTGAGGCGGTCCGGTTCGCCGATGGCGTCGCCACCCTCCAGGAGGAGGGCGTGCGCACCTTCCTGGAACTGGGCCCGGACACCGTCCTCTCCGCCCTCGTGCCGGACGAGACCGTGGCGCTCCCCCTCGCGCGCGCCGGTCGCGCCGAGGTGGAGACGCTGCTCGGCGCCGTGGCCCGTGCCTACGTGCGCGGCACGACAGTCGACTGGTCCGCGCTCTTCACCGGCACCGCGCACGTCGACCTGCCCACCTACGCCTTCCAGCACGCGCGTTACTGGCCGACCATGGCCACCGGCTTCTCGGGGGACGTGACGGAACTCGGCCTGCGGGCCACCGACCACCCGCTGCTCGGGGCGGCCGTTGCTCTCGCCGACGGTGAAGGCGCCGTCCTGACCGGTCGGTTGTCGCTCTCGACCCACCCGTGGCTCGCCGAGCACCGGATCATGGACCATGTCCTGCTGCCGGGCACCGCCTTCGTCGAGCTCGCCATGCGCGCCGCCGACCAGGTCGGCAGCCACGGGGTGGACGAACTCGTGCTGGAGGCACCGCTGGTGCTCGCCGAGGGCGAGTCCGTTCAGGTGCAGGTCCGGGTCGGCGCGGAGGAGCAGGACGGTGTGCGCTCGCTGAGCATCCACTCCCTGCTCCAGGACGACGCCGACTGGCGCCGGCACGCGACCGGCACGCTCACCGGGACCCGTCAGGAGCCGCCCACCAGCGCCGAGTTGACTGCTTGGCCGCCGAGTGGCGCGACTGCTGTGCCGGTCGGGACGCTCTACCCCGACTTCGCCGAGCGCGGGTTCGCCTACGGCCCGTCCTTCCAGGGCCTGCGGGCCGCCTGGCGGCGTGGCGACGAGGTGTTCGCCGAGGTCGCGCTGCCGGAGGGCGCTGCTGCCGACAGCTTCGGCCTGCACCCGGCGCTGCTGGACGCCGCCCTGCACGCCACCGCGCTGAACGCGGACCCGGCGGCGGGCGATGGCGACGGCGATGGCGACAGGGACGGCGACGGCGTGTCGCAGCGGAGCGGTGGACTGCCGTTCTCCTGGTCGGGCGTGTCGCTCTTCGCCTCGGGCGCCGCTGCCCTGCGGGTGCGCCTGTCGCGGACGGGTACCGACGGCGTGTCGCTGTTCGCGGCGGACGAGTCGGGCGCACCGATCCTCGCGGTGGAGTCGCTGGTGCTGCGGCAGGTGACGTCGGACCAGTTCAAGGCACCCGACACGCGCGGTGACTCGCTCTTCCGGCTCGCCTGGTCGGCGGTCCCGGTCGGCGCCGGGACGCCCGAGGGCTGGGCGCTGCTCGGCGAGGACACGCTGGGCACGGGACTGCCGTCGGCCGACCCGGCCGGGGCCTCGGTGCTGGCGGCCTGCGCCGGCACGCCGCCGCAGACGCTGGAGCTGCTCCAGGGCTGGCTGGCCGACGAGCGGTATGCCGGCGCGCGCCTGGTGCTGCTGACCCGCGCGGCGGTCGCCACGACCACCGGTGAGGGCGTGGCGGACCTCGAGGCCGCCGCCGTCTGGGGCCTGGTGCGTTCGGCGCAGTCCGAACACCCGGACCGGGTGGTGCTGGTGGACGTCGACGGCTCGGCGGAGTCGTGGGCGGCGCTGCCAAGGGCAGTGGCCTCGGGCGAGTCGCAGCTGGCGCTGCGGGCCGGCCAGGTCCTCGCGCCGCGCCTCTCCCGGGCGGACACGGCGGGTGAACTCGCGGTGCCGGCTGGTGCGGTGGCGTGGCGGTTGGACAGTGTCGAGCGTGGCACGTTGGAGGCGTTGGAGCTCATCGAGGCACCGATCGAGGAGTTGGCCGAGGGTCAGGTCCGGATCGCGGTGCGGGCCGGTGGTGTGAACTTCCGTGATGTGCTGAACGCGCTGGGCATGTATCCGGTGGTGGCGCCGCTGGGTATCGAGGGCGCGGGTGTGGTGGCCGAGGTGGGCCCGGGAGTTGCCGGGCTGGCCGTTGGTGACCGGGTGCTGGGGATGTTCGGTGGTGGGTTCGGGCCATTCGCGGTGACGGACCACCGGATGGTGGCGCCGGTTCCGGCCGGGTGGTCGTTCGCGCGGGCGGCGTCGGTGCCGATCGTCTTCCTGACGGCGCTGTACGCGTGGTCGGATCTGGGTGCGGTCAAGGCCGGTGAGCGGGTGCTGGTGCACGCGGGCGCCGGTGGTGTGGGTATGGCGGCGATCCAACTCGCCCGTCACCTGGGCGCGGAGGTCTTCGCGACCGCGAGCCCGGGCAAGTGGGACACGCTGCGCGAACTCGGCCTCGACGAGGACCACATCGCGTCCTCGCGTGACCTCGGCTTCCGTGACAAGTTCCTGGCCGTCACGGACGGCCAGGGTGTGGACGTGGTCCTGAACGCCCTCGCGGGTGAGTTCGTGGACGCCTCGCTGGACCTGCTGCCGCGTGGTGGCCGGTTCCTGGAGATGGGCAAGACCGACATCCGCACGGACGTCCCCGAGGGTGTCGCTTACCGGGCGTTCGACCTGGTCGAGGCCGGCCCGGCGCGGATCGGTGAACTCCTCGCCGAGCTGCTGGAGTTGTTCGCGTCCGGCACGATCGAGACGCTGCCCGTCCGGGTGTGGGACGTGCGCCAGGCCCGGGAGGCGTTCCGCTTCGTCAGCCAGGCCAAGCACATCGGCAAGGTCGTGCTCACGGTCCCGCAGTCGCTGGACCCCGAGCGCACGGTGCTGGTCACCGGCGGCACCGGCTCGCTCGGCGCCCTGGTCGCCCGCCACCTGGTCACCGAGCACGGCGCCCGCAACCTCCTGCTGCTCAGCCGCCGTGGCCCCGAGGCGCCCGGCGCCGCCGAGCTGCTCGCCGACCTCGCCGAACTGGGCGCCACCGCCGAGGCCGTGGCCTGCGACGTCGCCGACCGCGACGCGCTCGCCCGCGCGATCGCCGGTCGCGAGCTGACGGCGGTGGTGCACACGGCCGGTGTGCTGGACGACGGTCTGATCGAGGGCATGACCCCCGAGCGGCTGGCCGCCGTCCGGGCGCCCAAGGCCGACGCCGCCCGCCACCTGCACGAACTGACGCTCCATCACAACCTGTCCGCCTTCGTGCTCTTCTCCTCCGCCTCCGGTGTCTTCGGTGGCGCCGGTCAGGCCAACTACGCGGCGGCCAACGCCTATTTGGACGCCCTGGCCGCCCACCGCCGCTCGCTCGGCCTGCCCGCGAGCTCGCTCGCCTGGGGCCCGTGGCAGCAGTCCGGCGGTGGCATGACCGAGGAGCTGACCGAGGCCGACCTGCGCCGGATGGCCGAAGCCGGGGTGCTGCCGTTCAGCCCGGACCAGGGTCTGGGCCTGTTCGACGCGGCGCGGGCCAGTGCCGAGGCGCTGCTGCTCCCGGCGCGCCTGGACCTGGCCACGCTGCGCGAGCGTGGCGCGGAGCACGGCGTGCCGCTGCTGCTGCGCGAACTCGTCCGGGTCACCCGGCGTCGGGTCGCCGCCACCGGCGACTCGCGCGGCGAGCAAGGGGGCCTGCTCGAGCGGCTCGCCGGGCTGGCCGGTGCCGAGCGGGAACGGGCGCTGCTCGACCTGGTCCGGGCGAGCGTCGCCGCCGTCCTGGGGCACAGCTCGGTCGCGGGTGTCGAGGCGGACCGGGCCTTCAAGGACCTGGGCTTCGACTCGCTCACCTCCGTCGAACTGCGCAACCGCCTGAACGCGGCGACCGGCCTTCGGCTGCCCGCCACCCTGGTCTTCGACCACCCGACCGTCGCCGCGCTCGCCCTGCACCTGGGCGCCGAACTGCCGGGCGCCGACACGCCCGACCGCACGGCTGCGGCCCCCGCGGCCACCGTCGCGCAGCCCGTCGGCACCGCCGAGGACCCGATCGCGATCGTGGCCATGAGCTGCCGCTTCCCGGGTGGCGTCCGCTCGCCCGAGGAGCTCTGGGAGCTGGTGGCGAGCGGCGGCGATGCGGTGTCCGGGTTCCCGACCGACCGTGGCTGGGACGTGGACGGCCTCTTCGACGCCGAGCTGAACCGGGCCGGCACCTCCTACGTCCGCGAGGGCGGCTTCCTCTACGACGTGGCCGGCTTCGACGCCGCGTTCTTCGGGATCTCGCCGCGCGAGGCGCTGGCCATGGACCCGCAGCAGCGCCTGCTGCTCGAAACGGCGTGGGAGGTGTTCGAGCGAGCAGGGCTTGACCCGGCCACCGTGCGCGGGCGCCAGGCCGGCGTCTTCATCGGCGCCGCGCCCTCCGGCTACGGCTCTGTTCTCTCCGGCGAGCTGCCGGACGGCCTGGAAGGCCACCTGCTGACCGGCAACACCGGCAGCGTGGTCTCCGGCCGCCTCTCCTACACCTTCGGGCTCGAAGGCCCGTCGATGACGGTCGACACCGCCTGCTCCTCCTCCCTGGTCGCGCTGCACCTGGCCGTCCAGGCGCTGCGGCAGGGCGAGTGCGGGATGGCGCTGGTCGGCGGCGCGGCGGTGATGGCGACGCCGGGGATGTTCACCGAGTTCAGCCGCCAGCGCGGGCTGGCCGCCGACGGCCGGTGCAAGTCCTTCGCGGAGTCGGCGGACGGCACGGGCTGGGCCGAGGGCGTCGGCATGCTGCTGGTCGAGCCGCTCTCCGAGGCGCGACGCCAGGGGCACCCGGTGCTCGCGGTGGTGCGCGGCACGGCCGTCAACCAGGACGGCGCTTCGAACGGCCTGACCGCCCCCAACGGCCCCGCTCAGCAGCGGGTGATCCGCCAGGCGCTGGCCAACGCCCGGCTGACGGCGGACCAGGTCGACGTGGTCGAGGCGCACGGCACCGGAACGCCGCTGGGCGACCCGATCGAGGCGCAGGCACTGCTGGCCACCTACGGCCGCGACCGCGACGCTGCGAACCCGCTGCTGCTCGGCTCGCTCAAGTCGAACCTCGGCCACATGCAGTCGGCGGCCGGCGTCGGCGGGATCATCAAGATGGTGATGGCGATGCGGCACGAACTGCTGCCGCGCACCCTGCACGTGGACGAGCCGACCTCGCACGTGGAGTGGACGGCGGGCGCGGTGCGCCTGCTCACCGAGGAGGTGGCCTGGACGGCGTCGGCGGACCGGCCGCGCCGGGCCGGCATCTCGGCCTTCGGCATCAGCGGCACCAATGTGCACGCGATCATCGAGGACGTCGCCCCGGTCGCCGAGCCGCACCGCGCGGCCGACGCGCACGGGCCCGACAGCCGGTCGACCGCCACCGTCACGCTCTCCGCCCGCAGCGCCGACACGCTGCGCGAGCAGGCCCGCGGACTCGCCGCCCGGCTGCGCGCCGAGCCCGAGTTGAGCCTGCTGGACACCGCCTACTCGCTGGCCACCAGCCGCGCGGCGTTCGAGCACCGGGCCGCCGTCGTCACCGACGACCGGGCGCAGCTGCTGGACGGCCTGGACGCGCTCGCCGAGGGGCGGGCCTCGGGTGCGGTGGCGACCGGGATGAAGGCCGAGGGGCTGACAGCCTTCGTCTTCTCCGGCCAGGGCAGCCAGCGGGCCGGGATGGGGCGTGAACTCCGCGACGCCTTCCCGGTGTTCGCTGCCGCGCTGGACGAGGTGTGTGAGCGGTTCGACGCGGAGCTGGAACGCCCGTTGCGGGAGGTGCTGTTCGACACCGAGTCCGAGCTGCTCGACCAGACCGTCTACACGCAGGCCGGGTTGTTCGCGATCGAGGTGGCGCTGTTCCGGCTGCTGGAGTCCTGGGGCGTCCGGCCGGACTACCTCGCGGGTCACTCGATCGGTGAGTTGGCCGCCGCGCACGTCGCGGGTGTCTGGTCGCTTGAGGACGCCTGCACGCTGGTGGCCGCTCGTGGCCGGCTGATGCAGGCGCTGCCGGCGGGTGGCGCGATGCTCGCGGTGCAGGCCACCGAGGACGAGGTCCGCGTCGCCCTCAGTGGCACGGTGGACATCGCCGCCGTCAACGGGCCTGACTCGATCGTCGTTTCGGGCGCCGAGGCAGATGTCGCTTCTCTCGAGGCGGGGTTCCGCGCCGAGGGCCGCAAGGTCAAGCGCCTCACCGTCAGCCACGCCTTCCACTCCGCGCTGATGGACCCGATGCTGGCCGAGTTCCGCGCGGTCGCCGAGTCCCTCACCTACACCGCCCCGCGCATCCCGGTGGTCTCCAACCTCACCGGCACCCTCACCGCCGACCTCACCACCCCCGACTACTGGGTGCGCCACGTCCGCGAGGCCGTCCGCTTCGCCGACGGCGTCGCCACCCTCCAGGAGCAGGGCGTCGGCACCTTCGCCGAACTCGGCCCCGACGGTGTCCTCACCGCGATGGCCGCCGACCCCGCCTGGACCCCGGTCCAGCGGGCCGGGCGCGCCGAGGTGCACACCCTGGCCACCGCCGTCGCCCGCCTGCACGTGCGGGGCCTGCGGCTCGACTGGCAGGCGTACTTCGCCGGCACCGGCGCCCAGCGGGTGGACCTGCCGACCTACGCCTTCCAGCGCGACCGCTACTGGCTGGGCTCGGGCACCCCGGTCGCTGCCGCCGCCGGGTCCACTCCGGACGCGGAGGCGGGCAGCTTCTGGGACGCGATCGAGCGGCAGGACCTGGCCGCGCTCGGCAGCGAGTTGGCGATCGACCCGGCCCAGCCGCTCAGCGAGCTGCTGCCCGCCATCTCCTCCTGGCGTCGCCGCCGCAAGGAGCACTCGGTGCTGGACGGTTGGCGCTACCGGGTGCGCTGGGAGGCGATCGGCGACCCGTCGCCGGTGGCGGCCACCGGCAGCTGGCTGGTGCTGGTGCCGGGCGGTGGCACCCAACTCCCGCTGGTGGAGCAGGCGATCACCGCACTCACCGAGCGCGGTGCCACGGTGACCCGGGTGCTGGTCGACGACGTGGACACCGACCGGGTCGCGCTGGCCGACCAACTGCGAGCCACCACAGCCGAGTCGGTGTCCGGCGTGCTGTCGCTGCTCGGTCTCGACCGCAGCGCGCACCCCAAGCACCCGGCCATCACCACCGGTGTCGCGCACACCCTGCTGCTGGTGCAGGCGCTCGGCGACGCGGCCGTCAGCGCACCGCTCTGGTGCGTCACCAGCGGCGGGGCGGCGGTCGCGCCCGGCGAGGCGGTCCACCCCGACCAGGCCCAACTCGCCGGAATGGGAAGGGTGGTGGCGCTGGAGAGCGCCGACCGCTGGGGCGGCGTGATCGACCTCCCGGCACAGCTCGACGCGACCGCCCGGGAGCGACTGCGCGGTGCGCTCGCCGCCGTGGACGGTGAGGACCAGCTGGTGATCCGCCCGTCCGGTCTGCACGCCCGCCGGCTGGTCCGCACACCCCGCGCGGCAGCGGCCATGAACCGGCCGTCCTGGCGCCCGCGCGGTACGGTGCTGATCACCGGTGGCACCGGCGCGCTCGGCGTCCGGGCCGCCCGCTGGCTGGCCGGGAACGGCGCCGAGCACCTGGTGCTGGTCAGCCGCCGCGGCATCGAGGCATCGGGCGCCGCCGAGCTGGCGGCCGAACTCACCGCCTCCGGCGTGCGGGTGAGCGTCGAGTCCTGCGACATCGCGGACCGCGGCGCGCTGGCCAAGCTGCTCGACGGCCTGGCGGCGGACGGCTCCCCGGTCCGCGCGGTGGTGCACGCCGCCGGGATCGGCGCCTCCGGGACGATCGCCGAGACCGACCTGCCGGCCTTCGCCGAGGTGGTCGCGGCCAAGGTCGCGGGCGCCCGCCACCTGGACGAGCTGCTGGCCGACGCGGAGTTGGACGCCTTCGTGCTCTTCTCCTCGATCTCCGGCATCTGGGGCAGCGGCGGCCAGTCCGCCTACTCCTCCGCCAACGCCTACCTCGACGCGCTCGCGGTGAACCGGCGGGCCGGCGGCCGGGTGGCCACCTCGGTGGCCTGGGGCCCGTGGGGCGGCGGCGGGATGGCCACCGACGGCGAGCGGGCCGAGGGCCTGCGCCGCCGGGGGCTGCCGGCGCTCGACCCCGACACCGCCTGGAACGCCCTGCAAGGCGCGCTGGACGATGACGAGACCTGCCTGACCGTCGCGGACGTGGTCTGGGAGACCTTCACCCCGCTCATCACGGCGGCCCGTGCAAGTTCTCTGCTGCGCGGGGTCCCGCAGGCGCTGGACGCGATGGCGGCGGCGACGGCCGACCCGGTGGCGGGCCGCAGCGACAGCGCCGAACAACTGCGCGAGCGGCTGGCGGGGCTCGCCGAGGCGGACCGCGACGAGGCCCTGCTGGAGCTGATCCGCACCCAGGCCGCGCTCGCCCTGGGCCACGCCTCCGGCGCGGCGGTCGAGCCGACCCGCTCGTTCAGCGCGATGGGCTTCGACTCGCTGACGGCGGTGGACTTCCGCACCCAACTCGGCGCGGCCACCGGCCTGGCCCTGCCCGCGACGCTGGTCTTCGACCACCCGACCCCGACCGCCCTGGTCCGCTACCTGCGCGCCGAACTCCTCCCGGAGCAGGCCCCGGCCGGCGAGGCCTTCCTCGCCGAACTGAACCGCCTGGACGCCGTGGCGGCCTCCGCAGACGTGGACAACCTGGTCCGGGCCAAGGTGGCGATGCGCCTGCAGAGCCTCCTCACCCAGTGGAACGCCGGCCCCGCCCTCCCGACCCCGCCCCCGACCGAGGACCCGGCAGCCGCCCCGGCCGCCCCGGTCAGGGACACGCTGGCGGACGCGAGCGACGAGGAGCTGTTCGCGTTCATCAACCGCGACCTGGGGCGCGGCTGACGGCGGACGGCGGGTGGGGGCGGCGCCGTTGCGCACCGCCCCCACCCGGGTTGGGTAGGAGGGCGAGGCGGTGACCCTACTCGCGGCGGCTGGCTTGCCTCTTGGGGTCAGTCGTCGACAGCACAGAGCAGCAGGTCTAGGACCGGTCCGTCGGTGCCGGCCTGGTAGGGACCGGCGTAGGTGTAGCCGAGGCGGTCGTAGAGGCGGCGCGCGGACTGGTTGCCAGGCATGACCAGCAGGGACGACCAGGCAGGGTCGAGGACCCGCAGGAGTTCGGTGTGGAGTGCGGTGCCGATCCCCTGCCCCTGCCAACCGGGGCGCACCGCAAGCTCGCACAATCCGATCAACCTGGTGGTGGTGCGGGCGGGTTCGGGGATGGAGGGGAGTAACCGCTCGCCGTACCAGTAGGACGGGGTGGCGGGGAACGCGTACCCGAACCCCGCCAGTTCGCCGTCACGGTAGGCGGCTATGAGGGTGAAGCCGTCGCGTTTGGCCGCGTGGCCGGCGATCTGCTGGCGCAGGCCGTCGGCGTCGAATCCGGCGTCGGCGGTCTCTCGGTCGCCCTGGTGGGCGTCGACCCAGACCTCGGTGAGCGTGTCGAGGAGAGCAGGGACGTCGCCCGGGCCGTAGCGGCGCAGGGTGGTGGTCTCCGGGCGGGTCGGCTGCTCGGTCACGTTCTTCTCCTCGGTGATGGTCATCCGTCGGTGGCGTGGGCGAGCAGGGCCATGCGGGCGTTGGCCAGAGCCTCGGTGTAGAGGGATCGGGCCTTGCCCGGCAGGCCGGAGTCGTGAGCGAGCCATCCGGCCGCCACGCTCAGCTGCCCGGTGGCGAGGTGGAGCTGACGGCCGGTCTCCTCGGAGTAGGCGCTGGTCTGCGGCCAGGTGTGCGCGGCGTTCAGGGCGTGGGCGGCTTGGCTGCGCAGGTGGGCCGATCCGTTGCGCAGGTCGGCGTTGTACAGGGTCTGCTCGGCGTCGTGGAGGCTGCGGACGTGGGCCGGGGTGATGCGGCCGCCGGGCGCCAGGGCCGTGCTGGCGAGCGCGCCGGCGCTGAGCAGGAGGAGGCTGCGGCGGTTCACGTCATCCTCACACGTCTCGCGTCTCGACAGGGCCAGCCGGGGCGGTCAGACTCCCAGCGCCGTACCTGGCGCACCGAGATGTCCGCGGCTTCGCCGATCGCCAGGGCGTGGTCCCGGTAGGCGGCGGCGAAAGCCTCCTGGGTGTGCCAGCCGCGCCGGATCCGCTCGGCGACGAACAGCGCGTTGCCTGGCGTGGGTTCACCCATGCGGCACCTCCGAGTCCGACAGAGACGGTAGCGAGCCTGAGCACGTTGAGCGATGGCACCGTACCGCCGGGTGACAAATGGCCGCTGACATGTCCTCAGATCTGACCTCGACTCAATGAGGCTCTGGCGCTGAACTGGTGTGGCGGCTCGGCCCCAGGTGCCCGAGCCGTCTCCCTTGATGAGAAGGACGGTGATCGGCGTGCCCGCTCAGCAGCCCGACCGCCCGATCGGCCTGGCCGACCGGGCACCACTGGCAGGTCCTGTGGATGCCCGAGGCGCTGGGCCGGGCCGTCTTCGCCGACCTGGCCACCGAGCCGGGCCGGGACGAACCGGGCCTGAGCCACCTTCCCGACCTTCCACCGAGCCGGTTGTCGCTCAGTCAGGAAACGCCGAGCCCGCCGCTTCGGAGGTCTGCGAGGAATGCGGCGAAGGCGTGGGCGGTGAAGATGAGGGCGGGGCCGTGCGGGTCCTTGGAGTCGCGTACGGGGGTGAGCCCGTCGAACTGGCCGTCGGCCACCTCGATGCAGTCGCCTCCGTCGTTGCCGCTGTAGGACGACTTCCGCCAGTGCGCGGTGGTCAGCTCGCTCATGAGTACAGCTCCTGCCTGATGTTGCGGATCAGATCTGCCGACGCATCCTGCGAGAGGGCTGCGATCTGCAGCAGAGCGTACCCGCGCTGGCAGCTCTCGACGACGGCCGGATCGCGGCTCAGCGACCCGCGCCGCAGCGACTCGGTGTACGCGGCGACTGCACCGTCAGGGAGGGTGAGTAGGGTCAACGGCGCGGTCAGGGGCGCGCGCTCGCCGAGCGACATCGGTGCGACCTGCAGCGCGACATTCGGTCGCGCGGCCGTCGCCAGCAGGTGGTCGCACAGCTCGCGCATCACCTGGCGCCCGCCGACCGGCCGACGCAGCGCGCTCTCGTCGATCACGACGAAGACGAACGGCGGTGCGTCCGAGGTGATGATCTGCTGGCGGTCAATCCGTACCGCCAGCCGCTGCTCGACGGTGTCCAGGTCATCATCGCGCTGGACGCCACCCGCCGTCAGCAGCGCGCGGGCGCAGGCCGGGGTCTGAAGCAGGCCCGGGATGTACGCGATGTGGAAGATCTTCAGCTCGGTAGCCGTAGCCTCCTCTTCGAGATACTCCAGGAAGCCCTCGGTGAAGGTGACCTCCAAGCGCTTCCGCACATACGGCATGAGGAACGCGAGCGCGCCTCCCGTGTCGAGGATCTCGTCGCAGCGCGCGGCGAGCCCGTCCTTCGGGGGACGGGTCCCGCTCTCGATCCTGCTGATCAGACTGTCGTCGCAGGGCACTTGCGCCGCCAGTTGGGGTTGGGAGAGCTGCCGCAGCTCCCGGTACATCCGGAGCATGCCGCCGAAGAGGCAGCCGGGTGACGCGGTTGGGTCCAGCTCGTTCTTCCGACCGGCCATCGTGGTCCCCTTCCTGGCGCGCTGTCCGCCGGATCGCAGGACGAACCGTCAGGTCGTCAGGATCCCTGCGCTGGTGAGGATAGGCGCGGTCGGGATCGTTTGCGGGTGGAAACGAGGAATCTCCAACCACACGAGTGAAGGCGGGCCAAGACCTCCACCCTCAGCCCGCTACCGGCCCAGTACCGCGCCGCCGTTGAGGCCGATCACCTGGCCCGTGAGGTAGCCGGCGGCGGGGGAGGTCAGGTAGCCGACGGCGGTGGCGACGTCCTCGGGGGTGCCGGCCCGGCCGACCAGGGTGTCGGCGATCTTGCCGGCGTGGAACTCCGGGGTCCAGTCCGCGCCGAAGATCTCGGTGTCCGACACGTAGCCGGGGGCCAGCACGTTGACGGTGATGCCGTCCGGCCCCAGCTGTCGGGCCAGCCCGAACGCCCAGCCGTGCAGCGCGGCCTTGGCAGCCGCGTAAGAGCCGGCCGAGTGCGGGCCGGCACCTCCGCGTTGGGCGGCGGCCGAGCTGATCACGACCAGCCGTCCGCCTGGGCGGCGCAGGTGGTCGAGCAGCGCGGTAGTGAGGAGGACGGCGGTCAGCAGGTTGGTGTCCAGGTCCCGGCGCCAGGCGTCGGCCAGTGCGTCGAGGCTCCCGTCGGTGGGCGCGGTGATCACCGCTCCCGCGTTGTTGACCAGGGCGTCGACCGGGCCGATCTCCGCGATCGCGCGTGCAGCCTCGGCCACTTGGGCCGGTACGGTCAGATCGGCCGCGATCGGTATGACACGGGGAGCTCCCACGGTGCGGTCGATCTCGGCTCGGGCCCGTTCCAGTACGTCGATGCGCCTGCCGAGAATGACCACCCGGTTCCCGGCCGCGGCGAGCTCACCCGCGATCGCCTTCCCGATTCCCGTCCCGCCACCCGACACCACCGCGACTCGCTGCTGCATCGCCGACCCCGTCTTCGCCCATGATCGCCTTCGGCCTGCCAGCCTACTGCTGCACCGCGTCGTGGCTCAGGGGTGCGGCGTCATGCGGGACCCGGAACGGGACCTCGCCGTCTCTCAGGGCGACCGGAACAGCTCGTCCAGGTGATGGGTGAGGATCGCCAGCGCGGCGTCGCCGGTGCGTTGGCCGCCGAGCACGCTCGAGCCGAGGCCGTTGACCATGGCCAGCATTCCGGCGGCCGTCAGCTCGGGGTTCTTGCCGGGGTCGACCTCCCCGGCCTGCTGGGCGGCGCGGATCTGCTTGGTGAGGAAGCCCTCGAGGAGGTCGGGCTGGGCCGTTCCGTGCTTCTCCAGCACTTCGGGATCGCTGAGTACCAGCGTGTAGTAGGCGGCGTAGGTCCTGGTGATCCGGCGGCTCTCCGGATCGGTCGGCAGGATGCACGAGAGGACCGCGGTCACGGTGCCGCGCGGCGTGGGCGGGGAGCCCGCCGCGCTGATCCACTTCTCCATGCGGGCCTGGAGTTGGGCGCCAAGCCTGGCCAGCGCGTCCAGCAGCAGCCCTTCCTTGCTCGCGAAGTAGTACTGCACCAGCCGCAGGGAGACGCCGGCTTCGGCGGCGACCGCCCGCATGCTGGCCGACTGCAGACCCTGGGTGTCGGCGATGCGCAGCAGCGCCTCGGCGATCTGTCGTCTGCGTTCCTCCTGATCGACCCGCACGTTCATGACGCTGCCTTCCTCTCGTGGTACACCCGTATCATGCTGTGATACACCCGTATCATGCTGTGATACACCTGTATCATGCGAATCAGCCAGTTCAGGAACGACCAGGCCAGAGACCGATTCCGGGCCGCCTACGAGCGGACTCTGGAAGAACTGTGGCCGGGGCCGCGGACGGCGCTCGACCTTCCGACCACGTTCGGGACCACCCGCGTCTACCGAACCGGGCCGCAGAGCGGCGAGCCGATCGTGCTGCTGCCCGGCTCGGGCGGAAACGCGCTGATGTGGCACCGGTACATCGACGCGCTGGCTCAGCACCATCCGGTCATCGCCGTCGACACGATCGGCGAGCCGGGCGCGAGCGTGCAGACCGCCCTGATCGCCGACGGCCGGGACGGCGCTACCTGGCTGGACGAACTCCTGGCCGCAATGGAGGTGACGGCCGCCCATCTCGTCGGCTGCTCCTACGGCGGCTGGCTGGCGCTCAACCACCAGATCCACCGCCCCGGACGGACCGCCTCCCTCACCCTGCTGGATCCCGCCGGCTTCGCCGACTTCGGCCCCCGGTTCTACGCCTGGCTGATCGCCGGCGGGCTCGCCGCAACAGCGCCGCGCCCGCTCCGCCCCCGGCTGGCCCGCCTGGTCGGCAACAGCGCCATCCTGGAGAGCGAACTGATGAGCCTGATGCGCGCGTCGATGGGATTCCGCCGCGCACTCCCGGTGCCCCCGGTCTTCTCCGACGGAGAGCTGCACCGCTTGCGCGTTCCCGCGCTGTTTCTGCTCGGGGCGCGCAGCGCCATGCACGACTCGCGCGACGTCGCCGACCGCGTCGGCAGGCTCGTGCCCTCGGCCCGGGTGGAGATCGTGCCCGGCGCCGGCCACGCGTTGCCGACCGACCAGCCGACTCTGGTGGCCGAACGCATCCTGGATGCCGTCGGGCGGCAGTGCCACCGGGTGGGTCCGGTGCTGGATCCTGCGTAAGCCCAATAGGGCGTCGCGGGTTGGTCATTGGGCCAGTCCTGGCAGGGGCCGGGCGGGCCGCGGCTCAGACGACCAGGACCCGGCGCCCCCGGGTGTGGCCGGCGCGGCTGTCGGTGTGCGCCGCCGCTGCCTCGGTGAGCGGGTACGACTTCTCGACCGGGATGTGGAGCCTGTCCCGGGAGATGAGGTCGACGGCCTCGGTGAGCGCGTCCGGCACGCTCCCGGCGACGCCGGAGAACCGGACGCCCAGCTCTGGCGCGCCGAGGTCGGCGATGGAGACGACCTTGCGCGGGTCCCCGGTCAGCTCGACGAGTTCGCGGATCACGCCCGAGCCGGCCAGGTCGAGGGCCGCGTCGACCCGGCCCAGCTGCCGCACCCGTTCGACCCAGCCCTCGTGGTAGGTCGTGGCGAGGGCGCCCAGGCCGCGCAGGTAGTCCTGGTTCGCAGCCCCGGCCGTGCCGATCACCCTGATGCCGCGCGCACGGGCGATCTGCAGCACCGCCGACCCGACGCCGCCGGACGCGCCGCTGACCAGCAGCGTCTGCCCGGGCCGCACGCCGACCTCGCGGATGACGCGCAGCGCGGTCTCCACCACCGACGGGTACCCGGCCGCCTCCTCGAAGGCCAGTCCCTCGGGCATCCGGGCCCAGGCCGACAGGACGGCGAACTCGGCGTACGTGTCGGTGCCTTCGCCGAACACGCGGTCGCCGACCTCGACCCCCTCGACGCCCTCGCCGACCTCATCCACCACCCCGGCGGCGTCCAGTCCGACCCCGGCGGGCAGCTCGACCGGGTGGGCTCCCAGGACCTGGCCCTCCCGGATCCTCCAGTCGACGGGGTTGACACCCGCCGCCCGTACGGCGATGCGTATCCGACCGGGGCTCGCGTGGGGCTCCTCGGCTTCCACCAGTTGCAGGACCTCGGGACCGCCGAACTCGGCGAAACTGATTTTCCTCATGCGGCCGAAGATAACCCTAACGGTTAGGGTTTCACAACGGTTATGGATTCGTAGCTGGTAGTGTCAGGGCATGACCGAGCCGTCCGGACGCCGCGAACGCAAGAAGGCCGCGACCCGGCAGAAGATCGCTGACACCGCGCTGCGCCTCTTCGTGGAGCGCGGGTACGACGCCGTGGGCATCCGTGAGGTGGCGGCCGAGGCCGACGTGGCCGTCACCACCGTCTTCGCCCACTTCGCCTCGAAGGAGGCCCTGGTCTTCGAGCGCGACCAGGACTTCGAGCAGCGCCTCACGCGGGCGGTGACCGACCGGCCTCCGCACGAGCCGCTCATCCCGGCGCTGCACCGCGAGGTCCAGGCCCTGGTGCGGCACTGCACGGCGGAGGGCAGTGCCCCCGTCCGACGCATGATCGAGGGATCACCCGCCCTGCGGGAATACGAGGAGTCGATGAGCCTGCGTCACGCGCAGGCGCTGGCAACGGCGTTGGCAGCCGATCCGCACCTGTCCCGGAGTGCGACGGCCTGCCGGGCGACCGCGCGGTTCGCCATCGACGCCTACGCGCTGGCCTGCCGGGCGGACGATCCCGGGGCCACGGTGGACGAGGTCTTCCGGATGATCAACGCGGCCTGGGAAGCCACCGCGCCCTGAGCCGGGGACGCCGGTGCACTGCGGCCGGCGCCGGGGCCTGGGGCACGACACGTGCGGGCTGCGCTGGGCGGCCGCGGCCGCCGCGCCCGGTGGTGACATCCGCCCTCGGCGGGCCGCTTGGACCCCGCCTGACCAGGGCCGCCCGTAAGGGGACGTAGGGGTTGTTGGCCCCTAGCACGGCTTCCTAGGGTCGGAACCGAAATTCAGCGTTGGCTGCCGACCCGCAGGCAGGCGGCCTTAGACCCCTTCACCTTCCCATGCGTATTTCCACGCGTTCACATGCGAATTCGGCGTGCCGACTTCCGGTGCGGCCGGCCATAACCGAAGAGGTGGCATTCAGTGGCGAATGAAGAGACACTTCGTGACTACCTCAAGTGGGTCACTGCCGACCTGCACCAGGCGCGTGAGCGGCTGAGGGAACTGGAGGCCGGTGACCGGGAGCCGATCGCCCTGGTCGCGATGAGCTGCCGGTACGCAGGTGGCGTCGGTACCCCTGAGGATCTCTGGCGACTGGTCACCGAGGGCCGGGACGCTGTTGGCGGCTTCCCGGAGAACCGGGGTTGGGACACCGAGTCGCTCTACGACCCGGACCCGGACCGGCCGGGGTCGTCGACCACCCGGGAAGGCGCGTTCCTGGCCGACGCGGACCTGTTCGACGCGGCGTTCTTCGGGCTGAGCCCGCGTGAGGCGCTGGCGATGGACCCGCAGCAGCGGTTGCTGCTGGAGACCGCGTGGGAGGCCTTCGAACGGGCCTCGATCGATCCGCAGTCGCTGCACGGCAGCCGGACCGGCGTCTTCGTCGGGTCGAACGGGCAGGACTACGCCGCGCTGTTCGGCAACTCGGCCGAGAACCTCGAAGGCCACCTGGTCACCGGCACCGCCGCCGCCGTCATCTCGGGGCGGCTCTCTTACACGTTCGGGCTCGAAGGCCCGGCGGTGACGGTCGACACGGCCTGCTCCTCCTCCCTCGTCGCGCTGCACCTGGCCGTCCAGTCGCTGCGTCGCCGCGAGTGCGATCTGGCGCTGGCCGGCGGTGTGACGATCATGTCCACCCCGGCCACCTTCACCGAGTTCAGCAAGCAGCGCGGCCTGGCCGCCGACGGCCGCTGCAAGGCGTTCGCCGCGGCGGCCGACGGCACGGGCTGGGGCGAGGGCGTCGGCATGCTGCTGGTCGAGCGCCTCAGCGACGCGCGCCGGCTGGGGCACCAGGTGCTCGCCGTGGTCCGGGGCAGCGCGGTCAACCAGGACGGCGCGTCGAACGGGCTGACCGCCCCCAACGGCCCCTCGCAGCAGCGGGTGATCCTGGAGGCGCTGGCCAACGCCGGGCTGACCACCGACGAGGTGGACGTGGTCGAGGCGCACGGGACGGGCACCACGCTGGGCGACCCGATCGAGGCGCAGGCGCTGCTGGCCACCTACGGCCAGGGACGGCCCGCCGACCGGCCGCTGCGGCTCGGCTCGGTGAAGTCCAACATCGGCCACACCCAGGCGGCTTCGGGTGTCGCGGGTGTGATCAAGATGGTCCAGGCGATGCGGCACGGGGTGCTGCCGCAGACCCTGCACGTGGACGAGCCGACCCCGCACGTGGACTGGACGGCCGGTGCAGTCCAGCTGCTGACGGAGGATCAGGACTGGCCGGAGACCGGTCGACCGCGCCGCGCCGGCGTCTCCTCCTTCGGCATGAGCGGTACCAACGCGCATGTGCTGCTGGAGCAGGCGCCTGACGAGGCGTCAGAAGAGATTGCCGAGCAGCCGGTGCTGGATGCCTCGGTGCTGCCGCTGGTGCTGTCGGGCAAGGGTGAGGCGGCGCTGCGGGCGCAGCTCGAGCGGTTCACGGCCTTCGAGGGTGACCCGGCGGCCGTCGCTGCCGCCCTGGTGCGCGGGCGTGCGGTGTTCGAGGATCGGGCGGTGCTGCTCGGCGACCAGCAGCTGACCGGCCGGGCGCTGGGCAACGGCGGGGTGGTGCTGGTCTTCCCGGGTCAGGGTTCGCAGTGGGTCGGGATGGCGTCCGGTCTGTTGGCCGCTTCGCCGGTGTTCGCGGAGTCGATCGCGGCCTGCTCGGCGGCGCTGAAGCCTTTTGTGGACTGGCAGTTGGAGGACGCGCTGACGGATGCCGCGCTGCTGGAGCGGGTTGACGTGGTGCAGCCGGTGCTCTTCGCGGTGATGGTGTCGTTGGCGGCGCTCTGGCGCTCGATGGGCATCACGCCCTCCGCCGTGGTTGGCCACTCCCAGGGTGAGATCGCGGCGGCTTGCGTGGCGGGTGCGTTGTCGCTGGAGGACGCGTCGCGGGTGGTGGCGCTGCGGGCCAAGGCGCTGGCGCGGGTGGCTGGTTCGGGTGGCATGGTGTCGCTGTTCGCCTCCGCCGAGCAGGCCGGTGAGCTGCTGGTGGGCTTCGAGGGCCGGGTCGGCATCGCCGCCGTCAACGGCCCCGGCTCGGTGGTGGTTTCCGGTGCGGCCGCCGCGCTGGACGAGTTCATGGCGGTCTGCGCCACGGCCGGCGTGGACGCCCGCCGGGTCAACGTCGACTACGCCTCGCACTCCGCCCAGATGGAGATCCTGGAGGACGAGATCCTCCAGGCACTCGCTCCGATTTCCGGCTTGACGCCCACCATCCCGATGCTCTCCACCTACACCGCCGACTGGGTCAAGCCCGGTGAGCTGGGCGCCCGTTACTGGTACGAGAACCTGCGCCACCCCGTCCGGCTCCAGGACGCGATCGCCGAACTGGCCAAGGCCGGCCACCGGGTCTTCGTGGAGTCCAGCCCGCACCCGGTGCTCACCGTCGGCGTGCAGGACACCCTGGAGGAGAACGGCGGCGGTATCGCGCTCGGCACGCTGCGTCGCGAACAGGGCGATGCCACCCGCTTCCTGACCTCGCTCGCCGAGGCCTTCGTCAACGGCGCCACCGTCGACTGGACCCGGGTGCTCACCTCCTCCGCCCATGTCGACCTGCCCACCTACCCGTTCCAGCAGCGCCGGTTCTGGCCGCAGGTCTCCGCCGGGCTCGGCGACGTGACCTCGGCCGGTCTCGGCAGCGCCGAGCACCCGCTGCTCGGCGCGGCGATCGCACTGGCCGACGGCGACGGCCTGCTCTTCACTGGCCGCCTCTCCAGTCACACCCACCCCTGGATCGCCGACCACGCGCTCGGCGAGACGGTGCTGCTCCCGGGCACCGCGTTCGTCGAACTCGCCGTGCACGCCGGGACCCGGGTCGGCTGCGACCGGGTGGACGAGCTGACCCTGGGCACGCCGCTGGTGCTCAGCGGCACCGAGGCGGTCACCGTCCAGCTGTGGATCGGCGCGCCCGAGGCCGACGGCCGGCGCCCGGTCAGCGTCTACTCGCGCGCCCAGGACGCGGCCACCGACCCCGCCTCCACCGAGGAGCCCTGGACCCGGCACGCCACCGGCTATCTGACGCACAGTCAGCAAGCCGCGCCGGCCGATGACACCACCCTCGCCGCCTGGCCGCCGGCCGGTGCGGTGGCCGAGGACGCCGCAGCCGTCTACGACGGGTTGGACGCGCGCGGCTACGGCTACGGGCCGGCCTTCCGCGGCCTGCGGGCCGCCTGGCGCTCCGGCGAGCAGGTCTTCGCCGAGGTGGCGCTGGCCGACCCGGAGGCCGCCGACGCGCCCAAGTACGGCCTGCACCCGGCCCTGCTCGACGCCGCCCTGCACGCCCTCGCCCTGCTGTCGAGCGGTGGCGGGACCGACTCCGACAGCGCCGCTCCCCGGATCCCGTTCTCCTGGGACGGCATCGAGCTGCACGCCACCGGCGCCGCCGTGCTCCGGGTGCGGCTGACCCCGGCCGGCACCGACGCGGTGTCGGTCCTGGTCGCCGACGGCAGCGGGCGGACGGTGGCCACCATTGACGCGCTGACGCTCCGCCCGGCCCAGCTCGACCAGGTGGGCGCCGTCCACTCCGCGCAGCGCGACGCGCTGTTCCGGCTGGACTGGTCGCCGCTGCCGAGCGTGCCCACCGCCCAGGCGACCGGCTTCGCGCTGCTCGGCCCGGACGAGGCCGCTGAGCCGCTGCGCCGCGCCGGACACCAGGTCACCGCCTACCCGGACCTGGCCACCCTGGCGGCCGCCGCGCCGCAGACCGTCCTGTTCCCGGTGGCGCTCGGCGAGCCCGCGTCGCGCGACGTCCTGGCCGCCGCCCGCACCATCACCGCCGACACGCTGGACCGGCTCCAGGAGTGGCTGCGCACCGAGAGCCTGGCCACCGCGGCCCGGCTGGTCGTGCTGACCCGCGACGCCGTCGCCGCCCGCCCGGCCGACCAGGTCGCCGAGCTGGCCGCCGCCCCGGTCTGGGGCCTGCTGCGCTCCGCGCAGAGCGAGCACCCCGGCTCCTTCACCGTGCTGGACCTGGACGGCACCGACGCCTCCTGGGCCGCCCTGCCCGCCGCCGTCGCCTCCGGTGAGCCGCAGGCCGCGCTGCGCGCGGGCGAGATCCTGCTGCCGCGGCTGGCCCGGCAGGCCACCGCCACCGACGCCACCGAGGGCGCCCCGGTCTGGGACCCGGCCGGCACCGTCCTGGTGGTCGGCGGCACCGGTGTGCTGGGTGCGCTGGTCGCGCGTCACCTGGTCGCCGAGCACGGCGTGCGCAGCCTGGTGCTCACCAGCCGCCGTGGCCCCGAGACCCCCGGTGCGGCCGAACTGACGGCCGAGCTCACGGAGTTGGGTGCGAGCATTGCGGTGTTGGCCTGCGACGCGGCCGACCCGGCCGCGCTGGCGGCCGTGCTGGCCGGGATCGACCCGGCGGCTCCGCTGCGCGGGGTGATCCACACCGCCGGAGTGCTGGACGACGCGATCCTGGCCTCGGTCACCGCCGAGCAGCTCTCGGCCGCGCTGCGGGCCAAGGCCGATGTCGCCTGGCAGCTGCACGAGTTGACCCGCGAGCTGGACCTGTCGGCCTTCGTGCTCTTCTCCTCCTTCTCCGGCGTGGCCGGCAGCCCGGGGCAGGCCGCCTACGCGGCCGGCAACGCCTTCGTGGACGCGCTCGCCGCGCACCGCCGCGCGCTCGGCCTGCCGGGCCTCGCGCTGGCCTGGGGCTTCTGGGACCGCGCGAGCGGGATGACCGGTCACCTGGACAGTGGCGAGCTGGGCCGGATCGCCCGCCGCGGCGTGCTGCCGCTGACCGCCGAGCGCGGCCTGGCCCTGCTGGACGCGGCCGTTGCCGCTCCCGAGGCCTTCCTGGTGCCCGTGCGGCTCGACCTGGCCGCCCTGCGCCGCCAGGCCGCCGCCGGTGAACTGGCCGCCCTCTACCGGGGACTGGTGCGCGGCCTGCCCCGCCGGGTGGCCGACGACGCCACCGCCGGCGGGCTGGGCGCGGGCCGCTACGCCGGGCTCGGCGCGGCCGAACTGGACCGCGCCATGCTGGAGTTGGTCCGGGCCGAGGCGGCCGCCGTGCTGGGCTACGGCCCCGAGAGCCCGGTCGGGGCCGACCGGGCGTTCAAGGAGCTGGGCCTCGACTCGCTGACCGCCGTCGAACTGCGCAACCGGCTGGCCCGCGCCACCGGCGTCCGGCTGCCCGCCACCCTGGTGTTCGACTACCCCAACCCCCGGGTCCTGGCGACCCAGCTGGCCGGCCAGCTCGCCGGCTCCGCCGCTACCGCCCTGCCCGCCACCACCCTGCCCGCGACGGCCGGGGAGACGGGAGAGCCGATCGCGATCGTCGGCATGGCCTGCCGCTACCCGGGCGGGGTGCGCTCGCCCGAGGACCTCTGGGAGCTGGTCGCGGCCGGCACCGACGCGGTCGGCGGCTGGCCCGAGGACCGTGGCTGGGATGCCGCCGAACTCTTCGACCCGGTCCCGGGCCGAGCCGGTCGCAGCTACTCCGACCAGGGCGGATTCCTCTACGACGCGGGCGAGTTCGACGCCGCCTTCTTCGGCATCTCGCCGCGCGAGGCGATCGCGATGGACCCGCAGCAGCGCCTGCTGCTCGAGGCGGCCTGGGAGGCCTTCGAGCGGGCCGGCATCGACCCGACGGCGATGCGCGGCAGCCGGACCGGCGTCTTCGCCGGGGTGATGTACCACGACTACGCCTCCCGGCTGTTCGGCGCAGGGCCCGAGGAGCTGGAGGACGTCCAGGGCTACCTCGGCAACGGCAGCGCGGGCAGCGTCGCCTCCGGCCGGATCTCCTACACGCTGGGCCTGGAGGGCCCGGCGGTCACCGTCGACACCGCCTGCTCCTCCTCGCTGGTCGCGCTGCACCTGGCCGCACAGGCGATCCGCCAGGGCGAGTGCACCATGGCGCTGGCCGGCGGTGTCACCGTGATGTCCACCCCCGGCATCTTCATCGACTTCAGCCGCCAGCGCGCGATGGCCGCCGACGGCCGCTGCAAGCCGTACGCGGCGGCGGCCGACGGCACGGGCTGGGGCGAAGGCGTCGGCATGCTGCTGGTCGAGCGGCTCAGCGACGCCCAGCGGCTGGGTCACCCGGTGCTCGCGGTGCTGCGCGGCAGCGCGGTCAACCAGGACGGCGCCAGCAACGGTCTGACGGCGCCGAACGGTCCCTCGCAGCAGCGGGTGATCCGCCAGGCGCTGAGCAGCGCCAAGCTGACCACCGACGAGGTCGATGTGGTCGAGGGCCACGGCACCGGCACCACGCTGGGCGACCCGATCGAGGCGCAGGCGCTGCTGGCCACCTACGGCCAGGACCGACCGGCCGACCGGCCGCTGCTGCTGGCCTCGGTGAAGTCCAACATCGGCCACACCCAGGCGGCTTCGGGCGTCGCGGGTGTGATCAAGATGGTCATGGCGATGCGCCACGGCCAGGTCCCGCGCTCGCTGCACGTGGACGAGCCGACCCCGCACGTGGACTGGACGGCGGGCGCGGTCGAGCTGCTCGCCGAGCGGGTCGACTGGCCGCAGACCGGCCGGCCGCGCCGGTCGGCGGTCTCCTCCTTCGGGGTGAGCGGCACGAACGCGCACGTCATCCTGGAGCAGGCGCCTGACGCCCAGGTGATCCAGGCCGCTGGCCGGCCGGTGCTGGATGCCTCGGTGCTGCCGCTGGTGCTGTCGGGCAAGGGTGAGGCGGCGCTGCGGGCGCAGCTCGAGCGGTTCACGGCCTTCGAGGGTGACCCGGCGGCCGTCGCCGCCGCCCTGGTGCGCGGGCGTTCGCTCTTCGAGGACCGGGCGGTGCTGCTGGGCGACCAGCAGCTGACCGGCCGGGCGCTCGGTGACGGCGGGGTGGTGCTGGTCTTCCCGGGTCAGGGTTCGCAGTGGGTGGGCATGGCCTCCGGCCTGCTGGCCGCTTCGCCGGTCTTCGCGGAGTCGATCGCGGCGTGCTCGGCGGCGCTGGCGCCGTTCGTGGACTGGTCGTTGGCGGACGCGCTGACGGATGCCGCGCTGCTGGAGCGGGTTGACGTGGTGCAGCCGGTGCTCTTCGCCGTGATGGTCTCGCTCGCCGCCCTGTGGCGCTCGCTGGGCGTCACGCCCTCCGCCGTGATCGGCCACTCGCAGGGTGAGATCGCCGCCGCCTGCGTGGCGGGCGCGCTCTCCCTCGAGGACGCGTCCCGCGTCGTCGCGCTGCGGGCCAAGGCGCTGGCGCGGGTGGCGGGTTCGGGCGGCATGGTGTCGCTCTTCGCCTCCGCCGAGAAGGCGGGCGAGCTGCTGGCCGGGTTCGAGGGCCGGGTCGGCATCGCCGCCGTCAACGGCCCCGGCTCGGTGGTGGTCTCGGGCGAGGCCGCCGCGCTGGACGAGTTCATGCTGGTCGCCGCCGAGGCGGGCGTCGATGCCCGCCGGGTCAACGTCGACTACGCCTCGCACTCCGCGCAGATGGAGGTGCTCGAGGACGAGATCGTCGAGGCGCTGACCCCGATCACCGCGCTCACGCCCAGCATCCCGATGTTCTCCACCTACACCGGCGACTGGGTCAAGCCCGGCGAGCTGGCCGGTCGTTACTGGTATGAGAACATGCGCCACCCCGTCCGGCTGCAGCACGCGGTCGAGCAGCTGGCCAAGGCCGGCCACCGGGTCTTCGTGGAGTCCAGCCCGCACCCGGTGCTCACGGTCGGCGTGCAGGACACCCTGGACGCCAACGGTGGCGGTATCGCGCTCGGCACCCTGCGCCGCGAACAGGGCGACGCCACCCGCTTCCTGACCTCGCTCGCCGAGGCCTTCGTCAACGGCGCCACCGTCGACTGGACCCGGGTGCTCACCGCCACCGGACACGTCGACCTGCCCACCTACCCCTTCCAGCGCGAGCGCTTCTGGCTGGACGGCCACACCGCCGCCCCGGCCGCCGGCACCGAAGCCGACGCCGCCGACAGCGAGTTCTGGCGCGCGGTGGAGAGCGGCGAGCTGGCCGCGACCCTCGGCGTGGACGGCGACCGGCCGCTCAGCGAGCTGCTGCCCGCGCTCTCCGACTGGCGCCGGGGCCGCCAGCGGTCCGCGACCCTGGACAACTGGCGCTACACCGTGGCCTGGAAGCCGGTCACCGCGAAGGCGGCCGTGCCGAGCGGCAGTTGGCTGATCATCAGCGGACCGGAGGGGAGCACCGTCGCCGAGGAGTGCGCGAGCACCCTCGAAGCACGCGGTGTGACGGTCCGTCAGCTCGACCTGGCCTCGGTCGCCCACGACCGGGCCGAGTACGCCCGCCTGCTCGCCGAAGCCGGCCCGGTGGACGGCGTGCTGGCCACCCTCGGCCTGGACGAGGCCGACTCCACCGCCGGTCCCGCGCTCACCCGGGGCCTGGCGGGCACCCTGGCGCTGGTCCAGGCGCTGGGCGACGCGGGCATCGCCGCCCCGCTCTGGCTGGCCACCCGGGGCGGCGTCAGCATCGGCCGCTCGGACGAGCTGCGCAGTCTGGCGATGGGCCAGATCTGGGGCTTCGGACGCGTGGTGGCGCTGGAGCACCCGGACCGCTGGGGCGGTCTGGTCGATCTTCCCGAGGTCTTCGACGAGCGGGCGGCCGAGCGGCTGTGCACCGTGCTGGCCGGCCTGCCCGGCGGCGAGGACCAGGTGGCCGTGCGGCCCGCCGGCCTCTACGTGCGCCGCCTGCAGCGCGCCCCGCTGGCCGGCCGTCCGGCGGCCCGGGACTGGCGCCCGAGCGGCACCGTCCTGGTCACCGGCGCGACCGGCACACTGGCCCCGCACATCGCCCAGTGGCTGGCCTCGGCCGGCGCCGAGCACCTGGTGCTGGTCAGCCGCCGTGGTCCCGAGGCCCCGGGCGCGCCCGCGCTGCGGGCCGACGTCGAGAGCCTGGGCGTCCGCGCCACCTTCGCCGCCTGCGACGTGGCCGACCGCGAGCAGCTCCAGCAACTGGTCGACCGGCTGGCCGCCGACGGCACCCCGGTCACCAGCGTGCTGCACGCGGCGGCCTCGATCCGGCTGCTGCCGATCGGGACGCTGACCCCCGCGCAGCTCGAACTCGACCTGCGGGCCAAGGTGCTGGGCGCGCGCAACCTGCACGAGATCTTCAGCGAGGACACCCTGGACGCCTTCGTCCTGTTCTCCTCGATCGCGGGCGTCTGGGGCAGCGGCGACCACGCCGCCTACGCGGCCGGCAACACCTACCTGGACGGCCTGGCCGAGCAGCGCCGGGCCGCAGGTCTCAGCGCGACCTCGGTGGCCTGGGGCGTCTGGGCCGCCGTCAACCACTGGGACGGCCGCTTGGTGCCCGAGGGCGTGGACCCCGAGCGCCTGCAGCGCCAGGGGCTGCCGTTCCTGGAGCCCGAGCCGGCCTTCGCGGCGCTGAAGACCGTGCTGGACCACGACGAGACCTTCGTCGCGGTCGCCGACGTCGCCTGGGACCGGTTCGCCCCCGCCTTCACCTCGGCCCGCCCGCGCCCGCTGCTGGACGGCATCCCGGAGGTCCGCGACTCCCAGAGCCCGGCCGCCACCGTCGAGACGGCCGGCCGGCCGGGCCCGCAGGCCGCCACCGAGCTGGGCGCCAAGCTGCTCGAGCTGTCCGCCGCCGATCAGGACCGGCTGCTGCTCGACCTGGTCCGGAGCAACGCCGCCGCCGTCCTCAAGCACAGCTCGCCGGAGGCCGTGGCGGAGTCCCGGGCCTTCAAGGAGCTGGGCTTCGACTCGCTGACCGCCGTCGAGCTGCGCGACCGGCTGACCAAGGCCACCGGGCTGCGGCTGCCCACGACGCTGGTCTTCGACTTCCCGACCCCGCTGGCGCTGGCCGCCCGGCTACGCGAGGCGCTGCTCGGCGAGCGCGCCGCGGGCGCCGCGGCGCCCACCGCCCGGCCGGTCGACCTGGGAGAGCCGATCGCCATCGTCGGGATGGCCTGCCGCTACGCGGGCGGCGTGGAGTCGCCCGAGGACCTCTGGCGGCTGCTGGCCACCGGCGGCGACGGCGTCACCGGCTTCCCGACCGACCGCGGCTGGGACCTGGAGGCGCTCTACGACGCCGACCCCGACGCGCGCGGCACCAGCTACACCCGCGAAGGCGGCTTCCTGCACGGCGCCGGGCTCTTCGATCCGGGCTTCTTCGGCATCTCGCCGCGCGAGGCGATCGCCGTCGACCCGCAGCAGCGGCTGCTGCTCGAGGTCTCCTGGGAGGCGCTGGAGCGGGCCGGGATCGACCCGCAGACCCTGCACGGCACCCAGGTCGGCGTCTTTGCCGGCACCAACGGCTCCGACTACGCGGCGCTGGTGGCCGGTGCCCCGGCGGGCGGCGAGGGCTACCTGGCCACCGGCAACTCGGTGAGCGTCGCCTCCGGCCGGATCTCCTACACGCTGGGCCTGGAGGGCCCGGCGGTCACCGTCGACACCGCCTGCTCCTCCTCGCTGGTCGCGCTGCACCTGGCCGCCCAGGCGGTGCGCAACGGCGAGTGCACCATGGCACTGGCCGGCGGAGTGACGCTGATGACCACCCCGGCCGCGCTGGTGACCTTCAGCCGCCAGCGCGGCCTGGCCACCGACGGTCGCTGCAAGGCCTTCGCGGGCGCCGCCGACGGCATGGGGATGGCCGAGGGCGTCGGAATGCTGGTGGTCGAGCGGCTGAGCGACGCGCAGCGGCTGGGTCACCCGGTGCTCGCGGTGGTGCGCGGCTCGGCCGTCAACCAGGACGGCGCGTCGAACGGCCTGACGGCTCCCAACGGCCCCGCCCAGCAGCGGGTGATCCGCCAGGCGCTGGCCAACGCCGGTCTGACGGCCGATCAGGTCGACGCGGTGGAGGCGCACGGCACCGGCACCTCGCTCGGCGACCCGATCGAGGCGCAGGCGCTGCTGGCCACCTACGGCCAGGAGCGGGGCCAGGCGGCACCCCTGCTGCTCGGCTCGATCAAGTCGAACATCGGCCACTCGCAGGCTGCGGCCGGCGTGGCGGGCGTGATCAAGATGGTGCTGGCGCTGCGCAACGGGGTGCTGCCGCAGACCCTGCACGTGGACGAGCCCACCCCGCACGTCGACTGGAGCGAGGGCGAGGTCGAGCTGCTCACCGAGGCCACCGCCTGGCCGCGCCGGGCCGAGCGCCCGCGCCGGGCCGGCGTCTCGGCCTTCGGCATCAGCGGCACCAACGTCCACCTGCTGCTGGAGGAGGCGCCCGAGCCGGCCGCCGCCGAGCCGGCGGCGGTGGTGGACCTCCCGGTCGTCCCGTGGGTGCTCACCGGCCGGATGCCGGGCGCGCTGGCCGGGCAGGCGGGGCGGCTGGCGGCCTGGCTAGGGGACGGTGCGGGGTCGAGCCCGGCCGATGTGGGGTTCTCGCTGGCCCGGGGCCGCTCTAGGTTCGAACACCGTGCGGTGGTGATCGCGGCCGACCTGGACGGATTCCGTTCGGGCCTCGGCGTGCTCGCCGCCGGCGGAGAGGCACCGGGAGTGGTGCGCGGGGTTACTGCTGGGGGCAGGGTGGCGGTGATGATGTCCGGTCAGGGCAGTCAGCGGGCCGGGATGGGACGCGAGCTGTATGCCGCGTTCCCCGTGTTCGCGGACGCGCTCGACGCGGTCTGCGCCCACTTCGACGCGGAGCTCGAACGCCCGCTGCGCGAGGTGCTGTTCGACCAGGACTCCGAGCTGCTGGACCGGACCGGCTACACCCAGGCCGGGCTGTTCGCGATCGAGGTGGCGCTGTTCCGGCTGCTGGAGTCGTGGGGTGTCACCCCGGACTACGTCGCCGGTCACTCGATCGGTGAGCTGGCCGCCGCGCACGTCGCGGGTCTCTGGTCGCTGGCGGACGCCTGCACGCTGGTGGCCGCGCGCGGTCGACTGATGCAGGCGCTGCCGGCGGGTGGCGCGATGCTCGCGGTGCAGGGGAGCGAGGACGAGGTCCGCGCGGCGCTCAGTGGCGTGGTGGACATCGCGGCCGTCAACGGGCCCGACTCGATCGTCGTTTCGGGCGTCGAGGCGGACATCACCGAGCTGGAGTCGGCGTTCCGCGCCGAGGGCCGCAAGGTCAAGCGGCTGACGGTCAGCCACGCCTTCCACTCCGCTTTGATGGAACCGATGTTGGCGGAGTTCCGCGCGGTCGCCGAGTCGCTGACCTACAGCACGCCGCGCATCCCGGTGGTCTCCAACCTCACCGGCACCCTCACCGAGGACCTCACCGCCCCCGCCTACTGGGTGCGCCACGTCCGCGAGGCGGTCCGGTTCGCCGACGGCGTCGCCACCCTCCAGGCGCAGGGTGTTCGCACCTTCCTGGAGCTGGGCCCCGACGGCGTGCTCTCCGCGCTCGTCCCCGACCCGGCGCTCGCCGTGCCGGTGGCCCGGGCCGGGCGCGGCGAGGTCGAGGCGCTCTTCACCGGCGTCGCGACCGCCTTCAGCCGGGGCATGGCCGTCGACTGGTCGGCCGTCTTCACCGGCACCGGCGCGGTCCGGGTCGACCTGCCCAGCTACGCCTTCCAGCGTGAGCGCTACTGGCTGGACGCCCCCGTGGCGGCGGCCGGCGACCTCAGCGCGCTGGGTCTGACCGCCACCGAGCACCCGCTGCTGGGTGCGGCCGTCACGCTCGCCGACGAGGAGGGCCTGCTCTTCACCTCGCGGCTCTCCGCCAAGGCGCAGCGCTGGCTGACCGAGCACGAGGTGCTGGGCGCCGTCCTGGTGCCCGGCGCGGCCTTCGTCGAACTCGCCCTGCAGGCCGCCGGCCACGCCGGCGCCGACCAGGTGGACGATCTCACGCTCGAGGCACCCCTGGTGCTGCCCGAGCGGGGCGCGGTCCAGCTGCAGCTCCGGGTCGGCGCCGCCGACCAGGCCGGGCGGCTGCCGTTCACCGTCCACGCCAGTCCGGACGAGGAGTCGACCGCCGACCGGCAGTGGACCCGGCACGCCAGCGGCTACCTGGCCACCGGTTCCATCGCCGTGCCGAGCGCCGAACTGGCGCAGTGGCCGCCGGCCGGGGCGACGCCCGTCGACCTCGCCGACTTCTACCCGGCGCTCGCCGCTCGCGGCTACGCCTACGGGCCGCTCTTCCAGGGCCTGCGCGCGGTCTGGCGCCAGGGCGAGGTGCTCTTCGCCGAGGTCGCCCTGCCGGACGACGCGGGCGCCGAGGCCGCCGCCTACGCGCTGCACCCCGCGCTGCTGGATGCCGCGCTGCACCCGGTGGGACTCGGTAGCTTCCTCGGTGACGCCGGCGAGGCCCAGGGCCACCTGCCGTTCGCCTTCTCCGGCGTCAGCCTGCACGCGACCGGCGCCCGGGCGCTGCGGGTGCGGATCGCCGGTGCGGGCACCGATGCCGTCACCGTGCAGGCCGCCGACGTCAGCGGTCAGCCGGTCCTCTCGGTGGAGGCGCTGGTGCTGCGCCCGGTCAACGCCGGTCAGCTGCGCGAGGCGCCCGGCGCGGGCGACGACTCGCTCTTCCGGCTCGGCTGGACGGCGGTTCTGTTCGACGCCGGGTCGACCGAGGCTGGGTCGACCGAGGGTTGGGCGCTGCTGGGCGAGGACACGCTGGGCACCGGCCTGGCCCTGGCCGCTCCGACGGACGCCTCCTCGGTCCTGGTGGCCTGCGCCACCGCGCCGCAGCAGGCGCTGGAGCTGCTCCAGGGCTGGCTGGCCGACGACCGGTACGCCGACTCGAACCTGCTGCTGGTCACCCGTGGCGCGGTGCTGGTCGACACCGACCCGGGTGTCGCCGACCTGGCGGCCGCCGCCGTCTGGGGCCTGATCCGCTCCGCCCAGTCCGAGCAGCCCGGACGGGTGCTGCTGGTGGACGTGGACGGCTCGGCCGAGTCCTGGGCCGCACTGCCCGGGGCCGCCAGCGCGGGCGAACCGCAACTCGCGCTACGGGCCGGCCAGGCCTTCGCGCCGCGCCTGCTGCCCGCCCGCTCCGCCGAGGCGCTGGCCGTCCCGGCGGGTCCGGGTGCCTGGCGGCTGGACAGCGCCGGACGCGGCACGCTGGACGCGCTGGAGCTGGTCCCTTGCCCGATCGAGGAGTTGGCGGAGCATCAGATCAGGATCGGCGTCCGGGCCGCGGGCGTGAACTTCCGCGACGTGCTGAGCGCGCTGGGGATGTACCCGGGCGACGCTCCGGTGCTCGGCGGTGAAGGCGCCGGTGTGGTGCTGGAGGTGGGCCCGGGTGTCACCGGGCTCGCGGTCGGCGACCGGGTGCTGGGGATCTTCCCCGGTGCCTACGGGCCGGAGGCGATCGCCGACCACCGGATGGTGGCGCCGGTTCCGGCCGGGTGGTCGTTCGCGCGGGCGGCGTCGGTGCCGATCGTCTTCCTGACGGCGCTGTACGCGTGGTCGGACTTGGGGGCGGTCAAGGCCGGTGAGCGGGTGCTGGTGCACGCGGGTGCCGGTGGTGTGGGTATGGCGGCGATCCAACTGGCCCGCCACCTGGGCGCGGAGGTCTTCGCGACCGCGAGCCCGGGTAAGTGGGAGACGCTGCGCTCGCTGGGTCTGGACGAGGACCACATCGCGTCCTCGCGTGACCTGTCCTTCGCCGCGAAGTTCCTGGCCGTGACCGGCGGGGACGGCGTGGACGTGGTGCTGAACGCCCTCGCCGGTGAGTTCGTGGACGCCTCGCTCGGCCTGCTGCCGCGTGGTGGCCGGTTCCTGGAGATGGGCAAGACCGACATCCGCACGGACGTCCCCGAGGGTGTTGCCTACCGGGCGTTCGACCTGGTGGAGGCCGGCCCGGCGCGGATCGGTGAACTCCTTTCCGAGCTGCTGGAGTTGTTCGCGTCCGGCACGATCGAGACACTGCCCGTCCGCGTCTGGGACGTGCGCCAGGCCCGGGAGGCGTTCCGCTTCGTCAGCCAGGCCAAGCACATCGGCAAGGTCGTCCTCACGGTCCCGCAGCCGCTGGACCCCGAGCGCACGGTGCTGGTCACCGGCGGCACCGGCTCGCTCGGCGCGCTGGTCGCCCGCCACCTGGTGCGTGAGCACGGCGCCCGCAAGCTCCTGCTGCTCAGCCGGCGTGGCCCCGAGGCGCCCGGCGCCAAGGAACTCGTCGACGACCTGGCCGAGTTGGGTGCCACCACCGATGTGATCGAGTGTGACATCACCGACCGCGCCGCGCTGGAGCGCGCGCTGGCCGGGCGTCCGCTGACCGCCGTGGTGCACACCGCGGGCGTGCTGGACGACTCCGTGGTGGAGACCATGACCGCCGCCCAACTCGCCACCGTCTGGGCGCCGAAGGCCGCCGCGGCCTGGCAGCTGCACGAGCTCACGCGGCACCAGGACCTGGCCGCCTTCGTGCTGTTCTCCTCGGCGTCGGGCATCTTCGGCGGCGCCGGGCAGGCCAACTACGCGGCGGCCAACGCCTACCTGGACGCCCTGGCCGCGCACCGCCGCTCGCTAGGCCTGCCGGCCGGCTCGCTCGGCTGGGGCCTCTGGTCGCAGACCGGCGGCATGACCGGCGAGTTGGGCGAGGCGGACCTGCAGCGGATGGCCCGTTCCGGGGTGTCCGCGCTGACGGCGCAGACCGGTCTGGCGCTCTTCGACGCCGCGCTGGAGCGCCCGGAGGCCGCGCTCGTGCCGCTGGCGCTCGACCCGGCGGCGCTGCGCCGCCAGGCAGCGACCGGCGAACTTCCCCCGCTGCTGCAGGGGTTGGTGCGCCAGCGGCCGAAGCGGTCGGTGGCCGCCGCGCACGCGGCGACGGCGGACCCGGCGGCGGAGTTCCAGCAGCGGCTCGGCGCCCTGGCGGGTGCCGACCGCGAGCGGGCGCTGCTGGAGCTGGTCCAGTCGCACACCGCGCTGGTCCTCGGCCACGCCTCGGCGGGCGGGATCGATCCGGGTCGGGGCTTCCTCGAGCTCGGCCTGGACTCGCTCTCGGCGGTCGAACTGCGCAACCGGCTCGGCGCCGTGGTGGGCCGCCGGCTGCCCGCGACGCTGATCTTCGACTACCCGTCACCCACCGCGCTGTCCCAGTACCTCGGCGAACAGCTGCCCAGCGGCGGGGCGAAGGCCCCGGCTCCGCAGGTGCACGCCGAACTGGACCGGCTGGAGACGCTGCTGGCCGGCGTCACACCGGGTGACACCGAAAGCGACAGCATCACCACGCGCCTGCGTGAGCTGCTGTCGACCTGGCAGAAGAACCAGAGCCCGGCGGACCAGGCAGCCGCCGACACGCTCGAGCTTGCCACCGCGGACGAGCTGTTCGACCTCCTTGACAGCGAGCTCGGCACGTCCTGAATTGCTCCGCCCCCCGTCTGACGAATGCCGCAAAGAGGGACGCGAAATGGTGAATGAGGAGAAGTACCTCGACTACCTGAAGCGGGCGACCGCTGACCTTCGGGAGGCGCGTCGTCGGCTCCGTGAGGTGGAGGAGGCCAGCCGCGAGCCGATCGCCATCGTCGGCATGGCTTGCCGCTTCCCGGGGGGCGTGCGTTCACCGGAGGACCTCTGGCGGATCGTGGACGGCGGGGTGGACGCCATCGCCGAGTTCCCGGCCGACCGGGGCTGGCCGCTGCCGGGTACCGGCGCGGCCGGCTCCGAGGTGCTCGCCGACATTCCGACGCTGCTGGGCGGATTCGTCTACGACGCGGGGGAGTTCGACCCGTCCTTCTTCGGCATCTCGCCGCGCGAGGCGCTGGCCATGGACCCGCAGCAGCGGCTGCTGCTGGAGACCTCCTGGGAGGCCTTCGAGCGGGCCGGCATCGTGCCGAACTCGCTGCGCGGCAGCCAGGTCGGCGTCTTCGTCGGCGCGGCCGGGCAGGGCTACGGCGCGGCGGCGCAGGAGGCGGGCGACGGGGCCGACAGTCACCTGCTCACCGGCAACGCCACCAGCGTGGTCTCGGGCCGGCTCTCCTACACCTTCGGCCTGGAGGGGCCGGCGGTCACCGTCGACACCGCCTGCTCCTCCTCCCTGGTCGCGCTGCACCTGGCCGTCCAGGCGCTGCGCAACGGCGAGTGCTCGATGGCGCTGGCCGGCGGTGTGACGATCATGTCCAGCCCCGGGCTCTTCGTGGAGTTCCACCGCCAGCGCGGCCTGGCGGGCGACGGCCGCTGCAAGGCCTTCGCGGACGCGGCGGACGGCACCGGCTGGGGCGAGGGCGTCGGCATGCTGCTCGTCGAGCGGCTCTCCGACGCCCAGCGGCTCGGCCACCAGGTGCTCGCGGTGGTCCGGGGCACCGCGACCAACCAGGACGGCGCCAGCAGCGGCCTGACCGCCCCCAACGGTCCGGCCCAGCAGCGGGTGATCCGCGCGGCGCTGGCCAACGCCCACCTGACGCCCCAGCAGGTCGACGCGGTGGAGGCGCACGGCACCGGCACCGCGCTCGGCGACCCGATCGAGGCGCAGGCGCTGCTGGCCACCTACGGCCAGGGCCGCGAGGCGGGCCGCCCGCTGCTGCTCGGCTCGCTGAAGTCGAACATCGGGCACACCCAGTCCGCCTCCGGCGTGGCGGGCGTGATGAAGATGGTGCTGGCGATGCGGCACGGCGTACTGCCGCGCACGCTGCACGTGGACGCTCCGTCCACCCACGTGGACTGGACGGCGGGCGCCGTCGAACTGCTGACGGACCATCAGGAGTGGCCGGAGACCGGCCAGCCGCGCAGGGCCGCAGTCTCCTCGTTCGGCATCAGCGGCACCAACGCCCACGTGATCATCGAGCAGGAGCCGGTCGAGGCAGCGGCGGCGGACGAGGCCGCGGCGCCCGCGCCGCAGCGCCGCACCGCCGCACTGCCCTGGCTGCTCTCCGGCACCACCCCCGAGGCGCTGCGCGGTCAGGCCGCCGGCCTGCTCCAGGCGCAGGACGACCTCGACCCGTGGGACCTGGGCTTCTCGCTGGCCACCAGCCGGTCCGCCTTCGAGCACCGCGCGGTGCTGCTCGGCACCACCCGTGACGAACTGGTCGCGGGCCTGGAGCTGCTGGCCCGGGGCGAGAGCTCCGGCGCCGTCGTCCAGGGCGTGGCTGCGCCGGGGGCGGCGGGGAAGACGGCGTTCCTGTTCTCGGGGCAGGGCAGTCAGCGGGCCGGGATGGGGCGTGAACTCTACGCCGCGTTCCCGGTGTTCGCGGCGGCGTTGGACGAGGTGTGCGCGCAGTTCGACGCTGAACTGGAACGGCCGTTGCGGGAGGTGCTGTTCGACAGCGAGTCGGCGCTGCTGGGCCAGACGGTGTACACGCAGGCGGGGTTGTTCGCGGTCGAGGTGGCGCTGTTCCGGCTGGTGGAGTCGTGGGGGGTGCGTGCGGACTTCCTGGGCGGGCACTCGATCGGTGAGTTGGCGGCGGCGTATGTGGCGGGTGTCTGGTCGCTGGAGGACGCTTGCAAGCTGGTGGCTGCTCGCGGTCGCTTGATGCAGGCGCTGCCGGCGGGTGGTGCGATGCTCGCGGTGCAGGGCAGCGAGGCCGAGGTGCGTGCCGCGCTGGTCGATGGCGTCGACATCGCGGCGATCAACAGTGTCGACTCGGTGGTCGTGTCGGGTGTCGAGGCGGCTGTCGCGGCGCTGGAGTCGGCGTTCCGTGCCGAGGGCCGCAGGGTGAAGCGGTTGACGGTCAGCCATGCCTTCCACTCCGCGCTGATGGATCCGATGCTGGCCGAGTTCCGCACGGTCGCGGAGTCCCTGGGTTACGCCCGGCCCCGGATCCCGGTGGTCTCGGGCAGTGGTGGCGACGTGACCACCCCGGAGTACTGGGTGCGTCATGTGCGGGAGACCGTGCGCTTCGCGGACGGCGTCAGCAGCCTGCGTGAGCAGGGTGTCGGCACGTTCCTGGAGATCGGCCCGGACGGTGTGCTGTCCGCGCTGGCCGAGGGTATCCCCACCCAGCGCGCGGGCCGCCCGGAGGCGCAGTCGCTGGCCGCCGCCGTGGCCCGGCTGCACGTCCAGGGCGTGCGCGTCGACTGGAACGCCTACTTCGCGGGCACCGGCGCCCAGCGCGTCGACCTGCCCACCTACGCCTTCCAGCACACCCACTTCTGGCTGGCCGGCGACCCCGCCGCCGCTCCGGCGGGGACGGCGGGCCCGGCCGAGTCGGCCGACCTGATCGAGTCCCGCTTCTGGGACGCCGTCGAGCGCGAGGACCTCACCGCGGTCGAGGCCGCGCTCGAACTGGACGCCGCCGGCGGCGCGCCGGACCTCGGCGCCGTGCTGCCCGTGCTCTCCTCCTGGCGCCGCCGTCGCCGCGAGGCGTCCGTGGTCGACGCCTGGCGCTACCGCGTGCAGTGGGAGCCGGTCGAGCAGGCGGAGCCCGAGGCGCTGACCGGCAGCTGGCTGCTGGTCCACCCCGAGACCGCCTGCTCGACCACCGATGACCTCGCCACCGCGATCGAGCGCGTCGGCGGCACCGTGCTGCGCCTGGCCGCAGGCGAGGAGCTGGCTGCCCGGCTGGCCGAGATCCTCGCCGCCCAGCTCGAGCTGCGCGGCATCCTCGCCCTCACCAGCCTCGACGAGCGCCCGCACGCCACCCACCCCGCCCTCACCCGGGGCCTGGCCCACACCCTGACGCTGGTGCAGACCCTGGCCGCCCACGAGTCGGCCGCCCCGCTCTGGTGCGTCACCCGGGGCGCCGTCTCGATCGGCCGCTCGGACGCCGCGCTGTCGCCCGCCCAGGCGCAGCTCTGGGGTCTGGGCCGGGTCGCCGCGCTGGAGTACCCGAGTCTGTGGGGCGGCCTGCTCGACCTCCCCGAGACGCTGGACGAGCGCGCCGCCGCCCGGATCGCCGCCACCCTCGGCCAGCAGGCCGAGGACCAGGTCGCCGTCCGCGCCTCCGGCGTCTTCGGCCGCCGCCTCGCCCACGCGCCCGTGCCGGCCGGCCTGGGGGAGTGGCGCCCGCGCGGCACCGTGCTGATCACCGGCGGCACCGGCGCGCTCGGCGCCCAGGTGGCCCGCCTGCTGGCCCGCACCGGCGCCGACCGCCTGGTGCTGACCAGCCGCCGTGGCCTGGCCGCCCCGGGCGCGGCCGAGCTGGCCGAGGAGCTGACCGGGCTCGGCGCCCAGGTCACCATCGCCGCCTGCGACGTGGCCGACCGCGCCGCCGTCGCCGAGCTGCTGGCCCGGATCGCCGCCGAGGGCACGCTGACCGCCGTCGTGCACGCCGCCGGGGTGGGCGAGATCCGCCCGCTGGCCGAGACCGGCCTCCCGGAAGCCGCCGAGGTGCTCGCCGCCAAGGTCGGCGGCGCCGCCCACCTGCACGAGCTGCTCGGCGAGCAGCCGCTGGACGCCTTCGTCCTCTTCTCCTCGATCGCCGCCGCCTGGGGCTCGGCCGGCCAGGCCGTCTACGCCGCCGCCAACGCCTACCTGGACGCGCTGGCCGAGTCCCGCCGCCGGGCCGGCCTGGCCGCCACCGCGATCGGCTGGGGCCCCTGGGCCGAGGGCGGCATGGCCGCCGACGAGGCCGCCCGCGACCACCTGGCCCGCCGTGGCGTGACCGCGATGTCCCCCGAGCGCGCCGTCGCCGCTCTGCAGACCGCCGTCGCCGCGCAGGACACCGCCGTCGTGGTGGCCGACGTCCAGTGGGACCGGTTTGCCCCCAACTTCACCGCCACCCGCGAGAGTTCGCTGCTCGCCGGACTGCCCGAGGTGCGCGCCGCGCTGGTCGGCGCCGCTGCCGCCACCGGCGCGGCGGGCGAGCCGGCGCTGCTCCAGCGGCTGGCCGGGCTGACCGCCACCGAGCAGACCCGTGCGCTGCTCACCCTGGTGCGCACCGAGGTCGCGGCCGTGCTGGGCCACGCCACCGCCGAGAGCGTCGAGCCCGGCAAGGCCTTCCGGGAGATGGGCTTCGACTCGCTGATCGCGGTCGAGCTGCGCAACCGGCTGAGCGCGCTCACCGGACTGCACCTGCCCACCACGGTCGCCTTCGACCACCCGACCCCGACCGCGCTGGCCGACTTCCTGCGCTCGACTGCCCGGTTCGCCGAGGAGACGGCGGCCCCGGTCGCCGCCAGCTTGGTGCTTGCCGCCGAAGACCCGATCGCCATCGTCGCCATGAGCTGCCGCTACCCCGGTGGCGTCAGCACCCCCGAGCAGCTCTGGGAGCTGGTCGCGGCCGGCCGTGACGCGGTCGGCGACTTCCCGGCCGAGCGCGGCTGGGACGTCGAGCGGCTCTACCACGCCGACCCCGACCACCCCGGCACCACCTACGCGACCCAGGGCGGCTTCGTCCGGGGCGCGGAGACCTTCGACGCGGCGCTCTTCGGCATCTCGCCGCGCGAGGCGCTGACCATGGACCCGCAGCAGCGGCTGCTGCTCGAGACCGCCTGGGAGGCCTTCGAGCGGGCCGGGCTGGACCCGCGCTCGGTGCGCGGCAGCCGGACCGGTGTCTTCGTCGGCTCCAACGGCCAGGACTTCGCCGCCCTGCTGGCCGCCGCCGCGCAGAACGGCGAGGGCTACCTGGCCACCAGCAGCGCGGCCAGCGTGGTCTCGGGCCGACTCTCCTACACCTTCGGGCTGGAGGGCCCGGCGGTCACCGTCGACACCGCCTGCTCCTCCTCGCTGGTCGCCCTGCACCTCGCCGTCCAGGCGCTGCGCGGTGGCGAGTGCGACCTGGCGCTCGCGGGCGGTGTGACGATCATGTCCACCCCGGGCGCGTTCATCGAGTTCAGCCGTCAGCGCGGCCTGGCCGCCGACGGCCGCTGCAAGCCGTTCGCGGACGCCGCCGACGGCACCGGCTGGGGCGAGGGCGTCGGCCTGCTGCTGGTCGAGCGGCTCTCCGACGCCCAGCGGCTCGGGCACGACGTGCTGGCCGTGGTGCGCGGTTCGGCCGTGAACCAGGATGGCGCTTCGAACGGTTTGACCGCTCCCAACGGCCCCGCGCAGCAGCGGGTGATCCGCCAGGCGCTGGCCTCCGCCGACCTGACGGCCGATCAGATCGACGTGGTGGAGGCGCACGGCACCGGCACCGCGCTCGGCGACCCGATCGAGGCGCAGGCACTGCTGGCCACCTACGGCCAGGAGCACGGCGCCGACCAGCCGCTCTGGCTGGGTTCGGTGAAGTCCAACATCGGCCACACCCAGGCGGCTTCGGGTGTCGCGGGTGTGATCAAGATGGTGCAGGCGATGCGCCACGGCATGCTGCCGCAGACCCTGCACGTGGACGCGCCGTCCTCGCACGTGGACTGGACGGCGGGTGCCGTCGAGCTGCTCACCGAGGCGGTGGCCTGGCCCGAGACCGGGCAGCCGCGCCGGGCGGCCGTCTCCTCCTTCGGGGTCAGCGGCACCAACGCGCACACCATCCTGGAGCAGGCCCCGCCGGTCGCTCCGGTCGACGCCGCCGAGCCGGTCGCCGTGGACGGCGCCGCGCACACCTGGCTGCTCTCCGGGCGCACCGAGGAGGCGCTGCGCGCGCAGGCCGAGCGGCTCGCCGACGAGCTGACCGTCCACCCCGAACTCGCCCCGGCCGACGTGGCGTTGACCCTCGCCACCGCGCGGGCCGCGCTGGAGCGGCGGGCCGCCGTGGTCGGCGGCAGCCGCGAGGAGCTGCTGGCGAGCCTGACCGCGCTGGCGGCCGGCCGCACGGCCGGCTCGACCGTGCGCGGCGTGCCGAGCAGTGCGGTGCTGTTCTCCGGGCAGGGCAGCCAGCGGGCCGGGATGGGGCGTGAGTTGTATGCCGCGTTCCCGGTGTTCGCGGATGCGCTGGACGCGGTCTGCGCGCAGTTCGACGCGGAGTTGGAACGCCCGCTGCGGGAGGTGCTGTTCGACGCCGAATCGGACCTGCTGGACCAGACCGCTTACACCCAGGCCGGGTTGTTCGCGGTCGAGGTGGCGCTGTTCCGGCTCCTCGAGTCGTGGGGGGTGACCCCGGACTTCGTGGCGGGGCACTCGATCGGCGAGCTGGCCGCCGCGCATGTCGCGGGTGTCTGGTCGCTGGCCGACGCCTGCACGCTCGTTGCGGCGCGTGGCCGGCTGATGCAGGCGCTGCCGGCCGGTGGCGCGATGCTCGCGGTGCAGGGCAGCGAGGACGAGATCCGGGCTGCGCTGCGTGGTGCGGTGGACATCGCCGCCGTCAACGGGCCTGAAGCTGTGGTGATTTCGGGCGCCGAGGCGGAGGTCGCGGCACTGGAGGCGGCGTTCCGCGCCGAGGGCCGCAAGGTCAAGCGGCTGGCGGTCAGCCACGCCTTCCACTCGCCGCTGATGGAGCCGATGCTGGCGGAGTTCCGTGCGGTCGCCGAGTCGCTGAGCTATGCGCAGCCCCGGATCCCGGTGGTCTCCAACCTGACCGGCTCGCTGGCCGGCGAGCTGACCGACCCGGGCTACTGGGTGCGCCACGTCCGCGAGGCGGTGCGCTTCGCCGACGGCGTGCGGACGCTGCACGAGCAGGGCGTGCGCACCTTCCTGGAGCTGGGCCCCGACGGCGTGCTGACCGCGATGGCCCAGGACGCCCTGGCGCAGGACGCGGAGCTTTCGTTCGTGCCGACGCTGCGCCGCAGCACCCCGGAGCCCCGGGCACTGGCCACGGCGCTCGGCGAGCTGTTCGCGCACGGTGTCCCGGTCGACTGGGCGGCGTACTACGCCCGTTCCGGCGCCCGCCGGGTCGAGCTGCCCACCTACGCCTTCCAGCGTGAGCGCTACTGGCCGGAGTTGGCGGCGGTCGTCGCACCGGACGCGGCCGTGGCCGACACGCTCGACGCGGGCTTCTGGGGCGCGATCGAGCGTGAGGACCTGGACGGCCTGCTCGCCACCCTGGAGGTCGCCGAGCCCGGCGCCCAGGAGCGCCTCGGCGAGCTGCTGCCGGTGCTCGCCGACTGGCGGCGCCGCAACCGCGAGCAGCAGACCGCCGGTGGCCTGCGCTACCGCGTCGCCTGGTACCCGCAGACCGAGACGGCAGGTGGCCGACTCGACGGTCGTTGGCTGCTGGTGGGTGCGGCGGATGGTCTGGCGGATGCGGTTGCTGCGGCGCTGCTGGCGCATGGTGCCGCTGAGGTGGTGCGTGCGGAGTCGGTCGAGGCGGTGGCCGGTGGCGAGTACCGGGGTGTGGTGTCGCTGCTGGACGATGTCGAGTCGGTGCTGGCGCTGGTGCAGTTGGGGTTGGCGGCGCCGGTGTGGTGCTTGACCCGGGGTGCGGTGTCGGTGGGGCGTTCGGATGTGCTCACCGCTCCGAGGGGTGCGTTGGTCTGGGGTCTGGGTCGGGTGGCGGCGCTGGAGTTCCCGGAGCGCTGGGGTGGTCTGGTCGATGTCCCGGAGGTGTTGGACGCGCGGGCTGCGGCTCGGTTGTGTGCGGTGCTGGGGCAGTCGGTCGAGGACCAGGTGGCGGTGCGTGGGTCGGGTGTGTTCGTGGCCCGGCTGGAGCGGGCTGCGCTGGGGGCTGGTGCCGCTGATGGTTGGGTGCCGCGTGGCACGGTGTTGGTGACGGGTGGTACGGGTGCGCTGGGTGTGCGGGTGGCGCGCTGGTTGGCGGGTCGGGGTGTTGAGCGGCTGGTGCTGCTGAGCCGTCGTGGTGCGGATGCGCCGGGTGCGGTGGAGTTGGCGGCTGAGCTGGGTGCGCTTGGTGTCGAGGTGTCGCTGGTTGCCGCCGATGTGGCGGATCGCGGGTCGTTGGCGGAGGTGCTGGCGGGTGTCGAGCTGTCGGCCGTGGTGCATGCGGCCGGCGTGCTGGATGACGGTGTGCTGGAGGGGCTGTCGGTCGGGCGGTTGCGTTCGGTGCTGGCGGCGAAGGCCGATGCGGCCTGGCATCTGCACGAGTTGACGCAGAGTCAGGAGTTGGATGCCTTCGTGCTCTTCTCCTCGCTGGCGGGGACGCTGGGTGCGGCGGGTCAGGGCAACTACGCGGCGGCCAACGCCTATCTGGACGCGCTTGCGGTGCACCGTCGTTCGCTGGGTCTGCCGGCCACCTCGGTGGCCTGGGGTCCGTGGGCGGGCGCCGGAATGGCCGCCGACGAGGCGGCAGTCGAGGACCGGATGCGCAAGGCCGGCATCCCCGCCATGGCCCCGGAGCTGGCCCTTGCCGCGCTGCGGCAGGCGGTCGGCCGGTCCGAGGCGGCCGTGGTGGCCGCCGACATCGACTGGGCCCGCTTCGCCCCGGCCTTCACCGCGACCCGGCCCAGCCGCCTGATCAGCGGCATCGCCGAGGCCCGCCAGGCCATCGAGGCGGTGGCCACGACGACCGCCTCGGCCGACGAGCCCGCCGGCGCGGTCCTGGTGCGCGAGCTGCGCGCGATGACCGAGGCCGACCAGGCGCGCGCGGTGCTGGACCTGGTCCGCACCCATGTCGCCGCGACCCTCGGCCACGCCTCCGTGGCCGCCGTCGAGGCCGACCGGGCCTTCAAGGAGTTCGGCGTCGACTCGCTGACCGCCGTCGAGCTGCGCAACCGCCTCACCGCCGTCACCGGCCTCGCGCTGCCCAGCTCGCTGGTCTTCGACCACCCCACGCCGGCCGTGCTGGCGGAGTTCCTGCGCGGCGAGCTGCTGGGCGCGCAGACCGGTGCCGCCCTCGAGGCCTCGGTCTCCGCCGCTGCCGCCGATGACGCGGTGGCGATCGTCGGGATGGCGTGCCGGTTCCCGGGCGGGGTCGTCTCGCCCGAGGGGTTGTGGTCGCTGCTGGCGTCGGGTGTGGACGCGGTGGGTGAGTTCCCGGCCGATCGCGGCTGGGATCTGGAGCGGCTGTACCACCCGGATGCCGATCACGCGGGGACGTCGTATGTCCGGGTGGGTGCCTTCCTGGAGGAGCCGGGCGGCTTCGACCCGTCGTTCTTCGGGATCTCGCCGCGTGAGGCGCTGTCGATGGATCCGCAGCAGCGGTTGCTGCTGGAGACCTCGTGGGAGGCGTTCGAGCGGGCGGGGGTCGATCCGCTGTCGGTGCGTGGTTCCCGCACGGGTGTGTTCGTCGGGACGAACGGTCAGGACTATCCGGCGCTGCTGCTGAGTGCGGTGGAGTCGGCCGAGGGCCACCTGGGCACGGGCAACGCGGCTGCGGTGGTGTCGGGCCGGGTGGCTTACACGCTGGGGCTCGAGGGTCCGACGCTGACGGTGGACACGGCCTGCTCCTCCTCGCTGGTCGCGCTGCATCTGGCGATGCAGGCGCTGCGCAGTGGCGAGTGCACGATGGCGCTGGCCGGCGGTGTGACCGTGATGTCGACCCCGGCGACGTTTGTGGAGTTCAGTCGTCAGCGTGGTCTGGCGCAGGACGGCCGCTGCAAGGCGTTCGCGGAGGCGGCGGACGGTACGGGCTGGGGCGAGGGCGTCGGCATGCTGCTCGTGGAGCGGCTGAGCGACGCGCAGCGCCTGGGCCACCCCGTCCTCGCGGTGGTGCGTGGTAGCGCGGTCAACCAGGACGGCGCGTCGAACGGTCTGACGGCCCCCAACGGTCCGTCCCAGCAGCGGGTGATCCGCCAGGCGCTGGCCAGTGCCGGCCTGTCGGCCGCCGAGGTCGACGCCGTGGAGGCGCACGGCACCGGCACCGCGCTCGGTGACCCGATCGAGGCGCAGGCGCTGCTGGCCACCTACGGTCAGGGTCGGGACGCGGCGGCACCCCTGCTGCTCGGTTCGGTGAAGTCCAACATCGGCCACACCCAGGCGGCTGCCGGTGTGGCGGGCATCATCAAGATGGTGATGGCGATGCGGCACGGGGTGCTGCCGCAGACCCTGCACGTCGACGCTCCGTCCTCACACGTCGACTGGACCGCCGGCGCCGTCGCGCTGCTGACGGACAGTCAGGAATGGCCGGAGACCGGCCGTCCGCGCCGTGCGGGCATCTCCTCCTTCGGCGTCAGCGGCACCAATGCGCACACCATCATCGAGCAGGCCCCGCAGCCGAGTTCGCCGACTCCGCAGGTTGCCGCCGAGCGTCCGGGCGACGCGGTGCTGCCCTGGCTGGTCTCCGCCCGCTCCGAGGAGGCGCTGGCCGACCAGGCGCGCCGCCTGGCCGCCTTCGTCGAGCAGAGCCCCGAACTCGACCTGAACGCCCTCGCCTTCTCGCTCGCGACCACCCGCTCGACCTTCGAGCAGCGGGCCGTCCTGGTCGGCGCCACCCGCGAGGAGCTCCGCACCGCGCTGAGTGCGCTGGCCGAGGGTCTGCCCTCGCCGGCCGTCGTGCTCGGCGAGGCCAAGGGTGCACCGCGCACCGCCCTGCTCTTCTCCGGCCAGGGCAGCCAGCGGGCCGGGATGGGGCGTGAACTCCACGCCGCCTTCCCGGTGTTCGCGGACGCGCTGGACGCGGTCTGCGCCCAGTTCGACGCCGAGCTGGCCCGCCCGCTGCGCGAGGTGCTGTTCGACACCGAGTCCGAGCTGCTCGACCAGACCGTCTACACCCAGGCGGGCTTGTTCGCCATCGAGGTGGCCTACTTCCGCCTGCTGGAGTCCTGGGGCGTCCGGCCCGACTACCTCACCGGTCACTCGATCGGCGAACTCGCCGCCGCGCACGTCGCGGGTCTCTGGTCGTTGGAGGACGCCTGCCGCCTGGTGGCCGCTCGCGGTCGCCTGATGCAGGCGGTTCCCGCCGGTGGCGCGATGCTCGCCGTGCAGGCCACCGAGGACGAGGTCCGCGCCGCCCTGACGGGTGTGCTGGACATCGCCGCCGTCAACGGCCCTGACTCGATCGTCGTTTCGGGCGCCGAGGCGGACATCACCGCCCTGGGGTCGGCGTTCCGCGCCGAGGGCCGCAAGGTCAAGCGCCTGACCGTCAGTCACGCCTTCCACTCGGCGCTGATGGACCCGATGCTCGCCGGGTTTCGGGCCGTCGCCGAGTCCCTGACCTACACCGCCCCACGCATCCCGGTCGTCTCCAACCTGACCGGTACCCTCACCGCCGACCTCACCGACCCCGACTACTGGGTGCGCCACGTCCGCGAGGCCGTCCGCTTCGCCGACGGCGTCGCCACCCTGCACCAGCAGGGCGTGACCACCTTCCTGGAGGTCGGCCCCGACGCCGTCCTCGCCGCCCTCGTCCCGGACGCGGCCCTCGCGGTGCCCGTCGCCCGCAGCGGGCGCCCCGAGGTCGAGACCCTGGTCACGGCCGTCGCCCGCCTGCACACCCACGGCACCCCGCTCGACTGGACGGCCTACTTCGCCGACCCCGGCACCAGCCGGATCGACCTGCCGACCTACGCCTTCCAGAACACCCGCTACTGGCCCACCATCGCCGTCGCCACCCCCGCGCCCGCCGCCACCGACACGCTCGACGCCTCCTTCTGGGCCGCCGTCGAGCAGGAGGACCTGGCCGCGCTCGCCGCCGTGCTGCGCTCCGAGGACGTCGCCGACCCCGAGTCGGCCGCCGAGGCGCTCTCCCCGGCGCTCCCGGTGCTGGCCACCTGGCGCAGCCGCCGCCGTGAGCGGCACACCACGGACAGCTGGCGCTACCGCACCCAGTGGAAGCCCGTCACCGACCTCACCGCCGCCGCGCTGAACGGCAGTTGGCTGCTGCTGACCCCGGCTGCCAGTGACCCGGCCGCCAGTGACCCGGCCGCCATCGAGGCCGCGCTCACCGCCCACGGCGCGCAGCCGGTCCGCCTGACGGTGGGCGCCGACGCGACCCGCGCCGAACTGGCCGAGCTGCTCGGCCAGGCCGCCGCCGGCGGGGTGCACGGTGTGCTCTCGCTGCTGGACGACGCGGTCGCCACCCTCACCCTGGTGCAGGCGCTCGGCGACGCCGCCGTCGCAGCCCCGCTCTGGCTGCTCACCCGGGGCGCGGTCTCGGTCGGCCGCTCGGAGACCCTGAGCGCGCCCGAGCAGGCGCAACTCTGGGGCCTGGGACGGGTGGTGGCCCTGGAGCAGCCGGACCGCTGGGGCGGTCTGCTCGACCTCCCGGCCCAGCTGGACCAGCGCGCCGCCGCCCGGCTCTGCGCCGCGCTCGCGCAGAGCGGCGGCGAGGACCAGCTTGCGATCCGCGCCTCCGGCCTCTTCGCGGCCCGCCTGGCCCGGGCACCGCGCGCCGAACTCGCGGTCGGGGAGTGGACGCCGTCCGGCACCGTGCTGGTCACCGGCGGGACCGGCGCGCTCGGCGGGCAGCTGGCCCGCTGGCTGGCCGGCCGGGGTGCCGAGCACCTGGTGCTGCTCAGCCGCCGTGGCCCCGAGGCCCCCGGCGCCGCCGAACTCGCCGCCGAGCTGCGCGAGCTGGGCGCCGAGGTCTCGCTGATCGCCGCCGATGTGACGGACCGTCAGGATCTCGCGCGGGCGATCGGCGGCCGTACCCTGACCGCCGTCGTGCACACGGCCGGCGTGCTGGACGACGGTGTCCTCGACGCCCTGACCCCCGAGCGGCTGCGCGCCGTGCTCGCCGCAAAGGCGGACGCGGCCCGCAACCTGCACGAGCTGACGCTGGACCAGGAGTTGGCGGCCTTCGTGCTCTTCTCCTCGACCACCGGCACGCTCGGCGCCGCCGGACAGGCCAACTACGCCGCTGCCAACGCCTATCTGGACGCACTGGCGGTGCACCGCCACGGGCTCGGCCTGCCCGCCACCTCGCTCGCCTGGGGTCCGTGGGCGGGCACCGGCATGGCCGCCGACGAGGCGCTGGTCGAGGAGCGGATGCGGCGGGGAGGCCTGCGCCCGATGGCGGGGGAGCCCGCGATCGCGATCCTCGCCCAGGCCGTCGCCGAGGACGAGCCGGTGCTGGCCGTGGCGGACATCGACTGGGACCGCTTCGTCCCCGCCTACACCGCCGCCCGCCCGGCCCGCTACCTCGCCGACCTGCCGGACGCCCGCAGCACCGCCCCCGAGGCCGCCGCCGACACCGCCGCCACGCCCGCCGGCCAGGGCCTGGCCGCCCAACTCGCCGCGCTGGCCGCCCCCGAGCGCGAGCGCGCGCTGCTCCAGCTGGTCCGCACCCACACCGCGCTGGTCCTGGGCCACAGCTCCGCCGACGCGGTCAAGGCCGACCGGGCCTTCCGCGAGCTGGGCATCGACTCGCTGACCGCCGTCGAACTGCGCAACGGGCTCAGCCGGGCCACCGGCCTGCGGCTGCCCGGCGGCCTGGTCTTCGACCACCCGACCCCCGCCGTGCTGGCCGGCTGGCTGCACGGCGAGCTGTTCGCCGCCGACCAGCCGGGCGACCAGCCGGGCGACGAGGCGGCAGCCGCCGTCCCGGCGACCCGCGCCACCACCGCGCCGGCCGCAGAAGAGCCGATGGCGATCATCGGGATGGCCTGCCGCTTCCCCGGCGGCATCAGCACGCCCGAGCAGCTCTGGCAGCTGCTGGCGGCGGACGGCGACGCGGTGGGCCCGTTCCCGACCGACCGTGGCTGGGACCTCGGCAGTCTCTTCGACGCCGACCCCGAGCACGTCGGCACCTCCTACGTGCGGGTCGGCGCCTTCCTCGACCAGGCCGGTTCCTTCGACCCCGGCTTCTTCGGCATCTCGCCGCGCGAGGCCCTCGCCATGGACCCGCAGCAGCGCCTGCTGCTGGAGACTTCCTGGGAGGCCTTCGAGCGGGCCGGCCTCGACCCGCAGACGCTGCGCGGTTCGCAGACCGGTGTCTTCGTCGGCACCAACGGCCAGGACTACGGCCACCTGCTGGTCGGCGCCCAGGACGAGCTGGGCGGCCACCTCGGCACCGGCAACGCGGCCAGCGTGGTCTCGGGCCGCCTCTCCTACACCTTCGGGCTGGAGGGCCCGGCGGTCACCGTCGACACTGCCTGCTCCTCCTCGCTGGTGGCACTCCACCTGGCCGCGCAGGCGATCCGCAGCGGCGAGTGCACGATGGCGCTCGCGGGCGGTGTGACCGTGATGTCCACCCCGGGTGTCTTCATCGAGTTCAGCCGCCAGCGCGGCCTGGCCACCGACGGCCGCTGCAAGGCCTTCGCGGCCGGTGCGGACGGCACCGGCTGGGGCGAGGGCGTCGGAATGCTCCTGGTGGAGCGGCTGAGCGACGCGCAGCGCCTGGGCCACCCCGTCCTCGCGGTGGTGCGCGGCAGCGCCGTCAACCAGGACGGCGCCAGCAACGGCCTGACCGCCCCCAACGGCCCGTCCCAGCAGCGGGTGATCCGCGCCGCGCTGGCCAACGCCGGTCTGGCGGCCGAGCAGGTCGACGCGGTGGAGGCGCACGGCACCGGCACCGCGCTCGGCGACCCGATCGAGGCCGACGCGCTGCTGGCCACCTACGGCCGCCGCCGCGCCGAGGACCGGCCGCTGCTGCTCGGTTCGGTGAAGTCGAACATCGGGCACACCCAGGCGGCGGCCGGTGTGGCCGGGATCATCAAGATGGTGCTGGCGATGCGCAACGGCGTGCTGCCGCGCACGCTGCACGTGGACGCGCCGTCCCCGCACGTGGACTGGACGGCGGGCGCCGTCGAGCTGCTCACCGAGGCGGTGGCCTGGCCCGAGACCGGACAGCCGCGCCGGGCCGCCGTCTCCTCCTTCGGGGTCAGCGGCACCAACGCGCACACCATCATCGAGCAGGCCCCCGCCCCGCAGGCGGCGGCGGTCACCGGGCCCGCCCGTGACCTGCCGGTGGTCCCGTGGCCGCTCTCCGGCCGGACCGGCGAGGCGCTGCGCGAGCAGGCCGAGCGGCTGGCCGCCCTGCTGGCCGAGCAGCCCGGCCTCGCACCGCTCGACCTCGGCCACTCGCTGGCCACCAGCCGCTCCGCCTTCGAGCACCGCGCGGTGCTGCTGGGCGGCGACCGCGCCGAGCTGACGGCCGCGCTGACCGCCCTCGCCACGGACGCCGAGCACCCGGGCCTGGTCCGGGGCGTGGCGGACGGCGGCGGCGCCGACCCGCTCGCGGTGCTGATGTCCGGCCAGGGCAGCCAGCGGGCCGGGATGGGGCGTGAACTCCACGCCGCGTTCCCGGTGTTCGCGGACGCGCTGGACGCGGTCTGCGCGCAGTTCGACGCGGAACTCGAACGCCCGCTGCGCGAGGTGCTGTTCGACACCGAATCGGAGCTGCTGGACCAGACCGTCTACACGCAGGCCGGGTTGTTCGCGATCGAGGTGGCGCTGTTCCGGCTCGTCGAGTCTTGGGGGGTGCGTCCGGACTTCCTGGGCGGGCACTCGATCGGCGAGTTGGCGGCGGCGCATGTCGCCGGCGTCTGGTCGCTGGCGGACGCCTGCAAGCTGGTGGCCGCGCGCGGTCGCCTGATGCAGGCGCTGCCGGCGGGCGGTGCGATGCTCGCGGTGCAGGGGAGCGAGGACGAGGTCCGCGCCGCGCTGCGCGGCACGGTGGACATCGCCGCCGTCAACGGGCCTCAGGCTGTGGTGGCTTCCGGCGTCGAGGCGGATGTCACTGCCCTGGAGGCGAGTTGGCGGGCCGAGGGCCGCAAGGTGAAGCGCCTCACCGTCAGCCACGCCTTCCACTCCGCGCTGATGGACCCGATGCTCGCCGAGTTCCGGGCCGTCGCCGAGTCGCTGACCTACGCGCGGCCCCGCATCCCGGTGGTGTCCAACCTCACCGGCACCTTCACCGAGGAACTCACCACCCCCGCCTACTGGGTGCGCCACGTCCGCGAGGCCGTCCGCTTCGCCGACGGTGTCACCGCCCTCCAGGAGCAGGGCGTGCGCACCTTCCTGGAGCTGGGCCCCGACGGCGTGCTCTCCGCGATGGTCGCCGACGCCACCTGCGTCCCCACCCAGCGCGCCGGCCGCCCCGAGGCGCAGGCCCTGGCCACCGCCGTCGCCCGGCTGCACGTCCAGGGCGTGCGCGTCGACTGGAGTGCCTACTTCGCGGGCACCGGCGCCCAGCGCGTCGAGCTGCCCACCTACGCCTTCCAACGCAGCCACATCTGGCCGCGCCTGACCGGTGCGCCGGTCGGCTCCGCGACCGGCCTCGGGCTCAGCCCGGCCGAGCACCCGCTGCTCGGCGCGGCCGTCCACCTGGCCCATGACGAGGGCCTGGTGCTCACCGGCCTGCTCTCCACCCGCACCCACCCCTGGCTCGCGGACCACGCGATCCTGGGTGCGGTGCTGCTGCCCGGCACCGCGTTCGTCGAGCTGTCGCTGCACGCGGGCGACCTGCTCGGCTGCGACCGCCTGGACGAACTCACCCTCCAGACACCGCTGGTGCTCGCCGAGGACGCGGCCGTCCGGGTGCAGGTGCGGGTCAGCGGCGCGGACCAGGACGGCCGGCGCTCGGTCACCATCTCCTCCCGCCCGGCCGAGGCGGCCACCGCCGCGCTCGACGCGGAGGCGAGCTGGACCTGCCACGCGCTCGGCGAGCTGAGCCCGGCGACTGCCGGCAGCGCGCCCGAGAGCCTGCTGGAGTGGCCGCCGGCGGGTGCGACCGTGCTGGAGGTCGGTGGCCACTACGAGCACCTGACCGCCCAGGGCTACGGCTACGGCCCGATGTTCCAGGGCCTGCGCGCCGCCTGGCGGCGCGGCGCCGAGGTCTTCGCCGAGGTGGTGCTGCCCGAGGGCGTGCAGGCCGACGCGGCTGCCTACGGCCTGCACCCCGCGCTGCTCGACGCCACCCTGCACGCGGTCGGCCTGGGCGACTTCATCGCGGTCACCGAGGCCGAGCGGGCCGCCGGCCAGGGCCGGCTGCCGTTCGCCTGGACCGGTGTCTCGCTGCACGCCACCGGTGGGTCCGCGCTGCGGGTGCGGTTGTCCGCCGCCGGGCCCGACGCGGTGGCGCTCACCATCGCCGACCCGGCCGGCGCGCCGCTGGCCTCGGTGGACTCGCTGGTGCTGCGCCCGGTCTCCGCCGAGCAGCTGCGCAGCGAACCGGCGCCCGACCACGATCCGATGTACCGGCTGGCCTGGGAGACGCTGCCCGCCGAGGCTCCGGCCGTGGTCACCGAGCCGCTGACCGTGCTCGGTGCGCTCGACCCGGCCGCCGCCTGCCTGGCGGTCGTGTCCGTCGCCGACCTCGACGCCCTCGCCGACCCCGCCCCCGCCCTGGTGCTCGCGCCCAGCGGCGGCGCGGGAGCGCCCGAGCGGGTGCTGGAACTGGTGCAGCGCTGGCTGGCGGCGGACCGGTTCGCCGCCGCCCGCCTGGTGATCCTCACCCAGGGCGCGGTCGCCACCGTGCCCGGCGAGCCGGTCACCGACCTGGCGGGCGCGGCCCTGTGGGGCCTGGTGCGCTCCGCCGAGGCCGAGAACCCCGGCCGCCTCGTGCTCGCCGATGTGGACGGCACGGCCGACTCCTGGGCCGCGCTGCCCGGCGCCCTGGCCGGTCTGACCGCTGACACCGCCCAGCTCGCGCTGCGCGGCGGCGCCGCCCTGGCGCCGCGCCTGGCCCGGGTCACCGCCGAGGCCGAACTCGCCGTCCCGGCCGAGTCGGTGGCATGGCGGCTGGACAGCACCGAGCGCGGCACGCTGGACGCGCTGCGCCTGGTGCCCGCCCCGGACGCCGAGGTCGAGCTGCCCGAGGGCCACGTGCGGATCTCGGTGCGGGCGGCCGGCGTCAACTTCCGTGATGTGCTCAGCGCGCTGGGCATGTACCCCGGTCCGGCCGGCCTGCTGGGCGGCGAGGGCGCGGGTGTGGTCGCCGAGGTGGGTCCGGGCGTCACCGGCCTTGCTGTCGGCGACCGGGTGTTCGGCATGTTCGCGGGCGGCTTCGGCTCGCTGGCGATCGCCGATGAGCGGATGGTCACCCGGCTGCCGCAGGACTGGAGCTTCGCGCAGGCGGCCTCGGTCCCGATCGTCTTCCTCACCGCGCTCTACGCCTGGACGGATCTGGGTGCGGTCAAGGCCGGTGAGCGGGTGCTGGTGCACGCCGGCACCGGCGGCGTCGGCATGGCGGCGATCCAGCTGGCCCGCCACCTGGGCGCGGAGGTCTTCGCCACCGCCAGCCCCGGCAAGTGGGACACGCTGCGCCGACTCGGCCTGGACGACGAGCACATCGCCTCCTCCCGTGACCTCGGATTCGCCGAGAAGTTCCTCGCCGTCACCGGTGGCGAAGGCGTGGACCTGGTGCTCAACTCGCTGGCCGGCGAGTTCGTCGACGCCTCGCTGAGCCTGCTGCCGCGCGGTGGCCGGTTCCTGGAGATGGGCAAGACCGACATCCGCGCCGCCGCTCCCGAGGGTGTCGCCTACCGGGCGTTCGACCTGGTGGAGGCCGGTCCGGCGCGGATCGGTGAACTGCTCTCCGAGCTGCTGGAGTTGTTCGCGTCCGGGGCCATCGAGCTCTCCCCGGTCCGGTCCTGGGACGTGCGCCAGGCGCGTGACGCCTTCCGCTTCGTCAGCCAGGCCAAGCACATCGGCAAGGTCGTGCTGACCGTGCCTCGGCAACTCGACCCCGAGCGCACGGTGCTGATCACCGGCGCCACCGGCACCCTGGGCGGCTTCGTCGCGCGCCACCTGGTCACCGAGCACGGCATCAAGCACCTGCTGCTGCTCAGCCGCAGCGGCGCCAAGGCCGCCGGCGCGGTGGAACTGGTCGCCGAGCTGGCCGAGTTGGGTGCCGCCGCCGAGCTGGTGGCCTGCGATGTGGCCGACCGTGACGCGCTGGCGGCCGTGTTGGCGGGCCGGTCGCTGACCGCCGTGGTGCACACCGCCGGTGTGCTGGACGACGGCGTGATCGGTTCGCAGACCGCGCAGCGCCTGGCGGGCGTCTGGGCGCCGAAGGCCGGTGCGGCCTGGGCGCTGCACGAGCTGACGCTGGGTCAGGACCTGGCCGCCTTCGTCCTCTTCTCCTCCGTCGCGGGCACCCTGGGCGCCGGCGGCCAGGCCAACTACGCCGCCGCCAACGCCTACCTGGACGGTCTGGCCGGTTACCGGCACTCGCTCGGCCTGCCCGGCACCTCCTTCGCCTGGGGCCCGTGGGACCAGTCGGGCGGCATGACGGCCGCCCTGTCGGACGCGGACGTCTCGCGGATGGCGCGCGGCGGCCTGCTGCCGCTCTCCCGCACCGAGGGCCTGGCGCTCCTCGACGCGGGCATCAACTCGGCCGGTGCCGCGCTGGTCGCGCTGCGGATCGACCTGGCCGCGCTGCGCGGTGCCGTTGCCGCCGGGGCGCTTCCGCCGGTGCTGCGCGGTCTGGTGCGCGGCACGGTGCGCCGGGTGGCGGGCGCGGCGACCGCGACCGGTGGCCGCTCGGCGCTGGTGGAGCGGCTCGTGCCGCTCGCCGAGGCCGACCGTGGCCGCGCGGTGCTGGAGTTGGTCCGTGGTGCGGCGGCTGCCGTGCTGGGCCATGGTTCGGCGGACGCGGTGGAGCCGGGGCGGGCGTTCAAGGAGCTGGGGTTCGACTCGCTGACCGCCGTCGAGCTGCGCAACCGCCTGGGCGGAGCCACCGGCCTGCGGCTGCCGGCCACCCTGGTCTTCGACTACCCGACGCCGCAGCTGCTCGCCGAGTACGTGCTGGGCGAACTGGCGGGCGAACTGGGCGGGGTGACGGCCTCCGCTGCCACTGCGGCGGCGGTCGTGACCACTGTCGGTGCGGAAGAGCCGCTGGCGATCGTCGGGATGGCCTGCCGCTTCCCGGGCGGGGTGGACTCGCCCGAGGCACTGTGGCAGCTGGTCAGCACCGGCGGCGACGCGATCGGGGACTTCCCGACCGACCGTGGCTGGGACCTGGACGGCCTCTACGACCCCGAGGCCGTGCGGGCCGGCACCTCCTCCGTCCGCGAGGGCGGATTCCTCTACGGCGCCAGCGAGTTCGACCCCGGATTCTTCGGCATCTCGCCGCGCGAGGCGCTGGCCATGGACCCGCAGCAGCGCCTGCTGCTCGAGGTCGCCTGGGAGACCCTGGAGCGGGCCGGCATCGACCCGGCCACGGTGCGCGGTTCGCGGGCCGGCGTCTTCGTCGGCGCTGCGGCCTCCGGCTACGGCACCGGCCTGCTGAGCATGCCGGAGGGCGTCGAGGGGCACCTGCTCACCGGCAACACCCCGAGCGTGGTCTCCGGCCGCCTCTCCTACACCTTCGGCTTCGAGGGGCCGGCGGTCACCGTCGACACCGCGTGCTCCTCCTCGCTGGTGGCCCTGCACCTCGCCGCTCAGGCGCTGCGCAGTGGTGAGTGCTCGATGGCGCTGGTGGGCGGCGTGACCGTGATGGCGACGCCGGGGATCTTCACCGAGTTCTCCAAGCAGGGCGGGCTCTCCACCGACGGCCGCTGCCGGGCCTTCGCGGCCGGCGCGGACGGCACCGGCTGGTCCGAGGGCGCGGGCATGCTGCTGGTCGAGCCGCTCTCCGAGGCGCGTCGCCAGGGCCACCCGGTGCTCGCCGTGGTGCGCGGCTCGGCCGTCAACCAGGATGGCGCTTCGAACGGTTTGACCGCTCCCAACGGCCCCGCGCAGCAGCGGGTGATCCGCCAGGCGCTGGCCAACGCCAAGCTGACGGCCGATCAGATCGACGCGGTCGAGGCGCACGGCACCGGCACCGCGCTCGGTGACCCGATCGAGGCGCAGGCGCTGCTGGCCACCTACGGTCGCGACCGTGGTGCGGGAGCACCGCTGCGGCTGGGCTCGATCAAGTCCAACATCGGCCACACCCAGGCGGCCGCCGGTGTCGCGGGTGTGATCAAGATGGTGCTGGCGATGCGCAACGGACTGCTGCCGCAGACCCTGCACGTGGACGAGCCCACCCCGCACGTGGACTGGACGGCGGGCGCCGTCGAGCTGCTGACGGAGCATCAGGAATGGCCGGAGACCGGCCGCCCGCGCCGGTCCGCCGTCTCCTCCTTCGGCGTCAGCGGGACCAACGCGCACGTCATCCTGGAGCAGGCCGCGCCGGTCGAGGTCGCGCAGGACGCCGACGGGATGGCCCCGGCCGTGCTGCCGCTGCTCGTCTCGGCGCGCGACTCGCAGGCGGTGCTCGCCCAGGCCGCGCGCCTGCACGAGCATCTGACCCGGAACCCCGAGGCCGCGCCGCTGGACGTCAGCTACTCGCTGGCCACCGGCCGCGCCACCCTGGAGCACCGCGCGGTGATCACCGGCACCGACCGCGCCACCCTGCTCGACGCGCTGGCCGCCTTCGCCGAGCACGGCGAGGCGCCGGGCGCGGTGCGGGGCAGCACCTCGGCCGCCAAGTCCGCGGTGCTGTTCTCCGGGCAGGGCAGCCAGCGGGCCGGGATGGGGCGTGAACTCCACGCCGCGTTCCCGGTGTTCGCGGACGCGCTGGACGCGGTCTGCGCGCGGTTCGACGCGGAGCTGGACCGGCCGCTGCGGGAGGTGCTGTTCGACACCGACTCGGACCTGCTGGACCAGACCGCTTACACCCAGGCCGGGTTGTTCGCGATCGAGGTGGCGCTGTTCCGGCTTCTCGAGTCGTGGGGGGTGACCCCGGACTTCGTGGCGGGGCACTCGATCGGTGAGCTGGCCGCCGCGCATGTCGCGGGTGTCTGGTCGCTGGCCGACGCCTGCACGCTCGTTGCCGCCCGCGGCCGGCTGATGCAGGCACTGCCGGCGGGCGGTGCGATGCTCGCGGTGCAGGCCACCGAGGAGGAGGTCCGCGCCGCGCTGCGCGGTCGGGTGGACATCGCGGCGGTCAACGGCCCGCGGTCGGTCGTGGTATCCGGCAGCAGGACGGCCGTCGCGAAGCTGGCCACGGCCTGGCGGGCCGAGGGTCGCAAGGTGAAGAAGCTGGCGGTCAGCCACGCCTTCCACTCGCCGCTGATGGAGCCGATGCTGGCGGAGTTCCGTGCGGTCGCCGAGTCGCTGAGCTATGCGCAGCCCCGGATCCCGGTGGTCTCCAACCTGACCGGCTCGCTGGCCGGCGAGCTGACCGACCCCGGCTACTGGGTGCGCCACGTCCGCGAGGCAGTGCGCTTCGCCGACGGCGTGCGGACGCTGCACGAGCAGGGCGTGCGCACCTTCCTGGAGCTGGGCCCCGACGGCGTGCTGACCGCGATGGCCGCGGACGTGCTGGCCGAGCGGGAGGCGGCGCAGAGCACGCCGTCCCGCCTGGTGGCCGCGCTGCGCCGGGACCGCGAGGAGCCGCGGACGCTGGTCGCCGCGCTCGGTGCGCTGCACGTGCGCGGTGTCGCGGTCGACTGGCCGGCCTACTTCGCGGGTTCGCCGGCCAGCCGGGTCGAGCTGCCCACCTACGCCTTCCAACGCACCCGCTACTGGCTGGAGATGGGCCTGCCCGGCGCCGTCGCGCCGGTGGCCGGTGCGGGCGATCCGGTGGAGGCGCGGTTCTGGGAGGCCGTCGAGCGCGAGGACTTGGACGCGCTCGCGGTCCTGGAGGGCGGTTCCCCGCTGGAGGCGCTGGCGCCGGTGCTCCCGGTGCTCTCCTCCTGGCGCCGTCGCCGGCGTGAGCAGTCGGCGAGCGAGAGCCGGCAGTACCGGCTCGGCTGGAAGCCGTGGGCGGGTGCGAACAAGGCTTCGCTGTCCGGTCGTTGGCTGCTGGTGGGTGCGGCGGATGGTCTGGCGGATGCGGTTGCTGCGGCGTTGCTGGCGCATGGTGCCGCTGAGGTGGTGCGTGCGGAGTCGGTCGAGGCGGTGAGCGACGGTGACTTCCGTGCCGTGGTGTCGCTGCTGGACGATGTCGAGTCGGTGCTGGCGCTGGTGCAGTTGGGGTTGGCTGCGCCGGTGTGGTGCTTGACCCGGGGTGCGGTGTCGGTGGGGCGTTCGGATGTGCTCACCGCTCCGAGGGGCGGCCTGGTCTGGGGTCTGGGTCGGGTGGCGGCGCTGGAGTTCCCGGAGCGCTGGGGTGGTCTGGTCGATGTTCCGGAGGTGTTGGACGCGCGGGCTGCGGCTCGGTTGTGTGCGGTGCTGGGGCAGTCGGTCGAGGATCAGGTGGCGGTGCGCGGGTCGGGCGTCTTCACGGCCCGGCTGGAGCGGGCCGCCCTGGCCACCGACGGCGAAGGCTGGGAGCCGCGCGGCACGGTGCTGGTGACCGGCGGGACGGGTGCGCTGGGTGTGCGGGTGGCGCGCTGGTTGGCGGGTCGGGGTGTTGAGCGGTTGGTGTTGCTGAGCCGTCGTGGTGCGGATGCGCCGGGTGCTGCCGACCTTGCTGAGGAGCTTCGCGGCAGCGGTGTCGAGGTGTCGCTGGTTGCCGCTGATGTGGCCGATCGCGACTCGTTGGCGGAGGTGCTGGCGGGTGTCGAGCTGTCGGCCGTGGTGCACACGGCCGGCGTGCTGGACGACGGCGTGCTCGAGGGTCTGACGGTCGAGCGGCTGCGTTCGGTAGTGGCAGCCAAGGCCGATGCGGCCTGGTATCTGCACGAGTTGACGCAGAGTCAGGAGCTGGATGCGTTCGTGCTCTTCTCCTCGCTCTCGGGGACGCTGGGTGCGGCGGGTCAGGGCAACTACGCGGCCGCGAACGCCTATCTGGACGCGCTTGCGGTGCACCGTCGTTCGCTGGGTCTGCCGGCCACCTCGGTGGCCTGGGGTCCGTGGGCGGGCGCCGGAATGGCCGCCGACGAGTCCGTGGTCGAGGACCGGATGCGCAGGGGCGGGCTCGCCCCGCTGACGGCGGAGGGTGCCTTCCAGGCGCTCGAACTCCTGCTGGCGAAGGGCGAGACCACCGCGGTCGTCGCCGACATCGACTGGTCGCGCTACGCACCCGGTCTGACCGCCGCTCGCCGCCTGCCGGTCCTGGACGGCGTGCCGGAGGCCGTGCGGGCGCTCGAGGCCGGTTCGCGGCCGAGCGACACCGAGAGTGGTGAGCAGTCCGGCTTCGCCGGCAAGCTCGCCGCGCTCTCGCCGGCCGACCGGGCGGCGGCCCTGTTGGAGGCGGTCCGCCTGTCGGCCGCCCTGGCTCTCGGCCACGCCACGGCGGACGCCGTGGACGCCGAACGGCCGTTCCACGACCTGGGGTTCGACTCGCTGACCGCCGTCGACCTGCGCAACCGCCTGAACGGCATGACCGGCCTGCGGCTGCCGACCACGCTGGTCTACGACTACCCGACGGCCGCCGTACTGGCGGAGTACCTCGCCGGCGAACTGCTGGGCACCGCGCCCGAGGCGCTGCTGGAGTCCACCGGCCTCGTCCAGGCGTCGGTGGACGACGCGGTGGCGATCGTCGGGATGGCGTGCCGGTTCCCGGGTGGGATCGTCTCGCCCGAGGGGTTGTGGTCGCTGCTGGCGTCGGGTGTGGACGCGGTGGGTGAGTTCCCGGCCGATCGCGGGTGGGATCTGGAGCGGCTGTATCACCCGGATGCCGATCACGCGGGGACCTCGTATGTCCGGGTGGGTGCCTTCCTGGAGGAGCCGGGCGGCTTCGACCCGTCGTTCTTCGGGATCTCGCCGCGTGAGGCGCTGTCGATGGATCCGCAGCAGCGGTTGCTGCTGGAGACCTCCTGGGAGGCGTTCGAGCGGGCGGGGGTTGATCCGCTGTCGGTGCGTGGTTCCCGCACGGGTGTGTTCGTCGGGACGAACGGTCAGGACTATCCGGTGCTGCTGCTGAGTGCGGTGGAGTCGGCCGAGGGCCACCTGGGCACGGGCAACGCGGCTGCGGTGGTGTCGGGCCGGGTGGCTTACACGCTGGGTCTTGAGGGTCCGACGCTGACGGTGGACACGGCCTGCTCGTCCTCGCTGGTCGCGCTGCATCTGGCGATGCAGGCGCTGCGCAGTGGCGAGTGCACGATGGCGCTGGCCGGCGGTGTGACCGTGATGTCCACCCCGGGTGTCTTCATCGACTTCAGCCGCCAGCGCGGCCTGGCCGCCGACGGCCGCTGCAAGGCCTTCGCGGAGGCGGCGGACGGTACGGGCTGGGGCGAGGGCGTCGGCATGCTGCTGGTGGAGCGGCTGAGCGACGCGCAGCGGCTGGGTCACCCCGTCCTCGCGGTGGTCCGTGGTTCGGCCGTCAACCAGGACGGTGCGTCGAACGGCCTGACGGCGCCCAACGGTCCGTCCCAGCAGCGGGTGATCCGCCAGGCGCTCGCCAGCGCCGGCCTGAGCGCCGCCGAGGTGGACGCGGTGGAGGCGCACGGCACCGGCACCGCGCTCGGTGACCCGATCGAGGCGCAGGCCCTGCTGGCCACTTACGGTCAGGGGAGGGACGCGGCGGCACCCCTGCTGCTCGGCTCGGTGAAGTCCAACATCGGCCACACCCAGGCGGCTGCCGGTGTGGCGGGCATCATCAAGATGGTGATGGCGATGCGGCACGGGGTGCTGCCGCAGACCCTGCACGTGGACGCCCCGTCCTCGCACGTCGACTGGACCGCCGGCGCCGTCGAGCTGCTCACCGAGCAGACCGCCTGGCCGGAGCACCAGCGGCCGCGCCGGGCCGGCATCTCGGCCTTCGGGATCAGCGGCACCAACGCCCACGTGATCATCGAACAGGGCCTGCCCGCCCCGGCCCCCGAGCCGGCGGCAGGGGTGGACCTCCCGGTCGTCCCGTGGGTGCTCGCGGGCCGGGGAACCGCTGCTCTTGCCGGGCAGGCGGGGCGGCTGGCGGCCTGGCTAGGGGACGGTGCGGGGTCGAGCCCGGCCGATGTGGGGTTCTCGCTGGCCCGGGGTCGCTCTAGGTTCGAACACCGTGCGGTGGTGATCGCGGCAGGAGCGGACGGGTTCCGTTCCGGGCTCAATGCGCTCGCCGCCGGCGGAGAGGCACCGGGAGTGGTGCGCGGGGTTACTGCTGGGGGCAGGGTGGCGGTGATGATGTCCGGTCAAGGAAGCCAGCGCGTGGGGATGGGCCGCGAGCTGTCCGCCGTGTTCCCGGTGTTCGCCGACGCGCTCGACGCGGTCTGCGCCCAGTTCGACGCCGAGCTGGCCCGCCCGCTGCGCGAGGTGCTGTTCGACCAGGACTCCGAGCTGCTGCACCAGACCGTCTACACGCAGGCCGGACTCTTCGCGATCGAGGTCGCCTACTTCCGCCTCCTCGAGGCCTGGGGCGTCACCCCGGACTACCTCACCGGCCACTCGATCGGTGAGCTGGCCGCCGCGCACGTCGCGGGCCTCTGGTCGCTGGCGGACGCCTGCCGCCTGGTGGCCGCTCGCGGTCGCCTGATGCAGGCGCTCCCCGCCGGTGGCGCGATGCTCGCCGTCCAGGCCACCGAGGACGAGGTCCGCGCCGCCCTGACCGGCATGGTGGACATCGCCGCCGTCAACGGGCCCGACTCGATCGTCGTTTCGGGCGCCGAGGCCGACATCACCGCCCTTGAGTCGGCGTTCCGCGCCGAGGGCCGCAAGGTCAAGCGCCTCACCGTCAGCCACGCCTTCCACTCCGCGCTGATGGACCCGATGCTCGCCGAGTTCCGGGCCGTCGCCGAGTCCCTCACCTACGCGCAGCCCCGGATCCCGGTCGTCTCCAACCTGACCGGTGGCTTCGAGGACCTGACCGACCCCGGCTACTGGGTGCGCCACGTCCGCGAGGCCGTCCGGTTCGCCGACGGCGTCGCCACCCTCCAGGAGCACGGTGTCCGCACCTTCCTGGAGCTGGGCCCCGACGGCGTGCTCGCCGCCCTGGTTCCCGACGCGGCCGCCGCGCTGCCGGTGGCCCGGGCCGGGCGCGGCGAGGTCGAGGCGCTCTTCACCGGCCTGGCCGGCGCCTATGTGCGCGGCCTGGAGCTGGACTGGTCCGCCGTCTTCACCGGCACCGGGTCCGCCACCACCGACCTGCCGACCTACGCCTTCCAGAACGACCGCTACTGGCCGGAGATCGCCAGCGGTGCCCGCCGCCCGGGCGCGGCCGACGACCAGGACGGCGTGGACGCGCTGTTCTGGGAGGCGGTCGAGCGCGAGGACCTGGAGTCCGTGGCGGCCGCTCTGCGGCTGGACGGCGCGGGCTCGCTGAGCGAGGTACTCCCGGCGCTCTCCGCCTGGCGGCGCGGCCACCAGGGCCAGCGACTGCTGGAGGGCTGGCGGTACGCGCTGCGCTGGGAGTCGCTGGCGGGCGCCACCCCGTCGGCGCCGTCCGGCACCTGGTGGGTGGTGAACTCGGCCGACCAGGACGACCAGGTCCAGCAGATCGGCCAGGCCCTCGCCGCGGCCGGCTTCACCCTCCGTCAGCTGCTGGTCGACGGTTCGCCGTCCCGCGCCGAGCTGGCCGAGCGGCTGGCCCGGGAGGCCACTGAGGGCGAGACGCCCGCCGGGGTGCTCTCGCTGCTCGCGCTGACCGACCCCGAGCCGCTCGCCGCGACGCTCCTGCTGCTCCAGGCACTCGGCGACGCCGAGCTGGCCGCGCCGCTCTGGTGCGCCACCCGCGGCGCGGTCGCGGTGAACGCCGCCGACGGTGGCGCGGTGCCGACCCAGGCGCAGCTCTGGGGCTTCGGCCGGGTCGCCGCGCTGGAGCACCCGGACCGCTGGGGCGGCCTGCTCGACCTCCCCGCCGAACTGGACGGGCCGAGCGCCACCCGGATCGGCACCGCCCTGCTGCAGGGCGCCGAGGACCAGCTGGCCGTTCGCACCACCGGCCTCTACGGGGCTCGGCTGGAGCGGGCGCTGCCCGCCGTCACCCCGGCGAACGGCCCGTGGCGTCCGCGCGGCACCGTGCTGCTGACCGGCGGCACCGGCGCGCTCGGCGCCCAGGTGGCCCGCTGGCTGGCACGCAACGGCGCCCAGCACCTGGTGCTGACCAGCCGGCGCGGTCCGGCCGCCCCCGGCGCGGCGGAACTCGTCGCCGAGCTGGCCGAGTCGGGCACCGAAGCCACCGTGGCGGCCTGCGACATGGCCGACCGCGAGGCGGTCCGGGCGCTGCTCGCCGGGATCCCGGCCGAGCGTCCGCTCGGTGCCGTGTTCCACGCGGCCGGCGTGCTGGACGACGGGATCCTCGACACCCTGACCCCCGAGCGGCTGCACACCGTGCTCGCCGCCAAGGCGACCACCGCCCAGCACCTGCACGAACTGACCCGGGAGGAGCGGGAGCTGGACACCTTCGTGCTCTTCTCCTCCATCGCCGGCACCCTCGGCGGCCCCGGCCAGGGCAACTACGCCGCCGCCAACGCCCACCTGGACGCGCTCGCCGCCCAGCGCCGGGCCGCCGGACTCCCGGCGACCTCGATCGCCTGGGGCCCGTGGGCCGAGAGCGGCATGGCCGCCCAGGGTGCGGCCGAGGAGCGGATGCGCCGTGGCGCGGTGCTGCCGATGGCGCCCGAGGCCGCGATCAACGCGCTGCAGCAGGCCCTGGACCAGGACGACACGCTGGTCACCGTCGCCGACATCGACTGGAGCCGCCTGGTCTCCGCCCAGGTGTCGGCCCGGCCCAGCCGGCTGCTGCGCCGCATCCCCGAGGCCCGCGAGGCGATCGCCGAGCTGGAGCGCACCGCCGCCGCCGAGAACGAGCAGTCCAACGGCCTGCTCCGCGACCTGGCCGACCGCACCGAGGAGGAGCGGGCCCGGATCCTGCTCACCCTGGTCCGCAACCAGGTGGCGATCGCGCTCGGCTACCCGTCCTTCGAGTCGGTCGACCCCGGCCGCGCCTTCAAGGACCTCGGCTTCGACTCGCTGACCGCCGTCGAACTGCGCAACCGCCTCAACGCGGTGACCGGGCTCAGCCTGCCCAGCACGCTGATCTACGACTACCCGACCGCCGAGCACCTGGCCGCCCTGCTGCGCGTCGAACTGCTGGGCGACGCGGGCGCCGAGCAGCTCACCACCGCCGCCGGTACCGCTGACGGCGAGCCGATCGCCATCGTCGCGATGAGCTGCCGGTTCCCCGGCGGGGTCAGCACGCCCGAGCAGCTCTGGGAGCTGGTGGTGGCGGAGCGGGACGCGGTCAGCGAGTTCCCGACCGACCGCAGCTGGGACCTGGAGCGGCTCTACGACCCGGACCCGGACCAGCGCGGCACCTCCTACGTCCGCACCGGCGGCTTCCTGACCGGGCCCGGCGAGTTCGACGCCGAGTTCTTCGGGATCTCGCCGCGCGAGGCGCTGGCCATGGACCCGCAGCAGCGGCTCCTGTTGGAGACCTCCTGGGAGGCGATGGAGCGGGCCGGTCTCAACCCGCAGAGCCTGCGCGGCTCGCGGACCGGTGTCTTCGTCGGCTCCAACGGCCAGGACTACCCGGCCCTCTTCCTCGGTGCGCCGGAGACCGCCGAGGGCTACGGCAGCACCGGCGCGGCGGCCAGTGTGGTCTCGGGCCGGCTCTCCTACACCTTCGGCCTGGAGGGCCCGGCGGTCACCGTCGACACCGCCTGCTCCTCGTCCTCGGTCGCGCTGCACCTGGCGGTCCAGGCACTGCGCAACGGCGAGTGCACGATGGCACTGGCCGGTGGTGTGACGATCATGACCACCCCGGGTGCCTTCATCGAGTTCAGCCGCCAGCGCGGCCTGGCCGCCGACGGCCGCTGCAAGCCGTTCGCGGCGGCGGCCGACGGCACCGGCTGGGGCGAGGGCGTCGGCATGCTGCTGGTCGAACGCCTCAGCGACGCGCAGCGGTTGGGCCACCCGGTGCTCGCGGTGGTGCGGGGCTCGGCGATCAACCAGGACGGTGCGTCGAACGGTCTGACGGCGCCCAACGGTCCGTCGCAGCAGCGGGTGATCCGCCAGGCGCTGGCCAACGCCCGCCTGACGGCCGACCAGATCGACGTGGTCGAGGCGCACGGCACCGGCACCACGCTGGGCGACCCGATCGAGGCGCAGGCGCTGCTGGCCACCTACGGCCGCGACCGGGACGCCGCGAACCCGCTGCGGCTGGGCTCGATCAAGTCCAACATCGGCCACACCCAGGCGGCTTCGGGCGTCGCGGGCGTGATCAAGATGGTCATGGCGATGCGCAGCGGCGTGCTGCCGAAGACCCTGCACGTGGACGAGCCCACCCCGCATGTGGACTGGACGGCCGGAGCGGTGGAACTGCTCACCGAGGCGACCGAGTGGCCCGCGACCGCGGCCCCGCGCCGTGCGGCGGTCTCCTCCTTCGGGGTCAGCGGCACCAACGTGCACACCATCCTGGAGCAGGCGCCGGTCGCTGACGTTCCGTCAAGCATCGAGGCCGACATGGTGATCGACGCTCCGGTGGTGCCCTGGGTGCTCTCCGCGAAGGGCGAGTCCGCGCTGCGGGCGCAGGCCGAGCGGCTGGCCGCCTTCGGCACGGAGCCGGAGCTGGCGCCGGAGCCGGCGGCGGTCGGCGCGGCGCTGGTGCGCGGGCGTTCGGTCTTCGAGGACCGGATGGTCGTGCTGGACGGCGACTTCGAGAACGCGCTGACCGGCCGGGCGCTGGGCAGTGGCGGGATGGTGCTGGTCTTCCCGGGTCAGGGTTCGCAGTGGGTCGGCATGGCCTCCGGTCTGCTGGCCGCTTCGCCGGTCTTCGCGGAGTCGATCGCGGCCTGCTCGGCGGCGCTGGCGCCGTTCGTGGACTGGTCGTTGGAGGATGCGCTGACGGATGCCGCGCTGCTGGAGCGGGTTGACGTGGTGCAGCCGGTGCTCTTCGCCGTGATGGTGTCGTTGGCCGCCCTCTGGCGCTCGATGGGCATCACGCCGTCCGCCGTGGTCGGCCACTCGCAGGGTGAGATCGCCGCCGCCTGCGTGGCCGGTGCGCTCTCGCTCGAGGACGCGTCCCGCGTGGTGGCCCTGCGGGCCAAGGCGCTGGCACGGGTGGCGGGTTCGGGTGGCATGGTGTCGCTCTTCGCCTCCGCTTCGACGGCGGGTGAGCTGCTGGCCGGGTTCGAGGGCCGGGTCGGCATCGCCGCCGTCAACGGTCCCGGCTCGGTGGTGGTCTCGGGTGAGGCCGCCGCGCTGGACGAGTTCATGGTGGTCTGCGCCGAGGCGGGCGTCGACGCCCGCCGGGTGAAGGTGGACTACGCCTCGCACTCGGCGCAGATGGAGCTGCTGGAGGCGGAGATCACCGAGGCGCTGGCCCCGGTGGTCGCGCTCACGCCGAGCATCCCGATGTTCTCCACCTACACCGCCGACTGGGTCAAGCCCGGTGAGCTGGGCGGGCGTTACTGGTACGAGAACCTGCGCCACCCGGTCCGGCTCCAGGACGCCATCGCCGAACTGGCCAAGGCCGGACACCGCGTCTTCGTCGAGTCCAGCCCGCACCCCGTCCTCACCGTCGGAGTCCAGGACACCCTGGACGCCAACGGCGGCGGCATCGCGCTCGGCACCCTGCGCCGCGACCGCGGCGACGCGACCCGCTTCCTGACCTCGCTCGCCGAGGCCTTCGTCAACGGCGCCACTGTCGACTGGAACCGGCTCTACGGCAGCACCGACCATGTCGACCTGCCCACCTACGCCTTCCAGCGCCGCCGGTACTGGCCGCCGATGTTCGCCGCCCGCACGGGCGACGTGACCACCGCCGGTCTCGGCACCGCCGAGCACCCGCTGCTCGGCGCGGCGATCGCGCTGGCCGACGGCGCCGGCCTGCTCTTCACCGGCCGCCTCTCCACCCAGACCCACCCCTGGATCGCCGACCACGCCGTGCTGGGCACGCTGCTGCTGCCCGGCACCGCGTTCGTCGAACTGGCGGTGCACGTGGGCGACCAGGTCGGCTGCGACCTGATCGAGGAGCTGACCCTGGAGAGCCCGCTGGTGCTGCCCGAGCGCGGGGGCGTGCGCCTCCAGGCCCGGGTGGGTGGGGCGGACGCCGACGGTCGGCGCACGCTGGAGGTCCACTCCTGCCCCGAGGGCGCCGGCGAGGCCGGGATCACCGAGGAGATCTGGATCCGGCACGCCAGCGGCATCCTGGCCCAGGGCGCGCCCGCCGGCACCGCCACCGACCTGCGCAGCTGGCCGCCGGCCGGTGCGCAGCCGGTGGACATCGAGGGCCTCTACGAGGGCCTGACCGAGCGCGGCTACGGCTACGGCCCGTCCTTCCAGGGCCTGTGCGCCGTCTGGAAGCGCGGCACCGAGGTCTTCGCCGAGGTCCGGCTGCCCGAGGCGGAGCGGCCCCAGGCCGCGGCCTTCGGCCTGCACCCCGCGCTGCTCGACGCCGCCCTGCACACCATCGGCCTGGGCGCCAAGGTCGGCCTGGTGGACGAGAACGCCGGGCCCCGGGCCCTGCTGCCGTTCGCCTGGTCCAACGTCTCGCTGCTGGCCGGCGGCGCCACCGCGCTGCGGGTCAAGCTGGCCCCGGCCGGCGCCGACGCCGTCTCGGTCGAGGTGGCGGACGCCACCGGCGCCCCGGTGGCGCTGGCCGACGCGCTGACGCTGCGGCCGATCGCCGCCGAACTGCTGAACGCGGCCCAGGAGGGCCCCGCCGCCCAGTCCCTCTACCGGATGGAGTGGGTCCGCGCGGCCGACGCCGCCGACGCCGCCTCGGCGGTCGAGCCCTGGACTCTGACGGACCGTCAGACGCTGGCCGATCTGGTGCCGCACGCCGCCGAGTTGGCGGCGGCCGGTCGCCCGGTGGTCGTCCGGCTGTCGTCCGACGGCCCCGCCCAGGACGTGCACCCGGCCACCCACCAGGCGCTGGAGCTGCTCCAGCAGTGGCTCGCCGAGCCCGCCTTCGAGGCGCTGCGGCTCAGCGTGGTCACCCGTGGCGCGCTGGCCACGGGCGCCGGCGAGGACGTCACCGACCTGGCGGCGGCCGCCGTCTGGGGTCTGGTGCGCTCCGCGCAGTCGGAGAACCCGTTGCGCCTGCAACTGGTCGACACCGACGACACGGTGGACTCCGCCGAGGCGCTCGCCGCCGCCCTCGCCTGTGCCGAGCCGCAACTCGCGCTGCGCGGCGGCGCGGTGCTCACCCCGCGACTGGCCCGGACGGCCACCGCGGCGGCCCTGTCCACCCCGATCCCGGTACCGGCCACGGCCACCGCGCCGTGGCGGCTGGCCGTGGTGGACGAGGGCACCCTGGAGGGCCTGGCACTGCAGGCCGCCCCGGACGCCGAACGGGAGCTGGAGCCGCACCAGGTGCGCCTGGCGATGCGGGCCGGCGGCCTGAACTTCCGCGACGTGCTGATCGGGCTCGGGATGTACCCGGACCCGTCGCTGCTCGGCAGCGAGGGCGCGGGTGTGGTGGTGGAGACCGGCGCCGCCGTCACCGGCCTCGCGGTCGGCGACCGGGTGCTCGGCATGGTCACCGGCGGCTTCGGCCCGCTGGCGGTCACCGACCACCGCACGGTGGCCCGGATCCCCGAGGGCTGGAGCTTCGCCCAGGCCGCCTCGGTGCCGATCGTCTTCCTCACCGCGCTCTACGCCTTCGATGACCTGGCCGGCCTGCGCGCCGGTGAGCGGGTGCTGGTGCACGCCGGCGCCGGCGGTGTCGGGATGGCCGCGATCCAGCTGGCCCGCCGGCTGGGTGCGGAGGTCTTCGCCACCGCCAGTCCCGGCAAGTGGGACACGCTGCGCGAACTCGGCCTGGACGACGACCACATCGCCTCCTCGCGCGACCTGGACTTCCGCGACAAGTTCCACGCGGTGACCGGCGGCGAGGGCATGGACGTGGTCCTCAACTCGCTGGCCCGGGAGTACGTCGACGCCTCCTTCGAACTGCTGCCGCGCGGCGGCCGGTTCATCGAGATGGGCAAGACGGACATCCGCTCCGAGGCGCCGCGGGGCATCCGCTACCGCGCCTTCGACCTGGCCGAGGCCGGGCCGGAGCGCACCGCCGAACTGCTCGCCGAACTGCTGCGGCTCTTCGCCGCCGGGGCGATCCGCACCCTGCCGGTGCGCACCTGGGACGTCCGCGAGGCCCGCGAGGCCTTCCGGTTCGTCAGCCAGGCCAAGCACATCGGCAAGGTCGTGCTGACCGTGCCCCGGCCGCTGGACCCGCAGGGCACCGCCCTGGTCACCGGCGCCACCGGCACCCTGGGTGCCCTGGTGGCCCGCCGCCTGGTCACCGAGCACGGCATCAAGCACCTGCTGCTGCTCAGCCGCAGCGGTCTCAAGGCCGCCGGTGCACCGGAACTCCTGGACGAGCTCCAGGAGCTGGGCGCCACCGTGCAGCTGGAGGCCTGCGACGTGGCGGAGGCCGCCGAACTGGCCGCCGTGCTCGACGCCATCCCGGCCGAGCACCCGCTGACCGCGGTGGTGCACGCGGCGGGCGTGCTGGACGACGGCGTGATCGGCTCGCAGACCGCGCAGCGCCTGGACACCGTGCTGCGGCCCAAGGCGGACGCCGCCCGGCAGCTGCACCGCCTCACCGCCCACCTGGACCTGGCCGCCTTCGTGCTCTTCTCCTCCGCCGCTTCCACCTTCGGAGCGGCCGGACAGGGCAACTACGCGGCGGCCAACGCCTACCTGGACGCACTGGCGCAGCACCGGCAGGCCCACGGCCTGCCCGGCAGCTCGCTGGCCTGGGGCCTGTGGGAGCAGTCCAGCACGATGACCGGCCACCTCGACCAGGCCGACCTCAGCCGGACCGCCCGTGGCGGCACCCTGCGACTGGCCACCGAGACCGGACTCGCGCTCTTCGACGCCGCCCTCACGCGGCCCGAGGCGCTGCTGGTCCCGATCGAGCTGGACCTGGCCGCGCTGCGGACCCAGGCGGCGCACGGCGGCCTGTCGCCGCTGCTGCGCGGCCTGGTCCGGGGCCCGGTCCGCCGCACCGCCACCGCCGGCCCGGCCGGCACCGAGGGCGAGGCGAGCGTGGCCCAGCGCCTGGCGGGGCTGGCCCCCGCCGAGCGGGACCGGGCGCTGCTCGACCTGGTCTGCGGCCAGGTGGCGGTGGTGCTCGGCCACGAGTCGGCGAGCGCGGTCAACGTCGAGCGCCCGTTCAAGGAACTCGGCTTCGACTCGCTCACGGCGGTGGAGTTCCGCAACCGCCTGGGCGCGGCCACCGGCCTGCGGCTGCCCGCGACCACGGTCTTCGACCACCCGAGCCCCAAGGCCCTGGTGGAGTACCTGCGCGTCGAGCTCAAGCTGGACGAGTCGGCGGCGCCGACCCCGGCCGTGCGCGAACTCGACGCCCTGGAAGCCGCACTGGCGGCCATCGCACCCGGCGACAGCACGGGGGCGGCGGTCACCGCCCGCCTGGAGACGCTGCTGTCCAAGTGGCGGGCGATCCAGGACACCGGTACCGGCCCGGAGGCCGGGGCCCGGGAGATCGACACAGCGACGGACGACGACCTCTTCGATCTGATCGACGAAGAGTTCGGGCTGTCCTGAGCTGACCTCACGTCATGCTTGGCTGCCTCGATAGGTGATTCACGTGGAGAACGAAGAAAAGCTCCGGGACTACCTGAAGCGCGTCACCGCCGATCTGCGTCGCAGTCGGCAGCGGCTGCGCGAGATCGAGGCGGCCGAGCAGGAGCCCATCGCCATCGTGGGCATGGCCTGCCGGTTCCCCGGCGGGATCTCCTCTCCCGAGGAGTTGTGGCAGCTGGTCCTCGGCGAGCAGGACGCCATCGGCGGCTTCCCCGAGGACCGGGGCTGGGACCTGGGCGCCCTCTACGACCCCGACGCCGAGGGCCCGGGCACCAGTTACGTCCGCGGCGGCGGTTTCCTGACCGGCGCCGCGGACTTCGACCCCGGCTTCTTCGGGATCTCGCCGCGTGAGGCGCTGGCGATGGACCCCCAGCAGCGCCTGGTCCTGGAGGCCGCCTGGGAGGCCGTCGAGCGGGCCGGGCTCAACCCCGCGACCCTGCAAGGCAGTCGGACCGGCGTCTTCGTCGGCGCCGCCTACAGCGGCTACACCACCGGCGTCTACCCGCTCCCCGAGGGCCTGGAAGGCCACCTGCTCACCGGCAACGTGACCAGCGCCGCCTCGGGCCGGGTCTCCTACACGCTGGGCCTGGAGGGCCCGGCGGTCACCGTGGACACGGCCTGCTCCTCCTCGCTGGTGGCGCTGCACCTGGCGGTGCAGGCGCTGCGCGGCGGCGAGTGCTCGATGGCGCTGGCCGGCGGCGTGACCGTGATGACCAACCCGAGCACGCTGACCGAGTTCAGCAAGCAGCGCGGTCTGGCCGCCGACGGCCGCTGCAAGGCCTTCGCGGCGGCCGCCGACGGCTTCGGCAGCTCCGAGGGCGTGGGCATGCTGCTGGTCGAGCGGCTCGGCGACGCCGAGCGGCTGGGCCACCAGGTACTGGCCGTGGTCCGGGGCTCGGCCGTGAACCAGGACGGCGCGTCGAACGGCCTGACGGCGCCGAACGGCCCCTCGCAGCAGCGGGTGATCCGCCAGGCGCTGGAGAACGCCCGGCTGACGGCCGACCAGGTCGACGTGGTCGAGGCGCACGGCACGGGCACCCCGCTGGGCGACCCGATCGAGGCCCAGGCGCTGCTGGCCACCTACGGCCAGGGCCGCGAGGAGGGCCGCGCGCCACTGCTGCTCGGCTCGGTGAAGTCCAACATCGGCCACACCCAGGCGGCGGCCGGGGTGGCGGGTGTGATCAAGATGGTGCTGGCGATGCGCGGCGGCCTGCTGCCGCGCACGCTGCACGTGGACGAGCCGACCCCGCACGTGGACTGGTCGGCCGGTGCGGTCGAGCTGCTGACCGAGGCGGCGGCCTGGCCGCAGACGGGGGAGCCGCGCCGGGCGGGCGTCTCCTCGTTCGGGATCAGCGGGACCAACGCGCATGTGATTCTTGAGCAGGCGCCGGTCGCCGCGCTCGCTGATGACGTGTCAGATGAGGTCTCGGAGGCCCCGGTTGTCGCCGTTGCGGCGCTCGAGTCGCCGGTGGTGCCGTGGGTCCTCTCCGGGCGGGGAGCGGCGGCGCTGCGGGCGCAGGCGGAGCGGCTGACGGCGGTCGAGGGCGAGCCGGCGGCGGTGGGTGCGGCGCTGGTGCGTGGGCGCTCGGTCTTCGAGGACCGCGCGGTGGTGCTGGGTACCGACCGGGACGAGCTGCTCGCCGGGCTGCGCGAGATCGCCGCCGGTGGCGGGCTGACCGGCCGGGGTGAGGGCAGCGGTGGGGTGGTGCTGGTCTTCCCGGGTCAGGGTTCGCAGTGGGTGGGGATGGCGTCGGGGCTGATGGCGGCTTCGCCGGTGTTCGCGGAGTCGATCGCGGCCTGTGCTGAGGCGCTGAAGCCTTTTGTGGACTGGTCGTTGGAGGATGCGCTGGCGGATGTCGCGTTGCTGGAGCGGGTTGACGTGGTGCAGCCGGTGCTCTTCGCGGTGATGGTGTCGTTGGCGGCGCTGTGGCGTTCGATGGGGATCACGCCGTCGGCTGTGGTGGGTCACTCGCAGGGTGAGATCGCGGCGGCTTGTGTGGCGGGTGCGTTGTCGTTGGAGGATGCTGCGCGGGTGGTGGCGCTGCGGGCGAAGGCGCTGGCGCGGGTGGCGGGTTCGGGTGGCATGGTGTCGCTCTTCGCTTCGGCGTCGACGGCGGGTGAGCTGCTGGCGGGGTTTGAGGGCCGGGTCGGCATCGCGGCGGTGAACGGGCCGGGTTCGGTGGTGGTTTCGGGTGAGGCTGCCGGTCTGGACGAGTTCCTGGCTTGGTGTGCTGCGGTGGGTGTGGATGCCCGTCGGGTGAGGGTGGACTACGCCTCGCACTCCGCGCAGATGGAGGTGCTGGAGGCGGAGATTGTCGAGGCGTTGGCGCCGGTGACGGGTCTGGCGCCGAGTATCCCGATGTTCTCGACGTATACGGGGGAGTGGGTCAAGCCGGGTGAGCTGGGCGGGCGTTACTGGTACGAGAACCTGCGGCACCCGGTCCGGCTGCAGTTCGCGGTGGAGGAGCTGGCCAAGGCCGGGCACCGGGTCTTCGTGGAGTCCAGCCCGCACCCGGTGCTCACCGTGGGCGTGCAGGACACCCTGGACGCCAACGGTGGCGGTATCGCGCTGGGGACTCTGCGTCGCGAACAGGGCGATGCGCGTCGCTTCTTGGCCTCTGTCGCCGAGGCCTTCGTCAACGGCGCCACGGTGGACTGGTCGCGCGTGCTGACCTCGGATGTCCATGTCGACCTGCCGACTTATGCCTTCCAGCGGGAGCGGCTCTGGCTGGAGTCGGCGGTCGGCGCCGGTGCGGCGGCCGGTTCGGATCCGGCGGAGGCGGGTTTCTGGGCGGCGGTTGACGGTGGTGACCTGGCGGGGCTCTCGGATGCGCTGGGTGTCGATGGGGCGCAGCCGTTCGGTGAGGTGCTGCCGGCGATCGCGGCGTGGCGTCGTGGGCGGCGTGAGGCCTCGGTGGTGGACGAGTGGCGCTACCGGGTGGTCTGGCGGCCGGTGTCGGTGGAGGCCGGTGTCGCGCTGGCCGGCGCCTGGCTGGTGGTGACGCATGGTCAGGATTCTGGTGCCGTGGTGGCGGCGCTGCGGGCCGGTGGCGCCGAAGCGGTCGAGGTCATCGATGACGCTTCGGGGCTGGCGGAGGCGGTTGCCGGGCGCGAGTTCGCCGGGGTGCTCTCGCTGGTGGGGCCCGCTGCTGTCGCCCCGGTCGCGCCGGTCGGTCAGCTCTCGCTGCTCCAGGCCCTGGCCCAGCTGGGGGCGGACGCCCGGGTCTGGTGGGTGACCTCGGGTGCGGTGTCGGTGGGTCGCTCGGATGCGCTGACGGCGCCGGGCGCCGCGCCGGTGTGGGGTCTGGGTCGGGTGGCGGCGCTGGAGTTCCCGGAGCGCTGGGGTGGTCTGGTCGACGTTCCCGAGGAGTTGGACGCGCGGGCTGGTGCGCGGCTCTGCGCGGTGCTGGCGCAGTCGGTTGAGGACCAGGTGGCGGTTCGGGCGTCCGGGGTCTTCGGGGCCCGGTTGGAGCGGGCGTTGCCGGGGATCGCGGTGGAGGCCGGCTGGTCGGTCTCGGGTTCGGTGCTGGTGACCGGTGGGACGGGCGGGCTGGGTGCGCAGGTGGCGCGCTGGCTGGTCGGGCAGGGTGCCGAGCACCTGGTGCTGGTGAGCCGTCGTGGCCCGCAGGCACCGGGAGCCGGCGAACTGGCCGAGGAACTGCGCGGCCTGGGGGCCAGGGTCGACATCGTGGCCTGCGATGTGGCGGACCGGGACGCGCTCGCCCAGGCCATCGAGGGCGTTGAGCTGTCGGCGGTCGTGCACGCGGCGGGTGTGCTGGATGACGGTGTGCTGGAGGGACTGACGGCCGAGCGGCTGCACGCGGTGCTGGCGGCGAAGGCGGAATCGGCTTGGCATTTGCATGAACTGACGAAGAGTCAGAATCTTTCGGCGTTCGTGCTCTTCTCCTCGCTGGCGGGCACCCTGGGTGCGGCCGGTCAGGGCAACTACGCCGCCGCCAACGCCTACCTGGACGCCCTCGCCGAGTACCGCGCCACCCTCGGCCTGCCGGCGACCTCCATCGCGTGGGGTCCGTGGGCGGAGGACGGTCTGGCGGCGGACAGCGCGGTGGTCGGCGCCCGGATGCGGCGCAGCGGCCTGCCCGCGATGGCCCCGGCCGGTGGACTGACCGCACTGGCACGGGCGTTGGCGGTCGGCGACACCACGCTCGCGGTGGCCGAGGTGGCCTGGGAGCGGTTCGCGCCCTCCTTCGTCTCCGTTCGGCCGTCCGCACTGCTGGCCGATGTGCTGGAGAGCCTCGGGCTGGCGGCCGACACCTCGGCCGAGGCCACGGCCGAACTCGCCGGTTGGGCTGGTCGGTTGGCGGGTCTGGTGGCGGGGGAGCGGTTGTCGGCGGTGGTGGGCTGGGTCTGTGCCGAGGCGGCGTCGGTGCTGGGGTATGGCTCGGTGGACGCGGTGGCGGCGGGGCGGGCCTTCCGGGACCTGGGGTTCGATTCGCTGACGGCGGTGGAACTGCGGAACCGGCTGGCGAAGTTGTCGGGTCAGCGGCTGCCGGCGGGGTTGGTCTTCGACTACCCGACGCCGAGGGTGCTGGGCGAGTTCCTGCTGGGCAAGCTCTCGGACTCGGGCGCGCAGGCGGTGGGTGCGGAAGTCGCCGCGCCGGTGCGGTCGGTGGTCGAGGACGACCCGGTGGTGATCGTCGGGATGGCCTGCCGCTACCCGGGCGGGGCCGCCTCGCCGGAGGAGTTCTGGCGGCTGCTGGAGTCGGGCACCGACACCATCGCGGAGTTCCCCAACGACCGTGGCTGGGACCTGGAGTCGCTCTTCGCCGCGAGCGAGGGGGCACGCCAGGGCGCGTTCCTCTATGAGGCGGGCGAGTTCGACGCGGACTTCTTCGGGATCTCGCCGCGCGAGGCGCTGGCGATGGACCCGCAGCAGCGGCTGCTGCTGGAGACCTCCTGGGAGCTGTTCGAGCAGGCCGGAATCGATCTCTCGGCGCTGCGCGGGAGTTCGACCGGCGTCTTCGTCGGCACCAACGGCCAGGACTACCCGGCCCTGCTCGCCGCCGCTGCGGAGGACGTGGCCGGCCATGTGCTGACGGGCAACGCGGCGAGCGTGGTCTCGGGCCGCCTCTCCTACACCTTCGGCTTCGAGGGCCCCGCGGTCACCGTGGACACGGCCTGCTCCTCCTCCCTGGTTGCTCTTCACCTGGCCGTCCAGGCGCTGCGCAACGGCGAGTGCGCGATGGCGGTAGCCGGTGGCGCGACCGTGATGTCGACCCCCGCCTCGTTCGCCGAGTTCGGGCGTCAGGGCGGCCTGGCGGCGGACAGCCGGTGCAAGGCGTTCGCGGCGGCAGCGGACGGCACCGGCTGGGGTGAGGGGGTCGGGCTGCTGCTGGTGGAGCGGTTGTCCGATGCCGAGCGGTTGGGGCACCGGGTGCTGGCGACGGTGCGTGGTACGGCGGTGAACCAGGATGGCGCGTCGAACGGTCTGACGGCGCCGAACGGTCCGTCGCAGCAGCGGGTGATCCGGCAGGCTTTGGCAAGCGCCGGTCTGTCGGCTGGTCAGGTTGACGTCGTGGAGGCGCATGGGACGGGTACGGCGTTGGGTGATCCGATCGAGGCGGAGGCGCTGCTGGCGACCTACGGCCAGGGTCGTCCGGCTGAGCGGCCGTTGCTGCTGGGGTCGGTGAAGTCGAACATCGGGCACACTCAGGCGGCGGCGGGTGTGGCGGGTGTGATCAAGATGGTGCTGGCGATGCGGCACGGGATCGTGCCGCAGACGCTGCATGTGGATGAGCCGTCGCCGCAGATCGACTGGTCGGCGGGCGCGGTGGAGCTGGTCACCGAGAAGCGGGTGTGGCCGGAGGGTGAGGGTCCGCGTCGTGCGGGTGTCTCCTCGTTCGGCGTGAGCGGCACCAATGCGCACGCGATCATCGAAGTCACCCCGGAGACCGTTGAGGTGGCTTCCGAGGCGGTCGACTGCGTCACTCCGTGGGTGCTTTCGGGCCGCACGGAGCGCGCGCTCCAGGACCAGGCGCGGCAGTTGCTGCAACGGGTCGAGCACGACAGCGAGTTGCGTCCGCAGGACGTCGCCTTCTCGCTGGTGACACAGCGGGCTGCGCTGGAGCGTCGGGCGGTGGTGGTCGGTCGGGGTCGTGAGGCGCTGCTGGCTGGGCTGGCCGCTCTCGCCGAGGGTCGCGAGGTGTCGGGTGTGGTGGGTGGTGCTGCTGCGGATGACCCGAAGGTGGCGCTGCTCTTCTCGGGGCAGGGCAGTCAGCGGGCCGGGATGGGGCGTGAACTGTACGCCGCGTTCCCGGTGTTCGCGGACGCGCTGGACGCGGTCTGCGCGCGGTTCGACGCCGAGCTGGAACGCCCGCTGCGCGAGGTGCTGTTCGACACCGAGTCGGACCTGCTGGACCAGACCGGCTACACCCAGGCCGGGTTGTTCGCCATCGAGGTGGCGCTGTTCCGCCTGCTGGAGTCCTGGGGTGTCCGGCCCGACTACCTGGCCGGCCACTCGATCGGCGAACTCGCGGCCGCACATGTCGCGGGTGTCTGGTCGCTGGCGGACGCCTGCAAGCTGGTGGCCGCTCGCGGTCGCCTGATGCAGGCACTGCCCGCCGGTGGCGCGATGCTCGCCGTCCAGGCCACCGAGGACGAGGTCCGCGCCGCCCTGACCGGCATGGTGGACATCGCGGCCGTCAACGGGCCCGACTCGATCGTCGTCTCTGGCGCCGAGGCCGACATCACCGCCCTTGAGTCGGCGTTCCGCGCCGAGGGCCGCAAGGTCAAGCGCCTCACCGTCAGCCACGCCTTCCACTCCGCGCTGATGGACCCGATGCTCGCCGAGTTCCGGGCCGTCGCCGAGTCCCTCACCTATGCGCAGCCCCGGATCCCGCTGGTCACCGCCCTCGCCGAGGACCTCACCGCCCCCGGCTACTGGGTGCGCCACGTCCGCGAGGCCGTCCGCTTCGCCGACGCCCTCGCCACCCTCCAGGGCCATGGTGTGCGCACCTTCCTGGAGATCGGCCCCGACACCGTGCTCTCCGCGATGGCCGCCGAGACCGGCTGCATCCCCACCCAGCGAGCCGGGCGCCCCGAGGCGGAGACCCTGCTCACCGCCCTTGCGAGCGCCTACACGCGCGGCACGGCCGTCGACTGGGCCGCCACCCTGCCCGCCGACGCCCACGGCGTCGACCTGCCCACCTACGCCTTCCAGCGCACCCGCTTCTGGCCCACCGTGGTGGCCGCTCCCAAGGCAGCCGCCGCCACCGACCTGGACGCCCGCTTCTGGGCGGCCGTCGAGCAGCAGGACCTCGCCACCCTCACCACCACCCTCGACCTCCCCGACCCCGCCGCCCTCGGCCAACTCCTGCCCGCCCTCTCCACCTACCACCGCCGCCGCAGCGCCGACGCGCGGACCGAGGCGTGGCGCTACAGCCTCAGCTGGCGTCCCGCGCCGTTCGCGGGCACCGCCCGGCTCGGTGGCAGCTGGCTGCTCGCCGTCCCCGCCGAGCTGGCCGAGGACCCGTTCGTCACCGCGGCCGCCGCCGCGCTGACCCGCCACGGCGCCCAGGTGCGTCACCTCGCGCTCTCGGCGGCCGACCGCTTCGACCGGGACCGCCTGGCCGAGTTGCTGCGCGCCGAGGCCCCGGCCGCCGGCGTCCTGTCGCTGCTCGCGCTGGACGAGTCCGCCCACCCCGAACACCCCTCCGTCCCGGCCGGTCTGGCCGCCACCCTGGCGCTGCTCCAGGCCCTCGGCGACGCGGCCGACGCGCTGGACGCCCCGCTCTGGTGCCTGACCCGGGACGCCGTCGCGGTCGCTCCCGGCGAGCGCCTCAGCGGTGCGCTCCAGGCACACGTTTGGGGCCTGGGCCGGGCCGTGGCACTGGAGTCGCCCGCGCTCTGGGGCGGTCTGGTCGACCTGGAGCCCGAGCCCGGCGATGCCGCCCTCGACCTGCTCTGCCGGCTGCTCGCCGACTCCGAGGGCGAGGATCAGCTGGCGATCCGTCAGTCCGGTTGCTACGTACGCCGCCTGGAGCGCGCGCCGCTTCCCGCCGCCCGGCCCGAGCCCGCGCCGCGGCACGGCACGGTGCTGATCACCGGCGGCACCGGCGCGCTCGGCCGCCAGGTGGCCCGCGCCTACGCCGAGGACGGCGCCGCGCGGTTGCTGCTGGTCAGCCGGCGCGGTCTCGACGCCCCAGGGGCCGAGGAGTTCGCGGCCGAGCTGACCGCGCTCGGCGCCGAGGTCGCGGTGGCGGCCTGCGACGTCGCCGACCGCGCGGCGCTCGCCGAGCTGCTCGGCGCGATCCCGGCCGCCCACCCGCTGACCTCGGTGGTGCACACCGCCGGTGTGCTGGACGACGGCGTCGCCGACCGGATGACGCCGGAGCGCCTGGCTCCCGTGCTGCGCGCCAAGGTGACCGCCGCGCTGAACCTGCACGAGCTGACGCTGGATCAGCAGCTGAGCGAGTTCGTCCTCTTCTCCTCCGTCTCCGGCACCATCGGCGGCGCGGGTCAGGCCAACTACGCGGCCGCCAACGCCTTCCTCAACATCCTGGCCGAGCAGCGCCGGTCCGCCGGCCTGCCCGGCAGCTCGATCGCCTGGGGCCCGTGGGCCGAGGGCGGCCTGGCGGCGGACGGCAGCGTGGTCGAGCAGCGCACCCGGCGGGCCGGGCTGCCCGCGATGCCGCCCGAGGCGGCAACCGCCGCCTACCGTCGCTCGCTCGGCACCGGCCCCGCCCTGCTCGCCATCGTGGACATCGACTGGGCCCGCTTCGCCCCCGGCTTCACCGCTGCCCGTCCGAGCCGCCTCTTCGACCGACTGCCGGAGGTGGCAGGCATCCTGGCCTCGCTCCAGGAGTCCGCCGGGGCGGTCGACCCGGCGGCTCCCGACCTCGCCCAGCGGCTGGCCCAACTGGCCCCGGCCGAACGGGAGGAGGCGCTGCTCACGCTGGTGCGCGGCAAGGTGGCGCTGGTGCTCGGCCACAGCTCTGCCCAGGCCGTCGAGCCCAACCGGGCGTTCAAGGACCTCGGGTTCGACTCGCTGACCGCCGTCGAGCTGCGCAACCAGCTCGGCGCCGCCGTCGGGCGGCAGTTGCCGCCCACCCTGGTCTTCGACTACCCCACCTCGGTCGACCTGGCCGCCCACCTGCACGCCGAACTCTGCCCGCAGGACCAGGGCGGCGTGGCCTCGGTGCTGGCGGAGTTCGACCGCCTGGAAGCGGCGCTGGCCGCGCTCACGGCCGAGGAGGACGACCGGACCCGGATCGCGGTGCGCCTCAACGCCGTGCTGGCGAAGTGGGGTTCGGGTTCGGCCGCGCGGAGCGCGAACGCTCCGGTCGAGGCCGCCGCCGTCGCCGACCAGCTGCACGAGGCGACCTCCGACGAGGTCTTCGCCTTCATCGATCAAGAACTCGGCATGTCCTGAGTCGCTGGCTCCAGCCAGAGCACCTTCTTCCGAACAACTTCCCGAGGGGCCAGTAGACATGAGCGACGAACAGAAGCTGCTCGATTACCTGAAGCGCGTCACCGCCGACCTCCACCAGACCCGCCGCCGGTTGCGGGAGCTGGAGGAGGGCGACCAGGAGCCGATCGCCATCGTGGCGATGGCCTGCCGCTTCCCCGGCGGGGTGCGCTCGCCCGAGCAGCTCTGGGAGGTGCTCGCCGAAGGGCGGGACGCGCTCACCGACTTCCCGACCGACCGTGGCTGGGACCTGGACCGCCTCTTCGACGAGGACCCCGACCGGCCCGGCACCTCCTACGCCCGCCAGGGCGGATTCGTCTCCGGTGCCACCGAGTTCGACGCGGCCTTCTTCGGCATCTCGCCGCGCGAGGCGCTGGCGATGGACCCGCAGCAGCGGGTGCTGCTGGAGACCTCCTGGGAGGCGATCGAGCGGGCGGGCGTCGACCCGCAGGCGCTGCGCGGCACCCGGACAGGCGTCTTCGTCGGCTCCAACGGGCAGGACTACGCCGCGCTGCTGATGGGCGCCGCGCAGGACGTCGAGGGCTACGGCGGCACCGGGAACGCCGCCAGCGTGATGTCCGGCCGCCTCTCCTACGCGCTCGGCCTGGAGGGCCCGGCCGTCACCGTCGACACCGCGTGCTCCTCCTCGCTGGTCGCCCTTCACCTGGCCGCCCAGGCGCTGCGGCAGGGCGAGTGCTCGCTGGCGCTGGCCGGCGGCGTGACGATCATGTCCACCCCGAGCCCGTTCATCGAGTTCAGCAAGCAGCGCGGCCTGGCCGGCGACGGCCGCTGCAAGGCCTTCGCGGCCGGTGCGGACGGCACCGGCTGGGGCGAGGGCGTCGGCATGCTGCTGCTCGAGCGGCTGAGTGACGCCCAGCGCCTGGGCCACCCCGTCCTCGCCGTGGTGCGCGGCAGCGCCGTCAACCAGGACGGTGCCAGCAACGGGCTCACCGCGCCCAACGGCCCGTCCCAGCAGCGGGTGATCCTCCAGGCGCTGGCCGGCGCCGGCCTCTCCCCGGACCAGGTGGACGCGGTCGAGGCGCACGGCACCGGCACCGCGCTCGGCGACCCGATCGAGGCGCAGGCGCTGCTCGCCACCTACGGCAAGGACCGGGGTGAGGCGGCACCGCTGCTGCTCGGTTCGATCAAGTCCAACATCGGCCACACCCAGGCGGCGGCCGGTGTGGCGGGTGTGATCAAGATGGTGCTGGCGATGCGGCACGGCACCATCCCGCAGACCCTGCACGTGGACGCGCCGTCGCCGCACGTGGACTGGTCGGCGGGCGCCGTCGAGCTGCTCACCGAGGCGGTGGCCTGGCCCGAGACCGGGCGCCCCCGGCGGGCCGGCATCTCCTCCTTCGGCGTCAGCGGCACCAACGCGCACACCATCATCGAGCAGGCCCCGGCTCCGGTGGCCGCCCCGGCCGCCGAGCCCACCCGCGAGCTGCCGCTGGGCCTGTGGCCGCTCTCCGGGCGCACCGACGAGGCGCTGCGCGAGCAGGCGGCCCGGCTGGCCGTGCTGCTGGCCGAGCAGCCCGAGCTGGACCTGCTCGACCTCGGCCACTCGCTGGCCACCACCCGCTCCGCGCTGGAGCACCGCGCCGCCGTGGTCGGCGCCACCCGCGCGGAACTGACCGCCGCCCTGGCCGCGCTGGCCACCGACGGCGAGGCCGCGAGCGCCGTGCGCGGGTCGGTGGTCACCGGCCGGACCGCCTTCCTGTTCTCCGGCCAGGGTAGCCAGCGGGCCGGTATGGGCCGTGAACTGTACGCCGCCTACCCGGAGTTCGCCGCCGCCCTGGACCAGATTTGCGAGCAGTTCGACGCCGGACTCCCGCGCCCGCTGCGCGAGGTGATGTTCGATCAGGACTCCGAGCTGCTCGACCAGACCGTCTACACCCAGGCCGCCCTGTTCGCCATCGAGGTCGCGCTGTTCCGCCTGCTGGAGTCCTGGGGCCTGCGCCCCGACCAGCTGGCCGGCCACTCGATCGGCGAGTTGGTGGCCGCGCACGTCGCGGGCGTCTGGTCGCTGGCGGACGCCTGCAAGCTGGTGGCCGCGCGCGGCCGCCTGATGCAGGCGCTGCCGTCCGGTGGCGCGATGCTCTCGGTGCGGGCCACCGAGGAGGAGGTCCGGGCCGAACTGGCCGGGCGCGCGGACGACGTGGCGATCGCGGCGGTCAACGGCCCCGAGTCCGTCGTCGTCTCGGGCGTGGCGGCGATCGTCGACGAGCTGGCCGAGACCTGGTGGTCCCAGGGCCGCAAGGTCAAGCGGCTGCCGGTCAGCCACGCCTTCCACTCGCCGCTGATGGACCCGATGCTGGCCGAGTTCCGAGCCGTCGCCGAGTCGCTGACCTACCACGCGCCGTCCGTCCCGGTGGTCTCCAACCTCACCGGCACGCTCGCCGCGGACCTGACCGACCCGGGCTACTGGGTGCGCCACGTGCGCGAGGCGGTCCGGTTCGCCGACGGCATCGCCACCCTGCTCGAGCACGGCGCGCGGACCTTCGTGGAGCTGGGCCCCGACGGCGTGCTGACCGCGCTGGCCCAGCACGTCCTGGACGCCCTCGACACCGTCGACGGCGCGACGGTCACCGTCCCGCTGGCCCGCGCCGGGCGGGCCGAGACGGCCGCGCTGACCACCGCGATCGCCCGCCTGGCCGTGCACGGCACGGCCCCCGACTGGTCCGCCTACTACGCCGGCACCGGCGCCCGCCGGATCGACCTGCCGACCTACGCCTTCCAGGGCACCCGCTACTGGCTGGAGCCCGGCGGCGCGCTCTTCGGCGACGCGGCGGCGATCGGCCTGGCGGGCGTCGGCCACCCGCTGCTCGGCGCCGCGATCCAACTCGCCGACACCGAGGGCACCTTGCTGACCGGCAGCCTCTCGCTGCGCAGCCACCCCTGGATCGCCGACCACGGCATCCTCGGCACCGTGCTGCTGCCCGGCACCGCCTTCCTCGAACTGGCCATCCGGGCCGGCGACCTGGTCGGCTGCGGCCAGGTCGACGAACTGACCCTGGAGACCCCGCTGGTGCTGCCCGCCGAGGGCGCCGTCCAGCTCCAGGTCTGGGTCGGCGCGCCGGACGAGGCCGAGCGCCGCCCGATCAGCATCCACTCGCGCCGCCAGGGCACGGGCGAACTCGACCTGGCCGGTGAGCAGTCCTGGACCCGGCACGCCCAGGGCCAGCTGCTGGCGACGGCGGCCGCGCCGGTCGGCTCGCTGGCCGAGTGGCCGCCCGCCGAGGCCACCCCGATCGACGTCAGCGACTTCTACGCCGGCTGGGCCGAGACCGGCTTCCGGTACGGCCCGACCTTCCGCGGCCTGCGGGCCGCCTGGCGGCGCGGCACCGAGGTCTTCGCCGAGGTGGTGCTGCCGGAGGAGGCCGACGCCGCCGACTACGGCATCCACCCCGCCCTGCTGGACGCCGGCCTGCACGCGATCGGCCTGGGCCGCTTCGTCGGCGGCGAGGCGCCGGCCGCCGGCGAGGGCCGGCTGCCGTTCTCCTGGAGCGGCGTGTCGCTGCACGCCACCGGCGCCGCCGCGCTGCGGGTGCGCCTGGCCCCGGCCGGGACGGACGCCGTCAGCGTGCTGGTGACCGACCAGGCCGGCGAGGTCGTCGCCACCGTCGACTCGCTTGCGGTCCGCCGGGTCACCGCCCAGCAGCTGGAGCAGCCGCAGGACGAGCCCGACGACGCGCTGCTGCGGCTGGACTGGACGCCCGCCGCTGCGCCCGCTGCGCCGACCACTGCGCCGACTGCTGCGCCGAACGGGCCGACCGAGCTGGCCGAGGCCCGCTGGCTGCTGCTCGGCGAGGGCGTCGAGGCGGCCGAGCAGCCGCTGCGCGGACTGGGCCTGACGGTCCAGGCGATCGCCACGCTGACCGAGGTCCCCGAGCCGGACGGGGCGCCGCTGGTCACGCTGGCCGGCCTGACCGGTCCGGTGGCCGTCGAGCGGACCCTGCTGCTGCTCCAGCGGTGGCTGGCCGAGGACCGGCTGAGCGAGGCCGGCCTGGCCGTGGTGACCTGCGGCGCCGTCGTCGCCGTCCCGGGCGACGAGGTGCGCGACGTGCCCGCCGCGGCCGTCTGGGGCCTGGTCCGCTCCGCGCAGTCGGAGAACCCCGGCCGGGTGGTGCTGGTCGACGTGGACGGCTCCCCGGAGTCCTGGGCCGCGCTGCCCGGTGCGCTGGCCTCCGGCGAGTCGCAGCTGGCGCTGCGCGCCGGTGCGGCCCTGCTGCCGCGGCTGGCCCGGGGCGCGGTCGACGCCGAACTCGCCGTGCCCGCCGGCGCGGTGGCCTGGCGGCTGGACAGCGCCGAGCGCGGCACGCTGGACGCGCTGGCGCTGTTCGAGACCCCGGTCGAGGAGTTGACGCAGGGTCAGGTCCGGATCTCGGTGCGGGCGGCCGGAGTCAACTTCCGTGATGTGCTCAACGCGCTCGGCATGTACCCCGGCCCGGCCGGGCTGTTGGGCGGCGAGGGCGCGGGTGTGGTCGCCGAGGTGGGTCCGGGGGTCACGGGCCTTGCCGTCGGTGACCGGGTGCTCGGCATGTTCGTCGGCGGCTTCGGTCCGCAGGTGGTCACCGACCACCGGCTGCTGGCCCGGATCCCGGCCGGCTGGTCCTTCGCCGAGGCCGCGTCCGTGCCGACGGTCTTCCTGACCGCGCTCTACGCCTGGACCGATCTGGGTGCGGTCAAGGCCGGTGAGCGGGTGCTGGTGCACGCGGGCGCCGGTGGTGTGGGCATGGCGGCGATCCAGCTGGCCCGCCACCTGGGCGCGGAGGTCTTCGCGACCGCCAGTCCCGGCAAGTGGGACACGCTGCGCTCGCTGGGTCTGGACGAGGACCACATCGCCTCCTCGCGTGACCTCGGCTTCCGTGACAAGTTCCTCGCCGTCACCGGCGGGGACGGCGTGGACGTGGTGCTGAACGCCCTGGCGGGCGAGTTCGTGGACGCCTCGCTGGAACTGCTGCCGCGCGGCGGGCGGTTCCTGGAGATGGGCAAGACCGACATCCGCACGGAGGCTCCCGAGGGCGTCGCCTATCGGGCGTTCGACCTGGTGGAGGCCGGCCCGGCGCGGATCGGTGAACTGCTCGCCGAGCTGCTGGACCTGTTCGCGGCGGGGGCCATCGAGCTGTCGCCGGTGAAGGTGTGGGACGTCCGCCGGGCCCCGGAGGCGTTCCGGTTCGTCAGCCAGGCCAAGCACATCGGCAAGGTCGTGCTGACCGTGCCACAGTCGCTGGACCCCGAGCGCACGGTGCTGATCACCGGCGGCACCGGCTCGCTCGGCGCGCTGGTCGCCCGCCACCTGGTGCGTGAGCACGGCGCCCGCAAGCTCCTGCTGCTCAGCCGCAGCGGCACCAAGGCCGCCGGTGCGGTGGAACTGGTCGCCGAGCTGGCCGAGTTGGGTGCCACCGCTGAGCTGGTCGCGTGCGATGTGGCCGACCGCGACGCGCTGGCGGCCGTGTTGGCGGGCCGGTCGCTGACCGCCGTGGTGCACACCGCCGGTGTGCTGGACGACGGGGTCATCGGCTCGCTGGACGCCGCGCGGATCGCCGGTGTCTGGGCGCCGAAGGCCGGTGCGGCCTGGGCGCTGCACGAACTGACGATAGATCAGGACCTGGCCGCCTTCGCGCTCTTCTCCTCGGCCGCCGCCACCCTCGGTGGCACGGCCCAGGGCAACTACGCGGCGGCCAACGCCTTCCTGGACGGTCTGGCGGAGCACCGCCACGCGCTGGGCCTGCCCGGCACCTCCTTCGCCTGGGGACCGTGGGACCAGGCGGGCGGCGGCATGACGGCCGGGCTGGCCGGCGCGGACGTCTCGCGGATGGCGCGCGGCGGTCTGCTGCCGCTCTCCCGCCCCGAGGGGCTGGCGCTCCTCGACGCGGGCATCGGCTCGGCGAGCGCCGCGCTGGTCCCGCTTCGGATCGACCTCGCCGTGCTGCGTGGACAGGCGGCTGCCGGGGCGCTGGCACCGGTCTTCCGTGGCCTGGTGCGCGGCACCGGCCGCCGGGTGGTCGGCGGTGCCGCCGCCGGCGGCGGGCGTTCGGCGCTGGTGGAGCGGCTCGCGCCGCTGGCCGAGGCCGAGCGCGGGCGCGCGGTGCTGGAGCTGGTGCGTGGTGCGGCGGCTGCCGTGCTGGGCCATGGTTCGGCGGACGCGGTGGAGCCGGGGCGGGCGTTCAAGGAGCTGGGGTTCGACTCGCTGACCGCCGTCGAGCTGCGCAACCGCCTGGGCGGAGCCACCGGTCTGCGGCTGCCGGCCACCCTGGTCTTCGACTACCCGACCCCGCAGCTGCTCGCCGAGTACGTGCTGGGCGAACTGGCCGGCGAACTGGGTGGGGTCGCCGCCTCGGCTGCCGGTGTCGCCGTGGCGACGGCGGCGATGGCGGAAGAGCCGCTGGCGATCGTCGGGATGGCCTGCCGCTTCCCGGGCGGGGTGGACTCGCCCGAGGCGCTCTGGCAGCTGGTCAGCACCGGCGGCGACGCGATCGGCGGCTTCCCGGCCGACCGTGGCTGGGACCTGGACGGCCTCTACGACCCCGACGGCGAGACGCCCGGCACGAGTTATGTGCAGTCCGGTGGATTCCTCTACGGCGCCAGCGAGTTCGACCCCGGGTTCTTCGGGATCTCGCCGCGCGAGGCGCTGGCCATGGACCCGCAGCAGCGCCTGCTGCTGGAGACCGCCTGGGAGACCTTCGAACGGGCTGCGATCGACCCGCGCTCGCTGCGCGGCAGCCGGACCGGCGTCTTCGTCGGCGCCGCGGCCTCCGGCTACGGCACCGGCCTGGTCAGCGTCCCCGAGGGCGTCGAGGGCCACCTGCTCACCGGCAACACCCCGAGCGTGATCTCCGGCCGCCTCTCCTACACCTTCGGCCTGGAGGGCCCGGCGGTCACCGTCGACACCGCGTGCTCCTCCTCGCTGGTCGCTCTGCACCTGGCGGGCCAGGCGCTGCGCAGTGGTGAGTGCTCGATGGCGCTGGTGGGTGGCGTGACCGTGATGGCGACGCCGGGGATCTTCACCGAGTTCTCCAAGCAGGGCGGCCTGTCGGCCGACGGCCGCTGCCGGGCCTTCGCGGCCGGCGCGGACGGCACCGGCTGGTCCGAGGGCGCGGGCATGCTGCTGGTCGAGCCGCTCTCCGAGGCGCGCCGCCAGGGCCACCCGGTGCTGGCGGTGGTGCGCGGTACGGCCGTGAACCAGGATGGCGCGTCGAACGGCCTGACGGCGCCCAACGGTCCGTCGCAGCAGCGGGTGATCCGCCAGGCGCTGGCCAACGCCAAGCTGACGGCCGATCAGATCGACGCGGTGGAGGCGCACGGCACGGGTACGGCGCTGGGCGACCCGATCGAGGCGCAGGCGCTGCTGGCGACGTACGGGCGTGATCGGGGTGCGGGGGAACCGCTGCGGCTTGGCTCGATCAAGTCCAACATCGGCCACACCCAGGCGGCTGCCGGTGTCGCGGGTGTGATCAAGATGGTGCTGGCGATGCGCAACGGACTGCTGCCGCAGACCCTGCACGTGGACGAGCCCACCCCGCACGTGGACTGGACGGTGGGCGCCGTCGAGCTGCTGACCGAGGCGCTGGCCTGGCCGGAGACGGGCGAGCCGCGCCGGGCGGGGGTCTCCTCCTTCGGGATCAGCGGGACCAACGCGCATGTGATTCTTGAGCAGGTTACCGAGGAGCAGCTGGAGTCCCGCTCGACTGCCGCTGTGGCGCCGCTGGTTGACGCTTCGGTGCTGCCGCTGGTGGTGTCCGGGCGCGGCGAGGCGGCGCTGCGGGCGCAGCTCGAGCGGCTGTCGGCGGTCGAGGCTGACCCGGCGGCGCTGGCTGCCGCGCTGGTGCGCGGGCGCTCGGTGTTCGAGGACCGGGCGGTGCTGCTCGGTGGCGAGCAGGTGACCGGTCGGGCGGTCGGTGACGGTGGGGTGGTGCTGGTCTTCCCGGGTCAGGGTTCGCAGTGGGTGGGGATGGCGTCGGGGTTGCTGGCGGCTTCGCCAGTGTTCGCGGAGTCGATCGCGGCCTGTGCTGAGGCGCTGAAGCCTTTTGTGGACTGGTCGTTGGAGGATGCGCTGACGGATGTCGCGTTGCTGGAGCGGGTTGACGTGGTGCAGCCGGTGCTCTTCGCGGTGATGGTGTCGTTGGCGGCGCTGTGGCGTTCGATGGGCGTCACGCCGTCGGCTGTGGTGGGTCACTCGCAGGGTGAGATCGCGGCGGCTTGTGTGGCGGGTGCGTTGTCGTTGGAGGATGCTGCGCGGGTGGTGGCGCTGCGGGCGAAGGCGCTGGCGCGGGTGGCGGGTTCGGGTGGCATGGTGTCGCTCTTCGCTTCGGCGTCGACGGCGGGTGAGTTGCTGGCGGGGTTTGAGGGCCGGGTCGGCATCGCGGCGGTGAACGGGCCGGGTTCGGTGGTGGTTTCGGGTGAGGCCGCTGGTCTGGACGAGTTCCTGGCTCGGTGTGCTGCGGTGGGTGTGGATGCCCGTCGGGTGAAGGTGGACTACGCGTCGCACTCCGCGCAGATGGAGGTGCTGGAGGCGGAGATTGTCGAGGCGCTGGCGCCGGTGACGGGTCTGGCGCCGAGTATCCCGATGTTCTCGACGTATACCGGTGACTGGGTCAAGGCCGGTGAGCTGGGCGGGCGTTACTGGTACGAGAATCTGCGGCACCCGGTCCGGCTGCAGTTCGCGGTGGAGGAGCTGGCCAAGGCCGGGCACCGGGTCTTCGTGGAGTCCAGCCCGCACCCGGTGCTCACCGTGGGCGTGCAGGACACCCTGGACGCCAACGGCGGCGGCATTGCGCTGGGGACCCTGCGCCGCGAACAGGGCGATGCCACCCGCTTCCTGACCTCCGTGGCCGAGGCCTTCGTCAACGGCGCCACCGTCGACTGGTCCTGCCTGTTCGGCGGCGAGGTCGAGCGCGTGGAGCTGCCGACCTACGCGTTCCAGCGCGAGCGCCTCTGGTTGGACTCCGGGATCGCGGCGGCCGCGCTGGCTGCGGCGGCCGTCGATCCGGCGGAGGCGGGTTTCTGGGCGGCGGTTGACGGTGGTGACCTGGCGGGGCTCTCGGATGCGCTGGGTGTCGATGGGGCGCAGCCGTTCGGTGAGGTGCTGCCGGCGATCGCGGCGTGGCGTCGTGGGCGGCGTGAGGCCTCGGTGGTGGACGAGTGGCGCTACCGGGTGGTCTGGCGGCCGGTGTCGGTGGAGGTCGGTGTCGCGCTGGCCGGCGCCTGGTTGGTGGTGACGCATGGCCGGGACGCGGCTGGTGTGCTGGCGGCGCTGCGGGCCGGTGGCGCCGAGGCGGTCGAGGTCATCGATGACGCTTCGGGGCTGGCGGAGGCGGTTGCCGGGCGGGAGTTCGCCGGGGTGCTCTCGCTGGCGGGCAGCGACGCGCTGGCCCCGGTCGCTCCGGCGGAGCAGCTGCGGCTGCTCCAGACGCTGGGTGAACTCGGCATCGAGGCGCGGCTGTGGTGGGTGACGTCGGGTGCGGTGTCGGTGGGTCGCTCGGATGCGCTGACGGCGCCGGGCGCCGCGCCGGTGTGGGGTTTGGGTCGGGTGGCGGCGCTGGAGTTCCCGGAGCGCTGGGGTGGTCTGGTCGACGTTCCCGAGGAGTTGGACGCGCGGGCTGGTGCGCGGCTCTGCGCGGTGCTGGCGCAGTCGGTTGAGGACCAGGTGGCGGTTCGGGCGTCCGGGGTCTTCGGGGCCCGGTTGGAGCGGGCGTTGCCGGGGATCGCGGTGGAGGCCGGTTGGTCGGTCTCGGGTTCGGTGCTGGTGACCGGTGGGACGGGCGGTCTGGGTGCGCAGGTGGCGCGCTGGCTGGTCGGGCAGGGTGCCGAGCACCTGGTGCTGGTGAGCCGTCGTGGCCCGCAGGCACCGGGAGCCGGCGAACTGGCCGAGGAACTGCGCGGCCTGGGTGCGGCGGTGGACATCGTGGCCTGCGACGTGACCGACCGGGACGCACTTGCCCGGCTGGTCGACGGTCTCTCGCTCACGGCCGTGGTGCACACGGCCGCCGTCCTGGATGACGGTGTGCTGGAGGGGCTGACGGCCGAGCGGCTGCACGCGGTGCTGGCGGCGAAGGCGGAGTCGGCCTGGCATCTGCACGAGCTGACGAAGGGTCAGGATCTGGCCGCGTTCGTGCTCTTCTCCTCGCTGGCGGGCACCCTGGGTGCGGCCGGTCAGGGCAACTACGCCGCCGCCAACGCCTATCTGGACGCGCTGGCGGAGTACCGCCGTTCGCAGGGCCTGGCGGCCAGCTCGATCGGCTGGGGTCCGTGGGCGGAGGACGGCCTGGCGGCCGAGAGCGCGGTGGTCGGTGCCCGGATGCGGCGCAGCGGCCTGCCGGGCATGGCGCCGCAGGCCGGACTCACCGCGCTGGGCCGGGTGTTGGCCTCGGGTGACACCACGCTCGCGGTGGCCGACGTGGCCTGGGAGCGGTTCGCGCCCTCCTTCGTCTCGGTGCGGCCGTCCGCGCTGCTGGCCGATGTGCTGGCAGGACTGGCCTCCGGTGCTCCGAGTGCGCCGGCCGAAGCGGCGCCGCAGGCGGCCGGTTGGGCTGGTCGGTTGGCGGGTCTGGTGGCGGGGGAGCGGTTGTCGGCGGTGGTGGGCTGGGTCTGTGCCGAGGCGGCGTCGGTGCTGGGCTATGGCTCGGTGGACGCGGTGGCGGCGGGGCGGGCCTTCCGGGATCTGGGGTTCGATTCGCTGACGGCGGTGGAACTGCGGAACCGGCTGGCGAAGTTGTCGGGTCAGCGGCTGCCGGCCGGGTTGGTCTTCGACTACCCGACACCGAGGGTGCTGGGCGAGTTCCTGCTGGGCAAGCTCTCGGGCTCGGAGGCGGCGGTCGTCGACATGGTGACGCCGGTGCGGTCGGTGGTCGAGGACGACCCGGTGGTGATCGTCGGGATGGCCTGCCGCTTCCCGGGCGGCGCGGCTTCGCCCGAGGCGCTCTGGAAGTTGCTGGAGTCGGGTACCGACACCATCGCGGAGTTCCCCAATGACCGTGGCTGGCAGCTCGGTTCGACCACTTCCTTCACGCCTCGCGGTGCCTTCCTCTATGAGGCGGGCGAGTTCGACGCGGACTTCTTCGGGATCTCGCCGCGCGAGGCGCTGGCGATGGACCCGCAGCAGCGGCTGCTGCTGGAGACCTCCTGGGAGCTGTTCGAGCAGGCCGGGATCGATCTCTCGGCGCTGCGCGGGAGTTCGACCGGCGTCTTCGTCGGCAGCAACGGCCAGGACTACCCGGCGCTGCTGAGCGCGACGGCGGCGGCCGAGGGGCTCGAAGGCCACCTGTTGACGGGCAACGCGGCGAGCGTGGTCTCGGGCCGCCTCTCCTACACCTTCGGCTTCGAGGGCCCCGCGGTCACCGTGGACACGGCCTGCTCCTCCTCCCTGGTTGCTCTTCACCTGGCCGTCCAGGCGCTGCGCAACGGCGAGTGCGCGATGGCCGTGGCCGGCGGTGTCACCGTGATGTCCACGCCGGGCCTGTTCGCCGAGTTCGGGCGTCAGGGCGGCCTGGCGGCGGACGGTCGCTGCAAGGCCTTCGCTGCGGCGGCCGACGGCACCGGCTGGGGTGAGGGCGTGGGCCTGCTGCTGGTGGAGCGGCTGTCCGATGCCGAGCGGTTGGGGCACCGGGTGCTGGCGACGGTGCGTGGTACGGCGGTGAACCAGGACGGTGCGTCGAACGGCTTGACGGCGCCGAACGGTCCGTCGCAGCAGCGGGTGATCCGGCAGGCTTTGGCAAGCGCCGGTCTGTCGGCTGGTCAGGTTGACGTCGTGGAGGCGCATGGGACGGGTACGGCGTTGGGTGATCCGATCGAGGCGGAGGCGCTGCTGGCGACCTACGGCCAGGGTCGTCCGGCCGAGAAGCCGCTGCTGCTGGGGTCGGTGAAGTCGAACATCGGGCACACTCAGGCGGCTGCGGGTGTGGCGGGTGTGATCAAGATGGTGCTGGCGATGCGGCACGGGGTCGTGCCGCAGACGCTGCACGTGGATGAGCCGTCGCCGCAGATCGACTGGTCGGCGGGTGCGGTGGAGCTGGTCACCGAGAAGCGGGTGTGGCCGGAGGGTGAGGGTCCGCGTCGTGCGGGTGTCTCCTCGTTCGGCGTGAGCGGCACCAACGCGCACGCGATCCTCGAAGTCACCCAGGCAGTGGCCGAGTTGACCGAGGGCGAGCCGACGGCTCAGCCGGACCAGGTGGTCGGCTGGCCGCTCTCGGCCAGGAGTGAGGCCGCGCTGCGCCAGCAGGCGGCGCGCCTGCTGGCCACGGTGACGGCGGCGCCCACGCTCGAACCCGTCGACGTCGCCTTCTCGTTGGCGACGCAGCGGGCTGCGCTGGAGCGTCGGGCGGTGGTGGTCGGTCGGGGTCGTGAGGCGCTGCTGGCCGGGCTGGCCGCTCTCGCCGAGGGTCGCGAGGTGCCGGGTGTGGTCAGTGGTGCTGCTGCGGATGACCCGAAGGTGGCGCTGCTCTTCTCCGGGCAGGGCAGTCAGCGGGCCGGGATGGGGCGTGAACTGCACGCCGCTTTCCCGGTGTTCGCGGACGCGCTGGACGCGGTCTGCGCGCGGTTCGACGCCGAGCTGGAACGCCCGCTGCGCGAGGTGCTGTTCGACCAGGACTCCGCGCTGCTCGACCAGACTGCCTACACCCAGGCCGGGTTGTTCGCCATCGAGGTGGCGCTGTTCCGCCTGCTGGAGTCCTGGGGTGTCCGGCCCGACTACCTGGCCGGCCACTCGATCGGCGAACTCGCCGCCGCACATGTCGCGGGGGTCTGGTCGCTGGCGGACGCCTGCAAGCTGGTGGCCGCGCGCGGTCGCCTGATGCAGGCGCTCCCCGCCGGTGGCGCGATGCTCGCCGTCCAGGCCACCGAAGACGAGGTCCGCGCCGCCCTGACCGGCATGGTGGACATCGCCGCCGTCAACGGGCCCGACTCGATCGTCGTCTCTGGCGCCGAGGCCGACATCACCGCCCTTGAGTCGGCGTTCCGCGCCGAGGGCCGCAAGGTCAAGCGCCTCACCGTCAGCCACGCCTTCCACTCCGCCCTGATGGACCCGATGCTCGCCGAGTTCCGCGCGGTCGCCGAGTCCCTCACCTACGCGCAGCCCCGGATCCCGCTGGTCACCGCCCTCGCCGAGGACCTCACCACCCCCGGCTACTGGGTGCGCCACGTCCGCGAGGCCGTCCGCTTCGCCGACGCCCTCGCCACCCTCCAGGGCCATGGTGTGCGCACCTTCCTGGAGATCGGCCCCGACACCGTGCTCTCCGCGATGGCCGCCGAGACCGGCTGCATCCCCACCCAGCGAGCCGGGCGCCCCGAGGCGGAGACCCTGCTCACCGCCCTTGCGAGCGCCTACACGCGCGGCACGGCCGTCGACTGGGCCACCACCCTGCCCGCCGACGCCCACGGCGTCGACCTGCCCACCTACGCCTTCCAGCGCACCCGCTTCTGGCCCACCGCAGCCACCACCCCGGCGCCCACGACAGCCGCCACCGACCTGGACGCCCGCTTCTGGGCGGCCGTCGAGCAGCAGGACCTCGCCACCCTCACCACCACCCTCGACCTCCCCGACCCCGCCGCCCTCGGCCAACTCCTGCCCGCCCTCTCCACCTACCACCGCCGCCGCAGCGCCCAGTCGGTGCTGGACGCCTGGCGCTACCGGGTGGACTGGGTGCCCGCCGTCCCGGAGTCGGCGGCCACGCTGCACGGCAGCTGGCTGCTGGTCTCCGCCACCGGCGTGGCCGAGCAGCCGACCGAGGAGCTGGCGCAGGCCTTGGAGGCCGGCGGCGCGACCGTGGTCCGGGCCCGGCTGAACGCCGCGAAGCCGGACCGGGCCGCCTACGCCGAGCAGTTGCGCGACGCCCTGGCGGAGACCGCGCTCTCCGACATCGACGCGCTGGACGCGCTGTTCCAGGTCAGCGGCGTGCTCTCGCTGCTCGGCTTCGACGCGCAGCCGCTGCCGGGCAGTTCCGCCACCCCGGCCGGGCTGCCGGCCACGGCGGCGCTGATCCAGGCGCTCGGTGAGCTGGACCTGGACGCCCCGCTCTGGTGCGCGACCCGGGGCGCGGTGTCGGTCGGCGGACAGGACGCCGTCCAGCGGCCCGAGCAGGCGATGGTCTGGGGCCTGGGCCGGGTGGCCGCGCAGGAGCGCCCGGAGAGCTGGGGTGGCCTGATCGACCTTCCCCCAGCCTCCGGTTGGGGGGACCCCCATCCGCTGCTGGACAGCCGGATCGCCGGCCGCCTGCGCTCGGTGCTGGCCCAGCGCGAGGAGGACCAGCTGGCGCTGCGTGCCTCCGGCACCTTCGCCGCTCGCCTGGCCCACGCGCCGGTAGCGGCCTCGGCCGTCGCCGACCCGGGCACCCCGTGGCGTCCCGAGGGCACCGTGCTGATCACCGGCGGCACCGGGGCGCTCGGCGCCCAGGTGGCCCGCTCGCTGGCCGGCAACGGAGCCGAGCACCTGCTGCTGCTCAGCCGGCGCGGTGCGCAGGCGCCGGGCGCGGCCGAGTTGGTCGAGGAGCTGACCGCGCTCGGCGCCCGGGTCACGGTGGCCGCCTGCGACGCGGCCGACCGGGACGCGCTGGCCCGGGTGCTCGCCGGGATTCCCGCCGATCACCCGCTCACCTCGGTGGTGCACACCGCCGGCGTGCTGGACGACGGCGTGCTCGACGGCTTGGCGCCCGACCGGTTCGACACCGTGCTCGCCGCGAAGGCCGCCGCCGCCCGCCACCTGCACGAGTTGACGCAGCATCAGAATCTGTCCGCCTTCGTGCTGTTCTCCTCGATCGCGGGCACCCTGGCCGGTCCCGGGCAGGGCAACTACGCTGCCGCCAACGCCTATCTGGACGCGTTCGCCCAGTGGCGCCGCGCCCAGGGGCTGGTGGCCACCTCGATCGCCTGGGGCCCGTGGGCCGAGGGCGGCATGGTGGCCGACAGCGCGCTGGTCGAGGGGCGGACCAGCCGGGGCGGCCTGCCCGTGATGGCGGCCGACCGGGCGGTGACCGCGCTCGAGCAGGCGGTCCGGGTGGACGACACGCTGCTCGCGGTGGTCGACGTGGACTGGCAGCGTTTCGCCCCCGGTTACACGGCCGTTCGCCGCAGCCCGCTGCTCGCCGGGATCCCGGCCGCCCGCGAGGCCGTCACGGCGGCCGCCGTGCAGAGCGCGAGCGCCGCCCCGGCGCTGCTCGGCCGGCTGGCGGCGGCCTCCGCCGCCGAGCGCCGCCGGCTGCTCCAGGAACTGGTCTGCACCGAGGTCGCGTTGGTCCTCGGCCATGCCTCGGCCGGGGCGATCGACCCGCAGCGGGCCTTCCGCGAGATGGGCTTCGACTCGCTCACCGCCGTCGAGTTGCGCAACCGCCTGAGCCTGGCGACCGGTTCGCGGCTGACCTCGACCCTGGTCTTCGACTACCCCACCCCGCTCGCCCTCACCGACCACCTCTACCTGGAGCTGTCGCCCGAGGCGGACGCCGAGGCCGACCACGGGCTGCGCGAACTCGACGCCCTGGAATCCGCGTTGGCCACGCTCGGCAGCGCTGACCAGGAGCGGCGCGAGGCGATCGGCGCCCGGCTGCGCACCCTGCTCTCCACCTTGGAGACCGCCCGGACGGGGGCGGACGCCGAGGCGGTCCCCGACGTGCTGGAGGGGGCGAGCGACGACGAGGTCTTCGACTTCATCGGCAAGGAGTTCGGCATCTCCTGACCCCGCCCCGCCCCCGTCCGCAGTACCGGCCCCGGCAGGACCCGGCCCCAAGACTTCCCGTGACTTCCTGAGGTGAGAGCAGACATGGCTACCGCAAACGAGGACAAGCTCCGCTACTTTCTCAAGCGGGTGACCGCTGACCTGCACCAGACCCGGCAGCGGCTGCACGAGGTGGAGAGCGGCGCCCCCGAGCCCGTGGCCATCATCGGGATGAGCTGCCGGTTCCCGGGCGGCGTGCGCACCCCCGAGCAGCTCTGGGAGCTGCTCGCGGACGGCCGCGAGGCCCGCACCCCGTTCCCGGAGGACCGGGGCTGGGACCTGGAGACCCTCTGTGACCCGGACCAGGAGAAGCTGGGCACCTCGCTGGCCCGCAACGGCTCCTTCCTGGACAGCATCGCCGAGTTCGACGCCGGCTTCTTCGGCATCTCGCCGCGCGAGGCGCTCACCATGGACCCGCAGCAGCGGCTGCTGCTGGAGACCTCCTGGGAGGCCTTCGAGCGGGCCGGCCTGGACCCGGCCGAGCTGCGCGGCTCGCGCACCGGCGTCTTCATGGGCTCCAACGGCCAGGACTACGCGGGCCTGCTGATCGGCACGGTGGACGGCGCCGAGGGCTACATCGGCACCGGCAACGCGGCCAGCGTGCTCTCCGGCCGGGTCTCCTTCGCGCTCGGCCTGGAGGGCCCGGCGGTCACCGTCGACACGGCCTGCTCCTCGTCGCTGGTCTCGCTGCACCTCGCCGTCCAGGCGCTGCGCCAGGGCGAGTGCTCGCTGGCGCTGGCCGGCGGCGTCTCGGTGATGTGCACGCCCGGGGTCTTCGTCGACCTCAGCCGGCAGGGCGCCCTCTCCGAGGACGGCCGGTGCAAGGCCTTCGCCGAGTCGGCGGACGGCACCGGCTGGGGCGAGGGCGTCGGGGTGCTGCTGGTCGAGCGGCTGAGCGACGCGCGGCGCCTGGGTCACCCGATCCTCGCGGTGGTGCGCGGCAGCGCCGTCAACCAGGACGGCGCCAGCAACGGGCTGACCGCCCCCAACGGTCCGTCCCAGCAGCGGGTGATCCAGCAGGCGCTGGACAGCGCTCGCCTGACGAGTCGTCAGATCGACGTGGTGGAGGCGCACGGCACCGGCACCAAGCTGGGCGACCCGATCGAGGCGCAGGCCCTGCTGAACACCTACGGGCGCGACCGGGCGGAGGACCGGCCGCTCTGGCTCGGGTCGGTGAAGTCCAACCTGGGCCACACCCAGGCGGCGGCCGGTGTCGCGGGCGTGATCAAGATGGTGCTGGCGATCCGGCACGGCGTGCTGCCCAGGACGCTGCACGTGGACGCGCCGAGCTCGCAGATCGACTGGTCGGTAGGCGGGGTGGAGCTGCTCACCGAGCAGGTGGCCTGGCCGGCCACCGGCGAGCCGCGCCGGGCGGGTATCTCCTCCTTCGGCGTGAGCGGGACCAACGCGCACACCATCATCGAGCAGGCGCCGGAGCCGGAGCCGGTCGAGGAGTTGGCCGATCCGCCCGCTCGGGCGCCGCGCCCGCTGGGTGAACTCCCGGTCGTGCCATGGGTGCTGTCAGCGCGCGGGGCCGAGGCGCTGAGCGGTCAGGCGGCGCGGCTCGTGGCGTTCGCGGCGGAGCTGGACCCGGCGGCGGTGGCCGAAGCGCTGACCGGGCGCTCGGTCTTCGAGGACCGGGCGGTGCTGCTGGGCGGGAACCGGAGCGAACTGCTGCGCGGGGCCGAGGCGCTGGCCGCCGGGGTGGAGTCGCCGGGCCTGCTGCGGGGCGTGGCCGCCGGCGGTGGCCGGCCGGTCTTCGTCTTCCCGGGTCAGGGTTCGCAGTGGGTCGGGATGGCATCCGGGCTGATCGAGGCCTCGCCGGTGTTCGCGGAGTCGATCGCGGCCTGCTCGGCGGCTCTGCAGCCCTTCGTGGACTGGCGGTTGGCGGACGCGCTCACCGACGCCGCGCTGCTGGAGCGCGTCGACGTGGTGCAGCCGGTGCTCTTCGCCGTGATGGTCTCGCTCGCCGCCCTGTGGCGCTCGCTGGGCGTCACGCCCGCCGCCGTGATCGGCCACTCGCAGGGCGAGATCGCCGCAGCCTGCGTGGCGGGCGCGCTCTCGCTGGAGGACGCGGCCCGCGTCGTCGCGCTGCGGGCCAAGGCCATTGCGCGGGTGGCGGGTTCGGGCGGCATGGTGTCGCTCTTCGCCTCCGCCGAGCAGGCCGGCGAGCTGCTGGCCGGCTTCGAGGGCCGGGTCGGCATCGCCGCCGTCAACGGCCCCGGCTCGGTGGTGATTTCGGGCGAGGCCACCGCGCTGGACGAGTTCATGCTGGTCGCCGCCGAGGCCGGCGTCGACGCCCGCCGGGTGAAGGTGGACTACGCCTCGCACTCGCCGCAGATGGAGCTGCTGGCCGACGAGATCCGCCAGGCGCTGGCACCCGTGGTGCCGTTGGCCCCGAGCGTGCCGATGCTCTCCACGCTGCGCGGCAGTTGGGTGTCCGGCCCGGAACTGGACGCGGACTACTGGTTCGAGAACCTGCGCCACCCGGTCCGCTTCCAGGAGGGCATCGAGACCCTGGCGCGCGCCGGTCACCGGGTCTTCATCGAGGCCAGCGCCCACCCCGTGATCGCCGCCGCGATCGACGACACGCTGGCCGAACTCGGCCTGGACGGCGTGGCCGTGGGCACCCTGCGACGCGAGGAGGGCGGCCCGGACCGCTTCCTGCGCTCGCTCTGCCAGGCCTTCACCCGTGGCGTCGCGGTCGACTGGAGCACCCTGGTGCCCGCCGCCGAGCCCGCCGCCGAGCACGCTGCCGCCCCCGCCGCCCGGGTCGAACTGCCCACCTACGCCTTCCAGCGCCAGGACTACTGGCCCCCGGCCCGCCCGTCGCTGGTCGGCGACCCGGCCGGCCTCGGCCTGCGCGGCGTCGAGCACGGCCTGCTCGGGGCCGCCGTCACCCTCGCCGAGGACGACGGCCTGGTGCTCACCGGCCGGCTCTCCGTCAAGGCGCAGCTCTGGCTGGCCGACCACGCGCTCAACGGCACCGTCATCCTGGCCGGCACCGCCTTCCTCGAACTGGCCCTGCACGCCGCCGAGCAACTGGGCTGCGAGAGCGTGGAGGAGCTGACCGTCGAGTCCCCGCTGGTGGTCCCCGAGCGCGGCGCGGTCCGGGTGCAGGTCCGGGTCGGCGCCGTCGACGGGTCGGGCCGGCGCACCGTCACCGTCCACGCGCAGCCGGACGAGGGCCAGGACGCCTGGGCGCCGAACGACCAGCCGTGGACCCGGCACGCCGCCGGTGTGCTCGCGCTGACCCCGGCCCCCGACACCGCCGAGCCGCTCACCGCCTGGCCGCCCGCCGAGGCGACCGCACTGGAGGCCGCCTCGCTCTACCCCGCGATGGCCGAGCGCGGCTACGGCTACGGCCCGTCCTTCCAGGGCCTGCGGGCCGCCTGGCGACTGGGCGAGGAGGTCTACGCCGAGGTCGCGCTGCCCGCCGAGTTCCGCGCCCAGGCGCAGAGCTTCGCGCTGCACCCGGCGCTGCTCGACGCCGCGCTGCACGCCATCGCGGTGGGCGGCCTCTTCGACGACGACCCCGAGAGCCCCGGCCGGCTGCCCTTCTCCTTCAACCAGGTCACCCTGCACGCCACCGGCGCGTCCGTGCTGCGGGCCCGGCTGCGCCGCACCGGCCCCGACGCGGTGGAGATCCTGGTCGCCGACGCCGAGGGCGCGCCGGTGGCCACCATCGAACCGCTGCTGCTGCGCCCGATGTCCGCCGAGGCCGCCGCGCCGACGGTCGGTGACGACCTCTACCGGGTGGACTGGACCGAGCGGACGCTGCCCGACCAGGACCCGACCGGGCAGCGCTGGACCCTGCTCGGCGCGCCCGCCCCGCGCACCGCCGGCGCGCTGGCGGCGCTCGGCGTCGAGTTGACCTGCCACCCCGACGTCGCGGCGCTGGCCGCCGCCGTCGCGGCCGGTGCGCCCGCGCCCGAGGTGCTGCTGCTGGAGGCGCACGGCGACACCGCGCCGGACGCGGAGGACCTGCCGGCCACCGTCCACCGGGTCACCGGCGCGGTGCTCGGCGAGCTGCGGCAGTGGTTGGCGGCCGAGAACCTGGCCGAGACCCGGCTGGCGCTGCTCACCACCGGCGGCGCCCCGCTCGGCGACACCGACACCGACACCGACACTGCCACCGAGCCGGCCGCCCCCACCGACCTGGCCGCCGCCGCCGTCTGGGGCCTGGCCCGCACCGCGCAGACCGAGAACCCCGGCCGCCTGCTCCTCGCCGACCTGGACCGTACCGCCAGCTCCTGGGCCGCGCTGGCCCGGCTGCTCGGCTCGGACGAGACCCAGGCCGTGCTGCGCGAGGGCGTGGCACGAGTGCCCCGGCTGGCCCGCGCGGCCGCCGTCACCGCCGACGGTGCGGTGGCCGCCCCAGTCTGGGACCCGGCCGGCACCGTGCTGGTGGTCGGGGGCACCGGCCTGCTCGGCTCGCTGACCGCCCGCCACCTGGCCACCGAGCACGGCGTCCGCCGCCTGGTGCTGGCCGGGCGCAGCGGCCCCGCCGCCGAGGGCGCCGCCGAACTGGTCCGCGAGCTGGCCGAGCTGGGCGCCGAGGCCTCGGTGCGCGCCTGCGACGCCGCCGATCACGCCCAGCTCGCCGCGCTGATAGCCGAACTCGGCCCGCAACTGCGCGGCGTGGTGCACGTCGCGGGCGTGCTGGACGACGGCATGCTCGACGCGCTGACGCCCGAGCGCCTCAGCGCGGTGCTGCGCCCCAAGGTGGACGCCGCCTGGAACCTGCACCGCCTCACCGCCGGCCTGGACCTGACGGCCTTCGTGCTCTTCTCCTCCTTCTCCGGCATCGTCGGCAGCGCGGGCCAGGCCGGCTACGCGGCGGCCAACGTCTTCCTGGACGCGCTCGCCGCCCACCGCCGCGCCGCCGGGCTGCCCGCCGTCTCGCAGGCCTGGGGCTTCTGGGAGCAGAGCAGCGCGATGTCCGCGCACCTGGGCAGCGGCGACCGGCGCCGGATGGCCCGGCAGGGCGTGCTGCCGCTCTCCAACGAGGACGGCATGGCGCTCTTCGACCTCGCCTGCTTCTCGGGCCAGGCGCTGACCGTCCCGATCCGGCTGGACCTGCGCGCACTGCGTGCGCAGGCGGCGGCGGTCGGCCTGCCCCCGCTCTTCGGCACCCTGGTACCGCACCGGCCGCGCCGGGTCGCCGCCGCGGCCGGCGACACCGCGCCCGACTGGGCGGCGCAGCTGGCCCGGCTCGCGCCGGCCGAGGCCGAGCGCGCGCTGCTCGACCTGGTCCGGACCCAGGCCGCCGCCGTCCTCGGCCATGAGGGCGCGCAGGCGGTCGGCGCCGGGCGGGCCTTCAAGGAGCTGGGCTTCGACTCGCTGATGGCCGTCGAGCTGCGCAACCGGCTGGCCGGCGCCACCGGCGTGCGGCTGCCCGCGACCCTGGTCTTCGACTACCCCACGCCGGGCGCGCTGGCCGGCCGCCTGGGCGAGAGCCTGCTGGGCGCGGCCACGGCAGCCGCCACCCGGGCCGCCGCCGCACCGACCGCCGCCGCGCCCGGAGAGCCGATCGCCATCGTCGGCATGGCCTGCCGCTACCCCGGCGGGGTCAGCACGCCCGAGCAGCTCTGGGAGCTGGTGCTCAGCGAGAGGGACGCGGTCGGCGAGCTGCCCGGCAACCGGGACTGGGACCTGACGGCGCTCTACGACCCGGAGCCCGGCCTGCCCGGCCGCAGCTACACCCGGCACGGCGCCTTCGTGCACGACGCCGACGAGTTCGACCCGGCCTTCTTCGGCATCTCGCCGCGCGAGGCGCTCGCCATGGACCCGCAGCAGCGGCTGCTGCTGGAGACCTCCTGGGAGGCCTTCGAGCGGGCCGGCCTTGATCCGCAGGGCCTGCGCGGCAGCCGGACCGGCGTCTTCGCCGGGGTGATGTACCACGACTACGCCTCCCGGCTGCGCTCCTTCCCCGAGGGCGTCGACGCCTTCCTGGGCACCGGCAGCTCGGGCAGCGTGGCCAGCGGCCGGATCGCCTACACGCTCGGCCTGGAGGGCCCGGCGGTGACCGTCGACACGGCCTGCTCCTCCTCGTTGGTCGCGCTGCACCTGGCAGCCCAGGCGCTGCGCGGCGGCGAGTGCACCATGGCGCTGGCGGGCGGCGTGACCGTGCTCTCCACGCCGGGTGTCTTCATCGACTTCAGCCGCCAGCGCGGCCTGGCCGCCGACGGCCGCTGCAAGCCGTTCGCGGCGGCGGCCGACGGCACCGGCTGGGGCGAGGGCGCGGGCATGCTGCTGCTGGAGCGCCTGAGCGACGCGCAGCGCCTGGGCCACCCGGTGCTCGCGGTGCTGCGCGGCTCGGCCGTCAACCAGGACGGCGCTTCCAACGGTCTGACGGCTCCCAACGGCCCGTCCCAGCAGCGGGTGATCCGCCAGGCGCTGGCGGGTGCCCGGCTGACGGCCGACCAGGTCGACGTGGTCGAGGGGCACGGCACCGGCACCACGCTGGGCGACCCGATCGAGGCCCAGGCGCTGCTCGCCACCTACGGTCAGGGCCGGGCCGAGGAGCGGCCGCTGCTGCTCGGCTCGATCAAGTCCAACATCGGCCACACCCAGGCCGCGGCCGGGGTGGCGGGCGTGATCAAGATGGTGCAGGCGATCCGGCACGGTGTGGTGCCGCGCACCCTGCACGTGGACGAGCCGAGCCCGCACGTGGACTGGACGGCCGGCGCGGTGCGGCTGGCCACCGAGGCGCTGCCCTGGCCGCGGACCGGACGGCCGCGCCGGGCGGGCGTCTCCTCCTTCGGGGTGAGCGGGACCAACGCGCACCTGGTCCTCGAGCAGGCGCCGGCCGCCGCCGAGCCGGCGGGCGAGCGGGCCGAACTGCCGGGCGGCCTGCCGGTGCTGCTCTCCGGCCGTTCGGCCGGCGCGCTGCGCGGCCAGGCGCGGCGGCTGGCCGAGCACCTGGCGGCACACCAGGAGGTCGAACTGGCCGACCTGGCCGCCTCGCTGGCCACCGGCCGGGCCGCGCTGGAGTACCGCGCGGCACTGCCGGGCGGCGACCGGGACGAACTGCTGCGCGCGCTGCACGCGTTCGCGGCCGGTGAGCCGGCGGCGGGCACCGTGCAGGGGCTGGCGGCCGAGGCCCGGGTGGCCTTCCTCTTCACCGGCCAGGGCAGCCAGCGGCTCGGCATGGGCCGCGAACTCCAGGCCGCCCACCCGGTGTTCGCTGCCGCGCTGGACGCGGTCTGCGAGCAGCTGGACCCATTGCTGCCCAAGCCGCTGCGGGAGGTGCTGTTCGGCACCGACGCCGAGCTGCTGGACCAGACCCTCTACACCCAGACCGCGCTGTTCGCCTTTGAGGTGGCGCTGTTCCGGCTGCTGGAGTCCTGGGGGGTGCGGGCCGACCTGCTGGCCGGCCACTCGATCGGCGAACTGGCGGCGGCGCATGTCGCCGGCGTCTGGTCGCTGGCGGACGCCTGCAAGCTGGTCGCGGCGCGCGGCCGGCTGATGCAGGCGCTGCCGGCCGGCGGCGCGATGCTCGCCGTCCAGGCCACCGAGGAGGAGGTCCGGGCCGCGCTGACCGGAGAGGTCGACGTGGCGGCCGTCAACGGGCCCACGGCGGTGGTGGTTTCCGGGATCGAGGCGGAGGTCGCGGCCCTTGAGTCGACGTGGCGTGCCGAGGGCCGCAAGGTCAAGCGCCTCACCGTCAGCCACGCCTTCCACTCCCGGCTGATGGAGCCGATGCTGGCGGAGTTCCGGGCCGTCGCGCAGTCGCTGGACTACGCCGAGCCGCGCATCCCGGTGGTCTCCACCCTGACCGGCAAGATCGCGGAACCGGCCGACCCCGAGTACTGGGTGCGCCATGTGCGGGAGGCCGTGCGGTTCGCCGACGGCCTGCGCACCCTGCGCGAGCAGGGCGTGACCACCTTCGTCGAACTCGGCCCCGACGGTGTGCTGAGCGCCCTGGGCGAGGGCGGCAGCTGCATCCCCACCCAGCGCGCCGACCGCGCCGACCTGACCGAGCCGCAGGCGCTGACCGCGGCCGTCGCCCGGCTGCACGTGCGCGGCGTCCCGGTCGACTGGACCGCGTACTTCGCCGGCACCGGCGCGCGGCGGGTGGACCTGCCGACCTACGCCTTCCAGCGCGAGCGGTACTGGCTGCGCGAGGCCGACGGCGCGCTGCCGGTGGTGCGGCCGGGGTCGGTGGACGCGCGGTTCTGGGAGGCCGTGGAGCGCGAGGACCTGGCGGAGCTGGCCGCCGCACTGGACGGTGGGGAGGCGGAGTTGGCGGCACTGCGGCCCGCGCTGCCGCTGCTGTCGGGGTGGGTGCGGCGCAGCCGGGAGCAGCTGGGCTTCGCCGAGCCGGTGACTGCCGACATCTCTGACGAACCGTCAACTCTGCTGGAGCGGCTGGCCGGTGCCACCGACGAGGAGGAGCGCCGGGGCCTGCTGCTGCAGGTGGTGCTGTCGCAGGCGGCCGAGGTGCTCGGCCACGCCTCGGCGGACACCGTGGAGGCGACCCGGGAGTTCCTGGAGCAGGGCTTCGCCTCGCTCTCCGCCGTCGAACTGCGCGACCGCCTCGGCGTGCTCGCCGGGCAGGCGCTGCCGGTCGCGGTGGTGTACGACTACCCGACGCCGGTCGAACTGGCCGACTTCCTCGCGGAGTTGCTGGCCGATGAGCTGGCCGGCAGCGGGCCGGACGAGGTCACGCCCGCCGCGCCCGCGTCGCTCCCGCCCGCGGTACCCGAGGCGCCCGCCGCCCCCGTCCCCACCCCCGTGGTCGAGCCCGCCCCGTCCCCGGCCCCCGCCCTGTCGCCCTCGCTCGGCAGCTTCGCGACCCTGCTCACCGCCGCCTGCGGCACCGGCCGCACCGGCGAGTTGCTCGACCTGCTGAGCGCGGCCGCCGCGCTCCAGGCCGGCTCCGGCTCCCGCGCCACGGCCCTCGCGCCGCTGCGGCTGGCCGGCGGCCCGGCGGGCGAGACGCTGGTCTGCTGCTCCGCGCTGACCGCCGTGGCGGGCCCCGGTCGCTACCTGCGGTTCGCCGCCGCGCTGGACGGCGAGCGGGAGGCCGTCTTCCTGCCCGCGCCCGGCTTCGCGCCGGGGGAGCGGGTGCCCGCCTCGTTCGACGAGGTGATCAACCGTCAACTGGACGCGCTGCCAAGCGGTATGATCACCTTGCTCGGTGCCGGTACGGGTGGCCTGGTCGCGTACCAGCTGGCCCGGGCACTGGAGGAGCGGGGCACGCCCGCCGCCGCGCTGGTCCTGATCGACGCGCCGGCCCCCGGTGCCGATCTCACCGAGGCGCTGACCGTCGAGCTGGTCGGCGGCCTGGTGACCGCCGACCCGCTGGTCGGCGACGACGCCCGGCTGATCGCCACCGGCGGCTACCGGCGGATCCTGCCGCCCTGGCAGCCCACCGCCCTCACCGCCACCCCCACCCTGCTGCTCACTCCGGCGGGCCCGGCGCTGACCGGCCCCACCGGCGCCGACCGCCCGGCCTGGCCGGGCGAGCACCGCAGCGCCGAACTGACCGGCGACCCGCTGGAGATCCTGGGCGCCGACGCCGCCGCCACCGCGCGGCTGGTCCACGACCGGCTCGCCGCCGCGACCCGCTGACCTGAACCCCTCAGAGAGGAAACGAAGATGACGACTCCCGTGGTGGACAGCAGCCTCTGGCTCCGCAACTACCACCCGGCGCCGCAGAGCCGGGCCCGCCTGGTCTGCTTCCCGCACGCCGGCGGTTCGGCCAGCTACTACTTCCCGGTCTCCGCCGCCCTCTCGCCGGAGCTGGACGTCTTCGCCGTCCAGTACCCGGGCCGACAGGACCGCCGCGCCGACCCGTTCATCGACACCATCGAGGAACTGGCCGACGTGATCCACCTCGCCCTCGCCCCGACGGTGCTCGACGGCACCCCGTTCGCGTTCTTCGGTCACAGCATGGGCTCGGTGCTCTCCTTCGAGGTGGCCCGCCGCTTCGAGGAGCGGGACGGCGTCAGCCCCGTCGCCCTGTTCGCCTCGGGCCGCCGCGCCCCCAGCCGGCTGCGCGAGGAGAACGTGCACCTGCGCGACGACGCGGGCATCGTCAGGGAGATGCGCAACCTCGGCGGCACCGACTCCCGGGTGCTCGGCGACCCCGAGCTGCTGGAGATGGTGCTGCCCGCGATCCGCAACGACTACCGGGCCGTGGAGCGCTACAGCCGGGGCACGGAGGCCAGGATCAGCGCCCCGATCGTGGTGCTGACCGCCGACGACGACCCGCGCACCACCGTCGAGGAGGCCCGCGCCTGGTCCGACCACACCACCGGGGCCAGCGACCTGCACACCTTCACCGGTGGCCACTTCTACCTGGAGCAGCACGCGGGCCGGGTGATCGAGGTGATCTCGCAGACCATGGCCCAACTGGTCCGTTAGTCCAAGGCGGCGCCCGCCGCCCCCGCACCACCCCGGCCACCCCCGGCCCGCAGTCCGCTGCGGGCCGGGGGTGTTCTGGCTGTCCGTGAAGTGGATGGCCTGTGGTGTCCGTGGCGGATCCGCGACGGCCCGATGAGCGGCAGGGAACGTCCTAGTTGCACGAGTGTGGCCGGGGTCCAACGATGTCGTTGACGCGTGAAGACGGGGTCGGCGAGGATCCGAAAGCCAGTCCGCGTCCTGCACGATCGATCGGCCATTTCCCTGATGGACCGTCAGGACGCCCCCCACTCTGGCACCTTCGTCATCCGGGCTGCCGTGTGCGCGCCGTGTGCCTTGGAAAGGAATGGTCGTCTTGAGTGCTGACCGACTCCCCGTGCCGACCCCCGTCCAGCGTGAGTCCGTGCTGCGGTCCAGCGCCGCCGCCAAGCTGCGCGAGCTGCTCGACAGACCCGGCCCGGTACGCGCCGCGGGCGCGCACAACCCGCTGGGGGCCCGGCTCGCCGAGCGCGCCGGGTTCGACGCGGTCTGGTCCAGCGGCCTGGAGATCTCCGCCTCCCAGGGGCTGCCGGACGCCGACATCCTCACCATGAGCGAACTGCTCTCGGTGGCACAGGCGATGGCCGCCGGCGTCGGCGTGCCGGTGATCGCCGACTGCGACGCGGGCTACGGCAACGCGAACAACGTGATGCACATGGTCCGCCGCTACGAGGCCGCCGGCATCGCCGCGGTCTGCATCGAGGACAAGTGCTTCCCGAAGGTGAACAGCTTCATCCCGGGACGTCAGGAACTGGTCCCCACCGAGGAGTTCTGCGGCAAGATCGCCGCGGCCAAGAGCGCGCAGTCCGGCTCGGACCTGGTGGTGATCGCGCGGCTGGAGGCCCTGGTGGCCGGCTGGGACCTGGACGAGGCGATGTCCCGGGGCGAGGCCTACGCCGAGGCCGGCGCCGACATGGTGCTGATCCACGCCAAGGGCTCCTCGCCGCAGCCGGTCCTCGACTTCCTCAAGCTGTGGCGGATGCCGCAGCCGGTGGCCGTGGTGCCGACCACCTACCACACGGTCACCGCCGACGAGTTGTCCGAGGCCGGCGCCAAGCTGGTGATCTACGCCAACCACGGTCTGCGCGCGGCGATCACGGCGGTCTCCGCCGCCTTCGACACCATCCTGCGCGAGGGGCGCACCACCGGCATCGAGGACCGGATCACCCCGCTGAGCACCGTCTTCGACCTGCAGGGCATGGGGCGGTTCCTGGAGGCGGAGAAGCGCTTCGTGCGGCGCCCGGCCCAGGTCGAAGGGGTCGTGCCGGGCCCGGCCCAGGTCGAAGGGGCCGTGCGATGACCCCGCCGCCCGCCGCCACCGCCACCGCGCCCGCCACCACCGCCACGCCGCTGGAGGCCGCCGCCGTCGCGCGGACGCTGCTCGAAGCGGGCTTCGGCCCGTTCTACGGCGTGCCCTGCTCGTTCCTCGGGCCGCTGATCAGCGTCCTCCAGGAACGGCACCCGGGGGTGTACCAGGCGGCCGGCAACGAGGGCGAGGCGGTGGCGCTGGCCGCCGGGGCCAAGCTGGCCGGCCGGCAGCCGGTGGTGATCCTGCAGAACTCCGGACTCGGCAACGCGGTGAACCCGCTCACCTCGCTCTGCCACACGCTGCGCACCCCGGTGCTGATGCTGGTCACCTGGCGCGGTCGGCCCGGACAGCCGGACGAGCCGCAGCACCGCCTGATGGGCCGGATCACCCCGGACCTGCTGGCCTCGATGGAGGTCCGCTCGGAGCTCTTCCCGCAGGACCTGGCCGAGCTGCCCGCCGCGCTGGAGCGGGCGGCCGAGCACATGCGCGAGACCGGGCTGCCGTTCGCCTTCATCGTCCCGAAGGGGAGCATGGCGCCGTACACCCCCGCCCCGGCGGCGTCCTCCGACGAGGTGAGCGCGTTCGCCGGACTGGCGCTGCGCAGCGAGGCGATCGCCGCCGTGGTCGAGGCCTCGGACCCGGACACGCTGCTGATCGCGACCACCGGCAAGACCGCGCGCGAGCTGGAGCGGGACTGGGACCGGGGCGGCAACCTCTACGTGGTCGGCTCGATGGGCTGCGCCTCCAGCATCGGCCTCGGTGTGGCGCTGAACGCGCCCGAGCGCTTCGTCACGGTGATCGACGGTGACGGCGCCGTGCTGATGCGGATGGAGGCGATGGCGACCATCGGCCGCAGCGCCGCCTGCGGGTTCACCCACGTGGTGCTCGACAACGAGTCCTACGAGTCGACCGGCGGCCAGCCCACCCAGTCCGCCGGAGTGGACTTCGCCGCCATCGCCGCCGCCTGCGGCTACCGCAGCCAGGTGGACGTGGCGGACCTCGACGAGCTGGCCGAGGCGGTGCGCCGGTCCCAGGCGGTGCCCGGTCCGCACTTCCTGCGGGTGCGGATCCGGCCGGGCTCCGACCCGGCGCTGGGCCGCCCGGCGCTGGCGCCCTCCCAGGTGGCCGCCCGGTTCGGCCGGGCGGTGCGGGCATGACGGACGAACGGGCCCGGGGTCGGTCCGAGGCCTTCCGGCTCGCGGTGGTGGGTGGTGGCCCGCGCTCGACCTACGCGCTGGAGCGGCTCGCCGCGACCATCGACCGGCTGAACGGCCGCCGGCTGGTCGTCCACGTGTACGAGCTGGCCGGCGAGTTCGGCGCCGGGCAGGTGCACAGCGCCGAGCAGCCGCACAGCAGTTACCTCAACCGGGCCGGCTCCCAGGTCTCCTTCGCGGCCGACCCGACGGTGCTGGGCGCGGACCCGATCCGGGCGCCGAAGGAGCGGCCGACCCTGCACGAGTGGTGCCGCCGGCGGTTCGAGGCGACCGGTGACCCGGCCTTCGACCTGGCGCCCGCCGACTCACCGCGCCGGCGTCAACACGGCCTGGCACTGCGGGAGATGTTCGACCGCTACCTGGCGGAACTGCGTCGGGTGCCCGGGGTCGGCGTCGTGCTGCACACCGAGGAGGTGACCGACCTGGCGCCCACCGGGGACGGCCGGTTCGCGGTGGTCTCCACCTCGGGCGTGCACTGCACGGCCGACCGGGTACTGCTGATCACCGGGCACTCCAGCAACGACTGCGCGGGCGACCCCGGCCCCGAGGCCTACCAGGACTTCGCCCGGCGCACCGGCGCCGGCTACCTGCCGAGCGCCTATCCGCTGCAGCAGCGCCTGTCGCCGCAGGCGCTGGCCCCCGGCGGCACGGTCGGCTGCGCGGGACTCGGGCTGACCGCGATCGACCAGATCCTCTACCTGACCGAGGGGCGCGGCGGGCACTTCCAGCCCGACGGCGACCGGTTGAGCTACCAGGCCTGCGGTGCCGAGCCGGCCACGGTGTACGCGTTCAGCCCGAGCGGGGTCTTCCCGTACACCCGGCCGCTGAGCCGCAAGGACCGACCGCACCAGGGACGGTTCCTGACCCTGGAGGCGATCGACCGCCTGCGGGCCTCCGTCGGCCTGGCGACGGGGGAGGGCGAGCGGCCCCGGCTGGACTTCGAGGCGCACGTGCTGCCGCTGATCGTCCTGGAGATGGCGTACGTGCACTACCGCACGCTCTTCGGGCCGACGGCCGGCGACCTGATCGAGGCGGCGGTGCGGGACGCCTACGAGCGCTTCCTGGCGGGACCGATCGAGCCCGGGACGGTCGAGCGGCTGCTGCCGGACGTCGACCGGATGGCCGACCGGATCGGTGACGCGCTGCGCGAGGTACTGGCCGGCCGGTGCTCGCTCGCCGCGGCCGCCCACGCGCTGCCCGGCTGGGACGCCACCGGTTCGCTGGCCCGCTGGCTGACCGTGGTCTTCGGACCGGAGCTGGCCGGCACGGTGGCGCTCGACTGCCACCGCCGTGAGCCCGTCGTGCTGCCGCAGACCTCCCGGTGGCGGCTGGAGACCGATCCGGCGCTCAACCGCTTCGACTGGCAGGAACTGCTGCACCCCGTGCGGACCCCGCCCGGCGCCAGTGCACAGGAGTTCAAGGCGGCCTACCTGGACTTCCTGGACCGCGATCTGCTCTGGGCGAACCACGGCAGCCTGGACAACCCGTACAAGGCCGCCGTCGACTGCGTCTGGCGCGACCTGCGCTTCGTGGTCAGCCACGCGGTGGACGGCGGCGGGCTGAGCGCCGATTCGCACCGCCGGTTCCTGGACGAGCACCGCCGCTGCCAGAACAAGCTCTCCGGCGGCGCCGCGCCGGTGGTGATGGCGAAGATCCGGGCGCTCGTCGAACACGGCGTGCTGGACATCTCGGCCGGGCCGCGGGCCACCGTCCTGCTGGACGAGGAGCACGGGCGGTTCGTCCTGCACGGCCGGGACACCTCGCTGCGGGTGCCGCTGGACGTGCTGCTCGACGGCCGGGTGCACCCCTTCGACGCGGCCCGCGACATCCGCCCGCTCTACCGCAACCTGGTCGACCGCGGGCTGATCCGGCTCTGGCGCAACACCACCCCGGGCCAACCGGACTTCGTGCCCGGCTTCCTGGACCTCGACCGGCACTACCGGCCGATCGGCCAGGACGGCCGGCCGGTCGAGGCGCTGACCGTGTTCGGCCCGCCCGCCGCCGCCCGCAGCACCTACCAGTTCTCGGCGCTGCGTCCGCAGCACAACGACGCCGTGATGCGCGAGATCGTCGGCTGGGTGGACGGCGTCTGGGCCGCGTTCGACGGCAGGCCCGCCCCCGGGCCCGAGGCGCACCGGGAACCTCCGCAGACATCCCAAGGCCGGACCCCGAGACCAGCGAGGCTCGCGTGAACCACATCGACAACGCCCTGGCGCACTACTACGACGTCCTCAAGGGCGCCATGAACGGGTACCAGCGGTCCGCCGACTTCGTCCCCTCGGACCAGTTCCTGCCGGACTTCGACCTGCCCGTGCTCGACGCCACGATGGAGAAGTTCCTCCAGCCCTCCGGGATCGGCGTCGCCGACCTGGGCGACTACGGCGACTGCTCGCTGCGGCTGCTGAACCTGATGGGCAACCCCGGGACGCGGACCACCAAGACCTTCGGCTCGATGATCAACGTCGCGCGGGCGGTGCACCACATCAGGACCACCGGCGAGCGGGTCGTCATCATCACACCCTCGTCACGCACCAGGCCCACCGTCACCGCCCGTTCGACGGCGCTGCGCAGCGCCGTCGAACGGGCGGTGACGGTGGGCCTGGTGCGTGACACCGAGCTGCAGATCGTCACGGCGGTCCCCGAGGCCTCGCGGCACAAGCTCTGGTCGTCCGCGCTCAGCGACGATCCGCGACTGCGGGAGCTCAACCCCATGGCGGTGCTGCCGTGCGAGGTCCCGGTGCACGTCAAGCTGATGATCGCCGAGTTCATGTCCCAGCACAGCGAGGAGTTCCAGCAGCGCTACGGGGTGCGCCTGTGGCACACCCTCGAACTGCGCAACTACATGGTCGCGGACATGGTCCGGGCGCTGGCCGAGCACGACCTGATGCCCGACAGCGGGCGCGGCCGGATCCACGCGCACTCGGTGTCGAGCGCCCTGGGCCTGCTCGGGCTGCAGTTCGGCCACGACGAGCTCGCCAAGCTCGGCATCGACCTGCCGGCCCTCCAGCTGATGCTGGTCCAGCACCTGGGCACGCCGGACATGGTGCTCAGCCTCTACCACGACTCCTTCGACCCGGACCTGGTGCCGGCCTACCGGCGGCGCGCCTCGGACGGGCTCTACGTCCAGGACCAGGACCCGCACTTCCCCTCGGTCACCTTCGACCCGGCCGAGCACCTGGACGCGACCTTCTACTCCAGGACGCCGGTCACCTCGCCGCGGATCAACGCCGTCATCCGGCAGAACGGCGGCGCCGGGATCGTCGTCTCGCTCTACGAGTGCCTCCAGCGCTACAACGAGGTCCGCGACCTGATCGCGGTCTCCGGCGGCGTGCACCTGCCCGCCGACCCGCGCAGGCTGCGCGAGTGGAGTCTGGTGATGGCGGTGACCGGAGTGCTCAACGGGATCGACCGGGGGCTGATCGGCGACCGCGACGTGCTGATCCACGCCTCCGGCAGCTACAGCGACGAGGACTACACCGAGCTCGGCCCCGCGCACAGCGTCCAGGTCCAGGGCGTCGAGGACTTCACCCGGGCGGTGCGGCGCGCGGTGGAAGCCGGCCGGTGAACGTCGCGCCGACCGGCCCGGTGCGCACGGTGGTGGTGGTCGGCAGCGGTGCCCTGGCGCGGAGCGTGGTGTACGCGCTCGCCGACACCGATCCCGGGCCCACCGCCGTGCACCTGATCGCCCGCTCCGCGGGCCGGCTGTCCACCATGGCCCACGTGGCGACCTGCCGGGCCGCCCTGCTCGGCTCGCCGGTGCGGTTCACCCCGCACCGGCTGGACGCCGAGCGGCCCGGGGACTCGGTGGCCGCGCTGGTCGGCGCGGTCGGCGCCGATGTGGTGCTCAACTGCGCCTCCACGCACTCCCCTTCGGAGGTCGTGGCGCGTCCCTCCGGCTGGACCGACCTGATCCGGGCGGCCGGCATCGCGCTGGCCCTGCCGTTCCACGCGAGTTTCGCGGCGCGGCTCTGCGAGGCCGTCGCCCGGTCGGGCGGGCCCGGCACGCTGTTCCTGAACGCGGCGCTGCCCGATGCCGTCAACCCGGTGCTGGCGGCGCTCGGCGGCCCGATCCACTGCGGGGTCGGCAACATCGCCACCGTGGCCGCCTCGTTGGCCGACCCCGGCGGTGGCCTCGGTGCCGGCGCCGCCGACGACCCCGGGCAGCGGTTGCGGGTGCTCGGGCACCACCACCACCTGGCCGCGCCCGCGGACCCGCGCGACGAGGCGCGGGTCTGGCACGGCGACGTCGAACTCACCGACGTCGGGCGCAGGTTGGCACCCATGCGGGCCTGCGACCGGCGGCTGCTGCACGAGCTGACCGGGCACACCGCCGCGCTGCTGGTGCGCGACCTGCTGCGCGAACGGGCGGTCCGCGCGCACGTACCCGGGCCGCTCGGCCTGCCCGGCGGCTACCCCGTGCGGCTGGCCGAGGGGCGGATCACGCTGGACCTGCCGCCCGGGATCACCGAGGCCGAGGCCGTCGACCTGCAGTCCCGCTGGGGACGCGCGGACGGCGTGGCCGTCGACCGCCACGGGAACGCCGAGTTCGCCGACCGGGTGCTGGCCGCGAGCGCACCCCACCTGAAGCTCCCCCCGACCGCCGAACCCGGACAACTCATCGCACTGGCGGATGAGTTGGCTGAGGTACGAGACCGGCTACGGAACGAGGAAGCCCGCAGTGACCGCTGACCGACCCAGTGGCCGGGAGCTGCCGCTGATCCAGCGGCCCGGCGCCTGCCCGCTGGACTGCCCGGACGGCTGCAGCTGGACGGTGGGCGTCCAGGACGGCACCGCCGTGCGACTCGACGGCCGCCGGGACCACCCTTTCACCCGCGGCACGCTCTGCGTCAAGGTGAACCAGTACCTGGAGCACACCGCCGCCCCGGACCGGCTGCGCCATCCGCTGCGCCGGGTCGGACCCAAGGGCGCCGGCCGCTTCGAACGCGTCAGCTGGGACCAGGCGTTGGACGAACTGGCCGAGCAGCTGGACACCATCCGCGGCACCTGGGGCGGGGAGGCGATCTGGCCTTACTGGGGCACCGGCAGCCTCGGCCACCTGCAGGGCATGCGCGGCCCGGCCGGCCAGCGCCTGTGGAACGTGCTCGGCGCCTCCGAACACCGGATGACCATCTGCTCGGTGGCCGGCACCGAAGGCGTCAAGCTCGCCACCGGGACCAAGCAGGGAATCGACCCGGAGTCACTGGCGCACGCCAGGCTGATCCTGCTCTGGGGCGTGAACACCCTCACCACCGGGCACCACCTGTGGCGCTTCATCAAGGAGGCGCAGCAGAACGGCGCCCACGTCGTGGCGATCGACCCGGTGCTGAGCCGCACCGGCAAGCAGTCCGACGAACACGTCGCCCCGCTGCCGGGCACCGACGGTGCGCTGGTGCTCGGCCTGCTGCACGTGGTCCTGGACCTCGGGCTGGAGGACCGCGACTACCTCGCCGAACACACGCTCGGCTGGCCGGAGTTCCGCGAACGCGTCCTGGAGTTCCCGCCGGCCCGGGCGGCCGCCGTCACCGGGGTGCCGGAGCGGCAGATCCGCGAACTCGGCGAGCGGCTCGCCCGGACCCGGCCGACCGCGATCCGCGCGGGCATGGGCATGCAGCGGCACGCGGGCGGCGGCGCCGCGCTGCGCCTGCTCGCCTGCCTGCCCGGGGTGACCGGGGACTGGCAGCACCTGGGCGGCGGCCTGTCCTACTCGACCGGCGGCTCCTTCGGCGGCGACGTGGCCGCGCTGCGCCGCGACGACCTGCGCCGGGCGCCGGTCCGCACCCTGACCATGACCCGGCTCGCCGAGGGCCTGCGGGACCTCGCCGACCCGCCCGTCAAATGCCTCTTCGTCTACGGGGCGAACCCGGCGGCCAGCGCCCCGAACCAGCCCGGCGTGCTGCGCGGGCTGGCCCGCGAGGACCTGTTCACCGTGGTCATCGACCAGTTTCCGACCGACACCGTCGACTACGCGGACCTGGTGCTGCCCACCACCATGCAGACCGAGCACCTGGACCTGCACACCGGCTACGGCCACCTCTACCTCGGCTGGAACGAACCGGCCGTGGCACCGCCCGGGGAGTGCCTGCCGGCCACCGAGATCTTCCGCCGGCTGGCCCGGCGGCTGGGGCTGACCGAGCCGAGCCTGTTCGACTCGGACGAGGAGCTGGCCCGCCAACTCCTCGACTGCGGGCACCCGTCGCTGGCGGGCATCACCGTCGAACGGCTGCGCGCCGAGGGCTGGGCGCGGCTCAACTACCCCACCGACCAGGTGCTGTTCCGCGACGGCTTCCCGACCCCGTCCGGCCGGCTGGAGTTCGTCTCCGAGGGCGCGAAGGCGCTGGGCCTGGAGCGGGTGGCCGGCTACACGCCCGCGCGGGAGGTGGCCGATCCGGCGCTGGCCCGACGGTTCCCGCTGGTCCTGGTCTCGGCCGCGTCCCACTACTTCATGAACACGATCTTCGCCAACCGCCCCGGCCTGGCCAAGCGCGCCGGACCGCCGAGCGTGGCCGTGCACCCCGAGGACGCCGCCCGCCGCGGCCTGGCCGACGGGACGCGGGTGCGGGTCTTCAACGACCGGGGCTCGTTCGCCGCCGTGCTGCGGATCAGCGAGGCGGTGCGGCCGGGCGTGGCCGCGACCACCAAGGGGTACTGGTCGAAGCTGAGCGGCGGGGCGGGCGTCAACGCCACGGTCGCCGAACGCGACGCCGACCTGGGCCAGGGCGCCGTGTACCAGGACAACCGGGTGGACATCGAGGCGGTGGCCGCGCCGGATCCGACGCAGGACAGCGCGCAGCACGAGGAAAGGTCGAACCAGGCATGACCGCCAGCTCGCTCGGTCAACAGGACGGCAGCCCCGCCGATCTGGTGGCACCCGCCGCGCCGGCCGCTCCGGCCCGGGCCGGCCTGGTGGTGCTGGCCTGCTGTCTCGGCTTCTTCCTGATCAACCTGGACGCCACCATCGTGAACGTGGCGCTGCCGGACATCGGTCGGCGCCTGCACACGGGCCTGTCCGGTCTGCAGTGGGTGGTGGCCGGCTACACGCTCGCCTTCGCCGGGCTGCTGCTCTCGGCCGGCGCGGTCTCCGACCGGATCGGCGCCAGCCGGCTGTTCGGCTACGGGCTGCTGGCCTTCTCGATCGCCTCGGCGGCCTGCGGACTCGCGCCCGACACCGGCGTCCTGGTGGTCGCCCGGGTGCTGCAGGGCGCGGCCGCCGCCGCGGTGCTGCCCGCCTCGCTGGCGCTGCTGCGCCAGTCGCTGGCGGACCCCGGGGCCCGGGCCAGGGCGATCGCCGTCTGGGCGGCGGGCGGCGGGGCGGCCGTCGCCGCCGGTCCGGTGGCCGGTGGCTTCCTGACCGCCGGGCTCGGCTGGCGGGCGATCTTCTTCGTCAACGTCCCGTTCGGCCTGCTGGCCATGCTGGGCGTCGCCCGCGCCACCCGGTCGGTGCCGCAACGCTCCTCGATCGACCTGCCCGGCCAGCTCGCCGCGATCGTCGCGCTCACCGGGTTCACCTTCGCCGTGATCGAGATCGAGCCGAAGGGCCTGCACTCACCGGCGGTGCTCCTCCCGCTGCTCGTCTCGATCGCCGCCGCGCTCTGCTTCCTGCGGGTCGAGTCGCGTGGCCTGTCGCGTGGCCTGTCGCGGGGCCGGTCAAGGGACCTGGCCCCCATGGTGAACCTGCGCGAGGTCAGGTCGCCGGTCTTCGCCTCCTGCCTGCTGACCGGTTTCGCGATCAACTTCGCCTACTACGGCATCATGTTCGTCTTCTCGCTGATCTTCCAGGAGGAGCGCGGCTGGTCGCCGGCCAGTACCGGCCTCGCCTTCCTGCCGCTGACCGTCTTCGTGCTGGCCGCGAACATCCTGTCCGGCCGACTCACCCGGCTGATCGGCCCCCGCTATCCGATGGCGGGCGCCCAACTCCTGGAGGCCGCCGGCTTCCTGTCCCTCCTGCTGGTCGGCGCGCACGGGCCCACCTGGCTGCTGCTGCTCGCGATGGTGCCGATCGGCATCGGCGGTGGCGTGGCCTCGCCGCCGATGATGACGGCCCTGCTCGAATCGGTCCCCGCCGAACGGGCCGGAGTGGTCTCGGGGTTGCTGAGCTCCTGCCGTCAGGCCGGCGGCGTCCTGGGCGTCACCGTCTTCGGCCTGCTGATCTCACCCGTGGGCTTCGGCATGGCCACCGGCCTGCGGGTGGCGGCGGGGACGGCGGCCGTCCTGCTGGCCGCGGCGGCGCTGGTCGCCTTCCGCTCGATCCACTCCGGAGTCGCCGCGCACGGAGCCGACGGGCGATGATGGGCGATGATGGTGGCGTGGAGATGATCAAGAAGGACGACCGGTCGGCCGAGTTGCGCCGCCGCACCGACCGCATGGTGGAGCACCTGGGCACGCTGGTCCGCGCCGAGACCCCCTCGGAGGACCTGGCCGCCTGTGCCGACGGGGCGCAGGTCGTCTCCCAGCTCGGCAAGGAGCTCCTGGGGGAGCCGGCCGAGTTCGTCGAGTCCGGCGGTCGCACCCACCTGCGCTGGCGGTGGCCCGCTCGCCCGGGTGGCGCCACCGTCGCCCTGATCGGGCACTTCGACACGGTCTGGCCGCTGGGCACGCTGGAGCGCTGGCCGTTCGCCGTGGACGAGGCCGCCGGTACCGCCACCGGACCCGGCTGCTTCGACATGAAGGCCGGCATCGTGCAGCTCTTCCACGCCGTCTCGGTGCTGGCGGACCGGTCCGGCGTCGAGATCCTGCTGACCTGTGACGAGGAGATCGGCTCGCAGACCAGCCGGCACCTGATCGAGGAGACCGCCCGCCGGGCCAGTGCCGCCCTGATCCTCGAAGCCTCCGGCCACGGCGCGCTGAAGACCGGACGCAAGGGCACCGGCATGTACCGCCTCGAGGTCACCGGCCGCGCCGCACACGCCGGCCTGGAACCCGAGAAGGGAGCCAACGCCCTGACCGCCCTGGCCCACCTGCTGCTGGCCGTCGACGCCCTGGCCCGGCCCGACCTCGGCTCCACCATCACCCCGACCCTGAGCGCGGCGGGCACGGCCAACAACACCGTCCCGGCCCACGCCTACGCCGAGTTGGACGTCCGGGTCAGCAGCCACGCCGAGGCCGACCGCATCGACGCCGCCCTGAAGGCCCTGACCACCGTCGTCCCCGGCACCTCGCTGACCGTCACCGGCGGCCCCCACCGCCCGCCGCTGACAGTCGAGTCGAGCACCGCGCTGTTCGAGCGGGCCCGCGCCCAGGCGGAGTCGCTCGGCCTGGGCCGGCTGCAGAGCATCACCGTCGGCGGCGCCTCCGACGGCAACTTCACCGCCGCGGTCGGCTGCCCCACCCTCGACGGCCTGGGCGCGGTCGGCGACGGGGCGCACGCGGAAGGCGAGTACGTCTCGATCGCCGCCCTGCCGCAGCGCGCGGCGCTGCTGGCCCACCTGGTCGAGGAACTGCTCGCGGGGGCGGCCCGGGTGGGCTGAAGGACCGACGAGGTGATCATCCGGAGCCAGGACGACCTCACCGATATGACGATCCGTCAGTGAGCGGTAGCCTGGACTTCCTCGCTACCGATTCCGGTCAACCAGTACGCTCCGTCCCGACAGCACACGGTGCCACCTGCGGAGTTGCCCACATGCCTGCTGAGAAGACGTTCACCCGAATCACCGACCACTACCGGCGCCTGATCCTCACCGGCGACCTCCCCGCAGGCGCGAAGCTGCCCACCAACAAGGAACTCGCCACCAAGTGGGGCGTCGCGGTCGAGACGGTCCGCAAGGCGCTCTCGCAGCTCCAGGTGGAGGAGCTGATCCGCACCAGCCCGCGCGGCACGTTCGTGGCGGACGAGACGCCGGCGACCGCGAGCCCCGCCGATCGGCTCGCGTCGGTGCGCAACACCATGCGGACGTTCATGGAGGGCGCGACCAGCATCGTGACGGCGGCTCAACTCGTGCTCCCGCCGGTCTACGTGGCCGACCTGTTCGACCTCGACCACGGCGACCAGATGGTCCGGCGGGAGTACGTCGCGGGTCGCAGCAGCGTGCGGACGCTGTTCGCCGTGGACTGGTTCCCGGCGCCGTTCGCGGTGCTGGTGCCCGACCTGCTCAGCACGGCGCCCGGCAAGAACGACGGCCTCACCGCCCGGGTGCTGGAAGCCACCGACCGCCACATCACCACCGCCCGCGACGACATGCACGGCCGGGCGGCCGACGCGCGTGAGGCGTCGGCCCTCGGGCTCGCCATCGGTGCGCCGATCCTGGCCGGCGCCACGCGGTGGGGCGATGGGGACGGTGTGATCCAGTACTCGGAGTGGTGCCTGCCGACCCGGCTGACCATCGGGTACGAGTACGGGGTCTGACGGGGGTGGTTCGAGCGCCCAGCGCCACAATCACCTACCGGGAACGGCTCGCTGGCCGGGCGGATTCTGGAAGCGCCTTGGCGAGGGACCGACGGCCATCACGCCGGGTGCACACGCGCTTCCTGATGACGAATCACGGGCGCTGGCACTACCGTCGGTCCAGGAACTGCCGGCAGGTGAGGATGTCGAAGCTGGTGCCGTCAGTGGTGGCGTGGAACGTGGCAACGTGGACGAACCCGAGCGATTCCACGACCTTGCGGGCCCGCGTGTTGAAGCCGGCCACGGTCACCCGGAAGGCCGCAGGACGGAAGCGTTCGTATCCGTAGGCCAGGCCGGTGGCGATCGCCTGTCGGCCAAGGCCGCGCCCCAGCCCCGTCAGCGCGGGCCGCAGACCGCCGCCCGTGTCCAGTGCGGAGTCGTCGTAGGAGCCGCCGGGTACCCGTCCTTCCACGCCGAAGGAGCGGTATCCGATGAGCACCCCATCGTCGACGAGGGCGACGTAGCCGTTGGCGGGGTCGGTGAAGAGCCCGGGATCGGCGGCAACGAGGTCGTAGCGTCCGTACGGCTCGGCGTACCGCCAGGTGACGATGTCTGCCGCGTATTCCTGGGTCATGGCGACGATCTGCACGAACGTCATCGAACCAAGACGCCCGCCGAGGGTCAATGCCCGCGTCCAGCGCGGCGGGCAGCGGGCAGCGGGCTTCGTCGGGTGCCGGCCCGCGTGGTGGCAGACTCAGGCCCATGACTACCTCCTTGCCCGAGCCGGACCAGCAACTCTCCGATCCCAGCGAGCTGCTGCTGGACTATCTCGACTACTACCGGTCCGTGGTCAGCGCCAAGACCGAGGGCCTGTCCGACGCGGAGCTGCGTGTCAGCCGGCTCCCTTCCGGGTGGACCCTGCTCGAGTTGCTGAAGCACCTCGTGCACATGGAGCAGCGCTGGCTGCGCTGGGCCTTCCGGGCCGAGCAGGTATCGGCGCCCTGGGGCGACCGCGGCCCGGCGGACCGCTGGTACGTCGGCCCGGAGGAGACAGCCGCCGACCTGCTCGCCGCGCTGCACGCGGGCGGCGAGTACACCCGAGCCGTCGTGTCGGGTACGCCGCTGTCCACCGTCGCCGCGGCCGGCGGGCGCTTCCCGGACGACGGCACCGCGCGGCCGACCCTGGGCTGGATCCTGTTCCACGTCCTGCAGGAGTACGCCCGTCACGCGGGCCACCTGGACATCGTCCGGGAGCTCACCGACGGCGTCACCGGCGACTAGTCGAGGAACGGTTCAGGTGCGGGCCAGTGCGGCGGTGATGAAGCCGGCGGCGCGGGCCAGGGCGGCGTCGGCCTCGTCCAGCAGACCCTCGAAGGCCTGGAAGACGTGGGGGACGTCGGCAGTGATGTCGAGCTGGACGTCGACGCCGGCCGCGGCCGCCCGGACGGCGAACCGGGTGGAGTCGTCCAGCAGGACCTCGTTGGAGCCGGCCTGGAGCAGCAGCGGGGGCAGCCCGGTCAGGTCGGCGTGCAGGGCCGGGCTCAGCAGCGGCTGGTCGGGGTCCTGTCCGGCCAGGTAGTGGGCGAAGACGGTGGTCAGGTCCGCGCGGGTGAAGAGCGGGTCGGCGTCGTGCTTGGTGGTCATGCTCTCGCCCGAGCGGGTGGCGTCCAGGCCTGGGGAGAACGCGACCGCGGCGGCCGGCATCGGCAGTCCGGCATCGCGGGCGGTGAGCAGGGTGGTGATGGTGAGGCCGCCGCCGGCCGACTCCCCGGCCAGGACGATCTGCTCGGCCGGAACGCCCTGGTCCAGCAGGTCGCGGTAGGCGGCGAGGCCGTCCTCGATGGCAGCCGGGAAGGGGTGCTCGGGGGCGAGCCGGTAGTCGAGCGAGACGGCGCGGACGCCGGTGCGGCGCACCAGCGCGGCGGTGAGTTGCAGGGCCGTGGCGGGTGAGCCGAAGACCCAGGCTCCGCCGTGGAAGTAGAGGATCGTCCCGGTGGCGGGGCTGCCCTCGGGCTCGACGGTCAGGGCGGGACGCCCGCCGAGGACGGAGGGGGTGACGGTCACCCCGGCCGGGGCCGGGCCCGAGGTCATCTGGGCCTCGAAGTCCTTGCGCAGTCGCTCCGGCGGGAGGCTGCCGTCGAACGGGGCCTGCCGCATCAGGGCGTCGACTGTCGCGCGCTGTTCCTTGCTCATGTGATCCTCCAGGTGAAGTGCTGTTCTTCACTAGGAACTATATTCCTAGGAATGTCATTCCCACGAATCTGGAGCAGAGTGTGACCGGCCTCACACGGGTGTTCACGGACCTCGTCCGCTACGAGACCAGGCTCTACAACGCGCTGGGCGAACACCTGCGCGTCGAACACGGTCTGACGATGGGCCAGTTCGAGTTCCTGCGCATCATCGACAGTCGGGACGACTGCCGGGTCAACGACCTGGCCGAGGAGGCCGCCATCACCGTCGGGGCGACCAGCAAGGCGGTTGACCGCTTGGCGGCCGCCGGCTGGGTGGTCCGGCGACCCAATCCCAGCAACCGCCGCTCGTCCCTGCTGGAACTGACCCCCGATGGCGGCCGACTGCTGGCCGCTGCCACGCCCACGTTCGAGGACGGGCTGCGCTCCTGGCTCGCCGAGCCGCTGACAACCGGCTCCCTGGAGCGGTTGGCTTCCACCCTCGCCCTGCTGCGCGGGACGCTGGAGGACGCCTCGGCGGGAATGCCCGCCGGCTAGCCCCAGACCAGCCGGCCTGCCCGGTTCGTCGCTGCTCGCAGCCTGTCGCGACTCCGCAAGTGCGCCGATTCCACGCGACATCACCCGTTGGTGGAAGCCCTCGGCCGGGATGGTTCCCCTACGATTGAAGTCACAACAGTCCGGGGGGCAGGAAGTTGGTTCCCATGACGGATCGCGCCACAGCGGACGACCAGTCGAAGCCGAGCATCGCCCGGGTCTACGACTACCTGCTCGGCGGCAAGGACAACTACGCCGTGGACCGCGAGATCGGTGACATCTTCATCAAGGAACTGCCCGGTTCGCCGGCGATCGCGCTGGCCAATCGCCAGGCCCTGATTCGCGCCGTGGGTGCGATGGCCCGCGACGGCATCTCCCAGTTCGTCGACCTGGGCAGCGGGCTGCCGACCGCCGACAACGTGCATCAGGTCGCCCGGCGGCACAATGCCGAAGCGCGCGTCGCCTACGTCGACAACGATCCGGGCGTGGTGGCCCGCAGCCGTGTCCTGCTGGCCGCCGACGGCCGCACCACGGTGGTCCAGGCGGACCTGCGCGAACCGGAGGTGATCTACCACGACTCCGGCGTACGGGAGTTGATCGACTTCGACGAGCCGGTGGGCGTCATCTTCAGCGGGGTCCTGCACCATCTCAACGATGCCGAGCGGCCCGCCGAGCCGGTGCGCTGGTGGGCGGACCGGGTGCCCTCGGGCAGTCGGTTCTACATCTCCCACTTCCGCTCCGGCGAGAACGGGGAGACCCGGGTGGTGGAACAGAAGCTGCAGGGCAGTCTGGGCCGCGGCCGCTGGCGCACCGACGAGGAGATCATCGACCTGTTCGGTGACCTCGAGCTGCTCGAACCGGGGCTGGTCTACTGCTCGCTGTGGCGGCCGGACCCCGCGCCGGGGGACGGCGGCGCCGACAACGGCGTGGGCGGGCCCGAGTTGACGGTGTGGGAGCAGCTGATCTCCTGCGCACTGGCCCGCAAACCGTAGCCGGCCGGTGGCTCGCGACCGGGCCGAGCAGGGCCGACAGGGGCCCAGCTCCTGGTGCTGAAAGGGGGTATCTCCTTCATCACGCGCGGCCCAGGAGCTCGGCGAAGCGGTCCAGCGCGTGATCGGTGCGCTCGCGGTCGCCGGTGGTGGTGAGGTCGAACAGCAGGCCCCGGATCACGGCCATGACCAGCGTGGGCGTGACGACGTCGTCAGGACCGGTGGAGACGTCGCGGAAGGTGGCACCGAGCGTGCCGAACCAGTCCGTGATCGCCTGGCCCTGGTCGGGGTAGGCCTCGGGGTGGACCAGGCCGTCGGCGTGTACCTCGAAGAACAGCCGGACGAACGGCGCGCGTTCGTCCGCGCTGATCCACGCCCAGATGTCACGCAGCCGCTCCTGCGCGGAGCCCGTCCTCGGCGGCTGGTGCCCGGCCAGCCGCAGCGCGCCCCGGCGGCGGGCCTCGGCGAGCACCGCCGCGACCAACTCCTGCTTGCTGCCGAAGTCGTAGAGCAGCATCCGGGGGCTGGTGTCGAGGGCCGCGGCCAGTGGTCGCAGGCTCAGTCCGGCCAGGCCGTGCGCCAGCACGTAGTCGGTGGCCCGCGCCAGGGTGCGGTCGCGACGGTCGGGATCTGCGGGGCGCCCCACGGCGGCTCTCCTCTCGGCAGTTCCGGAGCCGAAACAGGGCTCCGACGTATATGGTACGACTGTTTCAACAACGAGGGGGAGATCGCCATGTACACCTTCGACCGAGCGCTCGTCCTGGGGCCCGGGGGGCATACCGGTACGGCCTGGATGGCGGGGCTGGCCCACGGGTTGCGCCGCGACGGCGTGGATCTGGGCGAGGCCGACCTGATCGTCGGGACGTCGGCCGGCGCGATCGTCGGAGCGCTGCTCGCCACCGGGCAGGACCCGGGGCGCCTCGCGAGTCCGGCTCGCCTGGCCGCTCACCGGCTCACGGCGGATCCCGAGCGGATGGGCGCGGTGTTCGCGGTGCTCGGCGAGCGCGGTCTGGAACCGGGGGAGGCCAGGCGCCGCGTCGGCCGGCTCGCGCTCGACGGCACCGACCCCCGGGCCGAGGAGGCGCTGATCGCGGGGCGCGCCGCCCTGATCGGCGCGGAGGCGTGGCCGGAGCGGCGGCTGGTGATCCCCGCAGTGGACGCGACCACGGGTGAGCCGGCGGTGTGGGACCGCGACAGCGGCGTGCCGTTGGTGTCCGCGGTCGCGGCGAGCAGTGCCTTCCCCGGGGCCGCGCCGCCGGTCGCGATCAACGGCCGGCGGTACATGGACGGTGCGCTGCGGTCGGGCACCAACGCCGATCTCGCGGCCGGCGCCCGCACGCTGGTCGTGGTCGAGCCGATGGCGCACCTGCGTCCCCATGAGCCGCTGGACCAGGAGTCGGCGGCGCTGGGCACCGTGCTGACCATCGGTCCCGATCCGGCCTCGGCGCGCGCTTTCGGCTCGGACCTGGGCGACCCGGCGGCCTGGGAGCCGGCCTACCAGGCGGGTCTTCGCCAGGCCGGCGATCTCGGCGCGCGGCTCCGCGCCACCTGGCGGGCGGCCGCCGACGCGGTCTGACCACCGATCAGGTCGCTTGCAGGTGAACGGCGGTGGACCCGCGGACGCGTTGAGGCCCCGCCACTCGGCGGGGCCTCGACGCGTCCGGCGCGGGACGGCTCAGTCGACCGGTGCCGGGTGGGCGTCCAGCACGGTCGCCAGGTCGCGCACGGTGGGGGCGTCGAAGATCTCGGCGAGGCGCAGCCGGACCGCGAACTGCTGCTCCAGGCGGCCCGCGAGTTGGGCGGCGGTCAGGGAGGTGCCGCCGAGGGCGAAGAAGGAGATGTCGCGGGGGACGGCGGCGATGCCGAGGATCTCGCGGAACAGGTCGGCGAGCAGCTGTTCGGTGGCGCCGCGCGGGGCGTCGCCGTCGGCGCCCTGGGTGCGCAGGCGGACGGCGAGGGCGGTGAGGGTGTGGCGGTCGACCTTGCGGTCCTCCAGGACGGGGAGCTGCTCGAGGCGGTGGATCTGGCCGGGGACCAGGTAGCCGGGGAGCTTGGCGGTCAGCGCCGTGCGAAGCTGATTCTCCGTCAGACCGCCCTCGCCCGCCGGGACGTAGAAGAGGCTGAGGTCCTCGCAGGCGCCGTCGGGGCCGGTCAGCGGGACGACCGCGCAGCTGCCGACACCGGTGGTGGTGCGGGCGGCCTGCTCGACGTCGTCCAGCTCGATCCGGAAGCCGCGCAGCTTGACCTGGCGGTCGGCGCGGCCCTCGAAGTGGATCACGCCCTGCTCGGACCAGCGGCCCAGGTCGCCGGTGCGGTAGGCCAGGACGGGCGCGCCGTCCGGGCCCAGCGGCAGGGTGCTGAAGCGCTGTGCGGTCAGCTCGGGGTCGTCCAGGTAGCCGAGCGCCAGGCCGGCGCCGGACAGGTGGATCTCGCCACTCTCGCCGACGGCGCAGAGCCGGCCCTCGGGGTCCAGGATGTGCACGGCGGTGTTGTCGTAGGGGCGGCCGATCGGGATGCCGGTGGCCTCGTCGCAGTCGGCGAGGGTGACCAGGTGGCCGGTGGCGGCGATGGTGCACTCCACCGGGCCGTACATGTTGTGCAGCGGGATGCCGGGGTGGCGCTCGAGGAACCGGCGGGCGTGGGTGGCGGAGAGCCGCTCGCCGCCGGTGCCCAGCACCTTCAGGCCGGTGAAGGCGTCCAGGTCGCTGTCGACCACCAGGTGGAAGACGGCGGTCGGTAGGAAGACCGTGTCGACGGACTCATCGGCGATCAACTCGCGCAGGCGGCGGGCCAGTTCGAGTGAGTCCTGCTGGATCACGATGGTGCCGCCGCCGAGCAGCACGGCCCAGGAGTCCAGGCCGAAGGCGTCCCAGGTGGCGGCCAGCGACTGCGGCATCACGGCCCGCTCGCCGACCGGGGCGAACGCCCAGCGGTCGAAGAGACGCACGTTGCCGCGGTGCGCGGTGAGCACGCCCTTGGGGGTGCCGGTGCTGCCGGAGGTGAAGAAGACGGCGCTCGGGTCGTCGCCGGTCACCGTGACCTCGCCGGGGCGCCGGCCGCCCTCGACCGCGTCCACGGCGGGCGGGGTCCAGGTCGGCTTGGCCCACGGGCCCGGCTCGGTGGTGACCAGCACCGGGCCGGCCAGCCGCTCCAGCAGGCCGTCCAGCCGGGGGCGGGGCCAGCGCGGGTCGAGCGCGGCGTAGGCGGCGCCGCGCCGCAGCACGGCGAGCAGGACGGCCAGGAACTCGGGGGAGCGGGGCATCAGCACTGGGACCAGGCTGCCGGGGCCGACGCCCAGCCGCTCCAGCTCGGCGGCGTAGTCGTACGAGGCCTCGGCCAGCTCGGCGTAGCAGACCTCGCGGGCGCCGTGGCGCACCGCGACGGCCTCCGGCCAGCGCTCGACGCACCAGTCGAACAGCTCGTGCACGGTCTGCCCGCGGGTCGGCGGGTGGGGAGCCGGATTCCAGTCCGGCGAGGGGTGGGGCGCGGGTCCTGCCACAGCTGGGTCCTCCTGGAAGGCGGAGTGGAAGAGGAGATCGAGGCGAGCGGAGCCGGTCAGGCCGTCCGTGCCACGGCGGCCATCCGGGTCGCCAGCGCCGCGGGGGTGGGGTGCTCGAAGGCGTCGGCCAGCTTCAGTCGGATCCCGCTGCGCTCCTCCACCTTCTGCACCAGCTGCGCGGCGAGCAGCGAATGGCCGCCGCTGGCGAAGAAGTTGGCGTCCGCGTCGAGGTCCGGACGGCCGATCAGCTCCTGCCAGAGGCCGACCAGCAGCGGCAGGTGCTCGCTGCTCCGCTCACCCGCCAGCGAGAGCGCCTCGGTGGCCGCGGCGGGCAGCGCGGCGTGGTCGAGCGAGCCGTCCGCCCTGGTCGGCAGCGCGGGCAGGACCGCGATCCGGTCGGGGACGGCGGCGTGCGGCAGCCGGGCGGTGGTCAGGTCCTGGAGTTCGGCGATCAGCTGCGGGTCGTCCTGGCGCAGACCGGGGATCCGCTGGACCAGGGCCGCCAGCACGGGCTCGGCCGTCGCGGAGCCGGGCGGTGCGGTGGCCGGGCCGGGCAGCTCCAGCACGGCGGCGGCTGCCACCGACGGGTGCTCGGCCAGCAGCCGTTCGACCTGCTCGGGCTGAACCGCGCCGCCCCTGCGCCGCAGCCGGCGCCCCAGGTCACCGAGCACCGCCAGCTCGCCGCCGCGCGTCCAGCGGCCCAGCAGGCCGGTGGGGGAGAGGGGTTCCGACCCGGCGCCGACCAGGAGTTCGCCGCGCACGCCGATCGGCAGCGCGCTGCCGTCCGGGGCGGTGATCTTGGCCCGCACTCCGGTCAGCGGGCGGAGCACGGCCTCCGCGTCCGCCTTCACCGGTGCCGCGCCCCACCAGCCGCGCACCGCGTGCGGGCGGGCGCCGGCCGAGCGCAGCCGGGTCGCCAGCGCGTGGTTCAGACCCGCCCCGCCGACCAGCACCGGACGGTCCAGCAGCCGTCCCTCGACGGTGGCGAGCAGTCGCCACCAGTCGGTGGCGGGCGCCTGCAGCAGCGCGCCCGGGTGGGCGTCCAGGGTGGCCGCCAGCTCCGGCTCGGCGCCGGCCGGCACGATCCGCCCGCCGGTGGCGAGCGGCAGCCAGACCTCGAGCAGTGCACCCTCGGCCGCCAGTGGCGAGCGCCACACGGCGTCCACCGGGCCGGCCAGTTCGGTGCTGAAGTGGGACAGGAGTACCGAGAGTTGACGGTGTGTCAGGTCAGTGGTGGCGGCCGAGTCCGGGTCGGGCGTGGTCGCCAGCGGCTCGGGGAAGTCGGCGTCGGTCAGCTCCACCAGCGGCAGGCAGGTCGGCGCCGCGAGCCGCGCGGCGCCGGGGGCGGCCAGCAGCACCTTCACGTCCGCCGCCACCTCCTGCGGGCCCGGGGCGACATACGCGGCGCCGGCCAGCCAGACGCCCAGCGCGGCGGCGACCAGCTCGGCGCCGGGCGGCGCGACGATGCCCACCAGGTCCGCGCTGCCCACGCCGTGCGCCACCAGCAGCTCGCGGGTGGCCAGCGCGGCTTGCCACAGCTGCCGGTAGCTGGTGGAGCGGGACGGCTCCTGGACGGCGACGGCGGTCGGCTCGGCGGCCACCCGGGCGGCCAGCGCCGGGATCAGGCCGGGGCCGTCGAAGGCGGTGACGGCCGCGGCGCCGAGCGTCTCGCGGTCCAGCACCTCGCGGCGCAGCGCCTCACGGTCCTGCGCGTCGCGGTCGAGCACCTCGCGGCCCAGCACCGCGCGGTCCGCCGCCGACCAGGCCGGCACGGCCGCCAGCGGCAGCTCGGGCGCGCCGCCGAGCCCGGTGAGCAGCTCGTCGTAGCGGCGCAGCAGCAGCTCCACCTCCTCGGCGCTGTGCACGTCGGTCGAGTAGATCGCCTTGATCTCGTAGCCCTCGCCGATCGGGACGATCAGGAACTCCAGGTCGAACTTGCTGCTCCCGGTCTCCACGATCTCCAGGCGGCCCGGCATCCCGCCGATCCGGTACTCCCGAGTGCCGCGCCCGGGAAGGAAGTTGAAGACGTGCCGGAACAGCGCGGAGCGCCAGGTGGCCTCGATCCGCGGGGCGTCGGCGAGCAGCACGTCCACCGGGGCGTCGGCGTGCGCGACCGCCTCCAGGAAGGCGTCGCGGACCTGGCGGACGAAGTCCTTGAAACTGAGCTTCAGGTCGACGGTGGTGCGCAGCGGCAGGATGTTCACGTGGTAGCCGATCGTCCGCTGGACCTTCTGGTCACGGATGTTGACCGGCAGGCCGACCGCGAAGTCGGGGCCCGCGCCGTGCCGGGCGAGCAGCAGGAAGTAGGCGGCCAGCAGGACCACCGCGTCCGGGGCCCGCAGCGCGCGCTGGGCGCCGCGCAGCACGGCCGAGGCCTCGGCGGAGAGCGGGTGGGTGACGTGGTCGCCGGCCAGCGTGCCGGAGCCGCCGGGGCGGCTGCCCAGCCACAGCTCGCCGCTGTCGGGGTCGAAGCCCTCCAGCTGGGTCCGCCAGAACGCCAGGCTCTTCCCGTCGGGCTGCCGCTCCTCGAAGGTCGGCACCTCCTCGACCGGGATCGCCGTCAGGTCCTGCCCGGCGGCGGCCAGGTCGTAGACGTGGGCCAGCTCCTCCAGGAAGACGGTGCTGGAGGTGTTGTCGAAGACCAGGTGGTGCACGGCCAGGCAGAGCACGTCGGCCCGCTCGGTCGAGAACAGCGCCAGGCGGACCAGCGGGCTGCCGTCCAGCGGGAAGGTGCGGACCACGAACTCGCGCAGTGCCTCGGCGAGTTCACTTTCCGTCACGGTGCGGGCCAGCAGCGGCAGGGTGGCCTGCTCGGGTGCCAGGACCGCCTTGCGCAGCGTGGTCCCCTCGGCCGTGTAGACGGTGCGCAGCACCGGGTGGCGGTGCAGCAGCGCGTTCACCGAGGCCAGCACCAACTGCTGGTCCAGCCGTCCCTCGACCCGCACGGTGGCGCCGGGCACGTTGTTGACGTTGCTGCCGGGCACCAGCCGCTCCAGCAGCCACATCGCCTCTTCCTTGCGGGTGACCGGCAGGTCCACCGGCCGCGGCGCCACCGGCCGCGGCGCGGGCGTGTTCTCGCGAGGTTCCATGTCCCCGTTCTCCGTCCTCAGTCCTCAGTAAGGGGTGTCCCGAAGGGCGTTCGGGGGTTCAGCGGGCCGCGACCGGGAAGTGCCGCAGGCCGCGCGCGGAGGCGGAGACCCAGCGGTCCACCGGGCCGGTCTGGCGCAGCTGGGGCAGCCGGTCCACCAGGGTGCGGAACGCGACGTCGCCCTCCATCCGGGCCAGTGGGGCGCCCAGGCAGTAGTGCGGGCCGCCGGAGAAGGCCAGGTGCTCGGTCTTGGAGTTGCGGGTGATGTCGAAGACGTCCGGGTCCTTGAAGACCGCCGGGTCGCGGTTGGCGGCCGCGGTCAGGATCGCGACCAGCGAGCCCTCGGGCAGCGTCTGGCCGGCGATCTCCACCTCGGCGTGCGCGACCCGGGTGGCCAGCTGGGCGGGGGAGTCCCAGCGCAGCGTCTCCTCGACCACGCCGGGGGCCAGGTCGGGGTTCTCGCGCAGCAGGTCCCACTGCTCGGGGCGGTCCAGCAGCGCCAGGGTGCCGTTGGCGACCAGGTTGGTGGTGGTCTCGGTGCCGGCCACCGCGATGATCCCGCAGACGCCGATCGACTCCGAGCGGGTCAGCAGGCCCTCCCGCTCGGCGGCGACCAGCCGGCTGATCACGTCCTCGCCGGGGTCGGCGGCGCGCAGCTCCATCATGTCGCTGAAGACCTCGTAGAGGCCGTCCACCGCGAGCTGGAGTTCCTCGGTCTGCTCGGGCGAGACGAAGCCCTCCAGCACCAGGGCGGAGCCGTGGCAGCAGCGGTCGAACTTCTCCCGGTACTCCTCCGGGATCCCCAGCAGGCCGCGGATCAGCGCGATCGGCAGGTGCTTGGCGAAGTCCTGGACCAGGTCGAAGCCGCCCTCCAGGTCGAGCCGGTCGAGCAGTTCGTTGCAGACGTGCTCGACGTGCGGGCGGTAGCCGGCCATCATCTTCGGGCTGAACAGCGGGATCGACAGGCGGCGCAGCCGGGTGTGGTCCGGCGGGTCGAGCTTGAGGAAGGAGTCGTCCAGCGAGGAGAACTGGGGCGCCACCCGGGCGCCGTCGGCCCGGCGGGTGCCGAACCGGCCGTCGCGCAGGATCTTGTTGCCCAGCGCGTGGTCGGCGCTGACCCAGGTGCCCAGCCGGCTCAGGTGCAGCGGGCCGCGGGCCCGGACCTGCTCGAACAGCTCGTACGGGTCCTCCTGGCCGCGCAGCAGCAGCGCGTACGGGTCGCCGAGCGCGCCCATGTACCAGATGAACCGCGAGGTCTGGAGATACTCTTCCATTTCCTGGTCCGTCGGGGCGGGCATCGTGCTCCTAGGGGGCGAGAAGGGGAGCGCTGCGGGCGCGTCGGCAACTGGCGCTGCCGCAAGTGACGCTAGCAATGCGGGGGTTGGCACAGATCCCCTATCCGGCGCCGCCCGGCCCCTTATGGCGCGGCGGGTACCCGGGCACCCCGCGGCAGCGACCGGAGACCCGGGCACGCCGAAGCGCCGGGGCTCCCCTGGGGGCGGGAGTCCCGGCGCTTCGTTCGACTGACGGATCGTCAGCCGAGGATCTCGGCAACCGCCTTGGCGACCTCGACGTCGCGCAGCAGGTCCGCGTGGTCGACGTCGAAGCGGTACTCGGCCGCCACCTCGCCGGGGCTCTCCTCGAGCGCCGAGGAGCAGACCACGGTGGTGCCGGTGAGGTCGAACTTGCCGGTGTACTCGCCGGCCGCGATCAGGTAGCCGACGTAGCCGCGGAACCAGGCCACCAGCTGCTCGCCCAACTCGGCCTTCAGGCCCAGCTTCTCGAAGGCCTTGTCGCCCAGCTCGCGGTAGATCTCGACGATCTCGGTGCGGAAGGTCGCCAGGTCCTCGGCGTTGCGGGCGGCGGCCTCGAAGCCGGCCTTCTGGGCGGCGATCACGTCGACCTCGGAGAGCGAGGCGGTCAGCGTCTCGATCACCTTGAAGAAGCCGAAGTGCAGGATCGTCCAGGCGGTGGCCGGGGTCGGGTCGAAGAGCACCGGCTTGGGCGCCTGCGGCTGCCAGGCGGCGACGCCTTCGGCGATCGCGCTGGCGAAGGCGCTGCTGGCGCAGTAGCCGAGCACCGCCTGCACCGGCCGGCCGCTGGCCTGCACCTCGTCCAGCCAGCGGGCCAGGTAGTCGTCGGCGGTCATCCCGGTCTCCTCGCCGACCGGCGGGGCCAGCGTCTCCCAGATCGTCACGCCCGCGCCGAGGTTGGCGGACAGGTCGCGAAAGCCCGCCTCCCGGCGGCCGTTGACCGAGTAGTCGACGGCGAGCACCAGTGCGCCCTCGCCGGTGTCGTTGATGATGTCCCAGGAATTGGTGGTTGCCATGATCCCATCCAGAGTGCGTGAGGCCGAGGTTCGTCAGGAAGCGGAGCGGAAGCGGACCGGGAGCGGACCGGGAGCGGCCCCGGGGGGCGATCGCTACGCCGACACCGGGAAGCGGTGCAGGCCGCGGATCGAGGAGGCCATCCGGCGGCGCACCGGGCCGGCCTGGCGCAGCGTGGGCAGCCGGTCGACCAGCACCCGGAAGCAGATCTCCGCCGCCGTCCTGGCCAGCGCCGCGCCCAGGCAGAAGTGGATCCCGGTGGAGAAGGTGAGGGACTCGGGGCCGCCCTCGCGGGTGATGTCGAAGCGGTTCGGGTCCGGGTAGGCCTTGGGGTCCCGGTTGGCGCCGCCGGTGAGGATGACCACCGAGTCGCCGGCCTCGATCCGGGCCCCGGCCAGCTCCACGTCCACGTGCGCGACCCGGCTGATCAGCTGGTTCGGCGGGTCGTAGCGCAGCGTCTCGTCCACCACCCTGGTCGCCAACTCCGGGTCGGCGCACAGCAGGTCCCACTGGTCGCGGTGCTCCAGCAGGGCCAGCACGCCGTTGCCCATCAGGTGCGAGGTGGACTCGGTGCCGGCGATCGAGAGCAGCCCGAGCACCCCGATCACCTCGTCCATGGTGACCCCGCCGCCCCGGTAGGCGGTGAGCAGCTCGCTGACCACGTCGTCGCCCGGCTCGGCGGCCCGCAGCTCCACCAGCTCGCTCAGCACGCTGCGCAGGTCGGCCACGGCGGCCTCCAGCTCCTCGTACTGCTCGGGGGAGGCGAAGCCCTCGAAGACCCGTCCGGTGGTGGTGCAGTTGCGGTCGAAGCGCTCGGCGCTCTCCTCGGGGACCTGGAACAGGTCGCGGACCAGGGTGTTCATCAGCGGCCTGATCAGCTGGTCCATCAGGTCGAACGGCGCCTCGGTGTCGACGGCGTCCAGCAGTTCGTGGCAGAGCGCCTCGATCCGCGGGCGCTGCGCGTTGAACCGGCGGGCACCGAAGAACGGGGTGACCATCCGGCGAAGCCGGGTGTGGTCCGGCGGGTCGAGCTTGAGGAAGGAGTCGTCCATCGAGGTGAACTGGGCCAGGTCGCGGGTGCCGTCGGCGCGGCGCACGCCGAACCGGCGGTCGCGCAGGATGGTCAGCGCCAGCTGGTGGTCCGCGGTCACCCACGGGCCGACCTTGCTGCGGTGGATCGGGCCGAGTTCCCTCGCCTGCTCGCAGAAGCGGTAGGGATTGACCTGGCGCAGCAGCAACTTGGCGTAAGGATCGCCGAGTTCGCTCATCTGCCACACGAATGTGGCGGTCTTCGCCTGCTCCTGGAGCTGGTCGCCCGCCGGAATAGTCATCAGGGTTTCCTTCGCCTGTGGTGAACCGTCGTGCCGCGCGACCTTCCGGCTGGAAAGCTAGCGGCGGGCTGGGCGGGGCGAGAACCCCTAGCGGGGCGCCGCGCACCCCTCAGCGGGTGGTCGAAGTCGGGCAGGTCAGCCGGTCGCCCAGCTGCCGGCCTGGCGGTAGCCGCGGGCGGTCGCCCGCCAGCGCGGGCGGCGGGTCGCGGTCGCGGTGCCGGCCGACGATGCCGCCGCGCGGGCGCGCAGCAGCACGGCCAGCGTGACGGCGGCCAGCTCGGCCGGGTCCGGGTGGCCGCTCAGCACCCGGATCAGCGCGGGCTCGGGAACGGCGGCCTCGGGAACGGCGGCCTCGGGGTTCGGAGTCATCGTTGGCCTTCGGGGGTCAGAACGGCGGGTTGCCGTGCTTGCGCTCGGGCAGCGGCGCGTGCTTCATCCGCAGCACGTCGAGCGCGTCAATCAGCACCGCCCGGGTGTCGGCGGGGTCGATGACGTCGTCCACCAGGCCGCGCTCGGCCGCGTAGTACGGGTGCATCAGCTCCTGCTTGTACTGCTTCACCCGGTGCGCGCGGGCCGCCTCCGGATCGTCGGCGGCGGCGATCTCGCGGCGGAAGACCACGTTGGCCGCGCCCTCGGCGCCCATCACGGCGATCTCGTTGGTCGGCCAGGCGAAGGACAGGTCGGCGCCGATCGAGCGCGAGTCCATCACGATGTAGGCGCCGCCGTAGGCCTTGCGCAGGATCACCTGGACCCGGGGCACGGTCGCGGCGCAGTAGGAGTAGAGCAGCTTGGCGCCGTGCCGGATGATGCCGCCGTGCTCCTGGTCGCCGCCGGGCAGGAAGCCCGGCACGTCGACCAGGGTGACCAGCGGGATGTTGAAGGCGTCGCAGGTCTGCACGAAGCGGGCGGCCTTCTCCGAGGCGTGGATGTCCAGCACCCCGGCCAGCGAGGCGGGTTGGTTGGCCACCACGCCGACCACATGGCCGTCCAGCCGGGCCAGCGCGCAGATGATGTTGGTCGCCCAGCCGGCGTGCACCTCGAACAGGTCGCCGTCGTCGACGATCTCCTCGATGACCGCGCGCATGTCGTAGGAGCGGTTGGGGTCGGCCGGCACCAGCTCCAGCAGCCGCTCGCCGGAGTGCCCGGCCGGGTCCTCGGGGCGCACCCGGGGCGGCAGTTCGCGGTTGTTCTGGGGCAGCAGCGAGATCAGCTGGCGCACCTCGGCCAGGCAGTCCTGCTCGGTGTCGTAGAGGAAGGCGCTGGCGCCGGAGACGCAGGAGTGCACCTCGGCGCCGCCGAGCCCGTTGTGGGTGATCTGCTCGCCGGTCACCGCCTGCACCACGTCGGGGCCGGTGATGTACATCTGGGCGATGTCGCGGACCATGAAGACGAAGTCGGTCAGCGCGGGGGAGTAGGTGGCACCGCCCGCGCACGGGCCGAGCATCACCGAGATCTGCGGGATCACCCCGGAGGCGGCCACGTTGCGGCGGAAGATGCCGCCGTAGCCGGCCAGCGCGGTGACCCCCTCCTGGATCCGGGCACCCGCGCCGTCGCTGAGCGAGACCAGCGGCGCGCCGGCGGCCAGCGCCAGGTCCATCACCTTGTGGATCTTCTCGGCGTGCGCCTCGCCGAGCGAGCCGCCGAAGATCCGGAAGTCGTGGGCGTAGACGAAGACGGTGCGGCCCTCGACCTTGCCCCAGCCGGTCACCACGCCGTCGGTGGGCGGGCGGCGGTCCTCCAGGCCGAAGCCGGTGGCCCGGTGCCGGCGCAGCTGCTCGATCTCGCGGAAGGTGCCCGGATCGAAGAGCAGGTCGAGGCGTTCGCGCACGGTGAGCTTGCCGCGCCGGCGCTGGGCCTCGGTGGCGGCCAGCGAGGGTCCGAACGCGGCGTCCTCCTTGACCGCGCGCAGTTCGGCCGCTCTCACCCGGAGGTCGGTAGCAGACATACTCCACCCATCTGGTCGGTCGAGGCCGGTCGGCCCGCGGCGGTCGCGCTGCCCGGCGTCGCGCGCTCGGCAGGACCGACCGGAGCGGGGCCGGTGGTGCGACCGAGGATCACCCCGCGAACCGGCCGCCGAGCACCCCTGACCACCCCTGAGCGTCACTCGAAGAACGCTTAAGGGCCGCTTTAGCGCCGATGGGCGAGGATCCATCTCGACAGCAGACGAACTGCACCGGGGGGACAGCGCGATGGCCGCAGAGCGAGCAGAGCGATTCGAGACGTTCACCGGGCTGCTGCGCGCCCGGGCGGCCGAACTCCCGGAGCAGGACGTGCACATCCAGCTGCGCGACGCGCTCGGCGGACCGGTGGCCGAGCATCTGACCTATGGTCAGCTCGACCGCGAGGCCCGCCGGATCGCCTCCTGCCTGCAGTCGATGGGGGCCACCGGCGCCCCGGTGCTGCTGGCGCACACCTCCACCGCCCGCTTCCTGACCGCCTTCGCCGCCTGCCTCTACGCCGGCGCCGTCGCGGTGCCCGCCCCGATGCCGGGCGACGGCGGGCACGGCAAGCGCCTGCACCGCACCACCTCGGTGCTCAAGGACACCGGCGCCACCCTGGTCCTGACGGACAGTGAGGGAGCCCCCGAGGTCTCGCTCTGGCTGGCCCGCGCCAACCGCCAGGACGTCGTCTGCCTGGCCGTCGACCTGCCCGGCCTCGGCGATCCCGAGGACTGGCGCGAGGTGCCGGCCGGCCCCGACGACCTGGCCTTCCTGCAGTACACCTCGGGCTCGGTGGCCGACCCGCGCGGGGTCATGGTGACGCACCGGAACCTGATGGCCAATCAGGAGTCGCTGCGCACCCTGCTGCGCACCACCGCGGCGGACCGGTTCGGCAGCTGGCTGCCGTACTACCACGACATGGGCCTGATCGCGCACCTGCTGCACCCGGTGCTGCTCGGCAGCTGCTCGGTCCAGGTGACCCCCGACTCCTTCGTGCGGCGCCCGCTGCGCTGGCTGCAGGCGATCGAGCGGTACGGCGTCACCGTGGCCGGCGGCCCCAACTTCTGCTACGACCTGTGCGTGCGCCGGATCACCGACGAGCAGCTGGCGGGCCTGGACCTGTCCCGCTGGCGGCTGGCGCTGAACGGCGCCGAGCCGGTGCGGGCCGAGAGCCTGGGCGCCTTCGCCGAGCGCTTCGCGGCCACCGGCTTCCGCCCTGAGGCGCTCTTCCCCGCCTACGGCCTGGCCGAGGCCACCCTGGTGGTCTCCGGCGGCGAGCCCGGCACCGGGCACACCGAGCGCCGGGTGGACCCGGCCGCACTCGAGCGCGACCGGCTGGTCGCCGCCGCGCCCGGCGAGCCGGCCCGCACCCTGGTCGGCTGCGGCCGGGTGGTCGACCTCGCGGTGCGGATCGTCGACCCGATCACCCGTCAGGCACTGCCCGACGGCGCGGTCGGCGAGGTCTGGCTGCGCGGCGACAGCGTGGCCCGGGGCTACTGGAAGCGGCCCACCGAGAGCGAACTCACCTTCGGCGCCATGCCGACCGACGGCGAGGGCCCGTTCCTGCGCACCGGCGACCTCGGCGCGCTGGACGGCGGCGAACTGTTCGTCACCGGGCGGCTCAAGGAGGTGGTGATCCTCAACGGTCGCAACATCTACCCGCAGGACATCGAGTGGGCGGCCCGCACCGTCAGCCCGGTGCTGACCCTGGGCGTCGGCGCGGCCTTCGCCGTCGAGGCCGAGCGCGAGCAGCTGGTGCTGGTCCAGGAGGTCAGGGGCGCCAACCCCGACCCGCAGGCGCTGCGCACCCTGGCGCACGCGATCCAGGCGCTGATCGGCCGCGAGTTCAGCATCCCGGCCGGCAACGTGCTGCTGGTGCCGGCGGGTACCGTGCGGCGCACCACCAGCGGCAAGATCCAGCGCACCGCGATGCGCGGGCTCTTCCTCCAGGGCGCACTGCGCGGCGAGTACGAGGTGCTCACCCCGGCGGTGCACCAGCTGGTCAGGTCCCGCGCCGTGGCGTTGGGCGACGACCTGCTGCCGCCCGTCCTGACCGAGGGGGCCCGCCCGTGATCAGTCCCGCCACCGCCCGGACCCCGGCCGCCGCCATCCCGCTCGCCGCCCCGGTCGAGCTGTCGCGGCGGGTCGCCGAACTGGAGGAGCGCCTGGGCGATCCGACCGACCCCGGCAACCCGCTCGGCTTCGCCGCCCTGATGCGCGCCGACCGGGCGGCGGTGCCGTTCACCGAGGGCGAGGCGGTACTGGACGAACTCGCCTTCCACACCGAGTTCGTGCCGCGCGAGCTGGGCGGCCGGCTGGAGCGGATGGACCACCTGGTCCGGATGCTGCGGCCGGTCTTCCGCCGTGACGTGGGCCTCGGCATGGGCTACGGGATGCTCAGCTACATGGCCGCCAACGACGTCTGGACCACCGGCGACGAACGCCAGCGCCGCTGGCTGGCCGGCCTGCTGCTCGGCGGCGCGCGGGCCACCATCGCCCAGCACGAGACCGCGCACAGCAACGACTACGTGCGCAGCCAGATGACCGCCCGGCAGGCGCCGGGCGGCTTCCTGCTGAACGGCGCCAAGCCGATGATCAGCAACCTGGACCGGGCCGAGGCGCTGGTGCTCTTCTGCCGCACCGACCCGGCCCCGGGCAGCGGCAGCCACTCGGTGCTGCTGCTCGACCCCGGCGAGCTGCCGCGCGAGCACGCCACCATCCTGCCTCGGCACCTGGCCGTCGGCCTGCGCGGACTGACCTTCGCGGGCCTGGAGTTCCGCGACTGCCCGATCCCGCCCGAGGCGCTGCTCGGCCCGCAGGGCAGCGGCATCGCCACCGCGCTGCGCTCGTTCCAGATCAGCCGCACCGTGGTCAGCGCGCTGGCGGTGGCGGCGGTGGACACCAACCTGCGCACCGCCCTCAGCTTCGACGGCGAGCACCGCACCCGCGGCCGGCGCACCGCCGGCAACGACTCGGCCACCACCGAGTCCGCCTTCACCGGAGCCTTCGTCAACCTGCTGCTCTACGACAGCCTCGCGGTGGTCGCCACCCGGGCGCTGCACGTGCGCCCGGCCGAGACCAGCGTCTACTCGGCCGCGCTCAAGTACCTGCTGCCGCAGCTGCCGATCGCCACCATGTACGACCTGTCGATCGTGCTCGGAGCCGGCTTCCACACCGACGAGGGCAACCGCGGGATCTTCCAGAAGCACATCCGCGACGTGCCGGTGCTCAGCCTCGGCCACGCCGGCACGGTCGCCTGCCAGGCCACCGTGATCCCGCAACTGCCCCGGCTGGCGGCCCGCTCCTGGTTCCGCGAGGAGCCGGCGCCGGCCGCGCTGTTCGAACCGCACGGCGCGCTGCCGCCGCTGGACACGGCGGCGCTCAGCCTGGCCTGCGGGCGCGACAGCCTGAGCGCCGCGCTGGTCACCGCCGCCGAGCGGATCCCCGGGCGCGGTCCGGCCGAGCGGGCGCTGCGCGAGCTGGCCGGGCTGCTCAGCGCGGAGCTGGCCGAGCTGCGCGACCGGGTGCTCGCGATGACCGCGGGCGACCGGGCGCTGCCGGTCGGGGCCGCCTGCTTCGCCCTGCTGGACCGCTACGCGCTGCTGCTGGCGGCCGCGGCGGTGCTCGGGGTCTGGCAGCACAGCCAGGGCGGCGACGACCCGTTCCTGGCCGACGCCTCCTGGGCGGCCGCCGCCCTGCACCTGGTCGCCCGGCGGCTGGGCACCGCGCCGGTCGAGCTGCCGCCCGAGTGCGGTCTGCGGATCCGCCACGAGATCCAGCTGCGCCACACCACGCTGCGCAGCTTCGACCTCTTCAACACCCCCGTTCCCGGCTGACCCGGCCGGGTTCCGAAGGAGACTCGTGATGACAACGTCCGCGCACCGGCCCGCGATCCTCAGCACCCTGCTCGTCGACGGCCGCCCGTTGCAGGACTGGCTGCTGGAGCGCCTGTCCTGCTACCTGGAGCGCCCGGCCCTGGCGATCGACCCGGACGTGCCGCTGGCCGAGTACGGCATGGACTCGGTCTGCGCGCTGAGCCTGTGCGGGGACCTCGAGGAGGTCTTCGGCCTGGAGGTGGACCAGACCCTGCTCTGGGACCGTCCCACCGTCCGCGCGCTGCTCGGCTTCCTGGCCGAGGAGCTGCCGCTGCGCGGACGTCTCGACCAGCCGACGGCGGAGCGCGGCTGATGGGTGAGCTGGCCATCGTCGGGATGGACTGCGCGTTTCCCGGCGCGGCGGACCTGGAGGCCTACTGGCAGCTGCTGCTGCGCGGCGGCCGGGTGGCCGGCCAGGTGCCCGCGCAGCGCTGGGACCCCGCCGCCGTGCCGGGGGCGCCGGCCCGGGGCGGCTTCCTGGCCGACGCCGACGTCTTCGACCACGAGTTCTTCACCATCACCCCGCGCGAGGCGGCGGTGATGGACCCGCACCACCGGCTGCTGCTGCAGTGCGCCTGGCGGGCGCTGGAGGACTCCGGCCGCCCGGCGGGCCGGCTCACCGGCACCGAGGTCGGCGTCTACGTCGGCGTGATGGGCGGCGAGTGGGGTCGGCTCACCATGGGCGACACGGCCCGGATCACCCCCCAGCTCGGCGCCGGCAGCAGCGCCGGGATGGCCGCGAACCGGATCTCCTACCACCTCAACCTGACCGGACCGAGCCTCGCGGTGGACACCGCCTGCTCCTCGGCGCTGGTCGCCGTGCACCTGGCGGGCAACGCGCTGCTGGCCGGGGAGTGCGACACCGCGCTGGCCGCCGGGGTCAACCTCCAGCTCACGCCCGCGCTGAACCAGGTCTACGCCCAACTGGGCCTGGCCGCACCGGACGGGCAGTGCAAGCCGTTCAGCGCCGAGGCCGACGGAATCGGCCGCAGCGACGGCCTGGGCGTGGTGGTGCTGCGCCGGCTGGCGGACGCGCAGGCCGACGGGCAGCGGATCTACGCCGTGCTCAGGTCCACCGCCGTCAACCAGGACGGCCGCAGCAACGGCCTGACCGCGCCCAACCGCTGGTCCCAGCAGCAGGTGCTGCGGGCCGCCTACCGCCGGGCCGGGGTCGGCCCCGAGCAGATCGCCTTCATCGAGGCGCACGGCACCGGCACCGCGCTCGGCGACGCCATCGAGTGCGCGGCGCTCGGCGCGGTGCACGGCATCGAGCGGCGGCAGCCGGTGGCGATCGGCTCGGTCAAGGGCAACCTCGGGCACACCGAGGGCGCCGCCGGGATCGCCGGCCTGATCAAGGTCGCGCTCGCGCTGCACCACCGGATCGTGCCGGCCAGCAAGGGGGCCGACCGGGTCAACCGGCAACTGCGGCTCGCCGAGCGCGGCCTGACCCTGCTGCGCTCCCCGCTGCGGCTGCCGGCCGGCGAGCAGCTGGCCGGGGTGTCCAGCTTCGGGATGGGCGGCACCAACGCGCACGCCGTGCTGGCCAGCGCCCCGCCGGCACCCCGCCGCGCGCCACTGCGGCGCCGCGAGCCCGCCGCCGGGGTCTTCACGCTGACCGCCGACACCCCCGAGGCGCTGCGCCGCAACCTGGCCGCGCAGGCCGAGGCGCTGGCCAAGCGCCCGCGCTCGGCCGCCGCCGCGCTCTGCTGGAGCAGCAACCGGGCCCGGACCGGCCTGCCGTACCGCTTCGCGGCCACCGCGCGGGACAGCGGGCAGCTGGCCGACGAGCTGCGCCGGGCCGCCGGGCCGGACAGCGGCCCGCAGATCCTGCAGCGGCCCTGGGACCAGCCGGTGGTGGCCTTCGTCTTCACCGGCCAGGGCTGCCAGTACCCAGGTATGACGGCGGGTCTGCACCGCGAGTCGGCCGGCTACCGGCAGCACCTGGCGGCGGTGGACCAGGCGCTCGGCGCCCATCTTGGCTTCTCGGTGGCGGAGCTGATCACCAGTGGGGCCGAGCGGATCCACGACCCGCTGACCTCCCAGCCCGCGCTCTTCGCGGTCGGCTACGCGCTGGCCCGCACCCTGATCGACCTCGGCGTTCGGCCGGCCGCCGTGACCGGGCACAGCCTGGGCGAGATCGCCGCCGCCACCATCGCGGGCGCCCTCGACCTGGACACCGCCGCCGAGTTGGTGGTGGTGCGGGCCGAGGCGATGGAGGCCACCGCGCCGGGCGGCATGCTCGCGGTCCGGGCCGGCCTCGCCGAGCTGACCGAACTGCTGCTCGACGAGCCGGAGTTGGCCGTCGCCGCAGTCAACGGTCCCAAGGACACGGTGCTCTCGGGTAGCACGGCGGCGCTGGCCCGGATCGAGGCGGCGCTGACCGCGCGCGGCATCCGCGGCCGGGCGCTGCGGGTCTCCCGCGCCTTCCACTCGCCGCTGATCGCACCGGCCGCCGAGCGGCTGCGCGAGCTGACCGTCGGTGCGGCGGTGCCCGCCGTCCCGCTGGCCTCCACCCGGCGCGGGCAGCTGCTCGGCGCCGAGTTGATGGACGGTCACTACTGGGCCGGGCACGCCGCCGAACCGGTCCGCTTCGCCGAGGCGGTCACCGCCCTGGCCGCCCAGGCCGCGCCCACCCACCTGGTGGAGATCGGCCCCAGGCGCCAGCTGCTCTCGCTGGTGCGCCGTGGCGGCCTGGCCCCCGGCGCCGCGCTGCTGCACCCGGCCCCGGGCCCCGAGGCGACCGGGTGGGAGCTGGCCGAGCTGGTCGCCGAGCTCTACCGGGCCGGTCTGGACCCCGAGTGGGACGCGCTGTACGAGCCCGAGGACCGGCGCACCGAGCGGCTGCGGCCCTACGTCTTCGCCACCGAGCACCGCTTCCGCTGGAACGCCGCGGGGAGTGCTGCGGGGAGTGCCGCGGGCGGCGGTGCGGACAGCGGTGCGGTGGCCGGTGTCGGGGGCGCCGCCCTGCGGCCGCTGGCCGGCGCCGGTGTTCCGGCGGCGCGCCCGGCGGCCGTCGGCAGGCCCATCGGTGCGCTCACCGGTGTGAACGCCGGCGCGAACGCCGGGAAGCCGGTCTCCCCGGTGCTGGCCGCCGTGATCGAGACGGTGGTCGAGCTGGGCGGCTACCACGAGGGCGACGTGGTGGGCGGGGCCCGGTTCTACGAGGACCTCGCCTTCGACTCCGTCATGACCATGCAGCTCAAGGACCGGATCGAAACCAGGCTGCCGCAGCTCGGTGCTGTCCCGGTGCGTGAACTTTTGCCGGCCCTTCGCACGGTTGACTCATTGACAGCTTTTCTGGCGGAACTGATCACGGAGCAGGTGGCGTGATCGCGAGGGGGGAGACGATGGACGGCACGAGGACGTTCCTGGGGGCGGTCGGCACCGCACTGCCGGGCGAGCCGGTGGACAACGCGACGCTCGGCAAGCTGCTGGGGGTCAGCGACGAGTGGATCGACATCTTCGTCGGCACCGAGACCCGGCACTTCGGCTGGGACCTGGCCACCGGCGAGGTGCTGCGCACGCTGACCGAGCTGTGCGCCGAGGCCGGCGCCCGGGCGATGGCGGCGGCCGGCCTGGAGCCGGCCGACATCGAGTTCCTGGTGCTGGCCACCGCGACGCCCGACACCCTGCTGCCGACCACCGCGACCCAGGTCGCCGACCTGCTCGGCCTCGACCAACTGCCCGTCTACCAGCTGCAGGCGGGCTGCTCCGGCGCCGTCCAGGCGCTCGACCTGGCCGCCGCCCTGCTCGGTGGTCGGCACCGCACCGGCCTGGTGATCGGCGGTGATGTGACCCACCGTCACCTGGACATCCGCCGCGACCCGGTGGAACTGAGCTCCGAGGAGCTGGTCAACTACCTGATCTTCGGCGACGGCGCGGGCGCCGCCGTGCTGAGCACCGAGCCGCTCGGCGAGGCCGTCGAGGTCAAGGCGGTGCTCAACCGCCTGGTGGGCCTGGGCCGCGCGCCGGGCCAGCTGGTGGACTGGTACGGGATCAGCGACCGCGACTCGCCGCGCCGGATGCTGCTGGAGGACTACAGGGAGATCGAGAGCAGCGTGCCGGAGCTGGCCGTCGAGGCCGTCCTCGACCTGCTGGGGCTGACCGGTTGGGCGGCCGAGGAGGTCGGCCACCTGCTGCCGCCGCAGCTGTCCGGGGTGATGACCGGGCGGATCGTCGAGCGGATCGCGCTGCCCGGTGCCCGCGAGGTCTCCTGCGTGCGGACCACCGGGAACACCGCGAACGCGCTGCCCTTCCTGCAACTGGAGCGGCTGCTGGGCGACCTGGCCGAGGGGGACCGGGCGCTCGCCGTGAGCATCGAGTCCAGCAAGTGGATCAAGACCGGGTTCGCCCTGGAGAAAGCCGTGCTGCGGTGAGCGAGGCCATCGCGCGACTGCGCGAACTGCGCTCCCAGGGACGGCTGGAAGCGGACTACGACCAGGTCGCGCCGCTGCTCGCGGCGGACGAGGGCCTGGCCACCGGCGCCACCGACCCGGCCCGGATCGGTCGGCTGCTGGCCGCCGCCGACCCGGCGGCCGTGCTCGCCCAGCACCCCGGCATCCGGGCGGTCACCGTCGCGGTCACCGGCCAGTCCACGGTCGGCGAGCTGATCGACCCGCTCACCGCCGAACTGGCCAGGCACGGCCTGCTGCTGCGCCCGCTGCTCGGCGACCACGGCGCCTGGTCGCACGACCTGAGCAGCCCGGCCGGCGCCTTCGCGGGCGCCGAACCCGACCTCACCCTCTGCCTGCTGGACGCCGAGGCCGTCTTCGCCACCGTCCCCACCCCCTGGCAGGTGGCCGACGTCGAGCGGGCCGCCGCCGACCTGCTGCGCCGGCTGGCCGCCACGGCCGAGCGCGGCACCGGCGGCCTGCTGGTGCTCAACACCCTGCCGCTGCCCGCGCACTATGCCCGGCAGTTGATCGACTATCATGCCAGGGCACAACTCGGCGCGGTGTGGCGCGAGTTCAATGCCGCTCTGCTGCGTCTGGCAGCCGACCGGCTGGACCTGGTGGTGCTCGATCTGGATCCGCTGATCGCCGAGGGCGGCCCGGTCCGCGACCTGCGGCTGGCCTGCTACGCAGGTGCCCAGCTGGCCGCTCCGCTGCTGGCCGGCTACGCGCGCGAGGTCGCCCAGCTGGCCCGGACGCTGACCGGCCGGGGCCGCAAAGCACTGGTGCTCGACCTCGACCAGACCCTGTGGGACGGCGTGCTGAGCGAGGACGGGCCGCACGGCATCGCCGCCGCCGGCACGCTGCGCGGCGCTGCCTTCGGTCAGTTCCAGCGCGGCATCGCCCAGTTGGCAGCACAGGGGGTGCTGCTGGCGATCAGTAGCAAGAACGACCGGGAACCGGTCCTCGAGGTGCTGCGCGACCACCCCGATCTGGCCCTGCGGGCCGACGACTTCGCGGTGATCAACGCCAACTGGCAGCCCAAGGACGGAAACCTGCGCGAGATCGCCGAGCAGCTCGGCCTCGGCCTGGACGCGCTGGTCTTCGTGGACGACTCCCCGGCCGAGCGGGCCCAGGTCCGCCACGGTGCCCGCGGCGTCGCGGTGGTCCCGATCGACGAGGAGCCCGCGCTGCACCTGGACACCCTGCTGCGGGACGGCTGGTTCGCCACCCTGCGGCTGACCGAGGAGGACCGCGGCCGGGCGGCGCACCACCGCCAGGAGCGGCAACGAGCGCGGCTCGGCGCACAGGTGAGTACCCATCAGGAGTTCCTGCACGAGCTGGGGAGCTGGCTGGAGATCAGCCCGCCGCGCCGCCACGAGCTGGCCAGGTTGGCCCAACTCACTCAGCGCACCAACCAGTTCAACCTGACCGGGGCCCGGTTGTCGCAGGCCGAGCTGGCCGCGCACGCGGCGGGACCCGACGGTGACCTGCTGCTGGTGGCCCGCAGCGGTGACCGGTTCGGCGAGCACGGCCTGGTCGGGGCGCTGCTCGCCCGACGGGCCGCCGACGGGCTGCACCTGGAGCATTTCTGGCTCAGCTGCCGGGTGCTGGCCCGCGACCTCGAACAGGCCTGCCTGGTCACCCTGCTGACCCGGGCCCGGGGCGAGGGGCTGCCGGCCGTGCACGCCCGCTACCTGCCCACCGGGCGCAACCACCGGGCGGCCGGCTGCTACCCGTCCGTCGGCTTCACCCCCGCCGAGCCCGCCGAGCCCGCCGAGCCCGCCGAGCCCGCCGGACCCGGTCTCGGCTACCGCCACGACCTGCGATCGATCCCCGCGATGCCGGGGCACCTGCGGCTGATCACCCCCGAACCGGAGTCCGTGCGATGACCAGAGCCACCGACGAGCTGCCGCCGCACACGTCGCCGCAGGAGCCGCCGCACGCGTCGCGGCAGGAGCCGCCGCACGCGTCGCCGTACCCGCCGGTGCGGCGGCCGGGTCATCGGTCGATGACCCTGCGGAGCTTCCTCGATCTGGTCGGCGACGACCTGGGCCTGGACCTCGAGGGCCCCGCCGTCGCCACCGTCCGGCTGGCGGACCTGCCCCGCTGGGACTCGGTCCATCTGCTACGGCTGGTGGTCCTGCTGGAACGGGAGTCGGGCCGCCGAGTCCCGGTCCGAAAGATTCTGGAGGCCCAGAGCCTCAAGGAGATCCACGCGCTGATGGAGGAACAGGGATGACCGCCCCAGGGAACTCGCCGCTCGGGCCGCCGCTCGGCGAGCCGGTCGCGGTGACCGCGGGCCAGCAGGACTGGGCACGGGTGCGTGAGGACCTGGTCGCCCACGGCACCGCACTCGCGTACGCCCAGCTCAGCGACCTGTACAAGGCGCTGCCCGAGGGCGAGGAGCTGCGCACCCTGCTCGGCCGCGACTGGTCGCGCTTCCTGGACCTCAGCCACGCCGAGGTCCGCGACCGCTACGCCGCCTCCCGGGTGCTGCTCAAGCACGCCGCCGGTGCGGTGCTCGGCGGCGACCCGAGCGCCCTGGAACTCGCCTACGGCCCGACCGGGCGCCCCTACCTGCGCGGCTGCGACCAGATCGACATCAGCCTCAGCCACACCGAGGACCTGCTGCTGGTCGGGTTGACCACCCGCGGCCTGGTCGGCGTGGACGCCGAGCGCACCGACCGCCCGATGTACGGCAGCGGGCTCGGCCGACACGTCTGCACCCCGTACGAGCTGGTGATGCTGCGCAACCTGCCGGAGCCGGAGCGCAACCCCAGCCTGGTGCGGCTGTGGACGCTCAAGGAGGCCTACAGCAAGGCGATCGGGCAGGGCATGCACTTCCGCTTCACCGAGTTCGGCTTCGGGCCGGACGGCAAGCCGGTGCGGGTGCAGCGTCCGGACGGGACCACCGGCACCGGGCGGGAGTGGGCGTTCCGGACCTTCGTCCTGGACAGCGGCTACACCGTGAGCACCGCCGTCTACGACGCCGGGTTCGGCACCCTGCTGGACACCGAGATCACCACCATGCTCGACCAGGACTGCGTGGAGGCGATCACCGAGGCCCTGGAGAACGAGGCCCTGGAGAACGAGGCCCTGGAGAACGAGGCCTGACGAACGAGCCCTGACGGACGGACGGGCCCGCGCCAGGCGGGCCCTCAGCTCGCGCCGGGTGGTCGCAGCTCGCGCAGCGCGTCCGAGACGGCCGCGTTGTAGCCCGCCTGGAACCGGCTGGTCGCCTCCAGCTCCTCGGTGATCTCCGAGATGTGACGCCGGCAGGTGCGCACCGACATGCCGAGCCGGCGGGCCACCATCTCGTCCTTGTAGCCCAGCACCATCAGCCGGATGATCGACTGCTTCAGGTCGTCGGAGGAGGCCGTGGCCTTCTGCGACTCCACCACGAAGGGCGAGGCGCTGTCCCACATGAACTCGAAGACCGAGCAGAGGAAGGCGACCAGGGTCGGCTCGCGCACCACGGCCGCACCCGGCCGCCCCGAGGCCGCGCTGCGCTCCGGCAGGAAGACCAGCTCCCGGTCGTAGATGAGCATCAGGTCGATCAGCTGGTCGGCGGTGCGCACCTCGGCGCCGGCCGCGGTCACCTCGCGCACGTAGGCGCGGGTCGCCAGGTCGCTGCGGGCGGTGTGCTGGTAGATGGTGCGCACCTTGACCCCGCGGTCCAGGAACTGCATGGTCACCTCGCGCGCGGAGGCCAGCGCCTCGGAGGGGCGGGCGCCGCCCGGCTGCACGGTGAGCACCTCGCTGCGGCAGCGCTTGCCGACCTCGTCGATCAGCGACTGCACCATCGCGCCGTCGGTGATCAGGTCGAAGGCCTCCAGCCGGTTGCGCTGCCGGCGGCCCTCGAAGTAGGCCGGCATCAGCGAGAGCAGCTTGGTGCGCACGCTGGTGACCGCCTGCTGCAGCTCGTGGATCTCCTGCTCGGTCGGCGAGACCAGCTCGGCTGCCGCCACGTCGGGACCCACCGGGACCAGGACCTCCGGGGCACCCGGCATCGGCTGCAGCAGATTGAGCTGACGCAGTGTGGCCTCGGACCTGACGGCCTCGTCCTCGGAGAGGGAGAGCTCCTTGGCGATCTGTTTCCGATTGAACAATCCTAGTTCCACGGCTTTGCGGTACGCGGCCGCGCTCGCGTCATCCAGCTCTGCGAATCCAAACCCAGAGTGATCGGCCCGTGACATTCCGCCCCCGCCAGGTGCTCCGTAACTTGCTGCAGCGCAACTGTACGCCAGCGGGATTTCGCTGTGTCCCCCGCCGAAGGTCCGGCAGTGTGAGCGATGTCGGCAGCGGGATCCGGCCCCGCCGACAGGAGCCACGAACTGGCTCAATGGCTGCCAAATGGGGGATTTCATGAAGGGGACTGCAATGCACAAGGTCCGCGCTTCGGTAGCGGGACTCCTGCTCGGAATATCCGTCGTCGCGCTCAGCCCGGCGGTGGAGGGTATCGCCCAGGCAGGGGTCGGCGCCGTCGTCGCGGACCAGGCGCCGGCACCCGCGCTGACCGCTCTGGTCGCGCCGCTGGACGACCGCTGGCCGGACGGGCCCGGTCAGGTCGCTCCGCAGGACGACCGCTGGCCCAACCCGCCCGGTACGACCATGCTGGACGACGACCGCTGGCCGTAGCACCAGCCGGCTCCCGTCCTTCCGGTCGGTCTCACCACCTTCCGGACCTGCTCCCCACGGCCTCGCCGTGGGGAGTGCTCTGTTTCACGGGCCTGATCCCCGGCCGGGCCAGCGCCAGCGCGGGCAGTGCGATCGCGCTGAGCAGCAGGCCGTCCTCGGCCAGCCAGCGCCCGTGGAACTCCCGGGGGTCGCCGAGCCGCCGGGCGTCGGCCTCCAGCAGGATCTCGGCCCGGAACGCGCCGGTGTCCGGGTCGGTGCTGATCAGTGCGTCGCCGAAGTCCAACTCCCGTCCCACATAAGGGAACCAGGTCTTGTAGACGGCCTCCTTCAGGCTGAACAGCAGCCGGTCCCAGCAGATCTCGGGTCGTTCGGCGAGCAGTCGCCGGACCCAGCGCCCCTCCTGCGGCAGCGCGATCGAGTCGAGGATCCCCTCCGGCAGCGGAGCGTTGGGCTCGGCGTCGATCCCGAGCGAGGCGAACTGCGATTCGTGGGCCAGCGCCGCGCCGCGAAAGCCCGCGCAGTGCGTCAGGCTCCCCACCACCGCCGGCGCCCAGCGCGGCGCACCCCGGTGGCCGGGCAGGATCGGCGCCGGCGGCAGGCCGAGCCCGGCCAGCGCGCGCCGGGCGCACCAGCGCACCGTGGTGAACTCGGCGCGCCGCATGGCCACCGAGTGGCGGATCAGCTCCTCCTCCTCGGGGTAGAGCACGGCCGACTGCGGGTCGTTCAGGGCCTCGGCCGTGGCCACGCCGGCGGGCAGCAGGTCAGCGAGCATGGGGTCACCCACCTCTCTGGGGGATCGGTCACCCGTGGTTCCCGGGTACCTGCCACGCTCCCCGAGCCCCGCCGCCCGAGCCAGCGCCGAACGCCCCCGGGCGCGCAAGTAGCCCAGGTGAGGGCTGGTTCTCTCCCTGCCCGCTGCCATCCGGCGCCCCGCCGCCCGCCCGCCTGCCGCCGCCTTGCGTCCACCCGCCCACGCGCTTGCCGGCCTGCTGCGCCCGCAGGCGGTCGGCTTGCCATGCCCTTGCTACGCCACCCCCGCCCCGCGCCCCGCGCCACACCCGCCCCCGGCGCCCCAGGGTGACTGACTGCCATGCAACTTGAGGACACCGGGAGGATCGCTCGAGCCCCACTAGACTCGCTCTGGAGAACGAGATTGATGCGGTTTTTACGTAATTTCCTTCCTTGTGCCAGGCCAATAGCCGAGGGCCGGGAAAATCAGCAACGGGGGTACCAGCGGTGCTGGTTCAGCGTGAGGCAAAACTCGCCCAGTTGGAATCCGCGCTCGACGGCTGCGTGGACGGAAATGCGACTCTGGTCCTGATCGAGGGCGCCGTCGGCTGCGGCAAGAGCGAGTTCCTGGAGATCGTCAGCAGCCGGGCGGCCGAGCGCGGCCATCTGGTGCTGCGCGCGATCGGTACCGCCATCGAGCGCGCCCTGCCGCTGGGCGTGGTGAGCCAGCTGGTGGCCGGGGCGCCCGGCGGCACGCTGCCCGACCCGGCCCAGGCGCCGCAGCCCGGCGGGGTGGAGGCCATGCACGCTTTCGCCCGCGCCGTCGGCCGGCTCAGCGCCCAGGCGCCGGTGGTGATCTGCGTCGACGACAGCCACCAGCTGGACGAGCTGTCCGGCCGCTACCTGCTCCACCTGGCCCGCCACACCCGCTCGATGCCGGTGCTGCTGGTCCTCGCCGAGTCGCTGCACGAGCGCGGCGACGATCCGCTGTTCGGCACGGAACTGCTGCGCCAGCCCAACTTCACCAGGGTCCGGCTCGAACGCCTCGACCACGCGGCGGTCAGCCAACTGCTGATCGGGCACGGACAGGCCGAGGCGGACCGCTTCTACCAGGCGAGCGGCGGAAACCCGCTGCTGCTGCGGGCACTTCTCCAGGACCCGGGCACCGAGGCCGGCGGCCCCTACGCCCAGGCGGTGCTCGCCAGCTTCTACCGCTGCGGTCCCGCCACCCTCGAACTCGCCGAAGGGCTGGCCGTGCTGGACGGCGCCTGCGAGCCCGGTCCGATCGGCGAACTGCTCGGCATGAGCACCGCCGCCGTGTGCCAGGGGATCGGCGCGCTGCGCGCGGCCGGCCTGGTGGACGGGCTGCGGCTGCGCCACCCGGCGGCCCGCACGGCGGTGCTCGACCGGATGGACCCGACGGCCCGCCAGCAACTGCACCAGCGCGCCGCCCGGTTGGCCCGGCGGCACGACCTGTCCGTGCTGGTGATCGCCGAGCAGCTGCTCGCGGCCCGGCACACCGAGGAGGAGTGGGCGCTGCCGGTGCTGCGTGCCGCCGCCGACCAGTTCCTCGCCGACGGCGAGCCCGCCCGTGCCACCGCCTGCCTGGAACTCGCCCACCAGGCCTGCGCCGACCCGGCCCAGCGCACCGCGCTGCGGATCCGGTTGGCCGAAGTGGCCTGGCCGCTCGACCCGGGCGCCGCCGAGCGCCAGCTCGCCCAGCCGCTCGCCGCGCTGCGCGAGGACCGGCTGCCCACCGCCCAACTCGCCCCGCTGGCCCGGCTGCTGGTAGCCCAGGGCCGGATCCAGGAGGCCGCCGAGGCGCTTGCCAAGATCACCGTGGAACCCGCCGAGTCGACCGGGCCCGGCCGGCTGACGGCCGGCCGCGACGAGCGCCGCGCCGACCCGCTGGACGGCCTCTCCGCCTTCCCGCACTGGGCCGCCGCCCGAGCGGGCCAGCCCGCCGCCGAGCCGGGCACCGTCCCGGGCATCGCGCGCCGGCCGGCCACCCCGCGCTGCGACCCCGCCGCACTCTGGGCGCTGCCCGAGCACGGCGACGAGGCCGCCATCGCGCAGAGCACCGAACTCTTCCTGCGCGGCGCCTCGCTCACCGAGGGCACCGTCGAACCCGTGCTGCAGGCCCTGCGCACCCTGCTCTACCTGGGCGGCCCGCAGCAGGCCGTGCCGTTCTGCGCCGCCTTCGCCGAGCAGGCCGCGAGGCGCGGCGCACCGGGCTGGCACGCCGCGCTGGCGGGGCTGCACGCCGAGGGGCTGCTGCGGATGGGCGACCTCACCGGCGCGGCTGAGCGGGCCGGCTCGGTGCTGGCCGGGATGCCGCAGTGGAGCGACAGCATGCTGCTCAGCGGCATCGCCGGCACCCTGATCCGCGCGCACACCGCGATCGGCCGCCCCGAGGAGGCCGCCGCCGTGCTGAGCCGCCTGGTGCCCGACGAGCTGACCGGCAGCGTGCACGGGCTGGGCCGACTGCGCGCCCGGGGCCGCTACTTCCTGCTCACCAGCCGCTTCCACGCCGCGCTCGGCGACTTCCTGGACGTCGGCCGCCAGCTCAAGCGCTGGGGCCTGGACCGGCCCCGGGTGCTGCCCTGGCGCACCGACGCGGCCGAGGCGCTGCTGCGGCTGGGCGAGACCCACCAGGCCGAGCGGTTCATCGCCGACCAGCTGGCCGGCTGCGACGGCAAGGACCCGTGGGTGCGGGGCAGTTCGCTGCGGATCCGGGCCCAGCTGCGCGAGCCCAAGGAGCGGCACGCGCTGCTCGGCAAGGCCATCGAGGAACTGCACAAGTCCGGGGACCGCTACGAACTGGCGCTCGCGCTGGCCGACTTCGGTCAGGTCCTGAAGGAGACCGGCGACCCGGGCCGGTCCGCCATGGTGAACCGCCGGGCCTGGCACCTGGCCCAGCTGTGCGGCGCCGACGCGCTGCGCGAGCGGATCCTGCCGGGCTACGTGGAGGAGCCCGCCGCGCCGGTGCAGGCGCCGGCCGGCATCCAGCCCGACCTGCTGGCCAGCCTGAGCGAGTCCGAGCGGCGGGTCGCGACGCTCGCGGTGCACGGGCACACCAACCGGGAGATCGCGGTCAAGCTCTACATCACCGTCAGCACGGTCGAGCAGCACCTGACCAGGGTCTACCGCAAGCTCAACATCGCCGGTCGGCAGTCGCTGCCGATGGACCTGCAGCTCGGCCTGCCGGAAGCGGTCTAGTGGCCGGTCGGCCGGGCCGCCCGGGGCCGATACGGCTATGACAAGCGCATAGCAACCCCTGGCCGGAACGTCCTCCAAGATGGCAGGCCACTGGCAGTCGGCCGGTCCGCGCAGGGGTCGTTCGGGTCCGTCGGGCCCGGTGCTCTGGACCCGGACCAAGCTGCCTGGAAGGCTCGGTACCAGTAGCCGAGCCGACCGATGGAGGGTCCATGATGACCACAAGCCCCATGTCCAGGCCCTCCGTGGCGCTGCGGCAGACGCGCGATCGGATGCTCGAGCGGGTCGACGGGCTGCTGACGGACCTGGTCACCCGCGAGCGCGGCCGCCGGGCGGCCGAACCGCAGGCGGCCACCCTGGTCGGTGGGCTGAGCGAGCTGCTGGAGGCCAGGAGCGACCGGGTCCGCCCGGTGATCTGCCTGACCGGGTACCTGGCGGCCGGCGGCGACCCGCAGGACACGGCCGTGCTGCACGCCGCCGCCGCCCTGGAACTGCTGGACACCTGCCAGGTGATCCGCGAGGACGTGCGGGACAACGCGGTGCTGCGGCGCAGCATGCCGACCCTGCACGTGAGCCACGCCGCCGAGCACGAGCGCAACGGCTGGCGCGGCGAGTCCCGCCGCTTCGGCGAGGGCACGGCGGTGCTGGTCGGCGACCTCGCGCTGGCCTTCGGCGACCGGCTGGCGGTCGGCCTGCCGGCCGAGGTCGCCGACCTGTGGGCGGAGTTCCGCACCGACCGGATCATCGGCGCGCAGGCCGAGGCCGCCGCCGCCACCGAGTACCTGGGCGACCCGTGGCCGGGCCGCTGCATCGAAGGCTGCGCGCGCGGCTGCGGCGCCGGCTGGTACGCGCTGCACCACCCGCTGCTGATCGGCGCCGCGCTGGCCGGCCGCCCGGACCTGGTGACGGCCTATCAGCAGTACGCCGGCGCGCTGCACGCCGCCTGGCGGCTGCGCGGCTTCCTGGACGGCGGCCCCGGCTATGACGCCGACGCCCAGTTCCTGCGCGAGGTGGTCTTCGGCGACCAGGGCCGCCGAGCGGCCGAGCAGGCGATCGCCGAACTGGTCGCCCGCGCCGTGGAGAGCATCAAGGACGTCCCGCTCGCCGACGGCTGGCACGCCGAACTCGCCGAGCTGGCCGAGGCGGTGGCCGGCTGCTGAGCGCACCCGGCAGCCAGCTGGCCAGCCAGCCCGGCCGACTACCTGGAAGGCCTGCTCAGCTCGGCCGACCGTTCAGCTCGGCGCCGAGCGCGGCACCCCCGGGCGCAACCGTTCGAGCCAGCCGCGCAGCACGTCCTTGCGGACGGCGCCGTGCGCGTCGTACGGCAGCGAACCGACCAGCTCCAGCCGGGTCGGCCGGAAGGCCTCGGCCAGGCCCCGGGCAGCCAGGTGCTCGCGCAGCGCGACCAGCCCCGGCGGAGTGGCCTGGGCGACCGGAATCACCACCGCGCACGGCAGTTCGCCGTACTCGGCGTCGGTGTAGGAGACCACGGCGGCGTCCTGGACCAGCGGGTGGGCCAGCAGCCCCTCCTCGACCTCGGCGACCGGCACCATGAAGATGCTCCCGGTCCGCTCGCCCGCGTGCGCCACCACCCGCAGTCCGCCGTGCCCGTCCGCCGCGGCGCTGTCCCCGGTGTCCAGCCAGCCGTCGTGCTGCTGCCAGGTCACCTCGGGCGCCGGATCGCCGTGCGGCCAGCGGGCCAGGCAGAGTTGCGGGCCGCGCGCCAGCAGCCGGGACGGTTCGCCGCCCAGCGCCAGCTCCAGCCCGGCCGGCAGCAGCGCGCCCTGCCCGGCCACCGGGTCCGCCAGGGTGCCCATCCCCAACTCCGGTGCTCCCCAGACGGTTCGCACCGGCACCCCGAACGCCGCCGCCAGCTCGCCCGGCAGTTCGGGCGGTGTGCTGGTGCGCCCGCCGCACAGGATCAGCCGCAGCGCGTCCAGCGTGCTGGGTGTGTGGCGCTGGGCGGTCAGCAGCTCGGCCCAGTAGACCGGCGCCGCGTACACCTGGTCGACCCGGGCGGCGGCCAGCAACTCCAGGCAGCGCACCGGGTCCCAGACGTCCTGGTAGACCCCCGTGCCGCCGACCGCCAGCGGCCAGTACACGGTGTAGATCAGTGAGGCCAGCGAAGTGAGCGGCAGCGGGCAGTAGAAGGCCTCGCCGGGCCGCATCCCGGGCCCCTGCGGGTCGAGTTGGGTGCTCGCGTTCGCGTAGAGGGTGTTGGGGGAGTGCAGCAGCGAGCTGAACGAGTCGGGCAGGCCCATCACCGTGACCAGCAGTCCGGCCCGGTCGGCCGGCGAGGCGTCGCCCTGGCCGGGCGCGGCGGTCAGGTCGGGCAGCGCGGTGCGCCGCTCGTGCGGGCTGCGCAGGAAGTACCGCTCGAAGTCCACCGCACCACTGGAGCCCACCGTTCCGTGGCCCACCGTTCCACCGTGGCCCGCCGCACCGCCGGGGCCCGCCGTGCCGAGCACCACCCGGTGCCGCAGCCAGGGCAGCGCGGGCGCCAGGCCGGCCAGCGCCTCGGCGTGCGGGAAGCCGTCCCAGACGTCCGGCACCACGCAGAGGCGGGCCCGGCTGGCGGTCAGGATCCGGTTCAGGCCGTGCGTCCGGACGGTGGGCAGCACCGGCACGGCCAGCGCGCCCAGCCGCAGGCAGGCCAGGGTGAGCGCGGCGGTCTCCCACCAGTTGGGCAGCTGGTAGGCCACCGGGTCGCCGGCGGTGATCCCGAGCGAGGCCAGTGCGGCGGCGAACCGGTCCACATACCCGGCGAGTTGGGCATAGCTCAGGGTGATCCGACGGCTGCCCTCGGGGCGCTGGGAGCGGTCCGCGACGATCGCGGGCCTGGCCGGGTCGAGCGCCGCGGTGCGGTAGAGGTCGTGCAGGAAGGTCTCCTCGCGCCACCACCCGGCGGCGCGGAACCGGTCCGCGACCGCCGTCGGCACCCGCAGCCGCGCGGCCACCCCGGACAGCTCCTTCGACTGCGTCGCGGCCATCACGTCCACCGCCCCGCCGACCAGGCCACCTGCACCCGTGAGGTGCAGTTCAGCCGGCGCATCACCTGGCGCACGTGGTTGACCACCGTCCACTCCGAGATCTCCAGGCGAGCCGCGATCTGACGGTTCGTCAGACCTTCCGAGATCAGCATCGCGACCTGGATCTGACGTGGCGTCAAGGTCACCCCGTCGTTCTCGCCCGGCGGCTGCGCGCCGCTCGGGTCCACGGTCGGCACGGGCGTCGCGAGCGCCTCGGCCAGCATGCCGGCCGGGGTCAGCCGCCGCCCCTCGGCGCCCGCGGTGGCATACGCGTGCCAGGTCAACCGGGTCTCCAGGCCCGCCAGTTCCTCGGCCAGCACGGCTGCGCGCGGCTGGCTGAGCCGGCTGCCGAGCGCGCCGCGCAGGGTCGCCGCGGCGGTCAGCAGCCGCACCGCGCGCGGCTGCTGCTCCAGCCGCAGACGGCCCAGGTTCAGTGCGAAATCGTCGAGGAACAGCGGAAGTTCACTGCGCTCGCCGGTCGCCTCGGCCAGCCGCAGGCACTCGCGCAGCGCCCGGTCGGCCAGCAGCGGCTCGCCCTCCTCGACGGCGAAGGCCGCCGCCTCGCGCAGCGCCTGGGCCAGGCCCCGGCCGTCCCGGCGGCGCCGGCAGCTCTCCTCGGCCCGGTCCAGCAGCTCGCGCGCCTTGCGCCGGTCACCCTGCGCGCGCAGCACCCGGGCCAGCGCGGTGGCCGCCTCGGCCGCCGGACCGGCCGCGCCCACCGACTCCAGCGTGGCCAGCGCCGTCACCAGCACGCTCTGCGCGCCCACCAGGTCGCCGGCCGCCAGCAGCGCCTCGCCCAGATGGGCCGAGCAGAGCGCGGACTGGCGCCGGTCGCCCAGCTCCTTGCCGAGCGCCAGGGCCCGGCGGTGCCGCAGCACCGCGTCGGCCGAGTCACCGAGCGCGGCGGCGAAGCACCCCGCCAGGTCGACCAGCCGCACCCGCAGCGCGGTCGGCAGCGCCGGCCCGTCCTCGCCGGCCAGCCGGTCGCACCAGTCGAGCCCCTCGCGCAGCCTGCCCTGCACCAGCCAGGGCAGCCGGCAGGCGAGCAGCAGCGCCGCGGCGGCCTCGCGCTCGCCGCGCTCCGCCAGCCGGTCCAGCGCCGCCTCGATGTTGGCCGTCTCGGCGGCCAGGGCGCGCAGCCAGAGCGCCTGTTCGGTGCCGGCCAGCCGTGGCTCGACGCTCGCCAGCAGCCTGCGGAACCGCTCGGCGTGGGTGTCCTGGACCGCCGCCAGGCGGCCGCTGTCGGCCAGGTCGTCCAGCAGGTAGGAGCGGACGGGCTCCGGCACGGCGAACCTCGGCTCGCCCTGCTGCTGCTCGGTGACCTCGACCAGGTTCCGGTCGATCAGCGCCTCCAGCGCGCCCTCCTTGCTGCGGCCCACCGTCGCGAGCCCGAAGCCGCCCTGGTGGACGGCGACTTCGTCCAGCAGGGCGCGGGTCTCGGCGGCCAGTCCCTGGCAGCTCCAGGCGGCCAGTGCGGCGAGCGAGCGGTGCCGCTCGGGCGCGGTGGCGGGTCCGCCGGTCAGGCCCGTGGTGCGCTCGCTCAGCCGGGCCGCCAGCAGCTGCACGGGGAAGAGCCGCAGCCGCTCGGCGGCCAGCTCCACCGCCAGTGGCAGCCCGCCGAGCCGGGCGCAGAGCTGCCCGACGGCGCCCGCGTTCTCGGCGGTCAGGTCGAACCCGGGCGCGGCGTCCCGGGCCCGGCGGACGAAGAGCGCGACCGACGGCAGCCGGCCGAGCGCCTGGGGATCAGCCTCGCCGGGCTCGGGCACCGGCAGCGGGCGCACCGGCACCAGCCGCTCCTGGTAGACCCGCAGCGGTTCCAGGCAGGTCGCCAGCACCACCAGGCCGGGCAGCTCGGCGAGCAGCCGGGTGAGGTCGGCGGCGGACGGCCGGGCCAGGTGGTCGCAGCCGTCGAGCACCAGCAGGGTCCGGCCGTCGGCGCTACCGATGGCGGTGTCGGCGCTCAGCCCCGCCAGTCCCTCGGTCGCGAGCAGCGGGACACCGGCGGCCGGCTCGACCCAGCGCACCTCGGTGAAGTCGGCCGCGACCCGTGGCAGCACCCGGGCCGCCAGCGCGCTCTTGCCCACTCCGGCGGGCCCGGTCAGGGTGAGCAGCCGGACGGTCGGGTCCTGCAGCCGGGCCGCGAGCTGGATCAGCTCCAACTCCCGCCCGACCAGCGCGCCGCCGCTCGGCGGTACCTGGCCCTGCCGCTGTGTGCCGGACATCCGGTCCCCCTGTCTGTCGATGGTCTTTCCGATCCTCGGGCCGCGCGGCCCCGGGTGTGCTGGGCCGGCCCGCCGTTCGTCCGGCGCCGACGGGTCAGCGGTGGCCGACCGGCACCGGACGGCCGCGCGGGTCCGCTCGGATGACCGAGTGCGGCGCCAACCGCCAGACTCCCGGGCGCAGTTCGATGCCCGGTGGGTCCGTGCCGCTGGCCAGTGCCCGCAGCGAGCGGCGGGCGTACGCCTCCAGCCGCCGGTCCCGCAGGGTGCCCGCGAGTTCCAGGCACTCGGAGAAGTAGCCGGCGGCCGCGGCCGGTGCGTCGCGGGCCAGCGCGAGCAGCGCCAGCGCCCGGTTCGCCTCGTAGCGGCCCCGGCCGTGGGCCGGACCGCCGAGCGCGGCCAGCGCGGGTTCGAGCAGTTCCCCGGCTTCGGCCAGGGTGCCCTCGTCCAGGTGGAGTTGGGCCAGCCCGACGAGCGCCAGCGCGTACTCCTCCTGGTCGCCCACGGCCCGCGCGGCCGTGCCGGCCCGCTGGTAGCACTCGCGGGCCCGCGCGGCCTGGCGGCGCTGCCAGGCCAGGTCGCCCAGCGAGCGCAGCAGCCGGGCCTGGGCGGCCAGGTCGGCGCAGCGTTCGGCGGCGTCCAGGGCCAGGGTGTGGGTCTGGGACCAGTCCGTCCAGGCGGCCTCCCGCTCCAGCCGGGGCGTGAGCGCCTCGGCGAGCCGGACGGTCAGCTCCCACAGCCCGTGCTCGTGCGCCGTCCTGGCGACCCGCACCAGCGTCGCCCGCCGCGCCCCGGACTCCGCCTCGGACCCCGTTCCCAGCCCCGCCCCGGACCCCGCCCCGGCCTCGGCGGCCGAGGCGAAGGCCAGGCACATCCGCTCGGTGGCGGACCGCAGCTCACCGGGCGTCAGCTGCGCGGCCACCTGCTCGGCGGCGAGCAGCCGAGGCAGCTCGGGCAGCCGGTAGGCCACCCCGGACGGCGTCCGGTACGCCTCCAGCAGGCCGGCGCCCACCAGTTCCTCCAGCGTCCGCAGCGCCGCCGGACGGTCGGAGTCGAGCAGCGCGACGGCGACGGGCAGGTCGAAGCCGCCGGGCGGCAGCAGGCCGAGCAGACCCAGGGCCCGGCGCTCGGCCGCGCCGACGAGCTGATGGGCCGTCAGCAATCGCTCCCGTACGTCGAGCTCGCCGATCCGCAGCCAGTCGAGCCGCTCCGACTCGGCGCGCAGCTGCCGGGCCAGCCAGTCCGGGCTCCAGTGCGGCCGGTCGGCCAGCAGATCGGCCACGATCCGCACGGCCAGCGGGAGGTGTCCGCACAGCTCGGCGAGTTCGGCGAGTTCGGCGGGCTCGGCCGGCTCGCCGGGGTCGGTGGACCGGGCGGTCCCGGCGGGTTCGCCCGCCCCGGTGAGCAGTTGCTGCGACTCGCCCGGGGTGAAGCCGCCCAGGGTCAGGCTGCGCAGGCCCGGCAGCCCGGTGAGCCGACGGCGGCTGGTGACCAGCACGGCGCAGCCCGGCGGGACCGGCAGCAGCGCCCGGACCTGCTCGGCGCCGACCGCGTCGTCCAGCAGCACCAGGACCCGCTGCCCGGCCAGCCGCTCCGGCAGGTCCGCCGCCTGCGCCGCGCCGGCCGGGGTCGAACCGGCCGCCAGCAGCACCCGCCCGTCCGGGAAGGCATCGGCGAGCCGGTGCGCCGCCGCGATCGCCAGCGCGGTCTTGCCGGCCCCGGCCTGCCCGCACACCGCCACGGCGGCCCCGCTTCCGCTCTCGGGGCGCAGCAGCCGTTCCAGCTCGGCGAGTTCGGCGGTCCGTCCGGTGAAGAGCGGGTCGGCGGGCGGCAGTCGGGTGCCGAGCGGGCGCGACCGGGCAGGCGCTCCGGTGGGCACTGGCAGCTCGCCGGTGGCGGTATCGGTGCTGGTGCTGGTGCTGGTGCTGGTGCTGGTGCCGGTGCCGGTGCTGGTGCCGGTGGCCGCCTCCCGTCCGCCGTCGGCCCGCAGCAGGGCCGCGTCGCCGCGCAGGATCCGCAGATGCAGCTCGCGCAGTCCGGGGCCCGGCTCGACGCCCAACTCGGCCACCAGCGAGGCCCGCAGCAGCGCGAACACGCGCAGCGCCTCGGCCTGCCGCCCGCAGCGGTAGTAGGCCGTCATCAGGTGGCCGTGGAACTCCTCGCGCAGCGGGTGCTCGGCCACCAGTGACTGCAACTCGGCGACCAGGTCGCGGTGCCGGCCCAGTCGCAGCTCGGCGCGCACCCGCTCGTCCAGCGCGGTGGCCCGCAGCTCGGACAGCCGCCGCGCGGCCCGTTCCAGCAGCAGGCCGGGCGGCAGGTCGGCCAGCAGCGAGCCGCGCCACAGCCCCGAGGCCTGCCCGCACAGCTCCGCCGCCGCCTCGAAGTCGCCAGTCACAGAAGCGTACTGACCTTGCGTCAGCAGCTCCTCGAAGTGCAGCGCGTCGAGGGTCCGCGCCGTGGCCCGCAGCGCGTACCCGGGCGCCCGGGTCTCCAGCAGGCCGCGCCCGGCCACCGGGTCGACGCTGTGCAGCAGCTTGCGCAGCTGCGAAATGTACACCTGGAGCGTGGTGGTGGCCGTGCGCGGCGGCGCGGTGGGCCAGAGTTCGTCGATCAGGTCCTCCGCCGAGACGACCTGGTTGGCGCGCACCAGCAGGGTGCCGAGCACCACCCGCAGCTTCGTGGCGCTGGGGGCCACCGGCTCGGCGCCAGGGCCGGCCAGCAGCTCCAGCGGGCCAAGGATCCGGAACCGCATCGGCTCGCCGCTCAGAGGTCCTGCACGACGGTGAGCCGCGCCTCGGCCACGGCGCGCCGGTGCTGGGTCACCGTCAGGGTGACGGGCACGGCCGGGCGCCCGTGTCCGTCGTGGGTCCGGGTGCCGGGCACCGCGACGCAGCGCAGCGGCAGGTCGAGCGCGGCCTGCGCGCGGAAGTCGACCTCGGAGCCGGCCAGGGTGCAGCGGGCCGGGTCGAGTCCGGCGCTCCGTCCGGCCGCGAGCACGGCCGACTGGCGCAGCGCCTCCAGCAGGTGCAGCCCCGTCAACTCCCCTTGCAGGCCACGCACCACGGGGCTGACGCCCTCGGTCAGCAGCCAGTTGCAGAACCGGCCCCGGGCATCCGCGACGGGCTCGCTGACCACCACGTTCTCCGGCCGGGTGCGGCCCACCTCGACGGGCCGGGCCGGGCAGGGGCGGCCGTCCGGACGGTCGGCCAGCTCGGGCGTCTCACCGAACACCCGGCGGCTGGTGGCCAGGTGGTTGCGGTAGAGCTTGGGCATCAGGAAGATCAGCCCGGCCGAGCCGCGCCCGCACAGGATGTCGTCGATCCGGATCTCCAGGCGCAGCTCCAGGCAGCGCGGCACCTCGTTCATGATGTTGGTCGGCACCGCGGTGATCTCGGTGGCGATCCGCGCGGCGCCGTCGCCGAACCCGCCGGACAGCGCGCGCCAGGCGGTGAGTTCGGTGAGCTCCAGGGCGAACCGGTGGAACAGGCCGGTGCGGTCCTCGGGCACGCCGAAGTAGCGGTGGCCCACGAAGGCGCCGATCTCGGTGACCGCCTCGGTGGCGAGCTGGGCGTCGTGGAAGTACCCGGGCCCGTCGTTGAACAGCGGGTGGCGCACCGGCAGGTCGCCGACCAGCACGAAGTGCTCGGCGCCCAGGCTCGGGGCGTCCAACAGGTAGTGCTCCCACGAGGAGGGACAGTGGATCAGATGCCGGGCGCCCTCGTCATGCGGCCGGCGGACCGGTGTGGTCTCACTGTGCACTGTCATGTGGCATCTCCTTGTCCCGCTCCATGGTGGGCGGGCCGGTGGACGGGTGGCCAGCCGGTGACGGCGGCAACTAGCTGCGTGGCAACTTGTGCCACTGGTGCCGCTTGACAGAGCGGCGCTCGGAATACGAACGGAACCTCCCGGCCGGGCGCGGGGAACCCCTGTCAGGGACGGGGTGGCCCCGAACTGCCCCGATCCGACCCCAGTCCGCCCCGACCCCGACCCGACCCGCCCCTACCGCAGCCGCACCGGCCCCGGCGCCCGCGGGCGGTCCAGCGGGTGCACCGCGCCGTCGGCGCCGAGCAACTCCACCGCCGGCAGCGGACGGTCGGTCACCTCGCCGATGTCGGCGGCCAGCCGGCCCTGCGGATGGGCCCGCAGCCGGCGCAGCACGGCCGTCACGTGCTCGGGCGGCACGAAGAGGCACAGGCTGCCCGCACACCCGGCGCGCAGCGGGTCCAGGCCCTGCAGGCCGAGCGCGATCCGGGTCTGGTGGCGGACCGGCAGCGCCGCCCGGGTGATCCGCAGGGTCAGGCCGCGGGCCGCCGCGCAGGAGTCCAGCACCGCCGCGAGCCCGCCGCCGCCGATCGCCGCGGCGTACCTCGGCCGCGGCAGCACGGTGGCCAGCAGCCCGCCCAGGGGGGCGCAGTCGCTGTCCACGTACTGCTCCAGGCCGGGGGCGCCGCGCAGCGTCAGCAGGTGGGCCGCGTGGTCGCCGAGCGGGCCGGTGACCACGATCCGGTCGCCCGGCCGCAGTGCGGTGGGGCGCGGTGCGGGGCGCCGGTGGAGGCCGAAGGCGGTGGCGGTGACGAAGACCTGGTCGGCCTCGCCGGCCCGGACCACCTCGGTGTCCACCGCGGCGATCGCCACACCCGCCTCCCGGGCGGCCTCCCGGATCGAGCGGACCAGCCGCCGGAGCAGCCTGACCGGCAGCCCAGCCTCGACGATCACGCCCAGGGCGACCCGCAGCGGCTCGGCCCCGGTGGCCGCCAGCTCGTTGACCACCCCGCAGACCGCGGCCCGGCCCACGTCGCCGTTGCCGAAGAACGGCGGGTCGACCACGAAGACCCCGGTCCGCAGCGCCAGTTGCCCGCCGCTCGAGCCGTCGCCCGACCCGCTACCCAGCCCGTCGCCCTGCCCGCCGACCGGCGGTCCGGCGCAGTCCAGCCCGGCCCGCACCAGCGCCTGCGCGCCGGAGCCGAGCGCCACCTGTTGCACGGCGGACTCCTCTCCGGCCTCCCGGTCGGGCACCCGGGGTGTGAACACGGAGCATCCTGCCGCCCAGCTGGCCCGACCCGCAGTGCCCCGACGCTTCTTCAGGGGCGAGGCCGGGGGCCGGTTAGGGGGCGATCCGGTACGGGGGTGGGGGTCGTGCTCGGGGGTGGCGGCCTGAGCGGGCCCGGTGGCGAGGGCGCGGCGGCCGCGGCGGCAGCGATGGCCAGCGGAAGTCGAAAACGCAGGCGATGCCCCTTGAAGAGTGGGAGGCCGAACATGGCAGGGTGCCGCCCGCCGGGAGGGCGGAGCGGACCCGTGTGAGCCTGGCATGTCCCCACAGTCAAATCAACAGCTGCTGATGTAGCCAGCATTCAAATCCACATCAGTTTATGAGCTGTGGGCATCCTCGAACTCGCCTGTCGCGTCGGCCCTTTCCGCCGGCCACCGCACCGACTCGCCACCTCAAGGGCGGACCACCGTCTGCTCGAACGGGCCGCCGGCGGTCGCCGCGTGCGCGACGGCGTCGTTCACATCGTCCAGGTCGAACTCCGTGACGTCGAACTCGGTCAGGTCCAGCAGCCCGGACCTGACCAGCCCGACCAGACGCGCGCCGGCCGAGGGCGGGTACATCCACTGCCCGCGCACGGTGATGCTGTTGCGCATCAGCCACGGGTACGGCAGCCGCAGGTCGTCGTCCCCCGCCATGCCGACCCCGCCCATCAGGACGACGCGGCCGAACTCGCGCACGGTCATCGCGGCGGTCCGCACCGGGGCCGCCCCGGCGGCGGGTGGCAGCAGATCGATCACGCAGTCGATCGGGCCGGGCGCGGCCCGCCGCATCAGCGCGCGGTCCGTGTCCTCGTCGCCGGTGATCCGCACGGTGCGAACGCGCGGGCCGAACCGGCGCACCAGGTCCGCCAGCACCCGTTCGTTGCGGCCCGGCGCGACCACGCACCCCGCCCCCATCGCCAGCGCGACCGCGACGGCAGCGCTGCCGAAGTGCCCGGTCGCCCCGCTGACCAGCAGCGTCTCACCCGCCCGCAGCTCCGCCGCCAGCAGGCCGCCGTACGGCACCAGCAGCACGCCGAGCGCACACCACCGCCCGGCGTCCGCCGGGTCGAGGGGCCCGAGCGGCACGGCGTTCTCGGTCGGGATCAACATCCGTTCGGCGAAACCGCCTTGGCGGTAGTGCCGCTGCAGGCGCAGGCCACCGTCACCGCGAGCGATCAGCCCGTGCAGCGCGATGTCGGGGGTCGGCGCGCCGTCACGCGAGCGCAGGGTGGGGTCGCAGTAGACCCAGTCGCCGACTGCCAGCCGGGTGGCGTCGGGCCCAACGGCGTGCACCTGGCCGACCGCCCCGGTCCCCGGCACCGCCGGCAGGTCGAGCAGGTACTGCCGCTCGCCGCTGAACACCTCGTTCGAGTAAGGCAGTACGCCGGTCGCCACGACGTCGACCACTGTCTCCCCGGTGCCCGGGACCGGGTCGGGCAGGGTCTCGACGGACAGATCGGAGCCGAATGCCTTGAGTAACGCCGCTTTCATCTGATGCCTCCGTGGATACCCCCGGCTTCGGCGGGGGAGGGAAAAAGATCGCCTGCGTAGCGGGGTAAGGATAGGCGTTCTCATCGTCAAGGCAGGCTGTTTTCCAGTCAGGTGACGATCAGTCATGTGGTTGCGGCAGTCGTTTCGGTGTGTGCACGCCGCACGTCACAGCCCCGGTGGCCGTCCGTCATGGTGGCCACCGGGGCTGTCAGGGCGAGCTGTTGGGGTGAGCTGTCAGCGTCGGGCGAACAAGCGCACGAAGTCGGCCGTGGCCGAGCCGACGCCGGTGACGTCGTCGTAGCCCGGGGCGGCCTTCAGGGCACCGTCCTGGTCGAACAGGGTCAGGTAGCTGGCGACGGAGGGCGGGGTCGACCACGGGTCGGGGATGTAGGTGACCGCCAGCGGCGCCTGGCCGGCCGGGGCCGGGACGATGTCGCGGATGGCCGGCGTGTTGCGCATGGCGTAGAGCAGCGGGTTCGCGAAGCCGAGGGCGTGGCCACTGGCCTGGGCCGCGTCGGCCTCCAGGCCGGCGATCAACGGCGAGGAGCCGCTGGTGCCGGCGCCCAACTCCTCGTGGTAGGCGCCGTTCGGGGTGGTGTAGCCGACCAGCCAGCCGGTGGCGCGGTCGCCGTCGGCGGAGATGTCCGGCTGCTCGCGGTGGGCGGGGGCGGTGCCGCCGGCGGTCGTCAGGGCGTCGGGGACGACCCCCTTCTGGTACCACGGCTCGTTGATCAGGGCGCTGCGGCCGCCGGTCGAGCCCATCATGAACGGCCCGGGCGGCGGCGACAGGTAGCCGGTGCCCTGCGGGTTGATCTGCGCCGAGTCGTTGCCCCAGCCGAGTTCGTCGAGCACCTCGTTGTTCTTGCCGATCTCCAGCGTGGTGCCGCCGACGGAGGTCGCCCACTGGTCGGAGGCGGGGAAGATGACCGCCGCCTGCTCGCCCGCGTTGACCCCGGTCGCGCCGTCGCCGTAGTCGCCCGAGGCGTAGTCGAAGCCGATGCCCTCCAGGGCGCCCTGCTCGAACATCTGGTCCCAGGCCGCGATGTTCGCCAGCGTGTTGGTGCTCTCGGCCGTCGAGAACGAGTCGGTCACCACGTCCGCGAGGTGCTGGTCGACGATCCGGGTGTGCGCGTCGAGGTAGGCCAGCGAGCCGCCGTCCCCGGTGTCGCAGTCGGCGCCGACGTAGACCACCTTGGCGTCCGGGGCGGCGATGTGGATCGACTCCACGTCCAGCGGCTCCTCGGGCGCGTCGGACTCCCCGCGGCAGGTGGCGGCGAAGTTCGGGCCGAAGTTCTCGCTGTACTGGCCGGGGGCGAAGCCGGGCACGTTGTGGGCGGCGAAGAAGCGGTTGGCGTCGGCCGCCATGGTGGGCAGCGCGCCGTTCAGCACCACGGCGACCGTGCGGCCCTTGCCGGTGTACGGGCTGTCGGTCACGCCGTAGGCGGCGCGCAGCTGTTGCGGGGTGTAGCCGCAGACCTGGTCGATGGCGGTGGTCTGCCCGTTGTACGCGGGGATGGCGGAGCTGTTCTGGCCCCACCACTGCGAGCACGGCTCGGCGTTGGGGTCGGTGACGCCGGTGGCCGGGGCGGAACCGGTGTCCTGGGCGCGGGTGGTGGGGCGGGTGATGGCGCGGGTGACGGGCTTGGCGGCAGCGGCGGTGCTGCCCGCCGCCGCCGCCGTGGACGGGGCGGGCAGAGCGGAGTCGAGCGGATTGTCGAGGCCGAGCACCGTGCTGATGTCGTGCCCGAGCGCGGCCGGCACCGACACCCCGCTCACCGGTGCGTACCCGAGGGCGCCCGGCCAGCGGGAGTAGCTGTGCAGCGAGGTGGCGAACGCCTGCTCCACCTCGGCCACGGTGCCGTTGACCGACAGGTAGTGCGCGTTGCTGCCCGTGACGTGCATGCCGAGCCCGCCGAGCCAGTCGCTGACCTTCGCCGTCTGGGCCGCGGTGGGCCCGTAGTGCTGGGCGAACTGAGCGGGCGTCAGGTAGTGCGCGTAGCTCCGGCCGGCCGGGTCGGAGACGGCCTTGGCGGCCCGGGCCAGGCCCGCCGCGTTCTGCCCGGCCAGGTAGACCCGGAACGACAGGTTCCAACTGCCCGGGGCGGCACCGTTGTCGGTGGGCGCCTGCGGGTCGGTCGGCCAGCTCGGGATGACGGACGGCAGGGCGGTCCGCCCCTGGTCGGCGGCCTCGGCGGCCGGTGCCACCACGCCGGCCACCACCAGCGCCGCGGCGGCGGCCGCCGCGACGGTGCTCACCGTGCGGCCCCGGGGGCGCTGCGGAGTTGGGGAGGGATGCTGCTGGGGCAAGGTGTCACACTCCATCGACGTCGACAACTGGCGGCCACGCGCGGGCATACGCACGTACGGGCATACGCACGTACGGACATACGGAGCACGCACGCGCGGCCGTTCAGCAGCTAGGGACGTGTCGGGCCGCCGGTTCGGTGACACCCGCCGCCGGGCCCGTCGGAGCGGTCCTACCGACCCGCGCCGCGGAGCCAGGCGTCCAGGGCGGCGAAGTCCGCGTCCGATCGAGCCGTGCGAGCAGCGGGGTGATCACGGCCCCATCCTGGCGCAGCGCGAGATTTTGCCGAACGGTCGACCAACGGGCGCCGCCGCGTGGGTAGTTTCGCCGTCCATGGACCTGAACGACATCGTCAACCTGTCCGACACCGCCGCCGCACTGCCGCAGGCCTGGCGGTCCCAGCTGCTGGGGCAGGTGGGGACGGCCCGGCTGAAAGTGCTGCGGATGGACGAGCTGCCCCTCGAGGAGGAGACGCACGCCGGTGCCGAGGCGCTGCTGGTGCTCGACGGCCGGTTGGAACTCCTACTGGGGGACCGGGAGGTGACGGTGGGTCAGGGAGAGCTGGTCTGCGTGCCGGCCGGCACTCGACACGCCGTGCGGGCCGGCAGCGAGGGCACGCTGGTGCTGCTGGAGGTGGCCGACTGAGGAGGGCGGCGGCGCCCGAAACCCGGGGCCCCGCCGCCCTCGGACCCCGCCGGGTCCGGCCGTCCTGCCGCTGACGGTCCTGCTGCTAGCGGTCCTGCTGCGCCGCCGGTCGGGACAGTCCGGTCAGCTCCGATGCCCGGGTCCGCGCCCACCAGAGCAGCACCACCGCCACCATCACGCCCACCCCGAGCGCTTGGCCGCAGGTCGTCGCGCTGTCCGCGCGCAGCGCCTGCGCGAACGGCAGGGTCAGCGCGAGCACCGCCGCCGCCGGGCCCGCCGCGTACCAGGCGGCGAAGAGGAAGAGGCCAAGGCCGGAACCGGAGGACGGCGCCTTGTACATCAGGTCGCGCCGCATCACGCCCCGGCAGGTGTTCACCAGCCCGGCGCCCACCAGGGCCGGCACCACGGCGGGTGCCAGCCAGACCGCCGGGCCCGCCCCGGCCAGCACCGCCGCCCCGGCGCCGACCAGCGCGATCAGCACGCCGGCCAGGGCGGGCACGATCGCGTGGCGCAGCATCAGGTCGGCGAACGGGTAGGGCGACCAGGCGGCCCGGCGCACGTCGTCCGTCTCGATCCGGGCCGGCTCCAGCAGCTGGGCGACGGCCAGGTAGCCGAAGACCAGTGCGACGGCCGTGGTCGGCACCGACGGCTTGCTGCCGATCCCGTGCGCCAGCGCGGCGCAGAGCACCGCCGGCGCGGTGAGCAGCACCGCGCGGCCGAGCCGGGCGGGGGAGCGGAGCAGCGCGGTGGCGTCCCGCCAGGGCACCACCAGCCAGGCGTGGCGCGGCATCGGCAGCCGGATCCAGAGCCGCCGGGTGGTGCCCGAGGCGCCGGTCACCGCCAGCCGCGCCGCCCGCAGCTCGACCGTGCGCAGCGCGGCGAACACGCCGGCGGCGGTCCTGGCCCGCTCCCGCAGCCGGCCCAGCGGCACCGCCCCGGCGGCCCGGTCGGCGAAGAACAGGGCGGTCGCGGTGCCGCCGAACAGCAGCAGGGCCGCCACCCAGGCCCCCGGCACCGCACCCCGGGTCGGCGCGAGAGCGGCGATCCCGGCCCAGCCCCACGGGCCCGACCACAGCTCGACCAGCTCCAGCCAGTGCACCCGGTGCCCGGCCACCGCCAGCGCGCTCTGCGCGGCGAGCAGCAGCACCAGCACGGTCACCAGCGGGGTCAGCCGCCGCACCCAGCGGGCGGCGGTGTCGCTGCGCTCCACCAGCAGCCCGGCGCAGGTGGCCAGCAGCGGCAGGCAGGCCCCGCCCAGCAGGCACCAGCCGAGCGCGGCCGGCAGCCCGACCCGCAGCATCAGCCCCAGCGCCACCATCGCGCCCACCGCCGTCACCAGGCCGGGGAAGACCGCGAGGCCGCAGGAGAGCCAGAACCACGGCCGCAGCACCGGGCGCGGGCGCACCGGATGGGCGAGCAGCCAGTCGGTCGCCGCCCGGGGCGGCACCACCGGACCGCGCCACAGTCCGTCGCGGACCGCGAGCAGCACGAAGGCCAGCCCGGCGGCGGCGATGCCGCTGGGCATGGCGGCGAGCAGGTCGCCGCCGTGGCCGGTGTAGTCGGCGCCCATCGAGGCCTGCAGGAAGAGCCCGAGGCTCGGCACCCCGCCCCAGATGATCAGGATGAGCAGGACGCAGTAGAGCGCGAAGCCGACCTGCTTGGCCCGGTTCAGCCGGTGCGGTGCGCGCAGCGTGCGCAGCAGGACGAGCGTCTCGTCGGTCCAGTCGTCCTCGTCGCCCCACCCGTCGCCGGCGGGCTCCGGGTCGAGGTGCTCCGGGTCGAGCTGCGCCGGGTCCTGGACCAGGTCGTCCTCGGGCGCTATCTCCCCGGGACTCGCGTCCGCCGGCCTCGTCTCCCGCGCGGCCGCCGGCGAGTCGGCGGTCACCTGGCACCCACCGTGTCGCCCTGGCCCAGCACCCTGCCCGGCGCGCCCTGGGCGACGATCCGGCCGTCCTCCAGCACCACCACCCGGTCCGCCAGCTCGCGCGCGAGGTCGGTGTGGTGGGTCACCAGCAGGACCGCCACGCCGTCCGCCAGCTCGGCCCGCAGCAGCTCGGCGAGCCGCCGCCGGGCCTGCGGATCCAGCCGCTGCTCCGGCTCGTCGAGCAGCAGCAGATCGCGCGGCCGGACCAGCGCGCAGGCCAGCAGCAGAGCCTGCAACTGCCCGGAGGAGAGCGCCGAGGGCAGGGCGTCGGCCCGCTCGGTGAGCATCCGGTCGTCCAGCACCTGCTGCACCCACGCCCGGGCGTCGGCCACCCCGTGCGCCACCGCGACCAGCAGCAGGTGCTCGCGCACCGTGAGGTCGGGATAGTGCGCGACCGTGTCGCCGACCACCGCGACCCGGGCCCGGATCCGCGGATCGTTCTCGTCCATCGGCAGCCCGTCGAAGCGGACCGTGCCCTTGGTCGGCAGGTCACGCCCGGCCGCGACCCGCAGCAGGGTCGACTTGCCCGAGCCGTTGTGGCCGAGCAGCGCGACGCACTCGCCGGCCGCCAGCGCCAGGTCCACCGGGTGCAGCACCTCACGGTCGCCGTAGGAGCGGCTCACCCCGGTCAGTTTCAGCAGGGCCGGGCGCGTCTTGGCACGCGCTGCGGCGGAATTCTTGGCCATCCGGACGGGGTCCTCTCGAGGTATGCGTCCGGCCAGCCTAGCGACCCCGTCTTGGGGATCACCGGGCCCGTGGCCGCCGGCCCGATGTCCGCCGCGGAGCGGCCGCGGACCGGCGAGCGGTCGGGGAACCCGCTTGGCAGCGGGCGCCCCGAACGGGATGATCAAGGGTCGTCTCGGAGGGGGAGCAGGAAATGGCGTCAGGACTGGGGACCACAGGCGCGTCGGTGGCGGCGCCGCCGTCGCTGATCGTGCGGGCCGGGAGCACCACGGTGCGGGTCGGTGAGGCGGCGGTGCTGTGGGAGCGCGGGGGTATGGTGACGCGGATTCCGTACGGGGCGGTCGGGGCGGCGGTCGCACTGGGTGGCGGGTCGCTGCGGGGCCGCGTGCGGGTGGAGCTGCGCGGCTCGGAGACGGTGTTCGAGCTGCGGTGCCGGGCGGCGGAGGCCGCAGCGCTCGCGGTGGCCGTCAGCGAGCAGGTCGAGCGGGTGCGGAAGCTCGGGGTGACGGACACGCCGCCGGTCACCACGGAGCGGGCCGAGCAGGCGCCGCCTCGGCCGCGGCGGACGCTGCGGGGGCGGTTCAGCGGTCGCGCGTTGGTGTGGATGGCGGTGGTCGGGTGCTGTGGGGTGCAGAGCGCGGTGTTCTTCGCGGTCGGGCAGCCCGCCGCCGCGGGGTACTGCTGGATCGGGGTGCTGCCGCTGGGGTGGTCGTTCGAGTCGGGCCGGAAAGTCCGGAGGCTGGTCACCACCTTCTGGCGGGCGGTGACCAAGGGCGTTCGGGTGGAGGCCCGTTACGACCGCAGCGCGGGGCTGGGCACCCACGAGTACTGGTACATCGCGCCGAACGGCGCCCGCGTGGTGCACAAGCACACCCTGTTCTACGCGGATTGGAAGCCCAAGCCGGTGCTGACCCTGCTGCTGGTGCCCGGTCGGGACGACCCGTATTCGGCGCTCGGGGCCTTCGTCTGGCCGGTGATCGCCGTGCCGGTGCTCAGCGCCCTGGCACTGGGGCTGGGGCTCATCGGCCTGCTCTTCGTTCCCGGGATGATGGTCAGCGCATTGCTGGGCTGAGCGGTGCACCTCGCGGCCCGATGGCGGCCCGGTGGCGGCCGCGAGGTGCCCGGCGCACGGCTCAGGCCGGCAGCTGGGCCTCGATCGCGGCGACCAGCTCCGCGTCGTCCGGCGTGGTGCGCGGCCGGAACCGGCCCACGGCGGTGCCGGCGGGCGAGATCAGGAACTTCTCGAAGTTCCACTGCACGTCCCCGGCCTCACCGGAGCCGTCGGCGAGCCCGGTCAGCTCCTGGTACAGCGGGTGCCGGCCGTCACCGTTCACCTCGATCTTCGCCAGCAGCGGGAACGAGACGCCGTAGTTGACCGCGCAGAAGGTCTGGATCTCCTCCGCGCTGCCCGGCTCCTGCCCGCCGAACTGGTTGCACGGCACCCCGAGCACCGTGAACCCGCGCTCCGCGTAATGCTTCTGCAGCTCCTCCAGCCCCGTGTACTGCGGCGTCAGGCCGCACTTCGAGGCCACGTTGACGAGCAGGACGGCCTTGCCGGCGAACTCGGCGAGGGAGGTGGGCTGTCCGGCCAGGGTCTGCAGGGGGATGTCGGCGAGGGGCATGACGGGATCCTCCGGGGGTCAGGCGCGTGAGAGGTGCTGGAGGTCCTTTCTACCAGCGGGCCCCTGGGCCGGGGAGCAGCGGTACTCCGGGCCGCTGCCGAGGCCGCTGACCCCGCAAGACCGTCACCGCCCGCCCAACAATGACGATCCGGCAGGATCGGCGCCGAGTGGCGGGAGCGGTGGTCCGTCGCGCCCAGGTCCTCTGGTCCGCGTCCTGGCGCGGGAACACCGGGGGGCAGGTCAGGATTTCACCGTGTGGGCCTCGTGTGCGGGGGCGGGCGTCTTGAACAGCGGCTCGCCGCCGTGCAGCCTCGAGCAGACCCGGTGGTAGCTCGGCCTGTCCAGCTTCGGCGGCTTGCCCTTCTGGGCGCGTTCTTCGCCGTCGGCGTACACCTGGTGAACGAAGATGTCCCGGGCGGCGCGGTACTGCTTCTTGGTCGGCATGTAGGAGTCGATCTCCGCCTCCACCTCGCCGGTGCTGTAGCCGCCCGACTTGTCGGCCAGCACCAGCGCCCGGGCGTGGACCTTGCCGCCCACCTCGAAGGTGTAGTCGTTGTAGTACGCGTAGACCACTCCCTCGGCGCGCAGGTCCCCGCCGACGGAGACCGCGCCCCAGGAGACCAGGTCGTGTACGACCAGATCTCCGAGGACGACGAGCAGGCCGATGTCGGAGACGTAGTCGTCGAGGAATCCGTGCACGATCATGTTGCCGTCGACGACGAGCGCGAGGTCCTGATCGACGTTCTCGGGGACGATCAGGTCACCGCGGTGCAGCCGCCAGTCGAGGTCCTCGTCCTCCAGGTAGTTTCTCGTCATCGGGCCGACCCAACCCGACACATCGTCGATGTCGGTCAGCGGTGCGAAGCGAGCGCTCCACGACGACAGCTTCAGCATGTGTGCTCCGTTCCGGCCCGGTGCGTCCGAACCGCCAGTATCCGGCGCGCGACGCGTGCACGGCGCTCGTCCTCGCCGGTCGCGATGATCTCGAACACGGACTCGGGTAGATAAGGGTTTCCCAGCATCTTGGACTGCCGCTCGTCGGCGCGGGCCCAGTCCTCGAGGATCTCGAGCGGTGTGGCAGGATTCTTCGCCACGTCGTTGAGGCTGTAGTCCCCCAACTTGGGGTCGGTGGTGTGTGCGTAGTGCGCCAGCGCTTCCGGTGGAGTGTGCCGGTTGGCGGCCGCGACTCCGCGCAGGTAGTGGTCCGGGCTGGACAGGAGTTCGGCCAGGACCGGGCCGAGGGGTCGTCCGTCGCGCAGTGCCGCCTCCACATCGGCGAAACTGCGCCGCGCCTCGTCGTTGCCCGCCAGGTGCGCGTAATAATCCACCGCGAATCGGAGGGCCACGTCCGGGGGGCAGTTGGGTTCGGACAGGGCAGCCACCTTGACGTGCTGGAACGGGTTCTTCGCGTACAACGCCCGCATCGTCTCGCAGCTGATGGCCGGATTGCGGAGCAGGTTGTAGATGATGAATCGCGTGATGGAATGGTCCAAGGAGTCGAAATCCTGTGGAACGGTCTCGAGGATCACGGAGAGGGCCTGCGGCGGGGCGAACGGATTCTTGCTGAGGACTTCCAGGACCTCTTGGCACTCGTCGCCGGCCAGGGCGATCAGGGACTCGACGGGGGTGTGCCAGTTCGCGGCCACCTCTTTGCGGACCGCCGGAACCGAGTCGGTGGCGAGCACGGCCAGAAGGGCGCCGTCACGGTTGCGCTCACTCGAGGCGCACAGTTCACGCACAAGCTGGTCCGGGTCTCGGACCAGCCGCTCCAGGTGTGCGGCCAGCGCATCGAGGTCGCGGCTCCGCACAGCGACCTGGCGCACCCGCGGATCCTCGTCGAGCAGGTCGGCGTCTCCGGCGTAGCCCAGTTCGGCCACCACTCGGCGGATGCGCGGATCGGGGTCCGTGGCGAGCGCCTGCAAGTGCGCTTCTTGGACGACGCTGCGTTGGATCAGAGCCAGCCGTACATCGGCTGCGGAGTCGGTGAGCAGCTTGTCGGCGATCTTCTCCGGCAGCTCCTCCCGGGCCGCGAGGGCCCAGCGCACGGCCGGGGAGTCGTCGGCGGCCAGCATCTCGAGGGCTGCTTTCGGCGTACCTCGGTGCAGGGCGACGAAGTGGCGTACCTGTTCGTCCGGGTGTCCTGCGTACAGTGCCAGCCGCTCAGGCGAGGTCGCTGGTTGCGCTGCCAGGGCTCGGACCATGCCGATCCGGTTGAGGTTCGCTTCAGCGAGGCCCGTGTCGGCGCCGTCCGTGACGGCACCATGCGCGTCGGCACTGTCCGCCCAGGCGGCCAATTCCTCGGCGAACTCGGCGGACAGGCCTATTCGGCCGGCCACGATCCGAGCCAGCCTCGGGTCCTCGGCCGCTAGTTCACGCAATCGAGGCGTGGTGGTAGTCGGCCGCCACGCCTCGTTGATCAAGCTTTCCATCTCCACGGGACTGATCCTTCCGCCGATCGAGGGTCAGGGTGTCAGCGATCTCCGACAAGGTGCTTGCGGCGCTGGATCGGCACACGCGGACCCTGTTTGATCGTGCCCCCAGCGGCAACCCGCTGGACGACGACGATCCGGCGAGCGCCGTTGATCATCCGCGCAGTCGTACCGGTCCGGGCCCCGAAAACAGCAGGCGGTGCTTCCCCCCGCCGCAGAGGGGAGAAGCACCGCCGTCACGACCGGAGAGTCGGTCAGCTCCGGGTCGCCAGGATCTGGCTGGAACCGTCGGGCATGCCCGCGATACCCACCCGCTGAGCGGGGAAGGTGTTCGACCCGTACGGCCCCGGGACGGCGCCGAAGCCGCTCCAGTTGCCGTTGGCGAGGCGGATGTTGTGGTAGACGTTGCCGTCGTTGCCGATCGCCAGCACCTGGGAGGAGCCGTCGGGCATCCCCGCGATCGCCACCGCGCTCGCGGCCATGGTGGACGAGCCGGCGCTGGGCAGCGGGGCGAAGCCGCTCCAGTTGCCGTTGGCGAAGCGGATCTCGTGGTAGACGTTGCCGTCGTTGCCGATCACCAGGACCTGGGAGGAGCCGTCGGGCATCCCCGCGATCGCCACCCGCTTGGCCGCCATGTTCGGCGTGCCGATCCCGGGCAGCGCGGCGAAGCCGCTCCAGTTGCCGTTGGCGAAGCGGATCTCGTGGTAGACGTTGCCGTCGTTGCCGATCGCCAGCACCTGGGAGGAGCCGTCCGGCATCCCCGCGATCGCCACGTCGCCGGCCGCCATGTTCGGCGTGCCGATCCCGGGCAGCGCGGCGAAGCCGCTCCAGTTGCCGTTGGCGGAGCGGATGTTGTGGTAGACGTTGCCGTCGTTGCCGATCGCCAGCACCTGGGAGGAGCCGTTGGGCATCCCCGCGATACCCGCCTTGCGCGCCGCCATGTTCGGCGAGCCGACGCCGCTCAGGGCCGCGAAGCCGCTCAGCGTGCCGCTGGTGGACCGGATCCCGTGGTACAGGTTCCCGTCCGTGCCGATGCCCAGCTCCTGCGAGGTGCCGTCCGGCATCCCGGCGATCGCCGCCTCGCTACCCTTGAACACGCCGACCCCGCCGACACCCGACATGGGGGTGAAGCCGGGCCAGTTGCCGGAGCTGGTCCGGGTGCCGAGGAAGAACTCGGAGGACTGGGACGGCGGCACGTTGGTGACCTGCACGTCCAGGTAGTCCTGGTCGATCCCGATCGAGTAGCCGCCGTAGGTCTGGTCTGCGGACGGCGAGGCGTACTGGTGGACGCGCTGGTGGTTGGCCCAGTAACCGGCCGGAATGGCCGAGTCGTTGGTGTCGGCCACGCCGTTCCAGTTGGCGTCGAACACCACGTCGGGCATGGTGTAGCCGCTGTTCCCGGCGTTGGCGACCAGGTCCTTCATGCCGGAGTTGGAGCTGCTGTAGACGCCGGAGTTGAAACCGTAGGCGTGCAGCTCGTTGGTCCAGGCGGTGAGGAAGGCGAGCACCGAGCCGGTGTACGTCGACTGGTAGCTCTCCATGTCGTAGTACAGCACGCTGCCGGGGGCGAACCCGAGCGTCGTGGCCTGCTGCACCGCGTCGTCCGCGGCGTTGGCGCCCTGGGTCGCCGGATTGGTGATCCCGCTGGCCTGCACGCCGACGTACAGCGGCATGAAGTGCCAGCCGCTGCTCTGTTGCTGCTGGACCCAGGAGGCCGTCAGGTTCGTCTGGCTGCAGGCGCGGTTCGAGCCGCCGATGTAGATGCCGATCGCCCGGTACGGGGAGGCGGACATCCAGGCGTTCATGGTGTCGCTGCTCGGCGCCTGGCAGGCGTCGAAGCCCTGACCGGTGTAGCTGGTGGCGGAGGCCGGCACGGTGGCGGCGGCGGACAGGCTGGAAGCGGCGGCGCTCCTGGGCGCGGCCGCCAGCATCCGGGGCGCGGCGGCCTTGGCGGACCGGCCGCTCGGCGCCGTGGTGGGCAGCCCGGCGCCGGCGATGATCTGACGGATCGACTGCTCGTCGGTGTCGTACGTACCGGTCACCTGAACCGTGGCGTCGGCCGCGTCGATCTCGTGGCCGGTCGCGTCGACCTTCGTGCCGACCGGCGTACCGCTGACGGTAGGTTCGACGAGCAGGGCCTCGGTGCGGCCGATCAGATGCGCCGGGCAGTTCTGCTCGGTGCCCGGCTGCCCGAGGTAGATGGTGTGCTGGTCGAACCGGACGCACGCGTGCGGATCGGCCGTCAGATCCACCACCGTCCATCCGGAGGGAACGTGGAACACGTGGTTCTGGTAGGACACGGCCTTGGTGTCCGAGGTGCCGGATGCGGCCTGCGCTGATCCGACGGCGGTCAGCGACGCGACGAGCGCGGCTGTCGCGGCGACCGCGTAGCGGCGTCGTCCGGTAGTGAGGCGAGAATTCACACGGGTCTCTCTGACAGTGGTGACGGTCGTCCCGCCGGGGTGCGGCGGGCCGGCGGACGCCACCGGCGCAGCGGCCGGCGGCGGTTACGGACTGGCGGACCGACCATCCGATCGAATCGTCGGCACGACAGTTACTCAGGATGCTAGTGCGACGCTCGGACATGTCGTGACGGCACCCGCCGAATCGGCCTGCCCGAGCGGTCGTGGCGGCCGCCGGCCGACAGGTGCGCTCGGCCCGCGGCTGCTTCTGGTCAGTCAGATCGGTTGCTGATCACGGAAGTCCACCGACATCTGGAACCCCCCGAGCGGTACGGAGACCGCCAGGCGAACAGTCCTTCTCAACGTTCCTCATCCCCCTGTGCCATCGATCAGCTCTCGTGATCGATGCGGAACACAGTAGCCGGGGCGGTCGTCACGATCCGAACCTCCCCCCGGGCTCCGGCGAGAGGGAACCGGGGACGCTCCGGCCGCGACTCACCGCGCGGTCCCGCGCCCGGGTAATCCAGTTGTCGATCGCCGTCCGACCCGGCACAGTCGCGGACTGTGCGCCGAAACGAATACGTGGGGCCGATGGCGTTGCGTGCGATGCAGAGCCTGGCCGGCCGGGTGTTCCCGGAGGCCGGCTGGCGGCACTCCGGCGACCTCGCGTGGGCGGCCGCCTGCGCGGATTCCGCTCCCGACACCCGCCCCACCGCAGTCTGGTCCACCGGCGATATGACCGTGGCCTGGGGCTGGCTGGAGTCGCCCGGAGAGCTGACCATGCAAGTCGACCCGGCTCATCCGGACCTCGCCGACCAGGTGCTGGCCTGGGCACGCCGGGCCACCGGCTCCGCCCGGCCCAGCGTGACGATCGGCGCGCACGAGACACACCTGGTGGCCGCGCTGACCGCGCACCGCTTCGAAGAGGACACGGACGGCCCGTTCTTCGCCTGCCTCGGACGACCGCTGACCGATCTGCCGCCGCTGCTCACCCCGCCCGGTGGCACGGATGAGCCCACCGCCCCTCAGCTGCGGGGCGGCATGACCCCGGGGCCGGCCGGGCCCGACAGTTCGGCGTGCTCGGCGATCGTGCGGGCGGCGGCGGTGGGGAGGTCGAGGTGCTGGGCGAGCCAGTCGGGGCGGTGGCCCTGGAGGGAGAGCAGGTAGGCGGTCTGCACCCGTACGTCGTAGGCGACTTCGGTCGAGGTGGTGGTCGCGAAGTCGTTGGGGTCGAGCAGGTACAGCTGCGGTACTCCGTCGCGCAGGGTCAGCCGCAGGCAGCCGCGTACGGTGCCGGACGGGGCGGGCGTGGCGGCCGTGGCGCCGGAGCGGCGGGTGGGACGGCTGGACATCAGGGTGGTCATGGGTGTCAACCTCCGGAGGCTCAAGGGCTGTTGGAGGGCACGCGCGGAGCCGGCGGGCTGCCGTGAAGCGCGCGGGGCGCAGCCGGGGGCCGGAGTGCGGGAAGGGGTCAGCGCGTGCCGGTGCGGAAAGCGGACAGGCGGGTGCGGGGCCTACTGTGACCCGGACTACTACTGCTCGAATCCATCGCTGTCGCCTCCTTCCGGCCGGTGCGCGAACTGGTGCGCCTGATCGACACGGCAAGGAGCGGACCGGCGCGCACGAGCCGCCGGCACACCCCAACTCGTCAGAGCTTCAGCACTTCACGGCGTGATCCGACTCGCGGGAGTCGGAAGCCACTTGGGATCAACCCTTAGGTCGGGAAGATCTGTCCTGACCCTGGGCGTCTCTCGACGTCGTGGGGTCAGTGGCCTGTGTCCGTGAAGACGCCTCACCGAACGAGGTGCCTTCTGCACAACTTCCGCCACTATAGACCGCCGAAGTGGACACGCGAGCCGGCCGAGCGACTTCCGAGCGACTTCCTGACGCGCTGCCCGCCGGACAGCGCCTAACGGCTCCCGTCCCAGAGCGCGCCGAAGGAGAGCAGCTCGTCGCGGTGCTCGATCCGCCGCACCCACTCCTGCGGCCAGGCGTCCGCGCCGAGATACGCACCGGCGAACGCGCCGGTCAGGCAGGCGATCGAGTCGGAGTCGCCGGAGGAGTACGCGGCCCGGCGCACCGCCGCCACCGGGTCGTCGGGCAGCAGCAGGAAGCAGAGCAGACCGCCGGCCAGGGCCTCCTCGGCGACCCACCCCGCGCCGGTGGCCAGGCAGGGGTCGGCCTCCAGGTCGGGAGCCGCCAGCGCGGCGTCCAGCCGGTCGAGCACCGCGAGGCAGTCGTCCCAGCCCCGGGCGATGAACGCCTGGGCCGAGGGGTCGGATGCCCGCGCCACCAGGTCGCCGAGCCAGAGGTCGTCGTACCCGGTCCGGTTGAGGTTCGCGTAGCTGCGCAGCAGACCGGGCAGTTCGGCCGGCGCCGCGCCTTCGGCCAGCAGCCACACCGCGTGCGCGGTGAGGTCGCTCGCCGCCAGCGCGGTGGGGTGGCCGTGGCTCAGCGCCGCCTGGAGCTGTGCGGCGCCGGATCGCTGACGCTGCGTCAGATTCGGCACCAGTCCGATCGGGGCGACCCGCATGTTGGCGCCGCACCCCTTGGAGTCGATCTGGCTGGCCTCCTGCCAGCGGCGGTCGGGCTTGGCCAGCAGCCAGCAGGCCGTCAGACAGGTCTGGCCTGGGGCGCGGTTGTTGTCGGGCGACTTCGACCAGTCGACGAACTCCTCACGCACCGGCCGCTCCAGGCGCAGCGGGGCGAGCGTCCCGCGGTCGAGCGCGGTGCGCAGGCCGCGTGCCAGGGCCAGCGTCATCTGGGTGTCGTCGGTGATCAATGCGTGCTTCGGCAGCGGAAGTTCGCGCCAGTGGGGCCAGTGTGCCTCGATCAGCTCGACGGTCTTGAACTCGGTGGGCTTCCCCAGGGCGTCCCCGATCGCCAGCCCGAGCAGTGCCCCGGTCGCGGGCCTGCGCACCGCCCGGGGCGCGGGGCCGGCCTCGTACCAGGCCACCAGGGCGGCGGCGATCGCATACAGCGTGCCGTCCAGGTACGCGGTGGCGATGGTGCCGTCGCTGAAACGCTCGCCGCGCACCACCGCGGTCGCGGCGCGCACCGCGTCGCCCGGGGTGTAGGTCTCCTCCCAGCTCAGTTGCGGCAGGGGGAAGTTGATCCAGGCATAGCTGGGCGTGACCGCTCCCACGGTCGACAGCAGCCCGGTGAGCAGGTTCACCCGCTCCCCGTAGGCGGGGTAGGGGAATCCGCCGGCCGGCGCCGTCCAGCGGACGTCGTCGTCCTCGACCGTCCAGTCGCGCACCGCCGCAGCGAGCCGCAGCCAGGCGTCGGCCCGGTGGCGTCGCAGCCGGGCGAGCAGCGCCGCGTCCCCCGGGTCCCAGGCGGGGTCGGCCGGCTCCGGGCGCGGGGGCGCGGGGCGGAGCAGCCGGTGCATCCGGGCGTACTTCAGCCGAAGCCGGATCCGGGTCGCCGGGTCCAGCGCCGCGAGGCGCTCGGGGTTCGAGTTGTGCGCGAGGTCGGCTTCCTTGATCGCGACCGCGCCGGGGGTCGACCTGATCCGCGCCGCGTACTCGCGCGGGTCCTCCCCGGGGCGCTTGGTCAGCGCCAGGACCAGCTCCTTGGTGTGTGCGGAGAGCGGCGCCGAGGCCAGCCACTGCGGCGACAGCGCGGCGTCCTCGATCGCGTCGTGCAGCCAGGCGGCGGCGATCTGCTCCTCGCTGCCCTGGGAGCGAGTCACCCGTGCCGCCACGGCGGCCAGGTGCTCGGCGTACGGCCGACCCGCCTTGTCCAGCTGTCCGGCGTGCGCGCGCCGGGCCACCGCTTCGACCTCGGCCAGACTCAGAAAGACCATCAGCGCACTGTACTACCGCCACTTTTGCCGACCGGGACGGACCGGGGGCGGGCCGGGGGCCGACCGGACGGTGGACCTGCTGGTGCGGAGCCGGCCCGTGCGTCCCGGCGGGCGCCGGTTGGGAAGACGATCGTCAGTCAGGAAGGACCCGCGCCCACGGGGAGTGCTGTCCACGGCTGACGGGGGCCGACTCCGCGTTCAACATGCTGATGCATGCTGGACGCTATTGCAACTCTTACGCAATAGTGTTTCCAGGCATGATCATCACCTCTGAAAGGGGCCGTGTCCTGATGGGCACCTACTCGCTTCCCGACCTGCCGTACGACTACTCGGCACTGGAGCGCGCGATGAGCGCCGAGATCCTGGAGCTGCACCACTCCAAGCACCACGCGGCCTACGTCAAGGGCGCCAACGACACCCTGGAGCAGCTGGCCGAGGCGCGCGCCAAGGAGCAGTTCGGCAGCCTGGTCGGCCTGCAGAAGACGCACGCCTTCCACCTCTCGGGCCACGTGCTGCACTCGCTCTTCTGGGAGAACCTCTCCCCGGACGGCGGCGACCGCCCCGACGGCGCGCTCGGCACCGCGATCGAGCAGCACTTCGGCGGCTTCGAGGCGTTCCGGGGGCAGCTCACCGCCGCCACCGTCGGCGTCCAGGGCTCGGGCTGGGGCCTGCTGGCCTGGGAGCCGCTGAGCCGCAGCCTGGTCGTCGAGCAGGTCTACGACCACCACGGCAACGTCGGCCAGGGCACCACCCCGCTGCTGGCCTTCGACGCCTGGGAGCACGCCTACTACCTGCAGTACCGCAACGTCCGCCCCGACTACGTCGAGAAGCTCTGGGACGTCGTCAACTGGAACGACGTCGCCGCCCGCTTCGCCGAGGCCGCCGCGGCCTGACGCGGCGCCGGTGGGCCGGCTGCCGGTGCGGCGGGCGCGGGCGCTCGCACCCGCCGCATCGGCCGCATCGGCAGCCGGAGCGCGCTGCCCGGCGTGCGACCGGGGCGTGCAGAGCCGAGACTGGCGGCGTGACCGATGACGTGTATCGAGGATGGGCGACCCTGATCGACCGGGGTTTCGAGATCGTGGTCCACGCGGACCTGGCCGTCCGCCGCTCGCCGGACGGCGGCCAGGGCTGGGGTGGGCACCTCCAGGCGGACCGGGAGGAGGACTTCGAGCTGATGGCGAGGGTCGGCGACGGGCGGCTGCGGTTGCCGGACGGCACCGAGGCGGACTTCGCCGGGGACGACAACGAAGTGGGTTCCGGCGGCCTGTCCATCGCCGGCAGCGGACCGGCGCCGTTCTGAGCGGCTGCGGCTGAGCAACTGGGCGGCTGAGCTGGTCCGGTCGCCGGGCTGCTGAGCCGCCGTCAGGGAGCTTCGGGAGGCCGGGATGTGCTGGAGTGCCGAGGCGGACCTGGTCGCGGGCACCGCGGTGGCCGGGCTCGGGCTGCTCTGCTTGGCGCGGGTCCGGCGGCCGCGCGATCTGCCGCTGGCGGCCGTCCCGTTGCTGCTCGGCGTCCATCAGCTGACCGAGGCCGCGGTCTGGCTCGGCGTGGACGGCCGGATCGGTGCCGCCCCCGCGCTCTGGGCGCGCACCGCGTGGGCGGTGATCGCGCTGCCGCTGCTGCCGGCCCTGGTCTCGGTGGGTGTCTGGTGCGCCATGGGCCCGCCCGGCGCGGCGGGCCGCTCGGCCGCCGGACAGCGGCGGCGGGCCGGCTTCGCGCTGCTCGGCGTGACGGTCGCCGTCCTGCTGCTGGCGGCCCTGCTGGCGCACCCGGTGACCGTCCAGGTGCACCACCATCTGCTGGCGTACGGGACCGGGATCCCGTACGCCCCGGTGCTGGTGACCGGCTACCTGCTGGCGACCGTGGGCGCGCTGGTGGCCGGCGGCGACCGGCTGCTGCGGCTGCTCGGCTGGCTGGCCGGCGCGGCGGCCGTGGTGTGCGCCCTGCTCTGGCGGCTGGCCTTCGTCTCGACCTGGTGCGCCCTGGCCGCGCTGGTCAGCGTGGTACTGCTGCGCTGGGTGGGTTCGCGGGCGGGCAGCGCGGTTCCGGCGGCGCAGCGCAGGTAGTGCCCGGTCGGTGGCACGGACGAAACCCCGCTGCCGAGCGCCCGCTGACGGTCCGTGGCCGAACCGACATACCGTCAGGCGCGCTGTCAGCGGGCGGTCGGCAGCGCCGCCGTCAGTCCGACGCGCTGTGCTCGGCGTGCGCCACCTGGGCGAGCAGCCGGTGGGCCAGGTCGCGTGCCTCGGCCGGGCTCAGGCCGGCCCAGACCTTCGAACGGCCGCCGCGTTCGGGGCCGACGTTCAAGGTGATCCGGTCGATCGGTCGACCGGGGACAACGACCCGCAGCGCTCCGACCTCGATGCGGCGACCGCACGCGGTCACCAACGGCTGCGGTCGAGACGGTTCCTCAAGCGACGACATGATGCTCCTCAGCCCTTCCCCGATGTTGCCCCGGCAGGTGTACAGGGGAACGGGGTCGCCGGTCGGGCTATTCCGGGGTCACTGTCCGCCACCGGTGCCTGGTGCGGGCCGGGTGGGTCAGGAGAGGCCGGCCTTGACGGAGCAGATGGGCCAGGCGCCGGGGCCCTGGGCGGCGAGGACCTTTTCGCCGATGGTGATCTGCTGGGCGCGGGTGGCCTGGTTGGCCTGGGGGGCGTACTGGGTGCCGCCGAAGGCGGCCCAGGTGGAGGAGGTGAACTGGAGGCCGCCGTAGAAGCCGTTGCCGGAGTTGATGGACCAGTTGCCGCTGGCTTCGCACTGGGCGACGTTGTCCCAGGTGCTGGTGGTGGCGGCGGAGGAGGCGGTGGCCGTGACGAGACCGGCGATCGGCAGGGTGGCCAGGGCGCCGCCGAGGACGGCCATGCGTCGGCGGTTGCGCTTGCGGGCGGTGGTGTCGTTCGTGGTCGCGTTGCGGACGGTCATGCGGTTCCTCTCGGTCGGCGTGCCGGGGCAGGCGGAACCAGGCCGGTGGGGGCCTGGTGGTGGTGTGGGGGGCGCGGTGGGTGGTGCGGTGGGTGGTGCTTGCCGCGCTGGTTTCGAAGCTACGGGGGGTGCGGGTGGGCAACAAGGGTTTGTGGGGAAGTGGCTGGTCAGGGGCTGGTTACCGGGGGTAGGTGGGGGTCGGGGGCGCGGTGGGCGCGGGGTCGTGGGTGTCGGTGGCGGGGTGGATGTGGTGGCCGTCACCGGTGGTGCCGCGTGAGGCCGCGCACATTGTCGACCCGTGGTGAGCGGCCCCTGACCCAGCGCCCACGCCGGCGCGACCCGAAAGCGGTCGCCGGATGGTCCAGGTCACACCGGGCCGGCCGGCTCCGGCTCCGGCTCCGGCGCCGGAGCCGGCGGGTGAACCCCGTGGCGCCGGACAGCCCGGGCCCTTCCCGATCACTTGTCGGAGTGTCCCGCTAGCGTTCCCGTCATCGCCGCACCGAGGTGTCCGCAGCCCCTCGGTCACTGCGGCTCTCTTTGCACTGCGACTTTCCGACGATGACGACCGATGACGACGATGACAACGGCAACGCGCGAGGTGGGGACCGATGGGTTGGCTTGCAGCGGGTGAGGGCTATGAAGTGGCCCTGGTGGAGGGCCGGGTGACCGCGCGGTCGACCGCGGGGCGGGCCGCCGGGCGCCAGTTGAAGACCTTGCCGAAGGCACTGCGGGAGCATCCCGAGGTGGACCGGCTGCGCCGGCTCGGGCAGTGGCTGGAGCGGCACGCGGCGTCCTGCGCCGCGCAGGTCGACGCCTGGATGGTCTCCTCGCTGCCGGTGCCGACCGCGCTGCTGGCCCAGGTCTGGCCGGACGCGGCCTGGCAGGCGGCGCTGCGCGATCTGGCCGTGGTGGGCGACGACCCCGAGGAGGTCGGATTCCTGCGGGACGCCACCGCCGAGGGGGAGTTGCGGCTGGTGAACCTCGACGGGGAGACGGTGCGGATCTCGCCCGTGACGGTGACGCTGCCGCATCCCGTACTCCTTCCCGACCTGGCGGAGTTGCGGGAGTTCGCCGCCGAACTAGGCGTCGTGCAGGCGGTCGACCAGATCCACCGCGCGGTCTGGCTCAAGCCGCAGCGGCTTGCCGCCAAGGCCACCGAGGTGCGGGACTTCGCCGGCGGCACGTTCCCCTCCCGGTTCGGCCTCGCCGCGCGGGCCTCCTCGCTCGGCTACCGGGTGTCCGGCGGCTATGCCACCTGCCGGGTCCGGGACACCGAACGCACCACCGAGGCGGCGGTCTGGATCGGCGAGCCGTACTGGGACGGTGACTCGCAGACCGGCGGTCTCGGCTGGCGCGACCTGGACGGCCGGGCCATCGCGCTGCCCGAAGTCCCGCCGGTGGCGTGGTCGGAGGGGATGCGGATGGCCGCCGCGCTGTACGCGGGCCGCACCGTCGAGGAGGGCAAGGGCGCATGAGCAGCCAGGAACTGACGATCAATCAGCTGACCACCAATCGACTGACGACCGTGGAGAAGGCGATGACCGAGCGGCACGCTGCCGAACTGCTGCAGGCGGGCGGGGTGCTGCCGCTCGGGACCGAGGGCGCGGGCGAGCGGGCGGTGCCGCTGACCGCGCGCAGCTACCGCCACCCGGGGCTGGACGACCGGGTCGTGGTGCGGCTGGTGGCCGGTGAGCTGGGCCGGGGTGAGGATGTGGCCGCCGGCTACCTCGGCCTGGAGCCGGCCGCCGAGCCGGTCGAGGTGGGCCTGGGCCTGCGCCAGGCGCTCGGCTTCCCGGAGTGGGTGCTGGCGCACCACCCGCAGGACGGCCACCATGCGCTGGGCCTGATGCCCGAGTTGGAGCGCCTGGCCCGGCAGGCGAAGTCCAAGCCGAAGGCCGCGCTGGACGCCTACCAGGCGCTGGCCGCCCAACTCAGCACCTCCGTACCGCACTTCCTGCCCACCTTCTACGAGCAGGCCGGCCGGGTCTTCCTGGCGCTGGAGAACCACAGCTACGCCGCCCAGCTGTTCACCCGGGCCCGCCGGGCCGAGGCCGAGCACGGCCTGCCGCTGGACGAGGAGCGGCTGGACGCGGTGTTCCTGGAGTTCGCGCTGGCCGGCGCGCTGCCGGTCAAGGTGCTCTCCGGCTACGCCAAGGAGCTCGCCGCCCGGGTGCCGGCCGCGCAGGCCTTCGAGCGGTTCGGTCGGCTCTGCGTGCGCCGGACGGCCGGCGGCCTGCCGCCGTCCGCCCAGATGGCCGCCGACCTGCGCCGGTTGGCCCGGGCGGCCGGCGCCGATCCGGAACTCGCCGAGGGCGCCTACCTGGTGGAGCTGCTCGCGCTGCCGGCCACGCTGCGGGCGGCCGCCGGCTGGTGGAAGGGTCACCGACCGGCCCTGGTCGCGCTGGCCCGGCGCGAGCCCGCCGTGCGCGGCACCCTGCTGAACCTGATGCCCAGCGCCGACGACCTGGAACTGCCCGCCCTGTGGCTGGAGATCCTGACCGAGTCCGGGGCGGTGGCCGGGCTCCACGACGCCGGGGTGCCGCAGGCCGAGCGGCCCGCCGACGGTGCGGCCGGCTGGTTCGACCGGTTCCTCGCCTGGCGCGGCTCGTGGCGGTGCGACTCGATCCCGGCGCTCCACGCGCTGGTCGACCGGATGGCCGACCGCCTGCGGGCCGAACTCGCCGCCTCCGGCGGCACGGCGCGGATCACCGACAGCGATGTCGACCTGCTGGATCAGCTGCTGGCCCAGCGGATCCCGGTCGCCGACCCCGATGACGGGGCCTCGCTCAGCCTCGGTGACTGGGCGGAGCAGGACGAGCGGCGCGACCTGCTCGCGCTGGCCGCCGACGCCCGGTTCCGCCGGGCCTTCGACCAAGGCGCGCGGCGCCTCAACGACGACCGCGCGGCGCTGGCGGTGCTGGTCCGCTCGCCCGGCGGCCGGCCGATGCTGGCCCGCTGGATGGCCCAGGTGGCCCGCGAGTCCACGGCGGCCGGGCTGCCCGGCCTGCCGGCCGCGCTGCACCGGCTGGGCCGGCTGCCGGGCGAGGTCCTGGCGCTGGCGGAGCCCGAGGTGCGGGCCGCGGTCGGCCTGGACATCCCGGCGCTGCTCGCCCGCACCCTGCGCGGCGGCCTGCTGGACGAACTGGGCTGGCCGGCCTGGGAGGAGGCGGTGGCCGCGCTGGTGCCCCGCAAGGACGTGGACCACATCGTGGTCGCGGACGCCTGGCCGCACCTGCTGGTGGCCGGCCCCCAGCAGGCCCGGGTGATCGGCGCCGAGGGCACCGTGCTGACCCACGACCTGCGGATCCCGGCCGGCGACCTCGGCCGGGACGCCGGCCTGCACTACGTGGACGGTTCGCTGCTGGTCCAGTGGTACTCGCGCCGGCAGGGCCAGGCCGTCGGCTACTGGCACACCGCCGCCGACCGGGTCTTCACGCTGACCGACCACACCCGCACCCGCGGCACCCGGATGACCTTCCTCGGCCCGCTGCGGACCTACGGCCTGCCGCTGCCGGGCGGCGGGCGGACCACCGGTGAGGGCGTCCTGCAGGTCGGGGACACCACGCTGCCGGGCGAGCGCCCGGTGATCGGCGACGGCACCTCGTTCTGGGTCTGGGCCGTGGCACCGGGTGACGACAGGTCGGCCTGGCACGAGTACGACCCCGCCACCGGTGCGCTCGGCCGCGCCGCGCTGCCCGGCTTCTTCGCGGACGGCCTGCGCGAGGCGCCCACCGGCAGCACCTTCGGCTCCGGCTGGCTGCGGCCCGCCCCGATCGCCGACCCCACCCCGTGCGGGGCCCCGGTGGACGGGCTGCTCGGCTGGCGCACCGTGCGCCGGCCCGACGGGACGGTGCGGGGCGAGGACCTGGCCGGGAACTCCGTCACCCTGTCCGAGGGCGCGGGCGTGCCGACCGCGCTGCTGCTCTTCCCCGGTACCGAGCGCCCGCAGGCCGTCGTCCGGGACGGCTACCGGGTCCGGCTGGTCGACCAGGACGGCGTGGTCACCGCGACCGCCCGTACCGACAACGCCCCCGGCTCGTTCGCCGCGGGCAGCCTGATCCTGCCCCCGGTGCGGTACTGGGCCTGCCTGCGGCCGCGCGACCCGCAGGGCTCGGCCGCCCTGCGCGGGCTCCCGGACGCCACCGCCGTCGCGCTGCTCAAGGCCGCCGGCGCGGTGGACGAGAAGAGGCCCGAGGAGCTGACGGCGGCGGTCCGCGCGCTGCTGCCCGAGGTCGGTGACCACGCGCTGCTGGCCGGCATCATCGGCGTGCTGCGGTTCGCCGCCGTCCAGCAGCAGGTGCTGGACACGGTGGCGCGGCGGCTCGCCGACAAGCTGGCCGGCGTCGGCGAACCCGCCGAGCCGACCGGGCCCACCGACCAGCAGCTGCGGACGGCGCTGAGTGGCCTGGGCTGCCTCAGTGACTGGTACGGCGACTCGACCAGCCGCCATGTCGCCGAGCAGCTGGCGTTCCTCGCCACCGCCCGCCGCGCGGACGCCGCACCGTCCGGCCCGGGGGCGCTGCACGTCGACGGCACGGCCCTGCCGCTCTCCCGCCTGATCTGGTCGACGCTGCCCTCGCTGGCCCCCGCGGTGGCGCTGCGGGCGGCCACCGCCGAGGACCAGACGGAGTACGAGACCCTGCGGCACCTGCTGGGCGAGCTGGCCGGGCTCGGCCTGACCGGCGCGGCGGGGGCGGCCCACTGGCGCACCCACCGGCTGGAACTGACGGTGCGTCACCTGTGCGGCGCCGACGGCACCGTGCGTCTGGGCCTGCGGGACGCGCTGCTCGCGCTGGGCGGCGGTGCGTTCCTGCTCTTCGCCGACTCCATCAGGGTCGGCGGCGGGGACATCCACTCCACGGTGCTCCACCACGACCCGGCCGGGCGCTTCGAGGTCCCGGCGCCGTACACCGTGCTCTCCTCCGCGCCGGTCGACGGGCCGACCGACGACCGGGCGGCGCTCCTGGCGGCCGAGTTGGACCGATTGGCGCTGGCACCTGAGCCGACCGAGGCCGAATCGGCGCCGTGGTTCCCCGAGGCGGCCGAGCGCTTTGCCGCGCTCACCGGCGTCACCAGCACCATGGCGGCCCTGGTGGTCGCCGGCCTGCCGCAGATCGACAGCTACGAGCGGAACTTCCTGTCGGCCGACACCCGGGCCCTGCTCGGTCTCAAGATGGCCGACGCCGCCGTGGCGAGGGACGAACTGCGCCTGCTCGACGGGCAGTTCCGGCGCCGGCTGGTGGCGTCCCTGCTGCCCGCCGAGCCGGCCCGGCTCTGGTCGCAGGGGCCGGACGTGGACGCCGCCGCCGAGCTGTGGAACGCGGAACTCGGCCGCCGGATCGCGGTGCCCGAGGCGCTGCTCGCGGAGGCCGCCCGAGCGGTCCGCACCAACTGGGCCGCGAGCCGCGCGCTGGCCGCCGTGCTCGACCCGGCCGGGGCCGCCGCGCTGAGCACCGACCTGGCCTGGACGGTGCGCGGCGACCGCTGCGTGCCCGTCGAGCAGGGTGCCACGGGGTTCACCGCCGACATCCTGGTCGGCGCGGTGGCCATGACGGCCTGGCTGGCCCACCGGCTGCCGGCCGGCGACCCGCTGCGGGCCGGGCTCCCGGCGGCACTGGAGGCGGTGCGGGCCCGGCTGGCCAACCCCGAGCTGATCCTGGACCTCGGCCGGTTCGTCAGCCTGCCCGCGTTCCAGCGGGTGGCCGGCCCGCCGACCGAGGTCGGCGAGGGCTTCGAGCGCTACGGCGCGGTCATCATGGCGACCAAGGACACCCAGCCCGCCCCCGGCATCCGCACGGCGCTGCTGGACGCGGCGGGGGAGGACCCGTACCTGCCGGCGCTGCGGCTCGACGGCGCGGTGCCGTTCCCCGCCGAGGCCGCGCTGCGGCTGGCCCGCGCGGCGTCGTTCGCGGCGCAGCTGGCCGAGCCGGGGGAGCCGGCGGCGGGCGGGCGCGGCGCGGACGGCACCTGGTGGCCGCAGGATCCGTCCCGCTCGGTGCCGGACCTGGTCGCGGCGGTGTCGCAGCGGCACGGCCTCGGCCCGGACGCCGCTGCCCTCTACCTGATCCTGCTGGGGATGCCCGACCCGACCGACCGCAACACCGCCCGCTGGACCGGCTGGCGCCCGGCCCGGCTCAAGGCCGCCCGGGCCGAACTGGCCGGCACCGACCTGGTGGTGGCGGCCACCCGCAGCCGGGCGGGGCGCTCGCTCTTCCTGCCGGGCGGCTGGGCGGAGCTGCGCTCGCCCCAGCTGCCGCTGGAGACCTGGAAGTTGCCGATGCTGGAGGCGCTGGGCGGGCAGAGCGCACCGCTCGGTGTGCTGGTGCCCGTCGAGCCGGCCCAGGCGCTCTACCGCCGGGCCTGGCAGCGCCTGCTCGACGGCGATCTGCCGCGTTTCGAGGAGCTGCGGGCGCCGCGCGGCCGGCGTCGCTGACCAACTGCGCCCGCATCCCGACCACGTTGACTTCAGTTGACTTCAGAGGAACCCAAATGCCGTCTGTCAAAGAAGAGCTGACGACCATTCAGTCCCGCCAGATCCTGCCCGCCGAGGAGCGCCACGCCGCCGAACTCGCCTTCCTCGCCGCCCACGACGAGGGCCCCCGGCCGCCCGGCTGGGTGCTCACGCCGAGCGCGGTGGTGACCTTCATCTGCGGCAGCCAGGGCCAGGCGCTCACCCTGCCGCCGCGCCGCCGCAAGGACGGTGAGCTGCCGGCCAAGCTGGTGGTCGCGCCGAAGTTCGTCGGCGAGCGCGCCCTGGTGGAGCGCTGCGTGGTGACGCTGGCCGGCGAGCGCGGGCTGCTGCTGGTCGGCGAGCCCGGCACCGCCAAGTCGATGCTCTCCGAACTGCTCGCCGCCGCCGTCAGCGGCACCAGCGACCTCACCGTGCAGGGCACCGCCGGCACCACGGAGGACGCTTTCCGCTACGGCTGGAACTACGCGCTGCTGCTCGCCCAGGGGCCCACGCCCCAGGCGCTGGTCGCCTCACCGGTGATGACGGCCATGCGGACCGGCCGGGTGGCCCGGATCGAGGAGATCACCCGCTGCCTGCCGGAGGTGCAGGACGCGCTGGTGTCGATCCTCTCCGACCGTCGTCTCAACATCCCCGAGCTGGCCGGGACTTCGGACGCTTCGGCGGCGGCCGTGCCCGGCTTCACGGTGATCGCCACCGCGAACCTGCGCGACCGGGGCGTGTCGGAGATGTCCGCCGCGCTCAAGCGCCGGTTCAACTTCGAGACCGTCCACCCGATCGCCGACGCCGACGCCGAGCTGTCGCTGGTCCGCGGCCAGGCCACCGCCGCCGTGCAGCGGGCCGGCGCGGCCTTCGCGGTGGACGACGCGGTCCTCGACGTGCTGGTCACCGTCTTCCGCGACCTGCGCACCGGACGCTCCGCCGAGGGCTGGGACGTCGAGCGGCCCGGCACCGTGATGTCCACCGCCGAGGCCGTGCACGTCGCCTCCTCGCTCGGCGTGGCCGGCGCCTACTTCGCCGGCGCCGATGTGCTGGACCTGGTGCCCGGACACCTGCTCGGCGCCGTCCACAAGGACGACCCGGCCGACCACGGCCGGCTGCTGGGCTACTGGGACGGCCCGGTGCGGCGCCGGGCCGAGGACGGCTCCGCGCTCTGGCGCCGGCTCTGGGACCTGCGGGAGAACCTCCGTTGACCGCCGCCCCCGCCCCCATCACTGCTCCCACCGCTGCCGACCCGCGCGAGGAGGTGGCCGATTTGGCCGCCTCGGTGCGGCCCTACCTGATCGGCGTGCGGCACCACAGCCCGGCGCTGGCGGCGGTCGTGCCGGCGCTGCTCGACGCGGCCGACCCGCAGGTGCTCTGCGTCGAGCTGCCGACCGACTTCCAGCACTGGCTTCCGCACCTGGCCGACCCGGGGACGCTGGCGCCGGTGGCGCTGGCCGGGACGGACGAGAGCGGGCGGCTGGGCTTCTACCCGTTCGCCGACTTCTCGCCCGAGCTGGCCGCGATCCGCTGGGCCCACCGGCGGGGCGTCGAGGTGCGCTGCTGCGACCTGCCGATGGCCGGCCGCGACGCCTCGGCCTTCCTCGCCACCGGCGCGGAGCCGGCACCCGCCACCGCTGGGCCGGCCACCGCTGGGCCGGCCACGGCCGGGCCGGCCACCGCCGGGCCCGGCTTCGGCGACGCGCTGACCGCCGCGGGCACCGGGCGCGAGGGCGACGACCTGTGGGACCGGTCGGTCGAGGTCCGGGCGCCGGGCAGCACCCCGGAAGCCGTGCGGCGGGCCGCGCTCGCGGTCGGCTGGGCGCTGCGCCGCGACGCGGCGGCACGCGGCGGTGTGCCCGGCGTCGACTTGGCCCGCGAGGCGCACATGCGCGCGGTGATCGCCGAGGCGGCGGCGGGCGGTCGGCGGGTGGCGGCGGTGGTCGGCGCCTTCCACGGGCCCGCACTCGGCCCGCCCGCATCCGAACCAGCCGAACCCGTTGAACCGGCCGAACTGGCTGATCAGACTCCGGCCCGCGCCGAGCGGTCGCCCGCCGCCCCGGTCACCACCTCGCTGGTGCCCTACACCTTCGGCCTGCTCGACTCCCGCTCCGGCTACCCCGCCGGGATCCGCGACCCGAGGTGGCAGCAGGCCGTCCTCGCCGCGCAGGGCGACCCGGAACGGGTGCGCGACGCCGCCGCGCGGGCGATCACCGAGCTGTGCCGGGAACTGCGCGCCGCCGGCCACACCGCCGGCACCGGCGAGGCGGCCGAGACCCTGCGGCTGGCCTGCGACCTGGCCCGGCTGCGCGCCCTGCCCGCCCCCGGGCGCGGCGAACTGCTCGAAGCGGTGACCACGGTGCTCGGCCAGGGCGAGCCGCTCGGCCGTGGCCGGGCGCTGGCCCGCGCCCTGGAGAGCGTGCTGGTCGGCACCGAACGGGGCCGCACGGCCCCGGGCACCCCGCGTTCGGGGCTCGGCCCCGCCGTGGAGGCGGAACTCGACGCCCTGCGACTGCCCGGACCCGACCAGCCCGAGGCCCGCGAGCTGCGCCTGGACCCGCTGCGCTCCGCGCTGGACGCGCGCGGCGAGGTGCTGCTGCAGCGCCTGCGGATCTGCGGCGCCGGCTACGGCGAGTCGGGCGAGGTCACCGCGACCGGTGACTCGACCGCCCTCACCACCCGGTGGCGGGTGGCCTGGACACCCGCCGTCGGCGCCCGGCTCGACCTCGCGGGCATCCGGGGCGTGACCCCCGAACTCGCCGCCACCGGCACGCTGCGCGAACTCGCCCGCCGCGAGGCCGCCGAGGGCGGACCCAGCTGCGCCCAACTCCTGGACGGGCTGCGCGCCGCCGCTCACTGCGACCTGCCCACGCTGGTCGCCGAGCGGCTCGCCGAGGCCGACCGGCTGCTGCCCGCCGCCGCCACGCTGCCCGAACTCCTCACCGCGCTCGACCTGGTGGACTCGCTGCGGCGCGGCCACCTGCCGGGCACCACCCCGGCGGGCCGCGAGCAGGCCGGCGACCTCGCCGTCACCCTGCTGGACGCGGCGGTGCGCGGCCTGCCCGGCCTGGCCGGCAGCGACGACCCGCAGGACGCGACCGCGCTGGTCGCCCTCGCCACCCGAGCCGGCGACCAGCGGCTCGGCCTGCGGCTGGACGACGCGCTGGTCACCCTGGCCCGCACCGGCGCACCGCTGATCCAGGGGGCGGCCCTGGCCGCCCGGGTGCTGCTCGACCTCGACGCCGCCGACGCGCTGGGCAGCCGGGTCGCCGGCTGGCTCGACACCGCGACCGGCCCGGACGGGCGCCGCCGGCTCGCCCGGCTGCTGACCGGCCTGCTCACCGCCGGCGGTCCGCTGCTCCAGGGCGCTCCGGCGGCCCTGGACCCGCTGCTGGAGCGGGTCGAACGGCTGCCCGACCGTGGCTTCCTGGACCGGCTGCCGGCCCTGCGCGCCGGGTTCGACACGCTCGCCCCGGCCGCCCGGGACCGGCTGTTGCAGACCGTCACCGAGCGGCTGGGCGAACGCCTCGACCTGACGCTCGCCGCCGCGCCCGAGCTGATCGCGCTGTGGAGCGCGGCCGACGCGGCAGCCGTCGCGGCCCTCGGCGCGCTGCGACTGCCGGGCCTGCCTGGCCTGCCGGGGGAGACGCCGGCGCCCGAGCCGGCCGTGCCCGAAGCCCTCGCCGCACCCGCTCCCGCCGCACCCGCTCCCGAGGCACCCGCCCCCGGCGCCCCCGGCGACCGACTGACGGCCGCCGACCGCTGGCGCCTGCTGCTCGGCCGCGAACCGCAGCGGCTGCCCGCCGGCGCCTGCCGCTACGCGCACGCGCTGGACGAGCTGTACGGCACCGGGCGCGGTGAGGGTGCCGATGACCTGGCGGGCGGCGCCGGAGACGGCGGCGGGCAGCAGGCGTCCTTCCCGAGCGCGCGCGAGTGGGCGGCGGAACTCGACGCCCTGTTCGGCGCCGACGTCCGCGAAGAGGTGCTCGGCCGCGCCGCCGAGGCCGGGCGCACCGACGTGCTCGCCCAGCTCGACCCGGCCGCGGTGCGCCCCTCGGTGGAGCTGCTCACCTCCGTGCTGAACCTGGCCGGCGGGCTGCCGGAGCAGCACCTGGCCAAGCTCCGCCCGCTGGTGCGCCGACTGGTGGACGAGCTGGCCCGCGAGCTGGCGACCCGGCTGCGCCCGGCCCTGACCGGCCTGGCCACTCCTCGGCCGACCCGGCGCCCCGGCGGTCGGCTCGACCTGCCGCGCACCCTGCGGGCCAATCTGGCGCACACCCGGCGGCTCGAGGACGGGCGCACCGTCGTCGTCCCCGAGCAGCCGGTGTTCAGCACCCGGGCGCGCCGGGAGGCGGACTGGCGGCTGATCCTGGTGGTCGACGTGTCCGGCTCGATGGAGGCCTCGGTCATCTGGTCGGCCCTGACCGCCGCCGTGCTGGGCGGGGTGCCGACGCTGTCCACGCACTTCCTGGCGTTCTCGACCCAGGTGCTCGACCTGACCGAGCGGGTCAGCGACCCGCTCTCGCTGCTGCTGGAGGTCCGGGTCGGCGGTGGCACCCACATCGCGGCCGCCCTGGCCCACGCCCGCTCCCTGGTGAGCGTGCCCAGCCGCACGCTGGTGGTGGTGGTCAGCGACTTCGAGGAGGGGTACCCGCTGGGCGGCCTGCTCGGCGAGGTGCGCTCACTCGCTTCGGCCGGCGTGCACCTGATGGGCTGCGCCGCGCTGGACGACACCGGCACCCCGCGCTACTCGGTGCCGGTGGCCCGGCAACTCGTGGCCGCCGGCATGCCGGTGGCCGCACTCAGCCCCCTCGCCCTCGCCCGCTGGGTGGGCGAACGCCTCCGCGGAGAGAACCGATGACAGCTGACCTCGCTACCTCCCAACTCCCGCCGGTCGCACCGGAACTGGTCGCCGAAGCGGTCGAGGGACTGACCTCCAGGCTGCGCCGGAAGCTGGACGCGGCCGTCGCGCAGTACGCCGCCCTGCCGCTCGCCGCCGCACCGGACGGCGGCCTGCTGGTGCGCTGCGGCGAGGACGCCGAGCTCACCCTGCGGCCCGGCCCCGGTGGCACCATCACCGAAGCGGGGCAGGCCAGTTGCAGCTGCCTGCTGGCCCCGCGCTGCCTGCACCGCGCCGCACTGCTCAGCGCCTGTCCGATCGCCGAAAGTGACGAGACGTCAGAGAATGGCCCTGTCGCCGACGTTGAGCCGGTCATCGAGCCATCCGTCGAGCCGGCCGAGCCGGTGGCCCTCACCGCGCTGACCGAGGCCCAGACCCGGGCCGCCCGCGGCCTCTGGTCGGCCGCCGCGGCCGTCCTCGCCGCGGGTGTGCCCGCGGCCGGGGCGGTGCTCCAGGCCGAACTGCTGCGCGCCGCGCACACCGCGCGGCTGGCCGAGCTGCACCGGGCCGAGGCCGCCGCGCTGCGGGTGGTGGCCGGCCTGCGCGGCGCGCGGGCCCGGCGCGGCGGTCACCGGCTGGCCGACCTGGTCGCGGCGCTCCGTGAACTCCTGCTCATCACCGCCTCGTTGAGCGTGCCGTCGGACGGGGTCGACGGTCCCCGGGTGGACGCCGCACTGCTCGGCAGCGCCCGGCGCGGCTACCGGCCGGGCGGGTCGCTGCGGGTGCACGGCGTCTGCCGCGAGCCGGTGCTCACCGCGACCGGCTACGGCGGGGTGGTCACCCACCTGGTGACCGAGGACGGCCGGTGGTTCTCGGTCGCCGACGTCAAACCGGGCGGTCTGGGCCGGGCCCGCGGCGCCGGGACGGCGCCGGTGGCGCTCGGCGGTGTCGGGATCGACCACGCCCAGCTCGGCCGAGGCGGCCTGCTGGTCTCCGGCGCGACCGTCTCCGAGGACGGCCGGCTCGGTGCGGGCCGGGGCGTGCGGGCCACCCCGCTGGCCGGGGCGCACTGGTCCACCGGCGCGCTGGCCGGGCTCTTCGCCCGCCCGCTCGCCGAGGCCGTCGCCGAGCGGCTGGCCGACGGTCCGCTCGCCGACCCGGAGCGGACCGGGCGGCTGCGCGGCCTGGTGGGCTGCGATCTGGTGGTCCTCGGTGCGCGCGCCGACTGCGTGCTGGCCCGCGAGGTCGATCCGAGCGGCGCACCGCTCGACGGTCCACCGATCCGACTGCGCGCCGCGCTCGCCCACCCCGATCTCGGCTACCAGCCCAATCTCGCCCAACTCGCCGCGCACCCGGGCGTCCTGGTCCGGGTGCTGGGCCGGGTCGATCCGGACCGCGCCACCACCCTGCGACCGCTGGCGGTGGGCCCGGTGCCCGGCGCGGACCGGACGCTGCGCCTGCCGCCGAGCTGGCAGGACCGCGCCGATCTCGGCTACGACCGGCTCCAGGGCGCGCACTTCCCACCGGCCGACACCGATACCGACACCGGCGCCGCAGCCGACACCGATACCGACACCGGCGCCGCAGCCGACTCCGGTTCCGTTTCCGCTGCGGCGGCCCCCACCGGCGGTCCCGACCCGCTGGCCGACTCGCCGCTCTGGCGGGTGCGCCGGCTGGTCGAACTCGCCGTCGCCGGTGGCCGTCGCGCCGCCGCGGAGTCCGCCCGCAGCGGCGACCCGCGCACCGACGCGGCGGCGCTGCGCCGCACCGGCTTTGCCGGCGCGGCGGCGCTGACCCGCGCCCTGGTCACCGAGGCCGACCGGCGCACCCGGGACGTCTTCGGCCGGCTCGGCGACCCGGGTGCGGACCAGTACGCCTCGGCCTGGCTGGCCGCCGCGCTCCATCTCACCGCCGCCGAGCGGGAGCTGGTCCGGGCGACCTGGTCCGCCCGCCCCGGCGGGGCCGACTGAGAGCCGTGCCGACTGAGGGCTGTGCGACTGAGGGCTGTGCGACTGAGGGTTGTGCCGACTGACAGCTGTGCCGGCGCCCGGCGGGGCCGCCGGCACAGCCGCGGGTCCAGGTGGCCGGCTCAGCCCACGCGGAACGCCACCGGCAACCCCGCGTAGGCCAGCACCAGGTTGGTGGGCTTGCGGGTGGGCGCGCCCAGCAGGTGGATCGACTCGACGCGGCGCAGCAGGGACTCGAAGACCAGCCGGATCTCCAGCCGGGCCAGCGAGGCGCCCAGGCAGAAGTGCTTGCCGCTGGTGAAGGCCAGGTGCGGGTTGGGGTGGCGGTCGATCCGGAACGCGTCGGGGTCGGTGAAGACCTCCTCGTCCCGGTTGGCCGACGGCATCCAGAGGCAGAGCAGCTCGCCCGGTCGCAGCGGCGTGCCGGCCACCGTCCTGGGCTCGATGACGGTGCGGGTGAAGTGCTGCGGGGGTGTGCAGTACCGCAGGATCTCCTCCACCGCCTGATCCAGCAACTCGGGTTGGCGGCGCAGCAGGTGCCACTGCTCGGGATGCCGGGCGAAGGCCACCAGGCCACCGGTGGTGGCGTTCTTGGTGGTCTCGTTGCCGGCGATCGCCAGGTTTAGGCAGTTCAGCAGCACCTCCTCGCGGGTCAACCGGTCGCCGTCGATCTCGGCGTCCAGCAGCCGCCGGATCAGCCCGTCCTCGGCCAGCTCGGCGTGGTCGAGCAGACCGGCCAGGTGCACCATCAACTGCCCGTTGGCGGTGGCGGTGGAGTGCCGGCGGGCCGTCAGGTCGCCGACCCGCGGGTCGTCCAGGGCGAGTGAGCCGCAGACCGCGCGGCTGGCCCGGTCCGCGAGCTTGGCCCACTCCCGCTCGGGCAGGCCGAGCAGCAGCCCCGTCGCGGCGGAGGGCACCCGCTCGCTCACCGCGTCCACGAAGTCCGTCTCACCGGCCGCGACGGCCTGCGCGACCCAGGCGTCCACCCGGTCGCGCAGCACGCCGTCCATGGTCCGGGCCACCGAGCGGTTCAACCCGCCGCTGACCAGGGTGCGCAGCCGCCGGTGGCGGGGCGGATCGGTGAGCTCGATCATCTTCCCGGCGGCCGGGTCGTGGACCCCGAGTGCGGTGTCCAGGGTCATGCCCCACTCGGAGCTGAAGCCGTCCGAGTCGCGGAAGACCGCGTCGATGTCCCGGTAGCGGGTGACCGAGTGGAACCCCGGTGCGCCCTGGCGTTCCTGGTAGTACAGGCCACCGCTGCGCCGCAGCGCGGCCCACACGTGGTAGGGCGGCTCGGGCAGGAAGGAGCGCGGGTCGGTCAGATCGGGGATGGTCGGGTCCGGCGCCGTCGTGCCGCGCACCGTCGTTGCGGGCGTGCTCAGTTCAGGCATGGTGGGCTCCCTGCGACGCGGCGGCCGGGGCGGGGATGAAGCCGCAGGAGTGGAAGTACTCGATGTAGTGGTCCAGCAGTTCCTGGTCCACCGGCGGGCAGTCGATGCCGCTGCCGGCCAGGTCCGCCTCCAGTCGGGACCGGTCCAGCTGCGGGCAGATCCGCGCGGCGGCCAGCTCCTGGAGGGTGATGCCACCCGGGGTGATCCGCTTGGTGTACAGCTGCTTGAGCGGGGTGAAGGGGTGCTCGGGCCGCTTGGCCAGGTAGGCCAGCATCTCCTCGATCCAGGTCGGGTAGTCGACGGTGCGGATCCGGTGGCCGTGCGCGCGCAGCCGCTCCACCAGGTCGCCGAGCAGTGCCTCGCGCGGGTTGACCTGGTGGTAGGTCTGGCCCTCGGCGGGCCGGTGCAGCGAGAGGTGGACGATCGCGCGGGCCACGAAGTCGACCGGCACCAGGTTCAGCGCGAGGTCCAGGTCGGGGGCCAGCTCCATCTCGGTGATCAGCCGGAAGAGTTCGCAGAGTGCCGCATCGCTGTTCCAGGTGTGGCTCGTGGTGTCGCCGCAGATGTCGTACGGCCGGTGGATCGCCACCGGCAGACCCGCCCGAGCGGCGCTGCGCACCACCCCCTCCGCGACCCACTTGCTCTCCGGGTAGCCCATCGAGAGCAGCTCGACATGCTCCAGCGGGGTCTCCTCGGTGACGTGCCGCAGACCGGCCGCGCCCATGCCGTGCACCACGGCCAGGGTGGAGACGTGGTGCACCGGGATCGCGCGGCGGGCCGCCAGCCGGAGCACTTCCTGGGTGCCGTACACGTTGGCCACCCGCAGCTTCTCGTACGGGTAGAGGAAGTTGACCTCGGCACCGCAGTGGTGGATCACATCGGCGCCGGCGGCCTGCCGCTCCCAGTCCTGCTCGGTCAGGCCCAGCCGGGGGCGGGCGAGGTCGCCGATCACCGGGCGCACCCGGTCGAGGGGCAGCGGCGTGCCGATCCCGTAGCGGCGCTGCGCCTGGGCGAGCCGCTCGTGGGCGTGCGCGGTGTCGCGGGCCCGGACCAGCGCGTGGACCTGGGCGTCGGTGCGGTCCAGCAGTTCGCGCAGCAGGTAGGCGCCGAGGAACCCGGTGGCGCCGGTGAGGAAGACCTGCCGCGGCGTGCGCCAGTCCGGGCGCGGCTGCGCGTGGGCGATCCGGGGGACCTCCCACCGCAGATCGGGACGCCAGCGGTCGACCGGACCGGCCGGTGCGTCCGACTCGGGGCCGTCGGCCGCCGTCCCGCCGGTGTGCAGGATCTGCTCGACGAACGCGGTGAAGGCGGCGACCGTCGGCTCGTTCAGCAACTGGGTGATCAGCAGGTAGTTCTGCTCGTCGTCGATCTCCAACTCCTCCTGGACCCGGGCGACGAGCTGGACGGCCAGCAGGGAGTTGCCGCCGGAGTCGAAGAAGTCGTCGGTCGGCTCGGCCTGGCCGGTGGGCAGGATGGCGGCCCAGGCCGAGGCCACCGTGGCGGCCGCCGAGCCCGGTGCGGCGGGCTCGGCGCGGTCGGCGCCGGCTGCGGCGGTCGGGGCGCCGGCGGCCAGGGCCTGGGCGGGCGTCGGCAGGGCGGCGCGGTCCAGCTTTCCGCTCGCCGTCAGCGGCAGCCGCTCCAGCACCGTGACGGTGGCGGGCACCTGGTAGGCGGGCAGCCGTTCGCGCAGGTAGGCCAGCAACTCCTGGGAGCCGGGCGTGGGCCCGGGGGCGCCCCCGGTCGCCGCGTAGGCGGTCAGGTAGCGGGTGGTGCCGTCCTCGCGGGTCAGCACGGCGGCGTCCGCGACGCCGGGGTGGCCGGTCAGCGCGGTGCGGATCCCGGCCGGCTCGACCCGGAAGCCCCGGACCTTGACCTGGTCGTCGCGGCGGCCGCAGAACTCCAGCACCCCGTCGGCCCGTCGGCGGGCGAAGTCACCGCTGCGGTAGACCTGGTGCGGCACGGCGTCCGGTCCCAGGGCCAGCGTGACGAAGCGCTCGGTGCTCTGCTCGGGTGCGTTGAGGTAGCCGCCGGCCAACCCGCCGCCGCCGATGCAGAGTTCGCCCTCCTCATCGATGTCGGCCACGCTGCCGTCCGCGCGCAGGACGTGGCAGTGGGTGTCGGCGATCGGAAGGCCGATCGGCACCCCGGTCGCGTCCTCGGGCACCTCGGTGATCTCGTGCGCGGCGGCCACGCAGGCCGCCTCGGTCGGTCCGTAGGCGTTGACCAGGTGCTCGGGCCGGCCCAACTCGAGTACCCGGCGGGCCGCGTCGGGCCGTAGCGCCTCGCCGCCGGTCATCACGTAGCGCAGCCCGGCGAACAGCTGCGGCCGTTCGCGGGCCATGTGGTGGAAGATGCTGGTGGTCAGGAAGAGGACGGTGATCCGCTCCTCCCGCAGGAAGGCGTCCAGGGCGGGCGGCGAGAGCAGCAGGTCGGAGCCGACCGGCACCAGGCAGGCGCCGTTCAGCAGGGTCGGCCAGATCTCCAGCACCGAGGCGTCGAAGGAGAGCGTCGAGGCGTGCAGCACCCGGTCGGTGGGGCCGATCTCCAGGAAGCCGTTGTCGATCGCGAGTCGGGCCACGCCGCGTTGCGGCACCGCCACCGCCTTGGGCCGCCCGGTGGTGCCGGAGGTGAACATCACGTAGGCCGCGGTGGCGGCCGCCTCGGCCGGCCCGGGCAGGACCAGCTCGGCCTCGGCGTTCAGCAGGCCGGCTGCGAGCACCTCGGCGAACTCCAGCACCGGCGTGCCGGGAGCCTCGATCGCGCGCGTGCCGGGCAGCCGGACGACCGCGGCCGCGTCGCCGTCCGCCAGCATCCCGGCGATCCGCTCGGCCGGCAGCGAGGCGTCCAGCGGAAGGTAGCCGACACCTCCGAAGGCGGCGCCCAGCAGCGCCACGCAGGCCTGGGCGCCGCGCTGCCCGGCCACCGCGAGGATCGCGCCGGCCGGCACTCCGAGGTGCCGCAGCCCGCGCGCGAACTGCTCGGCGAGCGCGCCGAGTTCGGCGTAGCTGTAGTGCTCCTGCGGACCGGCCGTCGCCGGCCGGTCCGGGTGCCGTCGAACCTGTATCGCGAACAGCTCGGCCAGTGACTGCTCGTAGGGATCCGCGGTTGCCGCGGTCGTTCGCACCGCACTGTCCACGCTCATCGGCCTGTACTCCTTCGCTCCCTGGACCTACTCCGCTACCGGCTGATCAGGCCTCGCTCCGGAACGACGCGATCGTACTGACCGGAAGCGACGCCACGCGGCGCCGCGGACGCGGGTTCGGGCGCCTGCCGAGGAGCCGGGGCGGGACGGTGCGGCAGCGCGCCGGGGCCGGCGGCATGAGCTGAGATGACCGTGGACAGCGGTGCCATTGTCGAGGCCAGTGCCGGTGCGACAGGCGTTCGAGGAGGGTGGGACGCGGCTCGGCCGGGTGGCGGCGGCCGGCCCGGCGGAGCCGCTGATGGGGCGTCAACCGTGTTGTTGGTGCCGAGAGTTTCAGACGCACTCTGGCAGGTCGGCGGTGGCACGCGCACAGGTGCCCCGGACACGGCGGCGGCGGGCCCACCGCGTTGGTGGACCCGCCGCTGCCGCGTCGGTCGGACCGCGCCTGACCTGCGAGCGTTCAGCAGGTCGGTGAGGCGCGCGAGGTCGGAGTGTCGGGTCGGGCCCGGGTGTCGGGTCGGGCCCGGCACTCAGCACTGGGGCCGACGGCCGTGGTTGGCCTTGTGCTTGCAACGGCCCTTCTTCTTGCGGCGCCGCTTCGATGACATGGCCACTCCTCTCGCCGGATCGATCCGTCCGCCCCCTTCACTCCAAGGTTGCACACCGGCGACCCGGCTGCTACTCGATCCGGTACCTGATCCGGCTCCACCCGGGGGTGGAGCCGGACTCCACCCCCGGGTGCTCGCCCCCGGGAGCCGGCCTCGGAGATGCTGGTCGGACATCACCGCTGGAAGGGACGTTCCCGTGGCCCTGCCGAACCTTCTCTCGAACCTCGGAGTCCTCTGCTGGGTCGGCTACGAGCTGCTGCTGCGCCGTCGCGACGACGCGGCGGCCGGCAGCTGGCGGGCCGACACCCGCGACCAGGGCTCCACCCGGCTGCTGATGGCCTGCTACCTCGCGGCGGTGCTGGTGAACGTGGCCTTCGGCTTCGCCTCGTTCGGCCAACTGCCGTCAGCGGTCCGCTGGCTGGGCATCGCCACGCTGGTCGCCGGCCTCGCCCTGCGAGCCTGGGGGATGCGCACCCTGGGCCGCTTCTACACCCGCACCCTGCGCACCGTGGCGGAGCAGCGCGTGGTCCAGGAGGGCCCCTACCGGCTGATCCGGCACCCCGGCTACTGCGGCAGTCTGCTGGTCTGGGCGGGCGCCTCGCTCGGCCTGGGCAGCTGGCCGGCGGCGCTGATCGTGGCCGCGCTGCTGACGGCCGCCTACACCTGGCGGATCAACGCCGAGGAGCGGCTGCTGGTGGCCACCCTCGGCCCCGCCTACGTCGAGTACCGCCGCCACTCCAAGCGGCTGGTGCCCTACCTGTACTAGCTGGTGTCCTGCCCGTACCGGCGACCGTCCTGGCGGCCGTCCGGTGGTCGACGCCGAGGCGCGCCGCTCCCGTCCGCGGACGGGAGCGGCGCGCCTGGTCCCTGTGGGGGTGTCGCGCTACACGCCGCCGCCGAGCAGCGCGCGGTTGCCGTCGGACCAGACCGCGGTCATCACGACCGAGGTGATCCGCCACTCCTCCCGCTCCCGGGCCAGGGCGAAGCGGTACCGGCCGCCGAGGGTGAACGTGCTGCCACCAGGGGCCAGTTGGTGGACGTGCACGGCCTGGAACTGTGCCGTGCAGTGCGCCTGGTCGCCGTCGAGGGCGACCACGTGGTTGGAGATCAGGTGCTGGGTGGCGTCCAGGGTCTCCAGCAGTTGGCGCCAGGACTCGATCAGTCCGTCCCGGGGCACGGTGGCCGGTTCGCCGCCGACCAGACTGGTGTAGTCCACCGTCACCTGCTCGGTGAACACCCCGGCGAGTTCCTTCCACTCGCGCCGGTCCGTGTGGTCGCACATCCGGACCGTGGCCTCGACGACGTCGATGCGCGGGTCCTGGCAGGCGTTCACAGGGTCTTCCCGAAGTGCTCGGCCACGGCGTCGAGTGCGGCGGTGACGGTGTCCTCCCGGTCGTAGAAGTCGAACTGGCTGTCGGCCGGCAGCCAGCGCAGCTCCTTGTCGGCGGGCAGCGCGGCGTGGAACCGCTCGGCCCCCTCGGGGATGGCCGCGGCGTGGCTGTGCACCAGCAGGGTGGGCACCGAGACGCCGGGCGCCGCGGCGATCGGGTCGAAGGTGAGCCAGCCGGGCCAGGCCATCACCGCGAACCGGTTGCCCCACTGCGGGATCGCGCCGCGCGCGGGGTCGAGGTAGTAGTCGAACGGCCCGTACATCGCCGCGTTCGGGTCCTCGGTGCTCACCGCGGGGACGTACTCGACCGTGCCGGTCTCCTGGTACCGCTCGGCGGCCGCCTCGCCCAGCGCGACGAGTTCGCCGATCCGCTGCTGGCCGCCGTAGAGGCCGGCCACCAGCTCGCTGTTGTGCAGCCAGGGCGCCACCAGGGCGAGCGAGCGGATGTCGCTGTCGAGGGTGGCGGCCACCGCCGTGTAGCCGGCCCCGGCGCAGACGCCGAGCGCGCCGATCCGGTCGCCGTCCACGTCGGCCCGCGAGCGCAGGTACCCGACGGCCGCCCGGATGTCCTCGCTCTTCTGCTCGGGGGACTCGAAATCGCGGGGCGCCCCGCCGGATTCCCCGTAGCCGCGGAAATCGAAAGCAAATGCGGTGATTCCGTTTTCGGCGAGCCCGCGGGCGTATCGGCCGGCCATCTGCTCCTTTACGGTGGTCCACGAACCAGTGACCACCACGGCCGGGCCGGGAGTGCCGCCGCCGGCCGGGACGAAGAGGTCTCCGACCAGCTCGGCACCGTGGCTCGTGAAGCTGATCTTTTCAGGAATTGCACTGTTCGGCATGAACGTCTCCTCAAGGATGATCTCGACGGCGGAGCGGGGCCGGGTGTACCCCGAGTCTGGACGGTCCTGGATCCGAGCTCAGCATAAGCACCGGATCTGACGATGTGTCAAGTTCGCGGACATAGCGTTGATCTGGGATGTTTTGGGGTTGCTGGGGCGCTCGGGGCGATCGGGCGGGGGTGTCTGTGACTCGTTACTTGACTTGAAGTCGAGGTGACTGTTTACCTGGCGTCTGCGGGTTCCCTGGCCCGTGGCTCCACCGGGTTCGCACTGGAGATCGACTAAAGGGGGCAGAGATGACCGAGGATCTGCACGCCAGGCTCGACATCATCGAGCTGTGCACAAAGTTCGGCTGGTATTACGACCAGCGGGACTGGGACCGGCTCGCCGGCATATTCACCGAGCAGGTGACGACAAGAACCTCCGCCGACGGCGAGCGTCGGCAGGTCCCGGCCCGCGACCTGATCGCGTCCTGGACCGCCCAGACGGCCTCGCTGCAGTCCACTCAGCACCAGATCACCGACCATCTGGTCGAGCTCGACGGCGACCGGGCCACCTGCACCGCCCAGTTCCGGGTCCGGCACATCGCCGTCTCGCCGGTGCGCGAAGGGCAGCTGGAGAACGCCGGCCACTTCCGCTTCGACCTGGCGCGCGGCGCCGACGGCTGGCGGATCGCGGCAGTGCTGCCCACCATCGTGTGGACCAGCGGCGACCCGGCCGTGCTCGCGCCGGCCGGCCGCCCCGGTCAGGACGCGCAGGCCGTCGGCCGCCGCTTCCTGGAGCGGATCAGTGCCAAGGACCTGGAGGGCGCCTTCGACTGCCTGGCCGAGGACGTCCGGATGGAGATGCCGTTCGCCCCGCCCGGTAGCCCGACCCTGCTGGAGGGCGCCGCGGCGCTGCGCCGGCTCTACACCGGGGTGGTCACCTCGGTCCGGTCCATCGACCTGCCGGTGGTGGACTCGCAGCCGTTCGCCGACCCGCAGTGGGCGATGATCGAGTACACCGGCAAGATGATCCAGCCCGACGGGCAGGACTACACCAACCACTACCACGGGCTGTTCCGGGTGGTGGACGGCAAGATCAAGGTCTACCGCGAGCTCTACGACACCTACCGCTTCGCGGCCCAGATCCCCGAGGAAGCCCGGCACGCCATGTTCCGCACCTCGGACGAAGGATGACCGCGGTGACCGCTCCCGACGGGCTCCAGCTCGGCTTCGGCGTCCCCACCTCGGGCGCCTGGGCGACCGCCGAGAACCAGGCGCGGATCGCCCGCCGCGCCGAGCAGTTGGGCTACCACTCGCTGTGGACCTTCAGCCGCCTGCTCTTCCCGCTGAACAGCGGCGACGCCGAGTGGACCTCGGACTTCGAGCCCGCGTTCGCGCACGGCGCCGCCGAGCCGATCGTCACGATGGCCTTCCTGGCGGGGGTGACCGAGCGGATCCGGCTCGGCTTCTCGGTGATCAACGCGCCCTTCCTGGCGCCCGCCGTCCTCGGCAAGCAGTTGATCCAGCTGGACCGGGTGTCCGGCGGCCGGATCGACGCGGGCATTGCCCAGGGCTGGTCCGCGGAGGAGTACCGGGCGATCGGCATCCCGATGGAGCGGCGGGTGGCCCGCACCCTGGAGTACGTCAAGGTGCTCCAGGCCATGTGGGAGAACGACCAGGCCGAGTTCCAGGGCGAGTTCACCGAACTGCCGCGCACCCGGGTCCGGCCCCGCCCGGTGCAGGACACCTTCCCGCTGCTGCTCGGCGGCTCGAACGAGCACGCCTTCGAGCGGGCCGGCCGGCTCGCCCAGGGCTGGGTCAGCCCCGGCTTCATCAGCGCCGAGGAGATCGCCACCGCCGCCACCGGGGTGCGCGACGCCGCCCGGCGGGCCGGCCGCGATCCGCAGGAGATCCGGATCGTGGTGCGGGCCACCGTCTTCCTCGGCGCGGCCGGCGACTCGTCGCGGGCCCTGTTCACCGGCTCCGCCGAACAGATAGCCGCCGACCTGCGGCAGGCCCGGGACGCCGGCGCCACCGAGGTGTTCCTCGACTTCAACTTCGACCCGCGCATCGTCGGCGCGGACGTCGACGCCAAGACCGCCGTCGCCGAGGTCGAGGAGGCCCTGGAGTTCTTCGCTCCCGGCCCGGCGGCCGACCGGGCGGACTGACACCGCTTCGCCCCACCGCCCGCGGCCCGGCTCAGGCCGGTCCGTGGTCGGCCTGACCTCAGGCCGCCGGCGGGCACCCCGCACTCACCACGACCATGACCGCCGATCCCGGCAGCCGAGAGGACATCATGGACCGCAGTACCACGTCAGGCAGGCAGCAGACCGAGACAGCGCCGCCCCTGGTCGCCGCTCGCCCGGCGGCTGCCGGGATCACGGTCGCCGTCGCCTGCCTGGGATTCTTCATCACCACCCTGGACACCACGGTGGTCAACGTCGCGCTGCCGGACATCGGTCACCAGTGGAACGGCCAGGTCTCCGGACTCCAGTGGGTGGTGGACGCCTACACCCTGGTGTTCGCCGCCCTGCTGCTCTCCGCGGGTTCGGTGGCCGACCGGATCGGGGCCACCCGGGCCTTCGGCGTGGGGCTCTCGCTCTTCACCGTGATGTCCGCGCTCTGCGGCTTCGCCCCGACCATGGGCACCCTGGTGGCGGCCCGCGCGGTGCAGGGCGCGGCGGCGGCCGTCATGCTGCCCGCCTCGCTCTCGTTGGTCCGCCAGGCCTACCCGGACGCCGCCGGCCGGGCCAAGGGCATCGCGCTGTGGACGGCCGGCGGCGGTGTCGCGATCGCGGCCGGCCCGGCCGTGGGTGGCGCGCTGACCAGCGGCCTGGGCTGGCGCTGGATCTTCTTCATCAACCTGCCGGTCGGCATCGCGGCGCTGGTCGGCCTGCTGCGGGCGCCCAAGTCGCAGCCGCGGCCGGCCTCGCTGGACCTCGGCGGCCAGGTCACCGCGGTGGCCGCGCTGGCGGCGCTGGTCTTCGGCGTGATCAACGGCGGTGCGCACGGCTACGGTTCGACCGGCACCCTGGTGGCGCTGGCGCTCTTCGTGGTCTGCGCGATCGCGTTCGTCACCGTCGAGCGCACCCGGCCGCACCCGGCCGTGCCGCTGTCGCTGTTCCGCAACCGCTCGGTGGCGGTCACCACCAGCACCGGTTTCGTGCTCAACTTCGGCTTCTACGGCTTCGTCTTCGTGCTCACGCTCTTCTTCCAGCAGCAGCGCGGGGCTTCGCCGCTGGCAGCCGGCCTGATGTTCGTGCCGATGACCGCGTTCACCACGGTGATCAACCTGCTGGCCGGCCGGCTGACCAACCGGTACGGCCACCGGTTCCCGATGATCCTGGGGATGCTGATCCAGGCGGCCGACCTGCTGGCGCTGCTGGCGGTGGGCCGGCACACCGCGACCCCGGTGATCCTGCTGCTTCTGGTGCCGCTGGGCATCGGCGGTGGGCTGGCCGTGCCGCCGCTGACCTCGGCGATGCTGGAGGCGGTGGACGCCGAGCGGGCCGGCCTGGCCTCCGGCATCCTCAACTCGGCCCGCCAGATCGGCGGTGCGATCGGCGTGGCGGTGTTCGGTGCGCTGATCGCCGGGACCAGTGGCTTCATGACCGGCATGCACACGGCCCTGCTGGTGGCCGCCGTCGCCCTGCTGCTCGCCACGGCGACGGTGGCGCTCCTGCTGCCGAGGCGCCATCACGCGGAACCGGCCTGAGCGGTTCCGGCTGTCCTGCCCACGTCCGCGGTTCACGACTGCGTTGAGGAGAGAAACAGATGGAGATACGACGGTTCGTCTCCGGCCAAGGACCGGACGGTACTTCGGTCGTCGACGCGCAGGGCGCGGTCGAGCCGGTGACCGTCCGGGCGATGCCCGGAGTGGAGTTCTTCCGGATCTGGGGCGGCAACGGCACGCCGGTGATCGGCACCGGCGGCAGCGCACCGGAGTTCGCACCGTACTTCCCGAAGGCCGACGGCGGCTTCCGCTTCGTGGTGGTGAGCTTCCCGCCGGAGCAGGGCCCGGTGGCGGCCGCCGAGGGCGGCACCGAGGACCCCGCGGCGCTGCTGGGCGAGATGGAGCGGGTGCTGCCCGGTCTGCTCGGCGCCGTCCAGCCCGACGAGGCCGGTCTGCACGCCACCGACACGGTGGACCTGGGCATCGTCCTGGAGGGCGAGCTCGTCCTGGAACTCGATGACGGCAGCGAGACCGTGTTCACCCAGGGCAGTTGCGTGGTCCAGCGCGGCGCCCGGCACGCCTGGCACAACCGCGGCACCGTCCCGGCCCTGCTGGCCTGCGTCTTCCTCGGCGCCGAGGTGGCCGGCGCGGCCGACCCCGTCGCCTGACGCCTGACGCTGCCACCCGCGAAGCCCCGGCCGCCCGGCCGGGGCTTCGCGCGCGAGTCGAACGCCGTGTGAGGGTGGTGTAGTCCGGCGGCGATCCGCGGGACCGGCGGGTCGGATCGTTCGTATGCTGCGCCCTGGACATGACGGTACGTCAGTAAGGGGCCCGGCAGCATGACGGCGAGCAGGTCACGGCGGCAGTTCCTCGCCGCAGCCGGCGGGATCGGCGGTGCGGTCGCCCTGGCGGCCGCCTCGACTCCGGCAACTGCCGCCGCTGACGGCAGAACCAGCGTCGCGGTGCTGGGCGGCGGCGTGTCGGGGCTGAGCGTCGCCCATGAACTCGCCGAGCGCGGCTACGCGGTGACGGTGTACGAGTACTACCAGGCGCTCGGCGGCAAGGCCCGCAGCATGGACGTGCCGGGCACCGCTACCCAGGGCCGCCGGCCGCTGCCGGGCGAGCACGGCTTCCGGTTCTTCCCCGGCTTCTACCGCAACCTGCCCGACACCATGCGCCGGATCCCGTTCGCCGGCAACGCCGACGGGGTCCACGGCAACCTGCGCAACGGCACGGAAGCGCTGCTCGCCCGCAACGGTGGCCGCCCCGACCTCCGGCTGCCCTTGCGTACCCTCACCGCGCCCCCGGATCCGAGTGAACTCACCCCGGACTCCCTGCTGCAGACGATCAGCGGCCTGCTCGACACCGCGCTGCACCTGCCCGCCACCGAGGTCGCCTACTTCGCGAGCCGGGTCCTGGTCCACCTGACCAGCTGCGACCGGCGCCGCGAGGAGCAGTGGGAGAAGGTGCCCTGGTGGGACTTCATCCGGGCCGCCGAGATGTCCGAGGACTACCAGCGGCTGCTCGGTGTCGGCCTGACCCGCAACCTCGTTGCCACCAAGGCGGAGGAGGCCAGCACCCGCACCGTCGCCCGGACCGTCCTGGAGGCCTTCATCATCAACGGCGTGCTGGGCCGGGGCGTGGACGGCGAGCCCGACCGGGTGCTCAACGCGCCGACCAGCGAGGCCTGGATCGACCCGTGGGCGGCGCGGCTGCGCGCGCTCGGCGTGGTCTTCGAACTCGGCACCGAGGTACGGGAGGTGGTGTACGGCAACGGCCGGATCACCGGGGTGCGGGTGGCCGCCCCGGACGGCGGCGCGGCCCGGACCATCACCGCCGACCACTACGTCTCGGCCCTCCCGGTGGAGCACGCCCGGACCACCTGGGGCGCGGAACTCAGGGCAGCCGATCCGCAGTTGGCGCGCTGCGACGAGCTGCGCACCGACTGGATGGTCGGCGTGCAGTTCTACCTGAGGAAGCCGGTGCGGATCGTCCACGGACACGCCGACTACATCGACTCGCCCTGGTCGGTCACCACCGTCAACCAGGCCCAGTTCTGGGACGGCCGCGACTTCCCCGCCGACTACGGGGACGGCACCGTGACCGACTGCCTCTCGGTCTGCGTGTCCGAGTGGAACCTGCCCGGAATCCTGTACGGCAGGACCGCCAAGGAGTGCACCCGCGAGCAGGTGGCCCAGGAGGCCTGGGCGCAGTGCAAGGACGCGCTCAACGACACCGGCCGAACCGTCCTGGACGATGCCGACCTGCACTCCTGGTTCATGGATCCGGCCGTCACCGGCATCGGCGGGCCCACCCCGGCGAACCGCGAGCAACTCCTGGTCCACCCGGCCGGGACCCTCTACCACCGGCCCTCCGCCGCCACGGCGATCCCCAACTTCTTCCTGGCCGGGGACTACGTGCGCACCGACGTGGACCTGGCCACCATGGAGGGCGCCAACGAGTCGGCCAGGCGGGCGGTCAACGCGCTGCTCGACGCGGACGGCTCCAGCGCCGAACGCTGCCGGATCTGGACCCTGTTCCGGCCCCCGGAGCTGGAACCGCTCAAGCGCGTGGACGAGTTGCGCTTCCAGCTCGGCCTGCCCAACACCTTCGACCTGGGCTGAACGGCGGGCCCCGGACCAGCCAGGCCGGTCCGGGGCCCGCGCCGGTCCGGTTCAGTGGCGCACCAGGGCGGGGCCGGCCGACGCCGACCGGGCGGGCGGCAGGTGGGCGGCCCGCAGGCCCAGGCCGACCGTGCGGACCAGCAGCATCGTGACGGCCATCAGGATCAGGCCGTTGGTGATGGCGGCGCCGGTGACCTGGTGCGCGATGCACCAGTCGGTCAGCTGCCGGGGGAACCAGTGGACGGCGCCGTAGGAGAACGCGGCCCGGGCGCCGATGACCAGGATCCAGAGCAGCGCGTAGGGCCAGGTGGCGCGGCTGACCGGTTTCCCGGTCTCCGGGCTGCGGTGGACGTGCAGCAGGGCGAGCGCGCCCAGACCGCCCAGGGCCCCGGCGGCGAGGCCGGCCAGCTCGACCGCCAGCCCGCTGCCGTGGGTGACGAGCGGCTCGATGAAGAGCGGGACCACGGCGCCGGCGGTCACCAGCGGGCGCAGGACGCGCATCGGGCCGATCTTGCGGGAGCGGCCGAGGTCGCCGTGCAGGGTCGCGGTCAGCACCGCGCCGTTGATGATCATGGCTTGGGTCAGTTCGGAGAACATCGGCTGCTCCTGACGGTCGGTCGGTTGCTGATGGCTCCACGATCGCCGTCCGCCGCCGTGCGCGGATCGCAGCACGGGGTGACCGGGGGCATGACGCGCGGCGGCCCGGCTGGTACCGCGCGCTCACCCCGAGCACCACCCCGTGGTGTGACGCGGTGGTACCGCCCCCGTCCGTAGCGTCGGTGGTGATCGGTCGCCATCCGCTGCGGTCCGACCCTCGTGTGGTGGGAGAAGGAGGAGAGATGTCCGGTCTGGAGATCCTGGCAGTCATCGCGATCGTCGCCCTGGTCATCGTCCAGCAGCTCAGGGGCCAGCACCTGAGCGGCAAGCGCACCGTGGTCCTGCCGCTGGTGCTGACCGCGATCGGCTTCAGCGAGCTGCACGGCAGCGCCGGGCAGCTGCGGCCGGTGGACACCGTGTGCCTGGCCATCGGCGCGGCGGGGTCCCTCGCCATCGGCCTCGGCTTCGGGGCGATCATGCGACTGGAGTCCCGGGACGGCGTGCTGTGGGCCCGGATGCCGCTGCGCGGGCTGTGGCTGTGGGCCGCACTGGTCGCCTGGCGGGTGGCGGTCGTGGTGCTGGCGAGTGGGCTGCACGCCCATGTCGCCGCCTCGTCCTCGACACTGCTCTTCGGCCTGGGGCTCAACCGGCTGGCGCAGGCGGCCGTCGTCGTGCCGCGCGCCATGGCGGCCCGGGTGCCGTTCGCACCGGAGAAGGACGGGCGGACCTTCATGGCCGGCGCCTTCCAGCGCGACACCACCGTCCCGCCGAGCCCGCGCCGGTCGAGCCGTCAGCAGCCGACCCGGGACCAGCACGCGATCCCCTCGGCGGTCGACGCGGTACGGCAGTTGCTCGGCTCCGCCGACCTGGGCGGGCGGCGGCGGTGACCTCCGCCGCGACCCGGCCGGCCCCGCCGCCCGCCGTGCCGCCCCCGGCCCGTGCCCCCGAGCCGGCCGGGGGCGGTGGCGCGGCCGGGCTCCGCGCCGGCGCGTGGGCCCTGGGCGCCCACCGGTCGGGGCGGCTGCGCGATACTCGGAGCATGTTGCGCAGCGCCGCCTGGGTCACCCGGGTGATGGGCTACCTGGTCGTCGGTCTGCTGACCTTCCTGAACCCGCCCGCCGGCCACCTCGGCGCCGTCACCCAGACGGTGGCCTTCGCGGTCCTCGGGCTGATGCTGGTCGCCTGGGCGGTGCTGGACCTGTGCCCCGGCCCGGCCCGGGCGCACCCTGCGGCGCTCACCGTGGTGCTGGCCGTCATGGCCGCCGTCACCGGACTGGCCGGCCCCGCGGGCGGGGGCGGCGACAGCCTGGTCGCCTACACCGTGGTCGCCCTGCTGACGGCCGGCACCGAACTGCCGCTCTCCCTGGCGCTGACCGTGGGCGGGGTGGCCCTGCTGGCAGTCGAGACCGGTGCCGTGCTGTTCGGCCTCGGGGTCGGCCCCGTGCTCGGGTACCCGGTGCTGCTGGTGCTGGGCCTGACGGTGGGACGCAACCGGCGCGCCTACCGGGTGCAGGCCGAGCAGTCGGCGGCCCTGCTGGAGCAGTACGAGCGGCTGCGCTCCGAGCAGCGCCGGGCCGACGTGCTGGACGAACGGTCCCGGATCGCCCGCGAGATCCACGACGTGCTCGCCCACTCGCTGGGCGCCCTCGGCATCCAGGTCCAGGCCGCCCGGGCGCTGCTGACGGACAGCCAGGACATCGAGCGCGCGCTGGCGGTGCTCGCCACGGCCCAGCGGATGGCCTCGGACGGCCTGGTGGAGACCCGTCGGGCGGTTCAGGCGCTGCGCACGGACACCCTGCCGCTGGCCGAGGAACTCGCCCGCACCGCGGCCGAACACGCCGAACGCCACCAGGTCGCGGTCCGCCACCACGCCGGCGGCACGCCCGTCCCGGTGACACCCGAGGCCACCGTCGCCTTGCTGCGCACCGCGCAGGAGGCCCTGGTCAACTGCGCCAAGCACGCCCCCGGACAGGCCATCGACCTGACCCTCGAGCACACCGGGCACAGTGTCTGCCTGACCGTCAGCAACCCGCTGGGCCCCGGCCCCACCGCCCCGGGCAGCGCCCCGCTGAGCACCGCCGACATGGGATACGGTCTGACCGGTATGCGCGAACGGCTCCTGCTGCTGCACGGCACCCTCCAGGTGGCCCGGCTGCGGGACACCTGGACCGTCACGGCGGAGGTGCCGTCCGCCGCGACCCGGCCGGCGACCGAGCCGCCCGCCCCCTCACCCACCCCACCCGCACCGGGGAGTGCCACCTGATGAGCGCCGATGCCGCCCCGCCCGCTCCGCTGCGCGTGATCGTCGCCGACGACCAGGCCAGCGTCCGCGAAGGGCTGGTGCTGCTGCTCGACACGCTGCCCGACATCGTGGTGGTGGCCTCGGCGGCCGACGGGCAGCAGGCCGTGCGGCTGGTCGGGCAGCACCGGCCCGACGCCATCCTGCTCGACCTGAACATGCCGGTGATGAACGGCATCGAGGCCACCCGCCGGCTGACCGCCGAGTACCCGCAGACCGCCGTGGTGGTGCTGACCACCTACGCGGATGACGCCTCGGTGCTGGACGCGCTGCGGGCCGGCGCCCGCAGCTACCTGACCAAGGACGCCGACCGCACCGACATCGCCCGCGCCCTGCACGCCGCGGCCGGCGGCCTCGCGGTGCTGGATCCCCGGGTCCAGGCCGCGCTGCTGGCCGCGGGGGGTCAGCGCCCCGCACCGGCGGCCCCGGCCGAGGCCCGGCAGCAGTCGGAGCGGCAGCAGTCGGACCGGCGGCAGGAGGCGCCCCGGCCCGCCCAGCTGCCCGACGGCCTCACCCAGCGCGAGGCCGAGATCCTCCACCTGGTCGCCGAGGGGCTGACCAACCCGGAGATCGCCGCCCGCCTCTACCTGAGCAACAACACGATCAAGACCCACATCAACCGGATCTTCGCCAAGACCGGTTCCCGCGACCGGGCCGCCGCCATCGGCTACGCCCACCGCCACGACCTGGCCTGACCCCGCCCGCTCAGTCGCCCGCCACGCCGTCGCCGGCGAAGGCGGCGGCCATCCGCAGCCACGGCGCCGCCTCGGCGGCGCGTCCCTGGCGCTCCAGCGTGCGGCCCAGCATCAGGTGGGCGTAGTGCTCGCCCGGGTCGCGGGCGATCACCGCGCGCAGCTGCTCCTCGGCACGGCGCAACTGCGCCGAGTGGTAGTAGGCACGGGCCAGCAGCAGCCGGGGGGCGACCTGCTCGGGCACCCGCTCGACGATGCCGGCGAGCAGGCGGGCGGCCTCGGCGTAGTCCGCGGCCTCGAAGAAGAGGCCGGCCCGCGCCCAGCGCTCGGCGACGGTCTCGGTGCGGGTCGAGCCGTTCCGGTCGGTGAACGGCGGCAGTTCGGTGGTCCACCGGTCGGTACTGAAGTCCCCGGTGGTGAAGCGGTCGGTCACGGGTTGTCCTCTCCGGCTGTCGGCTGGGGCATCCGCTCGGCGTTCTCGAGGCCGAGCCGGGCCAGTTGATGGTTGAACCATCAACTACACCGTTCGATTCCCCAGGGGCGCGGCAGGCCGGCAGCTGGGCCGGGAGCTGGACCGGGAGCTGGACTGGCCGGGCGTGGTGCCGGCTTCAGGCCGGGGATGCCGGGGGGTCGTCCGGCCCGGCGGGCACGACCACCACCGGGAGGTGCGCGTGGTGGACGACCTCGGTGCTGGTCGAGCCGAGGGTCAGCCGGCCCCAGGCGCTCGAACCCCGGGTGCCCACCACGAGCAGGCCGGCGTCCTTGCTCCCCTCCAGCAGGACCTGCGCCGGACGCCCCGGTTCGCACCTGACCTCCACCTCCACCGCGGGCCCGCCGAGCTGCCGCTGGAGCTCGGCGACCGAGTCGGTCACCGCCTGCGTGACGAGGTCGGACTGCTGCGGGGGATAGGCACCGCTGGTGCCCGGCCAGGCCATCCGCTCCATGCCGGTGTGCCGGGCCGGGACGTAGTCGTAGGCGCACACCGCCCGCAGGGTGACGCCGCGCAGCTGCGCCTCGCGGAGGGCGAAGAGCACGGCCTGGCGGGCGGGCGGTGAGCCGTCCGTGCCCACCACGATCGGGCGGGCCGCACCGGTGGCGGGAGTCTCGGTCATCAGGACCTCCAAGGGGCTCGGCAGGCGCGGCGAGCCCGTCTCCTCCCATGCTCCTCCCGGTGCCACGGCCCGGCGCGACGCGGCGGGCTGCGGCGGGCTCCGATGCGATCGGGGGTCGGCGGTCCGCCCGTGGATGCGTCCTTCGGGCGGGATCGGGCATCACCTTTGAGGGGGAAGCCACCGGCCGTCGGTTCGGCGGCCGTGCCGGACAGGAGGCTGCGATGACCCGGACCCCTACGATCGCCGGTCCTGACGTCCTGGCGCCGTCCCCTCGGGACCACGCCGAGCGGGGCAGGGCGGCCCGTGCGCACACACCACGGTCCAGCCACGCCGAGTTCGAGCCGGGTCCGCGCCGGCCGGACCCGGTGGACATCATCGAGAAGCAGTCGGCCGCCCGGGTCCAGGAGCTGGTGCCGATCCGCTACGGACGCATGTCGGAGTCGCCGTTCCGCTTCTACCGGGGCGCCGCCGCGATCATGGCCAGTGATCTGGCCACCACCCCGGTCTCCGGTCTGCGGGCCCAACTGTGCGGTGACGCACACCTGTTGAACTTCCGCCTGCTGGCCTCCCCGGAGCGGAAACTGGTCTTCGACATCAACGACTTCGACGAGACGCTGCCCGGCCCCTGGGAGTGGGACGTCAAACGGCTGGCCGCCAGCATGGTGATCGCCGGCCGGGAGAACGAGTTCACCCAAGCGGAGCGCGCCGCGATCGTGCGGGCGACCGTGCGCTCCTACCGCGAACAGATGCGCCGCTTCGCCGGGATGGGCAACCTGGACGTCTGGTACACCAGGGCCGAGGCCGAGCAGCTGCAGGCCCTCGCGGCCGGGCGGTTGCACAGCCGTGGGCGCCGCAAGTTCTCCGAGGCGCTGGCCAAAGCGCGCACCCATGACAGCATGCAGGCCTTCGACAAGCTCACCGAAGTGGTCGACGGCAAGCGGCGGATCGCCTCCCAGCCGCCGGTGATCACGCGGATCGGCGAGCTGCTGCCCGGCCTCGAGGGCGCGGCGCTGGAGAAGATGATCCGCGACCTGGTCGGCCGGTACCGCGCCAGCCTCCAGTCGGACCGGCAGCACCTGCTCAGCCAGTTCACCCTGGTCGACATGGCGCGCAAGGTGGTGGGCGTCGGCAGCGTCGGCACGCGCTGCTGGATCCTGCTGCTGCTCGGCCGGGACGGCGAGGACCCGCTGTTCCTGCAGGCCAAGGAGGCCGACGAGTCCGTGCTGGCGGCGCACGTCGGCGCGAGCCGCTACGCCACGCAGGGCCAGCGGGTGGTCGCCGGGCAGCGGCTGATGCAGGCCACCAGCGACATCTTCCTCGGCTGGGAGCACGTCCACGCGCCGGACGGCCGGGAACGGGACTTCTACGTGCGCCAGCTGCGCGACTGGAAGGGCATCGCCGACCCGTCCCAGATGGTGCCCCGTGGCCTGGGCGTCTTCGGCGAGCTGTGCGGCGCCACCCTCGCACGGGCCCACGCCAGGTCCGGCGACCGGATCGCCATCGCCGCCTACCTGGGCCGCAGCGACGTCTTCGACCGGGCCCTGGTGCACTTCGCGGAGAGCTACGCCGACCAGAACGAGCGCGACCACCAGGCGCTGATCGACGCGGCCGCGAGCGGCCGGGTGCGCGCCGAAGCGGCCTGACCGGCCTGACCGGCCTGACCGGCCTGACCGGCACGGCCGGTCCCGGTGCGGGAGACGAGCGCGGACGCCGTTCGCCCCTCGCACCGGAAAGTCGCGTGCGGCCGTCCGCCGCACCGCCTACCGTCCCCTTCATGAACCGACGTCCGCTCGTCGCCGTGCTCACCGGCGCCGGCATCTCCACCGACTCCGGCATCCCCGACTACCGGGGCCCGAACGGCCTTTGGCAGCGCGACCCGCAGGCGCAGCAGCTGGTGACCATCGGCCCCTACCTGGCCGACCCGCAGGTCCGCCGCCGCTCCTGGCAGCTGCGCCTGGAGACCGGGGCGCTGGCCGCCGAGCCCAACGCCGGTCACCGCGCGCTGGTCGAGCTGGCGGCGAAGCTCCCGGTCCGGGTGCTCACCCAGAACGTCGACGGCCTGCACCAGAAGGCCGGACTGCCCGACCGAAAGGTGCTCGAACTGCACGGCACCGTGCGGCGCACCCAGTGCGTGGCCTGCAAGCGCTACGGCGAGATGAGCCAGGCGCTGGCCCGGGTCTCGGCCGGCGAGCCGGACCCCGGCTGCCCGCACTGCGGCGGCGTGCTCAAGCCGGCCACCGTGATGTTCGGCGAGACGCTGGACCCGGTGGTGCTCGAGCAGGCCGACGCGATCGCCAAGGCCTGCGACGTCTTCCTCGCCGTCGGCAGCTCGCTGCAGGTCTACCCGGCGGCGGCGCTGCCCCGGATCGCCCTGGAGCACGGTGCCCGGCTGATCGTGGTCAACGGCGAGCCCACCCCCTACGACGAGTTGGCGGCCGAGGTGATCCGCGAGCCGATCTCCACCGCCCTGCCGCAGCTGGTCACCAGGCTGACCGGGTGACACCTGCCGATTGATCTTTCCCGGAAAGGGATTGGAGCGATGATGACCGGGCTGATACCTTGCCGTTGACCGCGACACCGCCCGAGGAGGTGAGACCCATGAACGCTGTATCGATGTGGGTGCTCCCCCTTGCCGTCACGGTCGGGCGATTGACGTAGCTGTCGCCGGGAGCGCCTGGACAACAAGGCACTCCCGAAAGGCAACACCTCATGCATTCTCTGCAGTTCACCGCCGATTCGTCGTCGAACGGCATGGTCGAGCGCGGCTTCACGGTGGGCGAGGTCCCCGGCGTCCTCTGGTCGCCGGCCTCCGCCACCGAGCGCGCGCCCCTGGTCCTGATGGGCCACGGCGGCGGCGCCCACAAGAAGCACCCGGCGATGGCGGGCCGGGCCCAGCGCCTGGTGACCGGCTGCGGCTTCCACGTCGCCGTCATCGACGCGCCCGGTCACGGCGACCGGCCGCGCACCGCGCAGGACGAGCGGGAGATCGCCGAGCTGCGCAAGGCGCAGGCGGCGGGCGAGCCGGAAGGCCCGATCGTGGTCCGCTACAACGCCCGCCTGGCGGAGCTCGCCTTGCCCGAGTGGCGGGCGACCCTGGACGCCCTCCAGGAACTTCCGGAGATCGGCGCCGACGGGCCGGTCGGCTACTTCGGCATCGGCCTGGGCACCGCGATCGGCCTGCCGCTGGTGGTGGTCGAGCCCAGGATCACGGCCGCGGTCTTCGGCATGCACTGGCCCGATGCCCTGTTCGAGCAGGCGAAGCGGATCACCATCCCGATCGAGTTCGCCATGCAGTGGGACAACGAGCGCATCCCGCGCGAGGCCAGCCTCGCGCTCTTCGACGCCTTCGCCTCCAAGGAGAAGACGCTGCACGCCAACGCGGGCACGCACTTCGACCTGCCCAGGTTCGAGGCCGACAGCGCGGTCCGGTTCCTCGCCCGGCATCTTGGCGGGGCGGTCAACTCACCGTCCTGAAGGTGAGCGGTAGCGGCGTCCGGCCGGACGCCGCTACCGTGGCCCTTTTTCCTGTTCCAGTCGGCCGCCTGCCCGCTCACCGCGCCGAACCGTTCCTGGCGTGTCCGGCCGCCGCGCCGGGGTGTTGTGGAGGAGACTCGTTTGCTGCCCAACGTGCCACGTCGGTGTGGCAGTTGGTTCAGCGTCCGCGAGAGTGGGAGTTCCTGGTGAACAGTGACGGTGTCGGCGGAGTCGGACAGCCGCCGTTCCGGTTGGTCGTCACCGGCGGCGGGACGGGCGGCCACACGTACCCGGCGCTCACCGCCGTACGCGCGTTGGAGCGGCGTCTGGCGGCTGCGGGCCGGCGGTTGGAGGTGCTGTGGGTCGGCACCTCCGACGGACTCGAGGCCCGGGTCGCGGCCGAGGAGAACATCCCGTTCCGGGCCGTGGCGACCGGGAAGATCCGGCGCAGCGGCAATCCGCTGAAGATGGCGTCCGCCGCGAACCTGAAGGACATGGGCCGGGTGCCGCTGGGCGTGGCGCAGGCACGGAGCATCGTCGCGGACTTCGCCCCGGAGGTGGTCCTGGCCACCGGGGGCTATGTGGCGGTGCCCGTCGGCCTCGCGGCGCGGATCTGCCGTCGGCCGCTGGTGGTGCACGAGCAGACCGTCCGGCTCGGGCTGGCGAACCGGGGCCTGGCGCGGGCGGCTTCGTGCTTCGCCGTGTCGTCCGCCTCGACGCTGGAGTTCCTGCCGGAGGCGGCCCGCGGGACGGCGGTGGTCACGGGCAACCCGGTGCGGCCGCAGCTGCTGGCCGGCCGGGCCGAGGGCGCGATCGAGGTGCTGGGCCTGGACGGCTTCGACCGGTCGCTGCCGACCGTGTACGTCACGGGCGGTGCGCAGGGCTCGCAGCAGATCAACGACCTGGTTGCGGGCTGCCTGCCGTGGCTGCTGGAGCGCGCCAACGTCATCCACCAGTGCGGCCCGGCGAACCTAGAAGGGCTGCGGCAGGGGGCCGTGTCGCTGCCGCCCGGGTTGGCCTGCCGCTACCTGGTGACGGGGTTCGTGAAGGCCGAACTGCCGGACGTCCTGGCGCTGGCCGACGTGGTGGTCTCGCGCTCCGGTGCCGGGACGATCGCCGAGCTGACGGCGCTCGGGAAGGCAGCGGTCCTCGTCCCGCTGGCGACGTCGGCGGGCGGCGAGCAGGAGCACAACGCGCGGCACCTGCACCAGTCCGGCGCCGCGGTGGCGCTGCTGGGGCGGGCGACCGCGCAGGTCCTGCGGGACGCGCTCGCGCCGCTGCTCGCGGACCGGACGGTGCGCGACCAGGTCGCGCAGCGGGCCCGGGAGCAGGGCCGACCGGATGCCGCGGAGCGGCTGGTGGACGTCCTGCTCTCCGCTGCGGGCGTGCGGCTGGTCGGCCGGGCGGCCTGAGCGGCGGGGTCAGGAGCGGCTCGGGAGGGCGGCGTCGCGGGTGACGCGGACCAGCTCGTGCCAGAAGGGTACGGCCGCGAGGTAGGCGCCCAGTGCGGACAGGATGCCGACGGAGACGTCGACGCTGACCCGGCCCTCCTTGGCCCAGTAGACGTCCTGGAGGTCGAGCAGCAGCGCGAACTCGTCGGCGATCAGCGCCGCGCCGCAGCCGTAGGACGCGGCCACGACGGGGTGGCCGACGGCGATCCGGTCACCGCGTACCGCGACCAGGCCGACCCCGGCCAGGGCCGCGATGCCGATGTTGTAGTGGTGCAGGTGCCGTCCGCCGGCGGAGATGTTGCCCCAGGGCAGCCAGCCGCCGCGGATGCCGTGGGTGATCACCCGTACGGTGCCGAACGTCGTGCCGAACGCGAGCCAGGTCACGATCAGCGACTTCCGCATGGGGGAGAGGTGCCGGTCCGCGGCCTGTTGCCAGCCGTCGACGAGCGTTGCGGGGGAGGTGTCGCGCTCTGCCGCCGCCTCGTCACTCACTTCGTCACTCATGAGCCTGCCCTCCTCGGTCACCCGACGACCTCCGCGACCCTGGCGCCGGTTATGTCCAGTTGATCACGATGGCGGGCCCACGGCACGGCGCCGCCGAGCTGCTGAGGTGCCGATGCGCCGATGCCGAGGGGGAGGACCAGGTCGGCTCAGCCGAGCTGCCGGGCCTGCTGGCGCAGCAGCTTCTTGTCCGGCTTGCCCGCGTCGGTCAGCGGCAGTGCGTCGCGGAACGTGAGGCAGGACGGCTCGTACAGCGCGCCGCGCCGCGCCCGTACCAGGGCGCGCAGTTCGCCGGCGTCGACCTGGCTGCCCGGCACCGGGACGACCACGGCGTGCACCCGCTCCACCTGGTTCGGGTCCGGGACGCCGAAGACCGCGCTCTGCCGGACCCCGGGGTGGGAGTTGAGCAGGTCCTCCAGCTCGGAGGTGTACACGTGGCCGCCGCCGGTGTTGATCAGGTCCTTCAGCCGGTCGACGATGGTCAGATAGCCGTCGCCGTCCAGGTACCCGATGTCGCCGGTGTGCAGCCAGCCGTCCCTGAGCACGGCGGCGGTCAGCTCGGGCTGCTGCCAGTAGCCCCGCATCAGGCTCTCGGAGCGCACGCAGACCTCGCCGCGCTCACCGGTGGGCAGGTCGCGGCCGGCCTCGTCGCGGATCGCCACCTGGTAGCCGGGCGCGATCCGGCCCACCGACCGCAGCCGGTCCGGGCGCCGCGGATCGTGGTCCGCGGTGTCCAGGACGCTGACGATGCCGGCCTCGTGCTGGCCGTAGAGCTGGACCAGCACCGGCCCGAAGCGGCGGATCGCGTCGGTGAGCCGGGCCGGGGAGGCCTGGCAGCCGCCGTAGGTGAGGCGGCGCAGGCTGGAGGTGTCGGTGCGGTCCGCCCGCGGGTGGTCCATCAGCTGGTAGAGCAGCGGCGGCATCAGGAACACGTCGGTGATGCGTTCCCGCTCGATCGTGGCGAGCACGGTGGCCGGATCGAAGTCGTCCAGCAGCAGCGCGCTGCCGCCGGCCCGCAGCATCTTGTCGGTCAGCTGGCCGGCGGCGTGGGCGATGGTGGTGCACACCAGCAGGCGCAGCTGCTCCGGCGGGGCGTCGGGCAGGTCGGGGCCGAACCTGCGGACCTGCCCGTAGCCGACGCAGATCCCCTTGGAGTGGCCGGTGGTCCCGCCGGAGTGCCGGATGGTGCGCACGTCCTGCGGCCGGGCCAGGCAGGGGAACGGGTCGGCCGACTGCTCCTCGGCCAGCGCCAGCAGGTCCGCGCCCAGTCCGGTGGAGCCCAGTCCGGCGGGGCCCGAGTCGATGGGGCCGAGCACCAGGACGGCCTCGACCGGGACCCGCTCCGTGATCCCGGCGGCCCGGTCCGCATGGCGGGGATCGACGATCAGCACGCGCGTCTCGACGTCCCGGACCATGGTGGCCTGGGTGTCGACCGGCAGCTTGTTGTAGAGCTGGTTGACGCGGCAGCCGAGCAGGTTGGCCGCGTAGCGCGCGGCAATGGCCTCCGGCAGGTTGCCGCTCAGCAGCGTGACGGTCTGGCCGCGCCCGATGCCCCGGTTGTGCATCGCGCGGGCCAACCGGTGGGTGAGGCCGAGCAGTTCACCGGCGGTGACGCGGCGGTCGTGGTGGACCAGGGCGGTACGGTCGGGGTGGGTGCCCAGGACGTCGAGGATCTGGGCCACTTCGGTTCGGAAGGGCGGTGGTGGGGGCGTGGTCGTGGTCGTGGTGGCGGGCATCTGCGCTTCGTCGCCTCTGTCAGTGGTCAGTGGTCAGTGGTGGGTGAGGAGTTGGGCGTCCGGGGTCGGCCGGTCCTGGTGCTGCTCGGTCAGCAGGGAGTGGGCCAGCACGCTGTAGAGCGTGTCGTTGGGGCCGTCGGCGATCCGCAGTCCGCGGATGTCCCGCAGTCGCTTCTCCATCGGGGTGTGCCGGGTGTACCCCTCGCTGCCGTGCAGTTGGAGGGCGAGGTCCACGGCCCGGTAGGCGGCGTCGGTGGCCAGCGCCTTGGCGGCCGAGCAGGCGGCGACGTCGAGGTCGCCCTGGTCGATCCGCTCCAGCAGCGAGAAGCACCAGGCGGTTGCGGCCTCGACCTCGGCCGCGCAGGTGCCCAGGCGGGCGGCCACCGAGGGGATGGCGGCCAGTGGCAGCCGGCCCACGCTGCGCCGGCGGGTGCGAGCCGCCGACTCCTGGATCGCCGCGGTGGCGGCGCCGAGGCAGACCAGGGACATCATCAACCGCCAGGCGGAGAAGTGCGCGTCGAAGATCCGGCGGCCGTCGCCGGGCTCGCCGAGCAGCAGGTCCTTGTCCAGCCGGGTGTCGACGAAGTGCAGGTGCCCGAAGCTCCAACCCCGCATCCCCAGCGGGTCGGTGGTCTCGGTCAGCACGCCCTTGGTGTCCATCGGCACCCACACCGCGGACAGCGGTACCTCACGCAGGTCGACCGCGCCGACCTGCTGCCGGTCGACGAGCTTGCAGAACACGACGAACCCGTACGCCTCTTCGACCCTGCTGAGCAGCCCCTTGGAGCCCGACAGCACGAAGTGGTCACCGTGGTCGACCAGGACGGTCCGAAATCCCCGCAGGTCCGAGCCGGAGTGCGGCTCGCTCGCCGCGACGCCCGCCAACTTCCCGCCCACCACCACCTGTTCGCGCGTCTGCCGGACCAGCGCCGGCGACCCGTAGCGCAGCGGCATCGCGCCGTGGCCGGTGCTGAAGATCTCCCGCGCGTCGCAATCCCGTTGCCCCGCGAGGAACATGGCCAGCCCCTGGGCAACTCGGCCCGGCCCGTCGGTCGTTGCGACGTCGATGCCGGTGAGCCCGGCGGCGGCGGCCTGTGCGCGCAGCCCGAGCCAGTCGGGCCGGGGGTCGCTCTCGCACACCGGTGCGGGCAGTTGGGCGTCCAGGAAGTCCAGGAGCCGGGACTGGAGTTCCCTGAGCTCGGGGTGACGGTTCAGAACCGGGTTGGTACCGGTGGCAGACATGGTGAGGGTTCCTCGAACGGGTCGATGGGAGGCGGGTTGCTGGGAGGCGGAGGGAGTGGCGAGGTGAGCGGCGGGGTCGGCGGCGGGGCCCGGCGTCACAGGACGGGGGGCTGCGCCCGCACCGCGTCGTTGAGCTTGGCCTTGTCGTGCCGCTCGCCCTTCTTCAGGTGCTTGATCACCAGCAGGCAGGGCAGGCCGAAGGTGCCGCCGGCGAACTCGCGCGGACGGCTGCCGGGAACGGCGACCGTCCACGGCGGGACCTCGCCCCGGCTCAGTTCCTCGCCGGTGGCGGCGTCGATCACCGGAATGGTGTCGGTCAGCAGGGCACCGGCCCCCAGCAGCGCGCCCTCGCCGACCCGGGCACCGCTGTAGACCATGGCCCGGGCGCCGATGAAGGCGTCGTCCTCGATCACCACCGGCCGGGCCATCGGCGGCTCGATCATGCCGCCGAGGCCGACCCCGCCCGACAGGTGGACGTTGCGGCCGATCTGGGCGCACGAACCGATGCCGACCCACGAGTCCACCAGGGTGCCCTCGCCGACGTAGGAGCCGATGCCGATGTGACTCGGCATCACCACGGCGCCCGGCTCCTGGTAGCTGCCCCGCCGGATCACGGCACCCGGCGACACCTGGACGCCGGAGGAGCTGATCCCGGACTTCAGCGGGATCTTGTCGGCGCACTCGAACGGGCCGAACTGCGAGTTCGCGGGCTTGGCCTGCTTGTAGAGCAGCAGGATCGCGTTCTTCAGCCACTCGTGCACCACGACCTCGCCGGCCACGAGTTCGGCCACCCGCGCGTGGCCGGTGTCCAGCAGGTCGATCGCCGCGTCGACGGCGGCCACCGCCTCGGCGGACTGGAGCGAGACGTCGTCCCGCCGCTCCCAGAGGTCCTCGATCTCGCTCTGCAAGATCGCCACATCGGCACCGCGCTTGGGCATCGTTCTCCACATTCCCTGGTTCGGATCGGGTTCGGATCGGCAGGCCCTTCCGGTGAACACCGGGGCCTGGCGCCGGACGGCTGGCACGGACGTGCCCTCCATGCCGTCCCGGCTGCGGCGCGCGACGTCCGTCACTCCCTCAGGACGTCAGCACGCGATGGGCACGGCGGGTTATCTCTCGGTAACTGCCGGCCAGGACACAGCCTTGCATACCTGCGATTCGTAGATCAAACCGGCCATTTGGCATCAAATGAAAGGTTGAAAAGTAAAGTTTTGCGTCTTCCAAAGGTGCGCTTATTGGTGGCCTCCGGGTCGGCGCCGCCGTCCGGAGGTGAGGAGCGGCGCATGGCGTCTTCGTGGGGCGCGTGCGGTGGCGTTCGAGACCGGATGCGCGAACTTCTCGGCGCTGTCGGGTTTTTGTGTCGCGGGCCCAGGAAGGCTCCTAGCCGTCGGCCGGCGAAGCGGGTCTGTGCGCTGCGGCGCGGAATGGAGTGAGGATGAAGGCGTGCTCGGTGCACCTTGAGGTGTCGCGAAAGGCTGCTGGGGGCGGGGTCGGCCATGCTCGATGACAGGTCGGTCAGTCGGTTGCAGGGGCTGCTGTCCGGGCCGAACGGGCTGGGTACCGGCTTGGCCCGGCCGCGCCCCGCGGGTCCGCGCGCCGACCCGGCGCAATCGCCGAGCCAGGCGAGCCAGGCGGACCAGCCGGACCAGGCGGAGCCGTCGCGGGGGATCGAGGGTCTGTACTGCCCGCCGGCCGTACGCGACGACCGGGTGCTGGCGGACGAGGTCAACGCCCGGATCGTCGACTGGGCGGAGCGGGAGGTGAACCTGTACCCCGACGCCGACCTGCGCGCGGCCCTGCTCGGCTTCGACGCCGGCCGGTCGGTGGTCCTCTGCCACCCGGACGCGCCCGGTATCGACCACCTGATGGCCGCCGCCCGGCTGCTGATCGCCGAGAACGCCGTTGACGACTACCTCTGCGAGGCCGAGTACGGCGGTACCGCGGACCGGCGTGGCGCCGCCCTGGTCGTCGCCCAGTCCGCGATCGACCCCGCGCACAACACGCCCCGCTACGAGGCGGACTGGCGGGCCGCGCTGGCCGCCCATCCCGCCCTGCGCGCGATGTGGTCGGCGATGGGCTACTTCCACCAGCTGGCCACCCCGGCACAGGCGCACCGCTACCGGCACGACATCGCCAACCTCTACCTCGGCTACAACGCCGAGGGCGACTGCATCGCCCAGGAACGCACGCCGGCGGTCTGGGAGTACCTGGTGCAGCGGCAGTTCAACAACTTCCGTCCGTGCCTGACGATCACGGACAGCGTCGGCGGCTACGAGCTTCCCGCGCACCTGTTCGCGGACCCGGGTGTCCAGCGAGCCGTCGCGCTCTCCTCCAACGCGGCGACCATCTGCAACGACCTCTACTCGCTGCGCAAGGAGCAGGCGAGCGAGCGCTTCCACTACAGCCTGCCCACGGTGATCGCGGCCGAGGAGGGGTGCTCCATCCACGAGGCCTTCGACAAGGCGATCGAGGTCCACAACGAGCTCATGCACCAGTTCGAGGAGCAGGCGGCGGCTCTCGCGGTCGATCCCGTCGTCGGTCGGTTCATGACCGGTTTGGCGAACTGGGTCAGCGGCAACCACGAATGGCACGTGGGCAACGTCGGTACCCGGTACGCCACTTCGCCGTGATGCCGGTGGCCCCGCCGGTGGCCTCTGTGGCGGGCTGAACGGCCCCGTCTCCGGTGAGCGGGCCCAACTGCTCTCGCAGAGCACCGTCTACAGCGCCGACGGGCAGCGCGAGACCGACTCCTACGGCCCGCTGCACCGGGTGACCCTGGCGGCCGACGCCGTGGCGGGCAGCACCCCGGTGGCCAAGGCCGGCACCCAGGTGGTCTCCCGCACCCACGTCGCCAGGAGCTATGACGAGGGCCGGCCGACCGACGGCTCCGCCAAGGTGAAGGACCAGGTCACCAGCACCGTCTCGGACGGCTGGTTGCGCTCCTGGCCGGAGCTGTTCGTCGAGACCCGCACCGACCGGAGCGTCTTCGACTGGACGCTCGGCGTGGCCACCCAGCAGATCAAGGACGCCGGCGGCCTCGCGCTGACCACCAAGGTCGGCTACGACGCCGACGGGGACGTCATCTCCCAGGGCCTGCCCGGCGGTTACACCATCACCGACCTTACGCCTACAACTTCCGCATCCACAGCCACCGGATCCGCGGCATGTCGCGCTGGAAGGTCGTGCACTACCACCGCCGCGGCGGTGGCAATATCGGCAATCACCGCCCGTGGCAGGGAAAGTGGTAGCCGTGACCGTGACCGCTCCGCGCTATCCGATCCTGCTCTTCGACGAGGACCAGTGGCTCATCGCCTGCGAGTCCGTCCAGGAGCTCCAGCTCGCCGTCGAACCCGACTTCCTCGACGACATCGCGACCGCCTTCGACGCCTTGGCCCGCCCGGTCTGGCTCACCGCGCCGGGCGACCGGATCGTCCCGGAGCTGGCCGCCCCCGCCGAGGACGCCCGACCCGCCCGACCCGCCCGCCTCCAGGAGGAGACCGAGAAGTACTTCTACAGCTGAACCTACGTCGAGGCCCCGCCCCGAACGGATGACCTGCCCCGGTACCTGGCCGAGGTGATCAGCACCGCCCGCACCGCGAAGACCCGCCGCCGTGGCCGGGACAGCTGACCGCGGACGGCAGCGGGCCGCGCGACCCTGCCCAGGGTCGCGCGGCCCGCTGCCGTCCGCGCCGTTGCGGTCTTCGCGTCAGACGGTGACCCGCTCGGCCTGCTCGGCCTGCTCGGTCTCGGCGGTGGCGGCGGAGGTGTTCTCCTTGGGCGTCGGGAGCACGGCCATGATCGCACCGGAGATCACGATGGTCGCCGCCCAGGCGAGCCCGTACTTGCCGATCGGCGTGCTGGAGAACGGGCCGGCGAACCAGTCGCACTTGGTGAAGGCGAGCCCGATCAGCAGCGCGAGCACCCAGGAGACCATCGCCTGCCAGCAGAAGCCGCCCTTGTACCAGTACCGGCTGGTTCGGCTGGTGTCCATCAGCGCGGCGGCGTCGTAGCGCACCGCACGCGAGCGGCGCCGGAACATGTCCACCGCGTAGACGCCGATCCAGGCCGAGAAGGAGACGGCGAGCAGGATCAGGAAGGTGATGAAGGAACCCAGGAAGCTCTTCGCGACCAGCATCAGCATCAGGCCGCCGACCAGCGAGATCACGGCGTTGATGCTGACGGCCATGGCGCGCGGCAGCTTGACGCCCATGGTCTGGGCGGTGAAACCGGCCGAGTACATCGAGAGGCTGTTGATCAGCAGCATGCCCACGATCGCGGTCAGCAGGTACGGCACGGCCAGCCAGGTCGGCAGCAGGTCACCGAGGAAGGAGACCGGGTCCGAGGCCTGTGCCAGGCCGGGCGAGGCCACCGCCATCACGGCGCCCATCAGCACCATCGGCACCATCACCAGACCGGCACCCGAGACCGTCACACCGACGATCTTCTTGCCGGAGGCGGCGTGCGGCAGGTAGCGGGCGAAGTCCGGGCCGGTGGGGACCCAGCTGATGCCACCGGCGGCGATGGTCCCGATGCCGGCGATCATCATCGCGGTGGTGCCCGCGGGCTTGGAGAAGACCTCGCTCCAGTGGATGTGCGCGATCAGGTAGCCCAGCACCAGGACGCTGAAGATGCCGAAGAGGTACGTCGACCAGGTGTTGCAGACGTTCAGCGCCTTGCGGCCCAGGCCGGAGACCAGGAACGTACAGGCGACGAAGACGAACAGCGTGACGACGATCAGCGCGGTGTTGCTCTTGACGCCGAAGAGCAGGTCGAGCACGGTCAGCACGGCGTAGGCGCCGGTGACCGCGTTGATCGTCTCCCAGCCGAACCGGGCGACCCAGAGGATCGCGCCGGGGAAGAGGTTGCCGCGCACCCCGAAGGTGGCCCGCGAGAGCGTGGCACCCGGGGCGCCGCCCCACTTCCCGGAGACCGACACCACGCCGACCATGCCGAAGGAGACGGCCGCGGCGCACGCCGCGACGATCAGGACCTGCCAGAAGTTCAACGAGTTGAACACCACCAGGGCCGCACCCATGGTGAGAAGCAGGACGCTGATGTTCGCCGCGACCCAGGTCGGGAAGAGCTCGCGGACTCTGCCGCGTCGCTCGTGGTCCGGGACGGGCTCGATACCGCGGGTCTCTATCGCGCCGTCGGTGTCGGCGGTGGACAGGTTGTCCATGAGGGTGGCTCCGTGCGTGTGAAGCGGGGAGATAAACCGGACATGTGGAACATTTGTGGAACTCTTCCCGCGTAGCACGCGAGTTAAGTCATCCTACTTTGTTCCAGATGTGACCCGATTGACGCCATTACCCCCGGGGGCTACCGGAAGATGCGGATCGGGGCGCATGTCGGCCGGGCGGCAAGGGCCTGGCTTGGCCAATCTGTCCTGGTGTGACCGTGGTCACAGTTGGCTCATGGTCCGTCCTGCCCGCCTGGACGTGCCCCGCGGCAGTGCCCCACTGAAAACGGCGTCCAGGCCGACCCGTGCGGGCCGGCCTGGACGCCGTGTTCAGTGTTCGGTCAGCTGTTCAGCGATCGGTGCTCAGGCGACGTCGAACCGGTCGAGGTCCATCACCTTGGCCCACGCCGCGACGAAGTCCGTCACGAACTTCTGCTTCGCGTCGTCGCTCCCGTAGACCTCGGCGAGCGCGCGCAGCTCGGAGTTCGAGCCGAAGACCAGGTCGGCACGGCTGCCGGTCCACTTGACCTGGCCGGTCGCGGCGTCGCGGCCCTCGAAGGTGTTGGCGTCCCCGGAGGTCGCCTGCCAGGTGGTGCCCAGGTCGAGCAGGTTGACGAAGAAGTCGTTGGTCAGCGACCCGGGGGTGGCGGTGAAGACGCCGAGCGAGGACTGCTGGTGGTTGGCGCCCAGCACGCGCAGACCGCCGACCAGGACCGTCAGCTCGGGGGCGCTCAGGGTCAGCAGGTTCGCCCGGTCGATCAGCAGGTACTCGGCCGGCAGTCGGCTGCCCTTGCCGAGGTAGTTGCGGAACCCGTCGGCGGTCGGCTCCAGCGCGGCGAACGACTCCACGTCCGTCTGCTCCTGCGACGCGTCCACCCGGCCCGGCGTGAACGGCACCTCGACGTCGAAGCCGGCCGCCTTGGCGGCCTGCTCGACGGCCGCGCCGCCGGCCAGCACGATCAGGTCGGCGAGCGAGACCTGCTTGCCGCCGGCGTTGAAGGCCTGCTGGATGCCCTCCAGGGTGCGCAGCACGGTGGCCAGCTGGTCGGGCTCGTTGGCCTCCCATCCGCTCTGCGGCTGCAGGCGGATGCGCGCACCGTTGGCGCCGCCGCGCTTGTCGCTGCCGCGGAAGGACGAGGCCGACGCCCACGCGGTGGAGACCAGCTGGGAGACCGACAGGCCCGAGGCGAGGATCTGCGCCTTGAGGGCGGCGACGTCCGCGGCGTCGACGGGCTGCTGGGTGACCGCCGGCAGCGGGTCCTGCCACAGCAGGCTCTCGCTCGGGACCTCCGGGCCGAGGTAGCGCACGACCGGGCCCATGTCGCGGTGGGTCAGCTTGAACCACGCCCGGGCGAAGGCGTCCGCGAGCTCGGCCGGGTTCTCCAGGAAGCGGCGCGAGATCTGCTCGTAGGCCGGGTCGGTGCGCAGCGCGAGGTCGGTCGTCAGCATCGTCGGGGCGTGCGTCTTCGACGGGTCGTGGGCGTCGGGGACGGTGCCCGCTCCGCCGCCGTTCTTCGGCTTCCACTGGTGCGCGCCGGCGGGGCTCTTGGTGAGCTCCCACTCGTAGCCGAAGAGGATCTCGAAGAAGGTGTTGTCCCAGGTCACCGGGGTGGTCGTCCAGGCGCCCTCAAGACCGCTGGTGATCGTGTCGGCGCCCTTGCCGGTGCCGAACGAGTTCTTCCAGCCGAGGCCCTGCTGCTCCAGCGGGGCCGCCTCGGGGTCGGGGCCGACGCTGTCCGCCGGGCCCGCGCCGTGGGTCTTGCCGAAGGTGTGGCCGCCCGCGATCAGGGCGACGGTCTCCTCGTCGTTCATCGCCATCCGGCGGAACGTCTCGCGGATGTCGCGGGCCGCGGCGAGCGGGTCCGGGTTGCCGTTGGGGCCCTCCGGGTTGACGTAGATCAGGCCCATCTGGACCGCGCCGAGCGGGTCCTCCAGCTGCCGGTCGCCGGTGTAGCGCTCATCGCCGAGCCAGGTGGTCTCGGGGCCCCAGTAGACGTCCTCGTCGGGCTCCCAGACGTCGGCCCGGCCGCCGCCGAAGCCGAAGGTCTCGAAGCCCATCTCCTCCAGGGCGACGTTGCCCGCCAGGATCATCAGGTCGGCCCAGGAGAGCGACTGGCCGTACTTCTGCTTGACCGGCCACAGCAGGCGGCGGGCCTTGTCGAGGCTCGCGTTGTCCGGCCAGCTGTTGAGCGGGGCGAAGCGCTGCTGGCCGGCCCCGGCGCCGCCGCGGCCGTCGCTGATCCGGTAGGTGCCCGCGCTGTGCCAGGCCATCCGGATGATGAACGGGCCGTAGTTGCCGTAGTCGGCGGGCCACCAGTCCTGCGAGGTGGTCAGCACCCCGGCGATGTCCCGCTTCACGGTCGGCAGGTCGAGGGAGTTGAACGCCTCGGCGTAGTCGAAGTCCGCACCGAGCGGGTTGGCCACGGCGGGGTTCTTGGCGAGGATCTTCAGGTTGAGCCGCTCCGGCCACCACTGGCGGTTCCCGCCCCCCTGGGTGGGGTGCGCGGCACGCCCGTGGGCCACCGGACAGCCGCCCGTGCCCTCCGACTTCGCGTCTACGACGATTGCCTCATGGTTCTCAGACATGGTGAATCCTTCCTGACCAGGCGGACTACGGTGCTCAAGAACTGCAGGTGGTGAAATGGTCCGGGTGGGTCCGGGTACCGGTGGATGACCTCGGCCTCGTCGCTCGGAGAACCGCGGGCGCCGGCAGCGGCGCGGTGCGAGACCGACGGCCGTCGGCTGCGGGGACCGTCGCCGCGCGGCTACGCCGCGGCGGTTCGTCACGTCCTGGTCTCCTGCCCGTACCGGAGCCTTCCCGTCCCTTGGCTTACAACCCAATCCGATCCTACGATGGACAGAGTCCAAGTCAAGAAGCATGCCAATCCCATATCCGATCGGAGCCCGGACGCCCACTGGTAAACTCCGGGGTTTCCCGCCGAAGCCGAGTTAGGTGAACCGATATGAGTGACCTGCTGGAACGACTGCGCGGGCGTGGCTGGCGGCTGACCTCGCAGCGACGGGTCGTGGCAGAGGTCCTCGACGGCGACCACGTGCACCTGACCGCCGACGAGGTGCACGCCCGCGCGGCACAGCGGCTGCCCGAGATCTCCCGGGCGACCGTCTACAACACCCTGGGCGAGCTGGTCTCGCTCGGCGAGGTCAGCGAGGTGGCCACCGACGGCCGCGCCAAGCGCTACGACCCCAACGCGCACACGCCGCACCAGCACCTGGTCTGCTCCAGCTGCGGCGCCATCCGCGACGTCCACCCGGTGGGCAACCCGCTGGCCGACCTGCCGGCCGAGGAGCGGTTCGGCTTCACGGTCTCCGAAGTCGAGGTCACCTACCGCGGGTTGTGCCCGGCCTGCGCCTGAGGGACCCGGCAGCGCGGCGACAGGTGGGACAGGTACGCCCGGGACACCCGGGGGACCACCCCGGTCCGACCGTCGGGCTCCGCCACCAGCGCGAGCCGCGAGTTGATGCCCCACCACGCTCCCCGAGGACTTGCCGCCGCTCGTCGGCGCGGACTGCCTGCACCTTAGCGGCCCGCGCGGGAGTTGGGGGGCTTCACCGCGCATTGACGCGCGGTGTGGCATGTCGGACGTCACCCGCTCGGTGCGGGCCGCCGGCGACTTCGGCGACTGGCACACCGTTCGCCCGGCTGCCCCGCTCGCGTTCGGCGGGGCAGCCGGGCGTCACACATCACGCGGCGTCAGAAATGACGCGGCGTCAGGAGTCGCGCCGCGTCACGAGTTGCTCAGGGGCAGGCCGGGCGGGTTGACCTGCGAGCTGCTGACGGCTTCGTTGGACAGGTTCCAGGCGGCCAGCCACTGCGCGTACTGTCCGTTCTCGATCAGGTAGTTGATGGCGTCCGCGATGGGTTTGGCCAGGCCGCTGTCCTTCTTCACGGTCGCGCCGATCAGCCCCTGGAGCGTGGCGCCCGCTCCGGAGAACTTGCCCGCGTTGCGGGTCGGGTTGGTGGTCGCCGCGTCCTGGGTGATGTGGTAGGCAATGCCGGGGTTGGGGCCGAAGTAGGCGTCGATCTTCCCGCCGGCCAGCGCCAGGTAGACGGCGTTGTTGTCCGGGAAGTACTTGACGGTCAGGTCCTTGCCCTCGGCCTTGAGCTTGGCCTGCCACTCCAGCAGGATCTTCTCCTGGTTGGTGCCGGAGCCCACCGCGACCGTCTTGCCCGCCAGACTCTCGTAGTCGCCGTCGAAGTTCCAGTTGCTGCTCTTCAGGACCTCGAAGGCCAGGTTGTCCTGGCGGTAGGAGGCGAAGTCGTACTTCTTCTTGCGGTCTTCGGTGTCGGTGATGTTGGAGAAGCCGACATCGGTCCGGCCGCTGTCGATGCCCACGAACAGGTTCTCCCAGGTGGCGTTGGAGACCACCGGCTTGAGGCCGAGGACCGCCGCCACCAGGCGGCCGAGGTCGGGCTCGGCGCCGGTGAGGGTCTGCTGGTCGCTGCCGACGTACGCCAGCGGTGGGAACCCGGCGGGCAGCGCGCCGACCCCGATGGCCAGCTTTCCGCTGCTGATCAGCGGTTTCGGCAGCTCGGCCCGGATGGCGGCCACCTCGGACACCTTGAGATCGGCCTGCTTCGCGGCCCCGTTGGACAGGGCGCCCACCGTGACCACACCGGCTGCGGCCTGGTCGGTGGACGCGGTGGTCGAGCCGGCGTCGCTCCCGCAGGCGGCGAGGCTGACGCTGAGGGTGGTGACCGCGGTGCCGGCGGCGAGGCCGCGCAGGAGTCTGCTGCGGAGGCTGGAGCTGGGCATGGTTGTCCTTGATCGTTCGGGGTGGCTGCCGGGCGGGCAGATGGGCAGGTGGGGAGGGGCGGTCCGCGGGTCAGAGCACCCTGCTCAGGAACTCCCTGGTCCGCGGCTGCCGCGGGTTGTCCAATACCTCGGCGGGCGGGCCCTGTTCGAGGATCCGGCCGCCGTCGAGGAAGACGATGTGGTCGGCGACCTCGCGGGCGAAGCCGATCTCGTGGGTGACGATGATCAGGGTGGCGCCGCTGGTGGCCAGGTCCTTGATGACGGCCAGCACCTCGCCGACCAGCTCCGGGTCCAGCGCGGAGGTGGGTTCGTCGAAGAGGATCACCCCCGGTCGCAGCGCCAGCGCCCGCGCGATCGCCACCCGCTGCTGCTGCCCGCCGGACAGCTGGCGCGGATAGGCGCCGGTCCGGTCGGCCAGCCCCACCCGGCCCAGCAGGGTGCGTGCCAGCTCCTGGGCCTGGGGCTTGCGCAGCGCTCCGGTGGCCACCGGAGCGGCGGCCACGTTGTCCAGCACGGTCAGGTGCGGGAAGAGGTTGAAGTTCTGGAAGACGAAGCCGATCCGGCCGCGTTGGGTGAGGATCGCCCGCTCGCTCAGCTCCTTCAGCCGTTCGCCGTGCCGACGTACGCCGATCAGCTCGCCGTTGACGCTGACGTGGCCGATGTCGGGCTTCTCCAGGTGGTTGATCACGCGCAGCAGGGTCGACTTGCCCGAGCCGGACGGCCCCAGGATCGCGGTGACCTGACCGGCCGGGACCGTCAGGTCCACGCCGTCGAGCACCCGGTGGGTGCCGTACCACTTGTGCACGTCATGGACCGCGACGGCGGCCGGGGCGGCTGCGTCGACCGGGATCCTCGGGGTCCTCGGGGTCAGGGTGCTCATACCGCCGTCTCCTGTCGCAGGCGCGCCCGCACGGTTCGCAGGCCGACACGCAGCCGCTGCAACGGGGTTGGTGGAAGAGCGCGCAGCGCTCCGCGTGCGTAGTGGCGCTCCACGTAGAACTGGGCGACCGAGACCACGCTGGTGAGGATCACGTACCAGACGGTGGCGACCAGCAGCGGCGGCACGATGTCGCCGGGGTAGGTGCTGCCCAGGCTCTGCACGGAGCCGAACAGGTCGAGCAGCGAGACGTAGAAGACCAGCGAGGTGCTCTTCACCAGGCCGATCAGCTGGTTGACGTAGGAGGGGATGATGGCCCGCAGGGCCTGGGGGAAGACGATCCGGGCGAACTGGTAGCGCCTGGGCAGTCCGAGTGCGGCTGCCGCCTCGTGCTGGCCCTGGTCGACGGAGAGCAGGCCGGCCCGCACCACTTCCGCGGCGTACGCGGCCTCGTTCAGGCTCAGCCCGACAACCGCCACCACGAGGTCGGTGGCCAGCTTCGACTCGTCGAAGTGCGCGAAGGCGGGTCCGAACGGCACTCCGATGCTCAAACTGTGGTACAGCGCACTGAAGTTGTAGAGGAACAGCAGCACCACGATCAGCGGCACCGAGCGGAACAGCCAGATGTAGACCCAACTGGCCGACCGCAGGACCGGGTTGCTGGACTGCCGGGCCAGGGCGAGCAGGATGCCGCCCAGCAGTCCGAGGACGGCGCTGTAGGCCGTCACCTGCAGCGTGACGAACAGGCCGTGGGTGATCACCGGGCGGGCGAACCAGTACTGGAACCGGTCCCACTGGTAGAACCGGTTGGTGACCAGCCCGTGCCCGAGCTGGGCGAGCAGCACCAGGATCGCCGCGGTGCCGATCCACCGGCCGGGATGCCGCAGCGGGATGACCCGCCCCCGGCCTGCGGCCGGGGGCACCCCCACGGCGGACCGCGGGCGCGGCGGCGCCGTGTCGGTGGGCTCGATGGGCTCGGCGGGCTCGGCGGGCTCGGCGGGTTGGGCGGGCGTGCTGGTCGGCGGCGGGGGAGGGACCGCCTCGGATGGCGGTGCCGCGCCCAACGGCACGGCAGGGACAAGGGATTCACTCATCGAGGACTCCAGCGAGTTCCCGCACTCCACCCGCCGCGTGGTCGCGGCCCGGCGGAGCGAGGACACCCGGGCGTGGCACAGCACATCGCACCGGGTGGGACGGACGGGAGGGGAGCGCCGCGCGGGGCGGGCGTCAGGAAGTCGTCAGCGCGGACAACGGGCGCTGCGGGTGGCCGTACAGAGTGCGCTGCTGACGCGGAGCAGGTCGATGTGACGGCTCAGGTAGGCGGCGGCACGGCGATGACGCCGGCCGGCCGCCGTCCCCGAACCTGCGTACATCGCCGCCACCATCGCCATCCGCCCCGCAGGGCCTCGCGCTTACCGAAATCGTCTCGGCCCGGTCGTCACCTGGGGCACCCCACCGCGACGCGAGGGTTGCCGGTCAGCAAGCCAGGGCTTGTCGCTGACGCTCATGACCGTTCTGCGCCGGACAGTAGGCCCTGGTCGGGATGTGCGTCAACGTTGCCCGGCCGCAGGGTGAGACGGCGGCGCGGGCGGGGCGGTGTCGGCCGGTCGGCCCGGTCGTGCCCGCACCCGGGGGAACACGGCCGGTCATGATCCGTGTTCTCCCGAAGAGGATTGTGTCCGACCGGGATGCCGGGTAGCTTGCAGTCAGGTTGTGAGTGTCGGCGTCAAGTCCCGGCACGCGCGAACGTGAACGGCCGAGAGCCGACCGGGATGGAGGTGGCGAGGGTGCGGGAAGCCGCTGAGCCTGCCACCGCGGTCGTCGCCAAGGCCCGGTGCCGCGTCGCCACCACGTACTCGCGGCGCCACATCGATCTGCAGCGCGTCGCCGCCGCCCTCTGTCCGGCGTACCAGCGCATCGCCGCTTAGTCGCTAGTCGCTTTCGCATCCTTTCCCCGCTTTCCTCCTTTTCGCCGACCTGCCGACCCGCCAGCCCGGCCGCCGTACGGGCGTGGACGTGGACGTGATGTCGGCATGCCCACAGGGAGCAGTTCGCCCATGCCTGGACCAGCCCAGCCCGGACCGTCAACTCCACCTATCCACCTGGCCGTTGCCCTCGACGGCGCCGGCTGGCATCCCGCGGCCTGGCGGGAGCCGGGTGCCCGGCCCGGTGAGCTGCTCACCGCGCGGTACTGGTCCGAGCTGGTCGCCGAAGCCGAGCGGGGCCTGCTGGACTTCGTGACCATCGAGGACTCGCTGAGCCTGCAGTCCTCCCGGTACACCGGCCCGGACGGGCGGACCGACCAGGTGCGGGGGCGGCTGGACGCGGTACTGATCGCCGCCCGGGTGGCGCCGCTGACCCGGCACATCGGGCTGGTGCCGACCGCGGTGGTCACCCACACCGAACCGTTCCACCTCTCGAAGGCGATCGCGACCCTCGACTACGTGAGCGGTGGGCGGGCCGGGGTCCGGGTGCAGGTGTCCGGCCGCTCCGACGAGGCCGCGCACTTCGGCCGCCGCACGGTGCCGCCGCTGCGGATCGAGGAGTTGGCCTCGCCGGCCGGGCAGGCGCTGCTCGCGGAGCTCTTCGACGAGGCCGGCGACTGGGTCGAGGTGCTGCGGCGGCTGTGGGACAGCTGGGAGGACGACGCGGAGATCCGCGACGCCGGGAGCGGGCGCTTCATCGACCGCCGCAAGCTGCACTACATCGACTTCGAGGGCAGCAGGTTCAGCGTCCGGGGGCCGTCCATCACGCCACGCCCGCCGCAGGGCCAGCCCGTTGTCGCCGCGCTGGCGCACGCCACCGTGCCGTACCGGCTGGTGGCCCGCTCGGCCGACCTGGGATTCGTCACCCCGCGCGACACCGGGCACGCCCGGTCGATCGTGGCCGAGATCCGTGGCGAGCAGGCCGCGGCCGGCCGGGCCGAGGAGACGGTGCACGTCTTCGGCGACCTCACCGTCTTCCTCGACAGTGACCCCGGCGCCGCCGCCGAGCGCCGGGCCCGCCTGGACCAGAGCGCCGGTGGCGAATTCACCGGCGACGCGCCGGTCTTCACTGGCACGCCCGAGCAACTCGCCGATCTGCTACAGGAGTTGCAGCAGGCCGGGCTCACCGGATTCCGGCTGCGGCCCGCCGTGCTGCCGCACGACCTGGAGCAGATCACCCGCCACCTGGTGCCCGAACTCCAGCGCCGCGATGCCTTCCGCACCGCGTACCGGGCGAACACCCTGCGCGGGCTGCTCGGCCTGCCTCGCCCGGCCAACCGCTATGCCACCGCCGCTGTCTGATTCCAGGTCAGAAGGACGTCAGGACCATGAGCAAGCCTGTCAAGCAGATCCACCTCGCCGCCCACTTCCCGGGCGTCAACAACACCACCGTCTGGAGCGACCCGGAGGCGGGCAGCCACGTCGAGTTCAGCTCGTTCCGGCACTTCGCGCAGACCGCCGAACGAGCCAAGTTCGACTTCCTCTTTCTCGCCGAGGGGCTGCGGCTGCGCGAACAGGGCGGAGAGATCTACGACTTGGACGTCGTCGGGCGACCCGACACCTTCACCGTGCTGGCCGCGCTGGCCGCCGTCACCGAACGCCTGGGCCTGGCCGGCACGATCAACTCGACCTTCAACGAGCCCTACGAGGTGGCCCGCCAGTTCGCCAGCCTCGACCATCTGTCGGGCGGCCGGGCCGCCTGGAACGTGGTCACCTCGTGGGACGCCTTCACCGGCGAGAACTTCCGCCGCGGCGGCTTCCTGCCGCAGCACGAGCGCTACTCGCGGGCGAAGGAGTTCCTGAGCACCGCCACCGAGTTGTTCGACTCCTGGCAGGGGAACGAGATCGCCGCCGACCAGCAGTCCGGCAGCTTCCTGCGGGAGGCGCGGGCCGGTGCGTTCGTCCACCGGGGGCAGCACTTCGACATCCAGGGACAGTTCAACGTCCCGCGCAGCCCGCAGGGCCGCCCGGTGATCTTCCAGGCCGGCGACTCGGAGGAGGGGCGCGAGTTCGCCGCGTCGAGCGCGGACGCGATCTTCAGCCGCTACAGCACCTTCGAGGAGGGGCGCGCGTTCTACACGGACGTCAAGGGCCGGCTGGCCCGGCACGGCCGCACCCGCGACCAGCTGCTGATCCTGCCCGCCGCGACCTTCGTGCTCGGTGACACCGACGCCCAGGCACAGGAGTTGGCCCGCGAGGTGCGCCGTCAGCAGGTCAGCGGCGCCACCGCGCTCAAGCACCTGGAGTTCGTCTGGAACCGCGACCTGTCCGGCTACGACCCGGACGGCCCGCTGCCCGAGATCGATCCGGACCCCGGCGAGCACGCGATCGCCCAGGGCCGCGCCCAGGTGCGGATGTACCGCGACCCGCTGGCCACCGCCCGGCAGTGGCGGGAACTCGCCGCCGCCAACAAGTGGTCGATCCGCGAGCTGGTCATCGAGACCGGCAACCGCCAGTCCTTCGTCGGCTCCCCGGCCACCGTGGCGCAGACCATCAACTCCTTCGTCCAGGCCGACGCCAGTGACGGATTCATCCTCGTCCCGCACCTCACCCCCGGCGGGTTGGACGCCTTCGCCGACACCGTGGTCCCGCTGCTCCAGGAGCGCGGCGTCTTCCGCACCGAGTACCAGGGCAGCACCCTGCGCGACCACCTCGGCCTGGCCCACCCCGACGCCGACGCGGCGAGCGAGCGGGTGGCCTCGTGAAGTTCCTGGCCATCACCCTGATCGTGCACGCGCCGGACCGGGTGACCGGCGCGCGGAAGTCGACCCAGGACCGCTTCCGCGAGGTGATCGACAACGCGCTGCTCGCCGAGGAGTTGGGCTTCGACGGCTTCGGCGTCGGCGAGCGCCACGAGCGGCCGTTCATCTCCTCCTCGCCGCCGGTGGTGCTCAGCCACCTCGCCGCCCTCACCAGGCGGATCCGGCTGTTCACGGCGGTGACGACACTGAGCCTGCTCGACCCGGTGCGCGCCTACGAGGACTACGCGACCCTGGACCACCTCTCCGGGGGCAGACTCGAACTGATCATCGGCAAGGGCAACGGCGCGGCCCAGCGCGAGCTCTTCCAGGTCACCCCCGAGGACCAGTGGGAGCGCAACGCCGAGTCCTACGAGCTGTTCCGCCGCATCTGGCGGCAGGACAAGGTGACCTACCCGGCGCGCTTCCGACCGGAGTTGGCCGAGGCCGAGGTCTGGCCCCGGCCGCTGCAGCAGCCGATCCGGGTCTGGCACGGCAGCGCGACCAGCCGCGAATCGGTCGACCTCGCCGCCCGCTACGGCGACCCGGTCTTCTCCGCCAACGTCACCCATCCGATAGAGCCGTACGCCGAACTCGTCCGCCACTACCGGGAGCGCTGGGAGCACTACGGCCACGACCCGGCGTTGGCGACGGTCGGCGCCGGCACCGCCGGCTACTACGCCGCACCCACCTCGCAGGACGCCCTGAAGGTCTACCGACCGGTCTTCGAAGGCCAGTTGGCCTTCCAGAAGAGCCTCGGACTGGAACCGGTCTTCACCAGCCTGGAGGACTTCGTCGAGCGCAGCTCCGCGCTGATCGGCAGCCCGCAGCAGGTGATCGAGAAGGTGCACCGCTACCACGAGCGGCTCGGCCACAGCGTGCTTCATCTGCATGCCGACGCCGGCGGTCTCACCGACGCCCAGCACCGGGACAGCCTCGCGCTGTTCCAGTCCGAGATCGCCCCCACGCTGCGCCGTGACATCCCCGACCCGCCGTTCGGCTGGGGCCCGGTCGCGCCCGCGACGGCCGACTGACCACGACGGCCAACTGATTAGGAGCACCCTCATGGCCAACACGCCCCTCGCAGTGCTGGACCTCGTGCCGATCTCCTCCGGATCCACCGCGACCCGGGCACTGCGCAACAGCATCGACCTGGCCCAGCGGGCCGAGCAACTCGGCTACACCCGCTACTGGTTCGCCGAGCACCACCTCAACCCCGGTGTCGCGGGCACCTCTCCGGCCGTCGTCCTGGCGCTCACCGCGGCGGCGACCTCCACCATCCGGCTCGGCGCCGGCGCGGTCCAGCTCGGACACCGCACCGCGCTGTCCACCGTCGAGGAGTTCGGGCTGCTCGACGCGCTGCACCCCGGCCGGTTCGACCTGGGCCTGGGCCGCTCCGGCGGCAGGCCCGCACCGGCCACCCGGCAGCCGGCGCTGGTCGGCGCGGCGGCCGTGGCCGACGGCCGCACCCGAGGCGGCCTGAAGATCCCGGCCCGGTTCTCCTTCGAACACCTGCTGGGCTCCCCGCGGTTCGCCCTGCACCGGAAGCTGCTCCAGCAGCCGCGGGCCGAATCCCAGCCCTACGACGAGCAGATCGCCGACATCCTCGCCCTGCTGGCCGGCAGCTACGCGACCGCCGACGGAGTCGAGGCGCACGTGGTGCCCGGCGAAGGTGCCGACCTGCAGGTGTGGATCCTCGGCAGCAGCGCCGGGATCAGCGCCGAGGTCGCGGGCGCGCACGGGCTGCGCTTCGCGGCGAACTACCACGTCAGCCCGGCCACCGTGCTGGAGGCCGCGGCAGGCTACCGCGCCGCGTTCACGCCCTCCGCCGAGCTGGCGCGTCCGTACGTCAGCGTCTCCGCGGACGTCGTGGTCGCCGAGGACGAGGCCACCGCCCGCGAACTGGCCACCGGATACGGCCTGTGGGTGCGCAGCATCCGCAGCGGCGAGGGGGCGATCGCCTTCCCCACACCGGACGAGGCCCGCGCGCACGTCTGGACCGAAGCGGACCGGGCGCTGGTCGCCGATCGCACCGACACCCAGTTCGTCGGGTCACCGTCGCAGGTCGCCGACCAGTTGGAGACGCTGCGCGATGCCACCGGTGCCGACGAGCTGATCATCACCACCATCACCCATGACCACGCCGACCGGGTCCGCTCCTACGAGCTGCTCGCCGACGAGTGGAGCCGACGATGACCGCGACCCGAGCGCAGTGCCCCGAGACCCGCCACGACCGGCACGGTCCCCGGCAACCCGCCCGGCCCGCCGCGGTCACCGGTGCCGCCGAGCGCCGGGCCGATCCGGAGCACGCCGCCGGCACCGGCCGGCCCCCGCAACCCGACGAGCTGCGGCGGGTGTTCGGGGCGTTCCCGACCGGGGTGACGGCGATCGCCGCGCTGGTGGACGGGACACCGGTGGGCCTGGCCGCCAGCTCCTTCACCACGGTCTCCCTCGACCCGCCGCTGGTCTCGGTCTGCGTGGCCCACACCTCGACCACCTGGCCGCTGCTGCGGGACCGGGCCCGGATCGGCGTCAGCGTGCTCGGCGCCCACCAGGAGAGCGCCTGCCGCCGGCTCGCCGCGCGCGACGGCGACCGCTTCCAGGGCCTCGACTGGCGGGTCACCCCCGCCGGGGCGGTGCTGATCGAGGGAGCCGGGGCCTGGTTCGAGTGCGGCATCGAGCAGCACCTCCGGGCCGGCGACCACGACATCGTGCTGCTCCGGGTCCACGCGCTGGACGCCGACCGCGCGGTGGCGCCGCTGGTCTTCCACGCCAGCCGGTTCCGCCGCCTGGAGTCCGCCGCCGAGAGCCGGTCGCCGGGTGACCCGCGCCCGGCCGGCGACCAGGAGTCCACCTGACGGTCCGGGCGGCAGAGAGCAGAGAGCAGCAGAGAACCGGGCAGGCGTCGGGCACCATGGGCGGTGCGAACCGATGTGCTGAACGCTGCCCACCCGGCGGCCTATGACGGAGACGGTCACCGATGCCCACCACCCCCACCACCCCCGCCACTCCCCGCATCCTCACCGACCTGGCCCTGGCCGCCGCGCAGGCGGCCGACAGCCAGGGCGGAGCGCTCTGGCGCCTCGCCGAGCCCGGCCGCCAGCTGGACGCGAACCTGGTGCGGCTGCCGGCCGGCGCCGCGGTGGGGGAGCACGCCGAGGACGACCTGGACGTCCTGCTGCTCGTGGTCGAGGGCAGCGGGGTCATCAGCCTCCGCGCCGGCGACCTGGCCCTGGAACCCCATGCCCTGGTCTGGCTGCCGCGCTCCGCCCGCCGCTCGCTGAGCGCCGGCCCGCAGGGCCTGAGCTACCTCACGGTCCATCAGCGCCGCCCCGGACTGGGCATCAGGAACGCGGTGGGCGGGGCTCTCGCGGTGGCCGGTGAGGGCGGTGAGGCGCCCTGCCTGCTGGACCGGATCTGCCCGGCCTGCGACCGGGTCAGCTCCGAGCCCGGCGCCCGCTACTGCAGCCGCTGCGGCGAGCCGCTGCCCGTCCGCGAGGCCTGAGCCCCGAGCCTCGCAGCCCGAGCCCGAGGCGGATTGTGCAAAGGAAAGGTCAAACGTTGCCCGGATGATCACATGGTCGCCCCCTGCTCGCCCCCTGCCGGTCCCTGGCTCCCTGAATGGTCCAGTTGTCCAGACAAGTCGGCAGAAATGGCAGATCCATGGGTTCTTCCGAAACCTCCCCCCAGCTCGGCCGTCGCAGGTTCCTCCAGCTCGGCGGCGCCGGTGCCGCGGCCGCCGGGCTCTCCGTGTTCCCGCCGGCCATCGCCAAGGCGATGGCGCTGCCGGCGATCTCCCGCACCAAGTCGATCAAGGACGTCCAGCACGTCGTGATCCTGATGCAGGAGAACCGCTCCTTCGACCACTACTTCGGCACCCTGCGCGGGGTGCGCGGCTTCGCCGACCCGCGTCCGGCGCTGCTGCCGAACGGCAAGCCGGTGTTCCACCAGCCGACCGCCGCCCTCAAGACCGCCCGCTACCAGGGTCGCAACCTGCCCGCGAGCGAGAGCGAGGTGCTGCCCTGGTACATCGACCCGCGCAGCACGACCGAGCACACCGCGGGCACCGACCACGGCTGGGCCAGCGGCCACCAGGCGTGGAACGACGGCCACTGGGACTCCTGGGTGACCCAGAAGCAGGATGTGCTGACGATGGGTCACCTCAAGCGCCAGGACCTGCTCTACCACTTCGCGCTGGCCGAGGCCTTCACCATCGGCGACGCGTACCACTGCTCGGTGCACGCCGACACCGCGCCCAACCGCATCTACCTGTGGACCGGGACGATGGACCCGCGCAACGTCTACGGGAAGACCAAGCTCAACGGTCCCGGCACCGGCGAGCGCGACGACACCAACGGCTACACCTGGACCACCTACCCCGAGCTGCTGGAGCAGGCGGGCGTCAGCTGGAAGCTGTACCAGGGCGGCAGCGGGATCCCCGGCCAGCCCACGGACAACTTCACCGACAACTCGCTGATGTTCTTCCACAACTTCCAGCCCGCCGACGGCGCGGACCCGAACAGCGCGCTGGTGCAGAAGGGCGCCTCGGACCACACCCTGGTCGAGTTCGCCGCCGACGTGAAGAACGGCACGCTCCCGCAGGTGACCTGGATCGTGCCGCCGGCCAAGTACTCCGAGCACCCGTCCTCCTCGCCGACCGACGGCGCCTACTACATCAACCTGGTGATGGAGGCGCTGACCGCCAACCCGGAGGTGTGGGGGAGCACCGTGCTGCTGCTCGACTACGACGAGAACGACGGCCTGTTCGACCACGTCGTGCCGCCGGTGCCGCCGCTGCACAGCGCCCCGGGCGGCGAGGGGATGGTCTCCGACAGCCTGCTGACCAGCCTGCAGGACGAGTTCCTGGACATGACCGGCCTCCCGTGGACCAGCCCCGCGGGCACCGTCGGCCCCACCGGCCCGCAGCCGATCGGGCTCGGCCCGCGGGTGCCGATGATCGCCATCTCGCCCTGGTCGCGCGGCGGTTACGTCTGCTCGGAGACCTTCGACCACACCTCGGTGCTGCGCTTCCTGGAGCAGCGCTTCGGCATCGCCTCCCCGTACATCAGCGACTGGCGCCGCTCCGTCTGCGGTGACCTCACCTCGATGTTCGACTTCAAGGGCAAGGCCGACACCACTCCGGTGCACTTCCAGGTGCCCGACCCGATCGCGAGCCAGGGCAAGCCGTACAGCGTTCCGGTGCCGCAGTCGATGCCCGTCCAGGAGTCCGGCACCCGCCCGGCCCGTCCGCTGCAGTACAAGGCGCTGGTCAACGAGGGCCCGCGGAAGAGCGGCACGCTCCAGCTCGAACTGCGCAACCACGGCCGGATCGGCGCCGCGTTCCAGGTCTACGACCGGCAGAACCCGCAGTCCGTGCCGCGCCGTTACACCGTGGCCGCGCAGGACGGGCTGCGGGACTTCTGGACCGTGGCCGACGGGGCGCGCTACCAGCTCGCCGCCTACGGCCCCAACGGCAGTCAGTTCGAGTTCCAGGGGCAGGGCGGCGACGACCTGGTGGTGGAGTTCTCGCAGCACGGCCGCGACGAGGTCCGGGTGCGGATCCGCAACCACGGCAAGGACCGGCGCACGGTGCGGGTGGCCAACAGCTACCAGCGCGACGGGAAGGCGCAGGCCACCAGGGTGCTCAAGGCCCACGACAGCCTGGAGTACAGCTGGCAGACCGGCGGTCAGGGCAACTGGTACGACGTGCTGGTGACCGCCGTGGACGGTCCCGCCTTCGGCCGCCGCTACGCCGGCCACCTGGAGAACGGCGAGCACAGCACCAGTGACCCGGGGCCGGTCGCGAACTGACCTGTCCTGCCCACCGGCCCCGCCGCCCGCGCCCCCACCAGGTGCGGGCGGCGGGGCCGGTGTCCGTGGTGGCCACCTCATGCGGAGTTGATTCTCCGGTTCTGCTAACTTCCTTATCCGGAGTTTAATCTCCGGTTCCTACTCACCTGGGGCCCACACCTATGGCTCGGACCACGTCCCGTCCGCACTACAACGTCACCTTCGCGGTCCTGCTCGTCGGGGTCGCGGCCTACTCCCTGCTGCAGTCGCTGATCATCCCGGTGCTGCCGACCCTGATGCTGCACCTGCACACCAGCCAGGACACCGTGACCTGGCTGATGACCGGCTACCTGCTGTCGGCCTCCGTCGCCACACCGATCCTGGGCCGGATCGGCGACAAGGCCGGCAAGGAGCGGATGCTCATCGTCACGCTGGTCGCGCTGACCGCCGGTTCCGCTCTGGCCGGACTGTCGCACTCGATCGGCCTGATGATCGTGGCCCGCGTCATCCAGGGCCTGGGCGGTGGCGTGCTGCCGCTGGCCTTCGGCATCATCCGCGACGAGTTCCCGGCCGCCCGGGTGCGCAGCGCCGTCGGCATCACCGCCGCGCTGACCGCCGTCGGCGGCGGCCTCGGCCTGCTGCTGGCCGGGCCCATCGTGGACAACCTGGACTACCACTGGCTGTTCTGGTTCCCGATGATCATGACGGCGATCGCCACCGTCGCCACCTACCTGTTCGTCCCCGAGTCCCCGGTGCGCACCCCGGGCCGGATCAGCTGGGGCGCCGCGCTGCTGCTCTCCGTCTGGCTGGTCGCGCTGCTGCTCGCGGTCAGCGAGGGACCCAGCTGGGGCTGGGGCTCGGCGCGCATCCTGGGCCTGTTCGCCGCGGCCGTGGTCTTCGCCGCCGTCTGGATCCTGGTCGAACTCCGGTCGGACGCCCCGCTGATCGACATGCGGATGATGCGGATACCCGCCGTCTGGACCGCCAACCTGGTCGCGCTGCTCTTCGGCGTCGTGATGTACACCGTGATGACCTTCCTGCCGCAGCTGGTGCAGACGCCCGCCAAGCTGGCCGGCTACGGCTTCAGCGCCAGCATCACCCAGTCCGGCATCTACATGCTGCCGATGACCATCGGCATGTTCATCCTCGGCGTCCTGACCGGGCCGCTCGCCGCCCGGTTCGGCTCCAAGCTGGTGCTGGTCGCCGGCGGCGCCGTCACCATCGTGCCGTTCGTGCTGCTCTCGCTCGGCCACGACAAGGGCTGGGAGATCTACCTCTCCTCCAGCCTGATGGGCATCGGCATGGGGCTGGCGTTCTCCTCGATGTCCTCGATCGTGGTCGAGGCGGTGCCGCCGGTGCAGACCGGCGTGGCCAGCGGCATGAACGCCAACATCCGCACCATCGGCGGCGCGATCGGCAGCAGTGTGGCGGCCAGTATCCTGGCCTCCAGGGTGACCGCCACGCACCCGTTCCCGCCGGACTCGGGCTACACCAGCACCTTCTGGTTCCTCGCGGGGGCCGCGGTGCTCGCGGCGGTCGCCGCACTGCTCATCCCGACGCTCCGCAAGGGCACGGCGGACGCCGCGCCGGAGCAGCGGGCCGTACCGACCCAGGCAACCGGACACGAGGAATCGACCGTCGTATGACCACGAGCCACCCAGGCGGGCCCGCACCGACCGGCACCAGGGCGCTGCGCCGTGACGCGGCGGAGAACCGGGAGCGGTTGCTGCGTGCCGCCTGGGAGGTCTTCGGCGAACTCGGCCCCGACGCGGGCGTGGAGGAGATCGCCCGGCGGGCCGGGGTCGGCATGGGCACCCTCTACCGGCGCTTCCCCACCAAGGACGCGCTGATCACCGCGCTCAACGACGAGTTCCTCGACCACCTGCTGGACAGCAGCCGCCGGCTGCTCGCCGAACAGCCGCACGGCCTGGGCCTGGAGGCCGCGCTGTGGCACATGGGGACGGCCATGTCCTCGCACTGCGGCTGCCTCTCGCGCCTGTGGCAGGTGGTCCCGCCCACCGCGGACACCCGGCGCGCGGAGTTCTGGGCACTGGTCGACACCCTGCTGCAACAGGCCCGCCAGGCGGGCGAGGTCCGCGCCGACCTGACCCTCACCGACGTCTACCTCTGCGTCCTGTCGCTGCGCAGCCTCATCGAGGACACCGCAGCCCAGGCCCCCGAGATCTGGCGCCGCTACCTCTCCGTCCACCTGGCCGGCTTCCGCCCCGCCGACCACCCGCTGGAGCACCGGCCCGCCGACGACTCGCTGGTGGCCACCGGCGTGCCGCCGCGCCCGTCCCGCCGCTGAGCCTGCCGCCAAATAATCTTGCCGTCTCGGCAATCTTGCACATCCGGCAAGATTTGCTACGGTGGTCGTCATGACAGAGGGAGACGACACCGGCGTCGGGCTGCGGGAGCGCAAGAAGCGGGAGACCCGCGTCGCGCTGAGCCGGGCCACCATCGGGCTGTGCATCCAACGCGGCTGGGACAACGTGACGGTGGAGGACATCGCCGCCGCGGCGAACGTGTCCGTGCGCACCTTCCGCAACTACTTCGCCAACAAGGCCGAGGCGATCGCCGCCGGCCACCTGGAGCGCATGCTGCGGATCGCCGACGACCTGCGGGCGCGACCGGTCGGCGAGCCGCTCTGGGAGTCGGTCGCCCACGTGGTCCAGGCCCAGTTCGCGCCGCCGGGCGAGGCCGCCGCGGGGGCTCACCCCGACCACCCCGACCACCCCGGCCAACCCGACCAACCCGGACAACCCGACCACCCGGACCACGCCGACCAGCGCTGGGCGGACGGGCTGCGGCTCATGCTGGCCGAACCGGCCCTGCAGGGGGAGGTCGTCAAGGCGAACGCGGCCGCGCAGCAGGAACTGGCCCGGGCGGTCGCCGAGCGCACCGGCACCGACGCGGCCCGGGACGTGTACCCGACGCTGGTCGCCGCGGTCATCGGCGCCGGCAGCGCCGTGGCGGTGGAGCACTGCCTGCGCGCGGATCCGCCCGCCCCGCTCGGCCCGGTCCTGCGCGAGGTGTTCGACCGGGTCACCGCGGGCCTGCCAACTCCGTAGCGAACGAACCGATCCCGCCCGGCAGTTGCCGGGCTGCTCGATCCTGCTTTCCTCGATCCTGCTTTCCTCGATCCTGCTTTCCTCGATCCTGCTTCCGGAGTCCGCACGGACGTCCGTACGGAAGCCCACGCGTAAGTTCACACAAGGGGGGACACCTTGACCATCACGGATGTCGTCATCGTCGGGGGCGGCCCGAACGGGCTGATGCTGGCCTGCGAACTGGCCCTGGCCGGAGTCCGGCCGGTGGTGCTGGAGAGCCGGGCCACGCCCAGCACCGAGCCGAAGGCGAACGGGCTGCTCGGTCAGGTCGTGAAGCTGGTCGACCGGCGAGGGCTCCACGAGCGCCTCAGCGCGCTGCCGGGGCCGCCGCGGCCGAACTCGGCCTACTTCATGTTCGCCGGGCTGCCGCTGAACCTGAGTCTGCTGCCGGACAGTCCGATCTACGGTCTGGCGGCTCCGCAGCAGCACCTCGTCCAGGTCCTGGAGGAGCGGGCCGGCGAACTGGGGGTGGAGCTCAGGCGGGGACACCAGGTCGTCGCCCTGGCGCAGGACGAGCAGGCGGTCACCCTGGACATCGCGGGGCCGGACGGCGCCCACCGGCTGCGGGCCCGCTACGTCGTCGGTGCGGACGGCGCGCGCAGCATCACGCGCAAGCTGTCCGGCATCGGCTTCCCCGGCATCAGCTACGACCGCACGACCACCCGGACGGCGCATGCCACCGTGCCGGCCGACTGGGTGGATCCCGCGACCGGCGCGCTGAACGTACCCGGCCACGGCACCGTCCTGCCGTTCCTGCCCCAGCGCACCGACCACGGAGGGTTCTCCTACGCGCCCTTCCCCGGCCACCCGCCGCTGATCAGCACCGTCGAGTGGGACCAGCCCGAGCCCGGGGCGCCGATGAGCCTGGACGAACTCGGGGCGAGCATCCACCGCGTGCTCGGCGCCGACCTGCCGCTGAGCCCGCCGGTCGGGGAGGGACCGCACGTGCTGCGCCGGCTGGTCGGCGGCAACACCCGGGTGGCCGAACGGTTCCGGGACCGCCGGGTGTTCCTGATCGGCGACGCCGCCCACGTCTACGCCTCAGGGGGCGGGCCCGGGTTGAACCTCGGCCTGCAGGACGCGGTCAACCTCGGCTGGAAGCTCGCCGCCGAGATCCACGGCAGCGCCCCGTCCGACCTGCTCGACAGCTACCAGAGCGAGCGCCGGAAAGCCGCCCACCGCATGGTCGTCAACGCCCAGGCGCAGTCCGCGCTCACCGCCCCGGGCAGCGATGTCACCGCGCTGCGCGAGCTGTTCACCGAACTCCTCGGTCAACCGGACACCGTCCAGCACCTCGCCGACCTCACCGCGGGCGCCGACATCCGCTACGACCCGGTCGACCCGGACGGACACCCGCTGATCGGCCGGTTCGCCCCGGACCTGGACCTGCGCACGCCGACCGGGACGGTCCGGCTGGCCGAACTCACCAGAACCGCACGGCCGTTGCTGCTCGACCTGACCGAGGACTCGTCGTTCGCCGGAGCCCTCGCACCGTGGCGCGACCGGGTGGACGTCATCACCGCACGTCCCCAGTCACCCGCACCCGGGGCGACCGCCCTGCTGCTGCGTCCCGACTGCTACGTCGCCTGGGCAGCGGCCGCACCCCACCCCGACCCGGCCGACCTGGCGGCCCTGCGCACCGCCGCGCAGCGGTGGTTCGGCGCCGCGACCGACAGCGACGCCTGCGGCCTCACGGCTGCCGGGAGTCGGCGCTGAGCCGGCGCAGCTGCTGCGCGATGCCCTGGGCGAGTGCGGTGCGGGGCCGCCAGTCCAGCAGGGCGGCGGCCCTGGAGCGGTCGGCGAGGGTGGCGTCCACGTCGCCGGCCTGGGCGGGGAGCTTGTTGACCGGCACCGGGCGGCCGGTCAACTGCTCGACGGCGCTGAGCACATCGAGCACGCTGGTGCTGACCCCGGCCCCGATGTTGAGGACGGTCGTGCCGGTCCGCGCGGTCGCGGCGGCGATGGCGGCGCGGACCACGTCGCCGACGTAGGTGAAGTCGCGCCGGTGGCTGCCGTCCCCGTAGAGGTTCAGCTCCGGGCCGCCGAGCGCCGCCGTCAGGGCGCGGCCGATCAGCATGTCGGGGCGCTGGCGGGGCCCGTAGACGGTGAACAGGCGCAGCGCCACCGCGGTGATCGTGGCGCCGGCCTGGCCCGCGTGGGCCAGGCAGAGCTGCTCATCGGCGAGTTTGCTGACCGCGTAGGGGGATTCGGGGCTCGGCGCCGTCTCCTCGTGGGGTGGCGCCGCTCCTGGTCCCGTAGACGCTGGAGGAGGAGGCGTAGACCAGGCGGGGCACCCCGGCTTCCTCGCAGGCCGACCGGACGCGTTCGGTGGCGAGGACGAATTCCCTCTGCCACGGCAGCACCACCGGCCCTTTCCCGCCTCACGAGTGGTCAGGAAAAAGCTCAGTACCCGAGCGGGAACACCTGACAGAAATGACGGATCGCCGTCGACCGGAATCGGCATATCGGTATACCGAGGCGAGCGAACCCGGCGGCCGGACTCAGCGCCTGAGCGGCCGCGCCGTCGGCGCCAGGCCGGCGAGGTAGATGTCCACCTGGCGTCGCGCGGTGCGACGCCAGTCGGTGAGGTGCGGCAGCCGCTGCGCCAGCAGCGCGCCGAAGACCACCAGGTCGGCCGTGCACACGTCGTGGCGGATCGTGCCGTCCCGCCGGCCCCGCTGGAGCAGTGAGCCGAGCGCGTGGTGCACCTCGGCCTGGATCGCGAGGGTCTCCTGGTCGACGATCGGCGGGCCGCCGTGCAGCGGCAGCACGAGGTCGGGCCCGTGCTCGACGGTCCGGTCGAGGAAGCCGCGCACGGCTTCGAGGCCGGACCGGTCGCCCTCGGCGGCCCGGCCGGCCGCGTCCAGCACGAGCCGCAAGGAGCGCCGGGTCAGGGCGCCGAGCAGGGCTTCGCGCGACGGGAAGTGGCGGTAGACGGTGCCGACGCCGACTCCCGCGTCCGCGGCGACGGTCGCCATCGGCACCGCGGTGCCCTCCCGCCGGACCGCCGCGGCGGCGGCCGCCAGCACCCGGTCACGGTTGTCCGCCGCGTCCCGGCGCAGTTCCCGCCGCGCGGTGCCGTCGCTCGTGTGTGCCTTCGTCACACCGTCGATGATGGCACCACCGCAGCCCCCGCCGGCACCCCGGAGGCGTTGTTGACACTCCATCAAGTGGACGATACCGTCCGCTTGTTCCGCCTGCATGAGCGTCCCGTACCCGAACGGAGCCCGCGATGAGCATGGCCTATCTCGCACAAGCCGAACAGCAGCAGCAACTCGAGTGGCTCGACGGCGGCACGCTGGCGATGCTGCTCGACGGCAAGGCCACCGACGGCCAGTTGATGATGGGGCGCTTCGACGTCGCGGAGGGCGAGGCGCCGCCGTACCACCTGCACACCCGGGAGGACGAGATCTTCCTGCTGATCAAGGGCACCGCCCTGGTGTGGTGCGACGACCAGGAGTACGAACTCGCCGAGGGCGGCGTGGTGTTCCTGCCCAAGCAGGTCCCGCACGGCTACCGGATCACCTCCAAGAAGGCCGACCTGCTGGTGATCAACACGCCGGCCGGTATCGAGGGGATGTTCCGGGAGACCGGTCGCGACCGTGCCACGCCGCGCCCGCCCGGCTTCCAGGTGAAGCCCGATCCCGCCATCGCCGACAAGTACGGCAACGTGATCATCGGCCCGCCGCGCTGATCCGGGGCCGTCGCGCTGACCCGGAGTCGCCGCGCTCCCGGCTCGCCGGACAGGACCCGAGGCTGGATGGGCCCTACGCGTCGCCCACCGCGGACAGGTCGACGGCCCAGGTGTGGTCTCCCGCCGCTTCATGGGTGATCGGAGCGGACGCCTCCGGGTTCTCCGGGTCGAAGACCGACTCCAGGGTGTGGGTGACCACGGGGCTGGTCCAGCTCGGCAGGTTCCGGTTCCAGGCGCCCGTCCTCCGGGCGACCTTCCAGCGGAACGAGACCTGGTAGGACCGCAGCCAGTACCCGGAGGTCATGCTCCGGTTGGTGGAGAAACCGGGGTCGTCGGTGAAGCTGATGCTGTTCTGGGCGTCGGTGATGACCGGGTTCGTGTAGGGCGGGCGGTAGGGGCCGTCCTGCGCCCAGGGGCGCTCGGAGTCCTGGCCGTGCGGGCCGTCGGCCTCGACGATCTGCGTGTTGGAGTCGGTGACCTCCTGCCAGAAGTGGTAGTTGGTGGAGACTCGTTGAGGGGCGCCCTCGGGGTTCTTCAGCTTGGCCACCTGAGTGAACCCGATGCTCTGGTTGGCGTGCATCCGCTGTTCCTGCGGGCCGTCATAGCTGGACTCGAACTCCAGGGTGGGCCGGTTGAGATCGAGGTTCTCCGCGCGGGACTTGGCGCGGGTGTGGCGGCGCGGCGGGCTGTTCCCCCTGATCTCCGCGGTGTCCGTGTCGCGCTTGGGGGGCATCCGCTGCACTGCGGTCCGCTGCGCCCCGGTCCGTCGCGCCCCGGTCCGCTGCACCTGGGTCCCGGCCTCCGGCGGCGGCACGCCGTCGCCGAACGCCCCAGCGCGGTCGGCGGCGAGCGGCGTGGCGAGCGCGCGGGTGGCGTTGGCCTCCGCCTCGCGCTCGTAGTGGTCGGACGGGTCGGAGACCCTGAGGCCCGCGCCGTTGTCGGTGCCCGCCACCGGCCCCTGGCGCTGCTGGATGACATGGGTGAGCTCATGTGCCAGGGTGTGCCGGTCGGCGCCGCCTTCCCCGATCACCACGTGGTTGCCGGAGGTGTAGGCACGGGCGCCGACCTCGGCCGCCGAGGCGCGGGCCGTGCTGCCGGTGTGCAGGCGCACGTCGGAGAAGTCGGCGCCGAGGCGGGACTCCATCTCGTGGCGGGTGGCCCCGTCCAACGGCCGCCCGGCGCTGCGCAGTACCTGGTGCACCGAGGAGCGCTGGACGGGCTCCGCGTCCTGCCGCACCGGGGCGGGGTCGCCGCCCGACCCGCGCCGCTCCTCCTCGATCATGCGCGCCACGGCGGCGTTTCCCACCGTCCGCTGCAGCGCGAGCGCTGCCGCCGGTCCCCGGACGCCCGGGGACGGGTGCGGCGTCCGCCGCGCCGGCTGGGCGCTCCTGGGCGGGCTGCCGTGGCCGGCTTCTCGGGATGCTTCGTGAGCGCGCACGGCGAGGGTCCTTTCCGTCGGTGCGCCGGTCCGCAGCGGTCGGTGTGCGATGCGGTTCTCCTGACGGCCGGGCCGCGCAACCCCGTAACGTTACAACGGGCCTGGCGATGAGTCAGTTGTTCACCGGGGCATACTTCGTTGTTCGAAAGGGACGTGCTGACTGTCCCGGGCGGATAATCCGCACCCCCGGCGGCTCGGGGCACCGCTCGGTTTTCCGTTGTCCCACCTGAGTCCTGTACTGCTGGAATCGACTTCTCGCACCGGCATTACCGAGCCTGCTGGGTTGGCAGGGGCATGGTGTAAGAAAGTATGAAGGGGAGCAAAGGGGGAGTGGTGATGCACGGATGAACCGGTCGGTTCCGGCCGGCAGGTCCGGGCGACCGACGCCCCTGGGGCCGGTACCGGCCCCGGCCCGTCCGGAGACCTCCGGACGGGCCGTTCGGGGAAGGGAGGGCTGCCCTGCACGCCGCCTCAAGGCTTGAGATCGCTCAGTTCTCCGCTGGCATTGAGCAGTTCGTGGCACCCGGAGGCCTGCTTTCCCGAGGCCGGCGTGCCCGGCTGCTGGCAGGTCACGCTCGCCGTCACGGTCTGGCCCGCGGAGACGTTGATGGGAGTCACCCAGTGGTAGTCCTGGTTGCGGAAGGTCTCCAAGGCGATGGTCGTGATCGTCTGATCGCCGAACTTGATGGTCAACAATCCCTGATCGCCCTGGAAGTTGGCGATGACGATGTCGGTGATGCCGAAGACCTTGTCCTGCGGTACCTGGTAACTGCCCACCGCGGAGCCGCCGCCGGCGGTCTGCACGTCGATCGTGGCCGAACTCTGCTGGCCGGTCCCCGGCACCGCCGGGCCGGCGTCCGTGCCGGAACCGCCGCCGCCGGTGGTGCTGCTCGGCTGCCCGGCGCCCGGCTGGCCCTGGCCGCTCGGCTGCCCGCCGGTCGAGCCCGGCGGGGTTACGGGGGTGGGGGTCGGAGCGAGTGCCGCGACCTTCTGGTCGACGGCCTGCGCCGCGGCCTGCTTCGCGGAGCTCTGCACGGCCGGCCGCACCAGGGCGAACCAGGCCAGCAGCAGCGCGATCAGCGCCGCCAGCAGCGCGAGCAGCCACTTGGGAAAGATCGAGAGCTGGACGAACTCGCCGTTCAGCACGGGCCGGCGCTCGGCCGCCGCCGGCTTGCCCTGGTCGGCGGCCGCGACGTCCTGGCCGGCGGTGACCTCGAAGGCCCGGGTGACCGGTTTGCCGAACCAGATCAACTTGCGGGTGCGGACCCGCAACCGGGCCTCGCCGGATTCGCCGGGCTCCAGGCGCAGCGAGCTCGGGGCGGCCCGGAAGCGCAGGTCCTCGCCGGCCTGTGCGGGGGTGAAGGCCACCGTGGTGGGCGCGTTCCCCAGGTTCTGCGCCGAGGTCCGGTAGCGCGCGCGCAGCCAGCCGCGGCGGCGCCGGGGTGCCAGCTCGGCGCGCAGCTCGTGGAACGCCGTGACGGTGACCGTGGTCTCGGGAACGGTCACCAGATCAGCCCGCTCGGCCGGCAACACCCGGATACCGAGTGGGAATTCACCTGCCCGCACGTCCGGGGAGCGGGCCGGCGCCAGGCGCACCGTCACCGTCTCGGAGGTTCCCGGGTAGAGCGAGACGCGGGCCGGCTCGACCGTCGTCCACGGGGCGCAGGCGCCGACCACTTCCAGCGAGTACGCCTCGACGATGTCGGTCTCGTTGCGGACGGTCAGGGTCGTCGTCGCCACCCCTCCGGGCGACACCGTCAGCGCGGGAAGGCCGAGTTCGGCGGATGTGGTCATGTCGCGACGGTAGGACCGCCGGACACCCCGGGGAGAGGGACGCGCGGGCAAGCCACGGGCAGACGCCTTGCCCGCGCGAACAATCCGGCCCTGCCCGGTGTTGTCGCCCCCGCCCCACCGATGCCCCCGGCCGACCTCGCGACAGGGCGGCCCGGTCGGCAGCACCACACGTCCATAGGCGCCGTAGAAGTAGAACGGAGCGGTTGATGACGACGATCGACACACCCCACGAGACTGCCGTGGCACCGCAGTTCGTCCCCGCCCAGCGGCCCGGACCCGATGGATCCGCCCAGCCGCGGGTCAAGCCGAGCCGGGTGCTGGTAGCGGTGTACGCGGAGGACATCATCCTGTACACCGGTGTGGTCCAGCAGTTGCGGCAGCGGCCGGAGGTGGAGCTGCTCACGGACGCCGAGGCCGCGAAGGCCGAGGTCTCCCTGATGGTGGTCGACCGGCTGACCGAGGCGGTGGCCGAACGGCTGCGCGGGCTGCGGCTGAGCACCTCGAGCCGGACCGGCCTGGTGGTGGGCCACTTCGAGGCCGGCGGGCTGCAGACCGTCATCGAGTGCGGGGTCGCCGCCGTGCTGCGCCGCTCGGATGCCGACCAGGACCGGCTGGTGCACCTCGTCACGGCCCTGGCGAACGGTGAGGGCGTTATGCCCGGGGACCTGCTGGGCAGGCTGCTCGACCGGGTCGGGAACCTCCAGCGCACGATGCTCGACCCCCGGGGCCTGACCCTGTCCACCCTGACGGCGCGGGAGGCGGAGATGCTCCGGCTGGTCGCCGACGGCTTCGACACCGGCGAGATCGCGGCGCAGACCTCGTACTCCGAACGCACGGTCAAGAACGTGCTGCACGAGATCACCACGCGGCTGGGGCTGCGCAACCGGGCCCACGCGGTGGGGTACGCCATGCGCCACGGTCTCATCTGAGACCGACCGGCCCCCGAGCCTCCGAGCCGCCACCGAACGGCCCGGCAGCGAACGGCCCGTGACCGCCCGGCCCGGCCCGGCACCGACCGGCAGTGGCGGATTGCCCTCGGGGGCACCGCCCGCTACCCCCGGCTCGGGTACCTGGGGTCTGTCCCCGGGCACCCGGGCCGGGGAGACTGCCGGGAGCAACGCCCTTCTCGGTCTGTGAGGTTGAGCGTGATCGGCGCCACCGGTAGTCCCCGCTCCATCCGGCGGTCGGCGAGAGCCGCCGCCGCCATCGTGCTGTCCGTGGCCGCCGCCGTGGTGACGCTGGGCACCGCCGGCCCCGGCGGGCAGGCGGCGGGCCCGGTCCCGGCGGCCGCCGCGGACCCGTCGACCGCCGGGCGGATCCTCTTCGCCGGCACCGACCACCGCAGCCTGGCGCAGGTGACCGGGACGGCCTCCAGCACACCGCTGTTCGGGCCCGGCCCCGCCCACTTCGACGAGGACCCCTCGGCGCGCGGCGGCCAGCTGGTCTTCACCAGCCTGCGGGACGAGCCGAAGCCCCAGGTGTACCTGCGCGACGCGTCCGGCGCGGTGCACAAGCTCACCACCGGCATGGACACCGCCGACCCGACGCTGACCCCGGACGGCAAGTCCGTCGTGTTCGACGCGCTGGAACCCGGTGGGCTCAACGGGCAGCAGCAGCGGGACCTCTGGGTGGTCGGCAGCGACGGCACCGGGCTGCGCCGGCTGACCGACACCTCCTCCAACGAGACGTCGCCGACGGTCTCGCCGGACGGCGACTGGGTCGCGTACACCTGCGACGCCGACCCGGCGCACCTCCAGATCTACGTCCAGCCGCTGGCCGGCGGCGCCGCGACGCGGATCACCGACGTGACCACCGGCAGTGCCATCGACCCGGCCTGGAACCCGGTGGACGACGACGCGCACCGCAACCAGATCGTCTACACCTGGGACCAGGGCGGCCAGACCGGTCCCTCGCTGCGGCTCACCTCGCCCACCGGCGGCGACAAGGCGTTCTTCCCCGCGACCGGCTCCGACTGGCAGACCGGATCGGCCGCCTGGCTGCCCGACGGGAGCGGGGTGCTCTTCCTGAGCCCCAACCGGGCCGAGGGCGGTCCGACGCCGTTCGAGAACGTGTACCGCGCGCCGACCTGCTCCTGCACCCCGCCCCAACTGATCTACGGCGACGACCGCCTGATCGCGACACCGACCTGGCTGGGCACCCTGAGCCAGGGCGGGCCGGTGGTGGCGGAGAGCAGCGCCGCCGCCGCCGACGTGGCCGACGTCGAGGACATGCTGCCCGACGGAACGGACCCGCGCGACCTGGGCATCAGCGTGCTGCGGGAGGACCCGGCCGCCGACACCAACACGAATCCCGACGTCGACCCGCTGTTCAACCCCGCCCCCGGCTACGACCCGTGGTTCGAGCGGCAGGACTACACCCCGGACGGCCGGCAGATCGTGGTGACCCGCTTCGAGGACTCGCCCGCCGGCCGGATCGAACGGATCTGGCTGGCCAATGCGGACGGTTCCGATCCGCAGCCGATGAACATCGCCGGGCGCGGGCCGAACGACTGGGACACCGACCCGGAGATCTCCCCGGACGGCACGCTGATCGCCTTCACCCGGACCTCGCCCGGCGGGGTCGGCGCGGCCTCCGGGCCGGGACGGGTGGTGATCGCGCAGGTGTCGACGGGCGCGATCGTCGGCACCATCGAGCCGCCGGCCGACCAGCAGGGAGCCTACGACGCCCAGCCCTCCTGGTCCCCGGACGGCAAGCTGCTCGTCTTCACCAGGACCGAGGTGATCGACGACCGGGGCGGCAACAAGCACGTGTGGACCGTCCCCGTCGACGCGCTCGGCCAGCAGACCGACCTGAGCCGCACGGCCTGCCCAGGCGCCTGCGCCGTCATCGACGACAGCCCCGCGTTCTCGCCGGACGGCCGGAGCATCGCGTTCAACCGCAAGGGCGGCGACGGCGGGGACAACCAGCAGGACGGCATCCTGGTCATCTCGTCGACCGGCACCGGCTGCACGGTGATCCTGCCCGCGGGGCTGAGCCAGGACAAGAACGCCTGCCTGAACCCGCTGCCCGACCCCTCCGCCACCGGCCCGTTCCAGCCCCGCGACGTCTCCTACACGGCGGACGGCTCGCAGCTGGTGCTGACCTCCCGCCGGGCGCTGGCGCCGAACTCGCCGGAGGGGCTGTCGGTCTACGACTTCGCGACCGGTCAGCTCACCCCCGTCGACTGGAACCTGCCGGGACGGCAGAAGGAGCCGAGCGTCCAGCAGTCGGTCGACCTGTCGCTGAGCGCGCCGGCCAGCACGCCCGCGGTCGTGCCGGGCGGCAGCACGACCGTGGGCATCACCGTGACCAACCACGGACCCGCGCCCTCGCCGGGCACCGTCCTCACGGCATCGGTACCGGCGGGCGCCCGACTCGGCGCGCTGACGGCCCCGGTCGGGCAGTGCGACGCCGGGGCGCTGCGGTGCGACCTCGGCACCCTGGCACCGGGCGCGAGCGTGCAGGTGACCGCCACCGTCATCGGCACCCAGCTCGGCGACCAGCAGTTCGGCTGGAGCGTCACCGGGTCGGTGGTCAACGCGAACCCCGGAGACAACGCGGCGCAGACGGTGGTGCCCGTGGTGGCCGCGCCGCCCCCGGTGTCACCGCCGCCCTCCTCGCCGCCCGCCTCCGGCGCGCCCCCCTCGTCACCGGCGCCCTCGCTGTCACCGCAGCTCAGGCCGCCCCCGGCGAAGGCCGGCCCCGGCGTGTCGATCGGCGCGCAGCCGGATCCCGGATACGTCGGCGGCCACGTGACCGTCAGCTACACGGTGCGCAACAGCGGCCAGGCGCTGGCGACCGGGCTGCGCCTGTCGCTCGGACTGCCCGCCGGGGTCCCCACCGAGCCGCTGCCGCCCGGCTGTCCGGGCGGGGTGTGCGAGCTGGGCGACCTCTCGCCGGGCGGCACCGAGGTCGTGCAGGTGGTGCTCTCACCCGACGCGGCGCTGCGGACCACCATCACCACCGTGCTGACCACCACCGGCACCGACGCCGACCCGGGTGACCACCTGGCGAGCACCCCGCTGAGCATCCTCCAGCCCCGCATCGTCGCGGTGCCGCCGATCGGCAAGCCCGGGTTCGTGACCTCGGTGCGCGGCACCGACTTCCCGCCGGGCGTGCCGGTGCGGTTCAGCTGGCAGCCCGGCATCACCGCCGCCGCGGCGCCCACCGTCGCCCGGGCCGACGGGACCTTCGCCGGCCAGCTGCTCATCCTGCCCAAGGACGAGACGGGGCCGCGGACCATCACCGCGAGCGGTCCCGGGTTCTCCCCGGTGACCTGCCCCTTCCTGGTGGTGGCCGGCAGCATCGGCCCGCCGGGGGAGGTGGAGCGGCGGTGATCCACGAGGTCGACGAAGCGCTGCGGCTGCTGCTCGCCGACAGCGGTCTGCGCGAGCGCGGGGTCGAGCTGGTCTTCGACCCGCCCACCCGGGACTGGGCCGCCCGGCGCAACGCCCCGACGGTCAGCGTCTTCCTCTACGGGATCCGCGAGGAGACGGCCCGCAGGCAGGCCGGCGCCGCCGAGGAGCATGACGCGGACGGCGTGCTGGTGGCCTGGCACACCGCACCCCGCTGGTTCGAACTGGCCTACCTGGTGACCGCGTGGACCAACCGGCCGCAGGACGAGCACCGGCTGCTGTCCCAGGCGCTGCAGTGCCTGACGGCATCGGATGTGCTGCCGGCGGAGCTGCTCACCGGCAGCCTCGCCGGACTCGGGCTCACCGTCGGGCTCGACATCGCCGGCAGTAGCGAGGGCATGCCCTCGGTCTCCGACGTCTGGTCCGCCCTCGGCGGGGAGTTGAAACCCTCGATCGACCTGCGGGTGCTCGCCCCGCTGCCCGGCCGGCGCAGCCCCGCGCAGCCGCCGGTCACCGAGGGGCTGGTGCTGCGTGCCACCGACACCTCCGACGCATCCGTGACAACAGAGGCGGCCGGCCAGGCCGGCGGCAGCGACCCCGGTCGCCGGTTGCGCTACCGCGACGGCACGGATCCCGGTCCGGACGGGTTCGCGGCGCTGCGGCAGCGCCCGTTGCCGCCCGGTCGCCGGCGGCGCGGCGGTGCGGCGCGATGACCATCGACGTCGAGGCGGTCAGCAGCGAGCCCTCGGTCGGCCCCGATCACCTGTGGGACCGGCTGGGCCGCCTCGAGCAGCGGGTCAGCGCGGCGGTCCGCGCGCGCAGGGCCGAGGACCCGGACCCGGACGACCCGTACCGCGGCCAGTACCTCACCCCGGCGGCGGCGGAGCGGATCCTGGCGGCAGCCGCTCCGGACGGCCGGGCCGGCGCGCAGCTCGGTGAACCTCCGGCGCCGCCACCCGGATCGAGGACCGAGCGGCTCATCGACACCTTCGGCCTGCTCCCGGTCGACCTCGAACTCCTGCTGGTGGCGATCGCCCCCGACCTCGACACCCGGTTCGAACGGCTCTACGGCTACCTCAACGACGACCTGACGCTGCGCCGGCCGACCATCGGGCTCGCGCTCGAACTGTGCGGTCTGCCGGGGGCGGGTGCCGGCCGCTTCCGGTTCTCCGCGCAGGCCCCGCTGATCGCCGGCGGCCTGCTGGAGATCACCGAGCCGGAACGCCCGCTGCTCTCCCGGGGCCTGCGGGTGCCCGACCGGGTGACGGCCCATCTGCTCGGGGACGACGAACTCGACGGCGCGCTGCGCGGAGTGGTCCGGGTCGGCCGGCCCGGCGCCGACCGCGCCACCGAGCCGGCCCGCCGGATCCGCGCCGCCGCGTCGAGCGGCAGCGGCCTGGTGCACCTGCTGGACCAGGGCGGCAGCGCCGGCCGACTGGCGGTGGACGCCCTCGCGGGCCTGGTCCGGCGGCCGCTGCTGGTCGACCTGGCCGCGCTCGCCGACCGCGCCCCGCTCGCCGACCGCCCCGCGCAGGCCGTCGTGCGCGCGCTCGCCCGCGAGGCGCGGCTCAGCGGCAGCGGCGTGGTGCTCGGCCCGCTGGACGGCCTGGAACCCGAACGCCCTGAGCGGGCACGGCTGTTGCGCGAGCTCTGCGCGGAGCTGGCCGGCGTTCCGCTGATCACGCACGGCAGCCACGGCTGGGATCCGACCTGGGCCCGGGAGAGCCCGGTGGTGATCGTGCTGCCGCCGCCGGACCCGCGCCGGCGGGCCGAGCAGTGGGCGCGCGCGCTGAGCGGGCCGCCGGGAGCGGCGGACGGCTGCGCGCCGCCGGACGGGTACGCCGCGCTGAGCGGCGAGTTGGCCGAGGCGCTCGCCCCGTACCGGCTGGACGAGGAGCAGCTGGCCAGGGCCGCCGAGGTGGCGGCCAGGACGGCGGCGGCCGAACGCCGCCCGGTGCGCGCCGACGACCTGCGCGCCGCGGTGCGGGCGCAGAACGGGGCGGGACTGGCGCGGCTGGCCCGGCGGATCGAGCCCGCGGTCGGCTGGGACGACCTGGTGCTGCCCGAAACCACCGAGCGCCAGCTGCGCGAGCTGGCGCTGCGCGCCCGGCACCGCGACCAGGTGCTCGGCCGGTGGCGGATGCGGCCGGGCGGCGGGCGCGGGCGCGGGGTGATCGCGCTGTTCGCGGGGGAGTCGGGCACCGGCAAGACGATGTCGGCCGAAGTGGTCGCGGCCGAACTCGGCATGGAGCTGTACGTCGTGGACCTCTCCACCGTGGTGGACAAGTACATCGGTGAGACGGAGAAGAACCTGGAGCGGGTCTTCACCGAGGCGTCCCAGGTGAACGGCGTCCTGCTGTTCGACGAGGCGGACGCGATCTTCGGGAAGCGCTCGCAGGTCAAGGACGCCCACGACCGGCACGCGAACGTGGAGTCCGCCTACCTGCTGCAGCGCATGGAGTCCTTCGACGGGATCGCGGTGCTGACCACGAACCTGCGCGCCAACCTCGACGAGGCGTTCACCCGGCGGCTGGACGTCATCGCCGAGTTCCCGGTGCCGGACGAGGAGCGGCGGCGCGCCCTGTGGGACCGCTGCCTCGGCCCGCAGCTCCCGCGCGGTGACGACCTCGACCTGGACTTCTGCGCGCTCCACTTCGAGCTGGCCGGCGGCTCCATCCGGGCCTGCGCGGTGACCGCGGCCTACCTGGCCGCCGAGGCCGGCGGGCCGTTGGGCATGGCGCAGCTGGTCTCCGCGGTGCTGCTGGAGTACCGCAAGCTCGGCCGGCTGGTGCTGGAGAGCGAGTTCGGGCCGTGGTACTCCGCCGGGCAGCCCGCGCCGGGCAGGCCGGCCGCCGACCGCTGAGTACCCGCCGCGATGCCCGCCGGGGCAGCGTCCTTGCCCCTGGTCCGGGACCGCGGGACATGTCCCGACAGGCCGCCCCGGCCGCAGACTCGGTGGCGAATTGATCGGGCCACCCGAAGGAGCGCGTATGCCGTCGTACCTCACCCCGGGCGTCTACGTGGAGGAGGTCCAGTCCGGTGCCCGGCCGATCGAGGGAGTCGGCACCGCCGTCGCCGCCCTGGTCGGCTTCGCCGAGACCGGTCCCTTCCACGAGCCCACCCTGGTGACCAACTGGGACCAGTACGTGCAGCTGTTCGGCGGCTTCACCGAAGGCACCTACCTGGCGCACGCCGTCTACGGCTTCTTCGCCAACGGCGGCGGCTCCGTCTTCGTGGTCCGGATCGGCGAGTCCGCCCGGACGGCCGCCGGCAGCGGACCGGTCCCGGTCCGCGAGGCGCCCGCGCCCACCCCGGTCGCCGGCTTCCTCTTCTCGGCCCTGCCCGGTGCGGGCGGCGGCGTGTCCGTCGAGATCGCCGACCTCGAAGGGGAGAACGTCCCGGACGACCGGTTCAAGCTGCTGGTCCACCAGGGCGGCGCGGTGGTCGAGACGTACGAGGTCTCGACCCGCCGGAACAACAAGGGATACGTCGTCACCCAGCTGCGGGAGTCGAAGCTGGTCGCGGTCACCGAGCAGCCCGGCACCGCGCCGAGCCGCCCGGAGCGCCAGACCCTCGCGCTCGCCGACGCCCCCGCGCCCGCGCCCGCGACGGCGGCCCCCGCCGCCCGGCTCGACCCCGCCGAGTACGTGGGCGACGCCTCGGCCCGCACCGGATTCGCCGGGCTGGAGGCGATCGACGAGATCACCATGGTCGCGGTGCCCGACCTGATGAGCGCCTTCCAGCGCGGCGACATCGACGCCGAGGGGGTGCGGACCGTCCAACTGGCGGTGATGTCGCACTGCGAGCAGATGGGCGACCGGATCGCCGTGCTGGACACCCCGCCGGGCCTGAGCGCGCAGCAGGCGCGCAACTGGCGCCACGACGAGGCGGGCTACGACTCCCGCTACGCCGCCCTGTACTACCCGTGGATCAAGGTGTTCGACCCGGCCAGCGGCCGGAACATCCTGGTCCCGCCGAGCGGGCACGCCGCCGGGGTGTGGGCGCGCAGCGACGCCGAACGCGGCGTGCACAAGGCGCCGGCCAACGAGATCATCCGCGGTGCGGTGGACCTGGAGATCCGGCTCAGCAAGGGCGAGCAGGACCTGCTGAACCCGATCGGCGTCAACTGCGTGCGGGCCTTCCCCGGGCGCGGTATCCGGATCTGGGGTGCGCGGACCCTCTCCTCGGACCCGGCGTGGCGGTACCTCAACGTGCGGCGGCTCTTCAACTACCTGGAGGAGTCCATCCTGCTGGGGACCCAGTGGGTGGTGTTCGAGCCCAACGACGACCGGCTCTGGTCCAGCATCCGCCGCAACATCACCGCGTTCCTGAGCGAGGAGTGGCGGCGCGGCGCGCTGTTCGGCCAGACCGCCGCGGAGGCCTTCTACGTCAAGTGCGATCGCGACAACAACCCCCAGGAGTCCATCGACCTCGGCCGGGTGGTCTGCGAGATCGGGGTCGCTCCGGTGAAGCCCGCCGAGTTCGTGGTGTTCCGGCTGGCCCAGTTCTCCGACAGCACCAGCCTCGTCAACGAGTGACCAGCAGGGCCCGAACAGACCGGAAGGTGACAGCAAGTCATGGCTGATGGCGATCCGCTCTCCACACATATCTTCGGCGTCCAACTCGGCGGCTACAACGTCGAATCCGTCAAGGAGATCAGCAACCTCACCGTCGACCAGGATGTCGTCGAGTACAAGCAGGTCACGCAGCAGGGCAAGTTGATCGTCCGCAAGCAGCCCGGCGCGCGGCTGCCGGGCGAGGTGACGATCACCCGCGGTCTCGACAAGAGCGGGGCGTTCACGGACTGGATCAAGGAGACCCTCAACAACGGCGCGATCAACACCGCGCGGCAGAACCTCACCATCGAGGTCAAGGACACCACCGGCGCCACCCTGCGGCGCATCCAGCTGATGAACGCCTGGGCAAGCCGGTGGCAGGGCCCCACGCTCACCGCGGGCGAGTCCAATGCCGCGACCGAGACGGTGACCATCGTGTTCGAGGAGATCACCGTCGAATGAGGCGACGGATCGGCCTGGACGAACTCCTGGAGAAGGCACCGGTACCGGCTCCGGCGGCGCCGCCGAGCAGCGCGCCGCAGCGGCAGCGCGAGCCCCAGGGACACGCGCTGCGAACCGAGTTCGAGTTCGAGCTGCCGCGCGGGTACGTCGACGACGAGGGCACGCTGCACCGGCACGGCGCGATGCGGCTGGCCACCGCGCGCGACGAGCTGATGCCGCAGATCGACCAGCGGGTCAAGGAGAACCCGGCGTACCTGAGCGTGGTGCTGCTGAGCCACGTGATCACCAGGCTCGGGAGCGTCACCGACGTGCACGCCGGTGTCGTCGAGCGGATGTACGCCACCGACGTCGCGTTCCTCCAGGACTTCTACCAGCGGATCAACAGCGAGGGCCACACGCTCGCCGCGGTGACCTGCCCGCACTGCGACGGTTCCTTCGAGGTGGACCTCGCTGGTGGGCGCCTGGGGGAATCGTGACGTACGCGACCACCCGGCTGTACGAGGAGATCGCGTACATCGCCTACCACTTCCACTGGCAGCGGGAGGACATCCTCGACCTCTCCCACGGTGAACGCCGCCAGTGGGTGCGGGAGATCGCGCGGATCAACACCCGTGTCAACGAGGGCGGGTGAGCGGCATGGGGTTCTGGGACAGGTTCACGGGCCGGGGTGCCGGGGGCGCGGGGGCTGCCGCTCCGGCCGCTCCCGCCGCGCCCGCCGCGCCCGCCGCGCCCGCCGTGCAGCGCTCCGGCGGCGCCCGGGACGGGGGTTGGCGGGCGGTGACGCCGTTGGCCACGACCGTCTCGGGGTCGGCGGCCGGGGTCAGCGACGGCCTGCGGTTCCGCTCCCGGCTCGCCGCCTGGCAGGACCCGTCCCGGTGCGGCACGCTCGGCCACGCGGTGCTCGACTCGGCTCCGGCGGGCATCCTGCGGGCGGTGGCACGGCCGCTCGGTCCGGCGACCTCCGCCGGCGCCGACGGGCCCGCGCTGCGGTACGCCCTACTGCCGCCGCAGGCACCCGAGTTGGGGCCTGAGCCAGCGGCGGAGTTGGGGGAGCCCGGGGGAGCGCAGCCCGGGCCGGTGCGGCAGGTGCAGCGGTCCGCTGCCGTCCGCCGCCGGCTTCCCGTCAGATCGGCCACCCCGGCGGCTCCCGGGGTCCGCGCCGCCGGGCGGGCCGTTGCGGCAACTGCCGACGGCGGTACGGCTGTCTCGGGCGCCCCGGCGGCTCCCGGTGGCGTGGCCGGCACGGCGCAGCCCCGCTCGCCGAAGCCCCGCTCGCCGCAGCCTCGCCCCGTCGTGCCGCGCTCCGTCGGCGAGCCGCTGATCGTGGCGCGGCGTCCCCGGACGCTGCCCGCCCGCACGCTCACCGTGGTGCCGCCCCGCGTGGCGGAGCGGCCTGCGGGTGCGGCGCCGACCCAGCGGCCCGCTGTCGTGGCGCAGCCCGTCATGACAGCGGAGCCGACCGCCGTCACCCGCCCGCCCGAGCCCGCCATGCCGACCGTGGCGCGGCGAGCCGGAGCCGACCCGAGCCCGGCCGACGCAGCAGCCCCTTCGCCGGCCGCTTCGTCGGCCCCGCACACCACCGACGGCGCGCTGCGGCGTGCTGCGGCGGGCGGCGCCGGTACGGGGCGGCCGGTCCTCGGCGCGCCGCTGGCCGCACTGCCCGCGACCGCCGTGCCCCGGCCCGCCGGCGCTGTGCCCCGGCCGACGACGGGCGACCTCGGCCGTGCCGACGACGCGTCAGGCCCCGCGTCCGGACCGCTGCCGATCGTCCCCTCGCCCGCCGCCCAACCGGTCGGCCCGGCCCCTGCCCCTGACCCGCAAGCGGGTGGACCGGCACAGTCCCGCCCCGTGCCCGGACAGCCCGGCGCCACCCAGGTGCAGCGGGCGCCCGCTCCGGGCGGTGGCTCCTCCGTCGCACCGCGCACGGCAGCGCCCGGTGCGCAGCCCAGCACACTGTCGCGCGCCGACGCCGCCCCCGCGCGCATCCGTGGCGGACTGGGCGCCCCCCTCAGCGCGCTGCCGCCGACCGCAGGCGTGCCTGGCGGCACGGCCGCGCTGCTCGGCAGGCGCGGCCCCGCTCGGCGGATCACGGGCACGGCGCCGACCGGCGGCACGGCCGGGGGAAGCGGATCCGCGCGGGAGCACGGCGCGCCCACCGTCCCCACGCCACCGCAGCCGGCCGCGCGGGTCGGGATGGCGCTGCGCGGCGAAGGCACTCCCCGCGACGCCGCATCGGATGCAACGGCGATCCAGCGCGGGGCTGTTGACGGACCTTCCGGACCCGGGTTCCCCGCAGTCTCCGGTGTCCGAAGTCCAAACGCGGATACGCGCACGGGCACGGGCGGGCAGCGTGACGGCGCCGCGCCGAGGAGTTCGGGTGACTCCGCTGCGCCGCAGCCGCCGGCCGGCCGCCCCCGCAGCACCGGTGGGAGCCTGCCGCCTGTCGTGCCGCAGACCGACGCCGAGTCGGCTGTCCCAGGGGCCACAGCAGCCCCAACAGCCCCAACAGCCCCGGCACGCTCGCCGATCCCGATCGGCGGCATCGTGACGCGCACGGTCAAGCCCATCCAGCGCGCGCGAGGACTGCTCGGTGAGCGTCGGCCGGTGTTCGCCCTCGTCGCACCCGCGACGGTGCCCGCGACGACGGGAATGCCTGCCAGGGGCACCGGCCGGGCGGCGGCGTCGGCCACACCCGTCGTCCGGGCCGTCTGGCGCCAGGACCAGCCTCAGGAACCGCCCGCACGCACCGTCGACCAGCCGGCCACCCAGCCGGCCGTCCGGTCGGCCACCGAGTCGGCGACAGGCGGGACTTGGCGGCATCGCGCCACCGCCGTCCTGCGGCTCCCGAGGCGCGCGGCGGCCCGCCGACCCGATGCCTCGCACCCGGAGCCATCAGCGTCACCGGCGTCACCAGCGTCACCGGTCAACCCCGGCGGTACCGGGCCGGAGCTGAGGCCGTCGCGCCCCGGAGCCCCGAGCGCCCCGTCCCCCGTCCCGCACCCGTCGACGGCCGTCGGCCCAGGCGACGCGGCGCCGCCGAGCCCACGACCTCCGGAGCGCGGCGCCGCTCGCGTGGAGCGTCCGAGCGTGCAGCGTGCGGTGTCCGGCAGTCCCCGCCCGTCGGCACCGAACGCGCAACCGGCGCCGCTCACCAGCGCTTCAGCGCCCACCGCGTCGCCCGCCCCGTCGCCTGCCGCAGCCCCTGCCGCAGCCCCCGCCCGGCGGGTGCGCGGCGGCGACCGCACCCCGCCGCCCATCGAGACCTCGGCCTCCGCGACCGCCCCGCAGGGCGTTCCCCGGGTACAGGTACGCCTCGCACCGCCGAGCGCGGCGGCAGCGGCCCCGGGAGCGGCCCCGGCGGCGGTCCAGCGGCTGCCGATGGTCGGTGCCCGGCCCGCGCAGCCGTTCCAGACGCAGCCGCCGAGCGGCGTCAGCTGGACGCTGCGCGGCCTCGCGCCGGGCGGCGTGGTCGCAGTGGGTGCGGACCGGGAAGCGGCGCCGGGTCCCGCCGTCGCGCCGGTGCGTACCGTGTCGCGGCCGACGCCGCCGTCCGACGGTGCGGCCGGTTCTCCCGGGCTGTCCTGGAGTTCGCAGCCTTCGCCCGCCGCCACCGCACGGGTGTTGCAGCGGGTGGCCGAGCAAGCGGGCCTGTCCGGAGTGCCGTTGACCGCGGTACCGGCCCGCACGCCGACCGTCTCCGCGCCCCCGGCCACCGCGTCGCCCCCGGCCGCCGCACCGGTGCAGCGGAGTACCGCTTCACCGGTCGCGGCCGCCGCGAGTGTCGACATCGACGAACTGGCCCGGCGCCTGATCGAACCCGTCGGACGGCTGCTGCGCGCCGAACTGCGCAGGGGAAGAGAGCGCGCCGGGCGGCCGTACGACGGTCGCCGCTGAGCGCGCGGCAGGGTATCGGCGGGCAGACGACGGAGGCAGGGATGACCGACAACATCTTCGCGACGAGCGTGTTCTTCACGCTCACGATCGGCGGCAACGACCTGGGGGAGTTCGCGACCTGCTCGGGACTCGGCGCCCAGGTCGAGATCGAGCAGTACGCGGAGGGCGGCAACAACGGCTTCTCCTGGCAACTGCCGGGCCGCATCACCTGGTCGAACATCACGCTGACCCGCGCGGTCACCGCGGACACCGCCAAGATCGCGCGCTGGCTGGACGAGATCGTCCGCCGGGTGGAGCCCAAGGACGGCGAAATCGTGGCGCTGCGGCCGGACTTGAGTCGCATCGTCAGCTGGCAGGTGCTCGGCATCGTCCCGGTGCGCTGGCAGGGCCCGTCGTTCGACCCCGCCAACTCCCAAGCCGCCATGGAGACACTGGAGATCGCGCACGTGGGTCTGCGCCCGTCATGACGCACCGTCAGAAACGGCTCACACGACACTTCACAGGAAACCCCACGGAAGGAGGTACGGAATGTCGTCAGCGGTCCCCGCGAGTGTCACCCGCGCCCAACTGACCATCATGGAGCCCCCTTCGACGGTCGGCGCGCAGCCCGGCGGGACGATCGCCAGGCTTCCGCTCCAGTTCAACCCGGCGACCCTGGTGCTGAGCAAGTCCACGGAGTGGCGCCGCACCCCGTCGCGGATGGCGGGCCAGTCCGCGCTGCCCGAGTTCGTCGGCAGCGGACCGCGCACGCTCTCCCTCGACGTCTTCCTGGACGCGACGGCGACCCACGACGACGCGGTGGAGAAGGCCGTGGAGCAGCTGCTGACGGCCTGCGTCCCCACCCCGAGCAGCCTGGCGCAGAAGACCCCGGCGAGCCCGTGGATCCGGCTGGACTGGGGCACCTCGAAGACCACCTCGTTCAACGGGGTGCTGACCGGCCTCTCGGTCACCTACACGCTCTTCGACGTCGACGGCAAGCCGCTGCGGGCCAGTTGCTCGCTCACCATCCAGGAGGCCAGCGTCGATCCGGCGGGCCAGAACCCGACCTCCGGCTCGCCGGAGGCCCGCAGCACCCACCGGGTGATCGCGGGCGACAGCCTGCCGCTGCTCGCCTGGCGCGAGTACGGCGACGCGACGGTCTGGCGCACCATCGCCGAGGCCAACGACATCGACGACCCCTTGGTGCTGGTCCCGGGAACGGAACTGATCGTGCCGGGCATCGACGAACTCGGCCAGGGCGGGCGGCCGTGACCACTCCCGAGGCACGCGGTGGCCGGTCCTTCGCCGCGGAGCCCGTCGTCGAGGCGCCGGGTCCGCTGCCGCCGATCTGGGCGACCGAGTTGGTCTGCTGCGACATCGAGGAGAGCGTCGGCCTGCCCGACACCGCTGTCCTGTCGTTCCGCGACGAGAAGCACAAGTTCCTTGCCGCGACCGGGATCACCATCGGGACCCGGCTGCGGGTCTCGGTGGTCACCGTCCAAGGGCACGCGCAGGTGCGGCTGTTCGCCGGCGAGGTGACCGCGCTGGAGCTCGAGGTGGACGGGACGGGCTCCTACACCGTGGTGCGGGCGTCGGCGATCACCCACCGCCTGATGCGCGGGCGTCGGGTGAAGGCGTTCCGCAACATGACGACCGCGGACATCGTGCGCGAGGTCGCCGCCGGCGCGGGGCTGGAGTGCGGGCGGGTCGACGCGTTCGCGGTGGTCCACCAGCAGCTCTCGCAAGCCAACGTCTCCGACTGGGAGTTCCTCCAGTACCTGGCGCAGGAGAGCGGCGCCCAGGTGCGGGTGGACGACAACGGGCTGCTGGAGTTCGTCAAGCCCGAGCCCGCGGCCGGCGCCCCGGCCCCCAGCACCCCCGCGCCGCAGAACCCGATGGTCCTGGAGTACGGCCGCAACCTGCTGGAGCTGCGCGGGGTGCTGACCGGCGCCGGCGGCGCGGACACGGTCGAGGTGCGCGGTTGGAACGTCACCACCAAGAACGCCCTGGTCGCCACCGAGCCGTCGGTGACCGGCCAGAGCGTGCAACCGGGCCTCAGCCCGTCGGTGGTGACCGCCGCCTTCACCGGTCCCAGCCGGCTGACCACCGCCGACACGCCGTACCGCACCCAGGCGGAGACGACGGCCGCGGCCCAGTCGCTGGCCGCCTCGGTCGCCGCCGGATTCGGTGAGCTGGAGGCCGTGGTGGAGGGCAGCCCGAGGCTGCGGGCGGGCACACCCGTCGCCCTGGGCAACGTCGGCGCCGCCTTCTCCGGCCGCTACACCGCCACGGCGGTTCGCCATCTGCTCGAGCCCTACCGCGGCTACCGCACCACCGTGGTGGTCAGCGCCGCCCCGGACCGCTCGCTGGCCGGGCTCGCCACCGGCGGCAACGCGCCGCCGCGCGGCCCGCGACTGCCGGGGGTGGCGATCGCCGTGGTCACCGACGTCCGGGAGCCGGGCGGCGCGGAACGCGGCTGGGTCCGGCTGAAGTTCCCGTGGCTGGACGACAGTTACGTCTCCGACTGGGTGCGCACGGTCCAGTGGGGTGGCCAGGGGGGCGGCGGCGTGTTCAGCCCCGAGGTCAACGACGAGGTGCTGGTCGGCTTCGAACAGGGCTGCCTGGACAGCCCCTACGTGCTGGGCGGCCTCTACAACGGCCTCGACAAGCCCTCGCCGCACGACGTGCCGCTGATCGACCCGGCCGCCGGCAAGGTCAACCGCCGCTCGCTGGTCTCCCGTTCGGGCAACCGGTTGGAACTGCTGGACGTGCCGGGCGGCCCGTCCGGCGTCCGACTGGCCAGCGGCGACAAGAAGTTGGAGGTCAGGCTGGACGAGCAGCGCGGCGAGATCGTGCTGACCGTCTACAGCGCGGGCGGTGCGGCGGCGGCGAGTTCGGTGCGGCTGGCCGAGTCCGGCATCACCATCGACGCCGGCACGGGCGAGGTCACCGTGCGCGGCGGTTCGGTGACCGTCAACGGCCAGACGGCCGTGAACCTGCGCGGGGCATCGGTGAGCGTCAACGGCGAGACGGACGTCACGGTGAACGGCGGCGCGCTGGCGGTGCTCAAGGCCGACCTCGTCGAGATCAACTGACCGCCGCCGCCATCGACTCGAACCACCTTGGACTCGAACCACCTTGGACTCGAACCACCTTGATTGGAGAGTGCACATGCCTCCCGCAGCCCGGACGGGTGACGCCACCGACCACGGCGGCGTCCTCACCACCGCGCCACCCGGCGCCATCGCGGTGGAGACCGTGCTGATCGGCGGTCGGCCGGCCGCCGTCACCGGCAGCCTGCACGAATGCGTTCCGCACGTGGAACTCGGGCCCGCCAACCTGGTGATGCCCAGTCTCGCGGCGGCGGCCGGGGGCGTGGTCCTGATCGGCGGGCTGCCCGCGGCGCGGCTGGGGGACAAGACGGTCTGCGGCGCCACCATCGTGGTCGGCGCCTTCAACGTGCTGATCGGAGGGGTGTGATGAGCGAGCGGAGCGAGGTCATCATTAGCAGGTGCGCGTGCCGCGAAGCGCCTGCCGAGCTCTGCGAGGCGGTCGCATGAGCGGTGGCTTCATCGGCCGCGGCTGGGCCTTCCCGCTCCGGGTGAACGCCACCGGCGGCATCGGCATGGTCGACCGGGACCGGGAGATCGCCGAGGCCATCCGGCTCATCCTCGGCACCGCGCCCGGCGAGCGGCCGATGCGCCCGGAGTTCGGCTGCGGCGTGCACGAGTACGTGTTCGCACCGGGCGACGGCACCACGGCGGGCCGGATCGCGCGCGAGGTGCGCATCGCGCTGGAACGCTGGGAGCCCCGGATCGAGGTCGACGACGTCGTGATCGCCTTCGACAGCGTCGAGGAGGGCACGCTCTACATCGACGTGCACTACACCGTGCGGTCCACCAACGACCGCCGCAACCTCGTCTTCCCCTTCTACACCATCCCGGTCGCCCCGGACGCCCAGGACGGGGGAGCGAGCTGATGGCGCTGCCCTCCCCGAACCTGGACGACCGCCGCTTCCAGCAACTCGTCGACGAGGCCAAGCGCTACGTGCAGCAGCGCGCGCCGGAGTGGACCGACCACAACGTCTCCGATCCGGGGGTCACCCTGATCGAGACCTTCGCCTACCTGGTGGACCAACTCCTGTACCGGCTGAACCGGGTGCCGGAGAAGAACTACTCCGCCTTCCTCGACCTGCTGGGCATCCGGCTCTTCCCACCGTCCGCCGCGACTGCCGAGGTCGACTTCTGGCTGTCGGCCCCGCAGCCCGAGACCGTCCTGCTGCGGGCGGGCACCGAGGTCTCCACACTGCGGACCGAGACCGAGGAGGCGGTGGTCTTCACCACGGTCGAGGACCTCCCCATCGTCCCCAGCTCGCTCGAACGGCTGGTCACCATCTCCGTCTCGGGCGACCAGAGTGACGTCACGGGCCGGCTGGCCGACGGCGTGGACGTGCCGTGCTTCCAACTGCGCCCCGAGGTCGGCGACGCCATGCTCTTCGCGCTGCCGGCCGTCGTGCCGCGGTGCATCCTCGTGGTCCGGCTGGACAGCCGGGTGGAGGGCGTCGGCGTCGACCCGCGGCAGCCGCCGATCGTCTGGGAGGTCTGGGACGGCGTGCGGTGGATCGCCTGCGAGACCGGCTCCGACACCACCGGCGGCCTCAACCGGCCCGGTGAGGTGGTGGTGTTCGTGCCCGCCGGGCAGGCCGCCTCGGTGGTCGCCGGGCGCCGGGCGGGCTGGCTGCGCTGCCGGGTGACCGAACCGGCGCCGGGCCAGCCGTTCTACTCCGAGTCCCCCACGATCCGCCGGGCCGAGGTGTTCACGGTCGGCGGCACCGCGACCGTCGGCCACGCGCAGTCCGTGACCGACGCGCCGCTGGGCACCTCGGAAGGGGTCGCGGGCCAGCGCTTCCGCCTCGCGCGGCTGCCCGTCCTGCTGGACGGCGAGCCCCCGGCGGTCGAGGTCTCGGCCGGTGACGGCTGGGAGCGGTGGACGGCCGTCGAGCACTTCGGCGACTCGGCACCGACCGACCGGCACGTGGTGATCGACGCGACCACGGGGGAGTTCAGCTTCCCGCCCGCCGTCCGGGAGCCCGACGGCAGCCTGCGCGCCTTCGGCGCGGTGCCGCCCAAGGGGGCCCAGCTGCGGGTGCCGCACTACCGCACGGGCGGCGGGAGCGCCGGAAACGTCGCCCGGGGCACGATCTCGGTGCTGCGCAGCTCCGTCCCGTACGTGGCCAGTGTCGACAACCGCGAGGCGGCCACGGGCGGGGTCGACGGTGAGACGGTGGAGAACGCCAAGCTGCGCGCCCCCCATCTGCTGCGCTTGCAGGAACGGGCCGTCACCGCGGGGGACTTCGAGCTGATCGCCCGGCAGGCCGCGCCGGCCGCGGCCCGGGTCAAGTGCGTGCCGGCCGTCGCGGGGGAAGCGGGTGCGGTGCGGGTGCTCGTGGTGCCCGGCGCGGTGGCGGACGAGGGCGGCCGGCTGCGGTTCGAGCAGCTGATCCCCGCCGAGCAGATGCTCTCCGCCATCGCGGTGGCCCTCGACGAGCGGCGGCTGATCGGCACCCGGCTCGTCGTGCAACCCCCGGACTACCAGGGGGTGACGGTGGTCGCCCGGCTCACCACCCGGTCCCCGGACGCCGACCGGGTGCGGGAGGCGGCGCTCGCGGCGCTGTTCCGCTACCTCGACCCGCTGTCCGGCGGCGCCGACGGAACGGGTTGGCCGTTCGGCCGGGCGGTGCAGTACGGGGAGATCTTCGCCGTGCTCCAGCAGGTGGCCGGCGGAGCCGCGGTGGAGGAACTGCGCCTGTTCCCGGCGGACCCGGTCACCGGTCGCCGGGGCGCGCCCGCCGAGCGGGTCGACGTCGCGCCGGACGCGCTGGTCTTCTCCCACCAGCACCAGGTGGCGGTCAGCACGGTCGCCCCGGGCGGCCTGTGATGGGCGAGTTGGAGGTGGGCGGATGAGCCGGGCCGCCGTCCCGGGGCTGCCCAGCCCGCACCCGATCGGCGAGCTGCTGCCCGCGCTCTACGCCGACGACGACTTCGCCCAGCGGTTCACGGCCGGTCTGGACACCGTCCTCGCCCCGGTCTTCGCCACCCTGGACAACCTGCCCGCCTACTTCCAACCACGCCTGGCCCCGGCGGACTTCCTCGCCTGGCTGGCGACCTGGCTGGCCGTGGAGGCCGACCCCGCCTGGCCGGAGGAGGTCTGCCGCACCGTGGTCCAGCGCGCGACGGAGCTGCACCGCTGGCGCGGCACCCGGCGCGGACTCCAGGAACGGCTGGGCCTGGTCCTCGGAGTCGGCGCGCAGATCGTGGACGGCGGCGGCGTGGCCTGGTCCACCAGCCCGGCCCCCGCGCTGCCGCCCGCGCCCTCGGGGGAACTGCTGGTCCGCGTCTGGCCCGAGCGCACTCCGGAGGTGGACGAGGAACAGGTACTGGCCGTGGTCAGGGCGTCCTGCCCGGTCCATCTCAGCTACCGGGTGCAGATTCTGCCCGGCCCACCCGGGAGAGAGGAGAGCTGACGGATGCGTACGTGTCCCGACTGCGGAGTGGCCAACGAGGACGGGGACGACTTCTGCGGCAACTGCGGTGCGTATCTCGGCTGGCAGGCATCGCCGACCACCGAGCCCGCCAGCGAGGCGACCACCGAGCCCGCCACCGAGGCGGCCACCGACACCGGCACTCCTGGCGAGCCGCAGCCGCAGCCGAAGCCCCAGCCGAAGCCCCAGCCGCAGCCGAAGCCCCCCACGCCCGTTGCCGAGCCGCCGAGTTCGCCTGCCCCCGCCGCCGAGGCCGACCCGGTGGCGGTGCAGCCCGCCAGGCCCGTCGCGCCCCGCCCGGTCGTCCGGTCGTCGGCGGCCGAGGACGCCCAGGACGGTCCGCCCTGCCCCCGGTGCGGCACGCCCAACCGGCCCGACCGGCGGTTCTGTCGGCGCTGCGCCGCGCCGCTCACCGTCGCCGCGCCCGTGGCCGCCCTGCCGTGGTGGCGCACCCGCTGGCCGTTCCGCCGCCGGGTGCGGATCGGCGGCTCCGGCAACGCCCTGCGCCGGATCATCGCGCTGCTCGTGGTGGTGGCGCTGGTGGTCGCGGGGATCGTGCTGTACCCGGCCGGCCGAAACGCCTACCAGGACGTGCTGGACAAGCTCCGCAGCGCGTCGGCGATCACCCCCACGGCGGTCTCGGCGAGTGCCGCTGACCCTGGCCATCCCGCGTCGGCGGCCGTCGACGGCCTGACGAACACCTACTGGGGAGCGCCGCAGCTCGGGGACTCGATCGCCTTCGCCTTCCCGGGCCCGTTCCGGCTGGTGGACCTCATCATCCACACCGGCTGCTCCACCGATCCGCAGCAGTACCTGCAGGAGGCCCGGCCCACGAGCCTGGACCTGCGGGTCACGGCGTCGGACGGAAAGGTGAAGGACCAGAAGGTGACCCTGAACGACAAGCCGGGCCCGCAGACCGTGGTGACCGGAGTCAGCGACGTGGTGCGCGTGACGCTCGTCGTCCGCACCGCCGCCGGCACGGGTCCCGGACGCGACCTCGCGCTGGCCGAGGTGGAGTTCTTCAAACGCACCTGAGTCGCGCGGCCTGCGCCGGCCCGAGCGCGGGCCGTGCCGGTTCCCGTTCCCTACACTTGCTCAGATGCCCAAGGACACCAAGCCCGCCGCCCCGATCGTGGTCGACCCCGATCCCGCCTGGCAGGCCCAGGGAATCGCCCTGGCAAGCGAACTGCGCTCGCTGCTCGCGCCACTGGCCCTGCACGTCGAGCACATCGGCAGCACCGCCATCCCCGGCATGGCGGCCAAACCGATGTTCGACCTCCAGGTCAGCGTGCTGGACCTGCGGCAGGCCGAGGACGCGTTCGACCAGCCGCTGGCCGACCGAGGGTTCCAGCGGTCCCGCTACCAGCACGACCACGTCCCCGCCGGCCGCGACGACGACCCGCAGCGCTGGGCGAAGAGGCTGTGGTCACGGCGCGGGGGACACTCGCAGGAGGCGGACGTCAACCTGCACGTCCGCCTCCTCGGTTCGCCCAACGAGCGGCTCGCCCTGCTGTTCCGCGACTGGTTCCGGGCCCACCCCGAGGCGGTGCCCGCCTATGCCGCCTTCAAGAGGGTCCTGGCCGACAACGTCAGGGAGATCGGAAGCTACGCCGACGTCAAGGATCCCGTCGTCGACTTGGTCATCACGGTCGCCGAGTCCTGGGCCGGCGAGGCCGGTTGGACACCGCACGCCGCAACGGGCCCCGGATCCGAGCGGAACTGACCGGAACTGACCGGAACTGATCAGCCGTCGGACCAGGGCACCGGCCCGGCCGGCCCGGCCCGTCAGCCCGCCGAGTGCGCGGCGCGCCGGCCCTGGATGGCGCTGCGCAGGGCCCGGGGGACCGGGCCGGTGCGGGCGGTCAGTTCGGCGATCCGGTCCCGCTCGGCGCGCTGGCGTTGGCGGCTCAGCACCGTGCGCATCTCGCCGGCCGCGGCCAGGGCGACGGCGGCGGCCTGGCAGGGCTCGACCTCCGCGGCCGGCCTGGTGAACGCGGCCTCGAACTCGGCGGCGAGGCGGCGGCGCACGTCGGGCTCGCGCGGCACCGGGCGCAGCGTGGGGAAGAGCCCCAGCACCCGGTGCTCGACCAGGTCCAGGTAGCCCTGCTCGCCGAGCCGGTCGCGGACCGCCGGCTTGATGGCTCGGCCCTTCACCCTGACCCAGTGCTCCCATCTGCGCGGACGGGACTCGGCGACCTCGTCCAGCACGGTGACCAGGACCGGGTCGAGCCGGCTGGGGGCCGGGCCGTCGGGCTCCGGGCGGCCGTCCCGGTCGGCCAGCAGGCCGCGCTGGAGCAGGTCGGTCAGGGCCGCCGCGCGCAGCAGCAGATCCAGGTCGGAGCGGTAGCGCAGGCGGTCGGAGTCGGGCGGGTAGGCGAGCAGGTAGAGCCGGCCGGGGAGGGTGTCGGGGAGGTCCATCGAGCTGCTCCAATCCGGTAAGGGCGACGCCGTCCAGAGCGGTTCATTCCCAGGCGGCGGGTGTGTTGTGCGCTCGGCGGCCGATCAGCGGGCCGCCGGGATTGGGAAGTCGGCGGGGCGGTTCGGCGCGAGCGGTCAGGCCTGGTCCGCCCGCTCCTCCCGCTCCCCGGCCTCCTGCTCCCCGGTCTCCTGCTCCCCGGTCTCCGGCACCCGCTCCGCCTTCGGTGGCCGCCCCCGGCGGGCCATGCCCCCCGCGTCGCGCGGCATCCGTCCGGCCTCGCTGAGCGCGCGGCGCAGCAGGAACTCGATCTGCGCGTTGGTGCTGCGCAGTTCGTCACTGGCCCAGCGGGCCAGCGCGTCGTGCACGGCCGGGTCGAGGCGCAGCAGGATCTTCTTGCGTTCGGTGGTCACCAGCGGGGCTCACTGGTAGAGCGAACCGGTGTTGACCACCGGCTGCGTACCGCGGTCGCCGCAGAGCACCACCAGCAGGTTGCTCACCATGGCGGCCTTGCGCTCCTCGTCGAGCTCGACGATGTCGTGTTCGGCGAGCCGGGCCAGGGCGAGTTCGACCATGCCGACGGCGCCTTCGACGATCCGGGTCCGGGCCGCGACCACCGCGCCGGCCTGCTGGCGCTGCAGCATGACCTGGGCGATCTCGGGGGCGTAGGCCAGCCGGGTGATACGGGACTCGATCACGCTCACGCCGGCGGAGGCGACCCGGGCGGAGATCTCGGCGGAGAGGGTCTGGGTGATCTCCTCGGCGCTGTCGCGCAGCGAGAGCCGGCCCTCCTCGCGGGCGTCGTAGGGGTAGCTGTTGGCGATGTGCCGCACGGCGGTCTCGGACTGGATCGCGACGAACTTGCGGAAGTCGTCCACCTCGAAGACGGCCTTCGCGGTGTCCTCGACCTGCCAGACGACCACCGCGGCCATCTCGATCGGGTTGCCGTCGAGGTCGTTGACCTTGACCGTCTCGGTCTCCTGGTTGCGGATCCTGGTGGACACCGTGGACCGGTTGGCGAACGGGTTGACCCAGGTCAGGCCGGGGCTGCGCAGGGTGCCGAGGTAGCGGCCGAACAGCAGGACCACCTTGGCCTGCCCGGGGGCGACCACGGCCAGGCCGCGGCAGCAGAGCAGGCCGCCGAGCAGGACCAGGACGCCGACCGCGAGCAGCGTGATGCCGAGGCCGTTGTGGTGCTTGGTGGTGATCACCAGGCCGGTGACGCCCAGCGCGATTCCGCCGAGCAGGAGGAGCAGGCACAGGCCCAGCATCGCCAGCCCGGGGGCGCCGCTGATGGCGCGCTCGCGGACCTTGGGTGCGGGCATGGCCGGAAGGTCGTTGACCGGAGGCTGCTGGTTCTGGCTCATCGCGAGTTTCCTTCCGTCTTGCTGTTGGCATCAATCTAGCATAGTGATATCACTTTATTGGGTGGTCGGAACCGGAACCGCCCGACAACGGGAGGAGCGGGCAGTGAACGTGAGCGACCGAAGGCTGGAGGTGGACGGCATCTCCAAGCGCTACGGGGACACCGTGGCCCTGCGGGAGATGACCTTCGAGGTCCGCGCCGGCGAGATATTCGGCTTCGTGGGCAGCAACGGCGCGGGCAAGACGACCACGATGCGGATCGTGCTCGGCGTGCTGGCGGCGGACGCCGGCGAGGTCCGCTGGGGCGGGGAGCGGGTCACCCTGCGCACCCGCAGCCGGATCGGCTACATGCCCGAGGAGCGCGGCCTCTACCCGCGGATGCGGGTCGGCGAGCAGCTGGAGTACCTGGCCAGGCTGCACGGCCTGAGCGCGACCGCGGCCACCCGGGCCACCCGCGAGTGGACCGAGCGGCTGGGGGTGGCGGCCCGGATCGGCGACGAGGTGCAGAAGCTCAGCCTGGGCAACCAGCAGCGGGTCCAGCTCGCCGCTGCCCTGGTGCACGACCCGGTGATCCTGGTGCTGGACGAGCCGTTCTCCGGGCTGGACCCGGTGGCGGTGGACGTGATGAGCGAGGTGCTCAGGGACAAGGCGGCGGCGGGGGTGCCGGTGATCTTCTCCAGCCACCAGCTGGAGCTGGTGGAGCGGCTCTGCGACCGGGTCGGCATCGTCCGGTCCGGCGCGATGGTCGCCTGCGGCACGGTCGACGAGCTGCGCACCGGCGGCACCGAGCTGCTGGAGGTGGACGCGCCGCAGGCCGCGAGCGGCTGGGCGAGCGGGCTGTCCGGCGTCACCGTGCGCGGCACCGACGGCGGGCGGACCGTGCTGGAACTGGCGGCGGGGGCCGACGACCAAGCGGTGCTGGCGGCGGCACTGGCCACCGGGCCGGTCCGCGAGTTCGCCCGGCGGCGGCCGTCGCTGACCGAACTGTTCCGGCACGTGGTGAGTGAGCAGGAGGACGCGTCATGACCGACCTGAACGCAACGGACCGAACGGACCGAACGGACCGAACGGACGATCACGACCTCCGGCTGAGCTCGCGGGACGCCGTCACCCTGGTCGCCCGGCGGGAGCTGGGCACCCGGATCCGCTCCAAGGCGTTCCGGATCAGCCTGGCCGTCATGGTGCTGGCGGTGGTCGCGACGAGCGTCATCTTCCACTTCGTGCACGCCGGCGGGCCGAGCACCAGGACCGTCGGCCTGCTGCGCCAGGACGTCTCGCTGGCAGCGCCGCTGGAGGTCGCGGGCACGGCGGCCGGGGAGCACATCGCGACCCGGATCGTCCCGGACCAGGCGACCGGCCAGGCCCAGGTGCGCGCGGGGCAGCTCAGTGCCCTGGTGGTGAGCGTGCCCCAGGGGCTGCAGGTCACTGTCGACAAGTCGCTGGACGGCACGATGCGCGGAGCGCTCGGCGCGATCGCGCGCGAGCAGGCGCTGGATGCCCAGATCACCCGGCTGGGCGGCGACCCGGGCCAGGTGACCGAGGCCGTGAGCGCGGCGAACGTGCGGGTGGCGACCCTGCAGCCGGCCAAGCCCGCCCACACCCAGCACCTGATCGTGGGGATCGTCGCCGGCTTCCTGATCTACCTCTCGCTGATGACCTGCGGTCCGCTGATCGCGCAGGGCGTGGTCGAGGAGAAGAGCAGCCGGGTGGTCGAACTGCTGCTGGCCACCCTGCGCCCCTGGCAGCTGATGGCGGGCAAGGTGCTCGGCATCGGAGTGCTCGGCCTGATCCAGATCGCCGTGGTCAGCGGCGCGGGCGTGGCCGCGGGCCGGCTGACCGGCGCCCTGTCGCTCTCGCTGGGCGGCTCGGCCTCGGCCGTCCTGTGGGCGGTGGCCTGGTACCTGGCCGGCTTCGCCCTCTACGCGAACCTGTTCGCCGCGGCGGGTGCGCTGGTCTCCCGTCAGGAGGACCTGGGCGGTGTGCAGTTCCCGCTGATCATGCCGATCATGGCCTCCTGGGTCATCGGCATCTCGGTGCTGCCGCACAACCCGGACAACACGCTGCTGACCGTCCTGTCGATGGTCCCGCTGTTCGCGCCGGTGCTGATGCCGATGCGGATCGCGCTCGGGGTGGTGCCGGTCTGGCAGAGCGTCACGGCGCTCGCGCTGACCCTGCTGCTGGCCGCACTGCTGATCCGGTTCGCCGCCCGGATCTACCGCAACTCCGTGCTGCGCAGCGGCGCCCGGGTGAGCTGGCGGGAGGCGCTGAAGGCGGCGTAGTGACCCGGTCGCCCTGGATCGCGCCCGGATCGCCCAGGCCGGCACCGGCGCCGTCCCGCCCCGCCGAGGCGGTACCGGGCTGACAGCGGGGGAGTCGGGAACTTCCGACAGCCCTTATATAAGTACTGTTACGATGCGCCCATGGCCGAGGACAGCGCACTCGATCCGACCGAGCAGAGCCAACGGCGACTGGACCTGAGACGCGCGCTGATCGACCTCTCGCCGCTGCGGACCTCGCCGGCCTTCCGGCGGCTCTGGATCGGCCGGACCTGCTCCGGCCTCGGCAGCCAACTGACCGTCGTCGCCGTGATGTTCCAGGTCTGGCAGACCACCGGCAGCACCGCCTGGACCGGCGCTGTCGGCCTGGCCCAGGCCCTCCCGCTGATCGCGTTCGGACTCTTCGCCGGCTCGCTCGTGGACCGGGTGGACCGGCGCAGGCTCTACCTGGCCACCACCACCGGCCAGGCCGCCTGCTCGGCCCTGCTGGCGGTCCAGGGCCTGTTCGGCCACCTGCCGGCGGCCGGGCTGCTGCTGCTGGTCGCGGCACAGTCCTGCTGCACGGCCGGCGGCGGGCCCGCCGCCCGCACCTTCGTCCCGCACCTGCTGCCGAAGGACCGGCTCGCGGCCGGACTGGCCCTGCAGCGGATCTCGTTCCAGGGCGCGATGCTGCTGGGACCGGCCCTGGGCGGGCTGGTCCTCGGCCGGTTCGGCGTCGGTGGCTGCTACCTGATCGACGCGCTGACCTTCGGGGCGTCGTTCTACGGCGCGTTCGGGCTGCCGCCGATGCGACCCGAAGGGGAGCCGTCCCGACCGGGCCTGGCCGGTGTGCGCGACGGCCTCGCCTTCATGGCCCGCAACCCCGCGGTGCGCGGCGCGCTGCTCACCGATCTGGCCGCCACCGTCCTGTCGATGCCGATCAGCCTCTTTCCGCTGATCAACGCCGAACGGTTCCACGACGATCCACGCACCCTCGGGCTCTTCCTGACCGCCATCGCCGTCGGCGGGGTGGCCGCCTCCGTCCTGTCGGGGGCGATGACCCGGCTGGCCCGCCCCGGACTGCTGATGCTCGCCGGCTCGGCCACCTGGGGAGCGGCGTTGGCGCTCTTCGGCCTGTCGGACAACCCGTGGGTCGGGCTGGGCTTCCTGGTGCTGGCGGGCGCGGCCGACACGGTCTCCGTCGTCTCCCGGAGCACGATCGTGCAACTGCACACCCCGAACGCCCTGCTGGGCCGGGTCAGCGCCGCCGAACAGGTCGTCGGCCAGGCCGGCCCCGACCTCGGCAACCTGCGCGGCGGCCTGCTGGCGGGGGCGACCTCGGGCACCGCCGCGCTGGTCAGCGGCGGCCTGCTGTGCGTCGCCGCGGTCGCGGCGATCGGCGCGACCACACCCGGCCTGCGCCGGTTCGCAGCCGACACCCCAGAGGCGCAGCCGGTGTCGGTAAGTGGCTGCTGATTATCAATCAGGTGCTGCGGGAGGCCACTGTATGATCGCCGGAGCGCGCGGAGGTTAAGGGCACGGGGGAGTCGAACGGGCTCAAGTCCCCTCCGGGTCGGGGAAGGCGGAGCAAGAAGTGATCAAGCCTGAGGACATCCCGCAGTTCGCCGGGAACCTGGACCAGCTCGAGGCGGACGCCAAGTCGCTGACCACGGACGCGGGGAACATCCGCACCGACGGTTCGAACATCCACAGCACCTTCCAGGGTCTGTCGGCGTACTACCACTCGCCGGACGCGGACCAGTTGTTCGCGACCACCAAGCCGGTCTCCACGCAGGCGGACTCGTTCGCCTCGGACGTGGAGAAGGTGGCGTCCGCGCTGAGCTCGTACGCCTCCGAGGTGCGGCCGATCGCGGCGAAGCTGAAGGACCTGCAGACGCAGGCGGCCACCTTCGTGGCCAGCGTCAAGGGTGACGACGACTGGAAGTACGACAAGAACAAGGTCGACCACAACAACGACCTGCTGCACCAGGTCGACACGGCGGTGGCCGCGTTCTGGGCCGCCGAGCGGACCGCGGCGAACAAGATCGACTCGGTCTTCGGCGGCACCCAGTACGTCGGCAACGACGGCAGCAACAAGGCCGACATGTACGGCTACACCGGTGACCAGCTGGACGGCGCGCAGGTGCCGTGGGGCAGCACCGAGCAGCAGTCCCACCACTGGTACGACGTCGGCTACTGGACGAAGAGCTTCGTCTGGGACGGCCTGATCGTCGACGGGATCTGGGGCACCATCAAGGGCCTGGGCACGCTGGTCGGCTTCGGCGGCCTGAAGAACTTCGAACAGGCCTGGAAGGGCATCGGCGAGCTCGCCCTGGGCCTGACCATCACGCAGTTCGACCCGGCCTTCCTCGCCACCCCCGACTCGATGCTGCCCGGCTGGCTGAAGGACGCCAAGAACGCCCCGATCGCCTTCGCCAAGAGCATGGTCGCCTGGGACGAGTGGAAGAAGAACCCCGCCACGGCCGCCGGCTCGGTCTCCTTCAACATCCTGACCTGCGTCATCGCCCCGCTGAAGATCGGCAAGCTGGGCGCCCTCGGCGAGGCAGGCGAGGCCGGCACCGGCGCCAAGGCGCTCAGCGCCTTGGCCAAGGTCGGCGAGGTCATCGACCCGATGACCTACGTGAGCAAGGCGCTCAGCCCGCTGCTCGGCAGGCTCCCCACCGTCGCTCAACTCACCGCCGCCCTCGACCACCTGAGGGGCAGTGACCTCAAGGGCCTCGACGACCTGAGCAGCCTGCACAGCACGGAGCTGCCCGACGGCTCCCTCAAGCTCCCCGACGGCTCCGTGCTGTACCGCAACGGCGACCTCCGCCTGCCCAACGGTGAGATCAAGCCCCCGGCGTTCCGCGAGCCGTCCCCGGTCCTGGCCCACACGCAGGTCCCGGCTCCCCGGGAGCTCGTCGGTGCCCATGTCGGCGGCGGCACCCACGAGTTGGGCCACGTCCCGGGCGGGCACGAGCCGTCCCTGGGGGGTGGCGGGGCGGGCCACCAAGTCCACAACTCGGTGGGCGGCGGCGGTGCGGACACGGCTCACGCTCCGAGCCACACCGGCGGCGACGCGACGGCGGCCGGCGGGCACGCGGGGCACCCCGACGGCTCGGGGACGACGGCGGGCCACGGTTCGCACCAGCCGGGGTCGGGGCCGGACGGCGGGCTGCCCGGACAGCGCGGCCACGGTGGGTCCGGCGGCGGTGGCGACGCGGGCCACCAGGGCACCGGCCACCAGGGCAACCAGCACCTCACGCAGGCGCAGCGCGAGGAGATCGTCCGCAAGCAGGTCGAACGCGCCAACGACGATCCGGCGTACTTCAAGAAGTACTACCACGTCAACGGCCACCGGGACTCCATCCAGGCGCTGGACGACAACGGCAACGAAGTGCCGCAGCTGCGGGCGAACCCCGATCCCAACGGTCCGAAGTGGGTCCTGGCGACGGACGGGCCGCCGCCGATCGCCCCGCGGTTCCACACCCCCGACTACGTCCACGGGTACCGGCTGCCGGAGGACCACCCGCAGCTCCCGAAGCTCGACGATTCGGCGGCCGCGCGGCACCACGCGATCTCTGTCGACCAGGCCGCCCACAAGCAGCTGGAACAGCTCAAAAACGCGCACCAAGCCGCTGTGCACACCGGCGATCCGCAGGCCATCGCCGACGCGCAGCACCAGATCGACCAGGGAAAGCTGGCACACAAGGCGCCGCACACGGAAATGACCGTGAACAGCGAGTCCCACGGGGACCGCACCGCGGAATTCCACGCGGTTCCGGAACACTTTCCCGACGCGGTACGGATCGACAACCGGGCCACCGGAAACAATCGATTCGACCAGATCTGGAAAACCGAGGATGGCCACTACATCATCGTGGAGGCCAAGGGCGGACCTCACACGCAGCTCGGTGACCGCCAGGTGGGCGGCGGAATCCGGGCCATGCAGGGGACTCGCGAGTACTTCGACAGCATCCTCGAGGAAATGCGTACGCGCGGTTTCCACGACCCGCAGGAGGCCGCTCTCCGCAGGGAACTGCAGAAGGCCCTGAAGCAGGGTGATGTCAGCTACCTGCTGGTGAAGGGAAAGGACGACGGAGCCGGCCAGTATGCTGGCTACCTGATGAAGTACTTCAATATCGACTAGAGGAGCAGCGCGGGTGGCTGTCACGGTAACGCGGCACGATTTCCCCACGGCCAACGCCGTACAGGGCCTGGAGACGCTCGGCGAGGACACCAGGGAGGCGATCGACGACCTGGAGGACTCGCCGCGCTGGTTCAACAACGCGCTGAGCGCGGCGCTGATGACGGCGCAGGCGCACTGTGCCGTGGATCCCGTCGCGGACAAGTTCGCGACCTGGGAGGCGTACGTCTCGGCGATGCAGGTCGGCTCCGCGCTGTTCGCCTCGGCCGTCGCGACCGAGGGGACGGTGCAGTGTCGGATCGCGGGCAAGACGCGGACGATCGCGGCTTCCGGCCCGCAGTACTACGCCAATCCGGCTCAGTGGCTCACCTCCTTCTGGCTGGCCGTCATCTGCCGGGAGCAGGGGCGGATGACCCAGCTGGCCAACGTGCCGCTCAGCCTGCTGCGCGAGTCCGGGGTGGTCATCGACGAGTACGCCTACGCCTGGGTGGACACCCTGCAGACGTACTGGCTGCAAGGACCCGAGCTGGTCGAGAAGCTGGGCGCCGCCATGGACGGCACCGATCCCGAGGTGCTGCGGGTGGCCGACCGCGAGCTGGTGCTGAAGCAGCTCTATCCGCCGATCAACCTCTTCTACCGCTTCCTTCGGCAGGACCACGAGCGGTTCAACGCCGAACTCGCCAACGCCCTGCGGTGGCACCAGGAGTACTGGACCAAGGACGCCGAACGGGCCTGTGACATCAGGGGGTTGGTGGCGCTCGGCCCACTGGCCATCGCCTGCCTGGCCTACGACGCCGGGTTCCCGATCGAGGTCGAGTCCGAGTACCTGCCCAAGCACCTGCTGCAGCGCAGCTGGCTCGGCGAGTTCGACACCTGAGTCACGACTGGTGCCGCGAAGTACCCCCGCGCGGCGCTCAAGTCCGAAGAAGGCCCGGGGATTTCCCTCTAGCGCTGGCAGGTGCATGGCGACGATAATCGCCGCGCCGCGACTCAGGTGGCGCGGGGATGGGGAGGGACTCATGAGGCGCGTGAAACCGAAGACCGGGGTGGCTGTCAGCGTTCTGGCAGCCACCGCGCTGGCTCTCGGATCGATGCCGGCCGCGGTCGCGTCGCCAGGAGCGACCGCGTTATCCGCCGGACCGGGCCGGCCGGTGATCGTGGTGCTCACGGACCAGCACCAGAACCTGCCGGACACACGCGCCATGGGGGGCGCCCGCGACTCGGCGGTGGCCGCGTCACAGACCCCGGTGATCAACGCGTTGCACGCCGCCGGCGCCAAGAACATCCACTCGATGAACGTGCTGAACGCCGTGGCTGCCACGGTCTCGACGCAGGAGGAGGCCGCGCTGCGGTCCGACTCAGGCGTCGCCGAAGTCGTGCCCGACGCCGCTGTCAAGGTGATCGACCAGCCCGCGCCGCCGGTGTCGCCGGCCGCGGCCCACGGCGCCCCGGGCGGGTCCCAGCCGCCGGCCGGCCCGCCGCCCGGCAGCTGCGCACCGGCGGGCGGTGTGCAACTCGACCCCGAGGCGATCGGGGCAGTGCACGCGGACTCCGACAACCCGGGCGAGCAGACCGCGCGTTCGCTCGGCGCGACCGGCAAGGGCGTGATCGTCGGTGACATCGCCGGCAGCATCGATGTGAACACGCCCGAGCTGATCCGAGCCGACGGCTCACACGTCATCGCCGACTACAAGGACTTCACCGGCGAAGGCGGCTCGGTGGAGTCCGAGGACCTGGAGTCGTTCCTCGACGACGGCATGATCGCCGCGCAGGGCCGGCAGGTGTACGACCTCGCCGACTACACCGCGCACCCGCTGGCGCAGCCCTGCCGGATCCGGCTCGAAGGCGTCGCGCCGCAGGTGACGCTGGACGCCTACAAGGTGTACGCCACCAACGACTTCACCACCACCTCCGCCTTCCTCGAAGCGATCGACTACGCGGTCGGCGTCGACCACGTGAACGTGCTGAACGAGGAGGCCGGCTCGTTCCCGATGCCGGACACCAGCGCGGACCTGATCAAGCAGGCCAACGCCAACGCGATGGCGGCCGGGGTGACCATCACGGTGCCCTCCTACGACGCGGGCCCCGAGAGCACCATCTGGTCGCCTGCGTCCCAGCCCGGCGTGATCTCCGTCGGTGCGTCCACCACCTTCCGCTCCTACGCCCAGGCGGACTCGGCCGGCTACGACAGCATCGGCGCGCACGGCTGGGTCAGTGACAACATCAGCTCGCTGTCCTCCGGTGGCTCGACCGAGCAGGGGCGGAGCATCGACGTGGTCGCGCCGGGCGACCTGGACTGGGCGATCTGTACGGCGAACACGTCGATCTCGCCCGACTGCCTGAACGCCCGCGGCCTGCCGACCGGCGTGTTCCAGTCCGGCGGCACCAGCGAGGCGGGACCGCTGGTGGCGGGCGTGGCCGCGCTGGTGATCCAGGCGTACCGGGACACGCACGGTGGCGCCGGCCCGACCCCGCAACTGGTCGACCAGCTCATCACCAGCACCGCCGACGACCTCGGCGTCGTCGGTTCGGAGCAGGGCGGCGGCCTGGTCGACGCCTACCGGGCCGTCGAGGCCGCGCGCTCCGTCGCCACCGGCGACGGTGCCCCGCAGCCGGTCGGTGACACGCTGCTGACCAGCACCGACCAGCTCGACGCGACGGGCAATCCCGGTACCACCGCGCCGCTTTCACTGCAGCTGACCAACACCGGCCGCGACCCGCAGACGGTGTCACTCGCCGGTCGCACGCTCGGCGCGAGCCGACTGATCGACAGCAGGACCGCGACGCTGCGCGACGGTGGCCCCACCTACCAGGACGCGTCCGGGCTGACCCACAACGTGGCCCGGTTCACCTTCACCGTGCCTCCCGGCGCGGACCGGCTCGACGCGAACATCGCGTATCCGGGGACCAGCAGCCAGCAACCCGCCGACCTGACCCTGCTGGATCCGCGCGGCCGGCTCACCGGCTACAGCCTGCCGCAGGGCGACGGCAACCACGGGCACATCGACCTGCGTGCCCCGGCACCGGGCAACTGGACCGCGGTGATCACCGACTTCCTCGGCACCCCCGCCTCCGGTCCCACGGGGTACACCGGTCCGGTGAGCTTCGCCGCCACGGTCGCGTCGTTCCACACCTTCGGCACGGTGACGCCGTCGCGGGTCACCCTCGCACCCGGCGCCTCGACCACGGTGCGCGTCACCGCTCCGCTTCCCGCGCAGGCCGGCGACCAGAGCGCGTCGCTGGCGATCGACTCGCCGCAGGCCGGCCCGAGTTCCGTCCCGATGACACTGCGTTCGGTCATCGCGGTACACGACGGCGTCGGCCGGTTCACCGGGACCGTGGTCGGCGGGAACGGCCGCGGCGAGGTACCGGCGCAGACCCTCTTCTACGACGTGAACGTGCCCGCGGGACAACCGGCGCTCGACGTGCGGCTGGCGCTGGGCAACGATGCCACCGATCCGTTCACGGCCTACCTGGTCGCACCGGACGGCCAGAACCCGGCGCGCGCCGGCAACCAGGTGCTGGTGGGACCGCCCGGCGCGAACCAGACCGTGGTCGCCACCTCCGCCGCCCGGTTGCACGTGCTCGCGCCGGCCGCGGGCTCGTGGACGCTGATCGTCAGCTTCAGCAACCCGGTGACCGGGAACGCACAGTCGACGCCGCTCGACGGTACGGTCGACTTCGCACCGGTCGCGGCGAGCACCACCGGCGTGCCGACCGGTGGCGTGCTGGCCGCCGGCACGTCGCACCTGGTCGGCGTCACCGTGCACAACGACTCGACTGCCGTCGAGTCGTACTTCCTCGACGCCCGGCTCGACCAGCAGGCCACCCTGCCGCTCAGCTCGTTCACCCCGTCGAGCAACCTGACGCTGCCCTTGAGCGCGACCGCGCCCGAGCCGCAGTGGATCGTACCGACCGGCACCTCGCAGCTGGTGGCGACGGCCAACTCGACGGCACCCGTCATGTTCGACTTCTCGCCCGCGAACGGCGAACCCGATCTCGCCTCGACGGCCGCCGGCAACAACGCCTACGGCAGCTACACGATGCCGAACCTCACCCAGGGCGACTGGGACATCGTGCCGCAGCCCACCGGTCCGCTCGGAGCCGCCCCGGCGCCCTCCTCGGTGGCGACCCTGGGGCTCACCGCGACCACGCAGGCCTTCGATCCGTCCGCCACCTCACCCTCGGGCGACCTGTGGGAGCTCGGCCTGCACCCGACCGCACCGTTCACCCCGATCGTCGTCCAGCCGGGCCAGAGCACCACGCTCTACCTGAACATCACGCCGAGCGGCCCCACCGGAAGCACGGTCTCCGGCAACCTCTACCTCGACGACGCCAGCTCGCTCAGCCAGAACGGCTACACGCCCACGGGAGACCAACTCCTCGCGTTCCCCTACCACTACACGATCGGCTGAGAGCCGAACAGGACGCGGGGTGGGCGAGCGGACTGCCGACACAAGCGGCCCGGCTCGCAGGCAGGTTGCCGACCGTCGGCCCCAACTCCGCAGGACCGGCGCTGATCCCGACGGCGGCAGCCGTCGGGATCAGCCCGGCACGACAGGTCCGGCGGAGCCCGGTCCTGATCCTGTTGGTCACGTGGTTGGCCACCCCCGGGGCGCCCAGGGTCTGAAACAGAAAAACCCCACCTGAAGTGGGGTATCTGCTGGTGTCCGAGGGGGACTTGAACCATACGCACATGCCGATGGTGCGGGGTGTGCTGGTGGTGCGGTAGTCCCACGGGGTCGTGTGGGCCGGGGCCGACGGGTTTGCCCGTCGGCCCCGGCTGTTGGAGCGCCGGTGTCGGCGTGCCTGGTGGATCAGCCGCTGTTCTGCGGGTTGAGGGTCCAGGACTGGTTGGCGCCGCCGGTGCAGTCCCAGACGTCGAGCAGGGTGCCGTTGGCGGTGGCCCAGCCGGGTTCTTCCAGGCAGCGGGCGGCAACGCCGGTGGACGCGGTGGCCGGGCTGGTGATGCGGCCGGTGGTGGGGTCGTAGCGCCATTGCTGGGCGGTGGCGGTGGCGGCGTCCGTGGTGGCGGATACGCAGGTGGCGAGGACCACCTTGGTGCCGTTGCCGGTGGCGTTCCCGGCCAGGGTGACGCAAGCGCCGCCGACCTGGAGGGTGCCGTCGAAGGCCATCGAGAAGCGCTGGTTGATGCCGTTCCAGCAGGACCAGATGTCGATGCTGTTGCCGATCGCCGGGCCGCCGTCCGCGTCCATGCACGGGCTGGGTGCGTAGTTCGACTGGATCTGGACGGTGGCGTTGGCGTAGCCCATGGCGAGGGGGTTGAGGAAGCCGGTGACCTGGTTGGTGCCGGGGGTGGTGCTGGTGGTGGTGCCCTTCCAGATGGCGAACTGGCCCTTGGTGTCGATGGTCCACAGGTCCGGCAGGCCGTCGCCGTCGAGGTCGCCGGAGGAGCCGATCTGCGGGTAGTTGGCCGCGGTGGTGCCGCTGCCGTCGAGGATCAGGGTGCCCTTGGCGGGGTCGGCGAGGAGGCTGTAGTCGGGAGTGGTACCGCCGGTGATGGCGTAGGAGCGGATCTGTCCGGTGGCCTGGTTGCGGGCCCACAGGGTGGCCTGGTTGTTGCCGGCGGCGGGGCCGGGGTTGATCAGGTCATAGCCGTTCCACATGTTGTCGTTCGACAGCTTGCGCGCGTTGGCCAGGGTGCCCCCGGGGGTGGGGGTGTAGAGCCACAGCGCGCCGTTCTCGACGGTGAGCAGTGACGTCTGGGAGATGACGTACTTCGTGATCGTCTGGCCGGGGTTGTTGGGGTCGGGCAGGGTGACCTTCGCGCTGCTCTCGCCGGTTGGTGTGCCGAGTGCGAGGATCTGGCTGGTGGTCGACCAGTCGGTGGAGTTGTAGTTCAGGGTGCCGCAGTCGACCGACGTGGTGCTGGCGGCGTTGAAGCAGATGGTGGGTTTGGAGATGTCGGTCGGCAGGCCGTCGAAGTGCCCGTTGCCGTCGTTCTTCGCTTTGTAGAGGTGCTTGGCCAGGTCACTGCCGGTAGTGGTGTTGTGGACCAGGACGTCGTCGTTGGAGGCGCTCTTGCTGAGGCTGGCGCGGTGGGTGATCTGGTAGTTGGCCCAGGTGGTGCCCTGGTACAGGGGGTCCCGTGCTCCGGGTGCGGCGGCGGCCGGGGCACTGGGGACGGTGTCGGGGTCGGTGTTGCCTTCCATGACCCGCAGGTTGCCGCTGCCGTCCGCGGTCAGGATGTCCGGCTGGTTGTCGCCGGTGACGTTGCCGAAGACGGGGGTGTGGTTGCTGTTCCAGGGGGCGTAGAAGGTGTAGGCGCCGACCTGGCTGTAATTGCCGGCGTTGTCCTGGGCCTGGAACCAGATGGTGTTGGTGCCCCAGGTGCCCGGGCTGTAGGTGAACGTGCCGTTGGTTCCCGTGACGATCCCCTCCGACTTGCCGCTGGGGTCGCCGCAGTGCCAGCCGGTGACGGTGGCGTCGGTGGGGATGCTGGTCCAGCGCATGCAGGCGACGCCGGATGCGTTGCCGCCGGCTGGTGCCGGGTCGGCGCCGGTGAGAGTGAACGTGCCGGGGTGGTTCGGGTCTCCGGCGAAGATCTTCGGGGTCGGGTTGGGTGTGCCCGAGGGTGGGAAGTCGGTCGACGTGAGGCCGACGGTCGGGGGCGTCTTGTCCACGCGGAAGTAGCACCAGGGCGTGTTGGGCGAGGTGAGCTGGCCGTCGGTGGACTGGGCTGTCCAGCCGTACTGGTGGCCGTCGGTGAGGGAGCCGGCCGTGATGCTCAGCGCGCCGTTGCCGGTGTTCCAGCCGCCGCCGGGCGCGGAGTTCTGGTTGAGGGACCAGGTCGAGTTGTTGTCGTCCCACATGTGGAAGTTGGTCGTCAGGCCGAGGCCGGCGGGTGACCAACTGCTGGCCGACAGGGTGATGTTCTGGTTGGCGCCGATCCAGCCGACGTAGTCCCAGGGATTGCCGACCCCGCTGTTGCACTGGTAGTTGGCGGGCAGGCCGGCCGGCGGGTTCGCCCAGCCGGGTTGTGGCGAGGTGGCCGGGCTCCAGGTGCTGGGGGTGATGTCGTACGTGGTGGTGACGTGCGGGTTGTTGCTGAAGTGGACGCGGTAGTTCAGGTTGTTCTCGTCGTCCGGGATCAGCGCGAAGGTCCAGGTGCCGGCGTGGCTCGTGGCGAGTTGCTGGACCGTGGAGGTCACGTCGAAGGTCAGTCCGCCGATGCCGGTGATGGTCTTGTCGGCCACTTTCCCGCAGTTGGACAGGTTGCTGAGGCAGGGCTGCTGGTTCCAGGTGGTGTTGCCGTCGATCGTTGCTGTTCCGGTCGAGTAGACGCCCATCGGGGTTGGGGTTTTCGGGTTGGCCTGGCTGGAGACGTTGGTGTACAGCGTCGAGCTGTAGACCGTCGGCGCGGCAGGCGCACCGCTGGGCGTCGTGTAGATCGCGGAGTTGATGCCCAGCTGGAAGTAGGCGCGGTAGCGGCCGTAGCCCTTGCAGTCGGAGTAGCCGCAGTAGCCGGTGCCCAGGTCGCTCAGCACGTTGTAGTTCTTGGTGTCCGGGAAGTTCTCCTGGACCTGGACGGAGGCCTGGGTGCCGCTGTCGGCGGTGATCGTCGGGTCCAGGAACCAGGGGCCGGTGCCGTGTCCGAAGGTGCTCCGGTCCGGGGTCAGGTCGATGCCGTCACCGGAAGCGGCGGTGGTGATCGGCGAGACCACCGCGGAGTCGCCCGGCCCGTCCGGGCCTGAGACCGGGGCGGCCGGTGTCGCGTCCAGCGGCTCGGTGCCCTGCGCCTTGACGCGGGCCGGCGCGGCTGCCGGGGCAGTGGCAGCCTTGGGCGCGGGCGCGGCGACGGTGGAGTCCCACTGGAAGGCGGTGGGCGCGTGCAGGCGGACCTTGCCGCTGCTGTCGGTGAACGACAGGTTGCCCGCGTTGTCCTGCGCGGTCTGCAGGCCGGTGGTGGTGAGCGGGAAGTGCAGCTTGGTCAGGGCCGGGTCGGCGGCGGCCGTGGCGGTGCGCACCACGATGACGTCGCGCCAGCCGCCGTCGGGCTCGGCGGTGACCTGGAGGTCGACGTCGGGGCCGAGCACGCCGCTGTAGGTCGCGGTGGAGCCGCTGAGGGTCGGTTTGGGGAGGGTGAAGGGGCTGCCGACAGCGAGCGTCTTGCCGTCGCCGGTGGTCAGGGTGGCCAGTGTGCCGCTGCCGCCGCCGGAGAGGGTGAGTGACTGCGGGGTGACGGCCGGGCTGACAGTGCCGTCGGCGTTGGCGTGCAGCGTGGTGTCGATGGCCGTCCAGGAGCTGCCGCGCTGAACCCGGACGGGCTGGGCGTAGCTGGTGGTGGCCAGCTTGCCGTCCGGGTCGACCACGGTGTCCGAGGCTTCGGTGGTCAACGCGTCGACGGGGACGGGCTGTCCGGTCGCCTTCGCCTGGGCGCGCGCGTCGGCGACGGCCTTGGCCGCTGCCGTCAGCTGCGGTTGTGGACTGGGGGTTGCGGTCGGGGTACTGGGTGCGTCCGCGTGTGCGAACGGTGTGCCCACGGACAGGAGCAGGCTGATCGCCGTTCCGGCGGTAAGGCTGATCAGTCGGCTTCGGTGCCTGGGTATCAGGCTCGACATGTGATGGCTACCTTGTGGTGGTCTTCGTGGCTTTGATGGTGATTGAGAAGAGTCGCTGGGGCGCCGCTCGATCGGGGCGCACTTGGTGCACTGTTCGCGTCTGAACGATGCTTGTTCCTGCGGGGGTGGTCAAGCGCATTGAAGCCTTGTCATGACTTGTCCCAATTAGCCCATGACCCAAAGGTAATGGGTTCACAAAATTTCTCAGTCTGGCGCTAGGTAGTGGTGGTGTGATGATCAGTCACGGCCATAGGGTCGATCCGATCGTCGCACTCGTGTGCGACAAGTCGGCTCTGGGGGGTCTGTGGCAGTGGGGACTTGGCGCTCGCGTACGCGTTTCGGACGCTGGCTGATGAGCCGGGAGCATCCCTGGCTTAGCGTCATGTCGGTTCTGGTGCTGGCGATGACGCTGCTGGCGGCGCCCTCGACGGAGGCTTGGGCCGCGCGGCGGCCGCACGGCAAGACATGGGTGCCGCCGGGCACTCCGTTGGGCGCCGCGACCAAGTCGGTCCCGGGTGCGAATCTGAAGATCGGCCCAGTGGAGCCGCCGAAGTACCCGGTGCCGAAGGCGTGGCAGCCGGCGGCCGTGGCGATGTCGAACGTGTCCGGTTCGGCCACCGTCATGGTGGGTGCCGACACGCCGGCAGTTCGGGCCCAGCTGGCCACCGCCGGCGGTGCCTCGCCGGCGGCCGGAGGTAGTAACGCGGTGCAAGCGGGCTCGCTGCCGGTCTCGCTGGCGCCGTCTGCCAAGGACAGCAGCGGCGCGCACCCGGTGAAGGTCGAGCTGGCGGATCCGGCCAAGGCCAGGGCCGCCGGGGTGAGCGGGCCGGTGGTGGCGCTTTCCGATGCCGATACCGCAGCCGGTGACGGCGGTCACACGGTGGACGTCGGAATCGACCTCAAGGCGTTGGGCGGCGGGCTGTGGGCGGACCGCGCCAGGCTGGTCGAGCTGCCGGCGTGTGCGCTGACCACTCCGCAGCTGGCGCAGTGCCAGACGCAGACCCCGGTGGCCGCCCAAGTCAACCCAGCCTCGGGGAAGCTGACCGCCGAGGTCGGGCTGCCGAAGCCGGCCGCCGGTGAGGTCAAGGCGAACGTGATGGGCCTGGACGCGACCGCCGCGGGTATGTCCGCAGCCGCGCCCATGGTGCTGGCGGCAACGTCCGGCCCCTCCGGCTCAGGTGGTTCCTACGCGGCGACCTCGCTGACGCCGTCGATGAGTTGGGGCGCGGGGTCGAACCTGGGCAACTTCACGTACTCGTACCCGATCCAGCTGCCGGGCGGCATGGGCGGCAAGGCACCCAACGTCGAACTGTCCTACGACTCGTCGGCGGTGGACGGCATGACGTCCTCCACCAACTCCCAGTCCTCGTGGATCGGTGACGGGTGGAGCTACTCGCCCGGCTTCATCGAGCGCTCCTACAAGTCGTGCAGCAACGACGGGATCGCCAACTCGGGCGACCTGTGCTGGGGCGGGCAGAACGCGACGCTGTCGCTGGGCGGCCATTCCGGGACGCTGGTGCGCGACGACACCACCGGCGTGTGGCACCTGCAGAGTGACGACGGTTCGAAGATCGAGCAGCTGACGGGTGCGCCGAACGGACTGAACAACGGCGAGTACTGGAGGGTCACCACCGGCGACGGCACCCAGTACTACTTCGGGCAGAACCACCTGCCCGGTGGCGACGGCACCGACCCGGCCACCAACTCGGCGTGGGGTGAGCCGGTCTACTCGCCCAACAGTGGCGACCCGTGCTACAGCTCCGGCTCGGGGCAGGGCTCCAACTGCACCATGGGCTGGCGCTGGAACCTGGACTACGTGGTGGACACCCACCAGAACCTGGTCACCTACGACTACGCGACCGAGACCAACTCCTACAACCGCGGTGGCGGCCAGAACAACGGCGCCGGCTCGCTGACCTCGTACGTCCGCGGTGGCTACCCGACCCAGATCTCCTGGGGCCAGCGCCTGACCGAGCAGGTGGCGGCGCACGGCACGCTCCAGCCCGCCGCGCAGGTGGTCTTCGGTACCTCGGAGCGGTGCCTGCCGTCCGGTTCGATCACCTGCGACCCCTCGCAGCGCACCACCGCCAACGCCTCATTGTGGCCGGACGTGCCGCTGGACCAGGTGTGCACCGGGACGCCGTGCACCAACAACAGCCCGGCGTTCTTCACCACCAAGCGGCTGACATCGATCACCACCCAGGTGCTCGTAGGGTCGACCTACCGCACAGTGGACACCTATGCGCTGACCCATACCCTCCCCGACCCGGGGGACGGGACCAAGCCCACACTGTGGCTGGCCTCGATTCTGCGCACCGGTTTCAACGGGCAGGCGAAGACCCCGCTGCCCGCGGTGACCTTCACCGCCCGGGAGCTGCCGAACCGGGTGGACGGGCTGGTGCCGGCCGCTCCCATCTTCAACCGGCCGCGCATCCAGCAGATCACCACCGAGACCGGCGGTCAGATCGACGTCGCCTACAGCTCACCGCAGTGCTCGCGGGTCAACAACACCATGCCGTCCTCCGAGGACAGCAACACGATGGCCTGCATGCCGGTGCACTGGTACCTGCCGGACTCCTCGTCCAACACCCCCGTGAATGACTGGTTCAACAAGTACTTGGTCACCTCCGTCAGCGAGCAGGACGCGGTGACCGGTTCGCTGATCAAGGCGACCAGCTACACCTACAACGGCGGTGCGGCGTGGCACCGCAACGACGCGGAGTTCACCGACCCCAAGACCCGTACATGGGACAGCTTCCGCGGCTACCAGTCGGTGGACACGATCACCGGTTCCGGGTACACGGGTGAGGCCCCGAAGACTCAGCAGACGGTCACGTACCTGCGGGGCATGGACGGCGATGTGCTGGCCAACAGCAACACCCGCAGCGTGAGCGTGACCAGCCCGCTCGGCGGTTCTGTCACCGACAGCGACTGGCTGGCCGGCAACGAGGTGGCGACCCAGGTCTACAACCAGGCCGGCGGCACGGTCACCGCGATGAGCGGCAGCACCACCAACGGGCAGCAGGCCACCGCCACCCACAAGCAGTCCGGCGGGATGCCCGACCTGGTCGCCCGCTACCCCGCCTCGCAGATGACCACGGTCAACAAGGAACTGCTCGCGAACGGAAGTTGGCGGACCACCAGCACGGTGGCCACCAGCGACCCGGCGAACGGCAACCGCGAGAAGCAGGTCGACGACCAGGGCGACGGCACCGCCGCCACGCCCGAGGTCTGCACCACCGACTCCTACGCCACCAGCAGCAGCAACCCGATGCTGCTGACCCTGCTGGACGAGAAGAAGTCCGTCGCCGGGTCCTGCAACACCCTGGCGAACGCGACGAACACGATCAGCGATACCCGCAGCATCTACGACAACCAGCCGTTCGGTCAGGCCGGTTCGCTGGGCGAGACCACCAGCTCGCAGCAGATCGACCACTACGACAGCTCGGGCAACCCGGTGTTCGTGAACTCCGCGCGTGCCACCTTCGACGTCTACGGTCGGCCGGCCTCCACCAGCGAGACCGACGGTTCCACCTACGACGTCAACGGCAACCAGCTGACCGGCCCCAACCCGGCCGCCCCAGCTGCGACTTCCACCACCACCTACGCCCCGGCGACCGGCGCGCTGCCGACCGAGGTCACCCTGACCGGCCCGATGGGCGCCTCCTGGGCGACCACCGTGTCCCAGGATCCGGGCCGCGGACTGCCACTGGTCTCCACCGACGCCAACGGCCGGGCCACCACCGAGCAGTACGACGGCCTGGGCCGGCTGACCGCTGTCTGGCTGCCGCAGCAGCCCACCAACGCCAACGCCAGCTACAAGTACTCCTACGCCGTCAACGGCGTCACCGGCCCCTCGGTGGTCACCAGTCAGTGGCTGAACGAGGACAGCACCTACTCGTACCAGACCCAGCTCTACGACGGCCTGGGCCGCTTGCGTCAGACCCAGGCCACCTCGCCGACCATCGGTGTCGGCCGCCTGATCTCCGACGTGATCTACGACTCGCACGGCTGGGTCATCAAGAAGTCGGCTCCGTACTACGAGAAGACCACCTTCCCCAACAGCACCATCTACCTGCCGCAGGACTCTCAGGTCCCCTCGCAGACCTGGCTGACCTATGACGGACAGGGCCGGGTTACCAACTCGGCGTTCATGTCCTACGCCCAGCCGCAGTGGTCGACGACCACCGCCTACCCCGGCGCGGACCGCACCGACGTCACCCCGCCTCAGGGCGGCACGCCGACGTCGACGTTCACCGACGCGCGCGGCAACACCAGCGCAGTGTGGCAGTACCACGGCTCCGCGCCGACCGGCAACGCCTCCGACGCGGACGTCACCACCTACACCTACACACCGGCCGGTTCGCCGGCGACCCGCACGGACGCCGCGGGCAACACCTGGTCCTACGGTTACGACCTGATGGGCCGCGAGATCTCCTCCAGCGACCCCGACACCGGCACTACCAAGACGTTCTACGACGTCAACTCGCGGATCGACCACACCACCGACGCCAAGGGCAACACCCTGGCCTACAGCTACGACCTGCTGGGTCGTAAGACCGGGGAGTACAACGGCTCGGTGGCTCCGGCCAACGAGCTGGCCTCGTGGAGCTACGACACGCTCGCCAAGGGCAAGCCCACCGGCTCCACGCGCTACGTCGGCGGCGCCACCGGAACGGCCTACACCCAGGCGATCACGGGCTACGACACGGCCTACCGCCCGCTGGGCACGACGGTTTCCATCCCGTCGGCCGAGGGTGCGCTGGCCGGTACGTACTCCACCAGCAACACCTACAACAACATCCTGGGCACGCTGGCCAGCACCACGCTGCCGGCGATGGGCGGCCTGCCGTCCGAGACCGTCAGCAACGTCTACGACATCGCCGGCAACCTGCAGAACTCCTGGGGCAACAACACCCTCGTGCAGGACGTCCAGTACGACGCCTACGGCAACGCGATCCGCACCACACTCGGTGACTACGGCACCCAGGTGGTCTCCACCCAGCAGTACGACATCGCCACCGGTCAGGTCGTCGCATCCTTCCTGGACCGGCAGGTCGGTACCACCTCGCTCGACCAGACCGGCTACACCTACAACCCGGCCGGCATGCTGACCTCGGCCACCGACCTGCAGAACGCCTCGGCCAGCGACCGCCAGTGCTTCAGCTACGACTACCTGGGCCGCCTGTCCCAGGCGTGGACCGACACCGGCACCGTCACCACCAAGCCCACCGGCACCTGGACCGACACCTCCGGCGCCAGCAGCGGCTCCGGCACCCCGGTCTCGGTACCGGGTATCGGTGGCTGCACCAACGCGAGCGGTCCGGCGATGACCGGCAGTACCCCGAGCGTCGGCGGTCCTTCGCCGTACTGGCAGTCCTACGGCTACGACTCCACCGGCAACCGCACGCAGTTGGTGCAGCACGACGTCACCGGCAACACCGCCAACGACGCCACCACCACCCAGACGTTCGGCACCCCCGGCCAGCTCAACACCGGCTCCGGCGGCCCGCACGCGCTGCTCTCCTCGACCACCAGCTCGCAGAGCGGTGGGACACAGAAGACCACTTTCCAGTACGACCAGCTCGGCAACACCACAGCCATCACCGGCACCACCGGAACCACCACGCTGACGTGGAACGGCGACGACACCCTCGGCGCTGTCCAGGCGACCGCCCAGCAGGGCGGTACCACCTACCTGTACGACGCGGACGGCAACCAGCTGATCCGCCGCGATCCGGGCAAGACCACCCTCGAACTGGGGACGGACGAGCTCACGCTGGACACCGCCAGCGGCTCACTCTCCGATGTCCGCTACTACCCCTCGCCGGGCGGTCTGACGATCACCCGGGTCACCGCGGCCACCGGCGGCGGCACCCTGGTCTACCAGGCGTCCGACCCGCACAACACCGCGCAGGTCCAGATCAACACCGACCCGGCGCAGACGGTCACCCGTCGTCCGATGGACCCGTTCGGCAACCCGCGCGGCACCCAGCCCGCCTCCGGTGCCTGGTCCGGTGACAAGGGCTTCGTCGGCGGCACGCTCGACACCGCCACCGGCCTGACCAATCTCGGCGCTCGTGAGTACGACCCGGTCCACGGCCGGTTCCTCAACCCCGACCCACTCCTGGACGTCGCCAGTCCGCAGCAGTGGAACGGCTACGCGTACAGCGACAACGACCCGGTCTCCAGCAGCGACCCCACCGGCGCCATGCACCAGGCCGACTTCTACGACGGCAGCGGCGACAACGGCTCCTGCGACACCGCCTGCCAGGCCACCCTGCCGACGGTCGACAACCTTCCGCTGCCGGACACCTCCGCCCACCCCAGCACGCCGAGCAACGGCGGTGGCAAGGCGGACAACGGGAGCTCGGTGCTGGGCTGGTTCAAGCACGCCGCGAAGAAGGTCGGTGGCGTCGTCACCAGCGGCGCCAAGGACGTCGCCGGCGGCACCGTCAGCGGCGCCAAGTGGGCCTGGAACCACCGGGCCGACATCGGTCAGGCGGTGGTGGAGACCGTCGTCTACAGCGGTTGCATCGGCGGATCCGTCGCCGGCGCGGCCGAAACCGGAGGCGCCAGCCTCATGGCGGTGGCCGGCTGCGGCGCCGCCGCAGGCGCGGCCGGCGCCGCCACCTACGACCTACTCAGCCCCGACGGGCCCACCACACCAGGCGGAGCCCTCACGGACATCGCCAGCGGCGCACTCTTCGGAGCCGGTGGAGCCGTCGTGGGCGAGGGCGCCAACATCGCCGGCCGCGCCGCCCTGCAGAAGGCCGCACCACTGCTCGGAGATGCCGGCAACTGGCTTGCGACCAAGGCCAGCAGGGCCGTGACCACCTGTGCCAACAGCTTCCCAGCAGGCACCCTGGTGCTGCTGGCCAACGGCTCGACCAAGGCGATCAACACCCTTGCAGTCGGCGACCAGGTGGCCTCAGCCGACCCGCAGACCGGCCAGACCTCGGCGGAGACGGTCACCCAGACCATCATCACGCCGAACGACACCCAGTTCACCGACCTGACCTTCGCCACCGACGCCCCGGCCGTCGGCCAGACGCCGCAAGCGCAGCCCACGGTCAGCCAGGCCGGTGCGGCGGTCGCGACGGTGCCCACCGACGGCGCCATCACCTCCACCCAGCACCACCCGTACTGGGACGCCACCACCAAGCGCTGGACCGACGCCGCCGACCTCCAAGTCGGCGACAAGGTGGCCTCCGGCACGAACCTCGGCACCGCCACCGTCCTGACCATCCGCAACTACCAGACCGCACCGCGCACCGCCTACAACCTGTCGGTCGCTGACCTGCACACGTACTATGTACTCGCCGGGACCACGCCGATCTTGGTGCACAATACGGATGGTGCCTGCCCGACCACGACGGTGGGAAGGTGGATGTCGCCAGAGGAGCACCAGGCAATGATTGACACTGGAAAGGTTCAGGCGGGTAGTGGTGGGACTTCTACCTATGTAGCTAATCCTGCGGATCCTGAGGCGTATTTCAGGCAGGCTGCTCCAGGTAGCAGGTATGTGCAGTTTGATGTCCCGACGGCTTCACTGAAGCCGGGCGGGGAGCCGGGTTGGGCCCAAATCCCTGGCCCAAACCACCCGATCTACGGACCGCTAAATGCGAGGCGTGGACTACCGCCGCCGGAGATGCCGAGTTTTGAAAACCTGTTCTGGGATGGGACGGTGAAGTGATGCCTGACCTGCTGTCAAGTCTCAAAGAATGGCATGAGCGGAAGTCCCCTCTGCTAGTGGAGAGAGGCGTCAAGGTTGGAATTTTTGAATCACCTGAGGGGCGAGATAAGAATTCCTTCGGTATTTCCTTCGAGCTGGGCTCAAGGATTTCGTACTTGACAGCTTGGGATTCCGGAGAAATCCAGATCTCGTCGATCGACCTGGATACTGACTCCGCTCCCAAGGAGGAGTACCGCGAGAACGTCCCGGCTGGAGATCTGCCGGTGATCGCCGACAGATTGGCCTCTTGGGTCTTTCGAATCTCGAGGAATTCGTGATGATCGTGAGATAACGATAGAGGCCCCTGCCGGATGAGCTTCCGGCGGGGGCCTCCGAGGCGTCTGACGGCAGTAGTTGACGGCAACGTCAGCGGACGGGTGCTGCACGAAGGTGTTGTTCGTCCCTGTTCTCGGATCGGGTGGCGGGTTCGACGGGGTTGCGGAGGGCGTTGCTGAGGAGGTCTATGGCGTCGCGTTGGAGCCGGAGTCGGACGTGGGCGTACACCGTCGCGGTCACCCCGATGTGGGCATGGCCCAACAGTTCCTTGATCACCACGAGCTCGACGCCCTGCTCCAGTAGGAGGGTGGCCGCCGAGTGCCGAAGATCGTGAAACCTGATGCGTCGTAGGGTGGCTCGGCGGAGTAGGGCGTTGAAGTGCCGGGTGAGGGTGGCGCCCTCGATGGGGGAGCCGTCGGGCCGGGTGAAGACGTACCCACTCGCCTTCCAGGCTGCCCCCGCCGCCCCGCGTTCATGGGCCTGGCGTTCGCGGTGCTGTTCGAGGGAGTGCAGGCACTCGGTGGGCAGGGCGATGCGTCGTTCCGAGCTGTGGGTCTTGGTCGGTAGGGCGGTCAGGCCGGCGGAGTTGGTGCGTTGGAGGGTGCGGCGGATGCTGGCGGTTCCGCCGGTGAGGTCGAGGTCTTCCCAGCGCAGGCCGAGGAGTTCGCCCTTGCGGAGCCCGGTGCGCAGGGCGAGTTCGAACAGCGCGCTCAGCCGGTGCCCGTCCGTGGCGGTCAGGAGCGCGCGGGCTTCTTCGGTGGTGAGGGGTTCGAAGCGGCGGGGTCGGGGTGTGCCCATGCGGACGTTGCGGGCGACGTTGCGGGGGATCTCCTCCTCGCGGACGGCGTGCTCCAGGGCGGACTTGAGGACGGAGTGCACGTAGGCCAGCGTCAGCGGCGACAGCCACCTGCGGCAGCAGGTCCCGGTTGCGCAGCACTGGGGCTGCTCGCGAGCGGCGTCAAGGCCGCGTGCGCAGCACTGGCAGGTCACGCGAAGCTGGTCGAGCCAGGTGCGGACGTCCTTGGCGGTGAGCTTGGCGAGCTTCTTCCGGCCGAGGCCGGGGATGAGGTAGAGACGGGTGCAGGCGGTGTAGCGGGTGTGGGTGTTCTCGCGGAGCCGGTGGACAGCGACGGTCTCCAGCCAGTAGGTGAGGAACGCCGCAACGCTGCCCTGAGCGGAGGGGGCGGGGACGCCGCGGTTGCTGGTGGCGATCTTCTCGGTGAGTTTCGTCAATGCGTCCTTGCGGGTGCTGCCGTAGACGCGGACGCGCTTGCGGGTGTCGCCGACGGCCAGCACGTAGCCAGCGGCTTCCCAGCGTCCGTCCTTGCGCTGGTAGACGGTGCCGTCGCCGTTGGCGCGGACCCTGCGAGAACTGGTGCTGGTGCTGGGGCCGGGGTTGGTTTCGGAGCTGGTCATCAGGCTGCCTCTGCGAGTTGGTGGTGGACGAGGGCGGTCAGGGCGTGGGCGGGGATGCGGCGGGCGCGGCCGATGGTGATCGAGGCCAGCCGCCGGGTGCGAATGAGGTCGTAGACGGTGGAGCGGCTGATGTTCAGGCGGGCCATGACCTCAGGGACGGTCAGTAGCTCGGCGTCGGCGGTCACGCGATCACCTCCGTCTGGACGGCGACGGTCAGCGGACCGGCGGAGTAGCCGGCTCGGTCACTGGTGCGCCGTGCGCGCCGGGGACGGCTCGGTTGCTCGGGCCGAGACTTCGGTGCGGTGGCCAGGAGCTCGGCGAGGTGGGCGAGTTCGGGCAACAGGCCGGATCCGGTGTACTGCCAGTGCGAGATCACCAGAGTCGTGTCGGTGCTGCTGCGTCGCCCGTCCCTGGTGCGGTGACCGGCATGGTGACCGGGACCGGGGTCACTGTGACCGGCGGTCAGGTCAGCGCGGTCATCGCGGTGACCGTGCCGGTCAGTGATCGACTGGCCTGCACCGGCCGGTTCCTGACCGGCGTGTCCGCCGACGATTGCCGGGTCGGTCGGCGTCGAGGTGGCGGTTTCGTCTTGACGGGTGCGCCAGGTGGTGCGTTCGGCGCGGAGTTGGGTGAGGGTGGTGGAGTAGTGGCGGGTGCGGGTGGAGAAGTGGCCTCGGAAGCCGAGCATGTGGGCCCACTGGCGCAGGCGGAGGTGGGTGTGCTGGGGCTGAGCTCCGAGGTGCCAGGCGGTGTGGATCATGCGGCGGGCGTGGTCGGTGAGGTCGTGCTGGGCGAGTTCGGCCAGGAAGCGCAGTCGGCGGTCGAGGGTGCCGGTGGTGGTTTCGGCGCCCTTGGTGGCGTACTTGGCGATGTAGGCGGCGACGTGGCGGTCGGTGACGGGGGCGTCGCCGGTGAAGTCGGTACTGCGGATCGCACGGACGTCGATCTGCCGCCCGAACCGGAACACCGTGGACTCCGACGGCTGCATCCCGTCGGTCTCCCCGGACGCGGAGCGGTGTTGGTGCCGGACGCGGGCCCGCTTCGCAGCGGCGCGGACGGCGTGGTCGAGGAGCGCGGTGGTGGCCCAGGCAGGCGGGCCGCTGGCGGGGCCGGTGGGTCCGTCGATGCGGATGACGGTGTGGAAGTGGATCTGGCCGCGCTTTTGGTACTCGGCGACCTTGGCGTAGGAGAGCGTGGCGTGGTGGCGCAGGGTGCGCTGGGTGAGTCCGGCGGCGTGGGCGATCTCACGCCGCAGGTGGGTGGTGAAGCGGGCCCACAGAGCGGGTGCGTGGGCGTTCCATAGCACCGCACCGGCGTAGTCGTACCGCTCCGGGTTCAACGGGGTGCCGAGGAGCGGGTCGCCGTCGGCGTGCCGGGTACCGCAGGTGCAGGGGGCGGCACCGGGCTGGTTGTGGACGGGGCCGAAGCCGGGGGCGGTGAGGGTGGCGAAGACGCGGGGGTGGGTGGCGACGCTGGTGGGGACGGTCTTGCCGCCGCGTAGTCCGGCGGCGATGAGCTGGTAAGTGTCGTAGCGGTAGACGTTCGAGCAGGACGGGCAGCGGGTGGTGCGGCGGTTGCCGCAGCGCACCAGGAGTTCGCCGGCGGGCAGATGGCGGGTGTCGAAGTGGTCGAGGATCTGCCCGGTGGCGGTGTCCAGGCGGGTGCGGTGCCCTGTCATGCGGATCGGGCGGGCGCAGCCGCCCAGCGAGCCGACTTGCCGGGCCAGGGGCGCGAAGTAACCGGCGGCGGCGAGCTTGGCCAACCGGGCCGTCAGGCGACCCCGGCGTTCCAGCGCCGAGTCCCTGTTCGCGGACGCGTCGGCGCTCCTGGCGAGCGCCGGTGCGGCGGATGCCCCGTTAGCCGGAGCGGAGATGGTTGCGGGGGAGAGGAGTTGGAGCTGTGCGGGCATGGGGACAGACCTCCGGCAGGAGTCGGGAGAAGAGGAGAGGTGAACCGAGTGGCCGGCGCGCGAGGGAACGGCGGGCGCGGGCCGTGGGCCGGGGGCGTCTGGCCTGGTCAGCGGTGGTGTTCACCGGCGGTGCGTGAAGGTAGCATCGCTTCAAGGGCGCATTCAAGTGCATCCATCCTCATCTGTTTCGGTGGGTGGTTCGGATGCGGGTACTGTGGCCTGGTTTTCCGTTTTGGACGGGCCGGGTTTCGGTGGTAATGGCGCAGAGAGGGCGGGGTGACCTGCGGTGACGGTGGGGCGGCGGGGGCGTAGACCGGCGGGCGGCACGGTGCTGCTGACGTTCGAGGTCATTGCCGAGGCCCTGCGGGAGCGGATCCGCTCCGGTGGGCTGAAGCCGGGGGATGCGCTGCCGACGCAGGCCGTGTTGATGGCGGAGTACGGGGCCTCCAGCCTGTCGGTGCAGAAGGCCATGGCCCTGCTGAAGCAGGACGGCTACGCGATCTCCCGACCCGGCAAGGGAGCCTTCGTCGCCCACCCCGACGCCGACACCGACACTGACCCAGGTGACGGGGAGGCTGGGAACACGACCGTCGGCGGGACGGCGGCCCGCATCGAGGCACTGGAGCTGGCACTGGCCGAGACGCTTGATCAGCTCACCGCTCTGCGTGCCCGCGTCGAAGCCCTTGAAGCGGGCAACGCCGAGCGAGGCCGCTGACCCGTCGGCCGCTGGAGGGCCAGGGGCTGTAGCTGTGCGTCCAGATTTTCTCTACGAGGTTCAAGGCGGGCTCCGCTCGTTGGAGCTGGCCCGACGTCGCCGACCGACCCAGGCCGGACCAGCACCCGAGGCCCTCGCGGATGTCGGCGGTCAGCAGTCAGCCGGGTCGTGGGCAGGTTCAACCGGTGCCCGATGAAAGCAAGTTGTGGGGTAAGCGCTGCTTACCCCGGCACCGACCAGGTCGGAGCAAGTTGTGGGGGAAGGACTCCTTGCGCCTTGCGGGTCGGGCAAGTTGTCGCCTGCGACCGTCCTACGGCCGGATCGCAGGCACGGGGTCGGCCAGGGGGCCGACTCTTCGTTTCTATCGTCACGCTCGCCGAGGGCGGCGGCCGACGTCGCGCCGACCCACTGACCGCACCCGTGCCGAGCGACCGGCCCACGGACGAGCCGTGCCGTGTGCCGGGACTCCGACCAGCAGTTCCCCGAACTCGCCCCCGCGCGGTCGGGACGGTCAGGACGCGAGCAGTTCAGCGACAAGCCGAGCCGACGAGACGGTGGGGCAGCGGAAGCGACAACCGGCCAGCACGACGGGCTGACCGGAACCGGGCTCCTGGCAGAGCAAGTTGTCCCGTTGGATATCCCAACGGGCTATCCAACGGGAAGAGGGGCTGACCCGGGGGCGGGTCGTGCGTGCTCTGCCGGACAGTCGCCCGTGAGCACGTCAGTCCGTGGCCTTGGGGTGGCCGGTGCCGGCGTAGGTGATCCAGGCGGTGCGGTTGGCATCGTCGAGCAGGTACCAGATACGTCCTCCACCAGTGACTTCGTACTGCCAGCGTTCCAGGGTTTGCCCCTTGTAGGTGGTGGTACCGAGTTTGCCCTTGAGTCGGTGCTGGCGGTCGGGGATGTCGCCGGCGCGGGGAGTGGAGCGGATCCGCTCGAAGGCGCGGCGCAGGTTGCCCGGTGCCTGGCGGCCCAGGTGTTCCCAGCCGTCGGCGGCCTCGGTGTTGGCGAACCGGAGGTCGTACTCGTCGCCGGTCGGGGGTGGCGCGGCCCGGTCTCCGCGCTTCGGGCTCACTCCGCTGCCCCGGGCGCGGGGACGGGGCCGAGGTCGCCCTCGGGTTCACGGGTGAGCAGTGCGTGCAAGGCAGGGTCCGCATAGATCTCGGCGCTGTGCCTCCACTGGGCGAGCAGCAGTGCGATCGGCGAGAGGTTGTCCAGGGCCACCGCGCCGCGCGCCGTGTCGACCAGCTCGGCGAGCAGGGTGTCGATGTCCTCGGCGGGCAGGAAGGTGCTCCAGGGGAGGGCTTCAGGCAGCGCCTGGCGCAGGGCGCCGATGTTCTCGGTCCGGACCAGCCCGGCGAGCAGGCGGGAGGTGAAGTCCACGACGGTGGTGTCGCGCTCCATTTGGTCGACGCGCATCAGGGCCAGGTCCTCCGCGTCGCGTCTGCGCAGCCGCAGCGCGCGGACGGCGTCGAGCCGACGCGTAGTCGCGGCGGGATGGTGGAGAAGCTCACTGAAGGGCATGTCCTCGTAGGCCGCAGTCATGACATCCACAGTAGCTCGGATGTCAATCGATGGACAGACGGCGCGGCGGTTGACTCTTCCCCAATGGACTAGACCTCTGGCGGCAGTAGTGACGGCAACAATCACGCACACCGACGCACATCGGCACACCTCGACGGACCGTTATATAGCCCTTGACCAGCGAAAATGCAGGTAGCGAGCGACCGCGTGCCACACGTACTATGTGGTAGCCGACGGGATCCTGGTCCTGGTTCACAACGACGTGTGCCCGCTGGGTATCCACACTGACGACGAGTGCACGTGTATCAAGAACCCGATCACGAAGCGGACCCACCTGAAGTCCATCACGGACGCGCTGGGCGAGCTGGAGAGCATTGGCGACCACCTGGCCGCGCGTGGGCCCGGCGCCGGGCCGCTGAGCACCACAGTGGGCAAGCTGCCGGCCTCGCCGCTGGAAGCGCCGAACTCGTCAGGGGCGAGCGACGTCCTGGTCACCGCGACCGTGCTCCTGCGAGCCGCCGTCCTGAGCGGGAAGGACATCGCCAAACGGTGGCGGGGCACGACCGGGTAGTCACCGCAGGGCAGGCCTGACCCGGGCCGTGGCGTCGCAGGAGGTTCTTCCGGCCACCCGGGCGCGCGACATTGGTACCGGCGAGACAGAGGGGAGAAAGCGCAGATGAGCGGTCTGGGAGCCGGATTCCGGCGATTGCTGGGAAAGGAGGAGGTCGAGCCGCAGTCACTGCTCGGACGGTGGCTGGTCACCCGCCTGGTCGACCGGCCCGAGGAGCGCAAGCGGTACGTGGCGCGGTTCGGCGAGGTCCCCGACGAGCCGGAGCAGGGCTTGATCGTCCAGGAGGTGTTCGGCCGGCTTCTGGAGCGCTATCTGGCCCTGGAGGGCACCAGCGAGGACGGGCTGCTCGATGAGTACGAGGGCATCGGGCGGCCGGACGTGCCCGAGCGGGCGGTGGGCAAGGTGGCGATCTACGCCGCGCTCGGCCGGATTCCGCGGGTCCCGCCGGACCTGTGGCTGCCCGCGCTGGTGGCGCACGGCACGCTGGCGATGCTGATGATGCCCCGCCTCGACCTTCCGTACCCTCAGGTTGTCGACCTGGTCCGGGAGAAGGAGCAGGAGCTCACCGTCCGGGGTATCGCCCTGCACCCGGCGTGAGACCAGGGGCGGGCCACCTATGGTGGCCCGCCCCCGCGCGCGTCCTGATGACGGCGGGTCAGGAGGTCGGCGCCGTCAGGTCGTAGACGGTGGCGCCATCGAGGTCTGGGGGGTGGCTTGCTTCGCGCCGGAATAGTGAGGAAGTGAGTTGAGAGAGATGGCTGAGCGTCAGCTTGGGGTGCCGGAAGGACTCGCTGAGGACGTGGCCGCCGTGTGGGCGGCGGGCACCGCCAAGGAGGTCGCGTTGGCGCTCGCCCGGAACAACTCGCTCCACCCGGTGGCGGCCGTCCGCTTCTTCCGGGCGGCGATCCGGTGGCGGTTTCCGGCGCCATGCGACCCGCGCGAGGTCAGCCGGGCGCTCGCCGGCTGGCTGGCCCTGCTCCCCGCGGGGGTGGACAACCAACTGGCCGTGCGGGAGGCGGAAGCCTTCATCAGGGCGGAGCTGAACGGCGAGGCCGATCTCGTGGCCGACATCCCGATCGACGCGATCCCAGTGCGGAGCGCCATGATGATGGTCACCCGGTTCGCCTTCGAGGAGGCGGTGGCGAACCCCTCGGACTTCGCTGAGCTACGCCGGATCACGGCACAGGTGGCCACGGACCATCGGCCTCTTGCAGCCCTGACGGATCTGAAGCTAGATCGGATCTTCGCCTGGCGTGACCTTGGCCAGGCGGAGTTGGACGAGCTCGTGGACGAGACAGACTCAGTGAGGTGGACATGAAATGGCGGCGTCACTTCCGCCGGGCGAAGCCGGAGCCGAGGTCGCTCTACGGCCGGTGGCTGCTCGCCCTGCTTTACGGGCCGCCGGAGCTGATCGAGCATTACGGCGAACCGCTGGGAAAGTTGACGATGGAGCAAGGCAACTCTCAGTCCGCGATCAGTGACAGGCTCTTCATGCGGCTCGTGGCGATGCGCTTCATGCCCGGCCAGCCGGTGCGCGACATTTCGGACTACGTCGCGGCCATTGTGATGGCCATGGACCGGTCCGTGCGGTTCGGCCGGTTGGAGGCCGAGGCGTTGATCCGGCACGCCCTCGGGGAGGAAAGTGTCTCCTTGTCGGGAATCGATCAAGACTTGGCGACCAGGATCCGCGGCGGGTTCGTTGCCGCGATCATTCGCGAGAAGGGGCTTGCGCCCGAGCAGGTCACGCGGCTGGTGGTCGAGGCCGAGGACTGGGTGGCTTCCAGCGGCGTTCAGCTGATCGCGCCGTAGTTCGCCTGAGAGGTGGGCCACCCCGGTGGCCCACCTCTCTGAGCGGCCGCCAGGAGACGCTACGGGTTGCAGCGGCGGTGGTTCCTGGGCCAGCGCCTGACCTCCTGACGGTGTGTGTGCCGGAAATGGCGTCCGTGTTGGTCGGGCGCTTGGGATGGGCTTGATCGCCGGCGCTGCTTCGTCTTGCGGGTGTGCAGAGAGCTGAAGGGCATGGCAGATAAGTGGATGGGGAGGCGCCTTGAAGCATCTGAAAGGCCGGGCCGCCGAACCGGATTCGCTGGTTGGTCGGTGGCTGGTTGCCGAGTTGACTGACGAGGTGGAAGTCGGGCGGCATTACGCCGGCCGGTTCGGCGACGTCCCGAATGAGCTGGACCAAGTGTCGATCCTGGCTGAGGTCTTCAAGGTACTGTTGGACCGCTATCTGGCCATGGACGGTACCAGTGAGGCCGGGCTGCTGGAGGACTTCGAGCGTCGCCAGAGCCCGCGTGTCCCGGACCGCGCGGTGAGCGAGTCGGTGATCGCGGCCGCACGCGGTCGGATCCCGCGGATCCCGCCGGGGCTGACGCTCTCCGAGCGGGTGCGGGTGCACAGCGGTCTGTCCTTTGTGATCAGCCGGTCGCTTCCCATGGCAGTCGGCGAACTTGTCGGCCTTGTCAGGGAGAAGGAGCGGGAGCTCACTGCCCAGGGCGTCACTCTGCATCCGGCGTAAGACAGACGAGGGGGCAGGTCCATCACTGATGGGCCCGCCCCCTCGGGTCTATGCAAGGGGTGGCGGCACGCTGGGCACGTACCAGGTGACCTCGACCGGCAGTACCAATGTGCTTGTGGGCGGCCAGGTCGCCTCGCCAGCCATTGGGATGCTGGTCCTCGGGGCGGTGATGGCCAGAGGAACTGTCTTCGAAGCTAGAACAACCGCGAACCGCTGGCGGCAGTGATCCGGTGTACTGGTCAGCCCTCGCAGCATGCGATTTGTTCGGGCTGGCCGCAGGGCAGCGTGCTCTCCGGCCAGCCTGTCAGACGCAGCAGGAGAAGGGCACTTATGAAATCGCGATGGACTGGATGGAGGCGGAGAACAGCCGCAGCCGCAGGCGTTTGGGTTCCCACTGGCCGGCTGGCCGGTCGGGGCGAGCATGGGCGTTCAGGCCAGCAGGTCGAGCGCGAGCCCGGACGATCTCCAGCCGGGTGCGGTTCTGGGCGGTGTCGTGCAGGGCGGGTTACGCAGGCCGGTGTCGCAGGCGGCGCGAATGCGGCGGTCCTCGGCGGGGGCGCGCTGGCGGCGCCGCGGCCCCAGGCGCGTGATCGGGGTGCCGGTGGCGAACAGGTCAGCCGCATCCCGTCGGCCCGGTGAAGCGCAAAGGGCGCCGGGGTACTGCCGTTCCTGATGACCGCACCCCCCTGCCGCACTGGGATGATCATCCGCTTCGCCTTCTGGGACTGTGTCACCGGCGTGACACCGTGCCCGCGGTAGCCTGAGCTTGCAACGCCACGATCTCCGACTCACCCGCGACCAGGCGCACCATCAACAACTTGGCGACGCCACTGAAAGGACGTCGCGTTGCGCAGAATTCTCTATCTCTCTGTTACGGATCTCGGCATGCGGTTGAATAGGGTTATGACCTTTGGATACCGGTGAGATGATGCCCACCGTGACCGTTGCGGAGGAGGTGCGCGCCGCGATTCCTGACAGGGACTGGAAGCGCCTGTGTGCGGCCTTCACCTTTGCGCCGTACCAGCGTTGCGATGAGTGCGGGCAGACCATCGACCTTCGCATCGAACCCGCGAACCTGATCGTCTGCCGCGTGACCGACACAGAGGATCAGTTCACCTACACGCTCAGCCACCCGCTATGTGCACCATCCCAGTTGGTCGAGATGGACAGCGCCGAGCGGGATCGCGCCGACGGCCGGTGGTTCGGGCAACAGATCGGCCACGGGTTCTACTTCTTCGAGAGGGTTCCGGCGGCCGACGGAGCGGAGCACCTGGTGCTCGTTGTAGAGCTGCAGAACACCGGGATCATCTTCCATGAGGAGGCCGATGGGACGGTCACTGCGGTCAGCGACGTCCTCGAGGCGCTGGTCGAGCAGGACGGCTTCGAGCGCCTCTCCGTCGTGACCGGGCTGGCCGACCTGCCAAAGGCGCCGGAGTGGAGGGTGCTCCTGACGCCGCAGGGCGCTCTGAACGCGGTCGTCGGCGTCCCTGGGCGCAAGGCGGTTTCCAGTGCTGGCGTCTTCATCGGTTCGGGCGGATCCGGTGGGGCGGATCCAGGCGTGGCGGATCTCCTGACTGCGCGGAGCAGCGTCACGCTGCTCGTCGTGCCGCCGGCGACGTTCGGGCTTCCGAAGATCCATCAGCTCGCGGACGACCAGTCCAATCTGGAGACCGCCTTCACGAGTCTGGTGTCGAACGTGGTCGGGCTGGCAGCCAAGGAGGATCCTTCTGTTCCGCTGACGGACAGAAAGGCGTTCCTACGTGCGATTGCCAACGGCAGGATCGCCGGAGCCCAGGTTGACGTCGACCGAGAAGCCGATCCGGCCCGTACCCAGTGAACCGTCGCCATCGCCGCGGTCCCTCACCCCCAGACGTAGCCGACTGTGGCCAGGCGCTGGTTCTTGACGCGGCCGACCATGGAAGGAAGAGATCGGCACGCTGGTCTGGCCGGACCGTGCCACCGCCCCGCCCGCGCTGAGGTCTTCGCGTTCATCGAGACCTGCTGTAACCACAGGCGTCCACGCGGGCACCCCGATTGGGGCTACCTCACGCCACTCGAGATCCGGCAACGGCACCTACAAGGTCACACCCTCGCGGCGTAGACGGAGAGCGTCCAACCGCGGGTGGAACTTCAACATCTGACATCCTCCCCAAACGACGACGTCGGCTCCCAAGACCACAACCGGGTCTTGGGAGCCGACGTCACGAAAGAGGGCTCGGAATTGACCACACGTCCAGGGGGCCGGGCGCCCTGTTGCGCTTTCTGGCACCACGTCAGCTCTTGGCTTCTGTCTGGTTGTAGACGTGGTTGATCCTCCCGGCCTGGATCGTCATTCCGTGGATGCCGCCGTTGATCGTGTTGTTGTACACCGTGCTGTTCTCGATCCGCACCAACTTCGCCTGGCCCTCCCAGGCGGTCAGCTCACTGGCGAACTCCGGGTCCATCGCCGCCCGCATCCCCAGTGCCATGCTCAACTGCTGGGCCAGCGCCGGATCGGCGGGCGCCTGCTCCAGCGCGACGAGCTCCGCCTCCCCGCTACTCGCGACCGGCAGGTGCGCGGGTCGCTGGAACGGCCGCCGCACCAGCTTCCAGGCCCCCTCCAGCGCCTGCTTGCCCGCCTCGCCGCCGGCCCCGCCCGCGAACGCCGCGAGCAGCATGCTCACTGAAACCGGATCCACCGTGCACCCCTCCCTGTCGAGCTTCTGCCCTCAACCCTACGACCCCAGCGGCTGACTGACCATCAGCCGACCCGCACCGCCCGGCCCGCAGCCCGTCCGCGCCCGGTGCCTGCCTGTCATTCCGGACGACCAGGCCTTCACAGATCTGACCTTCACCGTGGACAACCCGGCTACGGGCGAGGACTCGGAGACGTCTACCACGGGTACCCTCACCTCCACGCAGCACCAACCGTTCTGTGAGGACAACAATGCCCCGACGGTGTCGGCCCGCCCGCACTGCCCGCCGCCAATGATCAATCGCGTGTCATCCGGCGCGACCGCCTTGGCGGTCTCATCCACGAATACACGCAGGTCGCATAGGGGGACAGCGTTGTCGGCACGCACAGGGCTGTCCGGTCTGGTCCAGCCCGTTCCTGATCCTGATGGTCACGTGGTTGGTCACGCCCAGGGCCTGGAAACAGAAAACCCCACCGGAAGTGGGGTCTCTGCTGGTGTCCGAGGATCGACTTGAACCCTGCCTACATGCCGTCGCTGCGCGGGGAACCGCCGCCGGCGTACTGAGGCGTACTGAGGCGTACTAAGCGGCTAAGCGGCCTGGTACTTCCCCGTCTCCCGGTCGCGGTAGATCGCGCCCGACTTGCGCAGCTGCTCCAGGTCCCGCCGCACGGTGCGCGGGTCGGGCTCGACCACATAGCTTGTGCGGGCGCGCACCCAGTCCCAGGCGCCGCCGTCCTGCCGTATCGCCTGAAGGAGCTGGTCTCGTCTCTCGATGGCCGAGGTGGGTGCGTCGGGGGTGTTCTCGTTCATGGGCCTCATTCTCGCCCGGGACCGGCACACCTCCCAACTCCGCTCCCGGCCCCCAGGCCGCACCGCCCCGCCCCGCCCAGTTCGGACCGAACGCTCGAGGCCCCGGCCGGTGTTCTACGCAAGGCCGCAACCCGACGCCCGGCCCGACGGCCCGACGGCCCGACGGCCCGACGGCCCGGCGACATCGGGCCGTACCGCGTCTCGGCGAGCACACTGGAGGAGTTGTTGCCTCTCCGGCCCCGCGACAGTCTGGGCGGTGAACCATGGCGGAGACCACCGACGCGGCACGGACCGTGATCTTGACCGTGGACGACGATCCCGCGGTGTCCCGGGCCGTCGCGCGCGACCTGCGCCGCCGCTACGGCGACGTGTACCGCATCGTGCGTGCCGAGTCGGGCGCGGCGGCGCTCGACGCCCTGGGGGAGCTGAAGCTGCGGGGTACCCCGGTCGCGATGATCCTGGCCGACTACCGGATGCCGCAGATGGACGGCATCGAGTTCCTGGAGCAGGCCCTGGACCTGTTCCCCGGCGCGCGGCGGGTGCTGCTGACCGCCTACGCCGACACCGACGCGGCGATCGACGCCATCAACGTCGTCGACCTCGACCACTACCTGCTCAAGCCGTGGGAGCCGCCGGAGGAGAAGCTCTACCCCGTGGTGGACGATCTGCTGGAGTCCTGGCGGGCCACCGACGGCCGGACGGCGGGCACCATCAAAGTCGTCGGGCACCGCTGGTCGGCGCAGTCCTCGCAGATCCGGGAGTTCCTGGCCCGCAACCAGGTGCCCTACCGCTGGTACAACTCCGACGAGCCGGAGGGCCGCAGGCTGCTCTCCGCCGCGGGGCAGGACGGGCTCCGGCTGCCACTCGTGGTCACTCCCGACGGCGCGACGCTCGTCGAGCCGGAGGAACGGGAGCTGGCCACGCGGGTGGGTCTTTCGACGACACCGGCGGCCGACTTCTACGACCTCGTCATCGTCGGCGGCGGGCCCGCGGGACTGGGCGCGGCCGTGTACGGCGCCTCGGAGGGGCTGCGGACGGTCCTGGTCGAGCGCTCGGCGACCGGGGGCCAGGCGGGCCAGAGCTCACGGATCGAGAACTACCTCGGCTTCCCCGACGGCGTCTCCGGCGCGCAGCTCACGGATCGGGCCCGCCGGCAGGCGGCGAAGTTCGGCGCCGAGATGCTGACGGCGCGCGAGGTCACCGCCCTGGAGGTGAACGGCGCCGCCCGCACACTGCGGTTCTCGGACGGCTCCACCGTCTCGGCGCACTGCGTGATCCTCGCGACCGGCGTGTCCTACCGGCAACTGGACGTGCCGGGAGCGGCCGAGATGACCGGGCGCGGTCTGTACTACGGCTCGGCGCTGACCGAGGCCGCCGCCTGCCAGGACCACGACGTGTACATCGTCGGCGGCGCGAACTCCGCCGGCCAGGCCGCGACGTTCCTGGCCCGGGGCGCCAAGTCGGTCACCCTGCTGGTGCGCGGCCCGTCGCTGTCGGCCTCCATGTCGCACTACCTGCTGCAGCGCGTCGAGGACGCCCCCACGATCTCGGTACGCACCGACGTGGTCGTGGCGGCCGTCCACGGCAAGGAGCATCTGGAGGGGCTGACCCTGCGCAACACCGTGAGCGGGGAGACCGAAGAGGTCGACGCGCAGTGGATGTTCGTGTTCATCGGCGCGGCCCCCATGACCGACTGGCTGGACGGCACGGTGACCAGGGACTCGCACGGCTTCCTCCCCACCGGCCCCGACCTGACGGCCGACGGGCGCCCGCCGGCCGGATGGGCGCTGGACCGGCCGCCGTACCATCTGGAGACGGACGTGCCCGGGGTCTTCGTGGCGGGGGACGCCCGCGCCGAGTCCGCCAAGCGGGTCGCCTCCGCGGTCGGCGAGGGTGCCATGGCCGTCATGCTCGTGCACCGCTATCTGGAGCAGTCATGACCGGCGGCCCGGTGCGGTGCGAGGAGGGCGAGCTGCGTTCGCTGTTCCTGTTCGAGAAGCTGGGGTCCGACCAGTTGGCGCGGCTGTGCCGCGACGGCCACGTGGAGTGGTTCGACCCGGGCCCGGTGTACCGGGAAGGCGATCCGGCCGCGAACCTGTACGTGCTGTTCCAGGGAACCGTGATCCTCTCGCGCACCGTCGGCGGCCAGGAGGTGGACTTCAGCCGCACGTCCGCGCCCGGCGTCTATGCCGGGGCCTTCCAGGCGTACCTCGGCGACCAGGTGCCCCAGGTGTACAACAACTCGATGCGGGTGACCGAGCGGTCCCGGTTCTTCGTGCTGCCCGCGGAGGCGTTCGCGCAGATCATGCGCGGCTGGTTCCCCATGGCCGTCCACCTGCTGGAGGGCCTGTTCTTCGGGTTCAAGAACACCCAGGAGGCGGTCGGCCAGCGCGAGCGGCTGCTGGCGCTCGGTTCGGCGACCGCCGGGCTCACCCACGAGCTCAACAACCCTGCTGCCGCCGCGGTGCGCGCCGCCGCCGCACTGCGGGAACGCATCGCCGCGGTACGCCGCGAGTTCGGCGAACTCGCGGCCGGACCGCACCGAGGCGAGGACCTGGCCCGGCTGGGCGAGCTCACGGACATGACCGTCGGCCGGATCGGCCAGGCCCAGCCGCTCAGCCCGCTGCAGGCCGCGGACCACGAGGACGAGCTCGGCGACTGGCTGGAGGAGCACGGCATCGAGGACGGCCGGCAGCTGGCGCCGGTCCTCGTCCAGGCGAACCTGGGCACCGACTGGCTCAACCGGATCGCCGCGGCCCTGCCCGAGGACATGCTCGGCAGCGCCCTGAACTGGCTGGGCTGCACGGTTGAGACCGAACTGCTGCTGAACGAGATCGACGACGCCACGCACCGCATCTCCGCACTCGTCGGCGCGGCGAAGCAGTACACGCAACTGGACCGGGCCCCGTACCAGAACGCCGACGTACACGAGCTGCTGGACAGCACGCTGATGATGCTCGCCGCGAAGATCGGGCCGAACATCACCGTGGTGCGCGACTACGACCCCACCCTGCCCCGCATCCCCGGGTACCCCGCCGAGCTGAACCAGGTGTGGACGAACCTGATCGACAACGCGGTGTGGGCCATGCGCAGCACCGGCTCCGGCGGGACCCTCACCGTTCGCACCGCGCAGGACGGGGACCACGTGCTGGTCGAGTTCCGCGACACCGGCCCCGGCGTGCCCCCCGAGGTGCGCGACCGCGTCTTCGACCCGTTCTTCACCACCAAACCGGTCGGCGAAGGCACGGGGCTCGGCCTGGACATCTCCTGGCGCATCATCGTCAACCGCCATGGCGGCGACCTGCGGCTCGCATCCGTGCCGGGCGACACCCGCTTCCAGGTCCGCCTCCCGATCAACCCCGCCACGCCCGACACCCCGCTGGAGCAGCCATGAACACCGAGACCCCGATCGATCCCACCGTGCCGCCGAGCGGGACCGGCTGCGTCGAGTGCGACGCGGCCGGCGGCTGGTGGTTCCACCTGCGGCGCTGCGCGCGCTGCGGCCACATCGGCTGCTGCGACGACTCGCTCTCCCAGCACGCCACCGCACACGCCAGGGCCACCGGCCACCCGGTGATCCGCAGCTTCGAACCGGGCGAGAGCTGGTTCTGGAACTACGACACCTCCGAGTTCTACGAGTCCGGTCCGCAGCTGGTCCCGCCCGACAACCACCCCCCGGAGCAGCCGGTCCCGGGCCCGGCCGGCCGGGTGCCGGCCGACTGGGCAGAGCAGCTGAGCGCTCGCGACGCCGCCCGCGGAGCATGACAGCGCGTCGCCCGCCGGCGTGAGCGTCCCAGCCGCCCGGCGGCGTCCCGAGAGCGCCCCGCCGGGAGGCTGCGAGTTCCATCTCGACGGACGTGCCCACGAGGCCAGTCGTCTTCAACTCGTCCGTCATAGCCCGCGCTCCCAGGCAGGAGCGCGGGCCCCAGCGGTGCTCACAGTCCGTCAGGGAGCTTGCCGATCAGCCACCGCACGCTGTTGTCGCCACCAAGCTTGGGGTAGTAGGCCATCGCCTGGTCGCAGAGCTTGATGAGGTGCTCCTTCTTTCCGGTCGCGGGCAGCTCGTAGTACTGGAAGCTTGGCCCGGCGTTGAACTTGCCGTTGAACTTGCCGGCCGTGATCTGGGTGGCGGTCATCAGGTCCGCCACCGTGACCAGGATGCCCTGCATCGCTGACATGAAGGTGCGCTCGTAGTGATAGCGCGGGTTCGGCTCCCCTGGCTTCATCTCCTTCCAGGAGGTCCGGTAGATCACGTCCAGCATGTGCAACACATAGCAGTAGACCGCATTGAACAGGGTGTTGATGCTGGTGACGGCGCTGTCCTTCGCGTAGTCCGAGGTCTTGGGGTCCTCGGGCAGCGCCCACACGGCGCCCAGCGGCTCGACGCGGTCCGCGATCCGCTTGAACTTGGTGTAGTGCGGCAGCTCGTCCAGTCCGGGGATGGGCTTGAGCGGGTCGATCGGCACCGAGGGCTTGTCGGGGTCGATGCCCTCGCCCTGCTCCACGATGATCTTCACGGCGTCCAGGGCGCTCTTCAGGTCGTGGACGAGCACCGGCTCGCCACCGCCGTCCTTGTTCCAGTACGCGGCGACGTACTGGAGGTCCAGCTTGTTCTTCGCCCAGAGGCTGGGCCCCATCGTCTTGTCGAGCGTGGTCAGCCCCTTGGCCACGGCCTTGTAGAACTCGCCGATGGTGGCGTACTGCCCCGCGGGCGGCTTGCTCTCGCCCTTGGCGGGCTTTGGCCGTTCGAACTCCATGAAGACGTCGCGCACCAACTTCTCGCTGCACGGGCCGAGATGGAGGGTGAGCTCCGGGTGGCGGTGCAGCATCGGCGCGGGGTAGGCCGGGATGAACTGCTCCTGGTAGAAGGTGATGTCGTCGCCATGCCCGAGCGCCACCAGGAGGTTGCGGGCCAGGCACAGGTGCAGCATCTCCTCCACCACGATGCTGCGGATCAGCCGGAAGGCGCCCATGCCCGGGTTCCACTGGGAGTAGCCGCGCGAGCCGATCGAGAAGCCCGCGTACAGGTACATCGGGATGGTGGACAACTCCAGGTAGGCCGCCTGCTTGAGGTGGTTGACCAGTTGCTCCAGCGTGGTGATCTCGATACTGGCGTCGATCGGCGCACTGGTGAGAATGGGGGGCGCGCTGCTCCGCCGTGGAGTGGTTACGGTCATGGTCGGTGTCTCCTCAGGTCAGGCGGGGTGGGGAGGTTGCCGGCACAGCCATCCGTCCGCCGCCCAGTCGCGCAGCAGTTGGGCGGCGGCGGGCAGGGCGAGCTCGGTCTTGGCGGCCGCCGCCTCGACGGTGGCACCGAGCAGCAGGGCAGCGAGGAATTCGTAGGCGTCGGAGGCGAGTTCGGTGCTGGTGACGAGGTAGGAGCGGCGCGACACCGCAAGCCGCACCGGGCGCTGTTCGGGGGGAGCGGGCCGTCCGCCGCGGCGTACGGCCGCGACGTAGCCGTGCACCGGGGCGCAGAGTGCCAACAGTCGCAGGCACGGCGCTGGTTGGATGGTTGTGTCCAACCTGATCAGCTCAGGGGTGAGTTGGCTGCTGCCGCCTTCGATCCCCGGGCCGTCGTAGACCTCGGCGAACACCTGCTCGTAGCGGGCGAGATCGATGACCACGTCGATCCACCGCTCGCGTAGCTCCGGTGGCCTGTCCCGGTCGGGGCGACGCTTGGCGAGATGGTCGGCGAAGTGCCGGTTCAGCTGGTGCAGGGAGGGGGAGCGCGAGGGGCAGGCGTCCAGGTACTCCAGGGTGAAGTCTTCGAAGAGCTCGCGACCGAGCAGTGCGCACAGGCCCGGATGGAGTCCGCGCATCGCCTCCAGCAAGCGCAGCCGGTAGCCGCGCCGGTAGATGTCGAGCCGCTGGCCGGCGCCGAGGCGCGCGGAGGCGGTCAGCATGGCCTCGGCCGGCTCCGCGGACTGCGGCCCGGCCGGGGCCAGCACGGCCCGCTGGAGCCAGTGTTGCTGCTCGGCCAGCCCGGGTGCCTCAGCCACAGCGCACCGGGGCGAGGGCGGGGTGGGCGGCAGGTGGGCCTGCGGTGTACTGGCGGGCCTTGTCCAACTCGGCGAGCAGCTGCGGAAACGGTGGGATGCGGTCATCCCATTCGAGCAGGGCGGGCACCGGACCGGTCAGGCTGGTCGCCAACCGGTAGAGCTCCCACACCGGTTCGGCCACCGGTTGGTCATGGGTGTCGATCAGGTGGCTGCCCAGATCGGTGTGGCCGGCCAGGTGGAGCTGCTTCACCTGCTCGGCGGGCAGCGCCCGCAGGTACTGCTCGGGGTCGAAGTCGTGGTTGACGGCGGAGACGTAGACGTTGTTGACGTCGAGCAGCAGGCCGCAGCCGGACTCGATGGCCAGCCGTGCGACGAACTCCCACTCGGGCATGGTCGCCCCCGCGAAGGTCGCGTAGCTGCTGGGATTCTCCAGCACCAACTGCCGCTCCAAGACGTCCTGGACGAGGTGGACCCGGCGGACCAGGTGGGCCAGTGCCTCCTCGGTGAAGGGCACTGGCAACAGGTCGTGGGTGTTCACCCCGGCCACCCCGGTCCAGCAGATGTGGTCGGAGACCCAGCGTGCTCCGGTCGCCTGTGCGAGTCGGCGCAGCCGGTGGAGGTAGTCGAGGTCGAGCGGGTCGGTGCTGCCGATCGACAGTGAGACTCCGTGCATGACGATCGGATACCGCTCGGCGATCCGGTCCAGGGCGTGGCGCGGATAGCCGCCGGAGTCCATGAAGTTCTCCGAGATGATCTCGAACCAGCCGACCTCGGGCCAGGTTTCCACTACGTGGCGCAGGTGCTGGGACCGCAGGCCGAGCCCCAGCCCCAACTCCAGGCTGCGCGGAGGCTGACCGGAGGTACCGTGGGTCATGAGCCGGCTGAGTCGTCGGCGTTCTGGACGCCGCGCGGCGTCTCGTAGCTGGGGACGAGGTCGTCGGGGTATCCCTCGCCCGGCGCGGGTCCGAACGGGACGCCCGCCTCGTACATGCGGTGCTCGAAGATGGCCCGGGCCCGCTTCCAGACGCTGGTGCCCCGGTAGGGGCCGGCCGCGTGCACCCGGCTCTCGTTGATCGGGCTGGCGCAGCTGCCGTTCTGCCGGCAGGCCTGGTCGCCCGGCTTGGCCTGCTCCGCGTCCGAGCCGGAGTACCCACAACCACCCTGCGCCCGGCACTCGTTGGCGCCGTGGCAGACGTGCTGGACGGTCGCGCACTGGCCCATGCCCGCCAGCACGCCGGTGCCGTCGAAGCCGTGGCCCGCACAGGCGTTCAGGCCCATGCAGACGTGGAGCTCGACCGCCGCCTGCAGTTCCTTGGCCTCGGTGCGCACCGGGCCCGCCTCGGAAGCATCCTTGCGCTTGGTCTCGCCGATCTCGCCGCCGGAGATGAGCAGGCTGATCTCGTCGGCGTCGGTCAGCAGCCCGTCGAAGAAATCGCCAACGTGCCCGTCGCCCTGCTGTTGTGGCTCCAAGTCAGGCCTCCTTCGGATTCCTGCCGGCAGTTCGTGCGTAGGCAGATCAAAAGAGTAGCCCGGGTGACTCACGGTGACTGCGCGGTCATGGTGCGTGTCGCGCATGGCTTTGCCGCCGAGTCGCGTCTTGATCGCCTGGCGGGTGAGCGTCCGGCCGCCTACGGTCGGCGCCCGGCCGTCTGCGGGTCGGTGTCGCGCTCGACGAAGGACCTCGCGACAGATCGCCTGTCTGGACATACGCCGACACGACCGACTCGGATGAGTGATCCACGAGTACCAACACGCGGCCTGACCTGGCCGGATGAGATATCCGGCAGGCGCAGTGTCGGCCGACCGGCTGCCGAGGCAGCGGGTCCTGGTCGGTTCGGACCTCACCCTGGCCGTCGTGCAGAGCACGGTCGTGCTGCTCATCCTGGGTGGCCACGGCAGCGTCGCGCTGCTCCCGGTCGCCGCCGTCTGCTACGGCGCGGCGTCGGCCGTGTCCAAGCCGGCGAGGGCCCGTCGCCGCGCACATGGGGATGCACTCGGCCCTCGCGCTGGCGATCCTGCTGGTAGTCGTCCCGATCCCGCTCGTGCTGCTGATCCCGGTCATCCGGGGAGCCCGCCAGGCGAGCGAGGTCGTGATGATCGCGGCCTGGCCGTATGGACCACGAGGCTGGCCGCGAGGGCCTCCGCGTGGTCGGTCCGGCGCCACCGGACTATGACCAGGTCGTGCCGGTCAGCCGCTCGTAGGCCTCGACGTACCGGGCCCGGGACTGCTCGACGATCTCGGCCGGCAGCACGGGCGGCGCGAGCTCGCCGTGACGGTCCCAGCCCGCGGCCGGGGAGGTCAGCCAGTCGCGGATGAACTGCTTGTCGAACGACGCCTGCGGCTTGCCGGGCTCCCACTGCTCGCCGGGCCAGAAGCGGGAGCAGTCCGGGGTCAGCACCTCGTCGGCCAGGACCAGCTGGTCACCGTCGAAGCCGAACTCGAACTTGGTGTCGGCGAGGACGATTCCGCGGTCCCGGGCGATCTCACGAGCCCGGCCGTAGACCGCGAGCGTGGTCGAGCGGAGCAGTTCCGCGGTGTCGGCGCCGACCGTACGCACCACCTCCTCGAAGGTGACGTTCTCGTCGTGCTCGCCCACCTCGGCCTTGGTCGCCGGGGTGAAGATGGCATCCGGCAGCTCCGAACCGCTCACCAGCCCCTCGGGCAGCGCCACTCCGCAGGCGGTGCGCCGCTCCTGGTACTCGGTGAAGCCGGAGCCGGCCAGGTAGCCGCGCGCCACGCACTCCACCGGCACCATGCGCAGCGGCCGGCAGATCATCGTGCGACCCACCCAGTCGTCCGGCGCGCCCTCAGGCACGTCGGTGGAGACGACGTGATGGGGAACCAGGTCGGTGAACTGGTCGAACCACCAGAGCGAGAGCTTCGTGAGAATACGACCCTTGTCCGGAATCTCGCTCGGCAGCACCCAGTCATACACGGACGTACGATCGCTGGCCACCATCACCAACTCACCGGCGGCGTTCCGGTAGAGGTCACGTACCTTCCCGGTGTGCAGGTGCACCAGCCCCGGTACCTGAACGGGGTCGGGCTTCACGACAAATCCAGATAAATTGTCCTCCTCGACAGGGGTGTTGACGATCATTCTTCCGTACCGGATTCGGGGTGCTTTCGCTGGACCGGCCTTACGGCGAGAAGCAACCGGGGGAGTCCGACGCCCCGAAGGACCTGGTGTACGACGACGCCAGGACCCGAGCGCGCCGGGAGCGGACCGGGGCCCGATGCTTCCCCGGGTGCCTTGACCGGCTTCCGCCGGCCGACGGGGCTGCCCGGGGCACCTGTGTGACGCGGGTCACCGGAACTGCTCCGGGCCGGCCGGACAACCAGAGGTGTGGACTTTTCGATGCACGAACGGATCAGAGCCGGGGATCCCGGCGCCTTCCGGCAGTTGTTCCAGGAGCACGCGCAGGCGGTCCTGGCGCACGCTGTCCGGGTGAGCGGGGACCGCGCCGGGGCCGAGGACGTCATGGCGGTGGTCTTCCTGGAGGCTTGGCGGCTGAGGGACAAGCTGCGCGACGAGGGGACCACTCCCCGCCCCTGGCTGATGGGCATCACCGTCAACGTGCTGCGCAACCGAGCCCGGGCCGCCCGCCGGCATGCGGCCGCCCTCGCCCGCATGCCGCTGACCGAACCGGCCCCGGACTTCGCCGACGAGTTGGTCGGCCGTCTCGCCGACCACGAGCAACTCCTGGCAGCCAAAGCGGCATTGGAGAAACTCCGTCGTGCGGAGCGTGAGGTTTTCTCGCTGTGCGTGTGGGCCGGCCTCAGCTATCCCGAGGCCGCTGAGGCACTGGGCATCCCGGTCGGCACCGTGCGCTCCAGGCTCTCCAGGGCCCGCACCCGGCTGCGTTCCCTGGCCGACAAGGAACTGCGGCGGGCTTCGAAAACTCGCCCGGAACCCCTGCGGGGCGCCGGACAAGTACAGGGTGGCCGGATGGTTCCGGCCCGGTCGGACAAGGAGTGGAACAGATGACCAGCATCCCGCGGCGGCGGCAGCCGCTTGACGACACGGAGCTGAAGCACCTGCTGCCCGCGGCCGCAGTAGCTGCCGCCCCGCTCGGCCGGCGACGCCAGATCGAGGAGTTCCTGATGAGCGAGATCACCCGCACCCCCGAAGGCGCAGTGCCGGTCCGCCCGGCGGCCAGCAGCCGGCGCCGGCTGCTGATCGCCGTGCCCGCCACGGTGGCGGCCTTCGCCCTGGCCGCCACCGTGGCGGTCCTCACCCACGGCGGCCAAGCGGCAGCCCCCGCGCGCAGCGGGCGCGTCGCGGCCCCCGTCGTCCCGGTCACGGTCGGCTCCACCACGGGCCTGGCCGGCGTGGTGGAGCGGATCTCCTCGGCCGCGCAGGCCGCGCCCGACCTTGTCCTGCGACCGGGGCAGTACGTCTACATCGACAGCACCGTGTCCCATCTCGAGGGCTCCGTCGACCTCAGCAGCGGCACGTCGAAGGTGTGGGTCGACAAGCCCCACCAGCGGCAGGTGTGGTTCTCGGCCGACGGCCGCACCGGCTGGCTCACCGAGGAAGGCAAGACCCCGGAAGGCGGCCAGGCGCTCAACTCGGACAGCGGCGCCTCCCTGAACAGCCCCTCCTACGACTACCTGCGCACCCTGCCCACCGACCCGCAGGAACTGCTGCGGAAGATCTACGCCGAGACGAGGGGGGCCGGCAGCGGGCCGGACCAGGAGGCCTTCGTCACCATCGGCGACCTGATCCGCGAACAGGCCGTGCCCGGCAAGCTCGCCGCCGCGCTCTACCAGGCCGCGGCCAGTATCCCCGGCGTCGTCCTGGTCGACGCCGCCACCGACGCCGCCGGGCGCACCGGCATCGCCATCGCCCGCACCAACACCGCCAGCGGCTCCCGCGACGAGATCATCTTCGACCGCACCTCGTACGCCTTCCTGGGCGAGTGCAGCGTCCAGGTCACCGAGGCCGACGGGGTCGAGCCCGGTACCGTCACCGCCAACACCGCCGTCCTCAAGCGCGCCGCCGCCGACGCCCCGGGCAACCGGCCGGGCAACGCACAGGCCTGACGGCATTCGCCCGCTGCCCCGCCCCGGAGACTCGGGCGAGGCAGCGGGCGGAGCCCTGTGAGCAGAGTTGGACTCCCTCGGCCACCACCGTCCTGATCCCCGGCACCTCTTCCGTCGCCCACCTGCGCGAGAACAACGCCGCGGCCCAGTACCACGGGTGGATGCCTGACCCCCCAGCGCTCCCGCCGCCCGCGCCACGGTGACGCTCCAGCGCTCCCCCCATGGCCCGAGCGGTTTTACGCCACGGGTGTCGTGGGCGGCCGAATCCGGCCGTATCGCCGTAGGTGTCCGGATCGGTACATTCCGTTATGCCGCCGTCCGAAGCGGCCGCCGCCAGGCGCCGTTTCGGCGTGCCCGCATGCCCCGTGCCCGTGGGAGGGCCGGGTCTCCTCGCCGAACGTCTTAAGGAAGCCTGTCTGTGAGTGCGAACCAGATCAGCCTCGTCGCCAAGGCCCAGTGGCTGCCCGGTGGTAACCAGTGGTACTCCACCTGCCGGGTGACACTGACCAACTACGGTGACACCGACGTGGTCAACCCGACGATCTCGTTCCGGGTGCCGAACGGTGTCACCGCCTCGTCCTACAGCGGTGAGGTCAGCCAGGACGGCAACACGGTCACCGCGCTCCTGCCCTCCTACCAGAACACCATCGCGGCCGGCACCGTGCAGGAGCTCACCGTCGGGTTCAACCTGCGGGGCGGTGACAGCACGCCGCCCGCATGGCTGCCCGACACCTTCACGGCCAACGGTGCCTCCATCGACCCGTCCCAGGACAAGGAAGCGCCCACCACTCCGCTGAACCTGCGCGTCGGTTCGGCCTCGGCCGCCTCGCTGGCCCTGGACTGGGACGCGGCCGGCGACAACACCGCGGTCGCGGGCTACGAGGTCGCCTACTCGGCCGGCGACAGCGCGTTCACCGTCAGGACCGTGCGGCCCTCGGTCGTCCTGTACCAGCTGACGCCCGCCACCGAGTACACCGTGCGGGTGCGGGCCTTCGACTACTCCGACAACTTCTCGGACCAGTCCGAAGCGGTCACGGGGACCACCACCGCCGCGCCCGCCGACCACGGGGACTGGGACGTGCCCCGGGCCGCCGTCGTCAACTACCTCGACGACCCGATCCCGCAGATCGCCGCCTACGCGAAGGAGTCGGGCGTCGACGGCTTCCTCGTGGGATCCGTGACCCGTGGCTTTGGCGGCACGAAGAAGCCCTGCTGGGTGACGGGATCCGGCGACGGGGGCGATGCATCGCAGGACGCCACGGTGAGCGACTTCGGCAAGGCTGACTTCACGGCCTTCACCGAGGCCGGCGGAACCGTGGTCCTGTCCTTCGGCGGGTTCGGCGAGCCGCTGGAAATCATCGAGACCGACGTCCCCAGCCTGACGGCGTCCTACCAGGGAGTCCTGGACAACTACCAGGTCAGCCACCTGGACTTCAGCTTCGACGGTGCGCTGCTGTACGACAACGACGCCCAGACCCGGCACGTCGCCGCGATCGGCCGGCTCCTGCAGGACAACCCCACGCTCAAGCTCTCCTACACCCTGCCCGCCGACGGTGACCCCACCGGCCTGCTGGGCCTGACCGGGGAGAGCGTGCGGCTGCTGCAGCGCCTGGCGGCCGCCGGCATCCAGCCCGCCCTGATCAACGGCGCGCTGATGGGGTTCGGGCCGGGCGCGCCCGCTGGCGTCTTCGAGGCGAGCAAGAACGCGCTGAACGGTATGTTCACCCAGCTCCAGGCCGTCTGGCCCGACTGGGACAGCGCCAAGGTGTGGCGGCGGATCGGCGCCTGCCCCATGTTCGGCCGCAACTTCAACGACAAGGTCTTCACGCTGGAGAACATGCGCCAGCTCGCCGCCTTCGCCACCGAGCGCAGCATTGGCTGCCTCTCGGGCTGGACCGCCAACCGCGACGCCGACCCGGGCGCCATGGCCCAGGGCACCGGCGTCGACCAGCAGCCCTTCGACTTCACCAAGATCATCGCCACGTACCAGAAGTGAGCCCCGGCCAAGCCCTACCGAGCACCTGACGCTGTCGGGAAGCTTGGTTACCGCTCCTGGGATGCCGCACGCGGCGGCGCCGTTCGGCGCGAACCGTCCGCAGCTCTGGCCACGGCCGGCTCTGTCACGGAGTCGGCCGTGCGGAGCATCGTCGATCACGCCAATGTCCGGCCGACGGCTGTCCGGTTCCCACCACCCCTGCGTCCCGGGACAGGGACAAGGGCAGGGATGCGGCCAAGACCATCGGAGGGAGGTGAAGAGCATGCGTCAGATCGTCATCAAGCCGCAGCCGCTGGAGCGCACGGACCGCCGCACCAGCGTCTACTACGGGAAGTGACCGCGCGGCGGGGCCGGCCCCGCACGCCGGCTCCGCCCCCCAGATAGCTCATACGTCCAAGGGAGAGACCCGGTGCGGCTTCGTCGGCTGCGATGCCTGACCTGCTACTGGTACGACGGCTCCTTCGTCATCCACGGCTACCCCCAGCCCGGACCGGTGGAGATCCACTCCGCGGCCGCCGAAGTCCTCGCGGCCTTCGATACCTGGACCACGCCCAAGGAAGCAGCCGCCGCGCTCGACCACCTGGACCAGCGGACCGTCGACGACGCGGTGGCCGCACTCCACCAGCTCGGCCTGCTCTGCGAGGAGGCAAGCCCCGAAGCCGCACGCGACGAAGGACTGGCCGGCAGTTGGGGCCCGTGGGCACCGGAGGCCGCGTTCTTCCACTACGCCACCCGCGACACCCCCTTCGAAGCCGCCACACCCGAACTGCGCCGCGAACTGACCCGCGACGGACAACCCGGCCTGTTCACCAGCTACCCGCGGGCCGACCGCATCCTCCTGCCACGCACCCGCATCCCGGCCACCGCCCCCTTCGAGCAGGTCCTGCACCAGCGCCGCACCCACCGTGCCTTCACCACCGAGCCCGTCACCCTGCCCACGCTGGCCACGCTGCTCGCCCACGTCTTCGGCCCGGCGGACTTCATCGACGCCGAGGAGTACGGGGCCCTGATGCGCCGCACCAGCGCCGCCGGTGGCGCGCGCCAGGAACTGGAGGCCTACCTCGGCATCATCAACGTGGCCGGGCTCGAACCGGGCGTCTACCACTACAACGTGCTCGAACACAGCCTGGAACTGCTCACCGAAGGCTTCACCCGCCCCGAGGCCCGCAGCCTGCTCCCCGACCAACCCGCCGCCGGGCAAGTGGCGTTCGTGGTCTTCGTCACCGCCGTGCTGGACCGCATGCGGGTCAAGTACCGTCACCCGCGCGCCTACCGGGTCAGCCTCCTCAACGCCGGCCACCTCGGCCAGACCTTCGCCCTGACCGCCACCGCGCTCGGCCTGGGCCCCTACCAGAGCGCCGCCTTCCACGACACCGCCGTCGAAGACCTCCTGGGCATCGACGGCACCACCCACGTCGCCCTCTACGCCCTCGCCGCCGGCACCCCGGCAGCCGGATCCGACGAGGCCACCGCGGGACTCGCCGCCTTCCGCCGCACCCGCACCCTCAACGACTGAGGCTGTTCGGACGGAATCGTCGCCGGCGAGGAAGGTCGCCATCCTCGCCGACGCCGAACCCGCCGACCGAGCCGCGCTCTACAGCAGAATCAGGACCGGGGACAGGCTCAGCGGGAAGCGGGGCGCGATCCTTCGAAGCAGCTCGCTGCCACGCGGTGCGGAGCCGGCACATACGCGGGGGAGGCGACCTTGCGGGCGTGCAGCACGTGGGCGTCCAACGGCAGCGGCGAGCGGTCGACGAGGTGGAGCCCCGCGCTCTCCAGTAGTCGGGAGTAGTGGTCGGCGCGCCGTTCACGGCCGCCGACGTTGCACATCATGTGAAGGTCCCAGGCGGTCGCGAGCGAGGCCGAGCCGTCGGCCGGCAGCAGGCGTTCGATGATGAGCAGGTCGGCGTGGGCGGGCATCGCACGGGCGCAGTCGCGCAGGATCTCCCGGCAGCGATCGTCGTCCCAGTCGTGCAGCACGCGGGAGAGGACGTAGACGTCTGCGCCCGGTGGCACGTCGGCGAAGTCGCCCGCGTGGTAGGTGCAACGGTCGCCGACGGTGGGGACGAGAGATCGGCGGGCGGCCTCGATGACGTTCGGGCGTTCGAGCAGGATGCCGCGCAGGCTCGGGTGTGCGGCCAGCACGCGGCCGAGCAGTGCCCCGTTGCCGCCCGCGACGTCGACGATCGTCCTGGGTTCGGCCGCCCGGCCTGCCGTGGTGAGGACCGGATGCGCGGGGAGCGGTTCGAACATGCGCGAGCTCGCGGCCATCGACCGGTCGAATCGCTCGGCGAGTTCGGGGTGGCGGGCGAAGTAGTCGAAGTGGTTCTCGCCGAAGAGCTGCTCGAAGCCCGTCTGCCCGTTTCGTACGGCATGGGAGAGGAGCGCGAAGGAGTGGTAGAACGGGCCGCCGTACATGAGGGCCAGCGGCCGCATCGATCCGGAGGCGTTCGCGCGCAGCAGCGCCCCGAGTTCGGTGAGCCGGAATCCGTCCGGGCCCTGCGACACCACACCCAGCATCGCGAGATAGCGCAGTAGCGTCGCGAGGCTGTCCGGATGGGCGTTGACCGTCTGTGCCAGCGCCTCGACGTCCACGGCGGTCCGGGTGTCCAGGGCCTCGGGCAGCCGCAGTTGTGCGCAGGTCGCGAGAGCCTGGGTCGTCCAGGCACCGGTCAACAGGCGCAGGAGCGTTTCAGCAGGTTCGTCGGTGCGGTCCGAGCCCACGTGGGAGGCGAGTACGTCCCGATGGTCACCGCTCGCGTAGAGCTCCACTCGCCGGTACCCGGCCTTCGAGTCGGCGGGAGCGGTGAAGTAGAACACCGTGCCGTCCTCGTGCGGGTTGTACCCGCCGCCGTCGGCGACCGCGCCGTGTCGCTCGAGGATCGAGGACAGGCCGCGCAGCACCAGCGGATCCGGCCGCTCGACCTCGAAGGCCAGGTGCGCCTCGTTCTCCTGGATACGTTCGTGCACGGCGATCGTGGCCAGCTCCGAGCCCGGTGGGACGGTCAGCGTGAACACCTCGACGACCCGGTGTTCCCCTTCCGGGCCGTGCACCGTGGGCCGGAGAATCCTTACGTCAAGCTCCGCGGCGTCGCGCTGGTACCGCAGGGCCAGCCGCTTGCGGACGACGACACTCGGCTGCTCCGTCACGTCGGCGGTCAGCCCGCAGGCGGCCAGCTCCGCGCGCAGCATCGGCGGATCGGCGGGGAAGACGAGCAGCGCGGCGTGCGCGAAGCGGCAGCGGTCCGCTAACGCCCGCAGCTCCGGGCCGTCGAGGCCGGGCAGCAGCAGCGGGAGCAAGGTGCCGGTGTCCTGGTTCGTGACGAAGTCGACCGTCGCGCGCAGGCGGGCCGTGTCGCCAGATGTCATCGTCGTCGTCATTGCGAGGAGATCCTCGTTCCGGTCGGTGGCGGTTCTTCAGGGAAAGTGGTGGTTCTTCAGGGAAAGGGGAAGGGGCAACAGGTCTCAGACGCCGACGTAGTTCTCGGCGAACCAGTCCTGTTGCGTGCGTGAAAGACGCAGCGACTCGAGGCGGGAACGGCGCAGGGAGTCCTGGAACAGCGACTCGCTGTCCGAGCCGGGCGTGCCGTGCAGCAGCCGGATCATCCAGGCCGAGAACTCCTGCGCCCGCCAGATGTGCGCCAGGCACCGCGCCGAGTAGCGAGCGAGCGGTTCGGGGTCGCCGTGCGCGAGGTCGTCGACCAGGGCGCGCGCGAGGATCTCCGCCTCCAGTACCGCGAGGTTCGCGCCCTTGGCGGCGGACGGGCTGATCAGACTTGCCGCGTCGCCCACCAGGAAGAGCGAGCCGTGACGCAGTGGGTCCAGGACATCGGACTCCAGCTCGACGACGCCGGCTTGGATGATCCGCCCCGTACGCAGGGGACCGTAGTCCGCCGCACGCATCCGCAGTGCCAGCTCGTCCCAGATCCGGTCCTCGGACCACGTCTCGGCCGACGCACCACGCTCGCACTCCAGGTAGTAGCGCGTAACCTCGGCCGAGCGCGCCATGTGCCCGGCGAAGCCCCGACGATGCACCGCGTAGCCCACGGCGTCGAGACTCGGCGCCGCCTCGGCCAGTACGCCCAGCCAGGACACGTGATGGTCGCGCCGGTAGTGGCGGACCGCACCGGGCGGAAGTGAGCGCCGTGCCGCACCGTGCCGGCCATCACAGCCCGCGACGTACCTGGCCCGCCACCGGCCGCGCCGGCCGTCCGCTCCACGCACCGTCACCGACGGGCGCCGGCTGTCGGCGTCGAGCACGGCCAGTGCCTCGGTCTCGAAGTGAACCCGCCCGCCGGAGTCCAGGAACCGCGTCAGCAAGCCGCTGACCAACTCCTGCTGCGGGTAGACGGTGTGCCGCTCGCCGCTGCCGAGGCGGCCGTAATCCAGGCTGAACCGGCCGTCCTCGGTGCGGAACTCGCACACACCGTGCTCCCGGCCGTAGCGATGCAGATCCTCGCCCAGCCCGTGCCTGTCCAGGATCCGCACCGTGTTCGCAGCGAGGAAACCGGCCCGCGCCCGGGCCCGCAGGTGTTCACGGCTCGCACGTTCCACGATGACGCAGTCGATCCCGCTGCTGTGGAGGAGGCTGCCGAGGACCAGGCCGGCCGGCCCTGCGCCGAGGATGACCACGTCGGCTAAGTTCTCTGCTGCCTGGAGGTTCTGACTTTCTGTCACAGAGGTGGATCATAATCACTGAAAACTGCACGGATTACTGAAAATCACCCATATGGTCGCAAGGTGCCAGGACTGATCGTCACGGACGACCTGACGCCGTCGTTGTGGTGGGGGCGAGGTGGGTCGGCCGCCGAGGAGATCTTCCAGGGTCTCCGCGTGGGCGAAAACGTGCCCAATGCAGACCAAAAAGCAGATGACCTGATCAGCAAGCTGATCAGGTCATCTGACGAATGTGTCCGAGGGGGGACTTGAACCATTGGCCAACGTGGAGTGGGCGTCTGCGGTGCTGGAGCTGGATGGCCCCTGATGTTCGCGGCGCGGGCGCTTGAAGCTGTTTGTTGCAAGGCCTCTCTGAGGTGGTGCAAAATGCCGAGGCTCTCCGCGCTTCCGAGCTGCGGATCCTCATTCGGCAGGGAGAGCTCCTGCCGGCGCACAACGGCGCCCCCGTACGGCTGCCTGATGTGCTGGCGCTCGCCACGCCGTGGCTGACTACCAAGGCAGAGGATGCGGAAGCCACCGGCTGATTCGGGATCGGGCTGATGACCCTCAGGGCGATCTCGCTCTTGCTGGAGGTCCACTGCGGCCACTACCATGCCCAGTTCGGCGATCCCACGACTAGCGTGGTTGATGCCCTGACGGGACCGGCTGAATTTGCGGTTCAGGACTGGATCGTCCTCAGGATTCCGCTCACGGAGAGCGCCGCGACAGCCGAGAGCCGCGTGACAGCCGATGAAGTCGATCGCTGGCTGGAGGGCTGGAGCGACAGCGCGCTGCTGTTCTTTCGGTGCGTCACCCGGATCGCTGTCTACGATGCCGATCTGCGCATCCGGCGCGAGCTGCGCCTGGATCGAGGCCAGGAAACGGAAGGCGTCCTGCGGGTCGCGGGGGACCGGCAGCCGGTCTGCCGGCAGAGCGCCATATCGCGAAACGGCACTTCGACTGCCGCCACGACCTGGTCGATGATCTGCAGGTCGAGGTGGCGCCCGATCTCCTCGCCGCCTTGCGGGCCCGGCAGGTGACGCTCGAACCGGGCCCGATGCGGGGAGTGCGCACGCGAAGATCACGTGGCGGCGGACCTGCCGCGCTGTGCGGTGGCGTGGCGTCACCTGATGGGACGCGGTTCGCATATCCGGTCGTATACGCTCATTCGAGACGGCGCACCGCTACTCTGCTCACAGAAAGCAGACACTCTTCGTAACAGGAGGTGATGGGCGATAGCCCTGGGGGCGGTCGGGCCGTCAGCTCGGCAGGTGCCCGTGGGCCGCACCTCCAACGGCGGGAGTCGCACATGGGGGGCGCGCTGCGAGTAGATGATCCGTGCCTTCGGCGGCGCGAGCGCGACTGGGTCCCCGGCGCGGACATCTCTCCGCAGGTGGCATGGCCCACCTATCCCATGAACGGCCGCCAGATTCGGAACACGTGTTGATTCCTTCGAGGCGAGCTCTCCGAGCGCCCCCGACGACCCACTTCCCCGAAGAAGGATCGAACCCATGCCCACACTTGGCCGTATCAGGGCTGCCGCGGCAACTGCCGCGGCAGCCCTGACGATCGTCCTCGCTGTCCCCGGGCCGGCTCATGCGGCCACCACGATCACGCAGGACAGCCTCACCCCGACCAGCACCTCGCCCGGAATCTCCACTACGGCCACCCTGAAGGTCCACTCGACCAGCTGCACCACGGTAAAACAGCTCGGTGTCGCCGTGCGCGACTCGGCCGGGCGCAACTTCGACTTCCCGAACTCGCTGAGCAACGTGACCATCTGTCCGTCGGGATTCACCTACACCTCGGGCGCACGCACCTTCCTTGCCGGCACCTACACGGAATTCGGCTACTACCTGGACAGCGCCGGATACCACAACCTGACCGCACAGACGCTGACGGTGGCCGCGCCATCAGGGACTCCCTCGAACCCGGCCCAAGGGAAGAGCCTCACCTTCGACGAGGAGTTCAACCAGCCCATCGCCTACGGGACACGCTGGATCGGCACCACCACCAGCGCCTATCAGTACGGCAACCACAACCCCAACGACGACAAACTCGACTGGCTGCAGCAGTCCGCCGTGACCGTCGCGGGCGGAGTCGCCACCTTCACCGCCCAGCCCAGCACCCACACCCTGGAAAACGGCAAGCAGGCGTGGAACACCGGGCTGCTCACCACCGAGGGCTCGTCCGAGGGATTCCAGGTCCGGACGAACGACTACATCGAAACCCGGGTCCAGATGCCCTCCGGCATCGGCGCCTGGCCCGCGCTGTGGAGCTGGCGCAACGGCGACACCGAGATCGACAAGTACGAGTACCACCCCGACAACCCGAACCTGCTGGAGCTGACCAACCACGTCAAGCCCTCCCAGGACTACTACACCAACGCCGCCGCGGTCGCCCCCGGCGACTGGGTGACCATCGGGGTCCTCTACGGTGCCAACTCGGTCAGCTGGTACGTGAACGGCGTCGAGGTCTTCTCCGACACCACCGGCGTCGGCACGTCGTTCTCCGCCTACCTCATCCTGAACCTGTCAGTGGACGCCGGGACTTACCACCCCGCGCCCCAGAACAACACCCCGATCACCTCGGCAGCGGACTACGTGCGCGTCTACCGGTGAGCACGCCCACCGTCTTCCCCGACCGCATCGGACGCCACACCTACGGAAGGCTCCGTCCCGCCGACAGGCCTTCAGGGACCCGCCGTCCACAGCCGCTGCGAGGAAGCGGCCCAGTGCGGCGGATCACCCCCCCAGGTCCACGGCAGCGCACACACTCCCGCACGTGAAATCCCAGACAAGACAGGTGATGTCCATGACTCGCGCACCACGCCCGCGCCGACAGCTGGCGCTGTGGGCGGTCGCCGCCGTATGCACGGCCGGCGCAACACCGGCGATGGCCGCCCCGGCCCCCGCCCCCTCGAACTCGCACTACGCCGTGGTCGGTGTCACCGTCCCGCCCGCTCCCCCCGGCGGGACGACGACCGTGAACGTCCTGGTTGTCAACAACGGCCCGGACACGAGTGCATCCCCCCACAGCGTGCGGGTCACCCTGCCCGACGGCGCCAGCACACCGGGCGCGACCTTCCCCTCGGCATGCACGACCAGCGCGCAGGGCACGGTCGTCACCTGTACCTTCCCGCCGGGCCTGCCCGCACTGCGGACGGCCACCGTGCTGATCCCGGTTCAGATCGCCCCGACCGCTCCGGTCCACAGTGAGCTGTCCGGCGGCTGGGTGCACCTCAGCAGCGCCGACGACGCGGTCAGCCCGCTCCGTGACGTGGAGTTCGACATCGTCACGCCGTAGCGCCAGGGCGCCCAGGGCCACCAGTAGTCGCAGACAGCCGGCAGGCGCACTGACCGGGACAATCGGAGATCACCCGACCGGGGACCGTGTTCACTCTCCGTTGTCTACGGACAGTCACGGTCCGGTCCCGTCCTCGGCCGTTCACGGCAGGAGCCGGCCGAGGACGGCCGAGGCGAGGGCTGCGTCGAGTGCTCTGAAGAGCCATCGCAGCCTCGACCTGCGCGCCCCGGATGACGAACCGAATGTCATCCCCCTGGGAGCCGCCGCAGTCAGGCGCCGCCGAGCGCTCGGTGGCCTGCTCAACGAGTACCACGCCATCCCGACGCCTCGGCCCGTCGACCCGACGGAAAGACCCAGATCAGCGGCCTGATCGCAGTTCTGACACCCTTCAGGAGTACTCCGCGAGTACCGACATGCCGCTTGACCTGGGTGGACGAATGTTCGGCAGGCGCAGTGTCGACGCCCACCAGGGCAGGGGGTGAAACGGCGAACGCCCGTTCCTCGCCGAAGGCCAGGAACGGGCGCCGATGACCGCTGTCCGAAAACCGAGCACCGTGTACAAAAAGTGTGTCCGAGAATCATTGGCCAACCAGGAATGGGCCTCTGCGGTAATGGAGTTGGACCGGCTGTGAGGCGTGGCGGCTGAGCTGACCAGCAGGCGCCACAACGGACCGCTGTGCCGTGGACCGTGAACATCTGGGACTATCGGGACAATCCAGACGGATCAGGTAGCGGAGCTGGAGTTCTCCTGGTCCGGGATGCGGTGGAGGGCTGCGAGGACGGATTGGTGGGTGAGCCACCCGGCGAGGTGGGCGCGGGTGGGGTCGAGAACAGGGAGACCGGCTTCATCTGCTGCCACGAGGGCGTCGAGCGCCCGGGCCGGGTCGGTGTCCGTGGTGACCTGGTGTGGCTGGTGGGTGATGGCGCCGACGGTGGAGTGGGTGCCGTCGGCGAGGGTTTCGGCGGCTGCGCGGGCGGTGGCGGTGCCGAGGTAGCTGCCATCGGTGGCCAGGACGGGCAGGACACCGTGCCGGGAGGCGGCGAGGATGTCCGCGGCCGTGGTCAGCGGCATCATCTCGTTGAGGGCCTCGGGCGGCGGCTCCATCACTGCGGCGACGGTGAGGCCGGCGAAGGGTGAGGTGGTCGGGTTCTCGTCGAGGTCGATGCCGCGGCGGCGCAGTTTGAGGCTGTAGATGGTGTCGCGGGACAGGGCGCGGCTGACGCCGGTGGCCAGCACGATGGCGGTCATCAGGGGCAGGATGATCGTGTATTCGCCGGTGAGTTCGAAGAGGATGATGACGGCGGTGATGGGGGCGCGGGCGGCGCCGGCGAAGACGGCGCCCATGCCGATCAGGCCGTAGGCGCCGAGGGGTCCGGTGATGCCGGGGGCGAGGTGCTGGGCGGTGGCGCCGAAGGCGGCGCCGAGCATGGCGCCCATGAAGAGGGAGGGGGCGAAGACGCCGCCGGAGCCGCCGATGCCGATGGTGAGGCTGGTCGCGGCGATCTTCGCCACCAGGAGCAGGAGGAGGAAGGCGATGACGTACTTGCCGTTGACGGCGTTCTCCAGCACCGGGTAGCCGACGCCGTACATCTGCGGCAGGGCGAGCAGGAGTAGGCCGAGGAGGAGTCCGCCGATGGCGGGGCGGGCCCATTCGGGGCCGCGCCACACGTAGTCGCAGGCGTCCTCGATCCAGTACAGGATGCGGGTGAAGCCCACGCCGACCGCGCCGGCGATCACGCCCAGGAGCGCGAAGAGCAGGTACTGGGAGAGGTGGTGGACGCCGAAGGCGGGCAGTTGGAGGAAGGGGGTGTTGCCGAAGGCGGCCCGTCCGATGACCGAGGAGGTCGCGGAGGAGAGGACGACCATGCCGAAGGCTTCGGCGGTGAAGTCGCGCAGGATCAGTTCCATCGCGAAGAACACCCCGGCCAGCGGGGCGTTGAAGGTGGCGGCGATGCCGCCCGCCGCTCCGCAGGCCACCAGCACCTTCATCCGCTCCTCGGGCACCCTGACCACGCGGCCCAGGGTGGAGCCGAGCGCGGAGCCGATCTGGACGATCGGGCCCTCGCGGCCGACGGATCCGCCGCCGCCGATGGTCAGCGCGGAGGCGAGGGACTTGACCAGGGCGACCTGCGGGGCGATCCGTCCGCCGCGCCGGGCGACGGCGTACATGACCTCGGGTACGCCGTGGCCGCGTGCCTCGCGGGCGAAGCGCTGCACCAGCGGCCCGTACAGGAGGCCGGCGACGACAGGAGCCAGCAGGACGAACCAGCGTCCCAGCCAGGGGACGTGCGGATTGGCGGCGTGCCCGGCGGCGGCGTAGTCGGGGTGGCCGGACAGCGCCAGGGTGAACGTCTTGATCAGCCAGCGGAAGGCGATCGCCCCGAGGCCGGCGCCGGCGCCGACCAGCAGTGCCAGGACGAGCAGGCCGCCCTTGGAGTCGCGCAGGGCGGTGGGGGTGGCGGCCAGGCCGCGCCGCACGACGGGGGCACGGGTGTCGAGGGGCTGGGGGCTTGGGGGTGTGGTTTCGGCTGCGGTCACTCTTGCATTATGCAAATAATATCTTTGCATTGCGCAAGGGTCTCCCGTTTCGAGACGCCCGATCCGCGATGTGGGACAGGCGGGCGCACGGCGGGCCCTGTGGAGCGCGTACGCCCCCGGAGCGGCGCACGCCACGGCGTGCGGGAGGTAGAAAGGAGGCATGCCGCACGACCGCGCCCAGCCGCCCGCCACCGATCCGTCCCCGCTCAGCGCGGAGGAGGACCTCGTCACGGCGGTACTCACCGCCTCGCGGGTCCTGGTCGCGATCTCCGCGAGGTCGCTGGGCGAGGTGGAGGAGTCCTTGACGCTGCCTCAGTTCCGGATGCTGGTCGTGCTGCAGAGCCGTGGCGCGATGAGCCTGTCCCGGCTGGCGGAGTTCCTGGCGGTCAACCCGTCCACGGCGATGCGGATGATCGAGCGTCTGGTCGCGGCTGGCATGGTGGTGCGCGAGACGGGCCTGCAGGACCGGCGCGAGGTGCGCATCGTCCTCACCGAGGAGGGGGTTCGCACGGTGGTGGACGCCACCGACCGGCGCCGGGCCGAGATCGCCCAGGTGGTCGCGGCGATGCCGCCGGAGCAGCGCTCTGGCCTGGTCGCGGCGCTGCGGGCGTTCGCCGAGGCCGGCAGCGAGCCGGCGGCGCCGCTCAGGCAGTTGGATCTGCTCGGCTGGTGAGCTCAGGAGGGCGCAGAGCCATGGGTCGTGCCCCGGCTCAGCGCCCGTCCCGTCGTCCTTCGTCCGGCGGCACGACGCGCCGCCGGCGGCGTGGGGTCGGTCTCCTGCGGGTTGTCACCGGCCGCCGAGGGCGGCTTCCTGGCGGTCGAGGTCGTGCTGGAGGCTTCGGCGGGTGGCGTCGCTGATCCGGTGTTCGTCGTAGAGGCGGCGCAGTTGGGTGTTCTGGACGGCCAGGACCTCGTGGCGCAGTGCGCGCAGGGCGGTGTCGACGGAGGTGCCGTCGGGGGTCTCGTCGTCGCGGTCGAGGCGGGCGTGCAGGGCGCGGCGGACCCGGTCGATGGCCGGTTCGGGCATGGCTTCGAGGGTGGCGAGGTGGTCGACGTGGCTGAGCGCGGCGTGGTTGAGGCTGTCGCGGGCGTCGTCCTCCTCACGGGCGGTGTGTTCGGGTTCCAGGGCCAGCCCGGAGCGGTTGACCACGGCGGCCAGGCTCAGGCCCTGGACGACGAGGGTGAAGACCACGACCGCGGTGGTCAGGACCAGCAGTAGGGGCCGCCCGGCCAGCGCGGTGCCGTTGTCCGCGACAAGAGGGATGGACAGGGCTGCGGCCAGTGGCATCACCCCGCGGGTGCCGGCCCAGGTGACGACCCCGGCCACCCGCCAGGACAGCCGCCCGCCGCTGGGCTTGACGGCGCGGGTCAGCGGCAGGGTCGACAGCACGCGCACCGCGATCAGCACGCCGGCCAGGGCCAGGGCCTGCAGCGGCCACCAGCCGCTGTCCGTCGGCAGGCCGCGCACCAGCGCGGGCAGTTCCAGGCCGACGATGCTGAAGACGACGCTCTCCAGCACGAACACCACGACCGCGTAGACCGCGTGCAGTTGCAGGCGGCTGTGCGCATCGGTGAGCCGGTGGCCGGAGCGGCCGAGCAGGACGCCGGCGACGACCACGGAGGTGATGCCGGAGGTGTGCGCGGACTCCGCCAGCACGTAGGCCGCGTACGGGGTGACCAGGGCGATCACGGTCTCCAGCACCGGATCGGTGGTGCGGCGGCGGATCAGCCACACCAGGCCCGCGACGACGGCACCGATCACGCTGCCGCCGCCGCCCAGTAGCAGGAACTCCCCACCGGCCGCGGGAATACTCACTGTGCCCCCGACGGCCACCGCGATACCGACGGCGACCTTGAACAGCACCAGCGAGGTCGCGTCGTTGAACAGGCTCTCCGCCTGCACCAGCACCTGGACCCGGCCCGGCAGGGCGAGTCGGCGGCCGAGCGCGGTGACGGCCACCGGGTCCGTGCTGGCCAGTACGGCGCCGAGGACAAAGGCCATCGCGGGCGGCAGCCCGGTGACCGCGACCGCCACGAAGCCCACCGCCGCCGCCGAGACGAAGACCAGCCCGAAGGCCAGGATCGTCACCGGCCGCCAGACCATCCGCAGGTCGCGCAGCGACAACTCCTCGGCGGAGGCGTAGAGCAGCGGCGGGAGCACGACCAGGCCGATCGTCTGCGGCGGCACGTGCAGCGCGGGCACCCCGGGTATCAGCGCCACCCCGAGACCCGCCAGGACCAGCAGCGAGGGCGCGGGCACCCGCCAGCGCCGGGCGAACGTCGCCACCGCGGTGGCCAGCACCACCAGGAAGAGAACGACCCCGACTGCGCGCATCTACGAAAACCCCATCACGACAAGCGGGGTCGCTGCCGCCGATCGCTGCAGTCATCCCCCGAGCCGACCAGGCTTCCCGGCACACCAAAGGTAATTTTATCGGGATTCTAGCGGGCCTGGACAGACCACCGGCTGGCTCGAAAGGACCGAGGCTGCTACAACCGGCCATCGCGCTTCCACGGCCCCAGGCTCGTGGCGCGAACTCGATTGCAGCCAAGGCAAGATCACCACCTCGGCAGCGCCCTGCCCACTCCCGCCCGGTCGTTGGGGACCGGCCCGAGACCGACGCCCAACCGACAGAGAGCACGGGTCGCAAGGGCACGCGCTCCGTGGCGGCTTCGCGTCCGACGCAAGGCCGCGCATTACCCGAGGTACGTGTAGCGGCAGAGGCCGTCGAAGCCGAGGCTGCGGTACATCTCTGCGCCTGCCGAGAATGTCATCCATGCAGTTCAAGGACTTGGTCGGCGGTTGCGGCAGGCTGATCACGTGTTGCTTCGCCTGGCATACCTGACTGTCACCAACGCGTTCGCCGCCCTGCGGCTGTTGCCGATGAGCGACCGGGACAAGGATGTGGAGATCCTCGCACTGCGTCATCGGCTCACTGTCCTTCGCAACCGGCTGCATCTGCCGGAGGACTTCCGCATCCATGACTGGGTCACAGCAAGGTGACCAACGACCTGGAAGCAGGGGGCCGGTAGAGGTGTCGGCGAACGTCAGGCACCACTCGCCCGGCTACACGATGGCTCGGTACGGACATCGTCGTAAGGACGGGGCTGTGAAGCTCGCCGCTGGGAGCGCGCGGCGGATGGGGCGTCTAGCCCGTTCCTGGCCCTGTTGGTCACCTGGTTGGTCACGCTCAGGGTCTGGAAACAGAAAAACCCCACATGAAGTGGGGTATCTGCTGGTGTCCGAGGGGGGAGTTGAACCATACGCACATGCCGGTGTGGCGTGGGGACCTGGATATCACTTAGAGTCACTCTTGGAGGCTTTCAGGGAGCCTGCTGCGCCGACCGGCGCTAGAGCGGGTTCGAGCTCTAGCACGACCTCTGAATCGATTCCTATGAGCTCGTAACGCGATCACGTGGCAGCCTTCTTGAGGCGGCGCCGGCAGATCAGTGAGCAGGCCAAGGACACGAGGGCGTTGTGGAGGTCGAGGCGGCGTTCCCAGCGGACGGCCAGGCGCTGAACTGGTGGAGCAGGGCGAAGGTCTGCTCCACCACGTAGCGGAGCTTGCCCAGGCCCTTGATGTCGGGTCGGCCCTTGCGGAGATGACCGGAAGGATCCCGCGTTTGTACAGCTCGCGGCGGTTGGGGTTGCTGTCGTAGCCCTTGTCGCCAAGGAGGGCGTCGGGGCGCTTTCGCGGGTGGCCGACGCGGCCGGTGACGGGCGGGACGCCGTCGACCAGCGCGAGGGTCTGAGTGACGTCGTTGACGTTGGCCGCGGTGGTGATCACATGGAGGGGGATCCCGCCGGGCGTCCGGCCCAGTTGGCACCAGGTACACCAGGACCTCAGCCTCGTTCGTGTCCCCCATCCCCCCACCCTGAGCCAACCGCCCCCCGGCACGTCAGCGCCCGGAGGCCTCCGGGTCACTGATCGGCAGGCCTGGTCGGGGGTGTCCGCTCCCGACCAGGCGGGTGCCCGGTCGGAAACCCCCTGGTGGTAGCCGTACCGCTGGGCTCGGGCAGCGGCGTGGGCGGTGGCGGTGTGGGCAGGGGCGGTGTGGGCAGGGGGCAACTTGGCGAGGGCGAAGCGGTGACGGTGGGCGGGACGGTCGGAGGGCCGAAGGTCGGCCGCAGCACGGTCGCAGGGCGGGTGCCGCCTCCGCCGCCGGCGTCCGCCGTCGGGCCGAACAGGTTGCCGGCCGCCTCGACCGCGCCGCCGCAAGCGAGCAGCGCTGCGGCCAGCACGCTCAGCCCGACGGCGGCGCGCAGCGCCCGGGACGGCGTAGTACGCGGGTCGGAGTCCATCCTCAGTCCACGTATTCCTGGGCGACCTGGATGTACTCGAAGCCCTTGACGTCGGTGGGGATCGTCATCTTGCCGGTCTGCGAGGAGGCGATCAGCGTGTTGAGCAGGCTGGAGATCGCTCCGCTCAGCGCTGACTCGGTGTCCGACCCGTCGGCGACGAACAGCGCCTTGGTCGCCACCCGTTCCAGCACGTCGCGCTTGGCGCCGCCGAAACCGTAGGCGATCACGTGCGGGTGGCGCGGCCAGCTCCGGTCCACCAGGGCGCGGAAGGCGTCCTGCCAGTTCGGGTCGGTCGGGCCGCCGTCGGTCAGGAAGAAGACCGTCGGCCGCAGCACGCTGTAGTGCTGCGCCCGCAGGTCGCTGACGTCCCGTTCGATGCTCTGCCGCAGCCGGGCGAAGGCCTTGCCGTACTCCGTGCGCCCGCCGCAGATCACCTCCGGCATGCTCGGCACCTGCTCCATGTCCGACATCGGGATCACCTCGTGCACGTCGGTGGAGAAGGCGATCACGCAGATCCGGGCGAACTCCGAAACCTTGGGGTTGGTCGCCAGGTTGTAGTGCAGGCGCGCGAGGGTCGCGTTGAGCACGGCCTCCTGCGGTTTCATCGACGCGGACGCGTCGATCACCACGTAGGTCGGCAGGCACTGGGGCATTGGGCACCTCTGGGTCAGTGGTTGACGGCGAGCAGGACGATCAGCAACACGGCGATGACGACCACGCAGACCCACCCGGCGTACGAGGGGGCCCCTGGCTTGGGCGGCTCCGGCACGACCGGGCCGTCGCCGGCGGGGGGCTGGACGACCGGATCCGCCGACGGAGCCGGCGCGGGTCGCGAGGGCAGCGGAGGCAGCGGGCTGCGGACCGGACGCGGCACGGCCCTGAGGTAGGGCCCGCTGTTCAGCGCCTGGTTCAACTGGGCCGCCGAGGGGCGCCGCTCGCGGTCGATCGCGAACAGCATGTCCAGCAGCACCTCGGCGACAGCGGCCTGGTTCGGCCAGTGCGACGCGGCGACGGCGTGGAAGGCGTCCGCCCCGCGCCGGCCGGTCAGGCACTTGGCGGCGAGCAGGCCGATCCGGTAGCGGTCGGTGTACCGGTCCGCGTCGACGCCCGGCGGCGTGAGCGGGTCGGCCCAGTTCGGCTGGTGGATGTCGGGCATCGTTGCCGGCCGGCAGCCGTCGACGTCGATCAGGTAGACTGAGCGCCGGTCCGGACTCCAGAACGCGTTGGAGAACGACCAGTCCGAGTAGACCAGGCCCAGGCCCTCCAGGACCGCGGCGAGCCGGGTCAGTTCGCGGCAGGCCGCCAGCCGGCCCTCGAACCCGGGGGACGGCAGCCCGACGCCGCGGATCGACTCGTCGGACTTCGCCAGCCAGTCGATCTCGACGAACCGGCGCTCGGCGAACGCGCCGCGCCGCAGCTCGGCGCGGTACTGCTCGGGCGCCATCGGGATCACACAGCCGACGACCGGGTTCCCCGGTTCCTCGATCCGCGCCGCCGGCCAGCAGGTGCCGGCGTACAGCAGCGCCCGGTCCGCCTCCGGCAGCGCGTCCGGGGCCGCGATCAGCCGGTCCATCCGACGGGCGTCATCGGTCGGCAGGTCCGGCCGGTAGAGCTTGGCCAGCCAGCCCGGATGGTCCGTCAGCGGCCGCACCGCGACGGCCTGGCCGTTGTGCTCGGAGATCGGCTCGGCCAGCGCGCCGAGTGCGGCGAGCGGCACGGCCCGCGGCAGCGCCCAGCCCCGCGGTTCCGGGCTGCCGCCGGGGACGGTCCCGTTGGGCACCTTGCCGTCGGGCACGGTTCCGTTGGGCACCTTGCCGTCGGGCACGGTGTCGACCAGGGGTTCCGGGCCGGTCATGCCCCACCGCCGTTCCACACCACGACCGCGGTGCGGTCGTCCAGGCACTGCGGCGCGTCGAAGCCGACGTCGGCGGTGAACCGGGTGGCCGGCACGGGTGCCCGCCAGGCGTTCGCGAAGTACTCGTTGACGCTGCCCGCCGGGTCCGCCCAGGCGTCGCCGATCCCGTCGGTGACCAGGGCCAGCGCGGCACCGGCGGGCAGGCTGAGGTAGCGGGCGACGGCCAGCTGCGGGGTGTCCGGCAGCCGCCCGGCGACCTCGTTCGAGACCACCTCGGCCGCGCGGTCCTTGGCCTCTCCGGCGGCGAACCGCCACTGCGCGACCCGCGGGTCGAGGGTCCAGGCCGAACTGTCGCCGAGCGACCCGATCCAGGCCCGCGCCACACCGTTCGCGTCCGGCTCGGCCACCACTGCGGTGACCAGCACGGTGGCCAGGTGCGCGGCGTCGATGCCGCGGCCGGCCGCGTGCGCGGTGATTGACTCCGCGATCCGCCCGAACAGCCCCGCGACGTCGAGCCGGTCGAAGCCGACCGCCTCGACGTGCTCGCGCAGCAGGGTGACGGCCTGGCTGGAGGCCATGGTGGCCCCGGTGTCGGAGAGGGCCGCGCTGGACAGGCCGTCGGCCACGGCCACGATGACGTACCGGCTGTCCCTGCTCCGCCCGATCCGGTAGGAGTCCTGCCGCGGCCCGGCAGGCCGGCCGCAGCGGTGGCCGGGCCCGACCACGGAGGCCGCGCGGACGCCGAGCACACCGACCTGGGCCTCGTCGGCGGCGATCCCGTTCTGCACCGTGCGCTCCGGCAGCAGCCACGGGTAGCCCTGCGCGGGGGCGCCCTCGCCGAAGCGGGGCACGCTCAGGTCGGTCGGCCGCTCGCGCAGGAACGGCCGGGGCTGCGCGGGCCGGGTCGTCGGCGCCACCGCTGCCGCGACGTAGCGGCAGATCGGTGCCGTCGCTTCCGGCTGGGGTTCCCGGTCGGTCCGCTCCCGCACCCTGTCCTGCTCCCGTTCGTCTTCCCGGGTGAGCGTCGCGGCGGCCTCGGAACCCAGCACCGCCGCCGCGCCGACCAGGCCCACCGCCGCGAGGGCGAGCAGGTCCACCAGCCGGCCGAAGTGCCGGTGCGCCGTGCTGACCTCGACGAACGCCCCGACGACCACGGCCGCGAGGAACAGCGCCCGCACCCACCCGTCCAGCAGGCCGCCCCGACCGCTCCGGCCGTCCAGCCGGATGCCGTCCTCGCTCACGGCCGGCCCCCGGAATCGCGGGACCGGGGGCCGGAGCCGAAGTGCTGGCTGCCGTACTGCACCGCGAACACCTCGCCCGAATCGGTCGCGGAGTTGTTCTGGACCGCGATGTCCGGCCGCTCGGACACCCGCAGCGCGGCCAGCGCCCTGACCTCCTGGGCGAGCGCCGGGTCCCGGTCGAGCAACTGGTACAGCGCCTCGGCCCAGTAGTCCACGACCGTGCGGTCGACCGCTCCCCTTGCGGCGGTCGACCGCCGTTCCAGCGCCGCGGACAGCTCCTCGTGCCGGCTGCCCCGGGCCCGCGCGAGCACGCCGCCCATCAGCCGCCTCGCCTCCTGCCAGAGGTCGGTGCCCATCGCGGACACCAGGGCGGTGGCGCCGCTCGCGGCCAGCTCGGCGAGTTCCTCGTTCATCGGGGTGTCAGCTCCGTTCGGTGTAGTGGACGTGCTGTTCGCCGCGGCTGACGGCGAAGACGGCACTGCGCCCGCGGGCCTGGACGAGTTGCTCCACGCGGCGCGGCTCGCCCCCCTCGGGCCGCTCGGGCCGCTCGTCGGGGCTGGTGCCGGTGCCGGAGTCGGTGCCCCGGCCGGCAGCGGGCTGCGGCCCGACCGGGCTGCCCGGGTACCAGAGCCAGGCCTCGGCGGCGTACTCCTTGACCCGGACCTCGGCCGCGGTGAAGGCGCCGCGCTCCAGCCCCGGGTAGCCGTGCCCCACCGTCTCCTCGTAGACGTGCCGCGAGAGGATCGCGGCCACCGGGGTGCCCTCCGGCCCGGCCAGCGAGGCCTGCCGCAGCGGGTCCGAGTCGAGCAGCCGGGCGAGCGCTTCGAAGGGCGTGCCGGAGACGGCACCGGCCGGCTCGAACCGGAGTTCGCCCGCGTGCGCCGAAACCCGCACCCGCAACCGGGCGTTCGGGCAGGCCTGCTCGTTGTGCTCGCGGATCCGCACGCTCAGCTCCGGCAGCAGCGGGACCAGCAGCGCGGCCTTGGGCAACCCGGCCGGGGCGATGAGCTGGCAGCCGTCGCCGGTGTCCACGTAACCGAAGTCCCTCGGGCCCAGGTCCGCGACGGCCAGCCCCCCGGACAGCGCCGCTCGCAGCACCCTCCGGATCTCCTGCAACCGGTGCTCGCCACGGCCCGCGGAACCGGCGATGTCGCACGCCAGCAGGGCTCGGTACTCGTACCTCGGGTTCACTTTCCCTCCGCGATCACGACGGGGGCCGGCAAACCGGAGATCGAGTTGCCGGAGCACCGAACTGGCGATGCCGTCACGATGATTGACGAGATCGTAGGGGAGGGGTCCTCGGGTAGAACGGCTACTAATACCGCTTGTCCGGCTTCGGCCGGTCGAGGAAGAGGAGTGGCCGATGGGCAGCACGCGAGCGAGCAGCGCACGGGTGGGCAGCACACGGGTCGGCGGGACACCGGCCGGCGGGACACGGGTGCGCGGGGCCGAGCCCTACTGGCCGCCGGCCGGGCTGCTCGGCCGGGTCGACGAGGCCAACCGCCGGGTCCTGCTCGGGCTCGGCCACGGCGTGGCCTACCCGGCCGGGCAGATCACCATCCGCGAGGCCGACACCTCGGACTTCGCACTGCTGCTGATCGGCGGCACGGTGAAGGCCACCGCGCGCGCCCAGGACGGCCGCGAGGCGCTGCTCGCCGTGCGGATGGCCGGCGACCTGGTCGGCGAGCTCGCCGGGATCGACGGCCAGCCGCGGATCGCCACCGTGACCGCCTGCGGCCGGGTGCTGGCCCGCTACATCCTGCGCTCCGAGCTGCTGGAGTGCACGAAGCAGCACCCGGCCATCGGACTCGCCGTCAGCGCGAGCGTGGTGGCCAAGCTGCGCACGGCGACCGGACGGATCGTCGACTTCACCGGCTGCGACGTGCTCGGACGGCTGGCCAGGATCCTGCACCACCTCGCCGTCACCTACCGGCGCCCCGGCCGCAACGACGCCCAACTCCCGCTGACCCAGCCGGAAATGGCCACCCTGGTCGGCGCAGCCGAGTCCTCGGTCCACAAAGCCCTGCGGGCCCTGCGGGAGTCGGGCGCGATCGTCACGGGCTACCGCAGGATCACCATCCTCGACCTCGACCACCTCGCCCGGATCGCCGCCGCGGCCGGGCCGACCGGCTCGCCGGGGATCTCGCCGAACACGTAACAGTACCGGGTTCGCGCACCGGGTCGGCGCCAGCATGACCTGATGCGGGGGTCCGTCCGTTGGACAGGGGGTAAGCAGGTGCCAGAGAAACAGGCCATGCAGTTCGGCAACGTGTCCGGAGCGGTCATCGTGGGCGACGGGAACACCGTCAACCAGCTAACGATCCACGCCGACTCCGACTCGAACGTCATCGTCCACACGGGCCCGCTGCCGGACCCGGTCAAGCGCCACCCGATCTCCCAGCTCCCGCGGCCCGCCACCGAGCCGCTGATCGGCCGCGAGGAGGACCTCCAGACCCTCCGCGCCGCCCTCGGAGCGAACAAGGTGGTGCAGCTCTGGGGCACGGCCGGGGTCGGCAAGAGCGCCCTGCTGCGCCACCTCGCCTGCACGCTGCCGGGCGGGTCCGACGGCGTGGCCTACATCGAGGCCGGCGGCCGGACGGCCGACGACATCGCGCAGGCGATCTTCGACATCAGCTTCGACGCGCCGAACTACAAGCCGTCGGCAGAGGTGCTGAAGCAGCACCTGGAGACCCTGTACCTGCGGATCTACCTGGACGACACCGGACTCGACCACGCGGAGCTGCGCCGGCTCTTCGACATGGCCAAGCAGTCCGCGTTCGTCTTCACCTCGCAGCAGCCGTCCGCCGCCAACGGAGTGCACCAGATCCGGCTCGCCGGGCTGTCGGCCGCGGCGGGGGCGCGCCTGGTCCAGGCGGTACTGCCCCGCGAACTGCGCCCCGACGAGGTGCGCACCGTCACGGCGCTGAGCAACGCCGTGGACGGCAACCCGCTCCGGCTGCGCCGGATCGCCTCCTCGGCCGCGAGCGGCCGGGGCCTGCCGGGCATCACCGACCTCCCCGGACTGCTCCCCGCGCTGCTCAACACGCTCACGCCCGCCGAGCGCGACCTGCTGCACCTGCTCAGCACGCTCTCCGGCGCCGAGCTGGCCGCCCGGCAGCTCAACACCCTGCTCGGCCGCACCGACGCCGAGGGGATCGCCGAGGGCCTGGTGCGGCACGGCCTGCTGATCGCCTCGGAGACCGGCTACGGCTGCCCGCCAGACGTCGCCGACTGCGTGCTGAATAGCCGGATGACGGAGTACCCCGCCGAGCCGCTCTGCCGGGCGCTCACCGCGTGGGTGGAGGCGCGGGATACCGCGCCGGACGACGTCGCGGCGCACTTCCGGGCGCTGGACGCCGCCGTGCTGCGCGCGGAGCGGGGCGGACAGGCGCAACTCGGCCTCGCGCTGGCCCGGGCCGCCTCGCCGAAGCTGGCGCTGTCCCGGCAGTTCGACGCATGGGGCAGCCTACTCGGCACCGGTTGGGCGGTGGCGAAGAGCACCGGAAACACGGCGGCCGAGGAGTTCTTCGTGCGCGAGGCGCGCAGCCGCCGCAAGGCGATCGGCACGGGCCTGCAGCGGACGGCCCTGGTACTGGAGGCCGAGGCACTCTGGCACGAACTCGCCGCTCTGCGAGCGCACTCGACGGCCCATCAGATCGGCGCTCAGGCGAGCTTCCCCCCGCCGCCGGGCAGTCCGGCCCCACCGGTGCACCCGCCGACGATCGCCCACCCCGTGCCACCTACGCCCGGCCCGCCGCCTCCCGTGCACCCGACCGTGGTGCGGCCAGTCGTCAACCTGTCCAACTCCGCGCCGCAGCCCCCCTCGACCGCCCCCCACGTGCCCGCTGCACACGCCCCCGCGCCGCACGTTCCCACCCAGGTCACGCAGTCACGCGTCGACCTCTCGAACGCGAACACGCAGGCGCAGAACCAGGCGCACACGCAGATCAACGCACAGGCCCACACCCAGGCCCACACCCAGGCCACCACGGCCACCCACTCCACACACGCCGCGAACAGCGCCACCACGGCCGCCCAACCCGCGCACGCCGCGACCGGGGCCACCGCGGCCGGCACCGGCCACGGCACGGTCGCCGCCGTCGGCGCAGCAGGCGCCAAGGGCGGCCTGTCCGCGCTCGCCCTCACCTGCACCCTCGGTCTCGTCGCCGTGGTCGGCGTGGGGGCCGTGGTCTATGCGGACAACCAGCCGAGCGCGGCACCGGTCGTCACGTCGTTCCCCAGCTTCAGTTTCCCGCCGGTGCCCACTTTCCCGCCGGTCCCCGCTCCCTGGACGCCCCCCGTCGACGACAGCACGCCCACGCCCACCACCGATCCTGCGTGCGCCATCGTGTATCCCGCCTGGCCGTCGGAGATCGACCAGTTCAATACCGACGGCTCCACTCTCGGCGCCGCTACCGACGCCTACAACCGCGCCGTGGACTCGTACAACTCGGGTCAAACGTCGACCACTCCGGACGACAGCACGATGCACTCCGACGCCGGCACCGTCGTCGGCGATCTGAACTCCATGGAGGCCACACTGCACAGCGCCTTGTCGCAGGCCCAGGACTCCTCCGTGGTGGCAGACCTCAACGGCATGCTGACTCCCACCCAGCAGGACATCCAGCTGTACCAAGCGTTCGAGAGCGGTCAGACCCGCACGTACGACGACTCGAGCCAGTCAACCGCCATGAACTCCGCAGACCTCAATCTGATCTCGACCTGTTACGACTGATGGTCGATCACATCAACTGAAAGGGCAGCCCTATGCCCACCGGCCCCACCCACCCCACCATCCACACCGGAGACGTCTCCGGCACCGTCATCGTCGGCGACAACAACCAGGTGACGACCACGACGCACACCCCCGAACCAGCGCAACCCCAACCGCACCAGCAGAACTCCGCCGAGGACCAGGCCGCCGTCTTCGCGGTTGAACACGGCACCATGCACGTCACCTACAACCAGCACAACCACCCCGCCACCGAAGACCCCGCACCGGACCACTGAACAAACCCGCGTGCCCCGGCCGACAACCGACCGGGGCACGCTTCCCCTCTTGCCCGCCCACTCACTCCTCGCCCGACAGCAGCTCCAGGTCCTGGGCGCTCAGCGTCGCCGTCCTCAGCAGCTCCCGAATCAGGTTGACGCTCAACGTCGAGCCGACCGGCTCACCGACCTCGTCCCGCAGCAGTCCGCGCACGCCCCGCCGGTGCAGCCGCTCGCGCACGTCCTCGACCGTGTTCGCGACCGACTTGTGAGTCCAGGACTTGGCCGCGTAGGGCGAGGAGTTGGCCAGCCGGGCGGTGTCCTCCCAGGCCAGCGGGAGCGGGAAGGCGTCCTGACCCAGCAGGTAGCGCCGGGCCAGCGCGGTGAGCACCAGCCGTTCGTGCGGCGAGAGTTCGTAGACCGTCTCGGGATCCACCGTCTCCGCGCCGGTGGTGGACCGGGGTTGCCTGTCGTCCCCGTCCACGACACGGACCTCCACCAGGTGCGAGCGCCGTTTGGACGAGTTGATCACCAGCGGGGTGTACCCGGGCTCGACGATCCGCTTGTGACCGGTGAGCACCAGCACGCCGCCTGGCAGTTCGATCGGCAGGTTGCCGGTGTTGACCAGCCACCAGTTCCGGTCCGCGCCGGTGCAGGTGAGGATGCCGTGCCGCCGGCTGACGGTCGGGTCGTCCACGCCGACCGGAACGTGCACGTCCTCGCGGTCGCGCCCGAACAGCAGCGTGTACCGGCGCGGCGGCACGGCGTACCCGCCCTCCGGGCCCAGCACGAAGATCGTCCTCGGCGGTGCCGCCGGCACCCGGTCGGCGGGGCTGCCCGGCGGCAGTATCTGGGGTGGGAAGCTTCCGTGCGCCATCTCGCGTACCTCCGGCTCGGCTCGGGCCAGTGTACGAACACGCCCCGGGGACCGGTCCTCCCGGATGCTCCGTCAACTTGTGTTGCATACGGTGAACTTGCTCGATAATCTACCCGCCGTGAGCGCGATCGGTCGGGAACCGGAAACCTGCTGATGATCGACAGCACGATCGCCGAACCACTCGGTCCGGACGATCCGCAGGAGATCGGCAGCTTCACCGTCATCGGCGTGCTCGGCGTCGGCGGGATGGGCGAGGTCTACCTCGGGGCGTCGGACCGGGGCTACGCCGCCGTCAAGCGCGTGCGACCCCGGCTGGTCTCCCCCGAGCGGTTCGAGCGCGAGGTCGGCATCCTCTACCGCGTGCCGTTCGGCGTCGGGCCGCGGGTGCTGGCGAGCGACGGCACCGCGGAACGCCCCTGGTTCGCCACCGAGTACGTGCCCGGCCTCACCGTGGACGAGGCGGTCCGGCTGCGCGGGCCGCTGCCCGCCGGCGCACTGTGGCTGCTGCTGGCCGAGACGGCCGTCCAGCTGCGTGCCGTGCACACCTCCGGGATCGTGCACCGCGACGTCAAGCCGGGCAACGTGATGCTGGTGCGCGACGGCGTGAAGCTGATCGACTTCGGCATCGCGCGCGCCGCCGACCAGGCCAAGCTCACCAGGAGCGGTGGCGGCTTCGGCACGCAGGGATTCTCGGCGCCCGAGCAGCAGGCCGGGGCCGAGGAGGTGGCCGCACCCGCGGACGTCTACTCGCTCGGCGCGCTGCTGCTCTACGCCGCCTCGGGTCGGACGCCCGGTGTCGTCCCCGACCTCGAACCGCTGCGCACGGTGGATGCCGAGCTCGCCGCCGTCCTCGCGCCCTGCCTCGCCGCCGACCCCGGTGCGCGGCCCACCGCCCACGAGCTCGTCGAGGCGACCCGCGCACAGCTGCCCGCTCCGCTCCCGTCCTGGCCCCCGGAGGTCGCGGCGCGGATCGCCGCACGACGCGACTTCGCCGCCACGCCAGTCAGCAAGTTGGAGACAGTCCCGCCGCCGGACCTGGAACCCGAACCCGAGCCGGTTCCGAAGTCCGCGGCCCGGCCCGGAGCCAGGCGCCGCCTGCTGGTACCGGCCGCCGCCGTGATCGCCCTCGGCTCGGTGGCGGCGTTCCTGTTCAGCCCTTCAGCATCGCCGCAGGGCGGCGCCGCCCGGCCGTCCGGCAGTTCGCCGGTCACCACCCAGCTCGCGGCCGGCACCACCCAGCCGCCCACCGCGAGCCCGTCGCCCACCCAGGCCGCCCCAACCGCCCAGAGCACTCCGCCGACCCCGGCGGCCTCCGCCGGAGCCCCCCAGCCAGCTCCCCCCGGCAGCCCGGGCAGCCCGGGCACTCCCGGCCCCCGCAGCACCCCCGGCACTCCCACCAGCCGCAGCACGAGCCCGGCCCCGGCCCCGGTTCCGAACCCGGCCCTCGCTTCCTCCCCCGCGCCCTCGGCGGCCGTCCCCACCCCCACCTCCTCGTCGATCAGCGGCATCAACGGCGGCGACGACCCGGCCCAGGTCAAGGGATCCGAGGCGGACACCGACTGGGTCGGCAACGACGCCGCCTGCTCCGCCTGGCTGGACACCGATGGCGCGGGGGGCCTCTCCGGCGTGCTCAACACCTCGCTGGGTCAGACCTGCGTCGCCGAGCTCTACCGCAGCGACGGCGTCGCCTATACCTTCCGTGCCTCCTGGGGCGCCGCCCGGACCAGCTCCCTCCCGAACGCCGGCACCACGATGTGGATCTGCGTCTGGAACGCGAGCGCCCAGTCGGACGAGCAGTGCTCCCCGCACTTCGCCATGAACGGCACCACCCCGGTGCACCAGTGACGCCCACCCGGCAACGCGAACGGCCCCGGACGACACTGTGGGTGCCGATTAATCGTCCGCCCAGGTCAAGCGGCGTGTTGGTACTCGTGGAGGGTTCCGCCGAGTCGGTCTCGTCGTTGTATCTCCAGCGGCGTGGTTTGCCCTGGTTCGGTGATCGGTTCGGGTAGTGGGCGGAACGGAGCCGCTTGGCCCAGGGTCCGGTGCGGCCGGTGCCCGTTGTAGAAGGACTCGAACTCGCGCAGGGCGTGGAGCAGGTGGCGCTGGTCCCATATGAGGGTGCGGTCTAGCAGTTCGCGTCGGCAGGTCTGTATCCAGCGCTCCATGATGGAGTTCATTCGCGGCATCTGGACACCGCTCTTGACGACCTCCAGCCCGGCGTCGGCGAGGACGGTGTCGAAGGCTGCCGTGAACTTCGAGTCCCGGTCACGGATCAGGAACCTGGCCCTGCTGCCCGCATCCTCGAGGTCCATAACGAGGTTGCGCCCGAGCTGCACCACCCAGTCCGCGGTGGGGTGCGCGGTAGCTCCGAGGATGCGGACGCGCCGTGTTGCGTGCTCGATGACCGCGAAGACGTACAGGCGCGCCCCGGTCAGGGTGCGGGTCTCGAAGAGATCGCAGGCGAGCAGTGCGTGGGTCTGGCTGCGCAGGAAGTCGGCCCAGGTCGTGCTCTCGCGTTCCGGTGCGGGCGCGATGCCGTGCTCGCGCAGGATCTCCCAGACGGTGGAGGCGGCGACCTTGATGCCGAGGGCGGCGAGTTCGCCGTGGATCCTGCGGTACCCCCAGGAGGAGTTCTCGCGGGCCAGGCGCAGGATGAGAGCGCGGATCGAGCGGACGGTGGGCGGGCGTCCACGCCGCTTCGGCGTACAGGTCGCCGCATGGCGTCGCTTGAGCAGGTCGCGGTGCCAGCGAAGGATCGTGTCCGGGCGCACCAGGAGCAGGAGTTGGCGCAGCTTGTCCGTCGGAAGGCGGTGGAGCAGGCCGGCGAGTACCACGCGGTCAGTATTGGTGAACGCGGGCTTGCCGACCTGGCGTTGCAGGACCAGCAGTTGGTGCCGCAACGCGAGGATTTCGATGTCCTTCTCCCGCTCGCTCATCGGCCACAGGCGAAGGAGCATGAAGGTGTTGGTCACGGCGAGGTAAGCCAGGCGCAGCAGCACGGCAGATCATGATGCCGCTCGCTCCGTGTCCACGTGAAGACAGCTGGGGCGAGCGGCGCAATCACAGACGGCCTCTGATCGACGATCAAGCTCATGACCTGGCCGGATGAATTATCGGCACCCGCAGACCCCGCCACCGTCGCCGGGTGGATCAACGAAGCCCGCCTCGGTCAGGCCACCGCCCAGCAGCGTCTGAACCAGCTCACCGCCGAAGCACCGCGCACCCTGACGGCCGACCAGATCGAGGCGATGATCGCCAAGCTCGGCAACCTGACCGACCGCCTCATGCAGGCGAAACCCGAGCGGAAGGCGCCCATCTACGAGGCATTCGGCCTTAACCTGGTCTACAACGCAAAGAAGCGGATCGTGACCGTTGAGTCTCGACCCGCAACTTCTATGTGCGTAACGAAGTGTCCGAGGGGGGACACGCACCGTTGCCCCACGGCGGACCGGGACTGTGGGGGTGCTGGCGTTGGTACCGTCGTGATGGTTGCCTGCATCCGGATCGGTTTGCGTCCATGCCGGCGGGGCCCGGCGGGCTCGGTCGATTGGTTCGAATCCGTTACCGCGGCTGTTCCAGCGGGCGGCGGATCCCGGATCACCCGCGGAGCGGCGTGCCGTCAGCGCCTGGGAACACCGGAGGCCCGCACGTGGCGGGTGTGCGGGCCTCAGGCTGTCTCCGGGGCGAGCGGTCAGCCGGTGGTCAGGCTGAGGTCGTCGCAGGTGGAGGTGGCGGTGGCGGCCCCGGCGGGCAAGTAGCAGAAGACGGTCGCAGTGCTGTTGGTGGGACCGGTGGTGAAGGTGTTGGAGACCGGGGTCCAACCGGTCGCGGTGCTGTGGGTGGTGACCTGGGTGCCGCCGAAGTTCTTCACGCCGACGCTGGTGGAGGCACCGGAGTCGGCGCGGACCCAGCCGGAGTAGGTGTAGGTGGTGTTCGGGGTCAGCCCGGTGACGGTGTACTCCATGGTGGCGTAGTCGCCGGCCGGGGCGGCCAGCTGAAGGTCGTGGCTGGGGCTGTGGGCCGCGGCGTCGGTGACGATCGTGGCGTTGTGGACGGTCCAGCCGGTCAGGTTGCCGGACTCGAAGTTCCCGCCGGGGATGAGGTTCGCGTTCGCGGAGCCGGCCGGGAAGGTGAGGGTCTGGGCGTTGACGGCGTGGGTGTCGCCGGAGGTTCCGGTGTTGGCCCAGTCGCGCTGCGGGGCGGTGGCGGCACCGCCGGTGCCGGTGGTCAGGCTGAGGGCCTGGCCGCTGTAGCGGTTGACCAGCCGGTAGCTGCCGGACGGCAGGTTGGCGTCGTTGACGGCCTGGACGAACCACTGGTAGCCGACGCTGGTCCCGGTGCTGAGGGTGAGCGGGGCGCCCCAGGCGCGGCCGGAGTTGGCGGTGTCGTTGACGCCGATGTTCTGGCCGGAGGCGGCGTTGGCGATGGTGAAGAAGCCGTCACCGGTGGCGGTGAACGTCCATGCCTGCGAGGCGGAGGTGCTGCTGCCGGCCGCAGTGGTCAGTGTGCTGCCGGACTGGGCCAGGTACTGTCCGCTGCCGGCGGCGATCTGGTAGGCGCTGCCGGTGGTGACCGGCGGGACGGGCAGGTTGGCCGCCGCGGTGTCGATCGTGGTGTTGACGTATCCGGCCGAGCTCAGCGTGCCGCAGCTGTACATGCAGTAGTTGCGGAAGGACTTGCCGACCAGCTGGTTGGCGGTCCTGCTGGTGCCGTCCAGCAGCGAGCGGTACCAGGCCGCGCCGCTGGGGCTGCTGGTCGTACCGAGGTCCACCCACTTCTGCGTGGACAGGTCGGTCGTGCCGTAGAAGTGCAGCGGGGTGGCCGTGACGGGGTTCTCGGGTCGCGCCGTGCTGATGTACATGCCCAGGTAGGCGTCGTAGGCGACGTCCAGCCAGGCCAGTGGCGCGGCGCTGGGCAGCTGACCGGCCGTCAGCTGCTGGGCGGTGGTGCCGGTGTTGGCGGGGTTGTACGCGTCGTTGATGTACCCGCTGGTGGTCCCGTCGGAGGCGATCAGGTCGGCCTCCTTGCCGCCCTGGCCGGGCTGGGTCCAGCTGCCGTTGTACCACTTCGTCCAGGAGGAGGGCGCCATCTTGCCGGAGATCGGGGCCCGCGCGACGTGGCCGAGGTCCACCCGGCCGCCGCCGGCCTGGTTCAGGATCTGGGTGTCGTAGTAGAGGTAGAAGTAGCCGGAGGCGTAGTCGACGAAGAGCTTCGGGTCGCCGTCGCCGTAGTAGTAGGTCTGGTTCGGGAACTGGGCCTTGCCGTCCTTGGACGGGTCGTTGCAGGCCGCCAGCTGCAGCGTGCTGGTGGAGTCGATGCAGCTGGTGGGGGTTCCGGTCAGCTTGATCTGCCCCTTGGCCCCGGCGGCCGGGGTGGTGAGGGTCTGGGTCGTCGCGCCGGAGCAGGTCTGGAGCGTGAAGGTGGATCCGGCTCCGGTGCCGGAGGCGGTCAGGCACAGGCCCGAGGCCGGGTTGACCAGGGTGCCGTTGGAGACGGTCCACTTCTGGTTGGCGTTGCCGGTGCAGCCGTACTTGCCGACCGCGGTGCCGGCGGTGGTGCCGCCGCCGGTGATGTCCAGGCACTGGCCGCCGTTGGTGTGCACGCTGCCGTCGGTGGCCGGCGTGAACAACTGGTCGTTCTCGCGCCAGGTGGTGAACGGCGAGGTGATCATGTGGTCCGTGATCGTCCAGGTGCTGCCGTGGTCGGTGGACTGCGCGTAGTCGATCGAGTCGTAGTGCAGCCCGTCACCGAACGGCGACGGGGTGAACTCGTCGTGCACCGCCCCGTACCAGGTGCCGGTGTCCGGGTCGACCCAGACGCCGATCAGGTCGCAGTAGTTTTTCTCGGCGTACCCCGAGGTCTGGGAGCCGCGCGGGTCGTAGGTGGACATCTGTCCGGTCGGGCTGGTGTTGCAGCGCACCGTGGTGTCGGCGTTGTCGGGCGCGGAGGAGATCGCGGCCTTGCTGACGTTGGTGTCGATGTCCGTCCCGGTGTAGAAGTTCCAGGCGCGGCTGTCGCTGCCCGCGTAGAGCGAGTGCGAGGACTGGAAGTAGAACTGGCCGTTGCTGTCGATGAAGGGGTACGCCGGCGTGTCGTCGGCGTAGGCGTAGCTGCCGGTCGTACCGGTCGTGATCGTGTAGCTCGGCGTCGTCGCGCCGGCCGACGTGACGGGGGCGACGCAGGTGACCGCCAGCGCCAGCGGCACCAGGGAGGCGAGCGCGGCGCGCGCCCGCCTGGGGGTTCGGAAGTTCATGGCAGCGTCTCCGGAAGGTGGGGGGAGCCTGAGCGGCTGACGCGGGTGATGTGCCGTCGCGTGTGCTGACGGATGCGGAACCCGGTGTCGGACCGCGAGATCGAGACCGGTTTTCCCACCGGTCTGTTCGATGGGGAAAACCTAGGAGCGGCGACCGGCGCAGACAATGCACAACCGGCGCATGACTGACCACATGAATGGTGGCTGACCAGCGGCGCGGGCAGCCGGGCGGGCGGCAGGCGGCGGGAAGCGGGGGCGGCTTTGGGTGATTCACCCGCTCCATCCCTATTGATGGGTATCCGCATCGTGGGGTGATCCCGATGCTTCCCGGCGTTGGCAGGCGGACTGTGGGAGGCAGAGCAGAACAGTCCAGCAGCCCAGGAGTCCGAGATGTTCGCCACCGCCCAGCACCGCACCCCCACCATGGAGCGCAGCACCCTCACCATGGAGCGCCCCGCGCCGGGTGTGGCCCTCGGCCGGCGGGCCGCCTGCGTCATGGCGGCGGAGACCGGCTCCGTGCCCGCGCTGCGGCGCTTCGCCCGCCGGGTGGTCCGCAGTTGGGCGCTGCCGGCGGGCATCGACGAAGCCGTCGCGCTGATCGTGACCGAGCTGGCCGCGAACGCCGTCCGGCACAGCGGCAGCCCGGACGTCGCCGTGCTGATCAGCACGGATCGCGAGGCGGTCACCGTGGAGGTCAAGGACCGGGGCCAGTGGTGCTCGGCCTCCGCGGCCGAGAAGCTGGGCGGCATCACCGAGCGGGTCGGCGGACGCGGCCTGACCCTGGTGAACGCGTTCTCGACCGGGTGCGTCCTGTGGTGCGGGCCGGACGGGACTCGTGCGGTGGCCAAGGTGCCGCTGCGGTCCGGTACCCGGTAGCCGCCGTCCCACCGACGAGCCGGACCCTGCCGAAGGCGTTGACGCCGCAGCAGGGTCCGGCTCTCCGTGTCCGACCCGCGGTCCCGCTCAGCCCCGAGGGTCCGCCTCGGCGGCGAGCGCGGCGCCGGCTGCCCGGAGCCAATCGGCGGCGTGTGTGCGTGCTTCGTCCGGGTCGCCGGCCAGCCCGGTGAGGGTCAGCACGCCCGGTTCGGCCGACTCGCCGGCGACGATCCGGGCGGCCGCTCCGGCCCGCTCAGCCCGTGCGAGGACCTCGCCGACCACCTTGCCGTTGAGGCTGGTGGCGTCGAACCGGCCCTCGCCGGTGACCACCAGGTCGGCCCCGGCCAGCGCCTCGTCCAGGCCGAGCAGGTCGGCGACGGCCGCGGCGCCGGGTGTGACGGTGGCGCCCCAGGCAGCTGTCAGCCCGTAGGCGGTGCCGCCGGCCGCGCCCGCCCCGGGCTGCTCCGGGTCGCCGCCGAGCAGCGAAGCCAGGCGGTGCAGGCCCTGGTCGAGCTGCTCGACGTCGGCCGGTGAGGCGCCCTTCTGCGGGCCGTACACGGCGGCGGCGCCCTCGGGCCCGAGCAGCGGGTTGGTGACGTCGGTGAGCAGCCGCACGCCGCCGGTCGGCGCCGCCCGGAACCGGCCCCGGTCCACCCAGTGGGCGCGGACCAGCTCGCCACCGCCGTCGGGCAGCGGCACCCCGTCGGCGTCGAGCAGCCGCAGACCGAGGGCCGCCAGCAGGCCCGCACCGCCGTCGGTGGAGCCGGAGCCGCCCAGGGCGATCAGCAAGCGGGTCGCGCTGTGGTCGAGGGCGGCGGCGATCAGCTCGCCGGTGCCGCGCGTGGTGGCGGTGAGCGGGGCGAGCTCGGTCATCAGCGTGATGCCGCTGGCGACCGCGAGTTCCACGACGGCGGTGCCGTCCGGCAGGAGCGCGAACGCGCCGGGCACGAGGCGGCCGTCGGGGCCGGTGCAGCCGCCCACCCGGGTCACGGGAATCCCCGGGTGGGCGGCCCTGACGGCGCCCAGTGTGCCCTCACCGCCGTCAGCCATGGGGCGGATCAGCAGCTGATCCGCCGGTCTGATGGAACGCCAGCCGTCGGCCAGGGCCTGGGCGGCCTCAGCGGCGGTGACGGTCCCTTTGAAGGAGTCGGGCGCGAGAACGACCTTCACGGGGTTTCCACGTGGGCGTGGTGACGCTCGATCATGGTCCGCAGGGTCTGCGCGCCCGGGGTCCCCCAGACGGTCTCGTTGAAGATCTCGACCTCGATCCAGCCGGTGTAGCCGGCCGCCGCTACCTGGTCGGTCAGGGTGCGGAAGTCGATGTGGCCGTCGCCGACGTGGCCGCGTCCGAGCAGGGCGTCGGCGGGCAGCGGCAGGGTCCAGTCGCAGACCTGGTAGGAGGCGATGCGGTCGCCCGCCCGGGCGATCTGCCGCGCCAACTCCGGGTCCCACCAGACGTGGTAGCTGTCCACCACGACGCCGACCTGTTCGACCGGGAACTGCTCGGCGAGGTCCAGGGCCTGGCCGAGGGTGGAGACCACCGCCCGGTCGGCGCAGAACATCGGGTGCAGCGGCTCGATCGCCAGCCGCACACCGAAGTCCCCGGCGTGTAGGGCGAGTTCGCTGAGCAGCTCGGCCACCCGGGCGCGCGCGCCGACCAGGTCGCGACTGCCCTCGGCCAGACCGCCGACCACCATCACCAGGGTGTCCGTGCCCAGCTCGGCGGCCTCCTCCAGCGCCCGCAGGTTCTCGGCCAGCGCGGTCTGCCGGCCCTCGGCCCCGACAGCGGTGAGGAAGCCGCCCCGGCACAGGCTGCTGACGCTCAGACCGGCGTCGCGGACCAGCTTCGCGGCGGTGGCCAGGCCGGTTTCGGCGACCTTGTCCCGCCACAGTCCGATCGCCGGGATCCCGGCGTCCACGCAGCCCTGGACGGCCTCGGGCAGGCTCCAGTGCTTGGTGGTGATCTGGTTCAGTGCCAGCCGGGTCATGCCTCCACCCCCGCCACGGCGAGGAACTGGCGCATCCGGTGCACGGCGAGGTCCGGATCGGGCAGCACGCCGGCCCGGTCGGCGAGGCGGAACAGCTCGACCAGGTGCGGCACGGAGCGACCGCTCTGCGCGCCGGCCACCATGGTGAAGTGGTCCTGGTGGCCGGCCAGCCAGGCGATGAAGACGATGCCGGTCTTGTAGTGGTAGGTCGGCGTGGCGAACAGGTGACGGGCCAGCGGCAGGGTCGGGGCGAGCAGCGCGTCGTAGCGTGCCAGGTCGCCCGCGTCGAGCGCGTGCAGGGCGGCGGCGGCCGTGGCTGCGATCGGGTCGAAGATGCCCAGCAGGGCGTGACTGTGGCCCAGTTCGTCGCCGCGGATGAGCTGCGGGTAGTTGAAGTCGTCGCCGGTGTAGAGCTTCACGCCCGCCGGCAGGGCGCGGCGCAGGGCGATCTCGCGGTCGGCGTCGAGCAGCGAGACCTTGATGCCGTCGATCCGCCCGGCGTGCTCCTTGATCAGCGCCAGCACCGTCTCGGTGGCCCGGTCCAGGTCGGGGGAGCCCCAGTAGCCGTGCAGCGCCGGGTCGAACATCTCGCCGAGCCAGTGCAGGACGACGGGCTGCCGGGCCTGGCCGATCAGCTGGCCGTAGAGGCGCAGGTAGTCGTCGGGGCTCTGGGCGGTGGCGGCGAGCGCCCGGCTGGCCATCAGGATCGGCTGCGCGCCGGCGGCCTCGACCACGTCGAGCTGCTCCTCGTAGGCGGCCAGGATGGCGGGCAGGGTCGCCGTGGGAGCGGCGAGTTGGTCGGTGCCGACACCGCAGGCGAGCCGGCCGCCGACCGAGCGGGCGGCGGCCCCGGAGCGGGTGATCAACTGGCGGGTGGCGTCCCAGTCCAGGCCCATACCGCGCTGGGCGGTGTCCATCGCGTCGGCCACGCCCAGGCCGAGCGACCAGACGTGGTGGCGGAAGGCCAGGGTGGCGTCCCAGTCCACGGCGGCGGGTGCGCCGGGGGCGTTGGCACCGAGGGGATCGGCCACCACGTGCGCGGCAGCGAAGACGGTGCGGTAGGCGGTGGCGGTGCCGGGCAGCTCCAGCGGCTCGGGGTCGCGCAGCCGGTGGGTGCCGCTGCCGGGGAGGTCGATCTCGGCCATCAGATCTCCAGCTCGGGAACGTCGAGGCGGCGGCCCTCGGCGGCGGAGCGCAGGCCGAGCTCGGCGAGCTGCACGCCCTTGGCACCCTCCAGCAGGTCCCACTGGTAGGGCGCGCCGGTCGCCACGTGCTTGAGGAAGAGCTCCCACTGGATCTTGAAGCCGTTGTCGAACTCGGCGTTGTCGGGCACCTGCTGCCACTGCGCGCGGAACGACTCGGTGACCGGCAGGTCCGGGTTCCAGACCGGCTTCGGCGTCGCCGCCCGGTGCTGGAAGCGGCAGTTGCGCAGGCCCGCCACCGCGCTGCCCTCGGTGCCGTCCACCTGGAACTCGACCAGCTCGTCGCGGTCCACCCGGACCGCCCAGGAGGAGTTGATCTGGGCGGTGATGCCGCCCTCCAGCTCGAAGATGCCGTAGGCCGCGTCGTCGGCGGTCGCCTGGTACGCCTCGCCCTGCTCGCCGACCCGCTGCGGGATGTGGGTGGCGGTGTGGGCGTAGACCGAGCGCACCGGGGCGATGATGTTGTCCAGCACGTAGCGCCAGTGCGGGAACATGTCCAGGATCATCCCGCCGCCGTCCTCGGCCCGGTAGTTCCAGGACGGGCGCTGCGCGTCCTGCCAGTCGCCCTCGAAGACCCAGTAGCCGAACTCACCGCGCACCGAGAGGATCCGGCCGAAGAAGCCGCCGTCCACCAGGCGCTTGAGCTTGAGCAGGCCGGGCAGGAAGAGCTTGTCCTGCACGGCGCCGTTGCGGACGCCGGCCTCTCGCGCCAGCCGGGCCAGCTCCAGCGCGGCGTCCAGCGATTCGGCGGTCGGCTTCTCGGTGTAGATGTGCTTGCCGGCGGCGATGGCCTGCCGGATCGCCGGCTCCCGGGCGGTGGTGACCTGGGCGTCGAAGTAGATCTCGGCGAGCGGGTGGGCCAGCGCCTCGTCGAGCGAGGTGGTCCAGTGGTCGAGGAAGTGCCGATCGGCGAGCTGCCGGAGCTTCTGCTCGCTGCGACCTACCAGGATCGGCTCGGGCCAGAGCACCTCGCCGTCGCCCAGGGCGAGGCCGCCCTGCGCACGGATGGCCAGGATGGAGCGGATCAGGTGCTGGCGGTAGCCCATCCGGCCGGTGACACCGTTCATCACGATGCCGATCACTCTGCGGGACATGTCGCGGCTCTCCTTGTGCGGTGGGGGCTCCGGCCGGTGCGGACGAAGCATGGTAAGCGCTTTCCGAAATCGGCGGCGCGGTGCTGGACCCGCCGGGGCCCTGGCAGGGACCCCGGCGGGGGCTCGGTGGCCTGACGAACCGTCAGGCCGTTTGGTGGATCGCCTCCGGCAGGACCGGGTGGGCGAAGGGCAGGCCCGCCGCGAAGCGGGCGAGCTCGTCCGCGGCGGCAGCCGCCATCCGGTGCAGCTCGTTGCCCAGCGAGCCGGCCAGGTGCGGGGTGAGCAGCACGTTCGGCAGCTCGTACAACGGCGAGTCGGCGGGCAGCACCTCGGGGGTGGTGACGTCCAGCACCGCGCTCAGCCGGCCGGACACCAACTCCTCGACCAGGGCGTCCTGGTCGATCAGCGACCCCCGGGAGGTGTTGACCAGGGTCGCGCCGTCCGGCATCAGCCCCAGCATCTGACGGCTCATCAGGTGGCGGGTGGTCGGCAGCTCGGGCACGTGCACGCTCACCAGGTCGCTGAGCGTGCACAGTTCGCCCAGCGACACGGCGCGGGCGCCGAGCGCCTGCGTCTGCTCCGGCGTCACGTACGGGTCGTGCAGCAGCAGTTCGAAGTCGTACGGCCGCAGCAGGTCCAGCACCCGGCGGCCGATCTGCGAGGCGCCCACGATGCCGACCGTCTTGCGGTAGTTGCCCATCTCCGGGTGCGCGTGCTGCCAGTCGCGCCGGCCGCGCTGCTGCCGGTACTCGGAACTGATCCGCAGCACCTGCTTGTTGGCGAACAGGATGGCGGCGACGGTGTACTCGGCGACCGGCAGGGCGTTGGCCCAGGCCGCCGAGGTGACCTGGATGCCGCGCTGCCAGCAGGCGTCGGTGACGTGGTGCTTGACCGAGCCGGCGGCGTGCAGCACGGCGCGCAGCCGGGGCGCGGCGGCCAGCACGGCCGCGTCGATCGGCGGGCAGCCCCAGCTGCTGACGATGACCTCGGCCTCGGCGAGGGCGGCGAGTGCCGCGGGGGTGCCGAAGTCGTCGAGGACGAGTCCGGGGTCGAGCTCGGCGAGGCTGATGAGCCGCCCGAGCGTGCGCTGGTCGAGCAGCCGCGGGGCGAGCTCGGGGTGCATGGCCAGCACGGCCCGTGGGCGGCGGCGTCCGCCGGGCAGCGGCTCCGCCCCGCCCGTGGCGGCGGGCTGCGGATCGGACACGGGACTCTCCGGGGTGTCGGTGGAGTGGACGGGAGGGGCGGTCACTTGACGCTGCCCGCGGTGAGACCGGCCTTCCAGTGCCGCTGCAGGGCCACGAAGGCGACCACCAGCGGGAGGACCGCGAGCAGCGCACCGGTGACTACCAGCGGGTAGTAGCCGGGCTCGCCGCGGGTCTGGGTGTTCCAGGAGTAGAGCCCGAGGCTGACCGGGAAGAGCTTGCTGTCGGAGAGCATCACCAGCGGCAGGAAGAAGTTGTTCCAGATGGCGGTGAACTGGAACAGGAAGACCGTCACGAAGCCGGGCATCACCATCTTCAGGCCGATCGACCAGAAGGTGCGCAGCTCGCCGGCGCCGTCCATCCGGGCCGCCTCCAGCACCTCGCCGGGCACGTAGCCGGCGCAGAACACCCGGGCCAGGTAGACCCCGAACGGGTTGACCAGGCTGGGCAGCAGGACCGACCAGAAGGTGTTCACCAGGCCGACCTTGGATGCCAGCAGGTACATCGGCAGGGCCAGCGCGGTGGTCGGCACCAGCACGCCGACCAGCACCAGGCCGAACAGCTTCTCCTTGCCGCGGAAGCGGTAGACCTCGAAGGCGTAGCCCGCGCAGACGCAGATGAACGCGCAGAGCAGGGCGCCGATCCCGGCGTAGAGCAGGGAGTTGAGGTACCAGCGGAAGTAGATGCCGCCGTCGGCGGTGGCCAGGTCGTGCAGGTTCTGCCCGAGGTGGATGTTGGACAGCGTGAGCGTGTTGCCGCCGAGCAGGTCCGGGGTGTTCTTGGCCGAAGCGGTGACCAGCCAACCGAGCGGCAACAGGGTGTAGAGCGTGAACAGCACCAGGGCGCCGTTGACAGCGGCCTTGGAGAGGCTCCACTGCCGCCGAACTGCCCGGCCGGGCGCGGGAGTCGGCCGGGTCCGCCGCGCGGCGGCGCGATCGGGGGAGGAGAGCGTGGTCATGCGGTGGCCTCCGATCGGCGCTCGGCGCGGCTGCGGGTGGCCCGGGTGACGACGAAGGACAGTGCGGCGGCGACCAGGGCCAGCAGTACGGAGGAGGCGGCCGCCAGGCCGTAGTCGTTGCGGTCGAAGGCCGCGGTGTAGGCGTACATGTTGGGCGTCCAGGAGCTGACCACGGCGGGTGCGGTGCGGTAGAGGATCATCGGCTCGGTGAAGAGCTGGAGCGAGCCGATCACGGTGAACATGCCGACCATGGTGATCGAGGCGCGGATGAGCGGGAGCTTGATGCTGAGCGCGGTGCGCAGCGGGCCGGCACCGTCCACCACGGCGGCCTCCAGCACCTCGCGGGGGATGGCCTGCAGGGCGGCGTAGAAGATCACCATGTTGTAGCCGGTCCACTCCCAGACCGCCATGTTGACCACGGCGGGCAGCGGGTGGCCGAGCAGGTCCAGCTGGCCGCCGGCCGAGTGCAGCACGCCGAGCACCGGGCTGATGCCGGGGGTGTAGAGGTACGTCCAGACCAGCGCGGCGATGATGCCCGGCACGGCGTGCGGCAGGAACAGCGCCAGCTGGAAGAAGCGCTTGGCCCGGGCCAGTGCGGAGTCCAGCAGCAGAGCCACCAGCAATGACACCCCGAGCATCACCGGGATGTAGATCACGCAGTACTGGACGATGGTCAGGAACCCGGTCCGGTAGGCCGAGTCCCCGAGCGCCCGGGCGTAGTTGCCGAAGCCGGTGAAGACCGTCCGGGCGTCGCCGAAGCCCAGCCCGGAGCGCTGCTCGGTGAACAGGCTCAGGTAGACCGCGTAACCGATCGGGACCAGCATCACCGCGGTGAAGAGCAGCATGAACGGGGCGATGAGCACGGCGGGGGCCCCGCCCCGCCCGCGCCGCCTGACGGTGGCGGCGCGGACGGAGGAGGTGGTGCCCCGCGCCGGAGGCGCTGTTCGGGGCTGCGTCACTGGGCGACCTTGAGCCCGCGGGTCTTCAGCGCGTCCACGGTGGCCTGCTGGGCGGAGTCCACCGCCGAGCCGATGCTGCCGCCGCTGCCGAGCTTGCCGAAGGCGTCCGACAGGGTGCTGTTGGTGACGCTCAGGGCCGGGCCCCACTGCCAGCTGGGCACGATCGCCTTGGACTCGTCCACGAACACGGAGTAGATGTCCTGGCCGCCGTAGAAGTCGGTGTTGAACGCGGCCTTGGCGCTCGGGATCAGGGTCGGGGCGGCGGGGAACATCGAGGAGGTGCCGGAGGCGATCCGGGCCTGGATGCCCTCGGGCGTGGTGGTCGCCCAGGTGGAGAACTCCACGGCGGCCTTGGCCTTCTTGCTGTCCTTGGAGACGGCGAAGGTGGTTCCGCCGAGCATGCCGCTGGCGGGCTTGCCGTCCCAGGTCGGGATGGGGGCGACGGCCCACTTGCCGGCGGCCCCGGGGGAGCTCGCCAGGTCGGACTTGAGCACGCCGCCACCCCAGGCGGCACCGACGTAGGCAGCGGTCTCGCCCTTCTGCAGCGAGGCGACCCACTGCTGGCTGAACGAGGTCTGCACCCGCACCAGGTCGCCGGAGACCAGCTGCTGCCAGTAGTCGGTGACCCGCTTGGTCTGGGGGCTGTTGACCGCGACGTTCCAGGTGTCGCCGACACTGGTGAACCAGTGCGCGCCGTTCTGCCAGGAGAGCGCCTCCAGGGTGCTCGGGTCGTCGGGGAAGAAGGTGCCGATCCGGGTGTTCGGCTCGGCCTGCTTCAGCTTCTGGGCGTCGGCCAGGTATTCGTCCCAGGTGGTCGGCGGGGTGGTGATGCCGGCCTGCGCGAACAGGTCCTTGCGGTAGAAGAGCGCCTGCGGAGCGGCGTCCAGCGGCAGGCCCCAGGTCTTGTCGGCCAGGGTGGTCAGCTCGACGGACTGCGGCAGGTACTGCGCCTTGAGGCTCGCCGGGACGAGCTTGCTGATGTCCTGCACGGCGCCCTGGCTGACGAAGTCGGGCAGCGCCGCGTACTCGACGTTGAACACGTCCGGGGCGTTGCCGGCCTTGACCGCGTCCGAGATCTTGGCGTATCCGCCGGCGACGCCGGACGGGATCTGCTGGAAGTTGACCTGGACGTCCTTGTGCGAGGCGTTGAAGGCGTTCACCACGTCCTGGGTGCCCTTGGCCCAACCCCAGAAGGTGATCGTGACCGGGCCGGCGCTCGCGCTGGGGGCGCCGGTGCTGGAACCGCTGCTGCCGCAGGCCGCGACGAGGGAGAGGGAGAGCGCACCGATGGCGGTGGCGGCGGCGAGGCGCGATCTGCGCGAACGGGCGCTGGTGCGGGGGATCGACATGGCTCGGCTCCTGGGGGGCGGGGCGGGGCGGGGGCGGTGTGCCGGTTGCGACCGGTCGTCGCGAGGTCGGCGACGGTGGATCGCGGCTATCCTGCGACCACCTGCGATCAGAGTCAAGAGTAAGAGATCAAGTGATCCAAGGTGATCGAATCGTGACCAGTGCGAGCTGCCAAATCTGCAGCTAAATCAGGATTGTCATGGTTGCCGCCAAGAGCAGGCTGATCATTCGCTCTGATCGGCTTGACGAATGATCTGACGGTTCCTAGATTCGATCAGCCCCTTCCAGAGCAAGGAGTACTGCCGTGCCCGCGATCGAGTTGCCACCGGAAGACCGGACGCTCAGCCCGCACACCGGATGGACCAGGGCCCATTGGGAGGCCGTCGCGGACGGCCTGCTGGAGTCCGTGGCGCGGTTCGCCGGCCCCGAGCACGCGCTGATCCCGCTCCCCGGCGAGCGGCCCAGCATCTCCGGGCGGCGCTCGGACGGCCTGGAGGGGTACGCCAGGACCTTCCTGCTCGCCGCGTTCCGAGTGGCCGGCGCCGGTGGCGCCGACCCCGCCGGCCTGCTGCGCCGGTACGCCGAGGGACTCGCCGCCGGAACCCGCACCCCGACCGCGGAGGGCGACCTCGCCGACGGCGACCAGGTCTCCTGGCCGAGCATCGTCGAGCGCCGACAGGCCCTGGTGGAGGCCGCCTCGATCGCCGTCGGCCTGCGCCTCACCCGCCCGTGGCTCTGGGACACCCTCGACGGGCGGACCCGGGAGCAGGTCCGCGCCTGGCTCGCCCCGGGCCTGGCGCCCTCCCCGGTCGACAACAACTGGTGGCTCTTCCCCGCCATGGTCGGCGCCTTCCTGGTCGAGGCCGGACTCGACCACGACGGCGCCGGACAGCGCGCCGTCGACCGCGGACTGGCCCGGATCGAGCAGTGGTACCTCGGCGGCGGCTGGTACACCGACGGCCGGCCGCGCGCCTTCGACCACTACAACGGCTGGGCCTTCCACCTCTACCCCGTGCTGCACGCCCACCTGACGGGCGACCAGCGCCTGCTCGACACCTACGGCCCCCGGCTGGCCGCCCACCTCGCGGGGCACGCCCGCACCTTCGGCACCGACGGCGCGCCCGTGCACCAGGGCCGCTCGCTCGCCTACCGGTTCGCCGCCGCCGCACCGCTCTGGGCCGGCACCCTGACCGGCCACACCCCGCTGTCTCCCGGTACCACCCGCCGGCTGGCCTCCGGCACGCTGCGGTACTTCGTCGACGGCGGCGCCGTCGACGCCGACGGCCTGCTCCCGCCCGGCTGGTTCGGCCGCTACCCGGCCATGGTCCAGAACTACTCCGGACCGGCCTCGGCGTACTGGGCGAGCAAGGGGTTCCTGGGCCTGCTGCTGCCCGCCGACCACCCGGTGTGGACGGCCGTCGAGGAACCGGGACCGGCCGAGACGGCGGACGCGGTCACCGCCCTCCCGCAGCCGGGCTGGCTGATCCAGTCCACCGCCGCCGACGGCCTGGTCCGGCTGCACAACCACGGCAGTGACGACCAGCCCGCCGACCAGGTGCACGCCGACGACCCGCTCTACGCCCGCCTGGCCTACTCCACCGCGACCGGCCCGGCCTTCGAGGGCACCCCGGACAACCACCTCGGCCTGGTGGTGGACGGCGAGCTCAGCGAGCGCGGCCGGATCAGGCCGCTCGGCGCCGGGGACGGGTGGGCCGCCTCCGCCCACCACCCGCTGGTCGGCGGCCGGGAGCTGCCCGGCGTCACCGTCACCTCGCTGGTCCTCGCCGCCGGCGCCGACGAGGTCCGGATCCACCTGGTCAGCGGTGCCGAGCCCGGCACCGGAGTGCGGCAGAGCGGGTGGGCCGCAGCCGGTGCGGCGGCCGAGCAGTGGGCGGACACGCGGCACGCCAGGGTGACCGCCACCGACCTGCGGGGCCTGCCCCTGGTCTCCGCACTGGCCGGCCTGCACGGCTTCGCCGACGCCGACTGCCACCGGTTGCCCGGCGGCACGGCGTTCGGCACGGCGGCCGCCGTGCCGGTGCTCACCGGAGCCACTGGGACCGGGAGCTCACTCTTCGTCAGCCGGGCCAGGCTGGACCGGTCCGCTGCGCCCGGACCCGTTCCGGAGCCGCTGGTGCGGGTGGCGGGCGACCGGGTCCGGGTGCGCTGGCCGGACGGTGGCGCCCACCAGGCCGTCCTCGCCCCCGGCCGGGTCACCGTCACCACCGACCGCCCGGAGGGCTGACCGGATGCGCCTCGCCTTCTCCACCCTCGGCCTGCCCGGCCGCCCGCTCGCCGAGGTCCTCCGGCTGGCTGCCTCGCACGGCTGGGCCGGCCTGGAACTGCGCTGCGCGCCGGGCGAGCCGGTGCACCCGGAGATGACCGCAGCCGAACGGTCCGCCGCCGCCCGGGCACTGTGGCGGGCCGGCGTCACCCCGCTGGCCCTCGCGGGCTACGCCGCCGTGGCAGCCCCCGGGGAGGATGCCAGGCCGGTCGCCGAACTGCGCGGGCAGCTGCGGTTGGCCGCCGACCTCGGCGCCCGCCACCTGCGGGTCTTCCCGCGCGGCGGGGACGCGCCGGCGGTCGGGGCCGACCGGCGGGCGGCGCGGCGCCTCGCCGCGGTGGCGGACGAGGCCGAGTCGCTGGGCGTGCGGATCTTGTTGGAGACCCACGACTCGCACCGCGCGGGGCGGGATGTGGCCCGGGTGCTGGAGCTGGTGGACCACCCGGCGGTCGGGGCGCTCTGGGACGTCCTGCACACCTGGCTGGCGGGGGAGTCCCCGGCGGTGTCGCACGCCGCGCTCGCCCCGAGCCTCGGCTACGTGCAGGTCAAGGACGTCGCCGGGCCGGACGACCTCACCCCCCTGCCGCTCGGCGCGGGTGTGCTGCCGCTGGCCGAGTGCCTGGGGCTGCTGCCCCCGGAGTGCTGGGTCTCCTGGGAGTACGAGGCACCGTGGTTCCCGTCGGCCGCTCCGCTCGACGGCCTGCTCGGGTCCGGGGCGGCCCTGCTGGCGCGGCTGGCGGACCGACGGGCTGACGGACCGGCAGTCTGACGGGGCGATGACTGGCGAGCTGACGGGGCGCCGGCAGGCGCCCCGTCAGCCGTTGGTGCCGCCGCAGGAGCCGCGGACCTTGAGCTTCGGCAGCAACTGGACGTGGTGGATCGGCAGTTCGGAGTCGCCGTCGATCCGACGCAGGATCAGCTCGACCGCGCCGGTGCCCACCGCGTGCTTGGGCGGCGAGACGGCGGTCAGCGGCGGCGAGGCCAGCGCCGCGAAGACGTCGTCGTAGGAGATCAGCGCCAGGTCGTCCGGCGCGCGCAGCCCCCGGGCGCGCAGCGGCGGCGTCAGCTGGATCGCCTCCTGGTCGTTGTGCACCAGGAAGGCCCGCACACCCTGCCCGACGGCCTCCGCGATCCGCGCGGCGAGGCCGTCGGGGTCGAGGCCGGGGCGGGTGATGTCGAGCACCGGCTGCGGCTTCAGCCCGAGCAGCCGGACGCCCTCCTGGTAGCCCGCCCGTACCTGGCCGGCCGTCCAGGAGTCCAGCCGGGCGGCCAGTGCCACCGACTCGTGGCCGAGCGAGAGCAGGTGCCGCAGGGCCAGCAGCACGCCGTGCCGGTGGTCGGAGCTCACCGAGTCCAGCTCGGCGGCGGTGCTGTCCGCGGGCGCGGGGCGCTCGACCAGGACGGCCGGCACCGGCAGTTCGCGGATCCAGGCCGTGTCCACCGCGCCGGTCGCCGGGCGCCAGTTGGGACTCAGCAGCAGGCCGTCGACCCCGGCCTCGAGCAGCTGCTCCGCCTGGGCCCGGTCGTCGGAGGACTCGTAGGCCGAGATGCCGAGCACCAGCCTGGCCCCGGCGGCCGTGGCCGCCGTGCGGGCCCCGGCGATGATCTCGTCGAAGTAGGAGCCGACGGTGGGCACCAGCATGCCGATGATCCGGTCGCGGTCCGGCCGGTCCGGCGCGGAGCTGTCGCGGGGGAGGGAGACCGTGCCGTGCGAGCGGTACAGCAGGCCGGCCTCGGCCATGGCCGCCACGTCCCGGCGGACGGTGACCGCGGCGGTGCCGACCCGGTCGGCCAGGTCCACCACCCGGACCGTGCCCAGCTCGCGGACGACATCGAGGATCCGGGCCCGCCGCTGCTCCGCGGTGATCGTCATGCTTCTCTTCTCCCTGTCCGGTGCACCCGGGCTGACGACAGGCCGCCAAGACCGCTTGTGTATCACTTGCTCAGGTGTTGATCGAGTACACAGTAGGCGACTGGCCGCGCAGCGGAAAGCCCGGTGGGCCCGCGCACAGCCGGCGCGGGCCCACCGGGCGGGACCGGGAGGGGAGGGCTCAGGAGCTGACCACCTCCAGCTGCGGCGGGTTGGTCGAGCTCAGCCGGGCGTCGAGGACCACGGCGAGTCCGACGGCCCCGCCCGGTTCGAAGACGGCGAGGGCCGCCGTACCGTTGCCGCCGGCCGAGGTCTGGGCGGCCGCGACCGCACTGGTGACGTCGAGGCCGATCCAGTCGCCTCCGGTCGAGAGCAGGCCGGTGCCGAGCGCGGTGGTGCGGCTCGGGGCGGTGTTCCAGGTGACGCCGGTCTCGGTCCAGTTGGTCGAGGAGAGCCCGAACGCCTGCAGCGTGGTCTCGGTGCCGGCGGAGTCCTGCACGTTGCCGTAGAGCCAGAGCACCGCCCGGGAGACCTTGCCGGTGAGGCCGGAGACGTCGAAGGCGAGCAGCGACTCGCGGGTGTAGCCGCTGTTGGCCGTGTTGGTGTTCTTCACCACCACGGTCGTCGCGTTGCCGTAGTTGGTGTTGGCGTAGGACCCGTCGCGGACGTAGGTGGACGCCGTCGCGGTGAGCTGGGTGGCGGTCGCCGTGGCGGGCGCGCTGCCGGTGGTCGTCAGCACGGCGGTGCGGCTCGCGCCGTGCGTACCGCCGGTCTCCGCCAGCAGGCTGATCCCGCCGGAGGGGGCGAGCACGGCGATGCCGGCGGCCGAGCTGACGGCCGCGTAGCCGGTGCGGGCGATGCCGACCTGGACGGTGGTGGCGGCCCGGGTGGGGTCGCTGACGGCGACGGTCAGGGTGCCGCCCTGCTCGCGCACCAGCACCGAGCACGGACCGGAGGCCGTGAGCGGGCCGGCCGAGCCGGCGGCGAAGAAGTTGGCCATGGTGAGCCCGAGCGAGGGGCAGCTGATCGCCTGCACCGTCGCGGTGTTGGCCAGCACGGTGACGTTCGGGCTCGCGGCGCGGGCGGCCGCCTGTGCCGCCGTCGCCCCCGGCATCAGCTGGTAGCTGTAGCTCGCGCCGCTGGGATCGGTGCCGTGGTCGAACCACATGGTCAGGTAGTTGCGGGTGATCGGGGTGGTGGCCGAGCTGGTGTTGATGGTCGACCAGGCGCCGGTGCGGGCCTCGCGCTTGGCGTTGACGGTCGCGCCGCCGGGGAAGACCCAGGCGCCCATCCCGTCGATGGCCATGTACTGGCTGCCGGTGAAGGTCTGGCTCCAGCCGAGGGTGGTCGGCTGGACGGTGCCGTCGACCGTGAGGCCCTGGGTGTTGTTCGGGCCGAGGTTGCGGTTGTCGACGGTGGTCTGCACGTCCACGCCGTCGGTACAGGTGATCCCGGCGCCCAGGCAGTGGACCGAGTCGTCCAGCAGGAACCAGGACTTCTTGCCGGTGAGCGTGGACTGCAGGCCGCGCACGTCCTGGCCGACCACCGAGTAGGTGCCGTCGGTCGCGCCGCCGGCCCAGGCGGAGTTGGGGTGGGAGGCGCCCCAGGCTCCGCCCGCGGCGTTGGCCAGGGCCAGCGTGGAGACGGTGGTGCCGGGCAGCTTGTAGGGGTCGACCGTGGGCCAGAACGCGTCCGCGTACTGCCCGTCGCCGTAGTTGGAGCCGTACCAGTAGAGCATCCCGCTGTTCTGGTGCCAGCCCTGGAGGTTCTCGCCGTTGCCGGTCTCGTAGAAGGTGGTGCGGGAGGAGCAGATGCTCAGCTGCGCGGCCCAGCCGGGGCGGCGGTGGACGGCCCGGTCCATGCCGAACACCACGCTGTTGACGGGTTCGGCGGTGGCGGTGACCGTGGAGTCGTTCAGCAGGGCCTGGGCACGGGCGAGTTCGGCGACGCCGAGGGTCGTGTTGCTCATCAGCGGCTCGTAGTACTGGCGCTGCAACCAGCCCTTGACCATGGACTTCCAGGCCGCCGACTGGGCCGGGGAGGCCGCACCGGAGGTGGCCAGCCGCAGGATGTCGGAGACCACGCCGTGGCCGCGGTTGTTGTCGTCCTGCTGGAACTGCGTCGGGTTGTTGGTGGCGCCGATGCCGCGGCTCACGGCGCGGCCGCAGACGCCGTCCATCACCAGGCCGTTGAAGACGAACGGCGCGAAGGCCGAGTCCACCGCCGCGTAGAAGTTCTGCACGCCCGGATCCGTGATCGCCCAGGTGGTGCCCGCGGTCAGGGTGAGCAGCTTGCTCAGGTCGCCGAGCAGCACGTCGCCGTAGTGGCCGGCGTAGGGGGTGTAGGTGTGCTGGATGAAGCTGCCGTCGGAGTAGAAGCCGTCGCCGCTGAGCACGTACGGGAAGACCGGGGAGAGCGCCGTCTGCCCGCTGGTCAGCGAGGCCGTGCTCTTGCCGAGCACGCCGCGCAGCATCAGCACCCGGCAGAGGTCGACCCGGTTGGCGCCGGTACTGGTGCCGCTGTAGGTCGCGACCAGGGAGACCGGGACGAAGTGGTCGATCGCCGCGCAGTAGTTGGCCGTCTGGCTGGTGCTCAGCTGCGGGTACATCAGCAGCGCGGCGTCCAGCAGCCGCTGCGGGGCGCCGATCTGCCAGTCCCACCAGTTGTTGTAGGTGGTGGTGGAGGGGGTGTAGGCGTTGCCGTACAGCCAGTCGAGCCCGGTCAGGATCGCCGAGGCGAGCGCGGCGTTCCCGGTGAGGCCGGTGTTCGGCTGGACGTACGCCAGCGCCATGGTCCGGAGCCGGTCGTAGCTGCTGGTGACGTTGGCGGAGACGGTGCCGATCGGCAGGTCCGGCCAGAGCGAGCCGGTGGTCGGTGCCATCGAGCCTTGGTAGCCGCTCGCCTGGGAGCCGGTGGTGGACAGCACGGTGGAGAACGGCGCAGCCGTGGCGGTGAAGCCGCTGCCGGTGAGCAGTTGCACCCAGGTGCCGCGCATCGAGTCGTAGGTGTCGGCCCAGGCCATGGTCGGGCGGAGCAGCTGGGCGGCGCCGACCAGCGCGGCGGCGGTACCGGTGATCTGGAGCAGCCGGCGGCGGCTCATGGCCGGGCCGGATCGAGCGGTGGGCTGGGTGGCGTCCACGGGGCGTCCTCCTTGACGAACCCCCCGATCCGATTGGTGAGGACCGTAAGGGCGCCCGACTCGGACGGTCAACGAGCTTGGAGCACATGACCGGCCACATGTTTCGCCGGGGGCCGCCGGCAGGCGTCACCCAGCGTCGGGCTGCGGTTTCCCTAGTGGACGCGGGGTCGTGACGGGATGAACGGCCGATCGATTCATGGGGGAGTCATGTGCCCGATCGGGTGTTGACCGGAGCGGGATCATGGAAAATCCTGGCGGTGGCGGTGCCGTCGGTCGCACGGACCCCGCCAGGCGACGGACCAGGGAGCGCACATGACCGGCTCGGCCCACCGACCGGCCGGGACCACGGCCCCGGGAGCCAGGGGGCTGAAGTTCCGCACGCTCGCGGACCGCCTGCGCCGGGAGATCGGGGAGGGCGTCTGGCCGCCCGGCAGCCGGCTGCCCACCGAGCAGGAGCTGGCCCGGGCGCACGAGGCGTCGGTGAGCACCGTCCGCCGCGCCGTCGCCGACCTGGTCGCGGAGGAGCTGGTGGTGCGGCGGCAGGGCTCCGGCACCTACGTCCTCGCCCCGAAGGCGGGTGGCGGCCGCTCCGCGCTGATCGGCGTCATCGTGCCCGATACCGCCTTCTACTACCCCCGGGTCCTCAGGGGCATCGAGGAGCGGCTGGCGGCGGCCGGCGCACGGTCCGTCATCGCCTGCTCCGGCTACGACCAGGCCCGCGAGGCGAGGGCGCTCGCCGACATGCTGGAGGCGGGTGCCGAAGGGCTGCTGCTGGCGCCCACCCTGGCCGGTCCGCAGAGCCCGGAGAGCTACCTGGACCAGCTGGCCGGGCTACCGGTGCCGGTCGTGCTGGTCGAGCGGCGGGGGCGCAGCCTCGGCGACGTCACCGAGAGCGTCTGCACCCACCACGAGGCCGGGGGGTACGACGCCGTGCGCCACCTGGCCCGGCTCGGGCACCGGCGGATCGGGCTGGTGCTGCGGCTGAACAGCCCCACCACCGAGCCGGTGGACTGCGGCTTCCAGCAGGCCGTGCGTGAACTCGGGCTCGCGGGAACGGAGTTCCGGGCCGCCCTGGAGGAGTGGAGCCCGGCTGCGGCCGACCGCTGCCTGCTCGGCCTGCGCGGGGCCGGCGTGACCGCCGCGGTCTGCTTCGGCGACCGGCAGGCGGCCTTGCTGGAGGCCGCGGCCCGCCGGGCCGGGGTGCGGGTGCCGGACGACCTGGCGCTGATCGCCTACGACGACGAGATCGCCGACATCGCCGAGGTCCCGCTCACCGCCGTGTCGCCGCCCAAGCACCTGCTGGGCCGCACCGCGGCCGGCCTGCTGCTGAACCGGCTGGAGCACCCGGAGGACTCGCACCGGCAGATCCTGCTCCGGCCGGCGATCACCGTCCGCGAGTCCTGCGGGGCGGCCCGGTAGGGGCCCGCGGGGCCCCTGGGCTGAGCGCTGTGCTCCGGCCCGCCGCCGCTGACGGGTCCGTCTCCCGCTCATTTGCTGAGCAAATGAGCTAATTACTGACCAGATCCGATTGACGCGATCAATCGATCGCCCTACCGTGAGTCCATGCCGCTCTCGGCATCCGTCTCCCGTCGGTAACGGTCGGCACGCGGGCCCCAGGGTCCCCGACCGGCCTCGCCAGCGCCGCCGACGCCCGTCCGCACCGCGAGTCGCCGACCGCGTGCTGCCGCTCCGGGCGCCGTCGTGCCCCGAAGCACGTCCCTTCCACAGTCCGGCCGGTGTGCCGCCCGGGCGTGAAGGAGCTCCCGATGACCAGCATCGATGCGGCAGTCTCCCCGGTCCGCCCCCCGCGCTGCGGGTGCGCGGCCCGGATCCGGACGATCGGCTGCGTGCTCGCCGCCGAGACGTCCGCGGTTCCCGTGCTGCGCCGCTTCGCCCGCCGGGTGGTCCGGCAGTGGCACCTGTCCGACTCGGTGGAGGAGGCGGTGGGCCTCATCGTGACCGAACTGGCCGCGAACGCGGTGCGGCACAGCGGCAGCGACGACCTGGCGCTCCGGATGAGCTGCGGCGACGGCCGACTGGTGCTGCACGTGCAGGACTCCGGGCGCTGGCGGCCGTCGGAGCCCCCGGCATGCCCGGAGGAGGAGGCGTGCTCCGGCCGCGGGCTGGACCTGGTGCGCGCCTACGCGGCGCGGTGCACCGTCCTGCCGACCGCGGAGGGTACCCGGGTAACAGCCGAACTACCGCTGGGGGAGCCGCTTCGCTGCCCGATCGATGCCGATCCGGTGGTCGGCCCCGACGGACTGGCCGTCTGATGAACACTTGGACCGAATGAGATCGAATGATAGAAAGTGATCTTACGGCTCATCCACGCAACTGCCCAGGGGAGGTCGCAGTGGTCAGCACGGCGGCAGAACGACGCGCCCGAATCCTCGGCGCCGTCGACCGGCTCGGCACGGTTCGGGTGATCGAGCTCGCCGCCCACCTGGGCATCCCCGTCGTCACACTGCGCCGGGACCTCGCCGCCCTCACCGCCGACGGCCGGCTCCACCGCTCGCACGGTGTCGTCAGCTCCCCGTCCCGGGCGACCGCCGAGCAGCCGGAGCGGCCGCCGGTGGTGGGCATGCTGGTCCCCACGGTCGGCTCGTACTTCGACGAGATCATCGCCGGGGCCCGGGCCGCCTCCGCCGGCGCCCGGCTGGTCCTCGGCATCTCCTCCTACCAGGCCCGGGACGACCGCGCCCAGGTCGAGCACCTGCTCGGCTCCGCCGTGGACGGACTGCTGCTCAGCCCGCACTGGCTGCCCGGCTCGGACAGTCCGCTCGACTGGCTCGCCGACCTGCCCGTCCCGGCCGTGCTGATCGAACGGCGCGGCGCTCCCGGCGCGCCCGCGGTCGCGCTCGACACCGTGGCCTCCGACCACCGCCACGGCGTCCTGCTCGCACTGCGCCACCTCGCCGCGCTCGGCCACTGCGCGGTGCTGCTCGCCGCCCGCGACGACAGCTGGACCGCCCACCAGGTCCGGGCCGGCTACGCCGAGGCCGTGCGGCGGCTCGGCCTCGACCCGCAGCCGGTGCTCGACATCCGCGACCCCGGTGCGCCGGGCGAGGGCCCGGGCGGCATCGAGCGGCTGGCCGACCGGATCGCGGCGGCCGCCGGCACCGGCGTCCGGGCCGTGCTGGTGCACAACGACCACGAGGCCGTCCGGCTCTCGATGCTGCTGCGGGCCCGCGGCCTGCGGCTCCCCGAGGACCTGGCGCTGATCTCCTACGACGACGTGTTCGCCGCCCTGGCCGCCCCGCCGCTGACCGCCGTCGCACCGCCCCGGCGGGCGGTCGGTGCGACCGCGATGGCACTCCTGCTGCGCCGGCTCGAAGGCGAGGCCGACCTGCCCGCCCACCGCATCGACCTGCTGCCGGAACTCAAGGTCCGCGGCTCCTGCGGCGCCATCGGCTGACCGCATCCGGCGGGCACGGCGGACCGCCGTCAGGTCGCGAGCGTCTGCTCGGAGGCGTCCGGGAGCGACTGAGTGGGGCTCAGGACGGTGACGAGCCGTAGCGACTGGTGTGCGGTGGCTGTCCGCCGGAGTGACGGAGGGGCGACGCGGAGATGGCGCGGGCATGAAAGCTCAAGCGCGCTCTGATCAACTGTGATCAACCGCTCCTGAAACTGAGCAATCGTGCGCTAAGTTCACCGCGGGGCAGCCGGGGGCCCTGTCCCGCGCTTCTCCCGCCCCGTCGGCGCCCGCGCCGGCCGGTCGCCGACGGATACCCGGTCCGCCTCGTCCCGGCCCGTCGGCGCATCGGCGCGTCGGAGACACCGCGACACCCGGCGGACCGGTCCGCCGCGCCCTGCTCGGCCGACAGTCCGTCCGCCTCCTGCTCGTCCTCCGGGAATGCGCTTCCCTACTGATTGATGGAGCACACGCAGTTGTCCAGAACCCGCACCCTCGTCCTCCCCTGCTCGCTGGCGATGGCCGGCGCGCTGCTGTCCGCCTCGGTTGGCACCGCGACGGCCGCCACCGCCACCGCTACGACGACCGGCACCAGCACGCTCTCCGTCCTGGCCTTCAACGTCGACCTCGCCACCTCGGCAGTGGACTCCGCGAAGAGTGAGAACGCCGCCGGACGGACCCCCGCCGTCGAGGCGGTCATCCGCGAGCACGACGCCGACGTGGTCATCCTCGACGAGCTGTTCAACCAGACCTCGTCCGACCAGATCCCCGCGGACCTCGCCGCCCAGTACCCGTACCACACGCCGAACATCGGCCAGGTCTGCTCGGGCGGTGGCTGGGACTCGATCAGCGGCGACTGCTCGACCGCCGCGGGCATCATCCGCGGCGGCACCATGATCCTCTCCAAGTACCCGATCATGGCGCAGCACGCCTACGTCTTCGAGAACGCGGTCTCCTGGGACTGGTTCTCCAACAAGGGCGCGGTGCTCGCCGAGATCGACAAGAACGGCACCCGGTCCTGGGTCGTCGGCACGCACCTGCAGGCCGACCAGGCCGGCACGTCCGTCGACACCACCCGGGCCACCCGGGTCGAGCAGATGGGCGAGATCAAGAACTGGGTGAACGCCACCGTCGGCACCCAGGGGCCGGTCCTGATGGGCGGCGACCTCAACATCGAGTACTTCAACGGGCAGGTCGGGCGCGCGCCGGGCGACTCGGACCTCGACCGGGCGAGCGCGGCGGGCAGCGCGGTGCTGCACACCGTCGAGGACCCGAACGCCCCGGTCCGCACCCTGGACTGCGACGTCGGCGCCTGGTGCAAGACGATGTCGGGCATCGAGAGCTTCCCGAGCACGTACGACGACAGCCTCGACTACCTCGGCTACCTGAACGACACCGACGCCTCCGGCACGACGCGGCCCGTCCCGGCCGCCGTCGCCCCGGTGCAGGTGCTCTTCGACCCGCAGCCGGGCTGGGCGAACGGGCAGCTCGACACCTACGCGCCGAGCGACCACTACCCGGTGATGACCACCTTCACCATCGGCCGGACGAACATGCCGGCGGTGGACTGGAAGGCGCTCGACTCCAGCGGCGGTGACGACAACCTCTCCCTCACCATGCAGAACCGCCCCGACTGGGACCCCGGTGCCCTCAAGGCGACCTGCCTCGACGGCGAGCGGTTGGCCGGCCTGAGCTACGGCGGCGACCGCGAACTGTGCACCGACGCCACGTCAACCACCGCGTGGGACGCCGCTCGTGACGTCACCGTGGTGCACGGCGAGACGTACGTGAGCACCGACTGGGCGTCGGGGTACACCAAGGCCCAGTGCCCGCAGGGGTCGGTCGCCACCGGCTACAGCCGCAACGGCGACACCATCGGCGTGCTGTGCGCGAAGTCCGCCGTCCCGCTGGGCACCGCCACGCGCACCGTGTGGTTCAACGGCGGTGACAACCGCCCGCCGGCGGCCGGCGGCGGTGACTTCGCCCCCGGCGACTACAAGGGCCAGTGCGCGGACGACGAGTACGTCGCCGGCGTGGCCTACAGCCACCCCTGGTGGCAGTCGTGGGCCGCCCGCCCCTACGCGCTGCTCTGCCAGAAGCTGGCCTGACGGCCCACCCACGACTCACCGTTCATGCCCGCGGCCCCGCCGCTGCCGCCGGACGGTGACTGGCCGTCAGGGCGGCCCCGGTAGCCGGGGCCGCCCTGACGGTGGGGAGGACGGTTACGGCAGGGCCCACTTCTGGTTGGCGCCGCCGTTGCAGTCCCAGATGATCAGCTGGGCGCCGCTGAGGCTGGAGCCCGGGTCGTCCAGGCACTTGCCGGACTCCGGGTTGACCAGGGAGCCGTCGGCCTGGGCGGCCCACTGCTGGGCCCCGCCCCCGTTGCAGGTGTAGAGCTCGACGGGGGTGCTGTCGGCGGTTCCGCTGTGCAGGACGTCCATGCACTTGCCGAAGACCTGGACGGTGCCGTTGCCGGGCAGCGTCCACGACTGGTTCGGGTTGCCGGTGCACGACCAGAGGACGATCGGGTTGAGGTTGGTGGTGCTGCTGCCGCTGTCGTCCAGGCAGCGGTTGCTGTAACCGCTTACCACACCCGGGCCGGAGCCGGTGCCGAAGGTCGTCGAGCCCCAGACATCGGTGATCGGGGTGGCGGTGGCGGAGTTGGCCAGCTCGGGCAGGCCGTACATGTCCTCGACGGTGCGCAGGACGTTGTAGTGGTTGATCGTCTCGCTGTAGCTGCCCGGCTTGACGTTGGCGCCGTAGAAGACGGTGGGCATGTGGTTGGCGGCGGTGAAGTCGTCCTCGTCCCAGGTGACGATCAGCAGGCTGTTGTGGGTCCTGGCCCAACTGGCGTAGCCGCCAACGGTGTTCTTGACCCAGGTGTCGCCTTCGAGGATGTTGCCGTCGTGCATCGACTGGTTGGCGTTGCCGTGCACGAAGGTGACGGCGGGCAGGGCGCTGTAGCCGGCGGCGCCGGCGGGGAAGCCGCAGCCCTGGCCCGGGGTCGGGGACGGGCAGCTCAGCCACTTGTCGACCGGGTTCGGTGCGGTGGCGGTGCCGGGGAGGTCGGCGAAGCGCAGCCAGGCGGCCGGCGTGGCCTCGTCGGAGTAGTCCGCGAAGCCGAGACCGTGCTGGATCAGCTCGTTGGGTAGGTTGTCGGCGTTGATCGAGCCCACCGGCGGGGGCGTGCTGTCGGTCAGGCCCTGGGTCGAACCGGACAGCAGGGCCTCGTAGTTCGGCAGGCTGGGGTGGTACACGCCGTGCGAGTCGCTGAACGACGCGCCCTGCTGGGCGAGGGAGTTGATGTACGGGGCCTGCGCGGTGTTGCCGATGATGGAGCTGTAGTCCTCGTTCTCCATCATCACGATGACCACGTGATCGGGGTTCGGCAGTGCGGCGGCGTGTGCGGTGCCGGCCGGGCCGACCAGCACGCCGGCGGCGGCGAGTGCGGCGGCGAGCAGCCCACCGAGGCGGCGGGCAGGAGTCAGAACTCGGTTCACGGAGGTTTCCCTGGAGAGTGGTAAGCGGATTCCACGGTCGGCGGGCCGGTGCCCGGACGACCCGTGGCAGCGAGCACGGTAGTGAGGATCTGCTCGCAATGCGCCAACACCGAGCAGATTTTGGCAGAACTTCCGCCGACCTCTCATCGGGATGCGGTGACGGTTCGCCTGCCTGCTGGCCGCCCTGCGGCGGGCGGACGACGACGATGACGACGTGGTCCTGCTGATCGCCGAGCTCATCGCCGAGGGGGCGTCAGGACCGCGCCGGGCCCGGTCGGCAACCCGGTCGGATCACGCTGACCAGCGAAGGCGACCGATCGGACTCGCCCGGGTGCCCGCAGGCTGTCGGAGCCGTTCGACGGCGCGCACAGCGAGACCAGGGTGCACTTTTCTGCTCGAAAACATGTGACTCTTGTCACCATCGAGCATTTGACGATATAGACGCGCTCTCCCCGCTTCGCCGCACCCGGCCGCAGTCTCACGACCGAAGGGCGTGACTCGGCTCCGGACGAGACGGGCTCCCCCCTGGCGTGCGCGAGCGCCGCCCACCCTCTCCGGTCAGGAGATCACCCCCATGGTCAACCCAACCCGCATCCGCCCGCTGATCCCGGCCGTTGCGATGGCCTGCGCCGTCGCCGCGCTGTCGAGCGGCCTACTCGCACCGAACGCGGTCGCATCGCCGACGGCGACCAGTCCGAACGGCAACTCCCTTGCTGTCACGCCGCCGATGGGCTTCAACAACTGGGCGCGGTTCGGCTGTACGCCCAACAACCCCAACACCGGCGACCTCGGGAACAGCGAGAGCCTGATCCTCTCCGAGGCCCACGCCCTGGTCACCCAGGGCCTGGCGGCGAAGGGCTTCACCACCGTCACCGTCGACGACTGCTGGATGGGCGGCGCCCGCGACGCCAACGGCAACCTGGTCGCCGACTCCACCAGGTTCCCCGACGGCATGGCCTGGTTGGGTAGTCAACTTCACTCCCTGGGAATGAAGTTCGGCCTCTACGAGGGCATCGGCACCTACACCTGCGGCGGCTACCCCGGCAGCTGGAACCACTTCCAGCAGGACGCCAACACCTTCGCCTCCTGGGGCGTGGACTACATCAAGCTCGACGGCTGCAACATGCCCTCGGCCTCCAGTACCGCCGCGGGCTACATCCAGGCGTACAAGGACTTCGGCGCGGCGATGAAGGCCAACACCAGCAAGCGCGACATGGTGTTCTCCGAGTCCTCGCCCGCCTACTTCTCCATCGGCGTGTCCGACCTCAGCAACTGGTACAGCGTGATCGACGGGGCGAGCCAGAGCGGCCAACTGTGGCGCGAGGGCTACGACGTGAAGATGTACAACGCGGGCGGATCCGCCTGGAACAAGCCGGGCAACCAGGCCGGCGTGCTGGTCCAGTACGGCTACAACTCGCTGCTGGCCCGCTACTCGGCCCCCGGCAGCTGGAACGACCCGGACTTCCTCATCACCGGCGACCACCTGACCGACGACGAGTCCCGCAGTCAGCTCGCCCTCTGGTCGATGATGGCTTCGCCGCTGATCCTCAGTACCGACGTCTCCGCGCTCTCGGCGGCCTCGCTGACCACCCTGAAGAACGGCGGCGTCCTCGCGATCGACCAGGACACGCTCGGCAAGCAGGCCGGCATCGTCTCCCAGAACGGCACCATCGACGTGCTCGCCCGCCCGCTGGCCAACGGCGACCGCGCCGTCGCCCTGCTCAACCGCGGCTCCACCGTGACGACCGCGAGCACCACCCTGGGCGGGGTCGGCTTCACCGGCGCCGGCTGCTCGGCGACCGTCAAGGACCTCTGGGCGGGCACCTCGTCCACCAGCACCGGTTCGATCAGCGCGACCGTCCCGGCCCACGGCACCGCCATCTACCGCATCACCCCTGGCACCGGCTGCACCGGACAGCAGCCCACCGGACAGCTCACCGGCATCGGCGGCAAGTGCGTCGACGACTCGTACAGCGGCACCGGCGCCAACAACCCGGTCACCCTGCACTCTTGCAGCGGCAACAGCAACCAGCGCTGGTCCCTCCCCGGTGACGGCATCGTGCGGACCCTCGGCAAGTGCCTCGACGCGGTCGACCAGACCACCGACAGCCGCTACGTCGGGTACTGGGCGAAGCTGAACACCTGCGACGGACGGGCCACCGAGCAGTGGGCCTACCAGCGCAACGGCTTCCTCGAGAACGCCAGCCTGAACTACTGCCTCGACGACTACTACTCCGCCACCACGGACGGCAACCCGCTGATCGTCGACGGCTGCGGCGTCTCCGAGGCGAACCAGCAGAACCAGATTCTGGGCCCTGCCCCAGTAACAGCGACGCCACCGAAGGCAGGTGCGAGACCTCGGTCTCGCACCTGCCTTCGGTGTTGACCCGACGGGTCGAGTGCACCCAGTACTTCGAAGACCTGACGCAGCGTCCGCTTCGGGAACCGCCTCGCACGCCTGTCGGGTGACGCCGCGTCCGGTGGGCTGCTGCCACTGCCCGCGGTGTTCCACGGTATTGAACTCACCGCGCTGCAAACATTGTTGACAACTGGCTCCACACACCAGCGACCACCTGGGACGGAGCCGCGCGTTCACAGCACTTCGTGAACATCGTGAGATGTTCAGTTGCCTCCTGGAAGGCGCCGCTCCCCTCGCTAGCTTGGCCCGAGTTCCCATCCCCCCAATTGGAGGAACTCGTGTCACGAATGCCCAAATCGGCGCGGACGGTCGCAGTGGCGGCCTGCCTGGCCATGGCGGCAGCCATGGCCGCGGCCGCTCCCGCGGTGGCTGCCCCCACCGCCCCGCGGGTGTCCCTCGGGCTCAACGGATCGGCGCCGGCCGACGCGCACCGGATCAGTGCGACGGCCGCGGACCGACAGGTCTCGGTCGCGCTCTCGCTCAAGCCGCACGACCAGGCCGGCCTCGACCAGTTCGTCGCCTCGCTCAGCGATCCGGCGTCGCCGAACTACCGGCACTACCTCACCAGCGCGCAGTACAACATGCGGTACGCGCCCCTTCAGGCCGACGTGGACAAGGCGCGCGCGTTCCTGAAGGCCAACGGCCTGAAGGTCACCAAGGTCGCGGACAACCGGGAGGTGATCGACGCCAGCGGTTCGGCCAAGCAGGTGGCGGCCGCCTTCGGCACCTCGATCGGCGACTACACCAACGCGGCCGGCGCGCACTTCTACGCCAACGACACGGCGCCCAGCGTGCCGTCCTCCCTCGCCGGCACCGTGCAGGCCGTGGCCGGCCTGACCGACCAGCCGATGGCGCACCACGCTGCCGGTTCGGCCGGCCCGGCCGGTCCCGGCGGCGGCTACACGCCGGCCCAGTTCCGCACCGCCTACGGCATGACCAAGCTCTCCGGTTCCTACACCGGTGCCGGGCAGACGGTCGGCCTGGTCGAGTTCGACGCCTTCAACCAGTCCGACATCAACGCCTGGACCAGCAACTTCAACCAGCCGTCGGTGACGCCGAAGGTCGTGTCGGTGGACGGCGGCGTCTCGAGCCCCGGCAGCGGCCAGCTGGAGGTGACCCTGGACATCGACGCCGTCGCCTCGACCGCCCCCGCGGCGGCGCAGATCGCCTACGAGGCGCCCAACACGGATGCCGCCTGGGTCGACGAGATGGCCAAGATCGCCAGCGACAACCAGATCAACATCCTCTCGGGGTCCTGGCTCGCCGGGGAGTCGTGCGAGTCCGGGCCGATCAACGGCTCGCACAACTCGTTCACCCAGATGGCCGCGCAGGGCATCACGCTGCTGTCCGCGTCCGGTGACTGGGGCGCGACGGGCTGCGGCTACAACGGCGACAACACCACCGTCCAGGCGGACTACCCGGCCAGCGACCCGTTGGTGACCGGCGTCGGCGGCACCCAGCTGCTCACCAGCGACAGCGCGGGCACGTACCAGTCGGAGTCGTGCTGGAACCAGGGCAGCACCGGCAACACCCGTTCCGGCGGCGGCTACTCGCAGATATTCGCCAAGCCGTCCTGGCAGACCGGCACCAACCAGTACCGGTCGGTGCCCGACATCGCGCTCGACGCCGACTACGGCGCAGGCGCCCTGTCCGTCAACCTGAACGGCAAGTGGGAGGACATCGGCGGCACCAGCCTGGCCTCGCCGCTGATGGCCGGATACATCGCCATGGTCGACCAGAAGTCCAAGGCGGCCGGCACGGCCGACGTCGGCGCGCTCAACCCGACCATCTACGCGATCGGGCAGTCCTCGCAGTACGCGTCCACCTTCCACGACGTGACCACCGGCAACAACAACACCTACAGCGCGGGCACCGGCTACGACCTGTGCACCGGCTGGGGCTCGCCGCAGGGCGACAACCTGGCCGACCCGCTGATCAACGGCGCCACCCCGCCCGCGTCGAACGACTTCACGATCGCCGCGAGCCCGACCTCGGTGAGCGTCAACCCGGGCCAGTCGGTGACCACGACCATCAGCACCACGGTCTCGAAGGGGAGCGCGGAGTCCGTTGCGCTCTCGGCCACCGGCCTCCCCGCCGGCGTGACCGCTGCCTTCAGCCCCACCTCGGTGACGGCGGGCAACTCCGCGACCCTGACCCTGACCGCTTCCGCCTCGGCGGCGGCGGGACAGAGCAGTGTCACGGTGGCCGGCAAGAGCACTGACGCCAGCCACAGCACACCGGTGTCACTGACCGTCAACAGCTCCGCGCAGAGCGACTTCTCGATCAGCCTCAGCCCGACGTCCGCGACCGTGACCGCCGGGAAGTCGGCCGGCACCACCGTCACGACCGCGGCGACGACCCAGACGTCCCCCGGGAACATCGCACTGTCGGCCAGCGGCCTGCCGTCGGGCGCGAGCGCGACGTTCAACCCGACCTCGGTCAGCGCCGGTAGCTCGTCCACCGTGACGATCGCCACCAGCGCGTCCACCCCGGCGGGCACCTACCAGGTGACGATCACCGGTAAGAGCGCGGCGACCAGCCACAGCAGCACGTTCACCCTCACCGTGCAGTCGGGCACGGCGGGCCCGGTGACCGTGCAGAACCCGGGCTTCCAGTTCGGCCAGCTCGGCCAGCCGGTGAGCCTGCAGATGCAGGCCAGCGGCGGCACCGGCAGCTACACCTGGTCGGCGGCCGGGCTGCCGTCGGGCCTGTCGATCAACAGCTCCACCGGGTTGATCAGCGGCACGCCGATCAGCAGCAGCGGCTTCAGCGTGACGGTGACCGCCACGGACACCAGCGGCACGAGCGGCCAGGCGGCGTTCAGCTGGTTCATCTTCTGACGGTCCTGACGAACGCACAGGATTGACCGACTGATCGACTGACTGACCGGCGGCCGCCTGGCTGCCGGTCAGTCCCATTCCCAGAGCAGGCCCGTGATGCCGGGCGGGCTGTCCGTCACCACCAGGTGCGCGGTCCGCGACGCCCCGATCCACAGCGGCGCGCCCAGGTGCCGCGGCGCGTGCACGTTCGCCTGCCGGAACGGCACGCAGCCCACCGGAACCGCACCTGCGAACTCGACCTGCAGCACGTACTGGCGGATCGGTCGGGTGAACCGGTGGTGGAAGAAGGTCAACTCGTGCCCCGGTGGGAACTCCGAGCTGAACTCCACGACCGTGCGCTCGCCCGCCGCCAGCCGCTGCTCCAGCAGGAGTTCGCAGACGGTCGCGCCGGCCGAGTCGTCGACCCGCACCCGGCCCAGCCTGCAGTACTTGGGATCGACCGGGACGGCCGCCGTCGATCCCTCGGCCCACAGGAACACCAGGTACCGGTCCACCCGCTCGGCCGCTGCCTCCAGCACCAGCCGCGACCGCATGCTCACCAGCCCGCGATCGTCCCCGACCAGGACGTGCTCGTGCACGTCGAGGAGCCGAACCCGGTCGTCCTGCGGTGCGTTCACGGCCGCGAGCAACGGCCTGTGCGCCGGCCACAGCAGCCGCCGGTCGATCGCGTCCGGCCCGGCCTTGAGCCGGCCACGCGGGCGCGGCGGCCCGAGCAGGGACACCAACGACTCGGCGGGCAGGTCGAGCACGGCTTCCAGCGCCCGCACCGCCCGCAGCGACTCCGCCCGCTCCGGACGACTGCGCCCGTGCCGCCAGTAGCTCAACGCCGCTCGGCTGACCCGGACCCCGTGCCCGGCGAGGTGGAACTGGACCCGTTCCAGGCTCAGCCCACGAGCGCTGAGCGCATGGTCGAGCACCTGGGCGAAGGTGCCGTGCCGCAGCACCCTGCGCAGCTCCCGGTCCACCGGAAGCGACGACACACCATCCGGCATCACGTACCTCCTGACCGACCCGCAGCGTCCGGACCACTATCGAGGTGCGTGGCAGAAAGGTCCAGGGGGATCGCGAAGACGGCAAGCCGGTCCTCGACCGGTGCCCGAGGTGCCCGAGGCGCGGGCATCGACGTCGAGATCGTCGAACGCCACCCGCAGGACAGCGGGCGGGAGAACACCAGGGCGCGGTGGCCGGAGGTGGTGACGACTTTGACGACGTTGTGGTCTGGAGCTGGGACGGCTGTGGCCGAAGCACGTCGAGCCCATGAGCGTGCGCGACATCGTCACCTCCGCCGGTGCCACCGCCGCGGCCATCGCCAGGCAGGTCCACCGCGCAGGCGGCTCGGCTGGAGGCGGAGTCGGACTGCCACACCGCAGCTGCCTGACCCCCGCTGACCGGCACAGGCCCGAGCAGATCCCTTACCGGCACCGGCAAGCAGACGGTGGCTTGCTCGTGCCGGAGGCCCGCTCTAGCGTGGTCAAGGCGAAGAAGGTGATCGTGTGGCGGCCGTTCTGGAGCCTGGTACACCGGCGTTCGGCGGGGGCTTCCCCTTCGTCGGCCGTCGTCAGGAGTTCGGCCTGCTGCTGGCCGCGATCCGGCACCCTCCGGCGGTGGTGCTGGTCGAGGGCGAGGCCGGGATCGGCAAGTCGCGCCTGGTCCGAGAGGTCGCCGCGGCCCTCGCCCCGGACGAGCGCAGGGTGCTGACCGGCTTCTGCCATCCGCTGCGCGAACCCTTCCCCTACGGTCCGGTGGTGGACGCGCTGCGCACGGCGGGCCGCTGGCTGCCCACTACCGGCCTCCCACCGACCACGGGCGCGCTGGCCCCGCTGCTGCCCGACCTGGCCGACCTGCTGCCGCCCGTGCCGCCGCGGCCCGGCGAGGTGCCCGGCCAACGCTTCCAGGTGGTCCAGGCCGTGCGCTCGTTCCTGACCGCGATCGGACCAGCGGTGCTGATCATGGAAGACCTGCACTGGGCCGACGAGGCCACCCGGGATCTCCTACTGCTGCTCGCCCGCGACCTGCCCGAACAGCTCAGCCTGGTCCTCACCTACCGGGCCGAGGACCTGCCGGCCCGCGCCCCCGTGCTAGGCGCTGCCTACCGTCGTCCACCCGGCACCACCGGCACCACGATCCACCTCACCCCGATGACCGAGAGCGACGTCCAGGAGCTAGCCGCCGCCGCACTCGGCGGCCACGCGCCACCCGCACTCGCCAGGGCCCTGCACCGGCGCAGCGAGGGCCTGCCGCTGACCGCCGAGGAAGATCTCATCACGCTGCGTGAGTACGGCAGCAACCACGGCTACCGCGACGCCGTCACCGAACTCGATCGCGCCGAGGTGCCGGTGGGGCTGCGCGAGGCCGTCACCGAGCGCCTGGCCCTGCTGTCGGAGGCGGGTGCGGCGATCATCGACAGCGCCGCCGTGCTCGCCGTGCCCGCAACGGAGTCGCTGCTCACCCGGGTCGCGGGGCTGGACCCCGAGCAGGGCGCCGAGGGGCTCACCGACGCGCTTCGCGCATCGGTGCTCAGCGAGAGCGACTCCGGCCGCTACGTCTTCCGGCACGCCCTGGCCCAGCGGGCTGTCTACGAGCACATCCCGGGCCCGCGCCGGGCCCGCCTGCACCGCCGCGCCATCGCGGAGCTTCAGGCCAGGTCGCCGATCCCGCTGGTGCAGATCGCGCACCACACCCTGGCGGTCGGCGACCGGGAGGCTTGGTTCCAGCGCGCGGAGGAGGCCGCCGACCAGGCCGTTTCCCTGGGCGACACCGGCACCGCCGCCGCCCTGCTCCACCAGATCCTCGAACAGCCGGGCGTGGAGACCGCCCTCCGGTCGCGCGCCGCCCTGGCCCTGGCCCGGATCGTGGTCGACGGCACGGACTACACGGCCAACGCCGCCATGCTCCGCCGCATCCTGGCCGACCCCCAGCTTCCGGAGCCCACGCGCGGCGAGATCCGCCTGGGACTGGCACTGCTCATGATCAACCACGGCGCCGACCGCTCAGGTGTCCGCGAACTGGAGAAGGCCGCCCTGGAGCTGGCCACCCGGCCGGAGCGGGCGGCCAGAGCCATGATCGCTATGACCATCGACGAGCGCAGCGGCACCGAACAGGCACAGGCTTGGCTGGACCGTGCCGAGCAGGCTGTCCGGGGAAGCACCGACGAAGGCATCCGGGCGACCGTCCGGGCGTCCCGCCTCACCGTCCTCGCCAAAACCGGGGATCCTGCGGTCTGGGAGCAACTGGATCGGCTACCGCGCCATGCGGACGACATCGAGGTGCTGCGCCAGACCACCCGGGCGCTCTTCAACTGCGGCGACTGCGCCATCGACCTCGGCCACTACCGCCGGGCCACGGCCCTGCTCGCGGAGAGCCGGGAGCTGGCCCAGCGCGCGGGCATCCCGCTCGTCGACTGCTACAGCCGGGTCGACCTGCTGCGGCTGGAATTCGCGGCCGGCCACTGGACGGGATCGAGGAGCGGCTCGCCGCGCTCGGCGCCGAGTACCCGGACATCCTTTTGACCGACGCCGAACCCTGCGTTCCGCGTAATTCAGGGGCCTGGAGGATCGAATCTGGGGTCTGACCTGGGCGGACATGGCTTCGGCCGCCTGGAGGGCGTTTCTCTAGGCGGTCGCGTTTCGGCTGGTCAGCGGGATGCGGGCTGAAGCGCGACGACCTGCTTGGGGATGGGGATCTGCAGCTTCGCGAGCAGGTCTCGCTGGGGCTTCGTCAGAGTGGTGACCTGCTGGAACGTTCCGGTGGGGCCGGTGAAGGTGCCCAGGTGGAGGCGGTCGAGCTCGCGTCGGATGTGCGGCCAGGTGTCGCCGGTGGTGGTCTCGGTGATCCGGATCAGCAGGAGGGCGAGCCAGCACAGGATGACGTGGGCTCGGATGCGTTCTTCGAGTCGGTGGTAGACGGGCCGCAGGTCGATGATCTGCTTCATGTCGCGCCAGCCGCGCTCGACTTCGAGCAGTTGCTTGTAGCCCAGAGCGATGTCCTCGGCGCTCAGGTGGGGGTCCGAGCAGCGCAGGAGGTACTTCCCGTCGAGGTTCTCCTCCGCCTTGATCTTGGCCTGGTCGATGCGGAGCTTGCCGGCCGGGGTGGCGCGAAGGTAGCGGTTCAGGCCGGGCTTGTCGGCGATCCGGCCGCGCAGTTCGCCCCGCTTGAAGTCGCTGAGCTTGTCGGTATCGGTGATCAAGTCGGCTAGCTGGGCGACGAGTTGTTCGCGCATGTGTCTGTCACGCTCGGCTGCTTCGGGGTTGTGGCAGATCACGAACCGGTCGGTGTCGGATATCCGCACCTCCTTGACGCGCATGTTCTCGCCCACGTCCTGGTAGCGGCCCTGCCGGGACAGGGCGGCCTGCACCTCGGGACTCCCTGAACGGAGCTTCTCGCCGATGATGTAGGCGTGGTCGCCCTTTCGCAGGTAGCGGCGGTTCTCGGCGGAGGAGAAACCGCGGTCGGCCACCCACACGATCTTGGAGAGGGTCCAGTCCCGCATCTCGTCCTTGACCTGACGGATCAGGGTCTGGTCGGAAGCGTTGCCCGGCCAGCACCAGCAGCGGACCGGGATCCCGTCCCTGGTGACCGCCATGCCGATCACGATCTGCGGCAGGTCGTCGCGGGAGTCCTTCGACTTGCCGTAGGTCCGGAACCCGACCTGCTTCGCTTCGCCGTCCACATCCTCGGTGTTCAGGCGGCGGCCCGCGTCGTCCCGGGCGACGGGCTCGTCCGGCTCCTCCAACTCGAAGTAGGTGCTGGTGGTGTCGAAGAACAGCAGGTCCACCTCCAGGTTCAGCAGGTTCGCGACCTCGTCGAACACCTGCTTCTCCAGGTCGCCGGTCACCTCGTGCAGCCAGTCCATCGCCCGGTAGCAGGTGTCGTCGTCGGTTGCCGACAGGCCGTCGATGTGCACGTCGTTGGTGATCCAGTCCGCGGCCGCGAGCTTCGACGACGGCGCCAGCGCACGGTTGGCGACCAGGGCGAACAGCACCCGCTCGGTGGTGGTCATGTCCCGTCGCCTGCCGCGCTTGGGCTGCCCGACCCGGCCCAGGATCTGGTCGATCCGCAGGCGGCGCCACAGCTGATCGAGCACGTAGGCACCGCCGAACGCGCGCGACGAGGTGAACTCCAGGTCCGACGCCGTGGTCGCGGCCGGGGCGTCACCCGGCTCCAGCAGCTTCGATAGAGACGCGACCAAGCGCCTGACCGCGTCGCGGTCCAGGTCGTCCTCGCGGCCGAAGGTGAACAGCACCTTCGGTACCGCCCGGCCCTTCACCGGATCCCACTCGTTGTGGGCCAGGTGCAGGTACCGGACCGTCCCGGACTTGTTCTCCCGCTTCGTCGTCTTCACGTACACAGCTCCAGACGATAGGCCGAAGCCACAGGCCAGCGCAGCCAAATCACGGAAGTCGCGTCTCTAGGCACTTTCGGCCCGCAGCGACAGCCTCACCACCCTGGCCTGCGACTTCACCCCGCTGACGTCTCCAGAACCGTCGAACTACGCGGAACGCGGGGAACAGACAACGCTCCTCGGCGAGCTGGCCCGCGCCCGAGGCCGACACGCTCAGGCCGTCGAACTGTTCAAGAAGGCCGCCGCCCAAGGTGAAAGGCACCCGCAGGTCGGCGTGGAGCTTCGAACCGCCGCCGGACTCGCCGGCATCCGGCTCGCCCAGCAGGCGCCCAAGGACGCCTGGGCGATCGCCGCGCCCGCCGCCGCCGTGCTGCGCCGCTCGCAAACGTGGGCCCAGCAGACCGCCCTGGTACCGGTCGCGGTCGAGGCCGCGCTGGCCTGCGGCCACCGGCAGGAAGCCGAACAGCTCGCAGCCGACGCCGCACGCGCCCTGCAGGGCACGGACTCTCCCGCAGGCACGGCCGAACTCCAGACCGCCCGAGGAATGCTGCTACGCGACACCGAACCGGACCGCGCCGCCGAGCACTTCGCCGATTCCCACCGCCGCTGGCAGCAGATCGGCCACCTTTACGAGAGCGCCCACACCGCAGAACACCTCGGCCACGCCCTTGCACGATCGCACCCCGAGGACGCCGCCGGCCACCTGACCGAGGCCGCCGACGTCTACAACGACCTGGACGCCACCGCCGACCTCGGCCGCTGCCGGCACCTCCAACACGAACTCGGCCTCGCCCGGACACCCACCCGTGGCCGCCGCGGCTACGGAGGCCAACTCTCACCGCGTGAGAAGCAGGTCGCCGAATTCCTGGTCCAAGGCGCCACCAACCAGGACATCGCCGAATCGCTGTTCCTCTCCCCCCGCACGGTCGAACACCACGTCGCCAACGTCCTCAGGAAACTCCAGACCACCAGGAAATCCGTCCACGGGGTCTTCCCCGCCGAGAGCGAGACCCGCTGAGTGGCCGAGGCCGCCTGTCGGCGGCATGTTGCTGCGGAGCCGCCGCCCCCGCCTGCGCCAACAGCGCAGCTCGGTTTCACCCGCCCGCGCTGCGACTACAACCACGCACAACGCAAAATGCAGGTCAGGATTGCTCCTGACCTGCATTGCCTCGCCAACGACGTTGGCGAATGGGTCGTGTCCGAGGACGGACTTGTACCACCGTCCACCCTGGAGTGGGCCTCTGCGGTCCTGGATCTGGATGGTTCCTGATCTCCGCACTGGGCGGTGGACAGGAAGGCGCGCCAGCGTTCGACGCCGGTCGACCCACGGTCCTATGTAGGAATAGTGGCAGCACGGAGGGGCTTGGGCAACGGCGGCGGTTGAGTTTCACCCGTTCGAGTGTGTCTGGACGGACTGACTTGAGGTCGATGCGGTGGTGCAGGATGTGGGCGAAGGTGCGCTCGATCCTGGCCAGGGCCCGGCATTGGGCTACTGCTGGATCTTCGGGAGCGGCCGTTCGGCCCGTCTGCGGCGGGGGACGCCAGGCCGGCGTTGAGGTAGGCGCCGTCGGCCACCCGGGACGGTGGTCGGAGCGGACACAGTCCTGTGCCCGGTAGATTCTGGTGCGTCCAGTACCTTCCGTATTGGGTGCCTTTGAGCAGTCTGGCCTCGTATAGCTCGACACCTCGCGGGTCGACACCGACAACGTTTGGAGGTATCGCTGAACGCGGAGGTCGGAGCGTGACCGATGTGGGGATTCGACGGGAGCGGCCAGTCTGGCCCGCCTGCCGGGCGTCAAATCGGTAAGCGCTTGAGCGGTTTGGCTCCGTTCAACTAATAGGCCGAGTGTTCAGAAGTTCAGAACACCTGGAAGCGAGGGTCAAAGCCGCCCTCATGCTCGCCTCGACGGGCGAGATGCCGACGGTGGACTGTCCCAAATGCCTGTTCGACCCGGTCGCCAAGGTCGAGTGCGAAGGTTTCTGGATCGGGCAGGCCGTCGGTTTCTCGATGTAGCAGCAAGTGTTCGTCCAGGCAGGTGGCGAAGTCCGCAAGACCCTGTCCGGGTTCCGCCCAGCCCTCGGCGAATGCTCCCAACGTGGCCCGGCTCGTGTTTCGGAGCGCGACTGTGATCTCAAACGGGCCGTCAATCGCCCACCGTCCGACCACCTCGGTCTGGAGTGCGGCGGTGATCCATGCCAGCCCGACAATCCGCCGCAACGGAAAGACACGGACCTTCCCGACCTGATAGGCAAGGTGCCCGAGGCCGATCTCGATACCGCCGTGGCGATGAAGCGCGAGATATCGCACCCATCCAGCATCGTCCCGATACTGGGTATAGCACGCCAAGGCGCCGTTCACACTCTGCTCTCCGGGCCCTCAGATTGGTCCCGGGCCTCCGTAAGGCGACACTCGTGGCTCCTTAAGCCACGCCAGCACCTCCCCATCGATCGGAACGGCATCCCCGTCGGGGTCAGCAGGCAGGAACAGCAACCTGCAGTCGAGACCGTCGACCTGCCGCCCCAGCCCTCCACAAGCGAACCGGTCGTCGGCGTCGGACGTCAGCGCCTGGCTAGTCCGGTACCGCAACCACCGGCTCCGTTGAGCGTCTACGTCATGAATGGTGTCATTCATCCACGTATCTCCCGGCGCAGCAGCACGATCAGGTCCTCGGCGATGTGGCCGGAGTCCAGCGTGAGCGCCTGCCGGTGCCGCCGGGCGGGGGTCAACGTGGCGGTCACGGCGTCGGCGTTTTCGGAGAGGGTCGCGGCGGTGGGGCTGGCAGCGTGCTCAGCCCTGGTGCGCCAGGCCATGTAGCCGGCCCCAGCGAGATGGGTGATCGGGACAACGTCGGTTAGTACTGCAACTGCACTTGCGTGACGATCATGGTTTTGGCTCGTTGAAGTGACTGTGTGCTGAAGAGCTGACGGTTGAGCAGGTCGAGTCGTGGTCCGATGGCATAGCCGGGTTCCATGCCCGGTTCGCCCACCATTTCGGCAGGTCGGAGCCCCGCGAGCGGGCGCTGGACTACCTGAGGGGGCTACTGGCCCCGCTGGAGCGGAAAAACGGCTGGACGCTGTCCGAGCAGGTCGGGCAGCTGCGCCCGGACTCGGTCCAGCGCCTGCTCAACCACTCCGAGTGGGACGAGGACGCGGTCCGCGACGACGTGCGCGACTACGTGGTGGAGACCATCGGCACCAGGGACGGCATCCTGATCGGAGACGACACCGGCTTCCTGAAGAAGGGCACCAAGTCCGCCGGCGTCCAACGCCAGTACACCGGCACCGCCGGCCGGACAGAGAACAGCCAGATCGGAACGTTCCTGGCCTACGCCTCGACCAAGGGCCGTGCGCTGATCGACCGGGAACTCTACCTTCCCGTCTCCTGGACAGATGACCGCGAGCGCTGCCGAGCTGCCGGCATCGACGACGAGATCCCGTTCGCGACCAAGAACGAGCACCTCAAGTGGATGCTGCAGCGCGCGATCGACGCCGGGGTCCCGTTCGCATGGGTGACCGCCGACGAGGCGTACGGGCAGGTGAAACACCTGCGCTCCTGGCTGGAGGAACGAGGCGTCGCCCACGTGCTGGCCACCAAGGTCAACGACACCGTCATCACCACCAGTTGGGCCGATATCCGCGTGGACTCCCTGATCGCCGCCCTGCCCCGCCAGGCATGGAAACGCCTTTCCGGCGGGCAGGGCGCACACGGCGAACGGATATACGACTGGGCCCGCGTCGCGATCCGCCCCGTATGGGAGAACGGCTTCGGGCACTGGGTCCTGGCCCGCAGGTCGGTGAGCGACCCCACCGAGATCGCCCACTACGTCTGCTACGGCCCCGTCGACACCCGCCTGAAAGACCTGGTCAAGGTGGCCGCGGCCAGGTGGGCCGTGGAGGAGTCGTTTCAGATCGCGAAGAACGAGTGCGGCCTGGACCACTACCAGGTCCGGCTCTACCGCGCCTGGTACCGCCACATCACCCTGTCCATGGCCGCACTCGCCTACCTGACCGCCCTACGCGCCCAGGAAGCCACAAAAGGGGCACCGCAGACGACGAGCAAGACCTCATACCCCTGAGCGTCCCGGAGATCCGCCGACTGATGGGCCACCTCGTCAAACCCCGCCACCAGACCAACGAACACCATCTGCACTGGTCACGCTTCCGACGACGCAGCCAAGCCCGAGCACGCCGATCCCACTACAAACGCCGAGGCCACACTCCCCAGATGCGGTTGCAGTATTAGCCGGTGCAGTGGGTCTAGCCGATCAAGGAGCCACCCGGAGAATCGGATAGCCCGTGCCAGGGCTGCGGCGAGGTCTTCCTCGATGAGGGCAGGAATCTCGGCTCGGTACCGGTTGGTGTCCTGGCGGGCGGGCTGGACGACGCAGATGGAGCCGGTCTGATCCAGGCTGAGCGACGCGCTTCGCTGCTCAAACACCAGGACACTTCCACGGTGGGCAGCGCTGGTGCCCTCGGCGGTATCGAGAATCGGATGCTCACCAAGGAGCGCCTCGCGCTGGATGTCACGGTGTAGATCGGCCTGCCCGAGCTCGACAGGTCGGAGGATCTGCTGGTGTGGACCACCAGCCACAGCGAAGGCTAGTTGCGGTACGCCAGCGGGTTTGCGGCCGTCGGGCAAGAGGGCCCGGGCTCTCGCCAGCATTTCCGCCTCGTCGACTGGCCCTGCGGCTGTCGCGAGCTCGTAGTCGTGGAGTCCTCGCAGCACCCCGGCTGTCAGCTCTGCGGGCGAAGAGAACGAGGCCCGGAAGTGACCCGTGTTCCAGGCTTGAACCTCGTCGAGGAACGGCTGTTGCGCTGCTTCCCGAGTCACCCCGGACTCAACAAAGACGAGCACCGGCTTGCGCTCTCTCGCTTCTAGGTACTCCTCGTGAGTAGCCGAGAGCCCAGACGCTTGCGGGTATCCGTAGAGCTCGCCGATCAGCAGCACGATGAGGTCAGACTCACGGACAGCGCCGAGGCATGCCTGCTGCGGCGTCCCGGGTGACGCCGGGAAGTCCTCCGCCCGCACGACCTGGTGCCCCAGTGTCTCGACCGCATCTGCGACGGCCGCGCGATAGGCCGTGTAGCCGCTGATCAACGAGCTGATGAAGACCTTCACCCGACTTCGACAGTTGGCGGGCACACGTCCGGGTCTGATCGGGTGTTATCGCTGGTGAGCGGGCTGCGAGTGGTCTAGAGCACCTTGGTGGGCGGACATGTGCAATCCCGGTCTTCGGCTGCTGTGACCTCGGTGGATGCGGCATTCTGCGGGCATGTACGTGCGGAGGATCCAGCGCCGGAACAAGGACGGCAGCGTGGTCCGCTATGTTCAGTTGGCCACCAACTACCGTGCCAACGGCACCACGAAGGCCGAGGTGCTGCTGAACCTGGGCCGGGAGGACCGGCTCGACCTGGACTCCCTTCGCCGACTGGTCGCCTCCCTCAACCGCTACCTCGGCGATGGTGGCGAGGACGCCGCCGCGCCGCTCGCCGTGAGCGAGGACGGCCCGCTGGAGGTGGCCGCGTCCCGGGCGATCGGCGCGACCTGGCTCCTGGACGGCTTGTGGAAGCTGCTGGGCATCGACACCGCCCTGGCCAAGGTGCTGGACACACGCCACTTCCGCACCGACGTGGAACGCGCGCTGTTCGCCCTGGTCGCCAACCGCGCCATCGCCCCCGACTCCAAGCGGGCCGCCGTCGACTGGGCGACCTCGGACGTGGTGATCCCCGCGGCGGGCGAGGTCGCCGAGCAGCACGCCTACCGGGCGATGGACCTGCTCGTGAACGAGAGCACGCAGACCGCGGTGCAGGAAGCGGTGTTCTTCGCCGCCGCGAACCTGCTCGACCTGGAGGTCGATGTCGTCTTCTTCGACACCACCAGCACCTACTTCGAACGCGACACCCCCGACACCGAGGGCTCGCTTCGCCGGTTCGGGCACTCCAAGGACCACCGCCCCGACCTGCCGCAGATCGTCATCGGGCTCGCGGTCACCCGCGAAGGCATCCCGGTCCGCTGCTGGGTCTGGCCAGGCTCCACGAACGACCAGACCGTGATCGAGCAGGTCCGCGCCGACATGCGCGCCTGGCGCCTGGGCCGCGTGGTCACGGTCGTCGACTCCGGCTTCAGCTCCGAGGCGAACCTGGCCTGCCTGACCCGCGCGGGCGGCCACTACATCGCCGGCGTCAAGATGCGCGACGGCTCCGCAAAGGCCGGCGAAGCCCTCGCCCGCCAGGGCCGCTACCAGCACGTCCGCGACAACCTGCGCGTCAAGGAAGTGCGCCTGGCCTCCGATCCCACCCGCCGGTGGATCATCTGCCACAACCCGGCCGAAGCCGAACGCGACGCCACCCGACGCACCGCGCAACTCGCCGCGATCGAAGACGAGTTGACACGGATCAAGACCGCCCGCGAACAGGACGCCGCCCGAGCCCGGGCACGTGCCGCCAAGGCCGGCCTCAAGCGCGCCCCGAAACCCTCCGACGCACCGCACCGCAAGGCCGAGTGCGCCCTACGCGACCACCCCAGCCTGGGCCGCTGGCTCAAGCACCACCCCGCCACGGGGAAGCTCTCCATCGACCGGGCGAAGGTCAAGACGGAGGCCAACCTGGACGGCAAGTACCTGCTCGCCACCTCCGACCCCGACCTCACACCCGAGGACGTCGCACTCGGCTACAAGAACCTGCTGGAAGCCGAACGCGCCTTCCGAACCATGAAAAGCACCCTCAACCTGCGGCCGGTCTACCACCGCGTCGACGAGCGCATCCGCGCCCACGTGCTGCTCTGCTGGCTCGCCCTGCTGCTGGTCCGCGTCGCCGAACGCCGCACCGGCACCACCTGGCGCACCATCAGGAACGAGCTCGGCCGCCTGCACCAGGTCACCCTCACCGGCCCCGCCGGCAGCCTCCGTCAGCTCACCGAGCCCACCGACCTGCAGACACAGATCTTCAAGGACTGCGGCATCCCGATGCCGCCAAAGACGGACGGCCTGGAACCCGCGATCACGCGCTGACCAGGCCAAACATCCTCCGGGAGCGTGGGCACACGCCCCCTCACCCCCGCACTGCCCAAAACCCCAGCTCAACCCCATGATCACGGGCACTTACATGCCCACCAACTGTCGAAGTCGGGCTTCACAGTCTTCATTGTGGCCCAGGACAGGACCGCACGCTGGCGCTGCAGCCGGGTGGCCGAGCGTTCAAGCCGGTGGTGGGCGCCGGTGGTGAAGCCGGTAGCCGTTCAGTCGGCTCATGTTTATCGTGAATCAGGTTGGCACCGCAGTCGGTGACACAGCCACTGGCGCGCGTCCGCTGGTCCGTGCCCAGCGCCTTCCCGAGGGCACGATTCACCTCGCCGCGGCCGGTCTCCTCCGGATCCACTTGGTCGCCCAGGCCTTGGCCGGCACTGAGGATGCCGACCGGCATCGTCTGACGGGAGAAGATGCTCAGCAGTTGTTCGGGGTGCTTCATCTGGATGTTGTCGGTCCCGGGCAGTGGGCGCGGCTCTTCCACTCCGGCACCAGGTGAGGTTGGCCGCTGTGCGCAGTGGGGACAGGCACCGATCGACGGCAGATTTGAATCGATCAGGTGAGCGCGCTCGCCTCCGGAGAACCGATGTTCTGGTTGGGCCCGGCGGACCGCGTGGCGTCAATGGGTGCTGCGGGGGCGGTCAGCACGAAGGATTGGTAGCGCCAGTTCTGTGCGACAGCGTGCGCTTCGGCTATGACGCTTGCGATCGAGGGCATGTCGGCGTCCGGATCCAACATCGCGGCGCGGATCTTCTGCTCGAGGACGGGCCACAAAGCCTCGGCGAGCTTTGTCTTGGACACCTCGGGCTTCCACCTGCCGCTCGCTGTGCCGGCTTGGAGGTCCAATCGGCCGGTTTCCCAGATGCGCTTGATGTCCTTGCCCTTGGCGCGCCAGTAGGCGAGCGCTTCTTCGAGCTCGTCTGTGGACCAGCCGTCGCACGTTTCATGAACTTCCGTGATCCCGTTCGCCAGCTCTGCGTCAGTGAAGTGCTCGAACTCGTAGCAGGACTGCGTCCAGGTCCGAATGCTGACGAGTTGGTTCAGCTCCTCTTCACTCGCTTCCGCGCCTTGTGCCGTCAGGACGTCCTTGATCTCGTTTAGGATCTGCTGTCTCGTCTTCTCCGCGTTCTCGGTGCTGTACTTGCCTTCGGGATCGGTCGCGATCATGAAACGAGCGGGCGGCTTGATGACCCACCAGAACCGACCGCTCTCGTCCTTGCGTGCGACGAGCGGGGCCGCCGCGAGGGCGCCGACCTTGACGGGGTCCGTGTCTACGCCGCTCAGCTTCATGAACCGGACGAGCTCTGGAGCCTTCGCGTAGCCGAGCGTGGTCCAGACCCTGGGCGCGTGCCGTTCTTCGGTGTAGCCCTCGACGGCGAGTACGACACGCGGGTGAGGGGAGATGCCCGCGTCCATCAGGTTCTGATCCAGCGTGTCGCGCCGGTAGCTGAGCCGCTCGTGGAGCGGGTGCCACCCGAGGCGAGGCTCGATCGAAGGCAGCGGGTCGGCCAGCCCCTGGGCAGCGAGGTCCTCGTAGAAGCGCAGCAGGATCTCGGCAGTCTCGCGCAGGTCCATGGCCGAGAGCGCGGCGTCTTTAAGGTGCTTCCAGGAGTCCCGCGGTGCACGCCGAAGGATCTGGCTCCACGGGCCTTGGACAGGCTCGATGTGGTGTGCGGCTATCAGCAGCATCTCCGCGTCCATTCGGGCCTGCTCCGCCGAATAGCCGAGGTGCCTACTGACGGCGGCTGGGTCGAAGGTCGTGCGGTAGTGGTCATACTGGGCCGGCTCGGCGTTGATAAGCCGGATTCGCTCGGGGTCGAGGACGGGCAGGTACCGCGCCTCGAGGGCCGCAGCCATCAGGGCGATACGCCGGTATCGTGCAGCGCTGTCGACCACCCAGGGCTCCTGCGCAGGGAGGCGCGGGATCAGCCTGAAGTTCCCCCCTGATCTTGGACAGCGGGTGCTTACGCTGCGGGGGGTGAAGTCGTGCTGCAGCCTGGCTCGGGTTTCGAGTGGGGTGAGGTACCCGAACTCGGGGTGCCTGCGGAGCCTGGTGCGGTTGTATTCGACTTCGATGAAGCGGAAGACGTCGGCTCGGGCCGCTTCCCGGCTGTCCCAGACGGTGGTGCCGATCTCCGCTTTCAGCAAGCCGAAGAAGCTCTCGGCTGCGGCGTTATCGTAACATATGCCGGTTCGCCCCATACTCTGTCTCAGGTTCAACTTCCTTATCTCCTGGCGGAATTCGCTACTCGTATACTCGCTGCCGCGGTCGGTGTGCATGATGCAGCCCGGCTTCAGGCCGCCCCGGCCGGCGGCCATTTTCAGGGCGTCGGTGACCAGTTCGGCGCGGTGGTGGTCGGCCATCGCGTACCCGATCACCTCGCGGGTCGCCAGGTCGATGACCGTGGCCAGATACCACCAGCCCTCGATCGTGGGCAGATATGTGATGTCGCCGACGAGCTTCGTACCGGGCCGCTTCGCGGTGAAGTCGCGGCCGATCAGGTCGGGGGCCGGGGCGGCCTTGGTGTCCTGTTTCGTCAGGTGGCGGCGCCTGCGGCGGGTGATACCCCGGATGTCGCGCTCGCGCATGATCCGCTCGACCTTCTTCCGGTTGATCGCACGGCCCGTCCGCCGCAGTGCGGCGTGCACGCGCGGGACGCCGTAGGCTCCGCGCGAGGAGGCGTGGATCTCCCTTATCTCCTGGGCCAGTTCGTCTTCTGCCCGCTGCCGCTCGGCGGCGGCCGGCCGACTGGCGAGCCAGGCGTAGTAGCTGGTGCGCGGGAGCTTCAGAACCCGGCACAACAGCGCGACACTGAAGCCGTCAGGTCTGTCCTCGGCAGCCCTCTCCGCGTCGATGAAGCGGCACAACGTGCCTACTTCATCGTCTCCTTCGCGAAGAAGGCCGCGGCTTTTTTCAAGATCTCGATCGTCTGCTGCTGTTCCCGGTTCTCCCTGCGCAGCCGCTGGAGCTCGTCCTTCTCCGCCGTCGTCAGCGCGCCTGGCGCCCCCTCGCCGCGGTCGACCTTCGCCTGTTTCACCCAGCCGCGAAGCCCCTCCGGACTCACGCCCAGCTCCCGGGCGATATCGGTGACGTTCCGATGGGGCGAGGACCGGACGAGCGCGATCGCGTCCCGCTTGAACTCCGCCGTGTACCGCTTGCTCATGTTGCTCTTGCCACTCACTACCTGGACTGCTTCCTCCGGGACTCAACCGTCCCAGTATCAAGCTGTCCAGATCAACGGGGGAACTTCAGGAGCGTCCGTGGCCTGTGGCAGGACGGTGCCCACCCGGTACTGTTCCGCGCTGGCCGCAGTCTTGGAGAGAGTGGCCAGGTCGAGGCCGCGATCGCGCACTTCGAACGTTTGGCAGACGCGGCGGGCGAGAATCTGGGCGCTGACCATCCCCACAGCTTTGCCAGCCAGCACGAGGTTGCTTTCTGGCGAGGGCAGATGGGTGATATGACAGGCACTCTCGCCGCATATGAGCGGTTGCTCGTCAACCGGCTGCGCGTCCAAGGCCTTGACCATCCTGACACCCTCACCACCCGCAATGAGATTGCCTACTGGCGGGGAGCGGTAGGGGATGTGGCAGCCGCTGCCAGCGCTACAGAGGAACTGCTGGCCGACCAGGTTCGGGTCCTCGGTCCTGATCACCCTCGAACTCTCAGCACCCGCGCGAACCTCGCCGGCCAGCGAGGTCAGATGGGGGATGTGGCCGCAGCCAGCGCCGCGTACGAGGATCTGCTGGACGACCGGCTTCGGGTCCTGGGCGCCGACCACCCAGACACCCTCGCCACCCGCGCCGAGATTGCCCACTGGCGGGCGGAATCGGGGGATCTTGGAGGCGCCGCCGTCGCTTATGAGGAGGTGCTGGCTGATCGGCTGCGGGTTCTGGGCCCTGACCACCCTGACACGCTCACCACCCGCAACAATCTCGGCGCGATCCAGGGCTATGCCGGCGATACGGCTGGTGCCGTGTTCGTTTTCGAGGCGCTACTCAAAGAGCTAGGACGAGTGCTCGGACCTGACCATCCGCATACCCTCACCACTCGCGGCAACCTTGCCTTCTGGCGGGGAGAGGCCGGGGACCTGGAAGGCGCCGCCGCTGCGTACAAGGAGCTGTTCGTTGACCGGCTGCGTGTCCTGGGCGCGGACCACCCAGACACCCTCAGCAGCCGCAGCGATCAAGCTGCGATGCGAGGGGAAGCGGGGGATGCTACTGGTGCCGTATCCGCTTTTGAGGAGCTGCTGGATGACCGGCTGCGGGTCCTGGGTCCTGACCATCCCGATACCCTCGCCACCCGTAGTAACCTCGCGGGCTGGCGGGGAGAAGCGGGGGATGTGGCCGGCGCCGCTACAGCTACTGAGGAGTTGTTGGGCGACCAGATGCGCATCCTCGGTCCTGACCACCCCGATACTCTCGTGACTCGCAACAACCTGGCCGGCTGGCGGGGAGAGGCCGGGGATGCAGCTGCGGCCGTGACCGCCTATGAGGAACTGCTGGCCGTCCAAGTACGCATTCTCGGTCCTGACCACCCGGGTACTCTCGCGACTCGCAACAACCTCGCAGGCTGGCGAGGAGAGGCGGGAGACGCGGCAGGTGCCGCTGCCGAGTATGAGGAGGTGTTGGCTGACCGGCTCCGTATCCTCGGCCCTGATCACCCCGACACCCTCGCGACCCGAAGCAACCTTGGTGCCTGGCGTGGCCACGCCGGGGATGGGGAGGCGGCCGCTACGGCGTTCAAAGAACTGCTGGCCGATATGCTGCGCGTCCTGGGTCCCTCGCACCCCACAACCCTCAACGCCCTCTCCCAGCTTGCCTATTGGAAGAAAAAGCGGCAGGAGCTTGGTGAATTCCGTGAAAAGGGGAGCTACTGACGACTCTGGCCGGACGGGCGCTCGAAGCTGCCTGCGCAGAAGCCTATACAGCCACATTGCGACCGCGGTAGGGGAGGCAGGTAGAGGCGAGCCGATTTCACCCGTTCGAGTGACGATGGTGGGTGCAGGGCCGCTATCGCCCTCCGGCGGAGGGAACTGGTTCGCCAGAGCCACGCAGGTGGTAGCGCGGAATCCCAGACGCAGTGTCAGATCAGTTACCTAGCATAAGCGCTTGAGATCAATCGATTCAACAGCAGCGGCCGTGTCGGCGGCAGACCGGCTCTTCGACGGCTATGGCCGCGAGCCAGGGCTGGTCGTACCCGAGCCGGAGGGTGCGGAGGCGGCGCGGGCAGCCGTTACCCGCTTGGGTGAGCGGTTCGCGGCGTTGCCCGGTATGGTCCAGCACGTCCTGGACCGTTCGGGCGCGCACGCTGCCAACCTCTCGGACGATCCGTTGCAAGGCCTCTCTGAGTGGGCGGAATGAGAGATTAAGTCCGTTCTGTCGTCGCCTGAACGTGTGGCCTTGCTACCTCTGGCAGGTCGCGGGGCTGGCGCCGTGCTGAGGTGACTGCGTGAGCGACCGCAAGCCCTACAAGAGCGACTTGTCCGACGAACGCTGGGCGCTGATCGAGCCGGTGATCACCTCGTGGAAGGTCCAGCATCCCTCGGTCAGCGGCCACGAAGGCCGCTACGAGATGCGGGAGATCGTCAACGCGCTGCTCTACCAGTCCCGGACCGGCTGCCAGTGGGACTACCTCCCGCACGACCTGCCACCCGCCGGCGCGGTGAAGTACTACTTCTACACGTGGCGCAATGACGGCACCGACCAGGTCATTCATGACCTGCTGCGCTGGCAGGTCCGCGAGAAGAGGGGCCGATTAGCCGACCCCAGCCTGGTGGTGCTCGACACCCAGAGCCTGCACGCGGCGGCCGGGGTGCCGGCCAAGACGACGGGACGCGACGTGGCGAAGAAGGTGCCCGGCCGCAAGCGGGGCCTTGCCGTGGACGTGCTGGGCCTGGTGATCGCCGTGGTCGTGCTGGCCGCCTCCGTCCACGACAACGCCTTCGGCACCGCCCTGCTCGACAAGGTCGCAGTAGCCAGTGGCGACACCGTGACGAAGGCCCTGGTGGACCAGGGGTTCAAGAAGACCGTTGTGGACCACGGCAAGCAGGTGGGCATCGACGTCGAAATCGTCGAACGCAACCCTGCCGAGACCGGGTTCGTCCCGCAGCCGATCCGGTGGCGGGTGGAGCAGACGAACGGGATCTTGATGCTGCACCGGCGACTGGTACGTGACTACGAGCACCGCCCCGCCTCGGCCGAGTCCCGGGTCTACTGGGCGATAAGCGACGTGATGACCCGTCGGCTGACCGGCGGCGCGATGTCATGGCGCGGCGCGTGACCAGCGGGGACCTGACCCTGGGGGCGGTGCTGGTGCGTCTGGAGAAGCGCGAGCGAGAGATCGCCGCGCAGGCCGAAGAGACCCGCGAGCAGATCACGCGGCTCATCGCCGTGCTGGACGAGCTCGATCGGGCCGCCGAGGAAGTGCGGATCACCCGCAAGACGCTGCTGGGGCTGCCCGACCCGGACCCGCCCGCGCCGTCGGCGTCCGCCCCGCAGGTGCCGGACGGGGCGGCCTACCAGGAAATCATGGTGGTGTTCGCCCAGGCAGACGGTCCGCTGCGCGCGCGGGGCGTGTGCGAGGCGATGGACCTGGACCCGGCTCCGAACAACATCAACAACGTCCGTTTGAAGCTCAAGCGCCTGACCGGGCGCAACATCCTGGCAGAGCCCGAACCGGGCCTGTTCGCCCTGCCGCGACCGTAGCCGTCCGGCAAGCAGGCCTGACCAGCGCGCCTACTTGAGGCCTGAGCTCGAATCGGCCGATGACACAAGGCCCGTCGCCTCGGACGGCGTGGCCTTGATGCTCCCCGGAGCCCAGCCGAGGACTTCCTCGAACGTTCGGGCCACGGTCGGAGTGGGCAGGCCCGCGCGGTCGCGTTCGAAGGTCCTGATGGTCGCGTGACTCAGCCAGGTACGTCGTGCGAGCTCGCGCTCCGAGATGCCTTCGGCCTCACGGAACTCGACGAGGGCTCGCGCCAGTCGTGCCGATTCCTCACTCATGACCGCAGTATGCCGCTGAGCCCCGGCTGGGACAGCCCTCTGTCCCGATCCCAGGCCGCGAGGGCAGTGGGAGGCCCGCGAACTGCCCTGTCCTGCAGGTCAATCCCGCGACAGGGATAAGTCGGGCGAATCCTTGCGTACCGCCCTCTGAGGTGGTGCAGAACGCCGAGGACCTCCGTGCTTCCGAGCTGCGGATCCTCGTTCGGCAGGGAGAACTTCTGCTGGCGCACAACGGCGCCTCTGTACGGCTGCCTGATGTGCTGGCGCTCGCCACGCCGTGGCTGACCACCAAGGCGGAGGATGCCGAAGCGACCGGCCGATTTGGGATCGGGCTGATGACCCTCAGGGCGATCTCGCCGGTGCTGGAGGTCCACTGCGGCCACTATCACGCCCAGTTCGGCGATCCCACGATTAGCGTCGTCGACGCCCTGACGGTACCGCCCGAATTTGCGAGCCAGGACTGGACCGTCCTCAGGATTCCACTCACGGAGACCAGCTCGGCAGCCGACAGCATCGTGACAGCCGACGACATCGATCGCTGGTTGGGCGACTGGAGCGACAGCGCGCTGCTGTTCCTTCGGTACGTCACCCGGATCGTTCTCTACGACGCCGATCTGCGCACCCGGCGTGAGCTGCGTCTGGAACGAGGCCGGGAAACGGGAGGTGTCCTGCGGGTCGCCGGGGACCGGCAGCCGGTCCGCCGGCAGAGCGCTGTATCGGGGGATGGCACACGTTGGATGCGCTTCACGGCAGTTGTGCCGACCCCGCAGGGCGTCTCCCGCGCTTACAAGGCCACGGCTGAGACGATCACGGTGTCGGTCGCCATCCCTCGCGGCGGCACGTCGCGGGGCCACGTGCATGTTGGCCTGCCGGTGGTCGCAACCGGGCTCCCGCTCAGGGTGAGCGCGCCATTCGACCCCGTCCCGAGTCGCCGAGGTATCGCCGACAACGCCTGGAACCGCGCACTCGCAGACATCGTGGCGGAGCTGTGGACAGCCGTGGTTCTGCGGATGTTCTCCCAGTCGCCCAAGCAGGCATGGCAGGTGATGCCACTTGACCTAACTGACCAGTCGCCCTCCCCGCTCGTCACCAGGCTGGAGGCCGTGATCACGGAGCAGGCTCGGACCGAGGTGTCCCGGCGCCTGACCCTGGCGGTGCCGGGCGGCCACGAGCCCTTGGGTCTGGCCGACCTGGCACTTGAGGAAGCGGAGCTCACGTCGGTACTCACCTGCGCCGAGGTGGCTCAGGTGGCGGGCTGCCCCGCCGCCCTGCCGGACTCGGCCCGGGACGCGGCCGGGCGCTGGCGAGCCGTCCTAGCCGATTGGTCGGAGGCGGGTGGGAAGTGCCCGGTGCCGGTCAGCGTGGCCGATGCCATGGTGCTGCTTAATGACCAGGCTCGTTCACCCGAGGCGACCCTCGCCCTCGCCGCAGTCTGCCTCGAGGACGGCTGGTCCGCTGGACGGCTCACGGACTACCGCTGGATCATCGACGACCAGGGCGCCCGGCACCGGCCGCCAGGCGAATCGGCCGCCTGGGTCTTCGCCGAGCCGAGCGGTGAGCTCGCCGAGATCCTGGGCATTGCTCGCCGGCTCCACCCCGCGTACCGGGGCACCTCGCCGGAGGCGCAAGGCACCCGGGCCTGGCTGCGCCGACACGGCGCGCTGCTCACCGGCTCCGGCTCGACCGCCGTCATCCGGCGCCTCGCAGCAGTCGGCGCCGCAGGCCGGCAGCTGAGCCCTGAGGCGCTCTCGGACGAACAGGTGAAGAGCCTCCGGGACGGCTTCGTCGCGATTCCGGACGCCGAGCGTCCAGGGCTTGGGCGTGATGTCGGGCGGGCAGTCCTGCTGGAGGCATACCAGTACGACAGTGATGGGAAGCCCCGTACTGTGGCAGCGAGTCCGGCGGACGCGTACCTGCCGCGGGCTCTCGACTCCACCGACCGCGACGGCTTCGCGTTCGCCGCCGGGGCGACCCCCGGCACGACCTGGCTGCGCTCGCGGTATGCGGAGGTCCTGCAAGGCAGCGGCACCGGACTTGGCGCCACCCGGTTCATGCGCCTGCTTGGCGCGGCATCGGCGCCGCGGCTGCGCCCGCATCCGTCCCGCTCGTATCGCTTCTCCCAAGCGGCGAGAGGCGTGCCGCGATGGCTTGAGGACAACTCGTCCAAGCGGTTCGAAGACCTGCTCAGGCTGCGAGCGACCTACACCCTCGAGGACTACGACAGCCCCGATCTTCAGGCCGTCGCCGAGCACATCGCAAGCGAATCCGACGCCGCCCTGCGGCGCAGCCGTGCGGTGGCGCTCGTCGACGTGCTGGCGCGCGCCTGGCAGGCAAACTACGCGGACCACGCCGAGGTGGAGGCGGTCAGCGACTACTACACCTGGCAGAAGGAAGGGACGACGGCCGCGTCTTGGCTCTGGCGGCTGCGCGAGACGAAGTGGCTGGAGGATGAACAGGCTGAATTGCGCAGCCCGTTGGAGCTTCGCCTGCGGACCAGGAGCACTGCGGTGGTCTACGGGAACGACGGGGCGAAGTACCTCCATCACGCCATCCAGGGCCCGCTCGACAGTCGCGCCGAGGTCTTGGAAGCCCTGGGCGTTGCCGGTGACGCCAGCGTGTCGGACCTGATCGCGCGGCTGGTCACGCTGCGCGATTCACCGGGCAGGTCGGGGCCGGAGATTGAGTTGGACACGGCGGCCACAGCGACAATCGTCTACAGCGCGCTCGCCCAACGGCTGCCCACTGCCACCCGCGATGTCAAGGAGCTAACGGAGATTCAGCGGGCCTTCGATAGAGACAACGGGCTGATCCTCACTCAGTCTGGCTGGCGCAAGCCAGCCGAGTGTCTCCAGGGCCCGCCCATCTTCGGCCGACTCCGCGACTTCGCGCCGGTGCTACCGGAGGGCGACCTGCTATGGAGCAGGCTCGGCGTGAAGCTCCCGAGCGCGGACGACGCCTGCGCGGTCATCCGAGACGTCGCCCGCACCGAGAACGCCAACCGACGAGCGGAGCCAGACGCCGCAACCCACGCTGTCCTCCTGGAGAGCCTGAACTTGCTCGCACGAGAGGCAACCCGCGAGGGCGGCCGGCCTTCATCCGAGGCCCGCCCCACGAGACTCCCACTGTGGACGAGTATGGGATGGACGGGGAAACGCCCGGTCTATGCGGTCCAAGACCCGTCGATCGCGGATGCACTCGCCCCCCAGCTGCCGGTATGGCGCCCCGGCGCAGAACTCCAGAGCTTCCAGCCACTGCTGGAGGTCCTGCGGATCACCCAGCTCGAGATGGGCGACATGGTCGTAAAGCCGTCCCCACTCGCTCAGGTCGACCTGTATGGGACTCACCTGGCCCGGGAGGCAGTGGCGCTCCTGCGCGAGGACCTGCAGCGCAACTCACCGGCCATCGCGACGGCTCTCACCTGCTCATGGGCTGAACTGAGCGAGCTGACCGTCCAGGTCGATCCGGACCTGCGCCGGGTGATCAAGCTGCCCCTCGACGGACAGACTGTCGAGGTCACGGCGAACGCGGCGATCGATCGCGACGCCGGCGTCTTCTACGTCCGCGAGATCGACCTGCTCGCACGTCCGAGCACGGCGGGCCGGGCGATCGCCGGACAGTTCACCAGAGGCCAGCGTGAGGTGGCGAACGCCTGGCCAGCAGCCTGGGACCAGGCCCAAGCCGGCGCGCGACCCATCGATCTGGACCTGGCAGCCCAGCAGACACAACGTCAGCAGGAGGCGGCCGACGCCGTTCGTCAACAACGGCTGCGTGAGCTGGCGGAGGAGGCTTCTGTCCGCCGGGAGAAGCTGACGCCGAAACCGAGCCTGCCGGCGCAGGGAGGCACAGCCGCCAGTTCGTCGGCAGTCACCTGGACCAGTCAGCCGCCACGGGCCCTGGTCGACCCGAACCGTCTCGTCCTGGAGGAGCCGCAGGGGCGGGTGACCGGCAGCCCCACTGCGGCCCCCGCCACAAGCAGTCCGAGCGAGCCGCGCACCCGAGCTGTCCTACCACAGCCCCGGCAGCATTCCGCAGCCACCGTCCGGCGCACCGGGCCCAGGTCGTTCACCACACTGGAGCAGGAGAAGGTGGCGCTGGATCTTGTCCGAAGGGCGCTCAGCCGGGACGATGACGACCTCCGCGACCTGAGAGGGCGGTACGCAAGGATTCGCCCGACTTATCCCTGTCGCGGGATTGACCTGCAGGACAGGGCAGTTCGCGGGCCTCCCACTGCCCTCGCGGCCTGGGATCGGGACAGAGGGCTGTCCCAGCCGGGGCTCAGCGGCATACTGCGGTCATGAGTGAGGAATCGGCACGACTGGCGCGAGCCCTCGTCGAGTTCCGTGAGGCCGAAGGCATCTCGGAGCGCGAGCTCGCACGACGTACCTGGCTGAGTCACGCGACCATCAGGACCTTCGAACGCGACCGCGCGGGCCTGCCCACTCCGACCGTGGCCCGAACGTTCGAGGAAGTCCTCGGCTGGGCTCCGGGGAGCATCAAGGCCACGCCGTCCGAGGCGACGGGCCTTGTGTCATCGGCCGATTCGAGCTCAGGCCTCAAGTAGGCGCGCTGGTCAGGCCTGCTTGCCGGACGGCTACGGTCGCGGCAGGGCGAACAGGCCCGGTTCGGGCTCTGCCAGGATGTTGCGCCCGGTCAGGCGCTTGAGCTTCAAACGGACGTTGTTGATGTTGTTCGGAGCCGGGTCCAGGTCCATCGCCTCGCACACGCCCCGCGCGCGCAGCGGACCGTCTGCCTGGGCGAACACCACCATGATTTCCTGGTAGGCCGCCCCGTCCGGCACCTGCGGGGCGGACGCCGACGGCGCGGGCGGGTCCGGGTCGGGCAGCCCCAGCAGCGTCTTGCGGGTGATCCGCACTTCCTCGGCGGCCCGATCGAGCTCGTCCAGCACGGCGATGAGCCGCGTGATCTGCTCGCGGGTCTCTTCGGCCTGCGCGGCGATCTCTCGCTCGCGCTTCTCCAGACGCACCAGCACCGCCCCCAGGGTCAGGTCCCCGCTGGTCACGCGCCGCGCCATGACATCGCGCCGCCGGTCAGCCGACGGGTCATCACGTCGCTTATCGCCCAGTAGACCCGGGACTCGGCCGAGGCGGGGCGGTGCTCGTAGTCACGTACCAGTCGCCGGTGCAGCATCAAGATCCCGTTCGTCTGCTCCACCCGCCACCGGATCGGCTGCGGGACGAACCCGGTCTCGGCAGGGTTGCGTTCGACGATTTCGACGTCGATGCCCACCTGCTTGCCGTGGTCCACAACGGTCTTCTTGAACCCCTGGTCCACCAGGGCCTTCGTCACGGTGTCGCCACTGGCTACTGCGACCTTGTCGAGCAGGGCGGTGCCGAAGGCGTTGTCGTGGACGGAGGCGGCCAGCACGACCACGGCGATCACCAGGCCCAGCACGTCCACGGCAAGGCCCCGCTTGCGGCCGGGCACCTTCTTCGCCACGTCGCGTCCCGTCGTCTTGGCCGGCACCCCGGCCGCCGCGTGCAGGCTCTGGGTGTCGAGCACCACCAGGCTGGGGTCGGCTAATCGGCCCCTCTTCTCGCGGACCTGCCAGCGCAGCAGGTCATGAATGACCTGGTCGGTGCCGTCATTGCGCCACGTGTAGAAGTAGTACTTCACCGCGCCGGCGGGTGGCAGGTCGTGCGGGAGGTAGTCCCACTGGCAGCCGGTCCGGGACTGGTAGAGCAGCGCGTTGACGATCTCCCGCATCTCGTAGCGGCCTTCGTGGCCGCTGACCGAGGGATGCTGGACCTTCCACGAGGTGATCACCGGCTCGATCAGCGCCCAGCGTTCGTCGGACAAGTCGCTCTTGTAGGGCTTGCGGTCGCTCACGCAGTCACCTCAGCACGGCGCCAGCCCCGCGACCTGCCAGAGGTAGCAAGGCCACACGTTCAGGCGACGACAGAACGGACTTAATCTCTCATTCCGCCCACTAAGGGCCGTTTGACGAGGTGCTAGCCGGTACCATGGCTAGATGTTCTGACAGGTAGTAGGGGGAGGCGGGCCCGTGGCACGAGCTGGGCGGGGTAGCAATGGCGTGGTTCCGACCCCTGTCCGTCAGGTCCGGGACGCGCTGAAGCGTGAGTTTTCTGAGCTCATCGATATGAGCAACGCGGAGAGCACGCAGCCGACAGAGATCGAGAAGGCCTTTCTGTCCCGCGCGCTGGCGGCCCTCGCTGTTCGTAGGCTCACCGGTTGTGATAGCGCTGAAGCCGCCGCAGCCGTGATCGACGGCCGCGCGGACCAGGGGATCGATGCTGTCGCCATCTCTGAGGACAGTCCTCACCTGTGGCTTGTTCAGGCCAAGTGGAGAGAGACGGGCACTGCCGGCTTCGACGGCAACGCGGCCCGCGCGCTGGTGGACGGCTTCCAGAAGATCGAGTCACGGGAGTTCGGACGCTTCAACGAGCGTTTTCAGGCCATGGCGAAGGACGTCGAGGCGGTGCTGCGCGACCACAGCCTGAGAATCACCCTTGTGATCGCTCTCATGGGGGATGGTCACATTCACCCCGACGTGCAAGCCATCCTTGACGACAACAAGGAGCGATTCGGGCACTTCGGCCCTTGGCTCGATCAGAAGGTACTGACTGCGGCCGATTTCTGGCAGACCGTGAAAGATGATGTCTCGCCGGAGCCGCTGAGCATCGTAGCCCGAATGGGACAGTGGCACAGCAGGCCGGGAGAGAACGAGGCCTATTACGGCGTCATGCAGGCCGACGACGTAGCCGAGTGGTACGAGCAGTACGAGGAGCGTCTCTTCGAGCAGAACGTACGGCGCTCGCTCGGTCGAACCGAGGTCAACCAGGGGATCACCGACACTCTCTTGAAGGAACCGCAGTCCTTTTGGGAGCGAAATAACGGAATCGTGCTGCTATGCGATGGAATCGAGGCACGGTTCTGGGGGAGCCGGCGCTCCCGGGATGAGCCTGTCGAGCTGAGCCTGAAAGGCGCCAGCGTCGTCAACGGTGCTCAGACTGTCACAGCGATTCATCGCGCTTGGCAACAGAACCCGGAGGCCGTTAGGCAGGCCGATGTAAGCGTCCGAATCATGCGGGTGGGACGCGAGACTGCCGAGTCCGCCGTCGCCATCACGCGAAGCACTAACACACAGAACCGAATCGAGCGACGCGATTTGATCGCGAGCGACCCAGTGCATTCGGATATCAGGGATGACTTCCTGTTGTCGCTGGAGAAGGCTTACGTTTTCAAGCGCGGCGAGCTTGATCCGGCTCCCGAGGCCGGCTGCTCGATGCTCCAGGCCGCTGTTGCCTTGGCGTGCGCTCATCACAACCCGGATCTGGTCGTCCGAGCAAAGCAGAATCTCGACAATCTCTGGGCAGCAGGTGCACAGGGTGCTTACCGCATTCTCTTTGGCCGGAAGCCCTCCCCTTATCAGCTCTGGCGGGCCGTGCGGTTGCACCGAGCTGTCGGTGAGACGCTGCAGCAGCGGCAGTTGGCGCTCACCCAGCGGCCGTCGGCGATAGCGGAACACGGAGACCTACTGGTCGCGCACATGGTGTTCCAGCTGGTCGGCCAAGAGGGGATGGACGACCCGGACTCGGACTGGGAGAAAGGTCTGGCCGTTGTCCCGAAATGGGTGGATCAGGTACTTGCGCACCTGATCCATTGCGTGAATGAGGAGATTGGTGGTACTGCCTACGTCTCCACCACGTTCGTGAATGAGCAGCGGTGTCGGCAGCTTGTCACCTCGGTGCTGGACAAGCTGGCGGGCGGGGCGTTGGCTCCGAGCCTCGCGGTATATGCACCGGAGCGGAAGGCCAGACGGCCTCGTCGTCCCACCACGGTTGCGCTCCTCGTCGACGGCGGACGCATCGAAGACGGGGTACGGGTTGTCTACCAGACCGGTAGCGAGGAGGAAGCCCTGGCGCTGGCCGAGTGGCTCGCCGCCGATCCTCTCCGCAGCCAGGCAACATGGGTGAATGATCGGATGAAACCGCTGCTTTGGGAGGCCGACGGCAAGCGCTACTCCCCGACGGGGCTGACCACCCATATGTGGAAGCTAGCCGACTGGGGAAACGCGTGGAGTTCTGTTCAGGGCCCGAAGCAATGGGCTCTGCCCGGTGAGGGGACTCTAGTCGAATTGGCTGAACAGCTATGGAACGCCACTAAGGCGAAGGACGACGAGACCGAGATATGACGGGCATCGCAAACGGGGCCTGTCGGCGGCCGTGGCAAGTCCAGGGGTGCGGCCAGTCGAGTCCAGGCTGACAGAGAGGGTGCTGGCCACCGGAAATGCCGCAGCCGCCGACAGCAGGTTCGCGACTTCAGTAGCGACGTCCGTGCCCTGAACCAGGGCCTGGACCGTGCGAATGAGGACCACCGCAAGCTTTACGTCGCGCTCACCCGCGCCCGCTGCCGAGTCATCGCCCTCGGGTGATGGTGGGTGCGGCCGTCGGGGCGGCACCCAAGCACCAGCGTGGTGGAACGCCCCGTGTGCTGCGGAGTGTTGTGCTTGAGGTGAGTCGCCTCGTAGGCTGGGCCGCCGGATGGATTGACTGCTGGGCGGGGTGGATGGGCGCGGGCGAGTCATGGGACAGCGTGGTGGAGTGCACCGCCAACTTCTCTTACCTCCAAGAGCAATATCGCGAGCTTCTCTGGCTCTCCGTCCGGGCCGAGCTTCTTGTGTACACGGACCCGGGCGAGGCTGTGCGGTCTGCTCGACGCTGCGCGGAACTGGTCGGACCGATACTCCTCACATGGCTTGGCAGTCCAATGCCGTCACAGAACCGGACGACGACTCAGTTGCTGGGCGCCACGGGCCTCCTCGCCCCGGTAATCGCCACTGCGCTCACCGAGCTCGACAGCCTGGACGACGCGACCGGCGATCCTAAACTCGGCGTCAACAGCAGTCTCAAAGCGCTGCGATGCTGCCGGCAGATCACGGCATGGGCTGTTGAGGTCGTTACGGGGAAGCGCGTGGACGGCGTGTTCGTGCCACCAGAGATCCCCGATGAGACCGACCACCTTGCCGCAGTTCACGCCAAGGAGGCTCGCGAGTCCTTCCTTGACCACGGCGTCACGACCCTCGCCGCCGTCCAGGAGCGATGCGACCTGCAGGATCTCCGTGTGGAACTGGCCAGCGCGGCAGAGCAGGCCCTGTCGGTTAGGTCGGGCGGCCTTCTCGCCTTGGAATCGCTCGCACAGGAATTCGAGCAGCGAGTGGTCGCGCTTCGCCAGCGCGCGAACGAGCCTCCGGAGGTGCCTTCCGCAGAACGGGAGGAGATCCTGCGGCGGGCCGGACGGGCTGCGATGCCAGCTTTGGGGCCAACCCAGTTGGCTGTCTTCGCGGAACACCAGCTCCAGCTCGCCGGCTGGGAAGTGCAAGAGAGTGGACGTCACAACATCACAATGCCGGATGGCAGCGCGGTGCGCTGGCCACGGCCCGCCGCCTCCGGGGCCCAACGGTATCTGCTCTATACCGACGGTCTACTCATTGGCGCGCTGATCGCGGCACCCTCCTCCGGGATCCGCGCGTTGGAACAAGAGATGCAGGTGTTGAGGGCAGAACTGACCTCGAAGGAGATTCTCCAGGCCGAGAATCAGGACGAACCACTAACCTTCGGTTATCTGCTGACCGGTGCGCAGACCGGATTCGTGAACAGGCTGGAGACGCACGCCGCCAGTCGGGAGATCTTCTCGGTCCACCGCCCCCAGACCCTGTTGCGATGGTGGCGCGCCGCAGACGAGGCCCCTGACTCTCCGACCCTGCTCAGCCAGATGCAGCGGTTCCCACAGGACATCGACCCCTCTTTGCGTGAGGCACAGAAGGAGGCCATGCGCGGCCTCGAACGGTCCCTGGTTGCTGGGGACCGCCGGGCGCTGGTCCAGATGGCGCCAGCTACCGGCAAGACGCGGCTGGCCGCAGCCTTCAGCTACCGGCTGCTCAAGCACAGCAAGGCGAAACGAGTGCTGTTTCTGGTGGACAGGGTCAACCTGAGTGACCAGGCACTGGCAGCATTCACCGGCTATCCGCTCCCGGATGGGCAGGGCGTATTCGGGGCGGCGTACCCAACTGATCGCCTGACCGCCGCCGGCTTCCCCGAGTCTGCCTCTGTGGTGGTCTCTACTATTCAGCGCCTGCATGCGTTGCTGCGCGCTGGAGGGGCTCCTGTCCAGCCCGGACAGGAGCCGGACCCGCGACAATCAGGCCACCTGGAGCAGTCGGAGGACGCCGAGGCTCTCCTTGTGTACCCGGTCCAGGTTCGCTACAACGCGCAGCTCCCACCGGAGAGCTTTGACCTGATCATCGTGGATGAGTGCCACCGTTCGATCTATGGGCAGTGGCGTCCTGTCCTTGAATACTTCGACGCCCCGATTGTGGGTCTCACGGCGACCCCCGTCCGGCAGACTTACGGGTTTTTCCGCCAGAATGTCGTAGCGGAGTACTCGTCTGAGGAGGCCGTAGCCGACGGGGTGAACGTCGACTTCGACGTTTACCGTATCCGCACGGAGATCACGAGGTCCGGCGCCAGCCTTGAGAGCGGCCTGGTCATCCCTATCCGAGACAGGCTCACGGGACAGGAGCGGTACGAGCAACTGGAGGCCGACTTTGAGTATCCAGGGTCGGTAATCGGACGCAGCGTGATTCCCCAGGATCAGATTCGTCTGGTGCTGCGCACCTTCCGCGACCGGTTGTTCACCGAGATCTTCCCTGGACGCTCTACTGTGCCTAAGACCTTGATCTTCGCGAAGAGCGAGACACACGCCGAAGAGATCACTAAGCAGGTCCGGGAGGTCTTTGGCCGCGGCAACGACTTTGCCACGAAGATCACCTCAGCCGTCCGAGCTGAAGGGGGTGACCCTCAGGAACGGCTGCAGCGCTTCCGCAACAGTCCGGAGCTCCGGATCGCGGTGACCGTCGACATGATCGCGACGGGTACTGATGTACCCGCGCTGGAGTGTGTCTTGTTCATGCGGGAGGTTCGTTCTGCGGCTTACTTCGAGCAGATGAAGGGGCGCGGTGCCCGGACGATCGATGCCGAGCAGTTCCAGGCGGTGACCCCGGACGCTACCGCGAAGGAGCGCTTCGTCATCGTCGATGCAGCAGGGATCATGGACGCGGATCTCGAGGAACTCGTACCAATGTCCCGCAGCCGCAGTGCAACGCTCCCAGACCTACTCCGTCGCACCGATCCTCTGGACCTGGGCATTGATGAGGCCTTCACCCTCGCTTCGCGTCTGTCGCGCCTCTCCCGCCAGTTGAGCTCCGCTGACCACCAGGAGCTGCGCTCGCTGATCCCTGAGCAACGTGGCGTGCAGGAATTGACGGGACATCTGGTCCGCGCTTTGAAGCCGGCTGCCGTGGCTGCCGCGCGTAAGCAGGGCGAGGGTGCGGTAAGGGCTTTGGTTGCCAAGGCAGTTGAGCCGTTCAGCAGCAACGCGAGATTGCGCGACCGGATCGGGGAAATCCTCAAGGCGTTCCAGGTCCGTGTGGACGAGGTCAACCGCGATGAACTCTTGCACGCGGCCGGCGTCCCGAGGCAGTTGCCGACTGATGAGGAGATCATCGCTCGCTGGAAGGCCTACTTGGCAGAGGATGACGGGGGGATTGCCGTGAGAGCGCTGATTCGGGGCGACAACGGCGTGGCGCCGTCCGAGGCTTTGCGGGAGCTGTCCGTGCGCGTCGGAAGGCCGCCGCACCTGCTGGACGCTGATCTCCTGTACGCCGCCTATCACCGCTTGGGTAGGGCACCGGAGCCGCCGACCCGCACATCCACCACCGATTTCATCCCACTGGCCCGCTTTGAACTCGGCCTTGATATGGAGCTGCACTCCTACCGGCACGGGGTGAATCGGCGGTTCGCTGCATGGCAGGTCAAGCAGGAGGCAGCCGGGCGCCGCTTCGGAATCCAGGAAATGTGGTGGCTCACCCGCATTCGCGACACCGTTGTCGTGGGAGCTGGGGTGGGCGTCGACGATCTGGAGCTGACTCCATTTACTGCGCGGGGCGGCCTGGAGGGTTTCATCGATGTCTTCGGTCCGGACGCGGGCAGCCTCCTCGCTGACCTAAACCTAAGTCTGAGCCTGTGACCGCCGGAGGCACCCCGGTGCCCGGTCTGGGCATCGGGGGACATGAGACTGAGCAAACAGAGCTGGTGTGGAAGGAGTTGGCCGACACGTGCATGTCCCTCGGCCTGGAATGGGTCCCACTGGCCAGACGACTTGCCCTGCAGACGGTCGACGGTCGCCGGGTTGAGGTCCCAATTAAGGGAACCGACCAAGCACGCAGCATGCTCGGATCGGGTGCCCTCAGGGCTCGCTTCGTAGGAGACCTGCGAGCCGTTTGGTGGGAAAGTGCGGCCCGACTGGAGGCGGAGATCGACCCGACGGGTAGCGGGGACCGCCTGAGCAGCGCTGCAGCAAGGCAGTTCGAGGGGTTCACGCCGCTTGGCCCAGCGGAAGGCGACGATTGGGAAGTGCGGATCGAGAACTGCCCGCCGGGGGTGAAGTCGATCGCGCTGGGAACAGCCTCACCGATGCTGACCTGTCTCGTCACGGGGAATGCGCACTCCCGCCGCCGCCTTGCCCTTCGCATCCGCTACCACCGAGGTAAAGAGCCCCTTCCCGCAGACATGGAAGAGGAACTACGGCGAATCGCGGACGGTGTCCTGTTCAGCGTGGGCACTGCCCGAGGTGGTATCGGCTATCGGCTCCAGCCTCGCTCCGATGCCACCAAGCCGGCAGACCCCTTCGAACAGCGCCGCACCGAAGTCAACCGCTGGCGGCATCCGGACCGTGCATACGAACGGGTCCCTATGCACTACTACCGGCACGCCAGGACCGCTGTCGAGCCCACCGAGCAGTTCATGGGTTACTACCGCGTCCTGGAGTACTACTTCTTGCGCCGCATGGAGCACGCCGTGGAGCAGGAGATCGAGACCCTGCGTGGGGAGCCGAACCTGTCAGAGGGGTCTGACGAGTGGTACGCCAGGGTCGAGGAAGTCCGCAAAGAGCGAGATAACGAGCGGGCGCAGCTGCTGATTGTGTTGAGCGCCTGTGTCAAAGATGGCGAGTTCAGCAATGCGCTGAAGCAGCCCGGAGCGGTCAAGGCCTTTACGGCAGCTAACGGCGTCCTAGGTTGGATGAACGGCAAACAGCCTGCGAAGCCGCCGTCGTCAAGTCAGCCGAACCTCGTGGAGATATTTGCACCGCTGCTGTATCAGCTGCGGTGCCGCATCGTGCACGCGAAGGACGGCGGGGCCTCGAGGAATGGTTTCGTTGAGCATCCGATCCTGCCAGCCAGTCGCGAGGGTGAGGCTCTGTGGCCCTACATCCACATGCTGCGCTGGGCCGCCGAGCGAGCCTTGATCAGGATCCCGCGCGCGGCTAGCGCCGGACCTTAGCGCCGCGGCCGGGACCTGTGCACTAGGCCAGGTGTCAGTGCTCGTCACTATTCTCGCAAGCAGATCATTGCTTCATCGGTTCAGATGGGGATACGGAGTCCACTCAGTGGCAGTGCACGCAGAAAAGATCAAGCAGCTAGCCGCAGCCTCGCCCAACTTCGGGCGCCTGCTGCAGCACGCACCGCTGCTCGTGTGGTACGGCTGCGGGGCAGAGCTGACCGTGTATTCCGACCCCCAGGGTGCGATGACCAAGTCCCGGCAGTTCGCCGAGGTCGTCGCCGAGATGGTCATCCGCGCCACGGGCACTCCGGCACCGCAGGGAAAGACTCACCTGGTCGACCTCACCAACCTCCTCTATGCCCAGGACGTGATCCCGAAGCCGGTCTACGACGGACTGGAGAAGATCCGCTCGGCGGGCAACAAGGCGGCGCACGCACACTATGACGACCTGGCCACTGCGCTTGCGTGCGTTCGCACCTGCTTCGTCCTCGGCGTATGGCTGCACCGCACTCTCAACCCAGAGGACCGGGCGGCCATTGCCTTCGTCCCGCCGCAGCCACCCACCAAGGCCATTTCACAGGGCAGCAGCCAGTTGCGTGAGGCCCTAAGCGTCTACCGCAAGGAGCTGGCCGAGGCAAAGCTCAAACTGCAGGGCTTTGACAATCTACAGGTTGCCGTAGCGGCAGCTCAGAGAGAAGCCGAGGCGGCCATCCAGGCCGCCGACACAGAGAAGGCCGCGATGGCGGCCCTGATCGAGCAACTCCAGGACCAACTCGCCGGACAAGTCAAGGCCTTCGACGCCGAACAGCGTCCAAGGGTCAAGGCCGAGGACCGAGAGCACTTCATCCAGCGCGGCCGAAGGGCGTCCCGCGGGCCACTGAATGAGGCCGAGGCGCGCCGCGCCATAGACGAGCAGCTCTACGCCGCAGGCTGGGTCATCCAGAACGCCCACCAGATGAACCTCGGTGCCACCCAAAATGGCAGCGACCTCCCTGCAGTTGCAGTCCGCGAGGTCACCATGGCCACAGGCCGTGCCGACTATGTGCTCTACGTTGACCGGAAGATGGTTGGCGTTATCGAGGCTAAACGGGAAGGCACCAGCCTGCCAGGGGCCGAGCTTCAACTCGCGCGCTACAGCTCGGGACTCACCACGGATCAGCGAATGACCGCATGGAGTAGTGACACCTTCGACGGTGGCTTGCCGTTCGGTTACCTAGCCACCGGAGTGGAGACCCAGTTCGTCAACCGGCTCGATCCCGAACCATGCAGCCGCCCGGTGTTCGCCTTCCACCGCCCCGAGACCTTGGCGCGGTGGCTGCGTGAAGCCGAGGAAGACGAAGCTCGTCCCACCCTGCGCGCCCGTTTGCGAGCCATGCCGGCTCTCATGGACCGGCGCCTGCGGCCTGCCCAGCACACGGCCGTCGCCGGCCTGGAGGACTCCCTCGCCCACGACCGGCCTCGGGCACTGATTCAGATGGCCACTGGTGCGGGCAAAACGTTCACCGCAGTCAGCGCGTCCTACCGGTTGCTCAAGCACGCTAAGGCGCAGCGCATCCTCTTCCTCGTCGACCGCAACAATCTCGGTGAGCAGGCGTCACGCGAGTATTCCAACTACCTCACCCCCGATGACGGCCGACGCTTTTCCGACCTTTACAACATTCAGCGACTAGGTAGCAACGGCGAAGCAGACGCCGCGAAGGTCGTTATCTCTACGGTGCAACGGCTTTTCGCCAGCCTCCAGAACCGTGACCTACCAAATGCGGACGTGGACGACGACGCACTGGACTCCTATGATCTGGACGACCCGGCAGAGGTCACCTACAACCCCAAGCTGCCACCAGAGTACTTCGACTTGATTGTGGTAGACGAGTGCCACCGCTCGATCTATGGCAAGTGGCGCGCCGTCCTGGAGTACTTCGACGCCTACCTGGTCGGTCTGACCGCCACACCGGTCAAGCAGACCTTCGGCTTTTTCGAGCGGAATCTCGTCTCTTCCTACAGTTACGAACAGGCCGTCGCGGACGGCGTCAACGTCGACTTCGACGTCTACCGCATCCGCACCCGCCAGACCGATCACGGTGACACTATCGAGGTCGACCCGGAGACGGGCACGGTGGTGCCGAAGGTGGATCGCAAAACCCGCGAGCGGCGCTACGAGGAACTGGACGACGACTTCAGCTACACCGGAAGGCAGCTCGGCAACTCCGTGATCTCCGACGGTCAGATCCAGATGGTTATCCAGACCTTCCACGACCGCCTCTTTAGCGAGATCTTCCCCGAGCGTGCCGGGCTACCCAACCGGACAGTCCCCAAGACCCTAATCTTCGCGGCCAGCGACTACCATGCCGACCAGGTGCTCAAATATGTTCGGCAGATCTTCGGAAAGGGAAATGAATTCGCGGCGAAGATCACCTATCAGAGCAAAAGGGATGGCCAGGACCCCAAGAATCTAATCCGCTCCTTCCGAAACTCGCCCGAGTTGCGCATCGCCGTCACGGTCGACATGATCGCCACGGGAACGGATATCAAAGCACTGGAATGCGTGCTGTTCATGCGGGCAGTTAAGTCCGCAGCCCTGTTCGAGCAAATGAAGGGCCGCGGCGCGCGCAGCATCGGTCCTGAGGAGTTTCAGGCGGTCACCCCAGACGTCAAGCAGAAGACTCGCTTTGTTATCGTCGACGCGGTGGGTGTCACTGACAAGGAACATAAGCTCGAAGAGGCTGTCCCTCTGGACCTCGACACGGGCAAGCAGATCTCGCTGGCCAAGCTGCTCACTAAGACCAGCCAGGGGACGATTTCCCCAGACGAGATCTCCACCCTTGCCTCGCGGCTTGCCCGCCTCAACCAGCAGATCAGCGAGGAAGAGCGTGCCGAGCTTGCCCAGCAGGCCGGCGGTGCTCGCCTCACTGACATCACCAGGCGCTTGGTCGATGCGATTGCCCCAGAGAAGCTGGTCACGGCAAAGGAGCAGGGCCGGGAAGCCGTCCGGAGGCTCGTCACAGAGGCCGTCCGGCCGCTCGCTGAGAACGTTCCACTGCGTGAGAGCATCATGGAGATCCGCCGGGCCCTTGACATCACCCACGACGAGGTCAACAGCGACACGCTGGAATCGGCGGGGGCCGTCCCGCGTGAGGCCCGTCCTGCGGTGACGATTGAGGACTGGCGTGCCTACTTGGACGAGCACCGGGACCACATCCCTGCGCTGCAGAGCATCTACGGCGGCAGGGGGCGTGTCACGTATGACGAGCTTCAGCAGCTCGCGGCGCGTATCCAGCGCACTGAGCAGCGGTGGACGCCTCAGAAGATCTGGGAGCTGTATGAGCGGCTAGGCAAGGCGCCACAGGTTTCAGGGGAGCGTACTGTCACTGACCTGATCACTCTCATCCGGTATGAGCTGGGGCTGGACGAGGAGCTGATGGCGTACGGCAGCCTGGTAGAGCATCGCCTTGCCGACTGGCTCGCGCGGCAGGAGCAGGCGGGGATGGTGCTGAGCGACCGCCAACTTTGGTGGATCGACCACATCAAGGACATCGTCGTCACAAGCGCCGGATTCACGGCGGACGACCTGGAACGAGTACCGTTCACCCAGCGTGGTGGCATCGAGGGCTTCCTCGGAACCTTCGGTGACGATCGCGCACCCGAACTTATTGACGAACTGAACCGGGAGCTGAGCGCGTGACGGGTCTTTTCCCAATCCCTGACAGCTGGGTGTGGGCCCGCTTCGGAGACGTTGCGGTGGTCGCGAGCAATCTCACGGATCCAGCAGAACACCCGTCAGCTCCACACATTGCACCGAACCATATCGAGTCGCAGACAGGTCGGCTTCTTCCATATGCAACTGTGGCGGAAGATGGCGTGATCAGCGCCAAGCATGCATTTCAGCCGGGGCAGATTCTCTATTCGAAGATCCGCCCATATTTGGCCAAAGCGGTGATCGTCGAATTCTCTGGACTCTGTAGCGCGGACATGTATCCGATTGATTCAATGATCGATGCGAGGTATCTTCGCTGGTGGATGCTGTCGCCCTCATTTACTGAGGTAGCTAGCCAGCATCAGGGTCGGAACGTTCTGCCAAAAATTAATTCTCGGGCACTTCAGGGCCTTCCTGTCCCAGTGCCGCCCCTTGATGAACAACGACGCATCGTCGCTGTCCTCGAAGATCACATGTCTAGATGGGACCGAGCCTGCACGCTTGTCCAATCAGCCCGGAAGCGGTTGGGGCTCCTGCGTGATGGCATCATGTTTTCCGCGAGTATGGGTCGGGGAGTGTCCGACGTTTCTGGATCTGGGACAGCAGCGTTTCCCACTTCCGTCGGGACGCAAGACGGAATCCTGCCCCGCGTTCCCGAGGATTGGGAATGGCGCAGGTTGGGCGAAATTGCCGAAGTGGTTGGCGGTGTCACAAAGGACAGTAAGCTGCAGTCTGATCCGACAGTCCCTGAAGTTCCTTACTTGCGGGTTGCAAATGTTCAGCGGGGCAGGCTGGATCTGGCGACCATTTCGAAGATTAGGATCCCCGAGGCGCAGGCGGCCAAGTTGCGCCTCCTCGCGGGGGATGTCTTGCTCAATGAGGGTGGAGACCGAGACAAGCTCGGCCGTGGCTGGATTTGGGAGGATCAAATCCCAGACTGCATCCATCAGAATCATGTATTCCGTGCCCGGGTTACAAATGGCACAATTCATCCAAAGCTGTTGGCCTGGCATGCCAATGGAGCGGGGCGGAAATGGTTTGAGGCTAATGGCACGCAGAGTGTAAATTTGGCCTCAATTAGCCTGAAAAAGGTAAAGCTGTTCCCTGTTCCGATTCCTCCAGTGGATCTGCAGGCTCAACTCGTCGCAGCAGGTGAGCGGAACATTTCCCTGGCCGACAATGCAGAGGCGCTTTTGGAGGCTGCGGGGCGCAAGGCTGCCGCGCTCCGACGCGCCCTCTTGGCGCAGGCTTTCTCGGGACAGCTCGTTACCCAAGACCCTGTGGATGAGCCCGCCTCGGAACTCCTGGCTCGTATTCGGACCGAACGTGCCGCCGCGCCCAAACCCAAGCGAACGCGCGGCGCGACCACTATCGCCAACCCGACCCCCCGCACCACCAAGGAGCAGTCCGCGTGAGCGACGCCCAGACCCGCCAGCTGGTCGCCAAGCTGTGGAACTACTGCGATGTCCTGCGGGATGACGGCGTGTCAGCGATCGACTACGTCGAGCAGCTGACATACCTGCTCTTCCTAAAGATGGCCGATGAGCGCGCTCGCCGGCCCCTCAAGCCCGAGCAGGTTGTCCCGGCCGAGTACAGCTGGCAAAAGCTTGTCGACTCCGACGGTGATGAGCTGGAAGAGCAGTATCGCCGTACGTTGACGGCGCTCGGCAAGCAGCCCGGAATCCTCGGCACTATCTTCCGCAAGGCGCAGAACAAGGTCCAGGACCCGGCGAAGCTCAAGCGCCTGGTCGTCGACTTGATCGGCAAGGAGAACTGGTCCCGGCAAGGCGTTGACGTAAAGGGCGAGGCTTACGAGAACCTCCTGGAGAACAGCGCCACCGATGTGAAGTCCGGGGCCGGTCAGTACTTCACCCCGCGCCCGTTGATTCAGGCGATCATCGACTGTGTCCAACCGCGCCCTGACGACACCATCGCTGACCCGGCCTGTGGCACCGGCGGCTTCCTCATCAATGCCTTTGAGTACCTGCAGAACCGAGCGGAGGATCTGAGCACCGAGCAGCGCCGCCGGATCAGTCAGGGTTCCATCGGTGGTACCGAGCTGGTAGATGGCACGGCTCGCCTCGCTGCGATGAACATGGTGTTGCACGGCATCGTCCAGCCTAGCGACAACTCGCCCATCGATGTCGGCGACTCCCTTGCCCAACGGGCCAAGCCGGTCAGCCTGGTGCTGTCCAACCCGCCGTTCGGCACAAAGTCCTCGGTGACCATGATTGGAGACGACGGCCGTAAGGCGCGGAAGGGCGAGAACAGCGTCACCCGGGACGACTTTTGGGCTTCTACAGGTAACAAGCAGCTGAACTTCGTCCAGCACATCACTTCCATGCTCACCGTCAACGGCCGTGCCGCCGTCGTCCTGCCCGATAATGTGCTGTTTGAGGGAGGCGCCGGCGAGGCGATCCGCCGCCGTCTGCTCAAGCAGTTCGATGTGCACACCATCCTGCGTCTGCCCACTGGCATCTTCTATGCCGGTGGCGTCAAGGCCAACGTAGTGTTCTTCGAACGCAAGCCGGTCCGCGAAGAGCCGTGGACCAAGAAGCTGTGGGTCTATGACTTTCGTACTGGCGAGCACTTCACCCTTAAGACCCGCCCGCTGACCCGGGAAGCGCTCCGGCCGTTCGTTGAGGCGTATATGCCAGGAGAAGACCTGGATAAGCGCATCGAGTCGGACCGCTTCAAGGCTTTCACGTACGATGAGCTGATCGCCCGTGACAAGGCCAACCTCGACATCACCTGGCTCAAGGACCCCTCCCTTGAGGACGCTGCGAGCCTGCTCCCCCCCGAGCAGATCGCTCGCGAAATCGTCGAGGACCTCGAAGCTGCGCTTAGCGAATTCGCAGCGATCGCCCAGGCCTTGGCCGGCACTGAGGGCTCTGACGAGGGGTAGACGCTGGCCGCCACCCTCAGTGTGGCCCTGGGCCCGCCGCGACCGGACATCAACCTCCTCCCGCGGTTGGGCCCAGAGCCGTGGCTGTTCGGGCCGCTCCGTCCCCGGCCGGCCTCGATGAGGACGTCCCACCTGGTGGTAAACGGTCTGCGCGTCGGCGGCGGGAGACCGGCCAATCGCATCCCGGGAGTGCTCCTAGTGTGATGCGCCGCAAATCACGAGGTAAGTTGATACTCTTTTAGAGTGGCGCATCCTGGACCTTCTGCCGTGGCGATCACGCTGTCTGGTGACGAGCGTGCCGAGTTGGTGCGTCGGGCCGGGTCGTGGGACCGGAGAGCGGCCGAGCGGGCCCGGATCATTCTGGCGTGCGCTGACGGTAAGTCGAATGCCGCTGCCGCGGAGCAAGTTGGCGTCCAGGCAAAGACGGTGTCCAAGTGGCGGCGCAAGTTCGCGGCCGAGGGGCTGGCCGGCTTGCAGGATGCGGGCCGTATCGGTCGACCGAAGGCCGACCTGGTCCTGAGTGAGGCCGAGCGGGACCAGTTGGTGCGCTGGGCGAGACGGGCGAAGACCGCGCAGTTTCTCGCGCTGCGGGCCAGGATCGTGCTGCGCTGCGCGGAGGGCGGGACGAACCGGCAGGCGGCGATGGACCTGGGCGTCGACGAGTCGACCGTGGAGCGCTGGCGGGCCCGGTTCATCGACAAGCGGCTGGACGGCTTGCAGGATGAGCCGCGTCCAGGCAGGCCGCCCTCGATCCTGCTCGATCAGGTCGAAGACGTCATCGTCGCCACTCTGGAGTCCGCCCCGGGTCAGGACACGCACTGGTCGCGGGCCTCGATGGCCACCCGCACGGGGCTGTCGAAGTCGACCATCGGGCGGATCTGGAAGAGGTTCGACCTCAAGCCCCACCTTCAGGACAGCTTCAAGCTCTCCACCGACCCGCAGTTCGTGGACAAGGTGGTGGACGTCGTCGGGCTCTACCACAACCCGCCCGAGAAGGCCGTCGTACTCTGCGTCGACGAGAAGTCCCAGATCCAGGCGCTGGACCGGTCCCAGCCAGTGCTGCCGATGATGCCAGGCATGCCCGAACGCCGCACCCACGACTACCTGCGGCACGGCATCACCAGCCTGTTCGCGGCCTTCAACATCGCCGACGGAACCGTCATCAGCGAACTCCACCGCCGCCACCGGGCCCTGGAGTTCAAGAAATTCCTGATCACCATAGACAAGGCCGTCCCCGCCCAGCTCGACGTGCACTTGGTGTGTGACAACTACAGCACTCACAACACCGCCGAGATCAGAACCTGGCTCAGCCGGCACCCACGCTTCCACGTCCACTTCACCCCAACCGGCTCATCCTGGATCAACCAAGTCGAGCGCTGGTTCGGCCTGTTGACCGACAAGCTCATCCGCCGCGGCGTCCACACCTCCGTCAAAGCCCTCGAAGACGACATCAAGGCCTGGATCGACACCTGGAACCAGGATCCGAGACCGTTCACCTGGACCAAGACCGCCGATGAAATCCTCAAGTCCCTCGCCGACTACCTCGCCAAGATCAACCCTCCTCGCCAGCAACCATCACAGCAATAGTTACCCTCGTGATTTGCGGCGCATCACACTAGTGCTCTGACCGGCAAGGTTCGCCGGGTTGGCGGCTCGTTCTGTGGCAGCTGCGTAAGCCAGTTGAAATCGGTGGTCACGGCGGTAGGGTGCCGTCCGTGAATGAGTTCGACTGGTTCGAAGAGGACAAGGAAGACGACCTCAGCCAGGCCGAGCGTGCTTTCCTGGCGCATCTGCGCATGAGGGCTAGGACCTGGTCCTGCAGGCCACAGAACACGGAGCTTGTGAAGCCTGAGGACGGCTACCCGTACTGGCGAGCCGTGCTGGACGTCAGCGTCGAGATGGAGCCCAGGAGCCTCGGCTTGCTCACGCTCGGAGCGTGCTTCGACGGCACTAACATCCGGTGCAGCGAAGTTCACAGTCAGTCGTACTATCCCCGGCCAGACGATCAGTCGCGTGTGGAAGTGCTCGAAGCGACGGGCACCCCACAGGACATGGGCGAGATCGCTGCGGAGTGGTTCGAGCGGATCCTGGTCCGGCCGGTGGAGCGGCGCGAGTGGTGGTCGGATGGCCGTCTCACGTACGACTACGTTTTCGCGGACACCGGGACCGGGCTGGTGGTCGGCGGCGTCGCGGGCCCGGAAAGGTTTCGCCGTCCGCCGGATCGCATCATCCACGCCCGTGGGCATGCCACTTACCCGAGGGACTGAACGTCCGCGGCTGACACGTGCTGCGGTCGTCCGCCCCAGCGCAGGCCCTTCTCACTGCGGATTCGGGCGCGTTCCTTGCGCTGGGCCGCGAGGACGTCGGGATGGCGGGCGTTGGCGTTGCGCCAGCGCAGGTAGTGGTGCAGGGCGCGGGTCTGGACCGGGTGGTTCGGGTGATTGGAGTTGGCGAGCGTGAACTGTCGCAGCGGTCCGAAGTGAGCCTCGATCGGGTTCGCCCAGGATGCGTTCGTCGGGGTGAAACACAGGTGGACGTTGTTGTTCTCGGCCCAGCGCAGGATCCTCTTGCCCTTGTGGGCTGACAGGTTGTCCAGGATCACGTAGACCGGGGCACCGTCCGGGCGGGCGGCGCGGATCGACCTGAGCGCGGCCAGGGTGTTCGTGGTGCCCTTGCGGCGGCGGTTGACGCCCCACAGGGTGTCGTCGCCGATCGAGTAGCAGCCGTGGAAGTAGGTCACGCCGTGGGTGCGCTTGTAGGTCGCCGGGAGACGGTCGGGCCGGCCCTCGCTGGCCCAGCAGCTGCCGGAGGTGGGGCGGATACCGAGCGGGCCGAACTCGTCGAACGCGAACGTGCGGTCGGGGAAGCGTTCCAGGACGTGTTCGATCCGGTCGAGTTTGGCGTCCCGGTCGGGGTCGGTGGACTCCTTCCACGTCTTGGTGCGCTGGAAGGTGACGCCGCGTCGGGCGAGCAGGCAGCGCAGGGCCTCACGGCCGATCCGGATCACCCGGCCGTGGACACGACGCAGGTACGCGAGCAGTTTGCGGACGGACCAGCGGGTGAAGGGCTGGCCGAGCTTGGCGGGTCGGGTGGTGGCCGTCTGTACGACGAAGTCCTCGTCGTCAGGACTGAGTAGGCAGGGACGGCCTCCCGCCCACCGAGGGTCCAAGCAGGCCAGCCCGATATCGTTGAACCGGTGGATCACATCCCGCACCGTGTCCTCGTCCGCCTGCACGAGCCGGGCGATGACCGGGACCCGGTTGCCACCGGCCGAGGCCAGCAGCATCATCGCCCGCCGGTAGCGCACCGAGCTGGTGCTGCCCCGACGCACGATCCGCTGTAACTGCTGGCCCTCCTGATCGGTCAACCTCCGAACCTTGACCGGTTCCGCCACCACGCCTCCCCGCGCCGAATCGGATGTCGCTCCATATCCAACCGGTTGAGGCGGCACCACAGCCAACCCGGCGAACCTATGCGGTCACAGCACTAGTGTGATGCGCCGCAAATCACGAGGGTAACTATTGCTGTGATGGTTGCTGGCGAGGAGGGTTGATCTTGGCGAGGTAGTCGGCGAGGGACTTGAGGATTTCATCGGCGGTCTTGGTCCAGGTGAACGGTCTCGGATCCTGGTTCCAGGTGTCGATCCAGGCCTTGATGTCGTCTTCGAGGGCTTTGACGGAGGTGTGGACGCCGCGGCGGATGAGCTTGTCGGTCAACAGGCCGAACCAGCGCTCGACTTGGTTGATCCAGGATGAGCCGGTTGGGGTGAAGTGGACGTGGAAGCGTGGGTGCCGGCTGAGCCAGGTTCTGATCTCGGCGGTGTTGTGAGTGCTGTAGTTGTCACACACCAAGTGCACGTCGAGCTGGGCGGGGACGGCCTTGTCTATGGTGATCAGGAATTTCTTGAACTCCAGGGCCCGGTGGCGGCGGTGGAGTTCGCTGATGACGGTTCCGTCGGCGATGTTGAAGGCCGCGAACAGGCTGGTGATGCCGTGCCGCAGGTAGTCGTGGGTGCGGCGTTCGGGCATGCCTGGCATCATCGGCAGCACTGGCTGGGACCGGTCCAGCGCCTGGATCTGGGACTTCTCGTCGACGCAGAGTACGACGGCCTTCTCGGGCGGGTTGTGGTAGAGCCCGACGACGTCCACCACCTTGTCCACGAACTGCGGGTCGGTGGAGAGCTTGAAGCTGTCCTGAAGGTGGGGCTTGAGGTCGAACCTCTTCCAGATCCGCCCGATGGTCGACTTCGACAGCCCCGTGCGGGTGGCCATCGAGGCCCGCGACCAGTGCGTGTCCTGACCCGGGGCGGACTCCAGAGTGGCGACGATGACGTCTTCGACCTGATCGAGCAGGATCGAGGGCGGCCTGCCTGGACGCGGCTCATCCTGCAAGCCGTCCAGCCGCTTGTCGATGAACCGGGCCCGCCAGCGCTCCACAGTCGAATCGTCGACGCCCAGGTCCATCGCCGCCTGCCGGTTCGTCCCGCCCTCCGCGCAGCGCAGCACGATCCTGGCCCGCAGCGCGAGAAACTGCGCGGTCTTCGCCCGTCTCGCCCAGCGCACCAACTGGTCCCGCTCGGCCTCACTCAGGACCAGGTCGGCCTTCGGTCGACCGATACGGCCCGCATCCTGCAAGCCGGCCAGCCCCTCGGCCGCGAACTTGCGCCGCCACTTGGACACCGTCTTTGCCTGGACGCCAACTTGCTCCGCGGCAGCGGCATTCGACTTACCGTCAGCGCACGCCAGAATGATCCGGGCCCGCTCGGCCGCTCTCCGGTCCCACGACCCGGCCCGACGCACCAACTCGGCACGCTCGTCACCAGACAGCGTGATCGCCACGGCAGAAGGTCCAGGATGCGCCACTCTAAAAGGGTATCAACTTACCTCGTGATTTGCGGCGCATCACACTAGGGCCAGCGATCTACGGGCGAGGGCGACTCAGCCAAGCGGCGCTCCGTGCTCGAGGTAGGCCGTACGGGCCTGACTTCTTGCCAGCAGTGCTGCGTGGACGCGGCGGGCCAGGCGGGGGATCAAGAGGCTGTCGATCTCGCTGGCAGGGTGGAAGGCGTACTCGCCGATCTCAGTGCCATCGAGGACGATCGTCTCGCGGTGCTCGTCCGCCAGCACGCCGCCGTCGAAGACGAAGAGCAGCTTGTCGCCTTCCGCCGGGTGAGGTGCCCAGTCGGCGACCAGAAGCCGACCGACCGGCGGCGTGATGCCGAGCTCTTCGAGGACCTCGCGGGCGGCCCCTTCGGTCGGGGTCTCTCCGGGGTGCAGGTAGCCGCCAGGGATCTCCCAGCCGTCCTTGTAGGTGGGTTTGACCAGCAGGACGTGTCCGGAGGCGTCGAAGAAGAGCACGCCGGCGGCGACGCGTGGCTGGGCGACTGGTTCGTGGTCCTGGGCCGTGTTCACGGCTGTGACTTTAGTCGGTGGATGAAGGGTCATTCGAGAATCTGCAGGCGCTGCGCGAGCGCAGCCAGCCGCAAGCTGGGCTTCCCGCGTATGGTGCGGACCCAAGTGCCAACCAGCTGGCGGGAGATGAAGTGGTCTCTGACCTGCTCGGGGGAGAGCTGCTCGGCGGCGAGCACGATGGTGAGCGCGTCGTCGAATCGGTTACGAGCGCTGTGGGCGCGGGCGACTTCCAGCTTGTGCCGGACCTGGCGCTCGACCGGGAGCCCTGCGGCCTCGATCGAGGGGCCGAGGTCGAGGGCGATGTGAACGTCGCCGAGTTCAGCCGCGGTGGAGACTTGGTGGATGGCGACGTTGGTAGGTCCGAAAGCCGTCCAGAGGTAGTTGGCGTCGTGGCCGAGCTGTCCGGCTGCGCGGTCCGAACCTCGCATGTAGTCCTGGACGGCGGCCCGCTCGCCATCTCGGGCAGCAGCCATAGCGCCGACGAGAAGAAGGGTGCCGTACACCGACAGGAATGCGGGGGAGGCGGGATGCCGGGCGGCCGTCAGATAGCTGGCTGCGTCGGTGGTGACGTCTTGTGCGGCGGTGAAGCGGCCGCACGAGAGCAAGCTATGCGCCACGGATCGGAAGAGCGACCCGATGACCAGAGGATCGCCGCCGTGCTGAGCGGCTGTAAGGCCACGGTCGGCTGCGATCCATGCGAGATCCGCTTCGCCGGTGCGCGCCAGGACCGTGGCGGCCAGGTGGTGGGTCAGAGCCAGCATGGAGTAGGCCCGTAACTGCTCGTTTCCGTGATGTCGCTGTGCCGCCTGGTGGGTGTGAGCGAGCAGCGAGGGGAGGTGGTGGACCGCGACTGAGTAGTGGGCGTGCTGGCAGGCGTCCCAGGCGGATCGGAGGCGGGCGTCGAGGACGTCCAGCTCGATCAGTCCTCCATTCGACCCGTGATCCAGCACGGGCGAGATGCGGCGGTAGTCCGTGAGGGCGTCGCGGAGGGCTTCGACGGCGCTGGCGCGGGCAGTTGCCCTCCGGGCCTGGACTGAGGGCTCATCAAGCAGGTCGCCCAGCCGGATGCGCAACGCGTCGGCAACGCTCCTGATCACCGCGAGGCGGTCCATGGCGATGCGGTCGTTCTCTACCTTGCTGAGCCAGTCGGTGCTCCGCCCGACGAGGCCGGCGAGCACCTCCTGAGACATCCCGCGACGTCGCCGGTACCACGCGATGCGCTCGCCGATGCTCAAGCCGTCGGTCATCGTTGGTTCGCCCCCCAGCGTCCCATCCAGCCGCGATCGGACCCCGGAAGAATTTTCCGGGTTGTCATCCCTTCCCAGCTCTAGCGTTCTGACTCTACTTCGGAACTGACGATGCGTTGGCTGGAGCGTAGGGCAGACGCGGACGGGCCGCTCGCTCATAAACGCTCATAACTGGCCGGGGTGTTGGTCGGCATCGTAGTGATCGTAGTGAGGGCGGCGGAGGCCGTCGGGAGAACCGCGTCTTCTTCCGCCCGGTGATCGGGTTCCGCCGAACGCGACGAGGAGGTGGGCAGATGCTGCGTCATGGCACGATCAGCGGGTCTGGCACGGTGCCGGCGTTGTCCCAACTGGCCGATCACCAAGCGGGGATACCGCGGCTGGCCCGTGACATCGAGGCAGGACCAGCCGCTGCGCGCACGGCCAGATGGGCAGTGCGGGACGAGTACGCGGGGCGGCTGACCCCGGACACTGCCGGGGATCTCGAGCTGATCGTGACTGAGCTGGTGGAGAACGCCAGCGCGGTAACGGTGGAGGGCGCCACGGTGCACGTGGACGTCCGGCCGTACAGCACTCGTCTGCTGATCGAAGTCACCGATTCCTGTGACCGGGCACCTGAACCTCGTCGAGCCGCAGATCTGGATGAGGACGGCCGCGGCCTTCTCCTGGTCGGCGAGCTCAGCGAGTCCTGGGGCTGGTACCCGAGCGGCGAAGGCAAGGTCGTCTGGGCCCTGTGCGCCCTGCCTGACCGGACTGCGCCGGCACTCGGCAGCGGCCCGACGCCGACGCAGGCACCCGATATCGCCGCCAACGGCGCGTCGCCGATCGGTGAAAGACGTAGGAGACGGTGACGGAGCGGGTCGCCCCCGTGACGGCTCCCTCAACCGGCGGGCCCGCGGTCCTCACAAAGACACAGCCGTAGCTTCATCGCGCTCACCAGCGCCGTATTCAGCTGGTAGAGCGGATCCCGGATCGCAACTCGCCTGATCAAGGCCGAAGTTCCTGTCCCGAGTGCTTGCTGCTGCCGATGTCAGCTTTCAACCGCGAAGGGCCTCGCCCTCGCTTGTACGAGAGGAACAGAAACAGCGTGAAGCTCTCGATTATCACCGATGAGGTCTCCCAGGACCCGCTGGTCGCGATCAAGTACGCCGTCGCGCAGGGCATCCGGCACGTAGCCGTGCGCTCCATCTGGGGGAAGAACATCCTTCAGTGCGACGACCAGGACGTCGAGCGTCTCGCGGAGTTGTTCCGGCGGCACGACCTCGCGGTCACGTCCATCATGTCGCCGCTCTTCAAGTGCCTCCCCATCGACACCCCTGGGCCGCACCTGGTCGATCCTCACTTCGTCGGCTTTCCGCCGATCCTTTCGAATCACATCGACGCCGCGGCGCGGCTCCCCGCGCTCGCCGCTGCCTTCCAGGCGCCGACCGTCCGGATCTTCACCTTCCTGACAGCGGAGCCGATCGCAGCTACCCTCACGGCGCCTCAGATCGACAGCATCACGCAGGCCGTGGAGGGCTGGCCAGCCCGTCTGGCAGCCGTGGAGAACGAGTACTTCTGCTACGTGCGGACGCTCCCTGAGCTTGAGCGCTTCACCGCCCTCGCGGGACTGTCCGCTGTAGTGGACCCCTGCAATAGCTACCTCGCGGCGGGCAGCGACGGGCTCGACGAGCTCAGCGAGGAACTGCTGGCCCGGACGGTGGACCTGCACGTGAAGGACCGTCAGGACGGGCGGTATGTACCGGTTGGCGACGGGACCCTGCGTTGGCCGCAAATCTTCGACCGGCTCAACGGTCTCGGGTACTCCGGCACCGTCACCTTGGAGTCGCACCTGCGCGGCGACCTTGACGGCCTGGACCGCTCGATCGCGGCGCTGCGCAAGTGGGTGACTCCGTGACCCAGCTCGCTCGCATCCCCGAGGTGCTGTCGAACCGACCCGCAGGGCCTATGGGAGACAGCCCACTCAGCGTCGTCGTGGTGGGGCACGGGCGCTGGGGCGCCAACCATGCCCGAGCGGTGACCGACGCGCACGGCGTCAGGCTGCAGGGCGTAGTGGACCCTCGGCCCGAGGCTCGCGATCTCGCTCGGCAGCGGTACGGCGTGCCGGTGTGGTCCACGCTGGCGCACGCCCTGGACGACGACCGGGTCGAGGCCGTGGTGATTGCCACTCCGGCACACACCCACGCGGACATGGTCGGTGCCGCGCTGCGTGCCGGCCGCCACGTGCTCGTGGAGAAGCCAGCTGCCACGAGCACGGCCGACGCCGAGGCCATGGTGGCCGAGGCGGACGAGAGGGGCCTCCAGGTCTCGGTGGGCCACACCTTCCTCTACACCCAGCCTGTCCGGAACCTCGCACGGTGGCTGTGGGAGGGCGCCCCGAGTACGCCGTGGCTGCTCCGTAGCGAGCGACTCGGCGGCCAACGCCGGCCCGACTGCGACGTGTTGTGGAACTTCGGGCCGCACGACGTGTCGATCCTGCTTCACCTGATGGCCGAACCGGTACTGAAGGTGGCAGCGCGGGGCCACCGATTCCCCAGCGGTCGACATCTGGACGCCGTGACTCTCGACCTGGAATTCGCCTCAGGGGTCCGCGGTGAGGTCTATCTGGGCTGGCGACACCCTGGCGCGAAGCGCTCGCTGCGCGTGCTGGGTGAGGACTGGGCGGTGACCTACCGCCATGGCCACGTGAACGGCGAGGACACCCTGACGCGGACGGGCGCGCAGAGCAGTCCAGGGAGCGACAACGTCCTCGTCGACGGCTGCAACCAAGGCCCGCGGAGTGGCAGCCTGCACGGCTATCGGGAGCCGCTGAAGGTCGAGCTAGAAGAGTTCGCCGTGGCCTGCCGGACCGGTCGCCCCACGGTGACCGGACCGGATCACCTCGTGGCGGTCACGAGCGTCCTGGAGGCAGCCGCCCGCTCGACGGCCCGGGACGGCCAGGCGGAGGTACCTGACCGGGCGGCCGTCGCAAGCAGGCGACCACAACTGGGGAGGCGTTGAGCATGGACATCCTGGGCGTCAACCTGACTCGGACATCCACCGGCACCGACCTGTACGACGGGGCGGCGGTTCTCCTGCGCGACGGGGTGCCGATGGTCGCCATCGCAGAAGAGCGACTCACCCGCGCGAAGCACTGCGGATCGGTCCAACAGGCGAGCCAGTACTGCCTCGACGCGATGGGGACCGACATCCGCTCGGTCGACTACGTCGCGGTCAGCATCTGCTGCGAGGTTCCGCCACCGGCGGACTGGGCCGCCCACTCGCTGCGCCTGCAGGGGCTCGACGTCCGAGACGACCAGGTCGTCGTCGTGCCGTCGCACCACCTCTCGCACGCCGCGAGCGCCTTCCTCGCCAGTCCCTACCAGCAGGCGATCACGGTAGTGGCCGACAACGAGGGAAACATCCTCGGGCCGCGCACCCGGCACGAGTACTGGCTCAACAGCCTGGAACGGACCACCGTTTGGGCCTGCACGAGTGGCAGCGGGACGGAGATCCGGCGGATTGCCAGCCATGGAGACCAGCCTGACGAGATCTCACTCGGCGCGGCGTACAACTACATCACCAAGTGGCTCGGCTTCTCCAGCTACCACGATGCCGGACAGACGATGGCCCTGGCGGCCCACGCCACGGGGAAGTGGCGCGACTCGCGGCTCTTCGAGTGGGAGGAGGGCCGGCTGCGATGCCGACTTCCGCAGCGGCACGACGCGAAGGTCGAGGCCGTCACCGACTGGCTCACCGCAGAGTTCGGGATCTCGCTCGATCAGGGCCGCGACCCCGGAGAGCCCATCTCCGACCTCCACCACGAAGTAGCGGGACTCGCACAGTCCGCCCTGGAGCGCGCCCTTCTCGACCTGGTGCGCCGCGCCGTCGAGGAGACCGGGATCCGTACGGTCTGCCTGGCCGGCGGTACCGCGTTGAACTGCGTCGCCAACCACAGAATCGCGAGAGAGCTGGATCTCGACGGCCTCTTCATTCAGCCGGCCGCCTCCGACGTCGGGCAGGCCCTCGGCAACGCGCTCTGGACCTGGCACCGCCTGCTTGGCCAGCCGCGCCGCTGGGCCATGAAAAGCGCGGCACTCGGTCGTCCCTATGGGGCGGCCGAGATCCGGGCAGCGGCCGAGGGGTACGGGGCCCACATCGACGTCGAGCCGTCGCCAGACGTGGTGGGAGCGGTCGCGTCCAGGCTCGCCCAAGGACAGATCGTCGGCTGGTTCAGCGGCGGCAGCGAGTACGGGATACGAGCGCTCGGGCAGCGCAGCATCCTCGGGGACCCGCGACGGCGCGAGACCAAGACCCGCCTGGACCTTGAGATCAAATGCCGCGAGGCGTTCCGTCCGTACGCCCCGAGCGTCACCGCCGAGTCGGCGTCCGAATGGTTCGACCTCACCGATCGCGAGATCGCTCCCGGCGCTCCCGCCACCTTCATGCTCCAGGCCGCACCCGTCCGGCGCCATCTGCGGTTCCGTATCCCCGCCGTCGTACACGTCGACGGCACGGCCCGAGTCCACGTCGTACACCCGGGTCAGGACGCCGACTACCACGCACTCATCGAGCGATTCCGCCAGCTCACGGGAATCCCAGTCCTCCTCAACACCTCCTTCAACGCTGCCGGAAACCCGATCGTCGAGACCCCAGGCGACGCCATCGCCGAGTTCCTCGCCATGGGGCTGGACTGCCTCGTGCTCGACGGTCTCCTCATCACGCCTCGACGCCGCTGACCCGACTGATGTCCCCAGAGTGATCCAACCCACCTCGAACTACTGGGAGTTATCGTGGAACCCTCGTTCAGCATCGACGCCGGTGGCTGCGGTTCATGCTCGTCCTCCGCAGCTGCCCCACCGCAGGTCATCCTCCCGATCCCGCGCCTGCGTCCGGCCCTCGTCCCGTCCGCAGACGACTACGGTCGTGACGGCCTCCCGGCCCTCAGCACGAGCACCGGCACCGCCACGACTCACGTGTACCTCGACGCTGGCGCCCTTCCGGCCGTGGTCGTCCGCAAGGGTGGACCGCAACCGGAGACCAACACCGCGCTCATCGACCTCGGCGGCGGCGCATGGTGCCTGAACCACGCTCTGCGACAGGAACAGCTCTACGGCGGACGCGTCCTGCGGGACACCTTCGAAGACCTCAAGGCCGGGAGGAAGCCCGCCGACCCGGCACTCGCCCAGGTGATGCAGGCACAGGGCTTCATCACAGCAGCCGGCGGACAGGCGGAGGCGTTCCACCGCGACCTGATGCGGCAGGAGGACACCAAGACGGAGGTCCAGCCCTCGTTCACCCTGCTGCGCATCCTGCTGACCGACGTCTGCAACCTCTCCTGCACGTACTGCAAGGTCATCCCCAACGTCCTCGCCCCGCAGGCCGAACCGACGGACGCCGACCGCCTCGCGGAGGTGATCGACTTCTTCTTCACCCACTCCGAGGTCAGCCGCCCGAAGATCATCCACATCACCGGAGGCGAGCCGACGCTCTTCTTCCACCAGATCCAGCACATCGTCGAGGTCGCCGAGCGCGCCGCACGCCCCGGCGAGAACTTCTGGTTCGTCATCGGCACCAACGCGACCCTGATCCGCGACCGTCAGGCCGCGTTCCTCGCCGAGCACGACGTGAAGTGCATCGTCTCCATGGACGGCCCCTCCGACGTTCACGACGCCCTGCGCCGGAATCACGGCGGCCGTGGTTCGTGGCGCATGGTCGACGCGGGCGTTCGTCAGCTCAAAAAGGCGGGCGCGGAGGTCTCCCTGTCGATGGTCCTCGGCCAGCACAACCTCGATCGCGCGGAGGGGATCATCGAATGGTTCCTCGACACCTACCAGCCCACCGGCCTCGGCGTGAACTTCATGAAGCCACCCACCCCAGACCAGAAGGACTACGACCAGCTCATCGACCCGGGCCACTACGCCGACCGGATGTATGCCATCCACCAGCGGTTCCGCGATCGCGGGCTGTTCCTGGAACTCGTCTACCGGAAGCTCCAGCCCTTCGTGCAGCAGCGCTACCGGTTCCACGACTGCGGGGCCGCAGGCGGCACCAACCTCAACGTCGACGCCAAGGGCAACGTCGGGCCGTGCAAGAGCTTCCTCGTCATGGACCGGCTCGCCATGCGCCAACTCGACATCGACGCCTACCGGTCCACCGTCGTGGACAAGTGGCGCAAGCGCTCGCCCATCTACTACACCCACTGCGACGGCTGCCAGGCCCGAGGCATGTGCGGCAACGGCTGCGCCTACGACGCGATGGTCCACACCGGCGACGAGATGGCCATCGACATCCGCAGCTGCCAGTACACGAAGCGGTTCAACAGGCTCTTCATCGACGACCTTTTCCAGCAGGTTCGACCCCAGGGGCAGCTTTCCGACACCTGGTGGCACCTGCCCAGCCCGGCCGAGCGCCAGCGGCTGTTCGGCGAGGTCTCCGCTAGGCCGCGAACCCTGTCCTACTCAATCGGTCACCAGACGCTCGACTGATTGCCCCGGAGGGGACATGACTACGACAACGGCTCTGGCCCACACGACTGCAGACTCGCTGCGCCTTCGTGAGACCGCCACGCAGGCGCTTCGCGACCACCTCCTGCCGGCGATCCGGACGCACCTCCCGGAGATCGAGAACCGGATCAGCGTCAACATCACCTCCTCGGTCGCCTACGGAGCCGCGGACGAGCACTCCGACCTCGACGTCTTCGTCATGTTCGAGCGCGAGCGCGACTACGCCCAGCATGCATCCGGCCTGCAGAAGCTGATCGACAACCTCCACCTCGACGCTCTCTACGGCGCGGTGTGCGACAAGGGCATGCGCTTCGAGATCGAGAGTCTCGCCCGGGCTGACCTCAGCGCCATCTACCACCACTCAGAGCGGCCCGAGCACTGGCACCGGCAGAGCGAATGGCTGCTGTCCTGGTTTCTCGACTCACACCCCATCCACGACCCGTCGGGGATCCACGCAAGGCTCCAGCAGCGCGCCGGGCGGTGGCCGGACGGCATCCTGCTGGCACGCCAGGACGACGCGCTCACCCGGATCTCGGCCTGGACGGGGACCGCCCGCCGTTTCCTGGTGGATCAGGGCCCGAGCTTCGTCGCGGTGCGCAGTGCGTACCGCGCCGCTACGGCCTCGCTGGAGCTTGCCTACCTCCAGGCCGGCCTCTATGCACCTCACCCGAAGTGGAGGAGCGCGTATGCCGCGGCCATGCTTCGCAACCATCACGAGGCGCAGCGGCGTCTGGAAGTCCACCAGCGGCTCGCCCAAGGGCTGGCCTCGCCGTCCTGGACCACCTGCGGGATGGACGACCTGCTGCTTGGCCATCTCGACGCCAACGACCTCAGTAATCCCCCTTCTCCGGCGGATGGTTGGCTGCCCGTACTGCGTGACCACGCCGAGCTCTTCGTCGATGAATACGGCAGCATCTGGGCGGCGCGCGACCGTGCCCCGGGACGGGCGTTCCATGTCGCAGCGCGGGCAGCCGCAGCGATGGGCGAGACCGTCTACCTCGGGTCGGAGCTGGGCTGCGACCGCATCGGTAGCCGGACGTACGACGGGAGCATGCGAGTCGCAGAGCCGCTCCGCTGGCTGATTGAGCGTCAGGTCGAACTGTCAGGGCGACCCGCCGTCGATTCGAACTCTTCAGCACGTCATCGCAGGTGGCGGTTCCTCAACTTCATCATCTGGCGGAAGCTGAGGGTGGTCAACAAGGCCTCGCAGAGGGGGCATTCGTTCACCTGCCGGTGGTACCAGCTCCAGGTGGTTGATCATCTGATGGAGGCACAGGCCCTGCTCGCGGGTACCCATCTGCCCCCGCTGCACCGGTACGAATCCTCGACACTGGGGTTCCTGACAGTGCCGATGGTGCGAGCCCTGACCGAGCAGCCGGCAGAGGTCCTGATCGGCGACGTGCAGGGCTTCTTGCGCTGGGGCTGGCGGGAGTTCGCGGACCTCCAGCTCGCCATGACCAAGCGCGGCCTGCTGAGTGATCAAGCGGCACGTGATCCGTTGGCCACCCAGTGGGAGATCCAGTACTGGAAGTACGAGAACCTCTTCAACTGAACGCTCGCCCTCTGTGGCCTCTCGTGCGAGGTCGCCCCGGACTTGTCCGCGCAGCCACGCAATGAGCGCCGCCGATCCCCAACCCGCCGCTCCCGCACCCCTGAGCGGCCCGTTCGCGAGCATCACGGCTCCCCGCAGGACCCCCTGATCCTGCGGGGAGCCGACCTTCCCGATACAGCTTCCTCCTGGAGACGACCATGGACTCACACCCGGCGGGCACGCTGGTACTTAATCCGGACGAGCTTGGGCAGGACCCGGCTCATGGAATGGACCTCGCCCTGGCGTTGGGCATTACCGAGTTGGAGATCCGCACGGCGTGGGGCGCCAACGCCGTGATGCTGGGCGACGACCGGCTGCGGCGCTTGCGCGGCATGGCCGAGGAGCGCGGCCTGCGAGTGGCGGCGCTGGCCTCTCCACTGTGGAAGTGGTGCCGGCCGCAAGCGAGGCCGGGGCCGGTGGACAGTTTCGGGTTCCCTACTCGGGTCGCGCGAAGCGAGCGGCTGGGGTGGGTGGAGCGGGCGGTCCAGGCGGCGCTGGCTCTGGGAGCGCCTGTGGTACGGGTGTTCTCCCACCTACGTGTTGAGCCGGATCTGACGGAGCATCTGGTCGGTGACCCGCTGTTGGCGAAGGCATTGGAGGTCGCGGACGCGGCGGGAGTGCGGCTTCTGCTGGAGAACGAGCCGGTCTGCACCGTCGCCCACGCCGACGAGCTGCTGGAGGTGCTCGGTCGCTACCACGCTACGGGACTCGGGCTGTGGCTGGACGTGGCGAACCTCCACGAGGTCGGCCAGGCCACGCCACAGGTGGTGGGGTCCCTGGCCCCATACGTGGAGTACGTGCACGTCAAGGACTACCGTCCGGCTGCGGACGGAGGCCGGGTGTTCTGTACGGCGGGTACCGGGTGCGTCCCCTACCGGCAGCTGCTGCCCCTGCTGCGCGCCGTCCGTCCGGCCCTGCCGTACGCGCTGGAGACCCATATTCGCGACGCTCCAGCCGACGCGCTCACCGCAGGGGCCGCCTTCCTGCGTGCGACGCTGCCGGGAGGTCTGGCGTGAGCCGGGTTCTGCTGGTGGGCGCCGGCGAGGTCGGCGCGACGCACCTGGGTGCCCTGGCCGCCCTGGGGTCCGTCGGTCTTGCGGCGGAGGCCGTCGCCGATCCCGCGCCCCGCAGCGCGGAACCTACAGGTACCCCCGAGCGACGACGGTGTGGCCGCGATGTTCAACCACGCCCTCGCTCGTGAGCGGCCCTCTCCTGGTCACCGGGGCGAGCGGGGCCATCGGCACACGCCTGGCCACTGACCTGACCGCCCAAGGTGTCCGGCTGCGGCTGCTCGACCGGCGAACGCCCGCTGTCAGGCCTCCCGCCGGCGCCGAGTTCGTCCAGGCCCACCTGCGCGACCAGGACGCTGTCGACAAGGCCGCCGTAGGGGCGTGCGCGATCATCCACCTTGCGGGCAGCAGCCAGGAGGGGCCCTTTGCCGACATGGTGGAGCACAACATCACCGGCACCCACCATGTCCTTGAGGCGGCCCGTCGCCAGCGGGTACCGCGCGTGGTGCTGGCCAGCAGTCACCATGTCACCGGCCTGAACCCCGCCAGCGGTCCAGAGGACGCGCCGTTGGCGCCGGACAGCTTCTACGCCGTCAGCAAGGTCACTATGGAGGCGCTCGGCTACCTCTACGCGCACAAGGGCGGCATGGAGGTCGTCGCGGTCCGGATCGGTAGCTGCCGGCCCCGCCCCAGCGAGCCCCGCCACCGAGTGACCTGGCTCAGCCCCCGAGATGCCACCATCCTGCTGTACGCCGCAGCCACCCGCCCCCTAACGAGCCGATTCCTCACCCTGTACGGCACCTCCGGCAACGCCGAGCGATGGTGGCCCCGCACCGGCTGGGGCACCCTCGGCTACCAGGCCGCCGACAGCGCTGACCGGCACCCCGACCCCGGGCCGCTCACCGACCGCTGGACGGGCGGAGCCTTCGCCGACCATCAACTTCCCACATAAGAGGAGCCACACCGAGGTGCACTTGGATGCGAAGAGCTGATGATCAATCAATCATCAATAATCGCAGGGTCAGCAGTTGATATTGCGCTGCCAGAGCCGCCTGGATTCACTACACTGACCAGGGTGATCGATCTGAAGGCTGCTCGTAAAGAGCCCAACTACTTCCGTGCCGCCCTCGCCAGGCGAGGCGCTGCAGAGGACTTCGACGACCTGCTCGCGGTTGACGCGAGCTGGCGCGAACTTGTGGACCAGGTTGATCGGCTTCGATCGCAGAAGCGCCCCAAGGGCGCGCCGACCCCCGAGCAGATCGAGGACCTGAAGCGCCTCAAGGACGAACTTCGTGACGCCGAAGAGGGGTTGGCCAACGCGGCCGCCCGCCGTCAACATCTGCTGGACAGGCTCCCGAATCTGCCGCACCCGACCGCTCCCGCCGGCGGTGAGGACGAAGGCGAGGTCGTCCGGACCTGGGGTGAGATCCCGGTCTTCCCCTTCACACCCAAGGACCACCTCGAGCTGGCATCGAGGACCGGTTGGGTGGACATGAAGCGCGGGGCCCGGCTCGCCGGGGCGCGCTTCGCCTACCGGGTCGGGGATGTCGCGCTGACCGAGCAAGCTCTCTATCGATTCGTGCTGGACCGGATCATCAGTAAGGGCTTCACCTATCTCCTGCCGCCCGTCCTGGTCAACGAGCGTGCGATGTACGGCACCGGCTATCTCCCGACCGACGAGACCAACCTCTACCGGCTGGACAAGGACGAGCTGTACCTGAGTGGCACCTCGGAGGTCGCGCTCGGCGGCTTCCATATGGACGAACGGCTTGAAGAAGACGAGCTTCCCGCTCGCTACACCGCCTTCTCGACGAACTTCCGGCGCGAGGCGGGCTCGGCTGGCAAGGACACCCGCGGCATGTTCCGCGTCCACCAGTTCGACAAGGTGGAGATGTTCGTGTTCTGCCTGCCGGAGCAGTCCGAGCAGATCCACGATGAGATCCTCGCGCACGAGGAGGAGATCATCCAGGCGCTGGGCCTGCCCTACCAGGTGGTCAATATCGCGGTGGGTGACCTGGGCAACCCAGCCGCGAAGAAGTACGACATCGAGGCTTGGTTCCCCGCCCAGGAGCGCTATCGCGAGGTGACGTCGTGCTCCAACACGACCGACTACCAGGCCCGCCGTCTGAACGCCCGGGTCCGTCGTGACGGCGGGACCGAGTTCCTGCACACCGTCAATGGCACCGGCATCACGGCGCGAGCCCTGCTCGCAGTCATGGAGAACTTCCAGGACGAGCGAGGCGTGGTCGCGGTCCCGAAGGTGCTCCAGCAGTACGGGGCGCCAGCCACGCTCGGCACGGCTGACTGAGGTTCGGTGGCACGGTAGTTCACCGAGCTGTCCGTCTGATCCCCTCGGATCGGACGGACAGCTCGGCTGCGAGTTCAGCTTCCAGAACGTCGAGGAAGGCGTGGGCGTAGGAGCGGCGTTCGACTGCGAGGTCCTTGCCGAGCCGAGTCCGGAAGACCGGGCGATCGATGAAGAATCTGGCGCGTTCGATGGTCTCCTCGTAGTGCTGTCCTCTCGCCCCGCCGGTAGTAAACGCCTTCGCGATGCCGAAAGCGCCCACAGCCTCAAGGAAGTTGGCGTCGTGGACCAATTCCTCCTCCAGCAACATCGGCTCTTTGAGGTGACGTTCCAGGCTGACCAGGGCCTGAGTCACCTCCTCGGCGGGCCACCCGAGAGACTCGAGGAAGGCGGCGGTGTCCCGCCGAAATCCCGGATCATCAAGGTTGGGGACGAGTCCGTGGAAGCAGGCCAGGAAGTAGAGCAGGTGCAGTCTGGGTTGCTGGCCGTCACGCAGGGATTCAAGCCGGGCCAGGATGCGCTGGACGTGCACAAAGTCGTGAGCGGGGTCCTTGGCCGCGTAGTAGGCGCGGGCCTGGTCGGCGTACGGCCCTGGTTGGCACCACGTGTCAATGCCGTGGGAGTTGGCGCTCATCTCGACCTCCACCGAAGCGACGGCACGGCAGCCCAACGTTGGACCGCATGCTGATGCAAGACACGGAGCAATGCCAGTCGACGACAGATCAGCAGACTCGGCATCAGGGAGTAGGCCGACTGGGTGAGCCTCCTGCCCCGAGTCAGACACCCGGGAAATCGCGCTGCTACTGGCCGGGGTGAAGGGCAGCTGTGGCAGTGTGGAACTCAGCGGTGTCATCCGGTCACGTACCGAATGGGGTGGGGCGTGGAGAACGCGCAACAGCGATGCTGCACCGGCTGCGGAGCGCTGCTCAGCCGCTTCAACCAACGGCGTCAATGCGCGCTGTGCGAGCGCGGCATGGCACCCAAGGCCGACGCGGCGTTCTGGGCGGAGCCCGAGGTCATGGGAGCGCTGAGACGCTGGGACTTCGGAGCGGTGGTTCGTTTGTACCGTCGGCACACAGGGCTTCCGCAGGCGGCCGTGGCGCGGCTCGTCGGAATCGATCAAGCCGAGGTCAGCCGACTGGAAAACGGTCGTAAGACGATCCGCGACCGTCACCAGCTCCAGCAGTGGGCCAAGGGGCTGGGCATCCCACCCGCCCTGATCGCGCCGCTTCCTGCGGAGTCGGCGGCGCTCGTGCCGGTGCGCGCCCAACGCCGAAGCACACCGGAGAAGGCAGCCACTGCGGGAATCTGGGATGATCCGGCGGTGATCGCGGATCAGTTGACTGCGATTACCTCGGTGAACGTTGATACCGCCGTCCTGTCCCAGTTCGCTCGGTCCGTCGACTCGATCGTTACGTCCTACGAGACCGGCGGACCGCAATCCCTCGCCCCGGTCGGGGCTCAGCTACGGTCCTCGCTACATGCTCTGCTGAGCGGACGGCAGCATCCCGGCCAGCGACAGAAGCTCTACGTTCTGGCTGCTCAGGCAGCCGGCCTCCTCGGCTATATGGCGGTGAACGCGGGTCGTCCGGCAGCCGCCAAGGCCTACTGCGCGGAGGCGTTCCAGCTGGCAGAGGAGGTGCAGGACGTCGAACTGATGGCTTGGGTCCGGGGGACACAGTCCTTGGAGGCCTACTACGCCGGCCAGTACCGTGAGGCCCACGACCTCGCGGACGCGGGCGTCCGCCTCGCGCTCGGCAGCCCACAAGCCGTCCGACTGCTGGTCAACGGCAAGGCGCGCGCCCTCGGCAAGCTCCACGAGAGGCGGGCTGCGGAGCGGGCGATCGGGGAGGCTCTCGCACTGACCGAACGGGTCGGCACGCCGCTCGGTCTGACGCCGTGCATCTCTTTCGAGCCGTACGGACTGGCACGCACGCTGGCCAACGCCGCGACCGTTCACATGGCGCTTGGCGATACCCCGAAGGTGCTCAGTTACGCTGACCAGGTCGCGCAGCACGTCCAGGAAGCGGACTCCGCCTGGAGCCGGGCCCTGATCGCCCTGGATGTCGCAGCCTCCTACCTTCACGGTCCGAACCCAGAGGTCGAGCAGTCCATGGACCTCGGCCGAGCAGCGCTGCACTCCGGAGGTGCGAACCCGATCCGCTCAGTCGTGCAGCGCGCTGCCGAACTTCAGCAGCTCGCGGCACCGTGGTCTCATCTCGATGCAGTGGTTGAGTATGGTGTGGCCCTCGCGCAGTGGAGGGTCCAGAAGGCCGCGTACATTGTCGAGGCATAGGCCCTGATCCTGAGCGCGCCCTCTGGCCGTGGACGAATAGAGCGTCGATGTACCCAGACACGCCCACACGACCCACCGTCTTCCCCGCCGACCCGCCGCCGTCGCTCACTGACCCCAGGGTGATTGCGGACCACGACTGGGCCGCCTTCTCCGCAGTGACCATGATGGTCAACCACTGGGACCGGACTGGGAGATCATCCGGACGCCGTCGGCTCTACTGGTTCATTACCGCGGAGCAGGCGCCCGACGTTCACTCGCTGGCGGAGCGATGCCAGCGGCAGCTATCCCGGCCGGAACTTGATCACACCGCCGCCGACGGACTGCACATCACAATCAGCCGAGTCAGCGCGGCGAGCGAAGACATGCTGGCGACCGTAGCTGCAGCTGCCCGTGCGCGCTGCGCAGAACTTGATCCATTCATCCTTCAAGTCCTGCCCCTGGCAGGGTCTCGTGGTGCAGTGCGCTTCAGTCTCGCACCGTGGGGGCCACTCCTGCAGCTGCACAGCACACTCACCGACGTCGGCACTGCGGCCGGGGTGGCCACGGCCAAGCCGACCAGCGGCTTTCGACCCCACCTGGGAATCGCGTACTGCAACCGGCCGGTCCCGGCAGAACCAATCCAAAGGGCAATCACCGATCTCCGTCGCCTCGAACCTGCTGAACTTCCTGTATCGGGTGTCAAGTTGGTCGAACTTCGGAGGGAGGATCACCGCTATCGCTGGACCACGCTGGAGGAGATTCGTCTCGGTGGCGTCTCCGATGGAGCGAGGGACAAGCGTTAGCGGGAGTTATCGCTGACGGTCAGCATCCTCGGTCGTAGATCGCCCGCAGCCACGGTTCCCTGACCGCAGGCATCCGCGCGAGCGTGTACCGGAATGCCTCCCTGGACGGCTGGAACGGGTACCACGGGTGCGGCGGCAGCGGGTCGTCCCGCTCCACGCCTGCCGGCAGTCCGCCGACCACCGGCAGCCGGGTCCGGTGTGGCGGGAAGGCGAGCTCGGCCCAGAGCGTGGCATCCATGGGTACCGGCACCGCCCCGGCGCGCGCCTGCCACATGTCTCCGGTCTGCGGATGGATCGGCACCAGCACCAGGTCGGTGGCCGACTCGCCGAACCCTGGGCCGGTACTCCAGTGAGAGTTCTCCGTATGTCCTGGTCAGCGGCCTGGTGGCGGTGAGTGTAGCGGGGCTGCGGCGTGGGTGGGGCGGCTTTGACGTGGATGTCCCACCCACGGGTGGCCGCGCCGCATGTAGTGACAGCGGCGGGGAGAGAGCATCGGTGTGAACGATGATCTGCCGACAGATCTGTGGGATCGGGAACTCAACGAGCTCTTCCTGCGAATCGGGGGCCGCTTCATGCGGGTCGAGCCCCGACGCCGGATGCGGGACTACGTGCGTGGCCTGCTGGGCCCGGTAGGCCGCAAGAACAGCTGGCAACTGGCTGAGTATGCCGGGCACCAAGCACCTCACAGCCTGCAGCACCTGCTCGCCGGCGCCCGCTGGGAGGCCGACGAGGTACGCGACGACCTCCAGGCCTACGCGGCCGAGCAACTCGGCTCCCCTGACGGCGTGTTCATCATCGACGACACCGGCTTCGTGAAGAAAGGCACCACCTCCGCCGGAGTCCAGCGCCAGTACTCCGGAACCGCCGGCCGCACCGAGAATTGCCAGATCGGCGTCTTCGCCGCCTACGCCACCAGCCGCGGCCACGCACTGGTTGACCGCGAGCTCTACCTGCCCAACTCCTGGACCGACGACCGCGAACGATGCCGCGCCGCCCGCGTGCCGGACGGGCGCGTCTTCGCGACGAAGGGTGAGCTGGCCCGCACCATGATCACACGCGCGCTGGCCTCGCCTCTGCCCATCGCCTGGGTCACAGCCGACTCCGCCTACGGCCAGGACTCCCACTTCCGTCGCTTCCTTGAAGACGCCCAACTCTCCTACGTGGTGGCGGTACCCAAGTCCCAGCAGGTCCACGGCCCGCGCATCGACCACCTCTTCCGTCAGTCCCCGCCCGAGGCCTGGCAGCGGCTGTCCGCCGGGGCCGGCGCGAAGGGCGAGCGCTTCTACGACTGGGCCGCCGCCCGCCTGCCCGCCGTCTGGGAGTTCGACGGCGAGGAACCCACCCGCCAGCGGTGGATGCTAGCCCGGCGCAGCATCACCAGACCCGACGAGATTGCCTACTACCTCGCCTGCGCGCCGCTGGAGGCCACCGTCGCGGACCTGGTCCGTGTCGCCGGCTGCCGCTGGAAGATCGAGGAGTGCTTCCAGAGCGCCAAGAACGAGTGCGGCCTGGACCAGTACGAAGTACGCCGTTTCGTGGGCTGGTACCGACACATCACGCTCGCCATGCTCGCCCACATGTTCCTGGCCGCCATGGCCGCCCAGGAACGCGAAAAGGGGGAGGCGATCACGACGCGCCCGACCTCGTGGACCTCACGCCGGCCGAGATTCGCCGTCTGCTGGCAACTGGACCCCACCAGCGTTCTCCGGACCGCAGCCACGCAGTGACATGGTCCCGGTGGCGGCGCCGCCACCAAGCACACGCCCGCCGCTGTCACTACATGCGGCGCGGCCACCCGTGGGTGGGACATCCACGTCAAAGCCGCCCCACCCACGCCGCAGCCCCGCTACACTCACCGCCACCAGGCCGCTGACCAGGACATACGGAGAACTCTCACTGGAGTACTAGGGGAGTCCATGGACCGCCGCCGATTTCTCGCACTGTCAGGCACAGCGCTGACCGCACACGTCCACCACTGGGGCATCGCCGACCCGGAGCCGTTGTACCGGGCAGCGAACGGAGGCCAGATCACCGGCGAGCTGATCGAGCACCTCCGGGGTACGGCCGATCAGCTGCGGCACATGGATGCCAGCACTGGCAGTGGGAGTCTCGCCGACCTGGCTCGCGCCCATCTCTCCCTCCTGGAAGGGATGCTGCGGAACGCGAGCTACGACGAGTCGACCGGCCGCTCACTCGCTGCCGTCGCCGCCGACACTGCCACCCAGCTCGGATGGTTCCATTTCGATGCCGGACGCCACGCCCTGGCTCAGCAGGCCCTGTTGGGCGCGCTGCGAGCGGCTCACGCCTCCGGAGATTCGCGGCTCGGCGCTGGAGCGCTCTCCTACCTGGCGATCCAGAGCTACTCCAACGGTGACCCCCGTGACGCGGTCGGTGCGATGCAGGCTGCCAGGGAGAAGGTCAAGGCCGTCAACTCGCCTTCCCTGAAGGCGATGCTCCTCATGCGGCAGGCACGCGGTTACGCCAAGCTGGGGGAGCGGGAAGCGTGCCTTCGGGCTTTGGGGACCGCCGCCGAACTCACAGCAGCGGGTCCTGCGGAGGAAGATCCCGGCTGGCTGTACTGGATCAACGAAGGTGAGGTCGCGGGGCAGGCCGGCAGTTGCCATCTCGACCTGGGGGACCCGCGGCCGGCTGCCGTCAATTTCGAAGCAGCCCATGCGTCTTTGAACCCGGCGGACCGCCGGACCCGCGCCTTGTTCGAAGCACGAGCGGCCTCTGCTCACCTGCGGAGCGGTGAGAGCGAGGCGGGATACGCGGCCGTCGAGAACGTGCTGGAGCTGGCGGTCGGTGTTCGGTCGTCCCGCCTGTACGAGCACCTCGGTCGCACAGCGGACGACCTGCGATCCTTCGGTGGTGGCGCGCGCACGCGCGAGTTGATCGAACGCGCCGACCTGCTGCTGGCCCAGAGGAACTGACCATGCTCGCCCGAACGCTCGTACTCTGGGACATCGACCGGACACTGCTCTACGTCGGCGAGATCGATCGGCGGGTCTACCGCGAGGCCTTCGCGCGTGTGGTCGGTCGCCCCGCCGACCACCTTCCTGCCCGGGGTACCGGGGTGACGATGCCGCTGGCTGTTCGTCAGCTCCTGCACGAGAACAGCGTCCCTGCGTCGGGCGTTGACACCTTGGCTGAGCGCATGATGCATCTCCTGCCCGAGCTGCTGGCCGCCCGCGTGGCGGAGATGCGCACCGAGGGTCGGCTCATGGGCGGGGCGGTCACTGCCCTGCAGGTGGTGCGCCAGACTGCTGAGCTGGTCCCGACTGTGCTGACGGGGAACCTGCGGGCGAACGGCGAGATCAAGCTCGAGGCTTTCGAGTTGGGTCGCTACCTGGACACCTCGATCGGTGCGTTCGCCTCGGACGATTCCCACCGACCGGCTCTCGTGGCCGTGGCCCAGAGAAGGGCAGGGTTGAAGCACCAGACGGAGTTCACGAACGCCAACACGGTGATCATTGGCGACTCCCTGGAGGATGTTCGAACTGGCCTTCAGGGGGGAGCGAAGGTAATCGGAGTCGCCTCCGGGACCAGCAGCATGCAGGAACTCGCAGACGCCGGAGCCGACGCGGTTCTGGAAGATTTGACGGATGCTCAGCTGCTTCTTGCGACCATCGCGAGACTGGTGGACTGAACTCCGGATAGACGGTCCTCTAGCGAATAGAGTGCTGCGCCGACGTGGAGTGGGGCTGCGCAGAATTCACCCTGGCAGACCGTTAGCTCGAAGGGGCTGTCCTTCGTGACCGTGAACGCCCGGCTTCGTCGATGGCGCGCCGGAGAGTGCGGGTAGTAGAACCGTTGCCTGTCGGGCAAGCGCTGACGCAGTTTCTCCGACAAGAGGCAGGTGAAATCGAAAGCTGATTCGGCAGGTTGTCGGACTTTGCACTCTTCGGAGTGAGAAAGATCGCTATCGGGATCCGTCCGGGTATGGAATGGAACTCGCACTGCCGATGAGGCGTGGCGCCGGTTCTTCGTGGCCAGAGCGATGGGTGGGATGTGCGCAGTGGTGAATCTGATTGGGCTGGTCGGCCGCAGGCGATTCGCGGCGTTGACGCTGGGGCTTGCAGGTATCGCCGGGCTGATGGGGTGCACGAACAAGGGCGGGTCGAGTGAGGCGGTGACCGTGCAGCCCAGCTCGAGCTCAGGCGGTATGGCCTCGACTTCGGCCTCGGAGCAAACGGCATTGTCCGCCGCGCCGTCTCCTTCTTCTCCCGCTCCCTCGTGGACCGGGGTGCCCGCACCGCCGGAGGCGCTCGCCGCGTACGACGCGATGATGCAGGACATCACCGCGCTCGCCGCCACATCGGACTACAAGAACCCCCGTCTGGCCTCGCACATGACCGGCCAGCCGCTGACCTACTGGACCAAGGCGCTGATCGACCAGCACACCAAGGGACTTGTCAGTCACGGCGCGCCGGTGTGGAACCCAAGGGTTACCAAGGTGACCCCGGCGGACCAGCCGGACCGGGTGGAGGTGGCGGACTGCTTGGACGGGACGCACTGGCTGAAGTACAAGCTGGACGGCCAGCTCGCCGATGACGTCCCTGGCGGAAAGCACATCTCGGCGGCGGCGATCACTCGGCAGCCTGACGGCTCGTGGCAGGTGGACCAGCAACTCATCGGTGCGGTGGGAACGTGCTGAGGGCCCCTCACACCTCGGTGGTGCTGGTCTCAGCGGTTTGCTTGGTGGGCGCTGTGCCTGCTGCTCGCGCGGACGACTCGCTCGGCAGCTCGGCCTCGATGGCTTGTGTGCAGGGGCGCTGCGAGGTGACGGCGGCCAACGGATCCGTCCGGCCGGGCAAGCTCTCCGACGATCAGCAGCCCGCAGTCCCGGAGGCTGCGGCCCCGGGAAAGCCGGTCTGCGTGCGGGTCCCGAAGTCGGACGTCATGGCGGCCGAGAACGGCAGTCTCGGTCAGTGGTACGTCCTCGACTGCGGCAGCACCCTCCCGCAGGGCAGCTTCGGCAGCAACCCGCTGACGGGGCCCCCGTTGTGGGCGGACATGAGCAGTGCGCAGGCACCGAGCCCAGCAGTTGATCCGGTCGCCTTGGCCGCGAAGGCGGTCTCCCAGCTGCAGCCTCCGCAGCCTGAAGTGCGATTGAACCCAGGCGTGGACGGGCCGCAAGTTGTGCGGGTGCCGACGTGGCTGTGGGTGGACAGCGGGCAGTGGCAGCCGGTCCGTGCGACCGCCGATGCCCCCGGGGTGTCCGTCGTCGCGGTGGCGGAGCCGTCTTCGGTGGTGTGGGAGACCGGTGACGGGGCGACCGTGACCTGCGCCGGGCCGGGGACTCCCTACGACCGCAGTGCTGATCCGGCGTCGGCTTCGCCGGACTGCGGGCACACCTACCTGCGCTCTTCCGAGGCCGAGCCGGGCGGTTCATTCAAGGCGTCGGCGACGGTCCACTGGTCGGTGAGCTGGTCCGGGGCAGGCCAGCGCGGGACCTATCCGGACCTGACGACCACTTCGACCGTTGCGGTGCGGGCCGTGGAGGTCCAGAGCCTGGTGACCGGATAGCAGGGGATGAAGCGGGGCGTGGGCCCGCGGTCGAATTCGAGCAACGAGCAGGGAGGAGTGCGTTGGTGAGTACAACGTGGGTGCCGGGCGCCCGGAGCGACAGGCCCAGTGGCGCTGGGCCGACCGCGCGGGTGCGGGGGAGTGCCGCGCGACGGCGGCAGCGGTTTCGGCTGTTGGCCGGAGCAGGCGTGATGGTTGTTTCGGTGGCCGGCTTCTGGGCGACGGCTATTACTTCCAGCGGTCGGACGAGCGTCCTGGCGCTGGCCCGGCCTGTTGCGTTCGGGCAGGTGCTGACAGCCGCCGACGTGCGGACGGTGAGCATCGGTGAACACAGCGGTGTCCCCGTGCTGGCCGCCTCACGCCGCACGGAGGTTGTCGGCCGGGCGGTGACATCCGCACTGCCGGCTGGGGCGCTGCTCTCCGAGGAGGCGCTGGCCTCGGCGGTGCCCGGTGCCGGGCAGGCGGTGGCGACGATGTCGTTGAAGAGTGGCCGTGTGCCGCCGATGGTTGGGCCGGGCGCGCAGGTCGTGGTGTCCGAGACCAAGCCCGCAGTACCCGGAGCACCGGCCGGGTCGGGCGAGGGATCGGTGCGCGGAGTCGTGTTGGACGCCCGTCCGGGGCCTGGTGGCGCTGGGACGGTGGTGGTGACTGTGCTGTGCGATCAGGGCAGCGCGATGCGAGCCGCGCAGCTCCAGGAGCCGGCGCTTGTCGTGCTGCCCGCGCAGGGGGCTGACGGCGCCGCAGTGGCGGGGAGGTGATGGGCGATGGCCTTGATCGTGGTGGGTTCGGCGAAGGGGGCGCCGGGTGTGAGCACGACGGCACTGGCTTTGGCGGCTGCGTGGCCCGGTGAGCAGGTCCCGGTGGTGGTCGAGGCGGATCCGTGGGGTGGGGATGCTCTCGCGCGTTTCGGCTTGCTGGACTCGCCGTCCCTGGTGACTCTGGCCGCGGCTGCCCGTAGGGCTGGGCTGGCCGAGCGGCTCGTGTACACCCATGCGCAGCTGCTGTTGGGCGGGGTGCCGGTGGTCGCCGCTCCGGCGGTGCCGGCGCAGAGCTCGGCCGCACTTGGAGTCCTTGAAGAGCATTGGCCTGATATCGAGTTGGGGCAGACGGTGATGCTCGCCGATGTCGGCCGCATGGGTCCGTCGCTCGGGCCGGTGGGGAATCTGGTGGCGGCGGCCGATCTCGCGGTGCTCGTCACCAGGGGTGCGATCGAGGACTTGGCGCACGCCGAGGCGGCCGTGCCCCGGCTGCGGGCGGTGGTTCGGCGGGTTGCCGTTGTCGTGGTCGGCCAGTGCGGGTGGTCGGCCGTGGAGGTCGGGCAGGTGCTCGGCGCTGATGTTTGCTGGCAGCTGCCGTTCGACGCGCGGAGCGCTCGCGTGCTGCGCGGCGCTCCGGCGGAGCGACGGTTGCCGCCCTGGCGCAGGTTCCCGCTGCTGGACGCGGCCGGGCGGCTCGCCGAGGCTGTGGGCGCGTTGGTGCCCGCTTCGGAAGCGAGCGAACCTGCGGCTACCGAGTCGGCAGGGGATGGGTTGGCGGCGATGCTCGGAGGTGAGCGGCCATGACGATGACGGATTCCGCGACAGCGGAGCGGGAGCTCGCCGAGACGCTGCGAGTAGAGGTCGGTCAACTCCTCTTGGCCCACAGCCAGCGACTGGAGTCGGACGGCGATGTGCCGCTGACGGCGCATCAGTGGCGCTCGATTGGCGAGCGGCTGCTCTCCGAGGCCCTGGAGCGGCGCACCGGGAAGCTTCTGCTGGAGGGCCGTGCGCTGGATGCCGAGGCTGAGGAGCGGGCGGTGCGCGCCGCGCACGACGCGCTGTTCGGGCTGGGTGGACTGCAGGCACTGTTGGACGACAGCGAGGTTGAGAACATCGACGCGAACGGGTGTGACCGGGTGTTCGTCCGCTATGCCGACGGGCGGAAGGAGCAGATGGCGCCGATCGCCGCTTCGGACGCTGAGCTGGTGGAGCTGATCCGTACCATCGCGGCCCGGGGTGGCGCCGAGGAGCGTCGGTTCGACCGGGCGGTGCCGCGTCTGAACGTCCAACTTCCCGACGGGTCGCGGATGTTCGCGGTGATGGCCGTCTCCGGCCGGGTCTCGCTGTCGATCCGCCGCCACCGCTACCCGCGGGCCACCTTGCCTGAGCTGCGGAAGCTCGGTGTGTTCGACGCCGAGTTGGAGTCGCTTCTGCGGGCGCTGGTGCTCGCGCGGAAGAACATCATCGTGGCGGGCGGCACCAACGTGGGCAAGACCACGCTGTTGCGGGCGCTCGCGTCGGAGATCCCGTCCTCCGAGCGGCTGGTGACGATCGAGGACACCTACGAGCTGGGTCTGCACGAGGACGGACTGCACCCGGACGTGGTCCCGATGCAGGCACGCGAGGCGAACATCGAGGGCGAGGGCGCGATCGACCAGGCTGAGCTTGTGCGTTGGGGTCTGCGGATGGCCCCGGACCGGGTGATCGTCGGGGAGATCAGGGGCGCCGAGGTGGTGCCGATGTGCAACGCAATGTCGCAGGGCAACGACGGCTCGCTGTCCACGATCCACGCCTCCACCTCCCGAGGCGTGTTCACCAAGCTGGCCGCCTACGCCGTCCAGGCGCCGGAGCGGCTGAGCCTGGAGGCGACGAACCTCCTGGTGGCGTCCGCCGTCCACTTCGTCGTCCACCTCGCTCGGGACACCAGCGGGCGCCGCGCGATCTCCTCGGTCCGCGAGATCATCGGAGCCGACGGGCCCCAGCTTATTTCCAACGAGGTCTACCGTCCCGGCCCGGAGCGACGAGCCGTCTGCAGCACGCCCCTTCGAGCGCAGACCGTTGCGGAACTCGAAGCGACCGGTTTCCTGCCGCCGGTGGCGGCCGGCTTCGGTGGGTGGTCGGAATGAGCGCGCACCTGGCCTTCGTCTCCCTGCTGGGAGCCGGCTTCGGCGCCGGAGCCTGCACGGCCTACTCGGGACTCCGGCCTGGGGAACCCAGCAGCACGCCCGACTGGGGCACAAGCTGGTGGCAGCGCGTCCGTCCGGCGCGCCCGGGCCGTCGCATTGGGGGAGCTGTCGTGGTTGCCGCGGGAGCGGTCGCTTTGACCGGTTGGCCGGTGTCGGCACCACTCGCCGCGCTGGCCGCGTGGGCGCTGCCCGGGCTGCTCGGACGCGACCGCAGAGGACAGCAGGCCATCGATCGGATCGAGGCCATCGCCTCCTGGACCGAGCAGCTACGCGACACACTCAGCGCGGCCGCCGGACTCGAACAGGCGCTCCTCGCCACTGCCGCGACGGCTCCGCTGCCCGTGCGAAAGGAAGTTGCCGCGCTGGCCGAGCGGATCCGGCGCGGACAGCGCCTGCCGGAAGCGCTGCGCGAGCTCGCGGCCGGCCTGGCGGACCCGCTCGGCGACCTGGTGGTCCTGGCCCTCCTCGGCGCCGCCGGCCGCCAGAGCGGTCGGCTCGGTGACCTGCTTGCCGGACTCGCGGCCTCGGCCCGGGAGCAGGCGCAGATGCGCACCCGCACCGCCTCCTCACGAGCCCGGGTCCGGACCTCGGTGCGGATCGTCGTCGGCACGACGCTGGCCATGGCGATGGGCCTGGTCCTGCTGAACCGGGACTACCTGCGGCCATTCGACACCGCGCAAGGGCAGTTCGTGCTGCTGCTCGTGGGCGGGATGTTCGCGGCGGCCTTCGCCTGGCTTCGCAAGATCGCGACCTTCACCGAACCCGCCCGGCTGCTTGCCGCGTCCCAGGTGTCGCAGGAGAGCACGTGATCACCGCTGTGCTGTGCGGCGCCGGGTTCGGCGCCGGGGCCTGGACGTTCTGGCGCGGTGTGCGCCCGCCTCGTGAGGACCTCGCCGATGCCCTCGCCCCGGCGGTAGCCCTGCCGCCGTCGCCAACGGACGTTGAAGCAGGCTGGGCGGCCCGGGCCGGGGCCGCGTCCGTACCGCTGTGGCAACGGTGCCGGTTCCCTGGCGCCAAGACGGCAGCTGACCTGCGCACGCTGGGGATCCCTGTGGAGCGGCACCTCGCGGAGAAGACCACCGCGGCCGTGGCTGGCCTGGTGATGCCTGTGCTGTTCGCCGCGCTCACGGCGCTGGCCGGTGTGCGTATCGGCTGGGTCCTACCGGTCTGGGGCAGCCTGGTCCTCGGCGGTGCGCTGTCCTTCGCCCCTGACCTGATTGTTCGCCAGAAGGCTTCCGAGCGGCGGGCGGAGGTCCGTCACGCCTTGTCGGTCATGCTGGACCTCACCGTCGTCGCGCTCTCCGGCGGCGCCGGCGTCGAGCAGGCGCTCACCGCCGCGGCCTCGGCAGGTCACGGAGTCGGCTTCGCGGCCTTCCGTCGCGCGCTGCAGAAGGCTGACCTCACCCGTACCGCGGCATGGGGGCCGCTGGGCGAACTCGGATCTCAGCTCGGCGTCACCGAGCTGGGCGAACTCGCCGCCACCGCGGCGCTGGCCGGTAGCGAAGGTGCGCGGGTGAAGAACTCCCTGGCCACGAAAGCCGCCACGCTGCGCGGCCACCTGCTGGCCGAAGCGGAGTCAGACGCCGCGTCCGCCACCGAGCGGATGAGCCTGCCGGTGGTCACCCTCTTCGGCGGATTCCTCCTCTTCCTCGGTTACCCCGCCATCACCCACGCCCTCACCGGCCTCTAGCGATTCCCACCTCTCACCACTCGGAGCACCACCATGAGGACCGACCTCACCATTAAGATCCACCTCGTCTGGACCCGCACCCGCCAGCACCTCGCCGACCGGCTGGAGGCCATGCGCCGCGAACCCGACGCCGGCTACACCACCGAAACCGTGGTGATCACGGCCCTTCTGGTCCTCATGGGGATCGCAGCACTCGGCATCCTTGCCGCCAAGGTCGCCGACAAAGCCAACTCGCTCAACTTCTGACGCGCCGTCATGGTCACCAATTCCTCTGCGGACAAGCAGCGGAGGCGCCCAGGCGATCAGGGATCGGCGAGCCCTGAGCTGGTCATCGCCACTTCACTGCTGCTCCTCCTGCTCATGGCGATCGTGCAGTTCGCTCTCGCGTCACACGCTCACCACATCGCGCAGGCGGCCGCAGCCCAGGCGGTAGCAGCGGCCCGCACTCAGAACGCCGACACCGCCACCGGTCAACGCGCCGGTGAGGAACTACTGCGGCAGATCGACTCCGCCAGCCTCCAGCAGACCTCCGTCATCGTCGAGCGGACAGCTACCACGGCCACGGCGGAGGTGCACGGACACGTCATCGAACTCCTGCCCTACCTACGCCTGGACGTCAGCGCCCACGCGGCAGGCCCGGTCGAGCAGCTCACCGGACCAGCAGCCGACGGCTGACCAACCCGACCAATCAAAGGAGATCTCGGCATGTGGGCTCGCGACGACGAACGAGCGAAGGACCGCGGCTCGGTCTCCGTCGAGCTGACGCTGATCACCCCGTTGCTCATCACGTTGGTGCTGCTGGCGGTTGGTGTGGGTCGGTTGGCCGGAGCCCGCCTCGACGTCGAGGACGCGGCCCACCAGGCCGCACGGGCAGCCTCACGCGCTCGCAGCTTCGACGAAGCGCGCGGCGCGGGGCAGCAGATGGCGAACGAGGCCCTGTCGCAGGCGGGAACGTCCTGCCCCCAGCCCGAGACGAACGTTGACACGGACGCCTTCCACCCCGGCGGCCAGGTCGTGGTCACGGTCAGCTGCACGGTCGCGCTCGCCGATCTCTCAGCTGTCCCGCTGCCCGGTCATCAGACGATCACCGCAGCGTTCACCGCTCCCTTGGACACCTACACCTCGGACACGCCATGACTCCCGAGCCGCTGCCGGACGCTGCTGTCGGCAGAGCGGGTGACGAAGGATCGGTCACAGCCTTCACCGTCACCATCATCGCCGCATTGATCGCACTCCTCGGTCTGGTCGCCGACGGCGGACTCGCCCTGGCCGCCAAGGTCCAAGCCGCCGGCGAAGCCCAGGAAGCCGCCCGAGCGGGAGCACGCCACCTCGACCTCGACCGTCTCCGGACCGACCACACCATCGATCTCGGACCCGACGCCGCACAGAACGCCGCCACCAACTACCTCGACGCAGCAGGTGCCCAGGGCCGGGTCAACGCCACGGCGGATGAGGTCACGGTCACCGTCGAACACACCCAGCGCACCCAACTCCTCTCCCTCGTCGGCGTTACCTCGCTGCACGTCACCGCCACCGCAACCGCCCATGCCGCCTGGCGAGACGGCACACCGTGACCCGCAAGACCACCCGCCTCCCGCGCTTCGATCGCCTCCGAGCGCTCGGTCGCGCGCTCGCCGCCGGCGTCGCCCTCGCTGCGCTCGTCGTCGGGCTCCCATGCGCTCTCACCTGGTGCGCTGAGCCCTTGGACCTCACCCATGTGCCGACCTGGGGCGAGCTCAGCGCCGAACTGACCGGCGGAGTCTCGCTCTTTACGCTCATGCGGATGCTGGTCCTCGTCGGGTGGGCACTGTGGCTGTTGATCTGCGGGCAGACCCTGTACGAAGTGGCATGGTGCGTAGCTCGCCTGCCGCAGCTCCTGCGTGCTGGACCAGGGGAGCAGCCACCCATCCTTCGTGTACGCCGCACGCTCACTGGCGCCCTGGTCATCAGCGTCGTTCTCGGCCTCCTCACCCTGCTACGGCCGACAGCGGGCTCTGCCGCCGCCTCCCCGCTGACCTTCACCGCCGCGCCCGTAGCCGCCACAGCGAGCCCGGCACCGACCGTCAAGGCCGTCCGCGTCGAGAGCAACAGCACCAACGCGACATGCGAGGTGCTCCCCGGTGACACCCTGTGGGACCTCGCGGAGCGCCACCTCGGCAACCCGCTGCGCTGGAAGGAGATCTACCAGCTCAACAGTGGTCGGGCACAAGGCGACGGCAGCCGACTCGCCGACCCTGACACCATTCGGCCTGGCTGGATCTTCCTTCTCCCCGCCGCCGGTGTCGTAAAGCCCGAGCCAAATGCCGCAGCCCCGTCAGGGCCTGTGGCCAGCCGTAGCACCCAGCCGCCGGCACCAGCAGCAGTGCCACCGGCACCGCCAAGTCGCCCAGCCCCCAAGGCGCCTCTGCCGGGACCGCGGCCACCCGCGGCGGCTCCCACCGCCAAGCCGGCGCCGACGACTCCGGCAGCCGTCCACGCAGCACCACCCGGCCTCGAACTCCCCGCAGGTGCTGGCTATCTGGCGCTCTCCGTCGGTATCGCCCTCAGCGCCGCTGCTGTGGCACGAACCCTCTACCGCCGACGCACCTACCAGCCCGGGCGGATCGGCCCGGCCGGGCACCCGAAGGAAACGCGGCCGGAGGAGGCCACGCTCACAGCTTCCCTGCGGCGCATCAGTCGCCTCCGCTCGGGCGACGCAGCATCTGCGCCTCTGGACGACACGCCGATCGGCACCCGGGCGGAAGATTTCAAGTCCAGTGAGACGGTCGTGACGCTATGAGGTTTGTGGTGCGGGTTCCCTGCGCTTGGCGGGGTCGTTGATCCACGCTGTCTTCGGGATCTCGGGTGGTCTGGGGCGGCGGCCGAAGCGTTCGGGGTGGCGTGTGTAGGCCTCGGCGAGGGTGACGGCCCGCTGGTCGCGGATCTCCTCGGCGGTGCCGAAGTGGACGCTGGCGGGCGTGTGTAGTCCGATGCCTGAGTGCCTGTGCTCGTGGTTGTAGTACGAGATGAAGGCGTCGAACCATTCGCGGGCGTGGGCCAGGGATTCGAACCGTTCGGGATAGTCGGACATGTACTTGGTGGTCTTGAACTGGGCTTCGCTGTAGGGGTTGTCGTTGGAGACCTTCGGGCGCGAATGGCTTCTGGTGACGCCGAGGTCGATCAGCAGCTGGGAGACCTTCTTGGAGGTCATGGAGGTGCCGCGGTCGGCGTGCACGGTCTCGGGGACGATGCCGTTGCGCGTGATGGTGTCGCGGATCAACTCCTCGGCTCGCTCGGCTGATTCGGCCGCCTCGACGGTGTGGCCGACGATGTAGCGGCTGAAGATGTCGATGATGACGTAGGCGTGGTACCAGATGCCCTTGCTTGGGCCGGCCGCTTTGGTGATGTCCCAGGTGAAGACCTGCGACGGGCCGTCGGCGACCAGTTCGGGCACCGTCTTGGCCGGGTGGGTGGCCTGGCGGCGGCGCTCACCGGACTGCCCCCGCTCACGCAGGATCCGGTACATCGTGGAGACCGAGCAGTGGTAGTGCCCGGTGTCCAGCTCACGGGCCCAGATCTGCGCGGGCGCCAGCTCGGCGTACTCGGGGCTGTTCATCAACTCCATTACCGCGTCACGCTCTTCGGCCGTCAGGGCCGACGGCTGGACCTGCGGCGACCTTGGCTCGCGCACGGGCGTCGGCTTCAGGCTGCGGTAGTGGGTGGCCCGGGAGCGGCCGGTCAGCCGGCACGCGGCTGTGACGCCCAGCTCGTGTTCGACGGCGGCGAACGCCTCGTCCACGACGGGATCGGCGGCGTGCCTCAGTCCGCGCTCTCGGAGATCATTTCCAAGAGCGCCGACGCTTTTCCCAGGACCTCCAACGCGGCCTTGTTCCGGGCGAGTTCCTTCTCCAGCCGTTCCACCTGGCGGCGCAGCTTCTCGTTCTCGACCTCGGCGGCGGACTTCTTCGGGCGGGCCGGGCTCGTGCGGTGGTCGACCAGGTTCTCCAGGGCCCCGGCATCGCGCGCGGCCCGCCACTCGGTGACGTGCGAGTGGTACAGGCGCTCGCGGCGCAGGACCGCGCCCTTCTCGCCCTCGGGCGCGGCGTCGTACTCGGCCACGATCCGAAGCTTGTACTCGGGACTGAACGTGCGGCGCTTCGGCCGGGGAGCCGGGTCGGCTGCGGACGGATTGGTGCTGGTCATCAGGGGTGGAACTCCTACTCGGGCCCTCTCAGGCTAACCCGACAAAGCGGGACGTCTCACCCAAGGCTGACAGAGAGGGGGGCCCCTACAGCTCGGACTGCTCGAACTACTGACACGCCACCCAGCCGGCCTGCTCGCACTCAGCGGCCCCGGTGCCGACGACGCGGCCCGAGCTCTACTGGCTGCTGCGGTCACCCATCCCGCGGAACTCGAACTGATCATCCCCGACACGCTCGCCTACCACCTTGCTCCGACCCTCGGAACACGCAAGCCGTGGCCCGGCTGCTCACACGTTCGCGACGCCCGGCAGGCCCTGGACGCCGTTGATGAACGGCTCCTGACACGCCGCCGGGGACGCGAGGAAGCGGGCACCTCCGAGGTCGTTGGCTTGCAGCGGCTGATCGTGGTGCTGCTCGGCCACGTCGAGGAGCAGGACGCTCTGCGCCTGCGTGCCGTGCTCAGTAACGGCCGACCACACGGGCTGGCCGCGGTCCAACTCGCCGACGCCCCCATGCACGAGGCAATGAAGCTCCACGTGCAGGCCGACGGGCACGCCACGCTCGCACCGCCGCACGGCGCCACCACAACGCCGATCCGGCTCTTTCACCTGAAAGCCGACGCCGCGGACATCCTTCTCCAGCTAGTTCCGGAGCCCGCACAGTCAGAATCCCCTGCCGGCACCGGCGCGGAGCAGCAGGAACCCGCCGAGAATGCGCCAGACATCCGTGAGAGTGGACCTTCGGCCTCGGCGGTCGCGCCGGAGAACACAGAAACCATCGACGTCGCGAATTCAGAGCGACAGGCAGAGCGTTTGCAAGACCCGGGAGCTGAAACGCTCCAGAATGAGAACTCGTCACCGATGGAAAAAGCCGGTGGGAACCGGGGGAGTGTGCCTGGCGGAGAAAGAACTCGGCCCGTCCGGATCCGCTTGCTTGGCCCGCTCACCGTCACCGTCCACGGGAAAACGGTCACGCGCGGCCTGGTCGGGTACGCGGGCGAGCTGCTGGCCTACCTCGCGGTCCACCCACATCCGGTGACCAAGGAAGCGATCCTCGAAGCCATCTGGCCGGAGCGCACGCCGCAGGCGGCGACCCAGGCCTTCAACACTGCGAAGACCAGCGTCCGCACCGCCCTGCGCCAGGCGCTGGCCGCGACTACATCGGTCAACGGCATCCTCACGACCGGCGATCTGTCGCACATCAACTACGAACTCATCGGCACCGACCTCGCCGACTTCGACGACGCCGTCCGAGCAACTGCATCCGCCACCGACGCGGTCGACCGCCTGGCAGCCCACCGTCGCGTCGCCGACCTCTATACCGGTGAACTGTGCGCGGGTGCGTCCTACGACTGGGCCGAGCCCGCCCGTGAGGACCTCCGCCGGCGAGCCCTGGACGCCCTCGGGGCCCTCGCCTCCGCGGCTGCACCCGAAGACCCGGAGCGTGCGATGACCTACCTGGACCAGGCCATCGGCATCGACCGCTACAACGAGCAGCTGTACATCCGCCTCGCGCAGCTCCAGGCCGCGCACGGCCGCCTTGACGCGGTCCGCCTGACCACGGAGCGCCTCACCTCAAGTCTTGGCGAACTCGGAGAGAAGCCCTGCCCGCCCACGAGCCGAGCGCTGCAGGAACTCCTCCATCCCACCTCCACGCCGAAGTACGGCACCCGTCCGGCTCCGCCCGTTCGGCGGCCCGTCATGACGCCGGTGACTCGCGGAGCCAGGCCATGATCCAGCCCCCGTCTCGGCTGCAGACATCGCACGGGGTTAGCGCGTCACGTTGACGGGGCGAGTCCGCTGTTGACGATGCGGGCCCAGAGGCTGTGATGCCACTCGTTGGCGTCGGGAGCGGGCTCGGCGGTCAGGATCGGATTCGGGCCCGTCTCGATGAGGTGCAGCAGGGCCCAGGCGACGCCGTAGCAGTCGTCCGGGCCGAAGCAGGCGACCAGCGCTTGGGCCTCTTCGCCGGTGACGGGTTTGGCGATGGCCTCGAGCTGGCCGTAACGCCGGTCGATCTCCTCTCCGTCGGCGTCCCAATCGGGGAGAGGGCCGTCGGCTACGAACGCCTGCACTTCTGGTCTCATCCACGAATGATCGACCGCTACGGCTGGCTGAGGCAAGGTGCTCCGCCAGGGCACGCGGCAACTGTCTCTGCCTGCGAGGTGGCTGTGGGGAAGGCGGGGCGCTCGTCGAACCGTTCGTGGTGCCGGAGGCAGTGTGGTGGAGCTGTCCGAGCAGGCGGTTGAAGAGGTGGCGCTGGGCGGCGGCGTGCCAGTCTCCGTGTTTGCGGCGGGCGCGGTAGTGGGCGCCGGGTGAGGCGGTGAGGGCAGAGAACGCCCAGAGGTAGCCGACACGTTGAGACGGTCGTTCTTGACCATGCGCCGGCCGGTGTGGCTCTTCTCGAGCCGCTCGGTGTCGTTCTGCGGAGAGTCGTCGCTGAGCGCTGGCCAATGGGGTGCCCTGATAAGGACGTCCTTCAGCCTGTCCGATGGGGTGTCCCGCTAGTCATCGGACACCCCGGGCCATGTCATATGTGCAGGCCAGGGCCCGGACGGAGGCGGGATGGGCAGCCAGACTGCTTACCGGGGTAGGTCCCTTCCCGGTCTCCCACGCGCGGCCGCCTCAGATCGCTGCAACCGGCCTCCGCCCCCTGGCGTCGGCGCCGGCTTCGTTTCCCGTCTTCTTGCCGGTTGTATCGGTCGTCGCAGATCACAGAGGTCAGGGCAGCCGCCCGCTAGCGAGCCGCGAGAGGGCGCGTCGCCGTAGCGAAGCGGAGGCCAGCGCCTGTCCGTGGCCGCTGTCCGTGGCCGCTGTCCGTGGCCGCTGTCGGTGGCCGCTGTCGGTGGCCGCTGTCGGTGGCCGCTGTCGGTGGCCGCTGTCGGTGGCCGCTGTCCGTGGCCGCTGTCCGTAGCCGCTGTCCGTGGGCCGGGGTGAAGTGCCGGCGCTCCGGGCCCCCAGGTTTCACCCGATCGGGTGGCGTTCGGGCCGTCACGGCGGGGCGTGTCCTGTGATTCGGTCGTGCAATCACAATTCAACGACCGAATGTGTCGAGTGCCCGGAAATCAACGACGCAAGGCGTCGTGAAAACCCCGGAATTCCAGCATTTCTGAGCCCCGTATGCGACTTCACATCGTCCCGGGATCGAGCTATCTTTTAAATGTGCCCGGGAAAGCCGGGTGGCGGGAATCCCGTCGAAGTCCACCAATGAAATCCGGCGACGGGCGAAATGTGCCCGATTGTGAAAGTGGAAAGGGAATTGAAATGCAGTCGGAAGAGGTTCTGAATGCGGTGCAGATGCGGCCCGAGCACGCGGGCCGGCAGGTCGAGTTCACCACCGTGGTCACCCCGGAGACGGAGGCGGTCGGGCTGGGGGAGCTCGGTGACGAGGTGGTCCTGCGTGGGCGGGTGTCGCGGGTGGAGAACGGGACGACCGGCGGGCGGAACTGGTCGCGGATCACCTGCTTCGTCGAACACCTCAACGGTCTGGTCCGGGTGGTCAGCGTCCTGGGTTCGAACCGCAGGGTGAAGCTGCTGTCCGAGCCCGCGTCCGAGCCGGCCCCCGCCCCTGCGCCGGCCTCCGCTGTCGGAACGCCAGCCGCAAAGCCGCCCGCGCGGACGTTCCGCATCGATGCCGACGCTATCCGGCCCCGGAACGCCGACTGCCCCGACACCACGCTGCGCACGGAGTTGAGCCGGGCGCTCCACGCGGCAAGTGACCCGTACGCCTTCGACCACGACGGCGACGCGGAGCGGGCCCACAACGTAGTCGCCGGCCTGAAGGCTCAGCTTCGCGCCCAGGGTCCGCTCGTCCTGACCGAGGACCAGGTCGACCGTGCCATCACCCTGCTGGACACGTGGTCCAGCCACGGTGCTGACCTGTCCCGCCAGCTGACCGACCTGACCGCCCGCACCGACACCTGACCCGCACGTCTCGGGATGGGGCCCGGCCAGCCCGGACCCCGTTCCCGTGGCCCCGCACCCCGAGCCGTGCCACACCGGCGCCTCGATCCGCAACGCCAACACCAATGCCACAAGAGGAGATTCACCATGACCGATACCCTCACCGCCGACGCCACCACCACGCCGCCCCCTGACAAGCCCGCCGCCGACCCGTACACCGACCCCGCGCCCGAGCGTGCGGACCGGGAGGTGCGCGTCAGCCCCCGCTACCTGGCCGGGAGCGGGTTCGACACGGATGCGGCGATGGAGCCCCTGACCGGCGAGGCCGGTTGGAACGCCTGGAGCGACGAGCTCGCCAACTGCCACATCAGCAGCCCGTGCGGGCGTGCCTACCTGGGCTTCCTGCCGGAGCACAACCCGGAGCCGGTCGGCCTGTGGAAGGCGTGGGTGCGCCCGCACCACCACGGCCAGCGGACCTGGATGGCGGCGTTCTCCGAGGACATGCCCTACGAGTTCATCGCCGCCTTCACCGCCAACTGGGCCGAGGGGTATCGCCCGGATGACCCGACGTTCGCCGAGCCGGACGAGGGACACCGCGACGGGGTGGAGAAAGTGCTGACGGTCCTTCGGGACGCTGGGTGGGACCGTGACCCGAGCACCGGGCCGGGCCGCACCGTGGAGCGGTGGACGGCCCCGGACGGTCGCGCCGGGGTGGAGGTGCGGGCGCACACGCGCGGTGACGCCGAGCACGAGATCCTGCACGGCGATGCCCGCTGGACCGTCTGGGCCGCGCCCGCCCCCTACCGTCGCCCGATGTGGGACGCCGTGTTCTCCACCGGCACCCCGACCGGCCTGATCGCCGCCTTCTGCCGAGCCCTGGCCGAGTCGGCCCCGCTGATCCGCGAGGACCACCACATCCCGCGCCCCTGCCGGGACACGATCACCCGCACCTGACGGTGACTGAGGTGGTGCCGTCCCCGCTGCAATCGGGGGCGGCACCACCACGCAGCCTCCCACACCACAACCACCAAGACACGCCCGGAGGCCACCGTGAGCACCCGCTCGATCATCGCCCGCCTCACCCCCGACGGCTTCGCCGGACGCTACGTCCACGAGGAAGGCTGCCCCATTGACCGCGTCCCGATCCTGCTGACCGCCATCCAGGAGCACTTCGCCGGCGACATCGAGGCCGCCGCCCGGTTCTACCTGGACGACCACCCAGCCGGATGGCTTTCCTTGGGCACCGACTTCACCATCGAGCCCACCTACCACGGCCCCGCCGGTGCCGCTGACGCCATGCACAACCGGTGCTTCTGCCACGGCCGCGACGACGAAGGCCCCACCCTCCTGACTCACGCCAGCGTCGACCCGCTGTGGCACGAGTGGATCTACCTCCTGCGCCCCGACGGCCTGCAGATCATCCGCACCGACTGGAGGAAGTGCACCCAGGACACCTGGGCGAGCCACCTCCTGCCCTGGACCACCAACCCGCACTCCCCGCTCCCCACCACCCTGCGCCACTGACCCCACCCCAACACCCACACAGCGGCCGGGCCATGACCGGCCCGGCCGCCCCACCCCGAAAGCGATAGCGCCTGTGACCACCATCGCCGCCCGCGCCCGCGAGGCCGCCGCCCACCTGCACACCGCCCGGACCACCGCCCCCGAACATCGCAAGCACGCCACCGCGCGCGCCCGCGCCCGCCTGCGGATCGCCACCCTCCTCGCCCTGGCCCCGACCGCCATCACCACCGAGACCGACGACCAGCGCACCACCGAACTCAACACCGCGCTCATCCTGAGCGCCGCCGACCCCGCCGACCCGGGCGCCGTCTACCGATTCAGCATCCTCGACCCCCGCTTCCACGACGACACCCTGCACCTCCTGCGCCCCTGCCCGGCCTGCGGTGGTGAGGTCCCCGTCCGCGAGGTCCGCACCGTGGTCGACCTCGCCGACGCCCACCGGCCGGTCGACATCCCGGCCGACAGCCCGCTGCCCGCGCACCTGGCCGACGCCTTCGCCGACGACCCCGGCCACCGCACCCCCTGCCCGGCCGCCCCCTGAACCAACTCAGCATGCCCAACCGCCCGACCGCAGGCACACACCCCCAAACCCCGAACGGAGACACGAACATGACCAGCCCGACCCCCACGCCCGCCCCGCTGCCCACGCCCGACCAGGAGATGGCCGCCGCCCTCGTGAGCGCCCACCTCGCCGCCCCGCCCCACCCCGGCACCGACCGGGGCGAGGCCCTGTCCGAGCTGATCGCGCTGATCTGCCTCACCGCGGACGACCTCGACCAGACCCTCAAGGAGACCCGGGCCAGGATCTCCGCCGTCCAGCTCGACCTCGACGTCCTCGCCACCGGCGCCCCGCTCACCGCGAGCATCGACCAGCCCACTCTCGCCGCCGCCGGGGCCATCCTCGACATCCTCACCGCCGTCAGCCGCACCCAGACCCACCACCTGCGCCTGCTGATCCGCTCCTACAAGCAGCTCAACATCACCGGTCCGAACCGCAACTGACGTCACAACACCTCCCGCCGCGCGCAGCGGCAGAAAGGACACCCGACCGTGTCCCAGCGTCACCTCACCGTCGGCGACCTCCTCGGCAGCCTCACCGGCATCGACCCCCGCACCCCCGTCCGCCTGGCCCTGTCCCCGGAGTGGCCCTTCGAGCACTACGTCGGCGCCGTCACCGCCACGCCCACCATCCCCGCCACCAGCACGGACCCGAACCCCCACACCGAGCCGCGCGGCGCGGTCTGGATCGGCGACGGCGGCCAGATCGGCCACCTCCCGGCCGAGGCCTGGGTCGAGCTCCACCACGACCCCTACGACGACATCCCCGGCGCCGCCTGAACAACCGCTCAGCGGCCACATCACCGAAGCACTGCCTAACAACCCGTCCGGCTGATCTGCAATGTCCGCCGTACGGCGCCGGCCGGGGCGAACCACGCCCCGGCCACCCGACACGTATCTCACGCCCCAACGGAGGGACGCCCCCCATGCCCGCTCACGAGCGCCCGCCCGCCGACCTGAACACCCTGCGCACCGCCGCCGCGACCCTGCTCGCCGCCGCGACCGCCGCCGCCCTGGCGAACGACGACCGCCTCACCGAAGCCCGCACCGAGATCAACCGGACCGCGCCTCACGGCATCCGCCAGCCCGGCCACACCGACCTCGTCCGCCGCGAGGCCACCTACCGCCTCGCCCACGCCGCCCGCCTGGACCCGCCCGGACTCCTGACCCCCAACATCGCCGAAGCGCTCGCCAATCGCGACCGCGCCTGGCCCCGCCCCATCCGCCGCACCGCCCTCCTCGCCGCCACCGCCCACCTGCCCGCCACCCCCGGCCCCATCCCGTCCCCGCCCACGCCGCCGAGCGTGCCCACCATCACCACCGCCCAGCTCACCACCACCTTCCACGCCGCCGCCCGCCACGCCGCCACCCACCTGCGCAGCGCCCGCACTCGCACCCTCGCCCACGCCCTGGCCACCGCCGCCCACGAGGCCGCCCGCGACCTGCCCAACGGTTACGGCCTCCTCCTCGAGCGCGAACTGATCCTGCGCCTCGCGCTCACCCTCGCCCTGCCCGCCACCGGCGCCCTCGCTCCCGGACTGGACACCGCCCTCGCCCACGCCACCAGGGCCGCCACCCGCACCGAACTCGCCGACCTGATCCTCACGGCCGCGCGCCCCACCGCCACGCGAACGGCGGCGCCTGTGGCGCAGGTGAGCCGTGTCCGGTTCGTGCCCCGTCAGCGCGGCCGTACCGGCACCTGCCCGTGCGTCTGCTCGACGGGCGGGTTCTGCGGCGGCTGCGGTCACGCCGACTGCGGCCGCCGCTGACCGCCCCTCCCCGGGGCCGCCCTCACCGGGCGGCCCCCGGACACCCCAACCACGCACAGCCAACAGGCCCGAGGAGGCCCTCCATGTCCCAGACCATGACCACCAACACCACGACCGCCACGCAGCCGGTCACCGCGCTGACCGGCGCGACCGCCGCCGTCTACACCGAACTCTGCGGCCAGCAGTCCGTCACCGCCGCCGCCCTGGCCGTGGCCGCCGAGGTCAGCCCCTCCGCCGCCCGCAAGGCCCTCGTCAGCCTCGAACAGCGCGGCCTGGCCCACCGCACCCCCGGCGGCAACGACCGCACCCGCAAGCTCCCCGACCTCTGGCACCCCGCCACCTTCACGCACGGGAGCGCGGACACCGGCAGCGCACCGGAGCGACCGCACGGCAGCAATGCCGAGGAGCAGAACACCTCGCAGGACGCAGCCGTGAGCACGGCAGCGGGTGAACCGGCGACCGCGACCGCGCCGGACGGGCCGGAAGCAGCCACCGAGAGCGGTGACTGCTCGGAGCCGAATGCGGACACGCCAGCGGAGCAGTACGACCAGGACCGGGACGGCCACGCGGAACGGGAGCTGCGGGATGGCACCGGCGAGAACGGACGGGGTGTCTCCTCCACAGCAGCGAACGAGGAAGCGGAGTTGCCGCAGGGCGAGGGGAGCCCGGACGGCTCCGGCGATGGCGACGTCGAGACGTCCCAAACGCCGCCGCACGCAGACACCGAGACCCCGTTCAACGCCGACACCGTGGCCGCGTCGGACGCCGGAGAGGGCGCTGACGACGCGGAGTTGACGGGTGACCCGCTGACTGTGGACGCCAGCCCGCAGGAGGAGCACGCTTCGCCTGGTACGCCGGAGTCCGACGCGGGCGAAAGCGGACCGGCCGCCCCGACAACCAGCACCGGGCAACCGGACGCCGCCCAGGATGAGATGCGCCGAACCCCGGACAGCGACGGAGCCCCCGGCGAGCACATCTGCGTCTGCACGACCTGCGGCACCCACATGGCCCCACGCCCCCGCAAGCGCCCCGTCACCCCCACCACCGGGGGATCCCGCCTGGCGCCGGGTCAACTCCACCAGCTGGTTCTGGAGCACCTGCGGGCCAACCCGGAGCAGGACTGGACGCCCACCAAGGTCTCCCAGGCCTTGGGCCGGTCCTCCGGAGCCATCGCCAACGCCCTGGACACCATGGTCAGCCGGGGCGAGGCCGTCATGACCAACGACAAGCCCCGCCGCTTCCAGGCAGCTCCGAGCGGAACCTCGGAGGCGCCGAGCACGGAGTGATCGGCATGCACCGGCACCGCCCCTTGGGTCACCCCCAGGGGCGGTCCCCCAACCGCTCGGCTCGGCATTACTCAACTGGTGTTGCACAACCGGAGACTGGGTGAGTGCCGTGTCCGGCACTGGCTGAGGGCCCAGCGTGTTGGTGATCGTCTGCTGCCTTGGTGTCCTGGGGTGCGTGAGACGCTGCTGAGCGAGACCGGTTGAGAGAACGGTCGCGGCGACCGTGGTGCATGCTGTTCCGGTGAGTGATCCTCAGACGGCATGGCAAGCATGGCTGGGCAGCCTGGATGCGCCGCGACAGGCCGTCGCGCTGTCGCTACGCGCCCAGTTCGAGACTCTCGGGGCGGCTGATGGTGCGGACTGGGCGAGGTCCGAGATCAGCGAGGACCTGCCGCATCTCGCCCGCTTCCTGCTGCTCCGAGGACTGTGGCGCAGTCCGATTGACGGTTGGGCCGACCCGGGCGCGCTCGATCAACTTCCGGCTGCTCGGCGGCTCCTCGCCGCTGGAGCGGACAGGGCTGACCTGGTTCTCCTGGCCCGAGCTGTGGCCTATGAATCGGTGTTCGCAACGCTCGATGAGCTTGACGCCGGCGGTGACGTGAACGTCTCGGATGTGGGCGTCGGCTGGGTGGTCATGGAGGCCGGCGAAGACGGCTCATCGAGCGGACGATGCCTCTCGGGCCTGCACGAGGAACTCCTCACCATGGATCCGAGCGGACGTGACGGGGATGACCTCTGGAGGTAGGCCTGATCCACTCGGCCGATAGCCACGCGTGTGACCGCCCTCGAGGCAACGCGCTCAGCCTTGTGTAGACCAACGTGCTTACGACGGATCGTGGTTCCAGTCTTCCCCGCTCGTGATGTCGAGGGCCCCGTCGTGCAGGACGAAGTGGCGGGCCGCATTGTCGTCAACTGTGACCGGGGGACGGCTGGTGTTCTGGAATGCCTCGGTTCGCAATCGGAAGTGGGCGGGGTTGGTGCCTTTCACGGCGCGCAGGCGCCACGGGGTGTCTTCGGTAGTTCCGGGGGCGGGCGGCATGGCCAGGTGCACGAGGGCGGAGGCGTCGTGGGGTATGCCGTAGCGCGTGTGTGCCGCAGCATAGGTGGCCAGTCGGAGCTCGGCCTCCGGTGGACCGGGGATCGCTGTGGTTTCTGGGGCGGGCTGCTGCGGTGCGTCGGCGGCCGAGCGTGCTCGGTCCTGGTCACGGAGGTCGGCGAGGAAATCTGGTTGCTGGGCCGTCTGTTGCAGCACTGAGGTGAACCAGTCGGCGAGGGCTGGGCCGCCGCGCCGGGCCCAGCGCTCGATCAGGCGGCGGAAGGCGGCTTCACGGCGGTAGGGCAGGCGGTGCGCGCCGGCGGTGAAGATCGCCTCGCCCGCTCCGGCGAAGGCCCGGTGGAAATCGTGCACCGGGACGCGCTGAGCGCCGCCGGCGGAGCGGACCATCCGGATGTGCAGCATGGCGCGGTGGAGGAGGGTCGCGGCGGCCATGGCGTTGGCGCCCAAGCGTCCCTCCCGCGGGGAGTCGGGCCAGGCGGGTTGGCTGTCGCGGGGTGGTGTGGTCGCGTCGGCCCGGTGTCCGGCGGCGGACAGGTACCAGCAGCGGTCGTCCGGGCGGAGGTCAGCTGTCACCGCGCGGAGTGTGCCGCGGGCTCCGATGCCGATCGACACCCCACCCGCCTCTGTTCGAAGCGTGGCGCCCCGGGCGTCGTGGGAATCGAAGCGGACCGCGGTAATGTCGCGCAGCCGTATGCCCAGCGTCGCGGCCTCGGGAGAGGCGCCGTCGTCCACGGGATAGCAACGGGCGACAGCCAGTTCGAGATAGCCGACGAGACGGCCGCCGGCCCGCTCCACCCGCAGATGGCGGACCTCGGCCGACGACAGGTCGTAGTCGGCGGCCAGACTCTCCGCGTTCTGCGGCGTCACCGCCATCACCGGCGCCATCACCCGTCCCAGATAGTCACGACCTGGCACGTACGGCTTCACGGGCGCGAGTAGCTCGTCCAAGGAGTGTCCGGCTGCGGAGGCCTGCTCCAGCATCCAGGCGCGTCTCTCCTCCCCGAGGCTGGCCATCCACTCCAACGCCGCGAGCGCACGACGTTCGCGCCCGCTTCGCGTGCCGGCCGTCGCCGCCCCGAACAGCGGGAAGGTGTTGTTGTCCCACACGTCCGCCACCACGCTGATGGTCTCCCGGTCGAAGCGGCGGGCATCCGAGGAGGCGTCAGCGATCTGCACCAGCGAGCGATCCAGCAAGGCCCCGAGAGCGGCGATCGAGGAACCTCGCCGGCCCGGTGGCGCTCCACGCAGACCGCCTTTACCCGCACGGCGCCATGGAGAGGGGACATCGAGGTTGACCATGCCAGGATCGTCGCACGAAAGGTGAGCACGTCGAACAGACACTTGAGCGCGTTCGCTGGCCACGTCGGCGTGAACGAGCACGCAGTTCTCCGAGCACCTCGGGACTCCCTGCGGCTGGGGCCTACAGTTTCCCCTCGGGCCCGGTAGCGGCAGGCGGTACTACCTCGATGATCGTGGCCGTGCCGACAATCGGCCTGCCCTCGTGCATGGTGATCACGTCTCCAGGCTTGACATGGCGCCACTGTTCGGGGCAAAGCGGAGCCAGGCGGACCGTACCGACCTCTCCCGGCGCCAGCTCAAGCGCATCCTCCACCCACAGCCGTGCAACGTTCACGGCCTGCCCGCCGTCGGGTTCTGGATTGCCGATGTCCCAGAGCGGCCGGAGTTGCCCCTGCCCGGAGAATGCGGTCCGGCGTCCGCCCTCCTGCGTGCTCAGCAGACTCAACCTAGCCCGGAAAGTGCCGTGCTGGGTCTCCCCGGCCCGCCACTCGCACCAGTGGGCGCTGTGGTCCAGCATCATCTGGCGGGCGGCGTCCGCCAGTAGTGACCAGAACGGCAACGGGACAGGGCGCTCGTCCGCGATCTCCATCAGGAGGTCCAGGACGAGCCCCCACTCCTGGTGCCGTTGGTAGTCGCGGACGTCGTCGACCGTCACGCCGTTTTCGGCGCGGGCTCCCTCGGGGAGCAGATCGGTCGCTCGCCGAAGGAGCGTGAAGGCATCGTCCATGAGGGCATTGTCCAAGGTCGTCAACAACCTGGTCGGTCAGCCCGGCAAGATCGGCCTCCGTGGCCAGCCCGGATGCCGCTCCTGTGCGCACCTCCGTGTTCAAGACGGGTCGCCGAGGTCGTCGTCCAAGGTGCTCCAGAGCTTGCGGACGAAGGTGGGGCTGCGGTGGGCCCAGCGGGCCGTTTCGCGTTGGCTCAGGCCGTTGAGTCGGCCTTGGAGGATCCGTGATCGCGCCTCCTCGGCGTCGGCCGGCGGGTCGGTCTCGGGGGTGCGCACCTCGGGGACCAGGTGCGCACCCCTGGTGTCCGGACTGGTGGCTGCTGCGCGCACCGGGTGGGCACCGCGGTGGAGGGCGACCAGCTGGAGTTGCCAGGCGGGGCCGGCTTCGCCGAGGACGAGGAGGAGGGCGGGGGCGATCAAGTGGACGACGACGCCGACTGGATCGTGCTGGAGAGCGGCGTCTCCGATGTTCACGAAGACGGAGAAGGTACCGGTCAGCAAGCGGAAAGCGGCAGGCCAGCGCCCGCTGCTGACGCCGTAGCGCGCTAGGGTCGCGTCGGCTTGGAGGGACATGACGAAGGCGACGTCGATGCTAGTGGCGAGGATCCAGCCGGACCAGTGCCAGGGGGAGTGCGCACCGATGAACTGAGTGCCCGTCATGGCAGAAAAGGTGCATACGGCGATGATGAGGATCCAGGTGCCGGCGGTGAGCACGAGCCCGGTGCGGCGGATCTCGGCAGGCGTCGGAGGCGAGATCGGGTGCGTGTCGCTCACGGTCGTGCTGCTCCTGGTGGTGTTCGGTTCGGTGGGTGTGCGCGCCTCGGCTGTGGGTGCGCGCGTACCCACCCAGTTGGCGGTGTTCACCTGGTGGCTGGGTGCGCACCTCGGTGTGCGCTGCTCAGGGGGCTGGTCGGGTGGCGCCGAGGTAGTGGTCGTGGTGGCGGTATGGCTCGGTGCGGACGAGGGTTCCGGTGTGGGCGGCGTCGATCATCTGTCCGGTGCCGACGTAGAGGCCGACGTGGGTGATGTCGTTGGTGGAGGTGCCGTAGAAGACGAGGTCGCCGGGAAGGAGCGGGGCGGTGTCGGGGACCTTGGGGGTGGCGTCGTACTGGTCCTGGGCGACACGGGGGAGCGGGATGCCGGCTGCGGCGTAGGCGGCTTGGGTGAGTCCGGAGCAGTCGTAGCCGTGGCCGGGGTCGCCGGTGCCGCCCCACTCGTAGGGGGTGCCTTCCTTGGAGCGGGCGAAGGCGATGGCGGTTGCGGTGGCCTGGTTGGGTGCTGGGACCGGGGCGGTCTGCCGATCGGCGTCGAGGGCGTACTGGCGGGCCTGGGCGAGGACCTGGGCGACGTACCAGTCGGCGTGGTTGTAGGCGTAGATCGCGGCGTGCAGGTCGTGGCCGTCGCGGGCTCCGTTGTCGCACAGGAGGCGGGCGGCGGCGTAGACGGCGTCGGTCGGGTCCCAGGGGGTGGGCGGGTTGGCGCCGCCGGGCGGGACGGGTAGCGCGTACTGCTGGAAGGTGTCGGGGAGAAACTGCATGGGGCCAACGGCTCCGGCGCTGGAAACCTGGTTGGTGTCGAGGCCGTGGTGGGTCTCGATCTCGCCGATGGCGGCGAGCACCGTCCACGGCAGGCCAGGGCAGGTGGGAGCCGCCTGCTGATACAGCGCCAGCATCCGGGGTGGGATGTCCGATCGGGCGACGGAGCTGGGTTCGCCGGGTCCGGAGAAGAAGTCGAAGAGGCCGCCACTGATGGTCGACACTACGGCGGTGGCCGCCGCGATGAAGAGCAGAGCGGCGGCGAGGCAACCCACCCCGGCCGCGGCGCCGGATCGTGCCGCCGCGGACTCCACCAGCCCCGCTCAGACGTGCGAGCGGGCGGGGTGACCGGGGGCGAGCGGGTTCGGCGCTGGAACGACGGCTCGCATGACACCCGTTGTGGGCGGGGCCGTCACGGGGCGCCGGTCAGCGGTCCAGCCGTCGGGGAGGTCGGCAAGCGACTGCCGTCGCCCGCCGATACCGAGCGGCAGCCAGACGGCTTCAGCGGGGGAAAGTGGCTGGTCGCGGGTGTGAGTGGCGACGGCCAGGTGGTCGAGGGCCCGGTGTGCGGCCAGGCGCTGGTGGAGGTTCACTTCGCGGCGCTGGCTGTGCAGGCTGAACAGGACCAGCGGGCGACTGCGGGTGGCGAGGGCGAGTTCGGCGTAGTCGTCGAGCTTGGCGGCCAGCCGGGTCAGCGACTCGGTGCCGGTGTCGTGTTCGAGGAAGAACGCGATGCTCCCGGTCCAGTTGGTGGTGGTCGCGTACGCGTCGGGCTGGGCGAGGTCACCCCACTGGTCACGGCACCGCAGCTCGGACCACCAGGTGCTCAAGTACGCGGCAGGGGTGGAGCCGTGAGCGAGGGCGGTGAAGAAGGTGGCGACGCCGAGGTCGTGGTTGAGGGTGGGGGAGAAGGCGATCCGGGTGGCGGTGTCGGGGTGCCAGCCGAGGGCGGCGGGGGTGGTGGCGAGCCGAGCGGCGAGCAGGTTCGCACCGGTACGGCCGAGGGCGAAGTGGGTGGGGGCGGAGCCGAGCGGGAGCTGCGGCCGGAAGGTGGTGAGAAGGTCGAGCTCGGCGAGGGCGGCCAGGCGGCGGTTGGCGGAGCGACGGGAGGTGTAGGCGAGGTCGGCGACGTGAGTGGACGTCAGGACGCGGTGTTCGAGCAGCATGTCCAGCAGCCACAGGTCACGCTCGGTCAGCCGGGAGGCGAGGCTGTGTAGCGGCGGATGGCGACGCGTGCTGGTGGAGGTGGTGCGGATGCGGGATTCGGTAGTCGTGGTGAGGCGCATGGGTGGGCTCACTTTCCGGTGGAGGGGCCGTAGGTGGAGCGGGATGAGCGGCGTACTTCGCCGGCGCGTCCCGGGACGGGCGCGGGCAGGGGTGTCGTGCGCAGGGTGAAGGCGGGGGCGTCGGCAGAGTGGGTGACCAGGCGGGCAGCGGCCTGGTAGGCGCCGAGGTGCGCGAGGTCGTGGGCGGTGAGGTTGGGGCGCATGTGGCGTTCGAGGTCGCGGGCGTCATCGGGGGAAGCATTGAAGACGATCTTGGAGCGAGCGTTGGCGGAGATGCCTTCTCGCAGGTCGCGGGGGAGCTGGGCGAGGTTCTGGTGGGCGAGGACGAGCCCGAGCCGGTAGCCGCGGGCTTCGGCGAGGATGTCCTCCAGCGGGTAGGGGAGGCTGAGGAAGTTGTGGGCCTCGTCCAGGTACATCGCGGCGTCTCGCCGCGTGCTCTCGCGCCGGCCCGCACGTTGGGCGGCGGCCTGCCAGGTCTTGGCGACGACGAAGGAGCCGAGCAGTCGGGCGGTGTCCTCGCCGAGTACGCCTTTGGGAAGGCGGACCAGGGCGAGGCCGCCGTCGAGGACCGCTCCGAGGTCGATGGTGGAGGGTCCGCCGGCGACAGTGTGCTGGACGAACGGGCGCAGCAGGAACGCGCGGAGCTTGTTCATCAGCGGGGCGGTGACGGCTGCTCGGGCGGGCTCGGAGAGCTGCTCATACCAGGCCCAGAAGCCGCGCAGGACCTTGTCGTTGACACCGCGGGTGATCCGGCGGCGGTACAGCGGGTCGGTGAGCAGGGGCGGCAGGTTGGCGAGTGTGACCGTGTCCCGCGTGGTGGTGGAGGTCATGAGGGTGAGGCAGGCGGCGCGCATGACGTCGTCGGTGCGCGGGCCCCAGTAGGCGGCGAAGATCCGGCGGAAGATTCCGGCGAGGTTGTCGACCACGATGTCGGGGTCCGGACCTTCGAGCACGTTGAGGCGGGGCGGCAGGGCGTGGTCGTCCGGGTCGATGAGCACGGTCCGTCCGAGGGCGGACTCGGGTAGGCGAGTGAGGAGTTCGTTGATGAGGTCGCCTTTGGGGTCGATCACGACGGCGCCTCGTCCGGCGCGGGCGTCGTCGAGGATCATGGTCGCCATCAGGGTGGACTTGCCGGATCCGGTGGCTCCGACGATGTGCAGGTGGTGGCGGGCGTCGCTCACTGCGAGGCCGACGGGCCGGGTGGGGCCGCTGTCGGCGGTTCCGAGGGGTTTGGCGGACGGTCCGGGGCGCGCGATGGCGGGAGCGGGAGGGACGGAGCGGGCACCGGCGCGCTGGACACCTGGGGCGGCGGGGTCGGTGGGCAGGTGCGCGAGCGCCGCGAGCTCGGGGACGGACAAGAGGTCACCCCGGTGGGGAAAGTGACGTGTGGTGAGGCTTTCTGCGGGATGCCGCAGCCGGTGGCGGGCGTACCAGTTCCGCCCGGAGTACACGGCGAAAGCGGAGGCGACGGCGTGTGCCCGGCTCCGGCCGCGCACTCGGGCTGCCGAGAGCGCCGACTCGTCACTTCCCAAGGTAGGAACCGTGACGCAGTAGCGGGTGACGGTCTCCCACTGTGGTCCGGCGGCCTTGAGGAGGGCGGCGCGAAGCTCGGCGTTCTGCTCGGGATCCCGGCTGGTCAGCGTGGCGCGAGAGGGCTGATGGGTGAGGAGGTCGAAGAGCCGGCCGGTTCTCGCGGGCCCGCCACTCCCGTCACCCATGGTGCGGAGCCGGTACTTGGCCCGGCGGACGCGGGCACCGGTGGCCGGGCGGACGAGCACGCTGACCGTGACCTCCTCACCGGCTCCCAGACTGAGCCCCGCGCCGAGCAGGGCGCGTAGCGGATCGGCGCCGTGCTCGGTCCTCAGCGGGAGGATCTCGGGCCGCGCCAAGCGCAACGTGCCGCCGGTGACGAAGGGTTGTTCCTTGCCGAGTTCGATCCGGGCTTCCGGGCGTTCGAGTGTGGTGTGGGCGCCGGGCCAGGCCGACTCCACCGCCCGCCGCAGCAGGGAGGCCGGGATCACGCCGGGCGTCCAGAGGCGGATGGTCAGACCGTTGGAGGTGAAGCGGTACTCGAACGCGATGTGCGGCTGGCCGCCGGCCAGGCGTTGCCACCAGGGCTTCAGCAGGCCGATGAGGTGCCCCCACAGGACCTCGGCCGCTCGCGGCTCGACGGTGGGCGGGGCGAGGATTACCAAAGTGGTGCCGTCGGCGGTGAGACGGCGTTGCCGGGAGCGGTGAACCCACCAGCGCATGCTCCACCGCAGCGTCGCGGCCGCGATGAGCACAGCGCCGAGGGGCGGCCAGTCCCGCACGAGGAGGGCCCCGAGCTGGCCCCACCGCTCGCCGGGGTCGAGGATGAACGGTGCGGCGCTCACCGTGCCTCCTCGACCGCCGCACCGGTCTCGCCCGGGTTGGTGGTGACCAGTTGGTGCTCGGCAGGGGAGGCGACGCTGCTGAACGCGGCCCGCTGGCCGGGCCCGGCGCATAGCAGGGCCTGGCCCTGTGGCGCGGAGAGGAGGTATGCGGCTTCGCCGGCGGACAGGCGGAAGGCGTCGGTCACCGCGTCGATGGCCTGCGGCGCCTGGCGTAGCAGGATCTGGGTGGCGGCGTTAGCGACGACTGCCTTGCCCAGGTCGGTGGCGAGGAGGTCGGCGCTGTCCTGGGTGATCACGGACAGCCCGGCCCAGTACTTGCGGGAGCCCTTGGCCATGCGGTTCAGGAAGCGGGCACCCTGCTCCTCGCGCATCAGCAGCCACGCCTCGTCGACGATGACCAGTCGGGGTCGACGCTCGCGCGGATTGGTGACGGTGCGCCAGGCGGCGTCGAGTGTAAGCATGGTGGCGGTGGCCTTCAGCTCATCCGGCACCTCGCGCAGCGAGTAGACCGTCAGGTGACTGTTCGTCAGGTGCATTGTCGGCCCCTCGAAGAGCCGGCGGTGGCTGCCCGAGGTGAAGGGTGCGAGCCGGTCCGCCAGGTGGTGCGCGGTGGGATCGGCGGCCTCGGAGAGTGCATTGGCGAGATCGGCCAGCAGAGGAGCCGGTCGGGTGTGGGTGCGCGGATCGGAGGTGATTCCGGCTTCGCGGTAGGCGGTGAGGATGGCTGTGTCCAGGAGAGCTTTGCCGGCACTGTCGATGGCGCCACCGAGCAGGACGGCCAGGAAGCTGTGCAGGAACAGAGCTCGGCGGGTGAGCCGATCGGGGCTGCTCTCGTCCTCCTGGGTGAGGTCGAGAGGGTTGATCCGAACGCCCTCGGTGCCCAGCCGGACGGTGGTTCCGCCCACTGCCTGTGCGAGGCGGACGTATTCGTCCTCCGGGTCGATCACGAAGATCCGCACGCCGCGGTAGAGCAGCCGCAGGGCTTCGAGCTTGGCGAGATAGGACTTCCCGGCCCCGGAGCGGGCCAGCGTGACCGAGTTGTGGTTGTCCTGCGCGAAGCGGTCCCACAGCACCAGCCCGGACGCCGAGGTGTTCAAGCCGAGCAGCACCGATCCCACGGCCGACGGCGATCCGGAATCGGCGGCGGGAAGATCGGGCGAGGCGAAAGGGAAGCAGGCGGCGAGCGCCGCCGTGTCGAAGGTCCGCTTCGCGCCGAGCTGGTCGACGCCCAGCGGCAGGCAGCTGGTCCAGCCCTGCAAGGCGCGCCAGGTTGCGACCTCGCAGCGCAGCAGCATCGACTCGGCGATCGCGCGCACCGCCGAGATCTCCTCTGCCAACTGCACGCGGTTGGTGGAGTAGACGGTGAGGTAGAGACCGACGCGGAACAGCTTCCCCTCACCTCGTGCGACGCGCCAGGCCAGCTCGGCGGCATCCTGCGCGGCGGCCTCCGTCTCCGGATCCTCCAACTGCCCGCGCCCCGCACCCGCGCGACGGCTCGCCTCCAGTCGGGCACGCTGCTTGCGCAGCCGGTCGGCCGCGAGCGCGGCGGGCACTGGGTCGATGTGGAGACTGACGTCCAGCCGACCCGGGTAGCTCAGCAGCGGCTCCAGCCAGCCCGCGCCGACCTCGGCCGGGTACCCGGTGACGAGGAGCGTGGTGGCGAGCAGATCACCGACCGCCAGCACCCGCGCCTCGACCTGGAGGCTGTCCGGCCCCAGCCCCACCACTGCGCAGGTCGCCTGATGGGCCTTCACAGGGCACCTCCGTCGCTGATGAGAGTGACCGGCGAGTTCGGCAGCGCCGGGTCGGGATGTACTGGGGTGTCCGGTGCGGTCGCTGCAGCCACCTGCGCGAACGCCTCCGCTCCGGACAGGGGCCGCAGCGGAACTTCAGCCGCCGCGAGCAGCCCGACCGCTTCTTCGGCCCGGCGCTGCGCCCTCATCCCGGCCGCGCGATCGCATCCGGGCTCGCGGTGGACCACCAGCACCTGACGGGAGAGCAGCTCCTGTTCAGCGGCCAGTTCGGCGAGGAAGTCGGCGTGCTCCCGGCATGCCTCCTCCAGCAGCGGGTGCGGGAGCGAGCCGGCGGCCTGTTCCAACTCGGCGATCGCGGGTCCGATCTCCAGACGCTGGGAGCGCACCAGGATCTGCACCGGCCCGGTCAAGGCGTTCAGCCACCGCGCGAACCCGGCGATCAGCGCCTGCTGCTCACCCGCGGTCCGCAAGCCGAAGTTGACGGTCCCGGCCCGGCTGAGCACGACGCGGCCGGCACCGGCGGCGTCGATTACTCCGTCCGGCCCGACATCCGCGATCGGCAGCCGCAGCTCGGCCGGGGGCGTCGCCGGCTGCTCCCGTTGCGCGGCGGCCTGCCAGGGAAACGGGCCGTCACAGGAGTCGGCGGCCGGCACCAGGCGTCGCGGGGAGCGGGAGTGGCGCCACGCGGCGAGCAGCCAGCGGTCGAGAGTGAGGCCTTCACGGCGGGTGAGGACGGCAATGGTGCCCGCCGTGCCGATGGGGACGGCGGCTGCCAGGTAGAACAGTGGGGGAACGAACTGCTTTGTCGCCTGGTAGCCGAGCCACAGCGCGGCCATGAGCACACCGAGCTGAATGCTCTGACGTGCTGTCAGCGGGCCGAGGATTGTGTCGTCCCGCTCTACCTCGGCGGGGATCTTGACGAGCGAGGGCCAGCCGTCGTCCTCGCGGGAGTACTGGTTCACGGTTGTTCAACTCCTTCCGCGACGGGAGTTCGGTGGTCCGTCGTCGAGGGGCGGGCGCAAGGGCGCCGGGCGGGGGATCGGGGGTGGGAGATTGACCCGCGCCGGCCGCAGGTTGGCAGCGGCGGTCGGCCGCACGGCGGGCGGTGGTGAGCTGGTGGGGCCGGGTTTGGGCGGCGGAGAACCGGGGCCGCCGGTGCCTGGCTGCGGGCCAGTGGGTCCGGGGCGGTTGCCGGGTGGGGTCACTCCTGCGGGCGGAAGCGAAGGGCTGGGCGGCGGGAGCGTCTGCTTGCGGGGAGCATTCCGGCGAGGTCGACCCCACTGGTAGGACGGTGTGGGCGCGGCACTCGGGCCGGGGCCGGCCGTGGTCGGTGAAGGGCCGCCGCGGCGAGGGCCGCCGGGTCCGGCACCAGGACGGCCTCCGCCTGGGCCGCCTGGACGGCCGGGTCTTCCCGGGCCGGGGCCGCCTCTGCGGGGAGGCCCCCAGCGGTAGCGAGGAGTGCCACCGCCCGCGCCGCGCCCAGGCGTCGCGGCTCGTCCGACCTTCCAAGCCGCTCGGGCTCGGCCCCCGAGCGCGGCGCCGAAGGCGTACGGTCCGAACGGCGACCCGAGGGCGGCGCCGATCGCGATCTTGCGCAGGATCCGCATCCCGGGCACTCGCGGCCCGGTGTTGCCGGTGATGTTCCGGGCGGGGGTGGTGACGATACGTCGGATCCAGGACGGGATCTTGATGAGTAGGTAGAGGGTGCAGCAGATCAGCATCAGGTTGACCAGCGGCGTGGACTTGGTGATCGGTACGAGCCCGTAGTTGCCCGGGTCCAGCAGGGCTTTGACGCAGACCAGCAGCGCGAGTGCCTGGACGATCTGGGTGCCCAGGCACCCGAGGTAGGCGCGCCACCACAGGCGGGCGATGCCGTCGCTGGCCGGGTGGCCGTGGCAGGCGAGCATCAGCGCGGACCCGACGGTGAGTAGCACGATTCCTGCGGTGCGCATGAGCGCGGTCACCAGCAGCGTTCCGGCGAGCGTGAGTGCGACGAGTTGGATCACCAGCATGTACGGCGCCCCGGTGTTGGTGACTTGGGCGAGGATCAGTCCGATCAGGGTGCCGGCCACGTCGTCGGCGCTGACGCCGTTGCCGAAGATCGCTACCGTGAGGGCGTTCGCCAGCGTCAGCATGGTGGAGCACAGCGTCAGTGACAGGTTGGAGGCGGCGATACCCAGTACCAGCCGGGGCAGGAGTTCCTGCGCGCTCCATCGCTGCTGGACGCTGCCGTGGGTCATCACGGTCAGCCCGGTGGCCAGGACGAAGAGCCCGTAGCCGGTCATTGCGATGACCCGCATCGCCTCCCACAACTCCCGCACCCGGCCCGAAAACGCCGGATCGAGGGTGATCAGCAGCGCGCGCACCACGCCGTTGATCACCGGCTCGACCATGGGCCGGATCAGGTCGCCCAGCCAGCCGGTGATCGCTTCACGGATCTGCCCCGGGATGTCCCAGAACGACGCCGAGTCCCCGCCGCCGTCTCCTGACCCACTGTCAGCGGGAGCGGATGGAGCCGGTCCCGGCGAAGGGGCCGGAGTCGGCGTCGGACGGGGCTGCTCACTGACCGGTGGGGACGGCATCAGGCCGGGCGTCGGAGCCTGCGTGCTCGGTGCCGGCCCGGGGTCGGCGTGGGCGGGCTGCTGCGAGCAGAGTGCGCCGATGGCGAGGAGCACCAGCGCGACCCGCACCAGCCGCCTGTAATGCCGCTGACACGGTGTCACTTGCTGCCGACCAGGCCCTTGAGCACGTCCAGGATCACCGGGGCGAGGATCGCGAGCATGTAGCCGAGTCCGGCGGACTTTACCGCGTTCTTCGCCTTCATCACCTCGCCCGGGTCACCCCCGGCCAGCAGGTAGCGCAGCCCGCCGACGGTCAGGAACGTGGTGGCCACTGTGGCGACGATCCCGGTGATCCACAACGTGATGTTCCCGAAGACCTGGTCGAGCGTCGGTGGACCGGCCACCACGGCCGTCCCCGCGAACGCGTCACCCGCGGCCGAGAGGGTCAGGAACAGCGCGCTGGAGACGACCATCAGTTCGGACCACGGCGGCCGACGAGACTTCAGCAAACGTGCACATCGCATGGGAAACCCCCAAGGAACACGAGGACGGAGCCGAGCCGGGCAGCACCCGGCCGACGGGGGAGAAGGGAGTGCGGATGGTCGGGCGCTCGGCGGGGGCTCCATCGGGCCGTCACCTCCCCTCGCGGGTCGGGTGGCAGGCAGCGGGTGTCAACGTCCGCGGCGGATGCCCCTGTGATGCCGGGCGCCGGCCCCACTTCCGTGGGGCCGCACTCCCTTCTCAATCAGTCAAAACACTGTGAGCAGGGCTTTCTAACGCTCGCTCATCAGATTGACCGTCGTCGCGCAGTCCAGCCGCCCGTCCCGCAGTGCGGCGACAAGCTTCACCTCGGCCCGCCGACGCCGCATCCCCAGCGACTCCGGCGTGCACCCGGCCCGCTCGGCCAGCACCCGCACCGGCACCCCGTCCAGCCGGGTCACCGCGATCAGGTCAGCCGCCCGCTGCGACAACACGCCCTCGGAGACCGCCTGCGCCAACACCGTCTCCGGGTTCAGCACCACGCCCGCCGGCCAGTCCCCGTCCCGCAGGCCGCTCGTGCGCCGCCCGACCTCACGCTCCCGGTCACGAAACGAGCGGGCCGCCCGATCGGCGGCCCAGCACAGGCTGGACGGGATCCGCCCCGGCTCCGCCATCGACTCGGCCCGCTCCCGCACCGTCACCAGCGCGTCCCAGAACCCGGCCAGCATCACCTGCTGCACCTCCACCGCCTGCTGCGGCACCTCCCGCCGCATCCGGGCGGCGATCCGGTACAGCCCCGGCAGCGCCATCGCGCACGTCGCGACCCGCCAATCCTCACCCGCCTGCCCACCGGCCCGCGTCAGCCGCAGTAGCCGCACCCAGATCGCCCCGCGCACCGCGTACCCGACCGTCGGGTGCAGCAGCAGCGCCCGCAGCGACGCCATGTCCAACCAGGCGTCCGGCAGCGCCGGGTCCAGGTCCCCGACGTACAGCGTCAACGGCACGCGCCGGTCGACCAGCCGGCGCATCTCCTGCTCCACGAGCTGGAGCGGCTCCACCGGCTTGCCCGAAGTCGTACGGATGTCCACGGCTGTGCTCCTTCGATCCGAGGTCATCGGCGTTGATCGCCGAGTGGGATCGAGTGCGCCAAGGGCCCCGGAGCCGCCCCGGAGACGATCTCGGGACGGGGCGGAGCAGGTACAGAGCCGGCCTGCGGGCTGCATGGAGGCGGGATGGAGTCGGCCCACCTCCATCCCGCCTCCATCAAGCGGCTGAGCAGCGTAAACGCCCACCTCCGAGGCACGGCGACCGAGCGGCGCCGCGGCCGCGGAAACTCGTCGAAAAAGTTCCTCAGGACCCCTTGCCAGCAGCAGGGGCTGACGGCTTGTTGTCGGAGGAACCCGGCATGATCAGCGCATGACCTCGTGGAACGCCGAACTGTCCGCCATCGCCCACCAGCACCTGCCGGCGGACATCGCCGACAAGTGGACCGCCCTGCTGCGGCCCTGCGCCCGCCTTGCCCTTGGAGCCGGCGGAGGGCAGGCGGCTGCCAGGCTCGGCGGCGTCCCCGCGTTGCCCCACGACACCGACTGGCCGGTCTGGGAAGGACACGGACCGCTGTCCTTCGTGGCCTCGGTGGACTGCGCGGCACTGCCGACCGGTGAGCTGGACATACCGCTCCCGGCGGACGGCACGCTGCTGTTCTTCTACTTCGACGGCCAGCTGGACGACGGCGACGCGCTGGTCATCGTCGACGACCGGGACAGCTGGGACGGAGCCCGCGTCATCTACGTCCCCGCCGGGACCGAGACCGTCGACCACCCGACCCCGGAAGGCCTGACGCCCTATCCGCAGGTCAGCCTCACCGCGCAGCTGACCGCCTCCGACCTCGACCCGTGGCACCCCGTTACCCAGCGCACCTTCGGCGGACCGGGCTGGGACCCGCGCGACCACCCCATCAGTGACGAAGCCTTCGGGAAGGCCGTCGGCAAGACCTGGGACGGACCGTGCCACCGCATCGGCGGCCACCCGATGTCCGTCCAGAACCCCGTCGAGTACGAGGTCGCGCACGCCCTCCTCGGCGGCAGCACCTCCTGGCACTCGCCGGAGCTGGCCGAGGAGGCCGAGCGCTGGCTGCTGCTCGCGCAGATCGACAGCGACAGCGACGCCGACATGATGTGGGGCGACGTCGGCTCGCTGTACTGGCTCATCCGCCGAAAGGACCTGGCCGAGAAGCGGTTCGACCAGGCGGTCTTCACCTGGCAATGCGGCTGACCCCACGAGTGCGGTGAAGCCCCGCAGAGCCGGCGATCTGCTGCGTGAGTCGGCGCTGGCAGGGGATCGCGGTGAAGCGGGTCCGTTGGGAGGCCCGCGCGGACCCGGATGAGGCTCGGTTCGTTCTCGGGTGTGCGCTGATCGCGTGGCGGGGGCTCAGAAGCGCGGCGGCCACCAGCCGACCAGGACGTCGTCCACATCCGCCGCTCTGGCGGGAGGCGTGGCCCGCAGGCCGGCGATGGCTGGGTCTTGAACGGTCAGCTTCATCGTGGCGCCGGTTGCGAGCCGACGGACCAGGTCCGGCCACGTCGTGTCGGTCATGATCGCGGACGGCGGCACCCGCACCTCGAACGTCAACGGCTCGGTGGACGAGACGAGTAGCGGCGCACCAGGCTCCGGAGCGGTGACCTCGGCGCCGAAGGCCGCTGCGAGCAGCCCTTCCGGTCCGGTGACCTCCACCATGGGGCCCCGCGGTCCAAGCGGGGGCGTCAGCCGTACGGGCGCTGCCGTCGCGCTGCCCAGAGCGACGGACGCCTTGATGACGAGGTCCCCGCTCGACGACCCGGTGATGCCCAGCACGGCGAGCTGGGGACCCTCGGACACCAGCAGGCCTTCGGGCATCGGCGGCCGTACCTCGATCTCGTGTGCCAACGCCCAGCTGGGGGGCGCCCCGGTAAGGTTCCGTTCCTCCCACTCCTCGTTCGCCTCTTCATAAAGCGGCTCCAGGTACTCCCAGGGGTCCAGGCCCTGCTCACGCATCACGCGCTCGGCACGCCAGTGGATGAACCGCGAATGCGGCGCGCCGAAAACCATCCGCTGATCGAAGTCGATGCCTGCGGCCTCGACCAGCCACTTCACCAGGAGGCCGGTCATGCTCAGGTTGAACTCGGCGAAGGGACGGTGGCGCTGCCACACGACTACCGGCCACTGCTCGGGGTCAGGCCCCGTGGTGCGCCAATAGACGGCACCCGTCAGGTCTCCGTTGATGTCCACCATGCGCAGCCCGCATACCAAGGCGCCGGGCTCCGGCCACAGCGGATAGTCGGACTTCGTGTGTTCGAGCCAGGCGGTCTTCGCGGGCATCGGTGTCATCTGGCCCACGGACGGGATCCCTGACTCGTGTTCGGCACTGGTCGGCGGGAGAACCATCAGGCACTCGTCGATGGTGCCGACCCCGTACACGGCGATGAGGTCGCGGAAGTCGGTCGGCATCCGACAACCGAGATCCTGCTCGACCGCCCGCCAGTCGACCCGGTCTCCGCCCTCCGGCCCGGGCGGCATGAGCGCCATCAGGCGCTCCACGTCAGGGTGCACAGTCGTCGCCTTCCACAGCCGCGTGAGCAGGAGCCGCCCTACCCTACGCTCACCTCACGAACCTGCTGGCGCCCCACACCGAGATCAACGACTCCGACTGCCTCTACACGATGCTGTGGATCCGCCTCGACGACGACTGGGGTAACCACCACCAAGCGCGTATCGAACAAGCCCGACAGGTCTGGCCCGCTGAGGCTGGATAGATGCGTCCACGGGGCGTCAGCGGCTCGCTGCTATCGAGCGGCTGGCCTGTGCCAGCCAGCTCCGATACCAGAGGGCGAACGTCACGGGCTCTTGCCCAGGCCCGAGGAGCGGCTCAAGGTCACGCTCGTCCGCCCGGTCGTCGGACCAGATGCGACCGCGTTCGGGACCGCTGACGATCAGCCACTGCCGGTAGGCGCAGCCCAAATGGCACAGGGCGATGGCGCCGACGGTCCGCTCGGGATTCCACATCAGCGCCTCCCACCTCGCATCCCATTCGCCCATCGCCTCGTCGAAGTCTTCCTCCTCGTCGAAGTCCTCCTCCTGGGGACACTCCTCCTGGAGAGCGTCGAGCTCGGCGGAATCGGGACCCTGGACCGGGAAGGGCTCGGACAGGCGGGCCAAATCCGCCAGATCCGCCCCGTCGCCCTCCCACCGCCACCGCCCGTCCACGCGGCGTACCGGAAAGACCCCGTAGCCCGGGCCGGCACCGCCGGAACCGACCTGGGTCAAGAACTCCCGGTAGTCCTCGGGAAGTCGAACACCCAGCTGACCCTCCAGCTCGTCCAGCTCGCCTGCGGTGAGCGGATCCTCCAGCAGGAACTTGTGACCGTGGAACCCGAAGACTGAGCTCGCACCCGGCGCCTTCGTCAGTGCCTGTATCTGCTCGCGGACTCCCGCCCAAGATTCATAACTCATGCCCGCAGCGTACGAGCCAGGCCCGACACACACAGAGACGAGCCCAGCCCCAGTTCGGAGTAATAGTCAATACCTGTGGATGGCTTGGTCACGGCGGCGGGTTGGCTCCCTGGATGACTTGCCAACTGGAGCCCGGGGTAGCTGACGTCAGGAGTTGGATTCCTGTGCCTCGGAGGGTCACGAGCGCGGTGTGGACGGGGTCGAGTTCCTCGACGTATTGGTGGTAAGCGAGGATCTGCGTCAGCTCCAAGTCGAGGGCTTCTACCGAGTCGCGGATGCGGTCGAACCGGGCGCCGCGACGAACCGGCCCGAGCATGCAGCGCACTGTGGCGGTGGCCTCGGCCGGGTTCACGATGGCGACCTGACCGATCGCCAGTTCCACCTCAACGGCCTGGCTGCCTGGGGTGAAGCACTGGGGCATGCCGCCACCTCGGCGCGCTCGACCAGGAGGCCGTTCCCGAAGCGGGCGCCGGAACGGACCAGGGCGACAAGGCGGGCGCCCATGATCGCGCGCCAGCGTTCCTGGGCGGATTCGACGAGCGTGAACACCATTGCCAGGGCCGCAGCGGGGTTGCCGGCGCCGGGGGTGGCCTTGGTCCGCAGCTTGACGGTGGAGAACGTGGACCCGTGGTTCACGAGGCGGTCCTCCAGCGGGGAGCGTCGAAGTCGGGCTGATCGGGGCTGGTGAAATGGAACAGCACTGCGAACCGCTCGGCCAGGGCACGACCGACCGTCTCTGCTTCCTGAGCCTCGGGCCACGGCGGAACCGTGCCGTTGAACAGTCTCATGTCACTGCCGTGCCGGATCGTGGCGAGCCGGTGCTCGGTAGCCGGGTCGTCCGTGAGCGCCATCAAGTCCACGCACCAACCATCGGTGTCACCGTCCCACAGTGCCTCGATGGCGACCGGCCGGCCGGGCAGGGCCTCCACCTTCTCCGCCAGCGTCACCAGGTCCAGCGGAGGGGTCGGATAGCGCTCGAACCGTTGGCCCAGCTCCTGGTAGCGCGCTGCCACGACGTCGAGTGTGTCGTACAGGCCCGGCCTGGACTCGACTGGGAACGTCTCGCGGATGCGGGCGACTGCCGCTATCCGGTGGTCCTGCTGAATCAGGCTGTCCACGGTGGAGCGCTCGGCGGCCGACAGCGCGGCCCAGATCGGGGAGTCCATGTCCGTATTCAAGCCGTCCCGACCTTGCGCTCCCGATCCGGGTCGCTCTTGCCGGGAACGAACCCTGCCCATGCCGTGCTTGGTGCCGGTAGAGTGCGCGGGTGATCATTCCCCTTGTCCACCCGCGACCGGCCCTCAGGGCGACTACGAGCCATCCGGGCCGCTGACATGGCGCCCTTCGTGTACCGCATCACTCCGTACGACCCTGCTGACATCGACGCGGCGGCCGGCGCAGGTAGTACCTCCATCGCGTATGACTCCCAGGAACGCGTCGCTGCTGCCTGTGTGGCAGCCGTGGCGGGGTTCGCGCTCGATGCCGCCGTCGAGCAGGTGACGATCGACAACCCCATGGCCGAGGGCTTCTTCTCCTTCTCCGTCCACGCGGGAAGCGGAGGGCACGGGCTGAGCGGACTCTTCCCCTATGACGGCGTCGGCTTCCACGACGGCGCGCGCGTCCAACTCGCCACCGGTCTCGGGTTGTTGCGGGCGATGGTGCTGCGCGAGGGTGCCTGGTGCCGGCTGCGGGCGAACAACGGCTTCTTCGTCCACGTCGGCGACCGGGACGACATATACGTCGGCGGCGCCCGGGACTTCGAGAACGCCGTGTTCCGCACCCGCGTTCTTGGGCTGCACGTCGACCGGCTCGCGAGCTCACCCTACGATCCGGCTCTCGACGAGACGGACGCCTCGCAGGCCGCCGGCGAGGAGTTCTGGTCTGAGGTCGGCGCACTGGTCGCGGACCGCGGTGGGGTCCTGCTGGAGGAACGTCCGACCGGCAACGCCTACCGCTGGCACCGCCTGACGACCGCTCACGAGGTCGAGGCTGTGCGTCAGCGTCTGACCCCACGGGCGCGGCTGGCGGTTTGGCCGGACCTCACCGACGACGTTGACGTGATCCGCGCCGCCGTCGTGCGCGGGGAGCGCCTCCAACTGCTTGTGCGGCAGCATCCCGGTGGGGGATTCCACGCGGCGCGGGTCGCAGAACCGGGCATGGGCCGGGCAGACGTGCCGAATCCCCAGATTTCGGCCGGCCCGGGCCACCGCGCTGCATTGGTTCCGCTGGAACCAGCTGATCGCCGCCCCCTTCTCGCTGCGGTTTTGCCCGACGGGGACGGTGTCCTGCGGGCGCGCTGGCGCACCAATCGGAGTCAGGCGGACGAGCGCCGGACGTTCCTGGGCTCCTTGCGGATTGGAGACGCGGTTTCCGGGGTCGTCGCGACGGGACTCAACGACATCGGGGTGTATGTGCACCTCGATGACGACCTGGGCCGTTTCCTCGGCTTCCTGCGTGTTCCCGAGATGTCCTGGACCCGCTTTGACTCGGTGGACGACATCGCCCCGATCGGTCGGGAAATCCGCGCCGAGATCATCAGTGTCGACTTCGCACGGGAACAGGTGAGCCTGTCCATGAAGGCGCTGCAGCCCGATCCCTGGCGGCTCTATGCCGATACCCACAACGTCGGCGACTCGGTCTCGGGGACGGTGACCAAGCTGGTGCCGTTCGGCGCGTTTGTCCAGGTGGAGGAGGGCGTCGAGGGCCTCGTCCACCTCACCGAGTTGGTCGATCACGACGTCGAGGCCCCGCAGGAGGTGCTCGCCGTCGGCGACCAGGTTCGTGCTGCCGTCCTCGACGTGGACCGCGAGCGTCGCCGCATCAGCCTTTCTCTCAAACGCGCCCGGCCGGAATGAGGACACGGGGGCTGTATTCAACGCGGCCCATCATCGTTCGACGGCCTGGACAGCTTCGAGGTACTCCGCCCAGCTGTTCCGGCGGTCGACGCGGAGCCCTTCGAGGGAGTCAGCGGGCCCTGCAGTGGGACACTGACGGGGTGACTCCGACCAGAGAGCGCCTCGTGGCCGCGCTCACCGAACTGTCGAGCCTCCTTTGGAGCTACGACGTTCAGCACTGGGCGGCCTGGATTGAGCATGACCGTGAGCTCATCGACGGCGGTGACGATGAGGGAATCCGCCACTTCCTCAGTGCTTTCGGCGGTATGGGCAGCCTCAACGACCTGATCATCCACCCAGCCAACGGGCACCCGGTTTCAGCCGACCAGGTCGACGCGGTGAACGACCAGTTCCAGCGCCTGAAGAGCGAGGCCTACGGGCTCGCGGGCGTACTGCGGTAGATCAAGCCGAGCCGCACAGGGCTGCGGCCCAGTCTTCGAGGGCGCGGAAGTCCTCAGAGGTCAGGCCGATATGCGGATCGACCCGGTGCAGCAGCGCCAGTCCCTCGTGGTGGGCGGCCACCCAGTGGTGATCCGCGCTGGTGATCTCGTCGTCCACCCAGGCGAACGCTCGACCGGCCGCCCAGGAGACGATCTCCGGGGTCTTCCAGAACACCTTCCCGCCCGGCGTGGGGCGTGGCGTCGACCCGGCGATGAACGGCAGTTCGGGTAGGCCGATCAACGGTGCGATGAAGGTATTGGCCTCGTCCTCCCACGTTGTGGCCCACACCAACTCGAACGGAAGCGCTGCCAGCTCAGCCCCGTGGCCCGGGTTCAGCCACACCGGCAACGGCGTCGGATGCTTCCCCGGCCGCCCCCAGGCCTCCAAGCGCGCGAGCTCGGCAGCCTCCCAGCTCGGCGGCATAAGCCGGTGCGTCTCGAAGCCGGCCGGGCGCCGGTTCGGCATCCCACCGAACGGGTTGAGCGGACCATCGACGTCGAGCAGCAGCAACGGCCGTTGACACCGAACCGACTCACCATCCATACGCATGCCCGGCACCGTACCGCCGTCACCACGAACCTCACCCGGAATTTCCGCCTGGAAGCGATCTATTCGTGCGGACCGTCGTTCTCGCCCAGCCGCCGTGCCCCGGAGCACACTCCTGACCCGGGGCTACTGAGCTGGATATGACATCCTGCGGCAGTGCTATTGAGTGATCACGCGAGCGCCGTCGAACTCTTCCCCCTGCGCTACCAGTTCCCCACCACCGGGGGAGACCCGTACGACGACAACTGGCTGGTCATCGGCGGGAAGGTGACGACTCCCCAGGGCGCCTGGTCGTTCGCCGATCCATGCCTGCTGACCGGCGAAGCCCGCGAGGTGACCGCCTGGCTGTGTGCGGTGGCGGCGGGGACAGTGGCCGTGACCGGTCGGGACGCCGAGGGCGAGTTGGCCCCGGATACCTGGTTCGTCGAGCCGGTCCTGGCCTTCAGCGTCGCCGATCGGAGCGAGGGCGGGGCGGTGATTCGCATCCACCTGTCCTTGGAGGCTGCACCCCCGTGGCAGCAGGGCGACGAGAGAACGGGCATCTACCAGTACGCCGTGGAGGTTCGGGTGGATACGGAAGCCCTGCTTCACGCCGCCGACCAGTGGGATCTTGCTCTCGCGTCCTTCCCGGCCCGCTGACAAGCATCGTTCTTCAGCTGACATCACGAAATCGCTGCTGCAGCCGTTCACGGCCGGCCGGAGTTTCGTGAGTACGCCGATACGTGGCGGCACGGCGGTCACCGAAAACTGACGGGCCGAAGGCTTCTTCCATGGACATACTGAGGGCGGTTGTCCCGCCAGCGAAGGAGATGCGTCTGTGGAGGACCCAGGGTTCACCGTGCTGGTGACGGAGCCCGGAAACGGCGGACAGAAGGCCCTGCAAGCCATCGGGGCGGTCACCGGACTGAGCCTGTGGCGCAGCAAGCTCCTCCTGGGCAGCGCTCCTGCGGCGGTTCTGGAGGACGTCCCGCTCGACATGGCGGCCGTCGCGGCCCAGCAGCTGCAGGAAGCCGGCGTGCCTGCAACGATCCGCTGTACCTGGTGCGCCAGGACAGTGCCCCGCGACGGGGCGCTGCTCGAGCCAGGCCCCTGCGCATCCCGCGCCTGGCCGACTGCCCACTGCCGGGCGAACTCTCTCACCAGTTGTGACTGCGGATTCTGCAGTGCCTACGGGTCTCCGAGCCTCACCCTCTGACGCCGCGTCGGGCGCACCTACGCATCCGAAGCGGAACGATCCGGCCTGGATGCCTCTCGCCCGGGAGGGCCGACTGGCGGTGCGGGACCCGGCGTTTTTGGTGGTGGGGGTGCCCCTATGGGCTTGGTCAACGGCGTGCGCCAGGATGACGACATGACGACCTGGTTCCGCACCTACTACGAGGATGAAGATCTGTGGCTGTACGTCGAGGCTGACGACGAGGGCTGGGCAGCGCGTCAGGTTGAGGTCCGGGGCGAGGACTCACGGCCAGTGGTGGCAGCTTCTCTGGTGGAGGTGCTGCACCTGCGTGATCATGCCGATGTCGCGGCGATGGGCCGCTATGAACGGCAGTACGGCGTTCTCGCCGAGGGCCTGATGGACGGCTGGCAGGACCAGCCCCATGCGGCCGAGATCTCTGCGGAGGAGTTCGAGCAGCTATGGGCTGCGGCAAGGCGGGCTCTCGGCGATTGAGACTGATCCGACGGGCCGGGGTTCGTAAGAGGTGCCGTCCCGGAGTATGGCGAACAGGACGTCGACCCGGCGTCTGGCCAGGCAGAGAAGGGCCTGGGTTTGCCGTTTGCCCTGGCTGATCTTCTTGTCATAGTAGGTGCCCCGAGTCCTTCCTGTTCGTGATCCATCGAGCCGTTGTCCAGAAGCCTCATCAACTCACCTGTGCAGCCGTGCTGCAGGGGCTTCACGAGCGCGCGCGGAAGCAGGCGGGCGGCAATTCACGGTCTGCATGCAGAGGATAATGTGGACCGATGTCTGGAGGCGTTAGAAACCTGAGGGGATCGCGGTTTCCCTGGTTGTCAACGTCCTGCGGCGACCATCGGGTCGACGCCCATGAGCGAGCCCACCACTGCCAGTAACACCATCTACCGCTCCAGCTCCCGCCCCCACTCGACGAGCAGGCCAGTCCCGCTCTCGGTGTGGCTGACCGAGCCCCTCGCCGGCTGCTGCCCGGTCTGCGAGAGCCCGATCGGCGCCGCCTGTGCCAACCGCCTGCCCATCGGCCTGGCGCGGCGGATCGTCGAGGCGTTCACGGCCCCCGGCGACCTCGTCTACGTCCCCGAGGCCGGCAACGCCTCCTGCCTGATCGCCGCCGTCCGGGCTGGTCGCAAGGTGCTCGGCTACGCCCGCACCCGGCACGACGCGGACCTCGCCTACAGCACTCTCCACGACCAGGCCGCCCAGGTCGCCTCCCTCGCGCTGCTGCGCCGCGGCCACCCCGACACCCACTCCACCAGCGCCGACCACCACGACGGCAGCGCGCGGCTCGCGATCGCCGCCCCGCACGCCTTCACCACCCACGCCCAGCTCGCGGCGCTGACCGACGCTTGCGCCCAGGCGCTCGCGCCCGACGGTGTCCTGGTGATGACCTCCCGTCAGAGCACGGGCCAGGACAGCGCCGGCTACCTGGTCGCGCACGCCCGCGCCAGCGGCCTGGTGTACCTGCAGCACATCGTCGCCGCCGAGGCCACCGCCTCCGACGGGCACCTGATCCCCGCGACCCCGGCGCGGGTCCGGCACCGCCAGGACTGCGTATGCCACCACACCCAGCCGGTGCCCGGACGCCACAACGTGATCCACAACGACCTGTTCGCCTTCATCAAGCCGTGAACCCTCCCCACCCGACCCCCAGCCCCCGAGTGAGGAGCGCTCCATGACCGTTCACCGCCAGCCCGCCCCCGCTGCTCAGCCCTCGCCGCGCCGAGCCCCCGGAACCATCCCCGCCCCGGTGACCCTCGCCTCGCTGCCCACCTCGGTGTGGGTCACCGCGCAGAAGGACGCCCGCAACCAGCGCCGCGACCGCTACACCCCGGCCTCCGCCGCCCACCCGGCCAAGATGCTCCCCGCCATCGCCGCCCACGCCATCACTACCTACACCGACCCGGGCCAGCTCATCCTGGACCCGATGTGCGGCATCGGCACCACCCTCGTGGAGGCTGTCCACCTCGGTCGCGACGCGGTCGGCGTGGAGCTTGAGGGCCGCTGGACGGCTGTCGCCCGCGCCAACCTTCACCTCGCCCGCACCCAGGGTGCCACCGGCCGAGCGAGCGTCCGGACCGGTGACGGGCGCCACGCCCACAGCCTCCTCGACGCCGAACACCGCGGTCAGGTCCGGCTCCTGCTCACCTCCCCGCCCTACGGCGCCTCCGTCCATGGCCGCGTGAACGCCACCCGGGACACCGGCCGAAGCGGTGTCGCCAAGTTCGACGCCAGCTACGGCACCAACCCGGCCAACCTCGCCCTCGCCCCCACCGACGACCTCGTCGACGCCTTCACCACGATCCTCGCCAACTGCCTGCCCCTGCTGGCTTCAGGCGCGCACGTGGCGGTCACCGCCCGCCCCTGGCGCCACCACGGCGAACTCGTCGACCTGCCCGCCGCGATCATCGCCGCCGGACAGGCCGCCGGCCTCACCCCGGTCGAGCGGTGCGTGGCCCTGCTCGCAGGCGTGCGCGACGGCGAACTGGCCGCCCGGCCCTCCTTCTTCCAGCTCAAGAACGTCCGCACCGCCCGCGCCGCCGGAGTCCCCATGCACTTGATCGTGCACGAGGACGTGCTGGTCCTGCGGGCCCCACTCACGGGTTCTGTGCGCAAGTCGATGACGGGCGACCAGGTCGGTTCGGTCGCCCGGGCGGAGGCTACGACTCCGTGATCCCGAACATCGTCTGCGGGCCGGGAGCCCTCGGCCCGCAGGCCCTCACCCGGACCGGGTCCGGCTTGCGGATCGGCAGCCTGTGCACCGGGACTGCCGCCCTCGACCTGGCGGTTGAAGCCGTCCTGCCTGCCCGCCTGGCCTGGTGCGCCGACAACGACCCCGCTGCCCGCCTGCTCCTAGCCCACCGCTTCCCGCACGTCCCCAACCTCGGCGACCTCACCGCCGTCGACTGGTACACCGTCGAGCCCGTGGAGATCCTCACGGCCGGGTTCCCATGTCAGGACATCTCGTACGCCGGGCGCGGCGCCGGACTCATGGAAGGCACCCGCAGTGGACTCTGGCACACCATCGCCCACGCCGTTCGCGTACTGGCACCCCGGTACGTCTTCGTGGAGAACGTCACCGCCCTCCGCCGGCGCGGACTCGACACCGTCGCCGCCGACCTGGCCGTCAGCGGGTACGACCTCGCATGGCGCTGCCTACGAGCAAGCGACGTCGGAGCCCCACACCGCCGCGACCGCCTCTTCCTCCTCGGGCTGCTTCGCGATGCGCCTGCTGGTAACCCCCACCGTCTCCGACTCCACCGGGCCGGGACGCAACCGGCCCACCGGACGGGGCTTCAACCTGCGCACCCAAATCGCTCTCACCATTCTCCCGACCGAAGAGCCCGATGCCCCGATCCCGGTAGCCGTCCCGGATATTGGCAGTGCGCCACCAGTGTTGCTGCCGACCCCGCTGGCTGGCGACGGTGCCAAGGGAAGCCCACGTCAGCGCGGTTCCAAGGGCGACCTCACTCTGCCATCCGCCATCGCCGCCATTGCTCCGAGGAACTCGGCTCCTCCGAGTCCCTGACGTCCATTCACACCCGGTGGGGCGATTACGAGGCCGCGATCCGTCGCTGGGAGCGGATCCTCAACCGTCCAGCTCCACAGCCCACCTGTCCGGGGCGGACCGGGACACCGGTCCTGTCACCGGACTTCGTGGAGTGGATGATAGGTCTTTCTATCGGGATATTTCCGCACACTGGCGATTTGAGCTGCACCTTTGTACGTCTGGCCGTGCGCGACACATGTCGCACATGAGCCACACGCGACAGAGTTGATGCTCAGCGATGGAGGGAACGAGGAAGTCAACCGCCGACGACTCCTTCCGCCGTCTTGGAACGCGTAGCTCAGGATCGGGGTTCTCTCGGCTACCGCGTCCGACCTGGCTAGATTCGCCTCCCAGGTGAGTGTCCCGGCCGCCGCCCTCGACTACTTGCTTCGGTAGTTCGGTGCGGTTGCAGCAGGCAGAGGCCGTCGTAGCGTCGCGTTCCTCGGTCCAACTATCCGCCGCGCTTGAATGTGACTTCGATGGAGACCTCAACACCGGCCTCTGCGATGAAAGCCACTTTACCGCTGGCGCTAAGGCCAAGGTGAACCGTGATCTCGTTGACTGAGAAGCCCCCATTGTGCTGAGCTGTCGCCCTCGTGTCTTTCTGTCGCGCCTTTTCCTGGGCGTCAACAAGGGCAAACACCTGCGTACAGATTCTGTTGTAGCTATCCTCATCTAGCTTGACATCCTTGATGGAAGTTCGAGGTCCGCGCTGCAATTCGACAGTTTCCCTGGAAGATCCACGAAACTCGGTTGTCGGCGCGGAGTGCGGGCCCGAGAGCATAATCGGCACGGTCCCCACCTGAGGCTCTTGGTTGCTCATGAGTAGAACTCCATCTCCATAACTTCTTGCAGATTCTCTGCGGATAGTCCAAACCCGCCAATGGGGTACTTGACCCCCCGAATTGAAGCTTGGTATCGCCCCAGATAGATGCCTACGATATCCCCAGGATTTGAGGAAACCAGTGCGCCGGAGTCACCGCCAACACCGTAGTCGCCCATCGCAAAGCGGACTGGGAAGTGGGCGGAGCCCATTTGGCCAAATGTACTAGCGACATCCCAGATATCAGAAGTGACCGTTCCCCCTGCAAGCTGCGGAAAGCTGACTTTCGTTCCGGGAACAGCTGGCCTGACCGTCAGTTGACTTTTCACGCTGCACGGATTCGTGGTGTCTACGACTGCCGCATCAATGCACAGCGACGCCTGGTCAATGATTTTCCCGGAGGCGCCATCAGAAAAGTCTACTGAACCACTGGCATCTCGTACGACGTGCCCCGCTGTTAGCCAACCCTCGCAAGGCTGGGGATCGCTGACGCGGGAGCGTGCCCAGCAGGTGATAGAACCCTGAAATGGCGACGTCACGGAAACATGATCCTCGAAAGTGACAGAGCGGCGGACCATAAGAAATCCGATCTCATCCACCCACAGCACGTCTTGAAATGGAGGGCGAAGCCGTTCAGGCACGTCATCGGACGTGTAGAGAATTACGCCAAAAGCACCTGGAAGATAGCCATCAATACTCGGATTCAGGAAGCCAACACCAGCATACTGGAATCCGGGTGGGAGGTATGCGGCGCGCCATTCCGAGGAGTCCATTTGGTGATTAAATTCCTCGCAGACCCGCAGGGTCCAATATGCCGAAGGAGTAAGTTCCTCCGGCAGGACCTCCCGCATCTGGTTGAAGCGCGCGATATTTCCCTCGCTGCGCCACCCGGGAGATTCGGGAAGTGGCAGCAATCGTAGCCACTCAGGATCGATTGGGGTCATAGCCAGCCTCTCTCGTCGGCGAACCACTCCTCTCGATCGTATGCAGAATAATTGACGGCTGTCACCTGCCACTCGGCTATCGGAGTGGTTTGCGTTCCCGGCCTGGCACTCCTACCGAGCGGCTAGGGCTGACGTGACTGGCTTCACCGCAGCCGGAGCCTACTTCCTCCGTATGGCGTCAACCAGTAGCTCCTGCTCCGAGCACATGAGGGACGGATCAGATGATTCCGGATGCACTTCGGTTTCGGTCGGCCATGAGGCGGCGGTATGCCTCCCGGATGGCTCCGAGTTCCTCATCGCGTTCTTCGAGGGTGCGTTGCAGGTCGAGGTTGTCCTGGCGGAGCTCTTCGAGCTGCTGCTCCATGGCCGCGGTGGCCGGCGGCGCGCCCAGGCCGCTGCGCTGGAGGGTTTGCTCGCCCAGGAGCTCGGAAAGTCGATCTTCGAGGACGTGGATGTGCTGCTGGAGGCGGCGGTTGCGCTCGGTGAGGTTGGCGTTGTCCGCGCGGAGCGATGCCGCGCTGGTGGTCGCGGACCGCGCGCGAGGGGCGGGCATGGCCTGCTGGGCGGCGAGGACGGCGGAGTGGAGGTCCTGGTGCCGGTGCAGGAAGGAGCGGTGGACGCCCGCGCGGGCGGCGACGGAGGAGATGCTGATCTGTCCTGGATCATCGGCGAGTTCGGCGAGTGCCTGCTGGACGCGGGTGCGGCGCCGGTCGGTGTCCGCGCGGCGGGCCGCCGCGAGCGGATGGGGATCGGTCATTGCTTCCTCACTCGGCCGGAGTCCGGGGTGTGCGGATGGTGGGCATGCCCAGGTCCACGCGCTGGCGGGCGCCGCGCAGGGCGGTGATCGCCTTCTGGATCTGGTCACGGTCGGTGTCGCTGAGCTGGTCGAGGTCGGTCTCGATGCGGCGGATCAGTGCGCGGAGCTGGTCGATCTGTTCGCTGGGCGGCATCAGCTGGGCGCGAGCACACTCGGTCAACTCTGCCGCTGCGGTGATGCGTTCACGGTCGGCGAGGAGTTGCTGCAGGTAGGACTTGAGCTCCGGCAGGTAGGAGGGGTCGCTACGGAAATGGCCGCAGCCGATGCAGGTGTACTTGAACGGGCATGCCTGCCCGCCAGCCTTGACGTTGCTGGGTTCGGTGCACATGCCGAACGGAACGGCGACCTGGCCTACGGCGATGCGGGTACGGTCGTCGGCAAGCAGGGCCGCGGCCTGCTGGAAGACGCGGTTGCCGGCTCCGTCGAACTGATGCCGGGCGACTTTGTCGACCGCCGAACGCAATCGGTGCGCGGAGACCCGGTAGTACCCGGCCGTCGTGCGCATACTTCGATGGCCCATCAAATCCCGCAGCACATCGGGCGGGACGCCCTGGTCGGCGTGCCGCTGAGCGTAGGAGTGCCGGTAGGCGTACGGGACGACGGCAGCCGGGTTGAACGGCAGCCCGTCGTGGTCGATGAGCAGGTGGGCGATGGCGTCGATGAAGATCCGGTGCGCGTTGCTGTAGGCGTCCGCGCCGATCGGCTTGGCGCCGTCCCGGTTGCCCGCGTCCCGGGGAAACAGGGCCAGCCGTTCCACCGGGGTATCGGGGAAGCGGGCGGTGACGTCCTTCTTCTGGGCCGCGATGACCTGCGCGGTGTCGTGCGGGATGGGCAGGCGACGTCCGATCCGGTTGTTCTTGAAGTCGGTGTAGACCAGCACGGGTTGACCGGTGCTGTCGTGAACCAGGCAGTCCCAGGGCAACGCGCAGACCTCCTCCGGACGGCGTCCGGTGTCGATCAGGATCTCGGTGATCCGGCGCTCCGCCTTGCCGCAACGCTTTTGCAATACAGTGAGGTTGGCGCTGATGGCGCGGATGATGTGCGGGGGAAGGTCGCGGCCGGCCTCGCCTCTGTCGGGCTCGGTGGGGATGTCGCCGCGCCGCAGGCTGAAGTCGCCCGGCAGCCCGGCGGCCGGGCCGCCTGTGCGGGTGAGACCCAGCTGGCGGGCCTCGTCGAGGAGTCGGCGGGCCAGGCGGACGAGCCGGATTCGGCTGTCCAGGGTCATCTGCCCTGTGCGCTCGGCATGGGACATCCGGTTGCAGAACGCCACGATGTCCGAGCGGCCCAGCAGCGCCGGTACTTCGCCGCCCTCGGAGGCGCTCAGGTGCAGGCTTTCAGAGAGGAGGGTGATCGCGCTGATCACCTGGCGGGGCTGGCTGGCCTGCTGCTTGCCGTAGCGAAGGGGCAGGTCTTCGATCGTCCATGCCTTGACGGTCTCGCGCAGCCAGCGCTGACGGATCGGCGTGAAGTCCAGGGTTCCGGGCAGGCCGAAGACCTGCAGATTCCACCGGTCACGGCGGGATTCCACGTCCGGGCCGGACAGATGGCAGTACAGCTCCTTTGTCAGCGATCGCAGCAGGGCCCCGGCGTCAGTGCGGATGCTGGTGCTGGGCACGCCGGTCAGACCCAGCAGCGAGGCGGCCTGGCGCGTGTGGAGGAGGTTGATCAGGTAGCGCAGGGCGGTCGGAAACGTCCGCAGGCCCAGGTCGGTGCGCTGTTGCAGGGCGAGCAGGACTTCGAGCCGGACCCGTTCGGGAAGCGGTGTGAGGATGTTGACCTGTCCCACCGCGACACTGGTCTGCCGCGCGAGCCAGCCGTCGAAGTCCTCGACTGTCAGGGCCAGAGCTCTGCGCTGCTTGTTCCAGCGGGAATGGTGCGCCTGACACAACCGGAGGTCGACCGCGCTGGCGCGGCGGATGCAGGCGATCGCGCGGCACCGCCCCAGATCACTCAACGGCACGACTCCCGGAAGGGCCGCCCACTGTTCTACTGTCAGGGCAGGCCGTTGCGTGCGCTGCCAGGTATGGGCCTGGCACAGCGCCTCCCGGCCTCGGCCGGGCCGCGGACACCCGGCGACCGTGCAGGTCCGGTCCCCGAAGCTCATGCCGCCGCCGGGCAGCCGCAGGAACTCCTCCCACGCCACTCCAGCGGATTCGAACCGCCTGGCGCACCGGTCACAGAGCTTCGCCGCCCGCCTCGGCAGCGGAGCCCGGCAGTCCGCCACCGGACAGTCCTCCAGGCCCAGCAGCGGATCCCGCCGGTCGGGCGTGAGCACACCGGTGGCCTCGTCCCAGCCGGCGCGGGTCAGGAAGTCCGTACGCAGGCGGGCACGCAGCCGGGCCAGGTCCTCATGCTGCGGATCAACCGGCAGGGGACGGAGGGAAGTTGCACTCACCAGTTCACCTCGCTGGGAATCTCACGGGGCAACGGCACACTCTCCACCGCAGCCCGCAACCGCCGCGGATCGGGATGCAAGTACGGCTCGCCGGAGGCGAACGAGGCGTGACCCATGAGCTCCTTGAACTCGTCCAAGGTCGCACCGGCGGCCACGACGCCCGAACCGAACGCGTGGCGAGCCATGTGCGGATGAACCCCGCGCTCCAGCTCGGCCCGCCGCGACAGCGCCTCGAGCAACTCGTTCAACGCCTGCGGACGCATCGGCGCCCCCAACGGCGCCCGGAACAGGTTCACCAGCAGGAAATCGCACCCCTGGGCCTGCCGGCAGGCATCCCGCTCGGCCATGAACCGGTCGTAAGCCTGCACCACCAGCCAGTCCGCCGGGATCGGCCGGTGCCGACGCGACTTGGCCGCCGCCCCGTTCACGTTCTCCCGGCGCCGGACATGCAGGTGAGCTGCGGCGATCCCACAGCCCAACCGCGAGGCATCGGCAAGGAAATGGACATCCTCGCGGCGAACACCGGTCAACTCACCCCGGCGCAAGCCCATTCGCCACAACGCCACGATGATGAACCGGTCCCGGGCGTTCCGACATGCTCGCAGCAGACCCAGGATCTCCTCCGGTGACGCCGCGTCCACAAGCGACTCGGCCTCACGCAGCCGGTGCCGGGCCCGAGAGCGCCACCGGGTCTGCCCTTCTCCGCGCAACTCCGGTGGCAGGTCCCAGACCGGGACCAAGTCGTAGAGCGGCTCCAGCGCCGCCGAGTCCGCCAGGCCCGTCGAGACCGCAAACCGGATGAACTCCCGTACTGCGGAAAGGACGCAGTTCACCCGTCGGGCACCGCGTACCGGGCGGACCAGCACCACCAGGTTCTCGCCGTCGCCAGCATCGTGCTGCAACCAGTGCACGAACCGGCCCAGCCGAACCGTCGCCTGCGGCCAGCCCATCTCGATCCGCGCGCACCACCGCAGGTACAGGGCGATCGATGTCGCGTACGCACGCGTCGTGGACTCCGCCAGATCCCGACCCAACCGGGCATTGATCAAGAACTCGTCAGCCGCGACCACCGGCCGCAGCCCCGCATCAAGCACCGTCCAGTAGTTGATCCCGGACGGCAGTTTCACCAAGAACGATCTGAACTCCTCCATCACGCCTCCCACCCGGCACTACCAACCCCAGGGAGACGCCATGCAAGACATGCCCGACAAACCTACAGAAGCAGTTGCACACACGGATGAAGCACTCCCCATGCGACAGTGCACGCCCTCAAACCCACCCCGACGAAAGGGGACCCCGCCCGGGTGGACAGGTGTGCCCGGCATCTCGCGCACCGCCCGCCTGCGCTTGCTCGGCAACTCCGTGGTCGTCAACCAGGCAGCCGGAGCCCTCACCGAACTCCTCCAGCAGCACGCCGCCTCGGACCGGAGCTGACATGCCAGGCACCTCGCCGGCCGAGGATCGCCAGCCGCGGCCTGAATCGCCGCGCCAACGGCGCTCTGACGGCTCGACAGCACGCGTTGCCCGGCAGCACGGCGAACCTCCGCCCGTGACCGTCACTGTGGTGCTTCCCGAACACCCACCGGCCCTCACCAGCCCCGCTGCCGCAGCCCTGCTGGCCTTCCTCAAGGCCGAACGAGCCCAGGCCACAGGGCCCCCATCCATCGGTCGACAGCCGTGAACTCGTCGCGCCGACTGGCCCTTCGCCCCCGTCCGAGTTACGACGGGGGCGTACCAACCGCCAGCCGCCCCTGGAGTTGCCCATGACCGCCACCCCCAGTCCCACTGCCCTCGCGTTCGCCTTCGCCGGACGCGTCTCCACCGAGGACCTTCAAGACCCGGAGACCTCCCGCAACTGGCAGCGCACCCGCGCCGAAGCGCTCATCACCCCGGCCGGCGGCCGGATCGTCACCGAGTTCTTCGACGTCGGCTACTCCCGCTCCCTGCCCTGGAAGCGCCGCCCCCGGGCCGCCGCCCTGCTCGCCGCCCTCAAGGATCCCGACCGAGGGTTCGACGCCGTCGTCATCGGCGAACCCCAGCGCGTCTTCTACGGCAACCAGTACGGCCTCACCCAACCCGTCTTCGCCCACTACGGCGTTCAGCTGTGGGTGCCCGAAGTCGGTGGCGCCGTGGATCCCGACAGCGAGGCCCACGACCTGGTCATGTCCGTCTTCGGCGGCATGTCCAAGGGCGAACGGACCCGCATCAAGATCCGGGTCCGCACCGCGATGGCGTCCCAGGCCGCCCTCGAAGGCCGTTACCTCGGCGGCCGCCCGCCCTACGGCTACCGCCTCGCCGACGCCGGACCCCACCCCAACCCCATCAAGGCCCGCGACGGCAAGCGCCTGCGCTGCCTCGAGCCCGACCCGACCGCTGCCCCCGTCATCCAGCGGATCTTCGCCGAGTACCTGCGTGGCAAAGGTCTGTACGCCATCGCCGAAGGCCTCACCCGCGACAACATCCCCTGCCCCTCCGCCCACGACCGCGCCCGCAACCCGCACCGCCACGGCAACGCTTGGGCCAAGAGCGCGATCCGCGTCATCCTCCTCAACCCCCGCTACACCGGCCACCAGGTCTGGAACCGCCAGCGCAAGGACGAGGTCCTCCTCGACGTCGAAGACGTCGCGCTGGGCCACATCACCAAGCTGCGCTGGAACGACCCCGAGAAGTGGATCAAGTCCGCCGGCCTCGCCCACGAACCCCTCATCACCACCGGCGACTTCGAACAGGTCCAGCTCAAACTGGCCACCAAATCCGCCGCAACCCACCCCGTAGAGCGCAAACCCCGCACCACCGACCGCACCTACGCGCTGCGCGGCCTGATGCGCTGCGCCCTGTGCGACCGCAAGATGCAGGGCACCTTCAACAACGGCCATCCCCACTACCGGTGCAGCTACCCCGCCGAGTACGCCAAGAGCCGAGCCCTCGACCACCCGCCCACCGTCTACCTGCGCGAGAGCGTGATCCTGCCCGCGCTCGACCGCTGGATCGGCACTGCCTTCGCCCCCAGCCGCCTCAAGCGCACCATCACGGAACTCCAGCAGGCCCAGACCACAACCGCCCCCGATCCGGTCACCGTCCAGGCCGCACGCCACGAGGTCGAGACCGCGCTCGCCAACATCACCCGCTACCGCGCCACCCTCGACGCCGGAGGCGACCCCGCCACAGTCGCCCAATGGATCAACGAAGCACGCCTCCAACAGGCCACCGCCCAGCAGCGCCTCAACCAGCTCACCGCCGAGATCCCGGCCCCGCTCACCCACCAGCAGATCGAACGTCTGATCAGCGACCTCGGCGATCTCACCGACCGCCTCCTGCGGGCCGAACCCGAACGCAAGGCACCGATCTACGAGAGCTTCGGCCTGAACCTGGTCTACGACATGAAAAAGCGGACCGTGACTGTGGAGTCACGACCCGCAGATTTCATGTACGTATCGAAGTGTCCGAGGGGGGACTTGAACCCCCACGCCCGATAAAGGGCACTAGCACCTCAAGCTAGCGCGTCTGCCATTCCGCCACCCGGACAGGGTGTGTGCCTCGGGGTTTTTCGTGCTGTCCCCGCGGCGACAGAGAGAACACTATCAGGCTTTCGGAGTGCTCCTCACACCCTTTCACCTGCGCTCTCGCCCGCTGACGGACTCCGGGGCGAGCGGTCGGGCGGACCGCCGGGGCGGTGCACCCGGCAGCCGCGATGCGGGCGAACCGTGCCGAACGGGCGGCAGGATGAACGGTCCTGCGCCGGCGGCCCGGGGAAAGGTGGTCAGGAGTGGGCTGAAGTGGTCATGGTCGGTCGGAAACGGTCTGGCGGGGGCAAGTTCCTCGACCGGGCACGGGGAGTCCGGTGGCTCTCCTAGCCTCGGAAGTGAAGGGGAGCCCTGAACGGAACGCCCCGTTCCCGGATGGTCGGCCGGAGTCGGCCGGTGCCGGCGACGCCTCCCGAGGCCCGGACGAAGGGTGGCAGGACGTGGAGCGGACGAGTGCGACGACGCCGACGGTGCTGCAGAAGCGGCAACCGCAGCAGTCGTCGCAGTGGCAGCGGGCACAGATCGCCGTTGAGGGTGTCGAAGTGGAGCCGGCCGGCGAGGGGCTGTGGCGGATCGTCGCGGGCGCTCAGGAGTGCTCGGTGCCGCGGGTGCGGCATGTGGTGCGTGATCTGCTGCGGGACCGGGGGCTGCTGGGGGAGCGGTACGAGGACCTGACCGACGGGCTGCTGCTGATCGTCTCCGAGCTGGTCACCAACGCCGTGACGCACGCGGCCGTGCTCTCGCCGCGGGTGACCACCGAGCTGACGATCGGCGGCGGGCAGGTGCGGGTGGCGGTGGAGGACGGGCACCCGCACCGGCCCAAGGCGGTGCAGAGCGACACGGAGCAGACCGGCGGGCGCGGACTGATGCTGGTGAAGAGCATCGCGCTGGCGGCGGGCGGCTCCTGCGACGTGGAGCGGACCGGGGACGGCGGCAAGGTGATCTGGGCCTCACTACCGCTGCCCGGCCCTGCCCCCGCAGCCGCCCCCGTTCCGCAGGACTACCAGTCCCGGCCCGCGATCTCCCGGATCCCGGGCAGCGCCGCCTCGAACACCGTGGTGAACCAGACGGAGAACGGCTTCTCGGCCTGAAGTTCCTTCAGCTCGCGGGCGGTCACGAAACGGGTGTCCTCGACCTCCTCCGGGTCGGGCCGCAGCTCGTCCGTCATCAGGCCGACGAAGAGGTGGTTCCACTCCCGCTCGATCAGCCCGGATGCCTCGTCGGGCAGGTCGTAGCGCACGGTCCCGGCGGCGCAGAGCAGGCTGGGGGCCGCGCCCAGCTCCTCGGCGGTGCGCCGGGCGGCGGCCACGAACGGCGCCTCGTCGGGGTAGGGGTGGCCGCAGCAGGTGTTGGACCAGACGCCGGGCGAGTGGTACTTGCCGAGCGCCCGGCGCTGCAGCAGCAGGCGGCCCTGCTGGTCGAAGAGGAAGACCGAGAAGGCCCGGTGCAGATGGCCCGGCTCCTGGTGCGCCCAGAGCTTCTCGGCGGTGCCGATGGTCACGCCCGAGTCGTCCACCAGCTCCAGCAGGATCTCGGCGGATCCGGACGTACCAGTGGCGGGAGCGGCGGCCGGCTCGGCGGCAAGGCTGGTCGATCGACTCTCGGACATAGCGCCTCTTTCGGCACGGGGACCGGCGCCGCCACCCGGGTGTAGCACCCGGGAAAGCCCCCCCGGTCCAGCGGACGGCAGCACGCCTCCGTCGCGGGTGGTGCTGTGTGGCGTACGGAGAGCGTCGGTTGCCAGTCTGCCGCATGGCCGGGGCGCTGGGACCGATTCGACGCACCAGCCCCGGGAACACCGGCGCGAACAGGCTGCCGAGCGCCCTGGAAACGTACACGTGTGCAGTTCAGCGGCCAGAATCAATCACCTGTTTAACACATCGCGGTCGCGGCCCAGCCACGCCCCAGCCACGCCTCCGCCGCACCCCAGCCGCCCCTTCGCCATGCCCCAGCCATGCCTCCGCCATGCCCCCGCCACGTCCTCGCCACGACCTCCTCACCGCCCGGCCCGGCGGCCCCGTCCGACCCGCGCCGTAGCGTGGGGCAGCGTTCGAGCAGGTCGCGCCGGTCGCCTACCATCACATACGACACGGTGCACCGCCGAGCGGCGGGACCGGGGAGTCGTCCCGTTGGGCGGGCAGGTACGGGTGCGGGTGCGGGCGCGGACTGCGCGCCGGTGCCCTGACCTCGTGAAACGTGCGCGACCCGCGGGTCGGTACAGGGGAACCCCAGGGCAGTCAGTACTCGCGCACCCGGTGACGAGTACTCGCGCACCCGGCGACGAGTACTGACGAGCACAGACGAGCACAGGAGACCCCGCATGATCGGCCTCGTTCTCGCGGCCGGAGCCGGCCGCCGGCTCCGCCCGTACACCGACACGCTCCCCAAGGCGCTGGTGCCGGTGGATGGCGAGAAGACCGTGCTCGACCTCACGCTCGGCAACTTCGCCGAGGTGGGCCTGCGCGAGGCCGCCATCGTCGTGGGGTACCGCAAGGACGCCGTGTACGAGCGCCAGGAGGCCCTGGAGCAGAAGTACGGCGTCAAGCTCACCCTGGTCGAGAACGACAAGGCCGAGGAGTGGAACAACGCCTACTCGCTCTGGTGCGCCCGCGACCTGTTCAGCGAGGGCCTGCTGCTGGCCAACGGCGACACCGTGCACCCGGCCTCGGTCCAGCGCACCATGCTGGACGGCAACGACCGCTTGATCGCCGAGGGTCGGGCGCCGGGCATCCTGCTCGCGCTGGACACCGTGAAGCAGCTGGCCGACGAGGAGATGAAGGTCGTCGTCGACCCGGTCAAGGGCATGCAAAGGATCACCAAGCTGATGGAGCCGCTCGACGCGACCGGTGAGTACATCGGCGTCACGGTGATCAACCCGTCCGCCGCCGCCGACCTGGCCGAGGCGCTGCGCACCACCTACGAGCGCGACCCGCAGCTCTACTACGAGGACGGCTACCAGGAGCTGGTCGACAACGGCTTCCGGATCGACGTCCAGCCGATCGGCGAGGTCTCCTGGGTCGAGGTCGACAACCACGCCGACCTGGCGAAGGCCCGGGAGATCGCGTGCCAGTACTGACCCGGCTGATCCCCTCCCCGCTCTTCGTCGAGATCCGGCCGGGCGCACTGGACTCGCTGGCCGGCATCCTGGCCGACCAGCGGCTGTCGACCGGCGGCCGGGTCGCGATGGCGATCAGCAACGGCTCGGGAGCCCGGCTGCGCGAGCGCCTGCGGCCGCTGCTGCCGAACGCCGACTGGTTCGAGGCGGCCGACGGCACGCTGGACGGCGCGGTGCGGCTGGCGGACGAGGTCCGCGGCGGCCACTACGACGTCCTGGTGGGTCTGGGCGGCGGTAAGATCATCGACGCCGCCAAGTACGCCGCCGCGCGGGTCGGGCTGCCCGTGGTCGCCGTCGCCACCAACCTGGCGCACGACGGCATCTGCTCTCCCGTCTCGACGCTGGACAACGACGCCGGACGCGGCTCCTACGGGGTGCCGGGACCGATCGGCGTCGTGGTCGACCTGGACGTGATCCGGCAGGCCCCGCAGCGCTTCGTGGCGTCCGGCGTCGGTGACGTCCTCTCCAACATCTCGGCCTGTGCCGACTGGGAACTCTCCCAGCGCGTCACGGGCGAGAAGGTGGACGGACTCGCGGTGGCGATGGCCCGTTCGGCGGGCGAGAGCCTGCTGCGGCACCCGGGCGTGCTGGAGGACCCGGACCTCCTTACCGCGCTCTCGGAAGCACTGGTACTGTCCGGCATCGCGATGAGCATCGCAGGCAGCACCCGGCCCTCGTCGGGCGCCTGCCACGAGATCTCGCATGCCTTGGACGTGCTGCATCCCAAGCGCTCGGCCCAGCACGGCGAGCAGGTCGGCCTCGGGGCCGCCTTCGCGAGCTTCCTGCGGGGCGAGCGGGAACTGACCGGGCTGATCGTCGAACGCCTGCGGGCCCACGGGCTGCCGGTGACCGCCGATCAGATCGGTTTCACCGAGGCGGAGTTCACCGAAGCGGTGCACTACGCTCCGAATACCCGGCCGGGCCGCTTCACCATTCTTGAGCACCTCGACCTCTCCCCATCTGCGATCAGGGACGCGTACGCCGACTATGTCCAAGCCGTCAACAGCTGAGTCCAGCCCCCCGGTCGCCCGCCCCGGTGCCGCCGAGCGGCCGCCGGTCGACCTCACGGTTCGCCCCTCGATCGAGGAGCTGCGCGCCGTCATCCACCCGGCGGGCATGCTCCAGCGCCGTAGCGCCGAGCACTGGGCGGGTCGGCTCTACATGCGCAGCATCTCGCTGCGGATCACCCGGATCCTGTCGACGTTCACGGCGATCACGCCCAACGGTCTGACCTACCTGATGATGTTCACGGGAGTCCTGGCCGGTGCCGGGCTGCTCATCCCGGGCATCGCCGGTGCGATCGTCGGCGCGCTGCTGATCCAGGTCTACCTGCTGCTGGACTGCGTGGACGGCGAGGTGGCCCGCTGGCGCCGGCAGACCTCGCTGACCGGCGTCTACCTGGACCGGGTCGGCCACTACATGTCGGAGGCCGCGCTGCTCACCGGGCTCGGCCTGCGCGGCGCCGACCTCCTCCACCGCAACGGCAGCGGGTCGCACTGGGAGTGGGCCTTCCTCGGCACCCTGGCGGCGCTCGGCGCGATCCTGATCAAGTCGGAGACCGACCTGGTCGACGTGGCGCGGGCCCGCAGCGGGCTGACCGCGGTCGAGGACAGCGCCGCGGTGCCGCGCTCCTCCGGGGTGGCCAAGGCCCGCCGGGCGGCCTCCTTCCTCAAGTTCCACCGGCTGGTCGGTGCGGTCGAGGCCTCGCTCTTCATCCTGGCGGCCGGCATCGCCGACCAGGTGCACGGCGGCCTCTTCTTCACCCGCCTCGCGGTCGTGGTGCTCGCCGCCATCGCGATGCTCCAGACCGTGCTCCACCTGCTCAGCATCGTCCTCTCCAGCAGGCTGCGATGAGCGACACCACCGCCGCCACCGACACCGCCGCTGTCACCAACACCGCCGCCACCGGCGGCAGTCAGGCCGACGGCTTCCGGCTCGGCGCGGTCATCATCACCATGGGCAACCGCCCGGCGGAGCTGAACGCGCTGATCCAGTCGGTGCTCGACCAGCAGGGCCCGGCCGTCGAGCTGGCCGTGGTCGGCAACGGCGCCCCGCTGCCGCCGCTGCCCGCCGGAGTGCGGACGGTCGAGCTGCCGGAGAACCTCGGCATCCCGGGCGGACGCAACGTGGGCATCGAGCTCTTCGGCCCGAACGCCCGCGACGTGGACGCCGTGCTCTTCCTGGACGACGACGGCCGGCTGCCGCTGACCGACTCGGCGCGGCTGCTGCGCGAGGCGTTCACCGCCGACCCGGGCCTGGGCATCGTCAGCTTCCGGATCGCCGATCCGGAGACCGGTGTGACCCAGCGCCGGCACGTGCCGCGGCTGCGCGCCGCCGACCCGCTGCGCTCCTCACGGGTCACCACCTTCCTCGGCGGCGCCAGCGCGGTCCGCTCGACGGTCTTCGAGCAGGCCGGGCAGTTGCCCGCCGACTTCTTCTACGCCCACGAGGAGACCGACCTCGCGTGGCGTGCGCTGGATGCCGGGTGGTCGATCGACTACCGGGCGGACATCGTGCTGCACCACCCCACCACCTCGCCCGCCCGGCATGCCGCGTACTTCCACAACGTGGCCCGCAACCGGGTGTGGCTGGCCCGACGGAACCTTCCGGTGCCGTTGGTGCCTCTCTACCTGTGCACCTGGATTCTGCTCACCCTGGCCCGCCGTCCCCCGCGGGAGGCACGCAAGGCCTGGTGGGGCGGTTTCCGGGAAGGTCGGCGCACACCGTGCGGTGAGCGACGGCCGATGCGATGGCGTACTGTATGGCGATTGACCAGGTTGGGCAGACCGCCGGTCATCTGATCATCCCGGTCGGCGAACACCACGCCGCCGTCCGGGTCCCCCGTGATCCGTAAGGCTCTCCCCTCGTCGAGAGCCCGGCCACTGCCCCCCGGCCAGCAGCCGGACTTCCGATCCCGTGAAGGACGAATGTGTCGACAGTGAGTGAACCGATCAACCTCTCTCTACCTGGGGGTGTTGATACCGGGCTGACCCCCAAGCAGCTCGCCGATAAGTACGGCCTGACGGTCAGTGGCCGTCGCCCGGGCCTTCTCGCCTACACCAAGCAGCTCTGGGGGCGTCGACACTTCATCGTCGCGTTCGCCACCGCGCGGCTGGTGGCGCAGTACACCACGGCGAAGATGGGCCAGGTGTGGCAGGTTGTCACGCCGCTGCTGAACTGCGCGGTCTTCTACCTGGTGTTCGGCGTCATCCTGAGCGGCAACTCGGTGCCGAAGTACATCCCGTGGCTCTGCGTCGGGGTGTTCATCTTCCAGTTCATCCAGAGCGCGATCCAGTCCGGCACCGGCGCGATCTCGTACAACCTCGGGCTGATCCGCGCGCTGCACTTCCCCCGTGCCTGCATGCCGATCGCCTTCACGGTGATCCAGCTCCAGCAGCTGCTGATCTCGATGGTCGTGCTGGTCGCGATCGTGCTGAGCAACAACCTGATGCCGGGGCTGACCTGGTTCCAGGTGATCCCGGCGATGTTCCTGCTGTCGCTGTTCAACACCGGCCTGGCCCTGATCATGGCCCGGATCGGCGCCAAGACCAGTGACGTCTCCCAGCTGATGCCGTTCGTCCTGCGCACCTGGATGTACCTCTCCGGCGTGATGTACAGCATCGCGGACCGCGTGCACAAGTGGCCGCACTGGGTGCAGGTGATCGCCCAGGCGAACCCCGCCTCCGTGTACATGGAGCTGTTCCGGCACGCGATGATCCCCAGCATCTACAGTCGCAAGCACTACGGGGGCAACGCGGAGAAGCTGCCGCCCCACGTCTGGGACATGGCCCTCGGGTGGGCGGTCATCGCCTTCGTGATCGGTTACGTGTTCTTCTGGAAGGCCGAAGAGGAGTACGGACGTGGCTGACGTCGCAACCAAGACCGAGACCGACCGCCAGGAGCGGGACCGGCGGGCCGTCGAGGCCGCGCAGAAGACCCGGGTTCCCACGGTCGTCGTCGACGACGTGCACATCGTCTACAAGGTGCACGGCGCCTCCGCCGGCAAGGGCAGCGCCACCTCCGCGTTGAGCCGGCTGATCTCCCGTAAGAAGTCGCCCGCCATCACCGAGGTGCACGCCGTGCGCGGCGTCAGCTTCACCGCCTACAAGGGTGAGGCGGTCGGCCTGATCGGCTCCAACGGCTCGGGCAAGTCGACCCTGCTGTCGGCGATCGCCGGCCTGCTGCCGACCGAGAAGGGCGGCATCTACACCAACGGCCAGCCCTCGCTGCTCGGTGTGAACGCGGCCCTGATGGACGACCTGACCGGCGAGCGCAACGTGGTGCTCGGCTGCCTGGCCATGGGCATGAGCCCGGCCCAGGTGAAGGAGCGCTACCAGAGCATCGTCGACTTCTCGGGGATCAACGAGAAGGGCGAGTTCATCAACCTGCCCATGCGGACCTACTCCTCCGGCATGGCGGCCCGGCTGCGCTTCTCCATCGCGGCGGCCAAGACCCACGACGTGCTGCTGATCGACGAGGCGCTGTCCACCGGTGACCAGGCCTTCCAGCGGCGCAGCGAGGACCGGATCCGCGAGCTGCGCAAGGAGGCCGGTACGGTCTTCCTGGTCAGCCACAACAACAACGCGATCCGGGACACCTGCGAGCGGACCATCTGGATCGAGACCGGCAAGCTGATCATGGACGGCCCGACCGACGAGGTCGTCGGCATGTACGAGCGCGGCGAGCGCCCGTAAGGCCGGTCGTACCGAAAGCCCGCAGAGCCGGTGCCCGAAACGCGCGAGCGTCCCGGGCACCGGCTCTGGCATTGTGGCCCCTGGCGATCCACCGTGCGCCCGCCGGCGCACGGTGTGTCACCGCGCCCCCGCGTGTGCGCCGGGAGGGTGAGCGGGGTCGGCGCGCCGGGGGGTGGTCTTTTCGGCTGGTGACCCGAGATGAAAGGGTGGGGGTCCGGGAGCGGCCCAGCCTGCGGGGGAAGCGTGTCCGAATCGGGTCCCAAGGTCCACACCGGTGTAGAACGGGGGAGTGACGGCAGTGACGGCTTCGGCTCAGTCTTCGGCGCGGCCGGGTAGCGCTGCGGCGGACGGTCCGGATCAGGGCGACACGCTGGCCAAGGCGGCCCGGGAGAACTTCCCGGTCGCCCCAGGCTTCCTGCCCGCGGCCTGGCGCGACGATCTGATGGCCGTCTACGGCTACGCCCGCCTGGTCGACGACGCCGGCGACGGCGACCTCGCCGACCCGGCCGGCACCGCCGCGCTGCTCGGGGCGCCCGCGCACGGTGGGGACGAGACGGCCTTCCGGCTCGGCCTGCTCGACGCGCTGGAGGGCGACCTCGACCGCGCCTTCGAGGCCGCGCTGCCCCGCACCGCGGGTGGCACGGCCGGCGAGCCGCCGCGCCACCCGCTGATCGCCGCCCTGATCCCGCTGATCGGGCGGCGCGCCGTCACCCCCGAGCCGTTCCGTCGGCTGATCGAGGCCAACCGGGTGGACCAGACCACCGCCCGTTATCCGACCTTCGAGAGTCTGGTCGGCTACTGCACGTTGTCCGCCGACCCGGTCGGCCGCCTGGTGCTCGCGCTCGCCGACGTCGCGACACCGGAGCGGATCGAGTATTCGGACGCCATCTGCACCGCACTGCAGGTGATCGAACACTTGCAGGACGTGGCCGAGGACTTCGCCCGGGGCCGGGTCTACCTGCCGGCCGAGGACCTGGCCAGGTTCGGCGTCACCGAAGCCGACCTGGCCGTTTCCAGCGCGGGGACGGCGGTACGCGAACTGGTCGCGTTCGAAGCGGCCCGGGCCCGGACCCTGCTCGACCACGGCGCGCCGCTGGTGGGTACGGTTCGGGGAAGGCTTCGACTGCTCCTGGCGGGATTCACCGCGGGTGGGTACGCGGCCCTGGCGGCCATCGAGGCCGCCGGGTACGACGTGCTGGCCCAGCAGCCGAAGCCCGACAAGCGCCGCCTGGCGATGAAGGCGGCGGCCATCTTCGCGAAGGGAAGGTGAACGCCCGAGTGGCGGCATCACCACTGGCGTCGGCACCGGTCATGGCGGCGTACCGGTACTGCGAGGCGGTCACCGCCCTGCAGGCCCGCAACTTCAGCTACGGGATCAGGCTGCTCCCCGAGCCCAAGCGGCTGGCCATGTCGGCGCTCTACGCGCTGGCCCGCCGGGTCGACGACATCGGCGACGGCGAGCTGCCGGCCGAGCGCAAGCAGGAGCAACTGCTGGGCACCCGCGCCCTGCTGGACGAGATCCGGGCGGGCGAGGTCACCGAGGAGGACACCGACCCGATCAAGGTGGCGCTGGCGGACGCCGCCCGGCGCTTCCCGGTCCCGCTGGACGCCTTCGACGAGCTGATCGACGGCGTCGAGATGGACCTGCGCGGCGAGGAGTACCGGACCTTCGAGGACCTGAAGGTCTACTGCCGCTGCGTGGCCGGTTCGATCGGTCGGCTCTCGCTGGGCGTCTACGGCTGCGCGGACCCCAAGCGCGGCGCCGAGTACGCGGACACCCTGGGGCTGGCTCTGCAGCTCACCAACATCCTGCGCGACCTGCGCGAGGACGCGGTCAACGGCCGCACCTACCTGCCCGCCGAGGACCTGGCCAGGTTCGGCTGCGAGCAGGGCTTCGCCTCGCCCACGCCCCCGGCCGGCGCTGACTTCACCGGCCTGGTGGCTTTCGAGGCGCGGCGTGCTCAGGGCTACTTCGAGGAGGGCCTGCGGCTGCTGCCGATGCTGGACCGGCGCAGCCGCGCCTGCACCGCGGCGATGGCCGGCATCTACCACCGGCTGCTCGGGCGGATCGCCGCCGAGCCGGAGTCGGTGCTCCGCGGCCGGGTCTCGCTGCCGGGCTGGGAGAAGGCCTACGTCGCGCTCTCGGGTCTGGCCGGAGGACGTTCTTGAGCCTCTGCGACCCTCCGTCAGCCGTCGGCGACGGGGAATCACCGGAGGGGTGGCCGGTGTTTTGGCTGAAGTTGCGCATGGGACGGGTGTGCACCGAGGGGGAGCCCCAGGTGTACCGAGCGAGCAGCGGGGAGGTGCGATGAGCGGGCGGGCCGAAGAAACGAACCGGCGCACCGCCGTGGTGGTCGGCGGCGGCCTGGCCGGCCTCACCGCTGCCCTGCGGCTGGCCGAGGCCGACTACCGGGTCACCCTGCTGGAGGCCCGTCCCCGGCTGGGCGGGCTGGCCTTCTCGTTCCGCCGCGGCGAGCTGACCGTGGACAACGGCCAGCACGTCTTCCTGCGCTGCTGCACCGCCTACCGCGGCCTGATCGAGCGCCTCGGCGCCACGGGCCAGGTCGAGATCCAGCCCCGCCTCGACGTCCCGGTGCTCTCGGTGCGCGGCGACCGGCACCGGCTGGGCCGGCTGCGCCGGGCCGGCCTGCCGGTGCCGCTGCACCTGGCCGCGAGCCTGGCGAGCTACCCGCACCTGGCGCCGCTGGACCGGTTGCGGGTGGTGCGCGGCGCGCTCGCGCTGCAGCGCCTGGACCTCGCCGACCCCGCGCTCGACCGGCTCTCCTTCGGCGCCTGGCTGCGCGCGCACGGCCAGAACGAGCGAACCATCGCCGCGCTCTGGGACCTGGTCGGGGTGGCCACCCTGAACGCCCGGGCCGATGAGGTCTCGCTGGCGCTGGCCGCGATGGTCTTCAAGACCGGGCTACTCAGCGACCCGGGCGCCAGCGACATCGGGATCGCCGCCGTCCCGCTGGGTGCCGTGCACCACGACGCGGCGCTCGCCCAGCTGGAGCGCGCCGACGTCGCGGTGCGGCTGCGCACCAAGGTGGTCGAGCTCAAGACCGTCTCCGCCACGTCCGGCCCGCCGCACGCGGTGCGGCTGGAGAACGGCGAACTGCTCAGCGCCGATGTCGTGGTGCTGGCCGGCGCCCAGGACAGTGCCGCCGCGCTGCTGCCGCCGGAGGCGATCGAGGGACAGCAGCGGCTGGCCGAGCTGGGCACCGCGCCGATCCTGAACGTGCACGTGGTCTACGACCGCAAGGTGCTGCGCCGCCCGTTCTTCGCGGCGCTGGACTCCCCGGTGCAGTGGGTCTTCGACCGCACCCCGCACTCGGGCCTGGCCGACTCGCAGGCCGCGCGGACCCGGCCCGGCGCCCAGTACCTGGCGCTCTCCCAGTCCGCGGTGCGCGACGAGATCGACCTGCCGGTCTCCGAGCTGCGGGCCCGCTACCTGCCGGAGCTCGAGCGGCTGCTGCCGGCCGCCCGCGGGGCCGAGGTGCTCGACTTCTTCGTCACCCGTGAGCGCACCGCCACCTTCGACCCGGCACCCGGCACCGCGGCGCTGCGCCCGGTGGCCGCCACCCGGATCCCCGGCCTGCTGCTGGCCGGTTCGTGGACCGCCACCGGCTGGCCCGCGACCATGGAGAGCGCCGTGCGCAGTGGCCACGCCGCCGCCGACGCCGCGCTGCGCGCCGCCGGCGCCCGGGTCCCGGTGGACCGCGGCGACGGGCGGTGGCCCCGGTGAACGCGCCGCCGGGCGCCCTGCGCGCCCCCATCGACCGGCCACCGGCCCACCGCGCCGGTACCGACCCCAGCACACCGGCCCACGGAGAGGGAACACACGTGGAGGCACGCCCCAGCACGGCCGCGGGAGCGACGGCCCAAGCCGAGCCTGTCTCGGTACCCGAGCTGCTGGCCAGAGGCCGCACGCTCTGCACCCCGCCGCTGCGTGCGGCGATCGCCCGGCTCGCGCCGCCGATGGACGCGGTCGCGGCCTACCACTTCGGCTGGACCGACCGGCTCGGCAACCCGGTGGCGGGCGACGGCGGCAAGGCGGTCCGCCCGGCGCTGGCCCTGCTCTCGGCCGAGGCCGCAGGCGCCGACGCACTTGCCGGAGTGCCGGGTGGCGTGGCCGTTGAGCTGGTGCACAACTTCTCGCTCCTGCATGATGATCTGATGGACGGTGACGAGACCCGCAGGCACCGGGCCACCGCGTGGACGGTCTTCGGACCGGCCCAGGCGATCCTGGTCGGTGACGCGCTGGCCACCCTCGGTACCGAGGTTCTGCTGGACTCCGCGAATCCCTCCGGGGACCGCACGGCGCCCGCGACCCACACCGATGCGGCCCGTGCGGTGCGGCTGCTCACCGTCGCCACCCGCAAGCTGATCGACGGCCAGGCCCAGGACCTCTCCTTCGAGCACCGCGACGTGGTCACGGTCGAGGAGTGCCTGGCGATGGAGGGCAACAAGACCGGCGCCCTGCTGGCCGCCGCCTCCGCCATCGGCGCCGTACTGGCCGGGGCCGACGACCGCACCGCGGACGCGCTGGAGCGCTACGGCCACCACCTCGGTCTGGCCTTCCAGGCCGTCGACGACCTGCTCGGCATCTGGGGCGCCACCGAGGTCACCGGCAAGCCGCACTGGGGCGACCTGCGCCAGCGCAAGAAGTCGCTGCCGGTCGCCGCCGCCCTCGCCGAAGGCGGTGCGGCCTCCCGACAGCTGGCCGAGCTGCTCGCCGACCCCAAGGGGCGCGGCGAGGAGTCCGAGGAGGTGCTGGCCGGACGCGCCGCGCTGATCGAGCAGGCCGGCGGCCGGGCCTGGACCCAGGACGAGGCCCGCCGCCAGCACACAACCGCCCTCGCCGCGTTGGACGAGGTGCCGATGGCCGACGAGGTGCGCGAGCGCTTCGTGGCCCTCGCCGAATTCGTGGTGGTACGAGAGAGGTGACATCAAGTTGACAGCAACCGCGGACGGCCGGCTCGACCCTGAGTACGATTCCGAGCCGGTCGCGGTGGATGAGCGGCCGCCCGACCCGATGGGTGGGCCGTGGCAGGTGGCTGGGGAGGGCGTCGAGCTCATCGGCGAGCCACCCGCGCACACACCGGTGGAACGCGCGGAGATCGAGGACAGCCTGCGCCGGGCCACCGCGCACCTGCTGTCCTTGCAGGACGCCGAAGGCTGGTGGAAGGGGGACCTGGAGACCAACGTCACCATGGACGCGGAGGACCTGTTACTCCGCCAGTTCCTGGGCATCAGAACGGTGGAGCAGACCGCGGCGACCGCCGAGTGGATCCGCTCACAGCAGCGCGCGGACGGCACCTGGGGGACCTTCCACGGTGGCCCGCCGGAGATCTCCACCACGGTCGAGGCCTATGTCGCGCTGCGGCTGGCCGGTGACGGGATCGACGCGCCGCACATGCGCGCCGCCGCCGAATACGTCCGTGCCCAGGGCGGTATCGCCGCGACCCGGGTCTTCACCCGGATCTGGCTCGCGCTCTTCGGCTGGTGGCCGTGGGAGCGTTTGCCGGAGATGCCACCGGAGATCATGTTCCTGCCCAAGTGGCTGCCGCTGAACATCTACGCCTTCGGCTGCTGGGCCCGGCAGACCATCGTGCCGCTCACCGTGGTCTCCGCCCACCGCCCGGTCAGACCCGGGCCGTTCGACCTGACCGAGTTGCACACCGATCCGGCCAACCCCTTCCCGCTGCGCCCGCTCGCACCGCCGGCCAGCTGGGACGGCCTCTTCGAGCGGCTGGACCTGGTGCTGCACGCCTACCACAAGCGCGCGGTGCGCCCACTGCGCCGCCTCGCGCTCACCCAGGCGGGCCGCTGGATCGTCGAGCGGCAGGAGGCGGACGGCTGCTGGGGCGGGATCCAGCCGCCCGCCGTCTACTCGCTGATCGCCCTGCACCTGCTCGGCTACGAGCTGGACCACCCCGTCATGCGGACGGGTCTGGCCGCCTTCGAACGCTTCACCGTGCACACCGAGGACGGCAAGCGCTGGCTGGAGGCCTGTCAGTCCCCGGTCTGGGACACCTGCCTGGCCACCATCGCGCTGGTCGACGCCGGGCTGCCGGCCGACCACCCGGCGCTGATCAAGGCCACCGACTGGATGCTCGAAGAGGAGATCACCACCAAGGGCGACTGGTCCGTCCAGCGTCCTCAGCTCGCCCCCGGCGGTTGGGCGTTCGAGTTCCACAACGACACCTACCCGGACATCGACGACACCGCCGAGGTGGTGCTGGCGCTGCGCCGGGTGCGTCATCCCGAGCCCGAGCGGGTGGGCGGCGCGGTCCACCGGGGCGTCGAGTGGAACCTCGGCATGCAGTCCAAGAACGGCGCCTGGGGTGCCTTCGACGTCGACAACACCAGCACGCTGCCGAACAAGCTGCCGTTCTGCGACTTCGGCGAGGTGGTCGATCCGCCGTCGGCCGACGTGACCGCCCATGTGGTGGAGATGCTCGCCGAGGTCGGCAAGGCGGACGACCCGCGCACCAGAAGGGGCGTCGGGTGGCTGCTGCGCAACCAGGAGGCCGAGGGTTCCTGGTTCGGCCGCTGGGGGACCAACTACATCTACGGCACCGGCTCGGTGGTGCCGGCCCTGGTCGCCGCCGGGGTGCCCGAGTCCGACCCGGCGATCCGCCGTGCGGTGCGCTGGCTGGAGGAGAGGCAGAACCCGGACGGCGGCTGGGGCGAGGACATGCGCTCCTACGAGGACCCGGAGAACTGGTCCGGGCGCGGCGAGTCCACCGCCTCGCAGACCGCCTGGGCGCTGATGGCGCTGCTGTCGGCCGGCGAAGGCCCCGGCGGGCGGTTCGCCCCCGCGGGGGGTGGTGGCAGCGCGGCCGTCGAACGCGGCGTGCGCTGGCTGGCGGCCACTCAACTGCCCTCCGGCAGCTGGGACGAGCCGCAGTTCACCGGGACCGGGTTCCCGTGGGACTTCTCGATCAACTACCACCTCTACCGACTGGTCTTCCCGGTCACCGCGCTCGGCCGCTACCTGCACGGCAATCCCGCGTTGGGGAGGCTGACATGAGTGCTCCACTCCTGGTCCTGTGCGCGCTGGCCCCGGAGGAGTGGGCGCTGCGCGGTGGCGACTGGGCGAATGCGCTCGACGGTCCGCCGGTGCTCGCCCGCACCGGCATGGGCCCCGCCCGGGCCGGGCGGACCATCAGCACCCTGCTGGCGGCCGCCCCCCAGGGGTACGGCGCGGTCCTGATGACCGGATTCTGCGCCGCCACCGCGCCGGGAACAAGCCCCGGTGAGGTGATTATTGCCGACAGAGTGCACTCCGCTTCGGGATGTTCGACTGCTACCCGGTCGCCCGATGCCCTCGCCCAGGCCGTGACCGGCCTGGGCCTGCCGGTGCGCACCGGCCCGCTGTACTCCGCCGACCACGTGGTCCGCGGCCACCAGCGCCGCGCGCTGCACGGCCGCGGGATGCTCGCCGTGGACATGGAGTCCGCGGCCGTGCTCGAGGCGCTGCCCGCCGGCCTGCCGGTGGCGGCGGTCCGGGTGGTGGTCGACACACCCGAGCACGAACTGCTCCGCCTCGGGACGCTGCGCAGCGGACTGCGCGCGGCTCGCACCCTGCGGGCCCTGGTGCCCGCCCTGCTCGGTTGGCACCGCACCGCCGTCGGTGCCGGCGCCCCCCGGCGCCCGCGCCTGTCGACGGAGCCGTCAGAGCCGTCCCTCGTCACCTACTCTTCCCTGCCGACGCTCCCTCAGGAGGCGAGCTAGCCATGGCCATGCCGCTGCGCCAGACGATGCGGGTCAGTACCTATCTCATTCAGCAGAAGCTCAAGCGGCGGGACAAGTTCCCGCTGATCGTCGAGCTGGAACCGCTCTTCGCCTGCAACCTCGCCTGCGAGGGCTGCGGCAAGATCCAGCACCCGGCCGGGGTGCTCAAGCAGCGGATGCCGGTCGCCCAGGCGGTCGGCGCGGTGCTGGAGTCCGGTGCGCCGATGGTCTCCATCGCCGGCGGTGAGCCGCTGATGCACCCGCAGATCGACGAGATCGTCCGTCAGCTGGTCGAACGGCGGAAGTACGTCTTCCTCTGCACAAACGCACTGCTGCTGCGGAAGAAATTGGACAAGTTCACTCCTTCGCCGTACTTCACCTTCACGGTGCACATCGACGGCCTGCGCGAGCGGCACGATGAGTCGGTGGCCAAGGAGGGGACGTTCGACGAGGCGGTGGCCGCCATCAAGGAGGCCAAGCGACGCGGGTTCCGGGTGACCACCAACAGCACCTTCTTCAACACGGACACCCCGCAGACCATCGTCGAGGTGCTCGACTTCCTCAATGACGAGCTGCAGGTCGAGGAGATGATGATCTCCCCGGCCTATGCCTACGAGAAGGCGCCCGACCAGGAGCACTTCCTGGGCGTGGAGCAGACCCGGGAGCTCTTCCGCAAGGCCTTCTCCGGTGGCAACCGCCGCCGGTGGCGGCTGAACCACAGCCCGCTCTTCCTGGACTTCCTGGAGGGCAAGGTCGACTTCGAGTGCACCGCGTGGGGCATCCCGAACTACTCGCTCTTCGGCTGGCAGCGTCCCTGCTACCTGATGTCCGACGGGTACGTGCCCACCTACCGCGAGCTGATCGAGAAGACCGACTGGTCCAAGTACGGCCGTGGCAAGGACCCGCGCTGCGAGAACTGCATGGCGCACTGCGGGTACGAGCCGACGGCGGTGCTGGCGACCATGGGCTCGCTCAAGGAGTCGCTGCGGGCGATGCGGGAGACCGTGAGCGGTAACCGCTGAGCAGGCGGGCCCGGCGCGCGTGCGGGAGCCCGCGCCGGGCCCGACCATGACACCAAGACCAAGACAGCAAGGATGTGCGAACAGTCATGACCGCGATCTCGCTCGGTATCCCATCGCTGCCGCTCAAGCCGCTCGCGACGCGGCGTCACTCGCGTCAGATCATGGTCGGTGATGTCCCGGTGGGTGGTGACGCGCCGGTGTCGGTGCAGTCGATGACCACCACGCTGACCTCGGATGTGAACGCGACGCTGCAGCAGATCGCGCAGCTGACCGCTTCGGGGTGTCAGATCGTGCGGGTGGCGGTGCCTTCGCAGGATGACGCGGACGCGTTGCCGATCATCGCGAGGAAGTCGCAGATCCCGGTGATCGCGGACATCCACTTCCAGCCGAAGTACGTGTTCGCGGCGATCGACGCCGGCTGTGCGGCGGTGCGGGTCAACCCGGGCAACATCAAGGCGTTCGACGACAAGGTCGGTGAGATCGCGAAGGCGGCCTCGCAGGCGGGTGTGCCGATCCGGATCGGGGTGAACGCCGGGTCGTTGGACAAGCGGCTGCTGGAGAAGTATGGGAAGGCGACGCCTGAGGCGTTGGTGGAGTCGGCGCTGTGGGAGTGCTCGCTGTTCGAGGAGCACGGTTTCCGGGACATCAAGATCTCGGTCAAGCACAACGACCCGGTGGTGATGATCAACGCCTACCGGCAGTTGGCGGCGGCCTGCGACTATCCGCTGCACCTGGGGGTGACGGAGGCGGGGCCGGCGTTCCAGGGGACGATCAAGTCGGCGGTGGCGTTCGGTGCGCTGCTGGCGGAGGGGATCGGGGACACGATCCGGGTGTCGCTGTCGGCGCCGCCGGTGGAGGAGATCAAGGTCGGGATCCAGATCCTGGAGTCGTTGAACCTGCGTCAGCGCGGGTTGGAGATCGTCTCGTGTCCGTCCTGCGGTCGGGCCCAGGTGGATGTGTACAAGCTGGCGGAGGAGGTCACCGCGGGCCTGGAGGGCATGGAGGTGCCGCTGCGGGTCGCGGTGATGGGTTGTGTGGTGAACGGTCCGGGTGAGGCGCGCGAGGCGGACCTGGGGGTGGCCTCGGGCAACGGCAAGGGGCAGATCTTCGTCAAGGGCGAGGTGATCAAGACCGTCCCCGAGTCGAAGATCGTCGAGACCCTGATCGAAGAGGCCCTGCTGCTCGCCGAGCAGATGCAGTCCGAAGGCGCCCCGGCAGGCGTGCCGGCGGTGATCGCGGCAGGCTGAGATCAGCCACGCCGCCGTTTCCATGACGTCAAGTCCCTTATCACCGAGCGAAGAGGTGGAGCCATGTCACTCCTGTCCTCAATCCACGGACCAGCCGATCTGAAGCGACTGCCGGCCAACCAGATGCCGCAGCTGGCCCAGGAGATCCGGGACTTCCTGATCGAGGCCGTCTCCCGGACCGGGGGTCACCTCGGACCCAACCTCGGCGTGGTCGAGCTCTCCATCGCGCTGCACCGGGTCTTCGAGTCGCCCCGGGACCGGATCCTGTGGGACACCGGGCACCAGGCCTACGTCCACAAGCTGCTGACCGGGCGCCAGGACTTCAGCCGGCTGCGGGCCAAGGGCGGACTCTCCGGCTATCCGTCCCGGGCCGAGTCCGAGCACGACGTGATCGAGAACTCGCACGCCTCGACCGTGCTCGGCTACGCCGACGGCATCGCCAAGGCGAACCAGCTGCAGGGGCGCGGCGACCGGCAGACGGTCGCGGTGATCGGCGACGGCGCGCTGACCGGTGGGCTGGCCTGGGAGGCGCTCAACAACATCGCCGAGGCCGACGACCGGCCGCTGGTCATCGTGGTCAACGACAACGAGCGCTCCTATGCCAAGACCATCGGCGGCCTGGCCAACCACCTGGCCACGCTGCGCACCACCCAGGGCTACGAGCGCTTCCTGACCTGGGGCAAGGAGGCGCTGCAGCGCACTCCGGTGGTCGGCCAGCCGATCTTCGAGGCGCTGCACGGCGCCAAGAAGGGTTTCAAGGACTCCTTCGCGCCGCAGGGCATGTTCGAGGACCTCGGGCTGAAGTACGTCGGCCCGATCGACGGGCACGACATCTCCGCCGTGGAGTCCGCGCTGCGCAAGGCGCGCGGTTTCGGCGGCCCGGTGATCGTGCACTGCCTGACCGTCAAGGGCCGCGGCTACCGTCCCGCCGAACTGGACGAGGCGGACCGCTTCCACGCGGTCGGCGCCATGGACCCCTATACCTGCCTGCCGATCTCGCCGACCGGCGGCACCTCGTGGACCTCGGTCTTCGGCGAGGAGATGGTGGCCGCCGGCGGGCAGCGCACCGATCTGGTGGCGATCACCGCCGCGATGCTCCAGCCGGTGGGGCTGGCCCCGTTCGCCAAGGCCTACCCGGACCGGATCTTCGACGTCGGGATCGCCGAGCAGCATGCCGTCACCAGCGCCGCCGGTCTGGCCACCGCGGGCCTGCACCCGGTGGTCGCGGTCTACGCGACCTTCCTGAACCGGGCCTTCGACCAGGTGCTGATGGACGTGGCGCTGCACCGGCTCGGCGTCACCTTCGTGCTGGACCGGGCCGGGGTCACCGGGAACGACGGCGCCTCGCACAACGGCATGTGGGACATGTCGATCCTCCAGGTGGTCCCCGGCCTGCGGCTGGCCGCGCCGCGCGACGCCGAGCAGCTCAAGGCGCAGCTGCACGAGGCGCTGGAGGTCACCGACGCGCCGACCGTGATCCGCTTCCCCAAGGGCGAGGTCACCCCGGTCCGGCCGGCTGTCGAACAGCTGGGCGGCGTCGACGTGTTGCAGCGCACCCAGGTGCCCGGACGCACTGGCCAGGACGTGCTGCTGGTCTCGGTCGGCGCGATGGCCTGCGCCTGCCTGGACGCCGCCGCGCTGCTCACCGCCGACGGCCTGGCCACCACCGTGGTCGACCCGCGCTGGGTCAAGCCGGTCGACCCGGCGCTGGTCCAACTCGCCTCCCGGCACAAGCTGGTGGTCACCGTCGAGGACAACGGCCGGGTCGGCGGGGTGGGCGCCGCGATCGCCCAGGCGCTGCGGGACGCCGAGGTCGACACCCCGCTGCGCGACCTGGGAATTCCGCAGGAGTTCCTGCAGCACGCCGGGCGCGGCGAGATCATGGAGGAGGCCGGGCTGACCGGTACCGGGATCGCCGCCCAGACCGCCGCCTTCGCCAAGCACCTGCTACCGAACCGAGGAGTGAACGAACCCCGTGCCAGCTGACCACGTGCCCGCCGACCGACCGGACGGTGCCCTCGACCTTGCCGCCCTGCTCGCCGAGCGCGGCGGCGAGCGGTATGAACTGCACGGCCGCTACCTCAACCCGCAGCTGCCGCGGATGCTGCGCACCATCGGCTTCGACAAGACCTACGAGCGCGCCGCCGGCCCGTACTTCTACGACGCCGAGGGCAACGAGTACCTGGACATGCTGGCCGGTTTCGGCATCTTCGCGCTCGGCCGCCACCACCCGGTGGTGCGCGACGCGATCCAGCAGGTGATGGACCTCGACCTGCCCGACCTGACCCGCTTCGACTGCCCGCCGCTGCCCGGCCTGCTGGCCGAGCGGCTGCTGGCCGAGGCGCCCGGCCTGGACCGGGTCTTCTTCGGCAACAGCGGGACCGAGGCGGTGGAGACCGCGATCAAGTTCGCCCGGTACGCCACCGGGCGCGGGCGGATCCTCTACTGCGACCACGCGTTCCACGGGCTGACCACCGGATCGCTCTCGATCAACGGCGAGGGCGGGTTCCGCAAGGGCTTCGGGCCGCTGCTGCCCGACACCGCGATCCCGCTCGGCGACCTCGGCGCGCTCCAGCGCGAGCTGCGCAAGGGGGACGTGGCCGCGCTGATCGTCGAGCCGATCCAGGGCAAGGGCGTGCACGCCGCCCCGCCCGGCTGGCTGCGTGCGGCCCAGGACCTGCTGCACGAGAACAAGGCGCTGCTGATCTGCGACGAAGTGCAGACCGGCATCGGGCGCACCGGTGCCTTCTTCGCCTACCAGGACGAGGAGGGGGTCCAGCCCGACCTGGTCTGCGCCGCCAAGGCGCTCTCCGGCGGCTACGTGCCGATCGGCGCCACCCTGGGCAAGGGCTGGATCTTCGAGAAGGTGTACTCCTCGATGGACCGGGTGCTGGTGCACTCGGCCAGCTTCGGCTCCAACGCCCAGGCGATGGCGGCGGGCCTGGCCACCCTGCAGGTGATGCGGGACGAGCGGGTGGTGGAGAACGCCCGCCGGGTCGGCGACCTGTTCCGCGACCGGCTGGCCGCGCTCACCGAGAAGTACGAGCTGCTCGCCGAGGTGCGCGGTCGCGGTCTGATGATCGGCATCGAGTTCGGCCGGCCCCGTTCGCTCAAGCTGCGCACCGGGTGGACGGCGCTGCAGGCCGCGCGCAAGGGGCTCTTCGCGCAGATGGTGGTGGTTCCGCTGCTGCAGCGGCACCGGATCCTGACCCAGGTCTCCGGCGACCACCTGGAGGTGATCAAGCTGATTCCGCCGCTGATCATCACCGAGCGCGAGGTGGACCGGTTCGTGGACGCGTTCTGCGAGGTGATGGACGACGCGCACCGGGGCAGCGGCCTGATGTGGGACTTCGGCAAGACGCTGGTGAAGCAGGCGGTGGGGAACCGGTAGCCCGGCGCTACAGCTCCACCCGGCGGCGCCGGATCACCACGTAGAGGTCGATCGTGGCGACGACGGTCAGCGCGAAGCAGACCGCCGCGAAGGCGACCAGCGTGCTCTGGGAGGGCGCGCTGGTCGCCTTCGCCATGGCGGCGAAGACCGCGAACGCGGCGGTCATCAGCGCGAAGACCGGTACGAAGACCACCGAGAGCAGGAAACGCAGCTTGAGGTCGCTTCGGGCGAAGCGGGGTTCGGTCCCGCTGCGCCAGCGGCGCGGGGTGGTGGCATAGCGCATGGCGGCTCACCTCCGTCCGGATCGGGGTACCCGGACAGGTCCAAGGGTATTCCGGCGGTAGGCTGCGCAAACGAGGCATTCGGGCTCCTGGCGGGAGCACGAGGATCGGAGGGAGCGGCGTGAGCATCGCGGTGTGCACCATCTGCACCGGTACCGGGCGACTGGCCGGCCTGCAGTGCCGGACCTGCAAGGGAACCGGCACCACCGAACGGGACGGCGGCGGCAACTGCTTCCTGTGCAGCGGGACCGGCACCTACACCCGGTACCGGGTTTCCGCCGACGGCAGCAAGCAGGCCTACCGCGAGGAACCCTGCCGGACCTGCGACGGCACCGGATCGATCGCCGGGACCCACCCCGCCGAGGTCTGATCGAGCATCAGTTCGCTCTTTCTGCCACTGAAACGAGCGGCTACCGTGGACCTACTCTTCGTAACCGATGCGAGAGGTCGTCATGGTCGCCACTGTCACCTACTCCCGGTATTGCGCGCACTGCGGGACCCCGGTCTCCGAGGGGCCGGAGGGCGGCTACGTCTGCGGAGCCTGTTTCCACGTGGTCGAGCCGGTCGGCGCGGACGAGGCGCGTAAGGCACGGCGGGCCGAGCGGGCCGCCATGGTCGCGGAGGCGGCCCGGCTGCGGGCGCTGCAGCAGTACTAGCTGACGCGGTACCAGTCGAGCCGGGCGCGGTCCGGGGTGTCCCGGTGGCGGCTCCGGCGCGCTGACGGCGCGTCCGGCGTCCGCAGCTGCCTCCGGCACGGTCGCACGGCACCCTTGAGGACCCGACGGCGGAAGGGACGACCAGCGCGCTGACGGCCGGTCGGCGTCCTGCTCGCGGGTCACCCACCGGTGGCGTTCCTCAGCTCCCTGCCGCCGCCTGCCCGCCGGGTGCGCCCGAGGAGCGCACCCGGTGTCGCCCGTGCTCCGAAACCGTAGCGACCCTGGCCGTCGCGCGGACGCGGTGACCAGGGTCGCTACGTAGGAATGACTAGTCGAGCGGTCCACCGGCGACGTAAATCACCTGGCCGCTGACGAAGCCCGCGCCCTCGCTGGCGAGGAACGAGATGGTGTGCGCGATGTCCTCGGGGACGCCGACCCGCTGGACCGGGATCTGGGTGGCCGCGGCCTGCTTGAAGGCCTCGAACTCCATGCCGACCCGGGCGGCGGTGGCGGCGGTCATGTCGGTGGCGATGAAACCGGGGGCCACCGCGTTGGCGGTGATGCCGAACTTGCCGAGCTCGATCGCCAGGGTCTTGGTGAAGCCCTGCAGACCCGCCTTGGCGGCCGAGTAGTTGGCCTGGCCGCGGTTGCCCTGCGCCGAGGAGGAGGAGAGGTTGACGATCCGGCCGAAGCCGGCGTCCACCATGTGCTTCTGCACCGCGCGGGTCATCAGGAAGGCGCCCCGCAGGTGGACGTTCATGACGGTGTCCCAGTCGGCCGCCGACATCTTGAAGAGCAGGTTGTCGCGGAGCACCCCGGCGTTGTTCACCAGCACCACGGGGGTGCCCAACTCGGCCGCGATCCGCTCCACGGCGGCCTGGACCTGGGCCTCGTCGGAGACGTCGGCACCCACCGCGAGGGCGCGACCGCCGGCCGCGGTGATCTTCTCGACGGTCTCCTTGCCGGCCGACTCCTCCAGGTCGACCACGGCGACGGCGTAGCCGTCGGCCGCCAGCCGCTGCGCGGTGGCGGCGCCGATGCCGCGCGCGGCGCCGGTGACGATCGCGACCCTGGACGTGCTGCTCTGCTCGGTCATGCCTCTTACTCGTCTCTCTCGGTTCAACGAAAAATGGTGCTGAGAGCGCTGCGCCGAATACCCTACCGGCGAGTAGTTGAGGGGACCAGAGCGCGATCCGGGCGGATGTTCAACTCGGCGGTGCGGGACGAAATACCACAAGTATGGTGAACATCCGTCTACTATCTGCCCCTGCCTGCCGCAACACAGACTCCGTTTGTATAGTGTGCGCCAGCAGCCGTCGGCTGCACGGCGGAGCTCCCCTCGATCCGGGTCGAAATCACTGCGGTTGGTTCTCGATTCGCGCCGGGGGAGGCCAGCACGCCGCTACTGCCCCGCCCGGGCGTCCCACAGCGCGCCGGGTGTGACATCAGGACGGATTCATGGTGCTGGGGGAGATCCCGACGACCCGCGTGCCCGGTCGACTGCAGCAGTCGCCCGGTCACCTCATTCGCGTGGCACAGCAGGTACACACCCGGCTGTGGTCCGAACATGTGGGAGCCGAATTGACGGCTCCTCAGTTCGCCGTGCTGCTCGCCCTCGCCCTCGAACCAGGCGCTGACCAGCGCACGGTGGGCGAACGAGCCTCACTGGACAAGGCGACGATGGCCGAGATGGTCGCTCGGCTGGTACGGCGTGGCCTGGTGCTGCGCCGGCGCGATCCGGCGGACGGCCGGCGCAAACTGCTCGCACTTTCGCAGAACGGAGCCCAGGCGGTCCGTGAGGCCACCGGCGGCGTGGTGCGCGTCCAGCGCACCCTGTTCGAGCCGCTGACCGGCGATGAGCAGCTCGAACTGATCCGATTCCTGGCCAAGATAGCCAAGTTGGAGCCGGCCGCGGTGGCCGCGCTGAGCGACAGCCGTCCGCTGCTGGACGCCCAGCGCGCGGTCGGTTACCTGATCAGGGTCGGTCAGCAGGTCCATACCAAGCTCTGGTCGGAGCACGTCGGCTCGGAGTTGACGGCTCCTCAGTTCGCCGTCCTCGACGCGCTGGAGAGCGAGCCGGGGGCCGACCAGCGGACGGTCGGCGAGCTGGCCTCGCTGGACAAGGCGACGATGGCCGAGATGGTTTCACGCCTGGTCAGGCGGGGTCTGGTGCTGCGCCGCCGGGACCCCTCGGACGGGCGGCGCAACCTGCTGTCGCTCTCGCCGACCGGTCAGGAGCTGCTGCACAGCGCTGCTGCCGGAGTGGCCCGAGTGGAAGAGTTGCTGCTCGAACCGTTGGAGCCGACCGAACATCAGCAGGCGTTGATCCTGCTGGCGAAGGCGGCTCGACTCGCTCCGGTGGCGTAACGATTCGCCCGGAATTCCTGGGAATTATCTGAGAATTTCCGAGCGTCCGACATAACTGTTGGCTCCCGCCGGATCGGTGGGAGCCAACAGTTGAACGGTCACGAACTTAGATCAGCTCCAGTCGAAGGTGACCGGGTCGGGGCCGAGGCGCTGACCGGTCTCGATGCCGGCGATCGCGGCGAGGTCCTCGGCGTCGAGTTCGAAGCCGGTCACCGCGAAGTTCTCCGCGATCCGGGACGGGGTGACCGACTTCGGGATCGCGATGATGCCGCTCTGCAGGTGCCAGCGGAGCACCACCTGGGCGACGGTCCGCCCGTGCTTGGCGGCGACCTTGGCCAGCGTCGGATCGCTGAGCAGGGCCTTGCCCTGGCCCAGCGGGCTCCACGCCTCGGTGGCGATGCCGTGCTGGGCGTGGAAGGCGCGCAGCTCGCGCTGGGCGAAGTGCGGGTGCAGCTCGACCTGGTTGAGCGCCGGGACGATCGAGCTGGTCTCGAAGAGGCGGGTCAGCTCGGCCTGGCCGAAGTTGGAGACGCCGACCGCCTTGACCCGGCCGGAGGCGAGCAGTTCCTCGAAGGCCTTCCAGAGGTTGTCGTAGCTGCCGTGCATCGGGCGCGGCCAGTGGATCAGGTAGAGGTCGAGGGACTCCAGGCCGAGCTTCTCGAGCGAGGCGTCGAACTCGGTCAGCACCGCGTCGCGGCCGGCCTGGCCGGACCAGTCGCGGGTGCCGCTGTTCCACAGCTTGGTGGTGATGAACAGTTCGTCGCGCGGTACGCCGGCCTGCCGGATGCCGAGGCCGGTGCCGGCCTCGTTCTCGTAGATGGCGGCGGTGTCGATGCTGCGGTAGCCCGTCTCGATGGCGGTGCGCACGGCGGTGGCCGCCTCGTCCTCCGGCACCTGCCAGACGCCGAAGCCGAGCTGCGGGATCGCGACGCCATTGTTGAGAGTGATCGTGGGAATGATGCTCACGAGCTGTGGTGTGCCCTTCGATTTGTCCTGTTCTGCCGGTGGGTCAACCAATGGCGGGTCAGCGATGTTCCCGAGATCCCGGATCACCTGCCGACCCGGTGTCCGGCCACCCACCCGGGGGAGTGCTGGTACTCCGTCCGGGGCAGTCGGCGGCGCAGTGCGGCCGGTGACGGCGGCCCGGCGCGCAGACTGCCCGTGTGACCAGGAACTCGGAGCGCCCGTTCGCCGGCCAGAAGGCGAAGCAGAGCGAGATCGCCGGTATCCCGACCCGACTGATCGCCGGTGTGGTGGTGGCCGGGCTCGCGCTCTGGTTCCTGCTGGCGAATCTGAACAACGTGAAGATCCAGTTCTGGGTCTTCACCGTGACGGCGCCGCTGTGGATCGCGCTCGCCGCCACGCTGCTGATCGGCGCCGTGCTCGGATACCTCGTCAAGGGCCGGCGCGAGAACCGTTAGGGTTTCATCGGGTCAGAGATCACCTCAGCTACGGGCAGGTCAATCTCTCCCAAATTCTGCTTATGATTCTCGGATGCTGGACTCCCGACATATCCGGACCTTCCACGAGGTGGTCAGCACCGGCTCGTTCACCGCTGCCGCGCGCTCCCTCGGCTACACCCAGCCGGCCGTCACCCAGCAGATCCGCGCGCTGGAGCGCGAGGCCGGCGTCGCGCTCTTCATCCGGGACGGGCGCCGGATGCGGCTCACCGAGGCGGGCGAGACGCTGGCCCGGCACGCCGAGGTGATCCTCGGCAGCCTCGGCGCCGCTCAGCAGCAGCTCCAGGCACTGGCCCGGCTGCGAGCCGGCCGGGTGCGGGTCTGCGCCTTCCCCAGCGCCAACGCCACGCTGATCCCCGAGGCGATGGCCGCGCTGCTGGCCGAGCACCCGGGGGTGCGGGTCGAGCTGCTGGAGGCCGAGCCGCCGGAGTCGGTGCAGAAGCTGCTGGCCGGCGAGTGCGACATCGCGCTCTCCTTCAGCTACCCGGGGATGCGTGCCGAACTGCCGGCCGAACTGGTGGAGATCCGGCTGATGGAGGATCTGCTGACGGTCCTGCTGCCGGTCGGCCATCCGTTGGCCCGCCGGCACGCGGTGCGGCTGGCCGAGCTGGCCCAGGCCCGCTGGATCGCCGGCTGCGCGCGCTGCCGGGCCAACTTCCTGCACATCTGCGCGGAGGAGGGCTTCGACCCGGACATCGTCTTCACCACCGACGACAACCTGGCGCTGCAGAGCCTGGTGGCGGCCGGGGTCGGGCTCGCGGTGGCGCCCGCGCTGGTGCTCTCGTTCCTCAACCACCGCAAGGTGACCGGACGGACCCTGGAGCCGCACGTGCGCCGCCAGGTCTGCGCCTACGTGCTGCGTGAGCACCTGCCGCTGCCGGCCACCGAGCTGGTCCTGGACGGGCTGCGGGTGGCGGCGGCCAACCGGGTCGGTTGCTGACACCCGCCCCGGGCCGCGCCGACCGGCGCGGGCAGCTCGGCTGACGGGACGTCAGGGGTGGGGGCCCTGGCGGTCGACGGGGAGTGGGGGACCCCGCGGGGAACGACCGGTGACGCCCCGTCAGCGGCTGCGTGGATCTAGGAAAACGGGTCGGCCTCGGCGGGCGCTGGAGGCTCGGCCGACGGATCGCTGGAGGCCGCCGGCGGGGTGGCGTCGGCCGGGGCGAAGGGGTCGAAGTCCGGCGGCGGGACGTTGACCGGGGTGCCCTTGCGCCTCGGCTCGGCGGTGCCGGGTCGCTCCGGCTCGGTGGGCGGGGCGAAGGGGGCGCGGGCCTGGTTCTTCACCACCGTGCCGAACGGGTCGAGCGGCTGCGGGGCGGCGGCCGGCTCGGGGGCGGGCGTAGGTGTAGGCGTAGGTGTGGCCGCCGGCGGGGCGGCGTTGGCCGGGGCGAAGGGGTCGAAGTCCGGCGGTGGCACGTTGACCGGGGTGCCCTTGCGCCTCGGCTCGGCGGTGCTGGCCGGCTCGGGTGCCTGCACCGGGGCGGGCGGGGTGGCCGGGGGAGCCGGGGGAGCCGGCGGCATCGGGGGCACGGCGATCACCGAGGACGTCGGCGGCCCCGAAGCGGCGGCCGCCGGTGCGGTCACGCCGTCCCAGCCGAACTCCACGCTGCGCAGCAGCTCCGCGAAGACCGAGGCGTACAGCTCCCAGTCCTCGCCGGTCGCCGTGCCCAGCTGCACGCTCAGCAGCGAGGCGCCGTCCGGCAGCGGCAGGAAGGCCTGCACCACCGAGGAGACCACCCAGCGCCGGGTGCCGTCCTCGGTGAGCGGCGCCGGGATCGCGCCGGTGCGGCCCTGGACCAGCACCACGGCCGGGCCGGACGGCAGGATCACCGTCCACACCTCGGCCTGCGGGCGCGAGGTGGCCAGTTCGGCGGCGAGTTCGGCGATCGGCGTGCGGTCCTGGTGCAGCGCGACGACCAGCGAGGCGTTGCTCGGCCGTCCGTCGATCCGCGTCGCCGCCAGGGCGGCGAACCGGACGTCGGCCGCCGCGCCGTCGTCCAGCAGCGAGGCGTGCGGCACCGCCCAGTCCCGGCGGGCCCGCGTGTCGGCAGCGGCGAACAACTCCTCGGCCACCTCGCCGAGTTGCTCGGCTGCCGCCTGGTCGGCGCCGCGTACGGTCAGGGCGTGGAAGGTCGGCGGCACGGCGAACCGGACCTCCACCCCGTGGCCGGTGGGCAGTTCGGCGGGCGCCAGGGTCTGCCGTCCGGTGGCGAGTTCGGCCAGCGGCGCGGCGAAGGCCGGGCGCAGTTGGGCGGCCGAGGGTTCCGCGCTGACCGGCAGTTGGAAGGCAGCCGCCTGCTGGGCGTGGGGCACGCCGCGCACGGCCTGCCGGTCGTACCGGTCCAGCAGCGCCTCGATCGTTCCGGCGCTGGTGGCGGCCGGCCGCGGCGGGGTGCAGGAGACCACGGTGCCGCGGCCGGGGCGGGCCAGTCGGCCGGGGCCGGTGCGGGTCAGCCAGGTGTCGAAGAGGGTGGGGCCGCCGGGGGTGGGCGGGGTGCTGAACAGCGTGTCGGGCGCGTGCCGGGTGATGTCGGGGCCGAGCAGCGCTTCGGCGAGCGAGTCGAGCGAGGCGGAGATCCGCTCGGCGGCTGCCACCACCGCCGCCCCGGTGAGGCTCCCCTGGCCGTCCTGCGTCATGCTCCGCAGCCCCCGTTCGATCGTTCCCGTGCTGATTCCGCTGTGGTGTCCCGCTGTGCTGATATGTCCGCTCCGCTGTTGTATCAGACCGGCTCCACCCCGGTGACCAGGGCGCCCAGCGCCTCGGCCAGGCCCGGGACGGCCAGCAGGCCGGCCAGCGAGCGGACCAGGGTGCCGGTCGGGGTGTCCGGGCGTTCGTCGGCCAGGTAGGCGGGCAGCACGGCGGCCAGCTCCGGTTCGCGGGCGGCGGTGACCACCAGCGCCGCCACGAAGTCCTGGACCAGACGGAGCCGGACCTCCTCGCGCGGCTGCTGCTGCCGCTCGGCGAGCCAGGCGAGCGAGCTGATCTCGGCGTTGGCGATCCAGGCCCGGACGGTCAGCCGCAGGGCCGGGCTCGGGTCGGGCAGCGCCAGGTGGGCGAGGATCTGGTCGTGCGCGGCCTGCCGCACCTCGTCGATCACCGCGTTGGTCCCCGGGCTGGCCGCCACCGAGCCGCCGCGCAGTAGGGCGGCGAAGCCGGGGCCGTGCTCGGCCACGAAGTCCAGGTAGCGGTCCATCACCCGGGCCAGCCGCTCGGAGAGCGGGCCGGCGGCGGGCTCCTCGAAGCGCCCGGCCAGCTCCTGCCCGGCCCGGCGCAGCGACTCCTCGTAGATCGCCTGCTTGCCCGGGAAGTAGTGGTACACCAGCGGCCGGGAGGCGCCCGCCGCCACCGCGATGTCGTCGATCGACACCTCCTCCGGCGCCCGCGCGCTGAACAGCTCGAGCGCGACGGCGATCAACTGCTCGCGCCGCTCGTCGACGCTCAGCCGCCGCCGCGGCTGGGCCTTGGCCGCCTTGGCTGCCTTGGCCACTTTTGGCGCGGCTGGCTCGGCGGCCGGCTTCGCGGAGGACGGGGACATGGCCGTCACCCTACCCAGCCGTCCGGCCGCCGTGATCGTCGAGATGACGAAAGTCTGACATCCGGGCTCGGCCCCTGTCCGTGAACCGGTGCGGACGAGGACAATTGGTCCGGTGAACGACAATCCTCCGACTCCTGGCACGCCGGTCGGCCGACGCGTGCTGCTCGGGATGCTCGGCCTGGGCGCCGCCGGTGTCGCCGCCGGGCCCGCGCTCTCGCAGACGGTCAACTCGCTGCTCGCCGGCATCGCGGCGAAGGACCCGACCGGGCTGACCGCCCTGCTGCCGGACAGCGGCGGCTTCGAGTACTACTCGGTGACCGGTCCGGTGCCGGCCAAGTCGGCGGCCGACTACCGGCTGACCGTCGACGGCCTGGTGGACCACCCAGCCAGCTACACGCTGGCCGACCTGCAGGCGATGCCGCAGGTCCGGATCGTGCACGACGTGCAGTGCGTGACCGGCTGGCGGGTGCCCAAGACGCCGTTCGAGGGGGTCCGGCTCGCCGACCTGCTGGAGGCGGCCGGGGTGCGCCAGGGCGGCACCGCCGTGCACTTCACCTGCTTCGACGGCAGCTACACCGAGAGCCTCACGCTGGACCAGGCGCGCCGTGACGACGTGCTGGTGGCGCTGAAGATGCAGGACAAGCCGGTGACCCACGACCACGGCGGGCCGGTGCGGCTGTACGTGGCGCCGATGTACTTCTACAAGTCCGCCAAGTGGCTCTCCGGGATCAGCGTCACCCCCACCGTCGAGGCCGGTTACTGGGAGAACTACGGGTATGACGTCGACGCCTGGGTCGGCAAGTCCAACGGGCGCGACGATGCCCCGACCAGCTGACCACCCCGCGGCCGACCGCCGGCTGCCCCGGTTCACCCGGGCCGAGCGCTGGGTGCACCGCTGCACCGCGACGCTGATGCTGGTCTGCATCGCCACCGCCGCCTGCCTCTACCTGCCGCAGCTGGCCGAGCTGGTCGGCCGGCGCCGGCTGGTGGAGGTGGTGCACGAGTGGTCGGGGGTGCTGCTGCCGGTGCCGCTGCTGCTCGGCCTCGGCTCCCGGGCGCTGCGCCGCGACCTGGGCCGGCTGAACCGCTTCCTGCCCGGTGATGGGGCCTGGCTCAAGGCCGCGCTGCGCCGCTCGTTCCGCCGCCGCCGGGCGGGCAAGTTCAACGCCGGTCAGAAGCTCTTCGCGAGCTGGATCGCGGGCGCCACCCTGGTGATGCTCGGTACCGGTCTGCTGATGTGGTTCACCCACCTCGCGCCGCTGGCCTGGCGCACGGGGGCGACCTTCGTGCACGACTGGCTGGCGCTCGCCATCGGTGTGGTGGTCGCGGGCCACCTCTACATGGCGCTGGGCGACCCGGAGGCCCGGCGCGGCATGCGCACCGGGTGGGTGGACCCCGACTGGGCCGCGCGGGAGCACCCCGAGTGGGAGCCCGCCGAGGAGGAGGGCGACCCGACCGGGGTCAGCGACGCCGGAGCAGGTAGCGGCGGTAGGCCTCGCGGCCGTCGGGGACGAACTGCCACCGGCCGGCGCTGAGCCGCTCGGCGACCTCGGCCTCGGTGAGCCAGTCGTGCCAGTCGATCTCCGCCGCCTGCGGCTCCACCGGGCCGGTCCAGCGGGCCTGGTGGACGTCGCAGAACCAGGAGTAGCCCGGTTCCTCGAAGAGGAAGCGGAACAGCGGCTCGGTGCTGATCCCGCGCACCCCGAGCTCCTCCTCGGCCTCCCGCACGGCCGCCTCGGCGTAGCTCTCGCCGGTACCGACCACGCCGCCCACGAAGACGTCGTAGGCACCGGGGGCGAAGAGCTTGTCGGCCGAGCGGCGGTGGGTGAAGATCCGCCCCTCGGCGTCGCGGACCAGGATCATCACGCAGCGGTGGGTCAGCCGGTCGCGGTAGACCTCGCCGCGCGGGGCGACGCGGATCACCTGGTCGTTCGCGTCGACCACGTCAAGGAGTTCCTCGCTGGGGTTGCTCATGACGATCAGACTAAGGGTCGGTCCGAGGCGCGGTCTAAGGTGCGGGGGGAAGATCCGAGCGAGACTGGCGAGGCAGCACCGTGGTGGAGATCTGGGGCGAGACGGCCGAGGGCTACGAGCCGGTTCGGGAGGCCTTCGCGCGCAACTTCCGCGACTACGGCGAGCTGGGCGCGGCCTGCACGGTCTACCTGCGCGGGCGCAAGGTGGTGGACCTGTGGGGCGGCGACGCCCGGCCGGAGGTCGGCGGCCGTCCGGCGCCGGCGGTGGCCTGGACGGCGGACGCCGCGCAGGTGCTGCGGTCGGTGACCAAGGGGTGCACGGCGGCCGCCGCGCTGCTGCTGGTCCAGCGCGGGCAGCTGGACCTGGACGCGCCGGTGGCCGAGTACTGGCCCGAGTTCAAGGCGGCGGGCAAGGAGCGGATCCCGGTGCGCTGGCTGCTCTCGCACCGGGCCGGGCTGCCGGCCCTGGACGAACCGCTGCGGGTGGAGGACGTGCTGGCCTGGGAGCCGGCGGTGGCCGCGGTCGCCGCCCAGGCGCCGGCCTGGGAGCCGGGCAGCGCGCACGGCTACCACCCGTACACCTTCGGCTGGCTGGTCGGCGAGGTGGTGCGCCGGGCGAGCGGACGCACGGTGGGCCGCTACTTCGCCGAGGAGATAGCCGGGCCGCTCGGACTGGACCTGTGGATCGGGCTGCCGGCCGCGGTCGCGCCCCGGGTGGGCCGGCTGGTCGACCTGCCGGCTCCGGCGCCGGCCGCTCCGGCGGGCGGGCTGCGGCTGCGGCCCAAGCGCTCGGTGACCGCTGCCTACCAGGACCCGGCCTCGCTGACCGCGCGGGCCTTCGGCGCCGTCCGTCCCGCGTTGGACCTGAACGACCCGGCCGCGCAGGCCGCCGAGATCCCCGGCGCCAACGGGATCGGCACGGCCCGCGCGGTGGCCCGCTTCTACGCGGCGCTGATCGGCGTGGCCGACCGGCCCGACGGCCCGCCCGGGCAGGCGCTGCCGGCGCTCTTCACGCCCGAGACGCTGGCCGAGGCGGTCGGCCCGGCCGCGGACGGCCCGGACCGGGTGCTGATCGTCAACTCCCGGTTCGGGCACGGCTTCTTCCGGCACAGCTCGACCTCGCCGATGTCCTCACCGGCGGCCTTCGGGCACCCCGGGCGCGGCGGCGCGCTCGGCTTCGCCGATCCGGAGCTGGGGATCGGCTTCGGCTACGTCACCTGCGGCATGCAGCCGGGGGTGACCGGCGACATCCGCTCCCGGGGGTTGATCACGGCGTTGCGGGGGTGCTTGCCCACCAGACCCTAGCCATCCTCGGCCAGTTCCCCCTCGGCCGCCTCCTGCTCGGCCACCTCCGCGTCGGTCAGCAGCCGCGAGCGGGTCAGGAACCGCTGCCCGGTCGGGGCCTCCAGCGAGAAGCCGCTGCCCCGTCCGGGCACCACGTCGATGGTCAGGTGGGTGTGCGACCAGTAGGCGAACTGGTCGCGCGCCATCCAGACCCCGACCGGCTCGGCGAGCCCGTCGACCGCCAGGTCGCCGAGCCGCACATCGCTCGCCGAGGTGATGAACTCCCCGGCGGGGTAGCACATCGGGGCCGAACCGTCGCAGCAGCCGCCCGACTGGTGGAACATCAGCGGGCCGTGCTCGGCCGTCAGCTCGCGCAGCAGCCCGGCGGCCGCCTCGGTCACCGCGACCCTGGGCATCAGAAGAAGCCCAGCGCCTGGGGCGAGTAGCTGACCAGCAGGTTCTTGGTCTGCTGGTAGTGCTCCAGCATCATCTGGTGGTTCTCCCGGCCGATGCCGGAGTTCTTGTACCCGCCGAAGGCACTGTGCGCCGGGTAGAGGTGGTAGGCGTTGGTCCAGACCCGCCCCGCCTGGATCGCCCGCCCGGCCCGGTAGGCGGTCGAGCCGTCCCGGCTCCAGACGCCCGCGCCGAGCCCGTAGAGCGTGTCGTTGGCGATCTGGATGGCGTCCTCGAAGCCGTCGAAGCGGGCCACCGCGACCACCGGGCCGAAGATCTCCTCCTGGAAGATCCGCATCCCGTTGTCACCCTCGAAGACGGTCGGCGCCACGTAGTACCCACCGGCCAACTCGCCGCCCAGGTCGACCCGTTCGCCGCCGGCCAGCAGCTTGGCGCCCTCGGCCTGCCCGATGTCGATGTAGGAGAGGATCTTCTCCAGCTGGTCGTTGCTGGCCTGCGCGCCGACCATGGTCTCGGTGTCCAGCGGGTTGCCCTGCTTGATCGCCCGCACCCGCTCCAGGCCGTCGCCGAGGAACCGGTCGTAGATCGAGGACTGGATCAGCGCCCGGCTGGGACAGGTGCAGACCTCGCCCTGGTTCAGGGCGAACATGGTGAAGCCCTCGAGTGCCTTGTCGTAGAAGGCGTCCCGCTCGGCCGCCACGTCGGCGAAGAAGAGGTTGGGGCTCTTGCCGCCCAGCTCCAGGCTGACCGGGATCAGGTTGGCGCTGGCGTACTGCATGATCAGGCGGCCGGTGGTGGTCTCGCCGGTGAAGGCGATCTTGCGGATCCGGCTGCTGGCGGCCAGCGGCTTGCCGGCCTCGACGCCGAAGCCGTTGACCACGTTCAGCACACCGGGCGGCAGCAGGTCGGCGATCAGTTCGATCAGCACCAGGATCGAGGCGGGGGTCTGCTCGGCGGGCTTGAGCACCACCGCGTTGCCGGCCGCCAGGGCCGGGGCGAGCTTCCAGATCGCCATCAGGATCGGGAAGTTCCACGGGATGATCTGGCCGACCACGCCCAGCGGCTCGTGGAAGTGGTAGGCGACGGTGTCCTCGTCGATCTGCGAGAGGCCGCCCTCCTGGGCCCGGATCGCGCCCGCGAAGTAGCGCAGGTGATCGATGGCCAGCGGGATGTCCGCGGCCAGCGCCTCGCGCACCGGCTTGCCGTTCTCCCAGCTCTCGGCGATCGCCAGGAGCTCCAGGTTGGCCGCCATCCGGTCGGCTATCGCGTTCAGCAGCTGGGCGCGGTCGGCGGGGGAGGTGCGGCCGAAGGCGGGCGCGGCGGCGTGCGCCGCGTCCAGGGCCAGCTCGATGTCGGCGGCGGTGGAGCGGGCCACCTCGCAGAAGACCTGGCCGGTGACCGGCGTCGGGTTCGCGAAGTACTGCCCGCGGACCGGGGGCACCCAGGCGCCCCCGATCCAGTTCTCGTAGCGGGACTTGAAGCTGGTCGGCGGCTGATAGATCGTCAAGTCCGGGTTCTCCTCGGGGCGCGGGCGACTGACGGCTGAGGTGCTCTGCGCACCCTAGCCTTGCTGCGGCCGCTCGGCTACCGTGTGTGCCGGGAAGGTCACCCGCTCCGGTAGCGGCCGGTGCCGCTCTCCCAGCTCAGGTAGCCCGAGAGCCAGGCGGTCAGGCCGTCCGCGTAGCGCTGCGCGGTCCGGCTCTGGTCCGGTCCCAGCTCCAGCTCCCGGTAGGTGCGCGGTAGGTCGTCCACCAGTCGGGCGTAGCGGTCGACCATCAGCTGGGCCTCGGCGAGCACCACCGAGCCGGCCTCCTCCAGGGAGCAACCGCGCTCCCGCTGCACGATCATCACCAGGTTGTTCACGTCGCCGCGGGGTGCCTCCTGCGGATAGGAGCGGATGTCGTTGCTCAGCGAGGGTATGTCGGCGACAAGTTGGCGCAGCTGCTTGAGCAGCGGACTGTGGAAGGCGGCCGGGGCCACCTCGAAGCGGCCGAGCCGTTCGACCATGTCGAGCACCGATTCCATCGCTGCGGTACCCCGGCGCAGGATCAGATAGGTCTCCCGGTCCGGCGGTTCGCCGCCGCGTCGACCGGCCGCCTCGGCCGGGTGGCTGGCGAAGTAGCACTCCCAGTTGTAGGTGGCGCGGGCCCGCCAGCGTGGTGACATGCCGCGGCTGATCCGCTGCCAGAGGTCCTCGAAGGCCAAGGCGCACGGGGTGTCGGTGGGGGCGGGCGTGCCGTGCAGCACGCCGGTGAGCCGGTCGCAGAGCACCGCGACCTCGCCGGGTCGGCGCCCGAGCGGGCCGTCGAACTGGTCGTCGAACAGGAAGTAGAAGCCCATCAGGTCGGTGGCGAGCGCCAACTCCTCGGCGGTGCAGTCCGGGTAGCTCAGCGCGGCCAGGCCGGGTACGTCCCAGCGCGCGTAGGCGTCGGGGGTCATCGCGCTGCCGAGCATCCAGTGCTCGTTCAGCCAGCGCCGGTGCTGGGCCGCCGCGTTCGCGATGTGCGGGTTCTGGCGGTGGGGGTAAGGCACGTCAAGGGTGGTCGCGTCGGACATCGGACTCCCGGAAGGTGAGGGCCGGTCGTACGGGTGGTGCCACGGTCTAGCATGATCCCTGTGTTTCTGCGGCCCGCAGGGTATCTGATCAGACCATCAGATGTTCTGGCTGTCGCAGCAATTGCCCATGGCACCTGCGCTTGAACCATGGTCAGTGGCGCTACCTGCGCGAAGCGTCGGCGCGTGGGCCGTCTCGGCGATAGCCTCACCCTCAGGATCACGCAGTGGCGAGGTGGAGGGGACCGACGGTGACCGAACAGCAGAGCGAAGGAGGAGCGGGCGAGGCTTCGGTGCTCCCGCGACTCTACGAGCGCGAGGCCGCGCTGGGTGCGGCCAGGACGGCGATCGACACGCTGCGCCGGGACTTCGCGGCCGGCGGCATCCGGCTCGGCTCGCTGCTGCTCTACAGCGGCACCGCCGGGCTCGGCAAGACCACCATGCTCCAGCAGATCAGGGCGCTGGCCGGCCGCGAGGGCCTGACCGTGCTCAGCGGCCGGGCCGGTGAGCAGCGGGTCAACGAACCCTTCTACCTGCTGCGCCAGTTACTGCTCCCCGAGCTGCTGCGGCTGGGCGAAACGCAGCAGCAGGAGGTGCTCGGGCAGTGGCGCGAGATCGCCGGCCCCGCGCTCGGCCTGCTGGCGCCCAGCGGCGAGCCGGCCGACCCGCAGAGCGTGCGCACCGGCATCGACTACGTGCTGACCCAACTCGCCGTCCGCCAGGCACCGCTGGTGATGCTGGTCGACGACCTGCAGTGGGCCGACCACGAGTCGCTCAGCTGGCTGGAGGCCTTCGCCCAGCGCTGCCCCGAACTGCCGGTGCTGCTGGCCATCGCCTGGCGCTCCGGCGAACTGCCCGAGCAGGCCCAGTCGTTCCGCGCCCTGGTGGCCGGAAACTCGCACCGGCACCTGGAGTTCCAGGGCCTGCAGCCGGAGCCGGTCAGGCGGCTGGTCCACGAGGTCTTCCCGGACACCGCCGAGGACTCCTTCTGCCGCCAGGTCTGGGCGGTCACCGACGGCAACCCGTTCCTGGTCAACGCCCTGCTGGCGAAGGTCCGCGAGAGCGGCATCGAGCCGGTGCACGAGAACGTGCCGCTGCTGCACGACCTGGCCGCCGAGGCCCAGGGCATGGACCGCGAGTACTGGCTGACCAAGCTCAGCGTCAACACCTTCAACTTCGCCCAGGCCGCCGCGATGCTCGGCACCCAGATCGCGATCCCGGTGGCGACCAGGATCGCCGGGATGACCCCGTCGGCCGCCGCCGACGCGATCGCCGAACTCCGGCGCCAGCAGGTGCTCAACGGCCCGGCCGACGGCCCGCTGGAGTTCGTCCACCCACTGCTCGCCACCTCGCTCTACAAGTCGATCCGGTTGGGCATGCGCACCGCGATGCACGGCAAGGCGGCCATCGAGCTGGAGAACGCCGGGCGCCCGCTGGTGGAGTCCTCCCGGCACCTGCTGGAGACCCACCCCGAGGGCGATCCCGAGGTGGTGGCCAAGCTGCGCCAGGCGGCCCGCGAGCATCTGGCGGTGGGTGCCCCGGACGCGGCCGTGCGCTGCCTGGACCGCGCGCTGGCCGAGCCGCCGGAGGACGAGGACCGGGCCGAGGTGATCTACGAGTTGGGCTGCGCGACGCTGCTCACCGACCCGGTCAGCACGGTCAACCAGCTCCGCCTCGCGCTCGACAGCACTCCGGGACTGCGCAGCGACCTGCGGGTGGACGCCACCTTCCGGCTCTCCGAGGTGCTCGCGCACAGCGGCCGGCTGGTGGAGGCCGCCGAGATCACCCTGGCCGAGGCCGAGCGGACCGCGTCGGGGCCGGGGCGGACCAGGCTGCAGGTGGCCCACTTCATCTGGGCGGCCTTCCAGCGCGAGGAGGCCGACGGCCCCGAGCGCTCGGCCCGGCTGGCCGCCCTGTGCGCCGAACTGACCGGCGACGACCTGTACGCGCGGGCGGCCCGCGCGCTGCGCGCCTGGGACCTGACGCTGCAGGGCGGTGACGCCACCGAGGTGCTGGCGCTGGTGGACTCCGCGGTGCTGGCGGACGGCCGGCTGCCGACCGGGCTGGACTGGACCAGCACCATGTGGGGCCTGGAGCTGCCCGGGATCATCGGCCTCACCTACGTCTACACCGACCGCCTGGACCGCGCCGAGAAGCTCTTCGAGGAGGCGATCAGGACCTTCGAGGTGGCGGGCTGGGGCGGCGGCCACCTCGGCTTCGCCTACTTCCTGATGGGCCTGGTCCGGTTCCGCCGCGGCGCGCTCGCCGAGGCCGAGGAGTTCCTGCGCCAGGCGCTGCGGATCGCCCGCCGGCTGGGCCCCGGCCTGCCGCTGCAGTGGGACGCGGTCGGTGTGCTGGCCGACACGTTGCTGGCGCGCGGGCGGACCGAGGAGGCCTGGAAGCTGGCCGCCGACTACTCCTTCGCGCCGCCGTACCACCCCACCGCGATGGTGCTGCCGGACGCGGCCACCCTCTACGGCAAGCTGCTGCTGGCCCAGCGGGACCGGCAGGCCGCCGCCGGGGTGTTCACCGAGGTCGGCGGGCGGCTGGTCGAGCGCGGCTGGCACAACACCATCTGGGCGCCCTGGCTGGGGCACCTGGCGCTCGCCGTGCTGCCCGAGGACCCGGCGCGGGCCCGTGAGCTGGCCGAGGAGGGGCTGGCCAGGGCCCGCTCCTCCGGCGTCGCCTCGGCGATCGGGACCGCGCTGCGGCTGACGGCCGCCGTGGTGGAGGGCCAGCCCGCCGTGGACCTGCTCGGCGAGGCGGTGCGCGAGCTCGGCCACTCCCCGGCCGGCTACGAACAGGCCTGCGCACTGGTCGAACTGGGCGCCGCGCTGCGCGAGGCGGGTCGGCTGGCCGAGGCCACCGAGCAGCTGCACCAGGGCATGGAGCTGGCGGTGGAGTGCAACGCGGACGGCCTGATGGCCCGGGCCCGCGAGGAGCTGAAGGCCTCGGGGCTGCGCCCCAGCCGGCTGCGCAGCACCGGGCGGGACGCGCTGAGCCAGGTCGAGTGGCGGATCGCCGAACTCACCGTGTCGGGACTGTCGCCGGTGGAGATCGCCGAGCGGCTGACCATGGCGGTGAGCCTGGTCAACCGGCGGCTGGCCGCGGTGCACCGCAAGACCGGCAGCACCCGGGAGGGCCTGGCCGCCGCACTCGGGCTGCCGAACAAGGGTCCTGACACGGCCCAACAAGGGTCCTGACACGCCCTAAGCTGACGCACGGTTAGCCCCGTTCGGCACAGCGAATTCGAAGGAGCAGCAGATGGCGCCCAACTCCGAGCACGTGGTGACGGTCTCGCACGCCCCGCTGGAGCACGGCGGGGCAGGGGCCGCGATCGAGCGCTGGACACTGAGCGCCGGGCCGGTCGAGGTCGCGGTGCTCACCCTGGGCGCCACCCTGCACGGGGTGCGGATCCCGGACCGCACCGGCGCGGTCGGCCAGGTGCTGCTGGCCAGCGAGGAACTGGCCCAGATCCTCGGCCCGGCCAGGCACTTCGGCGCCACCGTCGGGCGCTACGCCAACCGGATCGCCGACAGCCGGATCACCCTGGACGGCCAGGAGTACCGGCTCGCTCCCACCGGCGGCGGTGTCACCCTGCACGGCGGCGCGGACGGCTTCGCCGACCGGATGTGGGCCGCCGAGCCGGTCGTCGAGGGTGAGCGCGCGGGCGTGCGGCTGCACCTGCACAGCCCCGACGGCGACCAGGGCTTCCCCGGCGCGCTGGACGTCTGGGTCAGCTACCTGCTCTCCGCCGGCGGCGAGTTGGCCATCGAGTACCGGGGTGACCACACGACCCACCGTCATCAACCTGACGAACCACGCCTACTTCAACCTCGCGGGCGAGGCCAGCGGTGACGTGCTCGGCCAACTGCTCACGGTGGACGCCGACGAGTACACCCCGGTGGACGAGCGGCAGATCCCCTACGGCCCGTACCAGCCGGTGGCCGGCACCCCGTTCGACTTCCGCACCGCGACCCCGATCGGCAAGGCGATCCACGAGGAGCACCCGCAACTGGCCGGACCGGGCGGCTACGACCACAACTGGGTGCTGCGCCCGCGCCCGCAGGACGGGCCGCCGGTGCGGGCGGCGCTGCTGGAGGACCCGGTTTCTGGGCGGAGCCTGGAAGTGCTGACCACCGAGCCCGGCCTTCAGGTGTACACGTCCAACACCTTCCACGGTGCGGTGACCGGTCCTGGGCGGGTCGCTTACGGGCCGTACGCCGGGGTCGCGTTGGAGACCCAGCACCACCCGGACTCGCCGCACCGGCCGGGCTATCCGTCCACCGAACTACGCCCTGGCCAGGAGTTTCGCTCCGTGACGCTGCTCCGTTTCGCCTGGGGTTTTCCCAGCAGTCACACAGTATGACTAGTATCACTCCGTCAAAGGTCGTACTACAGACGGCGTGTCGCCATAGAGCACCGCCCTTTCCGAGGAGAATGCCCTGCGCCCGCGTAGAGCCTCCAGGCTGCGAAACACCTCGAAAACCCGGCGCTCGCGCCTCACCCTGCGGACCGCGCTGCTGGTCCTGGCGATCGTCCCCAGCATCGCGCTGGCCGCGCTCTGGGCCGTCACCACCGGACAGACGCTGTCCGACTTCCAACGGCAGGCCGCGCAGGGGCTGCTGGCCCAGAAGGCCGGTCAGCCATCGAACATCGTGTACTACAACCTCCAGGAGGAGCGTCGGCTCACGGCTGAGCAGCTGGCCCAGCCGGGCAGCGTCACCGACCAACTGGCCACCCAGCGGCAGTCCACCGACGACGCGGTGCGCACCTTCCAGAAGCTCTCCAGCGTCTCCGAGTCGCACGCCTCCGCCGAGGTGAAGAACGCGATCAGCTCGGCCCGCACGGCGCTGGACCAGCTGCCCCAGCGGCGGGCCGCGGTGGACCAGGGCTCCATCGACCAGCAGAGCATCTTCCTGTACTACACCAACCTGATCACCGTCGACCTCAACCTGTTCACCGCGATCAGCCACGTGGACAACGGTGAGGTCGGCTACCTCTCGCGGACCCTGGTCGACGAGTTCTGGGCCAAGGAGATGGTCTCCCGCGAGGACGCGATCCTGGCCCGCGGCTGGCCCAGCGGCAAGCTGTCGTTGCCGGACTTCCAGGCGGTGCAGGAGGCGATCGCCGACGCCTCGTTCCTCTACGGCAACAAGATCCTGCCGTTCCTGCCCAGCCAGGAGGCCGCTGCCGCCCGGGAGATGATCACCGGCCCGGCCTGGCAGACCAAAACCGGTATCGAGCAGCAACTGCTCAAGCCCATCAAAACCAGCTCCGACAACACCGTCCCGCTCCCGCCGGTCCAGGCCCAGTGGCGCCAGGCCATCGACCTGGCCACCCCGCAGCTGGTCTCGCTGCTGCAGGACCGTACCGACGCGGTGATCGACACCGGCAAGAGCAGCATCGAGACGCTGCTGCTGCGGGTGGTGCTGACCAGCCTCATCGGCCTGCTCGCGGTGATCGCCGTGATCATCACCAGCTGGCGGCTGACCCGCTCGCTGCGCCGCCGGATCGTCGACCTCCAGGCCCAGGCGGGTGAACTCGAGCGCACCCTGCCCGAGCTGGTCGACCGGCTCGGCCGCGGCGAGCAGCCGGAGCCCGAGCAGGAGACCGGGCCGATCAGCACCGGCCCGGCCCGCGGCGACGAGCTCACCCAACTCGGCCAGGCCCTCAACCTGGCCCGGCACAGCGCCGTCACCGCCGCTGTCGGCCAGGCCGAGCAGCACCGCGGCTTCGAGCGGCTGCTGCAGCGCATCGCCCGCCGCACCCAGCTGCTGATCGGCCTTCAGCTGAAGACGCTGGACGAGATGGAGCGCAAGCACGAGGACCCCGAGGTGCTGGAAGGCCTCTTCGACCTCGACCACCTCACCGCGCGCCTGCGCCGCTACGAGGAGAACCTGGTCATCCTGGCCGGCGGTCAGCCCCAGCGCCGCTGGCGCAAGCCGGTCTCGCTGCTGGACGTGCTGCGCGCCGCCCAGGGCGAGGTGCAGGACTACCAGCGGATCCTGATCGACATCGAGGGCGCCCCATGGCTCTCCGAGCGCGCGGTCGGCCCGGTGGTGCACGTGCTGGCCGAGCTGATGGAGAACGCCGCCGCCTTCTCCAAGCCGCCCACGCCGGTCGAGGTGCGCGCCGCGATGGTCGGGCGGGGCCTGGCGGTGGAGATCGAGGACCGCGGGCTCGGCATGGAGCCCGAGCAACTGGACGCCGCCAACGAGCTGATGCAGCGTCCGCCCCGGATGGACGTGCTGGCCCAGGCCGAGGACATCCGGCTCGGCCTCTACGTGGTCGCCCGGCTGGCCGACACCCTCGGGCTGCGGGTGGAGTTCCGCGCCTCGGCCTTCGGCGGCACCCGTGCGGTGGTGCTGATCCCCGGCGAGCTGGTCACCGACGGCGCCGTACTGGAGCCGGTGCTGGTGGAAGCCCTGCCACTGCCGTCCCGGGTGCGCGGCCTTACCCTGCCCGCCGCCGGGCCGGCGCCGGGCGGGGCACTGCCCAGCGCCCCGCCCCCGCTGCCGGCCCTGGTGGCCGACCCGGTCCCGGCCCCCGTCCCCGCCGCCCGCCCGTCCTGGGCGGCTCCCGTCAGCGACCACGAACGGACCGCCGAGAACGTGCAGCCCCCGCTCCCGCAGCGGGTCCGCCAGGCCAGCCTGGCCGCCGAACTGCGCACCCCACCGACCCCGTCGGAGCACGACCGGACCCCGGGCGAGCCCCCGCAGGCTCCCGCACCCGCCCCGGTTCGCTCCGGTGCCGCGATCGGCGCCTTCCAGCGCCGCTCCCGGGCCGCCCGCTTCGGTGACGAGACCACCGAGCTGACCCCCATCCCCACCAGTGAGGACCCGTCATGACGCGCACCATCGCCACCCATCAGGACCTGGACTGGCTGCTGGACGGGTTGGTGGATTCGGTGGCCGGCACCAGACACGCGGTGCTGCTCTCCGACGACGGCCTGGTGGTCAGCAAGTCGCGTGGTATCGACCGGGCGGACGCCGAGCGGCTGGCGGCGGTGGCGACCGGTCAGCAGAGCCTGGCCCGTGGCGTCGGCACGCTCTTCGACGGCGGCTCGGTGCACCAGGTGATCGTCGAACTGGCCGAGCTGTGGCTCTTCATCACCGCCGCCGGCCAGGGCACCCACCTGGCCGTGATCGCCTCCCAGGAGGTGGACGCCGAGGTGATGTCGCTGGCCATGCACACCCTGGTCCAGCAGGTCGGGCAGAAGCTCAGCACCCCGATCCGGGGTGTCGGGTGAGCCCGAACTGGGAGGAGCTGGAGGAGACGGTCGGGGACGACGGCGCGGAGTCGATGGTCCGCCCGTACACCATCACCCGCGGCCGCACCGCGCCCGAGCGCGACGACCTCACCCTGATCACCGTGCTCACCGCGCTGCCGCGGGCCGCCGAACAGGCGGGCCGGCGGCTGCAGCCCGAGCACCGGGCGATCCTGGCGCGCTGCACCCGGCAGCCGGCGGCGGTCGCGGAACTGGCGGCCGACCTGGACCTGCCGGTCTCGGTCACCAAGATCCTGCTCGGCGACCTGATCGCGCAGGGCCTGCTGGCCGCCCGGGCCCCGATCGCGGTGGCCCGGGCCAGCGGTGGCGTCGACCTCGGCCTGCTGAACGCCGTACGCGAGGGACTGCGGAGACTCTGAGATGACAGACAGCCAGGCGGCTCCGGCCGCTGTGAAGATCCTGATCGCGGGCGGCTTCGGGGTCGGCAAGACCACCCTGGTCGGCTCGGTCAGCGAGGTCGCCCCGCTGCGCACCGAGGAGTACCTGACCCGGGCCAGCATCGGCGTCGACTTCCTGGACGGGGTGGACGCCAAGGACACCACCACCGTCGCGCTCGACTTCGGCCGGATCACCATCAACCCCGAGCTGGTGGTCTACCTGTTCGGCACCCCGGGCCAGGAGCGCTTCTGGTTCATGTGGAACGACCTGGTGAACGGGGCACTGGGCGGGGTGGTGATCGCCGACACCCGGCGGCTGGAGAGCAGCTTCGCCTCGATCGACTTCTTCGAGAGCCGGCAGATCCCCTTCGTGGTGGCGATCAACTGCTTCGACGGCGTCAACACCCGTACGCCCGAGGAGATCCGCGCCGCCCTCGACCTGGATCCGCAGGTGCCGCTGCTGATCGGGGACGTGCGCACCCGTCCGTTCGGCCGGGACGTGCTGCTCGCCCTGGTCGACCACCTGATCAACCAGCCGGCCCTGGTCTGAGGGCCGTCACCGATAGGGGATCCATCGATATGAGCACCGCACCCCTGCGCGTCCTGATCCACGGCGGCGGCATCGGCGGCCTCACGGCGGCCACCGCCCTGGCCCGGCGCGGCCACCGGGTGGAGGTCGCCGAGCTGCGCGGCGAGCTGGACGCGCTCGGCGTCGGCATCATCCAGCCCTCCAACGCACTGCACGTGATGCGGGAGATCGGCGTGCTGGACCAGTGCCTGGCGGCGGGCTTCGAGTGGGAGGTGCTCACCGTCTGCGACCCGGCCGGCGCCACGCTGGCCCGGATCCCGCAGCCGCGGATGGGTGACGTGCCGTCGAACAACGGCATACCCCGGCCGGCGCTGGCCAGGGTGCTGGGGGCGGCGGCGGTCGAGGCCGGGGCCAGGATCCGCTTCGCCACCACCATCGACTCGCTCACCGACGAGGGCGATGTCCAGCTCTCCGACGGCAGCGCCGAGCGCTACGACCTGATCGTCGGCTTCGACGGGATCGGCTCGCCGCTGCGCACCCGGCTCTACGGGGACCGCTTCACCCCCGAGTACACCGGCTTCGCCAACTGGCGGGTCACCCTGCCGCGCGATCCGCAGCTGCGGGGGGTGCTGATGAGCACCGGGAACCGCAGCGCCAAGGCGCTGCTCACCCCGATCACCGACGAGCTGATGTACCTGGGCACGGTCTTCGCCGAGGCCGCGGACTTCCGCCCGGATCCCGAGCGCGCGCACGAGCAACTGCGCGAGCGTTTGGCGGGGTTCGGCGGGCCGATCGCGGCGGCGCTGGAGCAGGTGACGGATCCGGCGGCGGTGGTCTACTCGCGGATCTCCCAGGTCACGGTCGAGGCGCCGTGGCACGTCGGCCGGGTGGTACTGGCCGGCGACGCCGCCCACGCGAGCACCCCGCACCTGGCGCAGGGTGCGGCGATGGCGGTCGAGGACGCCTTGCTGCTGGCCCGGTCACTGGACGAGCACGCCGACCTGGGGATCGCGCTGACCGCCTGGGAGGAGCGCCGCCGCCCGCGCGCGATGTGGGTCCAGTCGCTCTCCCGGGCCGTCCTCAAGCAGGAGACCGGCACCCCGACCACGCCGGCCGAGGACGAGCTGCTCGAGGTCGGCATCCCCGGCGCCGCGCACGTGCTGGTGCAGCCCTACTGAGCCGCTGAGTTGACATGTCGACGGGCCCGCCGGACGCCGGCGGGCCCGTCGGTGCTTCGCTCAGCTGTGGTGCCAGGTCACCGAGAAGGCGTCGCCGCCGGTCAGCGGTGAGGTGCTGGCCAGCACCGTGCCGTTGCGGGCCGCCATGGTGATGTTCTCCGGGGAGAAGGTGCCGATCGGCTTGCCGTTGGCGGTGGCGCCGGTGAAGTCGACCTTGTCGAAGTCGGCCAGCGGCAGCGGCCCCTGCGCCGTCGAGGGCGCCTCGGCGATGATCTCCGCGGAGGCCAGCGCGGCGCTCTTCAGGGTCTTGTGGATGGTGTGGCTCCAGCCCTGGGTGGTGTCGGAGAGCTTCAGGGTGAAGGCGCCGCCGGTGTCCTCGGTGACGGAGGCGGTGAAGTGGTCGCCGGGCGCGACGTCGTTGCTGAACATGACCGGGTAGGCCGGGTACATCTCGTACCAGGAGTAGTACTGCGGCTCGCCGCCGGAGCAGTCCACCTCGCTGCCGGTCTGCTCGACCGAGTCGCTGCCGTCGCCGTCCAGGCCGACCCAGAAGCTGGACCAGGTGTCGGTGTCCGTGCACAGGCCGGCCGGTTCGACCCAACTGGCGCTGACATTGGTGAACTTCTGTCCGGTGGCGGCGTAGCCGGACCAGTTGGTGCTGGTGCCCTGGGTGATGGGGGTGCCGTGCGGTCCGGTCAGATGGGGTGAGGTGGCCACCATCGGAGCGTTCACCAGCTCGGGGGCCGAGGCGGCCAGGGCGGGGAGAGTGGGGAGGGAGGTGCCGAGGACCGCCGCGAGTGCGGCGGAGACGGCCAGGGCGCGACGACGAGGGGCGGGCATGATACTCCACCGGATCGAGTGTGTGCTGATGGACTGTGTACATACGGCTGTATGCCGACAGACGTATGCCCGTCCGACCGTCCGGTGATGTGACGCATACTCAGATTCGCCCCGCGCTTCACCTGTTCGGGTGAGTCGCCGTGCCCTGGCCCGTGAATCAGCCGGTCAGCTGATCAGCTCTCGTTCTTCCAGGTCACCGAGAAGGCGCTGCCGCCGCTCAGTGCGGAGGTGGTGGCGAGCGTGGTGCCGTTGCTGGCCATGGTGATGTTCTCGGGCGAGAAGCTGCCGATCGACTTGCCGTTGGCGGTGGCCCCGGTGAAGTTGATCTTGCCGAAGTCGGTCAGCGGCAGCGCGCCGGTGGAGTCCGAGGGGGCCTCGGCGATGATCTCGGCCGACGCCAGCGCGGCGTTCTTCAGCGTCTTGCTGACGGTGTGGCTCCAGCCCGCGGTGGTGTCGGAGAGCTTCAGGGTGAAGGCGCCGCTGCCGGACTCGGTCACCGAGGCGGTGAAGTGGTCGCCGGGCCGCACCGTGTTGCTGAAGTTGACCGGGTAGGCCGGGTACATCTCGTACCAGGCGTAGTACTGCGGCGAGCCGCCGGAGCAGTCCACCTCACTGCCGGTCTGCTCGACCGAGCTGCTGCCGTCGCCGTCCAGGCCGATCCAGAAGCTGGAGTAGGTGTCGTCGCCGTTGCAGCTGGCGGCCGGCTGCACCCAACTGGCGGTGACGCTGGTGAACTTCTGGCCGGTCGCGGCGTAGCCGGACCAGTTGCTGCTGGTGCTGTGCAGGATCCCGCCGTGCGCGGTGAGGGGGTGCGCGGTCGCCGCCATCGGGGCGTTGACCAGGGCGGGGGCGCTGACGGCGAGCGCGGGGGCGGCGCTGCCGAGCACCGCGGTGAGCGCGGCGGCGACGGCCAGGGTACGGCGAGGAGTTGCGGACATGGCTGCTCCCTTGAGGGCGAGAGGTGGGGGTCGTTGTCGCGCGAACTTCATTGGGGGGACACCTGTTTGACGGTGTGCCGACAACTGTAGGGCAGCCAGTGGATCAGATGGTATTACGGGAATGTAAAGTTTCTTTTGTGAACACAGTGAAACGGCCGGCCTCCCGATCGGGAGGCCGGCCGCTCTGTTGTCGGTGTGTCAGCTGTCGAACCGTCAGCTGTCGGGTGTCAGTCCGCGATCGTGCCGCGCACCTCGCCGAACCCGATCCGCACGCCGTCCGCGCCGGTCGCCGAGGCGGTCATCGTCACGGTGTCGCCGTCCTGCAGGAAGGTCCGGGTGGAGCCGTCCGGCAGGGTGATCGGGTCGCGCCCGTTCCAGGTCAGCTCGATCAGCGAGCCGCGCTGGTCGGCGCCGGGGCCGGAGATGGTGCCCGAGCCGTAGAGGTCGCCGGTGCGCAGCGAGGCGCCGTTGACCGTGGTGTGCGCCAGCATCTGGGCCGGTGACCAGTACATCCCGGCGTACGGCGGGCGCGAGATGACGGCGTCGTTCAGCCGCACCTCCAGGTCGAGGTCCAGCCCCCAGGGCTCCTTCTCCACCAGGTAGGGCAGCGGCTGCGGCTGCTGGGCCGGGGTGGCCACCCGGGCGGCCTCCAGCGCGGCCAGCGGGACCACCCACGGGGAGATGGAGGTGGCGAACGACTTACCGAGGAACGGGCCGAGCGGCACGTACTCCCAGGCCTGGATGTCGCGCGCGCTCCAGTCGTTGAGCAGCACCACGCCGAAGACGTGCTGCGCGAAGTCGTCGACGGCCACCGGCTCGCCCAGCTTCGAGCCGGCCCCGACCACGAAGCCCAGCTCGGCCTCGATGTCCAGCTTCACCGAGGAGCCGAAGACCGGTGCCGGGTCGTTCGGTCCCTTGCGCTGCCCGCTCGGGCGGCGGATCTCGGTGCCGGAGGCCACCACGGTGCCCGCGCGCCCGTGGTAGCCGACCGGCAGGTGCTTCCAGTTCGGCAGCAGCGCCTCGCCGTCGGGCCGGAAGATGTGGCCCAGGTTGGTGGCGTGCTGCTCCGAAGCGTAGAAGTCCACGTAGTCGGCCACCTCCACCGGAAGGTGGAGTTCGACCTCGTCGATCCGGTGGAGGTTGGCCTCCACCAGTCGCCGCTCGCCCTCGCCGGTCAGCAGGTCGGTGACCCGCTCGCGCACGTACGCCCACTCGGCGGGCCCGCGGCGCAGGAAGCGGTTGAGCGAGCCGGTGGCCAGGTCGGCGCCGAGCGGGGTACCCGCCCAGATCGCCGACAGGTCCAGCACGAACTCGCCGATCGCCACGCCGACGCGGGGCTCGGTGGAGCCGCGCGGGGTGAAGACGCCGTAGGGCAGGTTCTGCACCGGGAAGTCGGAGCCGTCCGGCACCGGGACCCAGGTCTGCGCTGCTCGGTTCTGCTGAGCGGTCACTGCTGCTTGCCACCGTCCTGCGGGCCGCGCCCGCTCCAACTCCACGCGTACTTGCCGTCGTCACTGGCCCGGCCGCCCTCGGCGACCTCCAGCGGGCGGAAGGTGTCCACCATCACCGCGAGCTCGTCGAAGAACTCGGCGCCGATCGAGCGCTCGTAGGCGCCCGGCTGCGGGCCGTGGGTGTGCCCGCCCGGGTGCAGCGAGATCGAGCCCTGGCCGATGCCCGAGCCCTTGCGGGCCTCGTAGTTCCCGCCGCAGTAGAACATCACCTCGTCGCTGTCCACGTTGGAGTGGTAGTACGGCACCGGGATGGAGAGCGGGTGGTAGTCCACCTTGCGCGGCACGAAGTTGCAGATCACGAAGTTGTTGCCCTCGAAGACCTGGTGGGCCGGCGGCGGCTGGTGGATCCGGCCGGTGATCGGCTCGTAGTCGCTGATGTTGAAGACGTACGGGTAGAGGCAGCCGTCCCAGCCCACCACGTCGAAGGGGTGGGTGGGGGTGACGAAGACGGTGCCGGCGATACCGCTGGAGCCGTTGCCGCGGTGCTTGACGTAGATCTCGGTGTCCTCGTCCCCGCCCTCGCCCGGCCCGACCACCAGCGGCCCCACCGGCCCGCGCAGGTCGCGCTCGCAGAACGGCGCGTGCTCCAGCAGCTGGCCGTACTTGGAGAGGTAGCGCTTGGCCGGGGTGATGTGGCTGTTCGCCTCGATCGCGTACAGCCGCAGCGGCTGGTCGCCGCTCGGCAGCCAGCGGTGGGTGGTGGCGCGCGGGAGGATCACGTAGTCGCCCTGGCCCACCTCCAGCGTGCCGAAGACCGTCTCGACCGTGCCGCTGCCGGACTCCACGTAGACGCACTCGTCGCCTATGGCGTTGCGGTAGAGGGGCGAGGGCCGGCCGCAGGCCACGTAGGCGATCCGCACGTCGGCGTTGGCCAGCACCACCCGGCGCCCGCGCACCGCGTCGGTCTGGCGCCACTCCTCGCCCGGGAACAGGTCGTGCAGCTTGAAGTGGAAGGGCTTCAGCGGGTGGTTGGGCTCCGGCTTGCCCTCCGGCAGGGCCCAGATCCGGCTGTCCACCAGGGCGGAGGGGATGGCGCGGTGGTAGAGCAGCGAGGAGTCGGAGGAGAAGCCCTCCTCGCCCATCAGCTCCTCGTAGTAGAGGCCGCCGGCCTCGTTGCGGTGCTGCGTGTGCCTCTTGGGCGGCACCGTGCCAACGGTGCGGTAGTACGCCATCTGCGCCTCCTGAGCGACTGACACCCTGGACTGCGCCGGCCAGGGCGGAACCTCCCGGGGGGGTGGGGGCGGTCCACACCAATCCCATGGCAGGGGCGCTGCGGTGTCAAGGACTGGCCGCATCGGTCAAGACGCGTGACGGCAACCGTCTGGACACGCGGATGTAACGATCCCCAGGTTCTTGCAGAAACTTGCTGCAAGAACTTTCAAAGCGCCTTGCGCCGCTGTTACGTTCCTGGTCACAAGCCCGGCACCGGCACCGAGTGCGGTTGGTGTCTGGGAGCAATTATGCGCTCCCGCCCCGGATTCCGGGCCACCCCACCCCCCACCACCCCTCCCCAAGGAGTTCTCATGCGGCGTGGCATCGCGGCCTCCGCCCTCGTTGCGGCCCTCGCGGTCTCTCTCGCGGCCTGCGGCAGCAGCGGCTCCGGTTCCTCCAGCTCGGCCTCCGGCCCGGTGACCATCACCTACTGGGACACCTCCAACGCCACCAACGAGATGCCGAACTACCAGGCCGTGGTGCAGAAGTTCGAGGCAGCCAACCCGAACATCAAGGTCAACTTCGTCAACGTGCCGTTCGACCAGGCACAGGACAAGCTGCAGACCGCGATGGGCAGCAAGGGCGCCCCGGACGTCTTCCGTTCCGATGTCGGCTGGACCGCGGCCTTCGCCAAGTCCGGCTTCCTGACCCCGCTGGACGGCACCCCCGCGCTGCCCGACGCCTCGGTCTACCAGCCCAGCCTGATCAAGCAGGCCCAGTACCAGGGCAAGACCTACGGCGTCCCGCTGACCACCGACACCCTGGGTCTGCTCTACAACAAGGCGCTCTTCGCCAAGGCCGGCATCACGACGCTGCCCACCACCTGGGATCAGCTGAAGGCCGACGCCGCCACCCTGAAGGACAAGACCGGCGTCGACGGCTTCGAGATGCGGGCCGGCGACGGCTACTACGCGATGCCGCTGCTCTTCGGCGAGGGCACCGACATGGTGGACGCCGCCAACAAGAAGATCACCATCAACTCGCCCGCGGCGGCCGCGGCGATCGCCACCTACCAGTCGCTGTTCACGGCGCCCGGTACGGTCAAGGCCGACATCACCACCGACTCCTACGCGCACATGATGGACGCCTTCAACAACGGCAAGGTCGCGGCGATCATCAACGGCCCCTGGGAGATCACCAACATCTACAAGGGCTCGGCCTTCACCGACCACACCAACCTCGGCATCGCCGCCGTCCCGGCCGGCTCGGCCGGCAAGGCCGGTGCCCCCACCGGCGGCGCCAACCTGGCCGTCTACGCCGGCTCGGACGCCGCCCACCAGGCCGCCGCCGAGAAGTTCGCCGCCTTCATGACCTCGGCGGACAGCGAGTCGTTCATCGCGGAGAAGAACTCCACCCTGCCGACCCGCCCCGACGCCTTCACCGCCGACGTCAAGTCCGACCCGGGGATCGCCGGCTTCCAGCAGATCCTGAGCGTCGCCCAGCCGCGGCCGGCGCTGCCCGAGTACTCCTCGCTCTTCACCTCGCTGAGCACCAACCTCGGGAAGATCGCCACCAACCAGCAGGGCATTCAGGCCGGTCTGGACGCCACCGCGCAGGACTACGCCAAGCTGCTTCCGGACTTCTCGAAGTAAGACCGACCGGTCCGGAGCGAGGCTCCGGACCGACCCGTCTGATTCGCGAAGCAAGCAGCAGCTGAGCTGAGTCCGCCCGGCCCGCCACGGGGGCGGGCCGGGCGGACTCGCCGTCCGGTCCCGACTCGGAGAAGGTTTTCCCGCACATGACAGCCCTGGTGCAGCGCGTGAAGCGCTCGTACAGCACGTACTGGTACGCCTACGCGATGGCCGCGCCGGTGGTGATCGTGCTGGGGGTGCTGGTCGCCTACCCGCTCGGGCGCGGCATCTACCTGACGCTGACCGACGCCACCAGCCTCAACGTGGGGCACACCATCGGGGTCAACCACATCCCCGACACCTTCAAGTTCGTCGGCCTGCAGAACTACTCCGACGTGCTGTTCGGGCCCGGCTCCTACGACCGGTTCTGGTCGCACTTCATCTGGACCATCGAGTGGACCGTCACCTGCGTGGTGCTGACCTACGGTCTGGGTCTGGGGCTGGCGCTGCTGCTGAACGAGCGACTGCGCGGCCGCACCGCCTACCGGCTGATGCTGGTCGTGCCGTGGGCCGTGCCGAGCTTCGTGACCGTCTTCTCCTGGCGCCTGATGCTGGCCGACGGCGGCCTGGTGAACAGCCTGCTCAGCTTCGCGCACCTGCCGCAGCCGTCCTGGCTGGAGGATCCGCTGGCCCAGAAGGCCGCCGCGATCCTGGTCAACACCTGGTGCGGAGTGCCGTTCATCATGGTCTCGCTGCTCGGCGGCCTGCAGGCGATCCCGGGCGAGCTCTACGAAGCCGCCGAGATGGACGGCGCGAGCGCCTGGCAGCGGTTCCGCCACGTCACCATGCCGGGCCTGCGCCCGGTCAGCGCCACCGTGGTGCTGCTCGGCGTGATCTGGACCTTCAACCAGTTCACCATCATCTACCTGCTCTTCGGCTCCACCAACGCGCCCGACGTGCAGATCCTGGTGACCTGGGCCTACCAGCTCGGGTTCGGCCAGATCCCGCGTGACTACGCGCAGTCGGCCACCTACGGGATCATCCTGCTGTCGATCCTGATCGTCTTCACGACCTTCTACCAGCGCTGGCTCAGGCGCAACGACCAGACCGCCGTCTGACGGTCCGTCAGTTCGCCCGCAGAGACCACCCAGGAAGGCCTCCGATGAGCACCACCACCGACCTGCCCGGCAGCACGACCCGCCCGACGGTGCCGCCGACCGCCGTCAAGCGCCCCGCCAAGGCCCGCCGGCGCGGCGAACGCAGCCGCCCCGCCGCCCTGTTGATGCACCTCGCGCTGGGCCTGGCCGCCGTCGTCGCGGTCTTCCCGGTGCTGTGGATCTTCTACATCGCGCTCGGCCCGGACAAGATGGACTACCTGCACCCGGGCGGCATCGCCGGCAAGGCCACCCTCGCCAACTTCTCCAAGGTGCTCGGCCAGACCGACTTCCTGAAGTGGTTCGGCAACTCGCTGATCGTCTCCAGCGGCACCGCGCTCTTCGGTGTGCTGATCGCGGCCAGCACCGGCTACGCCGTCTCCCGGATGAAGTTCCCGGGCCTGCGCCCGCTGATGTGGTCGCTGCTGATCACCCAGATGTTCCCGGTCGCCGTGCTGATCGTGCCGATGTACTACATCCTGGCCAACCTCAACCTGCTGGACAGCTACGGCGGCCTGATCCTGGTCAACTCCGCCACCACCGTGCCGTACTGCGCCTGGCTGCTGAAGGGCTACTTCGACACCGTCCCGGTGGAGATCGACGAGGCCGGCCGGGTCGACGGGCTCTCCCCGTTCGGCACCTTCTGGCGGCTGATCCTGCCGCTGGCCCGCCCGGGTCTGGCGGTGGCCGCCTTCTACGCCTTCCTGACCGCCTGGGCCGAGGTGCCGTTCGCCTCCACCTTCATGCTCAGCTCGGACAAGTACACCCTCGCGGTGGGCCTGAACACCTTCGTGTCGCAGTACGAGAGCCAGTGGAACCTGATGGCCGCCACCGCCGTACTGATCGCGATTCCGGTCACGGTGCTCTTCTACCTGGTCCAGAAGAACCTGGTGACCGGCCTGACCGCGGGTGCCGCCAAGTCCTGACCCGCCGGCCGCTCGTCCCGCTGTCCGCTCATTTTTCTGACGTACAGTCAACCGCCGTATCTCGCAAGCACGTTCCTCGTTTCCAAGGGATCCCGTCTCGATGACCCAGAACCTGGCCGACACCTCCCGGCCCACCGCGGCCGCCCCGAGCACCACGGACGCCGGCGAGCCCAGAGGCTGGTGGCGGGACGCGGTCATCTACCAGGTGTACCCGCGCAGTTTCGCGGACGCCAACGGCGACGGCATGGGGGATCTGCCCGGTGTCCGCAGCCGGCTGCCCTACCTGCGGGACCTGGGCGTCGACGCGGTCTGGCTCTCCCCGTTCTACGCCTCCCCGCAGGCGGACGCCGGCTACGACGTGGCCGACTACCGCGCGGTGGACCCGATGTTCGGCACCCTGCTGGACGCCGACGGCCTGATCCGCGACGCCCACGCGCTGGGCCTGCGGATCATCGTGGACCTGGTGCCCAACCACTCCTCCGACCAGCACGAGTGGTTCCAGCGCGCGCTGCGCGAGGGCCCCGCCTCCCCGCTGCGCGAGCGCTACCACTTCCGCCCCGGCAACGGCGAGAACGGTGAACTGCCGCCCAACGACTGGGAGTCCATCTTCGGCGGCCCGGCCTGGACCCGCACCGCCAACCCGGACGGCACCCCGGGCGACTGGTACCTGCACCTGTTCGCCCCCGAGCAGCCCGACTTCAACTGGGACAGCCCGGCCGTGGCCGACGAGTTCCGCTCGATCCTGCGCTTCTGGCTGGACATGGGCGTCGACGGCTTCCGGGTCGACGTCGCGCACGGCCTGGTGAAGGCCCCCGGCCTGCCCGACCTCGGCAGCCACGACCAGCTCAAGCTGCTCGGCAACGACGTGATGCCGTTCTTCGACCAGGACGGCGTGCACGAGATCTACCGCAGCTGGCGCAAGATCCTCGACGAGTACCCGGGGCAGCGGATCGCGGTGGCCGAGGCCTGGACCCCCACCGTCGAGCGCACCGCCAACTACGTGCGCCCCGACGAGCTGCACCAGGCCTTCAACTTCCAGTACCTGGGCACCGCCTGGGACGCCGCCGAGCTGCGCGCCGTGATCGACTCCTCGCTCGCCGCGATGCGCCCGGTCGACGCCCCCGCCACCTGGGTGCTGTCCAACCACGACGTCACCCGGCACGCCACCCGCTTCGCCAACCCGCCCGGCGGCACCCAGCTGCGCGAGCGCGGGGACCGCGAACTCGGCCTGCGCCGGGCCCGCGCCGCCACCCTGCTGATGCTCGCGCTGCCCGGCTCCGCCTACCTCTACCAGGGCGAGGAGCTGGGCCTGCCGGACGTCACCGACCTGCCCGACGAGGTCCGCCAGGACCCCTCGTTCTTCCGCGCCAGCGGCCAGGACGGCTTCCGCGACGGCTGCCGGGTCCCGCTCCCGTGGTCCGGCACCGCCGCCCCCTACGGTTTCGGGCCGACCGCCGGCGGTCCCAGCTGGCTGCCGCAGCCGGCCGAGTGGGCCGAGCTCAGCGTCGAGGCGCAGACCGGCGACCCGACCTCCACCCTGGAGCTCTACCGCAGCGCGCTGGCCGTCCGCCGCGAGCGCCCCGAACTCGGCGCCGGCACCGAGGTGGAGTGGCTGCCGTCCCCGGCGGGCGTGCTCGCCTTCCGCCGCGGCGGCTTCGTCTGCCTGGTCAACACCACGCGCGAGCCGGTCGGCTACGCCACCGAGGGCCGGCTGCTGCTCAGCTCCGGCGCGGCCGGGAACGTCGAGCCGGGACTGCTTGGGCCGGACAGCACCAGCTGGTGGGCGGTCTGACATGGTTGCAATAGGCTCTGGGATCGTGACTACGGCGCGACTTTCGGACATCGCGGCGCAGGCGGGGGTCAGCGAGGCCACCGTCAGCCGCGTCCTCAACGGCAAGGCGGGCGTCTCGGCCGCCACTCGGCAGACCGTGCTGGCCGCGCTCGACGTGCTCGGCTACGAGCGGCCCACCCGCCTGCGCCAGCGCAGCGCCGGGCTGATCGGGCTGATCACCCCGGAGCTGAGCAACCCGATCTTCCCCGCGCTGGCCCAGGTGATCGAGCAGGTGCTCAGCCGGCACGGCTACACACCGGTGCTCTGCACCCAGACCCCGGGCGGCTCCACCGAGGACGAACTGGTGGAACTGCTGGTCGACCGGGGCGTGGCGGGCATCGTCTTCGTCTCCGGCCTGCACGCCGACTCCACCGCCGACCACGACCGGTACGCCAAGCTGACCGGTCGCCAGGTGCCGTTCGTGCTGATCAACGGCTACAGCGAGAAGATCACCGCGCCGTTCATCTCGCCCGACGACCGGGCCGCGATGGCGATGGCGGTCCAGCACCTGGCCGAACTCGGTCATGAGCGGATCGGCCTGGCGGTCGGCCAGCGCCGCTACGTGCCGGTGCTGCGCAAGATCGAGGGCTTCACGGCCGCGCTGCGCTCGGTGCTCGGCTACAGCGCCGAGCAGGCCGAGGAAATGGTCCACCACACCCTGTTCACCGTCGAGGGCGGCCACGCCGCAGCCGGCGCGCTGCTGGACCGGGGCTGCACCGCGATCGTCTGCGGCAGCGACCTGATGGCACTCGGCGCGATCCGCGCGGTGCGCCGGCGCGGGCTCAGCGTGCCCGGTGACGTCTCGGTGGTCGGCTTCGACGACTCCCCGCTGATGGCCTTCACCGAGCCCCCGCTCACCACCATCCGCCAGCCCGTCGAGGCGATGGCCACCGCCGCCGTGGACGCGCTCCTCGAGGAGGTCGGCGGCGAGCCGGCCCAGCGCGGGGAGTTCATGTTCCAGCCCGAGCTGGTGGTCCGCGGCTCCACGGGGGCCTGCCCGAACCGCTGACGCTGTGCCGGCGCTGCCCGGCGACGCCGTCCACGGCTGATCAGCGCGACCGCGTCCCGGCCCGCCCGAGCAGCACGGCCGAAGGCCGCCTCCCCGAGGGGAGGCGGCCTTCAGGCTGCCCTGCGGTTGCGATCGGCGAGGCCGATCAGCACGTGTCCACATATGTCGGCACATGTTCACGCGTGTCATCGGGACGCGTTCTTCACCACGCGTCCGTCAGCTGGTTCAGACCCGGCCGGCGAAGTCCGGGGTGTAGTTGGCGATGGTCTCGTACTTCACGCCGGCGCTCGGGTTGGCGGCCTCGACGAACTGGCCGTTGCCCACGTAGATGGCGACGTGGTAGACGCCCGAGTCCTGGCCGTTGTTCGACCAGAACAGCAGGTCGCCCGGCTGCAGGCTGTTCATCGACACCGGGGTGCTGGCGGCGGCCTGGTCGGCGGCCACCCGCGGGATGGAGATGCCGGCGTGCGCCATGGCGGCCTGGGTCAGGCCGGAGCAGTCCCAACCGCCGTTGCCGGTGCCGCCGTAGATGTAGGCCTGGCCGACCTGGGACTCGGCGAAGCTGACCGCGGCGGCCATCGAGCCGGTCGCGGCCGGCGCGCTGGTGGCGGCGGTGGTCTGGGCGGGGGTGCTCGGGGCCGGGGCTGCCGGCGCCGGGGTGCTGGTGCTCGGGGCGGCCGCGGCGGTCGAGCCGCCCAGCGACAGCTGCTCGCCCGGGTAGAGGACGTCCGGACCGTGGGTCAGGACCGACTTGTTGAGGTCGTAGAGCTTCTGCCAGCCGCCGTCCACGTGGTGGGTGTTGGCGATGGTGGAGAGCCAGTCACCGGTCTGCACGGTGTAGCTCTGGCCGCCCTGGGAGTGGTTCCAGTGACCCCAGTTGCCGTGGCTCCAGCCGCCCTGCTGCGAGCCGCTCTGCGCTGCGGTGCTCTGCGCCGGGGCGCTGGTGGCGGAGGTGCTGGTGGCGGAGGTGCTCGGGGCCGGGGTGCTGGTGGCCGTCGAGGAGGAGCTGGTCGAGCCACCGGGGTTGATGGCCGGGGCGGGGCCGCCCTGGGTCAGGCCGGCCTGGACCGAGCAGACGGGCCAGGCGCCGGGGCCCTGGTCGGCCAGCACCTTCTCGGCGATGGCGATCTGCTGGTCCTCGGTGGCCTGGTTGGCCTGGGGGGCGTACTGGGTGCCGCCGTAGGCGGCCCAGGTCGAGGCGCTGAACTGGAGGCCGCCGTAGTAGCCGTTGCCGGTGTTGATGCTCCAGTCGCCGGAGCTCTCGCACTGGGCGACCTTGTCCCAGGTGGAGACCGACGCGGCGGAGGCGGTGGTGGCGGTGATGCACGGCAGGGCCAGGCCGAGGCCGAGCAGACCGGTGGCGGCGATCGCCCGACGGGCGTTGCGGGACGGACGGGTCGTGCCAGTGGTGGGCAGCATGAAGACGCGATCCTCTCCTACGCCTGCGAGGTGAGCTGTCGGATTCGGGCTGGAGTTGCCCGGCCGCGCACTGCGCGGCTTCACCCCTAGCTCCGAGCACCTGGTCCGAAGACCGGCGCCGGAGCGGCTTACCTGGTTCCCCCGCTCCTGCCGTGGTTGCGTTTTCGCGCTGCCAGCGCGCCCGTGGCAGGACTAGGCGTTCGGTTGCGCTGGGTCCGTGTGACCACGAACGGGGAGCACGTTAGACAGAGATAAGTTGAAACCGCAAACAGCTGTGATGGCGGTCACACGGGCTCCACGAGAGCTTCAAGATCGCCCCGGCGGCGCAGCTGAGGGAGCGTCGGGGGAGTGCGGCGGACGAGGTGGGCAACTGGCCCCGCGGCTGCGGAAAGTGCTGGTCCTTCAGGGCCGCGGGTGCTGATGGCCCGTCCGGTCGAGGGCGGATCACCTCTTGATGATCATGGAGATCCGCGGTCGAAATTCGTCCCGCCGGGCTGGGTCGAAGTCTCGCGGAGCGAGATGCGCCGTGACTGGCCGACATCAACCCAATGTCCGTTTTGCACCTTCTGTTATGGCGTCAGGTCGCCATCGCGAGCCGTTCGCTGCCGCCCCTTCGGCTACCGCCTTCGCCGGCCCGCTCCGCCACCGGGCCGTCACCTGCGCGCCACCTTGCCGTCGCCGGGGCGAGGCGTCGGCTTCTCGACGCCACCGGCCGGACGCCGGACGCCGGACGCCGGACGCCGGGCGCCGGACGCCGCCCGCTGGACGCTGGACGCTGGATGTTCGAGTGCCGGATGTTCGAGTGCGGACCACGGGCCCGCCGGCCCGTGCCGGCGCTCCAGCGGCCTCTGAGGCCCCGCCTGGCGGCCGGGTGACCGCCCGTGGGGTCCGGTGTCCGCCGGTGGGGCCTGTGGGCATGCCACTGGCCCTGCCCCCCGGCGCTGGTGCCAGGGGACAGGGCCAGTGCCTTGTCCGATATGTCGTGCTGACTACCGCGTCACTCGCCGGCGACGGTCTCCTCGAGGGGAGCTTCCTCGAGGGCCGGGGCCGGCAGCACGGCCAGGTACGCCGAGGCGACCAGCTGACCGATCGTCGGGTAGGCGCCCAGTCCGGCCGCGCTCTCGCAGCCGGTCTCCGCGGCGGCGGTGCGCAGCAGTTCTTCGTCGACCTCGGGGCCGATCACCAGCGGCGCCAGGGCCGGGCGCTGCGAGCCGGTGGCCCGCAGGTGCTCGACGGCGGCGGCCACCGCGCCCGGCAGGTCCAGCGCGGCGGCGACCACCGGCACCGCCAGGCGGGCCGCGAGCAGCACGCCGGTGATCCCGGCGGCGTCCGCGGCGGCCTGACCGCCGACGGTGGTCAGCACCACGCCGTCGGCGGCGGTGGTGATGGCGAAGAGCCGGGCGCGGTCGGCGCGGGCCAGGCCGGCCTCGGAGAGGCGCACGTGCACCGCCTCCGCCAGCAGCGGGTGCGGGCCGAGCACGTCGGTCAGCAGGGCGCCGGTCTCGGCGGCCAGGGCCTGCAGCTCCGTCAGGTAGTCGTGCGGGCCGGGCAGCAGTGGCACCAGGACCGGCGCGGGGCGTCCGGCCTCCAGTGCGGAGGTGATCAGGTCCTCGATCGTCGCGGTCGGCCGGGCGGTCGCCGCCTCGTGCGCACTCTCGCGCGGCTCGCTCTCGTCACCCTCGCCGGGCGCGTCCTCGGCCGCGACCCGCTCCGCCGCCGGGGCGGTGCGCAGCCAGCCGGCCGCCACCTCGATGCCGGGCTGCTCGAAGCGGATCACCGAGACCAGTTCGTCCACCAGGGCCACCGCGGCCGGGGTGGCCTGGGCGGGAATGGCGAGCACAAGCGCCGGTGCGCCGATCGGCACCTCGGGCCTTTCGGGCCGACGGTGGCGCCCCCGCGCGCGGGAGCCTGGCGTGCGGACGGGCAGTGGTGCGCCCGGGATGGCTGCAGTGCTCATGCCGGAGATCGTAGGACATGCGCGCGATCGCCCTGCATCCGGCTGGGCACCTTCGCACGTCATAGAAGGGGAGAGCGCTCGCCGACGCCCCGCCGCCAACCCGGACAAGCCGCGCGAAACCCTCGCCCGCTGGTACGGATGTGACGGAGTGTGAGGAAACGGCTGCGAAGTTGATCACTTGCGCGAGGGTGTCAATGGTTGAACCGGTCAGCCTTGTTGGCCGTTACTCCGACGCCGGGTCACGGATCATCGGCCGATTTGCCATCGAATGTCCGATTCTGTGGATCGGGCGAGGCTGCTCGGGGGTGGTTTGGTTACCTGTCGTACAGGCTTCTGCACGCGCAAAATCACATGCCGATGCACGTGCATTAGCGTTATCATTACGAGTAGTAAGGCACTAGCCCTGCCCGTACGAGCCGGAGGCGGCCGGCGGCCGGAGTGGCCGGGCGCCGAGTAGTACGAGCACTCCAGGCTCTTGGGAGATTTCTATGCACCACACGTTCAACGGCATGGCGGCTGCGGACCTCGATGGCGTGGTCTGGCAGAAAAGTCAGCACAGCAACTCCAAGGGGAACTGCGTGGAGTTCGCCGCCCTCCCCGACGGTGCGGTCGCGATGCGCAACTCGCGCTTCCCGGACGGCCCGGCGCTCATCTACACCCGTGACGAGATCGAGGCGATGCTGCTCGGCGTCAAGGACGGGGAGTTCGACCACCTGGTGGCCTGACGGCCTCGCTGGTCCACTGACACGAAAACGCGCCGTCGTGGGGGTCTGTGCCGCGGCGGCGTTCGACGTGTCCGGGCGGGGGCGGTGGCGGGGGCGGCGGGGGCCGGTCGGGCGCCGGCCCGCGAGGCCGCGGAGTGGGCGCCCGAGGCCGTGAAGCGCGAAGCCGCCGAGTATCGGTCCTGGAGGCGTCGAGCCGGCGAGTGTGACGCAGTGAAACGCCGCGCACGGGCGCGGCTCTCCCGGCCTTCGGCCGGGAGGCGCCCCCATGATGCGCGGCTGGGTGTTCTAGGCGGACCGGCGGTGGCGTCCGGCCGAGGCGGTCATCGCTGACATCGCGTCAGGAGCCAGGCCCGGTACGTCCTGTGCCGACTCATCGGCCTGGAACAGGGCCCAGACCACCTTGCCGGCCCCGGAGGCCAGCGGGTGCCAGCCCCAGGACTGGCTGAACGAGTCGACCAGGTGCAGTCCGCGGCCCGACTCGGCGACGAAGTCCGCCTCCCGGGTGACCGGGCCGCAGCTGCTCGGATCGCTGACCGCGCAGACGAGTTGGGAGGCGCGGTGGACCAGGCTGATCCGGATCGGCAGTCGCCCCTCCGGGCCGTGTCCCTGCTCCTCGGGTGACCGCCCGGCGCCCGCCTGTACCGGGAAGCCGGCCAGCGGCGAGTTCGGACAGCGGGACCCCGGCAGATCGGCGGCGGTCGGCTGGCCTATCGCGTGGCGCAGTGCGTTGGTCACCAGTTCCGAGGCGACCAGCGCGACATCGTCGAAGAGATCGTCAAGACCCCAGCGCAGCAACGTCGTTCTGGTGAAGTCGCGCGCGGTCTTCACCGCGTCGTAGCGGGGCGCGAGCGTACAGGTCACGACGTCAGGATCGACGGCCAGGGCCGCACCGGTGCCCATGAAGAGCTCCTCCCATAAGGGGGCGGACACGGCTGGACCCGGCGGGGTCATGCCGGTCACCTCCGACTCGCTTGGCCGCTTCGTCCTCGTCCCGACCAACAGCGCACGGTCGACAACGAAGCCCGCGGGAATGTCCAAGGGGCGTGCAACTGCACGTGCACCATCGTGCTCTGCGCTCCCGGCAGATGCAAGAGTCGATTCACGTGCAGTCGGCCGATTGGCATATGCAGGCGCCGGATGCACGTGCAGCGGAACGTGCCGATGGACGTGCTGATGGACGTGCCGATGCAAAATTGATAGATCCTTCTGCCACTACACGCACTGTGAGCGGCCAAGTGATGGCAGACTGTGCGCTGTTTCCCGACGCGGAGGTTCCCACGGCATGACCACAGCGCAGCCCGGCGGCGGTTCCATGGTGCGCCGGATCCTCCTGGGCTCCCAGCTGCGTCGGCTGCGGGAGAGTCGCAACATCACGCGCGAGGACGCCGGCTACGCGATCCGCGCCTCCGAGTCCAAGATCAGCCGGATGGAACTCGGCCGGGTCAGCTTCAAGGAGCGGGACGTCGCCGACCTGCTGAGCCTCTACGGCGTGACCGACGGCGAGGAGCGCGAATCGCTGCTCGGCCTGGTCCGCGAGGCCAACAAGTCCGGCTGGTGGCACAGCTTCAGCGACGTGCTGCCCGGTTGGTTCCAGACCTATGTGGGCCTGGAGGAGGCGGCCTCGCTGATCCGCACCTACGAGGTGCAGTTCATCCCCGGCCTGCTGCAGTCCGAGGACTACGCCCGCGCGGTCTTCGGGCAGAGCCGCCCGGTGCTCAGCGACGAGGAGATCGAGCGCCTGGTCGGCCTGCGGCTGCGCCGCCAGAAGCTGCTGACGCAGGGTCAGGGGCCCCGGCTGTGGGCGGTGATCGACGAGGCGGCGCTGCGCCGTCCGGTCGGCGGGCCGAAGGTGATGCGCGGGCAGCTCCAGTACCTGATCGACATCGCCGAGCAGCCCAACGTGGTGATCCAGGTGATGCCGTTCCGGTTCGGCGCGCACGCCGGAGAGAGCGGCGCGTTCAGCATCCTGCGCTTCCCTGAACAGGACCTGGCCGATGTGGTCTACCTGGAGCAGCTGACCAGCGCGCTCTACCTGGACAAGCGCGATGACGTGGACGCCTACGTGCAGGTGATGGAGCGGCTCTGCGTGGACAGCCTCACCCCGGAGCGCACCATCGAGCTGCTCGCCTCGATCCTCGCGGAGAGCTGAGCTCCGCAGCGGGGTGCCCGCGCCGGTGGACGCACTCCCGCTCAGCGGGCGGTGGAGTCCGGCGGCGCCCAGTGCGGTCGGCTCGGCGCCTGCGGCTGCGGTGGCCGGCCGAGCTCCCAGGGCAGCGAGTAGCGGGCGAACAGGTCGGCCCGGATCGGCGGCAGCGGGGTCTGCGCGCCGGGCAGCAGCAGGCCGATGCACCCGCCCATCAGGGCACTGCGCAGCACCGCGTGTTCGGCGATCGGATCCTCGGCTCCCCAGCCCGCCAGCAAGTCCCGCAGGATCGCCCCCAGTTGCCGCTGCTCCGGATCCTGCACGAAGTCGCCGACGTCCGGGTCGAGGATCAACGCCAGGTGCGAGCGCATCACCCGGGGGTGGTCGAGGGCCAGCTGGAGCACCGCGTCGATCGCGGTGGCCAGCCGGCACTGCGCGGAGGCACCGGTGGGCAGTTCGGCGAGCGCGGCGGTCAGTTCCAGGTGCATGAAGCGGTGGGTGGCCGCCTGCATCAAGAGCCGTTTGCCTTCGAAGTAGTACGACACCAGGCCGCGTGCCAGTCCCGCCTGTTCGGCGATGTCGGCGAGTGTGGTCGCGGAGTATCCGTGCTGGTCGACGAGTTCCACGGTGGCCCGCATCAGGCGCCGGCGGGAGCGCTGGCGCATCTCCTCGTTGACCGATTCCCCGCGAGGTGTCATCGTGTCAGCTCCGTACGTCGGTTGGCTCCGGGCCAATATACTGCCGGTCCAACGTACCGACGGTATCCGTCCGAGGCGGAGCCGGGGGCGACCAGGGCCGGTGGTCGACCCGTGCGGGCACCGGTGTCGGTCTCACCAGAACGGGGGACTGGTGAGACCGACACCCACCGGTCGGCGGTGAACCGCCGGCCCGGTGGGCGTGAGTGCCAGGTGCGTTGACCGGTCGGACCGTCTCGGACGGCCGGTCGCACCGGTTCGATCAGACCTGCTCGCTCGATCGGACCCGCTCCGCCAGGGCCGCCTCGGCGTTGCCCCGGGAGTAATCGTAGTCGGGGACCGGGTGCCCTGTCCCGGCCCGTCGCCGGTCCAGCAGCGCACCTGCGGCGGTGACCGCCAGGCCCACTGCGGCGACTCCGGTCACCAGCAGCAACCCGGGCCGGTAGCCGTCCAGTTGGGCGGCGTCGCTGGTGCCGCCGTGGCTGCCGGCGGTGATCACGGCGGTGGTCACCGCGAGCACCAGCGCGTTGCCGATCTGCATCGCGGTGTTCACCAGGCCCGAGGCCAGCCCCTGCTCCTCGTCGGCCACTCCGTTGGTGGCGGCGATGTTGGCCGAGGGGTAGAAGAGCGCGAAGCCGATGCCGAGCAGCACCATGCTGGGCAGCACCAGGGCGGTGAAGGTGCTGTGGGCGTCGAGCCGCAGGAAGAGCGCGTAGCCGAGGACCATCGCCAGGCCGCCGAGCGGCAGCAGCCGGCCGGTGCCGAAACGGTCCACGATGGCGCCCATCCTGGTGGCCGACAGCGCGACCAGCGCCCCGGCCGGCAGCAGGGCGAAGCCCATCTCCAGGGCCGACCAGCCGAGCACCCGCTGCAGGTAGAGCGCGACCACGAACTGGAAGCCCGCGTAGGAGCCCATCAACGTGAAGGCGGCCGCGTTGGCCCGCGCCACGCTGCCGTTGCGGAAGATGCCCAGGCGCACCAGCGGGTGCGCGGTGCGCTGCTCGATCAGCAGGAAGACCGCGCCGAGCGCGGCCACCGCGACCAGCGAGCCGATGGTGCGCAGGCTCGCCCAGCCGGCGGCCTGCGCCTCGGTGACGGTGTAGACCAGCAGCAGCAGCGCGGCCGTGCCGGTGATCGCGCCGGCCGCGTCGTAGCCGCCGCCCTGCTGCTCATGCGCGTGCCGGGGGAGCAGCTTGATCGCGAAGACCAGGGCGATCAGGGCCACCGGTACCGGCATCAGGAAGGTCCAGCGCCAGCCGACCGAGGTGAGCAGGCCGCTGAGCACCAGGCCGAGCGAGTAGCCGCTGGCGCCGCAGGTGGTGAAGATCGACAGCGCCTTGTTGCGGGCCGGGCCCTCGGGGAAGGTGGTGGTGATGATCGAGAGCGCGGCCGGCGCGGTGAACGCGGCGCTGGCGCCCTTGAGGAAGCGGGCGGCGATCAGCAGGCCGCCGTTGTCGACCAGTCCGCCGAGCAGCGAGGCGGCGGCGAAGACCGCGAGCGCGATCAGGAAGACCCGGCGCCGGCCCAGCAGGTCGGCCGCCCGGCCGCCGAGCAGCAGCAGGCCGCCGTAGCCGAGCACGTAGCCGGAGACCACCCATTGCAGCGCGGACGTGGAGAGTCTGAGGTCGGAGCCGATCGAGGGCAGCGCGACGCCGACCATCGAGACGTCCAGCGCGTCCAGGAAGAGGGCCGCGCAGAGCACGATCAGCGCGCCCCAGAGCCGGGGGCTCCAGTGGCGCTCGTCGGAGGGTGCGTCAGAAGTCCTTCGGGGGAGGGTTGTCGCTGCGTCATGGGGTGCGGAGGTCATGGGGAGAGATTACATGCACGTGCAATCAGTGCAAGTAAATATAATGTGAACTCATATAGTGCTCGTGCATGTGATAGGGTGCGCGGGTGTCCGTACAAGACTCGGCCGAGACGGCCGTCCTGGTCTCCGAGTGGCGCGATCTGCTGGCCCGCCACGCGGCGACGGCCTGCGCCCTGGACCGTGAGCTGAGCGAGCGGTTCGGGCTCTGCATGAGCGACTTCGAGGTCCTGGAGCGACTGGCCGAGGCCGCCGAGGCGCTGCGGGTGCAGGAGCTCGCGGAGAAGGTGCACCTGAGCCAGAGCGCGCTCTCCCGGCTGATCGGCCGGCTCGAGAAGGCCGGCCTGGTCCAGCGGGCGATGTGCGAGGCCGACCGGCGGGGCATCTACGTGACGCTCTCGGCGGCCGGTGACGAGCGCTACCAGGCCGCCCGGCCGCTGCATCGCGAGGTGCTCGCCCGGTCGCTGGCGGGCCACCGGCCGGCCGGCGGCTGACGGCTGCCCGCGCGCCCGCCCACCGGCGGCCGGGGTCGGCCGGCCGCGATGGTCAGCGCAGCGCGGTCAGGCCGGGCAGCGCCGCGATCAGCAGGACGGTGACCGGCGCCGCCAGCGCGAGCGCCGTCAGGCGCAGCCGACCGGTCACCGGGAGCCTGGGCGCCCCGACCAGCAGCCGGTCCACCCGGCGCGGCGCCTGGGCCAGCTGGCCGGGCGCTCCCTGCCCCGGGCAGTTCCCGAACACCCCTCGCTCGGTGTTGAGTTCGACCATCGCGTGGGCCGTGGTCAGCCGCCCGTGCCGGCGCGCGGCCCGGTCGTCCGCCGCCAGCTCCACCAACTCGCCCACCTGGTCGCGGAACGCGCTGAACACCCCGACCCCGGGAAAGCCCGCCGCGAGCGCCTGCGCGCACTGGGCCAGCCAGTGGTGCCTGGCTCGGACGTGGCCCCGCTCATGGCTCAGTACGGCCGCCAACTCGCGGTCGGTGAGGCGGCTGAGCGCGCCGGTGGTGACCACCAGGCGGGACTGCGGCCCGGGCAGCGACCAGGCCTGGGGCTGGACGTTCTCCAGCACCACCAGCCGCTCCCTGCGGGCCGGCGAGTCCCCGATGGAGGCCGGCAACTCAGGTGACCGGTGCGCCAGTTCGGCATGCCGGTGATCGCGCAGCGCGCGGGCGGCGCGGACCTCGCGGGTCAGCGAGAGCGCGGTGCGCAGCCCGCCGAGGGCCAGCAGTGCCGCGCACAGCCGCCCCCAGCCCTCGGCGCCGGCCAGCCCGTAGGCCGCCTCCACGCCGTGCGGGGCGCCGGTGAAGAGCAGCGCCCGCACCTGGGGCAGCGAGGCCGAGACGGCCAGCAGCAGGCTCAGCAGGCAGCAGAGCAGCACCGCGATCACCAGGCACTGCCAGACCAGCAGGGCGAGCACCGGTTCTCGCTGGACCCAGCCGGCCCGGGTCAGCAGGAGCGGGCCGGCGGTGGCGAGCAGCGCACCGAGCAGCAGCAGGCCGAGCAAGGCCGTCATGGCAGTGGGTCCCCCCAGGGAAAGGCGTGACCGAACGCTCTGGCTCAATCTAGGCGCTCACCGGACCGCGTGGAACCGCCGCGCCACGGCAGTGACCAACAACACCACTGGTGCGCCTGCCGCTCCGTCTCACAGCGCCAGCAGCATCGCGAACATCCCGACGCCCATGGCGAGTCGGCAGGCCTCGGGCAGCGGTCCGGCCGGTCGGCCCGCCGCCGGCCCGCCCGGGTACGCGGTCACGGTGAGCAGCCGGCTGCCCGACCAGAGGGCGTAGCAGCCGAAGTAGACCAGCAGCGGTCCGGTCACCGCGGGCAGCCCCATCGGCATCACCATCCCCGGGTGCGACTGCTGCGGCGGGTGGCCCATGGCCAGCGCCATGTAGACCATCGCGGCGGCTCCCACCGCGTGATGCAGCCGGTGCGCGCGCAGGCCGCCGGCCCGCCGCCCGGCGGCGGCGCAGAGCGAGGCGGCGCCCAGCAACCCGAAGAGTCCGACCCAGAGCGGTGCCGGCAGCCGGTCGCCCAGCACGATCATCGCCGCCATGCCCAGCCCCATCGCGGCCTCCGCCGCATCCGACCCCCGGTCGTCGGGATGCCCGCCCCGGCTGCCCGCACCCGGCACGCGCCCCGCAGGGCGGCGCAGCCGCAGCAGGCAGAGGCCCCCGGTCGCGGTGGTCAGCAGCGCCAGCAGCCAACTGAGCACAGCCGGTCCGTGCATCGGTCCCCCCTCGTACCCGCCGCTGAACCCGGGGATGGCACCACCATCAGCCCCGCCGCCGCCCGGGAGCAGGGCGCGTGCGGGGCGTACGGGAGTGCGAGCGGGCCGACGGCCGAATCCGCGCGCCGGGGCGGGGGTGGCCGGGGCTCGGGCCACGGTCCGCGCCGGGCCTGCTGACAGGGCGGCCGAGTGGCTCTCCCCGGTGGCGACGGCGGAGCGCGGCGGGTCAAGGTCGTTCAGCGAGGCCGTTCCAGCAGGGTGTCCGGATGGTGGTCAGTGGACGGATTCCGGGCCGCCGGGACACGAAGTGGAGGATCTCGTACCGACCCCCCCTTGAACAGGAGAACCTTTCGCTTTTATCGTGTCCTTGATTCAATAACTTCTGTCGAAGTGGGTCTCCCATGCAGAATCTTTCGCCGAACCTCGCTGTGGCGGCCGACCTTACGGCGGCGTCCCTGGCCGAACACCCCGCCTGGCAGCGGCTGAAGCAGACCGTCGAGGCGCTGCGCCCGCTGCAGTCCAAGGACGGGTCGATCGACCTCTCCACGGTCCAGCGGCACACCGTCGACCCGCTGCTCGACACCGTGCTCGGGGCGATCCAGGAGCTCTCCCCGCTCTTCCCGCACGATGCCGCCTACCTGGAAGCCGTCCAGGCCGACCTGCGCAAGTGGGCCGAGACGGGCTACCGCGAGCCCGACTTCCTCGACTCGCTGCTCGCCTTCCAGCCCGCCGCCCAGCGCGTCGACGGCCTCGGCCACCTGGTCGTCTTCCCGATGTACACCCAGAACGGCAACCCGGACCGCAACCTGGAGGCCGTCCTCCTCCAGGTGGTCTGGCCCGACTGGCTGGCCGAGCTGGAGCGCACCCGCTTCGACAACCCGATGTTCGTGCCGATCACCTTCACCGACTTCACGGCCGGCTACGACACCAACTCCGCGGTCCTCTTCCCGGAGACCGTCGCCGTCCGCCAGGCCCCCGAGCGCTTCACCTGGGGCGGCATCTTCTGCGACCGCGAGGCCGCCCGGTTCCGCGCCGTCTCCAGCTCCGCCGTGAACCTGCTCGGCCTGGAGATCCCCGCCGACGCCGCCGCGCTGATCGACGACCAGGCCCGCGCCCAGCAGACCTTCGTCCTCTGGGACCTGGTGCACGACCGCACCCACAGCCACGGCGACCTGCCGTTCGACCCGTTCATGATCAAGCAGCGCAGCCCGTTCTGGATGTACGGCCTGGAGGAGCTGCGCTGCGACCTGACCGCCTTCAAGGAGGCCGTCAAGCTGGAGGCCGAGGGCTACGAGCAGGGCCGCGACGTCCAGTACGCGATCCTGTTCGACCGCCTCTTCCGCTTCCCGGTCACCGGTGGCCGGGTCCGCAACTACGACGGCATGGGCGGCCAGCTGCTCTTCGCCTACCTGCACCAGCACGACGCGCTGCGCTGGCGCGACAACCGCCTCAGCATCGACTGGGACCGGGTCGCAGAGGTCACCAACGCGCTCTGCGGCGAGATCGAGGCGCTCTACCGGGCCGGCATCGACCGCCCGAAGACGGCCCACTGGATCGCCGCCTACCAGCTAGTGTCCCGCTACCTGACCCCGCACCCGGCCTCCACCTGGGCCAAGGGCGCCGAGGCCCTCCCGCTGGACCTGGACGGCAAGGCGCTCAACAAGGCGCTCTGCGACGCCGTCCACCCCGACGAGTTCCCGCTCAGCATGTTCTACGAAGCCCTGTCCAAGAAGCTCGCCAACGTGATCACCGCCACCGCGGGCATCACCGGCGCCGGTATCCAGGAGGTCGCCGCGTGAGCACCCTCGACTCGACCAGCAGCGGCCGCACCCTCGACGGGGTCAGGGGCAAGGTCATCGCGGTCGCCGGCGCCAGCGGCCCGGCCGGCCGGGCGACCGTGCGCCGACTGGCCGCCGGCGGCGCCATCGTGATCGCCGCCGACATCGACCAGCAGCGCCTCGACGCCGTGACGGCCGGCGTGCGCACCGCCGTGCCGGGCGCGCAGGTCACCGGCCAGGTCATCGACCTGCTCGACCCGCAGGAGGTCCACGACTGGGCCGACCACCTGGAGTCCGAGCACGGCCACGTCGACGGCCTGCTCCACCTGGTGGGCGGCTGGCGCGGCAGCAAGACCTTCCACGAAACCCGGATCGACGACTGGGATTTCCTGCACGACACCGTGGTGCGCACGCTGCAGCACACCTCGCTGGCCTTCCAGCCCGCGCTGCTGCGCAGCGAGGCCGGCCGGTACGCGATCATCTCCGCCTCCGCCGCGCACAAGCCGACCGCGGGCGGCGCGGCCTACGCCGCCGCCAAGGCCGCCGGCGAGGCCTGGACCCTGGCGATGGCCAACTCCTTCGCCAAGGAGACCACCGCCGAGGATGGTGTCCCGACGGCGGCGGCTGTCATCCTGGTGATCAAGGCCCTGCTCTCGCCCGAGATGCGGGCCGAGAAGCCGGAGGCCAAGTTCACCGGCTACACCGAGACCGCCGACCTGGCCGACCACCTGGCGGACCTCTGGTCCCGCCCCGCAGCAGAACTGAACGGACAGCACCTGTGGTTGACAGCCCGATGAGCACCTCCCTCTCCGGAACCGACGCGGTGCGGCGGCACGACCCCGCCTCCCGCGGGTTCGCCAGCGACAACTACGCGGGCGTCCACCCGGAGATCCTCGCGGCGATCGCGCTGGCCAACGACGGCCACCAGATCGCCTACGGCGAGGACCAGTACACCGAGCACCTGCAGTCGGTCTTCAAGAAGCACTTCGGCGAGCAGGCCGAGGCCTACCCGGTCTTCAACGGCACCGGTGCCAACGTGGTCGCGCTGCAGGCCCTGCTGCCGCGCTGGGGCGCGGTGATCGCGGCCCAGAGCGCGCACATCAACGTCGACGAGTGCGGGGCGCCGGAGAAGGTCGCCGGCATCAAGCTGCTCACCGTGCCCACCCCGGACGGCAAGCTCACCCCCGAGCTGATCGATCAGCAGGCCTGGGGCTGGGACGACGAGCACCGCGCCGCGCCGCTCGCCGTCTCGATCGCCCAGAACACCGAACTCGGCACCCTCTACACCGCCGAGGAGATCCGGGCGATCTGCGAGCACGCCCACGAGCGCGGCATGCTCGTCCACCTGGACGGCTCCCGGCTGGCCAACGCCGCCGCCTCGCTCGGCCGCCCGTTCCGCGAGTTCACCACGGACGCCGGCGTCGACGTGCTCTCCTTCGGCGGCACCAAGAACGGCCTGCTGTTCGGCGAGGTCGTGGTGGTGCTGAACCCGGAGAAGGTCCGGAACATCAAGTACCTGCGCAAGATGTCGATGCAGCTCGCCTCGAAGATGCGCTTCCTCTCGGTGCAGTTCGAGGCGCTGCTCACCGGCGACCTCTGGCTGCGCAACGCGGGCCACGCCAACGCGATGGCGCAGCGCCTGGCCACCGCGGTCGGCGGCATCGAGGGCGTCACGCTGGTCCGCCCGGTGCAGGCGAACGCGGTCTTCGCGATCCTGCCGCGTGAGGTCAGCGAGCGGCTGCAGAAGCGTTACCGCTTCTACTTCTGGAACGAGCAGACCGGCGAGGTGCGCTGGATGACCGCCTTCGACACCACCGAGGCGGACATCGACTCGTTCGCGGCGGCGATCGCCGAGGAGCTGGGCCGCACGGCCTGAGCAAGGCTGCCGCAGACGGCCGGTCGGGACCTGGTCCCGACCGGCCGTTCCGCGTCTGTGCGCCTCAGCCGAGCAGCAGCGGCCAGATCTCCTGTGCGGCGCCGGGCGCCCACACCACGTCGCCATGGCCGTAACCCGGGACGACCCGGTAGTCGACCCGCGCCCCGCCGGCCTGGATCAGCCGGGCGCCCAGGTCGTGATCACCCCGTCCCAGCTCGGCGTTGACCCAGACCACGTCCGCGCGGATCGCCGACCAGTCGATCCGGTACACGTCGGTGCGGCCGGCCCACACGGCTGCCAGGTCGCGCAGCAGCGCGGTCGGTTGGACCCCGCTGCCGAGCGCCTCGATCGCCCGGCGCCAGACGTCGAGGGGGGTGCGGTCGAGCGTGAAGCGGTCCTGCGCGGGGGTGGCGCCGAATTCGAAGGAGCCGCTGCTGTGGCCCTGGTGGTAGATCCAGTTCGCCGGGCCGGGCAGCCGCCGGGTGTGGGTCAGCGCGTAGTGCAGCAGCCCGAGGTTGCTGAACGTCGGGCCGGCCCGGTCCGGGCGCGGTACCGGGCTGCTGCCCCCGGGGTCGGCGGCGGCGCGGGCGAACAGGCCCTTGAGCCCCGGGTCGACGACGTGGACTCCCTGGGCGAGCTGCTCCTGGAGCGCGGTGGTGAGCGCGTCGGCGCGGGCGGCCGACTCGGGCTCGGTGGCCGGGTCATAGGGGCCGGTGGTGTCGAGCACGATGACCCGGCGCGGGTGGGCGTCGGGCTGCGCGGCCGTGTCCAGGGCAAGGGCGGCGCCGGCCGAGTGCCCGAGCAGGTCGTACGGCAGGCCGAGGGTGTCCTGGACGGCGGCGAGCACCGGCTGGAGGTCGCGTCGATGGGCGCGCAGGCCCCAGTCGGCGCAGTGCGGACCGATGGCCGGGGGAGTCAGCGCGTCTTCGCGGGGCGTGATGCCGATGACGAGATAGCCGTGGTCGGCGAGGAACCGGGCCAGGCTGCGGCCGTGCTGGGCGGTGCAGTAGTTGGCCCGGACGTTGAGGCCGCCGCCGGGCAGCAGGACGGCTACCTGACGTGGGGGCGTGGTCTGCGCGGCGGCTATCAGGTCGACCACGACCGGCGTGGTCGAGCTCGGTAGGACGAGTTGGTGGTGACGACCGGGACCCCCGTCGAACGACACCGGTTCGGCAGCCAGTGCCCTGCTCAACTTACTGACCATGTCCATGGTCAACTCCCTCCCTCAGGTCGGCACCAGAATGCCGGACGGGACGATTTGCTTGCGGCGGGCCGGTACCCGTACAGTTCCGGAGTCGCGCCGAGAGGGGCGACTGAGTGAGTCGAGAAGATGAACTTCGGTAAATCGGAGTGAAACTGATCTGATAAGCTTTACGAAGTAAGAACGAAGCGCCCGGAGAGCTTGCGAGAGCGGCTTGAAGGAAGCGTCCGTTCCTTGAGAACTCAACAGCGTGCCAAAAGTCAACGCCAGATATGTTGACATCCCCGGCCTCGATCGCTTGATCGGGGTTGGAGATTCCTTTTGAAGTAAAACACTAGCGAGGACGCAGTGCACGAGGTCACCCTATTCCGGTGGTTGTCGTGCCGCTCAACGCGGGTGGCCGCTCGCGCTTTTAATTAAGCACTGTCGAGCAGACATTCACGGAGAGTTTGATCCTGGCTCAGGACGAACGCTGGCGGCGTGCTTAACACATGCAAGTCGAACGGTGAAGCCCTTCGGGGTGGATCAGTGGCGAACGGGTGAGTAACACGTGGGCAATCTGCCCTGCACTCTGGGACAAGCCCTGGAAACGGGGTCTAATACCGGATATGACCTTCCTCCGCATGGGGGTTGGTGTAAAGCTCCGGCGGTGCAGGATGAGCCCGCGGCCTATCAGCTTGTTGGTGGGGTAATGGCCTACCAAGGCGACGACGGGTAGCCGGCCTGAGAGGGCGACCGGCCACACTGGGACTGAGACACGGCCCAGACTCCTACGGGAGGCAGCAGTGGGGAATATTGCACAATGGGCGAAAGCCTGATGCAGCGACGCCGCGTGAGGGATGACGGCCTTCGGGTTGTAAACCTCTTTCAGCAGGGAAGAAGCGCAAGTGACGGTACCTGCAGAAGAAGCACCGGCTAACTACGTGCCAGCAGCCGCGGTAATACGTAGGGTGCGAGCGTTGTCCGGAATTATTGGGCGTAAAGAGCTCGTAGGCGGCCTGTCGCGTCGGATGTGAAAGCCCGGGGCTTAACCCCGGGTCTGCATTCGATACGGGCAGGCTAGAGTGTGGTAGGGGAGATCGGAATTCCTGGTGTAGCGGTGAAATGCGCAGATATCAGGAGGAACACCGGTGGCGAAGGCGGATCTCTGGGCCATTACTGACGCTGAGGAGCGAAAGCGTGGGGAGCGAACAGGATTAGATACCCTGGTAGTCCACGCCGTAAACGTTGGGAACTAGGTGTTGGCGACATTCCACGTCGTCGGTGCCGCAGCTAACGCATTAAGTTCCCCGCCTGGGGAGTACGGCCGCAAGGCTAAAACTCAAAGGAATTGACGGGGGCCCGCACAAGCAGCGGAGCATGTGGCTTAATTCGACGCAACGCGAAGAACCTTACCAAGGCTTGACATATACCGGAAACGTTCAGAGATGGGCGCCCCCTTGTGGTCGGTATACAGGTGGTGCATGGTTGTCGTCAGCTCGTGTCGTGAGATGTTGGGTTAAGTCCCGCAACGAGCGCAACCCTTGTTCTGTGTTGCCAGCATGCCTTTCGGGGTGATGGGGACTCACAGGAGACTGCCGGGGTCAACTCGGAGGAAGGTGGGGACGACGTCAAATCATCATGCCCCTTATGTCTTGGGCTGCACACGTGCTACAATGGTCGGTACAAAGGGCTGCGATACCGTGAGGTGGAGCGAATCCCAAAAAGCCGGCCTCAGTTCGGATTGGGGTCTGCAACTCGACCCCATGAAGTTGGAGTTGCTAGTAATCGCAGATCAGCATGCTGCGGTGAATACGTTCCCGGGCCTTGTACACACCGCCCGTCACGTCACGAAAGTCGGTAACACCCGAAGCCGGTGGCCTAACCCTTGGGAGGGAGCCGTCGAAGGTGGGACCAGCGATTGGGACGAAGTCGTAACAAGGTAGCCGTACCGGAAGGTGCGGCTGGATCACCTCCTTTCTAAGGAGCACATGGCCGGTTGCGAGCGAATGTCTCGCACGGTTGCTCATGGGTGGAACGTTGACTATTCGGCACACAGGGTTGGTTGTCTCCTAGTACTGCTTCGGCGTGGAACGGTTTCGGTTGATCTGGTGTGTCGGGCACGTTGTTGGGTCCTGAGGGAACGAGTAATCGTTGTCTCAGTGCCGGTCCCATGCGAGGCGCCCTGTTGGGGTGTTGAGGGTGGGTGTCTGGTCGTTGTTTGAGAACTGCACAGTGGACGCGAGCATCTGTGGCCAAGTTTTTAAGGGCGCACGGTGGATGCCTTGGCACCAGGAACCGATGAAGGACGTGGGAGGCCGCGATAGGCCCCGGGGAGCTGTCAACCGAGCTTTGATCCGGGGGTGTCCGAATGGGGAAACCCGGCAGTCGTCATGGGCTGTCACCCATACCTGAACACATAGGGTATGTGGAGGGAACGCGGGGAAGTGAAACATCTCAGTACCCGCAGGAAGAGAAAACAACCGTGATTCCGGGAGTAGTGGCGAGCGAAACCGGATGAGGCTAAACCGGAGTGGTGTGAGACCCGGCAGGGGTTGCCATTTCGGGGTCGTGGGAAAGTTCTTCAGTCGTCTGCCGGCGGCTGGGTGAGTCAGAAACCGTTGGTGTAGTCGAAGGACATGCGAAAGGTCCGGCGTAGAGGGTAAGACCCCCGTAGACGAAACATCAGCGGCTCACTTGAGCTTCTCCCAAGTAGCACGGAGCCCGAGAAATTCCGTGTGAATCTGGCGGGACCACCCGCTAAGCCTAAATATTCCCTGGTGACCGATAGCGGATAGTACCGTGAGGGAATGGTGAAAAGTACCGCGGGAGCGGAGTGAAATAGTACCTGAAACCGTGTGCCTACAAGCCGTGGGAGCGTCGTTCGTCAGCTTGCTGGCGGGCCGTGACTGCGTGCCTTTTGAAGAATGAGCCTGCGAGTTTGCGGTGTGTAGCGAGGTTAACCCGTGTGGGGTAGCCGTAGCGAAAGCGAGTCCGAATAGGGCGTTTGAGTTGCATGCCCAAGACCCGAAGCGGAGTGATCTAGCCATGGGCAGGTTGAAGCGCGGGTAAGACCGCGTGGAGGACCGAACCCACCAGGGTTGAAAACCTGGGGGATGACCTGTGGTTAGGGGTGAAAGGCCAATCAAACTCCGTGATAGCTGGTTCTCCCCGAAATGCATTTAGGTGCAGCGTCACGTGTTTCTTGCCGGAGGTAGAGCACTGGATAGGCGATGGGCCTCACCGGGTTACTGACCTTAGCCAAACTCCGAATGCCGGTAAGTGAGAGCGTGGCAGTGAGACTGTGGGGGATAAGCTCCATGGTCGAGAGGGAAACAGCCCAGAACACCGACTAAGGTCCCTAAGCGTGTGCTAAGTGGGAAAGGATGTGGAGTCGCAGAGACAACCAGGAGGTTGGCTTAGAAGCAGCCACCCTTGAAAGAGTGCGTAATAGCTCACTGGTCAAGTGATTCCGCGCCGACAATGTAGCGGGGCTCAAGCACACCACCGAAGTCGTGTCATTCACAGAATACGTCCAACGACGCTGTGGATGGGTAGGGGAGCGTCGTGTTCCGGGTGAAGCGGCCGAGGAATCGAGTCGTGGACGGGATACGAGTGAGAATGCAGGCATGAGTAGCGATACAAGAGTGGGAAACTCTTGCGCCGATTGACCAAGGGTTCCTGGGTCAAGCTGATCTGCCCAGGGTAAGTCGGGACCTAAGGCGAGGCCGACAGGCGTAGTCGATGGACAACGGGTTGATATTCCCGTACCCGCTTTGAAGCGCCAACGTCGAACCTCTGAATGCTAAAGCCGTGAAGCCGGCCCGGAGTCTTCGGACAAAGGGACGTGGTGGAGCCGCTGATCCAACAGGGTAGTAGGTGAGCGATGGGGTGACGCAGGAAGGTAGTCCAGCCCGGGCGGTGGTAGTCCCGGGGTAAGGGTGTAGGCCGAGTGATAGGCAAATCCGTCACTCATTAAGGCTGAGACCTGATGCCGAGCCGATTGTGGTGAAGTGGATGATCCTATGCTGTCGAGAAAAGCCTCTAGCGAGTTTCATGGCGGCCCGTACCCCAAACCGACTCAGGTGGTCAGGTAGAGAATACCGAGGCGTTCGGGTGAACTATGGTTAAGGAACTCGGCAAAATGCCCCCGTAACTTCGGGAGAAGGGGGGCCATTCCTGGTGATGAGACTTGCTCTCTGAGCTGGGGGTGGCCGCAGAGACCAGCGAGAAGCGACTGTTTACTAAAAACACAGGTCCGTGCGAAGCCGTAAGGCGATGTATACGGACTGACGCCTGCCCGGTGCTGGAACGTTAAGGGGACCGGTTAGCTCTGATTCGTCAGGGCGAAGCTGAGAACTTAAGCGCCAGTAAACGGCGGTGGTAACTATAACCATCCTAAGGTAGCGAAATTCCTTGTCGGGTAAGTTCCGACCTGCACGAATGGCGTAACGACTTCTCGACTGTCTCAACCATAGGCCCGGTGAAATTGCATTACGAGTAAAGATGCTCGTTTCGCGCAGCAGGACGGAAAGACCCCGGGACCTTTACTATAGCTTGATATTGGTGTTCGGTTCGGCTTGTGTAGGATAGGTGGGAGACTTTGAAGCAGCAACGCCAGTTGTTGTGGAGTCGTCGTTGAAATACCACTCTGGTCGTGCTGGATGTCTAACCTGGGTCCGTGATCCGGATCAGGGACAGTGTCTGGTGGGTAGTTTAACTGGGGCGGTTGCCTCCTAAAGAGTAACGGAGGCGCCCAAAGGTTCCCTCAGCCTGGTTGGCAATCAGGTGTTGAGTGTAAGTGCACAAGGGAGCTTGACTGTGAGACCGACGGGTCGAGCAGGTGCGAAAGCAGGGACTAGTGATCCGGCGGTGGCTTGTGGAAGCGCCGTCGCTCAACGGATAAAAGGTACCCCGGGGATAACAGGCTGATCTTCCCCAAGAGTCCATATCGACGGGATGGTTTGGCACCTCGATGTCGGCTCGTCGCATCCTGGGGCTGGAGTAGGTCCCAAGGGTTGGGCTGTTCGCCCATTAAAGCGGTACGCGAGCTGGGTTTAGAACGTCGTGAGACAGTTCGGTCCCTATCCGCTGTGCGCGTAGGAGTGTTGAGAAGGGCTGTCCCTAGTACGAGAGGACCGGGACGGACGAACCTCTGGTGTGCCAGTTGTCCTGCCAAGGGCATGGCTGGTTGGCTACGTTCGGGAGGGATAACCGCTGAAAGCATCTAAGCGGGAAGCCTGCTTCGAGATGAGCACTCCCACCTCCTTGAGAGGGTAAGGCTCCCAGTAGACGACTGGGTTGATAGGCCGGATGTGGAAGCCTCGTAAGGGGTGGAGCTGACCGGTACTAATAGGCCGAGGGCTTGTCCTCAGTTGCTCGCGTCCACTGTGTTGTTCTGAAACAACGACCCCACGCCAGGTCACGGTGTGGTGCGGTTGACAGTTTCATAGTGTTTCGGTGGTCATAGCGTGAGGGAAACGCCCGGTTACATTCCGAACCCGGAAGCTAAGCCTCATAGCGCCGATGGTACTGCAGGGGGGACCCTGTGGGAGAGTAGGACGCCGCCGAACAATTCTTCTGAAAAAGCCCCCACCGATATTCGGTGGGGGCTTCTTCGCGTTCGTGCCAGAATTCGGCGCATGACTGACAATGAGCGTGCCGCCGACCGTGAACGCGGCGTGGAGCCGAGTCCGTTCGTCCGTAGTCTGCCGATCGGCAAGCCCCTCGAGCTGCCGGCCGGTGGAGTGGTGGGCTGGGATGCCTTCCCGCTCGAGGGGGAGCTGAAGGTCAAGGCACTGGCCGAGCCGGTGCTGCCGGAGCCGCCTCGCTCGGGTGAGGACGGGCCGGAGAACTGCCGTGCCTGCCAGCGGGAGATCGACGATCCCGATGTGCTCTGGGCCGACGATCACTGGATGGTCTGCCGGTTCGCCGAGCCCGAGGGTCTGCCGGCCGCGGTGATGCTCTTCTCGCGCGGGCATTACGACCTGGCGGATCTGCCGGCCGAGCGTGCGGCCGAGCTGGGGCCGGTCTGCCAGCGGGTGGAGCGCGCCATCAAGTCGCTGGGCGGTATCGCCCGGGTGCACATCAACCGGTGGGGCGACGGAGCCGCGCACCTGCACCTCTGGTTCCTCGCCCGGCCGGAGGGCATGCTGCAGCTGCGCGGGACCTTCCTGCCGCTCTGGGCCGAGTTCCTGCCCAAGGTGCCCGAGGACGTCTGGGCGCGGACCAACCGGCAGATCGCCGCCGCGCTCGCCGCCGACAGCTGATCCGCGGCCTGACCAGTCGACCGAACGTCGAACGGCGCGCCACCCCGCGAGGGTGACGCGCCGTCAACAGGTACTCGGTGCTGGGCTCGGGCTCGGTCAGGCCCCGGCGCGCCGGGCTGCCTTGGCGGCTGCCTCCTGCTCGTCCTCGGCCTCCGCGACCTCCAGGGTCGGCGCGGTGCCGCCGAGGCCGGCGGGCAGCCACCAGGAGTCGCTGGGGCCGGTCGGCTTGGCCGGGTAGTCGCGCTGGGCCCGGTCGAGCATCTCGCTCATCGCCGCCCGCAGCCGCCGGGTGACCATCACCGGCTTGTCGGTGGGCTCCAGGAGAATCGGTTCGCCAATCATGATGGTGACCGGAACGTGCCGCTTGGTCAGGGTCTTCGGGCGGCCCTTGGTCCACAGCTGCTGGGTGCCCCAGAGGATCACCGGCAGCAGCGGGGCGCCGGCGTCGGCGGCCATCCGGGCCGCGCCGGTCTTGAACTTCTTCAGCATGAAGGAGCGGCTGATGGTGGCCTCGGGGAAGACGCCGACCACCTCGCCCGCCTTCAGCGCGCGCACCGCGGCCTCGTACGCGGGCTGGCCGTCGGTGCGGTCGACCGGGATGTGCTTCATCCCGCGCATCAACGGGCCGGAGATCTTGTGCCGGAAGACCTCGTCCTTCGCCATGAAGCGGGTCTTGCGGTCACCGCCCCGGTAGGCACCCAGGCCGGCGAAGAGGAAGTCCAGGTAGCTGATGTGATTGCTCACCAGCACCGCGCCGCCGGTGGCCGGCACGTGTTCGGCACCCACGATGGTGATCCGGCAGTCGAGCGCTTTGAAGACGGTCAGCGCGGCACGGATCACCGGCGGGTACACGAACTCTGCCACGGTCAGCCTACTTCTACTACGTACGGGCCCTGGCCCGGTGCGGTGGCACCCGGGTTCACCACCAGGGGACCGGGCCTCGAGGCGCGGCACGCCGCGGCTGACACGGGTGATTCTGCTGATGATGGTCCCTCGAAGGAGTGCCTTCTGTCACCTGGGCGTGCGTCGGCGGCGCGAGATTGTCATCACACCCCTGAACAGGGCGGGATCGGGAACTCGGGCTGACCGGCGGCAGGGGGGTGGCCCGAGCGGCGATCAGGGGGTCGCTCTCAGGCGCGGCCGGGCAGTGCGCGGCGCCACCACAGGTAGACCTCGCAGCCCAGGCAGTAGTCGAACGCGGCATTGAGAAAGGCGGCGGCCAGCGCGCAGCCGGTGGCGGCCAGGCCCAGCCAGTCGGCGCCGCCGAGGTAGCCGACGGTCCCCAGCAGGGCGAAGAGCAGCCCGACGCTCTGGGCGAAGCGCGGCGGACGGGCGTCCTCCCACTCGGCGGGCGGGCCCAGCCGGGGCTGTACCAGTACCCGGTAGAGCCAGCCGTAGGGCGAGTAGCGCAGACCGGCCAGCGCGCCGAGTGCGAAGACCAGCGCCTGGCCGGCCAGCAGCGCACCGCTGCCGGTGATCAGGACGGCGGCCAGTACCAGGCTGGTCAGGGCGGCGGCGAAGCGCGGCCCGCGCGGGTCGACTTGAGCGGGGCGGCGCTGGACGGTTCGCTGCTGCACGGTGGACTCCGAGGCGTCGGACGGAAGGGCGAGCGGGGGAGCGGCGGAGCGGCTCACCGACAGCGCGACGCGGTGGCCCGGCACAGGTCGACCACGCGGCGCCGCGTCAGTCGCTTCCGGGGGATGTCCACGGCGTGATCGTACGCGGCTCGCGAGCGGAGGAGCCAGTGTCCGGGCGAAGCCCGCGGTGGCGCACACTGAAGCGCATGACCGGACTGCTGGTGTGCGTCGCGGTGCTCGCGCTGGCGAGTGCCTTCGGGTTCTCCCGGGCCCGGCGCGACGGAAAGGTGCGCGCCGTCACGGCGCGCGGGAGGGACGAGACCGTGCAACTGTCCGCCGCCGATCTCGGCGAGCAGATCGAACTGGGGGAGCGGGCCACCCTGGTGCAGTTCTCGACCGCCTTCTGCCAGCCGTGCCGGGCCACCCGCCGGGTGCTCGCGGAGGTCGCCGGGATGGTGACCGGCGTGGCGCACGTGGAGATCGACGCCGAGCAGCACCTGGAGCTGGTCCGCCGGCTGGAGATCCTGCGCACCCCGACCGTGCTGGTGCTGGACGGCACCGGGCGGGTGGTGAAGCGCGCGGTCGGCCAGCCGCGCCGCGCCGACGTGATAGCCGCGCTCGGCGAAGCCTGCTGAACGCGGCCGCCGCAGCGGCCCGAGCGGCACCTGAGCAGGGTCCGGGAGCATTCCCGGGACCGGCGTCCTGAGCTCGGCATTCACCGGTGGGTTGAGTGCTGGGGAAGTCGAGAGCTTCGTCACAATGATCAGGGGGGATAACGCCCTGACATTGCGGCAAGATGTGGGCGACCGGTATTTAGATACTGACGAGTAACCAGAGCGGGATGCTGCCGAGTATGCTGCCGGAAGTGCCGGTCAGGGCAGCAGGAATGCGCTGTCCGTAGCGGGTGTCAGCGTGTGCGCACCCGCCCGTTGCACCCGCGGCAGCCGCCGGACGAGACCAGTACAGGAGACAGGCCGTGAGCTTGAGGATCGTTGTCTGTGTGAAGTACGTGCCCGATGCGACCGGTGACCGTCGCTTCGCGGACGACACCACCACCGACCGGGACGCCGTGGACGGGCTCCTGTCGGAGCTCGACGAGTACGGCGTCGAGCAGGCGCTGCGGATCAAGGAGGCGGCCGGTGACGACGCCGAGGTGACCGTGCTGACCGTCGGCGGCGACGACGCCCGGGACGCGCTGAAGAAGGCCCTCTCCATGGGTGCCGACAAGGGTGTCCACGTCAACGACGACGACATCCACGGCTCGGACGTGATCGCCACCTCCGCGATCCTCGCCAAGGCCCTCGAGAAGACCGGCTACGACCTGGTGGTCTGCGGCATGGCCTCCACCGACGGCACCATGGGCGTGCTGCCCGCGCTGCTCGCCGAGCGCCTGGGCCTGCCGCAGGTGACCCTGCTCTCCGAGGTCGCCGTCGACGGCGGCGTGGTGAAGGGCCGCCGTGACGGCGACGCCGCCACCGAGCAGGTCGAGGCCGCGCTGCCGGCCGTCGTCTCGGTCACCGACCAGTCGGGCGAGGCTCGCTACCCGTCCTTCAAGGGCATCATGGCCGCGAAGAAGAAGCCGGTCGAGGAGCTCGACCTGGACGACCTCGGCATCGACGCGGACGAGGTCGGCCTGGCCGGCGCGTGGACCGCGATCGAGACCATCACCGAGCGCCCGGCCCGCACCAAGGGAACGATCGTCAAGGACGAGGGCGAGGGCGGCAAGCAGCTCGCCAGCTACCTCGCCGAGCAGAAGTTCATCTGACCCGCCGTCCGGCCCCCACGTTCCCTCAGGAGACAAAAAATCATGGCTGAGATCCTGGTCCTGGTGGACCACGCCGACGGCGCCGTCCGCAAGCCCGCCCTGGAGCTGCTCACCCTGGCCCGCCGGATCGGCGAGCCGTCCGCGGTCGTCCTCGGCGCCGGCGCTGCCGCCGCCGACATCGCCGCCAAGGCCGCCGAGTTCGGCGCCGCCAAGGTCTACGTCGCCGACGCCGCCGAGTTCGCCGACTACCTGGTCGTCCCGAAGGTGGACGCGCTGACCCAGATCGCCAAGGCCTCCGGCGCCGCGGCCGTCCTGGTCACCTCCTCCGGCGAGGGCAAGGAGGTCGCGGCCCGCGTGGCGCTGCGCCTGGGCTCCGGCATCATCACCGACGCCGTCGACCTGGAGGCCGGCGCCGACGGCCCGGTCGCCACCCAGTCGGTCTTCGCGGCCTCGTTCCAGGTCAAGTCGAAGGTCTCGCACGGCGCTCCGGTCATCACCGTGAAGCCGAACTCCGCCGCGCCCGAGGCCGCCCCGGCCGCCGGCACGGTCGAGAACGTGACCGTCGAGTTCACCGGCAACGCCGCCAAGGTCACCTCGCGCACCGCGCGGGTCTCCACCGGCCGCCCCGAGCTGACCGAGGCCGCGATCGTGGTCTCCGGCGGCCGCGGTGTCGGTGCCGCCGAGGGCTTCGGCGTGGTCGAGCAGCTCGCGGACGCGCTCGGCGCGGCCGTCGGTGCCTCGCGCGCGGCCGTGGACGCCGGCTGGTACCCGCACAGCAACCAGGTCGGCCAGACCGGCAAGCAGGTCTCCCCGCAGCTCTACGTCGCGGCGGGCATCTCCGGCGCGATCCAGCACCGGGCCGGCATGCAGACCTCGAAGACCATCGTCGCGATCAACAAGGACGCCGAGGCGCCGATCTTCGAGCTGGTCGACTACGGCGTGGTCGGCGACCTGTTCGACGTGCTGCCGCAGCTGACCGGCGAGGTCAACGCCCGCAAGGGCTGAACCCGAGCGGCGCCCGCAGGGCCGGACCGAGCGGCGCTCGGGAGGCCGAACGCGAGCGACCGCACGAGCAACTGAGCGAGTGTCGAGCCGGATTCAGCTCGGCCGACAGCTCCAGCAGGGCGTGATCCCCCCGTGGTGGTGTGGATCACGCCCTGTGGCGTGTGCGGGTCCCGTAGAGTGCCGCCGTGAACCTGTTGACAGCACTTCAGGGCGGGCACGGCGACGCGGCCGACGCGCTGCGGATCGACGGTCGGACCCTCTCCCGGGAGCGGCTGCTGGGCGCGGCCAACACGGTGGCGGCCCGGGTGGCCGGGGCCAGGGCGCTGGCCGTGCTGGCGCGGCCGAGTGTGGAGACCGTGACCGCGGTGGTCGGCGGGTTGCTGGCCGGGGTGCCGGTGGTGCCGCTGCCGCCGGACGCCGGGCCGGTGGAGCGTTCGCACATCCTGCGGGACAGCGGCGCCGAGCTGCTGGCCGGCGAGGGCCCGGCCGTCAAGGAGGTCGCGGCCGAGATCATCGGCGCTGCCACCGTCGACGCGCTGCCGGTCGACCTCGGCGAGACCAGTGCCGAGCAGCCCCCCGAGCCCGCCGCCGAGCAGGCCGCCTTCGTGCTCTACACCTCCGGCACCACCGGCCCGCCGAAGGGCGTGATCCTCTCCCGCCGCGCGGTGGCCGCCGACCTGGACGCGCTGGCCGAGGCCTGGGCCTGGACCGCCGAGGACACCCTGGTGCACGGCCTGCCGCTGTTCCACGTGCACGGCCTGGTGCTCGGCGTGCTCGGCGCGCTGCGCACCGGCTGCCGGCTGGTGCACACCGGCCGCCCGACCCCGGCGGCCTACGCCGAGGCGGCCGGCACCCTCTACTTCGGCGTGCCCACCGTCTGGTCCCGGATCGCCGCCGACCAGCCCGCGGCCCAGGCGCTGAGCGGCGCCCGGCTGCTGGTCTCCGGCAGCGCCCCGCTGCCCGTCCCGGTCTTCGAGAAGCTGACCACGCTCACCGGCCACCGCCCGGTCGAGCGGTACGGCATGACCGAGACCCTGATCACCGTGAGCACCCGGGCCGCCGGCGAGCGCCGCCCCGGCAGCGTCGGCCTGCCGCTGGCCGGCACCGAGACCCGGTTGATCGCCGAGGACGGGCGCCCGGTGCCCGCCGACGGGGAGAGCGTGGGCGACCTCCAGGTCCGCGGTCCCTCGATGTTCGACGGCTACCTGGGCAACCCGCTAGCCAACGCCGAGGCCTTCACCGAGGACGGCTGGTTCCGCACCGGGGACGTCGCGACCATCGGCCCCGACGGCTTCCACCGGATCGTCGGTCGCGGCTCGGTGGACGTGATCAAGAGCGGCGGCTTCAAGATCGGCGCCGGCGAGGTGGAGGCCGCGCTGCGCGACCACCCGGCGGTCGCGGACGCCGCCGTGGTCGGCGCCCCGGACGCGGACCTGGGGCAGGCGGTGGTCGCCTTCGTGATCCCCGACGGCCCGGTGACGGGTGACCAGCTCACCGACTTCGTGGCGCAGCGGCTCTCGGTGCACAAGCGCCCGCGCAAGGTGGTCCTGGTCGAGGAGTTGCCGCGCAACGCGATGGGCAAGGTGTTGAAGAAGCGGCTGCTGGAGGAGTAGCCGACTGCGGGCGGATCGGGAGGCGCGGGTTCAGGCCGCGCCGAGCCGGAACGCCTGGCTGCCGAACTCGACCTGGTCGCCCGGCCCCACCGGCACGCCGCCGGTGACCCGGCGGCCGTTCACGTGGGTGCCGTTGGTCGAGCCCAGGTCGTAGAGCACCCAGCCGTCCCCGTAGCGGCGCAGTTCGGCGTGCTGACGGGAGACGGAGACATCGGTGAGGCGCAGGTCCGAACCGGGGGCGCGGCCGATCCGCAGCTCGGCGGGGCCCAGCTGAGGCAGTGTCAGGCCGGGCAGGCGCTCGGTCCGCCAGGCGTTGCGCAGCCGGACGGTGAAGGCGGACAGGCGCCCGACCGCGCGCAGGGCGAAGCGGGCCAGCGGGCCGTCGGCCGGCAGGTCGGCGAGGGCCGCCGCCAACTCGGCGGTGCTGCGGGCGGTGAGCACCAGCTCCATCCGGCGGATGAAGGTGTCCTGCGAGAGCCGACCGTCCCCGGCGCCGTCCCGCAGCACCTCGAGGGCGCGTTCGCGGTCGGCCTCCGAGGGACGGGCCTGGAGGTCGACGGAGGCCACGCTGGTGCGGGGCTCGGGAGCGGTCATACGACCGATTCTGGGGCGCGGCGGGGCGCGGTGTCCAGAATGGGTGGCGCGGGAACCGCGGGGTGCTGCGGGACAGTCCCGGCAGGTGCGGCCGCGTCGTGGCCGGGACCGGGCAGGATGGGCTCGGGCCACGGACGACGAGGAACAGGACGGTGGATGATGACTGGTCAGGCGCTGGTCGCGGCGGTCGACATCGGTGGGACGAAGATCGCCGGAGCGCTCGTCGGGGCCGAGGACGGCGAGCTGTACCACCGGGTCGAGCGCCCCACCCGGGCCCAGGAGTCGGGCAAGGTGGTGCGCGACGCGCTGGCCGAGGTGGTCGAGGCACTCGCGGCCACGCCGCAGTGGGCCGGGGTCGAGCTGGTCGGGGTCGGCAGCGCGGGCCCGGTGGACACCGTGCGAGGGACCGTCAGCCCGGTCAACATCCCCGGCTGGCGCGACTTTCCGGTGGTCCGGGAGGTGCGTGAGCTGGCGGCCGGCCGCCCGGTGGTGCTGACCGGCGACGGGGTGGCGATGACCGCCGCCGAGCACTGGCGCGGCGCGGCCCGGGGCTTCGACAACGCGCTCTGCATGGTGGTCTCCACCGGGGTCGGCGGCGGCCTGGTGCTGGGCGGGGCGCTGCACCCCGGGCCGACCGGCAACGCGGGGCATATCGGCCACATCAGCGTGGACCTGGACGGTGAGCCCTGTGCCTGCGGTGGACGGGGGTGCCTCGAGGGTCTGGCCAGCGGGACCGCGATCGCCCGGCACGCGCTGGCGGCGGGCTGGCGGCCCGGCGGTGCGGCGAGCGGCCAGGCGACCGGTGCGGCGTCCGGCGCCGCGAGCGGCCGGGTGGACGCGGCCGCCGTGGCCGTGGCGGCGCGCGCCGGCGATCCGGTGGCGCTGGCCGCCTTCGCCCGCGCCGGGCAGGCGCTGGCCGCGGGCATCGCGGCGGCGGCGACGCTGGTGGAGCTGGAGGTGGTGGTGATCGGCGGCGGTGTCGCGCAGGCGGGCGAGCTGCTGTTCGGCCCGCTGCGCGAGCGGCTGGGCGACTACGCGGCACTCTCCTACGTGCGCGGGCTGCGCCTGCGGCCGGCGGAACTGGCCACCGACGCGGGCCTGGTGGGCGCTGCTGCGGCGGCGCTGCGGGCGGTGGCCCGGGCCTGAGCGGGCGCGCGGGCCTGAGCGGGCGGCGCGTGCTCGGCGAAACGCGCCCCGGTTCGGAGCGGGAGCGGACCTGGATCGAACGTGGATCGGACCGAGAAGTGACCGCTCATCAGATCTTCAGGAATGACGGGTCGGCCTCGGCGGGTACCACCTCGGATGGTGCCGGGGCGCTCGGCGCGTCAGGGAGCGTCGGCGAGGTCAGGGGGAATCGTGATCATCTGGGTCAACGGGACGTTCGGAGTGGGCAAGAGCAGCGCCTGCCGTGAGCTGGTGGAGCTGCTGCCCGGCAGCACCCTCTTCGATCCGGAGGGCATCGGCGACTACCTGCGCGGGGTGCTGCCGCGCCGCCGGCTGGCCGAGGTCGGCGACTACCAGGACCTGCCGGCCTGGCGGCGTCTGGTCCCCGAGGCGGCGGCCACGGTGCTGGCGGAGGTGCCGGGCACCCTGGTGGTCCCGATGACGCTGCTGCGCGAGGCCTACCGGGACGAGATCTTCGGCGCGCTGGCGGCCCGCGGCCTGACGGTGCACCACTTCGTGCTGCACGCTGAGGAAACGATCCTGCGCGAGCGGATCGGGCACGACACGCGGTTCCCGGACGATCCGGCGGCCGACGCCGAGTGCCGCCGCTGGCGCCTGGCCCACCTGCCCGTCTACCAGCAGGCCCGGACCTGGCTGCACCGCGACGCCCGGGTACTGGACACCGCCGACCTGACGCCCCGCCAGGTCGCCGAGACCCTCGCCGCCCTGGTCGCGGAAGGCGCCGCGCGCTGCCCGATCGTGCGCGCCACCGACTCGGCGGACGACACGGTGGCGGCCGCGGTGCTGCTCTTCGACGAGGACGACCGGGTGCTGCTGGTCGACCCCGTCTACAAGCCCGACTGGGAGTTCCCCGGCGGCGTGGTCGAGCGCGGTGAGGCGCCCACCCTGGCTGCCGTCCGGGAGGCCGCGGAGGAACTGGGCCTGCGGCTGGACCCGGAGGCGCTGCGGTTGCTGGCGGTCGACTGGGAGCCGCGCACCGGCCCGCGCCGGGGCGGCATGCGGCTGGTCTACGACGGCGGACGCCTGACCGCCGCTCAGCGGGCCGAGCTGCGGCTGCCGCCGGACGAGCTGCGGGACTGGCGCTTCGTCACCCTGGGTGAATCCGAGCGGCTGCTGTCGGCCGGCCGCTACCGGCGGCTGGCCAGCGCCCTGGAGGCCCGTGGCGCGGGCACCTCGCACTACCTGGAGGCGGGCCGCCCGGCGGCCACCGGCGCGGGCAGCGCCGGGTAGCGACCGGGCAGCCGGCGGGCGGATGGCCGCGCCGACGGCTCTCGGCGAGGATGGCCGCATGCCGTTCACGTTCAGCCATCCCGCCGCCGTGCTGCCGCTGCTGCGCGGGCTGCGCGGCCGGGGACCGCTGCTGGCCTCCGCGCTGGTCGCCGGGTCGATGGCGCCTGACCTGCCGTTCTTCGCGGCCTCCTGGGGCCCGGGGCTGTTCCGGCACGGCGCGCTGACCCACCGGTGGTGGGCGGTCCCCACCGTGGACGTGGCGCTGGCGGGGGTGCTGGCGGCCGGTTGGCAGGGCGCGCTGCGGCGCCCGCTGCTCGGCCTGCTGCCGCCGTGCTGGGCCGAACCCGCCCTGCTGGCCACCGAGCGCCGCCCGGCGCCAGGCGGGTCCGGGCAGCGGGCCACCGCCTTCGCGCTCTCCGCCGCGCTCGGCGCGGCCGGCCACGTCGGCTGGGACGCGTTCACCCACCCGGGGCGGCTCGGCGGGCGACTGCTGCCGGTGCTCGAGCGCCGGGTGGCGGGTGTGCCGCTCTGCACGGCGCTGCAGTACGGCAGCTCGGCCCTCGGGCTGGCCGTGCTCGGCGGTCACCTGGCCCGCGAGCTGCGGATCGAGCCGGACGGCGGGGCGCCGCAGGACCCGCGGACGACCCGTCAGCGGGCCCGCCGGCGGGCGCTGGTCGGCGCCGGCGCGGCGGCCGGGGCCGCCCACCGGCTGAGCCGCGTCCGTCGGGCGCGCGGTACGGGCGGGCGGTCGGACCCGATCTCCGACTTCTGCTTCGGCGCCGGTGCGGGGGCCACGACGGCAGCGGCCGTGCTGGGCGTGCTGGACCTGCTGGGGCCGCCCCGGCAGGTCCACCGGCGGTAGGGCCGGTGGGAGGCGAACCGCCCGACCGGCCCTGGTGCCTCAGCCCTGCCAGACCTGCGCGTACCGCCGCAGGAACAGCGCCTCCGAGAGCGCCATCCGCTCCAGCTCCTCGGGGTCCACGCTCTCGTTCACCGCGTGGATCTGGGTGCTCGGCTCCTCGACGCCGATCAGCACGATCTCGGCCTTCGGGTAGAGCGTGCGCAGCGTGTTGCAGAGCGGGATCGAGCCGCCCTCGCCGGCCACCACCATGTCCACCCCGAACGCCTCGCGCATCGCCTCGCCGAGCGCCTCGTAGGCGGGGCCCGAGGTCTCGGCGAGGAACGGGTGGCCGCCGCTGAGCCGGGTGACGGTCAGCTGGACGCCCCAGGGGGCCGCCTGCTCCAGGTGGGCCACCAGCGCGTCCTGGGCCGTCTCGATCGACATGCCCGGCGGCACCCGCAGGCTGACCTTGGCCTTGGCGCCGGCCTGCACCGAGGAGGTGGACCCGATCACCGCGGGGACGTCGATGCCCACCACGGTCACCGCGGGACGTGCCCAGAGCCGGTCGGCGACGTCGCCGGTGCCGATCAGCCGCACCCCGTCCAGCACCTTGGCGTCGGCGCGGAACCGGTCCTCGGGGTAGCTGACGCCGGGCCAGGTCTGGTCGGCGGGCAGGCCCGCGATCGCGGTGCCGCCCTGCTCGTCGTAGAGCGAGGCGAGCAGCTTCAGCAGCGCGGCCAGCGCGTCGGGGGCGGCGCCGCCGAACGCGCCCGAGTGCAGGTTGCCGGCCAGCGTGCGCACCTCGACCGACACCTCGGTGATGCCGCGCAGCGAGGCGGTGGCGGTCGGCAGGCCGGCCGCGAAGTTGCCGACGTCGCCGATCACGATCGCGTCCGCGGTGAGCAGTTCGGGGTGCGCGATGGCGTACTGCTCCATGCCACCGGTGCCCTGCTCCTCGGAGCCCTCGACGATCACCTTCAGGTTGACCGGCAGCGCCGGGCCGCCGCTCTCGCGCAGCGCCCGCAGGGCCGTCAGGTGCATCAGGATGTTGCCCTTGCAGTCCGCCGCACCGCGCCCGTACCAGCGCCCGTCGCGCTCGGTGAGCTGGAACGGCGGGCTGGCCCAGGCCTTCTCGTCCAGCTGCGGCTGCACGTCGTAGTGCGAGTAGAGCAGCACGGTCGGCGCGCCGGGCACGCCGGTCAGCTCGCCGTAGACGGACTGGGTGCCGTCCGGCGTGTCGAGCAGCTGAACGCCCGTCAGTCCCTCGGCGCGCAGCGCGTCGGCCACCCAGTGCGCGGCGGCCTGGCACTCCCGCTCCAGGCCGAGCTGCGGGTCGGCGATCGACGGGAAGGCCACCAGCTCGGCGAGCTCGCGCTGGGCACGGGGCATCAGCGCATGGACGGCGGCGGCGAGATCGGGCGAGGGTTCGGTCATGACGGCTCTCCGGAAGCTGCGTGGTTGATCACCTGTGCGACCGAGCATAAGGGCGCCGCCGGACGCCCGGGTGGCGTGGCCGCGCTGGTGGCGCAGGCGGCACACGCCGGTGCGCCGCATAGGATGACTCGACGTGAGAGACTCCGGTAATGCCCCCGATGCCCGCCTGCCCGTCGACGTTCTGGACGGACCGGCGGCCGAACCTGAAGCCGACGTCGAAGCCCGTGACCCGCTCGACGGTGTCTGGGACGTCGTGGTGGTCGGGGCCGGCCCGGCCGGGGCCTCGGCCGCGCACGCCGCAGCTGTGCAGGGTCGCCGGGTGCTGCTGCTGGACAAGGCCGAGCACCCCCGTTACAAGACCTGCGGCGGCGGGATCATCGGACCGTCCCGGGACAACCTGCCGGCCGACTTCAAGATCCCGTTCCAGGACCGGGTGCACGCCGTCACCTTCGCGCTGAACGGCCGCTTCACCCGCACCCGGCGCTCGAAGCGGATGCTCTTCGGCCTGGTCAACCGCACCGAGTTCGACCTGCGCCTGGTCGAGGCGGCCCAGCAGGCGGGCGCCGTGCTGGTCACCGGCGTCACCGTGACCGGCGTCGAGCAGCAGGGCGGCGCCGACCGCCGCACGGTGGCCGTGACGCTGGCCGACGGGCGCTCGGCGCAGGCCCGCGCGGTGGTCGGCGCGGACGGCAGCGCCAGCCGGATCGGGCGGCACGTCGGGGTCACCTTCGACCAGATCGACCTGGGCCTGGAGGCCGAGATCCCGGTGCCCGAGCGGGTGGCCCGGGCCTGGGAGGGCCGGATCCACCTGGACTGGGGCCCGCTGCCCGGCAGCTACGGCTGGGTCTTCCCGAAGACCGACTCCGGCACGCTGACCGTCGGGGTGATCTCGGCGCGCGGCGACGGCGAGCTGACCAAGCGTTACCTGGCCGACTACATCCGCCGGCTGGGGCTGTCCGGCTTCACCCCCGCCATCGAGTCCGGCCACCTGACCCGCTGCCGGGCCGAGGACTCGCCGCTCTCCCGCGGCCGGGTGCTGGTGGCCGGCGACGCGGCCGGACTGCTGGAGCCGTGGACCCGCGAGGGCATCTCCTACGCGCTGCGCTCGGGCCGGCTGGCCGGCGAGTGGGCGGTGCAGGTGGCCGAGGCGGGCAGCCCGCAGGAGGTGCGGCGGCAGGCGCTGAACTACGCCTTCGCGGTGAAGGCGGGCCTGGGCGTGGAGATGCGGGCGGGCAAGGTGATGCTGGAGGCCTTCGAGCGCCGGCCGTACCTGTTCCACCTGGCGGTCTGCGTGATCAGGCCGGCCTGGCAGGCGTTCGCCCAGACCACCCAGGGGCACACCACCTTCGGCCAGATCCTGCGGCGCTACCGGGCCGCGCGGCGGCTGGCGGCACTGGCCTCGCGGTAGGGCCGGTCCGACCGTGCCCGCCGGGCGCCTGCTCCCGGGGGAGTACGGGTGAGGGCTCCGGCGGGCCGACGTCCGCCGGGCCGTCCTCGCCTGGACCTGCTGCGCGCGGTGCGGGTGGTGGCGGGGCATCAGCGGCACAGCTCCTCGCCCAGCGGGCTGCGCAGGTAGAGCACCGAGCGCCCGTGCCGGGCCCGGGTGACCAGGCGGGTGGCCAGCAGGACCGCCAGGTGCTGGCTCACCGCGCCCGGGGTCACGCTCAGCCGCAGCGCCAGTTCGGTGGTGGAGACCGGTTCGTGCAGCAGGGTCAGCAGGCGGGCCTTGGGCGCGCCGAGCAGCTGCTCCAGCGCGCGCGAGGAGCCCGGCGGGTCGAGGGCGCCCGCCATGGTGCCCTGGCCGCGGGCCGGATAGCTGATGGAGGGCGGCAGTTCGGCGCTGATCGAGGTGTTGGCGCCGCGGACGAAGCAGCTGGGCAGGAAGACCAGGCCGCGCCGTCGCACCGGGATGTCGGTGTCCCCGGAGTCGCCCCAGCTGCGGTTGATCGTCAGCACGCCGTCCGACCAGTGCAGCCGGTCGTCGAGTTCGGCGAACATCACCGCGGCGCCCTGCTGCGCCAGGGTCCGGGCCCGGTGCACGATGTCCGCCTCCAGCACCGAGCGGGCCCGGGGCCACCAGTGCGGGGCCAGGCAGTTCTCCCAGTACTCCTCCAGCGCCAGGCAGATCGCCTCCAGCAGGCGCTCCGGCTCGGCCAGCCCCTCGGCCAGCGGCGGCGGCAGCGCCCCGTCGTGCGGCAGGAAGGCGGGCTCCAGCTCGGCCCGCAGGTTCGCCGGGTCGGTGGCCCGCAGCACGCCCAGCTCGGCCCGGAAGCCGGGGGAGGGGCCGGTCGGCCGCGGGGTCAGGAAGTCCGGGGTGTACCGGTTGCCGGCGACCAGCGCGCGCAGCAGCCGGCCGCCCTCCAACTGCTCGAAGGCCGGCCGCATCTGCCGGAACCACGGCCGCTGCGCCGGATAGCTCTCCGGGTGGGTCCACATCCGCAGGCTCAGCACCGTCTCGTGCAGCGGCGAGCAGGAGAAGGAGACCGCGGCGAGGTCGGCCAGGCCGAGGAGGAAACGGTGCATAACAGCCCCTCGATTCAGCTTGGGCCTAAATCAGTACCCGTACGGTACCGGGCCGGGCTGAGATCGCGTCATGACGACGACAAGCACCGACAGCACGCCGTCCGTACCCGCTCCGCCCGCCCCGGCGCCCATCCGCGCGCCCGGCCGACTGCTGCCGACCGATCCGGTGCTGCGGCTGCTGACCTGGATCACCGTGGCCAACGCGCTCGGCAACGGCCTGTTCTTCACGATCAGCGCCCTCTACTTCACCCGGATCCTGGGCTACGGCGTGGCCCAGGTAGGTGTGGTGCTCACCGTGGCCGGGCTCTGCGGGGTGCTGGCCAGCATCCCCGCCGGGCGGGCCGCCGACCGCTGGGGCAGCAAGCGGGTGGTGATCGTGCTGGTCGCCGTCGAGGCGGTGGGCAGCACCGGCTACCCCCTGCTGCACGGGCTGCCCGCCTTCGTGCTGCTCTCCTGCGTGGTGACCGCGCTCGACCGCGGCGTGGCCACCGCCCGCAGCGCGCTCTACGCCGAGGTGCTGCCGAGCGAGCAGCGGGTGGCCGGGCGGGCCTACCTGCGGGCGGTCACCAACGTGGCGATGGGCCTGGGCGGCATCCTGGCCGGCCTCACGCTGCAGGCCGACACCCGCTTCGCCTACAACCTGACCGTGCTCGCGAACGCGGTCAGCTACGGGCTGGTGGCGCTCGGCATGCTGCGGGTGCCGAGCCGGCCGGCGGCCGCCGCGCCGTCGGTGGCCCGCACCCGCGCGGAGCGGCGCAATCCCGCGCTGCGCGACCTGCCCTTCCTCGCCATCACCGGCCTCAGCGCCGTGCTCACCCTGCAGTTCGCGATGCTGGAGGTCGGCGTCCCGCTCTGGATCGTCCGCGACACCCACGCGCCGCGCGTCATGGTCGCCGTCTCGATGACCATCAACACCGCCCTGGTGGTGCTCTTCCAGGTCCGGGCCACCCGGGGCACCGAGCAGCCGGGGCGGGCCGCCCGGGTCTGCCTGCGCGGCGGGCTGCTGCTGGCGGCCGGCTGCCTGCTGTTCGGCCTGGCCCACGGACTGTCGCCGCTGCTCGCCACCGTGGTGCTGACGCTCGCCCTGGTCGTCGAGGCCGGTGGCGAGGTGCTCACCCAGGCGGGCACCTGGGCGCTCAGCTACGACCTGGCGGGCGACCGCGCGGTCGGCGCCTACCAGGGCGTCTTCAACGCGGGCACGGCCGCCACCCTCATGGTCGGGCCCGCGTTGATCACCCTGGGCGTGGTGGGGCACGGGATGCTGGGCTGGCTCGGCTTCGGCCTCCTGTTCGCGGTGGCCGGGGTCGCGCTGGTCCCGGTCAGCCGCTGGGCGCAGCGGCGCGCGGCCCTGGCCTGACGGGCGGTCGGCTCATCTGACCACCGCCGGCAGTACGGCAGGTCGGCGGCGGCCAGCTCTGTCGCCGGCCCGGCCGCGCGCAGGCCTGCGAGATTCTGCCGAGCGGGTGCCGCGGCCGGCCAGCGAATTCACGGTGCCGGCACGGCCCGGGCCGGTGGCCCCTGGTTCGGAGGCGGTCCGGCGTGCCAGAGTGCTCCCAGCCCGTCCGACCCACCCTCATATCGGATACCGGAAAGCAGGTCCTACCGCGATGACCAGCGCAGCGCCCCTCGTCCGCGTCAGCACGGCCGGCGCCGTCACCACCCTGGAGCTCGACTCCCCGCACAACCGCAACGCGCTCTCCACCCGGCTGATGGCCGAGCTGGCCCGGGGCCTGGCGGACGCCGCGGCCGACCCGGCCGTGCGGGCCGTGGTGCTCGGGCACACCGGCAAGGTGTTCTGCGCGGGCGCCGACCTCTCGGAGGCCACCGGCAGCGACCCGACGGTCGGGCCGCGCGGCCTGGTGGACATCCAGCGGGCCATCGTGGACTGCCCCAAGCCGGTGATCGCGTACGTCAACGGGCACGTCCGGGCCGGCGGGCTCGGCCTGCTCGGCGCGGCCGACCTGGCGATCGCCGGGCCCGCCGCCACCTTCGCCTTCACCGAGGTGCGGCTCGGCCTGGCTCCCGCCGTCATCTCGCTGCCGCTGCGCCCCAAGCTGGAGCCGCGCGCCGCGGCCCGCTACTACCTGACCGGCGAGACCTTCGACGCCGTCGAGGCGGCCCGGATCGGCCTGATCACCGTCGCCGCCGGCGAGGCGGACGAGGCGGCGAAGGTGCTGGCCGAGGTGCTGGCCGCGCTGCGGCTGGCCTCCCCGCAGGGGCTGGCCGAGTCCAAGCGGCTGGTCAACGCCGAGGTGGTGCGCTCCTTCGAGCAGGACGCGGACGCCCGGGTCGAGCAGTCCGCCCGACTCTTCGGCTCGCCCGAGGCGCAGGAGGGCATGAAGGCGTTCCTGGAGCGGCGCCCGGCACCGTGGGCCCTCGACGCGCAGTGACCACGGCGCCGGTCGTGCGGTGATCCCGGTCGGTCTCCCGGCGTGATCCGATCGGTGGTGTGATCTTGCTCCCCCGGCCGTCGGCGGGCGGCGGGGGAGCGGCTACCGTGTGCGCATGCCGAACGCCACCGCCCTGCTCACCGCCGTCCGCTCCCGGGCCCGTCGTGCCGCCGGGCGAGCCGTGCACCGGAGCTGGCGCTGGGTGCAGGAGCAGGGCGCCGTCTCCAACCAGAACCCGGGTCCGTACCGCTTCCACACCCTCGGGGACGGCAGCAAGCTCGCCTTCCCGCTGGGCACCGTGTTCAACGAGCAGTCGATCGCGATCGGCCCGTTCTGCATCATCGGCGAGCGGGTCACCATCTCGGCCGGTTTCGTGCCGGGTCTGGACCTGGGCCCGGAGCCGCTGATCACCATCGGCGGCGGCTGCGTGATCGGCCGGGGCAGCCACCTGATCGGACACCAGTCGATCGTGCTCGGCGACGACGTCTGGACCGGCCCGAACGTCTACATCAGCGACCAGGCCCACGAGTACCGTGACACCACCCTGCCGATCGGCAAGCAGTGGCCGCGCAACGAGCCGGTCGAGATCGGCGCCGGCAGCTGGATCGGCACCGGCGCGGTGATCCTGCCCGGCGCCCGGCTGGGCCGCAACGTGGTGGTGGCGGCCGGCTCGGTGGTGCGCGGCGAGGTGCCCGACCACAGCGTGGTGGCCGGGGCGCCCGCGCGGGTGGTGCGCAGCTTCACCGAGGCCGAGGGCTGGCAGCCGCCGTTCCGCCACGACGCGCCGCGCCCGCTGCCCGACGGTGTCACCGCCGAGCAGCTGCGCGCGCTGGTGGGCTGGGACCTGCGGCCGCCGACGGTCGACTGAGCCCCGGCCCCTCGTCGCCGGGTGCCGCCGGTTGATCAGAGACGGATCAGAGACGGATCAGTGCCGTCCGCCCGACCGGCCCCGGCGCGCTCGACGGGTGGCTGACCAGGACCGCGTCGTAGCCGTCGAGCGCGATGGCCAGCAGGGTGCCGCCCGCCGCCGGTCGCAGCTCCTCGCCGCCCGAGGTCACGGTGACCTCGGCGCCCGGCTCCCGGGCCATCAGGTTGAGCGCGGTGACCGGGCTGCCCAGCAGCCGGGCGCTGGTGGGCAGCCCGCCCGGGAACGCGAACGGCCGCTGCGGCGGGACGATGACCGGTTCGCGGTCGCCGACGGTCAGTTCGAGGCCGGGCCCCTCCACCACGGTGAGGATCCGGGCCAGGCCGGGGAAGAGTGAGAACGGCCCGTCCGCCGCGACCTCCGCCAGGCTCACCCGCCACGCCCCGCCGGGGTCGGCCGCCACCTCGCGGGTGTACCCGCCACCGTTGCGCCAGGGGGTGACGGTGCGGGCGGCGGCGGGCAGCTGATGGACGCTCATGTGGGCAGGCTACCCGTGCCGCCGCCCGGCCCGGTGCACCACCGCCGCCAGGGCGGCGGCCCCCAGGCCGGCGGCGGAGACCGTGGTCAGCGCCAGCGGCAGACTCGCCGCGTCGGCGAGGAAGCCGATCACCGGCGGGCCGATCAGCATGCCCGCGTACCCGAGGGTGGAGGCGGTGGCCACCCCGCGCGGCCCGCCCACCTCGCCGGCCCGCGCGATCGCCAGCGGGAAGAGGTTGGCCAGCCCGAGCCCGACCAGCACGAAGCCGGCCAGCACCAGCCAGACCGAGGGGGTCAACGCGGCGACCAGCATGCCCGCACCCGCCGTCAGGCCGCCGGCCACCATCAGCCGGGCGGGGCCGAGCCGGATCGACAGCCAGGTCCCGGCCAGCCGCCCGGCGGTCATCGCGAAGGCGTAGACGGCGTAGCCGAAGGCGGCCAGCGCCGCGCCCGCGTGCACGTCGTCGGTCAGGTGCAGGGTGGCCCAGTCGGCGAGCGAGCCCTCGCCGTACGAACTGCACAGCGCGGTGAGCCCGACCAGCAGCACCAGCAGCCGGCCGGCCCGTGGCAGCTGCCCCGCCACGGCACGTTCCGTCGGCGTCTCGCGCACCGTGCCGGCGACGCGGCCGCCGCGCAGCAGCACCACCCCGGCCCCGGCGGTGACCAGCACGCCCAGCGCCCCGCTGCAGGCCAGCGCCCAACTGGCCGTCAGCTGCCCCGCCAGCAGTCCGCCGACCGCCGCGCCGAGCAGCCCGCCGAGGCTGTAGCCGGCGTGGAAGCTGGGCATCACCGGGCGCCGCAGCTCGGCCACCAACTCGACGGCGGTGCTGTTCATCGCCACGTTGGCGGCCCCGTACCCGGCGCCGAAGAGCAGCAGCACCGCGCCGAGGGCGGGCACCGAGTGGGTGTGCGACGGCAGCACCACCGCGCCGCTGAGCAGCGCGAGCGAGAGCACGGTGATCCGGCGGCTGCCGTGCCGCAGGCAGAGCCGGCCGACCAGCGGCATGGTCGCCACCGCGCCGGCCGAGACGCAGAGCAGCGCGAGCCCGAGGGCCGCGTGCGAGGCGTGCACCTGGGCCCGGACGTCGGGGATCCGGACCACCCAGGCGGCGAAGAGGAAGCCGTCGACGGCGAAGAAGGCGGTCAGCGCGAGCCGGGCGGCTGGCCAGGCGCTGACCGCCCGGCCTGCCGGGGCGGACGGTTCTGCTGTACCGGACGGGTGGCGGACGGTGGCGCGTATTTTGTTCAGGAGCGGCACAAAGTGAGAATAGAGGAGTGCCGCACACTCCGACAACCCGTCGCGCGCCGGATCGAGGTCGCAGCCTGCTCGGCCCGGCCCTGGAGCTGGTCCACACCGGCCGCGCCCCCACCCGCTCCGCCCTCACCGCCGCCCTGGAGGTCACCCGGGCCACGGCCGGTGCCGTCGCGGGCGAACTGGCCGCGCTCGGCCTGGTGACGGTCGATCAGCACCCGATCGGCAGCACCCGGGGTCGCCCCTCGCACCGGCTCGGCCTGACACCCGAGGGCCCGGTGGTGCTGGCCGCCCAACTGCACGCCGACGGCTTCTCGGTGGCGCTGGCCGGGCTCGGCGGGTCGCTGGGTGAGCCGGTCGCGCACCCGCTGCCCGCCCGTACCGATCCGGTCAGCCTGTTCGGCGCGATCGCCGACGCCGGCGCCGGGCTGATCCGCGCCGACCGCCGCCGCTGCCTGGGTGCCGCCCTCGCGCTGCCCAATCCCGTCCGCCTGCCGCAGGGCACCGCCCCCGCCGCGCTCACCTTCGGCTGGCCCGGCGACACCCCGGCCGCCGCACTCTTCGCGGACGCCATGGCCGCCCAGGACCTGGGCCCCCGGACCCGCCGCCCGCTGCCCACCGCCGTCGCCAACGACGCCAACCTGGTCGCGCTCGCCGAACACCGCCACGGCGCCGGGCGCGACGCCCGCCACCTGCTGCTGGTCACCTCCGGTCACCGGGGCGTGGGCGGCGCGCTGGTGGTGGACGGCCGTCTGCACACCGGTAGCGCCGGACTCGCCCTGGAGGTCGGCCATCTGACGGTGGATCCGCTGGGCCGCCCCTGCCCGTGCGGCAACCGCGGCTGCCTGAACGTGGAGACCGACCCGGCGGCGCTGCTCGCCGCCGCCGGCCGGGCGAGCGACCCGGCCGGCCAACTGCTTGACCCAGCCGGTCAACTGCTCGACCCAGCCGGTCAACTGCTTGACCAGGCCCGCGAACTGGCCCGGTCGGCCGGGCGGGACCCGGTGGCCCGGGCGGCGGTGGACCAGGTGGTCGACCGGCTCGGGCTGGGCCTCGCGGGCCTGGCCAACATCCTCAACCCCGACCGGATCGTGCTCGGCGGCCTGCACCGCGACCTGCTCGCCGCCGCCCCCGAGCGGCTGCCGGAGGCGGTGATCCGGCACAGCCTCTGGGGCCGCTGCGACCAGGTGCCGATCGTCGCGTCCGCCCTGGCACACGGCGGGCTGGTGGGAGCGGCCGAGCTGGCCTGGGAGCCGTACCTGGCGAACCCGCAGCTGGTCGCGGGGTAGGGCCCTTGCGAACGCCATGACGCCCAGTCAGACCCCGTCACCAGAAGGGCGTCCGGGTCAGCGTGACGCCGCACCGCACCGCCTGGCGCCGCTGGCGCGGCCCCTACGGCCCCTGGGCCCACGGCGGCCCGCAGTCCCCGCCGCCGGCGGTGCTCGGCGAGCGTTACGCGCGCGGTGAGATCGACGAGGACGAGTACCGGGCACGGAAGGCGACGCTGACGGAGGACGACGGCTCGGGGGGCGCCCGGTGGCCGCACTGGTGATCGCGCCTGTCGAAGCCCTCGGCAGCTCCCGAGGGCTTCGATAAGCGGAACCTGCACCTCTCGAAACGATTACTTTCCGTTACAATCGACTCCATGGAAACCCTGGATGTCGACCGCTCCGACGCCGCCTACCGCGCCTGGCTGAAGGAGGCGGTGCGCCGTGTGCAGGCCGACGCCAACCGCTCGGCCGACACGCACCTGCTGCGCTTCCCGCTTCCCACCGACTGGGGCATCGACCTCTACCTGAAGGACGAGTCGACGCACCCCACCGGGAGCCTCAAGCACCGGTTGGCCCGGTCGCTCTTCCTGTACGGGCTGTGCAACGGGTGGATCCGGCCCGGCAAGCCGGTGATCGAGGCGTCCAGTGGCTCCACGGCCGTCTCCGAGGCGTACTTCGCCAAGCTGATCGGCGTCCCGTTCATCGCCGTGATGGCCAGGACCACCAGCCAGGCGAAGATCGACCTGATCGAGTTCCACGGCGGCAGCTGCCACCTGGTGGACGATCCCTGCGAGGTCTACGAGACCTCCAGCCGGCTCGCGGCCGAGACCGGCGGGCACTACATGGACCAGTTCACGTACGCGGAGCGGGCCACCGACTGGCGGGGCAACAACAACATCGCGGAGTCGATCTTCGCCCAGCTGCGGCTGGAGCCGCACCCGGAGCCGGCCTGGGTGGTGGCCACGGCCGGCACCGGCGGCACCTCGGCGACCATCGCCCGGTATGTGCACTACCAGCAGTTCGACACCCGGATCTGTGTGGCCGACCCGGAGAACTCGTGCTTCTTCGACGGCTGGGTCAACCACGACCCGGACGCCACCAGCGAGCGCGGTTCGCGGATCGAGGGGATCGGGCGGCAGCGGATGGAGCCGAGCTTCGTGCCCGGTGCGGTCGACCGGATGATGAAGGTCCCGGACGCCGCGTCGATCGCGGCGATCCGGCTGCTGGAGCGGGTGCTCGGCAAGCGGGCGGGGGCCTCCACCGGCACCGGGCTGTGGGGCGCGCTCAAGATCGTCGCCGAGATGCGGGCGCGCGGGGAGCACGGCAGCGTGGTCACCCTGATCTGCGACCCGGGCGACCGGTACCTCGACAAGTACTACGCCGACTCCTGGCTCGCCGACCAGGGCCTGGACATCGCTCCGTACGAGCGGGCGCTGGCGGCGCTGCTGGCCGGGACGGCACCTGCCCTCGGCTGAGAGCCGGAGAGCCGGAGAGCCGGAGAGCCTGCGCCCTCAGCCGCCTGCGCCCTCAGCCGAGCCGGCCGGCCCCGGACGGCGCCAGCACCAGCTCGCGCACGTGCTCCCGGGCGGCCTCGCCGGCCTCGGCCGACAGCGCCGCGTCGGTGACCCAGGTGTCCACCTCGGCCAGCTCGGCGAAGGTCGACAGGCCGACCACGCCCCACTTGGTGTGGTCGGCCACCACCACGACCCGGCGCGCGGAGGCCACGAAGTTCCGGTTGGTCTCGGCCTCGGCCAGGTTCGGGGTGGAGAGCCCGGCCTCGGGGGAGAGGCCGTGGGTGCCGAGGAAGAGCAGGTCGAAGTGGAGCGAGCGGATCGCCCGGTCCGCCACCGGGCCGACCAGCGAGTCCGAGGGGGTGCGCACCCCGCCGGTCAGCACCACGGTGGTGCCGGTGCCCTCGCCCTGGCGCTGGGCCCGCTCGAAGACGTCCGCGACCCGCACCGAGTTGGTCACCACGGTCAGCGGCCCGATCGCCACCAGGTGCTGGGCCAGCGCGAAGGTGGTCGTCCCGCCGGAGAGCGCGATCGCGCTGCCCGGCGTCACCAGTGCGGCGGCGGATCGGGCGATCTCCTCCTTGGCCGACAGTTCGAGCGTCGACTTCGCCTCGAAGCCCGGCTCGTGGGTGCGGGCCTCCTCGACCGGCACCGCGCCGCCGTGCACCTTCTCGATCGCGCCGACCTTGGCGAGCGCGTCCAGGTCCCGGCGGATCGTCATGTCCGACACGTTCAGCCGCCGGGTCAGTTCGTTGACCCGCACTCCACCGCGCCGTCGTACTTCGTCCAGGATCAGCGCCCGGCGCTGCTCGGCGAGCAGGTTGCTGTTGTCGGCCACGTACGCCGCCCCGCCTTTCGGTGTTCCGTCCTTATAGTCATCCTGCCACGTCATCTCACCCGCGTGGCAGCGGGAGGTCGGCGGGAACCAGGAGTTGGAGGTCCTCGGTGGACGGGTCGGCCAGCTGCGCCACCCGCATCGCGTGGCGCTCGATCATCGTTTCGAAGACCTGCCGGGCGGTGCGGCCGTTGCCGAAACTCGGGCCCCGGTGCAGGGTGGCGAAGTGGCCGAGCAGCGCCTGCTCGGTGGCCTCGGCCAGGTGGTACTCGTGTTCCACGGCCTGGGTGCGGGCGATCTCCAGCAACTCGGCGTCGGTGTAGTCGGGGAACGCGATGGTGCGTGAGAAGCGGGACGAGACACCGGGGTTGGAGCTGAGGAAGCGCTCCATCTCGGCGGTGTACCCGGCCACGATCACCACCACCTCGTCGCGGTGATCCTCCATCAGCTTCACCAGGGTGTCGATCGCCTCCCGGCCGAAGTCCCGGGCACCGTCCTCGGGAGCCAGGGTGTAGGCCTCGTCGATGAACAGCACCCCGCCCCTGGCCTGGTCGAAGGCGGCCTGGGTGCGGATCGCGGTGGAGCCGATGTGCTCGCCGACCAGGTCCACCCGGGCCACCTCCACCAGGTGGCCGCGCTGCAGCACCCCGAGTGAGGCGAGGATCTCGCCGTAGAGCCGGGCCACCGTGGTCTTGCCGGTACCGGGGGAGCCGGTGAAGACCAGGTGGCGGCGGAGCGAGGGCGCCTTCAGCCCGGCCTGCCGACGCCGGCGGCCGACCGAGATCAGGTCGATCAGGGTGCGCACCTCCTGTTTCACCGTGGCCAGCCCGATCAGCGCGTCAAGCTCGCCCAGCGCCTCGTCGGCCGGGCGGCAGTCCGGGATCGGCGTGATCTGTGGCGGCGCGACCAGCGCGGGGCCCGAGGTCAGCTGCGCGCTGCGCGGGCCCGGCACGCTCTCTGCCAGGGCGGGGGCTGCGGCCAGCGCGGTGGACCTGGCGGGCGCGGTGGTCGCGGCCGGCACGTCGTCCGAGGTGCAGGCCTCCACCACCGGGCCCGGTTCGGCGAACTCGAAGCCGGCCCGGGCGTTCTGCTCGGCCCGGCAGCGGGTCAGCACGGTGCGGCAGCCGTCGATCACGTGGAAGCCGAAGCCCTTGCCCTGCACCGCGCGGCAGTCCTCGAAACTGCCCCTGCCCTGCGCCGAGACGTACACCGCCGCCTCCGTGCTGCCGCGCACCACGCAGTCGCGCAGCACCGGGTCGGCGCCCTTGGTGACGATCACCCCGGTGGCCACGTCCGAGATCTCACAGTCCGTCAGCAGCCCGCCGCTGCCGTGGTCGCGGAACCAGAGCCCGGTGCCCGCCGCCCGCACCCTGCAGCGCTCCAGCGCCACGTTCGCGCCGGAGCTGACCGAGACGGCCGAGCTGCGGATCTCGCTGAACGAGGTGTCGGTGACATCGGCCCGGGAGTCCCGGTCCAGGACGAAGAGCGCGTCCGGCAGGTTCTGCAGCGTGCAGTCGGCCAGCGCCAGCCGGGCGCCGTCGCTGACCCAGATCGCGGGGTAGTCGCCGGTGCTGTCCTCGATCACGCAGCTGGTGGCGGTGGCCCTGGTGCCCGCGTCCCAGACCGAGAGCGCACCGCGCCCGAAGGCCCGCACGGTGCTGCGCTCCAGCGTCAGGGTGGCCCGGTCGCGCAGGTCGGCGGCGTTCTCCGGCAGTTCGTGCAGCCGGCAGTCGACCAGGTGCAGCGCGGCCTCGGTGTCCAGGGTCAGGCCGTTGCCGGTGACCCGGTGCACCGAGCAGTCGGTCAGCCGGCCGACCGCCTTCGCCTCGGCCTGCACCCCGCTGCCCTTGATCTCGTACAGCTCGCAGCCGGTCAGCTCGGCCAGGCTGCCGGGGTCGGCGAGCAGCACGCCCGCGCCCACCGCGTGGTGCAGCCGGCAGCGGTTCAGCCGGGCGGTGGCGCCTTCCAGCACCGCCAGGCCCGCCTGCCCTGCCTCGGTGACCTCGCACTCGTCGATCTGCGCGGTGGCGGCGCCGCGCAGCCGCAGGCCCAGGCCGGACGGATTGCTGACGGTGCATCCGATGAGCTGCGCCCGGGCCTGTTCGGCCACCTCGACACCGACCGCCGAGTGGGTGTCCACCCGGCAGCCGATCAGGGTGGCGTCCGCCTCGGGGCCGGCGATCCGGACGGCCGCCGCCGAGCTGTTGAAGCCCTCGATCACCAGGTCGCGCACGGTGGCGGCGGCGGTGACGGTGAGCGGCACACCCGCTGGCGGGTCGATCCGCACCGTGCCGGGGCCCTCGGCGGGCAGCACCGTGACCGCCTTGTCGAGCAGCACGTTCTCGCGGAACACGCCGGGGCGCACCGTGACGGTGTCACCCGGCTCGGCAGCGGCCAGCGCCTCCGCCAGCGTCTGGTACTCCCCGGCGCGCCGCCGCCAGCGCGAGCCGCTGTCCTGCGTGACCCGGACCCTGTGCTCACTCATGACGGTGCCCACTCATGACGCTGCGTCGTCCCGCCTTCCGCGCTCGTGCCGTGCGCTCACCGTAGCGTGCTTACCTGGGCCTTCCGCTGCTAAGCGGCTGGGAGCCGCTCGCCCCGGGCCAGCACGGTGACCTGGTCGCCCACCCGCACCGTGCCCAGCGCGGGCCCGGTCACCTGGTCGGGGCGCTCGGGAATCAGGTTGACGCCGAAGACCGCCTTCTTGTCGAAGCGCCGGTGCTTGGTCAGGGTGCGCAGCGGCTCCTGGCCCATCCGCTCGCCGCTCTCCTGGTCGGTGGTGGTCACGATGCAGCGCCCGCAGAGCTTGACCGCGCGGAAGGTCAGCTCGCCGACCCTGACCCGGTGCCAGCCCTCTTCCTCCCAGGGCCCGGTGCCGTCGACCACCAGGTTGGGGCGGAACCGCTCGATGGGTACGGCGGGCCGCTCGGACGCGGCCAGGTACTCGTTCAGCGCCGCCAGCGAGGCGGTCGTGGTGACCAGCAGCGGGAAGCCGTCGGCCAGGCTGACGGTCTCGCCGGGCGCGCTGAAGGCGGGCGCGATGTGCCGGGCCAGCGGATCCTCCAGGTGCAGCAGCCGGATCTCGCCCAGCTGGTGCGGGCCCAGGCGCTCGGCGAACCAGAGCTGGGCCTTGGGATCGGCCTCGACGGCGGCGAACCTGGTGCCGAACACGTCGCCCTCGGTGCGGATGGCGCCGTCCCGCACCCGGGGCGCGGGTATCCGCAGCGCGTCGCCCTCGGGGGAGGTGACCAACAGGGCGTCGTCGTCCGCGAGTTCGATCCGGTACCGGGCGAGCTCGGGGAGGTCGCGTTGGGTGACGGCCAGGCCGCTGGGGCGGGCGAGCATCCAGCGCCGGTCGCCGCGCAGCCCCCAGGGCTCCACGGTGGCATGCGTGAGGTCCTGCCGGTACATCGATTTGACGGGGTATCGGTGCAGGCCGGTGAGGAGTGGCATGGACCCATCCTGCCAGCTCGCGCGGGCGCTCCCGACCCGCCGCCGAACGGCTGCCGACGGACCCCTGACCCCGGACCGCTGCCGACGGACCTCGAACGTCGGACCCTGGGCGTCGGACCCCGGACCCCGGACCCCGGGCGTCGGACTGCGGACGTCGGACGTCGGCAGAAGACGCGCGGGCCGCCCGGCCCACCGCGCTGCGGTGTTCCGGGCGGCCCGTGAATGACGTCCCCCTGTGGTGTTGCTCGGTCAGCCGACCGGCTGTCGCTCGGTCAGAAGGCCTGCCCCTGGTAGGGCTGGCCCGGCTGCGGAGCCTGGCCGAACTGCTGCTGGCCCACCGGCTGCTGGCCGAAGGACTGCTGGCCGAACTGCGGCTGCCCGAACTGCTGCTGGCCGCCCGGCTGCTGCTGGCCGGCATAGCCCTGCGGCGGCTGCGGGGCCGGGGCCTGCTGGCCGGCGAACTGCTGGCCGGGCTGCTGGAAGAACTGCTGCGGCGGCATCGGCCGCACCGGGGCCACCGGCGCGGGTCCCATCGGCCCGGTCGGCCGGAAGGCACCCGGCTGCTGGTCCCAGGGCTGCGGCGCGGGCGGCTGCTGGTAGCCCTGCTGCATCGGGGCACCGGGCATCCGGGGGCCGGGCACGTACGGCTGGCCGCCGTAGCCGGGGCCGGGCTGCGAGCTCTGGTAGCCGGGGCTGCTGGGGCCGGGGCCGAGCGCCAGCCGGGCCGGCGGCAGCGCCGGGAGCAGGCTGGTCGACTCCATGGCCGAGCCGCCGTAGCCGCCCGCGACGCTGGGCGCGGGTGGGAGTGCGGCCGGCACGTTGATCGGCGCGATCTGGGGGACTCCGCGCTCTGCGACCAAGCTGTCGTAGATGGGCGTGCCCGACGAGAAGGACGGAGGGTAGTAGCCGACTCCGTCGTAGGAGCGGGGCGAGGTCATGGGGCATACCGTAAGCCCAGAATGCGCCCCTGAGGAGACTGGGAGGGGTGGCAGTTCGAGTGTTTACGCAGTCTTCGCTCGACTAAACCTGGCGAACTGTCAGAGAACGGACATTTTGCTGGTGTTTTTCGGTCAAACTCGGTCATGAGAAACTGGTGTGAGCCCCCGCGCCGGGGGGCTCACACCGGCGCACGCCGCCACGCCGCCGAGTCGGCCGATGGCTGTCTGATCAGCTACGCTGCATCGCCTGGGCAGGGAAACCCGGCTGCGCGGCCACCTCGGCGGTGCAGAACGCGCAGCGCGAGGCCGCGGCCGGAATCCGGCTCAGGCACTGCGGGCAGTCCACCTTGGCCGGCTCCGCCGCCTTGGGCTTCTCCAGTCGCGACTGCAGGCGGCTCACCGGCACCACCACCACGAAGTAGATCACCGCGCTCACCAGCACAAAGCTGATCAGCGCGTTCAGGAACCCGCCGTACGGGAAGGTCGTCCGGGCGACCGTGAAGGTCTCCTTGCTGAAGTCGCCCACCGCGCCCGTGGCCACGCCCATCAGCGGCGTCAGGAACGCCGTGACGAAGCCGGTGACCACGGCGGTGAAAGCCGCGCCGATGACGATACCGACGGCCAGGTCGACGACGTTTCCGCGCAGCAGGAAGCTGCGAAAGCCCTTGAACACGGCTCTGACTCCAGGGGATCACGCGGGGCGATGGCCCGGCCCGCTTTCGGGACATCATCCTGACCGGCCCCGCCCGCCGGGGTCCACTCACGTTCACCCGCTATGCCCAATGCCGGTACGGAAGTTGACGATCGATCAGATCATCCGCATACGCACCCGCCGGGGCCCGCCAGGGCTCTCCGGAGGAGCGGGGCACCGCCGAAAGCGCGCCCGAGTGATGGCGGGTGCCGTCACGCTGTTGACCGTCGGCCGGCGCCGGTCGCCCACCCGTCGCGGGTGGCCGAGCGGATGCCCGCCGGACATCTGTCGCCCCGCCCTGGTCGGGCGCATACTGAGCCGCACGGCGCGGCCCGTCCGACCGGACCTACGGGGGCCCGGTGCGGCGGCGCGCCGTCGGAGGGGATGGGCGAGTCTCGATGCCTGATGTGATCATCGGTGTGGTGGTGCTCGGGCTGTTGCTCCTGGCCACCAGCGTCCGGGTGGTGCAGCAGTACGAGCGGGGCGTGGTGTTCCGGCTCGGGCGGGTGCGCGGCAAGGTGCGCGAGCCCGGCTTGACCCTGCTGGTGCCGCTTGCCGACCGGATGCGCAAGGTCAACGTCCAGGTGATCACCATGCCGGTGCCCGCCCAGGAGGGGATCACCAAGGACAACGTCACGGTCCGGGTGGACGCGGTGCTGTACTTCCGGGTGGTCGAGCCGGTGCGCGCCACGGTGGACGTGCAGAACTACTCCTTCGCGATGCTGCAGGTCGCGCAGACCTCGCTGCGGTCGATCATCGGCAAGAGCGAGCTGGACGACCTGCTCTCCGGGCGCGAGCAGCTGCACCGCGGCCTGGAGTTGATGCTGGAGAGCCCGTCGGTCGGCTGGGGCGTGCACATCGACCGGGTGGAGATCAAGGATGTCGCGCTGCCCGACTCGATGAAGCGCTCGATGGCCCGGCAGGCCGAGGCCGACCGCGAGCGGCGGGCCCGGATCATCACCGCCGACGGCGAGTTCCAGGCTGCCGCCAAGCTGGCCGAGGCGGCGCACAAGATGTCCGAGACGCCGGCCGCGATGCAGCTGCGCCTGCTGCAGACCGTGGTGGAGGTGGCCGCGGAGAAGAACTCCACTCTGGTGCTGCCGTTCCCGGTCGAGCTGCTGCGGTTCTTCGAGAGCGCGGCGGGCCGGGCGGCCGGGGCACCGACGCCGACACCGGCCGGCGAGGCGGCGACCGATGCCGCGCCGGCTGTCCCGGCCGGCCCCGCCGAGCTGGACGGCGCTGCGGCCGCCGCGGCCATCGAGGCCCGTCCGGATCAGCCCGCTACGCTCGAACGGGCGAAGTTGGGCGAGGCAACTGGCTTGTAGCGCACGCGAACTGACACGGTGACGGGCATGAAGCCCGTCACCCGTGCAGCCGTTCTGCTGCTCTCCGTCGCCGGCACCCTCGGTGCCACCGTGCCCGCCAGCAACGCCGTTTCGGCGGACACCTCGTATGTGAGCCTGCAACACCCGCAACCCGTGCGTGAGACGGCCAAGCGCGAGGTGGTCGAGGTCTTCTGGTACGGCTGCGTGCACTCCCAGCTGCTGGAGCAGCCGTTGGAGCAGTGGGCCGCCCGCCAGCCCTCCGACGTGGTGCTGCGCCGGCTGCCCGCCGTCTGGCCCGGCGAGTCCGACCAGACGGTGGAGCGCGGGCATGCCCGCCTCTACTACACGCTGGACCGGCTCGGCCAGGTGGACCGGCTGCAGCTCGCCGTCTTCCACGCGGTGCGCGACGAGAACCGCGACCTGACCACCGAGGACGCCGCGGCCGACTGGGCGGCGAGCCAGGGGGTGGACCGCAAGAGCTTCACCACCGCGTACGAGTCGGACCAGGTCCGCCAGGAGGTCGCGCAGGCGCCGGACGACCTGAAGCGCTACGAGATCACCGAGTTGCCCAGCGCGGTGGTCCAGGGGCAGTACCTCACCTCGCCGACCCGGGCCGGCGGGGTGGACGCGGTGCCCCAGGTGATCGACCAGTTGCTGGAGCGGGTGCGCACGAAGCACTAGCACGAAGCACAACCAGCGCGGAGCAGTTGTCACGAAGCAGCTGTCACGAAGCGCTGGAAGGCCCGGATCAGTAGGTCCGCCCCTTCCAGGCCGCGCCCCGGCCCCGGTAGTGCTGCACAGCGGAGTCCACCGTCATCAGCAGGTAGAGCAGCGCGGTGAACGGCAGCAGCAGCGCCGCCGGGGTGGGCCGGTCGTAGTAGCGGGTCATCGGCAGGTAGGTCGCGGTCATCAGCGCCCAGGCGGCGGCCGCCACGGCGAGCAGGGGCCAGGCGCCGGTGGCCAGCCCCACGGCGGTCGCCACCGGTGGCAGCAGGTAGATCAGTGCCAGCCCCAGCACGGTGCCGAGCAGCAGCACCGGGGAGTGCCGCAGCTGCGCGTAGGCGCTGCGCGAGACCATCCGCCACAGCGGCCCCAGCCCGGGGTACGGGCGCACGCTGCGGACGGCCAGTTCGTCGGGCCGCTCGGCCAGGCCCAGCCAGGTCCGCCCGCCGGCCCGCTTGACGGCGCGCGCCAGTGAGACGTCGTCGATCACCGCGCCACGGATCGCGGCCACCCCGCCCGCCCGCTCCAGCGCCTCCCGGCGGACCAGCGAGCAGCCGCCGGCGGCCGCGGCCGTCCGGCCGCCGGGGCGGTTGCTCCAGCGGAACGGGTAGAGCTGGGCGAAGAAGTAGACGAAGGCCGGCACGATCAGCCGCTCCCAGCCGGTCTCGGTACGCAGCCGGGCCATCTGCGAGACCAGGTCCAGGCGCTGCGACCGGGCGCCGGCCACCAGCGCGGCCAGGGTCTGCGGACCGTGCGCGATGTCGGCGTCGGTGAGCAGCAGCAGTTCCACCTCGCCGGCCAGCTCGACTCCGTGGCGCACCGCCCAGAGCTTCCCGGTCCAGCCCTCGGGCAGTGGCGGCGGGGTGGTGACGGTCAGCGGCAGGCCGCCCGGGATCTCGGCGGCCAGCGCGTGGGCCACCTGCGCCGTGCCGTCGGAGCTGTGGTCGTCCACCAGGATCACCCGCGCCCGTCCCGGGTACTTCTGACCCAGCAGCCCCGGCAGGCTCAGCGGCAGCACCGCCGCCTCGTCCCGGGCCGGTACCACGATCGCGACCTCGGGCCAGTGGGCCGGATCGGGGCGGTCCGGAGGCAGTCGCACGTCCGTGCGCCAGAAGAGGCCCTGACCGCAGGCCAGCCAGAGCCAGCAGGCCAGCGACAGGCCGGCCAACGCGGTCACTGCGGTCACTGCGGCCATCCGGTCACTCCCGCCACTTCGATCACTCCCGCCATCTCGGCCACTCGGTTCACCCACGGCAGCGGCCTCACCGTCGCAGTCTGCCGCAGCGGTACCGCCTCGATGGTCAGCATGGCCGGATCGGCTAGGGTCATATGTCGTGAAGATCGCACTGATTGACTCCGGAATCGGCCTGATCGCGGCGGCGGCTGTCCTGCGGACCCTGCGTCCGGATGCCGATCTGGTGCTCTCCAGCGACCCGGAGAGCATGCCCTGGGGCCCGCGCACCCCCGCCGACCTCACCGAACACGCGCTGGCCTGCGCCCGCGCCGCCGCCGTGCTGCGGCCGGACGTGCTGGTGGTCGCCTGCAACACCGCGTCGGTGCACGCGCTGGCCACGCTGCGCACCGAGTTGGAACCGGAGCTGCCGGTGATCGGCACCGTCCCCGCGATCAAGCCGGCCGCGCGGGCCGGCGGCAGGGTCGCGATCTGGGCCACCCCGGCGACCACCGGCAGCGCGTACCAGCGCGGGCTGATCGCGGAGTTCGGCGGCGAGGCGGAGATCACCGAGGTGGGCTGCCCCGGTCTGGCCGACGCCGTGGAGCACGCCGACGAGCAGGCCCTGAGCGCGGCGATCGCCGCCGCCGCCGCGCTCACCCCGCCCGGGACGACGGACATCGTGCTCGGCTGCACGCACTACGAGCTGGTCGCCGACCCGATCCGGGCCGCCGTCGCCGCCGTCGCCCACCCTGACCTCGTCCTGCACGGCTCCGCCGAAGCGGTCGCCGCCCAGGCGCTGCGCCGGCTGTCCGCCGAGACGCTGGCCCGCACCGGCGGCGGCACCCTGACCGTGCTGCACGCCGGCCAGGTCACCCCGCTGCCCCCGGTGGCCGCCCGCTACCCGCAGGGGCGCGCGCTGCAGCCGGACGCGCGGCCGGATGGTGAGCTGATCGGCGTCCGGTAGCGGACCGAGTCGCGCGGCCTCAGCTGTCGAGCAGGTCCTTGATCGCCTGCAGCACGGCATCCTGACGCTCCTCGTGCAGCCAGCCGTGCCCGGCGTCCGCCAGAACCCGGTGCTCGCTGCGCGGTACCGAGGCGGCCGGCCGCGCGTGCGGGAGCTGCTTGCGCTCGTTCGTCCGGCGAATGATCTCCCCGGACCAGATCTGGGCCTGGTTGGCGTCCGGCCCCAGCGCGCTGACCACGATCAGCGGCACGCGCACCGCCTCCGGCCAGCTCGCGAAGTGTCCGCGCAGCGCCTCGCGGGAGTGCTGGAGCTGGTCCTCGGTGGCCTCGGACAGGCCCTGGGCGTACAGACCCTAGACGCCCCGCCAGCGCCGGACCGCCGGGTGGAGCCCGGACAGCACCGCCTCGAACTGGGCCCGGTCGCAGCTCGCGTCGACCGGCAGCCGGCTGACCCGCAGGGCTTCGCGGGGCAGCCGCGGATTGAGGCGGTGGTCGCTGACGAAGGCGGTGGGGTAGCCGAGGTCGGTCAGCAGGCCGGCGGCCCGGGGGTCGTGGTGGCCGCCGGGGTAGGCGAAGGCGGTGGGCGCGGCGCCGAGCCAGTCGGTCAGCGCCTGGTGGGCGGTGTGGATCTCGGCCCGCACGGTGGCGTCGTCACAGCGTCGCAGGTCGGCGTCGCCCAGGGTCTGGTTGCCGATCACCACCTGGTCGGCCGTCAGCCGGCGCAGCTGCTCCGGGGTCAGCCGTTCCCGTCGCGGCGGGCGGGCGGGCGAGCTGACCCGCAGTTCGTGCAGGCTGCGGCGGCGGTCCGGGTCGGGCAGCGCGGCCAGCCGGGCCAGCCGTCCGGCGAGGCCGTCGCCGGTGACGGCCCGGGCGTGGCCGCCGTTGGCGAGCAGGAACGCGGCCTCCTGGCGCCAGGACAGGCGGTCGGTGCCGATCAGCTCGGTGACCACGAAGGCCACCGCGGGCAGCCCGCGCGCCGTGAGCGCGGGCAGCGCGTGGTCCAGCACACCGCGATCGGCGTCGTCGAAGGTGATCAGTACGCTGCGCGGCGGCAGCGGCCGGCCCTCGCGCACCGCCTGTTCCAGGGCGGGCAGCGAGATCGGGACCGCGACCCGGCGGAGCCGGTCGAGCTGGGCGCCGAAGGCCCGCCGGTCGGTCACCCGGCGGTAGGCCAGCACCACCAGGCGGCGCGCCGCGTGGGCGCGGAAGAGCGGCTGGGCGGGGGAGTGGCGCAGCCAGTGGACCAGCCGGTCGGCGCCGGCCTGGTCGGGCCTGCCGGGAGCCGACGCCGGGCGGCCTGACGTCCCGGGGCCCGACGCGCCGGCCTCCTGCGCCCTGAAGTCCGGTGTCCTGGTGTCCGGTCGCGGCACGGCTGCCCCCAAGGCCTGGGCCGGGCGCACCCGGCGAGAGATCGCTCGATGTACTAACGGACTCCCACGTCCTGCGGATGGTTGTACGGGACAGCACCGACACCGGGATATCCGCCGGCTGCACGGGCGGGTGGCAGTGCCGTGGTCCCAGGCGGCTACGGCTGCGGCTGCTGGGTGCGCAACCACCGCGCGGTGCCGGCCAGGCCCTCGCGCAGCGGCACCGGGGCCAGATCGGGGAAGAGCTCGCGCAGCCGCGTGCTGTCCGCCACCGAATCGCGCACGTCGCCGGCTCTGGGCTCGGTGTGCGCCACGTCCAGCGGCCGCCCGAGGACCTCGCCCAGTTCGGCGATCAGCTCCAGCAGGGTGGCCCCGGTGCCGAGCGCGACATTGACCGGCTCCGGGTCGACCACCCGGCGCAGCACCGCCGTGCAGAGCACCTGCGCGACCGTGCCGACGTAGACGAAGTCGCGCGTCTGCCCGCCGTCGCCGTGCACCGTCACCGGGCGCCCGGCCAGCGCGGCGGTGAGGAAGGCGGGCACCACGGCGGCGTAGGCGTGGTCGGCCGGCTGCAGCGGTCCGAAGACGTTGAAGAACCGCAGCGGCAGCACGCCCAGCCCGTAGCAGTGGTGATAGGCCCTCAGGTAGCCCTCGGCGGCCAACTTGTCGACCGCGTAGGGGCTCAGTGGCTCGGGCCGCATGCTCTCGCGCTTGGGCAGCTCGGGCCCGGCCCCGCAGACCGCGGAGGAGGAGGCCGCCACCACGTGGAGCCCGCCGGCCCGCCGGGCGGCTTCGAGCACGGGCGGGGTGCCGGTGGCGTTGACCCGGTGGCTGGCCGTCGGATCGGCCACCGAACGCGGCACCGACGGCAGCGCGGCCAGGTGCACCACGGCGTCGGCGCCGGCGAAGGCCGCGTCGAGCAGTTCCGGCTCCAGGATCGAGCCCTCGTGGACGGTTGCCGCCAGGCCGGCCAGGTTGGCCTTGTGCCCGCTGCTGAAGTCGTCGACCACCCGGACCTCGGTGATCTCGAGCCGGTCCAGCAGCGCCGCCACCAGGTTGGCGCCGATGAACCCGGCTCCGCCGGTGACGACCACGCGCATGACGAGATTCCTCCCGGGAACTGGGTTGAGGCGGCGGGCGGGGCCGATCGTAGCCGACCGGACACGTTCCGTGTACCCCCTCTACAGACTGTTCATCTGATCGTCTGCCGGTTCCGGTGCTCTGCCGCATCGGACTCAGAGCTTGCGCTGCCGGTAGGCCTCCTCCGCCGCCTCGACCGCCGCGGCCAGGTCGCCGCCCGCCGAGGCGGTCTGCACGGCGGCCACCGCGCCCTCCACGAAGGGCGCGTCGGCGAACCGCACCGGGAACGGCAGCCCGTGCTCGTCCGCCGCCGCCAGCACCGACAGCACCACGTGGACCGCCGACGGCAGGTCGGCCAGCACCACCACCCCGTGCCCCTGGTCCACCCGGCGGGCCGCCGCCGCGATCAGCAGCGCGCTGCTGCCCAGGCCGTCCCCGGGATGCCCGCCGGTGGCCGCCACCGCGGCCGGATCGTCGGTCTGCGCCATCGCCCTGGCCAGATCGGCGGTGTCCTGCGCGAGGTCCCGGCTGTGCGAGACCAGCACCACGCCGACCCGGCCCAGCGCGGCCGAGCGGGTCGGCGCCTGGTTCGGTACCCGGGCGGCCGAGGGCGCCTCCCCGATCGGGATGACGTCCGCCCCGCTCGCGCCCCGCGGGCTGACCTGCCCCATCGGCTGCTCCCTCCGGGTCTGCCACCGTCCGACTCTGCCGACTCTCGCCGCCCACTCTCGCAAATCCGCCCACCGCTCCCGCCCCGCCGCGCCGAGGCGCCGCGCGCTGCGGGCATGACGACCGGCCAGGTCGCCCGGCCAGGGGTGCGCGGCACGTCGCTTAGCACGTCACCGCCGCTCGTGCGGCCAGGATCGCCGCGATCCCGCCTGACCGGAGGAGTCCGGCGCAGTGCGGTCCGGGCGGTGGTGCGGACGGCTACGCTGACCACCCTGAAGGACGTTCGGGAGGAGCAGCACCAGTGACAACCGAGACCAGCGCAGACGAGACCGCCCAGGGCGGACCGGCCGTCCCGCCGGCGCGCAAGCCCAAGTTGGACACCACGGGGGCCGAGTGGCTCTCCGCCAAGCAGGAGGACGGGTCGCCCGGCGACGTCCAGATCGCCTTCGTGGATGGCTACATCGCGATGCGCGACGGACGCTTTCCGGACGGGCCGGTGCTGGTGTTCACCCCGGAGGAGTGGCGGGCCTTCGTACTCGGCGCCCAGGACGGCGAGTTCGACCTGACCTGAGTTCAGCTCGACTCCCAGGGCCGTCGGTTCAGTCAACCGGCGGCCCTTTCGCTTGCCCGGTCGGCGGACTGGCCCCCGGCGGACTGGCCGTCGGCGGACCGGCTCTCGGCGGACCAGGCTCCGGAAAAGCAGCCAGGCGCCGTGCCGACCGCCCCCACGCGGTCGTGCACGGCGCCTGCTGTACGGCCCGGTTCGCGAGACCGGGCCCCTCCGGCTGTCCCCGATGCCGGTCCGCGAAGACCGGCGCCGCCGGGAGGCGGGCGGCGGGGCCACGAGGGCCCAGGCCACCAGTGCCCGGGATCCGAACGCCCCCACGCGTCGGTGTCCAGGGCGTGGTCCGCAGGCGCGACAGAGTCGGGGAACCCACGAACCAAGCTTTGGGTGAAGGGTTGCAGAGCTGATGCTTGAAAAAGTTGCACGAAACAACGAACTGACGTGGTACACAAGAACCGCAGTCGCTGCACGACCTGTGCCAAGGGTGGCAAGGGAGGGTTGGGCGCATGCGAATGCGCCACAGCAGGCCACCCCCACGTGGAACGGGTCCACAGCAGCTGCCGTACATCCGCGACCGTAGCCCGGACGGTTGCTCAGCGTCAACATTCGTCTCGGAGCGTGGAGCTCGCGCCCTTGTGAACGCCCGGGCAACGCGCCTCGGCGCCGCCCCGTGCGGTCGCGCGCCCCCGGGCACGTACGATGGCGACATGTCATTTCTCCGCCGACGCTCCGGCACCCCCGCGGGCCCGGACTTCGACGTCCTCGCGATGGACCCGGGCGACTGGCCCGGCCTCTTCGGCGCCGCGGTGATGACCGGCCCGGACGGCTCCTGCCAGGGGATCTTCCTGCGCTACGACCTGTTCGGCGGTCGTGGCCCGGCGATGTTCATCGGCAACCTGCCGGAGGGCTCGCCGGCGCGCAACCCCGAGGACGGCGTGCCGTTCGAGATCAGACAGCTGCTCGCGGCGCTGGAGTCGGACGAGCCGGTGGAGTTCGTCTCGGCCGAGGACTTCCCGGTGATGCTCGGCGATGACCTGCTGATCGTGAAGAAGGTCAAGGTCTCCGAGGAGCGGGTGTTCTGCGCCCAGTTCGACCGCAGCGACCAGGTCCAGGTCACCATCGCCAGCTGGGACCGGCCGATCGCGGACGATCTCTACCAGCTGCTCAAGCCGCTCCCGGCGGACCTGTTCCAGCAGGGCTGAAGGGCGCGTCGCGCCCGGCCCGAGTGCTGTTCGAGTGGTGCTTGACGCTTTCGGGCAGCGCTTGACGGTTTCGATCAACGCTTCGTACAGTCACCAGCATGTCGTCCTGCCGCCTGCTGCTGGTCCGTCGCAGCTACCTGGACCTGCGGCGGACCGCCAGCGCCATCTGTCGCTAGGGCCCGCCCTGACCCGCGCGGGTCCTGACCGATCCGCGCTCCGGCCGAGGACGACCGCGCTGCCCCGACACCGGATCGGCCGCGCCTCGCGCTCCCGCACGCCCCCACCGCCGTGCAGCCGATGCCGGCTGCCGAGCCCCCACGCAGGCCGCCCGGAGGCAGCAGCGCCATGACCGCTCGAACCGACCGTCCGTCAGCCGCCGACCGCGCCACCACGGACTCGGCTGTGACAAACCGCGCGGCGCCAGACCAGGCCGCGCCAGACCACGCCGCGACAGCCCGCCCGGCGGACCGTCCGCTGCCGTCGGACGCCCCGTCAGCGCTGACCGGGGCGCTGGCCAAGCTGCCCCGGGTGGTGGACCTGCTGGCCGCCCGCGCGGAGGAGCACGACCGCGACGCGACCTTCCCCTACCAGGGCATCGAGGCGGTGCACGAGGCCGGCCTGCTCACCCTGACGGTCGGTCAGCGCTACGGCGGCCCGGCCGGCCGGCTCGCCGACACCGTCCAGGTGCTGGCCGAACTGGCCCGGGGCGATGCCTCGGTGGCCCTGGTCACCGCCCACACCCTGCTGCTCCACGCCGAGCAGGACCGCAGTGGCGGCTGGCCCGCTGCCGCCTACCGCCGCCTGCTGACCGAGTCCCGGCGCGGGCCCGCGCTGGTCAACACGCTCGACGCGGATCCGTCGGCCACCGACCCGGCGCAGGCCGTGCCGCTGCTGGCCCGGCGGGACGGCAGCGGCGGCTGGCTGCTGACGGGCCGTCGCACCGGCTGCACCGGCGCCGAGGCGCTGGCCTGGCTGGCGGTGCGGGCGGTCACCGACGAGCCGCAGCCGCGTACCGGTCTCTTCCTGGTCCGTGGCGAGAGCCCGGGGGTCGAGGTCGACCCGGTCGGGGACCATCTGGGGCTGCGGGCCAGTGCCGGCCACGACCTGGTCTTCACCGGGGTCGCGGTGTCCGCCGAGGCCGCGCTCGGGCTGCGTCCGCTCGATGTCGAGCCCGACCCGGCGACCGGACTCGGTGCCGCCTGGCGCGACCTGGCGCTCGTGGCGGTGCAACTCGGCGTGGGCCGGGCGGCCCGGGACTGGCTGGTCCGGTTCCTGAACCTGCGCACCCCGGCCAACCTCGGGGAGCCGCTGGGCACCCTGCCGCGCTACCAGGTGGGTCTGGGGGAGGTGGCGAGCGCGCTGGTCGGGGCGGAAGAGCTGGTGGCCGGCCTGGCGGCGCGGATCGACGCGGGCGAGCCCGGTGCCGCGGCGCGGGCCGGCTCGGCCCAACTGCTGGCCTCCCGCGCGGTGGTCGACGCGGTGCAGCGGGCGGTGGCGCTCACCGGTGCTCCGGGCCTGAGCCGACGCCACCCGCTGGAGCGCTACCTGCGGGACGCGCTCAGCTGCCGGCTGCACGGGCGCTGCGAGGAGCAGGTGCTGGCCGAGGTCGGCCGGGCCGCCCTGCTGGCCGGGTCCGCCCGACCGCGCGGCGTCTGCTGAGCCGGGGCCGGCCGAGCAGCCCGCCCTGACCGAGCGGGCTGCCCCGACCGAACACCCGTGCCTACCGAACCTGCCGGCGGGCCGCCGCCCACCGGCCCCGCCGCTCAGCGCGTGCCCACCGCGGCCCGCACCGCGCGCCGGGCCAGCGCCGCGTCGTCGTACAGCCGACGGATCATCAGCCGCTGCTCCTCGCCGGCCCCCGGCACGTCGTAGATCCGCAGCTCGCGCATCAGCACCAGCACCAGGTTGACCAGGAACGCGTCCCGGGCCACCGTGCCGCCGACCTGGGCGAGTTGGCTGATCTGGCGACGGGCCGCGGTGTCGCCGGAGAGCACGCTCCAGAGCACCGCCAGGTCGTAGCCGGGCAGGTACCAGCCGGCCTGCTCCCAGTCGAGCACCACCGGACCCGAGGGGGCCAGCATGATGTTGCTGAGCAGCGCGTCGCCGTGGCACAGCTGCCAGCCGGTGTGCGAGAGGCCGTGGAGCAACTGCCGCAGGTCGCCCGCGTCCCGGTCGGTGAGCTGCCCGACCGAGTGGTAGCGGCCGATCTCGAACTGGTAGTCCAGCGGCTGGTGGAAGACGTCGACCGGCGGGCGCCACAGGTTGAGCGAGCGGATCGAGCCGAGGATCGCGCGCACCTCGCCGGGGGTCGGGGCGTTCGCCGGGTGGCGCTCCAGCGCGGCCGGGCGGCCCGGGATCCGCTCCAGCACCAGCACGCAGCGGTCGTGGTCGGCCGCCACCAGACGCGGCATCCGCACCGGGGGGCGATGCCGCACGAAGGTCCGGTAGATCGCCACCTCGCGGCGGAACCGCTCCACCAGCACGGCCCGCCGCTCGCTCTGCACCGCCTGCGGGGAGAGGCACTTGGCGACCACGGCGGTGCGCCCGATCAGCCCGGTGATCAGGATGTGCGCGCCGTCCTCGCGCAGCACCTGACGCGCCGAGAACGCGGGACATATCCGGGTGATGTGGGCGAGCGCGGCCCGCACGGCCGGGGTGGCGAGGGCGGTGGTGTCCACCCGGCCCCAGCCCTCGGCCGCCGCTGCGCCCACGCCGTTGGGGGTGGCGTACTGGGGCGCGCGGGGGCGCAGCAGGCGCTCACCGGCGCGCGGCAGGTAGGCGGGTGCCTCGATCCGCCCGGCGGGACGGGCCGGGACGGCCGGCTTCGGCCCGGGCCGGCGGACCGCCACGGAGGACGGCGGCCGCTGCGGGATGCCGGTCCGGGGCGCGGTGGGGGAAGTCGCGGAGGAGTACATGAGGGGGAGGGATTCCCTTCCTTGCCGACGGCATATGTCAGCCAAGGCGGCGGCCCTGGCGGGGGTCAGACGGTGGTGCCGCGGAGCCGGTCGCCGCGGTGCGGTCCGGCTCGCTGGTGTGTACGACCTGGCTCGCTGGTGTGTACGACGGCGCACGGGGGGTGTGCTCCGGCGTACCCGGTCGCGGTTGACCGCCCAGGGGTGGGACGGACGGTCGACCGCGTCGGGCGGAGCGCAGTGCCGGGGCCGGCCGGCCGAGCGAACCAACGCACCCTGGGGAAATGCGCTGGCCCGTGCGGTCGGCCGGGCCCGGCGCCGATGCGCCACCCGGTCGCGCCACCCCCTTTCGCCAGGCCGCCGAGCGGCCCGTCAACACCCCGGGGATCCCCTCCCCGGCCGTTGTTTCCAGGGCTCGGAGTGATCCGGGCCCCGGGTGGGGTTGCGCATCTCTACCTGACACCCCGGCCGGGCTGGCTGACCAGTTGGCGCACGGTGGCGAAGCCTGGCGAATGCTCGCCTGGCATGTGACAGGCCATTAGGCTCGAACCAGCCGAGGAGCCTGGGGGCTTGATGTGAGCAGCGGACCCAACACCAGACTCGCCGACCTGTTCGCCCTGACCGGTTGGTCGAAGGGCGAGCTGGCCAGGCTGGTCAACCGGCGTGGTGCGGCGATGGGGCAGCAGCAGCTGTCCACCGACACCTCGCGGGTGCGGCGCTGGATCGAACGGGGCGAGGTCCCGCGCGATCCGGTGCCGCGGGTGCTGGCCGCGGTGTTCACCGAGCGGCTCGGCCGTGTCGTCTCCATCGAGGACCTCGGTCTGGCGCGGCATCGGCGATTCAGTTCGGCCAAGGCGGGTGCTGCCGAGGCCGCGGAGCCGGAGCGGACGGCCGAGATCCTCACCGAGTTCACGGGAATGGATCTCATGCTCAACCGACGCGGACTGGCCGATACCGTCACGGAGCTGCCGGGTGCCTCCGTCATCCCCGACTCCCTCTACCACTGGCTCGCCGGCGGCGATGTCGCCTATGCGGCGAGCCGCCCCGGGCCGCGCCAGGTGATCACCGGCACCCCGGGCCGACCGATCGTGGACGTCTACGAGCCCGGCCCGGCGGGCCTGGAGGAGGTCGTCGCGCTGGAGCGCTCGTTCGAGGTGTTCCGGGCCTGGGACGCCTCGCGCGGCGGCGGGTTGCAGCGCAAGGCGGTGATCGGCCAGCTCAACGAGGTGGGCGGGATGCTGACCCACCGGCATCCACCGGAGCTGGCGAGGCGGCTGTGGCTGGTGGCGGCCAACCTGGCGGCGCTGGCCGGCTGGATGTCGCACGACGTCGGTCTGGAGGCGACCGGGCAGCGCTACTTCGTGATCGCCGCGCAGGCCGCCAAGGAGGCCGGCGACCGGCCGCGCGCCGGTGAGGCGATCTCGCGCTGCGCCCGCCAGCTGCTGCACCACGGCCGGGCCGCCGAGGCCCTGGAGCTGATGCGGATGGCCCACGCGGGCGCCGGCCCCGGCATGGGGCCGCTGACCCGGGCGATGCTGAACACGGTGGAGGCCTGGGCGCAGGCCTCACTGGGCCGCACCCAGGAGGTGGCGCGGCTGCTCGGTGAATCCGAGGAGTACTACACCCAGGGTGCGGCGGATCCGCAGCCGGTCTGGATGCAGACCTTCAACGAGGCCGAGCTGCACGGCATGCAGTCCCTGGTCTACCGCACCCTGGCGGAGCACGATCCGAACGCCGCCGAGCAGGCCGTGGCACATGTGCGGGCCGCGATGCGGCTGCGCGCCGGGCAGGGCCAGGAGCGCTCCACGGTGCTGGACCTGGTCACGATCGCCTCGGTGCACTGGCTCACCGGGGAGCCGGAGGAGGCCCAGCGGCAGACCCGCCAGGCGCTGGCCCAGATCGGCAACACCTCGTCGCACCGGACCTGGGACCGACTGCACCGGATGGACCGGCTGGCCGCCCGCTACCAGGCGCTGCCGGAGGTGGCCGAGCTGCGGGCCGAGATCAGGGCGGCGGTGCCGCCGGCCCGCCGCCCCGCTGATTAGAGCGGTCTCAGATGGTTCAGATGGTGTCGACGGCGGCGCTGTGCACCTGGTCCCAGGCCTCCTGGACGTAGCGCTCGCGCTCGACCAGGGTCAGCGTGGGGAAGTACTCCTTCAGCCGCTCCACCACGACCTGCTCGGGCTCGTGGCAGTCGTGCAGCAGGAACGCGGCCTTGTGAAGAATCTGGCTGTCCATGGAACAGGTCCTCCCTGGGTGCAGGTCCGCCCTGTGCCGACGCTGCGGCGGACAGCATATGTCGCGCGGGGTACCGGCCGATCGGCCAGGGCAGCACGACACGAGGAGGACGCGAGCGCGCGCCCGGCGGACCCGGGCGGGCGGCGGGGCAGGTCAGCAGGCTCGGATCAGCATCCGCAGCGAGACCACCTGGCCGTCGGGGCCGAGCACCGGGCGCCCGGAGCAGTGCACGGCCGCGACCGTCCCGCCCGCCTGCTGGATCCTGATCACGCCGTCCAGCGGGCTGCCGTGCACCAGGGCCTCGGTCACCATCCGGCAGAGCGCCGGCCGGTCCTGCGGGACCAGTTGGCCGGGCAGTTGATCGAGGGTCAGCGGGCCGAGACCGGGATCGCGGGCCAGGATCGGGTAGACCTGCGCCGACCAGTGCACGGTGTCCCGGACCAGGTCCCATTCCATGGCGGCAGTGGCCTTGGCGGGGGGTGCGCTGCGCAGGGGGAGACTCATCGGCGGTCCCACAGGGCTTGGTAGAGGTGACTGGGGGAGTGGTGAGTCGACTCTGGCACAACATCACCCTCCGTGTGGGAAGAATGGCAGAAACGGAGCGAACTTTCATCTGGCATATGCCGAACGCACCTGTGAAGGTGCCGAGCCCGCTCGGCCGAGAACCGGATCCGATTGAGGTGTGTGCGTCCTGGGCAGGCAGGCGGTAACCTACGGTGATTCCGGCGCCCGGGCGCCCGCCCAGCGTGACCACCAGACCCCCGGCGACGGAAATCCCGTTGCCACGACGACCGCCGCAACGGATGCTGACCTCATGTTCGAGCCCGTGATAGCCCCCAGCAACAGCCTCCTCGGCCTGCTTCAGCGAGGACGCGGTGACGGGCAGTTGCATGCGCTCGCAGCCGACCGTGACGAGGCCGTCGCCGCCCTGGAGGAGTGCGTCACCAGCGACCCCCGTGGCGACTGGCAGGTCGAGAACCGCTCCCTTTACTACGCCCGCGTCTACATGGACCTGGAAGCCCCGCTCGGCGGCATCGAGCGGCACCTGAGCCACCCCGACGACCTGCTCGACCCGGACGAGCAGCGCACCGGCTTGGCCCTGGCCGTCCTCGGCCACCTGGCCGGCTACGGCCGCCGCGACGCCCTGCTGCTGCTGCGCCAGTACGCCGCGAGCGGCGGGAACTGGGCCTGGGCGCTGGACGAGCTGGGCCTGCGCGACGAGGACGCGGCACTGCTCGCGCTGGCCCCCGCCGTGCTGCGCCGCTTCCCCGAGACCCCGCAGGGCGAGACCGAGCTGCGCGCGGCGATCCGCGCCGCCTACGAACCCCGGCCGTGGCGGCTGTGGGCCGAGCAGCACCCGCGGGTCGCCGCCGCGAGCGAGCAGTCCCCCTTCGACCTGTGGCAGCGGCAACTGGGCAGAGGCCAGGTCACGCCGGGCTGGAGCGTGGCCGACGTGCTCGCCTGGGCCGACCAGGGGGACAGCGCGGTGCGCCCGGACCCGGCCGCCGTCGAGCGCCGGGCGGCTGCCGCCGCCCGCTGTCTGGCCGCGGTGGCCCGTCCCGAGGACCGCGACACCCTGCTCGCCGCCGCCCGCGACGGCGCCGAGGGGGCCCGCCGGGCCGCCCTGCGGCACCTGGTCGACCAGGACGACGAGGCGCTCACCGAGCTGATCGAGGCGGCGGCGGCCGACGCCGACCGGCGCGTGGTCCGCGCCGCGCTGGACGCGTTGGCCAGGATGCGCGGGCCGCGCGCCTTGGTCCGGGCCCGCCGCTGGGCCGACCCGGCCACCGGCGGCGGGGACAGCGTGCTCGGCGAGGCCGCCGTGCTGCTGCTCGCCGACATCGGCGAGCCGGCCGACGCCCCGGCGGTGGTCGCCGGGCTGCGGCAGCGGGTGCTGACGCACGGGGTGCGGGACGCCGCGCTGGCCGGCCTGGTGGACGGTGCGGGGCGGCTGGCCGCCGTGGAAGCCGTCCCGATCCTGCGCCACATCTACGGTGAGGCCACCTCCTCCGACCTGCGGGGACGCGCCGCCCGGGCGCTGGCCGTCACCGATCGGCACTTCTCCAGCGGTGTCGCCGTCGAGTGCCTCTGGGACTGCGAGGAGGCCACTCGCGAGCTGGCCGCCCGCCATGTGGTGACCACCGGTGACGCCAGGGTGCTGGAGCGCCTGCGCCGACTGGCCGCCGACCCGGCCGAGGAGGCCGAGGTGCACGCGGCGGTGCGCGGCCGGCTCACCGCCAGGGGCTAGGCCAGGGCCGCCGGGGCCGGCGCGTAGTGCCAGAAGGCGGGCGCGGCGGCGACGGTGCCGAGCATCACCAGCACCACCAGCACGCCGCCGCCGCTGATCGCCCAGCCGGTGCCGAACGCGGCGCCCGCCGCGCCGTGCGCCAGCCCGGCCAGGCGCGGCCCGCCGGCCGCGATCACGGTGTCCGCACCCTGCAGCCGACCGCGCATCGCGTCGGTGGCGGCGCCCTGCAGGATGGTCTTGCGGAACACGCTCAGCACCACGATCGCCGCCCCGCCGAGCGCCAGCAGCACCGCCGCCGACCAGAGCGAGCGGGCCAGGCCGAAGCCGGCGATCGCCAGGCCCCAGCCGCAGACCGCGCAGGTCACCAGCGCGCCGTGCCGGCGCAGCCGGGTGAAGCTGCCGGAGCAGGCGCCCGCCAGCAGCGCGCCCAGCGAGATCGCGGCCGAGAAGACCCCGATCGCCGAGGTCCCGAAGCCCTGCCGGGCCAGCTGCGGGAAGAGCGCGACGGGCATGCCGAAGAACATCGCGGTGAAGTCGGCCAGGTAGGCGACCAGCAGGATCCGTTGCCCCGTCAGATAGCGCAGGCCGTCCGCGACACCGCGCAGGATCGAGCCGCTCGCCCCGCCGCCGATCGGCGCCAGCGCCGGCAGCCGGCGGCACAGCAGCAGCGCGGCGAGCAGGCCGAGGGTGTCCAGCAGGTAGAGCGGGCCGAGGCCGCTGACGGTGAGCAGCGCGCCGGCGAGCAGCGGGCCGCCGATGCCGCCCAGCCAACTGACGCTGGTCTGCAGCGCGTTGGCCGCGGGCAGGAGTTCGGCCGGGACCAACCGGGGCGCGATCGCGCCCCGGACGGTGGAGTTGGCACCGAAGCAGGCCTGCTGAGCGGCGATCAGGAGCAGCAGCACGACGGCCGAGCCAGCGCCGGTCGCCGCCTGCGTCCAGAGCAGCAGCGAGCAGAGCGCGATCCCGGCGTTGCCGAGCAGCAGCACCCGGCGCCGGTCCAGGCGGTCGGCCACCGCCCCGCCCCAGAGCGCGGCGAGCACCATCGGCAGCAGCCCGGCCGCGCTGCCGAGCCCCACCCAGAGCGAGGAGCCGGTGAGCCGGTACAGCTGGAGCGGCACGGCGAACGCGGTGAGCTGGCCGCCGACGGCGGTCAGGGCGGAGGAGAGGAAGAACCGGCGGAACGCGGGCAGCCGCAGCGGCCGCAGGTCGGGCGGGGCGAGGCGTGGTGTCATGCCCTCAGCCCGCCGCGACGACATCCGCCACCGCGCAGGCGATGTTGTCGGGACCGCCGGCCCGGTTGGCGAGCGCGATCAGCTGCTGCACCGCCTGCTCCGGGTCGGCGATGGTGCTCAGCGCCGTGTGCAGGGCGGCCTGCGGGACGGTGGTGCTGAGTCCGTCCGAGCAGAGCAGGTAGCGGTCACCGGGCCGGGCGGCGTGCAGCGAGAGGTCGGGCCGGGCCTCGGTCCCGGGGCCGGTCAGCGCGCGCAGCAGCATGGCGCGCTGCGGGTGCGAGGCGGCCTCGTCGGCGGTGATCCGGCCCTGGTCGACCATCGCCTGGACCAGCGTGTGGTCGTGGGTGATCTGGAACAGCTCGCCGTCCCGCAGCAGGTACGCCCGGGAGTCCCCGATGTGCACCAGCGCGAGGCGCGAACCGGCGAGCAGCAGGGCGGTGAGCGTGGTCCCGGTCCGGTCCGGCGTCCCGTCGACGCCTTCCCGCACCGCTTCGGCGAGGGCGTTCAGCAGGTCGCCGGGGCCGACGGCGGCCGCGTCGAAGCGCCTGAGCGCCTCGACGGCGGCCCCGGCCGCCTCGGGCCCGCCGAACCCGTCCGCGACGGCCAGCAGAGCGCCGTCCGCGTAGGCGGTGTCCTCGTTGCGGGCCCGCACCAGGCCCCGGTCGGTCCGGGCCGCGTAGCGAAGTCCCAGTGTGGTGCTCATGCCTGTCCCCTCGGTGAGGTGGTCCAGGAGGAGGGTGACCAGGTCCTGCCGCGCGGCCGTGTCGGCCAGTACGCCGTCCCAGTAGGCGCCGAGTTCGGCGGCGGCCAGGGCGGGCGCCAGCTCGCAGAGCAGCCGGATCCGGGCCAGCGGCAGGCCGATCCGGCGCAGGTGGGCGACCAGCCTGGCGCGGTCCAACTGCTCGGCGGCGTAGAAGCGGTAGCCGGAGTACGGGTCCACCTCGGCCGGGCGCAGCAGGCCCAGCTCGTCGTAGAGCCGCAGCGCCTTCGGTGTCAGCCCGCAGGCCCGCGCGAACGCCCCGATGGTCAGCCGGTCCACCCCGTCCCCCTCCTCCTGCCGGGCGTTGTCGCCCGGCAGGAGGATGCTGGAGCTTCCCCCTGGGTGAAGGTCAACCGGACCGGGTCAACGCCGTGCCGGGACGAACCGTACCGGTATCCCCGGCCTGGCCTGCGCGGCGGCCGCCAGGTCGGCCTCCGGCACCACGCCGAGCACGGGGTAGCCGCCGGTGGCCGGGTGGTCGGCGAGGAAGACCACCGGCTGCCCGTCCGGCGGCACCTGCACCGCGCCCAGCACCATGCCCTCGCTGGCCAGTTCCTGGTGCCGGCGCCGGATCAGCCCGGGGCCCTCGGTGCGCAGCGCCACCCGGTTGCTGGCCGGCGCCACCCGGTAGCGGGCCCTGGCCAGCGCGGTCAGCGAGTCCGGCCGGAACCAGTCGGCGCGCGGTCCCGGCAGCAGCCGCAGCACCAGCTCCGCCGGCATCGCGGGCAGCGGCAGGACGTCGACGCCCGGCACCCCGGTCCCGGCGCCGGCCGCGCCGATCGGCAGCAGCTCGCCGACCCGCAGCGGGGCGGGGCCGAGCCCGGTGAGCAGGTCGGCCGAGCGGCTGCCCAGCACCGGTGGCACCGCGATCCCGCCCCGCACCGCGAGGTAGCTGCGCACGCCGAAGTCGGCCGGTCCGACGTCCAGCGTCGCGCCGACCGGCAGCCGCACCGCCGTGCCCCAGGCCGCCGGGCGTCCGTCCACCCGCACCGCGGCCGGCGCGCCGGTTACGGCCACCAGCAGGGGGGCGTCCACCGCCCGCACCGTGAGGCCGCCGAGCGTGCTCTCCACGGCGGCGGCGCCGGGCGGGTTGCCGACCAGCCGGTTGGCGGCGGCGTACGCGGGCTGGTCCAGTGCCCCGGCCCGGGGCACGCCCTGGTGGGCGACGCCGAACCGGCCCAGGTCCTGCACGGTGCTCAGCGGTCCGGACCGCACCACGAGCAGCCCGGCGGCGATCACTGCGGTCACCGGCTGCCTCCCACCGGGACGAACCTGACCCGCACCCCCGGGGTCAGAAGCGCGGCCGGTTCGCGCGCGGTGTCCCAGAGCGCCAGCCCGGTGCGGCCGAGCAGTTGCCACCCGCCGGGCGAGGAGCGCGGGTACACCCCGGTGTACGGGCCCGCCACCGCCACCGACCCGGCCGGGACGACGGCCCGCGGGGTGGCCCGGCGCGGCACCTCGCGCTCGGCCGGCAGACCGGTGAGGTAGCCGAAGCCCGGTGCGAAGCCGCAGAACGCCACCCGGTACTCGATCCCGCTGTGCAGCGCCACCGCCTCGTCGGGCGTCACTCCCCAGAGCGCGGCCACCTCGGCCAGGTCGGCGCCGTCGTAGACGGTCGGCACCTCGAGCAGCGGTCCGGTCAGCGGCGCCCGCCCGGCCACCCGCCAGTCGGCCAGCCGCGCGGCCAGTTCGGCGGGGCGCGGCAGTCCGTCCAGCAGCACCGTCCGCGCGGCGGGCACCAGTTCGGTCACCGCGCCGAGCCGCCCGGCCGCCCGCTCGGCCAGCAGCCGCTCGTACAGCTCCGCCACCCGCTCGCCGTCGGTCACCTCCAGCAGCAGCGCGTGTTCGCCGACCTGATGGATGATCAGCCGGTCAGCCATCAGGTGAACGCCTCCACCCGGATCCCGGCCGAGGCCAGCGCCCCCCGCACCCGCCAGGCCAGCTGCGCCGCCCCAGGGGTGTCCCCGTGCACGCAGAGCGAGCGGGCGTCGACCGCCACCGGCTCCCCGCCGATCGCGGTGACGAGTCCGTCCCTGGCCATCCCGACCGCGCGCGCGATCACCGTCTCCGGATCGTGGATCACCGCATCCGCCTCCCGGCGTGATACCAGGGTGCCCGTCCAGGTGTAGGCGCGGTCGGCGAAGGCCTCGGTGACCACCGGCAGCCCGACCCCCTCCGCCACCTGCAGAAGCTTGGAGCCCGGCAGCCCGAGCACCGGCAGCGGGCCGTCGCAGACCGCCCCGGCCCGCAGCACGCCGGCGACCACGGCCTCGGCCTGCTCACTGTCCGACACGACTTTGTTGTACAGCGCGCCGTGCGACTTGACGTAGCTCACCCGGGATCCGGCCGCCCGGGCGAACACCTGCAACGCGCCGATCTGATAGGCGATCTCGTCGGCCAACTCGTCCGGCGGCACGTCCATCGCCCGTCGCCCGAAGCCGGCCAGATCCCGGTAGGACACCTGGGCGCCGATCCGCACCCCCCGCTCGGCCGCCAGCGCGCAGACCCGACGCATCGTGGACGGATCGCCCGCGTGGAACCCGCAGGCCACGTTTGCGCTGGTCACGACCGAGAGCAGGGCTTCATCGTCGGTCAGTGTCCAGCGCCCGAACCCCTCCCCGAGGTCCGCATTGAGATCGATCACCGCATCGGTCACGAGCCACTGCCTCCCAGAGCTGCTGTGGATGCCTGAGGGGATGGTAGGGCTTCCGGGTTGGCCCGGTCCGCCCCGGTCACCCCGTTCGGGCGCACGCGACTCGGCTGGTCGCCGCCCTGCCCCGGGCTGCCTACGATGCTCTGCATGATTGACGAGGTCACGCAAATTCTTCAGGAGGCGGCGGTCACCGCCGTCCTGCCCCGCTACCAGGCGCTGGCCGAGGGGGAGGTGAGCGAGAAGAGTCCGGGCGAGGTGGTCACTGCCGCTGACCGGGAGGCGGAGGAGTTGATCACCCGTCGGCTGCGTGCGCTGCTCGACATCCCCGTGGTGGGGGAGGAGGCGAGCGCGGCCGACCCCGGGCTGGCGGCGGCGCTGCGCGAAGCGCCGGCCGCCTGGCTGGTCGACCCGCTGGACGGCACCGCCAACTTCGTGGCGGGCCGGCCGCACTACGCGGTGATGGCGGCGCTGGTGCGCGCGGGGGAGGCGGTGGCCAGCTGGATCGTGCAGCCCGCGACCGGTCACGTCTATCGCGCGGAGCAGGGCGCGGGCGCGTGGCGGGACGGCGTGCGACTGCGGCGCGCACCGGCGCCCGGCACGCTCGGTGAACTGCGCGGGGCGGCGCTCTCCCGCTTCCTGGACCCGGCCGCGCGCGAGCGGGTGGCCCGGGCGGCCGGGCGGCTCGCCGAGCTGGGCTCCGGGACCGGCAGCGCCGGCGTCGACTACCCGGACCTGCTGACCGGGCGACTCGACTTCCTGCGCTACCACCGCACGCTGCCCTGGGACCACGCGCCGGGTGTGCTGCTGGTGCGCGAGGCGGGCGGGGTGGCGCGGCGGCTGGACGGCGCGGAGTACCGCGCGGCCGAGGAGCGCACCGGGCTGCTGGTGGCGGCCGACCCGCAGTGCTGGACCACGGTGCGCTCAGTACTGGAGGAGTGACGCGGGTACCGCGCCGGCCGGTGCCTGGGCCCGCTCCAGGCGCCGGATCGCCCGCAGCACCAGCAGCAGCGGGATCGCCCCGAACACTCCGAACGACATGTCGATACATCGCCAGAAGACCGGGATGCCGCGCAGCGGTCCGCAGATCAGTGCCAGCGGCACGATCGCCGCGCAGGCCCCGAGCGCCCACTGGATCACCCAGACATTGCGCACCGGATCGCGCAGCGGCCCCCAGAACGCCCCGGCGAACAGCTTCACTGGGCCGCTTTGTGAGCTGCTCCTTCGCTGCGGGCGGGTGCCGCCTCGCCCCCAGCCTTCGGCCGGGAGGTGCCCCCATCTCGGCGGCCCCCACTCTCCGCTGCGTCGCAGCTCAGTCGCTCGTCAGATGCGCGAACGCCAGCCAGTCGGTCCCGTAGAAGAGGAACGGGTAGCGCTCGCCGGTCTCTATCAGCCCGGCGTGGACCCGGTCCAGCCAGGCGAGCAGCAGCGCCGGCGCGGGCACCCGGTGGGCCAGGGCGAGCGCCCAGTCGGTCTCGGCGCGCAGCGGGAAGGCGGTCAGCCCGCTGAGTACCAGGCAGACGATGAAGATCCAGAGCCAGCGGCGTACGGTGCGCAGCTCGGCGGCCTCGGCCGTCATGTGATTCCCCCCAGGGCAGCGGCGTGATCCGGCGGAGCTGACTGTAGGCCGATATTTGAACGCGTTCAACTTTCCCCGAGAGTGCCGTCCGAGCTCGGGGCAAACCGGGAGGACCACCCCATTTCAGGCCCTGTCGGTCGATGGCCCTAGGCTTGTCCACCGTGACCGTCATCGCTGATCAGCCCACCGAGCGCGAGTTCCCCGCGCCCACCGGCGCCGCCCGCCCCGCGCCGGGCCCGGCCGCCGACGAGGGACTGGCCCGTCGGCTCAAGGCGCTGGCCTGCACCGCACCGCTGCACGACCTGGACAACCGCAAGGTCAACCTGGCCGGTGAGTACGGCGGTTACGCGATGGCCGAGGTCGGCCTGGCGGCGATCGACCTGGTCACCCTGCACATGGACTTCGACACCGGAGCCGACCGCGAGATAGTGCTGGCCCGCCTGCTGCCCCGGGTCGCCGCCCAGCACCCGCAGCGCCCCGGCACCGAGCACCAGCGGGTGGCCCGCTGGGTGCTGGAGTCGCTGATCAACGTCGGCAGCGTCGACCGGGGCTTCCGCGCCGTCTACGGCACCTTCGGCGCGGACGGCGGCTACGTCCGCCGGGACTACGACTTCAAGCTGATCGAGGAGGTCCCCGGCCCGGACGGCGGGGTCTACCTGCGCACCACCGACGAGGCGGTCAACGTCCTGGTCGGCGCGCTGGACACCGATGTGACCTCGGCGCAGATCGCCGCCGAGGTCAAGCTGGAGGTGCTGATCCGGCGCGGCCGGCTGGCCGACGCCCAGCTCGCCGCCGAGCAGGCCCGCTACCGCACCGTCCAGTACGCCGAGACGCTGCGCCGTGCGCTGGACGCGACCCGGCGCAACGTGCGCGCGGTGGACTGGATGCAGGCCATCCCCGACCTGATCGACGAGGCGCTGGACCACATCGCCGACCGCTACCGGCACGAGAACGCGATCCTCACCAACATCCGCCGGGCCCGTGACGAGGCCGAGGGCGCGGAGCACAAGCGGCAGGCCGCCGAGCTGGTCGACATCGTCAAGGACTGCATCCGCCGGCACACCCAGCTGCAGACCCGCCTGCTGGAGGCCGGCCCGCTGTTCCGCGCCGAGCAGGACCGGCAGGCCTTCGCCGCGCCCGCCGCCCGCTCCGGGGTCGACCTCTACGGCCAGCTGCTGGCGCCCGTGCTGCGGCTGCCGATCGAGCAGGCGATCCGGCCCACCGACGCCTTCTTCGCCCGTGGCATCGGCCTGCGCACCCCCACCGCCGTCCGGCTGACCGACCTGGTCGACCTGCTGCTCACCCCGCCCGTCGAACGCGAGCACCTGGGCGCCGAGCTGCCCGACCCCGACCTGGTCGCCACCCCCGACGACAGCCGGTTCTCCGAGGCCCAGCTGGAGGCCGCGCTGGTGCTGCTCGACCTGCCCGCCGACGCGCCCCGCCGGCTCTCGGGCCTGCTCGCCGACGCCCGCAAGCAGGACCCCGAGCTGCCCTACCTGGTGGCGCTGCTCGCCGTGCACGCCGCCAGCCCCCCGGTCGGCACCGCCTACCGCCAGGGCGAGGAGCGGCTGCTCTTCGCGGTGGACGACGGCACCGCGCTGGCCGACCCGGAGTTCGGCGGCGCCGACCTGATCGTGGGCAGCGCGCTGCTGGACGCGGTCGGCATGGCGGCGGGCCGGCAGGACGCCCAGTGACCCGGCAGGACGCGCAGTGACGATCCATCAGTACGACCGAGGAGCAAGCCACGTGACCACCCCCCAGGACGAGACCCCGCGGGAGCACCCGGTCACCCCCGCCGACGTCGCCGACGCCGCCCGGCTGGTCTCCTTCGGCCTGCAGGCCAAGCTGCTGCCCGCGCGGGACGCCGAGTACGCCGAGCTGGTCCGCCGCCACCGCGAGGACCCGCTGTTCGCCCGGCTGGCCGACGCGGTGGCCGCCGGGCTCGGCCTGGTGGTGCTGGAGGTCTCGGCCCGGGCCGGCATGGCGGTGGCCGCCGCCGAGGACTCGGTCTTCGCGGTCAAGATGGGCGACTACTCGCGCCGCGCCGCCTCCGAGACCGCCGACCGCTTCCTGCACGGCCTGGCCCACCTCGCGGTCGCCGCCCTCGCCTTCCCCCGCCCCGAGGACCTGGCCGACGACGGCTACCTCGGCCGGATCACCGTCAACGGCGTGGACGCCTTCGTCCGCCAGGCCTGCCGCCGGCTGGAGGAGCAGGCCGAGCAGGCCGGCGACAACACCGACCCGACCAGCGAGGCCCCGGGCCTGGAGGCCGCCTGGCGGGTCTGGGCCCGCCGCTCCACCACCGGCGCCACCAAGGACGCCCGCCGGCTCTCCGGCTCCACCATCGGCATCACCGGCAAGGCGGTGGCCTTCCTGGTCGACTCCGGCTTCCTGCAGAAGACCTCGGACGACGCCGGCGGCACCTACCGCACCACCGCCCGCTACCAGCTCCAGGTCCGCGACCTGGCGGGCAGCGCCGCGATGGCCGAGCTGCTCGACCTCGGCGTGGTCCCGGTCAGCGACGGCACGGCCACCCTGCTGCCCGCCGACCACACCGAGGAACTGGTCGCCGACGCCGGCCTGCCGTTCCACTCGCTCTGAGTCCCCCTGAGATCTCCTTAGCTGAAAGTCAGTTCATGTACGAGCTCAACCGGGTCCGCCTCTACTCCATCGGCCCGGCCGGCGCCCGCTACGCCGACACCGTCCTGGACCTGCGCGGCGTCGGCGAGCCGGTGGCCAACCCCGCCCCGCAGCAGCCGGGCCTCTTCGGCGAGGAGCCGGAGGGGCCGCAGCGCCGCCCGGCCCCGGCCGGCGTGCTCTTCCTGGAGAACGGCGGCGGCAAGTCGGTGCTGCTCAAGCTGATCTTCTCGGTGATGCTCCCCGGCCACCGCAACACGCTCGGCGGCGCCAGCTCCGGCGTGCTGCGCAAGTTCCTGCTCGCCGACGACTGCGGGCACGTCGCGCTGGAGTGGCAGCACACCGTCACCGGTGAGCTGATCGTGGTCGGCAAGGTCAGCGAGTGGCGCGGCCGCCAGGTCTCCTCCGACCCGCGCAAGTTCGCCGAGACCTGGTACTCCTTCCGCCCCGGCCCCGGCCTGACCCTGGACTCGCTGCCGGTCGCCGAGCGCGCCACCCTCGGCGACCCGAGCGCCCGGCCGCGCGGGCGCCGCCGCACCATGAAGGGCTTCCGCGACTCCCTCACCGAGGCCGGCAAGGCCTATCCCTACCTCGACCTCACCTTCGAGGACGGCCACGACCGCTGGACCGAGCACCTCGGCGAACTCGGCCTGGACCCCGAACTCTTCCGCTACCAGCGCGAGATGAACGCCGATGAGGGCGAAGCGGCCGGCCTCTTCGCGGTCAAGCACGACGCCGACTTCACCGACCTGCTGCTGCGCGCCGTCACCGACACCCGGGACACCGACGGCCTGGCCGACCTGGTGCACGGCTTCGCCGCCAAGCTCGGCCGCCGGGCCGAGCTGACCGCCGAACGCGACTTCACCGCAGGCTCGCTGGAGCTGCTGGAACGGATCGTCGCCGCCACCGGTGCCCGGGAGAGCGTGCGCGAGACGCACCGCGCCGCCGAGCGCCGCACCCGCCGACTGGCCCAGGCACTGGCCGCCCGGGCCGGTGCCGAGCGCGAGCGGGCCCAGGACCTGGCGATCGAGGTGGCCACCGCCGCCGGCGCGGTCACCGCCGCGGAGGCCGACCGCACCCGCCACGCGCTGATCACCGCCGAGCTGACCCACCGGCACGCCACCCTCTCGCTGGCCGCCGCCACCGCCGAGGCCGCGGGGCTGCGCCGCGAACTGCTCGACGCCCGCACCCTGCACTCCGCCTGGCAGGCCGCCGAGGCCGTGCTGCGCCACCGCGCCGCCGCCGACCGCGCGGCCCGGGTCGCCGTCGCGATCCGCGAGGCCGAGCTGGACGCCGCCCCCGCGCTCGCCGCCCGGGCCCAGGCCGCCGGGGCGCTCGCCCACGCGCTGGAGGCCGCCGCGGGCACCGCCGAGGAACGCGCCGAGGCCGAGGAGGCCCGCGCCGCCGACCTCCAGCAGGACGGCGCCAAGGCCCAGGCCGACTCGCTGGCCGCCGCCACCGCCGGGCAGAAGGCCCGCTCCGACGCCGACCACCTGCGCCAGCGGCTGGTCGAGGTCGAGCAGGAGACCCAGGCGGCCGTGGCCGCCGGCTGGATCGACCCGGCCGCCGACGTGGACCCCGTGCGCGCCGCGCTGCAGGCCGCCGACGCGGAGCAGGCCGCCACCGCCGGCCTCGACCAGGTCCGCGCCGCCGCCGAGCAGGCCACCGCCCGCACCCGCGAGGCCGCCGCCGCCGAGGGCCGCGCCGAGCTGGCCGCCGCCCGCGCCAGCGATGCCCGCACCGCCGCCCAGCGCGCGCTGGCCGCCGAGCGGCGCACCGCCGCGCAGCTGGCCGGCGAGACCCGGCTGGCCGAACTGCTGGGCCTGACCCCGTACTACGAAAGCGACCCGGACGACACCTCGGACACGCTGACCCCCGACGTCCTGGACCGGGCCGCCGAGGACCTCACCGAGCTGCTCGAAGGCGCGGTGGCCACCGCCGAGCGCACCCTGTTCGACCTGCGCACCGCCGCCGCCGACGACTCCCGGATCCTGGCCGCGCTCGGCGACGGCGGCCTGCTGCCGCCGGGCCCCGACGTGCTGGCCACCGTCGAGTACCTCGGCGAGCAGGGCATCCCGGCCCTGCCCGGCTGGCGCTACCTGGCCCAGTCCGTCGACCCGCTCGACCACGAGCGGATCCTGGCCGCCCGCCCCGAACTGGTCGACGGCGTGGTGGTCACCGACCCGTCCTCGCTGGACCGGGCCCGCGAGGCGCTGCAGGCCGCCGCGCTGCTGCCGCGCTCCACCGTCGCGGTGGGCACCGCCGCCGCGCTGATCGCCCCGATCACCGACGAGCCCGCGTTCTTCCTGGTGCCGCCGAACCCGGCCATGCACGACGAGTCCGCCGCCGACACCGAGCGCCGCGAGCTGCGCGGACGGGCGAGCGCCCGGGACGAGCACATCCGGGAGCTGGCCGCCCGCCTCGGCGGCGACCGCGCGCTGGCCGCCCGGCTCGCCTCCTGGCAGGCCAGTTGCCCGCCCGGCACCCTGGCCGAGCTGGCCGACGCGATGTCGGCCGCCGCCGAACAGGCCGAGCTCGCCACCGCCCAGCTGGCCGCCGCCCGCGCCGAGCACGCCGAGGCCGAGGCCGACCGGGTCGCCGCCGTGGGCGTCCACGAGGAGCGCCGGGAGGCCGCCCAGCAGACCCGCCGCCGCGCCGACGCGCTGGCCGGCCTGGCGTTCCGGCTGCGCGAGCGCGCCACCTGGACCAGGTCGCTGCGCGAACTGGCCGAGGACGCCACCGAGTGCGAGCGCCGCCAGGCCGCCTGCGCCGAGCGGGCCCAGGCCTGTGACGAGGACCGCCGGGCCGCCCAGCGCGCCGCCGACGACGCCCGCCGCACCGCGCGCACCCTGCGCGCCGAGCGGGCCGAGCTGTCCGGCACCGTCGCGGTCAGCGACGAGCTGCCGACCGCCTCGCTGCCCGCGCTGCGCGAGGCCTACCGGGCCGCCGCCCAGCTCTACGAGAAGGTCGGTGTCGGCGCCGACCTGCGGGCCGAGCAGGCCCGCGCGGAGAGCGACCAGACCGCCGCCCAGGCCGAGTTGGACCGCCTCACCAACAAGGTCCGGATCCGCGCCGAGGAGCTGCTGAACAGCCCCGACGGCGCCGACGGCCCGGCCCGCCAGGCCGCCGCCGCCCGCGCCGAGGAACTGGTCGCCACCATCGAGTCCCGCTCGGCCGTCGCCAGCGAGCAACTCGGCCGGCTGCGCGGCGAGGTGGAGCGCTCGGCGCCGGCCTCCGGCGAGGCGCACACCGAACTGCCCGCGGAGCTGGTCCCCGCCGACCCCGAGCACGCCCAGCAGCTGCTGCGCGTGGCCACCGGCGAACTCGCCGAGCGGCGCGAGGCGTTGGAGAGCGCCCGGATCGAGCACAGCGAGCTGCTGCGCACCCTGCAGTCCGCCCAGTCCGCCGCCGCCGACTTCGACGAGGCGGCCGCCCAGCTGCGCGACGGTCTGCGCGACCACACCGCGGAGGACGGCGAGTCGGCCGCCGAGCCGTACCTGGACTCGCTGACCGAGGCCCGCACCGCCGCCACCGAGACCCGCCGCGCGCTGCGCACCGCCTCCGCCGAGCTGACCGCCGCCGACCTCGCCGTGCGCGACGCCAGTGACGCGCTGGTCCGGCACGCCAACGCCGCCCGCTACGAGGCCGTGCGCACCCCCGCCCGCCAGCAGATCCGTGAACTGCCCGCCGCCGCACTGCCGGAGCACGCCGCCGCCTGGGCCGAGGCCTTCGCACCGCGCCTGCGGGTGCTGACCGACGAGCTGACCCAGCTGGAGCGCAACCGCGGCTCCATCGTGGACCGGCTGCGCGGCCTGGTGGAGACCTCGCTGGCCACCCTGCGCGCCGCCCAGCGGCTCTCCCGGCTGCCCGAGGGCCTGGGCGAGTGGTCGGGCCAGGAGTTCCTGCGGATCCGCTTCGAGGACCCGGACCAGACGGTGCTCGCCGAGCGGCTCGGCGAGGTGATCGACGAGGCCACCCGGTCCGCCGTCAAGAAGAACTCGGACCTACGGCGCGACGGCATGTCGCTGCTGCTGCGCGCGGTGGCGGCGGCGATCGGCCCCAAGGGGGTGAGCGTGGAGATCCTCAAACCCGACGCGGTGCTGCGCGCCGAGCGGGTGAGCGTGGGTCAGATGTCCGACGTCTTCTCCGGCGGCCAGCTGCTCACCGCCGCCATCGCGCTCTACTGCACGATGGCCGCACTGCGCGCCAACGACCGGGGCCAGTCGCAGCTGCGGCACGCCGGCACGCTCTTCCTGGACAACCCGATCGGCCGCGCCAACGCCACCTACCTGCTGGAACTGCAGCGCGCGGTGGCCGACGCGCTCGGCGTCCAGCTGATCTACACCACCGGCCTCTTCGACACCACCGCCCTCGCCGAGTTCCCGCTGGTCATCCGGCTGCGCAACGACGCCGACCTGCGGGCCGGGCTCAAGTACATCTCCGTCGAGGAGCACCTGCGCCCCGGCCTGCCGGCCCCGCAGGACCCGGACGGTCCGGCGATCCACGGCGAGATCACGGCCACCCGGATGTTCAAGCGCCCGGCGGAGGTGGCGGCGGGGGAGTGAGCCGGACGGGCCTCAGAAGAGGCCGTCCAGCTCGCCGAAGCCCAGCGGGCCGGCCAGGGCGTCGAGCGTGCCCGGGCCGAGGAGTTCCACCGCGGCGCGGTGGGCGGCGGTGTAGGCGGCCTGGGCCAGCGCGGTGCCGGCGCTGATCCGCCGCACGCCGCAGGCGGCCAGCGCGGGGACGGACGGGCCGCCGGGCAGCAGCATCGCGTTGACCGGCAGCGGCGAGCGGGCACAGAGCTCGGTCAGCACGTCGAGGTCGAGCAGGCCGGGGACGAAGAGGCTGTCGGCGCCCGCCGCGGCGTAGTCCGCCGCGCGGGAGAGGACCTCGTCCAGGCGGCCCGCCGGCTCACCGATGCCGAACAGGAACACATCCGTGCGCGCGTTGACGAGGAACTCCGGCAGGTCCGCGGCCGTCGCCGCCGCCCGCGCGGCGCGCAGCCGCGCGGCCTGCTCGCCGGCCGGGAACAGCGGGCCGCCCACCGCCTGGGAGTCCTCCAGGTTGGCACCGACGGCGCCGACCGCGATCAGGGCCCGCACGGTGTCGGCCACCGCCTGCGGCCCGGGGCCGTAGCCGCCCTCGGCGTCGACCGTCACCGGGACGTCGACGGCCGCCACGATCCGACCCGCCGCCGCCACCATCGCCGCGCGGCTGCCGTGCTGACCGTCGCCGTGCCCGAGCGACCAGGAGACGCCACCGCTGGTGGTGGCCACCGCCGGGGCGCCGGCCGAGGCGATCACCGCCGCGCTGCCCGCGTCCCAGGCGTTGGGCAGCACCAGCACGGATTCGCCGGCGAGTTCGCGCAGCCGTCGGGCCTTGGCCCGGGTGGCCGGGTCGACGGAGGGCAGGGTTCCGGTGGCGAGAGCGTCAACAGACATGGCGTCAACAGACATGAGGGGCCGCCTTGGCATGGAGTGCGGAGCACGGAGTGGGCAGCGGGAGCGGGTGTCCCGTGCCCTCATAGTGCCCGAGCCGAGCCGAACCGCTCCACAGATTAGGCTGAGGCCGAATCCTCATCGGTTACCGGTAGCAGACAGGCAGGGGGCAGCCATGCGGACGGCGCTCGTGTTCACGGCCGGCGACCTCGCCCAGACCCGGTTCGCGGTCTCCCCCCTGTGGGAGGTGGTCACCAGCGTCCGGGCCCTCACCTGCGCGCGGACCCCGGCCGCGCACCGAGGTTGGGAACGCCAGGTGCGACCCCGGCTGGCCGCCGCCGGGCTGGACCGGGGCCGGCTGGCCGAGCTGATCCCGGCCACCGGCTACCTGCCCGACTTCCTCAACCCGACCCCGAGTTCCCCCGCTCCCTCGCTGGCCGAGGAGTTGGCGGCCGTCCGGGCCACCGATCCGGCCCAGGTCCGCCTGGAGCTGGACGGCCTCGCACGGGACCACGGCGGTCGGCTGCCGCCCGGCGCGCGCGCCCTGCACCGGGACCCGGCCGCCGGTCTGGCCCGGCTGACGAGAGAGATCGAGGCGTACTGGCAGCTCGCCCTGGCGCCCTACTGGGCCCGGATCCGCGCTCTGCTGGAGGCCGACATCACCCGCCGGGCTCGGCAGGTGGCCGCGCAGGGCGTCGCCGACCTGCTCAACACGCTGCACCCGACCGTGCGTTGGGACGGCGACGCGCTCACCCTGGCGCAGCGGCACTGTGCCGTCACCCGCGCCGACACCGGTGACGGCCTGCTGCTGATCCCCTCCGCCTTCGCCTGGCCGCACGTGCTGACCCGTGCCGTGCCCGAGGCCCCACCCCAACTCGCCTACCCGGCCGACGGGATCGCGACCCTCTGGGAGCGCCGCCCCGCCCCTGACGACATCGGCGCGGCCGTCGCCGGGGTGCTCGGCCGCACCCGCGCGCAGCTGCTGGCCGAACTGGACACCCCGGCCTCCACCACCGAACTCGCCGGCCGCACCACCCTGTCCGCGCCGAGCGTCTCCGAACACCTCACCGCCCTGCGCGCCGCCGGCCTGGCCACCGCCCACCGGGCCGGCCGCTCTGTGCTCTACGCCCGCACCCCACTCGCCGACGCCCTGCTGGCCGGCCCGTCCGCCGGCCCGTCCGCCGACGCGTACCCGGCCGTTGCCCGGTGAGTGTGCCCGCCCGACCCGGCCGATGCCGTGGTCGACGGCGATCCCGCCCGCCCCGCCGGGTCGGCCGTCAGCGCCCCGGACGCAGCGGCCGCCGGAGGATGCCCAGCGGACCGGCGGTAGCGCGCGCCGCCACCGGCACCACCGGTACCGGTGCGCCGACCGGTGCCGCCGGCTCGGGCCGCACCGGCAGGGCCGGCAGTGCGCCCTCGAACAGCCAGGCGTCGAACAGCTCGACCACCGATTCGCCGGACGCCGCGTACCGCTGTGCGTGGGCCATGAAGTCCGCCGTGGTCACCACGCCGTTCCGTCGCCCGGTGGCCCACTCGCGCAGCATCCGCCGGAAGGCGTCCTCGCCGAGCGCGACCCGCAGCGCGTGCACGGTCAGGCCGCCGCGCTCGTAGAGCCGGTCGTCGAACATCAACTTGCGGCCGGGGTCGGCCAGTCGCAGGTCCTGGGGGAGTGCGGCCAGCAGCCGGTGCGCCTCGGCGGCGTGCGCCTGGGCGGTGCGGCCGCCGGAGTGCTCGGCCCAGAGCCACTCCGCGTACTTGGCGAAGCCCTCGTTGAGCCAGATGTGCCGCCAGTCCGCGATGGTGACGCTGTTGCCGAACCACTGGTGCGCCAACTCGTGCGCCACCAGCCGCTCCGAGCCCCGCACCCCGTCCACGTGGTTGGTCCCGAAGGTCGCCATGCCCTGCGCCTCGACCGGGACGTCCAGCTCCTCGTCCGCGACCACCACCACGTACTCGCCGAACGGATAGGGTCCGAACAGCTCCTGGAAGAACCGCATCATCTGCGGCTGGCGCCCGAAGTCGCCCGCGAAGTGCGGGACCAGTGCCGGCGGCACGTATCCGGCCTGCGGCACCGCGCCCGGCTCGGCGTCGACCAGCAGCACCTTCTCGAAGGCGCCGATCGCTATCCCGACCAGGTAGCTCGAGGTGGGCGCGGCCTGCTCGTAGACCCAGGTGGTGCTGCTCGCCCGGGTGGTCCTGGTGAGCAGCCGGCCGCCCGTCACCACCGCGTACGGCGACGGCGTGGTGAGCGAGACGAGGTACGAGGCCTTGTCGGCGGGGCGGTCGTTGCACGGGTACCAGGACGGCGCGCCGATCGGCTGACTGGCCACCAGGGCGCCGTCGGTCAGCTCCTCCCAGCCCAGGCCGCCCCACTGGCTGCGCACCGGCCTCGGGTTGCCGCTGTAGTGCACCTCGACGGTGAACGCCGCCCCGGCCGCCACCGCCCGCGCCGGGCGGATCCGCAGCTTGCCGCCCCGGTGCGCGTAGTGCGCGTTCTTGCCGTCGACCAGCACCCGGCCGATCCGGAACTCCGCCAGGTCCAGCGCGAACTCGCGCAGCGCCTCGGGGCCGGCCAGCGCGCCGATCCGGGCCGAGCCGGCCAACCGGTTCGGGCCGGGCCGGTAGTCGAGGGTCAGCTCGTAGCGGTGCACCCGGTAGCGGGGGTCGCCGTGGTCCGGAAAGTACGGGTCGACCTGCTTGCTGCCCACTGCTGCGCCCGCTCCCTGTGCTGTGCCGGTCATCCTGCTACGCCTGCCAGGCCTCGATCGGGTTGCCCAGCCAGCGGGTGTCCGCCGGGACCGACTCCGCGCGCATCACCAGCGAGGCCGGGCCCAGCGTGCTGCGCGCCCCGATGGTGCTGCCGGGCAGCACGATCCCGCCCGGGCCCAGCGTGGCACCCGCACGGAGCTCCACAGTATCCATGCGCATGATCCGGTCGTGGAAGAGGTGGGTCTGCAGCACGCAGCCGCGGTTGATGCTGACCCCGTCGCCGAGGGTGACCAGGTCGGCCTCGGGCAGCCAGTAGCTCTCGCACCACACGCCCCGCCCGATCCGGGCACCGAGGCCGCGCAGCCAGAGCGTCATCACGGGGGTGCCGGGCACCGCGCCGATCAGCCACGGCACGGCCAGCACCTCGGTGAAGGTGTCGGCCAGCTCGTTGCGCCAGACGAAGCTGCTCCACAGCGGGTGCTCGACCGCCCGGAACCGCCCGACCAGCAGCCACTTCGCGGCCAGCGAGACCAGGCAGGCCAGCGCCCCGGCAAGGAGCAGCAGCACGCCCGAGAGCACCGCCATCAGCCACGGCGAGCCCAGCGCGCAGAACGCGGCCACGGTCAGCACGCCCAGCGCCACCGAGCAGAACACCGGCAGCAGCCGGGCCAGCTCCACCAGCCCGCGCGCCCAGAGCAGCCGGGTGGGCGGGTCGTAGGTCAGGCTCTGGTCGCCGCCCTCGGCGGTGCGCGGCAGCTTCACCGGCGGCAGGCCCAGGTAGGAGCTGCCCTTCTTGGCCTTCTTCGGGGTCGCCGAGAGCACCCCGACCAGGCCCCGGTCCGGCACCGCCCGGCCGGGCGCGGTCATCCCGGAGTTGCCGAGGAAGGCGCGGCGGCCGATCTCGGCCGGGCCGATCCGCAGCCAGCCGCCGCCCAGCTCGTAGGGGGCGATCAGGGTGTCGTCGGCCAGGAACGCGCCGTCGCCCACCGTGGTCAGGCTGGGCAGCGCGAGCACGGTGGAGACCTCGGCGCGGCGGCCGACCTTCATCCCGAGCAGCCGCAGCCAGAGCGGGGTGACCAGGCCGGCGTAGAGCGGGAAGAGGGTCTCCCGGGCCAGGTCCATCAGCTGGCTGACCGTCCAGGCCTGCCAGCCCTGCCGGCTGTGGACCGGGTGGTGCCCGGCCCGCAGGCCCAGGCTGAGCAGCCGCACCGCGCCGACCAGCAGCGCGGCGTAGCCCAGGCCGAAGACCAGCGCGGCGGGCGCGACGGCGAGCAGGGCGCCGCGCAGCGCGGGGCCCAGCGAGTCCTGCGAGCCGATGAACCGGCCGGCCAGCAGCAGCGCGGGCAGCGCCGCCAGCACCGGCAGCAGGGTCAGGCCGAAGCCGCCCACCCCGTACGCCGCCGCCCAGAGCGGCCGGCGCGGCGGGCGCTGCTTGGGCCAGGCGCGCTCGGCGCGACCCAGCTTCGCGGCGGGCGCGCCGCCCCAGCGCTGCCCGGTCGGCACCGTCCCGGTGACCGCCGAGCCGGGCGCGACCTCGGCCCGCTTGCTGACCTTGGCGCCCGGCAGCAGGGTGCTGCGGGTGCCGACCACGGCGCCCGAGCCGATCTTGACCGTGCCGACCTCCAGCCGGTCACCGTCCAGCCAGTAGCCGGACAGGTCCACCTCGGCCTCGATCGCGGCACCCGGGCCGAGCTTCAGCAGCCCGGTGATCGGCGGCAGCGAGTGCAGGTCCACCTCGGAGTGGATCTTGGAGCCCAGCGCGCGGCCGTAGCGGACCAGCCAGGAGCCGGCCAGCTCGGTCGCGCCGCTCGCCTCGGCCAGTCGCTCGGCCGCCCACAGCCGCAGGTGCGTCGACCCGCCGCGCGGGTAGCTGCCGGGAGTCAGCCCGCGCAGCAGCAGCCGGGCGCCGCCGGCCGCGATGGCGAGCCGCCCGGGCGGGCTGAAGAGCAGCGCGGCGCCCGCACCGACCAGCCACCAGGAGGCGCCCGGTGCCCACGGGTAGGCACCGAACCAGTGCAGCAGGTTGCCCAGCGCCAGCAGCGCGACCGTCCAGCGCAGCCCGACCACGGTGAACAGCGGCAGCAGCAGGAGCAGCTGCAGCAGCTGGGCCCGGCGCGGGGTGAGCGCGATGGTGCGCTCGGCGCCGTCCCCCTGCGCCGAGCGCACCAGGTGGCGGGCCAGCTTGCGCAGCACCGGCTGCTGGTAGATGTCGAGCACGGCCGCGGCCGGGTACCGGGTGCGCAGCAGCGTGGTCAGCCGGGCGGCGGCCAGGCTGCCGCCGCCGATCGCGAAGAAGTCGTCCCGGGCGCTGGTCACCGGCACGCCGAGGATCTCGCTCCACTGCTCGGCCAGCCAGGCCTCGGTGCCGTAGAGCTGCTCGGTCGGGCCGGAGTCGGGCAGGTCCAGCGGCCAGGGCAGCGCGTTGCGGTCCACCTTGCCGGAGGTGCGGGTGGGCAGGTCGGCGACCGGCGCGAGCAGCGGCACCAGGGCGGCGGGCAGCTCGGCGCGCAGCTTGGCCACCGCGGCCTCGCGGTCGAACCCCTCCTGGGTGACCAGGTAGCCGACCAGCAGCTGGTTGCCGCCGCGCGCGGTCCGCACGGCCGCCGCGGCGCCCGCCACGCCGGGCAGCGCCTGCAGCGCGGCGTCCACCTCGCCCAGCTCGATCCGCCGGCCGCCGAGCTTGATCTGCTCGTCCGCGCGGCCCAGGAAGAGCAGGCCCTCGGGCTCGGCCCGGACCAGGTCGCCGCTGCGGTAGGCGCGCTCCCAGCCGAGCGCGGGCAGCGGGGCGTACTTCTCGGCGTCCTTGACCGGGTCCAGGTAGCGGGCCAGCCCGACGCCGCCGATCACCAGCTGGCCGCTGTCGCCCATCGCGACCGGGCGGTCCTGCTCGTCGACCACGGCCAGCTGCCAGCCGTCCAGCGGCAGGCCGATCCGCACCGGCCCCTCGCCGGTCAGCAGTGCGCCGCAGGCGACCACGGTGGCCTCGGTCGGGCCGTAGGTGTTCCACACCTCGCGGCCCTCGGTGACCAGGCGCTCGACCAGCTCGGGCGGGCAGGCCTCGCCGCCGAAGATCAGCAGCCGGACGTCGCCCAGCGACTCGGCGGGCCACAGCGCGGCCAGCGTCGGCACCGTGGAGACCACGGTGATCTCCTGCTCGGCCAGCCACGGGCCGAGGTCGGCGCCGCCGCGCACCTGGGAACGGGGGACCGGCACCAGGCAGGCGCCGTGCCGCCAGGCCAGCCACATCTCCTCGCAGGAGGCGTCGAAGGCGACCGAGAGCCCGGCCATCACCCGGTCACCGGGGCCGATCGGCTCCTCCTGGAGGAACATCGCGGCCTCGGCGTCCACGAAGGCGGCGGCGTTGCGGTGGGTGACGGCCACGCCCTTGGGCTTGCCGGTGGAGCCGGAGGTGAAGATGATCCACGCGTCGTGCTCCGGGGTGGGCCGCTGCGCGGTGCCGCTGCCGGCCCGCAGCACGGTCAGCTCGCCGTCGGCGCCGAGCACGGCGGTCACCTCGGCCTCGCCGAAGACCAGGTCGGCACGCTCCTGCGGGTCCTCGGCGTCCACCGGGACGTAGGCCGCGCCGGCCGCGAGGGTGGCCAGGATGCCGATGTAGAGGTCGTTGGTGCCGGACGGGACCCGGATGCCCACCCGGTCGCCCAGCCCGACCCCGGCGGCGGCCAGCCGGCGGCGCAGCGCCTCGACCTCGGCGGCCAGCGCGCGGTAGCTGAGCTGGGTGTGCCCGTCGTCCAGCGCGGGCTCGTGCGGATGGGCGCTCACGGTGGCGTCCAGCACGTCGACCAGGGTGCGTGGCGCCGGAGCCGGGCTGGTGCCGAAGAGTGCGGGCGCACCACTGGGGGCGACCGGCTCCTGCTGGTCACCCTGGGTGCTGATCTGAGTCATGACAGCCATGCGGTCCTCGTCCCTCGTCCCCCACTCGGGCCGCTCTCGGACCCCTGGTGACCTGCGAGGATCCGCACGCCTGGGTGTCTCGCTCCGACCCGGAGCACAACAACCCGATCGATGGTAGACCGCTACGGAGTGAAGTGGCGAGTGGGCGTTACGCCCAACTGGCCACGTTCGGTTCGAAACTGACTGTTCATCAGTTCTGATGTGCACTGCCTGGCAATGACTCTGACGGACCGTCAGTCAAGTTGACGGTCCGTCAGGAAATTTTTTCGGATGTGACTCAGGTAACACCCGGGGGGTGTGTCGGGTACGCCGAGCGGCGCAGCGGGCCGCTCGGCGGCGTGGTCAGAAGTGGAAGACCGGATCGGTTCTGGTGTGCAGTCCGCACGGGTTGGCGAAGTGGTGCTGCCAGTTGACGCGCTGTCCCTGCCAGAAGCCGGCCGCGTCGGCGGTTACCGGCTGGTAGAGGTCGTCGCAGAGGACGCCGGGCGTGCCGTGCAGCTGGTCGAGGTCGCCGTTGGCGGCCGCGATCGCGTCGCAGGCCTCCTGGGCCCTCGGGTGGTCGCCGCGGGTCGGGTCGCAGAGCAGTTCGACGACCCGGGATGCTCCGGTGGTGTCGGCCCGGATGGTCAGCCGCAGCTGGGTGCCTGTACCGACCGGCTGAGCCTGGGCCGGCGTGGGCACGCTGAGGAAGGCGAGGGCGAGCGCGTACAGCGCCGCGCGGATACGCAGGGAGATCACGCGGACAGGGGTACCAGCGGGTTACGCGGCACGCCCAAGCCGTCACTCCATCGTGGGCGCGGCGGCGGACGCGGAAGTCGGCGCCGGGTCGCGCAGCTCCTCGGCCTCGGCGGCCGCGAGCAGTCGGTCCAGCAGTCCGGGGAAGAGCGCGTCCAGCTCTGCCGAACGCAGCGTGCTCACCCGCGAGGTGCCGCGCCGGTGCTGGCGGATCACCCCCGCCTCGCGCAGCACCCGGAAGTGGTGGGTGGCGGTCGACTTGGTCACCGGCAGGCCGAACGCGATGCAGGCCATCTCCAGGTGCCCGGCGGCCAGCTCGCGCGCGATCCGCAGGCGCAGCGGCTCCGCGAGCGCGTGCAGCACGGCCGCCAGGCGGATCTCGGCCGCCGCCGGCTCGGGCAGGCGGGTGCTCGCGTCATCGTTCACCCGGTCATTGTATGGCAGGTCTCGTACTACGACGAGCTTCGTAGTACGGTGACTCTCGTACCAATCCCCGAGCCCTTCGAGGTGCCTGCCGTGTCTGCCCTGTTCGAGCCCATCACGCTGCGCGAACTGACCATCCCGAACCGGGTCTGGATGGCCCCGATGTGCATGTACTCGGCGGCCGGCGAAGGCCCGGACACCGGTGTGGCCACCGACTTCCACTTCACCCACCTGACCAGCCGGGCGGCCGGCGGCACCGGTCTGATCCTGGCCGAGGCGACCGCTGTCACCCCCGGGGGCCGGATCAGCCCCAACGACCTCGGCCTGTGGAACGAGCGCCAGCAGCAGGGCCTGGCCCGGGTGGTCGACGGGATCAGGAGCTACGGCGCGGTGGCCGGAATCCAGCTGGCGCACGCGGGGCGCAAGGCCTCCACGAAGTCGCCCTGGGTCGGTGGCCACTCGATCCCCGAGAGCGAGGGCGGCTGGCGCACGGTGGCCCCGTCCGCCCAGGCCTTCGGCGACCACCCGGACCCGGACGCGCTCACCGTCGAGCAGATCGGCGAGATCGTGCGGGCCTTCGCCGAGGCGGCCGAGCGGGCGCTGGCGGCCGGCGTCCAGGTGGTCGAGGTGCACGGCGCGCACGGCTACCTCACCCACTCCTTCCTCTCGCCGAACTCCAACCACCGCACCGGCGCGTACGGCGGCTCCTTCGAGAACCGGATCCGCTTCGCGCTGGAGGTCTCGGCCGCCGTCCGCGCCGTCTGGCCCGCCGAGCTGCCGGTCTTCTTCCGCACCTCGGCCACCGACTGGCTGACCGAGAACCCGCAGGAGGAGCGCACCGGCTGGACCGGCGAGGACACCGTCCGGCTCGCCAAGGAGTTGCAGGCGATCGGCATCGACCTGCTGGACGTCTCCACCGGCGGCCTGGTGCCCGACGCCCGGATCCCGGTCGCCCCCGGCTTCCAGGTGCCGTTCGCCGAGCGGGTCCGCGAGGCCACCGGGCTGCCGGTCGCCGCGGTGGGCCTGATCACCGAGCCCGCGCAGGCGGAGCAGATCATCGCCGAGGGGCGCGCGGACGCCGTCCTGCTCGGGCGCGAGCTGCTGCGCAACCCGTACTTCGCTCAGCACGCCGCCCGCGAGCTGTCGGCGGAGCGGCGCTGGCCGAGCCAGTACGCCACCGCGATCGGCAACCGCGGCTGAGCCCCGTCCGCTCGTCCGCTCGCCCGCTCGGGCGCTGCTTCGCCCTGACGCGCCCGACCCGCAGCCGGTTCAGCGGGTCGGGCGGCTGCCGGTGAGCGGCAGGTCGTGCCCGGGGCCGCGGCGCCGCTGGGCGGCGATCTGACGCGAGATCACGATCTCCAGCAGGCACCAGGCGATCCCGAACACGCCGACTCCGCTGACCAGCAACATCACCGTCAGCGTCTTCTTCGCGTGCGCCAGCGAGGCCATCGTGGCCACGGTCAGGCTGACCAGCGTGAAGGCCAGGAAGAGGACGGTGCGGACGGCGGCGGCCCGCACCTCGTCCGGCATCCGTCTGCGGGCAGCGGCCATCGGTACGAACCCCCGGGGAACTGAGACAGGCGGACCCTCCCGCCGTGCCCACTGCCTGCCCGCGCGCGCCGGTCGCAAACACCCGACTCCGGCGCGCCGGTTCGCGCTGGGGGCTACCCCAGTTCGGCGGCCAGCTCCTGCATGGCCCCCGTGACGATGGTCCGCATCGCCTGCTCGGCCCGGTCCGGCGCCCCGGCGCAGATCGCCTCCGCCACCTCCCGGTGCAACTGCACCGCGTAGGCACGCGGCTGGTGCGGCATCAGCTTGTGCTCGGTGCGCCCGGTCAGCACCGCGCCCACCGTGTCGCCCAGGTGCGCGAACATCTCGTTGCCGGAGGCGCGCAGCACGGTGGCGTGGAAGGCGATGTCGTGCCGCAGGAACGCGGCCAGGTCGGCGGCCCGCGCCGTGACCGTCAACTCCACGGCCAGCGAGCTGAGTTCCCGGCAGTCGTCGGCACTCGCGTACTGCGCGGCGAGGGCCGCCGCCGCCGGTTCGATGGCCACCCGCAGGGAGCCCAGCGAGCGCAGCTGGGCGGCCCGGTCGGCGCCGGCCAGTCGCCAGCGGATCACCAGCGGATCGAAGACGTCCCAGTCGCCCCGGGGCTGCACGGTGATCCCGACCCGCCGCTTGGAGGCCACCAGCCGCATCGACTCCAGGACCCGCACCGCCTCGCGCACCACCGTGCGGGACACCCCGAAGCGCGCCTCCAGCTCCTCGATCCGCAGCACCGCCCCCTCGGGCAGGTCCCCCGATGCGATGGCCGGTCCCAACTCGGCGAGCAGTTTGCCGGGTAGCCCCTGGATCTCCATCCACTCAGCGTAGATGACCCGCAACCGCGCCCCACTCGGCCCTGGAAGCGCTGGCGAGGCACCCCGGTCGATAAGTATGACGATTTGATGTCACGCTCTTGAATAAGTCATACCTTTGAAGCAATAGTGGCGTCATCGTGGCTGCGGCAGAGGTGGCCGCGGCCGGCCGTGCGAAGTGTCAGGAGCAGAACCCATGGCTCTCAGCGACGAGAACCACCGCGACGGCGACCGGTCGTCCCGGGCCCGTCCGCTCATCGTGGTGATGGGCGTCTCCGGCGTCGGCAAGACCACGATCGCGCGGCTGCTGGCCGACCGCCTCGGCCTGCCCTACGCGGAGGCCGACGACTTCCATCCCGCCGCCAACATCGCCAAGATGAGTGCCGGCATCCCGCTGGACGACGCCGACCGCGAGCCCTGGCTGCGCGCCCTGGCCGGCTGGCTGCGCGAACGCGGCGAGGCCGGCACCGGGGGAGTGGTCACCTGCTCCGCGCTCAAGCGCCGCTACCGTGACCTCCTGCGGGAGGGCTGCCCCGCCGCCTTCTTCCTGCACCTCGACGGCAGCCGCGGCCTGGTCGCCGGCCGAATCGCGCTGCGCACCGGCCACTTCATGCCGCCCTCGCTGCTCGACTCCCAGTACGCCCTGCTCGAACCGCTCCAGCCGGACGAACGCGGCGCGGTCCTGGAACTCGGCGGACACACCCCCCACGAACTCGTCGAGTCGGCCGTCACCCTGCTGCGGCCCGTCAACGGAGACCTCGATTGACCCCCCATCTCCTCGCCGCCGCCCTGCCGCACACCCACAGTGACGGACGGCTGCTGGTCGCCACGCTGACCAGCATCGGCGTCATCGTGCTGGCGATCGGCAGGCTGAAGCTGCACCCCTTCCTCGCCCTGACGGTGGGCTCGGGCCTGCTCGCGGTCCTCGCCGGCGCGCCCTTCGACCAGCTGATGAACAGCTTCTCCACCGGCTTCGGCGCCACCGTGACCAGCGTCGGTCTGCTGATCGGCCTGGGCGCGATGCTCGGCAAGCTGCTGGCCGACTCGGGCGGCGCGAACATCATCGCGGACACCGTGCTGGCCCGGTCGAGTGCGCGGCTGCTGCCGTGGTCGATGGCACTGATCGCGGCGGTGCTGGGGCTGCCGCTCTTCTTCGAGATCGGCGTGGTGCTGCTGATCCCGATCGTGCTGCTGGTGGCCCGGCGGGGGAACCTGAGCGTGATCCGGGTCGGCATCCCGGCGCTGGCCGGTCTCTCGGTGCTGCACGGGCTGATTCCGCCGCACCCGGGCCCGCTGGTCGCGGTCGACGCGCTGAAGGCGAACCTCGGCGTCACGCTGGCCCTCGGCCTGCTGATCGCGGTGCCCACGCTGATCATCGCCGGCCCGCTCTTCGCCCGGGTCGCCGAGCGCTGGGTCGGACCGCTGACGCCGCCTCAGGTGGTCGCGAGCGAGCCCGACCGCTCCGGCCCGGCGCCGTCCTTCGCAGCGGTGCTGGCCACCATCCTGCTCCCGGTGGTGCTGATGCTCGCCAAGGCGCTGGCGGACGTGGCGATCGACGACCCGAAGGACCACCTCCAGCGGATCCTCGACTTCATCGGCTCGCCGCTGATCGCGCTGCTGGCGGCCGTCCTGCTGGCGATGCTGACGCTGGGCCGGGCGGTCGGCTTCAGCAGGGCGCGGATCTCCGAGACGGTGGCCTCCTCGCTCGGCCCGATCGCCGGCATCGTCTTCATCGTGGGCGCCGGCGGCGGCTTCAAGCAGACCCTGGTCGACGTGGGCGTGGGAGACGCGGTCAGCCACTGGGCGGCCAGGCTGCACATCTCGGCCCTGCTGCTGGGCTGGCTGATCGCGGTGCTGATCCGGCTGGCCACCGGCTCGGCCACGGTGGCCACCATCACGGCGGCGGGCATCGTCTCGCCGTTGGCGGTGGGGATGTCCACCTCGCACACGGCGCTGCTGGTGCTGGCGGTGGGGGCGGGGTCGCTCTTCTTCTCGCACCTGAACGACGCGGGGTTCTGGCTGGTGAAGGAGTACTTCGGGATGAGCGTGGGGCAGACGCTGAAGAGCTGGTCGGTGATGGAGACGGTGATCTCGGTGGTGGCGATCGCGCTGATCCTGCCGCTGAGCCTGGTCATCTGAGCGCCGAACGCATGCCGCCGAACGCATGCCGCCGAACGCATGCCGCCAACCGCGCGTCGCCCGACGCGAACTGCCCGACGCGAACTGCCCGACGCGAACTGCCGCTTCGGCCCGGCCGGCGGCAGCCCGCTCGTTCGCTCCCGGTCAGCCGATCAGCGCGAACGCCTCGTCGATGGCCGCGCAGGCCGCTTCGATGTCCTCCTCGGTCACCGCGGCCGAGACGAACCAGCAGGCCAGCCCGTATCCGTTGACGTGGACGCCGCGCTCCAGCAGGGCGTGCCGGAAGGCGGCATAGCGCTGCTGGTCCAGGGCGAGGGTGTCGCGGTACTGCCGGGTCGGCGCGCCGTCGGCGGAGAACACCACCTGGAACATCGCACCGACGCCCTGCACCGCGCACGGCACGCCGTGGTCGCGGCCGGCCCGGCGGAGGGCCGTCATCAGGCGCCGGCCGGCCGTGTCGATCCGGTCGGTGACGGCCGGGTCGGCGAGCCGGGTGAGGGTGACCAGGGCGGCGGTGGCGCACAGCGGTGACCCGTTGTAGGTGCCGCCGTGCTTGACCCGGTTGGCGGCGACCTCGTCCATGATGTCCGCCCGCCCGGCGAAGGCGGCGATGGGCAGGCCGCCGCCGAGCGCCTTGGAGTAGACCGCCAGGTCGGGGACGACGCCGAACAGCGACTGCGCGCCGCCGGGGCCGGTCCGGAAGCCCGTGCAGACCTCGTCGAAGATCAGCACGAGCCCGCGTGCGGTGCACTCCGCGCGCAGCGTCTCCAGGAAGCCCGGATCCGGCATGGTGCAGGCGTTGTTGGCGACGATCGGCTCGCAGATCACCGTCCCGATCTCGCCGCGGTGGGCGTCCAGCGCCGTGCGCAGCGCGGCCGGGTCGTTCCACGGGCAGACCACCACGTCGGCCACCACGCCCGCCGGGATTCCGGCGGAGTGCGGCACGGCTGCGGGTGCCTGGTAGGGGCCCAGTTCGGCGGCGGTGGGCCGGTTGGAGACCGCCAGCGCGTCCACCCAGCCGTGGTAGTGCCCCTCGAACTTGAGGATCTTCGAGCGCCCGGTGAAGCCGCGGGCCGCCCGGATCGCGCCCTGGATCGCCTCCGATCCGGAGTTGGCGTACCGCACCAGGTCGGCACAGGGGACCATCTTCCGGATCTGTTCGGCGAGTTCGATCTCCGGCCGGTTGCAGGTGCCGAACATCGTGCCCGTTGCCAGCACGCCGCCGAGCGCCGCGGTGAGCGCGGGGTCGGCGTGGCCGAGGACGGCGCTGCCGTAGGAGGCCAGGAAGTCCAGGTACTCGTTTCCGTCGGCGTCCCAGATGTGGGCGCCGGAGCCGCGTTCGATGTACAGGGGGTACGGATACGGACCGGTCGAGGTGATCCGGGAGGACGAACTGACACCTCCGGCCAGCGAGTTCCTGGCGCGCTCGAACAGAGCCCGGCTTGTCCCGGTGCTCGGACCGACCGGGGCGCCGGCTGCGGGGACGGCGTCGAAGGTCTGCTGAGTGGTCATCCGCTCTTCCTGTCACAGTGGTTCGGATCCGGGCGGCCGGATCGCCCGGCGGGGTCATGCGGTTGATCGGGCCCGATCCAGGTGCTCTTGACGGCGATCGGCATCAGTCCGGAAACTGATTGTTCGTCATGTTCGCACTTTTTGACAGGAGTTGTTCCCATGGTGGCGAAGATCTCGGTGGTCACCGGGGCCGGCAGCGGTATCGGCCGGGCTTGCGCGTCGGCCCTGGCCGCGGCCGGCTGGTCGGTCGTCCTGGTCGGCCGCCGCAAGGACCCGCTGGAGGAGACCGCCCGGCTGGCCGGGCCGTTGCCGGCGGGGCGGATGGTGCCGGTCACCACCGACATCACCGACCCGCGGGCGGTGCGCGAGCTCTTCGCCGAGGTGTCGCTGCGCTTCGGCCGGCTCGACCTGCTGTTCAACAACGCGGCCGACACCATACCGGCCACCCCCACCGAGGACCTCGCTTTCGACGACTGGAACCGGGTGCTCGGCTCGGTGGCCACCGGCAGCTTCCTGTGCGCCCAGGCCGCGTACCGGATGATGAAGGAGCAGTCGCCGCGCGGTGGGCGGATCATCAACAACGGTGCCCCCTCCGCCCACGTCCCGCGGCCCGACTCGATCGCCTTCACCGCCGCCAAGCACGCGGTGGCGGGCCTGACCAAGTCGCTCTCCCTGGACGGCCGCCGCTACGACATCTCCTGCGGCCAGATCGACATCGGCAATGTGACGCCGGCCGACCGGGACCAGCCCGCCGCACGGCAGGCCGACGGCAGCCTCCGGGTCGAACCGACCATGGACGTGCGCCACGTGGCGGAGATGGTGGTGACCATGGCGGCCCTGCCCCTCGGAGTGAACATCCCGTTGGTCACCGTGATGCCGAGTGCCATGCCCTACCTCGGTCGGGGCTGACCTTCGAGCTCTCGTGTCACCTGAATTTCACCGAACAGCTACTAGGAATGTCCCGGGGTGGCCGGACCCATGCCGCACTGCGGAACTATGGCCGAATACCTCCGCGTTGGCCTGGAGGTGCCAGAATCTCCGGACGAACCTGTGCGCACAGGTGGCCGTCCGACCCGGTCGGCCCGGACTCGCGCGCTCAGTACGGCCACCCGTCCTCCGGGAAGACCCGCCCGAACCAGTGCGGTTGCACCTCCCGCAACCGCAGCGAGCGCCAGTGGCGCGGGTCGGCGCCCTGCGGCACCGCGACCGCCACGTCGGGGCCGTGGGCGAACAGCCGCTCCTGGCAGACGCCGCACGGCGCCAGGATCCAGTACCCGCGCCCCTGGTCGGCGAGCGTCACGCAGACCGAGGCCACCACGCGCCGCCCGAGCTTGAACGCCTCGCAGATGGCGCCCGTCTCATGGCACAGGCGCACGGCGTTGTTCGGGAAGTCCGGCGCGATGCTGGTGAGGACCGAGCCGTCATCGAGACGCAGTGCCGCGGCTCCCGACCACTCCTGACCGGGAAACCGGGCCCGCGCCAACGCGATGGCGGCATCCACCAGTTCCTGATCGACTTCCTGATCGATGGTCATTCACCGGATGCTACGCGCGCCCGCTCGGTCTGACGGCGGTGGTAGCGGGGTCCGCCGAAGGCGACCACCAGCGTGATGCCCGCCGCGACCGGCAGGTCGGGGTCGGCCAGGTACCGGCCCAGCAGCGCGCCGGCTGCCAACGCCACGGCCAGCAGCACCAGTTTGGCCAGCACGAGCCGGCCGATCGGCACCTGCCGGCCGGGCCGCGCGCCCCCGCGCCGGGCCTGGCGGCGCCGCAGCAGCTGGGCCGGCGGCACAACGGCCAGCAGCAGGACCGTGACACGCACCAGGTGCTCCCACCACGGATCCCCACGGCCCAGGGCCCAGGCGGCCCCGAACAGCAGCCCGCCGACCGCGTAGGCGATCCGGACGCTGTTCGGGGAGGCCTGCCCCCGGCTACTGGTCCCCCGCACCCAGCAACCCCGCTGCGGGCCCGTCCACCGCGTCCGCGTCCCCGCCCGCCAGCCGCCGCGACTCGGCGGCGGCCCAGCTGAAGATGCCCCGCGCCATCAGCGAGTCCTCCGCCGCGGCGCGGGCCTCGTTGACCTCGGCGCGCACCGTGTGCAGGGCGGCGTCCTCCGGCGCGGCCTGGACCGCCAGTTCGGCCAGGTGGCCGGCCAGCCGCAGCTCGCCGGCGTCCGCCCAGCGCCGGGCGGCCTCCGTCAGCGATCGCGCGCCGCCCGCCAGTTCGGCGAGCGCGGCGGCAAGTCGGGCGTCGGGGGCGGGCTTGAGGTGGGCCGGGTTGCCGTCGTACCAACCGGCGTAGCCGCGCCACAGGTTGCGCACGATGAACTCCGGCTCGTCGTACTTGGCCTGCAGGTAGACCCGGTCGGCCAGGTGCGCGGGCGGCCGGACCGACTGGACCAGGTCGTCCAGCCGGGCACCGGAGTTGAGCCCGTCCAGGGTCTGCTCGATCAGGCTCTCCAGCCATTCGGCGGTCTCGGTGAGCGCCTGGCGGATCCGCTCGGCGCCGAAGACCGGGGCGCCGTGCGAGGGCAGCATGATCTCCGCGCCGAGCGCCGCCATCCGGCGCAGCGCCAGTGCCCACTCGCGCGGGTAGCGCTGCACCTTCTGCGGGTTGCCGCAGTTGGGGGTCACCCAGATGAACATGTCGCCGGGGCACAGGATCCGGTGCTCGGGGATCCACGCGACGGTCGCGTCGTCGGTCTCGCCCCGGACGTGGAACAGCTCGAAGGTCAGCCCGCCCCGGGTCAGGGTCAGCCCGTCCCGGTAGGTCAGCTCCGGCCTGCGGTACTCGGTCGGCCAGGTCAGGCTCGGCGCCTGGAACTGCCGCTGGTTGATCACGGCGTTGTACCCGTTGGTCAGCAGGTACCGGTCGAACCGCTCGCCGATCCGCTCCTGGGCGATCACGGTCGGTCGGGGGGCGTCCTCGGCGTCGAACGCGCCCATCCCGAAGACGTGGTCGATGTGCCCGTGCGAGAAGATCGCGGTGCCCACCGGGTCCGGGCTCCACGCGCGCACGGCCTGGTGCAGCGGGCCGGCGGTCAGCGGGTTGCCGGTGTCGAACAGGAGGATCTCACCGCCGGTGCGGAAGGTGATCACATTGCCGAAGCCCGGGTACCAGCCGACGCCGTCCATCACCTCGATCACTCCCGAGCCGGCCTGACCGGTGTGCGCGATGCTGTCGTCGACCGCGCCGTGCCAGACCTGGTCGGCGTATTCGGTGAGGGAGAAGCCCATGTCACGTCCTGTTCTGTCGGATCGCCCGGGCACCCTGGCCCGGTGACAGCGCGAGGCGAAGATCCGCTCGCCCGTGCCTCACCCTCACCCGTCCCAGGGACCCGGACAACCGGCCGGGCCAACACCCCGGGCGCCGTATCGTTGTGACATGTCACAACGCGACGAGTCGCCTCCGGCGGACGACCGGGTACGCGAGCAGGCGAGGCGGCTCGCCGCCCGCCTCGAACCGCGGGTCAACCAGCTCGCCAGGGAGATCGTGGAGCGCCAGCGGGCCGAGATCCCCGGCTTCGACCGGCTCCCCGGCGACATGCGCGACCTGGAGATCGCCGCCACCACCCGCCACGCGATCCGCGGCTTCCTGCGCTACGCCCAGGGGCTGCCGTACTCCGAGAACGACGCCGAAGTCTTCCGGGAGCGAGCGGCCCAGCGCGCCGAGGAGGGCGTCTCGCTGGCCAAGCTGCTCAGGTCGTACCACATCGGCGTGGAGCGGCTGATGGACGCGCTGAGTGCCGTGGCCCGCCCCGGCGAGGAGGCCGCGCTGCTCCGACTGGGCCGTCAGCAGCTCACGGCGCTCAACGCCACCGTCGAGATCGTCACCGAGGCCTACCTCGCGGCGTTGGCCGACCAGCAGGTGGCCGCCCGCGAGTTGGCGCGGGCGCTGATCCACGGCGAGGCGCCCGAGCAGGTGGCCGACCGCTACGGCCTGGTGCTCGAACCCGGCTACCTGGTCCTCAGCGTGCGCGCCGCCGCTGGCGGCAGGGGCGCCGAGGCGGCCCAGGAGCCGGTGGCGGTACGGCGGTTGCTCCGCCAGGTGGTGGCGCGGCTCGCCCCGCTGGCCGAGGGCCGCGCGCTCAGCCTGCCGGACGAGGCCGGCGGCCACCTCCTGCTGCCCGGCGGGACCCGCCACGCCGACCTGGTCCGGCAGCTCGCCACCGGCCTGCCGCAGCCGCCGATCGTGGGCACCGCCCGGGCCGCGACACCGGCGGACGTCCCGGCCGCCGCCGCGCGGGCCCGCCGGCTCGCGGCCATCGCGCCCGCCCCGGGGGCGTACCGGATCCAGGACCTGCTGCTCGACTACCACCTGGCCCAACCGGCCGACAGCGCCGCCGAACTGACCGCACTGCTGGAGCCGCTGGAGCGGCAGGCCGACCTGCTCACGACCCTCGCCGCCTTCCTCGCCTGCGACCTCGACCGGCGCCGCACCGGCCAGGCACTCCAGGTGCACCCCAACACCGTCGACAACCGCCTGGCCCGGATCACCCGGCTGACCGCCGTCGACCCGCACACCACCCACGGCGTCCAGCTCTTCGGCGCCGCCCTCACGCTGCGCCGGCTCGGCGGGGTGAACCGGCCGGGTCAGCCGGCGAGTTCCTCGGCGATCACCCCGGACAGCCAGTCGGCGCTCCGGGAGAATCGGTAACCGAGCCGCTCGGCCCGGGAGTTGTCCATCCCGTAGTAGCGGTCGAAGGCGAACGGTGAGGCCGTGGCGCCCGGTTCGACCGTGCGGTAGCGGGGCGCTGGTGTGCCCTGCTCCGCGATCCGCGCACAGAGCTCGACCACGTCGAACTCGCCGTGCGCACGGGCGTTCACCGGGCCCGTGAAGTCCGAACCCGCGGCCCACACCAGGACGTCCGCGATCTCGTGCCGATGGGTGAAGGAGGAGCGGAAGTTCACCCGGTGGACGTCGATGGGGCGGCCCTGGCGCAACCGCTGGACGTAGTGCCGCAGTCGGCCGGTGAAGTCGGCCGGTCCTCCGCCCAGGACGTGCGCCGAGCGCACCGAGGCGAACGGGAAGACCGGATCGCGTCCGAAGACCGCCTCCGCCTGACGCTTGCCCTCGCCGTACTGCGTCTCGCGGAACGCGGGATCCTGCCAAGGGAGTTCGGGGCGGACCGGCCAGTTCGCCAGGTCGATCGACTCCTCCCGCACCGGGCGGTCGGGCGGACTCGGGGTGATCGACGCGTCGGTGGCCGGGTCGTAGACCTCGATGGTCGAGGTCATCACATAGCGGGCCACCCGGTCGCGGAAGACCTCGCGGGCCACCGCCGCCTGCAGCGGCGTCCCGCAGACCTGGTCGAGCACCACGTCGAACTCGCGCCCGCCCAGCGCCGCGCGCAGGCTCCGCGCGTCGTCGCGGTCGGCGATCAGGTGGCGCACCCCGTCCGGTGCGGGAGCCGAGCCCCGGTTGATCAGGGTGACCTCGGCACCCGCCTCCCGCAGTTGCCGGACCACCTGCCGACCGAAGTACCTGCTGCCTCCGATGACGGCCACCTGCTGCATCGCTTCCTCTTCTCCGTCAGCTTCTCGTCAGCGCGACCGCGGCCGTGCTTGTGCTGTGCCCCGAGCCTCCCCGAGACTGACCAGCAGCAGAAGTGGTGATCTGCTCACCCCGTCATAAGGAAACCTGGTGATCGACGTCCAACGCCTGCGGATCCTGCGCGAGGTGGCCCGGCACGGCAGTTTCAACCGGGCCGCCACCGCGCTGCTGCTGACACCCTCGGCGGTGTCGCAGCAGATCGCCGCCCTGGAGCGCACGCTCGGCACCGCCGTGGTGGAGCGCAGCACCCGGGGCGTCACGCTGACCGAGCCCGGACGGCTGCTGGTGGAGGCGGCCGAGGCGATCAACGCCGAGCTGCACCACGCCCAGGAGCAGATCGACCGGCTGGCCCTGGCCCGTCCCCGGCTCACCGTCGCCACCTTCACCAGCGGCGGGCGGCAGCTGCTGCCGGCGGCACTGAGCCGGTTCGTCGCCGAGCATCCCGAGGTCGAGCTCACCGTGCTGGAGGGCGAGCCGGAGCAGACCCTGCCGATGGTCCGCGAAGGCCGCGCCGACCTGGCCCTCGCCTACCACTTCGACCTGTCGCGGCCGTTCCGGCCCGGCGACCGCTCCGGCCTGGACTGGACGCCCCTGCTGGTGGACCCGCTGTCGGTGGTCCTGCCGCGCGATCACCGGCTGGCCGACCGGGCCGGCCTGGAGCTGGCGGAACTCATGTCGGAGCGCTGGGTGCTGGGCTGCCTGAAGACCAGGGCACTGCTGGCCGGCTATGCCGAGCGGGCCGGCTTCGAGCCGGCGGTCGCGGCGGCCACCACCGACTACTTCTTCGCCCAGGCCCTGGTCGGCGCCGGGGTGGGCGTCTCGCTGATCCCCGGGATCGCGCTCGTCCCGCCGACCCCCGAGCTGGCCGTCGTCCCGCTCGACCCACCGGGCCCGGCCCGCCACATCGGGGTGGCGACAGCCCGCCGGGCCCGCCCGCAGCCGCTCGCCGGGGCGCTGCTGGCCGCACTGGTGCGGAGCGCGGCGGCGGCCCGCTGACCGGCCGACCGCCCCACCGCGGTCCGCTCCTCCCGATGCGGCTCCCGCGGCGCCGCCGAGCACGCGCCGCGACCTGCTGACCTCCCACCGGGCCGCGGCCTTCTGGTGAATCATGGAGGCGGCAGATCCATCCGAGGGCCTGAGGCGGCTGACCCCGCGTCAGCCGCCGTGAGTCCTCCGCTAGTGGGACGGGAACAGCATGCCTCTTACCGGCGAGTACGAGCCGAGCCCGGAGCAGTGGGTGCGCGACCAGGTGGCCACCTACGAGACCTCCGGCGGCACCGAGGGGACGACGATGCGCGGCAAGCCCGTGATCATCCTGACCAGCCTCGGGGCCAGGAGCGGCAAGATCCGCAAGAATCCGCTGATGCGGGTCGAGCACGGCGGGCGGTACGCCGTGGTGGCCTCGCAGGGCGGCGCGCCCAAGCATCCGACCTGGTACTTCAACCTGGTCGCCCACCCGGGGGTCGAACTGCAGGACGGCCCGAAGCGCCAGGAGATGACGGCCCGGGAGGCGACCGGCGACGAGCGGGCGCAGTGGTGGGACCGCGCCGTGCAGGCCTGGCCGGACTACGCCGAGTACCAGAAGAAGACGGACCGGGTGATCCCGGTCTTCGTGCTGGAGCCGGCGGCCGGCCCCAGCTGAGCCCGGCGCCCAGCCCGCCCAGCACGCGTCGGGCGGGGGTCCGAAGGCCCCCGCCCGACGCCAACCGCGAAGACCGGCCGACTACTTGTTCTCGTAGGTCGCCATGATGGTGCCGCGGCCGACCGCCTTGAAGCCGAGCGTGGCGCCGATCGCCGCCGCCGAGGCGTCCTCGTCCAGCCCCAGCTTCTCGCTGCCCACCGCGGTCACCGAGAAGACGTAGCGGTGCGGGCCGTGCCCGGTCGGCGGGGCGGCGCCGCCGAAGTCCTTCATCCCGTAGTCGTTGCGCGCCTGGACCGCGCCGGCCGGCAGACCCGCGAAGTCGCCGTTGCCCGCGCCGGTCGGCAGCGAGGTCACGGAGGCCGGGATGTCGAACACCACCCAGTGCCACCAGCCGCTGCCGCTCGGGGCGTCGGGGTCGAAGCAGGCGACCGCGAAGCTCTGGGTCTCGGGCGGGAAGCCCGACCAGCTCAGCTGCGGTGAGGTGTTGCCGCCGTCCAGCACCTGGGCCGTGGGCAGCACGCCGCCGTCGGTGAGGTCGGTGCTGGTCACGGTGAAGCTCGGAACGGGACGCTGGAAGTCGTGCGGAAGCGGTGGCCTGGTCACGTCGGGGATGCCTCCTGAAGGTCGGGACGGGGCGCTCCGAGCCTAGACGACGGGCGGCCACCCCGGTGGGGGTGGCCGCCCGGCCGGTCACGGACCGTCAGCTGTCGTGCCGTCAGCCCTGGTTCCGCTTGGCCAGGAACTCCGCGACCTGCTCCTGGATCTCCGGCGTGTCCAGCCCGCGCACCGTCATGGTGGTGCGGCGGCGCAGCACGTCGTCCGGGGTGTAGGCCCACTCGTTGTCGGCCGCGAAGGCGACCTGCGCCCACACGTCCGGGCCGTCCGGGTGGATCGGGTCGCCCAGCGCCGGGTCCTCGGCGATCAGGCGGGCGATGTCGAAGGAGAGCGTGCCGTAGTGGCTGGCCAGGTGCTTGGCGACCAGCGGCTCCATCCGCGAGCCGGGCTCGCGGTCGACCAGCAGGCGGTGCGCGACCGCGTTCGGCGCGCCGACGCCCGGCAGCGGGACGGTCGCGGCGATCGGCGAGATGTCCTCGGCGATGCCGGTGCCGCGCACGTGGGAGAGCTTCGCCAGCACGGTGCGGCCGATGTGCCGGTAGGTGGTCCACTTGCCGCCGGCCACCGACAGCATGCCGCCGCGACCCTCGGTCACCACGGTCTCGCGCTTGGCGGCGGCGGTGTCGCCGGGGCCGCCGGGGAGCACCCGCAGGCCCGCGAAGGAGTAGGTGACCAGGTCGCGGTCCAGGTGCTCGTCCTTGATCGCGTGGCCGGCCTCGTCCATGATCTGGTTGATGTCGGCCTCGGTGGCCCGCACGTCGCGCGGGTCGCCGGTGTACTCCTCGTCCGTGGTGCCGAGCAGGACGTGGTCCTCCCACGGGATCGCGAAGGAGACGCGGTACTTGTCGATCGGGATGGTCAGCGCGGCGCGCCACGGGGCGCGGCGCTTGACCACCACGTGGGCGCCCTTGGAGAGGCGGATCGACGGGGCGGCGCCGGCGTCCTCCATCGCGCGCAGGTGGTCGACCCAGGGGCCGGTGGCGTTCAGCACCAGGCGGGCGTTGACACCGAACTCGGTGCCGTCCAGCCGGTCCTTCAGGTCCGCGCCGGTCACCCGGGTACCGGTGAACCGCAGGCCGGTCACCTCGGCGTGGTTGAGCACCACGGCGCCGGCGTCCACGGCCGCGCGCACCGTCATCACGGCGACCCGCGAGTCGTTCATCTGGTGGTCGCCGTAGACCGCGACCGAGCGCAGGCCCTCGGTCTTCAGCGCGGGCACCTGCTGCGCGGCGTGCGCGGCGGTGGAGACCCGGCCCATGCCGTCCCGGAAGGCGGACAGCGCGGAGTAGAGGAAGACGCCGGCACCCAGCTTGGGGGCGCTGTGCGGGCCGCCCTTGTAGACCGGGACGAAGAAGGTCAGCGGGTTGACCAGGTGCGGGGCCACGTCGGTGGCCAGCGCCCGGCGCTCCTTGTGGTTCTCCGCGACCAGCTTGACCGCGCCGGTCTGCAGGTAGCGCAGACCACCGTGGACCAGCTTGGAGGAGGCGCTGGAGGTGGCGCCCGCGAAGTCGCCCGCGTCCACCATGGCGACCTTGAGGCCCGCCTGGGAGGCGGTCCAGGCGACGGCCGTGCCGAGGATGCCGCCCCCGATCACCAGCAGGTCGTAGGTGGCCTTGCCCAGCAGCTCACGGGTCTCGGCGCGGGAAGCGGTGCGGCCGGGGGTGCGCTCGGCGCCCAGGGTCGGGATGGTTGCCATGGTGTGTGTTCCGGCGCCGCGGTGCGGGCGGTGCCGGGTCTCCTCTCGAAGTGCGGTTCGGCCTCGTCTCACCGAGGCCGGGGAAAACTCGCGAGCCGGCCGGGGCGGCGCTGCCCCGGCCGGCGATGTGCTCAGCTCTCCTGGTCGTCCTCCTCCACCCAGCCCATGGTGCGCTCCACGGCCTTGAGCCACTTCTTGTACTCGCGCTCCCGGGTGGCCTCGTCCATCCGCGGGGTCCACTCGGCGGCGCGGTGCCAGTTGGCCCGCAGGGTGTCCAGGTCGTTCCAGAAGCCGACGGCCAGTCCGGCCGCGTAGGCCGCGCCCAGCGCGGTGGTCTCGGCCACGAACGGGCGCTCGACCGGGGCGTTCAGCACGTCGGCGATGTTCTGCATCAGCAGGTTGTTGGAGGTCATGCCGCCGTCGACCTTGAGCGCGGTCAGCGTGACGCCGGAGTCCTTCTCCATCGCGTCGACGACCTCGCGGGTCTGCCAGGCGGTGGCCTCCAGCACGGCACGGGCCAGGTGGCCCTTGGTCACGTACCGGGTCAGACCGGCGATCACGCCGCGGGCGTCGGAGCGCCAGTACGGGGCGAAGAGACCGGAGAAGGCCGGCACGAAGTAGGCGCCGCCGTTGTCCTCGACCGTGTTCGCCAGGGTCTCGATCTCGGCAGCCGTGGAAATGATCCCGAGCTGGTCGCGCAGCCACTGCACCAGCGAGCCGGTGACCGCGATCGAGCCCTCCAGGGCGTAGACCGGAGCCTGGTCGCCGATCCGGTAGCCGACCGTGGTCAGCAGGCCGTTGTACGAGTGGACGACCTTGTCACCGGTGTTGAGCAGCAGGAAGGTGCCGGTGCCGTAGGTCGACTTGGCCTCGCCCTTGTCGAAGCAGGTCTGGCCGAACAGCGCCGCCTGCTGGTCGCCGAGCGCGGAGGCGACCGGGACGCCCGCCAGGTCGCCGACGGCCTCGCCGTAGACCTCGGCGGAGGAGCGGATCTCCGGCAGGACCTTCATCGGCACGCCCATGGACTTGGCGATGGACTCGTCCCAGGCCAGCGTGTTCAGGTTCATCAGCATGGTGCGCGAAGCGTTGGTCACGTCGGTGACGTGCTTGCCGCCGTTGACGCCGCCGGTGAGGTTCCAGATCACCCAGGTGTCCATGGTGCCGAACAGGATGTCGCCGGCCTCGGCGCGCTCGCGCAGGCCCTCGACGTTGTCCAGCAGCCAGCGGATCTTCGGGCCGGCGAAGTAGCTGGCCAGCGGCAGGCCGGTCTCGCGGCGGAACCGGTCCTGGCCGACGTTGCGGCCCAGCTCGCGGCAGAGCGCCTCGGTGCGGGTGTCCTGCCAGACCAGCGCGTTGTACACCGGCTCACCGGTGTTCCGGTCCCACAGGACGGTGGTCTCGCGCTGGTTGGTGATACCGATCGCGCGGATGTCGTCCTTGGTCAGGTTCGCCTTCTCCAGCGCGCCGCGGACCACGGACTGCACCCGGGTCCAGATCTCGGCGGCGTCGTGCTCGACGTAGCCGGGCTGCGGGAAGATCTGGCGGTGCTCCTGCTGGTCGACGGAGACGATCCGGCCGTCGGCGCCGAAGATGATGCAGCGGCTGGAGGTGGTGCCCTGGTCGATCGCGGCGATGTAGTTCGCGGTCATGTGCGTCAAGTCCTCGGCTCTGAGGGTTGGGTGGGGGTGGTCGGCGCGCTCGGCGCGATGTCCTAGAACAGGCCCTTGTAGAGCAGGCCGGAGAGCAGCCCGCCGATGACCGGCCCGGCGACCGGGATCCAGGCGTAGCTCCAGTCCGAGCCGCCCTTGTTCGGGATCGGCAGCAGTGAGTGCACGATACGCGGGCCGAGGTCGCGGACGGGGTTGATCGCGTAGCCGGTCGGGCCGCCGAGCGAGAGGCCGATGCCGACCACGGTGAAGGCGGTGATCAGCACGCCGACACCGGACAGGCCGACGCCCTTGGTCAGACCCTGGGTCAGGATCGCCATGCAGAGCACCATGGTCGCGATGATCTCGGTGAGCAGGTTCTGGATCGGGTTCCGGATCTCGGGACCGGTCGAGAAGATGCCCAGCGTGGGCTCCTCGTTGGCCTGGAACTGGCCGAGGTAGGTCAGCCAGACCAGGACGGCGCCGATCATCGCGCCGAGCAGCTGGGAGCCGAGGTAGAGCGGCACCTGGCTCCAGTCGCCGCTCTTGACGGCGAGGGCCAGCGTGACGGCCGGGTTCAGGTGGGCACCGGACTTCGGGGCGACCATGTACGCGGCGATCATCACCGCGAAGCCCCAGCCGAACGTGATGGCCAGCCATCCGGCGTTCTGGGCCTTGGACTTCTTCAGCGTGACGGCGGCGCAGACGCCACCGCCGAGGAGTATCAGCGCGGCCGTGCCGAGCGTTTCGCCGACGAAGACATCGCCGTTCGAGAAGGCGGACACAAAGACTCCTTTGTCCAAATGGCCGGTGCCTAGTGGGCCGAGCCCGTGGCAGGCACGGTGGGGGAGAGTGCCACGGCGGGGGAGACCGTGGCGGGTTCGGGCTTCCCGTCATTGGGATGCGGCCCTGCGGCGGCGGGACGAGCGGTGGACGGATGATCGGGCTGAGCTCGTACCTTCCGGCGGCCACCGTTCGACATTGTCGACCGCTATGCGGGAGTTTTCCCCTTGTCGGCGGTTACGTCAAGGCCGGGTGACCTCCCTGTGACCCTCCACTCGCCCGCCCGGGCCCGCGGCCCCGCGAAGCCGGTGCCGGAATAGGCGGAAACATGGACAGAACGGCGGAGGGTGGACAGGAATCCTGTCCACCCTCCGTCACCACCCGGCGCCCTGCCGGATCGCTCCCGGCCTGCGTGTTCGCCCTTTGCTCAGACCTCGCTCAGAACCCCGCTCAGAACCGCCCGGCGCCCAGGTCGCGGGAGATCGCCCGGGCCGCGTCGCGCACCGAGGCGACCAACTGCGGTCGCACGAAGCCGTCCTCGCAGACCCGCTCCACGGCGCCGCTCACGCAGACCGCGCCCACCGGGTTGCGCCGGCGGTCCTGGATCAGCGCGCCGATCGAGGCCACCCCCTCCCAGGTCTCCTCGATCGCGTCCGCCCAGCCGCGCTCGCGGATCAGCGCGCACTCGGCGTCGATGTCCTCCAGCTCGGTCAGCGTGCGCGGGGTGAACGCCTGCAGCGGGCCCTCGCTCAACTCGCCCCGGGCCACCGGGTCGTACGCCAGCAGCACCTTTCCGAGCGCGGTGCTGTGCAGCGGGTGCATCGAGCCCACCTCGAGCACCTGGCGGGTGTCGTCGGGCCGGAAGACGTGATGCACGATCAGCACCCCGTGCTGGTGCAGCACTCCGAGGTAGACCGTCTCGCCGCTGGCCCTGGCCAGGTCGTCGGCCCAGACCAGGGCGCGGGCCCGCAGCTCGTGCACGTCCAGGTAGCTCTGGCCCAGCCGCAGCAGCTCGGCGCCCAGCTGGTACTTGCCGCTCTCCGGGTCCTGTTCGACGAAGCCCTCCTGCTGCAGGGTGCGCAGGATGCCGTGGGCGGTGCCCTTGGCGAGGTCGAGCGAGGTGGCCACCTCGCTCAGGCCCAGCCGGCGCTCACCGCCGGCCAGCAGGCGCATGATCGCGGCGGCCCGGGAGAGCGACTGGATCGGGCCGGGCATGGGGGACCTCCACTGGCAAGTCTGGCAGACGGTTCGGGTAGGCAGTCTGGCTCGTGTTCGACAATGTCGCACAGATCGTGGTCATGTCGACTCCTGGCGTATCGTCCCGAGTCTGCCAGGCGGGGCCGAGGGCTCGCACGTCGCCTACCCGTTCTCGGCCGTTTTGTTCGCCGTCACCTCGCGGTCCGGCGGCGACACCGGCCTGCGGCCCAACTCCCCGGCCGCTGCTGCCTCAGCCGTCCAGCCGCTGCCGCAGCCGGGCGATCTGTTCGGGCCCGACCCGGCAGCAGCCGCCCACCAGGCGCGCCCCGTCCGCGATCCAGCCGGCCGCGAGGTCCGCCGGGCCGGTGGCCGCGCCGAGCCAGCGCCGGGTGGCCGGATCCCAGCGCTCACCGCTGTTCGGATAGGCCACCACCGGCTTGCCGGTCACCCGTGCGGCGATCCGCACCGCCTCGGCCACCTCCTCGGGCGCGCAGCAGTTCACCCCGACCGCCACCACCTCGGGCGCGTCGCGCGCCACCGCGAAGGCCTCGGCCAGCGGCTGCCCGGCCCGGGTCCGCCCGCCCGCCACGGTGTAGCTGAGCCAGGCCGGCACCCGCAGACCCCGCACCGCGCGCACCAGCGCCCGCGCCTCCACCACGTCCGGCACCGTCTCCAGGGCCAGCACGTCGGGCCCGGCCGCCGCGAGCACCTCCAGCCGAGGACGGTGGAAGCGCTCCAGCTCGGTCACGCTCAGGCCGTACCGGCCCCGGTACTCCGAGCCGTCCGCCAGCACCGCGCCGTACGGCCCCACCGACGCCGCCACCCAGCGCCGCCGCCCGTCGCCGGCCGCGCCGTCGCTCGCTGAGCCGTCGCCTGCTGAGCCGTCCTCCGCGCGGTCGCTGGCCGCGCCGTCGCCGGCCGCACCATCCCCCGCCACCCGGGCCAGCGCCACGCTCGACGCCAGCAGCCGCTCGGCCGCCCGCCGCCCGATCCCGCGCCGGGCGAACCCCGCGAAGCTCGCCTGGTAGCCGGCCGTGATCACCACCTCGGCGCCGGCCGCGTAGTACGCCCGGTGCGCGGCCACCAGCGCCTCGGGCGCGTCCACCAGCAGCCGCGCCGACCAGAGCGCCCCGTCGTCCAGGTCGTACCCGGCGGCGGCCAACTGGTTCGACAGCCCGCCGTCCAGCACCAGCGGACCCGCCGCCAGCGCCCGCCCGAACGCGCTCCGCTCACCAGCAGGCCACACCGCCACCACCTCCCACCCGCACGGTAGCTCCGCCGTCGGCCATCCGGACTACGATCCACCTCATGACCACTCACCAGGCCGCCCGCCCCGCCACCTTCGGCCCCTGGGCGCACTGCCACTGGTGCGGCACCGCCTACCCGGCCGGCACCACCGGCTGGCCGCGCACCTGCGTCGGCTGCGGTGAGATCAGCTACCGCAACCCGCTGCCGGTCACGGTCAGCCTGCTCCCGGTCAACCGCCCCGACGGCGGCCAGAGCCTGGTGGTGATCCGCCGCACCATCGAGCCCGGCTACGGCCTGCTGGCCCTGCCCGGCGGCTACGTCGACTACGGCGAGAGCTGGCAGCAGGCCGCCGTGCGCGAGCTGCGCGAGGAGACCGGCATCCACGCCGACGCCGCCGACGTCACCCTGGTCGCCACCGACTCCGACAGCGCGGGCGGCTTCCTCTGCCTCTTCGCGCTGCTCCCGGCCCAGGAGCTGGCGGCCCTGCCGCCCTCCGTCCCCACCGACGAGACCGAGGGCTGGCAGCTGATCGACGAGCCGATCCAGCTGGCCTTCCCGTTCCACACCAACGTGGCCAAGGCCTGGTTCGCGGGGGAGTACCGGGCGGGCGACTGACCGGTCCACAGCCCCGGCGCCACGTCAGATCGCGGTCGCGGCAACCCCCAGCCGCTCCCGCAGCACCTGCCGCCCGCCCTCCGTGACCGCCACCGCGCGGGTGCTGCCGATCCGGACCACCCAGCCCGCCGCCAACGCGTGCCGGCAGAGCGCCGCGCCGACCGCGCCCGCCAGATGCGGGCGCCGCTCAGTCCAGTCCACGCAGGCCAGCACCGCCGGCCGCCGCCCGCCGCTCGGGACGCCGACCCCGAGCTCGTCCAGCCAGGCCGCCCCGTCCCCGGTCAGCCGCAGCCCGCCCGCCTGCTCCAGCAGCCCCCGCTCGGCCATCGCGTCGAAGATCGCCACCCCGACACTCCCGGCCAGGTGGTCGTAGCAGGTCCGCCCCCGGGCCAGCGCGTGCTGCCGCCCGGCGGCCGAGAGCGAGCGCGGCGCCGGGGGAGCGGCGGAGTGCGGAGCCAACGCGACCAACTGCTCGATCAGTTCGGCCACCGCCGGCCCGGCCAGCCGCAGATAGCGGTGCCGCCCCTGGCGCTGCTCGGCCAGCAGCCCGCCCGCCACCAGCTGGTGCAGGTGCTCGCTCGCCGTCGCCGGCGCCACCCCGGCGTGCCGGGCCAGCTCACCGGCCGTCCAGGCCCGCCCGTCCAGCAGTGCCAGGCAGAAGGCCGCCCGGGTGCCGTCCGCCAGCAGCCCGGCCACCTTCGCCAGCTGCGGGGCTCCGTCCACCGACTCTCGCTTCGCCATGGCTCCATTCTCCCGGCCGACGCTTCGGCCGCCGCCGAACTGTCGGCCTCCTACGTTGGGGGTATGAACCGAGGCAACCAGTCGCATCTGGTGATCGAACCGACCATCCTCTACTTCGGCACGCCGGTCGTGCTGCTCAGCACGGTGAACGAGGACGGCACGCCCAACCTCGCCCCGATCTCCTCCGCCTGGGCGCTGCGCCGCACCGTCGTCCTCGGCCTGGGCGCCGACGGCCAGAGCGCACGCAACCTCGCGGCCCGCCCCGACCTGGTGCTCAACCTGCCCGCCCCCGACCAGTGGCGCGCGGTGGAGGCGCTGGCCCCGCTGACCGGCCGCCACCCGGTGCCGACGACCAAGCCCGCCGGCTGCCGCTACCAGCCGGACAAGTTCGCCGCAGCCGGCCTGCACCCGCAGCCCGCCGACCTGGTCACCGCGCCCCGGGTCGCCGAGTGCCCGATCCAGCTGGAGGCACGTGCCGCGCGGCTCCAACCCGGGCTCGAGGGCGAGTTCGTCATCGTCGAGACCGAGGTGCTGAAGGTGCACGCCGACCCGCGCCTGGTCATCCCCGGCAGCTCGCACATCGACCCGGCCGCCTGGAGCCCGCTGATCTACAACTTCCGCCACTACTTCGGCCTCGGGCCCGAACTCGGCCACTCCTACCGCAGCCAGACCCCGCACGCTACGCGGGCGGCAACGCCACCACGTCCCGCAGCCGGGCCAGTTCCGCAGCCGGCCCGCTCACGCTGACCCGCGCCTGCGCCCCGCGCCCGAACGCGACCAGCAGCAACTCGGCCGGCTCCCCGGTGATCCGCACCGAACCGGGCCGCCGCTGACCCACCGTCAGATTCCGTCCGTCCGGCAGGCAGAACAGCAGCCGCACCGGAGTCCGCCGCCCCGGCCCGAACCGGGCCGGCAGCGGCAGCCGCCGCCAGAGCAGCTCCGCCAACTCCGGATCCACCGCCTGCGGTTCCCAGGCCACCGCCCGCCGGACGTCCTCGGCGTGCACGAAGTACTCGACCGTGTTGGCCAGTTCGTCCACCCCGGGCAGCGCGAACGGGGACAGCCGCGGCGGCCCCTGCCGGAACCGCGCCAGCAGCTCGGTGTACGGGCGGCGCGCGTATCCGGCCTGCACCCGCGCCGTCCAGCCCGCGAACAGCGGCAGCTGGATCCCCGGCGCCGCGTCCGGGCGGCCCTCGCGCACCAGCAGGTGCGCGGCCAGCTCCCGGGTCCGCCACCCGGTGCAGAGCGTCGGCGCGTCCGGGCCCGCCGCCGCCAGCAGGTCCGCCAACCGCCGCCGCTCGCCGCGCACGTGATTCGCCATGCCGTCAGGGTAGCGGCGCCCGCGCGATGGCGGATCCGTGCGCGCGGCGGCCCGCCGCGAGCCGATCCGTGCGGATGCTTCCGCCCGGCCCGCCCGGCACGACAGCATGGCGGGGCCACTACCGCAGCCGTCCCGCGAGGAGCGTCCCGATGACCCCCACCCTGCGCGAATCCGCCGCCCGGCTCCAGCCCGAACTCACCGCCCTGCGCAGAGCCCTGCACCGCGAGCCGGAGATCGGCCTGGAGCTGCCGCTGACCCAGGCCAAGGTGCTCGCCGCCCTGGACGGCCTGCCGCTGGAGATCACCCTCGGCAAGCGCCTCAGCTCGGTCACCGCCGTGCTGCGCGGCCACCGCCCGGGACCGGTCGTGCTGCTCCGCGCCGACCTGGACGCGCTGCCGGTCCAGGAGGACACCGGGCTCCCGTACGCCTCGGCCGTCCCCGGCGCGATGCACGCCTGCGGTCACGACCTGCACACGGCCGCCCTGGTCGGCGCCGCCCGCCTGCTCGCCGAGCGGCAGGCCGAGCTGCCCGGAAGCGTCGTCTTCATGTTCCAGCCCGGCGAGGAGGGCGCCGGCGGTGCCCAGCTGATGATCGAGGAGGGCGTGCTGGAGGCCGCCGGCGAGCCGCCGGTGGCCGCGTACGCGCTGCACGTCGGCGCCTCCCAGCTGCCGTTCGGCCTGGTCGCCACCCGCCCCGGGCCGGTGCTGGCCGGCTCGGACACCCTCACCGTCACCGTGCGGGGCCACGGCGGCCACGGCTCCAGCCCGCACCTGGCACTGGACCCGGTGCCGGTCGCCTGCGAGGCCGTGCTGGCGCTGCAGACCATGGTGACCCGGCGCTTCGACGTCCAGGACCCGGTGGTGCTCACCGTCGGCAGCTTCCACGCGGGCACGGCCGCCAACGTCATTCCCGACCAGGCAGTCTTCGCCGCCACCATCCGCTCGTTCTCGCCCGAGGCACGCGAGCGGGTGCTCGCCGAGGCACCGCGGGTCGCGCGCACGGTGGCCCAGGCGCACGGTCTGACCGCCGAGGCCGTGGTCGAGGAGGGCTACCCGGTCACCGTCAACCACCCCGGGGAGACCGGATTCGCCGCCCGCACCGCCCGCCAACTGCTCGGCGCCGAGCGCTTCTTCGAGCTGCCCTACCCGATCGCCGGCTCCGAGGACTTCGCGGTGGTCGCCGAGCACGTCCCCGCCGCCTACCTGATGGTCGGCGCCTGCCCGCCCGGCACCGACCCGACCACGGCCGCCTACAACCACGCCCCGCAGGCCGTCTTCGACGACGCCGTGCTCGGCGATGCGGCCACCCTGCTGGCCGGCCTCGCGCTGGAGCGCCTCACCCAGGCGTGACCTCGGCGCCGAACCACGGATCGATCGGCACGAACCCGCGCGCCCGGCCGCCCTCCTCCAGCAGCCGCCCGACCAGCTTCACCGTGCGCAGCGGCACCTGCCGCTCCCGCACCACCGCCCCCGGCGCCCGGGCGGCGAGCCGCTCCTCCAGCACCCGCAGCTCGCCCAGCTGCCGGACCACCAGCGAGACCAGCAGGTTCCCCGCCCCCACGGTGAGCGCGCACATCCGGGTCTGCGGCAGCCCGGCCAGCCACCGGACGGCCGGCCCCAGCTGCGCACCCGGCACCTCCAGCCAGAGCCGCACGCTCACCGGACGCCCGGTCAACCGGCTGGAGGTGTCGCAGCGCAGCACCAGCCGCCCCGAGGCGCGCAGCTGCCCGAGCCGCCGCCGCACCGTGCTGACCGGCAGCCCGGTGCGCTGCGCCAGTTCGGCGAACGGCAGCCGCCCGTCGTCGCCGAGCACCCGCAGCAACTCCCGGTCCCGCACCAGATCGCCCGCGGCGTCCGACGGCACCGGCTCGGCCCGCACCGCGATCGCCTCGCGCTGCCCGGCGTCCAGCGCGCCGTCCCGCCAGTGGCTGCCCTCCCGCACCAACCGCTCCACCAGCGTGGTCCGGGTCCGCAGCACCCCCGGCAGCACCGCGACCCGCTCCAGCACGTAGCGGGCCAGCTGCTGCTGCGACACCCCCGCCACGGTCAGCAGCAGGTCCGCCCGCCCGCTGACCACCTCCACCGTCGCCGCCACCGGATCCCCGGCCAGCTCGGCCGCCACCGCAGCGACCCGCCCGGCCAGGCACTCCACCTCCACCATCGCGAGCACCCCGTACCCGGCCCCGCCCAGCGACGGATAGCTCGCCACCCAGGCATCCCCGGCAGCCGCCAACCGGGCCCAGCGCCGCGACAGCGTCGCCGGATCGACCCCCAGCGGCCCGGCCAGCCGCGACCACGGCGCGCGCGGCTCCACCCGCAGCGCGTCGACCAGCGCCAGATCCAACTCGTCGATCACGGCCCCCATGCTAGGACCGGCCGCACCGGCCGCCCCTGGCGCACCGGACGATCACATGGCAGGGTCTGCACCGTCCGTACGCACGGGGAGGGGCAACGCCACCAGCGCCACCCCGCCCCCATCCTCCGGCCGGGAGACCACCACCGTGAGCACCCCACCCAAGGACCAGGCCCCCGCCGCGGCGAGCGAGCCGCTCTGGCGCCCCACCCCCGAGGCGGCCGCGGCCACCCGCCTGGTCGCCTTCCAGGCCTGGGCCGCCGAGCACCACGGCGCCCCCGCCGCCCCGCTCGCCCCCGCCCCGGACGACGCCACCGCCGCCGCCCGCTACGCCGACCTGCACGCCTGGTCCACCGCCGATCCCGACCGGTTCTGGACCGCCGTCACCGAGTACTTCGACGTCCGCTTCGGCACCCCGCCGCAGGCCGTCCTCGCCGACGCCGCGATGCCCGGCGCCCGCTGGTTCCCCGGCGCCACCCTCAACTACGCCGAGCACGCGCTGCGCTTCGGCGCCGAGGCGGCCCACGCCGAGCGGCCCGCGATCCTGCACCTGGACGAGACCACGGCCGAGCCGATCGCGCTCAGCTGGGCCGAACTGCGCCGCCAGGTCGGCTCGCTGGCCGCCGCGCTGCGCGACCGGGGCGTCGGCCCCGGCGACCGGGTCGGCGCCTACCTGCCGAACATCCCGCAGGCCGTCGTCGCGCTGCTCGCCACCGCCTCGATCGGCGCGATCTGGACGTCCTGCGCCCCCGACTTCGGCGCCCGCAGCGTGCTTGACCGCCTGCAGCAGATCGAGCCCGTCATGCTGTTCGCCGTCGACGGCTACCACTACGGCGGCAAGAACCACGACCGTGCCGAGGTGGTCGCCGAGCTGCGCCGCGAACTGCCCACCCTGCGCGCCGTGGTGCACGTCCCGCTGCTCGGCACCCCGGCCCCCGAGGGCGCCCTGGACTGGGCCGACCTCACCGCCGCCGACACCGAGCCGGTCTTCGAGCAGGTCCCCTTCGACCACCCGCTCTGGGTGCTCTACTCCTCCGGCACCACCGGCCTGCCCAAGGCCATCGTGCAGAGCCAGGGCGGCATCCTGGTCGAGCACCTCAAGCAGGCCGCCCTGCAGCTCGACCTCGGCCCGGACGACCGCTTCCTCTGGTACACCTCCACCGGCTGGATGATGTGGAACTTCCTGGTGGCCGGCCTGCTGGTGGGCGCCACCGTGGTCACCTACGACGGCAGCCCGGGCCACCCCACCACCGGCGCCCTGTGGGAGGTGGCCGCCCGCACCCGCGCCACCGTGCTCGGCACCTCCGCCGCCTACGTGATCGCCAGCCGCAAGGCCGAGCTGCACCCGGGCCGCGACCTCGACCTGTCCGCCGTCCGCTGCCTCGGCACCACCGGCTCCCCGCTGCCCCCCGACGGCTTCCGCTGGATCTACGACGAGGTCAAGCCGGACGTCTGGCTCGCCTCGGTCAGCGGCGGCACCGACGTCTGCAGTTGCTTCGTCGGCGGCGTCCCCACCCTGCCCGTGTACCTCGGCGAGATCCAGGCCCCCTGCCTGGGCGCCGCCGTCGAGTCCTGGGACGTCAACGGCAAGCCGCACACCGACCAGGTCGGCGAACTGGTGGTCACCGCGCCGATCCCGTCCATGCCCACCGGCTTCTGGAACGACCCCGACGGCTCCCGCTACCGGGACAGCTACTTCGAGATGTTCCCCGGCACCTGGCGGCACGGCGACTGGATCACCGTCACCTCGCGCGGCACCGTGATCATCCACGGCCGCTCCGACTCCACCCTCAACCGCCAGGGCGTGCGGATGGGCTCCTCGGACATCTACGAGGTGGTCGAGCGGCTGCCCGAGATCGCCGAATCCCTGGTGATCGGCCTGGAGGAGGACGGCGGCGGCTACTGGATGCCGCTCTTCGTCGTCCTCGCCCCCGGCGCCGAACTCGACGACGACCTGCGCGGGCGGATCCGCTCCGTGCTGCGCGAGCAGCTCTCCCCGCGCCACGTCCCCGACGAGGTGATCGCCGTCGACGGCCTGCCGCACACCCTCACCGGCAAGCGGATCGAGGTCCCGGTCAAGCGCCTGCTCTCCGGCACCCCGCTCGACCAGGCGGTCAACCCCGGCTCCGTCGACAACCTCGACCATCTGCGCTTCTTCGAGCGCCTCGGCCGCGAACGCCGCGCCTGAACGCGAAGGGCCCCCGCCACGGCGGGGGCCCTTCGCGTTCACCGCGTTCGGCTCACTCGCCGGACAGCACCTGCTGCGCGGCCAGCCGCGCCTCCTCGGCGCTGTCCGCCGCCCGAGCGGCCTCGGCGGCCCGCCGGCACTGCGCCAGCGTGAAGGTCCCCAGCGAGGCCCGCACGTACGGGATCGAGGCCGCGCCCATCGACAGGCTGGTCACCCCGAGGCCGATCAGCACGCAGGCCAGCAGCGGATCGGCGGCCGCCTCCCCGCACACCCCGCAGCTCTTGCCGGCGGCCTGCGCCGCCGAGGCCGCCGCCGCCACCAGGTCCAGCAGCGCCGGCTGCCACGGGTCCTGCAGCCGGGCCAGCGCACCCACCTGACGGTCCGCCGCGAAGGTGTACTGCGCCAGGTCGTTGGTCCCCAGCGAGAGGAACTCGACCTCCTCCAGGATCGCGCGGGCCCGCAGCGCGGCCGACGGGATCTCCACCATCGCGCCGAACTTCGCCCGCAGCCCCGCCTCGCGGCAGGCCTGCGCGAACGCCTTGGCGTCCGCCCGGTCCGCCACCATCGGCGCCATCACCTCAAGGTGCACCGGCAGCCCCTGCGCCGCCGTCGCCAACGCCCGCAGCTGGGTGTGCAGCACCTCCGGGTGCTCCAGCAGGGTGCGCAGGCCGCGCACCCCGAGCGCCGGGTTCGGCTCGTCGGCCGGGGTCAGGAAGTCCAGCGGCTTGTCGGCGCCCGCGTCCAGCACCCGGACCACCACCCGGCCCTCCGGGAAGGCCTCCAGCACCCTGCGGTAGGCCTCGACCTGGGCCGCCTCGCTCGGCGCCCGCTTGGAGTCGTCGAGGAAGAGGAACTCGGTCCGAAACAGCCCGACGCCTTCGGCCCCCGCCGCCAGCGCGGCCGCCACATCAGCGGGACCGCCGACGTTCGCCAGCAGCGGCACCAGGTGCCCGTCCGAGGTCCGGCCCGGACCCGAGGACGCCGCCAGCGCCGCCTTGCGCTCGGCGGCCAGCTGACGCAGTTCGTCCTGATGCGCCTGGCTCGGGCCGATCAGCACCTCGCCGCTGCTGCCGTCCACCGCCACCACGACACCCTCGGCGATCTCGGTGGCCCCCGGCAGCGCGACCACGGCCGGCACCCCCATCGCCCGCGCCAGGATCGCCGAGTGGCTGGTCGGCCCACCCTCCTCGGTCACGAAGCCGAGCACCAGCGTCGGGTCGAGCAGCGCGGTGTCGGCCGGCGCCAGGTCCCGGGCGAGCAGCACATACGGCTCGTCGCTGTCCGGCAGACCCGGCATCGGCACGCCCATCAGCCGGGCCACGATCCGGTTGCGCACGTCGTCCAGGTCCGCCACCCGGCCCGCCAGGTACTCGCCGGCCGCGGCCAGCAGCGCCCGGTAGGCGGCGAACGCGTCATAGACACCGCGCTCGGCGCTGCTGCCCACCGCGATCCGGCGCTCGACATCCGCCATCAGCTCGGGATCCTGCGCCATCAGCGCCTGCGCCTCGAGCACCGCCTGCGCCTCGCCGCCCGCCAGGTTGCCGCGCGCGATCAGATCGGCGGCCACCGCGTCCACGGCCGCCTTGGCCCGCGCCTGCTCGCGCGGCGCGTCCTCGGTCGGGATCTGGACGGTCGCGGGCTCCAGGACGGCGGTACCCATGTGCCGCACCTGGCCGATGGCGACCCCGTGGCTGACACCCACGCCGCGCAGCGTCTTCTCCATGTGCTTCATTCCTCTCGCCCGCATCGCAGCCCCGTCCCACCAGAGCATGTGGGACGGGGCGTTGTCCGGTGTTCCGTTGAGTCGGTTCCGGCCTGACCCGGATCCGGGTGTGCGGGTTGCGTCAGTTCCAGGTGAACAGCTCGCCGCCAGTGGCGACCTCGCCCGACTCGGCCACCGCGCCGAGCTGCTCCACCGAGGCCTCCAGCGCCACGATCGGCGAGATCGGCGACTTGCCGGCAGCCTCCACCGCGGCCGGGTTCCACGCGATCACCGGCTGCCCCCGCTTCACCTGGTCGCCCTTGCTGACCAGCAGCTCGAAGCCTTCCCCGTTCAACTGCACGGTGTCGATCCCCAGGTGAGTGAGAACGCCATGGCCGTCCTCGTCCATCACCACGAACGCGTGCGGGTGCATGGAGACAACCAGCCCGTCCACCGGCGCGACCGCCGTGGTGGGCTCGCGCACCGGATCGATAGCAGTGCCGGGACCCACCATCGCGCCGGAGAAGACGGGGTCGGGCACGTTGGCAAGTCCAATGGCGCGGCCGGCCAGCGGCGACGTCACGGTGGTCATGGTGGAACCTCCCAGGTGCGGAGTACAGCGAGCGACCGCGAGCAGCGGCGGGATGTGTCGGCCGAAGCCTAAATCATGCCAACTTCGGACATACCGTCCCATAAGGAACCACCCGCCCGGACGGTCACGCGCGACCCGCCGCACTCACTCCGGCGTCGGCCGCCGACCGATCCCGGGCCGGTCAGGCCCTTGTGTGACCCAAGTGGTCTAGTCCTCTTCGTCGACGCGCCGCACTCTACGGCATCCGAGTGAGTCCGACGATCGCCCCGGCGCGCCGTCCCGCACGGTGCTGGTGCGGTCGCGCCCCGAGCCGCACCATGCTCGATTAGGCGGACCGTCGCGGAGCCGCTATGGTTGGCCGAGTCGCCGCGAGGCGGTGTGAATCCAGCGCCAAAACTGAGTGAATGTCCGGCGAAATCCGAACGAAACTCACGTGATACGCTGAGGCCACGAAAGAACGAAGCGCCCGGAGAGCTTGCGAGAGCGGCTTGAAGGAAGCGTCCGTTCCTTGAGAACTCAACAGCGTGCCAAAAGTCAACGCCAGATATGTTGACATCCCCGGCCTCGATCGTTTGATCGGGGTTGGAGATTCCTTTTGAAGTAAAACACTAGCGAGGACGCAGTGCACGAGGTCACCCTATTCCGGTGGTTGTCGTGCCGCTCAACGCGGGTGTCGACCCGATTACGGGAAAACATTCACGGAGAGTTTGATCCTGGCTCAGGACGAACGCTGGCGGCGTGCTTAACACATGCAAGTCGAACGGTGAAGCCCTTCGGGGTGGATCAGTGGCGAACGGGTGAGTAACACGTGGGCAATCTGCCCTGCACTCTGGGACAAGCCCTGGAAACGGGGTCTAATACCGGATATGACCTTCCTCCGCATGGGGGTTGGTGTAAAGCTCCGGCGGTGCAGGATGAGCCCGCGGCCTATCAGCTTGTTGGTGGGGTAATGGCCTACCAAGGCGACGACGGGTAGCCGGCCTGAGAGGGCGACCGGCCACACTGGGACTGAGACACGGCCCAGACTCCTACGGGAGGCAGCAGTGGGGAATATTGCACAATGGGCGAAAGCCTGATGCAGCGACGCCGCGTGAGGGATGACGGCCTTCGGGTTGTAAACCTCTTTCAGCAGGGAAGAAGCGCAAGTGACGGTACCTGCAGAAGAAGCACCGGCTAACTACGTGCCAGCAGCCGCGGTAATACGTAGGGTGCGAGCGTTGTCCGGAATTATTGGGCGTAAAGAGCTCGTAGGCGGCCTGTCGCGTCGGATGTGAAAGCCCGGGGCTTAACCCCGGGTCTGCATTCGATACGGGCAGGCTAGAGTGTGGTAGGGGAGATCGGAATTCCTGGTGTAGCGGTGAAATGCGCAGATATCAGGAGGAACACCGGTGGCGAAGGCGGATCTCTGGGCCATTACTGACGCTGAGGAGCGAAAGCGTGGGGAGCGAACAGGATTAGATACCCTGGTAGTCCACGCCGTAAACGTTGGGAACTAGGTGTTGGCGACATTCCACGTCGTCGGTGCCGCAGCTAACGCATTAAGTTCCCCGCCTGGGGAGTACGGCCGCAAGGCTAAAACTCAAAGGAATTGACGGGGGCCCGCACAAGCAGCGGAGCATGTGGCTTAATTCGACGCAACGCGAAGAACCTTACCAAGGCTTGACATATACCGGAAACGTTCAGAGATGGGCGCCCCCTTGTGGTCGGTATACAGGTGGTGCATGGTTGTCGTCAGCTCGTGTCGTGAGATGTTGGGTTAAGTCCCGCAACGAGCGCAACCCTTGTTCTGTGTTGCCAGCATGCCTTTCGGGGTGATGGGGACTCACAGGAGACTGCCGGGGTCAACTCGGAGGAAGGTGGGGACGACGTCAAATCATCATGCCCCTTATGTCTTGGGCTGCACACGTGCTACAATGGTCGGTACAAAGGGCTGCGATACCGTGAGGTGGAGCGAATCCCAAAAAGCCGGCCTCAGTTCGGATTGGGGTCTGCAACTCGACCCCATGAAGTTGGAGTTGCTAGTAATCGCAGATCAGCATGCTGCGGTGAATACGTTCCCGGGCCTTGTACACACCGCCCGTCACGTCACGAAAGTCGGTAACACCCGAAGCCGGTGGCCTAACCCTTGGGAGGGAGCCGTCGAAGGTGGGACCAGCGATTGGGACGAAGTCGTAACAAGGTAGCCGTACCGGAAGGTGCGGCTGGATCACCTCCTTTCTAAGGAGCACATGGCCGGTTGCGAGCGAATGTCTCGCACGGTTGCTCATGGGTGGAACGTTGACTATTCGGCACACAGGGTTGGTTGTCTCCTAGTACTGCTTCGGCGTGGAACGGTTTCGGTTGATCTGGTGTGTCGGGCACGTTGTTGGGTCCTGAGGGAACGAGTAATCGTTGTCTCAGTGCCGGTCCCATGCGAGGCGCCCTGTTGGGGTGTTGAGTGTGGGTGTCTGGTCGTTGTTTGAGAACTGCACAGTGGACGCGAGCATCTGTGGCCAAGTTTTTAAGGGCGCACGGTGGATGCCTTGGCACCAGGAACCGATGAAGGACGTGGGAGGCCGCGATAGGCCCCGGGGAGCTGTCAACCGAGCTTTGATCCGGGGGTGTCCGAATGGGGAAACCCGGCAGTCGTCATGGGCTGTCACCCATACCTGAACACATAGGGTATGTGGAGGGAACGCGGGGAAGTGAAACATCTCAGTACCCGCAGGAAGAGAAAACAACCGTGATTCCGGGAGTAGTGGCGAGCGAAACCGGATGAGGCTAAACCGGAGTGGTGTGAGACCCGGCAGGGGTTGCCATTTCGGGGTCGTGGGAAAGTTCTTCAGTCGTCTGCCGGCGGCTGGGTGAGTCAGAAACCGTTGGTGTAGTCGAAGGACATGCGAAAGGTCCGGCGTAGAGGGTAAGACCCCCGTAGACGAAACATTAGCGGCTCACTTGAGCTTCTCCCAAGTAGCACGGAGCCCGAGAAATTCCGTGTGAATCTGGCGGGACCACCCGCTAAGCCTAAATATTCCCTGGTGACCGATAGCGGATAGTACCGTGAGGGAATGGTGAAAAGTACCGCGGGAGCGGAGTGAAATAGTACCTGAAACCGTGTGCCTACAAGCCGTGGGAGCGTCGTTCGTCAGTTTACTGGCGGGCCGTGACTGCGTGCCTTTTGAAGAATGAGCCTGCGAGTTTGCGGTGTGTAGCGAGGTTAACCCGTGTGGGGTAGCCGTAGCGAAAGCGAGTCCGAATAGGGCGTTTGAGTTGCATGCCCAAGACCCGAAGCGGAGTGATCTAGCCATGGGCAGGTTGAAGCGCGGGTAAGACCGCGTGGAGGACCGAACCCACCAGGGTTGAAAACCTGGGGGATGACCTGTGGTTAGGGGTGAAAGGCCAATCAAACTCCGTGATAGCTGGTTCTCCCCGAAATGCATTTAGGTGCAGCGTCACGTGTTTCTTGCCGGAGGTAGAGCACTGGATAGGCGATGGGCCTCACCGGGTTACTGACCTTAGCCAAACTCCGAATGCCGGTAAGTGAGAGCGTGGCAGTGAGACTGTGGGGGATAAGCTCCATGGTCGAGAGGGAAACAGCCCAGAACACCGACTAAGGTCCCTAAGCGTGTGCTAAGTGGGAAAGGATGTGGAGTCGCAGAGACAACCAGGAGGTTGGCTTAGAAGCAGCCACCCTTGAAAGAGTGCGTAATAGCTCACTGGTCAAGTGATTCCGCGCCGACAATGTAGCGGGGCTCAAGCACACCACCGAAGTCGTGTCATTCACAGAATACGTCCAACGACGCTGTGGATGGGTAGGGGAGCGTCGTGTTCCGGGTGAAGCGGCCGAGGAATCGAGTCGTGGACGGGATACGAGTGAGAATGCAGGCATGAGTAGCGATACAAGAGTGGGAAACTCTTGCGCCGATTGACCAAGGGTTCCTGGGTCAAGCTGATCTGCCCAGGGTAAGTCGGGACCTAAGGCGAGGCCGACAGGCGTAGTCGATGGACAACGGGTTGATATTCCCGTACCCGCTTTGAAGCGCCAACGTCGAACCTCTGAATGCTAAAGCCGTGAAGCCGGCCCGGAGTCTTCGGACAAAGGGACGTGGTGGAGCCGCTGATCCAACAGGGTAGTAGGTGAGCGATGGGGTGACGCAGGAAGGTAGTCCAGCCCGGGCGGTGGTAGTCCCGGGGTAAGGGTGTAGGCCGAGTGATAGGCAAATCCGTCACTCATTGAGGCTGAGACCTGATGCCGAGCCGATTGTGGTGAAGTGGATGATCCTATGCTGTCGAGAAAAGCCTCTAGCGAGTTTCATGGCGGCCCGTACCCCAAACCGACTCAGGTGGTCAGGTAGAGAATACCGAGGCGTTCGGGTGAACTATGGTTAAGGAACTCGGCAAAATGCCCCCGTAACTTCGGGAGAAGGGGGGCCATTCCTGGTGATGAGACTTGCTCTCTGAGCTGGGGGTGGCCGCAGAGACCAGCGAGAAGCGACTGTTTACTAAAAACACAGGTCCGTGCGAAGCCGTAAGGCGATGTATACGGACTGACGCCTGCCCGGTGCTGGAACGTTAAGGGGACCGGTTAGCTTAGTTTCGACTAGGCGAAGCTGAGAACTTAAGCGCCAGTAAACGGCGGTGGTAACTATAACCATCCTAAGGTAGCGAAATTCCTTGTCGGGTAAGTTCCGACCTGCACGAATGGCGTAACGACTTCTCGACTGTCTCAACCATAGGCCCGGTGAAATTGCATTACGAGTAAAGATGCTCGTTTCGCGCAGCAGGACGGAAAGACCCCGGGACCTTTACTATAGCTTGATATTGGTGTTCGGTTCGGCTTGTGTAGGATAGGTGGGAGACTTTGAAGCAGCAACGCCAGTTGTTGTGGAGTCGTCGTTGAAATACCACTCTGGTCGTGCTGGATGTCTAACCTGGGTCCGTGATCCGGATCAGGGACAGTGTCTGGTGGGTAGTTTAACTGGGGCGGTTGCCTCCTAAAGAGTAACGGAGGCGCCCAAAGGTTCCCTCAGCCTGGTTGGCAATCAGGTGTTGAGTGTAAGTGCACAAGGGAGCTTGACTGTGAGACCGACGGGTCGAGCAGGTGCGAAAGCAGGGACTAGTGATCCGGCGGTGGCTTGTGGAAGCGCCGTCGCTCAACGGATAAAAGGTACCCCGGGGATAACAGGCTGATCTTCCCCAAGAGTCCATATCGACGGGATGGTTTGGCACCTCGATGTCGGCTCGTCGCATCCTGGGGCTGGAGTAGGTCCCAAGGGTTGGGCTGTTCGCCCATTAAAGCGGTACGCGAGCTGGGTTTAGAACGTCGTGAGACAGTTCGGTCCCTATCCGCTGTGCGCGTAGGAGTGTTGAGAAGGGCTGTCCCTAGTACGAGAGGACCGGGACGGACGAACCTCTGGTGTGCCAGTTGTCCTGCCAAGGGCATGGCTGGTTGGCTACGTTCGGGAGGGATAACCGCTGAAAGCATCTAAGCGGGAAGCCTGCTTCGAGATGAGCACTCCCACCTCCTTGAGAGGGTAAGGCTCCCAGTAGACGACTGGGTTGATAGGCCGGATGTGGAAGCCTCGTAAGGGGTGGAGCTGACCGGTACTAATAGGCCGAGGGCTTGTCCTCAGTTGCTCGCGTCCACTGTGTTGTTCTGAAACAACGACCCCACGCCAGGTCACGGTGTGGTGCGGTTGACAGTTTCATAGTGTTTCGGTGGTCATAGCGTGAGGGAAACGCCCGGTTACATTCCGAACCCGGAAGCTAAGCCTCATAGCGCCGATGGTACTGCAGGGGGGACCCTGTGGGAGAGTAGGACGCCGCCGAACAATTCTTCTGAAGAAGCCCCCAGCCATTCGGCTGGGGGCTTCTTCGCGTTCCAGGGTGGGGCCGGGTAAAGTCGGGCCCGCACAGTCATCATCAGGACAGGAGGCCCCCGGGTGGAGGTCCAGGAGACGCGCGTCCAGACCGACCGCGTCCTCACCATTCCCAACCTGCTCAGCATGGCGCGGCTGGTCGGGGTCCCGGTCTTCCTCTGGCTTATTCTCTGGCCGAAGTTCGACGGGCCGAACAATGACGGGTGGGCGTTGCTCATCCTGCTGCTCAGCGGGATCAGCGACTACCTGGACGGGAAGCTGGCCCGCAGGTGGGGCCAGATCAGCCGGGTGGGGCAGATCCTGGATCCGCTGGCGGACCGGCTCTACGTGCTGTCCACGCTGCTCGGGCTGACCTGGCGGGAGATCCTGCCGTGGTGGCTGACCGCGATCCTGCTGGCGCGTGAGCTCTTCATCGCCTCGCTTCTACCGATTCTCAACCGGCACGGCTACGGTCCGCTGCAGGTCAGTTTTCTGGGCAAAGCGGCCACGTTCAATCTGATGTACGCCTTTCCGCTGCTGCTGCTGGGGCAGGGCGACGGCTGGATCCACCGCACCGCCGAGGCCGTCAGCTGGGCGTTCATCTGGTGGGGCACCGTGCTGTACTGGTGGGCCGGCATCCTGTACGCCGTTCAGGCCCGGCGGATCGTGAAGGCGGAAGCCGCGGCTGTGCGCTGACTCGGTGTAATCGTGGCGCAGATGACCCTGCTGTCCGCGCGTCGGATCTTTTCTGCCGGGTAGAGGTGTCCTGGAACGGTTTGATGGACGTGGAGTCCATTGCCGCGAAGGAGGACGCACCCGCAATGAAAGCCGTTGTGATGGCAGGAGGCGAGGGAACTCGTCTCCGCCCGATGACTTCGAGCATGCCGAAGCCGCTCCTACCAGTGGCCAACCGCCCGATCATGGAGCACGTGCTGCGGTTGCTCAAGCGGCACGGCCTCACCGACACCGTGGTCACCGTGCAGTTCCTCGCCTCGCTGGTGAAGAACTACTTCGGCGACGGTGAGGAACTCGGCATGAACCTCACCTATGCGAACGAGGAGGTTCCGCTCGGTACCGCCGGCAGCGTCAAGAACGCCGAGGACGCACTGCGTGACGACTCTTTCCTCGTCATTTCCGGAGACGCGCTCACCGATTTTGACCTGTCCGAGCTGATTGCCTTTCACCGGCGCAAGGGTGCGCTGGTGACGGTCTGTCTGACCAGGGTCCCCGACCCGTTGGAATTCGGTATCACGATCGTCGACGATGACGGCCGGGTCGAGCGGTTCCTGGAGAAGCCGACCTGGGGCCAGGTCTTCTCCGACACGGTGAACACCGGCATCTACGTGATGGAGCCCGAGGTCTTCGACTACGTCGCGGCCGGGGTGTCGGTCGACTGGTCGAGTGACGTGTTCCCGCAGCTGCTCAAGGAGGGCAAGCCGGTCTTCGGCTATGTCGCCGAGGGCTACTGGGAGGACGTGGGCACCCACGAGAGCTACCAGAAGGCCCAGGCCGACGTCCTGGAGGGCAAGGTCGAGGTCGAGCTGGACGGCTTCGAGATCTCGCCGGGAGTCTGGGTCGCCGAGGGGGCCGAGGTCGATCCGGAGGCGATCCTGCGCGGTCCGCTCTACATCGGTGACTACGCCAAGGTGGAGGCGGGCGTGGAGCTGCGCGAGCACACGGTGCTCGGCAGCAACGTGGTCGTCAAGCGCGGCGCGTTCCTGCACAAGGCCGTGGTGCACGACAACGTCTACGTGGGTCCGCAGACCAACCTGCGCGGCTGCGTGGTCGGCAAGAACACCGATGTGATGCGTGCGGCCCGGATCGAGGACGGCGCGGTCATCGGTGACGAGTGCCTGATCGGCGAGGAGTCGATCATCGCGGGCGGGGTGCGGGTCTATCCGTTCAAGACGATCGAGGCCGGCGCCTTCGTCAACACCTCGGTGATCTGGGAGTCGCGGGGCCAGGAGCACCTGTTCGGCGCGCGCGGCGTCTCGGGGATCCTCAACGTCGAGATCACCCCGGAACTCGCGGTGCGGCTGGCGGGGGCGTACGCGACCACGCTGAAGAAGGGCGCCACCGTCACCATCGCGCGTGACCACTCGCGTGGTGCCCGTGCGCTCAAACGGGCGATGATCTCGGCGCTGCAGACCAGCGCCATCGACGTGCGCGACCTGGAGAACGTGCCGCTGCCGGTGGCCCGTCAGCACACCGCGCGGGGCAGCGCCGGCGGCATCTTCCTGCGCACCACGCCCGGGGTGCCGGATTCGCTGGACATCCTCTTCTTCGACGAGCGCGGCGCCGACCTCTCCCAGGCCGGCCAGCGCAAGCTGGACCGGGTCTACTCCCGCCAGGAGTACCGCCGGGCCTTCCCGGGCGAGATCGGGGACCTGACCTTCCCGTCCAGCGTCTTCGACTCCTACGCGGGCAACCTGCTGCGGGCGATCGACACCACCGGGGTCCGGGAGGCCGGGCTCAAGGTGGTGGTGGACACCGCGCACGGCAGCGCCGGGCTCGTCCTGCCCAGCATCCTGGGCCGGCTCGGGGTGGAGGCACTGACCGTCAGCGGCGGCCTGGACGAGGCCAGGCCCACCGAGGACGCCGAGGAGCGAAGGGCCGGGCTGGCCCGGCTGGGCGCTCTGGTGGCGTCTTCGCGGGCCGCCTTCGGGGTGCGGTTCGACCCGGTCGGTGAGCGGGTCTCCTTCGTGGACGAGCTGGGCCGGGTGATCGAGGACGACCGGGCGCTGCTGGTGCTGCTGGACCTGGTGGCCGCCGAGCGCCGGAGCGGGCAGGTGGCGCTGCCGGTGACCACCACCCGGATCGCCGAGCAGGTGGCGGCCTACCACGGCACCCAGGTCATCTGGACCTCCACCTCGCCGGACGACCTGGCCAAGGCGGCTGCCGCCGATGGCACCATCTTCGGCGGGGACGGCCGGGGCGGCTTCGTGGTCCCGGAGTTCAGCGGCGTGATGGACGGGGCGGCGGCTTTCGTCCGGCTGGTCGGGCTGGTGGCCCGCACGCAGCTGACGCTCAGCCAGATCGATGCCCGGATCCCGCAGGCCCACATGCAGCGTCGGGACATCGCCACCCCGTGGGCGGCCAAGGGCATGGTGATGCGCTCGGTGGTGGAGGCGGCCGGCAATCGGCGCCTGGACACCACCGACGGCGTCCGGGTGGTCGAGCCCGACGGGCGGTGGACCCTGGTGCTGCCGGACCCGGCGGAGGCGGTCACCCACCTGTGGGCCGAGGCCCCGGACGACGAGGCCACCCAGGGTCTGCTGGACGAGTGGGCGGCGGTGGTGGACAGCGCCGGGCGCTGAACCAGCCGTATACGTCACAACCGCGCACCGCGGAACCGTCGTTGAGCGTGCGGCCCCTGGCGGTCGGCCCTGAAATCGGGGGCTGGTCGCCGGGGGTCGCGGCGTCATGGGACGATGTGCCGCATGTCAGCGACGCAGCCACCGGTGCGGGGGAGTGGGCGGTTCGCCCGTCCCGATGCCTCGATGAGGCTGCTGACCACCGTGATGGACCAGAGCCTGGACGAGGGCTACGCCGCCGCCGCGCAGGCCCGTGGCGAGGTGGGCCGGCGTCGACTGCCCACCACCACCCGGGGACGCCTGCTGCTGGCCCTCGGGCTGGCACTGGCGGCCGTGGTGGTGACGGTCAGTGGGGTCACCGCGCATGACGACGAGCCGGTGCTGGCCAAGCAGCACGACGCTTTGGTGCAGAAGGTCACCGATGAGACCGCCGCCGCCGACCGGTTGCAGAAGCAGGTCGAGGCCGCCCGCACCCAGGTCGACCAGGAGCAGCAGCGCGCTCTGAAGGAGAGCGGCGGTGACGTCGCGCTGACCGACCTCGCCGCCGCGGTCGGCACCGGGGCGGTGCGCGGTCCCGGCCTCAAGCTGGTGCTGGACGACGCGACCGGGACGGATTCCGACGGCGGGATCGACCCGCGCGTCGCGGACGACTTCACCGGTGGCCGCCTGCATGACCGGGATCTCCAGCTGATCGTCAACGGGCTCTGGCAGTCCGGGGCCGAGGCGGTGTCGGTGAACGGGCAGCGGCTCACCTCGCTCTCCGCGATCCGGGCGGCTGGGGACGCGATCCTGGTCGACAACCGGCCGCTGGTGCCGCCGTACACGGTGCTGGCGGTCGGCGACGAGAAGCGGCTGCCCGGCGCGTTCCAGGACAGCAGCGCCGGCCAGTACCTGCGGGTCCTGCAGAGCAGCTACGGGATCAGGGCAACCGCCACCGCGCAGCACTCGTTGGACCTGCCCGCCGCCGTGGGCTTCACGGTCCGCCTCGCGACCCCGGACGCCACGCCACCGAGCACCGCGGCACCCACGACAGCCGCCACACCGGCACCCTCACCCGCCACGACAGGAGCAACCAAGCCGTGATCGCCGTAATGGGCCTGGTAGCAGGTGTCATCGTCGGGCTCTTCGTGCAGCCGTCGGTGCCGGCGGTCGTCGTGCCCTACCTGCCGATCGCCGTGGTGGCCGCGCTGGACGCCGTCTTCGGCGGCGTGCGGGCGATGCTCGACGGGATCTTCGACGACAAGGTCTTCGTGGTCTCCTTCCTGTCCAACGTGGTGGTGGCGGCGCTGATCGTCTTCCTCGGTGACCAGCTGGGCGTGGGCTCGCAGCTGTCCACCGGTGTGGTCGTGGTGCTGGGCATCCGGATCTTCTCCAACGCGGCTGCCATCCGGCGGCACGTGTTCCGGGCCTGAGGCAGGTGCGTGGCGTGGCGCAGGAGACAGCGGCCGAGGTGCGCGAGCCGGACGAGCCGCAGCACGGCGAGGAGCGCCAGGAGAGCGCCGCCTCGGCCGAGGCCGCAGCTGAGCCGTCGTCGGTCGAGCCGGAGCAGCAGCAGCCGGTGCCTGAGCCGGCACCGGAGCCCGAGCCCGATCCGGAGCAGGCCCAGCAGCCCCGCCCGCCGCTGGACGGCCGTGGGCGACTGCGCAACGCGATCTGGCCGCCCCGGCTCTCCCGTGGGCAGCTGGTGGTGGCGCTGCTGCTCTTCGCGCTCGGACTCGGCCTGGCGATCCAGGTGCGCAGCACCAACGACCACAACGCGCTGCGCGGCGCCCGTCAGGACGACCTGGTGCGGATCCTCGACGAGCTGGACAGCCGCCAGCAGCGCCTGCAGCAGGAGAAGAGCCAACTCGACCAGTCGCTGACCCAGTTGGAGAACAGCTCGAACCAGGCCAAGGAGGCCCAGGAGCAGACCCAGCAGAAGACGCTGGACCTCGGCGTGCTGGCCGGCACGGTCAAGGCGAGCGGCCCGGGCATCGTGCTGACGGTCGATGACCCCCAGGGGCAGGTCAAGGCCGATATGCTGCTGGACACCCTGCAGGAACTCCGAGCGGCGGGGGCGGAGGCGATTCAGATCAACAGTGTCCGAGTGGTGGCGAGCACCTATTTCACCGACCTGCCCTCGGGCGGGGAGTCGATCGACGGAACGAAGGTCTCGCAGCCGTACCGCTTCACGGTGATCGGCGATCCGCAGGATCTGACGCCGGCCTTGAACATTCCGGGTGGCATCGTCCGTACCTTGGAGAAGGAGCAGGTGGGCACCAACATCTCGGAGCAGCAGAAGGTGACGGTGGACGCGCTGGCCGTAACCGGACCGACGCAGTTCGCCAAGCCGGCGGCGAAGTGAGGCGCCGCCCGATTCAGCTGACGCTCCGTCGGCTCCACCGCCCCTCACCTGCGCTTGTGACCGGCCCCCGGTGCAGACCACCGGAACCGCGTCGGCCACACTGTTCGTTACTACTCTCACAGCCCCGGTCCGATGCCGGGATCGCAGCCTGTCCGAGGTCCTCACCCTGCCCCGCGGGCGGGTCTGTTACATGCAAGGGGATTCGCCCGTGAGTCTGTTCTCGAAGCTGTTCGGCCGTTCCAACCGCCGTAGCGCCGCCGTGGAGATGCCCACCGCGCGCCACCGGCGCGAGGAGGAGGAGCCGGGCCAGGTCCCCGGGATGAGGGGGGCTCCGCAGGACGGCTACCAGCCGGCCGGTGAGCGGCCACTCTTCCGCGACGCGGGCTACGGCGCGTCGGTTGATTCTTCGGGCGCGCCGCGCATAGGTTTCCCGTCAGCACCCTCAACCTCTGGTGGAGGGTTTGCCCCGGAACCCTACGCCGGGCACGTCCCAGGGGGAGTGCCGCGCCAGGAGGCTGCGAACATGACCGGCCCGATCGTCTGCCCTCGGTGCGGTAACCAGAACCCGGCCACCGCCCGGTTCTGCAACAACTGCGGAAGCCCGTTGCGCGGCGGTGCGCCCGAGATGCCGGCCGAGACCACCTCGACCATCTCGATCGCCGGTCTGGAGTCCTACGACCCCACCGCCACCGGCACCGGCGCCACCCCGGCGCTCTCGGCCGAGGTGCTGGCCGCCATCGACGCGCTGCCGCCGGGCTCGGCCCTGCTGATCGTGCAGCGCGGTCCGAACTCGGGCAGCCGCTTCCTGCTGGACGCGGACATCACCACGGCAGGACGGCACCCGCAGGGCGACATCTTCCTCGACGACGTCACCGTCTCGCGCCGGCACGTGGAGTTCCGCCGCCGTCCGGGCGGGTTCACCGTCGCGGACGTCGGCAGCCTGAACGGGACGTACGTCAACCGTGAGCGGATCGACGAGGTCGGTCTGAACAACGGTGACGAGGTGCAGATCGGTAAGTACCGCCTGGTGTTCTTCGCGGGACCGCAGCGGTACTGACGACCTCGGCGGTGCCGGGTGACGCGGTGGTGCCGGTCCTGGCGGCGCTGGGGCACGGGCAGGTGGGGGTTGGCAGCACGACGGCAGCAGGAGAGTGCGCATGACCTCGAATCAGACCGTGACAACCGTGACAACCGTGACCAACCAGCGCCGCCCCGGCGGCCCGGTACCCCGGGCCGTCGAGCGGCGCGGGGGCGAACTGCTGAGCATCGGCGCGGTGCTCGCCTTCCTGCGTGACGACTTCCCCGAAGTCACCATCTCCAAGATCCGCTTTCTGGAGGCGGAAGGGCTGGTCGAGCCGCAGCGCACGCCCTCGGGCTACCGCAAGTTCGGCCCGGCCGATGTCGAGCGGCTGGCCTACGTGCTGCGGATGCAGCGCGACCACTACCTGCCGCTGCGGGTGATCCGCGAGCACCTGGACGCGATCGAACGCGGCGAGCAGCCGCCCGCCCTGCCCGCCGCCGACGCCCGACCCGGGCCGTTGGAGGAGGCCGACCGCGAGCTGGTCGCCGCCTCTGGTCAGGCGCCGGGGGTACGGCTGGGCCGGGCCGAGCTGCTGGCAGCGGCCGGTGCCGAGGAGCGCGACCTGGCCGAGTGGGAGTCCTACGGGCTGGTCGTGCCGGGACCGGATGGCGGCTACGACGCGGAGACCCTGCAGATCGCCCGGCTGGTGGCCGAGCTGGGCCGGTTCGGCCTGGAACCCCGCCACCTGCGCCAGGTGAAGGCCGCTGCCGAGCGTGAGATCGCGCTGGTGGACCAGGTGGTCGCCCCACTGCGCCGGCACCGCAACCCGCAGACCAGGGCGCACGCCGAAGCCACCGCCCGCGAGCTGGCGACACTGGCGGTGCGGCTGCACGCGACCATGGTCCAGGCCGGCCTGCGTGGCCACTCCTAGAGTGGTCGGTCCTGCCGCCCGGATCGGGCCGCGCTTTCATATCTCACGGAGGGGCCATAGGGTTGCCTTGTGAATGAGCTCGACGTCGTGGGTGTCCGGGTGGAGATGCCCTCCAACCAGCCGATCGTCCTGCTACGCGAAGTGGGGGGTGATCGGTACCTGCCGATTTGGATCGGCCCAGGCGAGGCGACCGCGATCGCCTTCGCCCAGCAGGGCATGACGCCGGTCCGGCCGCTGACCCATGACCTCTTCAAGGACGTGCTGGAGGCACTGGGCCAGCAGCTCACGGAGGTGCGGATCACCGATCTGCGCGACGGGGTCTTCTACGCCGAGCTGGTCTTCGCCGGCGGCGTCGAGGTGAGTGCCCGGCCGTCGGACGCGATAGCGCTGGCGCTGCGTACCGGCACGCCGATCTACGGGGCCGAGGAGGTGCTCGCCGAGGCGGGCATCGCGATCCCGGACGAGCAGGAGGACGAGGTCGAGAAGTTCCGCGAGTTCCTCGACCAGGTCTCGCCCGAGGACTTCGGCGGCAGCGCCCAGTAGCGGTGCGCCGTATTCGGTCCGGTCGAGCCGGATTCGATCAGCTGTTTTGCCAAAATGTGCGGTCCTACCCACACTAGGGGCACGCGAAACCACTCTGCGGAGTGATGTTGTTTCGGCGGCCCGGCGTGGCGATCGTTGACGCGTCTTGGACGACTGCCTACCGTCAGGGGTGGTCGCCGGGATGACCCGATCCGGGCGCCCGGCGTACGAGTGGACGGAGGTTGGCATGAGCAGCAGCGGCGATGAGGCGGCCGTGGGAGGCCCGTGCGCCCTCCACCTGCCGCGTGGCAACCGGACGATGATCGGCCGCTCGTGGGAGGCCGCAGGCGTGGAGGCGGTCGCCGAACTGCCCCGGGTCGGCCGGTTCCCCGCCGTCCAGCCGGGCCAGCCGGCCGTCGAGCGGATCGCGCCGGCTTCGGAGCTGCTGGCCTATCGCGGTCCGACCGCCTGTGCGGCGGCCGGGATCACCTACCGCCAGCTCGACTACTGGGCCCGCACCGGTCTGTTGGAGCCGAGCGTGCGGACCGCCTGTCCGGCAGGCGCGCAGCGGCTCTACAACTTCCACGACATCCTGATCCTGAAGATCGTCAAGCGGTTGCTGGACGCCGGGGTCTCGCTGCAGAACATCCGAGTGGCCGTCACCCACCTGCAGTCCGCAGCGCCGGCCGACCTGGCCGGGCTGACCCTGATGAGTGACGGGGCGACGGTCTACGAGTGCACCTCGCCGCAGCAGGTGGTCGACCTGCTGAAGGGCGGTCAGGGGATGTTCGGTATCGCGGTCGGCGCGGTCGCCCAGGAGCTGGAGGGCACCCTCTCCCGGCTGCACGCCGAGCGCACCGACACCGGGGAGACCCTGGTGGGCCACGACCCGGGCGATGAGCTGGCCCAGCGGCGCAATCGCGCGGTCTGACGATCCATCGAGCGGGCCCGGGCGGGGAACCGCCCGGGCCCGCCGTGTCGTCCGCCCTGACGATGGATCATGGTGGGTCGGACCGGGGGACGGGATCATGCGGGTGAGCGGGCTGCGGCAGCTGCGGCGAATGGGCGGGGTGCTGCGCGGGCGGCGGCGGCAGCGGCGGGCGTTCCAGGGGGTGCTGCTGTTCAGCGTGATCGCGCTGGCGCCGAGCGCCTGGCTGTTCTGTGCGGAGAGTTCGCGGATCCGCAGCGTGGCCGATGTGCCCAGCGAGCCGGTCGCGGTGGTCTTCGGCGCGGCCGAGGTGAACGACGTGCCCTCGCCATATCTCGCGCACCGGTTGGACGCGGCGCTGCAGCTCTACCAGGCGCACAGGGTGCGGGCGATCCTGGTCACCGGGGACAACAGCAGGACCGGCTACAACGAGCCGGGTGCGATGTACGACTACCTGCTGGCACACGGGGTGCCGGCGGTGCGGGTGGTGCGCGACTACGCGGGCTTCGACACCTGGGACTCCTGTGACCGGGCCAAGCGGATCTTCGGCGTCGACCACGCGGTGCTGGTCAGCCAGGACTACCACGTGCGGCGCGCACTCGCGCTCTGCGAGGCGGCCGGGATCGACTCCTACGCGGTCGGGGTGCCCGAGCCGCGCGACTCCACCTGGTACCACGGCACGGTGCGGGAGATACCGGGTGCCGACAAGGCCCTGCTGAGCGCGGTCTTCCGGCCGAGCCCGACCCTGCTGGGGCCCAAGGACCCGGGTGTGGCGCAGGCACTGGCGAACGCGGCGCAGGGCCCGAACTGACGGACTCCGCGCTGCCGGGGCCGCCCAGCCGCGACCGGTTCTGCCGGATCCCGTTCTGTCGTGCCCGGTTCTGTCAGACCCCTGCGCGATGATCGTCTCGTGCGGACCCTGCCGAGCATCCTCCACCTCGACATGGACGCCTTCTTCGCCTCGGTGGAGCAGGCGGCCAAGCCGAGCCTGCGCGGCAAGCCGGTGATCGTGGGCGGGCTGGGTGGGCGTGGCGTGGTCTCCACCGCCTCCTACGAGGCGCGGGTCTTCGGGGTGCGCTCGGCGATGGCCACTGCGGTGGCGCGCCGGCTCTGCCCGAACGGCGCCTACCTGTGGCCTCGGTTCGCCGCCTACCGTGAGGTGAGTGAGCAGGTGATGGCGATGATGCGGGAGCTGTCGCCGCTGGTCGAGCAGCTCAGCGTGGACGAGGCCTACGTCGATCTGCTGGCCGGTCCCTGCGGTGCCGCGCTGGAGGCGGTGCCACCGACCGAGGGCGCGGCGCTGGTGGAGGCGATCGCCCAGGACCTGCGGGCCGACATCCAGGCGCGTACCGGCCTGACCGCCTCGATCGGGGCGGCCGGCTCGAAGCTGATGGCCAAGATCGCCTCCGAGCAGGCCAAGCCGGACGGCCTGGTGCTGGTGACCCCGGGGCAGGAGCGGGCGGTGCTCGGGCCGATGTCGGTGCGGGCGCTGCCAGGGGTGGGCCCGGCCACCGAGCAGGCGCTGCGCCGGGCCGGGCTGCTGACCGTGGCGGAGGTGGCCGAGCAGTCCGAGGACGAGCTGGTGCGCCTGCTCGGCAAGGCCCACGGGGCCGGCGTGTGGTTGATGGCGCGTGGCCTGGACAACCGCGAGGTGGTCCCGGACCGGGACGCCAAGTCCGTCTCGGTCGAGGACACCTACGAGGTCGACCTGGCCGAGCGTGACCAGGTGCTGCACGAACTGGACGTGCTCGCCGCCCGTTGCGTGCGCCGGCTCCAGGCCGCCGGGCGTTCGGGGCGCACCGTGGTGATCAAGGTGCGGCGGTTCGACTTCAGCACGCTGACCCGCTCCGAGACGCTGCGCGGGCCGACCGACGACGAGCGGGTGATCGCCGCCACCGCCCGGCGACTGGCCGCTCAGGTCAACCTGACCGGCGGGATCCGGCTGCTCGGTGTCGGCGTCTCCCAACTCGCCGAGTACACCCAGGAGGACCTCTTCGCGCAGGCGGCCGCTGAGGCAGCGGCGGAAGCCGAGGCGGAGCTCGCGCCGGAGGACGCGGGCCCGCCCCAGCAGCCGTCGCCGACCCCGACCGCATCGGCCGACCAGCCGGTGCGAGTGCGCCTCTGGTTGCCCGGCCAGGACGTGGACCACCAGGAGTTCGGGCCCGGTTGGGTGCAGGGCAGCGGGGTGGGCCGGGTGACGGTGCGGTTCGAGACCCCGGACTCGCCGCCCGGCCGGGTGCGGACCTTCGCCGTGGACGACCCGGCGCTGACGGCCGCCGACCCGCTGCCGTTGCGGCCGCAGGGCGGTCACTAGGCGGGTGGCGGGCCCGCGGATCGCCACGGTCCCGGAAACGCGGATCGCCCCGCCCGAGAAGTCGGGCGGGGCGATCCGTGCGGCCGACGCCGCCGATCCCTGGTCGGCGTCGGCTCTTGGGCGCCTCGTCAGGCGCCGGTCTTGGCGGGCTGCGGCGCGTCGCTCGGCGCGGCGGCCTGGGCCACCGGGGTGGAGCTGCGCACGGTCCGGATCGCGAACGGCACGATGGCGGCCACCAGGCAGATCACCGCGGTGATCCAGTAGGCGTGCTTGTAGGCGTCCAGGGTCGGGAGCTGCACCTTGACGATCGCGGCGATCTGCGGCGGGAGCTTGATGGTGTCCCCGGTCAGGATGGCGCCCAGCACGGCGGTACCGATCGCGCCACCGACGGTGCGCAGCACGGCGTTCATGCCGTTGGCGATGCCGCTCTGCTCGGCCGGGACGGCGCCGTTGATGAAGGCCGGCATGGCCGCGTAGGCCAGGCCCACGCCGAGGCCGAAGAGGCCGGCCGCGAAGTAGACGTCACCCTCGGCGCTGTGGCGCAGCGCCAGGTAGGCCATCGAGACGGCGCCGAACAGGCCGCCGAGGACCAGCGGCAGGCGCGGACCGCGGCGGGCGATCAGCAGCGCGCCGATCGGGGCGGCGACCATCGAGCCGGCGGCGGAGGGCAGCAGCAGCACACCGGCGTGCAGCACGGTCGCGGTGAAGCCGTAGTGCGCGACCTGCGCGGGGGTCTGGGTGAAGTTGCTGATCACCAGGAAGGAGCCGTACATCCCGAAGCCGATCAGCAGGCCGGAGATGTTGGTGAAGGCGACGGCCGGGCGGGCCATCATCTTCATGTCGACCAGCGGGTGCTTGACCTTGACCTCGATGATGCCCCAGATCAGTGCGACCACGGCGGCGACGGCGAACAGGCCCAGCGTCTTGGTGGAGGTCCAGCCCCAGTCGTTGCCGCGGCTGACCGCGATCAGCAGCGCGGAGAGCCAGCCCGCCAGGGTGATGGCACCCAGCGGGTCGGCGCCACCGGCCTTGTCCACCACCGGGTCCTTCGGGACCCGCACCAGCACCAGGACGATCGCGATCAGCGCGGCGGCCAGGCCCATCCAGAAGATCGACTTGTAGTCCCAGTGCTCCAGCAGCAGGCCGGTGGCCACCAGGCCCAGGCCGCTGCCGACACCCATGGAGGCGCTGATCGCGGCGACGGCGCCGGTGACCTTCTCGCGGGGCAGCTCGTCACGGACGATGCTGATCGCCAGCGGCAGCACGCCACCACCGGCGCCCTGCAGCACGCGGGCGACGATCAGCAGGCTGAAGGAGTGGGTCGCCACCGCGAGACCGGAGCCGAGCACCAGGCCGCCCAGTGAGATCAGCAGCATCGGCTTGCGGCCGCGCAGGTCGCCGAAGCGGCCGAGCAGCGGGGTCAGCACGGCGGCCGAGAGCAGGTTGGCGGTCATCAGCCAGGTGATGTCGGAGCCGGAGACGTTCAGCTCCAACGCCAGCGACGGCAGGATCGGGACGACCGCGGTCTGGATCACGCTGTAGGCCAGCATCGCCAGGACGAGGGCGGGCAGCACTCGGGCGCTGGTCGGTTTCACGGCCGTTGCGGTGGGCTTGGCTGCCTCACTCACGGTGGCTCCTTCAGGAACGGGCTCGCGCGGCTTCTCAGCTGCTTCAAGCCAGCGATAGTCAATGAACTGAAGTAACCATGCCCAAAGTGCTTCAGTCTGTCAAATATCTACCGTTGAAGCTTTGCTGCGCACGACGGCCCGGACCCGCTGTCGCGGATCCGGGCCGGATGCTCCTCGGCTGCTCAGCCGCTGTGCCGACCACCCGCCCCAGGGGGCATCTGCGGGTGGGCCGGTCCGCCGTGGGTGTCGTGCGTGCCCGAGGCGGCGTTCGTGCTGTCGTGGATCTCCACCTGCTCGCGGCGCAGTTCCTCGCGGATCACCTTCTCCTCGGTGTACCGCTCCACCACCATCCGCACCCGCTCCAGCGGCGCCAGGTACTTGCGCACCGCCGGGCGCTCCTCGCGCAGGGTCACCTCCTCCACCGCCTCGGCGATCTCCTGCGCCGTGAGGGTGGCCCGCTCCGCCTCGCCGACCGGGACCCGCTCCACCCGGACCCGCTCGCGCACCACCTGGACGCGTCGCTCGACCGGCTCGGTCACCACGTACTTGCGCAGCCGGGCGGTGCCCAGCACGTGCCACTCGTTGGTGACCTCCAGCCGTTCCTCGCGCAGCGTCAGCTCGATCGGGCCGGGCGGCGGAGTGCTGCCCGGGGTGTGGGCGGCGCTCTGCTTCTGCGTCGCGTGCACCGGGTCGGGGGTGGGCGGGGCGGGGGTGGGCTGCGGCTCGGTCGGCTTGTCCAGGCCGATGGTGGCCGGTGCCGGCGTCGGGGTCGATGACCGGCCGGCGGTCTGCTGGGTGCCGGTGCCGGGGCCGGGGCCGGAGGCGGTGCTGGTGGGGCGGGCGGTGGTGGCCGCCGCAGCCGCGGCCGCCATCGGAGCACCGGGGGCGGTACCTGAGCCGACGCCGAAATCCAGGTCCCGGGCGCCGGCCGCGTGGTCGCCCGCGGGGCCGGTGCGCTCGGCGGGGCGGCCGGCGACGGGGGAGTCCAGCCCGTAGTAGCGGTAGAGCTGCAGCTCCTGGGCGGGTGACAGGTGCTGGCCGACCCCGAAGTCGGGGGACTCCTTGATCAGCGACTTGTCGTAGGGCACGCGCAGTTCCTCGCCGGAGAACTCGCTCGTGGTGAGTGGGACGAAGGCGTCCCGCCCGAAGATTCCGGTCCGCACGGCGGCCCACTCGGGCTCGCCCGTCGCGTCGTCGAGGTAGACCTCGTCCACCGTGCCGATCTTGTCGCCGTTGCGGTCGACGGCCTTGTGCCCGATCAGGTCTCGGGGATCGATGTCGGTCTGCACGCTTTCCTCCAGCTCGTCACTGCCTGCGATTCACACCAAAAGCCACGAAGGGGACGGCAGCGAGCCGAGCGCCGCCGTTTGTGCGCGTACTGGGCCATCTGGGGGAGTGGATTCGCTCACCTGAGCGGCTGCCCCGCAGGTCGGCGCTGGTACCCTGGGCGCGACCGCAGAACCCGCTCGGGAGAGTCCTCACCCTTGGAAACGCAGGGGAGTGAGGCGCCGAAGGAGCAAACCCTCCCCGGAATCTCTCAGGCATCCGTACCGTGTGGGATAGGTCACTCTGGAAAGCAGGGCAGGGCCGTCGGCGAGGGAGCCGGCGGGGACCACCCTCACCGACGGTGCAAGCCGACGGGGCGTGAGCTCCGTGCGGGCGAAGCTCTCAGGTCCCGATGACAGAGGGGGAGGCCTGTCGGGCTCGCCCGTCCAGGCTCATCCGCGCCCCACGGCGATGAGCCCTGCGGCGTGTGTGCCCTCGCCGGTCCGTGACCAGGAGGCCTCGACCACCATGACTGCCCAGCCGACCGCCGGTCGTCCCCGCAGCGCTGCCACCCTCGCCGAACTCGAAGCGGCCAGCCCCTTCGAGTCGCGGCACATCGGCCCCGACTCCGCCGCCCAGGAGAAGATGCTGGCGCAGGTCGGCTACGGCTCGCTCGACGAACTCTCCGCCGCCGCCGTCCCGGAGGCGATCCGCAGCATCACCGGCCTGGACCTGCCGGCCGGCCGTACCGAGGCCCAGGTGCTCGCCGAGCTGCGCGAGCTGGCCGACCGCAACCAGGTGCTCACCCCGATGATCGGGCTGGGCTACTACGGCACCTTCACCCCGCCGGTGATCCTGCGCAACGTCATGGAGAACCCGGCCTGGTACACCGCCTACACCCCGTACCAGCCGGAGATCTCGCAGGGTCGACTGGAGGCGCTGCTCAACTTCCAGACCCTGGTCTCGGACCTGACCGGCCTGCCCACCTCCGGCTCCTCGCTGCTCGACGAGGGCACCGCCGCCGCCGAGGCGATGGCGCTGGCCCGCCGGGTCACCAAGGTCAAGGGCGGCGTCTTCCTGGTCGACGCGGACACGCTGCCGCAGACCATCGCGGTGATCAGGACCCGCGCGCTGCCAACCGGCGTCGACGTGGTGGTGGCCGACCTCTCCGAGGGCATCCCGGCCGACATCGCCGAGGGCGGCGTCTTCGGTGTGCTGCTGCAGTACCCGGGTGCCTCCGGCGCGGTGCGCGACCTTGGCGCCGTGATCGAGCAGGCGCACGGGCTGGGCGCGATCGTCGCGGTCGCCGCGGACCTGCTCGCGCTCACCCTGCTCAAGTCGCCCGGCTCGCTCGGCGCCGACATCGCCTGCGGCACCTCGCAGCGGTTCGGCGTGCCGATGGGCTTCGGCGGCCCGCACGCCGGCTACCTCTCGGTGCGCGCCGAGTACGCCCGCTCGCTGCCGGGCCGCCTGGTCGGCGTCTCGGTGGACGCCGACGGCCACCGCGCCTACCGCCTGGCCCTGCAGACCCGCGAGCAGCACATCCGCCGCGAGAAGGCCACCAGCAACATCTGCACCGCCCAGGTGCTGCTCGCCGTGATGGCCTCGATGTACGCCGTCTACCACGGCCCCGACGGCCTGGCCGACATCGCCCGCCGCACCCACCGCTACGCCGCCGCGCTGGCCGCCGGTCTGCGGGCCGGCGGCGTGGAGCTGGCCCACGAGGCCTTCTTCGACACCGTCACCGCGAAGGTGCCGGGCCGGGCCTCGGCCGTGCTGGCCGCCGCCCGCGAGGCCGGTGTCAACCTGTACCAGGTGGACGCCGACACCGTCTCGATCTCCTGCGACGAGACCACCACCCGCGAGCACCTGGCCGTGGTCTGGGCCGCCTTCGGTGTCGCGGGCGTGGACGCGGACGCGATCGCCGAGACCCTGCCGGCCGCCCTGCTGCGCGAGGACGAGTACCTCACCCACCCGGTCTTCCACAGCCACCGCTCGGAGACCGCGATGCTGCGCTACCTGCGCCGCCTCTCGGACCGGGACTACGCGCTGGACCGCGGCATGATCCCGCTCGGCTCCTGCACCATGAAGCTCAACGCCACCACCGAGATGGAGGCGGTCACCTGGCCGGAGTTCGGCCAGCTGCACCCCTTCGCCCCGATCGAGCAGGCCCAGGGCTACCTGACCCTGATCCGCCAGCTGGAGCAGCAGCTGGTCGAGGTCACCGGCTACGACGCCGTCTCGATCCAGCCGAACGCCGGCTCCCAGGGCGAGCTGGCCGGCCTGCTGGCCGTGCGCGCCTACCACCACGCGAACGGCGACACCCAGCGCGAGGTCTGCCTGATCCCGGCCTCGGCGCACGGCACCAACGCCGCCTCCGCCGTGATGGCGGGCATGCGGGTGGTCGTGGTCAAGACTCTGACCGACGGCGACGTGGACGTCGAGGACCTGAAGGTCAAGATCGAGCAGCACCGCGAGCAGCTCGCCGTGCTGATGGTCACCTACCCCTCCACCCACGGTGTCTTCGAGACCCAGATCACCGACATCTGCGCCCTGGTGCACGAGGCCGGCGGCCAGGTCTACGTGGACGGCGCCAACCTGAACGCGCTGGTCGGCCTGGCCAAGCCGGGCAAGTTCGGCGCGGACGTCTCGCACCTGAACCTGCACAAGACCTTCTGCATCCCGCACGGCGGCGGCGGCCCGGGCGTCGGCCCGGTCGCGGTGCGCGCGCACCTCGCGCCGTACCTGCCCAACCACCCGCTGCAGGCGGAGGCCGGTCCGGCCACCGGAGTCGGCCCGATCTCGGCCGCCCCGTGGGGCTCGGCGGCGATCCTGCCGATCTCCTGGGCGTACGTGCGCCTGATGGGCGGCGAGGGTCTGAAGCACGCGACCCAGGTCGCCGTGCTGAACGCCAACTACATTGCCAAGCGGCTCGCCCCGCACTTCCCGGTGCTCTACACCGGCCCGGGCGGCCTGGTCGCGCACGAGTGCATCATCGACCTGCGCCCGCTCACCAAGGAGACGGGGGTGACCGTGGACGACATCGCCAAGCGCCTGATCGACTACGGCTTCCACGCCCCGACGATGTCCTTCCCAGTGGCCGGCACGCTGATGATCGAGCCGACCGAGTCCGAGGACCTGTACGAGATCGACCGCTTCTGCGCCGCGATGATCGAGATCCGGGCGGAGATCGAGAAGGTCGGCTCGGGTGAGTGGGCCGCCGAGGACAACCCGCTGCGCAACGCCCCGCACACCGCCGCCACGCTGGCCGGCGACTGGGCGCACGGCTACTCGCGCACCGAGGCGGTCTTCCCGGCGGGCGTGAACCCGGCGGACAAGTACTGGCCGCCGGTGCGCCGGATCGACGGCGCCTACGGCGACCGCCACCTGGTCTGCTCCTGCCCGCCGCTGGACGAGTACGACGCCTGATTCCGGATGGCATGACGAAGTCCCCTGCGGCGGTTGCCGCAGGGGACTTCGTCGATTCCACCGGCTTGTATCGGCCGACAGGTGATCAGGCGGCGATCACCAGCGCCCGGTGCGGTGCGATCACCCGGCCGTCCGGCAGCAGCTCGCCGGTGTCCTCGAAGAGCAGGACCCCGTTGCACAGCAGGCTCCAGCCCTGCTCGGGGTGCCGGGCGACCGGGACGGCGGCCTCCCGGTCGGCGGACTCGGCGGACGGACACTCAGGTCGGTGCTGGCACATCCTGGTACCTCGCTTCACTCACGATCCACGCCCCCCGCAGCGGTACCGGCCCGAGTCCCGGCTGGACCCGGCGGCTCCGGAACACCGTTGACGGTGGTCGGATCCTGTCCGGCCGGCCCAGGTGTGAGCCGGCGCTTCTGTGGGTAGGACAGGTGGTCCTTCCACGCTGGTCTCCAGTGTCGGCATCGCGGGCCCGTCTCGCAGCTGTTTGGTGACACGCGCCACAACTCCGGGCCAGAGATCACCCATTCAGATGGCTCCCCGGGATTTGCGCGCACAAACGGGCCACCCGGCCCTGGTGCGGCCGGGTGGCTACGAGATAGTCCGTCAGGGTGGGGTGGGACCCGCGTGGGTCCGGAGCTAGAACGCGGGTACCGGCGCGAGCGGAGCGGCCGCCGCCGCCGACCTGGCGGCGCTGCCGGGAGCCGCCGCCGGGCGGGCGAGCAGGGTGAGCAGTTCACCGGCCGGATAGGCGTGGTGTGCGGTGACCCCCAGCGGGGCCGGGGCCAGTGGGATCAGCAGGTCGTCGTCCGGCGTGGCGTCGATGCCGTGCAGCCACAGCGCGGTGGCGTAGTGCCCCGGCATCGAGAGCAGCCGTGCCTGGTGGCTGGTGCGCTGGGCCTGCACCAGCTGCCAGGCCTGGGCCACTGCCTGCACCGTGGAGTCCAGGTAGGGGCCGGCCGCGAAGTGCGCGAAACTATGGCCCTCCGCCGACTTCACCACCTCGGCTGCCGCGACCACCACCCCGCCGGTCTCGATCAGGAACCGCCAGCCGGTGCGCGGCGCGGCGGCCAACGCCCGTGCCGTCGTCGTCCCGGGCGGCAGGTGGTGCACCGCCAGTGGATGGGAGGGCGAGAGTCGGCCGGTGGGACTGCGCAGCGCGGCGGCCCCGGGCTGCCGCAGGGCAGCGGGCGAACTCAGTGCGGCCAGTACAGCCCGCAGGGCGCTGGGTGGGGGCTGGGGCGTTTGCAGGGTCATGGCAGGTCGCCTCTCCGTGCGAGATCGGCGTGCGAAAGCGGCATACCGGCGTGGCGCGAGATGGCCGGGTCCGGTTGGGCGTGATCGCGGGGCGTGGCGCGCGAGTGGACTGCGCCGCACGCGAGAGTGTCGCCCGAGCCCCGGAAAGCGAACCGGAGCCGGAGCGACAAGCGGCGCGCAGCCTACTCGAACAAGTGCGCAGGGTGACCTTCTTATCACCTTCTGTCCGGCTCGGCAAGTTGACCTGAAGGTGAGGGAGCGTCAGTTCCCTTGTGTCGCAAGGCATTGAGCGAGATCGGGTATCGATCTTCCGGCTGGGCATGATGCAGGGCACGGTGGCACCGGCCGAAGGGGGCATCCATGGGGGAGAAGGTCGTCGCGACGCGCGCGGACCTGGCGGACCGGCAGCAGTACCGGCTCAAGCTGCAGTCCTGCCAGGAGGCTCTGGACCGGATGCTGAGGGACGGCCGATTCGACCGGCCCAGGGCGGTGCTGGGTCTGGAGATCGAGCTCAACCTGGCGGACGAACAGGGTCTGCCGCTGATGCGCAACGAGCAGGTACTGGCGGCGATCGGGTCGGCCGACTTCCAGACCGAGCTGGGCCAGTTCAACATCGAGGTCAACATCGCCCCGCACCGGCTGACCGGGCACGTCTTCGAGGAACTGCGCGAGGAGATCGACACCGGCCTGCGCTACGCCGACCGGCGGGCCGCCGAGGCGGATGCCCGGATCATCATGGTCGGTGTGCTGCCGACGCTGGGCGTGGAGCACACCGGGCTGGACTCGATGTCGAACAACAACCGCTACACCCTGCTCAGCGACCAGATCATGGCCGCCCGGGGCGAGGAGATCGCGCTCGACATCGAGGGCGTGGAACACCTGGTGCTCGAGTCGGTGACCATGGTGGCCGAGGCAGCGGCGACCTCGCTGCAACTGCACCTGCAGGTCACCCCGGACCGGTTCGCCTCGGTCTGGAACGCCGCCCAGGCGATCGCCGCCGTCCAGGTGGCGCTGGGCGCCAACTCGCCCTTCCTGTTCGGCCGCGAGCTGTGGCGGGAGACCCGTCCGGTCCTCTTCCAGCAGGCCTGCGACACCCGTTCGGCCGAGCTCAAGGCCCAGGGCGTGCGCCCCATCACCTGGTTCGGGGAGCGCTGGGTGGACAGCGTGCTGGAGCTGTTCGCGGAGAACATGCGGTACTTCCCGGCGCTGCTGCCGATCTGCGACGACGAGGACCCGGCCAAGGTGCTGGCCTCCGGCGGCATCCCCAAGCTCGCCGAGATGCGCCTGCACAACGGCACCATCTACCGGTGGAACCGCCCGGTCTACGACGTGGCCGACGGTGTGCCGCACCTGCGGGTGGAGAACCGCTGCCTGCCGGCCGGTCCGACGGTCGCCGACACGCTGGCCAACGCCGCCTTCTACTACGGCCTGGTCCGGGTGCTCGCCGAGCAGAACCGTCCGATCTGGACCAGGCTGCCGTTCGACCGGGCCGAGCAGAACTTCCAGACCGCCGCGCGGTACGGCATCGACAGCGCCATCCACTGGCCCCGGCAGGGCCGCGGGGCGCGCGGCGCGCTCGCCGAGGTGCCGGTGGTGGACCTGGTGCTCGGCGAGCTGCTGCCGCTGGCCCACCAGGGCCTGGACGCGTGGGGCGTGCAGCCGGCCGACCGGGACCGCTACCTGGGCATCATCGAGCAGCGCTGCCTGCGCCGGACCAACGGCGCCGCCTGGCAGGCCGCCACCGTCCATCAGTTGCGCGAGCGCTACGGCATGGACCGGAACACCGCGCTGGCCACCATGACCCGGCGCTACATGGAGCTGATGCGGGCCGGTGAACCGGTGCACACCTGGCCGGTGGGCTGACGGCCCAGCTCAGGGCCGGGCTCATCCTGGTATGACAGGATGATCGGCCATGACGATCGCTCCTCCCGCGTACCCCGAGAACACCCTGCCGCCCGGCTCGCCCGGGCGGCGGCTGCTCGGTATCGAGCTGCTGATCGTCCTGGGCCTGTCGCTCGGCGCGAGCGGGGTCTACGCGGTGATCAGCTTCGCCGACTCGCTCACCCAGCACACCGCGCTCAGCCAGCAGGTCGCCCCGCTGAACTCCTCGGCCGCACCGGGACGGCCCTGGATCGATCTGGCCTACCAGCTCTACTACATCGCCCGGGGTCTGATGCCGGTGGTGCTGGTCGGCTACCTGCTGGTCCGCGAAGGGACCAGCCTGCGGGTGCTCGGCTTCGACCTGCGCCACAAGCTCGCCGACCTCGGGCGCGGCGCCCTGGTGGCCGCCGTGATCGGGGGCAGTGGGCTGGCCCTCTACCTGGGCTCGCGGGCCGCCGGATTCAACCTCACGGTGGTGCCCTCGGGCCTGCCCGACGTCTGGTGGCGGATCCCCGTGCTGATCGGGTCGGCCTGCCAGAACGCCGTGCTGGAGGAGGTGGTGGTGCTCGGCTACCTGATCCGCCGCCTGGAGCAGCGCGGCTGGGGCTGGCCGGCGATCGTGCTGGCCAGCTCGCTGGTGCGCGGCTCCTACCACCTCTACCAGGGCGTGGGCGGGCTGGTCGGCAACATGGTGATGGGCGCCGTCTTCTGCCTGCTCTACCGGCGTTGGGGCCGGGTGATGCCGCTGGCCATGGCGCACGCGCTGATCGACACCACCGCCTTCGTCGGCTACGCGCTGCTGGCCGGGCACGTCAGCTGGCTGCCGACGGGCTGAGCTCGCCGGTCAGCACGGTGACCGCCCGCCCCGAGAGCAGCACCCGCTCGCCACGGTCCGCCGCGCCGCCGCGCAGTTCGCAGTGGACCAGCCCGCCGCGGGCCGAGGCCTGGTAGCCGGTCAACGTGGTGCGCCCGAGCCGCTCGGCCCAGAACGGGGCCAGCACGGTGTGCGCGCTGCCGGTCACCGGGTCCTCGGCCACCCCGGCGGCCGGGGCGAAGTAGCGGGAGACGAAGTCGTAGCCGTCGGACGGGTCTTCGGCCAGTGCGGTGACCACCACACCCCGGGCCCGCTGACGGGTGATGGCCGCCAGGTCCGGGGCCAGGCCGCGCACCGCGTGCTCGCTGCGCAGTTCGGCGAGCAGGATGTCCAGGCCGCCGGTGGTGCGGCAGCCGAGCACCGGGCTGCCGAGGGCCTCGGCCAGGCCCTCGGGGACCTCGGCGGGCTCCGGGCGGGCGGCCGGGAAGTCCAGGCTGATCATGCCGTCGGTGCGCGGCATGGCCGTCAGCACTCCGCTCAACGAACTGAACCGGACCGGCTCCTGGCCGGCCAGGCCGTGGCTGCGCAGCGCGTGGGTGGCGGCCAGCGTGCCGTGCCCGCAGAGCGGGACCTCGGTCATCGGGGTGAACCAGCGCAGCGCCCAGTCGGCTTCGGCGTCGTCGGTCAGCGGGCGGACGAAGGCGGTCTCGGAGAGGTTGAGTTCGCGCGCCACCTGGCGCATCCACTGCTCCGCGGGCCACGCGTCCGTCTCCAGCAGACAGACGCCGGCCGGATTGCCGGCGAAGGGGCGGTCGGTGAAGGCGTCGATGATCGAGATACGCATTCCCCGAGCCTAGGGGCAGTCAGGGTGCCCTCGACAGGGCCAATTCGGCAGGACTGGCTCGGTCGGTTTGGGCACGATGGTGGGGAGCGACCCGACCGGGCCACTCCCCACCATGTCACCGCGAACGGCTACACCGGGCTGCCGCTCGCTTCGCGGACCTCCGCGTACGGGGCGAGTTTGCGGAGCGACTCGATGTTCTTCAGCAGCGATTCCTTGCTCTCGTGCGCGTCGCCGACCAGGACGACGGAGCCGTTGCTGGCCTTGAGTCGGAACCGGTGCATGCCGCTCTCGTCGGTGTAGAGCTCGAACTTGCCTGCCATGGCAGATGACACCTCTCGCTTGGGTGGCCCCCTCGATGGAAACGTACGGTCAAACCCCATGGAGCGCAGGCCAGATGATCCAGCCGGGTGGCGACCGTTCGAGGCGCGGAGTGGGGTTCCGGTTGCCCCGCTGTCGGGACGTTGTGGCAGCTGGTGCACACCGGGGGGCGGATGATGCCGCAGGGGTGATGGCAGTGCCGGCTGCTGACTGCCTTGCTGAGCGGGCGCGTGACCCGGTGCGGTAGCTGCGGAAAGTGAGTGCGGGGTCCTGGTGACCGCGGAGGTCGGCCAGGGCCCCATGGGCTTGATCCGCTTTGACCGACACCTGAGCTGGCAGGGCCTTGGCGAGCGTCAGGGGGCGTTTGCGCAACCTGCGGCGTGCTTGGCCCCGAGGTACTTGAGCTTGCGGCGCACGCGTTCCCCGTAGGCGGTCGGCAGGCCGGCGGCGCGGGCGGCTTCGGGCCAAGTGGGCGCGCCCTGCGCCCTGCACCAAGCGACCGCCTTCTCCTGCGGGGCCAGGTGCTGCAGCACGCGGGCGAGCCGGCTGTCGCCGATCTCCGCCCAGAGTGCCTCGCTCTCCGGGGTCCGGTGTTCGACCAGCAGGTCCGCAATCGTCAGATCGGTGCCGACGGGCTGGCTGAGCAGTACGGTGCGCTTTCCCCGGACCTTGCGTTCCCACAGCGGCTGCAGGTGGCGGTGCTCGATGGCGGCATGCCGCTGGAGCAGTGCGAGCAGCTCTGGATCGCGCAGTGGCCCTTGGCCCAGCTGGTGGACCCAGTCGCCCAGGAGGGCGTTCTCCACCGCTTCTCGCCACCGCGCAGGATGCTCCAGCCCCAGCCAGTCCCGGCTGAACGCATCCACCGTGTCCCGGTCGCCGTGGATCGCGGCGAACCGGGCCGTCAGGGCCGCGACAAGTGCCTCCCGGGCGGGCGGGGGTGCGGCGCGCCGGCCATGCCTGATCGCTCGGGCGAGACCGATCAGCAGGACGGCGACGGCGCCCGGCGCAACGTGTTCGACCTCGAAGTCCTCCGGGAACAAGGCGGCCCGCTCAGGGTCCCTGAAGAGGAATTGAAGCGCCAAGTGGGGTCGGCGGGCGATCGCCATGAGCTCGAGCGTGAGCTTCCAGGGCGACCGGTCCACGGTCGGCTGGAGTAGTGGCGACTGGCACCGCTCCCGTCGCCAGCGGTGCCCTGCCCGGGTGTAGGTGACGTCGGTCAGGAACTGCCGGAGCAGTCCGGGGCCGGGCTGGAGGGTCGTGTTGATGAAGGTGCACACCGTGCTGGTTCTCCTGGGTCGGTACGAGAAGGCTCTGCTTTTCGGCCCGCCAGCGGTGCGAATCGACAGAGATTCCCAGCGCTACAACCGTGATCTGCATCACTCCGGCTGGCATCGGTGACCGGTCCTGCAGCACCAGGGTCGGCGAAGGGCCATGCCGTCGCAGCGCCTGTAGTGGGGTGACGGGCGTCACGCGGCTGGTCCGGAGATTCTTTGCCGGACCCGGCCCCGCCCGGGCCCGGAGGTGAAGGACCCTGTACCCGGACACCGACAAGGAGCCGAGCATGACCCTCGCCCCCGTCACCACCACCCTCGCCGCCGCGCCGCACCGGCGGGCCGTGTGGTGCGCCCGATGCGACCCCTTGGTCCGCGAGGCGTTCAGCGGCTGGCCTGAGCCGGGTGCCATCGAAGAACGGCTGCCGAGCACGCGGCCTGTCCCGAAGCATGAGTGGCTGGCCCGGGCGCGGGCCGTCGTGTCCGGTGGCGTCCCAAGGGTTCAGCGGACGCCTGGTCAGCACGATCCTCTGGAGTCAACGGAGCGACGACCAAGCGGAGTCCGTCAGCGCTCTGGCGCTCAGCCTCATGAAACTGTTGAAGGCGCTCCACTCGGCGGAGATGGCGCTGCTCGACGACTGGACCGAGGCTCTTGGCCGCAGCTGGACCAGCCGGGGCGCGATCGTGGATCTGCTGCACCGCCAGCGCCGGGGTCGTCGCAGCCGGCACCGCCGTACTCCGTGCGCTGCGCGCCCGGCGTAGGCCCGCGCGGAAGCACGGGCCCGTTTCGCGAAAATCCCGGATGAGCCGTCTCAACTGGCCACCAACACAGCCGCCGGCAGCCTTGGGGCGCCGTCACCGTTGAGGCGGACCGGCCGTCAGGACCGGCGTTGGGGGTGCGGCGTCGGGAAGCGGAGGCTTTCGTCGCCGTGCGGAGGTCGCTCGCCTGGGCGGCCCGTGGTGGGCGGGAGACGCCTTCAGCAGGTCGTCGGTCTTCACTGGTCGGCCTTCACATAGAGTGCCGTCGCGAGGGTGGCCAGGTTGTTCGTCGCAAAACGATCCCGGGCGCCCTCGTTCTCGTCCCCGCCGGCACCCCTCGATATTGACCATCCAGTGGGTCTTATCCAGTCACCGGTACACCGGAAAGGACCGTGCCATGTCCAGCGACCGTCTCATGCGCATCCACAGCGCCGAGTTCCAGGCCATGGCCGAGAGGGTCCTGCGGGTCACCGAGCTCACCTCCCGTCTGAACGTCCTGCCTTTCGAAGACGAGGCGGGCAAGGCGGAACTGTTCGAACAGATCCTCGGCAAGCCACTGCCACCGAGAGTCACGATCTATCCGCCCTTCTACACGGACCACGGCCTCCATCTCGACCTCGCCGAGCGCGTCTTCATCAACCAGAACTGCACGTTCCTGGACTATGCCGGCATCCGGCTCGGCGAGCGCGTGATGGTAGGCCCGAAGGTCACGTTCATCACCAGCGGCCATCCGGTCGATCCCGAGGAGCGGCGGCTGTACCTCACCGGCGCACCCATCGACGTGGCGGAGAACGTGTGGATCGGTGCCGGTGCCACGATCCTGCCCGGCGTCAGCATCGGCCGTGATGCCGTGATCGCCGCCGGCGCGGTCGTGACCGATGACGTTCCGCCGGCGAGCCTGGTGACCGGCAGTAAGGCAACCGTGCACCGACGGTGGTGACGACCGCTCCAGGTGCCGGCCCAGGATCGGCAAGTGGCCGACGATGGGTCCGTGGGATTGGGGCTGGCTGGCCGGTGGCTGTCCTGTCTACGCTGGTGGGTAGGGCCCGATGCCATCGCCGTTCGCAGCAACTGGAGCGCGTGCTCGGTCTCAGGCAGCCCGCGCCCGTGTGCGGACTGGGCCGAGCCGGGGCAGAGCGGGTCCGTGAGGAGGAAGCCGCCATGGCCACCGCAGTCAACCGCGCTGAGGTCGAGGCCGACATCAAGGAAACCATGGGCCTTGTCCCGCACTTCTTCACCAGGATTCCCACCGAGTTGCTGGGCCCTGAGTGGGAGATCTTCAAGCGGATCGAACTCGGCGAGACGCTGATCCCCAACAAGTACAAGGAACTGATCGGGGTGGGGCTGCACGCCGAGACGAAGTGCCACTACTGCACCCTCTTCCACACCGAGGCCGCCAAGCTCTTCGGTGCGACGGACGAGGAGATCCAGGAGGCGGTCCACTACGCCAAGTGCAGCCTGGGCTGGAGCGCCTACATCAACGGCATGCAGGAGGACTACGACCAGTTCAAGGCCGAACTCGCCCAGGTCGGGGAGTACGTACGGGCCAAGAGCGCGTGATGGAGCTGGAGAGCGTACGGCCGATGGTGCTGCGCGGCACGTTCCACGTGTACGAGCTGGCCTCGTTCGCGGCTGCCGCGCGGTACGTGGTCGACACCGCGCCCGCCGATGTCCCGGCGGAGGTGATCGACCAACTCGCCACCCTGCTGGCCGAGTACGACCGGCAGGTGCGCGGTCTGCGGCCGAGCGCCGGTCAGCCGCATTGAGCGGCGGCGCAGTCTGCCCGAGGTCGGGAGCCGGTCGATCCCGGTGGATTTCAGGCGCCGGTGAGCCCCTTGATCCAGTTCCTGGTCGGCGAAACCGTGATATCGCTCATGATGGTGTTCGCGGAGCCGCAGAACTCCTTGTCGCTGCCTCTGGAGACGACTCCGATCAGGACCAGTCTGCCCTGCACCAAACTCGACAGCGGGCCGCCTGAATCCCCTTCGCAGGGCGTGGCAGTCGGCTTGCTTTCGGTGCACAGCTCAATGTCGGGACGGATCGGACGGCCTTCGCCGGTGCAGAGATCTGGGTGAATGACGTTCGTGTTGAGGTATTTGAGATAGCGGGCCGGCTCCAGGCAGTCGAGGTCCGCACGGCTGGGATTGCAGGTGCGCCCCCAGCCCGTGACCACGGCGGGGAAGGGGACGTCACGTGCCTGAACCGGCGGGCCGATCGGGGCCGGGGGGACAGAGGTCACGTCCTTGTCGAGCTCAAGGAGCCCCACGTCCGCGGGTCCGGTCTGGCTGTACATGCCCGTGGCCTCGCGCAGCTCTCCTCCGAACGAGCGGTCGATCGTTCCGATGCGCACGAGTGTCCGGCCGTACGGAGGCACGCTGATGAGGTTGAAGCAGTGTGCTGCCGTCACCACCCAGTGCGGAGCGATGAGAACTCCGCTGCAGCGGAACAGCTGGTCGGGTCCGTCCACGCTGGTGATCGAGGCGGCGGCGCCGGAGTATCCCTGGCTCACGTCTCCGCCACCGATGATGCGTGACTGCGGCCCTCCGCTGCCGGGTTGTTCTGCCTCGGCGGCTGGGGTCACGCCGACAAAGGCGCTCAGCAGGGCGGCGACTGCCACCGATGCGATTTTCAGTCCGGTCTTCACTTATCCTCCAGGAGGGGTAAGGCAGTTGTGCGAATTTTTATCATCGTGCACGCACAATCCATGGGCGCGACTCGCCCGAATACCTGAGCCCGTTCTGGAGTGAGCCTGGGGTGGAGATCATCGGTAGTGCCCCCGGCAGCGGGTGGAGGGCTGCCGGGGGCGGGGTGCTAGTGCCGCGTCAGGCAACCTTCGCCCCGTCGCGACGCCCGGCACGCACTCTCGCCGCACCGGCCGAAAGCCCAAGTACGTCCAGTACGAGGACTTCCGGCCGGCACGCCGATAGCACGCACCGGACGCCGCTCCTTGACGGGCAAAAGTTGCCTGACGCGGCACTAGTGTGATGCGCCGCAAATCACGAGGGTAACTATTGCTGTGATGGTTGCTGGCGAGGAGGGTTGATCTTGGCGAGGTAGTCGGCGAGGGACTTGAGGATTTCATCGGCGGTCTTGGTCCAGGTGAACGGTCTCGGATCCTGGTTCCAGGTGTCGATCCAGGCCTTGATGTCGTCTTCGAGGGCTTTGACGGAGGTGTGGACGCCGCGGCGGATGAGCTTGTCGGTCAACAGGCCGAACCAGCGCTCGACTTGGTTGATCCAGGATGAGCCGGTTGGGGTGAAGTGGACGTGGAAGCGTGGGTGCCGGCTGAGCCAGGTTCTGATCTCGGCGGTGTTGTGAGTGCTGTAGTTGTCACACACCAAGTGCACGTCGAGCTGGGCGGGGACGGCCTTGTCTATGGTGATCAGGAATTTCTTGAACTCCAGGGCCCGGTGGCGGCGGTGGAGTTCGCTGATGACGGTTCCGTCGGCGATGTTGAAGGCCGCGAACAGGCTGGTGATGCCGTGCCGCAGGTAGTCGTGGGTGCGGCGTTCGGGCATGCCTGGCATCATCGGCAGCACTGGCTGGGACCGGTCCAGCGCCTGGATCTGGGACTTCTCGTCGACGCAGAGTACGACGGCCTTCTCGGGCGGGTTGTGGTAGAGCCCGACGACGTCCACCACCTTGTCCACGAACTGCGGGTCGGTGGAGAGCTTGAAGCTGTCCTGAAGGTGGGGCTTGAGGTCGAACCTCTTCCAGATCCGCCCGATGGTCGACTTCGACAGCCCCGTGCGGGTGGCCATCGAGGCCCGCGACCAGTGCGTGTCCTGACCCGGGGCGGACTCCAGAGTGGCGACGATGACGTCTTCGACCTGATCGAGCAGGATCGAGGGCGGCCTGCCTGGACGCGGCTCATCCTGCAAGCCGTCCAGCCGCTTGTCGATGAACCGGGCCCGCCAGCGCTCCACAGTCGAATCGTCGACGCCCAGGTCCATCGCCGCCTGCCGGTTCGTCCCGCCCTCCGCGCAGCGCAGCACGATCCTGGCCCGCAGCGCGAGAAACTGCGCGGTCTTCGCCCGTCTCGCCCAGCGCACCAACTGGTCCCGCTCGGCCTCACTCAGGACCAGGTCGGCCTTCGGTCGACCGATACGGCCCGCATCCTGCAAGCCGGCCAGCCCCTCGGCCGCGAACTTGCGCCGCCACTTGGACACCGTCTTTGCCTGGACGCCAACTTGCTCCGCGGCAGCGGCATTCGACTTACCGTCAGCGCACGCCAGAATGATCCGGGCCCGCTCGGCCGCTCTCCGGTCCCACGACCCGGCCCGACGCACCAACTCGGCACGCTCGTCACCAGACAGCGTGATCGCCACGGCAGAAGGTCCAGGATGCGCCACTCTAAAAGGGTATCAACTTACCTCGTGATTTGCGGCGCATCACACTAGGCGACCCAGCGGTGGCCGTTCCAGTGCTCCCAGCGGCTGCCGGCCTGGCGCTCCCAGTAGCGGTGCTCGGCGTTCCAGCGTGCCTTGACGCCACCGGCCTCGCGCCAGTAGGTGCCGTGGTCGTTGCGGTCGCGCTGCTTGTCGACGGGCCGGTCCCAGGCGCTGCCGCTGCGCGTGGCGGCAGCGGTGTGGGCGGGGCCGGCCGAGGTGCTGTCGGCCGCGTATGCGGCGCCGGCCGCTCCTGCGGCGAGCCCGCCCAGCAGGATGGTCGAGGTGGCGACGGTGGCGAGGCGGCGCATCAGTACATGAGACATCCGGCATTCTTCCCAACTCTTCGGAGAACAAAGACAACTGGATCAACGGAAGAGAAGGCCGGGGGTTGCGGGTCAGGTGTGTTGATCATGCGTGGACCGCCGTTGACGCCGCACGGACCGGCAGGACCACTCAGGCGAGCAGGCGGATCAGCGCGGTGTCGAAGAGGTCGAGCGCGCGCGGCAGTGGTCCCGCGTCGTGGTGGTGCAGGGCGGACCAGAACAGGTCGCCCGGGAGCGCCTGCTTCGACGCGTACACCCGGTACGCGTACCGGCGGCCGTCCACGCCGGCCAGTTCGACCAGCCAGCAGGCGTCCGGCGGTTGGGCTGACGAATCGTCAGACATGCTGATGCGCAGGCGCCTTGGCAACGGATCTCCCTCCCGGTGGCGGCGGACCTCATGGGGTCAGACCGCCGCCGGGGGTGGAAGGTTGTGCCGGGCGCGCGGGTTCAGTCGGTGGCGGCCGGGCGTTCGAGCAGCCAGCGGTCCAGCATCAGCCGGATCTCGGCGAGGATCGCCGGATCGCCTTCGGGGAGGTCCCGGAAGGCGGTGTCGAGCAGCCGGCCGGCGGTTGCCACAACGAGTTCGGTGCGCAGGACGAAGCCAGGGGTGGCCGGGTAGCCGTAGTGCCGCACCAGGACGGTGCGGATCGCGGCGGCCAGCCGCCGGTCGGTGGCCTCGTCGTACTCGCGCAGGGCGGGCAGTGGCGGGCCGGAGAGACAGAGCCGCTGGAATCCCGGTTGCTCGCGTCGGAACCGGACGTGCGCGTCGAGCAGGCGGGCGGTCAGCTCGCCCGGAGTGCCCGGCAGCGGGCCGGCCAGGACCTGGTCGGTGAGGGTGGTGAACTCGTCCAACCAGCGAACCACCAGGGTGCTGACGATCGCGTGCTTGTCCGGGAAGAAGCGGTACAGCACCCCGACCGAGACTCCGGCCTCGGCGGCGATCAGTTTGGTCCCGACCTCCTCGTAGTCGCGCTCCTCCAGCAGCTTGGCGGTGGCCGTCAGGATCCGGGCCACCTTCTCCCGGCTGCGCTGCTGCTGCGGCTCGCGCAGCACACCGGCGGGCAGTGGCGGCTCGCTCTCGGTCATCGCACTCCTTGACAGGGCTTCAAAGCTGAACCAGAGTCTAGTTCATGATTTCCGCTGGGGGAGCGGCCGTGGCGCCGCTGGGATCTCGCTTCCGACTGATCTGGACCTCGGTCACGGTCTCCGCGCTCGGTGACGGTATGCGCTTCGTCGCGCTGCCGCTGCTGGCCGCCCGGATCTCCCGGGATCCGCGTGACCTGGCGCTGGTGGCCGTCGCCGAACAACTGCCATGGCTGCTGCTCAGCCTGCCGGCCGGGGCGCTGGCCGACCGGGTGGACCGGCGGCGCCTGCTCTGGGCGGTGGACGCCTGCCGCGCGGTACTGGCCGCCGGTTTCGCGATGACGGTGGCGCTCGGGGCCGCGCGGATCCCGCTGATCGTGCTGGTCGGCTTCCTGCTCGGCTGCGGGCAGACCTTCTACAACGCGGGCTGGTCCGGGGTGGTCCCGGCCGTGGTCCGCCCGGCCGACCGGCCCCGGGCCAACGGACGCCTGCAGGCGGGCGCGCTGGTGACGGACTCGCTGCTCGGTGGGCCGCTGGGCACCGTCTGCTTCGGCCTCGCCGCGCTGGTGCCGTTCGCGGTGGACGCGGTCTCGTTCGGACTGGCGGCCCTGCTGGTGTTCCTGCTGCCCGGCAGCCTGCGGGTCCGGCGCCCCGAGCCGTCGACGGACCGTCAGGCGGTGCGCGGCCTGTTCACCGAGGCGGTTGAGGGTGCGCGCTGGCTGGCCCGGCACCGGCTGCTGCGCGCGCTCTGCCTGGCGGCGACGACGGCCAACGTGGTCGTCGGCGGAGTGCTCGCGGTGCTGGTGCTGTACGCGCGCGAGGTCCTGCGGCTGAGCGCGGTCGGCTACGGCCTGCTGGTCGCCGGCTTCGCGGTCGGCGGGGTGCTCGGCTCGCTGGCCGCGCCCTGGCTCGGCCGACGGCTCGGTACGGGCTGGACGCTGCTGGTCACCATGCTGGGCTCAGGCCTGGCGCTGACTGTCGCGGGGCTGAGCAGCAGTTGGCCGCCGGCCGGCTGCGCCACGGTCGGCTACGGAGCGCTGAGCTTGGCCTGGGGAGTGCTCGCGGTCTCGCTCCGGCAGGACCTGGTGCCGGAGCAACTGCTCGGCCGGGTCAGCATGGCCTACCAGATGGTGGCCAACGGCGGTCTGGCCGTTGGCGCGGCGCTGGCCGGCGTGCTGGCTCACGCCTACGGGCTGCGGGCCCCGTTCCTGGCGGGCGCGGCGCTGACCGTGCTGGTCGCGCCGCTGCTCTTCCGAGTGCTGCGCAGTCATCAGGCGGTGGCCTCGGTGGTGGTGGGGACGGCCTCCGAGGAGCTGCCCGCCGGCGTCGGCGCCGCCGAGACCCGGGCCAGTCGCCGTACTTCGGGTACCGCCAGCACCAGCAGGGACAGCAGCGTCATCCCGCCCGCACAGGCCCAGAGCGCGCCGTTCAAGCCGAGCCCGCCGGCCAGCGGGGCGGCTGCCGCGGTTCCCACCGGTGCCAGCGCCACCGAGCCGCACCAGTCGTAGGCGGCCACCCGGGAGAAGCTCGCGGCCGGGATCTCCTGCTGCAGTGCGATCATCCAGCAGACCCCGTAGACCGTCCCGCCGACCCCCGAGGCGAACATCGCGGCCCCGATCGTGGTCAGCGACGCGCCCGCCGCCAGCGAGGCGGCCGGCGCGGCGAAGAGCAGGATGCCGAAGGTGCCGACCAGCAGCAGCCGGCGCGGCTGCCAGCGGACCATCAGCAGTCCGCCGGCCACCAGCCCGGCGCCCATCGCCGCGTTGACCAGTCCCCACGGCCGTGGCCCGCCGAGGCGCTGGTCGGCCACGATCGGACCGAGCACCGACTCGGCCGCGATCAGGCAGGCGTTCACCACGCCGTACTGCACCACCACCGCCCAGAGCCAGCGCCGGGAGGTGAACTCCCGCCAGCCCTCGCGCAGATCGGCGAGCATGCCGGGCGCGGCCCCGCGATCGGCCCCGGGCTCGGCCGGTCGCGGGCTCGGCACGGGGGCGCGCAGGAAGAGCCGCAGCGCGCCGGCCGCGGCCAGCGTGGCGGCGTCCAGCGCCAGCACCCAGCCGGGGCCGACCGCCGCGACCAGCGCGCCGCCCAGCGCCGCGCCGCCGATCAGCGAGGAGTTCAGCGCGGTGCGGAAGAGCGCGAAGGCCCGGGGGGCCTGCTCCTGCTCGACCGACTCCATGATCATGCCCTCGGCGGCCGGAGCGTAGAAGGCCTGCCCGATCCCGTTCGCCGCCGCCAGCAGCACCACCTGCCAGAGCTGGGCCGAACCGGTCAGCACCAGGGCGGCGAGCAGCGCCTGGGAGAGTGCGTTGCCGAGGTTGGCCGCCACCATCACCCGGTGCCGGGGCAGCCGGTCGGCCACCGCGCCGCCGATCAGCAGGAAGAGCACGATGGCGGCCAGCCGCGCGCCGGTGACGTAGCCGATCTCGGCGGCGCCGCCGCCCATCCGCAGCAGCGCGAAGGCGGTGGCGATCGGGGCGCCGGCGTTGCCGAGACCGCCGACCACGGTGGCGCCGGTCTGGATCAGGTAGTCGCGCCCGGCCCAGGACAGCGGGCGCGGGCGGTGCTTGCGCGGGGGTTCGGTGCTGGGGTGCTCGGTGGGGCGGTGCTCGGTGCTGGGGGATCCGGTGCTGCGCTGCTCGGCGCTGGGGTGCTCGGTGCTCGGATGGTTCGGCGTGCGGCCGACGGTGGTGGTGGCTCGATTCGGCATTCGCCCGACTATGACGGTGGCATGGAGACCTGTCCACGCTACGGACAGGTATGGACAGGTTGGGGGAGTTACCCCGCATGAACCGTTCGGAAACTGGTCGAAGCTGATCGAAAATCAGCTTGGATGCTCCGAACCCTCGTGACAGCATCCCCGGATGCACGAGATCCTGCGCACCGCGAGTGCCCTGCTGAACCGTCAGCTGTCCGACCCGGTGGACCTGGGCGGCAGCCCACGCAGCACCGTGCTGCGCTGCCGCACGGACGAGGGCGGCAGCGTGGTGGTCAAGGCGTTCACCGACGAGGCCGAGGCGCGCCGCTCCTTCACCGCCGAGGCCGCCGGCCTGGCGCTCGGCGTGGCCGGGCCCGAACTTCTCGCCGCGGACCGGGACCTGCGGCTGCTGGTGATGGCCGACCTGGGCGGCGCGCCCACCCTGGCCGACCTGCTGCTCGGCGCCGACCCGAAGGCCGCCGAGCGCGGCCTGCTGGACTGGGCCAGGGGTCTGGGCCGGCTGGCGGCCGCCACGACCGGGCGCCGGGCCGAGTTCGCCGAACTCTGGGCCCGCTACGACCTCGGCCTCTGTTCCTGGGAGGACGAGCCGTGGGCGGCCGAGAACGCCGCCGCGCTACCGGGCGTGCTGCGGGCGGCCGGGGTGACGCCGGCGCCGGGTCTGGCCGCGGAGCTGGCCCGGATCGGTACGGCCGGCGGCGAGCGCTACCCCGGCTTCACCCCGGGCGACACCTGCCCGGACAACAACCTGCTGACCGATGACGGCCTGTGGCTGATCGACTTCGAGGCGGCCGGCTACCAGTCGGTCTTCCTGACCGCCGCCTACTGTCGGATGCCCTTCTCCAGCTGCTGGTGCGTCTTCGAGCTGCCGCCGGGGCTGGCCGCCGAGATCGAGCGGACCTACCGCGCCGAGGTGGTGGCCGGCTATCCCGAGCTGGCCGAGGACGCGCTCTGGCAGGCCGGGCTGGCCGCGGCGGTCGCGGTCTGGACGGTCGACCTGACGGTCCGCCTGCTGCCCCGCGCGCTGGCGGCGGACGCCCCGATGCACCGCACCCGCCGTCCGGTGGCGACCCGCCGCCAGGTCCTGCGGCAGCGCTGGGAGCGGGCGGCCGACCTGCCCGGCCTGCCGGCCCTCACCGCGACGATGCGCCGCCTGCTCGGCGAGCTGGCGGACGGCTGGGACGTGGCGCCGCTGCCGGGCTACCCCGCCTTCGAGCCCCTCACCCCAGGTGCCCGCGCAGGAAGCTGAGAGTGCGCCGCCAGGCGATCCGGGCCTGCAGCGGGTCGTAGGTGCCGTTCAGGTTCTCGTCGTTCATGAACGCGTGTCCGGCCGGATAGAAGTGGATCTCGGGACGGCGGTCGGTGGCCTCGCCGATCCGGATCGCCGCCTCGTCCACCTGGGCCACGGGCAGCCCGTGGTCGTGCTCCGCGTAGTGGCCCAGCACATGGGCGGTCAGTCCCCGGTAGTCGTAGTCGGGTTCGCGCGGCAGCCCGTAGAACGGGACCACGGCCGCCACCTTGTCGCCCTCCTGCGCGGCCAGCCGCAGCGCGAAGGCGCCGCCCATGCAGAAGCCGACCACCGCGACCGCGTCCCCGATCAGCGCCGGGTGGCCGAGCAGGAAGTCGACGGCGCCGCGCAGGTCCCGCACCGCCTGATCCACCGGCAGCTGCTTGAGCAGCAGGGCGGCCTCCTCGCGGTCGTGCGTGGTGGCGCCGCCGTACAGGTCGGGCGCCAGCGTCAGGAAGCCCTCGGCGGCGAACCGGTCGACCATCGAGGTCATGTGCGTGGTCAGGCCCCACCACTCCTGGACCACCACCAGCCCTGGCCCACGCCCCTCCGGCGGTAGCGCGAGGTAGCCGTGCGCCTGGCCCCCGTTGCTCGGAAAGGTGGTGTTCTGTGCCCCGGAGGGGGGTTCGGCCATCGGGCATCTCCTGGTGAGCCGCGGACCGGGCCATGGCGGCCCGCGGGGATGATGGTATTCGGGCCGGGAGCCGAGTGGGAGTCAGTTCCGGGCCGTCATCGGCGTGTCGCGCGGTCCGCAACCGGCGGACGGCGCGCTACCCCATCTCCTCCAGCGCCTTGCCCCGGGTCTCCTTGATGCAGAAGGCCACGAACGGGATCGAGAGCAGCGCGAAGCAGGCGTAGATGACGTAGGTGGCGGACAGGTTCCAGTCGGCCAGGTCGGGGAAGCTGACGGTGATCGCCCAGTTGGCGAGCCACTGGGCGGAGGCCGCCACCGAGAGCGCGAGCGCGCGGATCTTGTTCGGGAACATCTCGCCGAGCAGCACCCAGACCACCACGCCCCAGGAGAACGCGAAGCAGAGCACGAAGACGTGCGCCGCGACCAGCGCGACGGTGCCCTGCAGGCTGGGCAGGGTGGCGGTGGTGCCGGTACCGGTGCGGTAGGAGAAGGCCCAGGCGGCGGTGCCCAGCGAGAGCGCCATGCCGACCGAGCCGGCCAGCGCCAGCGGCTTGCGGCCGATCCGGTCCACCAGCAGCATCGCGATCACCGTGCCGATCACGTTGACGATCGAGGTGGAGATGCTGATCAGCAGCGAGTTGCTCTCGTTGATGCCGACGGACTGCCAGAGCACCGAGGAGTAGTAGAAGATCACGTTGATGCCGACGAACTGCTGGAAGACCGAGGCGCCGATGCCGACCCAGACGATCGGCAGCAGGCCGAACCGGCCGCCCAGCAGGTCGGGCAGCCGCGGCTTGTGGGCGCTGTGCAGCACGGTGCGGATCTCCGTCACCCGGGCGTCCAGGTCGACCGCCGGGCCTTCCACCTCGCGCAGCACCGTGCGGGCCTCGGCTTCGCGGCCGGTGGCGATCAGGTGGCGCGGCGACTCCGGGATGCGCAGCGTCATCACCCCGTAGACCAGGGCCGGCACCGTCTCCGCCCCGAGCATCCACTGCCACGCCTGGATCCCGGCCAGGTGGTTGGTCGACTCGCCGCCCGCGGCCTGGTTGAGCGCGTAGTTGACGAGCTGCGAGACGGTGATGCCGAGCACGATCGCCATCTGCTGGAACGAGGCCAGCCGGCCCCGGTAGGCGGTCGGGGCCACCTCGGCGATGTAGGTGGGCGCGATCACCGAGGCGATGCCGATCGCGATGCCGCCGAGCACCCGCCACAGCGCGAGCACCTGGATGCTGGGCGGGAACATCGAGCCCACCCCGCTGATCGCGAAGAGCAGCGCAGCCAGCCACATGGTCCGCACCCGGCCCAGGTGGTCGGCCAGCCAGCCCGCCGCCACCGCACCGGCCGCCGAGCCGAGCAGCGCGATCGCCACCACGAAGGCGGTCTCACCGCTGCCCACGTGGAAGTGCTTCTGGATGCCGGTGACGGCGCCGTTGATGACGGCGCTGTCGTAGCCGAAGAGGAAGCCGCCCATGGCCGCCGCCGCCGAAATGAAGACGACGCGGCCCAGGGGGGCGTTCTTGGCGGCGGGCTGCGCCGGTACGGTCCTGGACAGAGTGGGCTCCCGGGGTCCGATAGGGGCTGATCCGTACCATCAGATCAGGCGCAACCTCGACTTCCCCGTAAGGCGCCCGGTATGTCCATCGGCGTTATCCGTGGTCCCCGCTGTCCGTGGTTCCCGCTGTCCGTGCTCCCCGCCATTCGTGATCCGCGCTATTCGTGGTCCGCCGGGCAGGTTCCGGTCGGCGCGCCGCCGCGCCGCGCGTTGCGCCGCAGCAACTGCGCCCGGGCCCCCGCGTCGCCCGGCCCGGCCCGGTCGGCCAGCCGCTCGGCCAGCGCGGCCTGCTGATCGACCGGCAGCTTGTCGTCGTACTTGAACTTCGCCCGCACCTGGCGCACCGTCAGCCGCAGCCCGCGGATGCCCGACAGGTGCGGCCCGAAGGGCTCGCTGCCGGGGACGACGCGGGCCTCGGGGGTCTGCGGCTGGAAGTGCGCGAGCTGCCGGTTGAGGATCTCGGCCTTGCCGGCCGCGCTGTCCACCGCCTGCGCCAGGCAGTCGAACTGCACCGAGGCGTAGTGGCTGGTCGGCACCTGGGTGGCGCGCCAGGTACCGGGGACGAAGGTGTAGTCGTCGGTCACCGCGAGGGTCACCCGGGGGTTGGCCGTGATCGCCGCGAAGAGCGGGTTGGGCGCGGCCAGGTGGAGCAGGATCTCGCCCCGGTCCGGGTCGAGCACGAAGTGCGTGGGGACCAGGACCGGCCCGCCGTCGCCGCTCCCGTTGGCCGCCAGTAGCCCGAAGTCCCGCTCCGCCAGGAACGCGCGCCACTCGCCTTCGGTGCCCTTGTCCCAGTTGCGGATCAGCACGGCGCACCGCCCGGCTGGAAGTCCCGCAGGTACGAGGGAAGTTCGCGCATGGTGCCCGGGTGCGGCCGGGGTTCGCCGTAGACGGCCGACACCGGCACGATGCCGGACCAGTAGGGCAGCTCCTCGTCCTCGGGGTCGTCCTGCGCGTCGTCGTCGCGGGACTTGGCCGAGACCTCGTCGAGCACCAGCCGGATCACCGCCGTCTTGGCCAGCTCCTTCGGGTTGGCCGCCCGGACGTCCGCCGAGCGCCCCGGGATCGCCTGGTCGACCAGCGCGTCCAGCGCCAGTGTCAGCTCGGCCGGGTCGGTGACCTGCTCGGCGATGCCGTGTGCGACCACCGAGCGGAAGTTGACGGAGTGGTTGAACGCGGACTTGGTCAGCACCAGGGCGTCCAACTGGGTGACCGTCACGCAGACCGGCAGGCCCGCCGGGTCGCCGGCCGCCCGCAGCGGGCGGCTGCCGGTGGAGCCGTGCAGGTAGAGCCGGTCGTCGACCCGGGCGAAGATCGTCGGCAGCACCACCGGGGCGCCGTCCGCGACGAAGCCCAGGTGGCAGATCCAGGCGGTGTCGAGGATCGCGTGGATCTCGGCCCGCTCCCAGCTCGCCCGGTCCTTGTAGCGGGTGGGCGTGGTGCGCGGGGTGCGGGCGTAGCGCTCCTGGTTGCTGCTCGTGTCCGACATGACAACCCCCTATGTACTAGTGCATAATGAACTTTGTGCTAGGAGACTATCGGATTCAGGGCCGGCGCGCCACGGAGATCGCCGCCGACGTCGAACGTGCTGTCGGCGCGGGGGAGTTGGAGCCAGGCCAGGCGCTGCCACCGCTGCGTGAACTGGCCGAGGAGCTCGGCGTCAACCCGAACACCGTGGCCGCCGCCTATCGCCTGCTGCGCGATCGCGGGGTGATCGAGACCGCCGGGCGCCGCGGCAGCCGGATCCGCCCGCGCCCGGTCACCACCTACCGCGACCAGGTCCGGCTCGACGTCCCGTCGGGCGCCCGCAACCTCGCCGCCGGCAACCCTGACCCGCGCCTGCTGCCGCCGCTCGCCCCCGCCCTCGCGGTCGCCGCCGCGGCGGCCGACCGGGCCCCCGTGCTGTACGGGCATCCCGCCACCGAGCCCGCGCTGATCGAGCTCGCCGCGGCCGGCTTCCGGGCCGACGGGGTGCCCGAGGGCGCGCTCGCGGTCACCAACGGCGCACTGGACGCGATCGACCGGGTGCTGGCCACCCAGCTGCGCCCCGGCGACGCGGTCGCCATCGAGGACCCGGGCTGGCGCAGCCTGCTCGACCTGCTGCCCGCCCACGGCCTGCGCACCCTGCCGGTCGCCCTGGACGACCAGGGTCCGCGCCCCGCATCGCTGGCCGCCGCACTCGCGGCCGGCGCCCGCGCGCTGATCGTCACCAGTCGGGCGCAGAACCCGACCGGCGCCGCGGTCACCGCCACCCGCGCCGCCGAGCTGCGCACCGTGCTGGCCGGGCATCCGGACGTCCTGCTGCTGGAGGACGACCACGGGCACGGCATCACCGAGCTGCCGTTCGCCACCCTGACCTGCGCCGCCGACCGCCGGCCCGTGGTCGCCCGCTGGGTGGTGGTCCGCTCCGCCGCCAAGGCCTACGGCCCCGACCTGCGGCTGGCGGTGCTGACCGGGGACCAGGCCACCGTCGACCGGCTGCGCGGCCGGCAGCGGCTGGACACCGGCTGGGTCAGCCATCTGCTGCAGCGCGCCACCGCCGAGCTCTGGCGCAGCCACGGCGCCCGCCCGTCCGGCGTCGCCGAGGCCTACGCCGCCCGCCGGGGGGCGCTGCTGGTGGCGCTGGCCGCGCGCGGGATCACCGGCCACGGGGCGAGCGGGGTGAACGTCTGGGTGCCGGTGCCGGAGGAGACCGGCGCCGTGGTCGGCCTGCTGCAGCGCGGGTGGGTGGTCGCCCCGGGGACGGGATTCCGGGTGCAGTCCCCGCCCGGGCTGCGGATCACCGTCTCGGACCTGGACCCGGACGAGGCGCCGCGGCTGGCCGGGGACCTGGCGGCCGTCCTCGGTGCCTCGACGACGGGGGCGCGGCAGATCTGACCGGCGGGTGACTGACGGGTCGGCAGAAGTTAACGCACCGGTAACAGGGTGAGAAAGGTGCTGCCGCTACCTAGCGGTAACCACCGCGCTCATGTCAGATTCATCGCGCCACCGGCCGGCGGCCCTCCCTCACCTTCAGCGGCGCCCCAACCACACAGCGGGGTGCTGCCGCTCTTAGGAGTTGCGCCGTGCTCGAACGATCCCCATGCGTCAAGCGCAGCAGCCAGGTCAGACGACCGCTCGCCGCCCTGCTCGCCCTCCCGCTCTGCGCCAGCGGCCTGCTCGCCCTGGCCGTCCCGGCGAACGCCGCCGCCCCCGCCGGCCCCACCGTGAGCGTCACGCTCGGTGACAGCTACATCTCGGGTGAGGCAGGTCGCTGGCAGGGCAACAGCGACGACACCTCCGGCAGCCGCGACGGCACCGACCGGGCCTGGAACGGCAGCGGCTACGACGCGAGCAGCGTCTACGGCTCGACCTACGCCAGCGGGTGCGACCGCTCGGACGTGGCCGAGGTGAACAGCGCGACCGGGATCGCCCAGACCAGCGTCAACCTGGCCTGCTCCGGCGCCACCACCGCCAACGTCTTCCGGGCCGCCGACGGCGGCCAGTCCCTCAAGGGCGAGGCCCCGCAGGCCGACCAGCTCGCCGCGCTGGCGGCCAAGGACGACGTCAAGCTGATCACCCTGTCGATCGGCGGCAACGACCTCGGCTTCTCGGACGTGATCACCAGCTGCGCCGAGGACTACGTGGTCTGGGACTCGTACTGCGCCGCCACCGAGCAGTCCGCGATCGAGTCCAAGATGCCCGCCGCGATGGCCGGGGTCGGCAAGTCGATCGACGAGATCCGTGCGGCGATGGCAGGGGACGGCTACGCCCCCTCCTCCTACCGGATCGTGCTGCAGTCCTACCCCTCGCCGATCCCGCGCAGCAGCGAGAACCGCTACTCCGAGAGCGGCTGGGACCGGGTGAACACCGGTGGCTGCCCGTTCTGGAACGCCGACTCCGACTGGGCCAGGGACACCATGGTCCCGGAGGTCTCCGACCAGCTCGCGCAGGTCGCCGCCGCCAAGGGCGTGCAGTTCATGGACCTGCGGGACTTCCTGCAGGGCCGTGAGGTCTGCTCCACCGCCACCCAGCTGGCCACCCCGGACAGCCCGCCGTCGGCCACCACCAGCGAGTGGGCCCGCTTCGTCGACGCCGGCACCACCACGCAGGGCACCACCCAGGAGTCCATGCACCCCAACTACTACGCCCAGCAGGCCCTGGGGCGCTGCCTGACCCTGCTCTGGGCGCAGCCCAGCGGCAACTTCGCCTGCCGCAACACCCCGGGCGAGGACGCCTCCGGGATGTACCTGACGGCTTCCTGAGGGTCCGGCACGAACGCGCCGCCGGCCCCCTGTGGGGGACCGGCGGCGCGGCTCGCTCGGCGCTCGGTGCTCGGCAGCTCAGTGTTTGGCGTGCAGCGAGTTGGTGTGCTCGCGGATCTGCTCCTTGGTCAGATACGCGTCGGTGTACTCGAAGTCCCGCAGCCGGGCGGGCCGCCGGGCCAGGAAGCCGATCCGGACGAAGTCGTCCCCGGCGGTGGCGTTCATCACCCAGTTGGCGCCCACCCGCAGCTTGGCCACGTTGGTCCGCATCGCCATCAGGTGGTAGCCGCGGGCCACCAGCTGGGCCGGCACCCCGCTCATCTCCACGCCGAGCGGCTTGGAGACCGCGTCCTTGCCGCCCAGGTCGACCACCAGGCCCAGGTCCTTGTGGTAGTAGGGCTCCAGCGGCTGGTTGCGCAGCGCGGCGACCAGGTTGTCCGCCACCTTGCGGCCCTGGCGGGCCGAGTGCTGCGCGGTGGGCGGGCAGACCGCGCCGTCGCCCTTGGCCAGGTCCGGCACCGCCGCCGCGTCACCCAGCGCGAAGATGCCGTCGAACTGCGGCACCCGCATCTCGGCGGTCACCGCGATCCGCCCGCGCACCGTCTCCGCGTCCAGCGTGCCGATCAGCGGGCTGGCCGCCACCCCGGCGGTCCAGATCAGCGTGCGCGAGGGGATCACCCGCCCGTCGGTGAAGGTCACCGTGGTGTCGCCGACCTCGGCCACCGAGACACCGAGCGAGACGTCCACGCCGCGGTCGCGCAGCACCTTCAGCGCCCGGGTGCCCAGGTGCTCGCCGAGTTCGGGCATCAGCTTGGGGGCGATGTCGATCAGGTGCCACTTGATCAGCCGCGGGTCGAGCCGCGGGTAGCGGTCCAGCGCGGCGGTGGTCAGCCGCTGCAGGCAGGCCGCCGTCTCGGTGCCCGCGTAGCCGCCGCCGACCACCACGAACTGCAGCCGGGACTCGCGCTCGGCCTGGTCCAGGGTGGCCGAGGCGATGTCGAGCTGGGCGATCACGTGGTCGCGGATGTAGGCGGCCTCGGCCAGCGTCTTCATCCCGCGCGCGTGGTCGGTCAGGCCGGGGATGTCGAAGGTGCGGGTGATGCTGCCGGGGGCCAGCACCAGGTAGTCGTACGGCTCGGCGACCACCTGCTCGGTGATCTTGCGGATGATGCAGACCTTGGCCCGCGGGTCGATCCCGATCGCGCCGCCCGGGATGATGTCGGTGCGGTGCAGCGAGCGGCGCAGCGAGACCGCGACCGACTGCGGACTGAGCACCCCGGCGGCGACGTGCGGCAGCAGCGGTAGGTACAGCTGGTAGCTGAACGGTGCGACCAGGGTGATCTGCGCCTCCGTCGCGGCGAGCTTTCGCTCCAGCCGCCGGGCGCACTCCAGTCCGGCGAAGCCGCCGCCCACCACCAGGATCCGAGGACGTTCCATCTCTGTCTTCCTTCGCAGTCGGCGGGGCCCATGTGACGGGACGCCACGTCCCGGCCACCCTCGCACGGGCGATGGGGGCGCGCCACCGCAACACGGGGGCATGGGTAGGGTTGGCGCGTGCTTCGTGAGGTGACGGCGGTCCGTTATGTGACGCCACTGCGAGAAGGCGGCTCGATGCCGGGCCTGGTGGAGGCCGACGACCACCGGCTCTACGCGCTCAAGTGGAGCGGCGCCGCGCAGGGGCGCAAGGCGCTGGTGGCCGAGGTGCTGGCCGGCCGGATCGGGCAGGCGCTCGGGCTGCCGGTGCCGGAACTGGTGCGGGTCGACCTCGACCCGGTGCTGGCCCGCAGCGAGCCGGAGCAGCAGATCCAGGAGCAGATGCGGGCCAGCGGCGGGGTCAACGTGGGCCTGGCGTTCCTCAGCGGTGCGTTCAACTTCGACCCGCTCTGCTTCCAGGTCGATCCCGAAACGGCCGCCCGGGTGCTCTGGTTCGACGCGCTGATCGGCAACGTCGACCGGTCCTGGCGCAACCCCAACCTGCTGGTGGCCGCCGGGCGGCTGCACCTGATCGACCACGGCGCGAGCCTGATCTTCCACCACCACTGGGCCGGGGCGGCCGGTTGGATCCGACGCCCGTACGACGCGGGCGATCACGCGTTGCGGCGCTTCGCGGGCGACCTGGCGGCGGTGGACGCGGAGCTGGCCGCGCAGGTCACCCCCGAACTGCTGGCCGGGGCGGCGGACGCGATCCCCGAGGAGTTCCTGCTCGACGAGCCCGGCTTCGAGCACCCCCGGGCCGTCCGGGACGCCTATGTCGCGCAACTGCTGGCGCGGCTGGCCGGGCCGCGCGACTGGCTGCCCGTGCTGCCCCACGACGAGTCCGAGGCGACGGCATGACCGAGCGGCACGACTACGAGTACGCGGTGATCCGGGCGGTGCCCCGGGTCGAGCGCGGCGAGTGCGTCAACCTGGGCGTGCTGCTGTACTGCCGCTGGCGCGAGGAGCTGGCGGTGCGCACGCTGCTGCCGCAGGCGAAGCTGCTGGCGTTGGACCCGGCGGTCGACCTCGACGCGGTGGCGCGGGCGCTGCGCGGGATCGAGGGCATCTGCGCCGGTGGCCCGGCGGCGGGGCCGGCGGCCGGTGACAGCGCCGGGCAGCGGTTCCGCTGGCTGACCGCGCCGCGCAGTGCCGTCGTCCAGCCCGGTCCGGTGCACACCGGGCTGACCGCCGATCCGGCGGCGGAGCTGGAGCGGCTCTTCGCGCGGCTGGTGGCCTGAGCGGCGGTCGGCCCCGGCGGTTGTTTGCCAAGCTCAACACTGGAGTAGATAAAAGTTTTATGCGTCCTGTGATCTCATGGATGCCATGACCACCCTCGCACCCCCCGTCAGCACCCCCGCTCTGATGGAGGCGGTGGCGGCCGTCAGCGCCGCCTACTTCCTCGACTTCGCCGCCGCGGCCGGCCGGCACGGGCTCAGTTCCTCCCAGGCCAAGGCGCTCGGCGTGGTGCTGGAGCCGGTGCCGATGCGGGCGCTGGCCGGTCGGCTCGGCTGCGACGCCTCCAACGTGACCGGCATCGTCGACCGCCTGGAGGGCCTGGAGCTGGCCCGCCGGGAGGCGGCGGCGAGCGATCGCCGGGTGAAGATCGTCACCATCACCGAGCAGGGCCGCGAGGTGCTGCTGAAGATCCGCGCCGACATGACCAAGGCGCACCGCGCGCTGGACTCGCTCAGCGAGGAGCAGCGCGCCGCACTGCTGGCGATGTGCCAGCAGCTGCTGCCGCTGCTGGGCAACTGACGGTCGCCGAACCGCCGGCCTGATCACGGGGGTGGCCCCGGCACTGGACGCCGCGGGCGGTCGGCTGGTTGCGTAGGCCCGTTCGGGTTCGATCGAGCGGGGGGCGTGCCGGTGTCGCACGGGTGGGAAGGCGCACTGCTGCTGGGCCTGGTGGTGCTGGCCGGCGCCTCGGTGCAGCGGATGGCGGGGATGGGCTTCGCGCTGGTCGCCGCACCCGCGCTGGCGCTGCTGCTGGGCGCGGGCCCCGGCGTGGTGCTGTCCAACTGCGCCGCCGGGGCGATCAGCGCGATCGGGCTGGCCACCAGCTGGCGCCAGGTCCGCCCCGCCGCGATGGTGCCGCTGGTGGCCGCCGCGCTGGTGAGCGTGCCGGCCGGGGCCTGGGTGGCGGCCCGGCTGCCCGAGCCGCAGCTGCTGGCCGGGATGGGCCTGCTGGTCAGCGTCGCGGTGCTGGTGGTGATGCGGGGCACCCGGGTGGCCGCGCTGTGCGGGCGGCGCGGGGCGGTGGCGGCGGGGGCGGTCAGCGGCTTCATGAACGCCTCGGCCGGGGTCGGCGGCCCGGCCCTGTCGCTGTACGCGGTGAACGCGGGCTGGACGGTGCGTGAGTTCGTGCCGAACGCCCAGTTCTACGGCCTGCTGGTGAACCTCTTCTCGCTGCTGGTCAAGGGGGTGCCCAGGCTCGGCGGCCGGTCCTGGCTCGCGGTCGCCGCGGCGCTCGGCCTCGGCGCGCTGATCGGGCACCGGCTGGCCGAGCGGGTGCCCGAGCACCGGGCCCGCACCGTCGTGCTGCTGCTCGCGCTGGCGGGCGGGCTGACCACGCTGAGCAAGGGCCTGCTCGAGCTGTAGGACGGGGAACGGTGGGCCGGGAGCGGTCGGGCCGCTCCAGCTCCGGGCCCGGCGCCACCGGGCTGACCTCGACTGTTAACCTTGCGAAGCGTGAGCGCCAAGCCCCAGATCCCCAATGTCCTGGCCGCCCGGTACGCTTCGGCGACCCTGGCCCAGCTGTGGTCCCCCGAGCACAAGGTGGTCCTCGAACGCCACCTGTGGCTCGCCGTCCTCAAGGCCCAGCAGGATCTGGGCATCGAGGTGCCCGAGACTGCGGTCGCCGACTACGAGCGGGTGATCGACCAGGTCGACCTCGCCTCCATCGCCCGCCGCGAGCGGGTCACCCGGCACGACGTGAAGGCCCGGATCGAGGAGTTCAGCGAGCTCGCGGGCCACGAGCAGATCCACAAGGGGATGACCTCCCGGGACCTGACCGAGAACGTCGAGCAGCTGCAGATCCGCCAGTCGCTGGAGCACGTGCGGGACCGCGTGGTCGCCGTCCTGGTCCGCCTGGGCCGGCTCTCCGCCGAGCACGCCGAGCAGGTGATGGCCGGGCGCTCGCACAACGTCGCCGCGCAGGCCACCACCCTCGGCAAGCGCTTCGCCAGCATCGCGGACGAGCTGCTGGTCGCCTTCGCCCGCCTGGAGGAGCTGCTCGCCCGCTACCCGCTGCGCGGGATCAAGGGTCCGGTCGGCACCGCCCAGGACATGCTCGACCTGCTGGGCGGTGACGCCGAGAAGCTCGCCGAGTTGGAGCGCCGGGTGGCCGGCCACCTCGGCTTCGAGAACGTCTTCACCTCGGTCGGCCAGGTCTACCCGCGCTCGCTGGACTTCGAGGTGCTCACCGCCCTGGTCCAGCTGGCCGCCGCGCCCTCCAGCCTGGCCAAGACGATCCGCCTGATGGCCGGTCACGAGCTGGTGACCGAGGGCTTCAAGGAGGGCCAGGTCGGTTCCTCGGCGATGCCGCACAAGATGAACACCCGTTCCTGCGAGCGGGTCAACGGCCTCGCGGTGATCCTGCGCGGCTACGCCTCGATGACCGCCGAGCTGGCCGGCGACCAGTGGAACGAGGGCGACGTCTCCTGCTCGGTGGTGCGCCGGGTCGCGCTGCCGGACGCGTTCTTCGCCTTCGACGGCCTGCTGGAGACCTTCCTGACGGTGCTCGACGAGTTCGGCGCCTTCCCGGCCGTGATCGAGGCCGAGCTGGACCGCTACCTGCCGTTCCTGGCCACCACCAAGGTCCTGATGGGCGCGGTGCGCGCCGGGGTCGGCCGCGAGGCCGGGCACGAGATCATCAAGGAGCACGCGGTCGCCTCGGCGCTCGCGATGCGCGGCGGCGCCCGGGAGAACGAGCTGCTCGACCGGCTGGCCGCCGATGACCGGATGCCGCTGGACCGGGCCGCGCTGGACGCGCTGCTGGCCGACCGGCTCTCCTTCACCGGTGCGGCCGGGGCCCAGGTGGCCGAGGTGGTCCGCCGGATCGAGGCGGTCGCCGCCGCCTACCCGCAGGCCGCCAAGTACGCGCCGGGCGACATCCTCTAGGAGCGGGTACGTCACACGGTGGACCCGGGGCGCTCGTGCCCCGGGTCCACCGGCGGTCCGGTGGTGCCGCAGTACCAGGTGCTGTCCGGCTCGGCCGTCGGCGTCGGCGGGCGCCCCGGCACCGTGACCAGCGCCAGCAGGCCGGACGCCACGAGCAGACCCGCGCAGATCCCCACGGCGGTGCGGAAGGCCGAGTCCACCGAGCTCGGCACCTGGTACTGATCGCCGCTCAGCCCGGTCAGCAGCGGCAGCGCCGCGACCGCCAGCAGGCCGGCGGCGCGCGCCGCCGCGTTGTTCACCCCGCTGGCGATGCCGGCCCGGTGGACGGGTACCGCCGCCAGCACGGTCGCGGTCAGCGGTGCCACCAGCGCTGTCAGGCCGACCCCGAAGACCACGGCCGCGGGCAGCACATCCGCCCAGTACGAGGCGTGCGGGCCGATCCGCAGCATCAGCAGCACGCCGCCGGCGGCGACCAGCGGGCCGGCGGTCAGCTGCAGCCGGGGTCCGATCCGGCTGGCGAGCCGGCCCGAGCGGGCGGACAGCAGCAGCATCAGCACGGTGACGGGGGCGAAGGCCACCCCGGCCACCAGCGGCTCGAAGCCGGCCACGGTCTGCAACTGCACCTGCAGGAAGAAGAACACCCCGCCCAGCGCGCCGTAGACGCCGAGCGTCACCAGGTTGATCGTGCTGAACAGGCGCGAGTCGAAGAGCTCCAGCGGCATCATCGGCTGCGGGCTGCGCCGCTCGACGGCCACGAAGGCGGCGCCCAGCAGCACACCCGCGCCGGCCGACACCCAGACCGCCGCCGTCACCTTGCCGCCCGCCGCCGTCAGCGCGTAGGTGACCCCGCCCAGCGCGAGCGCGGCCAGCACCGCGCCGGGGACGTCGAAGCGCCCGGTGGCCTGTTCGTCGCGGCTCTCCGGCACATGGCGCAGGGTCAGCACCCCGACCAGCACCGCGACCGGCAGATTGATCACGAAGATCCACCGCCAGCCCGGACCGCTGACCAGCCAGCCGCCGAGGATCGGCCCCACCGCCGTGGCCACCCCGCCCAGCCCCGACCAGGCGCCGACCGCCGCCGAGCGGTCGTCGGGGTGGAAACTGGCCTGGAGCAGCGCGAGCGAGCCGGGGGTCAGCAGCGCCCCGCCGATGCCCTGCAGCGCGCGGGCGGCGATCAGCAGGTCGATGGTGGGCGCGATCGCGCAGAGCCCGGAGGCGGCGGCGAACCAGCAGACGCCGAGCACGAAGATCCGCCGTCGCCCGTAGCGGTCGCCCAGTGAGCCGCCGAGCAGGATCAGCCCGGCCAGCGTGAGCAGGTAGGCGTTCAGTGTCCACTGCAGCTGGGCCAGCGAGGCGTCGAGATCCCGCCCGATGCTCGGCAGCGCCACGTTCACCACCGTGCCGTCGAGCATCGCCATCCCCGACCCGAGCGCGGCGGCCACTACCACCCAGCGCCCCTGACGGCTCTTCAACCGCAGCTGACTCTCCATAACGTCCGATCCTGCGGGACCGGCCCGGCCCGCCGCTACCGCCGCGCCGGAGTGGCCGAACCCGGGTGGCGGCGGTCGGCGGCCCGGGTGAGGGTGGCAGCAGCCGCTCCGTCCCACGTCAAGTCAGGTGACCTCGCGATGACGCTGCCCTCCGCCTTCGGCGCCGGCGACCCCTTCTCCGATCTGTTCAGCCGCTTCTTCGGGATGAGCCCGCAGGCCTCGCCGCCCGCGGTGCAGCGGGTGCCGATCGGCCGGCTGCTCAACGAGTCGAGTCAGGAGCTGATCGAGGCGGCCGCCCAGCGCGCGGCCGAGGACGGCAGCAGCGATCTGGACACCGGGCACCTGCTCTGGGCGGCCACCCAGGTGGACTCCTCGCGCCGGATGCTGGAGCGGGCGGGCGTGGACCCCGACGAGCTCGCCGAGGACCTGCGCGCCTCGCTGCCGACGAACGCCGCCGGGGTGACGGAGGAACCCTCGCTCACCCCGGCCGCCAAGCGCGTGCTGCTCGCCGCGCACGCCCGCTCGCAGACGGTCGGCGCCTCCTACATCGGCCCCGAGCACATCCTGGGCGCGCTGCTCGAGCAGGAGCGCTCCGGCGCGGGCCAGGCGCTGCGCGGCGTCGCGCCGTCCCAGGGGGCGATGCGCACCGCTCTGGAGGGGTTCGGCACCGGCGGCGAGCGCAGCAGCACCGGTGCGCACCCGAGCCAGACGCCCACGCTGGACGAGTACGGGCGGGACCTGACCGTCGAGGCCCGCGCGGGCAGGCTCGACCCGGTGGTCGGCCGGGCGGAGGAGATCGAGCAGACCGTCGAGATCCTCTCCCGGCGCACCAAGAACAACCCGGTGCTGATCGGCGAGCCGGGCGTCGGCAAGACCGCCATCGTCGAGGGTCTGGCCCAGCGGATCGTCTCCGGTGACGTGCCGCAGACCCTCAAGGACCGCCGGGTGGTCACCCTCGACCTGACCGGGCTGGTGGCCGGCTCGAAGTACCGGGGCGAGTTCGAGGAGCGCCTGAAGAAGGTGATCGACGAGGTGATCGCCGCCGACCAGAGCGTGATCCTCTTCCTGGACGAGCTGCACACCGTGGTCGGCGCGGGCGCCGGCGGCGAGGGCTCGATGGACGCGGGCAACATCCTCAAGCCGGCGCTGGCCCGGGGCGAGCTGAGCGTGGTCGGCGCCACCACGCTGGACGAGTACCGCAGGCACGTGGAGAAGGACGCCGCGCTGGAGCGCCGGTTCCAGCCCGTGCTGGTGCCCGAGCCCAGCGTCGAGGAGACCGTGCAGATCCTGCAGGGCCTGCGCGACTCCTACGAGGCCCACCACCAGGTCCGGTTCGCTGACGAGGCGTTGGACGCCGCCGCCGCGCTCTCCGACCGCTACGTCAGCGACCGCTTCCTGCCGGACAAGGCGATCGACCTGCTCGACCAGGCGGGCGCCCGGGTGCGGCTGCGCGGCCTGGGCGGCAGCAGCCAGGCCCAGCAGGGCAAGGACGCGATCGCCAAGCTGCGCCGCGAGCTGGACGAGGCGGTGGCCGAGGAGGACTTCGGGCGGGCCGCCGACCTGAAGCAGCGGCTGCGGCAGGCCGAGGACGAGCTGGCCGAGGTCGGCGAGGAGCGCGAGGGCGTGGTCAGCGTCACCGCCGACGACATCGCCGAGGTCCTCTCCCGGCGCACCGGCATCCCGGTGGCCCAGCTGACCGAGACCGAGCGGGAGCGGCTGCTCAAGCTGGAGGAGACCCTCCACCAGAAGGTGATCGGGCAGGACGAGGCGGTGGTCGCCGTCTCCCAGGCGGTGCGTCGCGGCCGGGCCGGGATGGGCGACCCCGACCGGCCGACCGGCAGCTTCCTCTTCCTGGGCCCCACCGGAGTCGGCAAGACCGAGCTGGCCAAGGCGCTGGCCGAACTGCTCTTCGGCGACCCGGACCGGATGATCCGCTTCGACATGAGCGAGTTCCAGGAGAAGCACACCGTCTCCCGGCTGGTCGGCTCGCCGCCCGGCTACGTCGGCTACGAGGAGGCCGGCCAGCTCACCGAGGCGGTGCGCCGCAAGCCGTACAGCGTGCTGCTCTTCGACGAGGTGGAGAAGGCCCACCCGGACATCTTCAACCTGCTGCTCCAGGTGCTGGACGACGGACGGCTGACGGACGCCCAGGGGCGCACCGTCGACTTCCGCAACACGGTGGTCATCATGACCAGCAACATCGGCTCCCGCCGGATCCTGGAGCACCACGGCGACGTCGACGCGATCCGCGGTGACCTGATGAAGGACCTGGGGCAGCAGTTCCGCCCCGAGTTCCTCAACCGGATCGACGAGGTGATCGTCTTCCACGCGCTCGCCCGGACCGATCTGGTGCACATCGTCGACCTCCAACTGGAGCGCAGCAGACGGCGGTTGAAGGCGCAGAACGTCGATCTGGAGGTGACTGGGAACGCCAAGGAGTGGCTGGCCAACCGCGGTTACCAGCCGGAGTTCGGCGCCCGCCCGCTGCGCCGGACCATCCAGACCGAGCTGGACAACCGGGTGGCCAACCTGCTGCTGGCGGGCACCGTCCAGCCGGGTGACACGGTGATCGCCGATGTCGAGGAGGGCGAGCTGACCTGCACGCTGGCCCGGCCCGAGCCGTCGGCGGCTGCCGCCTCCGCGGCCGCCGCGAAGGAGTGATGAGCCCGATGGTGGAGAAGAAGCGGATCGTGGTCGGCGTGGACGGCTCCCCGGCCGCCGCGGCGGCGCTGCGCTGGGCGATCGAGCAGGCCAGGGCGACCGGCGCCGACGTGGTCGAGGCGGTGATGGTCTGGGAGATGCCCGGCTACTACGGGCTGGGCGCGGGCATGGTGCCGCCCCCGCCGGAGGAGCTCAACCCCGAGCGGCTGGCCGCCCAGGTGCTCGCCGAGGCGGTCGCGCAGGTGACCGGCGGGGAGCCGGCCGTGCCGGTCCTGCAGCTGGTGCTGCCCGGGCCTGCCTCGGCCGCGCTGCTCAGCCAGGCCAGGGGCGCCGAGCTGCTGGTGGTCGGCAGCCGGGGCCTGGGCGGCTTCGCCGGGGTGCTGCTCGGCTCGGTCAGCCGGCATGTGGTCGAGCACGCGCCGTGCCCGGCCGTCGTGGTCCGGCCCGAACCGGGCGATCACGGCGACCACGGCGGCGCCGAGCGGCCCGTCAGCGGCGGATGACCGACCGCCCGCAGCCGCATGTCGACCCGGTGGAGGCGATGACCGCCACCGGGCTCGGCTGTTTCGAGTGGGATCCGGCCACCGGCCGCTTCACGCTGGACGAGTGCGGCCTGACGGTCTTCGACCTGCGCCCGGACGAGTACGACGGGATGGCGGCCGGGCTGTCCCAGCGGATCCCGGTCGAGGAGGTGATCCGGCTCTTCAAGCTGGTGGAGGACATCCGGGCCGGCCGCAGCGACTCCTACAGCAGCTACTTCCGGATCCGCCGCCGGGACGGCTCGATGCGCTGGACCCACACCCAGGGCCAGGTGATCCGCGACCCGCGGGGCGAGGGCCTGCGGGTGGTCGGCGTGGTGCGCGACGCGACCCAGGAGCTCTCCCACTCTGCGCTGCGGCTGATGGCCGAGGACGACCGCCAGCGCCAGGAGACGGCGCTGGGCGAGGTGGCGCGGGCCCTCGGCGAGGCGCTCTCCGTGGAGGACGTGGTGGCCGTGCTGACCGGGGACCAGAGCATGCGCCGGCTGGGCGCGCAGGGCATCACGCTCGGCGTGGTCGATCAGGGCCGGGTCAAGCTGGTCGGCGCGGTCGGCCGGGTGAACGTCCGGGTCCGCGCGATGCACCAGGCCCGGCTGACCGAGCCCCGGCCGCTGAACGACGTGGTGCGCTCCGGCGAGCCCGCCTTCTTCACCTCGCGCGAGGTGTTCGCCAGCCGCTACCCGGACCTGGCCGACCAGCTGACCGACAGCCTGGCGACCGCCGCAGCCTTCCTGCCGCTGACCGCCCAGGGCCGCCCGATCGGCGCGCTCGCCCTGGTCTACGAGGGCAAGCGCGGCTTCAGCAGCGAGGACCGCACCCTGCTGACCACGCTGGCCAGCGCGATCGCCCAGTCGCTGCAGCGCGCGATGCTGGTCGACCAGTCCCGGGAGATCGCCGCCGGGCTGCAGAACGCGATGCTGCCGCGCCACCTGCCGCCGCTGCCCGGGGCCGAGCTCACCGTGCGCTACCGCACCGCTCGCGAGGGCGTCTGGATCGGCGGGGACTGGTACGACGTGGTGCCGCTGGGCGGTGGCACGGTCGGGGTGGCGATCGGTGACGTGCAGGGCCACGACACCGAGGCCGCCGCGATCATGGGGCAGCTGCGGATCGCGATGAACGCCTACGCCGCCGAGGGGCACAACAGCGCCGAGGTGCTGGGCCGCGCCTCGACCTTCCTTGCCGAGCTGCACGCCGACCGCTTCGCCACCTGCCTCTACCTCCAGGTCTCGCTCGCCACCGGCCAGGTCCGCGCGGCCAACGCCGGCCACCTGCCGCCGCTGGTGCGGCACGCCGACGGCACGGTCGGCCGGATCGAGGTGGCCACCGGCCTGCCGCTGGGCCTGCCGGCCGGCTGGCTGCCGGCCGGCTATCCGCACACCGATTTCCACCTCGCGCCCGGGGACACCCTGCTGCTCTACACCGACGGGCTGGTCGAGCGGCCGGGGGAGGACCTGGAACTGGGCCTGGCCCGGCTGGCCACGGCGCTGGCGGACGGCCCCGGGCGGCTGTCAGCGCTGGCCGACCACGTGCGCGACACGCTGGCGGTGCGGTTGGAGGCCGAGGACGACGCGGCGTTGCTGCTGCTGCACCGCGAGGGGCCTTAGCGCCTCTGACGCTGGCAGGCCCTGTAGTGGATCCGTCAAGGAATGGCGCGGGGGCGTACGGCAAGCGTCAAGAACCGGTGTCGCCACAGGTCGGCGGGGGTCCAATGGGGTGTGGAGCCGAATCCCGGGCGCGTCGAACTGGTCGGCGCGGGCGGGCGGTCCGTGGAGAGGAAGCGGTCGCCATGGCCGAGGGAGCACGGGTCATCGTCGGGGTCAGCGGCTCGGTGAGTTCGCTGGCGGCGGTTCACCGCGCGGTGCGGGAGGCCCAGCGGCGGGGCGCGGAGCTGGTGCCGGTGGCCGCCTGGCTGCCCGATGACGAACCGCTGCGCCCGCTCTCCGAGTTGGCGCACGCGGCGCGGCGCCGGCTGGACGTCATCTTCGACCAGGCGTTCGGCGGCTACCCCGCCGGGCTGCTGCTGAGCCCGCTGGTGCTGCGCGCCGAGGCCGGGCCCGCCCTGGTGGCGGTCGCCGACCGGCCCGGCGACCTGCTGGTGGTCGGCGCGGGCCGTCCGGGGCGGGTGTCCCGGCTGCGGCACGGCTCGGTGGCGCGGTACTGCCGGGCCCACGCCCGCTGCGAGGTGCTGGTGGTGCCGGCCGCCGACCTGCTGGCCGATCTCGAGCACGCCGTACACGGCTGGGCCGGTCCCGCCGCGATCCGGTAGCCGGGTCGATCCACCCCATGAGCGCGCCGGGTGGCTGACGGATCCTCAGCCACCCGGCGCTTTTCAGCGGATCGCGCAGTCATTCCGGAATGCGCGGCCCGGCGGAATTCACTCGCCGGCGCTGAAGCCGCTCTCCGAGCCGCTCTGGCCCTGGAGGTTCTCGGAGACCTCGCCGTGGCCGGCCACCACGGTGTTGTTGTGGCTGTGCGTGTCAGCGTGGTAGCCGGCGATGCTGTGCGCGCTGGCGGCGGTGGCGGTACCGGCGACCGTGAGGCCGGCCACGGCAAAGCCGATCAGGGCGGTGCGAATTCGCATACGTATTCCCCTTATCCGGCGGGCCGAGGATTTCGACCCGTGATGACAGAGAGAATGCACTACCTGACGCTGCGACAGTTAATTGCATACGGACTCTTTCACCCTGTTGGCGGCGAGCGATGCCGCGTCGGCCGAATCGCCCGGACGGCCCTGGCGCGCTGGCCCGGCGGGGAGTGGCGCGGGCGCTAAAGTCGCCCAGCACATCACGTCTCTGAAGGAGCGCCAGGTGAAGAACGACCAGGTGGTCACCGGTGGCCCGTGCTGGGTCGAGCTGGGGACCTCGGACCCGGCCGCCGCCAAGGTGTTCTACGAGGAGCTCTTCGGCTGGCGGCCCGAGACCGACCCGCGTCCCGAGGCCGGCGGCTACACCATGCTGCTGCTGGGCGGGTCCCCGGTGGCCGCGGTGACGCCGCGCTACGCGGCCGGACAGCCGACCGCCTGGGCGGTCTCCTTCGCAGTCACCGACGCGGACGCCACCGCCGACGCCGTCACCAAGGCCGGCGGTCAGGTCGTGGTGGGGCCGCTGGACGTCTTCGACGCCGGCCGGTTCGCGGTGGTCGCCGACCCGGCCGGGGCGGTCTTCGCGCTCTGGCAGCCACGGGCCTTCGGTGGCGCGGCGGTCTTCAACAAGCCCGGTTCGCTCGGCTGGGTCGAGCTGCTGACCCGGGACGTGCCCGGGGCCTGCCACTTCTACCCGCAGGTCTTCGGCTGGAGCATGGCGGCGAGCGAGTGGTACACCCAGTGGGGGATCGACGGCGCCGACTTCGGCGGCATGATGCGGATGGACCAGCACTTCCCGGACTCCGTGCCGGCGCACTGGCGGCCGTACTTCGCGGTCACCAGCGTGGACGCGACGGTGCAGCGGGCGACCCGGCTCGGCGCCGAGACGCTGCTGGCGCCGATGGATCTGGCCGGCGGCCGGCGGATCGCCGTGCTGAGCGACCCGCAGGGTGCGAGCTTCGGTGTCTACCTGGCCGGCAGCGAGGGATGACGATCGTGCTCGGCAACCCCGCCGAAAACAGCAACATCTGAGCTATCGTCGGATTATCAGTGCGGCGCGGAAGGGGAGGGATGCCCGTGCGGCGCAATCCTGGACCCCACCGCGAACCGTCGCCGCGCGGGCCCTGGCGCCGGTCGCTGCACGCGCTCGGCCGACAGCTGCGCCCTGCCTTCGGCGGCGACCTCGGGCCGCTCGGGCGGCCACTGGACCGGGCCCGCAGCCGGGGGCGGCTGCTGACCGCGTTCGGCCTGCTCATCGCGTTGCTGCTCGGCGCGCTGCTGGTGGTCCGCGGCGTGGCGGGCGCCCCCCGGCAGGCCGCCGCCCGCGCCGCGCACCTGCACCGGGTGTCCGCCGTGGTGCTCGCCCCGCTCCGCCCCGACGCCACCGCACCCGGCTACCGCTTCGACAGCGGCCAGCAGGCGACGGTGCGTTGGACCTACCCGGCCGGGCACACCGGGACGGCCCGGATCGAGCCCGCCCACCCGGTCCTGGCGGGCGGCGCGCTGCCGGTCTGGGTGACCGAGGACGGGCGGCTCGGTGCCTCGCCCCCGACCACGGCGGGCCTGGCCGTGCTGGCGGTCGGGATCGGCACCGGGAGCTGGCTGCTGCTCAGCGCGGCGATCCTGACCGGCTACACGCTGCGCCGCCGTGCCCTGGAGCGCCGCGCGCTGCGGGACTGGGGCGCCGGCTGGGCGGCCGTCGAGCCGCACTGGTCGGGTCGACTGCGCGGCCGTCCGGGCAACACCGCGCCCTAGCGGGAGTCGCCCAGCACGTCAACTGTCAACCCAGCGGTGGCAGTTCGGTACGGGCGTGGCGGCCCAGCCGGTCCAGTGCGTCGACCATGCCGGCCGCCTCGGGCTCGGAGAGGGCGCCGCTCAGCAGGCGGTGCGCCTCGCGGGTGTGCGCCTCGGCGGCGGTGACCAGGGTCCGCTCGCCGAGTGCGGTCATGCCGACCAGCTGCACCCGCCGGTCGGCGGGCGAGGGGGTGCGGGTGACCAGGCCGGCCTCGGTCATCCGGTCGATCAGCCGGGTCGCGCCGCCGCTGGTGAGCACCAGGCCGCCGGAGAGCCGGTTCATCGGGGTGCCGTCCGGGTGGGCGGCCAGGATCAGCAGCACCTCGAACATCGAGTGGCTGATCCCGGCCTCGCGCTGGATCGCACCGCCCAGCAGCCGTTCGATCAGCGCGGAGGTGTTGAGCAGCACGCCGATCGCCTGGATCCCCGGGTCGGCGGCAACCTGCGCGGCACTGCGGGGCTGCTGCTCGGGATCCGGCACGGCGGAACTCCTTCACGGGTGCTGAACGGCCGACGGGTGTCGGATGGCCCCCTATCGTGGCCAGCCGGCCGCCGCCGGTCCAATCGGACCGGCGGCCGGCCCGCTGTCAGTAGCCGCAGGTGAACCGCTCGCCCAGGTGCTGCGGCTGCTCGATCTCGTCGACCAGGGCCACCGCGTAGTCCTCGACCGAGATCCGGCTGCTGCCGTCCGCCCCGGTGACCAGCTCGTCCTGCGCGGTGCGGAAGTCGGCGGTGCGCTTGCCGGGCTCGATCGTCGCGGCCGGGCTGAGGCTGGTCCAGCTGACGTCGCTGACGGTGCGCAGGTGGTCGAGCGCGTCGCCGTGCGCGTGCATGATCTGCAGCAGCCAGTCGGGCAGGCCGGGCGCGTCCCAGACCTGCTTGCCGTCCGGGGTGCGCAGCGAGCCGGCGCCGCCGACCGCGATCAGCCGCGGGGCCTGGTCGCCGAGCGTCCGCAGGCCGGTCACCAGGGAGCGCGCGGCGGGCTCGATGGTGGCCAGGTGACCCGGGCCGTCCCCGCCGCCGACCGCGCTGACCAGCACGTCCTGCCCGGTGGCCGCGGCGCTGACCGAGGCGGGGTCGAGCACGTCGCCCTTGGTCACGGTGAGTGACGGGTGGGTCTCGGTGATCTTGGCGGGGTCGCGGACCACGGCGGTGACCTGGTGGCCGCGGTTCAGCGCCTCGCGCACCACGGCGCTCCCGATGGTGCCGTTGGCGCCGAAGACTGCGATCTTGGACATCAGGGTTCTCCTCGGAGATACGGGTCCGGCGGGATGACCGGACAGTCATCTGAGTCAACAGTATCTGAGCATGCAGATATTTCCCGGGCTCAGGATTCTTTCGGCAGCAGGGCCCGCACCGCCTCGACGGTGTCCGCCTCGGTGGCGGGCTTGTCCGGCCGGTAGCGCAGCACCCGGGCGAACCGCAGGGTGACCCCCTCCGGATAGCGCGAGGAGCGCTGCACCCCGTCGAAGGCGATCTCCACCACCAGCTCGGGCCGCACCCGCACGCCCCAGGCCGGCCGCTCCACCGCCAGCCGCTGCAACTCCTCGGTCTGCCAGGCGAGCAGTGCGTCGGTGAGCCCCTTGAAGGTCTTGCCGAGCATCGCGAACGAGCCGTCCGCCCGGCGTGTGCCCAGGTGCAGGTTGGACAGCCGTCCGGCCCGGCGGCCGTGGCCCCACTCGGCGGCCAGCACCACCAGGTCCAGGGTGTGCACCGGCTTCACCTTCAGCCAGGCGCTGCCGCGTCGCCCCGCCGTGTAAGGCGAGTCCAGCGCCTTGACCACCACCCCCTCCTGCCCCCGGGCCAGCGCGGCCTCGGCGAACGCGCTCGCCGCCTGCCGGGCGGCCGGGGCGGCCGGGTCCGCCACCACCAGTCGGCGCACCCGCAGCGGCCCGGGCACCAGCGCGTCCAACTCGGCGTGCCGGCGTTCGGTGGGCAGCTCCAGCAGGTCCTGGCCGTCGAGCGTGAGCAGGTCGAAGAAGGCGGGGGAGAGCGGCAGCGACTCGGTGGCGCTGGGTACGTCCAACCGCGAACCGACCCGTCCCGCGATCTGCTGGAACGGGCGCGGCCGGCCGGTCGGGTCCACGGCGATCACCTCGCCGTCCAGTACCGCCCGCTCGGCGGGCAGTGTCAGGGCGGCGGCCACCACCTCGGGCAGCCGGTCGGTGATCTCCTCCAGGGTCCGGGTGAAGATTCGCACCGCGGGGCCGTCCCGGTGCACCTGGATCCGGATGCCGTCCAGCTTCTCCTCCACCGCGCACGGGCCGAGCCGGTCCAGCGCCTCCTCGACGCTCCTGGCGGTGTGCGCGAGCATCGGCAGCACCGGGCGGCCGACGGTCAGGCCGAATCGGGCCAGGGCGTCCGGGCCGTCCGCGAGCAGCGCCCGGGCCACCGCGCCGAGCGTGCCGCCGAGCATCACCGCCCGGCGCACCTGGTCGGCGGGTGCCGTGCTCGCGACGGCCAGCGCGTCCACCGCGAGCGCGTCCAGCGCGCCCTGGCGCACCTCGCCGCCGATCAGCCGGATCAGGAACTCCTGCTCGGGTTCGGTGGCCGCGCCCAGCAGTGCGACCAGCAGCCGGCGCCGCTCGGCCTGCGCACCGGTGCCGCGCACGGCGGCCAACCCGGTCAGGGCCGCGTCGACCTGGGCGACCGTCAGACTCGGCGAGGTCGCGGCCGGGACGGGCTCGGCGAGCACGCTCCAGCCCACCCCGAGCCGGCCCTGCGGCAGCCGTCCGGCCAGGTAGGTGATCACCGTCGGCGCCTCGGCCGGCTCGGTGGTCCGGAACAGCTCGGCCAGCAGCGCGGTCTTGCGGGAGCGGGCCGAGGTGGCGGCGACCTCGCGCGAGGTCCGGGCGAGGTCGGCCAGCAGCATGCCCCCATGCTCACCCCGGCTTCGAGGCGCGGGTGCTTCTGACACGCCGTCGGCATCGCTGATACGGTATGCGGAAACTAGAATACATATACAGACAGGGGTGGCGTGATGGACCGGCCGATGCCGCGAGGATTCCGCTCTCACACGGCCAATCTGGGCCTCAAGGACAGCGCCGACGACTTCGCCGTCGTGATCTCCGAGACGCCCGCCGTCTCGGCCGCCGTCTTCACCCGCTCCCGGTTCGCCGGACCCAGTGTGCTGCTCAGCCAGGGTGACGCGGCCCGGCAGGACGCCCGGGGCATGGTGGTGATCTCGCGCAACGCCAATGTGGCCACCGGGCGGGCCGGTGCCGCGCACGCGGCCGAGGTCCGCCGGTTGGTCGCCGAGGCGGTGGGGGTGGTGCCCGAGCAGCTGGTGATCGGCTCGACCGGGGTGATCGGGCGGCCCTATCCGATGGAGTCGATCCGGGCGGGCATCGCCGAGATCCCGGCCGCACTGCCGCCGGCCGACTTCGAGGCCGCCGCCGCGGCCATCATGACCACCGACACCCGCGCCAAGTCGGTCCGGCTGCGCTGCGGCGAGGCCGTGCTGGTCGGGATCGCCAAGGGGGTCGGCATGATCGAACCGAACATGGCCACCCTGCTGACCTTCTTCTTCACCGACGCCGAACTGCCGGCCGGCGAACTGGACGCGGTCTTCCGGCGGGTGATGGACCGGACTTTCAACGCGCTGAGCATCGACACCGACACCTCCACCAGCGACAGCGCCGCGATCTTCGCCAACGGCCAGGCGGGCCCGGTCGACCCCGCCGCCTTCGAGGCGGTGCTGTACCGGGCGGCGCTCACCCTGGTCCGCGACATCGCCTCGGACGGGGAGGGCGCGAGCAAGCTGATCGAGGTCCGGGTGACCGGTGCCCGGGACGCCGCCCAGGCGAAGCGGGTCGGCAAGTCGGTGGTCAACTCCCCGCTGGTCAAGAGCTCCGTGCACGGTGCGGACCCCAACTGGGGCCGGGTGGCGATGGCGATCGGCAAGCTCGACGACGACCGGCTCGACCCGGCCAGAACCACCATCCGCTACGGCGCGTTGGAGCTGTTCCCCGCGGAGCCGGACGACGAGCGGCTCGCCGCGGCCGGAGCGTACCTGGCCGGGACGGAGGTGGTGATCGGCGTGGACCTGGGGCTCGGGGACGGTGAGTTCACCGTCTACGGATGTGATCTGACGCCGGAGTATGTCGAACTGAACTCCGGCTACACCACCTGACCCGACCTGGCCGGGATCGCCGCGGAGATCCCGATCGAGCGCACCGAGGCAATGGTCAACGCCCTGCGCGGATCGGGGAGTTCGGTCCGCTTCACCCGGTGCGCCGGGGTCGGCCACGACTCCTGGACCCGCAGCTACGACAACCCCGAGCGCTACGACTGGCTGCTGTCCCGGCGCCGCAGGTCCTGACCGGTAGCGGCCCGCCCGGCCGCCGGCGACCGAGGCAGACTGGAGGCATGTGCCGAAGCATCAAGACCCTCCGTCCGCCCGTCCAGCCCGAGGTCACCGAGGAGGACATCCACGCCGCCGCCCTGCAGTACGTCCGCAAGGTCTCCGGCTTCCGGGCCCCGGCCGCGCACAACCGCGCGGTCTTCGACCAGGCGGTCGCGGCCGTCGCGGCGGCCACCACCGCGCTGCTGGCCGGCCTGGAGGTGCGGGGCGCGGGAGCCCGGCAGCCGCACGCATAGCGAAGCGCCCGCAGCACCGGCCGGGAAGGGCCGGTGCCACGGGCGCTACGGTGCTCCGGCAGGTCAGCGGTGCGCGTTGCGGCGGCGGGTGAAGAGCACCGCACCGGCGCCGATGGCGATCAGCACCGCGCCACCCACACCGAAGGTGACCAGCTGGCCGCCGTTGGTGCCGGTGAAGGCCAGCCCGGTGGGCGTGGCCGAGACCGGCTTGACCGACGGGGTGCCGACCGGCTCATCGGTGGCGGCGGCCGAACCCGAGGGCGCGGGCGCCGACGGGCTCGGCACGGTGCCGGCCGGGGCCGAGGGGCTCGACTTGGTCGGGCTGCTCGCCGGGGTCGAGGAGCTGCCGCTGGGCGACGGGCTCGGCGAGTTGCCCGGCGACGACGGGCCGCTGGGGCTGGCCGGCGCGGGGGCCGAGGGCGAGGGCGGCGGTGGGGTCGAGGAGCTCGGGGACGGGCTCGGCGAACTCGGCGCGCTCTTGCTGCTCGACGGGCTCGGGGCGGGCGGCGTCGGGGTGACCTGGCAGGCGCTGCCGCCGTTCCACGCCGAGATCAGGTTGTCGGGGAAGACGCCCGTCGGGTACTTGGGCAGCGGGCCGCTGATCCCGTCGTACTTGGTGGCGCCGTTGTAGAGGTCGATCTGGCCGAAGCAGGGCGGCATGTCGGCGCTGATGTCCAGCGTCGCCTGCCGCTTGCCGCTGTCCAGCGTGGTGGTCGCCCAGCCGAGGAAGGCCTGGGTGCCCGAGCTGCCCCAGGTCGGCCCCTGGGTGCTGTACGAGGCCAGCGAGACCTGGTACGAGCAGCCCTTGTCGACGTTGCCGTCGAGCCGGACCTGGATGCTGCCGTACGGCGCGGACATCCGGTCGTTGTTCTGCCAGGTGGCGCCGTTGTCGACCGAGTACTCGACCGCCGCGGAGCCGCAGCGCTCGATGGCCTGGGCGGGCCCGGCGGTGACGAGGGGGGCGGCCGTGGCTATGCCGAGGGCCGCCAGTGCCGGAAGGGTCCGGCGCAGAGGGTGGTGCACGAAGCTTGCTCCTGAACGTAGCTGCACAGTGGTGCAGGCGCACCGCCCCCGCAGGTCTGTGACCTGGGGGACATTACGTCTGAGAGCGGGACGATAGCCGACGCCGTGCCCGGGTGTGCGACCGGGGCTGGCCCTGCGGTTGACGGTTCGTCGGCGTCCGGCTGATGCCACGTCAGATCGGCATTCAGCTTGCGTTCGGCTGACGTTCAGTAAATTTCCAGCAAGCGGATGCTCAGTCGGCCAGCTCCGGGTCAACCGGCGGATAGGGGGCGGCGTACCGCCCGACCAGGCCGAGCAGCCGGGCCTGCGGCGCGGCGTCCGGCGCGGTGGGCACCGGGGCGGCGAAGCGCTCGGTGGCCGGCAGTCGCTCCGCGTACGGGGCGACCTCGTGCAGCGCGAACTCCACCAGCTCGGGTGCCAGGTGGGTGTCCTGGCCGGTGGCCCGGGCCAGGTCCCAGGTGTGCACCGCCAGGTCGACGGTCAGCTGCGCGCAGTAGTCCAGCGCCGACCGGTCGCCGTGGGGCAGGTGCACGGTCAGCGCCAGCGCGTACGGCATGCCGAACGCCGTGCGGGCGCCGGCCACGGCCCTGGCCCAGTCGGCGGCCGGGTCCTCGCCCAGCACCTCCCCCTCGAACCGGTCGCCCAGCTCCGCCGGGGTCGCGCCGAGCAGCAGTTCGGGTGCCCGCAACTGCTCGGCCGTCAGGTGGTTGACCAGCTCGCGGACCGACCAGGCGGCGCACGGGGTCGGCGCCTGCCACTGGTTGCGGGCCACGGCCTGCACCCGGCGGCCGAAGGAGGCCAGCGCCTCGTCGTACAGCCGCAGCACCTCGCGCTGGCGCCGTTCGGTGCGCTCGCGGCTCATCGGGGCCTCCTGCAGCGGACTGGCGGGCCGGGTGTCACTGCGGGGTGGCCTCGATCCGTGCGGCGCTCTCCCGGGCGCGGGCGCCGGAGCGAGTGCGGCCCGCAGTGACCAGGCGGCTCGGAAAGCGGCGCAGGTACTCCGCCTCCAGCTCGGCCGAGCGCCGGGTGTGGTGCCGCAGCGCGTCGTCGGAGCCGTAGAGGAAGGTCTCGTGCCGGGTCCGGTGGAGCTGTTCCAGCTCGTGCAGCAGGCGCTCGTCCTGCAGGTCGCGGGCGGTGACGCGGTCGGCGGTGCCGTCCGTGGTGGCAGTCGATCGCATGGCGGGTGCCTCCTCGGTGCTCGACCCGGTGTCGGGTCGTGACCCCCCTCTTAGCCCGGTGCCCCCTGCGGGGCGCCGGAAACCGGGCCCGGCCGGTGGCGTGGCGCGGTCTCGCGCACCGCCAGCAGCCGGACGCCGATCTCCTGCAGGTCCTTGCGGCGCAGCGTGGCCCGCAGTCGCGGGAACCACTCGCGCTCCTCCTGGCTCATCTGCTGGGTGGCGGCCGACAGCAGCGCGTCCACCAGCCCGGCGAAGCCCGGGTCGTCGGCCGGCCGGGCAGCCACCTCCTCGCAGAGTCGGTCGATCGCGGCGTGGTCCCGGTAGTCGCGCAGCGCCTCGTGGGCGGGGTCCCGCAGCAGGGCGCTGACCAGGGGGTACAGCACCTCGTCGACCAGGTAGGAGTGGACCAGGAGATCGTGCACGATCTGCTGCGCCAGCTCACCGCGGGCCGCCGATCCGGCCGGGTCCAGGGCACGGTAGTCCTTGAAGAGCCGCTGCAGGTCCTTGTGCTCCTGTTTCAGCAGCACGATCGCGTCGCTGGACATCCGCTCTCACCTTCTCGGCCTCGCGTGTCCCCTGAAACGATGGTGCCAAATCGAACGCTCCGCCGGGCGGCCCGGCCGATCGGGTACGGCCGATCGGGTGAGCGAGCCCGTGCGCTCCGGCGGTCATGGCAGCGGGATCCGGCCGCGCAGCACCTCGTGCCAGAGCCGGCGCAGCCGGGTCGGCGGGCCGCCCGGGCCCATCGGGGTGGTGCGTCCGGTGGTGAGCAGCGCGGCCTCGGCGACCCGGTCGCGGCTGCGCCGCCACTGCTCGAATCTTCGGGCCAGCACGGGGTCCTCGGCCATCAGCCGGGCCTCGATCCGTCGGCTCTCCCGAGCCTCTTGCCGCGAGAGGACCATGATCCTCACCTGCTGTCCTTTCGGCCCTTCCACCGTGGGGCGCGCCCTCGGGCCTCAGCGATCCGGCGCCCCGCCGTCGGCCAGCAGCCGTGCCAGGTCGTAGCCGACCGGCTCCTCCAGCTGGCCGTAGTCACAGCTTTCGGGGGACCGGTCGGGGCGCCACCGGGTGAAGCGGGTGGTGTGCCGGAACCGGGTCCCTTCCATGTGATCGTACGCGACCTCGCAGACCAGTTCAGGGCGGAGCGCGACCCATGACGGGTCCTTGCCGTCCCGGCCGCCGCTCCACCGGCTGGGCGCGCCCGGCATCCGGCTCGCCTCGTGCGCGCTCTCCTCGGTCCAGGCCGCCCACGGGTGCTCGCTCGGGTCGGCCAGCCGCAGCGGGGCCAGCTCCTCGGCCAGCGCCCGGCGGCGGGCGGCGGTGAACGAGGCGCAGACGCCGACGTGCTGCAGCACCCCGGCCGCGTCGTACAGGCCGAGCAGCAGGGAGCCCACGCCCTGGCCGTCCTTGTGCTCGCGGTAGCCGGCCACCACGCAGTCGGCGGTGCGGCCGTGCTTGATCTTGAACATCGCGCGGACGCCGGGGCGGTAGGGCTGGTCCAGCGGCTTGGCCACGATCCCGTCCAGACCCGCGCCCTCGAAGCTGGTGAACCAGCGGCCGGCCAGCTCCCGATCGGTGGTGGCGGGCGCCAGGTGCACCCAGGGCCCGGCCCCGGCGAGCGCGGCGGTGAGGGCGGCGCGGCGCTCGGCGAGCGGGTCGGCCAGCAGCGAGCGGTCGTCCAGCGCGAGCAGGTCGAAGGCGATGAAGCTGACCGGCTTCTCCGCCGCGAGCTTGCGCACCCGGGAGGCCGCCGGATGGATCCGCTCCTGCAGCTCCTCGAAGTGCAGCCGGCCGTCGTGCGCCATGACGATCTCGCCGTCCAGCACGCAGCGCGGCGGCAGCTCGGCGCGGCAGGCATCGAGCAGCTCGGGGAAGTAGCGGGCCAGCGACTTGCCGGTGCGGCTGGCCACCTCCACCTCGTCCCCGTCGCGGAAGACGATCGCGCGGAAGCCGTCCCACTTGGCCTCGTAGTGCATGCCGGCCGGGATCTCGTCCACCGCCTTGGCCAGCATCGGCTCGACGGGGGGTAGCACGGGAAGGTCCATGGCTCTGATGGTGCGTCACCCACGAGCGTCCCGCAGTGCGTGCCTCTAGCGTGGAAGGCATGGGTGAAGCCGTTGAGCTGCAGGTCGGGGCGCGGGTCGTCAGACTGTCCAACCCCGGCAAGGTGTACTACCCCGGCCCCGGCTACACCAAGCTGGACGTTGCCCAGTACTACCAGGCGGTCGCCGAGGCGGTGCTGCGCGGGCTGCGTGACCGGCCGACCACGCTGCAGCGGTTCCCGGACGGGGTCGAAGGTGAGTTCTTCTACCAGAAGCGGGCCCCGAAGAACACGCCCGACTGGCTGCCCACCGCCCGGATCGCCTTTCCCAGCGGGCGGTTCGCCGACGAGATCTGCCCCGGCGAGCCGGCCGCCGTGCTCTGGGCGGCGAACCTGGGCTGCCTCACCTTCCACCCCTGGCCGGTGCGCCGCCACGACACCGACCGGCCCGACGAGCTGCGGCTGGACCTCGACCCGCAGCCGGGCACCGACTTCGCCGACGCGGTGCGCGCCGCCCACCAGCTGCGCGAGGTGCTCGCCCGGTACGGGCTGACCGGCTGGCCCAAGACCTCCGGCGGGCGCGGTCTGCACGTCTACGTGCCGATCCGCGCCGAGTGGCACTTCGCCGAGGTGCGGCGCTGCGCCATCGCGCTCGGCCGGGAGCTGGAGCGGCTGTTGCCCGAGCGGGTCACCACGCACTGGTGGAAGGAGGAGCGCGGCGTGAAGGTCTTCGTGGACTACAACCAGATGGCCCGCGACCGCACCATCGCCTCCGCCTACTCGCTGCGGGCCCGCCCCGAGGCCACCGTCTCCACCCCGCTGAGCTGGCCGGAGCTGGACGGGGCCGCGCCCGGCGACTTCACGCTGCGCACCGTGCCGGCCCGGCTGGCCGAGCTGGGTGATCCGTTCGCCGGGATGGAGGGGCAGGCCTTCGGCCTGGAGGCGGTGCTCGAGCTGGCGGACCGTCAGGAGCGCGACGAGGGGCTGGGCGAACTGCCCTACCCGCCGGACCACCCGAAGATGCCGGGGGAGCCGCCACGGGTGCAGCCGAGCCGGGCCCGCAAGGAGGAGTGAGCCTCGGCCTAGCTCTGCGTGGCCGGGTGACGGTCCTCGGCCTGCTCGGACACGGTGGCGCGGGCCGGGCGCCGGCGGGTCGAGCGCAGCGCGTAGGCCGCGGTGGCGAGGGTGACGGCCAGGGCCGTCCAGGGCACCACGTCGCCCACCCGGTCGTACCAGGTGCGGGCAGTGGGCGCGGGCAGTGCCAGGTGGACGGTGAGTACGCCGCGCTGCCCGGTGCCGTAGTGGGCCAGCTCGCGACCCTGGGCGTCGAAGGCCACCGACACGCCGGTGAGCGCGGCCTGCACCACCGGGCGCCCGGTCTCGGCGGCGCGCAGCGCGGCCAGCGAGGCGTGCTGCTCGGGGGCCCAGCTGTGCTGGAAGGTGGAGGTCGCGGACTGGTAGATGATCAGCTGCGCGCCTTGCAGGGTGGCGGTCCTGGACAGGTCGGGGAAGGCCGACTCGAAGCAGATCAGCACCCCGGCGGGGAGCGGGCGGCCGGTACGGTCGACCGGCTCGAAGAGGTGGAAGCTGTGGCCCGGGGTGCGGTTCTCGGCCGCCGCCTTGCTGATCCCGGTGAGCCAGCCGAGCGCTGAGCGGAACGGGATGTACTCGCCGAACGGGACCAGGCGCATCTTGGCGTACCGGGCCTGGATGCCGGCCGGGTCGATCAGCACCGCGTCCTTGGAGATGGTGCCGTTGGCCTTCCGGGCGTCCTCGTTGACCAGCAGCTCGCTGCCGGTGCCGGCGGCGAGCGCGCGCAGCCGGGCGAGTGCGGCGGTGTCCCGGTCCAGGTCGGTGGTGACGCTGCTCTCGCCCCAGACCACCAGGTCCGGGTGGTCGGTGAGGGTGGTGGTGAGCGCGGCCGAGGCGTCCAGCCGGGAGGCACCGTCGGGGGTGAGGCCCGGCTGCACCAGGGCCAGCGTGGCGGAGCGCACCGGACGCGGGGCGGGAGTCAGCGCGAAGGCGGCGGGGCCGGCCAGCAGCAGGGTGGTGGCGGTGAGCGCGCCGAGCACCCGCACGCTGGTGCGGGCGGCCAGCAGCGCGATCAGGACGGCGGTGTTGACCGCGACCACGACGGCGCTGAGCAGCCAGACCCCGCCGATCGAGGCGAGCGCCAGCACGGTCGGGTGCTGCCACTGGGTGGCGCCGAGCAGCGCCCACGGTCCGCCGAGCGCCTGCCAGGAGCGGGCGAACTCGGCGACCACCCAAAGGGAGGGCAGCACGACGAGTGCCGCCAGCGCCCGACGCGCTGTCAGCGGGGGGCGCAGCAGCGCCCGGGCCGCCAGGCCCAGGCCGGTCTGCAGCACGCCGAAGACCACGGCGATCAGCGGCAGCGCCGGGCCCACCGAGGGCAGCAGCCAGTACATCGCGGCCAGCACGTACCCGGTGCCGAACCACCAGCCGCGCACGGCCGCCTCGCGCGCCGTCGGCGCGGCGCGGAACAGCAGCAGGCCGGGGAGCAGGCCGACCCAGGCCAGCGGTTCGAGGTTGAGCGCGGGGAAGGCGAGCACCGGCAGCATGCCTGCCGCCAGCGAGCCGTAACGGGCGGGGACGGTGAGCGCGGCGCGTAGCGACATGGGCCGATTGTCCGCTTCTGGGCCGGTCGGCACCATGACACCGCCCCCTTCGGTCGCGCGTGTCGCGCTGCCTCCCGAGCCGCCGGGAGCCACCCGGACGGGCGCGGTGTTGACGCCCGGTCAGCACGCGGCGCCTACCGTGACGGTACAGCCCTGGGAGAGGAAAACGATGTCGGACGACAGTCACACGATGCTCTTCGTCACCTTCGACGACCCGGCCGCCGCACTCGCCGCCTTCGCCGAGGCGAAGGAGCTGCCCGGGGCGCGGCAGGCGGCGGTGCTGCGGCGGTCGGCGCAGGGCCTGCTGGACACCCCCGAGAGCTGGGTGCGCGGCGCCGGGACGCCGACCGTCGCCACCGGGATCGTCGGCGGGCTGCTCGGGCTCTTCGGCGGTCCGATCGGTGTGCTGCTCGGCTGGACGGCGGGCACGGTGCTGGGCGGCGCGGCCGAGTGGCGGCAGTTCCAGGACGGGGCGGAGGGCCTGCTGGTGTACAGCAAGGACCTGGCCGAGGGGCACGCGATGCTGATCGTGGAGCTGCACGAGCGGCACCGCGAGCCGGCCGACGAGCTGGCCGCCCGGCACGGCGGCAGCCTGCTGCGCCGGCCCGCCGAGGAGGTGGCCGCCGAGGTGCGGGCCGCCGAGCGGGCGGCCGACCAGGCGACCGAGCAGGCCGCGCGCGCGGCGGAGGAGGGACACCCGGCGCCGGCGGAGCGCGGCGAGCAGTGAGCGGCGGGGGCGGTCCGGGGCGCCGGTCGTGTTTCAGCTGATGGTGCCTCAGCGGATCGCGGCGACCATCGCGTCGGAGACCGAGCGCCAGGCGAGTCCGGCCTCGCTGAACCCCGCTTCGCGCAGCTGGGCGGTCTGCCACTCGACCGGGTGGATCGCGCCGTCCTTGTGGTCGCGGTAGACGGTGGAGCGGGCGGCGACCTGCTCGGCGAGCCGCGGCTCGGCCGCCGCGGCCTGCCACCACTGGGCCCAGTCCAGCACCCCGGCGGCCCGCTCCTGCTGCTGGCGCAGCTGCTGCTGGGCCCGGTCGGCCGCGTTCAGCAGCGGGGTGTCCGGCTGCGGGCAGTGGTCGGCGTTCAGGAAGAGCCCGCCCGGGCGGAGCAGGCCCGCCAGCTCACGGTAGAGCCGCAGCAGGTCCGGGGTGTCCAGCCAGTGCAGCGCGGTCGCGGTGACCACCGCGTCGAACGGCCCCTCGGGCAGGGCGGCCGTCCACCGCGGATCGCGCAGGTCGGCGGTGACCAGCTCCACGCGCGGGTCGGCGGCGAAGCTGCCCTCGGCGATGGCGAGCAGGGCGGGATCGAGGTCGACGCCGACGCTGCGGGCGCCGGGCAGGCGGGTCAGCAGGCGGCGGCTGATGCTGCCGGTGCCGCAGGCCAGGTCGAGCACCCGCGGGGTCGCTCCGCCGACCGCCTCGACCAGGTCGGTCATCACCCGGAAGCGCTCCTCGCGCTCCGGCAGGTACCACTCCTGCTGCTGGTCCCAGCTGCGCTGCCAGTCCTCCCAGAAGGCGCTGTCGGTGTCGTGGGTGCTGAGCTGAGTGTCGGTCATGGTGCCTTCCTTGGGCGGAGGAGGGAATCGCGTAAGGCCTGTATGCGGCCAGGAGGTATTACCTACTCTACTCATGGATGGGTAAGAGGCAAGAGGCTTGGGTGTCTCTTACTCGGGTGCCTCTTGCTTGGGTGTCTCCTATTGCTTGGGTGCCTCTTGCCTTGGAGCTTCGATGCCCGTCAGGCCGGGCGCCCGCCTATCACGGTGACGGCGGTGGCGCCCGCGCGGCAGCCGGCGGCGGTGGCTTCGGGGAGGTCGGCGCCGCGCAGTCGCGCCGCCAGGAAGGCGCCGGTGAACGCGTCGCCCGCGCCGGTACTGTCCAGAGCCGTGGCCGGTACGCCGGGAACCCGGGCCAGCACCGCGCCGGCTTCGGCGGCGAGCGCTCCGGCCGGGCCCAGGGTGACCACGGCCTGCCCGAAGGCGGCACTGAGCCGCTCGGCGGCTTCGGCGGGGTCGGTGGCGCCGCTGAGCAGGCGGGCCTCGGCCAGGTTGGGGAGCAGCAGGTCGGCGCCCTCGATCGTGGCCAGGAAGGCATCGACGCCCAACTGCTCGATGAAGCCGGTGGAGGCCGGGTCCACGCTCACCGGCAGTCCGGCGGTGCGGGCGGCGGCGATCGCATGGCGGGCCAGTGCCCGGCCCGGTGCGGAGAAGAGCAGGTAGCCGGAGAGGTGCAGCAGGTCGGCGCCGGCCAGCAGCGCCGGGTCCCAGTCGGCGGGCCCCAGGCGGTGGGCGGCGCCGCTGTCGGTCACGAAGCTGCGTTCGGCCGCCGCGTCCACCAGGGCGATCACCGTGGCGGTGGGCGCCTGCTGATCCACCATCAGGTACGGGCGCACCCCGGCGGCGAGCAGTTCCGCCCGGTGCCAGTCGGCGAAGTCGGTCCCGATCCGGGCGAGCAGCCGCGCCTCGATGCCCGAACGGGCGGCCCAGGCAGCCGTGTTGGCTGCCGAGCCGCCCGGCCGCAGGGTGATCCGCGCGGCGGTGTCGGTGTGCGCGGCCAGTGGAGCGCCCAGCAGGGCCACGATGTCGGTGGCGACGTCGCCGATGACCAGCAGCGCACCCGGTCCGCCCGTCACCGGTGCGGCCCGGCCCAGTGGGCGGCGATCTCGGTGGCCAGGCGGACGTTGCCGCGCACCGCCGCCAGGTTGGCCTCCAGCGAGGCGCCCTTGGTGTGCTCGGCCAGGTGGGCAAGCAGGAACGGCGTCGCCGCCTGCCCCCTGGCGCCCGCCAGTTCGGCCGCCGCCAGGCCCTCGGCGAGTACCCGGTCGTGCAGCTGCGGGTCCAACTGCTCCTCGACGGGCACCGGGTTGGCCACCACCAGGGCGGAGTCCAGGGCGCCGAGCTGGTCCTGACGGAGCATCAGCTGAGCGACCTCGGCGGCCTGCTGGACCGTCCAGTCGACCGGGCGGCCTGAGCTGTTCAGGTAGAAGCCGGGGAACTCGGTGGTGCGGTAGCCGAGCACGGTGATCCCCAGGGTCTCCAGCCGCTCCAGGGTGGCCGGCACGTCCAGGATCGACTTCACCCCGGCGCAGACCACGGTGATCCGGGTCCGGGAGAGCAGGTTGAGGTCGGCCGACTCGTCCATCGTGTCGGCCCAGCCCCGGTGCACGCCGCCCAGGCCGCCGGTGGCGAAGACCCGGATCCCGGCCCTGGCGGCCAGGAAGGCGGTGCCGGAGACGGTGGTCGCCCCGCTCGCGCCGGTGGCCAGTGCCGGGGCCAGGTCGCGGAAGCCGAGCTTGCGCAGCGCCGGGTCCTCGGCGACCCGGGTCAGCTCCGCGTCGTCGAGGCCGATCCGGGCGGTGCCGTCCAGTACCGCGACGGTCGCCGGGACCGCGCCGCCGGCCCGCACCAGCTCCTCCAACTCCCGTGCCACGGCAAGGTTGCGAGGCCGGGGCAGCCCGTGGGCGATGATCGTGGACTCCAGGGCGACCACGGGGCGGCGGTGGGCGAGGGCCTCGCGCACCTCGTCGGACAGGCACAGGGCGGGGGAAGGCTCGGTCATCCCGTAATCCTGGCGTGGTACGGGGGAGTTCAAACGTGGCAGGGGTGAACCCGTGGTGGTGGTGCGCCGGTGGCGGCGGGCAGACGGCGGCCCCGGCGGGCCCCGGCTCGCCTCGTGGGTGTCAGTCGTCGCTGACCACTCCGAGAACGAGCGGGCCCGGCCGGGGGCCTGGCCAGAGCCTGGATCAGGGTCACTCGGACGGCCGACGTGACGTCTGCGTCGGCGGTGTGGCTCTCTCCGGTATTCCGGTGTAAAGACCAGTGTGCTCCGATTTGTCCCCCGGTCAAGGGGTTCGGGCGATCGGTTTTCCACGGCAGCCCGATCCGCCGGGCCGGGACCCGCCTGCCGGTGGGCCGGGCCGGTTGCCGGTGGCGCTGCCGTTCGATCTCCGCAGCGGCCCGACGGATCACCTGAGCTGCTGAACTGGCTTGGAGATGAGTGGGGTTGATGAGAGGCCAGCGGGCTCCGGTGGCATTGACAGCGCTCCGTTGTGCATGAGTTCATGCCAAGGTCATCAACGTTGGCAGGGCGGAGGAGAGATGTCCGAACCGCTGCTCGACGCACGCGGTCTGTGGAAGACCTACGGCCAGGTGGAGGCGCTGCGCGGCGCCCACTTCACCGTCCACCCGGGCGAGGTGGTGGCGCTGATCGGTGACAACGGCGCCGGCAAGTCGACCCTGGTGCGGACCCTGGTGGGTGCGGCGGCCCCGGACCGCGGCGAGATCCTGCTGGACGGCCGGCCGGTCTCGTTCGCCGGCCCGCGCGACGCCCAGCGGCTGGGGATCGAAACGGTCTACCAGGACCTGGCGCTGGCCGCCGAGCTGGACGCGGCGGCCAACCTCTTCCTGGGCCGCGAGCAGGTCCGCGGCGGACTGCTCGGCGCCCTCGGGGTGCTGGACAAGCGCGGCATGCGGGAGCGCTCGATCGCCGCGTTCGCCGAACTCGGCGTCCAGCTCAAGGACATCGACGCGCCGGTGGCCACCCTCTCCGGCGGTCAGCGGCAGAGCGTGGCGATCGCCCGTTCGGTGGCCTGGGCCTCCCGGGTGGTCTTCATGGACGAGCCGACGGCCGCGCTCGGGGTGGTCCAGCGCGGCCGGGTGCTCGACGTGATCCGGCGGGTCCGCGACCGGGGCGTGGCCACCGTGTTGATCAGTCACAACATGCCCGAGGTGCTCGCGGTCGCCGACCGGATCGAAGTGCTGCGGCTCGGGCGGCGGGTGGCCCGGTTCCGCGCGGCGCGGACCTCGGTGGAGGAACTGGTGGCGGCGATGACCGGCGCGCTGGCGAACGAGGAGGAGGACCGCACGTGAGCGAGGCACCGCTGACGCCCGAGTCACCGCCCGCACCGGAACCGGTGCCGACCCCGACGGCTGAGCCGGCCCCGGCCCCGGCGCCGGCGGCACCGCGCGGTGCTGCGGCGCTGCTGTGGCAGCGCGCCCGTGGCCAGAACACGCTGTGGACCTTCCTGGTCCTGCTCGTGCTGGTCGCGGCCTTCTCGGCGCTGCGGCCGAACGCCTTCGCCACCACCTTCGAGTTCAAGAGCATCGCCGTGGAGTCCTCGATCCTGGTGGTGCTCGCGGTCGGTCAGACCTTCGTGATCGTCACCTCGGGCATCGACCTGTCGGTCGGCTCGGTGCTGATCTTCTCCGGCGTGGTCGCGGTGAAGACGATGAACGCGCTGGACCCCGGCCCGAACGCCGGGGCGGGCACGATCCTCGCCGGGGCGCTGGCGGGGCTGCTCGGGGGGCTGGCCTGGGGTGTCTTCAACGGGATCTGGGTGGCCAAGGCCAAGGTCCCGCCGCTGATCGTCACCCTGGGTACGCTCGGCATCGCGCTGGGCCTGGGCCAGGTCCTCACGCACGGCGTGGACGTCGGCAACGTGCCCGCCTCGCTGGCCAATTCGGTCGGCAGCGGCAGCGTGCTGGGGATCCCGTGGCTGATCGTCGTCGCGGTCCTGGTGGTCGCGCTCGCCGCGCTGGCCCTGCGGACCACCCGGTTCGGCCGCTACACCCTGGCCGTCGGGTCCAACGAGGAGGCGGCGGCCCGGGTCGGCATCCGGGTCGACCGCCATCTGATCAAGGTCTACGCGCTGTCCGGTCTGCTCTCCGGCCTCGCGGGCGTGCTCAACCTCGCGCACTACAGCAGCACCACGCTGACCAGCGGCGCCCAGGACAACCTCAACGCGATCGCCGCGGTGGTGCTCGGCGGCACCAGCCTGTTCGGCGGCGTCGGCACGGTGATCGGCACCGTGATCGGCGTCTTCATCCCCGCCGTGCTGCAGAGCGGCTTCACCATCCTTCAGGTGCAGTCCTTCTGGCAGACGGTGGCGGTGGGCGCGGTGCTGATCCTGGCCGTCTACTTCGACCAGTTGCGTCGGCGACGGCGCAGCAACCGGTGACGCAGGACAGACGCTAGGCCCGGTACGGACGGTGGAATCCAGCAAGGAGGAACTCACGGTGCACAGCAAGGCTTTGGCGGTGGGTGCGGTCGCGCTGCTCGCGCTGGTGGCGGGCTGCGGCAGTTCGGGTGGCGCGCAGGCCGGCCAGAAGACCATCACCTTCGTGGCCGGCAAGACCGGCGACCCCTTCTACATCACCATGAAGTGCGGCGCGCAGGCCGAGGCGGGCAAGCTCGGCGACAAGTTCACCGCCACCGGCTCGGCCGACTGGAGCGTGCCCGAGCAGGTGAGTTCGCTGACCAGTGTGACCGCGACCCGCCCGGCCGGGGTGCTGATCGCGCCGGTGGACCCGAACTCGCTGCAGGGCCCGATCCGCACCCTGCAGAGTGCCGGGACGAAGGTGGCGATCGTCGACACCACGCTGACCGACCCCTCGATCGGGATCACCCGGATCTCCTCGAACAACTTGCAGGGCGGCCGGCAGGCGGCCGACACGATGGCCCAACTGACCGGTGGCAGCGGCGAGGTGGTGGTGCTCACGCCGGACCTGACGACGACCACCACCAACGCCAGGATCCAGGGCTTCAAGCAGGAGCTGGCCGCGAAGGACCCCGGTCTGAAGATCGACGACGTCCGTCAGGTCGGTGACACCGCCCAGGGCGCGGCCTCCGCTGTCAGCGACGAACTCTCCGCCCACCCCGGTCTGGTGGGCATCTTCGCCGCCAACTCGCAGACCGGTGAGGGGGTCGGGACCGGGCTGAAGGACGCGGGCAGGCAGGGCGTGGTCAAGGTGGTCTCGTTCGACGCCGGACCGCAGCAGGTGGCCGAGTTGAAGAGCGGGTCGGTGGACGCGCTGATCTCCCAGGACCCGTACGGGATCGGCCAGCAGGCGGTGGACCAGCTGGCCAACGCGCTCACCGGGAAGGCGGTGGACGCCGACATCCAGACCGACCTGGCCAGCATCACCCGGGACAACGTGGGTGATCCGAGCGTGGCCCGGTTCCTCTACCGGACCGACTGCGACTCCTGAGCCGCCCCGGCCCCGTCCCCGCCACCCCGTCCCCGTCGCTGGCTCCGGACCGGACGCGGTGGCGGGGACGGGGCCGGACGGCCAGCCTGGTGGTATGGACAGAAACCAGAGTCATGACCCGCTGGTCGAGGTCGCCGCGATGAGCAGTGACAGCCGCTACCGTCTGGTCCGCTTCAGGGGGCACGAGTGGGAGCCGGTGGACCGGCAGGAGTTCCGTGCGGAGGCGACCCGGCTCTTCCCGAAGATCGACCTGGCCGACCCCGAGCAGGTCGAGTGGCAGGACCACCCGTGGGAGTGGCCGACCTGGCGCCCCGGCGAGGCCTGAGCCCAGCAAGACCTGAGCCCGGTAAGACCTTGAGCCGGGTCAGGCCCGTCGGTCCCGGTGCGCGTCGGCCAGCCGGGTGGCGAGGATGGCGACGTCGTCCTCGCCGTGCCCGGCGGTCAGGCCGGTCAGCGCGGTGTCGATCAGGTGCTCCAGCGGGGCGGCCGGATCGAAGCGCAGGGCGGCGAGCGCCGCCAGCGACTGCTCGATGTCGCGGTCGCGGCGCTCGATCAGGCCGTCGGTGTAGAGCAGCAGGGTCGCGCCCGGGTCGAAGGGCAGCGTGATCGCGCTGTGGCCGCCGGCGCCGGTGCCCAGCGGCGGGCCGACCGGTAGCCGCAGTAGCCGGCCGTACTGGTGCGGCCGGTCGAGCTGGAGCGGCGGCAGGTGCCCGGCGGTGGCGAAGGTGCAGCTGTGCGTGGCCGGGTCGAGCAGGGCCAGCACGCAGGTCGCCACCCGTTCCTGTTCCAGCGCCTCGACGATCCGCTCGGCCTCCCACAGGATCCCGGCTGGTGAGCGCCGCTGCAGCGCCAGCGCCCGGACCAGGGAGCGGTACTCGCTCATGGTGGCCGCCGCGTCCAGCCCGTGCCCCATCACGTCGCCGACCACCAGCAGGGTCCGCCCGCCGGGCAGCGCGACCGTGTCGTACCAGTCGCCGCCCACCTCCGCGCTGGTGCCGGCCGGCAGGTAGCGGCCCGCGCACTCGACGTCCGGGTGCGGGGTCATCGGCTCGGCCAGCAGCGCCCGCTGCAGCGCCAGCGCGGACTCGTGCTCGTGCGAGTAGCGCTGCGCGTTGCTGATGCCCGACCCGGCCCGGCTGGCCAGCTCGACCATCAGCGCGACCTCGTCCGGGGTGAACGCGGGCGACTGGCCGCCCCGGGCCAGGGTCAGCGCGCCGATCACCGTGCCGCCCGCGGTGAGCGGCACGAAGGCGCCCGAGTGCAGGCCGAGCTGCCGGTAGCGGCTCACCCGGGCGGCGTTCGGCGCAGTGGTGCGCAGTTGCGCGTCGGACGGGAAGTTGAGCACGATCGGTGCCGCCTCGGCCACGCAGCGGGCCACCGCCGAGCCCGCCTGCGGGTGGATCAGCGCGCCGGTGCCGCCGACCAGGTCGCTGGTGCCGACCAGCGCGGGCGTGGTGCTCAGGGCCAGCCGGCGCATCGCCAGGCCGTCGCCGGTGGCCGGCTCGCCGGCGTGCCGGTCGGGTTCCACGATGTCGACCAGCGCGACGTCGGCCAGCCGCGGCACCAGCAGCCGGGTCAGCTCCTTGGAGGCCTGCGCCACGTCGAGCGTGGTGCCGATCCGGGTGGCCGCCTCGTCCAGCAGCGCCAGGCGGGTCCGGGCCCGGTCCAGGGCGTGCCGGATCCGGCGGTCCTCGGTGATCTCCAGCACCATCCCGACGGCGCCCAGCGGCACGCCCGCCGCCGAGTCCAGCCGGTGGTAGGCGTTGTGCCACCAGCGCGGTTCGGTGGCGGGGCCGGAGGCGGTGGTGCCCTCGATGGTGAGCGCCCGCGGCTTGCCGTCGGCCAGCACCTCGCGCAGCGCGCTCTCGGCGGCGTCCACCTCGATGCCCGGCACCACCTCGGCGATCGTCCGGCCGGTGTGGCCGGTGGCCGGGACCCCGTTGATCTCGGCCAGGGTCCGGTTGACGTACCGGTAGCGCAGCTCCAGGTCGAAGACGGCGATGCCCACCGTGGCGCGGTCCAGGATCTGGCGCACCAGGTGGTAGTCGGCGAGCAGCGCGTCCAGCGCGGGGCGCTCGCCGAGCGCGGCGTCCAGCGCGGCCAGCAGTTCGCGGGCCTGGGCGTCGTCCAGGAAGGAGAACGCGCCAACGGGGTCGGCCATGGTCCCTCCTGCCTGGCCGGGGGCAGTCCTTGATCAGATCATCCCATCGATTCAGACCGATCGGCGATTGGGGGAGCTCGGCGATCGGGAGTACGGAGCTGCCGCTGATGGACTCCTGTGGGGTGCTGACCTGCACCACACCGGCCGCCGGGTCGTAACACTGGCCGCTGTCCGAGTCGGACCACACCTTCAAGGCCAAGGCCCGGATCTCCATCGAGAGCCAGGGCTGCACGATCATCGTGAACATCGGAAACAACGTCAGCGACCTGGCCGGCGGACACGGCGAGCAGACGTTCAAGCTGCCCGGCTGCAACGGCCTGCTGTCCTGACACCCGCCTCGTGCGCCGGCGCCGGTCGCCCGCCGGGTCGATGCCAGAATTCCGATGGCTGGTGCGGTCGCGGCCGTTCGCGGTCAGGTTTATAGGGTGCGCTCATAATCGGGGGGCACACTGGAGGAAACCGGACAAGTCGGGCGGTGGAGTTGGCGGCCTCGGAGCCGAGGCCCGGAGAGGCGGTGCGGGATGTTCTACCGCTATCACCACGGAGCCGGCATCGGCGGCTGGCATGCCGGCTTCTGGATCTTCTCGGTCGGCGGGTTCCTGCTGCTGGCGGCGCTGGTGGTGTTGATCGTGATGGTGGCCCGGCTCGCGGCGAACCGGCACCACATGGCCGCGGGCGGGGCGCCGATGAGCGGCCCGGCGGGCGGCGGTTGGCCCGGCCGGTCGGGCGGCGAGGCCGAGCGCATCCTCGGGGAGCGGTACGCGCGCGGCGAGATCGACGAGGAGGAGTACCAGCGGCGGCTGCGGATGCTGCGCGAACCGGGCGGCGGGCCGGGTGGCCCTGGCGGGGCGTCACCGGCTGGGTGATGGTGCGTAGTCGACGGTAAGAAGCAGGGGGCGGCGGGGTGGCTGGGCGGGCCGGTGTCGGTCCGCCCGGTCGTGCGTTCGGGTGCGGGCCTCAGGTCTGCGGGTGGGCGCGGCGGTGCGCGGCGACGCGCTCGCGGGTGGCGCAGCGGCGTGAGCAGTAGCGGCGGGTCGGGCCGCTGCCCAGGGCGAGGTGGACCTGGTGGCAGCTCGGGGAGGCGCACAGCCCACCGGGCGGCCGCTGGCGGTCCCAGACCAGCACGGTCAGCGCCAGGCAGGACGAGGCCAGGAACCAGGCGGCCCACGGGGCGTCGTCGTCGGTGTCCAGGTGCGGGTGCCAGGGGCTGCGGCCCTGGTGCGAGGAGAGCCGCAGTCGGCCGGTGTGCTCGGCGAGCAGGCGGTTCAGCAGGTCGGCGGCGCCGTCCACCCCTTCGGCGGCGAACACCTCGCGCAGCAGCAGGGCGGCGGCCCGCAGTTGCGCGAGGTCGTGCTCCGTGAGGTCGATCGGATCGGCTTCGCCGTGCTCGCGCAGCACCTTGGCGACGGTGCCCGCCGTCGGCGGCTCCCCGGCCAGCACGTTGATCAGCGCGGCGGTGCGGTGGGCGGTGGCGGCCACCGAGTGGCGGCTGGACGGCGCAGCTGCCACGGGTGGCGCCGCCGACCCGGCTGGGCCGGGCGAACGCGCTGGACGCGATGACCTTCGACCTCGCCGCCCTGCTGGGCCCCGGGCTGGCCGGTGCCCTCGCGAGCCTGGCCGGGGTGCGGGCCGGTGTGCTGCTGGCGGTCGCGCTGATCTGCTGCGCGGTGCCGGTGGCCTGGCGGCTGCCGCCGGGGGCGGGATACGCGGGCGGCGGGGCGCTGCTCGGCGACCTCGGTGCGGGGCTGCGGGCCGTCGTCCGGACCCGGCCGCTGGCCCGGGCCACCGCCGGTTCGGCGCTCTCCTGCGCGGGCCAGGGCCTGCTGGTGGCCTGCGCCCCGCTGCTCGGGGCGCGGGCGCTCGGCGGTGCGGGACGCGGGGCGCTGCTGCTCGCGCTGCTCGCCGGTGCGGGGTTGGCGGCCAACCTCCTGCTCGCCCGGGTGCCGCGTCAGCCCGCGCCCGACACCGTGCTCCGGTGTGCCGCCGCGGTCCAGGCGCTCGCGCTGCTGCTCGCGGCGCGTTGCCGGCCGGTCCCGGTCATCGCGGCCGTGCTGCTGCTGGGCGCCGCCGAGGGGCCGCAGCTCACCGCGCTCTTCGCGGTGCGGCACCGGGAGGCGCCGGAGCGGCTGCGCGGCCAGGTCTTCACCACCGGCGCCAGCCTCAAGCTCACCGCCTTCGCCTTCGGCGCGGCCCTCGCCGGACCGCTGGCGAGCCGGTCGCTGCCCGGGGCGCTGCTCGCCGCCGCCGGCTTCCAACTGCTGGCCGGTACCGCCGTGGCCCGGCGCGCGCCGGGCACGCGTTGACCCTCCGGTCGGGGTGACCGGAGGGTCAACGCGCGGGGCGGGCACTCACGCGGCGAGCGGGGCCGCGGCGCTGCGCAGCCGCAGGGCGCGCAGCCGGATGGTGATCAGCCGGGAGACGGCCTCGCCCAGCGCCATCAGGACGAAGGCGACGACCCAGGCCTGCTGGCTGGTGATGTCCTGGTTGCGGCTGAAGTCGACCACCTGCTGACCGAAGCCGGTGTGCTCGCTGGCCAGCACGAAGGCGATCCGGGCGCCGATGCCGCCCACCCACAGGGCCGCCGCGGCCAGGCCGGCCTTCGCGAAGGTGCCCTCCTTGGTGCTCCAGACCCGGGTGGCCAGGCCGGCCAGCGTGCCGAGCAGCACGCCGCTGGCGCCCAGGCCGATCTCCAGGGCGAGGTCGCCGCCGCCGGTGGGGATCGACTTCAGGTAGGTCACCGCGGTGGCGCCGATCAGCACGATCGGCAGGACCAGGCTCATCAGGTCGAGCTTTCCGCCGCGCATCTGCCGCAGGACGAGGAGGACCAGGGCGATCTGTACGCAGTACTCGGTGGTGTTCATGGCAGTAGCTTCCCGCCCGGCGCCCGGACCCGCCTCGGCCCCTGGGTGGGTCATTGGTTGGATCCCGCCCTCCACCCGTGGGTGGAGAGACCCCGCTACCGGGCGAGGGGGAGGCGGATGAGCAGGTGGGCGCCGGGTGGGGTGGGGGGTTGGGTGGCGGTGGCGGTGCCGCCGAGGGTGGTGGCGATGGTGCGGACCAGGGCGAGGCCGAGGCCGGCGCCGCCGGTGGCGCGGTTGCGGGCGGTGTCGAGGCGGACGAAGCGGTCGAAGACGCGTTCGCGGTCGGCGGGTGGGATGCCGGGTCCGTTGTCGGTGATGGTGAGTTCGGCCCAGCCGTCGGTGGTGTGGAGGGTGGCGGTGATGGTGTCGGTGGTGTGGCGGGCGGCGTTGTCGAGCAGGTTGCGGACGAGTCGGCCGATCAGGACTTCGTGGCCGGGGACGGTGGCTTCGGTGAGGTGGCCGTGCCAGTTGAGGGTGGGGTCGGTGACGGTGCGTTCGGCGAGTTGTTCGGCGACGATGTCGTGCAGGGCGACGGTGCTGTCGGTGGGGGTGTGGGTTTCCTGGGTGTGGGTTTCCTGGGTGCGGGCGAGTAGCAGGAGGTCGTCGGCGAGTTCTTGGAGGCGTGCGGTGTCGGTGAGGGCGTTTGTGACGACGGTGGGCCAGTGGGCGTGGTCGGGGTGGGCGAGGGGGATTTCGAGGGAGGTGCGCAGGGCGGCGAGGGGGCTGCGGAGTTCGTGGGAGGCGTCGGCGACCAGGCGGCGTTGTTCGTCGAGGGCGTGTTCGAGTCTGTCGAGGGTGTGGTTGGTGGTGCGGGCGAGGCGGTTGATGGTGTCGCGGGTGGTGGGGACGGGGACGCGTTGGTGGATGGCGCCGTCGCCGATCTCGGCCATCCGGCGGCGGATGGCTTCGACGGGGCGCAGCGCGAGGCCGGTGACCAGCCAGGCGATCAGGGCGACGAAGAGTGAGGCGCCGGGGGTGAGGTACCAGCCGAGGATCCGGGCCACGGTGGCGCTGGTCCGGTCGGCCTCCTCGTCGTCGACCAGCACGTAGATGGTGAGGGTCTGCGGGCGCATCCCGGTGACACCGGTGTACTTGGCGAGGTCGGCACTGGAGAGCGAATCGCTGATGGACCGCCGGAACCGTACGGTGCGACCGCTCAGCCAGCCGGACTGCATACCGGGCACGAAGGACGGCATCCGGATGATGACCTCCTCGGTGGCCGGGCTCACCTGGTCGTAGTCCGCGGGCGGGACGGGCGGCAGCAGCCCCTCGCGCGCCCACCCGGGCGGCCAGGAGAAATCGGCTCCGGAGCGCAGCCAGAGCCCGTCCGCGTCCATCACGACGTAGGAGGAGGTCGCGTAGGGCTCGTCCGGCGAGTCGGGGATCTTTCCCTCGATGTTCGCCACGGCGGACTCCGCCCGGTCCGTGGCCTGCAGCTCCAGGTCGGCGTGCAGGGAACGGCCGACCCAGACGGTGGCGAGGCCGAACGCCAGCGCCGCCGCGACCAGGGCCGCCAACGCGGCCCTGGCGCGGATTCCGGGGCGCCGCCGCCACCAGCGGGGCGGTCGGTCGGCGGTCGGCGGCCGGCCGGCGTTCTCGATCGTCAGCAAACGCATCAGCTCAGATTAGAGCAGTGTGATCATCTGCTAAGGCCCCCCCTTGGCCGGTATTCCGGTATTCCGGCGCTACCGGTCGTTGCCCTCGACGGGTTGCTCACCCAGCAGGTGGAAGCCCGGCTGAGGGTGCATCAGGAAGGCGTGGTGCGAGATGTTCCAGGCGTACGCTCCGGCCAGCCCGAACACCACCCGGTCCCCGGTCCGCAGCGCCGGCACGCTCGCCCGGCGGGCCAGGACGTCCTTGGGGGTGCAGAGTTGTCCGGCAAGCGTGACCTGGCCGCTCTCGGCCGTCGGGCGGGGCCAGGGGTGCGGCCAGTGCTCCACGGGCAGCACGGCGAACGGCTGGTCGTGCCCGCGCGCGGCGGGCGTGCGCAGGTGGTGGGTGCCGCCGCGGAGCACCGCGAACTCCTCGCCGTGGCTGCGCTTGACCTCCAGCACCTCGGTGGCGTACCAGCCGCAGTAGGCGGTGATCGCCCGGCCGGGCTCGATCCGCAGCCGCAGTCCGGGATGGCGGCGCAGCAGGCTCGCCAGCCCCGCGCCGTAGCCGGACCAGTCGAAGCGCGCGTGCGGATCGGCGTAGTCCACGGCCATGCCGCCGCCGATGTTGACCTCCTCGATCGCCACCGGCAGGCCCGCCGCCCAGTCCACCAGCTGCTCGGCGACCGCGAGTTGGCCGACCGCGTCCAGGCCGCTGGCCAGGTGCGCGTGGATGCCGCGCAGCCGCAGGTGCCGGGCGAACCGGGGCTCGGCCAGCAACCGCAGGCAGTGGTCCAGGTGTTCGGGGTCCAGACCGAACGGGGTGGGCCGGCCGCCCATGGCGAGCGGTACGCCGTCCAGCGCGCCCGCGCGCAGCGGCAGGTTGACCCGCAGCAGCAGGTCGACCGGTCCGGTGGCCAGCGCGGCGAGTTGGTGGAGTTCGGCCACGCTCTCCACGTGCCAGCGGTGCACGCCGGCCGCCAGCGCGGCGCTCAGTTCGGCCGGCGTCTTGCCCGGTCCGCCGAAGGCCAGCCGGGCGTCCGGAACGGCGGCCCGCACATGGGCCAACTCGCCACCGGAGGACACCTCGTAGCCGTCCACCTGGTCGCGCATCGCGGTCAGCAGCGCGGGGTCGGGATTGGCCTTGGCGGCGTAGTACAGCTCCACCCGCTCGGGCAGCGCGGCCCGGATCGCCGCCGCGTGGGCGCGCAGCGCGGGCAGGTCGTAGAGGTAGGCGGGCAGCGCCTCGGTGGGCAGCTCGGCCGCCTCGGCGTGGACGGCGGGCGGCAGCGCGATGGTGCTCAACGGACTTCTCCTGCCGACTCGGTGGGGGCCTGGGCGGCCTGGTTCAGCACTGCGGCGGCCAGCGGCGAGGGCAGCCGGACGTACCCGGCCTCGCGGTCCGCCTTGCGCTCCCAGCGGGTCAGCAGGTTGGCCTTGGCCGGCAGCGGCACCCCGGCCAGCAGGGCTCGCAGCCGGGGCGGGCAGCCGTGCAGTTCGGCGTACCGCGCCAGCACGCCGCGCACCCGCTCCCACAACTGCGGCTCCAGCGAGGGGTCCTGGTCGGCGATCACCGCCAGCAGCTCGGCGACGTGGTTGACCAGCAGGCAGTACACCACCCGGTCCCAACCGCGCTGCTCGTCGTAGCTCATCGGTCCGGCCACCTGCGGCGGCAGTTCGGCCAGCAGGGCGGCGTTGCGCTCCGGCAGCAGCTTGGTGCCCTCCAGGTCGCGGAAGAGCACCTGGGCCGGGTAGCCCGCGTCGTCCACCGCGATGAGCACGTTCTGCAGGTGCGGCTCCAGCACCACGCCGTGGTCGAAGTAGGCGGCCAGCACCGGTGGCAGCAGCAGCCGCAGGTAGCGGGTCCACCAGTCGAGCAGCTCGGCCGCCGCCGGGGCCGGCTCGCCGAGCAGCCGGCCGAGTTGGGCCGAGCTGGTCGGGTACTCGTCGGCCACCGCGGCCGCCAGCAGCGGGGTGAGGCCGGGGTGCAGCCGGGCGTCGAGGTCCTCGCGGACGATCAGGCCGAAGCCCTCGAAGAGTTCGGTGTCGGGGGTGCCGTCGGGGCCGGGCAGCGCGAGGGTGCGGAAGGCCGGTTCGCGCAGCATCGCGGCGTCCGGGAAGCGTTCGGCCAGGTCGCCGAGCGCGCCGTCCAGCAGCCGGGTCAGCTCGACGGCGCCGGTCAGCTCGTAGGCGGCGTTCTTGCGCAGGCAGTTGGTGATCCGCACGTTCAGGCTGAACTTGAGGAAGGCGCCGGCGCCGTGCAGCGTGCGCACCGAGGCGGTGGCGGCGAACTCGGGCCCGCCGGTGCCGAGATCGATCACGTCGCCGTTCGCGAGCGCGGCCCGGAGCAGCGGGTGCTCGCCGAGCAGCTGGTACTGCCACGGGTGGGTGGGCAGCAGGCGGTAGCCGGCCGGGACCTCGCGCACTGCCTCGTGCGGTCCGTCGAGGAGCCCGTCGAGCAGGGCCGTCGCGGCCGGGTCGACGGACTGCTCGGCGAGCAGGTTGTCCCGCACGGCGAGGTAGCGCAGCGGGAAGCTCGCGCGGGCCTCGGGCGCGTACGCCGCCCAGGTGGTGGCGTCGGCGCCGCGCGCCGAGCGGGACTTGGGCGCGGGGTGGAAGCGGTGGCCGAACAGCAGGGCCTGCTCGGACTCCCGGTACCGGTCGCCGTCCGGCGCCGGGCGGCCGGTCAGGGCCGCCGCCACGCCCTGGTGGCTGGAGGTCAGCTGGTCGAGGAACTCCTCGTTGCGCACCCCGGTGCGCAGCGTGAGTTCGGCCTGGACCAGCTCGGCCAGCTCCCGCCAGTCCAGATCTGACCACCCGTCAGCATCCTTGCGCTGCACGGGGCCGGCGAAGCGGTGGGCGCCGATCAGCGAGGTGCGGCGCAGCGCGACCCGGAGCAGTGCCCCGCACCGTGGCAGTCGCAGGAGTAGTCGCCCGGCGCTCACCGCGGTCTGGTGCTCCGGCCCGGAGACCTCGCGCAGCAGGCAGTTGACCAGGGTGTGCGCCACCACCTGCTCGGCGGTGGGCAGCGTGGTCAGGGCGGGGGAGAGGGTGATCGACATCAGCGACTCCAGAGCAGGCGGGGGAGGAGGAAGGCGGCGGCGGCCAGCGCGGCGGCGGTGCCGATCAGCACCGGCGAGTCGGCGCCGAAGGCCGAGTTGACCAGCATGGCGATGACGCCGGCGGCGACCGCGCCACCCTTGGAGATCAGTTCCAGTGTGCCGAACATCCGGCCCGGCGCGCGACCCCGGGCGGCGTCGGCGGCCAGGATCGACAGGCAGACCAGGCCGAGGGTCAGCCCGCCGCCGAGCACCAGCCGGGCCAGTGTGAAGGTCAGCACCGAGTGGGCGGGCCCGTGTCCGGCCAGGCCGGCCGCGACCAGCAGGTAGCCGAGCGCGAGCCCGGCCCTGGGCCGGTGCAGGAAGGCGGTGTGCACCCGGGAGGCGAGCAGCAAGTAGCACAGGTGCGGCAGGGCGAAGAGCGCGCCCGCCACGGTCGCGTCGATCCCCGGTATTCGCTGGTCGACCAGCGCGATCAGGTAGGGGAAGGAGACGATGGTGGCGAAGACGAACGCGAACTCGTAGACGTAGAGCGCGCGGAGGCCGGTGGGAGCGGCGCTCGCGGCGGAGGCCGCCGCGGCACCTGGCGCGGTGGCCCGGCGGGGTTCGGGCAGCCGGGCCAGCAGCGCCGCCGCCGCCAGCGGCAGCAGGGCCATCACCAGGTACTGCCGGTGCGGCGAGAGCCAGGGGGAGAGCGCTCCCACCAGGATCGGCGCGGCCACCAGCGCGGCTCGCGCGCTGCCCTGCATCAGGGTCAGCGCTCTGGACAGCCCGGGCCCCTCCAGAGCGGCGGCGAGGTAGCCGTTGGTGGCGGCGAAGGTGCCGCCGAGGAAGCCCTGCAGCACCAGGGCGAGCGTGAAGGCGGGCAGGCTGTCGGCCAGTCCGGCCAGCAGGAACGAGACGCTCAGGCCCAGTTGGGCCCGCAGCAGCAGGCGCTTGCGGCCGAACCGGTCGGCCAGCCGCCCCCAGACCGGGGCGCCCAGCGCGCTGAACACGGTCGGCACGATGTAGAGCAGGCCGGCCCAGTGGCCGTGCCGGTCGCCCAGGCCCGGCAGGATCGAGGTCAGGTAGGGCGGCAGGCCGAGTGCGGCGAAGGAGGCCACGAAGTAGCAGCCGGCCACCGCGTGCACCTGGCGTCGGGCCAGGCCGCCTTCGGAGGCCTGGCTGCGGGTCCGCAGCAGCGTCCCCGTCTTCACGCGCCCGCCAGGTAGTTCGGTCCAGTGGTGTAGTGCTTGTTGATGTCCGCCGCGCCCGAGCGCTCCTTGCTGAGCAGGGTGCCGGCGCTGACCATCGCCTTGACCGGCAGCCGGTCGGCGTCCAGCAGCGCCGCGCGCAGCGGCAGGCCCGCTGGGCCGAGCCGGTCCAGCGCCTCGGCGAGCCGCTTGCGCAGCAGCCCCAAGGTCTCGGACAGCGGCGCCCGTTCGTGCTCGGCGAGGGCGAAGGCGAGCGAGGCGGTGCAGAGGTGGCCGGTGATGGTGGTGAACAGGTCGGTCAGCGCGCGGTCGTCGGCGCTGAAGGTGCGAGGGTCGTCGAAGCCTTCCAGGGTCTGCTGACTGATCGTCAGTTCGGCGCGGGCGCGGTTGATCCGTGGGCCGTCGTTGTCCTTCAGCAGCAGCCGCAGCCGGGTCGCGCCGGCGCTGCGGTCGAGGATCAGCGAGGTGTTCTGCTGGTGCGACTCCAGCGCGACGCCGTGGCCGAAGAGCGTGCACTGCCAGTCCAGCAGCAGGGTGAGCAGCGCGTCGTAGAGGGCGACGGGGTCGCCGCCGTAGAAGCGCTCGGCCAGTGCGTCCAGCACCAGGCGCCCGTCCGGCGCGGTGGCCGCCAGCGCGGCCAGCGGCACGATGACCGCGTCCGGGGCGTCGATGGCCGCAGGCAGCCGCCGCAGCAGCACGGCGAGCAGCTCGTGTCCGGCGTGCGCGTAGCTCTGCTCGTCGGCGAAGAGCACGGTGTCGGCGAACCGTGCTTCCCGGGACCGGACTTCGGTGAGCAGCAGCTGCCCGGCCGCGCCGTCCAGCAGGGTGGCCGGCTTGATGGTGCGCCGGTTGCGCAGGCCCAGGGTCGCGGTGGCGAGCGGCAGTTTGACGTGGTGGCGCGGGTCGGTGGCGACCGCGACGGTGCGCATCGAGAGGGTCGGCGTCACCTCCAGGTACGGGTGCTCGGCGAGCAGGGCGCGGTCCGCCAGGCCGGTGGCGCGCAGTGCTTCGGTGAGCGGCGCGCCGACCGACAGCGGGTGCACGGGCACAGTACGGTGACTGTCAGTCAGTTCGGGGTGCCCGAGCGCCGCCGGGGTCGGCCACCAGGCGGGCAGCGGGGCCCCGCCGTGCACGGTCAGCGCCTCGATGGGCAGCAGCAGCCAGCGGAGCAGGAACGCCGGGTGGCACTCGGGCGCGTACCGGTGCAGGTCGGCGGCGGTGAGGCCGGCCCGGCCGCGTGCGGTCGGGTAGACCGGGTGGTCCAGGTAGGCCGCCAGGGTGTCGAAGGCCAGGCTCGCCCGCGGGCCGGTCCAGTCGGCCGGGTCGGCCCCGAAGTCCCGTGCCAGCGCGGCGAGGACGGCCGGTTGCTCGGCCTCGTGCAGCCGCATGGTGGCCAGCGTCTGGCGGCACTCCTCGGCGAAGGCGGTGAAGCCCTCGCGGTCCGGCTGTGCGGCCCGCGCGCGCAGCTCGGCGAGGATCTCGTCCAGCTCGCGCACCGGGTGCCCGTCGACCTCCAGCAGGGGCTCGCGCGCGGCGAGTTCGCACTGGAAGCCGTCCGGGCGGACCGGCAGCGCGAGGTGCTCGAGGACCAGCCAGTCGCCGTCCGGGCGCCGTTCGCGGTGGGAGCCGGTCCGCAGCCCGAGCACGTCCTCGCGCAGCAGGGCGCTGAGCACCCGCAGGGTCAGCTGATCGGCGGTGCTCACGGGGTGATCTCCCAGCGGTTGGCGGTGATGAAGTCGGCCACCGCGCGGTCCACGGCCCGCTGGTCGGGGCCGATCGCCCAGATCACGCCCAGGTAGTCGCGGTTGGTCCGGTAGTGCTCGTGCCGTTCGCCGAGGGCGCGCAGCGGGCGGTAGCTGAGCCGCACGCCCTCGGCCCCGGCGTCCTGCGGCCCCGGTGCGGCGGTCAGGGTGCCGGCCCGGTCGGCGCAGACCACCTCGTTGCGCCCGCGCAGGTCGGTGCGGGCGCCGAGGTCGGCGGGCAGCGGGTGGCCCAGGTGGACCCGCAGTACGTGCTCGAAGTACGGGATCCCCAGCAGCTGCGCCAGCATCAGGTCGCACTGGTCGCCGATCGCCCGGTAGTTGACCTCGATGATCCGGGCCCGGCCGTCCGGCTGCACCACGAACTCGGTGTGGCAGGCGCCCAGACCCACGCCCAGTGCGTCGAGCTGAGCGAGGACCTGGTCGACCACCGGTCCCGGGTGGGCGGGGACGAACTCCAGCACCTCCTCGATGAAGTGCGGCGGCGGGGAGAGCCGGGTCCGGAAGCCGCCGAGCACCTCGCGCCGCTGCCCGTCGCCCAGCGTCTCCAGGGTGTGCAGTTCGCCGCTGAGGAACTCCTCGACCAGCAGGGTGGCCTCGGGTCGGCGGCGCCGGATCTCCGCGCAGCGGGCGGCGAGTTCGGCGGCGTCCGCGACCAGCACCACATCCTCGCTGGCCACACCTTCGCGGGGCTTGAGTACGCAGGGGAAGGGCGGAAGCTCGACGTCAGCAGGATCTTGACCCGCCGTCAACTCGGCGCTGCGGACCGTGTCGAGACCGGTGGCGGCCAGGTGCCGGCGCAGCTCGGCCTTGTTCTTGGCGCGCAGGGTGGCTCGCCAGTCCTTGGCGGGCAGGCCGAAGTAGGCGGCGGCCAGGGCGGCCTGGGTCTGCAGGTGGTCGCTGTTGCTGAACACGGCCGCGGGCGGCTCATGGCCGGAGACCAGACCGACCACCTCGCGGAAGTCGGCCACCTCGCAGGGCAGCACCAGCAGGTCGGCCGGCAGGTGGGCGCGGTGCGCGTAGGCCCGGTGGTGCGCCTCGGCCTGGTCGGTCAGCACGGTGACGGGCAGGCCGAGCCGGGCCGCGGCGGGCAGGAAGCCCTGGGTGACGGAGTCGGTGGGGTTGTGGGCGAGCAGGTAGAGCCGCAACGGAGTCCCTGTTTCGTGGTGATGGGGTGTACCGGCCTTCGGGCGCTGGCTGGTTGACCGGTGTCTAGTTGACCGGCGTCACGCCGGTCGCCTTCGCGATGTCGTTCAGCATCTGGTCGGCCGCCTGCACCCCGATGCCGGACATCCAGGTCTCGTCCGGCACGTTGAAGACCTTGTTCGCCTTCACCGCCTTGAGGTTCTGCCAGAGCGGGGTGGCCTCCACCTGGCTCTGCTGGGTCTTGCTCGGGTCGTCGGCGGTGGTCACGAAGACCAGGTCGGCGTCGGCCTTGTCGAGCTGCTCGGGGCTGACGTCCATCATCGAGGCGTCGACGTCCTGCGAGGCCGGGCGGTTCAGGCCGACGTCCTTCAGCACCGTGCCGCTGAACGAGGCCTTCTGGTAAAGCCGGGTCGGGCCGGCGATGAAGCGCACCACCGAAGCGGTCGGCATGGTGCCGCCGTTCTTCTCCTTGATCTCGGCGCCGACCTTCGCCGCCCGGGTCTGGTAGTCGGCCAGCGCCTGCGTGGCCTGGGCCTGCTTGCCGAGCGCCTGGGCGTAGAGCGCGATGTTCTCCTTCCAGGTCACGCCGGTGGTCTCGGCGAAGACGGTGGGGGCTATCGCGCTGAGCTTGTCGTAGATCTTCTCGTGGCGGACCTTGGAGGAGAGGATCAGGTCCGGCTTGAGCGAGGCGATCAACTCCAGGTTGGGCTCGGCCATCGGGCCGACGTCCTTGGTGCCCTGGATCTCGCCCTTGAGGTAGGTCGGGAACCCGCCCTCGGTCTTCAGGTGCGGGGAGACCGCGCCCACCGGCGTGATGCCGAGCAGGGTGACATCGTCCAACTCGCCGCTGTCCAGCACCACGACCCGCTTGGGCGCGCTCTTGATCTCGGTGCTGCCCATGGCGTGCTTGACGGTGATCGGGAAGGCCGCGGTCGCGTCGCTGCCGCTGCTCGCGGCGGCGGGCTTGCTGCTGCTGTCGGTCGCGCTGCTGCCGCAACCGGCCAGCAGGGTGGTGGTGAGCGCGACGGCGAGCACGGCGACGGGCAGACGGCGGAGCTGGGACATGGTGGTGCTTCTTTCGTGGAAGGGGAGTTGACGGTCGGTCAGAGTCGGCCGCGGGCGCGCGGGATGACCAGCGGTGTGCCGGTCTCGGGGTCCGGGATCACCCGGCAGGGCACCTGGAAGACCCGCTCGACCAGCCCCGCGTCCAGCACTTCGGCCGGCGGGCCCGCGGCGGCCAGCCGGCCCTCGTGCAGCACGACCAGGTGGTCGGCGTAGCGGGCGGCCTGGCCCAGGTCGTGCAGCACCATGACCACGGTGCGGCCGAGGTCCCGGTGCAGCCGGGCGACCAGGTCGAGCACGTCGAGCTGGTGGCGCAGGTCCAGGAAGGTGGTCGGCTCGTCCAGCAGCAGCAGTTCGGTGTCCTGCGCCAAGGTCAGTGCGATCCAGGCGCGTTGGCGCTGCCCGCCGGAGAGCTGGTCGACCGGCCGGTCGCGCAGCTCGGCGGTGCCGGTGCGCTCCAGCGCGGCTTCCACCGCCGCCTGGTCGGCGGCCGACCAGGGGCTGAGCAGCCGCTGGTGCGGGTAGCGGCCGAGCCGGACCAGCGCCTCGACGGTGATCGCCTCGGGCGTGACCGGCTGCTGCGGCAGCAGGCCGAGCCGCTTGGCCAGCGTCCGGGCGGGCATCCGGTGCAGGTCGGTGCCGTCCAGCGTGACGCTGCCGGCCGCCGGGTCGAGGAGGCGGGCCAGGCCGCGCAGCAGGGTCGACTTGCCGCAGGCGTTCGGGCCGACCACGGCGGTCACCGCGCCGCCGGGCAGCTCCAGGTCCAGGCCGTCCACGATCAGCCGGTCGGCGTAGCGCAGTCGCAGGCCGTGCGCGGCCAGCCGGTTGGGGCGCTCCGTCGCCGCGACGGTCGGGCTCGCGGGCAGGGTCATCGGGTACTCCGGTTCGTCACACGGCCCTGACGGATCATCAGGACCAGCAGCCAGGGGGCGCCGAGAGTGGCGGTCATCGCGCCGACCGGCAACCCCGCCACGGGCAGCAGGTGCAGCACGGTCAGGTCGGCGGCCAGCAGCAGGGTGCCGCCGAGCAGTCCGCAGAGCACCAGGGTCGCGGGGGTGGGCGGTCCGGCCAGGTAGCGCACCAGGTGCGGCACCGCCAGCGCCACGAAGCCGACCGGGCCGGTCAGCGCGGCGGCCAGCGAGGCCAGCGTGATGGCGAGCAGCAGCAGCCGGAGCCGGTCCCGGTCCGGGCGCAGGCCGAGCCCGCCCGCCGAGTCGTCGCCCAGGTCCAGCACCGCCACCCGGCGGTCCGCCAGCAATACGGCGGTCAGCGCCACCGCGATCGCGCCGCCGCCGGCCCAGACCTCGGTCCAGGTCCGCCCGTAGAGCGAGCCGGTGGTCCACTGCAGTGCGGTGGAGGCGAGTTCGGCCGGGAAGCGGACGATCATCAGGTTCACCGCCGCGGCCAGTGCGGACTGCACGGCGAGCCCGACCAGGACCAGTCGGCCCACTGCCGCCCGGGACCGCCAGGCGAACGCCCCGAGCAGCGCGGCGGCGACCAGGCCGCCGCCCAACGCGGCCAGCGGCACCAGCAGTTGGGACGCGCCCAGGGAGAGCAGCAGCACCGCACCGAAGGACGCGCCACCGGTCACCCCGACCACGTCCGGTGAGGCCAGCGGGTTGCGGAAGAGTCGCTGCAGCAGTGCCCCCGAGACGGCCAGACCGGCGCCCGCGATCAGTGCGGCGAGCACCCGGGGCGCCCGGAACTGCTGCACCACCAGGACATCGCCGCCGTCACCGAGCCCGACCAGCGCGCGCAGTGCGGTGAGCGGCGGGATCGACACCTCGCCGGTGCTCAGGCCGGTCGCCGTGAGCACGAGCAGCGCGGCGAGCGCGAGCAGGCAGAGCAGCAGGGTGCGGCGGCGGCGCAGCGCGGGAGCGGTGGCCGAGCGGAGCTGGAAGGTCATCGGGCGGCCTTCCGGGCGAGCACGGCGAGCAGCGGGGCGCCGAGGAACGCGGTGACGATGCCGACCTCCAGCTCGGAGGGCCGGATCACCAGCCGGCCCAGCACATCGGCGGCCAGCAGCAGGATCGGACCACCGATCAGGCAGCCGGGCAGCAGCACCCGGTGGTCGTTGCCGAGCAGCAGCCGGCACAGACGGGGTGCGGCCAGGCCGACGAACGCGATCGGACCGGCCACCGCCACCGCGCCGGCGGCCAGCAGCACCACGGCCAGCCCGGCGGTGGCCCGGATCCGCGCCACCGGTACGCCCAGCGCCTGCGCGGCCTCGTCGCCCAGTGCCAGCGCGTTGAGCGCGGGGGCGACGGCGATCGCCAGGACCAGCCCGAGCAGCAGCAACGGCAGTACGGGGGCGAGGACTTCGAGCCCGCGCCCGTCCAGCGAGCCGACCAGCCAGAACCGCGCCTCGTCCAGCGTGCGGCGGCTGGCGAGCATCAGCGCGGAGGTCCAGGAGGTGAGCACGGTGGCCAGCACCGTGCCGCCCAGCGCGAGCCGGGTCGGGTCGAGATCGCCGCTGCGCCGGGCCATCGCGTGCGCGGCACAGGCCGCCAGCGCCGCCCCGGCGACCGCGAACCAGACGTACTCGACCGGCCGGGTCAGCCGCAGCGCGTAGATCGCGGTGACCACGGCGAAGCTCGCCCCGGCGTTGACGCCCAGGGTGGTCGGCGAGGCCAGCGGGTTGCGGGTGGCGCCCTGGGCGATCGCCCCGGCCGCGCCGAGGGCCGCGCCGACCACCAGGCCGAGCACCGTGCGCGGCACCCGAAGACCCGTCACCACCTCGATGTCCGGGTCGCCGTGCCGGCCGCCGCCGAACAGCGCGTGGAGGACGGTCGGCAGCGGGACGGAGCGGGAGCCCAGCGCCAGGCTCAGCGCCAGGCAGAGGAGCAGGACGCCGAGACCGAGGCCGAGCAGGAGGGCCTGTCGGGTTGCCAAAGTCCGTGGTGCCGGGGCAGTTGAGGCCGGCAGGTCGATTCTGAGCACGGGATGGATATTAGGTTAGGCAACCCTAAGAAAGTCAAACTGTTGACCTTGGTAGCGCCCGGGCGTGCGACTCATGTATAAGGTGAGGCTTGCCTTAGTCGTATGCTATCGATCTGACGGGGAGTTCCGTGATGTCCGAGCTGCCGCCGCTGCTGGAGGCCTGCCGCCGGGTGGCCGAGTGCTGCCCGGCGCTGACTGTCCGGATGCTGGGGGCGGGCGAACCGGCACCCGGCCGGGACTGGGTCCCGGCGACGGACTTCGCGGACCGGATGCCGGAGCTGATCGCGGGGGAGGCGGGGCGGATCCGGGCGGAGCACGGCTGTGCGGTGCCGCCGCACGTCGCGGCGGCGCGGCTGCTGCACCACTACCTCTGGTCGGTCTGCCTGCTCGCCAGTGGACCCTGGTACCTGACGGGGCGGGTGCCGGAGTTGGGGCACGATCGGCTGTGGCTCGCCCCGCAGAGCGGGGAGCTGGCGTTCCGGCCCGGCAACGAGCTTGACGACGCGTCAGATCGTGCGACGTCAGGGGACGAACGGCTGCGCGCCGTGGTCGCCGCGCACGCGGCGCCGGTGCTGGCCGCCTTTCGACCGGTCGCCAAGCGCGGATCCCGGTCGCTGTGGGGGATGGTGACGGACGATCTGGTCTCGGGCCTGTGGTACCTGGGCCGGATGCTCGGCCGCGAGGAGGACGCGGTGGCGCGGGCCGAGCGACTGCTGCCCGGTGGGACCGGGCCGCTGCCCGGCGGTGCGCAGTTCCGCCGCCTGGCGGGCACGGCCGACCGCGAGCACCTGACCCGGACCCGGCTCGGCTGCTGCCTCTACTACGCGGTGCGCCCGGAGGACACCTGCCTGACCTGCCCGCGCACCTGCGACGCGGAGCGGGTGCGGCGCCTGGAGGAGTAGGCGGGCCCCGGGCGGATCCGGCGGCGCGAGTGCCGTGCCGGTCGCGAAGCGGCGCACCGAACGGGCGTGGCGCGGTGCGGAAGTCAGCTGCCCGGCAGGGCGGTCCGCAGTTGGGCGGCGAGCAACTCCGGCGCCTCGACCAAGGACGGCCCGTACCAGGTGAGATGGCGACCGCTCAGCAGTGCCACCGGGATCCCGGGAAAGGCCTCGGGTCCGTCCGTCGGGCCGAACCGGTACGGCTCGTCCGGCAGCACAACCAACTCCGGCTCACTGGCGAGCAGTTCGGGCAGCGGAATGGCCGGGTAACGGTCGGCGTGGTCCGCGTGGAGCTGGCGGACGCCCAGGCGGCGCAGCAGGTCACCGGCGAAGGTGTCCCGGCCGAGCACCATCCACGGGCGCCGCCAGATCGGAACGACCGCACTGCGCGGCCGAGTCGGCGTCGGCAGCTGCTGCCAGGCGGCCCGGGCCCGGGGCAGCCACGCGGGCCGGGAGAGCCCGCAGGCCTCGGTCAACAGGCGTTCGAGCGAGTCGAATGCGGCGTCCAGGGTGCGGATCTCCGTCACGTACACCGCGATTCCGGCCGCGCGCAGGGCGTCCAGGTCGGGCAGCCGGTTCTCCTCCTCGTTGGCGATCACCAGGTCGGGCGCGAGGGCGCGGATCGCGGCGAGGTCCGGGTTCTTGGTGCCCTTGACCCGGGTCACCGCCAACTCGGCCGGGTGGCTGCGCCAGTCGGTCGCGCCCACCAGCAGGCCCGGTGCGCTCACCGCGACCGCCTCGGTGAGGGACGGGACCAGCGAGACCACCCGGGTGACGGAGCCGACGCGCACGGGCCGGCCCTGGTCGTCGGCGACGGTGCGGGGCGTCATCGCCGCGCTCCGGTCGCGGCGCCGGGAGCCGTGGTGAAGACGCAGTCGCCGCACAGTCCGCCGCCCGGCACGCGGTAGTAGAGGCAGCAGGTGGTCCGCCGGAACGCGGGTGACCAGGTGCTGCTGCCCGCCAGCGGTTCGCGCGCCAGCAGCTGCCGGGCGACGGCCGCGACGGTGGCGTGCGCCGCGCCGGGCTGCCCGCGCAGCACCCGCAGCGTGCCGACCAGCGCGGAGGCGGCGTTGCCCCAGAGCAGCCGCTCCGCGACCGGGGTGATCGCCCGCACGGCCGTACCGAGTGGCGCGAGGTTGGCCAGCAGCACCTCGCGGTGCACCTGCTCGGCCGTCACGGGCCGCGCCGGTGCCCCCTGCGGGTACGGCACCCAGAGGTCGAGCGGGCCGTCCGCCGGCTGCCGCGCGTAGGCGCGGTCCGGATCGAGGTCGGGCAGCACGCCGCCGAACGCTACCGCGCCGAGCGCCACCGAGAGCAGCCGTGCCGCGATCCCGAACTGCACGCTCGAGGCGGCCACCCGTGCCTCGGGGGTGCGCAGCCGCTCGCCGACCAGCCGGATCCGCGCGGCGAGCGGTGCGTCCGGGCCGCTGCCGTCCCGCCCGGTCGCGTACAGCTCGCGCAGCGGGCGCAGGCCGTTCGGTGGCGGTGCGTCGGGGGTCGCGCCGACCTGGAGGGCGAAGAAGTACCCGAGCGCGTCGACAGCCCGCAGGGCCCGCAGGGCGTGCTGGTCTCTGGTCACGGCCCCTTTTCTACACCTGCGGGGGAGCCCACCGTGCCGCCGCCCGGTTCGGTCGGCCGGTGGCCGGGGCGAAAGCGCCGCCGGAAGCGGAGCAGGTCGGCCTCGGCGGGGAGGTACCCGGTCTCGCACCGCGCGGCAGGCCGTACGGCAGGGTGAAATACTTGAGAGCTCGGCGAGGAGGTGGTGGCGATGGCCAGACCCATCTGGACCGGCACGCTGAGTTTCGGGCTGGTCACCGTACCGGTGGGCCTGTACTCGGCGACCGAGGACCATTCCGTGCACTTCCGCCAGCTCCAGCGCGGCACCTCCGACCGGGTGCGCAACCAGCGGGTCAACGAGCGCACCGGCGAGGAGGTCGAGTACCGCGACGTGGTCAAGGGCTTCGAGCTGGCCGAGGGCGAGTACGTGGTGCTGGAGCCGGCCGAACTGGAGCAGATCTCGCCCGGCCGCTCCAAGTCGATCGAGATCAGCGGTTTCGTGGACCTGACCGAGGTCGACCCGATCTACTTCGACAAGACGTACTACCTCGGTCCGCGCGGCAAGGAGTACGCCCGCGTCTACGGTCTGCTGCACCGGGCCCTGGCGGAGACCAACCGCGCCGGGCTGGCCACCTTCGTGATGCGCGGCAAGCAGTACCTGGCGGCGGTCCGGGTGGAGGGCGAGGTGCTGGTGCTGCAGACCATGCACTACGCGCAGGAGGTGCGGGACCCGCACCAGGAGATCGACAACCTGCCGGAGCAGCCCGCCGAGCCCTCGGAGCGGGAACTGGCGGCGGCCCGCCAGCTGATCGAGATGCTCAGCTCCGAGTGGGACCCCTCGGAGTACCGCGACACCTACACCGAGCAGGTGCGCGAACTGGTCGAGGCGAAGCTGAACGGCCAGGAGGTGGTCAGCGCCGCGCCCGTGCCGGAGTCGACGAACGTGGTGGACCTGATGGCCGTCCTGGAACGCAGCCTCCAGCGGGCCGGCGGCGAGGACGGCGAGGGCGCCGAGGACGGCGAAGCCGACGGGACGCCGACCGCGAAGGCGGCGAAGAAGTCGGCTGGGAAGTCGGCTGGGAAGTCGGCCGGGAAGTCGGCTGCCGAGCCGGCCGAAACGCCGGCCGAACAGCCCGGCGACCTCGGTGAGCTGAGCAAGGCCGAGCTGTACCGGTTGGCGACCGAGCAGGGCGTCACAGGACGCTCCTCGATGACGCGTGACCAACTGCTGGAGGCGCTGCGGGACTTGCGGTCCGAACCGGCCAAGAAGCGCCGCCTGCGCGCGGTCTCCTGAGCCACCGCCACCGCCACCGCCACCGCCACCGCCACCGCCACCGCCACCGCCACCGCTGTCGCCGGCCCGGCTCACCCCGGCAGCGTGCCCGCCCGCGCCGGAGCGTGCACAGCCGCGTGCAGGTCGCCGGCCGACCGGACCCGCTCGGCGACCGCGTCGGCGGTGAAGACCAGCTGCTCGGCCCGGCGGCAGCCGGCCACCTCGGCCCACTCCAAGGGGGTCGAGACGGTGGGCTCCGGGCGGGCCCGGAGCGAGTACGCCGCCACCGTGGTCTTCGCGCTGTTGTTCTGCGACCAGTCCACGAAGACCCGCCCGGGGCGCAGCTGCTTGGCCATCTGGTCCACCACCAGGTCGGGCAGCGCCTGGCGCAGCCGCCGGGCCAGCGCGCGGGCGTACTGCGCGACCCGCGCGGCCGGGGTGTCGACCAGCGGCACGGTCAGGTGCAGGCCCTTGCTCCCGGTGGTCTTGGGCCAGCAGCGCAGCCCGTCGGCCGCCAGCAGCTCGCGCGCGGCCAGGGCCACCGCGCAGCACTCGACCACGCCGGCGCCCTCCCCGGGATCCAGGTCGATGATCAGCCGGTCATGGGTCGCCGGATCCTCACGCCACTGCGGGACGTGGAACTCCAAACACCCCAGGTTCGCCGCCCAGAGCAGGGTCGGCAGGTCGGCCACCACGGTCTGGCGCATCGTCTCCGCACGGTGGGTGACGTCCAGCGCGGTCACCCAGTCCGGTGCGCCCGGCGGCACCCGTTTGGCCCAGAAGCGCTGACCCTCGACGCCGTCCGGCAGCCGCAGGAAGCTGGCCGGGCGCCCGGCCAGGTGCGGGAGCATGGCGGGCGCGACCAGCGTGTAGTAGCGCAGCAGGGCGGCCTTGGTGAATCCGGTGCGGGGGTAGAGCACCCGGTCCAGGTGGGTCAGTCGCAGGCGGCGGCCGGCCACCTCGGTCACGGTCGCGGTGGGGTCGGGCATGCCCTGATGGTGGCAGCCCGTCCGGTGCCGGCCCGCTCCCGCCGGGGCCCGGCGCGTCGCGGGCGGCGCGGGCGCGGCTGTCCGATGATGGGCGGGTGACGGAGCCGACGGACCTGACGGAACCGATCGCGGCGCTGGAGCGGATCGCCTTCCTGCTGGAGCGGGAGCTGGCCTCCCCGTACCGGGTCCAGGCCTTCCGCAAGGCGGCCGCGACACTGCGCACGCACCGCGGTGAGCTGCCGCGCACCACGGCCGCGCTGGCCGCGCTGCCCGGCCTCGGGCCGGTCACCGCCGCCGTGGTCGCCGAGGCCCGCGCGGGCCGGCTGCCCGACTACCTCGCCGAGCTGGAGCAGCGCGCCCGCACCCCGCTGGCCGAACTGGACGGGCCGGGCACCGCGTTGCGCGCGGCCCTGCGCGGGGACTGCCACCTGCACTCCGACTGGTCGGACGGCGGCAGCCCGATCGAGCTGATGGCCCGCACCGCCCGCGACCTGGGCCACGACTGGGCGGTGCTCACCGACCACTCGCCGCGGCTGACCGTGGCACGCGGTCTGAGCGCCGACCGGCTGCGCGAACAGCTCGACGTGGTGGCCGAGTTGAACCAGCGGCTGGCACCGTTCCGGCTGCTCACCGGAATCGAGTGCGACATCCTGGACGACGGCTCGCTCGACCAGGAGGACGAGCTGCTGGCCGAGTTGGACGTGGTGGTCGCCTCGGTCCACTCCAAGTTGCGGATGGCGGCGGGGCCGATGACCAGGCGGCTGCTGGCCGCCGTCGGCAATCCGCTGGTCGACGTGCTGGGCCACTGCACCGGGCGGCTGCTCAGCGGCAAGCAGCGCCCGGAGTCCGAGTTCGACGCGGCGCGGGTGTTCGCGGCCTGCGCGGAGCACCGGACCGCCGTCGAGATCAACTGCCGCCCCGAGCGCCTGGATCCGCCAAGTCGGCTGCTGCGCCAGGCCGAACAGGCCGGCTGCCTCTTCGCCCTGGACACCGACGCGCACGCACCCGGCCAACTCACCTGGCAGGACTACGGCTGCGCCCGCGCCGCCGCTGCCGGGGTGCCGCCCGAGCGGGTGATCACCACCTGGACGGTGGACCAGCTGCTGGCCTGGACGCGCACCGGGCAGCGGCCGTAGCGGCGGTGGACGGCCCGCGCCGGCCGCCTCGTTGACACCCTGCCGATCCGGTCCTTAGCGTGGGCGCCTCGTCTACCGGCCAGTAGGGACAAGTATGGACGCGATCGGCAAGGACAGCGGCTCGACCGGCTCGACCGGCTCGGCCAACTCGCCCGGTCCGGAGGGTGACCCGGCCGGCCAGGCGAGCCGCTACGACCTGGTCCTCTTCGGCGCCACCGGCTTCACCGGGCAGCTGACCGCCGAGTACCTCGCGGACGCGGTGCCCGAGGGCTGCCGCTGGGCGCTGGCCGGCCGCAGCCTCGACAAGCTGACCGAGGTACGGCGTTCGCTCGCCGCCACCCGTCCCGCGCTCGCCGACCTGCCGCTGCTGGTCGCCGACGCCGCTGACCGGACGGCGCTGCGCGAGGTGGCCGGCGCGGCCCGGGTGGTGATCTCCACCGTCGGCCCCTACCTGCGGTTCGGTGAACCGCTGGTGGCCGCCTGCGCCGAGGCCGGCACCGACTACGTCGACCTGACCGGTGAGCCCGAGTTCGTGGACCGGATGTACACGCGGCACCACGAGCGAGCGAAGGCCAGCGGCGCCCGGCTGGTGCACTCCTGCGGGTTCGACTCGGTGCCGCACGACCTCGGCGCGCTCTTCACCGTGAACAGCCTGCCGGCCGACGCCAAGGACGCGCCGGTCACGGTGCGCGGCTTCGTCCGGGCCGGCGGCACCTTCTCCGGCGGTACCTTCGCCTCGGCGCTGACCGCGCTCTCCCGCCCGCGCGCCGCGGCCCAGGCCGCCCGCGAGCGGCGGGTCCTGGAGCAGCGCCCGGCCGGCCGGCGGATCCGCACCTCGCCGGACCGCCCGCGCCGCTCGAAGGACGCCCAGGCCTGGGCCTGGCCGCTGCCCACCATCGACCCGCAGGTGGTGGGCCGTTCGGCTGCCGCGCTGCCCGCCTACGGGCCCGACTTCCGCTACGGGCACTACGCCGCGATCAAGCGCCTGCCGATTGCCCTGGCCGGCAGCGCGGGCATCGCGCTGCTGCTCGCGGCGGCCCAGCTGCCGGCCCTGCGCCGGGGGCTGTCGGCGCTGCGCAAGCCCGGTGAGGGGCCGAGCGCGGCCGAGCGGGCGAAGTCCTGGTTCACCGTCAGGTTCGTCGCGCAGAGCGGCGGAGCGCGGATCTGGACCGAGGTCTCGGGCGGCGACCCCGGCTACACCGAGACGGCGAAGATGCTGGCCGAGTCCGCGCTCAGCCTCGCCTTCGACGATCTGCCGGTGACGGCGGGCCAGGTCACTCCGGCCGTCGCCATGGGGGAGGCGCTGATCGATCGGCTGCGGGCGGCCGGGATCCGGTTCACCGTCCTCGCCGAGCCGCCCGTCGGCCCGCCGCGCCGGGCGCGGTGACGCCGGGGGAGCGAACGGTTCGTCGGCTTCGGTGACCGATATCCGGTCGGCGCGCTCCGCGATTGTCAGTGCTCGGTGCCACCCTGGTGGCAACGGGTCGAACAGTTGCTCGGATGGGAGCGCAGCCATGGGAACCTGGGACATCGGTCCCTTCCACAACGACACCGCCGCGGACTTCTCCGGCCGATTGGACCGGGCCGGGCTCGCCGAGCGGCCGGGCCTGCTGCGGTCGGCGCTGGCGCGGGCGCTCGCCGCCGGCGGCTACCTGGAGATCGACGAGGCCCAGGAAGCGGTGGCCGCCGCGGCGCTGGTCGCCGCGCAGCGCCCCGGCGGCGAGCCGATCGATCCGGCCTATGCGCCGAGGGCCGCTATTCCGGTGCTCGGGGCGGAGTTCGGGGTGCTCGCGCTCCGCGCGCTGGAGCGGGTCGCCGGGCCGGGCAGCGAACTCGCCGAGCTGTGGGCGGACTCCGGTGAGGAGGACCGCTGGCGGCAGCGGCTGGCCGGGCTGCGCGCGGTGCTCGACGGGACGGTGAGCATGGACCGGGACGGCTGCTGACGAGGCGTCGGCCTGCGGCCGGGCAGCTCCGCGTACCGCCCGGCGGCGGGGTGGGTGCCCCGACCACCTGCTGCCGAACGCGACGCTCGCGAGCGCGCGATGCTCAGCGCGGTGCTCAGCGCGGTGGGGTGGGCGGCTGACCGAGGGCGACCGAAAGGGCATCGGCGGATAGTCTCTGCGGAGACTCGGCCGGCGGTCACGGAGGACTGGCCGCCTACGATGTCCGCCCTGGTCGAGCTCGCCGAGGTCGGCGATCAGTGACAGCGAGGAGAGCGGCGATGGCGAAGTCGGCGATGGCGAAGTCGGCCACGGACAGGGCGGCGACGGGGCACCCGGGCCTGGTGCTCTTCGACCTGGACAACACCCTGGTCGACCGCAGCGCGGCGCTGACCGCCTGGGCCGAGGAGTTCGCCGGGCAGTGGGGCCTGGGACCGGATGCCGTCGCGTGGTTGATCGAGCTGGACGGTGACGGGCTGCGGCCCAAGGCGGAGGTCTTCGCGGCGATCCGCGAGCGCTTCGCCCTGCCGACCCCGGTGGCGGAGCTGTGGGCGCAGTACCGGCGCCGGCACGCGGAGTTGATGCGTTGCGAACCGGCGGTGTCGGCGGGCCTGGTCCGGTTGCGGGCGGCGGGTTGGCGGATCGGCGTGGTGACCAACGGGACCAACGAGCAGCAGGTCGCGGCGCTCTGGCTGACCGGCCTGGCCGAGCTGGTGGACGGCTGGTGCGTCTCCGAGGCGGAGGGCCTGCGCAAGCCCGACCCGCGGATCTTCGCCCGCGCGGCCGAGCGCTGCGGCTACCCGGCAGCGGGCGCCGGGGAGCCGGTGGCGGCGACGGGTGCCGCCTGGATGGTCGGAGACAGCGTGCGCGCCGACATCGCCGGCGGGCACGCGGCGGGCCTGCGCACGGTGTGGATCCGCCGTGGACGGACCTGGCCCGCCCTGGAGCGGCGGCCGGAGCTGGTGGCCGACCACGTGGTCGAGGCGATCGGCGCGCTGCTCGGCGACTGATGCCGAGCGGCCGGCCGTGGTCGCCCCGGAAGCCGGACGGCCCTCAGCCGCGGGCCGGCTCGGTCGGCGTCAGCGGCCAGGACTTGAGGAGGGTTCGGGCGGTGCCGTTGTTGCCGAGCTGGTAGGCGGCGAAGGCGACCGGGTGGACGTCGAAGGCGTCGAACGGCTCGGCCTGCAGGGCCTTGAGGTGGTCGACGGTGTCGAGGCCGACGGTCAGGTGGGCGGTGTAGTTCGCCCCGGTCTGGTCGGGCACGTAGGCCTCGACCCAGTCCTTGGTGGTCCGGCTGATCGGCTGGTCGGGATCGGTGACGAACGCGGCGTCGGTGGCGCCGGATCCGGTGAACGGGGCCACTGCGGCCACCAGCGCGGCCTGGAGGTCGAGCACCTGCTGATTGGGCCGGACGCCGAGGACGGCGACGGCCTGGCCGGGCGGTCCCCACTGCTCCGAGTAGCTGATCCCGCCGACGTGGAAGGCCAACGACGCGGGGTCGATGGCGGCCAGCGTCCGCTCGACGGCCGCGTACGCCTCGTCGAGGTCGGCGGTGACCAGGTAGCGCTGGAGCAGGGTGATGTGCGGCAGGTGGGTGTCGTCCAGGGTGATCCCGGCGGCGAAGCTCAGCGGCATCCGCCGGTTCACCTCGCGCGCCCGCCCGATCGCGATGGCGTCCGGCTCGACCAGGATGTCGACGGCGGTCAGGTCACTCATCACTCATCACTGCTCCCGGTTCCGGTAGAGGGTGCTCCAGTCGTCCTTCATGCTCACGACCGTCCACCCGAGCTCCCCGGCCTTCGCCAGCGAGGCCTCGGCGGCGGCGGTGTACGCGAACTCGCGTTCGGCGTCGTCGTGGTTGATCAGCAGGGCGAACCGGGCCGCGCTGAGCATCTCGATGTCCACGTCGGCGTTGCCGCCGGCGAAGACGGGCAGGCGTCCGGTCCGGGCGAAGATGTGTTCCGGTTTGCCCGGGCCGAGGTCGAGGGTGCCGAGCAACTGCTCGCCGCGCACCATGCCGCCGTCGGTGTAGGTGTATTCGGCGGCCGAGCCGATGATGTTCTCCTTGTTGATCCCCCAGGTCTCCTCGGCGAACACCCGCATGAAGTCCCGACCCCCGCCGGAGCACACGAAGACCCGGAAACCGTTCGCCTTCAGCAGGTCGAACAGCTCCAGCATGGGCTGGTAGACGAGGTCCTGGTAGAGCACTCCGAGCTTCGGCTGCTTGACCGTCGCCAGCCATTCACGGACCTGGGCGTCGAACTCGGCCGGTGTGCTCCCCGCCCAGGACCGTGCGAACGCTTTCAGTAGCGACTCGATCACCTGTGGGTCCTGCGTCGCCACGCCGTGGAGGAACGACGGGTCCTTCTCGATCAGCGCCTTGTACGGCTGCCGGCCCGCCAGTGAAGGATCGGCTTTGACCTCCTCGGCCCAGTGCCGGAAGACGAAGTCGAACTGCGGCGGCAACGGCTGTTCGACCCATAACGTGCCGTCGTTGTCGAAGGTCGCGATCCGGTCGCCGGCTGGCACGAAGTCCGGCCCCTGCCTCGTCGCGCGGGTCACGAAGTCCAGGATCGCCGTCTTGGCCGTACCGTCCCGCCAACTCGCAAGCACTGTGTCAGTCAAGGCAGTTCCTCTCATCGCGGACGCCGACGCCGACCTTGGTCCGAATCGCACGCCTGCCAGGCGGACAACCTGAGATCCACTCTATTTCAATGGCTGACATGGCGGGCATAGCAGACATAGCGGATGTCCGGCGAGACGGGGGAGGTCATGCCGGAAGGGCTCGTTGCCGTCCCGGGCCCGGGCACTGCGGTGGCCGGTCGCGCGTTGACCAGAGCGGGCCGTCCGATGGGGCGGGAGTGTCGAGCAGGACGGGTGGTGGGTCGATGAGCAGCGCGGACAAGCCGTCCGAGCCGTTCGGCGGGCCCGGGAGCGAGCCGCCGACGCCGGACGACTGGGACGCGGTGTCGCTGGACGAGGCGTTCATCCGCTCGGCGCCGGTGGTCGAGCCCTCGGGTCGGGCGCGGATGCTGGCCGCGCGCTGGCGTCGGGAGCCACCGGAACCGCAGCCCTGGCGGTCCGACCGGCCGCCGGCCGGCTGGTTCTGGAGCCGGGTGCGCAAGGGGCGCTGGCGCCGCCGCTGACGCCGGAGGAGCGGGGCCGGCGGCGGTGGGCGGTCGGGTCAGGCCTCGGTGTCACCCTCGCTGTCGGTCAGGCCGAGGCGCAGGTGCTCGATGTGGTAGACGGCCTGGTCGAGCAGCGCGGCGACGTGGTCGTCGTAGAGCGCGTAGACGATCGAGCGGCCGTTGCGGTGGCCGACCACCAGGCCGAGGTTGCGCAGCAGGCGCAGCTGGTGCGAGCAGGCCGACTGCTCCATCCCCACCTCGTTGGCCAGCTCGGTGGCCGCGCAGGAGCCTTCGCGCAGCCGGGAGAGGATGAGCAGGCGGGAGGGGGTGGCCAGGGCCTGGAGGGTGGCGGCGACCTTGGCGGCGTTGGCCGCGTCCAGGCGGGCGCGCGGGACGGTGCTCTCGGCGGGGGTGACGGCTCCATGACCCATGGCGTCCATCATACTGATGGGTACATGAATAGCTGTTCATGTAATCCTGGATCGGGCGATTGGGATACGGTGCCGAGGTGAGCAAGCGGCGTGGTGATCGTGGCGGCAAGGGCGACGGGGGCGATCGGGGTGGCAAGGGGCGTGCCAGGACGGCAACGGCGGATGCCAGGACGGGGAGTGACGGCGCGGCGCGCTGCCGGGTGAGCGTCTGCCGGGGCTGCTGCTGCGGCACGCCGAAGGTGCCCGGGATCGACCATGCCGCGCAGCTCACCGGCCTGCGTACGAGTCTGGTGGGGGTGGCCGAGGTGCGGCCGGTCGACTGCCTGGACGCTTGCGACCGCGCGAATGTGATCGTCATACAGCCCTCCCCGCAGGGTCGGCGGGCCGGTGGGCGCCCGGTCTGGCTGGGCTTCGTCAACGACGAGGACGCGGCGCGCGACATCACCGCCTGGGTGGCGGCCGGCGGGCCGGGGCTGGTCGACCCGCCCGACATCCTCGAGCTCTACTCCTTCAGCCCCTCGCGGCGGATTCGCGAGGGGCTGGAAGGCTGACCCGCCGGGCGGGGCAGGTGCGCCGCGCCGACACGGCACTGCGTCGCCTGGCCAGGCGTCAGCTGGCGCTGCCGAGCCAGAGGTCCGGGCCGAAGACCTCGTAGTGGATGGCGGCCGCCGGCACGCCCGCCGCGAGCAACTGGCCGCGCGCGGCGCGCAGGAACGGCACCGGGCCGCAGAGATAGGCCGTGCTGCCGGCGGGCAGCTCCAGGGTGCCGAGGTCGATCCGCCCGGTGCGCTCGGCCGGCCAGTCGGCAGCGCTCGGCCGCTCGTACCAGACGTGTGCCTCGGCGTTCGCCAAGGTGCCGGTGAGCAGCTGCAGTTCGGTGCGGAAGGCGTGGGTCTGCTCGCTCCGGTCGGCATGCGCGGTGATCACCCGGCGGGTCGACCCGGTGGCGGCCAGGTGGTTGAGCATGCCGATCATCGGGGTGCAGCCGATACCGGCCGAGACGAGCAGCACCGGGCCGTCCCCCGCCTCGTCCAGGTAGACATCGCCGCACGGCGCGCTCAGTCGCAACTCGGTTCCCTCCCAGGCCTGTTCGTGCAGGTGCTGGGAGACCTCGCCGACCGGGCCGCCGTCGCCGGCGAGCCGCTTGACGCTGAAGCGGAGCGCGCCGGCCGCCTGCCCGGACAGGCTGTACTGGCGTATCTGCCGTGCCCCGTCCGGCAGTTCGACCTGCACCGAGACGTACTGACCGGGCCGCTGGGCGGGTACCGGGCCGCCGTCCAGCGGTCGGACCACGAAGGTCACCACCTCGGCGGTCTCCTGGCGGCGCTCGGTCACCCGGTAGGTGCGCCAGGGCCGGTCGCCGCTGTCCCCGTCCCCGTAACCGTGCTCGCGGCGCAGTCTGTCCTCGATCGCGATCAGCGCGTTCGCCATCAGCCAGTAGACCTCGTCCCAGGCGGCGGCGACCTCGGCGGTCACCGCGTCGCCAAGCACCTCGACGATCGCCGCGAACAGGTGCTCCCGCACGATCGGGTACTGCTCGGGGCGGATGCCGAGCGAGGCGTGCTTGTGGGCGATCCGGCTCAGCATGGTGTCCGGCCGCAGGTCGGGGTGCTCGAGCAGCGCGGTGGCGAAGGCGGCGATCGAGCCGGCCAGCGCCTGCTGCTGGCTGCCGTTGGCCTGGTTGCCCCGGTTGAACAGGTCGCGCAGCAGTTCCGGGTGGGCGGCGAAGAGCTTCTGGTAGAAGAGCGGGGCGATCTCCCCGATCGCGCCGCCGACCGCGGGGAGGGTCGCTCGGACGATGGCCGTGGACTGCGGGGACAGCATGGCGGACTCCTAAGTGGTAAATAAGATTCGTATTCAAGGGTGTGACTGAACCCGCCCAGGGCGGGGCGCTCGCGTCGCCGATCAGGCGAGCGAGGGGGCGCGGGAGTGAGGGGGTGGCGAGAGGGAGTGGTGGGCTAGTCGGCCGGGCGCGAGCTCAGGGAGAGCAGGATCGGACCGGTCGGCGCTGCCACCAGGTCATCGATCGAGAGCGGATCCAGCGCCTGGAAGAACGCCTCCTGGGCCGTGCGCAGCGCGCCGCGCAGCCGGCAGGCCGCGCGCAGCGGGCAGGGCGGATCGTCCTCGCAGCCGACCACGTCGCCCACGCCTTCCAGTTCGCGGACCAGCCGGCCGAGCGAGCCGGTCCGGCCGGCCGTGGTGAGCGCCAGTCCGCCGCCCGCACCCCGGCGGGCTTCCACCACGCCCAGGTGCTGCAGCCTGCTGACCACCTTGGCCGCGTGGGTGTACGGGACCTCCACGGCCGCGGCCACCTCGCGGGTGGTCGGCGTCTGGCCCTCCAGGACGGCCAGTCGCATGGCAATCCGCAGGGCGATGTCGGTTCCCTTGGTCAGTCGCACGCCTGGACTCTAGCAATTGGTATCTGAAAGTCCAATTATCTGAACGGCTCGGTGCGGCCCATCCTCGTCCGGCCCCGTGGAGATGCCGGAGGGCAGGGCTGCTGCGAGCGTCGTGAGGAGGAGTCAGGCACGAGCGATCCGAAGGAGTGCGTCATGGCGCAGACGCCAGGCCCGGGCGGGTGGACGATGCCGGTGGCGGCCGGTCCGCCGGAGTTCCTGCCGATCCTGGACGTCCCCGAACCCGGCCCGCAGCGCCGGCTGACGGTGCTCTTCCGCTGGCTCCTGCTGGTGCCGCAGGCGATCGTGCTCTGGGTGCTCTCGGTGGCCGCCTTCTTCGCCGCCGTGATCGGCTGGTTCGCCGCGCTCTTCACCGCGCACCTGCCCGTCGGGATCGCCCGCTTCCTGATCGGCTACGTCGGCTACGACAGCCGGGTGACGGCCAGCGCGACCCTGCTGATCGACCAGTACCCGCCGTTCTCGCTGCGCCAGCCGCCGGACTTCCCGGTCCAGGTGGAGCTGCGGCCGGGCCGGCTGACCCGGGCGGCGGTCTTCTTCCGGCTGATCCTGATGATTCCGGCGGCCGTGATCAACAGCCTGGTCGGTAGCGGCTGGCTGGTGCTCTGCTTCTTCCTCTGGCTCTGGGTGCTGATCACGGGGCGGATGCCGCGCCCGGTCTTCGAGGCGACGGCGGCCTTCGTGCGGTACCGGATGCGGTTCGACGCGTACGTGCTGATGCTGACCTCCGCCTACCCCAAGGGGCTGTTCGGCGAGGAGGCCGCCGCGCCCGGCACGGCCGGCCCGCCCGCGTCGGCCACCCGGCCGCTGGTGCTCAGCGGGGGCGGCAAGGCGCTGCTGGTGGCCTTCCTGGTGCTGGGGCTGGCGGGGCACGTGTTCAACGAGTACGCGAACACCGACCACCACCTGTCGAGCGACACGACCAACACCGCGCCGGCCGTCTCCGAGTAGCCGCCCGAGCGGCCCGCGCTCAGCCCAGGGCCTTGCTCAGCCCAGGGCCTTGCTCAGTCCGGGAACCTTGCTCAGCCCAGGAACCCGCGCAGCAGCGCCGCGGTCGCCGCCAGGTGCTCCTCGGTCGAGCGCCGGGCGCCCGCGACGTCGCCGGCCAGGATCGCCCGCACCATCGCCCGGTGCTGGTCCGAGGCGTGCGCGATGTTGCGGTCCAGCACGGGTATCGCGTTCAGCAGATCGTTGAGCCGCATCCGGCTCTCGGCCACCCCGGCGGCCAGTGACGGCGAGCCGGCCAGCTCGGCGATCGCCAGGTGGAAGCGGGAGTCCAGCCGGCGGTACCCGTCGGCGTCGGCCGCCTCCAACTCGGCCAGCCGCCGCCCCAGGTAGGCGCGCTGGTCCTCGGTCAGCTCGCGCCGGGCGGCCTGCTCGGCGGCGCCGGTCTCCAGCACCATCCGGAAGGTCAGCGCGTCCTCCAGCTCGGCGCCCATGTCCAGGACCGCGCGCCGCAGTTCGCCCAGATCGGGGGCCGGCAGCCGGTAGGTGACGAAGGTGCCGCCGTAGCGACCGCGCCGCGATTCCACGCACCCCGCCTCCTGCAGCGAGCGGATCGCCTCGCGCAGCGTCTCGCGGCTGATGCCGAGGCGGACAGCCAGCTCGCGTTCGGCCGGCAGGCGGTCGCCGTAGCCGAAGACGCCGAGCTTCACCGCCTCCAGGATCCGCTCGACGGTCTCCTCGAAGGCATTGCCGGTCCGGACGGGGCGGAAGATCGCGCCGCCCTGCCAGTCCATGCCCGGCTCGCCCGGATCGTCCGTGCCCGCAAGTTCCACCGGCAAATCGTACCGAGGTACGAGCCGCGATCGCCGGGCATGCCCCTCTTGACGTGGTGCGGGGCGAGACGGAAGCATGCGCGGTAAGCCAATGGTCTAGTTCCGGGCCATTGACGGCCACAGTGCTGTGGGCGCACGTTTCGGATCCCCCACCGAACCCCCAAGGGGTGCGCATGTCCTCCGAGCAGTCACCCGTCAACCAGGTTTCCCCACCTGTGTTGCACGCCGTTTCCCCCGTTGTTTCCACCGACGACCTCTCCGCCGACGAGCAGCGGTTGCGCGAGCTGGGCTACACCCAGGAGCTGGCCCGCTCGCTCTCCGGCTTCTCCAACTTCGCCGTCTCCTTCTCCATCGTCTCGATCCTCTCCGGCTGCCTGACCCTCTACGGCTTCGGCATGGTGACCGGCGGCCCCGCACTGATCACCTGGGGCTGGCCGCTGGTCGGCGCGATGACCCTCTGCGTGGGTCTGGCGATGGCCGAGATCTGCTCCGCCTACCCGACCGCCGGCGGCCTCTACTACTGGGCGGCCAAGCTGGCCCGCGGCAACGCGCCCGCCGCCAGCTGGTTCACCGGCTGGTGCAACTTCATGGGCCAGGTCGCGGTCACCGCGAGCGTCGACTACGGCGCGGCCACCTTCACCAACGCGCTGCTCGACCTGCGGTTCGGCTTCAGCGCCACCGCTTCCCACACCATCGCGATCTTCGCGGTCATCCTGCTGCTGCACGGGCTGCTGAACAGCTTCGGCGTGCGACTGGTGGCGCTCTTCAACACGGTCAGCGTCTGGTGGCACCTGCTGGGCGTGGTGATCATCGTCGGCATGCTGGCGATCCTGCCGCAGCACCACACCTCGGTCTCCTTCGTCTTCGGACACTTCGTCAACCAGACCGGCTTCCACAGCTCCTTCTACGTGGCCATGCTCGGTCTGCTGCTCGCCCAGTACACCCTGACCGGCTACGACGCCTCCGCACACATGACCGAGGAGACCAGGGACGCCGCCCGCTCCGGGCCGCGCGGCATCGTCAACTCGATCCTGGTCTCGCTGGTGGCCGGCTGGATCCTGCTGATCGGCCTCACCTTCGCGATCCAGAACTACAACGGTGAGGTGAACAGCGCCACCGGCGAGCCGCCCGCGCAGATCTTCCTGGACGCGATCGGCCGCAACGGTGCCGAGTTCCTGCTGATCATCGTGATCGGCGCCCAGTTCTTCTGCGGGATGGCCTCGGTCACCGCCAACTCCCGGATGATCTACGCCTTCTCGCGTGACGGCGCGCTGCCCGGTTCGCGCCTGTGGCACCGGATCGCGCCGCGCACCCAGACGCCCAACAACGCGATCTGGCTGGGCACCGGCGGCGCCTTCCTGCTCGGCCTGCCCGCGCTGTGGAACACCACCGCCTTCGCCGCCGTCACCTCGGTCTCGGTGATCGGCCTCTACCTCGCCTATGTGATCCCGGTCTACCTGAGGCTGCGCCAGGGCGAGCAGTTCCGCAACGGCCCCTGGCACCTGGGGCGCTGGAGCCGTCCGATCGGCATCGTCGCCGTGGCCTGGACCGCGCTGATCACCGTGCTGTTCATGCTCCCCACGCTGAATCCGATCACCGTCCAGAACTTCAACTACACCAGCGTCGCCATCGCGGTGGTGCTCGGGTTCGCGGCCGTCTGGTGGTTCGCCTCGGCGCGGCGCTGGTTCACCGGTCCGCGCATCCACGACCTTCAGGAATCGACCCCCGACTCAACTCCCTTGGAGGAGAACGGATGAGCAGCGCACGGCTGACGCTGGATCAGCTCAGGGCCCGCGTCGCCGACGGCAGCATCGACACCGTCGTGCTGGCCATCACCGACATGCAGGGCCGGCTGCAGGGCAAGCGGCTGGACGCCGAGTACTTCCTCACCGATGTGCTGGGGCAGGCCGCCGAGGGCTGCGGCTACCTGCTGGCCGTGGACGTCGAGATGAACACCGTCGACGGCTACGAGGTCTCCTCCTGGGAGAACGGCTACGGCGACCTGGCCATGGTGCCCGACCTGGAGACCCTGCGGCTGGTGCCCTGGCATCCGGGCACCGCGATGGTGCAGTGCGACCTGGCCCAGCACGACGGCACCCCGGTGGCCGTATCGCCCCGGCAGATCCTGCAGCGGCAGCTGGACCGGCTCGCCGGGTACGGCTGGCAGGCGTACGTGGGAACCGAGTTGGAGTTCATCGTGTTCCGGGACAGCTACGAGCAGGCCTGGGACAAGGACTACCGGCAGCTCACCCCGGTCAACCAGTACAACGTGGACTACTCGATCCTGGGCACCGCCCGGATCGAGCCGCTGCTGCGCCGGCTGCGCCGCGAGATGACCGGCGCCGGGCTCACCGTGGAGTCGGCCAAGGGCGAGTGCAACCTCGGCCAGCACGAGATCGCCTTCAAGTACGCTTCCGCGCTGAAGACCTGCGACGACCACGTGGTCTACAAGACCGGGTCCAAGGAGATCGCCGCGCAGGAGGGCGTCAGCCTGACCTTCATGGCCAAGTACAACGAGCGCGAGGGTAACTCCTGCCACATCCACCTGAGTCTGCGCGACGCGGACGGCGCACCGGTGATGGCGGGGGAGCAGCCGCACGGCTTCTCCAAGGTGATGGAGCACTTCCTTGCGGGCCAACTCGCCTGCCTGGCCGACTTCGCCCTGCTGCTGGCGCCGACCGTGAACTCCTACAAGCGCTACGTCCCCGGCAGCTTCGCGCCCACCGCGATCGCCTGGGGCCGCGACAACCGCACCTGCGCGCTGCGGGTGGTCGGCCACGGCTCCTCGCTGCGCTTCGAGAACCGGGTGCCCGGCGGTGACGTGAACCCCTACCTCGCGGTTGCCGCGCTGATCGCGGCCGGTCTGCACGGGGTGGAGCAACAGCTGGAGCTGGAGCCGGAGTTCACCGGCAACGCGTACGCCTCCGACGCGCCCCGGGTGCCGGCCACGCTGCGCGAGGCGGTGACCGCCTTCGAGCGGAGCGAGGTGGCCGCACTCGCCTTCGGCAAGGACGTGGTGCGCCACTACGCGCACACCGGCCGGGTCGAACTGGCCGCTTTCGAGGCGGCGGTGACGGACTGGGAGCGTCGGCGCGGATTCGAGCGGCTGTGACCGGGCTGCCGCTGGTGGGAATCACCAGCTACCTGGAACGGGCCGCCTGGGGCGTCTGGGACCAACCTGCCGCGCTGATTCCTCAGTTGTACGTGGACGCGGTCACCGCGGCGGGTGCCGTGCCGGTGCTGCTGCCGCCGCAGCCCACCGGCGGCGTGCCGGAGGCGCTGATGGCCCGGCTGGACGGCCTGGTGGTGGCCGGCGGCCCCGATGTCGACCCGGCCCGCTACGGCGCCCGGCCGCACGAGCGCACCGGCGCACCGCACCCGCCGCGCGACGACTGGGAGTTCGCGCTGGTCCGGGCGGCACTGGCGGCCGGCCTGCCGCTGCTCGGCGTCTGCCGGGGTCTCCAGGTGCTCAACGTGGCGCTCGGCGGCGACCTGGTCCAGCACCTGCCGGACCGGATCGGCGAGCAGAGCCACCAGGTCGCCCCGGCCACCTTCCACCGCCGCGTGGTGCGGACCGAGCCGGACAGCAGGCTCGCCGGCATCCTGGGCGGGCAGGCCGAGGTGCTCTGCTACCACCACCAGGCGGTGGACCGGATCGGCACCGGCCTGCGCCCGGTGGCCTGGAGCGCCGACGGCACCGTGGAGGCGCTCGAACTGCCCGGCGCCCGCTTCGCGCTGGGCGTCCAGTGGCACCCGGAAGCCGACCCGGGCGATCCCCGGCTGTTCAGATCCTTCGTCAACGCCGTTGAGGAGAAGACCTCGTGACCCAACCCGCCGACCTCTTCGAGGTGGTCAACCCCGCCACCGAGGAGGTGATCGAGACCGTCGCGATGGCCGACCTGGCCGCCACCGACGCCGCGATCGCCCGTGCCAAGGCCGCGTTCGAGAGCTGGCGCCGGGTCAGTCCGGCCGACCGGGCCAGGCTGCTGCGCGCGTTCGCGGCAGCCGTGGACGCCGACCGCGAGCACCTGGCCCAACTGGAGGTGGCCAACGCCGGCCACACCATCGGCAACGCCCGCTGGGAGGCGGGCAACGCGCGCGACGTGATCGAGTACTACGCCGCAGCGCCGGAGCGGCTGTTCGGCCGGCAGATCCCGGTCGCGGGCGGGATCGACGTCACCTTCCAGGAACCGCTCGGCGTGGTCGGCATCATCGTGCCGTGGAACTTCCCGCTGCCGATCGCCGCCTGGGGCCTGGCCCCGGCGCTGGCGGCCGGCAACACGGTGGTGCTCAAGCCCGCCGAGCTGACCCCGCTCACCGCGCTGCGGCTGGCCGAACTCGCGCTCGCCGCCGGGCTGCCGGAGGGCGTGTTCCAGGTGCTGCCGGGCCACGGCCCGGTGGTCGGCCGCCGCTTCGTCACCCACCCCGACGTGCGCAAGGTGGTCTTCACCGGTTCCACCCGGGTCGGCAAGGAGATCGCGGCCGGCTGCGCCGAGCAGGTCAAGCCGGTCACCCTGGAACTCGGCGGCAAGAGCGCCAACATCGTCTTCGCCGACGCCGATCTGGCCAAGGCCGCCGCCACCGCGCCCTACGCCGTCTTCGACAACGCGGGCCAGGACTGCTGCGCCCGGTCCAGGATCCTGGTCCAGGAGAGCGCGCTGGACGAGTTCCTGGCGCTGCTGGAGCCGGCTGTGCTCGGGGTCAAGGTGGGCGACCCGCGCGAGGAGAGCACCGAGATGGGGCCGCTGATCTCGGCGGCGCACCATGCCAGGGTCAGCTCCTACCTGACTGACGATGTGTCAATTCACCTCCAGGGCAAGGTTCCGGACGGCAAGGGCTTCTGGTTCCCGCCGACCGTGCTGGCCCCGGTGGACCAGCGTTCGCGGGTCTTCACCGAGGAGGTCTTCGGCCCGGTGGTCGCCGTCGTCCCGTTCACCGACGAGGCCGACGCGCTGCGGATCGCCAACGCCACCGAGTACGGCCTGGCCGGCTCGATCTGGACCCGGGACCTGGGCCGCGCGCTGCGGCTGGCCCGTGGTGTGGAGGCCGGCAACCTCTCGGTCAACTCGCACTCCTCGGTGCGCTACACCACCCCGTTCGGCGGCTTCAAGCAGTCCGGTCTCGGCCGCGAACTGGGCCCCGACGCCCTCAGTGCCTTCACCGAAACCAAGAACGTCTTCATCTCCACGGAGGAGTAGTCAGATGACCAATCGTCTCGACGGCCGGGTGGCCGTGATCACCGGTGCGGGCAGTGGAATCGGCCTGGCCAGCGCCCGCCGCCTGGCGAGCGAGGGAGCCAAGGTCGTCTGCGTCGACCTGGACGAGAAGAGCGGCAAGGCGGCCGCCGAGGAGGTCGGCGGGCTCTTCGTGCGCGCCGACGTGACCGACGAGGAAGCGGTCAAGGCGATGTACGAGGCAGCGGTGGCCGAGTACGGCCGCCTGGACATCGCCTTCAACAACGCCGGCATCTCGCCGCCCGAGGACGACTCGATCCTCACCACCGGCCTGGAGGCCTGGAAGCGGGTCCAGGAGGTCAACCTGACCAGCGTCTACCTCTGCTGCAAGTACGCGATCCCGCACATGCAGCGCCTGGGCAAGGGCTCGATCATCAACACCGCCTCGTTCGTCGCGGTGATGGGCGCGGCCACCTCGCAGATCTCCTACAGCGCCTCCAAGGGCGGGGTGCTGTCGATGTCCCGCGAGCTGGGTGTGCAGTTCGCCCGCGAGGGGATCCGGGTGAACGCGCTCTGCCCCGGGCCGGTCAACACCCCGCTGCTCCAGGAGCTCTTCGCCAAGGACCCGGAGCGCGCCGCCCGCCGCCTGGTGCACATCCCGCTGGGCCGGTTCGCCGAGCCGAGCGAGATCGCGGCCGCCGTGGCCTTCCTGGCCAGCGACGACTCCTCGTTCATGACGGCGAACACCTTCCTGGTGGACGGCGGCATCTCAGGTGCGTACGTGACCCCGCAGTAAGGACCGGACCCCGCAGTAGGAATCGGACCTCGCAGCGCCGCGCCGCACCCGCCCGGGGGGTGCGGTGCGGCGCTGCGGCATGCTTGCGGGGTGCAGGGCACACGGCGTTAACTAGCAACGGTAGTTAAACGTCCTGGCGGCGAGGAGAGGACCACCCGTGCAGCAGCATGCGGACCAGTACATCGGCGGCGCCTGGCGGCCCAGCCTCGGCGGTGAGCCGCTGCCGGTGGTCAACCCCGCCACCGAGCAGGTGATCGCCACCGTCCCGGCCGGCACGCCCGCCGACATCGACGCCGCCGTGGCCGCCGCCCGCGCCGCCGCCCGGTCCTGGGGCGCCACCACCCGCGAGCAGCGCCTGGTACCGCTCACCCGGCTGCGCGACGGCCTGGCCGCCCGGCAGCAGGAGATCGCCGAGACGGTCAGTGCCGAGCAGGGCAGCCCGATCGGCTTCGCCGCCAACGTGCAGGCGGGGCTGCCGCTCACGGTCGCCTCCGGCTACCTGGAGCTGCTGGCCGGCTACGAGTTCCAGGAGCAGGTGGGCAACTCCACCGTCCTGGCCGAGCCGGCCGGCGTGGTCGCCGCGATCACCCCTTGGAACTATCCGCTGCACCAGATCGTCGCCAAGGTGGTCCCGGCGCTCGCGGCCGGCTGCACCGTGGTCCTCAAGCCCGCCGAGGACACCCCGCTGGTGGCCCGACTGTTCGCCGAGCTGGTGGACGCGGCCGGCTTCCCGGCCGGGGTCTTCAACCTGGTCACCGGCCTGGGCACGGTGGTCGGCGCGGCGCTGGTCGCCCACCCCGAGGTGGACCTGGTCTCCTTCACCGGTTCCACGGCCGTGGGCCGCGCGATCGGCGAGGTGGCCGGGCGCGGCGTCAAGAAGGTGGCCCTGGAGCTGGGCGGCAAGTCGGCCAACGTGGTGCTGCCCGGCGCCGACCTGGCCCGGGCGGTCAACGTGAACGCCGCCAACGTCTTCGCCAACTCCGGCCAGACCTGCACCGCCTGGACCCGGCTGCTGGTCCACCAGGACCAGTACGAGGAGGCCGTCGCGCTGGCCGCGAAGGCCGCCGCCAAGTACCGGCCCGGTGACCCGGCCGCCCCGCAGACCCGGATGGGCCCGGTGGTCAGCGCCAAGCAGCGTGACCGGGTGCGCGGTTACATCGAGAGCGGTCTGGCCCAGGGCGCCCGGCTGGTGGTCGGCGGCGCCGAGGCCCCGGCCGAACTGCCTACCGGCTACTACGTCCAGCCCACCGTGCTCGCCGACGTCACGCCCGACATGGCGGTCGCGCGGGAGGAGATCTTCGGCCCGGTGCTGTCGATCCTCGCCTACCGGGACGAGGAGCACGCCCTGGAGATCGCCAACGGGACCGAGTACGGCCTGGCGGGCGGGGTCTGGGCGGCGGACCAGGAGAGCGCGATCGCCTTCGCCCGGCGGATGGACACCGGCCAGGTGCACATCAACGGCGGCCAGTTCAACCCGCTGGCGCCGTTCGGCGGGTACAAGTCCTCCGGGGTCGGGCGGGAGTTGGGACGGCACGGCCTGGAGGAGTTCCTGCAGACCAAGTCGCTCCAGCTCTGACCCCTTCACCACCTACCGAGAGGAACACCATGGTTCGCGCCGCCCTGCTCACCGCCGTTGGCGCTCCGCTGGAGCTGACCGAGATCGAGTTGCCCGAGCCCGGCCCCGGCCAGGTCCGGGTCAAGCTGGCCGCCGCCGGCGTCTGCCACTCCGACCTGTCGCTCGCCACCGGCGTGCTGCGGGCCCCCACCCCCGTGGTCCTCGGCCACGAGGGCGCGGGCACGGTGGCCGCCGTCGGTGCGGGCGTCAGCACCGTGCGGGTCGGCGACCCGGTGGTGCTCAACTGGGCCCCCGCCTGCGGCGGCTGCCACCTCTGCGGACTCGGCGAGCCGTGGCTGTGCGAGCGCGCGGGCGAAGCCTACGGCGAGACCTACGGCGCGCTCGCGGACGGCACCGCCGTCTACCCCGGGCTCGGCGTGGCGGCCTTCGCCGAGGAGACGGTGGTCAGCGAACGCGCCCTGCTGCCGGTGCCCGACGGCGTGCCGCTCACCTCGGCCGCGCTGCTCGGCTGCGCGGTGCTGACCGGCTACGGGGCGGTGCACAACGCCGCCCGGGTCCGGGCCGGTGAGTCGGTGGTGGTGCTCGGCCTGGGCGGGGTGGGCCTGGCGGTGCTGCAGGCGGCCCGGATCGCCGGCGCCGGCCCGATCATCGCGGTCGACGTCAGCCCGCAGAAGGAGGAGCTGGCGCGCCGTCACGGAGCCACCGAGTTCCTCCTGGCGGACGACCAGCTGGCCCGCACGGTACGGAAGTTGACTGATGGCCACGGTGCCGACCAGGCCTTCGAGTGCGTCGGCCGGGGCAGCACGATCCGGGCCGCCTGGTCCACCACCCGCCGGGGCGGGCGGACCACGGTGGTGGGCATCGGCGGCAAGGACGACCTGGTCTCCTTCTCCTCGCTGGAGCTGTTCCACTTCGCCCGCACGCTGAGTGCCTGCGTGTACGGCAACAGCGACCCGGCCCAGGACGTCCCGCTGCTCGCCGAGCACGTGCGCGCGGGGCGGCTCGACCTGGAGGCGCTGATCACCGACCGGATCACGCTGGACGAGATCCCCGCCGCGTTCGAGCGGATGCGCGCGGGGCAGGGCGGGCGCTCGCTGGTGGTGTTCTGACGCCTACCCGAACCAACCTGACTCGGACTGACCCGACTCGGACTGACCCGACTCGAACTGACCCGGCTTGCACCGTCCATCTTGGACCATCGCGAGGGCTCTGGCACACTGTCGCTGTCGGCTGACGAACTGTCATGCCGGGCCTGACAGGGGGACGGGGCATGTGGGGTCGGGGGACCGAGCTCGGTGGTCGCTACACGCTCACCGAGCGGCTCGGCGGCGGGGCGATGGGGGAGGTCTGGCGGGCCGAGGACAGTGTGCTCGGCCGCCAGGTGGCGGTGAAGATCCTGCTGCCCGGGCTGCTGGACGACGCGACGTTCATGGAGCGGTTCCGGCGGGAAGCGCGGCTGCTGGCCTCGATCAACCACCCGGGCATCGTCGAGGTGCACGACTACGGCGAGAGCGGCGAGGAGGCCGAGGACCGGGTCGCCTACATCGTGATGGAGCTGATCACGGGCCGGCCGCTGGACGTGGTGCTCACGGAGAGCGGACCGCTGCCGGCCGAGCGCGCGCTGGAGATCGTCGCGCAGGCGCTGGACGCGCTGCACGCGGCGCATCAACGGGGCATCGTGCACCGGGACATCAAGCCGTCCAACCTGATGCTCCGGGAGGACGACCGGGTGGCGGTGACCGACTTCGGGATCGCCAGCGCGATGGCCGGGACCCGGATCACCTCCTCCCACGCGGTGCTGGGCACGGCCCTGTACGTGGCGCCCGAGCGGGCCGAGGGGGCGGCTTCGAACCCGGCCTCCGACCTCTACTCGATGGGCGTGCTCTGCTACGAGATGCTCGTCGGTGAGCCGCCGTTCACGGGTGAGACGGCGCTGGAGATCGTGCTCAAGCATGTCCGGGAGCCCGCGCCCGAGTTGCCCGGGAGCTTCGCGCAGCCGGTGCGGGACCTGGTCGCGACGGCGCTCGCCAAGCCGACCGAGGAGCGGTTCGCCAACGCCGCCGAGATGGCGGCGGCGGCCCGGGGAGCGGCGCAGGGGGTGCCGGTCGCGGCGGTGATCGCCTCCCGGACGATCCCGCTGGTGAAGGCCAAGACCCCGCCCGCAGCGGAGCTCGAGGTCGCACCGGCGGCGAAGACCGTCGCCACGCCGACCGTCGGGGCGGACCCGGACCTGGCGAAGACCCAGCCGGACGTCGCGCCGCGCCGGCCGTGGATCCGGCGCCGCTTCGTGCTGCCGCTGCTGATCCCGTGCGGCGTGACCGTGGTGGTCGGCTCGGCGGTGCTGATCGACCAGACCCCGTTCAGCTCCGACGCGGCCGCCCGCGACCCGCACCCGGTCACCTCGGTGGTGGCCGGCCGCCCGCTGGCCGGCGCCTCGGCACCGGGCTCCGGGTCGCCGAGTGCGTCGGGACCGGCCTCACCCTCGCCTTCGACCGCCGTGTCGGCGTCGGCGTCAGCTCCGGCTGCGCCGAGCAGCGCGACCCCCTCGGGCTCATCGGCGCCGGGCGTGTCTGCGCCGGCCGGCGGTGGGGGACAGGGCGCGGCCCAGCCGCAGGGTGGTGGCGGTGCCGCGCCCGCGCCGGGTGGCGGCAGCGGAGCCCGCACCGGCGGTGGCACAGCAGCGGGTGGTGGCGGCGGTGGCACGGCTGCCACCGGCACCGGCAGCGGCGGCGGTGCCGGTGGCAGCAACGGCAGCAACCCGGGAGGTGGCGGCGGCACGGGATCCGGTGGCTCCTCGGGCGGCGGCTCCGCGCCGGTCAGCCAGCCCACCACCCAGCCGCCCAACCCCGCGCCCCCGGCGGCCGGCCCGCCCGCCGGCTGCGGCGGCAGCGGCTGGGGTGCCATCGTCAACGTCGGCGACGGGCTCAAGGCCGGCCTGGCCGACGGCAATCCGTCGGGGAGCGGTGCGGTGATCATGGGCGGGAACACCAGCTACGGCTGGCTGCGCGGGGCCGTTCAGACCTGGGCCACCTTCACCGCCTGCAACGCGAACGACAGCCCGCTCGGGGTGGTCTACTACGGCGGCACCGGCATTCAACTCGTCTCGGGCTACGCGGGTCCGTCCGCCTGGACGGTGGTGTCGGCGCCGTCCGGCGTCTACGTCAAGGACTACCTGGGGCAGAACTGCCTGACCGACAACGGCGCGGGCAGGCAGCTCACCATGGGCACCTGCACCCCGGGCAACTCGTCCCAGGAGTGGCAGGTCCCCTGACACCGCGGCCGCCGGCCGCCCGCGGTGGTAGGTCAGTGCGCGCAGGGGTTGAGATCGCCGATGATGCCGATCCGCATGCCGAACCAGGGGTAGCCGTTGAAGAAGGTGTTGCCCTGGGGGGTCAGGCCGGTGGCGGAGAGCCACATCTGGTAGGCCGGGGAGTTGGAGACGCCGCCGTGCAGGCGTCGCCAGACGAGCGCGCTGTCGCCTCCGGTGGGGCCGGGGGTGATGGTGTCGGTCCACTCGACGGTGTTGCCGCCCTGGTCGAAGGTGCCCCACGGGGAGGGGGTCCTGGTCTGGCCGACGGTGGCGACGACGCCCTGGTAGCGCTTGGCGTACTCGGTGGGGTCCAGTCCCAGCGGGTTGGCGGTGTTGCAGACGTCGGTGGGGATCTGGCCGGGGCACCAGGTGGGTGCGCTCCCGTTGGCGGGGGTGTAGTTGGCCAGCGGCTGCTGGCCCTGGTTGGTGACGTCGCCGGTGGTGGGGTTGAGGACGGTGGCGTTGGGCGCGGTGGCGTCACCGTCGCCGAAGACGCCGGGGTTGGTGGGGTACTTCCAGTAGGAGAGGGTGCCGCCGCCGGTCGGGTCGTAGTAGGCGGCTTTGACCCACTCGTCCTGGCTGGGCACGACGAAGCCGTTGTCCCGGGTGCGGGTTGGGGCGTGCTGGTCGAGGTCGTACATCCCCTGCTCGGTCCGCGGTGACAGCTCGATCCGGTACGAGGTGTAGCCGAAGCTGCCGCTGGTGCTGTCGGTGCGGGAGATCAGCCGGCCGTTGGAGAGCGAGTTGACGAAGCGCGCCTCCTTGAGGAAGTCGGCGAACGCGTAGGGCTTGTCGGCCCACTCCGGGAAGGCCACCGTGTAGTGGGCGCCGCGGCCCGCGCCGGGGGCGAGGTCGATCTGGCCGTACTTGGGCCAGGCCGCCGAGCTCTCGATCGGGTTCCAGAGCGCGTGCTGGTTGAGGCCCTCGGGGTCGACCGTGTTCAGGAAGTCCACGTACTGCTCGACGGTGATCTCGAGCTGCCCGATCTGGTACGGGTAGGCGACGGAGCCGAGGGTCGCGCACTGCTTCGGGCTCGGCGGGGCGTCGGCACAGGTCGGGTAGACGGCGTCCTCGAACGGCAGCACGGCGACTGAGGGGTTGCCGGGTGCGCCGACCTTGGCGGTGGTCAGGGTGATCACCCGGCCGGGCCCGCCGCCGTCGGAAGAGCGCTGCGTGGCAGCGGCGTTGGGGCCGGCCGCCGCCGCGGAGGCGAGCAGCGCGGAGATCCCGCAGGCCGCCAGGAATGTTTTGCCGACGCGTGTCCGGCTGGAGACGATGTGCACGAGTTGCCCTTTCGGCGATGGCAGCCCGCTCCTGTGCCGGAGTCGCGCGCGGCGTCCGCCGGTCAGAGCGGCAGGGCGCTCACGCTAGCCGTTCTGGTAACACAGAGTTGCCAAAGCTGCACGGACAGCGCCTGGGAATCACCCGTTCAGAACGCGGCGATGGCCGCCCCCCGCTGCGGGGGGCGGCCATCGCCGCGTCCGGGTTGCTCGGCTCAGACGGCCGACGCCGCCTTGCCGGCCAGGAAGACCTTGGTCTGCTCGGCCACCCGGCGGCCCAGGTGCTCGGCGGTGGCGATGTCCGCCTTGTGCACGCCCTCGGTGCCCTGGTCGTTGTTGGACTGCGCGCCGGCGCCCAGGAAGAAGCCGAGCCGGTTCAGGTCGTTCTCCGAGCCGGTGCTGACGTTCCAGCCCGGGTGCAGGCCCAGGCTGACCCAGGTCATGCCGTGCTGGGCGGCGAAGATGCTGAGGAACTGCAGGGTGCCGAGCTTGTCGCCGCTCTTGGAGCCGGAGTTGGTGAAGCCGGCCGCCAGCTTGTCCTTCCAGGCGGCGGCGAACCAGCGCTTGGCGCTGGCCTCGGCGAAGGTGTGGAAGGCGGCGGAGGCGCCGCCCATGTAGGTGGGCGAGCCGAAGACGATCGCGTCCGAGGCGTCCAGCAGCTCCCACTGGGCCTCGGTGATCTCGTCGACCTTGATCAGGTGGACGGTGGCACCGGCCTCCAGCGCGCCGGCCTGGACGGCCTCGGCGATGACGGCGGTGTGGCCGAAGCCGGAGTGGACGGCGATGGAGATGACGGGGCTGGTCACAGCGGTGCTCCTGAAAGGTGTGATGCGGTGTCGTTCGGTAAGTGCTGATGAAAGGAAAGCACTATCTTTTTGAAAGCGCAACCCAGTGGATGGCGCCCTACGCGCGTACACTGCTTGGCATGACGACTGACAGCACCGAAGCCACCGTCTGCCAGGGCGCCGACGAGTTGCCCTACGACGTGTTCGGGCGCGCCTGCCCGTCCCGGCACGTGCTGAAGGACGTCACCCACGCCTGGGGCAGCCTGACGCTCGCCGCGCTGCTCGACGGCAGCTTCCGCTTCAACGAGCTGCGCCGCCGGGTCGACGGGGTGAGCGAGAAGATGCTGTCGCAGACCCTTCAGGCGCTGGAGCGGGACGGCCTGGTGCACCGCGAGGCGCAGCAGACCAACCCGCCGCGGGTCGACTACTGCCTCACCGGCCTGGGGCGCGAGGTCGCCGAGCAGCTGCGGCTGCTGATCGGGTTGGTCGAGCAGCGGATGCCGCAGGTCCGGCAGGCGCAGCAGCGCTACGACGAAGCGCACGACTGAGCGCTGTCCGATCGTGTTTTGAAACTAGTTGCATAGAGCCCGGCTCCGCGCCTACCGTTGGGTAACAACACTCGCGCGAGGAGAGTCCGGATGACCGCCTACCCCCACCTGCTGCGCCCGCTGGACCTGGGCTTCACCACGCTGCCCAACCGGGTGCTGATGGGCTCGATGCACGTGGGCCTGGAGGAGGCGCCGAACGGCTTCGAGCGGATGGCCGAGTTCTACGCCACCCGGGCCCGCGGCGGGGTCGGCCTGATCGTCACCGGCGGTATCGCGCCGAACGAGGCCGGGCGGCCGTGGAGCGGCGGCGCCAAGCTCACCACGTCGGAGGAGGCGGCCGAGCACCGGGCCATCACCGAGGCCGTGCACGCGGCCGGCGGCCGGATCGCCATGCAGATCCTGCACTTCGGCCGCTACGCCTACCACGAGGACCTGGTGGCGCCGAGCGCGATCCAGGCGCCGATCAGCCCGTACGTGCCGCATGCCCTCACCGAGGAGCAGATCGAGCAGACCATCGAGGACTTCGCCCGCGCCGCCGAACTCGCCCAGCAGGCCGGCTACGACGGCGTCGAGATCATGGGCTCCGAGGGCTACCTGATCAACGAGTTCATCGCCGCGCCCACCAACCAGCGCACCGATGCCTGGGGCGGCAGCTACCAGAACCGGATGCGGTTCCCGGTGGAGATCGTCCGCCGGGTGCGCGAGCGGGTCGGCACGGACTTCATCCTGATCTACCGCCTCTCGATGCTCGACCTGATCCCCGGCGGCTCCACCCTGGCCGAGGTGATCGAGCTGGCGCAGGCCGTGGAAGCGGCCGGCGCCACCATCATCAACACCGGTATCGGCTGGCACGAGGCGCGCATCCCCACCATCGCCACCTCGGTGCCGCGCGGCGCCTTCGCCTGGGTCACCAAGAAGGTGATGGGCTCGGTCGCGATCCCGCTGGTCACCACCAACCGGATCAACACCCCTGAGCTGGCCGAGCAGTTGCTCGCCGACGGCTGTGCGGACCTGGTCTCGATGGCCCGTCCGCTGCTGGCCGATCCCGACTTCGTGGCCAAGGCCGCGGCCGGCACCCCCGAGGCCGTCAACACCTGCATCGGCTGCAACCAGGCCTGCCTGGACCACACCTTCAGCATGAAGATCACCTCCTGCCTGGTGAACCCGCGCGCCTGCCACGAGACCGAGCTGGTGCTCGGCCCGACCCAGCTGCGCAAGCGCCTGGGCGTGGTCGGGGCCGGCCCCGCCGGGCTCGCCTTCGCCGTCACGGCGGCCGAGCGCGGCCACGCCGTCACGCTCTTCGACGCCGCCGAGGAGGTCGGCGGGCAGCTGAACATCGCCCGCCGGGTCCCGGGCAAGGAGGAGTTCAACGAGACCCTGCGGTACTACCGCCACCAGCTGGCGAAGCACCAGGTCGAGCTGCGGCTGGGCGCCTGGGTCACCGCCGAGAGCCTGGCGGCGGAGGGCTTCGACGAGGTGGTGCTGGCCACCGGCGTCACCCCGCGCGACCCCGGCATCGAGGGCAGCGACCACCCGAGCGTGCTCAGCTACCTGGACGTGCTGCGCGACCAGGCACCGGTGGGCGAGCGGGTGGCGATCGTGGGCGCGGGCGGCATCGGCTTCGACGTCGCCGAGTACCTGACCGACCCGGGCACTTCGGCCAGCCAGGACCCGGCCGCCTTCTTCGCGCAGTGGGGCGTGGACACCGAGCACTCCGGCGCGGGCGGCCTGCGCAAGCCGGAGCGTCCCGAGACCAAGCGCGCGGTGCACCTGTTGCAGCGCAAGACCACCAAGGTCGGCGCCGGGCTGGGCAAGACCACCGGCTGGATCCACCGCACCGAGCTGAAGCACCGCGGCGTCGCCATGGTGGCGGGCGTCGGCTACCAGCGGATCGACGACGCGGGCCTGCACCTGACGGTGGACGGCGAGCCGCAGCTGCTCCCGGTGGACACCGTGGTGCTCTGCGCGGGCCAGGAGCCGCGCCGCGACCTGGTCGAGGGCCTGCGCGAGCGGGGCATCGAGCCGCACCTGATCGGCGGCGCGGACGTGGCGGCCGAGCTGGACGCCAAGCGCGCCATCGACCAGGGCACCCGGCTGGCGGCCGCGCTCTGAGCTGATAATTCACCGGTGGGCGGGTGCTGCTCGCCTAGGATTCCGAGCAGCACCCCGCGCACTCCAGGAGACCGGATCCCGCCATGTCGCTGCCGCACGCCATCCTCACCGCCCTGCTGGAGAAGCCTTCCTCCGGGCTGGAGTTGACGCGCCGCTTCGACAAGTCGATCGGCTTCTTCTGGTCCGCCACGCACCAGCAGATCTACCGCGAGCTCGGCAAGTTGGAGCAGGCGGGGCTGATCCGGGCCGTCCCGCAGCCGCCCAGCCGGGGGCAGCGCAAGGAGTACGAGGTGCTGGCGGCCGGCCGGGCGGCGCTGGTCGACTGGGTGGCCGAGAGCCAGGACCCGAAGGCCGTCCGCGAGCCGCTGCTGCTGCGGCTGCGGGCGGCCGCCGTGGTCGGCGCGCCCGGGTTGCGGGCCGAGCTGGAGCGTCATCTCACGTTGCACGAGCAGCAACTGACGGACTATCAGGCGATCGAGCGGAAGGACTTCCCGGCCGAGCGGGCGGGGGAGCAGAACCGGTTGCAGCATCTGGTGCTGCTGGCCGGCATCGGGCTGGAGACCTTCTGGATCCAGTGGCTCACCGAGGCGCTGGCCGACCTGCCGGACGGCGCGCGGCCCTGACGGCCCCGGCGGCCCAGCGGCGGGGCGGGCTGACCGGCCGGTCAAGTGGGCGCGCTCCCAGGGGCGGTGGCTCACAACCAACACCCAGGTTGGCCTGCCACAATGGCCCCCGCCCGACCCCGCCCCGTGATCGTCGCCCGAGGTGATCGATGAGCTCCACCGCACCACGCCGCCCCGGCAGCGGCCGGCCCACCCTGGAGGAGGTGGCCGTGCTGGCCGGTGTCGGCCGGGGCACCGTGTCCCGGGTGATCAACGGCTCGCCCCGGGTCAGCGACCGCACCAGGGCCGTCGTAGAGCAGGCGGTCGCCGAACTCGGCTATGTCCCCAACCGGGCCGCCCGCACCCTGGTCACCTCGCGCACGGACGCGATCGCCCTGGTGGTGCCCGAGGCCGAGACCAGGCTCTTCTCGGAGCCGTACTTCGCCGACATCATCAGCGGGGTCTGCGCCGAACTGTCCGACTCGGAGCTGCAGTTGCTGCTCATCCTGGTCCGCGACCAGCGTGAGCGCGACCGGCTCGCGGCCTACCTGCGGGCCCAGCGGGTGGATGGCGTGCTGCTGGTCGCCGTGCACCGCGAGGACCCGCTGCCCAGCACCCTGGAGGAGTTGCGGATCCCCGTCGTCCTGGCCGGGCGGCGCGCCGACCACGAGTCGCTGAGCTATGTCGCCGCCGACAACCTGGGTGGCGCCCGCGCCGCCGTGCGCCACCTGCTGGCGGCCGGCCGGCAGCGGATCGCCACCATCACCGGGCCGCTGGACATGGAGGTCGCCGAGGCCCGGCTGGCCGGCTACCGCGCCGCGCTGGCCGAGGCCGGGGAACCGCAGGCGGCGGAGCTGGTGGGCCTGGCCGACTTCACCGAGCAGGGCGGCCGGGCGGCGATGCGCGAACTGCTGGACCGCGCCCCCGACCTGGACGCGGTCTTCTGCGCCTCCGACGTGCTGGCCGCCGGCGCGCTGCAGGTGCTGCGCGCGGCCGGCCGCCGGGTGCCCGAGGACGTCGCGCTGATCGGCTTCGACGACTCGATCGTGGCCCGGCACACCGATCCGCCGCTGACCAGCGTGCGCCAGCCGATAGCGGAGCTCGGCCGCACCATGGTCCGTCTGCTGCTGGACGAGATCGCCGACCCGCACCGCCCCCGGCGCCAACTGGTGCTCCCCACCGAGCTGGTGGTGCGCGACTCCGGCTGAGCGGGCCCGGGACCGCTACCGGGCGCAGCGGCCCGGGACCGCTACTGCTCGGTGTCCTGGTCCGGGACGAACTGCCCGCTCAGGTCGGGAACCTTGGCCAGCACGGTCGGCGAGACCACGGCGAGCGCGTCGGTCGCGTTGACGGTGGCCCCGGCCGGCGCCGCCACCTCGACGTAGGCGGCGCGCAGCGTGGTGGTGAAGCGGTAGCCGCCGTGGCCGTCCTTCTCCAGGTACCACTGGAGGTTGTCGACGTTCGGCCCGATCGACATCTGGTTCGCCAGACTGTCCAGCGACTTGGGCCGGGCCACCCCGCACCGCAGTACGGTGCGGGGTGAGCTCCGCCAGACGGCGACGTACGGGGAGTTCGCCGGGTCCGCCCGCGGGTGGCCCAGCATGGTCGACGGCAGTGCCTTGATCAGCGCGGCGCAGAAGCCGGCGACCTGCGCGGGGGGCTCGGGCGCCGTGACCGGCGGCTGGTAGCTGCCGTCGGTCATCAGGACCGCGCCCGTGCAGGCGAGCAGCACCAGCGGTGCCGCGAGCCAGCGGACCGGCGCCGGCAGGGCCTGCAGGGCGCGCCGGGCGCGCTGGGTACGGGACACCGGGAGATGGTAACCGGCGCTTGTCCCCCGACGGCGGTCCGGGGTGCGGCGCCCGGTCCCTGCGCCCCGGCGGACCGGTCCCTCAGCCCTGGCGGATCGGTCCCTCAGTCCTGCCGGATCGCCGAGACGTCGAACTCCAGCGTCACCCGGTCGCCGACCAGCACGCCGCCGCCTTCCAGCGGGGCGTTCCAGGTGATGCCGTAATCCTTGCGGCTGATCGCGGTGGAGCCCTCGAAGCCCACCCGCAGGTTGCCGTACGGGTCCCGGGCGCTGCCGTCGAACTCGACGTCCAGGCTGACCGGCCGGGACACCTCCTTGATCCGGAGGTCGCCGCTGAGCCGGTAGCGGTCGCCGCCCAGTGCCTCGATGCCGGTCGAGGCGAAGACGATCTCGGGGAAGGCCGGCGCGTCCAGGAAGTCGTTGGTGCGCAGGTGGCCGTCGCGCTGCTCGTTGCCGGTGTCGATGCTGGCGGTCTTGATGGTGAGGGTCACGGTGGACTTGGCCGGGTCGGAGCCGTCGAGGTGCGCGCGGCCCTCGAACTCCTTGAAGTGGCCGCGAACCTTGGTCACCATCGCGTGCCGGGCCATGAAGCCGATCCTGGTGTGGGCCGGGTCCAGCACGTACTCGCCGGTCAGCTCGGTGAGGGGGGTGTTGCTCATGGGTTCTCCAGATCAGTCCGAAGATCAGTCCGAGTCACGGAGGGGCGCCCGGAGCAGCGGCCCCGGCGTCCACCGTAGGCGCGCCAGCCGTCCCCGGGCGGCCGCGGCGCGCGGGACCGCCGGTCGCGGTCAGTTGCGCAGGGTCGGTTCCGCCGGTTCGTCCGGCTCGGGCTCGCCCGGTTGCGGACCCGTGGGGTCGGGGCCCGGCACCGGGGGCCGGGGCGCCGGCGGCCCGGGCACGGGCGGCAGCGGGTCCGGCGGGATCGGCGAGTGCGGGGGCGCGGCGTCCGGATCGGCCGGGAAGGGGATGCTCATGATCGTCACCTCGTCAGTCCGCCTACCCGGCCCCCGGCCGCTCAATCGCGCCCGGCCCCCGCGCGGGCCGGGCGGAAACCCGCTGGCGCTGCCCCCGGGCCGGGCCCGATGATCCGGGGATGCGCCATCTGATCGACGTTCCGAGCCCCGAGGACGCCGCCGCCATCGGGCGGATGCAGCTCGCCGCCTGGCTGGAGACCTACCCCCACCCGGCCACCGGCATCGACGAGTCCTGGATCCGCACCCAGCGCGGTGACCTGGTCAGCCCCGAGGGCGTGGCCCGCTGGCGGGAGTTCCTCGTGCTGGCGGCCGCCGAGCCGCAGCGCGCCCACTGCCGGGTGGTGCGGCAGGCGTCGGGCGGGGCGATCGTCGGTGTGCTGTGCGGCCTGCGCGAGCGACCCGGGTCCGCGTCCGACCAGCAGACCGCCGCTGACCAGCGGGTCACGCTCGGTCCGATGTACCTCCGTACGGCGGCCCAGGGCCTCGGTCTCGGACGGCAGTTGATGACCGGGTTCCTCGCCTGGGCGCAGCCCGAGCCGATCCAGCTCTGGGTCGCCGGCTACAACGAGCAGGCGATCCGCTTCTACCGGCGCCACGGCTTCCGGCTCACCGGCGAGCGGGAGCTGTGGCGGGAGCGGATGCCCAACCTGCGGATGCGGCGGGCACCCGGGGCGCTCCAGGACTGAGGCCGATCAGGCAGGATGGCGGTGGCAGATCGAGACGGAAGGCCGGGTGGGGGCGTTGCGCAGGTACGGACGGGCGGTGGCCGGGATGGTCGCGGTGCTGGCCTTCGGGATCGTGGTGCACGGCTGCCACGGCAGTGGCCCCGGGAGCGCCGGGGCGGCCCGTCCGGGCGCCGCCACGGCGTCACCCGGCGCGGCGAGCCCCGGCGCGCCCGGGTCCGCGAGCCCGTCCGCGGCGCCGTCCGCGAACGCCTACGACCCGGCCAACTTCGCCGCCCAGGTCCGCACCCGGGCCGGCCAGGCCGGGATCGACCCCCAGCTGCTGATGGCGATCCTCTACAACGAGTCCTACAAGCCGCACGACCCGGCCTTCGAGCGGGCCTGGCAGAAGATGAAGCCGGACGCCGCCTTCGGCATCGCCAACATGCACCAGGCGGCCTTCGACGACACCAAGGTCGGCCGCGACTTCGCCAACCGCAGCTGGCAGGAGCTGCCCGACGACCCGGACCTCGCGATCGAGGCCGCCGCCTGGTTCCTGCACGACCTGGCCGCCCAGCTGCCCGCGCACCCGACCGCCGCCCTCACCAAGGACGAGCTGCTGGCGCTGGGCTACAACGCCGGCGCGGGCAACATGCTCGCCTTCGCCCACGGCACCGCACCCGGCTCGGCGGCCCGCTCCTACCTGGACCAGCTGCACGCCAACTGGGCCAAGGCGGCCACCGCGCTCGCCCAGTAGACCGGCAGCCCTGCCCCTGCCCCTGCCCCTGCCCCTGCCCGTGCCCGTGCCCGTGCCCCTGCCCGCGACCCGCCATCAAGAGGGTGACGCCGCCTCCCGTACGGCGCAGTCCGGCTGGTGAGGGCCGTCCCCGGCTTCGCAGACTCGAGAGTCGGGGGTGACCGGTCCACGGGAGGCAGCCTTATGAAGATCGCTCCGCGTCGAGCGGCCGTCGTCGCCGCCGTCCTGTGCCTGGCCGCCGGTGCGAGCGCCTGCGGCATCGCCAAGAGCGCCGGCAGCCGCGCGGTCGCCACCGGCTCGACGGCCGCGATCAAGATCGGTCTGCTGCTGCCGGAGACCAAGACGACCCGGTACGAGCAGTTCGACAAGCCGCTGATCGAGGCGCGGATCAAGGCGCTGGACCCGAACGCGGCGATCGACTACTACAACGCCGACCAGGACGCCACCACCCAGCAGACCCAGGTGGACACCGCCCTCACCAAGGGCGACCAGGTGCTGATCCTGGACGCGGTGGACGCCAAGGCGATCCAGTCCTCGGTCCAGAAGGCGCACCAGGCGGGCGTCGAGGTGGTCGCCTACGACCGGCTGGCCCAGGGGCCGGTGGACGCCTACGTCTCCTTCGACAACACCGAGGTCGGCCGGCTCCAGGGCCAGGCCCTGGTGGCGGCGGTGGGCGGCAGGGCGGGCGGCGGCGAGATCATCATGGTCGACGGCTCGCCCACCGACCCGAACGCCGGCCAGTTCAAGGCCGGTGCGCACAGCGCGATCGACGGCAGGCTGAAGGTCGCCAAGGAGTACGACACGCCGAACTGGGATCCGAACAACGCCAACCAGGAGGCCGCCGCCGCGATCACCGCGGTGGGCGCGCAGAACGTGCTCGGCGTCTACTCGGCCAATGACGGGATGGCCGCCGGTATCGCCACGGCGCTGCAGGCCGCCGGCCTGGCCGTGCCGCTGACCGGCCAGGACGCCCAACTGGACGCCGTGCAGCGGATCCTGGCCGGCACCCAGACGATGTCGATCTACAAGCCCTACAAGCCGGAGGCGGACACCGCCGGCACCATGGCGGTCGACCTCGCCGAGGGCCGCGCGCCGGGGAGTTCGGTGGCCCCGACCACCGCGACCAGCGGCAGCGGTACCACCGTGAAGGCCCAGTTGATCACCCCGACCGTGCTGACCAAGGAGAACATCAGGTCCACCGTGGTCGTCGACGGCCTCTACACCGTGGCGCAGATCTGCGATGCCGCCCACGCCGCCGACTGCAGGGCGGCCGGACTCCAGTAACCACCCACTCAGCAGGGAACTCTGACGGAGCTTCAGGAGGGAGCGGACGAGATGGCCGGTCAACCGGTGCTGGCCCTGCGCGGGGTCTCCAAGCGGTTCGGGGCCGTTCAGGCCCTGACCGACATCGAGTTGGAGGTGCGGGCCGGCGAGATCCTGGCCCTGGTGGGCGACAACGGCGCGGGGAAGTCGACCCTGGTCAAGGCGATCGCCGGGGTCAACCAGCCGGACGAGGGCGTGATCGAGTGGGAGGGCCGGCCGGTGGCCGTCCACCGGCCGCAGGACGCCCAGCAGTTGGGCGTGGCCACGGTGTACCAGGACCTCGCGCTCTGCGACAACCTGGACGTGGTCGGCAACCTCTTCCTGGGCCGCGAGCTCAAGCGGTTCGGCGTGCTGGACGAGGTCGCGATGGAGCAGCGCTCGCGGGCCCTGCTGGACACCCTGTCGATCCGGATCCCCAGCGTGCGGATCCCGATCGCCTCGCTCTCCGGCGGCCAGCGCCAGGTGGTGGCGATCGCCCGCTCGCTGATCGGCTCGCCCAAGGTGGTGGTGCTGGACGAACCGACCGCCGCGCTCGGCGTCGAGCAGACCGCGCAGGTCCTCGACCTGGTCGAGCGGCTCGGCGGGCAGGGCCTCGGAGTGGTCCTGATCAGCCACAACATGGCCGATGTGATGGCCGTGGCGGACCGGATCGCGGTGCTCAGGCTCGGCCGCAACAACGGGGTCTTCGACCGGCGTTCGACCACCCAGGAAGAGATCATCTCGGCCATCACCGGCGCCACGGACAACGCCGTGACCCGCCGCCAGGCCCGTGCCACGGAGGGCAGCCAGTGATCGAGGACCCCAACCCGCCGCGCGACGAGCGGCGCCCGCTGCCCGAGGACGCCATGCCGACCGGCGGCGTCAACGCGACCGTGCCGGTGGCGGCCGAGGCCACCCCCGTGGTGGACCCGCGCCTGATCGTCCGCCGGCAGGGGGTGCAGGGCTACCTCGGCGAGTTCCGCCGCCGGCTGGGCAGCGGCGAACTCGGCTCGCTGCCGGTGGTCCTGGCGCTGATCGTGATCTGGGCCGTGTTCGGCAGCCTGAACAGCAGCTTCCTCTCCGCGCAGAACCTCTCCAACCTCTCGCAGCAGATCGTCGGCACCGGGATGATCGCGATCGGCGTGGTCTTCGTGCTGCTGCTCGGCGAGATCGACCTGTCGGTCGGCTCGGTCAGCGGGCTCTGCGCGGCGGTCTACGCGGTGCTGGAGGTCACCCACGGCGTCAACCAGTACGTCGCGTTGGCCTGCGCCCTGCTCGGTGGGGCGCTGGTCGGCCTGGTCCAGGGCTTCTTCTTCGCCCGGGTCGGGGTGCCGGCCTTCGTGGTCACGCTGGCCGGCAACCTCGGCTGGAACGGGCTGATGCTGCACATCCTGGGCTCCAACGGGACGGTGAACCTCAGCGGCAACGACATCGTCTCGCGGCTCTACAGCACCATCTACGCCCAGCAGATCGCCGCCTACGGGCTGGCGACGGCCGGGGTGGCGCTCTTCCTCGGCGCCAGTCTGCTGGACGCCCGGCGCAGACGGATGGCCGGCGTGCCGTACCGCCCGCTGGCCGACATCGTCGTGCGCACCGTGCTGCTGGCGGTGGTGGCCTTCCTCGCGGCGTACACCCTGAACCAGTACAAGGGTCTGCCGCTGGCCCTGGTGATCTTCCTGGCCTTCATCGTGGTGCTGGACTTCGTGCTGCGCCGCACCGGCTACGGGCGGCAGATCTTCGCGCTCGGCGGCAACATCGAGGGCGCCCGCCGGGCCGGTATCAGCGTGCCGCGGACCCGGATCACGGTCTTCATGATCTGCTCCACCATGGCGGCGGTCGGCGGTCTCTTCCTGGCCGCGCAGATCCAGTCCGCGAGCCAGACCTCCGGCGGCGGCAACCTGCTGATGAACGCGATCGCCGCCGCGGTGATCGGCGGCACCAGCCTGTTCGGCGGGCGCGGCAAGACCTGGTCGGCGCTGCTCGGCGCGCTGGTGATCGGCTCGATCCAGTCGGGCATGAACATCGAGGGGCTGAGCAACGCGATCCAGTTCATGATCACCGGTGCGGTGCTGCTCGCCGCCGTGGTCATCGACTCGCTGGCCCGGCGCACCCAGAAGGCGGCCGGCCGGGCCTGACCGGCGTCAGCGGGCGCGGCGGGGCAGCGTGCTGGCCAGCGCGAGGACCGCGAAGGCCAGCATGGTGAGTGCTGCCGCGCGGGCCCCGGTGTCGCCGCCGAACAGGTGCAGGGCCAGCGTGACGGCGGCGACGCCGATCGCGGTGCCCAGGCCCCGGGTCATGTTGACCATGCCGCCGCCGGTGCCCGCCGAGGTGGTCGGGATGGCCCGCATCACCAGGGTGTTGTTGGCCGGGACGAAGATCCCGAGCGCCAGGCCCAGCAGTGCCAGGGAGAGCGGCAGCAGGGTGGCGGTCGGTGGCAGCAGCACCAGCAGGGTCAGCGCCAGCACGCAGCCCGCGGCGCCCACCCGGCTGCGCAACCGGTCGCTCCAGCCGCCGGGCAGCAGGCGGTCGGCGGTGGTGGCCGCGAGCGCGAAGCCGAGCGGCAGGGCGGTGAGCACCAGGCCGGTGGCCAGCGCGCCGCTGCCGCGCCGGGCCAGTTCCACCGGGACCAGCACGAGCGGGCCGAACAGCACCAGGTAGCCGCAGAGGCCGCCGAGCAGACCTGGGCCCAGCCGGCCGGCGCGCAGCAGCGCGAGGTCGAGCAGCGGGTTGGCGATCTGGCGCTGGCGCCGCAGGAAGGCCCAGCCGGCGGCGACGGCCGCGGCGGCCAGCAGCAGCGCGGTCCAGGCCGGCGGGCCGAGCCCGGAGGCCACCGAGAGCGCGAGCAGCGCTGCCGTCGTCGAGCCGCCGAGCAGCAGCACGCCGGGCCCGTCGATCCGGGAGCCGGCGGCGGGCTGCCGGGTGCGCGGCAGCAGGTAGTGGCCCGCCACCAGGGCGATGATGCCGATCGGGACGTTGACCCCGAAGACCCAGCGCCAGCCGAGGGTGCTCACCAGCGCGCCGCCGATGGTCGGTCCGAGGGCGAGGCCGATCGCCTGCCCCGCCGCCTGGATCCCGAGCGCGGAGCGCATCTTGCCGGGCGGGGCGCTGGTGGTGACCAGGGCCACGCTGTTGGCCTGCATCATGGCCGCGCCGATCGCCTGGACCACCCGGAAGACGACCAGGGCGGCCAGCCCCGGGGCCAGCCCGCAGGCGGCGGAGGCGGCGGTGAAGACGGCGAAGCCGTACAGGTACATGAGCTTCCGGCCGCGCACGTCGGATATTCGCCCGACCGGAACCAGGAAGGCCACCAGGGTCAGCAGGTAGCTCAGTGACACCCACTCGACGCCGGCCAGCGTGCTGTGGAACTCGGTGCGCAGCGGCTGGTAGGTGAGCGTGACGATGCTGGCGTCCAGCTGCCCCATGAACGCGCCGAAGCAGACCGTGCCGACCGCCAGCCGCCATGCCCACCGGTGCTCCCGGACGGCGTCGGGGCGGGCCCGCTCGGTGGTGAGCAGCGTGCGGAGCCGGGGGCCGGGAGCCGGGTGCGGCGGGGCCGGGCGCTCGCGTACGGACATGGGTGGACCGTTCTGTCGCTGATCTGATCTGTCGCCCTCAGATTACATCGCTAGCAGACATATTCGATAGGGGAGGTGTTCGCTGGGAAGGTCCGTGCCGAAGAGGTGTTCGACCCGGGGGGTGCGTGACTATGCTCCGGCTCATGATCGATTCCACGACGCAGATCCGGGTCGCCCGCCCGTCCCGCGACCTGGCCGCCGCCGAGCGCTTCTATGTGGCGGGGCTCGGGCTGGACGTGCTCTGGCGCACCACCGAGCGGGTCTCCGGCGAGCACGACCTGCTGATGCTCGGTCCGGCCGGCGGGGCCTGGCACTTCGAGCTGACCCACGACCCCGAGCGGCCGCTGGAGCCCACGCCCACGGTGGACGACTGCTTCGTGGTCTACCTGGGTGCGCCGGTCGACCAGGCACTGGTCGACCGGCTGGTCGCGGCCGGCGGAACCCGGGTGCCGGCGCACAACCCCTACTGGGACCAGCACGGGGTGACCGTCGCCGACCCCGACGGCTACCGCCTGGTGCTCTGCGCCCGCCGCTGGGGCGGCTGAGGCCGGCTGCGACTCACCGCCGTCACCGGGTGAGCGACGCCCAGTTGGTCACCGGCCGGTCCTCGGTGACGATCCGGTCCTGGTGCTGGTCGTCGCCCGTGATGCTGATCATCCGGTACCGGTCCTGGTGGAAGACCCAGTAGCTGCTCAGCCCGGTCGGCCGCTGCTCGTCGGGCACCGGCAGCACGGTGGTGATCCGGTCGATGTTCTTGAAGGCCTCCTGCCACTGGGAGATCCGGCGGTCCTCGCGCTGCAGGACGTCGGTGTGCCGGGTGCTGTGCTCGATCGTGATGACCCGGTAGAACTGCTCGCCGTTCAGCGTGTGGAAGAGCCAGTACCAGCTGCGGCCGTCCTTGGGCTGCCGGTCCGGGAAGGGGATCACGAAGTCCAGCTTGGCCACGCCGTCCAGCGACGGCCAGCGGGTGAGCGGTCCGTCGCCGCGCTCCAGGACGTCGGCCTGGTTGCCGTCGGCGAGGGTGATCACCCGGTACTGCTGGCGGCCGTTGACCGAGTGGAAGACCCAGAACCAGCTCTTGCCGTTCTGCCGCTGCATGTCCGGGTAGGGCAGGAAGACGTCGACGTTGGCCACGCCGTCCAGCGACTTCCAGGCGGTGAGCGGCTGGTCCGGCCGCTCCAGGGTGTCGGTGTGCCTGCTGCCGTCGGCGATCGAGATGATCCGGTACCGCTGCGTGGCCCCCAGGGTGCGGAAGGCGTAGTAGAGGCTCTTGCCGTTGCGGCGCTGCAGGTCGGGGATCGGCACGAAGGTGTCGACCGGTCGGCCGATCTCCGGCTGCTCGCTGTCCGGCAGCTTGCCCTCGCCGAGCGACTTGAGGGTGGTGATCGAGGGTGCGAACGCGTAGACGGCGCCCTCGGTCTGCACGAAGCGGTGGAAGCTCAGCGGCACCGCCTGCTTGCCGTCGGCGCGTTCCCAGCTCAGCGTGCCGTCCAGCCCGACCATGCCGTCCGGTCCGGTCCGGCCGACCCCGTCCTGGTCGCCGCGGTTGGGCGGGAAGTCGGGGTCGTCGATCCAGGCCTGCTGGATGAACTCGAACTGCGAGATCAGGTCCACCTGGTAGCTGACGAAGAGCAGGCCGCGCTTCTCGTCGGCCCCGCCCGGTCCCTCCGCCGCCGGGTCGAACGGGTGGCCGTACGGGCTGCCGCGCCGGATGATCCGGCGCCGGTCCATCACCGGATCCTCGTCGAACGGCCCGGCGCCCGGACGTTCGCGCAGGCCGTCGCGCGGGTTGGTCTTGCGCAGGTGCGAGAAGAGCGGGGTCAGCGTGCCGTCGGGGTCGTCGCGGTAGCTGATCTCGTTGTCGTTGGCGGCCACCGTGTTGAACGGGCGGTCGGCCTCGGGGCACTTGGCGACCGGGGTGCCCGAGCGCCAGCGGCCGACCATCCGGGCGGCCAGCCACTCCACCGTGGTGGTGTCCGGCACCGCCTTCGCCTTCTTCAGCACCTTCAACTGGGCGCCCACCTGCGCCCACCAGCCCGGCACGTCCTGGGCGAGCCGGCGCACCACGTGGAACGAGCCGTTGGTCGCCCAGGCCGGCAGCACCACCGGGCCCGGCGGCTTCAGATCGGCGCGGGCCACCTGCTGGTCCGGGTAGCCGGCGACGAACTCGCCGTACGCGATCAGGCGGGTGCCCGGGTGGTCCTTGACCCAGCCCGCGCGCTTGGGGTCCTCCTCGTCGAAGCCCCGCACGCCCGGCTCGCTGACGCCGTCCTTGAAGCCGAAGTGCTCCTTGCCCCGGCGGCTGCCCCTGAGGGTGGCGCAGTCCTGCTGGAAGAGCACGGTGATCCGGAACTGCGAGGCGGCCTCGCGCTGTTCGGCCACCGCACTGGCGAGCTCCTCGGCGGAGTCGGAGGCGATGGTGAGCACCGCGTGGACGGCCTGCCGCTCGGTGTGGTTGCCGAAGTACCAGGTGTCGGGGCTGCTGTCGTCGACGTCGCCGAGCAACTGGCAGCGCACCGCCGGGCCCTGCTTGAAGGCGCCGAGCGTGGTGTTCGCGGGCTGGTCCGGGTAGGGGTCCTTGCCGGTCAGCGCGGCCAGCCCGAGGTAGCTGAAACTGACGTTCAGCCAGGTGGCCCGCAGGCCCCGGGGGTCACCGCCGGACTGCTTGCGGGCCTCGCTGTAGGCCTTGTTGAAGGCCGCCACCTGGCGGGTGGTGGCGATCCGCGGGGTCAGCCGGCGCAGCCAGGTGCGGGCCTGGACGCCGTCCTCGAAGCGCAGGAAGAGCAGGACCATCTGGTCCTTCTTGAAGCCGGCCAGGATGTCGCCCTGGATCTCCTCGCTGTCGCGCAGGAACAGGTCGCTGGGCTGCGGGGCGGTCAGTTGTTGCGGGGCTGGCTGGACATCGGTCGTCATGCGGTCTCCAGGTCGGGGTGGGACCTTCCGCGTGGTTGCGGAGGGTGACTGGAACGTTACGATACGCATGCGAACAGAGCCAGGGCGACAGGGGCTTCAGACGAAGAACGCGTTCATCCCCGGGACGTCCGAGAGGTAGGTCTCGATCGCCCGGATCCGCCCGCCGTCCAGGAGGCAGACGGTGGCCAGGTGCTCGTCCAGCACCCGGCCGTCCCGCTCGGCGGTGTTGTGCAGCGAGAGGGCCAGGTTGTCGCGGCTGAACAGCGTGCGCTGGAAGTCGAAGTGGACGCCGTAGCCCGCGATCAGGCGCAGCCGTTCGATCACCGCGTCGGCTCCGCGCACCTGCCCGGAGATCCGGTTGTCGCCGGGCAGGGTCCAGTGGCAGTCCTCGGTGAGCAGGGAGCGCAGCAGCGGCCAGTCGGCGCTCTGCAGGGCGGTGCGGAAGGTCTCGGCCAGAGTGGTCTTCTCGGACAGCTCGGACATGGTGCTCCTTCGGTATATGACGCTGCGTCAGTTTCGGCGCGGTGCCTGTCAGTCTCCCGGGGCCGTGCCGCGATCGGAAATACCGCCCTGACCTGCGGGTCATGCGTGGTGTGCATAATGCCGGGATGAGCATCGACGAGTTGCGCTGGTTCCTCGCGGTGGCCGAGACCGAACACGTCACCGACGCGGCGGCGCTGGTCGGCACCTCGCAGCCGACCCTCTCGCGGGCCATCGCCCGGCTGGAACGGCGGCTCGGCACCCCGCTGTTCGACCGCGACCGGCACCGGCTGCGGCTCAACGACTGCGGGCGGGTCTACCGGCGCCACGCCCGCCGGGCACTGGCCGAGCTGGACACCGCGCAGGACCGGATCGCCGCGCTGCTCGACCCCGCCGAGCAGACGCTGCGGCTGGCCTTCGCGCACTCGCTCGGCGGCTGGCTGGTGCCGGAGCTGCTCGGCGCCTACCAGCGGCAGTCGCCGGGCGCCGCCTTCAGCCTGCACCAGGAGTCGGCGGCGGGGGTGCTCGAGCTGCTCCAGGACGGGTCGGCCGAGTTGGCCGTCACCGGACCGCGCCCGGACGGTGCGGGCTGGGAGTGGCTGCCGCTGCGCGAGGAGCGGCTGGCGCTGGCCGTGCCCACCGGGCATCCGCTGGCCGAGCGGCCGGTAGTGCGGCTGGCCGAGCTGGCGGGGGAGCGGTTCATCATCATGCGCGAGGCGCCGGGGCTGCGGCAGCTCACCTGCCGGCTGTTCCACCAGGCCGGGGTGACCGCCTCGGTGGTGCTGGAAGCCGGGGAGGTCGCCACCATCCGGGGCATGGTCGGCGCGGGGCTCGGCCTGGCGGTGCTGCCGGTGGGCGACGGGTTGGTCGGCCACCTCGGCGTCCGGCTGGTCCCGCTCGCCGAGCAGGACGCCTGCCGGGGCCTGGGCCTGGCCTGGCGCGCGGACCGCCCGGCCAGCTCGGCCGCGCGACGCTTCCGGGCCTTCGCGGCCCGGTGGGCGGCCGGCCGTGGTGCTACAGCGGCAGCAGACGGGTGATCAGCTCGCCCAGCTGGCGGGCGTTGCGGCAGGGGTGCATCGGCACCACGCCCGCGTAGGCCAGGGCCGCCGAGTCGCCGGTGGACCAGTAGGAGGGCTGCTCGGGGTTGAGCCAGTGCACCCGGCGGGCCTGGCGGGCCAGTTGGCGCAGGGCCGGCAGGTTGGGGTCGCGGTTGTTGTTGCGCGCGTCGCCCAGGATCAGCACCGAGCTGCGCGGGCCCACCACGTCCCGGTAGCGCTGCTGGAACTCGCCGAGCGCCGAGCCGTAGTCGCTGTACGGGTGGTAGCCGAGCACCGTGGCCTCGGCCAGGATCCGCCGGGCCAGCGTGCCGGGATCGCCGGCCCCCGGGCCGAGCAGGTCGGTCACCTCGTCGACCCGGTTGACGAAGGCGAACACCCGCACCCGGCTGAACTCCTCGCGCAGCGCCTGGACCAGCAGCATGGTGAAGTCCGAGAACCCGGCGACCGAGCTGGACACGTCGCAGAGCAGCACCAGCTCCGGACGCTGCGGATGCCGGCGCCGGTAGGCGGGACGCAGCGGCACCCCGCCGGTGCCCAGCGAGCGCCGCACCGTGCGGCGCACGTCCAGCTGCCCGCGCGCGGCCCGGCGACGGCGGGCCGCCAACCGGGTGGCCAGCTTGCGCGAGAGCGGTCGCACAGCCCGGCGCAGCTCCGCCAGCTGCTCGCGTCCCGCGAACAGGAAGTCGATCTGGTCGACGCTGGGCGCCACCGCCCGGCGGGCGATCTCCTCGGTGCCGCGCAGCTCGGCGCTGCGCCGGCGGGCCTCGGTGGCGACCAGGGCGCGGAAGGCCTCGATCCGGCGGCGGATCTCGTCCGGCTCGATCCGTTCGGTCAGCTCGCTCGGCCTGGCCTCGCCCCGGCCCTCGCGCAGCGCGGCGAGCACCCGGGCCAGCAGGATCTGCGGGCGCAGCCGGTCCAGCGTCTGGTGCGCCGACCAGCCGCCCGCGCCGGGCGCCTGGCCGAACGCGCCGAGCGCCCCGACGGCGCCGGCGGCCAGCTGCGCCATGGCCGCGCTGTCGCCGGCCGCGAGCGCCGCGGCCAGTTGCTCGCGCAGCTCCTCGACCGTCGGATCGGCCGACTGCCGGGTGGCCTCGGGCTCGCCGACCCGGCTCGGGAAGTAGAGGTCGAAGGTCGCGTCGAAGACGGCTCGCTGCCCGTGGGCGCGCAGCAGGGCCGCGGCCAGCCCCTCGCGCAGCCGCTCCCGGTCGGCCAGGCCGAGCACGGCCAGCACCTGGGCGGCGTCCACCGTCTCGGCCGGACCCACCCGCAGCGCGTTGGCGCGCAGCGCCTGCACGAACGCGGTGAGCCGCTCGGGCAGCGCCTGCCGCTGCGCGGCGCTCACGCCAGGGTCAGCTTCTCGGCGGCCCGGCGCAGGTCCTCCTGGTGCTTGAGGATCACGCCGAGGCTGCGCCGGACCACCGCGTCGTCCAGCGTGTCGGCGCCGAGGGCGAGCAGGGTGCGGGCCCAGTCGATGGTCTCCGCCACCGACGGCGCCTTGCGCAGCTCCATCGCCCGCAGCGCGCCGACCACCTTGACCACCGACTCGGCCAGCACCTGGTCCAGGCCCGGCACCCGCGAGCGGACGATCCGCACCTCCAACTCCGGGTCGGGGAAGTCGAGGTGCAGGAAGAGGCAGCGACGGCGCAGCGCCTCGGAGAGCTCCCGGCTGGCGTTCGAGGTGAGCAGCACGAAGGGGCGGCGCTCGGCGGTGATGGTGCCCAGCTCCGGGACCGTCACCTGGAAGTCGCTGAGCACCTCCAGGAGCAGGCCCTCCACCTCGACGTCGGCCTTGTCGGTCTCGTCGATCAGCAGCACGGTCGGCTCGCTGCCGCGGATCGCGGTCAGCAGCGGGCGGGGGAGCAGGAACTCCTCGCTGAAGATGTCGGTCCTGGCCTGCTCCCAGCCCTCCTCGCGCCCGGCCGTGATCCGCAGCAACTGCTTGGCGTGGTTCCACTCGTAGAGCGCGCGGGACTCGTCCACGCCCTCGTAGCACTGCAGCCGCACCAGCCGGGCGCCGGCCACCGCGGCCACCGCCTTGGCCAGTTCGGTCTTGCCGACCCCGGCCGGGCCCTCGACCAGCAGCGGCTTGCCCAGCCGGTCGGCCAGGAAGACGGTGGTGGCCACCGCCGTGGAGGCCAGGTAGCCGACCTCGGCCAGCCGGGCCGTCACCTCCTCGACCGAGTCGAAGAAGCCCGTCTCCCGCTGCTCGTCCATGCCGTCAACTCCCGCCCCGCGCCGCTTCGTGTGCGGAAACCCTATCGGGTGGGCGCCGGCCGGTGCGCGGCCGGTTCCGGCGCTCGACCCGGTCGGCCGGCCTGCGTGAACTGCCTACCGGGGCGGGGCAGTCGACTAGCATTCAGGTCATGGCCCTGACCACTGCCCGTCCCGGGGCGAGCTGCCCGCCGCCCGAGCTCGACCCGGTCGTCGTGGAGCGCTGGCGTGCCTCGGGTGGCCAACTGGTCGAGCTGCTGACCGAGGTGCGCGCGCTCGGCGGCGTCGGCGCGGTCCGGCTCGGCCCGGCGCCGACCGTCCTGGTGACCGGCCCGCAGGCGGTCCAGCACGTGCTCGCCCAGCACCCGGACCGCTACGTCAAGCGCTCGCACCGGGCCCGCCGGCTGGTCGGCGACAGCGTGCTGGCCACCTCGGGCGAGCCGTGGCGGCGCCAGCGCAAGCTGCTGCAGGCCCAGTTCACCGGCATCGGGATGCGCCGCTACGAGCAGCGGATCGCCGACGCCGCCCGGCGGACCGTCGAGCGCTGGACGGCGTACGAGCGCACCGGGCAGGCCGTCGACCTCGGCGAGGAGCTGCGCTTCTTCGCCCTGGACACCATCTGGCGCTCGCTCACCGGCCACCCGCTGGAGGACCACGACTACCGCGAACTCGCCGTGCTGGACGCCGTGGTGGCGGCCCTGCCGACGCTGCCGCCGGAGCCCGCCGAGCGGCCGGATCCGGCCGTCGCCGCCGCGCGGGCCGCCGTCGACGCCGACCTGGCACGGATCGACGCGGTCTCCCGGCGGGCGATCGCGGCCGCCCGGCGGGGCGAGCCGGGCCCGGACGGTCCCGGCCTGCTGCACCTGCTGGTGGACGGCGCGGCGAGCCGCCCCGAGTACGACGAGCAGCTGATCCGCGACGAACTGGTCGGCCTGCTGACCGCCGGGCACGAGACCACGGCCAAGAGCCTGGCCTGGCTCCACCTGCTGCTGGACCGTCACCCCGAGTACCGCGACTGGGCGTTGGACGCGGGCGAGGCGGGCTCGGCGGCCCGCCGCGAGGCCGTCCAGGCGCTGATCAGCGAGACCCTGCGGCTCTACCCGGCGGCCTGGCTGCTGCCGCGCTTCGCGGCCGAGGCCGACACGCTGGCCGGCTACCGGATCGAGGCGGACACCGAGATCCTGACCTCGCCCTACCTCACCCACCGCGACCCGGCGCTGTGGCCCGACCCGGACCGCTTCGACCCGACCCGCTTCACCGCGCCGGGCCGCCGCCCCACCCAGCCAGGCGCCTACTACCCGTTCGGTATCGGCGCCCGCGCCTGCCTGGGCCTGCAGTTCGCGCTGCGTGAGATGACCGCGCTGCTGGAACTGCTGCTGCCCGCGTTCACCCCCGTCTTCACGGCCGCCGCGCCAGCGCCCGCCTTCGGGTTCATCCTGCGCCCGGACGGGCCGTTGACCGCCACCATCACCCGCCGCAGCTGACCTGCCTGGCCGGCTCTCACCTGGCCGGCTCTCGCCTAGCTCGCTCTCGCCTGACTCGCCGGAGCCTGCGCCGCCGCCCGTTCCTGCGCGGCGGCGGCCTGGCTGAGCAGCACGATGCCGACCGCGACGGCCGCCGCGCCCGCCAACTCGACGGCCAGCCAGCCGCCGAGACGGATCCGCTCGCCGAACAGCGTGATGCCCAGGGCGATGCTGGCGCAGGCGTCGCCGAGGGTGAGTGCGGGCTGGGAGAAGACCAGCATCCCGGACTGCAGCGCGTTCTCCAGCAGGAAGAGCGCCAGCATCCCGATCAGCGCGAAGCCGTAGGTCTGCCACACCGACAGGAAGGCGGTCAGCCCGCCGTGCTGCCAGGCCAGCGCCGAGGCCTTGAGCATCGCGGCGGTCAGCGCGTAGCAGAGGGCCGCGCCCAGCGCCAGGCTGGCCGCCCGGACCGCCCCGGCGCCGCGCCGCGCGGCCACCGCGACCAGCAGCGCCACCAGACCCAGGCAGCTGACCGTCGCCAGCAGCCAGCGGCCGAAACCGGCCGGCGCGCCGTCACCGCTGGGCGCCGCCGCCCAGAGCGCCACGCCCAGCCCCCCGGTGACCCACAGGGCGGCCTGCCAGGTCCGGGGCGGCAGCGGGCGGCGCAGGATGACGCCGGCCAGCAGCAGCGCGATCAGCAGCTCCAGCACGAAGATCGGCTGCACGATGGAGAGCGGGCCGTTGGCCAGCGCCAGCGCCTGGCAGCAGGCGGCGGCGGCCACCGCGACCATGCCGCCCAGCCAGACCCGCTGCCGCAGCAGCGCGCGGAACAGCCCCCGGCCCATCCCGCGCAGCGGCACCCGGCCGGCGGCCTTGCGTTGCAGCACCGTGGCGAGCGCGTTGAACACGGTGGTGAGCAACGCGAAGAGCACGGCGAGCGGGGTGTTCATGGGCCTCCAGACACCGGATGGTCGGGCGGGGCGAGGCCGCCTTGGCGCGCCGCCGATGACACTGCTCACCTTGCCACGAGTGATCGCTTCGCCGGGCCGGTTTCCGGCTCACGCCCTGGACAACGTGCGCTGCGGCTGCGGCTGCGGCTGCGGCTGCGGCTGCCGCCGCCGCGGCCCTTGGCCGGGGCACACGCCGGAGCAGCGCCGCGTCCCGCCGCCTTCGCACCCGCTCGACCTACACTGCCAGCAGGTCCGACGCGCCAGGAGGGACGGCGAACGTGCGGGAGAGCGGGACACGCACCGTGCGGCGGGATGCCGTGCGCAACCACCGGCTGGTGATCGACGCCGCTCGGGCGGTGATGTCGCAGTACGGCCCGGCCGCCAGCATGGAGCTGATCGCCTCACGCGCCGGGGTCGGCGTCGGCACCCTCTACCGGCACTTCCCGAACAAGGAGAACCTGCTCGACGAGCTGGTCCGGCTGATCCTGGACGAGCTGATCGAGGCGGCCCGGCGCGAGCTGGACCGCGCGGACGGGACGGGCCTGGAGCGCTTCCTGGTGGTTCTCGGCCAGTCCTTCGCCGACCACCGCGGCTACGCCGACCAGGTCTTCGGCCGTCCGCAGCCCGACTGCACCGAGCGGCTGCGGGCGCTGCTCGCGGAGTTGCTGGCGCGGGCGCAGCGGCACGGCAGGATCCGGCCGGACATCGTGCTCGCCGACATCCAGGCGACCGCCTGGGCGCTGCGCGGCATCGTGGACGCGGGCGAGGCGGTGGCCCCCGATGCCTGGCGGCGCCACCTGGCACTGCACCTGGAGGCGCTGCGCGGCGCGGGGCCAGTGGGCTGAGCGGGCTCAGCTCTCGGTGTCGGCCTGCTCGTCGTCGATCTGCTCGCCCCAGCCGAAGTGGCTGTTCAGCGCCCGGCCGAAGAGCGCCCCGCCGTAGACGGTGAAGCCGACCCCGATCAGCCAGGACTGGACCACCAGCACCGTGCCCACCGTGCCGTAGGAGACGGCGTTGGAGACCAGCAGCGGCGCGAAGACCAGCCGGGAGAAGAACCGCAGCCCGGCCAGCGCCGCCATGGTGGACAGAGCGCCCGGCAGCAGGGTGAGCCAGGCGACCCGGCCGCCCAGCAGCAGGCGCTGCAGCCACCAGAAGAGCAGCGCGCCGCCGAGCACCGTGGCCGCGATCCGCAGGGTCGGCTGCGCGAAGCTGCTGCTCCAGGGTTCCCCGCTCCAGGCGGCGATCACGACGTAGCCGATCAGGCCGGCCAGGCCCACCGCCTGCCGCCAGACCGTGTGCCAGCGGCCCCGGGGCAGCTCCCAGATCCGCTCGTAGGCGGTCTGCATCGAGGCCATCAGGGAGAGGCCGAAGAAGGCGAGCGCGGCCAGGCCGAACCCGGTGGTGGTGCTCAGCACCTCGTGCTGGGAGGCGAACAGGGCGCTGACCGCCTGGGTGCCGCGGCTGGTCAGGCCCAGGCCGTCGGTGATCCAGCCGGTGATCCCGTCGCCCCGGGTGGGCGCGGCCGCGGCGATCACCACCAGCAGGGGCACCAGGGTGACGAAGTAGAGCGCCGCGAAGGCCATCGAGCGCTGCAGCAGTTCGATCTCGTGGCCCCGGTGCCACAGCTCGGCGGCGCCCGCCCGCAGGCCGTGCCAGACGCTCACCACGAGGTGGCGACCGGGCAGCCCGGCGGCCCGGTGGCGCACGGCGTCGCGGGCGCTGTTCATCCGCGGCACCCGTGGCCCGGCCAGCAGGGCGTGCTCGACTGCGTGCCCATCTCGACCACCTTCCTGTGGAGCGCATCCCCGGTACCGGTCGGGTCATGCGCCAGGATCGGTGATTTCGCCCGCACGGCCGTTCCGTCATGGAGTGACCGTCCGAGCTTATGACGCCGAGCTTATGACTGTGCCGGGGCCGGTGCGGGATCCGCCGCCAGGAGTGCGGCCACCTCGGCCGGGGGCACGTCGCGGGCGACCAGTTCCACCAGCAGGCGTTCGTAGCCGCGCAGCAGCGCGCGCAGCTGTGGGCGGGGCAGCCGGTGGGTGTCGGCGAGGGCCTCGATGACGAGGCGGTCGGCGGTCCCGTAGAGGTTGACGGAGAGGGTGATCCGGTCGTTCTCGGTGGCCTGGTCGGCGGGCCAGTCGAGCCGGGTGCCGGCGGTGGCGGCCAGCACGGTCCGGTGGTCGGGCAGGGTGTGGACCGGCTGCTTCCTGGTCCACGCCCACATGTCGTTGAAGCGGCAGCCCAGCTCGAGCGGCGCGGCACGGCGCCGTTCGAGGTCGCGGATCACCGCGCGGGCCGCCCGGGGATCGTGCAGGCAGTGCCGGGCGGCCTCGGCGAGGGCGGTGGCGGCGAGCGCGGTGAGTTCGGCGAAGCTCGCCACGCCGGTGTCCAGGGTGGCCCAGCCGGTCTGGCTGAGGCTGGTGACGGCGTACTGGCCGGCCGGGTCGCCGCGGCCCGCCGCCACCAGGGCGAAGGTGTGGCGGTCGGTTCCGGTGAGTGCGCGGGTGAGTGCGGCGGTGGCGGCGAGCAGGACGGCCGAGGTGCCGGCCCGGTGGCGGCGGGCGAGCACCCGCAGGGCGAGCGGGACGGCGGCCGACTCCAGCCGGCCGCAGAGGTAGCGCGGGTGGCCCGGGTGCTCCGGCGGTGCCACGGGCGCGGGGAAGGCGCCGGTGGCGGCGCCTGCCAGCTGCTCGCGCAGCCGGCGCAGCGCCGCCGCGTTGCGCAGCATCCCCGGCGGCGACTGCTCGTAGGCGGCCTGGTCGGCGGGCTGCCAGCGGGTCCACGGAGGTGGGACGGGCGCGCCCGCCGCCGCCGCGTCGAGCAGCCCGCCGAGCTCGGCCATCAGCAGGTCCACGGCCCGCGCGTCGGCGGCGACGTGCGAGACCCCGAGGACGACCAGCCGTGCGGCGCCGGCCCGGGTCAGCAGGCTGAACAGGACGGGTGGTTCGCTCGCGTGGTCGAGCCGCCGGGTGACGATGGCGTGCTGGGCCCGCTCGACGGCCGTCTCGAAGGGCAGCCGGTCCGCGGGCGTCCAGTCGATCACGGTGAGCGGCACCCGGCCCTCGGCCAGCACCCGCTGGACGACCGCCTCGCCCGGCGCGGCGCGGTACCGGCTGCGCAGCGACTCGTGCCGCTCCAGCAGCACGCGCAGCGCGTCGACCACCGCGTCGGTGCCGAGGCCGGCCGGCACCGACACCCGCCGGGAGAGCACGAAGAACGCCTTCACCTCGGGCAGGAAGTGGCGCATGTCGTCCCAGGTGGTGAGCTGGCCCCAGGCCAGCGGCGCGGTGCGGGCCCGGCCGCCGCCGAAGGAGATCTGACGCTGCGTCACTTCGCCCATGTGGCAGCCTCCTCGGCGCGCGGTGCGGGTGGTGGTACGGCGGGCAGCAGCAGTCGCCGCACCGCGACCAGGGTGTATGCCAGGCCGACGGCCCAGCCCAGCACGACCGCCCACATCACGCCGTCGATGCCGAGTGGTCCGTGCAGCAGGTAGGCGGCGGGGACCTGGGTCAGCAGGAAGGCGAGCACGGTGCAGATCAGCGGTACGGCGGTGCGCCGGGCGCCGTTGAGGTAGCCGTGGACCACGACCATGACGGTGTAGCAGACGAAGAACGGGTAGGTGATCAGGATGTAACGGGCCGTCAGCTCCCTGGCCCGGAGGTCGCCGGTGAACAGGCTCGCGATCGGGGCGCGGGCCAGCAGCACGACCGCCGAGACCAGCGCGGTGAGACCCAGGGTGAGCAGCACGGTCTGCCGAAGTCCGGTGCGGTTGCGGTCACTTCGGCCGGCTCCCAGGTTCTGCGCGACGAACGCGCACAGGCCGCCGGACAGGTCCAGGAAGAGCAGTGAGGTGAACAGCTCCAGCCGGGCCACCACGGTGAAGGCGGCCAGGCAGACCGCGCCGAACCGCGCGATGATCCAGACCAGCACCATGATGCCCAGAGCCAGGCCGATGTGCTGGATCGCCAGCGGCGCGCCGAGCCGCATTGCGTCGGTGAGTTCGCGCCGTACGGCGGGCGTGGCCTCGCGCGGGCCCAGCGGGTAGGCCCGGCGGATGTGCGCCAGGCCCACCGCCAGGGCGAGGGTCGCGGCACTGACGGTGGCCAGCGCCGCGCCCGCCACCCCCAGATGCAGCCCGGCGACGAAGAACCAGGCCAGCGCGGCGTTGACCACGCTGCCCAGGCCCTGGATCCACATCGCGGCCCGGCTCGCGCCCAGGCCGCGCAGGAACGCGCTGACCGCCGCGCCGCCGAAGATCGCGGGGAAGCCGAACGCCAGCGTGTCGAGGAACGCCCGTCCCTGCGCCACCAGTTGGCCATGGATGCCGATCAGGTCGAAGGCGTAGCGGGCCAGCAGCACGGTGAGCAGCAGGCCGCCGATGCTCCACCCGACGGTGAACAGGGTCAGCGAGCGGGCCACCGCGCGGACGGCACCGCTCTCCCCGGCACCCTTGAGGTGGGCCAGCCGGATGGTGAAGGCCGTGCCGATGCCGATGAACATGGCGTTCATCAGGTAGAACAGCGGCTGCCCGGCACCGACGGCGGCCAGGCCGTCGATGCCGACCGTGCGTCCCACGATGATGCTGTCCACCAGCAGGTAGCCCTGTTGCAGCAGATCGGCCAGGGTCAGCGGCACGGCGAACCCGATGATCCGGGAGAGCACCGGGCCCTGGGTCAGGTCCGTCACCGGGTGCCCCGGGCTAGGCACCGGCGTCGGCGGGCAACTCGCCCGACGACTCGATGTGGTAGGCGATCTCGGCGATCGTCCGGTCGGCCAGCAGGTCGGCCACGTCGAACCGGACGTCGAGGCAGGCGGAGATGGTGCCCGCGACCGAGGCGGCCATGATGGAGTCGCCGCCCAGGTCGAAGAAGTCGTCCTCCAGGTCCAGCGTCGGGTAGCCGAAGGCCTGCGCCATGCACCGGGCGACCGTGCGCTCCACCGGCGAGTAGTCGCCGTCCGGGCGCCCGGTGAGTTCGACGGTGACCGCGGCGATGGTGCTCCTGATCCGCTCGGCGGCCTGGCGCAGCCGGCCCTCGGCGGCGGCGACGGCGGTTCGCATCTTGGTCTCGACCTCGGGGGCCAGGGCGACGTCGTAGGAGCCGAGCAGATGGATCAGTTCGCCGCCGTAGTTGGTCTCGCCCGCGAAGATCCGGCTGTGACCGGACCGCAGCCCGGCGTCCATGATCGACAGGGCGGTCGCGGTGGACAGGCCCTTGAACATGGTGTCGCCGTTGGTGCCGTAGTCCACCGCCATGCCGATCTCCTTCCAGGCCACCCAGTCGAGGGCCAGGACGTGGCAGCGGTCGTCGGCGTCGGCGCGGGCCAGCGCGTCCAGGTAGTAGTTGCCGGCCGCGTAGTCGCCCTGCCCGGGTGCGGGGAAGACGGCGGCGACCGAGGAGAAGTGCACGATGAAGTCGGGCCGGTTGCCCCGGGTCGCCTGGTCCAGCACGAAGGCGCCGTGCAGCTTGGGGCGCACCACCGCCGCGAAGTCGGCCGGCTCGCGGAACAGCAGGCTGCTCTCGCCGGGCAGCCCGGCCGCGTGCACGATGCCGTCGATCCGCCCGTGGCGCGCCAGCAGTTCGGCCATCGTGGCGGCGAGGGCGGCCGGGTCGCCGGCGTCGGTGCGGCACACCTGCACGGTGGCGCCCAGCGCCATCAGCTCCTCAACCGCCTTGACCCGCGCGGCCATCGGGTCTTCCGCCGGACCGGCGGTGAGCACGGCGGGCCACTGCTCGCGGGGCGGCAGGCCGGAGCGGCTGAGCAGCACGAGGGTGAGGTCGGGGCGCGACTGGGCGAAGAAGCGGGCCACCGCGAGGCCGAGCGCGCCGGTGCCGCCGGTGACCAGGTAGACGCCGCCGGGCTTGAGGTAGTCGGGCGCCTCGGTCGGCTGGTCTGCGGTCGGCTGGTTCGCGGCCGGCGAGAGCTCCGGCAGCTCGGCGAAGACCTCGCGCAGCCGCCGCTCGCCGCGCAGGGCGAACACCCCGAGTTCGGGCGAGACGAGTTGGCCGCCCAGTGCGGTGGCGGGCACGGCGTCGTCGATGTCGACCACCATGGTCCCGAGGTACGGGTACTCCCGGGTGATCACCTTGGCCAGGCCCACCAGTGCGGCGTTCTCCACGGCGCAGACCTCGCCCTGTTCGGTGGGCAGGGCCTGGCGGCTCAGCACCACCAGCGAAGCCTTGACACCGTGCGCCATCAGGGACTTGGCCAGCAGGAAGAGGCTGTGCAGGTTGTCCCGCACCCGGCGGTCGAGCTCGGCGACCGATTCGGCCGGTCCGCGCTCGAAGGAGAGCGCGTGCACGAGGTGGGTGACGTCCTGGTCCAGCACCAGCTGGGCGACCCGGTCGAGGGAGGCGGGGTCCAGCGTGAAGTGGTCGGGGTCCGTGGCGCCGGGCGCATCCGCGCCTTGGCCGGCCAGGCGCAGCACGCGCAGCGCGTGGGCGCCGGCCGCCGCGGTCAGCGCGGCCTCGGCCGCGCCGTCGGGGCCGACCAGCGCGAGCATCCGCACCGGCGACTGCGGCGCGGCGGGTTCGGGCGCCGGGCGGAACTCGACGGTGTGGGTGACCGGGTGCCGCTCCTCGGGCGTGATCGAGAGCTTGGCCCGCCAGTCGTCCGGGAAGTCGACCCAGCAGGCGGTGTCGTCGTACTCGTAGCCGGGCAGGTCCACGATCCGCGGGGTGCGGGCGTCCGGCCCGGGGCGCTGCGTCAGCGGGCCGCCGGCCAGCCAGTCGGCGGCCTCGGCGAGGAGTTCGGCCGCGGGCTGCTCGGTGCGGCGGGTCAACGTCCCTTCCAGGGTTCCCTCCAGGGCTTCCGCGGCGCTCTGCGCCAGCCCCGCGCGCAGCTGCGCGACGTCGTCGGCGATCACCGCGAGCCGGTGGCGGTGCCCGGCGCGGGACACCCGGGCGGTGTGGCAGACATCGGCGAACTCCACGCCGTCCAGACCGCCTTGGTCGATGAAGCCGAGGTAGCGCTCGACCAGCCGGGCGAGCGAGCGCGCGGTGGCCGCGCTGAGCGTGAAGAGCTGCGGCCCCGGCGCGGCGGGCGGCACCGCCGGGGCGAGGTACTCCTCCAGCACCGCATGGGCGTTGGTGCCGCCGAGGCCGAACGCGCTGACGCCGCTGCGCCGGGGGCCGGCCGACGCCGGCCAGGGCTGGGCGGTGGTCGGCACGTAGAGCGGGCCGGTGGCGAAGTCGATCTTCGGGTTGGCGACCTTGAAGTTGGCCAGTGGCGGGATGGTCCCGTACTTGACGGTCAGTGCGGCCTTGATCAGCCCCACCACACCCGAACTCTCGAAGAGGTGGCCGATGTTGGCCTTGACCGCGCCCACCGCGCAGAACTGCAGGTCGGCGGTGTGCCGGGCGAAGGCGCGGCGCAGGCCCTCGTACTCGACCGGGTCCCCGACGCTGGTCGCCGTGCCGTGCGCCTCGACATAGCCGATGCTGCGCGGGTCGACGCCCGCGTTCCGCCAAGCGGCGAGCAGCAGTTCGGCCTGCGAGTCGGAGTCGGGGTTGGTGATCCCCTCGGTGCGGCCGTCGTGGTTGACCGCGCTGCCCTTGAGCACGGCGTGGATCCGGTCCCCGTCGGCCACCGCGTCGGCCAGCCGCTTGAGCACCACCGCGCCCGCGCCCTCGCCGAATCCGGTGCCGTCGGCGGACTCGTCGAAGGTGCGGGTGATGCCGTCCGCCGCCTCGATGCCGATCCTGGTGTGCGGGTGCTTGACCGGTGCGAAGACGATCCGGGCGCCGCCGACCACGGCGAGGTCGCAATCACCCATCAGCAGCGCGTTCCTGGCCTGGTGGACGGCGACCAGCGAGGCGGAGCAGGCGGTGTCGACCACCAGGCTCGGGCCGCGCAGGTCCAGCACGTGGGAGAGCCGGTTGGCCATCATGGTCGGGATGTTGCCGGTGAGCGCGAGCTGGGCGAGCGCGGGATCGATCCGGCAGACGTAGTCGAGGTAAGTGGAGCCCGGGTTGGTGGCGAAGCCGACGAAGACGCCGGCCCGGCTGCCGCGCGCCCGCTCGCCGGTGCAGCCGGCGTCCTCCAGCGCGCGGTACATGGTGCGCAGGGCGAGCCGCTGGTGCGGGTCGGTGGTGGCGGCCTGTTTGGGGTTCATCCCGAAGACGGCGTAGTCGAAGCCGTCGACCTCGTCGAGGTAGCAGCCGTCGTAGAAGTCGACCTCGGGATCGGTGACCGGCTCGACGGTGGTCGCCCGCGCGTAGCGGACGTACTCCGCCAGCCGGCTGCCCCGGTCGGCGGGGAACGGCCGGGTCAGGCTCTGGCCGGAGCTGATGATCCGCCAGTACGCCGCCAGGTCGTGGACGCCCGGGAGCTCGATGCCGATGCCGATCACGGCGATGTCCGGGCTGCTGGTGGTGGTCATGGGAGTCAGCGGATTCCTTCCAGGAGGGAGAGCAGGGTCCGACCGTTGACCTCGTCGAACCGGGTGACGCCAGCCGCGCGCAGACCGCGCACGGTGCGGATCCACTCCACCGGCGCCGAGACCTGACGGCTGAGCAGGTCGACCGCGTGCGCCGGCTCGAAGAGCTCGCCGCTGACGCTCGAACGCACCGGCAGCTGCCCGGTGTTGAAAGCGCAGTCGCGCAGCAGCTCCGCCAGGGCGGCCTCGACCGGCTCCATCAGCGGCGTGTGGAACGGCCCGCTGACGTTGACCCGGACCACCCGGGCGCCGGGCAGTGCGGCCATCGTCTTCGCGGCGACCAGGAGTTCGGCGCTGTCACCGGCGATGGTGGTCTGCGTGTCGGCGTTCCGGTTGGCGATGTACACCTTGGAGAGCTGGGTCTCCCGCAGCGCCCGCTCGACCAGCACGCCCGGCACGCCGAGCACCGCGGCCATCCCGCCGCCGGTCACCTGGGACATCAGCTCGGCGCGCCGCCGCACCAGCGGCAGCGCCTCCAGCAGGTCGAGCCAGCCGCCCAGCACCAGCGCGTTGTACTCGCCCAGACTGTGCCCGGCCAGGCAGGAGTAGTAGCCGGGACGCTCCGCCAGCAGTTTGCGGCCGAGCAGTGCGTTGACGAAGAAGACGGCCGGCTGCGCGTAGCGGGTGTCGCGCAGCCGGCGCTGCTCGTCGCGCAGGCACAACTCCTCGATGGAGTAGCCGAGTACGTCGTTCGCGGCGGCGGTGAGTTCGCCGAACTCCTCGAACAGCCCGGCGCCCATCCCCTTGCGCTGGACGCCTTGCCCGGGGAACAGGAGGCAGTGCATCGGTCACCTTCCTTGCAGCGAGGCCCGAGGGCCGGAGTCGAAGCGCAGCCTGTGGCCGGCAGGGCGCAGGCAGTCGCGGGTGAACATCCGCGCGGCCGGTCCGGGGCCGAAGTCGACGGCCCGTTCGGGTGCGCAGGTGGCCATCGCCCGGGCCACGGCGGCCGGCCAGTCCACCGGGCGCACCAGCATCAGGCTGGTGAACTCGGCGTCCAGGTCGGTGGATTCACGTAGATCGCGGGGTGCGTCGGTGGCCTGGACCGGAAACCTGAGCTGGTCGCCGCTCGGCCCGGGGCCGAGGAAGGCACGGTCGCGCTCCGCCCGGCGCAGCGCGGGAGCCAGCCGACTGCTGTGGAACGGCAGGGTGTTGCGCAGGAAGCTCCACTCCGCAGCTGCCTCGGCGAGCAACCGCTCGTGCGCGACGTGGAAGTCCAGCAGGTCCTGGGTCCGGCCGCTGAGCAGCTGGGTGCGGGGAGAGGCGACCAGCCCGACCTCGACGGCCGGCCCTTCGCCCGCCCGCCTGGTGCGGCTGTTGTGCCGGGCGACGGCCTCGACCAGCACGCCGCGGTCGAGGCCGGTCACCGAGGCCATCGGCGCGGGCCGGTGCGCCTGGGGCCGACCGTGCAGGTAGCGGCGCAGCAGCTCCGGGTCGACGGGGTCCGCCCTGGCCACCTGCTGGGCCCGGACCAGGGCGAGGACGACCAGCCGGATGGACCGGGCGCACAGGTCGAGGAAGGCGTCGGGCCGGCGCACGTCGAGGGCGGCGACGATCGCCGCCTGCAGGCCCAGGCTCAGGCCGAGCGCGCCGACCACCTCGCGCCGGGCCGTGGTCGCGAGCAGGCCGGTCGGCTGGAGCCCGCAGAGCTGGAGCGCGTGGGTGCAGACGCCCGCGCTGATCGAGTCGGCCGGGACGGCGGCCGGTGCGACCGGTGCGTGCAGCCAGGCCCGCAGCGGCAGGCCGGCGGGCAGCTGCTCCTGCTGGCCGGTGCTGCCGACATGGTCGAGCGCGGTTTCCACCGCCGCGCAGACGACGGTGAAATAGGCGCGGTTCTCCGGGCGTGCGTACAGGGTGCGCAGTTGTGTGATCAATTCGGCACAGGAAGCGCCGAGACCGTCGAACAGGAGCAGTGTGCGCATGGGTCACCCAGGGGTTGTCGGGCATGGCGGACCGGCCGTGCGGCGCGGGAATTGCTCGCATTGCCGGGAATCGCGCGGGTGCGCTGAAGCGGAAATGGCACGGAGAAATACCGCGGGTCGGAACGGGCCCGGTCGGGCGCGGTCGGGCGCGGTCGGCGGCTCGCGGAACTCGGATGGACTCGGACGGCCGGGACTCGGGACTCGGAGGCGGCGGGCTTCGGCCGGTTCTATCGTCATGGCTATGTCAGACGGCCGTCATCGTCACTTCTGACAGTCCTCGCGACTCAGGGCGGATGTCGGGCGGGCGCCGGGCGGGCGCTGGACGGGCGCCGGGCGGCCGTCGGGCGGCCGTCCTGGGGATCAGACGAGATCGAGCACCGGGAGCCGGGCGCCGCCGGGCCACAGCACCTCGGTGACATGGGCGCAGCCCAGCAGGCCGTAGGTGCCGACCACCGCGGCCTCGACCCGGCTGCCGAGCGCCAGCTTGTCGAAGATGGCGCTGACATGCGCCCGCACGGTGCGGTGGCTGATGAACAGCTGGGTGGCGATCTCCGCGTCGCTGTAGGCCGAGGCGATCAGCAGCAGGACCTCGCGCTCCCGCTCCGACAGCCGCACCAGCGCGGCCAACGTGGGTGCGAGATCCCGTCCCCTGACTCTGGCGGTGGCGCACACGCAGCGGTTGTCGCTGTCCGATTCGGAATTTTCCAGGCGCATTTATGGCCTTCCGCTGATCCGCGGCGACTCCGGCGACGGGGTGTATGACGGAAATGAATCGAGGCGTGTCGAGAGGGCGCTCCTCGATAAAGTGGAGATCGCCCTCCGCAAGAGGATGACCCGTTTCCCCCGGCAGCGTCAAGGTTCGTCTGATCCGTTTTCGGCCTGCCCGCGGCATTGCGCGGAGGGGTGCAATAGAGGTCCCGTGGCAGTTCCCTCACTCTGTTCCCACGGCTGTTCGGCAGTCAGTTCCGCCCCGGCGGTTTCCGGCTGTTTTGGCCGGTTCTCGGCCCCGTTCGAGTGCGGATTCCGCGGGCCCCGCGGCACGCTTCGGGCTGCGATCCGCTGAGCGGGGGTCCACGCTGGGCGTGTGGAGCCCGTGCGGGGCCGATGTTCGGTGAGGAGGAGCTCATGTCGGAAGAGACGTTGATGGGCGACCAGGTGTACCAGCCGGACGGCTCCGAGGTGCAGGACGACATCGGCCCGCTGGAGCCGGAGGACACCCTGGTCGACCGGGGCCTGGACTCGGCCCTGGACGAGGGCTACGCGCCGCTGGATCGCCCGGTCGCCGTCGAGCGCTTCGGGACGACGGCGGCCGAGCAGCGCGACGGGGAGAGCCTGGCGCGACGGCTGGCCGCGGAGCTGCCCGAGGTCGCCACGCCCGACGGGGACGGGATCGGCGACACCTACGGCACCGACCCGGAGCCGGTCGACCCGGAGGCGGGGGAGACCCGCACCGGCCGGCTGATCGCCTGCGACGGCGCGCGCACCGAGCAGATCGCGCAGGACCGGGGCATCTCCGGCGGCGCGGCCTCGGCGGAGGAGGCCGCGATGTACACCACGGACGACCCCGAAGGGCATGACTACCTGTCCGACTGAGCTGACCTGAAGTCGGCGATCCGACTTCAGGTCAGTGAATTTCAGGCCGGTGACAGGTCAACGATGGTGCGCCGCAGGCTCACTGGGGCTCCAGCACCACCCAGACCTGCCCGGGGTGGAAGTTCAGCGGCTGCCCGGCATAGCTGAACGTGGTGCCGCCGTCCGGGTCGGTCCTGGACCAACTGCCTTGGTACGCCTTGCCGTCCCGCAGCACCACCGCTTCTCCGCTGCCGACGGTCGGCGCGTACGGGGAGAGCACCCCGGGGGAGTCCATGAAGCCGCGCGGCGAGGTGGTCTCGGCCACCTTCTGCACCACGATGGTGGGCGCGCCCATCTGCCCGGCATCGGTGGTCATGGCCGGCTTGCCGTCCATCGCCACCAGGTACTTGTCCTGCGCGGCGGACCAGCTGAAGGTGAACGAGGCGGCCGGCATCGTCGCGGTGAAGCTGTCGGTCGGCGTCCCGCCCTGCGGTGCCGGGCCGAACCGGAAGCCCACGTCCTTGGCCTGGGCCGAGTCCGGGAAGGCCTGCAGGACCGAGGAGGGCCGCACGAACAGGTTGTACGGAGCGACGTTCTCCGTCCCCCGGTAGTACGCGGAACCGACCTGCTGCGGCGAGGCGTTGAAGATGTTCGCCTGGGCCAGCACCGGCAGGAACTTGCTCAGCGCGCCGGAGTAGGCGAAGGCGACCTTGCCGTACTGCTGCAGGATCGGCAGGTCGCTCTCCCGGGCGCTGCGCACCGGCCCGACCGCGTTGCCCGGCGGCAGGTGGTTGCTGTCGAAGATGGTGAGGAACCGGGAGATCCCGCCCTCCACCTCGATCGCGTAGACCACGTCGGCCGAGTTGATCCCGGTCTGCGGGCGGGCGTTGACGATGTTGTCGATCTTGACCGCGAGGATCTGACCGGCCGGGCCGGGCAGTCCGGTGAGCGGCGAGACCTGGCTGCCGGCCGAGGCGCTGGGCGTCGGCGAGGCCGTGGAGTGCGGTTTCGCGCTGCTGCCACAGCTGCTGACGCCGATCAGCGTCAGCGCGAAGGCCGCAGCCACGGGAGCGGCAACCCTGCGCCGCGGGAAGTTCGGCCTCCGAGACCTCCTCCTGCCCCCGCTCCACTGTAGTGGGCCGGTTCGGTCCGGGCGCGGGCAACTGCTGAACCGGGCAAGCCCGGTGGGCACCGGGTACTGCCGAGCGCGGGGCTGGAACGGGCCAGCGGAACCCGATCGCCGCCGTCCGCGTCCCACCGCCACGGCTGCCGGCGACCGGGTCGGCAGCCACGGCACGAGGCGGGGCGACGATGAACAGGCGAACCGGACGAGCGACGACGGGCGCGGCGGCACTGGCGGCAGTTGCGGCGGTGACCGGGCTGCTCGCCCTCGCGGCCTGTGGCAGCACCCCGGCACCGGGCGCGGCGGCCACGGGGGAGCTCCGGCTGAGCGTGACCGCGCCGCCGACCGCGCCGCCCGCCGCCGACCTGTCCGCCGCCGCGACGGCCACCGACGCCTTCGGCCTGGACCTGCTGCACGCGCTGACCGGCCCGAACAGCGGTGGCGCCGGCGAGGCGAACACCGTGCTCTCGCCGTCCGGCCTGGCCACCGCACTGGCGATGCTGCTGCCGGGCGCCAGGGGCGGCACCGCCCAGGAGCTGGCCACCGTGCTCCACACCGGCCTGCCGCCGGCGCGCTATGTGGCGGCGATGGGTGCCGCCGGCCGCGCGGTGCAGCCGGGCGGCCCGAACCAGAAAGCCGGCCAGGCACCCGTGCTGAAGCAGTCCGACACCGTCTGGACCCAGCGGGGCTACCCGGTCCAGCAGGCGTACCTCCAGACGCTCGCCCAGGCCTTCCAGGCCGGCCTGCGCACCGCGGACTTCGTCAAGGACCCCGACACCGCCCGGCAGGCCGTCAACGCGCTGGTGGAGCAGCAGACCGACGGCCGGATCAAGAACCTGCTGCCGCCCGGCTCGGTCGACCCCAGCACCGTGCTGGTGCTCACCGACGCGCTCTACCTCAAGGCGGCCTGGGCGCACCCCTTCGAGCACGCCGACACCGCCGACCGGCCGTTCCACCGCCTGGACGGCAGCACGGCGAGTGTCAGCACGATGGCCGAGACCGGCACCCTGCGCTACGCCCAGGGCGGCACCGCCGACCAGCCCTGGCAGGCGGTGGAACTGCCTTACGCGGGTGGCGGGTTGGTGATGGACCTGGTGGTCCCGGGGCAGGGCTCGTTCGACCGGTTCCGGGCCGGTCTGGACGGCCCGGGCCTGGACCGGATGCTGGCCGGCCTCTCCGACACCGAGGTGGACCTGACCCTGCCGCGCTTCGACTTCGGTACGGCGAACAACCTGACCGAGGCGCTCACCGCGCTCGGCCTGCACTCGGCCTTCGTGCCGACTGCCGACTTCTCCGGCATCCCGGGGCCCGGTGCCGCCCAGCCGTACCTGAGCACGGTGGTGCAGCAGGCCGACATCACCGTGGACGAGAGCGGCACCACCGCGGCGGCCGGCACGGCGGTGGGCATCGCGGGAGCCGCCGCGCCGCAGCGGGGCGGCGCGGCGACGCTGCACATCGACCGCCCGTTCCTCTTCCTGATCAGGGACGTCGGCAGCGGGCAGCCGCTCTTCCTCGGCCAGGTGACCGACCCAGCCAGGTGACCGACCCAGCCGGGTGACCGACCTGGCCGGGTGACCGACCCGGCCGGCTGACCGGCCCGCAGCCCTGCAACGCGGTGCGGGCCGGCCACCCAGGACGGCGTCAGCGGCCGGGCTTGGCCAGCAGCAGCTCGGTGTTGTGGTCCAGCGGGGTGCCCAGCTTGACACCCGGGCTGGCGTACGGGTCGTTGAAGGAGAGCTCGCGGTAGAGCGAGGCCAGGCCCGCGTCCGAGGTGTCGTCGAAGGCCGTGCCGTACGGGGCGGCGGACTCGATCAGGGTGGTGAAGAGCGAGAGGGTGCCGTCGCCGTTGTCGGCGATCTCGATGATCCGCGCGTGCTGCGGGAAGTCGATGTGCGAGGCGGTGTTGATCTCCCAGAAGGCGCGCTCGGGCACGGCGTGGCCGTGTGCGGTGATCTGGTTCTGGTGGGTGTGGCCGTTCACCCAGGCGACCACGTTCGGGTAGCGCTGGAGCAGCGCGACCAGCTCGCCGCCGTTGTGCCGGCGCTCGAAGAAGTGGCGCGGGTCGAGCAGCAGGTTGCCCATGGTGGTGCTGGTGTGGTGGCTGAAGAGCACCACCAGCCGGCTGCTCGATCCGCCGCGCACCAGGTTGCCGTTGGTGTCGTACCAGTGGTCGGTGTTGGCCCGCAGCTGCTGCTCCAGCCAGTTCAACTGGGCGGTGCCGATCGAGCCGTCGGCGAAGCCGGCCGCGTTGGTGGTGTCCAGGCTGATGCCGAGCACGCCCGGGGCGATCTCGCAGGTGTAGTACAGGTTGCCGCTGCTCACCGCGTCCGAGGTGAAGCCGTGGCCGACCGGACCGGCGCCGGTGTAGGCCGGGTTGAGGTGGGCCTGGGCGAACTGCTCGGTGGTGAACGGGTGTCGGCGGGCGTCCGGGGTGATCTCGCGGACCGCGTCGGCGTCTTCGAGCAGCTTGCCGAGCAGCAGCACGGCGGAGGCGGGGTCGCTCTTCAGCAGGCCGGCCAGCTTGGCGGCGTCCGCGTCGTCGCAGCCCTCGATCTTGCGGTCGCCGGTGTAGACCGAGTTCAGCAGGCCGAGGTCGGGCAGGGTGCCCTCGATGCTGTCGTCGTGGTTGCCGACGGTGGTGTACCAGGGCGTCTTGAGGCCGGGCGCCTGGAACGGGCTGCCGGCGGCGGTCAGGAAGCCCGGGATCTGCGGGAAGCCGTCCGCCTTGTAGGTGTCCTGGAAGGCGGACTCGGGGTTCCAGTAGGCGGCGTCGCCGGAGTTCTGCACGCCCTCGTAGCGGCTGAGGTCACCACTGTTCGGCGTCACCCGACCGCCGCTCATCACCGTGAGGTACCAGTCGAGTTCGACCTGCTCGTGGTTGTCGGTGTTGTCGCCGGTGGCCATCACCAGGCTGAACGGCAGGCCGGTGTACGGGCCGTTGGCCACCGCGTTCACCCGCTCGACCAGCGAGGAGGCGCCGCGCACGGTCAGCGTCTCCTGCGGGCGGTGCGCGGCGTCGTTCCAGCGCGCCAGGTACTCGAAGCGCATCGGTGACTCGGTGTCGCACAGGTGCAGGTCGGTGAACTGGACGAAGCTGGCCAGCCCGGTGCGCCGGCCGTCCCGCCCGGCCTGGGCGGTGGCCAGCTCGCCGCGGACCACCAGCGGCCAGCCCGGCCCGGAGAGCAGCCGCCGGTAGCCGCTGCTGCCCAGCGGGGTGGCCACCTGCTCGAGTGTCGTGCCGTCGACCGTCACCGCGCGCGCCGCGGTCGCCGCCAGCGCGCCGTCCCGGGCCGCGGCCGACGCGAAGGTGCCGCCGGCCAGCGAGAGCGCGGCGCCGGCCGCAGTGGCGGAGGCGCCGTTGATGAAGCGGCGCCGACTGAACGCGGACATGGGTCTCCCCCTTGTGACGCCCCGCCAGAGCCCGGACGGTCGGCGGAGAACGGTGTGCGGTGGTGGCCGGCCGTGGGTGGCTGCGGGCCGAGAGGGCACGTTACCCGCTGGTAGCCGCGCTGGGCAGCCCTGCGGCGGAGAACGCTGGGCGAACTCTGGGTACCTGCCGGACCCCGCTGAGCAAGCGCTGTTCGGCGAGGGATGCCACCGGCCGCGGGTCCGGGCGGCCGCGCGCTGTGGAATGCGGCGCGGGGGAGGAGGCTGGAGGGGTGAGGTTCTGCTGTTGCGGAGGTGGCCGTCATGATCGTCGTACTGCTGCTGATGGCGGCCGTGACCGTGGTCAGATGGTTGTGCCGGGCGGTGCGCAAGCTGGTGGAAGTGATCGCGCGCCGCCGCCACCAGGACCTGGAGGTGCGGGCGCTGCCCGCCGTGGCCGGCCCGGGACTCAGCCGGGAGGAGGCCGAGTGCTTGCTGGCGGCGGGACTGCTGGCGGGGCTGATCGCGCGCGAGGAGTACCGGGACTCGCTGGCCTGCCTGGCGCGTGCCGACGAGGTGCGCAGCCCGCTGTCGGTGCCGTCCCTGCGGCGGGAGTAGCCTGGTAGGCGGCCCGCAGGGCGAGCGAGGGAGTTCGACCGGATCGGGTCCCGGGTGATGAGTGGGGACTCACGGCCGGGGCTGTGCTGTACCGGTCGGGCTGAGAGGCCGGAAGATCTGTGAGACCGGAAGGCGACCTCCACCACCTGATCCGGACAATGCCGGCGCAGGGAGCCCACCTTGCGGGTCTTCGCCTGCCCACCATCTGCCGGTCGGTCTTATCGCGTCAGCTCCCCGCGGCGCTCCCACACCCCGGCCGAGATCCGCGCCAGCAGCCCGGCCGCCGGGTCGCCCACGGTCCGGCCCGAGGCGAGCGGCCCGGTGTAGCAGACCGCGAGCGTGTAGGGCGCGGCGTCCTGCGGGTGGATCAGCGCCACGCAGTGCCGCACGCCGGGGAACCAGCCGTTCTTGAAGGCGGTCCGGGTACCCGGCGGCAGCCCGGCCGCGAGGTCCACCCGGTGCGCGTTGCCCTCCAGTACGGCCAGTTCCGCCGCGTCCAGCGACTCCAGCAGCCGGACCAGGTCGCGCGCGGTGACCTGGTTGAGCAGCCCGGCGGCGCCGGCCCGGGTGTCCTCGATCCCGCGCGGTGTGACGCTGGCGGTGGCGCCGGCCCGCCGCCAGACCTCGGCCACCGCCGGCAGCCCCACCTGGGCCAGACAGAGGTTGGTGGCCAGGTTCGAGGAGTGGGTGATCATCCGCTCGGCCAGCCAGCGCAGCGGCACGCTCGTGCCGAGCAGCTCCCAGGGGCGCGGGTCGCCGTCATAGCCGCGCGAGTTCGCGTACTCGCCGCCGACCGCCGAACGGAATCCGTTGCGCACCGGAACCGGCAGGTCGAGGTCGATGCCGCTGCGGTACACCGCCGCGAGCACGGCCACCTTCATGGTGCTGGCGGACTCGTGCACCGCGTCCGCGTTCCGCAGCAGCACCGGTGAGCCGCGCCAGGGCGCCAGGGCGATCGAGAGCACGGCTCATGCTATTGCGGGCTCCGGCCTGCCCGGCCCGCCCAGCACGAAGCGGCGGTGCCCGGGACTCCCCGGACACCGCCGCCATTCGTCCTGCGCCGGCCGTCAGCCCGCCGGCTGCCCCTCGGTCTTCGGGAGCAGCGTGTAGGTCGGGTTGGCGATCGTCAGGTTGCCGTCCGTGTTGCCGACCATGCCCTCGGCGCGCAGCCGCACCCCGGGGCTGATGCCCGGCACGTCCCGCCGGCCGAAGAAGACCAGGGTGATCCCGCCGGTCTCGTCGTAGAGCTGGCACTGCAGCTGCGGCACGCCCGAGACGGGGGTGACGTGCACCGAGCGCACCTGGCCCTCGACGCTGGCCCGCTCGCGCCAGACCAGGTCGCGCATGTGGGTCAGACCCTCGGGGGACGCGGTCGTGCCCGTCGCGTCCGGCACCGGCACCTCGGTCGGCAGCGCCTGAACGCGCTGCTCAACGCGCGGAGCGGCCGGCAGGTCCGCCGCCACGCCGTGCTGGGCGTCGGCGTCCATGTCGTCGATCGCCTGGCTGACGTCGAACGGCACGATGGTCGCCGCCACGTTCGGCAGCCGGCTGGCGGCCTGGGCGATCCGGTCGCCGACCCGGGCGTGCAGCAGCCGGCCGATCAGCGTGCCGTACGCGCGGCGCGGGATGACCAGGGTGACCCGGGTGCGGCCGTCGGCCGTGGCGCGGGCCGCGAGCTCGGCGGTGGCCCGGCGCAGTCGGCGGTCGGGGCAGTCGATGATCTCCAGCGGGACGTCCGCGGCGCGGCTCTCGTCCCACTGGGTGCGCAGCCGCTCGGCGGCCCGGTCGTCGACCATGAAGTGCACCGCGCGCAGCTCGGTGGGCCGCAGGCTGCGGCCGTGGTGCAGGGCGCGCAGCACGGACAGGTCGAGCCGGTCGACCAGGATGTAGACGGTGCTGCGGTTGGGGCTCGGCAGGCTGGCGGAGGCGGGCGCGGTGGCCAGTGCGGCGCTCTCGGCCCGGTAGCGGGAGTTGGTCCGGATCAGCGCCCAGACGCCGATAGGGAAGATCACCACGACCGTCCAGGCGCCCTCGGTGAACTTGGTGACCGCGAAGATCAGCACGACGGCGGCCGAGGCCACGGCGGCGCAGGCGTTGACCACCACCTTCGCCATCCGGTTCTTCTCCTGGCGGGTCCAGTGGTACTTCACCAGGCCGCTGGCGGCCATCACGAAGCCGGTGAAGACGCCGATCGCGTAGAGCGAGACCAGCCGGGTCAGGTTGCCCTGGGTGACGATGAGCAGGAGCAGCGAGACGCCGGTCAGCACGATGATGCCGTTGGAGAACGCGAGGCGGTGGCCGCGGATGGTCAGCTGCCGGGGCAGGAACGAGTCCTCGGCGACGAAGCTGGCCAGGAACGGGAAGCCGTTGAACGAGGTGTTGCCGCCGGTGTAGAGGATCAGCGCGGTGGCCACCTGGACGAAGGCGAACATCACCGAGCCGAAGCCGCTCTGGCCGAAGACCAGGTGCGCCTCCTGGGCGAGCACGGTGGGGCTGCCCGAGGTGAACGGCACGGCGTGGGTCTTCCAGGCCAGCACGGAGACGCCGAGCACCAGGGCGCCGAGCGTGGCGCTCATGATCACCAGGGTGCGCCGGGCGTTGTTGCCCTGCGGCTCGCGGAACGCGCTGACGCCGTTGGAGATGGCCTCCAGGCCGGTCAGCGAGGAGCCGCCGTTGGCGAAGGCGCGGGCCAGCACGAAGAGCGAGGCGAAGGTCAGCAGGCCGTGGGTCGAGTCGCCGATGTTGATCACGCCGGAGGCGTGCAGGTCGGCGTTGCTCAGCTGCGGCAGGGTGCCGGTGAACAGCCGGATCAGACCGACGACCACGGTCAGGCCGGTGGCCAGGATGAACAGGTAGGTGGGCAGCGAGAAGGCCTTGCCGGCCTCGCGGATGCCGCGCAGGTTGCCGTAGCAGAGCAGGCAGACCACGCCGAGCGTGATGTAGATCTTCTCCGAGTCGATGTTCGTGTGGAACAGCAACTGGAGCATCGACGCCACCGCGTCGGTGCCGGCCGCCGTCTGCACGGCGACCGTGACGATGTAGTCGATCAGCAGCGCGACCGCGGCGATCTGGGCCACCCGCGGGCCGAAGTTCTCCCGGGCGACCACGTAGGAGCCGCCGGCCCGGGTGTACGTCATGACGACGTCGCGGTAGGAGAGCGTGAGCAGGAGCAGCAGCGCCAGGATGACGCCGGTCACCGGCATCACCAGCGCGAAGCCCAGCACGCCGAAGGTGGGCACCAGCACGGTGAGCATCTGCTCGGTGCCGTAGGCACTGGAGCTGATGCAGTCCGGGGCCAGCACACCGAGCGCGATCGGCTTCGAGAGCTTCTCGTTGTGCAGCTCCGAGGTCACCAGCGGCGGCCCGAGCAGGACCCGCTTGGCCCGGTAGCCGAGGCTCTCCGGCAGGTCGACTTCAGGCGGCAGGACGCCGGGTCCGGTGGCCGCGCCAAGGGGGCGCTCTGGCGCCGCGACGGTCGCATTGTCATTTTGCACCTGCACTGCTTAGCGCGTTCTTGACGGCAAAAGCCAGTCGGCGGCGCGTCGCTGTCCGTTCTTGACGCGTTCTTATCGTCGGGGGTGTGTCGTAACTCACCTGGGCGTTACCGCGGCGTCATCAGCGCGTGCTCTGGGCGTCACCACCGCGGCCGGCCGCGGAAGCGGAAACGGCTGAGCCCCCGCGGTGCGGGGGCTCAGCCGTCGTGGTGGGTCGCCGACCGGGGCCGGACGGGTCGCCGACCGGTCAGTCGGCCGTGGCGATCAGCGGCTCCAGCAGCACCTCGGGCTTGGCCCGCTGGAAGGCGTTCAGGTGCCACTTGTCGGCGAACAGGGCCAGCAGCACGTCGTCCGAGCGCCGGGTGAGCACCTCGCCGTCGGTCAGCCGGGCCTTGCCAAGCTCGGCGGCGCCGGCCGCGTCGGTCACCCGGGCCAGCCGGTACGAGAGGTGGTCCAGCGTGATCGGGGAGGAGAACTCGTGCTCCATGCGGTGCAGCACGACGTCGAACTGCATCGGGCCGACGGCGGCCATCACCGGCGCCTGGTCACCGCGCCGGTCGGAGACCAGCACCTGGACCACGCCCTCCTCGTCCAGCTGCGAGACGCCCTTGCGGAACTGCTTGGAGCGGCTGATGTCCTTGGGCCGGGCCACCGCGAAGTACTCGGGGGCGAAGGCCGGCAGCGCGGGGAACTCCGCCTTCCGGCCGGTGTACAGGGTGTCGCCGACCCGCAGCTGGCTGGCGTTGATCAGGCCGACCACGTCGCCGGGGTAGGCGGTGTCGACCACGGTGCGCTCGGCACCGAACACGGTGTGCGCGTACTTGGTCGCGAACGAGCGGCCGCTGGCGGCGCGGGTGACGTTCATGCCGCGCTCGAAGATGCCGGAGCAGACCCGGACGAAGGCGATCCGGTCGCGGTGCGCCGGGTCCATGTTGGCCTGGATCTTGAAGACCAGACCGGAGAACTCCTCGCCCACCTCGCGCGCCCCGCCCTTGGCCAGCGGGCGCGGACCGGGCGCCGGGGCCAGGTCGACCACGGCGTCCAGCAGCAGCTTCACGCCGATGTTGGTCAGCGCGGCGCCGAAGAAGACCGGGCTGATCTTGCCGGCCTCGAACGCCTCCTGGTCGTAGCCGGGGCCGGAGGAGAGCACCAGCTCCAGCTCCTCCAGCGCGTTCGCCCAGTCCTCGCCCTCCTGCTCGGCGGCCTGCTCGGCGGTCAGCTGCTCCTCGATCGCGGCGTGCGTGCCGGCCGGGACCTTGGTGTAGCGCAGCATCTGCTCGGTGTTGTCGGCCTCGACCAGGCCGCGCAGGTTGCCCGCGTCGCCGACCGGCCAGACCACCGGCACCGGGGTGATCCCCAGGTGCGTCTCGATGTCCTCGAGCAGGGTGAGCGCGTTGCGACCGCGGCGGTCCCACTTGTTGATGAAGGTGATCACCGGCACGCCGCGGTGGCGGCAGACCGCGAAGAGCTTGCGGGTCTGCTCCTCCAGGCCCTTGGCCGCGTCGACCAGCATGATCGCGCAGTCGACGGCCGCCAGTACCCGGTAGGTGTCCTCGGAGAAGTCGGCGTGCCCGGGGGTGTCGACCAGGTTCATCACGTGCCCGCGGTGGTCGAACTGCAGCGCGGCGGAGGTCACCGAGATGCCGCGCTCGCGCTCCAGCTCCATCCAGTCGCTGGTCACCCCGCGCCGGCCGCCCTTGGCGTGCACCGCACCCGCCGAGGTGATCGCCCGCGCGTGCAGCGCCAGCGCCTCGGTGAGGGTGGACTTGCCCGCGTCCGGGTGGCTGATGACGGCGAAGGTCCGCCGACGGCCGGCCTCGTTGAGGACCTGAAGGACGGGGACGGACTGTTCGTTGCTCACGTGTCTCCTCGCGGGCTGGGGGTCCCCCCGGCCGGAGGCTGGGGGAGGGCATCAGGCCGGTGATGCCTCTCCGTACCTGCTGAGCCCGGCGTCTGGTCCGCAGGCCCGAGGGTCGATTCTATTAGGCCGGACGGTGTGACCTCGAACGGCGGCAGGGCGTCGTGCGCGGACCGGTCGGCGATCCGGGCTGACAGCCGCTCAGGAAGGCCGCCGACCGGCCCGAGGCGGCTGCCGGTCCGGCGATCACTTGACGGTTGGTCAGCACTGGCCGAAGCTCCCGGGATGGATTCCAGTGATGCGAGGAACGAGGACGACGACTACCAGGTGCTGGTGGTCGGCGCCGGTGCCGCCGGCCTGACCCTGGGCTGCGACCTGGCCCGGCGGGGCGTGCGGGCACTGGTGATCGAGCGCAGTGCCGCGCTCTTCCCCGGCTCGCGGGGCCGCGGCGTGCAGCCGCGCACCCAGGAGGTCTTCGACGACCTCGGGGTGATCGACGCGATACTCGCGGCCGGCGGTCCGCTGCCGAGGGTCCTCAGCCGGCGTCCGGACGCGACCCTGAAGCTCTGGGACCTGGTGGAGCCGGCGCCGGCCGCGGCGGGCGTGCCCTACCCGGTGGGCTGGATGCTCCCGCAGTGGCGCACCCAGGAGATCCTGCACGCCCGCCTGCGGCAGCTCGGCGGCGAGCTCCGGTTCGGGGTCGCGCTCACCTCGCTGAGCCAGGATCAGCAGTCGGTCCGGGCGCTGCTGACCCGCGCCGACGGCAGCACCACCACCGTCCGCGCCGACTACCTGGTCGGCGCCGACGGCGGACGCAGCACGGTGCGCGCGGCGCTCGGGGTCACGATGACGGGTGAGACGCTCGACCCGCGCGCCTCGCTGGTCGGCGACGTCCGGCTGACCGGGCTGGACCGCGGCAACTGGCACATGTGGACGCGGGCGCCGGGCGACACGCTCTCGCTCTGCCCACTGCCCGGGACCGACCACTTCGCGCTCTCCGTCCCGGTCGGCGAGGGCCCGGTCGACACCTCGCCGCAGGCCGTCCGCGCGGTGATCGCGGAGCGCACCCAGCTGCCCGCCGAGGCGGTGCTCGAGGTGCTCTGGACCTCGGAGTACCGGCCGCGCGCGGCGCTGGCGGACCGCTTCCAGGCCGGCCGGGTCCTGCTGGCCGGGGACGCGGCGCACATCCACTCGCCGGCCGGCGGCCAGGGGCTGAACACCGGCGTGCAGGACGCCTACAACCTCGGCTGGAAGCTGGGCCGGGTGCTGCGGCACGGTGCGCCGCCGCGGCTGCTGGACAGCTACGAGGCGGAGCGCCTGCCGGTGGCCGCCGACGTGCTCCAGCTCAGCAGCCGGCTGCACCACTCCTACCGCGGCAGCGGACCGGCCGTGGCCCGCCGGGCCGGCCAGACCTCGCAGCTCGGGATCGCCTACCGCGACAGCCCGCTCAGCGTGGAGACCCGCGCCGACCTGCCCGAGGAGGCGCTGCGGGCCGGCGACCGGATCCCGGACCTGGCCCTGCCCCAGGGGCGGCTCTTCGACCTGCTGCGCGGGCCGCACGCCACCCTGCTCGCGGTGGGGCGACCGGCGCCGGCCGGGCGCGCGGCGGAGCTGGTGGTCCGCGAGTTCGCGGAGCTGGCGCCGCTCGGGCCCGGACTCTTCGTGGTCCGGCCGGACGGCTACCTCGGCCTGGCCACCCAGGACCCGGCGGCGCTGGCGGCCTACCTGGACCTGCTCGGCCGCGGCTGACCGCCGCAAGGCCCCGGGCCTGACCGCCGCAACCCGGCGCCAGAACGCCGCAAGGCCCGGCACACCAGGTGTGCCGGGCCTTGCTTGCTACTACGTAGTAGCGGGGACAGGATTTGAACCTGCGACCTCTGGGTTATGAGCCCAGCGAGCTACCGAGCTGCTCCACCCCGCGTCGGTGAACCCGACTCTACGGCAGTGCGGACGAGAAGCGAAATCCGGCTCCCGGGCGGAACCGGGGACGGATCGTCCGGCGTCCCTCCCGGGTCGGCGAGGGCGCGGGGGAGGCGGGGGCGGCGTGGGCAGCGGGCTGCGGGTGCTGGTCGTCGACGACGACCCCGAGGTGCGGGCCGCCGTGGCGCTGGGGCTGCAGGTCGAGGGGTACCAGGTGCGCGCCGCCGCCGACGGGCTGGCCGGGCTGACCGAGGTGGCCCGCTGGCAGCCGGACGCCCTGGTGCTGGACGTGATGATGCCGGCCCTGGACGGGCTGGCGGTCTGCCGGCAGCTGCGGGCGGTGGGGGACCGGCTGCCGGTCATCGTGCTCACCGCCCGGGACGCGGTGAGCGAGCGGGTGGCGGGGCTGGACGCGGGCGCCGACGACTACCTGGTCAAGCCGTTCGCGCTGGACGAGCTGACCGCCCGGCTGCGCGCGCTGCTGCGCCGGACCGTGACCGGTGCGGCGCAGCGCGACGAGTGCGGCTTCGCCGACCTCACGGTGGACCCGCACAGCCGCACCGGCAGCCGGGGCGGCCGACCGCTGGAGTTCTCGCGTACCGAGTTCGCGCTGCTGGAACTCCTGCTGCGGCACCCCGGGCAGCTGCTGACCCGGGAGGCGATCATGCGGCGGGTCTGGGGCGCCGACTTCGGACCTGGCTCCAACTCGCTCGCCGTCTACGTCGGCTACCTGCGCCGCAAACTGGAGGCCGGCGGCGAGCCGCGCCTGGTGCACACCGTGCACGGGATCGGCTACCGGCTGGACACGTCATGAGCGCCGGCCGGCGCTCAGCAGCCGAGCCGGGCGCTCACTTGAGCGGTGCCTGCGGCAGCGTGGTGGGGCAGAGCCGGCGCGGCTGCCGGTCGCCCCTGAGCTTCGCGTCCACGCAGCCGCCCGGCAGCGCGTCGGCGCCCGAACCGTAGGCGCTGGTGCCGAAGTTGGCGGTCACCTGGAGCACCCCGTCGCCGAACTCGGTCTGCTGCACCTGGTGGTCGGCGCTCAGATACCGGAACCCGGTCATCGGCTGCGTGCCGGCGGCCTCGTGCAGCGGCGCGAAGTACTGCTGCAGTGCGGCCAGTTGCTTGCCGTCGGTGGCCAGCGTCGGACCGTCCAGGACCAGGTTCAGCGGAGTGTTGTCCAGGATCGCCAGCAGTGCCCGATCGGTCTCCAGCGCCGGGAACTTGGTGTACGACAGCTCCCACCGGTCGAGGTTGACCTGCGAGTCGTGCAGCGCGGTCTCCAGCAGCGGGATGCGGTACACCGGGTCGAACATGGCCTTGCTCAGGTCGGCCGGCAGGGTCACCGGCTTGAAGAAGACTCCGGGCGCGCCGGCGGGCGCGTAGCCACCCCAGACGTCCTTGTCCTTCTCCAGCGGCCACAGCCCGTTGGCCGGCGGAGTCTGCGAACCGTGGCTGAAGGCGATCACCGGCGCGGCCCAGCTGTGCGCGGCCTCCGAGCCGAGCACCAGCTTGTCCGGACCGGAGAGTTGACGCATCCGGGCGATCCGGTTGGCCTCGTCCTGCTGCTGGTTCATCGGGTGGTCGGCGCTGAAGTCGTCGTACAGCTCGCCGGCCGCGTCCACGTCCAGGAAGTAGCTGTTCGCCCCGTTGGCGGTCATCTGCGCGGTGCGCTGGGTGAGGTACTGGCCGTGCTGGGCGAAGGCCTGCGAGCTGAGGTAGCAGCCCCGGTCGTGGAAGCCCGCCAGCACCGAGCCGTCCTGCTGGTGGATGCAGAAGTCCGGGTAGACCGGAGCCGGCCAGGCGGAGGTGGGCGAGTCGGCGGTGCTCGGGTCCTGCCCGTTGGCGAACGAGTCGTACGGGCCGACCAGGTAGCCCGCCCGCTTCGCGGCGGCCACCGCCTGCGGGTCCATCGGCTGCGCGTCGGCGTCGTAGCCGAGCCACATCCGGGACAGGCCCAGCGCCTGCATCTGCGCGATCCCCTGGGCGGTGCGGGCGGTGCCCCAGGTGTAGGCGTGGAAGGCGCCGAGCAGCCCGGCGACCGCCGGGTTGGCGGCGATCTTGCTGTTCAGGGTGACCAGTTGGCCGTGCTCGGTGAGCCAGCGCCGGTAGTCCTGCGCGGGTGCGACCGGGGACGGGTCGGTGAGGGCGAAGGTGACGGTGTAGTCCTGGGTGCCCTCCCGCTGGGAGAAGGTGTGCAAGGCGGTGCCGTCCAGCCGGCCGGACTGCGAGGCGAGGCCGAGCGAGGTGCCGATCGGCTGCGGGACCAGGTAGCTGACCCCGCGTCCGCCCAGCGTGTACCCCCACAGCGGCAGGCTCAGGTCGGCTTCCAGGTCGTAGGAGTTGCCGGCCACCCCGGTGTCGGGCGAGTTCCAGAACGGGTCGGCGACCGGGATGCCCAGCCCCTCGCCGCTGGGCAGTTGCAGCTGCGAGGCGGCCGGATCGGTGCCGGTGACCGGCCAGGAGAGCTTGGCGCCGTCCCGGCCGTCGTGCACGGTGACCTGCAGCCGCCCGCGCACGGCCGCCGCGGTGACGCTCAGGCCCTGGCCGGGCAGCGTCCAACTCGCCGTGCCGCCCGAGACGGTGACCCGGCCGGGCTGCCCGAGCGACTGCGCGACGGGCGCGGAGAGGGTCAGCGTCCGGCCGTCGTCGCCGCGCGCCGTCACGGCCAGCGAGTCGGTCCGCACCTCGGCGGTGCCGCCGCTGATCGGGATCTCGACGACACCGTCGTGCTGGCGCACCGTGGGCCGGGCGGGCGTCGCGCCGAACGCGGACGGCCAGCTCAGCCCGCCCAGCGCGGTGGCGCCCGCCAGCGCGAGCGCGGCCATCGAGGCACGGCGGCGCCGGCTGCGCACCGCCCGATGAGAGGTCGTGGTAGTCATGCTCCGAGAGTGGCGGGCCCTCCTAAGAGCGCTTCTTACAAGCCTGCGAGCCGCTGCCGCGACAGGCCCGGCGGTCGCACCGCGAGGAACTGGTCCACCCCCATCCGCCGCTCGCCGAAGGCGAGTGAACTGCCGGCCAGGTACAGCCGCCACAGCCGCACGGTCGGCTCGCTGAGCAGCGCGACCAGGTCGGGGGAGTCCCAGTCGCCGTCCTGGTAGGACTCGCCGAAGCCGATCAGCCCGTTCTCGCCCACCCGGTGGCAGAAGGCCCCGGGCCGGTGCAGCCGCAGCACCGGCGCGCCGGGCGCCGCGGCCACCAGCACCCGGCCACCCGGCAGTTCCACCCGCAGCCCGCGCCGGTGGGCGATCCGTCACGCCGGACCGGCCCCGCGGATCGGACCGTTCAGCCCCGCGCTCACTTCCCCTTCGGAGCCCGGCGCCCGGTGGATCGCTCCGAACGGGAGAGGACCCGGCCCGGCCGCACCGCTGACCGCCTCACCCCTGACCCCCGAGCGCGGCCAGCGCGGCCGTGGCCTCGGCCGCGTGCAGCGGGTGGAAGTGCGGGTTGATGGCCAGCGCGGCGCCGAGGTCGGCGCGCTCGGCCGCGGTGTCGCCAAGGCCCGCCTGGATCATCGCCCGGTGGAAGTGGAAGAGGGCGCTGCGGGTGCCCTGGGCCAGCGCCTGGTCGGCCTCGGCCAGCGCCGCGCGGTCCTGGCCGGTGCGGTGCAGGGCCCAGGCGAGCGCGTCGTGGCTGTCCAGGAAGGGGCGGGTCCGCAGTCCGGTCCGGGCGATCGCCAGGGCCTGCTCCGGGCTGCCGTGGTCGGCTTCGAAGAGGGCGGCGTCACTGTCCTGGGCGACTCCGTTGTCGGTGAGGAGCCGCTGCTCGGCCCGGAACAGCTGGTACTGCTGCTCGGCCTCCCGGGTGCGGCCCGCCGCCTGGTAGAGCTCACCGAGTTGCAGCACGTACTCGGGCTGCGGGACGCGCCGGGTGGCGGCGCCGAGGTCGGCCAGCGCGGCAGCGGTGTCCCCCTGAGCCGCCTCGGCCCGCGCCTTGGCCTGCAGCAGCGCGGTGTAACCCGGCGCCGCGGCCAGTCCGGCCTCGGCCTCCTTGAGCTCGGTGGCGGGATCGCCGCTGTTGCCGGCCAGCTCGGCCAGGTAGTAGTGGGCGAAGGCCTGGTCGGCGGGCCCGGCGGCGTCCTGCAAGGCGCGGCGCATGTCGGTGCGGGCGGTCCCGGTGTCGCCGCGCAGTTCGGCGACGTAGGAGGCGCGGGCCAGCGAGGGGGTGCCGGGGTGCAGGTCCACCATGCGCTGGACGGCGTCGGCGGCCTCGTCGTAGCGGCCGAGCTGGGTCAGCGCGTCGGCCAGGGTCCCGTACAGCGAGGAGTTGTACGGGTTGGCGGCCACCGCGCGCCGGGCCTGGTCGAGGGCCCGGGCGAAGTCGTGGCGGCCGTTGGCCAGCGCGGCCAGGCCGCCCAGTGCGGCGAAGTTGTCCTGCGGCTGCTGGGCGAGCGAGCGCTGCAGGACCTCCTCCGCCTTGGGGTAGTACGTGGGGTCGGCGGTGTTCCTGGCCTGCTGGACGTAGTCCAGGCCGAGGGTGGCCAGCGCGAGCGGGTCCTGCGGTTGCCGGCGCAGGCCGTCCTGGAGCGTGCTGATGTCGGCGGCCAGCGGGTCGCCGCCGCCGCTCGGCCCGCTCGCCGCCGGCCTGGCGTGATCGTTCGAGGCTCCCGTCCAGGGCGAGAGGCCGAGGCCGCCGGTGAGGAACAGGCCGACCGCCAGCGCGGCGGTGACGGCCGCCGAGAGGGCGGCGCGAGGGCCTGGATTGCTGCGCGTGCGCATGGCGCGGTTCCCGCTTCGGTCGGTCCAGGATCAGGGCCTGGGGGTGTTCGGCGTACTGGTGAGGGTGGCGTAGACGACGAGGTTGTCCCGGTACTCGTGCTGTTCCCGGTCGTAGCTGCCCCCGCAGGTGATCAGCCGCAGCTGGGGCGGCCCACCGGTGGCGTACACCTCGCTGTCGGGGAAGGCGTCCTTGTCGTACTGCCGCAGTGCCTGGACGGTGAAGCCGACCTGGCTCCGGTCGGCGCGCTCGATGCTGACGGTGTCTCCGGGGTGCAGGCTGGACAGCCCGTAGAAGGCGGCCGGGCCGGTGCGGGAGTCCAGGTGGCCGACGATCACGGCGGCGCCGGGGTCGCCGGGGTGCGGGCCGTCGCTCCACCAGCCGATCTGCTCGGGGTTCTTGGGCGCGGCGAGATGGCCGTCCGGCTGGACCTGGAGGTCGGTCAGCGCGCTGTCGACGCCGATGCCGGGTATCCGTATTCGCAGCGGCAGCGCGGCGGGGGCCGCGCCGGTCGACGGGCCGTCGGCGGCGCGCGGGACGGCCGGCGTGCCGATCGCGGTACGGGCCGGTGGCCGGGCGCTCGGCGTCAGAGCGGTCGGGCCGCTGCCGAGCAGCGCGCTCGCGCCGGCGCCGACCAGGGCCATCCCCACGGACAGGGCGAGCAGCGCCGCCCGGCCGCCCGGGCGCCTCCGGCGGCGCCGCGGCCGTCCGCCCCCCGCGCGGGAGGACGGACGGCCGTTCCTGGCGGGGCCGGTCATGCGCGGTCCGCGCGCCGCCGGCGCAGGGCCAGGTAGCCGGCGCCGGCCAGCGCCGCGCCGCCGCCGAGCGCCGCCGCGGCCACCACCGGGGCCCGGTGGCCGCCCAGCGCCGTGCCGCCGAGGCCGGCGCCCACGCCGCCGCCCGGGTGGACGTTGTCGGCCTGGTTGACCGCCGCGGTGTTGGGCAGCGCGACGTACGGGAAGCTGTCGCCGGGCTGGCGGTAGGGCGTGTTGACGCCGTCACCGGCGGCCAGTGCCGGCACGATCGTGCCGGTCTGCGCGGCGCCTTCCAGCGCCTGCAGCTCGATGTCGACCACGTCGTCGTTGAGCCGGCGGCCGTTCGGGTAGCCCTGGAGGTCCCCGCCGAGTACACCGAGCCGGTTGGGCGTCTGGGCCGGCGGCACGGCCATGTTGAGCCGCAGCTCCTCGGCCGGGGTGAACTTCTCCTTGTTCACGTCGGTGTTCAGCAGCTGGGAGTTGAGGTCGGCCTGGATCGGGCCGCCGGAGTTCTTGGAGATCCCGGTCAGGAAGATCTCGACGAGGTCGTTGCGCGGCGTCGCCGGGGCGGGGATGCCGTAGATGCTCTGGATCAGCTTGGGGACGATCGGGTCCTTGACCTTGTCGACCACCGGGGTCACCGTGTGGTCGTCGACGGGGGCCAGGGCGTTGAACGCGTCCTTGTACTTCAGCGGCACCACGACCTCGTTGACCAGCGGGTTGCCCAGCCGCGACACCTGGTGCCAGCCGCCCTCGCCACCCTTGTCCTTGGCCCCTTCGCCGCCCTTGTCGCCGCCGTTGGTGCGCGAGTCGGCCACCACCGCGCCCTGGCGGTCCGTGGTCGACCAGACGCCGACCACCGGGTTGCGCGTCGCGTCGCCCTTCAGCGCCAGGTCCTTCTTGGGGATCTGCAGTGCGATCGTGTTGACGTTGTAGCCCGCGAGCGTGTTGTGGCCGGTCTCCTTCAGGTTCCCGCCGTACAGCAGGTCGAAGACCCGCAGGTCGAGGAAGAACGGGTCGGAGGCCTGCCCGGCGAAGCTCTGGCCGCCGCCCGCCAGCGGCGACACGGCCTGCTGGCGCAGCCCCGCGTAGTCGGGCATGGACGCCTTGCCGACGTTGGACGGCGCGGTGGGCGCGTCCTTGAGCAGGGTCCTGGTGTTCCCGTTGGCATCCGTCACGGTCAGCGTGTACGTCTGACGGAAGTTCAGCGTCGGGTCGTCGAAGTTCTTGACCACGCCGGTGTTGTAGAGGAACTGGTTGGCGTCGTCGCGGATGTGGTCGCTGAACGTCCAGGTGTAGGTCAGGTCCGGCTTGCCGGTGCCCTGGCTGTCGATCTTGATGTTGTAGCGGGCGTCGTTGGCGAACGGGTAGAAGTTCGGGCCGCCGTTGGGCTCCTCGAACGGGATCCAGTTCGCCACCAGCGTGACCATGTCGGGCTTGTCGGGGCTGGTGAAGGCGTAGACGTCGGTGTTGTCGGCCTTCGGGTCGCCCGCGATCAGCGGGGCCTCGCGGTGGCTGGAGGCGGAACTGACGCCGGGCGTCAGGCCGGTGAGTGCGCCGGCGGCCACCAGCCCGAGGGTGCCGAAGGTGGCCAGGGCGCGTTCGGCCGATCGGGCCGAGGTGGTGCGGCGAGGCGAGCGTGGGTGCTGCATCTGCCATCCGTTCCGGTACAGGACCGCCGCCGCCCGGGGCGGGCGGCTGAGAGAGGGCGGTCGAGCTCGAGGCCTCACGCGGTGACTGGATGGGTCCGGCAGCGTTGCCTGGCGATTTGATCTGACAGTCCGTAGTGCGGCCTAAGCTATGCCTAAACCATCACGAACCAGGACAAGAGCGCCACGCGTATCAGCCGATCGGGGCCGTCGAGGTGAGCGGCGGGCGCCAGACGGGTGAGAAGCGGGCGGGGGAGTGCGGGTGACGGGGCGTCGACTCGCTACCATGCGCCGGACAACTCGGATATGTCCGGGTTCGCCTCGGCCCCGCCCGGAGGAAGTCCATGACTCAACGTCACCTTCTGCGTCGGGCTGCGGCCGTGGCCGGCGGCGCGCTGTGGCTGCTCGGCGGCCTCGCGCCCGCCGCCCAGGCCCACCCGCTCGGCAACTTCTCGATCAACCACTACACCGGCTTCACGCTGCGCCCCGACCGGGTCGACGTGCTGGCGGTCACCGACTACGCCGAGATCCCCACCCTGCAGGACACCCCCCGGGTCGCCGCCGGCGGCGTCGGCACCCCCGGTCCCGCCGAACGCGCCGCCTGGGCGGCGTCCCGCTGCGCCGAGACGGCCGGAAAGCTCGTGGTCGACACCCCGCGGCGGCTGGTCTTCACCGTCGGCTCGGCCGCCTTCGACTACCAGAACGGCCAGGCGGGCCTGCCGACCAGCCGCCTCGAATGCCACCTGACGGCACCGCTGGACCTGGCGGGCGGCCAGGTCACGCTGCGGGCCGCCACCGGGGCGGACGCGACCCGGGTCGGCTGGAACGAGATCACGGCCAAGGGGGAGGGCACCCATCTGGTGCGCTCCACCGTCCCCGAGGCCTCGCCCTCCGACGAACTGCGCAGCTACCCGCGCGACCTGCTCGACAGCCCGCGCGGCGACATCCAGGCCGAGTTCACCGCTGCCCCGGGCGCCGCCTCCGCCGCTGCCGGGACGGCCGCCGCGCCCACGGCCGGCGACGGTCTGACGGCTCGACTGGAGGGGCTGTCCCGCCACCTGACGGCGCTGGCCGGCGCCCAGCGCCTGACCCTGCCGGTCGGGCTGCTGGCGGTCCTGCTGGCCGTCGTGCTGGGAGCCGGTCATGCCCTGCTGCCCGGCCACGGCAAGACCGTCATGGCCGCCTACCTCGCCGGCCGCCGCGGTGGCACCCGCGACGCCGTCACCGTCGGTGCCACCGTCACCCTCACCCACACCGCCGGCGTGCTGATCGTCGGGCTCTGCCTGACCGCCTTCTCCTCGCTCGCCGGCGACACCGTCCTCGCCTGGCTCGGTGTGGTCAGCGGCGCGCTGGTCGCCCTGGTCGGCGCGGGCCTGCTGACCGACGCGGTGCGCCGGGCGCGCCGTCGACCGCGTGGCGCCGCCGGCGACACCGGTGCCGCCCGGACAGCCGATCAGGCCAGGCGGCCCGCCCTGGTCGGCAGCGTCGCGCACGCGCACCACGATCACGACCACCCGCAGCACGACCACGCCCACGAGCACCCCCACCCGGCGCACGACCACGCCACCCCGCACCGGCACGGTCTCTTCGGCCATCACCACAGCCACGGCCCCGAGGCGGCCGACGCGGCCCGCGCCGAGCCGTTCACCACCCGTGGCCTGGTCGGTCTCGGCATCGCCGGCGGTCTGGTCCCCAGCCCCTCGGCGCTGGTGGTGCTGCTCGGCGCCATCGCGCTGGGCCGCACCGTCTTCGGCGGCGCCCTGGTGGTGGCCTACGGGCTGGGCATGGCGGCCACCCTCACCGCCGTGGGACTGCTGCTGGTCCGACTGGGTGACCGGCTGGCCGGGTTCGCCGACCGCCCGCTGTTCGCCCTGCTGCGCCGTATCGCCCCGCACACCGCCGCGCTGACCGCGCTGCTGGTCCTCGTCGTCGGGCTCGGCCTGATGGTCCGCAGCCTGCCGCCCCTGCTGTGACATCCGGAGGCACCGCATGGCACCCCGCCACCTGTCATCCCTCGCCGTCCTGCTGGCCGCGACAGTCCTCAGCGGCTGCGCGGCCTCCCACGAGGGCGCCCTGAACAGCCAGGCCGACACGCCCTCCCCGACCTGCCTGGTCCACCAGGCGAAGGAGCCCGCGCCGCGCTACCGCGCCGGTACCAGCGCCGACACCCTCTCGATCCTGGAGCTGATGCACTACTACACGGCCAACGGCACCAAGGCCTTCTGCGACGGGAAGCCCCCCACCAGCACCGACCGCCACTGGATGGACCTCTACACCGGCCTCGGCGGTGACCGGGGCCACGTCCGCCCCTGACGGGAGGCGGGCGGGAGGCCGGCCGGCCGCCGCGGTCAGGTCAGCAGCTTCTCCTTGGCCCGCTGGTACTCCTCCTCGGTCAGCGCGCCGTTGGCCTTGAGGTCGGCGAGCTTGGCCAGCTCGTCGACGTGCGAGCCCGAGCCGCCGGTGGGCTGCGCCGCTTCGCGGATGTACTGCTTGGTGGCCTCGTCCGCCCGCCGGGCCTGCTCCCGGTCGTGTTCGGCCATGGCCTTGCCGCGGAAGATCACGTAGAGCAGGACGCCCAGGAAGGGCAGCAGGATGACCACGATCATCCAGCCGGCCTTGCCCCAGCCGCTCATGTCGTGGCTGCGGAAGATGTCGGTGATGACCTTGAAGAGCAGGAAGAGCCAGAGCAGCCACACGAAGAACTCCAGCATGGTCCAGAACAGGTTGAGCATCGGGTAGTTGGTCACGGTGGCTCCCTGGGCCGGCTCGCTCGATGCAAGCGGATAAATCAGGCATACCAGCTTGTAATGGCACCGGCGACCGACGGCTGCCGGGGACGACTGCCCGGAGCAACCGGTTCGGCCGACCGGGCGATACCGCCCGAGCAGGTACCGGCCGTGGCGGCGCACTGTGCCTAGCCTCGCGGCAGGAGTGCTGATCCTCCGCGCGGGCGCCCGAGTCGGCCCGCCACCACCCCACGTCCCCACACGAAAGGGACCCATGTCGGCTGACCAGGCACCACCCGAGACCACCCGGCAGCAGGAGCGCGAATCCGGCCGCCGGTCCGCGATCCGCGCGCTGGCCGGCGGCGCCACCGCCGCGCTGACCGGTTCGGCGATCCTCGCCGGCGCGACCGAGGCCCGGGCGGAGCCGTCCGCCGGCCTCGGGGACGATCCGTTCGCGGCGGACGAGCGCGGGCCGACCGGGCGGGTGCGCGAGTACTGGATCCAGGCCGAGTCCTTCCAGCACAACGCGGTGCCCAACGGCTACGACGCCATGATGGGCCGCCGGATGACCGCCGCGCAGACCACGTTCTGGGCGATCGGCTTCCGCGCCTACACCGCGGGGTGGGGGAAGCCGCTCGACGCCGACCTGGGACCGCACGGGGTGGGCGCCAACGCCGGTATCCCCGGCCCCGTGCTGCGGGCCGAGGCGGGCGACGTGCTGCGGGTGCACTTCCGCAACAACGACGAGCACTACAAGTGGCCGCACAGCATGCACCCACACGGCGTGCGCTACGACGGGAACAGCGACGGCGGCTGGCTGGCCGACGACCCCGACCACCCGGGCACGGCGGTCCCGTTCGGCAGCAGCTACACCTACACCTGGGTCTGCACGTCGGGGTCGGTGGGCACCTGGCCCTACCACGACCACTCCGCGCCGCAGGCCGTGCACCCCGGCGCGGGCGAGCCGGTGATGGAGATCGGCGCGGAACTCGGCCTGTTCGGCGTCCTGGCGGTCACCGACCGGCGGACCCCGGCGGTGGACCGCGAGTTCGTCGTCTTCCTGCACGACCTCTACCGGTCCGACGTCCCGTCACTCGCGCAGAACCTCAACCTGGTCAACGGCGGCGCCTACCTCGACAACACCCCGACCTTCACCGCCAAGGTCGGCGACCGGGTGCGCTGGCGGATCGCCTCGCTGGGCTCCGAGTTCCACGTCTTCCACCTGCACGGGCACCGCTGGCGCAGCGCACAGGGCTACCAGGGCTGGGCGGACTCCGAGCTGATCGGGCCCGCCACCACGCTGACCATCGAGTACCGGGAGGACAACCCCGGCGACTGGATCTACCACTGCCACGTCGCGCACCACCTGATGGGCGGCATGGCGGGCCGCTACCGCGTCACCTCGTGACCCGGCAGCGGCCCGGGGCCGTCAGCTCCGGCTGAGTACCCGCTCCAGCACCTCCACCAGGGTCTGCTCGGGGTCGGCGACAGCGGTCCGCGCCCGCCAGGCGACGAACCCGTCCGGCCGGACCAGCACCGCGCCGTCGGCCGCCGCGTCGTGCAACTGCGCCCAGTCGGCCCCGGGCTCGGGCGCCAGGGTGGCCTGCGGGTCGTGCCCCACCCGGTGGCAGTCGAGCGGGACGCCCAGTCGCTCGGCCGCCCGCTGCCCGGCGGCCTGCCAGGCGCCGCCCTCGGGACCGCAGAGCAGGACCAGGGACCGCTCGTACAGGTCCAGCGTCGACACCCTGGTCCCGGCTCTGGTCAGCCAGAGGTGCGGGGCCCGGCCGCCCGGCTCGGCGATCGGCCGGAAGTCCGCCGGGATGGGCCCGGCGTCGGCCTCGGCGCCGAGCACGGCGCTGGAGGCGTAGCGGTAGCCCAGCACCACGGCCAGCATGCCCGCCTGCCGCCCGGTGCCGGGGCTGACGTCGTAGCCCGGGTGCCGGTGCTCGGCGGACCGGGCCGAGGCCCGCGCGCCGGTCGCCAGGGCCACCGGGCGCCGTTCGGCGTCGTAGGTCTCCAGCAGCCCGGGTCCCGCCCAGCCCCGCAGCACCGCCGCGAGCTTCCAGGCGAGGTTGTGCGCGTCCTGGATCCCGGTGTTCGAACCGAACGCCCCGGTGGGGGACATCTCGTGCGCCGAGTCGCCGGCCAGGAACACCCGGCCGTCCGCGTAGCGCTCCGCCACCCGTTCGGCGGCATGCCAGGGTGCTTTCCCGGTGACCTCGACCTCCAGGTCCGGCACGCCGGTGGCGGCCCGGATCAGCGCCACGCACCGCTCGTCGGTGAAGTCCTCCAGGATCTCGCCGCGGTCCGGCTGCCACGGCGCGTGGAAGACCCAGTGCTGCTCGTTGTCGACCGGGAGCAGCGCGCCGGCCCCGGCGGGGTTCGTCAGGTAGCAGACGATGAACCGCCGGTCGCCCACCGCGTCGGCCAGCTTCTTGGCCCGGAAGGTGATGCTGACGTTGTGGAACAGGTCGCCGGGCCCGCTGCGCCCGATGCCCAGTGCCTCCCGGACCGGGCTGCGCGGCCCGTCGGCGGCCAGCAGGTAGTCGGCCCGCACGGTCCGGTGCTCGCCGCTCTCCCGGTCCCTGACCAGCGCGGTCACCCCGTCGCCGTCCTGCTCGAAGGAGACCAGCTCGGTGCCGAACCGCAGCTCCCCGCCGAGGTCCCTGGCGCACCGCAGCAGCACCGGCTCCAGGTCGTTCTGACTGCACAGGCACCAGCCGGACGGACTGAGCCGGGCGAGCGCGCCGCCCGGGTCGATCTTCTTGAACAGCCACTCCTGGTCGCCGCCGGTCAGCGTCTCGGCCTGCAGGATGCCGTGGTTCTCGGCCAGCACCGAGGCGGCCTCGCGGATCAGCCGCTCCACCCCGGCCGTTCGGTAGAGCTCCATGGTGCGCACGTTGTTGCCGCGCCCGCGAGGATGGTGCGAGGTCTGCGGGTGCCGTTCGACGAGCAGGTGCTCGACACCGAGCCGGCCCAGGAAGAGTGAGGCGGAGAGCCCCACCAGGGAGCCGCCCACGATCAGGACGGGCACGCGGTCGTCGACTTTCGACGTCATCAAATCTCTCCAGCCGTACGGGGAGTGGGTGAGGCCGTCGCCGACCGGGCGACGGGTCGTGCTGCCTGCGCTGCTCTATTCCCGCCCGCGCCGCGGTTGACCGGATCTTCACCCGGGCGACTCACGCATCGTGCGGCCGCGACTGCGATACGTAGTATCGATCGCATGCGATCAGGCCCCGGAACGCGCTCGGCGGCCTGGATCGAGCGAGAGGAAACAAGCATCGTGACGACCCTGTCCGACAGGCCCGCCCCACCCGCCGCCCTCGCGACGTCCCGCCTTCGAGTCGTGTTGCTGCTGGACGTGCACGACGGCCGGGAAGAGAGCTTCCTGGCCGCCTATGAACAGATCCGCCATCAGGTGGCCGACGTGCCCGGCCACATCAGCGACCAGCTCTGCCAGTCGCTCGGCAACTCCTCCCAGTGGCTCATCACCAGTGAGTGGGAGAGCGCCGAGCCCTTCCTCACCTGGGTGGAGAGCGCCGCCCACCGCGAGGTGGTGGAACCGCTGCACGCGTGCGTCAGCGACACCCGCTCGCTGCGGTTCGTCATCGCCCGGGAGACCCCCGAGCCCGGGACGCCGCCGCCGCACCGCCCGCCGGCCCGGTCGGCCGGCCACCGGCCGGCCACCGTGGGCGGCCGGTCCCGGATGATCGGCATCGACCCGCTGCCCGCACCGCCGCTGTCCAGCGGTGGACTGGTGCGCCACGCCCTCACCTTCACCGTCAAGCCGGGCAGCGAGCGGGCGGTGGCCGGCATCCTGGCCGGCTACCGCTCCCCGCAGGCCCAGGTCGACGGCACCACCCGGCTCTGCCGCACCTCGCTGTTCATGCGGGGCAACCGGGTGGTCCGCGCGGTCGAGGTGCGCGGCGACCTGGGCAACGCGCTGCGGCACGTCGCCATGCAGCCCGAGGTCCGGGCCGTCGAGGAGGCCGTCAACCCGCACCTGGAGGAGGCCCGCGACCTCGGCGACCCGTCGTCGGCGCGGTCCTTCTTCGCCCGCGCGGCGCTGCCCGCGGTGCACCACGTCGGGTCCGGCCCCGACACGTCCGGACTCGACCCGGATGACGGCGAGTTCATCCGCCTGGCGTTCCTCTACCCGGTCAAGCCGGGCCGCGGCGAGGCGGCGGCCCAACTGCTCGCCGAGCAGGACCGCTCGGTCGTCGGCGACCAGGGGCAGCCGCTGGCCGGCAGCACCATGTTCCTGCGCGACGGCATCCTGGTCCGCCTGGTCGACCTGCGGGTCCCCTACCAGGAAGCCCCCGCCCAGGCGGCCGGCCTCGCGCTCGACCGTGCGAGCACCGCGCTGAGCCGGTGCCTGGACCTGGACGCGGACACCGACCTGGACTCCAGGGCCGGGATCATCCGCTTCCTGGCCGACTGCGCCATGGAGCTGGTCACCGACCGCCACGCCCCACCGTCCGAGTCGCACACCGCCGGCGACGTACCTTCCATCGCTGCCACCGGAGAGTGACCCGTGACCAGTCAGCCCGTACGCATCGTGCACCTCGACGAGACCCAGCCCAACCGCCGCCGCGGCGGTGACCTGCGCGCCCTGCTCACCCCGACCAGCGTCGGCGCCACCAGCGGCTTCATGGGGCTGGCCATCGTCCAGCCCGGTGAGCGGATCGGGGAGCACTACCACCCGTACTCCGAGGAGTTCGTCTTCGTGGTCAGCGGCGCCCTGGAGGTGGACCTGGACGGGGTCGCCCACCCGCTGCGGCCCGACCAGGGCCTGATGATCCCGCGCGAGGTCCGGCACCGCTTCCGCAACGTCGGCCGTACCGAGGCCCGGATGGTCTTCCACCTCGGCCCGCTGGCCCCCCGCCCCGAACTCGGCCACGTCGACACCGAGGACACCCAGGCCGCCGAACCGACCCAGGACGCGACGGGGGCGAGGACATGACGCGCCGGGTGGCGGTCACCGGGCTGGGCGTGGTGGCTCCCGGCGGGATAGGCGTGCCGGCCTTCTGGGAGCTGCTCACCTCCGGGCAGACGGCGACCCGGGGCATCACGCTCTTCGACCCCGAGGGCTTCCGCTCGCGGATCGCCGCCGAGTGCGACTTCGACGCGCTGGCCTGCGGTCTGGAGCCGGACCGGGTCGAACGGGCCGACCGGTACGTGCAGTTCGCCTTGGCGGCGGCCGGTGAGGCGGTCCGTGACTCGGGGCTCGACCTCGACCGGCAGGACCCCTGGCGGGTCGGGGTCTCACTCGGCTCGGCCGTCGGCGGCACCACCCGCCTGGAGCACGACTACGTGGCGGTCAGCGCCTCCGGCGACCGCTGGGACGTGGACCACCGGGGTGCCGGACCGCACCTGCACCGGGCCTTCTCGCCCAGCGCGCTCGCCTCCGAGGTCGCCGAGGAGATCGGCGCGCACGGCCCCGTGCAGACCGTCTCCACCGGCTGCACCTCCGGTCTCGACGCGGTCGGACACGCCTTCCACGCCATCGCGGAGGGCAAAGCGGACATCATCGTGGCCGGCGCCTCCGACTCGCCGATCTCCCCGATCACGGTGGCCTGCTTCGACGCGATCAAGGCGACCTCGACCCGCAACGACGACCCCGCCCACGCCTCCCGCCCGTTCGACGCCGACCGGGACGGGTTCGTGCTGGGCGAGGGCGCCGCCGTGCTGCTGCTGGAGGAGTTCGAGCACGCCCGGGCCCGTGGCGCGCGGATCTACTGCGAGATCCGCGGCTTCGCCACTTTCGGCAACGCCTACCACATGACCGGGCTCACCCAGGAGGGCCGGGAGATGTCGGAGGCGATCGACCGGGCGCTGGCCCAGGCCCGCCTGGACCCCACCGCGGTGGACTACGTCAACGCGCACGGCTCGGGCACCAAGCAGAACGACCGGCACGAGACGGCGGCCGTCAAGCGCTCGCTGGGCGAGCACGCGTACGCCGTGCCGATGAGCTCGATCAAGTCGATGGTCGGCCACTCGCTGGGTGCCATCGGCGCGATCGAACTGGTCGCCTGCGCGCTGGCGCTCACCCACGGCGTGGTGCCGCCGACCGCGAACTACGAGACCCCGGACGCGGAGTGCGACCTCGACTACGTGCCGCGGACCGCCCGTACGGCCCGGCTGCGCACCGTGCTCTCGGTCGGCAGCGGCTTCGGCGGCTTCCAGTCCGCGGTGGTCCTCACCCAGGCCGACGGGAGGGCGGCATGAGCGGCGCGGAGCAGCAGCCCGGGCAGCGGCGGGCGGTGCTCACCGGCATGGGCGTGGTGGCGCCGGGCGGCATCGGGACCGACGCCTTCTGGAAGGCGGTGCAGCAGGGGAGCGCCTCGCTCGGCCCGGTCTCCCGGGAGGGCTGCACCCACCTGCCGCTGCGGGTGGCCGGTGAGGTGCGCGGCTTCGACCCGGCCGGCCTGATCGAGGACCGCTACCTGGTCCAGACCGACCGGTTCACCCACTTCGCCATGGCCGCGGCCGAACTCGCGCTCGCCGACGCCCAGCTGAGCACCGACCCGGGTGCGCCGTTCGGCATCGGCGTGGTGACCGCGGCCGGCTCCGGTGGCGGCGAGTTCGGCCAGGGCGAGCTCCAGCGGCTGTGGGGCCAGGGGCCGCACTTCGTCGGGCCGTACCAGTCGATCGCCTGGTTCTACGCCGCCAGCACCGGCCAGATCTCGATCCGCGGCGGCTTCCAGGGACCGTGCGGCGTGCTGGCCAACGACGAGGCCGGCGGCCTGGACGTCTTCGCGCACGCCGCCCGGACCATCCGGCACGGCACCGACGCGGTGGTCGCGGGCGCCACCGAGGCGCCGCTCGCCCCCTACTCGGTGGTCTGCCAGCTCGGCTACCCGGAACTCAGCCTGGCCGAGGACCCGCAGCGGGCCTACCTCCCGTTCACCGACGAGGCCTGCGGCTTCTCGCCGGCCGAGGGCGGCGCGATGTTCGTCGTCGAGGAGGAGGCCGCCGCCCGCCGCCGCGGCGCCCGGATCCGGGCCGAGGTGGCCGGCCACGCCGCGACCTTCACCGGCACCGACGGCTGGGAGCGGTCCCGGCACGGCCTGGCCCGGGCGATCCAGGGCGCGCTGGACGACGCGGGCTGCGCCGCCGAGGAGATCGACGTGGTCTTCGCGGACGCGCTGGGCGTGCCGGCGGCGGACCAGGCCGAGGCGCTGGCGATCGCCGACGCGCTCGGCCCGCACGCCGCCGACGTCCCGGTGACGGCGCCCAAGACCGGCTTCGGCCGCGCCTACTCGGCCGCCTCGGCGCTGGACGTCGCCGCGGCGGTGCTCGCCCTGGAGCACGGCGTGGTGCCGCCGACGCCGAACATCACCGAGGTGCGCCACGACCTGGACCTGGTCACCGGCCACGCCCGCCGCCTCCCGCTGCGCACCGCCCTGGTGCTCAGCCGCGGCCTGATGGGCTGCAACGCGGCGCTGGTGCTGCGCCGCGGCGCCGACGAGCGGCCCTGACCGATGCCTGACCCCCCGTCACACCACCCCGACCGAAGGAGATTCCCGATGACCACCGGACCCGTGACCTTCGACGAACTCGCCACCCTGATGAAGGGGCGGGCGGGTCTGTCGGTCGATCCCGAGGAGATGGCGAGCCGGCCCGACACGCCCTTCGAGCAGTTCGGCCTCGACTCGCTCGGCCTGCTCGGCATCGTGGCCGAGCTGGAGAACCGCTACGCCCACACGATCGGCAACGAGCCCGAACTCTGCAAGACCCCGGGCGACTTCCTCGACCTCGTCAACGACCAACTCACCGCTGGAGCCTGAGATGACCGGACACACCGACAACCAGATCCTGATCGCCGCCCCGCTGGACCTCACCTGGGACCTGACCAACGACCTGGAGCGCTGGCCGCAGCTGTTCAGCGAGTACGCCTCGGTCGAGGTGATCGACCGGGCGGGCGACAAGGTCACCTTCCGGCTGACCATGCACCCCGACGAGAACGGCAAGGTCTGGAGCTGGGTCTCCGAGCGCCACGCCGACCGCGCGACGCGCACCGTGCTGGCCCGCCGGGTGGAGACCGGGCCCTTCGAGCACATGAACATCCGCTGGCAGTACCAGGCGGTCAACGGCGGCACCTCGATGCGCTGGATCCAGGACTTCGCCATGAAGCCCACCGCGCCGGTCGACGACGCCGGGATGACCGAGCACATCAACCGCAACTCCAAGATCCAGATGGAACTCATCCGCGACAAGGTCGAACAGCACGCCCGCGAGGCGGGCCTCGGCGACCCCGCGGTCCTGCCCCGCTGAGCCCGGAGGAGAACCACTAATGCACCGCGCTCTGATCGTCGCCCGGATGAAGCCGGACGCGGCCCCCGACATCGCCGCCACCTTCGCGGACTCCGACCGCGGGGAACTGCCCCAGCTGATCGGCGTGACCGGCCGCAGCCTCTTCCAGTTCGGTGACCTGTACCTGCATCTGATCGAGGCCGAGGAGCCGCCCGGCCCCCGGGTCGCCAAGCTCACCGGCCACCCGGAGTTCCGCACCGTCAGCGAGCGGCTCGCCGCGTACGTCCAGGCCTACGACCCGCAGACCTGGCGCGAGCCGAAGGACGCGATGGCCCGCGAGTTCTACCGCTGGGAGCGCGGCACCACCGCGTGACCGTCTTGCCCCGGCAGTCTGTTGGAAGGACACCCTCGTGATCGAGGCAGAGAATCCGTCGGCCACGCCGGGGCCCCCGTGGGTCCGGTGCGAGGGCTGCGTCACGCTCATCTACGGCAAGCGGTTCAGCCGGGCGCTGCAGGTCTGCCCCGACTGCGGTGAGCACGCCAGGCTCACCGCGCAGCAGCGGTTGGACCAACTGCTCGATCCGGGCTCGGCGCAGCCGCTCGACCATGTCGAGTGCCTGAGCGATCCGCTCGGTTTCGTGGACACCCGCCCCTATCCGGAGCGGCTGTCGGACGCGCAGGCCGCGACCGGCCTGCGCGAGGCGGTGCTCTGCGCCCAGGGCACCATCGAGGGCCGCCCGGTGGTCGTCGCCGCGATGGACTTCCGCTTCCTCGGCGGCAGCCTGGGCTGCGGGGTCGGCGCGCTGATCACCGCGGCGGCCCACACCAGCCTGCGGCTGCGGATCCCGCTGCTGCTGATCACCGCCTCGGGCGGGGCGCGGATGCAGGAGGGCGTGCTCTCCCTGATGCAGATGGCCAAGACCAGCCAGGCACTGGCCGAGCTGGACGAGGCCGGCATCCTGGTGCTCTCGCTGATCACCGACCCGACCTACGGCGGGGTGGCGGCCTCGTACGCCACGCTCGCCGATGTGATCATCGCCGAGCCGGGCGCGCGGCTGGGCTTCGCCGGGCCGCGGGTGATCGAGCAGACCATCGGCGAGAGCCTGCCGCCGGGCTTCCAGACCGCGGAGTTCCTGCTCGGCCACGGGCTGGTGGACGACGTGGTGCCCAGGGCCGCGCTGCGCGCGACGCTGGCCCAACTGCTCGGCCTGCAGGCCCCGATCGGACCCGGCGCCGCCGAGGCCCCGGCCCCGGCAGGTCAGCAGGAGCACCGGATCCTGCGCAACGCCGAGGAGTTGCCGCGCACCGACGCCTGGGCGGCCGTGCGCCTGGCCCGCCATCCCGACCGGCCGACCACCCTCGACTACGCCGCGCATCTGCTGGACGGCTTCCACCAGCTGCACGGCGACCGGATCGCGGAGGACTGCGCCGCCGTCGTCGGTGGGCCGGGCCGGTTGAACGGACGCACCATCATGCTGATCGGGCATCAGAAGGGCGGCAACGACCTGCTGGAACGCCAGCGCCGCAAGTTCGGCATGCCGAGCCCCGGCGGCTACCGCAAGGCGGCCCGGCTGATGCGGATGGCGGCCAAGCTCGGCGTGCCCGTGGTCACGCTGATCGACACGCCCGGCGCCAACCCCGGGCCGGACGCCGAGCGCGGCGGCCAGGCGGTGGCGATCGCCGAGAACCTGCGGCTGATGGCCCGGCTGCCGGTGCCGATTGTCGCGGTGGTCACCGGCGAGGGCGGCAGCGGCGGCGCGCTGGCGCTGGCCGTCGCCGACCGGGTGCTGGTCTGCGCCAACGGCATCTACTCGGTCATCAGTCCCGAGGGCTGCGCGGCCATCCTGTGGAAGGACGCCGAGGCGGCGCCGACCGCGGCGGCGGCCCTGCGTGTCGATGCCAGGGAACTGCTCCGCCTCGGTATCGTGGACGGAGTCGTGCCGGAGCCACCAGAGGGCGCGCACACGGATCACCCGCAAGCTGCCGCGCTGCTGGGGGCTGCCGTGACCGCCGCCCTGCAGGAGCTGGAGTCCTGGGAGCCGCAGCGGCTGCTCCGCGAACGCAGCGTCCGCTTCCACCGCTTCGGCCTCGACCGCGACCCGAGTGCTGAAGGAGGGGCCCTGTGAAGCCAGAACGTGCCGAGTGGGAACGCCGCGCGGGCGAGCGTCGCGAGGGCGACCGCCGGGCGGACGGGGATGCGGACGCGCCCAAGCCGGTGCGGCCGCTGCCCTCGACCGGCGTGGCGCTGGACGAGGTGTGCCGCAACGTGGCGCGACTGGCCAAGGCCACCCCCGTCCTGCCCCGGCGGATCCGCCTGCAGGACGGGCAGACCGTCGTGGAGATCGAGTGGCCCGAGCCGGCCGCCGGCGCCGCGGCGCCCGCGCCGTTGATCGCCGTGGCGGGCGACGAGCAGGCAGCCGGCCCGGATGCCGAAGCGTCGGACGCGCTCAGCTACGTCCGCGCTCCGATGGTGGGGACCTTCTACCACGCCGGTGACCCGGACGCCGCGCCGTTCGTCCGGGTCGGCGACCTGGTCCAGGCGGGGCAGCCGGTCGGCGTCCTGGAGGCCATGAAGATGATGAACATGATCACCTCGGAGGTCGGCGGCCGGGTCGTGGAAGTCCTCACGCCGAACGCGCATCCGGTGGAGTTCGACCAGCGCCTGATCGCCCTGGAGCCGGTGGCCGCCGACGGCGACCCATCCTGAGGATCCGGCGCCGGTTCGGCGTTCAGGGTCTGTCCGGCCGTCCCGACCACCGAGGTGAGCCCGATGTTCTCGACCGTCCTCGTCGCCAACCGTGGGGAGATCGCGCTGCGGGTGGCCCGCGCCTGCCGCGAACTCGGTATCCGGACGGTGGCCGTGTACTCGACCGCGGACCGCGACTCGGCGGTGGTCCGGTTCGCCGACCAGGCCGTGCACATCGGCCCGCCGCCGTCGAAGAACAGCTACCTCAGCGTGCCGGCGATCATCGAGGCGGCCCGGCAGACCGGGGCGCAGGCCATCCACCCCGGCTACGGATTCCTGTCCGAGGACCCGGACTTCGCGGAGATCTGCGAGGCGCACGGCATCGTCTTCATCGGGCCGCCGGCGCCGGTGATGCAGCAGCTCGGTGACAAGGCCGTGGCCCGCTCGGTGATGGCGCGGGCCGGGCTGCCGGTGCTGCCGGGCAGTACCGGCGCGCTGACCTCGGCGGCCGAGGCGAAGGAACTCGCCCGGGAGGTCGGCTATCCGGTGATCCTCAAGGCGGTCGCCGGTGGCGGTGGGCGCGGCATGGCGGTGGTGCGCGACGCCGACGACCTGCGGCTCGCCTACCGCGAGACGCAGGCCCACGCGCGCGCGGTCTTCGGTGACGACCGCCTCTACCTGGAGCGGTTCGTCGAGGACGCGCGGCACGTCGAGGTGCAGGTGCTCTGCGACACGCACGGCTCGGTGATCCACCTGGGCGAGCGCGACTGCTCGGTGCAGCGCCGGCACCAGAAGCTGATCGAGGAGTCGCCGGCGCCGGGCCTGCCGGACGAGCTGCGCGAGGCCATCCGGGCGGCGGCGGTGCGCGGTGCGGCGGCCGTGGGGTTCGTGGGGGCCGGTACCTTCGAGTTCGTGCTGACGCCGGATCACGAGTTCTACCTGATGGAGATCAACTGCCGGCTGCAGGTGGAGCACACGGTCACCGAACTGGTCACCGGGGTCGACATCGTGCGGGAGCAGATCACCATCGCCGCCGGGCTGCCGCTCTCGGTGCGCCAGGAGGAGGTCGGCATCCGCGGGGTGGCGATCGAGTGCCGCGTCAACGCCGAGGACCCGGATCGGGACTTCGCCCCGGCGCCGGGTCTGCTGGCCGAGTTCGTGCCACCGGGCGGCCCCTTCGTCCGGGTCGACACGCATGCCTTCCCCGGCTGGCGGGTCGGCCCCGACTACGACTCCCTGCTGGCCAAGACCTCGGTCTGGGCGCCGGACCGCGACCAGGCGATCGCCAGGATGGACCGCGCGCTGGGCGAGTTCCAGATCGCCGGCGCCGGGGTGCGCACCACCCTCGGGTTCCTGCGGGAGACGCTCGCACACCCGCTCTTCCGGGCCGCCCGGCACACCACGGGACTGGTCGGCAGCAGGCTCGAGGAGGCGCGCCGCCTGGTGGAAGCGGCGCGCGCGGCCACCGAGGAGCGCGCCGCGGTGAGTTGAGCCTCACGTGGAGACGGCGGCGCCGGCACCGATCAGGGTGCCGGCGCCGCCGTCTCCACGTGACCGTGCTATCCGGTGACCGTGCTGTCGAAGGCGTGCAGGTAGGAGTTGACCGGCTGGACCGCGCCGATCGCCAGGCCGGCCTCCGCCATCAGCGCCAGCAGGCTGTCCTTGGAGTGCTTGGCGCCGCCGACGTTGAGCAGCAGCAGCAGGTCCATCGCCGTGGTGAAGCGCATGGACGGGCTGTCGTCGACCAGGTTCTCGATCACCAGCACCCGGGCGCCGGGGCGCGCGGCCTTGACCACGTTGCGCAGGGTACGGCGGGTGCTGTCGTCGTCCCACTCCAGGATGTTCTTGATGATGTACACATCGGCCTGGATCGGGACCTCGGTGCGGCAGTCGCCCGGCACCAGCCGGACCCGCGAGGCGAGCGCGCCGTCCTCCCGCAGGCGCGGATCGGCGTTGGCCACCACCGCGGGCAGGTCGAGCAGGGTGCCGTGCAACTGCGGGTAGCGCTCCAGCAGGGCGGCGAGCACGTGCCCCTGGCCGCCGCCGATGTCGGCGACGGTGGTCACGCCGGTCAGGTCGACGAACGCCGCGATGTCGTGCGCGGACTGGCGGCTGGAGTGGGTCATCGCCTTGTCGAAGACCCGGGCCGAGTCCGTCGCGTCGTCGTGCAGGTAGTCGAAGAACTCCTTGCCGTACAGGCCGGGGAAGACGCTCTCGCCCGAGCGGACCGCGTCGTCCAGGCGCGGCCAGGCCTCCCAGGTCCACGGTGCGGTGCACCACAGGGCGATGTAGCGCAGGCTGTTGGGGGCGTCCTCGCGCAGCAGCCGGGACATCTCGGTGTGGGCGTAGTGGCCGTCCTCGGTCTCGGCGAAGATCCCGTAGCAGGACAGCGCCCGCAGCAGTCTTGCCAACGACCGCGGCTCGATGTCCAGAGTCGTCGCGAGTTCCTCGGCCGTGGCAGGGGTGTCACCGAGGGCGTCCGCGACCCTCAGGCCGGCTGCCGCGCGCACGGCCGCGGCACAGGCCGCGCCGAACACGAGTTCGCGCAACCGCATGTCGGCGGGTGCGGCGGTGGAGGGAGCGGTGGTCATGGCGCCGCCAATCTCTTCGTATCTCTCGTCATGGGTTCGGGGGGCCTGGGCAGAGCGCGGCGGTCGGTGGGAGTCGACTGCCGACCGCTCAGCACCGACCCGCGGGCTGGGAGACCTGGCACCGGTTCCCGGTGAACGCGTTGCCAGGCCCGCCGTCCCGGTCGGCGAGGTCGGCCGGGCCGTTGCCCGTGGCGACGTTGCCGCTGATGGTGTTGTCGGCGCTGGGACCGCCGTTGTAGCTGAGGAACAGCACGATTCCGCCGGACATGGGCGCGGCGCCGACGTTGCCGTCGACCTCGTTGTGGGTCACCCGGGTGGACTCGACACCGGTCAGCACGATGCCGGTGCCCTGGATGTACGGCAGCTTGTCGCTGGGCGGGCAGTACTTGTTGTTCGCGTTCACCCGGTTGTGAGTGACGCTCAGGGCGCCGGTGCGCGGCCGGTCGTCATCGCCCACCACGAAGACGCCGCCGCAGTTGCCGGTGATCGTGTTGTGCTCGACGGTGAGGTCGCGCAGCCGGCGGACCACCACGCCCATCCGGTTGCCGGAGAGCTGGTTGTCGCTGATCACCGTGCCCCCGGTGTCGATCGCGCCGCCCTTGCCGTCCGCGATGTTCGCCAGGAAGATGCCAGCCTCGCCGTTGTCCCTGGACACGTTGTCCTTGAAGGAGCCCCGGGTGGACTTCTCCTGGCTGATGCCCTCCACGCCGTTGCGTTCGGCGAGCACGTGGCGCACCGTCAGCCGGTCGGTCTGCGAGGCGGAGATCCCGTTCTGCGTGAAGCCGGAGACGGTGAGCGACTCGACGCGGTCACCGGTGGCCGGACGGTCCGCCGATCCGGTGACGCAGATGCCGGCGCCCGCCTGCGCGCACGCGTTGGCGGGACGGTCGGCGGTGCTGGGGGCGGGGCTGAGCACGGTCTGGTGGCCCGAACCGCGCAGGGTCACCTCCGAGGCGGTGAGCTGCACGCTCTCGTGGTAGCTGCCGGGGAGGACCAGGACGGTGTCCCCGGGCCGCGCGCTGTCGACGGCCTGCTGGATCGACTCGCCCGGGTGGACCAGGTGGACGGTGCGGCCGGTCGCCGCGTGCGCGGGTGACGCGCTGCCCAGGCCGAGGAGGAGGCCGACGGCGGCGCCGGCCAGCTGGCGTGCCCGCCGGGTGGGCAGTCGTGTGAGCATGAGTTCCTGCTTTCCAGGACCCTGGCAAGGAGTCTCCGTGCTCAGCGGCGGGGACCGGGTCGCAGTCCGCCGGCGACGCCGCGCTCGATGCCCGGCTGCGCGTGTCCGTTGACCCGAAGCTATGGGCGCTCATCACCGCGCGCCACTCGTGCTCACGCTGCGCACCGGTGCTCCGGTAGGCCGATCGGTTCATCTCTGCGTCGCAGCCGCTGGAGCGGCGACCCGGCAGGGGATCGATCGTGCACCACCCACGCGTCGAGAGGACTCCGATGTCGAAGCAGTTGCTGAGCCGTGCCACCAGGGCGGTGGCGGTCACCGCCGTCACGCTGACCGCGGCGGTCGGCGGAACGTGCCAGGCCCACGCGGCCTCGCCCGAGGACCACCCGATCGAGGTGAGTTTCAACTCCGCCGGAATCCAGGCGCCGGACAGCCAGAAGGGCGGTCTGGTCAGCTTCCGGGTCGCCACCGACGACCCGGCCGGGCGCCAGCTCCAGCTGCTGCGCCCGCACGACGGCGTCACCATCGACCAGGTGCTGCACGACCTGGCCGGCTCCTTCGGCCAGGACCGGCCCACCGCGGCGGCCGGGATCCGGGCGGTCCGCGGCGAGGCCGAGGCGCTGGGCGGCGCGCTGGTCACCAAGGACGTGCACGAGCAGTTCACCGAGGAGATCGCGCCGGGCCCGGTCTACCTGCTGGACCTGACGGCCTTCCAGGCGGACCCGGCCCACCCGGTGATGAAGCGGCTGGACCTGGTCGGCACCAACGGGCAGAGCGCCAACCAGGCCCGCTTCGATGACGGCATGGTGATCGAACGGGACGAGTCGAACGGCCCCCGGTTCCAGACCGAGGACGTGGACCACGCGCACCTGGCCTATCTGGTGCACAACGAGTCCGCCGAACTCCACGAGCTGCAGCTGCGGCCGGTCGTCCCCGGCACCACCGAGGACGACCTGCGGATCTACTTCGCGGGGACCGCCGCCGGCCACCAGCCGAAGTCCCCGTTCACCGGCCCGGCCACCGGCCTCGGCGTCCTGTCGCCGGACCACAGCGCCTCGATCCAGGCCCACGGCCTGCAGCCGGGCAGCTACGCGCTGCTCGACACGGTGCCCGACGAGCTGCTCGGGTTCTCGCACACCGACCTCGGTATGCACCGGATCGTCACCTTGCAGTGAGCGCCGGCCGTCACAGGGCCAGCGGGCGGTCCGCAGCGGTGATCGGGGCGGGCAGCGCGGTGGCGCCGGTCAGGTAGCGGTCGACGGCGGCGGCCGCCGAGCGGCCCTCGGCGATGGCCCAGACGATCAGGGACTGGCCGCGGCCCGCGTCGCCCGCGACGAAGACGCCGTCCTGGTGGGTGGCGAACTGCTCGTCGCGGGCGATGGCTCCCTCGGCGGTGAGGTGCAGGGCCAGGTCGTGCAGCAGCGGGCTGTCCGGTTCGGGGCCGTCGAAGCCGAGCGCGAGCAGGACCAGGTCGGCCGGGATGAGCTGGTCGGTGCCGGCGCGGGGCCGGCGGTCGACGGGCTCGGCCTCGGCCAGGCGCAGGGCGGTGACGTGGCCGTGCGGGTCGCCGTCCAGGCGCAGCGTGGCGGCGGAGAAGATCCGGGCGTCGGCACCGGCCTGCGCGGCGGTGCGGGTGAGGGCCTCGGCCTCCTCGTGCGAGGTGGTCATCCGGTAGGTCCTGGGGTGGACGGGCCAGGGCTGGCCGGCGGCGCGCCGCTCGCCCGGGCGCGGGTTGATGTCGAGCTGGGTGACGGCGGCGGCGTGCTGGCGCAGCGCGGTGCCCAGGCAGTCGGCGGCGGTGTCGCCGCCGCCGACGATGACCACCTGCTTGCCCTCGGCGTCGATCGCGGGGGTGGCGAAGTCGCCTTCCACCACCCGGTTGGCGAGCGGGAGGTACTCCATCGCCTGGTGGACGCCGGCCAGTTGCCGACCGGGTACCGGCAGATCGCGCCAGCGGGTGGCGCCCACCGCGATCACCAGGGCGTCGCAGCGTGCGCGCAGCTCGGCGGTGGAGATGTCGCGGCCGACCGTGACGCCGGTGTGGAACTCGGTGCCCTCGGCGCTCAGCTGCTCGATCCGCCGGTCCAGATAGTGCTTCTCCAGGCGGAAGTTCGGGATGCCGTAGCGGAGCAGGCCGCCGATCCGGTCGGCCCGCTCGTAGACGACCGTGCGGTGACCGGCCCGGGTCAGCTGCTGGGCGCAGGCCAGGCCGGCCGGGCCGGAGCCGATGATCGCCACGCTGCGGCCCGAGGGGTCGAGCGGGGGCAGCGGGCGCTCGCGGTCGAGCTGCCAGGCGCGTTCGGCGATGGTGATCTCGATGTTCTTGATGGTCACCGGGTCGGAGTCGATCGCCAGCACGCAGGCGCTCTCGCAGGGCGCCGGGCAGAGCCGGCCGGTGAACTCGGGGAAGTTGTTGGTGGCCAGCAGCCGGTCGGCCGCCCGCTGCCAGTCCTCGCGGAAGACCAGGTCGTTCCAGTCCGGGATCAGGTTGCCCAGCGGGCACGCGTCGTGGCAGAACGGGATGCCGCAGTCCATGCAGCGCCCGGCCTGCCCGCCGATGATCGGCAGCAGGCTCTGCCCCTGGTAGACCTCGTTCCAGTCCGCCACCCGGGCCCCGGCCGGGCGACGTGCCCTGGGCCGGCTCGGGGTGGTCAGGAAGCCCTGCGGATCGGCCATCGGCGGCCTCCGTCGAGGTTGATGCTGCGGTGCCTGTCACCCGCCCCCTGTTGGACCTTTTATGCTCATTTCTCCGCCTTTCAACCCTGATGGGCGAGCTGGTCGGCGACCAGCTCGGCGAACTGCGCCGGGGTGACGATCCGGATGCCCAGCTCCTCGGCCTTGGCCCGCTTGGAACCGGCCTTCTCGCCGGCGACCAGCAGGGTGGTGCGCTTGCTGACCGAGGAGGAGGCCTTGCCGCCGGCCCGCTCGATCAGCTCGTTCATCTCGGTGCGGGACAGCTCGCCCAGCGCGCCGGTCATGCTGCCGGTGACCACCACGGCCTGGCCCGCCAGTGGGCCGGCCGACTCGGCGTCCGACCCGGTGGCGGTGGCGGTGGCGGTCGGCCCGGTGGGCTCGGTGACGGCCGTGCCGACCTGCTGCGCGATCAGCCGGTCCAGCACCGGGGCCAGCTCGGTGAGCTCGCTGACGATCAGCTGAGCCCGCTCCGGCCCGATGCCGTCGACCTGGGCCAGCGTCTGGGCGTCGGCGGCCCGGATCGCGGCCATGCTGCCGAAGTGCGCGGCGATCCGGCGGGACATGGTGCGGCCGGTGCCGCGCACGCCGAGCGCGCAGAACACCCGGTGCAGGGGCTGGCGCCGGGCCGTCTCCAGGGCGGCGATCAGGTTGTCGGCGCTGGTGTCGCCCATCCGCTCCAGGGTGAGCAGCTGGGCCTTGGTGAGGGTGAACAGGTCGGCGAGGTCACGCACCAGGCCGGAGTCGACCAGCTGGACGGCCCGGGTGCCGCCGAGGCCTTCGATGTCCAGCTGGTCGCGCCCGGCGGCGTACCGGATGGAGGCGACCGCCTGGCAGGAACGGCCGCGCACGCAGCGCCAGCGCTGCTCCGAACGGTCGATCGCGTCGCCGCAGCGGGGGCACACCTGGGGGAAGGCGATCGGCGTCTCGGCGCCGGTGCGTTCCTCGACCAGCGGGGCCTCCACCCGGGGGATCACGTCGCCGGCCCGGTGGACGAAGACCTGGTCGCCGAGGAGCAGGCCGCGCCGCTCGATGTCGGCCGGGTTGTGCAGGGTCGCGTAGCTGACGGTGACGCCGTCGATCACCACCGGCTCCAGCACGCCGCGCGGGGCGATCACGCCGGTGCGTCCGACGTTCCACTCCACGGCGAGCAGCCTGGTGACCTTGTGCTGGGCCGAGAGTTTGCGGGCGACCGCCCAGCGCGGCGCGCGGGAGCCGGCGCCGGCCTGCTGCTGGTCGGCGGCGGCGTCCGCCTTGACCACCACGCCGTCGATGCCGAACGGCAGCTCGGCGCGGAGCGCGGCGATCTCCTCGACCCGCTGCTGGACCTCCGCCAGGGTGGCGCAGTGCAGCGGGTGGGCGGCGGTGGTCGCGGCGGTGTTGGCCCCGAGATCCGCCAGGTGGGTGAGCAGCGCGGCGTGGCCGAGGGTGTCCAGGCCGAGCGGGGCCAGGCCCACGGCTCCGTAGGCGAAGAAGGTGAGCTCGATCCGGTAGGGGCGGTCCTTGGCGCGCAGGGTGCCGGCGGCTCCGCTGCGCGGGTGGGCGAAGGGCGTGGCGCCGTGCTCGGTCCGCACCGCGTTCGCGTGCTCGAACTGCCGCTGGGTGAGCAGCACCTCGCCGCGCAGCTCGAGGTCGAGCGGCTGGGCCAGGGCGGCGGGCAGGCCGAGGACGGCGTCCGCGGCGTGCGTGATGTCCTCACCGGCCAGGCCGTTGCCACGGGTCAGCAGCTGGACCAGGCGACCGGCCCGGTAGCGGGCGGCCACGGCCAGGCCGTCCAGCTTGGGCTCCACGCACCAGCCGGCCACCGGACGGCCCAGCCGGCGCTCCAGGCCGGCGGCCCAGCCGGCCAGCTCCTCGGCGGAGAAGACGTTGTCGAGCGAGAGCATCGCCACCGAATGGGGGACATCGCCGACCGCCGCGCCCCCGGCGACCTTGCCGGTGGGGGAGCCGGGCAGCACCTCGCCCGGATGGGCGTCCTCGTAGGCCTCGATGGCGCGGACCAGGGCGTCGTACTCGTCGTCGCCCAGTGGTGTGGTGCCGTCGGCGTAGTACGCCGCGGCGGCCTGGACGGCGGTGCTGACGGCCTCGGCGTAGGCGGTGGGGGTGGCCAGAGCGGCGGTGTCCTTCATGTCGACCATCGTCTCGAACCGCACTGACATTCGGAGCCCGGCCGCCGGGCGGCTCGTCACCGGACGGAGTGGTCTCATCGGCCGCCCGGTGGCCTGGCGGGGCCGATCGGGGGTAGACAAAGGGCATGGCCCGGCTGCCGGTCAGATCCTCGACCGCCCCGTTCACCGGCCGATCCGGGGGGAATCGGCGTGAGCCGCCCGCTGCGGATCAAGGGTCCGCGAACCGGCGGCCGCGGTTCAGTCGGGGTATCCGCAGCGTGGCCGGGCAGGTGTTCGCGCTGCAGGTGGTCGTGGTGCTGCTGCTGGTGCTGGCGGCGGTGCTGGCGCTGGTGCTGGAGTCGCAGCGCGACGCCACCCAGGAGGCCCGCAACCGCTCGGTGGCCGTCGCCCAGACCTTCGCGAACTCGCCCGGGATCGTGGCCGCGCTGGAGTCCCCCGACCCGACCGCGATCCTGCAGCCGAAGGCCGTGGCGGCCCAGCAGGCCGCCCGGGTGGACTTCATCGTGGTGCTCAACACCGACGGCATCCGCTACACCCATCCCGATCCGGCCCGGATCGGGCACAAGTTCGTCGGCATCTACCAGCCGGCCCTGCAGGGCCAGGTGGTCGTCCAGCAGCTCAACGGGACCCTGGGGCCGCTGGTGCAGGCCGTGGTCCCGGTCCACGACAGCAACGGCAAGGTGGTCGGACTGGTCTCCGCCGGGATCACCATCAGCCACGTGAGCGGGGTCGTGGAACGCCAGCTGCCCCTGGTGCTCGGTACCGCGGCCGGGGCGCTGGTGCTGGCGACCGCGGGCAGCGCGCTGGCCAGCCGGCGTCTGCTGCACCAGACGCGCGGCCTCGGGCCGGCCGAGATGACGCGGATGTACGAGCACCACGACGCGGTGCTGCACGCGGTGCGCGAGGGCGTGCTGGTCATCGGGGGCGACGGGCGGCTGCTGCTGGCCAACGACGAGGCGCGCCGGCTGCTCGACCTGGCGCCGGACGCCGAGGGGCGGCTGGTCACCGAGCTGGGCCTGGACCAGCGGGCGGCCGAGCAACTGGTCTCCGGGGAGCCGATCAACGACGCGGTGCTGCTCACCGGTGAGCGGCTGCTGGTGGTGAACACCCGGCTCACCGACCGGGTCGGCGGGCCGCCCGGCAGCGTGGCGACGCTGCGCGACTCCACCGAGCTGCACGCGCTCTCGGACAAGGCGGAGGCGGCCCGCCGGCGGCTCAAGCTGCTCTACGACGCCACCGTGGCCATCGGCACCAGCCTGGATATCACCCGGACGGCGCAGGAGCTGGCGGACTTCGTCGTCCCGCGGTTCGCCGACTACGTCACCGTCGACCTGGCGGATCCGGTGCTGAACGGGGCGGAGCCGCCCGGTGGCAGCTCGGTGCCGATGCGCCGGGTGGCGGTCAGCGGCGTGCGGGACGATTCGCCGTTCTACCCGGTGGGCGAGGTGATCGTGATCCGGCCCGCCACCCCGCAGGCCTGGAGCCTGGACAGCGGGCACGCGGTGCGCGACCCCGATCTGCGCTCGTCCACCGACTGGCTGACCCAGGACCCGGAGCGGGCCGGAGCGCTGCTGGACTTCGGCGTCCACTCGGTGGTCAGGGTCCCGCTGCGGGCCCGCGGGGTGCTGCTGGGGCTCGCCAAGTTCTGGCGGGCCGAGGGGACGGCACCCTTCGACGAGGACGACCAGTCGCTCGCCGAGGAGATCGTCGCCCGGGTGGCGCTGAGCATCGACAACGCGCGCCGCTACACCCGCGAGCACGCCATGGCCGTGACCCTGCAGCGCAGCCTGCTGCCGCACGGACTGCCCGAGCAGAACGCCCTGGATGTCGCCTACCGCTACCTGCCGGCCCAGGCGGACGTGAGCGGCGACTGGTTCGACGTCATCCCGCTGCCGGGTGCCCGGGTCGCGCTGGTGGTGGGCGACGTGGTCGGCCACGGCCTGCACGCCGCCGCGACCATGGGCCGGCTGCGCACCGCGGTGCTCAACTTCTCCGGTCTCGACCTGCCGCCGGACGAACTGCTCGGGCATCTCGACGAGTTGGTCAACCAGCTGGACCAGGACCAGACGGCCGGCGCGGACAGCGACGTGGTCACCGGGGCCAGTTGCCTCTACGCGATCTACGACCCGGTCTCGCGGCTCTGCACGATGGCCCGGGCGGGTCATCCGCCGCCCGCGCTGGTCCACCCGGACGGCACGGTGGAGTACCCCGAGGTGCCCGCCGGACCGCCGCTGGGGCTGGGCGGACTGCCGTTCTCGGCGGCCGAGTTGCGGCTGCCGGCGGGCAGCACGCTGGTGCTCTACACCGACGGGCTGGTGGAGGACCGGGAGCGGGACATCGACGAGGGCCTCGACCGGCTGGCCGGCGCGCTGCGGCAGGCCGGGCGGGCGCCGGAGGAGACCTGCGAGGCGGTGCTGGCCGCACTGCTGCCCGCCCGCCCGGTGGACGACGTGGCCCTGCTGGTCGCCCGCACCCGGGTGCTGACGAGTGATCAGGTCGCGCAGTGGGAGGTGCCGGCGGACGGTGCGGCGGTGGGCGAGGTCCGCGCGGCGGTCAGCCGGCAACTGGCCCGCTGGGGGCTGGAGGAGCTGGCGTTCGTGACCGAGCTGATCCTGAGCGAGCTGGTCACCAACGCGATCCGCTATGCGACCGAGCCGATCCAGGTGCGGCTGCTGTGCGACCGCACGCTGATCTGCGAGGTGTCCGACAGCAGCAGCACCTCGCCGCACCTGCGCTACGCCGCCAGCATGGACGAGGGCGGGCGCGGGCTCTTCCTGGTCGCCCAGTTCGCCGAGCGCTGGGGCACCCGGCACACCGCGACCGGCAAGGTGATCTGGGCCGAGCAGCTGCTGGGCGGCGAACCGGGTTCGGGGATCGGACAGTTGCCGGACTTCGGGGAGCTGCCGGACCTCGGGTAGCGGGCGGTGGCGGGCAGTTGGCGGCCGGCGGCTGGACGTTGGTCGGCAGCCGGACCAGAGCGCGAGGCTCCGGTCCGGCTGCCGCGATCGGGTGGCGCCGGGCGTCAGGAGGTGGGCACCAGGCTCCACTTCTGGTTGGCGGCGTTGTTGTCGGGCCACTGCAGGACGGTGGCGCCGTCGGTCAGCGAGCCGTTGTCCACGTCGACCAGCTGGCCGTCGTAGACGCTCTGCAACTGGACCTGGTTGGGGCCGGCGTCCACCAGCGTCCAGCGGGAGTTGCTGTTGCCGTCGTCGTGGTACTGGATCAGGCCGGTGCCCTCGATGGTGCTCGGGCCGGGGATGTTGAGCAGCTTGCCGCTGTTGACGTTGGTGATGGTGTACGAGCCGGTGCTGGTGGCCGCGAGGGTCCACAGCTGGTCGGCCGCCCCGTTGTCCTGCCACTGCACGATCGAGGCGTCATCCGCGGTGGAGTCGTAGTTGACGTCCATCCGGCCCCCGCTCAGGGCGTTGACCAGCTTGTACTGCATCCCGGGGACGGGCACCGGGACCAGCTTCCACTGCTGGTCGGCGCCGCTGTTCGGGGTGGCCTGGATGACCGCGCTGCCGTTCACGTCCATGTTCTGGCCGTCCGAGCGGGCCGTGACGGTGTACGAGCCGCTGCCCGTACTGGTCAGCTGCCAGTGGGAGTTGGCGGCGTTGTCGTCCTGGTACTGGATCAGCTGGGTGCCGCTGGTCCGGCTGCCGCCGGGGATGTTGGCGAGCAGGCCGCTGTTGACGTTGTCGATCTTGTAGGAGCCGTCGCCGGTCGGCACCAGCTGCCACTGCTGGTCGGTGGTGCCGTCGGCCGGCTCCTGGACCAGGCCGGCGTCGTTGCCGGTCGACGCTCCGTTGACGGACAGGTACTGGCCGGAGGAGACGTTCACCAGGTTGTAGTGCAGGGTCGTGTAGTGGCTGCCGGTGCTCGGCGTGACCCGCAGCAGGCGGCTGGCATGCGGGTTCAGGGTGGCGCTGAACGTGCCGGTGGAGCTGCCCAGTTCGGTGTGGCTCCACAGGTCGCGCACGGTGGCGGAGCCGCTGAAGCCGAGGTCCGGGAAGTGGGCGGTGACGGTCTCGGGGGAGGACGAGAGGTTGAAGAGGGCGACCGTGTAGCTGCCGTCGCCGTTCGGCGCGGACCAGACCTGCTGCTGGCTGGTCCGGTCGACCGGGGTGGCCGGGTGGCCGGCCTGGTCGACGGCGATGACCTCGTCGTTGGTCAGCAGGGAGAGGTCGGAGCTGTCGAGGTTGGTCAGGTCGGTGCCGAGCATCAGGTTGGCGTTCTCGATGGCCCACAGGGTGAGCTGGCTCTGCCGCTCGTCCGGGGTCAGACCGTCGTTGCTGCCGTTGCCGACCTCCACGGAGTCCAGGTCGTTCCAACCGCCGGGGCCGGCGTAGGGCGTCCATGCCGGGGCGTCCTGGAAGCGGGAGGCGACGTTGCTCCAGTCGGTGAGCGGGTAGGAGCCGACGGAGCAGTAGCACTCGATGTCGCTGTCGATCCGCCAACTGTTCGCGTTGGCACGCCAGGTGGCCGCGTTGTTGACGTCCAGCGAGTTGGACAGGGCCAGGTGGATGGTGCGGCCGCTCTGGTTGAGGGCCTGCGACCAGTGCTGGACGTCGGCGGCGTCCCAGTCGCCGACCCCGTCGATCTTGAGGTAGTCGATGCCGTAGGAGGCCAGTTGGTCGGCCCAGGAGTTCAGGTACGCCTGGGCGGCGGCCGGGTTCTTGGTGTAGTCGATGTAGTACATCGACCCGGAGCCGAAGTTGTAGTTGGCCTCGTAGCTGGTGGTGTTCGAGACGATGTCGCGGGCGTGGAAGGAGGTTCCCGCGATCGGCGTGTTCTGGTTGTAGGCGGCCACCGGGATGCCCGGCGTCAGGTACATCCCGAACTTCTCACCCAGGCTGTGGACGTAGTTGCCGACGGAGCCCATGCCGTCCGGGAACTTGCTGGTGTCGGTCACCCAGCGGCCGTAACTGTCCACGGTGGTCGAGGGGTTGAGATACCAGAAGTCGTCGATGTTGACGTACTGGTAGCCGTGCGAGACGAGTCCCGAGGTCGACATCGCCTTGGCCTGCGCCTCGATGTTCGCCTCGGTGGGGTTGCGGCGCAGGAAGCTCCAACTGCTCCACCCCATGGGCGGGGTGACGGAGGCGCCGTTGTCCTGGGCGTGGGCGGGCGTGGCGGTGCCGAGCAGCAGGGGCGGAGCGGCGGCCGCGACGGTGAGGGCGAGGACGAGGGCTGGTTTGAGCAGTCTGCCCAGGGTGGTGGGGGAGGTGCGCAAGGAGGGCCTCCGAGGAACGGGGGTGGGGGTGGGGGCGGGGCTGGAGCGTGGGGCGGGCTGTAGTTGCAGTCACATGAACGGACAGAAATAAACAGGTTCAAACGGCTGGACATATGACAGCCAGGTTGCGCGCCGATGTCAAGACTCCGCGCGACGGCGGCTGATAGTGGGTCAGGTCCGTGGATTGGGTGTTTTGTGCGGACTCTTGACATGCCTCTGCTGGGCGCTCAGCATTGTGCGTAAATGTGATCTTGCGTCAGTTTGTGTTCAGATCCACTCGAAGGACGCAGCTGGGAGGTGGGTGCGGCCGACAGGAGCGGGCGGCTCGGCATCCGCTACGCTGGCGGGCGATCACCGTCTGTCGAAGTCGTCAGATCGGCTGCGGTACACGGCTTTTGAAGATCCGTCAGACTCGGGGGAGTGGCATGCCGAAGAAGGTACGGGAGCGGAGCAGGGCGATGCGCCGGGCAGGGCGGGGCGTGCTGAGTACCGCCGTCGCGCTGGCGGCGACGGTCGCGGTCGCCGGGTTCGCGCCGGCCTCGGCGCAGCCGGCGGGCATCCTGGGCGCGCAGACGCAGACCGCGCACACCGCCGCAGGGGACGTCGGCTACCGGGAGGTGGGCACCGGCAGTCCGATCCTGCTGATCGCGGGGCGCGGCGCGGGCATGGACAGTTGGGCGCCGAGCCTGGTGGACGCGCTGGCCGCCCGGCACCGGGTGGTGGTCTTCGACAACGCCGGGATCGGCGAGACCAGCGCACTGCCCGGGCCGCTGACCATCTCGGCGATGGCCGAGCAGACCAGCGCCCTGATCGCGACGCTGCGGCTGCACCGGCCCACCGTGCTGGGCTGGTCGATGGGCGGCATGATCGCGCAGGCCCTCGCCGTGCGGCACCCCGCCCAGGTGGGCCGACTCGTGCTGGCGGCCACCCAGGCCGGCAGCGGGGCGTCGCTGCCCATTCCGCCGGCGGCCGCCGCCGCGCTGGACAGCCCCGACCTGAGCGTGGTGATGTCCGTCCTGTTCCCGGCGGACCAGGGCGCGGCGGCGCGCGGCTACGTCGCGGGCATCCTGCAGTACCCGCACTACTACGCGGCCTCACCCGCCGTGAAGGCCGAGCAGGACGCGGCGATCGGGCAGTGGATGGCGGGTCAGGAGCCGGCGGGCCGCGAGCTGGGCCGCATCCACGTGCCGACGCTGGTCGCCGATGGAACGCAGGACGCGCTGAACCCGGTCGCCAACGACCACCTGCTGCGCCAGGACGTGCGCGGCGCGAAGCTGGTGCTGTATCCGGACGCCGGTCACGCCTTCCTGTTCCAGGACGCGGCGGCGTTCGCCCCGATCGTCGAGCGCTTCACGCATCGGGAGTCCTCGGACCGGGGCTGAGCGACACCTGACGGTCCGTGCGGCCGAGCCCGCGTCGGGCGAAACATGAGGCCCGCCCGGTCCCGCATCACCGCTGCGGGACCGGGCGGGCCTCATGATGTCGGTGCGGCGTGCGACTCTTCGTCCCGCCGTCTCGTCGTCTCCCTGTCAGACGGCCGCTGTCACCCCGAACAGCCCGGTAGAGGAGCAAGTCCCGTGCGCATCGTGATCACTGAGTTCATCAGCCTTGATGGTGTGGTGCAGGCCCCCGGCGGGCCGCAGGAGGACACCGACGGCGGCTTCGCGCACGGCGGTTGGACGCACCCCTTCTTCGACCCGGAGGTGGTGGGCGGCGCCTTCGCCGAGGCGCTGGCGAAGGCGGAGGCGCTGCTGTTCGGGCGCCGGACCTGGCAGACCATGGCCGCCGCCTGGCCCGAGCGGGCCGGCGACCAGTTCGCCGACCGGATGAACGCCATCCAGAAGTACGTCGTCTCCGGGACGCTCGGTGACGCCGAGTTGACCTGGGAGAACACCACGCGCATCGCCGGGGACCGGGCCGTCGCGGGCATCCGGGAACTGCACGGACGGGACGGCGGGGACCTGCTGGTGATGGGGAGCCCCACCCTGGCGCGCACCCTGCTGGGCGAGGACCTGGTGGACGAGCTCCGGCTGATCGTGATGCCGGTGCTGCTCGGCGGCGGGAAGACGATCTTCCCGCGGGACGGTGTGCTGCGCACGATGGAGCTGGTCTCCACGGTCACCAGTGGCACGGGGGTGACCGTGTGCACCTACCGGCCGGTGCGGGGCTAGTACTGCAACCGCATCTGGGGAGTGTGGCCTCGGCGTTTGTAGTGGGATCGGCGTGCTCGGGCTTGGCTGCGTCGTCGGAAGCGTGACCAGTGCAGATGGTGTTCGTTGGTCTGGTGGCGGGGTTTGACGAGGTGGCCCATCAGTCGGCGGATCTCCGGGACGCTCAGGGGTATGAGGTCTTGCTCGTCGTCTGCGGTGCCCCTTTGTGGCTTCCTGGGCGCGTAGGGCGGTCAGGTAGGCGAGTGCGGCCATGGACAGGGTGATGTGGCGGTACCAGGCGCGGTAGAGCCGGACCTGGTAGTGGTCCAGGCCGCACTCGTTCTTCGCGATCTGAAACGACTCCTCCACGGCCCACCTGGCCGCGGCCACCTTGACCAGGTCTTTCAGGCGGGTGTCGACGGGGCCGTAGCAGACGTAGTGGGCGATCTCGGTGGGGTCGCTCACCGACCTGCGGGCCAGGACCCAGTGCCCGAAGCCGTTCTCCCATACGGGGCGGATCGCGACGCGGGCCCAGTCGTATATCCGTTCGCCGTGTGCGCCCTGCCCGCCGGAAAGGCGTTTCCATGCCTGGCGGGGCAGGGCGGCGATCAGGGAGTCCACGCGGATATCGGCCCAACTGGTGGTGATGACGGTGTCGTTGACCTTGGTGGCCAGCACGTGGGCGACGCCTCGTTCCTCCAGCCAGGAGCGCAGGTGTTTCACCTGCCCGTACGCCTCGTCGGCGGTCACCCATGCGAACGGGACCCCGGCGTCGATCGCGCGCTGCAGCATCCACTTGAGGTGCTCGTTCTTGGTCGCGAACGGGATCTCGTCGTCGATGCCGGCAGCTCGGCAGCGCTCGCGGTCATCTGTCCAGGAGACGGGAAGGTAGAGTTCCCGGTCGATCAGCGCACGGCCCTTGGTCGAGGCGTAGGCCAGGAACGTTCCGATCTGGCTGTTCTCTGTCCGGCCGGCGGTGCCGGTGTACTGGCGTTGGACGCCGGCGGACTTGGTGCCCTTCTTCAGGAAGCCGGTGTCGTCTCCGATCAGGATGCCGTCCCTGGTGCCGATGGTCTCCACCACGTAGTCGCGCACGTCGTCGCGGACCGCGTCCTCGTCCCACTCGGAGTGGTTGAGCAGGCGCTGGACCGAGTCCGGGCGCAGCTGCCCGACCTGCTCGGACAGCGTCCAGCCGTTTTTCCGCTCCAGCGGGGCCAGTAGCCCCCTCAGGTAGTCCAGCGCCCGCTCGCGGGGCTCCGACCTGCCGAAATGGTGGGCGAACCGGGCATGGAACCCGGCTATGCCATCGGACCACGACTCGACCTGCTCAACCGTCAGCTCTTCAGCACACAGTCACTTCAACGAGCCAAAACCATGATCGTCACGCAAGTGCAGTTGCAGTACTAGCCGCTCGGCGGGTGGGTCAGGAGAGGCCGGCCTTGACGGAGCAGATGGGCCAGGCGCCGGGGCCCTGGGCGGCGAGGACCTTTTCGCCGATGGTGATCTGCTGGGCGGGGGTGGCCTGGTTGGCCTGGGGGGCGTACTGGGTGCCGCCGAAGGCGGCCCAGGTGGAGGAGGTGAACTGGAGGCCGCCGTAGAAGCCGTTGCCGGAGTTGATGGACCAGTTGCCGCTGGCTTCGCACTGGGCGACGTTGTCCCAGGTGCTGGTGGTGGCGGCGGAGGAGGCGGTGGCCGTGACGAGACCGGCGATCGGCAGGGTGGCCAGGGCGCCGCCGAGGACGGCCATGCGTCGGCGGTTGCGCTTGCGGGCGGTGGTGTCGTTCGTGGTCGCGTTGCGGACGGTCATGCGGTTCCTCTCGGTCGGCGTGCTGGGGGCAGGCGGAACCAGGCCGGGGGGCCTGGTGGTGGTGTGGGGGTGCGCGGTGGGTGGTGCGGTGGGTGGTGCTTGCCGCGCTGGTTTCGAAGCTACGGGGGGTGCGGGTGGGCACCAAGGGTTTGTGGGGAAGTGGCTGGTCAGGGGCTGGTTACCGGGGGTAGGTGGGGGTCGGGGGTGCGGTGGGCGCGGGGTCGTGGGTGTCGGTGGCGGGGTGGATGTGGTGGCCGTCACCGGTGGTGCCGCGTGAGGCCGCGCACATTGTCGACCCGTGGTGAGCGGCCGCTGACCCAGCGCCCACGCCGGCGCGACCCGAAAGCGGTCGCCGGATGGTCCAGGTCACACCGGACGGGTGGGCGTCACCTGAGTCCGGCCAGCCGAAGCGCCGCCGTGGTGCCGGCGGCGGCCAGGATCACCGCCACGAAGGGCAGCCGCCGCCAGGCCAGCACGCCGCCCACCAGCACGCCCGCAGGCCGGGCGGTGCCGGCCCAACCGTGGCCCTGGTAGCACGTGGTGGTCACCACCAGGGCGGTGAGCAGCACGACGGAAGAGGTGGCCAGCAGCGCCTCGGCCCAGGGCGGGACGCTGATCCGGGTGCGCAGCAGCGGCCCGGCGAAGCGGAAGGCGAAGGTGCCGACCGCCAGGGCGAGGGCCGCGACGACCAGCGTGGTGGGGCCGGGCAGGGCGGGGGTGTGGCCGGTCATGCCGACGCCTCCGTCCGGGTCGTCCCGGCGCGCGGCCCCGGCACCGCCAGTCCGGCCAGCGCCAGCAGGACCGGCAGCCCGGCGGGCAGGAAGGGCGCCGTCGCCAGCGCGATCACCGCACCGGCGGCTGCGGCGCGCCGCTTGGCGTGGTCGCGCAGGGCCGGCAGGACCAGGGCGAGCAGCACGGCCGGGAACATCGCGTCCAGGCCGAGCGCATCGGTGTCGCGCACCACCGAGCCGATCAGCGACCCGAGCAGCGCGCCGGTGGGCCAGCAGGCCAGGACACCCGCGCCGCAGGCCCAGTAGGCGGCCCGCTTGCGTGGCAGGTCGGGCTGGGCGAGGGCGAACGCGACGCTCTCGTCGTTCATCAGGTGGCTGCCGAGCGCGCGTCGTCGGCCCGTGCCGAGGATGTCCGGCAGGGCCAGGCCGAAGGGCAGGTGCCGGGCGTTGACCAGCAGGCCGGCCGCGACGGCGGCGATCGGGCTGCCGCCGGCCGCGACGATCCCGACGAAGAGGAACTCCGAGGCACCGGCGAGTACCAGGCAGCTCATCAGTACGGGCAACCACGGCGGCAGGCCGGCGGCGACCGCGATTGCTCCGTAGGACAGTCCGATCACCCCGACGGCCAGGCAGACCATCGCGATGTCATGGCGCAGGGCACGATCGAGTGTTCTCCATATCGAACGCATGGCGTCTATGATGAACATGTCGGATCGGTGATAGTCAAGAACGAACGAGTGACCGCTGGAGCGAACGCATGGCGCCCGATGATGTCCCCGCTGGCCCCCCTATCGCTGGTGCCCCGGCTGCCTCGGCTGTGGCCGGTGCCCCGGCTGCTCCGTTGAAGGTCATCGCCGCCTCGCTGCGCAGGGAGCGGACCAGGGCCGGTCTCTCGCTGACCGAGGTCGCCCGCCGGGCCGGGGTCGCCAAGTCGACGCTGTCCCAACTGGAGTCCGGCACCGGCAATCCCAGCCTGGAGACGCTCTGGGCGCTCTGCGTGGCCCTGGACACGCCGTTCGCCCGGCTGCTGGACGCGCCGCGCCCGCAGGTCCAGCTGATCCGGGCCGACGAGGGTCCCACCTTTGCCGCCGCTAAGGCCGACTACCGCGCGAGCCTGCTGGCCGCCGGCCCGCCGAACGCCCGCCGCGACATCTACTCGATCGCCGCCGAGCCGGGCCCCGGCCGGGTCTCCGACCCGCACATGCCGGGCGTCGTGGAGCACGTGATCCTGAGCACCGGTCGCGCCCTGGTCGGCCTTGCCGACGATCCGGTGGAACTGCGCCCGGGTGACTACATCGCCTATCCGGGCGACCTGCCGCACCTCTTCCAGGCGCTGGAGGCCGGGACGCGCGCCGTGCTGGTCTCGGAGCACGGGTAGGCGTCAACTCGGTTGCTTGTGAGGCGAGGTGACGCACCGTCGGACTGCCCAGGTGTGGCATGTCCACTGCCTGTTAGCTGAGATGAACGGAATCCATTGACTGGTCCAGACCAGTTCAATAGCCTTCTCTCGGCTCGCTTCGGCGGAGTCGGTGCTCAACTCCTTTCCCCCGCAACCGAAAGGCTCGTGGCATGACTCGACGTTTCCGTACAGCAGCAGCGCTCGCACTGGCGATCGGGGCCGGCCTGGTGACCGCCGGCACCGCCGAGGCCGCGCCGGCCCCCGCGCCCGGCTACACCTGGCACGCCGAGTACTTCTACCAGGACCAGTGCTCGACCGAGGGCAGTCTGGGCGTCGCCAACCACGAGTGGACGTCGTTCTACTGCACCTGGACGCCGTTCAACCCCGGCTTCACCGGCTCCGGCATCCTCGGCGCGGCCGACCTGTACGTGAACTAGGACCAGGTCCAGGCCACCCGAAGGACCGCTGCGTCATGACGAAGGCGCCCACCGTCACGGTGGGCGCCTTCGTCATGCGGTGGCGATCGCGACCACTACGACCGACCCAAGCTACCGGCTTCCGGACGGATCGGCGGAGTGCTTCTGAACACACTGCCGGAGGTCTTATGCGCAATTGACAGTATTCGAACGATCGGGCAAGAATCCGGGCACCCGACCGGTTCCTCGGCTCCGAGGACGGAGGCGGCAACGGCCGCCGGGGACCTTCACCGCTTCAGCTCCCAGGCGCTGCCACGCCTTGATCACCCGTGTCCGCTCCGCGGACCGGCGACCTCACCAGGGAAGACCCGATGCCCGCTTCCGCTCTGCCACCACGCCATGCCCGACGTGCCCGCCGACGACGGATCCGCCGCGCTGCCGTCTGTGGTGTGGTCGGCGCGGTCGGGCTGCTGGCCGTCCTGCTCACCGCCTGCGGCGGGGGCGGCGGGGGCGGTGCGGGGCGACAGCCCGCCGCCGGGGCGAGCGCCGTCGCGGCGGGGGCTCCGGGCGCGGCGGCCTCGCCGTCGACCGGCGGTGCCGCTGCGGGCGGTGCGGCTGCGGGCGGCGCTGCTGCGACTGGCGGTGCTGCGGGCGGCCCGGTGGCGGTGGCTTTCCCCGGCGGGGTGTCGCTGTCGGTGGCCGAGCTGCCGGCCGGCTCGGTCGAGCAGTGGAAGCCGCTGGCCGCGCCACGCACCGTGGCGGTGAGCCGGACCGTCCAGGTCAACGAGTGCGCGTCGATCGCCGGGGCCGCCGTCTGGCAGCAGTCGGGCTACGTCAGCGTCTACCAGACGCCCGCCGAGCAGGACCTGTTCAGCTTCCACGACGCCTCGGCCGCCCGGTCCGCCTACCAGAGCCTGGTGAGCCAGATGGGCGGCTGCCAGGCCGCGTCCCGCGCCCTGCAGACCAAGTCGCTCGGTACCGCGGACGCCCAGGTCGCCCAGACCGCCACCACCGGCCAGGGCACCGCCTGGTCACGTCACTGGACCGGCGTGCAAGGGTTCTCCGCATCCGGCGTGCAGACCGACCACCTCTACGCCGTCCAGCAGGGCAGCACCCTCGCCGTCGTCCACTTCGACGAATGGGCCGGTGTACCCGCCGCCCCCTACAGCACCCGATCCGATGCGGACCTGCTCACAGCGGTCGCCCATCGGCTCGGTTGATCCACCCCTCTCTCCCCTTTCTCTCCCCCTGCCAGTTCTCTTTTCCTGCCACTTCTCCCGTCCCTGGAGATAACCATGCCCAAGCACCGCATGCCCTCGCGCCGCCCGCATCTCCGCCGCTGGGCCGTCGGCCTCGTCGGCGCCGGCGCCGCCTCCCTGCTTGCCGCCGTCCCCGCGCACGCCGCCTCGTCCGTCGACGGCAGCATCTCGCCGACCGAGGTCATCCAGCGGGCCCAGAGCTGGGTCAGCGAAGGCGTGCCGTACAACCAGGGCGCCTACTACACGGACAGCAACGGCAGTTACCGCGAGGACTGCTCCGGTTTCGTCTCGATGGCCTGGCACCTGTCCGACAGCCTGGTCACCCAGACGCTGCCCAGCGTCTCCACCCAGATCAGCAGCAGCCAGCTGCAGCCGGGCGACGCGCTGGACTACACCGACGAGCACGTCATTCTGTTCGGCAACTGGATCGACCAGTCCGCCGGGACCTTCAACTACTACTCCGAGCAGAACTCGCGCGTGCTGACCAGCGAGTACCAGGGCGACCTGAGCGCCAGCTCGCTGGCCGGCTGGCCCACCAGCTCGTACACGCCGCTGCGTTACAACAACATCCAGGGCTCGGCGAGCACCACGCCGACCCCGACCCCGACCCCGGCGCCGGCTCCTGCCCCGGCTCCCGCGCCGGCTCCCGCTCCGACGCCCACCCCGGCGCCGGCCCCGACCAGCGGGGGGAGCGGTTCGCGGCCCGTGCACCACGGTTGGAGCTGGTACCCCAGCCACCGCTGGTGGTAAGCCCGATGCGCTGAGCTGACCAGTTGAGCTGACTGGCTGAGCTGACCGGCTGAGCTGACCGGCAGTGCGAACGCCCTCCCGCCCGGCGTGGGGGCGTTTCGCGCTGCCGGTCAGTTGTGGTACGGGATCTGATGGTGCGTCAGCTGCTTGCTGCGGTGGCCGGCAAATGAACTTGGCTGCTAACCCGCCGTCGCCCGGCTCAGCGTGGCGCGGTGCGCCGAGGGCGGGCTGCCGTAGCGTGCCTGGAACGCTTGGCGCAGCGTCTCGGTGGAGCCGAAGCCGCAGCGGCGGGCGACGACGGTCAGCGGTAGGGCGGTGGTCTCCAGCAGGGTCGCGGCGGCCTCGGTGCGGACGGTGCGGACGTAGCGGGCGGGGGGTTCGCCGAGCTGGTCGAGGAAGAGGCGGGACAGATGCCGCGCGCTGACGTCGGCGAGGGCGGCCAGCGCGGCGGTGGACAGATCGGCGTCCAGGTGCCCGGCGATGTGGCGGACGACCTGGTGCAGTACCCGGTGCGCCGGTGGCGCCTCCTGCACATGGGGTGACAACTGGGCCTGATTGCCCGGCCGTTGCATGTAGGTGACCAGCCAGCGGGCGATCGACCGGGTGAGCTCGGGGCCGTGGTCGGCCTCGACCAGGGCGAGGGTGAGGTCCAGCGCGCTGGTCACGCCGGCCGAGGTGCAGACCTCGCCGTCGATGATGTACAGCGGGCGCGGGTCCACCGTGACGGCCGGGTACTGGTGGGCGAGCCCCCGCGCGTACGCCCAGTGGGTGGTGGCCCGCCGCCCGTCCAGCAGGCCGGCCGCCGCCAGTATGCTCGCGCCGGTGCAGACCGAGGCCACCCGGCGGCTGCGGGCGGCCAGCCGGCGCACCTGGTCGAGCAGTCCGCCGTCGCCGGCCGCGCCGAGATGCCCCGGCCCGCCGACGACCACCAGGGTGTCCAGCGGCCCGCGGAGCTTCTCGACGGCGGCCTGGCTGAACAGCGCCAGCCCGCCGGCCGCGCGCACGGGGCGCCCCTGCGGGGAGGCCAGCCGGACCCGGTAGAGCGGGTCCGCGCCGAGCTGGTTGGCGGCCTCGAGGGTGGCGCTGACGCAGGCGATGTCGAGCAGTTCGGCCTGGTCGTAGCCGATGATCACGACCTGTCGGGCGGGGGCTGTCATGACGTTCAGCCTACGTCCGGGGTCTGGTGGCCTCGGTGGCCTCGGTGGCCTCGGCGGGGGCGGTGCCCGGCGGTTGGCGCGGTACGGCGGCTGGGTGGTCGGGCAGTTGCTGCGGCACGGCGATCGGATGGTCGGGCCAGGTGATCGCGTAGGCCGGGTCGCCGCCGGTGCCGAGGCGCACGAAGCGCAGCAGCTCGCGAACGATGCCGGCGTTGCCCATCGCCCAGCCGGTCTGCGGTTCGAGCCGGCTCGGGGTGGCGCTCGGTTCGACGTTCGACCAGCGCGCACCATCGGCATCCACCGTCGCCCGGGAGTTCAGGTCCGCGACCAGGATGCCAGCGAAGTCCAGCCCCTGGCCCTGCTCGACATACCGGTCGCAGGCCAGCGCCAGCACTCCCGCCGTCCCGCAGCAGTGGCCGCTGTTGTCCCAGAAGCCCGGCCGCAGCGGCTGCGGCAGACCGGAGTTGGTGACGGTGTGCCAGCACCGGTCGGCGAGTGCCGACCACGCCCGGTCGCCCAGCACCTCCCGCAGTAGCCGGAAGACCTGGGCGTCACCGGTCGGGCCGTTGCACCAGCCGTAGCTGTAGCGGGTGTTCCGCTCGGGCTGGTCCTGCGGGTCGGAGTGGGGGACCAGGAAGCCGGTCGGGCCGGCTTCGTCGCGGGCCACCACGTCCGAGGCGCCGACCGCCGCGAGCTCGATCAGGTCGGCGCGGTCCGTCGCCCGGCCGACGGCGGCCAGCGCGTGCACGACGCCCAGCGTGCCGTGCGAGATGTGGTGCAGCCGCGCCGGTCGGCCGGTGCGGGTCTGCCAGTGGACACCGCCCGGGGTCTGTTCCGCCGTGCGCAGATAGGGCGTTACCGCGAGCAGGGCCAGCTCGGTGTCGCCGGTGGCCAACGCGCCCAGCGCGATACCGGCGTTGCCGCCGAGCAGCTCGAACTGCGCGTTCCAGCGCGTCCCGTCGAACCGCGAACGCACCTGGTCCAGGGCGCGGTCCGCGGCGGCGCCGGCCCTCGCGTCGCCCAGCGTCCGGTGCGCGGCGCGCAACGCGAAGGCCATCCCGGTCAGACCGAAGTACAGCGAGCTGTGCTCCCAGTCCTCGACGGCGGCGGCGATGCTCCGGGCACCGCGCAGCGCGGCGTCGCCGTACCGGTCGTCCTGGAAGTGCCGTTGAGCCTCCAGCAGCGCCAGCACGATGCCGGCGGTGCCGCTGTAGAGCATCGGGTTGAGCTCGTCATCGGTCGGTCTGGTCGGCCAGGCCAGGCCGGTCCCGGTCTCCCGCGCGGAGCCGAGGAGCCAGTCCAGGGCCCCGGTTGCCAGACTCTCGGCGTCATGGGCATCATGCGGTCGCATCGTCACCATGGCGGAGAGCTTCGCATGCCGTCGACCGCCGGGCCAGGTCCGCGGTTCGGACCCGGCCCGGCGGTCGCTCAACGACCCGGTCAGCTCAGCGGCTTGTCCAGTACGGCCTTCGGGTGGCTGAACGTCTCGATCGAGTACTCGCCGTGGTAGCGGCCGATGCCGCTCTCGCCCACGCCGCCGAACGGCAGCTCGGGGACGGCCAGATGGGAGACGGTCAGGCCGAAGACCAGGCCACCGGAGGAGGTTTCCTCGGTCAGCCGCCGCTTGGTCGACTCGGAGTCGGTGAACGCGTACAGCGCGAGCGGCTTGTCGCGCTCGTTGATGAAGGCGATCGCCGCGTCGAGGTCGGGCACGGCGACGATCGGCAGCACCGGCCCGAAGATCTCCGCCCGCATCACCGGTGCCTCGGGGGAGACATCGGCCAGCACGGTCGGCGCCAAGTACCGAGCGGCCCGGTCGTGTTCGCCGCCGACGACCAGGCGGCCGTCGCCCAGCAGCGCGGTGAGCCGGTCGTGGTGGCGCTCGTTGACGACCCGGCCGTACTCGGGGTTGGCGGCCGGGTCCTGGCCGTACAACGCCTCGACGGCGGTGGCCAGTTCGGCCTCCAGCGCGGTGGCCGTGTCGCCGATGGCGAGCACGTAGTCGGGGGCGACGCAGGTCTGGCCCGCGTTCTGGAACTTGCCCCGGGCGATCCGCTGCGCGGTGACCGCCAGGTCGGCACCCGGTTCGACCAACGCCGGGCTCTTGCCGCCGAGTTCGAGGGTGACAGGAGTGAGGTGCTTGGCGGCGGCCGCCATCACGATCCGCCCGACCACGCCGTTGCCGGTGTAGAAGATGTGGTCGAAGCGCTGCTCCAGCAGCGCGGTGGTCTCCGGCACCGCGCCCTCGACCACCGCCACCGCCTCGCGGTCCAGGTAGCGCGGCAGCAGCCGGGCCAGCGCCGCCGAGGTCGCCGGGGCCAGCTCGCTGGGCTTGACCAGCACGGTGTTGCCGGCCGCCAGGGCGCCCACCACCGGGGCCAGGGCGAGCTGCAGCGGGTAGTTCCACGGTGCGATGACCAGCACCACGCCGAGCGGGTCGCGGACCACCTGGGCCTCGGCGGGCCGGAAGGCGGCCGGCACGGCGGCGGGGCGCGGGGCCAGCCACTGCGCCAGGTGCGCCACCGTGTGGTCCAGCTCGTTCAGGGTGAAGCCGATCTCGCTGCGGTAGGCCTCGGTCTCGCTCTTGCCGAGGTCGGTCCGGAGCGCGGCCAGGAACTCATCGGACTGCTCGGTGAGCAGGGCGCGCAGCGCGGCCAGCTGGGCCAGCCGCCAGGCGAGCGGCCGGGTCCGGCCGGTGTCGAAGCCCGCACGCAGCCGGGCCACCACGGCGGCCGGTTCGGTGGCCGCGGCCCGCACCAGCGTCCGGGCCAACTCGGCGGAGGAGCCGGGGTTCTGGCCGGTGTAGAGGTTGCGGTCGACCACCGTGTGCGGGGTGAACGGCGCGGCCTCCACGAAGTCGGCGCCGAGCTCGACCAGCCGGTCCTGGACCAGCCAGCGGGCCTTCTCGGCGAGGCCGACCGCGGCCTCCTCGGCGTTGCTGAAGGCGGTCATCCGGTAGCCGGCGAACGGCCAGCTGCCGTCCTCACGGCGGGCGGCGAGCAGCGCGGCGGGCGCGTGGCAGACCACGCCCAGCGGCCGGCCGGACTCCAGGGTCCGGGTCAGGATCCGGCCGGAGGCCTCGTCCACCGCGAGGTCCTCCATCGGGCCGTGGCCGCCCGGGTAGAAGACCAGGTCGTAGTCGTCCGGGTCGACCTCCGCCAGCTTGGCCGGGTGCTCCAGCGCCTCGCGGATGGACTCCAGATAGCCGGCGAGCTCCTCGGCCCGCTGCTGCCCGCCGGCGGCCGCCGCGCTCAGGCTGCCCCGGTCGACAGGGGCGGCGACACCGTCGGGGGTGGCGATGGTGATCCGGTGGCCCGCCTCGGTGAAGATCCGGTGCGGCTCGGCGAGCTCCTCGGCCCAGAAGCCGGTGGGGTGCGCGGTGCCGTCGGCCAGGGTCCAGTGGGTGGCGCCGGTGACGACGAACAGAACGGAGGTCATGGGTGGTGCTCCAGGCTTGGCAGTGGCTGAGGTCCGACGGCGCGCGGGGCGGAGCGGGCCAGGCTTGAAGTCCTAGATGGTTGATGCCTTCAAGCAATAGGTCGAAGGTAGACCTGAAAGATTGAGGATGTCAAGCAATCTCCCGTAGACTTCAGCCATGACTGAGCCCACCGTGCCGCCCGCCCCCGCCCCCACGCCCACCCGGCTGATGGACGAGCTGGCGCGGGCCGCGGCGGCGTACTACCGGCAGTTCGCCGCGATGGCGGCCGAGAGCGGCCTGACCCTGATGCAGGGCAAGACACTCAGCCTGCTGCGCGAGCCCAGATCGATGCGCAGCCTGGCCGAGCTGCTCGCCTGCGACGCCTCCAACATCACCGGGATCGTCGACCGCCTGGAGAGCCGCGGCCTGGTCCGCCGCGAGGTCGACCCGGCCGACCGGCGGATCAAGAACGTGCTGCTGACCGAGGAGGGGGAGCAGGCCGTCCACCGGATCCGCGCGCGGGTGATGTCCGGCCTCAGCGGGCTGGAGCGGCTGAGCGAGGAGGAGCGGTCGAGTCTGCTGGCGCTGCTGGGGCGGGTGTTCCCGGAGGGGGCGCTCTGAGGTTTCCCGGGCTTGTGGCGTGCGTTCGAACGAGCCCGAGGTCTCTATCGAGCGCTAACGAGCGGCGATGAGTTCGCCGCGCTCGACAGCCTCGCGCAGCACGGCGGCGAACTCCTCGGGCAGGAGGTTCACGGCGTCGAGCGCCGTGGTGGTGAGCGGGATCTCCTCCAGGAGGTACTCGCCGCGCCCCTCCTGGCTGAACTCAGGGCCGGTGCGGTCCTCGAAGCTCCACTTCTCGATCGTGGCCAGGTAGAAGTCCTGGTGCTCGTCGTCGTTTTCGATGGTGTGGAGGAGCGAGACGATCCGGGCCTCGCCGGCGATCTCCTCGCGCACCTCGCGGAGCAGGGCGTCCTCGGGGCTCGAGTCGGTCGGTTCGACCTTGCCGCCGACGATGACCCAGTAGGCGGGGATGCCGGGGCGGATGCGCTTGATCAGCAGCATGGTGTTGTTCGGGGTGAGGAGGACGGCTCGGACTCGCGCTTGCATGGTGGTCTGCTTTCTGTGTGGTGAGGCGGGACAGGTCAGTGGAGGAGCCAGCCTCCGTCGACGTGCAACGTTCTCTTGCCGGTCTGCGTCCTGCAGGTCGTCCAGCCTGGTTCGTCGTCGTAGGCGATGCTCTTTTGCCCAGGGTTTGCCGTCCAGCTGGCCCCGCGGCCGGAGGGCAAGAAAGGTGCCGTGGGCGACGAGGATGCCGGAGGTGAGGAACATATTCCGGTACGTCTGGTTCTTCCGCAGAGCGCTGAGCTGCAGGGCGCCGAGCCGCTGTCGAACGAGCAGTCTGGCCTGACTCAGCGGAAGGCTTGGCGGTGGCTCGGTCGGCACTGCGATCGGCGGTCCTTTGTTCCGAGGTGTCGGCGTCGGGTTTGCCAGCGGCAGGTCGGCCTCTGTCGTCTCGCGGGATCTCATCGATGGGGTGAAAAGGAGGACAGCGGAGCTGCGCGTCTGCTGTGATGGGGGATCTGCCGGGTTGGCATGTCGTTATGAGTTGATGCGGGCAGTGGCCGGCGTGGCTTCGAAGCCGGGGCCGGACCTGCGGGAGCGTGGAGGCGGGGCACGGTTGGCGACGGGGGCAGGTGGGGAAACGGGGGTGGGGTTGCCGGCGTTCCCCGCGGTGGTGGACTACGCAGGACTGGTTGACGATCTTCAGGCGCTCGGGGCCCGGCATGTCGCGCAGGCTCTGGTGCTTCCCGGCCCCGGCCCGATCGGTGAGGTCAGACCCGCATTCCGGGTGCTGGACGGTCTCTGGTTTCCCGGCCGTGCCAAGCGGTGGCGGCGGGCCGACCAGGTGTACGTGCAAGAGATCGCGGATGGTTGGACGAGCTCGGGGGACCCGCGGAGCGGTGCCGCAGCAGCCGTTCTGGACCGAGTGCACGAGGTCCTGGAGTCCGATCGGATGGGACTTCGGTGGCTGACGCTCTATCAGTTGTTTGTTCTGCTCCGGGAGCATCCGCAAGGTATCGGAGCCGCTGCTGCCGAGGAGCTGGGTGTGCATCCGGACGAGGCAGCGGAGCTGGCGGCCGCCGTCGGCTGGCGGGGCGCGGACCGGGAGGCGGCGGAGGGAGTGCTGGATGCCTGGCGGGCCCGGCGGCTGCGGCAGGCGACTGCCTTCGCCGACCGGCTGCCCGTGGCGTCCGGTGACCATCTACTCGAACAGCTCCGGCATCGGATCTCGGCCGACCGGGCGGAGCTGAGCGGTCTACTCGATGAGGCAGCGGTGCTGGAACGGCTCGATCGCGCCGAGGAGGCCGTCGCCTGCTGCCTGCGGGCGCTGCGTCTCGGAGCAGACGAACCGGCCGCCGTCTCCGCTCTGGTCAGGGTCTCCAGTCGCCTGCCGGGGGCGGCCGGTGCGCCCGAGATCCGCGCCGTGCCCACGGCCCGAGGGGTCCGGTTGACCTGGCAGCGCGCCGCCTTGCGGTCTCCTGGCAGCCCAGCGGTGTCGTACCGGGTCCTGCGGAGTTCGGTGGACGCGTCGGGACGACTGGTTGAGGTCGGCTGCGGCAGTCAGCGAGAACTGCTGGACAGCAGCGTTGAGTTCGGCAGCACGGTGCGCTACGCGGTGCTGCCGCTGGCGGGCGGGGCAGTGGCGGGCCGGGCGCTGGTCGGTGGACCGTGCCTGGTCGCGCCCGAGGTGTCCGGCCTCGACCTGACCCCGGGACGTCGGCTGGTGGTGGTGGCCTGGCAGGCGCCGCGGGGGGCGGCGGCCGTGCGGGTGTGGCGGCGGGCCGAGCCCGGCCCGGGCGGGTCCGAGCAGCCCGTGCGGGTCAGCTGCGAGCGCGCGGGATTCGTCGACGAGGGGTTGGCACCGGGCGGTTACGTCTACACGGTTCGATGTGGCTACTCGTCGCCTGACGGTCAGCGTGTCTGGTCCGACGGGGTGTCCGCCCGGGTGCTCGTCGAGGAGTGGCCGGATGCGTTGGAGGCGCTGGCAATCAGCCGGGCGGACACTGCGGGGGCGGTCCGGGTGGAGTGGGTCGCGCCGGAACGTGGCGAGGTACGGCTGGTCCAGTGGCCGGATGCCCTGCCGCCGGCCTCCGGTGAGGACCTCACACACCGTGCCGACGGCCTGGCGCCGCTGCCCGGCCGCTCGGTGCCCTCGCAGCGTAAGGCTGTTGAGCTCGACCTGCCGCTTGGAGCGCTCACTCGGCTCACCGCGATCACGACGCTCGGTCGGCGGACCGTTGCCGGGCCGACGCTGCTGCTCGACACTCTCGGCGCCGAAAGCGAGTTGGCAGTGGTGCGCGCCGCCGACGGCACAGCCCGGGTCTCCTTCGCCTGGCCTGACCCGGCGCAGCAGGTCATTGTCAGTTGGACCCAGGGTGGACGGACCGAGGTCCGGAGCGTGGTGCGAACCAGCTACCTGCGTGAAGGCCTGACCTTGCCGGTCGACGACCGACCGTGCCGGGTGACGGTCTCCCCGGTCCGCAGTGAGGCCGCTGACCTGGTCGTCACGGACTCGGCTGACTTTGTGCTGCCCACCTGTGTCCGGGTGTCCTGGACACTGGGCCGGCCCCGTTGGCGGGCCTCGACGTTCCTGCCTGTCGAGATCCGTGCCGTCCGGCCGACCACTGACGAGGAATCACGCTGTCCCGACTTCCGGCTGGTTGCGCTGGCCGGCACGGTTCGCCCGATCCGGCCGGAGCAGGGCACCGAACTCCTGCACGTCACCGGGGAGGAGCTGGCGTCCGCAGCGGCGGTCGTCACCCGCCTCGACGTGCGGGAGCTGTTCCGTCCCTCTGTCCTGCGGGCCTTTCTGACCGGCCCGCACGCTGCCGGTGCCCGGCTGCAGGATCCTCCGCTCGATGCTCTGGTGGTGCGCTGAGATGACCGATGTGGTTTGCCCCTACTGCTTCACCCGGGACAACGCATCCCGGCTGCAGTACCGGTGCCTGATGTCGTCTGTGGGAGTACGGGGCAGCAGCCCGTGCGGGCCCGAGCCGGACGACGTGTGGGCGACGTTCACCGGACGCGCCGCGAGCGGGGGCAACCAGCGGGCGGCGCTGCGGGGGCCGCTGTTCGATCCGCCGGGTCGGCTCGGCGCGAGGAAGGGGCGCGCTGCCTGCCCGAACTGTGGGGTTACCACGCCGGTCCGGGCCTGTCGGACCTGCCACAGCGACCTGCCCACCGACTACTGCGATCAGCAGAGCCGGATCATCGCGTTGGTCGGGCCGAAGACGGCGGGGAAGAGCACGGCCACCACAGTGCTGGTCCACGAGCTGCGCGGCCGGGCAGGCCGTCCCTTCGGCGCGGCGCTGCCCGCGATGGGGGCATCGACGCAGGCTCGGTTCCAGGAGATGGAGGAGGACCTGTACGACGGGTTGCGGCTGCCTGCCCCGACCCAGAGCGCCGCGATGAGCTTCAACGACCCGCTGATGTTTCGGCTGAGCCTGCCGCGGCCCGGGTTGCGGGGCGACGGGAGCCGGCACACTTCGCTGGTCTTCTTCGACGCAGCCGGGGAGAACCTGGCCAGCGCCGAGGCGATGGATCGCTACACCGCTTACCTGGCCGCTGCCGACGGGATCATTCTGATGGTGGATCCGCTTCAGCTGCGGACGGTCCGCGACCTGCTCGCCGAGCAGGGCAGACATCTGCCTGATATCGAGGCCCCGCCGGTCCAGATCGTGGCCGACCTGGCCGAACAGCTGCGCGGTCACCGGCGCGGCAACTCCCAGGGAAGGGTGTCGACACCGCTGGCCGTGGCGCTGACCAAGAGCGACGAGCTCCGTACGGTCCTGCCGCCCGGCTCACCGGTGGCCACCAACGCCACGCACACCGGCGGCAAGTTGGACGAGGCGGACCGGCTCGGCGTCCACCACGAGGTGCGGGCGCTCCTGGAGGACTGGGACGGTGGAGCGCTGTACCGCCAACTCGACCGGGATTTCCAGACCTTCTCGCTATTCGCGCTCTCCGCCCTGGGGGCGCCGCCGCCTGCCGGCGCCCCGGCCGACGCACCCAAGCAGGGACCGCAGCCGGTCCGAGTGGAGGACCCGTTGTTCTGGCTGCTCGGTCTCCGTGGGCTGCTTCCGGTCAGGCGGGCGAAGTGACAAGGGGCGGACGGCACCCGCGCCCACAGCTCGGGCGGGCCAGTACGCAGTGGTTGCACGAAAGGGGATGACGGTGGCACTGGAGCAGTTGCACTACACCTCGGCGCCGCCCGGTCCAGATGGATCGGGGTTCCGATTCACCGCGGTATCGGCGGGGATCGGTCCCGAGATCCTCCGGCAGGCCGAGCCGGTGTTGGGGTACGAGCCGCCGCGTGATGCCCCGGCCCGGCCGGATGATGCAGAACTGGCCTCTTTCCCCGTGACGTTGGCGTTCACCCGGCTGGCGGATGGCAGTGGCTTGCTCAGTCGGACGGTGTACACCGGCGCCGACTACACCGGGCGCTACGGCAACTTCCACGCCCACGCCGTTCACCTGCCGCATGGTGCCGTGCTGCCAGGCCGACTGCTCCCCGTGGAGGCCTGGGGATCGCCGACTTGGCGGTCCACGGACCCGGGGAACTCCACCACGGAACCGCTGGCGGAATTCGCGCCCGGCGGCACCTTCGGCCGGGAGGTGTTGACCCGCTTCGCCCGGGAGCGCGGCGACCGGCTGGCCGCCTTCCTGGCGGATGTGCGGGAGCTCTTTGCCGAGCAGGCCGGCCCCCAACTGGTGCTGGTCGAACAGGATCCGTCGTGTGTCGCGCGGTGGGTCGCGCTCGCGTGCGGAGCCCTGCCCGCCCGGTACGCGGCCGAGCTCACGTTCACCACCTACACCCGGCGCCCCTACCGTTCGAAGCACATGGTGGTGGGAATACGGCAGGACGCCGAGTTCGGCTTCGGCCCGGCCGAACTCGACCATCAGTACCGTGTGCATCATGGGGCGGGCGGCCCGTCGAGTCCCGCTCGGTCCAGCCTCTGGGCCCAGGTCGCGGCCCAGGTCTGGTTGGCCGGTCGACCCGAACTCTTTCGGCGGGCCACGAACGGGCGAGCGGCAGCCGAGACAACCGACCGTTTGGACGAGTTCGGAACGGGTCGGCTCGCAGCGCTGGCACTGGGTGCGGGCATCGACCCGACGGCGGATGGTCTCCACGCGGCGGTCGACTGGGCCTGCGGCCATGCCCGGGAGTACGACGAGGCCTTCTGGTGCGTCTTCGTCGAAGGCATGGTGGCTTCCGCTGCCAACGGAAAGCTAACGTCGGAACCGGAGTTCGGGCGGCTTGGCGCCGCGCTGTGCGCTGCTGGGTGGCCGGAGTGTGTCACCGACATGGTGGCCACCGCAGCGGTCCGTGCCGTGTTGCGTGCCCCTTCGTCAACCGGCGCCGTCGACCGGCGGCTGCTCCGGCTGAGCACGGCGGCGACCCAGGTGCTCGCGGCCGAGATCGGTGCCGCGCTCCGAGCAGTGGTCTCGGACGGCGTCGCGCCGCTCCAGCGGATACTGGTGCTGCTCGAAATCGCGGAGCAGCTGGGAGTTGAGCCCGGTTCGGAGTCGAGCCACCTGGCCGGCCGTCTGGCGGAAGCCCTGGTCGGCTCCGGGGGCCAGACGGCGGAACGCGCGTCTGCGCTGCTGGGCCGGGAGTACGGCGCTTCGCTGTGCTCCGCGGTGCTGGATCGGCTCAACGACATCGTCCTGGAGGGCGATCCGTGGGCGGCCACGACTGCACTGGCTAATCGTCATATTGACTGGAAATCGGCGGACCTGGCTGAGTATCCGCATTTGCGGATGGTTCTCGCGGCACCCGCCGGCGCCGGCGGACTGCCGTTGCTGCGTCATCTGCTGAACGCACCTGTCGTCTTGTCGGTGTCCGAGGACCCTTCGCTGCTCCGCACGGTCTACCGGCTGGCCTGGCCGACCGCTCGGCCCGGCATCGGCGACGCCCTTGAGCTGCTGGCCATGCTCGGCAGTGATCGGCTGCGGTCGGCCGGTCTACAGCACGACCTGGTGGCCGTAGCGCTCGGGAGCACACCGGACGACGTCCATGCCCCGGCTCTCGCAGCAGCTCTGCTCCGTGGGGGTATGGCCGAGGGGCGGGAAGCAGCCGCGCTCGAAGCGCTGGTGCACTCCGCTCAGGTGAGTTCCGGTGAAGCCGGGTCCGGCTTCACCGGAAGGGCGCTGGCGCTGGCGTACCGGGCCCGGCCACTCGAACCGGCCATCGCCCGGCTACTCGACGACGCGGTGGCAAACAGGGTGCTGGTGGGCTTCGGGCCATCCGCGTGGACCGGGACCGGCGTTTGCGAGGTACTGCTCGCCGAGGAGCTTGTCACCCTGGCTAACAGCGGGGACGAGGGTCTGCTGTCGGCCTATCAGCGGCTGGCCGGGGAGACCTCGATGCTGGACCGGATGCGGTCGGACCTGCGCTACCCGGCCGCCTGCTTCGTCGCGTGGCAGTCCATGCCGGGTGCCTCGCAACTCTGGGACCGGACCAGGCAACGGCTGTTGACCGAGGTCCTGAAGCCGCTGTTGCGCAGGCTTTCGCCGGACGAGCTGGCCGAGATCGGGCGGATGGTCGGGCGGGCTCCCTTCAAGATCCCCAGCGGCGGGTCATGGGCCGAGCAGTGGAAGGGGTGGCACCGGCCGGGCCTCGCAGAGCGCTTCGGATTGCGCCGCAGGTCGGAGCGGACCGCCCGGCCGACGGCGCACGGGCGGTCGCCTGACCTGGCCCCACCGCCTCGGGCCGAGAACGGCCGTGGCAGAGATCGGGAGGACGGACGATGAACCTTGCCGTCTGGTTGGTAGTCCGTGATGTGGCGCTGGCGCTGCTGGCGGTGGTCGCCGTGGTCGGCAGTCTGACCGCCCTGGTCAGCGCACCAGAGTTCTACGGCATTTTTGCCCAGACCGCCGGGCGACGCCTGGGCCCCTGGCGGCCCGGACGCCCGGACCACCGGATCGTGCTGCCAGGCTCCGGCAGTGAGCCCGCGTATGCCTCGTACTGGTGGCGGCAGGTCTGGGTCGACGCCGGCACCGCCGCCCGGTACGGAGCTCGAGCCTGGTGGCGCCGACTCGTCGATGACTGGTTGAACGAGCGTGGCTGGCGCCGGATGCAGGGGCTGAATCGGGCGGGGCGCGCGTTCGACCACTGGGTGGGCCGCAAGCTGGCCAGGTTGGCCGGTCTGGGCATTGCGGTGGGTGCGGTGGTGGGCGCGGCGCTGTCCGCCGCGGTCGTGGTCGTCCTGCTCCTGCTGCTCGCGGTGCAACTCGGAATTTTTGTGGGTTCGTTGGCGGCAACCGCGTTCGTGGCACGTGCTCTGGAGCGGCTGTGGCTGAAGGTACGGGGGATCCGGATGCGCTGCCCGTACCCAGGGTGCTGGGAGGCCATCGACCTCCCCGTGTACCAGTGCGAGGGCTGTTCGCGGCGGCATACGGCACTTCGGCCCGGCAGGTACGGGGTGTTCCGCAGGGTCTGCCAGTGTGGGCAGATCCTGCCGACCAGCTCGCCGGGGCGTCGAGGGCGGCTGGTCTCGCTCTGCCCGCACTGCAGTCGCGCCCTGCCCGACGGGCTCGGCTCGGCCCGACTGGTGCACCTGCCGCTGATCGGTGCCGACTCCTCGGGTAAGACCATGCTGCTGATGGCTGCCGTGACGGGGCTGCTGGCGGGGACCTGGCGCTCCGGGCTCACGGTCGATTTCGGAACCGCTGCCGACCAGGACCGGTATGAGCGGGCTGAGCAGTTGCTGCGTTCGGGTGACTGGGTTCGGGCGACCACCGAGACGCTCCCGCAAGCCTTCATGGTCCGAGTGTCGAAGGGGCGCCGACGTCGGCTGCTGTATCTGTACGACCCGATGGGGGAGGCGCTTCGGAAGACCGACTCGCTGCGTGACCAGCGCTACCTAGCCCATGCGGACGGGGTGTTGCTGGTCTGCGACGTGCTTGCGGACCGAGAGTTCCGCAGCAGGCTGTCCGCCGGGGAGGAGGACGAGACCGTGCTGGCCCGGCCCGCGCGCGAGCAGCCCACGGTGACCTTCGACCGGCTCGCCGGAGAGTTCCAAGCAATGTCCGGGCGCCGGGCGCGCACCCCGGTGGCCGTGGCGGTGACCAAACGGGACGTGCTGGATGGGCTGGAGAGCTGTGGGCCGGTGGCGGCCGGTGCCGGGGTGGGCGAGTGGCTCTGCGAGGTGGGACTGGAGAGTCTGGTCCGGGGCCTCAGCCGGAGCTTCGGTGAGGCTAGGTACTGGGCCGTCAGCTCACGTACTGCGACCGGACCGCAGGCGCTGGACGCCGAGGCTGCGACTGCCGCCGCCCCGGTGCTCTGGCTGCTGTCTCGCACCGGGCTGCCGGTCGGGGCACTGGTTCCGGACGGTCGAAGGGTGTCGGGAGCCGGTATCGGAGGACGGCGGCGTGTTCCGACCGGAGTAAGTCGACATGAATGATAGTTAGGCAGATTGCCCGGATCAGTTTAAGTAAGTTTCTGACGGCTCATCAGTGGTGCGGTAGATTCGGATCGCTGATCACCCGGACCGCCTGATGCGCCGGACGCATGTCGGTCGGGCGAGAGGAGGATGTAGTGGACGTACCGGAACACATCGCGCGCCAGCGCAGAGTCGTACTGGTGCTGTTCGTGGTGGCAGCTTCGGTTGCCGCCCTGGGCATGCTGGCAGCCGCAGGCCTGCTGCTCGCCCACAGCGTCACCTGATCGTTCAACCGGCCTTCGGTGTTCCGGGGAGATGCCATTCGAGGGGGAAAGAAACACCATGAGCGACATGCCCGGCGGTCCGATGGCGACCAGGCCGGTCCACTTCTTCTGGATCCTCGACTGCTCTTACTCGATGGAGTTCGAGGGGAAGATCGGAGCGCTGAACTACGCCATCCGCGAGGCACTTCCGGCCATGCAGTCCGTAGCGCACGACAACCCCGCGGCCTCTCTGCTGGTGCGAGTGCTGACGTTCTCGTCCAGCGCGCGGTGGCAGCAGGCCACGCCCGTCCCGATCGACGACTTTCGCTGGACGGACGTCAAAACCGAGGGCATGACCAATCTCGGTGAGGCGTTGAAGATGGTCGCCCGGGAGTTGGAAATCCCACCGATGCCCTCGCGAGCGTTGAAGCCGGTGCTGGCCCTGGTGTCCGACGGGCAGCCGACCGACGACTGGCGCGCTGGACTGCAGGCGATCGACGCGACGCCATGGGGACAGCGAGCGGTCCGGGTCGCCATCGGCATTGGTGAGGACGCCGACCGGGAGGTGCTCAAGGAGTTCCTGGCCAACCCCGAGCTCGAACCACTCGACGCCGGTAGCCCCAAGGCCTTGGCATCGGCGATTCGTTGGGCGTCCACTGTGGCGGTAAAGGCGGCCTCCAAGCCGATGGCGGGTAAGGAGGAGGGCTCCGGCGGCTACGGAGCGTACGCTCCACCGGTGGTGTCGCAGGACGATGACGACGATGACGTGTGGTGACTGTGCCGCCTGCCCAGCCTGAGGGTGAACGCTTGCCCGTAGCTGGTCCGGAGGCCGGTTGGCGGATCCTGCACCACGGTGTGACCGGCCCGCATAAGGCACGCTGCCAGGACTACGCTGAGGGCCGGACGCTCGTCGTGGACGACGGGCCACGGTCCACCCAGGTGCTGTTGCTCGCAGCGGCGGACGGGCACGGTGCCTCGCCGCACTCCCGCAGCCACCACGGCGCGCGCTTCGCGGTGGAGGTCTTCCTGGGCCTGGCCGGGGAGTTCGCCGAACGCGCTGTTCGGGGGCAGTCACTGCCCCGACTACGGGCGGAGGCCCAGCAGCGGATGCCGCACGACATCGTGCGGGCCTGGGAGGAGCGGTGCGCCGAGCATCTGCGGGAGCATCCGTTGGACACCCCGCCCCCGGCAGCGGACGAACCGCCGAAGCGACGTGACCTGCTGCCGTACGGCACGACTCTGGTCGGTGCCGTGCTCACCCCGGGGCTGGTGGCGGCCTGGCAGCTCGGCGACGGCGAGTTGACCCTGGTCGGCCAGGACACCGGTGGTCCGCTGCTACCGCTGGCGCCGGTGCATCCCGAACTGGGTGACGAGACCGACTCGTTGTGCAGCCGCGACGCACCCATGCTGATGCGGGTGCACTGGGCTCCGCTGGCGAGGTCGGCGCGCCCGCCGGGTCTGCTGATGCTCTCCACCGACGGGCTGTCCAAGAGCTTCGTCGACCGGGCAGGTTTCGAGGAGTTCGCCCGGGGGTTCTACACGCGGCTGGAGCGAACGGGCCTCTCGGCGGTGCAGGACGATCTGCCACAGTGGTTGGCCAGGGCGGCCGGCTACTCCGGCGACGATACGACCCTGGTGGCAGCCTGGTACGACCGGGGCAACCGGAAGGGCCGAGGGGTGGCGGAGCCGGCCGCCGAAGACAGCGTGTACGAGGCGGAGCGACCCGCCCTTCCAGAGGACTCCGAATGACCAGTGGAATGCTCGAAATCGGCTCGAACATGACTACCGAGACCGGCCGTCCTGTGACGGTCACCGGGTATCTCGGGGCCGGAGGGCAGGGCGAGGTCTACCGGGTGCGGACTGATCAAGGCGACCGGGCCCTCAAGTGGTACTTCCCGCAGAGCGCCACCGAGAACCAACTCCAGATCGTGGAAGACCTGGTGGCTCGCGGGATCACGGACGACCGTTTCCTCTGGCCGGAGGAGGTGGTGAGCGACGGAGCCGATGGGTTCGGCTACCTGATGGGGCTCCGCCCGGACCGGTACCAGGGCCTGCCGAGCCTCTTCAGCCGTCAGATGAAGACCTCGACGCGAGCACTGCTCACGGCCGGTATCCACCTGGTCGAGGCGTACAAGTCACTGCACTCGCAGGGGGTCGCCTACCGTGACATCTCCTGGGGCAATGTTTTCTTCGATCCGCTGGACGGGTCGGTGCTGATCTGCGACAACGACAACGCCGTTCCCGAAGGTGAGGCTTCCGGGATCAGCGGCACGATGGACTTCATGGCCCCTGAACTGGTCCGGGGGGATGATGGCGCCGTACCGCGCACGCAGACCGACCTGCACTCGCTCTCGGTGCTGCTGTTCATGATGCTGATGAACCATCATCCGCTGAAGGGCGCGCTGGAGTTGAAGATCAGATGCTGGGACGAGGCCGCCGAGCGGCGGATGTACGGCTCTCGGCCGCTCTTCGTCTTCGACCCGGACGACGTCTCCAATCGGCCGGACCCGATGGAGCAGGGCACGGTACTGGCCACCTGGGCGGCTGCCCCGCCGATTCTGCGGCGGCTCTTCCAGCAGAACTTCACCGAGGGCCTGCGAGACCCGGACCGCCGGGTCCGCGAGTCGCAGTGGCGGGATGTGCTGAGCCAGGTCCGGGACACCATGGTGGTCTGTGCGAACTGCGGGCGCCCGAACATGACGGAGCCGACGGGTACGTCCGCGCAGACGTGCTGGTCCTGTAGTCGAACTCTGGTCATGCCGCCGTGGCTGGTGGTGACCACGAGCAGCCCGCAGGTGGCTCGCACCGTCCGGCTCGGGCACGGAGCTCAGCTCTACGGGCATCACCTGTCGGGGGAGCCCGACCGCCATGACTTCAGCGACTCGGCCGTCATCGCGGAGCTTGCGGAGAATCCGCAGAAGCCCGGCCGGTACGGCCTGACGAACCGCACTCCGGCGACCAGCTGGAGTGCCCGGCGCTCGGACGGTACGACGGTCCCGGTGCCGCCGGGTCGGTCGGTGCCGCTCCGGGAAGGTCTACGAGTGGACCTGGGCGGTGGCACCGAAGCGGTGGTGCACACCAGCTGAGATACGCGGCACCGATGGGACAGTGCGGTCTGCCGTGGGCTCGGCTCGGCTCGGCTCGGCACCGGGCAGGGCCTGCTAGCCGCCGATCGCCTGGTGGATGCCCTGCACCAGCGTGAGTGCACTGCTGCCCGCAGTCAGCCCGAGAACGATGGTGTCCAGCCAGGAGCGGATCCGACCGCAGTCGGGGGAAACGCGCTGCTCGGCCGCTCGAACGAGTTCGGCGTGCACTGCTTCGGCGGCGGTATGGAGTTCAGGGGACTCCTGCTGAACCAGATCGATCAACTGAGCGGCCTGGCGTACGGCATCGGCTGATGACTCCGCGCCGGTGAAGTTGTTCTGGACGTTGTTGCTGCCGCCGATCACGGAATTCTTGATTTCGCCGTTGAAGGTGAACTGGTCGCCGCTGGGCAATGGGACTCCTTGGGTCGGTGAGACGAGAGAGCGATGGACGATGGGCTATGGTGCGGCAGGCGACCCGCCCGCTGACGGCTGCCCGGAGGAGGATCCTCCCCCGGGTGGTGCCACCGGGCCCTGCTGGTTGTTCTGGGTGTTTCCGGTACCGCCGATCACGGCGTTGCCGATCGAGCCGTTGAAGATGGTGGTCTGCTGCTGGATGATCTGCTGCTGTTGATCATCCAGATCGGTGGTGTCGATGTGATGTGCAGTCAGGAAGTCGCGGGTGGAGACCAGGACTGCCTGCGTCAACAGCTTGACGAAGGTGGCGCTGTCGCGACGCTCGGCGAAACCCATCTTCTCCCAGGAGGCGGCGCGCTCCCGCAGGCTGTTGGTTGCGCCGAAGTCGAAGGTGGCGTACCCCTTCCGAATCTCCCGGCGCTGCTTTTCCAGCGCTCGTGCGGTGCGCGCCCGGGTGCTGGCACGCCCCAGCAGCCGGCCTGGCGAGCCGAAAAGCAGCGGGCGGGTCTGCCGTAGCGCGTCGTGCGCCGCCCGGAGCCTGAGCCGAACCGGGCCGGCCAGCAACCTCTGCGGGAGGCCGAAACGGTCGCCGAGCGGCGGTAGCACATAGGAGTTGACCTCCCAGGTGAGCGTCGGGTGGTGTAGTTGGGCGCGCAGATGCATCGACACCACGACATGTCCACCCTCACCTATCACCCGCAGGCAGAGGTAGGTCTCCATGCCCTTGGTGGGCCGGGCCGCTCCGGCCTTCACCCAGTCGCTCGGGATGACGGCTGCCGGGCGCTTGGTCGGATCAGGCAGCGCGTCGGGGATGTGGGAGACGAAGAAGCCGCGGACGTACAGCCGGTTGCGCGCGGTCAGCGACTCGAGTCCGGTGGCCTTGGAGATCTGCTTGGCGACATGCTGGTGGAGATCGGCCGCGTCGAACGGGAGCGGAACAAGAGCGGCGCCGTTGGCGTCCTTAGCCGGGCGACCGATGTTGAGCGGGTTCCAGACCGACTCGCTGATCCGCCAGCCGCTGCCGACGAACGGGTTCACCTTCTCCACGGAGTGGTGATAGACGACCATGTTGAGGCGCTTGAACGAGGCCAGGTGCTGCTCGACCTCCGCCGCCACTGGCGGAGCCAATGTCAAGGCGGAGTCGTCCTGGGTGCTGAGCGCCAGGACGATGCTCCAACTGGCCCAGAGCGCGCGGTACACGACTGCGAACGCCGCAACGAGGATCAGCAGGACCGCCCCGAGTGCGAGAGAGGCGACGATTGGTCGCCGGTCGGCGACCTGCGCAACCGCTAGGGTGACCAGCGCCAGCAGCGCAGTGAGCAGCCAGGCCAGCACCCGATCCTGGCTGTGGACGCGGCTCTCCACCAGCCGGGAGTGGCGCACCAGGGCGATGAGGTTGATACCCACAGGCGGGCCGAGCGCCTCCATGCCATCCTCGGCATAGTCGGCAAGCACCTCGCGGGCGAGCCGAGGATCCAGGTGAGCGGTGGCACACATGCGCCGGGTGACCAGGTCCGTGCGGTGCTTGGGCAACGTCGGAAGCGATTTGAGTAGCACGTGCACCTCCCCCCAGGTGATGACTTCTCGCACTGACTGCCGGCCCGAGTACCACATTCCGGGCGGCGGCAACTGTACGGCCTGCCTAGCCTAGTGCCCGTCGGGCCGGCCTCGCCTGGGTCTTCACTAGAAGGCGAGTCCGGGCGGACGTCAGCGCTGGGCATAGCGCTCATCACATCCCACTGCGCTGACCTGCGGCAATGTGTTCGAGGATCTTGAGATTCCCAAGCTCACAGTGCACGTTCGATCCTCGACGCCCGTTCCCAGGCAGCGGGATCGCTCACGGCAGCGCCGCGGCGGAGAGCCCGTCGCCAGATCCCGAACGTTGCTGCCCCACCCGAGGTTTCGCCCAGGTCCTCGACTGACATCCGGTCGGTCAGGTGCCGGCGGATCACGGTCGCGAGTGCCCGCAGCGGCGCGCGCCGGTCTCCTAAGCTGTCCCCACGCGGTGACTGGGGAGGACAGCGGGTGGAGCGGCACGGGATCACGAACACCATCAGCGGGGGGACCTACGAGGGGCCGGTGATCCAGGCGGCCTCGGTGACGGTGCGGGGGCCCGTCGAGCCCGCGCCGCCGAGGGAGCCGTGGGTTCGGGGTGTGCTGGACTCGGGCGTCTGGGCGCACGTGGCGGCGCGCGGGGTCGAGGCGCACCGGCAGCACGCGGGGCGGCTGGTGGGGCGACTGGCTGCTGTCCGGGATGCCGCCGAGCAGCGGATCGCCGGGGACCCGTGGGCCGATCCCGGGTTCGCGGCGCGGTTCGCGGACCGGGTGGAGTGGCTGCTGGGGGAGCCCGACGGCGCGCTCGACCTGTACCCGGCCGAGGCCGGGGTGCTCGTCCTGCTGCCGTACCTGTACCAGGCTCACCAGCTCCTGCTGGTGGCCTCCCGCCTGGAGGTCGACCCGGCCGACCTGCGACCGCGGCCGGGAGCGACCGGGTGGCGCGCCGGGTACCAGTCCTTCCTGGCCGGCCACGACCTGCTGGTGAACCGGGCCGAGCTGCGGCCGGAAGCCGCGCCCGCGATCGGATGGTGGCTGTACCGCCGTTGGCTCGCCCGGGAGGAGCAGGGGGCGGACCAGCTCGCCGAGCTGGCGGCCGAGCTCGCCGCGGAGAGCGGGCCGCTGACCGAGGCGTTGAGCCCGCGACGGCTGGCCAGGATGCTCGCCGGTCTGCGGCTCGGCTCCGATGTCTGCAATCCCGAGCACCTCGGCCAGTTGGAGGCGGACGAGCTGCTGCCCGGGCCCGGCCGGCAGCGGCTCCGGGAGCGGCGGGCGAGCCTGCTGCTGGCCGTCGCGTACGGCGCCGCGATCGAACTCGCGGTCCTGCCGGACACGGTGGTCGAGCACACCGGTGTCCCGAACGCCGTCGAGCTGGACGGCCTGCGGCGGACCCTGACCGGGATGGCGTGGGGTGGCTCGCCGGAGCTGCCGGTGCTGAAGGCGGTCTGCGAGCACGAGGCCGTGCTGGAGGCCCTGCGCGAGCACGCGGAGCGGCTGGACGGGCTGCTCCTCGCGGTCGGGCGCGTCCTGCCCGACCGGATCACCCAGCCGATGCCGCCGCTGCCCGCGCGGATCTCCGCCGACGGCGTGGTTCCGGCGGAGGGAACCTTCACCAGTGGTGCGCGGTTCCGGCTGGACGACCGCCGGGGGCGCGGCCTGCTGACCGGCACCCAGCTCTACAAGGACCGCGGCCTGGCCGTCCGCGAGCTGTACCAGAACGCCCTAGACGCGTGCCGCTACCGACGGGCCAGGACCCAGTTCCTGGAGCGGTCCGGTCGGCCCGTCCATCCGTACGAGGGCCGGATCGAGTTCGTCCAGGGGGTGGACGAGGACGGCCGCGAGTACCTGGAGTGCGTGGACGACGGGATCGGCATGGGCGAGGCGGAGCTGCGCGGTCTGTTCTCGCACGCCGGCGCCCGTTTCGCCGAGCAGCCCGACTTCCTGCTGGAGCAGGCGCAGTGGGAGCGGGTGGAGCCCCCGGTGCGGCTCCACCCCAACAGCCGGTTCGGGATCGGGGTGCTGTCCTACTTCATGCTCGCGGACGAGATCCGGGTGACCTCCTGCCGGATGGGGCTGGACGGCGTGCCGGGCCCGCTGGTGGAGGCGCACGTCCTCGGGCCGAACCACCTGTTCCGGATCGTCGAGAAGCCGGAGCGGGGCAGCCTGCCCGGCACCCGGGTGCGGCTCTACCTGCGGGAGCGGCGCCGCTCCTGGTCGGGCCTGGACGCGCTGGCCGGGGTGCTGAGCATCGCCGAGTTCCGCACGACCGTGGAGCACGGTGGGCGGCGGAAGGCGTGGGAGCCGGGGGTCTTCCAGTCGCTGGTCGGCCGGCCCAGTGGTGACCTGGTGGAATGGCAGGACAGCCCGCCCGGTGCGCAGGTGATCTGGTGTCGGCATGACGGCCTGCTGCTGGTGGATGGCCTGCGGATCGAACCCCGGCGGCAGGTCGGGGTGCTGTCGGGGACCCGGGGCGTCGTGGTCAACCTGACCGGGGACCATGCCCCGCGGCAGCTCAGCACCGACCGCCTCACGGTGCTGGAGGACGTGTCGGCCCAGGTCGAGGAGTTGCTGACGGCAGCGGCGCCCACTCTGGTGACGAGCGGGGCGGCATTCCTCACCCTGGCGTGGGTGCAGGAGCTCGCCAAGAGCAGTCCGCGAACCGCGGACCTGGTGGCGCAGGCGGCGTTCGAGGCGGGCGTCGGGTTCGGTGACCGCAGACGGCCGACGGTACCCGCCGCGGCCGGCTGCTTCCCGCTGGACCGGGCGCTGCTCGACCACCTGCTGACGTCGAACCGCCGCTCGGCACGATCGACGGACGCGGGGTTCTACTCGATCCCGGACCACATCCTGCTCTGGCGGATGCTCGCCCACGAGCCCACCGACCTGGTGCGCCAGCTGGCGGAGCTCGTACCGGAGCTGGTCGAGCCGCGCCAGGTGGTCAGGGCCCGGCCGTCGGACCTGGAGTTGCTCACCGGGGGGCGTGGCGGCTTCGGGCTCAGCAGGCCGTCGGACGTCTTCGGCATCGCCCGGCGGCTCGGCTGCGGTCCGGCCGGCCCGTTGGAGCGGCGACGCCTCTTCGGGGTCAGCGACCTCGTGCTGCCCGGCCCCTCAGGCTCGGGTGAGTGGGACGTCTCGGACATGAGCTGGCTTGACGAGCCGTACGAACGTCGCCGCTCGCACGCGACGATCGATGATCTGCTGAAGATCGCCGAGAAGCTCGGGGTGAGCGCGGCGCAGGCCGCGGCTCGGCTGCGGTCCTACGGCATCGCCGTCCTGCCGGCCGAGCTGCCGGACGGCGCGCTCGATGAGTTGGACCTTCAACTGCTCCACCGGGATGGCGTGATCACCGCGCACACCGGGATCCAGCACCACGGACCCGTGCCGCCCGGCCACGTGGCCCAGGCCGCCCTGCGGACGGGACTGAGCCCGGCGGAGGTGCGCGGCCGACTCGAACGCTACGGCGTGGACGTCGAGCCGTTCGACTTCCCGGAGCGGCCGGACCAGGCGTACGTCGACTGGATCAGCCGGGACCACAACGGAAAGTGGCCGTGGGTGAGTGCCGTCGGGCCGCTGCCGCCCTGGCAACTGGTGGCCGCTCAGGGGTGGTTGGAGCTGTCCGCCGACGAGGTGCGGGCCGAGTACGGGCGCCTCGGCTTCACCCTGCCACCGAGGACGGCCTGCCGGGAGTCGCTCGACGACTTCGAGCTGCTCGCCGGCAAGTGGGAGGTCGAGTGGTCGCCCTTCCGGACGGACCGTGCGCCGAGCTTCCACCAACTCATGGAGGTGGCCGAGGCGCTGGGGCTCAGCCTGCGCGCGCTGACCAGCCGGCTGGCTGCCTACGGGGTGCGGACGGGCATGGTGCTGCCGCAGCGTGCGACCGAGCTCGACCGTGAGCTGTTCCGCTACGAGGACCTGTTGCGGAGCGGCTCGGAGGACTTCGACGACGTCTGGTGGTTCCGGCTCGGGCCGGACGACGAGATCCCGTTCTTCCTCCTGGTCCTGGCCGCCCGGGACCTGGGCCGACGCCCCAGGGAACTGGCGGCCAGGCTGTGTTCCTACGGTCTGCGGGTGTCCCGCGATGACCTGCCGCCCGATCTCACCCACCGCGACGCGCTGCGCCTGCTGACCGCCGACGATCAGGTGATGCCGCAGCCGATGGACCCGCCGATGCCGCTCGCCCAGCTCGCCAGGATCGCCCGGCGCGTCGATCTGCCGCTGGCGGAGGCCGCCCGGCAGCTGCGTGCCCTCGGTGTCCAGGTCGGCGACCTGGCGGCCACCGTGCGGGCGGCCCTGGCGCGGGTGCCGCTCGGGTGACCGCAGGAGTCGACAGGGCCACCCGTACCAGGCCAGGTCAGTGCTGGACGCCGGTCGCCAGGGAGAAGTCGGCGAAGGACGCGTGCTGGGTGGAGCGCGGCCCCCAACTGGTGTCGTGGCCGCCGTAGAAGGTGGAGAAGAGGATGCCGGAGAACGGGATGCCCTTGATCCCGGAGGCGATGCCCTTGCCGAGGTAGACCTGGCGGCCGTCGAACCAGACCGTCACGTCGCCGGTGGCGCGGTTCACCAGCTGCTCCGCGGTGTGCCAGGCGCCGTCGGCGGGCCACTGCCAGCGGCCCAGCCCCTCGTCCACGCCGTAGCCGGTGGGGCCGGAGTCGGTCGGGGTGTAGAGGTAGACCTCGCCGTTGTCCGGGACGCCGTTCGCGCCGCGCCACATGTAGCGGGTGGACCAGCCGTTGCCGTGGTTGCCGCCGGACTCCTGGCCGATCGTGCCGCCGTAGAGTCCGGGCAGCTTGCCGGCCTTGCCCCAGTCGGTGCCGGCGGGGAACTTGAGGTGGTACTTGAGGTCCAGGGTGGTGGAGTTCTTCAGCGGGGCGAGGCCCATCGCGGTCAGGTCGGTGTAGAACTGCCCGCCGCCGGGGGTGGGGCAGTCGGAGCAGCTGTTGGCGGAGGAGCCCTTGCCGTAGGTGACGCGCAGCGCCGAGCCGCCGCCGGGTGCCGTCGGGTCGCCGGCCTCGGCGAGGTCGGCGGCGCCCCAGGCGCCGGTGCGGGCCACGCCCCAGGCGTGTTGCCAGCCGCTGCCTGGATAGCCGGTGAACTGGCCGGTCCAGGCGGGCGCCGTGGTGCTGGGGGCGGCGCTCGCGGCGGCGGTGCAGGTCGCGGTGAGGGCGAGGGCGAGGGCTGCTGCCAGGGTCAGTGAGGCTGGACGGCGGTGGAGTTGGCGGGTCATCAGGTCGACTCCTTCCAGGGCCACGTTGGGAGTCAAGTTAGGAACTTTTCCTAACCATCCCAGGGAGCGTGACGCTGACCCGACAAGCTGTCAAGAGGCGCGGCGCCCGCCGGAGACGCGTCGGGGCCGACAACCCGCCACGGCGCGTGGCGGGTTGTCGGCCCCGAGGCCGGTCGACTAGAGCGTGCGCTCCAGACGGTCCGCCACCAGCTTGACGAATCGCGCCGGGTCGCCCAGCTCGCCGCCTTCGGCCAGCAGCGCCATGCCGTAGAGGAGTTCACCGGTCTCGGCGAGGTCGGCCGCGCCGCCGCGCTCGCCGTGCGCCTTGTTGAGGCCGCTGACCAGCGCGTGGCCCGGGTTCAGTTCCAGGATCCGCTTGACCCGGGGAACCTCCTGGCCCATCGCGCGGTACATGCTCTCCAGCGCCGGGGTCACGTCGTGGGTGTCCGAGACGATGCAGGCCGGCGAGACGGTCAGGCGCGAGGAGAGCCGCACCTCCTTGACGTTCTCGCCCAGGTGCTCGGTCAGCCAGCCGAGCAGCGCCGCGTACTCCTGCTGGCGCTGCTCGCGCTCGTCGGCGGCCTGCTGCTTCTCCTCCTCGGTGTCGAGGTCGACCTCGCCCTTGGCGACCGAGCGCAGCTGCTTGCCGTCGAAGGCGGGGACCGCCTCCACCCACACCTCGTCGACCGGGTCGGTCAGCAGCAGCACCTCGATGCCCTTGGCCCGGAACGCCTCCATGTGCGGGGAGTTCTCGACGGCCTGCCGGGACTCGCCGGTCAGGTAGAAGATGTGCTCCTGCCCGTCCTTCATCCGCTCGACGTACTGCTTCAGGGTGGTCGGCTCGTCCTGGTGGTGCGTCGAGGCGAACGAGCAGACGTTGAGGATGGCGTCGCGGTTCTCGAAGTCGCCGAGCAGGCCCTCCTTGAGTACCCGGCCGAACTCCCGCCAGAACGTGGCGTAGCGCTCGGGGGCGCCGGCCATCATGTCCTTGACCGAGGAGAGCACCTTCTTCGACAGCCGGCGGTACATCATCTGGATCTGGCGGTCCTGCTGCAGGATCTCGCGCGACACGTTGAGCGAGAGGTCCTGGGCGTCCACCACGCCCTTGACGAACCGCAGGTAGCTCGGCAGCAGCGCCTCGCAGTCGTCCATGATGAAGACGCGCTTCACATAGAGCTGCACGCCGCGCTGGTGGCCCTGGGTGAACAGGTCGTGCGGCGCGTGCGAGGGGATGAAGAGCAGGGCCTGGTACTCGAAGGTGCCCTCCGCCTGCAGCCGGATGGTCTCCAGCGGGTCCTGCCAGTCGTGGCTGATGTGCTTGTAGAGCTCGTGGTACTCGCTGTCGGACACCTCGTCGCGCGAGCGCGCCCACAGCGCCTTCATCGAGTTGAGCGTCTCCGGCTCGCGCGGGGCGTCGGCGCCACCCTCGCCTTCACCCTCGCCGTCGCCCGCGCCCTGCGGCTGCGCGGCGGCCTCGGGGACCATCCGGACCGGCCAGGTGATGAAGTCCGAGTACCGCTTGACGATCTCGCGGATCTTCCAGGACGCGGTGTAGTCGTGCAGCCCGTCCTCGGTGTCCACGGGCTTGAGGCGCAGCGTCACCGTGGTGCCCTGCGGCGCCTCGGCCACCGTCTCGATCGTGTAGGTGCCCTCGCCGGTGGAGGTCCACCGGGTGCCCTCGCTCTCGCCGGCCCGCCGGGTCAGCAGTTCGACCTCGTCGGCCACCATGAAGGAGGAGTAGAAGCCGACGCCGAACTGCCCGATCAGGCCCTCGGCGGCGCCCGCCTCCTTGGCCTCCTTCAGCTCCCGCAGGAACGACGCGGTGCCGGAGTTGGCGATCGTCCCGATGAGCTTGACCACTTCGTCGTACGACATGCCGATGCCGTTGTCGCGCACCGTCAGCGTGCGGGTCTCCTGGTCGGCCTCGATCGCGATGTGCAGGTCGGACACGTCCGCGCCCAGGGCGTCGTCGCGCAGGGCCTCCAGGCGCAGCTTGTCCAGCGCGTCGGAGGCATTGGAGACCAGCTCGCGCAGGAACACGTCCTTGTTCGAGTAGATCGAGTGGATCATCATCTGCAGGAGTTGACGAGCTTCCACCTGGAACTCAAACGTCTCAGCCGCCATGGCTTGCGATTCCCTCCTCAAGTCACCGGGGTGACGGAAAACTGACCTGTGCACTGTAGATCAACCGGTCGGTATCAGGCCTCCCGCGGGGGCGCACTCCGCGTCGTAGCGGTCCGCTGAGGGGCCGTCACGTTAGGCTCGCCCCGCCACCAAGCTGCGGGAGCCGGCCCGGAGCCACAGGAGTCGAGGAGGCCGGGACGGCTCACATCACGCGCGAGCGCCTCACCAGAACGCTGACCTTCTGGCTGCGCCCGGCCTTCGCGCTGCGCGTGGTCAGCCGCTTCCAGACCATCGTGGGCTTCGACCGCTCGATGGCCCTGGCTTCCAGCGCGCTGACCGCGCTGGTCCCGCTCGCGATCCTCGGCAGCGCCGTGCTGGCCCAACTCGGGCACCAGGACCTGGCGGGCCGGATCATCAACCGCTACGGCCTCACCGGCGGCGGTGCCCAGGCGGTCCGGCAGCTGTTCGGGTCGGAGGCGGGCACCAGCCTGAGCGTGGTCGGCACGCTCTTCCTGGTGATCTCGGTGCTGAGCTTCACCCGGGCGTCCCAGCGGCTGTTCGAGCAGACCTGGCAGCTCAAGCCGCTGAGCGTACGCAACACGACGAACGGCCTGCTCTGGGTGCTCGGACTCGCCGGCTACCTGACGGTCACCGGCTGGCTCCAGGCCGCCCTGGGCTGGGGACGGCTCGGGGTGGCCGCCGCCGTCGCCGAGGTGCCGGTGTCGCTGGTGTTCCTGGCCTGGAGCGGCCGGGTGCTCTCCGCGCGGCGGATCGCCTGGCGGGAGCTGCTGCCGTTCGGTGTGGTCGCCGCGGTCCTCATCGGGTTCTACGCGGTGGGCGCGAGCGTCTACCTTCCGCACCTCTTCAGCTCCTACGCCACCCGCTACGGCGTGGTGGGCGCGGTCTTCGCGATGATCTCGGCGCTCTTCGCCGTGATGCTCGTGATCGTCGGCTCGGCAGCCCTTGGGCGGGAGGTGAGCGACGAACTGGGCCACATCCGCCGGGGGCAGCGGCCGCCCGACGACGAGATCCGCCGCCAGTGGGACACCGTGGTCGAGCAGATGCGCTCGCGCTGGCACTCCACCCGTGAGCAGATCTCGCCGCACCGCGGGCGCGGTGATCCGGGTGGTGCGGGCCGCGGTTGAGCCGCGGCCCGCACCGCTGAACTGATGATGCGTCAACTCCTGATCGGCGTCGGGGCGGCGCTACATCAGCCCCTCCGCCAGCGGCCCGAGGGCCAGCGCCGGCAGGAAGTTGAGCAGCGCCAGGATCAGCGCCGCGCCGGTGGCCAGGGTGATGAAGTTGACCCCGGAAGCGCGCAGCGTGCCGGCCGTCACCACGCCGGGGCGCTGCTTGGCCAGTCTGCCGGCCAGCGCCAGGATGAAGGCGATCGGGACGTAGCGGCCGAGCAGCATGGCGACCACCATCAGACCGTTGTGGAAGTCGGTCGCGCCGTTGAAGCCGGACATCGCGCTGCCGTTGCTCTGGGTGTTGCTGGTGTAGGCGTAGATCAGCTCGGTCAGGCCGTGCGGCCCCGCGTTGCCCATGTCGGCCGCGCCGTCCTGGCCCAGGCCCACCGAGACGGCCGAGCAGACCAGGATCACGGTCGGTGCCACCAGCGCGTACATCACCACGTAGCGCATCTCGCCGAGCCCGATCCGCTTGCGCAGGTACTCGGGCGTGCGGCCGACCATCAGGCCGCCGATGAAGACCGCGATCAGCACGGCGATCAGCAGGCCGTACAGGCCGCTGCCGGTGCCGCCGGGGGCGATCTCGCCGAGCATCATGGCCGCCAGCAGCACCCCGCCGCCCAGGCTGGAGAAGCTGTCGTAGGACGCGCCACCCGCGCCGTCGGCGCTCGCGGTGGCCGAGACGCCGAAGAGCGTGCTGCCGGGGACCCCGAAGCGGGTCTCGGTGCCCTCGTACTGGCCGCCGACCGCCGCCGCGACCGGGCTGTGGGTCGAGTGCTGGGCCAGCGAGGCCGCCAGCAGCAGCAGGCCGAAGAGGATGCCGACCACCGCGAGCAGCGTCCAGGACTGCTTCAGGCTGCCGACCATCCGCCCGAAGGTGCGGATGAACGCGGTCGGGACCAGCAGCATCAGCACGATCTCGATCAGGTTGCTGACCGCGTTCGGGTTCTCGAACGGGTGTGCGCTGCTGGCGTTGAAGAAGCCGCCGCCGTCACCGGAGAAGAGCTTGACCGGCTCCCAGGAGCCCACCGGGCCGCCGATCAGCGTCTTCTGAGCACCCGTCAGGGTGGTGATGGTGTGGTTGCCGCCCAGGTTCTGCTCGACGCCGAGCCCGATCAGCAGCAGGCCGGCCACCACCGCGAGCGGCACCAGCACCCGCCCGATGGTGCGGATCAGGTCGACCCAGAAGTTGCCCAACTCCTCGGTGCCGTGCCGGACCAGGCCGCGGATCAGCGCGAGCGCCGCGCAGATGCCGACCGCCGCCGAGGCGAAGGCCTGCACCCCCAGGCCCGCCATCACCGCGAAGTGCCCGGTGCCGGTCTCCGGCACGTAGTTCTGCCAGCTGGTGTTGGTGGTGAAGCTGACCGCGGTGTGCAGCGCGGTGCGCCAGGGCATCCCGCCGATCCCGCGCGACCAGGGCAGGTGGCCCTGGCCGACGAGCAGCGCGAAGAGGGCAGCGATGCTCATCACGGTGAAGGCGAGCAGGGCCAGCAGGTAGTGCTTCCAGTCCTGTTCGCGGTCCGGGTCGACGCCGCAGACCCGGTAGAGGACCCGTTCGATCTTGAGGTGGCGGCCACCGTCGAGCTGGCGGGCCAGGTAGTCGCCGAGCGGGATGTGCAGTCCCACCACCACGGCGATCACGAGGAAGGCTTGCATCAGGGCGATCACGGGTCAGGCCCCCTGGTTCGGGTAGCTGCGGTCGAGGGCCAGGTTGAGTTCGAGCACGTCGACGCCCGGCGCACCGAGGATGCCGAGCGCTCGTCCGGTGGTGTACTTGGCGACCAGCGTGCGGATGTTCTGCTCGCTGGTGTGGCGCCGGCCGGCGATCCGGGGGACCTGCAGCGCGGCGTAGGCCGGGCTGATCTGCGGGTCCAGTCCGCTGCCGCTGGCGGTGACCGCGTCGGCCGGCACCACGGGGTGCGCGGGCGCGTCGCCGCGGATCGGCACGGTCACCGCGCCGCTGTAGTCCTCGCCGGGAGTGGCGCAGCCGACCGGTACGCCCTGGTACTCGGCCAGGAACGGCTTGGCCGGGCAGGCCTGGTTGAGGCTGACCACCTTGCTGACCGTCCCGCTGGTCCCGCCGGTGTAGTAGACGCCGAGCACGGCGCCCACCCCGTCCGGGGTGCAGTACGGGCGGGAGCCGTCCACGTGTTCCAGGGCGCCGACGGCCGCGCTGCGCGAGCAGACCTGGGTGAGCAGGCTCGATTTGAAGGTCTTCGGGTCGTTGCCCGTCTCCAGGGTGTCCACGACGTTCTCGGGGCCGAGGTTGCTCGCACCCGAGGCGGTCGGGTCGTACCCTCCCCCAGCCTCCGGCTGGGAGGTGCCCCCATCGCTTCCGGCGTCCGAGGGGCGGGACTGGAAGTACTGCGGCAGCGCGTTGCCCTTGCCGTCGGTGAAGGCCTGGCCGATCAGCCTGCTGCCGACCATCGAGCCGTCGGCGCCCTTGAGTTCGGAACCCTGGGCGGGGGCGGCCAGGCCCGGGATGTGCGCGAGCGCCGTCATGCCGAGCGGGTAGAGCAGGCCGGTGGTCAGGGTGAGCACCAGCACGACCCTGAGCGCGGCCAGGTGTTGTGAGAGCCACACGGGCAGTCGAGTCATGGTCAGCCTCAGATCCCCGGGATGAACTGAACGAAGCACAGGTCGATCAACTTGATCGCGACGAACGGCACCAGCACGCCGCCCAGCCCGTACACCCACAGGTTGCGGGTGAGCAGCGCCGAGGCGCTGGCGGGGCGGTAGCGCACGCCGCGCAGCGCGAGCGGGATCAGCGCCACGATCACCACCGCGTTGAAGATGACGGCGGACAGGATCGCGGACATCGGCGAGTGCAGGTGCATGATGTCCAGCGTGTGCAGGCTCGGGTAGACCGCGCCGAACATGGCGGGCAGGATCGCGAAGTACTTGGCGATGTCGTTGGCGATCGAGAAGGCGGTCAACGCCCCTCGGGTGATCAGCAGTTGCTTGCCGATCTCGACGATCTCGATGATCTTCGTCGGGTCGGAGTCGAGGTCGACCATGTTGCCGGCCTCCTTGGCGGCCGACGTGCCGGTGTTCATCGCCACTCCGACGTCCGCCTGGGCGAGGGCCGGCGCGTCGTTGGTGCCGTCCCCGGTCATCGCGATCAGGTGGCCGCCCGCCTGCTCCTTCTTGATCAGCGCGAGCTTGTCCTCGGGGGTGGCCTCGGCCAGGAAGTCGTCCACACCGGCCTCGGCGGCGATCGCCTTGGCGGTCACCGGGTTGTCGCCGGTGATCATCACGGTCCGGATCCCCATCCGGCGCAGCTCGTCGAACCGCTCCTTGAGGCCGGGCTTGACCACGTCCTTGAGGTGGATCACGCCCAGCACCCGGGCCGGTGCGCCGGAGTCGTCGTGCTCGGCCACCGCCAGCGGGGTGCCGCCGGCCGCCGAGACCTGGTCCACGGCGGCGCCCAGCGCGGGCGGCACCTCGCCGCCGCGCTCGCGCACCCAGTCGGCCACGGCGGTTGCCGCGCCCTTGCGCAGGCAGTTGCCGTCAGGGAGGTCCACCCCGGACATCCGGGTGGTGGCGCTGAACGGTACGAAGGCCGCATCCTCCTCCTGACGCTCCGTCAACTCGTAGTGGTTGTAGGCGAAGGAGACGATCGAGCGGCCCTCGGGCGTCTCGTCCGCCAGGCTGGAGAGCAGCGCGGCCTCGGCCAGGCGCCGTTGCGCGACCTCGCCCACCGGCAGGAACGCCGAGGCCTGCCGGTTGCCGAAGGTGATGGTGCCGGTCTTGTCCAGCAGCAGGGTGTTGACGTCGCCGGCCGCCTCCACGGCCCGGCCGGACATCGCCAGCACGTTGCGCTGCACCATCCGGTCCATGCCCGCGATACCGATCGCGGAGAGCAGCGCGCCGATCGTGGTGGGGATCAGGCAGACCAGCAGCGAGACCAGCACGATCCCGGTGACGCCGTCGCCGTTCAGCACGGCGGTGTTGTGGGCGGCCACGTTGTAGTGCTTGGAGAAGACCGCCATCGGCTGCAGCGTGACGACTGCCAGCAGGAAGACGAAGGTCAGCATGGTCAGCAGCAGGTTGAGGGCCAGCTCGTTCGGCGTCTTCTGCCGGTTGGCGCCCTCGACCAGGGAGATCATCCGGTCCAGGAAGCTGTCGCCCGGCTCCTGGGTGATCCGGACCATCACCTGGTCGGAGAGCACCCGGGTGCCGCCGGTCACCGCGCTGCGGTCGCCGCCGGACTCGCGGATCACCGGGGCGGACTCACCGGTGATCGCGGACTCGTCGATGCTCGCCACGCCCTCGACCACGTCGCCGTCGCCCGGGATCAACTCCCCGGCCTCGACCACCACGTGGTCGCCGCGCCGGAGTTGACCGGCGGCCACCGACTCCTCGGCGGTGCTGCCGGGCCAGCCGGTCAGCCGGCGGGCGGTGGTCTGCTGCCGGGTGCGGCGCAGTGTGTCGGCCTGGGCCTTGCCCCGGCTCTCCGCCACCGCCTCGGCGAGGTTGGCGAAGACCACGGTCAGCCAGAGCCACCCGGTGATCAGCAGACCGAAGAGCGAGGGGTGACGGGCGGCCAGCACGGTGGTGAGCGCGGCGCCGACCTCGGTGACGAACATCACCGGATTCCGCACCAGGGTCACCGGGTTGAGCTTGCGCAGCGCCTCGGGCAGGGCGCGCCAGAGCTGTTTGGGGTCGAGCACGCCGGCCCCCACCCGGCGCGGGCCGGTGGGCGGGGGCGGGATCACGGAGTCGGTGTCCGGCCTGGCCGGAGCTGCGGCGGACATCAGAACTTCTCCGGGTGCTTCAGGGCCAGGATCAGGTAGCCGATCAGGGCTGCCGCGATCACCAGGCCGACGGCGTTCTCGACGCTCATGGGGGCCTCGATTGAGCAGGGTGGAACCACAAGGGCACGGGACGGGTGGAAACAGCGCTCCTCCGGGCGGTCGCCCGGGGAGGAGCCGGCGACCGCCCGGAGGGGTCTTGGGGGTGCGCCGTCAGGCGGCGCGGCCGAGGCTGCGCGGCGGGCGCGGGGCGCGGGCCAGGGGCAGCGGGGTCGGCACCGGCAGCGGGGCCGGCAGCGGCGACGGGGCCGGCAGTCGGGTCGGCAGCGGCGACGGCCCGGGGGCGGCCACCCGCGGGTCGACGGTGAGCGCGGTGATCCCCAGCGGCTCGGCCAGCGCGCGCAGCGCGGGCTCGGCCAGGGTGATCCAGGGCTGGTCGGCGCCGAGCACCTCGGTGAGGCGCTGCTCGGTGCTGAAGGCGACCGCGGTGCGGGCACCGAGCGGGCTGCGGAAGAAGCGGGGCGTGTGGCCCAGCGGACCCGACCGGACGGGGACCAGCAGCTGTCCGGTCGGGACGGGTTCGTTGGGCTCGGCGTCCTGACGCTGGTTCATGGGATACCTCCATGCGGGTGGAGCGGACGAGTGCCGCGCTGTTGTCCGGGCAGCTGGGCCGCCGGGGCGCAGTAGTGACGCTATGCCCGGCCACCTGGGGGCACGCAGCGGTCCTGACGGCTCCTTGATCCCGAAGCCCGTTCTCCTGACACGGTGTTGATGCCGTAGCGGCGGCCGGCCCCGGTGCGGGCGGCACCCTCGGCTGCCGGGTCCCGCCGTGGCCTGCTGAAATGCCCGTGAGCGACGAGTCGCGCGGCGCCGGGAGATCGCCGCGAGGGGCGCCAAGAAGTCGTCAGGAAGCGCCGCGGCGCCGCGAAGATCGCGTCAGGAGAGCGGGATCGCGGCCTCGGCGCGCCATAACGTCGCTGGTCGAGGGCACCGCTCCACTCCGTGGGGGAGGACGGCCGGTGCCCGTCCGCCCGTGGCGATACTGCTGATCGACCGCGGCGGCGAGGTGGTGGGGCGCGTGGCGTCGGCCGCGACCTCGTGCGGAGGGGACCAGTGCAGGGCCTGGCATGGCGGCCGGGCCCTGCACGGTGGTCCGCCGCTGTTGGGGCACCGGCCGGTCAGGGTGCCGGGAACCTGTCCGCGACGGTCCCGAGCTCCTCCAGCGAGGTCCGCGCGGCAGCCAGCTCGGCTCGCTGGCGGTCGGTCAACTCGGCTCCGGGAACGGCCAGTTCGTCAATCGCCCGGACCGCGGCAGCGAGCGCCCGGCGCAGCTCGCCCGCCGGGCCGCCCGGCGGGTCCACCGGTTCGGCCACCGCCTGCTCGGTCGGCTCCGTGCGCAGCAGGCGTTCGATCAACTGCGGTGGCTCGTCCGCCTCGTCGGCGACCGCCGGCCCGCGGTGCTGTCCGTGCCGTTCGTGCTGCCCGTGCCGTTCGTGCCATTCGTGCCGTTCGTGCTGCCCGGGTTGTTCGGGCTCGCCATCCGGCGCCCGGTGGTGCCGGATGTGGTGGCCGGAGTGCTCGTGGGTGACCAGGTGCACGTCGATGTCGCCGGACAGCTCGGTGGTGCTCTCGCCGATGCCGGGCCCGGTGAACCGCCGCAGCAGCCGGCTGCGCCGACTGGTGCCGAGCACCAGCTGGGTCGCCTCGTGGTCGCGGGCGAAGGCCAGCAGCGCGTCGGGGATGTCCGCGCCCACCGTCTGGTGGTAGCTGCCGCCCAGGCTCTCCACCAACCGCTGCTGGGCGGCCAGGATCCCGGTCGCCGCCTCGGCGAGCCCGTCACCCGGGGTGACGTGCACCGCGATCAGGTCGCCGCCGCCCCCGCGCGCGGCGATCCGGGCGGCCCGGCGGATCAGGGTGTCGCCCTCGGGGCCGCCGGTCAGCGCGACCACCACCCGCTCGTGGGTCTCCCAGGTGTCCTCGATCCCGTGGTCGACCCGGTAGCGGCGCAGCGCCTCGTCCACCCGTCCGGCGAGCCAGAGCAGCGCGATCTCGCGCAGCGCGGTGAGGTTGCCGACCCGGAAGTAGTTGGCCAGCGCCGCGTCCACCCGTTCGGGGGCGTACACGTTGCCGTGCGCCATCCGGCGGCGCAGCCCCTCCGGTGGCATGTCGACCAGCTCGATCTGGTCGGCCCGCCGCACCACCTCGTCCGGCACCGTCTCGCGCTGCGGCACGCCGGTGATCTTCCGCACCACGTCGTTCAGCGACTCCAGGTGCTGGATGTTGACCGTGGTGATCACCTCGATGCCGGCCGCCAGCAACTCCTCGATGTCCTGCCAGCGCTTGTCGTGCCGCCCGCCGGGGACGTTGGTGTGGGCGAGTTCGTCCACCAGTACGACCGCGGGCCGCCGGGCGAGCGCCGCGTCCACGTCGAACTCGGTGAACCGGCCGCCGCGGTAGGCGCGTTCGACGCGCGGCAGCTCCTCCAGGGGGTGCAGCATCTCCTCGGTGCGCAGCCGGCCGTGGCACTCCACCAGGCCCACCACCACATCGGCGCCCCGGGCCGCGCGCCGGTGGCCCTCCTCCAGCATCCGGAAGGTCTTGCCGACCCCGGGCGCCGCTCCCAGGTAGACCTTGAACCGGCCCCGTCCGGTGCGGACGGTGTGGTCGGTGGGCGCCGGGACCTGCTGCTGCTCGGCCACCGCTCTCCTCCTCGCGCGGGTGCGGCGTGGTCAGCCGAGCCGGGCGAGCGCCAGGTTGAGCGTGACGACGTCCACCCGCTGCTCGCCGAGGAAGCCGAGCACCCGGCCCTCGACGTGGTCGGCGACCAGCCGGCGGACCTGTGCCGGGTCCAGGGCGCGGGCCCGGGCGACCCGGTTGACCTGCTGATAAGCGTAGGTCGGGGAGATCGCCGGGTCGAGGCCCGAGCCACTGGCGGTCACCGCGTCCGGCGGCACCTGGGCCGGGGCCACCCCGTCGAAGGCGGCGACGGCCGCCCGGCGCTGCTGGACGGACGCGAGCAGCGTGGCGTTGTTCGGGCCGAGGTTGGAGGCGCCGGAGGCGGTCGGGTCGTAGCCGGTGCTGCCGGCCGCCGAGGGGCGCGGTTGGAACCACCGGGGGTCCGGTCGCGGTGCCGCGCTCGGGTTGGCCGCGGGCAGGTCGAAGTTCTGGCCGATCAGCCCCGAACCGACCACCTGTCCGCCCTGGCGCACCAGCGAGCCGTTGGCCTGCCCGGGCAGCAGGGCCTGCGAGAGGCCCACGATGACCAGCGGATAGGCGATCCCGCAGAGCACGGTGAAGACCAGCAGCACGCGCAGGCCGGTCAGGTGCAGCCTGGTCAGGGCCGCCAGCGGCTTCGCCACGAGGATCTCCTTCGCTCAACGCAGTCCGGGGATGAACTGCACCACCAGGTCGATCAGTTTGATGCCGACGAACGGCAGGATCAGCCCGCCGACCCCGTACAGGCCCAGGTTGCGGCGCAGCAGTGCCGAGGCCGAGGACGGGCGGTAGCGCACGCCGCGCAGCGCCAGCGGGATCAGCGCGATGATGATCAGCGCGTTGAAGACGATCGCCGAGGTGATCGCCGAGGTCGGGCTGTGCAGGTGCATCACGTTGAGCGTGCTCAGGCCCGGGTAGACGCTGGCGAACATCGCCGGGATGATCGCGAAGTACTTCGCGACGTCGTTGGCGATCGAGAAGGTGGTCAACGCGCCGCGGGTGATCAGCAGTTGCTTGCCGATCTCGACGATCTCGATCAGTTTGGTGGGGTTGGAGTCGAGGTCGACCATGTTGCCGGCCTCCTTGGCGGCCGAGGTGCCGGTGTTCATCGCCACCCCGACGTCCGCCTGGGCGAGCGCGGGGGCGTCGTTGGTGCCGTCCCCGGTCATCGCGACCAGCTTGCCGCCGTGCTGCTCCTGGCGGATCAGCGCCATCTTGTCCTCGGGGGTGGCCTCGGCCAGGAAGTCGTCCACCCCGGCCTCCTCCGCGATCGCGGCGGCGGTCAGCGGGTTGTCGCCGGTGATCATGACGGTCTTGATGCCCATCCGGCGCAGGTCCTCGAAGCGGTCCTTGATGCCGTGCTTGACCACGTCCTTGAGGTTGATCACGCCCAGCACCCGGGCCGGTGCGTCGCCGGGGTGGACCGCCACCACCAGCGGGGTGCCGCCGGCCGAGGAGATCCGCTGCACCGTGGCGTCGACCTCGGGGCCGACCGTGCCGCCGTGCCGCGCCACGAAGGCGCCGACCGAGGCCGCCGCGCCCTTGCGGATCCGGTGCTGCTCGCCGTCCTCGGTCAGGTCCACACCGCTCATCCGGGTCTGCGCGGTGAACGGCACCCAGGCGGCGTGCGCCAGCTCGCCCTGGGTGCGGGCCCGCAGACCGTACTTCTCCTTGGCCAGGACCACGATCGAGCGGCCCTCGGGCGTCTCGTCGGCCAGGCTGGACAGCTGGGCGGCGTCGGCCAGTTCGGCCAGCTCCGCCGCGCCGACCGGGATGAACTCGGCGGCCTGCCGGTTGCCGAAAGTGATCGTGCCGGTCTTGTCCAGCAGCAGGGTGGAGACGTCGCCGGCCGCCTCCACGGCCCGCCCGGAGAGCGCCAGCACGTTGCGCTGCACCAGCCGGTCCATGCCGGCGATGCCGATCGCGGAGAGCAGCGCGCCGATCGTGGTGGGGATCAGCGCGACCAGCAGCGCCACCAGCACCACCGTGGTCTGCTCGGCGCCGGCGTAGGCGGCCATCGGCTGCAGGGTGACCACGGCCAGCAGGAAGACGATGGTCAGCGAGGCGAGCAGGATGTCCAGGGCGATCTCGTTCGGCGTCTTCTGCCGGGCGGCGCCCTCGACCAGCGCGATCATCCGGTCGATGAAGGTCTTGCCGGGCTCCGAGGTGATCCGCACGACGATCCGGTCGGAGAGCACCTTGGTGCCACCGGTGACCGCCGAGCGGTCGCCGCCCGACTCGCGGATCACCGGCGCCGACTCCCCGGTGATCGCCGACTCGTCCACGCTGGCCACCCCCTCGACCACGTCGCCGTCGCCGGGGATGGTCTGCCCGGCCTCGACGACCACGTGGTCACCCAGCCGCAGCTGCGCGGCCGGGACCTCGGCCTCGGCCGCCGCCGTCGCGCCCGGCCGCCAGTCGGTCAGCCGGCGGGCGACCGTCTCGGTGCGGGTCTTGCGCAGCGTGTCGGCCTGCGCCTTCCCCCGGCCCTCGGCCACCGCCTCGGCCAGGTTGGCGAAGACCACGGTCAGCCAGAGCCAGACGGCGATCACCCAGGCGAAGACGCTGGGGTGCCGGATCGCCGAGATGGTGGTCAGCAGCGAGCCGACCTCGACCACGAACATCACCGGGTGCCGGAGCATCACCCGGGGGTCGAGCTTGCGCACCGCGTTCGGCAGCGAGTCCAGCAGCTGCTTCGGATCGAGCAGCCCTCCCGAGACCCGGTGCTCCGCGCGCTCCTGCGCCTCGGTCCCGCCGTCCACCGACATCACTTGAGCCCCTCCGCGAGCGGACCCAGCGCCAGCGCCGGGAAGTAGGTGAGACCGACCACGATCAGCACCACGCCGGAGAGCATGCCGACGAAGAGCGGGCGGTGCGTGGGCAGCGTGCCGGCGCTCGCCGGGACCGGTTGCTGGCCGGCCAGCGACCCGGCCAGGGCGAGCACGAAGACCATCGGCAGCAGTCGACCGAAGAGCATCACCAGGCCCAGCGCGGTGTTCCACCAGGTGCTGGTGGCAGTCAGGCCGGCGAAGGCGGAGCCGTTGTTGTTGGCCGCCGAGGTGAAGGCGTAGAGGATCTCGGAGAAGCCGTGCGGCCCGCTGTTCAGCGCGGCGGACCGTTCGGCCTTGAAGGTCATCGCCGTGCCGGTGCCGATCAGCACGATGGCCGGGGTGGTGAGGATGTAGAGCGAGGCGAACTTCATCTCCCGGCCGCCGAGCTTCTTGCCCAGGTACTCCGGGGTGCGCCCGACCATCAGCCCGCCGACGAAGACGGTGATCACGGCCAGCACCAGCATCCCGTACAGGCCCGAGCCGGTGCCGCCGGGGGCGATCTCGCCCAGCATGATGTCGAACATGGTCAGCCCGCCGCCGAGCGCGGTGTACGAGTCGTGCGCGGAGTTCACCGCGCCGGTGGAGGTCAGGGTGGTCGAGGCGGCGAACAGGGTGGAGCCGGCGATGCCGAACCGGACCTCCTTGCCCTCCATCGCCGCGCCGGCCGCCTGCAGCGCGCTGCCCTCGTGGCGCCACTCGGCGATGGTCATCAGGGTGACCGAGACCACCCAGTACAGGGCCATCACCGCGACGATCGCGTAGCCCTGGCGGTTGTCGCCGACCATCCTGCCGAAGGTGCGCGGCAGCGCGAAGGCGATCACCAGCAGCAGGTAGATCTCCAGCCAGTTGGTGAACGCGGTGGGGTTCTCGAACGGATGGGCGGAGTTGGCGTTGTAGAAGCCGCCTCCGTTGGTGCCCAGCTCCTTGATCACCTCCTGCGAGGCCACCGGCCCGCCGGGGATCGACTGGCTCTGCCCGGCCAGCCCGGTGATCAGGTGCGCGGCGTGCAGGTTCTCCACCATGCCGCTCGCCACGAAGACGATCGCGAAGACCACCGAGACCGGCAGCAGCACCCGCAGGACGACCCGGGTCAGGTCCACCCAGAAGTTGCCGACCCGGTCGGTGCGGTGGCGGGCGAAGCCGCGGACCAGCGCGGCGGCCACCGCCACGCCGACGGCGGCCGAGACGAAGTTCTGCACCGCCAGGCCGGCCATCTGGACCAGGTTGCCCATGGTCGTCTCGCCCGAGTACGACTGCCAGTTGGTGTTGGTCACGAAGGAGGCCGCCGTGTTGAAGGCGGTGGGCGCCGGCACGGCGGGGAAGCCCAGCGAGAGCCAGAGGTGGCTCTGCAGCCGCTGGAAGGCGTAGAGGAAGAGCACCGAGACCGCGGAGAAGGCCAGCACGCTGCGCAGGTAGCCGAGCCACGGCTGGTCGTGCTCGGGTTGCACGCCCATCAGGCGGTAGCCGACGCGCTCGACCCGCAGGTGCCGGGGGCTGGTGAGCAGGTGGGCGAGGTAGTCACCGAGCGGGCGGTAGGAGAGCGCGAGGGCGGCGACCAGCGCCAGCGCCTGCAGCAGGCCGGCGAGTGTGGGGGTCACCGGGCCACCTCAGAACCGCTCCGGGTGGATGAGCGCCAGCAGCAGGTAGCCGACCAGGGCCGCCGCGACGATCAGTCCGACGATGTTGTCCGCCGTCACAGCCGGCTCACCCCCTTGCCGATCAGTGCGAGCACGCCGAACACGGCGAGCGTGACGACGATGAAGGCCAGGTCCGCCATGAAAGGGCTCCAACCGGCGTGTCGGTGACCTGCCGGCGGCGGGTCGCGGAAGCTGCCTGAGCTGCTCTTCCGAGTATCGGGGCGTGGAGCTGACGGCCCGTAGTTCTCCTGGGCCGACCGGGGCGGGGCGGGGCAGGCTGGGTGGGCCGCCACTGCTCCGACCGGGTGACTGTCGGTCAGGTGTATGACGGGAGTATTTCGGCGGGGCAAACGAAGGCCCTGTCACCTGATCATGAAAACAGTTATCGTTGTGATCAGGGGGCGCCGCTCTGGGCCCACCTCGCGGACGCACCGCACGACGTACTGCACGACGCACCGAACGACGCACCGCACGCAGCGAGTTCTCACGGGGGAGTCACGTCGTCATGCGCTCATCGCCGCTGTACCTGGAGCCCCGGCTGGAGCCCCGGCTGCGCTCGCTGCTGGCGGACGCCGACTTCGCACGGACGCTGGTGGACGCCCTCGGCTCCCCGCTCAACCTGGTGCTGCCGGAGCAGATCGCCGAGAACGTGACGCGGTTCCGCGAGGTCTACCGGCGCCACCACCTGCAAGGCGGGATCTTCTTCGCGCACAAGGCGAACCGCTCCAGCGCCCTGGTGCGCCGGCTCACGGTGACCGAGGCGGGCATCGACGTCTCCTCACTGGGCGAGCTGCAGCACGCACTGGGCGCGGGCTGCGTCCCGGAGCGGATCATGGCCACCGGGCCGAAGAACCCGGAGTTCCGCTGGCTGGCCGCGCGCACCGGCGTGATCCTCAACGTCGACTCGCGGGCCGAGCTGCTGGAACTGGCCGCGCTGGTCGGCGGCTACGGGCTGCCCCGGGTGCGGGTGATGCTGCGGCTGTCGGGCTTCGCGGCGCCCGGGGTGACGGTGCTCAGCCGGCCGAGCCGGTTCGGCAGCTCGGCCGAGCAGGTGGACGGCCTGCTCGACGCGGTCGAGAAGCACCGCGACGCCCTCGACCTGATCGGCGTCGGCTACCACCTCGACACCGTCGGGGTGGCCGAGAAGGCGGTGGCGCTGGACGCCTGCCTGCTGGTCATGGACGAGTGCCGGCGTCGCGGACTGAGCCCGCGCGCCATCGACATCGGCGGCGGCTTCGGCGTCAACTACCTGGCCCACGCCGCGCAGTGGGAGCAGTGGACGAGCGAACTGGGCGGTGCGGTGCTCGGCCGGCGGCCCGCGATCACCTGGCAGGGGCACGGCTACGGGCTGCGCGCCGAGGCGGGCACCCTGCGCGGAGCGCTGGGCCTCTATCCCGCGCACCGCCCCGTCGCCGCGGCGGACTACCTGGACGAGCTGCTCCGCACCCCGGCGCCGACGCTGGGCCGCCCGCTGGCCACGCTGCTCCTGGAGAACCTCTACGACCTGCACGTCGAGCCGGGCCGAGCGCTGGTCGACCAGTGCGGCGTCACCCTGGCCAAGGTGCTGGAGGTGCGGCAACTCCCCGGTGGAGAACGGCTGGTGCGGCTGGAGCTGAACGCGGGCGACGTCAGCCTGGAGGAGCACGGGGTGCTGCTGGATCCGGTCCTGCTGCCGCGCGCCGGCGCCGGCCCGGCGCGGGGCGAGCCGGTCGGGGTGTACCTGACCGGCAACCTCTGCCTGGAGGCCGACCTGATCACCCGGCGGCTGGTCCAGCTACCCGCCCTGCCCGCCCCGGGGGACCTGCTGGCCTTCGCCAACACCGCCGGCTACGCCATGGACTTCAGGGCCCACCACGCCCTGTACCAGCCGACGGCCCGCAAGGTCGCGGTGTACCAGCAGGACGGCTCCTGGCGCTGGCGGCTGGACCGCGAGTACTGGCCCAACTCATGTTCGGGAGAAGCGCAGTGAGGTATGACAGCATCACCGACGTGATCGGCGACACCCCGCTGGTGCGGATCGACCCGGCCGTGCACGGTCTGCGGAACATCGACCTGTACGCCAAGCTGGAGATGCTCAACCCGTTCGGATCGGTCAAGGACCGGGCCGCGTGGAGCATGACCCGCCCGGGGCTGGCCACCGCCGTCGAGCGTGGCGACGCGATCGTGGAGCTGTCGAGCGGCAACACCGCGAAGGCCCTGGCCGTGATCGCCGGGATGCACGGGCTGGCGTTCAAGAGCGTGACGAACCGGATGAAGGTCCCGGAGATCAAGGAACTGCTCCTGCTGCTCGGCGCGCAGATCGAGGAACTGCCGGGCCAGAGCGAGTGCCTGGACCCCGGCGACGTCGACGACCCGCTGACCAGGATCCACCGGATGCTCTCCGAGGCGCCGACCGGCTATCTGCACACCGACCAGTACTTCAGCCCGCTCAACACCGAGGCGCACCTGACCGGCACCGGCCCGGAGATCCTGCGCGACCTGGACGGCCGGGCCCCCGACTACTTCATCGCCTGCGTCGGCACGGCCGGTTCCTCCACCGGGGTGGCGCGGGCGCTGCGGGCCGAGAACCCCGCGATCGAGGTGGTGGGGCTGGTCGCCGACAAGTCGGACTTCATCCCGGGCATCCGCACCATCGACGAGGTCCACGAGGTCGGCCTGTTCGACCCCGCCACCTACGACAGCATCCAGACGGTGACCTCCGACCAGGCCATCGACGGCCTGCTGACCCTGGTGCGCCGCTGCGGCCTGCTGGCCGGCCCCACCGGCGGCGGCGCGTACCACGGCGCCGTGCGCCATCTGCGCGCGGTGGACGAGGAGTTGACCGAGCGCAGAACGGCGGTGTTCATCGTCTGCGACCGGGTCGAGAGCTACCTGAGCTACATCCGCAAGCGCCGGCCGGAGCTGCTGAACCAGCCGCCGCGGCGCAACTCGCCGGCCACCCTGACCGAGGACGAGCTGGCCGCGGTCAGCTCCCTCGACGTGGAGGCGGCCCGGAAGTGGATCGCCGAGGACCACCCGCTGGTGGTCGACCTGCGCGGCCCGTTCGCCTACGCGGCGCTGCACATCGAGGACTCGATCAACATCGTGGACGAGCTGTTCGAGGAACTGCTGCACGGCGGGCTGCCGTTCGGCAAGAAGCGGCCGGTGCTGCTGGCCTGCCCGGTCGGGGAGAAGTCGGTGCGGTACGCGGCCCTGCTGACCCGGATGGGCCACCCCGACGTGCGCAGCCTGGCCGGCGGCATCATCGGCTGGCGCGACGCCGGCGCGCCGCTGGTGCGGGACTGAGGCGCGGGCGCGATGACCGTGCTCGACGAACTCGCGCACTGGCAGCGCGGGATACGGGCCCAGTTCCCGATCATCGTGGCCAACCCGGAGCAGGCCTACCTGGACAGCGCGGCGACCTCGCAGAAGCCGCAGGCCGTGCTCGACGCCGTGCACGCCTATCTGACCACAGGCAACGCCAATGCCGGGCGCGGCAGTTACCCCTGGGCCAACGCCACCACCGCGCTGGTCGAGCGGACCAGGCAGCGGGTCGCCGACTTCCTCGGGGATCCGGACCCCGGGCGCTCCGGCGTGCACTTCGTCAGCGGCGCCACCGAAGGCCTGCGCGCGGTGGCGCGGGACTGGCTGCCCGGTCAGCTGGGCGACGGGGACGAGATCATCGTGCCGTTCGCCGACCACCAGGCGAACCTACTGCCCTGGTTGGAGGCCCAGGAACTGCTGGCACGGCAGGGTGTGCGCATCGTGGTGCGTGAACTGCCGTACCAGAGCGGCTCGCAGGACTACGATCCGGTGGCGCTGGCCGAACTGGTCGGCGAGCGGACCGCGTTCGTGGCAGCCACCCAGGTGCACCACGTCTACGGCGGGAACATGAACGTGCACCGGATCCGCGCGGCCGTCGGCCCGTCGGTGCCGATCTGCCTGGACGCCGCGCAGAGCGTCGGGCACCTGCCGGTGGACGTCGGCGCGCTGGACGTCGACTTCGTGGTCTTCTCCGGGCACAAGGCGATGGCCCTGCCCGGCACCGGGGCGCTGTGGGCGCGCAACCTGCGCGGCCCGCGGTTCACGCCCGGCGGCTGGACGGGGACGCCCAACACCAGCGGCATCGCGAGCCTCGCGGCGGCGCTGGACTGGCTGGCGGCGGCCGGGCCGGCGCGGATCGAGCAGTGGACGGTCGCGCTGGCCGCCCGCCTCACCGACACGCTGCGCCGGCTGGACGGCTACCGGATCCTCGGCTGTCAGCCCAGTCTGGCCGCCGACTCCACCCTCCAGCAGCGGGCCGGGATCGTGACCTTCCGGCACCGCGAGATCGGCTCCAACGACCTGGGCTTCATCCTGGCCAGCCACGGGTTCATGGTGCGCTCCGACGGCCACTGCCAGGGCCGGGCCGGCGAGCGGGACAGCTCGGTGCGGGTGAGCCTGCACGCCTACAACACCGTGGCGGAGGTCGACCGGCTGCTCGCCGTCCTGGAGACGATGTGACGATCCGTCAGATCTGTCAGATCTGTCAGATCCGCCGGGACGGTCTGGCCGGGCGGGCCGTCCGAACTGGTTAGCGAAATGGTTTTCGTTTCCATCTGGGGTAGGGTGGGCCGTGCCGCTGGCCGCAGCGGAGAGACGCAGGGGAGAGGAGTCCGCCCGCGATGCCCGAGAGCGCCTGGCCGCCGTCCGCCGATCCGCATCCACCGGCCTGGTCCATCGACTGGGTGGAGCGCTGGGAGCGCCAGCAGGAGCGGTACGCGGTGGACCGCGAGGAGCGGTTCACCGTGATCGCCGACGTGGTCGAGCGGGTGACCGACGGGCAGCAGTGCCCGCTGCTGGTCGACCTGGGCAGCGGGCCCGGCTCGCTCTCCGCCCGGTTGGCCGCCCGGCTGCCCCGGGCGCGGATCATCGCGGCGGACGTCGATCCGCTGCTGCTGGAACTGGGCCGCGCCCAGCACGCGGAGGCGGTCCGCTTCGTCGAGGTGCTGATCGGCCGGCCGGGCTGGATCGAAGCCCTCGGGCTGGAGCGGCCGTTGGACGCGGCGGTGTCCAGCACGGCCCTGCACTACCCGCGGCCGGAGCGGCTGCGGGAGATCTACCGGGACCTGGCGGGCGTGCTGCGCCCCGGCGGGGTGCTGGTCAACGGCGACCACCTGGTCCCGGAGGATCCGGTGCTGGCGGGGCTGGCCGAGCTGGTCGGCCGGCGCCATGCCGGGCGGCACGGCGTGGACGAAGCGGAGGACTGGACGACCTGGTGGGCCGAGGCGGGCCGCAATCCCGCGTTCGCCGACCTGCTCAGCGCGCGCGAGCTGCGGCCCGCCCCGGCGGCCGGCGACGGCAACGGCCTGTCGGCGGCCCAGCACGAACAGCTGCTGCGCGAGGCCGGATTCCGCCATGTCGGGCCGGTGTGGCAGTACGGGAACAGCTGCGTGCTGGTCGCCGTGCGCTGAGCCGTGCGGGTTCCGGTGGCGCTGTGGGGGCGTCATCGGAGGGTGGTCCGGTCGATGGCCGTGGGGGACATCGACCGGACCGCGGCGGCGGGGCACGGCATGGCGCGCGCTCAATACATGCACACATCGTTATATGCTGACTTCTAGACGCATCGAACGGATTCAGTGGATTCGCTGAGCAGATTCACTGAGCGGATGCGCCGAACTGCCAGGCCGGTGGCGGGCGCACCTGCGTACGTCCGACCCGGCGCCATACGCGAGAGGGTCCTTCGATGTCTGCCGCAACGCTGCACCGCACCCACGCCGAGCACCCGCACGTCCACGGGGAGGGCTGCGGGCATGTCGCGATCCCGCACGGCGACCACGTCGACTACGCGCACGACAACCACCTGCACCGGGTGCACGGCGACCATGTCGACGAGTGCGCCGAGGGCGAGCACGCCGTCCACCAGGACCACGCGCACCAGCACGGTGCGGACTGCGGCCACGTGGCCGTGCCGCACGAGGACCACGTCGACTACGTGCACGACGGGCACCGGCACGCGAGCCACCAGGGGCACTGGGACGACCACTGAGGTCTGCCGCGTCTGCGCGTGCCCGAGGGCGGGCCGGGGTGATCCCTGGCCCGCCCTCGGCCTGTTCGGGGGAGCGGTCCGTGGTCTGCGGTCTGCGGTCTGCGGTCTGCGGTCTGCGGTCCCTGGTCCGTGGCGCGGGCGGGATTGACATCCATTACCAGGTATTAAGGTATGCATATGGCAATGGATCCAGCCTCTCGCCAGCTGCCGGCCGATCTCCAGGCCGCCAGCGAGCTGCTGCGCGCCCTGGCCGCGCCGGTCCGGCTCGGCATCGTGCGCGAGCTGGCCGGCGGCCACCGGCGGGTCCATGAGCTGGTCGACGCCCTCGGGGTGAGCCAACCGCTGGTCTCCCAGCACCTGCGGCTGCTGCGCGCCGCGCGGATCGTCACGGCCAACCGCAGGTCCCGCGAGATCGAGTACTCGCTCACCGACGAGCACGTGGCGCACATCGTGCTGGACGCCATCCGGCACGCCGCCGAGGCGTGAGCGGTGGCCGGCCCCGTCGCCGGCTGACGCCGGATCAGCTGCCGTAGCGCCGCCGGAAGAGCTCGACCCGCCCGGCGGTGTCCAGCACCCGCGCGGTGCCGGTGTAGAAGGGGTGGCTGGCCGAGGAGATCTCGACGTCGATCACGGGGTAGCTGCGGCCGTCCTCCCAGTCGATGGTCTTGCTGCTGGTGGCCGTCGACCTGGTGAGGAAGGCCAGACCGCCGGCCTTGTCGCGGAAGACGACGGGGCGGTACTCGGGGTGGATGCCGGACTTCATGGCGGTAACTCCTGTGTCGGTGGCGGGTGTTCAGCGCTCTTCGCGGAAATCGACGTGTCGCCGGACCATCGGGTCGTACTTGCGCAGCACCAGGCGGTCCGGATCGTTGCGGCGGTTCTTGCGGGTCACGTAGGTGTAGCCGGTGCCGGCGGTGGACCGGAGCTTGATGATCGGGCGCAGTTCGTTGCGGGCCATGGGGCACCTCCAGGGGTTGAGGGACGTCACTATACCGAAATGGAAGTCGTTTTCATCTGAGGTACTGTTAACCCCGTCAGGACGGGCCGTGCGCCCGCCCACCCTGCCGCGCTGCCCTGCCGCGCCCGCGCCCACCGGAGTCCGCCATGTCCGCCCACTGCCAACTGACCGGCCGTAAGCCCGGTTTCGGCAACACCATCTCCCACTCCCACCGCCGCACCCGGCGCCGCTTCGACCCGAACATCCAGCGCAAGCGCTACTGGCTGCCGAGCGAGGGCCGGTACGTGCGGCTCACGCTCAGCGCCAAGGGGCTCAAGACCGTCGACCTGATCGGCGTCGAGGCCGCCGTCGCCCGGATCCGCGCCCGCGGGGAGAAGATCTGATGGCCAAGCAGAGCAAGATCGCCAAGAACGAGGCCCGCCGCCTGGTCGTCGCCCGGTACGCCGAGCGCCGCGCCGAGTTGAAGCGGATCATCGCCCGGCCGACCAGCACGCCGGCCGAGCGGGAAGCCGCGCAGCGGGAGTTGGGCCGCCAGCCCAGGGACGCCAGCGCGACCCGGCTGCGCAACCGGGACGCCGTCGACGGCCGCCCGCGCGGCTACCAGCGCGCCTTCGGCCTCTCCCGGATCAACCTGCGCACCCTCGCCCACGCCGGCCAGCTGCCCGGTGTCCGTAAGTCCAGCTGGTGACCGAAGGAGACGCCGTGCCCGAAGAGTTGAGGCTTCCCGTGGTGGTCGTCGCGGGGCTGCACGAGGCCGAACGCCGCCAGGCGGTGCGTGAACTGCTGGCGGGCTGCGTCGACGCGGTGGTGCTCCAGCACGACCTGCGGGACGCGTCCGCCGGTGTGGTGCACCGCCGGATCCGCGACGCCAAGGGCGAGTTCGCACCGACCAGGGTCCCGCTGACCAACGACTGCCCCTGCTGCGCCGTACGCGAGGACCTGCTGCCCGAACTGCTGCGGATCGCCGAGGCCGGCCAGTACGGCCTGGCGGTGGTCGAGTTGTGGGGCGGCAGCGACCCGCACCCGATCGTGGAGCTGATCGCGGGCGGCGAGGTGGCCGGCCGCTGCATGCACGATGCGGTCGAACTCGCCGGTGTGGTCGCCACGGTGGACCCGCTGCGGCTGATCGGCGAGCTGTCCGTGCCGGACGAGCTGGTCGAGCACGCCCTGCACACCTGCGCCGAGGACTGCCGCACCCGCGCGGAGGCGCTCGCCCACCAGATCGAGTACGCCACCGTGCTGGCCGTGCCCCGCGCCGACCGGGTGGCCGACGCCCCCGAACGGCGCGCGGGCCTCGCGATGCTCCACCAACTGCACTCCACCGCCCGGGTGGTGCGGCTCGGCACCGGCGAGCTGCTGCGGGCCGCGCTCGGCGGCTTCGAGGTGGTCGGCGCGCGGGACCGGGTGAACCCCGCGCTCGCGCTGCTGCCACAGGAGCAGGACGAGGCGGGCGTGGCCACCGTGGTCTGGGAGCGCCGCCGTCCGCTGCACCCGACCCGGCTGCACGAGGCGCTGGAACAGCTGGTCCCCGCCGCCCAGCGCAGCCGGGGCCGGTTCTGGCTGGCCAACCGCCCCGACCTGATGCTCGCCTGGGACGCCGCCGGGGCCAACCTCGCGGTGGAGGAGTGCGGCCCCTGGCTGGTCGCGCTGCCGGACGCCGCCTGGGACCTCTACCCGCCCACCCGCCGGGCCGCCGCCGCGCTCGACTGGCACCCGCTGCACGGCGACCGGGTCCAGCAACTGAGCTTCACCGCCGAAGGGCTGGACGCCGACGGCATCGTCCAACTGCTCGACTCCTGCCTGCTCACCGATGCCGAACTGGTGGCCGGCGAGCCGGGCTGGAAAGCGCTGCCCGACGCGTTCGCCGACCTGCTCGACGCCCCGTCCTGACCCGCTCACGAAGGAGACCCGCTGCCATGGCCCTGCTGCCGTACGCCACCACCGCCCGCTGATCCCGACACCGTTACCGGAGAACCGACATGGCCGTCCCCAAGCGCAAGATGTCCCGCAGCAACACCCGCCACCGGCGCGCCCAGTGGAAGGCGAGCGCCCCGCAGTTGGTCCCGATCACCGTCCAGGGGAGGGAGTTGCTGGTGCCGCGCAACCTGGTCAAGGCGTACCAGCGCGGGCTGCTCGGCTAGCGTGCGGTGCGGTGCGGTGCGGTGCCTGGTGACGGTGCCACGCCGGTGCCACGCAACTGCCACGGCGGGTGGAGATGCTGACTTCGGATTCAGCAACGCCACCGAAGGAGAACCACCGTGCACCGCCTGCTCGCCAGCTCGACCGCCCTTGTCGTCGGCACCCCCACCTCGTCGAGCTTCTGCTCCGTCCCGGTGGGATAGCTCGGGTCAGCGGCCTGCCAGGGCGTCGAGCCGGGCGGTTGCCGCCGCCAGCCGGGCGGAGCCGATCCGCCGGTAGACGGCCACCGCCTGCCGCAGGGTGTCGAGGGCGCGGTCATGCTCGCCCAGCCGCTCGTGGCAGCGCGCGGAGCCGTCCAGGGCTCGTGCCTCGGCAGCCGGGCTGCCGATCTGGCGCGCCAGGGCGACCGCCTGCCGATACAGGGCCAGGGCCTCCGCCGGACCGGTGAGGTCGGCGGCCAGATCGCCCATGCTGGTGAGCACATCGGTCTGGCCCTGGCGGTTGCCCAGCTCCCGGTACTCGGCCAGGCACTGGTCCAGCAGCGCGCCGGCCGCCGCGTACTGGCCGAGCGCGTGGCGCACCTGGGCCAGCGGGTGCAGGGTGTTGGCCGAACCCTGGCGGTCGCCGAGCTCCCGGTGGAGCGTCAGGGAGTGCGCCAGCAGCTCGGCCGCCCTGGTGTGGTCGCCGGCCGCATGCCGGATCTCGCCCAGCTCTCCGGTGACGGAGGCCGTCCCGTGGCGGTTGCCGAGGCTCTGGTAGATCGCCAGGGCGCTCTCCTTCAGCGCGCACGCGCCCTGCAGGTCGCCGGTCGCCTGCAGCACGGTGCCCAGGTCCTTGAGCGCGTTGGCCTCGCCCTGGCGGATCCCCAGCTCCTGGTACATCGTCGCAGCGCTTCTCATCAGGGCGACCGCCGCGGCCGAGTCACCGGTGGAGTGGCTCGCCCGGCCCAGGTTGACGAGCACGTGCGCCTGGCCGACGGGGTCGTCGATGTCCTGGTGGATCGCCTGGGCCTGCTTCAGCAGCGTCGTGGCCGACGTGTAGTCGCCGAGCAGGACCGCCCGGCAGCCGAGTTCGTGGATGGTGTTCGCCTCACCGAGACGGTCGCCGAGGCTTCGGTAGCCGGCCAGGGCCTGGTCGAACAGCTCGGCCGCCGCCGCGAAGTCGGCCGCCAGGCCGCGCACCCGGCCCAGCTCGAGCAGCGCGTTCGCCTCGCCCAGCCGGTTGCCGACCCGCCGGAAGATCTCCAGGGCCCGCTCGTGCGTCGCCGTCGCCGCCGGGAAGTCACCGCGTACGTAGCTGATGCGCCCGATGTCGCAGAGCGAGTTGGCCTCGGCGAGCGGGTCGTTCAGGTCACCGGCACTGGCGATGACGGCCTCGTGGAGTGCGACGCTCTCCTGCCAGCGGCCGTCCAGGTGCAGGAAGGTGGCCAGCGCACCGGTCAGGGCGTTCGCGGTGTCCGGACGGCCGTGGGCTCGGGCGTGCTCGACGCAGGCCAGCAGGTTGTCCTGCTCGCCGCGCAGCCAGTCCAGCGCACTCGCGCGGTCCGCCAGGCCGGCCCCGGCCGTGACCGCGTCGGCGTCGACGGCGGCCGGGCCGGGGCGGTGGAACCGGGCGAGGCGGCGGTCGGCGGCCCGGGCGGTACGCAGGTAGTGGCCGAGCAGCCGCTCCAGCGCGAGGCCGCTGTCCTGGACGGTGAGGGTTCGGGCGTAGAGCCGGATCAGGTCGTGGAAGCGGTAGCGCTCCGGCGTGTGCTGGGTGAGCAGGTTGTGGTCCAGCAGGGATTCGAGCAGCCGTTCGGCGCCGCGGAAGTCGGTGGCGCCGAGGCTGGCGGCGGCATGGGCGTCGAAATCGGGTCCCGGGATCAGCCCGAGGAGTCGGAACAGCCCCTGCTCGGCCGCGGTCAGCGCACTGTACGAAGTCTCGAAGACGGCTGCCAGGTTGCGGTCCTCGTCCCGGAGCGAGTCGAGGCGCAGGCTCTCGTCCTGCAGTTGCGCGACCACCCCCTGGACGGGCAGCGCGCGTCGGTGGCGCACCCGCGCCGCGACGATCCGGATGGCCAGCGGCAGGTAGCCGCACAGCTCGACGGCGTCGTGCACCGCGGGGTCGTCCGCGCTGATCCGGCCGGGCCCGGCGACGTTGCGCAGCAGCGCGACGGCCTCGGGACCGGACAGGGTGTCCAGCGTGACGGAGTACGCGTCGTCCAGGCCGGTGAGGTGCTTGCGGCTGGTGACCAGCACCAGGCAGCCGGGGTCGCCGGGCAGCAGCGGGCGGACCTGGGCGGTGCTCGCGGCGTTGTCCAGCAGGATCAGCGTCCTGGTGCCGGCCAGCCGGTCGCGGTAGAACGCGGCGCGCTCGTCCAGGTCCTGCGGGATCAGCTGCGGCGGGACGCCGAGCGAGCGCAGGAACCAGTCCAGCGCGTCCGCCGCGCTGAGCGGCGCCGTCCCGGCGGCGTGGCCGCGCAGGTCGATGAAGAGCTGGCCGTCGGGGAAGCTCCCGCGCACCCGATGGGCGGCGTGGATCGCCAGCGCGGACTTGCCGACGCCACCCATCCCGTCGATCGCGGAGATCACCACGGTCTCCGTGCCGGTGCCACCCGGTGCCCGGTCGGCGAGGGCGACCAACTGGTCGAGTTCCGCGCAACGGCCGGTGAAGGCACGGGTGTCGGCGGGCAGCTGGCACGGCACCGGCCGCGAGGCCGCCGACCGCTGCGGCTGCTCCGTGGCCGCGGCGGCTTCGCCGGGTTCCCCGTCCTGCCCGCGCGCGCCGGGGCCTGTGCCCGCGCCGGCGTCCCCGTCCAGTGCGGCCGCCTGCAACGCCCGGCAGTCGGGACCGGGCTCGATCCCGAGCCCGTCGACCAGCGCGCGCCGCAGCCGGCTGAACTCCGCCAGCGCCTCGGCGCGTCGGCCCGCGGCGAGCTGGGCGCGCATCAGCAGGCAGGAGAGCTGCTCCCGGTAGGGATGCTCCAGCTGGAGGCGGGGAATGCGCCGGATCACCTCGTGGTGCTGCCCGGTCCGCAACTCGAGGTCGGCCAGGCGCTCGTGCGCGCTGACCCAGCCCTCGGTCAGACCCGGGACCTCCTCGTCCACCAGCTGCCGGCAGGACACGTCCTCCAGCGCCGTGCCCCGCCACAGCCCCAGCGCGGCCTTCAACTCCTCGGCGGCGGCTGCCAACTCCCCGCGTGCGGCGGCGGCCTCCGCGCTGCGCCGCAGGGCGGCGAACCGCAGGGCGTCCAGTTCGGCGTCCTCCAGGATCTCGACCAGGTACCCCGGCGTCCGCGCCAGCACCCGCGCCCCCAACTGCGGCCCGAGCGAACGTCGCAGGCGCATCACGTAGCTGCGCAGGGTGGTCGCCGCGCCGGCCGGCGGACGGCCGTCCCACACGGCCTCGGCCAGGCTGTCGGCGGGCAGGACCCGGTTCGGCCGCACCAGCAGGGCCGCGAGCAGCGTCCGCTGCCGGCCGGGGAGCGGATCGACGGGCTGCCCGGCACAACTGGCCGACAGCGGTCCGAGTATGCCGAACCGTACCTGCGGTGCTGCGTCCATCCCCGGCCCCCAGCGAGCTCACGTGACCGATCGTCGACTGCCGGGCGAGGACCACCTCGGGTGCCGCGCCCTGCGGACGATCCTAGCCAGCCGGCGGGCCCGGTGCGCTCAGCGGTGCCGGCGAACCGGCTCACCCCCGGGTGGCGGGCCGGCCGGCCGTCAACTCGGCGGTCGCCGCTACGCGATGGCGCGGGCCGACACGCCGGGAATGCGCCGCACTCACTCGAAGGGTAGACCTCGCGGCGCTGCGCACCCGCCGCGCCGGTACCGCTCCCGCAGGCTGAACCCTCCGAAACCGGCCATATCCGGCATCCGGCATTCGGTAGGAGGGCGACGTGGAACAGGCGAGCGCGACACCGGCCGCAGGTCCGGCCGGTCCGGCCGGTCCGGTCGGCCCGGACCGGCCGCAGGCCCCGCCCGCGCTGCCCGTGCAGGCGGGGCCGACCGCACCGGCACCCCGCGCGGGGGCTCGGGACTGGGAGCGGGTCGCGCTCGCGGAGGTGTCGGCGGGGCTGATCACCGCGCTGTTCAGCGTCCCGGAGGGCATGGCGTACGCCGCGATCGCCGGCTTCGACCCGGTGACCGGCCTGTCCGCCGGGATGCTGCCGGCCGTGCTGGGTTCGCTCTTCGCCCGCACCGCGCTGATGGTCACCACCTTGACCAGCGCCATCGCGCTGACCTCGCGCGCCGCCTTCCAGCAGGCCCACCTGGACCCGGCGGTGCCCGGCAACGTGGCCGCGCTGACGCTGCTGGTCGCGCTGGCGATGGCCGGGTTCGCCGTGCTGCGCCTGGACGTGCTGCTGCGCCTGGTCTCGCCGGGGGCGATGGCCGGCTTCTCGGTGGGCATCGCGGTGCAGATCATCGCGGGAGCCCTGGAGGACGCCACCGGCTACCGGGCGCACCAGGGCAACCGCCTGCTGCGGATCGTCTCCTGGGCAGCGCACGCCGGGTCGTGGACGCCGGTGATCGCGGCGGTCGCCGCCGCCACGGCGGCGGTCTGGGTGCTGGCGCACGCCGGGCGGCGCACCGGTGCGCTGGCGGTGCTGATCGCCCTGGTGACGGTCAGCGCGGGAGTGGCGGTCTGCGGACTGCGGGTGCCGCTGGCCGGCGCCCTCGGGGCGATCCCGGCCGGGCTGCCGGTGCTCTCCCGGCCGGCCTGGGGCGCGCTGGCCCGCCTGGCGCCGGGGGCCTGCGCGGTCGCCCTGGTGGCGCTCGCCCAGGCGGCCGGCATCCCGGGCGCTACCCCGGGCGCCGCTCCGGCTGTCACTCCGGGCGCCGCTCCGGGCGCCGGCGGGCGGCGGAGGTGGGGCGACGACGTGCTCGCGCAGGCCGTGGCCAACCTGGTGGGCGCGTTCTGCCACGCGCTGCCGGTCGGCGGCTCGCTGTCGCGCACCGGCGTGGCGGTGGCGGCCGGGGCGCGCGGCCGCTGGGCGGGGGTGGTCTCCGGCCTGGTGCTGGCGGCGCTGGTGAGCACGCTCGGCGGCGCGGTGGCGCGGATCCCGCTGCCGGTGATCGGCGCGCTGCTGATCATCGTCGGCGTCAAGCTGATCTACGGCCGCCTGCCGGCGGTGCTGGCGACCTGGCGCAGCGGTCCGCCGGACACGGCGATCATGCTGCTCACCCTGCTGGCGACCACCCAGCTTCCGCTGCAGTACGCCCTCGCCGCCGGCCTGGCGCTCTCCCTGCTGCACCGGTCGGTGGGTGCCCTGCGGGCGGGTGCTGCCCGCCGCCGATAGTGCGGTGACAGAGCTAATCGGTATCCGATGTACTGTGGGTGCCCTCGCGGGGCGGGGCCACCGCCGCGCCCGGCCGCACCCGGCGCCACCGAGGACGAGTACGAGGACCAGGCGTGAACCCCACCACCACCCCGCCGCCCGTAGGCACCCCACCGCAGGCGGGCGGCGAGAGCCCCACCGGCACGGCGGCGGGTGGCCGCTTCGCCCTGCTGCCCGCCCGCCTGATACGCCAGGGCCGCCCCGCCTGGTGGGCCGAACTGCTGCTCACCGCCATCGGTTACGCGCTCTACACGGTCAGCCGCAACGCCGTTCCCGACCACCGCGCCGCCGCGCTGCACCGGGCCCAGGAACTGCTGGATCTGGAACGGCACCTGCACCTGAGCTTCGAACTGAGCCTCAACCACGCGGCCAACCACGTCACCTGGCTCATCGTCGGGATGAACTACTACTACGCCACGCTGCACTTCGTCATGGTCATCGGCACGCTGCTCTGGCTGCACCTGCGCCGCCCCGACCACTACCGGGCCGCCCGCACCGCCCTCTACACCGCCACGGCCGGTGCGCTGGTCGGCTTCTACGCGTTCGCCCTCGCCCCGCCGCGCTTCCTGACCGGCGACGGCTTCATCGACACCGTCGTCGTCCACCACACCTGGGGCTCCTGGGCCTCCGGTCCGGTCGCCGACGCCTCCAACCAGTACGCCGCGATGCCCTCGGTGCACATCGCCTGGTCCACCTGGTGCGCCGTCGTCCTCTACCGGCTCGCCAAGCCCCGCGCCGTGCGCGTGCTGGCGGCGCTCTACCCGGTGGCGACCTGCGTGGTGATCCTCTCCACCGCCAACCACTTCGAGGCCGACGCGGTGGCCGGGCTGCTCACCATCGCGGCCGGCTTCGCCGTCCAGCGGCTGCTCACCGGCCGACCCGCCTTCGGCGCGAGGCCGGGAGCGGCGCGCGAGGGGAACTCCCCGGCGGCCTCGGCGGACCGGCCACGCGGGACGGAGTAGCCGGCCGCCTGGCGTGGCTCACGGCCGCAGGCGCAGCAGCTCTCCGGGCGTCAGCACGTCGGGGTTCTGGCCCACGGTCTCCTGGTTGAGGCGGAACAGGGCGGGCCAGCCGCCGGTGACCTGGTAGGCGTCGGCGATGTCGCTGAGGGTGTCGCCGTCGCGGACCACCCGGTAGCCGGCCGCATCGGTGCCGCCCGTGGTGCTCGCGCTGTTGCCGCTCGTGCCGTCGGATCCGTCCGGTGGTGGCGGGGCGAGCGGGTGGTGGCCGTCCCCGGCCCGGGCGAGTGCTCCGCAGACCGGCCACGGGGCGAAGCCGCGCGAGCGGGCGAGGTGGTCGGCGACCGCGATCTGCTGGCTCCGGTCGGCCAGGTCGGGACGCGGCGCGTAGGCGAGGCCACCGCTCTCCCGCCAGGTCTCCTCGTCGAACTGGAGACCTCCGTAGTACCCGTTACCGGTGTTGGTGGCCCAGTCGCCGCTGCTCTCGCAGCCGGCCACCGCGTCCCAGTCCGCCATCACCCCCACGTCGTCGGCCGGTGCCGCGTGCACCGGTTCGGCTTGGGCCGGCAGTACGGGAAGCAGCAGCAGACCGAGGGCGGAGACGGTGACCAGGCAGTGGTCGACGGTTTTTCGGCAGCACGATCGGGACAGGGGCACGCGCGCTCCACAGACTCGACGACAGGATCAGGCGTCGGAACGCCCGCTCTCAGCGATGCACGTCGACCCCGGCGGCCCGGCGCGGCACGGGGCGCGAGTCGCCCGGTCGGCCCAGCAGCCGCACCCGCACGGGCCAGTGGGCGATGCGCGGCCAGCGGACCGGGGGTCCGTCCGGTGGACGTCCGGCCCGCGCCAGCCGTCCGAGGCGAACTGCTCGGGCGTACGGCGCGGGCCCTGGACAACCCTGCGGTCATGACGGTTGATGAGGGAGATCACAGACGGGCAGCGGACGGGCTGTCAGAGAACCGGGAGCCGACTGCGGGTGATGGAGCAACAGGTCCAGGAAATCGCCGGGCCGGCCGACCGGACGGCTGACCGGCCCGGCCGCCCCCGGTGGTGCGGGTCCGGCGGCCCGCTGGTCGTCCGGCCATGACGCTCCGGCGCCGGGCCGACCGGAACCACCGGCCCGGCACCGTGGCCCCCGGGCTGGTGCTGGCGGCCGGTTATGCCTGGCGGCTGCTGCTGGTCGGGGTGGCCGGCTACGCGGTGTTCGTGGTGGTGGAGCGCCTGCAGCTGGTCGCGGTCGCCGTCTTCGTCGGGCTGGTCGTCACCTCGGTGCTGCGGCCGGTGGTCGACGTCCTCGGCAAGGTGATGCCACGCTCCGCGGCGGTGGCGGTCACCGTGGTGGCGGCGGTGCTGCTGGTGGCCGGGCTGCTCGCGCTGGTCGGTGAACTGGTGGCGACCGACATGAACCAGCTGCGCGGCGAGGTGCGCGGCGGCCTCAACCGGATCGAACGGTGGCTGCAGGGCCCGCCGCTGCACCTGCGGTCCGGTGCCGTCTCCGGGCTGCGCAGCAAGGTCGGCAGCTACCTCTCGGCGCACCGCTCGGCCCTGATCAGCACGGCGGTGAACAGTGCGGGCCGGGTGGTGGAGGCGATCACGGGCGGCGCGCTGGCGCTGTTCTGCGCGGTCTTCTTCATCTACTCCGGTGACCGGATGTGGCAGTGGGCCGCCGCGCTGCTGCCCGCCCGGGCGCGCTCGCGCTTCGACCGGGGCGGGCGGGCGGCCTGGCGTACCTTCGCCGGGTACACCCGGGGCATCGTGATCGTGTCGGCCAGCAACGCGGTGCTGGTCGGCATCGCGCTGGCCGTCCTGCGGGTGCCGCTGGTGGTGCCGCTGATACTGCTGGAGTTCCTCGCCACCTTCGTGCCGCTGGTCGGCTCGCCGATCGCGCTGGCCGTCGCCTCGGTGGTCGCGCTGGCCACCCGGGGTCCGCTGAGCGCGGTGATCCTGCTGGTCCTGATCGTGGTGATCGGCCAGATCGAGGGGCATGTGCTGCAACCGCTGGTTTTCAGCTGGGCGGTGCGGATCCATCCGGTGGTGGTCGGGCTCTCGGTGGCCACCGGCGTGCTGGTCGCGGGCGTGGTCGGCGCCGTGGTCGCGGTGCCGCTGGTGTCGGTGGCCTGGGCGGTCTACCGCGAGCTGCGGGCGCGCTGAGGTCGGGCCCGCGGCTCGCTGCCCATGACCTGTGCGGGCAGCGGCAGCGTTCCGGTCAGCGCTTCGCCGGGTCCGTACCGCCGCTCGGCGCCTGGTTCGGCGCCTGGTTCGGCGCCTGGTTCGACACGTGGTTCGGCACCCGTAGGAAGGCGGTGAGCGGGGCGGTGACCCGTGGGTCGGAGAAGTCGACGCCGTGCCCGGCACCGTCGATGCTCGCCATGGACGCGCGGTGCCCGAAGGCGCGCAGCGTCTGCCGTGGCTTCCCTGGCTCCGCTGGCTTCCCCGGTTTCCCTGGCCGGGAGTCGTTCTGATGCATGATCAGACGCTAGGAGCGGGCTGCGGGCGGTGTCCTGGACCCGTAGGTGGAGTTCCCGCACGATGCTTCTCCACCCCTCTCCACCCTCCGCCGGTCGTGGCCAGCTACCGCTCGGTAGGGTGAGGCCCATGCTGGACGAGCGAAGAGGGAGCAGTGAGCCATGGCCGAGGCGCTGATCGCTGGTGTGGGAGGGCGCGAGCCGCAGGTGGACCCGGCGGCCTTCGTCGCGCCGACGGCCGTGGTGGTGGGCGCGGTGCGGCTGGGTGCCGGGGCGAGCGTCTGGTACCAGGCCGTGCTGCGCGGTGACGCCGAGACGATCGCGGTCGGGGCGGACTCCAACATCCAGGACAACTGCACGCTGCACTCCGATCCGGGCTTCCCCCTGGTCATCGGTGAGCGGGTCACGGTGGGTCACAACGCGGTTCTGCACGGCTGCCTGGTCGAGGACGACGTGCTGGTCGGCATGGGCGCTCGGGTGCTCAACGGCGCCCGGATCGGCCGGGGTTCGCTGGTCGCGGCCGGGGCGGTGGTGACCCAGGGCACCGTGGTGCCGCCCGGTTCGCTGGTGGCGGGCGTGCCCGCCAAGGTCCGGCGCCCGCTCACCGAGGAGGAGGCGGCCGGCATCAAGGCGAACGCGGCGGGCTACCTGCTGCTGGCCGAGGCGCACGCCGCGATCCCGGCTGCCGGACCCGCTGCGCCTGGGGCTGAGACCGCGGCCGTGAATCCTGTCGCGCGGCCGTGACTGATGTCTGATCAGGATCCTTCGACAGCACGCCGGTTGAGCCTGACCGAGAGCATTCTGGTGGACGCCGCCCCGGCGACCGTGTACGCGCTGGTGGCCGACCTGCGCACGATGGGCCGCTGGAGTCCGGAGTGCCGCCGGGTCTGGGTGGCCGGGCGGCCGGTCCGTCCGGGCTCGCGGTTCGTCGGCCTCAACCGGCGTGGCGCGTTCGTGTGGTTCACCACGGGCCGGGTGATCGCGGTGCGGGAGGCCGCCGAATTCGCCTTCGACGTGGGTGTCTTCGGCCTGCCGATCGCCCGCTGGCGCTACCGCTTCGAGCCGGAGGGGCACGGAACCAGGGTCACCGAGTCCTGGCAGGACCTGCGCACCGGCCGGGGTGCCCGCCTCGCCCACCTGCTGGGCCTGCTCTTCGCCGGCACCGGCGCCGACCGCCGGATCGAGGTCAACCGCGCCGGCATGCGCACCACGCTGGCCCGCCTCGCGCGGGCGGCGGGGGGTGCGGACGGCTGACCCGCACGTGCCGGCGTCGCCCGGCTCCGGGCTCTGGTCCCCTCTCTCCAGGTCGAAATGACGGATCGTCAGCTCTCGAAGCCGAGGCCGAGCCGGTCGAGGGTGCGCAGCCAGAGGTTTCGCCGGCCGGCCCGCTGGTCGGCGCGGGTGAGGGACCACTGGGTCAGCCCGATGCCCGCGGCGCGGATCGGCTCCGGTGGGAAGGGGAGCGGTTTGCGCCGGACCATCTCCAACTCGGTGCGCTCGGTGCGCTGTCCGGCCAGCAGGTCGAGCATCACCTCGGCGCCGAAGCGGCTCGCACCCACGCCCAGGCCGGTGTAGCCGGCGGCGTAGGCGACCCGGCCGCCGTGCGCGAGGTCGAAGAAGGCGCTGAACCGGGTGCAGGTGTCGATCGCGCCGCCCCAGGCGTGGCTGAAGCGCACGTCCGCCAGCTGGGGGAAGGTCGTGAAGAAGTGCCGGGCCAGCGTCGCGAAGGTCTGCGGTCGCTGGTCGTGCTCGGCGCGTACCCGCGCGCCGTAGTGGTAGACGGCGTCGTAGCCGCCCCACAGGATCCGGTTGTCGGCGGAGAGCCGCACGTAGTGGAAGTGGTTGGCGCTGTCGGCGAAGCCCTGGCGGTTGCGCCAGCCGACCGAGGCCAGTTGCCGGTCCGTCAGCGGCTCGGTCATCAAGGCGTAGTCGTACACCGGGACGGTGTACAGGCGGTGGCGCCGCAGCAGCGAGGGGAACGCGTTGGTGGCGAGCGCGACGCGCCCGGCGCGGACCTGTCCGTACGGGGTCCGCACCGCGATCCCGGCGCCGGACCCGGCGAGGGCGGTGGCCCTGGTGTGCTCGTGGATGCGCACGCCGAGGTCCAGGCAGGCCCGCTTGAGGCCCCAGGCCAGGCGTGCCGGGTTGACCATGGCGACGCCGTCCTTGTCCCAGATGCCGCCCAGGAAGGTCGGGGAGTCGATCTCGGCGCGCGTCGCGTCCGCGTCCAGCACGGTCGGTGCACTGCCGAAGCGGCCGGCGAGGGCGGCGAACTCGTGCAGCTCGTCGACCTGGTGGCGCTCGGTCGCCACGGTCAGCGAGCCGGTGCGCTCCCAGTCGCAGTCGATGCCGTGGCGCCGGATGGTGTCCTCGATGGCCCGCAGGTTCTGCGCGCCGAGCCGCTCCAGCCGGGCGAGTTCGCGGGGCCAGCGCTGGTAGCCGTTGCCGAGGCCGTGCGTGAGGCTGGCCTCGCAGAAGCCGCCGTTGCGACCGGAGGCGGCCCAACCGATCTCCTGCGCCTCGATCAGCAGGACGTCCAGCGAGGGGTCGCGCTCCTTGGCGACCAGGGCCGTCCACAGGCCGCTGTAGCCGCCGCCGACCACCAGGAGGTCGCAGCGGGTGCTCGCCACCAGGGCCGGGGTCGCCTGCGGCCGGCCCGGGTCGTCCTGCCAGAAGGCGAGCGGCTTGGCGTCCTGGAGCGAGCGGACGGGATCAACCATGACGGGACTCCTACGGTGCAAGGAGGGGCTGGCCTCCGGATGGCGTCATCAGACCGCCGTGCACGGGCCAACGTCAATGGTGTTGACATAAGCTCACGCCGGGGGCCGCCCCCGGTCGGGCAGCCGGGCGGCGATCGCGTCGAGCAGCAGGTCCAGCGCGAACGGGTAGCCGCTCAGCCGCATGTCGGCGGCCAGCAGGGTGGCGGTGGCGGCGATGTTGGGGTGGTCGGCCGGGTCCAGGCGGGCGTAGCGGGCCCGCCAGACGTCCTGGTCGGCCGCCAGGGCGGGCGCCGGCAGGGCCAGCACGGCCGCGTCGAGGGCCGCGAAGGCGAGGCCCTGGTCCACCAGGGCGTGGTAGGCCCGCACCGCCTCCAGGTCGGGGAAGCCGGCCGACCGCAGCACGCCCAGGATCGTCTCGACGGCCCGGGTCTCGTTGTCGCGTCCGCTGGTCCGGTGGGCGGCCAGCATGGCCGCCTGCGGGTGCGCCTGGTAGGCGGCGTGGATGCGCAGGCCGATGTCGCGAAGGTCGGCCCGCCAGTCGCCGGTGGGCTGCCAGCCGTGCTGGGCCTGGCCGATCAGCTCGTCGGCGATGGCCAGCAGCAGGTCGTCGGTGCTGTGGAAGTACCGGTAGACCGCACTCGGGTCGGCGCCGAGCGCGGCGCCCAGCCGCCGCACCGTGAGCGCCTGCGCGCCGTGCAGGCCGACCAGCCGCAGCGCGGTGTCGACGATGACCTGTTCGGACAGGACCGTGCCCTGCTTGGTCGGCCTTCTGCGCCGCCGCTGCGGCTCGGGGATCACTCGCTCGGCCATGGGGGGACCTTATGACAACAGCATTGACGTGTGAAGAGCTTGCGGGTTGCATGGCCAGCCACCGGCCAACCCCCCCCTTGGCCGACCCCCACGAAGACGGCGGTGACCCGTTGGCAGAGACGCTCCACGGCGAGGGCCCCGGCCCGAGAGTCCGCGCCGGGACCACCCGGCCCGCGCTGCCCAGGTCGCTAGGCGTCGGTGGCGCGGTGGCGCTCGCCGCCTCGAGCACGGCGGCCACCAGCAGTATCGGCATCGGACTCGGTCTGATGGCGGGCGTCGTCGGCCTGCACCTGCCGGCGATCATGCTGCTGGCCTTCCTGCCCGTGCTCGCCATCGCGGGCGGATACGGGCGGCTCAACCGGGTCGAGCCCGACGCCGGCAGCAGCTACCGCTGGGTGGGCGCGGCCCTCAACCCGTGGCTGGGCTTCATGGTCGGCTGGGTCAACATCCTCGGCACGGTCGTGTTCATGGCCTACACCACCACGGTGACCGGCTCGGCGGTGGTCCAGTTGCTGGGCGCGGCCACCGTGCACCGGGTCGCGGGCCTGACCCTGAGTCCGGACTCCACGCTGCAGTGCACCGCCATCGGCATGGTCGTGCTGATCGCCTCGGCGCTGGTCGCGGTGCGCGGGCTCGACCTCGCCGCCCGGCTGCAGAAGTACCTGCTGATCTTCGAGTACGCCGTGCTGCTCGGCTTCTGCGGATACGGCCTGTTCGCCGGCGACCAGCCCTTCTCGCTCGACTGGTTCGATCCGCTCGCCATCCCCTCGTGGCACGCCCTCTGCCAGGGCATGGTGCTCGCGGTCTTCTGCTACTGGGGCTTCGAGTCGGTCTTCAGCGTGGGCGAGGAGGTCCGCGACCCGCGCGACGCCTCCCGCGGCGGCTTCATCGCCCTCACGGTGATGATGCTGCTCTTCGTCCTCGCCAGCACCGCCTTCCAACGCGTTCTCCCCGTCGACGAGTTGGTCGGCAACGGGGCGCAGGGCCTGACGTACTTCGGCAACCGGCTCGCCCACCAGCCGCTCGCCGCACTGCCGTTGGTCGCCCTGACCTTCTCGGCCGCGGCCTCGCTGCAGGCCTCCGTGGTGCCCACCGCGCGCGGCATGTTCGCGATGGGCCGCGACGGCACCCTCGGGCCCGTCTGGACGCGCCTGCACCCCCGCCACCACACCCCCGCCGCGGGCACCCTGCTGGTCACGGCGCTGGCCGTCGTCCTCGCGCTGCTGTCACTGGTCATCCCCACCGTCAGCTCGCTGATCTCCGCGACGGTCAACGCGATCGGTATCGTCGTCGCCCTCTACTACGCGCTGACCGCGATTGCCGCCGCCGTCCGCTTCCGGTCGCTGCTGCGCACCGCGTCGCTCGAGGCGCTGCGGGCGGTCGTCGCCCCGCTGCTCGGCGCGGTCACCCTGCTCGCCGTCGGCGGATACCTCGTCTGGAGCTTCTACGACTCTGCCGACCACTTCGAACTCTCGGCGGACAACGGCTGGTTCGAACTGCTGGTCCCGGTGCTGATGATCGGCTCCGGAGTGCTGGCCGCCGCCTGGGCCCGCTGGTACCGCCGCTCGCCGTACTTCACCGCCGGGTTCGGCGCGGGCGGTGCCGACAGCGGTGCCGACAGCGGTGCCGACAGCGGTGTCGGCGGCGGTGTCGGCGGCGGTGTCGGCAGTGGTTTCGGCAACGCTGTCGGTAGCGTTGCCGGTGACCAGGCAGGCGACGGCCTGGCGGTCGGTGCCGGCGCGGGCACCGGCAGTTCGGCTCGTACCTGACGGCGCTTCGCGGTCCTGTCCGCTCGCCGCGCCACCCCCTCCCATCGCGGTCCCGCTGAAGACCGCCGACCACAGTTGGAGCCCGTCCATGCACCAAGCCGACCTGGTATTCACCGGTGGCCCGGTCCACACCGGCGACTGCGCCCGAACCCGGGCGAGCAGCCTCGCCGTGACCGGGGAGCGGATCACCGCCGTCGGCCACGACGAGGTACGGGAGTTGATCGGCCCGAAGACCGAAGTGATCGACCTTCGCGGTAAGTTGCTGCTGTCGGGCTTCCAGGACTCGCACATCCACGCCGTCTACGGCGGCGTCGAGCTCGCCCAGTGCGACCTCACCGGTACCACCGGGGTCGACGAATACCTGCGGCGGGTCCGCGAGTTCGCCGACCGGCACCCCGAGCGGGCCTGGATCACCGGCGGCGGCTGGTCGATGGAGAGTTTCGACGGCGGCCTGCCGACCCGGCAACTGCTGGACTCCGTGGTCCCGGACCGCCCGGTCTACCTGCTGAACCGCGACCACCACGGTGCCTGGGCCAACACCCGCGCGCTCGAACTGGCCGGTCTCACCCGGCAGAGCCCGGACCCGGCCGACGGCCGGATCGAGCGGGAGCCGGACGGCACGCCCAGCGGCGTCCTCCAGGAGGGCGCCACCGGCCTGGTCGCCCGGCTCGTCCCGCCGACCAGCGCGGCCGAACGGCTGGCCGGGCTGCTCCGCGCCCAGGCGCTGCTGCACTCGCTCGGCATCACCGGCTGGCAGGACGCCCTGCTCGGCGAGTTCAACGGCCAGCCCGACCCCTCGGACGCCTACCTCGCCGCGGCCCGGGACGGCTCCCTCACCGCGAGGGTCAACGGCGCCCTCTGGTGGGACCGCGACCGGGGCGCGGAGCAGATCCCGGAGCTGGTGGCCCGGCGGGCGGCGCTGCGCCACGGCCGCTTCCGGGCGGGCTCGGTCAAGATCATGCAGGACGGCATCGCGGAGAACTTCACCGCTGCCCTGGGCAGCCCGTACCTGGACGCCTGCGGCTGCGCCACCGCCAACTCCGGCCTGAGCTTCGTCGATCCGGTGGCACTGCGGTCCCACGTCACCGAGCTGGACGGGCTCGACTTCCAGGTGCACTTCCACGCGCTGGGCGACCGCGCGGTGCGCGAAGCGCTGGACGCGGTCGAGGCCGCGCGGACCGCCAACGGCCGGCGCGCGACCCGGCACCATCTCGCCCACCTCCAAGTGGTCCACCCCGACGACGTGCCACGCTTCGCGCAACTCGGTGCGATCGCCAACATCCAGCCGCTGTGGGCCGCCCACGAGCCGCAGATGGACGAGCTGACCATCCCCTTCCTCGGTCCCGAACGTGCCGCCTGGCAGTACCCGTTCGGCTCCCTGCTGCGCACCGGGGCCACGCTCGCGGCCGGCAGCGACTGGCCCGTCAGCAGCCCCGACCCGATCGCCGGCCTGCACGTCGCGGTCAACCGGATGGAGCCCGGGGCCACCGACGGCCGGGTCTTCCTGCCCGAGCAGCGCCTCGACCTGGCCAGCGCCATCGCCGCGTACACGGCGGGCTCGGCCCACGTCAACGGAGTGGACGAGGCCGGCAGCCTGCGAGCCGGCGGCCTGGCGGACCTGGTGGTGCTCGACCGCGACGTCTTCGCCGCGCCGGCCGGGGAGATCTGCGCGGCCCGGGTCCTGCGGACCTATACGGGCGGCGCGTTGGTGTACTCGGCCGAGTGAGGCCGGCGGTCCGCCGCGCCCGGTTGCGGAGCGCGGCGGAACCCGCTGACCGCCGACAGGCTGCCGGGGCAGGATCTCTGACGGTACGTCAAAATGGTTCTGGCGTGCGCCGGGAGTCCGCTCAGTGGCCCAGCGCGGCCTTGGCCGCCACGATGACCAGCCCGAGCACCAGGTTGACCGCAGCCTCGATGACCGCCTCGCGACGCGACCCACTGGCATGCAGGGCACCGAGGTAGGCCCAGCTGACCTGCTGGGCCACGGCGACCATCAGGGCGAGCCAGCCGGTGGCGGTGAGGCTCAACCTCACCAGCGGGCTGAGGGCCACCACGGCCGCCGGGAGCACGGCCGCTTCGACGATCGACCACTCGCTTCGTCCGACGAGGCGCACCTCGGACCACTGGACGAGGCGGCCGACCGACCGCTCACCCGCCAGGCGCGCATAGACGTGGGCGACCCAGAAGACCAGCCCGGTGACCAGCAGCAGCACGACGGTCTCGAAGCGGGGGAACTTGCCGCCCGCACTCGACGCGGCGATCACGGAGGCGGCCAGCAGCGAGCCGTAGACGGCTCCCGCGTAGTCGGTGCGGGGAGAACCGGGGCCGCCGTGGCGGGGTTTGCGCAGCCACGGCACGAGATACCTCATCGGCTCACCGTACCGGCGCGCAGCGCCGCGCCCGGTGCGCCACGCGTGCCGAGGGCCGGCTCCGGAGCTCTCTGCGGCTGCTCGAACCAGGCAGGGCGGAATCGCACGGTGCGGGCCGCCAGACGGGGGCGTCGGTCGCGACGACTACTGTGCCGTTCATGTCTGACGATCTGTGGGGTCACGCCGCGCTGCCCGAGGTTTCACCGGCGCGGGCGGGTCGGACGGACGGTCTCCCGGTCGGCCGCGCGGGGACGCATACCTGTGCGCTCGCTGCGGTCCGCGAGGTGGCACCACTGCCTGGTACGTCGGCCGCCGGGGCTCCCGCGCTGGTCGGTCGGGAGGCCGAGGTCGAGCACCTGCGGGCAGCACTGGGTGAGCTGGCACCGGGTGAGCTGGCACCGGGTCGGGGACGGGCGATCGCGCTGGTCGGGGAGCCGGGCATCGGCAAGAGCACGCTGATGCTGGCAGCGACCGCCCACGCCCGGGCTGCCGGCGTCCGGGTGCTCGCGGCACACGGTCAGCAGGCGCTCGCCCCCACGCCCCACGACGTCCGTGCGTCGACGGACGGCTGCTGCGATCTGCACGAGCTGGTGGCGCGGGGTACGACCACGCTGGTTGCCATGGACGACCTGCATCAGCTGGCGGCCGACCGGATACCGGGCGTGGAGCAGTTGCTCCGCACGGCCGCCACCGGCCCGGTGCTCTGCCTGCTGGCCTACCGGCAGCGCCAGCTCTCGCCCGCGCTGGCCGCCGTGCTCTCCCGCGCCGCGTCCACGGGCCGGCTCGAGGTGCGGCACCTGGGAGCGCTCTCCCGCGACCAGGCCCTCGAACTGCTCGGCGACCACCGGGATGCGGAGCAGGTCCACCGCGCGTGCCTGGGCAATCCGCAGTACCTCAAGGTCCTTGGCGCCAAGGGCGAGCCGAGCGCCGACGCCGCCCTGGCCATCCTCGGCGAGTTGGCCGACCTGGATCACCGCGCGCTCGCCGTGGTCCAGGCCGCGGCGGTGCTCGATGAGCCGTGCCAGCCGGAGCTGCTCGCCGCGGTCGCCGGTCTGGAGCTGGCCGCGGCCATGCGGGCCTTGGACGCCCTCTCCCGCCTCGACCTGGTCCGGCCGACCGACCCCGCGCCACAGCTGATGCTGCGTCACCGCGCGGTCGGCGAGGTCGTCTACCGGCGGCTCGGACCCAGCCGCCGGCTCGCCCTGCACCGCAGCGCCGAACGCGCGCTGGCGGAGCGGGCCGCGCCCATCGCCCGGCGCGCTCACCACATCGTGCGGGCCGCCGACCCGAGCCGGCCGGAGCACCTGACGACCCTGATCGCCGCCGCCCGCGACTCGCTGCACAGCTCGCCCGCCGCCGCGACCGAGTACCTGCAGGCCGCGTTGTCGCTGCTCGACGAGGGCGAGCCGCACTGGCACGAGGCGCGCGTCCTGCTCGCCCAGGCCCGGCTGCTGACCGGAGACGCGCCGGAGAGCCGCGCGCTGCTCGATGCCATGCGGACCGCCGGACCAGGCCGGCCGCCGCACCGGAGCAGTGCCCCGACCGCGCTGGCCGACGCCAGCCGGGTCGAACGACGGCTCGGTCGCTTCACCGAAGCCGGAGCCATCGCACGCGCCGGGCTCGCGGCTCTGGCCGACCAGGACTCCGCGACGGCCGCCGCCCTGCACGCCGAACTCGCCGACTACAGCTACGACCTCCAGGACTTCGCAGCCTCCCTCCAGGATGCCGAGACGGGCGCGGCGATCGCCCGCGGGCACCATGACCGAGTGGGTGAGGCCAACGCCCTGGCCCAGGCATCCCTCGCCCACCTGTTCACCGCCGACCTGGCCACCGCCCTGACGACAGTGGCCAGGTCGGCCGAACTCGTCGACGCCACTTCGGACGCCACGCTGCTGACCAACCTGGAGGCCGTGTACCAACTTGGCATGACCGAAGGGATGTTGGGGCGGTTGGCCGACTCCGAGCGGCATCTCGACCGCGGTGCGGCGCTGGCCCGGCGCACCGGGCAGACGTATGCCCGGCCCATGATGCTGATGAGTCTGGCCAACACTCAGCTGCGTGCGGGGAACCTGCGCGGCGCACGGGCGACCCTCGACGAGACCACCCCGCTCGTCGAGCGCGCCGGCAACCCCGCGACCCGGGCCGGCCTGGCGACGTTCCGGTCCGAGTCGCTGCTCTGGCTGAACAGCGCGGACGACCAGCAGGAGGCCCTCGCACTGGCCGATCAGGCCGCGGCGATCGCCGACGGAGAGACACCCGGGTGGGCCGTCGGCGTGCGCTGCCTCGTCGCCGGCCTCGTCCTGCTCACCGGAGATTCGACGCGCGCCGGCTGGCTGCTGCTGGACGCGGCGGGTGGCACCGACCTGCCCCGGCTCACCAGTTGGCGCCGACCCCGGTTCTGCGACACCTTGGCGCAGGTGGCCCTGGCCGAGGGCGACCTGGCCTCGGTCGAGCACTGGGCGCGGCTCGCGCAGAGCTGTGTCGAACAGCTCCCCTCCGCGAGCCGACTGGGCTTCGCGCTGCGCGCGCGCATGCGGGCCCACGCCATGCGGGGGGAGACCGAGTGGGCCCTGGACAGCGCGCAGCAGGCGATCGCGCACTTCGCCGCCGGCGGTGAGCGCATCGAGGTCGGCCGGACCCTGGTCATGGCAGCCGCGCTCGCCCTGGACGCGGGATCCGCCGATCAGGTGGCCGATCGGCTGGACCGGGCGGCGCTGCTGGCCCACCAGTGCGGTTCGGCCCGACTGGCCGACGAAGTCGCCCAGCAGCGCGGTCGGCTCGCCCCGCACTCCGCCGGGACCAGGACCCCGGGATCCGGCGGCGCGCTGGCCGTGCTCACCGCGCGGGAACGGGAGATCGCCGTGCTGGCCAGTACCGGGATGACCAGCGGCGAGATCGCCGGCACCCTGGTGCTCAGCGTGCGCACCATCGACAGCCACCTGGGCCGGATCTATCGCAAACTCGGCGTGCCCAACCGGACGAGCCTCACCCACGCCGTGCTCGGTGCGACCCCCGACCCACCGTGACAGCGCGCACCGGGCACGACGGGCGGCTACCTACCAGGCGAGCCGGGTCCAGGGGCTGTCCTCGCGGGTGAGCAGGCGCTCGGCGTTGAACTGGAACGTCGAGACATCCCGGGAGATCTTCTCCGCGTCCGCTCCTCTCATGCCCATCTGCCAGAACGCGCGCCCGAAGACGAAGCCACCGTTGAACTCCGTCCAGGACGTGTGCTCGGCGCGCGCGAGCTGCACCGCCTGCGCGATCGCCGCCCAGGCCTCGTCCGGCTGGATGAAACCGGCGTCCAGGAAGAGCCGGCTGACGTGGACCACGCGGGCCGCGTCCCAAGCGGCGATCGACGTCGGGTACTGCTCGGGAAGGTTGCGCTTCACCTCGTAGATGGTGTTGGCGTAGCCGCCGAAGTGGCGCACCACGTCATCGGCGGCGAGCCCGTGCCGGAGCGCCACCTCGGGCAGCTCCTGCGCCCCGCGCCGCTGGATGGCGACGTACTCGCCGCGCTTCTTCGCGCTCCCGAGCTCCTCCAGGTACGGACGCACCACCTGGTAGATGCCCCGGTGCCCGGTGCTGATCAGGTAGCGGTAGGTCTCCCGGGCGGACTCCGTGTCCACCACGCCCCACGGGCCCCGCAGCACCTTGGCGGCGGTCTTGGCGTCGGCCTCCATCGTCAGGGCGTTGATCGGCAGATCGCCCTCGGACGCGTACACCGCACCGAGCGCGAGGCCGCGTTCCTGCTCGGTGGTCAGCGCCGGTGCGTCGGCCAGGATGTTGTAGTCGAACGTGAAAAGGCCCTTGAGCGAGCCGAAAATACCCATGCGTTGCGTTTCTCCGCGTTCAATCTGTCAGGGGTCGGCGATGGCCGGACACCGGTTGATGGCACGTCAGTTCCGGCGGAGCGCTTGAGTGGAACCCGCTTCGACGCCGTACGGCAATGCTCCCGGAGATCGCGCGCGGGGGCATCGGTAGAACTACGTAACCGTCCCCTGACCTGGCCGCACCGCGTCACTCGCGTGGGCTGGTCTGCTGCACCTCGCCCTGCAGGTTCGCCGACAGGTAGGCAGAGCCGTACGCGTCCTTGACGTAGCCCTGTGACGGGCCGGCCGTGGGACGTGCCGGCCGTGGTCCTGACCCGCACCGGACCTGCACCCCCCGATGATCACGAACCTGGGTACGGCCCGCCGGGGTTGGCCCCGCTACGACGCGCTCAGTTCCCGCTGCCGGGCCTCCAGCGCCTTGGCCAGCACCTTCGCGCGGAAGGGATTGGCCGCATCCAGCGCACGGGCCACCGCCACCGCCTCCTCCAGCAGCGCCAGTCGCGCGTCCGGCAGTTGGTGCAGCCGGTGCGAGCGGCTGGCCTCCACCAGTACGTGGGCGAGCTTCGAGCCGTGGGCCGCCGGGTTGACCTGGGTCAGCACCCGGTACACCCACAGCGCGTCGGGCCCGCGCAGCACGCGCCGATCGGTGCTGAGCAGCTTCATCCTCGCCCGCAGCACGAGTTCCTGATGCATCGTCGCCCCCTCTGTTCCCCCACTGCCCGGGTTCACCGCCCGCCGGTGGCGGGTCAGCACGACGTCCGTGGCGGAGCCCGGTGACAGGCGCCGACACGTGGGTCGGGGAAGTGGATGACGTCGAGTCTGCGGTTCGCGGCGGTGCGGGGACAAGGGCGGAACGGAGTGCTCCTGGTCCTACCGCCACGGGCGCTGAGCAGGCATGATGGAGTCGACACGCTGCCGCCGGCCGGTGGCGGAGGGGTTGGCGCGGGGGAAATCCGGGGGCGTCGCCGCAGTGGCCCGTGTCAGGATGCCCGGGTGACCACTGATCATCTTCTGCGGCGGGCTCAGCGCCTCTGGCTGGGCCTGGCCGAGGCGCCCGCCGACACGACCCTTCCCGCCGTGCTGGTGTCGCCCGACTCCGGTCTCTGTCCGCCTGGTTGGGTGGGCGTGGTGGTGCTCGGCGGCGACGCACTGGTCACCGCGCCCACCGAGGCGGCGGCCGACCTGGTCCGTACCGCGCTCGCCGACGCCGACCCGAGCGAGCTCGGCGGGGCCCTGCGGGCGACCCGGACCCTCGGTCCGGCCACGCTCGCCTATCTGGCACCGGGCGATCTCCGCCCGCAGCACGGCGCCGAGGTAGCCGAGTTGACGGCCGACCATCCGGCGGTCCGGCAGCTGCTGGCCCGGGTGAGCGAGGAGGACGCCGCCGAGTGCGGCCTGGACCGGATCACCTCGCCCGCCTTCACCGTGCTGGACGGCGACGGCCAGGTGATCGCCGCCACCGGCTACCGCGTCTGGCCGGGCGCCGCCGCCCACCTGTGCGTGCTGACCGATCCCGGCCACCGCGCCAAGGGCCTGGCCCGCAGCACCGCAACGGCGGCTACCGCCCACGCGCTCGCCGCCGGCCTGCTGCCGCAGTGGCGCGCCCGGGTGCCCGCCTCCCGCCGGGTCGCCGAGCAACTCGGCTACCGTGAACTGGGGATCCAGCTCAGCGTCCAACTCCCGGACGCCTGAGCCGCTTTGCACCCTCGTCTGCGGCACGGCGCCCGCTCGGCCCGAGGGGGCGGAGCGGGCGCCGAGGCGACGGGTCAGGGTCGGGGTCGGGGTCAAAGCGCCAACTCCCGTGTGACTTCCGCCTACTGGGACTGAAGCTCGTGCAGGGCGGCGACCAGGGCGTCCACGTCCTGCACGGTGTTGTACAGCGCCAGCGAGGCCCGGACCGCGCTCTGCAGGCCGAAGGAGGCCAGCGCCGGCTGTGCGCAGTGGTGGCCGGCCCGCACCGCGATGCCCTGCTGGTCGAGTGCTCCGGCCAGGGCGATCGGGTCGGTTCCGGCGACCAGGAAGGTCAGCGCCCCGATCTTCCCCGGCGCCTGGCCGATCAGCCGCAGGCCGGGGACGGTGGCCAGGGCGGCCATCGCGTAGTTGGTGAGCTGTTCCTCGTAGGCGGTGGCGGCGGCCCGGTCCAGCCCGGCGAGGTAGTGCAGGGCCGCCCGGAGTCCGGCGACCCCGGCGATGTGGCCGGTACCCGCTTCGAGGCGGTGCGGGATGGGGGCGTAGGTGGTCTCCGTGAAGCTCACCGAGTCGATCATGTTGCCGCCGCCCTGCCACGGCGGCATGGCCTCCAGCAGCTCGCGCTTGCCGAAGAGCACGCCGATGCCGGTCGGCGCGAAGATCTTGTGCCCCGAGAAGGCGTAGAAGTCGGCGTCCAACGCGGTGACGTCCACCGGGAAGTGGCTCACCGCCTGGGCGCCGTCGATCAGCACCTTGGCGCCGTACCGGTGGGCGAGCGCGGTCATCTCGGCCACCGGCGGGACGGTGCCCAGCACGTTGGAGGCGTGGGTCAGCGCCACCAGCTTGGTCCGGGAGCCGAGCAGGTCCCGGTACGCGTCCTGGTCGAGCTGTCCGTCGGGCAGCAGCGGGATCGGCCGGATCCTGGCCCGGCGCTCGGCGGCGATCAGCTGCCAGGGCACCAGGTTGGAGTGGTGTTCGGCCGCCGAGACCAGGATCTCGTCGCCCACGCCCAGGTTGGCGCGACCCCAGCTCTGCGCCACCAGGTTGACGGCCTCGGTCGTCCCCCGGACGAAGACGATCTCGCCCTGGTCCTGGGTGCCGAGCAGGTCGGCCGCCGCCTGGCGGCCCTCCTCGTACACCTGGGTGGCCTGCTTGGCCAGGCTGTGCGCACCGCGGTGGACGTTGGAGGTGCCCATCGAGTAGTGCTCGGCGACCGCCTCGACCACCTGGCGGGGCTTGAGCGTGGTGGCCCCGTTGTCCAGCCAGACCAGCGGACGGCCGTTCACCTCCCGGTGCAGCTGCGGGAAGTCCCGCCGGACGGCCTCGACGTTGAAACCGCTCGGCGGCGTCGACGGGGGTGTGGTGGGCGCGGCCACCGCGGGTGCCTCGACCGGCTGTTGCGCCAGCCAGTAGCGGGGGCCGGCGGCCGCGTGGGCGAGCGCCGCGGGGACGGGCGAGGAGGGCGGCTGCGGAACTCCGCCGAGACCGCTCGCCCCGGCCGTCGGTGCGGTACTCGGCGCGGCACCCGGCACGGCTCTCGGTGCTGCGGCTCCGGCAGCCGACTCGACTGGTGGGGCTGCGAGTTGGCCCACCCGCACGGTGTGCCCGAGTCCGTCAGGAGTAGTCATAGTAGTTCGACACCTCGACGTTCTGGAGGACCGCGATGGCGTCGTCCACCAGCGCGGCGGTCGAGAAGTAGCTGGTCACCAGGTAGGAGGTGATGGCCTGGTGGTCGACACCCATCGCGCGCACGGCCAGCCCCGGCTCGACCTCGTCGGGGACCTTCGCCGGACGCAGGCCCACCACGCCCTGATCGGCCTCGCCGACCCGCATCAGCAGGATGTTGGTGGTCCCGGGGGCCGACTCGGACGAGCCCTTGAGGTCCAGCTTGTCGCTCGGCAGCAGCGGCACCCCGCGCCAGGTCAGGAACGGGCTGCCGAAGAGCTCCACGATCTGCGGCGGCACCCCGCGCCGGGTGCACTCGCGCCCGAAGGCGGCGATCGCCCGGGGGTGGGCGAGGAAGAACGCGGGCTGCTTCCAGACCCGGGCGAGCAGTTCGTCCATGTCGTCCGGCGTCGGCGCGCCCTTTCGGGTGCGCACCCGCTGGCCGGGGGTGACGTTGTTGAGCAGCCCGTACTCGGAGTTGTTGAGCATCTCCCACTCCTGGCGCTCGCGCAGCGCCTCGGTGGTCAGCCGCAGCTGCGCCTGGACCTGGTCGATCGAGGAGTTGTAGATGTCGGAGACCCGGGTGTGCACCTTCAACACGGTCTGCGCGATGCTCAGTTCGTACTCGCGGGGGTTCTCCTCGTAGTCCACGAAGGTCTGCGGCAGCACCGGCTCGCCGCTGTGGCCGGAGGTCAGGTCGATCGGGTGCTCGCGGTCGGCCGGGCCCTGGCCGTCGGCGGCGTACGCGTCCAGCTTGGCGCGCAACGCGGGCTCCCGGTCGGCCAGTTCGGTCAGCGTCCGGCGGTCGAGGGAGAGCACGGTACACGGCGTGGACGCCTTGACCTGGTACGCCAGCGCCTCGCCGCGGACCCAGGCGGCGACGTCGAAGAAGTCCCCGTCGCCGAGCACCGCGAGCAGCGCGTCCTCGCCGTACTGGCCGGTGGCGCGCTTCTCGGCGCGGCCGAGCGCGATGATGTGCAGCTGCCCGGCCGGCGCGTCGGCGTCGACGATGACCTCGCCGGCCCCGACCTCGCGCTGCGTGAAGCCGCCGGCCAGCGCGCTGAGCACCGGACTCTCCAGCTCGCTGAGGAAGGCGATCTCGCGAAGGTCCTCGGCGATCACCCGGGTGGCACCGCTGCCGTCGGCGTAGGTGCTGATCAGCCCGTCGCCGAGGATGAACCCCCGGCGGCGGTTGACCCGGTAGACGCCGGCCTCCAGGTCCACCCAGGGCAGCGCGCGCAGCAGGTAGCGCGGGGTGATCCCGAGCATCTGCGGCGCGGTCTTGGTGGTGGTGGCGAGGTTCCTGGCGGCGGAGGTACTGAGGCTCTGCTGGTTCTGCTGAGCGGTCTCGGTGGTCACGGTCGGCCCCTTGTCGTCGACTTGAGCTGATGGAGCGTCAAAGTGCTTGGCGAGGAACGGAGATGTGATCCCCGGATGCTCGCCGGGACGATTGTTGCGGCCGTGTTGCCGTTGATCCAGGCATGTTCGATTGGGTCGGGCGGGCCCGCTGGGCAGCGCTGGTGGGCCCGCCGTGAAACTCACTCGAACGGGTTAATTGAGCCATAAGCAGGGGTGATGTGTTCGAAAGATTATCTTGGGATCAGTCCCGATTGGCCCTGATCGGCCGGGAAGACGAGCCCGGCTGGTCGAAGCGGGAGTGCATCGACTTCTCGGGCCGAGAAGTGTCGAATTCGGCCACACGAACGGCGAAATGTGGCCGTGTGGCGTCAAACGATCACCAAGTGTGATGTCATCGATTCCGGTCGGGCGACGGGGCCCATGACGGTGGCGTATGCCCACTGCGTGGTCCTGGCGCGGGACCAACTCGCCGTGGTGGGCCGGGCGGTGCTGATCGACTTCGTGGGATCTGCTTGAACTTCCCTAGCTGTACGAGCTGTTGAGGCCGACGCCGGCTGTCGGATCGCTGACGGTGACGGTGCTTCGCCGGACCCAGGAGCAGGCCGGCGAGCCGATCCTTCCCGGGTCACACAAGGACCTGTCGCACAAGTCGAGGAGGTAGACAGTGGCCGAGCGTATGAAGCTGTTGCTCAAAGGGCGCGGTGGCTATCCGTTCGCGGATCCGCTGGTCAACCGCAATCCGGACGACCTTGACCAGTTGCAGCCGGCCGGGGGGATCAAGCTGGCGCGCCATCACGTGATCCCGTTCGAAACGCTCGTCAAAGCATGGAACGCGGCCATCGAGAACGGGTACAACGTCAAGGGGTCCGCTCTCAGGGGCGGACTGGAGGAGTTCGCCGACACGGTGGTCGGGAAGCTCGAGACCCTGGACTACACGGACCAGGAGAAGCTCAACTTCCCTCGCATCAGGGAGTTCGTGGCTACGTTCAAGGACCCGGATTCCAGCTATGGCTCTGACGGCATCACGCTGGACGGTCTGGACGACATCCACAGCATCCTCACCTGGATTCCGGGAAACCTCTTCGTCGGCCCGGACAACCAGAACCGGACCGACGATCCGGGCCCGAAGGCCGAAAGCGGCAGCGCACGGATCATCGGCCAGGAGACGCTCACCAAACGGACTGAGGCCTTCGCCAGGCTGGACCGGTTCAGCAAGAAGCCAAAGGGCGCGGGGATGGAACGCGACGGCGTGGCGGGCATCAAAGGCCTCATCGAGGCTTTCACCCCGGACCGGGTATGGCCGCTGAAAGCCGCCGACTGGGCGAAGGACGGCGCCAAGTACTACGTCCGGCCCGCTGGAGCCCTGTCCGTCGCGGTGGCGGAGCCGCCGGCCAGCGCACCGGCACTGGGCATGCCACAGGGGGTTGATTTCGTCGTCATCGGTGGCATCCGGCTGGATCTGGACACCTGGTCCGATGAGAGCGGCTACGTGCTTCGCGGGGTGACCGCGGAAACCGTTCGGATGGCTGACCTCCTCGATTGGTTCGGCGAGAACTGGGGCGTGGCGGGTGGAATCCCGGAGGGCCTGCGGAGTTTCGACCTGCAGTACCTGACGATCGAGGTGCTGACGATCCCCGGCGGCCCGGAGGAATGGGAGTTCACCGCAGCCACCGAAGTCCGCCTCGGCGACACGGTGATGGACCTGCTCGTCTGCTTCCGGCATTCGACCCCGGCCGGCGGCGGGGCCTCGACGTTCTCGCTGTCCGCGGATGCCGGATTCACCGCCGCTGTCGAAGGCACGGACACCCGGCTGTGGTTCAGTGGCGCGATCGCCAAGACAGGCTCAGGGGCCTGGGAACTGAGCGCTTCGCTGGAGAGCAACGGCCAGGATCTGACGCTGGCGCAGCTGGCCGCCGCCGTCGGAATCGATGTCCCCGCGGACCTGGAACCCTTCGTTCCATCGTTGAGCTCGGCGTCGTTCGCCTATCGCCTTCCCGTGGGGACCGCCGCGGGGTCGCTGGTGGTGTCGGCGGTCGTCGGCCGGGTGGGGGTGGTGGTGGCGTCGGTGCCCGAGGGCACCGGGTCGGCGGTCGCTCGGCTGGTGGCGGTCCGAGGGGCGGTGGGGGCCCGGGCATCCGATCTGCCTCTGGTGGGCGAGAGCATCCCTGCGGATCGCGATGTGGTCGTGACGGGAGTGCAGTTCTGCTACGCGGATCGCGCCTGGCCGGTCGGCCAGGTCCGGGCGCTGAACGCCGTGGTCGCGGGCTTGCCCGGGGCCGCACAGGGACTGCTGCCCGTCCTGTTGGACGAGGCGCTGCAAGGCGGCCTGCTCATCTGGGGGTCGCTGACGATGGGCGGCCAAGCGCTGGCGCCACTGGTCTGGAGGCCGAACAGCACCGGGGCCGCTGCTCTGCCGCAGGGCTGGATCGATGACCCGGCGCCGCTGGACGCGTCCGAGGGCGCGGTCGTGCTGGGACGCGAACGCGCCGCTGTTGCGGGGCGGCAGCGTAGCGATTCAGCCCAGGAGCTGGATCAGGTCTTCGGGCCGGTGCGGATCCGCCGGGTGAGCCTGGGCTACGCGAAGGGTCGGCTGTTCGTCGCCTTCGACGCGACTCTCACGCTCGGACCGGTGGCGCTGGACATGATCGGCCTGGGCCTGGCGGTGGACCAGGACTTCACCGTCACGCCGGTGCTGGCCGGGGCGGGGGTGCGGATCGCGGTGCCGCCGCTGAAGGTGACCGGCGTGCTGGAGGTGCGTCAGGACCCGGCCTACGAGATCTACATCGCTGGCCTGGTGGCGGTGGAGGCCGGGTTCTTCGCGATGCAGGCGGCCGGCAGCTACGCCCGCAGCACCGGCGGTTGGGCGTCGGTGTTCCTGTTCGGCGAGGCGGCGGCCAAGGGCGGGGTCGCGCTGTTCGGGCCGCCGGCCTTCACCGTCACCGGGCTGTCGGGAGGCTTCGGCGTCAACAGCTCGGTGCGGGTGCCGAAGATCGAGGAACTGCCCGTCTTCCCGCTGATCGCCCGGCTGGACGGTCGCCCGGAGGCCACCCCCAAGGAGATCCTGGACGCGCTGACGGACTGGGTACGCCCGGCGGACGGCCAGTACTGGGGCGCGATCGGCGTCCAGTTCACCACGTTCAAGTTCATCGACACCAAGGCGCTGGCGCTGGTGGAGTTCGGCCGCGAGCTGAACGTCATGCTGCTGGGCCGCACCTCCATCACGTTCCCGCGCAACGCGGCCCCGGGAAAGAAGGTGCACGCGCGCCTGGACCTGGACCTCAAGCTCGCCTACCAGCAGTCCCAGGGCCTGCTGTCGCTGGACGTGGCGGTCGGCGCGGGCTCGTTCATCTTCGACCCGGCCTGCCGGCTGACCGGCGGGATCGCGGTGTACGTGTGGACCGCCGGGACGAACGCCGGGGACTTCGTGCTCAGCGTGGGCGGCTACCACCCCACGTTCGAGAAGAACCTGCCCGAGCGCCACCCGCACTACCCGAGGCCGGCCCGGCTGGGCTTCACCTGGTCGCCGGACAGCAAGATCATGGTGAAGGCGGAGGGCTACACCGCGCTCACCCCCGGCGCGTTCATGATCGGCGGTCGGCTCGCCGCGACCTACACCTCCGGTCTGCTGTCCGCGTGGTTCACCGCGTATCTGGACGTGCTGATCCAGTGGAACCCGTTCTACCTGGAGATGGCGCTGGGGATCAGCATCGGCGTGGCGTTCACCATCAAGGTGTGGTTCGTCAAGGTCCGGGTCTCGATCTCGGTCGGCATCAACCTGGCGCTGTGGACGCCGCCGTTCGGCGGCCGGGTCACCGTGAAGGTCTGGTTCATCTCCTTCAGCTTCGACATCGGCTCCAAGCGCGACCAACCGCCGGTCGCCAACTGGTCGGAGGTCCGCGCGCAGTTGCCCGCGCCGCTGGCCATCACGCCGGAGCAGGGCCTGCTGGCGGACGTGGACGCGGGTGAACTCGCGGCCCGCCGCGCCATCGAGGCGGCGGTGCTGGTCTCCGGCGACGGCTTCGTCTTCACCACCGAGTCCGCGCTGCCGGCCACCCACGTCTACCTCAACGACGCGCTCAAGGGGACGGCGGATCCTGCCATCGCGATCCGGCCGATGCGCCGGACCGGGGTGACCTCCGAGCACCGCGTCACCCTCTGGCGCAACAACGGGAGCCAGCCGTTCACTCCGGTGAACTGGACCATCACCGTGCTCCGCAAGGACGTGGCCAGCGCCCTGTGGGGCGCGCCGCTGAACAAGCCCGGCGACGCGCTGGACGAGGACACCCTGCTCACCAAGCGGCTCAGCGGGCTGCGCTTCGAGGTCCCGGGGCCCGTGCTCGACCCCGACGCCAAGACCGGCCCGATCACCTCCCAGGCCCTGGGCGTGGAGAAGGTGAACCCGGACAGCAAGTTGACCGGTCGGCCCGGCCAGACCGCCGGCCCCGCCCCCGCCACCGCTTCGGGAAGCATCGGCACCATCGCGCGCACGATCGGCGTCAAGCAGCTCAGGCGCGACGCCGCCTACGCCGCGATGGCCCGCCTCGGCGTGGCGCCCGGCGCCAACGGCCCCCGCGCGAAGTACGCCACGATCGCCGCCGACACCCTCGTCCGATCGCCGCTGCTCACCGCGGCCAACTGACCACCCGCCACCGCCGGCCACCGTCCGAGGGGATCCACGTGCCGAGCCTGCCCGAGCTGGACATCACCTTCCACGACCACCTGCTGCCCGCCATCACCGCCGGCACCTACCGCGTCGACGTGCGCCACGTCCTCAAGGACGCCACCGGCGAGATCGACGGCCCGGCCAACTCGCCGGACAAACTCCCCACCACCAGTGAGGAGTTCGAGGTCCGGGCGGTCCAGTACGTGCTGGACCCCTCCTCCGTGCACGCCGTCTTCCCGGCCCCCGGTGGCTCCGGCGACTACTCCCTCGTCCTGCCGCACATCACCCTCAACCGCTCCATCCTGCCGTGGGAGCGCGAGCCGAAGTGGTCCCGGGTCGAGGCCCGCGCGCCCTGGCTGGCCCTGATGGTCTTCCGCGAGGGCGAACTGCCCGAGGACCCCGACGCGATGGGGCTCGCCACCTCCCGCACCGTCGCCCAACTCAAGAGGCCCACCGAGAGCGGCGTGCTGCCCCCCGCCATCGGCCCCCAGGCCGAGGAGATCGAGGCGAGCACCTGCCGCACCATCGACGTCCCCGTCGCGCTCTTCCGGCAACTGATCCCCACCGAGGACGAGCTGTCCTACCTCGCCCACGTCCGCAAGGTCGAGAAGGCCCAACGCCGCTTCGAGGGCGAGGTCCTGACCGAGGGCGACTACGCGGTGCTGACCGCCAACCGCTTCCCGTGCGTCGGCGGCGCCTACACCGTGCACCTGGTCTCGCTGGAGGGCCACGACAAGCCGCTGGCCGGCACCATTCCCGGCGACAAGACGCAACTGCGCCTGTGCACGCTGTGGACCTGGTCGTTCACCAGCGACGAGCACGCCCACTTCGACGCGGCCGGACTGCTGAAGAACCTGGTCGCGCCCGGCAACAGCACCGACCCCGAGCGGCTCACCCTGCGCCTGGAGCCCCAGCCGACGAGCGGCTCCGACCCCGAGGACACCTACGTCAAGGAGCGGTTGAAGCTCGGCTACGTCCCCGTCCCGCACCGCGTGCTCTCCGGCGAACTCGGCTACGCCTGGTACCGCGGCCCCTGCACCCCCGTCACCGCCCCGGAGGTGCCCGCCACCCCCGGCGACCACACCACCGCCGACCACCTGCTCATCTACGAGGAGGACCACGGTCTCTTCGACGTCAGCTACGCCGCCGCCTGGACGCTGGGCCGGGCGATCGGCCTCGCGGACCCCGACTACGCCGCCGAGGTCACCCGCGCGCGACGCGAACTGGCCAACCAGGCCGCAGCCATGATGAAACTGGCCGGCGACCCGGCCCGCTCCGCCCGCGCCGCCCAGGCCGGCGACCCGGTGCCGCGCCGCGGCCTGGACTGGCTGCGCACCCTCGCCGAAACCCCGCTGGCCGAGGCGCTCGCCGCACCGCCCGTCGACCCGCTCGACGTGCCACGCCGCGCACCGCGCATCACGCTCACCCGCGCCGAGGCCCGCGCCACCCTGTCCACGGCCGCCGCCCGCAGCGCGCTGCGGGCCACCGCCGACGCGCGCACCGCTTCCATGCCCAACTGGCTGGACCGCCTCGGACTGCTGCGCGGTGTGCCCTTCCACTACCTCGTCCCGCACCCCGACATGCTCCCCGACGAGTCGCTGCGGGTCTTCGCGATCGACGAGCAATGGGTCGACGCGCTCATCGACGGCGCCGCCGGCGTCGGCATCCACAGCTCCATGGACCAGCGCCTCAACGACACCCTGCGCGCGGCCACCACCGCCCGCAGCACCGGTGCCCGGCCCAAGGCCGGACTCCTGCTGCGCTCCCAACTCGTGCCCGCCTGGCCCGACATGATCCTCATCGCCCGCCAGGGTACGCGCGACCTGGCCGAGCTGCGCCGCGCCCACCTCGCCCCCGACACGCTGCTGATCCTCTTCGCCGAGCTGCCGGACTCGCTGACCATCCGGGAGCCCGGCCAGGGGATCCACTTCGGCATCGACGACGAGGGCGTGCTCGGACTGCGCCAGCTCACCCCCGACACCACCCCGGCGCTCGGCGCCTCGCTGGGCCGCGACTTCCCCGACGACGGGACGAGCGTCTTCGACCGCTTCCTGCGCCGGGGGAGCGAGGACGTGCTGAACCTGCTCGGCACCGACGGCCTGGTCCCCGCGCTCGCCCGGGCGCTGGGCAAGCAGACGCTGCGGCCCAGCGAGTTCGCGGTCCAACTGGTCAACGCCCCGCTCGAACAACTGCTGCTGCCCCGGCCGTAAGGAGCCCACCCGATGAGTGATCTGATCGTGCCGGTGCGCGTGCGCACCCTCCAAGTCAACGACAAGGTCAGGGCCGGCGACCTGTTCACCCGCTGGTACCCGAACTTCGACGCGATGATCGAGGAGAACGGCATCGCCGAACCCGGCCCCGGGCAGAGCGACCAGGGGGTCAGCCCGGACGACGACGGCCTGCACGTGCAGTGGGAGCTGCCCGAGGCGCTCGCCCGCGGCCACTACGACCCGGCCACCGGCGAGACCACCTTCCCGCTGGTGCCCAACCGCTGGCTCGTCGTGCGCTACCACCGCTCCCCGCTGGGCGTGCGCAAGGCCACCGGCTGGGTGGTGCACTCCGACTACCTGGAGGAGAGCGACTACGCGGGCAGCCTCGGCTACGGCACCACCCGCTTCGCCACCACCCGCAGCCCCGGCGGCGGCGAGACCGATCCGCACACCGACTGGATCGGCCGCCACCACAAGCTCACCGACGCTCCGTGGACCGAACCCGAGGGCGCGCCCCGCAAGCTGTTCCTGACCGCGGTCGGGCCCGGCCTGCCGGCCTTCGCCGCCTTCGCGATCTACCACAAGGACGTCTTCCTGTTCCACGACACCCTGCAGGACATCAAGCACGAGGACGACCCCGACGAGGTCAACCTCTACCCGCCGGACACCGAGCTCAGCTACCAGGTGATCGGCTGGTACTCCGACCCCGCCTCGGACATCCTCGCCAAGGCCGCCGAGATCCCCGGCCTGCTGCCCGAGGGCGTCAGCGGCGTGCGCGAGATCCTCGCCGCCCTGGGCTGGGCCGCGCCCGCCGGCGCGCCCGACCCGCAGCGCACCCTGTACGCCGGGCACAGCCTCGGCATCCCCTGGCGGCAGCTCAACTTCTACCCCCAACCGGACGCCCGCCCGCAGCCCCTGCACCAGACCGTCGCCATCGGCCACAGCACCGCGGACGCCGCAGCGGCCCTGGTGACCCGGCAGACCAACCCGCGCACCGGCGACCTGGTCAGCGCCCTGTTCGGGGGCACCATCGACACCTACGGCACCGTCGAGGGCGAGACCGACCTGGACGAGGCCACCCGCCGGGCCTGGTTCTCCGGCAGCGACGGCGGCCACGTCTGGGAGATCGTCGCCCGGCCCAGCGACGAGCCCGTCGACCTGCCACCGGTGCCCGCCTGGTTGGCCGAACTCAACGAGGCCCAGGCCCGCTACGACACCCTCGCCCCCCTGCTGCGCGACGCCCAGTCGCGCCTGTGGACGCTGTGGTGGCTGCTCGGCCAGCCCGGCGAGCACCCGCCGGGCTTCGATGCCGCCGCCACCACCCAGCTCGCCCCGGGCACCACCGGCAGCCTCGCCGCCCAGGCTCAGACCCTGCTCGCCCAGACCACCGCCCTGCTGGCCGGCCTCCCGCACGGCCTCACCCCCGAACTGCAGCAGGCCGCCATCGACGAGGAGGCCCGCAAGCGCGGCCTGCCCTCGACCCTGGAACTCAGGCGCCTCGCCCGCGAGCCGTTCTACCGCCCCGCCGACCCCGTCGTCGTCATCGAAGGCACCGGCGCCAGCGAACCGCTCAGCCGCGACGAGGACGATCCGCTGCCCTGCCGTATCGCGACGGGACTGCTCACCTCGATCGTCATCAACGGCACGCCGGTTGAGGTGCCCACCACCCCACTCGTGCCCGACCTGCGGAACCTACCGCCCGCCTGCGCGGCGCTGCTCGCCGAGTGCGACCTGCTCGACCAGGCGTACCGCACGACCTCGGGCACCACCAACGCCCTCGCTGCCGCGCTCGCCGACCCCGCGGGCAAGCTGCGCGGCACCCTGGCCGAGTACACGGCGATCTGGCAGCAGCCGTGGGCCCCGATGTACCTGCAGTGGGAGCTGCACTACTGCCCCACCCCGTACCACAGCGACAACACCGACCACTGGACCTTCAAGACCACCGACAAGGGCACCGACTACCACTGGAACGGCACCGGCGCCCAGCGCAGCGGCGAGGACTCCACCGGCGACGACCAGATGCGCTGGCTGACCTTCGCCAGCCGCTGCTACCTCGCCCCCACCGTCTCCTACGTGCTGCGCCGCCAGATCGAGCGCTACCTGGACAGCTATCCCGAGTCGGAGACCGTCGGCCTGCGCGCCCTGCGCGAGGACTACGAGAAGCTCGACCTGCTCTCCCAGACCCTGGACGGCTTCAACGACTGGCTGCTGCAACAGGACGGCGCCGCCCGCATGTTGCCGGCACCGGACGAGGGCTGGCGGTTCGGCGACCCGCAGTCCGTCCCCGCCGCCGGCGCCTTCGGCACGACGCCCCCGGACCGCTTCCAGCCGGTGCGGGCCGGCCAGTTCTACTTCCGCGACCTGCGGATCATCGACCGCTTCGGCCGCGCCTGCGACGCCACCAACCTCCAGCAGCAGAACTACCTGAAGCTCCCGACCGCCCACGCCGACAGCGTGAAGCCCGACAAGCCGCTCTTCGAGGGCGTCGCGGCAGCCGACCGGTTCTTCCAACTCCCGCCCCGCCTGCTGCAGGACACCCGGATGCGCTTCGCACCGGTCCGCTCGCGGGACGGCGCCCGCTACACCGCCGCCGCCCCGGACCCGGCCATCGCCGCCGAGACCCCGGTGGTGGGCTGGTTGCTGCTCAACCACCTCGACGAGACCCTGCTGGTCTACGCCCCCGACGGCGCGCCGCTCGGCGAGCTGCGGGTGGTCGGCGACGGCACCCGCACCGCCTTCAACCCGCTGCCGCACGCTCCCTACGCCGGGCCGGCCGACTTCGTCGAGGTGTTCCCGGAACTGGCCGGCCTGATCCTCGAACTGACCGAGCGTCAGCTGCCCGCCGCCTTCGAGCGCCTGAGGGACACCATCGACACCACCCTGGACACCATCACCGACCCCAGCGTCCAGGAGGACCGCACCCCGGCCCGCCTCGCCGGACGTCCTGTCGCCCTGATCCGCGCCGAACTCGGCATCGAACTCCAGGGCCCGCCACTGACCAGCTCCGGCTGGGACGCCCTCAAGCCGCCCCCCGAGGACTACTACCCCGGCTACGAGTGGCCGATCAAGCTCGGCGACCCCGAGCGCCTCACCGACGGGCTGATCGGCTACTACGCCAGCAGCACCGGGCCCGGCGGCGTCACCGACTACACCCAGATCAACGCGGTCGCCCCCGCGCCCGGCGGCAGCGACTACGTGCGGCCCATCGGGCACGGCCACGACCTCGCCCTGCCCGCCCGCCCCGGCGACGAGTTGGTCACCCATCAGCTCACCCTGCTCGCCGACCCGCACACCGCCGTGCACGCGACCACCGGCATCCTGCCCGTCGCCGCCCTCGGCCTGGACGCCGACCTGGTCCACCAGGCGCTGGCCCGGATCCGCGTCTCGTTCCGCCTCGACCCGCTGCTCGCCCCCACCCGGGCCGGCGAACAGGAAGTCACCTCCCCGCTCGGCGCCGCCGACGGCTTCCCGCTCGCCAACCTGCTGGACGGCGACGTCAGCACCTACTGGCTCAGCACCGAGCAGGTCAGCGCGGGCAGTTGGGTGCTGGTCGACCTCGGCGAACCGCGCCGCGTCGACCGCGTCGACCTCTACCCCGGCGACCTCACCGGCCGGAACACCACGCCGGCGAGCGTCCTGGAGTACTCCGATACCGCCGCCGATGGCTCCTGGGCCCCGCTCGGCGACTACCCGGCGGGTGCGGAGATCCACCACGACGCGGCGGTCTCCACCCGCTATCTGCGGCTGCGCTTCACCGGCGCCCTGGCCGCCCCGGTGGCCATCCGCTCCTTCGCCGTCAGCACCGACGCGCCCGGCAGCGGCCTGGTGATGCCCCGCCCCGCCGCCTGGCACGGCGACTGGACCTGGGCGGAGCCGTACGTCACCGCCGGCCCGGTGCCGGACTGGGGCGAGCTGCCGATCCTCCAGGCCGACAGCGCCGACCACCCCGACGACCCGATCCCGACCGCGCGGGCCGGGTACCTCCAGCTCCGCCCGGCGCCGGGCGCCTGAACCCTCGGAAAAGGAGGACCTCGTGACCGTCTACACCCGTTCCGCCGACGGACTGCTCAGCTACGCCCTCGTCACCAGCCCGACGGACCCGCTGAACGCGAGCACCGACAAGGACCCCGTCGTCGGGCGGCTCAACATCACGGTCGGCCGGGATGTGACCGCGGCCGCGTACTGTCGGAAGATCACGGTCAAGATCCCGATCGGCGCCGGCGCCGCGGAGTTGACCACCGTCAACACCGACGACATCAAGCAGTCGGTCACTGGTGGCACCGCGCCGGATCAGGGCAACGGTTGGACCGCGACCGCCACGGCGGAGGGCAACAAGCGGGTCTTCACCTTCACCCCGGGCCGGGCGCCGCAGTTCACCGGGCAGTGGGCGGTGACCCTGGTCATCTCGCAGATCCCGATCAACAAGGTGGTCGGCAAGCCGGTCATCGAGGTCATCGAGGAAAGCTCGCCCACCAACGGCAACTTCACCGCGAAGACCACCACGATCGTGGTGGACAAGGCCCCGCCCGGGTTCCTGTTCCGTAACCTGCGTCCGAGCAAGATCATGGTGCCGAACGGTGATCCCGTCACCCTCACCTGGGAGGTCCAGAACGCCCGTTGCACCATGTACTGGGACGACCAGCCCGGCGCGGACGTCAGCAAGGAACCCAGGTGGACCTCGCCCGCGCTGCACAACACCACCGCGTTCATGCTGCAAGCCGTCTCGGCCGAGGACGCCAGCTTCATCCACACCCTCACCACCGCCGTCACCGTGGACAAGCCCGACCTCGAAATTCGCAACCTCGAAATTGGAGGAATTGCGAAAATCATGGCGGGAGGCGTCGTGCACAGTCTCACGGTTACGATGAAAGAGCCGAAGACCATGCAGTTCAGTACGGATGGAATGATCTTCGGGAATAGCAACAAGGGGCACGAGTTGGAGTTCGCGGTCCGACGTTCGGCGGGAAGCTACACGCTGAACTTCGGAAAGGGTGAATATTTCTGCTTTCCGGTGCCTCAGGATGCAGATGTTGTCGTGAAAACGTCACCCATGGGTGGAAGTGGGCCGTACCCCAGTAGCACGTTCTTCTTTGTTCCGTTCGGATTCGGTGGGCCAATTTGACCGGGATGCATGCGGCTGCGGTCGACGTGCGGCGCATCTCCGCACCTGTCGGTAGGCGTGACTGCGCGGTTATCTCACCCTGCCTTGATCCGCCGCCTGGCACGGTGACTGGACCTCGGTCGAGCCCCACATAGCTGCTGGCCCGGTGCCCAACTGGGGTGAACTGCCCGTCCTCCAGGTGGACAGGGCCGCCCACCGGACGACCCGGTCCCCAGCGCCCGTGCCGGCTACCTCCAACTTCGCCCCGCTCCAGGCGATTGAACCTCCGGACAAGGACGACAGCATGGCCATCCACGCGACCTCCGCCGATGCGTTGCTCAGTTACTCGCTCGCGACGAGTCCGACGGATCCGTTGAACGCGAGTACGGACAAGGATCCGGTCACCGGCCGGCTCGATATCACGGTGGGCCGGAACATGACGACGGCCGCGTACTGTCGGAAGATCGTCGTGAAGATCCCGATCGGTGCCGGTGCGGCGGAGTTGACCACGGTCAACGACGAGAACATCAAGCAGTCGGTCATCGGTGGTACCGCGCCGGAGCAGGGCGGTGGTTGGACCGCGACCGCCATGGCGGAGGGGAACAAGCGGGTCTTCACCTTCACCCCGGGTCGGGCGCCGCAGTTCACCGGGCAGTGGGCGGTGACCCTGGTCATCTCGCAGATTCCGATCAACAAGGTGGTCGGCAAGCCGGTGATCGAGGTCATCGAGGAGACCTCGCCGACCAACGGCAACTTCACCTCGAAGGATCCGGTCCGGATCACGGTGGACAAGGCGCCGCCCGGCTTCCTGTTCCGGAACCTGCGCCCGAGCAAGATCATGGTGGAGAACGGCGAGGAGGTCACCCTCACCTGGGAGATCCAGAACGGTACCTGCGTCCTGTACTGGGACGACCAGTCCGACCCGGACGTCAACAAGGAACCCAGGTGGGTCTCGCCCAAGTTGCACAACACCACCGGCTTTATGCTCCAGGCGACTTCGGCCGAGGACGCCAGCTTCGTCCACACCCTCACCACCGCCGTCATGGTCAACATGCCGGACCTCGAAGTTCGCAACCTCGACATTCGCGGCGACGTGACCCACCGGGGGACAGCCTCCGCATTGGGCTGGCACGGTCTGTCCGCACCAACTGACCAGTGGCCCAAGGCGGCTACTGCGCCTACTGACGGGCTCCTCGAGGTCAAGGTCAACTCAGGGCGTCTGGAGCTGTCTGTCTACAAACCCGGCGGCGGCGGGCGCACTTACGTCATTCCGGAAGACACCAACCCCCGAACGTTCCCGATCCTCAAGGGAGGGAGGGTGGAGCTGAAATGGATCGGTGCGGTAGGGGGTGCATTCGTCGACTGGTACGGCTTTGGGGGAGAACGCCTGCCGATGCCCTGATGAGCGGCTTGGTTCAGATGTGAACCAGATAGCCACCGCCCGCGCCGACCACTTCCAACTCGACCGCTCCCCAACACAGCTGAAGCTCGAGGCCAGGAGAACCGCGTGACCGTCTACACCCGTTCCGCCGACGGACTGCTCAGCTACGCCCTCGCCACCAGCCCGACGGACCCGCTGAACGCGAGCACCGACAAGGACCCCGTCATCGGGCGGCTCAACATCACGGTCGGCCGGGATGTGACCGCGGCCGCGTACTGTCGGAAGATCACGGTCAAGATCCCGATCGGCGCCGGCGCCGCGGAGTTGACCACCGTCAACACCGACGACATCAAGCAGTCGGTCACTGGTGGCACCGCGCCGGATCAGGGCAACGGTTGGACCGCGACCGCCACGGCGGAGGGCAACAAGCGGGTCTTCACCTTCACCCCGGGCCGGGCGCCGCAGTTCACCGGGCAGTGGGCGGTGACCCTGGTCATCTCGCAGATCCCGATCAACAAGGTGGTCGGCAAGCCGGTCATCGAGGTCATCGAGGAAAGCTCGCCCACCAACGGCAACTTCACTGCGAAGACCACCACGATCATTGTCGACAAGGCCCCGCCCGGCTTCCTGTTCCGCAATCTGCGTCCGAGCAAGATCATGGTGCCGAACGGTGATCCCGTCACCCTCACCTGGGAGGTCCAGAACGCCCGTTGCACCATGTACTGGGACGACCAGCCCGGCGCGGACGTCAGCAAGGAACCCAGGTGGACCTCGCCCGCGCTGCACAACACCACCGCGTTCATGCTGCAAGCCGTCTCGGCCGAGGACGCCAGCTTCATCCACACCCTCACCACCGCCGTCACCGTGGACAAGCCCGATCTCGAGATCGGCGACCTCACCGTCTACGGGAAGGCGAGGATCCTGCGCCGCCACCCGCCGGTCGCGATGGCGGACAGCAGTGACTGGCGGGCGACCACCGACGGCATCGTGGCGGTGACCTTCAGGCGAACCGGTCCCGATGCCAGGAACATCGACCTGCGGATTCGAGCCGAGGGTAGCGACCATCACGACCTGATCGCCAGGTTCAGCGCCGACGTGGGCTCCGGGGATGAGGAGAAGACCCTCTCCGTCCCGCTGCAGCAGGGGGAGTGCATGCACTTCCTCCAGTATTATTGGCAGGATATCGAGGCCACGCTGTCCTGGTGCTCCTTCGGCGACGGCGAGCTGGAGTTCCTGGGAATCGTTCCGTGGTGAGTCCTGCGGGTGTTCTGCCGCACCGACCTCCAACTCCGTTCACTCCACGCATCTGACCCTCGGACAAGGACGACAGCATGGCCATCCTCGCCACTTCCGCCGATGCGCTGCTCAGTTACTCGCTCGCGACGAGTCCGACGGATCCGTTGAACGCGAGTACGGACAAGGATCCGGTCACGGGCCGGCTCGATATCACGGTGGGCCGGAACATGACCACGGCCGCGTACTGCAAGAAGATCGTCGTGAAGATCCCGATCGGTGCCGGTGCGGCGGAGTTGACCACGGTCAACGACGAGAACATCAAGCAGTCGGTCATCGGTGGTACCGCGCCTGAGCAGGGCGGTGGTTGGACCGCGACCGCCACGGCGGAGGGCAACAAGCGGGTCTTCACCTTCACGCCAGGTCGGGCGCCGCAGTTCACCGGGCAGTGGGCGGTGACCCTGGTCATCTCGCAGATTCCGATCAACAAGGTGGTCGGCAAGCCGGTGATTGAGGTCATTGAGGAGACTTCGCCCACCAACGGTAGCTTCACGCCGAAGGATCCGGTCCGGATCACGGTCGACAAGGCGCCGCCCGGCTTCCTGTTCCGCAACCTGAGCCCCAGCAAGATCATGGTGGAGAACGGCGAGAAGGTCACCCTCACCTGGGAGATCCAGAACGGCACCTGCGTCCTGTACTGGGACGACAAGTCCGACCCGAACGTCAACTCCGAACCCAGGTGGGTTTCGCCCAAGCTGCACAACACCACCGGCTTCATGCTCCAGGCCACTTCGGCCGAGGACGCCACCTTCGTCCACACCCTCACCACTGCCGTGACCGTCGCCAAACCCGACCTGGAAGTCGGCCACCTCAACGTCTATGGCGAGGCCGAGGCCCATGACGGCCTCGCCGTGCACCGCGGGCTGGCTGTCGAAGGCGTATCGAACCTCATGACCAGGCAAGTGATCAATTTCAGTTCCCCGCTGAATCAGTGGGCCAATACCACGGCGAACAGTGACGGGATTCTCGTGGTCAGGGTCCTGTCGGGTGCTCTTGCCATCCAGGTCGGCGGAGCCTCCTACGACCTGGACAGTCCTCCGGGAACGAGCGCTCAGAATTGGCGGTATGTCTCCATTCCCGTACTCAGCGGCGAGGTGGTGAGTCTCAGGTGGACGAGGCAGACCGCTCATGCCCAGAACCTCGTCTGGCACGCGTTCGGAGGTGGTCGTCTGCCGGACCCGGCATGACGAAGCTCGGCCCCGCCCCAGGCTCCTGAACCTCCGGACAAGGACGACAGCATGGCCATCCACGCCACTTCCGCCGATGCGCTGCTCAGCTACTCGCTCGCGACGAGTCCGACGGATCCGTTGAACGCGAGTACCGACAAGGATCCGGTCACCGGCCGGCTCGACATCACGGTGGGCCGGACCATGACGACGGCCGCGTACTGCAAGAAGATCATCGTGAAGATCCCGATCGGTGCCGGTGCGGCGGAGTTGACCACCGTCAACAACGACGACATCAAGCAGTCCGTCACTGGCGGCACACTGCCGGAGCAGGGCAACGGTTGGAGCGCGACCGCCGTCGCGGAGGGGAACAAGCGGGTCTTCACCTTCACCCCGGGTCGGGCGCCGCAGTTCACGGGGCAGTGGGCGGTGACCCTGGTCATCTCGCAGATTCCGATCAACAAGGTGGTCGGCAAGCCGGTGATCGAGGTCATCGAGGAGACCTCACCCACCAACGGCAACTTCACGCCGAAGGATCCGGTCCGGATCACGGTCGACAAGGCGCCACCCGGCTTCTTGTTCCGCAATCTGCGCCCGAGCAGGATCATGGTGGCGAACGGCGACCCCGTCACGCTCACCTGGGAGATCCAGAACGGCACCTGCGTCATGTACTGGGACGATCAGTCCGACCCGGATGTCAATACCGAACCCAAGTGGACCTCACCCAAACTGCACAACACCACCGGCTTCATGCTCCAGGCCACCTCGGCCGAAGACGCGAGCTTCATCCACACCCTCACCACCGCCGTCACCGTCGACAAGCCCGACCTCGAAGTCGGCCATCTCAACGTCTACGGCAAGGCCCATGCCCATGACGACCTCACGGTCGATGGGAGCGCGACGGCGCAGAACCTGCACGTGCGCGACAAGCTCGTGGTCAGTGGCGCCGTTCACGCACTCGACGTCTTGCAGGCCAGTGGAAAGGGAATCATCGTCGGCACCAGCCTCTCCAAGGGTCCCCTTGAGGTCCATGGCAAAACGATCGCGCACGATGGCCTTGAGGTTGAGGGCAGCGCTGTCGTCAAGGGAGGGCTCGACGTGAGGGGATCAGCGAAGGTCATGGGTGGGAATGCGGTCCATCAGCTTGTTGTTCCGCTGAACGTGGCGAGGACGATGAGGTTCGCCAGCGATGGAATGATCTTCGGGGATGCTGAAGGAAATTACGGCTTTCAATTCACCGTCCGGCGGTCCGCGGGGAGTTACACGCTGTCAGTCGCGAAGAACACCTCCTTCTGCTTTCCGATGCCCCAGGACGCCGAGGTTGTGGCGACTCCCGTGCCCCTCATGGGTGGGAGCGGTCCGTATCCCAGCAAGACGTTCTTCTTCGTCCCCTTCGGGATCGGTGGGCTGGCCTGACGGTCGACGAGCCCGTGCGGAACGGACCCGAGCCGAGCGCGACATCCAGTCAAGTGCGTGTGGATTCACGCACTTTGACACGATCCGCTCTAGGGTGATCCTCGGCCCCTCCGGCTTCCCAGGACCAGCGGACGCCGCGATCAAGGGGACCCGGAACCGCATCACCGACGGAGGACGGCTGCCGTGACCCGCGAAACCCCGGCGAGCACCGCTGAAGCGACGCGCCGCTACTACGAGACCAGCGATGTCGATGGTTTCTACGCCGCGGTGTGGGGCGGCGAGGACATCCACACCGGGATCTACGCCGACCCGCGCGAATCGATCGCGACCGCCTCCCGGCGGACCGTGGCGCACCTCGCGGCCAAGGCCTCGGGCCGGCTCGGCGCTGGTGGCACGGTGCTGGATCTGGGATCCGGTTACGGTGGCGCGGCCCGCTATCTGGCCGACCGGTTCGGCTGCCAGGTCGTCGCGCTGAACATCAGCGAGCGGCAGAACCAGCGCCACCGCGAGACCAATGCCGAGCGCGGGCTCGCCGGGCTCATCGACGTCGTCACCGGATCCTTCCAGCAGATCCCCTGTCCCGACGGCACCTTCGACGTCGTGTGGTCCCAGGAAGCCCTGTGCCACAGCGGAGATCGGGCGACGGTACTCACCGAGGCCGCCCGCGTCCTCAAGCCCGACGGCCGGCTGCTCTTCACCGACGTGATGGCAGCCGACGACTGCCCGCCCGAGACCCTGCGCCCGGTCATCGCGCGACTGGGTATCGAGGCCCTCGCCACGCCGGGCTTCTACCACGAGCAGCTGGCCCGACTCGGCCTGGCATCAGCGGAGTTCGAGGATCTCACCGGCCACCTTCTCACCCACTACCTGCGGCTCGCCGAGGAGACCGCCCAGCACCGGGAGGACCTGGTCCGGGTGATCAGTCCCGCCTATCTGGACCAGCTCGACGACAACCTGGCGCGGTGGATCGACGCATGCCGCGACGGTCGGCTCCGCTGGGGCGTCTTCGCCGGCCAGCGCTGAGCATTCCCAACTCCGCCGGTCCGCACCCCGCATAGGAGGGGCACCCGTTGAAGATCTTCATCTCGTCCGACATGGAGGGCACCGCAGGGGTGGTCGACTGGGACCAGTGCCGATCCTCGGGCGCCCAGTACGACTACTTCCGCGGCCTCCTCCAAGCCGAGGTGAACGCCGCGATCGAGGGCGCGATGGCCGGAGGCGCGTGCGAGTTCCTGGTCAACGACTCGCACGGGGCGATGGCCAACCTCCGTCCGGACGAACTCGCCGGGCTGGCACGGTATCTGTCGGGCCGTCACAAGCCGCTGTACATGATGCAGGGCCTCGACGCCTCGTTCGACGCCGTCTTCTTCGTCTCCTACCACGGGTCGATGTCCGGTGCGCCCTCGACGCTGTCGCACACCTACAACCCGAAGGCGATCGCCGAGGTCCGGCTGAACGGCGTACCCGTGGGGGAGAGCGGCATCAACGCGCTGGTCGCCCTCGGGCACGGGGTGCCGGTGGTGCTGATCACCGGGGACCGGACCACCGTGGCGGAGATCGAGCCGTTCTGCCCCGGCATCCGGGCCGCCGTGGTGAAGAGTTCGGTGTCGCGCTTCGCCGCCGACAGCATGCACCCGGCGCAGGCCCGCGAGGTGATCCGGGAGGCCGCCCGGGCGGCGGTCGAGCGGCTGGCGGACGCCGCGGTCCCCGCGATCAACCTCCCCGCGATCGAGCTCCCCGCCACCCTCACCGTCCGGTTCCGCAATGCCGATCTGGCCGAGATGGCGACCTGGATCAACGGTGCGGTGCGCGACGACGACCTGACCGTGCACCTCACCGACACCGACCCGGTCCGCCTGTACCGCGGTTTCGTCGCCGTGGTGGTGCTCACCCGGGCGATCGCCGAGTGACCCGAGGCGACACACCGCGTGGCGCGTGCCGGGGCGCCGGCGCCAGCGCCGGCCACCCGAGCGGAAGTCGTAGGTTCAGGGTTCGAGCCCCTGGGCTCCCAGCTCGGCCAGCAGCCGACGCATGTCCTCGTAGGTGGTGGCGGCGTCGTCCGGCTGGTTCAGGCGATGGGCCTCCAGGCGGATCGCCGCGGTGTGGCGGGCCTGGTAGAAGAGGCGGCGGCGGCGCGCCTGCGCGCTGTCCCCGAGCGGCCCCCAGGTCTCCCAGAAGGAGTCCCGCTCGGTGCCGGGGCGCCGGGTGGCCATGAAGATCACCCAGTCGGCCTCCGGGTCACCGAAGCTGGTGCGGTCGCCGTCGAAGACCCCGGTGATGGTGGGTTCCGGCGCGTCCGGCGAGACCATCAGGTTGATCGTCCAGAGGTCTCCGTGCAGCAGTCGGGGTTCGGCGATCTCGTCGAACACCGCGCGGTCGCGGTCCGCGAGGGCGGCGACTTCCAGCACGTCCTTGGCGTCCAGTCCGGCATCGCCGAGGTCGGCCGCGGCCTCCTCGAATCCGGCCAGCACGGCCTCGCTCCAGGAGCCGAAGCCGGGGCCGGCGACCGGGCCGAAGCGCGGTCCGCGCACGCTGTGGATCGCCCTCGCGATGGTCCCCAACTGCGCGAAGAACGAACGCCACCGGGGCCGCGGGTAGCCGGCCAGTCCCTCGGGTGCGGGTAGGCCGGGCAGCTCGGTCTGGAACAGGTAGTCCCGGTCGACGAGGTCATGGGTGAAGTCGGCGGCGACGGTGCGCGGCATCAGTGCCGCGATCGGCGCGAGGTAGGGCACGCTCGCGTGCTCGTTGCGCATCAGCCCGCGCTCGCTGCGGTACTGCCGGGCCTGCTCCGGTGCGATCCGCAGGATGAACGGCCCGTGCTGCTCCAGGTCGACCCGGTAGGTGGTGTTGTACATGCCGCCACCGAGTTCGACCGCCGAGAGCACGGTCACGTCGTCGCCGAACGCCCGGCGGCACATCGCCTCGATCAGGTTCGGGGAAACCGGCTGCTGGAAATCCTCGGGTGCGCGTTCGACGGACTGGTACTCCATGGGACCGGGTCCCCTTTCGCTGGTCGGAGCGGGTGTGGCCGACGGTCGGCGCTCGGGAGGAGCTGCGTGTGATGTGACAGGATGTCAGATCAGGTTTCAGGGTGCCTGGTTGGCCTTCAGGGCGGTTTCTGTCACCTGGTCGAGAGCCGCGAGGCAGTCCTGCTCGGTTGCCGCCTCGACCAGCGCCGTTCCGATCCGGATCCCGGAGTTGGCGCTCATGTCGGGCATCACCTCCCCCGGGGGGATCTTGATCTCCAACTCCACGACCCCCGGGATGCTTTCGACCTCCTCGCGGGTCAGCCGGTTGGGCCGCCCCGCCACGGTCGGGATGTCCGTGAACCCGACGACCCGCTGCCCGGCCCCCGCCGCCACCGGCACCGGTTCACCCAGCAGGATACGGGCGGCGGCGGCCCAGATGTCCACTCCGAGGACCCGCTGTACCAGCGCCCCGATGTAATGCCCACCGGGCCGGGCGGCCAGCTCGCCGGCCGTGAACGCGCCTGGTGCGCCGAAGAATTCGAAGTGGAAGACACCGTCGCCGTGCCCCAGCGCGGCGAGCGCGCGCCGGGTCAGGTCGGCGACCTCCCGGTAAACCTCGGGGTGCCGGCGCGGCAGCAGCGAGACGGTGCTGCTCGGGTGCCCCTGCTTGGTCTCGATCAGCGGTGTGCGGTAGCGGGAGACCAGCAGTGCCTCGAGCGCCCCGTCGCGGACCAGCCCGTCGGCGTGCCACTCGTCGCCCGGGACCCGGCTCTCCACCAGCAGCCGGCGGCGGGTCTGGGAGTCGGCGATCAGCTCCGCGGCCAGTCGGTCCAGGGCCGGCCCGTCCGCCGCCGCGGCGACACCGATGGTGGCCGCGCCGGCGGTCGGCTTCACCACATAGGGCGCGGTCACCCCGGCCCGGGCCACGGTTCGGCTGACCGGCTCCGCCTCGGCACCCGCGTCGGGCAGGACCAGCCAGTCCGCAGTGGGCACTCCGGCCGCCCGCCAGGCCGCCTTCTGCAGCGCCTTGTCCCGGCAGCGCAGGGCCAGTTCCGGGGCGAGCGCCCGGGCGCCGAGCAGCCGGCCGAGCAGGGCCGCCGGCACCATGCCGTGCTCCTGCACCGAGACCACCGCGTCCACGCCGTCCGCCAGCGCCCCGACATGGTGCAGGGCCGACCAGAGCGACTCGACCACCAGGTACGAGTCGACCGCGCAGGCGTGTGCGAGCCGGGCCCGCAGCGCCGGGAGTCGGGCGTGCTCGGTGCCCTCGTAGAGCAGGGTCACCCGGTGGCCGCCGTCCAGCAGGGCGCGCGCCGCCTCCGGTCGGGCCCCGATCAGCACCACGTGCATGGCTTTCCTTCCTGTTCCCGACCGCCGACCACACATCGACCGACCACACGTCGACTGACCGCTGCCGACCACACGTCGACCGACCGCTGCCGACCAGATGTCAACCGACCGGCGCCGGACGGGCGTCGGCCGGGCCGTTCACGCGGTACCGGGTGAAGGCCGGCAGTGCCGCCCCCACCAGCGCGGCTGCGCCGACCGCGGCCAGGCCGCCGCCCGTGATCGCGGCCGTGGTGCCGGTGAGCGTCCCGATCGCGCCGGCGCGGAACCGCCCCAGCTGGGAGCCTCCCATTCCGACCACGTACTCCAGCGCGCTGATCCGGCCCCGGAGCTGGTCCGGCGTCACCAGTTGGACCACCGTCGAGTGGAAGACCACCGCGGCGGTGTCGGCGGCGCCCGCGAGCGCGAGCAGCACAAGCGCCAGCCAGAGCGAGTGTGCGAGGCCCAGCCCGGCCACCGCCAGGCCGTACACCGCGCAGCCGACCAGCGCGCCCCGGCCCGGCCGTTGCACCCGCCCGGCCAGGCCCGAAGAGGCCGAGCCGAGCACGCCCCCGACCGCCCCGGCCGCGGTCAGCAGCCCGAGCACCCCTGTCCGGCCGCCGAACCGCTCGGCGTCGAGCGCCGGCAGCAGCGCCGTCGGCGAGGCGACCAGCCCGATCGACAGATCCGTCAGGAAGGCGCCCGCCACCTCGCTCCGGTGCCGGACGAAGCCGAACGCCTCGCCGATGGCGGCCGGGCCGGGCCGCGGCGCACCGGGTGCCGGTGGCATGGCCGGCAGCCGTGCGACGCCGTAGAGGGCGGCGCCGAAGCTGATCGCGTCCAGCGCGTAGCAGGCGCGCAGACCCCAGAGCGCGACGATCAGCCCGGCGCAGGCCGGTCCGAGCACCGCGGCCAGTTGCAGCGCCAGGGTGTTGAGCGCGGCACCCGCCGCCAGCCGTTCCCGGGGCAGCAGCCGGGCCATGAAGGTGCGCCGGGCCGGTGCGTTCACGCTGCCGACCAGCGACTGGACCACCACCAGCGCGTACAGCACCGCGGGTGAGCGCAGGCCGGCCAGGGCCTGGGCGGCGAACAGCGCGGACACCCCGGCCTGCAGGGAGCTCGTGACCAGCACGAGTCGGCGCCGGTCGACCGCGTCGCCCAGACTGCCGCCGAGCACGGCGAAGAGGATGTTCGGCACGGCGACCGCCAGGCCGAGCCCCCCGACTGCGGCCGAACTGCCGGTCAGCCGGTACATCTGGAGTGCGACGGCGAAGACCGTCAGCTGCCCCCCGATCTGGGACAGTCCCTGGCCCACCCACAGACGCCGGAAGTCCGGTGACTCGCGCAGCGGACTCAGGCCGAGTGCGGCACGCCCGGTCATTCGGCCCGCAGGCGGGTGTCGAGTGCGCGGAGGATGTCCTGCTCCTCCGTGCTCGAGCCGTGCACGACGCAGAAGTCGAAGCCGCCGCGCACTCCGGGCATCGGCGGCATGGCGACCAGGACGCCGCGCCGCCAAGCAGGGTCGTATCCGCAGCCGGCCTCCTCGGCCGCCGCGAGGAACTCCTCCAGCGCCATCGGCTGCCACCCGGCCGGTGTGCGGTGCTGGCTGACGGTCCGCTGCGGCGCCTGGTCGGCCCGGACCACCTCGCCCGCGATGGGCCCGTAGATGTGCAGTGAGCCGGTCACCCGGGCGTTCATCTCGGTGAAGACGAAGCCCCCCGCGCCGTCGACGATCGCGTCGGCACTCATGTAGCCGCGGTAGCCCATCGCCCGGTACTGCTCGGCCAGTTGGGCGGCCGCGGTGAGCAGCCCGGCGCGCAGCCGGACCGACAGGCCGTGCGCCGGTGTCGACTCACGCACCAACCGGCGCTCCTGGTAGTCGAGTTCACCGGTGGCGGTGTGCCTGACCCCGGCGTCGTCGGCGACGAACTCGAGGTAGACGGTGCGCGAGGCCGGCTTGAACTCCTCGATGACCACGGGGTAGTGGCCGCCCTGGGAGGCCCAGTCCCAGTGCTCGGCGAGATAGTCGCGGATCGCCTCGGGGCCCGGCTCGAGCCGGTGCAGCAACTTCGCCCCGACATGACCGGTGGCGTGCGAATCATCGCGCACCACCAGCTGGTTGCCCGCACCGGCGCCGTTGTGCGACTGCTTCACCAGGACCACGCCGGTGCCGCGCAGCAGCCGGGGCAGGGCCTGCTCGGCGTCGTGCGCCGTGTGGCAGACCGCACCGGGGGTGATCGGAACGTTCGCCGCGGCCGCCAGCGCCCGGAAGGTGGCCTTGCTGTTGGCCAGGTCGCCGCCGCCCTGCTCGATGAAGTCGGCGCCCGCGACCAGGTGGCGCAGCCCCAACCGCCCGGCCAGCTGCGGGAGCACCGGGCTCGGCCAGCACGACAGGATCTCGGTGACCGGGTCCGCCTTGTCGGCGAGTGCCTTCGCCAGTCCGGAGACGAAGTTCTCGTCGAGCAGGCTGTACGGGTCCACCACCTTGCCCAGGTAGCGGCCGGCCGGCGGCACGTGGAACGAGACCGTCCGCGGATCCACCCCGGTGAGGCCGGCGACGTGCCGCAGGAAGGCGGCGTCAGGTATGCCCGGCAGGACCAGCGCGTCGCCGTCCTTGGCGAACCAGAGCAGCCGCTGCGAGTAGGTCCGCCAGTCGACCCAGGACAGCATCGGGTCGACCTCGTTCGCGATCAGCAGCTTCACGGGCCATCGCCTCCCTTCTCGTCGGTTCCCGGCCGTTCGGGCGCCGTGGTCATCAGGCGGAGTAGTCCTCGAGGGTGCTCTCGCGCACCGTGTCGAGCGTGAAGCAGTGGAATCCGCCGCCGAACAGGCGGCGGTGGCGGTGCCGCACCGGAATCACCGTGAAGCCCTCGTGCTCCAGCGTCTTGATCAGCTCCACGCAGTCCTCGTTCACCAGCACCTCGGACGGGCTGACCGACAGCACGTTGAGGTCGATGTAGGGCGTCGTCAGGATCAGGTCGCCGTCGTCGTAGACCGGGAAGTGCGTCTCGCTCGGCCGCGGCGGGACGATCACCTTCCAGGTGTTGAACGGCGCGGGCAGCAGGTCCCGGATGCCCTCGTGGCGGGCCAGGAACGTCCCCGGGCGCAACGCCAGCAGCATGCTGTCGATGTGGTTGTCGCTCATCCGGTGGACCCGGTGGACCCGGTAGGTGCCGCGCAGGTGCCGCTCCAGCCAGTCGCAGGCGGCGGCGTGGTTGGCGTTGGCGATGTTGACGATCAGGTCGCGGCCGAGGCGTAGGCACTGGGCGCCGTCGAGCATCATCTCGAAGCCGACGTCGTACGGGGAGGACCGCGGGTCCGCGATCGGTTCGGTGGGGCCGCCGAGCGTGGTCTCGGTGTCCCGCGCGTAGGACAGGTCGAAGGAGGCGTCGGTGAGGATCGGCCGCGGCATCGTGGTCCACTTCGCGCCGAGTTCGAAGTACCGGGTGAAGACCGGGGCCAGCAACCGGGTCTCCAGGTAGCGCGAGCGGATGGCCGGCGGGGTCTCGACGATCTCGTCACCGAGGATCAGCGTGTTGTCCCGCAGGTTCAGCGGGGGTACCGGGGCAGCGCTCCAGCCGAAGCCGGCGATCGGTGCGGCGTCCGGCGGCAGCGGGAGCGGCCGGTGCACGGTGACGCCGAGCCCGGCGAGGGTCCTGGCCAGGCCCTCGACATCCTCGTTCAGCTCCTCCACGTACTGCTGCTTGATCCGCCATGAGCGCTCCCCGAGCGACTCCGTGTGCCCCTGCCGAAGCCGCGGGTAGGCCCAGTCCGAGCGGAAGAGGTTCTCGTGGAAGAACAGGTCGAAGGAGAGCTCGCGGTCGTGCGAGGTGTAGTTCGCGGCGGACCCGACGATGATCTCCTTCAGCGGCGACCACTCGTCATGGCTGTTCAGCTGCATGGACCAGCCTTTCGTGCGAGTGCGAAACAGATGTCTAGCGGGGACCGGGGACCGGGGAACAGTGACCGGGCACGGCGCCGGGCCGTGCCCGGTCCCCGCCCTTCTCAGGCACGGGTTCAGTGGTCGTAGCTCATGGCGCACCCCTCCTCTCCGGGCTGGTCGGGCTGTCGTTCACCGGTCGAAGGTGACCGGGAACAGGCCCGGGCTGCGCACCGTCGCCGTCGGGCGACGCGTCGGCTCACCCGCCAACCGCAGCCGCTGCGGAGCGGCCAGCAGGCAGACGATGAGCTCGCGAACGGCAACCCGGCCGAACATGGCCCCCACACAGGCGTGGGTTCCCCAGCCGAACCCCAGGTGGCGGTTGGGCGTGCGGTCCAGGACGAGTTCGTCCGGACGCGGGAACTCGCGGGGGTCCCGATTGGCCGCGGCCAGCAGCGTCAGCACGATCTGGCCGGGCTCGATGGTGGTCCCTTGGATCTCGGTGGTGCGGGTCGCGACCCGGCTGGTCCCCTGGGCGGGGCCGTCGTACCGGACCAGCTCGTCGACGCCGGTGCCGAGCAGCCGCTCGTCACGCAGCCGTTCCAGCGCCCACGGGTGTTGGAGCAGCGTCAGCACCGCGTTGCCGGCGGTCGCGAAGACCGTCCCGTAGCTCGCGTTGAACATCATGCCGGTGCTGTTGCTGATGTAGTGCATCGGCATCCGGGCCTCGGCGGCACGGTCCTTGATGTCCTTCAGGACCCCGGGGCGGTCCTCACCCGCGAACCATTCCTCCGCGAGGGCGTTGAGCTGGTTGCGGGCCCGGTCGCCCTGTTCGATGTTCGCCGGCTTCAGGCCCGCGTCCATCCGCTGCGCGATTCCCTCGGAAATCTCGGCGTAGTAGCCCGGATCCGGCTCCGGAACACCGAGCAGGTCCGCCGTGATCGACAGCGCCACCGGCGCCGCGACCTCACTCATCCAGTCGAAGGAATCCCGCTCGGCAAGATCCTTGAACAACTGCTGGATCCGCCCCCGGGCGCGGCGGCCCACCGCGTCGAGGTCCTGCGCCCGGAACGCGTTCATGATCAGGCTGCGCAGTGGTGCCTGCGACGGTGGATCCAGGGTCTGCAGGCTCTGCCGGAACTCCGGAATCTCCTCGCCCACCCGGCGCCGGTCGCGAGCGAAGAGCTCGTTGTTGCGCAGCACGTCACGGCAGTCCTGATAGCGGGTCACCACCCAGGACTTCATGCCCTCGTGCCAGAAGATCGGGTGGTTCTCCCGCAGGTCGGCGTAGTGTTGGTAAGGGTCTTCCAGCATGGCCGGGTCGAGCGGGTCGTAGTGTGGCGCCACGGTCATCGTGCCCCTATGGGTCGCTGTTTCCGGTAGGCATGCGGAGTTCGCCGGAACGTACGGGATTCCCTGGACGCGCGGAACCGAACGCGCGGAACAACACGCGGAACGGATACGCGTGGAACGGATACGCGTGGAACGCAAACGCGGAACGGAACGCGCAGGACGAGAACGCGTGAGCGCGGCGCACGGAACGAGGCGAGCGCAACGAGGTGAGCGCAACGAGAGAGCGCGGAAGGGACGCGGAATCTACGGACGGCACTGAACGTTGAAAGACAGGCCGGCCAACCGGATGCCTGACCCGGCTTCGGCTACCTGTAGTTCGTGCGGATTACGTACAATGAATCTAGCAACGTGCCATGTGCGCGGCAAGAGTTCAGCAGTGGCGTCTGACCACGTGTGAGATTGATGCATCGTTATCCCGATTGCCCGATTTGAACCGCTGTGGGTTTTCGGGGACTCCGGGTCGTGGCTGTGAGCTGCGGTTCCGGCTGTTGGTTGCGGTAATTGGCTTCGTGCCCGGCCGGCCGGATGCGGCCGAGCCCACCATGGAACCGGGTGCGGCCCTAGTCGTCCTGGTGCCAGGTCATCGAGACGTAGTCCTCGCGGAAGAACGGGCCCAGCGCCCAGCGCCGGCCCTGCCGGGTGCCGCTGATCAGCGTGGGGTCGTTCTCCCCGATGTCCGTGCGGGCCGGGATGACGAGGCCGAGCAGGAACGTGCAGAACATCACCGCCGCCAACGGGGAGAGTGCCGTGAGGAAGCCGTCCCAGCCGGTGGGGGCGACGACCCGCAGGCCGGCCGCGCGGGCCAGCCAGGCGCCCAGCCGCAGCACCAGGGTGGGCAGTTGGCTGACCGCGGCCACGACCGCGGCCAGCGCGAGGGCGCCGGCGAGGACCAGCCCGGCCACCGCCGCGACCCGTACCCGCACCGGGTTGTACCCGTCCAGGAGTTCCGCGTCCGCGATCCTGGCCCAGACCCAGCCGAACCCGAACACCGCCAGCAGCACGGCGGGCAGGGTCGACACCATCGTGCCGACCGTCTGAACCGTCCCGCACAGCAGCAGTGCCAGCACCCGTTGCCCGGCCGACCCGGGCAGCACGAAGCCGACCGCCCACAGGGAGGCCGTCCAGAGCCCGGCGGCGGACGCGGTCACCGTCACCAGCCAGGTCGCGATCGGGGCCAGCACCTCCAATGCCCGGGCCCGCAGCGTCCGGTGCCGGGCGACCTCGCGCTCCTTGGCACGGACCTGCTCGGCCAGTTCGTCGGCCTGCGCCTGCAGCCCGAGGGCCTCGCCGCGCAACTCCTCGGCCCGCTGCTCCGCCGCCGCCAGCCGGCGGCGCTGCTCCTCACCGTCGCCTGCCTGGGCGGCAGTCGGGTGCGTCCGGGCACCGTTGGGGTTGCGCGCCAGGCGGATCCGGCCGTCGACGGAGGTCACACTCAACGTGGGGGTCTGATCGGGGACCTGCTCCGGCACCCGGGTGGCGATGAAGAGGTAGAGATCGTCGACGCTGACGTAGCCGTCCTGGTCCAAGTCCGCGTCCCCGCTGCGCAGTCCGTCCACGACGGCGGCGGTGAACACGGAGGGCTGGTCGGCCCGGCGGCTGGACAGCTCCGATTCGTAGCTGTACTGCAAGGCCGTCGAGGAGGTGATGACGACGCGTCCGCTGCCCTGGAAGGTCTCTCCCAGGTCCACCTCCGGCTCGCCGCGGCTGCGCAGGCCCTTGGTGAACGCCCCGCTGTAGCAGCAGTCGAGGAGCAGGACGGTGCACCGGCTGCGGCTCTGCTCCATGCAGTCGGCGAGGAACTCGGCGCTCACCGAGGTCGCTTCCAGCATGTCGAACTCGCTGTCCCTGGCGACGAAGTGCAGGCGGTTGCGCCGGTCCTTGCGTCCGTGGCACGACAGGTGCAGCAGCAGGATGTCGTCCCGCTCGGCCTCGGCGAAGAACCGCTGGATCTCCTTGTGCCAGGTGCGCGCCGACCGGTTCAGGACGACGGCGACCTCGAAAGCCCCGATGCCCGGGTCCCGCAGCACCGCACTGAGCTGCTCCGCGTCGGCCACGGCGCCGGGTAACTCGGCGAACCGCGCGTCCTCGTGCGCCTGGTTGACCAGGATCAGCGCCCGCCTACTCATCGCTGGACGGCTGCGCGGCCCGCGCGACGAACGCCTCGATGGCCAGCCGTTGGTCGGCGCGGGAGACGGAGGTCAGGTGGAGCTCGTCGTCGCCGACCTTGAGGTCGATCGTTCCGCCGTTGCGGCGGGCCAGCCAGTCCTGCGCCAGCAGGATCAGGGACTTCAGCGCGGGGGCCCCGGCGAGGCCCAGCAGCACCGAGCCGAAGACCGAGGCGTCGGCGGCCCGCGTTCCCGGGGGCGGTGCGGGCGCGGCCGCGTGGGCCAGCCGCAGCACGTCGAGCTGCCGGATCTCGTCGAGCAGGAACTCCATGTCGCGGTCGGCGACTTCGGGGCCGTCCGGGTCGCGGAAGACCAGGGCCACGTCCAGCGCTGTACTGTCCATTCGTCGCTCCCGTGCGGGCATGGTGCAGTGCGGTCGGATTCGCACAGATCCTAGCCCGCGCGGACGGTGCGCGGGATGAGCGGTGCACCAGGGGGCGCGTTCTGACGCATCGTCAGCAGCCCTGTCAATGGCTCGATTCGGGGCCCGCCGCGGGGAGCTGGATGGTGACGGCCAGGCCTCCTTCGGGCCGGGCGAGGGCCCGCAGGCGTCCGTGGTGGGCCTGGGTGACGGCCCGGACGATGGACAGGCCCAGGCCCGCGCCGTCGGGGGTGGGCGCGGTGGCGGTGAGGCGGGTGTGCTCGCCGCGGTGGAACGGCTCGAAGAGCTGGTACACCGTCCCGGCGGCCAGCGGCGGTCCGTCGTTGAGCACGGTCAACTCGGCCCAGGCACCGGCTTCCGGCCGGCGGGTGGTCACCTGGAGCAGCCCGCCGTCGGTGTTGTACTTGACCGCGTTCTCCAGCAGGTTGGTGACCGCGATGTCCAGCAGCGCGAGGTTGCCGCGCAGGGGTGCGGGGGCCAGGTCGGTGACCAGGCGCAGGCCGTGGGCGCGGGCCCGGGTGGTGACGCGGTCGAGGGCCTCGGCGGTGATGTCGGCGAGGTCGTCGTCCTCGAGGTCGGTGACGCGCTGTTCGGAGCGGGCCAACACCAGCAGGGCCTCGATCAGGCGCTGCGCCTTCTCGGTGGAGTGGGCGACGTCCTGGGCCATGGTGCGCCACTGGCTGTCGGTGGGGGCGGGTTTGGCGAGGGTGACCTCGACGGCGGTGCGGGTCACGGCGAGGGGGGTGCGCAGTTCGTGGCTGGCGTTGGCGACGAAGCGCCGTTGGGCGGCGAAGGCGGTGTCGAGGCGTTCGAGCATCTCGTCGAAGGTGTCGCCGAGTTCCTTGAGTTCGTCGGGCGGCCCGGACAGGTTCAGGCGTTCGTGCAAGGTGGCGTCGGTGGCGCGGCGGGCCGCCGCCGTGACGGCGGCGATGGGCCGCAGCATCCGGCCGGCGATCCACCAGCCCAGCAGGGCGGAGACGGTGACCACCAGGAGCAGCAGCAGGACGGCGTCGCGCAGCAGGTGGGAGGCGGCGGCGTCGCGGATCTGGTCGCTCAGGCCGACGATGTGGTCGTGGTCGGGGTCGAGTTGGCTGGGGACCAGGCGTCGCGGCAGCGGCTGGAAGATCGCCCGGTAGAAGGCGGCGGTGAGGGCGAAGAGCAGGACGGTGCCGCCCACCGTGAACAGCGCGGCGAAGGTGAGGGTCAGGCGGGTGCGGATGGTGAGCGGCGGGTGGCGGAGCCACTCGGGGAGCAGGTGTCGCTTCGGCGTGGTCATGGGGTGATCCGGTAGCCGGCGCCGACCAGGGTCTCCACCAGCTCCGGCGGGCCGAGCTTGCGGCGCAGGCGGTTGACGGTGACGCGCACCGTGTTGGTGAAGGGGTCGGCGTGTTCGTCCCAGGCGCGGTCGAGGAGCTGCTCCTGGCTGAGGACGGCGCCGTCGGCGGCCAGCAGGACCTGGAGGACGGTGAACTCCTTGGCGGTCAGGGTGATCGGGCGACCGGCCCGGTGGACGGTGCGGCGCAGGGTGTCCATGGTCAGGTCGCCGTGGCTGAGCAGGGCGGTGTGCGAGCGGCGCCGGCGGCCCAGCGCCTGGATCCGCAGGGTGAGTTCGGCGAACGAGAAGGGCTTGCCGAGGTAGTCGTCGGCGCCCAGGGTGAGGCCGTCGATGCGGTCGCCGGTGCCGGACAGGGCGGTGAGCATCAGGATCATCGGCGCGTCGGCGCGGCCCGCGAGCCGGCGGCAGACCTCGTCGCCCGAGGTGGTGGGCAGGTCCCGGTCCAGGACGAGGACGTCGTAGGAGCTGTTGACGTCGATCTTGTAGAGGGCGTCGTCGCCGTCGTGGCTGACGTCCACGGCCATGCCCTGGTCGCGCAGCCCTTCGGCGATGCGCGCGGCCAGGCGTTGTTCGTCCTCGACGACCAGAATCCGCATACCGCTCATTCTCCCCCGGGCAGCGGGGCCGGGGCTGCGGTCGACGCGGCTGCGGTCGACGCGGCGGCGGGTGGCCCGGCGGCGGCCGGGGTCCGCGGCAGCGCGGTCTGGGTCTGCGGCAGCGCGGCCGGGGCCCGCAGCAGGGCGGGCAGGCCCGCCGTCCACCAGGTGCGGCCCTGCGGGTCGACGGTCAGGGCCTGGTAGCCGCCGTCGGCGGCGATCGAGGCGAGCCAGCTGCGCAGGCCGGCCTGGCCGTCGGGCTGGCCCGCCATGGCGAGGGCGGCGGTGGCGTAGCCGTCGGCGAGGGCCAGGTCGGGGCCGGTGACGGTGACCTGCGCCAGGGCGGTGGCGGGTCGGCCGGTGCGCGGGTCGAAGACGTGCGCACCGCGTTCGGCGGTGCCGGAGGTGGCGACAGCTCCTTCGCGGAGCTCCAGGACCGTCAGCACCGCGCCCGGCCGGTGCGGGTCGGTCAGCGCGATCCGCCACGGGGTCGGGTCCTGGCCGGCGCGCAGGCGCACGTCGCCGCCGGCGTTGAGGGCGTGCCGGGGCACCCCGTGCCGGGCGATCAGCTCGGCGGCGCGCTCGGTCGCCCAGCCCTTCACCGCGCCGCAGGGGTCGAAGCCCGGCGGGTCGCCGACCGCCCAGGCGTCGAAGGCCCCGCCGCTTTCCCGGTTCAGCCGCGCGCAGAGGTCGAGCACCTCGCGGATCGCGGGCCCGTCGGGATGCTGGGCCAGCTCTGCCGACGACAGCCGGCCGTCGGCCAGGCGGCTGATCGGACTGTCGGGCCGGAACGGCGAGAAGATCTCGTCGACGCGGCGCAGATACCCGAACGCCGCCCGCGCCGCCGCCTCGAAGCGGGCGGGATCCGTGGCGTCGGGGGCTGCCAGCGAGAAGACGGTGCCCATCAGGTGTTCGACCGCGGTGCGCATCCGTTCACCGCCCCGCCGCGTCGAGGGCCGCCTGCAGCGACTGGGCGTAGCCGTCGGAGGTGTATGTCGCGCCGGAGACGACGTCGATGTTCGCGTTCTGCGCCGCCAGCGCCTCGGACCGCAGCACGGGCAGGGCGTAGGAGTCGATCTGCGAACTGTGCCGGCCGTCGGTCTGCTGCAGCACGGTGACGTCGGTGAGCTTCCCGCCGGACAGCACGGCCTGGACCTGCACGGTGCCGTAGGGGGTGTCGACCGCGCTGCCGGTGAACTGGCCGCTGCCCGCCTGCCCCGAGCCGCCGGAGCCGCCCGAGCCGCCGGTGCCGGTGGCAGGGGGCGACGGCGCGGCCGCGGCGGGTGCCGGGCCGGTCTGGGAGCCGCGGTGCCGGGCTCCGGCGTTGTCGGCCAGCGCGGACCTGGGGGCACCGGCGGAGGCGGCCTTCGCCCCCAGCAGCAGGGCGACGCCGGCGCTGGTGGAGAGCAGGGCCATGGTGATCTTGCGCATCGGGGTGCGGCCCTCCTAGAGCTCGAACGCTTCGACGTGGATCCGCCGCTGGGGCACCCGGGCCCGCTGCAGCTCGGTGGTGGCGGCCTCGGTCATCCCGGCGGGCCCGCACAGGTACACCTCGCGTTCGGCCAGGTCGGGCACCATCCGCAGCAGCCGGTCGGCGGACAGCGGGTCGCCGTCCGGGCCGCCGCGCGGGCCCACCAGCGCGTGGAGGCCGAAGCCGCGGCGACGGGCGATCTCCTCCAGCTCGCGGTAGAGCACCAGGTCGGCGGCGCGGGAGGCGCGGTAGAGCAGGACGACGTCGCTGCCCCGGCCGGGCAGCGTCTCGAACAGCGCCCGGATCGGGGTGATGCCGGCGCCGCCGGCGATCAGCAGCACCCGGCGGGCCCCGCTGCGGCGGCGCGCGGTGAAGGCGCCGTAGGGGCCCTCGAACCACACCCGGGTCCCCGGCCGCAGCCGGGCGAGCGAGGCGCTGGAGTCGCCGAGGTCCTTCACGGTGATCCGCCACCGGCCCGAGGCCGGCGCGGCGGAGAGCGAGTAGGGGTGGCACTGCCACCAGTGGCCGCGGGTCAGGAACCGCCAGCGCAGGAACTGACCGGCCTGGGCGTCCAGCCCTTCCAGGTCCCGGCCGACCAGGTGGATCGAGACCACGCCTGGCCCCTCCTGGACGACGCGCGCCACCCGCACCTGGTGGCGCAGCGTGCGGTGCAGCGGCAGGGCGACGCGGAACAGCAGGACGGCGGCGGCCACCGCGATGTGCGCGCCGGACCAGAGCAGGCGGTTGCGCGGGGAGGCGGAGAAGTCCGCGCCGACCGCGAACTCGTGCGCGAACGCGAGGCCGACCGCCAGGTAGACGAGCAGGTGGACGTGGTACCAGGTCTCGTAGGCGAGCCTGCGGCGCACCGCGCGGGCGGAGACGACACCGACCAGCACCAGCAGTGCGAGGGCGATCGCGGACAGCCACACATCGGGATAGTCGAGGACGACGGTGACGCCCTCGGAGACCGGGTCGGTCTTCGACTGCCACGCGTAGCCCGCGATGATCAGCACCGCGTGGGCGCCGGCCAGCGCGACGGTGTACTCGCCCAGCGCCCGGTGGTAGCGGGCCACCACGTCCGAGCCCACCCGGTTCTCCAGCCAGGGCACCCGCGCCATGAGCGCGACCAGGACCAGCAGCAGGTAGGCGGCGAGCAGCCCGCAGACCCGGCCGGCCGCGGTCAGGTAGTCCCCGCCGCCGCGCAGCGACCCGGGGATGGTGTTCTGCCACCACAGGGCCAGGACCGCCGGGACGCCGGCCCAGATGACCAGCAGCAGCGCGCGCGACCACAGGTGGCCCGCGTCGGGCAGTCCGGGCGGCGCCGCGGGCGGCCTCGCCCGGTGGCGGGCCGGACGTGCGGAGGGTGCGCTCACTGTCGGCACCAGCGGCTCCCATGGGTTGTGCGGCAGCTGACCGGACCACTGTCGCCGCTCGCACCTAACAGCCCGGTAACAGTCGGGGGTGCCCGGCAGCCGCGAGTCCGCGGTGCCCGTCCCGCCGGGAGGGCACCCCCGGGGCCGGGTCGCGGATTCAGAGGAATCCCAGAGGCCGGGAACATGGCAATCCTGCTGACATCTCGTCAGCATTGTTGGTGTCACGTCAAGCCCTGGCGTCACGTCAAGCCCGGACCTGCGGCAGCGCTCCCGACGTGCGCTCCCGGGGGCGTTCGGGCCCATCGCCGCGCCCGGCACCCCGGTCCGGCACCACCCGGCACCCTTTCCCCATGCCCCGGAGGCTCCGATGCCCACGCCCGTGCCCGCGTCCGCCCGCCCGCTGCCCAGAGCGACCGCCGCCCTGCTCTGCCTGGCGGTGTCCTGGATCCACGTTCAGGACCAGGGCGGATTCCCCGGCGACAAGACACCCCACTACGTCGGCGTCGGCTACTACCTGCTGGAAGCGGCCGGCGTGGTCTGCGCGCTGCTGCTCCTCGCCGGAAGCCGGCTGAGCGTCTCCCGTACCACCGCCTACCCCGTCGGCTGGCTGCTCGCCGCAGGCGTCGCGCTCGGCCCGCTGCTCGGATTCGTCCTCTCCCGCGGCCCCGGCCTGCCCGACTACAGTGACGACAAGGGCAACTGGACCGAACCGCTGGCCCTGATCAGTGTCGCCGTGGAGGGCACCCTGCTGATCATGGCCGTGCTGGCCGTGCTGGCCGCCGTCAGGACCGCGCAGGCCACGGCGGGACCGCGGCTGCCCAGCGGGTCCGCCGCCCGCTGACCGGGACGGCCGCGAGCAGTTGCGAGCCGAGCAGGCGGAAGGCTGCGCCACCGTTCCGGGAAATGCGCCGGAAGGCGGCGGTTGCGACCGGCCGAGCGCTGTTTCGGAACGCCGACCGCGCGTTTCCCCGATGCCGGGCAGGAGTGACCCGTCGAAACAGTCGGGCCTTTCCGATCGGGTCGGTGCGCACCTGTCCCGGGCACCCGATCGAACCGCCACCGACCCACGGACGCGGCTGCGGTTGGAGCAATCCTGACGCGCCGTCGGCCCGTTGTCAGCTCGGCGGAGCTCTGAGATTCCTCTGAATGGCAGCGCCGAATGCCGAAGGCCGCGAATCCCGTCACGCCGGCGACCGGCAGGTTCCGTGGTGCCCAGGGGCGGCCCGTCGCGGCCCAACTTCTCAGTTCCCTCTGAATATCGGCGCTATCCCGATCCGGCGGCGCAAGGCCGTTGACCCTTCTTCGTCAACTCTGCTTTGCTTCACGGCAGCGAACGGCGCACCACCTGTCCTACCGCCGGAATCCATGCGAGTCGGCATGGTTGTGCCACTTCTCCATCGGCGCGGGACGGGTTGCCCCCGCAGATCGCCACACCGTGTCGGGTTCCCTTCCGCGTAGCCACGGTGTGAGCTGCGCCCGTCCGCTCGCCGTCGCGTGCCAAGCCCCCGCAGGCCGGGTCGACCTGCGGGTCACGCACGCCCCGGCGCGTTCTGCCGTCCTGCCCCCAGAGCCGACCGCCCGCGCCGACCGGCAGCGGGCGATCAGCAGCAGAGAGGATCCCCCACAGAATGGGTACCCCCCACATCCGCGGCGCGGCCCGAGTTGCCCTGACCGGCCTCGCGTCGCTGTCCCTGGTCACCGGTGCCATGCTCGCCGCCGCCGCACCCCAGGCAGTGGCCGAGCCGGCCGCGCAGCTGACATCGAGCAGCAGCAGCGTCACCGACCCCTACAGCCCCGCCTACCAGCACGCGTACCGGCACGGTGCGGTCCCGACCATCCAGCAGAACGCCAAGATGAAGGCGTGGTCCGCCACCCAGGCCTCGCCCGACGTCGCGACCGGGACGGAGACGCTCTCCTACGGCGGTGGCGTCGACGGCATCGGCGTCAACGACGGCAAGTCGCAGGTCTACCTGGTGTTCTACGGAAACCAGTGGGGGACCCAGAGCACCGACAGCAACGGGAACGCGAAGTTCTCGGGTGACGCGGACGGCGCGGCGGGTGCCGCGCAGCAGATGTTCAAGGGCATCGGCACCGACAACGAGCTCTGGTCGGCGGACCTGACGCAGTGGTGCGACGGCCCGAACGTGGCCACCGGCGCGACCAGTTGCCCCTCGAACGCCAGCTTCGTGCCCTACCAGGCCGGTGGCGTGCTCTCGGGTGTCTGGTACGACAACTCGGCCGCGTCGCCGAGCGCCGCGACCGGCCACCAGCTGGGCCAGGAGGCCGTCAACGCGGCCGCCCACTTCGGCAACACCACGGCCGCGTCCAACCGGCACGCGTACTACGTCATCCTGTCTCCGACCGGGACCAACCCGGACAACTACCAGGGCCAGTACTGCGCCTGGCACGACTACAACGGTGACAGCTCGCTCACCGGCGGCCCCGTGACCTCGCCCTACGGCGACATCGCGTTCAGCAACCAGCCGTACAACATGGACTCCGGCGCCGGCTGCGGCGTGGGCTTCATCAACTCGCCCGGGACCCTCGACGGCTTCACCATGACGCTCGGTCACGAGTGGCACGAGATGATGTCGGACCAGAACCCGGCCGGGGGCTGGACCAACAACACCGGCAGCTCCTACAACGGCGAGGAGAACTCCGACGAGTGCGCCTGGCTGGCGCCCGGCACCGCGGGCGGCGCGGCCAACGTCACGATGGGCACCGGCACCTTCGCCGAGCAGGCCAGCTGGTCCAACGACACCAACGCGTGCTCCATCTCGCACCCGATCGTGGGCGGCGGCACCAGCAACACGGTGACGGTGACCAGCCCGGGCAGCCAGAGCGGCACCGTCAACACCCCGGTCTCGCTGCAGGTCAGCGGCAGTGACTCGGGCTCCGGTCAGACCCTGACCTACTCGGCCACGGGTCTGCCGACCGGTCTGTCGATCAGCTCCTCGGGTCTGATCTCCGGCACGCCCAGCGCGGCCGGTACCTACAGCGTGAGCGTCAAGGCCACCGACGGCACGGGCGCCTCCGGCTCCACCTCGTTCAGCTGGACGATCAGCGGCAGCACGGGCGGCAACACCGTCACGGTGACCAGCCCGGGCAACCAGTCCACCACCACCGGCAGCGCGGTCAGCCTGCAGGTCAGCGGTAGTGACTCGGGCTCCGGTCAGACCCTGACCTACTCGGCCACGGGTCTGCCGACCGGTCTGTCGATCAGCTCCTCGGGTCTGATCTCCGGCACGCCCAGCGCGGCCGGCAGCTACAGCGTGAGCGTCAAGGCCACCGACGGCACGGGCGCCTCCGGCTCCGCAAGCTTCACCTGGACCGTCAGCGGCAGCTCCGGCTGCGCCGGCGCCGGCAGCCAACTGCTCGGCAACCCCGGCTTCGAGACCGGCACCGCCGCCCCGTGGACCGCCACCGCCGGTGTCATCAACAACGACACCACCGACGAGCCCGCCCACTCCGGCAGCTGGGACGCCTGGCTCGACGGCTACGGCGCCAGCCACACCGACACGCTCAGCCAGAGCGTCACCATCCCGGCCGGCTGCCACGCCTCGCTCTCCTTCTGGCTGCACATCGACACCGCCAAGACCGGCTCGACGGCCTCCGACACCCTCAAGGTGCAGGCCAACTCGACCTCGGTCGCCGGCTTCAGCAACCTCAACGCCAACAACGGCTACACGCTGCACACCTACGACCTGTCCTCGTTCGCCGGACAGACCGTCACCCTGAAGTTCACCGGCACCGAGAACTCCTCCTCGCAGCAGACCAGCTTCGTGCTCGACGACACCGGCATCACCACCTCGTGAACAGCTGAGCGGTAACCGGGTGGGCGGGGCCGACGGCCCGCCCACCCGGGCCGCCGTGCGTCGGTCCCACGACAGAGGAGGGTTCGGGTGCCCCGGTCCAGCCCACGGCACAGCCTCGGCGCGGTGCTCCCCGCCCTCCTCGTCCTCGCCGCCCTCCTCGCGGCCGGCTGCTCCGCACCCACCGCCGCGCCCGCCGCGCTCACCCTCGACGAGCGCGCCACCGGCCACACCGTCCGGGTGCGCACCGGCACCGCCGTCCTGGTGCAACTGCACAGCACCTACTGGTCCGTGCCCACCAGCTCCGCCCCGCAGGTGCTCACCCCGACCGGCCGCGACGCGACCACGCCCACCGGGACCTGTGCGCCGGGCGTCGGCTGCGGCCTGTCGTCGGCCGGCTTCACCGCCGCTCGCCCCGGCACCGCGCAGGTCACCGCCGGGCGCACCAGCTGCGGCGAGGCGATGCGCTGCCTGCCGGGGCAGGGCAGTTACCGCGTCACCGTGGACGTCACCGGCTGAGGCCGGGCCGAAGAAAACGGCGGCCCGGACCGGGCTGCCCGCACTGCGGCCAATTTCGACACCTAGACGGGCACTCGGCTGGCTGGTTCAGTAACTGACGCCGCCAAGAGGTCCGTTCACCCACTTGAATCGGGAGACTCCCCACCATGCGTATCCGCCCCTTCTCGATCAGCGCTCGGCTGCTGGCCGTTGTCGGTCTCGCGGCACTCGGTGCGACCTCTTTCACCAATGCCGGCGCCGCCTCCGCCGCCACCACGCCTGGCCACTACGGGGTGAAGCCGATCCACCAGGGCATCCGTCCGCTGGCGTCGAGCAACACCCTCAAGGTCGGCTCCAGCGCCTCCCAGGGCGTGGTCTCGCCCACGCCCAAGGTCTACCTGGTGTTCTGGGGATCGCAGTGGTCCGCCGACCCGGCCGGTGTCGCGCCCGACATGCAGAAGATGTTCAAGGGCCTGTACGGCAGTCAGGACACCTGGGGCACCATCCTGTCGCAGTACTGCGAGGGCGTCGCGAAGGGCACCAGCGACTGCGGCACCAAGGGCACCCACATCGTCCACCCGACCAGCACCCCGCTCGTCGGGACCTGGTTCGACAACGCGAGCGCCGCCCCCTCCAGCGCCACCACGAGCCAGCTGGCCGCCGAGGCGGTCAAGGCCGCCAAGCACTTCGGCAACACCAGCCAGGCCCCCAACCTGAACGCCCAGTACGTCATCCTCTCCGCCACCGGAACCCACCCGGACGGCTTCCCGAGCAGCGGCTTCTGCGCCTGGCACGACTACACCGCCTCGTCCTACGGCAACCTCGCCTACACCAACCTGCCGTACGTCCCGGACACCGGCGTGGACGGCTGCACCACGCTGACCGACGGCCGGGCGCTGTCCGGCATCGAGTCCACCGAGACCCACGAGTACGCCGAGACGGTGACCGACACTTGGCCCAGCATCGGGTGGAACGGCGGCGGCGGTGAGATCGGCGACGAGTGCGAGAACATGGACGCCTTCGTCCAGCTCAGCACCGGCAGCTTCGACCTCCAGGGCCTGTGGTCCAACAGCGCCGCGAAGTGCGTGACGCACAGCTGACGCACCGCCCGCTTCCCCCGTCGACCCAGGAACCGCAGGGACCCGCATGGACAGCGCACCCGACCTCGACCGACCGCGGCGGCGGATCCTGGTCGTCGACGACGAACCCGACCTGGTCGAGGTGATCTGCGCCGCGGTGGCCTACGAGGGCTGGGAGGCCCGCGCGGCCACCACGGGTCCGGACGCCGTCGCCGCTGCCGCCGCATGGCGACCGGACGCGGTGGTCCTGGACGTCATGCTGCCCGAGTTCGACGGTGTGGAGGTGCTCAGGCGGATCCAGCGCCAGCAGCCCGAGGTGCGGGTGCTCTTCCTCACCGCCCGGGACGCGGTGGAGGAGCGGATCGCCGGTCTGGCGGCCGGCGGAGACGACTACGTCACCAAGCCGTTCAGCCTCGGCGAGGTGATGGCCCGGCTGCACAGCCTGCTGCGCCGGGCCGGTGTCCCCGCCCGGCCCCCGGCCGTGGGACGGCCGGGGGCCCTGGTGGTGGGCCCGCTGATGCTGGACGACCAGGCCCACGAAGTGACCCGGGACGGGCGGCCGATCGAGCTGAGCCCCACCGAATTCGCCTTGCTGCGCTACCTGATGCAGCATCCGCGCCAGGTGCTGAGCAAGGCGGAGATCCTGAACGCCGTCTGGTCCTACGACTTCGGCGGCCAGGCCCACGTGGTGGAGCTCTACATCAGCTACCTGCGGAAGAAGGTGGATCACGGCTGCCCGCCCGTGATCCACACGGTGCGGGGGACCGGCTACGTGCTCAGAGTCCCGCGGTGAGACACCCGGTCCGCTGCCGTCCGGTGCCCCGGACGCTGCGTTCGCGGCTGATCGCCGGCCTGCTCACCCTGCTGGTGCTCACCTGTGCCGGGGTGGGCCTGACCACCACCGGCATGCTGCGCCACTTCCTGACGGTCCAGCTCGACCAGCAGCTGGCCGACACCAGCGACCGCTACGCCGCCAGCCTGGAGCCCCGCGCCGCCGTGGGCCCCGCCGGCACCGACGGGCAGTCGGGCGCGGCGGAGGACGACGGCGACACCCGGGCCCAGGCGCCGGGCACCTTCGGCGCCCGCCTGGAGAACGGGGTCGTCACCAACGCGGGCGTGGTGGACGGCGACGCCGACGACGCCGAGGTGGAGGCCGGCGAGCTGGCCCCGGACACCGCCGACCTGGTCCACCTGACGGCCCGTGACCAGCGGGCACTGGCCGCCCTGGCGGTCGGCGGGCCGGCCGCCGAGGTCGACCTCTCCTCGCTGCACCGCTACCGGGTGCACGCGATCGCCGGCCAGGACCACGACGTGCTGGTGATCGGACTGCCGCTGCGCCCGGTGGAGGACACCGTGCACCGGCTGATCACGGTGGAACTGCTGGTCTTCGGCGTGGCACTGGCCGTGACCGGGGTCGCCGGCGGGCTCTGGATCCGCTGGTCGCTGCGCCCGCTGGGCCGGGTGGTCGCCACCGCCGAGGTGGTCAGCGCCCTGCCGCTGTCCAACGGCGCGGTGGCGCTCTCGGTCCGCGCCCCGGACGACGACCCGCGCACCGAGGTCGGCCGGGTCGGCAGCGCCCTCAACCGGATGCTCGGCCACCTGGAGGACGCGCTGGCCCAGCGGCAGGCCGTGGAGCAGCGGCTGCGTGCCTTCACCGCGGACGCCGGGCACGAACTCCGCACGCCGCTGGCCAGCGTCCGCGGGCACACCGAACTCGCGCTGCGCCACCCCGGCCCGGTCCCCGCCCCCGTCCGGCACTCGCTGACCCGGATCGACGCCGAGTCGCGCCGGATGGGCCTGCTGGTCGAGGACCTGCTGCTGCTCGCCAGGCTGGACGCCGGCCGCCCGCTCGCGTTCACCGAGGTCGACCTGACCCGGATCGCGCTGGACTGCACCACCGACGCCCGCGCGGCGGGACCGGAGCACCGCTGGCGCCTGGCCCTGCCGGAGCAGCCGGTGCTGGTCCGCGGCGACGCCCACCGGCTGCGCCAGGTGGTGGGCAACCTGCTGACGAACGCCCGCACCCACACCCCGCCGGGCACCGAGGTGACGCTGCGGCTGACCGTTGCGCGGGGGAGCGGGCCGACCGGGCCGGGCGCGCGGCTGGCGGTCACCGACACCGGGCCCGGCATCCGCCTGCAGCCGCCGGAACGCGCCTTCGAGCGCTTCGTCCGCGGCGACGAGGCCCGCTCCCGCAGCTCCGGCACCACCGGTCTGGGCCTGTCCATCGCGCACACCGTGGTCAAGGCGCACGGCGGCACCCTGGCGGTGTCCAGCCGCCCGGGGCGCACGGTCTTCACCGTCCTGCTGCCCTGAGCCACCGCCTGGTGGCAGACCCGGCCCGGCAAGGGCAGCGTGGAGAGCAGCGGTACCGGAGAGAGGTGGACAGGCATGAGTGGCAACGGCTCTTCACCCCGGGTGGTGGTCGGCATCGACGGATCGCCTTCGTCGCACGCCGCGCTGCGCTGGGCCCTGCGGCACGCCGAACTGACCGGCGCGACCGTGGACGCGGTCGGGGTGTGGGAGCCCCCGTCCCGTTTCGGCTGGTCGGCGCCGGTGGTCGACACGTCGTTCGACCAGGAGCTGGCGCAGCGGCGGTTCGCCGAGGAACTCGACGAGGTGCTCGGCCCGCGGCGCTCCGAGCGGGTCCGGGAGCAACTGGTGCTCGGCAATCCGGCCGAGGTGCTGCTCGACGCGGCGGACGGCGCCGATCTCCTGGTGGTCGGCAGCCACGGCCGCAGCGCGTTCGCCCGCACGCTGCTCGGCTCGGTGAGCCAGCGGTGCGCCTCGCACGCGAGCTGCCCGGTGGTGATCGTCCGCCCGCCGGGCGCTTGACGGCAGGTCAGCAGTCCGTCGAGAGGCATGGACAGCATAGGTAGATCAGTTGTATATGTAATCGCATGACAGAACGCTCCATGCAGGAGCCGACACTGCTTCTGCTCACCGCACTGGCCGATGCCCCTCGGCACGGGTACGCGCTGATCCAGGAGGTCGCCGCGATCTCGCGGGGCCGGGTCACGATGCGCACCGGCACGCTCTACAGCGCCCTGGACCGGCTGCTGCAGCAGGGGCTGATCCGGGTCGACCGCGACGAGGTGGTCGACGGCCGGGCCCGCCGGACCTACGCGCTCGCCGACCCCGGACGCGCCGCACTGGCCGCCGAAGTCGAGCGCCTGCGCACAGTGGCCACCGAGGCCGAGCGCCGGCTCGCTCTCGCCCGTCCCAAGGCCAGGGGGGCCTTCGCATGAACGACCAGCACACCGACGCCGCCGACCGGCCCGCCGCGAACCCCGGCCCCGCCCCGCTGGGCCTGCGCCTGGCGCTGCGGCTCTACCCGGCCCGCTACCGCGCCGAGCGGGGCGCGGAGATCGCCGCCGTCCACGCGGACGCCACCGCGGACGCGGGCCGCTGGATCCGGGCCCGCGAGTCGGCCGGCGTCGCGGCCTACGGGCTGCGGGTGCGCAGCGGGCTCGCCGCCGACCGCCCCGCCGGGCGGCTGCTGGCCGTCCTCGCGCCACTGGCCGCCGTCGCCGCACTCGGCGGCGCACTGCCGTCCATCGCGCAGCTGCTGCACCACTGGCTCTTCGATCAGGCGCCCGCCGGGAACCACGACCCGAACTGGCAGTTGATGATGACCGCGCACGCCGTCGCGTACGGCCTGTGGCTGCCGGTCGTGGCAGCCGCGCTGTTCGGCCGGTGGACCGCCGTCCGGGTGCTGGCCACGCTGGCCGCCCTGGCCGCCGTCGCGGCCTGGGGCACCGACATGTACGCGCTCACCGCGGGCATGCCCGGCTTCCCGGTCCAGTTCGACCTGTCCCTGCTGGTCCAGCAGTGCGGCCCCGCCGTGCTGTGGGCGCTGCTGGTCCTCGCCGCACCCCCGGACCTGCTCGCCCGGCGTCCGCTGCTGCGTCGGCGACCGGAGCTGCCGGCGGCCCTGCTCGTCCTGGCGCTGACCGGGGCGCTGACCTATTTCCTCAACGACAACGGCACCTGGAAGGACGCCGCCGTCTACCAGGCGATCGCGGTGGCCGGCCTGTCCCTCTCGCTGCTGTCCCTGGCCGCGCTGCGCTGGGGCCGACTGCTGCCGGCCGCCGTGGGGCTCGCCCTGCTGCCCCCGGCGCTGATGTGCGGTGCCATCGAGGCCTTCGTCACGGTGCAGTTCGGCAGCTCCGTGACGTTCAGCTACCCCGCGGTCCTCGTCGGGTTCGTCGCCGGCGCGGTGCTGCTGGCCCTCCTGACGGCTGCCGCGGTGCGCTTCCTGCACCGGTCCCCGGGCACCGCCGGACCGGCCGGGGCATAGCGGGCGGAAACGGGAAACACCGGGTGCCCTGGTCGCAGGACCAGGGCACCCGGCGTGCCGCCGGTGACGGTCAGCCGATGGTCCAGCGCTGCAGCGCCGAGCCGGTGTCCGGCTGCTGGGTGACCAGCGAGCCGTCGGAGGTGGAGGCGGTGGTCAGCACCAGTCCGCTGCGCTGCGAGGTGATGGCGTAGCCGCCGCTGCCCGCGGTCACCGTCCAGCGCTGGTTGCTGCTGCCCGTGCAGGTCCACTGGATCACCTGGGCGCCGGCGGCGGTGGAGCCGCCGCTGTCGTCCATGCAGAGGCCGGACTGGCCGTTGGTGATCTGGTAGGAGCCGTCGGACTGCTGGGCGAAGACCCAGGTCTGGTTGCCGCCGCCGTTGGGGGTCCAGGTGATCAGCTGGGTGCCCGCGGTGGTGGAGTGGTTGGGGTCGTCCAGGGCCATGCCGGAGGCGGTCAGGGTGTGGCTGCCGTTGAGGGAGGAGCTGGCCGTCGGGGTGAAGGTCAGGGTCTGCTCGGCGGCGGTGCGTCCGCCGCCGACCGTGCTGCCGGTGGTGTCGGTCCAGCTGCGGGTGGGCGTGGTCTCGGCGAGGCGGCTGCTGTTCGAGGAGAGCCCGAGCACCAGGCCGCTGTAGCGGTTGACCAGGCGGAAGCTGCCGGTGGCCGTGGTGCTGGGCACCAGGAACCACTGCTGGCCCACGGACGGGCCGCCGGCGGGCGCCGCGGTGACGGTGGGCGTGGTGCCCCAGGCGCGGTCGGTGGTCTGGGTGGAGTCGACGCCGAGCAGTTGCCCGGTGGCCGAGTTGACGACCTGGTAGGAGCCGTCCCCGTCCGCCACGAAGCTCCAGGACGCCAGGGCGGAACCGGTGGCCGCGCCCAGTGAGGTGGTGGCGGAGCCGCCCTGGACCTGGGCGAGGAACCGGCCGGCGGCGCTGCCGATCTGGTAGGCCTTGCTGGTGTCCACCGGTGCCGGGGCCGGGCTCGGGGAGTTGAGGGTGACGTCGGTGTACTCGCCGTTGGATCCGTTCGAGCAGGACCAGGCGCAGTAGGAGCGGAAGGACTTGCCGACGATGGTGTTGTTCGTCCGGTTGGCGCTGTCCAGGAACCAGCGGTACCAGGAGGCGGTGTGGTAGCTGCCGGTGTCGCCGAGCAGGAACCACTTCTGGGTGGCGAGGTCGGCGGTGGCGTAGTACTGCTGGGGGGCGTTTCCGCTCTGGTCGACGCCCTGCGGCTCGCCGATGTACAGGCCCAGGTAGGCGTCGTAGGTGACGTCCATGACGAACAGCGGTGAGGTGGCGGGCATCTGGCCGGCCGCGATCTGCTGTTCGGCGGTGCCGGTGTTGGCCGGGTTGTACTCGTCCGCGGGCGGGGTGTAGCCGGTGGTGTTGGTCGAGTCGACGGGGACCAGGTTGCTCTCCTGCCCGCCCTGACCGGGCTGGGACCAGGAGCCGTCGTACCACTTCTGCCAGGAGCCGGGAGCCATCTTGTCGGCGATCGGCGCGCGCGCCACGTGCTCGTAGAAGGCCTTCCAGCCGCCGCTCTTGTCGATGACCCGCGAGCCGTAGAAGACGTAGAAGTAGCCGGAGGCGGTGTCGGTGTAGAGCCGCTGGTCGCCGTCGCCGTAGTAGTACGTCTGGCCGGGGAACTGGGTGGTGTCGCCGCGCTGGGTGCTGTACGGCGAGGTGATGGCGTGGTCCTTGATGGTCCAGGTGTGGCCCTGGTCGGTGGAGACCGCGTAGTCGATGGCGTCGTAGTGCAGGCCGTCGCCGAACGGCGAGGGGGTGAACTCGTTGTGCACCAGGCCGTACCAGTCGCCGGTGTCGGGGTCGACCCAGGTGCCGACCAGGTCGCAGTAGTTCTTCTGGGCGTAGCCGGCGTTGCCGGGGGAGTAGCTGGCGCTCTGGCCGGTGGGGCTGTTGTTGCAGCGCCAGGTGGTGTCGTTGTTCTCGTCGCTGGGGTTGGCGGGGTTGGCCGCGTTGTCCAGGCCGCTGTCGGCGGTGGCGGAGTCGAAGTCGGAGCCGGTGAAGAAGGTCCAGGAGCGGTTGTCGGTGGCGCCGTAGAGGGCGTCGGCCTCCTGGTAGTGGAAGGTGCCGTCCTTGTCCGTGTACGGCGCGGCGGGACTGTCCGAGATGTTGCCGAACGGCACGGGGGTGCCGACGCTGACGCTGTATCCGGAGGTGGGCACGCCGGCGCGGGTGGCGCCGGCGGGGGCGGCGGTCGCCGGGGTGGCGGCCAGGCCGGCCAGGCTCAGGGCCGCGCTGGTGAGCAGCGCGACCAGGGCGCTGCGGGGTGGGGGGAACACGGATTCTCCTTGCTGTGCGGAGCGCACACCGCTGGGGGGTTCGGTGGAGTCAGTGCCAGTCCACGACCAGCCAGCCGCGGTGCGGCAGGTCCTGGTCGAGGGTCAGCCCGCGCTGGTGCTCGGTGATGCGGGCCGGGATCGGGGGGGCGAGCGGGGCCAGCAGGGTGGCGCCCGGGCCCTGGGCGGCGGTCGGCAGGGCGATCCGCGGCCGGGCCGGGTCGGCGCTGCCGTTGGCCACGGCGAGCAGCCAGCCGCGCTCGGTGCGGGACAGGTGCGGGAGCAGATGGGGGCCGCCGCTGACCAGCGGCAGCGCGGGCCGGTCGCCTTCGAGGAACCGGACCATGGCGTGCAGCAGCTGCTGGCCGTCGTCGTCGTAGGGCAGCAGCTGGGGCGCGGTCGCGGCCAGCACCGCGACGCGGCCGCCGAGTTCATTGCGGAACACGAACCGGCCCGGCCCCCACTGCCGCTGATCCGGCGTCAGGATCGCGGTCCAGGTGTCGGCCTCGGGCACGAGGGCCAGCCTGGCCAGCGCGGGCTGGACGTTGACGCTCAGGTACACGTCCTCGCCTGCCAGGTGCTCCAGGGCGTACGGCTCGGCCGGGTCGGCGCTCTCCCGCTCGATCAGCTCGCAGGCGCTGATCCCGAGCAGCCGGCCGAAGCCGCGCCGGGTGAGGATCTCGGCAGCCGTGCCGTCCAGCAGCAAACCGCCCGACAGCATTCGCTCGAGCTCGAAATCTCCGAAGGACCAAGCGAGTTGGCCGAAGATGGCCTGCACGGGAGCCGGGTTGGCGATGACCGGGACGCCGTAGCGCAGCAGGTGGTCGGCGGCGGGTGCGGCATCGACGGTGAGCGCGGCGAGCTCGCCGCCGGCCCTGGTTCGCACGTGCGCGGCGGCCTGCTGCGGCATCGGCAGGCCCACCCCGTGGGTGCTCGCCGTGCGCGACCGGCGTCCGGCGACCCAGTCCAGGGCGGGGCGGGTGCGGCGCAGCAGCTCGGCCACCCGTGGGAAGCGCAGGGCACGGCCCGACTGCATCGGGTGGACGTTGAGGAACATCGCGTCGGAGCCGGCGAGTTGGGCGGCGACCAGCTCGGACCAGGTCTGCGTGTCGGACTTCGACCAGGCGGTGTGCGGCCAGTTCTCGATCTCCGGCTCGCTGGTCGCGTGCTCCGGGCGCAGGGCCCGCTGGGCTTCCAGCATCCAGAGCGAGAAGCTGAGTTCGCGTCCGGGCGCGTCACCGTAGCGGGCGAAGTGCGGGCGGTGGGCGACCTTGCCGTTGATGCTCAGTGCCTCGAACAGGGCCGGCCAGTCGCGGCCCTCCGCCGAGTGGACGCCGAGTTCCGAGCTCATCAGGCCGAGCTGGACGCGCCCGCCGGACTGCTCGCCGACCGCCGCCGCCACCTGCTCGGCCACCTCCAACTGTGCGGTGCGCCAGACCTGTTGCAGCAGGGACCGCCACGGATGCGGGGCGCCGGGGGCGGTCACGGCGGCCACCAGCCGCTCACGGGTGACCGGTTCGCCGGCCAGCGCCGCGAACCGCTCCAGCATCAGCGGCTCGAAGCCGCCGCCCCAGTGCAGCGGGGCGTGGTTGTGGTAGCGGAAGTCGTCCTCCAGCCAGAGCACCCGCAGGTCCAGTGTGGCGTACCGGGCGTACCGCGCGGCCAGCCAGGCGCGCCAGCGCGGGCAGGCGAAGGAGGCCTGGGCGGTGGCGACTTGGCCAAGCGGGTCGACCATCGGGGCGAAGCCGAGGGTGTTGCCGCGACCGCGGTCGGCGTGGCCGACGGTGACCCAGGGGTTCAGGCTGACCGCCAGGCCGGCCTCGCGCAGGATCGTCGTGGCGGTCGCCGTGGTCCCGAAGGCCAGGTCCTCGGCCCGGCCGGCCGGGTGGCCGGTGTGGAACTCCTCGGCCCCGAGCAGCAGCACCACCTCGGTGACCCCCGCCTCGGCGCAGAACTTGGCCAACTCGCCGGCCTGCTGGGCGGCGTCCGGGGTGGGGTGGAGCTGGAAGCGCAGGTGGTAGCTCGCGGGCACGCGCGGACTCCTCACTTGGTGCTGCCGGCGACCAGGCCGGAGCGCCAGAAGCGTTGCAGGGACAGGAAGAGGACGACCAGCGGGATCGCGGAGATCATGGCCGCGGTGATCACGATGTTGAACGGCACGGCGCTGGGGCCGATCCCGCGCTGCGCCTGCCAGCCGACGATGCCCACGGTGACCGGCTGCAGGTGGTCGTTGGCCAGCATCAGCACCGGCAGCAGGTAGTTGGTCCAGATCGCGACGAACTGGAAGAGGAAGATGGTCACCAGGGCCGGCGACATCACCCGCAGCGCGATGGTGGCGAAGATCCGGAACTCGCCCGCGCCATCGATCCGTCCGGCCTCGATGAGCTCGTCGGGGACCGAGGCCCCGGCGTAGATCCGGGCCAGGTAGACCCCGAACGGGCTGACCATGCTGGGCAGCAGCACGGCCCAGTAGGTGTTGACCAGATGGATCTGGGAGAACATCAGGTAGAGCGGGACGGCCAGCAGCGGCTGCGGGACCAGCACCGCCGCGAGCACCGAGTTGAAGGTCAACTCCCGGCCGCGGAAGCGGTACTTGGCCAGGGTGTAGCCGGCCAGCGCGGCGATCAGGGTGCTCACGGCCGCGCCGCCCACCGCGTAGAGCGCGCTGTTGGCGAGCCACTGCCAGTAGATGCCGCCCTGCTGGGCGAAGACCTGGTGGACGTTGGCGAAGAGCGCGAAGTGGGCGAACCAGAAGCCGTTGCCGCTGAACAGGTCGGCGTTGGTCTTGGTCGAGGAGACCAGCAACCACCAGACGGGGGCCAGGAAGTAGACCGAGGCGATCAGCAGGACACCGAGGACCAGCCAGCGCGAGAGCGGGGCCCGCCGGGTGCCGACGGGCTGCGGGGAGGTGTTCACAGGGCGCCTCCACGGCGCTGGACCAGCTTGAGGAAGCCGAAGGAGAGGACGAAGGCGAGCAGCGCGAGGATCACCGATTCGGCGGCGGCGGCGTTGAAGTTGTTGGCGTTCACGGCGTCGTAGGCGGCGTAGATCGGGGTGTAGCTGCTGCTCAGGTTGGGGGCGACGTTGTGCAGGATGGCCGGCTCGTTGTACAGCTGGGCGGTCCCGATGATCGAGAAGACCGTGGTGAGCACCAGCGCCGGGCGCACCAGCGGCACCTTGATCCGCCAGGCGATGCCGAAGGCCGAGCAGCCGTCCATGGTGGCCGCCTCGCTCAGTTCGGCGGGGATGGCCTGCAGGGCGGAGTAGATGATCAGCATGTTGTAGCCGGTCCAGCCCCAGGTCAGCATGTTGCCGATGGTGGGGGCCAGCATGGCGTTCGAGGTCAGGTCCAGGTGCAGGCCCAGGTGGTGGGCGGCGGCGGTGATCGGGCTCAGACCCGGGGCCACCAGGTAGGACCACATGATCGCGCCGACCACGCCGGGCAGTGCGTACGGCAGGAAGAAGGCCAGCCGGAAGAACCGCTTGAAGAGCGTGGACCTGGCGTCCAGCAGCAGCGCCAGGCCGAGCGCGATCAGCAGCATCAGCGGCACCTGCACCAGGCCGATCAGCAGGACCCGCAGCAGCGAGCCGCGGAAGTCCGCGTCGCCCAGCGCGGTGGCGTAGTTGGACAGCCCGGCGAAGACCTGGGTGGGTGCGGTCAGGCCGAGGCCCGAGCGGTGCATCCGGAACAGGCTCTGGTAGACCGTGTAGCCGATCGGGGCCAGGTAGAGCGCCGCGAACGGCACCAGGAACGGGGCGAGGAAGAGGGCGACGGGCCGCCCGCGCCGGCGCCTGCCGGTGCCGCGGGTGCCGGCGGGTACGGTGCGGCCGGCGGCCCGCTCCCTCAGAGCGGTGGTCATACGTGGACTGCCTTTCGGTGCTCAGGGCTTTCGGTGCTCGGGGCTTTCCGTGCCCGGGGCTTTCCGTGCCCGGGCGTGGCGCGGGTCGGTCGGCGGCGGGTCAGCCGCCCGCGACGGTCAGGCCCTGCTGCTTCATCCCGGCCACCGTCTTGCTCTGCACGGTGCTGAGCATGTTCGGCAGCGTGGTGCCGTCGGTGCCGGCCTGGCCGAGCCCGTCGCCGAGGTCGGTGGCGGTCTGCGTCATGGTCGGCCCCCACTGCCAGTTGGTGGTGATGTGGGCGCTCTCGCCCTTGAACACGTCGTAGATGGTCTGGCCGCCGTAGAACGGGTCCGGCGCGCTGAGCGCGGGGTTGGACAGGCCGGCGGTGGCGGCCGGGTAGATGCCGGTGACCTTGATCAGGTTGCTGACGCTGTCGGCGTCGGTGCTCATCCAGGTGGCGAACTCGGTGGCCTCCTTGGCGTGGCCGCAGCCCTTGAGCACCGCGGTGGCCGAGCCGCCGTCGTTGCCGTACACCGGGTCGGCGGCGTCCCAGACCGGCATCGGGGCGACGGCCCACTGGCCCGCGCCGGCCTTGACGCTGCTGGCGATGATCGGCGCGTCCCAGACCGCGTTGACGTCCGAGAGCACCGTGCCGTTCGCCAGGTCGCTGTAGAGCGAGGGGTCGTAGCTCGGGTCGGTCTTCAGCAGCTTCTTGTCCAGCAGGCCCTGCCAGTAGCCGGCCACCTTCTGGTTGGCCGCGCTGTCGACGCTCACCTGCCACTGGTCGCCGGCCGTGCCGAACCAGCCGGCGCCGGCCTGCCAGGCCAGGCCCGCGTAGTTGTAGGCGTCGTTGCCGAAGTCACCGAGGTAGACGCTCGGGTCGGCGGCGTGCACCTTGGCGGCGTCGGCCGCGTACTCGTCCCAGGTGGCCGGGGGCGTGGTGATGCCGTACTTGGTGAACAGGTCCTTGCGGTACATCAGGGCCATCGGCGCGGTGTCCACCGGGATGCCGTAGGTCTGGCCGCCGATCGTGACCTGCTGCCAGGTCCAGTCGGCGAACTGCGACTTGCCGGGCGCGGCGTACTTGGTGACGTCCTCCAGCGCGCCGGCGGCGGCGAAGCTGGGCAGCGTCTCGTAGCCGACCTGGGCCAGACAGGGGGCGTTGCCGGCCTTGGCGGCGGTGAGCATCTTGGTGTAGCCGCCCTTGGAGCCGGACGCGGTCTTGTCGAAGGTGACCTGGATGTTCGGGTGGGTCCGGTTGAACAGGGCCACCGACTGGTCGTACCCCGGGGCCCAGCCCCAGAAGTCCAGCTTCACCACGCCGCCGGCGGAGCCGGCCGAGTCCGCCGCTCCGGAGCCGCTGGAGGAGCAGCCGCTGGCGAGGGTCGCGGCGGTGAGGACCGCGATCGCGGCGGCCAGGGAGCGGGATGTTGCCTTCACGTACGTCTCCTGGAGGTCGTGGGGGGAAGAGCACGAGACCGATCAGGCTCGGACAGGATTGAACAAGCCAAATTCGTTCGGCTATTGTTTGAACTAACTTCGCTCAAGTCAATAGTCTGGGCTCGTACACACGAGAGGAGCTGTCGGTGAAGCAGGCGCTACGGGGGACGGGTGTGCGCGAGCTGGCCATGGCACGGCCGGCCGTCGCACGGGACCGGTCCGCGTCCCGGCGGGCGAATCTGAGCATGGTGCTGCGACTGCTGCGCGACGAGGGGCCCCGCTCCCGCGCCCGGATCGCCGAGGACACCGGCCTGCCCAAGGCCACCGTCTCCCACCTGATCGCCGAACTGCTGGACGGCGCCCTGGTCCGGGAGGGCGAGGCGGCCCGCGACCGCGGCGCCGTGGGCCGGCCAGGCCAGGCGGTGGAGGTGGACGGCCGCCGGGTGCACGGCCTGGGCGCCGAGATCAACGTGGACTACATCAGCCTGCTCGCCCTCAACCTGCGCGGCGAGGTCACCTTCGAGCGGCGCACCCCGCTCGACGTACGCGCGGTGGGCCCCGAGGCCGCGCTCGACGCGGTGGCCCGGCTGACCGCCGACGGGACGGCCGCCCTGCGCGACGAAGGCGGCCAGGTCGTCGGCGTCACCCTGGCCACCCCCGGCGCGGTGGACATGGACGCCGGAGTGGTCAAGTACGCCTCCAACATCGGCTGGCGGGACGTCCAGGCGCTGGCCGGACTGCGCCGGCGGCTGGGCCCCGGCACGCCGCAGCTGCACCTGGAGAACGACGCCAAGCTCGGCGCACTGGCCGAATACGTACTGGCCTCCGCCGACAACGTGCGCGACCTGGTCTACGTCACCGGCCAGACCGGCGTGGGCGTCGGCATCATCGCCGGCGGTCAACTCGTGCGCGGCACCGGCGGATACGCGGGCGAGGTCGGGCACCTGCGACTGGTCCCCTCGGACGAGCCCTGCGCCTGCGGGCGGCGCGGCTGCTGGGAGACCACGGTCGGCCGGGACGCGCTGCTGCGCTACGCCGCCGACCCCACCGACCCGGTCTGCGACCCGACGATCGACCTCGGCCAGCGGCTGGCCGAGCTGCGCGGCCGCGCGCACGCCGGCGACCCGCGCACGCTGGCGGCGCTGAGCCGGATCGCCGACCACCTGGCGCCCGGCCTGGCCCTGCTCGCCGACATCCTCAACCCCCGACTCCTGGTCCTGGGCGGGCACTTCGCCTACTTCGGCGAGCACCTGATCGACGCGGTGACCACCCAGGTGCACGCCCTGGTGATGGCACCGGATGCCGGCGGCTGCGAGATCGTCCTGTCCCAACTCGGCCTGACGGGCACCGCGCGAGGCGGGGCGCTGCTGTCGCTGGACGCCGTCTACCAGGACCCGACGGCGGTGATGGCGGGCGCGTAGCCGCTCCGCCGTGCGGGCGGGCCGGCGGACATCGGCCGACGCGACCGTGTCCGCTCGGGCTTCGCGCGGAGTAACCTGGAAGTCACCGAAGGCACTTCGCATGCCGGCACAGGACACTGGCGTCGTCTCCGGCGAACGCCTCTGCCGGACCCCATCCACATGGGGTCCGGAGACAGGTCCTTCATCATGACTGTGACCCTCGGCCGCGTGACCGCGCCGCCACCCATCGACCATCCCGTGCGGCTGTCGCTCGCGCCTGACGGTGTACGTGCGGGCCGCCTGGATGGCGCCTGGTGGCCCCGATCGCGTGACCTTCTCCTCGAAATCCCTTCCCTGGCTGCTGAGTTGGAAAAGCAGTGGGGAGAGGTCCTGCGGATCACCGTGAACCCGGCGCAGTGGCCGGTCATCCCGCGGCGGATCCCGGTGGCGGGACACCTGGTGCACGTGGGTTGGTTCAGCGAGGAGCAGGACCAGCACATGATCATGGTCTGTTCCTACACCCCGCGGCGACTCGAACTGCTCGTCGTCCCGCCGGCCACGGACATCGTCGACGCCGCTCGGCTGATGGCCCGAGCCGCCGACCCGGCGAGTATGCGTACCGCGAGCGCCCTGATCGGTGCCGATCAGGTCGATGGCCTGGCGGATTGGGAAGCGGGCTCGGAGATCCTCCCGTCGACCGCCGAGCCCACCGGCGGCCCCGACGAGGCCGCCGCTCGGGCGCGCGTCGCCCGGACCCGGGCGGCCGCCTGGTCCGGGCCGATGTAGCCGACCCGGCAGGCTCGGGTGCTCCTCCAGGCTCGGGTACTCCTCCAGGCTCGGGTACTACTCCAGGCTCGGGTACTACTCTCGGGACCACTCGCTCTCGGCCTGGGCACCGCCGGAACCGGGCTCGCCTTCCTCCCGGACACCGACCCTGACGGCCCGGGGGCCGGGGGCGGGTCCGGAGAGCGTGCGGACGAACACGTCCCGCAGATGGTTCGCCACCTGCTGGGGCGGTCCGTCGTACTCCAGCGGATTCGACATCGCGAGCGGATTCGACATCGAGGCACCGTCCCGCTGCGACCAGCGGCCGTCGTCGTCCTGGACCTCGAGGATCCACCGATAGTGCCGCACCTTGACCTCCCGCGACGTTGCGATCCCGCACCTGGACACGACCGTACGGGCAGGACGGTCCGGTGGTGTCACGGGCGCGCCGCCGCCCTGCTTCCTTCGCTAGCCCGCCTCACCGCTGCCGCGCGGGGCCGCCGCCAGGTCCAGCAGCCTGCGCACCTCCTGGTCGGTGGTCTGCTCGAAGTCGTTGTAGAACTGCCCGACCGCCTGGAACGAGGGCGGCGCGCTCAGGCAGACCAGGTCGTCGGCGAGCGGGCCGAGCACCCGCAGGGCCTCTGGAGCGGTCACCGGGACGGCCAGCAGCAGCTCGCTCACCTCCCGCCGGCGCAGCACCGCCATCGCCGCCCGCACGGTCGCGCCGGTGGCGATCCCGTCGTCCACCAGCACCACCGCCCGCCCGGTCACCTCCAGCGGGGGCAGCGACCCGCGCAGCAGCCCGGTCCGCTCGGCCACCTCGGCGGCGGTCGCGTCGGCGAGCTGCTCCAGGCGGTGGGCGGTGATCCCGAGCGCGGCGATGATGTCGTGGTTGAAGAGCCGGATGCCGCCCTCGCCGACCGCGCCGAGCGCCAGCTCCGGTTGCCCGGGGGCGCCGATCTTGCGGACCACCAGGATGTCCAGCGGCGCGTCCAGCAGCTGCGCCACCCGGTAGGCGACCGGGACCCCGCCCCGGGGCAGACCCACCACCACCGGGGCGTCGGCGCCCCAGGCCCGCACCCGCTCGCCGAGCAGTCGCCCGGCCTCGGCGCGGTCCCGGAAGGTCCGCCCGTGGTGCGTGTTGCCGTAGAACACCGTCATCGCGATCACCGCCCAGCCCCTCCAGCCTGCCACCATCCCCGGGCCCGGCACGAGCGGTGGCGGCCCTCGGACCGTTTCGCCGCCGGCCGCCGGCCGCCCGCGCCGGGCCTGCGGTCAGCCGGTGTAGGTGTACTGGTCCCCGCCGGCCACGGCGGTGATCCCGCCCGGGGTGAGCACCCGGACGTCGACCGTGCCGGTGCCGGCCGGCGCGGTGGCGGTGCACATGGTGGCTCCACAGGAGACGTCCTGGCCCGGGCGGTCACCGAAGAAGACCTGGCCGCCGGTCAGGTTGGTGCCGCCGAGGGCCACCCAGTTGCCACCGGCCGACGGCCCGCTGTTCACCCACAGGTTGGCCAGTACGGGCGCCGGGGGAGCGGGCGGCGGCGGGCCGGTGTAGAGGAACGCGCCCGGGGCGTAGGCGGTGCCGCCGGGGGTGACCACGGTGACCGGGGCCAGGCCCCAGCCGCCGGGCGTGGTCGCGGTGCAGCTGGTGTCGGTGCAGGAGACACCGGTGGCCGGAGTGTCACCGAAGAGCACCATGCTGTTGGTCAGCCCGGTGCCGCCGATGTTCACCGTGGTCCCGCCGGCACCGGGGCCGGTGAAGGTGTCCAGGCTGCGGACCTGAGGTGCGGCGGGGATGACCGGCGGCGGCGCGCTCTCGCCGCCGATGCCCAGGGTGGCCACGTTGTTGGCCGGGTTGCGGTCGTCCCGGTTGCTCACCGTCGCGGTGATCACGCTGGCCGGAACGGGGTTGGCCGAGGTGACGTGCACCTCCATGAACTCGGTCTGCCCCGGCTTGCGGGTGCCGGTGAAGACGGCGGTGACGTGGTGGCCGTCGGGCGAGATGGCGCTGGTGAAGGTGAAGTCCACCGTGGAGTCGGTCACCATGATGTCCTCGGCGGACATCCAGGACGGCAGGTCCAGGGTGATCTGGGTGGGCCCGGTGGTGTCGGCGGTGCCCACCGGTGTCCAGTAGACGCCGAGATCGCCGTAGCCCGGTACCACCTCGCCGGAGAGCGAGACGGCCTCGTCGGTGCCGCTGACCGGGGTGCCGGACGGTGCGGCGGCCATCGCGGGTGCGCTGCCGGCCAGGGCACCGACCAAGGCCAGTGCCGAACAGCCCAGGGCGAGTTTGCGCTTCATGGGTCCCCCCTCGGGATTCGCTGAGACCACGGTTATATCCTGATGGAGCATCAGTTCGATGTAATTTCGGGGAAGTTGTGTTCCCTGCGTGATGCGCTCTCGGCCAACTCCGGTGCGGCCGGCCCGCCGCCGAACAGCGAAGGACCCCGTCCGCCGGATCGGCGCACGGGGTCCCGTCGAGGAGCGAAAGCGGTGCTCAGCCCGCCTGGGCCGGCCGGTTGCCGCGCTTCTCCAGCGAGGCCAGGTAGGCGTTGTAGGCGACCAGCTCCGCGTCGCCGTCCCGCTCGGCGGCCCGGTCGGTGCGGGTGGCCTGCCGCTGCTCGGACTTGGACCACTGGAAGACCAGCGCGATCAGCACCACGGCGGTCGGGATCTCGCCGAACGCCCAGGTGATCCCGCCGGCCATCTTCTGGTCGGCCATCAGGTCGGTGCCGGGCGGGGCCATGGCCGAGTTGAAGGTGGTCACCAGCGGGCTGGTGGCCATCATCACCGCGACGCCGAAGAAGGCGTGGAACGGCATCCCCATGAACAGCTCGATGATCCGCATCACGTGCCCGGGCCGGTTCGGGCCCGGGTCCACGCCCATGATCGGCCAGAAGAAGAGCAGGCCGGCCGCCAGGAAGTGGACCATCATCGCGATGTGCCCGATCCGGGTCTGCATCAGGGTGTCGAAGATCGGGGTGAAGTAGAGGCCGTAGAGGCTCGCGATGAAGAGCGGGATGGTGAAGGCCGGGTGCGAGAGCACCTTGACGTACCGGCTGTGCAGCAGCGCCACCAGCAGCTCGCGCGGCCCGCGCGGGCGTCCCTTGCCGGCCGGGCGCAGCGCCCGCAGCGCCAGCGTGATCGGCGCGCCGAGCAGCAGCAGGATCGGCGTCAGCATACTGAGCACCATGTGCTGCATCATGTGCGCGCTGAACAGCACCATGCCGTAGTCGTTCAGCCCCGAGCAGGTCACCGCGACGATGGTCAGCACACCCAGGACCCAGGCCACCGAGCGCCCGATCGGCCAGCGGTCGCCGCGCCTGGCCAGCCGCACGACACCGGTGCCGTACAGGCCGAGCGCCACCAGGCAGCCCAGCAGGAACGGCCAGTCGGGCGACCAGGTGAGCACCGAGTGGAGCGAGAACGGGCCCAGCTCGTCCCCGTGGTGCATCCCTGTCATACCGTCCATCGGCGGTCCCGCTTTCCGTTGTGCCCAGGGACGTCCGGCCGCCTCAGGTCCGGTTCGTCCGTTTTTCGTCGGCACCCAGACTACGGCCGGCTTACCTGCCCGCTGCGGGCGCCCCCGGACTGAACACTGATGCCCCGCCGGGGTGGCGGGGCATCAGGGAGGTGGCGGGTCGGACGGTCAGATGACCATCTCGGCCTCGACGTAGCGCTCGGCCGGGACCGTCTTCAGGTCCGCCACCGCTTCGCCCAGCGGCACCAGGTTGATCTGGGTGCCCTGTAGCGCGGTGATGTGCCCGAAGGCGCCCTTGTGCGCGGCCTCCACGGCGTGCCAGCCGAACCGGGTGGCGAGCACCCGGTCGTAGGCGGTGGGGGTGCCGCCGCGCTGGGTGTGGCCGAGGATCACCGGGCGGGCCTCCTTGCCCAGGCGGTGCTCCAGTTCGCCGGAGAGCTGGGTGGCGATGCCGGTGAACCGCTCGTGGCCGTAGATGTCCCGGGTTCCCTCTTCCCAGTGCATGGTGCCGGCCTCGGGCTTGGCGCCCTCCGCGCAGACCACGATGGCGAACTTCTTGCCCCGCTCGAAGCGCTCGCGGACCACCTCGGTGAGCTTGTCGATGTGGAACGGGCGCTCGGGCACCACGATGGCGTGCGCGCCGGCCGCCATGCCCGCGTTGAGCGCGATCCAGCCGGTGTGCCGGCCCATCACCTCGACCACCATCACCCGCTGGTGCGACTCGGCGGTGGTCTTCAGCCGGTCCAGCGCCTCGGTGGCCACCGAGACGGCGGTGTCGAAGCCGAAGGTGACGTCGGTGCAGGCGATGTCGTTGTCGATGGTCTTGGGGACGCCGACCACCGGCAGGCCGGCGTCGCTCATCAGCTTGGCCGCCTTGAGGGTGCCCTCGCCGCCGATCGGGATCACCGCCTCGATGCCGAGGTCGGCGCAGTAGCGCTTGGCCCGCTCCACGCCGTCGCGCAGGTGGCTGGGCTGGACGCGGGAGGAGCCCAGGATGGTGCCGCCCTGGGCCAGGATGCCGCTGACCGAGTCGAGGGTCAGCGGGCGGTGGACACCTTCGAGGAGGCCTCGCCAGCCGTCCTGGAAGCCGATGATCTCGTCGCCGTGGTCGACCACCCCCCGGTGGACCACGGAGCGGATCACGGCGTTCAGGCCGGGGCAGTCGCCGCCGCTGGTCAGCACACCAATACGCATTGTTTCTGCAACTCCACTGGGGGCACCGCCCAGCCGCCAGGCTGGGGGAAGGACCGGATGGCCGGACTACCACCTTGGAAGGGCGGGGTCAGAATCGGACAAATCAAGCCGAAGCTGATCTTAGCGGCCCCCACCTCCGGCCAGGCGGGAGCAGGCACGGGAGCGGCGTCGTCGGCGCGCCCGCGCTGAGGTGCCGGCTGCCGAGGAGGGTTGCATCCGACGAGCTTTATTGTCGCTATTTCGCGAGGTGGAGGCTCCCGCCGCCGGATGCTGGACACCAGGCGGGCGGGAGACGTTCACGGGAGACGTTCACTCGGGCCGACCGACGGGTGTCGGTACGCACCGAGGGTGGCCCGCTCCGATCGACGATCCCTTGAGAACCGGCAGGCCGTCAGCCTGCCGGTGCCCGGCCGAGGATCGGGCGGTCCGACGGGTCGGGCGGCTCAGGCGGGCTGGCGGCCGGTGGCCGCGATCCGCTCGGCGCGCAGCGCGTCGTACCAGGTGGTGTCGGCCGGCGGGAGCGCGTTGACGTCCAGTGCCAGCTTGATCAGCAGGTCCGCGACCGCGGGGTTGCGGGCCATCACCGGACCGTGCAGGTAGGTGCCGAAGACGGTGTCCCGCCAGGCGCCCTCGGTGCCGTTCCCGTCGCCGTTGCCGCCGCCCACGGAGACCTGGGCCAGCGGCGCGACGCCCTGACCCAGGTGCGTGACGCCCTGGTGGTTCTCGAAGCCGGTCAGCGTCGCCAGGCCCAGCCGCGGGTCCGGCTCGGCCAGCACGTCGCCGACGCTGCGGGCGCCCTCGCCGCGGGTGGACCAGACGTCCAGCAGGCCCAGGCCCGGCTCGCGCTGGCCCAGGTCGTTGATGAACTCGTGGCCCAGGATCTGGTAGCCCGCGCAGACCGAGAAGACGATCGCGCCGTTGTCCACCGCGCGCGGCAGCCCGGAGTCCTGGCGCAGCCGCTCGGCGGCCAGGCGCTGCGGGCGGTCCTCGCCGCCGCCGATCAGGTAGATGTCGCCGCTGGTCGGGATCGGCTGGTCCGAGCGCACGTCCACCCGCTGCACGTTCAGCCCGCGCTGGCGGGCCCGGCGCTCCACGACCAGCGCGTTGCCGCGGTCGCCGTAGGTGCTGAGCAGGTCCGGGTAGACCCAGACCAGCCGCAGGCTGCTGTCGCTCATCCTGGAAGGCCTTCCATAGTGCTGCGGGTCGGGCTGCGGCTGGCCCGGCTGCGCGGGCGGCTGCTGGACGGCCTGCTGCTGGGCAGGCCTGGCGGGCTGGGCCGGGTAGCCGGGCTGCTGGTAGCCGGGGTGCGGCTGGCCACCGGGCTGCGGGGCCGGGGCCTGCGGCGGCTGCTGGGCGGGGTAGCCGCCCTGCTGCGGTCCGCCCTGCTGCGGGTAGCCGGCGGGCGGCTGCTGGCCCGGGTACGGCTGGCCCGGGTAGGGCTGGCCGGGCTGCTGCGGGTAGCCCTGCTGGGGGTAGCCGCCCTGCTGCGGTCCGCCCTGCTGGGGGTAGCCGGGATGCTGCGGGGGAGTGCTCATGACCCGGCCACCACCTTGCGCAGCTGCTGGAACGCGGTGTAGTTGGCGATCGCCTCGATCCGCCCGGGCGGCGCCATCCGGACCGCCTCCTCCAGCGTCTCCACCACGTGGAACTGCAGCCCGGCCACCTCCAGGCGCACCGCCAGGTCGAGTCGGCGCTGGCCCATCACGAAGACCGGGTGGCCGTGCAGCCGCTCGTAGTCCACGTCCCACAGCCAGGAGGTGTCGGTGCCGTCCGCGTCCAGCGCGTTCACCGAGAGGATCACCGGCGCGGGCGGGCCGTCGATCAGCGAGAAGGTCTCCAGCCAGCCGGCCGGGTTCTTGGCCAGCAGCAGGCGCACGTCGCGGCCCTGGTAGTTGACCACGTCGTAGCGGCCGGCCACCGCGGAGACCGACTGCATCCGCTCCAGGGCGGTCTGCGGCGGCACCCCGAAGACCGCGGCCACCGCGGCCGAGCTGGTGGCGTTGGCCAGGTTGGCCCGGCCCGGCAGCTGCAGCTGGATCGGCCAGGCGGCGCCGTTCGGGTCGATCACGTGGCTGCCCTGCAGCGCCCAGTGCGGCTGCGGACGGCGGAAGCCGCACTCCTGGCAGTACCAGTCGTCGCCGGGACGCTGCATCACGCCGCCGCAGGACGGGCAGGACCAGGCGTCCTCCTTCCAGGCCTGTCCGGCGGCCACCCAGACCACCCGCTGGCAGGAGGATGCGGCCCAGGTCACCAGCGGGTCGTCCGCGTTGGCGATGATCACCGCTTCGGTGCCCTGCAGGCCCTCGCGCCACTTCTCGGCCAGCATCCGGGTCTCGGCGGCCCGGTCCAGCTGGTCGCGCGAGAGGTTGAGCAGCGCTATGGCCTTGGGGTGGGTGTCCCGGGCGACGCCCGCCAGGTACTTCTCGTCCACCTCGATCACGCCGTAGCGCGCGTCCGAGCCGCCGGCCAGCGCGGAGGTGATCCCGGCCGGCATGTTGGCGCCCAGCGCGTTGGAGACCACGGGGCCGGCGGCGCGCAGCGCCTCGGCGATCAGCCGGGTGGTGGTGGTCTTGCCGTTGGTGGCGCTGACCAGGACCACGTCCAGGTGGTCGGCGAGGCGGGCGAGCAGGTCGGGGTCGAGCCTGAGCGCGACCTTGCCGCCGATCACCGAGCCGCTGCCGCGGCCGACCGAGCGGGAGGCGGCGGCAGCCACCTTGCCCGCCGTGACGGCGAGCTTGGAGCGGGCGGGCAGTGAGGAGTCGCGCGCGCCGGTGGCTGCGGCCTCCGATCCGGTGCCTGGCATGCTCAGGGGTTCCTCCTCTAGGCGACGACCCCCCTCTGACCTCGTACGGGGTCGTCAGGGGGCAGGGACGGGGCCAGCCTAACGGCTCATCGGAAGCAGGCCGAGCCACGGCCCCCTTCCTGCCCTGCCCGGTCGGGCGCCTGACACCTCTTCGACCCCTGGCCCAGCCGCCCGCCCGACCGGCCGCCGGGCGGCTGCCCCGCCCCGGCGGCGGCCCGGCGCGCACGCCGAGGGGGCGGCCCCGGCAGCCGGGAACCGCCCCCACCCGCGCGGTGTTCAGCGTCCCCCGGGCACCGAGGGCCACGGGCTCGGCAGCTGCTCCGCCGCGCCCGCCAGGTGTGCCGTGATCACCAGGGTGCCGTCCGCCACCTGGTAGTCCAGCGGCAGCTCCAGCCGCCGCATCGCGGCGACCAGGGCGGTGTTCCCGGCCTGGGTGACCGCGTAGACGGTGGCCACGCCGGCCTCGGCGGCCAGCGCCGCCATTCGGCGCAGCAGGTCCAGGCCCAGGCCCCGGCGCTGCCAGGCGTCCTCCACCAGCACGGCGAGCTCCGCGCTGTCGTCGTCCCACATCAGGTGGGCGAGCGCGACCAGCCGCCCGTCGGCCGTCTGCGCGGTCAGCGTCTGGCCGTGCCGGGGGTCGAGCAGGTGGCCCAGGTAGCGGTCGGCGTCCGCGACCGGGCCGTGGTAACGGCGGCGCAGGGTGGCCGGCGAGCAGCGCCGGTGCATGGCCAGCGCCGCCGCCTTGTCGCCCGGGTGGGCCCGGCGCACCGTCAGCTCGGCCTCCTGCGGCCCGCCGGCACCGGGCAGCCGCAACTGGTCCTCGACCTCGGGCACCCGGGGCCCGAGCACCGTGTCCAGCTCGACCAGCGCCTTGGCCCGGGCGAACTCGGTGGGCGTGAACGGCAGGTGCGGGCGGGAGAGCTCGATCAGCTCGCCGCCGGGCGCGGGCAGCAGCATCACCGGGCCCGCCAGGCGCGGCGCGGCCCCGGCGTGCTCGCCGCGGGCCGGGAACTGCCGGATGGTGACCTGGCCGAACAGCTGGCGCAGCGCGACGGGCAGCTCGGCGGCGTCCAGCGCGGTGCGGGTGGCCAGCGCCAGCACGTGGGTCGGCACGTCCACCAGGTCGTGCGCGTCGGCCGGGTCGGTCCAGATCTCCCGGCCGCCGGCCCTGGCGACCGCCTCGGTCAGCGCGGTGCGGGGCAGCGAGCGCGGGGCGCGCAGCAGGAACTCGTCCACCGTGGCGTCCGGCAGCGGGTGGGTCTGCAGCGAGATGATGCTGATCCGCAGCTCGGCCAGCGCCGCGCTGACGGCCGCCAGCGAGCCGGGCGCGTCCGAGACGGTGGCCCGCAGCCGCCACAGCCGGGTCTGCTCGGCGAGCGGACCGCCGGCCTCGGCCGATTCCCGTTCAGCCACCGGATCGGGGCCCGGCGGTCCGTGCGGATGGCGATGGGACCACCAGCTGTGGAACACCGCCGTGGCGAGCAGTGCGGCGGCGGAGGCGGCCAGCAGCACGGGGCCGTCGTGGCCGTGCACCACCACGTCGGCGACCAGGTCGGCGGCGGCCACCGCGAGGAAGACGGCCGCGAGCTCCACGGTCTCGCGGCGCCAGCGCGCCGTCCTGGCCAGTCGGCGCTGGGCCCGGGAGGTCTGCTGGGCCGGGTGGCCGGACGCGTGGTCGGGTCGGTGGGCAGAGGATGGCGATCGAGTCATGACCCCACCATGACGCGCTGGTGTTTCACGATCACGAATCTGTTATGACCACGCGGTAAATGTCTGCGGGGAAACCGACGGGCTGGTCGAGGCTACTGTCGGGTAGTCAGATCACCTGCGGCAGACCGGACTTCGGCCAGCAGCACGGCCAGGTCCGCCTCCGTGGTGGCGGCGTTCAGCAGGCAGGCCCGCACCGCCTCCCGTCCCGCCAGCACGGTGCCGGTCACAAAGGCCCGCCCGCGCCGCTGCACCGCGAGCGGCAGCGCCTGGTTCAGCGCGTTCAGCTCGCTCGGCGACAGACCCGCCGGGCGGGCCCGGAAGGCCACGATCGAGGTCTCCACCGGCGCCAGCAGCTCGAGGCCGGGATCGGCCTCGACCAGCTCGCCGAGCCGGCGGGCCAGCCGGGTGCAGTGCGCGATGTCGGCCGCCAGGCCCTCGCGGCCCCGGTGCGCGATGGTGGCCCAGACCTTGAGCGCGCGGAACGGGCGGGTCTGCTCGATGCCGTACTCGGAGAACCAGCCCAGCCCGCCGGCCTCCTCGTCGCGCAGGTAGGCCGGGACCAGGCTGAAGGTCTCGCGCAGCTGCTCGGCGTCGCGCACCAGCGCGCAGCCGCAGTCCACCGGCACGCCCAGCCACTTGTGCGGGTCCAGGGCGAGCGAGTCGGCCCGGGCCAGGCCCGCGAAGCGGTGCGCGATCTCGGGGTCCAGCACCCCGAACGCCCCGTACGCGCCGTCGACGTGCAGCCACAGGCCCTGCTCGGCGCAGAGGTCGGCGATCGGCTCGAAGCGGTCCACCGCGCCGGTGTTGACCGTCCCGGCCGAGGCCACCACCAGGAACGGCAGCCGCCCGGCCGCCCGGTCCTCGGCGACGGCCGCGCGCAGCGCCACCGGGTCCAGCCGCCCCTGGGCGTCACCGGCCACCACCCGCAGCTGCCGGCTGCCCAGCCCCAGCAGCTCGGCGGCCTTGCGCACGCAGGAGTGGGTCTCCCCGCTGACGTAGCCGACCAGCGGGGGCAGTCCGGCCAGCCCCTCGGCCCGCACGTCGTGTCCGGCTCGGGCCGCCGCCCGACCGCGCGCGGCGGCCAGGCAGACGATGGTGGCCATCGAGGTGCCCGAGGTGAGCAGCCCACCGCCGGGGGGATGCGGGAACCCGACCAGCTCCGCCGTCCAGCGCACCACCGCCCGCTCCAGGTGCACATCCGCGTGGTCGCCGCCGGCCGAACTCGGGTTGAGCGCGGCGGCGACCAGCGTGGCCAGCACCCCGGCCGGAGCGGGCGCCGAGTTCACCCACCCGAAGAACCTCGGGTGGCCGTTGCCCATCGGCGCGGGCAGCACCTGCTCCTCGATCACCTTCAGCAGCTGGGCCAGGTCGCGCCCGCCGGCCGGCAGCGGCGCGTCCAGCAGCCGGGCCCGCGCGGCAGGGTCCATCGGCTGCCACACCGGCTGCTCGGGCACCGCCGCCAGGTAGTCGGCGACCAGGTCGGCGGTGGCACGGGCGGATTCGCGGAACTGCGGCTCGGACATGCCGCCGATGCTACGTGCCGGTCAGTCCAGCGATCCCGACAGGTGCGCCGAGGAGCGGCAGTCCCGCGCGATCTCCTGGTCGGTCAGCTTCGCGCAGAGCCGCCCGGCGGCGCCCGGGTCGGTGTAGTTGACCGTGTAGTAGCTCACCATCCCGTCCACGCAGGCCTTGCGCTGCCAGCTGTCCGCCGCGCTCGCGCACTGCTGGCCCACCCAGTCCTCGCGGTCCAGGTTGTACTTCATGGTGCGCGAGCCGACCCCTCGACTGCAGTCGTTCGCGCCACCGGTGGCCTGGGCGTTCAGGCACCACTTGAGCGCCTGGGCGTAGACCTCGGGGTGGTCGGGGTAGTCGTGCGAGGAGAGGTAGAAGGTCGGCGCGTAGAAGTAGCAGGCCGACTGGAAGAGCGCGGGCTGCTCCGGGCAGGGATAGAGCGGCTCGGCGGCCAGCTTGTCGGCGGGCAGCTGCGCCTTGGCGTTCTCGTCCTCCTCGTCGGGGCCGAAGAGCTGCATGAACAGGCCCTCGGAGCAGGTGATGATCCGGCTCTGCGAGCCGTAGCGGCTGCACAGGTCGCGGGCGGCCGGCACGTTCTGCTTGGTGACGAACATCGTGCCGTGGCCGGTGCCGTGCACGCACGGCCCGCTCATCTGCGGCTGGCAGAGCTTGAGCAGGTCGTTGCCCGGGTCGGTGGAGGCGGCCAGCATCTCCTCCACCGCGCCGTGCAGGTAGCCCTCCGCGCAGGTGTCGTGCGGGAAGGAGAGCACCTTGGCGAAGTCGTAGTTGTACCGCTTGACCGCCGTGTGCCCCAGCTCGTGCGCGATCGGGTGGCAGAACCGGACGGTGTACGGCTTCGCCTTGGTGATCCGGTCCAGGTCGGCCAGCGCGACGCCCGGGTCGGTGGCGGCCATCTCGGTCATCAGCTTGTTGCGCAGCGTGCTGCGGGTCCAGACCGCCGGATCGCCGGTGGGGGAGGCGGCGGCCACCGCCTTCGCGGCCGGCGCGGCCCGCCCCGCCGGGCCGGCGGCGGTCGGGGTCCAGTCGGTGACGGCCAGTGCCCCGAGGCCGAGCGCCCCGAGCAGGACCGCGGTGATGATGGCGAAGACGCGCGGGTGCATGCGGCTCAGCACTCCCGGGTGATCGAACGGTTACGGACCGTCCCATCCTCGCCCGCGAGCGGCTCCGCCCCGCGTCCGGCTGGCCCATCCGGGGTGTCCTCGTGGCACGATGCCAGGACATCTGTCTGCCGTCTGGAGTACACGCATGGCAACCGCCGCCGATCTGGTCTTCCGTCCCGCGACCGCGCACGACGTCCCCGCGCTGGTCGACCTGGTGGAGTCCGCCTACCGCGGCGACGCCAGCCGGGTCGGCTGGACCACCGAGGCCGACCTGCTGGACGGGCAGCGCACCGACGCGCGGTCCGTCGCCGAGACGCTGGAGCGCCCCGACACCCGGGTGCTGCTCGCCGAGCGGGCCGGCACCGGCGAGCTGCTCGCCTGCTGCACGGTGGAGCGGCGCCCGGCCGGCGCCTACTTCGGGATGTTCTCGGTCCGGCCCGCCCAGCAGGGCGGCGGGGTGGGCCGGGCGGTACTCGCCGAGGCCGAGCGGTTCGCGCGCGCCGAGTGGGGCGCGGCCTCGCTGGAGATGACGGTGATCGTGCAGCGCGAGGACCTGATCGCCTGGTACGAGCGGCGCGGCTTCACCCGCACCGGGGAGCTCTCGCCGTTCCCCTACGGCGACGAGCGTTTCGGCCTGCCGAAGCGCCCTGACCTGGCCTTCGAGCGGCTGGTCAAGGCGCTGGCCTGAGTCGCGTCCCGGGCCTCAGCCGGCCGGCTGCAGGGTGCCCACCGGGGTGAACGGCCGGCCGTCCAGCGTCCAGTGCGGGTCGGGGACGATCTGCAGCGCCGCGTAGACGTGCGCGGCCACGTCCACGTGGCGCACCGGCAGCACCTCGCCGCCGGGCGGCAGGCCGGGACCGCTGGCGGCCACCCAGGCGGTGCGCTCCACGGTGCTGCGCCCGCCGTGGCCGCCGGCGTCGACGTGGCCGTGGTCGGTCACCACGATCACCGTCCACTCCTCCTCGGCGTACCCCGGGCGGGAGCGCAGCGCGGCCAGCAGCCGGCCGAGCCGGACGTCGGCGGCCTCGATCGAGTGGCGGTACTCCTCGCCGCAGCCCAGGAAGTGCGCGGTCTCGTCCACCGCGCCCAGGTAGACGAAGCTCGCCTGCGGGTCGTCGTCGCCGGTCAGCACGGTGACCGCCTCGGTGGTGGCCCGCTCGTCGCAGACCTCCCAGGCCTCGGGGCTGTCCTCGAGCGGCGCGATGTAGGCCAGCCGCCCGGGCGCGGCGAACAGCGGACCGCCCTGGCGGGCCAGGAAGAGCGGCTCCCAGCCGCCCACGGCGAAGGTCCGGCGCCGGTGCACCTCGGCCAGCCGGGTGGTGAAGTCCGGGAAGACGTCCAGCCGGTTGCCGCCGAGGTGGTTGCCGAAGACGCCGTGCTTGGCCACCGTCACCCCGGTGACGATGGTCGCCCAGCACGGGCCGGACATGGTGGGCGTGGCCTCGTCCACCTCGACGGGGGCCAGGAAGCCGGCCGCCGCCACCGCGTCCAGGTGCGGGGTGTCCAACTCGGGCAGCAGGTCGAGGCGGACGCCGTCGATGCCGACGACCAGGACGCGGCGCGGGCCGGCGGGCCAGAGGCTGGACACGGGGGGACTCCGATCGTTCAGGTGCAGACGTCATCCGGTCGAAGTTGCACAGCCAACCGGACGTGAACGGCACCCTAGTCGGCCCGGCGAGGCGACCGGAACCTGGTACCCGGGTCGAGGCCGACCGCGCGGGCCGGGCACCACCTGGTGTTCGCCTGGAGTTCGCCCACCGGCCGCCCTGGACGGCTCGGTCGCCGCGCCCCGACCGGTCTCAGTCGCCGCCCAGCACGGCGGTGGCGGCCAGCTTGTCCGCGAAGGTCTGCTTCCGGTGGTCCCACAGCGGCCAGAACCAGCCCAGCAGGCAGGCCAGCGTGTCCAGCAGGTGCCCCAGATCACGCAGGAACGCCGGCAGCACGCCGACCGGCTCCACCCCGTCCAGCCGCACCAGGTGGATCGCCATCAGCTGCTTGCCCCAGCTCTGCCCGGTGCGCCCGGTCAGGTACCAGCGGTTGTACGCCAGCAGCAGCACCGAGGGCACCAGCATGACCAGCTGCAGCCCGGTGCTGTCCGGCTCGATCGCCCCCGCGATGATGTTCGGCGCCCAGCAGGCCAGCATGTCGATCACGAAGGCCACCACTCGCACCGACCAGTGGGTGTACTGCACCGCGCCGCCCACCGCGCTCTCCTCCGGATCCGCCACGCCTCCAGCCTGCCAGCCGACCGGTGCGCCGCAAGCCCGGCTGCGCCGCCCGGTCAGCCGGCTGCCGCGACGCCCGCCGACAGCGTCCCCAGCAGCGCCTCGATCCGCAGCGCCTCCGGGACGCCCAGCCGGCGGGCCAGGGTCAGGGCCTGGCGCAGCCGCCCCTGACCCTCGCAGCCGCGCCCGGCCCGCAGATCGCCGGCGCCCAGCCCGGCCAGCGCCCGGACCTCCTCCAGCGGGGAGCCGGCGGCCAGCGCGCTGTTCAGCGCGGCGGCGAACTCGGTGTGCGCCCCGGCAGGGTCGCCGGTCAAGGTCAGCAGGCGGCCCAGCAGGTTGTGCACCTCCGCCTCGCCGACCTGGTCGCCGCGCTCCTGGCAGAGCGTCAGCGCCTGCCCGAGGTGGTCGGCGGCGCCCGCGTACTCGCCGGTGGAGACCAGCGCGTCGCCCAGGTAGGCGAGCACCCGGGACTCGGCGACCCGGTCACCCTGCTCCCGGTAGAGCCCCAGCGCCCGGCGCAGGCTCGCCACCGCCTCCTGGTGCCGCCCGGTCGCCTGCTGCAGCACGCCCAGGTAGGCGAGGGTGTTCATCCGCCCGCGCGCCTCGTCCAGCTCGCGGTACATCAGACCGGCCCGTCCCAGGTCCCGCTCGGCGGCCTCGTACTGGCCGGTGACCAGCCGCACCGCGCCCAGCGCCATCAGCGCGTTGGCGTGCCCGATCCGGTTGCCCAGGCGCTGGTAGAGGGTCAGCGCCTGCTGGTGGGTCAGCTCGGCCTCCTGGTAGCGCCCGGTCAGCTGCTGCAGTGAGCCCAGGCTGGCCAGCGCGTACGCCTCGCTCGGCCGGTCGTCGCGCGCCCGGCACAGCTCCAGCGCCTGGCAGAGGCTGACCTCGGAGCCGGCCAGGTCACCGGTCAGCTGCTGGATCAGGCTCAGCTCGCTGAGCGCGGCGGTCTGGCCGGTGCGGTTGCCCAGCTCCCGGAAGAGTGCCAGCGCCCGCACCGCGTTCGTGGTGGCCTCGGCGTGCTCGCCGGTGATCCGGCCCAGGATGGCCAGCTGGCTGAGCGTCTCCGCCTCGCCCGGCAGGTCCTGCGCGCCCCGGGCCAGGGTCAGCGCCCGGGCGAAGTACTCCCGGGACCGGCTGTTGTCGCCGAAGGTGCGCTCCAGCGCGCCGAGCTGGATCAGCACGGCGGTCTGGCCGCTCGAGTCGTCCAGCGAGCGGAACAGGTCCAGCGCCTGGCGCAGGTGGTCGGCGCCCGCCTCGTGCTCGCCGGTCAGCCGCTGGAAGGTGCCCAGGTGGGTGAGGGCCTCGGCCAGGCCGCGCCAGTCGCAGGTCAGCCGCGCGGTCTCCAGCGCGATCCGGTGCAGCGCCTGGGCCTGGTTCCAGTGGCCCTGGGTGCGCAGCGAGTCGTGCAGCGCGGACGGCAGCTGCACCGCGTGCCGGGGGTGCCCGTGGCCCGCCGCGTACTCCACGGCGGCCCGCAGGTTGCCGCGCTCCGCCCGCAGCCAGGACCGGGCCGCCTCCTCGGTGGGCAGCTCGCCGGTGCCCGTTCGTCCCGGGCAGCGCATCGCCAGGTGCCGGCCGGCCTCGAGGGCGAGTGCCAGGTAGGAGTCCAGCAGCCGGGCCACCGCGGCGTACCGGGCCGTCGGGTCGTCCTCGGTGCTCAGCGCGCGGGCGTGCTCGCGGATCAGGTCGTGCATCCGGTACCGGCCGCGCACCGGCTCGTCGACCAGGTGGTGGTCCTCCAGCTCCTCCAGCAGGCGGCGCGCGGTGGGCAGGTCGCTGTCGTCGAGGGCGGCGGCGGCCCGCGCGTCGAAGTCGTCGCCGGGGAAGAGGCCGAGCCGGCGGAAGAGCCGGCGCTGGGCGGGCGTCAGGTCCCGGTAGGAGAGGTCGAAGGCGGCGGCCACCGAGACGTCCTCGGCGCGCAGCGCGCCCAGTCGGCCCGCCGCCGCCGCCAGGTCCGGCACCAGGTCGGCCACCGACCAGGCCCGCCGGTGCCGCAGCCGCGCGGCGGTCAGATGGATCGCCAGCGGCAGGTAGCCGCAGAGCCGCACCACCTCGATCACCGCCTCCTGGTCCGGGGCCAGGTCGGGCCGGCCCGCGGTGGCGGTGAAGAGCGCGGCCGCCTCGTGCGGCGGCAGCACCCCGAGGGTGACCGGCAGCGCGTCGCCGAGCGCGGGCAGCCGGCGGCGGCTGGTCACCAGCACCAGGCTGCCGGGAGTGCCGGGCATCAGCGGGCGGACCTGCTCGCTGCTGCGGGCGTCGTCCAGCAGCAGCAGCATCCGCCGCCCGGCCAGCCGGCTGCGCCACAGGTTGGCCCGGGCGTCCAGGTCCGGCGGGATCTGCTGGGGGGAGACCCCGATGGTGAGCAGCAGCGCGGTGAGCGCGTCGGCGGGCTCCACGGCGGGGGTGCCGGGGGTGTGGGCGTGCAGCGGCAGGAAGATCTGACCGTCCGGGAAGTCGGCGGCCAGCCGGTGGGCGGCGTGGATCGCCAGCGCGCTCTTGCCGACTCCGGGCATCCCGTCCACCGCGTGGATGCCGACCACCTGCCCGTCCGTACTGTCGGCGCGGCAGGCGGCGAGCAGGCGCTCCAGTTCCTCGCAGCGCCCGGTGAAGCCCGCCACGTCCCGGGGCAGCCCGGCCCCGGCCACCACCGCCGGCGCGTCGGCCGGTGCCGGCCGGGTGGACTCCGGGGTGCGCTGCGGCGGCACCATCGGCGGGCCGGCCGCGGCCTCGGCCCGCAGGATCTCCTGGTGCGCGGCCCGCACGCTGGGCCCCGGCTCGATCCCCAGCTCCTCGACCAGCAGGCGGCGCAGCCGCCGGTGCACGGCCAGCGCCTCGGCCCGCTGGTCGGTGCGGTGCAGGGCCAGCATCAGCTGGCGGTGGAAGCACTCGCGCAGCGGGTACTCGGTGGTCAGCCGGGTCAGCTCCGGGATCACCCCGTGCGGTCGGCACAGCTCCAGCTCGGCGTCCACGAACCACTCCAGGCCCTGCAGCCGCAGCTCGTGCAGCCGCTGCACGTGCGGCAGCGCCTCCTCGGCCAGGGTCGGCAGGTCGGACAGCGGGGTGCCGCGCCACAGCGCCAGCGCCGCGCCGGCCTGCCGGCTGACGTCCTGCCAGTCCTGCTGCCGGCGGGCGGTGCGGGCGGCGTCCAGCTGGGCCGTGAACAGGCGGCTGTCCAGCTCCTGGTCCTCGACCTGGAGCAGGTAGCCGGGCGGCACGGTGCGCAGCCGGCCCCGGCCGCCGCGGTCGAGCAGCCGGCGCAGCTGGACCACGTGGTTGTTGAGCGACGTCGGCGCGGTGGCCGGCGGGTGCTCGCCCCACAGCGCGGCGGTCAGCCGGTCCCGGGAGACCACCCGGTTCGGCTCCAGCAGCAGCATCGCCAGCAGGGCGCGGCACTTGGGCGAGCTGACCGGCAGCGCGGTGCCCGCCGGGTCCTGGACCATCAGCGGCCCGAGCAGGCCGAACCGCAGGTGGGAGCCGGTGCCGACCGGCCCGGCCGAGGCCGGGGTGACTGAGTTGGGGATGGTGGAAACGGCGTCTGCGGGCCCTTGTTGATGGTCCATTATCGGGATGTTACCCGCCCGTGAGCAGCCTCCGGCAGGCTCAGGGCAACCGAGCCCGGCCGGGTTGGTGCCGCACAGGGGAGGGCACCAGCCTGGCCGGTCTGCGCGGGCTCGCCCCGCCGTACCAGGGAAGGAACCGCCGATGGCCACCCAGCCGTCCTCCAGCACCCAGTCCACCGACCAGCGCGCCCAGGCGCGGGCCGCCGCGCGGCGCCGTCGCGACACCGCCTGGACCTGACGGGCAGCACCCGGAACCGGCCGCCGGGCCGGTCGGTGCGTCCGCAACACGCCGACTCGTGGGCGGGGCTGCCGAGTGAGCCGCCGCCCGTCGGGTAAGTGTTGGGGACAGCAGGGGCCGTCGGGGCCCCGGAGCCGTGAGGGGTGAGGTCATGACCGACAACGCCGCTGAATTCGCCGTCGACGCGCTGGACCCGGAGGACCTGCTGGACCCGGAGGACCTGGAGTCCGGCGCGGATGAGCAGCTCGCCCCGCGCCGTGAGCTGCCGCTGGACGCCGCCACCGATGTGGCCGACGCCTTCGAGCAGACCCGGCAGGTCCCGGTCGACGACGAGGAGTACCGCTGACCGGCGGCGCCGGGGATGCCGCCGGTCGGCGCGTGGCCGCCGGTCGCCTTCGGGTCGCCGCCGCGTCGCCCTCGTGTCACCGCAGGCCTCAGCGCACGGCGTGCCATTCCGCGTGCGGATCGTGACACTCTGTGACGGGCTGGGCTGCGGTCGGGCGTGAACCGCTGGGCGGGCGAGGCGGGTGGACCCGGGCGTAGCGTGGATCCAAGGTGCTGATCGCGCCCTCGCGCCGGCTCCGCCGACCCGTGGAGGTTGTCATGAAACTCAAGAACGAGCTTCCGGTCGATCACCGTCTGGCCCAGGTCTACCGCTACGGCGCCGGTCTCGGCGGTCTGCTGCTGCTGATCTGGGGCTGCTTCGGCGTGGCCTCCCACCCCGGCTACCTCTCGACCCACGGCAAGAACCTGGCCGGGCTCTCCAGCAACGGCTCGCTCGGCGTGCTGTCCATCGTCTTCGGCGCGGTGCTGATGCTCGGCGCCGTGGTCGGCGGCAACTTCGCCTCCTGGCTCAACATGATCGTCGGGACGATCTTCGTACTGGCCGGGTTCGTCGGCCTGATCGCGCTCGACAGCACCTGGAACCACCTCGCCTTCCGGCTGGCGAACGTGATCTTCAGCTTCGTCTTCGGGTTCGTGATCGCCACCTTCGGCATGTACGGCAGAGTCAGCGGCCACCTGCCGCACGACAACCCGTACTGGCAGCAGCGCCACAGCGGCGACCAGCAGCCCGAGGAGGAGATCGCGGGCCGCTGGCACGTGCCGGCCTTCAAGCAGATGCTGCGGCCGACGGTGCACCACTGAGTGGCGGCAGCCGGAACAGCACGGTGCCGGTGAGCGCGTCGGGCGCTCACCGGCACCGTGCTGTCCGGGTGCTGTTCCGGCGGACTCAGGACGAGGGGTCCTCCAGCCGGAACCCGACCTTGACGGCCACCTGGAAGTGGCCGATCCGCCCGTCCTCGACATGTCCGCGCACCTGGGTGACCTCGAACCAGTCGATGTTGCGCAGGGTCTGCGACGCGCGGGCCAGTGCGTTGCGGATCGCGGCGTCGGTGCCGTCGGGCGAGGAGCCGACGATCTCGGTCACCCGGTAGGTGTGGTCGGTCATGGTGGCCTCCGTGGGCTGCGGTGGGGGCGTGGCGGGGGGATCGGCGCGCACCGGCACGGGTGCGGCCGTCCTTTTCTCCACCGTGACGCATCCCGCACCGCCCCGCGCGCCGGGCCGGAGCAGCGGGTGAAGCGGTGCCGGGCCGCCTTACGGAAGTGCTACGGCGCCCGCACCCGGGCCGAGCCGACCGGTCCGGGTCCCTATCCTCGAAGGCGTGACAGACACTTCCCCGCCCGCCCGGATCCTGGTGGTCGACGACGACCCGACCGTCGCCGAGGTGGTCGCCGGCTACCTGCTGCGGGCCGGCTACCTGGTCGACCGGGCCGCCGACGGCCGGGCCGCGCTGGAGCGGGCCGCGCGGGGGCGGCCCGATCTGGTGGTGCTCGACCTGATGCTGCCGGAGCTGGACGGCCTGGAGGTCTGCCGCCGGCTGCGGGCGGGCGGCGGCGGACCCGCGGTGGTAATGCTGACCGCGAAGGGCGAGGAGGCCGAGCGGATCCTGGGGCTGGAGCTGGGGGCGGACGACTACGTCACCAAGCCGTTCAGCCCGCGCGAGCTGGTGCTGCGGATCCAGGCGGTGCTGCGCCGGCACACCGCCCCGGTGCCGGGGGCCGGCTCCGGGCTGGTTCTGGTGGGCGATCTGCGGCTGGACCGGCAGGCCCGCCGGGCATTCCGGGGTGAGCGTGAACTCACCTTGACCCAGCGCGAGTTCGACCTGCTGATGTTCTTCGCCCAGCACCCGGGGCAGGCGTTCGGGCGGGAGGAGCTGATGCGCCAGGTGTGGGGCTGGGACTTCGGCGACCTGTCCACCGTCACGGTGCACGTGCGGCGGCTGCGGGAGAAGGTCGAGGACGACCCGGCGGCACCGAAGCTGGTCAGCACGGTCTGGGGCGTCGGCTACCGGTTCGACCCGGTGGCGGCCGCCTCCGCGGCGGTGACGGCGAACGGCGGGGCGGCGTGAAGGACCTGCTGCTGATCACGCTGCTCGCCGCGCTGGGTGCGGCCGTGGTGGGGCTGTTCGGCTGGCCGGCCGTGCGGCTGCTGCGCCGGCGCTCGGTGGCGCTCTCGCTCTTCGCGGTCGCCGTGGTCACCGTGCTCGCGATGACGGTGGGCACCGTCGCGGTCGCCCAGGCGATGTTCCTCTCCCACCACGACCTCGGCGTGATGATCACCGTGACCTGCATGGCCGCGCTGGTCTCGCTGGCCACCGCCGCCGTGCTCGGCCGGCAGGTGGTGGCCGGCAGCCGGGCCCTGACGCTGGCCGCGCGCACCGTCGGCAGCGCGGACGGATTCACCGCGCCGAGCCGCCCGCTGGGCGCGGAACTGGCCGAGCTGAGCGCGGAACTGGCCGCCACCAGCGCGCGGTTGGCCCGGTCGCGGGAGCGCGAGCAGGCCCTGGAGTCCTCCCGGCGCGAGTTGATCGCCTGGATCTCGCACGATCTGCGCACCCCGCTGGCGGGCCTGCGCGCGATGGCCGAGGCGCTGGAGGACGGCGTCGCCGAGGACCCGGCGCGCTACCACGCGCTGATCGGCACCGAGGTGGACCGGCTGACCGGCATGGTGGACGACCTCTTCGAACTCTCCCGGATCCAGGCCGGCGCGCTCAGCCTCACGCTGGCCAGGGTCTCCGTCTACGACCTGGTCGGCGACGCGATAGCGGCAGCCGATCCGCTGGCCCGCGAGCGCGGTGTGCGGCTGCGCGGGGACGGGATCGCGCCCGCCCCGGTGCGGGTGGACGGCCGGGAGATCACCCGGGTGCTCGGCAACCTGCTGGTCAACGCGATCCGCTCGACGCCCGCCGACGGCGTGGTGGCGGTGGCCGCCCGGCAGCAGGCGGGCGAGGTGGTGCTCTCGGTCACCGACGGCTGCGGCGGGATACCGGAGGCGGACCTGGCCCGGGTCTTCGAGACCGGCTGGCGCGGCGGCAGCGCCCGCACCCCGCGTCCGGTGCGCGGCGCGGCGGCGGGCGGCGGGGCGGTCCAGCACCACGGGGACACCGGGGCCGGGCTCGGCCTCGCGATCGTGCGCGGCATCGTGGAGGCACACGCGGGCCGGGCCTCGGTGCGCAACGTGAGCGGCGGCTGCTGCTTCGAGATCGCGCTGCCCACGGCACCCGGGTTGACGCCGGAGGCGGTGGGCTGACGCGCCCGGGCCGCGGCGCCCGGCCGGGTTGATCCCGCCGCGCCGACCTGTTGTTCCGGAAGGGAGCTTCCCCCTAGCGTGAGGCCCCGATGCGCCGGCATCGGGGGACAGGGTCGGCGGACGGGCAGCGGAGGTCGCGGATGGCACGGATACGCGCGGGCGGCTTGATGGTCGAGTACCAGGAGTCGGGCGCGCCGGAGCAGCCGGTGATCCTGCTGGTCGCCGGACTCGGCTCACAACTCACCAGCTGGCGGCCGGAGTTCTGCGAGCTGCTGGTCGCCGCCGGCTACCGGGTGATCCGCTTCGACAACCGTGACAGCGGTCTGACCACCGCCCTGCTGCCCCGGGCCACCGCCTACCGGATCGCCGACCTCGCCGATGACGCGGTGGCCCTGCTGGACGCGCTCGAGGTGCCGGCGGCGCACCTGGCCGGCATCTCGATGGGCGGGATGATCGTCCAGCAGCTGGCCATCGACCACCCGGAACGAGTGCTCAGCCTCTGCTCCCTGCTGGCCCGGCCCGGCGACGGCGTGAGCGGCGAGTCCCGTCCCGACGTGGCCGCCGCCCTGGTGGCCCGGCCCGCCGCGACCCGCGCCCAGGTGATCGAGAACGGTGTGCACTTCCACCGGCTGGTCGGCTCGCCGGACCATCCGGTGGACCTGGACGAACTGCTCGCCCGGCTCGGCGAGAGCTACGACCGCGCCTACCGCCCGGACGGCTCGCTGCGCCAGCTGTTCGCGGTGCGCAACTCGCCGGACCGCACCGAGGGTCTGCGCCGGGTCGCCGTGCCGACGCTGGTGGTGCACGGCGAGGCCGACGTGCTGGTCGACCCGAGCGGCGGGCGGGCCACCGCCGCCGCCGTGCCGGGCGCCGAGCTGTGGCTGGTCCCCGGGGTGGGGCACGAGATGCCGCGTGCGCTCTGGCCGGAGCTGGCGTCCCGGATCGCGGCCAACGCCGGTCTCGCCGAACGGAGCTGCACTCAGCCGCCCCGAACCGAGCGGCCCTGCGGTGAAAAGTTCCCGCTCGTCGATGGGTTCACTCGAACTGATGGTTGATCATCAACTGCCGGACGCCCGCGATCCGCTTCTCCTAAGGTCGGCCCTGCTCGCAAGACCGACTGGACCGACCGGACCGCCAGGGAGGGCCCCATGGCCATCGACCCGCTCAACCGTGACACCCCGTCAGCAGAGCGGCAATCGGCTGCCACCGATGCCGGCCTGACCCGTCGACGGTTGCTCGCCGGCTCCGCCGCGCTCGGCGGCGCGGCCTGGCTGCTGCGTGGCGTCCTCACCCCGGACAGCGCCGAGGCCGCCGGGACGAGCCCCGCTCCGGCAGGCGGCCTGCGGGCCGCGATCACCGACGACGTACCGGCGCCGCCCGCCTTCCCGGCCGGCATCGAGCTCTACCGGCAGGCGTACGAGAACTGGGCCGGCGAGATCCACACCGACCAGCTCTGGACCTGCACCCCGCACACCCCCGACGACGTGGTCACCCTCGCCAACTGGGCGCACGCGCAAGGCTGGCGGCTGCGCGCCCAGGGCTACCGGCACACCTGGGCCCCGCTCACCGTCGCCGACGGCACGGTGGCGAGCACCGCCGTACTGCTGGTCGACACCACCACCCACCTGACCGCGATCAGCCCCGCCGGCACCACCGACGCGCCCGCCGTGCGGGCCCAGGCTGGCGCCGACCTGGAGTCCCTGCTCACCCACCTGGAAGGGCGCGGCCTCGGCGTCACCCACTGCCCCGCGCCGGGCGACGTGACGCTCGGCGGCGTGCTCGCCATCGGCGGCCACGGCACCGCCGTCCCCGCCGCCGGCGAGGCGGCCCCGGCCGGCCACGGCTACGGTTCGATCAGCAACCTGGTCACCGAACTGACCGCCGTCGTCTGGGACGAGAGCGCCGGCCGGTACGCGCTGCGCACCTTCGACCGCAGCGACCCGGACGCCGCCGCCTTCCTGGTCCACCTCGGCCGCTCCTTCGTCACCGAGGCCGTGCTGCGGGCCGGCGTCGACCAGAACCTGCGCTGCCTCAGCCGGATCGACATCCCCGCCACCCGGCTGTTCGCGGCGCCCGGTGCGACCGGCGGCCAGGGCCTGGCCGACTTCCTGGAGCAGAGCGGGCGGGTGGAGGCCATCTGGTTCGCCTTCACCCAGTTCCCCTGGCTCAAGTCCTGGACCGTCACGCCCGAGCAGCCGTTCGGCTCCCGCGCCGTCAGCCAGCCCTACAACTACCCCTTCTCGGACAACATCCCGACCCCGGTCGCCACCCTGGTCGGCGAACTGGTCAGCGGCTCCTGGGCACTGGCCCCCACCTTCGGCCAACTCCAGTACCTGATCGCCGCGCTGGGCCTGACCGGCGATCTCACCGACGTGCTGCTCTCCGGCACCCTGCTGGAGGACCTGCTCAGCCTCGACGTGGTCACCCACCTGCTGGCCGGCGGCCTGCACTCCGACCTCTGGGGCCCCTCGCGCACCCTGCTCCACTACGTGCGGCCCACCACGCTGCGGATGACCGCCAACGGCTACGCCGTGCTGTGCCGCAGAGCGGACGTCCAGTGGGTGGTCAACCAGGTCACCAGCGGCTACCAGCAGCTGCTGACGCAGTACCAGGAGCGCGGCCAGTTCCCGGTCAACGGTGCCGTCGAGATCCGCGTCACCGGCCTGGAGGACCCGGCCACCTGCGGCGTCCCCGGCGCCCAGCCCCCGCTGCTCTCCGCCATCCGGGCCCGCCCCGACCACCCCGAGTGGGACACCGCCGTCTGGTTCGACGTGCTCACCCTGCCCGGCACCCCCGGCCTGCACCAGTTCGGCCGCGACCTCGAACAGCTGCTGCTCGCCACCTTCGACGGCACCCGCGCGGCGCTGCGCGCCGAGTGGTCCAAGGGCTGGGCCTACACCGCCGACGCCACCTGGGCCGACCCCGACGTGCTGGGCCGCGTCATCCCCGACAGCTACCGGGCCGGCGGCGGCCCGGGCTGGGACACGGCGGTCGCCACCCTCAACCGGTACGACCCGGCCCGGGTGTTCGGCAACCCGTTCCTGGACCAGCTGCTGCGCTGACCTTCCGATCGGGCCTCCTGCCGGCGGCCGCCCGCGCCGGACCGAGCACAATGTCCGCCATGAGCACCGAGCATTCCCCCGGCGACACCCCGCACGAGCCGGCCGAACAACTGCACACCCGCCTCGACCGGATCGAGGCACTGCTGGTCGGCGGCGCCGGTCCCGGCCAGGCCGGCGGCGCCGCGGCCGTGGCACCGCCGACCCGTCCGAAGCCCGTCTGGCTCACCGAGACCGAGGCGGAGCAGCGCTGGGCGGTGACCGTGGTGATCCTGATCGCGGTCGGCCTGCAGCTCTTCCTGCCCGACCGGCTCGTCATCCACCCGCGCTGGATGATGCCCGCCCTCGAAGTCGGCCTGCTGGTCGCGATCGTCGCGATGAACCCGCACCGCCGCATGGACCGCAGCACTCGGGTGCTGCGCGTGCTCAGCCTCGCGCTGGTGGCGGCGATCAGCCTGACCAACGGCTGGTCGGCGGTCAAACTGGTCCGCGACCTGGTGCACGGCGGCGGTGGCACCGGCGCGCTGGCGCTGCTCGGCACCGGCGGCGCGGTCTGGGCCACCAATGTGATCGCCTTCGCCCTCTGGTACTGGGAGTGGGACCGCGGCGGCCCGGTCGCCCGCGCCCGGGGCACCGCCGAGTACCCCGACTTCCTCTTCCCGCAGATGCAGCAGCAGGGCCTGGCCCCCGCCGACTGGGAGCCCGGCTTCCTGGACTACCTCTATGTGGCCTACACCAACGCCACCGCCTTCAGCCCGACCGACACCATGCCGCTCTCGCTCTGGGCCAAGCTGCTGATGCTGCTGCAGAGCGCGGTCTCGCTGCTCACCGTGGTCCTGGTGGTGGCCCGGGCGGTCAACATCCTCCAGTGACCCGCTGCGGGTAGTGACCCCCGAGCCTGCGGCCCCCGGGCCGGGACGCCCGTCTCGCGGGAGCCCGGCTTGCGCAGCACGATGGGAGGAAGTAGGCGAACGAGACCGCGATCCTCGAAGGAGCACGTCGTCCGCACCGTCACGGCAGTGAGGGGCAGCGCATGGGGCAGGCAGCGATCAGTGTCGTCGGCCTCAGCAAGAGCTTCGGATCGCTGGCCGCGCTCGACCGGGTGGACTTCGAGGTGCGGCCCGGGACCGTCTTCGGACTGCTCGGTCCCAACGGCGCGGGCAAGACCACCGCGATCCGGATCCTGACCACGATCCTGCGGCCCAGCGGCGGCCGGGCCGAAGTGCTCGGGCACGACGTGGTCCGCGAGGCGCCGGTGGTGCGGCAGCTGATCGGACTGGCTGGCCAGTACGCGGCGGTCGACCCCAACCTCACCGGACGGGAGAACCTGCGGCTGATCGGCCGGCTGACCCACCTGCCCCGCGCCCGGCTCCGCCCCCGGGCGGCGGACCTGCTGGACCGCTTCGACCTCGCCGGGGCCGGCGATCGCCCGGTGCGGACCTACTCGGGCGGCATGCGGCGACGGCTGGACGTCGCGGCGGCGCTGGTGCCGCAGCCGCCGGTGCTCTTCCTCGACGAGCCGACCACCGGCCTGGACCCGCAGAGCCGCAACGCGCTGTGGGAGCTGATCCGCGAGCTGGTGGCCGACGGCACGACCGTGCTGCTCACCACCCAGTACCTGGAGGAGGCGGACCGGCTGGCCGAGCGGGTCGTGGTGGTGAGCGGCGGACGGATCATCGCCGACGACACGCCTGCCGTCCTCAAAGCCCGGCTCGGGAACACCGTGATCGAGCTGGCGATGGGCGAGCAGGAGCGGGCGTCGCGAGCGGCGGACCTCCTCACCACGCGCCTGGGCCGGCCACCGGAGCGGGTGGGCCCGCTGCTCAGGATCAGCTCGCGGGACGGCTCGCGGCGGCTGCTCGAGATCCTGAACCTGCTGGACGGGAACGGGCTGGTGCCACGCACCGTCGCGGTGCGCGAGTCCAGCCTCGACGACGTCTTCCTGGCCCTGACCGGCCACCGCGTGGAGGGCGACCGCACCGGGCCGGTCGACGGCGCCGCCCCGAGCGACCTGTCCACCCCGGCCGCTGACCGGCCCGCCGACCCGATGACGCGGGACGGTGCGCCGTGACCGCCGTCAGCCCGCCGTACCCGCGCCACCTCGGCGGGATCGCCGGCCGGATCAGCACGGCGGTGCGCGACGGGCTCGCGGTGGCCTGGCGCAACCTCATCGCACTGCGCCGGGTGCCGCGGCTGCTGGTCTTCTCCACCATCCAGCCGCTGGTCTTCGTCCTGATGTTCCGCTACGTCTTCGGCGGCGTGGTCGAGCCCGCGCTGCACGGGGTCTCGTACGTCGACTTCCTGATCCCGGGGATCTTCGTCCAGACCGCCGTCTTCGGTGCCATGAACACCGCGATCGGCCTGGCCACCGACATGCAGACCGGCCTGATGGAGCGGTTCCGCTCGCTGCCGATGGCCCGCTCGGCGGTGTTGGTCGGCCGGACCACCGCCGACCTGGCCCGCAATGTCTTCGTGGTGTCGCTGATGACCGCCGTCGGCTTCGCGCTGGGCTTCCGGATCCACGCGGGTGTCCTCTCGTTCCTGGGCGGCATCCTGCTGGTGCTGGCCTTCGGCTTCGCGATGTCGTGGATCTTCGCCGCGGTGGGCATGGCGGTCGGCGATCCGGAGACCGCGCAGGCGGCGGCCTTCCCGGTGCTCGCGCCGCTGGTCTTCGCCTCCGCCGCGTTCGTCCCGGTCGCCACCATGCCCGGCTGGCTGCAGGGCTTCGCCGACCACCAGCCCGTCTCCAAGACCGCCGAGGCGGTGCGCATCCTGGTCCTCGGCGGCCCGGCCACCACCGCGGTCTGGCAGGCGCTGGCCTGGGACGCGGGGCTCGTGGCGGTCTTCGCGCCGCTGGGGGTCTGGTTCTACCGTCGTGCCGTGTAGTCGGCGCCGAGCAAGGGGTGGCGGAAGGAGGTCGTCGCGGTGATCACCCGAGTGCGCCTGCCGCATCGGCACCCGGCGGGCAAGACCGACCCCGGGCCACCGCCGGGTCCGCCGCCCGGGCCGCCGCGTGAGCCGCCGAAACCACCCCCGGTCGGGTCGCCGCCCAGCTGGACCCGGTGGCTGCTGCCGCTGGCCGCGGCCATCACGGTGCTGCTGCTCGTCTTCTCCCGCTCCACCAGCGGCACCCCCAGCACCTCGTACTCCTACACCGACTTCGTCAGCGAGGTGACCACCGGCCAGGTGCAGTCGGTCAGCGTCAACGACAAGGGAGCGGTCAGTGGGAGCCTCAAGGACGGCAAGAAGTTCACCAGCCAGCTGCCGACCGCGCTGGACACCAGCCAGCTCACCCAGCAGCTGCAGACCGAGCACGTGCAGGTCACGGGCACCCAGAGCAGCAGCGGCACGTCCTTCCTGTCGGTGCTCTTCCTCTTCCTCCCGCTGATCCTGATCGTCGGCTTCTTCGTCTGGTCCGGCCGCCGGGCCGCCAAGTCGCTGACCGGCGGCCTGAGTTCGATCGGCCGCTCGCGCGCGAAGATCATCGAGGCGGAGCGGCCCAGCACCGGCTTCGACGACGTCGCGGGCTACCAGGGCGTCAAGCAGGAGGTCAGCGAGATCGTCGACTACCTGCGCAACCCCGGACGCTACCTGGCGGTGGGCGCCAAGGGGCCGCGCGGGGTGATCATGGTGGGGCCGCCCGGCACCGGCAAGACGCTGCTCGCCCGCGCGGTGGCCGGCGAGGCGGAGGTGCCGTTCCTCTCGGTCACCGGCTCCGCGTTCGTCGAGATGTTCGTCGGCGTCGGCGCCTCCCGGGTCCGCGACCTGTTCGACGAGGCGCGCAAGCGGGCGCCGTCGATCATCTTCATCGACGAGATCGACGCCGTCGGCGCCCGGCGCGGCGGCAACCGGCTCGGCGGCAACGACGAGCGCGAGCAGACCCTGAACCAACTGCTCGCCGAGATGGACGGCTTCGACCAGACCACCGGAATCGTCGTACTGGCCGCCACCAACCGGCCCGAGGCGCTCGACCCGGCCCTGCTGCGCCCCGGCCGCTTCGACCGGCAGGTCACGGTGCCGCTGCCCAACCAGGTCGAACGGGCGGCGATCCTGGTGGTCCACGTCCGTGGCAAGAGCCTGGCGCCCGACGTCGATCTGGACATCGTCGCCCGCGGCACCCCCGGCTTCTCCGGCGCCGACCTGGCCAACCTGGTCAACGAGGCGGCGATCAACGCCGTGCGCGCCGACCGCATCACCATCACCGCCAAGGACCTGGACACCGCGCGCGACCGGGTGCTGCTCGGGCGACGCGAGTCCTCCAACGCCCTGCTGCCCGACGAGCGCCGCGCGGTCGCCGTCCACGAGTCCGGGCACGCCCTGGTCGCGGCGCTGTGCGAGCACGCGGACCCGGTCGCCAAGGTCACCATCCTGCCCTCCGGCCTGACCCTCGGTGTCACCGAGCAACTCCCCGAGGCCGAACGCCACCTGTACAGCGAGGGCTACCTGACCGACCTGCTCACCGTCCGGCTCGGCGGCCGCGCCGCCGAACTCCTGGTGTTCGGCGAGGGGTCGACCGGCGCCGCCGACGACCTGGCCGGCGCCACCCAGATCGCCACCCGGATGGTGCGCGAGTTCGGCCTGTCCGCCGAGCTGGGACCGGTCGGCTACGCCTCCCAGGTGCCGCACCACCTCGGCGAGGGCCCCGAAGAGCTGTTCGGCCGGCCGTATGCCGAGCAGACCCAGCGCCGGGTGGACGAGGAGGTCGCCCGGCTGCTGCGGGAGGCCGCCGACCGGGCCGCCGCCCTGCTGCACGCCCACCGCCCCGCGCTGGACCGGCTGGCCGGGCTGCTGGTGGCCGAGGAGACGGTGGAGGGCAAGGTCGTGCTCGAGATCCTCCGGCAGGAGCAGCGGCCCGCCGACGGGCAGCCGACCTGACCCGCGGTGGCCGAGCGGCTCGGCATCCCGTGCCCGGTGGCGCCCGGTGAGGGATCCTGACAGGGCGGGAGTGATCCCGCCGCCCGGACAGTGGCGCCAGGTACAGGTAGCCAGGCAGCAGGAGGGACCATGTCGCACAACACGCCCGGTCGATCCGCCGGTACTGAGCAGGTCATGGGCGAGGAGCTGGCCGAGCTGGCCAAGCGTGCCGTCGGGTTCATGACGCGGGAGGGGATGTCAAGGAGCGCCGCGATCGAGGCGGCCCGGCGCGCGGTGCCGCACGGTGCCGAGCACGACGCGCGCACCGTCGACCTATGGGTGGACGCCGAACTGCCGGGGGCCGGGCCCGGCGGCGCACCGTCGCCCGCTCCGGCGCCGCACCGCCCCGGGCCGCCACCGGTCGCGCCGCTGACCGACCCGGGCGACGTGGGCCGCCGGGTGGCGCTGCGCCGGGAGGAGCTCGGCCTCAGCCGTGAGGAGGCCGCCGAACGGGCCGGTATGGCCGCCAGCTACCTGGAGTACCTGGAGACCCGCCCCGCCGTGCTCGACCCCGGCACCCTGCTGCGGCTCGCGGGCGCGCTGGACACCTCCGAGGCCGAACTGCTCGGCGGCGGCCTGGAGCGGCCGCCGGGCCGCGCCGAGCCCGGCGACCGGCCGCACCTGGAGGATCTCGACCCGGCCGACTGCTGGGCCCGGCTCTCCGACCACGGCGTCGGCCGGCTGGCGTACGCGACCCGGGAGGGGCCGGTCGTGCTGCCGGTGAACTACCGGGTCCGGGACGGTGCCCTGCTCTACCGCACGGCGGCCGGCAGCGCGCCGTCCCGCGCGCCGGGGCGCCGGATCGCCTTCGAGGTCGACCATCTGGACGAGTCGACGAGTACGGGTTGGAGCGTGCTGGTGACCGGCACGGCGGAGCAGCTCTTCGACTCCGATGAGATCGGCGGCCGGAGTACCGGCCCCGGTCCGGAACCCTGGGCCGGCGGCACCCGGGAGGTGTGGATCCGGGTGGACCCCGAGCGGATCAGCGGCCGCAGCATCCGGCCCTGACCGGCCGCCGGGCCGACCCGCGGCACGGACCGTGTCGCGGCACGGACCGCGCTGCTCGCGCTCCCGCGACCTGGCTCCCGCAACCTGAAAGGGAAAAGACGATGGCGCAACGACAGGTGGCCAAGGCCAGGATCGTCGTGGGGGTGGACGGCTCCGAGCAGTCCAGGCGCGCGCTGCGCTGGGCGCTGCGGTACGCCCGGCAGGCCGACGCGGTCGTGGAGGCGGTCATGGCCTGGGAGCCGCCGTTCTGCGGGCAGGGCGGCGCGTCGGCGGGGGAGGAGGCGAAGCTGGGCGCGTTCGCCGTCCGGGTGCTGACCGAGACCGTGGCCAAGGTGGCCGGGGAGGCACCCGCGGTCGAGATCCGGACCCGCGCCGAGGAGGGGACCGCGGCCCAGGTCCTGCTGCGCGCCGCAGCCCACCAGGAGGTGTCGCTGCTGGTGGTCGGGCACCGGGGGGTCGGCGGCTTCACCGGAGTGCTGCTCGGCTCGGTGGGGCAGCACTGCGTCCAACACGCCGCGTGTCCGGTGGTCGTCGTCCGGGGCGATCGCCGCACCGCCGCCGACCCGATGGGTGCCACCGCCGGGCACGGCAGCCGGGCCAGCACCCGGGCCGGCACCGGGACCAGTACCGAGAACACTCCCGAGAACGCCACCGAGGACGCCGCCGTGAACACTCCCGCCAACACCGCCAACACCGCCAACACCGCCGCCACCGCTGCCGAGCAGCACGAGGGGGTCGCACCGCCCACCCCCGGCGCCCCGGCGCCGCAGGTCTGGCCCTCGCTGCGGGCCGACGATGCCCGCGCACTGATCCGCTTCCTGGTGGCGGCCTTCGGGTTCGAGGAGGTCGTGGTCTACGGGGAGGAGGGCGAGTTCGTCGAGCACGCCCAGCTCGCCTGGCCGCTCGGCGGCGGCCTGATGCTGGGGTCGGCCCGCCGCAACCCCGGCGGCGCGTGGCAGCCGCAGCCCGGCTCGTTCGCCTGCTACGTGGTGACCGACCGGCCCGACGCGCTGCACGACCGGGCCAAGGCCGCGGGCGCCGAGATCGTCAGCCCGCCGCACACCACCGACTACGGCTCGCGCGACTTCTCGGCCCGGGACCCCGAGGGCAACCACTGGTACTTCGGCACCTACCGTGGCGAGCCGCGTCCCCCGCAGGCGTGAGGAAGCCGCCGGCTGAGGCCCGGCGCGCAGGCGTGAATCCCGCCGGAGGAGTGAATCGCGTGGCCGAGCGGAAATAGCGGGGCGCCCGGGAGAGCTGTGCACCGTGGAACCTGACGGTGGTGCCCGATGGAGGTGGCAGCGCGATGAGCGCACAGCAGAGCGGCGAGTACCGGATCGAGCACGACTCGATGGGCGAGGTGAAGGTCCCCGCCGCCGCCAAGTGGCAGGCGCAGACCCAGCGCGCGGTGGAGAACTTCCCGGTCTCCGGCCAGGGGCTGGGCCGCGCCCACATCGCCGCGCTGGCCCGGATCAAGGCCGCCGCCGCCAAGGTCAACGCGGAGCTGGGCATCCTCGAGCCCGCGGTGGCCGAGGCGATCCGGCAGGCCGCCGCCGAGGTGGCCGAGGGCCGCTGGGACGGGGAGTTCCCGGTGGACGTCTTCCAGACCGGTTCGGGCACCTCTTCCAACATGAACACCAACGAGGTGCTCGCCACCTTGGCCGGTGAGCGGCTGGGCCGTCCGGTCCACCCCAACGACCAGGTGAACGCGAGCCAGTCCTCCAACGACGTCTTCCCCTCCTCGATCCACATCGCCGCGACCGCCGCCGTGACCGAGGACCTGCTGCCCGCCCTCGATCAGCTGGCAGCCGCGCTGGAGGCCAAGGCAGCCGCCTTCGCCACCGTGGTCAAGGCCGGCCGCACCCACCTGATGGACGCCACCCCCGTCACCCTCGGCCAGGAGTTCGGCGGCTACGCGGCCCAGGTCCGCTACGGCCAGGAGCGGTTGCGCGCCACCCTGCCCCGGGTCGCCGAGCTGCCGCTGGGCGGCACCGCGGTGGGTACCGGCATCAACACCCCGCCCGGCTTCTCCGCCGCCGTGATCGCCGAGCTGGCCCGGGCCACCGGCCTGCCGCTGACCGAGGCCCGCAACCACTTCGAGGCGCAGGGCGCCCGGGACGCGCTGGTCGAGCTGAGCGGCCAGCTGCGCACCGTCGCGGTCGGCTTCACCAAGATCGTCAACGACCTGCGCTGGATGTCCTCGGGGCCGCGCACCGGGCTCGGCGAGATCAACCTGCCCGACCTGCAACCGGGCTCCTCGATCATGCCGGGCAAGGTCAACCCGGTGATCCCCGAGGTGGTGGCGATGGTCGCCGCCCAGGTGGTGGGCAACGACGCCACCGTGGCGATGGCCGGCGCCAGCGGCAACTTCGAGCTGAACGTGATGCTCCCGGTGATCGCCCGCAACCTGCTGGAGTCCGTCCGGCTGCTGGCGAACGCCGCCCGGCTGCTGGCCGACCGGACGGTGGCCGGCATCACCGCCAACGTCGAGCGGGCCCGCGAGTACGCCGAGTCCTCGCCCTCCGTGGTCACCCCGCTCAACCGCTACCTCGGTTACGAGGAGGCCGCCAAGGTCGCCAAGCAGGCGCTGGCGGAGGCCAAGACGATCCGTCAGGTGGTGCTCGAACGCGGCTACCTGGAGCGCGACCTGCTGACCGAGGCCCAGCTCGACGAGGCACTCGACGTGCTGCGGATGACCCGCCCGTAGCATCCACCGGTCCGTTGCGTTCAGCTGCCGCCTGACTGCGCCCGCACGGGCGGGGTCCGTGCGAGGGGACCGTGGTGCGGGTACGGTCGAATCCAGACCGGCCGGGGCCCAGTACGGCCGGGCAACGAGGAGGCGCAGCGATGACCGAGGCAGCGGCCGACGGGGTGCACGCGAGCGGCGTGGCGGGCGGCGCGGCGGTGCGCTGCGTGCCGGCGGTGCCGAGCTGGGTCAGCCTGATGGCCGCCGACCTGGACGCCGCGACCGAGTTCTACGGCGCCCTGCTCGGCTGGTCCTTCAGCACCGGCCCGCACCGCTGGGGCCCGTACAAGCGCGCGATGGTCGACGGCGTGGCGGTGGCCGGGCTCGGCTCCTCGGTCGATCTCCAGCTGCCGGTCGCCTGGACCAGCTACTTCGGTACCGAGGACGCCGACGCGATCGCCGAGCGGGTCCGGGCGCGCGGCGGCACGGTGGCGGTGGGCCCGCTGGGCTTCGACGCCGGCCGGCTGGCGATCGCCTCCGACCCGGCGGGTGCGCCGTTCGGCATCTGGGAGGGTCCGATGGACTCGGGTCCGGTGCTCAGCGCGATCCCCGGCGCCCCGGTCTGGATCGAGCTGCGCACCAAGGACGCGTTCGCCGCCGCCCTCTTCTACGGCGAGGTCTTCGCCTGGGACAACCGCGAACCGAAGGACCTGGAGGTCCGCTGGGAGCACGACCGGGTGGTGCTGCGCACCGAGGGGCGCAGTGTGGCGGCGCTCGCGGTGGCCACCGACCCCGAGGCCCGGCCGACCTGGAACGTCTACTTCTCGGTCGCCGACACCGATCAGAAGGTGGACCTGGCCGACCGGCTCGGCGCCGATGTGCTGGGCGAGGTGCTGGACACCCCCTATGGGCGGGTGGCGCGGCTGCGTGATCCGCAGGGCGGGCGGTTCTCGCTGATCAGTCCCCGGGTGTGAGCTGACCTGACGCCACCGGGCGCCGCTGGTAACGCTGTTCGGGCGAACTCGAGTCGGCTCCCGTTTGTCCGCGACCGCCTTGGGTAACGCTGGGCTCATGATCCGTCAAGATCAGTGAGCCGAGGAGGCAGCATGGAACACGATGGCACCACCGCGGGTGAGGCTGGCAACTGGAACGAGGCGCTGAAGCACCTCGCGGTCGAGGAGATGGAACCCGACGACGACACCGAGCTGTACGCGATTCTGGGAGAGGACTGACGGAGGGTCGGGCAGCCGCCTGACCTCCCCTCGCTCCTGCACCACCCGTACCGGGACCGCGTCGGTGGTCCAGCCGCACGGTGTGCTTCAGGCTGTCGGCCCGGTAGAGCGCGGCGACCGGGCCGAAGGCCTCCTCGGTGACGAGGCCGTTGGCTGTTCGTGCGGCGCCCGGGCGCGGTGCATGCTGGGGACATGCCCGAGGGTGACACCGTCTTCCGGACCGCCGCGCAACTGCACCAGGCCCTGGCCGAGCAGCGGCTGACCATCGCCGAGCTGCGGGTTCCGGCCCATGCCACCGCCGACCTGACGGGCCGCCGGGTGCGGGAGGTGGTGCCGCGTGGCAAACACCTGCTGACCCGCCTGGAGGGCGGCCTGACCCTGCACACCCACCTGCGGATGGACGGCCGCTGGCAGCTCTACCGCGCGGGCGAGCGTTGGAGCGGCGGGCCCGCGCACCAGATCCGCGCCGTCCTCGGCACCCCCACCCGCACCGCGGTCGGCTACCGCCTGCCGGTGGTGGAACTGCTGCGCACCGCCGACGAGGCCGAGGCGGTCGGTCACCTCGGCCCCGACCTGCTCGGACCGCACTGGGCGGCGGGCGATGTGCTGGAGGCGGTGCGGCGGCTGTCCGCCCGGCCCGAGCGGCCCACCGGCGAGGCGCTGCTCGACCAGCGCAACCTGGCCGGGATCGGCAACGTGTACGCCAACGAGCTGTCCTTCATGGCGGGGGTGACCCCGTGGACGCCGTTCGGTGAGCTGCCCGCCCCCGAGCGGGTGGTGGCGCTGGCGCACCGGCTGCTGTACGCCAACCGGTTGCGCCCTGGGCACGTCACCACCGGTGAGCCGCGCCCGGACCGCAGCCACTGGGTCTACGGTCGGGCGGGCCGGCCCTGCCGCCGCTGCGGTGCCCAGGTCCGTACCGCGCCGCAGGGGGCCGCGCCGCAGCAGCGGGTGGCGTTCTGGTGTCCGCGCTGCCAGCGCGGCCCGAGCCCGGCCGACGGCGGCTGAGCGGGGGAGGGGGACCTCCGGCTCAGGTCGCGGAGCCGGCTGCCGCGCCGGTGGCCAGGTCGGTGCCCCAGCGCTCGATCGCGCCCGCCAGGTCCAGGCGGAGCAGGCCGTGCTGCTGGTCGTCGGTCGGCCAGTCCTCGCGCGGGACCCGCCACATCACCTCGAACTCGTTGCCGTCGGGGTCCTTGGCGTAGAAGGACTTGGAGACCACGTGGTCGGTGGCGCCGACCAGCGCGCCCTGCTCGGTCAGCTTCTGCCCGATCTCGGCCAGCTCACCGAGCGTGCCGACCTCCCAGGCCAGGTGGTAGAGCCCGACCCGGCCCTGCTGCGGGCCCGGCGCCTGGGCGCCGACCGCGAAGAGGCCGAGGTCGTGGTCGTTGAGGCTGTCGGGCGCGCTGAGGAAGGCGGCCCGCTCCGGGATCTCGACGGAGGTCCGGAAGCCGAGCACCTCGGTGTAGAAGGCGACGGCGCGGGACACGTCGCGGACGTAGAGCACCGCGTGGTTGAGACGGCGGACGGGCATGGTGATCCCTGCCTTTCGGGACGAGCGGTCGGGGGTGAAGCCTTGCGAGGGGTCGGAGGGTCGAACCAGGCAGCCGGCGTCAGGCCTGCTCAGGCGTGTTCAGGCTGCAGGACCAGGCCATGGCCCAGGGTCTGCGCCGTGCCGAGGGCTTTGGCGCGCAGGTAGCGCAGGTTGCTGGGGGAGGCGTGCACGCCGGTCGGCACCCGGCGGGCGACCGTGATGCCGAGGGCGCTGAGCTGGGCGGCCTTGGTGGGGTTGTTGCTCAGCAGGTTGATGGTGGGCGACCCCAGGGCGTGCAGCATCTGGGCGGCGGCGGTGTAGTCGCGAGCGTCCTCGGGCAGGCCGAGGGCGGCGTTCGCGGCGTAGGTGTCGAGGCCGCCGTCCTGGAGGGCATAGGCATCGAGCTTGTTGTAGAGCCCGATGCCGCGGCCCTCCTGGCGCAGGTAGAGCAGGTAGCCGCCGTGCGCCGCGATCTGCTCCACCGACTCGCGCAGCTGCGGGCCGCAGTCGCAGCGCGCCGAGCCGAAGACGTCCCCGGTCAGGCATTCGGAGTGGACGCGGACCAGCGCGGTGGCGGTGGCCCGCGGGTCGCCGAGGCCGAGCGCGAGGTGCTCGGCGCCGTCGGCGAGGTCGTGGAAGGTCACCACGTCGGCCTCGACGCGGAAGCCGTCGCCGAACCGCAGCGGCACCCGCACCCTGGTTCGCACCCGGGCGGGCGGCAGCTGTGCCGGGACGGACGGAGCAGCACTGGTCATGAGGGTCTCCGCAGAAGTAGTTCAAATTTGAAGCCCGACTCGACGGTACCTCACCCGATCGGCGATCTTCAAATTTGAACAATACGGATACGCTGGGAGGCATGGCAGAGACCCGGTGGCTGGATGAGCAGGAGATGGCGGCCTGGCGCGGCTTCGTCGTGGCGAGCAGCCTGGTGGCGCGCCACCTGGAGCAGCAGCTGAAGGACGACTGCGGGCTCTCGCACACCCAGTACGAGATCCTGGTGCACCTCTCCGCCGTCCCCGAGGGCGAGTTGCGGATGGCCGAGCTGGCCGACCGGGTGGTCACCTCCAAGAGCGGGCTCAGCTACCAGGTGGCGCAGCTGGAGAAGGCCGGGCTGGTCGGGCGGCGGTCCTGTCCCAGCGATGTGCGCGGGGTCTTCGCATGCCTCACCGAGCGTGGACGCGAGATGTTGCGGGGTGCGGCGCCAGGGCATGTCGCGGCGGTGCGGGAGGCGCTGATCGACGTGCTGGACCGTGAGCAGCTCGCGGTGCTCGCCGAGGCGCTGGGCGAGGTGGCCCGCCGGCTGCGCGACTGACGGGTGTCGCGGCAGGGCGGTGGGTCGGCCGGATTCTCTGGCCGGATTCTCCGGCCGGGTGAACGCCGGGTGGCGGGGCCGGGTCTACGCGGGTCCTGGTGGGCTTCCTTCTGCTGATGCGGCGTCAGTTCTCTAGCGGGGGAGCCGAATCGGCCGCTACGCTCGCCGGGCGCGGTCATGCCAATCATTGGTATGCATGCTTGCCTTTCTGCGTACCGGCATTGACGTTCGCGTTCTCGCACATGTGGTACTCATCCCTGCCAGGCCACAAGGAGCGAACATGTCCCGCACTGCCCGCTTCCCCCGCACGGCTCACACCGCCCGCCTCGCCCGCGCCGCCGCCACCCTCGCCGCGGCGCTGCTCGCCACGGCCGTCGCCGTCCCCGCCCACGCCGACACCGCCGGGCGCGGCTTCCAGCCCAGTCACCCCGAGCTCGACCACGCCGGGTCCACCATCGTCGCGCACGAGGGCAGAGGCCCCGCCGGACCGCTGCAGCCGATGGTCGCCCAGACCCCCGGCCTGGACGTCTCCAGCTACCAGGGCAGCGTCGACTGGTCCACGGCCGCCGCGGACGGCGCCGGTTTCGCCTACGTCAAGGCCACCGAGGGCACCGACTACACCAACCCGTCCTTCGCCCAGCAGTACGACGGCAGCTACGACGCCGGCCTGATCCGGGGCGCCTACCACTTCGCCCTGCCCAACGCCTCCAGCGGCGCCACCCAGGCCGACTACTTCGTCAGCAACGGCGGCGGCTGGTCGGCCGACGGCATGACCCTGCCGCCCGCCCTGGACATCGAGTACAACCCCTACGGCGATAGCTGCTACGACCTCAGCCAGAGCGCGATGGTGAGCTGGATCCGGGACTTCAGCAACACCGTCGAGAGCCTCACCGGCCGCTACCCGACGATCTACACCACCACCGACTGGTGGACCACCTGCACCGGCAACTACGGCGGCTTCGGCGCCACCAACCCGCTCTGGATCGCCCGCTACTCCAGCTCGCCGGGCACGCTCCCGAACGGCTGGTCCTACCAGACCTTCTGGCAGTACGCGGACTCCGGGACCTTCCCCGGCGACCAGGACTACTTCAACGGCGCCTACAGCCGCTTGCAGGCGCTGGCCGACTGAGCGGCCGCGCTGCCGGGCCCGGACCGGTATCCCGGGCCCGGCAGCCGGGCGCCTTCCTGCCAGGCCCGCTGCTGAGCCGGTCCGCGCCGGCGATCATGCCGGCCCGGCCCGCCGAACGGGGCGGGGAAGGGTGCAGGTCAGGCGCGGAAGCGCGACGCTTGATCCCATGGCCACTCCGCACGGTACCCACGGTTCGCACGGGTCGCGCCACGGCGGCGGCGCGGACCCCGAGCCGGTCCGCAGGTACCAGGGCGTGCCGCCCGAGCCGCTGCGCCTGGGGCCGCTGCCGCGGGTGGCGGAGCTCGTCGACGGCGGGTGGGAGGAGACGGTGCTGGTCTGTCACGACACACCCGACCTGCGCCTGCTCGCCCACGGCCGCACCCTCAGCGGACCGGAGCCCGACTGGTGCCTGACCCTGCCCGACGGCAGCGAGCGGCATGCCCCACCGGCGGCGGCCGTCCCCGTCGAGCTGGTCGACCAACTGCTCGCCTACACCGGCGGTCGTACGCCGCGCCCCGTGCTGCGACTGCGCACCCGGCGAACCCGCGCGCTGCTGCTCGACAGCGACCGCCGCACGCTGGCCCGGCTCGACCGCACCGAGACGCTCGCCCAACCCCTGTCCGCCACTCCGGGGCCGGGACGGCTGGCCGGCTGGACCGGCACCGAGGTGCGCCTGGTGCACGGCCGCGCCCGCCTGCTGGCCGCCCTCGATGCCCGACTGCGCGCCCAGGGGCTCGGCGCCGCACCCGACGCCCGACCGGCGGCCCTGCTCGCCGCCACCCGCTTGCGCCGGCCCGCCGTCCAGCCCGCCACCGGCTCCGCCCGCCGGCCGGCCGCCGGCAGCGCCGGTGCGGCCATCGCCGGCTACCTGCGGACCCAGTGCGCCGAACTCTTCGCCCTGGACGCGGCGGTGCGTCGCGACGAAGCCGACTCCGTGCACCGGATGCGGGTCTGCTGCCGCCGCCTGCGCAGCGCTCTGACGGCGGGTCAGCAGCTGCTGCGTGGGCCGCAGGTGGGCCGGGTCGCCGACGAACTCCGCTGGCTCGGCCAGGTCCTGGGCCTGGCCCGGGACGCCGAGGCCACCGGCGAGCGCCTCGCCGCCGCCTGCGCCCAGCTGCCGTCGGCCGCCGCACCGCGGCAGCTGGCGGACCAGCTCACCGCCCGGTTCCAGCGGCGCTATGCCACCGCCTACCAGCAGGTCCGCGAAGTCCTCGACAGCGAGCGCTACTTCAGGCTCCTGGTGGACATCCGCCGGATCGCCGACCGCCCACCGCTGCGCCGCCGGGCCCGCCGCGGCCGCGGTGAACTCGAACGCCTGCTGCGCCACGAACAGCGCCGCGTCGACCGCCGGATGCGTGCCGCCATCGGCCACCCCGCGGGCCCCGGTCGCGACGAAGCGCTGCACGTCGCCCGCAAGGCGGCCAAACGCGCCCGCTACACCGCCGAGTTGGCGGGCCCGGGACGCGCCCGGCTGGCCCGCCGGATGCGCGCCCTGCAGGAGGCCCTCGGCGGCTACCAGGACGCCGTGGTGGCCGAGCGGCTGCTGCCCGAACTCGCCGCCGAGGCCTACGCCGAGGGGGAGAACACCTTCGGCTACGGCGTCCTGCACGCGGCCCAACGCCCGGCCGCCGCAGCTGCCTTGGCGGCTGCCCGCCCCGCCTGGCGGCGCGCCCGCGAGCGCCGCCTGACCAGGCCGCGCTGAGGCGTTCCCGAAGGCGGTGGCAGGGCGAGCCGGGTCGGGGCGCGTCAGCTTCCGCAGGTGCGGGACCACTCGGACGGTGGTATACGACCAATCGCGCCCTTTGCTAACCTGTGGCATCCGCACATTGACGCTCCGTAACAGATCGGGGCCAGGGGAGGGGGCGGTCCGGATGTCCGACCAACTGCGCATCGAGACACCCGCATTGCCCTCGCCCGCGTCGCCCTCTCCTGGAGCGCCGGAGCTCGTCCCGCCGACCGCGCTGCCGCCGTGGATCGATCTGGCCGCCCCCGCCTTCTGGCGGCTCCCGGCCGAGCAACGCAGTGCCGCCTTCGGCCATCTGCGCGCCCTGCCCGCGCCCGTCTACTTCGTCGAGCGCCCGGCCGGCCCGCTGCGCCGCGAGCGCGGCTTCCACGCCCTGGTCCGCCACGCCGACGTGCTCGCCGCCAGTCGCAACGCCCAGGTGTTCCGCAGCGCGCCCGGCGTCACCACGCCCGAACCGGCCCGCTGGGTCCGGCTGCTGTTCGGCGACTCCATGGTCAACCTGGACGATCCGCGCCATGCCCAGCTGCGCCGGATCGTCGGCCGCTCCTTCACCCCGCGGCTGATCGCCCGGGTGGAGGAGGACATTCGGGCCACCGCCGCCCGGATCGTCGACCGGGTGATCGCCGAGCGCCCGGCGGACTTCGTCCCCGCCGTCGCCGCCCAGCTCCCGTTCCAGGTCATCTGCGCCATGATGGGCATCCCCGAGGAGCAGCGAGCGCTGATCCTGCGCCAGATCGACCAGGCCTCCGAGCACACCGGCGTCCACCGCCCGCTGCGCGAGCGGATCCGGTTCCCGGCGCAGGGGCTGCGGGCGCTGGCCCGCATGCAGCGGCTGGTCGCCCTGCTGGGCCGCGAGCGCCGCCGGCATCCCACCGAGGATCTGATCTCGGCCCTGGTCGGCGCCGACCTCGACGGGCGCGGCCTGACCGGGCGCGAACTCGGCGCCTTCTTCTCGCTGCTCCTGGTGGCCGGCGTCGAGACCACCCGCAACGCGCTCGCCCACGGCCTGCACCTGCTGAGCGCCCACCCCGAGCAGCGCGCCCTGCTGCTGGCCGACCCCGAGCGCAGGCTGGACGGCGCGGTGGACGAGATCCTCCGCCACGCCACCCCGATCATCCAGTTCCGCCGCACCCTGGCCGCCGACCACCAGCTGGGCGGCGCCCAACTGTCCCGCGGCGACCGGGTCCTGCTCTGCTATGCCGCCGCCAACCGGGACGAGTCGGTCTTCCCCGAGCCCGACGCCTTCGACATCACCCGTGACCCCAACCCGCAGCTCGCCTTCGGCGGCGGTGGCCCGCACTTCTGCCTCGGTGCCCACCTGGCCCGTCAGGAGATGAAGGCCCTCTACCGCGAACTCTTCAGCCGCCTGCCCGACATCCGCTCGACCGCCGCCCCCGAGATCGCCCCGTCCACCTTCGACCACCGGGTCCGCTCGCTGCCCTTCACCTTCACCCCGCCCGCCACCGGCTGACCGCCGAGGGCCCGGGGGCGGGCCTCGGCGGTCGTCGTCGGTCGTCGGCGAGTGGAGCGGCGGGTGGAAGAGCCGGGTGGCTAGCCGAAGATCGAGAAGGTGATGTGCGCGAACGCGACGTCGAGGCCGTAGACCAGCATCACCATCACGACCACGAAGGTCAGCACCACGCCGGTGTAGGACGTCAGCTCGGAGCGCGTCGGCCAGACGACCTTGCGCAGCTCGGCGACGATCTGCCGGTAGAACAGCGAGATCCGCGCCAGGAGGCCGCGCAGGCCGTGCTGCTTCGACGAGGGTGCCTTGCCCCGCTCGCGGGTGGTAGGTCCAGCCATGCGCCGACGCCTTTCCCTGGACGCCGCCGGATCTGATGGCAGGCGTCTGAGTCCTGGCTTCCAGCGTACGGACGAAAAGGGATGCTTCTACTTGAAACGGACAGCTGAGCCCCGCTCGCCGCTGTTCTGCGGTCGGTGGCGGGCCGGCCGGTCAGGCCTGCGCGGCGTGCAGCGCGTTCTGCGCCTTGCCCAGACCGCTCAGCATCAGCTCCTCGGCGGCGTCCGCGCAGCGGTCCACCAGGTCCGGCAGGGCCGATTGCTCGGTCTGGGTGAACTTCTGGAGGACGAAGCTGCCGACCGGCTGTCCCTTGGGCGGACGCCCGATCCCGAAACGCAGCCGGAGGAAGTCGCGCGTGCCCAGCGCTTCGCCCACCGACCGCACCCCGTTGTGCCCGGCCGGACCGCCACCGCGCTTCAGGCGGGCGGCGCCGAACGGGAAGTCCAGGTCGTCCTGGACGACCAGCAGGCGCTCGGGCGTGCCGCGGTAGGCGCGCAGGACCCCGGCGAGCGGGCCGCCCGACAGGTTGATGGTCCAGCCCGGTTTGGCGAGGACCACCCGGCGGCCCGCGACCTCGATCTCGGCGACCCGGCAGCGGATCCCGCGCCGGCGGAACCTGGCGCCGTGGCGCTCGGCGAGCCGGTCGACCACCAGGAACCCGGCGTTGTGCCGTGTTCCCGCGAACCAGGGGCCGGGGTTGCCCAGGCCGGCCACCACCCAGCGCTCCTCGGACGTCATCCGTGCCCAGCCTCCCGCCCAGCGGCAGCGCGGGAGCGCGGATCGCCCCCGGTGCGTGCCACATCATGCCAAGTGCCCGGCCGGCCCCGGATCGGCAGGGGTACGGCTCGGGCAGTCGGTTGTCACACACGGGCGGGCTGCGGGCTGCGGGCGGACGGCGGACGGACGGCCCCGGACCGCGCCAGGACCGCCAACGGGCGGACCGAGCGGTCAGTAGCGCTCGGCCGTCGCGACCTTCGGGTTCAGGGCGACACCCGAGGACTTGGTGCTGACCGCGACGGGCGCCGCGTGCTGGCCCGGCGCGAGGTTCTGGGCGCCCACCACATCGCTGTCCACGAGGGTGCCGGAGGAGTCCGTGAAGTCGACCCGCACCGCGTAGGAAGCGGTGCTGGAGGTGGTGTTGGTGATGTTCACCAGCACCGCCGTCACATCGCCGCTCGTGGTCCTGGGCACTCCCGTGAGGGTGACGTCCCCGGTGGCGTTGCCGCTCCCGGAGACGTTCGCCAGCGCGGCCGAGGCCGAGGCCTCGGACGCGGCACCCGCCGCGGAGACCGACGCCTCGAAGGAGGCGGCCGCGGCGGAGGCGGAAGCGGAGGCCGCCGACAGCGAGGCCTGGGCCGAGGCGGCGAGTGACGACAGCCCGGAGGGAGTGGCACCCGAGAAGGACGCCGTCGCCGGCGAGAAGGGGGACGCCGCGGAGGACGCCGCCGAGGCCGGTGTCGACGTCGACGTGTGCGTGGTCGAACTGCTGCACGCCGACAGGCCGGCGACGCAACCGGTCGTCACGACCAGCGCCGCCAGCGGCAGGCGCCAGGTTCCGCCCGCTCCGACCGTTCCGGAATACTCTCTGCTCACGGGTCCGCCCATGGTTGCTGGCCGGGACCGCTCCCGTGCCGCCTGCCCTCACCGTCACCTGGCCGGACAGCCGCCGCGAGCCGGGCTGGTCCATCCCGGTGCCCGGCACACCGGTATCGCAGGCGCAACGGACGAGGGCTCGCCGGCACGCGGGACTACGATGTCGGTCGCGGACCGTGCTGCCGGGCAACGGTCTTCGATCAGCAGGGAACGTCCGACCCGCCGAGGCGGGGCCAACTCCGGTCACTGACCCAGCTGATCATCCGACCGTCATCCAACCCTTCCGAAAGCGCTGCGGACATGCGACCCCCCTTCTTCACCGTCGACCTCCCGGGGCCGGGCCGGCTGAGCACCATGGCCAGACCCCGTGGCAACGACCGGCTCGAAGGCGAGATGGCCGCGCTCAAGGACGCCGGTGTCGACGTCCTGGTCTGCGCCCTCCCCGGGGCCGAGCGCGACGAACTCGGCCTGACCGGCGAACCCGGGGCAGCGGAGGCGGCCGGGCTGCGGTTCGTCGAGGTGCCCATCCCGGACTTCACCGTCCCCGATCTCCCCACGATCCTGCCCGTCCTGCGGCAACTCGCGGCACAACTGCGCGACGGCGCGCACGTCGTCACGCACTGCCGGGCCGGCATCGGCCGGTCCTCGCTGCTCGCCGCCGCGCTGCTGATCCTCAACGGCCTTGATCCTGACACCGCCTGGGAGCTGATCGGACGAGCGCGCGGGCTGGCCGTCCCGGACACCGCCGAGCAGCGGGAGTGGACGACGGGCCTGCCCGCGCACGTGTGAGGCCGACGCCGTCCGGGCGGCGGCCCCCGGCGCGTGCCGGAAGGCGGTACTCGGCGCTCGCGAATGGCGCGGCGACCAGCGGAGTTGGGTGCCGGCCGGCCATTGACAGGCCCCAGGGGCGGCCCGCTGGGCAGGCGCTTTCCGAGTGGGTGTTTTCCGGGTGGACCCTTTCCGAAGCGGTGCGTCTGCCGAGTCGTTGAGCCGCAGTATTCCATCTCGGCCTTCCGCGCACGCCGAATTCACCGCGCGGCGCCACTCGGTAGCGGTCCGGCGGCAGCCGGAAGTCGGTGACGGCTCGTCATCGGCCTCTGGTCATCGACCATTCGTTGATCTGCAACGCAGTTGAGCCGGTAGGGCGGAATGTCGCAGCGGGTGGACGCGTGTCGCCTTGACCGGGGTATTCCGGGACCATTTCACTTCCGGTGACCGCCCACCAGTACCCGAAGTCCCAGTACCCGAAGCCTGGTCGCCATTTCTCCTTCGTGATCCAACGTCACTCGCACCCTGGCGTGCGCCCGACTGCGATCGGCCACCTTCTCGTGCGGCGGATCGGGGCGGGTCGGCGGCACGCCCGTCCATTCCATCTCCGGAGGAATTCCCATGTCCTTGGAAAATCCCGCGACTGACGCCCCGTCCAACGGCCCGACCCGCCGGCACCTGATGCGCCAGGCGGCGGCCGTCGGCGCCGCCGGGCTCGCCGTGAGCCTGGTCGCCGGCGCCGGTGGCGGCGCGGCTGAGGCCGCCACCACCGACAGGTCGCCGGCGGGCGAGCCCGCGCCGGCCCAGGCCCCCGAGCACGACGAGCCGATGATCGTGCACGTCCGCGACGCGCGGACCGGCCGGCTCGACCTGTTCAGCGGCGAGAAGCACCACGCCGTCCAGGACCCGGCGCTGGCCGCCGCGCTGGTCCGCGCGCTGGGCTGACCGTCCCGCGCGTACCGGTCGGCCCCGGCGTCGGGCTCCTTCCGGGGCCGACCGGCCCACGTTCCCGCTCCTGCCCCCGCCGTACACCACAATCCAACCCCTGTGAGGTTCCCGTGTCGTCCCACCGCGAAGCCCCCGAGATCTCCAAGGACCCGGTCGCCGACAGCACCGACGTCTACGCCTTCGTCAGCCCCGACGCCTGCGACACCGTCACGCTGATCGCCAACTACATCCCGCTGCAGAGCCCGGCCGGCGGCCCGAACTTCTACGAGTTCGGCGAGGACGTCCTCTACACGATCCACATCGACAACGACAACGACGGCCGTCCGGACGTGAGTTACGAGTTCCGCTTCCGGGTGGAGGTGGTCGACCCCAACTCCTTCCTTTACAACACCGGGCCGATCACCGCGCTGGACTCGCCCACCTGGAACCGGCGCCAGACGTACAGCATCACCCGGGTCGAGGCCGGTGACCGCCGCCGCGTCATCGCCGAGAACCTGGCCTGCCCGCCGTGCAACATCGGCCCGCTCTCCACCCCCGACTACACCTCGCTGGCCGCCATGGCGGTCCACCGGATCGAGGGCGGGCGCAAGGTCTTCGCCGGGCAGCGCGCCGAGGGCTTCTACGTCGACCTCGGCTCGATCTTCGACCTCCTCACCCTGCGGCCGTTCCAGCAGCTGCACCTCATGCCGGCCTTCACCCAGCCCGCCCCCGGTGTCAACGCCACCAAGCAGCTGAACGTGCACAGCATCGCGCTCCAGGTCCCGATCACCGACCTGACCAAGGACCACCGCAAGCCCGGCAGCGTGACGGACCCGCACGCCACCATCGGCGTGTGGACCACCGCCTCCCGCCGCCAGGCCCGGGTCATCGACCACACCGGACACACCACCGAGTCCGGCCCCTTCGTGCAGGTCTCCCGGCTGGGCAACCCGCTCTTCAACGAGGTCATCGTCCCGATGGGGAAGAAGGACCTGTGGAACTCCCAGCCCCCGGCCGACGACAAGAACTTCGCGCAGTACGTGGCCTTTCCCGAGGTGGCCAAGCTGCTGCCGGTGCTCTACCCGGGCGTCTTCCCCAACCTCGCGGCCTACACCAAGTCGCGGGCCGACCTGCTCGCCATCCTGCTGACCGGCATCCCCAGCGGTGTCGTGCCGGGCTTCCAGAACTACACCGGCGACACCCAGGCCGACATGCTGCGGCTGAACGTCGCCGTTCCGCCGGCCACCAACCCCAACATCCTGGGCCTGGTCGCCGGTGACCCGGCCGGCTTCCCGAACGGTCGGCGCGTCTTCGACGACGTCGTCACCGTCGAGCTGCGGGCCATCGCCGGTCTGACCCTGCCGCTGGTCGACCCGAGCTTCACGCCGGACGGTGCCGCCAGTGTGATCACCGACGGTCTCACCCCGGCCGACCTCGGCACGCCGTACCTGAACAGCTTCCCGTACCTGGGCGTCCCCTTCGACGGGTACCACACCCCGTCCAGCTGACCCGTCAGCAGCGCACCCGGTGCGGGTAGCCGTCGTGGCGGCCCGCACCGGCCCGTTCCCCGATCAGGAGTCACCACGCATGACGCACACCCACACGCACGCGCCGCTGCCCGCCCCCTCCCGGGAAGGCAGCGTGGTCCTGGAGATCGGCGGCACCCTCGGCGCCCTGATCATCCACACCGGTGCCGCCGAGGACGGCTTGGAGATCGAGGTCAGTTTGACCGGCCAGGACACCACCCGCACCCACGCGGCCGTCCGGCCCCGCCATCTCGTCGGGCGCAGCATCCACTGCGCGGTGATCTCGCCGCTCCCGGAGGGTGAGTACACGCTCTGGCGGACCGCGGACACACCGGCGGGCAGCGTCACCGTGCGTGGCGGCGAGGTGACCGAGTACCACTGGGCGTAGGGCCTGCGCGGCGGGTCAGTCGGCGGGCCGCAGGAAGAGCTCGTCGGTGTAGCACCAGGCCCAGTCCTCGCCGGGCTCGATGGACCGGGCGAGGTCGTGGCCGGGTGCGGCGTGGGCATGCGCGTGGGCGTGCTGCTTCGGTGAGCTGTCGCAGCAGCCCACGTGCCCGCAGGCCAGGCACTCCCGCAGGTGCACCCAGCGGCTGCCGATCCGCAGGCAGTCCTCGCAGCCGCGGGTGCTGCTCGGGACGACCTCCCGTACCTCGCCCAGGTGCCCGCAGGACCGCTCGCCCGAGGCGCCGAGATCCTCGGCCACCTGCCACGCGTGCCGCTCGCTCATGCTTCCCACGATACGCAGCCTCGCCCGGCCGGCCGCTGTCCGCCGCACGCCGTCACGCGTCGGCGAGGACGACGGCCATGTCCCCGTAACTGGCATAGCCCGCCTCGAAGTCGCTCGGCTTGACGGTCAGGTGCCCGCGGGCCGGGTCGTTGATGGTGACGGCGGTGTCGGTGTACCCGGTGACGACGACCGCGTGTTCGGCGGTGCCCGGGTAGCGGACGCTGCGGCCGTCGTAGGCGGTGTAGGGGTGATCGGGCCGGTCGCGCCACAGGTAGTCGACCCAGACGATCGCGGGGCGGCCCGCTCGCAGCTGGGCGCGCAGCCGGGCCGGGGTCAGGCCCTCACCGGCGGCGGCGACCCGCACTCCGTAGGCGCGGGCGGCGTCGGCCACCGGCGGGAAGTAGACGCCGTAGCCGGTGCCGGCGCTCTCGGAGCCGTCCGGGTCGCCGACGAAGGCCCGGTACGGGTCGCCGGAGCGGGGACCAGGGAGCCGGCGAGGGCGGCGAGGAGGGTTCGGCCGGGCCGGCGGGGGAGCCGTGATGCCCCGGCGCGGGCGCCGGTGATCACCGGGATCACCGGCAGCCGCTCAGTGCAGGAACTGCAGGCAGAGCGTGTACGAGTCCGAGGACGAGCCCTGCTTCTGGTAATAGCCGTCCGAATCCGGGTACTTGCGGCAGAGGTCGTCGGGGTTGCCGGTGCCGCTCTCCTTGCCGACCACCTTGGCGTCGGCCGACGGATCCGAGCAGGGGAGCACCTCGACGTCCGGGTGGTCGTCGGTGGCGCCGGCGGTCGTCACGTCGGCCCGGTTGTGCACGCAGTCGCCCACGCTCGCGTAGTCCGGGCTCTGCTGGCTCGACCAGACCACCAGTCCGACGGCCAGCACCGGGATCAGCAGGCCGAGCGAGGCAGGCCGGGTGAAGAGCGGCCGCCCCGGACTCATCGGCTGCCGGGGAGCACCCGGCACCGGGGGCGCCAGCTTGTTGATCCTGGCGCGCTGGGGCAGGTTGACGAGCATGGTGATCGGGTTGATGAGCGCCGAGGCGATCCCCCACCACCCCTGCCACAGGCTCTTGGCGGTCATCGAGCGGTGCGTGGCGATTCCGCAGTCGCGGCAGAACGGACCCCGGAGCTTGAGGAAGCGCATGATCACCAGGAAGCCCTGGTGGCCGCGAATGGTCGCCTCCACGGCCGGCACCGAACCGCAGAAGCGGCAGCTGAGCCCACCCTGGAACTGCGGCGCACCGACCGGCCAGCCCTGCGGCCCCGGCTGCGGCCCTGGCTGGGGCTGCGCCTGGGGCGGCAGCGCGCCGTAGCCGTAAGGCGCCTGCGCACCCGGCGGCGGGGTGTAGGCCTGGGCGGGCGGTGCGGCCGTTGCCGCCCCGGCCGGCGGAGCGCCGAACTCGCCCATGGGCGGCCCGAATGCGCCAGGGGGCGGCCCGGCCGGAGCCTGCGGTGACAGCGGACCCTGGGCAGGCGGCAGCGGAGTGGACAAGGTTGATCCCCCGTGATGAGTCATCGTCAACTGCGACCGAGCTGAGCGGCCGAAGCCGAGACACTATCGGCAGTGCGGGCTGACGCCAAAGCAGATTCGGCCGCAGCGGCTGACGGCGTGGAACAGTGGCCGAATCGTGATCGAACCATTGCCGCGCGGTCGGGGTTCGGGGGGCTTTCCCGGGTCATTGCCGGGGCTTGGCATCTCGATGAGGAAGGTGGTGGGTCCACGCGCTACCCGTGGCCCCTGTCGGGGCGCGGACATGATGGCCGATCAGGCCCGCGCCCAGGGTAAGGACGTCTACGCCGGCCTCGCCGAGGTGCCGGCCGCCGGCTGAGGCGGGCCGGGCTGCTATCCCTGCCTCGTCGCGGAGCGGGGCTGCCCCGCAGGCTGTGCGCGCTGCGCGGTCTGTGCGGGCTGTGCGGTCTGTGCGGGCGTGGTGCCGCGCCTGGCGGGTGTCGTCGCCGGGCTGGTGGCCGGGTCGCTGGAGGTCCGGATGGTCTGGGAAGGGGCGGACAGCGGGGCCTGGATCGGCTGTCCGATGGAACCGAGCCGGCCCTGGTGCGCCGACTGCTCGAGGGGGGTCCTCGTGCGCTTGAACGCCTCGGTGAGTTGGCCCGCCGACGACCGGTCCAACCGGACGACGAGGTTGGGGTAGTTCGCGTCCTTGCCCGCATAGCTGATGTCGGTGCTGGTCAGGATCTGACTGCGGGCTCCGTTCGACTCGGCGTCCGACCTGGAGGTGGTCCGCACGTTCGGCTGCCAACCGCGGCCGGGGTAGTTGTGCTCCGTCGAGAGCGACCAGCTGTCCGCGTCCACCTGCAGCCAGGCGCCCGGCTGCCCGGGGACCGTCCAGGTGCCGTGCGGGCCGCGGACGACCACGCGCTGATCGAAGTCGGCGGCCTTGCTGACGATGGTGATCCGCCACGAGCCGTTGAACCTGAGCACCGCTGTCCTCCTGACGTCGTCGTGCGCACCACTGCCGGGAGCGCACCCGCCACGGTGAACGGCTCGAAGGGGCCGGTCGGCTCAACCGGGACGGCGGGGACCCACGTCAGGCTAATAGAGAGGCTTGTTTGCCTAAAGCCTTTAGGTAAATGCATAATCAGTTCTACGAACGGGAGGCAGGACATGGCACGCGCGGGACTGACCACGGAACGTCTCACCCTGGCGGGGGCGGAGCTGGCCGACGAGGTCGGCTTCGACCAGGTCACCGTCTCGGCGCTGGCCAGGCGGTTCGACGTCAAGGTCGCGAGCCTCTACTCGCACCTGAAGAACTCCCAGGACCTCAAGACCAGGATCGCCCTGCTCGCCCTGGAGGAACTCGCCGACCGGGCCGCCGACGCCCTGGCCGGCCGGGCCGGCAAGGACGCCCTGACGGCGCTGGCGAACGTCTACCGCGACTACGCCCGCGAGCATCCCGGCCGTTACGCCGCGACCCAGCTCAGGCTCGACCCGCAGACGGCGGCCGCCAGCGCCGGTGTCCGGCACGCCCAGATGACCCGGGCGATCCTGCGCGGGTACGACCTGACCGAGCCGGACCAGACCCACGCGGTCCGGCTGTTGGGCAGCGTCTTCCACGGCTACGTGACCCTGGAGCTGGGGGGCGGGTTCAGCCACAGTGCCCCCGACACCCAGGAGACCTGGTCGCGCACCATGGACGCCCTCGACGCGCTGCTGCGGAACTGGCCCGCGCCCTGACGGTGGATCAACCACCGCCGGGCGCCCGGGGAAAGGTGCCGAGCAGCGAAACCAGAGCAGACCCGAACACCTCGACCGGCAGGCTGACACGATGCACACCCAGCAGCACTGGATCACCACACCCATCACCGCGGACCTCCTGCGCGGTGCCCTCGACCTGGAGCAGACCGCGCACGGCGTGCTGCCGCACCGGCTGCCCGCCCGGGCCCGCGCCCAGAACGCCGACCCGCAGTTGGCCATGGCGGAGTCCCAGCCCTCCGGCGTGCGGCTGGTCTTCCGCACCCGGGCCACCGCCGTCGAACTGGACGCGCTGCCCACCAAGCGGGTCTACCCGGGTGCCCCGCCCCGGCCGGACGGCGTCTACGACCTGCTGGTGGACGGCCGCCTGGCCGGTCAGGCCGGCGTGACCGGCGGCAACACCCTGACCATCGACCTGGCCACCGGCACCGCCACCTCCCGGCCCGGCCCGCCCGGCACTTTGCGTTTCACCGACCTGCCCGAGGGCGTCAAGCACGTCGAGATCTGGCTGCCGCACAACGAGACCACCGAACTCGTCGCGCTGCGCACCGACGCCCCCGTCGAGCCGGCCCCGGACCTGGGCCGCAAGGTGTGGCTGCACCACGGCAGTTCGATCAGCCACGGCTCCGACGCCGCGAGCCCCAGTACCACCTGGCCCGCCCTCGCCGGCGCCCTCGGCGGCGTGGAGCTGATCAACCTGGGCCTGGGCGGCAGCGCCCTGCTCGACCCGTTCACCGCCCGCGCGCTGCGGGACACCCCCGCCGACCTGATCAGCCTCAAGATCGGCATCAACCTGGTCAACACCGACCTGATGCGCCTGCGCGCCTTCACCCCGGCCGTGCACGGCTTCCTCGACACCGTCCGCGAGGGCCACCCCGGCACACCGCTGCTGGTCGTCTCGCCCATCCTGTGCCCCATCCACGAGGACACCCCCGGCCCCAGCGCCCCGGACCTCGCCGCGCTCAGCGCCGGGCAGCTGCGCTTCCGGGCCACCGGCGACCCGGCGGAGCGCGCGAGCGGGAAGCTGACGCTGGGCGTCATCCGGGACGAGCTGGCCCGGATCGTGGCGCAGCGGGCGGTCGAGGACCCGAACCTGCACTATCTCGACGGCCGCGACCTCTACGGCCAGGCCGACGCCGCCGAACTGCCGCTGCCCGACCGGCTCCACCCGGACGCCGCCACCCACCGCCGGATCGGCGAACGCTTCGCCCAGCTGGCCTTCGCCGGCAAGGGCCCGTTCGCCGAGTAGCGAGCCGCTGACCGCTGACGAGGCTGCGGAACACGAAGGAAGGCATGGAGGAAGGTATGGAAGACATGGAAGACATGGACCGCAGCACCGAATTCACGAACATCCCCTCGACCACCCTGGCCGACCTGCTCGGGCGCGCGCAGGTCATGGACATCGGCATCCGCCCGCTCTGGTCCCCGACCCCGCGCGTCGCCGGTCCGGCGTTCACCGTGCGGTGCCCTCCGGGCGACAACCTCATGCTGCACGCGGCCATCTACCGCGCGCGGCCGGGCTCGGTCATCGTCGTCGAGTCGGGCGACCTGGACTACGCACTCGCCGGCGGGAACGTGTGCGCCGTCGCTCAGCGCCGGGGGATCGCGGCGTTCGTGGTGGACGGTCTGATCCGGGATCTGGGCGAGGTGCGCGCGGCGGGCTTCCCGGTCTTCGCCCGGGGCGTCATCCCCGTTCCGGGGACCAAGGAGGCCATCGGGGCGCTGGGCGGCCAGGTGCGCTGCGGCGGTGCGCCGGTGCATCCCGGCGACCTCGTGGTGGCCGACGAGGAGGGCATCGTGGTGACCCCCGCGGCCCGCCAGGAGGAGATCCTGCGGGCCGCCCGGGCGAAGCTGGCCAAGGAGGCCGGTGAATCCCTCGATGACTGGGAGCGGGAGCACCACGCCCGGATCGAGCGGATCCTGGCCGAACGGGGCTTCGAAGGCTGACAGCACGCCGCCGCACCGCGCCCGGGACGGTCCCCGGGGGCGGTGCGGCGGCGTGTCGTGCGCGCGGGTGAGCCGCCGTCAGGTCAGCGGCACGATCTCCGGCGCGCCGAGCCGCACCGCGTCGGCCGTCTGGTCGTCCGGCTGGTGCTGCGCCTCGCGCTCGGCCTCCACCCGCTTGGCGTAGTGGTCGACTTCGCGGTCGACCTGCTCCTGGCGCCAGCCGAGCGGGCCCGCGATCAGGTCGGCCACCGTGCGGGCCGCGTCCACCCCGCGGTCCCAGGACTCGATGGAGATCCGGGTACGCCGGGCCAGCACGTCGTCCAGGTGCCTGGCTCCCTCGTGGGTGGCCGCGTAGACGGCCTCGACCCGCAGGTAGTCGTCGGAACTCGGCAGCGGCTCGCCGAGCGAGGGGTCCTCGGCCACCAGCGCGAGCAACTCGCTGACCAGCGAGCCGTACCGGCGCAGCAGGTGCTCGATCCTGGCCACGTGCAGACCGGACTGCTCGGCCAGCGCGTAGCGGGCGTTCCACAGCGCGGGGTAGCCCTCGGCGCCGATCAGCGGCACGTCGTGGGTGGTGCTCTCCGGGACCTTCTCGTCCAGGTTGCGCACCGCCTCGTCCACCGCGTCCTTGGCCATCACCCGGTACGTGGTGTACTTGCCGCCCGCGACCACCACCAGACCGGGGACCGGGTGGGCCACCAGGTGTTCGCGCGAGAGCTTGCTGGTGTCGGCGGCCTCGCCGGCCAGCAGCGGCCGCAGGCCCGCGTAGACGCCCTCCACGTCCTCCGGCGTCAGCGGGGTCACCAGCACCTTGTTGACGTGCTCCAGCAGGTAGCCGATGTCCTTGGAGCTGACCGCCGGGTGCGCCTTGTCGAGGTCCCAGGCGGTGTCGGTGGTGCCGACGATCCAGTGCCGGCCCCACGGGATGACGAAGAGCACGCTCTTCTCGGTGCGCAGGATCAGCCCGGTGCGGGAGTTGATCCGGTCGCGCGGCACCAGCAGGTGGACGCCCTTGGACGCCCGGACGTGGAACTGGCCGCGGGTGCCCGCCATGCTCTGGGTGTCGTCGGTCCACACGCCGGTGGAGTTGATCACCTGCTTGGCGCGGACCTCCACCTCCCGCCCGCTCTCCAGGTCCCGCACCACCGCGCCGACCACGCGTTCGCCCTGGCGCAGGAACCGGGTGACCCGGCTGCGGTTGGCCACGTGCGCGCCGTAGCAGGCCGCGGTGCGCACGATGTTCATGGTGTGCCGCGCGTCGTCCACCTGGGCGTCCCAGTACTGGACGGCGCCGATCAGGGCGTCCGAGCGCAGCGCCGGTGCCTCGCGCAGCGCCTGGCGCTTCAGCAGGTGCCGGTGGTGCGGCAGGCCGCGGGCGGTGCCGGAGGTGATGCCCATCGTGTCGTAGAGCAGCACGCCGGCGCCGACGTAGGGCCGCTCCCAGACCCGGTGGGTCAGGGGGTAGAGGAACGGCACCGGGCGGACCAGGTGCGGGGCGAGCCGCTGGAGCAGCAGGCCCCGCTCCTTGAGCGCCTCGGCCACCAGCCGGAAGTCGAGCATCTCCAGGTAGCGCAGGCCGCCATGGATCAGCTTGCTGGACCGGCTGGAGGTCCCTGACGCCCAGTCACGGGCCTCCACCAGGCCCACGCTCAGGCCCCGGGTGACCGCGTCGAGCGCGGCGCCCGCCCCGACCACGCCACCTCCGACCACGAGGATGTCGAGTTCCCGTTCCCCCAGCCGGGTGAGCGCCTCGGCCCGCGCCTGCGGGGAGAGCGCTACTGGCTTCACCATGAGTCAGCCCTTCTGCGTCCGTGAGAGTCCTACTTGACGTCCACCCAGTCGAGGGTTCGCGCCACCGCCTTCTGCCAGCCCGCGTACCCCACGGTGCGCTGCTCCTCGGACCAGGACGGCTCCCAGCGCTTCGACTCCTGCCAGTGGGAGCGCAGTTCGTCGGTGTCCCGCCAGAACCCGGTGGCCAGGCCGGCGGCGTAGGCGGCGCCGAGCGCGGTGGTCTCGGCGACCACCGGACGGCTGACCGGGACGCCCAGGACGTCGGCCTGGATCTGCATGCACAGGTCGTCGGCGGTCACGCCGCCGTCCACCTTCAGCACGTCCAGGCGGACACCGGAGTCCTGCTCCATCGCCTGCACCACGTCCCGGCTCTGGTAGCAGATGGCTTCCAGGGTGGCGCGCGCCAGGTGCCCGTTGGTGTTGTACCGGGCCAGGCCGACGATCGCGCCGCGGGCGTCGGAGCGCCAGTACGGGGCGAACAGGCCGGAGAAGGCCGGCACGAAGTACATCCCGCCGTTGTCCTCGACCGTGCCGGCCAGCCGCTCGACCTCTGCGGCGGTGGTGATGATCTTCAGCTGGTCCCGCAGCCACTGGACAGCCGAGCCGGTGACCGCGATGGAGCCCTCCAGGGCGTACACCGCTGGGCTGTCGCCGAACTGGTAGGCGACGGTGGTCAGCAGGCCGTGCTGGGAGCGGACCAGCTCGGTGCCGGTGTTGAGCACCAGGAAGTTGCCGGTGCCGTAGGTGTTCTTGGCCTCGCCGGGGGCGAAGCAGACCTGCCCCACGGTGGCCGCGTGCTGGTCGCCGAGCACCCCGGTGATCGGGATGGCGGTGCGCAGCGGCCGGGAGGTCCGGGCGGTGCCGAAGGCCTCGGCGTGCGAGGACGGATTGATCTTCGGCAGCATCCGGCGCGGGATGCCGAACAGCGCCAGCAGTTCGTCGTCCCAGTCCAGGGTCTCCAGGTTCATCAGCATGGTGCGGCTGGCGTTGGTCACGTCGGTGGCGTGGATCCCGCCGTCGGGGCCGCCGGTGAGGTTCCACAGCACCCAGCTGTCGGTGTTGCCGAAGACCGCGTGGCCCTGCTCCGCGGCGGCCCGGACGCCTTCCACGTTGTCCAGGATCCACTTGATCTTCCCGCCGGAGAAGTAGGTGGCGGGCGGCAGGCCGGCCTTGCGGCGGATCACCTCGCCGTGGCCCTCGCGTTCCAGGGCGGCCGCGATCGAGTCGGTCCGGGTGTCCTGCCAGACGATCGCGTTGTAGTACGGCCGACCGTTGCGCGGGTCCCACACCACGGTGGTCTCACGCTGGTTGGTGATGCCGATCGCCACCAGGTCGGCCGGCGAGAGGCCGCCCTGCCGGACCGCGGTCTGGATCACCGAGTTGGTGCGCTCCCAGATCTCCACCGGATCGTGCTCGACCCAGCCGGGCCGGGGCAGGATCTGGGTGTGCTCCAGTTGGTGCTTCGCCACCTCGTTGCCGTCGTGGTCGAAGATCATGAATCGTGAGCTCGTGGTCCCCTGGTCCACCGCTCCGACGAACTCTGGCATGACTGCCGCCTCTGCTGTGTGGGGGCTTGCTTGGGGGGCGGGACGGGATCACTTCGTGGGCTCGAGCGGAGCGCGACCGGGCTCCTCGGGCTCGCCGATCCCCAGGTGCGGAGTGATCAGGAGCCGGTAGACGAGGCCGCCGACGACGCAGCCGATCAGCGGTCCGACGATAGGCACCCAGAAGTACAGATGTCCGTACTGGTCCCGCCAGGCGTGGTGGTAGCCGGTGAGGTAGCTCGCCAGGCGCGGGCCGAAGTCGCGGGCCGGGTTGATGGCGTACCCCGCGCAGGCGCCCCAGGCCATGCCGATGGCCACCACGATCAGGCCGACGATGAACGGGCCCAGGTTGGCGCCGGGGGGCGAGTTGAGCACGTCGGTCACCGCGAAGACGAGGAAGACCAGGATCGCGGTGCCGATGATCTGGTCGCGCAGCGCGCCGAGGTCACTGATCGGCAGCACGCCGTTGCCGGGGAGGGTGGAGAACACCACCTGCGTCTTGAGGGTGTGGTCGGGATCGACCTTGTCCAGGATGTTGGTGTAGTTCCAACGCACCAGCAGGGCGGCGACGAACGCCCCCAACGTCTGGGCCAGCACGTACGGCAGGACCTTGCGCCAGGGGAAGCCCTTGAAGATGGCCAGCGAGAGGGTGACCGCCGGATTGAGGTGCCCGCCGCTGATCCGCCCGGCGGTGTAGACGCCCAGCGTGACGCCCAGGCCCCAGGCCCAGGCGATGCTGTCGTGGTCGCCGATGCCGGCGGCCACCACCTGCGCGACCACGCCGGCGCCGAAGAGGAGCAGGATCATCGTTCCGGCGAACTCGGAGCTGAGTTCGCCGAGGAGAAGCCTGCCGGGACTGCGTTCGATCTGTGCTGTGCTGTGACTGCCCGTCATGGAGTCCGGTCCTGCCGCCGAAGTGATGCCTGTAAAGGCCGTACACGGCCAAGCCTGAGTCAGGAAGGCCGCCGGGGCCTCGTCGACACGGCTGTTCGAGTTGCGCGGGCCGCGTTCGGGGGTGTCGGGCGGGTGGTGGCGGTGGCGGGGTGCTAGGGGCGGGCGGGTGCTTACGCCTCCTGGTCCCGGCCGGGGGCGGTGCTGGCCGGGGCCGGCGGCCAGGCGTGCGGGGCGAGGACACCGGTCACGTAGGCGCGCGCGACCAGCGCGGCGCGGTTGGTGGTGCCCCAGCGCCGGGAGAGCCGGCCGAGGTGGTAGTTGACGCCGTCGACGCTCAGGTTGGTCGCGGCGGCGATCCGGGCGGTGGTGGAGCCGGCGGCGGCCAGCGCGAGGATGCGCGCCTCGACCGCGCTGACCCGCGGTTCGGCGGGCGGGGGTGGCGGCGGGGTGGCCGGCACGCGCAGGTGCAGCAGTAGGTTGGGCTGGGCGTCGGGTCCGTCGCTGACCAGGTCGACGGTCATCTCGCCGTGCCGTTCGAGGTCGGCGGCACCGCTGCCGCCGCCGGTGTTCGGTCCCGCGTTCCCGTCGCCGTTGCCGTTCCCGGGGGACCAGGAGACCTCGATCGGGTAGCGCGAGCGGCGCTGCAGCCGGACCGCCTCGGCGAGCGAGCGCAGGCGGGGAGTGGTCCGCGGGTGGAAGAGGTCGAGGATGTTGCGCCCGGTCAGCCGGCCGGGCAGCAGCCCCCACTCGGCGGCCATCGCGGGATTGGCGATCAGGATGACGCCGTCCGGGTCGCAGAAGGCGGTCGGCAGCGGGATGTGGTCGAAGAGCAGGATGGTCCGGTTGCGCCAGAAGATCGCCCGTTCGCACTTCGGCGGGGCCGAGCCGTCGCCCGGCTCGCCGCAGCTGAGCTGTCCCTGCGACTCCATCGCGCTCCCCGCCCGTCCTGTCGGCCCCACCTGCGCTGACCCGCCGTCCGGCCGGGTGCTAGCACCGGGAGTTGGTTCGCGCAAGATCGTAACTCGAGTGGCTACTACACAATCGTGTAGTGAGCGCGGGGCCAACGACGCCGCCGGAGCGCGAGAGTTGAGCCGAGGGGGTCGTTGCCCGCCGGCGGCGGCCGAAAATTCTGACTTCGGAGGGCAGTTCAGCCATGACCGAGACCCAGCGCGCACCATGGCCCGACGGCAGCGGGGAACTGCCCCTGGTCGACGTCTCCGCGGACGAGCCGACCGACACGCCGACCCTGCGGCTGATGGAGCTGGCCCGTCGCCACGGACCCGCCTTCGTGCGGCGCTTGCACGGCGGCGACCTGCTCATGGTCAGTGACGTGGAGCTGGTCACCGAACTGGCCGACGAGCAGCGGTTCGCCAAGACCGTCGGTCCCTCGCTGGAGAACGTGCGGGAGTTCACCGGCGACGGCCTGTTCACCGCGTACAACGAGGAGCCCAACTGGGCCAAGGCGCACGACATCCTGATGCCCGCCTTCGCGCTGGGGTCGATGCGCACCTACCACCCGGTGATGGTCCAGGTGGCCCGGCGGCTGATCGACTCCTGGGACGGCCGGGCCGCCACCGGCGAACGCGTCGACGTGGCCGCCGACATGACCAGGATGACGCTGGACACCATCGGGCTGGCCGGCTTCGGGTTCGACTTCCACTCCTTCGGGGGCGATCAGCCGCACCCGTTCGTCGAGTCGATGGTGCGCTGCCTGGAGTGGGCGATGACCAAGACCACCCGTGACCCCGACCTGGACCACAGCGCGAGCGACCGGGCGATGCGCACGGACGCCGACTACCTCGCCTCGGTGGTCGACGAGGTCATCGCGGCCCGCACCGCCGAGCGGGCCGCCGGCCGCCCGGCGGACGGGGACCGGGCGCCCCGGGACCTGCTCGACCTGATGCTGGACGCCAAGCACCCGGCGGACGGCACCGGCCTGGACCTGGAGAACGTCCGCAACCAGGTCATCACCTTCCTGATCGCCGGCCACGAGACCACTTCGGGCACCCTCGCCTTCGCGCTGTACCACCTCGCCAAGCACCCGGCCGTGCTGCGCCAGGTGCGGCGCGAGGTCGACGAGCTGTGGGGCGACACCCCGGACCCGGAGCCGACCTTCGACGAGGTCGGCCGACTGCCCTACACCCGCCAGGTGCTGAACGAGACGCTGCGCCTGTGGCCCACCGCCCCCGCCTTCGGGCGCCAGGCCCGCCAGGACACCGTCCTCGGCGGCCGGATCCCGCTGCGTGCCGGGCAGGGCGTCATCGTGCTGACCACGATGCTGCACCGGCAGAGCGTCTGGGGCGACAACCCGGAGCTGTTCGACCCCGAGCGCTTCGCGCCCGAGGCGGTGGCGGCCCGCTCCCCGCATGCCTTCAAGCCGTTCGGCACCGGTGAACGGGCCTGTATCGGGCGGCAGTTCGCGCTGCACGAGGCGACCATGCTGCTGGCCATGCTGGTGCACCGCTACCGGCTGATCGACCAGGACCGCTACCAGCTGGCGCTCAAGCAGTCGCTGACCATCAAGCCGGACGGCTTCGCCCTCACCCTCCACCCGCGCACCCCCGCCGACCGGGCCGCCGACCGCGCCGCCCTCGGCGGCCGGAGCGCCACCGCGCCGTCCAGCGCCGCGCCGTCCAGCGCCGCCGCGCCGCAGGATCCGGCGGCCGACCTGCCCACCCGGGTCCGCCAGGGCACCGGCGTGCTGCTGCTGCACGGCTCCAACTACGGCACCTGCCGCGACTTCGCGGCCCAACTCGCCGACACCGCCGCCGAACTCGGCTGCGAGACCACCCTCGCCCCGCTCGACGACCACCGCGCCGCGCTGCCCACCGACCGGCCCGTGGTCATCGTCGCGGCCTCCTACAACGGCCGGCCCACCGACGACGCGGCCGACTTCGTCCGCTGGCTGGAGGAGGCCGAACCGGGCGCCGCCGCCGGGGTCGGCTACGCCCTGCTGGGCGTCGGGGACCGCAACTGGGCGGCCACCTACCAGCGCGTGCCCACCCTGATCGACGACCGCCTCACGGCCCTGGGCGCCACCCGGCTGCTGCCCCGGGGCGAGGCCGATGCGTCCGGCGAACTGAGCTCCGCCGTCGAGGCGTTCAGCGCCGCGCTGGCCGCCGCCCTGCTCGCCCGGTACGGCGACAGCGCCACCGCCGGCCGCCCGGCCGAGCGCGAGCAGGCCCCGGCCTACACGGTCACCGAGGTCACCGGCGGTGCGCGCGCCGCGCTGGCCGCCCGCCACGGCCTGACCGAGCTGACCGTGCTGGAGGCCGCCGAGCTGAGCCGCCCGGGCTACCCCCGGGTCAAGCGGCTGGTCCGCCTCGCGCTGCCGGCGGGGATGGCCTACCGCGCCGCCGACCACCTCACCGTGCTGCCGGCCAACAGCCCCGCGCTGGTCGAGCGCGCGATCCGGCTGCTGCGGGTCGACCCCGACACCGTCCTGCGGATCACCGCCAACCGCGCCCGCCGCGACGGGCTCGGCGTGGACCGGCCGCTGACGGTGCGTGAACTGCTCACCCACTACGTCGAACTGCAGGACCGGCCGACCGCCGAGCAACTGGCCCTGCTGGCCGCCGGCAACCCCTGCCCGCCGGAGCGGGCCGCCCTGCGGGCCCTGGCCGAGGACGGTGTGGCGCGCGCCGAGGACCGGCGCACCGTGCTGGACCTGATCGAGGACCACCCCGCGCTGCGCGAGGCGCTCGACTGGCCCACCCTGCTGGAGCTGCTGGCGCCGATCCGGCCCCGCCACTACTCCATCTCCTCCACCCCGGCCGTCCAGCCGGGCCAGGTCGACCTGATGGTCTCCGTGCTGCGGGCGCCGGCCCGCTCGGGTCGCGGCACCTTCCACGGCACCGGCTCGGGCTACCTCGGCAGCCGCTCGCCCGGCGACACCGTGCTCGCCCGCCTCCAGCCGTGCCGCGCGGACTTCCGGATCGACCACCGGGCCGGCACCCCGGTCATCATGATCGCGGCGGGCACCGGCCTGGCCCCCTTCCGCGCCGCCGTCGCCGAGCGCCGCGCCCTGCTCGCGGACGGGGTCGGACTCGCCGCCGCACTCTGCTACTTCGGCTGCGACGCACCCGACGCCGACTTCCTGCACGCCGACGAACTGCGGGCGGCCGAACACGCGGGAGCCGTCTCGCTGCGCCCCGTCTTCAGCGCGGCGCCCGAGGAGGGCCACCGCTACGTCCAGCACCGCATCGCGGCCGAGGCCGACCAGGTGTGGGAACTGCTGCGGGCCGGCGCCCGGGTCTACGTCTGCGGCGACGGTGCCCGGATGGCCCCCGGCGTGCGGGAGGCGTTCCATGACGTGTACCTCAAGCACAGTCCGCAGGCCGACCGCGGCATGGCGGTGGACTGGCTGCGGGCCCTGGTCGACCAGGGCCGCTACGTCGAGGACGTCTACGGCGGCTGAGCCGGTCGACGGTGCCCGCGGCGGGGCCTGGGACGATGGACCGGTCCAGGGCGTGACCTCGTACGAACCGATCGGTGTGGCAGATGGAACTACGGCACCTCAGGTACTTCGTCGCCGTCGCCGAGACCCGTAGTTTCACCCAGGCCGCCGCCGCTTGCTACGTCGCGCAGTCCGCCCTGAGCCAGCAGATCGCCCGGCTGGAGAAGGACGTCGGGGCCGCGCTGTTCAGCCGCACCAGCCGTTCGGTGCGGCTGACGGCCGCGGGCGGGACGCTGCTGCCCTGGGCCCGGCGGATCCTGGCGGACGTGGACGGTGCGCGGGCCGAACTCGACGCCCTGGCCGGGCTGGAGCGCGGACGGCTGGACCTGGGACTGATCCAGACCCTGGCCAGCGCCCTGGACCTGGCCGAGGTGCTGGCGGACTACCAGCACCGCCATCCCGGCATCGACCTGCACATCAGCAACGCCCCCAGTGCGGAGATGGCGGCGGCCGTGGCCGCCGGGGCGCTCGACCTGGCGGTGATCGGCCTGGGCCCCGGACGGCTGCCGCACGGGGTGGACTGCCGCGTGCTGGACAGCGATCCGCTGGTCGCCGTCGTCCCGCAGGGCCACCCGCTCGCCGACCGTGCGGTGATCGGCCTGGGTGAACTCGCCGACGACCGGCTCATCCAGTTCAGTCGGGGGACCGGGCTGCGCCGCCAGGTCGAGGAGGCGTTCGAGCGCGCCGGAGTCCGGCCCGACCAGCGCTTCGAGGTGGGCCTGGTCGGTGACATGGTCAGACTGGCCGCGCGCGGGCTGGGTGTCACGGTGGTGCCGCGGTCGGCCGCCGTCGGTGCGCGCCGGGCGGCCGAGGGCCTCGCCGCCGCGGCCGGGCCGCCCGACGGTGCCCGGGTGCTGCCCCTGGCGGACCAGGCCGCGCTGCACCGGGTCGCCGTCGTCTACGACGGCACCCGGCTGTCGGCGGCCGCCAACGCCTTCCTGGCCACCCTCGAGCGGCACAGCCGCGGCGAAGACTGAGAACGAGCCTCCGCCATCGATCGCTCAAAGCGATCGCTGCATCCGAATCCATCTCTTGGACAGAACGCCGGGCGCGTCGCAGTCTGGAGCACGACACCCCGGCCCGCCACCGTGGCGGGTCCCTCGGATCGGAGCTCCCGTGCCTGCCGTACTGCGCGAAGCGTGGACCACCGTGGTCCCGGACCTGACGGACCGGCACGGTCCGCTGCCACCGCTGATGATCGTCCTCACGGTGGTCACCGGTCTCATCGACGCGTTCAGCTACCTGACCCTCGGTCACGTCTTCGTCGCCAACATGACCGGCAACGTGGTCTTCTCCGGCTTCGCGATCGTCGGGGCCGCCGGCTTCTCGCTCGCCGCCTCGCTCGCCTCGCTCGCGGCCTTCGCGGCGGGCGCGCTGCTCGGCGGCCGCCTCGGCCGATCCGCCCGGCAGCACCGGGCCCGGGTCCTGCACCGGGCCCTGACCGTCGAGGCCGCCCTGGTGGCCGGCGCGTTCCTGGCCACCCAGGTGGTCGGCCACCCCTACGGAGGCCAGGGCCGCTACCCGCTGATCGCCCTGCTCGGGCTCGCCATGGGTGTGCAGAACGCGGCCGCCCGGGCGCTGGCGGTGCCGGACCTCACCACCACCGTGCTGACCCTGACCATCACCGGCATCGCCGCCGACAGCCGCCTGGCCGGCGGGCCGGACGCCCGCGCCGGCCGCCGGCTGCTCTCGGCCGCGGCGATGCTGGTCGGTGCCCTCGCCGGCGCCTGCGCCGTGCTGCACGGCCACCCGGCCCTGGTCCTGCTGCTGGCCGCCGCCCTGCTCGCGGCGGCGGGCCTCGCCGCTCTGCGGTTCACCGGCACCAGCGCGGCCTGGAGCGTCCCGATGTGAGTGGCCACCGTCCCGGCCTCGCGGGCCGGGGCGGTGGCCGCCGGGCGTCGGTCAGTCGGTGGACCGGCCCGCGAGGTGCGCCAGGAGCAGCGGGACGACGCGCTCGGCGTCGGCCTCGGGCAGCCAGTGGCCGGCCCCCTCCAGCGCCACGAACCGGTAGGGCGCCGAGACGTGCTGCGCCGTCAGCTCGGCGGCCTCCCGGCCGAGGGCGCGGTCCTCGGTGCCCCAGACGAAGAGGGTGGGCACGGTGATCTCGCCGGCCGGTATCAGCAGGTCCTCGCTGATCGCCCGGTACCAGTTGAGCCCGCCGGTCAGCACGCCGGGCTCGGACAGCCGGGCGACGTTGGACTCGATCAGGTGCTGGGGCAGCGCGCCTCGGTAGACCGCGCGGAGCCCGGCCGCGTCGTCGGCCAGCAGCCCCTGCTCGGCCACCTGGCCGGGCAGCCGGAAGTGCCGGATGTACTGGGAGCGCTCCTGCTGGTCGCCCTCCCCGTTCAGCGCGCTGTACAGGGCGCTGGGATGCGGCGTGGAGAGCACGCTGAGGGTCCGCAGCCGCTGCGGGTGGGTGGCGGCCAGCGCCCAGGCGACCAGGCCGCCCCAGTCGTGCGCGACCAGGTGGAAAGTCGGCGCGCCGAGCGCGTCGGCGAAGCCGAGCGCGTCCGCGACCAGTTCCTCGACCGCGTAGTCGGTCACCGCGTCGGGCCGTGCGGCGGGGGAGTAGCCGCGCTGGTCCACCGCGACGGCGCGGTAGCCGGCCTCGGCCAGCGCCTGCAGCTCGGCCGTCCAGCAGTCCGCGAACTCGGGGAACCCGTGCAGCAGGAGCACGAGTTCACCGCTGTCCGGCCCGGCGGTCAGCGCGTCGAAGGTGTACGGGCCGACGGTCAACTGAGTGGTGGTCACCGATATGGGCATGCGTCAACTCCGGTCAGGGAAGGTGCGTTGATCAAGCGGTGAGACGATGATCAGCTCATCATGATCGACCCTTCCCACGCCAGTTGCCCGGACTCTCGCGCTGTCCGGGGCGGACGGGCGAGCAGGGCGGGTGCAACTCCTCACCCCAGAAAGGCCGCGGTGGTCGCCACGAAGCGGTCGGCGTCGTCGACCCAGGGGTGGTGGCCCGCGGCCGGCTGCACCGCGAGGGTGGCGTCGGGGAAGAGCGCCGCGAACTCGGCCACCGACGGCGGCGGACTGTTCAGGTCGAACTCTCCGACCAGCAGCAGGACCGGCGCCCGGCAGGCGGCGAGCGCCGCCCGCGTGGTCCGCAGGGTGAAGGCGCCCTCGGCTCCGAACCGGGCGACGGCGGCCGGGTTGCCCGGTCGGCCGGCGGCGTGGTGCTGCTGCGCCGCGGCGTCCCACCGGCCGTAGGAGAAGGGCGCGATGGCCTCCCCGTCGCCGCCGGTGCCCGCGATGATCGCCTCACGCCGCAGAGCGTCGACGAGCTGCGGCAGCTGGTCGAAGAGGACCTGAGGCTGCATCAGGCGGAGCTGCCCGGCGGCTACCGGCGCGCGTACGACGAGACCAGCCGGGGGCTCGACGCTCCCGCGAAGCCGGCCGCCGCCACCGCGCCGGTGGTCGCCGCCGCCCCGGCTGCCCCGGCCGCCGTGCGCCGCGTGCTCGCCTGCCGGATCCAGCGCGACCGGCTCGCGGACGAGGCCTGAGCCTTCGGTCTCCTTGCTCCGAGCCCTTCGCCGACCCCTCACCAGGGGATCGGGCCGTCAGCGTCGAAGTAGCCTCCGGTCGGGCCGTCAGGGCCCAGCTGCGCCATCCGGACGATGATCTCGGCGCCCTGCTCGACGGTCTGGGTCCCCGTGCGTCCGTTGAGATCCGTCGCGGTGTAGCCGGGCTCCACCGCGTTGATCCGCATGCCCGGGAACGCCTTCGCGAACTGCACGGTGACCATGTTGACCGCCGCCTTCGACGCCGGATACGCCACGCCCGGGTAGGCGTACCTCGGGGTGCCCGGGGTGGTGACCTCGGTCAGCGAGGCCAGGCCGCTGCTCACGTTGACGATCACCGGCGCGGTGGACCGCAGCAGCAGCGGGAGGAACGCGTGGGTGACGCGCACCGTGCCGAAGACGTTCGTCTCGAACGTCGTCCGCATCAAGTCGGCGGTCACCTGCGCGGCGCCGATCACGGCGTTCTGGTCGCCCCGCTCCTCGATGCCGGCGTTGTTGACCAGGACGTCCAGCCCTCCGTCGGCCTCGACGGTTCGCACCGCGGCCGCCACCGAGGCGTCGTCGGTGACGTCGAGCCGGACCAGCCGCGCCCCCAGGTGCTCGGCGGCCCGGCGCCCGCGTCCGGCGTCCCGGCTGCCGAGGTAGACGGTGTGGCCCGCTGCGATGAGCCGGCGGGCGGTCTCGAAGCCCAGACCCTTGTTCGCGCCGGTGATCAGTGTCGTTGTCATGCCTCCACGATGCGGCGCAGTCGCGCGGTCAGCCAGGCGTCCGGTCTTCCTGGGACTGCCGGTACCAGGAAGATCCGAGCGGGGCGGTGCACAGCGGTGCCACGGCGACCACGGAGGTCGCACAGCCCGGCGAGAGCCTGGCCGGTGTCCCGTCATGCTCGTTGCCGCCGACGGAAGTTGACGGTTCACCAGGGCCGGCGCCGGTAACAAGTGGATGACCTTGGTCGAGGCCGTGGACAGACCTCCGGATACTTAGGTTAGCCTTACCTTCATGAGTTGCGTGCAGCTGGCCGCGGTTACGGCCTATACCACCCCTCCGCCCTGGCGGATTCTGACCAAGTCCGGCTATTTCGTCGGCCTGTGCGGCGCCATCGGCGCCACGGTCACCTATGCGGCAGTGGTCCGCCCGGTGCTGCGCGCGCCTACGAGCGAGCGCGGTGACGTCGCGGCCCTGCGGCGGCGGTCGGCGGCCTACCTGGCGTGGGCCGGGGTGGTGCTGCTGGTGGCCGGATACCTCGAACTCGCCGCCCGGGTGGCCGGCGCCCGCAGGCACCTGCCGTTCGGGCAGGCGCTCGCGCCGGGGCGGATCTGGGACTTCCTGCGCGCACCCGCGGCGCGGGGTGCCTGGGTGTCGCAGGGCACGGTCTACCTGGTCCAGAGCATCGTGCTGGTGCTGGCGTGTGCCGCGCTGGTCTCGCTGTTCGGCCCCGGCGCGCGCCGCCACCTGGACGCCCTCGCGCTGACCGCCCTGCCACTGTCGGTCGCGGTGACGCTGATCGCGGAGATACCGACCACCGTCCCCGCGGACCCGAGCCACGCGCTCGAGCTGGTCCTCGACCAGGTCCACATCGTCGGCGGCACGGTGTGGCTCGGGGGACTGGCCCTGCTGGCCGCCCTCGCGGCGGCCCGCCGCCACCTCGGCGGGAACGCCGGCCTGCTCTGGGCGGACATCTGGCGACGGTTCAGCTTCGTCGCGCTGGTCTGCGTCGGGGCGGTGCTGATCTCCGGCCTGTGGCTGGCCTGGAAGCACGTGGGCAGCATCGGGCAGCTGTGGACGACGACCTACGGGTTCCTCCTGCTCATCAAGATCACGATGGTGCTCGGCATGGTCGCGGCCGGCGGTGCCAACCAGTTCTGGCTGATGCCGCGCATCGCCCGGGCCCGCCAGGCCGACGCGACGGCCTCCCTGCTGCACCTGACGCTGCGACACTTCCCGAAGGTCGTCTGGGGCGAGGTCGCGCTCGGGGCCGGCGTCCTGGGCGTCGTCCCCTTCCTCAGCGGTTCCGCCCGCTCCCAGGCCGGCGGCCCGGCGCCCGTCGCGACCGGCAGCGTCTTCGCCGTCGGTGCGGCGCTCGCGCTGACTCTCGCCGCCTCGCTCTACGTCACGGCCAGGACCTCCGAGGCCCTTGCCCGGCGCCAGGTCCCGGCCACCTCCTGATCGGTGGGTGCGGCGCGGGCTCAGGCGGTGCCGAGCGGGTTGAGCAGGGTGAAGCGCCAGCCGCCGTCGGCGTCCCGGCGGGCGATGTTGGCGGTGGTGCCGGTCGGAGCGATCCGCTCGCCGTCGGGGCCGTCGATCTCCATGGTCCAGTCGGTGACCAGGAGGGCGGTCTCCGCGCCGACGAGCGTGTGCCGCGGGACGTTCGTCAGCCTGCCGTGCGCGGCGACGGTCCCGCTGATCTCCGCACGCAGCGCCTCGGTGCCGGCGAGGTGCTCGCCGGTCACCGTGCGCATGCCCGCGCCCGCGGCGAACAGGGCCAGCACACCGGCGATGTCGCCGGCGTTCAGGGCGTCCTGGAAGACGAGCGGCAGCTTCGCGGGGTCGGTGACGACAGGGAGCATGGTGAAGGTCCTTACCTCAAGAGGGGTGTGGTGACGGTCTGTCAGCGTGCTGCCCGGGTGGCGCCCGCCGTTCGGCCGTGACTCCACGATGCCCCCGCAGCCGCGCGCCGGACGAGGTAGGGTCGGGACTCGAGATGGTCGAAAATGGACAGCGCGATGTCATCGACATCGCCTACGACAATCCCGACCGGTTGCACACCGGCGTCGAAGTGCTGACCTTCGACGTGCTGAAGCGGCGTTTGAAGAGCTCAGTCGCCCGTCGGCCGAGCCGCCTCGACTTCCACCAGATCATGCTGGTGCGCGGCGGCGAGGGCACCGCGATGGTCGATTTCGTCACGTACCCGTGCGCCCGCGGCACGCTGCTGCACCTGCGGCCGGGGCAGGTGCAGCGGCTGCCCTCCGGCGCGAACGGCCGCCCCGCAGAGCTGGACGCCGTCCTGCTGCTGTTCACCGCCGACTTCCCGCCGCCGCTGCCCGCGACGCGCGAGGTGCTCGACGGATTCGGCCCGGTCGCCTGGCGGCTGCCACCCGAGCGGTTCGACGTCCTCGATCGCGCCGTGACGGAGCTGGCCGCGGAGTACGGGACGCTGCGGGGTGACCGGACGCCTGACCCACCAGCGCCCGCCGACACCGACGTCGACGTCGAGCTGACCGGAGCACTGCTGCGCCAACTCCTCGGTGCGCTGCTCATCCGCATGGCGCGCCTGCCGGACCCGGCCGGACTCCCCGGCCCCGCCGCGCCCGGTGTCGAGGTGTACCTCGCCTTCCGGCGCGAGCTGGAACACTCCTTCGCCACCACCCGCTCCGTGGCGGACTACGCCGCGCACCTCGGCTACTCCGCGCGAACCCTGACCCGCGCGTGCCTGACCGTCACCGGCCGCAGCGCCAAGCAACTCGCCGACGCCCGCGTCGCCTTGCAAGCGCAGCGGCTGCTCGCCCACACCGACCTGCCCGTGGTCGCGATCGGCCGCGCGCTCGGCTTCACCGAGGCCACCAACTTCGGCAAGTTCTTCGCCCGCGAGACCGGCCGCACTCCGGGCGACTTCCGCCGCGCTCAGCGGTGAGCGGGGCTAGGCCGGGTTGGCGTCGCGACAGACCAGCCCGGCCCGTGGAACGTTGATGGCGCCCACCGCGGGGGTCCACGGCGATCACTTCCCGACCGGCGCGCGGATATTCGGGACACCGACGTCGGTGGCAAGGCTACGCTGACCCCATGATCGAGGACGGCGCCACCGACCGGGGCAGCGTGACCACGGTGCGGCGGATCGGCGAGACGATCCGCCGACCGGTCGGCGAGTGGACGCCTGCGGTGCACGCCTTGTTGACCCACCTGGAAGCGGTGGGTTTCACTCGCGCTCCGCGAGTCGTCGGTACCGACGGCACCGATGAGGTGCTCTCGCTGCTGCACGGCGAACCCGCCTTCGCACCCTGGCCGTCGGCGCTGCGGTCGACCGCCGGAATCAGCGAACTGGGGCGCTGGCTACGGGACTACCACCAGGCTGTCCGGGACTTCCAGCCGCCCACCGGCGCGCGATGGCAGGGCCAGGAGGACGAGTGGAGGCCCGGCATGGTCATTCGGCACGGCGACCTCGGCCCGTGGAACTCGATCTGGCGCGGCGACCGGCTGGCCGGCTTCATCGACTGGGACTTCGCAGCGCCCGGCCATGCCCTCGACGATCTCGCGCAACTCGCCTGGTACGCCGTACCGCTGCGTCCCATCGAGCAGCAGCGACGCGCGTCGATCGCCGGTGCACGCACCCTGCGGAGCCGCCTCGAGGCCCTCTGCACCGCCTACGGGGCAGGCCCGGCAGCGGTTCTCGATGCGCTTGACTCCCTCCAGTCCCGCGAGGCCGACCGAATCGAGCGGCTCGGCCGACAGGGCCACGAGCCGTGGGCGATGTTTCTCGCCCGCGGTGATGCGGCCGAGATGCTGGCCGAGCGATCGTGGCTCCGATCGGAACGCACGGCTCTCCTCGGCGGTCCGGAGGGCTGAGCGCCGACGAAAGGGATCCTGATGCTGCATCGGAGGCCATGGGCCGCGATCGCTCAGTTGCGGTCAGACGCCGGTCTCCGCGGAGATCCACTGAAGGTACTCAGCGCTGCCGTGCGTGATGTCGGCAGCGATGATCTCCGGAGTGTCGTAGGTGTGAACCGACTTGATGATCTGCTCCAGCTCGGCGAAGCGATCGGTGGCCAGCTTGTAGAGCACGCGCCACTCCTCGTCAGCCTGGACGGAACCCTCCCACCAGTACACGGACTTGACCGGACCGTCGATCTGGGCGCAGGCCGCGACTCGTGCGGTCACGCCGGCGCGGGCGAGTTCTTCGGCGTGCGCCGCGCTGTCGGTGGTGGTCAGGACGGTGATGTAGCTCGCCATGGTTCTCCTCGGGTGACGTCCGCTTGAGAGAGTACCCAGAGGGCTGCGAGCAGCGGTCCGGCAGTAGTCCAACCCGCCGCCGAGGTCGGCCGACGTTGCCTGTGCCGCCGAGTCCTGCTCGGCGGCTTCCCGACTGTCGGTGTTCAGTCGTAGGCCTTCGAGGGGACGCCGAACGAGATCCAGACGTCAGGTGGCAGGTCGGGCCGACCGGGCACCGGCCTGCGTTCCTCGGCCCATGCGTCGCCGGCGATCGCCGTGGCGACGCGACGCCAGAAGTGAACTGCGGCCGCGTTCCCGTCCTGAAAGGCCACCTCCCACGGTCCCGGGTGCTTGGCCACGACCTCTTGAACGGCACGCAGTCCGATCCCCGCCCTCCGTGCTCCGCGCACCACGAAGAAGCTGTTCAGCACGCGCGTTGGGCCGGTCAAGCCACGGACGAAGGCGAGCCCGACGGGGTGCCGGCCGCTGGTCAGGAGGTACGGCGCCCAGTCGGTGTCAGTGAAGGCGGTTCGGAGCCGATCGCTACGGAAGGTTCCGTCCGGATTGGGCAGCAGATCACTGAACTCCGACATGTCGTGGCGGAACATCAGCCACAGCCGCTCCGCTACCGGGTGGTCGGCCATGTTCGCGAGGCGCACGGATACGTCTGGCATGAAACTCCTTCGCGGGGAGGGATCAACTGGTGGGCGCCGCAGGCCCGGGTCAGCGGTCAGAGGCAGGACCAGCGCCCGTATGAAGTGTGCGCATCTCCGCGCGAAAGTCGGCCCAGGGCATGAAAAAAGGCCTCCCCGGCGGCCGGTCCTGGGCCGGCACGAGCGGGCGACCGAGTGGCTGCGGGCCGAACCTGGTGCTCTGACCGGGATGGTTCACCGGGTTGGGGTGGTGCGTCTGGTCGGCTGACGGGCAGGATTGCCGGATGCCTCATCTCGGACTGGTGACCGTTGTCGTGCGTGACTACGACGAGGCCATCGCCTTCTACGTGGACGCCGTCGGCTTCGAGCTCCTGGAAGACACACATGTCGGCGATGGGAAGCGCTGGGTGGTCGTCGCCCCGCGAGGAGCTCGGGAAGCGGCTGTGCTCCTCGCCAGAGCCACGGTCTCCGAGCAGGAGGCCAGAGTCGGGGACCAGACCGGTGGCCGCGTCGGCTGGTTCTTGAACACCGATGCGTTCGACCGCGACTACGAGCGCATGCGGGCGGCCGGCGTCGCCTTCGAAGAGGCGCCCCGGCGTGAGCCCTATGGCACGGTCGCCGTCTTCCGAGACCTGTACGGAAACCGCTGGGACTTGATCCAACTGGACCGGACCGACACCCCCGGGGCGGCCGGCGGCGGGTCGTGCTGAAACGGAGCGGCCGGGTCGCTCAGGCCGCGAGGAGGGGGCGCCCGCCCCAACGCAGGGTCGGCCTGAACCAGCTGGGCGATGACCGGAACACGGTTGCCACCGGCCGAGGCCAGCAGCATCATCGCGCGCCGGATCGGATGTTTCCTCACATCCGACCGGCCCACAGCCCGTCAGCGCGAACCCCAACCCGGTGAACCATCCCGGTCAGAGCACTGGGGTCCCACCGGTCCCACGGCTTGGCGGGCTGCTGAAGGGGCGCGGTGGCCGGCCGGGGTGCGGCCGGACGTGTGCCGCGCCCCCTCGCGCATCCGGTGGTGCTGGCCGGTGCCTCAGGACTGCGGCGGGTGGTCCTGCGGGTTGTCGCTGCCCAGTTGCTCGTTGATCTTCTGCTGGGCCGTGTCGACCTGGCCCTGGTACTTGTTCCCGGTCTTGGCGTCGAACGCGTCGCCGGCCTTCTCGACGCCTCGCTGCGCCTGGTCCTCGTGGCCCTTGAGCAGGCCCTTGAGCTTGTCGAGCATCGTCATGACGGGGGCTCCTTTCGGATGCTGCTGCCTCCATGGTCCCCGAATCCGCCCGGGGTCTCATCTCCGGGCGGATCGGGCGGCGGAGGCCAGGTGCCGCGCCGCGCCGCGACGGGGCCGGTCAGCGGTAGTAGCAGCCGCTGTCGAGGTCCTCGAACAGGGTGGGGCCGCTCGGCGCCCAGTCGAGCAGCGCGCGGGTGGCGTCACTGGTGGCGGCCATGTCCGCTCCGCAGAACTTGCTCAGCCAGCCGAAGTGCTCGCCGGCCTGGTCGGCCGGGACGGAGACGACGGGCAGGCCCAGTCCGCGGCCGATGGCCTCGGCGAGGTCGCGGGTCGGGATCCCGGTCTCGGCGGTGGCGTGCAGGACGGTGCCGGCCGGGACCCGCTGGTCGAGGGCGAGGCGCACCAGGCGTCCGGCGTCGCCGCGGTGGACGGCCGCCCAGCGGGTGGTTCCGTCGCCGAGGTAGGCCGAGGCGCCCTTGGCGCGGGCCGTCGCCACCAGGGCGGCCACGAAGCCGTGGTCGCCCTCGCCGTGCACGGTGGGGGCGAAACGCGCGACGACCGTGTTGACACCCTGTGCCACGAGCTCGAGCGCGAGGTTCTCGCTGCCGCCGCGCAGGGAGTCGATGCCGTGGAACGGGGATCGGTCCTGCTCGGTGGCCAGCCGGCCGGGTGCCAGGAAGGCCAGGGCGGAGGCGAGCACGAACGGCCGGTGGGAGCCCGCGAGGGCGTCGCCGATGGCCTGCACGGCGCCCCGCTCGGCCCGGTTGCTCACGGCCGGGTTGGCGAAGTCGTGCTTGTTGGCCAGGTGGACCACCGCATCGGCGTCGGTGGCGCCCGCCCGGAGGCTGTCGAGATCGTCGAGGTCGCCGCGCCGGACCTGGGCGCCCTTGGCCTCGAGCAGGGCGGCGGAGGCGTCCGAGCGGGCGAGGCCGGTGACCTTGTGCCCGGCCTCGAGCAGTCGGTCGACGATGGCCGAGCCGATCCAGCCGGTCGCTCCGGTGACGAATACCTGCATGGTGATGTGTCCTCTGGGCAAGTCCGCGACTGACTGCCTGCCTGCCGCGGACGGTCGGGGCGGTGACCCGGATGGGCCACCGGTGGTCTCTGCGGGGGCGGTTACCGGCGACCTGCGCGGTCACCCGCGGTGATCTTTCGGGAGAGCAGTGACTGCAGCACCACGAACCCGCCGAGGACGAGCACGGACACGCCGATCACCCGCAGCCCGAGGTCCGTGCCCGAGACGAACGCCGTGACGACCTCGTGGGCGCGACCGGGGGTGGTGGTGGCGAGTGCCTGGGCCACGGTGTGCGGATCGTGGTCGGCCCGGATGTCCGGGGGCAGCGCGGCGGCGAACCGTGCGGTGAGCACCGTGCCGATGACGGCGACGCCGAGGGCGCTGCCGAACTCCCTGGTGGTGGACTGCAGTCCGGCTCCCACCCCGGCCTGGGCCGGCGGCAGTGAGCCCGCGATGGCGCCGGAGAGCGTGGGCAGCGCCAGCGTCACGCCGACTCCGGTCACCACGAGCCAGGCGGCGTAGTCGAGGTAGGGCGTCCGGATGCCGCTGGTGGAGAGTCCCAGCAGTCCGCAGCCGACGAACCCGAAGGCGAGCGCGAGGGTGGCATCGAGGCCGATGCGCTGGGACAGGCGGCCGACCCGCCGTGCGCCGAGGATGATCGGGACGGTCAGCGGGATGATCCCGAGCCCGGTCCGCAGCACGCTGAAGCCCTTGCCGTACTGCAGGAACGACGCGTTGACGTAGAACAGCGCGAACATGCCGAAGAAGACCGCTGTCATGCCGAGGCAGGCGCTGCGCAGGCCCGGCAGGCGGAACAGCCGGGGATCGAGCAGCGGGTGCTCGACCTTCAGCTCGACGAGCGTCCAGGTCGCGAACAGCACGGCGGAGCAGGCGAATCCGGCCACGACGACCGCGCTGCCCCAGCCCGCCTCCGGGCCCTGGACGATGCCCAGCAGCAGTGCGACCGAGGCGCCGACGAGCAGCACCGTGCCCAGCGGGTCGAGGCGGCGGTCGTGCCGCGGCGACACCGGCGCGACCCGTCCGGCCAGCGCGGCGAGCAGCAGTGCGACCGGGACGGCGGCGGCGAACAGCCAGCGCCATGATCCGCTCGACAGGACCGCCCCGCCGCCGACGTTGCCGACGACTCCGCCGATGCCCGTCATCGATGCCCAGGTCGCGATCGTCGCGCCCTTGCGTTCGGCGGGTACGGCGTGCAGCAGGACGGCCAGCGTGTTGGGCAGCACGGCCGCGGCGCCGACGCCCGTGATCGCCCGGCCGGCGAGCAGCAGGGCCAGGTCCGGAGCGGTCGCCGAGATCAGCGCGCCCACCGCGAACAGCAGCAGGCCGGCGAGCAGGACGCCCTTGCGGCCGAAGCGGTCGCCCGCGGCTCCGCCGGGGATCACCAGGCAGGCGAAGACGATCACATAGGTGTCGACGATCCAGATCAGGGCCGACGCGGACGGGTGCAGCGCGCTGGCGGCGAGCATCGGGACGGCGAGGTTGATCGCGGCGACCATGCCGACGACGAGCACGGTGCAGGCGCACATGACCGCCAGCAGGCTGCGTGGGGAGAACGGGCGGGACGGCCGCTCGCGCGGCGTCGAAGTGTGTTCGTGGAGCAGGACGTTGAGGGGCATGACCGCAACGCTAGGGAGATCCTGGTTCTCGTGCCACGCAACTTTTGCAAGAGTTCCTTGCGTACCATGCAAGTATGTCCGAGCAACTCGACCTGAACCTGCTGCGCGTGTTCGACGCGCTCCTCCAGGACGGCAGCGTCACGGCGGCGTCCGAGCGCCTGCACCTGTCCATTCCGGCGACCAGCCGGGCGTTGGGCCGGCTGCGGCGCGCGATGGGCGATCCGATCCTGGTGCGGGCCGGCCGGGGGATGGCTCCCACACCGTTCGCGCTCCGCACCGCGCCGCGGGTGCGGTCGCTGCTCGACGAGGCGTCGGCACTGATCAGTGCGGACCGCGAGGTCACGGCCGCCGAACTCAAGCGCACGTTCACGATCCGGATCAACGACGGCGTCGCCGCGACCCTGGCGACGGCGGCGGTCGAGGCCACGGCCGCCCTCGCCCCGGGTGTGACCCTGCGCTTCGTCGCGGAGGGCAGCGAGAGCATCGAGGCGCTGCGCGACGGCTCGATCGATCTGGACATCGGCGTCGGCGACGTGGCGGCTCCCGACATCCGGACGGCTGCGCTGTACCGCGAACGACTGGTCGGCATCGTCCGCGCGGACAGCCCGCTGGGCCGTCACCGCCGGCCGACCCTGGCCCAACTCTGCCAGCATCCGCACGTCTCGGCCTCGCGCCGCGGACGCCTGCGCGGACCGCTCGACGACGCGCTGGACGCCGCCGACCTCCAGCGCCATGTCGCCGCCGTGGTGCCCACGTTCGCCGTCGCCGTGCTGCTGGTCGCCGCCAGCCACTACGTCGGGCTGGTCCCGCAGCGCCTCGCCGAGCAGCACGGCCGGCGCCTCGGCATCCGCTGGTTCCCGATCCCCGCCGACCTGCCGGAACTCGAGGTGCGCCTGCTCTGGCATGCCCGGCTCGATGTCGACCCGGCGCAGCGCTGGCTGCGCGACACGATGCGTGGCGCGCTCTGCTGACTGATCGTCAGGTGACGATCGGTCAGCAGAGCGCTGAGAGGGCACCGCTGTGGGCGGTTACCCGATCGGTACCGCCGGTGGACGCGATCAGGCCTGCGCGGCCTCGGCGTTGCGGCGCAGCAGCTTCTTGTCCGGCTTGCCGACGTCGGTCAGCGGCAGCTCGCCGACGAAGGTGATCCGGGCCGGCTCGTACATCGCGCCCCGTTCGCCGCGCACCAGTTCGCGCAGCTGCTGCTCGTCGACGTGGCCGCCGGGCACCGGAACGACGACGGCGTGCACCTGCTCCATGCGGTCGGCGTCGGGCACCCCGAAGACGGCGCTCTGCTGGACCTGCGGGTGGGAGTTGAGCACGTCCTCCAGCTCGGTGGTGTAGACGTGGCCACCCACCACGATGATCATGTCCTTCAGCCGGTCGACGACCGTGAGGTAGCCGTCCTCGTCCAGCCGGCCGAGGTCACCGGTGCGCAGCCAGCCGTCCCGCAGCACCTCGGCGGTCAGCTCCGGCTGCTTCCAGTAGCCCAGCATGACGCTGCCGGACCGCACGCAGATCTCGCCGAGTTCGCCGACCGGCAGGTCGCGGCCCGACTCGTCACGGATCGCCAACTCGACGCCGGGCAGCACCTGTCCGGCGGAGCGCAGGCGGTCCGGACGGTCGGGGTCGTGGTCCTCGGCGGCCAGGGCGCTGATGCCGCCCGCCTCGTTCTGGCCGTAGAACTGGAACAGCACCGGGCCGAGCCGCCGGACCGCGTCGGCCAGCCGGGCCGGGGAGGCCTGGCAGCCGCCGTAGACCAGGTTCTGCAGGCTGGAGGTGTCGCGAGCGGCCAGGTCGGGGTGGTCCAGCAACTGGTAGAGCAGGGGCGGGAGCAGGAAGAGTCCGGTGATCCGCTCCCGCTCGATGGCGGCCAGCACCTCGCCGGGCTCGAAGTCGTCCAGCAGCACCACGGTGCCGCCCTGGGAGAGGGTGAAGTCGGCGAGGTGGCCGGCCGCGTGGGCGAGCGTGGTGCACACCAGTTGACGGTGCGTCTCCCGCTGGATCTCGGTGAGCTGGCGCCGGAAGCCGACCAACTGCTCGAAGGTGGCGCAGATCCCCTTGGGGTGTCCGGTGGTGCCGCCGGTGTGGCGGATCGAGCAGACGTCCTCGGGCCGAGCCGGACTCGGGAACGGTTGTGCGCTCTGCTGCGCGGCCAGGGCCAGCAGGTCCTCGCCCTCGGCGGTGGGCCCGAGCACCAGGACGTGCTCCACCTTGGCCTGGGCGGTCAGTTCGGCGGCCCGCTCGGCGTACCGGGGGTCGACGATCAGCGCGTGGGTCTCGACGTCCAGCACGATCGCGGCCTGCGCGTCCGCCGAGAGCTTGTTGTACAGGTGGTTGACCTGGCAGCCGAGCAGATTGGCCGCATAGCGTGCGGCGATCACCTCCGGCACGTTCCCGCTCAGCAGGGTGACGGTCCGGCCGCGGCCGATTCCCCGTGCTTGCAGGGCGCGGGCCATCCGGTAGACGAGGTCGCGGAGTTCTCCCGCGGTCAAGCGCCGCTCCCCGTGGACGAGGGCCTCCTGCTCGGGCCGCTCCGCCAGCGCGTCGAGGTTCCGCTCGACGTAGTTCTGGAATTCCTGCGTGGTGGTGGTCATGTCATTCCCCTCCTGAGCGCCGACGCACGCCCATGCGCCGACGGCTCGTAGGTCGGTGGTGGGCCGGACCTGACAGGCCGTCATGACGGCTGGGCATCTCCTTGATCCTGACCCGTCAACGTGGTTGCCCGAAGCAACCATACGTATGGTAATCACTCCCTCACGCAAGATCAAGACGCCTGGTGATGGGATGGTTGCTCAGTGTAGCCATGTGTCGGGGAATGGTGACTCATCGTGCAGAAATGCGGACGGAGGGCCGCGAATGATGCCGACGTCACACGTGCGTGGGCGGGAGGCACCAGTGGTGGACGCGCACGGGACGCCGCGGCCTGACCCGACCTCAGCCGATCACATCCTCGACAAGTTGCCAACGCCCAAGGGACAGCGGGTGTTCGCCGTACTGGACGACACTCGGGACCGTCACCACGCCGGACCCGGTGGGTCCACCGCGCAGGCGGATCCACCTCGGGCCGGTCCGACCGCTCGGAGCGGGCAACAGAGGAGAACGATGTCCAGAGGTATGTCGCGGCGCCAGGGCGCACTCGTCGGGCTGCTGGCGGTGCTCGCCCCCTTCGGTCTCGGTGCGGCACCGTACGGCGCCACCGGCCACCTGGGGCTGCCGCTGGGCTCCGGCGGCCTGCCGGAGACCCGCACCGTGCAGCAGATCGCCCCGGGGGTGAGCCTCACCACGATCGTGCGGGGCAAGGTCTCCCCGGCCGACCACTGGACCGTGGACGTGGCGGTTCCCACCGGCGTGGTGCCGCCCACCCTGGACCCCGACACCCCCGCATCGGTGCTGGGCAGCCGGGCCAACGCCGACGCGATCGCCGCGAAGCTGACCGCCGCCGGTTACGCCCCGACGGTCAGTGAGCAGGACAGCCCGGCCTTCCAGGGCTTCGCCGGCGGCCCCCAGGGCTACGTGGTGCGCGTCGGCGCTTTCGCTGACCAGCCCTCGGCCACCGCGCTGGCGGGCGCCCTGGCGACGCTCGGCTACGCCACCTCCACGGTCTACACCGGCATGGACAACACCCAGACCGAGGGTCCCTGGGTGCTGCACGAGCTGGTGATCGACCCGCACACGTTCAAGGGCTCCGTCGAGGAGTCCCACGGCGGCACCATGACCGGTCGCCGCACCACCACCCAACTGGCCACCGCGGCGGGCGCGCTGGCGGCCGTCAACGGCGGCTTCTTCGTGATCAGCCCGGCCGACGGTACGCCCGGCGAGTCGGCGGGCATGGTGGTGGAGAACGGCAAGGTGCTGCGCGAGGGCACCGACGGCCGGGTCGCGGCGATCCTGCGCGACGGCGGCAGGAACGTGCAGTTCGCCGAGTTGACCACGCACCTGACGGTCTCGGTCGGCGGCACCCAGCACGCCATCCAGGGCCTGAACCGCCCCGCCGGACTGATCCGGGACTGCGGCCACCCGGGGGACCAGCCCACCAGCCTCCCGCTGATGGACGTCACCTGCACCAATCCGAACGAGTCCGTCATGCTCACCCCGGAGTTCGGCGCCGCCCCGCCGGCCGGGCCGGGCGAGCAGGCGGTCATCGGCGCGAACGGCCGGGTGGTCTCGATCGGCGCCCGCGACGGCGCCGCGGTGCCGGCCGGCGATTCGGTGCTGCAGGCCATCGGCACCCAGGCGAGCTGGCTCACCGGCGCCCTGAAGGTCGGTCAGCAGGTCACCCTGCACACCCGGGTGACCGACGAGCACGACCGCCCGGTCACCTTCGGCCCGCACGACTCGGTGGTCAACGGCGGCCCGCAGCTGCTGGACAGCGGCCGTGAGTCCATCAATCCGGTGGCCGACGGCGTGGCGCACCCGGGCGACCCGTCCTACTTCTACGGCTGGGGCATCCGCCGCAACCCGCGCACCGTGATCGGCAGGGACCGGCAGGGCCGCGTCGTGCTGCTGGAGGCCGACGGCCGCGAGCCCGGCTACAGCCAGGGCCTGACCCTGGACGAGGAGGCCAAGGCCCTCAAGTCGCTCGGTGTGGTCGCGGCCATGAACCTCGACGGCGGCGGCTCCTCGGCCATGTACGTCGCGGGCGGCCTGGTCAGCAAGCCCTCCGACGCCACGGGTGAGCGCCCGGTGGGCGACGCCGTCGTGGTCGTCCCCGCCGCCCCGGCCGGGCGCGGCTGACGCGTCGCGGACCCGGCCCAGGGGCGGCGGCCGTGGACCAACCGGTCCACGGCCGCCGCCCGTTCACTTCTCGGGTCGCGGTGCGGCCGGGAAGCGCCTGCGGATGACGTGATCGCCGTGGGTGCCGTCGAGCAGGGCGTGCAGCAGGCCGATCAGCCGGTCGACGTCCTCGGCGGGCAGCCTGCCGGCGATGTCGTCGGTGAGCCGGTCGGTCGCCTCGTCGAGCCGGGTGGCCAGGCTGCCGCCCGAGCGGGTGAGTTCGATCAGCACGGCGCGCTTGTCCTGGTGGTGCGGGGTGCGGCTGACCAGGTCCCGCTGGACCAGCGAGTCGACCAGTCGGCTCGGGCTGCCCTGCTCGCAGACCAGCATCCGGCCGAGCGCGGCCAGCGTGATCGGCCCGTGGGCGGCCAGCACGTCGAGGACTTCGGCCTGCGCGGGGGTCAGCCCCAGATGGCGCAGGGCCTCGCCGAGCCGGCGGCTGCCTTCCCGCTGGGCCGCGAGGATCAGGTACCGCAGTTCGTGCTGGGCGACCCGGTCGGGTCGGGTGTCGCGGGACGTCACGGACGGTCCTTCGGTTCGTTGACGCGTGGCTGACTCCAGGATATCAATGACACATCATCAATGACACGACATCGATGTTGTGACATCAATGTCATATCGTCAGCTTTCAGGGAGCGCCGTGCGCACTGAAGTGGAGTTCCGCAGTGGCGGACACGTCCTGCGTGGCTGGCTCGAACAGCCCGCCGACCGCACCGGTCCGGTGCCTGTCGTGGTGATGACCCACGGCTTCGGCGGCGTCAAGGAGTGGCTCGCCGAGGCGTCCGCGCGGATGGCCGCCGCGGGGTTCGCCGTCCTCGCCTACGACCACCCGCACTTCGGCACCAGCGACGGTCTGCCCCGCCAGCACATCGACCCGACCGCGCAGGTGCACGGGTACCGCGACGCCATCTCCTACGTGCAGAGCCGCCCCGACCTCGACGCCTCCCGGGTCGCCGTGTGGGGCACCAGCCTGGCCGGGGCCGTCGTCCTGGTCGTGGGCGCGGTCGACCCGCGGGTGCGCGCGGTCATCGCCCAGATCCCGATGCTCCAACCGTGGACGACGCTGCGGCGGATGATCCCGCAGGCCGAGCTGGACTCCCTGCTGGCCGCGCTGTCCGCCGACCGGAGCGGGCGCTGCGCCGGACGGCCCGCCGCGGTGATCCCGATCGCCGGCGACGGGCCGGGGGCGGCGCTGCCCGACCAGGGCGTCCGCGACCACCTCGTCGAGCGTGCGGCCGACTCCGCGACGTTTCGCAACGAGGTCACCCTGGCCGGCATCGACGCGCTGCTGGAGTTCGCCCCGGAGGCGTTCGTCGAACGGATCGGCCCGCGCCCGCTGTTGATGACCGTGGCCGACGCCGACACCCTGTGCCCCACGGATCTCGCGCTCGCCGCGTTCGCCGCCGCCCGGGAACCCAAGAGCCTGCAGCTGATTCCCGGCGGCCACCACAGCGTCTACCGGGACCAGTTCGAACCCGCCATCAACGGCCAGATCGAGTTCCTGCGGACCCACCTGGCCACGCCACCTCGGCAGAAGGATTGTGATCATGTCCAGTGACTTCGTTGTGTTCGGCGCGACCGGCAGCACCGGCGGCCTGGTCGCCGACCGGCTCATCCGGCGCGGGGCGAGCGTGGTGCTCGCCGGCCGGGATCCGGGACGGCTGGCCGAGGCCGCCGAACGGCTCGCCCCCGGCAACCCGTCGGTGACCACCATGACGGTCGACCTCGACGATCACGCCGCCGTGTCCGCCATGGCCCGCGCGGCCCGGGTCCTGGTCAATGCCGTCGGCCCGTTCGCCCGGCTGGCACCCGCGGTGGTGACCGCCTGCCTCGCCGCCGGAACCGCCTACGTCGACATCGCCAACGAACGGGCCGCGGTGCGCGCCCTGCTCGACCTCGACGGCGAGGCCCGGGAGCGGGGCGTGTGCCTGGTCACCGGTGCCGGCTTCGGGCTGGCCGCCACCGAGGCGCTGGTGCTGACCCTGCTCGCCCAGGGTGTTCGCCCCTCCCGGGTGGTGGTCGCCGCCGCGTCCGGGAGCCTGCGCGAGAGCGAGGGCGTGCGGAACACGGTGGCCGAAGCCGTCGCGGACGGCGCCACCACGTACCGGGGTGGTGAGCTCGTCCGCGCTCCGTTCGGCTCGGGTGCCACCGACCTGTCCTTCGGCGGGGCCGCGCGCCAGGTGGTACCGGCGCCGGTGGGCGACCTGGAGGCAGCGCGACGGATCAGCGGGGCGGCCGACGTGACGGCCTACCTCGCGATGGGTGGCGGCGGCTCACCGGAGCAGCGCTCCCACAGCTACGCCGAGTTCGTCGACGAGGCGGGGCGCGCCCACACCGCCGAGCTGAGCACGGTGCAGGGGTTCGTGTTCAGCGCGTCGATCGCGACCGAGACGGCCCTGCGGCTGCTCGCCGGCGAGCGGCCGGGCGCGTGGACGCCGTGCGAGCTGCTCGGCGTCGACCTCGTCACGGCGGTGGCCGGCACGACCATCGAGGTCTCCGCTCCCGCGCTGCTGCCGGGACGGTGAGCTCGACGGGCGGCTGCGTGCGTCTGCCCAGAGGTGCGGGGGAGCGTCACCCACCGGAACCTCCTGGCTGCTGGAGCACCTCCGGCACGGAGCCGCCCGGGTCGGCCGTCGGCGAGGCGGCGCGGCGCCGGAACAGCGCCGCGCCGATGACCTTCACCAGTACCGAGGGGTGGAAGAGCACGCCGGGCGGGGCCACCATGTTGGCGACCCTGGCGAAGCGGGACCAGACCTCCGGGTCGTGCACGGAGACCGCGAACACCTGCTGGTTGTACCAGTGGGCGACCCGGGCCGAGAGCGGCCGGCCCTGCGGGCTCCACATGAGGTCGGAGTTGCTCGACAGGGTCCACGGGACCAGCAGGAGGCGTGCGAGGCGACGCTGGAACGTGCGGCTCAGCCCGTCGAGTTCCGTCCCGTCCGAGCGGGCCGCGGTCAGCATGCCGCGCAGGAGATCGGCTTCCAGCGCCGCCACGGTCAGCCCCTGCCCGTACACCGGGTTGAACACGCAGACCGAGTCGCCGACCGCGAGCAGGCGCTCCGGCCAGGCTTTGGCCTTGTGGTACTCGCTCCACCGGTTGTTGACGTTGACGTACTGGCGGGTGGGTTCCGGGTTGCTGCGCCGCTCGATCAGCTCGGCCAGCCGAGGGTTCGTCAGGCTCCGGGCGAAGTCCAGATAGCCCTGGTCGTCGGTCGGCGGCGCCTGGTCCTCGAAGCCGAACAGCGAGCACGTCCAGCGGTCGTGCTCGACGGCCAGGATGACGCCGCCCCGGGCGATGCCGGGCGCGAACGTCATCTGGTAGGCGACGTCGAAGTCCGTACGGTCCTGCTCGGGCCGGGCGAAGTTCATCGAGGTGTACGTGATCTTCGTCTTCACGACGCGCTTGCCTGGTACGGGCAGACCCAGGTCGCCGAGCCAGCGGTCCAGGCCGCCGGCCCGCCCCGAGGCGTCCACCACCAGGTCCGCCGCCAGCCGGGTGGGCTCCGCGGAACCGTCCACGCGGTACACCACCCCGCTGACCGCCCCGGGTTGCTCCATCAGCAGCCCCTCGCACCGCGCCGAGGCCAGCAGCGTCACGCCGGACAGCGCCAACACCCGCTGCCGCAGCCGGCGTTCCAGCTCGTGCCGGGTGAACGTCTGGACCAGCACTCCGGTCCGGCACCGCGGGGCGAAGCCGGCGGGCTGGAGGAAGCTGATGCGCTCCCCGTAGTCGAAGACCGGCGCACCGAGGTCGCGCAACTCGGCGCGCAGCCCGGGGAAGAGCGTCTCCAGGATCTCCGCGCCCTTGGCCAGCATGGCGTGCGCGTGGTGGGCCTGCGGCGTGTGCGGGTGGACGCCGGTCTCGTCGTCCACCGGATCCCGCTCCAGGATGACGACTTCGCCGAAGTAGTCGCTCAGCACCCGGGCCGTCACCAGACCGGCGTACCCGCCGCCGATGACCACGGCCTTCCCCCAGCGGTCGCCTGTCATCGGCGTTCGCTTCCCCACGGGTCCTCCTCTGTCGGTTGGTTGACCACCGCACCAGTGTCCACTGCTGGGCCGCCGCGGTCGACGCGCGGCCCCCGGAGTGCGGGCCGCCTGCCCCAGGAGGCAGCTCCGGTGGGGGAGATGGATCGTCCGCTTGGCTGACGTGCCGTCATGGCGGTTGAACGACAGTGGAGTCATGCCGATCAAGCTTTCCGTGGGCGACTCCGAACGCCCGGTGCCGCGTTGGGTACTGCGGCTCGCGAGGGCGCTGCCCGTCGTGGTCCTGCCGCACTGCCTGTGGCGGCTGCCGTTCGCCTTCGACTTCACGATGGGAACGGTCGATCCGTCGGCGCCGGCGTTCCCGTGGTGGGGCAGTACTACGTCTTCGGGCTGAGCCTGCTCACCGAGGCGCTGGCCCTGCTCTGCGCCGGCCTGGTCAGCGGGTGGGGCGAGGTCGCCCCGGCCTGGCCGCCGCTGATCGGGGGCAGGCGCGTCGCGCCGGCCGCCGCGATCGTGCCGGCCACCCTGGGCGGCCTGGGCCTGGTCGCGCTCTGGGACCCCATGCCGCTCGCCTGGTTCGGCGTGCTGGGCTTCCACGAGGTGGGCTACCGCAACGACTGGTGGCGGGCGCTGGCGTATGTGTGCACCGGCCCGGTGATGCTCTGGGGCCCGATCGTGCTGGCCCTGGCGTATGCCTACAGCCGGCGCCGCCGGGTCGTCCGATCCGACGTCGCCCGGCTCCTGACGTGACGTCAGATGCTCGGCACCGCGCGCCGGGTGGTCGCCACCGGTGCGCGGGGGGCTTCAGTGCGGGAAACGGGACGGGCCGTCACCGGTGCTTCGGTGACGGCCCGTTGTGATCGGGGTGCTCACGCGGTCAGGCTGGTCAGGGCCTGACGGGCGCGCCGGGTGGTGCGCTCGGCGCGGTTCCGGAGCCGGGCGGCGCGGACGATGCGGTGCTCCGCGGCCTCCCGCAGGCGCTCGTCGATCGTCGCCCGCGCTGCTTCGAGGTGGTAGGTCATGGTGTTTCCCCCTGCTGGTGGGCGATCCGTCGGCATCCCCGTGATGCCGGCTCCGGAGGCCGCCCTCATGCTTCAGATTCTACACCAGATTGAGCCTGTGGCCTTTCAATTTCCCTTCTGTTCAGGAAGTTGCCTGCTGATCGAAGGCTCGAGGCCAGTTGTGCCGGAGATCCGGGCGTCCCGGCGTCCCGGCGGACCCCGCGCGGACTGCGGCCGGGGGCGACCGGTGCCATCCTGGTCCCCGGGAGGAGTCCGGGTCCGATCGCACGGACGGGTGCCAGGCCATGAACACCGACTCCGGTCGCAGCGGATTCCGCGGGGCGCTGACGCGGGTCAGGGCCGGCCTGCGCGACGATCCGGGGCCCGCGGCGACCGCGCTGCGCCGGTCCGTACGGGTGACGCTGGCCGCCGCCCTCGCCTTCTACCTCTGCCTGTACGGGCTGCACCAGCCGGTGACCGCGACCTACGCGCTGTTCGGGGCGGTGTCGATGGCGGGGCTCTCCCGCATCCCCGGGACGGGGCGGCAGCGGGCCGCCGTCCTGCTGAGGGTCCTGCCGGTGGGCTGGGTCCTGCTGACCGTCGGAACCCTGCTGGCGGTGCGGACCTGGGCCGCGGTGGCGGGCATGCTCGTCATCGGGTTCGCGCTGGCCTTCGGCGCGGTGGCGGGCCCGCGGATCGCCGGTGCCACCCCGGGCCTGCAACTGCTCTACATCCTGCCCTGCTTTCCCCCCTACGCCCCCGGCACCCTCGGCGAACGACTCGGCGGCATGACCTTCGGCATCGCCCTGCTCATCGCCGCCGAAGCCGCCCTGCTGCCGGACCCGCCCACCCGCAGCTACCGCGAGCTGACCGCCGAGGCGGCCCGGACGGCCGCGCGCTGCGCTCGGCAACTGACCGGCCCGCCCTGGGACCTGACCGGCGAATCCCGGCAGCAGACCCACGTCGCGAGCCAGGCGCTGCGCCTGTCCCAGGTCCCCGAGGCGGACCGGCCCGGGGGAGCGGGACGGCGGGCGCGGGCGCTGGCCCAGGCCGGCGCGACGGCCCGCGTCCTGCTGGCCCGCCTGCGCGACCTCGCACCGGCGGCCGACCGCGACCGGGAATCCGGGCCCGGCCAGGCCGTGCTCGACCTGCTGCGGGAGATCACCCGAGCCGCCGAGCAGGCGGCGGCCACCCTGGGCGGCGCGCCGCCGGCCGATCCGCGCCCCCTGCGGCAGGTCCTGACGGCCTTCCACGACGGACGCGCCACCGCGATCGCCCGCGGCCACGTCACGGGCGCGACCATGCGCTGCCAGGCGGCACTCGTCGAAACGGGCGAGGCGGCACTGACCCTGCTGGTGACGGCCGACCTGGCCGCCGGCGCGCGGCAGCCGGTGCCGCCGTCGCTGCGCAGCGCCCTCTGGTACGCCGAGCTGAGCGGCGTCCAGCTGTGGCGGCACCGGCTCACCGGCCACCTGAGCATCCGCTCGGTCTACTTCCAGAACGCCATCCGCCTGAGCCTGGGCCTGGCCGCGGCCCGCGCGGTGGCGGGCGTGCTCTCGCTGCCCCACGGCTTCTGGGCCATGCTGGCCGCCCTGACCCTGACCCGCACCACCACCGGACAGACCGGCACCACGATCCGTCAGGCGCTCACCGGCACCATGCTGGGCGCCCTGGCCGCTGCCGGCCTGCTCGTCGCGGCCGGACACCACACCAACGTCTACGCCGTCGCGCTGCCCGTGGTCATGTTCGCCACCTTCCGCTTCGGCCCGGTGCGGGGCGTCGGCTGGGCCCAGGGCCTGTTCACCCTCACGGTCGCCACCGTCTTCGCCCAACTCGCCCCGGCCGGCTGGCACCTGGCCGAAGCCCGCCTGCTGGACGTGGTCACCGGCAGCCTGATCGGCCTGGTCATCGGCCTGCTGGCCTGGCCCAAGGGCGCCCACGACGAGCTGCGCAGGGACATCGCCGACCTGCTGCGCGCCATCGCCACCACGGTCACCGCCACCGTCCGCCAGCTGGCCGGCGGCACCGGGCCGGCCCCCGCCCGCTCGACGATCCCGCACGCCCTGAGCCTGGCGGAGTCCTCCTACGCCCAGTTCCAGTGCGAACCGCGGGGCCCCGCCAGGGACGCACCGGACTGGCAGGCCGCGCTGATCGCCGGCCACCACGCGCTGCGCGGCTCCCGCCGCCTGTTCGACGAGCGGCCGAGCCCCGCGCCGCAGGCCCCGCAGTCGCCGCAGTCGCCGCAGGACCGGCAGGCGGGGCCGGCCGCCGGGATCAACGGCTACGCCGACGTCCTCGCCGGACAGTACCGTCTGCTGGCCGAACAACTCGACGCCGGCACTGCGCCTCGCGCCCCCCTGGGAGCCCCGACGTGGACGCCTCCCGCGCCCGAAGGGCAGGACGCCACCGCGGCGTCGGCGATGCTGCTGCTCTTCGACGCGGGTGCGTGGCTGCAGGGCCTGAGCGCCGACCTGGCCCGCATCACGGCACGGCACCCCGGGCAGCCGGACGGTGACGGCCGGTTCGGTCCAGCTGCCCGATAGCCCGTCCGGTGGAAGAACGCCGCCGCGCCGTGTCCCGCCCATCGGGGGGTCGTACGCCGACCGCACGATGTGCGGTGGACGGAGCGCCGGCACCTGCCCGGTCCGCCACTCGGACGCACCGAAGGACGAGGACTGACCGCCATGGCATCTGACGCATCTGACAGGCCCGTGCGGCCCGGCATGGCCGGCCCCGCAGTGCGGCGGCACCCGTGAACGCCGCGACGGCGGCAGCCGCCCCCATGCCGGCCACCCGCCCCGAGAACCACGTCATCGTGCTGTTCGGGGCGACCGGCGACCTCGCCCGCCGCAAGCTGCTCCCGGGCCTCTTCCACCTCGCCAACGCCGGGCTGCTCCCGGCGGCCTACCGGATCATCGGGTCCGCGCCGGCCGACGGCGCGCCGAGTGACCAGGAGTTCCGTCGCCACGCGAAGGAAGCGGTACGGCAGTTCGGCCTCACCGAGCCGACCGGCGCGAGCTGGCAGGCCTTCGAGGAGGCGCTGAGCTTCGGAGCCGCCGATCCGCAGGACCCGCAGCCGCTGCTCGACGCGGTCCGGGACGCCGAGCAGGCCATCGGCGGAAAACCGCGCCGGCTCTGCCACCTGGCCGTCCCGCCGGGCGCCTTCACGTCCGTGATCGGCATGCTCGGCGCCACCGGCCTCGCGCGCGACACCCGGGTGATCATCGAGAAGCCGTTCGGCACCGACCTCGCCTCGGCCCGCGCGCTCAACGAGACCGTCCACGCGGTCTTCGACGAGGCGCAGGTGTTCCGGATCGACCACTTCCTGGGCAAGGAGTCCGTCGACAACATCCTGGCCCTGCGCTTCGCCAACGGACTCTTCGAACCCGTCTGGAACCGCGATCACATCAGCCATGTCGAGATCGACGTGCCCGAGACCATCGGGATCGAGGGCCGCGCCGACTTCTTCGAGAAGACCGGCACCTACCGGGACATGATCGTCACCCATCTGTTCCAGGTGCTCGGCATCGTGGCCATGGAACCGCCGACCTCGCTGAGCGCGCAGGCACTGCGCGACGAGAAGGCCAAGGTCTTCAACTCGCTTGAGTCGCTGGACCCCGCGGCCGTCGTGCGCGGGCAGTACGACGGCTACCTGGCCGAGCCCGGCGTGGACCCGCACTCGCAGACCGAGACGTTCGTCGCGCTGCGCGCCGAGGTGGACAACTGGCGCTGGGCCGGCGTTCCGTTCTACCTGCGCTCCGGCAAGTCGATGGCGAAGCGCCGTCAGACCGTCACCCTGCACTTCAAGAAGCCCCCGCTGCGGATGTTCCCCGACGACGCGCAGGACGACCCCGCCTCGGAGCGCGGCAACGCGCTGGTGGTCGACTTCGACGACCCCGGCTGGATCAGCGCCCGCTTCCTCGCCAAGGAGCCCGGCCCCGCGATGCGGCTCGGCACGGCGGAGATGACCTTCCGCTACGCGGACTCCTTCCGCCGCCGGCACGGACTGGAGGGCTACGAGCGGCTGCTCCTGGACGCCATGCTCGGCGACCAGTCGCTCTTCACCCGCTCGGACTCCATCGAGCGACTGTGGGAGGTCTCCGCCGAACTCCTCGCGCACCCGCGCCCGGTGCAGCCCTACGCCCCCGGCTCCTGGGGGCCGGCGGCGATCGACACGCTGATCGCGCCCCATCACTGGTACCTGCCCGACGGCAACTAGCCAGCTGGAGCGCGGACATCGCGCGACGCCAAGCCGTTTCACCCAGGACGGGCCGGAGTTGGCCCGTCCTGGGTGAACTTCCTTTCAGGGCCTGCCCGGCAACGGTCGGGGTTCAGCCCCTTCGGTGCGAGGTCGGTCGCGGGGGCGCTACTCGTGGAACTGGAATCCCCAGGCCTGGTCCCGGTCGTCGAGTCGCAGGGGGCGCAGGGCGGTGCGGGGCGGGTAGATCAGCAGCAGACTGAGGTCGAGGGCCAGTTCGGTGCCGTCGATGGGGCCGCCGGGGACCACCACGTGGAACCTGCGGGGCTCGGCGCTCTGGTACAGCGCCCACTCGGTGGGCGTGGGCCGGCCGACGACGAGCTTGTTGACGGAAGGGTCGCCCTCGTAGCTCGCGTACGTGCCGTGCCGCAGGTTGCGCAGGGTGACGTTTCCGTTGGACAGGCTCTCCAACTGCCACTCCTGGAAGCCCGGTTCCCCGTCAGGAGGCAGGACGATGACGGGGCCTTCACGGTCGTCCAGGGTGAGGAGTCGGTCGTGCGGCTTGGTGATCGCGTAGACGCCCGGCGGGACGGGTGCGCGGCGGGCGCGGTCCGAGGACCGGGCGGCCCCGGCCGGATCCGTCCCGGCTGCCTTGGTCGTTGCCGCGGTGGCGGCCTTGGCCGTTCCCGTGGAGAAGAGGGCCGCGGCACCGGCTGCGGCGGCGGTGCCGAGCATCTGGCGTCGGCTCAGAGGTGCAGTCATGGAAGGATTGTGTACGGATGCACCTCGCATCCGGGGCGTTCGGCCGGGCATTTCACCCGGTCGAGTGATGCCGTGTCAGGAATGTCGGTGTCGACGGTTTGCGACGCCGAAGCGACAACGGAGTTCGCCGATTCCGTGAGATGTCATCCGGTCGCAAAATGCGATGATCTATCGGATGGGTGCGCTCGGGACCAACGGGTCGGCGACGGCCCTGACGATCTGGCGGTTGTCCGGCGCGGGAGTTGGCGGACGATTCCTTGGGCGGCCGGCGAAACAACGGCCTGCCGCCGAAGAATTCGGGTTCGGTGGGACGGGTGCGGACGGTCTTCGAGTGAAATGGGCGGAACCGGGTTCCCGCCGGCCGGGTTTCTGGCATTCTCGGTGGGAGACGCACCTCCCGGGCCGGGCCCGGGCGGTGTCGCTTGGACAACTCTGCACCTGGGGTGGAGACGTGCGGCTTTCCGTCAGTGCGACCGTGTTTCTCGCGGTCATCATCCTCGTCCGGCTGTCGCGGCGCACGGAGGCCCGCACCCGCAATGACGAGAGGGTGACCGCGATCAGTTGCGTGGTCTTCGGCGTGCTGATCGCCGCGACGCCGTGGGGCCAGGCGATTCTCCGACTGGTCGGCGTGCTGACCACGGCGGCTCACTGAGGGGTGCCGGCCCTCGGGGTGGGCCCGGCTGTCCTGGGGCATGCCCAGTCACGGCAGCTGTAGTTCGCGATCACGTGGCCGGAGTGGCCTCGCCTCGGCGGCGGTGACACCCATGGACGCCCCGACGCCTTCGCGTCACACCCCCTGCGCTGCCATGGGCCGGAGCGGTATCCGCGATGCCCCTGCGGTGAGTGCCCGGTGGCGGGCTGCAAGTGGCCTTCGACAACTCCTGCTTGACAGCGCCTCAGCGGCATAGTCCTATAGTGCTAGGAAGCTAGATAAATGAGGTTGCGGTGATCGAGTTCCACGTCGAGGCCCGGACGGGCGTCGCGCCCTACATGCAGTTGGTCCACCAGGTGCGCCAGGCCCTGCGACTGGGCCTGCTGTCCCAGGGGGACCGGCTGCCGAAGGTCAAGGACGTCGCGGCCAAGGTCGCGATCAACCCCAACACCGTGCTCAAGGCCTACCGGCAGCTGGAGAACGAGGGCCTGGTCTCCGCCAAGCCCGGCGTGGGCACGTTCGTCACCGGAACGCTCGGTGACACGACGCCCTCCGAACACGAGCCGCTCCGCAGAGAACTGCTGCGCTGGCTCGCCAAGGCCCGCGGCGCCGGACTGGATGAGGACAGCATCGAAGCCCTGCTCATGAACACCTTTCGCAGCTCCACCGAAGAGGAGAAATGACCCTGATACTCGAAGCCCGAGGGCTGGGCAAACGCTACGGCCGACGCCAGGCACTGACCGACTGCACGCTGAACGTGCCGACCGGGCGCGTCGTCGGGCTGGTCGGACCCAACGGGGCCGGCAAGTCCACGCTGCTGCAGTTGGCCTGCGGCATGCTCACCCCCACTTCGGGCACGATCACCGTGCTCGGCGAACCGCCCGCGTCCAGCACCGCGCATATGGCCCGGGTCGGCTTCGTCGCCCAGGACACCCCCACCTACGCCGCACTGTCCATCGCCGACCACCTGCGCATGGGCGCCGAACTCAACCCCCGCTGGGACAACAAGCTCGCCGAACGCCGCATCCGGCAGCTCGGCCTGGACCCCACCCAGCGCGCCGGACGGCTCTCCGGCGGACAACGCGCCCAACTCGCACTGACCCTGGCCGTGGCCAAGCGCCCGGACCTGCTCCTGCTCGACGAGCCCGTCGCCGCCCTGGACCCGCTGGCGCGGCGCGGGTTCCTGCAGAGCCTGATGGAGTTCGTGGCCGAAGCCGAGGCGACAGCCGTGCTCTCCTCCCACCTGGTCTCCGACCTGGAGCGGGTCTGCGACCACCTGATAGTCCTGGCCGCCTCCCGGGTCCAGGCCGACGGTGAGGTCGACGACCTGCTCGCCACCCACTTCCGGCTCACCACCGCCCGCCGCGAGGCCCACACGCTGCCCTCGGGCATGCACGTCGTCCAGGCCGACCACACCGACCGCCAGAGCACCTTCGTGGTGCGCGCCGACGAAGCGGTCGAAGACCCCTCCTGGGCCATCGAGCCGATCGGCCTGGAGGATCTCGTCCTGGCCTACATGACCCAGGCCGGCGCCACCGGCACCGAGCACCGCCCTGTCCTGGAGGCGCAGCGATGACCTGGATGACCTGGCGTCAGTTCCGGATGCAGCTGCTGGTGGCCGCAACGGCCCTGGCCGCTGTCGCGGTCTACCTCCTGGTGTCCGGTTTCCAACTGCGGGACGCGTACCACAACGACGTGGCCACCGGCTCGAACCTGTCCCAGTTCACCTCCCAGTACGACCTTCCCTACTACTTCGGCAGCGCACTGGTGCTGGTGGTGCCGGGCCTGATCGGTGCCTTCTGGGGTGCCCCGCTGATCGCCAGGGAACTGGAGACGGGCACGCACCGGCTGGTCTGGAACCAGAGCATCACCCGCACGCGCTGGCTCACCGTCAAGCTCCTGTTCGTCGGCGCGGTGGCCGTGGCCACGGCCGGGCTGCTGAGCCTGCTGGTGTCCTGGTTCGCCGCCCCGGTGGACCGGATCAACGACAACCGGTTCATCCCCCTGCTCTTCGGCGCGCGGGGCATCGTTCCGCTCGGGTACGCCGCCTTCGCGGTCGCCCTCGGAGCCTGCGTCGGGCTCCTGGTCCGACGCACCGTGCCGGCGATGGCGGTGACACTGGTGGTCTTCGTCGCGGTCCAGTTCCTGATGCCGCTGGTCGTGCGACCGCATCTGGAATCGCCCGCCCGATCGGACGTCGCCCTGACGGCCGAGACGATGCGGTCCGCTTCGCTGATCGGCTTCACCAACGGCACCGGTCCGAACGCCCCGTTCGTCGCCGACCTCGGTGTGCCGGGGGCCTGGGTCCTCTCCGGTGCCGAGCAGGTCCAGAACTCGTCCGGCCGGGCCGTCACCATGGCCACCGAGCCGTGCGAGCACGCCGGCGGCGCCGACGCCTTCCAGAGCTGCCTCGCCAAGGCCGACTTCCACGTGGCGGTGTCCTACCAACCCGCTGACCGCTACTGGACGTTCCAGTGGTACGAGACGGCGATCTTCCTCGCCCTCACAGCGGGACTGGCCGGCTTCAGCATGTGGTGGCTGCGTCGCCGCCTCGCCTGACCAGGGCACGAGGCGACGATTCAGGTCGAGGGCGGCCGAAGCCATCGCAACTGGCTTCGGCCGCTCCCGCGACTCTACGTCCCCACGACAGCTGCCGTGACAGTGCGGGAGTCGGGACAGCAGGGACAGTCGGGACGGCCGGGCAGGTGTCAGCTGTCCCGCTTGCGGGCGGTGAGCTGGAAGAGCCGGGCCGTGTGCATGTAGGGCGGGCGGTCGGTGACGGCCAGCTCCAGGCGTTCGAGGTCCGCGTAGAACGCCGGGTCGTACTTGCGCGCGTCGTCGGTGATGTAGTCGCAGAAGCTGCGAATGCCGTAGTGGCTGACGTCCTGGCAGCCGAGGTCCCGCAGGACCGGGATGATCTCCTCCGCCGTGTGGAGGGTCAACGTGGAGTCGAAGATCTGGGTACGCAGCTGATCGGACTCGAGGGCGGCGTATGCCGCTGCGGGGTCCATCTCCCGGACGGCGATGTTCAGCGGCGCGGAGTGCCGGTTGACCGCCATCACCGAGACCAGGCCACCGGGCCGCAGCGGCGCGAGGGCGGCGGCGAGGGTGCTGGGGAGGTCGGCCACGTACTGCAGCAGGTTGTGGCAGAGCACCACGTCGAAGGCCCCGGCGGCGAGCTCGCGGGGAAGATCCGTCACGTCGGCCTCGACGCAGGTGATCCGCTCCGCCAGGCCGGCGCCGGTGGCCCGCTCGGTGGCCGCGAGCAGCATGGCGGGCGCGTAGTCCACGATGGTGACGTGGTGTCCGCGGGCGGCGAGCCGGACCGCGTCGCCGCCGTCGCCGCCGGCCAGGTCGAGCACCCGGAGCGGCGCACTGCCGAGGCCGTTGAGGTGGCGTTCGAGGTTGGCCTCGGCAACGGAGTAGCGCAGCCTGCCCCAGGGGGCCTCCTGCCACTGCTGCCAGGCGGTCATCGCGGTGTCGAACTTCTCCGGTGTTTCAGCCACTGGGCGACGATATCGTCCGGGTCGGTCGGGAGTCACGTCGGCCAGGTGCCCGCACAACCGATGGTTGTGGTGTCCTGGTGGACCGGTTGTTTGATCTCGCCGGCTGCTACTCGCTTTGATGCCGATGGTCATCGGGTGGTTGTTCAGGTCGGCGAGAGGTGCGGTGGGTATGACGGGCAGGCGGGCGCTGGGGCGGCGGGTCGGGTGGTTGTGGGCGGCCTATGCGGTCAGCGCGTACGGCTCGGGGTTCGGGTTCGGCGCGTTTCCGCTGATCGCGGTTCTCGTGCTGCACTGCGGACCGACCCAGGTGGCGGCGCTGGCCGCCGCGGGGCGGGCGGTGGGAGCCGTGGTCGCGGTGCCGCTCGGTCCGTGGGTGGAGTTCCGCCGCAAGCGGCCGGTCATGATGGCGATGGACCTGATCCGGTTCGCGGCGCTGCTGAGCGTCCCGGCCGCCTTCGCGCTCGGCCGGCTCAGCTTCGCGCAGCTTCTCCTGGTCGCCATCGTCACCGCCGCGGCCGACATCGCGTTCAAGGCGGCCAGCGGTGCCTATCTGAAGGCGCTCGTGCCGCCGGAGGACCTGCTCGTCGCGAACGGCCGCTTCGAGTCCACGACTTGGACCGCGATCGTGGTCGGACCGCCGCTCGGCGGGGCCGCGATCGGCGTGTTCGGGCCGGTGGTGACCGTGCTGGCCGATGCGGTCAGCTACCTGCTCTCGGCGCTGGGCATCCGCGCCATCGGCGGGACGGAGCCGCGCCCCGCGCGGAGCGGTGCACCGCGGCTGCGTGCGGGTGACCTGCTCGAAGGATGGCGCCACATCCTCAGCGACCCCGTGCTGCGCCCGCTGTTCTTCAACTCGATCGTGGTCAACGGCCTGATCATGGCCTCGGAGCCACTGCTCGCGGTACTGCTGCTGGGCCGCCTCGGGTTCGCGCCCTGGCAGTACGGGCTCGCGTTCGCGCTCCCGTGCGTCGGTGGCCTGGTCGGCTCACGCCTGGCGCGCCCGCTCGCCGCGCGGTTCGGGCAGCACAAGGTGCTGCTCACCGCCGGGGCGCTGCGCGCGGTCTGGCCGCTCGGACTGGCGTTCGTCCAACCCGGTGTTCCCGGGATCGTCCTGATCATCGCCGTCCAGCTCGGACTGGTGACCTGCTGCGGCGTCTTCAACCCGGTGCTCGCCACCTGCCGGCTGGAGCACACCGCCCCCGACCGGGTCGCCCGCACCCTGTCCGCGTGGTCGATCAGCAGCAGCGCCGCCATCGCGACCCTGACCGCCGGGTGGGGTCTGCTCGCCGCCGTCACCGGTCCGCGCACCGCGATCGCGGCCGCCGGCGTCCTCCTGCTGGCCACCCCGCTGCTGCTGCCGCGCCGCGAGAAGGCGCCCCGGAGCGCCGCGGAGCAGGCGGTGAGCCTCACCTGAGCCTGCCGAGCCCGCCAGAACGGGCCGCCCGGTGTGGGTGGGTCAGGAGGCGTTCAGCGCGGTGTCGTCGACCACGAAGCTCGTCTGCAGGGAGGAGTCCTCGCTGCCGGTGAACTTCAGGGTCACCGTCTGCCCGGCGTAGCTGGACAGGTTGAACGAGTGCTGCTGGTAGCCGCTGGCGGCGTTCAGGTTGGAGTAGGTCGCCAGCGTGCCCAGCACGCTGCCGGTGCTGCTCAGGACCTGGACCTTGAGCGTGTCGTACGCCGTGGTCTTGGTGGTCTCGGCGGTGTCGATGTGCAGCCAGAAGGAGAAGTTGGCGCTGCACCCGGCCGGGACCGCGACACTCTGGGCGAGCGTGTCGGTGTGGGTGGTGCCGTAGCCGTCGAGCCAGGCGTCCCAGCTACCGGAGTGGGCGGGCTCGTCCGTGGTGTCGTTGTTGATCACGCCGGCCGTCGCGGTCCAGGGGGCCGCCGAAGTCCCGTTCTCGAAGCCCGGGTTGCCGAGCAGCTGGCCGGGGGTCGGGCAGCCGGTGCTGGCCGGGTTGACGGTCCAGCTGAAGGAGGCGCTGCCGGAGGCGGTGCCGGAGCCGGCGGTGACCGTCGCGCTGGAGCTGCCGGCGGTGGTCGGGGTGCCGGAGATCAGGCCGGAGGAGGAGATCGACAGGCCGGCCGGCAGACCCGTGGCGCTGTAGGTCAGCGACTTGCCCGCCGAGTCGGTGGCGCTCAGCTGCAGCGAGACGGCGGTGCCCACGGTGGCGGTCTGGCTGCCCGGGTTGGTCACCGAGACGGTCTCGGTGCCCTGCGAGCTGACCGTCCAGCTGAACGAGGCCGAGCCGGAGGCGCCGGTGGAGTCAGTGGCCTTCACCGTCACGCTGGAGGTGCCGGCGGTGGTCGGGGTGCCGGAGATCAGGCCGGAGGAGGAGATCGACAGGCCGGCCGGCAGACCGGTGGCGCTGTAGGTCAGGGCGGCGCCGCCCGAGTCGGTGCCGCTCAGCTGCAGCGAGACGGCGGTGCCCGCCGTGCCGCTCTGGTTGCCCGGGTTGGTCACCGTGACCGTGTTGCCGGTGGTGGTGCCGCTCTGGAAGGCGGTGAGGCCGTTCGGGGTGCCCCAGCCGGTCGGGCCGTCGTAGCCGGTCCCGGCCGTGCACAGGTAGGACGGCGTGCAGGTCGCGGTCGAGCCGCTGGTGACGTCGTTGAGGGCCGAGGTGTGCTGGTAGGGGTACTTGGCCGGGTAGTCGCCGCTGCCCGGGTTGCCCGCCAGCGCGTAGACCGCGGCGATCAGCGGCGAGGCGACGGAGGTGCCGCCGTACACGTTCCAGCCGCCGTTGCTGTTGTAGGTGTCGTACACGGCCACGCCGGTGGCCGGGTCGGCGACCGCGGAGACGTCGGAGACGGTGCGCTTGGAGCAGCCGGTGTCGGTCTGCCAGCTGGGCTTGGCGTCGTAGGCGGAGCAGCCCGAGCCAGCGCCCTCGGTGGAGGAGGTCGACCACACCGACTCGGTCCAGCCGCGGGTGTTGGACGCGGTGGAGAGCGAGGTGCCGCCGACGGCGGTCACGTACTGCGAGGAGGCGGGGTACTCGGTCTCGTAGCCCTCGTCACCCGAGGAGACGGTGACCGCGACACCGGGGTGGTTGTAGTACTCGCTGTCGTACGTGGTGTCGGTCGAGGCCTCGCTGCCGCCGTAGCTGTTCGAGACGAACTTCGCCCCGGCGTTGACGGCCGCGTTGACGGCCTGGCCCAGGTCGTCGTTGCTGTCCGAGTTCGCCTCGACCAGCATGATGTGGCAGTTGGGGCAGATCGCGGAGACCATGTCGATGTCGAGCGCCTCCTCACCGGTCCAGTCGTCGCTGGAGGGCGCGGGAGACGGCAGCGGGCTGGTCTGCCCGCTCTCGTTCAGCTTGGTGAAGCAGCCGCTGGCACAGGCCGACAGGCCGAACTGGCTGCGGTAGGTGCTCAGGTCGCTCTGCGCGCTGGGGTAGTCGTACGCGTCGATGAGCGCGACGGTCTCGCCGCCACCGTTGGAGGCCGCCGCGGAGGCCAGGTTGTAGGCGGACTGCAGCTGGCTCGGGCCGTAGCCCGACACAGTCGCCAGCGGAGCGTCGTTCGCGTGCGCCAGCTCCGGCTTGACGTCAGTTCGCTTGAGTGCCATGCAGCTTGCGTAGCCCACCGGTGCCTGTGGGCACTGCTGGTGGACCGAGACCGCACTGCTCGTGGTGGCGGCCTGCGCCGGTCCGACGGCCGCGAGGCCGAAGACGGCGACGGTGGCAGCGGCAGCGGTCGCCGCCACCGTCCTGCTGAGCGCACGCATCCGGCGCGCCGATATCGAGGTACTCAAGCCACACTCTCCCTGAGGGAACGAAGGGGGGAGCACCCGGAGATGACGGATCGTCAGATACGGGTGCCATTCCGGAACAGGAACTGCGGTGTGCGCACTGACCGTTGGCGGGCATGCCTCGGTTCGGGCACCCGCTTGGTGACACCACTTCTCTGTGGTGATTACGCGAGAGTAGGGGCTGACACGGACACGCCGACAGGAGAGCGGAGCTCAAAACAGTGTGGCAATCACCTGAACGTTCGCTGGAAGCGCGTGGGCGCGCGTGATCGGTTCGGGCCCGGCCTTCGGGCGTCCGGGCAGGTCGCTCGGCCGGAACAACTCGCAGGCCTTACCCGGCGGCGCGGTCGGGCTGGCAGGCTGTCCTGGTCGGGGTGCCGCCGGGCATCCCTCGACCGAGGGGGAGGTCCTCGTGGGCGTCGGTGGACTGCCGTTGGAGCACGGCCATGCCTCGATGGCGTGGCGCGCGCCGGAGTTCGACCAGGAGCTGCGGGCCGCGCTGGCAGCCGTGGGAGAGGGGGCGAGGGAGCCGGTCACCCCGGAGGGTCTGGCGGCCAGGCAGCAGCGGGATGCCGCGGCCCGGCCCAGGCCGACGGTTCAGGAGCTGCGGGCCGACGGCCGGTTCGAGGTGACGGAGCTGTGCGCGCCGGGAGTTGAGGACGGGAGCGAGGTCACGCTCGTCAGCGCACGGCCCGCCGGGGTCAACGGACCACTGCCGCTGCTCTACTACCTGCACGGCGGCGGAATGATCATGGGCAATGCGTGGTCGGTACTGCCGCGGGTGCTGCGCGAATGGGCTCTCCCGCTGCGCTTGGCCGTCATCTCGGTCGAGTACCGACTGGCGCCGCAGGCGCGGTATCCCGGACCCGTGGAGGACTGCTACGCCGGACTCGTCTGGGCGGCCGACCACGCGGCCGCCCTGGGCCTGGACGCGGACCGCGTCATCCTCGCGGGGAAGAGCGCCGGCGGTGGACTCGCCGCGGCACTCGCGCTGCTCACCCGCGACCGCGGCGGGCCGGTCCCGATCGGTCAACTGCTGCTGAGCCCGATGCTCGACGACCGCAACGACACCTTCTCCAGCCACCAGTTGGCCGGTCGTGACACCTGGGACCGGACCTCCAACACGACCGCGTGGCAGGCAGCGCTGGGCGACCGGTACGGCGCCGCCGACCTGCCGCCCTACGCGGCCCCCGCTCGCGCCACGGATCTCTCCGGGCTGCCGCCGGCCTACCTCGAGGTCGGGTCGGCCGAGACCCTCAGGGACGAGGCCGTGGCCTACGCCAACGCGATCTGGCAGGCCGGTGGCGAGGCCGAACTGCACGTCTGGCCCGGCGCGTTCCACGGCTTCGACACACTCGCCCCGCGGGCGGTGCTCAGCCAGGACGCCCGCGACGCCCGTACCCGCTGGCTGCGGCGGATCATCGGACGGTGAACCCTCGGCTGCCGCGCCCCGACGCGCCGGGGCGCGGCAGCCGCGCGGCACCGGCCCGACCGGCTAGGTTCAACCGTGTGACCGGCAACGATGCGGTCCTGGCGCTGGTGGTAGTCACCGCGCTGGGCTTCGATTTCACCAACGGATTCCATGACACCGGCAATGCCATGGCGACCTCGATCGTCACCGGCGCACTGCCCCCGCGCGTCGCGGTCGGCGTCTCGGCGGTGCTCAACCTGGCCGGGGCGTTCCTGTCGACCGCCGTCGCGGCGACCATCGCCAGCGGCCTGGTCAACAGTCACGACGTGACCCTGACCGTGGTCTTCGCCGGACTGACCGGCAGCATCCTGTGGAACCTGGCGACCTGGTTCCTCGGGATCCCCTCGAGTTCCTCGCACGCGCTGATCGGCGGTGTGGTGGGCGCGACGATGGCGGCGGCCGGGTCCTCCGCCGTCAAGTGGCAGGGCCTGGTCTCCAAGGTGATCGTGCCCGCCGCGCTGTCGCCGTTCATCGCCGGCGCGGTCGCCGCGCTGAGCACCTACCTGGTCTACCGCCTCACCCGCGACGTACCCGAACGCCCGCGCGGGCACGGCTTCCGGCTCGGCCAGGTCGGCTCGGCCTCCATGGTCTCGCTGGCCCACGGCACCAACGACGCGCAGAAGACCATGGGCGTCATCACGCTGGCCCTGATCGCCAACGGGACCCTGCACACCGGGGCGAAGTCGCCGACCTGGGTGATCGCCTCCTGCGCGGTGGCGATCGCCCTGGGTACCTACATCGGCGGCTGGCGGGTCATCCGGGCGCTGGGCAAGGGGCTGGTGGAGATCGAGTCGCCGCAGGGGATGGCCAGCGAGTCGGCCTCGGCCGCGGTGATCCTCTCCTCCACCGACTTCGGCTACTCGCTCTCCACCACCCACGTGGCCACCGGGTCGATCCTGGGCGCGGGGGTGGGCAAGAAGGGCGGCGTGGTGCGCTGGCACATCGCCCGCCGGATGGTGGCGGCCTGGCTGCTCACCCTGCCGGCCGCCGCCCTGGTCGGCGCGCTGGCCTACTGGGCCGCCCACGGGATCGGCGGGACCACCGGGGTGGTGGTGATCTTCATCGTGCTGGTGCTGGCCTCGATCGCCTTCTTCGTCGCCTCCCGCCACCCGGCGGTGACACCGGAGAACGTCAACGCCGCCTGGACCGGATCGGTCGCCCCGACACCGGACGCCGAGCAGGTGAGCTCGTGAACTCGTGGATCAACCTGAACGCGCTGTGGAAGATCGTCGTGGTAGGCCTGCTCGCCGGCGCCGGCCTGCCCGCGCTCTTCGCGATCGGGCTGCGGCTGCTCAGCCCGCCCGTCGCGGCCGACCAGGCCGGCCGGGACGGCCAGGGCGCTGCCGGGCGGTCCACCGCCGGACCGGTCGGCTACGCGCTGGCCGGGCTCTGCTTCGCCGTGGTGCTCGCCGCGATCGGCTGGGGCATCTCGGTCATCGTCAACCACAGCTGACCTCCCGGGTGCCCCGCCCGGCCCGGTGCCGGGCCCGGATCGCGGCCGGCCCGCGGGCCCGGGGCCGCAACCCCGCACGCCACCCCATGGTGCCTTCTGGGGTGGGCAGGGGTGCGAGTCGGGGTTATCCCCACGTTTGGCCGCTGCCTAGATTCCTTCCGACCGGCAGTCGGGCAGTCACCGGCGGTCGACCGTCTACGAGGGAGAGATCCATGCAGTCAGCACCCGGTCAGGACTTGTACGGCAGACCGATCGCCCCCGTGGACTGGTGGCTGCTGGCCTCTCCCAAGGGTGCGGTGCCGGTGATCCAGCTCGCCGTCGAGGGCGCGGGCCGGATCAACGAGGACCTGCTGACGGCTGCCGTGGCGGTCGCCTCCGAGAGCTGCCCCGGCGCCCGGCTGGTGCGCCGCGGCCGCCGGTGGACCGACAGCGGACAGGTACCGGCCGTCCGGCTGATACCCGGCGCCGACTTCGACCGCGACACCCTGGACTCCCCGCTGCTGCGCACCCCGCTGACCGGCGAGCGCGGCGCGAGCTGCGAGGTCCTGCTGGTGGACGGCGCACCGTCCACCGTGGTCTTCCGCGCCTTCCACGGCGTCATGGACGGGCGCGGCACCCTGCTGTGGGCAGCGGAGGTCTTCCGCGCGCTGCGCGGGGACACCCTGCTCGGCGCCCGCTGCGAACTCAACGACCTCCAGCTGATGGACGGCCTGGCACGGGAACTCCCGGACGGCCTGCCCGACATCGCCGCCGAGCCCGAGGCCCGGTGGCCCTCGCCGCTGGGCCCGGCCGCCGCCAGGCCGCGCGGCGTGGTCTGGCGCCGCCGCACCGTCGACGGCACCCACCCGGCCGCCGTCGCCAAGGTCGCCACCCTGCTCGCCGAGGCCTACGGTGCGGGCACCGGCCGCTTCGCCGTCCCCGTGGACCTGCGCCGGCACGCCCCGGAGATCAGTTCGACCGCCAACCTCGCCACCAGCGTGCTGCTCGACGTCCAGCAGGGCGACGGCTGGGAGGAGGTGCACCACCGCCTGCTCACCGCGCTCAGCGAGCGCCAGGAGCTCGCCGCGCGCACCGACCCCGCGCTGCTGAAGCTCCCGCTGCCCGCGCTGCGCCTGATGGCCCGGTCCGCCGACACCAAGGCCGCCAAGCAGGACCGCTACGCCGCCACCGCCTTCCTCTCCCACCTGGGCACCGTCGACCTGGCGGAGTTCTGCACCGACGGTTTCGAGGCCACCGCGCTCTACAGCCTCGGCACCCCCGCCGCCCTCTCCCCGCCCGAGGTCGACCTGGTGGAGAGCGCCGGACGCACCGAGATCACCGTCGCCTGGCGCAGCGGCCCCGGCGTCGCCGAGCGCGCCGAAGCGCTGCTCGACCTGATCGAGGAGGCCCTGTCGCCGGCCGGCCGTCGCGACTGGGCGGGCAACCGCACCGAGCGGGCCGGTTCCACCGCGCCGTCCGTGCTGGAACTGTTCCGCCGCCAGGTCGAACTGACCCCCTCCCGGGTCGCCCTCAGCGGCCCCGAAGGCACCGTCAGCTACGCCGAACTGAGCCGCCGCGCCGACGCGGTGGCCGACGCGCTGCGCGCCCGCGGGGTGCGCCGCGGCGAGGTCGTGGGGCTGCTCGCCGACCGCTCGCCGGCCGCCGTCGCCGGACTCTGGGGCATCCTGCGGGCCGGCGCCGGCTACCTGCCGCTGGACTCCCAGCACCCCGACCCGCGCCTGAGCGACCTGCTCACCGACGCCGGCGCCCGGCTCTGCCTGGTCGAGCGTCCCTACCGGGACCGGCCGTGGTGCCCGACCGGCTGCGAGGCCCTCGTGCTGGACGAGCTGGTCGCCGTGCACGCCCCGGCCCCGGCCCGCGCCGAGCCGCACCTGGACGCCGCCGTCGGCCCGTCCGACCTGGCCTACGTGATCTACACCTCGGGCTCCACCGGCAAGCCCAAGGGCGTCCAGATCGAACACGGCAGCCTGCTCAACTACGTCGACTGGGCCACCCGGGAGTTCGGGGTCGACGCCGAGACCCGGCTGCCGCTGATCACTTCGCCCTCCTTCGACGTCTCGGGCACCTCGGTCTTCCTGCCGCTGCTCGCCGGCGGCGAGGTGGTGCTGATGAAGGACGAGACCAACCACCTCTCGCTGCGCCACCTGCTGGAGGAGTCCGGCGCGACGATGCTCTCGCTCACCCCGGCGCACCTCGACCTGATCGGGCGGCTGGACGTGCGGCCGACCGGCTTCAGCGCGGTCATCGTGGTCGGTGAGCAGCTGCGGGTGCCGGTGGCGGCGCGCGCGCAGGCGATGTTCGGCCCCGACTGCCGGATCATCAACCTCTACGGCCCCACCGAGGCGACCATCGGCTGCACCATCCACACCTACGACCCCGAGCTGGACGCGGCCGGCGCGGCGGTGCCGATCGGCCTGCCGATGGACAACACCACGGTCTTCCTGCTCGACCAGGAGCGCCGTTTCACGCCCGTTGGCGAGGTCGGGGAGATGTACCTGGGCGGTGTCCAGCTGGCCCGCGGCTACCGGGGCCGGCCCGACCTCGACCGCGAGCGCTTCGTGCGGCTCGCCGACGGCACCCGGGTCTACCGCACCGGTGACCTGGCCCGGATCTCCGAGCGTGGCGAGCTGGAGTTCATCGGCCGCACCGACGACCAGGTCAAGGTGCTCGGCCACCGCGTCGAACCCGCCGAGGTGGCCCGGGTGCTGGAGGAGCACCCGGCGGTCGCCGGCGCGGTTGTGGTCGCCAAAGCCCGCCGCGGGCAGCAGGGCAAGTCGCTCTTCGGCTACGCGGTCACTGCCGGGGTCGCCGGCGGGGTCGCAGCCGGGGTCACCAGCGAGGTCACCGCCGAGGAGCTGGAGCGCTTCCTCGCCGACCGCCTGCCGCCCTACATGGTGCCCGCCGCGACCGTGGTGGTCGCCGAACTGCCGCTCACCGTCAGCGGCAAGGTCGATGTGCGCGCGCTGCCCGACCCGTTCGCCGAGGACCCGGAGGTCGACGGCAAGGACGCGAGCGAGCTGGACACCTTCGAGTCGGCGGTCGCCGACGTCTGGGTGCGGATCCTCCAGCTGGAGCACGTCCACCTGACGCCGCAGCTGGACTTCCACCGGCTCGGCGGCGACTCGCTCTCCCTCTACGCGATGCTCGCCACCGTCTGCCGCGAACTCGTCGGCGCCGCACGGGAGGACGCCTTCATGGCCAACCTGCCGAGCATCATGCGCGAGCCCACCATCGAGCGGATCGCCGTGCTGGTCCGCGCGGTGCTCGGCTTCGGCGGCGAGCGCGAGGACGCGCTGCGCGCCAGCCGGCCCGGGGTGCTCTGGGAGCCGACGATCGAGCAGCTCTCCACACTGGTGCGCGAGGTGCACGAACAGGAGTCCGAGCTGACCAGTTGACCGTCCGCCACGGATGCGGTGCCCGCCCACCGGTCCCGGGGGCGGGCACCGGTACGGGTCCGCACGCTGACCGGGTGACAACCGCCGCGGCCTGGCGTGTTGGTGCCCGGCGCGGGCCGCGATCGGCCTACGGTGTCGGGCGGGTTGTCGGCACAGCGTGCCGCCCGCACCTGAAGAGAGTCGCCATGAACCTCACCCCCAGCCGCAGTTGGGCACCTCGCCTGCTCGCCGCGGTCCTGCTCGCCGGCTCGGTCGGCCTGGCCGCGCCCGCCGCCCAGGCGCAGGCCCGGAGCGCCCCTGCCGCCACCCGGGCCGCCGGTACGGTCACCCGGTCCGCCGAGATCCAGCGGGCCCGCAGCTGGCTGACCGCCGACCGCGGCAAGCCCGTTCCCTACAGCCAGACCCGCCGCTGGAGCGACGGCTACCGCCAGGACTGCTCCGGCTTCGCCTCCATGGCGTTGCGGCTCGGTTCCCCCGGCCCCAACACCGTCGCGCTGGTGAAGAGTTACACGGTCCCGATGCGGATGGCCGATCTCCGGCAGGGCGACCTGGTCATCAAGGCCAACAGCAACAGTTCGGACGAGCGGCACGTCGTCCTCTTCGACGGCTGGGCGAACGCGGCCCACACCTCGTACTGGACCTACGAGCAGGCCGGGGAGTCCGGTACCCGCCGCCACCTCCACAGCTACGGCTTCGTCAAGGGCGACGGCTACCACGCCTACCACCCGAAGAACCTGGTCGACGGCTGACGCCGACAGCTGAAACCGCGACGGCTGACGTCGATCGCTGACGTCGACAGCTGATGTCAGCCGCCGCCTCGCTCGCGCGCCGGGTAGGCCGCCCAGGGCGTACCGACCGCGGTGAGCGAGGCGGCGGCTCCGGCGAGTTCCTCGGCCAGCACGGCGGCCACCCGGCGGGCGTCGAGCAGCCGGTCCCGCGAGTCGCGGGCGGCGCGGGCCAGGTCGAGCTCCGAGCCGTCCGAACCGTCCGGGCCGGTCGCCGCCAGGCGCCCGCCCGCCTGCTCGCTGCTGAGGAAGGAGCCCAGCTGGTCCAGGAGTTCGGGCAGCCGGGCGGTCAGCGCCGCCAGTGCCTGCACACTGTCGGCGACCTCGCCGGCCTGGGACAGGCCCGGTCTGCCGTCCGGCTGCGCGCTGTGTTCGGCGGCCCCGATCAACGCGGCTGCCTCGGCGGTGAGTTCGGCGACCGGTCGGTGCGGTGGGATAGGGCTGGTCATCGTCTTGCCCTCCTTCGGGACGGAGCGACGGGCGAGCCTCCTCTACCCGGCCCTTCGCCCGGCATTCCTGATGCCGAGTCAGTTCCACTCCTGGCTTGGCTGGTTCGAACCGGCGTGGACGGCGCACCAGGGGGTGGACACGTCATGGCCGCGCCCTGCTCGCACTCCACACGCCCTACCGGTGGCCACCGGGCGTAGTAATGATGAGCTGACCGCAAGTGATCCTGGCGACACCGCACGCCTGCCCCTCGGCAGGCGGACCCGCGGTGGAAGGAGTCCGCGTTGTTGCTTCTCATCTCCCCGGACAGCGTCGAGGAGGCCCTCGACTGCGCGAAGGCGGCGGAGCACCTCGACATCGTCGACGTCAAGAAGCCCGACGAGGGCTCGCTGGGCGCGAACTACCCCTGGGTGATCAGGGAGATCCGCGACGCGGTCCCGGCGGACAAGCCGGTGTCCGCCACCGTGGGAGACGTACCGTACAAGCCCGGCACGGTGGCCCAGGCGGCGCTCGGTGCGGCCGTCTCCGGAGCCACGTACATCAAGGTCGGCCTCTACGGATGCACGACGCCCGACCAGGCCATCGAGGTGATGCGAGGGGTCGTCCGGGCGGTGAAGGACTACCGGTCGGACGCGTTCGTGGTCGCCTCGGGCTACGCCGACGCCCACCGGATCGGCTGCGTCAACCCGCTCGCGCTGCCCGACATCGCCCGCCGCTCCGGCTGCGACGCGGCCATGCTCGACACCGCGATCAAGGACGGGAGCCGGCTGTTCGACCACGTTCCGCCCGACGCCTGCGCCGAGTTCGTCCGGCTGGCGCACGCGGCCGGTCTGCTCGCCGCCCTCGCGGGCAGCGTCAAGGTGGCCGACCTCGGCACGCTGACCCGGATCGGCACCGACATCGTGGGGGTGCGCGGGGCGGTCTGCGAGGGGGGCGACCGCACCACCGGAAGGATTCAGCCGCACCTGGTGGCCGCCCTCCGGGCGGAGCTGGACCGGCAGGCCCGGGAACACGCGGCTGCCGTCGCCGCCGCGAGCTGAGGCCGGCATGCCGATACCTCAGCCCGGTCGCGCGCCCGGCAACTGCGGCGAGCACTTCGCCGTCGTCGATCCGGCGACGGGGGAGGCCTTCGAAGAGGCCCCCGACCAGCAGCCGCAGGAGTTGGACGCCATCGTCGGCCGGGCCCACCAGGCCTGGCGCGGCTGGCGGGCCGACCCCGTCGCCCGCGCCACCGCGCTGCGCGCGGCAGCCGACGCCGTGCTGGCGGCCGGGCCCGACCTCGCCCCGCTGCTCACCCGTGAACAGGGCAAGCCGCTGGCCGAGTCGTACGCGGAGGTGGCCCGCACGGCGGCCCGCCTGCGCTACTTCGCCGAGCTGGACCCCGGGTCCCAGCCGATCACGGACGGCCGGCCGGTGCGCAGCGAGATCCGCTGGCGATCGCTGGGGCCCGTCGCCGCGATCGTCCCGTGGAACTTTCCCCTCCAGCTCGCATCCGCGAAGTTCGCGCCCGCGCTGGCGGCAGGCAACACGATGGTGCTCAAGCCCTCGCCGCTCACCCCGCTCGCCACCCGGCTGCTGGCGTCCGTCCTCGCCAGCGCGCTCCCCGCGGACGTCCTGACGGTCGTCACCGGTCGCGAACCCCTCGGCGCCCGCCTCGCCTCCCATCCGGGGATCCGCCATGTGACCTTCACCGGTTCGATCCCCACCGGTCGGGCCGTCGCCCGGGGCGCGGCGGCCTCGCTCGCCCGGGTCACCCTGGAGCTGGGCGGCAACGACGCCGCCATCCTGCTGGAGGACGTGGCGGTGGAGCGGATCGCGGACCGGCTGTTCTGGGCGGCGTTCCGCAACTGCGGGCAGGTCTGCATGGCGGTCAAGCGCGTCTACGCCCCGGCCCGGCTCTACTCCCAGGTGGTCGAGGCCCTCGCGGAGCGCGCGAAGACCGTCGTCGTCGGAGCCGGGCTCGACCCGGGCACGCAGCTGGGGCCGGTCAACAACGCCCCCCAGCTGGCCCGGGTCGAGCGCTGCACGGCCCAGGCTCTGGCGGCCGGCGCCCGGGCCGTGACCGGTGGCCACCGGCCGGCGGGACCGGGCTACTTCTTCGCCCCGACGATCCTGGCCGATGTCCCGCCCGACAGCCCGGTGGTGACGGAGGAGCAGTTCGGTCCGGTGCTGCCGTACCGGAGCCTGGACGAAGCCGTCGAGGCGGCCAACTCCACCGGCTTCGGACTGGGCGGCTCGGTCTGGGGGACCGACCTCGACCGGGCCGAGGCGGTGGCCGACCGGCTGGAGTGCGGGACGGCCTGGATCAACCACCACGCCGAACTCTCCCTCGCCCAGCCCTTCGCGGGCATCAAGGAGAGCGGGGTCGGCGTCGCGGGCGGGCCGTGGGGGCTCTACGGGAACCTGCGGCCGTTCGTCGTGCACCGCCTGGAGGAGGCGTGAGGGGAGGCGTGAGCGGAGGCGTGACAGAAGGCGTTGCAGGAGGCGGGCCGATGAGGTTCGGCGCGGCGGTCCTGCGCTCGTACCGGAGCCGGTTCGCCGTCGAGGAGGTGGTCCTGAACGCGGGTCCGGCCGACGGCGAGGTCCTGGTCAGGATCGCGGGCTGCGGGATGTGCCGGACCGATCTCGCGGTCCGGCACTCGGCGGGCCGCTCGCCGCTGCCGGCGGTGCTCGGCCACGAGGGGGCCGGGGTCGTGGTGGGGACGGGCGGCCCGGACACCGGCCTGAGCGTCGGCGACCACGTGGTGCTGAGCTTCGACTCCTGCGGGCAGTGCCGCAACTGCCTGGGCGCGGCCCCCGCCTACTGCGACTCCTTCGCCTCGCTCAACCTCTTCGGCGGGCGCGAGGAGCACGCGGCGCGGTTCACCGACGCGGCCGGGGGTGAACTGGCCCCCCGGTGGTTCGGCCAGTCCTCGTTCGCCGAGTACGCGATGGTCCCGGCCCGCAACGCCGTCCGGGTCGACCCCGCGCTGCCGATCGAACTGCTCGGACCGCTCGGCTGCGGCTTCCTCACCGGCGCCGGAGCGGTCTTCACCTCCTTCGGCGTCGGCCCCGGTGACACCGTCGCGGTCTTCGGCGCGGGAGCGGTGGGATTGGCCGCGGTGCTGGCGGCCACCGCCGCCGGGGCGGTGACCGTGGCCGTCGACCGGCACCCCGAACGGCTGGCCCTCGCCGAGCGGTTCGGCGCGATCGCGCTGCGCGCCGGCTCGGCCGACCTGGCCGACCGCATCCAGCGGTTGACCGACGGCGGCGCGCAGTTCGCGCTGGACACCACGGGCTCCGCGCAGCTGATCAACGACGCGCTGCGGGCGCTGCGCCCCAAGGGCCACCTCGGCCTGGTGGCACGGCTGCACACCGCGCTGCCGCTCGAGGTGGGCGCCCTGGACCGGGGCCGGAGGATCTCCCACATCTGCGAGGGGGACGCGGTGCCCGGGCTGCTGATCCCGCGGCTGACCGCACTGTGGCAGGCCGGGCGGTTCCCCTTCGACCAGTTGATCCGCACGTACCCGCTCGCCGACATCAACGAGGCCGAACGCGACTGCGAAGCGGGCCGGGTGGTCAAACCCGTGCTGGTGCCGTAGCGGGGTGGCTGCTGAGCGCGGCTGCGGCTGCCCGGCCGGCGCCGTTATGGCCGGGGCTTGTTGGCGAACACCCACCGGTTGCCGGCCAGCGCGTCGTTCTGCTCGGGCAGCGGGCCGCGTCCGTGCCGGCGGGTGAAGTCGAAGGGGGTGTGCACCGAGGTGGACCAGCCCTTGCGCGTCAGATCACCCGCGGAGTCGGGCCGCGGCTCCGAGACGAACAGGTCGAGCAGGTCGATGCCGATCTGGTCCTTCGTCGAGGTGTAGAGCGGGCTGTCGCGGTACTCCAGCAGGTCCTTGTCGAGCTTGACCTCGAACGCCAGCGCGCTCCCTGCCGAGGTCAACCGGTCCACCGTGTCGATGAGTTCGGTCTCGACGGCGTTGGGCAGGTAGAACAGCAGCCCCTCGGCCAGCCAGACGCTCGGTGCGGCCGGGTCGAAGCCGGCGTCGGTCAGCGCCGTGACCCAGTCGGCGCGCAGATCGGTCGGGATCGGTACCCGCGCCGCCTTCGGGGTGGCCGCCTGGCGTTCGAGCACCTGGTGCTTGAAGGCCAGCACGCCTGCCCGGTCGATCTCGAAGACCACGCAGCCGGGCGGCCAGTCGAGCCGGAACGCCCGCGTGTCCAACCCCGCCCCGAGCAGCACCACTTGGCGGGCGCCCGCGTGCACCGACCGGAGCAGGAAGTCGTCCAGGACCCTGGTCCGCAGGCCGAAGTAGCGCGCGAACCGGCCCCAGAGCGGGTTCGCGTCCCCGTCCGGCACCTGCTGGATCCGGACCGGCCAGCCCGCGGACGCCGGTGCGGACCGTACGAAGTGCTCCGCGAAGACGTCCTGTGCCAGGGCGTCGTGGCGGTGGGTCTCGATCGCCCGCGCCGCGGCGACCAGCAGGGCGGTCACACCGACACCCCCTGCCACGCCTTCCACGCCGGTGTTCCGATCCGCTGTGCCGGCCATGTTGTGCTCCCTTGGGGCGAGTTGAGACCACGAGCAGCGAGGGATGCGCACGACTATCCAACCGACGAGCGCCAGCGGTATGAAAAGCCGACGGGATTCACTCGATCGGGTGAACTTGACTCAGCTGTCAGTCGGTGGTGACCGGTAGCAGGCCGCGCTCGCCGAAGACCTTCTTGGCGACGAAGGTGGCGTTGAGAGCCTTGGGGAAGCCGCAGTAGCCGGCGGCGTGCAGCAGTGCCTCGACGATCTCCTCCGCAGTGAGGCCGACGTTGAGCGCGGCGTTGACGTGGACGTCCAGCTGGGGCTCGCAGCCGCCGAGCGCGGTGAGCATGCCCAGGGTCACCAACTGCCGGTCACGCGGCGCCAGTCCGGGACGCCGGTAGATCTCGCCGAAGCCCCACGCGATGATCTGGTGGGCGAGTTCGGGGCTGACGTCGGCCAGCGCGTCGACCACCCGCTGCCCGCCCTCGCCGGAGATCCGGGTGAGCATGTCCAGACCGCGCTCGAAGCGCTCCTGGCGGGTCTCGGCGTCGTTCGTGGGGGTGTCCATCCTGGCGGGTCCGTTTCCAGCCGCGCGTCGACGGCTTCTCGTCGTGTCCGGTGCTGTCATGCGCTCCGATCGGGCTGCCTGAGCGCATGACAGCACCGTAGGACTTCGAGCGTCCGAACTCGCGAAGGCCGAGCTCGGAGCGGAAAACGAGGTGCGTACGCTCGCCGGGCGCTGGCAGGCTGCGCGGGTGAATCGCGAACAGATCTCCGAGCTCGCCCATGCCGATCACCCGATCAAGTCCCCGCTCGACGACGACTCGGTGCGCCGGCTGCTGGAGCACGGCCTGCCGCGCGGCGACGAGCGGGTACTCGACCTCGGCTGCGGCACGGGGGAGTGGCTGCTGCGCGCGCTGGCCGCGCACCCGCGGCTGCGGGCCGAGGGGGTCGACATCTCCGAGGACGCCCTGACCCGGGCCCGTGAGGCAGCGAGCGCCCTCGGTGTCCAGGAGCGTCTGGTGCTCCACCACCAGGAAGCCGCCGACTTCTCCTCCCCGCACGGGTTCGACCTGGTGCTCAGCGTCGGGGCCGCGCATGCCTTCGGCGGCCTGCTCCCCGCCCTCGCGGCGGCGCGCGAGCGGCTGGCGCCGGGTGGACGCGTGCTGATCGGTGACGGCTTCTGGGACCGTGAGCCCTCCCACGAGGCCGTCGAGATGCTCGGGAACTTCACCGACCTGGCGACCACGATGGACCGGGTCGTCGCCGACGGCTGGACTCCGGTCCACGGGCACGTCAGCACGCGCAGTGAACTGGACGACTACGAGTGGGCCTGCTGGGGGTCGCTCGCCTCCTGGGCGCTGGACCACCCGGCCGAGCCGGACAGCGCGCAGGTGCTCGAAACAGCCGCCACCCGCCGCTCCGAATGGCTGCGCGTCTACCGGGACACCTTGGGGTTCGTCTGCCTGGTGCTGCGTCGGACGTCCGACTGAACCCGGCCCCGCCCCGGGGCCGGCTCCTCGTCAGCGGGGTGCCGGACCGCCTGCCGGACCGCCCGGCGGGCCGCCGTTCCAGGAGTAGAGGTGCTCGGGTCGGCCGGCGGCGCCGTAGCGCAGCTCCACCCGGACCGTGCCGTCGGCGGCCAGGTCGGCCAGGTACCGCTGGGCGGTGGGGCGGGAGATGCCCAGCCGGACGGCGAGTTCGCCGGCGGTGACGGTGCCGGGCGCGCGACGGACGGCGTCCGCGACCAACTCGCCGGTGGGCGTGGCGCGCGGGCGCCGCGGGCGTCCGCCGCGGTCCGTGCCGTGCAGGGCGCGCAGCGCGCGGTCCACCTGCTCCTGGTCCACCGTGCGGTCGGCGGCGAGTTGGGCCCGGAACCGGGCGTAGCCGGTCAGCCGGTCGGTCAACGCGGCGGCGTCGAACGGCTTGATCAGGTAGCCCACCGCGCCGCCGCCGAGGGCGGCCCGCACCTGGGCGGTGTCCGCGGCTGCGGTCACCATCAGGACGTCGCCGGTCAGTTGGGGCAGCAGCTCGGTGCCCAGCCGGTCCGGCAGGTACTGGTCGAGCAGCACCAGGTCGGGAGAGAGCTCGCGGTCCGCCGCCACCGCCTCGGCCGCCGACCGCGCGGTGCCCACCACCGTGAAGCCGTCCACCGCCGCCACGTAGCGGGCGTGCAGCTCGGCGACCCGGTAGTCGTCGTCCACCACCAGAACGCGGATCACCGCTCTCCTCCCAGGAGTTCGCCGGTCACCGGCCGGTCGGCCGGATCGGGGACGAGCAGGTCGTCGGCCGGCTGCTCCAGCACGCCGGGCAGCCGGGCCACGAAGACCGCGCCGTGGCCGTCCCCGCGGGCCAGCGCCAGCCGCAGCTCACCACCGTGCCGTCGGACCAACTGGCGGGCCAGCGTGAGGCCGAGGCCGTGGCCGCTGCGGTCCTCGGCGGCCCGGGTGGTGAAGCCGCTGCGGAACAGCCGCTCGGCGTCCTGCTCGGCCACCCCGTCGCCGCTGTCCAGCACCGCCACATGCAGCGTGCCGCCCTCGGCCAGCACGCTCAACTCCACCCAGGCCGGCCGCCGTTCGCCGCTCTCGGCGGCCTTGACCGCGTTGTCCAGCAGGTTGCCGACCACGCTCACCACGTCCAGCGGTTCGGTCAGCCGGCGCGGCAGGTGCGAGTCCTCGTCCAGCCGCAGCGCCACCCCGTGCTCCGAGGCGGTCGCCGCCTTGGCCGCCAGCAGCCCGCGCAGGTAGGGGTCGGCCAGCCGGGCGCCGTCCCGGCCCTCGGTGGCCAGCGGCGCGGCGGCCAGCTCGCGCAGGTAGTCGCGGGCCTCGACGGCGGCGCCGGTGTCCAGCAGTCCGGCCAGGGTGTGCAGCCGGTTGGTGTACTCGTGCGCCTGGGCCCGCAGCGCATCCGACAGCGCCCGCAACGCCGAGCGCTCGCGGGCCAGTTCGTCCAGCTCGGTGCGGTCCCGCAGGGTCAGCACGTGACCGAGGTTGCGCTCGCCGCGCCGTACCGGCTGCGCGGTCACCACCAGCACCCGGTCGCCGACCACCAGCACGTGCTGCCACAGTTACTGATGCTCCGTCAGAATCCTTTCCAGGGTGGGCGGCAGGCCCGCCGCGGCGAGCCGGGTGCCCGGTGCCAGCGGGCTGCCGAGCAGCCGGGCGGCCGCCGCGTTGCACACCGTCACCCGGCCGTCCTGGTCCACCGCCAGCACGCCGTCGCCCAGCCCGCGCAGCACGGCCTGCTGCTCGCGCAGCAGATCGGCGAGGTCCACCGGTTCGAGGCCGAGGGTCTGGCGCTTCAGCCGCCGGGTGAGCAGCGCCGCCGCCGCGACTCCCACCAGCAGCGCGCCGCCGGCGAACGCGCCCTCCTCGCGGATCAGCGGCGCGGCGGCGCCCAGCGCGGTGCTCAGCCGCACCCCGGTGCTGACCTCGCCGACCACCCGGCCGTCCGCCGTGCGCAGCGGCACCTTGGCCCGGGCCGAATCGCCCAGCGTGCCGCGCTGGATGGCGACCGACTCGCGCCCGTCCAGCGCGGTCGGCGCGGTGCTGACCTCCTTGCCCAGCAGCGCCGGGTCGGGGTGCGAGTAGCGGATGCCGTGGTCGTCGGTGACCACCACGAAGAGCAGCCCGGTGCGGCGCATGACGGCCTGGGCCACCTGCTGAACCTCGCCACCCGGATCGGAGCCGGCCGCGATCCGGTCCACCACCACCGGGTCCTCGGCGGTGGCGCGGGCCACCGCGAGCGCCCGCTGCTCGTAGTTCTGCTCGGCGGAGTCACGCAGCACCTGCGCGGTCAGTGCGAAGCCGCCGCCGAGCACCACGCAGAGCACCGTCACCTGGGCGAGCAGGGTCTGGGTGGCGAGACGGGGCCGGCGGCCGAACACACGTCGGAACATGCGGCCAGCGTACCGCCGTGCACAGAACGCACAGAACGAGCGGAAAGATTTCCGGCGACCGCAATTCGCACAATGGCCGGAACTCTGGCGGTGGCCTGCGGCCGGCCCGTACGGTGCCCCGCAGCAGTCATGAAATCGGAAAGAGGAATACGCATGATGGCAGCGTCGGCATCATCGTCCGCCCAGCTCGCGCACACCGTGGGCCGGGCCGCCGCCCAGGCCGCGACCACCGCCTGGACCGGCCACGACAGCTGGCTCCTGGCGGTGGTGGGGATATCGATAGGCCTGGTCGTCGTCCTGATCAGCTGGCTGAAGCTGCACGCTTTCCTGGCCCTGATGATCGGTGCGTTCAGCGTCTCGCTGCTCTCCGGTGAAGGTGTGGGAAAGGTCGCGAATTCCTTTACCACCGGGCTCGGGAACATCACCGGAAAAGTCGGCATCCTCATCATTCTCGGCGCGGTGCTGGGCCGGCTGATGGCCGACTCCGGGGGCATCGACCAGATCGTGACCACGCTCACCAGAGCCGTCGGCCCCAAGGGCCTGCCGTGGGTGGTCACCCTGGTCGCCTGCCTGGTGGGGCTGTCGATGTTCTTCGAGGTCGGCTTCGTCCTGCTGGTGCCGCTGGTGCTGCAGATCGCCAAGCGGGCCGACTACCCGGTGCTGCGGGTCGGCATTCCCGCGATGGCCGGGCTCGCCACCGTGCACGCGCTGGTGCCGCCGCACCCCGGGGTGCTGGTGGCGATCAGCGCCGTGCACGCCTCGATCGGCCTCACCCTGGTCTACGGGCTGATCGTGGCGGTGCCCTGCGCCATCGTGGTCGGGCCGCTGTTCACCGCCTACGCCTGGCCGCGGGTCGAGGCCGTCATCCCCGAGTCGGCGCTGGCCGCCTTCACCACCGGGGGCGCACCCGGGGGCGCCGCGGCAGCAGCTGAGGGCGCCGCGGCAGCACGTGAGGGCGCCGCGCCGCGCCGGCTGCCGCGCTTCTCGGTGACGATCGCCACCGTGCTGCTGCCGATCGTCCTGATGATGCTCAAGGCCGGCTGCGACACCTTCGACTGGGGTCACGGCACGGCGTACACCCTGCTCGAGTTCCTGGGCACGCCGGTGGTCTCGCTGCTGGTGGCGGTGCTGGTGGCGCTGGGCACCTTCGGCTACGCGGTGGGCGCCTCGCGCCGCCAGGTGCAGGAGTCGCTCTCCCGCTCCTTCCCGCCGATCGCGGGCGTGCTGGTGATCGTCGGCGCGGGCGGCGGCTACTCGCAGGCGCTGGCCGACTCGGGCGTCAACGCCGCGATCGGCCAGGCCGCCGGCCACCTGCACATCCCGCTGCTGCTGCTCGCCTGGCTGGTGGCGGCGCTGATGCGGACGGCGACCGGCTCCGGCACGGTGGCCACCGTCGCCGCGGCCGGCATCATCGGCCCGCTGGCGCACCACCTCGGCTCCACCCAGGCGGCGCTGCTCGCGCTGGCGCTCGGCTCCGGCGCGGCCTTCCTCGGCCACGTGAACGACGCCTCGTTCTGGATGTTCAAGGAGTACTTCGGACTCTCGGTCGGCGGCACCCTGCGCACCTGGACGGTGGCCCACACGCTGCTCTCGCTGACTTCGCTGGCCGGCGTCCTGGTCCTCAACGCGGCGCTGGGTTAGCACTCCGGGCCGCGCCCAGGCCGGGTCCTCGGGGCGGCCCCGCCATCCGCGCCGCAGCCGACCGGGCGGGCGCAGCGGCGGCCGGTCGGCTGGCGAGGGCGAGGGCGAGGGTGTGCGGGCGGCGGGCGGGACGGGGCTGGTCCAAGTCATGGCGGTCACGCTCGCGCCCCAAGCTGTGAATGCGCTTTGCCGCCGCTCTCACCGCCCTGTGCCCCGCACCCGCCCGGTCACCGGCCGCCGCTGACCTTGAAGTTCCCCCGTTGATCTGGACAGCTTGATACTGGGACGGTTGAGTCCCGGAGGAAGCAGTCCAGGTAGTGAGTGGCAAGAGCAACATGAGCAAGCGGTACACGGCGGAGTTCAAGCGGGACGCGATCGCGCTCGTCCGGTCCTCGCCCCATCGGAACGTCACCGATATCGCCCGGGAGCTGGGCGTGAGTCCGGAGGGGCTTCGCGGCTGGGTGAAACAGGCGAAGGTCGACCGCGGCGAGGGGGCGCCAGGCGCGCTGACGACGGCGGAGAAGGACGAGCTCCAGCGGCTGCGCAGGGAGAACCGGGAACAGCAGCAGACGATCGAGATCTTGAAAAAAGCCGCGGCCTTCTTCGCGAAGGAGACGATGAAGTAGGCACGTTGTGCCGCTTCATCGACGCGGAGAGGGCTGCCGAGGACAGACCTGACGGCTTCAGTGTCGCGCTGTTGTGCCGGGTTCTGAAGCTCCCGCGCACCAGCTACTACGCCTGGCTCGCCAGTCGGCCGGCCGCCGCCGAGCGGCAGCGGGCAGAAGACGAACTGGCCCAGGAGATAAGGGAGATCCACGCCTCCTCGCGCGGAGCCTACGGCGTCCCGCGCGTGCACGCCGCACTGCGGCGGACGGGCCGTGCGATCAACCGGAAGAAGGTCGAGCGGATCATGCGCGAGCGCGACATCCGGGGTATCACCCGCCGCAGGCGCCGCCACCTGACGAAACAGGACACCAAGGCCGCCCCGGCCCCCGACCTGATCGGCCGCGACTTCACCGCGAAGCGGCCCGGTACGAAGCTCGTCGGCGACATCACATATCTGCCCACGATCGAGGGCTGGTGGTATCTGGCCACGGTCATCGACCTGGCGACCCGCGAGGTGATCGGGTACGCGATGGCCGACCACCACCGCGCCGAACTGGTCACCGACGCCCTGAAAATGGCCGCCGGCCGGGGCGGCCTGAAGCCGGGCTGCATCATGCACACCGACCGCGGCAGCGAGTATACGAGTAGCGAATTCCGCCAGGAGATAAGGAAGTTGAACCTGAGACAGAGTATGGGGCGAACCGGCATATGTTACGATAACGCCGCAGCCGAGAGCTTCTTCGGCTTGCTGAAAGCGGAGATCGGCACCACCGTCTGGGACAGCCGGGAAGCGGCCCGAGCCGACGTCTTCCGCTTCATCGAAGTCGAATACAACCGCACCAGGCTCCGCAGGCACCCCGAGTTCGGGTACCTCACCCCACTCGAAACCCGAGCCAGGCTGCAGCACGACTTCACCCCCGCAGCGTAAGCACCCGCTGTCCAAGATCAGGGGGGAACTTCACCTCGTGGCCGATCGGTCAGTTTCGGAGAAGCGCCCGCCCGCACCCCGCGCCTACCGTGGGACCACCGGCGCAACCCGCGGGGCCGCCGCAGGACCATCCCGAGACACAGGAGTACCAACGCCATGAGCAGTGGCATCACCGTGATCCTCTACCACGTCAAGGACCTGGACCGGGCCAAGGCGCTGTTCGGCAAGTTCCTCGGCGTCGAGCCGTCGACGGACACGCCGTACTACGTCGGCTACGAGCTCGGCGGTCAGCAGATCGGCCTCGTCCCCGACGCCCACCAGCACGGCCAGGCCGGCCCGGTCTGCTTCCGCGACGTGCCCGACATCGCCGCCGCCCACCAGGCTCTCCTCGCCGCCGGCGCCGAGTCCCACGCGGAGCCGCACGACGTCGGCGGCGGCCTGCTGGTCGCTTCCGTCAAGGACGCGGACGGCAACGTCATCGGGCTCCGCCAGCAGCCGTGACCCCCTGACGTCACCGTGCGCCTCGGCCGAACGGCCCAACCCGCCTGTTCGAATGCGGCGGGCCCGCACCGCGCGGTGTCAGGTGAGGGCCGCCGCCAGCAGCGCGGCGGCCTTGGCGACCAGCGGTTCGTCGGCCGGGGCGGCGGCGTCCGGTTTGGTGGACAGGACGGACAGCACGACCGGCGTTCGGTCCGGGGTCCAGGCGATGCCGACGTCGTTGGTGGTGCCGTAGTCGCCGGTGCCGGTCTTGTCCGCGAGGGTCCAGTCCTTGGGGAGTCCGGCGCGCAGGCGGGCGGCGCCGGTGGTGTTGGCGAGCAGCCACCGGGTCAACTGCCGCTGGTCCCAAGGGGCGAGCGCATCCCCGAGGAGCAGCTTCCGGTGGCTCTGCCCGATCGCGGCCGGGCTGGTGGTGTCCGTCACCCGTCCCGGTTCGGCGGAGTTCAGCGCCGGCTCCCACCGGTCGAGGCGGGTCACCTCGTCGCCGATGGACCGGCAGAAGCGGGTGATCGCCGTGGGACCGCCGAGCTCGCGGAGCAGCAGGTTGGCGGCGGCGTTGTCGCTGTAGTCGATGGCGGCGGCGCACAGCTCGGCGACGGTCATGCCGTTCGCGAGGTGCTCGGGTGTGCCCGTGATCGGGGCGTAGCCCGCGTCCGTGACGTCCTTCTGCTGGTACCGGATCCGCTTGGCGAGGAACCGGCCGTCCCGGTCGAGGTCCCGCAGGATCGCGGCGGCGGTGAGCGTCTTGTGCACCGAGCAGATCGGGAAGAGCTCGTCGGCGCGGTAGACCACGCACCGGCCGGTGACCGTGTTCCGCGCGAACACCCCCAGCCGGGCGCCGTGTTCCCGTTCGAGGCCTGCCAGTGCCCTGGTGACCGCGTCCTCGCCCAGTGGCGCGCCGCTCGCCGCATAGGCCGGGCCGGCCGTGGACACCGCGGCGGCCAGCGCCGTCCCGGCACCGAGGGCCAGCATCGCGCGGCGGCTCGGGCGCCCGCTGAAAGTCCTCACGATCGCGTCCTCCTCTGTTCGGCGACCATCCTCCGCAGAGCAGGACGCCTCGACGGCCCGATTGGTTCGCGCGCACTGCACCGCGGCTGCCGCTGAGGGTCCGCCCCGCGAGCGGGGCTACAGGTCGGCGAGCCAGGGATGGCCCGGGTTGGTGCGGGTGAGCAGCTCGGCCAGGGTCGCTCGCTGACTTGCCGTCATGAGCGGGACGGTCGCGTCGAAGTCCGCCTGGTCCTTGCGGCGGGTGTGCTTGGCCTTGAACAGCAGGACCAGCTCGGGCGCCAAGTACGGGATGCCGTCCGGGGTGTGGTGGATGACGGCGTCGTAGGGAAGCCGGATCCGCTCGTCGCGTCGGCAGATCCAGGTGTCGCGGTCGTGCGGTTCGCGGAACACGTCGAGCAGGTAGTTGCCGGTGGCCGGATCGCGCAGCCAGGTCTGGTACACGGTGGCCAGCACCTCGGGTGCGGCGTCCTCCCAGATCCGGCCGCTGCCGGCCGCGTCGAAGACATATCCGGGGAAGCGGCCGCGGACCTCGGCGAAGCCCGCGGCCGGAATCGCGATCTCGATGTCCCCGTGCGCGCGGGTCTGCCGGCCGTGGAACAGGTCCAGCGCCCAGCCCGCGGCCACGTACCAGGGGGTGCCGATTCCGGCCAGTCGCCGCGCGACCTCCCCCGGGGTCCAGCAGGATGACCACCTGGCATCGAGGGCTTCGATCTCATCGGGCGTCAGCTCGATGCCATCGCTGGGCAGTTGCTCGCTCATCCCAGGAATCTACCGGACAGCTCCTCCCCGTCAGCGCTTTCGGGCGTGCCGAGCGGCAGGCTGGCCGCGACCCGGAACCCGCCCTCCGCCAGTGGCCCGGCCACCAGGCTGCCGCCGTGCAGCGCGGCCCGCTCCCGCATGCCGACCAGCCCGTACCCGCCGCGCTCCCCGCCCGATCCCGGGGTGGCGACCGCGCCGCTGTGACCGTTCCCCCCGGCGGCACGGCCCGGCCGGCCGGAGCCGTTGTCGCTGACCTCCACGGTGACCGACTGCGGCCGGTAGGTCAGCTTGACCCGGGCCTTGGCCGGGCCGGCGTGTTTGCGGGCGTTGGTGAGCGACTCCTGGACGATCCGGAAGACGGCCAGCTCGGTGGTCGGCGGCAGCGGCCGTGCGGTGCCGTGGACGGTGAACTCGGTGGGCAGGCCGGCCAGGCGCGACTCGTTGACGATCCGTTCGAGGTCGGCGGTGCCGGGCTGCGGCGCGGCCGGGGTGACCTCGCGCTCGTCGTCGGCCCGCAGCACGTCGAGCAGTTGGCGCATCTCGCGCAGCGCCAGGCGCCCGGAGCTCTCCAGCGTCACCAGGGCCTCGCGCACCACCTCGGTGTCGCCGCCCAGGTTGGCCCGGGCACCGCCGGCCATCAGCTGCATGGTGGTGATGTGGTGAGCCACGATGTCGTGCAACTCCCTGGCGATCCGCCGCCGTTCCTCCGACACCGCCCGCTCTGCCAGCAACGCGCGCCGGACCTCCAGCTCGTGCTGCCAGCGGTTGAGTACGGCGCCGGTGCCGACCACCAGCACAGTCGCCAGCAGGCTGCCCATGAGGTCCTCGCCGCTCAGGCTCAGCTGCGGCCCGCGGCTGGTCAGCGCGACCACGGAGACGATCAGCCCCGCCGGCACGGCGACCGCGAGCGGGCGGTACTGGGTGACGGCGAACAGCGCCACCGCGGTGGTGCAGGGAAAGTGGTGCGACACCGGCGCGCTCAGGTTCAGCGCCAGGTTGGCGGCCAGCACCGCGGCCAGCACCGCGATCGGGTGACGGCGCCGGACCAGCAGCGGCAGCGCCGCCACCACACTGAGCACCAGCCCCAGGACGCTCAACGGGTGGTTGGCGTCCAGGCTGGTCATCGTGTAGCCGAACACGTCCATGACGGCCGAACCGGCGGCCAGCAGCGCGTCGTTGCGGGTCCAGGGGGAGTCGGAACCCGGTTCGTCGGGTGCCTGCGGTGCGTCCGGCGGCAGCGGTCGGCGCGTCGCCATGCTGGTGGTTCTCCTCTGTGGATGTCTGCGGATGTCTGCGGATGTCTGCGGCGGCCAGCGCCCCGGGCGGTCCCCGGCGTGCCGCGGCAGGCGTGCGCGGACCATTCTTCCACCGCCCGCCGGCCGCGGGCCGGGACCTGCGGCTGAGCCGGGACCAGGACCAGGGTCCTGGGGCCTGTCCGTCGGCCGCGCCTGGCTCCCGGCCGGCCCATGGCATCCTGCTGCTCGGGTGGGTTGTCCCAGGAGCCGACGACGTCGGGTGCGAAGGCCTTGCCGACCGGCAAGGGGAGGAACCCGAAGGGGGAGCGGAGCGTGGCCGCGAGGGCGGGGAGCGTGTTCCGCAGGGAGGGCGTGTCCGGGAAGGAGCGTTTCGACCATTGGCGGGAGCTGATCGGGCAGACCCGGGCCAGCGAGGTGACCAGTGCCCATACCGACGACTTCCAGGCCGAGATGCGGCGACTGGAACTGGGGCCGGTGACCCTGCTGCGGACGTCGTTCCCGCCGGCGCGGTTCCGGCGGACCGCGGGCATGGTGCGGCGCTCGGATCCGGAGGTGTACCACCTGACGCTGCTGCTCGACGGCGGCCTGGCGCTGACCCGCGGCGCCGACCGGACCGCGACGTTCGGGCCGGGTGACCTGCACCTGGTCCACAGCTCGCACCCGTTCGACCTGCGGGCCTTCGGCGCCCGTGCCGCCGATGGAGGGGAACTGCGGGTCGAGGCAGTGGGCATCGACTTCCCCGCGGCACTGCTGCCGCTGCCGCCGAAGCAGCTGCGCGACCTGCTGGGCCGGGGGTTCTCGGGGCGGGAGGGTACGGCTGCACTGCTCTCGCAGTTCCTCGTCGGACTGGACCGGCAGGCCGCCGCCGTGGGCCCGGCCGAGGCCCCCCGCCTGGGATCGGTCGTGGTCGACCTGCTGGCCGCCTGCCTGGCCCGGGAGCTGGACGCCGAGGCCGCGCTGCCGGAGGACGCCCGGCAGCGGGCCATGGTGGAGAACGTCCGGGCGTTCATCCGGCGGAACCTGCACGATCCCGAGCTGTCGCTGTCCGCGATCGCCGCCGCGCACCACATCTCGGTCAGCTATCTGCACCGCGTCTTCAGCCGGCAGTCGCGAGGTGAGACGGTCGCCGCCTGGATCCGCGGCCAGCGGCTGGAGCAGGCGCGCCACGACCTGGAGAACCCCGCGCTGTACGCCGTGCCGATCCACGCCGTCGCCGCCCGCTGGGGGATCCCCCGCGCCTCCGACTTCAGCCGCGCCTTCCGGGCCGCGTACGGCCTCCCGCCCAGCGAGCACCGGCATCGGGCGCGGTCGCAGCGCGCGGGCGAGCAGGCGTGAGGCCGGCAGCCGTCCTCGGCATCGCCGCGGGCCTGAACCTCCTGAGGCTGCTGCTGGTGGTGGGCCGGTCCCGCCGTTCCGGTACGCCGGGCAGGGGGCGGTCCATGAGGGAGAGTCAGCGGGCGATAGCGTGATCGGGTGTTGTTCCGCACCCTCCTGACCCGGCGTTGGCTGGTCCTGACCCTCGTCTTCTTCGCGATCATCCCGGCGATGATCCTGCTCGGACGATGGCAGTACCACCGCTACGAGCAGACCAACCGGCAGAACGCCGTGACCGCCGTCGCGATGAAGGCGCCGCCGGTCGCGATGGACGTCATCTCGCACCCCGGCGGGACCGTGCCCACCGCGCAGACGTACCGCCCGGTCACCGCGACCGGGCACTACGACCCGTCGGACGAGTTCGTGATCCGCCAGCGCACCGCGGCCGACGGCGAGACGGTCGGCTACTACGTGATCACCCCACTGGTCACCGAAGCGGGCGACCTGGTGCTGGTCAACCGCGGCTGGGTCGCCTCGGGAGGGGACGCCACCGCCTACCCGGCGGTGCCGCCGGCCCCCTCCGGCGAGCTGACGGTGACCGGCCGGCTGCGGCCCGACGAGACCTTCAAGAGCACCGGCATCACCGAGCACAGCGGCATGCCGGACCGGATGTTCATGCGGATCGACAGCGGCGCCCAGGCCGCCCGCCTGCGGCGGCCGGTGGTCGCGGGCTACCTGGAACTGGTCTCCACCAGTCCCACCCCGCCGGCCGTCGACGAGGCCGAGCACGTGCCGGCTCCCAACAGCGCCGCCACCACCAGCGACGACGCGGTGGTCGGCCAGGGCGTCCACCTGCCCTACGCGATCCAGTGGTGGCTGTTCGCCGCGCTGATCCCGACCGGCTGGGTGGTCCTGCTCCGCCGCGACCTCCGCGACGCCCGCGACCTCCGCGACGCCCGCGAGAAGCAGGCCGCCGACGAAGCCGCCGCCGCGGCCGGCCCGACCCCGGACGACCGGACGGACGACCCCGACCCCGCCCCGGACCCCGACCCGGCTGCCGACCGGGTGTCGGCTTCGGCGATCGCGGCTCCCGCACGGATCAGTTGAGCCAACCGCGTTGCGCCGCCCTGAGGCCCGCTTCGAATCGGCTCGATGCGCCGAGGCGTTCCATGAGTCCCGCCATCTGCCGGCGCACGCTGCGGGCCGAGATGCCGAGCCGGCGGCCCGCGACCTCGTCGGTCAGACCGGCGGCGAGCAACTTGAGCAGCTCCTGTCCGGAGGCACTGAGGCCTGCGGCTCCCTGTTGTGGCTGGCGGTTTTAATCGCCCGCCACAACAGGGTTCCCCGCCGCCTGCGGGTACTTGGGGGACGACCGACCTGGACAGCTACGTCGGTACCCCCGCCCAGGGCTGACCCGTCACACCAGCGGGGAGGACCGGACACCCGGTCCTCCCCGCTGCACACCGCCCGGAGAAGCGCGTCGTCACGGGCTGCTGTCCGCGATGGCGATCACCGCGGCGGTGGTGGGTTGGGGGTCGGGCGTGGACCAGACCAGCAGCATCGCTTCGCCCGTCTCCGTCCAGGCGATCTCACCCGAGTCGGCGAACTGGGTCGCGGGGCCCCCGCGGACGAGGAGCGGCGGCGAGCTCCGGTGGGGGGTCGTCCCGGTCGCGCTCGACAGCGGCCAGGGTGGGGCCGTCGAGCTGAGTGAGGGTCAGATCACCGACCCGCGTGGTCGACTCCCAGTGCTGGATCGCCCCGACGACCCCCGGGGCCGCACCGTAGGGCGCGGTGGAGAGGAGCCGGGCGCCGGCCGGGAGGTGGGGGTGCAGCAGCCTCGGCCGCCGTGCACTATCCGATCGGCGGCCGCGTGCCGGGTTGCCGCCGTCGAGCCGGTGAGCTGCGGTTTCTCCCGAGCCGGCCGGCCGGGCGCCGACCGGTGGGCCACCGCCAGAGCCGGCGCACCGCTCATGACATGGAGGCCGCCGGCTCCCCCGTCAGGTCGGGATGATCACGATCGAGTTGCTCTTCCCGCAGCGCGAGGAAGACTGGAAGTACGGGCCAGAGGTAACCGAGGTCGGCATGTTCTCGCACCACGGAAAGCTCTCCAGGACCGCCCGATCGTCGCTCCCGATGCCACGGGTGAACTTCTGGCGCACCTGGACCGCCCTGACCTGCCTCGCTCTGCTCGCGACGCTGCGCTGGGCCGGGAGCAGGCATTCGGCATGGGACAGAGCGCACGGATCATGGGGACGAGGCTGGGTGCCCCAGATCTTCAACGGCCTCGCCCGAGTGCTGACGAACGCTGCTCCGCTGAGCCTGCGGCTGGCCTGTCTTGCCCTGCTGATCGCCGTCTTATGGGCTCTGCGGCGAGCGCTGCTCGTTCGCAACGCCTACCGGCCAGGTCCGGTCGAGGTAAAAGACCTTGTCACGGCTGCTCCCGAAGCACGGCAGCAGCCCTCGGTGGCGGATCTCTCCGCCCAGTTCCGCAAGCAGCTGTCCGAGACCGATCTCTACCCTCCGTCCACGCTGCCCGCCGAGCCGCCCGCGGAGAACTTCCTGGACCTGCTCGGGGACGTCGACCTCGAACCCGCGAAGCTCGGGACGAGCCTGCTGCGCCTGACCAGCCGATTGCGGCCCAAGATCGCCTACCGGGTCAGCGGTGTGCTGCGCGAGCAGGACCCGGAACCGCGCTTCGGAGTGACGGTGACCGTCACCTCCTATGCGATTCGTGGCAGTCGGATGGAGACGGTCTGGGCGCGCAGCTGGGAGGAGGCGGTCCGTAGGGCCGGGTACTGGGTCGCGGCGGCGCTCCTGCCGGTGACCCGGGCCGGCAAGACGCCGCCGTGGCGACATTGGCGAGGACGGGACCTGCCGGCCGACCTGTTCGCCGCCTATCAACAGGCGCGAGAAAACGGTCGCAACCGCCGATTCGATGAGGCGCTCCGTCTCTACTTCCTCGCATTGCAGTACGACCCGACGAACCTGTATCTGCGGACCCAGATAGGCGGAACGCAGGAGAAGCTCGGGCTGTACCTTGACGCCCTCGAGACCTACTACGGGGCGCTCACCCTTGGAACGCACAGCAGCAGACCCAGGTACGAGCGGCCATGGCAGAGGGGCGACCGGAAACGGCGGACGAACGACCGATTGTGGGTGTACCGCTGGCCCTGGCGTCGGTTCAACTGCCTCTGGTGCCCGTGGTGGCAGCGCGGCGTGCTCCAGGCTCGATACCGGTATGCCGTCGTCCTCGGCATGTCCGAGATCACCGCTCACCAGTGGTGCCGCCGCAGTGGCCAAGACGGTTCGGCCGAGCACCGCCGGGAGATCCGGAAATCCCTGACGCCCGCCTTGGTGGCCCGCTACTGGCCCAGCCAGCCGTTCCCGTCAGCGGGTGCGGTCACGGACGCGGAGGGTCAGGAAAGAGAGCGCCAGCAGTTGCTCAGGGAGACGCTCGTCTGCGGTACGTACCGCGAGGTCCGGTTGGTATTCCAGCGTGCCTGCGCACAGGAGATGTGCAGACTCGCCCAGGACTACCCCATCGCGCGATTCATCCCCGGCATGGTCTCCGGCGAGGTCCTCACCCGGTCCGCGCTCCGGATCAACCGCGACGTCTGGGCGCCCTTGCGGCTGGCCTGGGCGTACGGGCTCGGGACAGCCGAGCCGGCGATGGCGGAGCGGAAGCGGCTGCGCTGGCCTCGCCGCGTGTACAAGCGTGTCGCATCGGTGCGGTGGCCTGCGACTGCGGAGGAGCTGGTGCCGCGCGTGGAGAGGGCACGAAGGCGTTGGCGAGGAAGCCACGAGTGGCAGGACCACTACAACGCCGCCTGCGTGTATGCGTTTGCGATGCACGGTCACAGGTCTCGAACGCATGAGAAGCGGCGCGACGAGCTGGCCGAGCTGGCCACCCGTGAGCTGGAAGAAGCGGTACGAAGCGCTGAGGGCGGCTTTCTGACGCTCAAGCGGTCGTGGCTGCTCAGCGAGGATCCCGATCTGGCTGTGCTGCGCAGGGAGAGTCGGTTCGCGCGCTTCGAGCGGGAGACGTACCCGCATGCCACCCCCGATCACCAAGACCGCGACGACCAGCCGCTGCAGGCCGAGGTGGCGGCCTATGATCGCCAACTGCTGATGCGGGTCGCCGAGGTGATGGAGGAAACGTGGCGCCGCCGGCGTAGGCAGAGCGCCGCCGGAATTCGTGCCCAGGTCAGCTGGTTCGAGAGTGAATACGAGATCTGGCGCCGTGTTCTGCAGGTCACGGACAACCGTGCGCACGATCTGCCCTGCCGGGCGAAACTGCTGCAGCGGGTCCGAGAGGTCGCAGGCCCCACCCTGCTGGCCGAGAGCGGGGCTTACGAAGGGGTGCCAGAACTCGACGACCTCCTGGATGCCGACGCGGAATGGTCCGCAGGCAAAACCGCACAGCGGAAGGCGCCGCAGTCAACTGTTGGCGATCTTCTCGACCAGCTGGGTAGCAGCCTGGTTTCGAACAACGGGTGTTCGCCGATCGAGTGCAGCCATGACTGGCTCGTCAAGGTGCGGGCGACAGCAACCCACGCGCCCGGATCGCTGCCGTGGGGCGACATCCGGACGGCATGCGCGTGCTATGCGGCAACCTGGCAGGGTCTCCGCCTTCTCCTCGACCGGGAGATAACTCCGACGGAATTCGACAAGGCCGTGGCGTTGCTGCCCGTTCCGTAGGATCACGCCGCTGTTGACCAGAGGCCCGATCAAGATGCCGTGGAGCCGAACACATCGCGCCTCAGCCGTGCGGCACGGCGTCGCTGTCCATGGGCCCGACCGTGAGCGTGGTGGAGGTGACCATGATCAAGCCGCCGGTGCCGGGGGACGCGTCCAACTGCGTGATGGGTGCGACCAGTGGCTGGGTCTCGTCCGGCGGGATGGCCGGCATCAGGGGAGCCCCTCAGGGGCGGTCCAGGGTTGTTCCCGATACCGGGCAGGGGCGCCGACTCGACAGGATGTTCACGCACGGTCCGCCAGTTGACGCACACTCAGTCGGAGTCCTCGATGAACACCCTCGTCCGCCGCATCGCCACCCTGAGCCTGGCCTGCTCCGCCCTGGTCGCCACCACCGCCGCGGGCGGGGCGACGGCCTTCGCCGACGCGCCCGCGGCATCGGGTGGTGGCGCGTCGGCGTCCGCCTCCGGCTTCCCCGCGCTGGACCCGGCCGCGCTCCAGGCGGCCATCGACATCCGCCCCGGTGACCAGGCGGTGGGCGCGATCGCCCGGGTCGCCGAGCCGGGGCAGCTGTGGCGCGGCTCCTCCGGCGACACGGTGACCGGGCGCAAGGTCGCGGACAACGCCCACTTCCACATCGGCAGCATCTCGAAGACCTTCGAGAGCGTGGTGATCCTGCAGTTGGCGGCGGAGGGCCGGATCGACCTGGACCAGAGCGTGCAGTCCTACCTGCCCGGTCTGCTCCCGGACAGCTTCGCCCCGATCACCGTCCGCGAGCTGCTCAACATGACCAGTGGCCTGCCGGACGTCTTCGAGGGCGCGCCGGTGCCGACCCCCGACCAGCAGATCGCCGAGCACCTCCAGTACCTCACCTTCGACGACGAGATCGAGGGCACCCTGCGCCCGACCGACCGCCCCTGGCCCACCGCGCACTTCGCGCCCGGCACCGAGCAGGAGTACAACTCCCTCGGCTTCCGGATCGGCGGCGCGCTGATCGAGCACATCACCGGCAACTCCTACAAGGACGAGGTGACCAGCCGGATCCTGGAGCCGCTGCACCTGGACCAGACCTCGGTGCCCGAGGACGACCCCACCATGCCCAAGCCCTACCTGCACGGCTACCTGCTCGACGGCCAGGGCCGGCCCGTGGACGTCAGCGAGCAGGGCGGCGACCCGTCCAACATGATCTCCACCCCGGCCGACCTGGACCACTTCATCAGCGCCCTGTTCAAGGGCGAACTGCTGGCGCCCGCCCAGCTGAACGAGATGTTCACGCTGCCCAAGGGGGCCGACGGCAAGGTCGTCCCGTACGTGGACACCTTCAACTGCGCCGTCGGCGGCAAGCCCGGCCCGGCGTGCTTCGGGGCGGGTCTGATGTCCATCCCGCTGCCCAACGGCCAGACGCTGTGGGGGAAGACGGGGCACGACTACGGCTACGTGAACGGGATGTTCGCGACGCGTGACCTCTCGCTGCGCGCGGTGTTCTCGGTCGCCACCACGGCGGTCAACAACGGCGGCCCGTCGGCCGTGTCGGACCGCCTGCTCGGCGCGGTGCTGGCGCCGCAGGCCGCCGGGCACTGAGACGGATTCGAGTGCCCGGGCCGGGGCGGGGCGGGGGCCGGGGCGGGGCCGGGGCGGGGACGACGAGGATCGGTCGCACGGGCGGGGCGGTGTCCATGTCGATGTGTGACGCAGCTAACATATTACACGACACATGTGTCGTGTAATATGTCTTCCATGAACACTGCGACCACTGCAGAGAAGCGCCCGACCCTCGTCTTCATCCCCTGCCTCTCCGGTACCCCGTGGAGCGTCGAACAGCTCGCCCCCTACGGCGAGGCGCCCAAGCGCACGCTGCGCCTGCCCGAAGGCGTCAAGGACATCGAGCGCTACGCCGACCACGTCGAAAACGCGATCGCGGACCTCGACGACTACGTGCTGGTCGGCGACTCATTCGGCGCGAACATCGCGCTCGCGCTCGCCATCCGCCGCCCGCGGGGCCTGCGCGCCCTGGTCCTGTCCGGCGGATTCGCGGCCAACCCGATCGACTCGAAGCCGTTGAAGGCGCTGGCGCAGGTGATGGGCAAGGCGCCCGGCCCGTTCTACCGGCAGCTGACGCTGCGAGCCCACGCCCACCGCCTCGCCTCCCCGTTCGACGGCGAGGGTCAGGTGCCCTGGAGCGAGGCGCGCAGCCGCGAACTGTTCCTCACCAACACCCCGGCCGCCTCCTACGGTTCGCGCGTGTCAGCGATCTTCGCGGCCGACTACGTTGACGTGCTCGGCCAGGTCCAGGTCCCGACCCTGATCCTGACCCCCTCGCACGACGTGCTGATCGGCGAGAACGCCTCCAAGATCATGCTCGCGGGCATCCCCGACGCCCGGGAGGTCGTGCTGCCGCGCACCGGCCACATGTTCCGCTTCTCCCACCCGGCCACCTACGCCGCCGCGGTCAAGGACTTCATCGCCGCCCTGCCGATCACCCGACAGGGCGCCGATGCGTAAGGCCGAACACCTGCGGTTCGCGATCCTGGCAGCCCAACGCGAAGGCAACCGGCTGCTGACCCAGGCCCTCAAACCCCACGGCATCACCCCGTCGCAGGCCGAGGTGCTGCGCCTGCTCCAGCGGCACGGCACCTTGAGCCTCAACGGGCTCGGGCAGCTCCTGGTGTGCGAGAGCGGCACCAACCCCAGCCGGCTGGTCGAACGCGCCGTCGCGGCCGGGCTGGTCGAGCGCCGCACCGCCGCCGAGGACCGCCGCTACCTCCAACTCAGCCTCACCCCTGAGGGCGAACGCCTGGCCACCGCGGTCGCCGGGATCGAGGAGGCCATCTACACCTCGATCGACACCGCCTCCGACGGCCTGGAGACCGACGCGATGCTCGACTTCCTTCACAAGCTCATCGACACCCTGCCCGCGGGCGAGGCCCTCAACAAACGCCTCAGCCTGGACTAGGGAGCAGCTGGAGTCGTGATCAACAGGCTGTCCGGGTAAGGTCTTTGATCCAGATCATCGAGGCGCGGAGGTGGCGGCCGGCAAGGTGGCTCTCCGGAGTCCGGTGGACGGTGGCGCCCGTTCGTCAGGCCCAGAGCTTCTCGTCCAGCGAGCCGTTCGTGCCGACCGCGAACAGGTCGATCACGTTGGGGCCGGGGGAGATCGCCGTGGTGTTGGACGCCAGGGTGCCGCCCTGGGACGACCAGGCGCCCCAACTTCCGCCGCTGTAGAGGCTGCTCCAGATCGCGCCGTCCTTGCCGCGGACATAGACCTCGAGTCGCCGACGTTCGGCTGCCACAGGGAGGCCGCCGGCGAGCTGCCGGGCGCGATACCGACGGGCAGGGCTGGCAGGTCCGGCGACCAACTGGTCCAACCGGTGCCCGGGGTCCAGTACTTGTGCCAGACGTTGTTGTTCGTGCCGAGGCCGAAGAGGTCGATGCGGCCGTTGCTGGGAGAGGTCGCCGCCGGATCGGAGATGACCTTCGCGCCGAGGCTCTCCCACTTGCTCCAGCCGTTGCTGTAGCTCAGGTGCCAGATCGCGTTGTCCTTGCCGCGGACGAACAGGTCGAGTCGGCCGGTGCCCCAGGAGGTCACGGTCGGCGTGGCGCCGGAGGCCACCCCGGGCGGCGGGGCGGCGAAGTCGGTGGTCCAGCCGCTCCAGCCGGTCGTGCTGCTCCAGGAGCGGTGCGAGATACCGCCGTTCGTGCCCACGCCGAACAGGTCGAGCCGGGTCGGGTCCCAGGCGACCGCGGCGGGATTGGAGACGAAGCGTCCGCCCATCGACTCCCAGGGGTACCAACCCGCGCCGCCGGTGTCGTACGGCTGGTGCCAGATCGCGCCGTCCTTGCCCCGGACGAACAGGTCGAGGCGCTTGGGGCCCCACGAGGCCACCACCGGGGAGGCTCCGGCGGCCACCCCCGGCGCCGGCGCGCCGTGCTGCTGCCAGGTGGACCAGGAGCCCGAACCCATGCTGCAGCCACCGGAGTTGTTGCTCCACAACGGCTGCATGGCGAAGCTGCTGCCGGACAGGTTGGTGTCCCTTATGTTGACCCAGGCGCACTTGTCCGCGATCTCCGCGCCGGCGCTGTCCCGCCAGCCGTTGATCAGGGGGCCGGTGATCGTCTCGGCGAGTTCGTGCCCCGCGACGATGCTGACGCCGTCCAGGGTGCCGGCGGCGCCGTTGGCGCTGCCCGCTCCGCAGGACCCCGCCGCGTCCGGCATGTACGGCAGGTCGGTGTAGGTGATGCTGGGCAGCGCCGCGACCGCGCCGTGGTAGCCGCAGTAGCTGCTGCCGAAGCCCGCCGTCGAGTGGCCGGTCGGAGTCGCCACGATGATCTGGGTGTTCAGCGAGGTGCCGGCGCCGAAGTGCTGCGCGGCGCTGGCGGCCTCCGCCTGGATCTGCGCCCGCCGTCGTCTGTGCGGACCGGCGCTGGACGTTCCGGCAGTTGGAGGAGGACGCGAACCGGCTCGCCGCCGCCCTGCTGGCGCGCGGGCTGGGACCCGGCGACGCGGTGGCCAGCCTGGCCTGGAACCGCGGTGAGCTGATCGTGATCGAGTTCGCCCTGTACAAGGCCGGGCTGATGCGCGCGCCCGTCAACGCCCGGCTGGGTCGCGCCGAGATCGCGCACCTGCTCGGCTACGCGCCCGTCAGAGCGCTGCTCTTCGACGCGGCCCACCGCGAGGACGCCCTCGCGGCGCTGGAGGCCGCCGGCACGGACTGCCTGCCGGTCGAGTTCGAGAGCGGGTTCGCGGCGCTGCTCGCCGAAGGCGGCACCGCGCCGGTGCGGGTGGAGGTCGCGCAGGACGACCCGTGCGTGCTCAACTTCACCTCGGGCTCGACGGGCGCGCTGAAAGCGGCCGTGCAGACCTTCGGCAACCGGCTCGCCAACATGCGCAAGCAGCTGATGACCGAGCCCCGCCCGCGGGCCGGCTCCCGCTACCTGGCCTGCGGCCCGATCACCCACGCCACCGGTATGCCGCTGCTGGCCTGCGTCTTCGCCGGTACCACCGTCCACGTGCTGCCCGGCTGGGACCCCGACGCCTTCCTGGCCACGGTCGCGCGGGAGCGGATCGACGCCACCTTCCTCGTCCCCGCGATGCTCGCCACCGTGCTCGCGCACCCGGGCCTCGGCGGCTACGACGTGTCGAGTCTGACCGACCTGCGGGTGGGCGGTGCCCCGATCTCGCCGCAGCGGCTGCGCGAGGCGGTCGCCGCGTTCGGCCCGGTCGTCGGACAGGGGTACGGGCTCGCCGAGACCACCTCCGTGGTCGCCGGTCTCACCGCCGCCGAGATCGCCCGCGGCGTGGCGCAGGACCCGGAGCTGCTCCAGTCCTGCGGGCGAGCCGGCTACGACACCGAGATCCGGGTGGTGGACGAGCAGGGCCGGGAGGCCGAGCCGCGCGAGATCGGCGAGATCGTCGTGCGCGGCCCGGACTGCGTGCGCTCCTACTGGCGCGAGCCCGAACTCACCGCCGAGACCTTCGCGGACGGCTGGGTGCGCACCGGCGATCTGGCCTGGATGCGGGAGGACGGCTACCTGTTCATCGTCGACCGCAGGAAAGACATGATCATCTCCGGTGGCTTCAACATCTACTCGACCGAGGTCGAGGCCGCGCTCGACGAGCACCCGGCCGTCCAGGAAGCCTGTGTCATCGGCGTCCCGGACGAACGCTGGGGCGAGGCGGTCAAGGCCGTCGTGGTCGTCCGCGACGGCGCGCGGGTCGGCGCCGACGAGCTGATCGCCTTCTGCGCCGAGCGCCTGGACCGGTTCAAGAAGCCCCGCTCCGTCGACTTCGCCGCCGAACTCCCGCACAACCGCAACGGCAAGCTCGACCGCAAGGCCGTCCGCGAGACCTACTGGGCCGGCGCCGCGCGCCGCGTCAACTGAAAGGCCGTCCGATGCTCTTCTCCCTGCGCCCCGACTACGCCGACGACCCGCTCCTGGACGAGCTGGTGCGCAAGCTGCGCGGTTACCTGGACGGCGAGTTGGCCGACTACGAGCGCGAGCATGCCGTCACCCCGCAGACCCCGATCACCCGTGCCCTGCTGGAGCCGGTCTGGCGCCGCAGCCGCGAGCTCGGCTTCTACGGCATCCACCTGCCGTCCGAGCTCGGCGGCCAGGGCCTGACGTACACGCAGCTCGCCGCACTCAAGGAGGAGATCGCCGCCGCCGGACGCGTGCTCGCGCACAGCGTGCTGGGCGAGATGGGCGGTCCGCTGCGGGTCGGCGACATCCTCGCCGCCGCCACGCCGCACCAGCTGGAGCGCTACTTCCTGCCCGTGGTGCGCGGCGAACGGGCCTGCTGCTTCTCCCTCACCGAGACCGACGCGGGCTCGGACGTGCGGGCGATGCGCACCACCGCCGTCCGCGAGCCGGACGGCCAGGGCTACCGGCTGAGCGGCCGCAAGGTCTTCTCCAGCGCCGGCCCGGTCGCCGACTTCGCCATCGTCATCGCCCGCATGGACGGCACGGAGAAGACCTACTCCGCCTTCCTCGTCGACCTCGACAGTCCCGGCTGCCAAGTCCTCGACGGAGCCGTACCGATGTCCGGCGAACACATCGAGAGCGACATCCTGCTGAGCGACTGCCGGGTCCCGGCCGCCAACCTGCTCGGCGCAGAGGGTGACGGACTGCTGCTCGGGCTCGGCCGGGTCAACGTCAACCGGCTGCTGCACTGCCCGAGCGTGCTCGGCATGGCCCGCCGCGCGCTGGAACTGACCCTGGAGCGGGTCGGCACCCGCACCGTGGCCGGGGCACCGCTCGCCGAGCTGCAGTCGATCCAGCACAAGCTCGCGGACATGGCGACCTCCTACTACGCGGCCCGCGCCATGACCTACGCGGCGCTCGCGGCGCTGGACACCGATACGGTGCCGCGGCTGGAGGCGTTCATGTGCAAACTGAACGTCGCCGAGAGCGCGTTCCGGATCCTCGACGAGGCCGTGCAGATCCACGGCAAGGAGGGCCTGACCCAGGGCAACGAGGTCGAGTTCCTCTTCCGCAAGGTGCGGATGTTCCGGGTGCTGACCGGCACCTCGGAGATCCAGAAGAACGGCATCGCCAAGCTGCTGCTGCGACCCGCGCGGTGAACGGCATGAACCGGTCGGCTCCCACCTGGTCCTCGCTGACCGGCACCCGACAGGGCGCGCCCGACGGCGCCGCGCTGCCGGCCGAACCGGCCCTGCGCCGATTCACCCGCGACGCGCCGGCCCCGATCGGATGACCGCGGCACCGCTCCGCGCCGCCACCGCGTTCGGCGCGATCGCGTCCGGCGACACCGCGACCGGCGGGCGGGCACTGCGGCGCACCCTTGCCGTGCTCCTGCTCATCGTGCTGTTCAGCGGCTTCCAGCAGAGCTACTTCACCTCGCTCTTCCAGGCCCTGGGCGACCGGTACCACGTGGGGGTGAGCGCTCTGGCCTGGACGGTCACCGGGCCCGCGCTGACGGCGGCGATCGCCACGCCGCTGCTGGCCGCGCTGGGAGACCGTCACGGACACCTGCGGGTGCTGCGCGCGACGACCGCGGCGGTCGCGGCCGGCGCCGTGCTGATCGCGCTCGCGCCCGACTACCCGCTGCTCATGGCGGGGCGGATGCTCCAGGGCTGCCTGGCCGGCTTCCTGCCGCTGATGTCGGGCCTGGTCCGGCGCCGCCACGGGATCCGGCACACCCACCGGGCCATCGCCTACCTGTCGGCGGCCCTGATGTTCGGTGTGCTGCTGGGCAGCGCCTGCTCCTCGCTGCTGCTCCGGACGGCCGGCATCGGCGCCGTGCTGTGGACACCGGCCGTCGGGACGGCCATGGGCCTCGGCCTGCTGCCGTGGGCGGGACGCGGGGACGGGTTGGAGCGCGGAGACAGGTTCGAGCGCGGGGAAGCGCCCGAGCGCCTGGGAGCGGCGGCCCGGGTCGACTGGCCCGGTGCCGCGCTGCTGGCCGCAGCTCTGGTCCCCGTCGCGCTGGCGCTGCACGAGGGCGCGGCGTGGGGCTGGGGCTCGTCCGGCACGCTGGGCTGCCTCGGTGCGGGCGTGGTGCTGCTCGCCGCCTGGGCGACGGTCCAACTGCGCAGCCCGGCACCGCTGATCGACCTACGCCGCCTGCTGCGACCGCGCCTGCTGCCGGTCTTCGCGGCCGGCTGCGTCGTGCACTACGTCGTCCTCGGTGGGCAGGTGTCCTACTCCACCTATCTGACCCTCCCCGCGGGGCTCGGGCTGCCGGCCGCCTCGGTGGGCCTGGTGCTGTTGCCGGCCTTCTGCGGGATGACCGTCCTGGCCGCGTGCACCAGCAGGCTCGGGCGGGTCGTCGGCTACCGGAACGTCATGGTGCTGGGGGCGGCGCTGGTAGCGCTGGGTGCGACGGGGCTACTGCTGCGGCATGCGGGAGCGGCGGACTTCGCGGTGGCGCTCGCCCTCAGCGGCGCCGGGATGGGGCTGATCTCCGGAGCGGCACGCATCCTCGTCGTCGACGGCGTGCGGGCCGAGGACACCGCGGCCGGCTCAGGGCTGTTCGAACTCCTGGTCGGCCTCGGTGCCGCGGTCGGGTCGGCGACCAACGCGGCGATCCTGACCGCGCAGGGCGGCGGCCACCGGGCGTACCTGACGGCTTGGACGGTGAGTGCTGGGGTCGCCGTGTCCGGCCTCGCCGCCACCCTGCTCCTGCCCTCGTCCCCGACCCGCGCTCACCTCGGCGCCCGTGCCCGCCGCCGGCCCAAGTGAACGCTCGTGCCCAGCGCGTCCGCGACGCGCTGGGCACGAGGTCGTCCGAGGGTCAGCTGAACCAGACCGTGGCCTGGGCAACCTGGCTCGTCGCGAACACGGTTCCGGTGCCCGCGGTGGCGGAGACCCAGGACGAGCCGCCGCCCCCGCCGCCCTGGGACTGGCAGCCCAAGCCCCAGTCGTTTCCGCCCCAGCCGCCCACCATGCCGGCGCCACCGCCCGAGTCACCGTCGTGGACCGAGCCGCTACCCCCGTTGGGGGAGCCGTTGTTGCCGGTGGAGCCGTTGTTGGCGCCGCCCAGGCCGCCGGGGTTGCCGCTGGCGACGCCGTTGGCGCCGCTCGGTCCCGAACCGGTGGCACCGGGGTCGGAGGTCACCGAGGTGCTACTGCCGCCACCGGCACCGCCGGGCCAGCCCCAGTAGCCGTTGCAGGTGCCGCCGCCACCGCCGCCACCGCCGCCGGCCACCACCAAGGGGGTGCCGCTGCCCGCGCTGCAGGTGCTCGAGGCGCAGACGGCCGAGGAGCCGCCGCCCGTTCCGCCACCGGACATGCTGCCGCCACCGGTCGACCAGCCCGCTCCGCCGCTGTTCGTGGTGGAGGTGCAGCCGGTGACGGCCGACACGGTCTGGCCCGGGGTGACACTGACGGTGGCCAGCACCGCGCCGCCGGCACCGCCGGCCTGCCCGCCGCCGCCGCCCGTGCCCCAGCCGGTCTGGCCCGGCGCACCGGCCACCAGCGCGCGCATGGTGTGGGCGCCCGCGGGGACGGTGAAGGTGGCGGGGGTGCCGCAGGCCGCCGGCCGCAGTCCGGCCGGGCCGGTGACGCCGACGATCGCGACGCCGTGGCTGGGGACGGTGACCGTCCGGTCCGTGGCGCTCGACGGGACGGGCTGCAGGTTCGCGTCGCCCAGCACATCGGTCAGGGTGTCGGAACCGGTCAGCGCGACGGACGGCAGATAGCTGCCCACGTCGTACGTGGTCGCGGTGCCGGAGGTGTTGAAGAAGGCGACGGCCTGCTCATCGGCACCGAGGGTCTTGTTCCACACCTGCAGCCCGGCCTCGTTGTAGACGCGGGTCGCGGCGGCGCCGTTCTGGTCGACCTGGATCAGACCGGGGTTCTTCAGCATCGCCAGATCCGTCGGATCCAGGTTGGTCAGATCGGCGCCGATCATCAGCGGCGAAGAGGCCATCGCCCACAGGGCGAGCGTCGACTGCCGCTCGTCCACGGTGAGTCCGTCGTTGCCGCCGTTGCCGACCTCGACCGAGTCGAGGTCGTTCCAGTGACCACTGCCGCCCCAGGGCGCCCAGGACGCCGCGTCGTCGAAACGGGCCGACACGTGCGACCACGAGGTCAGCGGATAGACGGACGCCTGGTACGAGTTGACGTCGCCGTCGATGCGCCAGCTATTCGCGTACTGGGCCACCGTCGGCGCGATGCCGGCGCCGACACCGCCGCCGTTGGACAGGGCCAGGCTGATCGGCCGCGGCGCCTGCTGCAACGCGGTGCTCCAGGCCTGGATGTCGGCGGTGTCGTTGGAGCCGACCCCGTCGAGCTTCAGGTGGTCGACGCCCCAGGAGGCCAGCAGGTCGGCCCAGCCGTTCACGTAGTCCTGCCCCGCGTTGGGCGTGGCGGGCGTGTTGTAGTTGATGTAGTCCATGCCGTTGTTGCCGCCCGGGCTGCCGCCGAGGGTGGTCGCGCAGTTGTAGTTGGTCTCGTCCTGGCCGGGCGTGGAGGACACCTTGATCTGGTCGGTGTTGTAGCCCGTGCCGGCGATCGGCTTGCCGTCGCCGGACCAGGGCAGGCCCGGAGTCAGGTAGATGCCCAACTGCAGCCCCAGTTTGTGGACGTAGTCCGCCACGGGCTTGATCCCGCCGGGGAACGCCGAACTGGGCGTCCAGTAGCCGTTCGCGTCCGTGTCGTACGTGTTGTGCCCCATCGCCGCGCTGTAGGTGTCGCACGACATCCAGAAGTCGTCGATGCTGACCAGCTTGTAGCCCGCCGTGCTCAGTCCGCTGCTGACCAGGTAGTCGGCCTCCGCCTCGATGTTCGCGGCGGTCGGGTTCTTCCTGATGTAGTCCCAGCTGCTCCACCCCATCGGAGGCGTGGGTGTCAGCGCCGCCAGGCCGTTGGCCGGCGCGGGGGCCGGCGCCGAAGCCGTCGCCGGCTCGGCGGTCAGCACTCCGGAGAACGAACCCAGCAGCATCGCCGCCCCGAGCGCGGCCCGCCCCAGTGGCCGACGCGAGGCCCCTCGTCTTGAGCGGGTGAACAGGAACAGGCTCATCGGCGCACCTTCATCTCTTCCGTCCGGACCGTTCGGGCGCGCGCGGCATCGTCAGTCAGGTGGCAGCGGGGCCACACGCGGCGAACCGACCAGAACGGAACACAATCCAACAAGTAGCTAAGTAAACGCACCCGTTTCGGATGTGTGTCAAGAGCCGTGCACCGTCCTGGAGCACGCCCGCCTGCTCGAAGGCGCGCCCGTCCGTAATCCGTTCGGCCATCCGTTCAGCTGTCCGTTCGGCGCGGAACCACCCAGCCCGGCGCCCAGGTCCCGGCGGTGCCCTGGTCGGCCGCGGTGCCGGCGAGGTGGGCGCGGAGGGTGGCCAGTGCCGGGTGGGGGTTGTCGCGGTGCCAGAGGAGCGAGTGCGGGTAGACGGGCGTCGGGTCGGTCACCGGGATGCGGCGCAGGCCGTGGCCGGCGGGCCAGACGAGGCGGGTGTGCTCGCCCATGAAGGTGGCCAGCGCCGGGGTGTCGGCGATGGTGTCGAGGAGCGCGTCGGAGCCGAAGTTGGGGCCGGTCGCCTCGATGGTGAGGTCGAACCGGGCGACGAGGTCGTCGTAGTAGGCGGCCCACTCGGTACCGGGGACGAGGCCGGGCATCCAGATCCGGTGTCCGGCGAGCTGAGCGACGGTCACCGACCGGGCGCCCGCCAGCGCGTGGGCGGGGCCGGTGAGGAGCTGGAGCGGTTCGTCGAGCACCCGGACGGACTCGATGTCCTCGGGAAGGGGCCGGCCGGGCATGGCGACGGCGCGGAAGGACGCGTCGATCTCACCGGACCGGATGGCGGCGACGGCCGTCTCGATGTCGAACAGCATCAGCACGTCGAGGTCGACGTCGGGGTGCGCGCGGTGGAAGCCGCGCATCAGGCCCGACGGAGCGACGCGCGAAGCGATCACGTCCACCCGCAGCGGACGGCGGCCGGTGCGCACGGACGCGACCGCGCGCTCGGCGACGCGCAGCAACTCGCGCGCGTGGGGCAGGAACGCCTGCCCGTCGATGGTGAGCTCGGCGCCGCGCGCGGTGCGGGTGAACAGCCGCACGCCCAGGTTGCGCTCCAGCGTGGCGATGCGCTTCGAGACGGCCTGCTGGGTGACCGCCAGCTCGGCGGCGGCCTCCTGGAACTGCCCCGCGTCGGCGGCGGCGACGAAGGTCCGGATGGTGTCGAGGTCCATGTCGACACCCTATGGCCACAACCATTGGTTGTGCCAAGGCGGTCCTTCGGTTGTCCGACCCCCGGGGATGGCGCTCGCTTGGAGGCTTTCCGATCGCGGATCGGTTGTGCGGGGGAGTGGCGAGCGGGCCGGGCGGAGAGGCTCAGCGGCGGTGCCCCTCGGGGCTGTCGTACCGGGTCGATACGGTGTTCGCCATGTCCGCATCTGCCGCTGAAGGCGAATCAAACGCCCACGTTCCGTCCGCACCTGACGTCGTCGTGTCTGACATCGTCGTGCCTGGCGCGCTGCTGTCGCACGATGCCGGGTCGGTCGAGTGCGACCCGGCAGCGCTGCCGCTTGAAGACGATCCGTCCTGGGATCTGTTCGACGAGATCCCCTCCGGGGACGACGAACTCGTCGAACTGGTGCGGTCGCTGCTCGCGGCCGAGCCGCGGCCGTTCCTCCCGGTGGCCCTGGACGAGGACCGGGCCGACGCCTACGACCTGAGTGATCTCGATGAGTACTACCTGGAGCAGGTGCGCCGCGGGGCGCTGGTCGTGCTGCGCGACGGTTACGTCAGCGAGGCGGAGTGGGGCGCGGACCTCGACGTGGGCCTCGACGCGACGGGGGACTTCCAGACGGATCAGCAACTGCTCGCCCGTCGGATCACCGAGCAGTACGGCGAACCGGTCGATGAGACGGAGGAACTGCGCGATTCGGACTCCGGCTCGGCCGTGTACTGGCGGGTGGGCGAGTCGAAGCTGGTGCTCCAGGTCTTCGTCAACTACGGCGATGGCGACATCGAGCTCCATCTCTGGCTCGGGGTGGTCGTTGACCAGGCCGGTGATTGACTCAACGTGAGTCCTCAACGTCAGTCCTCAACGTGACTCGAAGGCACCCTCAACCGGCCGACGGCACACGGTCCGGCCTGACCTCCAGTGCCTCTCTGAAGACCTTGGCGGTGTGTTCGTCGGCTGGATGAAAGGTCTCCAGCGACAGCTCCGCCACGGTGATGTCGGTGGTGGCACCGAACGTGGTGATGGTGCTGAACAGCCGGATCTCGGTGTCGAACAGGCGCATGTGCAGCAGCGTCAGTACGCTGTTCTCCGCCGCTGCCCCGGCGTCCGCACTCGTCCCCGCGTACGCCGACACCTCCTGGTACAGCGAGCGCAGGCTCGGCAGTCCCGAGTGGACCATCTGCCGGTACAACCGCCCGAGCATGTGCTCGCGCCACTCCGCCAAGTTCACGATCTGCCGGGCCAGTCCCTCCGGGTGCAGCGCCACCCGCATGAGGTTGACCGGTGGTTTCAGCAGTCCGGCCGGCACCTCGCGGGCCAGCAGCGCCGCGGCGCGGTTCATCGAGACGATGTCCTCGTCGGCGTCGAGGGCCAGGGCGGGGAACGGTTCGTGGGCCTCGAAGAGGCGTTCGACGGTCTGGTTGACGAGCCTGAGTCGAGGGGAATCCAGTCGGGACCGCTCGAAGACCGGCGCGTATCCCGCCGCGACGTACAGGGCGTTGCGTTGCCTGGCGGGGATGTCCAGGTGGTCCGCCAGGCGCGACAGCAGGGCCCGACTGGGCCGCGACCGGCCGGTTTCCACGAAACTCACATGCCGGGCCGAGGTGTTCGCCAAGTGGGCCAGAGCCAGCTGGGTCAGATTCCGTCGCTGCCGCCACTCCCGGAGCAGCGGCCCGACCCCGGCCTCGTCCGCGTACTCCTTCGGCATGGTCACACTTGGATGGTAGTTGGACACCGCCATGTCCTCGTCGGGTTCATCATGCGGAGGCGCCGATTACCCGCGATCGACGCCTCACCGGCGTCAGCGGCCGTCGGGCCGCGCGCCGGTACGCGGCAGGAACTGGACGATGAGCGCACTCAGCACGCAGAACCCGATGAGCAGTTCGAGGCTGAGTGCGAACGCGTGGGCGGATGTGGCGTGGCCGATCTGGCCGAAGTACACGATGCCGACCAGAGCCACGCCCAGGGCGCCACCAGCCTCCTGTGCCGTCGACAGCGCGCCGGAGGCCGCCGCGGCGTGACGGGGGACCACGCGGGCGAGCACGGTCGACGACAGCGGCGCGGTCACGAAGCCCATGCCGAAGCCGGCCACCAGCAGGCCCGGGACCAGCCAGGCGATGGAGCCGTGCGGGCCGAGGTGCTGGACGGTCTCCGCGGTGATGGCGTAGCCGACCGCCACCCCCAGCGCGCCGACGGCCAGGATCTGCCGCCCGAGCCTGGCCGCCGCCACCGGGGCGATCGCCGAGGTGGCGAAGAAGCCGAAGCCGACGGTGCTGAAGACCAGCCCGGACCGCAGCGGGGACAGCCCCTGGCCCTGCTGCAGGTACAGCGCGAGAACCAGGAAGAACGACCCCATCGCCAGGAAGTAGCTCAGCGTGATGGCCAGCCCCGCCGAGAACGCCCGCTCGCGGAACAGGGTCAGGTCGATCAGCGGGGAGCCGTTCCGCCTGCCCAGCCGCTTCTCGTAGGCGACGAACCCGGCCAGCAGCGGTACCGAGGCGATCAGGATCAGCCAGATCCACTCCGGCCAGTGTTCCTGACGGCCCTGGACCAGCGGTAGTACGACGGCGGTCAGACCTGCGGACACCAGCAGCATGCCGACCAGGTCGAGCCGGTTGCGCTCCTCGCCGTGGGACTCCGGGACCAGCTTCGGCGCCAGTGCCAGGGCGACGAGGCCAACCGGGACGTTGATCAGGAAGACGCTGCGCCAGCCCCAGCCGTCGACGTTCGCGGCGATCAGCGCACCGCCGAGGATCTGGCCGAAGACCCCGGCGAGCCCGACGGACAGCCCGAAGGCGTTGAAAGCGGGGGTACGGGCCTTGCCGGTGAACGCCGTGGTGATGATGGCGAGCACCTGCGGGGTCACGACGGCCGCGGCCACGCCCTGCAGCACGCGCGCGATGATCAGCTCTTCGGTGTTCTGCGCGACGCCCGCGAGCAGCGAGGTGAGGGTGAACGCCGCCAGGCCCAGGACGAAGACGCGGCGCCGACCGTACAGGTCACCGAGGCGCCCGCCGGTGATCAGCCCCGCCGCGTAGGCAACGCCGTAGCCGGCGATGACGAGCTGCACTGCCGCGTCGCCGGCGTGCAGCCCCGTATGGATCGAGGGGACCGCGACGTTGACGATGAAGAAGTCGAGGGTGGGCATGAAGATGCCCACCAGCACGACGGGAAGGGCGATCCAGGGCGGTGGGCCCGCCGCGGCCTGGCCCACCGGGGCGGACTGCGGCCGTGCTTCAGTGCTCATCTGGATGACTCCTCGTGGATGACGCGTACAGCAACGCTGTCGGTCAGCACACGATCTCCGCACCGGCACCGCCTGTCGATTACCCGTCAGGTAATGCGGCTGTCGGTCGTCGGTCAGCACGAGGCCCGGCGAGCACAGCCGAGACGAACTCCCGCCCACGGCACGACCGTTGGCAGGCGACCGCTGAACCATCCCTAGCGGCACGACCTCGGCGGAAGGGCGGAAGGGCGGAAGGGCGGAAGGGTCCTCGGGCCTGGGCTTGCATGTGGTCGATACGATCACGGCATGACTGCGGACGAGCGGATCAAGCAGGCCGGACTCCTCTATGAACGTGCCGTGTTCGGCGGCGACAGCGGTGCGCTGTCGTCTGCCGACCGGGGCCTCGACGAGGTCGAGGCGGACCTTGCACTGGCCCGCGGCCGGGTGATCCACGCCCGCTTCCTGGAGGAGCGGGTCGAGGATGCGCGGGAGCTGGAGCTCTTCGAGCGTGCGGCGGCGCTGTACAGGCGGCTCGGCGATGTGCGGGGTGAGGGCGAGGCGGTGTTCTGGGTCGGCACCTTCCACCAGGTGATCCGCGACGACGTCGAGACCGCCGTGCCCGCCTTCGAGCGTGCCCTCAAACTTGCCACCCGGGCCGGCGACCGGCTGACGACGTCCTACGCCCTACGGCACCTCGGCTTCGCCGACCACATGGCCGGCCGCCTGGACGAGGCCCGTGCGCACTTCGAGGAGTCCACTCGTCTGCGCCGGGATCTGGGATTCCTGCCGGGAGTCGCGGCGAATCTGATCGGGCTGGCTTATCTGGCCACCCAGCAGGAGCGGCGGGACGACGCGGCGGCGCTACTCAAGGAAGCGACAGAGTTGGCCGAGAGCACCCGATCCCACGGCGTGCTGCGCTGGGTGGCGGCAGCCCGCGAGGAGCTCAACTTGCCGTGAGGCACCCACCTGACGGCGCGTGCACGAGCTCATGGGATGTCTGTCAAGGTACTCCGTCGGCCGCCCCGGTCAGCTGCTCGAGGGCGGTGCCCACGAAGAACTCCCTTCGACCGCACGATCGTTGATGTACGAGCACTGCACCACTCCAAGGCATACGACCCACCCACCGGTTCACCGCCGCCCGGCCTGCCAACCCGGGGGCGGCTCAGCAGGCCGTCGCGGGAACGAGGTGGTCGAGTCCCTGCGCACTGCCCGTCGCGGCCTCGATCGAGCGCGGCAGCATGATGCTCTCGTAGGCGCGGACGGCGTCGTCGACACTGGACTCGGTGATGAGGGCGTGGGCGAGGTCGGAGCCGTCGAGCATGGCGAGATTGGCGCCCAGCCCGACCGGGGGCATCAGGTGCGCGGCGTCGCCGAGCAGGGTGACGCCGGGAACGTGCTCCCAGGTGTGCGGGGCGGGCAGGACGAACAGGGGCCGGTTGACGAACTCGCTGTCGCTGTTCCGCAGGAGGTAGCGCAGGCTCTCGTCCCAGCCGTCGAACATCCTCAGCAACTGCGTCCGCGCGGCCTGCTGGTCGCCGAGGTCGATACCGGCGGCCAGGTGCCAGTCCTGCGGCGCGCGGAGCGCGATGTAGGCGCGGATGTGGCCGTTGCTGTTGCGCTGGGCGACCAGGGACCGGCCGGCGCCCTTCGCCAGCATCGATCCGTTGCCGACCAGCCGTGCGAGGTCGGGATGGCGGGTGTCGCAGTGGTCGAATCCGGTCTCGACGAAGGTGACACCGGTGTAGCTGGGGGCGGCGGGTGACAGGGCCGGGCGGACGCGCGACCAGGCGCCGTCGGCACCGACGACCAGGTCGAAGTCCTCGGCGGTGCCGTCGGCGAAGTGCAGCCGGCAGCTGCCGTCCGCCAGCGGGGTGACCCCGCTGGCGGCGCGGTCCCACCGCACCGTGCCCTCGGTGATCGAGTCCAGGAACAGACCGCGCAGTTGGCCTCGATCGATCTCCGGTCGGCCGCCGGCGGCGGAAGGCCCCTGATGCGCGAGGAGGGCGGCGTCGGCGAAGTCGAGCACGCGCCACTCCTCTCCTTCCGGGCGGGCGAGGGCTTGGAACCGGTCGAGGAGCCCCGCCGCCCGCAGGGCGGCCTGACCGGTGTCGGCGTGCAGGTCGAGGGTGCCGCCCTGCGGGCGGGCGTCGGCGGCGGCCTCGCGTTCGAAAACGGTGACGGAGCGGCCGTGTCGCTGCAGGACTCGGGCGCAGGCGAGGCCACCGAGGCCGGCGCCGACGATCGCGATGCGGGGATCACGAGCAGAGTTCATGGGTGTGTCCTTCGGGAGGTGGATGGGACGCCGGGAGGCCCGGCACCACCAAGAAAGCACACTCACGAAATAAGTGCAACGACTCAACTTTCATAGCCACTGCACTCTGGGGTATGGTGGGCGAGTGACCGAACCGACCGGGCGCCGCGAGCGCAAGAAGGCCCAGACCCGCCAGTCCCTGGCCGACGCCGCACTCGAGCTCTTCCTCGAACGCGGCTACGACCAGGTCGGCGTCAAGGAGGTCGCCGATGCCGCCGATGTCTCGGTGACCACCCTGTTCAAGCACTTCTCCGGCAAGGAAGCCCTGGTCTTCGACCAGGACGACGACCTGGAAGCCGCGCTCGTCGCCGCCGTGCGCGACCGCACCCCAGGCCAGTCGATCCCGCAGGCGTTGCGCGAGCACATCCTGCTGAGGCAGACCCAGCTCGCCGTCCACGCCGCGGACCCGCGGTTCGCCGACTTCACGCGCATGGTGCAGGAGACCCCCGCGCTGCGCGACTACGCCCACCGCATGTGGACCCGCCACGAAGCGGCCCTGGCGCGAGCCATCGCCGAGTCTGTCGGTGCCCCCGAGGACGACGTCAGCTGCGCTGCCCTGGCTCGTTTCGCGCTGGAGGCCCGCGGCCTCATCCTGCGGCACGCCGATCCGCGCCGCGCCGCCGACGAGGCCTTCGCGTTGCTCGAACACGGCTGGACGGCCTCCCGTCCGGGCAACTGACCCGGTCCGCCCCGCGCATGCAAAGGACCACTGGCGGGAGGGGATTGGCGCGACCCTGCACCATTCCCCTCCCACCAGTGGTCCGCCTGTCGGGACTCAGCAGCTTGTCAGGAGACCGTCGCCGGGGTGTCCCGCAGGGTGACGTTGGCGTGGCTCTCCTGGAAGCTCTGGTCCGAAACGAGCGTCAGCCGGGCCGTCGACTGGAACTCCGGCAGGGTGGTGGAGCCGCAGGAGACCATCGTGGTCTTGAGCTTGGCGATGGTCAGGGCGAGCCCTTCGTTGAGGTCGCCCGCGTAGGGGACGTAGCCGTCCACGCCTTCCTCGAAGATCAGGCCCTGGCCGCCCTGGCCGTAGCGCTGCCAGTTGCGGGCCCGGTTCGAACCCTCACCCCAGTACTCCTTCACGAAGCCGTCACGGGTGGGCAGCTTCGCGCCGGCCGCCTGGTCGAAGCGCGCGAAGTAACGCCCCATCATGACGAAGTCGGCCCCCATCGCCAGTGCCAGCGCCACGTGGTAGTCGTGCACCAGCCCGCCGTCGGAGCAGATCGGCACGTACTCGCCGGTGCGTTCGCGGAAGGCGTCCCGGGCCGCCGCGACGTCCAGCACGGCGCTGGCCTGGCCGCGGCCGATGCCCTTCTGGTCCCGGGTGATGCAGATGGAGCCGCCGCCCACCCCGACCTTGACGAAGTCCGCCCCCGCCTCGGCGAGAAAGGTGAACGCCTCGCCGTCGACCACGTTGCCGCCACCGACCGGGATCTCCGGATAGTGCTTCTTCACCCAGGACAGCGCCTGTGCCTGCCAGTCGCTGTAGCCGTCGGACGAGTCGAAGCACAGCGCGTCCGCGCCCGCCTCCAGCAGGGCCGGGACCCGCTCCTGATAGTCGTGGGTGTTGATGCCCGCGCCCACCCGCAGCCGCTTGGCAGCGTCCACGACCTGGTTCGGGAAGCGCTTGTTGTCCGCGTAGTCGGAACGGAACACCAGCTGCTGCAGGTGACCCCCGGCGTCCAGCACCGGGAGGCAGTCCAGCCGTTCGTCCCACAGCCGCGCGTTGGCCTCGGAGAGCGTGATGTCGGCACCGGCGTGCGGCAGGTCGGCGACGGCGGTCATCCGGCCGCTGACCGGTCCGTCGAGGTCGTGGCGCTGGGGGTGGAAGTCGCGGGAGGTCACCAGGCCGAGCAGGCGGCCGGTGGCGGTCCCGTCGTGGGTGACCGCGGCGGTGCTGTGACCGGTGCGGCGCATGACATCGACCAGCAGGCTCAGGCTGTCGTCGGGGCGGACGTTGGTATCGCTGGTGACGAACCCGGCCTTGAAGTTCTTCACCTGACGGACCGCCGCAGCCTGGTCCTGGATCGACTGGTTGTGGTGCAGGAAGCTGAAACCACCGTTGCGCGCCAGCGCGATCGCGAGCTCGGGTGTGCTGACGGCCTGCATGATCGCGGACGTGAACGGGGACTGCAGCTCGATCGCCGACGCCTCACCCGCGAGGTGCCGCACCAGCGGCGTGCGCAGGTCGACCGTCGCAGCCGAGCAGTCGGTCCGAGTCCGGTTCGGCAAGAGCAGAAACTCGTTGAACGTCCGTGAGACCTCGGCGATGATCTGTGCCACTCGTTCCTCCTGACCCGTCGGCCGGGGCCCGACTGCCCCGCCGTGCGGACCGCCCCCGTATCCCAGGGCCCGGGCAGGCAGAGATCGGCACAGCAGTCGTGGAGGTGCCACCAACTGCGGCAGAGCCCTGACCGGCCCGTGGATCGAACGGGGAGCGGTCGTGACCTGGCACCTTAGCGATCAACTCACCCGTTGCACGAATCGTGCTCCCGGCCGCTGCGGTCGGCGGCCCCGGAAAACGGTTCGAAGGCTCTGCGGAGTCCTGGCGCAGTGGCGCACCATGGCGGACCGATCAGCGCCTACGTCACCGTCGGCGTCCGACCGCCGTCGTCGACCCCGGCTCGGGACTCCGTTCGGATTCCGTTCCGGGTTTCCGTTATCCGCCGACCTCCTGGGGGTCTCCTGTCACGAAGGCCGTTGACCGGAGGAGAGAGCTGATGACGAAGTACGCCACCGAGACCGAGCCGGCTGCGCAGCCCTGGGGCGGTGCGGGGCCGGAAAGCTGGTACGACCTGAGTCCGGCCGCCGGCAGGCCGGGTGGTGGGGCCCATCGCCGGGCCGGCAACGGCCGGCACCGGGCGCGGCGCGGGGTCGCCGGCGCCAGGCCGCTGCTCGCCGCGGTCGCGCTGGCGGCGACGGCGACCACCGTGGTGATCGGCGGACGGGCCCTGCTGCCCGGCCCGCAGGACGGCAAGCAGCTCTCGGCGCCGGAACCACCGCCGGCGACCGACGCGCCGGCGAGCACCGCGTCCGGCTCCCCGAGCGGGACGCCTGCCGCCACGGCGGCCCCGTCCGCGCAGGGCACCGGGCCCACCCGGTTGCCCGGCGGGTCCACCAGCACGACGCCGGTGAACTCTCCCACCGTCGGAGCGCCGTCCAGCGCGCCGACGCCGGCCAACTCGCAGACCGCCGCCGCCTCCCAGGCCCCGACAGCCCCCAGCGCCGCACCCGTCCCCACCGCGAGTTCCACCACCGGCGCCGTTCCCGTCCCCGCGCCGAGCGCCACCGCTCCCGGTGCCCCCGGCACCGACCTGGATCCGGCGCTCGCCCAGGTGCTGGCCGTCATCAACCAGGCGCGCGCCGCCCAGGGCGTGGCACCGCTGCAGATGCTGGCCGGCCTGCAGACCAGTGCGGACGCCCACAACCACACCATGGCCGCGGGCTGTGGACTGCAGCACCAGTGCCCGGGCGAACCCGCCTTCGGCGCCCGCGAGAACGCCGCCGGCGTGCAGTGGACGACGGCCGGCGAGAACATCGGCGAGGGCGGCCCGGTCGCCGACACCACGGCCGCGATAGCCGACATGGCGGTCGGGCTCACCAACAGCATGCTCGCCGAGCAGCCGCCGAACGACGGCCACCGGCGCAACATCCTCAACCCGGCGTTCCACCACATCGGCATCGAGCTGCTGCGGGACTCCTCGGGAACGGTGTGGATGACCCAGGACTTCTCCGACTGACCGTCAGGACGGTTATGTGGAACCAGTTCTGACGGTTCGTCGACTTCTCCCCGGGGCCCGCTGGACGTGCTCCGGGGGTGCGTGCGAGCCTTGGCGGGAATGAGGCGATCGCCGCATAGAGTGTCCGAATTGTCCTATGCGTCCGCACTCCGTCGGGCGCTGCACGGAAGGCGGGCAGCACGCGATGACCGATCAATCCACCGTCCACAGCGTGACCTACGACCTGCTGCGGACCCTGAAGCTCACCACGGTCTTCGGCAATCCGGGTTCCACCGAGCAGACCTTCCTGCAGGACTTCCCCGAGGACTTCAGCTACGTCCTGGCCCTGCAGGAGGCGTCCGTCATCGCGATGGCCGACGCGTTCGCCCAGGTGACCGGCCGCCCCGCACTGGTCAACGTGCACTCCTCGGCCGGGATGGGAAACGCGGTGGGCAACCTGGTGGCGGCCTCCCACGCGAACACGCCCCTGATCGTCACCTCGGGGCAGCAGCACCGGGAACTGGTGATCGGCGAGCCGTATCTCGGCAACCGGGAAGCCACCACGCTGCCGAAGCCGTGGGTGAAGTGGTCCTACGAGCCGGCCCGCGCCGAAGACGTCCCGGAAGCCTTCATGCGGGCCTACGCGGAGGCGTTGCAGCCGCCGGCCGGACCGGTCTACCTGTCGATTCCGATGGACGACTGGAACCGGCCGCTGTCCGGCTTCGACCGGGTGCGGACGGTGAGCCACCGCGTCGCCCCCGACCCGCAGCGGCTGCGCGGCTTCGCCGATCGCATCTCCGCCAGCCGCCGTCCCGCGCTGGTCTTCGGGCCGGAGGTCGACCGCAGCGGCGGATGGGACGCCGCCATCGCCCTCGCGGAGAAGCTGAGCGCTCGCGTCTACGGCGCCCCGCTGCCGGACCGCGCCGCCTTCCCGGAGGACCACCGGCTGTTCGGCGGTCCGCTCGGCATGTCGGTGAAGACCATCAGCGACCGGCTGGCGGGACACGACCTGGTGGTCGTGATCGGCGCGGAGGTGTTCCGCTACTACCCCTACGTCCCCGGCGACTACCTGCCCGACGGCACCGCGCTGCTGCAGATCACCGGCGATCCGGCGGCCGCCGCGGCGGCGCGGGTGGGCGACAGCCTGCTGGGTGATCCCGGGTTGGCGATCGAGCTGCTCCTGGACCTGGTCGCGGAGGGATCGACGCGGACCGCCCCGGAGCCGATGGCGCGGCCCCGGGAGCTTCCGCAGACGCCGAACAGCCCGCTCACCCCGCCGGAGGTCTATGCCGCGCTGAGCCGGGTCCGGCCGGCCGACGCGGTCATCGTCAACGAGTCGACGTCCACGATGGCGCAGCAGCTCGAGTGGCTGCCCACCACCCGGACCGGATCGTTCTTCGCCACGGCCAGCGGCGGCATCGGCTGGGGCACCCCCGCGGCGGTGGGCGTCGCGCTCGGCGACCGGGACCGGGGCGTCGTCCGGCCGGTGGTCGGCCTGATCGGCGACGGCTCCTTCCAGTACTCGGTGCAGGCCATCTGGACGGCGGCGCAGCACGACCTGCCCATCGTCTACGTGGTCATGCGCAACCACGAGTACTCCATCCTCAAGTCGTTCGCGGTGCTGGAGCAGACTCCGGGCGTGCCGGGACTCGACCTGCCCGGGCTCGACATCGCCTCCGTGGCCCGCGGCTTCGGCTGCCGCGCGGTCGAGGTGAAGTCCGGCGAGGACCTGGAACGGGAGTTCACGGCGGCCCTGTCCGCCGGCACCACCACGGTCATCGTGGTGCCCACGCAGCCCCAGAAGGCGATGCTCTGAACCGGGCGGCCCGCGCGACCGCAGACCGCGCGGGTCTGCCGTTCTCCTCCGGGGAGCGGAAGTTCTCAGGTCAGTCCGAGGTCGCAGGTCAGTCCGAGCTCGCAGGGTGCGCCGGGGAGTTGCCGAGCTGGTTCACCGCGGCCAGGACCGGGCCGGTGCCGTCCTCCTGGCGGATGCGGGCGGCCAGGGCCTGGGCGCGGCGGAGGTAGGACGGGTCGGTCGTGGTCTGGACGAGAGCCGCGCGGTCAGCGCTTCGGCGGTGAGCCGGCAAAGCGGGATCGCGGTGGGGGCGACGCCCAGGGCGGTGAGGCGGGCGCCCCAGAACGCGGCGCCGAACCGCACGGGGAGGGGGACGGTCGGAATGCCCGCGCGCAGTGCGGCCGCGGTGGTGCCCGCCCCCGCGTGGTGGACGGCCGCGGCCAGGTGGGGGAAGAGCAGGTGGTGCGGCACCTCGTCGATGGTGAGCATGTCGTCGCCCTCGCTGGCCAGTTGGCTCCAGCCGCGCTGAATCACCCCGCGCAGCCCGGCCGTACGCAGGGCGCGCACGACGGTTCGGCTCAGCTGCTCGGGGTCGGGAACGGTGGCGCTGCCCGGACCGACGAAGACCGGTGGCGGGCCGGCGGACAGGAACGCGCGCAACCGGTCCGGGAGCCGGTTGCCGAGCGGTCCCCAGGACCGGGTGCTGGTGACGGGAGGAGCGAACTCGCCGGTGGCGGCGAGTGGTTGGAGGTACACGCCGATGCTCGGCAGGCCGAGCCCAGCGGCGATGGTGTGGCCGAGCGGGCCGAGCGAGCTGGAGAGCAGCAGGACGTCGCTGCTGCGGGCGGCGCGAAACGGGCGGATATGCCGCGCAGGGCGTGAACGGCCCCCGACCAACGGCCCTTGACCAACAGCCCCTGACCAACGGCCTCTGACCAACAGCCCCTGACCCTGGACGACTTCAGATCGACGCAATACCATACCGCACATGTGAAATTTCACATGGTCCCAAGAGCCCTACAGCAAGGCCCTGTTCAGCATGCAAGGCACCTCCCACTCCAGCGTGAAGGAGCACCATGCCCCACCGAACAGCGCGCGGCCGCCGCACGGCCGTGTCCGCCGTGGTCGCCGCGTTGGCGCTCGGCCTGAGCGGCACCATGGCGCAGGCGGCGACCGGGGCCGCGCGTCCCGGCCCGGCGGCTCTGGCGGACAGTCAGCCGTCCTGGGCGACGGCGCGGGCCGACCAGGGTGCTGTCCCGGCGAGCAGCAGGATGTCCGTCGAGGTCCTGCTGAGCAGTCAGGACCCGAGCGGTCTGGCCGCGTACGCCCAGGCGGTCTCGTCCCCGGGCAGCCCGGAGTACCACCACTACCTGACGCCGGCTCAGCAGAACGCGCGCTTCGGCCCGACGGCCGCGCAGTCCGCCGCGGTGCGCTCCTGGCTCACCGGCTCCGGGCTGAAGGTCACCTCGTCCACCGAGCAGTACGTCTCCGTCGCCGGGACGGCCGCGCAGCTGACGGCGGCGTTCAGCACCCCGCTGCACAACTACGCCGTCGGCGGCCACACCTACTACGCGCCGCAGCACCCGGCGCTGGTCCCGGCCGCCGTGGCCGACGCGGTGGTCGGCGTCGAAGGGCTCGACAACGCGCCGCACGTCAACAAGCCCGCCTCGGCCCCGGCCACCGCCCCGAGCGCCGGCAACCGGCTCGTCACGGGCCCGAACGGCGCGCCGTACATAGGCGCGAACCCGTGTACCAGCTACTACGACCAGAGCGCGTCGAAGAACCTGCCCAAGGCCTATGGCGGTTACCAGCCGTACACCATGTGCGGCTACCTGCCCGGCCAGCTCCGCAGCGCGTACCAGATCCCGCAGAGCGGCCTGAGCGGCAAGGGCGTCACGGTCGCGATCGTGGATGCCTACGGCTCGTCGACCATCGAGTCCGACGTGGACACCTTCGACAAGTACAGCGGCTTTCCGCAGTTCAAGGCGGGACAGTTCGCCGACCTGAGCACCCCGGCCGACTTCACCGATCAGTCCTCCTGCGGTGACTGGACGCCCGAGGAGTCGCTGGACGTCGAGGAGGTGCACACCATGGCGCCCGACGCGAAGATCAACTACGTCGGCGCGAACTCCTGCAACGACATCGACTTCATCTCGGCCGAGTCCGACATCGTCGACAACCACCTCGCCGACGTCGTCTCCGACTCGTACACCGAGGACCTCTACGACACCAACGGCAACACCTCCCCGGTGCTCATCAACGCCTACAACCAGGTGTTCGAGGAGGGTGCGGCCGAGGGCATCGGCTTCTACTTCGCCTCCGGCGACTGCGCCGACGACGCCCCGGCGATCGTGGCCACCGGTGTCAACTGCGACACCTACTCCTCCGAGCCGCAGACCACCTTCCAGCCCTCGATCCCGTGGGTGACGGCGGTCGGCGCGACGGCCATCGGGATCGGCAAGAACCAGAACTACGAGTTCGAGACCGGCATGGGCGACTCCAAGGCGGCGCTGCAGAACGGCACCACCTGGTCGAGCCTGCCCGGCTCGTTCATCTTCGGCAGCGGCGGCGGCACCAGCAACTACTTCGCCCAGCCGTGGTACCAGAAGGGCGTCGTGCCCGACTCGCTCGCCGACACGCTGCTGACCGGGCAGCCCGCGAGCCAGCCGATGCGCGAGGTGCCGGACGTGGCCATGGAGGGCGACCTGCTGCTGACCACGATGGTCGGCTTCACGCAGAAGCTGCCCGACGGCACCACCGGCTTCGCCGAGCAGGGCTACGGCGGCACCAGCATCGCCTGCCCGCTGTTCGCGGGGGAGCAGAGCGACGCCGAGCAGTCGCTGGGCTTCCCGATCGGTTTCGCGAACCCGGAGATCTACGCCAAGTACCAGTCGCTGGGCACCCAGGCCTTCCACCCGGTCACCGACAACCCGGGCGGGCAGACGAAGGGCGTGGCCTACGACAAGGGCCTGCTGAACGGCGTGCGGCAGGGCGACCTCTACACCCTCGGGACGGACTACACGCTCAAGGCGACGCCCGGCTACAACGACGTCTCCGGTCTCGGCTCGCCGACCCTGGGCTACCTGAAGTCGTTCAAGCAGTAGGGCCGCTGCGCCAGGGGGCGGATGACGAAGACGAAGAGGGGCACCTCCGGGACGCGACCGCGTCCCGGAGGTGCCCCTCTTCGGGTGCCGACAGCTGCTACCCGGTCAGGAGTCGAAGCCGAGCCCGAGGCGGTCCATCGTCTTGAGCCAGAGGTTGCGCCGCCCCGCGTTGCGGTCGGCCTGGTCGAGGGAGCGCTTGGTCAGCTCGATGCCGGCCCAGCGCACGGGCTCGGGAGGGAAGGGGAGCGGCTTGCGGCGCACCATCTCCAGGGCGGTCCGCTCGGTGCGCTCGCCGGCCAGCAGGTCGAGCATCACTTCGGCGCCGAAGCGGGTGGCACCGACCCCGAGGCCGGTGTAGCCGGCGGCGAGGGCGACCTTGCCCCGGTAGGCGGTGTCGAAGAAGGCGGAGAACCGCGTGCAGGTGTCGATCGCGCCGCCCCAGGCGTGGGTGAAGCGCAGGCCCTCCAGCTGCGGGAAGGTCCGGAAGAAGTGCGTGGCCAGCGTCTGGTAGGTCTGCGGACGGTGGTCGTACTCGGCCCGGACCCGGCCGCCGTAGTGGTAGATCGCGTCGTAGCCGCCCCAGAGGATCCGGTTGTCGGCGGAGAGCCGGTAGTAGTGGAACTGGTTGGCGCTGTCCCCCACCCCCTGCCGGTTCCGCCAGCCGATGGAGGCGAGCTGCTCGGTGCTCAGCGGCTCGGTCATCAGCGCGTAGTCGTAGACCGGAACCGTGTAGGCGCGGACCCGGCGGACCAGCGAGGGGAAGACGTTCGTCCCGAGCGCGACCCGGCCGGCGAAGATCCGGCCGTAGGGCGTGCGCACGGCCAGTCCCGCACCGGCCTCGGCCAGCGCGGTCGCCTCGGTGTGTTCGAAGACCCGCACGCCCAGGTCCAGGCAGGCCTGCGTCAGGCCCCAGGCGAGTTTGGCCGGATTGACCATGCCCACGCCGTCCTTGTCCCAGAGCCCGCCGAGGTAGGTCGGGGAGTTGAGCTCGGCGCGGACCGCCTCGGCGTCCAGGACGGTGCAGTCGCCGCCGAACTGGGCCGCCATTTCGGCGAATTCGTGCAGGTCGTCCAGCTGGTAGGGCTCGGTCGCCACGTCGATCTCGCCGGTGCGCTCCCAGTCGCAGTCGATCGAGTAGCGCTTGATGCTGTCCTCGATGGCCTGCAGGTTCTGCGCGCCCAGCTTCTCGAGCCGGGCCAGCTCGCCGGGCCAGCGCTGCTGGCCGTTGCCGAGACCGTGGGTGAGGCTGGCGGCGCAGAAGCCGCCGTTGCGCCCGGAGGCCGCCCAGCCGATCCGCTGTCCCTCGATCAGGACCACGTCCAGCGAGGGGTCCCGCTCCTTGGCGATCAACGCCGTCCACAGGCCGCTGTAGCCGCCGCCGACCACGAGCAGGTCGCAGTGGACGTCGCCGACCAGAGCGGAACCGGCCTCGGGGCGCGCGGGGTCGTCCAGCCAGAACGGGACCGGCTTGACGTCCTGCAGGGAGGAGGCGGGATCCATGAGGGTGTTCCTTCGTGCGAGGGAGGGGTGTGGGGGTAGCGGGGGCAGAGGGGGATCAGGCGGGTTCGCGCAGCGTGATGGCGTAGGCCTTCCGCAGCGTCTCGTGCACCGTCCAGGTGGTCCGGTCACCCTCGTGCAGGACGGCGACGTCGCCCGGTCCCACCTCCAGGGTGGGGCCGCCGGCGATCTCGACGGTGGCCCGGCCGCTGACCACCACGAAGAGTTCGTCGGCCTCGGTGTCCGTCACCACGCCGGGGGTGATCTGCCAGATCCCGCGCAGCTGCCGGCCGTCCGGGGACTCCCAGAGCACCCTGCCGGTGACCTGGGGCGTGCCGGAGACGATCTGCGACGGATCCAGCGGCTCCGGTTCGAGGTCGACGTCGGGAATGTGCAGGGCGAAGCTGTTGGTCATGGAGGGACGCTATCCGCCCGTGGCAGCACCGGGGGGAGGCAGAGTGTGTCGCTCCAGCGTTCCGGGGTGACACCCCGTAAGCCCGGCCGGCGGAGCTGGACACCCGTCCCCCCATCGGTGGGCGGTGCGGAGATCATCCCGCCTGGCCCCCGCGCCGTCCCACTGCCAGATGAGCAGACCTTCTGTTGCGCCTTTTACAAGGTGTAGGTGGCCAAGAGCGGTCGCTATCACGCAGGGTGATCATCGATGCGGAGCACGTTGCGAAACGCTCAATGTTGGTAACGATTCCGCTGTCATCCGGGGTTTAGGCAAGGGAATCCGTTGTTCCAGCCCTAATCTCTGACCCCATCCGCTGTCGCCGCAGCGCAATTACCCCCGCCGGCACCGCTGGAAAGGACCATCGGCCAGCCCCCCGCGTTCTGCAGAAAGGCCACTCCATCCCCATGACGGGCCCCAGTTTTGCCGATCTGGTGCGGTTCACCAACCGAACCCGCTCCCATTCGGCGGCCGCCGCGATAAGCCGCCGCTCCCTGCTCCGTGGTGTGACAGCGGGAGGGCTGGCCGCGGCCGGTACCGGACTGCTGTCGGCCTGCGGTGTGCCGGGTCATGTCGTTCCGCCCGGCGGCAAGGAGGTGGGGCAGGCCGGCAAGGACTACTCCGCCACCGAGCGGAAGGTCGTCTTCGCGACCTGGCCGGCCTACATCGACGTCGATCCGAAGGACCCCAACAAGCGGCCCACGCTGGACGCCTTCGTCCAGCAGAGCGGCATCCAGGTCGACTACCTGGAGATCATCAACGACAACAACGACTGGTACACGAAGGTCGACCCGGCGCTGGTCAAGGGCATCGACACCGGCTACGACCTCATGGTCGTCAGCGACTACATGGTGGCCAAGTACCGGGCGTACGACTACATCCAGGAACTCGACCTGGCGAACATCCCCAACCACGCGAAGATGCTGCCCAGCGTCATCAAGGACGCCACCGATCCGGGCCGCCTCTTCTCGGTGCCGTGGGCCTACGGCTACACCACCTTCGCCTACAACACCGACCTGGTGAAGCAGCCGATCACTTCGCTCGCGGAGGTCTTCACCCGGGCCGACCTCCGGGGCAAGGTCTCGCTCTTCAGCGAGATGGAGGACACCGTCGCGATCGCGCTGCTGGCCCTGGGATTCGACTCGGAGAACTTCACCGACGCCCAGTTCAACCAGGCGCTGGAGTACGTCCGCAAGGCCAAGGATTCCGGCCAGATCCGCTCCTTCACCGGGAACGACTACCTGAGCGCCTTCCAGCAGGGCAACACCGCTGTGACGATGGCGTATTCGGGCGATGTCGCGCAGCTCGGCAAGCCCAACCTGGTCACCCTCGACCTGCCCACCGAGGGCATGCTCTCCTGGTCCGACAACTGCGTCATCCCCAACTTCGCGCGGCACAAGACCAATGCCGAGAAGCTGCTGAACTACTACCTCGAGCCCGACGTCTGCGCCGCCCTCGACGACTACATCAACTACATCCCCTCGGTGGACGGCGCCGTGGCGGCGCTCCAGCAACTGGACCCCACCGCCGCCGCCGTGCCGCTCATCGTCCCCACCCAGGAGATGCAGGACAAGGCCCGCGGCTTCATGGCCCTCAGCATCGCCCAACTGGACGACTACACCAGCCGATTCCAGCAGATCACCGGCCAGTAGCGGACCCGCCTCCCCAGTGAAAGAAGCAACGATGAGCTCCAACGACGTACTGGGTCGAACCGAGGGCGGGGATCTCCGCCTGGTCGGCCTCACCAAGCGCTTCGGTGCCTTCACCGCCGTCGACAATCTCGACCTGACCATCCCCCAGGGATCGTTCTTCGCCCTGCTGGGCGCGTCGGGCTGCGGCAAGACCACCACCCTGCGCATGGTCTCCGGCCTGGAGGACCCGACGGCGGGTCAGATCTTCCTGGGCGACGCCGAGGTGACCGACACCAAGCCCTACCGGCGCCCGGTCAACACCGTCTTCCAGAACTACGCGCTCTTCCCGCACCTGGACATCTTCGAGAACGTCGCCTTCGGCCTGCGCCGGCGCGGGTTCAAGAGCGTCCGGCCCCAGGTGGAGGAGATGCTGGAGCTGGTCGAGCTGGGCCACCTGGCCAAGCGCAAGCCCAACCAGCTGTCCGGCGGCCAGCAGCAGCGCATCGCGCTCGCCCGCGCGCTGATCAACCAGCCCCAGGTGCTGCTGCTGGACGAGCCGTTGGGCGCGCTGGACCTCAAGCTGCGCCGCCAGATGCAGATCGAACTCAAGCGGATCCAGACCGAGGTGGGCCTGACCTTCGTCCACGTCACCCACGACCAGGAGGAGGCCATGACGATGGCCGACACCATCGCGGTGATGAACCAGGGCCGGATCGAGCAACTGGGCTCTCCCGCAGACCTGTACGAGAACCCGGCCAGCACCTTCGTCGCCAACTTCCTGGGACAGTCCAACCTGATACCCGGTGTGGTCGAGGGCGTCGCCGGCGGCGTGGTCACGGTGCGCGCCCACGGCCGCACGCTCACGCTGAACGCCGACCGCGCCCGCGCCACCAGCGGTGCCGTGATCCTCGGCGTGCGACCGGAGAAGGTGCAGATCGCCGCGACCGAGGACGAGGTGCCCAGCGGTTTCAACTGCCTGACCGGGACGGTGGTCGACACCTCGTTCATCGGTGTCTCCACCCAGTACCTGGTCAGGCTGGCCTCCGGCGAGGAGATCTCGGTGTTCGAGCAGAACACCGGCCGCGCCATCCAGCGCCCGGGCAACGAGGTCGCCGTCTACTGGGACCCGAGCCAGGGCTTCGGCCTGGACGGCACCCAGGACATCGAGGCCGGCGCCGTCCTGGACGAGGAGGGCGCCGCATGACCGCTGTCGCCGACCCCGCGGCCGCAACGGCGCAGCGCCCGCCGGTCGCGGACCACAAGCCGCGCCGCAACCTGACCCCCTGGATCCTGCTGCTGCCGGGCCTGCTCTGGCTGACCGTCTTCTTCCTGCTGCCGATCCTCACCTCGGTCTCGGCCTCGGTGCAGACCGGCAACTACGACGACGGCTTCAAGCTGACCTGGCACTGGGCCAACTACGGGCACGCGATCTCCGACTACGGGACGCAGTACTGGCACTCGGGCCTGTACTCGACCCTCACCACGGTCCTCTGCCTGGCGCTGGGCTACCCGGTGGCCTACTTCATCGCCTTCAAGGGCGGCAAGTGGAAGTCGCTGCTGATGGCACTGGTGATCGTGCCGTCGTTCACCAGCTTCCTGATCCGCACCATCGCCTGGGAGACCATCCTCGCCGACCAGGGCCCGGTCGTCCACGTGCTGCGGAGCGCGCACATCCTCGGGCTGACCGACGCGCTCGGCTGGACCACCGGCAGCCATGTGATCAACACCCCGGCGGCGGTGGTCTGCGGCATGGTCTACAACTTCCTGCCGTTCACGATCCTGCCGCTCTACACCTCGCTGGAGAAGATCGACCCCCGGCTGCTGGAGGCGGGCAGCGACCTCTACTGCAGCACCTTCACCACCTGGCGGCGGATCACCCTGCCGCTGTCGATGCCCGGTGTCGTCGGCGGCACCCTGCTGACCTTCATCCCGGCGGTCGGCGACTACATCAACGCCCAGCTGCTGGGCAACCCGAACACCGGCGTGGTCGGCCAGAAGATCGAGGACCTGTTCCTGCGACAGACCTCCGGCTACCCGGTCGGTTCGGCGATCTCGGTCGTGATGATGGTCGGCACGCTCGTCCTGGTGATGAGCTACATCCGCAAGGCCGGTACGGAGGATCTGCTCTGATGACGACTCTGACCACTCTCCCCGCGGCAGCCGCAGGGGCCCCGGCGGTCCGCCGCCGCAGCCCGCTGAGCTGGGCCCGCGAGCACATCCTGCTGGTCGTCACGGTGGCGATCTTCGTCTTCATGCTGCTGCCCAACGCGGTCGTCCTGTGGATGTCCTTCAACCAGCCCGTGGGCAAGTTCAACTACGTCTGGAACCACTTCTCCACGGCGGCCTGGGCCAACCCGTGCGCCAACCCCGGGATGTGCCACAGCATCGGGCTCTCGCTGCAGATCGGCGCCGTGGCGACCGTGGTGGCGACGGTGCTGGGCACGATGATCGCCTTCGCGATGGTGCGCCACCGCTTCAAGGCCCGCTCCGGCATCAACGCCCTGCTGTTCCTGCCGATGGCCGCCCCCGAGGTGGTCATGGGCGCGACGCTGGCCGCGATGTTCTTCAACACCGTCGGCCCCGGCGGGCTCGGCTTCTGGACCATCACGATCGCGCATGTGATGTTCTGCGTCAGCTACGTCGTGGTGACGGTCAAGGCCCGGCTCGCGGGCATGGACCCGACCCTGGAGCGGGCGGCCCAGGACCTCTACGCCACGCCGTTCCAGACCTTCATGAAGGTCACCCTCCCACTGGTGGCCCCCGGTATCGCGGCGGCGGCCCTGCTCTCCTTCGCGCTGTCGGTGGACGACTACATCATCACCGTCTTCACCGCCGGCAACCTGGAGACCTTCCCGATGTACATCTGGGGATCCGTGCAGCGCGCCTACCCGGCGCAGATCGACGTCATCGGCTCGATGATGCTGCTGGGCACCATGGCGGTCATCGCGCTCTCGACGGTCCTCGGCCGGGTGCGAGCCGCCCGGCGGTAGCCCGGTCACGACCGGGCCCCTCACGACAGGGCCCCTCACGACAGGCCCCCGATCGCGTCAGCGGTCGGGGGCCTGTCGTACTCAGCGGCTTGTCACCGCTTCCTGGCCTACACCCCAACTCTCCAGCCCGGCACCGGAACCGCCTCGCGCAGCGCCCGGGTGTACGCCTGCTCCGGCGCGTCGAGCACGCGGGCGCAGTCGCCCTGCTCGACCACCCGACCGCGGCGCAGCACCAGCACCGTGTCGCAGAGCTGCCGCACGACCGCCAGGTCGTGCGAGATCAGCAGGTAGGTCAGCCCGGTCTCGGCGCGGATGTCCGCGAGCAGGTTGAGGATCTGCGCCTGGATCGACACGTCCAGCGCCGAGACCGCCTCGTCCAGCACCAGGACCCGCGGCCGCGCCGCCAGCGCCCGGGCGATCGCCACCCGCTGGCGCTGGCCGCCGGAGAGGTCGCGCGGACGGGCCCGGGCCTGGCGCTCGGTCAGGCCCACCTGATCGACCAGCTCGTCGAGTCGCTTCGCGCGCTGGTCCGCCGTCAGCCCGCCGTGGTGCCGCAGCACCTCCTCCACCGCGGCCCGCGCGCTCTGCCGCGGGTCGAGCGAGGTGTACGGGTCCTGGAAGACGATCTGCAGCTCCCGCGCCCGGGCGCCGCGCTCCGCGCCCCGGCGCGCCGGCCGGCTGCGGTCGCGGCCCAGCACCGCGATCCGGCCGCCGGTCGGGCGTTCCAGCCCGACCAGCATCCGGGCGATGGTGGTCTTGCCCGAGCCGGACTCGCCGACGATACCGAGTGAGCCGCCGACCGGGACGTCGAACGAGACGTCCGCCACGGCCTGGTGCCGCACCCCGCGCGGGCCCTTGAACACCTTGCCCAGTTCCCGTACCTCGACCGCCTGCGCGGTGTCGGTCGCTGCCGCGCTCATGCGCTCGCCTCCTTGCTCGTCCGTGCCGGGCGGATCTCCGCCACCCGCGCGCAGCGCACCAACCCGCCGTCGAACTCGGTGAGTTCCGGTGGCCGCTGCTCGCAGACCGGCCGCGCGTGCGCGCAGCGCGGCGCGAAGGCGCAGCCCGGGCCCGACTCGAAGGCGGAGACGGGGCGGCCGGGGATGGCCGCCAGCCGCTCCGCCCGCTCGTCGATCGCGGGTCGCGAGCCGAGCAGCCCGGCCGTGTACGGGTGGGCGGCGCGCTCGTGCAGGGTGTCGGCGGACCGGAGTTCGACGATCCGCCCCGCGTACATCACCGCCACGCGGCCGCAGACGGCCAGCGCGAGGTCGAGGTCGTGGGTGATGAAGACCATGCCCATGCCGCGGTCCCGGCGCAGCCGGTCCAGAATGGCCACGACCTCCTGCTGGATCGTCACGTCGAGCGCGGTGGTCGGCTCGTCGGCCAGGATCAGCCGGGGCTCGGCGAGCAGCACCGAGGCGATCATGACGCGCTGCAGCATGCCGCCGGAGACCTCGTGCGGGTACTGCCGCAGCCGCCGGGTCGGGTCGTCGATGCCGACCTCGGCCAGCACCGCCGCCGCCCTGGCCAGCGCCTCGCGTTTGGGGACCTTCCGGTTGCGGACCAGCGCCTCGATCAGGAACGCGCCGATCCGGCGGGTCGGGTTGATGTGCGCGCGCGGGTCCTGGAAGACCAGGCCCACGCCGCCGTCGCGGTAGGAGCGCAGTGCGGCGGCGTCCATCGCGCCGACGTCGGCGCCCTCGAAGCGGATCGTGCCCGAGGTCCGGGCCCCGGCCGGCAGCAGCCGGGTGATCGCGCGCACGGTCATCGACTTGCCCGAGCCGGACTCACCGACCAGGCCCAGCGCCTCGCCGCGGGCGAGGGTCAGGTCGATGCCGTCGAGCAGCGTGCGCGAGGCGGCGGCCTCGGTGTCGATGTCGACCGTGAGGCCCGACAGTTCCAGCAGTGGCCCGCTCATCCGACGGCTCCCACGGTCGTCTCCTTCTGCTCCGGTCCGCCCGGCCGCGCCGGGTCGGGGGCCTGCTTGCGCGGGGTGCGCTTCGCGCGGCGCAGGTAGCCGGGCGGCTGCTCGCCGCTGATCCGCGCGCCGAGCACGGTCAGTGCCAGGACGGTGAGCACGATCAGCACGCCCGGTGCGATCACCGGCAGCCAGTACCCCTTCATCAGCGCGTCGGTGTCGCTGACCATGACGCCCCAGTCGGGCGTCGGGGCCTGGACGGCGAGGCCGAGGTAGGAGAGCGAGGCCAGGTCGAGCAGCGCGTAGCCGAAGGCGATCGCGGCCTGGCCGACCACGGTGGGCGCGATGTTGCGCAGCACGTGGCCGACGGAGATCCGCACCATGCCGAAGCCCTGCACCGACAGGGCGTCGACGTACGGGCTGACCCGCTGCTGGCGCGCCGCCGCCCGCACGATCCGGGCCAGGAAGGGCACGTAGGCGATGGAGAGCGCGGCGACGGCCGGTGTCAGGCCGGGACCGAACAGGGCCACCGTCAGCACCGCGAGCAGCAGGCCGGGCAGCGCGTAGATCAGGTCGAAGACCCGGGCCACCACCGCGTCGACCCAGCCGCCGTACCAACTGGCCAGCAGCGCCAGCGGGATGCCGAACAGCAGCGACACCCCGACGACCAGCGCCGGGCCGAGCAGGCTGGTGCGCGCCCCGAACATCAGCCGGGACAGGATGTCGCGGCCGATGCCGTCCGCGCCGAGCAGGTGCGCGGCGGACGGGCCGGTGTAGGCGTCCAGCAGGCTCTGCCGGTTGGGGTCGACCGGGGCGAGCAGCGGCGCGGCGATCGCGACCACCAGCACGACCAGCAGGAACACCGCCGAGGCGGTTCCGGAGCGGCCCAGCTTCCTGGCCGTCTTCCGCAGTGTCTGGCTCAACGTCTGTCTCACGATGTGCTCCCTGCCTCGCGCAGTCGCGGGTCCACCAGGGCCTGGATCAGGTCGCTCACCGCGTTGCAGACCACGAACGCGGCGACCAGCAGCAGCGCCACGGCCTGGACCACCGGGAAGTCCTTCTGGGCCACCGACTGGATCGTCAACTGCCCGATCCCCGGCACCGCGAAGGCGGACTCGACGACCAGCGTCGAGGCGAAGGTGCCGGCGGTCAGCAGGCCGACGGCGGTGATGATCGGCGGCAGCGCGTTGCGCAGCACGTGGCTGCGGAGCACCACCAGTCGGGGCAGGCCGCGCACCAGCGAGGTCTGCACATGCTCGCGCTCCAGCTCCTCGCGGACCGCGTTGCGGGTGACCCGGGCCAGGAAGCCGCAGGAGATCACCGCGAGCGCGCAGGCGGGCAGCACGAGTCCGTCGATCTTCCCGCCCAGCCCTTCGCCGATGCCGGAGGCCGGGAACCAGCCCGTCCTGATCGCGAAGACCGAGATCAGCAGCGTGGAGGCGACGAACGGCGGCACGCTCACCGAGACCGAGGTGAACGCGCTGACGGCGCCGTCCACGCGGCCGGGCCGCACCGCCGCGGCCAGTCCGAGGCCCAGGCCCAGGAGCACCACCAGCACCATGGTCATCAGCACCAGCAGCAGTGTGGTGCCGAGCCCGGCGCTGACCCGGTCCGCGACCGGCTGGCCGGTGACCATCGAGGTGCCCAGGTCGCCGTGGAGCACTCCGGTCAGCCAGTCCCAGTAGCGGACCGGCAGCGGCTGGTCCAGGTGCAGCCGGTGCCGCACCGCCGCGCGGGCGGCGGCGCTCGGCACCCGGCTGCCGAAGAGCACGTTCTCCGGGCTGCCGGGGGCGAGGTAGAGGCTGCCGAAGATCAGCACGCTGGACAGCAGCAGCGTGGTGAGCAGCCCGCCGAGGCGGTGCAGCAGCAGTCGGGCCATCAGGGCGCCCCGATCGCGGTCACCCAGGCGTTGTCCATGTAGGAGAAGGTCAGCGGCGCGCCGGTGACCTCGTGGCTCTGGAAGAGCAGCGCGCGCGGCGCGACGATCGGGATCCAGGGCAGGTCCTGCCCGAGCACCGCCTGCGCCTTCAGCACCGCCTGGGCCCGGGTGGTCGGGTCGTTGGCGGCCTGCGCCGCGTCCAGGTCCTGCTGGACGGCGGTGTTGGCGTAGCCGTTGAAGTTCTGCGCGCCGGTCGCGGTGGCGTAACTCGCGTACATGCTCTGGGCTTCCGGGTACTCCATGTAGTTGATCGTCAGGAACCCGTCGTAGGCGGCCCGGGCCTTCGGGTCGGTGAACAGGTTGCCGTACTGCTGGTCCGGCAGGCCGATGATCTTGACGTTGAGGCCGATCGCCTGGCCGGTCTGCTGGAGCACCTGGGCCAGCTGCGCCTGGGACGGGGTGCCGGCCGCGTACGCGATGGTCACCTGCTTGCCGCTCGCACCGGCCTGCTTGACCAGGCTGGTCGCGCCCGCCAGGTCCGGGCCCTTGGCCAGCTGGTTGTAGGCCGCCCGGTAGACCGACTCGGCGGGGTTGCCCTGCCAGAAGCCCGGCCCGGCGACGGCGTAGAGCGGGTCGGCGGCGCCGCTGTAGATGGTCTTGGCGATGCCGGCCCGGTCGATCGCCATGCTCAGCGCCTGCCGGGTGCGGGCGTCGGCCAGGCCGCCGGCGAAGTCGGAGACCACCAGGTCGACGTTCTGCGTGGTCGAGCCCTCGCCGCCGACGTAGAGCTTGCCGCCGCTCGCCCGGCTCAACTGCGAGACGGTCGACGCCTGAAGGTCGAACGCGCCCTGCACGGCGCCCGAGGTGAGCGCGTTGGCGAGCGCGGACGGGTCGCCGAGGAACTTGAAGGTGACCGTGTCGGCCTTGCCCGCGTGGCTCGGGTCCCAGTAGTTCGGGTCGCGCTTGAGCACCATCTGGTTGGTGCCGTCGAACGACTGGATCGTGTAGGGCCCGGCGCAGACCACGCCGGTGTCGGCGTTGCCGAAGTCGCTGCCGGCCTTGACCGCGAAGGCCTTCTCCACGACCGCCGCGCCCAGGGTGCCCAGGGTGCGCACGAAGACGTAGTCGGGCTTGGTGAGCGTGACGGTCACCTGCGCCGGCCCGGTGGCCTTGATCGAGGCGACGTCGTTGTAGGAGTCGGCGTAGTTGCTGGCGACCTGCGGGTCCATGTTGCGGGCCAGGCTGTAGACCACGTCGTCGGTGGTGACCGGCTGGCCGTCGCTGAACCGCGCCCGCGGGTCGAGGTCGACCACCACGTGCTCGGCGTCGGGCTGGCTCCAGGACGCGGCGATGCCGGGGTGCATCGAGTAGTCGGCGGCGACCCGGATCAGCGGCTCGCAGACGTTGCCGAGGATGGTCTCCTCGGGGTAGTCGGCGGTCTTCACCGGGTCCTCCGCGTACGGCGCGCGGTAGTCCCCGGACCAGGTCAGCGAGCTGATCGGCTTGGTCCCCGGCGCGGTGGTCACCTGCGCGGTCGAGAAGTTGCTGCTGGCGGCCGGCGCCGCGGCGCTCCCGCCGGGTCCGCACGCGGTGACCAGCAGGGCCACCGCGGCGGCGCAGCCTGCGGCACGCGGGATTGTGGTGTTCACGGTTCTCTCTCCTTGGCTCTGACGGCGCTCCCCGTCCCGGTGGTTCACTCGGATTCGGCGTCGGTGTAGTGGACCAACTCGCCCTGGACGTAGGTGCGCAGCACCCGGGTCTCGGCGATGGCCTGGCTGGGGCCGGCGAACGGGTCGCGGTCCAGCACCACCAGGTCGGCGAGTTTGCCGACCTGCACGGAACCGGTCCACTCGTCGAGGTGGTTCACCCGGGCGGTGCCGGCCGTGTAGGCGGCCAGCGCGGTGCCCAGGTCGATCCGCTCCTCGGGGTTGAGCACCCGGTTCGGCTCCTCCTCGCCGGTGCGGTTGACCGCGACGTGCACGCCGGCCAGCACGTCGGGGGTGCTCACGGACCAGTCGCTGCCGGCCGCGAGCATCGCGCCGGCCCGGACCAGCGAGCCGAACGGGTACTGCCACCCGGCCCGGGGTTCGCCGAGGAACGGGATGGTCAACTCGTCCATCTGCGGCTCGTGGCAGGCCCAGAGCGGCTGGATGTTGGCGGTCGCGCCGAGCTCGCGGAAGCGGGCGATGTCGTCGGGGTGGACCACCTGGAGGTGCGCCAGGTGGTGCCGGTTGTCGCGGCGGCCGTTGCGGCGGATGGCCTCCTCGACGGCGTCCAGCGCGTTGCGCACGGCCCGGTCGCCGAGCGCGTGGAAGTGCACCTGGAACCCGGCCGCGTCCAGCTCGGCGACGTAGCCGCCCAGTTTCGCGGGGTCGACGAAGTCCAGGCCCGCGTTGGCCGAGGAGCAGCCGCAGCCGTCCAGGTAGGGCTCCAGCATCGCCGCGGTGTGGTTCTCCGCGACGCCGTCCAGCATGATCTTGACGGTGCCGGCCCGGAAGCGCTCGCCGCCCCGTTCGGCCTCGGCGCGGCGCTCCAGGAAGCCCGGCAGCTGCTCCAGCCCGCCGGCCCGGTCCCACCACTGCGCGCCGCGCACCCGCGCGGTCAGCGTGCCCTCGCGGTCGGCCCGCAGGTAGGCGCCGTAGACGTCGCCGGGGCCGAAGTGGGCGCCGACGGCGGCGTCCTGCCAGCCGGTGATGCCGAAGGAGTGCAGGTAGGCCTGGCCGGCCAGCAGGCCCTGGTAGAAGTCCTCGTCCGTGGGCGGCGGCAGGTGACGGGTCACCAGCTCGGCGGCGCCCTCCTGCAGCATGCCGGTCGGGGTGCCGTCGGCCTCGCGCTCGATCCGCCCGTCGGCCGGGTCCGGCGTCTCGGCGGTGATGCCCGCGATCTGCAGCGCGCGGCTGTTGACCCACAGGCCGTGGCCGTCGCGGTTGGGCAGGGCGACCGGACGGTCGGGGCAGACGGCGTCCAGCAGCGAGCGGTGCGGCGTGCCGCCCGGGAAGGCGTCCATGCCCCAGCCGCCGCCGGTGATCCAGGCCGCCTCGGGCCGCGCGGCGGCGTACTCGGCGACGGCCCGCTGGTACTCGTCGGCGGTGCGCAACTCGTGCAGATCGCAGCTGCGCAGCGTGGTGCCGGCCAGCACGGGGTGGACGTGGGCGTCCTGGAAGCCCGGCAGCAGCAGGCGTCCGGCGAGGTCCACGACCTCGGTGGCGGCGCCGATCAAGGGCCGGACGTCGTGGTCCGAACCGACCGCGACGATGCGCCCGTCGCGCACGGCGACGGCGGTGGCCCAGGACCGGGCGGGGTCGACGGTGTAGACGGGGCCGCCGAGGAAGACCAGGTCGGCAGGGGGGTGAGCGAGGTGCACGGGCGCTCCAGAGCATGGGGGAGAGCGGAGACGGCGGAACCTGAACGGCGGGCCACGGAAAGGGCACTGCCGGATGATGGGAGAAGAAAAGCCGATGACAATGGCCGTGTCAATGGCATTGACACGCCCGCGCCGTTACGATCGAGTGAAGCGCCCCGGCGTGACAGCGCCAGAACCGAGCGAACGATGAGGAGCGGCCCGCGTGGAGGCCCAGGTGGCGGAAGAGTCAAAGGCGAAGCGACGTGCGACGCTCACCCGAGAGTCGATCCTGGAGGCGGCACTGCGCCTCTGTTCGCCCGAAGGCGGCGGCCAGCTCACCTTCAGCCGCCTCGGCAAGGAGCTGGGCGCGGACCCGACCGCGGTCTACCGCCACTTCCGCGACAAGGACGAACTCATCCTCGCCCTCACGGATCTGACGGTCCAGGAGGGCGTGAAGCTGGCCCGGGCCGCGCTGCCCGACGGCCCGTCGGACGACTGGCGCGCCTGGCTCACGGTCACCGCGCGCAGCGTACGGAACTCCTACCTGGCACGGCCGGCGGTGGCGGTGCTGGCCGCCGCGCGGACGACGGCCAGCCCGGCGGAGACGAGCAGCGTCGAGGAGCTGATCTCGGTCCTGCACCGGGCCGGCCTGCCGGTCATCGCCGCGGCCGAGTGCTACCGCCAACTCCTGGACCTGACACTGGCGATGACGCAGTACACGGCGGCGTTCTCGTCCCTCGACCCGGCGACGCAGGCGAAGGACGAGGCCGCGTGGGCGGTCAAGTACCGCATGCTGCAGGAGCGCGACTTCCCGCTCCTGCACAAGAGCGCCGAACGGCTGACGGAACTCTTCCGCAACGACGAGGAGGTGTTCGAACTGATCCTGGCGACGTTCCTGGACGGCATCGCCATCCGGATCGAACGTGCGCGGGGAATCCGCGGGGGAGTTGACTGAGCCTCAGAAATCGATCAGCTCGTGGGCGATCCGGCGGCGAGCGGGGGCGAGCTCCCGGTGGATCGCCGCCCACTGCGATCGGTCCGCGACCACGGCCGCGGGCTGCTGCGGGCGTTCGGAGCGCAGCCGGACCCGTAGGTGGGTGGGCGGGTGGCGGGTGTCCACGGCGGTCATCTCCCGGGCGCTGAGCCGGGCCCGGCGCTCCCGCTCCGTGGCCGGAACGGACTCCAGGTACGCGCTCAGCCCGGTCCAGAACTCCTCCACCGGGTCCGCGCCGGCGGGGAGCGCGCGGTTTCGCGCGGCGGCGCGCAGCTGGGACACGTGGTTCCCCACACTGTCCTTCAGGAACAGCTTGCCGAGCATTCCGCCGGCGGCGGCCGAGGAGGCGACACGGGCCGCCATCTCGTCCGCGAGGTACTCGGCGCGCTGGCTGCTGAGCGCGGTCAGCCGGTGCAGCGCGCCGTGCAGGAGCCGGACCGGAACCGCGCACCACAGGAGCAGCCAGGTGACCAGGTCGTCGAAGGCCCGCTTGCTGCCGTTGCGCGGCCGGAAGCGGTCCCCGGCGTGCGGCATCATCAGCGCGTGCCAGGCCTCCAGCGTGCGCAGCGCGGTGTGCAGCCAGGGGCCGCGCCGCTGGTCGCCGTTGCTGCCGTGGCCCAACTCGTGGCCGAGCAGGGCGATCCGCTCCTGCCCGGTGAGCGCGGTCCACAGCGGCAGGCCGAGGCTGAGCTCGACCCGTCGGCGCAGGCCCCGGACACCGTAGGAGGCGTTGTACGCCCTGGTGATCCTGAGCCGGTCGGGGCGGCGGGTGCCCAGTTCGTCCGCGACGCGCTCGACGAGGGCGTACAGCGCGGGAGCCTGCTCGCGGGCGAGCACCGCGGGATCGCCGCGCCAGCCGCCGAGCCGGGGGCGCAGCAGCCAGGTCAGGCAGAGGCCGGCTGCCCCGAGCAGTTTGAGGAACGGGTAGCCGCGGACCAGCAGCCACAGCGAGCCGGCCAGCACGCCGAGCGTGCACAGATGCACCAGCGCCGCGAGCAGCACCGCGAGGAGCCACGCAGCGCCGCGTCCGATACGCAGGTCGGCGGGGCGGGCGGCGAGCTTGGCGTACAGCCGCTCGACCCGGGCGTGGTCGCGCGCACGGCGCCACCGACGCCAGCGCCCGCGGGACGGCTCGGCGCCCAGATTCCACTCGCAGACCGGGCACCAGGCGGTGAACCGCGGGTCCGTGACAATCCGGGCGCCGCAACCGGGGCACGGCCGCGTCGAAGTGGTGAGCGTTTCGGGCACAGCGCCTGATCATGCCGCAACACCGAGCGACCGCGGCACTCGGGGTGCCACGGCGGACTACCGGTGGCAGAACCGTTGCGCGTCCTATGCCGGATGGTTGCCGCTGACCCGCAGGATGGTCGAAGTTCGCCCGGCGTCTCGCAACCCGCAGTGCTGACGAAGTGATTGCCGAACTCGAACGGATCGCGGGAATTTTACTGAGCCTGGATACTGACGGCACGGGCGCGTCGCCCGCACGCCGGTCAGCCCACGCGACCCTGCCCTCCTCACCGCCGTGCTGCCCGAACCGAGGAGCACGGCCCGTGGCAGCGGACAGGAGACGGCGCATCGCGATGAACTGGCCCGCCTGGCCGAGAGCCTGCTGAGCGAGCCGACCGTCCGCAACCTGTGGCGCCAGCAGCTCTCACTGACGCGCATCTTCGACTGGCTGGAGGGCGCCCGACTGGAGCGTGGTGGTACACGACCGGGACGAAGGCGGGTACTGGGAGCATGCCATGAGCTTCGCCGAGTGGCTCTACCGGCACCTCATTGGCGAGGAAGTCATCCATCCCAATGGAACGTATTTCTACCCCGGTCCGGTCAATCTCGAACACCTGCCCATGAGTCCGGACGATCGCCCCGTTCCCTGGCACAGACCTGACCGCGGGATGTGACGGTGGTTATCTAGTGTTGTCAAGCCATCGAGCCAGTTCATCCCAGATCTGATCCGGTAAGGCATGTTAGGCAAGTTCTAGCTGCGGAGGGTGTCGGCGGACGTATCCGCTAGTGTCGAGGACAGGCAGACACTGTGATCCAGGAGGAGCGGTGTACTACAGCGGGTTGGGGCTCGACCGTGTCGTTGATCGGCGGGGAGACTCGGACTGGATCGAGGCACTGCTGACCAGGGCCAGTACCCAGGTCATTCCCCTGTGGCAGGACCAGTGCCTGGTGCGAAACGAAACGCCGTTGCGGCTGCCCTTGGCCCAGGCGAGGGACATCCTCGTCGCGGCCGGCGACCGGGTGCTGCTCGGCCTCGAAGGCGAGAGGGCGGTGTTCGCGGCTGATGTGTCCGGGCTCGAACGGGAGAGCGCCGTCGAGCTGGCCGGCGCGGACAGGATGCTGGACGTGCGGGCGATGGTTCCCACCATCACGCCGGACGAAGCGGGTCTGCTGGCGTACGCGCGGGGAATTCTGCACTGGAACCGCAATCAGCGGTTTTGTGGCGCCTGCGGGGGCCCGGCCCGGTCCTGCAATGGTGGCCACCTGCGGACCTGCCAGAACTGTGGGAAGCTGCTGTTCCCGCGGATCGAACCGGCCGTGATCGTGCTAGTCGAGCTTCCGGGCACGCCCCGGCGCTGCCTGCTCGGCCGCCATGCGGCATCCGGCCCGAACCGCTTCAGCACCCTAGCCGGGTTCGTCGAGATCGGCGAGAGCTTCGAGGACACGGTGCGCCGCGAGGTGCGGGAGGAAGCCGGCGTCACCGTGGGTGCGGTGACCTACCAGGGTTCCCAGGGGTGGCCGTTCCCGGCCGGGGTGATGATCGGGTTTCGCGCCGAGGCTCTTTCCGACGCGATCGATGTGGACAACGTGGAAGTGGTGGAGGCACGCTGGTTCACGGCCGCGGAACTGCGCGCGCGGCTGGCGGACGCTGCTCTCGGCGGCCCGTACCGGGTCGATTCGATTGGCAAGGCGCTCATCGACCAGTGGCTGGCCGACACAGACTGAACCGATGCGGTGCGAAGACAGATTTTACGCTGCCTCGCTCATCTTCTGCTTCAACTCGGCCACCGCCTGCGTCCGTTATCTGGGGTTGAGTAGCCAAAAGCGTCGGCGTCACCGGGGGTGGACATGAGGGCTGGGCGGGGGCCGGGTGGGCAGCGGTCAACAACATCGCCTGGCAGTCCCTCATCGCCGCCTTCACCCAGGAGAACGGCATCGTCGACGCGCCTCTCTTGTCCGACTGCAGAATCAGCAACGGTGGCAACGGTGCCACCATGGATGCGGGTGCCAGGCTCATGGCAGACCCCCGTCGAGGTGTCCTAGCGTCGATCCCATGAAACGCAATCGCCGTATCAGCGCTGTCGCGGTGCTGGCGCTCGCCGCCCTCGTCACCGGAACCGGCGCCGGGTTCGCCGCCACGACCACACCGTCGGCCACACCGGTGGCCACGCACGCGTTCGACACCGCACCGGCCACGGCCACGGCCACCGCGCCCACGCGGTCCTTCCAAGGCACGCTCCCCGCGCCGACCGGCCCCTACGCCGCCGGCGAGGACGTCATCCACCTCACCGACGCGAGCCGTCCCGATCCGTGGGTGCCGTCATCCGGCCCCCGCCAACTGACCGTCACGATGGTCTACCCGGCCGTCCCCGGGACCGGGACTCCGGCCCCTTATATGACCCTCGCCGAGGCAGCCGGAGTCATCCAGCAGCGGAAGATGCCGGCGAGCTCCGGCGTCACCCCACAGAACCTTTCCAGTGTCACCACTCACGCCTTCGACGGTGCGCGGCCGCAGAGCGGCAAGTATCCGCTGGTGGTCCTTTCACCCGCGTTCGAGGACCCGCGCATGGTGCTCACCTCGCTCGCGACCGACCTGGCCAGTCACGGCTACGTCGTCGCGCTCGTCGGCCACACCTACGAGGACAGCGGCGAGACGCTGGCGAACGGCCAGACGCCGCCGTGCGCGATCTGCGATGACCCGGCGCTCGACTTGGACTCCGTCGCCGCCAGCCGTGCGCTGGACGTGTCCTTCGTGATCGACCAGTTGACGCATGGCAATACCGCGTGGCGCCTGGCACACCTCATCGACAAGCACGAGATCGGCATGGCCGGACACTCCATCGGCGGAGCGGCGGCCGCCGCCACGATGATCGCCGACCCGCGAGTACGGGCCGGAGTGAACATGGACGGCACCTTCCACCCGGCCCCGATGCCCGGCCAGATCAACCGGCCGTTCCTCATGCTGGGTGCGGCCGTCAACCACGCGCCCGGCGGCGACGACTACACCGTGTGGGAGCAGGCCTGGGCCGCCCTCGGCGGCTACAAGAAGTGGCTGACGGTCGCCGGCGCCGACCACTTCAGCTTCAGCGACCTGGACCTGCTTCTGGAGGAGGCCGGGTTCCCGACGCCGCCCCTCTCCCCGGAACGCGGGGTGGTGATCACCCGCGAGTACGCGACAGCGTTCTTCGACCAGACGCTGAAGGGGATCCACAGTCCGCTGCTGGACGGCCCCTCGCCGAACAATCCGGAAGTACTCTTCCAGCACTAGGCAGTGTCCTGGCGATCAGTTGAGTCGTTGATAGGACTGTGGGACATAGGGGTGATCTGACGGATGCACAGTGGGAGCGGCTGGAGCCGCTTCTGCCGGTGAGCAACGGTCGTTGTGGCAGGTGGCGGGACCATCGGCAGGTCGTGAACGGGGTGCTGTACCGGATCCGGACGGGCGTGCAGTGGCGTGATCTGCCGGAGCGGTACGGGCCGTGGAAGACGGTGCACGAGCGGCATCGTCGCTGGTCGGCGAACGGGACGTGGGAGCTGTTGCTTCAACGGGTCCAGGCCGAGGCCGACGCGGCGGGTGACATCGACTGGGACGTGTCGGTCGACTCGACATCGACGCGCTGCAGGTAGGCGTCGTCGACGGGCACCTCGCCGCGCAGCTGCCAGATCAGCGCGTCCTATGCGGAGCAGGTCGTCGGGGGTGAAGTGGATGCGCATAGCCGTCCTCATGTTTCAGCCTCGGCCGAAGGGATTGCCTCGCGGGTCCGGTGGCCCCACAGTGATGGATGGATCCGGCAGGGGCTCGGGACGCGGATCCAGGAAGCCATCAGAACACGAAGGGATAGCATGCGGACACGAATGCTCGGCCTGGCCCTGTCGGCGGGCTTGCTCGTCGTGGCGTTCCCGGCTGCGGCCTCGGCCGACACCACCGGATCCGGCGACGGCTGGACGCCGATCACCTACGGCCCGCTGGACCATCCCGCCGGCCTGGTCTGCCCGTTCGAGCTCAAGGAGGAGTTCCCCACGCAGGCCGTCGAGATGCGGGTCGCCGCCAGGTACCCGGACGGCTCGCCGCTGGCGACCGACTTCCGCGGCCCGCTCATCGCCCACTTCACGAATCTCTCCACCGGCAGAACCGTGGACGAGGACCTCAGCGGTACCGGCACTCTCTACAACCTGCCGGACAAGTCCGACCTGTGGGTGGTGCCGGACAACGTGGGGCTCACCGTCCCGGCCGGTGACCCGTACCACGCCCAGGGCGAGTTCGTGCTCAGCGGTGGGGAGGCGCTGTCGATCTCGCCGACGCACCAGCCCGACGTCCTGTATCAGACCAAGTCCGTCGACGTCTGCGACGTGCTGAGCTGACCTGCGTGCTGACCCTGCGCCGGCGGCCGTGATGATTGGCGCCGGGATGACCGGCGCAGCAACGCGGCCGCCGCCGCCGCGGCGGCCGGGCCGCCCGCTCAGCCCGCCAGGTATTGCGAGGCGCGCTGCCGCAGCACCTCGTGCACGCCGTAGGCGGAGCTGCCGCTGGGCAGGTAGGCCTTCCGCATCTTGGCGACCGAGGTGTAGTTGCTGTCGCAGACGTTCGCCAGCGGCGACTCGACGCCCTGCGTCACCAGCTGGTAGGCGTCCAGCTCGCTGACCCGGGGTGATCAGCAGTGACAGCAGGCCGGTCCGGTGGGGATCGCGCAGCGCGTGCGTGATCGCTGGGGCATCGAGAACAAGATCCATCATGTGCGCGACACTGTGTACGCCGAGGACGCCCCCCGCGTCCGCACCGGCACCGCGCCCCGCGCCATGGCCACCCTGCGCAACCTCGCCATCGGTGCACTGCGACTGACCGGCCACGACAACATCGCCGCGGGTCTCCGCCACCACGCCCGGGACGCCAGTCGCCCGCTCGCCACCCTGGACATCACGTAATCAATCCGGGCACGTCTCCAGAACGACGCCGCCCTGCGTGGCGGGGGCGGCGGAATCCGAGAGCCTCCCGCCACTCCAGGCGGAGTGTCCGTCTTGACGCCGGTTCAGGCAGCCGACGCGGCTGGGAAGTTCGAAGCCGAGCATCTTGAAGATCCCGGACACCATGTCGGAGCCTATGCGGACAAGCCAAGTTGGCTGGCCCAAGGCGGGTAGCAGTCAGCTCATTGCCTGCTGAGCCAGGAGTTCGGCGATGCGCTTCGCCGTCTTCTCTCCTGCCCGCTGCTTGATGAGACCCTCCTTGGCCGCACCGCGAACGGACACAGTGCTTCGCTCCGGCCCAACTTCGGTCAGACTGACGGTGATCAGAACTGGATTCATGTTCCCGAGTCCGCCCCCGACAAGCGCTCGGACAGCTCGCGCCCCCGTGGACCGGGCGTCTTCCGCTTCCAGTAGGCGTCCCGCCTGAGCGAGGACGGCGAGGGCGTGTGCGGCAGCGGCATCCAGCGGCATGGCCAGCGTCAGGTCGATCTCATGGACGTTCTTCTTCAAGCGCTTCGCCGCGAACGTCGCCCCTCGTCCGCCGCCAGCCCCACCACCGCTGGCTCCCAGCGCGCCTATCGCGGCAGCCAGAATCTGGTCTTCATCATCGATCACGGCCGCAGCGTACCCCCCCTGGCCAGGAGCGCTCGCGGCGGTCAGTCGGTCGGCTGCCGCCAGGCCGGTACCCACAGCGGCGCGGGGCTGTCCAGCGGCATGTACCGGGCCGCGTGCTCCTCGATGCGTTCACCCGCCCGGTCCGGGTCCTGGCCGCTGAGCTCGACCAGGGCGGCGGCGGCCAGTCGGGCGCAGGCCAGCGTCAGGGCGAGGGTGTCCTGGCGGCGGTGCCGCTCGCGGATGTACGCCTCGCACCGCTCGTCGATGCGCCGGCCCTGGCCGCACGCGCCTTCCGGTGTGCGGGCCTGGACGCCGTGCCAGACCAGGGTGAGGGCGGTGGGTTCGGCGGGGTGTGCCAGCTGCTCCCGGCGGGCCTGTTCGCGGGCTTCGGCCGACCGCGCGCCCAGCCATTCCAGCACGGCCGGACCGTCCCCGTCGCGGGCCTGCAGGAGCAGTTGCGCGGCCCGGTGCACGACCGCCCGCAGGACCGGTGCGGCCGGCACCCGCGGGCCCGGCGCCGGGCGGTCACCGAAGGCGAGCCAGGCGTTGGCGAACGAGTCCGCGCGCACCGGCCACCCCGCGGCCCCCGCCGCGTCGTCCAGCCACTCCCGCACACCGAGCCGGACCAGACCCGCGGCCGCGAGCTGCACCGCGTCCTCGTCCAGCGCGAGCAGCCGCTCACTTTTCAGCACACCGCACCCCCACCAGCGACCCAAGACCGTGAGCGCACATCTCACCACATCGGGACGCGCACGAACAGAGTAGGGGGGTGAAGGGGGGTGCCGAAATGGACATGCGCTTCCGCCAGGGACTCTGCCATTCTCGGGCCCGTGCCAGCCCGCAACCGCCGCCTGCCGCGCCACCTGTCGTGGCCGCTCACGCGGACAGACGTCCAGACCGCTCTCGGCGAGCGGTTCGCCGAGGTCGACGAGCTGTCCTTCGGCGGCCACCCTTGGGGCGACGGCACCCTCCTGCACGTCGGCTGGACACCGGTTGTCCGTGCCAACTACGGGAGCGGCGTCCACCCTTCGCGCTGGTGCCGCATCCACGTCTCCGTCTGCCCCCTGCCGGCCGCCGACCGGGCCGCCGCCCGCCGCGCCTTGCAGGAGCACGTCCTCGCCGAGCTCGGGGCCTGGATCGACAATGCCCGGCACGCGCCCGAGACGTGGACCCTGACCTGGCACAGCCGCTCCTGGCGCCTGGTCGCCGGCGCCGCCGCCCACCGCGACGACCGGCAGCCGTACCGCTGACCCGACTCGGTCAGCGCAGCGCGGCCCAGGTGGCCCCGGCCACGGCGGGCGCGAACTCCTCGATCGGGCGCACCGCCGGCTCACCCGAGAAGTGCAGGAAGAACGCCCGCTGGAAGCAGGCGCCGAGCAGCAGCGCGGCTGCCGCGTAGGGGTCGGCGTCGGGCCTGATCCGCCCCTGTGCCAGCTCCCGGTCGAGGTACCCGGTGAGCGCGTCGAGCACCAGGTGCGGCCCGCGCCCGATCTCGTGCAGGCCGTCGCGGTGGCGGCTGAGCAGCGGCGGGTCGGCGAAGAGCGAGCCGGCCACCGGCATGGCCTCGGCGTAGAAGAGCGCGGCGTGCCGGGCGATGGCCGTCAGGTGCTCCTCGACGGTGCGCTCGCCGGGGTCGGCGGCCAGTTCGGCCAGCAGCGGGGCCGCGTTCGGCGAGCGCTCGATCAGCACGCAGACGAAGAGCTCCTCCTTGTTGGCGAAGTGCTTGTAGAGCGCGCCCTCCGAGCAGCCGGCCTCGCGGGCGATGGCCTTGGTGGTGGCGGCGGCCAGCCCGACGGTCCGCATCAGCCGCTCGGCGGCGTCCAGCAGGCGCTGTCGGGTGGGCGGGTTCGGCCGGTCGCTTGACGTGGGGGTGAGCATTCACTCACTCTAGCGGAAGAGGGGTGAGTGAGTACTCACCCACCAGATATCGCGAGAATCGGGAGACGGTCATGAGACTCACCGTTTTCGGCGCGACCGGCGGCGTGGGCCGCGAGGTGGTTCAGCAGGCGCTCGACGCCGGGCACGAGGTCACGGCGGTGGTGCGCGACCCCGCCCGGCTGCCGCGGCCGGACCGGCCGGGGCTCACCGTCGCGACCGTGGCCGACCTGACCGACCGGGCGGCGCTGCGCCCGGTGCTGGAGGGCCGGTCCGCCGTGGTCAGCGCGCTGGGTCCGCGCGGCCGGAGGCAGGCGAAGGCGGCACCGGTGACCGGCCCCGCGCTGCGGTCCGTCGTCGAGGTGATGGACCGGCTGGGCGTGCGGCGGCTCGCGGTGGTCAGCGCCGCGCCGCTCGGCCCGACCCCGCCGGGCGAGGGCCTGCTCACCCGGGCCATCGGGTATCCGCTGCTGCGTGCCGTGTTCAGCGACGTGTACGCGGACCTCGCGGTGATGGAACGGGTGCTCGCCGCGAGCGGTACCGAGTGGACGGTGATCCGGCCGCCCCGACTGCTCGACCGGCCCCGCACCGGCAGCTACCGGCGGGTCGTCGACGGCAACGTCCCGAACGGCCGGAGCATCGGCCGCGCGGACGTCGCCGACGCGCTGCTGAGCTGCCTGGACGACCCGGCGACCGTCCGGCACGCGGTCGGCGTCTCGTCCTGACGCGTGGTCAGGACGTCAGACGTCAGGGGAGCATGAACTCCACGCAGCCGGTGTCCAGGGAGTAGTAGGCGCCCACCACCCGGACCCGGTGCTCGCCGATGAGGGGGGCGAGCAGGGGGTCCTCGCGGAGCTGGTCGGCGGTGAGGCAGGTCTGGGCGCGGATGGTGTTGTCGACCTGGTCGCCGGGGAGGGGCTTGGCTGCCTCGTAGGCGGGCTTGAGGGCTTCGACGACCGCGACGAGGTGGGCCGGTACCTCGGTGCCGTCGTTGAGGGCGTCCACCGCGAAGCTGACGGCGCCGCACCGCTGGTGGCCCATCACCACGACCAGCGGGGTCACGGCCTCCTCGGCGCCGTACTCGACCGCGCCCTGGATCAGGTCGTCGTTGGTCTGGGCCGCGGTTCGCACGACGAACAGGTCCCCGACGCCGCGGTCGAAGACGATCTCGGGCGGCACCCGGGAGTCGATGCACGAGAAGACGGTCGCCAGCGGGAGTTGTCCCGCGGCCACGGCCAGGCGGCGGGCCACGGTCTGGTGCGGATGCAGGAGCTCTCCGGCCACCCAGCGCTCGTTGCCTTCGACCAGCCGCCGCATCGCCTCGTCCGGCCCGGGTGTGTCCCCGTCCAGCACCGGTGGCCGCGCCGGATCGGCGACGCCGCGGGGTTGCGCGAACGCCGGGGCGGTTCCGAGCAGGGGGACGGCGGCCAGTGCGCCGGCGCCGCCGACGAGGAAGCGGCGGCGGGTGGCCGAGCCGGCGACGTTCTCCGGGCGGCGGCGGTCAGTTGGTGAGACATGCATGGTGTGATCTCGGCCTTCCTGGTGATCTTCCTGTTGCCACCCCGACCACGAGTCTGGACGCCGAGCCGCCGGACCCGCCCCGCCACACCGCGCCCGCCCTTGCCCGGCGGCCGCGGACCACCCGCTCGGCCGCAGGTGCGTGGTCCCCGTGCCCGGGATGCCCGCCGCGCGGCCCGGTCAGCGGTAGGCCGGCAGGCCCGGGTGGGTGGAGATCAGGGTCGGGGCGGCGGACCCGTCGGCGGGGAGACTGGCGATGCCGTCGGGCGTGCGCACCGCGATGGTGGTGCCGTCCGGGGAGAGCGCCGGCTCGGTGTAGTCGGTGGTCGCGTTCGGGGTGAGGTCCGTGGCGGGCGCCTGCGGGGTCTGCAGGTTCTGCTCGAAGACGTGGTCGTGCCCGCCGACCGAGCGGACGAAGACCACCTCCTCCCCGTCGGCGGTGACCGTCGGCTCGGAGCCGGCAGCGACCTGGGAGACCATCTGGCGGAGGTAGTCGTCGCGGAGGTAGATGTCACCGGTCTGCGTGTTGGCGAAGACGACGGTGCCCTTGGTGCCGGCGCCGTTCGGCCAGGTGTTGGCGGTCTGCGGCATGTTCTGGACGCCGTCCATGGCGGAGCTCAGGTCCAGCGGGGTCGGGGTGCCGTCGGCGGAGTCGGCCGGGACGGTCTCCAGGCTGGTGACCCCGCCCGCGGTGGAGACGAAGAAGATGTCCTTCCGCGCGGTCAGGTTGGTCTGGTCGGCCGCGACGTAGTGCCAGGCCGGGTGGGACCAGCTCTGCCCGGGCAGGTGCTTCGCGACGACCACCCGCCCGCTGCCGTCCGGGTTGGCGGTGACCAGGTCGCCGTCGCCGTCGACGAAGACGGCCTTGCTGCCGTCCGAGGACCAGGCGAGGTCGCGGACCGCGGTGCCGAAGTCCACCGAGGTGCCGTTCAGCAGGACGTACTGGGTGCCATTGCTGATGGTCAGTCTGCTGCCGCCGGTGCCGTTCATGGCCGGGCGCGTGCTCTTGGTGGGGGCAGCGGTGGCGGTGGGCGCGCCGGCGGCAGGGGTGGCGGGGTTGCCGGGGGTGTCGGCCGGGTTGCCGGGCGCGGTCGGCGCGGTGGCCCCGCCCGGCGCGGTGGCAGCGGGCGGGGCGGCCTTGGCGATCTCGTCCGGGCCGCACCCGGTCAGCAGCAGCGCGGTGCCGGTGACGGCGGAGGCGAGAGCGATGGCGGCGGCGGTACTGCGGCGTCTGGCGCGGGCGGGCATGAGAGTTCCCCCGAGGATGAATCCGATGATGGGAGAAGCATTCCCGCGAGGCGTCCCGGGTCGGTGCGGTCGGCGTCACAGGAGCGCAACAAGCCGGTCCCGTGGGCGCATCGGGTCGTTGCCCCAGGCCCGCGCGATGCCGCGCGTCAGATCTGATCCGACCTGGACAGCGCCTCGGTGATCAAGCGGGTGGCGAAGTCGTGGTCGTCACCGGAAACCCGGTTGACGTGCTCCGCGAGCAGAACGGCCGTGGCTTCCAGGGGATTCATCTCGGCCTCGGTCCAACGTCCGTACTGCGCGCGCCACAGGTTGGGGCTCAGGTCGGTGCCGGCGGCGATGAGCAGGCCGGCCATGGTGGGGATGACCTCGGGACGGAAGGTCTTGGGCATCATCCGCATGGTGGCCACGAGGCTGGGCACCACGTGCTCGATGACGTCCTTGTCGTGGTCCTCGCAGGCCGCCCGCAGCCAGCTCATGAACATGTAGATGAGCGTGCACGCGCCGTCCAGCAGCGCATCGAATCCCACCTGGCCCAGGGATGCGGCGAACTGCTCGACCATCTGCTGGTGTTCGGGGCCCGGAGCGGCCTTGCCGTCGTAGATGCTCTTGAGCCGGGAGTCGATCACCATGAGCGCCGCGCCCACGTCGCCGGCGGGAGCGTATTCGGGGTCGCAGGGTGATGACACAGGAATCCTCCTCAACGGCCGCAGCGGGTAGCGCGGCATGTTCGTAGCGTAGACCGCCGAATCGGATGAGACGGGGCAAATCCCGAAGAAAGGCTCTGTGTTGACCGCACCAGGCAGGACCTCGCCCGGGGCCGCCGCGCCGGGTCGCCAGTGCTCCCAGGCTTCCGCCAGGTGCCCAACACGCCTGTCGGACCTGCGGATACGGGTGAGGCGTGGAAGCGGCGCGGGCCTCGTTCGGGTGGCGGTCCCGGATGCTGGATGATGGGAATCGGCCGGACCGCGGACGTGAGGGGCAGCGCAGTGACAGACCACGATTCCCACCGGTCGGAGCCGGTCGCACCGCCGGCCCGCGGCGGCGCACCGGACACCGCCGTGCTCGGACCCCCGGCCGAGGCCGGCATATCGGTCGACGTACCGGTCGACGCCGGGTCGTCGCCGGTGACGAAGGGCGCGGTCACCGTTCGGATCCTGTGCTTGGTCACCGTCCTCATCTCCCTGTTCTTCCTGCCCTGGTGGACGCTGTTCTCCTCCCACACCGACTGGCCGTTCCCGGTGGTCCTGGTCGGTACGGTCCTGTTCGCCGCCGCCGTGCCCGCCATGCCGGTGCTGATGGTCATGGGGCACGGGCGCAGGCGGTCGGACCGGGCGGCACGCGTCGCCGACACCACCCTCGGGGTGGTCTGGGTGTTGTTCGCCTGGTCGGCGCTGAGCGTCCTGCTGCGGCTCGTCCTGATCGCGTGCGGCGTCGGCGACCCGGCTCGGTCCAGGATCGTGGCCCTCGCCGTCGCGGTGGTCGCGGCCGCACTGCTGGCCTGGGGACACCGGGAGGCCATGCGGGTGCCCCGGGTGAAGCGCCTGGACGTCACCGTCCCGCGGCTCGGACGCGGTCTGGACGGCACCCGGGTCGTCGTGCTGGCCGACACCCACTACGGACCGATCGACCGGGCCGGCTGGTCGGCGCGGGTCGCCGAGGTGGTCAACGGGCTGGACGCCGACGTCGTCTGCCACGCGGGCGACATCGCCGACGGCACCCCGGACCAGCGGCGGGCGCAGGCCGCGCCGCTCGGGACGATGCGCTCCCGGCTGGCGAAGGTGTACGTCACCGGGAACCACGAGTACTCCAGCGAAGCCCAGGGCTGGCTCGACCGCATGGCGGAGCTGGGGTGGGAGCCGCTGCACAACCGCCACGTCGTGGTCCGGCGGGGCGGGGACAGTCTGGTGCTCGCGGGTGTGGACGATGTGACCGCGGCCTCCTCCGGGCTGACCGGACACCGGGCGAACCTGGTCGGCGCGCTGGCGGGCGCGGACCCGGACCTGCCGGTCCTGCTCGTCGCGCACCAGCCCAAGTACGTCGGAACGGCCGCGAACGCCGGGATCGACCTGCAGATCTCCGGGCACACCCACGGCGGGCAGATCTGGCCGTTCAACTTCCTCGTCCGGATCGACCAGCCGGTGGTGCACGGCCTGAGCCGGCACGGCGAGCGGACCCAGCTCTACACCAGCCGGGGCACCGGCTTCTGGGGCCCGCCCTTCCGGATCTTCGCGCCCAGCGAGATCACGCTGCTCACCCTGCGGTCTGCTTAGCGGGGTCGACGTAACGGGTCGGCGTAGCGGGTCGGCGTAGCGCCGGTCCGGGTCGACGCGGGTGCGGTCGGTCAGTGCAGCAAGTCCTGCCAGTTCGCCGGGACCTGGCCCCGCGGGCCCGGTGTCGGCTGGTCGGCGGGGTGGGACGTCGGTGGGGGCAGGGGCGGGCCCTCGTAGTACTCGCCGGTCTCCAGGTTCCAGAACCAGTCCTCCCCGGGCTCGAAGCTGGTCAGGAAGGGGTGTCCGGCCGCTCGCGCGTGCTTCGTCGCGTGCTGGGCGGGCGACGAGTCGCAGCAGCCGATGTGCCCGCAGGCCGCGCACCGCCGCAGGTGCAACCACCAACCCTGACCGTCGCCGCCCAGGCACTCCGCGCAGCCGTCGCCGCTGGGTGCGGCGCTCGGGTCGATGCCCGGGATCTGGTAGTTCGCCATTGGTGCCTCCTCCTCGGCTGTCCTCACCAGCCTGGCCCGGCGGGAGTTCTGCTGCCAGTCCGGTGGCCGCTGCCGGTCCGGTGCCGCGCGCGGCCGCCCGTCGTCGGCCTACGCTGGTCGCAGGGGGCAGAACTGCCAGGGAGCTGCCATGGCGACGGCGAGATGGTCCTTCGAGCCCAGCCACACCGGCGCGGAGTTCCGCGCCAGACACATGATGGTCACCTACGTGCGTGGTCAGTTCAAGAACGTGCGCGGCTTCCTGGAGGTCGACCCGGAGGAGCCGGAGAAGGCCCTGGTCGAGGCGACGATCGACGCGACCCAGGTCTACACCGGCTCGCCCGAGCGCGACGCGCACCTGCGCAGCGCCGACTTCTTCGATGTCGAGCACCACCCGACCTGGAGATTCGTCGGGTCACGGGTCCACCAGGTGAGCGCGAGCGGGTTCGAGGTCACCGGCGATCTCACCATCCGCGGGGTGACCCGACCCGTCGTGCTGGAGGTGAGCTATCTGGGCCAGTGGGACACGCCCTGGTGGGAGGGCGGCCAGAATCTCGGACCCAGGCGGCGTGCCGGGTTCGAGGCCAAGGCCCGGATCAACCGTCATGACTTCGGGGTGAGTTGGAACGACGCGCTGGACCGGGGCGGCGTGGTGGTCAGCGACACGGTCGACGTCGCGATCGACATCGAGGCTGTCCTGGAATCCGCCGGGACGGCCGCCTGACGGCGAAGTTCAGCGCGGTCGCGGTCGCGGTCGCGGTCGCGGGCGCCGGGGCGGCGCGCATCAGCCTCGCCCCCAGCGCCGGAGCGGCCGGATCGGATGCGCGGGGCTGTCGGCCAGACGCCTGGAAGCCGTTGTCCCGCCGCGTTCCGACCCGGCGAGATCCGCGAGGAGGAGCGCGATCATCTCGGCTTCCTGCTCCTCGACGGTGGCGTAGCTCGTCCGGCCGATGGCGCTGGCGATGAACTCCGGTGTGAGGTCGGGCAGCAGCGTTGCCAGCCGGGACAGCTCGAGCATTCCGGTGTGCCCGCACAGCACGTGACCGAGTTCGTGGAGCTTGAGCAGATCCTGGTGGGCGGGGCCGGTGTGCCGTTCGTAGAAGACGACATCCAGGCTCGGCAGTGCCACCCACAGCCCGCACGGGGCGTCAGGGCCGAGGTCGGGCAGGGGTTCCAGCACGATGGGTCGGCCACGGGCAGGACGGGGGCCGTCATGTAACGCCATGGTGTCCTCTCCCGGCATCGACCCGGCTCCCATGCTGCCGCAGCACGCTGCTCGCGTGGCCGTGGTCAGGCGAAACCACCGGAACGAGCGGTGGGCGCGCTCCGCGCGCGGTGCCGATGTTTCTGCTCGTTCTTCTCTGCCTCGCCCACCCCGCTGACCAGCACCATCGAGTCAAGCAAGCGGAAGCGGACCAGGCAGACCGAACGAACAGAGGGCCAACCATGCGGACGCACACTCTTCCCGAGCTGTGGGACCCCACCACCTTCGACGCGCTGCGCCGGCAGCTGATCCCGTCGTTCGACCTGCTGTACGGCAGCGCCGCCGCCGCGGTGGCGATGACGGTGCCGACCGGGGCCCGGGTGCTGGATCTGGGCGGGGGGACCGGGCTGCTGAGTGCGGCGGTGCTGGACCGGATGCCCGACGCCGAGGTGCTGCTGGTGGACCGTTCGGCCGGGATGCTCGGTCAGGCGGTGGACCGGTTCCGCGACAACGCGCGGATCAGCACGCAGGTCGGCGAGTTGACCGACGAGCTGCCGGTCGGGCCGTTCGACGCGGTGGTCTCGGGCCTGGCCATCCACCACCTGGAGCACGAGGAGAAGCAGGACCTGTTCGCCCGGATCCGCCGGGTGCTGGTGCCGGGCGGGATCTTCGTCAACGTGGAGCAGCTGCTCGCGCCGAGCCCGCGGCTGGAGGGCATGTACGACCGGCAGCACGAGGCCCATGTGCACGCCGCCGGTACCCCGGCCGAGGAGTGGGCGGCCGGGCGGCAGCGGATGACCTACGACATCCCGGCCGACCTCGACTCGCAGCTCGGCTGGCTGCGCGCGGCGGGCTTCGCCCAGGCCGACTGCCTGGCCAAGGACTGGCGGTTCGCCACCTACGCGGCGTGGAAGGCGTCATGACGCTCCATCAGGCCGTCCGCGAGGTCGCCGATCGTCGCCCCGAAGCGTGCGCGATCGAGGAGACCGGCGGGCCGTCCGTCAGCTACCGCGAACTCGTCGCGTTGGCGGACCGGTTGGCCGGCGGGCTGGCCGTGCGGGGGGTGGGGGCCGGCGACTGCGTGGGCTTCGCGCTGCGCAACAGCATCGAGTACGTCGCGCTGATCCTCGCGACGGCGAGCCTGGGCGCGCACTACGTCCCGCTGCTCTCCGGGTTCGGCGAGCAGGAGGTCAAGGAGGCGCTGCGGCTGACCCGGCCGGTGCTGCTGGTCGCCGACCGCGAGGTGCCCGCACAGGTGCCGGCGGTCCCGCTCGATCGGCTGCTGAGCGGCCACCCGACGGCCGAGGCCGACCGGCCGCGCGAGGGCCGCACCCCGGCGCCGGGCGTGTTCCGGATCCTCTGGTCCTCCGGGTCGACCGGCTTCCCGAAGGGGATCGCCTGGCGGCAGGACAGGTTCGTCACCGAGCGGCGCCGCTGGATCGCCGACACCGAGATCGATGACACGGACGTGGTCTTCTGCCGGCACCCGCTGGATGTCGCGCACGCCACCGACCTGCACGTCTTCGCCGCGCTGCTCTCCGGTGCCCGGCTGGTGCTGGCCGATCCGGCCGCGCCGCCGCGGGTGCTGCTGCGGCAACTGGCGCAGTACCGGGCGACCGTGACGAGTGCGCTGCCCTGGCACTACGAGGAGCTCATCGCCGCGGCCGAGCCCGGCCGGGGCCCGGACCTGTCCGGGCTGCGGCGGGCGCTGTGCGGCGGCGCCTACCTGAGTCCGGCGGTGTCCCTGCGGGCCCGGGAGGTGCTGGGGATCACCGTCAGGGAGATCTACGGCTCCACCGAGTTCGGGCTCGCGCTGGGCGACATGTCCGGCGAAGGGCTGGCGCCGGTGGCCGGGGTCGGGACGCGGATCGAGGCGCTCCCCGGCTCCGCCGGCACCGGCTGTACGGACACCGGCTGCACTGAAACCGGCTGCACTGAAACCGGCTGCACTGAAACCGGCTGTGCGGACACCGGCTGTGCGGACACCGGCGAACTGGTGCTCCGCTCGGACTGCACCAGCGAGGGCTACCTGGAGAACCCGGCGGCCAACGCCAGGACCTTCCGTGCCGCCGAGTTCTGGACCGGTGACATGGCCCGCCGCCTCCCGGACGGCCGCTTGCGGATCCTGGGGCGGCTCACCGACGCGCTGGCCACCCCGGCCGGCCCGCTGCTCGCACCGATGCTGGACGAGGAGCTCGCGGCGACCGGCGCCGTCGCGGAGACGGTCAGCCTGCCGGTGCACCCGCAGGGGTACCGCAACGAGGTCCTGGTCGCGGTGCGGCCGGCCCGCGCCGAGCCCGCCGCCCGCGCCGCGGCCATCGCGGCCGTCACCGCGGTGCTGAACCGCCATCACCTGCACGGCACGGTCGAGTTCGTCGACGCGGTGCCGCGGACCGAAGTCGGCAAGGTCAACAAGCCCTTGCTGCGTGAACGTTGGGGCATGAGATGACACAGTTCGAGTCGCGCGGCACGGGAACCCCGGTGGTACTGGTTCCCGGTCTCGCCGCCACCGGAGAGTTCTTCGCCCCGCTCGCGCGGGAGTTGGCGGCCGAGCACCGGGTGGTGACGGTCGAGCTGCCCACCCGTGGTCCAGCCACGGTGCGGCAGGCGGCCGGGCAGCTCGCCGGGGTGTTCGACCGCCTGGACCTGAACGGCGCGGTGCTGCTGGGCTGGTCGCTCGGCGCCTCGGTCGCCTGGGAGTACCTGGACCGCTTCGGCAACGGCCGGGTCTCGGCCCTGGTCTCGGTCGAGCAGACGCCCCGGCTGACCCTGGCCCCCAACTGGCCGCACGCGGCCTTCGGCGGGCTCGACGCGGCCGGCGTGGACCAGCTGCGCGAGACGATTGCCGCCGACCAGGCCGCCTTCGCCGAGCAGTTGGTGCGCGGCTCCTTCGCCGCGGGCAGCGAGCCGGATCCCGCCCTGGTGCGCGCGCTGGTGAGCGAGGCGCTGCGCTGGACGCCGCAGGCGTGCGCGAGCCTGCTCGCCGACGCCGCCGGCCAGGACTACCGCGCCCGGCTCGCCGCGCTCGCCCTGCCGGTGCTGCTGGTGCACGGCGCGAAGAGCCAGGTCTACCCCACGGCGGTCGGCCCGTGGCTGGCCGACACGATCCCCGGCGCCGAGCTGCGCCTGCTCGAGGAGAGCGGCCACCTGCCGTTCCTGGAACAGCCCCGGGACTTCGTCCGCACGGTCAGTGACTTCATCGCGAGGAGTGTCAGCCATGTCTGAGCAGCACAGCACCGTGTCTGAGCAGCACAGCACCGTGCGTCGGCTGGTGTGGATCTACCCGGAGCGGGCCAGCGCCCACCAGCGCGGCTTCGAGGACCGCAACATCTGGCACACCTACCAGCGACTGGCCGCGGAGCTGGGCCTGGAGCTGACCCTGAACAAGCCGGACGACGTCGCGGTGGACGCCACCGACCCGGCCAAGCCGAAGGTCTACCTGAAAGGCGAGCCGGTCACCCCGCAGGACACCGTCTTCGTGACGATGCTCTGGGCGCTGCCGCACCAGCTGGCGGACGTCGGCAACCAGGTCCACCTCTACACCGTGCTGGAGAAGCTCGGGTTCTACCTGCCGATGCCGCCGCAACTGGCGTACACGGTCGTCGACAAGATGGCGACCGCGCTGCATCTGGCGGGCAGCCCGATCCCGCCGCTGCCGACGGTCCGGATCGGCACCGGGCGGGACGCGATGACCGGCCACTACGATCCGGCGCTCGCCGAACTGTCCTATCCGATGCTCGTCAAGCCCGCCAACTGGGGCATGGGGCTGGGCGTCTCGGTGGTGCACAACATCCACGACCTGCGCGGGGTGATCGGCCTGGCGGGCGGCTCGGAGACGCCGCTGGTGATCCAGCCCTACCTCAAGGACCCGCGGGAGACCCGGATCTACGTGGTCGAGGGCGAGCCGCTCGCGGTCTTCCAGGGCTGGAAGGAGGGCTACTGCGGGATGGTCACGAACCGGATCGGCGGCGAGCGGAGCTGGAGCTACGTCGAGTTGCCGGAGCGGATGCGCGAGACCGTCGCGTATGTCGCCGAGCGGCTGCCGTGCCCGTACTTCTCGGTGGACTTCATCTCCGACGGGGAGCAGGACTGGCTCTCCGAGGTGGAGCTGGACGGCGGCGCCGCGTTCGGGATGAGCGAGGAGGGCGACCGGCTCGCCACCGAGATGATGCGGGCCCGCTACCGGGCCTACCTCGCCCGGCACGCCGAGCTGATGGCGGCCGGCTCATGACGACGACGACCGAGGACGGGGCGCGGGGGACCGAGGACGAGGTGCGGGGGACGGAGGACGGGGCGCGGGGGAGTATCGGCGCGCTGCCCTGGCCGCAGCTGCTGCGGCAGGCCCGCCGGCTCGCGGACCTCGGCTGGTCCGAAGTGCCGCAGGCAGCAGCGGAGTTGGCGGAGCTCGCGGTGGCCGGTCCGGCGGAGGTCTTCGCGCTCTCGCGCCGGCTGACCGAGCCCAACGGGTCGATCGTGCTCTCCAGCGGCGGGACCACCGGCCCACCGAAGATCACCTTCGTGGCCTACGACCAGGCCGTCGGGCGGCTGCTGCGCGAGTGGCGCCCGCTGGGGCCGCGGAGCGTGCTGCTGAACCTGTTCAGCCCCGGCCGGATGTGGGCCTCGCACTACTACGTGCAGGCGCTCGCCGAGCGCAGCGGCTGCCGGGTGGTGCCGAGCGGGCCGCTGGAGGCCGGTGAACTCCACTACTGGCTCGACGCCTTCGAGAGCCTCGGGGTGAACGCGGTGGCCGGCACCCCGAGCGGGCTGACCGACCTGGCCCAGGCGATGCTGGACGCCGACCGCACGCTGCCGGTGCGCACCGTGATCTGGATGGCCGAGCCGTGGACCGAGGTCGCCGAGAAGACCGTCCGCGCCGCCTTCCCGCAGGCCGAGTTCTGGGGCAACTACGGCTCGGTGGAGACCTATGTGGTCGCCACCAACACGTCGGCCTGCGATCTGCGGGTCCTGCACCTGATGCCGGACCAGGTCCTCGAGCTCGACGACGCCGGGGCACTGCTGAGCCGGGTCGGCGAGGGCTGGACGCTCCCGGCGGTGCGCTACCGGCTGGGCGACCGGCTGGCCGCGGCCCAGTGCCGCTGCGGGCGCCCGGACGGGCTGCGGGTGCTGGGCCGCGCCGACGACGCGTTCAAGCTGCACGGCAGCCTGCTGTCGATCGGCGAGCTGGTCGAGCTGGCCACCTCGGTGCCCGGGGTGTCGGCGGCCCAGCTGGAGCTGCTCCGCGAGGAGGAGTCCTGGCACGGGGTCCGCCGGATGACGGTGCACTACACCGGCGCCGCGGAGCCCGCCGAACTGCGCCGGGCCCTGCTCGCCGGGTCGGCCAGGCTGTTCGGGATCGAGCTGCACCACCCGGAGGCGCTGGAGGTGGTCCGGGTACCGAAGCTGACCATGGTGGAGCGCACCGGGAAGATCCCGCCGATGATCTGGCGGTCGCGGTGAGCGCCGCAGGCGCGCTCGGGGCGGCGGGCACGGCTGGCACGGCGGGCACGACCGGGGCCGCCGGCCCGCGGGCCGCGCTCGCCGGACTGCGCGAACGGCCCGGGGCGCTGCTCGCGGTGGTCTCGGTGGCCGCCTTCCTGGCCCAGCTGGACGCGCTGGTGGTGACGGTGGCGATCCCGCAGATCCGGGTGCAGCTGGGCGCCTCGGTGAGCGCGGTGGTCTGGACGGTCAGCGGCTACGTGCTGGCGCTGGCCGTCGGGGTGATCAGCGGAGGGCGGCTGGGCGACCAGTTCGGGCATCGGCGGGTCTTCCTGGCGGGCCTGGGGGTCTTCACCCTGGCCAGCCTGGCCTGCGGGCTGGCCCTGACACCGGGCCAGCTGATCGCGGCCCGGGTGGTGCAGGGGCTGGGCGCGGCGCTGTTCACCCCGCAGACGCTGGCCATGCTGGTCCGGTACTACCCGGCCGAGCGGCGCGGCGCGGCCTTCGGGGTGCGCGGCGCGGTCAACGGGGTCGCCGCAGTGACCGCGCCGGTGCTCGGCGGGCTGCTGGTCGGGGCGGTGGACTGGCGCTGGGTGTTCTGGCTGAACGTGCCGGTCGGAGTGCTCGCGATGGTGCTGGGGCGGCTGGCGATCCCCGACGCCGCACCGGGTGACGCCCCGCCGGGCGGGGTGCGCCTCGACCTGCCGGGGGTGGCACTCGCGGCCGCGGCCCTGCTCTGCCTGAGCCTGGGGCTGAGCCAGGGCGCGCAGGACAGCTGGGACGGCCGGATCTGGGCGCTGCTCGGGGCCGGGATGGCACTCGGGGCCGTCTTCGTCCGCCAGCAGCGCGGCCGCCAGGAGCGCTCGCCGCTGGTCCCCTTCGCGCTCTTCGCGGTGCGCGGGTTCAGCCGGATGACGGCGCTGGGGGTGCTGGTCGCCGCCACGATCACCGGGCTGGTGCTGCTGCTGTCCCTCTACTTCCAGTCGGTGGCCGGGTTCGGCGCGCTGCTGGCGGGGCTGGTCCTGGTACCCGCCTCGGCCTGCTCGATGCTGCTCAATCCGCTGGCCGGGCGGCTGGCCGGACGGGTGGAGGGCAGGCTGCTGGTGCTCGGCGGGCTCGGCGCGACGGTGCTGGGCATGCTGTGGGCCGCAGCCGGCATGCGGGTCGGTGCGCACTGGCCGCAGTTCGTGGGCCCGATGTGCGTCATCGGGATCGGCAACGCCTTCCTGCTCACCCCCCTGGTCACCGCGGCCATGCACCACGTGCCGCGACAGCTGAGCGGCGCCGCGTCCGGCGTCTTCGGCACAGCGCTGCAGATCGGCGCGATGGTGGGCGCGGCCCTGGTCGCCCCACTCGTACGGACCTCGCCCTCCGCCCACTCGGTGCGGACGGCCATGGTCCTGCTCGCTGCCGCGGCGTGCGTCGGCGGCGCGGCCTTCCTGGCCGCGCGCCCCGCGCCGCGGGTCCTCACCCGTACCGAACCCTCGGAGAGGGGGTGAACTCCATGAAGAAGCGCACGATCCAGCTCGAGAAGCGCACCGACCACAGCAGCGGCGCCGACCGCGGCCGCTGGCTGGTCCACGGCGGCAACGAGTAGCCCTCGCCGCAGTCCCGGTACCGATCCCACCACCACCTCTACAGAAGGAGATCCCCATGAAGAAGCGCACGATCCAGCTCGAGAAGCGCACCGACCACAGCACCGGCGCCGACCGCGGCCGCTGGCTGGTGCACGGCGGCAACGAGTAGCCCTCGCCGCAGTCCCGGTACCGCTGCTCCTGGGCCCGCCGCCCGCTCCGACCCCCGGGTCGGGCCGGCGGCGGCCCCGGAGCCGCCGCCACCCCCGATCTCTGGAAGGACAACGGTGCTGAAGCTCCTGCTCGTGAACATGCCGTGGGGGTCCATCGAAGTCCCCTCCCTCGCGCTGGGAATCCTGCGCACGGCCGCCGAGTCCGGCGGCCACCAGGTCGATATCCGGCACGCCAACCTGGACTTCGTCGACTGGGTCGTCGAGCGCACCCCCTTCGCCCTCGCGGACTACACCTACTACTCGACCTCCTCCTACTTCCAGGGCGCCGGCGACTGGGTCTTCTCCAGCGCCCTGCACGGCAGCCCCGGCGACGTCCGGGCCTATGCCGAACTGCTCGCCGCGAAGGGCGCATCGCCGCAGGAGATCGCGATGACGGGCGCGCTGCACGAACTGGCCCCCGCCTTCATCACCGAACTCGCCGACCGGCTGGCCGCCGAGCGGCCCGACGTGGTGGGCTTCACCACCACCTTCCAGCAGAACACCGCCGCCCTCGCCGTCGCCCGGCTGCTCAAGCGGCTCTCGCCGGACACCCGGATCGTCTTCGGTGGCGCCAACTGCGACGGCGAGATGGGCGCGGCGCTGCACCGCACCTTCCCCTGGGTCGACTTCGTGGTGCGCGGCGAGGGCGAGACGGCCCTGCCGGCCCTGCTGGCCGCGCTCGACGACGTACCGGACGACGTATCGGAGGACCCGTCGGACGACCGGCGCCTGGGACGGATCCCCGGCCTGTGCTGGCGCGACACCGCCGGCACCGGACGGGTGAACCCCATGTCGCGCCGCCCGCTCACCCCGAGCCAGATCCTCACCCCGGTCTACGACGGCTTCTTCGAGCGCCTCGACACCTCCGTCGCGGCCGGCTGGGTGCAGCCGAGGCTGCCGGTGGAGGGCTCGCGCGGCTGCTGGTGGGGCGAGAAGCACCACTGCACCTTCTGCGGGCTGAACGGCTCCTTCATGGAGTTCCGCAGCAAGAGCCCGGACCGGTTCCACGACGAGCTGGTCGAACTCGCCCGCCGCTACCAGGTGCTGGACTTCATGGTGGTCGACAACATCCTGGACATGGGCTACTTCGACACCGTGCTGCGCCGCCTGGCCGAGTCCGACCATCAACTGCGGCTGCACTTCGAGGTCAAGTCCAACCTTCGCCGCCCGCACTTCCGCCGCCTGGTGGAGGCCGGCACCGTGATGGTGCAGCCGGGCATCGAGAGCCTCAGCTCGAAGGTGCTGAAGCTGATGGACAAGGGCGTCACCGGCTGCCTCAACGTCCGGGCGCTGCGCGACGCGCAGAGCACCGGCGTCAGCGTCTGCTGGAACTACCTCTACGGCTTCCCCGGCGAGTCGGCGGCCGACTACCGGGAGATCATCCGCCAGCTGCCGATGCTCCACCACCTGGAGCCGCCGGGCGGTTCCTCGCGGATCGCCATCGAGCGCTTCAGCCCGTACTTCGACCGGCCCGAGCTCGGGTTCCCCGACCTGAGGCCGGCCGCCCAGTACACCCACATCTACCGCCTGCCCGAAGCCGAGACCGCCGACCTCGCCTACCTCTTCGCCGCCGCCCCGCAGGGCATCGGCAGGCCGGTCGCCGCCGAGCTGGACGCGGCGATCGCGGCGTGGCACGCCGCCTATCCGGGCAGCCGGCTCAGCTACCAGGACCTGGGCGAGCGGATCGTGCTGGTCAACCGGCGGCAGGCGTACGACTGGTCGGTGCTGGAGCTGACCTCGCCCGAGCAGCTCGCGTTGTTCCGCCTGCTCGACCAGCCGCGCAGGCTCGCCACCCTGGCCGGCCGGCTCGGCCGCCCGGCCGAGGAGGTGTCCCGACTGCTCGCGCGGTGGACCGACCTCGGGCTCGTCTTCCAGGAGGACGGCTCGTACCTCCAGGTGGCCGCCGACGCGGCCGAGCAACCGCTGTTCCGGCTGGAGCAGCCGGCCTGGGACGAAGAGGAGGAGCGTCATGCTCTCGCGATCGGCTGACACACGCGAGCGGGCGGTGCGCACCGTCGAGGCCTGGCGGGACGCCGATCCCGCGGTCCGTTCGATGCCCAGTATGAGGCTGGGCCCGCTGGAACTGGACGCGCACCGACCGGCGTTGGCGAACGCCGAGCGGCTGGTCGCCGCCGGGGCGCGACTGGTCCGCCTCCCCGACCCGGTCGAGCTGTGCGGGGGCGGCGGACCGGCACTCCTGCTGCTCCGCGAACTCACCGCCCTGGGCCTGGCGGTGGACTGGACAGCGTGCTGCACCGACGGCTGCGTGGCGGACGGCGAGCTGTTCCACCTGTTCCCCCCGCAGCGGGTGGCGGGCGCGGACCCGGCCCACTGGCGCGGCTGGCCGCAGCAGTACCTGCCGACCCTGTGCGTCTTCCGCCGCGGCCCCGGCTTCGTGGAGGTGCGCGACCGCCGCTTCGGCGCGCTGGAGCTGACCGTCATCGACGAGCCCGCCTTCCTCACCGCGATCGAGGCCCTGCTGGACGGCGCCCCACCGGACGCGGTGCCCGCACCGGTGCGCGGCGAACTGGCCGAAGCCCGGCTGATCCGCGCGGACGGCGCCCTGCTCTGGTGGCTGCCCGCCCGCCTGCACCGCTGGCCGGTGGGCTCCTTCGCGCTGTGACGTCCCGCCTTCGCGATTCTGTCGGGGGTGCAGCGCCGCACCGGACGGGAAGTCTGGTGCCGCACGTATATCGCGTTGTGGGTTCGGGGGCGCCGCCATAGGGTCACCGGCATGTCTCTACGTCTTCGTATGCGTCAAGCACTGCCGGAAGCGATGCGCGCCCGTGACAAGGCCGCGGTGAGCGCCCTGCGCGCGACGCTGGCCGCACTGGACAACGCCGAGGCGGTGCCCGTCGGCGAAGCCGGGCTCCGCGGCCTGGCCCTTGAGCAGTCGCCGGTCGGCGTCGGCGTCACCGAAGCAGTGCGGCGTGAGCTGAGCGAGCGCGATGTGGTGGATGTCGTGCGCGCCGAGGTCGCCGAGCGACTGGAGGTTGCAGCGCAGTTGACCGCGCCCGCGCACGCCGACCGAGCCGCGCGGCTCCGCACGGAGGCCGCCGTGCTGCTGCGCTTCCTCGAGGATCCCGGCACCGCGTAGGACACGGTGCGGACCCGGTCCGTTGGCGGGTGACGTCCTGTCCCCGGTCCTGCGGGCCCACGTCCCTCGAAGGGGGATGGCCTAGGATCGACCGCGATATGGAAGCTTTTCGATTCGTCGGCCGCGATGGTGTGGAGCTGGCGTTCCATGAGATCGGGTCCGGCCGGCCACTGATCCTGCTGCACGGCTTCATGGGCGCGGGTACGCACAGGCTCGACGGCTGGGCCCGGATGTTCGTCGAGCAGGGGCGCCGCGTCGTTCTGCCGGACTTCCGCGGCCACGGGGACAGTGCGAAGCCGCACGACCCGGCCGCCTATCCCGCCGACGTACTGGCCGATGACGGGCTCGCCCTCGTCGAGCATCTCGGTCTCGGCGACGGGGAGTACGACCTCGGCGGCTACTCGCTCGGCGCGCGGATCACGCTGCGCATGCTGGTGCGGGGCGCCAAGCCGGGCCGCGTGATCGTGGCCGGGCAGGGCCTGGCGAGGGTGAGCGGTCCGCAGGGCGAGGCGAGCCGCCGTGTGCTCGCCGCGCTCGTCGGCGGGGGCGCGATCGAGCCCGGCTCGCGCGATGCGCTCATCGCGCAGTGGATCTCGAAGCTCGGCGTCGACCCCCGGGCGCTGCTGCTCGTGTTGGACTCGCTCGTCCCGACTCCCGTGGATGACCTGCGGCAGATCACCGTCCCGGCACTCGTCGCGATCGGCGATCGGGATGAGCGCTCCGACGCCGACGAGTTGGCCGCGCTCCTGCGTGACGCCCGGTTCGTACGCGTGCCGGGCGGTCACGAGAGTGCGTTCACCGCGCCTGAGCTGGCTGCGGCCATGGCCGAGTTCCTCGCCGAACGGTGACCCCGGTCGGCTGAGGACGGCGCTGACGGAGAAGCCCCGCTTTCCGGAACTCGACCAGTTTCAGGCTGGTGAGGTGCCACGCCACAGGTTGGCGCCGGAGGCGAAGACGATCGGGTCCATGGCGGACAGTTCCGCTCGCAGCCGGGCTTCGAACTCGGTTCGGGCCGCTGCCGGGAGGGCGTCGATGAAGGCGCGGGAGCCGTGCGAGAGCGCCCAGTTCCAGAACGTGTCGGCGTCGGGAACAGGAAGACGCTGCTCGATGTCGGTCTCGCTGACATCGGTGAACCCTGCCGCCGTCAGGAACTGCTCCTCGTCCAGGGGGCGGCTGAGCCGTCCCTCGCCGGCGGGGACCAGCGGCTGGAACTCGCGGTAGAGGGCGCTGTAGAACTCCCACTCAGGCGCGTCCTCGACGCCGCCCGGGACGGAGAAGGAGAACACCCCGCCCGGGGCGAGGACCCGGCGGATCTCCCGGGCCGCCGCCGCCGGGTCGTCGAGCAGATGCACGACGAAGCCCGCGCAGACCAGGTCGAAGGAGGCGTCCGGGAAGTCCAACTCGTGCGCGTCCATCACCCGCGCCTCGTGGACCTGCGGGTACTGCTCCATGATCCGCGTGACCATGCCAGGGGCGCAGTCCACCGCCGTCACCCGGCAGCCGCGCTCGAGCGCGGCGGCGGTCAGGGCACCACGCCCGGCGCCCAGGTCCAGGACACGGGTGCCGGGGGCAGGAGCCAGCCACTGTATGTGCTGCTGGGCGAACCCGGCGAAGAACGGCAGTACCTCGTCGTACATCGGGGCCACTTGGTCGAAGAGAGCGGTTGCTCGTGCTGCGGTCATGGTTGGTGATCATGACAGAGAGGGCCGCCGGGGTGCACGCCCATTTCGATCGCCGGGCAGTGGGACCAGACCTGATCCGCTCGGCCTGAAGATCGGCCCGTGGCAGCGCGACAGCTCCGGACTCCCATCCGTACCAGGGGAGTTGATCCACCACTCCGGCGCCTGATAGGAAACGCCCATTCTGTCTTCAGACTGCTCAAAGCGGCGCTCTCTAGCGTCATCCAGTATGTCGATGCGAAGCGTCTCCCTGACCAGGGTGCTGACAGGTGTCAGCACCCTCGCAGCCGCAGGGATCATCACCGTGCTGCTGCAAGGACATTCCAGCGCCGCCGAGGGTCACGCGAGAATGTCCGCCGTGGCCGACTCGGCCTCCTCCTCCGCCTCCGCGAACCCGTCCGCGTCCGCGAAGCCTTCCGCCGAGCCTTCGCCGAAGCCCTCGGCGAGCGCTTCGGCCAGCCCGACCACCGCCCCCAGCCCGACCACCGCCCCCAGACCGACCACCGCCCCCACCCCGGCCGCCTCCGCCCCACCCACCCCCGCCGCCCCGGCCGCCGACGCCGCGCTGCTCGGCGCCGCCGCCCAGGCCAACGGCGCGGTCTCGGTCTCGGTCACCGACCTGGAGACGGGGCAGTCACTCACCTACGGCGCGCCCGGGCACGGCTTCGCCACCGCCAGCATCGTCAAGGTCGACATCCTGTCCACGCTGCTCCTCCAGGCCCAGGACCAGGGCACCACGCTGACCGCGGCACAGCAGAGCCTCGCCACCGCGATGATCGAGAACAGCGACAACGACTCCGCGACCGCCCTGTGGAACGAGATCGGCCAGGAGAGCGGCCTGAACGCCGCGAACACGCGGTTCGGGCTGACCTCCACCTCGGGCGGCACGGACGGCAACTGGGGCCTCACCTCGACCACCGCCGCCGACCAGGTGCTGCTGCTGCGCCAGGTCTTCACCAGCGACTCACTGCTCTCGGCCGCCTCGCGCGGCTACCTCCAGGGGCTGCTCGGCCAGGTGGAGAGCGACCAGCGCTGGGGTGTGAGCGCGGCGGCGAGCGGCAGCGACTACGCGGTGAAGGACGGCTGGCTGCCGCGGTCGGCGACCGGCCTGTGGGTGATCAACAGCATCGGGACGGTCGAGCGGGACGGGCACCAGCTGCTGATCGCGGTGGTCTCGGACGGCAATTCGAGCGAGTCCGGCGGGATCTCCCTGGTGCAGTCGGTGGCCCAGGCGGCCGCCGGTTCACTGGACGGGAGTTGAGCTTCCACCACCTGCGGCACCGTGCCAGGCGCCGCGAAGCGACAGCGCCTGTACGCTGAGCGGAATTTGGCTCTCCTCGAGGAACGGACCGGCGCCATGGACATCGTTTTCGCTGGTCGAGTGATCGAATGGCGCGGGCCTTCCCCGTACTACTTCGTGGCCGTGCCGGCAGAGCAGTGCGCCGACATCCGCGAGGTGGCGTCGGTGGCTTCGTACGGGTGGGGTGTCATTCCCGTTGAGGCCCGGATCGGTGGGATCGCCTTTGCGACCTCGCTCTTCCCGAAGGACGGCGGTTACCTGCTGCCGGTCAAGAGCGCTGTGCGCACGCCGCAGGGGCTCTCGGCAGGGGACGAGGTGACCGTGGAGATGGCCGTTCGCCTGTGATTTCAGGGCGGCAGGCCGGTCGGCGCTTCGTCAGGTCAGCGGGGGAGCGTCGGGTGCCTCGTCCAGGAGGTGGGCTCCGTTGTTGCGGACGCTGTTGACGGCGGTGGGGACGGGTCGGACGGCGAGGTGGCCGTCGGCGGGGGTGTGCAGCAGGGCGTGTAGCCGGGTGTGGTCGGTGTGGTCGGGGTCCAGCCAGGCGTCGAAGTCGTCCTGGTTGATGGTCAGGGGCATGCGGTCGTGGACGCGTCCGGCGTCGTCGCGGGCTTGGGTGGTGATGATCGTGGTGGTGGTGAGCCAGGCGTTCGGGTCGTCGTCAGGGCGGGTGGGGTCGCGCCAGAACTCGTACAGGCCGGCCATCGCCATCAGCTCGCCGGACGCCGGGGCCAGGTAGTAGGGCTGCTTGTAGGCCTTCCTGCCGTCGGTGGCGGGGATGGCGGTCCATTCGTAGTAGCCGTCGGCGGGCAGCAGGCACCGCCGTGTGGTGAAGGCCTTGCGGAAGGCGGGCTTCTCGTGGACGGTCTCGGAGCGGGCGTTGATCATCCGTGCGCCGATGCCGGGGTCCTTCGCCCAGGACGGCACCAGGCCCCAGCGCAGCGGCCGCAGTTGGCGGGCGATCTCGCCGGTGTCGCGGTCCAGGTGCTCCAGGACGGCCCACACCGGGTCGGTGGGCGCGGTGTTCCAGCTGGGGGCGAGGGTCTCCGCCGGGTCCCAGCGGGTCACGCCGAACAGGGAGACGAGGTCCTGGGGACCGGTGGTGGAGACGAAGCGGCCGCACATGCCCCCAGCTTGCCACCCGCGGCGCTGGTCCAGGGCAGACGCCCCGTCACACAGGAGTCCGTCGCACAGGGGTCCGTCGGCGGTGTGACTCAGGACTGCCCCGGTGCCCCGTCCCGGTTCTGGGGGTCACCGTTGAAGAGGGCGATGAGTCCGAACGGTGCGCGGTCGCCGAGGCAGAGGTCCAGCACTTCGTGGGCGTCGGCGTAGAAGGCCCCGCTGCGGGGGAACAGCGCCTCTTCGTAGGCGGTGAGTGCCGCTTCGAGGTCGTCGGGGTGTGCGGCGATCGCCTTGGCGAGTTCGGCGCCGTCGAACATCGCCAGGTTCGCGCCGTCGCCGGACGGCGGCATCAGGTGGGCGGCGTCGCCGAGGAGCGTCACCCCGGGCACGCGGTCCCAGCGGTGTCCGTCCGGGAGCGTGTGGATCATGCGCGCGACCGGAGTGGCCTCGCCGTCGGTGATCAGCGCGGTGAGTTCCGGTGCCCAGCCGTCGAACTCGGCCGCGACCCGGGCGGTCGCGGCGGCGGCGTCGGTGAAGTCGATGTCGGCGATCCACTCGGCGGGGCGGTTCAGCTCGACGTACGTGTGCAGGATGTTCCCCGCCTCGCGGTGCGCGACGATCCCCTTGCCCGGGGTCAGCGCGTACATCGCGCCGACCCCGACCGCCTCGGCCGTCGCGGCGTGCCGCTCGTCGGCGTCGTAGAGGTAGGTCTCGATGAACGTCGTGCCGACGTACGCGGGCTCGGCGTCGGAGAGCAGCGGGCGGATCCTCGACCAGGCGCCGTCGGCACCGACGAGCAGGCTGCTGGTCACGGTCGCGCCGTCGGCGAAGGTCAGCTCGTGCCGGCCGCCGCCGAGGGGCTGGACGCCGGTGACCTTGCGCCCCCACTGGACCGTGTGGTCGGGCAGCGAGTCGAGCAGGATCCGACGCAGGTCTCCGCGGAGTACTTCGGGACGCCTCGCCGTGCCGTCGTCGGGTTCGTCGTGCAGCAGCCGGCCGTGCTGGTCGAGCACCCGCAGCGCCTCGGCGCCTTCGTGGATGATCGCGCGGAACTCGTCGGTGAGGCCGGCGTCGGCGAGCGCGCGCTGCCCGTCGTCCTGGTGGATGTCGAGCTGGCCGCCCTGCGTGCGGGACTCGGCCGAGGGGTCGGCCTCGTAGACCGTTGCCGGGATGCCGTGGACGTGCAGGACCCGGGCCAGGGTCAGGCCGCCGAGGCCGGCGCCGACGATGGCGATCGGGTGGTGGCTGGTGCTCATGGATTTCCTCGTTCCCGTGCGGGCGGAGCGCCGGGCAGCTGCCCGAACCTATATGGACCGATGTTCCATAACGAGTATGGAACGCCGGTCCAGGTGTGTCAAAATGAGGTCATGCCACGGACACGAGGACGAGCACCCGATGGGGAAGGGCGGGCCGACGCCCTTTCGCGCGAGATCATCGTCGGCGCGGCCGTCACGCTGCTGGACGAGCTCGGCGAGCGGGGACTCACCTTCCGGCTGCTGGCCAAGGAGCTGAACACCGGACCCGGCGCGCTGTACTGGCACGTGACGAACAAGGACGAGCTCGTCGCCCTGGCCGCCGATCAGGTACTCGGCCACGCCTTCGCCGCGGACCAGCGTCTCGTGGCAGACGCCGGCGCCGGGCTGCGCGCGCTCGCCATCGCCGTCTTCGACGCCCTCGACCGGCATCCGTGGGCAGCGTCCCACGTCACCGCGCCGGCCACGCTGGAGAACGCACTGCGCCTGTTCGACCGCATCGGCACCCTGGTCGCCCGGACCGGACTGCCCGCCGAACGGCACTTCGCGGTCACCACCGCGATCTCCTACTACATCACCGGCGTCAGCGCCGAGATCATCGCCCCGGGCCTCACCGTCGGCGCGACCACCAGCCGCGACGCCTTCCTCGCCCGGACCGCCCAGCGCTGGGAAGAACTCGACCCCGCCGACTACCCCTTCCTCACGCGCACCACCAAGGACCTGCGCGACCACGACGACCGCGACCAGTTCACCACCGGCCTCGACCTGCTCCTGGGCGGCCTTGACGCGATCGCGGACCAGCGACCGCCCGCGTGACGCCGTGATCCCGGCAGATCACGGCATCCGCCGCTGACAACACCGGAGGTCCGGACAGGTGCCTAGAGTGGCCCCATGGACTATCGAACGCTGGGCAACAGCGGACTCCTCGTCTCCGTGGTCGGACTCGGCTGCAACAACTTCGGCGGACGTCTCGATGCGGCGCAGACGCTCGCGGTGGTCGACGCGGCACTCGACGCCGGGGTGACGCTCTTCGACACCGCCGACATGTACGGCGGCCTGGGCGGCTCCGAGACACTGCTCGGCCAGGCGCTGAAGGGGCGGCGGGACGAGGTCGTGCTGGCCACCAAGTTCGGCCATCAGGGGGCGGACCTGGGGTACGGGGCCGCGGCCGGGGCGAAGGGCGGCCGGGCCTACATCCGGCGCGCGGTCGAGGCGTCGCTGCGACGCCTGCAGACCGACCACATCGACCTCTACCAGCTGCACACCCCTGACCCGCGCACACCGATCGCCGAGACGCTCGCCGCGCTCAGCGAGCTGGTGCGCGAAGGCAAGGTGCGCTACATCGGGCACTCCAACTTCGCCGGCTGGCAGATCGCCGAGGCCGCGCACGTCGCCCGGGAGATCGGGGCCGTCCCGTTCGTCTCGGCCCAGAACGAATGGTCGCTGCTCGAACGCGGCGCGGAGCGGGAGGTGGTGCCCGCGGCGCTGCACTACGGCCTCGGTGTGCTGCCGTACTTCCCGCTCGCCAACGGCCTGCTGACCGGGAAGGTGCGCCGTGCCACGGGCGTGCCCGCGGGCTCGCGCCTGGCGTCGCGGCCCGAGCGGGTGACCGAGGCCGGCCTCGACACGGTCGAACGCCTCGCCGCCTGGGGCGAGGCGCACGGGCGGAGCGTCCTCGAGATCGGCGTGGGCGCGCTCGCCGCCCGGCCCGGCTGCGGCTCGGTCATCGCCGGGGCGAGCACCGCCGAGCAGGTGCGCGCCAACGCCGCCGCCGGGCAGTGGGTGCCGACCTCTGAGGAGCTGGCCGAGATCGACGCGCTCCTCGGCGCGGAGCCCGCCGCGGCCTGAGCGGCCGGGGGACTTCCCGTCCCCAAGGACGCGCCGTCCTTGGGGACGGGACCCCCGACGACCCCCGATGACTACGACGCGAGCTTCGCGGCGATCAGCTTCTTGGCGCTCTCCGGTTCGTCCTTCATCGTGAGTCCGTCCCAGTCGAGCCCGAGGGCTGTGATGGTCTTCCGTGCCTCTTCTGTCCGGACCGGGTCGGTGTCCTGTCCGTCCTTGGCCATCTCGTAGAGCGCGGAGGCGTACTCCTCGCGTTTGCTCGGCCCGGCCTTCTTCCAGAAAGCCAGGGTCTTGCCGAGCCGTACGAGAGCGGGGCGGGTGGGCTTGCCGTCGGCGTCGGGCTCGGCCGTCCGCTCCCAGCGCTTGGCGAAGTACTTCCACGCCTTGTACGAGGCAAGGCCCAGTCCCACGGCGGCAGCGGCGGCAGCGAGCGCCCAGCCGACCGGGGTCGCGAGCAGCACGCTCGCGCCGGCGGCGGTGCCCGCGGCGACGGCGATCGAGGTGACGAGAGCGGCGACGCTGCCCGCCGTTCCGAGCGCCCCGCCTGTCGCGGTGATGATCTTCTTGATCCGGCCGCGCTCGTTCTTCTGCACCGCGTATGCCTGGATCATGCGCAGCGAGATCTGCTGGGGTGCGCCCGCCCGATGCTGCTTGACCTCCTCGGCGGCCTCGCCGAGCCCGCGCTCCATGGCGACCCGGACGTCCTCCCGCTGCTTCTGTTTCGCCACGGCCGCGAGGAGGCCGGCGTTGGCCTCCTGGAGCTGCCGCTCCAACTCATGGACTTCCAGTAGCGACTGCTTGAGGGTGTCCAGGTCGGTTCCCAGGGGCCGGTCCATGGGCGAACGGCCCATCTCCTGCACGCGGGCCCGGTACGTCTCACTCTTCGACTCGAACAACTCGTCGATCGCGTAGACCAGTTCACGGCAAGCGGCGACCTCTTGGTTCGCGGCCGCCAACGCCTTCTTCGGCTGCTGATCCTCCGCGGACATCAGCGCGCGCAACGCCTTGACGCGCGCGTGCGCCTTGGCGGCCTTACGGGCGTACCGCCCCGTCTGCACCAGTGTCGCGGGCAGTCCGACCGCGCCGCCTGCCGAGAAGACGGCGTTGTACACCGGGGTTGCCTGTCCGGTGTAGCTCAACGCCCCGCCGGTCCCGTTGAGCAGGTTGCCCACCAGGCCGGCGGCGCTCTGGCCGACCTCCGCGCGGGCGCTGCCGAGTTCGCGGGACGCCTCCCGGTGCGGCGCGGTGCCCTGCGGATGCGCGTTCCTGTCACGCCGCGCGTTCCGCATCGCCCCGAGGCCGGTGGCGAGCGTGACCCCGGCCGCGATGCCTGAGCCGAAGGGGCCTGCCATGCCACCGGCATAGGAAGCGGGTGTGCTGAAGCTGGGGTCGGTGAACTGCGCCCCGACGGTCGTGGCGGTCGTCGCGGCGACGTTCTGGGCGGCGGTGTCGAGGGTGTCCTTGACCCGGCCCGTGGTGACCTCGGCGTCCTCGGTCTCCCGTTGAACGCCGACGGCTCCCGACCGTTGGAGTGCCAACGTCACGGCGGAGTTTCCCACGCTCCGCTGCAGCGCGAGGAGGTCGGCTCGCGCCGGGTGGCCAGCGGCCCCACGGGGAGCCGGTCCGGGGTTCCGGCGCGGAGCCGGTGCCTTCGCCTCCCGCTGCGACGGCTCGCTCCGCTCAGCATGTCTGTGCACACTGCCCTCCCAACGACGTTTGGCACGCCTCACAGGACAACGCTGCGATCCTTCACCGCGCGTTCTGCCGGGGCAAGGTCGACTGCCGCTGGCAGGGCTCAAGGTTTCGCTAAGGAGCGTGTACCCCGGTGCGGGGTCTCAGGTGAGCCGCAGCCGTCTCGCCCGTTGCCAGTTGGAACCGTTGACGTGCCATCACCGCCCTCCTATATTCCACTTCTGAGCATGAATGCTCAGAACACCCCAAGATCGCGCAGATATGAACGTCACGTTGCAGGTCATGCGCGGGCCCGTCCGGCACCGCGACCCGCCGGACGGGCCCGCGCCCGCCCGAAGAACCTGCGTGACACCGACTCATCTCGCCTGCCAGGAGGCCGCGTTGTCCGGATCCACCCCATCCCGTCGTACGCTCCTGCGCGGCGCGGCGGCCTTCGGCGCGCTACTGGTGGCGCCCGCGCTGCCGGTCTTCACGCCGCGCGCCGAGGCGTCCACCGCCTCGGCGAGCCCGGTGCCGCCCGGCGACGCCCTGAGTCTCTGGTACACCCAGCCGGGCGTCGAGTCGTCGATGATGGCAACGGCCCTGCCGGTCGGCAACGGCCGGCTCGGCGCGCTGCTCACCGGGGACACCGCCGAAGAGGCGTACTGCGTGACCGACGCGAGCTGCTGGGCCGGCGGGGCCAACGCCTCGCTCGGCTCCGACGGCCAGTTCCCCTATGACACCGACGACTTCGGTACTCAGCAGCTACTGGCCAAGGCCTACCTGCGGATACCCGGACACACCGGTTCGGCGATCACCGGCTACCAGCGGCAACTCGACCTGAGCAACGGACTGGTGTCGGCGACCTACCAGTTCGAGGGCATCGGCTACCGCCGGGACGTCTACGCCAGCCACCCCGACGACGTCATCGTCATCCACCTGACCCAGGGCGGCGGCGGAACCTACACCGGCAGCCTCGCCCTGACCGGCACCCGCTCGGAGACCACCACCACGGACGCCGCGTCGGTCACCGCCTCGTTCAGTGCCGGCCTGCCCAACGGACTGCGCTATGCCGCGGTGGTCCAGGCCCGCGGCACCGGCGGAACCGTCGGCGTGTCCGCGGGGGCCGTGACCTTCACCGGCTGCACCGAGGTGCTGCTGGTGATCAGCGGCGGCACCGACTACCGCGCGACGGCGCCGGGCTTCACGGACCCGGCCATCGTCCCGTCGACCGTCGCCGGCGCCCAGGCCGCGCGGGCCGTGGGCCTGGGCGCCGACGCGCTGCTGGGTGCCCACCTGGCCGACTACCAGGGCCTGCAGCAGGCGATGAGCGTCAACCTCGGCGTCTCGACGGCGGCCCAGCGGGCCCTGCCCACCGACCAGCGGCTGGCCGCCGCCCAGCTCCCCGGAGCCGCGCCCGACCCCGAACTGCACGCCGCCTATGTCCAGTTCGGTCGCTACCTGATGATCTGCGGCTCGCGAACCGGGCTGCCGATCAATCTGCAGGGGCCCTGGCAGGACTCCAACTCGCCCGACTGGATGAGCGACTACCACACCGACATCAACCTCCAGATGAACTACTGGCTGCCGGACCGCGCCGGACTGCCGTCCTGCTTCGAGGCGTTCGCGGACTACTGCGTCAACCAGCAGCCCCAGTGGGAACAGCACACCCAGGCCCTGTTCAACAGCCCGGACAACGGCTTCCGGAACTCCTCCGGCAAGATCGCCGGCTGGACCGTCGCCATCTCCACCAACGTCTTCGGCGGCCTGGGGTGGTGGTGGCACCCGGCGGGCAACGCCTGGCTCTGCAACGAACTCTTCGACCACTACCTGTACAACCAGGACGCCGGCTACCTGGCGAAGATCTATCCGCTGCTCAAGGGCGCCTGCCAGTTCTGGGAGGCCCGCCTGATCACGACCAGCTACACGGACGCCGCCGGCGTGACCCACACCGTGCTGGTCGACGACGCGGACTGGTCACCCGAGCACGGACCGACCGACGCGCTCGGCATCACCTACGCCCAGGAACTCGTCTGGCAACTGTTCGCGAACTACCTGGCGGCTGCGGCGCTCCTGAGCGAGGACGGCGACTACGCCCGGACCGTGCAGGGCCTGCAGAGCCGCCTCTACCTCCCGCAGGTCAGCGACACCACCGGCTGGCTCGAGGAGTGGATGACACCGGACAACCTCGACACCTCCGACCTCCAGCACCGCCATCTGTCGCCGCTGATCGGCCTGTTCCCCGGCGACCGGATCACCGCCGACGGCAGCGCGGCCGCGCTGCTGGCCGGTGCGACCAAGCTGCTCACCGCCCGGGGTATGACCAGCTACGGCTGGGGCGTCGCCTGGCGCTCGGCCTGCTGGGCCCGGCTGAAGAACGCGCCCAACGCCTACCAGTGCTTCGTCAACGGCCTGACCCCGTCGGTCAACGGGTCGACCGGGACGGCGGGGAACCTGCTGGACATCTACGGCGGCGACACGTTCCAGATCGACGCCAACCTGGGCCTGCCGTCCGCCGCCGTCGAGATGCTCGTGTACTCCCGTCCCGGCCTGCTCCAACTCCTGCCCGCGCTGCCCGCGGCGTGGTCCGCGTCGGGCAGCGTGACGGGGGTCGGCGTCCGGGGCGGGTTCACGGTGGACCTCACCTGGAGCGCCGGCCAGGTGACCTCCTTCACCCTGCACAACGTCGGCCCGGCCGGCGCGAGCACCGTCGTGCGGTCCGGTCCCTGGAGCAGGTCGGTCACGGTCGCCGCCGGGCGGTCCGCCACCTTCGACAGCTTCGTCCTGGTCAACCGGAACAGCGGCAAGGCCGTCGACGATCCCGCCGCCAGTAGCTCCGCCGGTACCGAACTGATCCAGTACACGCGCGACGGCGGCCGCAACCAGTGCTGGCAGTTCCAGCCGACCGGCTCGGGCGCCCACACCCTCGTCAACGCCGCTTCGGCGCTGGCGATGGACGTGAACGGCGGTGGTACCGCGCCCGGTACGCCCGTCATCCAGTGGACACCGACGGGCGCGACCAACCAGCAGTGGACACTCGCCGACGCCGGCGGCGGATACGTCAACCTGGTCAATGTGCGCAGCGGGCTGGTGCTGGGCGTGTCGGCGGCTCGCTCCAGGACCTGGCCGCCCTCGAACAGCAGACGGGTACCGGCGCGAGCGGCCAGCAGTGGCAGCTGATGCTCGGCTGAGGATCCACCCCGCGACGGTGCGGGGTGACGGCGGCGGTGGTGTGCGCTGTTGGCTGCCCTGGTCCGAGGAATCGCCGACAGTTCCGAGGCCTCCTCGCCGTGAGCCCGCAAGCGCCTGCGACACGTTGACCCGGGTATGGACGAACGCATCGATACCTTCCGCCCCGCAAGAACGACACGTTGGGCCGTGGCCGCGGCTTGCGTCGCGGCCGCGTCCCTGGCGGTGTTCGCCGTCGTGCGTCACTTCCACGGGGCGACCATGGTCGACATGCTCGTCTACCGGGGCGAGGGCGCCGCGGTCGTCCATGGCGAGGACCTGTACGCGATGCGGGTGTGGGACCTGCCGGCCACCTACCCGCCCTTCGCCGCGATGCTCTTCGTGCCGAGCACCTGGTTCGAGGTGAGCACGTTACGGGTTCTGGTGATGGTCCTCGGCCTCGCCCTGCTCGCCCTGGCCGTCCACCTCTCCCTCCGCCTGATCGAGTGGCCCCGCGCACGTCACCGCCCAGCCGCCGTCCTGTTCGCGACGGGCCTCGGCGTCTGGCTGGAGCCGGTGTACACCACCTTCCAGTACGGCCAGGTCAACCTCGGCATCCTCTGCCTGGTCCTGTGGGACCTGACCCGGCCGGACCGGAGCCGGTTCAAGGGCGTGGGCATCGGCCTGGCCACCGCCATCAAGATCACCCCAGGCCTGTTCGCCGTGTACCTGCTCCTCACCGGCCGGATCAGAGCCGCTCTGGTCTCAGCAGGCACATTCCTGACGGCCGGTCTGATCGGCTGGCTGGTGCTGCCCGACGCCTCCTTCGGCTTCTGGACCAGGTACCTCTGGGACCCGAGCCGGGTAGGCGTCACGGCCCTCATGGACAACCAGTCCCTGCGGGGCGCCGTCTGCCGACTCCTCGACGTCAGCGACCCGGGCCTGGTCGGGCTCGCCGCCTGCGCCGTCGTCGGGACGCTCGGCCTCGCGGTGGCCGTCCTGGCCGGGCGCTCCGCACGGCTGCTGCGCCGGGCCGATGCCTGGGGCGCCGTCTGCACCGCGTTCACCGCGCTGCTGATCTCGCCGATCAGCTGGACCCACCACTGGGTCTGGTGCATCCCTCTCATCGCGCTGCTGGCTGCGGAGGGCAGGAGCACAGCGCGCCGGGTGCTGCTCGGCATCACGCTGGCGGTGTTCCTCTCCCACGCCATGTGGATATCGCCCCACCGATGGGGACGCGGCGTCGCCTGGTACTGGCAACTACCCGGCTCGATCTACCCGCCCTTGGGCATCGCCGTTCTCGTCGCCGTGGGACTGCGCCTGTACCGCGGATGGCGTTCGGCCGGCAACGGGTCCGGAGCGGACCACGGCATCCCGGCCGGCCGGACCGGCCATGATGCCGCGCTGACGTGACCACTCAGGGTGGCGCGGTCGCCCCGCGATGCTTGATGTTGACGGCCGAGGCCCTGGCCAGTGCCACGGGGTTCAGGAAGCGCAGCGGACCGATCAGGCGGGATGCGAACAGGTGCGTGTGCCGGGCCATCGACTCATCGCGTGCCGCCGCCGAGAACATCAGCCGCTCCCCGGGGTTGAACGGACGGGCCGTGGCGAAGTCGGCGGCCAGGTACTGGTGACCGCGCAGCCGGCGCCGGTGCCTGCGTGCGTACACCGCGAGCGACCGATCGAGGTCGCCCTGACCGGTCGCGGCCGGGGCGACCGCCGCTGCCAACCACTGCGCGGACTGCAGGGCCCACCCGCAGCCCACTCCCCACAGCGGGTCGCCGGTCAGGGCGGCGTCGCCGATGAGCGCGACGCCCGGTGCGGTCGGCTTGCGGCTGAGAAGCGGGTAGTCGACAGTGCCGATGATCTTCGTGATGCGCTCGGCGGAGTCGATCGGCGGTGCCTCGGGCAGGGCGCGGACGAAGGCGACGAAGCTGCCCGCCAGGTCCTCCCGGAAGGCCGGCAACCGCTTCTTGTCCGGGAGCACCGCGATGACCGTCACCCCGTCGTCGTTGGGGAACGCGTACGCCATGTCGGGCTCGAGGAACCAGGTGTGACCGAGCCCGCCGTGCAGCGGCAGGTTGCGGAACTGCGCGAGATAGCCGAACCGCGCGTTCTCGTGCAGCCGAGCGGGCACCCCGGCGAACTTCGCCACGGCCGAGTCCTTGCCGTCGGCACCGACCACCAGGCGGGCCCGGATCTCGCGCTCGCCCTGCGGCGTCGACGCGCGCACCCCCAGGGTCCGCCCGGCTTCCCGGACCAGCCCGGTCACCTGGTGACCGAGCAGCAGATCGACGCCAGGAGTCTGCGCCGCACGGGACCTGATCATCGGGTCGAGGGTGCTGCGCCGGATGTTGTACCCGTACGGCAGCTCGGGGCCCGCCGGTGCCGCCCTCGGCTCGATCCATCCCCAGCGGGTGTACCAGCGGGCGTCGTTGCGGACGGCTCCCGCCTTCTCGAGAGCGGGTACGAGGCCGAGTTCGTCCAGCACCGGATAGGCGTTGGCCGTGAGGGAGTGGGTGCAGAGCACCTTGTACGCTTCGGGGTCCGAGCGGCGTTCCAGCAGTGCGACGCGGACGCCGCGTCGGGCGAGCAGGATCGCCGCGGCGCTGCCGGCGAGGCCGGCTCCGCTGATGACGACGTCGTAGTCGTATCCCGCGCTCTCAGGCCTGGTCATGTGCTGATCGCTCCCTTCGGGGTGTGCTGCCGTTCGGGGGAGTGGTGCAGTGCCAGTGGTGTCAGGAGCATGGGCAGTTGTCAAGAGTCGCGGATCGGGTGACGTGTGATCAGGTTCCGGTGGCCTCCTCCGTCGTGGATCTGCTGCCAGTGCGGCGGCCGGGAGCCGGCGGATCCCCGTCCGCCTCCGGGCCCCGATCGGCTGGTGTGACTCGGTCGCTGACGACCCGTAGGATGCGGAGCCGTGAAGATCATCCGACAACGACCGACCAGGGCGGCAGGTCTGCTGGCCGTTCTGGCGATCACCGCCGCCACCGTCATGAGCGGCCTGCCGGCCCAGGCCGACGGCGTACCCGGCGGGGCGCCCACCGCGAGCAGTACGACCCCGAACAGCACGACCCCGACGGGCGACCAGGCTCCGCGTGTCGACCTCATCCTCGATGTCAGCGGGTCCATGAGCACCACGGACATCAACGGGCAGAGCCGCATCTCGGTCGCCCAGCACTCCATCGACGAGGTCATCGACGCGCTGCCGCCGGAGGCCCAGTTCGGCATCCGCACGCTGGGCGCGACCTACCCGGTCAGCGACAAGACCGACGGCTGCAAGGACACCGAGGTGCTCTTCCCGGTCGGCAAGACCGACAAGGTGGAGGCCAAGACGGCGGTGGCCACCCTGCGCCCGACCGGCTGGACGCCGATCGGCCTGGCGCTGCGCGGTGCCGCGCAGGACCTCGGCACGGGACAGGCGACCCGCCGGGTGGTGCTGGTCACCGACGGCGAGGACGACTGCTCGCCGCCCGACCCGTGCGACGTCGCGCGTGAACTGGCCGCGCAGGGCACCCACCTGGTGATCGACACGCTCGGCCTGGCGCACGACGACCAGGTCAGCCAGCAACTGCTGTGCATCGCGAACGCGACCGGCGGCACCTACACCGACGTGCGCTCCCAGGAGCAACTCACCCAGCGGCTGCAGCAGTCGGTCACGAGATCGGACCAGACCTACGCCCAGAACCCCGCCCAGGTCGCCGGGGCCGACAGCTGCGCCAACGCTCCGCTGCTCACCCCCGGCGTCTACAGCGACCGGGAGAAGTTCTCCGAACACCGCTTCTACCGGGTCCCGGTGAAGTCCGGCCAGGAGTTGCGGGCCGCGGTCAGCGTCACTCCCGACCGCGCGGTTGCCCGGGACTACGGCGTGCTGCTGCAGGCCACCGACGCCGCCGGCCAGGAGCTGGTGCGCGGTACCGACGCCGGCAGCGGACGGACCGACGCCGCCTCCACCGGCCTGCGCTGGTCGGCGCCCGCCGCCGTCTCCGCCGCCCCGAGCGACCCCGCCGTCTCCGCCGCCCCGATCGACCCCGCCGGCGCCGCCGGCAGCGCGGACCAGGTCGTCTGCCTGGTCGTCAGCAACTCCTTCGCGCCGCAGGGGAACGTGCAGACCGACCCCGGACTGCCGCTGGAGCTGGTCGTGGACGTGACCAAGGCCTCCCCGGCCCCCGACGGCGTGGCGATGGGCCTGGGCCGAGGCTGGATCCTGCTGCTGGTGCTGACCGGCGCGGGTCTGGTCACCGGGCTGCTCGCCGGCTGGGTGGCGCGCTGGCGGATCGCCGTATGGCAGGAGAACTGACGATGCGACTCATCCGGATCCTCTGCGCGGCCCCGCTGACCCTGGGCCTGGCCGCGCTGCTCGCCCCGGCGGCCGCCGCCGACTCCCCGTCGCCGTCCCCGACGGCGACCGCGTCGGCGGGCGGTGCCGCGGCGGCGACCACGTTCGGCACCTCGTTCCTGACCGCCACCACGCTGGCACCGGCCCAGGACGCGGCTGTGACCGCCGCCACGGGTGACTACCTGTACTGGTCGTTCGCCGCCACCCAGGGGCAGACGGCCACCGTCCAGGTGACCGTGGCGCTGCCGCCCTCGGCCGACCGGCACGGCCCGCAGACCTGGGCGCTGGACCTGTTCGACGGCCTGCGCCGGCGGCAGGCCTGCACGGCCGGCCCGCAGGACGCCACCGTCGACCAGAACACCGGCTCGCTCACCATGAGTTGCACGCTGCGGCAGGTGCGCAGCTGGGCCGAGCCGTGGTCCGACGACCCGCTGCCCGGCACCTACTACGCACGGGTGTCGACCAGCGACGTCCAGCAGCAGGACCTCGGACTCGCCACCCAGGTGTCCGTGCACGTCGCCATGACGGGCGATGCGGACGACGCGCAGCCGCAGGGCGGCAGCCTGCGGGCGCCGCTGGTGCCCCCGGTGACCCCGGGTGCCACGGCCGGGCCGGACACCGGTGCGGTGCCGACGCCGGCCGCCTCGGCGAGCGCCGGCCCGCAGCCGGGCACCCTGCGTGCGGCGGCGCCGGTCAAGGCGGTGTCCCACTGGTACTCGGCGATGTTCTCCGGCTGGAACACCCGCTGGTACTGGACGCTGAGCGGCGGCGGCCTGGCGGCCCTGGCCGGCGTGGCCGGCTACCGGTTCACCCGGCATCCGCGCGGCTCGCGCTTCCTGCGTCCCGCACCGATGCCGCGACAGTCCCCGGCGCCGCCGTCGCGTCAGGAGAGCTTCCACTCCTGACCTCCCGCCGCCGACCCCTGTCCGGCACCGACTCCTGCCCGGCACCGCACCGTTGACCCCCGGCGTGCGGTGCCGGGCAGTGCCGTCGTTCCGGCGCACCGCGGTGATCCCGCCGAGCGGTCGTGGGCTACGATCGGGGCCCTTCGACCAGCGATCAGGAGCGCAGCGATGCGGGTGGACCGACTCCACGGGCCGTGCCGGTCCCGTCGCGGGGGCTGGCGGGCTGCGGTTCTGGCGGCGGCGCTGGCGGGGCCGCTGACCGGCTGCGGACCGAACACGGACGCCTACGTGGCTCTGCAGAACGCGATGAAGTCGCACATCACCACGCAGGACCACCGGCCGGTCGCCTCGGTGTCGTGCACCCCGCACGTCCACGACACCGAGCGCGGGCAGACCGCGCGCCTGCGCTGCCTGGTGGCCTTCACCGACGGGAGCTCGTACACGGCCGGCGCGGCCATCCGCAACGAGAACACCGGCGGGGCCCACAACCTGCCCGACTCGTACTCCTGGGACAGCCCGCCGCCACCGAACTGACGGGCCGTGACGCCCTGCGCCGGGCCCGCGTACTGCCGCAGTGGGGGCCTGCGCGTCAGCGCCGGCCCCCACCGCGTTCGCCTCGGGGTTCGCTTCGGGGTTCGCCGCCGGGTTCGCCTCGGCGGGCGAGCCGATGGCGTCAGCTCTGGGTGAAGCCCGTGAAGTCGGCCTCGCCGCTGGTGCCGTCGCTGTGCGAGGTGGTGAAGACGCCCACGTCCTGGCCGGCGGTCACGCCCGGGACGGTGACGGCCGCGATCTGGGTCCAGGTGGTGCCGTCAGTGGAGTAGGAGCCGGTGAAGACCGAGCCGGTGCGGACCAGCCGCAGCCAGGTCGGGTACGTCGCGGTGCCCGAACCCTGGTTGGAGGGTGCGCTGTTGCTGTCCAGCTGGCCGCTTCCGGTGGAGTCCCACTGCATGACGTAGCCCTTGCCCGGAGCTTCGGCGAGGACCAGGTAGCCAGGTGACGTACCGGCACCGGTGATGTCGTCGCGCACCATGATCCCCGCCTTGGCCCAGTCACTGGTGTAGGCCTGGGCGGTGAGTTCGACGGTGGTGACGGAGCCGTCGTGCTCCGCGCCGGGGCGGTAGACGGTGCTGTACTGGTCGGTGCTGCCCCACAGGTCGTCCCCGGCGCCGTCGACCGCGATCCGGTCGCCCTGCTGCCCGAAGACGGCGTCGGTGTCGGTGAAGGTCTTGAACGGCGCCTGCACCGGGGCGGGCACGGTCACGCTGTCGGCGGCGGCGAGCTGCTCCACCTGGCCGTGCCAGCGGGCCTCGGCGGTGCCGCCCACGCTCGCCTGGGTGATGGGGGCGCTGAGCGTGGCGGGCGCGGTGACCCGGAACTCGGCGAGGGCGACCTTGCCGGGGGCGACGTGGCCCGACCGGGTCGCGGTCAGCGGCGTGACGGTCCATCCGCTGGGGACGGACAGGCCCAGCCGCACGTCGTCGACGGGCTCGACGCCGTTGTTGGTGAAGGTGGAGAGCAGGTTCGCGGAGCTGCCGGCGGTGAAGGCGGCCGCGCTGGTGCCCAGGGTCAGCGCCGGTGCGTAGGCGCGGGCCTTCGTGGTGGGGGTGACCCGGTACATCACGGTCGCGTGGCCCGGGACGGAGGCACTGATGGTGCCGCCGCTGCTGGTGGTGGTGTGCGCCCACAGGTCACGCAGCAGGTAGCCCGCGGACTTGGGCAGGCCGACGGCGGCGGCCGTGGTGGAGATCGTGGCCCGGGTCGGGTTCTCGTTGAACAGGGTGACCGCGACGCTGCCGTCGGCGAGCGGCTTGGCCAGCACGTCGAGGCCGCCGGACAGCGTCACCGCCGTGCCCTGCCGGCCGAGCGGGTCCTGGTCCACGGCGATGACCTCGCGGTTGCCGTAGACGGAGAGGGTGTCGGCGCTCGCGGTGCGCAGGTCGGTGCCGGAGATGAGCGGTGCGGCCATCTCCGCCCACAGGGAGAACTCGCTGCGGTCCTCCGCCGAGGTCATCCCGTTGCCGACCTCCAGCATGTCGGGATCGTTCCAGGCGTCCGGCTTGGCGCCGGCGGCCAGCTGCACGTTCTGGTGGAAGTTGGAGAGCAGCGAGCCGAACGAGGCGTTGATGTCACCGGTGGTGCGCCACAGGTTGCCCACGCCCGGGCCCCAGCTGGCGACGTCGTCGGTGCCCCAGCTGCAGATGCTGTAGACGATCGGCCGACCGGTCGCGGCCAGTGCGTCGCGCATCGCGGTGTAGCGCTGCAGCCCGGGGATGCCCTGGTTGTTGCAGTTGTCGTACTTCAGGTAGTCGACACCCCAGGACGCGAAGGTGGCCGCGTCCTGCTTCTCGTGGCCCAGGCTGCCGGGGTAGCCGGCGCAGGTCAGGGTGCCGGCGCTCTCGTAGATGCCGAGCTTGAGGCCCTTGCTGTGCACGTAGTCGGCGACGCCCTTGATGCCGTCGGGGAACTTGACCGGGTCCGGGACGAGGTTCCCGGCGGCGTCGCGGCTGTGCGTCAGCCAGCAGTCGTCGATGTTGACGTACTGGTAGCCGGCCGCCTTGAGGCCGGAGGAGACGATCTTGTCCGCGGTCTGCTCCACGAGCTGTGCGCTGACGTTGCAGCCGAAGGCGTTCCAGTCGTTCCAGCCCATCGGCGGGGTGAGCGCCAGCTGGTTGTCGAGTGCGGCGGCCGGGGTGGCGGCGACCGGCAGAACGGCCAGGGAGGCCGCGGCTAACGCGGTCGCGGTCAGGATGGGCCAGGTCTTGCGCATGGGTACTCCGGATTCCGTGGATGGGGGAGTTCGGGGAGCGATGCCTGCGCAGGCATTACAGCGAAGCAGAATCCAACATCAACGGTCAATATCAAACGCAGGATAAATCAGAAATCAACACCATCGCGCTGGTGGAACCGGTGGAACCGGTGGACGAGTACGGGGACGAGGCCGCGCGGGGTCGCACGGGGCCGCACGGGGCCGCGCCTCAGCTGCGCCCGGCGCCGAAGGCCGGCGTCACCGGGTCGCTGTCACCGGGTCGCTGTCACCGGGTCGGTGTCACCGGGGCGGTGGTGTCCCGTCCAGTACGGCGCGGGCCGCGGCGAGTTCCTCGCGGGCCGCCCGCTCCACCGCCTCCAGGTAGCTGAACGCGTCCGCGCCGACCGGCACCCGCAGGGGACCGGGCGGGTCCGCGGCGACCAGCCGCAGGACCGCGTCGGCGAAGTCCTCGGGTCGCCCGAGGTCGGGGTTGTCCGCCATGCCGCGGAAGGCGGGCAGCAGTTCGCCGGTCGACCGCTGGTACGCCGGCAGCCGGTGCGCCGCCTGTGCGAGGGAGCTCCCGTAGCCGGTGGCGAATCCGCCGGGCTCCACCACGGTGACCCTGATGCCGTGCTCGGCGACCTCGCCGGCCAGCGCCTGGCTCATCCCCTCCAGCGCGAACTTCCCGGTGACGTAAGCGGCCAGGCCCGGAAAGGCCATCCGCCCGGCCAGCGAGGAGACGTTGACGATGTGCCCGGACCGCTGTGCCCGCATCAGCGGCAGCACCAGCCGCACCAAGCGCCACGGCGCCAGCAGCAGGACCTCCAACTGCTCGCGCAGTTCGGCGTCGCCGACCTCCTCCACCGCCCCGAACAGTCCGCTGCCCGCGTTGTTGACCAGCACGTCGATGCCGCCCAGCCGGTCGGCGGCGGTGCGCACGGCCTGCTCGCACTGGTCGGCGTCGCACACGTCCAGCGCGATCGGGACGATCCGCTCGGGCCAGGCCCGGACCAGCCCCTCAAGGTCGCCCGGCCGGCGGGCGGTGGCCGCCACCCGGTCGCCGGCCCCGGCAGCCGCGGTGGCCAGGGCGCGCCCCAGCCCCGAGGAACATCCCGTCACCAGCCACCGACGCACCGCCCCACCCCTCCGACCGCCGAGTGCCCGGTCCGCCAAGAGCCCCACCGTGCTTCACGAATCCCCGCCGCGTGGCAGCCCGAAACGCACCGACGGCCCGAACGGGCCCTGCGGGAAGAGTGGTTCGGGTGGTTCGGGCGGGTCCGCAGCGCGCGGCCGGCGCCGGTCCCGCAGTTCTGCCAGAGTCCCCACGTGCCGCGTGGGGACCCTGGACCGGCTCCGAAGCCGGTCCAGGGTCCCAACTCCGGTACCCCCGTACCCTGGTAGGCCTCGAACCCGTCGCACGGAGAGCGAGACCGGCGAGACCGGGAGCCAACTTCCCCACGCCGGCCGGTCGATCTCCCCGAGCATCCGTCGGCGGCCCCCCGCCTCGGTCAGCCGAGCGAGTCCACCAGTTCGGCGATCGCCGTCAGCGGCTGGTGGGCGGCGAGTTCGGCGGCCAGTTCGGCGGCGTTGGTACGGTAGCTCGGGTCGGCCAGGACCCGGTCGACGGCCTCGCGCAGCTCCGGTTCGCCCGGGCGTCCGGTGCGCAGGTCGACGCCGACGCCGCGCCAGGCCACCCGGGCGGCCACCTCGGGCTTGTCCTCGCTGCCGCCGGCGACCACCAGCGGCACCCCGAAAGCCAGCGCGGTGTGGACGCCGCCATAGCCGCCGTTGCTGATCAGCAGGTCGGCGTGCGGCAGAAGCCGGTCGAACGGCAGGTAGCCGGCGGCCCGGACGTTGTCCGGCAAGCCGCCGCCGAGCGCCTCGGCGAGCAGCTCGGGCCCGTCCGGTCGGGCGGTGGCGGCGACCACCAGCAGGTCGGGGTGGTCGGCGAGCGCCCGCACCGCGGGGACCAGCAACTCGGTCGGGTCGTCGTTGGCCAGGGTGCCCTGGGTGACCACCGCGACCGACCGGCCCGCCGTCAGCTCCGGCCACCACAGTGGCAGTTCCGCCTCGTCCCGGCTCTGCAGTGGCAGCGCGCCGATGTACCGCAGTGAGGCCGGCGCGTCGCTGCGCGGGTACTCGAACCCCGGGACGGTCAGCTGCAGGTAGTGGTCGGGCCCGGTCACGGCGGCGTTCGCCCTTGGCCCCGGCGGCAGTTCGGCCCCGACGCCGGCGAAGACCTCGGCCGCGTACTGCCGCAGCGGCTCGCCGCGCTGCGCCGCCTCGGCGTTCAACTCGCGGTTGCGGGCCCGCCCTTCCGGTCCTGCCTGCGGCGGCAGGGCGAGCCCGAAGGGTGCGGTGTCGACGCTCTGCAGCATCGGCGGGGCCACCCCGATGCCCACCACGGCCGGCCGCTCGCCGCGCGGGTGGGCCAGCGCCAGGGCCACCGCACCGTGGAAGAAGCAGTCGCCGAGCACGGCCGTGGCCGGGAACTCGGCCAGCAGCGCGCGCAGCGCCCGGTACTGCGCGGGCACCGGATCGATGAAGATGTGCCGGGCGTCGAAGGCCAGCCGCTGCGGCCCGGGCGGCAGCTCGGCCCGGCCCGGGAAGTAGTCGTTGATCCGGCGGTCGTCGAAGTCCGCCTCCGCCGGCAGGGCGACGAATCGCGCCCCGGTCTTTTCGGCGGCCGCGGCGAACCGCGCCCCGCCGAGGAAGGCCACCTGGTGCCCGCGTGCCACCAGGTCGGCGGTGATCGCCAGCAGCGGCGCGGTGTGCCCGTGCGCGGGCATGGCGGCGGTGATGATTCTGGACATGTGGAACCCCCCATAGGTTCGTCGGCCGGTCCGTGCGCACCCCGTGGTCGTTCCTGCGCACCCGGCCCGCAGCGCAGGTTAGCCCACCAGTGCCGCGTCCGCCCGCCAGGCGCGCGCCGCCGCCGCCGCTTGCACAGCCGACGCGGCCCCGGTGTCAGAGCGTCAGCGTGCCCCAGCCCTGGGTGATCTGCTCGCGCAGGGTGCCCTCATCCGCCGGCGCGTGGTTCGGCCCCTGGTGGGAGGTCAGGAGCTCGACCAGGGCCGAGCCGTCCGCGGGGCGCCCCGCCGGATCGACGCTCAGCGCCTGCGTGATGGCGGCCGCGAGAGCCGGGTCGAGCGCCTGCAGCGCCATCAGCGCGGCCGGCTCGGGGCCGGTGTCCACGATCCGGCGGATCACCGCGCCCGTATTGGTCGCCGCGAACGGACTGCTGCCGTGCGCCGCACATATCACGCAGCACGCCCAGGCCCAGATGTCGGCAGCCGTGCCGACGCGCTCGTCGCCGAACTGTTCCGGCGCCATGTATGTCAGGGTCCCCGGTCCGCCGCCGGTTCGGGTGAGCCTGGTGCCGTCCACGATCGCCGCGATGCCGAAGTCGAGCAGGCGCGGTCCGGCGCTGGTCAGCATGATGTTGGCGGGTTTGAGGTCACGGTGGACCAGGCCGAGCCGGTGCACCCCGGAGAGCGCGACCGCCAGTGCCAGCGCCAGGGCGCGCAGCGCCTCGGGCGAGCGGATCGGCCCCCGCTCGCGCAGATGGACGTCGAGGGGACGGCCGTCCAGCAACTCCATGGCCAGGTAAGGCCGCCCGGCGTCCAAGCCGGCGTCGAGCACCCTGGCGGTGTAGGCGCCGGAGACCATCGCCAGCACCTCCGCCTCACGCTCGAAACGGTGCAACAGTTCTTCGTGGTCCAGGAGTTCGGGGTTGATGGTCTTCAACGCCACCTGGGTTGCCGCGCCCTCCCGCCGGGCGAGGTACACCGTACCCATCCCGCCGCTGCCGATCCGCCCGAGCAGCTGGTACCCGCCGATCGTCCGTGGCTCGTTCGGATGCAGCTGCTGGTACGTGACCTGCGGCACGGCACCGGCACCCCGATCGACCTGCGTCGGCACGTGCGCGACGGGCCGCGCGGGCGGAGCGGACGGCATGGGCGGCACGTACGGGAGGGGTGGACCGAATGAGCCGGACGGACCGGACGGACCGAACGAGCCGGGCTGCGCGGACGAGCCGGGCTGCTCGGACGGGAGCGGCGGCGCGGTGGTGGCGCCGTCGGCGGACCGGAACCTCAAGGCGGCCACGAGGGCGACGACTTGGAACACCAGGCCGGCCACGACCAGCCCGACCGGTGCGAACACGCCGAGTGCCAGCCGAAGGGCGAACAGACCGGCCAGCCGGCCCGCGACCGGGGGCGACGCCCAAGTCCCGGCAGGCGTGGCTGCGGTCAGCAGCCTGCGCTGTGTCAGGAACCAGAGCAGCAGCCAGACCACCAGTGCCGAGATCGCGGCAAGGTGGAACCGGGTCTGCGCTTCCGGTTGGGTGATGTGCAGCTCCGCAGCCAGATGGAGCGGGCGTCCCGTGGCGATCGACAGCTTCAACAGGTCGAAGCCGTCCACGTAGTCGGTGTTCAGCAGCAGCGCCAGGCCGACAGCGCCGCCGAGCTCCACCACCAGCTCCCCGCAGACCGCCGCCCAAGGCCAGGCCGACGCCGCAGCCACACCTCGGGCCGCCAAGGCCCGCTGGCGCACGCTCCGTTGAACACGCAACAGCAGTGGCAGCGACGCCAGCCGCAGCACCAGAGCCAGCCCGAGCACGGCCAGGATGCCTGTGCCCAGATGTATCCACAGGTAGTCCGTCACACTTCCCCCGCGCTTCCCCTGAGCACCCCGTCGGTCGAGCTTGAAGGATATCGACCCGAGTGAGCGGGATGGCGCTTTCATGTTCTTGGGGGCATGAGGGCTTGACGACACGTCAGGGCGTGCTGGGGCCGGCCGTCACTCTCGCACTGGTCGCTCCCGCTACTGCCGGCAGTGGATCGCCGAGCACGCCGAGCGGTTCCAGCGGCGCTGACCTGTTTCAGCGGAACGCGGCGATATTGCGGGCGGCCCAGTCGGCGAACGGGCGCGGGGCGCGGCCGAGGATCCGCTGGACGTCCGGGCTGACGCGCAGTTCGGCCGGGTTCGGGGAACCGAGGATGGTCAGGGTGTCCTCGGCGAGCTCCGCCGGCATGCTCCGGGCCATGGCGGCCTTGGCCTCGTCGCGGGTGAGGTCGTGGAACCGCACTGGCGAGCCCAGCGCGGCGGCGATGGCCTGCGCCTGCTGGCGCGGCGTGATCACCTGCGGGCCGGTCAGCTCGTACACGCCGCCGGTGTGCCGGTCGTCCAGCAGGCAGGCCGCCGCGACCTCGGCGATGTCCGCCGGGTCGACGATCGGCACCCCGACGTCGCCGAAGGGCGCGGCGACGACCCGCCGCGCGCGGATGGACTCGGCCCACCACAGGGCGTTGGAGGCGAAGCCGCCCGGCCGCAGGATGGCCCACTCCAGACCGGACTCCCGCAGCACGTCCTCCAGCGCGCGCATCGCGATCCGCGTCGCGCCGAAGGGCCTGGTCGCCACGCCCTGCGTGGAGAGCAGGACGACCCGGCGGACCCCGCCGGCCGCGGCTTGGCCGATGATGTCGGCCGGGCTGGCTCCGGCGGCGTGCAGGTCGCCGGAGAGCAGCAGGAACAGCGCTTTCGCCCCGGTCAGCGCGGGCTCAAGGCCGGCCGGCTCGGCCAGGTCGGCCGCCACGTGGCGGACGCCGTCCGGCACCGCCGCCGCGTGCCGTGACACCGCCGTCACCAACTGGCCCGCCTCGGCCAACGCCCGCGTCAACGGCCGGCCCACATTCCCGGTAGCCCCGGTCACCACGATCATGTACAGCTCCTTCTTCGATGTCCGCTGTGGCCTTCACGCTAGGAGCCGGGCTAACTCTTGGTAAGGACATACCTCGAGGTAAGCTCATCACATGGCGGGAAGCGCGCAGCACACACGGGCCGAGGCCGAGACGCGGTATGACGTGTTTCACACCGACTGCCCCGCGCGCGATGTGGTCGACCACGTGACCAGCAGGTGGGGCATCTGGGTGTTGATCTCCTTGCGGAGCAACGACCTCCGGTTCTACGAGCTGCGCGAGAGCATCCAGGGCATCAGCGAGAAGATGCTCGCCCAGACCCTGCGCGCGCTGGTCCAGGACAGCCTGGTCTGGCGGGAGGTCGAGCCGACGACCCCGCCCCAGGTCACCTACGGGCTGACCGAGTTCGGCCGGGACGTCGGCGAGCCACTGGCGGAGCTGTTCGACCGGATCACCCGGCGGCTGCCGCCGCGCAACGCGGGATAGCGTGGTAGCGGCCGACCACGAAAAGCGCATCCAGCGAAGGTGCCCGTCCTGGTCAGCCCCATCGCGAGCTGGAGGATCCCGGCCGCGGGGACAGGTCCACGCCGTGGCTGTCCCCGGCCCTGCACGATCACTTGACCAGCCCGCCTACCTTGGCCGACGACAGGGTCCCACCCGCCGGTCACCTGCGCGCGCGGCGCGCCCACCGCACCGGGCGCCACGGCCGCGAGGACTGGGACAACTGGTGGAAGACCGTGCTGTCCGCCCCCGAACTCGCCCCCCTCGCCCAAGCCCGCTCCCGTTCCCCGATCGCGGACCGCACCTTCACCGAGCCCCACGACCTGACGACCGCCGAGCAGATCCGCCTCCTGCACGAAGCCGGTTTCACCACCGCCACCACCGTCTGGCAATGCGGCGACGACAGCATCCTGGTCGCCATCCGCTGACCCCGGCAGCCGCAATCCCGGTCCACGCCGAAACCCGCCCTTCGGCCCGCCCGGACCTCTCCGTCACCGCGACGGGAAGTCCGAACGGTACCCAGCAGCTGCTCCGCCCACCGTCTGCGGCCCGTGACCAGCCACGGACGGGTTCAGACCCAAGCTCTACCGAGGCGGGGTCCGGCGGTGGAGCCGGCGCAGTCCAAGGCTGCCGCCGACCAGAAAGAGGCCGAAGATGGTGAACATCCCATCCTCCCGGACGAATTCGGCCCGCCAGCGGTCGTACTGGTCGCGCGGGACGTCGGTCCACGCGGAGTCGTTGAGGTCCTGCACCGAGACCTGGTAGCTCGGGCCGGGCAGCGTGCGTGCGCTGCCCTTCGCGCCGCCGACCACGAACCCGCCGACCACCACACCCAGGCAGAGCACGGCGGCCACACCGAGGCCGATCCTCACCCGCCTGCCCGGGAACATGGCACGCCAGATCTCCTTCTCCACGGCGCGCCGCGCGGCCCGCTCCGTCTTGCTCCGCCGGGCCGGGCTCACGCCCGTGACCAGCGCGAGGGACCCGATGAGCCAGACCCAGCACGGTATGAGTATCGCCCCCGCGATGTGTGACAGGTCGTCATGCCCGAGCAACACCCGGTTCGAGGGCCAGGAGACCAGGCTGTCGCCCGCCGCGACGAGCAGCAGTACGGCACCGGCCGCCCCGGCGGCCACGTCGATCGCGGCACAGATGCGGGAGCCGGTACGCCACTGGGCGAGCCGCGCCAGGGTGGTGGTCGTTCGGAACGGGTCGGGGAGCGCGGTGTTCTCGGATATCGGCACACCTGGAGGCTATCCCCAGCGCCACCCCCGCTGGACGGTTCCACGGCTCCGTCCATGCGGGTGGTAGGCGAGCACCAGCCGCTGATCGTGGCGATGGGCGGCGCGGTGGGCGCCGCACCGGGGGAGTGGGAGGCGAGGCCGGAGCCGAGCCATCCCAGGGCGCGTGGCCGGGCAGCACGGGAACAGGCGGGTGGTGGGAACGCGGGGCCGCAGGGCCGCTCCGGGCCGCGCCGCGTCGCACCGGGTGGACCTCGCTGCGGTTGCCGCACAGGACGGCCTCCTGTCGGGGCAAGGCGGCCGGCCCCGAAGCACTCCATGGCCCGTCCGGAACCGCACTTCGACGCGAAGTGTGATCAGAACATGGACCGCTGGGACCGCTACGGGGCATGCCGACGCCGACTCCCGCTAAATCGGTCGGCGTTGTCGCGGGGTGATGTCTACGCTGGCGGCATGGCCCATGCGAAGACCTCGTACGTCTGCCTGCCCTGTCGGGCCTCGTACAAGCAGCCCTACGACAGGGATCGGCAGCGGATCTGCCCGCGCTGCTCGGGGAAGTTGACCCACGTGGGGTCGGCGTTCGCCGCGCCCCGGCGACGGGACACCGCAGGCTGGCGGACTCTCTCCGTCCTCGTGAACGCGGGCGTGGGTTTCCACAAGACCTGCTGCGACGGCGGCCCCGGATACCGCCCCCGCACACTGCACGAGGTGCGCGAGCGGATGACCTACGCACGGCGTACCGGCGAGCCCTTCGCCAAGGCCCTGGTCCGACCGGTGCTCTGATGGGGAGCCAGGGCCTGACCCGCCTCGTCGCGCCGCCAGCCCGACCTGTTGACGCCGACGGCGACTGGACCGCCGCCGAGACCGCGCTCGGGGTGCGGGTACCCGAGGACTACAGGCCGGCCAGCCGAGAGGACGTGTAGGACCAGGGACCAGGGCGACGCCCAGGCCGCTGACCAGGACCGCGAGGAGTACACACGATGCATCGTGACGATCAGTCAGCGAACAGGCCGACCGGGCTCTCGCCGACACGGAGTGCCGAGATCACCCGGGTCATCGACCGCGTCACACGGTGGGCCACGGAGCGCGAAGACGTCGTCGGTCTGCTCCTGGTCGGATCATGCGCCCGCAACGCCGCGCGCCCCGACTCCGACATCGACTTCGTCCTGCTCACCACGGATCAGGCCCGGTACTGCGACGACTCGTTGGTCAAGGAGCTCGGTCCGGGGGAACTGATCCGCATCCGGTCGTGGGGGCCGATCACCGAACGACGCTACTCCACGGCCTCGGGCCTGGAAGTCGAGATCGGTATCGGCTCTCCCACCTGGGCGGAGACAGACCCCGTCGATCCTGGGACACACCGTGTCGTCACCGACGGCGCCCGCGTGCTGCACGACCCGGTGGGCATCCTGACCGGCCTCCTCGCCGCGTGCCGTCCCACTTGGCACTGAGCCGGATCGGTGGGCGGCGCCGCCGTCAGACCGGCTTCCGCACCGCGCTCCTGGTCACGTTGAGGTGACGGCGTGACGGCAGATCAGCGGTGGAGCCCGTCCTGACCGCACACGACGTCCGGATCCGCGTCCGGGCACAGGACGGTCGAGGCGCCCAGCGCCTCCACGTCGAGACTCAACCGGTCGGGCGGCGCCGCGCTCGAGACGTCCGGCGATACCGTCAACGTGATGATCATCGGGCGGTCTTGATCCTGAAGCGCCCAGCTGCCGGTCACGTCGATCGTCCTGCCCGGCGGCAGGGAGTGGTCCAGTGCGGCCGTGGCGTGCCGGAGTGTGAAGTGCCCGTCGGCTCCCAGCTCGAGGTGGCCCGGCCCGGCCACCTCGTGCCAGCTGCCCGCCAGTTGGTCTGCGCTGGCCCATCCGACCATGTCCGCATCCTGCTCGTCGTAGGCGCCACAGCCCCACCAGGTACCCCCGACCAGTGCCAGCGCTCCCAGCGCGAGGGCCGCGGCGCGCTGCCGGCCAGGGCGGCGCCGGGCGCGGGCGGCGACGACCACGGACACGGCCATGGCTTCGATCGGCCAGAAGAACGCCAGCAGGATGCTCAGATCAGTCAGGAACAGCAGCTCGCCGGGCGAGCAGGGCAGGGCTCGAGGCCGCCGCACGGCCAGCAGGATTCCGACGACGCCGATCGCGATCCCCCACAGGGCGGCGGCCAAGAAGTAGTGGTCATAGGGACGCTGCTCCGGGAAAGGGCCCGGAGCCCGGAGCCTGTCCAGGCCGATCAGCGCGATGGCCAGTACCCCCAGTGCCGCGACGATGGCCAGCAGCACCGCAGTCGGCCCGAATCGTCGCTGCACCTGCCGCACCGCACCGGCGCCCCAGACAGGCGGATCCGTCACTCTTCCAGCCATCTTCGCCCACCCGATTCTGAACGCGTTCAAAACTCGTGCCAGACTCTACCCCCATCACTTCCCTCCGAGGCGGTCGCCTCGGCACCTGGACCGACAGCCCAACCGGAGCCGCGGGCGTCCACGGACCGCTGACATGGAACCCGCTGGTTGGTGACGAAGCGTCGCCAATACAGTCGGCCCATGTGCACCTACGCCTTCGCCCACTACAAGCTGCACTACGCGTGCGTGCCGTGCCGGATCAGCTTCAAACGGCATCCTGACGACGCCGGCCACACATGCCCGCGCTGCGCCGGGCTCCTGCTGTGTGCCGGTCACGACTTCGCGGCACCCCGCCGCAGCAACCGGAAGGCATGGTCGGTCGTCGCGGCAGTCCTCAACGCCGGGCTGCGCTACGAGGGCTTCGAGCCGTGCGGGTGCGGGCGCGCTCCGAAGTTCCGCCCCCGCACCCGCGCCCAGCTGCGCGCCCGCCGCATCGCGGCCTCCCGCAGTGGTACCCCGCTCGCTGAGGTGCTCGGCCGGACCGATTGAGCCCGCCGACCCTGACCCGGCCTTTCACGAACTTCCGGTCAGAACTGTGAAACTGGCTCTGCCCGTGGTTCCGTCAAGACGCTGGTCAGCCCCCGCTGCGCTGCGGGATAGCGTGGACCAGTGACACAGCTTGTCTTGGCTGCCCGAACCTTCGTGAACTTCCGCCACCACGACTTCTCGGAGCCCAGCGCGCACGGCTACCGCTGGGTGGATGTGCGGTCATTCGGGATCCCGCGAGGCGCCCAGGACGGCGAGTTGCTGACGGCACTGGTCGCCCACGAGCAGTTTCGCGACGACTACGCGGGTGGCGGCGTCGATCCGGGTGGGATCCGCCACGGTCCCTACTGGCTCAGGCATGTCACCGCGCACGCCTACCGCGAGGTCGGCAAGGCCGAAGCGCTGTCCACGATTCGCGACTGGGTCGACCAGTACGGGCCGGTCCCTGAATCCCTGGAGGAGGCGCTCGCCTCGCAGGTATTCGATGCTGTCGACTCGGCCACCAGCTGCTACCGGCTACGGGATCTGGGGAGCCGGGCGTTCCATGACTGGGGCGGTGTGCACGCCGACTTCCACGAGTACGTCGCCGTGGACCGGGAACGTGCACTGGTGAAGCTCGTTGTCGCAGCCGACGACTGAGCCTGTACCGATCGTCGCAACCCGAAGGGAAGCCCGAAGGAAGCCCGAAGGAAGCCCGAAGGAAGGCTGACTGACGGACAGCTCCGGAGGTCTGACGCTCCGCCGCACCTCAGCGGGGACTGAGAGTGAGAAGGTCTTCGGTCCGGCAACGAGGCCGCAGGTCCAGGACGTGGACGCTTGAATTGGCGGAGACATCGCCGCGCTGCCGGACGGCAGGTCGGCTCTCGGCCGGCCACCACCCCACTGTCGCCCGCCCGCCCGCCCGCCCGCCCGGCTGGCTGGCTGGCTGGCCGAGGCGTAGGCAGGCGAGACGGCCGCGCTGGGTGGGTGGACATCACTCCAACGCAGCCGCCTTGCGCAGCAGTACCGCCCGCTCGCGGGCGTTGCGGCACAGCCGGGCGGCGAGCTCCAGCTCGGCGCGGGCCTCGGTGGTGCGGCCGAGGCGGACCAGCAGTTCGCCGCGCACGCTCGGGAGCAGGTGCGATCCCGACAGGCGGTCGGAGGCGACCAGGTCGTCGACGATGAACAGCGCCTGCTGCGGTCCGCTCGCCATCGCGACGGCCACGGCCCGGTTGAGCTCGACGACGGGTGACGGAGCCACCCGGCCGAGCGCCTCGTACAGGAGCACGATGCGCTCCCAGTCGGTGTCTGGCACCGAGGGCGCCGTCGCGTGGCAGGCGGCGATCGCCGCCTGCAGCCCGTACGGTCCAAGGCCCCGTCCGGCGGCCGCGGCCCGGCCGAGCGCGGCCAGGCCGCGACGAATTGCCGACCGGTCCCACAGGCGCCGGTCCTGGTCCTCCAGAAGCACCGCCTCCCCATCGGGCCCGGTTCGTGCCGGAAAGCGCGCGGCGGTGAGCTCGAACAGCGCGAGCAGCCCGTACACCTCCGACTCACCAGGCAGCAGGGCCACCAGCATCCGGGCCAGCCGGACAGCCTCGTAGGCGAGATCGGGGCGCAGCAGGCGGTCGCCGCTTGTCGCCGTCGAGCCCTCCGTGTAGATCACATACAGGACGCTCAGGACCCCGCCGAGCCGTGCTGGTCGCTCCTCGGACGGCGGCAGCTCGAACGGCACGTGCGCTGCGGCGATCGTCTTCTTCGCCCGGGTGATCCGGGCCTGGACGGTCGGCACGGGCACGAGGAACGCCCGGGCGATCTCCTCGCTGGACAGGCCGCCCACCACGCGCAGCGTGAGCGCCACTTGGGCCTCCGGCGAGAGCACCGGGTGGCAGGCGGTGAACATCAGGGCCAGGACGTCGTCGTTGACCCGGTCGGGGTCCCACGGCAGGTCGTCCGGCCGCTGCGGCGCGCCCGCCGCGCCTGTGCTGAACTCGCCTTCGGCCAGCCGGCCCGCGAGTGCGGCGTACCGCTCGTCGAGCGCCGAGGCGCGGCGGAAGGCGTCGATGGCCCGGCGCCGCCCGGTCGCCAGCAGCCAGCCCACCGGGCTGGCCGGCGCGCCGTCGCGTGACCAGGTGACCAGTGCCTCCGCCAGCGCCTCCTGCGCGACGTCCTCAGCGAGCGCGAAGTCCCCGGTGTAGCGCGCCAGCGCGCCGACGATCCGTGCGGACTCGATCCGCCAGACGGCCTCGACGGCCCGCCGCGCCGACTCGGCGATCGGCGGGCCGTCGGTGGCTTCGGGCATCAGAGCTGGCCGGTCCGCTCGCGCCACGCCCGCTCCTTGACGATCCACTCGTTGTCCTGCGGGAACTCCTCGATGCCCGGCACCCGGCGGACCTCGCACTTCGAGCCGGGGAACGCCGGGAGGCGCTTGGCCCACTCGACCGCCTCCTCCTTCGAGGCGACGTCGATCACGTAGAAGCCGCCGAACAACTCCTTCGTCTCGCCGTACGGCCCGTCGGTGACCACCGGGGCCTGCCCACTGAAGTCCACCACCACGCCCTGCGACGGGTCGTCCAGGCCCTCGGCGGCGACGAGCACGCCCGCCCGGATCAGCTCCTCGTTGAAGCGGCCCACCGTCTCGAGCATGTCCTCGAAAGGCGTCTCCATCATCTTCGCGACGGACTCGTCCGTGCCCCGCATGATCAGCATGTACTTCGCCATCTCCGGCCTCCTTGATCGGGGGTCGCCTCTCGACCCTCTCTACCCCAGGTCGAACGGCGCAGTCGCAGATCGACACGGCAGGCAGACACGGATCATTTTCTTTTGGACAGACGTCTTCTGTCTCACGTTCGGCAGCGGTGGGTGGGAGACGAGAGGAAGTGGCGTGTGGCGGGTGGCGCAACACCCCACGCCGGGGACTCGGTCTGGCCTGGGTCGTGCTGCAGGGAGCGGCCGTCGTTGCGGGTGGCGCACAACTCTGATGGTGGAGCCGGGTATTGGAACTGGCCGAAGGCCTGACCGCCAACGTGATCGACAGCGGCGTTCGGCACTGGCAGGCTGGCGTGGTGCGGATACCCAGACAAGCAGCCAGAGTCGCGGTCCTGGACCCGGCGGGGGCGGTCTTCCTGCTCCGGTACGACAATGAGGAAGTTGGTGTCCACTGGGCGATGCCCGGCGGCGGGATGGATCCGGGTGAGACACCGCTGCAAGCCGCCGAGCGCGAGTTGCGCGAGGAAACCGGGTGGACCGACATCCAGTTGGACGGCACTCTGCTGTGCCTCTGGGAACACGACTTCACCAGGGCCGGTGTGCCTGTTCGCCAGCACGAGCACATCTTCCTCGCGCGCGGCCCCCACCGGGACCCGGTTGGTGATCTCGCCGCCTCACATGCCGCGGACGGGATCCTTCAATGGCGGTGGTGGTCGCCGGAAGATCTGTCCGGTGACATCGAGCCGCTGTGGCCGCCGCAACTGCCCGAACTGCTCGCCGAAGTGCGGAAGAGCGGTGCACCGGTGACACCGATCGACCTCGGCTTTGTCCGATAGCCGGGCTGCCGAAGTACTGGGCCACCGAACCCTTGGGCCGGAGCGGGCCGCGGTTCAGCGCCCGACCGCGGCTCCGGCCAGCAGTTCGGGCAGCTCCCGCATGTCATCGAAGACCACCGTGCCCGGCCCCGCCAGCCGCTCCGCGCGGCTCAGCCCGCCGCAGTAGCCGAAGGACCGCATGCCGGCGGTCCGGGCCGCGCTGAGGCCGAAGTGGCTGTCCTCGACGACCACGCAGGCGCTCGGCTCGACGCCCGAGCGGGCTGCGGCGTGCAGGAAGAGGTCCGGGGCGGGCTTGCCGTGCGCCACGTCCTCGGCGCTGAAGATCCGGCCCGCGAACCGCTCGTAGAGGCCGACCAGCCCGAGGGTGCGGCGCAGCCGGGCGTGGCTGCTGCTGGAGGCCACGCAGGTGGGCAGGTCGATCGCCTCCAGCGCCCCGATGATCCCGGTGACCGGTGTCAGCTCGCGCTCGAAGACCTCGTCGTAGAGCGGGGTGAACTCCGCGTCCCAGTCAGGGGGCAGGCGGTGGCCCAGGTGGTCCTCGATCGCCGCGGTCATCGCGGCGTGGGAGCGGCCGACGAACCGTTCGACGATCTCCTCCTCGCTCAGCGGCCAGCCCAGGGCCGCGAGCACCACCGCGTCCACCTTCACCGCGAGGCGTTCGCTGTCGATGAGGACGCCGTCGCAGTCGAAGATCACCAGTTCGATCATGCCTGGACCCTACCGGGTCACCCGCAGGTGCCCGAAGGCGGCGGGACGCGGCCGGCGCGGTGGGACGTCCTCCAGCCGCCGGGCTCCTCGATGCTCCGCCCGGCGCCGCTTGACCTTGCCCTTGGGGGCAGGGTCTGGGTTCGTCGCGGGTGATGACATGAAGCACCCAGGCCCAGATCACCGCCCTCCTCAACGGCACCCACACCACCACCTGGGACGAACTGCGCACCCTGGTCGACGTCCTGGTCGGCGACCGCACCTACTTCAGGCCCCTCTACACCACCACGGCACCCGCCGCACCCGGCCCCGAACCCACCACTGCGCCCGACAGCCACGACACCCCCGACGCCGGCGCGCAACAGCACCAGGCCCGAGTCGACCGCCGCCGCGCCATGGCCGCCAAAGTCGCCCAACTCGCGGCCACCTCCCGCGACCCGGCACCCGGCCCCCACGCCAGCGCCTGTCAGCCTGGGTTCGGCGGTCGTCGCCGGGCGCCTGGTGCGCGACCTCATGCGGCTGTGCCTGCTCTTCGGGCGCCGGTGTGCGCCGTACGGCAAGTGGTTGGGGAGCGCGTTCAAGCAGTTGCCGGTGGCCGGGGAGTTGTCTGCGTCCCTCCAGGCGACGCTGGCGGCAACCGGCTATCGGGAACGCGCGAAACATCTGTGCGAGGCCTACGAGGTCGTCGCCGTGGTGCACAACGAATCCGGCCTCACACCGTCCCTGGCCACGACCTGCCGCCGGTATCACGGCCGTCCCTATCGGGTGCTGTTCGCCGAGCGTTTCGCGAACGCATTGGTCGAGACGGTCACCGATCGGCAGCTGCGCGAGTTGCCACGAATCGGGAGCGTCGATCAATGGGCGGACAGCACGGACTTCTTGGGCGCGCAGAACCTGCGACACGCTGTGACGGACGCCCTTGCCTGATGCTCCTTCAGTGCGTGATTGATGGTTTCAGTCGTCGCCAGCAGATGATGGCGCAGCCGAGGGTGAGGAAGGCCTGGTGGATGTCGGCGCGGATCTCCCAGCGGATGCGCAGTCGACGGAACCAGTGCGGGAGCGCGAAGGCCGCTTCGACGACCCAGCGGTTCTTGCCCAGGCCGCTGCCGTGTCCGGTGCCGCGGCGGGCGATGGGCGGACGGATGCCCAGCTTACGGACCTGGCGGCGGTAGATGTCGTGGTCGTAGCCGCGGTCGGCGTAGAGCACGCCGGGACGCTGGCGGGGTCGTCCGCGCTTGCCCCGGATCGGCGGCACGGCGTGTATCAGGGGCAGGAGCTGGGTGACGTCGTTGCGGTTGCCGCCGGTCACGGTGGCGGCGAGGGGGATGCCGTGGGCGTCGACGATCACGTGGTGCTTGCTGCCCGTCTCACGGTCCACCGGCGAGGGTCCGGTGGCGTCTCCGTCTTTCAGGGCTCGTAGGTGGGAGCCGTCGACGGAGGCGCGGGACAGGTCCAGGACGTCGCCGGCGCGAAGTTCGGCGAGCAGGAGTTCGTGGAGCTGCTGCCACACGCCTGCCCCGTTCCAGTCCCGCAGCCGCCGCCAGCAGGTCATCCCGGAGCCGAAGCCCAGTTCCTGCGGAAGGAACTCCCACCGGATCCCGGTGTACAGCACGAACAGGATCCCGCACATGACTTTGCGCTGCTCAAGCCGCTTGCGTCCGGGATAGCGGTAGCGCCGCCCCACCACCGGGAGCAGCGGTTCGATCCGCTCCCACAGCCCGTCCTCGATCTCCCACGGCTTGCGCTTCACCGCCCCGGACGCCGTCACACACCCCCACGCCTCGCCGATACCGATGCGAGGACAACACGCAGCCGGTCCGTCGGGACGGTCACGGTGTACGTCAACAAGCTGCCCTGGATCGGCCATGGATCCCGCCTGGCACCGCTGCTGACGGTCGACCAGACCATTCACTGGGCCGACCCGCTGCACCGGATGGAGTCCTTCAAGCCGATCCCTGCCGTCGCGCACCTCCACGGTGGCGAGGTGCCCTCCGGGGACGACGGCGGGCCGAACGCGTGGTTCACCGCGGACGGTCGGCGCGGCCCCGGATACTCCACTCACGGCCCGACCGCGGCGAACGAGGCCGTCTACCGGTACCCGAACGCCCAGCAGTCGTGCACGCTGTGGTTCCACGACCACGCTCTCGGCGTCACCAGGCTCAACGTGTACGCCGGGCTCGCCGCCTTCTACCTCGTCCGCGACCGGTACGACACCGGTCTGCCGGACAATCCGCTCGGGCTCCCTGCGGACCCGTACGAGATCGAACTCGCCATCCAGGACCGGCGGTTCGACACCAACGGGCAACTGCTCTTCCCCGACGGCTCGAACCCGGACTACGACACCTTCGTCGGCCCGCCGCCCAACCCGAAGGCGCACCCGTACTGGATCCCCGCGTACCTCGGTGACGTGATGGTGGTCAACGGCCGCAGCTGGCCGGTACTCAAGGTCGAACCACGCCGCTACCGCTTCCGCTTCCTCAACGGATGCAACAACCGCTACCTGTCGATGAGCCTGACCGACGCACCGAACGCGGACCAGGGCAACGCACCGTCGGCGGTCGCGTTCTGGCAGATCGGCACCGAGGGCGGGCTGCTCGACACCCCCGCCGAGCTCAACACGCCCGGCAGGCCCGAGGCTCCCCGGCTCATGCTCTCGCCGGCAGAACGCGCCGACGTGATCATCGACTTCGCCGGTCTCGAAGGCTCCTCGCTGATCCTGACCAACACCGCGGTCCGCTCCTTTCCCAGCGGCCACGCACCGGATCCGTCACTGGACGGCCAGATCATGAGGATCGACGTCAGCCTCCCGCTCTGCGGCCGGGACACCACCTACGACCCGGCCTCGTGTGCGCCGCTGCGCGGCGGGGCCGGGCGGCCCGCGCCGCTCGTCCGCCTGGCAGATCCCCGCACCGGCCACGTCGCCCCGGGCGTGCCGGTGCACGTCAGACGCCAACTGATGATCAACGAGCAGGACAGCGTCGGCTGTTACAAGCCGCCGCCGCCCGCCGAGCCGGGAACGATCCTCGCGCTGGTCAACAACAGCATGTGGACCGGGCTCCGCGCCGGAACCGACACCCCGATCGACGGCTCCCGGCCCGACCGCTACCGCCAGGGCCTCTGGCTGACCGAACGGCCGCGCGTCGGGGCCACCGAGATCTGGGAGATGCTCGACATCGCCGGGTTCGCGCATCCCATGCACATCCACCTGGTCCAGTTCCAGGTCCTCAACCGGCAGGACGTCGACATCGCGTCCTACACGGCCGCCTGGGCGGCCGAGTTCCCGGGCGGCACGTTCGACGGTCAGAACTGCGACGGCACCCTGGGCAAGGTCAACTACCCGCCGGGGACAGTCATCCCCGGCTACGGGCCGCCCCGCGACTACCTGACCCCGAGCGGACGGCGCCATCGGCGGCAACCCCGCGATCGGCCCCCACCTGACGGGACCGGTCATCCCGCCGAACCCGAACGAGGCGGGCTGGAAGGACACCGTCAACATCCTGCCCGGACAGGTCACTCGAGTGATCGCCCGCTGGGCACCCACGGCGCTGCGCGTGGGCACCGTCAAGCCGGGCGAGAACCGCTTCCCGTTCGACCCGACCGAGGGACCGGGCTACGTCTGGCACTGCCACATCATCGACCACGAGGACAACGAGATGATGCGCCCGTACGCGCCGACGCACTGAACCGGAGAGGCGGCGGACCGGCCACGGTCCGCCGCCTCAGTCACAACCTCCCGCCGGAACGGGGCGGCCGCTGCGCTTCCTGGGGCCTGTCGTCACACCCCCGCCGGGCCCGGCTTGCCTGCCACGGCCTCACCCGGCCTGCGGCCAGGGGGCGCGCCCACAGCGCGTTGTCGCATCGCCCAAGTACGGCCCAGTACGAGGGCGATCCTCCGCCTTGCAGCTGTCCGCCCCGTGGGGGTACCCCCAACCGAAGGCCGGGGGAAACCCGGGCTGATCCGACGGGGGTTCGACGACAGACCCTAGGGTGGTCGACATGTCACAGCACGCGGCACTGCCGCCGGAAGTCCAGCGCGCCACCTCGACCTTCCTGGCCGAGATCGACCGGCGGGCGCCCGGCCTGGTCGAGGGGCTCTATCTGATCGGCTCGCTGGGTTTCGGTGAGTTCTACGCCGACCAGAGCGATATCGACTTCGTCGCGGTGCTCACCACGCGCCCCGACGCGACCGCGCTCGCGGCACTGGTCGATGCCCACGGGGTCGTGCGGGGACGGTATCCGCGCCCGTACTTCGACGGATTCCACGTGGTCCGCGACGACTTGGCGCGGTCGCCCGTACACTGCCCGGACGTGCCGTGCACGCTGGAGTGGGCCTTCGAGGAGGCCGGCCGGGTCAACCTGAACCCGGTCGCCTGGCACGAACTCGCCCGCCACGCGGTGACGGTGCGCGGTCCGGTGCTGACCGAGGCCGAGGTCTGGACGGATGACGCCGCGCTGCGCGCCTTCAGCCACGCCAACTTGACCGCCTACTGGTCCCGCGTCGCCGAGTCGCTGGTGAGCGATCCGGAGCAGGCAGCCACTCCCGAGGCCGCGGTGTGGTGCGTGCTGGGCGTCAGCCGCCTGCACCACCTGCTCGCCACCGGCGGCCTCACCTCGAAGAGCGGCGCCGGGCGCTACGCGCTGACCGCCTTCGAGCCGCGCTGGCACCCGATCATCACCGAGGCTCTGCGGCTCCGCGAGGCGGCGGACACGCCGTCCGGGTACGCCGGCGCGGCGGAACGGCGGGGGAGCGACACGACCGAGTTCACCGTGATGGCGATCGAGGCGGGACTGGCGCTCGGCGGACGATCGGTGACGGTCAGTCAGTGACTGTTGGTCAGTGACGGTTGGTCAGTGACGTTGGTCGGCGGCTGTTGGTCCAGCGAGGGCCGCGCTGTGGCGAGTTGCGGCCCACGGGGCAGGGGCGCGACTGCCCTTGCCCCGTGGGCCGCACGGCCGGCCGGTGCCGCTGGTTCAGCCCCGCTGGTCCAGCAGCGCGATCAGCTCCGCGGTGCTGCCCGTCTCGCCGAGCTTCGGGAAGATGCGGTTCAGGCTGTGCTCGTGCGAGACCGGGTCCAGGTCGGTCACCGCGTCGGTGGCGATGGTGACGTTGTAGCCGTGCTCGTACGCCGAGCGGGCGGTGGACTCGACGCCCACGCTGGTGGCGACCCCACCGAGGACGACCTGGGTGATGCCGCGACGGCGCAGCTCGGCGTCGAGGTCGGTGGCGTGGAAGGCGCCCCACGTCTGCTTGGTGACCGTGATGTCGTCCTCCTCGGCGGGCAGGACCAACTCGGCCCAGTCGGCGGGCAGTTCGCCGCCACGGGCGGCCCGCTCGGTGCGGCCGGGGGCGCCGCCGGTGACGTTCACCTGGACGATCGGCAGGCCGCGCTCGCGGAACGCCGCGATCAACTGCTCGGCGTTGGCGAGGACCTGGTCGATGCCGAAGTCGGCAGCGAAGGCGGTGATGCCCTTCTGCAGGTCGATCAGGATCAGCGCGGTGTCGCGGTCCAGGGTGGTGGCAGTCATGGTGGTTCCTCCTTGTTCCTTGTTCTTCACGGGGTGTTGTTGCCGGATTTTCACGGGGAGTTGACGGTTGATCAGCTGTCTTCCCCGGTCGCGATGATCCGCAGCAGTGGCAGTGCCTCGGCGAGGGCCGCGCGCTGGTCCGCGTCGAGTTCGGTGCCGAGGGCGGTGGTCAGCCAGTCGCGCTTGGCGCGCAGTATCGAGTCCATCGCGGCCCGGCCCTCGTCGGTCAGCTCGATCAGCAGCTGGCGCCCGTCGGTGGGGTGCGGGGTGCGCCGGACGTAGCCCTGCTCCTCCAGTGCCGCCACGGTCATCCGCATCGACTGCGGCCGCACGAACTCCGCCCGCGCCAGATCGGCGGTGGTCGCCGCGCCGTCACGCAGCCGGGCGACGGCCGAACGCTGGGAGGCGGTCAGCCCGCTGCCCGCCGAGGCGGCCCGGGCCCGGCGGAACAGCTGCCCGAGGACGGCGTGGATCTCGCCGGCCAGCGCGGGCAGATCGTCAGGGTTGCTCGGGCTGGTGGGGCTGGTGGGGCTGGCGGGGTGTGCGGCGTCGGCGGGCGGCATGCTGCGAGCGTAAGCGGTCAGGAGGGAAACTTGCAAGCTTGCCTGTTGAGTTTGCCTGTGGACTTTCGTTCTCGACTTTCGCCGCCGAGCCTCGGTTGATCTGCGCCGCGCCGCGCCGTGCCCGTCGGCCCGGCCGTTCGTTGCCCAGGTCGAGCGTCCCGCCGCAACGAGAGGGGGGTCGATGATGACGACCCTGGCCATGCCGCCCGACGAGTTCGCCGCCACCCTGCCCAAGCACGTCGTGTCCGCCGCCGTCCTGCTCGCCGACCCGGATGGCCGGATCCTGCTGCTCCATCAGGCGCAGCCCTACCCGGGTCACCCCGCGTGGTGGCAGTTGCCCGGCGGCCTGGCGGACACCGGTGAGTGCCCGAATCAGACCGCCGCCCGCGAGACCCGGGAGGAGACCGGCATCCAGCTGCCCACCGCGCTGCCACTGCTCGCCGTCGACTACCGCGCTCCCGTGGACGGCTGGCCCTCCGTGATCGACTTCTGCTTCGACGGCGGCACGGCGGAGCCGGGCACCGGGGTGGTGCTCAGCGCCGAGCACGACGACTACGCCTGGCGCCCGCCCGAGCAGTGGCACCCGTACCTGCAACCCGCACAACGTCCGTGGTTCGCCGCGTTGCTGCGGGCCCGGGCGGCGGGGACGGCGCTCTGCCTCAACGACGGTCGCCAGGGCGAGTGAGTCCGGTGTCGGGCCTCCGCGCCGGTGTCAGGCGGTCGAGGATGAACCGGCCGGCCCGGTCCAGTGCCGCGTCGGCTTCGTCGAGCATGCCGGTGCACGACTGGAACACGTGCGGCACGTCGGCGGTGACGTCGAGGATGACGTCCACACCGGCCGCGGCCGCGCGGGTCGCCAGCCAGGTGGAGCGCGCTCAGGCGTTGAGCGACTCGCGGGTGAAGAGCGGGTCTCTGCCGTGCTTGGTCGTCATGCTCGCACCGCTGCGGGTCGCGTCCAGTTCCGGTGAGAACGCGACCGCTCCGGCCGGCCGGGGCAGGCCGGCGTCGCGCGCGGCGAGCAGGGTCAGGACGGCCAGGCTGCCACCGGCCGACTCGCCCGCCAGCACGATCTGTTCGGCCGCGACGCCCTGGTCGAGCAGGTCGCGGTAGGCGGCGACGGCGTCTTCGATCGCGGCCGGGAACGGGTGCTCCGGGGCGAGCCGGTAGTCGAGCGACACCGCCCGGGTGCCGGTGCGCCGAACGAGTGCCGAGGTGGGGTTCCGGGCCGTGTCGGGCCGCTGGTCATCATCGCCTCGAAGGCCCGGCGCAGCTCGTCCGGGCTGAGGGTGGTGTCGAACGGGTTCGCCCGGAGGTGGGCGTCAACGGCCGCGCGCTGCTCCATGCTCATGCGGTTCTCCGGAACCAGGCGGGTGGGGGATCATGGTTCGCGAGGGGTCGGCCCTCGATGAATAGTATTCCGAGGAATATACTTCTAGGGAAGGCGCGGTGCGCGCGTGACTGATCTTGCACAGGTGTTCGCCGATCTTGTCCGGTACGAGACGAGGCTCTACAACGTCCTCGGTGAGCGGTTGCGAGCCGAACACGGTTTGACGGCAGGTCAGTTCGAGTTTCTGCGGATCATCGGCGGCCGCGACGACTGCCGGGTGAACGACCTCGCCCATGAGGTCGCGATCACCGTGGGCGCGACCAGCAAGGCGGTCGACCGACTCGAGGCGGCGGGCTGGGTGAGCCGTCGCCCGAATCCGAGCAACCGTCGCTCCTCGTTGCTCGCCCTGACGGAGGCCGGCGCGGGTCTGCTGGGCGCCGCGACCGTGACCTTCGAGGACGGGCTGCGCAACTGGCTCGCCGACCCGCTGAGCGCGCGGTCGCTCGACCAGTTGGCGTCCACGGTCGCCCTGCTACGACGGACTGTGGAGGATGCGCGCGTCGGCATGCCGACGGGCTGACTACAGGTCCTGGCCCCGCCGGCCGGCCTCGAGCGCCGCGCGGGCGGCGGGCCGGCCGGCGCGGTGCGCGGCATGGACCGGGGCTCAGGCCAGCGCGACGGCGAACAGCGCGAAGGCGAGCACGATGACGCCCACCCGGCCGTAGTGGAACCGGTCCCACCGTCCCATCTGCTGCTTCCAGTCGGCGGGTGCGCCCAGGTCTCAGTCATCAAAACCCGGACGCTACCCGGTGGCCGGGGGCGTCGGCCACCCAATTGGGTTGTGTGCGCCGGTTCCTGTCGGCTGACCGGTCGTCAGCTGCTGGTCGCCGCCACCTGCCTGGCCAGGGCGACCGGGTCGCCGGTCGGCGCGGTCGGGTAGCGGGTGATCCGGTGCGCCCAGGCGTCGTCCGGCGTGAACCAGTCGATCGCGGCCGGCTCCCCGCCGTCGGCGAGTGCGGCGTCCAGACTCGCGAAGTACGCCGCCCAGCGCGGGGCGTAGACGTCGGCGACCAGACCGGACCACTCGCGATTGGCGTAGTCGTGCAACTGCCCGTCCTCGCTGGGTCCGCGGCCACCCCAGGTGGTCAGCAGGGCGCGCGCGTCGTACTCCAGCTGGTCGCGCTCTGCCGGGGAAGCGCCCCAGGAGCGGGCGGCGGCGAGCCAAGGGCCTAGCAGGAAACGGGAGTCGGTGGCGAGCAGCCGGTCGAGCAGGGCCTCGTCCGCGGTCCAACTGCCGGTCAGGCCGGTGAAGGCGGCCCGGTCGCGCGCGGTGTAGGCGGCGGCGATCCGGGGGAGCAGGGTCCGGGCGCGGTTGGCCAGCACCTGCCGGGCCAGGTCGACCACATCGAAGCGGTAGGCGTCGCAGCCCCGCAACTCGGGCGCGACCTGGAGCAGTTCGCCGAGCGCAGCCTCGACCGTCCCGGCCGGGTAGCGCATCGCGGTGGGGCTCCAGGTCGCGGCCGTGCCGGCGGTCAGCGCGGGCCGGGCGGCGAACAGGCTGTCCGGTGGCTCGCTCCAGCCGTCGGACGGCATGCTGTACGGGCCGCGCCGCAGCAACTCCCAGGCCGCGGCGGCATGCGGGTCCGGGGAGCCGTAGCGGCGGGCCGCGTACTCGGCGAACCAGGCGCGCTGGTCGACCGGCCCCTGCTGCCAGGCGAGTTCGGTGAACAGCTCGAAGGCCGCCGGGTTGCCGCCAGTGCCCTCGGGCAGGTAGGCGAGGCCGCGCAGCGCGCTGTCGGGCCGGTCGAGCCACCGGCGGAACCGGTCGGCCCAGACCGCCGTGTTGGCGCCGATGCCGGTGTGGCCGCCGAAGTTGTCGATGCTGCCGAACGCGTACGGCGTCCCGCCCCACTGGCGCTCCCGGTCCAGGCCGTCGTAGCGGTCGGACAGGCCGTCCAGGACCAGCATCCTGGCCCGGTCGACGCCGGACAGCACGGCGGGCGCGGGGTTCTGCTCCCAGCCGAGGATCACCCAGGTCGCGCCCGGGTGCGCGGCGTCCAGCGCCTGTTGGACGGCCCGGGCCGCCGCCGTGGCGTCGACCGGGCCGAGCACGCCGCCCTCGTGCAGCAGGTCCATCTTGTACATCGTGCTGTCGCCGAACCGCTCGCGCTGGGCGCGGTAGTAGGCCGCCGCGAGGCGGGCGAAGACCGGGCCGGTCGGGTCGAGCCAGTCCGGGCGCGTGAAGCCGACCCAACTGCCCTGCGGCACCACCCGTGCACCCGGCTGGCGGTCGGCGAAACCCGGTGGCACGGTGCCGAAGAAGCCGGGCAGCACCGGCGTCATGCCCAGGTCGCGGAGCTGGTCGGCGATCCGCCGCCCGAGCGCCGCGCGGGCCTCGACGAGCTGTGCCGACTCCGGGCCGCCGAAGCCCGCCAGGTTCTGCAGCAGCCACCAGCTCTGGTGTCCGGGCGCGGGAAACCAGGCGCGCAACTCGGCTTCACCGTAACCGAACTGGCGCAGCGCCTGGAGATACGGGTACTCGGCGCCGGTCTGCACGAAGACCTCGTTGACGCCGTGCAGGGCCAGCAGGTCGATCTCGTGCTGGTAGGCGGCGAAGTCGCGGTAGGGGCCCGAGTAGCTGGCGTCGGTGTCGTTCAGCGCGTAGCGGTGCGGCACCGCTGCCGAGCGGGTGATGGCGCCGCTGGTCGGGGCGGGCAGCGTGGCGGGGAGCCGGTCGAGGCTGTCACCCGGCCAGCCTGGGTCCACGCCGGCCACGTGCTCCAGGTACCAGCCGACACCGCTGAGCAGGGTGGCCCCGGAGGTGCCGCGGACGGTGATCGCGCCCGGGGTGCCGTCGATCGAGAACTGGTCGCCGATGGCGGTCCTGGCCACCGGGAGCAGCCTGAACTGCGCGGCGTGGCCGGGCAGCAGGCGGGCCAGGCTCGCCATGGCGGGTGCGGGGTCGAAGGCGGGTGCGGTGGCGGGCGCTGCGGTGGCGGGTGCTGCGCCGGCAGGGGAGTGGGCCGGTGCGGGGGCGGGCGGGACGGTCACTGTCAGCGCCGCCGCCAGCAGCAGGGTGATGCCGGGCCACTTCATCTGCGTCCTCCCGTGCCGTGATCGGCTGGACCGATCCTGGCAGGGAGGGCGGCGCGGATGGTGGACCGGCGAGCAGCGGGTGCTCTGTGGCGCGGTGGATGGGTGAGCTGACGGGTGATCAGCCGTCAGCCGTCAGCCGTTGAACAACAGGTGTCGGATGACAGATTTCGTCATCTGTCACCTGTCGTCCGCCAGTGCTCGGCGCCCATCCGTCACCACGCTGTCAGCCGCCCTCCGTCGCGAAGCGGTCCAGTGCGCGCAGCACATGTCCGCGCGTCGTGGGGCCGCCCAGGTGGCCCGCGTCCTCGACCACGATCAACTCCGAGTCCGGCCAGGCGCGGTGCAGCTCCCAGGCGGTGGTCAGTGGTCCGCCCAGGTCGAACCGGCCGTGCACCAGGACCCCGGGGATGCCGGCCAGCCGTCCCGCCTCGCGCAGCAGTTCGCCCTCGGCCAGCCAGACGCCGTTGGCGAAGTAGCGTGCGCAGATCCGGACGAACGCCAGCCGGGCCTCGGTCGGGCGGTCGCCGTAGGGGTTGGAGGTCCCACCGGTCTCGCCGGACAGCACCGCGTCCTCCCAGGCGCACCAGTCGGCGGTGGCCTTCGCGCGGACCGCCGGGTCCGGGTGCTCGGTGAGGCGCACGTATGCCGCGAGCAGGTCGCCGTCGGGCGGCGTGCCATCGGCGCCCGCGACGAAGCGCTCCCACTGCTCGGGGAAGAAGCTGCCGACGCCCCGGTAGAGCCACTCGGTCTCGGAGCGCCGGGTCATCGTGACGGACGCGAGCACGATCCCGGAGACCCGCTCCGGGTGCCGCACGGCGTAGGCCAACGCCAGCGTCGAGCCCCAGGAGACGCCGAACAGCAGCCAGCTGTCGATGCCCAGGTGCTCGCGCAGCTGCTCCATGTCGGCGATCAGGTGGTGCGTGGTGTTGTGCCGCAGGTCGGTCGCCGGGTCGGCGGCGTGCGGGGTGCTGCGGCCGCAGTTGCGCTGGTCGAAGAGGATCACCCGGTAGCGCGCCGGGTCGAAGTACTGGCGTGTCCTGGCCTTGGCCCCCGAGCCGGGGCCGCCGTGGACGAACACCGCGGGCTTGCCGTCCGGGTTGCCGCACTCCTCCCAGTACACCAGGTTGCCGTCGCCGACATCGAGCATGCCGTGCTGGTAGGGCTCGATCGGGGGATAGAGCTCGGACACGGAAGGGCCTCCTCGGCGTAGATGCAACAGCGCTGTTATATTACGGGACATGGCTGACGCTGTCGCTGGTATTCACGCTGCCCCTGGTTCCGACTCCGCTGCCGGCCCCGCCCCTGGTCCCGAACTGCTCGGTACCCGGCTGCGCCACCTGCTCGACCTCCTCGACGGTGATGTCGCGGCCGTCTACCAGGACCTCGGCCTGCCCGGCTTCCGACCGCGCTTCGCCCCGGTCATCCGGGTGCTGGCCACCGCCGGCCCCAGCCCGATCCGCGACCTGGCCCGGGCCACCGGTGTCTCCCACTCCGCGGCCAGTCAGACGGTGGCCCAACTGGTCAAGGCAGAACTGGTGGTGCTCGCGCCGGGCCAGGACGCCCGGCAGCGGATCGTCCAGCTGACCCCGAAAGCGGAGGCACTGCTGCCGACCCTGGCGGCGGAGTGGTCCGCGACCAGCGCGGCCGCCGGCGCGTTCGAGGCGGAACTCCCGTACTCCTTGAGCCGGTTGATCACCGAGGCGCTGGCCGTGCTGGAACGCCGCCCGATGCGGCAGCGGATCGCCGATGTCATGGCGAAGGACGGTCGGCGGCAGGAGAGTTGAAGCCGGTCAGCAGAGCGCTCAGCGAGCCTGGAAGATGCCTCGAGGTGGAGCCGGCTCCCCGGCCGGGAGTGGCGGATCAGGTATCCGCGCCGGGCGCGCCGGCCAGGAGTTCGCAGTTGGCGAAGTTCATGCAGCCGCAGGCGAGGCAGGCCGCGACCGCTTCGCGCAGCCGCTGGGTCTGCTGGACGATGCGGTCGAGTTCGGGGAGCTTGCGTTCGGCCAGCGCCCGCCACTGGCGGGTGGCGCCCTGGTCGGCGTCGCTGTCCAGCAGCCGGCGGATCTCGGCCAGGGTGAACCCCGCGCGCTGCGACATCCGGATCAGCGCGATCCGCCGCAGGGTGGCGGCGGGCCACAGCCTGCGGCCGCCTTCACGGCGGGCGGCGGGCAGCAGCCCCAGACTCTCGTAGTAGCGCAGGGCCGAGGCCCGCAGGCCCGCCTGGCGCGCCAACTCCCCGATGCCCACGTATCGCATCGCATCACCCGTCGCTTGACTTCACGTGCGGTTGAACCGCTTGCCTGAACACATGATCTCAGCACGCCTGTTCCGCCGGTTTGCCCAGGGGTACCGACCGCTCTTCGCCCACCGCCCGTTCCGGCGCCTGCTGCCCGCACTGGCGGTGTCCGACCTCGGTGACGGGATGAGCGTGGTCGCGGTCGCCTGGCTGGCCGTGCGGCTGGCCCCGCCCGCCGACCGCGGCCCGTTGATCGGAGCCGCGGTCGCCGCCTACGTCCTGCCGGGCGTCGTCGGCGCGCTGGTGCTGGGCCGATGGCTGCGCGCCCTGCCCGCGCAACGGCTGATCCGCGCGAACGCCTGGACGCGGGCGTTCTTCCTCGGCTGCGTCCCCCTCACCTGGGCGCTCGGCGCGCTCCACCCCGCCCGCTACCTGACCCTGCTCGCCTGCTCATCCCTCCTGCACGCCTGGGGTGGCAGTGCCAAGTACGCCCTGGCTGCCCAAGTCCTTCCCGCCGAGCAGCGCCTGGCGGCCAACGCACTGCTCAGCACCAGCGCCTGGGTGTCCACCATCCTCGGCCCGGCGCTCGCCGGAGTCCTCGCGACGGTCATCGGCCCGGCCTGGATCATCGGTCTGAACGCCCTCTCCTTCGCCGCGTTGGCCCTCCGGAGCGGGTTCCTGGGCGCGCCGGACAGCCCGGAGCCCGCCGCGCCGGCCCCCGACACCCGGCCGGGCCAAGGCCTGCGCGTCCTGCGGGCCCGGCCCGAACTGCTCGGCGTCCTCGCGGTCACCTGGCTGTTCAACCTGTTCTACGGCCCCGTCGAAGTCGCGTTGCCGCTCTTCGTCGCGCAGGACCTCCACGCCGGCGCCAGTGCCCTCGGCCTGTACTGGGCCGCCTTCGGCATCGGAGCCGTCACGGGCGCGCTGACCGTCGGCGCCCTGCGAAACCTGCCGCTCAGGCCGGTCCTGCTCTGCATCATCGCCGGTCACGGCCTGGCCATGCTGCCCTTCGGGCTCCCCGCACCGGCCGCGTTCTCGCTGGTGGGTTTCGCCTTGGGCGGGATGATCTACGGTCCCTACAACGCCCTGGCCTTCAAGCTGTTCCAGGACCACACCCCGGCAGACCTGCTCACCACCGTCCTCGCGCTGCGCGGGTCCGTCCTGCTGACGGCCTCACCCCTCGGCGCGGCGCTGGGCGGGCCCCTCACCACCGCCCTGGGGGTCCGCCAGGTGCTGACCGGCACAGGCATCGCCATGATCTTCGTCGCCGCCTGCGCTGCGGCCCTGTGGATCCGCCGCACGAAGCAGCACCGGATCCGAACCCGCGCAGTACCGGTGGGTGGCCCGCGCTCCTAGCCAACTGGGCTTGATCCGCTGGTGTTTGATCCGCGCCGAGGGGGTCGCAGCCGCGGCAGTACTCCTGACCGGTGTCGCCCTGGCCGGGCCGCCGCACCGGTGACCACCCTCTCCAACGGCTACTGCTACGTCACCGGAACCGGCGCCTCCCCGTCCGTCGCCTCGCCCTTGGTCGTCATGTCGAGGACGCTACCGCCAGGCCGACCGCTGGAAGCCGGAACGGCCGACCTCGGACCGCGCCCGCAGCGTGTCTCAGCTGTCGCCGGTGCCGCCGCCGTGCTCGTCCGGCGCGGTGAACGGGCCCTCGGTGACGAAGCGGTGCAGGTGGCGGGCGAAGCTGTCGGCCTCGGCGGGCGGCCAGCTGCGCAGGGCGTCGGCGATCTGGTCGGCCAGCCGGTCGCGGGTGGCCTGCACCGCCTGCTCGCCGTGGTCGGTGAGGACCAGCAGGGTGGCACGGCGGTCGGCGGGGTCCGGTTCGCGGCGCAGCAGGCCGGCCTCCTCCAGGCGGCTGGCGCGGCGGGTCACGTTGGAGCGGTCCAGGCCGACCTCGTGGGCGAGTTCGGCGGCGCTGCGCGGGCCGGTCCGGGCCAGGCCGGACAGGACGGGATAGGTCAGCTCGTCCACCCCCTCGCCGAGGCCTTCGGTCAGCCGCTGGTACAGCCGTGCCCGGGTGGTGCGCCTGAGCAGCAGCCCCAGCGCCTCGGCGATCTCCTGACCCGCATCCATGTCCACCCCTCCAGGATAGCGTGTCCCGCGCACGCGTCGCGCCTCGGCAGTCCGATTGGTCTGACACTACATCAGGTCGATTTGCTGCCATGGTGGTTCGGATCGCCGCTCCGAATCGGCCGGCAGTGCCGGCACTTTGGGTCAGCCGTCCTCCTGGTCGGCGACGACCAGCGGGTCAGGAGCGGGCGGCGGGAGGGTCGAGAGGGGCGTGCGGCGCGGGCGTGGCCGCGGCCTTCGGTCCGGTCGGTGCGGCCGCGGTGCTCCGGGCCGCGCCGCGCAGCAGCAGGCCCACCGCGAGGGCCGCGAGCAGCGCGACGGCCGCGCCGCCGAGCAGCGCGTCGTGCATGCCCGTGACGAACGCGGTGCGGGCCTGGCCGAGGATCGGTTGGCCCGCGGCCGCGGCGGCTGCCAGTGAGGAGCGGGCCGCCCGCACCAGGTGCTCGGGTGCGCCGGGCAGCTGGAGGTGGCTGCGGTAGGAGGCGCCGAGGATGCTGCCGAGGACCGCGATCCCCAGGGCGCCGCCGAGTTCGCGTGACAGGTCGTTCATCGCCGAGCCGACGTTCTGCAGCGCCGGCGGCAGCGCGTCGGTGATCGCGGTGGTCGCCGGGGTCATCGCCAGCCCCATGCCGGCGCCGAGCAGCAGCAGCGCCGCCGCGATCAGCGCGTACGGGCTGCTGCGGTCCAGCTGGGCGAAGACCGACAGGCCCGCCGCGACCAGCAGCAGGCCGGCCAGCCACGGACGCCGGACGCCGAAGCGCGCGGAGAGCTTCGGGCTGAGCCGGGAGCAGGGGACCATCGCCACCGCCATCGGCAGCACGCTGACCGCCGCCGTCAGCGTGCCGTCGCCGCGCACCAGTTGCAGGTACTGCATGACCACGAAGATGTAGCCGAAGAAGGCGAAGAACTGCAGCGCGATGGAGAGCGAGCCGGCCGCGAACTCCGCGTCGCGGAACAGCCGTGGGTCCAGCAGCGGGTGCCGGCGCCGCAACTCCCAGGCCACGAAGCCCGCCAGCACGAGCAGCCCGACCCCGATCCCGCCCAGCGTGCGGGTGCTGCCCCAGCCGTTCACCGGTGCCTCGATCACGCTGTACACCAGCGCGCCGAGCCCGACCACCGCCAGCAGCGCGCCGACCACGTCGAGCGCGGGGCGGTCCGGCTCGGCCGACTCGGGGACGAAGACCCGCACGCCGACCAGCGCGAGGGCCGCGAGCAGCACGTTGAGCAGGAACACCGAGCGCCAGGACCACGCCTGCAGCAGCGACCCCGAGGTGAGCAGGCCGACCACGGCGCTGGCGCCCGCCACGGCCGCCCAGACGCTGACCGCTCGGGCACGCTGCTCGCGCGGGAAGGTGGTGGTGATGGTGGACAGCGTGGCCGGCATGACCAGCGCGGCGCCCACGCCCAGCAGCGCGCGCAGGGCGATCAGCGCGGCGGGGGAGGTGGTGAACAGCGCCCCGGCGGAGGCGCCGCCGAAGATCAGCAGGCCGGTCAGCAGCGCCCGGCGGCGGCCGAACCGGTCGCCCAGCGCACCGGCCGGCAGCAGCAGCGAGGCGAAGACCAGGCTGTAGGCGTCGATGATCCAGGAGAGTTGGGTCTGCGTGGCGTGGGTCTGCCGGGCGATGGACGGCAGCGCGACGTTCAGCGAGGACATCGCGGCCACCACCGTGGCCAGCGCGAGGCAGGTGATCGCCAGCACCGCGTTGGGGCGCGGGGTGATGCCGTGTGGCGGCCGGGTGGTTGCCGGGTGGCCGGTTGGTTGCTGGGCGGCAGGCATGGGTTCTCGCTCTCCCGGGGTCGCTCGGGCTCTTGGCAGGACGGGGGCTTCGACTACCTGCGCACAGCGTCGCCGTCCCCGGAGTAGCATTTCAACGGTGATGAATAAACCCGCGTCGCGCGGGCGTCGACCAGGCAGCCCGGACACCCGCGGCGCCATCCTGGACATCGCGCGCCGCCGGTTCCTGGCCGAGGGCTATCACGCTGTCACGCTGCGCTCGATCGCCGCTGAGGCGGGCGTCGACCTGGCGCTGATCAGCTACTTCTTCGGCTCCAAGAAGGGCCTCTTCGGCGCCGCCCTCGCCTTGGCAGCCAACCCCGCCGAGGTGCTCGCCGAGGTGCTGAAGGGCGACCGGGCCACCTTCCCGCAGCGCGCCCTGCGCTCCCTGCTCGGCGTCTGGGAGGACCCGCAGGCCGGCCCCACCCTGCTGGCGATGCTCCGCCGGACGGCGCAGGAGGAGGCCTTCGCCGCCCTGGTCAAGGAGGTGGTGGAGCGTGAGATCGTGGACCGGATCGCCGCCTGGCTCGGCGGCGCGGCGGCCCGCAGGCGGGCCGCCGCCTGCTGCGCGCAGCTCGCCGGTGTGATCACCACCCGGTACCTGCTGCGGCTGGAGCCGATGGCGTCCATGACGCCTGATGAAATCGTCCGCCACCTCGGACCCGCCCTGCACCGGGCTCTCCAGGAGCCGGGACAGCGGCCCGTCGGGCGGTCGGCGCCCGCCGGCCCGCACTGAACGGGCCGGCGGGCGGGCGCGGCAGGCTCGGGCGCGAGCCGAGACGGTGCTGCGGGCCGCTCCGCTCCGCTCAGGGAGCCTTGAAGTAGGTCGGGAAGGCGGGCGCCAGCCAGGGCTTGCGCCCCCAGGCCAGGATCCGGCCCCGGGCGATGGCCCCCGCCGGGTTGCAGCGGCCGAGCGCCAGCAGCAGGAAGGTGACCGGCTCGGTGACGATCACGCAGTCGGCTCCCGGTGCGGGCGGCTGACTGATCGTCACCTCGCCGTCGGCGAGCGCGACGCCGAAGCGCGGGCCGCCGCGCAGGCCGACGGTGTAGCGGGCGTGCCGGTCGGCGGCGGTGCGCCGGTCCACCACCCGGGGCATCGCGGTGAGCAGGAACGGGAGCGAGAGTTCGACGCGCTCGCGGTCGATCATGTGCGGGTGGCGCAGCGCGCGGGCCAGGTCGTAGCCGTGGCCGAGCTGGTGGGTGAGCAGGTAGCTGGGCAGTGTGCCCAGGTCCATCGGGCCCATCGGGGTCAGCACGGTCTCGGTGGCGTCGCGCTGCTCGATGGCGGCGGCGAAGGCACGGGTGTGCGCCACGATCGCGTCGGCCAGGACCACGGGGTCGCGTTCGGGGTAGTCGGCCAGCGACTCCTCGTTGGCGGCGGCCAGGCCGCCCGGGGTGCCGTCACCGTAGGGGCGCCGCTCGCCGCCGGCCACGGCCGCCATCAGCTGGTTGGCGAGCGCGAGGTGCGCGGCCGCTTCGCCCACCGACCAGGTGGCACCGGGTATCCGCACCGCCGGTTCGGGGCGTGAGCGCAGCAGGTGGGCGATGGATTCGGCGGTGGCGAGGTTGGCCTCGATCACCTTGGTTGGCACTCTCATGGGGCCGAAGCCTGCGGCAAGACGCCCGCACTGTCCAGACCCTGGAAAGGACTCGCCAGCCCGTGGGCGCTGGTCCGGCCCGTGGGAACTGGTCCGCCCCATGGGAGCTGGTCCGGCTGCTGCGGGGCGAGCTGGTCGCGGTGGTGCGGCGAGCCGGTCGCGGCGGTGCGGCCTCCCGGTCGTGGCGCTGATCGGGTGAGCCGGCGGCGATTCGCCGACCGGGGCGGCCGGGAGCTGCGAAACGATCGTCACCGGTCGGAGCGGCGTCGACGGCCACCCCCAGAGCCGGAGGCCGAGATGCGGATCCTACTGATCGCCAGTGCGTTCAACAGCCTGACCCAGCGCGTCTTCGCGGAGTTGCGCGATCACGGGCACCACCTGGCCGTGCACCTGGTGACCGGCGACCAGGCGCTGCGGGAGACGGTGCGCCGGCACGCGCCGGAGCTGATCGTGGCACCGATGCTGAAGGCCGCCGTGCCCGAGGACGTCTGGTCCGCGCACACCACCCTGATCGTGCACCCGGGCCCGCTGGGCGACCGGGGGCCCTCCTCGCTCGACCGGGCGATCCAGGAGGGCGCGGAGCGCTGGGGGGTGACGGTGCTCCAGGCCAACGAGGTGATGGACGGCGGCGACGTCTGGGCGCACGTCGAGTTCCCGGTGCCGCCGGTCGGCAAGAGCGATCTGTACCGCAACGAGCTCTCCGACGCCGCGTCGCGGGCCGTGCTGCTCGCCGTCGAGCGCTTCGCCTCGGGCAGCCACACCCCGTGCGCGCAGCACGGCCCTGGCTGGGACGTCCCCGTGCGCACCCGCCCGTACCTGCGGCAGGGCGAGCGACGGATCGACTGGTCCGGCGATCCGACCGCGACGGTGCTGCGCAAGCTGCGCGCCGCCGACTCCCAGCCGGGTGTGGCGGATGAACTGCTGGGTGCCCGATGGCAGTTGCACGGCGGCCACGCCGAGGACGAACTGCGCGGCGCCCCTGGCGAGTTGCTGGCCACCCGGGCCGGCGCGGTGTGCCGGGCCACGGTGGACGGCGCGGTGTGGCTGCCCGAGCTGCGGGCGCGCCGGGACGCGGGGGCGGTGGCCGGCGTCAAGCTGCCGGCCACCCTCGCGCTGGGGGAGCGGCTGCCGGCGCTGCCGGAGGTGCCCGCTCCGCTCTGCCTGCCCGAGGGGCGCCGCACCTGGACGGACCTCGACTACCGGGAGCGGGGCCCGGTCGGGCTGCTGCGCTTCTCCTTCCCTGGCGGGGCGATGAGCACCGCGCACTGCCGGCGGCTGCTGGACGCCTACCGCTACGCCTGCTCCCGTCCGACCTCGGTGCTGGTGCTCGGCGGCGGCCGGGACTTCTTCTCCAACGGCATCCACCTCAACGTGATCGAGGGCGCCGCCGATCCGGCCGTGGAGTCCTGGGCGAACATCAACGCGATGGACGACCTGGTCGCCGAGCTCCTCACCACCACCGACCGGCTGGTGGTCGCCGCGCTGGGCGGCAACGCGGCGGCCGGCGGCGCGATGCTGGCGCTGGCCGCCGACGAGGTCTGGTGCCGCGAAGGTGTGCTGCTCAACCCGCACTACCGGCTGATGGGGCTGTACGGGTCGGAGTACTGGACGTACACCCTGCCGCGCCGGGTGGGCCGGGCGGTGGCGGAGCGCCTCACCGGGCAGGCGCTGCCGGTGACGGCGGACAGTGCGCAGCGGCTGGGCCTGGTGGACCGGGTGGTCGCGGCGGCGCCCGGGGAGTTCGGCTCCGAGGTCGCCCGGCTGGCCGAACTGCTTGCCAATCGGCCCGCGTTGGCGGAGCGGATCGCGGCGAAGAAGGCCGGGCGCGAGCGCGACGAGGCGGCCAAGCCGTTGGCGGCCTACCGCGCCGAGGAGTTGGCGGTGATGCGCCGCACCTTCCTGGACCCCAGGGCGCCGTACCACGCGCTGCGCGCCGCGTTCGTGCGCAAGGAGCCGGTGCGGGGCACGCCGGAGCACTTGGCGTGGTTTAGCGATCAAGATGTCGCGTCATACTGACTGTCGTCAGGAAAACGCGATATCCCCGTGTCGCCCCCGCCGCCCTGTCGGCCCTGTCAGCCCGGTCGCGTTCCGCCCGTTCCAGCTCCGCCCGTTCCAGCTCCGCCCGTTCCCGTTCCGTCCGTTCCGTCCGTTCGCGTTCCCGCTCCGCCTTCGCCGAGCCCGCCGAGGTGCCACCCATGGAGCTCTCCCCCTCAGGACACGTCGACACGTTCTGCCGCGACCGCCTGCCGGCCGCCGACCAGTGGCCCGAACTGATCCACGAATTACCGGAGTTGCGCTATCCGGAACGGCTCAACTGTGCCCGCGAGCTGCTCGACGAGACGGTCGCGCGCTGGGGCCCGGACCGGCGCTGCCTGCTCACCCCCGGCGAGCAGCAGTGGAGCTACGGCGAACTCCAGCTGCGCGCCAACCAGGTGGCCCAGCTGCTGACCGAGGAGCTTGGCCTGCTGCCCGGCAACCGGGTGCTGTTGCGTGGACCCAACAACCCATGGCTGGTCGCCAGTTGGCTCGGGGTGCTGAAGGCGGGCGGGGTGGCCGTGACCACCATGCCGCTGCTGCGGGCCGGTGAGCTGGTCGAGTTGGGCGCGATCAGCCGCCCCACGATCGCGCTCTGCGACCACCGCTACCTCGCCGACCTGGAGTCGGCCGCCGAGCGCCTGCCGGGCCTGACCGTGCTCGGCTACGGAGCGGCCGGACCGAGTGACCTCACCGCCCGCTGCGCGGCCAAGGACGGCGTCTTCAGCGCCGTCGACACCGCCGCCGACGACGTGGCGCTGATCGCCTTCACCTCCGGCACCACCGGACGCCCCAAAGCGACCCTGCACTTCCACCGGGACGTGCTGGCCAACGCCGACACCTTCTCCCGGCACATCGTGCGCCCCGAGCCGGACGACCTGTTCACCGGCACACCCCCGCTCGGCTTCACCTTCGGGCTCGGCGGGCTGGTGGTCTTCCCGCTGCGGGTCGGCGCGGCCAGCCTCCTGCTGGAACGGGCCGGCGCTGAGGAGTTGGCCGAGCTGGTCGCCGCGCACCGCGCCACCGTGCTGTTCACCGCGCCCACCGCCTACCGGGCCATCCTGGCCGCCGGGTTGGCCGGCAAGCTGGCCGGACTGCGGCGCGGCGTCTCGGCGGGCGAGGCCCTGCCGGCCGCCGTCTGGCAGGAGTTCCGGCAGGTCACCGGGCTGCGCCTGATCGACGGCATCGGTGCCACCGAGCTGCTGCACGTCTTCATCTCCGCCGCCGACCAGGACATCCGCCCCGGCGCCACCGGCCGCGCGGTGCCCGGCTACCGGGCGGCGATCCTGGACGAGCAGGGCGCGCCCGTGCCGGACGGGCAGCCGGGCCTGCTCGCCGTCAAGGGCCCGACCGGCTGCCGCTACCTGGACGACGAGCGGCAGGCCGACTACGTGCGCGGCGGGTGGAACATCACCGGCGACGTCTACCTGCGGGACCAGGACGGCTACTTCTGGTACCAGGCGCGCAGCGACGACATGATCGTCTCGGCCGGCTACAACATCGCCGCGCCGGAGGTCGAGCAGGCCCTGGTCGGCCATCCCGACGTGCTGGACTGCGCGGTGGCCGGCGCGCCGGACCAGCGGCGCGGCACCGTGGTCAAGGCCTTCGTCGTGCTGCGCGAGGGAGTTGACGCCTCCCCGGCCCGGGCGGCGGCGCTCCAGCAGCACGTGAAGCAGGCCATCGCGCCCTACAAGTACCCGCGCGCCGTCGAGTTCGTCCCCGCTCTGCCGCGCACCTCCAGCGGCAAGCTGCACCGGGCCGAGCTGCGCCGCTGGGCGGCGGCCCGGCTGCCCAGCGTGGTGGTGGAGCGGCGGGTCGAGTGGTCGGACACCGACGCGGCCGGGCACTACCACTTCTCCGCCGTGCAGCGCTGGGTCGAGGCGGCCGAGGCGGTGCTGCTGCGCCGGCTCGGGCTGGACGGACTCTTCGGCAGCATCCCCCGGGTGCGCTTCGAGGCGGACTACCGCGAGCGCCTCTGGTTCGGCGAACCGGTGCACACCGAACTGCGGGTGGAGAAGGTCGGCCGCTCATCGCTGACCTACGGCTTCGAGGTGCGCGGCCCCAGCGGCCCCGCCGCCACCGGGCGGATGACCGTGGTGCACGCCGCCGTGCGGGCCAAGGGCTCGGCACCGTGGCCGGACGAGGTGCGGGCCGCGCTCACCCAGGCCGGGCCGCAGGACGCCGAGTGCTACCACCGGGAGGAGTCGTGAGCCGGACAGCCGTGATCGGCGGCGGGCCCGGCGGGCTCTACTTCGCCGCGCTGGCCAAGCAGTTGGCCCCGGAACGGGAGATCACCCTGTGGGAGCGCAACGCCCCCGACGACACCTTCGGGTTCGGCGTGGTCTTCTCCGACGAGACCCTCGACGGGATCGCCCAGGCCGACCCGGAGGTGTTCCGGGCGATGTCCGCGGAGTTCGCCCGCTGGCGCGACATCGACATCCGCTACGCGGGGCGGCAACTCACCTCCGGCGGCCACGGCTTCGCCGCCCTGGAGCGCCGGCGGCTGCTGGCCATCCTGCGCCGGCGCTGCGAGGAGCTCGGGGTCGACCTGCGGTTCAGCACCCAGGCGCCGGCCGCCGCCGAACTGGCCGCCGAGTACGACCTGGTGGTGGCCGCCGACGGGGTCCGCTCGGCCACCCGGCAGGCCTTTGCCGCGAGCTTCGGCCCGCGGCTGGACGAGCGCGGCTGCCGCTACATGTGGCTGGCCACCGACCGGGTCTTCGAGGCCTTCACCTTCATCGTCGAGCAGACCGACTTCGGCATCGTGCAGGTGCACGCCTACCCCTATGACGACCGGCGCAGCACCTTCATCGTGGAGCTGGGGGAGGAGGCCTGGCAGCAGGCCGGCTTCGGCGACGACGAGCGCAGCGTGCGGCGCTGCGAGCGGCTGCTGGCCGAACACCTCGACGGGCACCGGCTGATCGCCGGACCCAGCCCGCGCTGGATCAACTTCACCACGGTGCGCAACGCGAGTTGGCGCCACGGCAATGTGGTGCTGCTCGGCGACGCGGCGCACACCGCGCACTTCTCGATCGGCTCGGGCACCAAGCTGGCCATGGAGGACGCCCTGGCGCTCGCCGCCTGCCTGCACGAACACCCCACTGTTCCACAGGCGTTGAGCGCCTACGAGGCCGAGCGCAAGCCGGTGGTGGAGTCCACCCAGCGCGCCGCCCAAGCCAGTCTGGAGTGGTTCGAGGGCATCGGGGGCCACACCGGCCAGCCGGCCCCGCAGTTCGCCTTCAACCTGCTCACCCGCAGCCGCCGGGTCGGCTACCAGAGTCTGCGCGAGCGGGACCCGGAGTTCGTCGCGGCGGTCGACTCCTGGTTCGGCTCCGACTGCGGCGTCCCGCCGATGTTCCGGCCCTTGAAGCTCGGCCGGCTGCCGCTGCGCAACCGGATCGTGGTGCCGCCGCTGGCCACCTACACGGCGGTCGACGGCATGCCGAGCGCCTTCGAGGCCGCCCAGTTCAGCGCGCAGGCGCTCGGCGGCGCGGCGCTGGTGCTGGCCGGGATGACCGCCGTCAGCCCCGAGGGCCGGGCCACCCCGCACTGCCCGGGGCTCTGGAACGACGAGCAGGAGCGGGCCTGGCGGCGGATCGTCGAGGCGGCCCGGCTGCTGCCCGACACCCGCCTCGGGATCCAGCTCACCCATGCGGGCCGCCGCGCCTCGACCGCCAGGCCAGGACCGGACGGCATCGGCCGCCCGCTGGCCCCCGGTGAAGGCGACTGGCCGTCGCTGGCCGCCTCCGCGCTGCCCTGGGACGCCGACAGTCCGCGGCCGCGCGAAGCCAACCGGGCCGAACTGGACGCCATCGTCAGGGACTTCGCCGCCGCCACCGAGCGGGCCCACCGGGCCGGCTTCGACGTCCTGGAACTCCAGCTGGGCCATGGGCAGTTGCTCTCCGGCTTCCTCTCCCCGCTGACCAACCAGCGCCGGGACGAGTACGGCGGCACGCTGGGCTGCCGACTGCGCTTCCCGCTCCAGGTGCTGGCGGCGGTCCGGGCCGCCTGGCCGGCCGCCAAGCCGCTGCTGGTGCGGATCTCCGCCACCGACTGGGCCGAGGGCGGCACCACGTCGGCCGAGGCGGTGCGGATCTGCCGCGCGCTGGCCGACGGCGGGGCGGACGCGGTGGACGTCTCCACCGGCGAGGTGGTCGCCCACCAGCGGCCCGACTACGGACGCAGCTACCAGACCCCGTACGCCGACCTGATCCGCAACGCCACCGGGATCCCGACCATCGCGGTCGGCGCCATCTCCAGCCACGACGACGCCAACTCGATCCTGCTGGCCGGGCGGGCCGACCTGGTCGCGGTCGGCCGCGCCCACCTGCACGACCCGCTCTGGACCCTGCACGCCGCCGCCGACCAGGGCTACACCGGACCGGGCGCGCCCTGGCCGCAGCCCTGGCAGGCCGGCCGGCGCAAGCCGCCGGGCCCGCGCGCCGACCGGGTGCCGCCCCGACTGCACCTGCTGCGCGCCCCCGCCGACCCCGTCCACCGCCGCTGGCTGCCCAAGCGCGACCCGCAACCCGACGCCGACCGGAGCGCCTGATGGACTTCTGCCTGCCCCGCTTCACCGCCGCCGCCGTCCAGGCCGCGCCGGTCTACCTGGACCCGGACGCCACCACCGCCAAGGCCGTCGACCTGATCCGCGAGGCGGCCCGGCACGGCGCCACGCTGGTGGTGCTGCCCGAGGCCTTCATCCCCGGCTACCCGTACTGGAACTGGACGATGAACCCGGTCCAGGGCTCGCCCTGGTTCGAACGGCTCTACCGGGCCGCGATCGACGTGCCGGGACCGCAGGTGGCCGCGCTCTGCGCGGTGGCCAGGGAGTGCGGCACGGTGCTGGTGGTCGGCGTCAACGAGCGCGGCGCGCACAGCCTCGGCGTGCTGTACAACACCCTGCTGATCATCGGCGCCGACGGCGAACTGCTGGCCGCGCACCGCAAACTCGTCCCCACCTGGGCCGAGAAGCTCACCTGGACCGGTGGCGACGGCAGCACCCTGCGGGTGCACCGCACCGCGGTGGGCCCGCTCGGTGCGCTGGCCTGTGGTGAGAACACCAACACGCTGGCCCGCTTCACCCTGCTCGCCCAGGGTGAACTCGTGCACGCCGCAAGCTACATCGCGCTGCCGGTGGCGCCCGAGGACTACGACATGGCGGACGCCATCGCACTGCGCACGGCGGCCCACAGCTTCGAGGGCAAGCTCTTCTCGGTGGTCGCCTGCTCCACCATCTCGCCCGAGATCGTGGACGCGGTGGCCGGCGAGGACGAGGCGGTGCGCAAGCAACTGGCCCGCAAGCGCAGCGCGCTCTCCGGGATCTTCGGCCCCGACGGCCGCCCGGTCACCGAGCCGCTGATCGACGACGAGGGCATCGTCTACGCCGAGATCGACCTGGGCCGGTGCATCCAGCCCAAGCAGATGCACGACATCATCGGCCACTACAACCGCTTCGACGTCTTCCGGCTCCAGGTGGACGACCGTCCCCGGCAGCCGATCACCTTCACCACCGACCGGACCGCCCCTGCTCCTGAGGAGGAAGCGTGAGCGCCGACCACGACGACACCCGGCTCGGCCGGGCCCGGGTCCACGACACCCCGGAACTCAAGTCCTACTACCAGGAGTTGGGCGCCCTTGAGGCTGGCGCACTGTGGACCGTGGCGAACGAGATCGAGCCCTGGTACCCGCAGCCCAGGTCCGTCCCGACGCTCTGGCGCTACCAGGACCTGCGCCCGCTGGTGCACAAGGCGCTGCCGCTGGTGCAGGCCGACGACGCCGGCCGCCGGGTGGTGATGCTGGTCAACCCGCGGCGCAGGGAGCTCAGCGCCGCCGTCGGCCTGCTCTACACCGGCCTGCAGATCATGGGGCCCGGCGAGTCGATGACCGCGCACCGCCACCAGGCCGCCGCCCTGCGCTTCGTCCAGGAGGGCACCGGCGCCTGGACCGTCGTGGACGGCCAGAAGCTCAGGGTCGGCCCGCGCGACTTCGCCATCACCCCCAACGGCACCTGGCACGAGCACGGCAACGAGTCCACCGAAGCGCCGGTGATCTGGCAGGACGGTCTGGACATCCCGCTGGTGAACGCGCTGGACGCGGGCTTCTACGAGGTGCACCCCGAGCTGTACCAGCGGCCCGGAAAGGTGGTCAACTCCTCGGTGCTCAGCTACGGCGGCAACCTGCTCCCGTACGGCGTGGAGAACTGGACCCGGCCGTACTCCCCGCTGCTCGCCTGGCCCTGGGAGCCCACCTACCAGGCGCTGCTCGACCTGGCCAGGGCCACCGAGGGCTCCCCGTACGACGGCGTGATCATGGAGTACACCAACCCCGTCACCGGTGGCGCGGTGATGCCCACCATGGGCGCGCACATGCAGTTGCTGCGCCCGGGGCAGGCCACCTCGGCGCACCGGCACACCGGCTCGGTCGTCTACACCGTGGCCAAGGGGCGCGGCAGTTCGGTGATCGCGGGGCAGCGCTTCGACTGGCAGCAGGGCGACATCTTCTGCGTGCCGTCCTGGGCCTGGCACGAGCACGCGAACCTGGACGAGCGCGAGGACGCCTGCCTCTTCTCGTTCAACGACTTCCCGGTGATGCGCTCGCTCGGCTTCCACCGCGAAGAGGCCTACCCCGACCACGACGGGCACCAGCCCGTCCCGACCTCCGAGGAGCGTGAGCAGCCGCCATGCGCCTGATCACCTACACCCACCAGGGTTCGGCCCCCCGCCTGGGCGCCCAACTCGGCGACCGCGTGGTGGACCTGGCCGCCGCGGCGCTGGCGGCCGACGCCGAGCTGCCCGCCGACCTGCTCTCGCTGATCCGGGCCGGCGACCAGGCCCTCGCGCTGGCCCGGCAGTTGGCCGACCGGGCGCCCGGCGGACAGTCGCTGGCCGAGGTCACGCTGCACGCCCCGCTGCGGCCCGGCAAGATCATCGGCGTCGGCCTCAACTACGTGGAGCACGTCGCCGAGTCCAGCCGCAGCCTGGACACCGCGAGCGAACTGCCCGACCGCCCGGTGCTCTTCGGCAAGCCCGCCACCGCCGTCACCGGCCCCGGCGCCCCGATCCTGCACAACGGCGACCTGACCCAGCAGCTCGACTGGGAGTGCGAACTCGCCGTGGTGATCGGCCGACCGGCCTTCCGGGTCACCGAACAGGACGCCTGGGCCCACGTGTTCGGCTACAGCATCATGAACGACATCAGCGCCCGCGACCAGCGCCGCTCGGGCCAGTGGTTCTTCTCCAAGGGCATGGACTCCTATGCCCCGTTCGGCCCGGCCGTGGTCACCGCCGACGAGATCCCCGACCCCCAGCAGCTCGACCTCTCGCTGCGGGTCAACGGCGAGACGAAGCAGAAGTCCAACACCCGCCACATGCTCTTCGCCATTCCGCGCCTGATCGCCGACATCTCCTCGGGCATGACCCTGGAGCCCGGCGACGTCATCTCCACCGGCTCGCCCTCCGGGGTCGGCGCCGGCATGACGCCTCCTCAGTTCCTGCGCCCCGGCGACCTGGTGGAGGCCACCGTGGAACGCATCGGAACCCTGGTCAACCCGGTGGTGGACGCCCGATGAGCGGACGCGCCTACCGCATCGGCCAGATCGTCCCCAGCTCCAACGTCACCATGGAGACCGAGGTGCCGGCGATCCTGCGGGCCCGCGAGACGGTCGCACCCGAGCGCTTCACCTTCCACTCCAGCCGGATGCGGATGACCCAGGTCACCCCCGAGCAGCTCAGGGCGATGGACGCCGACTCCGACCGGTGCGCGCTGGAACTCTCCGACGCACACGTGGACGTGCTCGGCTACGCCTGCCTGGTGGCCATCATGAGCATGGGCCAGGGCTACCACCGGGTCTCCGAGGAGCGGTTGCACCGGCGCACGGTGGAGAACGGCGCGCCGGCCCCCGTGGTCACCAGCGCGGGCGCGCTGGTGCACGGGCTGCAGGTGCTGGGCGCCAAGAGGATCGCCCTGGTCGCCCCCTACCTGCGCCCGCTGACCCGGATGGTGGTGGAGTACCTGGCCGCCGAGGGCATCGAAGTGCTGGACCACACCTCGCTGGAGATCCCCGACAACCTGGCCGTCGCCGCCCACGACCCGGCCGCGCTGCCGGGCATCGCGAGCGCCCTGGCGTACGCGGACGCCGACGCCGTGGTGCTCTCCGCCTGCGTCCAACTGCCCTCGCTGGCCGCCGTGGCCGACGCCGAACAGCAACTCGGCAAGCCGGTGGTCTCCGCCTCCATCTGCACCGCCCACCAACTGCTGCGCGCGCTCGGCCTGCCCGCCGTGGCTCCCGGCGCCGGGCACCTGCTCTCCGGGGCCTTCGCCTGACCGCACGCGGGGGTTGCCGGTGGACCGGCACCGGCCGGGCGGCCGCTGCGTATGATCACCAGGACGGCCCAAGGAGAGGCGAGCATGTCGGAGACCAGACCCAGCGCCCTGATCGGCACCGTCTACGGTGCGTTCGTGCGGCGGCTGGGCGGCTGGATCACGGTCTCCGACCTGATCGCGCTGATGGCCGAACTGGACGTGGGCAGCCAGGCGGTGCGCTCGGCGATCTCCCGGCTGAAGAAGGCCGGCACCCTGGTCCAGGAGCGCCGCCCGGCCGGCACCGGCTACCGGCTGAGCCCGGCGATGGGCCCGGTCTTCGACGAGGGCGACCGCCGGATCTTCGGCAGCCTGGAGCCCGCCCGGCTGGCCGACGGCTGGGTGATCGCGACCTTCTCGGTGCCGGAGTCCGAACGGGCCCACCGCCACCAACTGCGCTCCCGGCTCAGCTGGCTGGGCTTCGGCAACGCCTCCCCGGGCGTCTGGCTGGCCCCCGCCCGGCTGCTGCCGGACGCCGAACTGATGCTGCGCCGCACCGGCCTGAGCGACTACGTGCACCTCTTCACCGGCCGGTACGCGGCCTTCGCCGAACTGCGCGAGGCGGTCAGCGGCTGGTGGGACTTCCCGGCGATCGAGGCCCAGTACGCCGAGTTCGCCGACGCCCACCGGCCGCTCGCCGCGCTGCTGGGCCCCGCACCGCAGCCGGCGGCGGCCTTCCGCGCCTACCTGCCGATGCTGACCCAGTGGCGCCGACTGCCCTACCTGGACCCGGGCCTGCCGCCCGAACTGCTGCCCGCCGACTGGAACGCCGTGCTGGCCCGCCGGGTCTTCGCCGACCTGCACGCCCTGCTCGCCGAGCCGAGCCTGCGCCACGTCGAGCAGGTCACCGGCCTGCCGACCGCCGCAGCAGCAGCCGCCCCCGCCACAGCCACCCCCGCCACCACCCGCCCGTGAGCCAAGGGAGCCCACCCGCCATGACCGACGCCGACCTGGTGCTCCGCGCGGGCGCCGTGCACACCCTGCTCCCCGGCCAGGCCCCACAGCGGGCGCTGGCCGTGCGTGGTGACCGGATCCTGGCCGTGTCGCCCGACCCGCACGGGCTGGACGACCTGATCACGCCCGCCACCCGGGTGGTGGACGAGCCGGGCGCCACCGTGCTGCCCGCCTTCGACGACACCCACACCCACCTGATCCTCGCCGCGAACAGCGCCCACGACGTCCCGGTCCACCAGGCCCGCGACCTCGCCGGGTTCCTCGACCTGATCCGGCGGCGCGCCGCCGGCACGGCGCCGGGGGAGTGGATCCGCACCACCGTCAACTGGCAGGAGTTCAACCTCGCCGAGCAGCGCTTCCCCAGCATCGCCGAACTGGACGCGGTCACCACCGAGCACCCCGTCATGGTCAAGCGCGGCGCCTACAACGTGGTGCTCAACTCGCCCGCGCTGCGGCGCACCGGCTTCGGACCCGACAGCCCCGACCCGGCCGGCGGCCAGTTGGAGCGCGACCCGGCGGGCCGGCTGACCGGGCGACTGATCGGCGCCGCCGCCGCGCAGGCCGAACGCCTGCTGCCGCGACCGGACCTGGCGGCCCGGATCGAGGGCCTGCGGGCCGCCTCGCACGCCTACGCCGCCACCGGCATCGGCACGGTGCGCGACTGCATGGTCCCGCTCGCCGACCTGCCGGTGCTGCGCGCCGCCCAGCGGGCCGGCGCCCTCGGAGTGCGGGTCCGCGCGCTGGTCTCGGCCATCGGCCTGCGCGACGCGGCCGAGGTCGGACAGCTGCTGGACGCGATGGAGCCGTGGCGCGAGCCGGGTGACGACTGGTTGAGCGTCTGGGGCGTCAAGTTCGGCATCGACGGCGGCATCGAGGCCGGCGCCCTGGAGCAGCCCTACGCCAGCCGCGACTGCTACTGCGGCAGCCTCAACTGGGAGCCCGAGGCGCTGGCCGACGCGGTGGACGCCGTGGTCCGGCGTGGCTGGCGGGTGGGCACCCACGCCTGGGGCGACCGCGGCCTGCGGGTGCTGCTCGACGTCTACGAGGAGGTGCTGCGCCGCCACCCGGGCCTGCCCGCCGGCACCCTGGTGATCGAGCACGGCGGCCTGGCCCGCCCCGAGCAGCGGGCGCGCGCGATCAAGCTGGGCCTCCCGGTCACCGTCCAGCACCCGCTGCTGCACGACGCCGCCGGCGCCCAGATCCGCGAGTGGGGCGCCGACCGGGTCGCCGACCTCTTCCCGCTGCGCGAGTGGCTGGACGAGGGCGCGCTGCTCACGGCCGGCTCGGACTTCCCGGTCGGCCCGTTCGGCGCGATGACCTCGGTCTGGGGCATGGCCACCCGGCAGACCGTGGCCGGTGTCCAGGGCGCGGCGCACGCCATCAGCCGCCCCGAGGCGATCGCCCTGCACACCACCAACGCCGCCCGCCTGCTCGCCGAGACCGGGCTGCGCGGCGCCCTCACCCCCGGCCGCCTCGCCGACCTCACCCTCTGGCCCGCCGACCCGCTCGGCTGCCCCGCCGACGAGCTGGCCACCCTGCTCCCCGACCTGACCCTGCTGGGCGGCCGAGCGGTGCACGACGCGCGGGGGCTGTTCGCCGACCACTCCTGACGGACCGTCAGAGCGCCTCCCCCGCCGTGTCGGTCGCACCCCGTAGAGTCGGCGGCCACAGTGCTCACCGAAGGAGGCCATCTGATGTCCCGGGTTCGCGTGCACAACTTCAGTGTCTCGCTGGATGGTTACGGCACCGGTGAAGGGCAGAGTCTCGAGGCGCCGTTCGGCCATGCCGGCCAGCGGTTGCACGAATGGTTCTTCCAGACCCGGACCTTCCACGAGATGTTCGGGAAGCCCGGCGGCGGCGCCGGAGTCGACGACGCGGTGGCCGGCGCCTGGAACGCGGGCATCGGCGCGGAGATCATGGGGCGCAACAAGTTCGGTCCCCAGCGCGGCCCGTGGCAGGACCACGAGTGGACCGGCTGGTGGGGATCCAATCCGCCGTTCCACACACCGGTGTTCGTGCTGACCCACCACCCCCGCCCGTCGGTGGAGATGGAGGGGGGCACCACCTTCCACTTCCTCGACGCCACGCCCCAGGAGGCGCTGCGCCGGGCGCTCGAGGTCGCGGGCGACCTGGACGTGCGGATCGGCGGCGGGCCGAGCATCGTGCGCGACTTCCTGGCGGCGGACCTGATCGACCAGCTGCACGTGGTGCTGGTGCCGATCGTGCTGGGGCGCGGTGAGCGGCTCTGGGAGAGCCTCGAAGGGCTCGAAGAGCGCTTCCAGGTCGAGTCGGTGACGACCCCCAGCGGCGTCACGCACCTCACCATGACGCGGCCGTAGCCGGCACTCGGCCCCGGCCCTGGGACGAGCCCGGGGCCGGGGCCGAGCGCTGCGGCCTCAGAACGCGACGATGCCCTCGCCGCCGACCGCGTCGGGCACCAGCACTGAGCCGATCCCGGTCAGCGAGCCGTCGTCGTTGACGGTGAACTCGTCGACGATGCCCTGGCCGCCGGTCTGCGCGTAGAGGTAGCGGCCGGCCTTGGTGTCCGAGACGGCGGTGTCGACGGTGCCCGGGTGGGTCGCGGCGGTGCCGAGCGGGGTCAGCGTGGCGCCGTGGTCGGAGGCGCGGAAGCCGCTGAGCGTCGAGCTGCCGGCGTTGGAGACGTAGACCAGGTCACCCACCTTGACCACCCAGCAGGTGGCCGACTGACCGGTGGCGGCGAAGCCCTGCTGGGTGGCGGTGCCGTCGGGGTGCAGCTGCACGGTGGAGAGCGCGTTCGGTCCCGCCTGGGCCAGGAAGAGCCCGCCGTGACCGGCCGGGACGAAGCCGAAGGGCACCGCGCCCGGCAGGTTGGTGACCACCGGGTCGGCCGAGGGCGCGCCGTCGCGGTCGATCGCGAAGACGTCGAGGTTGTTGCCGTTGGCCTTGGTGGTGACCACCAGCTGGGTGCCGTTGGCGGTGAAGCCGACCTGCCCCGGGGTGTTGGTGAACTGCGGCACGGCGGTCGGGTCCAGGCCCAGGCAGCGGTTCCAGCCGGCCTTCAGGTCGAGGTGGCCCTCGTGCACCCGGTAGCCCTGGATCGAGCCGCCGTCCAGCGCGTTCAGCACGTAGACGACGTCCCCGTGCACGGCGACGCTGACCGGGAACTGACCGCCCGAGGAGATGACCTGGCGGCGCTCCAGGTGGTCGCCGTCCACCGCGAAGACGGTGACGGTGTTGCTGCCCGCGTTGACGGCGTAGAGCAGCGCGTGCCGCTCGTCGTAGGTGAGCGAGCCCTGCGAGGCGAGGTGGTCGACCACCGAGTCGGCCAGCATGCCGCCGAGACCGCCGGTGTCGTAGCTGCCGGCCTGGGTCAACTGCCCGTTGTCGGACCGGTGGTAGGCGATGACCTGGTTGCCGGAGAGGTTGTCGGTCTGGACGAACACGGCGTGGTGGCCGTGCGGGTGGGCGTCGTCCATCGCCCGGACGGCGGCGGCGCTCGAGGTGGCGGGGGTGGTGGAGACGGCGGAGACGGTGGGGGCGGACACGGCGACCGCGGCGAGCGCGGTCGCGGTGGCCACGGCGAGACGGGTGAATCGCTGCACGATGGGGCTGCTCCCTTGGGCTGCTGCTCCGGCCCGGACCGGCCGGACGGCACGTCAGCTGTGCCGTTCCATACCGTAAGTGACGTTATGTCTGGATTTGTGGAGGTGGCCCGGGTGGCCTTGCCCGGAGTCGGTAGCATGCTCGAAGGACGACCTGAGAGCGATGGGGGCCAAGTGACTGGGACGGCGGTACGCGGGGCACGGGTGGCCGTGGTGGGCGGCAGCATCGCGGGGTGCGCCGGCGCGCTCGCCGCGGCCCGGGCCGGGGCCGACGAGGTGGTGGTCTTCGAGCGGTCCACCGGCCGCCTCCAGGACCTGGGCGTCGGCCTCGCGCTGCACAACGACCGGTACGCCGAGCTGGCGGCGGTCGGCTTCCTCGACGCCGACATGCCGTGGATCCAACTGGCCCGACGTCCCTGGGTGGTGCGGGACGGCGAGGAGCGCGCGGGGCGGGCGATCGGCGTGGTGCCGATGCCGTTCCGCTGCTACAACTGGGGCTCGCTCTGGAGCGAGCTGCGCGGCCGGATCCCCGGGAGCGTCCAGTACCGGACGGGCGCCGCCGTCTCGAGCCTCGAGCAGGAGCCGGACGGCGTGCGGCTGGTCCTGGCGGACGGCGGCGAGGAGCGGTTCGACCTGGTCGTCGGGGCGGACGGCTACCGCTCCCTGGTGCGCGCGGCGATGGTTCCGGGCGTCGCCGCCAGCTACGGGGGCTACCTGGCCTGGCGTGGCACGCTGCCCGCCGACCGGCTGCCGGGTCCGCCCGAGGCCTTCCGGGAGGGCGACGCGGCGACCGTCGTCTGGCCCGGCGGGCACATGATCGTCTACCGGATCCCCGGGCGGGACGGCACCGGTGCCTCCGTCAACTGGGTCTTCTACGCCGTCCCGCCGCCCGCGGCGGCGGCCCGCTTCGCCGACCCGACGACCATCCACCCGCGCGCGGTGACCGAGGACCTGGCGCGGCATCAGCAGGACTTGGTGGAGCGCTACTTCCCGCCGTTCTGGCAGGAGGTGATCGCCCTCACCCCGCTCGAGGAGCGGTTCGTCCAGCCCATGTACGACATGGCCATCCCGCACTACGCCGCCGGCCGACTGGCCGTGCTCGGCGACGCCGCCTCGATCGCCCGCCCGAACACCGGCAGCGGCGCGATCAAGGCGCTGCAGGACGCCGCGGCCCTGGAGCGGGCGCTGCGCTCGGCGGGCACCCTGACCGAGGCGCTGACCGCCTACAGCCAGGAGCGCGCACCCATGGGCCGGGCGACCGTGGAGCTCGGCCGCAGCCTGGGTCGCGCCCAGGTCCAGGAGACACCCGACTGGGCGGCGATGGACCAGGGCGCGATCGAGAGGTGGTGGCTGCGGGCGGGCGGCGGCAACGGCTTCGGTGGCCGCCCGCTGGGGCGCTGAGCGGCGCGAAGGAGTGACCGCCCGGCCGGGGCCCGACCCGGCCGGGCGGCGGTGCGGCGGTCAGTCGCGGCGGGCCAGCAGCCGGTAGGCGTTCGACAGGCCGGTGCGGCCCGCGAGCGGGGCGAGCAGGCGGTCCAGCAGGGCCGCGAGCAGCAGCACGGGCGAGGCGGCGAGGAAGAGCGCGCCGCGCAGCGCGCGACGTGCCCGCCCCGGCGGCTCGCCCGGCAGCCACGGCGCGTCCTCGGGCGGCGCGAGGGCGTCCAGCAGCAGCCAGCAGGCGGCCAGCAGGTCCACCGGGTCGTGCGCCTCGCGGTGCTGCTCCAGCACCACCGTGAAGCCCAGCTCGCCCAGCCGGCGGCGCAGGTTGGCGGCCGGCATCAGGTGCAGGTGCTGCGGCTGCAGCCAGGGCAGCCACCAGCGCCCCAGCAGCCGGGCGAACCGGGAGCCCGGGTCGGGGACCTCGATCAGCAGCAGGCCGCCGGGGCGCAGCACCTGGTGCGCGGCGGCCAGTTCGCGGGCCGGTTCGGTGCTGTGCTCCAGGTAGTGGAACATGCTCAGCACGTCGTACTGGCCGGTCAGTTGCCCGGCCAGGTCGGGGAACAGGCCGCGGAAGCCGCGCCTGAGCCGACCGTGCCGTTCGGCCAACTCAGCGCCCTCGCTGAGGTCCAGGCCGTCGAAGGAGGTGTCCGGGAAGAGCTCGCGGGCCCGCTCGCAGAAGTGCCCGTGCCCGGTGCCGACATCCAGCCAGCTGTCCGGTGCGGCGGTGAACGGCGCCACCGACCGGGCGCGGCCCCGGTAGACCTCGGCGCGGGTGCCGAAGACGCCGCTCAGGCGCTGCTCGCCCAGGCCGTCGTAGAAGTCGCGGTAGTAGAACTCCAGTCCCTCGCCGGTCAGTCGGGGGTTCTGGAAGACGTGCCCGCAGTCCTCGCAGCGGTCCAGGGTGAATCGGCCCGGCTTGTGCTGCAGCAGGTCGCCGGTGCGCAGCCGGGTCCGCAGCCTGGTGGCGCCGCACCAGGGGCAGTCGGTGCGGCGCGGCTCGAAGAACCGGTCGGTGCCGTCGGCCAGTTCGGCCTGGTAGCCGGGCCGCAGGGCGGCGACCTGCCGACTGCGCACGGTTGCCCGGTCGGGGCCGGGGCCTGCCTCGGTGGCGGTCAACGGACGCTCCTCTCGGCGGGGTTGGCCAGCGGAGCGGGCAGCTCCGCCAGGTGGTCGGCGGCGCGGGCCGCGCCACCGGCCGCCCGGAACGAGGCGCCGACCCGGCGGGCGGCGGTCCGGTGCGCGGGATCGTCGAGGACGGCGTCCAGCGCCTGGCCGAGCCTGGCCGCGCTGGTCCGCCCGAACCGCACCCGCAGGCCGGCGCCGGCGGCCACCACCTGGCCGGCCACCACCGGTTGGTCGTCGCGGATCGGGGCGACGACCAGCGGCACGCCGTGCCACAGCGCCTCGCAGACCGTGTTGTGTCCGGCGTGGCAGATCACGGCGGCGGCGCCCGCCAGCAGCCGCAGCTGCGGAACGGCGGGCAGCACCAGCAGGTCGGGATCGGGCGCGGGATCGCCGAGCACCTTGCCGGGGTCGACCAGTACCCCTTGCAACCTTCCGGAGCGCTCCCGCAGCGTCTCCTGACAGGCCGTCAGGAACGCGGCGCCCGCATCGGTGTTGGCCGTGCCCAGGGTGACCAGCACCGTCGAGCGGTCCGGGTCCAGCCACTGCCACGGGAATTCGGGCTCGGCGGGCCGGGCCGCCAGCGCCGGGCCGACGAACCGGATCGGGCCCACCGGGGCGGCGGCGCCGGCCAGTTCGGGGGTGCTGAAGGCGAGGATCAGGTGCGGGGAGAAGCGCGGGTCGACACTGCTGGGCGGTGCGCCGAGACGCCCGCGCAGCTCGTGCAGCAGGCCGCGGACCCAGGCGTCCACCAGCGGCATCCCGTCCAGCGCGCCGGTGAACTCCGCCGAGGTGGTGGCGGAGGTGGCCCACGGCAGCCCGAGCCGTTCGGCGACCAGCGCACCGGCCACCGCCTGCTGGTCCACCACCAGCACGTCCGGGCAGAAGTTCGCCACCGCCGCCGCCACGTCCGGGGCCATCGCCTCGGCGAGCGGGATCAGGAACTCCTCCCAGAGGAACTTCAGCGCCGCCGGTCCGCGCAACTCCGGCGGCCGCTGCGCCGCCGCCCCGTCCGGACCGAACCCGGGGACGGCGCAGGCGAACACCTCGGCGTCCGGGCCCGCGAGCCGGCCGAGCAGGTCCGGCACGCCCGCCCAGGCGACGGTATGCCCGCGAGCGGCCAGCTCGGCGGCGACCCCGACGGCCGGGTTGATGTGGCCGACCAGCGGCGGAACCACGAAGAGGAATCGGGTCACCGCAGGCTCCGTTCGGGCTCGCCGTGCAGCACCACGCCCTGCTCCCGCAGCCAGCCGAAGGCGAGTTCGCGCACCACCTCCGGGGCTTCGACCAGAACGGAGTGCTCCTGGTCGGGCACGAAGGTGCTCCGGCAGTCGGCCAGCAGCCCGTCCAGCCAGGCGGACTGGTCGGCCAGGTCGGACTCGGTGCCGTAGACCGCGAGCACCGGGCAGCGGATCGCGCGCAGTTCGGCGGTGCTGGGCAGCAGGCTGGCCGGGATGTCCCGGGCCAGCGAGGTGCCGGCCAGCAGCACGCCGGCCGAGCGGGCCAGCCTGGCGGTGTGCGCGCCGCGCTGCTCGGCGACCCAGGCCAGCGTCCGCTCCTCGCCCAGCTCCTGCTCGGCCCGGCGCAGGATGCCGTCCAGCTTGGCCGCCCAGGCCGCCGAGGCCGGCTCGGACTCGATCGCCAGGATGCTCGCGACCTGCGCCGGACGCCTGGCCGCGAGGCCGAACGCCACCGTGCCGCCGAAGGAGTTGCCCAGCAGGTGGACCGGGCCGGTCAGCGCCAGCCGGTCCAGCAGGGTCTCCAGGTCGTCGACGAAGTGCTCCAACCGGTAGCCGGTGGGCGGCCGTTCGGAGCGGCCGTGGCCCCGGTGGTCGTACATCAGCACCTCCACCCCGGCGGCCGACAGCGCGGGGGCCAGGGTGAAGTAGTAGCTCGCCAGGCTGTCGGTGAGCAGCCCGTGCAGCAGGACGGCGGTCGCGGTGGCCGGACGCCCGTCCGGCGGGGCGAGCCGCTGCACGTGGCAGCGCCGCCCGTTGAGGTCCACGAAGGCCACGTCAGCTCCGCTCGGCGTGCTGCAGCCGGTCCACCACATGGCGCACCAGTCGGCCCACGGTGAGGCCGATGATCTCCTCCAGCTCCATCCCGGCGATGAACTCGGCGAAGTTGATCCGCTCGCCCCAGCGCTCCTGGAGCTGCCCGGCCAGGGTCACCAGGTCGATGCTCTCCAACTCGAGGTCGTCGGTGAACCGGGACTCCATGGTGACCTCGGCCTCGTCCAGGCCGTAGTCCGCCAGCACCACGGCCAGCATGCCGGTGATCTCGGTGAGGACCTCCTGCTCGGTGGGCGGGCGCAGGTCCACGCGCTGCTCGCTGCTGGTCACTTGGGTTGGGTCCTCTCGTCGGGGCGGTCTGCCGCGGGGTCGTCCGCCGTGGTCCAGGCCACGACGTAGTGGCGCTCCGGCAGGTCGGGTGGGCTGTTCAGCTCGGTGCAGCGCAGTCGGTGCAGGTACGGTCCATCGGGTCCGTCCACGGCCACCAGCAGGGTGGCGGGCTCGGCCTCGATGACGGCGAACTCGCGTGGCCGGCCCCCCAGGCCGGTGCCCTGCGCCTTGGCCACGGCCTCCTTCGCCGCCCAGAACCGGGCGAACCAGAGTGCCTCGGAGCCGCCGTGCAGCCGCTGACAGTCCGTCAGAAGATGGCGCTCGGCCGGACCGAGGGCGACCTCCAGGGTCCCGGCTGGGCGCTCGGTGACCTCCTCCAGGTCGATGCCCGCCCCCGGCCCGCCGCTGGGCCGGACCGGGTGGACCAGCGCCACGGCCGCCTCGGCCCGGTGGGCGAGCGAGACGTCCAGGGCGGGCAGGATGCGGCCGTGCAGCCCGGCCACCCGGGGTCGGCCGCTGGGATCGTTGAGCACCTCGATCTCGGCGGGGAAGACCGGCCCCTCGCCCTGCTCCCAGAGCCACTGGCGCACCGCGTCCTTGACCGCGATCCGGCCCAGCAGCCAGGCCCGGCGCCCGCGCGGCGGCTGCTGCTCGTAGCGGGCGCGCTCCGCCGAGCTCAGGTGGTTGCGCATGATCAGGTCGCGGGAGGCGAGGTCCGGCCAGCGCTCGTGCAGCACCACCCAGCCGCCGGGTCGGGGCCGGGAGAGCGTGTTGCGGTCGGCGAAGCGTTCGACCGGCCGGGTCTCCGGGTGGCTGTCGAAGCGCCGGTCCTGCCAGCCGTCGACCTCCGCCCAGACCCTGTCACCGGCCCGCAGTTGCACGTCGGCTTCCAGCGCGGTGTCGGTCAGCCGGGTGATCCGGATGTGGCAGTGCAGCCGGGTGCCGGGCTGCGGCGCCGGCCCGTGGAAGCGCAACTGCCGCATCCCGACCGGGAAGACGACGGTGCGCTCGGTGCGGGTCGCCATGATCCAGTAGCCGAGCAGCTGGCCGACGTTGTCCAGCAGGGCGCCGGGCGCGGCCGGTGCGGTGATCACCCCGCGCACGTGGGCTTCGCCGAGTGCGGTCAGCTCGGTCAGGCCCTGGAACGCCGGGCCGTGGAACATCCACCGCTGCGCGTAGAGCTCGGCCGCCGTCAGCTGCGGCTCGCGTTCCCCCTCGTGCTCCACGGGCCACGGGGCGGGCGGCCCGGGGTGACGGTCCGTCAGCTCGACCGTGCCGCCGGCGAAGGTGCCGAACGCGGCGGTGAAGCGGTTCGGCCCGGCATCCTCCAGGGTGAGGTCGACGTCCAGTGGGGTCGCGGCCGGGACCCACTGGCCGAACCGCAGATCGTGGACGGTGGCGGCCAGTTGGCCGGGCCTGGCCCGTTCGGCCGCGTCCATCAGGTGCTGCACGATGGTGGTGGCGGGCACCACGGGCCAGCGGTCCGCCGGGTCGGGCCAGTCGGGGCGTTGGCGGAAGAAGCAGTGGTCGAGCAGGTACGGCATGGTCTCCAGCGAGACGTGCAGCGTGCCGCCCGGGGCGGGTGCCGCCGGGGGGAGTGGATCGGTGCGGACCGCCGGTGCGGTGCCCGCGGACTTCCCTCCCGCGCCGATGAGTTCGGCGGCGGCCTGCTCGGTCTCGCGCAGCAGCGCGTCGAGTTCGGCCGCCAGCGGGAAGCGGTCCGCGAACGCGGCCAGCCGCCGGTCGGGTCCGGGTCCGGGTGCGGGGAAGGATCCCTGACGCCCGGTCAGCTCGGCGCGCAGCGCGGTGCGCGCCGCCGGATCCAGCGAGACGAGCGCCCCGCCCAGGTCCAGCGGCACCGCCGGGTGCACCCGTTCGGCGGGGACCGAAGCCGAGGCCGAAGCAGTCGCAGTCGCAGCCCCGCTCCGGCCGGGCAGCAGCGCCGCCGTGTCCGGTTCCGCGCCCTCCACCCAGAGCGCCGCGGCCACCCGGCGCAGTTGCGCCAGCCCGTCGCGGTGCGGGGAGTTGGCCGCGATCGCCAGGTGCTCGCGCTCGCCCAGCGTGTCGCCCACCAGCGAGGCGAGCTGGCCGGTACCCACCTGGACGAAGGCCCGGAAGCCCGCCGCGTACATCGCCTCCACCAGCGGGCGGAACCGTACCGGCTCCAGCAGGTGCCGGACGAACAGCGCGCGCACCGCCGCCTCGGTGGCCGGGAACGGGGCGGCGGTGGTGCCGGACCAGACCGGCACGCTCGGCCGGTGCAGCTCGATGCGGTCGGCGGCCTGCCGGATCGGGTCCAGGTAGGGCGCCAGCATCGGGGTGTGGAAACCGGACTGGAACGGCAGCACCTGGCCCAGCACGCCGCGCGCCCGGAACCAGTGCACCAGCCGCTCGATGGGCTGCTCGGGGCCGCAGACGATCGACTGCTGCGGTGCGTTGTCGTGCGACAGGACCACCTGGGCCATGCCCTCGACGCTCGCCAGTGCCTCCAGCACCCGCTCGGCGGGGGCGCCGAGCGCGGCGAAGGCCAGGCCCGGCACCCGCAGCGAGTCCGGGTCGAAGGCCGCCAGGAAGGCGTCCACCGAGGCGCCGGAGTAGATGCCGCCCGCGATCATGGCGGTCCACTCGCCGACACTGTGCCCGGCCACGCCGTCGGGGCGCACGCCGATCCGGCGCAGCGCCGTGTCGAGCAGCCGCCCGACGGTGACCACGCCGAGCCCGTGCCGTCCGATGTCGCCGACCGAGGCGCTGCGCGCGGGCAGTGGGCGGGCCAGACCGAAGTGGTCGGCCACCTCGTCCACCCGGGGGAGGAACTCGCCCTCCAGGCCCGGGAAGAGGAAGGCGACCCGGCCCCCGGCCCCCGGTTCGAGCAGCGGTCGCGGGGCGAACCACACGTCGTTGCGCCCGCGCCAGGAGCGGCCGCGGGCCACCGCCCGGCGGGCCAGGGTCAGCCGCTTCGCCGTCGGGTCGGCGATCGCGACCCGGCAGCGCGGCGCGGTCCGGCCCGGCTCCGTCCGGCCGCCGGCCAGCAGGGACGAGTCGTCGGCCGCCAGCAGCCCGGCCAGCTGCTCGGGTCCGTCGGCGGCCAGGTACAGCACCCGCTCGGGCTCGCTGACCGTGATCCGTGGCGCGGGCAGGGCGGCCGGGGCGCCCGGCGCCTGCTCCAGCACCACATGGGCGTTGATGCCGCCGAAGCCGAAGGCGTTCACCCCCGCCCGGCGCGGCGGCCCGCCCGGAGTGCTCGGCCAGGGCTGGGCGGCCTCGATGGTGCGAAAGCGGGTGTCGGCCAGCGCCGGATGCGGATCCTCGCAGTGCAGGGTCGGGAGCAGCATGCCATGGTGCACGGCCAGTGCCGCCTTGACCAGACCGGCCACGCCGGCGGCCGGCATGGTGTGGCCGATCATGGACTTCACGGAGCCCAGAACGGCCCGCTCGCCGCTGCCGGCCGGGCCGAACACCTCAGCCAGGGTGGCGAGTTCGGCGGCGTCACCGGCCGGGGTCGCGGTGCCGTGGGCCTCCAGCAGGCCGAGTGCGCCCGCCTCGGTCGGGTCCAGCCCGGCGGCCCGCCAGGCCGCCCGCACGGCCCGGGCCTGGCCGCCGGGGTCGGGATTGGCGAGCCCGGCGGTGCGGCCGTCGCCGGCCACGCCGGTGCCCCGGATCACCGCGTACACCCGGTCCCCGTCCCGCTCGGCGTCGGCGAGCCGCTTGAGCACCACCACGCCGGTGCCCTCGCCGATCAGCAGTCCGTCGGCGCCCCGGTGGAACGGGCGGATCCGCTGGCTGGCGGAGAGCGCCCGCAACTGCGCGAAGACGCTCCACAGCGTGACGTCGTGGCAGTGGTGCACCCCGCCGGCCAGCACCACATCGCAGCGCCCGGTGGCCAGTTCACCCACCGCCTGGTCGACGGCGACCAGCGAGGAGGCGCAGGCGGCGTCCACCGTGTAGGCGGGGCCGCGCAGGTCGAGCCGGTTGGCCAGCCGGGAGGCGGCCAGGTTGGGAACCAGGCCGATCGCCGCCTCCGGCCGGTCGGGACCCAGCTGATCGGTGAACGCTTCGCGGACCCGCCCGAGCTGACTGTCCGTCAGCTCGGGCAGCAGCTCGCCGAGGGTGCGCACCAGCTGGTGTGCGCCACGGACCCGCTGGTCGAGCCGGACCAGGCCGGGCGTCAGGTACCCGCCCCGGCCCAGCACCACCCCGACCCGGTCGCGGTCCGGCAGCCGGTCCGGGCCGCCCGCGTCCTCGATCGCGGCGGCGGCGACCTGGAGCGCGATCAGCTGGTCGGGCTCGGCACCGGCCACCGAGGTGGGCACGATGCCGAACCGGGTCGGCTGCACCGCCACCGAGCCGTCCAGGAAGCCGCCGCGCCGGCAGTAGAGCCGGTCGGGGGCGGCCGGTCCGGTGGCCGCGCCCGGGTCGTAGTAGTCCGCGTCCCAGCGCCCCTCGGGAACGTCGGTGATCGCGTCCACGCCGCCCAGCAGGTTGCGCCAGTAGCTCGCCAGGTCCGGCGCGCCGGGCAGCAGCACCGCCATGCCGACCACGGCCACCGGCGGGAGCCGGCGCATCGTCATGTCCGCCACCGGCGCCGTCACCAGCCCGACGCGGTGTAGACCACGGACCGGGTCTGCTCCGCGCCCCAGGCGAGCTCGCGCAGCAGCGCCAGGGTGCCCGCCGCCGGGTCGATCAGCCGCACGCCCCGCCGCACGTAGTCGTGCGCCAACTCGGCGGAGACCATGCCGCCGTGCGCGCCCGACGGTGCCCACGGACCCCAGTGCACGGTGAGCGCGCGGCACTCGGTGCGCTCGGCCCAGCGGGCGCCCAGCTCCTCGAGCGCGTCGTTGGCCGCCGCGTAGTCGCTCTGGCCCCGGTTGCCGAGCGCCGCCGCGATACTGCCGAAGAGCACCGTGAAGCGCGGCCCCTCCGGCAGTTCGGCCAGCGCGTCCAGCAGCGCCCGGGCGCCGTCGGCCTTGGTGGCGAAGACCCGGCGGAAGGAGCGCGGGTCCTTCTCGGCGAGCACCTTGTCCTCGATCACGCCCGCCGCGTACACCACGCCGTCCAGCCGGCCGTACTCGGCGTAGACCTCCTTGACCGCCTGGCGCAGCGCGGCCGGATCGGCGGCGTCCACCGCCCGGTAGCGGGCCGGTGAGCCGAGCGCCGACAGTTCGTCGAGCGTCGCCGCGACCTCGCGCCCGGCCAGCAGCCGGGAGGCGGTGGCGTCGATCTCGGGCAGCGGCACGCCCTGGCGGGCGAGCGCGGTCCGCAGCGCGGCGCGGTCGCGGGCCGCGGCCGTCAGCGGGTCCTCGGGGCCCTCGGGCGGCGCGGTGCGGCCCAGCAGCTCCAGGCGGCACCGGCCGGCGGCGGCCAGCGTGGCCGCGAACCGCGCGGTGATCCCGCGCGCGCCGCCGACCAGCAGCACCACGGCGTCCTGGTCCAGCCCCAGCGCCGCGGCCTCCGCCACGCCGTCGCCGGCCGGACCGGCGCCCGTGCTGCCCAGCAGCCCGAGGCCCGACTCCACCAGGGTCAGGCCCTGGCGCCCGCTCGCACCGCGCAGCACCACCGGCTCGCGGTCCTCGGCCAGCAGCTCGCCGAGCAGCGTGTCGGCCGCCCGGGCTGGGTCCACCGGGTCCAGCTCGACCAGCCGGGCCACGGTGTCCGGGTACTCGCGGGCCAGCGTGCGGAACAGCCCGCGCAGCCCGGCCGTCCGGCCGCTGTCCAGCGGCGCGCGGTCTGCCGGGGCGCCGTCTGTCGAGGCACCGTCTGCCGGGGTGCCGTCCGGTCGGGCGAGTCGAGCGGTTCGGGCGGCAAGGAGCCAGCGGGGCGAGGTGGCGAGGGCGGCCTGTAGCGCGGGCACGCAGCCCGGCAGCACCGGAGCGCCGTCGATCGCGAGCGGGTCGAGCAGCAGCACGCCGTCCACCGGCCCGTCCGCCGCCGACAGTTGGTGAGCGGCGTCCACGGTCAGCACCTGCGCGTCGTGCGCGGCCAGCCGGGCGGTCAGCGCCTCGCGGACGCCGTGGCCGTCCTCGCCGAGCAGGACGAAGCGCTTGCCGGCCAGCGCCGCCGGGCTCCCGGTGGCCTCGGTCAGCGGTGCGAGCCGGAACTCCAGGCGCAGCGGTTCGTGTCCCACCACTGCTGACGGTTCGTCAGGCAGCGGGGTGGCGGCGGCCGGTTCCGGTGCGGCCCGGTGCACCCGGGTGGTGAGCCAGTCGGTGATGGCGGCGGTGGTGCGGGCGCGGGAGAGTTCTTCGATCTGGTCGTCGGTGAGTTGGCCGAGTTCGGTGGCGGCGCCGAGGCGCCTGGCGAGTTGGCCGATGATCTCGGTGCGTTTGATGGAGTCGATGCTGAGGTCGGCTTCGAGGTCGAGGTCGGGTTCGATCATGTCGGCGGGGTAGCCGGTGCGTTCGCTGATCACCTCGACCACCAGGACCGACAGGTCGCCGATCGCGGGCGGTTGCACGGCGGTCGGGGTCGCGGTGACCGCCGGAGCCGCACTGCCGATCCGGGCGGTGAGCCAGTCGGTGATGGCGGCGGTGGTGCGGGCGCGGGAGAGTTCTTCGATCTGGTCGTCAGTGAGTTGGCCGAGTTCGCCGGCCGTGCCGAGGCGCCTGGCGAGTTGGCCGATGATCTCGGTGCGTTTGATGGAGTCGATGCTGAGGTCGGCTTCGAGGTCGAGGTCGGGTTCGATCATGTCGGCGGGGTAGCCGGTGCGTTCACTGATCACCTCCACCACCAGGACCGACAGGTCCCCCGCCGCGGGTGGTTGCACGACGGCCGGGGTCGCGGTGACCGCCGGCGCGGGAGCCGCGGCGAGGGCCGGCGACGGTACCGGTAGGACGGCGGCCGGCAACGAGAGCGCGGCGGGCACACCGACCGTCCCACCGGCCGGGCCACCGAGGTAACTCAGCAGCACGTCCCGCTGCGCCGCGATCAACTCCCGGCTGCTGCGAAGGAACTCCGAGACCAGGGCGTCCCCGCCGGTCGGTTGCGGTACGTGGTCGGTCATCAGCGCCTCCGGCACGAGTCGGGCCGGTGCCAGCGCACCGGGCAGCAGTTCTCCGGCAGCGGTTCGCACCAGCTGTCCGTCCACCGTCCAGCCGGGCCGGCGGGTGGCCCGCGCCCGGCTCGCGTCCACCGCGTCCCGGCCGCGCAGCAGCCGTTCGGTGCGCACCGGAACGCCCGCGACGGCCAGTTCGGCCAGCGCGTCGAGGAAGCCGGGCAGTCCGCGCCGGCGTCCCTCGAGGGCCACCGCGCGGTGCGGCCGGTCGCCGAGCACCGCCGACACCAGGCGGGTCAGCACCGACCCGGGGCCGGCTTCGACGAAGACCCGCGCGCCCGCCTGGTACATGGCCTCCAGCTGCGCCACGAAGCGCACCGGCGCGCCGATCTGGGCCTCCAGTTCGGCCCGCACCCCGGCCGGGTCCAGCGGGTAGGCGGCGGCGGTCCGGTTGGCGAAGACCGGGAACTCCGGCGCCCGCACCGCGCGGGCGGCCAGCGCCTGGGCGAACCGCTCGCCGGCGCCCGCCACCAGCGGGCTGTGGAAGGCGCAGGCGACCGGCAGCCGCTTGACGTCGTGCCCGGCCTCCCGCAGCAGCTTCGTCGCGGCGGCCACCTCCTCGGTGGCGCCCGAAATGACCGTCTGGCGCGGCGCGTTGTGGTTGGCGGCGACCACCCGGCCGGCCAGCCCGGCCGCCGCCAGCAGCTGCTCGACCTGCTCGGCACCGGCCGTCACCGCCGCCATCGACCCGGGGTCCGCGCCCTCGCCGACCGCGTCCAGGATGGCCCGGGCCCGCTCGGCGCCGAGCGCGGGGAGGTCCTCGGCCGCCAGCGCGCCCGCCGCGCAGAGTGCGACCAGCTCGCCGTAGCTGTGGCCGCCCGCCAGCTGCGGACGGACCCCGGCCAGCGCCAGCAGCTCGTAGGCGGCCAGCCCGGCCATGCCGAGCACCGGCTGGGCCACCCGGGTGTCGGTCACCGCGCCGCGCTGCGCCTCGCGGGCCTCGGGCGTGAAGGCCAGCGGCGGGTAGAGCACGTCGGCGTACGCCTCGCCCAGCCGCAGGTGGCGCTGCACGCCCGGGAAGGCCGAGAAGAGCTCCGCGAACATCCCGGGCCGCTGGCTGCCCTGCCCGGGGAAGAGGAAGGCGAGCTCGCCGGTGTCCTCGCCGTCCTCGGCGGCCAGGTACAGCCCGTCGGCCGGGCTCTGCTCCCCGTCCAGCGCCCGCTCCAGCAGCGCGGTCAGCTCGGCGAGGTCCGAGGCCACCACCGCGACCCGCACCGGACCCTGCGCCGACTCCGCGCGCCGGGAGGCGGCCAGCGCCAGGTCGCGCAGCCGCCAGGGCGCACCCTCGGCCCGCGCGAGGCGCAGCAGCTCGGACACCGCGCGCAGCGCCCTGGCCCGGTCGGTGCCCCGGAAGGTGAACAGCTCGGCCGGCCACTCCTGCAGTCCGTGCACCGGCGACGGGCCGTCGTAGCCGCGCAGCACCGCATGGAAGTTGGTGCCGCCGAAGCCGAAGGCGCTGACGCCGGCCACCCGTTGGGCCGGCGGTGCGGCCCACGGCCGGGCCTCGGCGTGGAACGCGAACGGGCTGTCCGCCGCCTGCCAGGCCGCGTTCGGCTGCGCCAGGTGCAGGGTGGGCGGCTTGACACCGGTGTGCAGCGCCAGTGACGCCTTGATCAGCCCGGCCAGCCCGGCCGCGCACTTGGTGTGCCCGATCTGCGACTTGACCGACCCCAGCGCGCAACTCCCGGGCGCTGCCCCGGCCTCGGCGAACACCGTGGTCAGCGTGGCGAGTTCGGTGCGGTCGCCGACCACGGTGCCGGTGCCGTGCGCCTCCAGCAGGCCGACCTCGGCCGGCTGGACGCCGCTGCTGCGGTAGGCCCGCTCCAGCGCCAGCCGCTGCCCCTCGGGCCGGGGCGCGGTCAGGCCCAGCGAGCGGCCGTCGCTCGCGCTGCCGACCCCCTGGACCACGGCGTACACCCGGTCGCCGTCCCGCTCGGCGTCCGCCAGCCGCTTCAGCACCAGGCAGCCCACACCCTCGCCCAGCGCGATGCCGTCCGCCGATGCGTCGAACGGGCGGGAGCGGCCGGTGGGGGAGAGCGCGTGCACCGAGGCGAAGAGCAGGAAGTCGTTGATCCCGTTGTGCAGGTCGGCGCCACCGCACAGCGCCAGGTCGGCGGTGCCGGCGGCAAGTTCCTTGCAGGCCACGTCCAGCGCGGCGAGCGAGGAGGCGCAGGCCGCGTCGACGGTGAAGTTGGCCCCGCCCAGGTCGAGCCGGTTGGCGATCCGCCCCGCGATGACGTTGGAGAGCATGCCGGGGAAGGAGTCCTCGGTGAGCTCGGGCAGCTGCTCGGCGATCGCCGGCGGCACCGTGCCCAGGTAGGACGGCAGCACCGCGCCCAGCACCCCGGCGTTCGACAGGTCGCTGCCCGCCTCCGCGCCGAAGACCACACTGGTGCGGGAGCGGTCGAAGTCCCGGCCGCCCTCGGCACCGCCGCCGTCGTACCCCGCGTCCAGCAGGGCGCGGCGCGCGGCCTCCAGCGCCAGCAGCTGCACCGGCTCGATGCTGCCGAGCGCGGCCGGCGGGATGCCGTAGCTCAGCGGGTCGAACGGGATCGGCGGCAGGAACCCGCCCCACTTGGACGGAGTGGTGCCGGGAGCGCCGTCGGCCGCGTGGTAGAGCGCCGGGTCCCAGCGCTCGGCCGGCACCTCGGTCACCGAGTCCACCCCGTGCACCACGTTCGCCCAGAACGCGGGCAGGTCCGGCGCGCCGGGGAACATCCCCGCCATGCCGATCACGGCGATCTCCAGCGGTTCCGGCGCCGGCTCCGCCTCGGCGGGGATCGCCAGTCCCAGCCGCTCCGCCAACTCCGCTCCCCGGGCGGCCAGGTAGCCGGCCGCGCCGGTGCTGACGGCCGCGTGCAGCTCGGCCAGCGTGGTGGTGTCCGAGCGCAGCACGGCGACCTGCCCGGCCATGAACATGCCCCGCTCCAGCTGCCCCTGCTCGTCCACCGGGGCGAGCGTCCCCGCCACCCGGTCGACGCCCTTGCTGGCGATCCGCAACCGCCCGACGTTCAGCTGCTCCAGCTGCTCCCAGATCTGCCGGTCCGGCACGCCGTCCGCCCGCAGCCGCTGCCTGGTCAGCTCGAACTCCGCGGTGAAGGGGCTCGGGACGCACCGGGTGGCGTGGCCGGGCGCGGTCTGCAGCAGCTCGGTGTGCCGCGCCGCCAGGACCTGGCGCTGGAACTGCGGCCGCACCGCGCCGTGGGCCACCGCCTCCTCGGTGAACAGGTACGCCGTGCCCATCAGCACCCCGGCGGCCACCCCCCGGGCGGCCAGCGGCGCGGTCATCGCCGCCACCATCGCCGCCGAGCGCTCGTCGTGCACGCCGCCCGCGAAGAGCAGCTCCACCCGCGCGGCCTGCCGGTCGGCCTGCGGCGCGGCGTCGAGGAAGTCCGCCAGCACCGCCAACTGCGCCTCCCAGAGCGGGAAGCTGTGCCGGGGGCCGACGTGTCCGCCGCACTCCGCGCCCTCGAAGACGAACCGGCGCGCCCCGTCCGCCAGGAACTGGCCCAGCAGACCGGGCGAGGGCACGTGCAGGAAGGTGCGGATGCCCGCCTCCTCCAGCACCCGGGCCTGCGAGGGGCGTCCGCCCGCGATCACCGCGTGGCTGGGTCGGGCGGCCAGCACCTGCGCCAGCTGGGCGCTGCGGACCTCTTCCGGTGCGAAGCCCAACACGCCGACTCCCCAGGGGAGTCCACCGACGGCCTCGGTGGTCCGCGCGAGCAGCTCCCGGGTCTGCTCCGGGCCGGCCAGCGCCAGCGCCACGAACGGCAGCGCGCCGGCCTCGGCCACCGCGGCCGCGAACCCCGGCTGGTCGCTGACCCTGGTCATCGGCCCCTGCGCCACCGGCAGTGCGGTGCCGAGCGCCAGGCTGAGCGGTGCCCGGGGGCCGAGCAGCTCGGCGGCCGCGCCCGGCGCGGTGACCGCCCGCAGCCCGTCCAGCACGGCTGTCCGCAGACCGTGCACGGTGCGGGCCACCGTGCCCCACCGCTCGGCGAACCGAGCCGCGAGAAAGCCGTCCTGACCGACCGTCAGCGCACGATCGGCCGTACTCCTGCTCAGCACCCGGCGGCCGTCGACCACGCTGGTCTCGGATCCGTCCATGCCGCGCACGGCCGCCGCGGCCTCCTGGGAGGCCGCGGACTCGGCCAGCAGCGCGAGTTGGCTGTCCAGCACCACGCCCACGGCGCCACCGGCCACCGCCCCGGCCGCGGTGTGCGGCCCGATCCCGCCGGCCGCCCAGACGGGCACCTCGATCTCGGGCGCACCGACCAGCTGCTGCAGCAGCACGAAGGTGCTCAACTCGCCGACCCGCCCGCCGCTCTCGGCGCCGCGCGCGATCAGTCCGTGGGCCCCGGCGCGAACGGCGGCCAGCGCCTGTGTCAGGTCGGTCACTTCGACGAGCAGGCGGTACTCCCGGGCCAGCGCGGGGAGTGCCCAGCCGGGAGTGTCCACGGCCAGCAGCAGGGTGTTTCCGCATCCGCCCGCCGGGCGCAGATCCGCTGGTGAGAGGCGGCAGTCGGGCCCGATCCGGACGCCGAAGCGGCCAGGGACTCTCTCCCGGAGTCTGGCGAACTCCTCGCGCGCATGGCGGTCACCGCTCCCCAGATCCAGCACCCCCAGGGCTCCGGCGCGGCAGACTGCCTCGGCGAGCCCGGCGTCCGGTTCCTGGAACGGTGTGATCCCGATGACGAGATCGGTCAGCGGTAAGGTGGGCCTCAGCATGGGCTCTCCGGGTAAGAGTCACGGCGCAGTCGGGGCAGGTGCGACTCCCGGCGCAGGGCATCACCAGACGCCCTCGCTGGGACACGAGGGTGCCATTGCTGGTGGCGCTGTCCGGTTCACGATGGACGCTACCGACGGGTAGTGCCCGACAGGTTAAGCCCACGTTGCGCGGCCATGTCAATGTCCACGGAACCATGACATTACGTGCGGGTGCTTTCGATTCCGCGTGGAGCGCCGGTCGAGTGGTGTCCGAGTGGTGTCCGAGCGGTGGTGACTCCGCAGTCAGCTGGAGGAGGCCTACTGACATACCATCAGAAAATTCTGATGGAACGTCAGCGGTCATTCCTGGTCAGTGGGCCGGGAGTTCGGGCGGCCGGCCGTCGGCTCCGCAGTTGAACGCCGGGACTTACCAAGACTCTCGCCTGCTGTCAACGGTCGCATGCCGGTGGTACGTTGACGATCAGTTTGCTCAGTAGAGGTGGTCCGCCGTGATCCCGGCGGACAGGAACAGCGCCTGCTCCGCGCTCGCGCCGCGCAAGGTCAGCAGGGTCAGGGCGAGGGCGTCGATCACCGCCAGGTGGGCCAGGCGGCTGGCGACGGTCTCCAGGCCGAGGATGAGGTCCTGGCCGCCGGCCACCAGGGTCCGGCTGCTCAGGTCGCTCAGGGGGGAGTGCGTGGTGCTGGTCAGGGCGATCACGTCGGCGCCCGTGCCACGGGCTAGCCGGGCGGCGTCGACGGTGGTGCGGCTGGCGCCGGTGTGGCTGATGGCCAGGCAGACGGCGCCGGGCGACAGCAGCCCGGCGGCCAGTTGGGCGGTGCTGGGGTCGGCGGGGGCGTCGACGGCGCAGCCCAGTGCGCGCAGGCGGTAGGCGGCGTCCAGGGCCACCGCGCCGGAGAGGCCGGCGCCGACCACCAGCACCCGGCTCGCCGAGCCGAGCAACTCGGCGGCGGCGCGCAGCTCGGCGGCGTCCAGGGTGGCGGTCAGCCCGTCGAGGGCCTCCCGGGCCGCACGCAGGGTGTCGGTCAACGCCCGGACGGCGGGGTCCTGTTCGGCGGTGTCCTGCTCGGTGGTCGGGTCCGGGCGGGGTGCCTGGCGGGCGGCCGCCAGCTTCAGCTGCTGGAAGCCGCGGAAGCCGAGCCGCTGGCAGGCGCGGACCACCGAGGACGGCGCCGTGCCGGCCAGCGCGGCGACATCGCCGATGGTCAGGTTCGGCAGGTCGGCGCCCTGGTCGAGGACGACCTGGGCGACGCGCGCCTCGGCGTCGCGCAGGCCCGGCAGGTGGGCGCGGACATGGGCGGCGAGCTGACCACCGCTTACGGAACTGGATTCCATGGGTCTACGATAGCGCGGAAATCAGTTCCAGAAGTTCCGTGAGCTCCGTGAACTCCGCGCGTTCCACCGGCGACGCGAGTTCCGCGAGCTCCGCGACGGGAAGGTGTGCTCATGTCCATGGCCGCTCTGTCCATGGCCGACCTGTCCATGGCCGCTCTGCCGGCACCGGCGGGGGCGGGTGCCGTCCCGTACGTGGTGCTGGCCGCCGCCGTGCTGCACGCGACCTGGAACGCGCTGGCCCATGCGATCAAGGACAAGCTGGTCGGCTTCGCGCTGATCGGCCTGGCATTCACCGGCGTCGCCGCTGTCGCGGTCTGCTTCACCCCGCTGCCGGACGCCTCGGCCTGGCCGTTCATCGCCGCCTCCGCCGCACTCCAGGCCGCCTACCAGGTACTGCTGCTGCAGACCTACCGGCTCGGTGACTTCGGCCAGCTCTATCCGATCGCGCGCGGCACCTCGCCGCTCCTGGTGGCGGTGATCGCCACGCTCGCGCTGGGCCAGCCGCTCTCCGCCCAGGGAGCGGCCGGCGTCGCGGTGATCTGCCTGGGCCTGGCCGGGCTGGCGCTCGCCGACGGCCTGCCGGGCCGGGCTCAACTCCCAGCGTTGGCAGCCGCCGTGGGCACCGGGGTGATGATCGCCTCGTACACCATCGTCGACGGCGTCGGGGTCCGGCACTCCGGGACGGTCTCCGGCTACCTCGCCTGGCTCTACCTCTGCCAGGGCCCGATCCTGCCGCTGGCCGCCTGCGTGCTGCGCGGCCGGGCCCTGGTCGCCCAGGCCAAGCCGTACCTGGCGCGCGGACTCACCGGCGGGATGCTGTCGTTGGTCGCCTACGGCCTGGTGGTCTGGGCGCAGGCCCGGGGCGACCTGGCCACCATCGCGGCGCTGCGCGAGACCAGCATCGTCATCGCCGCCGCGATCGGGGCCCTGGTCTTCCGCGAGCCGCTCGGCCACCAGCGGATCGGCGCGAGCGCCACCGTGCTGGCGGGGATCGCGGTGCTGGAACTGGCGCATCCCTGACGGCGCGAGCCACGACTGCGGCGCGGTCCGCCCGGGCGCTACCGGCGTGGTCCGCCCGGGTGCGCCGCCCGGCCCGGGGCGTTACCGGCGCGGCTGCGCCAGGAACTCCTCGACCCGCGCCAGCACCGCCTCGCGCTGCGCCAGCAGGAAGAACAGGTGCCCGCCGTCGAAGAGTTCCAGCCGCGCACCGGGGATGCCCGCCCGCGTCGCCTCGGCGGCGCTCGGCGGCATGGAGCGATCCTGGCGGCCGTGCAGGATCAGGGTCGGCGCTCGAACACCGCCGAGCCGGTCGACGGCCGAATAGCTCACGCTCGCCGCGAGTTGGCGCCGGAAGGCGAAGTCCGGCTGCGGGTGCGCGCGGCGGACGAGCCCGAGCCGCCTGGCCGCCCGCATCACCCGCATCGGCCAGGACAGCGTGAGTCGGCCGCGCCCTGCCGCCGAGGTGGCGACCAGCACCAGCCGGTCGACCCGCCCGGGGTGGTCGAGCGCGATCTCCAGGGCGATCCGGCCGCCCATCGACATGCCCAGCAGGTGGGCGCGCCCGATGCCCAGGGCGTCCAGCAGCCCCACGGTGTCGGCGGCCAGCAGCGGGATCGAGTACGGCAGGTCGGGCTTGCCGGACCGCCCGGCACCCCGGTTGTCGAAGACGATCACCTGGTGGCTGCGGGCGAGCCGCTCGGTCAGCGGCGCGAGGAGCGTCAGGTCCGCTCCGAGGCCGCCGATCAGCAGCAGCGGCGGGCCGGCGCCGTGGACCTCGTAGTAGAGGTCGAGATCGCCGACCTGGACCATGGGCATGGCGACACGATAGTCACGGTCGCCGAGCGGGAGTGGTGCGAGGGCGCTGCGGGCGCGATACCGGGCCGCTGCGCGAAGGCGGCGCGGGAACCGCCGACGAATCCCGGGATCGACGATCATCAAGGTGACCGGCCAGGTCCGCCGGCCCCCGGCCACGCCGACCGGCCGGCAACCCGATCCGGACCACGGGAAGGCGATCCGATGCCCGAGCCGACCAGCACCCCACCGCCCACCGCAGCCGCCGCGCCGCGCAGCCTGGTCACCGGTGCCACCGGCTACCTGGGCGGCCGACTGGTGCCCGAACTGCTGGCCGCCGGGCACACCGTGCGCTGCCTGGTCCGCGACCCGGGGCGGCTGCGCGACCACCCGTGGCGGGCCGAGGTCGAGACGGTCACCGCCGACGTCAGCAGGCCCGAGAGCCTGCGCGGCGCCTTCGACGGGGTGCGCACCGCCTACTACCTGGTCCACTCGCTCGGCACCGGCCCGGACTTCGAGGCCCGCGACCGGGACGCGGCCCGCGCCTTCGGGGCGGCGGCGCGGGCGGCGGGCGTGCGCCGGATCGTCTACCTCGGCGGCCTGCTCCCGGCCGGGGTGCCCGATGCCGAGCTCTCCCCGCACCTGCGCTCCCGGGCGGAGGTCGGCCGGATCCTGCGGGCCAGCGGCGTGCCGACGGCCGAACTGCGCGCGGCCGTGATCCTCGGCTCCGGCTCCGCCTCCTTCGAGATGCTGCGCTACCTCACCGAGCGGCTGCCGGTGATGGTCACCCCGAGCTGGGTGAACACCCGGATCCAGCCGATCGCGGTGCGCGACGTGCTGCGCTACCTGGTCGGCGCGGCGGATCTGCCGGCCGAGGTCAACCGGAGCTTCGACCTCGGCGGCCCCGAGGTCCTGACCTATCGCCAGATGATGGTGCGGTACGCCCGGGCCGCCGGGCTGCGGCGCCGGCTCATCGTCCCGGTGCCGGTGCTGACGCCCCGGCTGTCCAGCCACTGGGTGGGCCTGGTGACACCGGTACCGAACTCCATCGCCAAGCCGCTGGTCGCCTCGCTGCGCCACGAGGTGGTCTGCGCCGAGCACGACATCGCCCGCTACCTGCCCGACCCGCCGCACGGCCTGATCGGCTTCGACGAGGCGGTCCGGCTCGCCCTCCAGCGGATCCGGGACGCGCAGGTCAGCACCCGCTGGTCGTCCGCCTCGCTGCCCGGTGCGCCCAGCGACCCGCTGCCCACTGATCCCTCCTGGGCCGGCGGCAGCCTCTACCAGGACCTGCGCGAACGCTCGGTGGCCGCGACCCCGCAGGCGCTGTGGCGGGTGGTGGAGGGCATCGGCGGCGAGAACGGCTGGTACTCCTTCCCGCTCGCCTGGGCCCTGCGCGGCTGGCTGGACCGCCTGGTCGGCGGGGTCGGCCTGCGCCGGGGCCGGCGCGATCCGGCGCACCTGCGGGTCGGCGACTCGCTGGACTTCTGGCGGGTGGAGGAGATCGAGCCCGGACGCCTGCTGCGGCTGCGGGCCGAGATGCGGCTGCCCGGGCTGGCCTGGCTGGAGCTGTCGGTCGGCCCGGCGTCCCACCAGGACGGTACGGCCGGCGCGGTGTACCGGCAGCGGGCGCTGTTCCATCCGCACGGGCTCGCCGGGCACGCCTACTGGTGGTCCGTGGCGCCGTTCCACAGCGTGGTCTTCGGTGGCATGGTCCGCAACATCACCGAACAGGCTCGCTCGTCGCGCTGACATTATCCGTCAGCCGTCAGCCGTCAGCCGTCAGCCCCCGCCCGTCACCCCTCGCCCTCCACCGCCCCGCGCCAGCAGCCCGGCCACCGACAGCCCGCCCCAGCCGACCGACACCGCCAGCGCCATCGCCCGGTGCCGCCGCTGCGGCAGCGCGCGGGCCAGTAGCGCCGCGTCACCGAAGTCGGCCGCGATCCGCACCAGCGTCGCCACCCGCAGGCTGCGCTCGTCGGGGGCCAGTAGCATCGCCAGCCCGCTGGCGGCGTCCCGGAAGGCGAGCGGGCGCAGACAGGTGGCCAGTTCGGTGGACACCCCGCCGTCCGCGTCGGCCAGTCCCGAGGGCCGGGCCAGCAGGGCTGGCCGCCGGGTCACCGCGAGGCCGTAGAGGGCGGTTGCGGCACCGGTGGCCCGCAGCAAGCGATGGTTCATGGCGCAGACCCCCTGGTGGCTGGGCGGGCGACCGGCCGGCCGCTGCTGCCATCGTCGGTCGGCCGACCGGCCCCGGCCAGTCGCAGCGCCCAGTCGCAGCGCTCCCGTAACCAGTCGCTCCCCGCGCCGGCCAGACGCCCGTCGCCGACTGGTCGGCGGTGGCCGCCGGCTCCGGCTACGCCGCCGGCTGCGGCTCGGGCTGGTACCGCTGGGCGCGCGCGTGGTACTCGAAGTCACCGCGCAGGAGCGTGCGGTGGTGTTCGGTGTAGCGCCGCAGGGCGGCGCGGACCGGATCACTGACCGCGACGGCCGCCAGCTGTGCGGCCAGTTGCCGCTCGGCCCGGATGGCCCGCTCGGCGCACGCGACCCGCATGCTCTCCACCTTTTCGACGGCGTCCTGCACGGAGCCGCCCCGGTGGTGCCGCAGGACGAAGACCGCGTTGTGGTAGTAGCCGACCGCGCCCTCCTTCTGGGCCGAGCAGATGTCGTTGTACAGGGCGACGTGATCCATCACCGCGTGTCGCAGCGCCCGGAGCCCGGGCAACTGACGTGCGTGGCCGGGAAGGTCGATGCGCGGCGGCGCCTCGAAGAGGTCCAGGAACATCCCCATGCCGATCGAGTCCCGGCGGTGCAGCAGGTAGTCCTCGACGGCCGGCACCTGACCGGCGGCGCGTTCGACGGCCTCCCGGTAGTAGGTCCACAGCCACGCGGTGGTGTCGGCGCGGAAGACCCGCTGCCAGCCCGGCGAGCGGCCGGCCCGGGTGCGCTCCCACAGGTCCGCCAGGGCGAGCGTCGCGGGGCCGGTCGGCGGCCGGGTGCCGTGCAGGGTTCCCAGCAGGTCGCCGATCGCCTCGCGGGTCTGGGCCGGGACCTGGCCCGCGCCGTCGTCGTCGAACTCGTCGTCGACGACGAACGCCCAGAACGTCCACTGGCACCGCAGCGTGAGTTCCTCGAGCCCGGCGCCGGGGTCGGTCAGCGCGCACCAGAGCTCGGCCTGGGTGCGCTCCATGCGCCGGCGCACCGTCATCGAGGCGCACAGGCCGAACTGTTCGGCCCAGGCCCACATCGCCGAACCCGCCGCCTCCCGCAGCGGATTGCAGCCCATGGAGGGGAGCGGCAGCCGGAACTTCGGGAGCGTGATCGGGTGCATCGCTTCCGCGATTCCGGCCGGGCGGACGACCGGGCCGGGAAGCCCGTGGAGGGTGTCGCGTTCGGTGAGCATGCTCTCATCCTCGGTAGCCATGGCGGCGGTTTCGCCTGTGCCCGGCTGCCTGGCCGCACTTGTCCATCAGGGTGGCCCGACGTCATGACGTAGCGTCAGATGCTCGACCAGGTCCGCCGGATCGGCACTCGCGGTGGCCGAGGCCGGCCGGCAGCCCGGCGTCGCGCCCCCTGGCCCGCCGAGTCGCTCGCCGAGTCGCAGGGGTGTTCCGAGGCGTCGACAATGGAGGTAGCCGTCGGCACGACCAGGAGCACCCCCCACGACCAGGAGCACCCCCGGGAGAACCTCGTCATGACCACTGTTGCCGCCTACGCCGCACCCGCCGCCAAGGCCCCGCTGGAGCGGAGGACCATCGAGCGCCGCGCGGTCGGCGAGCACGATCTGCGGATCGACATCACCTTCGTGGGCATCTGCCACTCCGACATCCACCAGGTCCGCGAGGGCTGGGGCGAGGCGATCTTCCCGATGGTGCCGGGCCACGAGATCGCGGGCGTCGTCTCCGCCGTCGGGCCCGGTGTGACGAAGTTCGGGGTCGGCGACCGGGTCGGCGTCGGCTGCATGGTCGACTCCTGCCGGGTGTGCGACAACTGCCGGGCGGGGCTGGAGCAGTACTGCGCCGACGGCCCGGTCTGGACCTACAACGCGGTCGGCACGGACGGGCGGCCCACCTACGGCGGCTACTCGCAGCAGATCGTCGTCGACGAGAACTACGTGGTGCGCATCCCGGACGGCCTCCCGCTGGACGTGGCCGCCCCGCTGCTGTGCGCCGGCATCACCACCTACTCACCGCTGCGGCACTGGCGGGCCGGCCCCGGCAGGCGGGTCGCGGTGGTCGGGCTCGGCGGCCTCGGCCACGTGGGGGTGCGGATCGCGCACGCGCTCGGTGCCGAGGTCACCGTGCTGTCCCAGTCGTTGCGCAAGAAGGACGACGGCCTGCGGCTGGGTGCCGACCACTACCACGCCACCAGCGACCCGAGGACCTTCGAGGAGCTGGCGGGCAGCTTCGACCTCATCCTCAACACCGTCTCCGCCCCGCTCGACTTCGCCGCCTACGGGTCGCTGCTGCGCACCGACGGGACCATGGTGAACCTCGGGCTGCCGGAGGAGCCGGTGCACCTGGTGCTCCAGTCGCTGTTCGGCAACCGGCGCAGCATGAGCAGCTCGGGCATCGGCGGTATCGCCGAGACCCAGGAGATGCTGGACTTCTGCGCCGGGCACGGGGTGGCGGCCGAGATCGAGCTGATCGGCGCGGACCAGATCAACGACGCGTACGAGCGGGTCCTGGCGAGCGACGTCCGCTACCGCTTCGTGATCGACACGGCCACCCTGTGACGCCCCAGCCCCCAGCCCCCCGCCGCACAGGACAGCTCAGGGCTTGCGCGCCACGCCGACCGCCGCCAGCCGCAGCACCGGGTTCTCGCCGAGCTTCGGGGCGTCGGCCTCGGGGTGCCACTCGGAGACCGTGACCACCCCGGGATCGACCAGCTCCAGGCCGTCGAAGAACGCGCCGACCTGTGCCACGGTACGGAACTGCGCCCGGCCCACGCCCTGGCGCAGCACCGCCTCGGTGGCGGCGGCCTCGGCGTCGTCGCCGGCGGACAGCAGGTGGTGGACGAAGACGTAACTGCCGGACGGCAGCGCGTCGACCAGCTCGCGCACGATCCGGGCCGGCTCCTCCTCGTCCAGCACGTAGTGCAGGATCCCGCAGAGCAGCAGTCCGACCGGCTGCCCGAAGTCCAGGTGCGCACGCAGCCGCTGATCGGCCAGCAGCGCGGCGGGCTGCCGCAGGTCCCCGGCCACCACCACCGTCTCGCGGTTGTCGGCCAGCAGCGCGCGGGCGTGCGCCAGCACCACCGGGTCGTTGTCGACGTACACCACCCTGGTGTCCGGCTCCAGGGCCCGCGCGATCTGGTGCACGTTGTCGGCGGTCGGCAACCCCGAGCCGATGTCGAGCAGTTGCCGCAGCCCCGCCTCGCCGACCAGGTACCGCACCACCCGCCGCAACACCGCCCGCTGCGCCTTCACCCCGAGGTGCACCTCGGGCAGCGTCTGTTCGATCCGCTGGGCGAGCTGACGATCGGGGGCGTAGTTGTCCTTGCCGCCCAGCAGGTAGTCGTAGACGCGCGCGATGTTCGGCGCCGGAGTCTCGAACGAGGCGGGCTGCCAGTCGGCTCTGGTCTGCTGGTCCTGCTCCGGCGCGGCACTCACGGCACTCTCCCAGATCGCGGCTACCGCGGCGGGGAGGTGCGCCGCCGATCGTCCACTGCGCAGCATGATCGCTGATCATGCTGCGACATTCAATGGGGAGACGGGCAGCTGACGGACTGCCAGCGGCGCGGGTCCGCCCGGTTACCGCTCGCGCGGCGTGGGTCAGCCCGTCGAGTCCACCAGGTCCACCATGTCTGCCGTGATCGCCCAGCGCTCGTGGTCGCGCCAGGCCCCGTCGATGAACAGGAAGTCCGGCGACAGGCCTTCGAGGCGGAACCCGAGACGCTTGGCCAGTGCGATGGATCCGGTGTTGCCCGGCTGGACGTTGATCTCCAGGCGGTGCAGTCCGAGCGTGTCGAACGCGTGCCGCAGGAGCAGGCCGACACCTTCACGGACCAGCCCGCGCCCTGCCACGAAGGCGCCGTAGCCCAGCGCGCCGCAGCGGAAGGCACCGTGCACGATGTTGTTGATGCTGACGTATCCGGCCAGCTCGCCGGTCTCCAGCAGGCAGATGGCGAAGCCCTCGCGGGCCGGCTCCTCGAGCCGTGCGGCGTAGGCGTCGAACTCGGCGTCGGTGCTGGGCGGGGCGAGCCAGGGACGGTGCAGCTGCGCGTTCTCGCGCGCGAGCCGGGTGAAGGCGGCGCGATCGTCGCGCCGCAGCTCTCGGATGGCGACGCGGTCGCCCTGGGCCAGGTAGTCATTGGACATCTGATGATCATAATGATCGGTCAACCCCTGGTCCGGCGAGCCTGGTTCACCTCGTGCTTGAGTGCCCAGGCGTCCGCCACCGGACCGAGGTGCCCGAGCTTGTCGGGGTTCATCACCGAGCGGATCATCTGGACCTGCCCGTCCAGGACATCGAGCACCAGGATGCTGAGGACCTTGCCGTCCCGGTCGCGGAAGACCGCCCCGGGTTGGCCGTTGATCTGCCGCGGCTCCACCGCCACGCCGACCCGGACGTACTGCGGGGCGAGCGCGCCGAGCAGCCGGGCCACGTGCTCGGGGCCGGCGACGAGCCGGGCGAAGAGCGGGGCCTTGCCGCCGCCGTCCCCGACGAGTTCGACGTCGGCGGCCAGCAGCTCCCGCAGGCCGTCGACGTCGCCTTTCCTGAAGGCCTCGAAGAACCGCCCGGCGAGCTCCTCGCGCTCGGCCCGGTCGGCCTCGAACCGGGGTCGGCCCGCGTCCATGTGACGGCGCGCCCGGGCCGCGAGCTGGCGGCAGGCCGCTTCCTTGCGCCCCACCGTCGCCGCGATCTCCGGGAAGCCGAAGTCGAACACCTCGCGCAGCACGAAGACCGCGCGCTCCAGCGGGCTGAGCCGCTCCAGCAGCAGCAGTGCCGCCATCGACACCGAGTCGGCCAGCTCCACCGAGCGCGCCGGATCCTGGTACGGGTCGCTCAGCAGCGGCTCGGGAAACCACGGGCCCACGTACGCCTCCCGCCGCACCCGCGCCGAGCGGAGCACATCGATCGAGATCCGCGTCACCGTGGCCGACAGGAAGGCCTTGGTCGACGTGGGCCGGGTCGCGGAGCCGGCGAAGCGCAGCCAGGTCTCCTGCACCGCGTCCTCGGCCTCGCCCACACCGCCCAGAATCCGGTAGGCGATCGAGAAGAGCAGCGGTCGCAGCTCCTCGAACTCCTCGACCTTGCTCACGCCGACTCCCTTCCCCCGCTGCCGATGCCGTTCAGACGATCCCGCTGATCCCGCTGATCCCGCCGGTGCCGCTCAGTGGAACTGCCCGGGCTCGTAGCTGCCGGCCGGCTGCCGGGTGATGATGTTCGCCCGGTTCACCATGTTCATGAAGGAGATCAGGATCACCAGGGCGGTGAGCTGCTCGGTGTCGTAGTGCTCGGCGGCGTGCGCCCACACCTCGTCGCTGACCCCGCCGGCCGCGTCCGCGACCCGGGTCCCCGCCTCCGCCAGCTCCAGCGCGGCGCGCTCGGCCTCGGTGAAGACCGTGGCCTCCCGCCAGGCCACGACCAGGTTCAGCCGCACCGGGGTCTCACCGGCCGCGGTGGCGTCCTTGGTGTGCATGTCGATGCAGACGGCGCAGCCGTTGATCTGGCTGACCCGGAGCGCCACCAGCTCCTGGGTGGCGGTCGGCAGCGGCGAGTCCTTGATCGCCTTGCCCGTCGCCATGACGTGCTTCATGGTCTTGCCGGCGGTCGGGTCGGTGAAGTAGTTCAGCCGTGCGTCCATCGCGTGCTCCTCGGTGGTCGTTTGTGCTTGCACCCCCTGAGACGGGACAGCCCGACCCGCTGTGACATGGCCGAATGTGACCTGCGTCTCGCCGCCGCTAGAGTGCCCGCATGATCGAGGTACCAGAGCAGTTCGCGCGCGGCACCGTTGACCGCGAAGGAGCCCCCGGAGCCGCCTGGCTGGCCGAACTGCCCGTGATCGTGGACGAGTTGATGGAACGCTGGAGCTGCGTGCCGGACGGTGCGGTGGTGCACGGCGGCGTCGGGGTCGTCGTCCCGGTGCGCCGCCGGGGCGGGGGCGAGGGCGCCGCCGTGCTGAAGGTGTCGTTCCCGCACCCCGGCAACGTCCATGAGCCGGACGCGTTCGCGGCCTGGGGCGGGCGCGGCGCCGTGCTGCTGCACGAGCGGGACGACGAGCGCTTCGCGATGCTGCTCGAACGGGTGCGGACCTCGACCCTGGCGGAGGTCGAGGACGGCGACGAGATCGCCTCGGTCGCCGGCCGGCTCAACCGCCGCCTGGCCGTCCCCGCGCCGCCCGGCCTGCCCCGGCTGCGGGAGCAGGCCGAGGAGTGGGCGGAGCGCCTGCGCCGGGATGCCGAGGAGCTGACGCACACGATGTCGCGCCACGCGGTGGACGCCGCGGTGGCGACCGCGCGCGAGCTGGGCCGGGCCCAGCCGGACCTGATCGTTCACGGCGACCTGCACGCCAGGAACATCCTGCGCGCCGAGCGTGAACCGTGGCTGGTCGTCGACCCCAAGGGATATGCGGGCGACCCCGCTTACGACGGCGGCACGCTGCTCAAGGCCCGCGCGCTGGCGTTCATCGAGGCGCCCGACCGGCGCCGGGCCGTGCTGCGGACGCTGGACGTCTTCACCGAGGCCGCCGAACTCGATCGCGAACGCGCGCGGCGCTGGGCCCAGTTCCACGCCGTCCGGGCCGCGTTCTGGGGGCGCCGCCACGGCTTCCGGGTCGCGCGCGGCGGGGCGCGGCTTGCCTGGCTCACCGAATTCGTCGACCAGCTGGCGGAGTTGCTCACACAGCGCGGATAGGCCCGCTCTTCGGGATCCTACCGGGTGCGCGGCCCCGGGTGCCACTCATCGACGACGCGGAGTGAGAAGTCGGCTCCGCAGTGTAGTGTCCGGCTGGACTTGATGATCAAGCCCGGAACAGGAGCACCCGCCAACCATGCCCGTGGAACCCGCCGTCTTTCCCGCCCGGCCGCACGGCTCGGCCGAGGCGACCGCCCGCCTGTTCGACTCGCTCGGCAAGCTGTACGAGGACGCCTACGCCCAGCTGCCCGAGCAACTGGCCGCGATCGACTGGCTGCTGGCCGGCCTGCCCGAACCGGCGAAGGTGCTCGACATCGGATCCGGCACCGGCCGGCCCACCGCCGAGCGGCTCGCCGCGGCCGGACACGACGTGACCGGCTACGACGTGTCCGCCATCATGGTCGACCTCGCCCGCGCCCAGGTGCCCGGTGCGCGCTTCGAGCGGGTCGACGTGCGCTGCGTGAGTGGGGAGCCCGGCCGTTGGGATGCCGTCACGGCGTTCTTCCCGCTGCTCCAGATGCCGCGCGCCGACCTGGATGCCACCCTGGAGCGGATCGCCGACTGGCTGGCGCCGGGCGGGCTGTTCGTCTTCGCCACGGTGCCCTTCGACGCCGAGGACGCGCAGGTCCAGTGGATGGGCCGGCGGGTGCGCTGCACCAGCTACCCGGCCGAAGCCTTCGGGCAGCTGCTGCACAAGGTGGGCCTGGACGTCGTCCACGAGCAACTCAGCGTCTTCCAGCCGGACTTTCCCGGGATGGGGCCGGAGGAACACCTGTTCCTGTATGCCGTCAAGCCCGGCGGGCCGGCCGTCCGGTCCTGACGTGCCGGCCGGCTCAGAGCCGCAGCAGGCCGGCGGCGGTCGGCCGGAACCCGCACCGGCCGTAGAAGGACTCCAGGTGCGGCTCGTAGTCCACGTGCAGCCACTGGGCACCGCGCGCCCGCGCCCCCTCGGCGGCTGCGCGCACCAGCCGGACCCCGAGCCCCTGGCGGCGCTCGTCCGGGTGCACGGTGGTGTCCAGGATGAAGGCGTGCGCACCCCCGTCTCCGACCACGTTGACGAACCCGGCCAGCCGGCTCCCGCGACGAGCCGCGATCCAGAGCAGACTCCGGGCGAACATCGGCGCGAACGAGATCGGCCGGTGGGCCGGCCAGGACGCGTCGAACAACGCGTTGAGCTCGGCGTCCGCCAGTTCGGGACACACCAGCAGACCCTCATCGCCGACCTGCGGCGCACCACCAGTGATCACCATGCGGAGCAGCCTGCCACGCGCCCACGGCTCTGCTCACCCCCTTTCGCGAACTTCTGCGGAGCTGCCCCGGCCCCGCGCGGTCGGCCGGCGGCGGGTCAGGAGATCCGACCGGCACTCGCGGCCGGCTCGGTGAGCGCCTCGGTGCCCGCGGCCGGCCGCCTGCGCGGCAGCCGGAGCCGACCCGCCTGCCGCAGCCCCGGCAGCCGGGCCCCCTCGCGGGTCGGTGCGGGCTCGTGCGGGCCCTGCTCGTGCGGGCCCTGCTCGCGCCGGCGTCGGGCCAACTCGGCCACCACGGCGGCGGCCTGCCGGTGCTCCGGCAGCGGTGCCAGGTGGACCCGGCCACGCGCCGCCTGCCGGGCCAGCGCCAGGGAGAGCTGCTCGGGGTCGCGCGGCCAGGGCGCCAGCCCGGCCTTGGCCAAGGTGGCCGCGTTCGCCCGGCCGTGACCGGAGAGCACCTCGTAGCTGACGGCGGGCAGGCCCGCGACCATGGCCTCGGTCAGCGAGAGGCCGCCCGCGTTGTGCACCAGCACATCGGCGGCCGCCATCAGCGCGGGTACGTCGGTGCGCCAGCCCAGCGCCACCACGCCCGGCAGCGCCGCGATCCGCTGCCGCAGCCGCTCGTTGCGGCCGCAGAGCACCACGGGCACGGTGTCCTCGGCGGCCCGCAGCGCCCGGACGGCGGACATCACGTCACCGAGCCCCAGCGAGCCCGTCACCAGCAGCGCCATCCGCCGCTCGGGCGGCACGCCGAACTCGGCCCGCAGCGCCGCCCGGACCGCCGGGTCGGGGCGCTCGCCGAACGCCGCGGGCGCCAGCGGGCCGGCCGCCGCCATCGGCACCCCGTAGCGCGCGCTGCCCTCGGCGGCGGTGGCCCCGGTGACCGTCAGGTGCGCGTCCAGCCGCGGGTGCACCCAGAGCCGGTGCGGCGCCGGGTCGGTGAGGTAGCAGACCGCGGGCGCGGTCAGCGTGCCGTCCTCCTTCAGCATGCCCAGCGTCTGGGCGGCGAACGGGAAGGTGGTCACCACCACGTCGTGGTCGCCGCCGACCCAGCGCGCCAACTCACCGGCGGCCGAACGGCAGAGGTGCAGGGTGAGGGAGCGCACCAGCGACTCGCGCTCCTCGCTGCGGAACAGCCACTCGAACGCCCACGGCGTGCGGCCGGCGGTGAACTCGTAGCCGTCGCGCAGCAGTAGCCGGTAGCGCCGGGGCAGGGCGTCCAGGTAGTCGCGGCAGTCGGCCTCGACCCCGCGCGCCGCCAGCCGTCGGACCAGCTCGAACGCCGCGCCGTTGTGCCCGGCGCCGACGCTGCCGGTGATCACCAGCGCGCGCAGCGGACCGGTCCGGGCACCGGGCGTCGGGACGGCCGGAGTGCTGCCCTGCGAGGAGGAGTGCTCAAGAACCCGCATTGATCGATCTTCCGCTCGACGAGGGGCGCTCGGCCTGGGGGCACGACCGAGCGAGGCGTCGAGCGGCACCGATCCCGGCTGACCGCTCGCGCCTTCAGCCCGTACGGTAGGAGGCCGTGACCGTGGCCTCCTACCGACTCGGGTGAGCGCTGAACGGCCACTGGGTGAACTTCGCTTCGGTGCCGGGAGCGCAGTGGCGGCCGGGGAACCGGAGGCGTGCGGGGAGCGGCATACTGGTCGACCATGATCCTGGTTGTCGAGGGCCCCAGCGCGGCGGGGAAGACCAGCTACTGCCGGACGTTCGAGGAACCGGCGGTGGTGCCCGAGACCCCGGGCGGCACGGTTCCCCCGGTCGGTGCCTCGCCGAGTGCGGCCGGCCGGTTCTGGACGGAGCGCAATGCCGACCGCTGGTCGCAGGCCTGCCGGGCGGAGGCGGCCACCGGCCTGGCCGTCTGCGACACGGATCCGCTCAAACTGCACTTCGCCTGGTGCCTGGCCCGGGCCGGCCTGGCGTCCCCGGCGGCCTTCCTGGCACAACTCGGCTGCGCGCGCGAGGTGATGGCCGAACACCGGCTTGGCATGGCCGATCTGATCGTCTGTCAGCTCTCGCCGCTCGCGGAGCTGCGCCGCCGCCGAGCCGGCGACCCGACCCGCAGCCGCCGCAACTTCGAGACCAACGCCCGGCTGGCCGAGCCGCTGCGCGAGTGGTACGAAGCGCTCGACGCGGTCGACCCCGGCCGGGTGGCGTGGCAGTGGCCCGCCGAGGCCCCAGGCCCGGCCGTGCGGGAGCGGTACGACCTGGGCCTGTTCGACGCGTGGATGCGCACCCTGCCCGCGCTCGGGTCCCTATAGCCAGCCGCGCTCGTCCGCCACCCGCAGGGCCGCCATCCGGTTGCCCGTCCCGGTCTTGGCGATCGCCGCCGACAGGTAGTTGCGCACGGTGCCCTCCGACAGGTACAGCCTGGCGGCGATCTCGGCCACGCTCGCGCCCGAGCGGGTCACGTTGAGGACGTCACGCTCGCGGGCGGTGAGCGGGGAGTCGCCGGCGGCCAGGGTCGCGGCGGCCAGCGCGGGGTCGACCACGCGCTCGCCGTTCATCACGCGGCGGATGGCGTCCGCGAGCGCCTCGGCGGGCGCGTCCTTGACGACGAAGCCGACGGCGCCCGCCTCCATCGCGCGGCGCAGGTAGCCCGCGCGCCCGAAGGTGGTCAGGATCACCACCCGGCAGTGGGGGAGTTGGGCGGCGAGCACGGCGGCGGCGGTCAGGCCGTCCAGGCCCGGCATCTCGATGTCGAGCAGCGCCACGTCGGGCCGGTGTTCGCGCGCCGCGTCGACGATCTCGTCGCCGCGGCCGACGGCGGCCACGACCTCGAAGTCCTCCTCCAGGTCGAGCAGCGCGCAGAGTGCGGTGCGGATCAGCGCCTGGTCGTCGGCGAGGAGCAGACGGATCGTCATGTCGCCTTCCCCGTCGGCGGCTTGAGCGAGACGAGCAGGCGCCAGCCGTGCGGGCTCAGCGGTCCGGCCGCCACCGTGCCGCCGGCCGCCGCGACCCGTTCGCGCAGCCCGGTGAGGCCGTTGCCGGCACCGGCCGTACCGCCCACGCCGTTGTCGCGGATCTCCACCTCCAGCGCCGACAGGGTGACCGTGCAGTGGTCGGCCCGCGCGTGGCGCACCACGTTGGTCAGGCCCTCGCGCACCACCCAGCCGAACAGCTCCTGGTGGGCGGCGGGGACCTGGTCGGTGGCCTTGGGCAGGTCCGCGACGATGCCGGAGGCGCGCAGCAGCTCCCGGCCACGGGCGAGTTCGCTGCCCAGGGTCACCTCCCGGTAGCCCGAGACGGCGGCCCGCACCTCGGTGAGCGCCTGCCGGGAGAGGCCCTCGACCTCGGTGATCTCCTGGAGCGAGCGCGCGGGGTCGGTCGCGGCGAGCCGGCGGGCCAGGCCGCTCTTGACCGTGATCACCGTGAGCGAGTGGCCCAGCAGGTCGTGCAGGTCGCGGGCGATCCGGGTCCGTTCGGCCTCCGAGGCGAGCCGGGCGACCTCGGCGCGGGCTTCCAGCAGCGCGAAGTTGGCGGCGGCGATCTCGGCGAACGCGCTCACGGCCATGGCCGTGAAGACCAGCGCGACCGCCTGGAACCACGCGGGCCCGCTGTGCCACGGACGGACCGCCAGGGGCAGCAGAATCGCGCTGAGCGCACCGGCCGCGACGATCGCCACCGCGTGCCGCCGGTGGAAGAGGGCGGCGTAGCAGACGACGACGGTGGCGAGGAAGAACGCGAACTCCCTGGCGAACGGCAGTTGGGCGATGAACAGCGCGGTCATCACAGTGAGCAGCAACCACCGTCGGGACGGGGTGCTGCGGTCGGCGTACAGGACCGCGAGCACGTAGCAGCAGGCGAAGACGGCCGCGATCGCGTACCCGGCGATCGCGCCGGCGCCGGTCGAGTACTGGGCCACCCCGACCAGCGAGAGTGCCGGATAGGCGAGCATGCCGCCCGACAGCAGCATCCGTCGCCAACCCCGAGCCCAACGCGCCGGGTCACCCTGCGGCCCCCCGCTCACCGGCTCCGTCCCGGTGTCCTCCATGAGGATCAAGGTAGCACCGCAGGTTCCGGCCGAGCGGGCAGCCGCGCCCGGGTCCGCCTGCGGGGCGGCCCGGTCGCGGCTGCGGGTGGTGTTCATCGGGCGGCGAACAGGGTGCGCAGCTGCCTGCCGTTGACGATCACGACAACGCCGAGCAGCAGCAGGCCGCAGAACCCCTGCTCGATCTTCAGCCAGAGCGGGAAGGTGCCGGGGAGCGAGACGATGGTGACGATGGCCATCAGCATCACGGCCGAGACGATCCGCAGCCGGCGGTAGGCCGCGCGTGAGCCGGCGGTGGCGCGCACGGCGAGGGCGTAGGAGACCACGGCGCTGCCGAGGGCGAAGCCGCCCCGGATCCAGACGGCGGCGGTCACCAGCGTGGTGTGGTGGCGGAGCAGGACGATGGTGACCAGGGTGCAGGCGCTGGTCGCGAGGAAGGCGCCGAGCAGCAGCGCCACCGTGCGCAACGCCCGCAGCCGGTCCGGGTGGTGGAGCTCTTCGCGGCGGATCGTGCCGCCGTTCGTGGTGGTGGTGCTGTCGACCTTCATGTCAACCATGGTGGTTCGCACGGCCCCGGCCAGGGCAGTGAGATCGCCCATCACCGCACCATGACATTTGTCATGCGGCCTGTCGGTCGCCGGCCCTACGCTCGGCCCATGTCACCCACCACCGTGCGGCTACTGACGTTCAACACGCTCTTCCGCGGCAGCGCCCGGGCCAGACTCCGCGCGCTCGGCGCGGTGTTGGAGCGCTCGGAGTACGACATCGTCTGCCTGCAGGAGGTGATGTCGACGCGCAACCTCGGCGCGCTGCGCGAGGTCGCCACCTCCTACCGCCAGGTCGGATACGCACCGGTCTTCCCGATGATCCGGGGCGGCCTGGTGACGCTCTCCCGACTGCCGCTCACCGGGCGGCAGTTCAGCCTCTTCCGGCCCGCCCGGCCGGTCCGCCGCGAGTGGGTCATACTCAAGGGGGCGCTGCTGACCCACCATCAGGTCGGCGACCTGCGGCTGACGGTGGTGAACACCCATCTGAGCGCCAACCGCGACGACGACTGGTCCCCGCAGAACCGCTACACCCGGGTCGAGGCCGCCGAGTTGCGGCAGCTCGGTCGCGTCGTGCGGGCGGCCGGGCCCGGCACCCCGCTGGTGGTCGCCGGGGACTTCAACGTCCCGCGCGACTCCTCGACGTACGGCGAGTTCGTCCGCGCGAGCGGGCTGCGGGATGCCCTGGCCGGCGATCGGGAGCCGACCTTCCGGCCGACGCCGCGGTGGCCCGAGCCGCCGGCCATCGACCAGGTCCTGTTCTCCGTGCCGCCCGCGCTCGCCGTCGAGGCGCGGGCGGAGCTGGTGCTGCGGGAGCGGGTGCGGCTGGCGGACGGGCGGATGGAGTACCTGTCGGACCACGTCGGCATCGGGGTGGAACTGCGGATCCGGCCGACCGACCAGGGACCGGAGCAGCGCTGAACCGCCGGTGCCGGATACCCCAGGGGGTACAGTGGAAGGCACTGTTCTCTCCCCAGGAGGTGGCTCGTGCAGGTCGACGACGACGCGGTTGGCGCAGTGCTGAACCGGCTTCGCCGGGCCCAGGGGCAGCTCGCGGGTGTCATCGCGATGATCGAGGCCGGGCGGGACTGCAAGGACGTGGTGACCCAGCTCGCCGCGGTCTCCCGGGCACTGGACCGGGCGGGCTTCAAGATCGTCGCCAGCGGCATGCGGCAGTGCATGGCCGCGGCGGACGGCGAGGCGCCGCCGATGAGCGAGGCCGAGCTGGAGAAGCTGTTCCTGACGCTGGCGTGAGGCCACCCGTCGACTGGAGGAATTCATGGACTACGGCATCACCGTCACCCTCGACCTGCCGTTCGCCGACACCGTCGAGCGGGTCCGCGCGGCCCTCGCGGGGCAGGGCTTCGGCATCCTGACCGAGATCGACGTGCAGGCCACGCTGCGGGCCAAGCTCGGCGAGGAGCTGGAGGACTACCTGATCCTCGGCGCCTGCAACCCGCCGCTCGCGCACCGCGCACTCGGCGTCGACCGCCGGATCGGGCTGCTGCTGCCGTGCAACGTGGTGGTGCGCACCGCCGACGGCCGCACGGTGGTGGAGGCGATGGACCCGCAGGTCATGGTCGAGCTGACCGGACGGCCGGAGCTCGCGCCGGTCGCCGACGACGCCGCCACCCGGCTGCGCGCGGCGCTGGACGCCCTGCGGGCCTGACCCGGGCGCGGGCCGGCCCTGGAGGGGTAGTGAGAAACGCTGGAGAGAGGTGACGTGACCCGTCGGAACGGGTCGCGTCACCTCTCTCTGTGTCCGCACCGCTCTCTCGGTGTCCGTGCCGCGGTCAGCCGCGGCCGAACAGCCGGCGCAGGCTGAACCCGGACTTCTGGCTGCCGCGATCGCAGCCGCAGCGGTCGGTGGCGGGGACTCCGGCCAGCACCTGCTCGACGTGCATGCCGCATCCGGCATAGGTGAGCTTGCCGCAGTTGCGGCAGGTAACGCGTCGGCACACGGTGTGCTCCTCTCTCGGCTCCTCGCAGCATACCCCACCGGGTATTTTCGAGTGCCCCAGATCACCTCAAAACGGACAGTCGGCAGGGTCGGCTGGTGACGGTGCTCACGCGGCTCCGGCGTCTACTACGCGGGGTCGTTGCCCGAATCGGGGGTTTGGCGGGGCCGTCGGCGGTGCGGGTGGGGTGGTTGCCGCCGGTGTCGGTGTCTGCGCAGGTCAGGCCACCGACCGGGTGTCCGGAAAGGGATGGTTTGGGGTGATTTGCGGGGGGTAGCGGCGCTTCTCGGACGGTCGAGCGAGGCGGCTTCGCTACGACGCGGCGTCGTAATAGGGGGTCTTGGCGGGGCACTTGGGCCCCGCTAACAATGGCTAAGTCGCCAGCCGCGGTCCCCGGGTCCTCCGGGTGCTGCGGATTCCGTCCGGCCCCCGCACTGCGCGGGGTCGCCTGGTGCCGCATCCCCTGACCGTGAGGCCACGCCGTGGCGTGCCCGTGGTCGTGACGGGGGATGGTGGCGCCCCCCACCTGATTGAGGTCGAACTCCCCATGCCCGTGTTCTCCACCCGCATGCGCAAGTCCGCCGCTCTTCTCGCCTCCGCCGCCGGTCTCGCCGGCCTGGGTATGGCCGTGGCCCCCAGCGCCGCGTTCGCCGACACCCCGCAGTCGATCGCCGCGAGCATCGTGCCCGGCGACCAGCTGGCCTCGTTCGACCAGATCATCTCCCACGAGAGCGGTTGGAACGTGACCGCCACCAACCCGTCCTCGGGCGCCTACGGGCTGGCCCAGGCCCTGCCGGGCAGCAAGATGGCCTCGGTCGGCGCCGACTGGCAGACCAACCCCACCACCCAGATCAAGTGGGCCTACGACTACATGAACTCCCGCTACGGCAGCCCGAACCAGGCCTGGGCCTACTGGCAGGTCCACCACAACTACTGATATCGGGCAGTCGCCGCAGACTGACCAGCAGTAGCCAACCGAGCACGCGGCCCGACCCTCACCGGTCGGGCCGCGTGCTCGTGCCGTTCCTGCGCTTGGCGAAGAGCAGCGGCAGCGCCGACAGCACCACCAGCGCCAGCACCACCGGCAGCAGGTAGTTGTCGATCCCCGGCACCGACTTGCCCAGGGCGTAGCCCGCCAGGATCGTGGTCTGCGTCCAGAGCAGCCCGCCGACCACCTGCCAGACGGTGAAGGTCCGCACCGGCACCCGAAGTGCCCCGGCCAGCGGCGCGAGCACCGAGCGCACCATCGGGATGAACCGGCCGAGCACGATGGCCTTGCGCCGGCCGTAGCGCTCCAGGAGCTCCTCGGAGCGGGCGGCGGCGCTCTTCAACCGGGCGCTGCGGCTGCGCGAGAGCAGCGCCTGTCCGCCGTGCCGCCCGATCAGGAACCCCAACTGGGCGCCGGCGATCGACCCGACCGCCGCGCAGAGCAGCACCTGCCAGAGCGTGAGGTAGGGGCCGTGGTGCTCGGCGGCGGTCGGGGCGGAGGCGCAGAGCACCCCGGCGGGGAAGAGCAGGGTGTCGCCGGGGACGAAGAACCCCACCACCAGCAGACCGGCCTCGACGAACGTCACCAGCAGCACCGCCAGCGCGCCGTAGGCGGCGAGCAGCGAGGAGCCGCTGGTGAGGTTGAGTGCCGAGGTCATCCGTCACCCCCGCCCGGCCGCGTGATCTTCTGCCCACTGTAGACCCGCGGGTCCGGCCGGGGCCTGACATCGGGCCGACCAGGCCGCCGGCTGCCCCGGTGAAACCGACCCCCGCTTCACTCCGGCGAGTGAATCCCGAACCGATGCGGTTCAGCGGCCGATCCGCCCGCCCGGCGGCGGGGTGCTGGCGGGGGCTGCTGGAACGGCGGCGCTGCTTGGCCCGCCCGGACGCGGAAATCCGACTCCCCTCGGGTTCGGGCGCGCGCCACCAGGAAGGCGCGCCCCTTAGCCCGGCTCCGCCGTTCCCTCCGCCGTTTCCTCCGCCGTTTCCCCCGCCGCCCGCTTCGCAGGAAGCCGGCCGGTCCAGCTGAAGGACGCCAGCGTGATCACGGCGACCGCCAGCAGCGCCGCCTTCAGCCCGGCGAGCTGGGCGTCGCGGTAGGAGTCGACCAGCGCCGCCGCCTCCTCGGGCGGCACCCCGCTGCCGGCCAGCGCGGTGGCGACCTGGTCCGCCGGGACGAACTGGATCCCCGCCTCCATCTTGATCCCGGCCTGCTGGCGCACCTGGTCCGAGATCGCCGGATGGTCGGTGATCGCGTTGGTGAACGCGGTCGCCAGGGCGCCGATCAGCAGCGCCCCGATCAGCGCCGTGCCCACCGAGGAGCCCAGGTTCTGCGCGGTGTACTGCAGCCCGCCGACCTCGCTGCGATCCGCCGTGCCGACGCTGGACTGCACCACGTTGCCCAGCTGCGAGGCGAGCAGCCCCGTGCCGAGCCCGAGCAGCGCCATGGCCAGCGCGAACGACACGTCGTCCAGCGACGGCTTGATCGTGCCGATCAGCCAGACGGTGGCGACCAGCAGGACCAGCAGCCCGACCCGCACGACGGTGCGCGGCGAGGCGAACCTGCCCAGCCGCGACCCGCCGAGCGAGGCGGCGAGCATGGTGATCGACACCGGCAGCAGGCGCAGCCCGGTCTGGAAGGCGTCCAGGCCCTGCACCACCTGCAGATAGAGCGGGATGACGAAGAACAGGCCCAGCAGGACCAGGTTCTGGCTGAACAGCATGAGCAGCCCGGACCGCAGCTCCGGGATGCCGAAGAGGCCCAGCCGCATCAGCGGATGCTCCTGCCGCTGCTCCCACCAGCAGAAGACCCACAGGATCACGCCGCCCAGCGCGAGGACGAACAGCGTGGGGGAGTAGCCGAGCACGGTGAACGGCGGGTTGCGCGGCTGCAGCCAGCCCCAGGTGCCGCTCTGCAGGACCGACAGCACCATCAGCGCCAGCCCGACGACCGACAGCACGGTGCCGACCACATCCAGCGGCGGGTGCTGCTTCGGCGCCGGTTCCCGCTGGATCCAGCCCATCAGCGCCAGGATGGCCAGCACCAGCACGACCTCGCCGGCGAAGACCAGCCGCCAGGTCAGGTAGGTGGTCAGCCAGCCGCCCAGCAGCGGTCCCACCGCGATCCCGGCACCGGCCAGCCCGCCGATCACCCCGTAGGCGGTCGCGCGCTCGCGGCCCTGGTAGGCGCCGGCGACCAGGGCCGCGAGCGCGGGCAGCACCAGGGCCGCACCGAGGCCCTCGATGACCGACCAGCCGAGCGCGAGGACCCAGAGGGTGGGCGCGACGGCGGTCAGCGCGGAGCCGACGCCGTAGATCATCAGCCCGACGATGAACATCCGGCGGCGCCCGAACATGTCGCCGAGCTTGCCACCGGTGATCATGAAGGCGGCCATCACCAGGGTGTAGAGGGTGATCACCGCCTGGATCGCGGTCACTTCGGTGTTGAAGTCCTTGACCAGCTGGCTGATCGACACGTTCATCACCGAGGCGTCCAGCACCATCAGGAACTGTGCCGTCCCCAGGACGATCAGCGCTCTCCAGCGGTTCACCGCGTCTCCTCAACCCGCTCAACTCGCGTCGACAACACCGGAACCGTAGCAGCGGGTGATCACTGTGCTGCGTAGCGTGCTCGAGGTGGCCGTCCGGCCCACCTGTCCGGCCCCCTGTCCGGCCCTGCCTTGCCGACCGCCCGAAGGGGAGGAGGCTGAAGGGAGAAGCCGAAGAGACGCGATCGGCGACTCCCGGCGTGCCCGGTGGCTCGTCGGGCCCGAGCCGTCCGGCCGTGGATCCGTGCTTCGCGCCTGTCGTGGTCGACCCGTGGCGGGCGGCCCCAGTTCCGGAGGCACATCGTGAACTCCTATCCGTTGCTCGACATCTTCTTCACGACCATGTGGGTCTTCCTGTGGATCCTCTGGTTCTTCCTGCTCTTCCGGGTGTTCGGGGACCTGTTCCGCGACGACTCGGTGAGCGGCGGGGGCAAGGCCGGCTGGTCGATCTTCCTGATCCTGGTCCCGTTCCTCGGCGTGATCGTCTACCTGATCGCGCGGGGCAAGGGCATGGGGGCCCGCGAGATCCAGCGCTCGATGGATGCCGAGCAGGAGATGCGCAGTTACATCCAGCAGGCGGCCGGCAGCACGGACGGTGGCTCGGCGGGCCACGTGGACGCCCTGGCCCGGCTCGCCGAGCTCAAGAAGAACGGTGACCTGACCGAGGAGGAGTACCAGAGTGCCAAGCGCAAGGTGCTGGCCTGAGTTGCCGCGGCCGGCCAGGCCCGGGCGCTGCTCGCCTGAGCATCAGTCAACCTTGGTAGCGTCGAGCACAGTTGCGCCACCCGGCGCGTCCGTCCGCCGAACCACGGGAGACGTTCGATGCCCCAGACCATCCGCCGCGCGGTGATCCCCGCCGCCGGCCTCGGGTCCCGGCTTGCCCAGGACCTCGGCAGCAGCGCCGGCACCAGCACCAGCGCCAGCACCGGCAGCGGGGTCGGGGCGCCGGCCTGACGGTCCGTCCGGGGCGGTCCCGGTTCGCGGCCTGCGGATAGTCTGCGGGGATGGACGCTCATGAATCCCTGCTCGAACTCATCGGCAACACACCGCTGGTGCGCCTGCGCACGCCCGGTGACGGCCGGACCGCCCCCGTCTACGCCAAGCTCGAGTACCTGAGCGCGGGCGGCAGCGTCAAGGACCGGCCCGGCCTGCGCATGATCGAGGAGGCCGAGCGGTCCGGGGCGCTGCGGCCCGGCGGGACGGTGGTCGAGGCCACCTCGGGCAACACCGGGGCCGGGCTCGCCATGGTGGCCGCGGCCAAGGGCTACCGGACCATCGTGGTGCTGCCGGACAAGAGCAGCGCGGAGAAGATCGCCACGCTGCGCGCCTACGGTGCCGAGGTGGTGGTCCGCCCCGGTGGGCTGCCGCTGGAGGACCCGGAGCACATCGTCAACCTCGCCCGCAGGATCGCCGAGCAGACCCCGGGCGGCTGGTTCGCCCAGCAGTACGACAATCCGGCCAACCCTGACGCGCACTACCGGACCACCGGACCGGAGATCTGGCGGCAGACCGAGGGTCGGGTGACCCACCTGGTCTCCTGCGTGGGCACCGGCGGCACGATCAGCGGCACCGGCCGCTTCCTCAAGGAGGCCAGCGGCGACGCGGTCCGGGTGATCGGTGCCGACCCGGCCTCCTCGGTCTACTCCGGCGGCGACGGACGCCCCTACTTCGTGGAGGCCGCCGGGCGGTTCCGCCACCCCGAGACGGTCGACGACACCTGGCCGGTCTCCTTCCACCGCGAGGTGGTGGACGAGATCCTGCCGATCGCCGACCGCGACGCACTGCTGACGATCCGCCGACTGGCCCGCGAGGAGGGCCTGCTGGTCGGCGGCTCCTCCGGCACCGCGGTCACGGCGGCGCTCCGGGTGGCCGCCGAACTGGGGCCCGAGCAACTGGTGGTGGTGATGCTGCCGGACTCGGGGCGGCAGTACCTGTCCAAGTACTTCAACGACGAGTGGATGCTGCGCAACGGCTTCCTGGACGGCGACCGGGGCCGGCCGCTGGTGGGTGACGCCGTCCCGGCGGCGGTGCGCGAGCACCCGCTGCCCTACCTGGACCACCGCGGCACGGTGGCCCAGGCGCTGGACGCGCTGCGCGCCCGGGCGGCCCAGGGCGCCGAGCCGGTGCTGCCGGCCGGTCCGGCCCCGGTCGCGCCGGGACGTCAGCCGACCGCGCTGGAACTGATCGGCGCGCTCTCGCTGGAGCAGTTGGAGACCGCCGTGGCCCAGGGCAAGGCCGCGCCCGGCGATCCGATCCGCGACCACCTCGCGGCCCCGCTGCCGAGGTTCGGCACCGGCGAGGCCGCGGCGCAGGCCCTCGCCGAGCTGACCGCGAGCGGGTTCGACACCGCCGTGGTGGTGCACGACGGGCACGGCGTCGGCCTCCTCGGCTCGGCCGAACTGCGCGCGCTGCTCGGTTAGTCGGTAGCCGGTGGTCGGCCGGTGGCGGGCCTCAGCGCTCCGCCGCCGGCCGCCGGGCCAGCAGCAGCTGCCCGACCAGCCCGGCCACCAGCAGCCCGCCGACCAGCGTGACCAGCGACAGCCCCGGACCGGACGCCCAGCGCACCTGCGCGCCGCGCACGCCCAGCACCAGCGCGACGGCGAGCGCCACGCCCGGCAGCGCGGTCCCGCCCGGGTCACCGCGTCCGGGTCACGACTCGCCGCGCTGCGCCACCCACTGCCAGAAGTCCACCATCATCCGCTCGTAGCGGATCCCGAACTCCAACGCCTCGCGCTGGCCCCGGGTCAGCAACTCGCCTACGCTGGAAGCAAGTTCCTCGTAGTTCGTCAAGGTGTGGCGGTGCTCGGTGAGTTGCTCGGGAGCCAGCACCTCGGGCCGCCCGCCGAACCAGAGCTTGAGGATGCCGCGCTCGCGCGCTTCCACCGGCACGAAGGTGGGATCGGCGAGCCACTGGGCCAGCGCCGTCCGCCCGGCGTCGGTCAGCTTCATCAGGCGCCGGTTGCGCCCGCCCTCCTGCCGGACCTCCGAGAGCAGGCCCGCCTCGGCGAGTCGGTCGCACTGTGCGTACACCTGGGCGTGCGGCATAGCCCAGAACGGCGCCACCGTGCGGGCGGCTTCGACCTTCACGTCGTACGGGCTGGCCTCGCCGAGTGCGTCGATGATGCCGAGGACGAGGAAGGAGGGCGTGGTCAGCCGGGTGTCAGCCATGCCGTGACGTTATCGCGCCGACGCGCCCGGCTGCGGCGGTTGCCCGGCGCAGCCGGGTCGCCGGTCACGCCGCCGGTGCGGCCAGCAGGCCGCGGACGCGGTCCGCGGTGAGGATGCCGACGGTGTAGCCGTCCTCGTCGATGACCGGCCACACCGCCAACCGCTTGATCTGCATGGCGATTCGGGCCAGCCCCAAGGTCATCCCGGGCCAGGCGAACGGACCGCGCTGGTGCGCGGTGTCGCTCACCGGGGTGAACTCGTTGTACCAGGAGCCGGTCCGGAAGGAGTGCAGACCGATCTGGGTCACCACGCCCTCGCAGCGACCGTTGTGGTCGCGCACCAGCAGGTAACTCACATGGGCACTGCCGAAGATGTCGTTGGCCCGATCGACCGTGCTGTCGTCGGAGATCTGGTACTCGAACGGTTCCATAGCGTCGGCGACCGTGAGGCCGCCCGCGTCCGACCGAGTCTGGTGAATGGTCATGACGTCACCAGTGCCTGCCCCCGGGCGGCTTCGCCGGTCGCCCGGAACTGTCGTTCACCCAGAACGAGGCCGGAACAGTGACCGGGATACGAGGTGCCCTGGATGAATCCAGCCTACTCCGCGGCGATCGCGGCCCCGGTCGCGCGGAGTACCGTGGCAGTAACCGAGGACATGTCGCACACCGGCACTCGCGCCGGTGTCGCCCTGGGTCACGATCGGTCCCGCGCACGGACCGGGCGGGCGGCACCCGATGACGCCGGTTTCCCTTCCTCCTCCCTACTCCCGAGGCCCCTGGCCGGGCCTCGGCGTGCCCGCGCTGCCGCGCCTGGCGCTCGAGCCGACCCAGGAACACACCGGGATGTTCGACGGTGCCTGGTGGCCCCGGTCGACCAACCTGCGGGCCGAACTGCCCGACATGATCACGGCGCTCAGCGCGCACCTCGGCCCGATCCTGAAGGTCGGCCTGGACACCGTGACCTGGGACGCCGTGCCCCGCGAGGTGGCGGCGAACGGGCTGCTGGTCAGGGTCGCCCGGGTCACCGCCGGCGACGACACGATCAGCCTGACCACGGGCACCCAGGACCACGTCCTGCTGCTGGTGGTGCCACCCCGCACCGATCCGAAGGTCGCGGTCGCCGCCATGGCCGCCGCCGCCCGCACCGGCAACCACGCCTCGGCGGCCGAACTGCTCTCCTGGTCGGACCAGGCAGACCGGGCGGACCAGGCGGACCAGGCGGATCAATCGGGCCAGGCGGATCAGTCGGGCCAGGCGGAGCGGCCGGGCTGACCCGTGGCCCACCGGGAATGCCGCCGACACCGGCGGGCGTTCCCGCCTGCGTGAACACCGCTGCGACTCCTGAGAGTGCTGTGCCCGCCGCGACTGCCGGGACTGCCGGGACGGGTCCCCTTCGGCTCTCGGTGCTGGACCGCTCGCGGACCAGGCAGGGCGAGGACCCGCCGCAGGCGCTGCGCGACACGGTGGCCTTCGCGCGGCAGGCGGAGCGGCTCGGCTACCACCGGTTCTGGGTCGCGGAGCACCACGGCGTGCCGGGGGTGGCGGGCTCCGCGCCCACCGTGCTCGCGGCGGCCGTGGCGGCGGCGACCAGCCGGATCCGGGTCGGCACCGGCGGTGTGATGCTCCCCAACCACCAACCGATGATCGTGGCCGAGCAGTTCGGGGTGCTGGCCTCGCTCTATCCCGACCGGATCGACATGGGGCTCGGCCGCTCGGTGGCGTTCACCGACGGCATCCGGCGCGCGCTCGGCCGGGACAAGGACGCCGCCGACCACTTCGCCGAGCAACTGGCCGAGCTGCTCGGCTACTTCGACACCAGCGGCAGCGCCCGCCCCGAGGTGCACGTGCGCCCGGCCGAGGGCCTGCGGGTGCCCGCCTTCGTGCTCGCCACCGGTGCGGGCGCCGACCTCGCCGCCGAGGCCGGCCTGCCGCTGGTGATCGGGGGACTGCGCGGGGCGGACGCGATGCTGGCCGCCATCGACCGCTACCGGTCCGGGTTCCGCCCCTCCGGGCAGGCCGCGCGGCCCTACGTGGTCGTCTCGGGCAACGTGGCGGTCGCCGAAACCGTCGAGGCGGCACGGGAGTTGCTCATCTCCGAAGCCTGGTCCAGCGCCTTCGCCCGCACCCACGGGGAGTTCCCGCCGCTCGCCCCGGTCCCGGAGATCCAGGCCCGGTCGATGACCGCACGCGAGCGCGCCGCCTACCAGAAAGCGCTCGACGGCCAGATCGCCGGGACGCCGCAGCAGGCCGTCGCCGAACTGCGCGCCCTGCTGGAGCGCACCGGCGCCGACGAGTTCCTGGTCACCACGCACGCCCACGACCGGACGGCGCTGCTGGACTCCTACCGGCTGCTCGCCGAAGCGGCGGGCCTGGCACCGCAGCTGACGTGACGTCAGGAGTCGGTGCCAGGCCCGCCGGTGGTCAGCGCACTCAGTCGGCCGGTCCGCTGACCAGGGTGACCGTGCTGCTGTGCGAGGCGCCGCCGGCGTCGGTCCACTGGACGGTCACCTGGTTGCCGGGGGTCTGACTCGCCATCAGGCCGGTCAGCGCATCGGGGTCGAGCACCGTGTGCCCGTCGACCGCCGTGATCTCGTCACCCTGGCCGAGTCCGGCCTGCGCCGCCGGCGAGCCCGGGACCGCGCCGGCGATCGGCACCCCGTTGCCCGAGTCGCCGTTGCCCGAACCGCCGCCGCCCGAACCGCCGCCGCTGGAGCCACCGTTGCCCGAGCCGGAGCCCGAATCCGTCGCGACCTCCACGCCGAGGAAGGCGGTCGGCCCGATGTGCACATCCGTGCTCGCCTTGCCGGCCATCATCTGGGCGGCCAGCGGCACCGCCGTGTCGATCGGGATGGCGAAGCCCTGGGTGCCCGCCTGCTGCTGGCCGGAGCCGTCGGAACCGGCCGTGTCGATGCCGATCACGGCACCGGAGGAGTTCACCAGCGAGCCGCCGGAGTCGCCGGGCTGCACGTTCGCGTCCACCTGGATCATCCCGGTGAGCTGCTCGGACGTCCCGCTCGCCTGGTCGCTGGCGGTGATCGCCTGGTCGAGCCCGGTCACGCTGCCGGCGGCCGCCGTCGGCGTCTGATCGGTCCCGCCGGCATTGCCGATCGCCGTCACCGTGTCACCCACGGACACCTTCGAGGAGTCGCCCAGCTTCGCGGTGGCCAGCCCGGAGGCGTCCTTCAGCTGGATCACCGCCAGGTCGCCGGTGCGGTCGTAGCCGACCACCGTCGCCGTGTAGGTACGGCCGTTGCCGACATCGGTCGCGGATATCGCGGTGGCGCCGTCGATCACGTGGTTGTTGGTGAGGATCTCGCCGTTGGAGCTGAGCACGATGCCGGTCCCGGCCGCCTGGGCACCCTGGTAACCGATCGTGACGTTGATGTTCACCAGCGTGGGATCGACCTTGCCGGCGACCCCGCTCGCCCCGGTGGTGCCGGTGCCCCCGCCCGAACCCGGCGGGACGTACGGCGCCATCGGGTTGGACGGCGCGGGGCCGGCGGACGAGGAGTTCTGCCAGAACGCCTGGTCGAGGCCGATCCCGGCACCCACGGCCAGCGCCAGCACCGCCGCCAGCACCAGCGAGGTGCGCAGCGGACGCCGCCGTACCGGCGGGTAGCCGTAGTACGCCGGGGGCATCGGACCGGGCGGATACGGGGGTGGTGGCGGCACCGGCCCGTACGGATACCCGGACGCCGGCGGCTGAACCGGTGGCGCACCCGGGATCGCGGTACCGGGCTGCGGCGGCGGGCCCCAGCTCCAGTGCGGGGTGCGGTGGTCGCCGTGCCGCGCCTCAGGCGGGACGCCGCCCTGGCTGTCGTGGTTCTGCTGGCCGCCGTGGTCCGTGCCACCGGGCCCGGCCGGTTCTGCTGGTCCCTGATCTGCGCTCATGTCGGCCCCACCAGACGAAGCGAGTTCTGCTTCCCTCCATCATGCGAGCAAACGCCTTGAAGTACGTGAGCTGAGGATGAGCTTGTCCTTTAACCATCAGCCAACCATCAGGACGGTCGGCGCCGCTGCCCTTCCCGGCGCCGACCGTCCCTCCGGCGCCGCCCGTCCCTCCGGCGGCGGCCCGGGACGGGCGGGGGGACGATGGAAGCCGGTGATCCCCGGCAAACCGCCGGAGACCGCCGAAGGCCGTGCGAGCGGAGGAGGTGGCGGTGATGGCGGAGCGTCTCGAGCGTGACTCGCAGAACGTGCATCCGTTCCGTGATGTGGTGCAGTCGATCGCGCAGGCGCCGACCTGGGCGGTGCTGTGGCTGGTCGGGGTGTCGATGGGGCTCGGCCTGGTGGGGGCACAGGTGGAGACCCTCTGGGTGCTGGTGCTCTTCTCGATCGTCTGGGGCGTGACGGTGCTGGCGGTGCTGGGGTGGCTGGCCCGCTGGATCGCGCACCACGAAGGAGGCGGGGGCCAGCGGCCCGTCGTGCGCTGACGGCGCCCCGACAGCGTGCCGGCGGCGCCCCGGGCACGGCCCGCTAGCGAACCGTCAAGATCGGCTTGCCGGGCGACAAGGGAGCATCAGGAAACCCGGGAACCGATCAGGGGGCGCCTACGTTGGTCGAGAGGTAAGGCGCCGCCCCGTCCGTGGGGGACCGAGGCGGTGCCACGCCGATGAAGCTGCACCGGTTTCGGTGACCACCATCGGCGGCCAGGTGATGGGGTGGGGGCGCGCGTCCGGGGGAAACGGGTCGCGCGCCCCCGGCACACCGGTGCCGGATTCTCAGCCCGCCAGCTTGGCGATCACCCGTCGCAGCGTCGCGGCCCGGGCGCTTTCCGCAGGCAGTTCGGCCAGTGGCCCGGTGAGTCGGCGGCCGAGGCCGGCCGGCAGGGTGGCGGGGTCGATCACGTCGGTGACCGCGTCCAGGGCACGGGCGCCCCAGTACCGGCTGCTGCCGAACGGCTCGCGCTCGGTCAGCGCGGCGACGAGCTCGGGCAGCAGCTCGGCCGAACGGGTGAGCGCGGCCTCGGGCTCGGCGAACACGCAGGCGTAGGCGGCCAGGCGCAGGCCGGGGTCGGTGGAGCGCAGGGCGGCCAGCAGGTCGAAGTCGGCCACCCGCGGGGTGACCACCATCATCGTGCCGAAGAGCCGGTCCACCTGGGCCGTGCGGGCCGAGCCGCCGGGCATCGACTGCCGCAGCTCGGTGTAGCGGGCGGCCAGCCGTTCGAGGTCCGCCATCGTCACCTGCTCGGCCGGCGCCTGGGCGCTGACCGCCGCCAGCGCGGTCCGCACGGCCTCGCCGGCCTCCTGCCGGGCCTCGTCCGCCTCGTGCCGGGCCTCCGCCGTCTCCGCGCGCAGCTGGCGGTACTGCACCTTGCCGCCGCCGGGGAACTCGATGCTCTCGATCAGCGTGCCCAGCCAGGGCAGCAGGGCGACCACCAGCAGCACCACGGTGATGGTGTCGATCTTCAGGTCGGGTCGCAGCACGTGCACCAGCGCGATGCCGAGCGCGGCCGTTGTGACCACCAGCGGGACGAACTGCCGGCGCGCCTTCGGCTGCGACTGCGGCTGGGTCCGCTGGGGCTGGGTCTGCTGCGGCGACGGTGCTGCTGTTGGCGGCTGCCCGGCTATCTCGGTCACCGGCACAGCTTGGCAGACCGCCCCGGGTGACAGGACGTCAGGTCCGCCGGGCAGTTGGCGCAGCACGGCCCCGGCCGCACGGCCCCGGTGGAGCTGGACGGGGTCCAGCTCCTGCTGAAGCGGATCACCATCCGCGGCTACAGCGCCGACGACGACCCCGAGGCGCACGCCGAGTGGCTCCAGCGGTCCGGCGACTGGCTGCGCGCCGGTGAGATCACCTTCCCGCAGGTCCGCGTGGCCGGGATCGAGAACGCGCCGAACGCGCTGCTCGAGGTCATCGAGGGCCGGCACCTGGGGACCGTGGTGGTGGAACTGCGGGGACTGTAGGGCTCGGTGGGACGGACCGCCTCAGGCCGCCCGCACCGGCCGGTGCAGCGAGTCCAGTGCGGCTCCGGCCTGGTCGGCCAGGGTGACCGCGACCAGCCGGGCCTGCAGGGATGGCACCGTGCCAGGGGTGGGTTCGAGCATGAAGCGGCCGATGTACTTGCCGTTGCCGAACATCCGCAGTTCCACGTCCTCGGCCGGCAGCCCGAGCCGGTCGGCGTCCCAGAGCCGGTGTCCGACCAGCACCGAGCCGTCGTGCTCCAGGCGCGGCGGGTGGCCGAGCAGCGAGCCGTACTCGAAGCGGCAGCCCCGCAGTTGGAGCAGCCCGACCAGCTGGTCGCGGACCTGGTCGACCACGGTCAGCGCCGAGTTCGCGCTGCGTGCCAGTACCGCGGTGTCCCGGATCTGCGCCAGGTAGCCGGCGTCGGTGATCGCCAGCACCCGGAACTGACGTGCCCGGACGGCCAGTTGGGAGACCGCCAGGCCGACCGCGAGGAGCAGCACGGCGGTGGTCAGGTCGGCCGACTTGCTGATCGCGAACTGCTCGTACGGACGGGTGAAGAAGAAGTCGAAGCCGAGCGCCGCGACCACCGCGGCCAGCGCCCCGGCCAGCCGCCGACCGAGCGCGGCCACCGCGACCACCACCACGACCAGCAGCAGCGCCACATTGGTGTTGGCCATGCTGCCGCGGAACGGGAGCAGGATCGCGCAGAGCGCTGTCGGGACCAGCACGGCGGCGATCAGCGCGAGCCGGTCCCGGCTGACATAACGGTCCAGGTTCCAGTACGAGACCCAACTGGGACCACGGAGAACGGGCGTGTGGCGACTGGGACTGCGGCGCATCGTTGCACCTCCTGCTCTCTGGTGTAGCAGGCCTGCCGCGGCGCGCAAGCGGCACGCGCCAGCGTTGACGCGATCCTTGCGCTGTCCATGCCGACCGGCCTCCGGAGCCCCCCGGGCACCCTTGCGCTTCGTCCACCAATCGGTACTGTCAGTGGCGGTGTGCCGGGAAGTCTGGTCGGCGTGAAGGTCGCGCATGCCCCGGCGGGTGCCGGGCGGCATTGCCGACGGGTTCTCAACCAGGGGAGGCGCCATGGGCGTCATCGTCCCGATCGTGCTCTTCGTCGCGCTGGTCGCGCTGGTGCTGACCGCGCCCCGGATCGGTCCGGTCCTCGACCGGCGCCGCACCGGCGCGATCGCCGAGGAGCTGACCGCAGGTCACGGGTTCCGGCCGAGCAGCGGCGACGGCCCCGACCTGGCCGGGCCGCCGTTCCACTACGGCAGCGCGCAGCGGTTGGTGAGCGAGGTGACCGGCAGCCTCGAAGGCCTGCCGCTGACCTCGGTCGGCTACCGCTGCCGGGAGAACGGCTCGACGCACTTCTACGGCGCGGTGCTGGTCAGGCTGCCCGAGGCGGTCGAGTCGCGGATCGAGGTGCGCCACGAGCCCGTCTTCCACTCGACCCGGGTCCTCGTCCCGCTCTCCGGCGACCGGCTGAGCAGTGGCGACGGCTGGTTCGACAGCCACTTCGAGGTCCACGCCACCGACCCGCGCCTGGTGCGCACGGTCCTCTCCACGTCCGGCCTGGACCTGCTGCGCGGCACCCCCGAACCGTGCAGCTGGCGGGTCGAGGGCTCCACGCTGCTGCTCTGGCGCTCCGGCGGCTGGACCTCGGCGGCCTCGCTGCTCGCCTCGGTGCGCGCGGTGAGCGCCGCCCTGCACGCGGCGGCGGTGTCCCAGGGGCTGGTGGCGGAGCGCGAACCGGGCCGGTAGGCCTGGGGCCTGTCGTGCGAGCGGAGCGGGGGCTACCCCAACTCCCGCACCGCCGCCAGGACCTCCAGGCCGAGTCCGGGGTCGGCCTGGTCGGGCAGGCTGACGGACAGGCGGGTGACCAGGCCGGCGTAGCGGCGGTGGATTTCGCGGGCGACCTCCGGGACGGTTCCGGTGACGGCGAAGGCGGCGAAGACCTCGTCGTCGATCAGGTCGGCCATCTGCTGCCAGCGTCCGCGCAGCGAGAGCCGGTGCAGTTCCTCGTGCAGCTCGAGCCAGCCGTGCTGGGCCAGCACCGGGCGGTAGGCGGGGGTGGAGGCGTAGAAGGCCAGCCGTTCGCGGACGCCGGCCAGGTTGGCGCGCAGCTCCTCCTCGGTGCGGCCGGTGGCGGTCAGCACGTTGCCGGCGATCTCGAAGGGGCGGGTGGTCCACGGGGCGCCCTCGGCCTCGGCCTGGGCGCGGGCGGCCGTCACCCCGGGCAGCACCTGCTCGGTCAGGTAGGCGACGGAGGTGAAGGGGTGGCTGACGAAACCGTCGGCGACCGCGCCGGCGGTCCGGGTCATCAGCGGCCCGACCCCGGCCAGCAGGATCCGGGGCGGGCCGGCCGGGATCGGGTCGGGGGCGAAGACCGGGGTCATCACGGTGTGCGTGTAGAAGTCGCCACGGAACCTGAGCCGTTCGCCGGTCTGCCAGCTGTGCCAGATCGCCCGCACCGCGTGGACGTACTCGTTCATCCGCGCGGCGGGGCGGTCCCAGGGCATCCCGAAGCGCTTCTCGATGTGCGGCTTGACCTGTGAGCCCAGGCCGATGACGGCCCGTCCGCCGCTGGCCGCGTGCAGGCCCCAGGCCTGGTAGGCCAGGGTCATCGGGGTGCGGGCGAAGGCGACCGCGACGCCGGTGGCCAGTTCGATCGAGCTGGTCCGGTCGGCGGCGCGGGCCAGTTGGAGGAACGGGTCGTAGGCGGTCTCGGCGACCAGCAGCCGGTCCATGCCCCACTCCTCGGCCGCGGCGGCGGCGGTCAGGATCCCCGCCGGATCGGCGCTGGCGGGGGCGTCGAGGCGGAAGGTGGCGCTCGGGCGGTCCATGGGGGTCGGCTCCTGATGCGGGGTGCGGCGGCGTGCGGGGGTGCGGCGGTGCTGGCCTCGTAGCCTGCCATGCGGGGCCGGGGAGGGGCGCGGCAGCCCGGCCCGACACCCGTCGATCGGCGGGACTTCCCCCGCCGATCGGCTGGATCGGGCCAGGAGTTGTCGAAACGTTGGGTAACCGGCCAGTAGCTTGAGCGAGTTATTTCGGTGAACAAATGTTCCGAGTTACCTGAAGGATCCTCACGATGCCGCTCTCCAGGGCCGCCGCCCGCCCGTCCCGCCGTCCGGCGCGGACCGTCCTGACCCTCGCCCTGCTGCTCGCCGGGGCGTCGGCCACCCCAGCGCTCGCCGCGGCGCCCGGCGACGCCGCCACCCCGGCGGCCCCCGCCCCGGCCCCCGCCTCGGCCTCGAGTTCGACCCCGCACCTGGACGCCGTCGAGCAGGTGCTGCGCCAGGTCTCGCCCGGACTGGAGGGCACGGTCTGGCAGCGCACCGCGGGCAACGCGCTGGACGCCCCGGCCGGCGACCCGGGCGGCTGGCTGCTGCAGACGCCGGGCTGCTGGGGCGACCCGTCCTGCGCCGACCGTCCGGGCAGCCAGGCGCTGCTGGCGAAGATGACCGCCAACATCGCCGCCGCCACCCGCACGGTCGACATCTCCTCGCTCGCCCCGCTGCCGAACGGCGCCTTCGAGGACGCCATCGTGGCCGGGCTCAAGTCCGCGGTGGCGTCCGGGCACCGGATCCAGGTGCGGATCCTGGTGGGCGCCGCCCCGCTCTACAACATCACCGCCCTGCCCACCTCCTACCGGGACGAACTGGTGGGCAAGCTGGGCGACGCGGCCGACTCCGTCACGCTCAACGTGGCCTCGATGACCACCGCGAAGACCGCCTTCTCCTGGAACCACGCCAAGCTGCTGGTGGTCGACGGGCAGAGCGTGATCACCGGCGGCATCAACGACTGGAAGGCCGACTACCTGGAGACCGGCCACCCGGTCACCGACGCCGACCTCGCGCTGACCGGCCCCGCCGCCGCGACGGCCGGCCGCTACCTGGACACCCTGTGGAGCTGGACCTGCCGCAACAGCGGCCCGTTCTCGGCGGCCTGGTTCGCCGCCTCGAACGGCGCCGGCTGCCTGGCCACCCTGGAGCAGGACGCCAACCCGGCCACCCCGGCCGCCACCGGCAGCGTGCCGGTGATCGCGGTCGGCGGCCTGGGCGTGGGCATCCAGAGCGTCGACCCGGCCTCGGCCTTCCAGCCGAGCCCGGTCAGCCCGACCGGCAGCCCGGCCACCTCCTGCGGCCCGATCAAGCTGCCCGACCACACCAACGCCGACCGCGACTACGCCACGGTGAACCCCGAGGAGAGCGCCCTGCGCGCGCTGGTCGCCAGCGCGACCAGCCACATCGAGATATCGCAGCAGGACCTCAACGGCACCTGCCCGCCGCTGCCCCGCTACGACGCCCGGCTCTACGACACCCTGGCGGCCAAGCTCGCCGCCGGCGTGAAGGTGCGGATCGTGGTCAGCGACCCGGCCAACCGGGGCGCGGTCGGCAGTGGCGGCTACTCGCAGATCAAGTCGCTCTCCGAGGTGAGCGATGTGCTGCTGGACCGGATCAGCGCGGCCACCGGCCAGGACCGGGCCGGCGCCAAGGCCACCATGTGCCAGAACCTCCAGCTCGCCGCCTTCCGCGCGGCGCCCGGCGACACCTGGGCCGACGGCCACCCGTACGCGCTGCACCACAAGCTGGTCTCGGTGGACGGCGCCGCGTTCTACCTCGGCTCCAAGAACCTCTACCCGGCCTGGCTGCAGGACTTCGGCTATGTGACGGAGGACCGCACGGCCGCCGCCCAGCTGGACGCCCAACTGCTCACCCCCGAGTGGCAGTACTCGCAGACCGCCGCGACGGTCGACTACACCCGGGGGCTCTGCTCGGCCTGACCGCCGCACCGGTCGGACCGGCGCTCACACCGCCGGGCCGACCCAGTAGGCGAGTTCCTCGCGGACCGGCCGGAAGCCGGCCGCCTCGGCCAGTGCCAGGCTGGGTCCGTTGGACCGGGGCGCGGTCCAGCTGGGGAGCTTGCCGCGGTGGCGGACCGCCGTCGCGGCGGCCAGTACGCAGGCCAGGCCCAGACCGGCTCGGCGGAACTCCGGGACGGTGGCCACCGCCAGGTCCTCGTGGGCGAGCCCGCGCAGGTGGCCGGCCGCGAGTGCGACCAGCCGCCCGTCGACGAAGGCGCCCCACGCGCCACCCGACGAGGCGAGCGCCCGGCTCGACCCCCAGGTCTCGGTGACCCAGCGCAACTCCGCTCCGGTGGCGTCGAGCAGGTCCGCGTCCGCCCGGGTCAGCGGACGCAGCCGCACGCCCGCCGGGACGGGACGGCGGCGCGGCCGGTGCTGCTGCGTGCAGACCAGCCGCACCCAGGGGGTGACCGTGCTGAAGCTGCGGCCGAGCAGCGGCAGGAAGCGGTCGGGCGCGCTGAACTGCCCGCGCTCCAGCGGAGCGAGGAGCTCGCGTGGCAGCAGCCGGGGGTCGCCGCGCAGCACCCGGTACGGACCGCAGGCGGCCACCGCCACCCGGGGCGCGGCGGGCTGGTCGGTCCACAGCGAGCCGCGTCCGGTGAGCAGCACATGCGCGGCCAGCGTGCCGGGGCCGGGCTGCTCCGGCAGGAACCAGCGGGCCGGCGTGCGCGGTCGGCCGTGGCGGGGGAGCGGGACATCCGGCGGCGGCAGCAGGGTGCGGGTCGGGGTACTCCTGAGCGGCGCGGTCGACAGCGGGCGGTGGGACATCGCCCCAGTGAACCGGGCGGGCCCCGGCGGCGATCGGCTCCTGACGAATCCCTGTCGGCCGCGGGCAGCGCTCTGACGGATCCTTGCCGATCCGGGTCGCCGGCGGCGGTGGAGCTGCCGTCGGGCAGAACGGCGCAGGTCGGAGGCGGCGTTAGGAGCCTGTTAGCGGACGGGCGCCCGGCGTCAAGGAGGCGTCAAGAGGAACCGAAGGCAGGGCCCGGGTGATGTCTTATGGATCTGTGCCGAGCCCCGCCACTTGACCTAGGAATACAAGGCGATAGGATCAGCACGCCTGATAAACAGAGGATCAGCGGAGACCGCGGTCCCACAACTGAGGGAAGTGCAGCTCATCATGGCCGAGTCCACCCGGGTCATCGTCGGCGTCAGCGGCTCGCGGCGCAGCGCGGCGGTCCTGCAGCGCGCTGCGGCGGAGGCGGCCCGGCGCGGCGCCGAACTCGTGCCGGTGATGGCCTGGACCCCGGTCGGTGGCGAGAGCGCCTATCGCACCCACCCCTGCCCGCCGCTCGCCGCCGCCTGGGCGCAGGCCGCCCAGGCCCGCCTCGACCAGGCCCTCGCCGAGGCCTTCGGCGGCTACCCGGCGAACCTGCGGGTCTCGCCCGTGGTGATCCAGGGCGAGGTCGGCCCCGCGCTGCTCCAGATCGCCGACCGCGCCGATGACCTGCTGGTGGTCGGGACCGGCCGCCGCGGCCTGCTGCGCCCGCTCTTCGCCAGGGTCAGCCGCTACTGCCTGGCCCGCGCCACCTGCGCGGTCATCTCCGTCCCGGCCGAGACCGAGCCCACCACCGGCAACCCGCGCCGCGGCCGCGGCCACTTCGCGATGGCGGCCTGACGTCACGTCGGGCACCCCGCCGGGGTGCCCGACGCCCGTTTTTCCCGACGCCCGATCAGCAGGACTCGCGCAGGGTCTGCGCCCGCAGGGCGGCGATCAGCGGCAGCACGTCGTCGCCCTCGGCGTCCTGGCTGACCGCCGCGATGGCGCCGATCACCGTGCGGGCGATCTGCCCGGCCGCCGAGCTGTCGTCACCGGCCGCCTGCGCCCAGGACTCCAGGGCCTCGCCGAGCACTCCGCTGATCCGGCCCACCACGCTGCGGTCCAGCTCCTCCGCCGCGTCCAGGGCCTGCTGCGAGGAGAGCCCGTCCTGGCCGCCGACGGCCAGCGTCAGCAGGGCGCGCAGGGTCCGCTCGCCGTACAGGGCGAGCAGCGCCGGCAGCGTCCGCTCGTCCCCCCGGCGTTCGCCGAGCACCGCCAGCGCGTGCTCGTCGTGCTGCCAGCCGGCCTCCAACGCCGCCAGCGCCCGCAGGACTTCATCCCGAGTCAGCTCGGAGCCATCGTCTGCCATACCGGGTCACGCTACGCGCTGCGGGCCGACCAGGTGACCGATACCGCCCTTTCGTCCCACCCGGGGTGGAAAACGGAGCGGGAGCGAAAACGGAGCGGCGGGCGGTGGGCTCCTCGCCCGCCACCCGCCGCTCGCGCTGTCCCCGGTCAGAGCACCTCGGGTGCCTCGTTGCCGACCGCCTCGATCGCCCGCCGGACCGGTACCCGCAGCAGCACCGCGAAGCCGATCGCGAAGAAGACCAGCAGCGAGATGATCGCCACCCGGTAACTCCCGGTCAGCTGGAAGGCCAGGCCGAAGACCAGCGGGCCCATCCAGCTGGTGCCCCGGTCGCTGATCTTGTACAGGCTGAAGTACTCCGCCTCCCGCCCGGCCGGGATCAGGTGGGAGAAGAGCGAGCGCGACAGCGCCTGGCTGCCGCCGAGGACCAGACCGATCGCGGCGGCCAGCGCGTAGAACCAGATCGGCTGGTTCGCCGGCATCAGGTAGCCGAAGGCCAGCGTGATCACCCAGGCGACCAGCGAGCCCAGGATGGTCTTCTTGGCGCCGTGCCGCTTCGCGATCCGTCCCAGCAGCAGCGCGCCGCCGATCGCCACGATCTGCACCAGCAGCACGCCCGCGATCAGCGTGGTCTGCCCCATGTGCAGTTCCTCGCTGCCGAACAGCGAGGCCTGCGAGATGACGGTCTGGATGCCGTCGTTGTAGCAGAGGAAGGCGGCCAGGAAGAGCAGGGTGAGCGGGAAGCGCCGCATCCCGCGCAGCGTCCCGGCGAGCTCGCGCAGGGTGCCGCCGGCGTGCTCGTCCACCGGCCGGGCGATGGGCGCGGTGGCCGGCCGCTGGGGCAGCCGCAGCATCGGGAAGATCGTGAAGGCGGCCCACCACAGGCCCGCCGAGGCCAGGCAGAGCCGCACCGCCGTCCCGGAGGAGAGCCCCAGCGCGCTGTGCCCCAGGAAGAGCCCGAGGTTGAGCACCAGCAGCAGCCCGCCGCCCGCGTAACCGAAGGCCCAGCCCTTGGAGGAGACCGAGTCCCGTTCGGCCGGCGCCGCCAGCCCCGGCAGGAAGGCGTTGGCCAGCGCCGCCGAGACCGCGTAGCAGATGTTGGCCACCACCAGCAGCGCGCCGCCCAGCAGGTAGCGGTCGCCGTTCAGGAAGAACATCCCGACGGTCGCCGCCGCCCCGGCGTAGGCGAAGGCGCCCAGCAGGGTCTTGTGCTTGCCGGTGCGGTCGGCCGCGGCGCCGGCCAGCAGCATCACCACCACCGAGAGCAGCACCGAGGCCGAGACGGTGTACGGGAAGAACGAGCCGGCCCGCACCGGGATGCCGAGCGGGTGGACGTCGCCGTGCGCGTCCGCGGCCTTGGTGGCGACGTCCGTCAGGTACGGGCCCAGGAAGACGGTCAGGACGGTCGCCGAGAAGGCCGCGTTGGCCCAGTCGTTGAGGTACCAGCCGCGCTGGACACGCCGGAGATCGGCGGGGGCGGCCGCGGGGGCCACCGTATCGCGAACAGAATTGGGCAAAACCAGGCTCCGTGCTCGATCAGGACATCGCGTGGGGCGTCCCAAACGGACGGCGATGCGATCCGCCATGATGCCATCGTCCTGCTGCTGGAGTGGAGCACGGATGGGTTCCGATTTCCCGGGGACCCTCAGGTGACCAGGAAAAACGCGCCGAACCGGAGCTGCCCGGGGCCGCGTTCGGGCAATCGGCCAGAGGTTGGTCGGCCCGGGGTCAGCCGGTTGTTCGGTGGGCGGCGAACAGGTCGAGCAGTTCCTGCGGCGCCGTCGGGCTGAAGCAGCGGATCAGGTTCGCGGCGGAATCGGCGGCGGCGGCCTCGCTGCGCGGGAAGAGCGCCTGCTCGTAGCGGGCCAGGGCGGCGGCCGGGTCGCCGGGGTGAGTGGCGATCGCGGCGGCGAGTTCGGCGCCGTCGAGCATGGCGAGGTTGGCGCCCTCGCCGGCGAAGGGGGACATCAGGTGGGCGGCGTCGCCGAGCAGGGTGACGCCGGGGGTGGGCTGCCAGTGGTGGCCGACGGGCAGTGCGTGGATCTCGCGCGGCACCAGCGCGCCGTCGGCGTCGGCGATCAGCGACCGCAGCCGCTCGTCCCAGCCGTCGAAGTGCTCCAGCAGCGCGGCCTTGGCGGCCTCGGCATCGGTGAAGTCGATCGCGGTGTGCCACCCCCGGGGCGCCCGCAGCGCGGTGTAGGCGTGCACGCTGCCGTCGGGTTCGCGGTGCGCGAGGAAGCCCCGGCCGTCACCGAGCGCGAAGAACATGCCGCCGCCGACCAGGGCCGCGCTGACCGGGTGCCGGGTGTCGGCGTCCACCAGGTCCAGCTCCACCAGGGATATGCCGGTGTAGGCCGGCGAGGCGTCGGAGACCAGCGGGCGGATCTTCGACCAGGCACCGTCGGCGCCGACCAGCAGGTCGGTGCTGAAGGCGCTGCCGTCGGCGAGGGTCACCCGGTGGCGGCCGTCGCCCAGTCCCACGGCGGCGGTGACCTTGGCACCCCAGCGGATGGTGCCCTGGGGCAGCGAGGCGAGCAGCAGCGCGCGCAGCCGGCCGCGGTCGACCTCGGGTCGCCCGCCGTCGCCGGTGTCCTCCTCCCGCAGCCGCAGCACGGCGTGCCGGTCCAGGATCCGCAGCTCCTCGCCGCCGGCGTGGATCAGCGCGCGGAACTCCTCGTGCAGGTCGGCGGCCCGCAGCGCGGCCTGGCCGGACTCCTGGTGGATGTCGAGCATGCCGCCCTGCGCGCGGGCGGTGGGCGCGGGGTCGAGCTCGTGGACGGCGGCCTCGATCCCGTGCACGTGCAGCACCCGGGCGAGCACCAGGCCGCCGAGGCCGGCGCCGACCACGGCGATCGGGTGATGGGTGGTGGGCTCGGTGGTCATCTCAGTACTCCTCGGGTCGCTCGGGGTCGTCGGATCGGTCCGGCCGCGGTGTCTGGAGAATGCCGCTGATCAGCACCTGGAGGCTCCAGGCGAGGCGGTCCTGGCCGGTGCCGGAGAGCAGTTCGGTGCCGAGCGCGGCGAGCTGCGGGTGCCGGGCGGGGTCGGCGCCGCTCAGCGCGGTGCCGAGGGCGTCCATCTCGGCGCTGGTCCGGGCGTGGTCCGCCTCGCCCCGGGTGGCGTGCTCGGCCGCGCTGGCGGTGGCGAGCTGCAGCAGCACGTCGACCGCCCAGGCGGCGCGCTCGGCGGGGACCCCGCCCTCGGCGAGCAGCGCGAGCAGCGCCTCCAGCAGGTCCAGGTAGTGCGCGCCGCTGGGCCGGGCGACCAGCGCCGAGCGGGCCAGGCCCGGGTGCTCGAACAGCACGGCGGTGTAGGAGGTCAGCACCGTCGCCAGCCGCGCGCGCCAGTCACCGGTGGCGCGCACCGGGCCCAGGTCGACCTCGCCGAGCAGCTCGTCCAGGATCGCGGCGTGCAGCTCGGCGGTGTTGCGGACGTATACGTAGAGCGAGGCCGCACCGGTGTCGAGCTCCTGCGCGAGGCGGCGCATGGTGACCCGCTCCAGGCCTTCGGCCCGCATCACCTCGACGGCGACCGCGACGATGCCGTCCCGGCTCAGCGCGGGCTTCGCCGGGCGCTCGCGGCGGCTGCGGGGGGTGGGGGGAGGGGCTGCTGTCATGGCTCCACCGTAACGAACGCGTTCGTTACGAACAAGTTCTGGACGAACGTGTTCGTTAGCGATTCGGCGACAGGCCGACTCCTCCGAAGATCGACTGCCATCAACTCGCCGACGCGGACACGGATTCGCCCGGATCGAGTGAGACCCGCCGGGACACGCCGAGGGGGCCGTCAGACCGCTGCCAGGATCGGGGACCACACCCGGCACCCGCCCCGGACAGGCCTTAGCCGCAGGGGTGCCCGCAGCCGCGCCGTCAGCCCACCGAACCAGGGGAGCAGTGTGTCCGAGCACGCCGTCAGAACCGAGCAGACCGTGACCACCGACACCGGGCACCAGCCCGCCGATGCCGCGCCGACCGACACCGCGCAGACCGACGTCGAGCCCGCCGACAGCGAGCAGATCCGGGCGCACTTCCACGGCGACAACCGCCGCCGGGCCGGCGAGTCGGTCTCCGCCACCGCGATGGTGCGCCGCCTGCCCCAACTCGTCCGCCGCGCCCTCGCCCTGGCCTGGCAGGCCGACCGCACCGCCACCGTGCTGCTGCTCTGCTGCCAACTGCTCTCCGGGATCTTCGGCGCACTGGCGCTGTACGCCACCACCGGCACGCTGGGCGCCCTGCTGGTCCCCGGCCCGGTCGGCGCGCACCTGCGCCACGCCGCCCCGTCGCTGGCACTGCTCACCGCCGCCACCGCGCTGCGCGCGGTGCTCGGCATCACCGTGACCAGCCTGTCGACCAAGGTGGCGCCCCGGATCAACCGGGAGGCGGACCTCGCGCTGATCGCCGCCGGCTGCGCCGCCGAACTCAAGGCGTACGACGAACCGGCCTACGCCGAGCAGTGGGAGTCCGCCGACCGGGGCGCGGCCACCACCCCTGACCTGCTCTCCAATGCCCAGGACGTGATCGCCTCCACGGTCTCGCTGGTCGCGGCGGCCGGGGTGCTGGCCACCCTGCACCCCTGGCTGGTCCCGTTCCTGCTGCTCGGCTCGGTGCCGTCCGGCATCGCCGCCGTGCGCACCGCCCGGATCCACTACCTGGCCGCCGTCACCACCAACGAGGAGCGGCAGGCGCTGCGGATCTACCGCTGGTTCCTGATCGACAAGGGCCGTGCCGACCAGGTCAGGTCCGACCAGGTCACCCCGTTCATGATGGCCAAGTACCGGCAGGCCGAGGCCAGGATCGTCGCGGCCACCGACCAGGCCACCCGGAAGGCGGCGATGGTCTCGCTGCTGGCCGCGCTCGGCACCGGCGCGGGGAGCGCGCTGATCTGGGGCGTGCTGCTCTACCTGGTCGCCAGCGGCCGGATCGACCTGGCCGCCGCCGGTGCCGCCACCTTCGCGCTGCGCACGGCGTCCGGCGGTGTGCAGGGCATGGTGGGCAACGGCGCCCGGCTCTACCGCACCGGCCTCTACCTGGACGACTACTTCAGGTTCCTGGACGAGGCCGGGGGTCACCGGATCCGGCGCGGCTCGGTGGTCCCCGCAGCGCCCGAGCTGGTCGAGATCAAGGCGCTCTCCCACACCTACCCGGGCGAGCAGCAGGAACCCGCGCTGCGCGAGGTCAGCATGACGCTGCGGCGCGGCGAGGTGGTCGCCGTGATCGGGCAGAACGGCAGCGGCAAGTCCACCCTGCTCAAGCACCTGGCCGGGCTCTACCTGCCGCAGAGCGGGCAGATCAGCTGGGACGGCGTGCCGGTCGAGGAGCTGGACGCCGAGGGCATGTGGCGCCGGGTCGCCCGGGTGCCGCAGGAGTTCGCCCGCTGGCCGCTGGCCGCCGCCGAGAACGTGCACCTGGGCCAGCTCACCGAGGACCTGATGGCCGAGGTGCGCCGGGCGGCGGCGCACACCGGCTTCGACGAAGTGGTGGCCCGGCTGCGCTCCGGCTGGCGGACGCTGCTCGCGCAGGGCTGGCTGGGCGGCGCCGAGCTGTCCGGCGGCGGCTGGCAGCGCGCGGCGGTGGCCCGCGCCCTCTACCGCACCACGCTCAACCCCGGCCTGCTGATCCTGGACGAGCCGACCTCCGACCTCGACCCCCGGGCCGAGCACAAGATCCTGCACGCGCTGCGCGCCTTCGCCCCCGAGCGGATCACGCTGCTGGTCACCCACAACATCGCGAACGCGGCGGTGGCGGACCGGGTGATCGTGCTGGACCAGGGCCGGATCGTGCAGAGCGGCAGCTGGGCGGAGCTGGCCGCGCAGCCGGACGGCCTCTTCCGCGAACTGCTGGACCTGCAGCGCGACCGCGCCGTCCCCCTCCAGCGGACCGGCAGCGCGTAGCGCCCGGCCGGGCCGGCCCGCGGACCGCTCAGCGGCGGGCCGGGGCCGGCCGGGGTGCTGCCGCGACGGCGGCCCAGGCCAGCGAGTACCAGGAGAGCGCGGCGAGCACGGTGGCGCTGGGCAGCTCGGCGAAGTAGGCGAGCGCCTTGGCCTGCAGATAGGAGGAGCCGCGGTGGGCCGACCACAGGTCGAAGAACGCGTCCATGCCGAGCAGTACCGCGGTCGCCGAGGCCACCGGGCTGGTGGCGCGGTGCCGTCGGCGGACCAGCGAGGCCAGCAGGAAGAGCGCCGAGACCTCCATCACGTCCAGCCAGACCCAGGAGTTGGAGAGGTTCCGCGCGCCGAAGTGGCCCTTCACATCCATCGCGAGGACCACGATCCACGGCATCAGCAGGAAGCCGGCCGTGCGGAACGCGGTCGGCAGCCAACGCCGCAGCGTGCCCTCGTGGGCGGCCAGCGTCATCCGTAGCTCATACACCTGACGATCGTATCGGCCGGTGGGTAAGGAGAATGTCGCACGCGGGAGCGGGAGCGGGCGCGGTCGGCGGTGGCTGGTTCGCCACCACCGACCGCGCCCACCACTGCCGGGGCCCCGGGTCAGAACGCGAAGACCCGCCCGGTCGCCCGCTGCAACGAGCACTCGTTGGTGAACGTCTGCTGGTACATGACGGGTTGACCGCCCCAGAAGCCCACGGCGGTGGCGGTCACCGGCAGGTAGAGATCGGGACAGAACACGTGGGACGGCGTCAGGGCGGCGAAGTCGCCCTGCGCGCCCACCAGGTCCGCACAGGCGCCCGGCGCGTCGGGGTGGTCCCCGGCGGGCTGCGCGCCGCCGCAGTCGAGCGTCACGGTCTGGTCCGGTGTGGTGGTGTTCTGGGCGGCCGCCGTCACCGAGAGGATCAGCAGGTCGGGGCCGGCCGGGGCGGCGGGGCTGGTCTGCGCGGCGGCGGGCAGCGCGCTGCCGGCCACCAGCGTGGCACCGGCGAGGGCGCCGACAACTGCCATGAGGACACTGCGAGTACGCATATCGAACTCCTTTGGTCGACTGTCCGGACGGACTCGGCAGTATCACCACAAGAAGTTGTCATGGACGCAATCGGACGGCGTTCGACGGCCAATCTCGGCCGTCGCCCCGGTGGCCGGGATCCGCCCGCACCTCCGTCCCACGGTCACCACGACTCGCCATGAGTCCCATCGGCCACCGCTGCGCCGGTCCGGCCCGTGATCCGGCCCCGGCGTGTCGGCCACTCCCGAACGGCCGAGATGGCCACCATCCGTCGAACGTCGGTGCACCACGAGTGACGGATCGGCGGCACGATGGGCGACGGACCGCCAACGGCAGCCGGCCACCGCGCGGGACCGTGGGGTGCCCCGCGCGATGGCCGGTGGTTCGGGTGGAACGGATGGATCAGGTGGAGCGGTACGGCGGCGCCGGATCAGCCGCTGAAGGCGCCCGTGCCGTTCGGGGTGCCGAGGCCGGTCGGGCCGTTGTAGCCCGGGCCGGCGGTGCACAGGTAGGTGCCGCCGCAGTCACCGTTGGAGCCGGTGGTGACGTTGTTCAGGTTGGACGGGTCGGCGGCGTACAGGTCGGCGGCCGGCGTGGTGTTCGCGCCGGGGTTGCCGGCCAGCGCGTAGACGCTGGCGATGATCGGGGAGGAGGCGCTGGTGCCGCCGTAGACGTTCCAGCCGGAGGCGCCGTAGGTGTCGTACACGGCCACGCCGGTGGCCGGGTCGGCGACCGCCGAGACGTCGGCCACGGTGCGGTTGGCGCAGCCGCTGTCGGTCTGCCAGGTCGGCTTGGTCTCGTAGGCGGAGCAGCCCGAGCCGGTGCCCTCGGTGGCGCTGGTGCCCCAGACCGACTCGCTCCAGCCGCGGGCGCTGGAGTCCTGGGTCAGCGAGGTCCCGCCGACGGCGGTGACGTACGGGGAGGCCGCCGGGTACTCCACGCCGTAGCCGCTGTCACCGGCCGAGGCCGTGATCGCGACGCCCGGGTGGTTGTAGTACGAGCTGTCGGCGTTGACCTCGTCCGAGGACTCCGAGCCGCCGTAGCTGTTGGAGACGAACTTGGCGCCCAGCGCGACCGCCTGGTTCACCGCCGTGCCCAGGTCCTGGGTGCTGGCCGAACTGGCCTCGACCAGCAGGATGTTGCAGTTCGGGCAGGTGGCGCTGACCATGTCCAGGTCCAGCGATATCTCGCCGGCCCAACCGGAGTCGGGGGATGGGTAGTTGGTCCCGCCGTTCTCGTCCACCTTGCTGAAGCAGCCGCCGGCGGAGGTGCAGGCGGGCAGGCCGAACTGGCTGCGGTAGGTGGCCAGGTCGGACTCGGCGTTGGGGTCGTCCTGGGCGTCGACGATCGCCACCGTCTCGCCGGCGCCGTTGGCCGCCGCGGCGCTGGCCAGGTTGTACGCGCTCTGGATGTCGGCCGGGCCGTAGCCGGACACCGTGGCGTCGGCCTGGGCGTTCGCCTGCCGGGCGCCGGTGGCGGCGGCCGGGTGCACGAGGTGGGTCTTGACGGTGCTTCCGCCGGTCACCCGCAGGGCGTTGCAGGCCAGGTAGCCCGCGTGCTGCGGAACCGCGCAGGACCGGGTGAACGTCACCTTGTGGTGGGCCTGCTGGGCGGTGGCCGTGCCGGCGAACGCGGCCTGGCTGCCGACGCCGAGCCCGGCGATCGCCAGACCGGTCGCGGCGGTGAGGGCCAGCGTGGTACGCCGGGCCTTCGAACTCGTGGGGGTACGCAAAACCCTGCTCCTCTGTGAGGTGCACCAGTGGGGGAGGGCCGTCCGGGCGTGGGGTGCCCTCTGGCCGGCCGCGCACGGTCGCTGACGGTGTGCCGTCGTCGGGACCGGTCAACTGTGCGGCTGGGCAAGAGAGTAGGGGCGCGTGACCATGACAACAATGCCCCTCCCAGGAAACACACAGAATCCTCGCACCTGGCTGTCGATCAAGTCCCGGACCTGCACCGGCAACCGCGCGCGGCAGGATTGCGTCGACCTGCCGCGCCGCTGGTTGCCGGTCAAGCACCCCGGTCGAGCCCCCAACGCCGATCGTCGTGCGAACCCCTGGTCGCCGATCGGCGTGCCGAACTACCGCGCCGCCGACTGCCCGTAGGTCGGCAGCTTGATGTCCCCCGCCTTCTCGGCCTGCGCGGCGAGCAGCTTGCTCATCGGCCAGCGGCTCATCGAGCGCATCGACATGGCGCGCAGCCGGATGGCCAGCGCACCGGTGGGCGCGTAGCTGTTGACGCCGCCCGGCGGGAGCTGCTGCGCCTGGGTGACGTACGGGCGCATCAGCTGCTCGTACGCGCGGAAGGCGGTGCGGTGGTTCCCGGCGGCCTTGCCGAGTTCGCCGGCCAGGATGTAGGCACCGACCAGGGCCAGGCTGGTGCCCAGTCCGGTGATCGGGGTCGGACACCAGCCGGCGTCGCCGAGCAGGACCACCCGGCCGTGCGACCAGCTGGCCAGGTGCACCTGGCCCACCGAGTCGAAGGAGAAGTCGGTGGCGGTCCGCATCCCGGCCAGCAGTCGCGGCACCTCCCAGCCGACGCCGGCGAAGCGCTGCGCCACCAGCTCCCGCTGCGCGGCGGTGTCGCGGCGGTCGTAGGCGAGCGCCGCCGACCGGAAGCCGAGGCTCGCCTTGATCTCGCCCGGCAGGCGGCCGGGCCGGGCGGAGGCGACCAGGCCACCCGGTGCGTTGAACATCTGGAACCAGCCGTCCAGGTCCAGGTCCGACTCGGCGGTGAACCAGGCGTTGTAGAAGCCCAGCGGGCGGACGTGGTCGTCGGCCGGCCCGAAGGCCAGCGTGCGGACCGTCGAGTGCAGCCCGTCCGCGCCGACGACCAGGCCGAACCGCCGGGCGGCGGCCTTCTCGAAGGTGACGCTGACGCCGTCCTCGTCCTGGACCAGGCCGGTGATGGTGTCGTCGAAGAGGTACTCGACCCTCGGCAGGGTGGCCTCGTACAGCAGCTGGCCAAGGTCGCCGCGGAGGATCTCGATCTCGGAGATGATCCCCTCGCCGCCGAAGCTGTCCTCCGTCATCCGCGCGGTGAGTCGCCCGGTGGCGTCGACCAGGGCCAGGCCGCGCTGCTGGACCGTGATGGCCCGCGCCTGGTCCATCAGCCCCATCCGGGCGATCACCTCCCGGGCGGCGCCGCGCAGGTCCACCGTCTGGCCGCCCGGCCGGGGCGCCGGGGCGCGCTCGACCACGGTGACGTTGTGTCCGGCCTTGCGTAGCCAGTACGCCAGGGCGGGGCCGGCGATGCTGGCGCCGGAGATGAGGATGTCGGTGTTCTCCATGGCTGCGAGAGTACACCGTACGCATCACGGCTGACAAGCAACACGAATTTCTTAGGGGTTGGCGCCTTGAGTGGTTGGGCGTACTAGTGCGCAAGTGGCGGACGGCGGCTGCTCGATCGCCCGTTCGCCGCCTTGGACGCGGCTCGCCGTCCAGCTGGCCGCACTAGTGCGCAGGGGGTGCCGGTCGGTGGCCCGGATGCCGGGCCGCCGGGCGCGCCATAGCCTCGAAGCAGTGTCCATCTCCGTTGGCAACTCGGGAGGCGTCGTGTTCCAGATCATCTGGATCCTCATCATCGGCCTCGTGCTCGGCGGCCTGGCCCGGCTGATCCTGCGCGGCCCGCAGGCGATTCCGCTCTGGCTCACCGTCGTGCTCGGCGCGCTCGGCGCACTGCTCGGCAACGCGGTGGCCGGCTGGATCGGGGTGCGGCACACCTCGGGGATCGACTGGATCCGCCACATCCTGCAGATCGGTTTCGCGGTGCTGCTGGTCGCCGTGGTCAGCCCGGCCTGGGGGCGGCGCAAAGTCGGCCGGTAGTGCCGGTAGTGCCGGCGGCCGTCGGGGACATCGGTGCGGGACCGAGCGTTCTGGGGTAGATCAGAGCGCATGGACCGCGAAGATGACCGAGGGCAGTGGTGGGGATGGCGGGGATGACGGGAATCGATGTCGAGCGGGTGCGCCGGGACACGGCGGGCTGCGAGCGGGTCACGCACCTGAACAATGCCGGGGCCGCCCTGTCGCCCCGCCCGGTGGTGGACGCGGTGGTGGAGCACCTGCGACTGGAGGAGGAGATCGGCGGCTACGAGGCCGCCGCCGAGCGGGCCGATCGCCTGGAGCACACCTATGACGCGCTGGCCCGGCTGGTGGGCGCCGCCCGGGAGGACATCGCGGTGGTGGAGAACGCCACCCGGGCCTGGGACATGGGCTTCTACTCGCTGCCCTGGGCCCCGGGCGACCGGATCCTGACCGCGCGGGCCGAGTACGCCAGCAACGCGATCGCCCTGCTGCAGACCGCCCGCCGGCACGGCGTCCAGGTCGAGGTGGTGCCCGACGACGAGAGCGGCGCGCTGGACGTCGACGCCCTGCGGGAGTTGATCGACGAGCGGGTCAAGCTGATCGCCGTCACCCACGTCCCCACCCAGGGCGGCCTGGTCAACCCGGCGGTCGAGATCGGCAAGGTCGCCCGCGAGGCGGGCATCACCTACCTGCTCGACGCCTGCCAGTCGGTCGGCCAACTGCCGGTCGACGTCGGCGAGATCGGCTGCGACCTGCTCACCGCGACCGGCCGCAAGTTCCTGCGCGGCCCGCGCGGCACCGGGTTCCTCTACTGCTCACCGCGCATCCGCGAGCACCTGGAACCGCCGTTCCTCGACCTGCACGCCGCGACCTGGACCGGCGCCGACAGCTACCAGGTGCGCGCGGACGCCCGCCGCTTCGAGAGCTGGGAGACCTCCTACGCCGGGAAGATCGGCCTCGGGGTCGCCGTCGACTACGCCCTCGACCTGGGCCTGGACGCCATCGAGGCCCGCGTCACCCAGCTCGCCGACACCCTGCGGCAGCGCCTGCGCGCCCTGCCCGGGGTGCTCGTGCGGGATCGCGGGACCCGGCTCAGCGGCATCGTCTCCTTCACCGTCGACGGCCGGGACAGCCACCGGATCGCCGAGGAACTGCAGGCGGAGCGGATCAACGTGTCGGTCTCGGTGGTGACTTCCGCCCGCTGGGACCTCGAGGCCCGCGGGCTCGCCTCGCTGGTGCGCGCCTCCGTGCACTACTACAACACCGAGGAGGAGATCGACCGGCTCTGCGAGGCGCTGTCGCGCCGCGGCTGAGCCGTCGGCCCGTCAGGACCCGGACGCTATTTCGCTTTCGGTGGCCGCGCGGGCCTGCCTACACTCGCCTCCAGATCGCGCACCGCCCAACCGAGCGGCGGTGCGCCCGCGATGAGAGGGGGGACCAGCCATGCGTGACCGCATCGCTGTCGTCGTCCCCTCCTCGCTCTCCGAGGTGATTCTGGTGTCCTCGCCCCTCCGGTGCCCGCTGCGCGGTTGGCACCGGAGTCCCGTGGCGAAGTCCTGACCCCTGCCCGCTGGTTGGCGCCGGGGTCGGGATCTGCGAGACGGCCTGACCGAAGGCCGCAGCGCCCGGGAAGTCGCGCCGCCCTCATGCGGAACACCAGGAAAGGCCATCGGCCGTGCGTACCAACCTGCCCCCGAACACCTTCAACCCCCTTGCCACCGTGCGCAATCTGGGGATCCTCGCGCACGTCGACGCGGGCAAGACCACCGTCACCGAGCGGATCCTGTTCCTGGCCGGCAACACGCACAAGCGCGGTGAGGTCCATGACGGCACGACCGTCACCGACTTCGACCCGCAGGAGCGCGAACGCGGGATCACCATCTTCGCCGCGGCGGTCAGCTGCGACTGGGACGGTCACCGGGTCAACCTGATCGACACCCCCGGCCACGTGGACTTCGCCGACGAGGTCGAGCGTTCGCTGCGCGTGCTGGACGGCGCGATCGCGGTGTTCGACGCCGTCGCCGGGGTCGAGCCGCAGAGCGAGTCGGTGTGGCGGCAGGCCGACCGGCACGGGGTGCCGCGGATCGCCTTCGTCAACAAGCTGGACCGGGTCGGGGCGGAGCTGGACAGCGCGGTCGCCTCGATCCGGGAGCGGCTGGGCACCGTCCCGCTGGTGGTCCAGCTGCCGATCGGCCGGGAGGAAGGCTTCACCGGAGTGGTCGACCTGGTCCGGATGCGCGCCCTGGTCTGGGCCGACGGTAAGAGCACCGTCACCGAGGGCCCGGTGCCGGACGCCCTGGCCGAGGAGGCCGCCCGGCGGCGCCACCTGCTGGAGGAGGCGGTGGCGGAGCTGGACCCGGTGGCGCTGGAGGAGTTCTGCGCCACCTCGGCCCTCACGGAGCCCACGCTCAGCGCGGCGCTGCGCGAGCTGACCCGCACCGGCGCGGGTGTCGTGGTGCTCTGCGGCTCCGCGTACCGCAACCGGGGGATCGAGCCGCTGCTGGACGCCGCCGTGGCCTACCTGCCCTCGCCGCTCGACCTGCCGCCGGTGCGCGGCACCGCGGGTTCGGACGAGCAGCAGCGGCCGGCCGATCCGGCGCAGCCGTTCGCGGCGCTGGTCTTCAAGGTGCAGGCGGCGCCGACCGGTCGGCTGACCTTCCTGCGGGTGTACTCGGGAACGCTGGGCAAGGGAGAGGTGGTGCAGGACGTGGGCGCGAGGCGAACCGAGCGGATCGCGCGGATCCTGCGCGTGCAGGCCGACCGCCACTTCGAGGTGGAGCGGGCGGTGGCCGGGGACATCGTCGCGGTGGTCGGACCGAAGGCCGCCCGCGCCGGTGCCACCCTCTGCACGCCGTCGGCCCCGCTGCTGCTGGAGCCGCCGACGGTGGCCGATCCGGTCGTCTCGGTGGCCGTCGAGGCCCGCCGGAGCGGCGACACCGAGCGGCTGGCCTCGGCGCTGGCCCGGCTGGTCGAGGAGGACCCCTCGCTGGTGGTCCGCACCGACCCCGAGACCGGGCAGACGGTGCTGTCGGGGATGGGCGAGCTGCACCTGGAGGTCGCGGTGGAGAAGCTCCGGCGCGCCCACGGGGTGGAGGTGGGCGTCGGCCGGCCGCAGGTGTCCTACCGGGAGACCGTCGTGCGCGGCGTCACCGGTCTGGTGTACCGGCACGTCAAGCAGGACGGCGGCGCCGGGCAGTTCGCGCACGTCGTCATCGACGTGGCACCGCTGGCCGCCGACCCGGGCGAGACCGCCGAGGGGGCGGCCGGTGCGGCGGAGTTCGCGTTCGGCTCCACCGTGGTCGGTGGCCGGGTGCCGCAGGAGTACGTGCGGGCGGTGGAAGCCGGCTGCCGGGACGCCCTGCTCGAAGGGCCGCTCGGGGGCTATCCGGTGACCGGGCTGCGGGTCACCCTGACCGACGGGGCGACGCACAGCAAGGACTCCTCGGAGTTGGCATTCCGCACGGCGGGCCGGTTCGCGCTGCGGGCGGCGCTGCGGGCCGCTGAGCTGGCGCTGCTGGAGCCGATGGCCGAGGTCACGGTCACGGTGCCGGAGGACGCCGTGGGCGTGGTGCTCGGCGACCTGGCGGCCCGTCGCGGCCGGGTCTCGAGCCAGGCGGCGCGCGGCGGCACGGCGCAGGTCACCGCGACGGTGCCGCTGGCCGAGCTGTTCGGCTACGCGACCCGGCTGCGCGGGCGCACCCAGGGCCGGGGCACCTTCACCACCCGGCCCGCCGGCTACGCCCCGGTGCCGAGCGGGCTCGCCGAGGCCCTGCGCGTCCGGTAGCGCCCGGTAGCGCCCGCCCGTGCGGTCGGCGCCCGCGGCCGGGCCCGCCCCTGGAGACGCTCCGGGGGCGGGCCCGGGTCGGCCGTCCCCCGGCCGGTTGGCCGCCGGGCGGATAAAATCGGTATGGCCCCCGCCCCTCTGATGGGATGCATGGTCGCCATGGCGTCGAAGCCCTTAGGAGTGCCCCGACACGTCCGGCTCGCCCTGTGGGCGCTGATCGTCGGCGGGCTGATCTGGGACTTCCAGGCACCCACCGAGTACTGGGGCGACCCGATGCTGGCGGCGGCGGCCGTGATGGCGGGCGCGCTGCTCTCGCTGCGGGGCACCGTGATCGTCGGCGCCGCCATCTTCCTCGGGGTCTTCGCGCTGACCGCCCACGACGGCTCGGTCAGCAACAACAGCGGCTACCTCGAACTGCTGAACACGCTCTTCGCGGTGGCCGTCGGGCTCTGGGTCAACCAGGTGGTCGCCCGGCACGGGCGCCGGTTGCGCACGGTGCGGTCGGTGGCCCGGACGGCCCAGCAGGCCGTGCTGCCCGTCCCGCCGCCCGAGGTCGGGCCGCTGGCCGTGGGCACCCACTACAGCTCGGCCCAGACGGAGGCGCTGATCGGTGGCGACGCGTATGCCGTCCAGGACAGCCCGTTCGGCGTCCGGGTCATGATCGCGGACGTGCGGGGCAAGGGGCTGCAGGCGGTGCGGGCCGTCTCGGTGCTGCTCGGAGCCTTCCGGGAGGCGGCCGAGCGGGAGCCCGACCTGTGCACGCTCGCCGACGCCGTGGAGCACACCCTGATCCGCGAGGTCGCGCACGGCAGCGAGGAACTGCGGATGGAGGGCTTCATCACCGCGCTGCTCGGCGAGTTCGACCCCGAGCACGACGAGCTGCGGCTGCTCGACTGCGGCCACCCCGGGCCCTATCTGCTGCCGGGCGGCGGGGGACTGGTCAGCCGGCTGGACGCCCGCGATCCCGGCCTGCCGCTGGGCATGGGCGCGCTCGGCGGCCCGCGCCCGGTGGCCGACAGCTGGCCCTTCGCGGCGGGGGACACGCTGCTGCTGGTGACCGACGGGGTGACCGAGGCCAGGAACAGCGCGGGGGAGTTCTACGACCCCACCCCGCGGCTGGCCACCCTCGGGTGGCACGGGTCGCCGCTGGAGCTGGTGGAGGCCGTGGCCGAGGACGTCGCGTGGTGGACCGGCGGCCCGCGCGACGACGACATGGCGCTGCTGGCGGTGACCCGCCGGCCGCCGGGCGGCGGCTGATCGCAGGACGTGGTCCAGCAGGTGATGACGGAGCCGTGGCGCGGAGAGCCGCGGTCAGCCCCGGCCGAAGGTGGCCGGCACCGTGCGACCGCGCTGGTAGCAGGCCGGGCAGCGGACCATCGAGTAGGTCACCACCGGCCCCTGGATCACGTCCTCGTGCCTACCGCGCGGCGTGAGTTCACCCGAGGGCGCCCCGCAGCCCAGGCACCGGCGGGTGGCCTGCGCGCGCCGGAAGCAGGGCAGGCAGTACCAGCGCTTCGGCTCCTCGGCCAGCAGCGCCACCGGTTGCGGACCGCCGTCGAGATGCGCGCAGTACGTCAGCTCGCCGCTGGCCAGCGCCTGCTGCATGGTGGCCGAGGCCGTCCGGTACCACTGCGGTGCCTGCTCGACGGAGATCTTCCGCGGCGCTCCCCAGCCCTCCGCCACCCCCAGGCCCGCCGCGTCCGCGCTGGCCGCCCGGATCTGGTCCTGCAGCGCCACATCGGCGGGATTCATCTTGTGCTCCACGCCGCCGAGGGTAACCGGCCGTTGAACGCCGGGTGACCCGGTTGCCGGAATATCCCCCGAAAGAGGCACTGCTGTTCGAGAGTGGTGCCCCGGAGGCGCTTGACACGGGATCAACCGGCGCATCGATGAACGGCCTCCAGGACGGCCAGCTCGTCCTCGCTGAGCCGCAGCGCGCCGGCGGCCACGTTGGCCGCCAGGTGCTCGGGGTTGCCGGTGCCGGGGATGGCCAGCACATGCGGACCGCGGTGCAGCGTCCAGGCGATCCGGACCTGCGCCGCGCTCGTGCCGTGGGCCCGGGCGACGGCGAGCACCTCGGCACTTTCCTCGCCGCTCGCGCCCGCCTGGCCGCCGGTCCCGGCGATCGAGTAGAACGGCACGTAGGCGATGCCCTGCCGGCCGCAGGCGCGCAGGAACTCGTCGTGATCGGGGCGGATGCCGAGGCCGTACCGGTTCTGCACGCAGACCACCGGCGCGATCGCCCGTGCCTCGGCGAGCTGGTGCGGATGGACGTTGGAGAGCCCGAGGTGGCGGATCAGCCCGGCCGCGCGCAGGTCGGCCAGCGCGCCGAACCGCTCGGCGATCGAATCGGCTCCCAGGATCCGCAGGTTCACCACGTCGAGGTGGTCGCGGCCGAGTTGGCGCAGGTTCTCCTCCACCTGGCCGCGCAGCTGCGCCGCGGTGGCGTGCGGCAGGAACTCGCCCGACGGGGCCCGGCTCGGCCCCGACCTTGGTGGTGATCACCAGGTCGTCCGGGTAGGGGGCCAGCGCCCGGTTGATCAGCTCGTTGGCGGAGCGCAGCGGCGAGAAGTAGAACGCGGCCGTGTCCAGGTGGTTGACGCCGAGTTCGACCGCGCGGCGCAGCACGCTGATCGCCTGCCCGCGATCGCTCGGCACGGCGTCGGCGGCGAACGCCTCGCCGCGCTGGGTCAGGCGCATCGCGCCGAACCCGATCCGCCGCACGGTCAGGTCGCCGAGCTGCCAGCTGCCCGCCGTCGCGGTGGTGGTGGTGATGGTGGAGGTCATGCCGGAATGATCGCCACGCGGTAGCGTGGCCGCCATTGATTAGGGCATAGCTGAATCCTGGAGGGCGGCCATGCCGGCCGAGTTGACGTTCACCGCGAGCGACCTGGCGCAACTGCGGTTCGCCGTCTCACCGATGTGGGAGATCACGCCCAGCTTCCGGCTGCTGACCCGGGACCCCGCGCAGCCCGCACACCCGGTGCACCGGCGCTGGGTCGAGCAGGTACGCCCTCGGCTGTCGGCGGCCGCCCCGGCCCGGGGATGGCTCGCCGAGCTGATCCCGCCCTCGGGCTACGTCCCCGACTTCCTCAACCCGGCACCCGCCGGACCGGCCCCGACCCTGGCGCAGGAGCTGGCCGCGATCCTGGCCACCCCCGCCGACCAGGTCCGCAGCGACCTCGACCACCTGAAGTACCACCAGGGTTCGCTCGGCCCGAGACTGCGGAGCCTGTACGCCGAGCCGCAGACCCGCCTGGCCAAGGTCACCGAGGCGATCGAGGCCTACTGGGACCTGGCGATCGCCCCCTACTGGGCGCGGATCCGCGCCCTGCTCGACGCCGACGTCCTCCACCGGGCCCGCCAGGTGGCCGAGTACGGCGCCGGGCACCTCTTCAACGACCTCCACCCGGCGATGCGGTGGGACGAGAGGGGGCTGCAGCTGGCCCGGCCCGCCCGGACCCTGTCCCGGGAGCGCGCGGGCGCCGGCCTGCTGCTGATCCCGTCCGCCTTCGCCGGTCCCGGCCTGCGCACCCGCCTCACCCCGCCGCAGCCGCCCCAACTCGCCTATCCGGCACGCGGTGCCGGTAATCTCTGGGAACCCCGGCCGCTCGCCGGGACCGCCGCGCTCGCCGCCGTCCTCGGCCGCTCGCGCACCCTGCTGCTGGCCGAACTGGAGACCCCGGCCTCCACCACCGAACTGGCCCGCCGCACCGGCCTCTCCGCCCCGGGGGTCTCCCAGTACCTCACCGCCCTGCGCGACGCCGGACTGGTCAGCGCCCACCGGGCCGGCCGCTCGGTGCTCTACGCCCGGACCGCGGTGGCGGAGGCGGTGCTGGCGGGCGTCGGCGCGGGATGACGACCACGCCGTGCGGCGTTCAGCGCGGCGGCAGCTCGCTGGGGCCGACATGGGCGTCGAGCCAGTCCTTCAGCGGCTGTGAGGCGCGCAGGAACGTGGTGATCCGCCGGTACGCCTCAGGGGTGCCCAGCCAGTCGGCGGGTTCCCACTGCTGCCAGGCGACCAGGCCCTTGTTGCGCAGCAGGCCGATCCGCGGGTGCTCCTTGGGGTAGCCGCGCGGTGCGGTCTTCAGCGGATCGCGGCCGGAGACCACCGGGCCCGATGCGGCCACTCGGGCGATCACCCGTTCCAGCTCGGCGCCGGTCAGGTCCTCGGCGACGGCGGCACGGTAGCGCTCCAACTGGTCGGCGGCCAGCTGGTACATGCCGTTGCCGCAGGCCAACCCGTCGGCGGAGAGCTGGATGTAGCCCCCGGCCTCCAGGTGGCCGCCGAGGTGGGTCTTGTACGGCGTCTTGTCGGCGCTGAACCGGATGTCCCGGTTGGGGCGGAAGATCTTTCCCGGCCCGAACTCGGGTTCCAGCCGCGCCAGCAGCTCCACCATCGGCCCGCGCACCGCGCGCTCGTAGAGCTCCTTGTGCTCGGCCCAGAAACCCTTCGAGTTGTCGATCTCCAGGCGCTCGTAGAACTCCAGCGCCTCGTCCTGCCAGCCTTCGAATGTCACGCTGCCAGGCTATCGGGCGGCCACCCCGCCTGCCGGGCGGTGATCGAGGCGCCACCGCCCGGCCGGACGTGGTCAGCCGAGCCGTGCCAGCTCCTCGTCCGAGAGCCGCAGCGCGCCGGCCGCCACGTTCTGCCGCAGGTGGTCCGGATCGCCGGTCCCCGGGATGGCCAGCACGTGCGGGCCCTGCCGCAAGGTCCAGGCCAGCCGGACCTGCGCGGCGGACACCCGGTGCGCGTCGGCGACGGCGCGCACCGCCTCGCTGTCGTCACCGCCCGGTCCCGCCTGACGTCCCGGGCCGGCGATCGCGAAGAACGGCACGAAGGCGATGCCGAGTTCGCCGCAGCGCCGCAGCAGTTCCTGGTCCTGGCTCGACGCGCCGAGCCCGTACGGGTTCTGCACGCAGACGACCGGCGCGACGGCCAGCGCCTCGGTCAGCTGCGTGGACGTGACGTTGGAGATGCCGAGGTGGCGGATCAGCCCGGCCTCGCGCAGCTCGGCCAGCGCGCCGAAGTGCTCGGCGATCGAGCCGGTTCGGCGGCTCGGTGGCACCCGCAGGTTCACCACGTCCAGGTGGTCACGGCCGAGTTGGCGCAGGTTCTCCTCGACCTGGCCGCGCAGCTGCTCGGGCGCGGCCCACCACCACGCGCCCGAGGGATCGCGGCCCGGCCAGACCTTGGTGGTGATCACCAGATCCTCCGGGTACGGCGCCAGTGCCCGGTTGATCAGCTCGTTGGCGGAGCGCGTCGCCGAGAAGTAGAACGCGGCGGTGTCGAGGTGGTTCACGCCCAGCTCGATCGCCCGCCGGAGCACGCCGATCGACTGCTCCCGGTCACGCGGCACACCGAGGTCGAAGGGCGCGGTGCCCGTCAGGCGCATGGTGCCGAGGCCGACCCGGTTGACGGTCAGCTCACCCAGTCGCCAACTGCCGGCCGCAGCAGCGGTGTTCGTCTGTGAGAGTGGCATGGATCTCCTTGTGCGAGTCGGGCGGGCCGGTGGTCGCAACGGCACCGGGGGAGCCGGGGGCGCCTGGCCCCGGGCATGAAAAAAGCCTCCCCGGCGGATCGGAATCCGCACCGGGAAGGCTCAGGTGATGGCCAACATCATAGCAGGCCAAGGGCGTTGGGGAGAAGGGCCCGAACCCCGGGCCGCGACGGATCCGGGCCGCGACGGATCCGGGCCGCGTCGGATCACGCGGCCCGGGCCCCGGCCGTTCCAGGTGTCGTTCAGCGGCCGGTGGTGAGGACCATCCGGAACCGGGCCGCCCCGCTGAGCATCTTCTCGAACGCGGCTCCCGCCTCCTCCAGCGGCGCCTCCTCGGTCCACGGGCGGACGCCGGTCTGGGCGGCGAAGCGCAGCGTCTGCTCGGTGTCCGTGGCGATCCCGGAGGCGTGGCCGTAGACGCGCCGGGTGCCGCCCAGCAGCTGCAGTCCGCTGATCGGCAGCGGGTCGGCGGTGGCACCCGCGATGATCAGCTCCCCGCGCCGCGCCAGCCCGTCGACGGTGGCGGCCATCGCGGCGCCGTTGGTCACCGTGGCGAGGACCACCTTGGCGCCGCCGAGCCGCTGCAGCGCCTTCGCGACGTCCTCGCCGGTGCTGTCGATGTAGTGCTCGGCCCCCAGCTGATGGGCGAGCTCCGCCTTGTCCGCGCCGCGGGCGATGGCCACGGTGTCGAAACCCATCCGGGCCGCGAACTGCACGCCCAGGTGTCCCAGGCCGCCCACGCCGAGGATCGCCACGACATCGCCGGCGCGGGCGGAACTGCGGCGCAGCGCGTTGAACGTCGTGACACCCGCGCAGGCCAGCGGCGCCGCCTCGACGGCGGTCAGCCCGTCCGGGATCCGCGCCAGCGCGACGGCGGGAACCAGCACCGCGTCGGCGTACCCGCCGGGGTAGGCGACCCCGGGAATCCGCAGCCGGGGGCAGTTGACGCCGTCGCCCTCGCGGCAGGCGTCGCAGTACCCGCAGCCGCCGCCGTACCAGCCGACCGCGACCCGGGTGCCCACCTGCCAGCCCTCGACCCCCTCGCCGATCGACTCGATCCGGCCGGCGATCTCGTGTCCGGTGGTCACCGGGAAGGTCGTACCGGGGATGTGGCCGCCGGTGATCATCGCGTCGGAGTGGCAGATGCCGCACGCCTCGACGACGACCCGGACCTGCCCGGGGCCGGGTTCCGGCGTGTCGACCTGGACGAGGCGGAAGCCGGTGCCGGGCTCGGCGACCTGCATGGCTCGGGTGCTGATGGGCATGGCGGAGGTCCTTCCTCAGGCGGGGGTCAGGCGGTGGCGGGGCGGTGGCGGGGCCGTGTCCGCGGTGGCGCCGGCGTCCCCACCCCCACAACTCTGGGCCGTCGGCGGCGCCGCTGCCACCGGCCGGGTCCGCCGGGTGGCGGTCGCACTCAGAACCTGTCCCAGGGCGCGGGCCCGGTCCCCGAGGCCCAGCCGGCCAGCGCCTGCTGGTCGTAGGCGCGAATGCCGACCCGGGCCGCGAGTTCGGCGGCGGGGCGGGTGAACCGCGAGGTGGTGACGATCGCGGCGAGCTGGCCGCCGTGGATGGCGGCGTAGGTGCCGTTGACCTTCTGGACGTCGCCGCTGCCGACGCTGCTGCTCGGCCCGAACCGCTTGGCCTGGATGACGATCCGCCGACCGTCCGGGGCGGTCGCGATGACGTCCGCGGCGAGGTCCCCGGCGCCGCCGACCACCCGGACGTCGGTGCAGCCGTCGCGCCGGCAGAGCGCGGCCAGCGCGTGCTCGAACTCGCGCGGGGTCATCCGATGGTAGGCGCCGATGTGGCTGATCCGCACCGTCTCGACGGCCTGCCGGGCGGCCTGCTGCCTGCCGCGGACGACGATCGCCGCGACCACGGCGCCGACCCCGCCCAGTCCGGTCAGGGTGGCGGCGACCGGGTGGGCGGCCACCACGCGCACGGCCGCGATCAGGAGCAGCAGCAGGACGCCGGCGGCGAGCAGCGGCCCCGGGCCGCCGGAACGCCGCCGGGCCGGGCGCCGGCCCGGTCGTCGTGCAGGACGGCGCGATGCTGCCACAGAGTCCCCCTTGCTCTCCAGGATCATTGTGGAGCACCACGCCGGGCGTTGAGGGCCGAACGGCCAACGGGCTCCGCACCGTGCTCAGGAAGTCGGCCGGTCCCGCCGTCGGCCCGCTCGCGCGCGGGCCCGCCGCGTTCACGAGTTGACCTGACGGAACGTTCTGCCGACGCCTTGACGCGTTGACAGGTACAGGAGTTGAATGAACGCCAGCCAGGTACCTGATGGGATGAATCCAGTAGCTCCGCACGCGCGGGACCGGCCCCCACCTCGTCCGCCGGGCCCGCGCCCCCCTTCTGCCGGGAGCCGCAGATGACCCGTGACCTTCCGCGCCGGAGCACCGTCCGGCGCGTTCACTTCTTCCACGTCCTCGCCCACCCCAGTCGCCGGCTCGCGGTGCTGGCGATCCTGGGCATGCTGCTCGCGCTGCTGACCCGGGCACCGGCCGCCACCGCGGCGACCGTCCCCGGGCCGCCGGCGGGCTGGACGACGGTGTTCAGCGACGACTTCTCGGGCGCGGCCGGTTCGCCGCCGTCCGGGTCGAACTGGATCTACGACACCGGCCCCGGTTCGAACTTCGGCACCGGTGAGATCGAGACGATGACCAACTCGACCTCCAACGTGTACCTCGACGGCAACGGCCACCTGGACATCACCGCCCTGAACAACGGCGGCAACTGGACCTCGGGCCGGATCCAGACGCCGAGTGCCGACGTCGGCGCGCCGGCCGGCGGCAAGCTCGAGGTCACGGCGTCGATCATGCAGCCCGATCCGGGCAGCGGGCTGGGCTACTGGCCGGCCTTCTGGATGCTGGGCCCGGGGCAGTGGCCCGAGAACGGCGAGATCGACATCATGGAGGACGTCAACGCGCTGTCGAACGTCGCCGGCACGATCCACTGCGGCACCGACCCGGGCGGCCCGTGCAACGAGAGCAACGGCATCGGCAGCGGGCTGGTCGCCTGCTCCGGCTGCCAGGGCGGCTACCACACCTACTCGATGATCCTGGACCGCACCAACACCGCCGCCGAGTCGGTCACCTGGTACCTCGACGGCAACGCGTACTTCAGCGTGTCGGAGGCCCAGGTCGGCACGGCCACCTGGCAGCAGGCCTTCGACCACAACCTGTCCATCATCTTCGACCTGGCCATCGGCGGCGGCTTCCCCAACGGCGTCTGCGGGTGCACCACGCCGACGGCCGCCACCAGTTCGGGCGCGACGATGAGCGTGGGCTACGTCGCGGCGTACACCACCACCGGCGGTGGCGGTGGCGGTGGCGGTTCGGCGATCACCGGCTACGGCGGCCTGTGCCTGGACGACCGTTCGGCTTCCACCGCCGACTACAACCCGGTGCAGGTCTACACCTGCAACGGCACCGCCGCCCAGCAGTGGACGGTCGTCCAGGCCGGCAGCACCCTGCACGTGCTGGGCAAGTGCCTGGACGTGGACGGCGGCGGCACCGCGGACGGCACCCTGGTGGACCTCTACGACTGCAACGACACCGGCTCGCAGGTCTGGATACCGCAGTCCAACGGGTCGCTCTACAACCCCCAGTCCAACAAGTGCCTGGACGACACCGGGTGGTCCACCACGCCGGGCACCCAGGTGGAGATCTGGGACTGCACCGGAGCGGCCAACCAGGTCTGGAACCTGCCCTCCTGACGATGCGTCATATCACCTCCCCCGGCTTTTGCGACCCTCTCGGCGGGCCGGGGGAGCGGTCGGGGGAGCGGGGCGGCGGGTGCGCCGATTCCGGCCCGGCCGCCCGACCTGCGATCATCGTGGCATGGTTGAACGAATCATCGCGGCGTGTGACGGAGCGGCCAAGGGCAACCCCGGGCCGGCTGCCTGGGCCTTCGTGGTCGCGGACAGCACAGGAGCGCCGCAGCAGTGGCAGGCCGGTCCGCTCGGGCACAGCACCAACAACATCGGCGAACTGACCGCGCTGGAGCAGTTGCTGGGCGCGACGGACCCCGCTGTTCCGCTGGAGGTGCGCCTCGACAGCACCTACACCCGGGACGCGGTGACGAAGTGGCTGGCGGGCTGGAAGCGCAACGGCTTCCGGACCGCCGCCGGCAAGCCGGTGGCCAACCAGGAGCTGATCCAGCGCATCGACGCCCTGCTGGAGGGGCGGGACGTCACCTTCGTCTACGTCCCGGCCCACCAGGTGAACGGGGATCCGCTCAACGCGATCGCCGACAAGGCCGCCAGTGACGCGGCCCGCTCCCAGCAGGGCGCCGGCGGCACCGCGGCCGACCTTCCGGTGCCGGACCCGGTCCCCGCTTCCGCGCCGCGGGCCGCCCGCTCCTCGTCCTCGTCCTCGTCTGCGTCCACGGCCAAGGCCTCGTCCGCCGCCGGGGCCAAGCGGGCCTCCTCGGGTGGTTCGCGGACGCTGGCCGCGCGGTTCCCCGGCACCTGCCCGTGCTCGCGCCCCTACGCCAAGGGCGACACGATCACCAAGGTCGGCAGCAGCTGGGGACATCCGCAGTGCGCGGCCGCACAGCCCCGGGCCTGAGGGTCTGGCGACCCGGTCACCCGGTGGTGCGGCCCGGCGGCGGGTTCTCGACGATGACGGCGATGCCGTCGAGCAGCGGGGTCAGGCCGAATTCGAAGAGCGCGTCCAGGTCGAGGTCGTAGCCTGCGGGGCCCAAGCTCGCGACGACCCGGGCGAACACCGGGTACCCGGTCGCCCGGGTGATCTCCTGGAAGGCGGGCGCCCGGCGGTCCAGCCACTGGTCCCCGGTCAGCCCCGTGGCGGCCTCGGCCTGGGCCTCCCGCTCCAGGTGGACCGCCAGGCCGTGGGTGTGGCTGTAGAGCAGGACGTGCAGGTCGAACATGGTCACCGGATCGAGGCCGTGGCCGTCCAGGGCGGCGAGCGCCCACTCGGCGTGCACCAGCAGGTTCGGCACCAGCAAGGGGCGGCCGAGTGAGTCGATCTGCGCCAGCCAGGGATGCCTGCGGTAGATCCGCCACAGGGTCCGCGCGCCGAGCTCCAGGCGGGCCCGCCAGCCCCCGGGCGGCTCGGCCGGGTAGCGCTCCTCGCCGAACGCCGCGTCCGCCATCAGCAGCAGCAGGTCCTCCTTGCTGTTGACGTACCGGTAGGGCGACATTGCGGCCACACCGAGCCGGGCGGCGACGCTGCGCATGGACAGCGCGGCCAGCCCCTCGCTGTCGGCGAGGTCGACGGCCGCGCGGACGATCCGCTCGCGGGTCAGCTCACGGTCGGAGCCGGCCCCCGAGGCGGTCCGGCGGCTCGGCCGGGCGGCCGCCCGCTCCCCGGCGGCCGCCGCTGCCGCCGTCCCTGCCGCCGCCCCGGCGGCCACCACGGTGCCGACCCGGGGGCGGGCCTCGACCAGCCCTTCCAGGCGCAGCGCGGTGAGGGCCTTGGTGGCGGTGGCGAGCGCGACTCCCCACTCGCGGGAGATCTGCCGCGTCGAGGGCACGCGTTCGCCCGGGGCGAGCTCGCCGTCGGCGATGCGTCGCGCGATCTCGTCGGCGATGCGCCGGAACGGTGGACCGGATCGGGAGGCCATGCGGTCGGCTCCTTGGGATTTTTTCCGCGCGTCATGTCACGCGCCGCACCTGTACTAGCTCAGACGCTACCAGCGGGAACCGCCGGAACGCGCCAGCTGTACTAGCTCAGTGCTGGAAAGTTGGCAGTTGGCGGGCCTGAAAATACGCCGTACATTCAGCAGCACGTACAGCGTATTGAGGAGCTTTCGATGAAGACTGTGCTCATCTCCGGTGCCGGTGTCGCGGGCTCCGCGCTCGCCTGCTGCCTGCGCCGCCACGGCTTCGCCCCGACGGTGGTCGAACACGCGCCGGGCCCGCGCGGCGGCGGCCAGGCGGTCGACATCCGCGGCGCGGCGCTCGACGTCGTGCGGCGGATCGGCCTGCTGGACCAGGTACGCGCCCACCGCACCCGGATGCGCGGCATGTCGGTGCTGGACGCGGACGGCAACGAGATCCACCGGTCCACCGAGGAGACGTTCAGCAGCGGCCGGCTCGACAGCGAGGACATCGAGCTGCTGCGCGAGGACCTGGTCCGGCTGCTGCACGAACGGGCCGCAGCCGAAGCCGAGTTCGTCTTCGGCGACAGCATCACCGCGATCGACCAGGACCAGCACGGCGTCCAGGTCGCCTTCGCACACGGCGGCCCGCGCACCTTCGACCTGGTGGTGGGGGCCGACGGCCTGCACTCGGCCGTGCGACGCCTGGTCTTCGGGCCCTCGGAGCGGTTCACCCAGCACCTGGGCTCCTGCGCGGCGATCTTCAGCGCGGACAACTTCCTGGGCCTGGCGCACTGGCAGCAGTGGCTCAGGGACGGCGAGGCCGGCTACGGCATCTACCCGGTGCGCGACAACACCGAGTTGAGGATCACCTTCGGCTTCGGGGGCGAGCCGCCCGCCGACGGCCGGCTCGCCCCCGAAGCGCAGAAGCAGTTCGTCGCCGACCGGATGGCCTCGCTGCGCTGGGAGACCCCCCGGCTGCTGAAGGCCCTGTGGGAGGCGCCCGACTTCTACTTCGACGTGATGGCCCAGGTCCGGATGGACCGCTGGTCGCAGGGCCGCGCGGTGCTGCTCGGCGACGCGGGCTACTGCGCCTCCCCGCTGTCGGGCCAGGGGACCAGCCTGGCCCTGGTGGGCGCCTACGTGCTGGCCGACGCGCTCGGCCGGGCCGCCGGCGACCACCGCGCGGCGCTGGCCGGCTACGAGGCACGGATGCGCCCGTTCGTCGAGCTCAACCAGGCGCTGGCCACGGAGAACCCCGGCGGCCCGGCCGCCGAGGAGTCGGTCGAACGGGCCAAGAACGCGATCGACCTCGACGGCTGACCGGGGCGGCGCCCTTGAGCGCTCGCCTGCCGGCTACTGACCTACCCGCCCAACTCGGCTGGTGGCTGCGCGAGGGCGCACAGCCACCAGCCGAGCTCTCCGCCGGGAACCCGATGAGTCTGCTCGCTGACTGAGTGGGTGGCTCACGGTCGGACCTTCGCTCGGCCGAGCTACGGGCGGATGACGATGGCGCTGATGGTGCCATTGCCCCAGACGGTGGTGTTCATCATCATCCGGCCGTCCAGGGAGGCCGCAGTGAACTCCGGAACGAAGCGAGCGGTGAAGAGCCCTTACCTGAAGAGAGGCGGCAACTGGACCTCTCCTTGGACCTGTTCGAGGAGGCGGAACCCGGCGGGCGCGAGCAGGCTGCCTATCTCGGCATCGGTGAGAGTCACAGCGGCACAGTAGTCGCAGGTCACGCCCTCCTGGTCAGAGTTTCCAGAAGGTCCAGAGATGCGGTCAGTTGTCGAACCAAACGACGAGTCGGACATTCTCTCCGCCATGGACATCGGCGAGGGCGCTCATGGCCTTCCACACCGGTGCCCACTCGCCGTCTTCCGGCACGGCGTCCCGGCGCACCATTCGCACGACGCGGAGCAGCACCCCGTCCTCGACCCACTCAGCGCCTTCCGACCTGCCTTGGCGGCCACGGAACGACTTGCCCGTCCGGACCCAACCCCGGTCCGGCGTGCGGGTGTACTCGTGTACGCGCTCGTCCACAGCCTCGGCGGGTTCGTCCCAGTCCACCGCGGCCAGCTCGGCCCAGCTGATCCAGGACGGGCCGTGCCCATCGGGGTCCCATTCCTCGTACGCCTGTCGGGTCCGGGGCGACACGTCGGCGGGTATGCCTCGATCTCCGGCCAGCGGGCGGAAGCCCGCGTGGTTCCGTACGCCGAACAGGCAGCCGAAGGCGTCGTAGCTTCGACCGCCGTACAGCAGATCCAGGTCTATCGCCGCATGCCAGCGCGCCTTGTCTTCGCCGAGCGTTCCGTAGGTGGTCCGGCACTCGACGAACCCATGTATGTCGGCTCCCATACGATCGGACTCTCCGGGCCGGACGGGCAGACTGCCAGGAGTTTTCACGGCGTCCGACCTGGGTGGATGCGTCTAGATGATTGATTCCAAGGGGTCCTGGGCTGCGCGTTGAGGCGCTGAACAGCAAGAATGCGGTCTCCTGTTGCGGCTGTCGGCAGCAGCGAGGGATGAGCATCACCGGCAGACGGTGTATAGCCGCTTCCGGACCTGGGAGTTGGACCGGACCTGGGAGCGGCTGCCCACCGCGATCTTGGCCGAGGCCGAGGCGGCCGGAGCGAGTGGATCGTGGGTCTGTCACCTGGGACGCGGGGCTCGGCTGTGGCGTAGCGGAAGCCCGAGCGTGGGCTCGCCTGGGCCGGAGTGCCCTGCCGCACCGGCTGGGAAAACCGCTGTCGGGCAAGTGAATCAAGATGGTAGGACTGCCGCTGTGCACAAGACTCTGGAGTTTCCCGATCTGTTGCGACTGATCGACGAACGTTCAACCGCCTTCCGTGCTGCGATCGCCGCCGCGCCCAGCCTCGACGTGCAGGTGCCGACCTGCCCCGAGTGGACGCTGTCCGACCTGGTACAGCACATCGGCGAGCGCCGCCGTCTCTGGGCCGCCACCGTCGCCGCCGGGCCGGACGCCACATCCAAGACCCCGGCCCAGGGTGACGCGGTCGCGCCGCAGGAACGCGAGGCCGTGCTGGCCTGGCTGGCGGCCTCGACCGAGCTGATGCTGGCGGCCCTGCGGGAGGCCGGTCCGGACCAGGGCTGCTTCACCGGCTGGGGTGTCACGCAGACGCCGCACACTGCCGGTGGCGTCGCCCGGCACCAGGTCCAGGAGATCGCGGTGCACACCTACGATGCCCAGCTCACCGTGGGCGACTCGGCCTCACTGCCTGTCGAGGTGGCGCTCGACGGTGTCGAGGAGAGCCTGTTCATCGGCAGCTTCACGAGGAGTGCCTGGCCGCACAAGCCCACCGCATTCGACTTTCACGCCACCGAGGGCCGCTCCTGGCGCCTCACGGTCGACGGCGACGGTGCACGGACCACCCGGCTGCCCGCTGCCGGCGAGGACCAGGACGCGGTAGGCCTCTCCATTCGCGGCACGGCCAGTGATCTGGTCCTCTGGCGGTACGACCGCATTTCGGTGGACTCCCTGCAACTCGACGGGGACCGGGAGTTGCTCGACCTGCTCTTCGCCTGGGAACCGGAGGACTGGACGTGACGACACGCCAGCGCGTACAGCCTGCCGGGTGAATCGCGAACTGTCTCGTACCGAACGGATGATCGATTCCAGGGGTTGGCTGCGCGCCTGAGGCGAGGGAGTCCACAGTCAGGTTGTGACGCCAGACATGGACTCCCTCGCGACCGCACTCTACGTCAGGACCGACGACCTGCTGATGGGTTCGCCGCAGCTCAGCGATGCCGAACTGGTGACGCTGTCGATGATGCAGGCCATGCTCGGCTACACCTCCGAGGCCCGTTGGCTCCGGCATGCCCGGGTCCACCTGAGGCACCTGTTCCCGTACCCGCCGAAGCAGCCCGGCTACAACAAGAGGCTGCGGAAGGCGGTCGGGCTCATCCGGCACGTCATGCGCGAGTTGGCCGTGGACACCGCGCTGTGGACCGACGACGTGTGGGTGGTGGACTCCACACCGGTTGAGTGCGGTCGCTCCCGGGAGACCGTCAAGCGCTCCGACTTGGCCGGATGGGCGCAGTACGGCTACTGCGCCAGCCACACGCGCTACTTCTGGGGACTTCGGCTGCACCTGCTGTGCACGATGGGCGGGCTGCCGATCACGTTCGCGCTGACCGGGGCAAAGGCCGACGAACGCGAGACACTCCTCGACATCTTCGCCACCGAACCCACGCTCGTCACCGACCGGCCACCTGGACAGACGCTGATCGGCGACAAGAACTACTTCGGCCGCGAGTTCGAGTCGCAACTGGCCGACCTGAACATCGAACTGCTGCGTCCGGCCCGCAAGGGCGAGGCTGAATGGGCCGGATCACAGCTGTTCAAGCCGTTGCGGCAGGTCATCGAGTCGATCAACGAGACCTTCAAGGGCCAGCTCGACCTCGAACGCCACCGCGGCCGCACCCCCGGCGGCGTGATGGTCCGCGTGCTTCAGCGAATCCTCGCGCTGACCGCCGCCGTCTGGCACAACGAGCACACCGGCCAGCCCGTCATGCGGTCGCTGACTGCCTATGACCACTGACGGCTTGGAATCGATCATCTCCCGCAGGAGGCATGAGTCGCTCCGCCTCCTGCGGCCCCTCCCAGAGCTTGCCGCCGGCCTTCTCCGCCGGGGCAGAAACCAGGCGCAGCCAGCCCACGCCCTGTCGCTCACCTTCCTCACCGCCTGGGAAGGCCTGTTCGACCGGATGGGCCTGCGCAACGGAGCCGTGGACCGGACCGGCGCGCTCCTGGTGACCGCCGCGGCCGGCGGCGTCGGCTCGATCGTGGCCCAACTGGCGCGGGCCCTGACCGGGTTGACCGTGATCGGCACCGCCTCCCGCCCGGAGACCGTCGCCTTCGCACGCCGGATGGGAGTCGAGCACGTGGTCGACCACCGGCAGCCGCTCGCCGAGCAGTTGGCCGCGGTGGCACCGGGCGGCGTGGACTACGTCTTCAGCACGGCCGGCACCGACCGCAACCTCGCGGCCTACGCCGCCGCGCTCAACCCGTTCGGCCAGATCGTCGCCATCGACGACTTCGAATCCCTCGACATCGGCGCGCTCAAGGCGAAGAGCGCCTCCTTCCACTGGGAGTTCATGTACACCCGCTCCACGTTCCAGACCCCGGACCAGGCGATGCAGCACACCATCCTGACCCGCATCGCGCGCCTGGTGGACGACGGCCGCCTCAGCACCACCGCCACCCAGGACCTCGGCCCGATCAACGCCGCCAACCTCCGCCAGGCCCACCGGATCCTGGAGTCCGGCACGGCCATCGGCAGGACCACCCTCACCGGCTTCTGACCGCGGCCACGGGTCGCGGAACGGCTTCTCCCCGGGAATCCGCCAGGTGAGGCATCCGGGCCGCTGTCCGTGACCCCAACGGGGTCGGCCGCGTTGAGAGTGTGTGCCCGACCCCACTACGCGCAGATCGCTGCTCGCCGCCTCCGCCGCCGTCACCGCCGCGGCCGTCGCCCCCCGCGCTCTCGCCGCCACCGCGAGCCGGTTGGCGCGGCAGGCAGCGGACGCGCAGGCCGACGGGATCGCCTACCAGGCCTGGACCACCGCCGCGGACTGGGGCGACGGCGAGGCACTGGGCACCGGGGTGGTGAGCGGGGCCCGGCCCGGACTCCGGATCGAGGCGGCGGCCGGCACCGCCGACTACCTCGACCCGCACACCGGTGCCACCGCCGACTGGGAGTGGGCGAGCTGGACTTCGCCCGAACGTCCGCTCGCCGTGGCGGCCACCCAAGCCGTGGTCTCCTGGAACGCCGAGGCGCCCGCGGGCACCTGGATCGCCGTCGAGCTGCGCGGCGCCTACCCCGACGAGACCCGCACGCCCTGGTACGTGATGGGCCGTTGGGCCGCCGGGGACCAGGACATCCGCCGCACCAGCGTGGACGGCCAGCAGGACGGCAGGAGCAGCGTCCGGACCGACACCTTCGCCATCGACACCCCGGCGAGCGGCCTGCGCCTGGCCACCTGCCAACTGCGCCTCACCCTCCACCGCAGGCCCGGCACCGCGCTCACCCCCGTGGTCCGGCGGCTGGGCGTGCTGACCTCGGACCTGCCCGAGCGCTCCGAGGTGCCGGCCACCGGCCCCGGCCCGGCCGCCGGCTGCGAACTGCCCGTACCGCGCTACTCGCAGGAGACCCACCAGGGCCAGTACCCGCGGTACGACAGCGGCGGTGAGGCCTGGTGCAGCCCCACCTCCTCGCAGATGGTCATCGCGTACTGGGGCCGCACGCCCGCACCCGCCGACCTGGCCTGGGTCGACCCCGCCTACCCGGACCCGCAGGTCTGCCAGGCCGCCCGGGGCACCTACGACTACCAGTACCAGGGCTGCGGGAACTGGCCGTTCAACGCCGCCTACGCGGCGACCTACCCGGACCTGCGGGCCGTCGTCACCCGACTGCGCTCGCTGACGGACGCCGAGACGCTGATCCTGGCCGGCATCCCGGTCATCACCTCCGTCTGCTTCCTGCCGAGCGAACTGGACGGCGCGGGCTACGGCACCGCCGGACACCTCATGACGGTCATCGGCTTCACCACGGACGGCGACGTCATCGCCAACGATCCCGCCGCGCCCTCCGACGAGGCGGTGCGCCGCGTCTACCGGCGCCACCAGTTCGAGAACGCCTGGCTGCGCACCAGTTGGACGAATGCCGAAGGCGTGGCGACCTCGGGCAGCGGTGGGATCTGCTACCTCTACTTCCCGGCCGAGCCGACCGCGCCGCAGGTCCGGGCGCTCGCGGCCTGCGGGGTGCGCTGAGCCTGGCGGCGGTTCAGTGAAGCCTCGCCATCTTCGAACGTGCTGGTCGGAGGGGCAGGCGTGACGGCTCTCCGGGGTGCTCGTGCTGGTCGTGGGCGGGGTCGGTGCGGAGCCTGGTGAGGATCCGCCAGTTCTTCAGGTGGGCGAAGCCGTGTTCGACGGGGGGACATCGAGCTGCTCGGCCAGCTACTCTTCGAGCCTGTCCAGCTCCGCGCGTCGCGCCGCGATCGCCGTCACGCCTCCCCCTTCGATCAGCACGATCGATGGCGAAGGCACTGTCTTCCCGCCGTCCGCAAGAGGTGGGCGCGGGTTCGTTCGAGGACGGTGTCGTAGGCGGGGTTGCCGTTCGGGTCGTGGTTGAAGAAGCCGTGCCCCGCGCCGGGGAATTCGACGAGTTCGCACTCCGTGCCGGTGTCGGTCATCAGCTGGCGGAAGCGGCGGGCGAGGGTGATCGGCACGAGTTGGTCGTCGGTTCCGTGGAACATGACGGTGGGGGGCATGCCGGGGCGCACGTGGTGCAGTGGCGAGAACGCCCTGGCCTGCTGGGGCGTGACCTTGAGCAGGTCGGCGATGGCTGCGCCTTCGCAGCAGGCGTCCAGGGCGGGGTTGAACAGTACGAGGCTGTCGTAGTGCCGTGCGGGTGAGGTGGCCAGGCTGAATGCCAGTTGGCCGCCTGCGGATCCGCCGCCGACGCTGATCGAGTCCAGACCTGCGGCTGCTGCGATCGTCCGGAAGAGTCGGTCGGCGTTTTCGGCGTCGGCCATGCAGTCGAGGGGGTTGTCGGCACCGGCTCCGATGAGCCGGTAGCCGGCGCTGGCGGTGAGGATGCCGGCTTGTGCCAGGGCCTTGGCCTGCGGGAAGAACATGGCCGGCGAGCCGATCATCCAGCCGCCCCCGTGGAACAGCAGGAGGGCGGCCCTGGCCTCGCCCTGGGGGACGAACACGTGCAGGGGCAGGGGAGTTCCGTCGGCGGCGGCGAAGGTCTCGGTGTGCTCGGTGTGCTCGGCGTGCGGCTGGGTCATGCGGGGACCTCCGTGTCGGCGGCGTTGAGATCGGCTTCCAGTTTGCGCAGTTGGTCGGCGCTGATTGCCGGTGTCATCGCGGCGAGGCGGTAGGGGGAGAGGTGGGCGACCATCTGGCGCAGGCCGTCGGCGGCGAGCATGGGGAGGTGCCCGACCAGCACGTCACGGCCGTGCGGGTCGTTGAGGAGTTCGTCGATGGAGGTCAGCACGCCGGGCCCGTCGGTGCGGAAGCCTGTGGGGGGCGGCAGCGGGGCGTGGGAGCGGGCCACCTGTTCGCGTTGCGCGTGGGCCAGCAGGTGCTGCGGTCCGACCTCGCCGGTGGCGGGCAGTCCCATCCGCTCGAACTGGCCGGCGGGGGCGTCGTTGCGGCGCATGAGTTCGGTCATCAGCGTGGCCATGCGCAGTTCGATGCCGTCGTCGACCAGTGGGTGCTGCTGCTCGGGGTCGTGCTCCAGGTCGAACAGCAGGGTGCCGAAGTGGTGGGGATTGCCCCAGGCCGCGCCGGGGATGCGCAGCACGGGGCAGCCCTTGGTGAAGGCGAGCGGTTCGGCGAGTTCGGCGGCCTGCAGCTCGGCGGTGGTGAAGCGGGAGGCCATGTGGGTCGGCATCAGGGTGTACTCCTCCAACGGCTGGTTGGAGGGGTCCGCGCAGGCGCGCATGTAGACGTAGCGGCCGTCGGTGACGTTGACGTGGCCCCCGTGGTTGCCGAACAGTGCACCTACGCGCACGGCCTGGTCGGTGGCGACGGTGCCGGCGAGCGGCACGCCGTGCATGTCAGGGGTGGGCTGCAGTCCGAAGTACTCCAGGAGCGTGGGCCCGAGGTCGATGGTCTGCACCAGGCCGGCGCGGCGCTCGCCGCGGACGGCGGTGCGGGGATCCCAGATGAACAGCGGGGTGTGGATGTTCTCGTCGTACCAGGGCTGGACGTTCTTGCCCCACCAGCCGTGCTCGCCGAGCAGCAGGCCGTGGTCGGTGCAGACGATCAGCATCGTGTCGTCCCACAGCCGGTGGGCGTCCATCGCGTCCAGCACCCTTCCCAGGGAGGCGTCGCACATGGTCAGCAGGGCCGAGTACTCGGCGCGCAGGTGGTCCACGGTCTGCTGGTCCTCGGCGACGCGCCGGTAGTCGGGCCAGTCGAAGTGGTCGCCGTCGTAGGCGTGCAGGTAGTGGGCGCGGTGCTCGGGGTAGCTGAGGAACGGCTCGTGCGGGTCGAAGCACTCGATCTGCAGGAACCAGCGGTCGCTGTCGTGGTTGGTCCGGACGAACTCCAGACCGGCGTCGACGGTGAGGGTCTGGGGGTGGGAGGCGGCGGTCGGCATGTGCTGCCGGTTGACCCAGTCCTGGCGCCAGGCAGGGGAACCGGCCCGCCAGCTGGCCGTCGCCTGCGGCATGGGCGGGTCGGCGACCTGCCCCTTCCACTTGTCGCCCTCCTGGCCCCGGAAGAGCTCGTAGCTGCTGAAACGGTTGTGGTAGGTCGCGCCGCCGTCCTGCCAGTAGTGGTAGTGATCGGTGGCCAGGTGCGTGTGGATGCCGGCGGCCGACAGCATCTGCGGGACCGAGTCGTCGAACGGCTCGAGCGGCCCCCAGGATCGGTGCAGGAAGTTGTACCGCCCCGTGTGCATCTCCCGCCGGGCCGGCATGCAGGGCATGCTCCCGCCGTAGCAGTTGTCGAAGGTCGCGCTCAGCTCCCCGAGACGTTCGAAGTTGGGCGCGTGAACCCCGTCGGCGCCGTAGGGCGGCAGGTACCGGCGGTTCAGCGTGTCGAACATGAGCATGATCGCCTTCAAGGGCGTCCCTTTCCCTTCACGGCCACGGGTGCCGCGCGCGGCGCGGGCGGTCGGCCTGCGGCATCGCGCCCCCGCCGACGCAAGCCCAGGTAGCTATATACATTAGAACATAGCCACCTGGGCTTGGACGCCCGCCGATCGGGAACGGAGACCTGCCGCCATGAGTGATCCTTCGGCGCCTTCGCACTGCTGCATGCCGCCCGCCCACGACGCCGTCCGGGCCGCGCCGACGGGCCAGGCCCCCACCGTGCGGCCATGCCCGGCAGGGCCGGTGCGCGAACCGTCGGGGATGGTGCTGCTGCCGGGCGGCGACTTCCTGATGGGCACCCGGGACCGGGAAGGGTTCGCCGGTGACGGGGAAGGGCCGGTGCGGTCGGTCCGACTCGATCCGTTCCGCATCGATGCCCGCGCGGTGGCCAACGACCAGTTCGCCGGCTTCGCCGCGGCCACCGGGTACCGCACCGACGCCGAGCGCCTGGGCTGGTCGTACGTGTTCGCCGGCTTCCTGCCGGCCGCGTTGCGGCGCGGCGCCGCGCGCCCCGCCCGCACCCCCTGGTGGTGCGCGGTGGGCGGCGCCGCCTGGGACCGCCCGGAAGGCCCCGGCAGCACCCTCGACGGGCGCGGCGACCACCCGGTGGTCCACGTGTCCTGGAACGACGCGGCGGCCTACGCCGCCTGGGCGGGCAAGCGGCTGCCCACCGAGGCCGAGTGGGAGTACGCGGCCCGCGGCGGCCTCGAGCAGCGGCGCTACCCGTGGGGGGACGAACTGGACCCGGCGGGCGAGTACCGCTGCAACATCTGGCGCGGCACCTTCCCCACCCGCAACACCGCCGCCGACGGCTACCGCGGCACCGCGCCCGTCGACGCCTTCGAGCCCAACGGCTTCGGCCTGTACAACACCTCGGGCAACGTCTGGGAGTGGTGCGCCGACTGGTGGACCACCGAGCACGGCACCGCCCGCCCCCTGGTCGATCCGAGCGGCCCGCCCACCGGCACGGACAAGGTCATCCGCGGTGGCTCCCACCTGTGCCACCGTTCCTACTGCAACCGCTACCGGGTCGCCGCCCGCACCGCCAACAGCCCCGACAGCTCCAGTGGCCACGCGGGCTTTCGCTGCGCGGCGTCGGCGCCACCGGCGCTTGACACCGTGCCGTCGGCAGATAGCCTGAGGTCATAGGTACTCAGGAACATAGGTGTGGGAAATGCAGCTCGATTACGTGATCCTCGGCGTCCTGGCGCTGTGCCGCCTGTCCGGCTACGACCTGCGCCGGTGGATGGAGGGTCGGGGACGATACATCGGCTACGGCGTCCAACTCCCGCAGATCTACCGCCGGCTCGCCAAGCTGACCGAACGCGGCTGGGTGGACTTCGACGTCGACCCGCGCGAGGGACGCCCGGACGCCAAGGTCTACCGGATCACCGACACGGGCCGCACGGCGCTGCTGGAGTGGGCCCGGTCCCCCTTCGAGCCGTCCCCCCGCCCGATGGACCCCGACTTCACGCTGCGTTTCATCTTCGCCGGGCAGCTCGATCCCGAGATCGCCCTGGACGTGGTGCGCACCGAGCTGGAGTACCGGCGCGAGCATGACGGGCGCTCACCGGCCCTGCCCGCCGCCGACGGCGGTCGGCTGGAGCCGCAGATCCCCGAGCTCGACCCCGTGTGGGCCGGCACGGTCCACACCCTGGCACACGAGCACGGCTACGCCACGGCCCGCGCCTACATCACCTGGCTGGAACTGACCCAGGCGCGCCTGGAGGCGCAGCTCCGCTGTCGCTGAACCGCCCTGCGCCCTTCCTCCGTCAGCGCGTCGCGCCGCGCGTGAGGTGCCCGCCACCACCCCGGAACCCGTCCGGCACGCATTCCATGCCCGGACGGGCCCGGACGCACCCGGTGTGCCCGAAACCGCCCTGCCGCCTCACCCTGGAGCCGAGCATGCGCATCATCTACGTCGACGTGGACACCCTGCGCGCCGACCGCACCACGCCCTACGGATACCACCGCCGCACCACGCCCCACCTGCGGAAGCTCGCCGACAAGTCGGTCACCTTCGACCGCTACTACTGCTCCGACTCACCCTGCCTGCCCTCGCACACCGCCCTGACCAGCGGTCAGTTCGGCACTGCCACCGGCGTCATCGGACACTTCGGCCCGGCCGCCCAGTTCCGGCCGGACGCCGGCCACGGCCCCGAACCGGACCGGCCATTGCTGGGCCAGCGACTCGGCACGACCGAATGACCGGAGCGGCCTGAGCCATGACACGAACCCGCGCACGCCGGCACGGGCCCTCGCCCCGCGTCGTCCGCGTCGTCTTCATCCTCACGGGCCTGTACTTCGGCTGGCGCTGGGCCGCCGGCGGGCACGGACCGGCCTGGCGGCACGCCCTCCAGGTCCTGGTCACCATGCTGATCGCCATGACCCTCGTGCAGTCCCTCCGATGGTGGCGCACCCGCCGCGGCAAGCGCGAAGGTCCCATGGCCCGGTTCCCCTGGCGGGACCTCATCCTGTTCAAACTGCTCCTGGTCGCGCTGGCGCTGGCCGCCGAATACCTCCTGCAGCACTGGATGCCGCCCGCCCACGCCCAACTCGTCGTCGGTGCCTGCCTCGGCACGGCGATCGCCACCGGCGGACCGATCCTGCATCGCCGCCACAACAGCCCCACCCGCACCACACCACCCACCACCACGTCCGTCCCCACACCCTGAACCGGCCAACACACGCTCACCCCGGGCAGCGCAGGCAAGCAGCCGGGCCCGGCAGACCACTCTGCCGCGCGGCACGCCCAGCCCCGGCAAGGAGACCGCATGATGAAAATCCTCCGCCGCAGGCCCAAGCTCGTGGCCGCCGCCCTGGCAGCAACCGTCGCGCTCGGCGCCACTGCCGCCGACCTCGCGATCGAGCACGTCGCCGACCGGCGCATGGCCCGCACAATCTCCTGCCGGCTCAAGCCCACCGGTCCCGTCCGAGCGCGGTTCCTCGATCCCGTCGCAGGCCTGGAAGCCCTCACCGGCACCCTCGGCACCGCGCAGATCGACGCCAACGGCATCCACCGGGCCGACACCGACCTCAACCTGCGGATCGCCCTGCACGACGTGACCACCAAGGGCACCTACAGCACCGGCACCGCGACCGCCACCATCCCCTACCCCTCACTCCAGCAACGACTCAGCCAGGGCAAGGACAGCGCGCTCACCCTCGGCACCGACGGCACGGGTCTCACCCTGACCACGACGGCCGGCCAGATCGGCCTCCCCGTCACCGTCCACACCAGCCTCACCGTCACCCCGCACTCACTCACCATCACCCCCACCACCATCACCCTCATGGGTCAGCAACTCCCCATCACCGCCCTCGCTCACCTCCCCAACACCTCCGCCGCCCTCACCAGTCGACTCAGCCCCCACACGATCAACCTCCCCCAACTACCCGCCGGCACCGAGCTCGCCTCCGCCCACACTGACCCATCCGGCCTCGCCCTCGTCCTCACCCTCCACCACCACACCCCCGCCGCCGCCCCCGCCCAGCCCTGCCCCACCACCTGAACCCCGAGCAGGTTCCCGCTTCTGGGTGAGTCGGAGTGCGTGGCGTCTGTGCTGACAGAATCGTCGAACACGGCTTCGCCCACCTGAAGAACTGGCGGATCCGCACCGACCCCGCCCGCGCCACCGCCCTCCTACGCCCACTACTCGTCCTGACCAACCTCGAAGCCCGCCCCCGACCGCACGCTGACGGACGATGGCGGAGCCCAGTGGTCCGCCGTCAGCGGTTCGCGCTCAGCGGTTCGCGCTCAGAGGGTCGCCTTGGGGCTGTAGGTCGTGGGCAGGGTCCCGGTGGGCGGGTTGTAGCCGGCCGGGTAGCTGACGGTTCCCTGGGCACCCGTCTGGTAGGTCCCCGGCGCGTAGGGCGTGTAGGCGTTCGCCGAGAGGCCGCTGGCGGACCAGGTCTCCATCAGGTCGCCCGCGACGACCAGCGCGCCGTTCCGGTAGAGGTTGGCGGTCATGGTCAGCTGGGCCACCGGCGCGGTGCAGGAGATGCTCGCCGAGGCGTAGACGATGCTGCTGGTGTGGATGGGGGTGTTGGAGGTCAGCGTGCAGGTCAGGTTCACCTGAGCGGCCCGCGGGGTCCTGGTGACGGTGGCCCGCGCCGTGCCGGACGCCAGCTGGGCCGTGCTGACCCCGGCGGGCAGGGTGATCGTCGTGGTGGTCCCGGCGGCTGCCGCGGTGGCGGTGCCGGTCGTCGCGATCACCCCGCTGAGGCCGAGTGCGGCGGTCGCCGCCAGCGAGAGCAGCGTGCGGGCTTGCGGGCGGGACACGGGCACGGGGGCCTCCTGGATGCCGGGGGACCGGCCGGGCGTCACCGGCCGAGGACCCCAGCATCGTGGGCGGCCCGGTCGAACGGGCGGCTGTGTCACCGACGTTGGCTCGAACACAACGGCATCATCGGAAGCATTGGCGATATTTCGGCCCCGCCGGGTGCCGTGCGTCAGTCGATGCCGAGTTCGCCCATCTTGCTCCAGCCGGTGGCGCCCTCGATCGTGGTGCTGACGATCTGCGGCGCCCGCTGGACCAGCGGACGGAGGGTCTCCATCGCGGCCCGGAAGTGGTCCGAGTTCACATGGGCCTCGGCGGCGCCGTCCTGGAACGCCTCGACGAGCACGTAGGTGTCGGCCTCCTCGACGCTGCGCGACCACTCGAACCACAGGTTTCCGGGCTCGGCGCGGGTGGCTTGAGTGAACGCCTCGACGTGGGTCAGCCAGGAGTCGGTGTACTCGGGCCGGACCGGGAACTTGACGACGATGAAGATCATTCGACGAGTCTAGGGCCTGTCGTCGAACCCCCTTCTGCTTGGCGACGAAGGGGGTTCGACGACAGCCCCTACAGCCAGCGGTCGAACCAGCCGCGGATGCGCCGCAGGGCATCCAGTCGGTGGCTGCGCTCCACGAGGCCGTGGCCTTCGCGGGGGTAGACGACGAACTCGTGCTCGACCCCGAAGTGGCGCAGTGCGCGATGGAAGTGGATGACCTGGCCGAGTGGGACGTTGGTGTCCTCCTCGCCGTGCAGGATCAGTATCGGGGTGCGGATCTTGGCCGCATGGGAGATCGGGCTGTGTGCGTCGTGGATGTGCGGTCCCGGCCCGTCCCAGCCGGTGCTGCCGCCGAGCGCCGCGTCCAGGACTCCCCAGTCGCCGGTCCCGGCCTGCATGCCCCAGTCGCTGATGCCGGCGCCCATCAGGGCGGCCTTGAACCGGTCGGTCTGGCTGATTGCCCAGGCTGCCATGAAGCCGCCGTGGCTCCACCCGGAGATGCCCAGGCGTTCGGGATCGGCGACGCCCTCGGCGACCAGCAGGTCGATTCCGGCGAGGATGTCGGTCCACTCGTCGCCGCCCACCGCGCCCGCCACCATGGCGGCGAACTCATGGCCATGGCCCGATCCGCCCCGGGGGTTGGGCAGGAACACCGCGTATCCGCTCGTTGCCAGCCACTGCCCGCAGTCGACCGGGTTCAGCGCGAACGCGTCGGCATAGCGGTAGTAAGGGCCGCCGTGGACCAAGGTGACGAGCGGAAAGGGCCCCTCGTCCCGCGTGCGGCCGGCCGGGAGGATCAGCAGTCCGTCCAACGGGAGTCCGTCGGAGGCCTGGTAGCTGAGACGCTCCTGGACTCCCCAGCGGATCCCGCGTAGGTGCGGCCTGGTGTCGCTGAGCTGGAGCAGCGGCCCGCCGACGAGTCCCGCATGGACGTTCTCGGGCTCGTAGGCAGTACTCCACAGCACGGCGTGCGTTTCGCCGGAGCGGCTCGCACTCAGCCCGGCGAGCGCGCCAGGGGCCGAGGACAGCTGGTGGAATCGCTGGGAGTGCGGATCGAGCCGGTACAGCGCGGTGTCCAGTCCGTCGGCGAACAGCGCCAGCAGCGGCCCGTCGGCGACCTGCACCAGCTCAGTCGGGCTGACGGGCATGCCGAGGGTCAGGTTGCGGTGCTCGACCGCCGGACCGGTCACCGGCGGGACGGTGTCCAGCACAGCAAGCCCGCCGATCAAGTTCGGTGGGGTGACTGCCAGGTGGGCCAGGTGCCACTCACCGTCATGGTTCCACCAGGCCGGGGACTCGGCCTCGACCCCGATCGGGCCCAGGTCCTGGACCGCTGCCGTGTGCGGGTCGACCAGATGCAACTCCGCGTTCAGGACACCGGGGTCGAGTTCCGGGGTGGACCAGCTCAGCACTGCCAGCGGGCCGCCGTCCGGACGCTGGGTCAGCTCCACGACATGGCGGTTCCCGAGGCCCGCCACGGTGCGGAGCACGCCGGTCCCCAGGTCGAGCAGACGCAACCGGGTGACGGGGAGGTGCCGGCCCCAGACCTTGGCGTCGTCGCGCTCGGCCTCCCGGCGCTCGTCCTCCGCGGTGGGTTCGTCCTCGGCGAGAACAGCGACCGTGTGGCCGTCGGCGAGCGGGTAGTGGTCGGAGATTCCCCCGCGCCAACTGGTCAGGGCCTGGACCTTGGCGACGTCCTCGCCGTCGTCCAGGAGGACTCGCTGGAGTTGAGCGGTGCCCCGCTGCTCGCGCTCGGAGGTGAAGAAGAGAGAGGCCGAGTCGGGTGCCCACTTCGGAGCGAGGTCGTGGGCGGTGCCGTCGGTCAGTCGGCGCGGGGCTGTGCTCCCGTCCGTGGCGGCGACCCAGATCGAGCCGTGCGGATGCCCGTCCTTGCCACCATCCGAGATCACCCCGTGGGCGACCAGGCGACCATCAGGTGAGATGGCCGGTGTCACCGCTACGGCGACGTCCTGCGCCATTTCGGCGGTGAGCTCTTCGGCGGGTCCGGGAGTCGGTCGCGGTGCGAGGTGCGGCATACGGTGTGCCCTTCGCTTGTCAGGACGGCCAGCGGTCATCCTGCCGCACCGGCGGACGGGTGTCAGTTGGATTTAGCCTGCCAAAGGCGCCCTGGGGTCACAGGACCGAGCGCCAGGCCCGGGTGCGTGCGCGGGCTGAGGGTGTGTCAGGCCTTCCGGCGGGCGGGTCTCAGCCCTGCTGGAGCCAGTTGTCGATGCCCGCGCAGGCCGATCCGATCAGGTCGGCGGGTGCGTCACTGGTCTCGACGGACGTGCGTGCGATGCTTGCGAGTTGATGGTCGGTGAGGCCGAGCGTGTGCCGGGCGATCGCGTACTCCTCGGCGAGCGAGGACCCGAACATCAACGGGTCGTCCGTTCCGAGCGAGCACCGCACGCCGGCGGCCAGCAGTTGCGGCAGCGGGTGCCGGGTCAGCTCGGGGACCACGCCGAGGACCCGGTTGGAGCTCAGGCAGACGTCCATCGAGACGCCCCGCTCGGCCAGCAACCGCAGGAGGTCCGGATCCTCCGCGGCGCGGATGCCGTGCGCGATCCGCGTCGCGCCGAGGTGCTCGACCGCGGCGCGGACGCTGTCGGGGCCGCAGAGTTCGCCGGCGTGCGGTGCGGAGGTCAGACCGGCTGCCCTGGCGAGCGCGAACGCCTCGGCGAAAGCCTCGGCGGGGCGGGCCTTCTCATCGCCGGTCAGCCCCAGGGCATGGATTCCGCGTCCGGCGTGGCGCGCGGCGAAGCGTGCGAGGCGGAGGGCGTCCTCGGGGCTGCTGTGGCGCGAGACCGCGAGCGTCAGGCCGAACCCCACGCCGCAGCGGGCGCCGGCCTGCCGACCCGCGTCGAGGACCAGGTCGAGGACGTGTTCCCCGGACCCGAAGTGCGCGTAGCTGTGCGGGTCGAAGTGGGGTTGGACCCAGACGCCGCCGTCGGCGGCCGTGTCCTCCACCAACTCGGTCACCACCCGCCGCAACTGCTCCGGTCGGGCCGACGTGGCCTGGTAGGCCGCGTGGAAGACCTGCTGGAACTCGGCGAAGCTGGTGAACCCGCGCGGATCCGGCGCGGTCCGGCCGTCTTCGGCCGCGAGTTCGACCAGCGTCGTCGGACGCATGGCTGCCAGCAGGTGCAGGTGCAACTCGGCCTTGGGCAGCGTTCGCAGGTCACGAGCCGATGCGGCCGGGCCGAGCGCGCCGCTCTGTTCCCGCGTTGTCACTGCCCCACCCCTGTATGGCCGACTGTATGACCGGCGATCAGCTGCACCCGAACGTCCCGGCGCAAGCCTAGTCGGCCTCACGGGGACGCCCGGCACCGCCTCCGTGGCACCACGACAGGTCCTGGACCGATAGCCGCAGTCCCGCGATGAGGAGTTCGACCAGGCGCCGTGCGTCGTACTGCGGGTTGTTGTATGCGCCGATGCAGAGGTTCCCGACGCCGCGCATGAGTTCGAGGGCGTTCACGTCGGAGCGGATCTCGCCGGCGGCGGTTGCGGCCTCGAGCAGTTGGGCGCAGACGGGCACGAGCCGGTCGAGGAAGTAGGCGTGCAGCGTGTCGAAGTCGGCGTTGCCGGGCTGCAGTACGGCAGCGAGTCCGTGCTTGGTGACCAGGAAGTCGACGAACTGGTTGATCCACCGCCCGAGTGCGGCGTGCGGAGTCGGGCTGGTGGCCAGCAGGGCCGGGCCGGCCTCGGCGCAGGCCTCGACCTGGTGCCGGTAGACGGCGATGATCAGGTCCGCGCGGGTCGGGAAGTGGCGGTAGATCGTGCCCGTGCCGACGCCGGCCTCGGCGGCGATGTCGCGTACCGGCGCTTCGACGCCCGACCTGACGAAGACCGCGGCGGCCGCGTCGAGCAGTGCCTCCTCGTTGCGCCGGGCGTCCGCCCGCTTGGGCCGGGTTGCGGGCCCGGTGTCCCCGTCGCTGTCGTTCACTGCGCTGCCTCCTGCGCGGTTGTCGGGCCTGTGCAGCGGAACGTAGTTCCGTTTGTCAATGATGCCAGAGCGCGAGACCGGCGACCAGGGCGGGCGGATCGCCGCCGAGTGCGGGGTGGTGCGCGCGGGCCCCGTACCCAGAGCCCCCGTACCCAGGAGCTCCCGCGCCTAGGAGCCGCCGTTCTCCTCGACGTTGGCGACCATCCTGCGCAGCACCTTGAGCGCGGCCACGTACTCCTCGTCGCTGATGCCCTGGTGGACCACGGCGCGCAGCTCGGTCGCCAGCTCGCGCAGCCGCACCCGGGCGGCCTCCCCGGCGTCGGTGAGCCGCAGGCGCTGCCCGGCGTCGATCCGCAGCCAGCCGCGGTGGAGCAACTGGTCGATGACACGGGCGATCTCGTGCGGCCCGTCCGCGAGGGGAGTCAGCTGGCCGACCACCTCCTCGCGGCTCGGCGCCGCGGGCCCGCCGTTCACCCGGTTGAGCACCCAGTACTGCGGCTGCGTGACGTCGACCCTGGCCGTGGCGTCACGCAGTTGCCGGGTGACGGCCGCGTGGGCGAGGCCGGTCCAGTAGCCGATGGGCTGGGTGGCCAGCAGGTCGTCGGTGGCGGCCGGATCGGCCGGCGCCTGGTCGGTGGCGGTCCTGGTCGGCGGTCGCATGATCGCGACGCTACCTTCCCCCGTCGCACCGCTGGGCAGCTGTTGCCGATCCGGGTGAGGACCGGGCAGGTCCGAGGTGTCCGTCGCCCGCAGAAATTGTGATCATCCGTACGGGAAAGAGCGGAGCTCGGGCGGCTCCGCGGTGGCATCATCAGGCGGCATGACCGACTCCATAGCAACGCGCACCTGCCCCCGGTGCGGTGCGGCGTTCGACTCCAGTCCCCGGTTCAGCGAGTGGTGTCCCAGCTGCGAGTGGAACCTCGGCGCCGAGCCGCCCCTGGGCTGGCGGGAGGCGCGGCGGCGCTCGCGGGCGCGGGCGCGGGCCGAGGGACTGTACGAGCGACTGGCCGCCAGCACCGTGGGCGGACGGCGGTGGAACGTCGGCCGGTTGGCCGCGCTGGCCCTTGCCTCGCTGGTACACCTCGTGACCCTGGCAGTGGTGGTCTGCTCCCTCTGGCTGCTGCTGACCGGCAGGTTGGTCTTCATCGTGCTCGGCCTGGTCGGCCTGGGCCTGGCCTACCTGCTGCGCCCGCGGCTCGGCGGGCGGCGGGACGACCCGGCGCTGGTGACCCGTGAGCAGGCCCCGCAGCTGTACGCGCTGACCGACCGGGTGGCCGAGGCGCTGGGGGCCCGGCGGCCGGACCGGATCCGGATGCAGTCCGGCTACCGCACCGGCTACGCCCGGCTGGGAGTGCGTCAGCAGGTGGAGCTCACGCTGGGGATGACGCTGTGGACGGTGCTCACCCCGCAGGAGCGCATCGCCCTGCTGGCCCAGGAGCTCGGCCACGGCGCCACCTGGGATCCGCGACGGGGCCTGTGGCTTCGGGTGGCGCTGGAGACCCTGGACGCCTGGCACAACCTGCTGATGCCCGGTAGTGGTGACGAGTTGATGGTCAGCCGGATCGAGCGCAGCAGCCAGTACGACGCCCTGCCGGGCGGCGGCGTCCTGCGGCAGATGAACGCCAACACCCAGAAGGCGCTGCTCGAGGAACTGTCGCTCCGGCTGTTGCTGGTCTGCGCGCTGCCCGTCCAGCTGGCCCGGCGCGGCCTGTACCGACTGGTCCGCTCCGGCAGCCAGCAGGCCGAGTACCAGGCGGACGACCTGGCCGCCCGCGTCGGCTCGTCGACGGCGACCAAGGCGATGCTCGACGCCCTGTTCCTGGACGAGACCGCCACCGCCTACCTGCGCAAGCAGCGGGCGCTGGCCGGACACCGCGCGGCGGCCCGCCCGGCCGACATCGCGCAGGCCCTCTGGAACGGCCTGGCCGAGTACGTCGACTCCGTCCCGGACATCGAGCGCGAGCGCCGCCGGCGCCTGGCCGCCCGCGAGGCGGCGGCCGTGGACGCCTGGCACCCGCCGACCCACCTGCGGGTCCGGCTGCGGGCCCAGCGTCCCGAACAGTCGGCGGCGCTCCTGGCCGACACGGTGGACTGGACGGCGATCCACGCCGAGTTGGAGGACGCGCGCTGGCGGGTCGCCATCCTGGTGCTGGGGATCTGACGCTCGTCCGAAGGCGCGAGGTGCTTCGCCTACCGAACTGCTCACCTGGGGCAGCCTGAGCGGCACGGCCCGCATCCCCCGGGGAGTTGCGTCAGCCCTGCGGGGCCGGCGCGGCGGGGACCCGTCGGATCCGTCCTGCTCCTGGCCCCCGCACTGATGGCAACCGCGGTGCCGGCTGCCGCGGCCTACGCCGCCGCGGACCTGCTCTCGCTCGCCGCCTACTTCGTGCTGCCGTTCCGCGCCAGCACCCTCGCGATGGTGGTCGGCCTCGGACCGCTCACCCTGCTGCGCCCGCTCGCCATCGTCGCCGGCTGCCTGGGTGCTCTCGCCCATGGCGGCGGCCGGGCCTCCCTGCTCGTGGGCGTGATCGCCGGTTCGGCCGTCCTCTGCGTGGAAGGGATCGTCCACCGGCGCTGGTACGCGCAGCCACTCGGGTGACTCCGAAAATGTCAGCGCCTTCGGGTGCTGCTGCGGTACGGTCCGCCGGTGATCGATGAGGACGGGTACTTCGGCGAGGACGTGGCAGAGCGGTACGACCGGTCATCGGGCCCGTCGTTCCAGCCGGACGTCATCGAGCGGACCGTCCAGGTCCTCGCGGAACTGGCCGGCGGCGGCAGGGCGTTGGAGCTCGGGATCGGCACCGGGCGGATCGCGTTGCCGCTCGCGCGGCGGGGTGTTCCGGTCCACGGCATCGAGCTGTCCCGGGCGATGGTGGCCGGTATGCGGGCCAAGCCCGGCGGCGAGGCGATCGGCGTGTCGATCGGTGACTTCGCCACCACCACGGTGGACACGCGGGCGGACGGGGCCTTCTCCCTCGCCTACCTCGTCTTCAACACCATCATGAACCTGACCAGCCAGGAAGCCCAGGTCGCCTGCTTCCGCAACGTCGCGGCGCATCTCGAACCCGGCGGTTGCTTCGCCATCGAGGTCATGGTCCCGGAGCTGCGCAAGATCCCGGCCGGGCAGAACATCGTCCCGTTCCACACGAGTCCGACCGGCTGGGCCTACACCGTCTACGACACCGTGACCCAGGACGCGACCTGTCACTACGTCGAGGTCACCGAGGACGGCGTCGGCTCGGCCCGTTCGGTCCCCTTCCGCTACGTCTGGCCCGCCGAGTTGGACCTGATGGCCCAGCTCGCCGGTCTGCGGCTGCGCGACCGCTGGGACGGCTGGACGCGCGAGCCCTTCACCGAGGACAGCGCCCAGCACGTCTCGGTCTGGGAGAAGCCGGTCAGCTGACGGTGCCTCATGCTCATGCAGTGGTAGACGAGTTGGCCGACGTCGCGGCGTCGGTCGGGAAGGCGCGCAGCATGACCGCACCAGTCGACCCGGTGCCCGCAGAACCCGTCAGCGAGGGCAAGTACGCGCGGGTCGAGCGGGAGCGGAGGTTCCTGCTGGCGGGACCACCCCCGGCGTCGGCCGTCACCGCCACCCGCCTGATCACCGACCGGTACCTGGACGGGACCCGCCTGCGCCTGCGGCGCGTGGAGCGCCTCGAGCGGGGAACCATCGAGTACAAGCTCACTCAGAAGGTGCCCGCCGGCCGGCCTGGCCCCGTCCAGGGACTGATCACGAACATCTACCTGTCCCGCGCCGAGTACGAGCTGTTCGCCGCACTGCCCGCCGCGGTGCTGTCCAAGACCCGCCTCAGCGTCCCCCCGCTGGGCATCGATGTCTTCGACCCACCGCTGCACGGCCTGGTCCTCGCGGAGGCCGAGTTCGGTTCGGACGACGAGGCCCGCGCCTTCGAGCCCCCGGCGGACTGCCTCGCCGAGGTCACCGCCGACGCCCGCTTCACCGGCGGCAGGCTGGTGCGCGCCGACCGCCACGAGGTGCTGGCCTGGCTCGCGGAACACGGGATCGTACCGGCTCCGCCGCGCTGAACTGCGGAGCCGGCCTGGCGTCACCGTTGCTTGCCGCTGCCGCTGCCGCTGCCGCTGCCGCCACCGCCACCGCTGCCGCTCCCGCTGAACCGTTCCAGTGCCGCCACGATCGCCTCCCGCCTCGCGGGGCTGCCGGTGTGACCCGAGTCGTCGATCACCTTCAACTCCGCGTCCGGCCAGGCCTTCGCCAGCTCCCACACGCCCTGCAGCGGGCAGCCCAGGTCGAGCCGGCCCTGGATCAGCACGCCCGGGATCCCGGCCAGCCGGTGTGCGTCGCGCAGCAACTGCCCGTCCTCGAGCCAGGCGTCGTTCGCGAAGTAGTGGGCGCAGAGCCGGACGAGGGCCAGCAGCGCGTCGTCGGGCCGGTTGCTGTAGGCACCCGGACTGCCGAGCGCCTCGTGGGCGACGACCGCGTCCTCCCAGGCGCACCAGTCCTGCGCCGCCTTGAACCGGACCGCCTCGTCCGGGTGCTCGAGCAGCCGGTTGTACGCCGCCACGAGACTGCCGCCCCGGTCCGCGGCCGGCAGGGCGTCCCGAAACGCCTCCCAGGGGCCGGGCAGCAGCCGCCCCAGCCCGTGGTAGAGCCAGTCGATGTCCTCCGGCCGGCCCAGGAAGACGCTGATCAGGACGATCTCGGAGACCCGCTCGGGATACCGCTCGGCATAGGCGAGGATCAGCGTCGTGCCCCAGGAGCCGCCGTAGAGCAGCCAGCGCTCGATGCCCAGGTGCTCGCGTAACCGCTCCATGTCGGCGATGAGGTGGTCGGTGGTGTTGTGCTCCAGGCTGACGGCCGGGTCGGCGACGTGGGGCAGGCTCAGGCCGCAGCCGCGCTGGTCGTACTGGATGACCCGGTAGACCTCGGGATCGAACACCCCGCCGCGGCGGCGCCCTCGGCTGCGGCGGAGGGAACCGCCGCCGGGGCCGCCGTGTACGGACAGGACGGCCTTTCCCTCGGGGTTGCCGCACGCCTCCCAGGCGATCCGGTTGCCGTCGCCGACGTCGAGCAGGCCGTGCGCGTACGGTTCGGGCAGTAGGGACGGTTGGTACATGGGGAACTCCTCCGGAACGACGCGAAAAAGAGGACGGCATCCCGGTCCGGGACCGGCCCGCGGACCTGAACGCCGGGCCGGGTTCCGACGACCGGCGCTAGCCGTGCAGCCAGACCCGCAGCGGACCGACCGGCTCGAAGCCGTGGCGGACGGCGACCGCCAGGTCCTCGCCGTGCTCGTAGCCGACCACCGGCAATCCGGGGAACAGCCGGTGCACCGCGTCCAGGACGCCCGGCCAGGCCGCCTCGGCGCCGCCCTCCAGCGCGAAGACGTTGGAGACGCCCACCACGTGGTCACTGCGGCTCGCCACCGCTCCGGCCACCACCCGGCCGTCGGCGGACCGTCCGGCGAGCACGAACGTGTCGGGGTCGTCCAGCAGTTCGGGCCGGAAGAGGTCGGCGTTGCCGTCCCCGTCGTCCCAGGCGAGCGCCCAGGCACGCAACGTCCCCGGATCGCCCGCCACCTCCCAGCCGAGCTCCGACGCGGCGCCGGGCGCACCCGCCGGGCGGTGGATCCACTGCGCCTCGAACAGCACCCGGAAGCCGGCCCCCGTCAGGTCGAGATCGGCAAAGCTGTCCTTGACCGAGGCACCGGGCGCGGCGGTGTCGATCCGGGCCACCAGGGCAGTGGGGTCGGCCCCCGGCACCAGCGTCACGGCATCCGGGTAGTACAGCGGCGTCCGGGCCGGCGCGGCCCAGGCCTGCGCCCCGAACTCACCCGCCAGGTCGTGCGATCGGCTCATCGCCGCGCACCAGTCGGCGTTGTTGCGGGCGGCGGTGCGGACCAGGGACTGCTTCGGCGTTGTCACGAGTTCGCATCATGGTCCGTGCCGGCCGGTCCGTCGAGCGGTTTTCGGCGCCGATGGTGAAGTGAGGTCGCGGTCACGGGTCGGCGGGGGAGGAGGGCTCCTGCTGGGCTCGGTGGGCGTGTACTTGGTCGCTTTGGCCGGGGCACTGAAGTCGCCCTGCCGGCAGGAGCCCATTCATGAAGTCAAGTACCACTGGCCTCATTGCATGAACCTGGCGAACGGACGAGAAAATCAGGTACCGGTGCCAACTGCGTTGTTACCATTGACCGTTCGAGCCATGCGAGGTAATGTCACAGCGCTCTGTCATGATAGTTCAGCTGGCCATGTGACTCCGTGACCTGCCGGGCGGTGCCCTCTGTCGGAGTGTTCGCTGGCCACAACGTCCGGAGGTCCGATGATCGGGAAGTTTGCCCGTACCGGATTGGTCGCACTGCTCATGACCGGTACCGCGATGGTGGGTGCCCTGCCCGCGCAGGCAGCCCAAGCGCACCCCAAGCCCGAGATAGGGCCGAGCTCCGAGTATGTCGTGGATTTCTTCAGCGACGCCCAGCACACGCTCCTCGTCGGGATACGCCAGAATGGCCCGTGCGGAGCGTTTTCCTATGGGATCACCACTGCCTACTACGTCGGCGGTTATGCCGCCTGCTCCCTCTGAACTGCTGAGCAGTTCAAGCCGCGCGGGCAGCCGAAACAGTCGGCTGTCGTGTGGATTCTGATTCTGGGCGCCAGCGCGTTCGCGGGTCGGCTTGCTGGGCGGTGCGGTCGCCGCCCAGCTGGGCCGCGCACGGCTCGCGATGATCGGCCCATGAGTCGCCCAGAGTTGGCCCCTTGTTGTTGCCGACCTTGAATGCGTGAGGTCGTCAGGGTGAGGCGCCGATGAGCATTCCACTCAGCTGAACTGGCAACTGACGTCTTCTCGGCGACGATCATTTCCCGATTCGGCCCGGCGGACGAGCCGGCTAGTGCTGTGACCGTGAAGGTTCACCGTGTTGCTCGGACGTGCTTGTCGGTCTCGACGCACCCGCCGTTGCCGAGCTCGATCCCACCGGAAAGCCCTGCAGCACCACCAGCGAGATTGCGCCTTCGCACTGCTACCCATGCAAGCTTGACGGTTCATAGGATCACTGCCATGGGATGCGAACCAGTTCATGTGACGCTGTGGCAGGACCAATCATCGGCAATCGCTCCGCGTGCACTTCTCGTGCACGGCACCATGAGTTGGGGCACCGACTGCTTCCAGGGCCAGCGCCTGCTTGCCGAGCGTTTCCGGCTGGAGTTGATGGACCGGCGCGGCTTCGGGGACAGCCCTGACATCGAGCGCAGCGACTACGAGGTGGACGCCGAGGACATCGTGGCGCTGCTCGGCACCGGCGCGCATTTGGTGGGTCACTCCTACGGCGCGGCCGGTGCGATGATCGCGGCGGCGCGCCGTCCGGAGGCCGTTCACTCGCTGACGCTGATCGAGCCGTCCGCGTTGCGCGTGGCGGAGGAGCACCCGGCGGTCGCCAAGGCGCTGGGCCGGATCCGGGCGGCTTTTGGCGAGAAGCGCGAGCCGATGAGTCCCGAGGAGTACCTGCGCTACTCGACGGAGGGTTACGGCCTCCCGCTGCCCGAGTTCACCCCGCACCTGCTGCGGGCCGCCGCCTCGGCGATGGCTGAGCGTCCGGTCTGGGACGCGGAGATCCCGCTGGCCCCGCTCGCGCGGGCCTACTTCCCGAAGCTGGTGGTCAACGGCACCTGGGAGACCGCACATCCGGAGTACCGCGCGTTCATCGGCGAAGCCATGGCGGCCTGCGGCGAGTTCATCGCGGACCGGATCGGCGCCCGCCTGGTCCGGATACCGGGCGCCGACCACTCCCCGCATCGTGATCGGCCCGAAGCGGTGAACAGCCTGCTCGCCGAGGCATGGGCTCACTTCTGACCGGCAACACCAGCCGGGTCGCTTGATCAGGCGGCGGTGGCGGGTCTGCCGCCCCAGCGGATGCCTTTCTCGCTGCGGATGCGGGCGCGTTCGCGGCGTTGGGCGGCCAGGACGTCGGGGTGGCGGGCGTTGGCGTTGCGCCACCGCAGATAGGTGTGGAGCGCGCGGGTCTGGACGGTGTGGTTCGGATGGTTCGAGTTGGCGAGCGTGAACTGCCGCAGTGGTCCGAAGTGAGCCTCGATCGGGTTCGCCCAGGAGGTGTTGGTCGGGGTGAAGCACAGGTGGACGTTGTTGTTCTTCGCCCAGCGGAGGATCTTCTTGCCGTTGTGGGCGGAGAGGTTGTCGAGGATCACGTAGACCGGGGCGCCATCCGGCCGGGCGGCTCGGATCGACCTGAGTGCGGCCAGGGTGTTCGGGGTTCCCTTGCGACGGCGGTTGATGCCCCAGAGTGTGTCGTCGCCGACCGAGTAGCAGCCGTGGAAGTAGGTGACGCCGTGGGTGCGGTGGTAGGTCGCCGGCAGTCGGTCCGGCTTGCCCTGCTCGGCCCAGCAACTGCCCGCGGTGGGGCGGATGCCGAGCGGGCCGAACTCGTCGAACGCGAACGTCCGGTCCGGGAAGCGTTCCAGGACGTGCTCGATCCGGTCGAGCTTGGCGTCGTACTCGGGGTCGGTGGACTCCTTCCAGGTCTTGGTGCGCTGGAAGGTGACGCCTCGTCGGGCGAGCAGGCAGCGCAGGGCCTCGCGGCCGATCCTGATGACCCGGCCGTGGACCTTGCGCAGGTAGGCGAGCAGTTTACGGATAGACCAGCGGGTGAAGGGCTGCCCGAGCTTGGTGGGGCGGGTGGTGGCCGTCTTGATGACGAAGTCCTCGTCGTCAGGACTGAGCAGGCGGGGACGGCCTCCCGCCCACTGAGGGTCCAGGCAGGCCAGGCCGATCTCGTTGAACCGGTGGATCACGTCCCGCACGGTGTCTTCGTCCGCCTGGATCAGCTGGGCGATCACCGGTACGCGGTTGCCGCCGGCCGACACGAGCAGCATCATCGCCCGCCGGTAACGCACCGTGTTCGTGCTACCTCGGCGCACGATCCGCTGTAACTGCTGGCCCTGTTGGTCCGTGAGCCTGCGGACCCGGACCGGCTCTGCCACTGTGCATCCCACCACCGAGTTGGACGTTTCACGACATCCAACCGGCCGAAGGCCTGCCGGCGCCAACTCGGTGAACCTTTGCGGTCACAGCACTAGTGTGATGCGCCGCAAATCACGAGGTAAGTTGATACCCTTTTAGAGTGGCGCATCCTGGACCTTCTGCCGTGGCGATCACGCTGTCTGGTGACGAGCGTGCCGAGTTGGTGCGTCGGGCCGGGTCGTGGGACCGGAGAGCGGCCGAGCGGGCCCGGATCATTCTGGCGTGCGCTGACGGTAAGTCGAATGCCGCTGCCGCGGAGCAAGTTGGCGTCCAGGCAAAGACGGTGTCCAAGTGGCGGCGCAAGTTCGCGGCCGAGGGGCTGGCCGGCTTGCAGGATGCGGGCCGTATCGGTCGACCGAAGGCCGACCTGGTCCTGAGTGAGGCCGAGCGGGACCAGTTGGTGCGCTGGGCGAGACGGGCGAAGACCGCGCAGTTTCTCGCGCTGCGGGCCAGGATCGTGCTGCGCTGCGCGGAGGGCGGGACGAACCGGCAGGCGGCGATGGACCTGGGCGTCGACGAGTCGACCGTGGAGCGCTGGCGGGCCCGGTTCATCGACAAGCGGCTGGACGGCTTGCAGGATGAGCCGCGTCCAGGCAGGCCGCCCTCGATCCTGCTCGATCAGGTCGAAGACGTCATCGTCGCCACTCTGGAGTCCGCCCCGGGTCAGGACACGCACTGGTCGCGGGCCTCGATGGCCACCCGCACGGGGCTGTCGAAGTCGACCATCGGGCGGATCTGGAAGAGGTTCGACCTCAAGCCCCACCTTCAGGACAGCTTCAAGCTCTCCACCGACCCGCAGTTCGTGGACAAGGTGGTGGACGTCGTCGGGCTCTACCACAACCCGCCCGAGAAGGCCGTCGTACTCTGCGTCGACGAGAAGTCCCAGATCCAGGCGCTGGACCGGTCCCAGCCAGTGCTGCCGATGATGCCAGGCATGCCCGAACGCCGCACCCACGACTACCTGCGGCACGGCATCACCAGCCTGTTCGCGGCCTTCAACATCGCCGACGGAACCGTCATCAGCGAACTCCACCGCCGCCACCGGGCCCTGGAGTTCAAGAAATTCCTGATCACCATAGACAAGGCCGTCCCCGCCCAGCTCGACGTGCACTTGGTGTGTGACAACTACAGCACTCACAACACCGCCGAGATCAGAACCTGGCTCAGCCGGCACCCACGCTTCCACGTCCACTTCACCCCAACCGGCTCATCCTGGATCAACCAAGTCGAGCGCTGGTTCGGCCTGTTGACCGACAAGCTCATCCGCCGCGGCGTCCACACCTCCGTCAAAGCCCTCGAAGACGACATCAAGGCCTGGATCGACACCTGGAACCAGGATCCGAGACCGTTCACCTGGACCAAGACCGCCGATGAAATCCTCAAGTCCCTCGCCGACTACCTCGCCAAGATCAACCCTCCTCGCCAGCAACCATCACAGCAATAGTTACCCTCGTGATTTGCGGCGCATCACACTAGCGAGCCGCTGATGGCGCCCGCCGGCCGCAGCGGGTGGGGCGTGTCCCTCACCAGCCCGCCCCACCCCGAACACGGCAAGCGGGTGCGCCACAAGCGCGACGGCCGCACCGGCACAATCAACGGCCAGCTGATCGAGCGCGACACCGAGACGGACAAGCTACTGCGCCGCCGGATCTTCGTCCGGCCGATCGGAGGCGGGTTCGAGTGGGAAGCCGACCCGGCCGACCTCGAACCCGCCTGAACGCCAGTGCGACGCTCGCGAAGCTACGGCGAAGGGACATGTAGCGGAGCGTCACGGTGGTGACGGTGGGTGATTCGCAGAAATGATCAGATGTGAGAGTTCTGCGAGACCCCCGATCCGTGTCCGATTCGCCCCGGTCCGCTCTCGCAGAAGTCCTCTCAGAACTCCGCACTTCTGCGACGCACTTCTGAGAGACTTCCGCCATGGATCTGACGCCCGATCAGGCAGCTTCTGCGGTGGAACGTCATAAATGCCCGAAGTGCGAAGTGCAGCCCGGCAGCCCGTGCCGCACCCTCGGCGGGAAGGTGGCCGCGAAGTACCACACCCCGCGCTTCATCCTGGTGCCCGCGCTGCGCGAGGACCTCGAAGTCCTCGTCCCCGCCGACCGGGGCCCGGGCCGGACCTGGCAGGCGGGCCCGGCGCTCGCCGTCGTGCCCGAGCCCGCCGCCGGCTCCCGGCCGGTGCGGATCGGGTACGCCCGCACGTCCATGGTCAGCCAGGAGCTGGCCAGTCAGATCGAGGCGCTGGAGGCGGCAGGGTGCACGAAGATCTTCCGGGAGAAGATCAGCACCCGCGTCAAGCACCGCCCCGAGATGGCCGCCGCCCTCAAGCTCGCCGCCGAGTTCAAGGAAGCGGCACCCGACCAGGTCGTCATCCTGACCGTCCACGAGATGAAGCGCCTGGCCCGCAATGCCACCGAGCTGATGCAGCTCTCCGCCGACCTGGAGGGAGCCGGCATCCTGCTGGAGCTCCTCGCCGGCCCGCTCACCGGCATCTACGACCCCAACGGCATGGGCTCGATGCTCTTCGCCGTGCTGGCCGTCGCCGCCCAGCTCGACCGCAACTACATCCGGGAGAAGACCCTGGAGGGCCAGCAGACCGCCGCCCGCAAGGGCAACCACGGCGGCCGGCCGAAGGTCATCGACGACGACACGCTGACCTTCGCCGTCGCACTCAAGGACAAGGGCACCCCGGTGCCCGAGATCGCCAAGAAGCTCGTCATCAAGACTGGCAAGAACGCCGGCGAGCACCCGTCGGTGGCCTCGGTCTACCGGGCACTCGCTGACGCCGAGGAGGCCGCCGCGCTCGCCGCGGTGGACGACTGCCTGCCGCTGCGGCCCAAGCCCGCGCGGATCCTCCGGCCCGGCGAGCCGCTCACTGCCGAGGAGATCGCTCTGTGCGAGCGCCTGGTCGCCCAGCGCGCCCAGCTGACCGCCGCCGACCGCCGGGAGGAGGCGACCGGTGTCCCCGCCGAGCACTGGCACACGGGCGGCGCCCCGGCGCTCGGCACCGAACAGCCCATCGAGCCCATGCCGTCCGGGTCATAGATGCCGGTGAGCGGGCCAGCGAGGAGCTCCAGCAGGATGCCGGCCCCCTCCAGGTCGGCGGAGAGCTGCATCAGCTCGGTGGCGTCGCGGGCCAGGCGCTTCATCTCGTGGACGGTCAGGATGAACACCTGGTCCCGGCCTTGGGGACCAACGGATCACCGGCGCTGAGGTCGTGGAGTCAGGGCCGGGCCGCATAGCGGGCCGCTGTTGGCGGGCAGGCCGCACGAGTTGAGTCGCCTGCGTCGCGCGCCGGATAGGTGGCGCAGTGCACCGGCGCGCGGAGGTGCTTGCTGGGGAAGTGATTTCGCGCGCCCCGTCCCACGCCTCGAACACTACCTCCCGGCAAGTATTGCCGAATGCAATACTTCTCCCATGGTACGAATATCTGATGAGCCGCCCGTTGAAGGGCTGCCGACCTCGGACGAGATCGAGGCGTTCCAGCGTGGCGCGCGAGACCTGATCGGGGTGGCGCTGCGGAGTCTGGAGGTGCTGGCCGGTGAGGTGTCGCTGCCGCAGTTCCGGATGCTGCTGGCGCTGAACGACCTGGGGCGCTGCCCTTCCTCCCATGTGGCCCAGGCGCTGGGGCTGGGAGCGTCGTCGGTGACCCGGCTTGCGGACCGGCTGCACGCCTCCGGGCACATCGAGCGGGGCGCTGACGAGCACCACCGCAGCGTGGTCGCCTTGGAGCTGACCGAGCGCGGCCGGCGCCTGGTGGATCAGGTACTCGCCTGGCGCCACCAGGAGTTCGCGCGGATCCTGAGCCGGTTGGATCCCGGTGAGCGGGCGGCGACCGCTGCGGGGCTGCGGGCCTTCCACGCGGTCGTCGGCGACGCGTACGCGGCCGACCTGCACGGGCCGGTGCCGCTGTGAGCGGCGGGCCGCGGCAGCGGGCCGCGCACCTGGGGGACTTCACAGCCGGGCCGCGGATGCTGCTGATCGCCGCCTGGGCCCTGCCGGTCGGCGGGGCGGGCGCGCTGGCGGCGCTGTTCCTGCAGCGGCTGATCGGGCTGGTCACCAACCTGGTCTTCTACCAGCGCTGGAACACCGGGCTGGTGGCCCCGGGACTGCACCACCACCCGTGGTGGCTGGTCCTGCTCGCCCCCGTCGCGGGCGGTCTGGTGATCGGTGTGATGGCGAGGTACGGCTCGGAGAAGATCCGCGGCCACGGCATGCCAGAGGCCATCGAGGCGATCCTGACCGGCGGCAGCCGGGTCGCCCCCAAGGTCGCCCTCCTCAAACCGATCTCGGCCGCGATCAGCATCGGCACCGGTGGCCCGTTCGGCGCTGAGGGGCCGATCATCATGACCGGCGGCGCCATCGGCTCGATGCTCGCCCAGGTACTGCGGCTGAGCGCCGACGAGCGCAAGACCCTGCTCGTCTCCGGCGCCGCCGCCGGCATGGCCGCCACCTTCAACTCCCCGATGGCCGCGGTACTGCTGGCCGTGGAACTGCTGCTCTTCGAGTGGCGCCCGCGCAGCTTCGTCCCCGTCGTCGGCTCGGTCGCCGTCGCCACCGTGGTGCGCGGCATCCTGATGGGCACCGGCCCGGTCTTCCCCGTGCCGACCACCGGGCTGCACCTGAACGGCGGCATCACCGCACTGGCAGCCGTCGTCGGACTCACCGGCGGCGTCCTCGCGGTGGCGGCCACCTGGCTGGTCTACCGAGCGGAGGACGCCTTCGCGAAGCTGCCGTTCCACTGGATGTGGTGGCCGGCCATCGGCGGCGCAGTCATCGGCCTCGGCGGCCTGATCGAACCACGCGCTCTCGGCGTCGGATACGACGTCATCGACCAGCTGCTGACCGGCCGGGCCACCACCTCCTTGATCATCGGGATCCTCGTCGTCAAGACGCTGATCTGGTCGCTGTCACTGGGCTCGGGCACCTCGGGCGGCGTGCTGGCGCCGGTGTTCATGATCGGCGGCGCGCTCGGCGCCTGGGAGGGCATGTTCCTACCGCAGGTGATGCCGGGGTTCTGGGCCATGACGGGCCTGGCCGCAGTGGTCGGCGGCGTGATGCGCTCACCTCTGACCGGGGCGATCTTCACCCTGGAGCTGACCCACGCCTGGCCCACCGCCCTGCCGCTGCTGGTCGCCTCCACCACCGCCTACGGCCTCTCGACGCTGGTGCTGAAGCGCTCGATCCTCACCGAGAAGATCGCCCGGCGCGGCCTGCACCTGACGCGCGAGTACTCCACCGATCCGCTGGAGACCTTCTTCGCCGAGGAGGTCATGGACCGCTCCGCCCAAATCCTCACCGCCGACCGGGTGCTGGACGGGAAGTTCCTGGACGCACTCCTGGACGAGGCCGCCGCCGGCCACGGCCAGCGGCTCTTCCCCGTCACCGGCGAGGGCGGAACCCTGGTCGGCGTCGCCACCCGCCGCGCCCTGCTTGCCGCCGGCACCTCCTCCAGCCGTGAGAGCACCGTGGCGGACACGGTCCAGGAGACGGTGGCGACAGTGAGGCCGGACGACACCCTGCGCCACGTCGCCTACCTGTTCGCCGAACACAGTGTCACCAGCGCCGCCGTCGTCGACCGTTCACCCTCAGCCAGGGTGCTCGGCGTGATCACCCTTCGTCACCTGCTGAAAGCCCGCCTGCACGACCTCACCGAGGAGCACCACCGCGAGCGCCTGATCATCCGGCCCACCGCCACCGCCGACTCACCGTCCCACCGTGCACACGCGGCCGCCCTCACAGGCGCACCCACAGGCGGAGAGAAGTAATGCACGGGTCCGTCGTCACCCCTGCGCGGGGAGACGACGGACCCGTCATCACGAACGTTCCCATTCCGCCCGGGGTGACCACCCTCAGCGCCAACGGGCGCCTGATGACTACTCAAGGCCAATGATCAGACCGACCGAAGGATCGAACCCCCCAACTTGGACAAGTCCGCAACGCCAAGCGTCAAAAGTTTTGACAGTAACCCGGACTTTCCGTTCCGTTCCTACCGGGACCCCGACCTCGTGCACCCGTACGCCCGCTCCAGTCGGGCCGCCTTCCGGAACCAAGATCATCCCTTAGCGCTAACCGCTGTACCGCTGCTACTCAGGACCGGTGTTGGTGGCGAAGCAGGTCAGCCGCATGCCGTCGGCGTCGGTGAAGCGCAACTGCGCGCCGGGGTGAGGCCGTTCCTTGCGGACGATCAGCCGTATGCCCGTCGGCCAGCCGCCCAGGACATGGCCGGCGAGTTCGGCGCCCCAGGTACCGTTGCGGATCTCGCCGCCGGGTTCGACGGCCGGGGTCCAGGCCGAAGCGGGGATCGTCAGTACGGCCTGGTGCATGCTGTCGGTGATGGTCATCCCGACCGAGTAGGACAGCCATCGGCCGCGTGCGGTGAGCCAGTTGAGGAAGCCATAGGTGCCGCCGGCGGAGTCGGTACGGATCGGGGTTCGGCGTCCGCGTCGGTACATCTTCGGCAGCTGGGCCAGGACCAGGCTGGCGACCGGTTCTCCGGAGCCCTCGTGGCCGTGGTCGACGAACGCGAACAGCGGGTGGTGGCCGAAGGTCTTCTTCCAGGTCTTGGCGGCGTCCTCCTTCTCGGAGTGCGCGGGGCCCGGCCGCGGCGAGGGTGTTGATCAGGCGGGAGACGGTCGGGTCGGAGGCTGCCGGCAGCGGTGCGGCTACCGGCGGTTCCTGGCTGCGAGTGACGCGATCAGGCCGCGCGATCAGGCCGGGGCGGTTCGTGCGGTTCGGGGGGCGCTGTCGTGGCAGAAGGGGTCCCCTGAGGCGGGGGCGAGGGCGGTGCGAGCCTGGCGGAGACCACATAGGACACGACGACTGCCACGATCACCAGCGGCATGACCGTCAGGCCGTCCGATGCCAGCAGCAGGGTGGCCAGCAGGACGGACGTCAGCGGGAGCCTGAGTATCACGACGGACATCGCGCCGATGCCCAGGGCGACGCCGACGACGAGCGGTAGCCCCGGCAGGTGCGACAGTGCCACGCCGCCGGCCGCCCCGACGAACAGGGCCGGGAACGTCGGACCACCGCGGAAGCAGCTCAGCGACACTCCGTAGGCGAGCCCTTTGCAGACGATGAGCAGCAGCAGCGCTCCGACGCTGTAGCTGGCGCTGTTGGCGATGAGCGGGCCGAGGGCGGACTGTCCGGAGAACAGCACCTCGGAGGAGTCTTTGCCGGTGGCTGCGGCGAATGCGATCGCCAGGCCCGCGACCGCCAGACCGACCGCTGCGGTGACCGGCACGATCCACCGCTCGGAGTAGGGCCGCAGGAACAGGGCGAGCCACCGGATTCCGGAGCCGACCGGGACAGCCATGATCCCGATCGCCACAGCCCAAAGGAATTCGCCGCCTGTGGGTGCACCGACGTGCGGCAGACCGGGAATCGCCAGTGAGAACGTGCCCAGGCCGGTCCAAGCGTCCAGGCCGACGAACATGAGGGATCCGACGCCTGCGGCCAGCAGGCCTGGTACCAGCACGAGTTGCATCGTGGCGCCGCCCAGACCGGAGGCCTCCATCAGCAGGAAAGCGCCGGTCAGGGGCGAGCCGAGGAGGGGGCTGATCGCGGCGAAGCTGCCTGCGGCGGCCAGCACGGACTGGACTCGACTCTGGGCGGCGCGTCCCGCTTGACGAGGCGGACCGCGAGGGCACCGAGCCCGGCACCGAGGGCGACCAGAGGCCCTTCGGGCCCGAGCACCACGCCCAGGCTCAGAGTGGTGAAGGCCGCGAGCACGATGCCGGGAAGGTCGATGGCGGGTGGCGGACCCTCGCCGGCCTTGAACCCGTCAGCTGGTGAACGCCCGCCCGTGCCGGGCAGGTACCGGATGGTCAGCGCGACCAGCACGCCGGCCAGCAGCAGCGGCGGTATGGGCCACCACAGGGGTTCGCCGTGGAAGCCCAGGGCCTTCGGCAGGCTGGTGAAGATCCACCCCTGCAGTTTGCTGACCAGGGCGAGAAAGAAGTAGGCCGCTGCTGAGACGGGAACGCCGATGATCGCGGCAAGCACCAGCAGCGCCAGGTAGCTCTTGGAGCGCAGCAGCGCAAGAGGATCGGACGGTGTCGTCACCAGTGTCCTCCTAGCCTGAGGCTTCACTGCCCGATGTGGGAAGCAGGCGGGATGCACTTGCGGCCTGCACCGCCGGGTCTTCCCGAACCGGGCAGTTCCTCCTCCCGGCCGAGGTATCCGACCAAACGCTAGCCGCCGGTCAGCGAGCCGACCGCTTCACGGTCTTCACGGCGATGCTGTCGGCTCTACTCAACGGGTCTGGTGGATCGGGGGCATTCCGCGCGGGCTGGTCGGGACGACACGATATCGCCACGTCCGACAGGCAGTCCCCGCCCAGGCGACCGCCAGGGCCGGGTCGAGAAGGATCTTGCCCGGGCCGTGGACTGCCCTCGGCCAGCACCAGCGCCTCGGATTGATATGCGGATACGACCCTCTACGACTCTTCACCTGGAGAGTGCTTCCTTACCCTGCGGCGACTGAACCCTACAGAAGCCATATCGTCCCAGGTCAGAGGCACTCTCCTGGGTTCGAGGCAAGCCTCAGACCATCGCCTGGTGAAAGCGCGAGGCTAACGCACCACGCGGTGGCGGAGGTAGACGACTCCCGAGCTGAAGGTGCGGGTCTCGACGAGTTCGAGATCCACCCGGCGCTCGCGCCGGGGAAAGAACGGAATGCCACCGCCGACCAGCACCGGGTAGACCATGGCCCGGTACTCGTCGATCAGATCCGACGCAGCCGCCTGGGCGGCGAGAGTCGCGCCGCCGATCGCGATGTCGCCCTCACCCGGCTCGGCTCGCAACCGCTCGATCTCCTCCGCCAGGCCGCCGGAGGCCAGGCGGGCATGGCCCTGCACCGCCGACAGCGTGGTCGAGAACACCACCTTCGGGAGCGGCTTCCAGAGCGAGGTCCACTCGCGCATCGAGTCGTCGAGCGATGGATCCTGGTCAGCGGTCTCCCAGTACAGCATCGTCTCGTACAGCCGTCGTCCCAACAGGTGGACGCCGACCTCTCGAGGCTCGTCGATCCAGAAGCGGAAGACCTCCTCGTCGGGCGCCGTCCAGTCGAAGTCGCCGTCCGGCCCGACGATGTAGCCGTCAAGTGAGACGTTCATCGCATAGGTCACGCTGCGCATCAGAAGTCCTCCTCGGTAACGGGTTCGACTGTACGACCGCCGACGCCGCCGACTCATCGAGGCTCGCGGGACCTCCCTGGGCCGAGTCACCTCACGAGATCATTTCGTTCGAGACCGCGGGGCTGATGCGCCGGGGGGCTTGTCGTGACTGCCGGTGGGGGCGCCGGTCGAGGGCCGACGCGCCTGCGGTTGGATGGCGGTGCGCGGAGCTCCGCGTTCTTGCGGCGACTGGTGGAGGAGCGTCCCGGTGGACCAGGTGCATGAAGTAGTGGCGGGCAACCGCTATCCGGGGCGGGGCGTGCTGTGGGCGAGGACCCTGGACGGCGCGTTGTGCGGGGGCTACTTCCTCACCGGACGTAGTGCCGCGTCCAAGGCCCGGGTGCTGCGTCGAGGGGACGGCGAGCTGATCGTGGCGCCGACCACGGAGCCGGCTCATGATCCGTTGCGGCACTATGTCGCGGCTCGTCAGCGGGGCGGCTGGCTGGTCTTCGGCAACGGGGAGCAGGTCGCTGCGGTGTCGGACCGGCTGCAGGAAGGGCGCACGCCGGCCGAGGCGTTGGCCGGTCTGGAGTACGAGCCCGATCCGCCGATCTTCACGCCCCGCATCACCGTGGCGGTGGATCTGGGCTCGGGGCAGGACGCCTGGTTCGGAGCCGCCCGTCGAAGCGCCGGCGGCAGGGCGTCGGCCGACCTGCTGACGCTCGCCGTCCGTGGCCTGGAGCCCGGGGACGCCGTGCTGATGACGACGTACCGGTCCGACGGGCAACAGGTCACCACCGGCGAGCCGTTCCGCGAGGCCCGGACCGGAGCAGCCGATCCGGGTGAGCTCCTGGAGGAGGTGTGGACCGCGCTGGCCCCGGAGTTCCGCGTGGCGGCGGCGGTCTTCGAACCCGGACAGCTGGCCGGTGCCGCGATCCGCCACGAGTCGGCCGCACGGGGGTGATCAACCCGCCTGGCAGGGCGGCGGCATCGATACGCACCACATGAGCGGTAGCTTGTGCTGCCGGTAGGGCGGGAGCGGGGAAGGCCGTGTTGTCCTCTGCGGAGCTCTCGGCGCTGGCGTACTGGGCCGGGCGCACCGTGGCGGTGGTCGAACGGGCTGCTGGACCACCGGCTTTCGGACCACGGGCGGAACCGGAGCGCCGGCGTCGCTACGCCCAGAGCTGCTCGCCGAGGCTGCCTCCGGCGGCCGCGCCGGGCAGTACGTAGGCCACGGCCGAGGCCTGGTGCTGGAGGAAAGGGGTGAGGGCGTCGTGGGTGGCCAGGCGGTCCTGGACCCGGTTGAACTGCGCGGGGTCGCGCATGAACGCGCAGAACAGCAGGCCGCGGTCGGTCGGGCCGTCGTCGTAGCTGTAGCTGCGCCGGAGCATCCGGACGCCGCCGTCGAGGCGGGGGCTGGTGAGCCGGACATGGGCGTTGGCGGGGATCACGTAGGACCCGTCGGGGTTCTTGGCGTAGATGTCCGGGTCGTCGTGCTCGGCGGTGCCGGTGAGCGGGACGCCGTCGCTCTCGCGGCGGCCGATCGTCCGGTCGCGCTGGTCCGCGGGCAGGGCCGCGAAGCCGGCCACGTCCATCCGGATCCGGCGGTAGACCAGCAGCGTGCCGTTCTGGTGCGCGCCGGGCGGGCCCCAGACGAACTGCTCGTCCTCCGCCGGACCGGGGTTGGAGGTGCCGTCCTTGAAGCCGAACAGGTTGCGCGGGGTGGTCCCCGGGGCGGTCACGGGCAGGAAGCCGGTCTGGCTCCAGCGCGGGGTGGCGCCGGCGGACCGGGCGGCGGTGGCGGCGAGTTCGGCGACCACGGTGAGCGTCCAGCGGTCGGCGGCGCACAGCTGGAGCAGCAGGTCGCCGCCGCCACGGGCCTGGTCCAGCTGGTCGCCGGGGAAGGGCGGCAGCTCGGCGAGCCCGGTGGGGACGTCGAGGCCGAGCCGGCTGGCCAGGCCCGGGCCGACGCCGACCAGCGAGGTGAGCCGGGTGGTGCCGACGCCCTGCAGCCGGGCATCCGACGGGGTGTCGGAAGCCGCTGTGGCGAGGGTGCGGGTCAGCGCGTCGAGGACGGCGCGCAGGGTCTGGCGGTCGGCGGCGGCGGAAGTCTGCGGGAGGTCGAGGGCGAGCAGTTGGGTGGCCGGCTGCTGGGGCGCCGTCACACCGGCCTGCCGGGGCCCGTAGAACGGGGTCGCGGCCTCGGGCGGTGCGGCCGGGGCGCGCCTGCGGGCGTCCGTCAGGTCCTTCCTGACCAGGTCGTCGGCCGCCGCGCCGATTCCGGCGGCGAGCACCGCACCGGCGGCGAGCAGCGCCCCGCGCCGCCCGAAGCCGCCGCCGCCCGGGTGGACGGGGTCCTGCGCTTTTTCCGGTTCGGTGGGCATGTGGCTATTGGAGACGATAGAACGGCTGTCATGCAAATGCTCTCTGTTCGGCCCGTGTTGAGTTGCCGTCAGGCCCGACCGGCGGGTCCTCGGGCGGTGACGGTGCGCCTGTCGGTGCTCGTCGCGACGGCGGCGGTGGCGCTGGCGGCCACCGGCTGCTCCTCCTCGGGTTCGGCGTCCGCCGACGCGAAGCACCCGGCCGGGACGGTGCTGCGGGTGCCGCAGGACTTCCACACGGTGCAGCAGGCGGTGGACGTCGCCCGATCAGGGGACACGGTGCTGATCGGCCCGGGGGTGTACCGGGAGAGCGTCCAGGTCACCAAGCCCGACGTGGTGCTGCGCGGCACGGACCGCAACGCGGTGGTCTTCGACGGCGGGGTGCGACTGGTCAACGGCATCACCGCGACCGGCGCGGGCTCGGTGGTGGAGAACCTCACCGTGCGCGACTACCTCGCCAACGGCGTGCTGTTCACCGGCGTCACCGACCAGAAGCTGCAGCAGCGCGGGGCCGGCGGCTCGGCGTACAACCCGTTGGACACCTCCCGCTTCCCCGCCGTCCAGGGCTTCCGGGCGACCAGTGTGACCTCGTACGACAACGGCCTGTACGGGATCTACGCGTTCGACGCGCACGGTGGTGTGATCGAGGACTCCTACGCCTCCGGGCAGGCCGACTCGGGCATCTACGTCGGCCAGTGCCGGCCCTGCGACACCCTGGTCCGTGGGAACACCATGGCGCAGAACGCGGTCGGCATCGAGATCACCAACGCCTCCGAGGGCGTCTCGGTGCTGGGCAACCTGGTCACCGGCAACCGGGTCGGTGTCACCATCAACTCCAACGACCAGGAGGCGCTCGCCCCGCAGCACGGCGCGGTGCTCGCGGGCAACGTGATCAGCGACAACAACGCCACCGACACGCCCGAGCAGGCGGACGGCGGCTTCGGGATCGGGATCGGCATCGGCGGGGGCACCGGAGACCGCGTGCAGCGCAACCTGGTCCAGGGCAACACGGCGGTCGGGGTGATCATCACCGACCCGCCCGGGCACCCGGCGAGCGGCGACCAGGTCACCGGCAACCGGGTCACCGGCAACGGCGAGGACCTCGTGCTGGCCGCCGCCGACCCCAGCAACTGCTTCAGCGGCAACCAGCCGGCCACTCAGAGCCCGGCCGGACTGGAGGGCCTGGCGAGCTGCGGGGCGAACGGGGCGAGCAGCGGGGCGAGCGGGCGGGGCAGCCTGCCGAGCGGTCAGCCGGCCCCGGTGCAGGCGCCGCCCGGTGTTCCGTTCACCCAGGTGCCGGCGCCGCCCGCGCAGCCGTCGATGCCCGACCCGACGGCCGCGGCCAGCCCGGCGACCGGATTGCCGGGGACCGTCGACCCGGACGCGTACCCGCTGCCCACGGACGCCGGCGCGGTGCCGGCGTCGCACTGACGCTCAGTCGGATCATCCGTGCGCCACGGGGTTCGGGTCTCAGTCGGTGCCCGTGTCCCATGGCGCCTCCGGCAGCTTGGCGTTGGCGTCGTGCCCGGTGAACTCCAGGGTGGTCGGGGTGCCCAGGCCCGGCATCCGCATCGTGACCTGGCGCAGGTCGCCGTTGCCGTCCACCCAGTAGGTCAGTGGCGACTTCCCACCGTCGGGGCCGCTGCCCGGGGTGGTGCCGGTGGCCCGCGGGCCGGAGATCTCGTCGTAGTCACGACCGTCGATCCGGTCGCGGCCCAGCCAGCGGGCGCCGGACTGGGCGAGCAGCAGCGGGTTGTCCGGCCGGTCCGCGCCGAGCCCGATCAGCAGTTGGAGTCCGGCGTCCAGCGGATCGGTGGTGTAGGAGCGCGGTGACCAGCCCGAGCGGGGGATGTGCTCGGCCTGCTGCCAGGGCGGGGTGCCGTCCAGCGCGGGGGCCAGGCCGAGGCCGTCGCTGTCCCAGACGATCAGGCCGTGGTCGAGCTGCGGGGCGGCGGTGGAGCCTGCCGTGCCGGACGGACCGGTGAACCCGGCCCCGGTGGTCTGGTAGCTTCCGACGCCGTGGTGCGTCCGGTAGTCCACCACCCCGCTGACCCGCAGCACCACGCCGCCACCCTCGGCGGCGGTCAGGGTCACCGCCACGGGGCTGGCCTGGTACAGGTTCAGTCGCGACAGCGCCAGACGGGAGGCCTCGTCCATCGTCACCGGCCGCTCGCCGCTGCCGCCGGACAGGCCCCGGTAGGCGGCCAGGCCGCCCACCGCGGCGCCGCACACGGCGAGCGCGACCAGGGCCCTGAGCCAGCGGGTCCGGCGCGACCAGCGGGTCCGCTGCGGCGCGGGGTCGTCCTGGTGCGGCGCGGGGCCGGTGCTCTTGGTCTTGCGAGCCATGCGGCCGCCTTCTCTCATCGCTGGGGGAGTGATCGGGTCCCGGCCGATCGGTCGCACGGCCGATCGGTCACGCATACGGGCGGGTTCGTCGGCCGATGACCGCCGAACCCGCCCGATCCGGCCCCGGGACCACCTGGTGCCGGGGCCCCTCGACAGGCTCTAGCTGTGCTGTGTCGAGGCCTTGCGCTTGCGCATCAGCACGAGCACCGTCGCGCCGACCGCGGTGAGCGCGGCGCCGCCGACCAGGGCCAGCGGAACCAGCTCGTCCATGCCGGTGAAGGCCAGTTGCGAGCCCGGCGGAGAGCCCGGGCCCGGCACGACCGGTGCCGGCGTGGTCGGGGCGGGCGTCGGCGTCGGGGACTGGCCCGGCGTCGGCGTCGGCGTCGGCGTGGGCGTGGGCGTGGGCGTCGGGGACGGGGTGACGATCTTCTGGTTGACCGCCGTCACCGAGACCCCGGTGGTGAGGTTGTCGGCAGTCAGGACCAGCGGTCCGAAGACCGTCGAGTCCGGCGCGGTGTAGCCCGCGGGCGGGCTGACCTCCTGCCAGTAGTACGTTCCCACCGTGCCGCTGCCCTGGCAGATGCCGTCGGCCCCGGTGGTGCAGACGTCACCCACCTTGGTGTCCGGCTTCGACCCGCCGGTCTGCAGGCCGTTGGTGCCGTTGCTCTCCTCCCACAGTTGGAACTCGGCTCCGGCCAGCGGGTTGCCGTTCTGGTCGTGCTTGACCAAGCGCAGCACGCCCTCCTGCTGGCGGAAGCCGAAGTCGTAGGTGTGGTTGTTCTCGCCGGGCCCACCGGTGGTCAGCGCCTTCACCGGGAACGCGGTACCCGGCGGCACGGTCCCCTTGGAGTCGATGAAGTGGTTGGTCCCGACGTTCGCGTCGGTCGGCACCCACTCGTAGAGCGGACCGCCCTTGGCGTAGTCGGCCGGGTTGTCCAGCTTGATGGTGTAGTCGGTCTTCGGCTTGAGTCCGCCGGTGACGTCGGAGTCGTCGAAGTAGTACTCACCCCGGGCCGTCGTCTTCGTCGTGCCGACCAACTTGCCCGATCCGTCGTACAGGTGGATCGTCACCCCGGCCACCGGCAACTGGCCCGGGTCCTGGATGCCGGTGCGCTGCGGGTCGTACCAGACGCGGTTGCCGATCTGCAGCGGCGCCTGGTCGCAGAGCACCTCCAGGTCGCCCATCGAGGCGCCCTTGCCGAACGCCGCATTGACGCCCGCGGGGTTGAGCCGCAGCCCGTCCGGCGGGTGCTGCTTGCCGTCCCGTCCGACGAAGGCGGTGCCGGCCCCGAAGGCCGTGCTGTTGGGGTCGAAGCTGGAGACCGCGATGGTGTCCTCCACCTTGGAGAGCGCCATCCCCGCGAACGCGGCGTTGTGGTGGGCCCCCAGCCGGCTGTTGTCGAAGAACCGGGTACCCCGGGGGGAGAGCCCGCAGCCGTCGTTGGTGTCCATCACGTACGTCCCGCCCGACAGGCAGGCCTTGTTCAGGTCTCCGCCCGACAGCACCAGGCCGGTGGTGCCCGGCGTGGGGCCGGCCGGCGCGCGGTCGGCGAACCGGTCGCGGAAGGCCAGCAGCATCGAGCCGTCGGTCTCGAAGCCGATCTCGCCCAACTCCGGTTCCGGCTGGGCCAGGTAACTCGTGCAGGCCTGGCCGTTCTGCGAGGTCGGCCAGGTGTTGGTCCAGGGCCACCACCCCGTGCCGCCGTCGCACGCGCCCGAGCCGACCGTGGACTGCCGGGGGTAGTCCAGCGGCTGGTCCAGCACCGGCTTGCCGAAGGCCCCGGTGGCGAGGTTGAACGGCATGACCACCACGCGCATGTCGGAGGTCTTGCCGGTCGACTCGCCGGAGCAGACGCCGCCGACGTAACCGACGTCGTCCTGCATGCCGAGGCCGAACGGCCGCCAGTCCACGGCCGCCGGGCAGCCCGGGTCCGGGATGCTGAAGGCAGCCTTCGGCGCCGCCGCGCTCGCCGCGGTGGCGTCGTACTCGTAGAGCTTGCGGTTGTTGAGGTTGACGACGAACAGGGAGGAACCGTCGTCGGTGATCTTGATGCCGCCCAGGCTCTCCTTGCCGGGCACTGCGAGGAAGGCGTCATCGGTACCCGGGCCGTGCGCCGTCGTGCCCGCGTCCGGGACGACGGTGAAGAGCGAGGTCTTCTTCGCCGCGATGTCGGTCACGTAGATGCCGCCGGGCCCGCCCGGACCGTAGTCCGTGGTGCGCTTGGCCACCGCCGAGGAGAAGACCCGCTTGTCGGCCTTGTTCCAGGCGATGCCGAACAGCGTCCCGGTGTCGGCGTCGGTGGCGATGTCGGTGACGTTGACACCGTCGGCGCCGTCCTGCCCGCGCGTGTCGTACGGGAAGGAGACCAGCGTGCGCTGGGATGCGCCCTCGCGGGTGGCGGGCTGACAGGTCGTCACCAGCGGTGCGTTCTTCTGGCAGTAGTCGCCAGGGCTCCACAGACCGGTGGTGTAGGACACGTTCTTCTTGCCGGAGAGGTCGACGAACTCCTCGTTGCTGCTCAGCTGGGTCGGCGCGCCGTCCAGGCCCTGCGGTGAGGCGAAGGCCGGGAACAGTACGCCCGGTTGCGGGTTCACCACCTGTACGCGGTACTTGCCGCCGGTGGCCTTGCTCTGCGCCGGGGCCAGGGTGACCGTGCCGTCGGCCGCCGTGACCGCGTCGATACTGGTGCCGGCGTCGTCGGTGAGGGTCACCGTGACGCCGCCGATGCCCGGTTCCAGACCGGGCGTCCAGGTGCCGCTGGTGTCCACGGCCCGGATCACCCGGACCGTCACCGTGCCGTCCCCGGCCTGCGGGTACGCCGACGGCGCCATCACCAGCGAGCAACTGCCGAGCCCGAGGACGAGCGCCGCGACGCCGCCCGTCGCGCGCAGACCGACCGGGCCCGGCCGTCGCCGGCCGGGCCCGCGCGCACTGCCTGCCACTAATTCGCTTCTTTCTGTCATCCCCTGCTCTCATCGCTCAGAAGGGGCGGCTGCCCAACTTCTCGAGGGAGTAACCAAGATGGCGGAGAACCGCCCTGGTGGCGGAAGCTTAAGGGGGATTTAGGCAAGATCGTGGCGGAACGGCGAATTTCGTATTCATGAACCTGCCGAGCAGCGAGCCCTTTCACGGTGGGCACTGATCGGGTGACGGGCAGTCAGCCGGGGTGAGGGCAGCGCGAACGGGGCTCCCCGGATGGCTTGCCCGAGGCTGTCTCATGCCTCAAGCCACCGACCGGGGAGCCTAGTTGGTCACCTTTGCCGACGGCGGACACCGGCTCCCGGTGGCCGATCGATCACCGGAACGCCTTCGCGCGGTCGTGAACAGCGCGAGACGCCGGTGATCCGGCATCAGGGGGCGACGGGGAGCCGGCGCTTGTGCTCGGTGAGGCGGTAGCGGCCGACGATCGTCTCGGAGGCTCGCTCGTCCACCGGCTTGCCCTCCAGGAAGTCGTCGATGTCGTCGTAGGTGACCCCGAGCGCGTCCTCGTCGGCCTTGCCCGGGGCGAGGGTCTCCAGATCGGCGGTCGGGGTCTTCCACACCAGCTCGGCGGGCGCGCCCAGTGCGTCCGCGACGGCACGCACCCTGCGCTTGGTCAGGCCGGTCAGCGGGACCAGGTCGGCGGCGCCGTCGCCGAACTTGGTGAAGAATCCGGAGACCGCCTCGGCGGCGTGGTCGGTGCCGACGACCAGGCCGCCGTGCGCGCCGGCCACCGCGTACTGGGCGATCATGCGCTGCCGGGCCTTGATGTTGCCGTGCACGAAGTCCTGCTGGTGGGCGTCGCGGAAGCGCACGCCGGCGGCCAGCGAGGCCTCGAGTGCGGCATCGCTCGCGGGCTTGATGTCCACGGTCAGCACCTGATCGGCCCGGATGAAGGAGAGCGCGAGCTGGGCGTCGTGCTCGTCGGCCTGGATCCCGTAGGGCAGCCGCATCGCGTAGAACCGCGCCTCGTGCCCGGCGGTCCGGGCCCGCTCGACGGCGAGCTGGCAGAGCCGGCCGGTCGTGGTGGAGTCGACGCCGCCGCTGATGCCGAGCACCAGGGAGCGCAGACCGGTGGACGTCAGCCGCTCGGCGAGGAAGGCCACCCGGCGCTCGATCTCCCGCTCGGCCTCGAAGGTCTCGGCCACCTGGAGTTCCCGGGCGATCTCCTGCTGCAGGGCGATGGACGCCGACTCGCTCACGTCTGCTCCTTGTACTGGTTCACGATGTGTTGCCGCGCCCACCCTACCCAGGGACGTGCGGCCGGCGGGATCGAGGCCGGACACCCGCCGGCCAGGTGCTCCTCCTCGGGCGGGCACGGCGCCGGGACCCGAGCCGTCACCCCTGCCGCAGGGCCAGGACCAGTTCGCGCGGCAGGCCATGGGTGTCGTGCAGGTAGTGGAAGTCCTCCTCGCTCAGTGGCCCGCGGAACCGGGGTCGGGCCAGTACCTGGCGACCGCGCTCCAGGAGCCGCCCGAAACGGCTCTCCTCCTCGAGCAGCACCCGGCGCACGACGTCCGGATCCCCGTCCTGGCGGAAGCGGTCCAGGGTGTGTTGGAACAGCTCGTCCGGCAGGTCGCCGAGGCCGCGCCGCGGATCGTCGCGCCGCAGCACGGTGAGCACCCGTCGCACCAGGCGGCGCAGCACGTAGCCGCGGCCGGTGTTTGCCGGGCGCACCCCGTCGCCGATCACCACCATGGCCGAGCGCAGGTGGTCACAGACCAGCCGCAACGACGGCTCGTCCAGCTGCCACAGGGTCGGCACGATCCGGCGCCAGGGGTCGAAGACGTCGCACTCGAACACCGACTTCCGGCCCTGCAGCAGCGAGGCCAGCCGTTCCAGGCCGAGCCCGGTGTCCACGTTGCGCTGGGGGAGCGGTACGAGCGAACCGTCGGCGAGTCGCCGATGACGCATCATCACGTGGTTCCACACCTCGACCCAGCGGTCGTCGCCGGTCGGCGTCGACTCCGGCGGGGTGTCGCCGGTCCACAGGAAGATCTCCGAGTCGGGGCCGCACGGGCCGGTCGGCCCGTTGGACCACCAGTTGTCCTCGACGGTGAGCTCCACCGGCACCCCGTGCTTCTCCCACAGCTCCAGGGAAGCGGTGTCCTGGCCGCACTGCCCGTCGCCACCGAAGACCGTCACGTGGAGCAGGCCCGGATCGATGCCGAACCCCTCGGTGAACAGCCCGTATCCCCAGTCGAGGCTCAGCGGGCCCTCGTAGTCGCCGAGCGACCAGCTGCCGAGCATCTCGAACACGGTCAGGTGCGTGCGGTCGCCGACCTCCTCGAGGTCCGTGGTGCGCAGACAGCGCTGCACGTTGACCAGGCGCCGGCCAAGGGGATGCGGGCGCCCCTCCAGGTACGGGGTGAGCGGGTGCATGCCTGAGGTGGTGAACAGCACCGGATCGCCGGGCGGCGGCAGCAGAGTCGAGCCGGTGATCCGGCGGTGGCCCCGCTCCTCGAAGTACTCGACGAACGTGCGGACGATCTGATCGGTGTCCATGGGAGTGGCTCCTTCGCGTGCACAGCGGGGAGGCACCGGAGAACGGCCACACACGTCGGAACCGGGGCGGGGACGCCATGGAACCACCGGCGGGCCGTTTCCGGTCGCCGGTGGGGAGGAAGTACGTCAGGCGGCGGCAACCGGCGAGCTGGTCGCTCGCGCGGTCGCGGTGATGCTTCGGCCCATGACGTTCATAGCGCCGAGGGTAGCGCGGCCAGTGCCGCCGGGGCATCCGCTTTTCTGCCGTCAGGGCGTCAGGGCGTCAGGGCGTCAGGGCGTCAGGACGTCAGGACGTCAGGACGTCAGGACCGCCGTGCTGCGCCTCACCAGGGCACCTCTCCCGCGTCCTCGAAGAACGTGCCGGTCGGACCGTCGTCGGGCAGGGTCGCGAGCTTGATCGCGATCGCCGCTCCCTGCTCGGGGGTGCGCACGCCGCGGAAGCCGTTGAGGTCGGTCGCGACGTAGCCGGGGCAGGCGGCGTTGATCAGGATGTTCGTGCCGCTCAGCTCCCGGACGTACTGGAGGGTGACGGCGTTCAGGAACGTCTTCGACGGCGCGTACGCCACGGCCACCGGACCCGCCGTCTGCTCGGCGGTGGTTCCTGACTGCCGGGTGAGCGAGCCGACGCTGCTGGACATGTTCACGATCCGTGGTGAGGCGGAGCGGCGCAGCAGCGGCAGCATCGCGTTGGTGACGCGGATGACGCCGATCACGTTGGTCTCCACGACCGTCCGGATGGTGGCGGGATCCACCGAGGTGGGCGCCTGCGGCATGCCGCCGGCGATGCCGGCGTTGTTGACCAGCACGTCGAGGCGCCCGGCCCGCTCGTCGATCAGCCGTGCCGCGCCGGCCACGCTGGCGTCGTCGGTCACGTCCAGCGGTACGCCGAACGCGTCGACGCCGGCCGCGCGCAACCGCTCCACGGCGGCCTCACGGCGCTGCTCGTCCCGGGCGCCGACGCCGACGGTCCAGCCGAGGGCGCCCAGGCCCGCGGCGATCTCGTAGCCGATTCCCTTGTTCGCGCCGGTGACCAGCGCAATCGTTCGTTCGCTCATGGGGACCATGCTGCCTCCGGCTCCGGCACGGGGTCCAAGACCGATCGGGTGGGAAACGATACCGTCCGGGTATTGATCCGGAGTAGCGTGGCCGCATGGAGACCCGGGAACTGCGGTATTTCGTCGCCGTCGCTGAAGAACTGCACTTCGGTCGCGCCGCGCAGCGGCTCGGGATCGCACAGCCGCCGCTGTCGCGGGCGATCCAGCAGCTCGAACGCCGGCTCGGGGCAGCGCTGCTGGATCGGACCAGCCGCACGGTCACGCTGACCGAGGCCGGCTCGGTGCTGCTGGCCGAGGGCCGGGCCGCCCTCGACGCGGTCGACGCCGCCGAGCGCCGGACCCGCCGCGCCGCCCTGGCGGCGGTGAGCCGTCCCGGCCTGGTCCTGGTCACCAAAGCGAACGCGTCCAGCGAACTGCTGGCGAAACTGCTCGACGCGTACGCCGCCGAACCCGGCGCGGTTCCCGTCGACGTCATCCTCTGCGGCCCGGCCGAGCAGGAACGACTCCTGCGCGAAGGCCGGGCCGACGTGGCGCTGCTGCACCGGCCGTTCGACTCGACGGCCGGGTTCCACACCGAGGAACTCAGCACGGAGGGCCAGGTGGTGGTCCTGCCGGCCGGGCATCCGCTCACCGTCCGGACCCACGTGCACCTGGCCGACATCGCCGCGCTGCCGGGCCTGCCGCTGCCACGCTGGCCCGACCGCGACGGCAGCTACCCGCCCGGCCCCGGCCCTCAAGTCCGCGACCACGCGCAGTTGTTGCAGCTCGTCGCACTCGGCCGGGCGTGCGCGGTCTCACCGGAGTCGTGCCGAGCCCAACTGCACGGTGATCTCGCCGCGGTGCCCGTGCTGGACGCGCCGGCGGTCACCACCGTGATCGCCTGGCCGCCGCACAGCCGGTCCAGGGCCGTCGCGGACCTCGTCCGGACCGCGACACTCCTCCAACGGGCATGATGGGCCGAGCGGTTCCTGGACAGGATGACAGAGCGAGGAGTGGCCCGGATGGTGCGAGGCATCGCGGAGTCGGCGGGGGAGTGGCAGGCCGGCGGGGAGCGTTTCACGGTGACACCGGGGTCCGGGCCGGAGGCCTCGGTGCTGCTGCTGGGCGGTGAACTGGACCACGATGCGGCCGGGACGCTGCGCGAGGCGCTGGCGGCCGCGGTGGCGGCGGGTCGGCCGCGGATCCTGGTGGACTGCGCGGACCTGCTGTTCTGCGACTCGAGCGGTCTCAACGTGATCCTCCGGGCGCGGCTGGCGGCGCGGGAGGCGGGTGCCCGGATCGAGCTGAGTGCGCTGCGCCCGACCGTCGCCAGGGTCTTCGAGATCACCGGGGCGGACACGGTGTTCACGATCCACCCGACGCTCGACGAAGCGCTGGCGCAGAGCTCATGAGCGGTCGGGGGCAGGTCCGGCGCCTCACTCTGGCCGACACCCGGGGAGTGGTGGGCCGGTGCCGGGACTTCACGCGGCAGACGCTGACCGAGTGGCGCTGGCTGCCGGCCGAGGAGGAGGTGCGCCGGACGGTGGCCGAGGATGTGCTGCTGCTGGTCTCCGAGTTGGTCGCCAACGCCTGCCTGCACGCGGGCGGACCACGGGAGCTGACGCTGGACCTGGACGAGGACCGACTGCGGGTCGAGGTCACCGACGGGAGCCGGACACCCCCGCTCCCACGCCCGCTCGGTGATGCCGCGTCGCCTGGCGGGCACGGACTGCGGGTGGTCGAGCGCCTCTCCCGGGCTTGGGGATCGGAGCCCCGGGACGGCGGGAAGACGGTGTGGTTGGAGGTGTCGGTGCTGCGTCCCACGCCGTGAAAGCGTGGGGATGATGTGGTGAAAACATGACTATATGGTGCTGGTTGGGGGTGGCCGGGCTTGTGCCTCCGAACCGGGGGCATGCGGATGGGCATCGTAGAACCCTGAGTTCAGGCGCGATCAGCGAACGAGAGGGAGAGTCATGTCGATCACGAACTTCGCAGCATCGTCCGCGGCGCCGGTTGCCGGTCCGCAAACGGAGCCGGTCGGTGTTCGTGGGGCCGCGCCCGCCTCGGCGGCGGAGCTGCCGATGATCACGGACCCGAGCACGGTGAGCCCGGCGGACGCGCGGGTGCTGTCCAGGACGCTCTTCGCGCGCCTCGGCGAACTGGAGGAGGGCACCCGCGAGTACTCCTACGTCCGGGGCACGTTGATCGAGATGAACATGGCGCTGGTCAAGTTCGCCGCCGGCCGCTACCGCAACCGCAGCGAGCCGATGGAGGACATCATCCAGGTCGGCACGGTCGGCCTGATCAAGGCCATCGACCGCTTCGACCCGAGCTATGACGTGGAGTTCTCCACCTTCGCGCTGCCGACGATCATCGGCGAGATCAAGCGCTTCTTCCGGGACACCGGCTGGATGGTGCACGTGCCGCGGCGCCTGCAGGAGCTGCGCCTGGCGCTCGCCAAGGCCGAGGACGAGCTGGAGCAGCGGCTCGACCGAGTGCCCACCACCACCGAGGTCGCCGAGCATCTGGGGATCAGCGAACCCGAGGTGACCGAGGGCCAGACCGCGAGCAACGCGCAGAGCTCCCGCTCGCTGGACGCGCCCGCCGGGAGCGAGGAGGACGGGGGCGGCGCGGCGCTGGCCGACCGGCTGGTCGTCGAGGACCCGGCGTTCGAGGCCGTGGTGCATCACGAGACCCTGAAGCCGTTGATCGCCGCCCTGCCCGAACGCGACCGCACCATCCTCTCGCTGCGCTTCGGTGCCGACCTCACGCAGGCCGAGATCGGCCGCGAACTGGGCGTCTCCCAGATGCACGTGTCCCGCCTGCTGAGCCGGATCCTCACCGGTCTGCGGGCCGCGATGCTCGTCGACGAGTGAACGGGCGGACCGGAGCGCGACTGCCAGGCGGTCAAGCCGGCAGCTGGCGCCTGATCCGGGCGATCAGATCGCGTGCGTCCACCGGCTTGGTGACGTAGTCGCTGGCGCCGGAGGCCAGGCTCTTCTCGCGGTCGCCGACCATGGCCTTGGCGGTGACGGCGATGATCGGCAGCCCGGCGTGCTCCGGCATCGCGCGGATCGTGGCGGTCGCGGTGTAGCCGTCCATCTCGGGCATCATGACGTCCATCAGGATCACGTCGATCCCGGCGTGCTCCGTGAGGGCCTCGATCGCGGCGCGGCCGTTCTCCGCCTGCAGCACCCGCAGGCCGTGCACTTCGAGGATGCCGGTGATGGCGAACAGGTTGCGGTCGTCGTCGTCCACCACCAGCACGGTGCGTCCGGCCAATGAGTCGGTGACGTGCCGGCCCGCCGGCGTGGCGCTGTCCGCCGCCTGCGGTGCCCGCACCAGCGGCGGCACGTCACCGGGCCGGGCGGCGCTCAGCCGCAGCGCGATGCGTTCGCGCAGCTCGTCGAGGCTGGCGATGAGCTCCAGCGGCTGGAGGGCGGCGCGTTGCCGCAGGTCCCGCTCCTGGTCGGCGCCCAGCCGGCGGTTGTTGTGGGCCAGCACCGGGACCCCGCGCAGGGCCGGATCGCGCCGCAGCTGGGACAGGAGGGCGAGTGCCGCGCCCCCGGGCAGGTCGAGTTCGAGGACGATGCAGTGGCACGGCGTCACGGCCAGTGCCGCGGCTGCCTCCTGGGCTCCGACCGTGGTGATGATCTCCACCGGGCCGCGCGGACTGCCCGGACCCGCCGGCTCGGTGCGGTCGGTGAGGTCAGTGAGGTCGCTGAGGTCGGCCACCGCACTCTGCGCGACCAGCGACAGCAGGCCTCCCGCGCGCCCCTCGACGACCAGCAGGCGCTTGGGCCGTGCGAGGTCCGCCGGGCTCTTCGGCTGCTCCGGCTGCTCCGGCCGGGGCTGCGCCGCGGTCCGCGCGTGCGGCACGCCCAGTTCGGCGAAGTCGGGCCGGGCGCTCGGCAGGTAGAGCGTGAACGTGCTGCCGTGACCGGGCGTGCTCTCGGCGGTGATGGCCCCGCCGAGCAGGAAGGCGATCTCGCGGCTGATGGACAGGCCCAGGCCGGTGCCGCCGTACTTGCGGCTGGTCGTCCCGTCGGCCTGCTGGAAGGCGCCGAAGACACTCTCCAACTGCTGCGGAGCGATGCCGACCCCGGTGTCCACGACGTGGAAGGCCACGACCGGGCCGTTGCGGCGGGCGACCTCCGGGACCCGGGACGGCTCGACCGCCTCGATCCGCAGCTCCACGCTGCCCCGCTCGGTGAACTTGACCGCGTTGGAGAGCAGGTTGCGCAGCACCTGGCGCAGCCGGTAGTCGTCGGTGAGCAGTTCGGTGGGGACCGCGGGGCCGGTCGCGATGCTGAAGGTCAGACTCTTCTGGCCGGTGAGCGGCCGGAAGGTGGTCTCGACGTAGTCCAGCAGCTTGCGCAGCGGCACCTGTTCGGGGCTGACCTCCATCTTGCCCGCCTCGACCTTGGACAGGTCGAGGATGTCGTTGATCAGCTGAAGCAGGTCGGAACCGGCGGAGTGGATGATGCCGGCGTACTCGACCTGCTTGGCGGTCAGGTTCCGGGTCGGGTTCTGCGCCAGCAACTGGGCCAGGATCAGCAGGCTGTTGAGCGGGGTGCGCAGTTCGTGGCTCATGTTGGCCAGGAACTCCGACTTGTAGGTGGAGGCCAGCGAGAGCTGGTGGGCGCGGTCCTCCAGCTCCTGGCGGGCCTGCTCGATCTCCAGGTTCTTGGTCTCGATGTCGCGGTTCTGGGCCGCGAGCAGCGCCGCCTTCTCCTCCAACTCGGCGTTGGACTCCTGCAACTCCTCCTGGCGGGCCTGCAGTTCCGCGGAGCGCGCCTGCAGCTCGGCGGTCAGGCGCTGGGACTCGCCGAGCAGTTCCTCGGTGCGCGCGTTCGCGACGATGGTGTTGACGTTGGCGCCGATGACCTCCATCAGCCGCTCCAGGAAGGCGCGGTGCACCGGGGTGAAGGAGTGCACGGTGGCCAGCTCGATGACTCCCAGCACCTGGTCCTCCACCACGATCGGCAGCACCACCAGGCAGACCGGTTCGGTGCGCCCCAGCCCGGAGGAGACGGCCACGTAGCCGCTCGGCAGGCCGTCGACGGCGATGGTGCGCCGGCTGCGCGCGGCCTGGCCGACGAAGGACTCGCCGAGCCGGAAGCGGGCGGGCCGCATGCCGTCCGGGTAGGCGTAGGACCCGATCAGGTTCAGCTGGACCCCGTCACCGGAATCCCCGGCGAGGTAGAAGGCGCCGTACTGCGCCTTCACCAGGGGCGTGAGTTCGTCCATGATCAGTTCGGCCACGACCGGGAGGTCCCGGCGGCCCTGCATCAGCCCCGAGATCCGGGCGAGACTGGTCTTGAGCCAGTCCTGCTCCTCGTTGGCGCGGGTGGTCTCGCGCAGCGACTCCACCATGAAGTTGACGTTGTCCTTGAGGTCGGCGACCTCGCCGGAGGCGTCCACGGTGATCGAGCGGGTCAGGTCGCCCTCGGCGACCGCGCCGGTGACCTCGGCGATCGCCCGGACCTGGCGGGTCAGGTTGCCGGCCAGCTCGTTGACGTTCTCGGTGAGCCGCTTCCAGGTGCCGGAGACGCCCTCGACCTCGGCCTGCCCGCCCAGCCGGCCCTCGCTGCCGACCTCCCGGGCCACCCGGGTCACCTCGGCGGCGAACGAACTCAGCTGGTCGACCATGGTGTTGATGGTGGTCTTCAGCTCCAGGATCTCGCCGCGCGCGTCCACGTCGATCTTGCGAGTGAGGTCGCCGCGGGCCACCGCCGTGGTCACCTGGGCGATGTTGCGCACCTGGCTGGTCAGGTTGTGCGCCATGAAGTTGACGTTGTCGGTCAGGTCCTTCCAGGTCCCGGCCACGTTCGGGACCCGGGCCTGACCGCCGAGGGTCCCTTCGGTGCCGACCTCGCGGGCCACTCTGGTGACCTCGTCGGCGAACGCGGAGAGCGTGTCGACCATGGTGTTGATCACGCCGGCCAGCGCCGCGACCTCGCCCTTCGCCTCCACCGTGATCTTCTGCGAGAGGTCGCCGCGGGCCACCGCCGTGGCGACCTGGGCGATCGAGCGGACCTGGCCGGTCAGGTTGGAGGCCATCACGTTGACGTTGTCCGTCAGGTCCTTCCAGGTGCCGGAGACGCCCCGCACGGTGGCCTGGCCGCCCAGGTTGCCCTCGGTGCCGACCTCGCGGGCCACCCGGGTGACCTCGTCGGCGAAGGCGCCCAGCTGGTCGACCATGGTGTTGATGGTCTCCTTCAGCTCCCGGATCTCGCCGCGCGCGTCCACCCGGATCTTCTGCGAGAGGTCGCCGCGGGCCACCGCCGTGGTCACCTGGGCGATCGAGCGGACCTGGGCGGTCAGGTTGTCCGCCATCACGTTGACCGACTCGGTCAGGTCCCGCCAGGTGCCGCCGACGCCGGGCACCTGGGCCTGACCGCCGAGCCGGCCCTCGCTGCCGACCTCGCGGGCCACCCGGGTGACCTCGTCGGCGAACGAACTCAGCTGGTCCACCATGGTGTTGACGGTGTTCTTCAGTTCGAGGATCTCGCCGTGCGCGGCCACGTCGATCTTCTGCGAGAGGTCGCCCTTGGCCACCGCCGTGGCGACCTGTGCGATGTCACGCACCTGGGTGGTCAGGTTGCCGGCCATCGCGTTGACCGAGTCGGTCAGGTCCTTCCAGGTGCCCGAGACGCCGGGCACCTGGGCCTGGCCGCCCAGTCGGCCCTCGGTGCCGACCTCGCGGGCCACCCGGGTCACTTCCGAGGTGAACAGGGAGAGTTGATCGACCATCCCGTTGAACACGGTGGCGATCTCGCCCAGCAACCCGTCGGCGTCCCCGGGCAGCCGGGTCCCGAAGTCGCCGTCCCGCACGGCCGTCAGGCCCGCCAGCAGCCGGCGCAGCTCCGGTTCGCCGATCTGGGCGGCGCCCGGCCGGGCCTGGTGTTCCTGCCGTGAAGGATCGGGCCTCGTCGAGCCAGCCATCGAACGTCGCCTCCGTAGAACGCCAGGCCGACGGGTTGCCGCCGCCGGACCTGTGCGGGCTCCGCTCGGCCCGCACAGGCACATGCACGTGCCGTGCTGGGAGGCTATCCCACTCGATCCGGGCCGGGTGACTGGCCGTCAGGGAAAGGCCGGTGGGGCGTCCGGGCGCCTGCTGCCGGTCGCGGGCGGTGTCGGGGGCGGTGTCGGGGGAGGGGGAGCGCCCTCGGGGCCGTGAGCGGAGCCCGCGCATACGATGGATGGGGGAGCCGAAGGGAGATCTGGCCATGGCGCCACCGAAACGCTATGAACTGACGTTTGGCGACGGTCCGGACGGGCAGACCCCGCCGGACGACACGGTCGGTGACAGGGTCGTGGTCGCGGCCACCGGCGCGACCGGCCCCGGTGGGCACCCGGTGTACGCCGACGCCTCGGGCATCGTGCGGGCCGAGATCAGCGATCGCGGCGAGGTCCGCATGCTGGCCAGCGGCGGACAGCAGTCACCTCGGTCCCCCGTCCGCGTCGAGCCGCTGCACTGAGGCCGGCTACCGCCGTCGAGCCGCCGCGCCGGGGTCGGCTGCCGCCGACAGGCGTCAGCAGCCGCTGACGTGCCGAGCACGACACCGTTCCCCGAGGAGTCCAGCATGCGCGAGCCCCGTCCGGCCCGGGACGCCGAAGGGCGACCGGGCCCGGGAGCAGTGCGCCTTTCGCCGGACCTGGACCTGGACCTGGACCCGGACCCGCACCCGGCCGCGCCCGTGGCGCCGCGCCCGGTCATCGCGCAGCGCGCACCCTGCGAGCGTCCGCCTGCGGCGTCGGATCCCGGTGGTGCGGTGAGCCGGCTGGCCGCCACGGTCGAGCGGTTGCGCCACCAGCTGGAGCGGGCCCGGGCCGCCGCCGACGGGCAGGCGCTGGTCGAACTCGCCAAGGGCATCCTGGTCGAGCGCCTGGCGTGCGGCCCGGCGCAGGCCGCCCGGCAGTTGGAGAGCCTGGCGGACCAGGCCGGCCTGCCGGTGCTGGAGCTGGCGGCCGAGCTGGTCAACCAGGCGGCCCGCGACCGGATCACCGACATCGCCCGCGAGTTCACGGCCACCGGAGCCGAGACGTCGTTGGCCGTGCGGCTGCGCAGCGCCGAGACGGGCATGCTGGCCGCCGCCGATGTCCAGGCCGTGGCCCGGTCCGCGCTGGAGAACGCGCTGCGCCCGCTCGGGGCCGTGGCGGTCGCGATCTGGGCCGCCGACGCCGACCAGTCGCTGACCCTGGCGGGCAGCGCGGGCTTCAGCGAGCGGGAGGTGTCCGGCTGGCGCCGGGTGCCGCCCGGTGTGCCCACGCCGGCCCGCAAGGCCCTCGACGATCGGGCGGCCACCCGCTGCGACAGCCCGACCGGCGCGGCGCTGCCCTCGATCGGGCTGCGGGAGGTGAGCGGCGGCCGCCTGGCCGTCCCCGCCCGAACCGGCGGCCGGATCATCGGAGTCCTGGAGGTCTGCTGGCCCGCCGCGCTGCCCGAGCAGTCGCAGTCGCTGCAACGGCAGTTCGAGGCGCTGGCCGAGCTGTGCGCCACCGCGCTCGAATCGCGGCCCGCCGCCCGCAGCGACCGGGCGGCCGACCCCGGGCTGGCCGAACTGCGGGAGCTGGCCGACGGGTTGAACGACCCCTGCCTGATTCTGGAGCCCGTCTTCGAACCGACCGACCGGGTCAGCGGCTTCCTGATCCGGCACGTCAATCCGAGCTTCGCCGAGTTCGCGGGGCACGGGCGTGGGCGCGAGCGTGGGCATGGGCGCGTTGCCGTCGCCGGGGCCCGGCTGCTGGAGGCCTGTCCGCTGGCGGCCGAGCCGGGCGGACTCCTGGAGAAGGCCGAGCACGTGCTGGCGACCGGCGAGTCGGTCCGCGCCGCCCGGATGACGTCGGCCGCGCTGTTCGGCGGCGTCTCCCCGTGCGCCGGGGCCCGGGTCAGCCTCAGCCGCCACGGCGGGCGCGTGGTGGTCGTCTGGCGGCCGGACGAGGGCACGCCGAGCGTTGCGAGCCTGCTGCAGCACGCCCAACGGCTGGGGCGGATCGGCGGGTTCGAGGAGAACCTGCGCACCCGTGAGATCGCCTGGAACGACACCCTGTTCGACCTCTACGGCCTGCCGCCCGCCGCCGAGCCGATCCCGATCGATCAGCTGCCCGACCACGCGCACCCGGACGACGCGCACACCATCGGCCGCTTCCTGCGCGCCCTGCTGCACCACCAGCGGCCCGCCTCCACCGCTTTCCGGCTGCGACGCGCCGACGGCAGCGCCCGCCACATCCGGGTGGTCGCCGAACCGGTGCTCGGCGAGGACGCGCGGATCAGCGCGGTCCGCGGCGCCTACCAGGACGTCTCGGCCCAGCACTGGACCGAGGTCGCGCTCGCCGCCACCCGCGACCAGCTCGCCCACACCGAGCAGCAGGCGGCCGAACGCAGCCGTCTCGCCCTCCAGCTCCAGCACGCCATCATGCCGCCCAGCCGCGGGCCGCTGGATCTGCACGGCCTGCGGGTGGCCGTCCGCTACCGCCCCGCCGAGAAGGACCACCTGGTCGGCGGCGACTGGTACGACTGCGTGGCGCTGCCCACCGGCCACGTGCTGCTGTGCGTCGGCGACGTGGCGGGACACGGCATCGAGGCCGCCACCGGCATGGTCGCGCTGCGCAACGCCCTGCGCGGCCTGGCCGCCACCGGCGCCGGGCCCGCCCAACTCCTGTGCTGGCTCAACACCGTGACGCACCATCTGACCGACGGCGTCACCGCCACCGCCGTCTGCGCCCTGTACGAGCCGCGCACCCGCCTGCTGCGCTGGGCCAGGGCCGGCCACCTGCCGCCCCTGCTGCTGCGCGACGGACGGGCGAGCGAACTCCCCAAGCTCAGCGGCGTCCTGCTCGGCGCGCTCGACCGGACCGAGTACGCGCAGGGCGAGCTCCGGCTGAAGTCCCGCGACACGCTGCTGCTGTACACCGACGGCCTGATCGAGCGCCGCGACCGTTCCTTGCAGGACTCGCTGGACAGCCTGCTCGCCACCGCCCAGGACCCGGGTCTCGCCGACGACCCGGCCGGACTCGAACACCGGCTCGACCACCTGCTGCGCTACAGCAGTTCCGACACCGACGACGACACCTGCCTGATCGGGGTGCGCGTGAGCTGACCGGCCTCCGGCGCGCCCGGCGGCGCTGGGTCAGGCGCGCGGCAGGTCGAACTCGGCCCAGACCGTCTTGCCGGGCCGGTCGGTGTGCGGGGTGCTGCCCCAGCGGTCGGCCAGCAGCGCGACGGTGCGCAGACCGTAGCCGCCGGCGGCGGCGCCCGGCTGCGGGCGGCGGAGCGCGGGCGGCGCCGGCTCGTGGTCGGCGACCTCGATCCGCAGCAGCCCGACGGTGCCCCGCACGCCGAACAGCTCGCCGCCGCCGGCGTGGCGACAGGCGTTGGTGACCAGTTCGGAGACGATCAGCAGCACGTCGTCAGCGTGGGCCTGCCGCTCCGGCTCCTCGGTGGGCAGCCAGCCCCAGTCGTGCAGCGCCAGGCGGGTGAAGGCGCGGCAGTGGCGGACGGTGCCGGGAGCGCCGCCGAGGGCGAGCCGGCGGAGCTGCCCGTGCGCCGGCAGTCCGGGCAGCAGAGGCCGGTGGGTGGCCCGCAAGTCGCTCACACTCATCAGTCCTTGTCACTCCGGTGGTCGCGCTGGTCCTCGTCTGCCCCGCGAGTGCGCGGTGGATGCCTGTGGTCCGGTGCGCACCGGCCGGCCGAGGCGGGCAGCGTGTGGTCCGAGGGTGTTCCCGGGCCCTGGTGGCGAGGCAGGCCCACGGCGGCGCGTTTACGCTCGGTCCGACCGCCGAACGCGGGCAGCGGCGCACCGGCAGCCGCGATGACCAGGCAGGGAGTGCGTTCGAGCATGCGGGGCAGACGCCGGGCACCGAGCGGAGCCGCTCGGTGACGGACGTTCGGGAGGTCGTCATGACCGAGCACACCCCACCCGCCGAGCACACTCCACCGGCCCACCGATCCGCCGCCGACGCGCGACCGGCGCGGCGGCGGGCGGAACCGGGGGCGGACGGCCTGATCCGGACCGACGTGCCGGCCCGGCTGGACCGACTGCCCTGGTCGCGCTGGCACTGGCGGATCGTGATCGGGCTCGGCACCGTGTGGATCCTCGACGGTCTGGAGGTGACCGTCGTCGGCAACATCGCCGGGCGACTGGCCCAGTCGGGCAGCGGTATCAGCATCAGCACCACCCAGGTCACCACCGTCGCGGCGGCCCTGTACGTGGCCGGGGCGTGCTGCGGCGCGCTCTTCTTCGGCTGGCTGACCGACCGGCTCGGCCGCAAGAAGCTGTTCATGGTCACGCTGGTCGTCTACCTGGCCGCCACCGCGGTGACCGTGCTGTCCTGGACGGCCTGGTTCTTCTTCGTCTGCCGGTTCTTCACGGGCTTCGGCATCGGCGGCGAGTACGCGGCGATCAACTCGGCGATCGACGAACTGATCCCGGCCCGGGTCCGGGGCCGGATCGACCTGGTCATCAACGGCAGCTTCTGGATCGGCGCGGCCATCGGCGCGTTCGCCTCCATCGCGCTGCTGAACACGGCGCTGTTCGCGACCGACGTGGGCTGGCGGCTGGCGTTCGCCATCGGCGTCGTCCTCGGCCTGGTGATCCTGCTGGTCCGCCGCCACGTGCCGGAGAGCCCCCGCTGGCTCTTCACCCACGGTGATCCCGAGGAGGCCGAACGGGTGGTCGCCGAGGCTGAGCGGACGGTGTCCCGGCAGAGCGGGCAGCCGCTGCCCGAGCCGTCGGGCAGCATCCTGATCCGGCCCCGCGGGCCGGTCGGCTTCGTCACGCTGGCCCGCACCGTGACCCGCGACTATCCGCGGCGGACCATGCTCGGCCTGGCGCTCTTCATCGGGCAGGCGTTCCTCTACAACTCGGTGACCTTCGGGTATGCGGTGATCCTGTCGACCTTCTTCCACGTCCCCGACGGGAGCACCGGGTACTACTTCGCGGTGATCGCGGTCGGGAACTTCCTCGGACCGCTGCTGCTGGGCCACCTCTTCGACTCGGTGGGCCGCAAACCGATGATCGCCGGCAGCTACATCGGCTCGGGGCTGCTGCTGTTCGGCACCGCGTTCCTGTTCGATCAGGGCCTGCTCAGCGCGGTGACCATGACGGTGTGCTGGACGGCCGTGCTCTTCCTGGCCTCCGCGGGCGCCAGCGCGGCCTACCTGACGGTCAGCGAGATCTTCCCGCTGGAGACCCGGGCGCTGTGCATCGCGCTCTTCTACGCGGTCGGCACGGCGATCGGCGGGATCAGCGGACCGCTGCTCTTCAACGGTCTGGTGAGCAGCGGCAGCACCGGGGACACCACGCTCGCCTTCTGCATCGGCGCGGCGCTGATGACGCTGGCCGGCTGCGTGGAGGCGGCGATCGGCGTGCGGGCCGAGCGCCGCAGCCTGGAGTCGCTGGCCCCGCCGCTGAGCGCCGTCCCCGAGGGCGACGCGGCGCTCGGCCGAGGCTGACCCCGGCCCCGGGCCCCGGCGGGCGGGACACCGGCACCGAGGGCGGGGGACAGGCGCGGTCAGGCCGCGATCCGCGAGCGGGCCGCCAGGCCCCGCCGCCGTACGCGCAGGGCGGCGGCCCGCTCCTCCTCGCTCAGGCCGCCCCAGACGCCGTAGGGCTCCCGGGTCCGCAGCGCGTGGTCCAGGCAGGCCACGCGGACGGGGCAGCGCGCGCAGACCGCCTTGGCGGCCGCGTCGCGGTCGTCATGGGCGGGGTTGCGCTCGCCGGGCGGGTGGAAGAACAGGCCGCTGTCCGCCTCCCGGCAGGCAGCGTGCGACTGCCAGTCCCAGTACTGCTCGAAGGCCCCGGGCAGCCGTGCCACGTTCGTCATGGAGAGCTCCTTCGGTCGGCGCCGCTCGCCCGGCACCTCCCGGGGCGGTGCGGCTGAGCGGCCGTTCGGACGCTGGAAGTCGGGCGGGCGCCGCCGGGCGACCGGACGGCGGACGCGCCCCGGGCCGGGGTGAGGTCACCGGGCCCGGGGCGGTTGCCCGAGGCCGCTTCCGGGAACCGGCCGCCGCACGAGGGGGGAGACGTGCGGGGCCGGTTGACGGCCTCGGTGGTCGTCTCACCGCGAACGGGCGACGCAAACGCGGCTCATCCCGCCGGGTTCGGTCCAGCGGGGAGCTGACGCGGCCGGTTCGGGCGGCGGGTGACGGCGCCCACCCGCTTGAGGGTGCGGACGATCGGGACGGTCTCGATCGCGTCCACCCCCGGCAGGGCGCCCAGGCGGTCGGTGAGGTAGCTGTAGAGGTACTCGTCGTCGGGGCACAGGACGGCGGCGCGCAGGTTGGTGCGCCCCGTGGTGGCGGCGGCGTAGGCGACTTCGGGGTGCCCGGCCAGGGCGGCGCCGGCGGCGGCGAGCTGTGAGGGCCGCACCGACATCCACAGCGCGGTGGCGGCCGGGTCACCGAGCAGGCGTTCGTCGACGTCCAGGGCGAAGAAGAGCGCGCCGGCCGCGCGCAGGTGCGCGATCCGGCGGCGCACCGTCGACTCGTGGCAGCGGGCCTCGGCGGCCAGCGCGGCATGCGTCGCACGGCCGTCGCGGGTCAGCGCGGCGAGCAGGACGTGGTCGAGACCGGTGAGCTCCACCGGGGCCGACCGGGCGTCGGGCGGCGGGAATCCGGGGGCGAGCGCGTCCCGCTGCTCCTGGTCCAGCGCGGAGGTGAGGGTGCCCCAGGTGGTCGGGCCGCCCTTGAAGAGCCTCAGCAGCCGGTGCGCGGTGATCGAGGTGACTCCCGGGAGGCTGCCGAGCAGCCGCACCGGCGCGTCCTGGGCCTGGTCGCGGTGCACCGTGAGATGGCAGATGATCTCGGTGGCGCCGGAGGCGAGTTGGACCCAGCGCGTGTCCTCCCGCTCGGCCAGCGTGCGGGCCAGGCCGAGCGAGGCGCCGGGGAGGCACTGCAGCCGCAGCGCCCACACGCTCTGCCCGACCGGCCGGGGATTGAGCCGGCCGATGACGCGCAGTCCGGCCGTCTCGCAGAGTCTGGTGTAGCGGCGGGCGACCAGTTGCTCGGAGACGCCGAGTACCGAGGCGATCCGGCGCAGCGGCGCGCGCCCGTCGATCTGCAGGGCGTGAACGAGTTGGAGATCGAGGGATTCCACGCGTCCCGACCCTATCCCGCGCGGTATCCGGCGGGCGCGCGCGCACTCGTTGCGCCCGTCCGGGCAGCTCCGGATCCTCGGTGTTGCAGCCGGCGCGGCCACCCGCCGCGCCGGCCTGCGATCCCCGGCGGCCGGCCCCTCGGTGCGGCCGCCACCGTCCAGGAAGGAGGAGGGGAGGCGCGGGCAGAACGCCCGCCTCCCCGACGGCAGATGAGCGCATTCCGTGATCTCCGGCACTACATCGACCAGCTGACCGAGACCCTCGGGAAGGACGAGATCCGCCGGATCGACGGCGCCGACCGGGATCTGGACATCGGAGGCATCACCGAACTGATGGCGGAGCGGGAAGGTCCCGCCCTGCTGTTCGACAACATCCCCGGATTCCCGGCGGGGTACCGGGTGTTCACCAACTTCATGGGAACGGCCGCCCGGACCGCGGTGGCCCTCGGGCTGCCGCCCGACACGCCCAAGCTCGACATCGTGCGGGCCTGGAAGGACCTGAGCCGGCGGATCGAGCCGATCCCGCCGGTGCGGGTCGCCACCGGCCCGATCCTGGAGAACGTCCTGGTCGGTGCCGACGTGGACCTCGGGATCTTTCCCGCGCCGCGCTGGCACGAGGGTGACGGCGGCCGCTACATCGGCACCGCCTGCATGGTCATCACCCGTGACCCCGACAGCGGTTGGGTCAACGTCGGCACCTACCGGGCCTGCGTCCAGGGCCGGGACCGGCTGTCGCTGTGGATGCTCGGCAACCGGCACGCCAAGGCGATCGCCGAGAAGTACTGGGCGCGCGGCCGCAACTGCCCGATCGCGGTGGTGGTGGGCCAGGACCCGATCCTGTCGACCGCCGCGGCGATCGCCGCACCGTCCGGGGTGTCGGAGTACGACCTGGCCGGCGGACTGCGCGGGCAGGGCGTCGAGGTCCTGTACGCACCGGGCAGCGAGCTGCCGGTCCCGGCGTACGCGGAGATCGTGATCGAGGGCGAGCTGCCGCCGCTGGCGGAGGAGTCCGCCATGGAGGGCCCCTTCGGGGAGTGGACCGGCTACTACACGCACTCGGGACCGGAGACCGTGGTGCGGGTCGACCGGATCCTGCACCGCGACGACCCGATCATCCTGGGTGCCCCGCCGATGCTCCCGACCGTGCCGGCCGGCGACCAGGCCGTCCCGCTCTACTCGGCCTCGGTGACCTGGGACCACCTGGAGGCCGCCGGCGTGCAGCACGTCAAGGGCGTGTGGGCCTACGCCCGCCAGCTCCTGATGGTCGTCTCCATCGCGCAGACCGGCGCCGGGGACGCCATGCACGCGCTGCTGGCGGCGGCCGGGCGCAAGCGCACCGGCGGGATGGAGCGGTACTTCGTCGTGGTGGACGAGGACATCGACATCACCGACATCAACCACGTGCTGTGGGCGGTGTTCACCCGGGTCGACCCGTCCGAGTCGATCCAGGTCCTGCGCGCGCCCACCACCGCCATCGATCCGCGGCTGTCGCCCGACAAGCGCGCCGCCGGCGACCTGTCGATGGGCATCGTGCTGATCGACGCGTGCAAGCCGTTCGCGTGGAAGGACCGGTACCCGGCAGCAAACCGCTTCGACGAGGCGACCCGCGAGGAGCTGCGCGGGCGCTGGGCGGCTGTCCTGTCGCGCTGACCACCGGTGGCGAGAGGGCGGCGCGCCCTCTCGCCACCCGTCCTTCCTCGCCGCACCGCACCAGGAGCACACCGTGACAGCCGCATTCCCCACTCCCACCCGCCTGATCGTCGCGGTCACCGGCGCCACCGGGGCCCCGATCGCCCTGCGCCTGCTGCAGGTCCTGCGGGAGGTGCCGCAGGTCCAGACCCATCTCGTGCTGAGCACCTGGGCCCGCTCCACGATCGAGACGGAGACGCCCTACAGCACCCGCCAGTTCGCCGAACTCGCCGACATCACCCACAAGTTCGGCGACCTGGGCGCCACCATCTCGTCCGGCTCCTATCCGGTCGCGGGCATGGCCGTGGTCCCGTGCAGCATGAAGACGCTGGCGGCCGTACGGCACGGCATGGCCGACAACCTGATCGCCCGCGCGGCCGACGTGACGCTCAAGGAGTGGCGCCCGCTGGTCCTGGTGCCCCGGGAGACACCGCTCAGCGAGATCCACCTGGAGAACATGCTCGCCCTCTCCCGGATGGGCGTGCGCATCGTCCCCCCGATGCCGGCCTTCTACGACATCCCGAACGGCATCGGCGACCTGGTGGACCACATCGTCATGCGGATCCTGGACCAGTTCGACCTGCCCGTCGGCACGGCGGACATCGCGCGGCGGTGGCAGGGCCTGGCCGCCACCCGCGGCCGCCGTGCTGATGGCGCCGCCGCCCGCCGTAGCTGAGCCGATGGCGCCGCCCGCTGCTCCGATGGTCGTTGACAAAGCGGAACAGTGCTCCGTATCGTAAATGGAACAACGCTCCGCTTTCGCCGCGCCCCGGGCGGCCGCTCCCGGCCGCCCGCCCGCCGCCGACCGCACCAGGTCGGCGGCAGCGGCCATCGAAGGGAAGTACGCGTCATGAGTGAATCGCCCTACCCGGCCGACGCCTTCGGCTCACCCGCTCCCGTCCTGTCGGTCAGTCCGGTCGTGCTGCCGGCGCCCGGCCGGGCCGTGGACCTGCACCTGCGGGTCTCCGTGCCCGTGACCGGGAGCGAGCTGCCGGTCATCCTCCTCTCGCACGGCCAGGGCTACTCCAACCACCTCTCCTCGCTGGACGGTTACGCCCCGCTCGCCAACTTCTGGGCGGCACACGGCTTTGCCGTGCTCCAGCCGACCCATCTGAGCTCCACGACCCTGAGCCTGGCTCCGGACACCCCCGGGGCGCCGATGTACTGGCGATCGCGGGCCGAGGACATGACCCGCATCCTCGATGGGCTCGACGTGATCGAGGCCGCCGTCCCGCAGCTGCGCGGGCGGCTGGATCGGGACAGGGTCGCGGTGGCCGGGCACTCGATGGGCGGGCACACCGCGAGCCTGCTGCTGGGCGCCCGGCTCACCGATCCCGAGGACGGTACGCGGGTGGACCTGGCCGAGCCCCGGATCAAGGCGGGGGTGCTGCTCGCCGCGCCCGGCCGGGGCGGCGACGCCCTCAACGAGTCCGTGGCCCAGGGTCTTCCGTTCCTCCTGACCACGGACTTCACCGGGATGGCGACACCCGCGCTGGTGGTCGCCGGCGACCAGGACACCTCCGCCCACCTGACGGTCCGGGGCGCGGACTGGCACGCCGATCCGTACCTGCTCGCCCCGGGCCCCAAGTCGCTGCTCACCCTGTTCGGCGCGGGGCACGGGCTCGGCGGAGTATCCGGATACGACGTCGCCGAGACCACGGACGAGAACCCCGAGCGCGTCGCGCTGCTCCAGCGGCTCACCTGGGCCTACCTGCGCAGCGAGCTCTACCCCGGGGACGCCGCCTGGCAGGCGGCGTGTGACGCGCTGGCGGCCGGACCCGACCCGAGCGGACGGATCGAGTCCAAGTAGGCCGGGCTCAAGTCGTCGCCTACGGGCGGTAGATGCAGTCCGCCAGCGCGCTGTACCGCTTCCAACCCAGGGTCTCGTACAGCGCGCGGCCCTCGTCGGTCGCGCCCAGGACGCCGAGCGTGGCGCCCTCGGCCACGGCGCGGTCGGCGAGCGTGCGCATCACGAAACTCCCCAGTCCGCGGCGGCGGTGCGCCTGCTCGGTGACCACCCGGTCGATGACCACGGCCTCACCGAGCAGGGCCAACTGCCCTCTGGCCGCGGGCGCGCCGACCGCGTCGCACAGTTCGACGTACAGGACGCGGTCCTCGATCCGCGCCGACGCGGTGTAGCCCTCGGGTGTCGCCGGGTGGGTGGCCAGCAGGTCGGTGGCCATCAGATGGCCCGACTCCTCCTGGTCGGCCACCCAGCCGCGGGGCAGCCAGGGCGCCACCTCCCGCGGCTCCATCGGCAGCGTGATCCAGGTGTTCGGCACCGTCACCGAGCCGGCGGCGGCACGCACCGCCAACTCCTCGGCCTCGGGCAGCACATGGCGGCCGAGCTGGGCCGGGCGGCCGATGTCGAGATAGAGGCCCCAGGGCAGCTCGACGGGCCGAGGAGTGCGCCGCGAAACGGCCCAGCCGGTCACCCAGGTCCTGACCAGTTGTGAAATCACCAAGTCCCCCCACAGTAAGAGGCAATCTCCGGAGCCACAGCTTACGCAATGGCGGGCGGGTGCGACAGCGGCTCCGGGAACTCTTCGACGGCCAGGTCCCGTTACCCCTCCTGGAGACCATCGGCACCGAGCGGGCGCCGGCCCCGGGGAAGCTGGTCGCACCCGCTTCGATCGCGTACGGTGCCGCCATGACGCTACTCACCGGTAGGCACTGCTACAACGCGCTCAACCCGCTGCACTCGATGATCTACTTCGCGCCGGAGGCCGAGGCGGAGTTCCACTCCCTCGGCCTCTCCCGAGGGTCCATGAGCTACTTCGCGGGCCGCTCGGCGGCCATGGGGCGGGTGGGCGCGGGCACGGTGGCCGCCACCTTCTACAACTTCAGCCCCGCCCTGATCGCCCGCTACCTGCCGCGCGCGTGGGACCTCGCGACCCCGGACGCGGTGCTCGCCGCGCGGCTGCGCGCGGTCGAGGCCGCCCAGCAGCGCACACTCGGAGCGGAGACCATGGCCGGCGCCGAGGTCCGCGAGGCGGCCGAGCTGGCGCTGCGGGCCGCCGAGGCGTGCACCGCGGCGGGCCGCCCGCTCTACGCGGCGCACGCCGAGCTGCCGGTGCCGACCGAGCCGCATCTCGCGCTCTGGCACGCCATCACCCTGCTGCGCGAGCACCGCGGCGACGGTCACCTCGCCGCCCTGCTCGACGCCGAACTCGACGGCCTCGAAGCACTGGTGACGCACACCGCCACCGGCAGGGGATTCCTCCCGGCGATGGCCAGGTCCACCCGCGGCTGGAGCGACGAGGAGTGGAGCGCCGCCGAGGACCGGCTGCGCGGACGCGGCCTGCTGGACGCCGACGGCGCCCTGACCGACGCGGGCCGGCAGGTGCGCCAGGAGATCGAGGACCGCACCGACCGGCTGGCCGAGGCCCCCTACCGCCACCTCGGCGAAGCGGCACTCGCCCGCCTCGGTGAGATCGCCGCGCGGCTGAGCGCCGTCTCCGCGGCGAACGGCGCGTTCCCCGAGGGAGTCTTCGCGTTCAGCACCACGGGAGCGCGAGCCGCCCGCTGACCGCGAGCCGCCCACGCGCGGCTGGGCTCATCGGCAGGCATGCTCCCCGCCTCGACGGGCAGACGAGCCCAGGCACGTTCGCGAGTCGGCCGGCGGCGGCCGACCCGCGAACGCGCCCGGAGGTTAGGAGATCTCGCCGTGACTGCCTGGAGCCTGCTGCGGATCGCCGCGGTAGCGGTCTGCGCGATGCTGGTGGCGTTCGTCATCAACCGGACCGCGGAGGTGCTCGCCCGCCGCCTGGCCGCAAGACGCCCCGAGAGCGCGCCGCTGTCCCTGCTGCACCGCTGCCGCAGGCCGTTCATCCTCACCGTCGGTTCCAGCCTGATGCTCGCGGGCGAGGGCTGGGCGGCGTTCCCCCCGGTGCCGGAGGGGATGATCCGCCACGCGCTCGTCCTGCTCTGCCTGGCGGCGTGCGCCTGGCTGGCGGCCCGGCTGGTCGCGTTCCTGATCGACACCAGCGTGCGGTTCTCGGTGCGCCGCCGGGACGCGAGCCAGCTGCGGCGGGCGCGCACCCAGGCGGGCATGCTGCGCCGGGTCAGCCAGGCGGCGATCGCCGTGATCACGCTGGGCGCCATGCTGATGACGTTTCCCGCCGTGCGAACCCTGGGCACGAGCCTGCTGGCCTCGGCCGGCCTGATCGGTGTGATCGCGGGGGTGGCCGCGCAGAGCACGCTGGGCAACGTGTTCGCCGGGATCCAGATGGCCTTCGGCGACATGGTGCGGATCGGCGACACCGTCGTGGTCGCCGGCGAATGGGGCACCGTCGAGGAGATCACCCTCACCTATGTGGTCGTGGCGACCTGGGACCAGCGGCGGATCGTCATGCCGGTCTCGTACTTCGCGGGCCGGCCGTTCGAGAACTGGAGCCGCAACGACAGCCGGATCACCGGCACGGCCCTGCTGCACCTCGACCACAGCACGCCGGTGGACGCGCTGCGCGCCGAGTTCGACAAGCTGCTGGCCGACACCGACCTCTGGGACGGTGAGGGCAGCGCCCTCCAGGTCGTGGACACCACGCCGTCCACGATCGTGGTCCGCGCGCTGATGACCGCCCGCGATGCCGGCGACGCCTTCGCGCTGCGCTGCCTGGTCAGGGAGAAGCTGATCACCTACCTGCGCGAGGAGCACCCCCACGCCCTGCCCCGCCTGCGGATGACGTGAGAGCGGGAGGAACCCGGCACAGTAGCCTGGCGATCATGGTGGACTGGGAGATACGGCAGGCTTCGGCGGCGGACGTCGAGGCGGTGGCCGAGTTGCGGGCCGTGGTGCTGCGGCCGGATCTGGAGCGGCTCGGACGGTATGACGAGCAGCGGGTGCGCCGGCGACTGCGGGACGGGTTCGTGCCGGCGCACACCTGGGTGATCGAGGTGGCCGGCCGGTTCGCCGGCTGCGTGTCGCTGCGGCCGGCCGGGGACGCCCACTGGCTGGAGCACTTCTACCTGGCCCCGCACCTTCAGGGCAGCGGCATCGGCGGGGCCGTGCTGCGCCTGCTGCTGGAGCGGTGCGACCGGGACGGCACCTGGGTCCGGCTGAACGTGCTGCAGGGCAGTGCGGCCCGGCGGTTGTACGAGCGGCACGGGTTCACGCTCGAGACCGAGGACTCGGTGGACGTGTTCATGGTGCGTGAGCCGGCCTCGGCCGCCCGGTGACAGAGCGTCAACTCCGTTGGTGCGGAGGCGATCCTCCGCACCAACGGGCCGTGCGCAAGTAACCGGACAATATTCGTGGAAACCGCCACCAAGCCTTGGTCAAAGGTATCTAATCTCGGTGGAGAGCAGAACCGGTCCGGGGTGGGCATCGGTGGCTGGCGGCTGGGGGGAAGGTGCTGAGTTCCTTATTCATGATCGTGGTTTCCGGGACCCTGTTCTGGATGGCGGCGCTCACCCTCTGGTGGATGCTGCACGCCTGGCGAACGCCGGAGACCCTGGCCGGTACGAGTTTCGGGGCCGCGGACGGTCTCTGCGGCCTGGGGTTCTCGCTGCTGGTGCCCGCCCGGCACGAGCAGCAGGTGCTGGAGCACACGGTCAAACGGCTGCTGGAATCCAGCCACACCGACTACGAGATCCTCGTCATCGTCGGCCATGACGACCCGCTGACCGCCGCGGTGGCGGCCCGGATGGCCGAGTACGCGCCCGGGCGGGTGCGGGTGATCACCGACACCCACGAGGTCAAGAACAAGCCGAAGGCCCTGAACACCGCGCTGCCGCACTGCCGGGGCGAGGTGGTGGGCGTCTTCGACGCCGAGGACCAGGTCCATCCCGAACTGCTCGGCCACGTCGACCACGCCTTCCGGGCCAGCGGCGCCGCCGTGGTGCAGGGCGGCGTCCAGCTGATCAACTTCCACTCCAGCTGGTACAGCCTGCGCAACTGCCTGGAGTACTTCTTCTGGTTCCGCAGCCGGCTGCACCTGCACGCCAGCCAGGGCTTCATCCCGCTCGGCGGCAACACCGTCTTCGTCCGCACCGAGGTGCTGCGCGCGGCGGGCGGCTGGGACCAGAACTGCCTGGCCGAGGACTGCGACCTGGGCGTCCGGCTGTCCAGCCGGGGCGCCAAGGTGGTGGTCGCCTACGACTCCTCGATGGTGACCCGGGAGGAGACCCCCGACACCCTCCTCGGCCTGCTCAAGCAGCGCACCCGCTGGAACCAGGGCTTCCTGCAGGTCTACCGCAAGAAGGAGTGGCAGCGGCTGCCCTCGCTGCGCCAGCGGCTGCTGGCCCGCTGGACCCTCACCACGCCCTTCCTGCAAGCGTTCTCGGGTGTGGTGATCCCGATCGACCTGCTGCTCGCGCTCACCGTCAAGCTGCCGGTCTCGGTGGCGCTCTTCTCCTTCGTCCCGGCCGTCCCCGCGCTGGCCACCTTCGCCTTCGAGGCCGTCGCCCTGCACGACTTCGGCCTGCAGTACGGACTGCGGGTGCGCCCCTGGCACTACGTCAAGCTGATCGCCGGCGGACCGCTCTACCAGGTGGTACTGGCGGGCGCGGCGCTGCGCGCGGTCTGGCGCGAGCACCGCGGGGACCACGGCTGGGAGCTGACCAGACACGTCGGCGCGCATCTGGGCTGACGCCCGCGGAGAAATCCGCCGCGGCCGGCCCCCGGGGAATTCCACGGTGCGGGTACGGCGGATCGTCCGCGCGCCGATTCGTCCGGGGCCGAACGATGCCGCAGATGCCGTGCCCGGCTTTTCGAACTCCCTTTCGCCCGCCGGCCATCCCTTGAGAAGGAAGAACCCTTGACCGCGCTTCTGGGCACGGCCTCCCGCGCGCCGATCACCCCACCGGAGATCCGGCCGCCCCTCCTGAAGCGCCCGCTGCGCTCCCTGCGCCGGCTCGGCCCGGACGGGTGGCTCGCCCTCGCCGTCACGGCCGCCGTCCTCGCGGTGCAGGCCTGGAACATCACCGGGTTCCCCACCGTCAGCGACGACGAGGGGACCTACCTCGCCCAGGCCTGGGCCGTCCAGCACCACCACGGACTGGCGCCCTACACCTACTGGTACGACCACCCGCCGCTCGGCTGGATGCAGTTGGCCGTGCTCTCCTGGCTGCCCGGCCTCCTCGCCTCCCCGGCGCACGTCTTCACCGCCGAACTGCGCGTCGCGATGCTCCCGGTCACCGCGGCCAGCGCCCTGCTGCTGCACCTGCTGGCCCGCCGGCTCGGCCTGCCCCGCTGGTCCGCCGCGCTCGCCGTGCTGCTGTTCGGACTGAGCCCGCTCGCGGTCGGCCTGCAGCGCGAACTGTTCCTGGACAACTTCGCGGTGCTCTGGATACTCGCGGCCTTCGTGCTGGCCGCCTCCCCGCGCAAGCACCTGTGGCACCACGTCGCGGCGGGCCTGTGCGCCGGGGTCGCGGTGCTCTCCAAGGAGACCGTCGCGGTGCTGCTGCCCGCGGTGGTGCTGCTGCTGTGGCAGCACTGCGACCGGACCACCCGGAAGTTCTCGCTGGTCGGGTTCGGCACCGCGCTGGCCCTGGTGGGCCTCGGCTATCCGCTGTACGCCGCCATCAAGGGCGAGCTGATCCCGGGCCCGGGCCATGTCTCGCTGCTCGGCGGGCTGCTCTTCCAACTCCAACGGGCGGGCTCCGGCTCGGTGCTGACGCCCGGCTCGGGCTCCCGCCAGGTGCTGGACTCCTGGCTCTACTACGACCGGGTGCTGATCGTCGGCGGCCTGGCCGTCACCCCGCCGCTGCTCTGCTCGCGCCGCCTGCGCGCCCCCGCGCTGGCCGTGCTGCTGCTGGCCGCCGTGCTGCTGCGGCCAGGCGCCGGCTACCTGCCGGCGATGTACGTGATCCAGGCGCTGCCCTTCCTGGCGCTCGCCCTGGCTGGGGCCGCCCAGCACGGCGTGCGCCTGGCGCTGCACGGCCTGCCGAGGGTCGGGCTGCGCCCGGTGCGCTGGGCCGTCGTCGCGCTGGCCGCCGTGCTCGCGGCCGGCTGGACGGTGCCGCGCTGGTACGCGGGGGACCGCACCGCGCTCACCGCCCGCGCCAACGCACCGTACGACGCCGCCGCCCGGTGGATCCGCGCCAACGTCCCCGATCCGGCGCACACCCGGATCACCGTGGACGACGCGCTCTGGCTGGACCTGGTGCGCGACGGCTTCGCACCGGGCACCGGGGTGATCTGGTTCTACAAGGTCGACCTCGACCCGGCCGTCGCCCGCACGCTGCCGCAGGGCTGGCGCAGCCTCGACTACATCGTCTCGACCCCCGCGCTGCGCCAGGACCCGAACGACCTGCCCACCGTCCGCGCGGCGCTCGCCCACTCCACCGTCCTGGCCTCCTTCGGCGACTCGGCGGCGGACCGGATCGAGGTCCGCCGGATCGCCAAGGACGCCCAACCGTAGGGAAGTCACCCACCCCCGACCCCTGGAGGAGCCCGCCTGTGACACGCACCCCCCGACCCCGAGCCGTGCCGATCTACGCCGCGGTGCTCGCGCTGCTGGCGCTGATGGTCGGCGCGCAACCGGCCTGGGCCGGCGCCAACCTGCTGGTCAACCCCGGACTCGAGGCGCTGGACGCCAACGGGTTCCCGGTCTGCTGGGAGCAGTCCGGCTGGGGCAACGGCACCGTGAACTACTCCGTCACCTCCGACTCGCACAGCGGCGCCAACGCCATGCGGATCACCGTCGCCGGCGTCACCACCGGCGACCGCAAGGCGATGATGGTGGAGAACCCGTCCTGCGCGCCCTCGGTGACCCCGGACCACCAGTACGACCTGGGCCTCTGGTACACCACCACGACGCCCAACACCGTGGTCACCGCCTTCCGGCACGACATCGCCGGCGGCTGGCAGTACTGGACCGACCTGGAGACCCTGCCGGTCACCGCGACCTACACCCACACCAGCGTGCGCACCCCGGTCATCCCGCCGCACACCGACCAGATCAGCTGGGGCGTCACGGTCTACGGCAACGGCACGCTGACCACCGACGACTACACCATGGCGGACGCCACCGTCCCGGCCACCGGCACCGCCTGCACGGCCGGCAACGCCTGCACCGCCGGCTCCTGGCAGGTGCTGCCGTTCCTGAACCCGGTGCGCAGCATGCACGCCATCGTGCTGCACAACGGCAAGGTGCTGCTGATGGCCGGCTCCGGCAACGACCCGATGGCCTTCGCCGCCGGCACCTTCAGCTCGGCCGTCTACGACCCGTCCAACGGCACCTTCAGCCAGATCCCGACGCCCGCCGACATGTTCTGCTCCGGCCATGTGCAACTCCCGGACGGCCGGGTGCTGATCGTGGGCGGCACCAAGTCCTACCCCGCCGCCGACGCCAGCCACGGCTACGAGGGGCTCGACACCGGGTACGTCTTCGACCCGGCGACCCAGACCTACACCCGCACCAACGACATGAACGACGGGCACTGGTACCCCTCGGCCACCGAGATGGGCGACGGCGACATCATCAGCTTCGGCGGCCTGCGCGGGGACTCCAGCGGCAGCGTCACCACCGAGCTGTACTCCGCCGCCGCGCAGAGCTGGCAGCCGACCTGGAAGGTGCACCAGAGCTGGAACTTCTGGGGCCTGTACCCCTCGATGGTGCTGATGCAGGACGGGCGGCTCTTCTACACCGGCAGCCACGTCTTCGGCAACGGCACCCCCGGCACGGGCGCCTCGATCTACGACTACGACGCCAACACCATCACCGACGTCCCCGGGCTGCAGAGCAAGGACACCCGCGACCAGTCGATGAGCGTCATGCTGCCGCCCGCCCAGGACCAGCGGGTGCTCACCGTGGGCGGCGGCAACATCGTCACCAACGTGGACGCCGGCCGGCAGACCGACCTGATCGACCTCAAGGCCGCCAGCCCCGCCTACACGCCGGGTCCGCTGCTGCCGCAGGGAAAGCTGGCCGACGGCAGCACCGAGTCCGCCACCCAGGGCAAGATGTACGTCTCCACCGTGCTGCTCCCCAACGGCCGGGTCTTCGAGACCAACGGCGGCCTGCACAACCGGGCCGACCCGGTCTTCGAGGCCTCGATGTTCGACCCGGCCACCAACACCTTCACGCCCGGGATGGCCACCGACCCGATCCCGCGCACCTACCACTCCGCTTCCTTCCTGCTGCCCGACGGCCGGGTGATGACGGTGGGCGACAACCCGGGCAACGGCAGCTTCGACATGCACGTCTCGCTCTACACCCCGCCCTACCTCTACCAGGGCGCACGCCCGCAGATCACCAGCGTCGCCAACACCATGTGGTCCTACGGCTCCAGCCAGCACATCACGGTGGACGCGCCGATCGTGCGCGCCGAGCTGATCCGCCCGGCCGCCGTCACGCACTCCTCCGACCCCAACCAGCGCTTCGTCGACCTGCCGCTGAGCGTCAACGGGGACGGCAGCGTCAACCTCAACGTGACCAGCAACCCGAACCTCGCGCCGCCCGGCTACTACATGCTCTTCACGGTCAACGCGAACGGCGTGCCCTCGGTGGCGCAGTGGATCCACCTGATGTGACGGATCGTCACATCCCCTTTCCCCAAGGAGAACCGTGTGAGTACGAGGACCCCGCGCCGCCGGGGCGCCGGCCGGCTGACCGTCGCGGTGGCACTGGGCACCGTCGCCGCCGGCCTGGCCCTGGCCCTGACGCTGCCCACCACCAGTGCCCAGTCCCGGCCGGTGCCGCCGGTCGCGGTGCAGCGGCAGCGGCCCGCCCCGCACGTGATGGACTTCGCCCAGGGCCTGAACGCCCCGGTGAAGCAGGCGGCGCCGCAGACCGCCAGTACACCCGTCCCGGCCACCGCTGACGGCTGCGACCACGCCTACGGCGACATCAACGTCTGCGTCCCGTGGACCTTCCCGCCCGCGGCGGGCACCGCCCCGGGCGCCGGCTGCCGCTGGCTGCTCGCGCACGGCTACCCGCCGCTGGCCGTGCACGGCCGCGACCGGCTGGGACTGGACACCAACCACGACGGCACCGCCTGCGACCACGGGGACACCGGGGCCGGCGGCTGAGTCGGCGGCGGTCCTGACGGACGGGGGTGCCCCGGGTGCGGTCGACCCGGAGCACCCCTCGCTGCTGCGCCGCCGGTCAGCGCCGGTCGGTGCGCAGGCCGTCCAGGGTGAGGTCGAGGAGGCGTTCGGCCTGCTCTCGCTGTTCCGGCTTTCCCGAGGTGAGGGCGATGCCGGTGAGGGCGGCGAACATGTCGGTGGCGCCGATGTCGGAGCGGATGGTGCCGGCTTCGACGCCGGCGGCCAGCAGCGAGGTCAGGGCGGCCATCATCATCTCGTGGCTCTGGGCATAGGGGTTGACGCCGGATTCGACGAGGGCGCGCAGGGCGTCGGCCATGCCGAGCTTGGCGGTCGCGTAGTCGAGGAAGCGGCCCGTCCAGGCGCGCAGGGCCGCCCGCGGGGCCAGCGCGGCCAGCAGGTCGGGGGCGGCGTCGCAGAGCCGGATCAGCTCGTTGCGGTAGGCGGCCTCGATGAGGACCTCCCGGGTGGGGAAGTTGCGGTAGAGCGTGCCGGAGCCGACGCCGGCCTCCTTGGCGATGCGCTCCAGGTGCGCTTCCAGTCCCTCTTCGGCGAAGACGCGCACCGCGGCCGAGAGGATCTTGTCCCGGTTGCGCTGCGCGTCGGCCCGTAGCGGGCGCCCTGTCTCGGTGGCCATCCGCGGTCTCCTGTCGTCCCGGCTTGCTAACCGGCGACGCCTCCACTTACAGTTCACGGAACTGGAGGCGCCTCCACTTCCACTCTAGGGCACCCGCACGCATCCGCCGCACACGAGCGCGTGCGTGCCTCCGTCCCACATTCCCGCCGCGAACGCGGCACCTGGCAATGCGCTCACCCACAGGAGAAGAAGATGAGTCTCTCGCTCGAAGGAAAGATCGCCGTCATCACGGGCGGCGCGTCCGGGGTCGGCCTGGGCATCGCCCAGGAGTTCGTCGCCAACGGCGCCCGCGTGGTCATCACCGACCTGCACCGGGAGGCGCTCGATGAGGCGGTCGCGGCGATCGGGCCCAACTGCTCGGGGATCGTGGCCGACGTCACCAGGCTCGCGGACATGGAGGCCGCCTACCGACAGGTGAAGGAACGCCACGGGCGACTCGACGCGGTCGTGGCCAACGCGGGGATCGGCGCGCACGCCCCGCTCGGCGCGATCACCGAGGAGCAGTTCGACCGGACCTTCAACGTCAACGCCAAGGGCGTCCTGTTCACCGTTCAGCCCGCGCTCGCGCTGCTGCCGCCGGGCGGCACCGTCGTCATCATCGGCTCCACGGCATCCATCCAGCCGCCGCGCGGGATGAGCCTGTACGGCGGCTCGAAGGCCGCGGTGCGCAACTTCATCCGGGCCTGGATCCAGGACACCAAGGGATCGGGCATCCGAATGAACATCCTCAGCCCCGGCGCGGTCGACACCGACTCGCTGCGCAGCGCGCTGGCGATGGCCCAGGGAGCCGACCACGTCGACGCCGCCGTCCGGACCATGGGTGAGGGCAACCCGAGCGGACGGATCGCCGACCCGCGCGAGATGGGCAAGGCCGCGGTCTTCCTCTCCAGCGACGCCTCCAGCTTCATCACCGGCGTCGAACTCTTCGCGGACGGCGGCATGGCACAGGTGTGAGCCGCCTCGTCCGGGCGACCGGTTGCCAGGCCGTCACGCGGTGGTGCGGGCGGCGGTGTAGAGGACCGTCAGGCGCGGGTCGTCGACCTGGCCGCCCAGCTCGTCGATGATCGAGGCGAGCCGGGTCAGGAACTGCTCGCGGGCGGGTGGGGCGAGTTCGGCGATGTTCGGGAACGTCGACCACAGGTCGCGGGCGCTCTGCGCGGTCAGGGTCTGGTGCCAGCTGATGACCTCGACGGCGACGTCGCCGAACCGGCCGCCGGCGGTCAACTGCCGCCGCCACCGGTCGGTGTCCAGGACGTGTGATCGGCTGTCCCGGTAGCCGGGTTCGGCGGGCAGCAGGTCGCGGTACACGTCATCGAGCCGGTCGCGGAACGGGGTCGGCCGGCGGGTGTCGCCGAATTCGGTCCACCACGCGGCCAGCCACCCGCCCGGCCGGACCAGTTCGCCGATCTTCCCCGTCGAGGTGACCGGGTCGAGCCAGTGCAGCGCCGTCGCCGCCACCGCCAGGTCGAATCCGCCCGTGAGGTCGGCGGTCTCGAAGTCGGCGATGGTGACCTCGAGGCGGTCGCACGCGTGGGTGGCGGTGAGGATCGCGGCCAGTTGCTCGCCCGGTTCGACCGCGACCACCTGGGCGCCGGCGGCCAGCAGCGGCCCGGTCGCCAGGCCGGTGCCGGCCCCGATGTCGAGGACCCGCGCACCCGGCCGCAGCCCGCAGCGGTCGGCCAGCAGGTCGAACACCGCCGCCGGGTACGGTGGCCGGCCTCGCTGGTAGGTGCTCGCGGCGGCGTTGAACGACATCCTGCGGTCCGCGGCCATCGGTCTGTCCATCGGGTCAGTCTTCCATCGTGGCCACCACGTCGCACCACGTCTGGCCTGGGTGGCTTGAGATGTGATTATCCGTCTTTCGGTTGGAGTCTTTTTCTCCCCCGCTGATCTGCCTATCTTATTCGTGGACACACAACTTCGGTGTGGCCCAAGTCATTCGGGAGGGAAATCCATGTTCGCCAAGCGTGTCTCTGCCATCGCCGCCACCGCTGTCCTGCTCGCCGCCCTCGGGGCCACGGCCTCGGCGCAGACCGTCAGCCGCTTCGACGACGGCAGCTTCGAGTACCAGAGGGCGACCGCCGGCAGCTTCGACGAACTGTCGTCAGGGCAGACCATCGGACCGTGGCAGGTCACGGCGGGAACCGTCGACCTGATCGGCGCGGGCTTCTGGCAGGCGGCGGAAGGCGACCAGTCCGTCGACCTCAACGGCGCCGGCCCCGGCGCGGTGGCCCAGACCTTCACCACCGTCCCCGGCGCCGACTACACCGTCACCTACGCCCTGGCCGGCAACCCCGGAGCCGCCCCGGCCCTCAAGACCGGCAGCGCCCTCATCGACGGGCAGGACTTCCAGGACTTCTCCTTCAACACCACCGGCAAGACGTCCACGAACATGGGTTACGTCAACCGGCAGTTCACCTTCCAGGCCACCAACTCCACCACCACCATCGCCTTCACCAGCACAACACCGAACAGCCCGGCCGGACCGGTCCTCGACGATGTCCGGATCGACCGCTGCGCGCCGTGCCCGACCTGCGGAAACGGCTGACCGGCCGGGCACCCGGACCGCGCCGCCCAGCTGCCCTACCTATGCGTGACAGATGCCGCCGCCCGTCCGCTCGCCTAACGTCGTTGCTGCGCAAGCGATCCGAGATCCGAGTGAGCCGAGACGCAGGCGCTCAACCGCAGACGGAGGGGACACCATGTTCTTCGAGACCCACGACGGCACCCGGCTCGCCTATGAGGAGTACGGGACGGGCGAGCCGATCGTCTTCATCGCCGGCGCGATGCTCAACACGGACATGTGGGAGTACCAGATCCCGTTCTTCGTCGATCGCGGCTACCGCTGCATCGCGATCGACCGCCGCGGCCACGGCCGTTCGGACCGCCCGGCGACCGGCTACGACATCGACACCACCACCGAGGACCTGGCCGCGCTGCTCGACCACCTGGACCTGCGCGACGCCACCCTGGTCGGCCACTCCACCGGTGGCGCCGAAGCCGCGCGCTACGTCGCCCGCCACGGCAACGCGCGGGTGGCACGCGTGGTGTTCCTCGCCGCGATCCTGCCGTTCATGAAGCTCACCGACGACAACCCCGGCGGCGTCCCCGAGGAGATCGCCGAGAACCTCTTCCAGCAGATCCGCACCGACCGGGGGAAGTGGATGGCCCGGCAGACCCAGGCGTACTTCGCCACCCACCTGGGCAACGACGTCTCCGTCGAACAGGCCGACACCACCTACCGCCAGTGCATGTCCACCGCGCCGTGGGCCAGCCTGAAGATGCAGCAGGCGTGCTTCTACGCCGACAACCGCGAGGCGCTGCGCCGGATCACCGTGCCGGCCCTGGTGGTGCACGGGGCCGCCGACTTCTCCGCCCCGGTCGACGTCACCGGGCGCCGCACCGCCGAGATGCTGCCCGGCTGCACCTACCGGGAGTACCCCACCGGCGGCCACGGCCTGTACGTCAGCCACGCCACCGAACTCAACAACGACATCCTGGAGTTCGTGAAGGCCTGAAGCCGGACAGCCCCGGGGGCCGCCGGTCGGCGGCCACCCGGGGCCGGGGGCGTGGCAGGTCAGGCGTTCGGGTCCAGCTGGACCCACTTGGCCATGCTGGGCACGCCCTTGTCGTTGAGCAGGAAGAGCATGTAGTAGCCGGGCGTGGCCGCCTCGGCCGTCGTCGGCGACTTCAGCAGGAGCTGGTTGCGGCCGGTGTTGGCGATCGGCAGCTCGATGTAGCGCTGGCTGGTGTCCACCGAGTGGGTCGAGGTGATCGGCGCGACCAGCACGGCCTTGCTGATCCCGGTGGAGCTGGTGCCCACCGGGAAGTACTGGTTGTAGCCGACCGCGCTGTTCGGGACGCTGTTCAGGTCCGGGCGGGGACCCTGGAACAGGTACGGCGGCTCGTAGATCTCGATGGTGCCGTTGGCGTCCGGGTTCTTGATGTCCGGGTTGCTGGCGAGCTGCTGGAGCTCGTCACCGGTCACCATGATCCGGCCGTCCGGCAGCAGGACCGCGTTGGAGTGGTAGCCGCGCGGCAGCCGCTGGGCCGGGCCGAGCGTCCAGGTTCCGTTCGGAGCGCGCAGCTCGGTCTGACGGTACTTCAGGTCGGCGTTGGGGTTGTAGTCCCCGAAGCCGTAGTCGCGGATCCCGTAGGAGCCGTTGACGGTGAACAGTTGGCCGTTCGGCAGGATGAGCGTGTCGTCCTGGGCACGGCCGAAGGCGCGCGGTGTGTCCGTGCTCCAGCGGCCGCCCGAGAACCGGTAGGTGTTCTTGTCGTCGTGGTTGCCGCCCAGCACCAGCACGGAGTTCGGTCCGGCGGTGCCGTTCGGCAGGGCGACCGCCGAGCCGTACATCCGCAGGCCGCCGTCCGGGCGGTTGGGCAGCGCGGTGCGGGTCTCCTTGGCCGGGTCGAACAGGAACTGCTGGTCGGCGTCGCGGCCGAAGCCGTAGACCTTGCCGTCGTTCAGCGCGAACAGGTGCGGGTAGTCCATCCGGTACGGTGCGTCCGCCTTCTGCCACTGGTACACCGGGTTGTTCGCGGTGAAGTTGTCGCCGTACGGGACGTCGGACGTGTTCACCGGGAAGCGCTCGACCAGCGGGGTGGGGGTGCCCCAGCCCAGTTCGGTCTGGCCCGACATGATCAGCTGCCGGCCGTCCGAGGTGGTGACCACGGTGGGGTACCACCGGCCGACCGCCATGTCCTGCTGCTCCAGCCACTTCTCGTGGTACGGGTCGAAGACCATCGAGAACCTGGCCCCGGAGCCGTTGTTGCCGCCGAAGTTGCCGCCGAAGACCCCGACCATGCCGTTGGGCAGGTAGGCGTGTCCCGCGCAGAAGAGCGGTGCGGGACGCGGTTCGTTCTTGCCGTCGTCCAGGTTGACGGTGGGCGGCGGGACGGCCTTGAAGGCGTCCGGTCCGGTGCCCAGGCTCGGGTCCCACAGGTAGGCGCGGCCGGCGTTCTCCTTGCCGATGGTCTGGGTCGGTGCCGGTTCCACCTGCGGGTTGGTCTCGATGCGCTCGAAGGAGAAGAGCAGCACCTTGCCGGTGGGCAGCAGGGCGATATGGGCGCCGAAGTCCGGGGACTTGAAGTAGTCGGTGAACCGGCCGTACTTCGCGAGGTCGGGGAACTTGGCGTTGAGCGCGGCCTGCGAGTCGGTCAGGGACTTGAACCGCAGGGTCCGCACGGGGTCCGGGTACTCGCCGACGGCCCGCAGGCCGATCCGGTCCCGGGCCATCGACTCGGCGGCGGGCCGGCCGAAGGCCGTCACCTCCTCGGCCCGGACCTCCGCGTTCAGCTGCTCGGGAGTGATCCGCAGCGCGCCCGAACCGCCGGGCAGATCAGCGGCGTAGGCGGGAACGTCCGACAGGGGTGTGGTCAGTACTGCTGAGCTGGTCAGAGCGAGAGCGATGGCGGCGCCGGCCGCCAATGTCGCTGACAGTCTCCTGCGTGACATGGAACTCCTCGCATCGGGCGCAGGGGCCGATGGCGGCCCGGGCGCCGCACGGATGGTAGCTAACGGTGATCAGAGAAGCACTCCGGCCAGTCGGTTCGCATGCGGACACGCTTTGCGGCGTCCGGATTGCTCCGTGGGTCAGCTGACCGTCCATCACGCTGCGTGTCGGTCGGTGGAGTTGAGGAGGGCCATGCTGGAATGGCCCGAAAGTCGCTCAGGGGAAGGAACGCCTCGATGATCAGCACCACCCGCATCAGCCTGGCGGCGGCCGCAGCGGCCGCCCTGCTCGTGGTCACCGCCGGAAGCAGCGCGGCGGCAGGCCCGAGGAGGAGCATGCAGCCGCACGCGATCAGCTCGGACGTCCTTGTGAACGGTGCCGACGGCACCGAGCGGACGCTGAGCTGCCCGCCCGACGAGAACGTCCTGAGCGGTGGGTTCACCGTCTCGGCCGGGGCAGGGCACACCCTGGACACGACGCCGGCCGACGTGCTGGCGAGCCGGCCCACCGTCGACGCCACGGGCTGGATCGTGGCGGTCGGCAAGCGCGAGCTGGCGTCGGGTGAGAAGGCACCGTCGGTGCCGGCCGATCTGACGATCCAGATCGTGTGCACCGAGGGCGAGTCGGGCCCGGGCGCCTGACGCGCGGCGTTCGGGGCAGGACGTCCGACCCGGCGCCCGCGCCGTCGGCCGTCCTGCGGCCGTTTCCCCGGCGCCGTTGACGTCGCGGCGCCGGCGCCGGTTCAATGAGCGGACATGAGGCGGTATCGGGGGGCGGGGCCGGCCGTCGCGGCGGTCGCCGTGCTGGGCGCGGTCGTCGGCTGCGCCGGGCTCAACGGAACGGTCACCTGCGCGGGAGCGGAGATACCCGCACCCTCGGTCCTCCTGGACGTCTCGGCCTGGCTGCCCGGGCACCCGCAGGCGACTCCGCGCGCCTGCGTCGACGCCTCCTGCGAGACGCTGTCCGGCGCCACGATCCGACCCGGTACGTTCCCGCTCCCCGTCGGGGGACACCCCGACCGCACGGTGACGGTGACGGTCAGCGCGGACCAGGGCGGGCGGCAGGTGCTCCAGGTGAGCCGCCGGGTGCGCATGGTCCACCACCAGGAACACGGCCCCTGCGGGACGTTCGGCTGGTGGCAGGCCTCCGTCTCTCTCACCGCGACCGGCGCGCTCCAGCCCCACTGACCTGGACGCTCCGACGGCTACTCGGCCTGGACCCGGTAGGCGGCGACGTATCGTCGGGGGTCGCCCCGCAGGTCGGTCTCCCAGCGGGCCAGGCACTGCTCGGCGAAGGTACGGCCGGTGGCGAGGATCTCGTCCAGCGGGTCGAGGTGGCCGAGCACCTCGGGGGGTTCGCGTCCGGCCCGGACCTGGGCGGTGAGGCCCGCGCGGGCCAGCCGGAGCAGCTCGGTGGCGAGTTCGGCGACCGGTGAGTCGCCGAGCCGGGCGCGCAGGCCCTCGAACGGGAGGGAGTCCAGCAGGGCCTGGTACTCGCGGGCGGTGTGGTGGCGCAGCAGTTGCCAGGCGGCCTGGCAGGACGGGGGATGGTAGCCGAGCCCGACCCACAGGGCGGGCAGGGCCGGGATGCTGTGGTGGGGCGGTCCGTCGGCACTGCGCAACTCGAAGGTGCGGCGGACCCGGACGTCCGTCCAGAGCTGCGAGAGGTGACCGGCCCAGTGGGCCGGGGTCACCGTCGAGCCGTCGTCGAAGCCGCTGGTCAGCAGGTCGGCGAAGGGCCGGTCCGGGGCGGGCCGGTAGCGGCCGTCCGCCGTCCGGTAGTAGATCATCGGAATCCGCAGCGCCCAGTCGATGACATCGTCGACGCTCACGTCCGGGCGCAGTGCGGGCTCCAGGAGGCCGCACCGCCGAGGGTCCATCCGCAGCCAGTTGTACGAACGGTGCGACAGCATCCCGTTCGAACGGCCGCCGGAGATCGGCGAGTTGACCAGCAGGGCGGTGACCACCGGGGCAGCCGCGACCAGCATCCGGAGTTTGCGGGTGAAGTCCGCCGCCGAGAGGTGGTCCAGGTGCACCTGGGTGGAGAGCGACATCGACATGATCGTGGTGGCCCGGCCGGCCGGTTCGCCGGTGCGGGCGAAGTAGTCCCGCATCACGGCGCCGCGGCTCATCGGGACCCAGGAGACGGTGTCCAGCTGCTCGAAGGGCAGTTGGGCGCCCGGCAGCAGCGCCAGGCCGAAGCGGTCGGCCAGCGCCGCCAGCCGGCGCAGCGCGGCCTCGGCCTCGGTCACCGCCCGGCCCAGGCCGACGACCGGGGTGGAGGAGTACTCCAGCTGGCCGCCGTGCTCCAGGGTGAGCTGGCTGCCGTCGGGCAGGGTGACGCCGGTCAGCCGGCCGGTGTCGGTCTGCGGTTCGCCGCCCCACTCGGCGAGCGCCGTCGCGAGGACGGCCCGAACGCCGCGGGCGCCCTCGTACCGTGCGGCGCGGCCGGTCCGCGGGTCGACCAGGCCGTTCTCGATCTCCAGTCCGACGCGTTCGACGGGCGTGCCGGTGCGGGCGAAGGGGGCGCGCAGCTCCTCGCGGTCCAGCGCGGGCGGGCCGGGGCGGCCCGGTCCGGGAGTGCTGGTCATGCCACCCTCGTGGTGCGCTCGATCGCGACGTGACGCCCGCGGTCGAGCAGCCGGCTGACCGCCGCGAGGGCGGACTGCGCGGCGCCCTGGCACCAGGCGTGCGCGCCGGACAGGTGCTCGCCGGCGAAGAAGATCCGCGGGTCCCCGAGCGGATGCGGGTCGCCCAGCACGGCCAGGTGGCGCAGGTGCTCGCCGGGTGCGAGGTGGGCGAACGCGCCGCCGGTACCGACCTGTTCGTCCCAGTTCCAGTGCACGATGTCGTCCACGTCGGCGCGGATGCCGGGGTGGAGCTGCTCCAGGCAGTCCAGGACCAGCCGGTCGCGGTCGGCCGGCGCCAGGGCGGTGAAGCGGCGGGCGTTGGCGCCCCAGAGGTAGGCGCCCAGCAAGGCCGCGGGTTCCTCGGAGCGCTGCCGGTCCCGGGCCACCCAGTGCGGGCCGGCGCGGCCGTCGATCCGGTGCGCCGCCGGGCGGGCGTTGTCCGAGGGGTACCAGCACTGCTGGATCGGCAGGTCGGTGAAGCTGCCGCCGCCGAAGATCCCGTCCTGCGACTCCCACCGGCGCCGGGTCAGGTGCAGCAGGGTCTTGGCGCTGCTGGCGTAGCTGATGCCGCGGATGGCGTGGCGCTGCGGGTGCGGCAGTCCGGGCCGGACCGTGATCCGTTCGAGCAGCGGAGCCGGGACGCAGCACACCGCGAAGTCGGCGTGGTCGGTGAACGGCCGGTCCAGTCGGGCGCCGTGGACCGTCACACCGGTCGCGGTGACCGCCAGCTCGTCGACCCGGGTGGACAACCGGAGCGTGTCGGGCGGCAGTTCGCGGACGAAGGCACGGATCAGGGTGTCCGTCCCGTCGACCAGTTCCAGCTGGCTGGTGTGGAACAGGCCGAAGTAGTCGACCAGCACCTCCAGCAGGGAGGACTGCTCGTAGTGGGTCAGCCCGCTGGCGTGCCCGACCAGGTCCCAGGCCTCCTGGGAGAGGTGCTTGCTGACGAACTGCCAGAGCGACACCGAGAGCAGCGGCTCGAGCGCCGGGTCGTCCCAGCGGCCGCCCAGCACGCGCAGTTGCCGGGCGACGCCGAGCTGGGTCCAGACCGCGCCGAGCAGGCGGTCGAGCAGGCCGGCCGGCGACTGCTGTTCGGCGGGGCGCAGCGCGAACGCGGGGAAGAGCGTGTGTGCGTCGTGCACCCGGGCCCGGTGGCCGCGCAGGTGGTAGAGGGCGGCCGGGTTGTGGTTGACGAACGGGCGGGTGGCGAGTTTGAACCGCCGGACGTAGTGCAGCACGCAGTGGTGGTTGCCGGGGATGCGCATCGCGCCGAGGTCCGCGTGCGTGCCGTCCCAGAACCGGTGGGTCCGCACGCGGCCGCCCGGCTGGTTGGAGCGCTCGTACAGGGCGACCTCGAAGCCGCGGCTGTGCAGCTCGTACGCGCAGACCAGGCCCGCGACGCCGGCGCCGATCACGGCGACCCGGTGCCGGGCGTGGGCCGTGCGGCCCAGCAGGTGGTGCGGATACGCAAAACTCTCGTCGAACATCGGCACCCCTGCGTCGTGGCGTGGTGTCGGTCACCCTTCAGCCTTGGGCAGGCCGCCGGTGCGGGCCACCCGGGGCGCTCACGCGGCGTGACGGCCCGGGCTCGCCGCCCCGGGCGCACCGGCCCGGCGGGGCGGCGGGTATCGGCCGTTCGAGGGAGCAGTCTGCGCCGAGGGCGAGCGTCCTGCGGGATTAGTAGCCAAGGATATAGTATCCATGTACTGTATCTGCCATGAGCGCAGCATTCGAGGGTTCGACGCCCGGCTTCCTGGTCTGGCGTCTGTCGATGAAGTGGCGGGTGGCCGTCGACCGGGCGGTCGGGCCGCTGGGCCTGACCCACGCGCAGTACTCGCTGTTGGGTTCCCTGGTCGGTCTGGAGAGGTCCGGGTTGCGGCCCAGCCAGCGCCAACTCGCCGACCACACCGGCCTCGAACCGCTCTACGTCTCGAAGCTGGCCCGCGCCCTGGAGGGCGCCGGTCTCATCGAGCGCGTCCGGGACCCAGCCGACACCCGCGCGGTGCGGTTGTCCCTCACCGCGCATGGCCGCGAGGTCACCGGTCGCGCGATCACGATCGTCCGGCAGCTCCACGAGCAGCTCCTGGAGCCGCTGGGCGGTCTGGGCGGGCAGCGCACCGAGGCGTTCTCCCGTGAGCTCGCGGTCCTTCTCGAGGTGCCGCTCGAATTCCCGACCAAGGAGTAGCCATGTCCACCACCCCGACCGTCAACGGCCAGGTCATCGGCCAGGCCCACTACGCCAGCCGGGCCGTCCTGGAACGCGTGCTGGCCCGTACCGGCACCACCTTCCACCAGTCGCTGGCCCTCAACGCCACCGCCGGCAGCGGCGAGGCCATCGGCCGGGAGCAGTTGGTCGCCCGGATGACCGGCGCCCTGAAGATCGACAGTGCCACGGCGCTGGCGGTGATCGCCGAACTGACCGGTGCGGCGCTGCTGGAGACCGTGCCCGGGGACGGGCGCGGGGCCGGAGGTGGGGACGGGCTGCGGCTCACGGACGCGGGCCAGGCGCTGAACCGCGAGATCCGCGCAGCCGCCGCTGAGATCGCCGCTCGGCTGTACGACGGCTTCTCGGCCGACGAACTGGCGACCGCGGGCCGCCTGCTGACCGTGGTCACCGCCCGGGCCAACGCCGAACTGGCCGCCGGCCAGGAGGTGGCAGCGCGCTGATCCCTGGTCGGCCGGCCGTCAGGAATTCTTCGCGGGGCGGGAATCTGTGCGGCCTGGACCGGGGTTGTGCAGGTGCCGGTGATCATCAGGACCGGTGGAAGCGACTGATCAAGTGGGGGCAGGCATGTCGAAGGAGAGCAGCGCGGCGGCCGGGACCGCCGTCGTGCACGGGACCGTGGCCGAGGGATTCGAGGCGGTGCGGGCGGAGTTCGAGGCGTTCGCGGCCGCCGAGCCCGTTGATCCGGGTGCGCAGCTGGCGGCCTATCAGCACGGGCGGCTGGTGGTGGACCTGTGGGCGGGCGAGGTTGCCGGCGACTCGCTGACCGGGGTCTTCTCGGTGACCAAGGGCGCCGCGCACCTGGTGGTGGCCCTGCTGGTGCAGGAGGGGGTGCTGGACCTCGATCGCAGGGTCGCGGACTACTGGCCTCAGTTCGCGGTCGGCGGCAAGGGCGCGGTGACCCTGCGCGAGCTGATCTCGCACCGGTCCGGGGTGATCGGCGCGCAGGACGGCTTCAGTGACGAGGAGTTGGCCGATGACCGGGTCATCGCCGAACGGCTGGCCGGGCAGCGGCCGTTCTGGCAGCCCGGGGCGGGCCACGGTTACCACGCGCTCGCGATCGGCGCCCTCACCGGCGAGGTGGTGCGCCGGGTGACCGGCAGCAGTGTCCAGGAGATCTACGAGGAGCGGGTCCGGGCACCGTACGGTCTCGACCTCTTCCTCGGGCTGCCGCAAACGGAGCAGCACCGCTACCGCGAGGTGCTGCCGATGCTGCCGACCGCCGAGCAGCAGGCCGCCCTGGCCGACGGCCCGCGCCCCGGGCGCTACAACCGGCTCGCGATCGCCTTCAACACCAGCGCCGACCCTTCCTTCGACCTGGTCCGGTTCGTCAACTCGCCCGCCTCGCTGGCGAAGAGCCCGGCCTCGATCGGCGCTGCCGGCAACGCGCGCGGCATCGCGGGCATGTATGCGGCGATGCTGGGCGGGTTCAACGGCCGTGGCCCGCTGCTCGAGCCGGACACCGTTGGCGAGTTCGCCAGGATCCACTCGGTCGGGCATGACCTGGTGATCGGCGAGTTGACCGCCTTCGGCCTCGGCTTCGAGGCGCTCGGTGTGGGCTACCCGGCACTGGGCGCGGACACCTTCGGGCACTCCGGCGCGGCCGGCGCACTCGCCTTCGGCGACGCCCGGACCGGCCTGGCCTACGGCTACACCCGGCGCCGCTTCGCCTTCCCCGGCGGCGCCGCGCCGGAGAACGAGCGGCTCTCCCGGGTCGTCTACCAGGCCGCGCTGTCCGGTTCGGCGACCGTCTGACCTTCTCGCCCGGGACCCTCGCCCGGGACCGTCGCCCAGGGCCGTCGTGGAGGCGCCGCGTCAGCGCTCCGCCGCCGCGACGGCCGCGAACGCCTGGCCGGCCGCCCGCAGGCCGGCCAGCGCCTTCGGGACGCCGACGTAGGGGGCGAGGTGGACCAGGCTCTCGACGATCTCCTCGCGGGTCATGCCGATCCGCAGGCTGCTGCGCACGTGTCCGACCAGCTGCGGTTCGACGCCACCGAGTGCGGTGAGCGCGGCCAGGTTGAGCAGCTGCCGGTCGCGCAGCGCCAGGCCGTCGCGCTGGTAGGTGCCGCCGAACAGGGCGGTGACGATCCAGTCGACGAAGCCGGGAGCCAGCGTCTCCAGGCCGGGCAGCGCGGCCTGGCGGGTGGCGGCGTCCTGCAACTCGTCCAGCAGGGCGTAGCCGGCGGCCCGGTCGAACGTGGCGGGCGCGAACTGGCCCTGGTGCTGGCCCTGGTGCTGGGTTCGGCCCTGGGTCCGGCCCTGGTGCTGGGTTCGGCCCTGGTGCTGGTCCGTCATGGGTGCGTCCCTCCGGAAGAAAGCCGAGTAACGGCTGACCCGTTACCGATGGCGGCACGCTAGCACGATGTAACGCCCGAGGCGTTACGCTTTCCTCATGCCTGCCGACGACGACCGCCTCGCCTTCCGCTTCGACTGCGGCGCCACGTGGCTGAACCTGCTCGCCACCCGGGGCCGCAGCTTCAGCCCGGAGCCGGTCGAGCGGATCGCCACCCCCGAGCGCCTCGCCGACTGGTTCGCGCGGAGCGAGCTCGCCCCCGAGCGGCCGGTGGGCGCGGGCGACCTGGCGCAGGCCTGGCAGCTGCGCGAGACCCTGCGCCGGCTCGCGCTGGCCACCGTCGCCCAGCAGCCGCCGCCGGCCGAGGCGGTCGACGCTCTCGGCGCCTTCCTCGCCGCACACGACGACCCGATCCGCCTCGCCGCCGACGCGCGCCTGCGGCGCGGCGCCCCGCCCACGGCCGCCGCCGCGCTGGCCCGGATCGCCCGCCAGGCGGTCGACCAGCTCACCGGACCCGAGCGCCACGCGCTCAAGGCCTGCCCCGAGCACGACTGCCGGGGGGTCTTCAGCGACCCGGCCGACCGCCGGCGCTGGTGCCCCTCACCCGCCTGCGCCAGCCGCGGCCGGGTCCGCGCCCTGCGCGCCCGCCGGGCGGCAGCGCAGCAGGAGGCGCAGCCGGACTGACGGCACCGATCCGATGGGCCGCGCGAGCGCGCCGGCGGGAGAATGCTCAGGACGGCCACCGGTGCCGGCGGGCAACAGCCGGAGCAGGCGGCCCACGGAGTGGAAAGGCGCCGCCGTGTCCGCAACTCTCGTCCTCGACGAAGACGATGCCGTCGAACTCCTCGCCTACCTGGTGACGGCGGCCCGTACCCAGCTGGACGAGGCGGCCGAGTACGCGCCGCTGCGCCTGCTCACCGCGGCGGGCCGGCTGGCCGACCTGATCGAGCCCGGGGCGAGCGCCGGGCTGCGCCCGTTCCTGGACGACATCCGGCAGGGCTTCGCCGAGACGGCTGTCGGCGCCGGGGACCCCGAGGGATACGTCGACCGGCTCGACGCGCTGTGCCGCGCGGTGGCCGTGCACCTGGTGACCTCGCTCGGCCTGGACGGGAGCACCCCGTGAACGACACCACCGGGCCCGGCGACGCCGTGCTCCGGGCGATCCGCACCCGCCGCGTCGTGCGGGCCATGACCGTGGAACCGGTCGATCGACGCCAGCTCGAGGCCGTCCTCGACAGTGCCCGCTACGCGCCGCACGCCGGCAACCGGCGCCTGCACCGCTACGTGGCCGTCACCCGTCCCGCGCTGCTGCGCGCTCTGCGGATGGTCTCGCCGGGCATGCTGCAGCGCCCGAGGGCCGCCATCGTCGTCTGCGTGGACTGGGCGCGCGTCGAGAGCTACGGATTCGGCCCGGCCAACCCCGGTGCCTACATCGACGTGGGCACCGCCGCCGCGACCATGCTGCTCGCGGCGCACAGCATCGGCCTGGGGGCCGGGCCGGTCACCTCGTTCAGCCGGGCCGCGGTCGGCACCCTGCTCAACCTGTCCGAAGGCCTGCGCCCCGAGCTGATCATCTGCCTCGGCCACCCGGACCGACAGCAGCAGCCGCCCATGCGGCGTCGCGGCGGGCAGGCCTGGGCGGACCTGATCCAGTGGGAACGGGGCTGAGCCCAGAAGGTCGGGCAGCGGCAGTTTGGCCGCCGGCCAAACTGCCGCTCTCCTGCCTCGCGCACTGCCCTTGCCGGGTGGCCGGGCGCGGTTGGCTTGCGGGCATGGCCGAGTTGAAGAGTTCGCCGCTGAGTCCGGAACCGCTGCCGGAACCGCTGCTGGAACCGTTGTCGGAACCGCTGCTGGAACCGTTGTCGGAACCGCTGCCGGAACCCGCACCGCGACCGGGGCCCGTCCCCGGGGCGCCCGCCTGTCCGGAGCTGATCGCCGCCGTCGCCCGGCGCGCTCCGTCGCGGCCGGCGATCCGGGTGGCGGGCCGCACCATCGACTACGCCGAGTTGGAGCGGCGCAGCGAGGCGCTGGCCGGGCGGCTGGCGGGGCTGCTGCCCGGCCCCGGCGGGGTGGTGGGAGTGCGGGCGGCGGACCGGGTGGAGTATGTCGTCGCGCTGCTGGCCGCGTTGAAGGCCGGCGTCGCGTTTCTGCCGCTCGACCCCGAGGCACCGCCGGCGCGGGTGGCGGCGATCCTCGCGGACAGCGGGGCGGTCCTGCTGCCCGACGCCGACGCCGACGCCGACGCCGACGACGCCGACGCCGCCCCGGACGCTGCGGGGGCCACCGCCGTCGGGCGGCGGTTCGCGGACCCGGGCGAGGTCGCCTATGTCATCTACACCTCGGGGACGACCGGGACGCCCAAGGGCGTGGCCGTCGGCCGCGGGCCGCTGGACGGGCATCTCGCCACCGTGCGGGAGCGGTTCGGGATCACGGCGGACGATGTGGTGCTCCAGTTCAGCGCGCCGTATGTGGACGTCTGGGTCGAACAGGTGCTCACCGCGCTGACCGCCGGGGCCTGCCTGGCGATGACCGAGGAGCGGGTGACCGCGCCGGCGGAGCTGGCCGCGCTGATCCGGCGCGAGGGCGTCACGGTGGCGAACCTGCCGGCCGGGTACTGGCAGGAGTTCACGGCGCTGCTCGACCACTGCGCGGGCGAGTTGGCGAGCCTGCGGCTGATGGTCTGCGGCAGTGACACCATGCCCGCCGCCTCGGCCGCGCGCTGGCTACGGGAGACCGGGATACCGCTGCTGAACGCCTACGGGCCGACCGAGGCGGTGATCACCAGCCTGCTGCACGAAGTGCGCGCCGCCGGGGCGGGCCGCTCGGTGCCGATCGGCCGGAGCCTCGGCGAACGGGAACTCCACGTGCTGGACGAGAGGTTGAACGAGGTCCCGGTCGGGGTGACCGGGGAGCTGTGCATCGGCGGGGCGGCGCTGGCGGTCGGCTACCTGAACCGGCCCGCCCTGACGGCGCAGCGCTTCGTGCCCGACCCGTTCAGCCCGGTCCCCGGCGCGCGGATGTACCGCACCGGCGATCTGGTGCGCCGACTGGCGGACGACACCGTGGAGTTCGGCGGGCGCCAGGACGATCAGGTGAAGCTGCGCGGGTACCGGATCGAGCTGGGGGAGATCGAGAGCGCGCTGGCCGCGCACCCGCAGGTGGCGACCTGCGCGGTGACCGTGTACGAGCCGGTGCCGGGGGAGAAGCGGCTCGCGGCGTATGTCACGGCCGAGGGGAGCAGTATCCCGCGGCCGGACGAACTCCAGCGCCACCTGCGGGCCGCGCTGCCCGAGTACATGGTGCCGGCCGCCTTCACGCTGCTGCCCGCGCTGCCGCTGACGGCGGGCGGCAAGATCGACCGCCGCGCGCTGCCGGCCCCGGCCGAGGCCCGGCCGGACGCGCCGAGCCGCACGCAACACGAGTTGCCGAGCAGTGAGTTGGAGCGCCTGCTGGCCGGCATCTGGTCCGAGACCCTCGGCGTGGACGGCATCGGCCTGGACGAGAACTTCTTCAACCTCGGCGGGGACTCGCTCACCGCGCTGCGGGTCGCGGGCCGGATGCTGGAGACCCCGTACGCGGCCGTCTCCCACGTCACCGTCTTCGAGGCGCCGACCGTGCGGGAGTTGGCGGCGGCGATGACCGCGGCGAGCGCACCGGCCGACGCGGGACCGGAACTGACCCGGCGGCAGGCCGCGACGGCGCCGCTGTCCGGACTGCAGCGCGGCCTGTGGACGCACGCCCAGTTCAACCCGGACTCGACGGCCTACAGCATTCCGTGGGTCTTCGAGCTGGACGGCCCGGTCGAGCTGACGGCGCTTCAGCTCGCGCTGGACGGGCTGGTCGCGCGGCACGAGGTGCTGCGCACCACCTTCGCCACCGAGCGCGGCGAGCCGCGCCAGCTGATCCACGCCGAGCGGCCGGCCCCGATCGCCGTCACCGACCTGACCGGTCTCCCGGAGAGCGGGCGGGGGCCCGCCGCGACGGCGGCGATCGAGCAGGACGCCCGAGCGCCCTTCAGCCTGGCCGACGGGCCGCTCTTCCGGGTGCGGCTGATCCGGCACGGCGCCGCGCGCAGCACCCTGGTCGCGGTCTTCCACCACATCATCTGGGACGAGTCCTCGCTGGGCGTCTTCGAACGCGAGCTGGGCGAGCTGTACGCCGCCGCGCTGGCCGGGCGTGAGCCGCAGCTGGCCCAACTCCCGGTGCAGTACGCCGACTACAGCAGCTGGCAGCAGGAGACGCCGCAGCAGCGGCATCTCGACTACTGGGCCGAGCAGTTGCGCGGCGCCCCGCCGATCACCGCGCTGCCCACCGACCGGCCGCGCAGCGAGCAGGACGCGCCGCGCGGGGGCAGCCACCGCTTCGAGATCCCGGCCGGGACCGCCGAGCGGATCCGCGAGCTGGCCCGCGCCGAGGAGGCCACGCCGTTCACCGTGCTGCTGGCCGCCTTCGCCGCGCTGGTCCACCGCCGCACCCGGGGCGAGGACCTGGTGATCGGCACACCGGTCACCACCCGGAGCCGACCGGAACTCGACACTCTGATCGGCTACTTCGTCACCATGCTGCCGCTGCGGCTGAACGTCGGCGCGGGGCTCGCCTTCCGCGACCTGGTCCGGCACGTCCGCGACACCTCCTTCGACGCCCACGCGCACCGCGACACCCCGCTGGACAGCATCGTCAACGCGGTGCTGGACGATCGCCGGCTCGACGTCAGCCCGCTCTTCCAGACCGCCTTCGAGCTGCACCCGGGCAGTGGATCGGCGGTCCGGCTGGGCGACTTGAGCGGCACCCGGCGGCTGCACGCGCACCAGGTGGCCAAGTTCGAGCAGGTCTGGATGATCGAGGACCCCGGTACGGCGCTGCGCGGCTGGATCGAGTTCGACGAGCGGCTGTACGACCGGGCGACGGTCGCCGGGTTCTGCCGGGAGTGGATCGAGTCGCTCAGCCGGTACACCGAGGACCCCGCCGCCCGGGTCGGCGAGCCGGCCACCCCCGCCCGCACGGTGGTCGAGCTCTTCGAGGAGCGGGTGCGGGCCTGCCCCGAGGCCGTGGCGCTGGTGCGCCCGGGGGTGGCCGAGTGGTCGTACCGGGAGCTGAACGCGCGGGCGAACCAGGTGGCCTGGTGGCTGCGGGGCCACGGGGTGGGGGTGGGTGACCGGGTGGGTCTGCACCTGGCGCGCTCGCCGCAGTGCGTGGCGGCGATGCTGGGGGTGCTGAAGGCGGGAGCGGCGTACCTGCCGCTGGAGCCGGGCGTGCCGTTCGAGCGGTTGGCGCACTTCGTGCGGGACGCGGCGCCGGTGCTGGTGGTGAGCGCCGATCCGGTGACGGCGGCGGGTCTCGGGGTACGGGTGCTGGACCTGGCCGACCCGGAACTGACGCATCATCACATCACTGACCTGGGTGTGGAGTTGTCGCCCGAGGATGCGTTCTACGTGCCGTACACCTCGGGCTCCACAGGGGAGCCGAAGGGCACGCTGGTGCCGCACCGCGCGGTGCCGGGGTTCTTCGCGGGCCAGGGGTACGCCTGCTGGGGGCCGGGATCGACGGCGGTGCTGCACTCGGCGCTGAGCTGGGACGGGCACGTTCTGGACCTGTACCCGGCGCTGCTCTCCGGTGGCCGGGTGCTGATCCCGGAGCCGGGCGACACCGACCCGATCAGCGTCGCGCAGTTCGCGGCCGAGCACGGCGCGAGCGTGCTGCTGCTCAGCGCCGCCGCCTTCGGCGCCGTCGTCACGGCCGACCCGGGCCTGCTGAAGAACCTGCGGGACCTGCTGCTCGGCGGCGACCGGATTCCGGCCGACCACTTCCGCCGGATGCTGACCGAGCTGCCCGGCGTCAATGTGGTGCACGGCTACGGCCCGTCCGAGGCGACGGTGTTCGCCACCACGCACCAGGTGCGGCCGGCGGACCTGGAGCGGACGGTGGTGCCGATCGGCCGCGCGCTGGGCGACCGGATCGTCCATGTGCTGGACGAGCGGCTGCGGCCGAGCGCGCAGGGCGAGGCGGGTGAACTGTACATCGCAGGACCGGCGCTGGGGCACGGCTACCTCAACCGGGCGGCCCTGACGGCGCGCAGCTTCCTGCCCGACCCGTTCGGCACCGAACCGGGTGCGCGGATGTACCGCAGCGGCGACCTGGTGCGCCGACTGCCGGACGGCGTCCTGGAGTTCATCGGCCGGCGGGACGGTCAGGTGAAGCTCCGCGGCTACCGGATCGAGCTGGGCGAGATCGAGAACGCGCTCGCCGCCCACCCGCGGGTCGCCACCTGCGCGGTGACCGTGTACGAGCCGGCCCCGGGGGAGAAGCGGCTGGCGGCGTACGTCACGGCCGAGGCCGGCGCGGCGCCGCAGGCCGCGGAGCTGCGCCGGCACCTGCTGGCGACGCTGCCCGAGTACATGCTGCCCGCGAGCTTCACCCTGCTGCCCGAACTCCCGTTGACCGCCCACGGGAAGGTCGACCGCAGGGCGCTGCCCGCGCCCGACCCCGCCGCCGGGCGGTCGGCGGACCCGGGCGCCGGTCACCAGCCGCCCGCCGGCGAGCTGGAGCGGTGCGTCGCCGAGGTCTGGTCCGAGGTGCTCGGGGTGCCGGACATCGGCGTCGACGACAACTTCTTCCAACTCGGCGGGGACTCCCTGCGCGCGGTGCGGGTCGCGGTGCTGCTGGCCGAGACGCTGGCCCGGGAGGTACCGCCCCGGCTGATCTTCAGCTGCAAGACCGTCTCGGCCCTCGCCGCCCAACTGTCCTGAGGCCGGCCCACAGAATTGGAGTGATCATGGGCAACTACCATGCCCTGACCCGGCTGCACGCCGACCGGGCACCGGTGTCCGGCCTGCAGCGCGGCTTGTGGTTCCTCGACCAGCTCACCCCGGGCAGCGCCGCGTACAACATCCCGTGGGTGCTCGACCTGGACGGGCCCGTCGAACTGACGGTGCTCCAGCAGGCGCTGGACGCGATCCTCACCCGGCACGAGGCACTGCGCACCACCTTCGCCGTCGACCGGGACGAGCCCTGCCAGCGGGTCCATGCCCGGCTGCCGGTGCCGATCGCGCTGACCGAGCTGAGCGCGCTGCCGGCCGACCAGCGCGCGGCGGCCGCCGCGGCCGCCGTGGCGCAGGACGCCCGGGAGCCGTTCAGCCTCGCCGAGGGCCCGCTGCTGCGGGTCCGGCTGATCCGGCACGCGGACCAGGCCGCCGGCCCCGGCGGTGAGCGGAGCACCATCGTCGCGGTCTTCCACCACATCGTCTGGGACGAGTGGTCGATGGGCCTCTTCGAGCGGGAGCTGACCGAGCTCTACGACGCGGCGCTCACCGGCCGCACCCCCCAGCTGCCCGAACTGCCCGTGCAGTACGCCGACTACAGCGCCTGGGAGCAGTCCACCCCGCGCGAGCGGGACCTGGCCTACTGGCGGCAGCGGCTGAGCGGCGCGCCGGCGGTCACCACGCTGCCCGCCGACCGGCCCCGCCCGGCCCGGAGCAGCGCCCACGGGGACACCTACCACTACGAGTTGGCGCCCGGCACCGCCGCCCGGATCCGCGAGCTGGCCCGCTCGCTCGGAGCCACCCCGTTCACCGTGCTGCTGGCCGCCTTCGTCACGCTGGTCCACCGGTACACCCGGGAGTCGGACCTGGTGATCGGCACTCCGGTGTCCACCCGCAGTCGCCCCGAACTCGACCACCTGATGGGCTACTTCGTCAACGTGCTACCGCTGCGGCTGAGAACCGGGGCCCGGCTCACCTTCCGCGAGCTGGTCGAGCAGGCCCGGGACACCGCCTTCGACGCCTACGGCCACCTGGACACCCCGTTCGACGGCATCGTCAACGAGCTGGCGGTCGATCGCGCGGGCAACCACCCGCCGCTGGTGCAGCTGCTGTTCGGCGCGCACACCCAGGACCCGGCCGAGCTGCGGCTCGGCGGTGCCGCCGGCCGGGGCCGGTCGCAGCCCAACGGGACCACCAAGTTCGACCTGATCTGGTCCACCTACGACGACGGCGAGCTGCACGGCGAGGTGGAGTTCAGCACCGACCTGTTCGACCGGGCCACCATCGCCCGCCTGGCCGCCGCCTGGCGGGAGTTGTTGGAGCAGGCGGTCAGCTCGCCGGACACCCCGCTCGGCGTGCTCGCGCTGGTGCCGGACGCCGGGCTGCCGGCCCTGCTGCCCCGGCCCGCCGAACCGGCCGGTGCCCTGCTCCCGCTGCACACCGGCTTCGAGCAGCGGGTCGACCGGCAGCCCACCGCCGTCGCGCTCACCGACGGCACCCGCTCGCTGAGTTACGCCGAGCTGGACACGGCGGCCAACCGGCTGGCCCACCACCTGCACGCGGCCGGCGTGCGGTGCGGCGACCGGGTCGGCCTCCACCTGGACCGCACGGTGGACGCAGTGCTGGCGATCCTCGCCGTCCTCAAGACCGGCGCGGCCTATGTCCCGGTCGACCTCACCGCGCCGAGTGACCGGCTGGCCTTCGCCTTCGCGGACGCCCAGGTGCGGGTGGTGGTGACCGACCAGGTGGACGGCGCGGCCGACGGACCCTGGCGGACCGTGCACCTGCACCGGGAGGCCGACGCGATCGCGCACCGCCCCGCGCACCGGCTCGAGGTGGCGACCACCGCCGAGGACGTCGCCTACCTCATCTTCACCTCGGGCTCCACCGGCCGGCCCAAGGGCGTGCAGATCACCCACCGGAGCGTCGGCGAGCTGATGGCCGCCACCGCCGGGCGGCTGGGGATCGGCGCCGGCGACGTGGCCACGCTCTTCCACTCCTACGCCTTCGACGTCTCCGTGTGGGAGATCTGGAGCGCGCTGCTGCACGGCGGCAGGCTGGTCGTGGTCCCCTACCTGACCTGCCGCTCGCCCGCGGAGTTCGCCGCGCTGCTGGCCCGCGAGCAGGTCACCCTGCTCTCCCAGACCCCCTCCGCCTTCCGGCAGTTGACCACCGAGCTGGAGGAGCGCCCGCGCCCGCTGCCGCGGCTGCGCTGGGTCCTGCTGGCCGGCGAGGCGCTGGACCCGCCCGCGGTGCGCCGCTGGTTCGCTCTGCCGGAACCACCGCCCGCCGTGCTGTGCAACCTGTACGGCACCACGGAGACCACGGTGCACGCCACCGCGCACGACGTCGAGGCGGATACCGCGCGGGAGTTCGACCGCAGCCAGGTCGGCTCGGTGCTGGGGCACCTGACCCAGGTGGTGCTCGACGACCGGCTGCGGCCGGTGCCGGTCGGCGTGCCGGGCGAACTCTTCATCGGGGGCGAGGCGTTGGCGCACGGCTACCTGAACCGGCCGGGCCTGACGGCGCAGCGCTTCCTGGTCGACCCGTTCAGCCCGGTGCCGGGAGCCCGGATGTACCGCACCGGCGACCTGGTGCGCCGGCTGCCCGGCGGCGGGCTGGAGTACCTCGGCCGGCGCGACGGGCAGGTGAAGGTCCGGGGTTACCGGATCGAGCTGGGCGAGATCGAGAGCGCGCTCGCCGCCCACCCGTCGGTGGCCAGCTGCGCGGTCACCGTCCACGAACCCGAGCCGGGCGACCGCAGGCTGGCCGCCTACCTCAGCGGCGCACCGCAGGCCGCGCCGGACCCGGCCGAGCTGCGGCGCCACCTGCGGACCACGCTGCCGGAGTACATGGTCCCGGCCAGCTTCACCGTGCTGCCCGTGCTGCCGCTGACCACCAACGGCAAGATCGACCGGGCCGCGCTGCCGGAGCCCTCCGCGGCGCTGGTGATCCGCGCCGAGGGCGAGCGGGTGGCGCCGAGCGGTGACCTGGAGGTGCTGGTGGCCAAGGTCTGGTCCCAGGTGCTGGGCGTGCCGGAGATCGGCGCCCAGGACAACTTCTTCCACCTGGGCGGGGATTCGCTGCGCGCGGTGCGGGTGGCGAGCGCGCTGCGGGCGGCGGGCTGGAGCGTGCCGCTGCAGGACTTCTTCGCCGAGCCGACCGTGGCGGCGCTGGCCAAGGTGACCACACCGGACCTGGCGGGTGCCGAAGAGCCCCTGGAGCAGCGGCCGTTCGCGCTGATCCAGGCGGCCGACCGAGCGGCGCTGCCCGACGGTGTGGTGGACGCCTACCCGACCGCGACCATGCAACTGGCCATGGCCTACCACATGGAGCTCTCCGGGGGCACCGACAGCTACCACAACGTCAACAGCTACCTGGTCACCGGCGCCTTCGACGCGGCGCTCTTCGAGCAGGCCGTCACCGAGGCGATGGAGCGTCATCCGGTGCTGCGAACCTCGATCGACCTGATGTCCTTCGGCGAGCCGCTCCAGCTGGTGCACGCCAGCGTGGCGCCCCCGGTCGAGGTCACCGACCTGCGGCGGCTGCCGGAGCCGGCCCGGCAGGCGGTGGTGCGCCAGGAGTTCGAGCGGCTGCGGAGCACCGGCTTCTCGCTCGGCAGCGCCCCGCTCTTCGCGGTCAGCGTGCACCTGCTCGCCGAGGACGCCTTCCAACTGACCGTCGCCGAGCACCACGCGATCCTGGACGGCTGGAGCTTCACCTCGCTGCTGTCGGAACTGCTGCGCCGCCACGCCGAGTTGCTGGCGGACCCGGAACGCCCGCCGCTGGCCGCGCCGAAGTCCGGCTTCGGCGAGTTCGTCGCCACCGAGCGCGCGGCCGCCGCCGACCGGGCGGCGCTGGACTTCTGGCGCGACCGGCTGGCGGGCGTGGACGGCACCCTGCGGCCGCGCGCCGACCTCGTCCCGGTGGCGGGCGAGTCGGGCGTGCGCAGCACCGAGAAGCTGCTGCGCGGTGTCGGCGCCGCGCTGCGGCTGGCCGCGGCGAACAGCGGTGGCACACCCAAGAGCGCCGCCTTCGCCGCCCACCTGATGGCGCTCGGCCGGATCACCGGCGCGGCCCGGGTGACCAGCGGCCTGTCGGTGAACGGCCGGCTGGACCGGGACGGTGGCACCGAGGCGCTCGGCCTCTTCCTGAACACCGTGCCGGTCAGCGCCGCGGTGGACGGCGAACCCCGCGCGCTGGCCCGGCTGCTGCACGAGCAGGAGACGGCGATGCTGCCGCACCGCCGGATGCCGTTCGCCGCCCTGGCCCGGATGATGTCCGGCACCGCGCTGGACAGCAACTTCGGCTTCCTGCGCTTCCACGCGCTGGGCCGGCTCGCCGAGGGAGCGGCCCAGATCGTCAGCGACAGCCTGCGCTTCGAGCCCACCATGCGGCACGAGCCGACCAACTTCACGCTCAGCGCGGCCGTGGTACTGGACCCGACCTCCGACGACGGCCTGCTGCTGGTCGACCACGACCGGGCCAGGCTGCCCGAGCGGGCGGCGGTCGAGTACACCGTCGCGTACCTGGCGGCGCTGGACGCGCTGACGACCGGCCGCTGAACACCCCAACCCCTTGTGAATTCCAGTAACTGACGAAGTATCAGCAGAGGAGAAGTCGCCATGGACGCTTTCACCGAGTTCGCCGTCGTGGTCAACGAGGAGGAGCAGTACTCGCTCTGGCCGGCCGGCCTGGAACTCCCGCTCGGCTGGCGGGCCGAGGGGACCAGCGGCAGCGAGGCGGACTGCCTGGCCCGGGTCGAGCAGGTCTGGTCGGACATCCGCCCGAAGAGCCTGCGCGACTCGATCGCCCGGCGGCGTGCCGAGGAGTCCGTGCGATGACCAGCGGACTTCAGATCGAGCCCGGCACGGTCCTGGGCGGTACGGGGACGGTCGTCGAGCTCTTCGAGGAGCGGGTGCGGGCATGTCCGCAGGCCGTCGCGCTGGTCCAGGCGGGCGGGCCGCACTGGTCGTACCAGGAGTTGAACGACCGGGCGAACCAGGTGGCCTGGTGGTTGCGGGGTCACGGGGTGGGCGTGGGCGACCGGGTGGGACTGCACCTGGCGCGGTCGCTCGAGTGCGTCGCGGCGATGCTGGGGGTGCTGAAGGCGGGGGCGGCGTATCTGCCGCTGGAGCCGGGGGTGCCGGCCGAGCGGTTGGCGCACTTCGTGCGGGACGCGGCGCCGGTGGCCGTGGTCAGCGCGGATCCGGCGGCGGCGCCCCGGTCGGGGGTGCGGGTGCTCGACCTGGCGGACCCTGAGCTGACCCGCAACCCGACCCGGAACCCGGGGCTGGCGCTGTCCGCCGAGGACGTGGTGTACGTGCCGTACACCTCGGGCTCCACGGGCACGCCGAAGGGCACACTGGTGCCGCACCGCGCGGTGCCGGGGTTCTTCGCCGGGGAGCGGTACGCCTACTGGGGCCCCGGGGCCACGGCGGTGCTGCACGCGGCGCTCTCCTGGGACGGGCACATCCTGGACCTGTACCCGGCGCTGCTCTCCGGCGGCCGGGTGCTGATCCCCGGCCACGGCAACACCGACCCGATCGCCACCGCCCACACCGCGGCCGAGCACGGCGCCAGCGTGCTCTTCCTCACCACGGCCGCCTTCAACCTGCTGGCCCTCACCCAGGGCGGCCCGGCCACGGCCCCGCGCTACCTGCTCTTCGGCGGCGAGAGCGCGTCCGTCGAGTACACCCGGCAGGTCGCGCGCCGCTACCCGGACACCGAACTGGTGCACTGCTACGGCCCGTCCGAGGCGACGGTGTTCACCACCGTGCAGCCGCTGCGGCCCGCCGACCTGGCCGGGGACGTCCTGCCGATCGGGCGGCCGGTCGGCGACCGGATCGTCCACGTGCTGGACGAGCGGCTGCGGCCGACCCCGGACGGAGAGACCGGCGAACTGTACGTCGCCGGCCCGGCGCTGGGCCACGGCTACCTGAACCGGGCCGGCCTGACGGCGCAGAAGTTCCTGCCCGACCCGTTCAGCACCGAACCGGGTGCGCGGATGTACCGCAGCGGCGACCTGGTGCGCCGACTGCCGGACGGCAGGCTGGAGTTCGTCGGGCGGCGGGACGGCCAGGTGAAGATCCGGGGCTACCGGATCGAGCTGGGCGAGATCGAGGCCGCGCTGGCCGCGCTCGGCTCGGTGGCCACCTGCGCGGTGACCGTGCACGAGCCGGCGCCGGGGGACAAGCGGCTGGCCGCCTACCTCACGGCCGCCGACGGCGCCACCCCCGACCCGGACGGGATCCGGGAGCAACTGCGGGCGAGGCTGCCCGAGTACCTGGTCCCGGCCACCGTCACCGTGCTGCCCGCCCTCCCGATGACCGCCAACGGGAAGATCGACCGCCGGGCGCTGCCGGCGCCGGACCCCACCGCGGACCGGCCGACGGACCGGTCGCCGGAGAACCAGGACGCCGACCCGCTGGAGCGGCTCATCGGCCTGACCTGGGCCCGGCTGCTCGGCGTCGGACAGGTGGCGCCGAGTGACAACTTCCTGACCCTGGGCGGGCATTCACTGCTCGCGGTGCGGCTGGTGCATGTGCTGCGGGCCGCGCTGGGCGTGCAGGTGAGCCTCGGCAGCCTGCTCGCCGCCGCCGACCTGGCGGAGTTCACGGCGGGGGTGCGGGCCGAACTGGACCGGGCGGCGGTCCAGCCCGACCTGCCGCAGTTGCTGCGCAGGCTGGCGCCGTGACCGCCGCCCGACCGCAGGCCGCCCCGGACGACGTGATGCGCGAGCTGCTGGCCGCCCTGGTCGACCCGGCCGCCGCACCGGCCAGTCCGCTCCCGCAGGGCACCGGCCAGGACGGCGAGGTCCCGCTCACCGAAGGCCAGCGGCAGCTCTGGTTCCTCCAGCAGCTGTGGCCCGAGGCCACCACCTACCACGTGTGCACCGCGCTGCGGCTGCGCGGCCCGCTGCACACCACCGCCCTGGAACGGGCGCTGGCCGCCCTGATCCGACGGCACCCGGTGCTGCGGATGAACATCCGCGCCGGGCGGCGCGGGCGCCCGCAGGGCCTGCTGCACCCGCCCGGCGCCGGCCCGGCCACCCTGGTGGCCGCCGACCTCGGCGGCTGCCCGCCGCAGCTGCGCGAGGCGCGGATCCAGCAGGCGGCGCAGGCTGACCTGGCGGTGCCGTTCGACCTGGCCGGCGGCCCGCTGGTCAGGGCCCGACTGCTCCGGTTCGCACCGGACGACCACGCGCTGGTGCTGACCCTGCACCACCTCGTGGTCGACGGCTGGTCGATGCGGATCATCCTGCGCGACCTGGCTGCGCTCTACTCGGCCCAGGCCGCCGCAGCGCCCGCCTACCTGCCGGAACTCCGGTACCAGTACGCCGACTTCGCCGCCTGGCAGCAGAGCGGGCTGAGCTCGTCGGCGCGCTACGCGGCCGCGCTCGACCACTGGCGGCGCACCCTGGCGCAGGCACCGCAGGAGTCCACCCCGCCGCCGGACCGGGAGACGGCCCAGGCGGACGGCGGACGGGGCGGCCGCTCGCTCCACTTCGACCTGCCGGCCGCCACCGTGCGCGGCGTGCGGGTGCTGGCCGCCCGCCAGGCCAGCAGCCCGTTCGCCGTCTGCCACGCGGCCTTCACCCTCTGGCTGGCCCGCGCCACCGGGCGCACCGACCTGGTGGTGGGCGCGCCCAGCTGCGGCCGCCCGTTCCCCGAACTGGACGAGGTGGTCGGCTACTTCGTCAACCTGCTGCCGCTGCGCAGCGAGCTGCGCGCGGAGTCGACCTTCGCCGAGACGGTGCGCACGGCCCACACCACCATCGCCGCCGCACTCGACCACGACCTGCTGCCCTTCGACCGGATCGTCAAGACCCTCGGCATCCGCCGCGGCGCGGGCCGTCCGCCACTCGCCCAGGTGGCGTTCCAACTGGTCGACGACGCCACGGTGGGCGGCGAGGCCGACGACTGGTACGGCCTGGCCGCCGAGGAGTGCCGCATCCTGCACGACGACGGCGCCCGCTTCGACCTCGAACTCGACCTGCGCCGGCGGGGCCCCGAGACGATCGAAGGCTGCCTCACCTACGACACCCGGCGCTACCGGGAACGCACCGCCGAGCAGGTCCGAGACGACTACCTCGACCTGCTGGCCGCGCTCTGCGACCACCCGGACACCCCCCTGGGCCCGCTGCTCGACGGCGGCCGGCCCCTGACCACGGCCCACGACGGGTCACGGCGGGACGGATCACGATGACGACGATGGTGGAAAGCCGACCGGACCGGCCGCACGTGGTGGACGACTGGTTCCTGCTGCCGGCCCCGCGGCCCGCGGCGCCCGTCCGGCTGTTCTGCTTCCCGCACGCCGGCGGCGACGCCTCGGCGTTCGCGCCACTGGCCCGCGCCCTGGCACCCGACACCGAGGTGTGGGCGCTGCGCCTGCCCGGTCGCGGCGCCCGGCTGCGCGAGGCGCTGCCGGCGGACTTCGACGCGCTGGTGGACCAGGTGGTCCGGGCACTGCTGCCGCACACCCACCCGGGCATCACCTTCGGGCTCTACGGGCAGAGCTTCGGCGCCCTGCTCGGCTACGAGGTGGCCCGCGCCCTGCCGCCGGGCCACCGCCCCCGCTTCCTGGTCCCCGCCTCCTGCCACGCGCCGCAGCGGTGGGCGGGCGAGCTGTCGGAGCGGCTGGACGCGGCAGGGCTGCTGGCGGCCACCGGGTTCGACCGGATCGTCGCGCAGAACGCCGAGTTCGAGGCGCTGGCGCTGGCCACCACCGGCGCGGACCTCGCGCTCTGCCGCACCTACCGCTACCGCCCCGGCCCGCTGTCCGGGACGCGGCTGCACGCGGTGGTCGGCGCCGGTGATCCGCTGGTCTGCGGTCAGGACCTGGCGGCCTGGGCGGAGGTCGCCGAGCACGGCGTGGACACCACCGTGGTCGAGGGCGGGCACCTGCTCGCCGTCCCCACCGACCCGGGCCCGGCCGAGCTGCTGCGCGCCGTCGCCGCCACCGCCGTCCAGCCGGTGGGGCCGAGCGCGCCCGCCCGCCGGCCCGCCGCCGTCGCGGCGGACCGGGCCCCAGTGCCTGACGCGGCCCTGGACCTGTCCGACACCACGTTCTGGGAGGGCCCGGACGTCGCGGCGCGGATCGACGCGCTGCGCGAGGACGCGCCCGTTCGGCGGATGACGGTCGCGGGCGACGGACCCACCTGGGCGGTCCTCTCCTACCAGCACGCGGCCGAAGTGCTCGGTGACGCCGAGAACTTCAGTTCGCTGGGCGGCTCGCTGCTGGGCACCTCCCCGGACGGCTCGGCGCCGGCCGGCTCCGGCCGGATGATGGCGTTCAGCGACCCGCCGGTGCACCGCACCATCCGCACCCCGCTGACCCCGTTCTTCAACGCGCGCAACACCGCGGGCTACACGCCACGGCTGGCCGAGATCGCCGGGCAGGCCGTGCGGGCCGGGCTGGCCCGGGGCGAGGTCAACTTCGTCGACATGATCGCCCCGGTACCGCTCGCGGTGATGTGCGATCTGCTGGACATCCCGGAAGCCGACCGCGCCAAGGTGGTCGCGCTCTCCGACCGCGCCTTCCTGAGCGCCGGCCCGCAGGAGCGCCGCGCGGGGCACCAGGAGCTGATCCGCTACCTGTTCATGCACACCATCGCCCACCGCGCGCGCCCGGCCGACGACTTGGTCAGCGTGCTGGCCACGCACCGGACGGACGGCAGCCTGCTGCCGATCGAGGACGTGGTGCTGAACCTGGACAACATCCTGGTCGGCGGCGTCCAGACGGTCCGGCACACCGCCGCGCTGGGCATGCTCGCACTGCTGCGCAGCCCCCGCCAGCTGCGGGCCCTGTGGGACGGGGAGATCGAACCGGCGGACGCGGTGGACGAGTTGCTGCGCTGGACCTCCTCGGGACTGCACGTGCTGCGCACCGCGGCCCGGGATGTGCGGCTCGGCGCGGCCGAGATCAGGGCGGGGGAGAAGGTGGTGGTGTGGACCTGGGCGGCCAACCACGATCCGGCCCAGTTCGAGCGCCCCGAGGAACTGCTGCTGGACCGGTCGCCCAACCGGCACCTGGGCCTGGGCTGGGGGCCGCACTTCTGCCTCGGCGCGGCCCTGGCGAAGGCCGAACTGGCCGCCATCTTCACGGCCCTGCGGGACCAGGTGCGGACCGTGGAGCTGACCGGGATCCCGCGGCACAACAAGTCGATCATCAACTTCGGCCTGGACGAGCTGCCGGTGCGGCTCGTCGGCCGCTGAATCCTCGGGAGGGGATGACATGACTGTGACCCTGAACGCCGGCACCGTCGAGGAGCGGTTGGCCGCGGTCTGGTCGGAGGTCCTGGACGGGGTGCCCGTCACCAGGTCCGACAACTTCTTCGAACTCGGCGGCGACTCGCTGCTGATCATCGAGACGGTCGCGCTGGCCCGCGAGGAGGGGCTGGACTTCACCCCGCTCGACCTGATCGAGCACCAGACGGTGGCCGAACTCGCGGCCCGGATCACCCGTGCCCCACTCGCCCGCAGTGCCGAGGCCGCGCCGGAGGACTTCCCGCTGACCGCCGCCCAGCACCGGCTGTGCACCGCGCAGCCGCACCCGCGCCACGTCACCCAGTCGGCGCTGTGGCACGCGGACGGCCTGGACGCCGCGCTGCTGGCGGCGGCCCTGACCGCCGTCGTGGACCACCACGACTCCTTCCGGCTGCGCCTGGTCGACGGCCCGGGCGAGGCCCGGCTGCGCTACGCCGCGCGCACCGGCGTCATGCTCGAACACCTGGACCTGTCCGGCCGCCCCACCGCCGCGCGGGAGCGGGAGCTGCTGGCGCACACCACCCGCCTGCAGCGCTCGGTCGATCCCGGCCACGGCCCGCTGGTGCGGGCCGCGCTCTTCGAACTCGGCGACGCCGGGCGCCGGCTCTTCGTCACCGCCCACCACCTGGCGGTGGACGGCGCCTCCTGGCGGATCCTGCGCGCCGACCTGACCAGGAGCTACCGGCGGCTGGAACTCGGGCAGCCGGTCGACCTCCCGGCGCCGACCAGCCCGTACGGCGTGTGGGCCCGGCACTGCGCCACCGGGCCCGCCGCGAGGGCCACTTCGCCGGCGGCCCGGGGCGCGCGGGTCGCGGACGCGGCCACGGTCACCGTGCGCGCGTCCGAGCAGGTGACCGCGACCCTGCTGGGCCGGGTCCGGTCCGAGCTGGGCGTGGGGATGGACGCGGTGCTGGTCGCCGCGGTCGCCCGCGCCGTCGCCCGGGTCAACGGCCTGGAGCAGGTCGGCGTCGAGGTCGAAGGGCACGGCCGGGACACCGCCCCCGCCGGGCTGGACATCAGCCGCACGACCGGCTGGTTCACCCAGTTGCGGACCGTCGTCCTCACCCCGGGCCGACCCGGCCCCCGCGCCCTGATCACCGCGGCGGGCCGGGAGCTCGCCGCTGCCGGGGCCGACGCCGCCGGCGCGGTGGTGCCCACCGTGCTGGTCAACTACCTGGGCCGGTTCACCGAGCGGGCCGAGGAGCTGTTCACCGACGCCACCGAGGCGGTCGGCGCGGACCGGTACCCGGACAACTTCCTCTCCCACCCGATCGAGGTCCACGCCGCGGTCGACGGCGCGCGGCTGGTCACCGTCATCACCTGCGACGGGGCCGCGCCCGCCGGGGCCGGCGCCGAGGCGTTGGCCGCCGCCTACCGCGAGGTGCTGGAGCAACTGGCCGACGCGCTGCGGGGAGACGCCCGGTGATCCGGCTGCACCCGCCGCTGCCGGCCCGGGGGAGCGCGGTCCTGGTGATTCCGGGCATCGGCGGCACCGCCCGCACGGTCGGACCGCTGACCGCGGCGCTCACCGACGTGCCGACGGCCGTCGCGCTCCGGCGGCCGGTCGCCGCCGGCCCCGCCGGCGAGGTGGACGCGATCCCCGGCTGGGCCGCCGAGCTGGCGCGGCAGCTGGCCGACGGCCCTTGCCCGGACGCGCTGGTGGTCCTCGGGCACAGCCTGGGCGCGTACATCGCGCTGGAACTGGTCCGCAGGCTGGAGGAGTCGGCCCCCGGCGTGGTGCGCGCCCTGGTGGTGGCCGGCCAGCTTCCGCCGCACCGCCTCCCGGCCCCCGCCGGCGACTGGCTCGACGACGCGTCGGTGCTGCGCCGGGTGAGCGGCGGCGCGCTGCCCCAGGGGCTGGCCGGCGAGCCCGCGTTGCTGCGCTTCCTGATCGACTCGTGGCGCGCCGACTACCGGGCTGTCGACGCCTACCGGTCCCGGCCCGTGCGGCCGATCGCCACCCCGCTGTCGGTCTGGAACGCGGCCGCCGACCCGTCCGCGCCGAGCGGAGCGGCGCTGAGCGCCTGGCGCGGGTACACCGGTGCGGCCACGGAGTTCGCGACGTTCGAGGGCGCCCATGACTTCCTGTACACCGATGTCGAACCCGTGGCCGCCCAGCTGAGCCGGCTGGCCGCCCCCCGAGCCGAGGTGCTCCATGTCTGACCCAACGCCATCGCGGATCCCCGAGACCCTGTACGAGTGGTTCGCCCGCTCCGTGGCGGCCCGTCCGCACGCTCCGGCCCTGGAGGTGGGCGACGCCCGCTACAGCTACCAGGAGCTGAGCCGCCACGCCGACCGGCTGGCCGGGCGGATCCTGGCCGCCCACGGCACCCGACCCGAACGCGTCGCCCTGCGCGCCTCCCGCACCCTGGTCGCCTACGCGGGCTACCTCGCGGCGCAGCGCCTCGGTGCCGCGGTGACCCCGCTCAACCCCGAGCACCCCGCGGCCCGGAACCAGGCGGTGTGCTCGCTGGCCCGCGCGGACGTCCTGGTCAGCGACGCGCCCGAGTGCCACCCGGCCACGGACGGCGGGCCCCGGCCCACCCTGCTCGCGCTCACCGACCGGGAGCTCACCGCACAACCGGCCGACGCCGAGCCCGAGGTCCCGCTGCCGCCGTACCGGACGGGTGCGGACGACCTCGCGTACGTCCTGTTCACCTCCGGCTCGACCGGCCGGCCCAAGGGCGTACCGATCCGGCACCGCAACGTCTCCCCGTTCATCGCGCACCACATCGACCGCTTCGAGGTCGCCCCCGGGGCCCGGACCACGCAGATCTTCGACCTCACCTTCGACCCGTCGGTGTACGACCTCTTCGTCACCTGGGGCGGGGGCGCCACCCTGGTCGTCCCGCAGCGCGGCGAACTGCTCAACCCGGTGGCCTACGTGGTCGAGCGCGGCATCACCCACTGGCTGTCGGTCCCCTCGCTCATCTCGGTCAGCGCGGCGCTCGGCAATCTGCCGACCGGACTGGCGACCTCGCTGCGCCACAGCGTGTTCGGCGGTGAGCAGCTGACCTACCGGCACGTCGAGGCCTGGCGCGCGGTCGCGCCGAACAGCGCCATCGCGAACGTCTACGGGCCGACCGAACTGACCATCGCCTGCACCGCGTACCAGCTCCCCGCCGACCCCGCGCAGTGGCCGCGGACCTCCACCGACTCGGTGCCCATCGGACTGGTCCACGACCACCTCGACTTCGCGGTCCTGGACGACCAGGGACGCGAGGCGGCCGAGGGCGAGCTGTGCGTCCGCGGGGTCCAGCGGTTCGACGGCTACCTCGATCCGGCCAACGACCGGGGCCGCTTCCTGCGGCCGACCGCCGACCCGGCCGAGGTCCGGCAGGAGGAGGGCACGCTGACCCCGGAGCACTACTACCGCACCGGTGACCGGGTGCGCTGGGAGCACGGCACGCTGGTGCACCTCGGGCGGATGGACGACCAGTTGAAGGTCCGCGGCTACCGGGTCGAGCCGGGCGAGATCGAGACGGCCCTGCGGCGGCACCCCGGCGTGGTCGAGGCGGTGGTGCTCACCGTCCCCGGGGCGGGCGGAGCCGAACTGGTGGCCTGCCACACCGGCGAGCCGCTGCCCCGCGCCGACACCAAGGCCTGGCTGCGGCAGCGGATCCCCGTCCACATGGTGCCGCGCCGCTTCGTGCACCTCGACCGGCTCCCGCTGAACCCCAACGGCAAGATCGACCGACCCGCGCTGCTGCGCACGCTGAGCGGTGGGCCGCTGCTGGTCGGTGCCGGATGACCACGACGCTGGAGCCGACGCCGGGGGCCGCGGCCGGCTCCGGTCTGCGGACGAACCGTGCGTTCCGACTGCTCTGGATCGGCGAGTCCGCCGGCAAGTTCGGCACCGCGATCACCGGGGTGGCGCTGCCGCTGCTGGCCACCGTGGTGCTGCACGCCGGCACCTTCCAGGTCGGGCTGATCACCGCCGTCCAGTGGGTGCCCTGGCTGCTGGTCGGCCTGCCCGCCGGGGTCTGGGTCGACCGGTGCAGCCCCAGGCGGCTGATGATCTGCTGCAACACCGTCTCGGCCGCCGCCCTGCTCAGCATCCCGGTCGCCGCCGCCGCCCAGCTGCTGACGATCACTCAGATCCTCCTGGTGGCCCTGGTGCTGGGCCTGGCGAACGTCTTCTTCAGCACCGCCTACCTGGTCTACCTGCCGCTCATCGTGCCCTCCGAGGACCTGGTCGCCGCCAACAGCCGGCTGCAGGGCAGCGAGTCCTCGGCCCAGATCGCGGGCCCGGGCCTGGGCGGCGCGCTCGCCCAACTGCTCGGCGCCGCCGTCGGGCCGCTGGTGAACGCCGGCTCGTTCGCCGTCTCCACCCTCTGCCTGCTGCTCGCCCCCGAGCCCGCCCGCCGCACCGAGGGCACCGCTCCCGGCCGGGGACCGGCGGCCTCGGTCTGGCGGGAGATCGGCGAGGGCCTGCGCTTTGTCCAGCGGCACCGCGTGCTGCGGCTGCTGACGGTCGTCGCCGCGCTGGCCAACCTGGCGATGACCGCCTACGAGGCGATCCTGGTGGTCTTCCTGGTCCGCACCGTGCACCTGCCGCCCGCCGCCGTGGGTCTGCTGCTGGCCGCCACCGGGGTCGGCGGGATCGCCGGCGCCGTCGCCGCCGCCCCGCTGGCCCGCCGGCTGGGCGAGCCGCGCGCCATCGTGTACAGCCTGGCCGCCACCGCTCCGTTCGGCCTGCTGCTGCCGCTCACCGGACCGGGCCCGGCCACCGGGTACTTCCTGCCCGGCGCCATCGTGCCGGTGGCGGGCCTGGTCGTCTACAACGTGGTGGTCAGCAGCTTCCGCCAGCGGCACACCCCGCACCGGCTGCTCGGGCGGATCTCGGCGACCATGCGCTTCCTGGTCTTCGGCGCGATCCCGCTGGGCGCCCTGGCCGGCGGCGCGCTCGGCTCGCTGCTCGGGCCGCGCGGCGCCCTGTGGTGCGTGATGACCGCCGCGCTGCTGCCCGCCCTGCTGCTCGGCCGCTCCTGGCTGCGCCGGCAGCACGAGCTCGACTCGGCCGCCGTTCCCGACGGCCGTGCGGGGCGGTGAGCCGGCCGCCTAGGCGAGCGCACCGGCCAGCACCGGCGCCTGCCCGGCCACGGCCGCCCGCGCTGACGGCGCGCACGGCGCCGACGGCTGCCCGAGGCCCAGCGGCCGGACCAGGTTGAGCACGCTGAACCGGGCCGGCCCGCCCGCCGTGGCCGGCAGTTGGCGCAGCAGGCCGTGCAGCACCAGCGCGTGGACCTCCCGGGCCGCCGCCGCCGGCGGGATGCCGAGCACCCGGGCGGCGGTCTCCACCGTCCAGGAGCGGGTCAGCGGCGCCACCGCGCGCAGCAGCGCCGCCAGCCGTGGGCTCAGCTCGCGCACCGTGTCCGCAAGCAGCCCGCTCAACCGGGGGCCGTCCCCGGGCAGCGGCGGGGCGGCGCCGTCGATCAGCGCCAGCGGCGTGCTGCGGACGATCTCCAGCAACTGCTCCGGGGAGTACAGCAGCAGCCAGGAGCCGGCCGCCTCCAGCGCCTGCGGCAGCCCGTCCAGCGCCTGGCAGATCCGGGCCAGCGTGGCCACCACCGACTCGGTCGGCAGCAGGTCGGGGCGCAGGTGGCTGACGTACGACAGCATCAGTTCCACGGCCGGCCCGGCCTGCTCGGCCGTGGCTGTCGCCCCCGCCCGACCCGGGCCGCCCGGCCCCGGCCCCGGCAGCGGCAGCGGGGTCAGCGGCAGCACCCGGCCGTCCAGCGTCCGCTCCGGGCGGCGGCTGGTGATCAGCACCTTCAGCCGCTCGCAGGAGTGCAGCAGACCCAGCAGGCCGGGCCCCAGGCCGCCCTGCGCCGCGTCATAGCCGTCCAGCACCAGCAGGGTGGGCCGATCCCGGACCAGGGCCGCCAGTTCGTCCATGGTCCCGCCGTTCCCGCCCTGTGCGAGCAGCGACCTGACCCAGCCGACCAGGGCCGACTGCGGTCGCTGCGGGGCCCCGGACGGCTGCTCGGCGGTGCGGTCCATGGGCACCCACAGCACCGGCGTCCGGGCCTGGGCGTGGCAGCAGAGCGCCGCCTCCTGCGCGAGCCGCGACTTGCCGACACCGGGCAGACCCACCACGGTGAGCAGCCGCTCGTGCTCCGCGCCGAGCAGCGAGGTCAGCGCCCGCAGCTCCGCCCCGCGCCCGGTCAGCGGCCGCAGCGGGGCCGGCGGCGGCGCCAGCTCGACGCCGTACAGGTCGCCCAGGGTGCTGCCGACCGAGGCGTTCCCGACCGCGAGTTGGAGGGTGGCCCGGCGGGTGTCGCTCAGTCGCATGGTGTCGGCGAGCAGCCGGATGGTGTCCTTGCGCGGGTGCTGGACCCGGCCCTGCTCGAGGTCCCGGATGGCCCGGACACTGACCGTCGAGAGACCGGCCAGCTGCTGCTGGGTGAGGCCGGCCCTGCGGCGCGCGCTGCGCAGCAGGACGCCGAGTCCGGCCGATGGAGCCTGAGCGTTCATCAGATGACCTCCGTGGTCCGAGGATGGCCGCACGCCGGCCCGTCCGGGCACCGTGCGCCGGCCCGATCAGCCGCCGTGCCCCGCCGCGGGCTGCCGGTCCCCGGGCGGTGAGGCCCTGGGTCCGGTCCGGCGGGGCGTCCGATGACAGCAGCTTCCGGGAGGCGCTTCCCGATCTTTTCCCTGCGCGGTACCGCCCGCCGGGGCGGCTTCCCACCGGCTTCCCGCCGACCTCTCCCGGCTTCCCCCGGCAGCCCCGGGCGGCACCGTGTGACCAGCGGGCTTCCCGGGGCAGTACCGCATGATCAGCGCGCGGCCTATCATCCAGCGGGGGCCAGTTCTGTCCGTGATCCGATGTTCGGCCGCGGCGACATTCCATCGCGGCGATCTTCTGCGGGGTGAGAAGGGGTAGGGGGAACTATGCCTGCTGGCGCTCGGAGTGGGCTGCGCTTCAACATCATGGGCCCGCTGGAGGGTTGGCAGGACGGGCAGCGGCTGCGGCTGGGCGGGACGATCCGCGAGCGGGTGCTGGTCACCCTGCTGCTGGACCCCGGCAAGGTGCTGCCGGTCTCCCGGCTGGTGGCCGCGGTCTGGGCCGAGGACCCGCCCGCCACCGCCTCCCACCAGGTCCGCAAGGCCGTCGCGGAGCTGCGCCGGAGCCTGCGGGCCGGCGGCGAGGTGCTGGTCACCGACGGCCCCGGCTACCGGGTGGCGATCACGGACGCGCAGTTGGACCTGACCGAGTTCGGCGCCCTGGTCCGCACCGCCCGGCAGGCCGCGGCGGCGGGGCAGCCCGCCGAGGCGGTCGAGGCGCTGCGCGACGCACTCGCGCTCTGGCGCGGCCCGGTCCTCTCGGGCGCGGGCGGCCCGGTGATCCAGGCCGCGGCCACCGCGCTGGAGGAGCGCCGACTGGCCGCCGCCGAGCAGCTCTTCGAGCTGCGGCTGGGCCTGGGCGAGAGCGCCGAGCTGGTGGCCGACCTGCGCCAACTCGTCCAGCAGCACCCGCTGCGCGAGACCCCGCGCGGCCAGCTGATGCTCGCGCTCTACCGCTCGGGGCGGCAGGCCGAGGCGCTGGAGGAGTACGGCCGCGTCCGCGAGCTGCTGGTCGAGGAGCTCGGCATCGACCCCGGCCCCGGCCTGGCCCGGATCCACCAGGGCATCCTGCGCGACAACCGCGAACCGGCCGCCGCCCCGCCGGCGGCCGACAGACCGTCAGCAACCCTGCCGCCCGCCGCCGCCCCGCCGCCCCCGCCCGGCGCCGGCTCGCCCAGCACCCTCCCGTACGACCTCACCGACTTCACCGGCCGCGACCGCGAACTCGCCGAACTGCTCGCCTGCGCGCGGCAGGAGGGCGGGCCGCGGACCCGGATCGTGGCCATCGACGGCATGGGCGGCAGCGGCAAGACCTCGCTGGCCGTGCGGGCCGCGCACCGGCTGGCCGCCGCCTACCCGGACGGCCAGCTCCACATCGACCTGCGCGGCCACGCCCCCGGCGAGCCGCCGGTCGGCGCCGGCACCGCGCTGCACACCCTGCTGCGGGCGCTCGGCCTGCCCGGCGACCGGATCCCGGACGACGTGGCGGGCCGCACCGCGCTGTGGCGGGCCACCCTGGTCGGCCGGCGGCTGCTCCTGCTGCTCGACAACGCCGCCGACGCCGCCGCGGTGCGCCCGCTGCTGCCCACCTCGCCCGGCTGCCTGGTCCTGGTCACCAGCCGGGCCCGCCTGGTGGACCTGGACGGTGCGCGGTGGATCTCGATCGACGTGCTGGCACCCGAGGAGAGCGCGAGCCTGGTCACCGAGATCCTCGGCGCGGCGCGGATCGCCGCCGAGCCCGAGGCGGCCGCCGAACTGGCCCGGCTCTGCGGCCATCTCCCGCTCGCCCTGCGGATCGCCACCGCCCGGCTGCGCAACCGCCCGCGCTGGACCCTGCGCTACCTGGCCGACCGGCTGCGCGACGAGACCCGGCGGCTGGACGAACTCAGCTCCGGCGAACGGAGCGTGGCCGCGACGCTGCGCCTGTCCTACCAGACCCTGGACGAGCAGAGCCGCTCGGCGTTCCGGCAGCTCGCCCTGCACCCCGGCGGCGAACTCGACGTCTACTCGGCCGCCGCGCTGCTGGACAGCGGGGCCCGGGCGGCCGAGTCGGTGCTGGAACTGCTGCTCGACGTCCATCTCCTCCAGCAGCCGGAGATCGACCTCTACACCTTCCACGACCTGGTGCGCAGCTTCGCCCAGAGCCTGCGCGGCGGGCCGACCGAGGCGGCGGACGCGGCCGCCGTCGAACGGCTGCTCGACTACTACCTGGCGGCCACCGAGGCGGCCTGCGAGCAGCTGTTCCCCGGCCGGCGCCGCAGCCTGGCCGGGATGCCGCAGGCCACGGCCGAACTGCCCGCGCTGGCCGACGGCACCCGGGCCCAGGCCTGGTTCACCCGGGAGCACACCGCGCTGCGCTCGGCCGTCGCGCTGGCCGAGCGGCGCGGCTACGACCGGCACACCGTCTGCCTGGCCCGCAACGTGATGTTCCAACTGCACGCGCGCGGCCACCTGGACGAGTTCCAGGCGCTGGGCCGGATCGCGGTCACCGCCGCGCGCCGGCTGGGCGACCTGGCGCTGCTCGGGGTGAGCCTGGCCAACCTCGGCGTCGCCTGCTGGAAGCTGGGCCACTTCGCCGAGGGCGTCGAGGTCGCGCAGGAGGCCCGCGACGTGGCCGCCCGGCTCGGCGACCGGCAGACCGAGGCGCACAGCGAGAGCACCCTGGGCCTGTACAAGAGCCTGCTGGGCCGCTTCCCCGAGGCGCTCGCCCACCTGACCAGGGCGATCGCCCACGAACGGGAGCTGGGTTCGCTACGCGCCGAGGCGGAGAGCCTGACCCTGCTCAGCGCGCTGTACGAGCAGTGGGGGCGGTACGGCGAGTCCGCCGAGGCGGCCCGGCGCGCGGTCGAGCTGGGCCGGCAGCTGGGCCGGCACGAGAACGAACTGGTGGCGCTGACCGATCTGGCCGCCGCCCTGCTGGGCCTGGGCTCGTACCCTGAGGCCGAGCAGCAGCTGTGCCAGGCGCGGGAGTTGTGCGACGAGACGAAGGAACCGGGCCAGGTCGCGCTGGCGCTGGCCCTGTCGGCCGACGTCGCGCACCGGCTCGGGCACCCGCAGCGGGCCGCCGACCACCTGGCGCGGGCACTGGCGCTGGTGGAGGCGAGCTCCTCGCCGCTGCGCCGGGCCAAGGTGGAGAACACGGCCGGCCGGCTGCTGCACCGCCGCGGCGAGCACGGCGCGGCGCTGGCCCTGCACACCCACGCGCACCAGCGCGCCGCGGCGATCGACTACCGCACCGAGGAGGCCTACGCGCTGGCCGGGCTGGCCCAGGCGGCCGAGGCGCTGGGCGATGCGGGCGCGCCGGGCCATCGCGCGGCCGCCGAGCGGCTGTTCACGGCGCTGGGGGTGCCGGCGGACCGCCGGCGGGCGTGAGGCAGGCCGGTGGGCGCCCACCCCGGCCGCTGTCCGGGATCCCGGCCGGGGTCCTCACGGCGCGAGGGGGAAGCCGCCCGTGGGGCCCTTGTCCTCGGCCAGCACCTGGTGCTGCGGGTGCGCTGCCCCGGCAGCCGCGTCCCAACCGGTGCCCAGGCCCAGGACCAGGGCCAGCGAAGCGAGGAGGATCCCGAGCAGTGCGGCCGGCTTGCGTCCCATGGTCACGTCCTTTGAGTGGTGTTCCGTGTGCTGTTCCGCGTGCTGTTCCGCGTGCTGTGCCACGCGGTGTCCGCTGCTGACTCCAGCCATGGTGGCTGCGGCACTTCCCGAACGGTTCCCACCGGGTTACCGCGCGAGCACCCGCTACCCGGCCGGCCCGGCGGCCGCCCCGCCGAGCCGGCACGCCAGGATCCGCGGACCGCGCGCGGTGAGCTCCACCTCGGTGCACACGGGCCCCTCCTGATGGCCCGCCAGGTCGAGCAGCGCCCTGACCACCGAGCGCACCGCCGCGAACTGCGCCTCGTCCTGGCCGGCCGCCGGGCTGATCGTGACCACCTTGTGCATCCCGCTCCCGGTCATCGTCTCCACCCGCAGCACCGGCCCCGCCGGCCCGCCGGGAACCCCGCCCCCGTCCGGTCCACCGCCCCCGCCGTCCCCGCTGCCCCCGTCCCGCACCCGCCGGGCCCAGCGCTCCACGGTGGCCAGCTCCTGGAGCGCGGCGCGCAGTTGGACCGCACCGGGGCGGTCGGGGGGATGTGTCACAGCAGCCTCCTGGGGCGGCGAACCGGTCAGCCTGACGGTCGCACCGCCCGATCCCGATCCCCTCCCCGCGCGTTCCCACCGCGGCGGCCGGCGTCGCGCGACGTCATCCTCCGACCGGGTCCGGGACGCCGGCGAGTGCGCGGGGGCGGCGAGACGGTACTTGTCCAGCTCGGGATCGACGTTACGTGCCGTCGCGGCGCCCGCGCCGGGTGGCGCGAATCGTTGGGTGGCCGTCGTTGACGCCATCGGACGCGCGGCCGCAGGCTGGAGACGTGGAGAAGCCCCGCATCGTCTTCGTGATCTTCGAAGGGTTCCAACCGCTCGACCTGGTCGGCCCGCACGAGGTGTTCCAGCACGCGAGCCGGCTCTCGGGCGGCTACACCTGCCAGGTCGTCGCCCCCGTCGCCGGGCCGGTACGAACGAGCAGCGGCCTGCCGGTGCACGCCGAGTTCGGGGTGGCCGGGCTCGAACCGCGGGGGATCGACACCCTGGTGGCCGTCGGCGGCCAGGGGGTCGACCAGGCCCGGCAGCACCGGGCGCTGGTCGACTGGATCGCGGCCGCCGGCGCGCGGGCCCGGCGGATCACCTCGGTCTGCAGCGGGATCTTCCTGCTGGCCGCCGCCGGCCTGGTCGACGGCTGCCAGGTCACCACGCACTGGGCCCGCGCGGAACAACTCGCCCGCGAGCATCCCGCGTTGCGGGTGGACTGCGATCCGATCTTCACCCAGGACGGGCGGGTGTGGACCTCGGCCGGGGTGACCGCCGGCATGGACCTCGCGCTCGCCCTGGTCGAGGACGACCTGGGCCGGCCGGTGGCGCACGCCGTCGCCCAGGAACTGGTGCTCTTCCTGCGCCGACCCGGCAGCCAGTCGCAGTTCAGCGTGCCGCTCTGGTCGAGCCAGCCGTCCAGCGGCCCGATCCGCACGGCGGTCGCGGCGATCCACGCCGACCCCGGCGCCCGGCACACCATCGCCGACCTGGCGGCGCGGGCCGGCCTGAGCCCCCGTCACCTGCAGCGCAGGTTCACCGCGGAACTCGGCACCGCGCCCGCCGGCTACGTGGAACGGGTCCGGGTCGAGGCGGCCCGCCGCGCGCTCGCCGAGGGCGACGACCCCGTCGAGGCCATCGCCCGCAGCTGCGGCTTCGGCACCGGGGAGACGCTGCGCCGTTCGTTCCACCGGCAGGTCGGCGTCACGCCGTCCGACTACCGGGACCGCTTCCGACCCGCGAGGCCCGGCCAGGGTCTCGCCGACCCCATGAGGGAGTACAGATGACCACGTACGGGCTGCTGCTCTTCGACGGCGCCGAGGAGTTGGACTTCGTCGGACCCTGGGAGGTGTTCACCACCTCGGCCATCCTCCGCGGCGGGGCCGACCACGACAGCGGGGCCGAACAGCTGGACCGGGCCGTCCTGATCGCCGAGCGGCCGGGCGCGGTGCGCTGCGGCAAGGGCATGCGGGTGCTGCCCGACCACACCTTCGACGACCACCCGCCGCTGGACCTGCTGCTGGTCCCCGGTGGCCAGGGCACCCGGCGGGAGGTGTCCAACCCCGTGCTGGTCGAGTGGATCCGCAAGACCGCCGCCCAGGCCGACTGGACCACCGGCGTCTGCACCGGCGCCCTGCTGCTGCACGAGGCCGGACCCGCCCGCGGCCGCCGGGTGGCCACCCACCACGCCTTCGAGGACGCGTTGCAGGCCCGCGGCGACATCACGGTGGTGCGCGACGCCCGGTACGTGATCGACGGTCGACTCGCCACCAGCCAGGGCGTCTCGGCCGGCATCGACCTGGCCCTGTGGCTGATCGGGCGGCTGCACGGCCGCGACCACGCCCGCGCCGTGCGCCGCCACATCCAGTACGAGCCGGCGCCGCCGTACCTCGCGGACGAGCCGCTCGCCGACTGAGGCGCAGGACGGGCCAGGGGAGGCGCGGGCTACTCGGCGGGTGCCGGGAGGGCGGCCGAGGTGGGGATGACCTCCTTGCGGAAGAAGGCGGGGCGCACGGCGGCGTAGCCGAACATCACCACGACGCCGACCACCAGCGAGCCGATCCCGATCACCGAGACCCGGCCGACCTTGCCCAGCAGGGGCAGGGTGACGCTGCCGGTCCCGTACGCGGGGTCGGCGTAGACGAAGAACGCGGCGTAGACGAAGAGCCCGAACAGGATCAGCGCGCCCAGGCCCGGCAGGATGCCCTTGAACCACAGGTCGCGGGCGCTGCGGGTGAGCACCTTGCGGTAGTACCAGACGCAGGCCAGGCCGGTGAGTCCGTAGTAGAAGGCGATCGCCAGGCCGATCGAGCCGATCGAGTCGGTCAGCACGTTGCTGCTGACCACGGTGAGCACGATGTAGAAGGCGATCGAGGCGACGCCCATGCCGACCGTGGACCAGGTCGGGGTCAGGTACCTGCTGTGGATGCGGGCGAAGCGGTCGGGCAGCGCCTTGTGCGCGGCCATCGACAGCGTGGTGCGCGCGGTCGGCAGGATCGAGGTCTGGGTGGAGGCGGCCGAGGAGGTGAGCACCATGAAGATGAGCAGCTTGGCCATGAACCAGCCGATGCCGCTGCTGCCGAACACCTCCCCGCCCAGGCCGGAGAGCACGTCGCCGGAGTTGGCGGGGTTGCCCAGCCCGCTGCCGGTGGCGCCGACGCCCGCGAAGGCCTGCGCCGAGGTGCTGACCACGGCGTAGATCAGCAGCAGCAGCACGGTGGAGATCACGGCCGCCCGCCCGGGGGTGCGGGTGGCGTCCTTGGTCTCCTCGTTGACCGAGACGGCGGTGTCCCAGCCCCAGTAGATGAAGATCGCGGCGAGGATGCCCTTGGTGAAGGCGCTGGGGGAGTCAATGGCCAGCGGGTTGAACCAGGAGAGGGAGATGTGGGTCGATCCCGCGACGCCGTGGCCGCTGTAGACCTTGACCAGGGCGGTGACGGAGAGGATCGCGAGCAGCACCACCTCGACGCTCAGCAGGATCTTCTGCAGGGTGGCGGAGATCTCGATGCCGATGTAGCAGAGCCAGGTCATCAGGACGATCCAGACCACGCCGGCCACCGTGGTCCAGGTGGTGCTGGCCGCGAGCGAGTCGGCGCCGATCAGGGTGAAGCCGTACTGCCCGGCGATCTGGGCGAGGTTGGCGAGCACGATGACGTCGGCGACGATGATCCCCCAGCCGCCCATCCAGCCGGTGCGCGGGCCGAAGGTCCGGGCGGCCCAGGTGAAGGTGGTGCCGCAGTCGGGGTCGGCCTCGTTCAACTCCTTGTACCCGTAGGCGATCAGCAGCATCGGGATGAAGGCGAGGATCATGACGATCGGTGACTGCAGGCCGACGCCGGCGATCACGATCCCCAGGGTGGCCGCCAGGCTGTAGGCGGGTGCGGTCGAGGCGAGGCCGATGGCGACGCTGGACACCAGACCGAGCGAGCTGCCCCTGAGTCCCTTCTCCCCGGCCTGGAAGTCGGCGGCGACCGGCTGGGCGGGCGGCGGTGGTGTGCTTGGCATGAGGGTCTCCGAGTCTGTGGGGGACGCGGGGACGGCCGACGGAGCTGATCGGCTGTCACTGGGCGAGGTACGTGGGGGCACACCGGGGCGCGGGATGGGCGCGCTCGGTCTGCACTGACGGTGAATATTAATTCACACCTACTGAACGCAGTGTTCGGTGAAGCTACCACCGCCCTCAGGTGTCGACAAGGGGCGCCGCGGGCACGGCCGGGTCTCAGTGCCGCCCGGCGATCCGGTCGGCGACCCGGGCGATGGGCGAGGTGGTGGCCCGCCCGCCGCGCTCCTGGCGGTCCGCCGCGTGGTAGGCGGCGTACATGCCGTGCACGCCGAGCCAGCGCAGCGGCTCGGGCTCCCAGCGGCGCACGGTGTGGCCGACCCAGGGCAGCGCGGTCAGTTCGGTCCCGCCGCCCGCGCCGGTCGCCCGCAGCACCAGGTCGCGCAGCGTCCGGCCGGCCAGGTTGGCGGTGGTCACGCCGCTGCCGACGTAGCCGCCCGCCCAGCCCAGGCCCGAGTGCGGATCCAACTCGACGGTGCAGCACCAGTCGCGTGGCACGCCGAGCACACCGGACCAGGCGTGCGCGATCCCCACCTCGGCGGCGGCCGGGAAGAAGTCGTCCAGGATCGCCCGCAGTTGGCGCACCGTGCGGGGCGCGGTGCCGCCGTCGTGGTCGGTGCGCGAGCCGAAGCGGTACGGCACGCCGCGCCCGCCGAGGGCGATCCGGTCGTCGGCGGTGCGCTGCGCGTACATGTAGGCGTGCGCCAGGTCGCCCAGGGTGTCGTACCGCTGCCAGCCGACCTCGGCCCAGAAGGACGGCGGCAGCGGCTCGGTGACGATCATGGACGAGTTCATCGGCAGCCAGGTCCGGCGCCGGCCGCGCAGCGCGGCGGCGAAGCCCTCGGTGGCCCGCAGCACGAAGGCGGCGCTGACCGTGCCCCGCGCGGTGACGGCCTGCGCCGGGGCGCCGGCCGCGGCCGGCCGGATCTCGGTGACCGCGGTGCCCTCGTACACCCGCACACCCAGCGCCCGCACCACCGCGGCCAGGCCCCGGACCAGGAGCGCGGGCTGGATCCGGGCCCCGTGCGGGCTCCAACTGGCGGCCAGCGTGCCGGCCACCGCGAGCCGCTCGGCCGCCTCATCGGCCGAGAGCAGCACCTGCTCGAGCTGGCCGAAGGCGTGCTCCTCAGCGACGAAGGCCTCCAGGCGCGCCAGTTGGGGGCGGCTGCGGGCCACCTCCAGGACACCGCCCTTGACGATGCCGGCCTCGATGGCTTCAGCCGCGGCGACCCTGATCACCTCGTCCACCGAGGCGTTCATCGCCCGCTGCATGCGGATCGCGGCCTCCTTGCCGTGGCTGCGGGCGAAGGCGCCGCGCCCGGCGAACCCGCCGTACAGCCAGCCGCCGTTGCGGCCGGAGGCGCCGTAGCCGCAGAACCGCTGCTCCAGGACGGCGATCCGGAGGCTCGGATCGGCCTTCTTCAGGTAGTAGGCGGTCCACAGTCCGGTGTAGCCGCCGCCCACCACGCAGACGTCCACCTCGGTGGAGCCGTCCAGCGGTTGGCCGGGCTGCGGCACGCCCAGGGTGGAGTACCAGAAGGAGACACCGCCGTTGGCGGTGGTGGCTGTGCCCACGGGAAACCTGCTTCCGTTCTCTGCTGCTCGATGCTGTGACCGGCGGGCGGCGCGGCCGCGCGCTGCGCGGCGGCTGCTGCGGGTCGTCCGCCGGGCGGCGGGCCGGGTCGCCCGCCGCCGGTCCGGGTCCTGGCGGGTGCTCAGCCGCGGACGGTCGGGTCCTGCTCGCGCAGCCCCCACGGGGAGCCGTACTCGACCAGCAGGTCGAGGAACGGCCGCGGCGCCAGTGCCTCGGGGCCCAGGATCCCGGAGCCGCTCCAGGTGCCGCGGGCCAGCAACTCCAGCGCGACCACCGGGTTGATGGCCGTCTGCCAGACCACGGCCTGCGAGCCGTACTCCCGCATTGTCCACTCGTTGTCGACGACGTGGTAGAGGTACACCTCGCGCGGCGCGCCGTCCTTGGTGCCCCTGACCCAGGTGCCGGCGCAGGTCTTGCCGCGCATCCGGTCGCCGAGGGTGGCCGGGTCGGGCAGGCAGGCCGCGACCAGGTCGCGCGGCGAGACCTTCACCGGTCCGGCGTCGCTGGCCACCGTGACCGGCGCGGTGCGGTCCAGGCCGAGCTTGTGCAGGGTCCGCAGGACGCTGATGAACTCCTCGCCCAGGCCGTACTTGAAGGTGACCCGGCCCGCGTCGACCCAGCGCGGGATCAGCAGCACCTCCTCGTGCTCGACGTTCACGCACTCCACCGGCCCGATGCCCTCGGGGAAGTCGAAGACCTCGGGCTCGGTGAACGGCTCGGTGGTGTACCAGCCGCGGTCCTTCTCGAAGACCACCGGCGGGTTCAGGCACTCCTCGATGGTGGTCCAGATCGAGAACGAGGGCGCGAAGTCGTAGCCGTCGACCGTCAGGTTGGCGCCGTCCCGGACGCCGATCTCCTCGATCTCGTCGAACAGTTCGTCGGCCGCGTAGCGCGCGAAGACGTCCGACAGGCCCGGCTCGACGCCGATGCCGACCAGCGCGAGCCGGCCCTTGGCGGCCCAGTCGGCCTGCTGCTCGAACTGCGCGTCGCCAAGCTTGACCCCGGTCAGCTGGTACGGCTGCTCGGGGTGCGGCGTGGAGAGCGACATCGCCATGTCCAGGTAGTTTGCGTCGCCGGCCAGCGCCGCCGCGAAGAGCGGCGGGACGAAGCGCGGATCGGTGGCGTTCAGCAGCACGTCGCACCGCCACTCGGTGAGCAGGGCCCGCACGGCCGCCGGGTCGGCGGCGTCGACGCGAACCGCCGAGAACCGGCTGTCCGCCACCGCCGCCACCGCCCGCTCGGCCCGCGCGAGGTCGTAGTCCGCGACCACCAGGTGCTCGAAGAAGTCCCTGCGGGCGGCGATCGCCACGACCGCCGAACCCACACCGCCGGCGCCGACCAGAAGAATCCGCATGGGATCGCCTCTCGAAGATCGTAAAGCTTGATTGAACAGCTTGTTCAGTGAAGCTATCATCGGTGTTCAGTGGTGGCAAGAGTCACATGTACCCAGGTCAACGCCCCCGGGCCTAGACTTCATCGGGCAGGCGGCTCGACGGCAGAGGACGGTGGTCAGGATGCGTTCATCCGGGGGGAAGTCCGCCAAGGACAAGCCCGAGGACGAGCCCAAGGAGAAGCCCGGGGGCAAGGGCGCCCGCTCGACGCACGGCGGCGACTCGCACGTCGGCGCCCGGGTGCGCGACTACCGCCAGATGCGCCGGCTGACGCTGCGCGCGCTGGGCGAGGCGGCCGGAGTCAGCCCGAGCTTCCTCAGCCAGCTCGAGAACGGGCGCACCGAGGCCAGCGTCAGCTCGCTGCGCCGGATCGCCCTCGCGCTCGGCATCGCGGTCGCCGACCTCTTCGAGACCCGTGCGCCGGTGCGGCACCAGGTCCTGCGACGCGAGGACCGACCCGAGGTGGGAGTCCAGGCCGGCTCGCGGAAGTTCATGATCGCGCAGCCGCCGCTGCGGCATCTGGAGGTCTACAGCGCCGACTTCGAGCCCGGGGCCAGCACCGGCGACGGCGCCTACACCCACGGCGACGCCCAGGAGATCCTGCTCGTCCTCAACGGCGAGGTCAGCCTGGAGCTCGACGACGAGAAGTACGTGCTGCGCACCGGGGACAGCATCGAGTACGCCACCTCGGTGCCGCACCGCCTGGTGAACACCGCGGCCGGCACCACCGAGGTGCTGTGGATCATCAGCCCGCCCACCCCGGACGAGACCGCGGTCGAGCGCGGCTGACCGGACAGCGACGCGCCCGCTGTAGTGCGCCCGGACCCGCCGCCCCGCCGAGCCCGGCTTCGGGCGTGAGCCAGGGCCTGGTCAGAGCCGGGGCAGGCGGGGCAGCGGCTGCTCGGCCCAGATGGTCTTGCCGGTGCCGCTGTGCCGGGTGCCCCAGCGTTCGGTGAGCTGGGCGACCAGCAGCAGGCCGCGTCCGCCCTCGTCGAAGATGCGGGCGCGGCGCAGGTGCGGCGCGGTGCTGCTGGCGTCGGAGACCTCGCAGATCAGCGTCCGGTCCTTGATGAGCCGTAGCTGGATGGGCGGGGCGGCGTACCGGATCGCGTTGGTCACCAGCTCGCTGACCGTGAGTTCGGTGACGAAGGCCAGCTCGTCCAGCTCCCACGCGTGGAGCTGCGCGGTCGCCTTCGCGCGGATCTCGGCGACGACGGCCGGATCGGCGGGGACGTCCCAGCGGGCGACGTGGGCGATGTCCAGGGCACGGGTGCGGGCGATGAGCAGGGCGACGTCGTCGGTGGGCCGCGCGTCGAGCAGCTCCGCCAGGACGGTGTCGCAGATGGTGTCGAGCGAGGGGCCGGCAGCCGTGGCCAGGGCCGTGCGCAGGGTGCTCAGGCCGGTGTCGACGTCGCGACCGCGGGCTTCGATCAGGCCGTCGGTGTACAGCGCGAGGAGGCTGCCTTCGGGGAGCTCGGTTTCGACGCACTCGAAGGGCAGCCCACCCAGGCCCAGCGGTGGGCCGGTGGGCAGTTCGATGAAGTCCACGGTGCCGTCGGGGGTGACCAGCGCGGGCCACGGGTGGCCGGCGTCGGCGAGCGAGCACCGGCGGGAGACGGGGTCGTAGACCGCGTACAGGCAGGTGGCTCCGAGCTCTCCCGGTGGTACGTCCGCGCACTCCTGCCCGGTGCCGAGTCGGATGACCAGGTCGTCCAGGTGCGCGAGCAGCTCGTCCGGGGCCAGGTCGACGTCGGCGAGGGTGCGCACGGCCGTGCGCAGGCGACCCATGGCGGCGGAGGCGTGGATGCCGTGGCCGACGATGTCGCCGACGACGAGGGCGACCCGGGCTCCGGAGAGCGGGATCACGTCGAACCAGTCACCGCCGACGCCCGCCTGCGAGCCGGCGGGCAGGTAGCGGCCCGCGACGTCGACGGCGGTCTGCTCGGGCGTCCCCCGCGGCAGCAGGCTCTGCTGGAGGGCCAGGGCGGCGGTGTGCTCACGCGTGTAGCGGCGGGCGTTGTCGATGCAGACCGCGGCGCGGGCCGCCAGTTCCTCGGCGACCCGCAGGTCGTCCGGCCCGTACGGTGCGGCGTTGGGGTCCAGCCGGGTGAAGAGGACGACGCCGAGGTTCGTGCCGCGTGCCCGCAGTGGCGCCGTGAGCAGCGAATGCGGGTGGTGCCGGCGCACCCAGGCGGCCCGGTCCGGGTCCTCGGCCAGCCACTGGGCGATCTCGGGATCGGTCATCCGGTGGGCGATGGCGCGGCCGGCGGCCAGGCAGCGGGCATTGGGGGAGCGGGCCGGGTAGGTGGCCGGCTGGCCGGCCGCGACGACGCCCGGCCGGTCCGAGCGGACGGCCACCCGCCGCAGGACCAGCGGCCCGCCGGTCGGGATCGGTGCGGGCTCGTCCCCCTCCAGCACGGCGTCGAGCAGGTCGACCGAGACGAAGTCCGCGCAGGCGGGAACGGCCACGTCGGCCAGCTCCTGGGCGGTGCGGACCACGTCCAGGCTGCTGCCGATCCGCCTGCTGGCCTCGTTGAGCAGCGCCAGGCGTTCCCGGGACGCCTGCTGCTCGGAGAAGTCGAGCGCGGCCAGCTGCACACCGCGGACCAGCCCGGCCGGGTCCTTGAGCGGGGTGAAGTGGGTGATCCAGGCATGCGCGCGGGCCTCGCCCGGCACCCGCAGGTAGTTCTCGAGCTGCTCCGGCTCTCCGGTCGCCGCCACCCGCTCGACGCTGCGCTGCGGGCCCTCGAACAGCGGATCCGACAGGTGCTCGGTGATCCGAAGCCCGCGGACCTCCTGCTGGGAGGCGCCGAGCTGCTCCGCCATGGCCTCGTTGACGTGCAGGAACCGCCCCTCGGTGTCGTAGATCGCCAGGGCGAACGGGGACTGGTCGAACGACAGGGGGAGCAGCTGGTCGTCGTCGCTCTCCCCGTGCGGCAGCGGGGCGGCCTGGAGCAGCCAGTCGACCCGCCCGTCACCGTCGACCAGCGAACGCACGGCCAGCCGGCACCGCACCGGCCGTCCGTCGCGATCGCGCAGGACCACGCCGCCGGTCCAGCCTTCGTGGTCGGCCAGCCGTCCGTGGGCGGACGCCGGGAGCGGGGAGGCGAGCAGCTCCGTCGCGGCCCGGCCCACGGCTTCGGAGGCCGAGTACCCGAGCAGTTGCTGGGCGCCCGGACTCCAGCCGGTCAGCGCTCCGTCCCCGGCCGCCAGGGCCACGGCCGCCCCCGGGGCGAAGGTTCCGGCAGGATGACCGCCGCCGGTCGCTGACGTGTCCATGGTTGACCATCTCGCTTCGGGTCTCCGTTGGTTCCAGGATTCCTCGGGCGCGGCGCCATTTCACCTTGGTCGCTGACGGCCTCCCGCGCAGGCGAGCTGGCCGTTCTCGCGAACCCGGTGGGGGGTCAGTGCTGATGCGGGGTCCGCAGGCTGTTCAGGGTCTCCTCGAAGCCGCGGATCAGGATGGTGAGGCCGGTTTCGAAGGCCAGGTCGCTGAGCTGGGACGGGCCGCCGGGGGTCGGGTCCGGGCCGGGCGGCACGCCCTGGTTCGGCAGCGGTACCGTCTGCGGCAGGCCGAAGTCGAGGGCCGCGCCGGCGAGGAAGTACTCCAGGCACTGGACGATCGGCGCCAGGCGGTCCTCCGGCCAGCCCGCCTCGCGCAGCACGGCGAAGGTGTTGGCGTAGCTCTGGAGTGCGGCGATGGACTGCGTCGGTCGCGTCACCAGCAGGGGGACCATGTTCGGGTGGGCGGCGAAGGTGGCGCGGTAGGCGCGTGCCCAGCTGTCGAGCGCGGCGGTCCAGGGGCGGATGGCCGGGTCGAGATCCATCTCCACGACGAGGAGTTCGCTGATCCCGTCGACGATCTCGGCGCGGCTGGCGACGTAGTTGTAGAGGGACGGGCCCTTGACGCCCAGCCGGGCCGCGAGCCGGGTGGTCGACAGGGCTTCGGCGCCCTCCTCGTCGACCAGCGCGAGCGCGGCTTCCATGATCCCGGCCCGGGTCAGCAGCGGCCGTGGCGGTCTGCCCATCTCGCTCTCCTCCTGCTGTCCGGGCTCGTCCACCCCGGTGTTGGGCGGTGAACGCGGCCTAGTGTACGTTCTCGCCAGGCAAAACTACTGGCTCTAGTTTTAGGGGGAGTCAGGTGGACCCTGCCTGCTGGCACCCCGGTGGCGGCAGGCGGGGCCGCGCGGACGACTCGTCCGCGCGGGCTCGGCCGACGGCGGACTTCGGCCGCCATCCACGCGACCCCTTCACGATGCCGGCAGCCACCGCGGTCTTCCCGCGGTGGAGCTTGCCGCCGCTCGATCTGGCATGACCATGGCATCTCATGCTCTGCCAGCCGTCCCTGTCCGCCTTTCGCCGAAGGTGACCCTCCGCATGTCCGTGCGCACCCTCGTGCTGCCCGCGCTCGCCGCCTCCGTTGTGCTCTCGCTCAGCGCCTGCGACCCGACCGCACCGGCCGCCCAGTCCGCCAACCCCTCCAACGCGGCCGCCCCGGCCGCACCCGCCACCCCCGACGGGAGCACGTCCGACTCGCCGACCCCCTCGGGGAGCCAGCGGGTGACCCTGGTGACTCCGGCCGCCGACCGGGCTCCGGCCGGCTCGTCGGCCGGATCGGCGAGCGCGTCGCCGACCGGACCGTCGACCGGACCGTCGAGCGGCCCGACCGCTGCCGGCGCCACCGGGCCGAACGCGACGCCGACCGGCCCGGCCCCGTCCCGGGCGCCCGTCGCGGCCAGCACTCCCGACCTCACGCTGGACTCCTACGACCAGAAGAGCGGCAAGGCCGTCCTCGCTGTCGCCGACACCAGCACCGGCACCCCCAGCCCCGGCACCCCCAGCCCCGGTACCGGCAGCCCCGGCACCCCCAGCCCGGCCGCCTCGGCCGCGGCCACCGCTGCCGTCCGACCCGGCCAGCTGATCGACAGCCCGCCGTCGGCCGCCGCCCCGCACGGAGCGCTGCTCGCCGTCACGGACGTCAAGCCCGCCGCCGACGGCACGGTGGTGGCCGGCACCCGCCCGGCCACCATCTCCGAACTGCTCGGTCAGACCTGGGCCGACATCAAGAGCGCCCTCGACCCGCACAAGATCCAGATCACCCCGAAGCTCAAGGACCTCAAGGCCTCCTACGTCCCGAACCCCGACGGCGGCAACGGCTCCGCTTCGGCCGCCCTGGAACTGGACGCCAACGACAGCATTCCGCTGCCCGGCGGCTCCACGGCCACGCTCAGCGGCTCGCTGGAGCTCGACCCCAGCGTCGCCTTCTCCTACCACGGCACCACCGGCATGCTCGGCGCCGACCAGGCCAGGGTCGGCTTCGACCTCGGCGCGCACGCCAACTGGCACCTCACCGCGAGCCTCTCCGGCTCCACCGGCCAGGTGAAGATCCCGATCGCCACCCTCACCGCCACGCCCACGATCATGGTCGGCCAGGTGCCCGTGGTGATCACCCTCAACCTCACCGTCTACGCCGAGGTCAGTGCCGACGGCACCGTCACCGTCGACACCACGCAGCAGATCGACGGCGACTGGGGCATCCACGCCGACTACACCAAGGCAGCCGGCTGGACCTCGGCGACCGAACCCGTCACCACCAAGATCTCCCCGGTCAGGGCCACGTTCACGGGCAGCGCCGACGTGCGCAGCGGGCTGGTCGCGGACGGCTCCGTCGCGCTCTACGACAGCCTGGGCGTGAAGGCCACCATCGAGCCCTACCTGCGGGCGGCGGTGAACGGCGAGGCCAGTATCGACAGCAGCGGCGCCACTCCCACCGTCACCGGCACGGCCGGCCTCTACGGCGGTCTCGACGTGAACGGAGCCGTGCTGGGGCGGATCGCCATCCTGGGCACCCCGCTGCTCGAGAAGGACCTGCCGTTCAAGCAGTACCACAGCGAATGGCCGATCATCACCCGCTCGGTGGGCGCTGCGACGCCGAACACCACTGCGGTACCGGCGGGCTGAGGTCCGTCGGAAGAGTTGAGCCGGGGCCGGCCACCGGAGGCCGGCCCCGGCGAACTAAGGCAGCTCTGAAGGTCGGTTCAGCCGGTTCACAGACGGATCCGGCGAACTGATCGGTATGACGTCCCTGCTCCTGCCCACCGCGCCCACCGCCGGCGTCACGGCCCGCGTCCGCAGCGGAGCCAGGCCGGCCGGCGGTGCCCCGAAACGCGAGCGAGTGGTCACGCTGGACCTGATGCGCGGCTACTACGTCGGCGTGCTCGCCGCGATCCACCTCGGCTACCTTCCCTCGCTGCTCGGCCTGTTCGACGGTCACGGCGGACTGCTCACGTCCGAGGCCGAGGGCTTCTTCATGATCTCCGGGCTGCTGGTGGGCATGCTGCGCCGCCGCGACCTGGAACGGCACGGGATGGCACGGGTGGTACGCAACTCGTGGCAGCGGGCCGGAAGACTCTACGTGGTCGCGGTCAGCCTCACGCTGCTGTTCTCCTGCGTCGGCCGCTTGGCGGTGGCGCACGGCAGGCCGCAGGTCAAGGTCGGCCTCGACGACCACTCCACGCCGCTCGCCCTCGTGGTGAACGCGCTGACGCTGCGCTACACCTACGGCTGGGCGGACTTCCTGACCTTCTACGTCCCGATGTTCCTGCTCGCGCCGCTGGCGGTGTGGCTCCTCTCGCGCCGACTGGCAGCGCTGGTGCTGCTGGCGGCCTACGCCGGGTTCGTGCTGCCCTCGTGCTACGACACCGGCTCCGGCAGCCCGTTCCTGCAGTGGGGCGTGTACTTCTTCCTGGGCATGACCGCCGGCTACCACTGGGACGACCTGCGGCGCCTGCCGACGCGGATGCCACCGGGAACCTGGCGAGTCCTGCGCACGGGGCTGATCGTGGCCGCCCTGCTGCTCTACGCCGTCGGCACGGTCCTGCTCTACCACCCCGACCTGGCCTCCTCGGCCGGCTACGACAGCCTGTTCCAGAACAACCGGCTCGGCCTGCTGCGCCCCCTGGTGGCGCCGGTGAGCTTCGCCGGCACGTACCTGCTGATCCGCAGGTTCGAGGAGCCGATCGCGCGCACCGCCGGGAAGGTCCTGCTGCCGTTCGGCCGAAGCTCGCTGTACGTCTACGTCGCGCAGAGCTTCTTCGTCTTCCTGGTGCCGTTCGCGTTCGGGGCGCGCGGGTTCTGGTTCAACACGGTGATCGACCTCTCGATCATCGCGGCGATCCAGCTCGCGCTGCGCGCGAGGTTCCTGGCGTTCCTGGTGCCGGCCTGACACCGGCCTCGGGACTGGTGGGCTCGCATGTTGAGGTGTCGCGTATGCCCGATGGATGCGGGCCGCCTTCACTCTGCGTCTACCGTGGATCCGGGCTCACCAATCCCGAGTCCGTAGTAGAAGAGCGAGGGCCCGTCGATTCCCGCCCGCTCCAGGAACAGCCCCTCGTAGTGCTGCAGCAACTCCATCCCGAAGGCGATCTCTGGGACTGTCCCGTCTTCCTCAGAGCTGCTGCCGAGACGAAGCTGCGTCCAGCGCTGCTCGACAGTCGACCACACCACCAGGTGCGTGGGCGCGAAGAACACCCATACGGCGTCGATCTCGTCTGGCAGCGTCGGGGCAGCCAAGGCGTGCGTAATCGCCAGGTCGAGACATTCCACGTAGGGCCGGTCAAGAAAGTGGGACACGATGAACACCACCCGCGCCCTGTCGGGCGAGGACTTGTCCCGCAACTGCTTCGCGGCCTTGGCGATCATCGGCTGGGCCGCCTCGACGACATCGTTCGTTCCGGCATTGCTACTGAGCGTGACAGCCTTGGGGGGAGATTCTGGGTGTCAGGGGCATCCGGTTGGATGAGCACGTGACTGCCTATGACGTAGCTCGCCGGCTCCCTTCCATCGCTGACCTGCGGAACCTGTGCCGCTCACTGGCGATGCTCGATGCGATCTTGAGCCCGGACTGGGAGGGCCGGTACTACTCCTTCAACGCCGGCTGGGCTGAATTACCGCCGAGGAACACATCGAAGAATTGCTGCCGGGAAGCGCGCGGGTTCCAGGATTCCTGTTCATGTGGTGACGGGACCGGTGTGCCAGCCCGGGATTGAATGGGCAAGGCTGCGCGGTTTCGGGCTCCATTATCTGTGTGAGCCCCCGCAAATGCACGTCGTGTTATGACCCGGAGTCGAATACCAGGAGGCCGGGGCTCACGGGGCGAGGCCGACGCGACCACCTGTCGCGGCGAAGTTGTCCATCTGTCCCTGGATATCGTAGCTGTAGCCGTAGCTGTACGTCACAGGACTGACGGGGGAAATGATATGGTCGGGATCTCCCCCAAAGTTCAGTGCGACGACGAAGTCGTCATCTTGCCGTATGGCGACCGAGCCGGAATCGCCCTCGGCAATCCATACGTCGTCGGTGCCCCGGATGAGGATCACATGCGTGCGCGTGCCCTCCGGTGACGTGTAATCGATGCAGTCCACCACACCCTTGGTGAATTTTGTCGTCGCGCCGTACTTGTAGACTGCGTCACCGGGGACGGCCATACCCACGCCTTTGATGGATCGAAATCCCGGCCACCACGGATAGTTGGGTACTTTATTTTCGAAGGAGCGCCAGGTAACCCTGACTATGGCGCAGTCGTTGGCCGCGTTCTGATAGCCTGCCACATAGTTGCCACAGAAATACTTTTCAGGGGGTTCATTGCCGTCATAGTTCGGCTGTATCACTCGGTGGTCATTATGCACTGCACCGACGAGAACATGTCGGCAGGTGAGGAGGTAATCACCCGCGTCTATGCCCTCATTGGGGCGGCCCGTCGTGCGGATGAAACATCCGAGCGACCCGTAGTCCTTCGGCAGCTCCCACGCGGCAATTGCTATGCCGCCGAACAGGGGATCGTGCTGGGCGAACGGGTCGGTTCCCAGTAGTTCGAACCTCCGCTCGTCCTCCTCGACCACGTCCGTGGGGAAGCCGCCGATCATTGGCGGGATCAGCTCTTCGACTGATAGGTCAGCACGCTTGTTCCGCACGTACACGGTGATCGAAAGCGTATCCGTCGTTCTTCCTCCCACCTCCTTCCTGGCGACGGCCACCCCCGTGCATCCTCTCCTGCCGAGTAGCTCTGCCTGGTGGCGGTCGAGTGTCTGCACCATGCGCCGGACGCGTTCCTCGTCTCGCGCGATTGCCATGCCTGGCTCCTTGGGGGCGCCTCTCGATTCGGGGCGTCGGCGGAAGGCCAGCACGTATCCGATGCCGTCCGCCGCCGACCGGCCTTCAGATCTCCAGATCGGCGATGAAGGAGGCTGCTTTGTCACTGTGCCCGGGCGCGCGGGTGGCGTACCTTCGTGCCCGGGCATGTGTGAACAGCGGTCTGCTCCTGCGCAGGAGTCTTAGATCTCGATGCCGGCGACCAACTCTTTGGCCTTGTCGCCGAGCTTCTTAATGACGTCCTCGCGGACCGTAGAATACACCTGCTCATTCAGGACGACATTCTGTCCGCCCTTGTACATGTCCGTTTGGCTGGAATTGAATTCCGTCCAAAAGATCTTGGTCACCTTGGTCGTCGTGGAAAAGCTGAACGCACCAAGCGCCATGGACACGTTTTCGCCGTCACCGGAGGCGCAACTAATCTGGAACGAGCCGTCTGACGCTGTGTGGCTCTGCTGGTCGAACAGCTTACTGGCGCGGCTTTCGCTGTTCTGCTTCAGGGCCTCCATCACGGCAATAGCCAGCGCTATTTCATTCCCGGTCGCGACGGCCGTGAGAATCTGCAGGACCACCGTGTCCACCTGAAAAGCTGCTGCCGCCGCCTGGTAGCGCGTGAAGTGCCACTCCGATACGACCCATCCGACCTGCTCCAGAACGGACCTGTAGTAGGCATACCATTCTTTGGTCTGCTTCTCCCTGTCGTACTTCTTATTCGCGGCGAGCTGGGCCAGCAGAGTGGAGTTGAGCACATCCTGCTTGTGCTGGACACTCAGCCCGTCGGTGAAGCAGACGACACTTCCGTCGGCGACCGATGCCGACTTTTCCGTCGTCAACGCGATCGGAACGTAGGGCAGTTCCGCGACGGCGGGAGGCGTTTCGGCGAGTTCCAGCTCCGCGATGAAGCGCTTTGTTACCGCGATATCGATCGTCGTCATGATGGTCTTCCTCTCCCGCCACGTTGGTGAGGTCGGGGCAGTGTGGGGTCGAAGCCGTCGGCCGGCATCCCTGGGCATGGTCGATGACCTGGCGGACCGGATGAGGAGCCCGCTTTGTCCACCGTCGTCACTCCATCACCCCACATTTCCGCACGGTGTGCAAATCGACCAATCGACGTAATATGTACACGGAGTAACTGTCTTTGTATGCATTGTTTATTGAGTGACGGTCGTGGCAGCCAACCGGGGGCCGGTGGTGTTCTTCGCGGTCTGGAAGTCCTCCTCGATCCGCCACCTGCGGCACACCACCCACACGAGTCTCGCCAGCGGGGCCGGGGCCGGTGACCAGCAGCGGAAGAACGAGACGGTGCCGGTGTAGCGGTGGCGGCGGGCCAGCAGGACCGAGACCCCGGCGTCGTCCTGGCCGTCGGGCGTGTCGTCGGCGACCACCTCCAGCATGGCCCAGTCGTAGTCGCGGGCGCCCTCGGTCCCGGTGCCCGGTCCGCATCCGCTGCCAGGCTCGCTCCGGGATCAGCCGTAACGCGTCCTTGCAGGTCATGGCCCCACCGGGGGTGGTGACCTTGTGGTTGGAGCGGACCGCGATCGCGTACCCGAGCCCGAGGGCGCGGCAGGTGCGCCGCACGTGGCGGCTGCCGTAGACCTCGTCGGCGGCGAAGAACCCGGCCTTGACCTGGTTCTCGGTCACGGCGCGGGTGAGCATCGCGGCGGCGAGTTCGGGCTTGGTCGCGAAGACCAGCTCTTCGGGGACGCCGGTCAGTTCGCGGCGTTCCTCGTCCGCGACCCAGCCCTGGGGCAGGTACAGGGCGCGGTCGATGACCGTGTGCCCGAGAGTGCTGGCGAAGGAGAGATGGACCGCGACCTGGCACACCCCGACGCCGCCGAGGGAGCCGTAGCACTGGTTGCCGGCGCCGACCGCGTCGGTGGAGGACTTCGCGTCCCCGGTCTCGTCCGCGATCAGTATCGCTTCACCGTCGTCCAGCGACGCCACCGCCCAGGCGGCAGCCTGGTCCAGGACCTGCCGGTCGTCCCAGCTCGCGCGGGACAGCAGATGCTGGAGCCGGTGCGGCCCGCTGTGCCCGATCGCCTCCGCGAGGGTCCAGCAGTTCACGCCCTCCAACTCCATGAGCAGGCCTTCGGTCAGCTCGCGGAACGTCGAGCGGGTCTCCCGCCGCGGAAAGCACCCGGCCACTCGACATACGCGGTGCGCACGGCGTCGGTTGTTTCGGCCGTCACGGCGGGGCGGCGGCCGCCCTTGCTGCCCTTGGCCTCGGCGGCGCGCAGTCCGTCGTAGGTCAGCTCGCGCTGGAGTTCGCGCTGGAGTTCGCCGGCGGCGGTGAGGGTCTGCACCATGAACTTCACGGTGGACAGCAACTCGCCTGTGTGTGGGTGGCGGGCGGTGAGGTCCATCGCGGGGAACGCTCCGTCGTGGGTGCGCAGGGCCAGGCGGTCGCGGTGGAGGACGTCGAGTACGTCGAGGATGTGGCCGGTGCCGCGTACGAGGCGGAACATCTCGGAGATGTGCACGGTGTCGCCGGGCCGCGCGTAGGTGAGCAGTTAGCGGAACTTCGGGCGTTGGAGCGGATGGAGGTGGCTGGAGGTGCCGGGGTCTTCCTCGAAGACGACCGGGTCCTCGATCCCGGCCTCGTCCAGGACGAGGTCCTGGCGGGCGGTGGACTGCTGGTCGGTCGAGACCCGCTTGTAGACCAGGTTCGCCGCCGAGGGCCCCTTCCGTACGGAGGACCGGACCCTATCTGTCGTCAAACCCTGTCAGCAATCACCATCGGATCCGAATGGATTCGAGCCGCCGCGAACCCCCGGATTGAGCGGGTTCATCGGACGCGTCGCCCTCCTGTCGTCAGACGATCGTTTGCCGACAGGAGGGCGACGCGTCCGGGTGTTGTAGTCGGGACAGACTGCTGTCTGCCATCGGTGAACACCACCCCGAGCGGGCGCAACGGTCATTACCGTCCAGACTCATGACGACGATTACGACGCGTACGGTCGAGTATCCGGCCGACGGTTTGACGATGATCGGCCACCTCGCGCTCCCGGCCGGTGCCGACCGCCGGCCCGCGGTGCTGCTCGGGCCAGAGGGCACGGGGCTCAGCGACGTCGAGCGCCGCAGGGCCGACGCTCTCGCCGAGCTGGGATATGTAACGCTGGCCTTCGACCTTCACGGTGGGCGCTATCTGGGGGACCCCGAGGAGATGCTGGCCCGCTGCATGCCGCTGCTCGCCGACCCCGACCGGATGCGAGGCATCGGCCACGCGGCGCTCGACGTGTTGCGCACCGAACCGCGAACCGACCCCGACCGGATAGCCGCCGTCGGCTACGGCACCGGGGGCGCCATCGCGCTGGAACTCGGGCGCGCCGGCGTCAACCTGCGCGCGATCGCGACAGTCAACGGGCTGATCACGGGCCGACCGGGCGAGGCGGCGCGCATCCGCTGCCCGGTATGGGCCGGGGTCGGGTCGGAAGACCCGATCATGGCGCCCGCCCAACGGGACGCGTTCACCGCAGAGATGCAGGCCGCGGGCGTCGACTGGCGCCTCGTGGTCTACGGCGGCGCCCTTCACGCCTTCCACCATCCAGCGGTCGACCACACCGTGCGTCCCGGCGTCGGCTACCACCCACGGCACGCACAGCGAGCCTGGCGTGACGTCGTCGCTCTGCTCGCCGAGTGCCTGCCCGTCACGGATTGATCCGATCGGCTCCTGATACTCACTCCTGCCCGCCGCCGTCGCCTTCGACGATATGACGGATCGTCAGTTTCCCCATGAGTCTGGCTGTTTCGCTGTCGGCAGTGCGGCAGTGCGGCAGTGCGGCAGTGCGGCAGTGCGGCAGTGCGGCAGTGCGGCGGCGCGGCGGTGCGACCGGGGCGGCTCACCCTGCTCACCCGGCGAGCAGGAGTGCCTCGTACGCGTGCAGCGGTGCTCAGACCGGCCGCAGCGCACCCGAGGTCAGTGGCGGCCGGACCGCCGGCAGGCGCCGGTACAGCAGACCGATCGCCATGGCGGCCCCCGCTGACGCGATCCCGCCCAGAGCCAGTCCGGCCCGGGGGCTGGCTTCCTGCGAGATCCAGCCGATGAGGGGTGCGACCAGGGGGGTGGTGCCGAGCGAGGCGACCATGTAGAGGCTCGTCACGCGGCCGCGCATCTCGTCGGCCACGCCCAGCTGGATCCGGGCCTTCGCGGCGATCATGACGAGCAGCAGCGCCGTTCCCGTCGGCACCAGCATGAGCAGGAAGGCCGGGTAGCTGGTGGTCAGGCTGGCGCCTGTTTCCGACAGCCCGAAGGCGAGGGCGGTGGCGGCCAGGTAGCGCGGTCCGCAGCGGCCGTAGTGGGCGGCGAGCAGCGAGCCGGCCACCGCGCCGACCGCCAGAGCCGTGGCGCCGAGTCCGAAGGTGGCGGCCCGGGCGTGGAAGACCCGGGTGGCCATCAGCGCGGTGGTGATGGGGAAGTTCATGCCGAACGCGCCGATGAAGGCGACGAGGGTGAGGGTGAGGCCGAGATCGGGATCGGCGCGCACGTAGCGCAGTCCCGCGCGTACCAGGCCCTTGGCGCGGGCGGCGGCGGGCGGCGTGCGCAGCGCGGCGGTGTCCATCAGCAGCAGGGTGGCGAGCACGACGGCGTAGGAGACGGAGTTGAGGAAGAACGCGGGTCCCACGCCGAAGGCGGCGATGACCGGGCCGGCCAGCGCGGGGCCGGCGATGCGGGCCAGGTTGAGCGCCGTGCTGTTCAGGGCCAGGGCGTTCAGCAGGTCGGCCGGGGGGACCGCCTCGGCGATGAAGGCTTGCAGGGCGGGCTTCTCGACCACCGTCGTCAGGCCCAGCACCAGGGCCAGCAGGTAGACGGACCCCAGCGTCGCGGTGCCGGTCACCGCCAGGAACCCGGGGATCAGCGCCAGGACGCACAGGGCTGCCTGGACCGCCACCAGGATCGGCCGCTTGGGGCACCGGTCCACCAGGACCCCGCCGCACGGTCCGAGGAGCAGGAGCGGCAGGAACTGCAGGGCGGTGGTGATGCCCAGCGCCGTACCGTCACCGTGGGAGAGCTTCAGGACCAGCCAGTCCTGGGCCACCTTCTGCATCCAGGTGCCGGTGTTGGAGGCCAGCTGGCCGATGGCGAGAAGTCGGAAGTTGGGGCTGTCCAGGGACCGCAGAAGCGGCCGCGCGCCGGCTGCGGCGCCTCGCCCGGTCGCGCGCCCGTTGCCGCGTCCGCGGGGCCGTCGTCGTGTGTCCAAGAGCGAACCTCTCCTCAGCTTCGGTGTCCGGTGGCCTCGCCCCGTCATCAGCCCCCTGGACGGGTCCGGCTGAACGGGTCCGGCGGCGAGCACCGGGGCGGGCACGGGCGGCCGCAGCCGGTGCGGCTCGGCGGACCGCCACGCGTGCGGGCGCACAGCGACAACGCTGGCACCGCGCTGGGCGGAGCGCTTCCGGTGGGCGCCGATCGAGCGAGGGAGCGAGCGCTTCCTGACGCATGGTCAGGTACGAGCCGACCGGGGACGAGCGCCAGGTGGGGCGGAGGCGGCGGCTCACTACCGGAGCAGCGGATACGTATGATCAACTTCTCGCGGCGCGGCAGAACGTCGCCGTCGGACACGGAACTCCCAGGGGGACAGTCACATGGTCGAACTCACCGGCGAGCCGATGACCTGGGTGATGACCGGTGACAGCATCACCCAGGCCGTCCTGCACACCCACGGTGCGCGGGGGTGGGTGGAGCACGTCCACGAGCGCGTCCGCTGGCAGCTGGACCGGCTGACCGACGTCGTCGTCAACACCGGCGTGTCCGCCTGGCGCGCCAGGGACGTGCTGGCCGCGTACGACCACCTGATCGGCCGGTTCAATCCCGACGTGCTGTCCATCTCGCTGGGCACCAACGACGCCCGCGCCGGGCTGGACGGCCTCGCCGAGTTCCGCGACTCGATGAGCGCGATCATCGCCAGGACCAGCGGCGCACAGATCGTGCTGCACACGCCCGTCCTGGTCAGCCTGGCCGGGCGCGCCGCCCGGGCCGAACTGCCCGCCTACTGCCAGGCCGTGCGTGAGATCGCCGTGCAGACCGGTGCCCTGCTGGTGGACCACGCGGCGTACTGGCTGGCCCGCTTCCCCGACAGCGACCCCATCCCGTGGCTCGACGACCCCGCGCACCCCAACGCCGTCGGCCACCGGCAGATGGCCGACCACACGCTCCGCACCATCGGCCTGGGCGAACTCACCGACGTCTGAGCGCCGACGGGCCGACCCGTCGTGTTCCGGGGCGGGCGGGTTGTCCGCCCGCCCGCCCCGGACGCGTCTCACGCGTCGGTCAGGCCTCGTCCCTTCGTGAACTCGGTGATCGCCCGGGCGATCTCGGCGAGGGGCTCGGGATCCATCAGGCCGTGGTGGGTGGCGTCCAGGTGGTGGTCGATGATGCGGCCCTCGATGTGCGGGGCCCAGACGGTGGCCGGCGGGGTGCCCTCGGGGCGCCGGCGGTCGGCGGTGAAGAAGAGTACGTCGCCGCGAACCTGGGCGGGCTCGAAGTCCCGCATCATCCGGACGTGGCGCTCCCAGGCGTCGCCCATCGCGCCGAGGTCCTCGGCGGAGAAGGTGGAGAAGGACGCCTCCACCAGGGTCTGCAGCACCTGCTCCCGGGTGAGCGGCGCACCCTCCGGGCTCGGGCGTTCGACCTGGAACATCTCCAGGAAGACCGCCAGCGTCTCCTGCTCGTCCCGCTCGGCGCCCTTCACCGTGTAGGTCGCGTACGGGTAGGCGTCCATGATGCCCAGCACGGCCACCTCCTCGCCGAGGCGCTGCAGCCGGTCGGCGATGGCGTGGACCACCAGGCCGCCGAAGGAGTGGCCCAGCAGGTGGTACGGGCCCGACGGCTGGACCTCGCGGATGAGGGCCACATAGTCGGCGGCCATCTGCTCGACGGTCTCGGGCAGCCCCTCGTCCCGGGCGAGGCTGCGCGCCTGGAGGGCGTAGATCGGACGGTCGGGCAGGTAGGGCAGCAGCCGGCTGTAGCCCAGCGCGACGCCGTATCCGGCGTGGACGCAGAACAGCGGCGGCAGTTGGCCCTCGCGGCGCAGGGGCATCAGCTCGGCGAACTTGTCGCCGAGCTCGGCCCCTGTCGTCAGCCGCTGCGCGAGGTCGGCCACGGTGGGCGCCTCGAACAGGTCCCGCAAGGCCAGCTCCTCGCCGAGGGTGGTGCGGATGCGGCTGATCAGGCGGGTGGCGAGCAGGGAGTGGCCGCCGAGGTCGAAGAAGTCGTCGTCGATGCCGACCCGGGGCAGCGCGAGGACCTCGGCGAAGAGCGTGGCCAGGACCTCCTCGTGCGGGGTGCGGGGTTCGCGGCGCGTGGTCGGGGTGAGGTCGGGGGCGGGCAGGGCGCGGCGGTCGAGCTTGCCGTTGACGGTCAGCGGGAGGGTGTCGAGGGCGATGATCGCGCTGGGGACCAGGTAGGCGGGCAGCAGGCCCGCGAGGTGGGTGCGCACGGCGAGCACGTCCAACTCGCCCGCTGGGACGGTGTAGGCGACCAGGCTCTTGTCGCCGGGGTTGTCCTCGCGCACGATGACGGCGGCTTGCGCGATGGTTGGGTGGGCGGTCAATACGGTTTCGATTTCGGCGAGTTCGATGCGGAAGCCGCGCAGTTTGACCTGCTGGTCGGCGCGGCCGGCGTATTCGAGTTCGCCGTCGCGGTTCCAGCGGGCGAGGTCGCCGGTGCGGTACATGCGCTCGCCCGGGGTTCCGAAGGGTGCCGCGATGAAGCGTTCGGCGGTGAGGGCGGGGCGGTCCAGGTAGCCGCGTGCGAGGCCGGCGCCGGCCAGGTAGAGCTCGCCGGTGCTGCCTTCGGGGACGGGGCGCAGGTGTGCGTCGAGGAGGTAGGCGCGCGTGTTGTCGAGTGGGCGGCCGATGGGCAGGGGGCCGGGGTGGTGGGTGGCGGTGTGGGTGGTGGCGAAGGTGGTGGTCTCGGTGGGCCCGTAGCCGTTGACGACGGTGGTGCCGGGGCAGGCGGTCTGCACGCGGGTGACGGCGTTGGGGGAGACGACGTCGCCGCCGGTCCATACTTCGCGCACGCCGTGGAGGCAGTGGGGGTCTTCGTCGGCGATGAGGGCGAACAGGCCTGCGGTGAGCCAGAGTCCGGTGATGTCGTGGTCGGTGATCAGGCGGCCGAGCGAGGCCGCGGTGATGTCGCCGGGTGGGGCGACGATGAGTTGACGGCCCGTCAGTAGGGGCACCCACAGTTCGAAGGTGGAGGCGTCGAAGGAGTGCGGGGAGTGCAGTAGGACGCGTTCCATGGCGGGGCCGGCGAATCGGCGGTCGGTCGCGAGTGCGGTGACGTCGTGGTGGGTGATGGCGACGCCCTTGGGGCGGCCGGTGGAGCCGGAGGTGTACATCACGTACGCCAACTGGCTTGCCTGGCACCGCACATCGACGGCGTCACCGGTGTCCGTGCCGACCTCCAGGACGGTGAGTCCCAGTTCTGCCGCCTGTTCGCGCAGTGTGGTGTCGGTGAGGACCACCGTCGCCCCGGTTTCCGCGACGATGGTCTGGCGGTGGGCGAGCGGGTAGCGCGCGTCCAGCGGCACGTAGCAGCCGCCGGCCTTGACCACCGCCAGCAGCGCGACCACCAGGTCGGCCGAGCGTTCCATCAGCACCGCGACGCCGCGCTCGGCGCCCACGCCCACGCCCTCGGCGATCAGGCGTCGGGCGAGCCCGTTGGCGCGTGCGTCCAGTTCCGCGAACGTCAACTCCACGTCCCCGCAGACCAGCGCCACCGCGTCCGGCGTCCGCGCCACCTGCGCCGCGAACAGCTCCGGCAGCGTACCGGCGGGGACCTCGTGCTCGGTGTCGTTCCACTCCACCAACACCCGCCGCCGCTCGACCTCATCGAGCACCTCGACGGCCGACACGGGCCGGTCCGGCTGGGCCAGCACAGCCCGCAGCACCCGGACGAAGCGTGCGCTGATCCGCTCGGCCGTTTCGAGGTCGAAGAGGTCCAGTGCGAAGGTCACGCTCCCGGACAGCCCGGCCGGCACGCCGCCCGCGCCGGACTCCTCGCCGAAGGTGAAGGCCAGATCGAACTTGGCGGGGGCCTGCCCGGCGGCCAGCGGCTCGGCGGTCAGGCCGGGCAGATCCAGTGCCGGCCGGGCGTTGTTCTGCAGCGAGAGCATGACCTGGAAGAGCGGGTGGCGGGCCATCGAGCGCGCCGGGGCCAGCTCCTCCACCAGCCGCTCGAACGGCACGTCCTGGTGGGCGAACGCGCCGAGGCCGGCCTGCCGCGCGCGGTTCAGCACCTGGGTGAAGGACGGGTCCCCGGACAGGTCGGTGCGCAGCACCAGCGTGTTGACGAAGAACCCGACCAGGTCGTTCAGCCCCTCGTCCATCCGTCCGGCGACCGCCGTGCCGATCGGGATGTCCGTCCCGGCGCCCAGGCGCGACAGCAGCACGGCGAGCGCCGCCTGCAGCACCATGAAGACGGTTCCGCCCTTGGCCCGCGCCAGCTCGACGACACCGCTGTGCAGTTCGGCGGGGACGGTGAATTCGACCGTGCCGCCCCGGTGGCCGGCGACCGCCGGGCGCGGGCGGTCGGCCGGTAGCGCCAGCTCCTCCGGCAGCTCCGCCAGGGCCGAGCGCCAGTAGGCCAGTTGCTCGGTGAGCAGGCTCTCCGGGTCGTCCTCCTCACCCAGCAGCTCGCGCTGCCAGAGCGCGTAGTCCGCGTACTGGCCGGGCAGTTCCTCCCACTGCGGGGCGAGACCCGCCAGCCGGGCCTGGTAGGCCTGCGAGACGTCCCGGGCCAGCGGGCCCATCGACCAGCCGTCACCGGCGATGTGGTGCACCACCAGCAGCAGCACGTGCTCGGTCGCGCTCCGCGAGAACAGCCAGACCCGGAGCGGGAGTTCGCTCGCCAGCGCGAAGACGCAGCGCGCGGCCCCGGCCACCGCCGAGCTGAGCGCCGCTTCGTCGAAGGCGGACGCGTCGACCACGGTCAGCAGCGGGCCGACCGAGTCCGGCTCCTTGATGTCCTGCCAGGGCTGCCCGTCGACGGCCGGGAAGACCGTGCGCAGCACCTCGTGGCGCGCGGTCACGTCGCGCAGTGCGGCATCCAGCACCAGCGGGTCCAGCGTGCCGGTCAGCCGCAGGCAGAGCGGGATGTTGTAGGTGGCGTTCGGCCCCTCCAACTCGCTCAGGAACCACAGGCGCTGCTGTGCGAATGAAACCGGGATCATCAGGACTCCTTCTGCCCGCGCATTGCCCGGAACGCGGGCCGTGCCTTCTTGTTGAGCTTGTTCAGTGCATCGAGCCGTTCGCCCACCCCGGCGACCGTCGGCGCCTCGAAGAGGGCCTGGATCGGCAGTTCCACGTTCAGTACGGTGCGGATCCGGCTGACCAGCCGGGTCGCCAGCAGTGAATGCCCGCCCAGCTCGAAGAAGTTGTCGTCCAGGCCGACCTCGGGCACGCCCAGGACCTGGGCGAAGGCCTCGCACAACTGCTGCTCACGGGGCGTGGTCGGGGCCCGGTGGGCAGCCGCCGAGCTGAGGTCGGGGGCCGGCAGCGCCTTGCGGTCGAGCTTGTTGTTGGTGGTCAGCGGCAGCGCCGGCAGCAGCACGGCCGCCGACGGGACCATGTAGTCCGGCAGCGAGTCGGCCAGGTACCGGCGCAGGTCGTCCACGGTGACCGTGGTGTCGGCCGGGTCGGCGAGGACGGCGTAGGCGGCCAGGCGCTTGTCGCCCGGGCGGTCCTCGCGGGCGATCACGGCCGCGTCGGCGAGCGCCGGGTGGGCACTCAACACGGCCTCGACCTCGCCGAGTTCGATCCGGAAGCCGCGGATCTTCACCTGGTCGTCGGCGCGTCCGACGAACTCCAACTGCCCCTCGGCCGTCCACCGCACCAGGTCCCCGGTGCGGTACATCCGCGCGCCGCCGCCGGCCGGGGCGAACGGGTCCGCGACGAACCGCTGCGCGGTCAGGTCGGCCCGGCCCAGGTAGCCGCGCGCCAGGCCGGTCCCGGCCAGGTACAGCTCGCCGGCCGTCCCCACGGGCACCGGCCGCAGTGCGTCGTTCAGCACGTAGGCGCGGGTGTTGTCCATCGGCCGGCCGATCGGCAGCACCGGCGGCACCTGCCCGCTGTCGACCACCGGGACCTGGGTGGCGCAGAGCGTGGTCTCCGTCGGTCCGTAGGTGTTGCGGACCACGATGCCGGGGCAGGCGTCCAGCACCCGCCGAACTGCCGTCGCGGGGACGATGTCGCCGCCGGTGCCCACCTCGTGGATGCCGGCGAACGCGGCCGGGTCGTCCTCCGCGAGCACCCGGAACAGGCCGGCCGTCAGGTGCAGGTGGGTCAACCGGTGCCGGGTCTTGAGCGAGCGGATCGCCGCCGCGTCCAGCCGGCCCTCCGGGGCCACCACCACCGTGCCACCCGCCGTCAGCGGTACCCACAACTCGTAGGTCGAGGCGTCGAAGGCGTGCGGGGACTGGAAGAGCACGCGCTGCGGCACCGTCTCCCGCCAGCACCGGTCCGAGACCAGCTCCACCACGCCGCGGTGGGTGTTGGCGATGCCCTTCGGCACGCCGGTCGAGCCGGAGGTGTACATCACGTACATCGGCTGATCGGGCAGGCTGTGCACCGCCGGGTTGTGCACCGCCAGGTCCGACGCGTCACCCGCTCCGGTGGCCGCGTCGACCACCAGCACGTCGGCGCCCGTCGCCGCGACGTCCCGGACGAATCCGTGCTCGCGCGTCACCTCGTCCACCAGCAGCAGCCCGGCACCCGCGTCCTGGTACACCACCGCCATCCGCGCCTCGGGCGCCCGCGCGTCGATCGGCACGTACGCGCCGCCCGCCTTGAGCACGGCCAGCAGCGTGACCACCAGCTGCGCCGAACGCCCCATCAGCACCGGCACCAGCGACTCGGCGCCCACCCCGCGCTCGGCGAGCAGGCGGGCCAGGCGGTTGGCCCGGGCGTTGAGTTCGGCATAGCTCAGCTCGGTGTCCTCCTGCACCAGCGCCACCGCGTCCGGGGTCCGAGCCACCTGTGCCTCGAACAGCTCGGTCAGGCTCACGGCGGGAGTGTCGACGGCGGTGTCGTTCCACCCGGTCAGCACCGTGTGCCGCTGTGCCTCGGTGAGCACCTCGATCTCGGTCAACGGGGTGTCGGGGGCGCTCTCCAGTGCGGTGAGCAGGCCCTGCAGGGCGGTGTGCGCCAGGGCGCAGACCAACTCGGGGTCGATGGGGTCGATCGCCTGGACGGAGAGCCGGAACCCGCTGCCGAGGTCGTCGATCGCCATGGTGAGCGGGTAGTTGGTGCGGTCCTGCCCGTGCTCGGCCTCGACCCCCGGCAGCCCGGCGTCCGTGCCGTCCTCGGGGGCGTGGCTGTGGCGGTAGTTGAGCAGCGCGGTGAAAAGCGGGGCTGAGCCACCGATCCCGGCGGCCCGCTGGGCGAGCGCGAGCGGGGCGTGCTCGTGCACCAGCAGGTCGGCGAGCCGCCCGCGCATGGCGCGCACCGCCGCCAGGGCGCTGATCCCCGGGAGGGAGAGGCGCACCGGCAGGGTGTTGATGAACAGGCCGGGCACCCGGTCGGCGCCGCTGCCGGCGTTCATCCGGCCGAAGAGCAGGGTGCCGAAGACGACATCGTCGCGGTTGGCGGTGGCGGCGACGACCCGGGCCCAGACGACGTGGAAGAGGGTGGCCGGGCTGACGCCGAGCGCCTTGGCCTGCTCGCGCACTCGCGCGGCCAGCTCGGCGGTCAGCGGGAGTTCGGCCTCCGTCACCCGGCTGCCGTTGCCGCGTACGTCCAGCAGGCCGAAGGGGGCGGTGGGTTCGGTGATGTCGCCGAGCAGTTCGGTGAAGAACTTCTCGTGTTCCTCGCGGGAGACGCCGAGGCGGGCCTGGGCGACGAAGTCACGGAACGGCAGCGGGGCGGGCAGCCGGTCCTCTTCGCCGGCCAGGATCGCCTGGATCTCGGCCAGCAGCACGTCCAGCGCGGTGTGGTCGGTGACCAGGTGGTGGCGCTGGAGCAGCAGCAGCCAGCGGTCGCTGCCCGGTTCGGCGGCGATGTGGGCGCGCAGCAGCGGCGCCCGGGTCAGGTCCATCGACGCCGGGCAGGCGGCGTAGAGCTCGGCCACCGGGTCCGCGCTGTGGAGCTGGTGCCGCTCGACGGGGAGGGCGGCCTGACGGGCGACGACCTGGACCGGCTCGGCGAGGTCCTGCCAGAGCACGGCGGTGCGCAGGATGTCGTGCCGGTCGATCACGCGCTGGAGTGCGCCGAGGAAGGTGTCCAGGCGCTCGCGTGAATCGAAGGTCAGCATGGTCGGCATGACGTAGATGTCCTCGCCGCCCTCACCGGTGGCCATCAGGTGGTGGAAGAAGATGCCTTCCTGGAGGGGCGCGAGGGGGTAGATGTCGGCGATGTTGGGTGCGCCGCCGGGGAAGGTGGTGGTGATGCGGTCGATCTCGTGGGGGGTGAGGTCGATCAGGGGGAGCATCTGGGGGGTGAGGTGCTGGGCGTCGGTGGGGATCAGGTTCGGGGGGATGGTGATCTCGGTGGTGCTGGCTCCGGTGCTGGTGGCGGTGGTGAGGCCGGCGACGGTGGGGGTGGTGAAGAGGGCGCGGATGTTGATGTTGATGCCGTGGGTGCGGATGCGTTCGACGAGGGTGACGGCGAGCAGGGAGTGGCCGCCGAGTTCGAAGAAGTTGTCGTCGAGGCCGACTTGGGGCAGGCCGAGGACCTCGGCGAAGACCTCGCAGAGGACCGTTTCCTGTGTGGTGGACGGGGCGCGGTAGTTCGGGGTGGTGGTGGTGAGGTCGGGGGCGGGGAGGGCGCGGCGGTCGAGCTTGCCGTTGACGGTCAGGGGGAGCGTGTCCAGGACCACGATGGCGGTGGGGACCATGTAGTCGGGGAGTTGGGCGGCGAGTTGCGTACGGAGCTGTGCGGCATCCAGGTCCGGTGTGGCGGCTACGTATCCGATCAGTCTGTCTTCGCGGACGATGACGGTGGCCTGGGTGATGCCGGGTTGCGTGGCCAGGGCGGCTTCGATTTCGCCGAGTTCGATGCGGTAGCCGCGGATCTTGATCTGGTCGTCGGTGCGGCCGAGGTATTCGAGGTTGCCGTGGTGGTTCCAGCGGGCGAGGTCGCCGGTGCGGTACATGCGCTCGCCCGGGGCTCCGAACGGTGCTGCGATGAAGCGTTCGGCGGTCAGGCTCGGGCGGCCCAGGTAGCCGCGGGCGAGTTGGGTGCCGGCGATGTAGAGCTCGCCGGGGACGCCGGTGGGTACTGGGCGCAGTGCTGCGTCGAGGACGTAGGCGCGGGTGTTCCACATGGGACGCCCGATCGGGACCACGGTGCCGAGTTCGTCGGTGTCGAGGGGGTGGTCGGTGCAGCCGACGGTGGTTTCGGTGGGGCCGTAGTGGTTGACGATGGCGACGTGGGGGTGGCGGTGTCGCCACTGCTGGAGTTGGGTGGCTTGGACGGCTTCGCCGCCGACCATGAGGCGGCCGGTGGGGACGTGGGTGTCGGAGAGGGCGTCGAGGTAGGAGAGGCCGCTGGGGGTGGCCTTGAGGAAGGTCAGCGGTTCGTTGGCGAGGACCTCCGGGAGGTGCTCGTCCAGGGCGGCGATGCGTACCCGGCCGCCGGTGGTGAGTGCGCCGTAGAGGCCGGTGATGCCGGCGTCGAAGGAGATGGAGGCGTGTAGCAGGGTGCTGCCGGAGAGTTCGGGGTAGGCCTCCGCGCAGCGGGTGACGTAGTTGACGACTGCGGCGTGCGGGATCAGGACGCCCTTGGGGCGGCCGGTGGAGCCGGAGGTGTAGATGACGTAGGCCGGGTGCTGCGGGGTGGCAGCCGTGTCGGGGTTCTCGTCGCTGTGGTCGGACAGTGAAAGGCCGTCCAGCAGCAGGATCTGAGTATCCGTCAGTTCCCCTGCCCGGCCCGCGCATCCGCTGGTGGTGAGCAGGACCTGCGGGTGGGAGTCGTCCAGCAGGTAGGCGATCCGGTCGCGCGGGTAGTCGGGGTCGATCGGCACGTAGGCGCCACCAGCCTTGAGGACCGCGAGCATGGCCACGATGACCTCGGCCGAGCGGTCCATCAGGATCGCGACCAGCGACTCCGGCCCCATCCCGCGCCCGGCCAGCAGCCGGGCCAGGCGGTTGGCTCGCGTGTTCAGCTCGGCATAGCTCAGGACGGCACTGTCGTGGGCGACGGCCACTGCCTCGGGCGTGCGCGCCGCCTGCGCCTCGAAGAGCTGGTGCAGGGTGGTCGCCGGGACCTCGTGGGCGGTGTCGTTCCACTCGGTCAGGATCCGGTGCCGCTCGGCGCCGCCCAGCACCTCGACCTGGTCGACCGGCGACTGCGGCTCGGCCAGTACGCCCGTCAGGACCCGCACGAAGCGCTGTGCCAGCTGCTCGGCCGTCATGGCGTCGAACAGGTCGGCGGCGAAGGTCAGCAGGCCGGTCAACCCGGCCGGTGCCCCGTCCGGCCCGAAGACCTCGCCCAGGCTGAAGCCCAGGTCGAACCTCGCCGCCGCCGGCCCGGTCGGCATGGGGGCCGCTGTGAGGCCGGGCAGGTCGACGGTCGCCTGGGTGTTGTTCTGCAGGGTGAGCATGACCTGGAAGAGCGGGTGGCGGGCCATGGACCGCGCCGGGGCCAGCTCTTCGACCAGGCGCTCGAAGGGCACATCCTGGTGGGCGAAGGCGCTGAGGCCGGTTTCCCGGACGCGGCGCAGGAGTTCGGTGAAAGTGGGGCCGCCGGTCAGGTCGGTGCGCATGACGAGGGTGTTGACGAAGAAACCGACCAGGTCGTGCAGTCCCTCGTCCATCCGTCCGGCGACCGCCGTGCCGATCGGGATGTCGGTGCCGGCGCCCAGACGGGAGAGCAGGACGGCGAGAGCCGCCTGCAGCACCATGAACACCGTCACCCCCTCGGTCCGCGCGAGTTCCTGCAGCCGCTGGTGCACCTCGGCGGGCACGGTCAGGTCGACGAAACCGCCCTGGTGGCTGGCGATGGCCGGTCGCGGTCGGTCGGTGGGCAGTGCGAGTTCCTCGGGCAGTTCGGCCAGTGCCGCCTGCCAGTAGGCGAGTTGCTGGCTGAGCACGCCGGCCGGGTCCTCGGGTGAGCCGAGCAGCTCGCGCTGCCAGAGCGCGTAGTCCGCGTACTGGACCGGCAGGGGCTCCCAGGTGGGGGTGCCGCCGGTGAGGCGGGCTGTGTAGGCGGTGGAGAGGTCGCGGGCCAGCGGGTCCATCGACCAGCCGTCACCGGCGATGTGATGCACCACCAGCAGCAGCACGTGCTCGGTCGCACTCCGCGAGAAGAGCCAGGCGTGCAGCGGAACGTCGGCCCGCAGGTCGAAGGTGTGAGCGGCGGCCCGGGCGATGGATGGTTCGTCGGTCCCGTCGGTCTCGGCGACGGTCAGCAGCGGGCCCACCGCGTCGATCGGCAGCACCTGCTGGCGCGGGTGGCCGTCGACGGCCGGGAAGACCGTGCGCAGTACCTCGTGCCGCTCGGTCACGTCGCGCAGGGCCTGGTGCAGGGCCGCCGCGTCCAGTGCGCCGGTGAGGCGCAGCGCCATGGGGATGTTGTAGGTGGCGCTCGGCCCCTCCAACTCACCGAGGAACCAGAGGCGTTGCTGGGCGAAGGAGACCGGTACGGCCTCGGGGCGCGGCTTCGCGGTGAGTGCCGGACGTCCCTGGCCGGCCCCGTCCAGTCGCTCGGCCAGCGTGGCGACACTCGACGCCTCGAACAGGGCGCGGATGGGCAGTTCGACGCCGAGCACGGTGCGGATCCGGCTGACCAGGCGGGTGGCGAGCAGGGAGTGGCCGCCGAGGTCGAAGAAGCTGTCGTCGATGCTGACCTGCGGCAGGCCGAGCACCTGGGCGAACAGTTCGCAGAGGAGCTCTTCGCGCGGGGTGCGCGGGGTGCGGCCCGTGGTCGGGGTGAGGTCGGGGGCGGGGAGGGCGCGGCGGTCGAGCTTGCCGTTGACGGTCAGCGGCAGGGCGTCGAGCGGCACGATCGCGCTGGGAACCATGTACGCGGGCAGCAGGCCCGCGAGGTGGGTGCGCACGGCGAGCACGTCCAACTCGCCTGTGGGGACGGTGTAGGCGACGATGCGCTTGTCACCGGGGGTGTCCGCGCGCACGACCACGGCGGCCTGGGCGACGGCGGGGTGGGTGACCAGCGCGGTCTCGATCTCGCCCAACTCGATGCGGAAGCCGCGCAGTTTGACCTGCTGGTCGGCGCGGCCGGCGTACTCGATCTCGCCGTCGCGGTTCCAGCGGGCCAGGTCGCCGGTGCGGTACATGCGGGTGCCGGGGGTGCCGAACGGCGCTGCCACGAACCGCTCGGCGGTCAGGGCGGGGCGGTCCAGGTAGCCACGGGCCAGGCCCGCGCCGGCCAGGTAGAGCTCGCCGATGCTGCCTGCCGGGACCGGGTGCAGGCGTGCGTCCAGGATGTAGGCGCGCATGTTGTCCAGCGGGCGGCCGATCGGCAGCGCCCTGCGGGTGTCCCTCACCAGGTGTGCGGTGGCGAAGGTGGTGGTCTCGGTGGGGCCGTAGACGTTCGTCACGGCCGTGTCCGGGCAGCTCGCCAGCACCCGCGCCACCGCGACGGGGGAGGTCACGTCACCACCGGTCCACACCTCGCGCAGGCCCGCGAAGCAGCACGCGTCCTCGTCCGCGAAGAGCGAGAACAGGCCGCTGGTGAGGAAGAGCGCGGTGACCCGGTGCTCGGTGACCACCCGGGCCAGCGAGGCCGCCGTCAGATCGCGTGCCGGTGCCACCACGATCTGACGGCCTGTCAGCAGCGGTACCCAGAGCTCGAAGGTCGACGCGTCGAAGGAGTGCGGCGAGTGCAGTAGCACCCGTGCCAGGTCCGGGGACGCGAACCGGCTCTCCATCGCGAGCGCGGCCACGTCGCGGTGGGTGATGGCGACGCCCTTGGGGCGGCCGGTGGAGCCGGAAGTGTACATCACGTACGCCAACTGGCTTGCCTGGCACCGCACATCGACGGCGTCACCGGAATCCGTGCCGACCTCCAGGACAGTGAGTCCCAGTTCCGCCGCCTGCTCGTGCTGTGTGACGTCGGTGAGGACCACCGTCGCCCCGGTCTCCGCGACGATCGTCCGGCGGTGCGCGAGCGGGTAGCGCGCGTCCAGTGGGACGTAGCAGCCGCCGGCCTTGACCACGGCCAGCAGGGCGACCACCAGGTCGGCCGAGCGTTCCATCAGCACCGCGACCCCGTGCTCGGCGCCCACGCCTTCGGCGATCAGGCGCCGGGCGAGCCCGTTGGACCGTGTGTCCAGGTCGGCGTAAGTCAGCTCGACGCCGTCGGCCAGCACAGCGACCGCGTCCGGCGTCCGCGCCACCTGCACCGCGAACAGCTCCGGCAGCGTACCGGCCACCGGCTCGACCGCCGTGTCGTTCCACTCGGTCAGGATCCGGTGCCGCTCGGCGCTGTCGAGGATGTCGACGCGGTGGAGCGGTCGGTGCGGCTCGGCGGCCACGGTGTGCAGGACACGGAGGAAGCGGTCCGCGAGCTGCTGAGCGGTGGCGGCGTCGAAGAGGTCGCCCGCGAAGGTCAGGCTGCCGTGCAGGCCGGAGGTGCCGGACTCCTCGTCCAGCGCGAAGGTCAGGTCGAACTTCGCGGCCGGCCGGCCGGCGGCCGTCACCGTGGCCTCCAGCCCCGGGAGGTCCACCACGGCTTGGGTGTTGTTCTGCAGGGTGAGCATGACCTGGAAGAGCGGGTGGCGGGCCATGGAGCGGGTCGGGGCGAGTTCTTCGACCAGGCGCTCGAAGGGGATGTCCTGGTGGGCGTAGGCGCTGAGGCCGGTTTCGCGGACGCGGTGCAGGAGCTCGGTGAAGGTGGGGTCGCCGGTGAGATCGGTGCGCAGGACGAGGGTGTTGACGAAGAAGCCGACCAGGTCGTGCAGTGTCTCGTCGGTGCGGCCCGCGACCGGGGTGCCGATCGGGATGTCGGTGCCGGCGCCGAGTCGGGAGATCAGGACGGCGAGTGCCGCCTGCAGCACCATGAAGAGCGTGACGCCCTCGGCTTGCGCCAACTCCTGCAAGCGCTGACGGAGTTCGGCGGGAACGACCAGCTCGACGTCGCCGCCGCGGTGGCTGGCGGTGGTGGGGCGCGGTCGGTCGGTGGGGAGGGTCAGTTCTTCGGGGAGTTCGGCCAGGGCCGTGCGCCAGTAGGTGAGTTGCTCGGTGAGCAGGCTCGCCGGGTCCTCGGGTGCGCCGAGCAACTGGCGCTGCCAGAGTGCGTAGTCGGCGTACTGGACCGGCAGTGCCTCCCAGGTGGGTGCCTGGCCGGTGCGGCGGGCGGTGTAGGCGGTGGAGAGGTCGCGGGCGAGCGGGACGGTGGACCAGCCGTCGCCGGCGATGTGGTGGACCACGACGAGCAGCACGTGCTTGTCCGTGCTCTGCGAGAAGAGCCAGGCGCGGAGCGGAAGTTCGGCTGCCAGGTCGAACGCGTGAGCGGCGGCCCGGATGATCGCCTGCTCGTCGAAGTCGGTGGCGGTGAGGAGCGAGCCCGCTGCTTCGGCGGTCAGGATCTGCTGGTGGGGCTGGCCGTCGACGGCCGGGAAGACGGTGCGCAGGACCTCGTGCCGGCCCACGACATCGCGCAGCGCGGCATCCAGTGCGGCGATGTCGAGGTCGCCGGTGAGCTGGAGCGCCAGCGGGATGTTGTAGGTGGCGTTCGGGCCCTCCAGCTCGTTGAGGAACCAGAGGCGCTGCTGGGTGAAGGCGAGCGGCAGTACCTCGGGCCGCGTACCGGCAGTCAGGGCCGGGCGTCGCCTGCTGGTGTCGTCCAGTCGCTGGGTGAGGGTGGCGACGCTGGGTGCCTCGAAGAGTGCGCGGATGGGCAGTTCGACGTCGAGGGTGCTGCGGATGCGGCTGATCAGGCGGGTGGCGAGCAGGGAGTGGCCGCCGAGGTCGAAGAAGCTGTCGTCGATGCCGACTTCGGGCACGCCGAGGACCTGGGAGAACACCTCGCAGAGAAGTGCCTCCTGTGGGGTGCGCGGGGTGCGGCCCGTGGTCGGGGTGAGGTCGGGGGCGGGCAGGGCGCGGCGGTCGAGCTTGCCGTTGAGGGTTAGCGGCAGCGCGTCGAGGGCGACGATGGTGGTGGGGACCATGTACTCGGGGAGGGTTGCCGCGAGGTGGGCCCGTATGTCGGTGGTGTCGAACTCGCTCGTGGGGACGGCGTAGCCGACCAGTCTGCGGACGCCGGGGGTGTCTTCGCGGAGGATGACGGCGGCGTGGGCGATGGCGGGGTGTGCGGCCAGTGCGGCTTCGATTTCGCCCAACTCGATGCGGAAGCCGCGGAGTTTGATCTGGTCGTCGGTGCGGCCGAGGTATTCGAGGGTGCCGTCGGTGCGCCATCGGGCGAGGTCGCCGGTGCGGTACATGCGGGTGCCGGCCGGGCCGTGGGGGTCGGCGGTGAAGCGTTCGGCGGTGAGGGCGGGTCGTCCCAGGTAGCCGCGGGCGAGTTGGATGCCGGCGATGTAGAGCTCGCCGGGGACGCCTGCGGGCACGGGTTGGAGGGTGTTGTCGAGGACGTAGAGCTGGGTGTTCCAGACGGGTCGGCCGATGGGCACGGTGGTGCTGGTGGTGTCGTCGGCGCAGGCCCAGGCGGTGACGTCGACGGAGGCTTCGGTGGGGCCGTAGAGGTTGTGGAGTGGGACGTTGGGCAGGAGGTGGGTGAGGCCGTCGCGCAGGTCGGCGGGCAGGGCTTCGCCGCTGCACAGGACGGCGCGCAGCCCGGTGCAGGAGACTGCGGAGGGTTCGGCGAGGAAGGCCTGGAGCATGGAGGGGACGAAGTGGGTGATGGTCACCCGCTGGTGCTGGATCAGCTTGGCCAGGTAGCCGGGTTCGCGGTGGCCGCCGGGGCGGGCGACGACGAGGGTGGCGCCTTCGAGCAGGGGCCAGAAGAACTCCCAGACGGAGACGTCGAATCCGAACGGGGTCTTCTGCAGGACCCGGTCGGAGGTGGTGAGCTGGTACTGGCCCTGCATCCAGGCCAGGCGGTTGACGATTCCGGCGTGCGGGACGACAACGCCCTTGGGGCGCCCGGTCGAGCCCGAGGTGAAGATGACGTACGCCGGGTGCTCCGGACGCAGACCACGCCCAACCAGGTCGCCAGTAACAAATTCTGACGCTTCGTCAATCAGCTCACGCGTCACGACCACCGGGGCGTTCGCCTCGCCGAGCACGTACGCGATGCGCTCGGCCGGGTAGTCCGGGTCCACGGGCAGATACGCGCCACCCGCCTTCAGTGCCGCGAGCAGCGCCACGACCAGTTCGACCGAGCGCTCCATCAGCACCGGCACCACCGACTCGGGCCCCACCCCGCGTTCGACCAGCAGCCGAGCCAACCGGTTCGCCCGCGCGTTCAACTCGCCGTAGCCGACCTGGACACCCTCGAAGACCACCGCCACCGCGTCCGGCGTGCGCGCGGCCTGCGCCTCGAACAGCTCCGGCAGTGTCCCCGCCGGAACCTCGACCGCCGTGTCGTTCCACTCGCCCAGCACCCGCCGCCGCTCCTGCGGGGTGAGCAGGTCGACCCGGGTCAGCGGCAGCTCCAGCGCGTCCGGGGCGGCCAGTGTCTCCAGCAGCCGGGCGAACCGCTGGGCGTGCTCGGCGGCGGTGGCCGCGTCGTACACCGCCGGGTTCGCGTTCACGACCAGTTGCATGCCCCGGCCGCCTTGGCGGTCGTACAGCACGAACGAAAGGTCGTCGACGGAGCCGTTGGTGAGACTGTGCGCGGTGCTGGGGTGACCGGCGAAGCGCAGGTCGTAGTCGAAGGCCATCACGTTGACCTGCGAGCCGAACAGGCGGGCGCCGCCGGTGCCGACCAGGTTCAGGTCACGCTGCAGGTCCTCGTAGCGGTAGCGCTGGTGGCGCAGCGCCTCGCGCATGGTGCTGCTGGCCTGGCGGGTCAGGTCGGCCAGGCCGGCGTCCGGACGCAGCGTCAGGCGGATCGGCAGCAGGTTGGCCAGCATGCCGGGCGTGGTGCGCTGGAGCCGGGTGGTGCGGCCGGCCACCGGCAGGCCCAGGACGATGTCCTCGGCCCCGGTCAGGCGGTGGGTGTAGAGGGCGGTCGCGGCCATGACGAAGACCGGCAGGCTGGTCTTCAGGCGGCGGGCGGCCGTGCGCACTCGCTCCGCCGTCTCGGGAGCGAGGTCCTCGATGTGGCGGATGCAGGTGTGCGCGGCCGGCGCGAAGCGGCCGCCGAGGCTGACCGCCTCCGGGTGGTCGGCGAAGCGCTCCGTCCAGTACCGGCGGTCCTCGGTGAACTGCTCGGAGGCACGGTAGGCCGCGTCCTCCTCGATCAGGTTCCGCAGCGGCGGGAGCGGGTCACCGGTGGGCCGCCCCTCGACCAGGGCGGTGTAGATCTCGGCGACCCGGCCGGCGAGCAGGGAGCCGCTGTAGCCGTCGCCGGCCACGTGGTGACCGCGCTGGTACCAGTAGAACCGCTCCGGGCCCGCCGTGAAGATCGCCATCGAGTAGGCGCCACTGTGCTCCAGGTCGACGGGCTGCGCCAGGTCCGCCCGCATCCACGCCTGCACCGCCTCCCACGGGTCCGGCTCGGCACTCACGTCCCGCACCAGCAGCGGTGACTGCGGAGCCGGGTCGACCACCTGGCGCACCTCCGCGCCGTTCGACACGAAGCGCAGCCGCAGGATGTCCGTCTCCGCGACGAGCTGCCGCAGCGCGGTCTCGAAGAGAACCGGGTCGACCGGGCCGTGGATCTCCAGGCACTCGGCGATCTGGTACGACGGATTCGACGGGTCCAGATGCTGGGCGAACCAGACCCCGGACTGTCCAGCCATCAGCGGCCAGGTGACGGATTGGATGTCCGACATCTTCGGTGCTCCGGTTCGTCTAGCGGTGGCCGTGCGACGGGCAGCGGCAACGGTCAGCGGTGAAGAGGCGAGTCACCTCGGCGGTGAAGACTCCGAGGTGGTCTCTTCGGGTGGGGGTGGGGGCCGGATCCAGTGGGCAGCGGGCCCGATGGGCCGCGGGCCCGGTGGATCGCGGATCAGGGGCGGGCGTCGATCCGGGGGGTATGCGGATCATGTTCGAGCGTCACGGTGCCTGAGGCAGAGTCATGTCGTGAGCCCGTTCGGTGAACGAGGGTCAAACTCTGGAACAACTTGCCGGGCTGCCGGTCGGTCAGCGGGCTTTCCAGTCCGGTGCGCGCTTCTCGACGAAGGCACGCGGCCCTTCCAGCGCGTCCTCGCTGTGCATCCGCTGCTCCTCCCACGGGAAGCGGGTGCGGAACGCCTGCTCCAGGGGCATGGTGGCCGCGGCCGCCGCGGCCTGCTTGATCGCGCGCACCGACAGCGGGGCGCAGCGCAGGATGTCCGCGATCCAGGCGTCCACGCAGGCGTCCAGTTCCTCGGCCGGCACCACCTCGTTGACCAGGCCGAGTTCGTGGGCGCGGGTCGCGGTCATCGGGCGGCCGGTGATCAGGTGGCCGAGGGCGATCCGGTACGGCGCCTGCCGGGAGAGCCGGAAGACGCCGCCGGCGCCGGCCATCAGGCCGAGCTTGGCTTCGGGCAGGGCGAAGGTGGCGTGCTCGGCGGCCACCACCACGTCGCAGGCGAGGGCCAGTTCGAAGCCGCCGCCGAAGGCGTGGCCGTTGACCCGGGCGAGCACCGGCTTGGCCAGCTCGAAGCGCTCGGTGAGCCGGGGCCAGCCGGGCTTGCCGCGACTGCCGAAGGTGGCCGGGGTGTTGCTGCCCTGGTCGATCCGGGCGGCGAGCTCCTTGAGGTCCTGGCCGGCCGAGAAGGCGCGGTCGCCGGCCCCGCTGAGGACGGCCAGCCACACCTCGTCGTCCGCCTCGAAGTCGTCCCAGACGCGGGCCAGTTCCTCGTGCATCCGCAGGTCCATGGCGTTCAGGCAGTCGGGCCGGTCCAGCGTCACATGGGCGACGCGGTCGCGCTTCTCGTAGCGCACGCGGGTGAGGTCTGCCAGGTCCATCGGCTCTCCGGCTCTTCTGGTGGTTGTGTGCTGCCGGGGCCGGCACCACAGGCCGGAGCGATCTCGCCCGGCGCGCGGTCAGCTACGGTCAGCTACGGTCAACTGCGGTCGGCAGCAGCGGCCGTGGCGGCCGCCGAGAAGCGCCCGACCTTGCCGATCACGTCCTGGCTGTACAGCCGCAGCGCCTGCTGCACGGCGAACTCCGCCATGTACTGCCGGAACTGCTCCGGCGGCTCCTCGGCCAGGTTGAGCATCCGGCGGTTGGTGACCACGGCCGGGCTGTCGAGGCGCTCCAGCGACTCGGCCACAGCCTGGTCCATCCGGTCCGGTTCGACGACCTCGTCGAGCAGCAGGCCGGCATCGGGCTCGGTGGCGTGGATCCGGCGGCCCCAGAGCACCACCTGACGGGAGAGGCGCCCGCCGGCCAGCCGGCCCAGCCGCAGGTTGCCCGCGCCGGGCACGATGCCCTCCTGGGCGGCGGGCAGGCTGACGAAGGAGTCGGCCGCGGCGAGGACCCGGTCGAAGACCATCAGCAGCTGGGCACCGCCGCCGATGGCGAAGGTGTCGACGGCCGCCACCCAGGGCTTCTCGATCACGGGTGTGTGCCAGGAGCCCGCGTGCTCGACCCGCAGACCGCGGAAGAGCTTGTTGATGTAGCCGAGTTCGCGGCGCAGCAGGAAGTCGACCAGCGAGATCTGGCCGGTGTGCAGGCTCTTGAGGTTGATGCCGGCGCTGAAGACCCGCTTCCCGTGGTAGCGGGGGTGGGTCATCTCGCCGCCGCGCAGCAGGCCGACCCGCACCTGCGGGTCGAGCAGCGCCAGGTCGACGGCGGTCTCCATGTCCTCGACCTGGCGGTTGTCCTCGGCGTTGAGGCAGTCGGTGCGGCACATGGTCAGGTGGGCCGCGCCGTCGCGCCGCTCCAGCCGCACCGAGCCGAGGTCGAGTTCGCCGGTGCGGCGGAACTCGGGCAGCAGCTGGAGCGCGCGGGCGGTGGGCAGCGCCATCGCGTCGATCAGGTGGCGGCCCGAGACGGGGGAGCGGAGCACCTCGCGCAGGAAGATGCCCTGGTCGATCTCCAGGCCCTCCTTCGCGGCCTGCGGCCTGCCCTGCTCGGCCGCCATCGCCTCGGCGCCGGCCAGCAGTCCGGGCCAGCCGGCGGTGGCGCCCGCGACCAGCTCGGGCAGCCGCAGGTCGAGGGTGAGCCCGTCGGTCAGCTGCTGGTAGACGGCCTCGCCGTGCTGCCGCATGAACTGGCTGCGCACCGTGCGGGCGGCGTTCTTGGCGTCGGTGGCGAGCGCCTGTTGCTCGGGGGTGCGGGCGGCCGGCTCGGGCAGCGTGGCCAGCAGCGCCTCGGTCCGCTCGGCCGCGCCGGCCAGGGTGCGCCGGGCCGCGGTCAGGTCCGTGCTGATCAGGTCGGTGCCGGGCAGGTCCGTGCCGCTCAGATCGGTGTCGATCGCGGACGTCGTCATCGGGCCACCTCGGCGGCTGCCTGGCGCAGCAGGCGGTCGCAGGCGGCGAGGTGGCGGCCGAGGGCCTCTTCGAAGCTGACGGTGGTGGCGTCGTGCATCAGCTGCCGGCGGATGGCGAGCCCGGCGCCGACCGTGGCGGTGAGCCGGTCGGCGGCGCTCGCCAGGGCGGCTGACGGGTCGTCGGCGAGCTGGTCGAGCAGGTGCAGGGCCAGCGCCCGCTCGGCCGGTATCGCGGTGCCGAACAGGACGTTCCGGCGGGTCGCGGCGGCGCCGGCCTGGTTGACCAGGCGATAGAGGGCCATCCCGGGCCAGACGCCGTTCGCGCCGTCCGTGCCGTCCGTGCCGTCCGTGCCGTCCGTGCCGTCCGTGCCGTTCGCGCCGTTCGCGCCGTTCGCGCCGTCCGTGGCGTTCGCACCGTCCGTGCCGACGGCCGGCAGCAGCCGGGTCGCGGGCGTGGCGATCCGCAGGTCGGTGGCCAGCAGGGCCTCCAGCGCGGTGCCGCCGCAGTCGCCGTCGGCCAGCGCGACGGTGGGCACGTCGAGGCGCTCCAGGCGGCGCAGCGCGCGCTCCCACTTGTTGACCAGCGGCAGCGGTGCCGTCACCGCGGTCGCCGGCGCGCCAGTGACCCGCAGGACGAGCGGCGCACCCGTCCCGCTGTCCTCGGCCTGGTCGCAGCGCGCGTTGAGGGCCTGCACCGTCTCGGCGGACAGCGGCTGGGCACCGTCGACGAGCAGCGGCTGGGGGGTGTGGTTCATGGTGGTGTGGCCTTCGTGCTCGGTGGGGGCGGGCTGCTCGGGGCGGGCGGTCACCAGCGGGCCAGCGCGGTCTCGATGGTGGAACCGGGGCCCATGGTCATCAGCACGCAGTAGTCGCCCGGCTGGGCCACCCGCTCCTCCAGCAGCCGCTGGTAGGAGAAGAGGAACGAGCCGCTGGAGAGGTTGCCGTAGTCCCGCAGCACGCTGGTGGTGTGGCGCAGGTCGTGCCGGGTCAGGCCGAGGTTGACGCCGACGGCGTCGATGACCTTCTTGCCGCCGGAGTGCACCAGCCACTGGCCGATGTCGCTGCGGCGCAGCCCGGTGCCCGCGAGCAGGCTGTCGACGACGAGTTCGGCGTGCGCGCCGACCACGTAGGGCACGTGCGGGTCGAGGTAGAAGCTGAACCGGTCCTGGTCGCCGTCCCAGTCGTAGCGCATCGCGTCGATGGCGTCGGTGATGATGTAGCTGGCGAACTTCAGCAGGTGCGGGCCGGTGGCCTGGGGCAGCGGCAGTTCGGGCTCGCCGGCGAGCAGCGCGACGGCGGCGGCGCCGTCGCCGAAGAGGCTGTTGACCACCGAGGTGCGCATGGTGCCGTCGAAGACGTAGGTGGCGGAGCAGGCCTCCGCGCAGACCATCACGGCCAGTCGGCCGGGGTTGGCGCGTGCCCAGCCGTTGACGGCGTTGAGCGCGTTGAGCCCGGCGTTGCAGCCCATGCCGACCACGTCGAGCCGGCTGGTGCGCGGGTCGATGCCCAACTCGCGGATGACCAGGGCGCTCAGGCCGGGGGTGAGGAAGCCGGTGGTGGTGACGCAGCAGAGGTAGCCGATGTCGGACAGGTCCGCGCCGGCCTCCTTCAGGCACTCCTGGACGGCGCGCACTCCCATGTCGACGGCCTGGGCCTTGTGCTTGGCGAGCAGCTCGCCCTGCACCTCCAGCACCCGGGCGCCGTCGGGACCCTCGGGCGGCAGGGTCAGGAACCGGCGTTCGATCGCGCTGTTGAGGAAGATCGAGCGCACCCGGGGGTCCTGGATCCCGAAGATGTCCAGGATCTCCTGCTGGGAATAGGAATGCTCCGGAACGGCGGTGCCGACACCGACGATCCGGGCCGGGGCGGTTGCGGTGGCCGTCATCGGTACGTCCACCCCCAGCTTCTCGGCTTGCTCCTGCGGAGCGGCGGGTAATTCTCCATCGGCGGTGCGGCCTCCGTGTCTTTCCGGTTGTCCATCAGGTGCTCGGCCTATAACGGATGAAGTCCGCCAGTCGGTTCAATCCTTCTTCGATTTCTTTCGGCCGAAGGTGGCTGAAGGAGAGCCGCATGACATTGCGCGGCTGCGCGTCGGCGTAGAAGTGGTGCACCGGCGTCCACAGCACCCGGAACTTCTCGGCGCTGAGCTCGAGCAACTCGTCGCCGACCGGGAAGGGGACGGTGAGCAGCAGGAAGAACCCGCCGGAGGGCGCGTTCCAGGAGACGCCCTCGGTGCTGCCGAAGCGTGCCTGGAGACCGGCCAGGACCTGCGCGAGGTTGCTCCGGTAGTGCTCCGTCTCGCGGGCGTTGGCGGCCCGCAGGCTGTACCCGTGGGCCAGCAGCTTGCCGCCGATGACCGCCTGCGCGATCGGCGAGGTGTTGACCGTCAACATGCTCTTGATCTTGGCCAGCTGGTCGGCCAGCGGGCCGTCCGTACCGGGAACCCGCTGGTCGGCCAGCACGTAGCCGACCCGGGCGCCGGGCAGGCCGGTCTTGGCGAACGACCCCAGGTAGACGACCCGGGCGGTGTCGTCCAGGGCCTTGAGGGTCGGGGGACCGGCGGGCGCCCGGTCGCCGAACAGGCCGTACGGGTTGTCCTCCAGGAGGAGGAGGTCCTCCTCGGCGGCGATGCGCAGCAGCCGCTGCCGTGCCTCGAGGCTCAGCCGGATCCCGCTCGGGTTGGCGAAGTCGGGGATCACGTAGCAGGCCCGGGGGTTGAGCCCGGCCGCCCGGGCGCGCGCCGCCTGGGCCCGCAGGTCGTCCAGGTCGATGCCCTCGGGTGACTCGCGGACCGGCAGCACCGGCATGTCGACCAGGCTGGCCGCGCCGTGCACCCCGACGTAGCTGGGGGTCACGGCCAGCAGCACGTCCTGGTCAGAGCGGCGCAGCGCACGCAGCGTCAGGTAGAGCGCCTCCTGGCAGCCGACCGTGACGACCAGGGCCTGCGGGTCCGCGGTGATGTCCTCGTCCACCCGCAGGTGTTCGGCGATCAGCTCGTGGATGATGCCCTTGGTGCGCCCGTACTGCAGCAGCGTGCGGCGCACCGCCTCCTCGTCGCCGCCCAGCCGCGCGGTGAGGTGCCGGCGGTAGGTGTCGAAGTACCGGTGGACGTCGTCCAGGTCGAAGAGGCCCTCGAACGGCCGCCCGGCCGCCAGGGATATGGCATCGGGGAACCGGTGCGCGATCTCGTTGAGGAAGTTCATCGATTCGCTGACCGGCGATGCCAGCGAATCGTGCAGACCCGCCAGTTCGAGTTCCGTGAGAGCGTTTTGTGCGGGTGGGCCGTTCAGCACGGTCGTCCTTCTTGGCTGTTCGTAGTTCAACGCTGCCCTGACGATGTCGGCACCGCGAACTATCGCGTTGTACTTCGCCGGCTGCAGGCTAACCACACTCGTCAGCCGATGACAACTGAGGGTCGCTCAAAAACCATTGGGGCCCGAATGCAGGGCGGGACTATGAATGCTGAATTCATCTCGCGTTTACGTGATCGCGATCCGCCGTTACGTCCCGCCCCGCAAGCTCTGGGTTGCGAGTGCACCCCACCGCGCCGGGCCGCTCCAGCCCGGACGACGGGGGCGGCCGGGGCCCGGTCCGCCTGCCCCGCACCCGATCTGACTGCGCGTGGCCCGTCCGATCCCGGCCCGCGATTCCAAGCAAGCACGACCCGCCGGCCGCTGACCCCTGTTCAGCGCCTTCCGGGGGCTCCGATGAGAGGACACGTCGATGACGAACCCGTTCGAGGACGCCGAGGGCAGCTACCTGGTCCTGGTGAACGAGGAGGGCCAGCACTCCCTCTGGCCCGCTTTCGCCGAGGTGCCCGCAGGCTGGACCGCCTCGCACGGACCGGCCGGACGCCAGGACTGCCTGGACCACGTGGAGGTCCACTGGACCGACATGCGGCCGGCCGGCCTGGTGCGCGCGATGGCCTGAGCCGCGCCGTCCGCGGGTGCCGGGCCCGGTCCGGGCCGACCGCGCGGACAGCGGCCCGACCCCAGCCCGCGGCCGGCTCCGCACGGCGGGATGTCCGACGCACCGACCACACCGAGAGTGAACCCCAGCCCCATGCACGGTGATTCGACCGACGCGTCCCACTACCGCCTCGTCTGCTCCGGCTGCGGGCACCGGCGGGCCGATGACGGCCTGACGCTCGGCTGCCCCGGCCCGCACGGGCCCGGACTGTGGCAGACCGACTACCAGGCCACCGAGTTCACGCCCGACCCGGCCGCGAGCGGCGTCTTCCGCTACCGCGACTGGCTGCCGGTACGCCGGACCCTGGCCGGCACCGGCCGCAGCACGGTCTACCGCAGCGAGCGCCTGGCCGCCTCGCTCGGGCTGGACGAGCTGTGGATCGCCTTCAACGGCTACTGGCCCGAGCGCGGCGGCGACCTGATGACCGGCACCTTCAAGGAACTCGAAGCCGCCACCGTGCTGGGCCGGATCCCCGAGGACGCCGGCACCCTGGTGGTCACCTCCGCCGGCAACACCGCCGCCGCGTTCGCCGAGCTCTGCACCCGCCAGCAGGTCCCGGTGGTCATCGTCGTGCCGTCCTCCGCCGTGCCGCGGCTGCGCACCCGCACGCTCGGATCCCCATGGGTGCGCGTCATCGCGGTCGACGGGGCGGACTACGCGGACGCGATCGCGCTCGGCGACGCGCTCGCCGAGCTGCCCGGCTTCACACCAGAGGGCGGCACGAAGAACGTCGGACGGCGCGACGGCCTGGGCACCGTGCTGCTCGCGGCGGTGGAGGCGATCGGAGCGCTGCCCGCGTACTACGTCCAGGCCATCGGCAGCGGGGCCGGGGCCATCGCGGCGCACGAGGCGGCGCTGCGGCTGCGATGTCGCCGACCCGGACCGCTGCCGCACCTGCTGCTGGCCCAGAACGACGCGTACGCCCCGGTCCACCAGGCCTGGCAGACCGGCGAACGCCTCTGGGAGACCGGCGGCGAGCAGGACCAACGACTGGCCACCGAGCGGGCGTTCGCGCCGGAGCTGACCAACCGCCGACCGCCCTACGACGTGCGCGGCGGCCTGTACGACGCGCTGACCCAGAGCGCGGGCCAGGTCTTCACGGCCACTGCGCAGGCGGCTCAGGCCGCGATGGACACCTTCCTCGAGCTGGAGGGGATCGACATCGAGCCGGCCGCCGGGGTCGCACTCGCGGCGCTGCGGGAGGCCGCCCAGGCGGGGCGGCTCGACACCGGGGCACCCGTGCTGCTCAACGTCACCGGGGGCGGGCGGGCCCGCCTGGCCCGGGACCACGTGCTGACCGCCCGTCAGCCGGACCTGGTGGTGCCGCGCTCGGCCGTCCACGACGCGGCCGGCATCGCCGAGCTCGCGGCGCTGGTCGCCGCGCCGCGGCTGACCGCCGTGACGGTCTGACCATGACCGCGATCCTCATCGAGCTGACGGCCGCCATCCGGACCGAACTGAGCGCCGCCTCGAACGCCGAGGAGTGCGCCCAGCGGGTCGCCGCCCGCCTGGCCCCCTTTCTGCGCCACGCCGACCTGCTGCTTCCGGCCCAGCTGGAGCCCGATCCGCACGGCTACCGCCAGCACCTGCTGCACGCCGAGCCCGACGGCTCCTTCTCGGTGGTCGCCCTGGTCTGGCTGCCCGGCCAGGCGACCAGCATCCACGACCACGCCTCCTGGTGCGTGGTCGGCACCTACCTGGGTGCCGAGGAGGAGACCGTCTACCGGCTGGCGACGGAGGGCGGCCGCACCGTCCTGGTCCCCGTCAGCACCACGGTCCACCGCGAAGGTGCCGTCACCTACGTCACGCCACCCGGCGACATCCACCGGGTCCGCAACGCCACCACGGACAGGACCGTCTCGCTGCACGTCTACGGCCTCGACGTCAGCCTGAGCGGCACCAGTATCCGTCGGACCTACGACCAGCCGGTCACGGCAGGGGCCCGTCCGCTGAGCGGCGCTGCTCCGCAGCCGCTGCGGCCCGCGCGCTGACGCGCAGCTGGTCACCCATCGGGTTGAGGTCAACCGGCCCGATATTTCCGGGAGTTCGAGAGAGGCAGGATCCACCGACGGACCGACGCACCTCCGCTGTCGCCGCCATGACCGCGGTGACCCCGGTGCTCCTGGCGGCCACACCCGCCGCGGCTCAGCTTGGAGGGCCGCGCTCGCACAGCGCCGCCACCCGGCCCACCCGACGCGCAGCTCACCCCGCCCCCGACCCTGACTCCGGATGCCCGCATCGTCGGCCGGCAACCGGGTAGGGGACCGGTGATGGCCGCATCGCATGGAAGGCCGACGAGAAGGTGTCGCAGTCGCACCACGAGCCGCACCACGGGTGGAACCGCCTCGGCGAGTACTGGAGAGCCGTGGCGGCCGACCGCCGTTCCCGGGCCGCCGCCCGGCGGTGGCGGCGCACTGGTGCCGAGCCCCGGATGGCGCGCAGTGACCTGCCGGCCCGGCGGCTGCTGGGCCGGATCTTCGCTCCGCTCTTCCTGCTCGGGACCGTCGTCTTCGCACTGCTCGCGGCGAACGCGCTGCCCGCGCCGAGCGCCGATCGCGCGTTCTACACGGGCCTGGCCGTGCTGTGCGCCGTGTCCACCGTCGTCGCGGTGATCGACCTGCTCGTCGTCCGGCGCCGGATGGCGGAGCAGCGGCGGTGGCGGCGCTGAGGGAGCCCGGTCGCGCGGCCTGGTGCATCGCGGCCGCCACGAGCGCCCTACGCTGGGGGGAGAGCGTCCGGGTAACCGAGCGTCCGAGCAACTGAGCGTCCGAGCAACCGGGAGCAGAGGCTCATGAAGGTCGTCGCCGCTGTCATCTTCGTCGGCTGGGCCCTGTTCTGGCTCTACTGGCTGATCGCCTCCTTCGGCGTGAAGTCGGGGACCGCCGCGTGGCGTCGCGGTGCGCTCGTCCGCGTGGTGATCCTGGTCCTCGTCGTCGTCCTGCTGCGCACCCGGGCGATGCGCGGCCTCGGGCTCAACCGCGACGCGTGGCTGGAGGGCATCGGCCTGGTGCTGTTCGTGCTGGGGCTCGCGCTGGCCGTCTGGGCCAGGGTGTACATCGGCCGCAACTGGGGGATGCCGATGACTCACAAGGTCGATCCGGAACTGGTGACCACCGGTCCCTACCGGTTCGTCCGCCACCCCATCTACTCCGGGATCCTCCTCGCGATGATCGGCACGGGGGTCGCGGTCAGCGTGTACTGGCTGGTGCTGGCGGTGCTGCTCGGCGCGTACTTCGTCTACAGCGCGGCGATGGAGGAGCGTTACCTGACAGAGCGGTTCCCCGACGCGTACCCGGAGTACAAGCGGTCGACCAAGATGCTGATCCCGTTCGTCCTCTGACAGTCCCCGGCGGGCCGCTCCTTGGTGCTCACCGGTCTCCAGCTGCCGGTCCTCCGGGTAGGGCAGTTGCAGCACGAGCCACACGGTCTTCCCGGGGTGGGGCGCTCCGCTCAGTTCGGATACCAGCAGCCGCGCGGTGTCGACGACCTCGGGTGGGACCTGCCAGCGGTTGAGCACGGTGCCTGTGTAGCGCCGGGCGAGGGCGGGCGACTGCGGGGTGTAGCGCAACTCCACCTGGCTGAAGCACTCCGGGGGAGTGGTCACGAGGTCCTCCCTTCGGGAGGAGTGAGGGGGCGGGCGCGCGGGTGGACCCGCAACTGCTGACTCCTTCTCCCTGCCCGCCGCGCTCGGGGCCCGAACGGGACCTTCGGCCCCAACGGCAAGGGCCTTGGCTCTGCCTGAGCCCGGCACGCCACGCCGGACCCCGGGCCGTCGGCTGTCCGACGACGTCTTCGGTGCAGTTGACGGCGCCCACCAGCGGGCAGCCCCCCGGGGAGCGGCGGTGACGGGGCGTCAGCACGGCCCGGCCCGGGTGGTTCCAGGTCGGCATCGTACGTACGGACCCCTGCCGAACGGCCACTCGCACCGGTTTCCGGGCGGGTACCCCGTGGGAGTGATCCCGGTACGAACATGCTCACCCGAAGTCGTCGCGTTCCTACATTGGGTAACCGTGCCGGTGGGGAGTCCCCGGTACGTACCCGAAGGGGCGATCGCATGTCCGGATTCCGTCTGCCCGCCACCGTCCGAGCCTCACTCGCCACAGCAACCGCACTCACCGCCGCACTCTCGGTGTTCACCCCGGTCTCGGCGGCCCGCGCCGCCGACGCCGGGCCGCCGAACTACGTCGCCCTCGGCGACTCGTACAGCGCCAACGTCTTCGTCCGGCCGTGGAACCCCGGTGACGGCTGCGGCCGCTCCTACCGGGACTACCCGCACCAGGTCGCCGAGGGGCTGGGGCTGAACCTCGTCGACGCCACCTGCGGCGCCGCCGAGGTGCAGGACGGCATCCTGGGCCCGCAGCCGGCCTCGAAGCTCTACGGCCCGCCCTCGGTGCCGCCCGCGGGCGGCTGGGCGGACCGGCCCGCCCAGATCGAGCGCCTCCATGCCGACACCGACTACGTGAGCGTCGGCATCGGCGGCAACACCCTCGGCTTCGGCGACATCGTGACCCAGTGCCTGGAGCGGGGCCTGAACACGCTCGGCTTCGGCACCCCCTGCAAGAACTACTACACCACGGGCGAAGGCCGTGACTGGCTGGCCGGAAAGTTCGCCCAACTCGACGACGAGTTCGGGCAGATGATGACCGCGATCCGGGACCGGGCGCCGAACGCCAAGGTCGCGGTGGTCGGCTACCCGGCCATCGTTCCGGACAACAGCGGCTGCTCCTGGAATGTCTGGCGCCAGCTCGGGACCATCGCCAAGGGCGACATGCCCTGGCTGGACGGTGTGGAGCGCCAGCTCAACGCCCTGATCGCCCAGCAGGCCGACGACAACGGCGCGACCTACGTCGACACCTACGGGCCCAGTGTCGACCACGGCGTGTGCGCGGCCGAGGGGCCCCAGAAGTGGATGTACGGGGTCAGGGACGACCTCACCGGCCAGGGGGACCAGACGGATCCCCCGTCCGCCCTCTGCAGCCAGATCCCCGGCAACGGCGAGGCGTGTACCTTCGTGCACCCCAACGCCTACGGCGCGGACAGTCAGGCGCGCCAGGTCCAGGACGCCTTCGAGCAGTTCCGCACGAGCGCCGCCGCGGCGGGCAGCTCCTGACGGTACGTCAGCACCCGTGCCGGGCCCACCGCTCAGCGGTGGGCCCGGCCGGTGCGGTCGGCCGGGGGAGAGCGCGGCAGAGCGGCAGCGTCGAGGTGGGGCCTCAGGGCAGGAGCCGCTATGCCCCGGTCCCGGTGACCGGTCCGCGCAGGGGGGTGACCACCGGGAGTCCGCGGCTGTCCGTGGTGACCTGGACGCGTGCCGCGTAGACGGCGGAGATCAGCTCTTCGGTGAGAACCGCCGGCGCCGTGCCGCTGGCCTTGACCAGTCCGGCCTCGATCAGCACCAGTCGGTCGGCGTACTGGCCCGCCGTGGTCAGGTCGTGGAGGGTGGTGACGACCGTCAGGCCCTGTTCGCGGCGCAGTTCGTCGACCAGCTCCAGGACCTGCTGCTGGTGGCCGATGTCGAGGGCGGCCGTCGGCTCGTCGAGCACCAGCATCCGGGGTTCCTGCGCCAGCGCGCGGGCGAGCACGACCCGTTGGCGCTCCCCGCCGGACAGGGTGGCCAGCCGCCGGCCGGTGAAGCGCGCGACGTCCAGCCGGGCGGCCGCGCTCTCGGCGACGAGCCGGTCCTGGCGGCCCGGCCCGGCGAGGTAGCCGAGGTAGGGGGTGCGGCCGAGCAGCACGTACTCCGCCACCGTCATGTCGGGCGGCAGTACCGGGTACTGGGGCACGAAGGCGAGCAGTCTGGCGAGCTCCCGGCCGCGCAGCGCCCGGGTGTCGGCCCCGTCGAGGGTGACCAGGCCGCGGTGCGGCAGCAGCCCGGCGACGGCGCGCAGCACGGTGGACTTGCCGGCGCCGTTGGGTCCGATGATGGCGAGCCAGCCCGCGGAGTCGATGGCGCAGGAGACGCCGCGGACCACGGGCGTGCCGTCCAGGTCCACCTCGAGGCCGGTCAGGGTGAGCGCGCTCATGTGCGCACCGACCGGGTGGTGCGCAGGATCCAGATGAACACCGGTGATCCGATCAGGGCGGTGACCACGCCGATCGGCAGCTCCCCGGGGGCCAGGACGGTGCGGGCCACGGTGTCCGCGAGCACCAGGAATCCGGCGCCGTACAGCAGGGACAGCGGGAGCACCGTGCGGTAGGAGGTGCCCGCCAGCCTCCGTACCGCGTGCGGCACGATGATGCCGACGAAGCCGATCAGACCGCTGACGGCGACAGCCGTGGCGGCTGCCAGCGCGCAGGCCGCCACCACCAGGAGCCGGACCCGGCCGGGGCGCATGCCGAGGGTGTGGGCTTCCTCGTCGCCGACCGAGAGCACGTCGAGGTGCCGGCCGTGGACCAGGACGATCAGGGTGCTGACCGCCGTGTAGGGGAGGATCTCGACGACCCGGTGCCAGTCGGCGACGGCCAGCGAGCCGAGCAGCCAGGAGTAGACCTGCTGGATGTCCTGGGTGGAGCGCTGGAGCACGAAGGTCTGGATCGCCGTCAGGAACATTCCCACGGCCAGGCCGGCCAGCAGCAGCGTCGCGGTGCCGGGACCGCCGGCGGCTCCCGTCAGGTAGGCCACCGCGACCCCGACCAGGGACCCGACGAAGGCGGCCACCGGCACGGACGCGCCCGCGGCCCCGCCCAGGTAGACGATCGCGATCGTCGCGCCCAGGCCCGCGCCGGCCGAGGCGCCGAGCAGGCCGGAGTCGACCAGCGGATTGCGGAACACGCCCTGGTAGCCGGCGCCCGCGAGGGAGAGCAGGCCGCCCACGAGCGCGCCGAGCACGATCCGCGGCATCCGGATCTGGAACAGCACCGCGCGGTCGAGCGGGCTGAGGCCCGAGTGCAGGTCGACGAACGGGAGCCGGTCCAGCAGGGCGGTGACGGTGGCGAGCGGATTGAGGTTCGCCGCGCCCACCAGGGCGCTGACCAGCACCGCGGCGGCCAGGAAGGCCACCGCGGTGCCGTAGCCGCGAACGGTGCGGCGGGCCCGGCTCACCGGCGGCCCGATCGGCTGGGGTTCACGACGTGGGGGCCTTCTCCAGCGCCTGCCCGATCTGCGCGACCAGCTGCGGCAGACGCGGGCCCCAGCGGGAGGCGATGTCGTCGTCCAGACCCACGATCTGGTTGTTCTTCACCGCCGGGATCTCGGACCAGCCCGGACGCTTGGCCACGACGTCGGGGGACTGCCCGCCGTCCGAGGCGCCGTTGTCCGCGAGGAGGACCAACTGGGGCTTCGCGGTGACGATGTACTCCTGCGACAGCTCCGGGTACCCGCCGTCCGAGGCCTTGTCGGCGGCGTCGGCGATGTTGCTCAGACCGAACAGCGAGACGACCTGCCCGATGAACGTCTTGGAGGTCGCCGAGTAGTACGGATTCGCGCTCAGCTCCCAGTAGTAGCTCTGGCCCTTGTGACCGGCACCGGCCTGCTGCACGTCGGCGGCGATCTGGGACTTCATGGTGGCCACGGTCTGCTCGGCCTGCGCGCCGTGGCCGGTGGCCGTGCCCAACTGCGCGATCTGCTGGTAGGCGTCGTTCAGCTGCGCGGCCGCGGGCTCGATCAGCACCGGCACGCCCACCTTGGTCAGTCCCGCCACCAGGCCGCCGGAGTCGGCCGAGGCGACGACGAGGTCGGGCGAGTACTTGATGATCGCCTCGACGTTCGGGGTGACGCCGCTGAGGCTGGTCACCGGGACGCCGGCGGGGTAGTTCGAGCTGGAGTCGACGGCGACGACCTGCTTGCCCGCGCCCACCGCGTACAGGTCCTCGGTGGCGGTCGGGGAGAGCGACACGATCCGCTTCGGCTCGGTCTTGACGGTGACCTGGCCGTTCGCCGCGGGGACCGTGACCGGGAACGAGGCCGCTGCCGGGGCGGCGGAGGCGGACGTCGAGGACTTGGCGGCGGTGGAGGTGCCCGAACCGCAGCCGGCGAGTACGGCCGCGACCGCGAGGGCCGTGGTTGCCGCTGCCAGGTTCCGGACCGCAGGTCCGCTCCGGTCGTGCCGGTGCCGAAGGCGCATGTTCGCCGCTCTCTCCACTGAAGGGGAAGACAGCTGATCGCGCCGGCCGAGGGCGTGCGAACGCACACGCACGCCAGGAACGGATCAGCCTTCCCACGAGGTTGATGTCGTCAGCGCGGGGAGGCGACCTGGCTGGGTCCCACGAGGGGACCGTCACAGTTGCGGGACAGCGTCGGAATGGCCCGGGGTGCGGGCGTCACCGACTTCGCTCCTGACGCGCTGCCGGTTTCCGCCCGCCGTGGCGCTCGGATCCGGCCGCCGGTCAGGCTAACACGCCGATGGCGTTCTACCAGGTCAGCCCTGTCGCGGGGGCGGAACGGCTGCCGCCCCGCGCCGCGCCGCCCTTGCCCGAGCCGGCCTCCGCGCCGGTGGCCGGCGATGTCCGCAGGTCCGACCTGGCGACCCGGCTGCCGCACCTCTCGCCGTGGCTGACCGGCGGCCGGTCGGGGACCGCGTGGCCGGGTGGCGGCTGCGGTGCGCGCGTCCGGCCGTCGGGTCGTCAACCCGCCAGACCGAATGCTCTTCAGCGGGTGATCCACCGTCAGTTCACGCTGCTTTGAGCCGAATTCGTGCCATGCTGGCGCCATTGATTCGCCCTTGAAGCCTTACGTGAGCCACGAGACGCAGGGTCTGAAGTACGTGGTCGAGCAGAACAGGGCCAACTACAGCCACTACTGCGACGCCGGCCAGTCCTACGGCTGTCCGGCCGGCCAGAGCGCCTACTACGGGCGCGGCCCGCTGCAGCTCAGCTGGAACTTCAACTACAAGGCGGCCGGCGACGCCCTGCACCTCGACCTGCTGAACAAGCCGTACCAGGTCGAGCAGGACTCCGCCGTGTCCTGGAAGACCGGCCTCTGGTTCTGGAACAGCCAGCGGGGCGCCGGGACGATGACCGCGCACGACGCGATGGTCAACGGCAAGGGCTTCGGTGAGACGATCCGCAGCATCAACGGCGACCTGGAGTGCAACGGCAAGAACCCGGACGAGCGCAACGACCGGATCAACCTCTACAAGAAGTTCGTCGGCGTCCTGGGCACCGACGTCGGCGGCGGCAACCTCTCCTGCTGACCGGTCCGCCGATATCGGAAAGCAGTGTGCCCGCAGGGTGCGCCTCCGGCGCGGGGCGCCTCGCGTGTGCACCGGGCGCAACCTTGTTCATCATATGAAGATTTGTCATCAGTTTTCAGGTGGGAGGAATTGCGGAAATACCAGGAGTGAAGCAGTAATCACAAGGAGGCACGGTGCCATGGTGGAGGTCGAACGCCTACTGGCCGACTGTCTCCGGGACGCGCGCGACATTCGTCCACGCACGGTGCCGATCGATTCCGCCGGCCCGGGCTACGAGGCCGCCCGCCGCACCTTTCTGACGGCCGGCCTGTCCGCGCTGCGCGACGATCTGCCGGAGGCCGGCTGGGTGCAGTTCAACCTCGCGCCGGGCCCGACCGCCTGGCGCCGGACGTACCGCGTCATCGCGGCCACGGCTCGCGAGTTGATCGCCGCCGACGCGGTGCGTTCCTTCTTCTTCATGCACAAGTCGCCGGGACTGCGGGTCCGATTCGAGGCCGGCGGCCCGGATGTCGAGCTGCTGCGCCAGGAACTGGCCTGCCGATTCCGCGAATTGGACGGACAACTGAGTCCGCCGCGGTGCGGACGGTACGAGCCGGAGACCTATCTCTTCGGCGGCCCGCTGTCGATGCGATACGTGCACGAGCTGTTCACGGCGGACTCCTTGGCCTGGCTCGACCACCACGACACCGCCGTCGCGGCGCCGGGCCGGCCGGCGCCGGTCGAGCCGGTCGCGGACTGGCGGCTGTCCCTGTACCTCCTCGGTCGACTCCTCCGCGGTCTCGGCGTCGTCGGCTGGGAGTACCGCGGGGTCTGGCAGGTGGTACAGGACGAGACCGGGCGCCGGCTGGGCGTCGACCCGGACGACGACGCCCGGCGTGCCGCCGCCGGCATCCTCGCGGCCTGGCAGGCCGGCGGCCCTGGCCTGCTCGCCCCGCTGCCGCCGCAGCGGCGGGCAGCAGTGGAGGCGCACGGGGACGCCGTGCGCCGGGCCGCCGAGCGATGGCGCACCGGGTACTTCGAGTCCGGTGACGCGCTGGTCGGTCCGCGCCGCGCCGCCGCCTACCACGTCATCTTCCACTGGAACCGCGGGCGGCTGTCCCTGGCCCGACAGAGCCTGCTGACCCACGCGCTCGCCGGTGACGGGAGGTTCTGACATGCACGACGACCCGGTGATCGGCGGCACGGCGCTGCTCCGCGTGGCCGGCATGCCGTTGCGGGCGTGGGCGGCGGCAGGCAACCCGGAGCTGTTCGCCCAGGTCGCCGACCACGCTCTGCGTGACGAACAGCGAGCTGAACACGCCCGTGGGCTGGCCGACCGGCTGGGCAGCACCGTCGTGCCGCACCCCGGCCTCACGCCCGCCGACCGCCGCGCCGTGCTGGCGCTGCGCCGCCGGCTGCACTCCGGCGCCGTGCCCGGCCCGGCCGACTGCCGGCTGCTGGACCGGTTGCCCGCCGCCCGGGACCTCGCCGCGGAGGCCGCACGGCTGGCCCGCGAGGCCGAGTCGGCCGTCGCCGCGCTGCGGCGGCTGGAGGGTGCGGTGGCGGCCGAGCGCGAGCGGGTGGGAGCGCTGGGCTGGTCCCTGGTCTGCGGGTCCCCGGTCATGCGGGCCTTCCTGGACGAGGTCGACCCCGAAGTCGTCGCGGACGTGGCCGGGCGGCTGGCCGCGGGCGAGTCCTGGAGCGGCAAGCGGCTGCGCAAACGCGGGGCGTACCTGTGGCGGGCGCTCGGCCGGGCGGCGGCGAAGACAACCCCGCGCGGCTGGATCGGCCAGGTCGCCCTGCTGCCGGTCACCTTGGCGGAAGACGAGGCCGACGGCACGGGGCAGCGGCTCGTCCCGCCCGGCACGGCCCTCGGTGCGGTGGCGGCCGAGGCCGTGGAGAACGTCCACCTGGTGCGCGTTCGGCTCGGCGCCCCGGACCTGCGGACCGCCGACCCGGACCTCCTGCTGGCCCCGGCGCCGCTGCACTTCCTTCAGCCGTCGGGCACCGGATCCGGCACCGGCGTGCTGCGCTGCTGGGTGATCGACCCGCGCGAACGCGGCCGGATGCGGCAGGTCGTCCTGCGGCGCACCCGCCCGCTGGAGGGCGTGCTCGCCCTCCTGGCCGACGGCCCGCGCCCGTTGGGCGACCTCGAAGCGGGCCTGCTGGGCACGGCGGCGAGCGGGTCGGCGGCTCCGGGGCGCGCGGTGCTCCGCGGCTTCCTCGCGCACCTGCTCGAACTCGGCGTCCTTCAGGTCAGCGTGGCCCCGCGCCGCCACAGCACGGGGTGGCTCGCCGCCGAGGACGTCCGCGCACTCGGCACCCTTCCGTGGCCGGTACCGGTGACCAGCGGCGACCCCGGCACAACAGCGACACCAGCAGCAACAACAACAGCAACGGCACCAGCAGCAGCCGCCCCCGTCGACAACTCCCGCCCGTGGTTCACCGATTCCTACCGCACCGTCGCCGCCGCCGTACCCGCGGCAGCCGCCCGCCAGGTGCAGCGGGGCCTGGGCATCGCCGCTCGCGTGGCGTGGTTGCGGGAAGCCGACCGGCTCGCGGCACCGGACGCCGGCCGGCTGCCCGCGGAGCTGGCGCAGCTCACCGAACGGCCGTGTCCGCTCGGCGAGATCCTCGCGCGCCGGCTGCCCGACGGCCCCTGCCCGCCGCCCGCGCCGCAGGCCCTGCGCCGGTACGCGGGCTGGCACCCCGCCGAGACGCCCGGCTCCGGTTACGCCAGGCTGCTGGCCCACCTGTCCGCCCGAGCCGGCGCCGGACAGGTGGACCTGGACGACGAGCTGCTGGACACGCTCGGCGCGCCACCGGCCCGAACAGCGCTGCCGCCCTGGCCGCTGGACTGCCTGCTCCGCCCCCTGCCGGGCCCCGGGCCGGTCGCGGTACTGGAGACCGCCTCGCCGGCGGGCGTGCTGGACGCCCGGTTCGCCGGCGCGCTGCACACGCTGTACGGCGGCTACGACAACCTCCAGCGCTACCAGGCCTTCCTGACCGCCGTGGAGCGGCTGTCCGGGGCGCGCTTCGTCGAGCTGCTGGTGCCGCCGCTGGCCGGGCGCGCCGCCAACGCCGTACGACGGCCCGTCATCACCGGCTGGTGGACGGGGGATCCCGACCCCGCGCCGTACCAGGGACCAGCCGGTCTGACGGCCCGCTACCTGCCGCTGGACCGCATCACCCTGCGACGCGGCGGCGGGCAGCTCATCGCCGAGGCCGACGGGCGCCGGCTGCTGCCCGTCCACCACGCCACCCGCACGCCGCTGCCGCCCTACGACGCCTTGGTCCGACTGCTGCTGCCCGCAGGCCACCCCGCGGCCTCGCGCGTGATCCGCCTGGACGGCCTGGCCGAGGCGTTCCCCGGCACCGACCGCCTGCCCCGGCTGACCGTCGGTGGCACCCTGGTCATCAGTCCCGCGACCTGGCGCGTGCCACGCGCCCTGCTCTGGCGGCCCGGCGACAGCGAGCTGGCCAAGGCACGGGCTCTCACCGGGATACGGCGCACCCTCGGGCTGCCGCGCTTCGCGTTCGTGCGCGCCGTGCCCCAGGCGAAACCGGTGCCCGTGGACTTCGCGGCGCTGACCGCCATCTCCCAGCTGGAGCGGATCCGCGCCCAGCAGCCCGGCACCCAGCAGCCCGGCGTGGAGCAGCCCGGCACGGACCTGCTGGTCGAGGAGATGCTGCCGGCCCCCGGCGACCTGCTGCTCCACGACCCCCTGCAGCACGGTGCCGCCGTCGCCGCCCAGCTGCTGCTCCGACTTCCGTACGACCAGGGCGCCGAGGAACTCGCGGCGCTCGCAGCCGCCGCACTGCGCGGCGAACCCGACGTCCCCGGGGTGCCCGCTCCCAGCGAGCGGGCCGCCGGGGCGGCCCACATCACCGCTCCTGAAGGAGGACAACCATGCCCGACACCACGGCGCTCACCGACCTCGACGCCCTGATCGGCGACCTGGACGCGCGTATCACCGAGACCACCCTGCCGACGCCCGAGGCCAGCAGCGGGGGCTGCAGCGGCGTGTGCACGGTGCTCATCTGCGACACCGTGCTCGCCTGCAGCGGCGTCATCTGTTGATGCCCCGTCAGACGCGCTGAGGGAACCCCCTCAGCCGGTTCACCCGGACAGCGGCCCGTGACGGCCGCACCACCGGCGCCCCGCCCGGCCCGTACGGCCGCGAGGGCGGGGCGCCGACCCGTCGTTCCGAGGGAGGCACCGTGCCGCAGCGCACCGAGAACGCCGAGGACACCAGCACCACCGGCACCGGCACCGGCGCCACCGTCACCGATCTCGCGGCCCGGCTCCTCGACGCCTGGTCCGCCCGCCCCCGCGAGGGCCTGGCAGCCGCCGAGCACCCCTCCGATCCGGGCATCCCCGTCCTGGCATCCCTGCTGCACGCGGCCGGAGAGCCGCGGACCGAGCGGTCCGCGAGCCGTGCCGTGGCGGTGTGGGCCCGCACCGCCGGCCGGGGACCGGGCCACTGCGGGCTGTACGACGGCGGCCTGGCCGGAACGCTGGTCGGCCTGCGCCTGGGCGCCCGGGTGCACCCGGAGCTGGACCCGGTCGCCGACCGGCTGCGCGACCACCTGGTCCGCACCGCCCCGGCCCGCGGCTGGCGAGGCGGGCAGGTCGCCTTCCCGGACTACGACCTGATCGTCGGGCCCTCCGGGATGCTGCTCGCCCTGAGCGCGGGCACCAGTCCGACCCCGGCCGAACTCCGCCCGTTCGCCGACCACTTGACCGGGCTGTGCGACGCCGACGAGCTGCCACGGCTGCGGACGGCGCAGTACGCCGACCACCCGCAGCTGGCCTGGCTGGACGGACGGATCAACACCGGCATGGGCCACGGCACCGCCGGAGTCGTCGCCGCGCTCACCGCGGCGCTGCGCCGGCTCGGCCCGCGCCCCGAGCTGACGCAGGCCCTGCGCCGTGCGACCCGGTGGCTGATGCGGCAGTCCTTCGACGACGCCCGCTCCATCCGCACCTGGGACGGCGCCGGACTCGACGGCCCACCGGCGGCCGGAGCGCGCGCCCGCCAGGCCTGGTGCTACGGCACCCCCGGGGTGTCCTGGGCGCTGTGGGACGCGGCGGACGCGATGGGCGACCGGGAGACGGCAGCCTGGGCGGAAGTGGCCTTCAGCACACTCGCCGAGCGGTACGACGAGAGTTTCCACCTCTTCGGCGACCGCCCGGCCGACCTGCTGGCCCTCTGCCACGGGGCCGCGGGCGTGCTGGCGGTGGCCGACGCCTTCGCCCGCCACGCCGCCCTGCCCGCCGCGACCGCGCTGCGGGCACACCTGCTCGCCCACCTGCTGGCCCGCCTGCCCGCCGTGGAAGCTCTCGGCGGGGAAGGAATGGGACTGCTCGGGGGAGCGGCGGGCCCGCTGTGCGCGCTGCTCACCGCGGGGCACGGCGCCTCACGGGCCTGGCTGCCCTGTCTCGGCCTGCGCTGAGCCGCACCCGCTGTTACTCCGCGCTTCTGTTTTCTGCCATGATCGTCGTATGTCTGACAACGTCTTCTTCGACATCACCATCGACGACGAGCCCGCGGGCCGGATCGTCTTCAAGCTCTACGACGACGTCGTGCCCAAGACCGCCCGGAACTTCCGGGAGCTGGCCACCGGCGAGCACGGCTTCGGCTACGCCGGTTCCTCGTTCCACCGCGTCATCCCGGACTTCATGCTGCAGGGCGGTGACTTCACCGCGGGCAACGGCACCGGCGGCAAGAGCATCTACGGCGCGAAGTTCGAGGACGAGAACTTCCAGCTCAAGCACGACCGCCCGTTCCTGCTCTCCATGGCGAACGCGGGCCGCAACACCAACGGCTCCCAGTTCTTCATCACCACCATCGTCACCTCCTGGCTGGACGGCAAGCACGTCGTCTTCGGCGAGGTCACCGAGGGCGAGGACCTGGTGAAGAAGATCGAGTCGCTGGGCACCCAGAGCGGCTCGACCCGCGCGAAGGTCAGCATCGCCGCGTCCGGCATCGTCGCCGGCTGAACACCTCCCAGGCCGACTGCCTGACGGCCGGCCCCAGCGCCGGCGTGCCGCAGGCCGTGCCGGGCGCCCCTGATGGGGTTGCCCGGCACCGAGCCGGCCGGTCGACGAAAGCCCTGCCCTGCTGAACGGCCGTGCGAGTCACAGCCAGGTCGTGGCCGGCCAGCTGGCCGCGGCCGCAGCCAGCACGAGCGTGATGTTGAGGGCGACCTGGCGGTCCCCCCGGGCCAGGTGAACCCCGGCCGCGCCGATCTGCAGGACCACGAACCCGATGGCGGCGGCCAGGGCCAGCCAGGGTGTGATGCCGGTCAGCGGCGGGAGGACCAGCCCGGCCGCGCCGAGCACTTCGATCATCCCGACGGCCCTGACAACCGGCATCGGCGTGCTGTCCACCCAGGCCATCATCGGCCGGAGCCGCTCGCGGCTGCGCGCCACCTTCAGCGTTCCGCTGTAGAGGTAGAACGGAGCGAGCAGGCCGGCGGCGATCCAGTAGGCGACGTTCACGATGCCCGTCCACGGCTACCGGTCGGGGCGACGTCGGTGGCGAAGTCGGTGGCGGGCTCGGTGGCGTAACGGCTCATCACGCGGATGCTCGCCTGCGGCGTCAGCGCCTGGCCGCCGGCGATCATGTCCCGCAGGTCCCGGAAGTACCGCACGTACAGGTCCGGCGTGAACGTGCTGAGCATGACGGCCGGTTGGTCGGTCAGGTTGGCGAAGGTGTGCGGGGCGCCGGGCGGGACCATCACGAGCGTGCCGGCCGTCGCGTCGTGGTCCTGGTCTCCGACCGTGAACCGCACCGTGCCGGAGATGACGTAGAAGCCCTCGTCGTGCTGGGCGTGGCGATGCTGCGGCGGTCCGGGCGTGTGCGGCGCGAGGACCGCCTCGGCGAGCCCGAGGCGGTGCCCGGTGTTGCTGCCGTCCTCGAGGACGCGCAGTCGCGTGGTGCCCAGGAAGATCGTCTCGCCGTCGCCCGGACCGACCACCGACACGGCGGGGTCGGACTTCGGCGCACCGGTGCTCGGCTCGCTGGTGCTCGGCTGACTGCTTCTCGGTTCGTTGGTCATGCCTCGATTCCACCGCCGGGGCACGGTGGCCGTCCAAGACCCGTTCCGTGCGGTCGATACCGTGCGGGTATCGTTGCGCCATGGAGCTACGCACGCTGCGCTACTTCGTGGCGGTCGCCGAGGAACTCCACTTCGGCCGGGCCGCCTTGCGGCTGCACATGAGCCAGCCGCCGCTGAGCCGGGCGATCAAGCAGCTGGAGACCGAGCTCGGCGCCACGCTGTTCGACCGGTCGTCCGCCGGTGTCGCGCTCACCGCGGTGGGGGCGCTGCTGCTCGACGAGGCGCGCGCCCTGCTCGAGCAGGCCGACCGGGTACGCGAACGGGTGGCCGTGGCGGCCGGTGCCGCGACCGTCACGGTCGGCATCCTGGGCGGCAGCACCGACCCGGGCGCGACCCGGCTGGCCGCCGCCTACCGCCGGCGGCACCCGGGCGTCGAGGTCCGCGTCCGCGAGACCGACCTGACCGATCCCACCTGCGGGCTGCGCGCCCGGCTGGTCGACGTCGCGCTGACCCGCGGGCCGTTCGACGAGACCGGTCTGACCGTGCGAACACTGCGCACCGACCCGGTGGGAGCGCTGCTGCGCGCCGACGATCCGCTGGCCCGCCGCGACCGGCTGACGCTGGCCGACCTGGCCGACCGCCACTGGTTCCAGTTCCCGCAGGGCACCGACCCCAGCTGGCAGTCGTACTGGAACGGCGGCTCGCCCCGCCAGGGCCCGGTGGTCCGCGCGGTCCAGGAATGCGTGCAGGCCGTGCTCTGGAACGGCACGGTCGGGATGACCGTGCTCGGGCACCAGCCCCCGGCGGAACTCGCCGTGGTCCCGCTGGTCGACATGGCGCCGAGCCGGGTGGTGGCGGCCTGGAACCGGGACGACCCGAACCCGCTGATCCGCTCCCTCGTCCGGATCGCGGCGACCGCCTACCGCGACTGAGTCAGGCGACCGCCTGCCGTGCTACTTCATCGTCAGGACGATCGGCCGGACCGTGCCCGGGGCCGACGCCCCGTGCTTCAGGTGACGGCCCGACGATAGACCTGCCGTGACCCGCCTTCCGGTCCCGGCTCGGCGGCCTCGGCGGGGGTGAACCCCAGCGATTCGTAGAAGACGCGAGCGCCGCTGGCCGCAGCGCCCGGGTGGTCGGCCCCGAAGGTGACCACCTCGATGCTGCCCGGACCCCGCACGAACCTGCGTGACGCATCGGCCATCAGCGCACGGCCGACGCCGCTGCCGCGACTCTCCGCCGAGACCACCAGCCAGTTGACGTGATGGACCGGCGCCTTCACGCCGAACAGCAACCCGCCGAGCAGGCCCGATCCCGAGGAGACGGCGACCAGCGCCGTGGACCGGTGAATGTGCTTGGCCACGGCGTCATGGAAGCCGGCATCCTCGACCATCGGGCCGAACCACTGCTCGACCTGGGCGGCCAGGGCGAGAAAGCCTGGGAAGTCATGCTCCTGTGCGGGTCTGACGATCACCGGAGCAGTCTGCCAGACCTACCGGACCACGCCCCTGGCAAGCGGCACTACGGGTTGATGCCGTCGTACTGCAGCACCCGGTAGGGCGACTGCCCCTGCTGCCCGTTCCACTGGGACACGATCAGGGTCAGCGAGGTCGCGCTCAGGCTGCCCGGGTGGATGTAGCCGCCGTAGAGGTAGGGGAGTTGCGGCTTGCCCCAGTGGCTGGGCGGAAGGACGTTGGAGCCGACGATCTGCGGCGTGGGCGCCGTCCAGACCGCGTCCGGGCGGGGCGCGGTCCGGGTGCAGATCGAGTAGTCGGTCACGTCGAAGTAGCTCATGCAGTAGGTGCCGTTGATCAGTTTGACCGAGAACTCCCCGATGTTGTTGCCGGAGAGGATGATCGACGGCGCAGCCGCGGTGGTCCACTGCCAGGAGCCGTTGAGGTACGCCCAGTTCTGCTGGGCACCGAAGTTTCCGGCCCGGAAGTCGTTCGGCTGGATCCGGAACAGCTGGATCGCGCCGCCGTCGGCGGTGTTCCGGTGGGTGCCGTTCCAGCGCTTGGAGAAGATGTAGAGCCAGCCGTCGGGGTCGATGCCCGCGAACGACCACATGCCGTACAGCGACTGGTTGGTGCCCTGGGTGTCGCCGGGCCAGTGGTACGGGTAGTCGGTCCAGGTGACTCCGTAGTCGTCGGAGTAGGCGACGCCGGACATCAGTGAACCGTCGTAGCCGGCCGGCGGGTTCCAGGTCGCGACCGAGGTGTACTGGAGGTAGGTGCGACCGCCGAACTCGATGCAGTCGTTGGGAATCCGGCTGAACTCCCAGCCGTACCCGTTGTCCGTCTGGTGCTGGTAGTTGAACAGCTGGTTGGCCTGGCCGCCGGTGGGCATCGCCCAGCTGAACGAGATCGGCGAGCCGCCGGTGCTGTCGAAGTTCGCCTGATTGAGCATCACCGGTGAGCCGAGGTACGGGACGCCCTGCGCGGCGTGCGCCCAGGAGTCGCCGAAGACGTAGCCCCAGGAGCCGTCGTGCGGCCGGAAATACGGAATGCCGAGGTCTCCGGAGCCCAGGCCCTGCGCGCTCGCCGAGTCGCCGGGCGTGTCGCACAGCGCGGCGCCGGACTGGGCCCGGGGCGCGAGGCCGGCGCGGGAAGCACCGGCGCTCGCGAAGGCCGAGCCGGTCGTGGCGCCGAGCACGCCGGCGCCCACGGCCAGGCCCGCGCCGGCCCGGAGCACCGAGCGGCGGGTGACCTCACTGCGGTCGGGCTGTGAAGGGGTGGACATCGATCGATCCTCCAGGTGGTGGGGGTAGGTCAACCGGGCGGCTGCGAGGGACCGCAGGCCGGGCCGGGCGCAGGACCCGCGCCCCGAGCGCGTGTGAACTACCACACACGACGGATCCGGCGGAAAGCGGCGTCGCCACACGCGCGAACGGGATTGGATGTTGTCATGGATGGTACAAAGAAAGCCGGGGCGCCGCGCCCCATCAAACCGAACCGGGGCCGAGCCGTCACGGCCCGCTGACCTGGACGGACAAACACCGGACAACGCCCGGACAACGCCCGGACAACGCCCGGACGACCACAGGGACGAGCCCAACAGAGATGAGAGGAGCCGCAGGTGGGACGGCAGGAGAAGCCGCTCGACTCCCAGGAAGGCCCGCTGGCGCGCTTCGCCTGTGAGCTGCGCGAGCTGCGGCGCCAGGCCGGCAGCCCGACCTACCGTCGGCTCGCCGCACACACCAACTACTCCGCCTCCACGCTGGCCGCTGCCGCGGCAGGCCACCGGCTGCCCAGCGACGCGGTGCTCGCGGCCTTCGTGACCGCCTGCGGCGGTGATCCGGCGCAGTGGGAGCGGCGCCGGGTCGGCGTTCATCAGCTCATCACCGCCCCACCGGCAGCACCCGCCGGGCCCGCCCTACCGACCGCTGCCGCAAGTCCCCCTGACGTCCCGCCGGTTCCTTCTCGGGCTCGGCCGTCCGACCGTCCGGCCCGGTCGCGCCGCGTCGAGCGCCACGGGGGGCCGGTCGCGCTGCTGCGGTGCCTCGGCCTGCTCGCCGCAGCCGTCCTCGCCCTGGCATTCAGCGCCTGCGTGCCGGCCGACTCCGCCGTCTCGGTGAGCACGGCCGCCCTCGCCACCCGCGCCCGGCCCCAGGACGAGGCACGCTGGCTGCGCGGCGACAGCGACATTCCGCTCCGCTACCGGGGACTGATCATCGAGGCCGGCACCATGTGCCCCGAGCCGGAGATCACCCCGGCCCTGGTGGCGGCCATCCTCAAGGCCGAGAGCGGCTTCGACCCCACGCTGAGCGACCCGGCCAAGGACGAGTACGGCATCGCCCGCTGGACACCCCGGGTCCTCAGGTACTACCTGCCGCCCGACCGACAGAACACGGTCCCCGCACCGCCGTTCACCCCGCAGGACTCGATCCTCGCCCTCGGCCGGATGCTCTGCGCCATCGCCCCGGCCCTCCAGGGCGTCCCGGGCGACCCGGCACTCAATCTCGCCGCCTCCTACCGCACCGCGACCTGGGTGGTGCAGCAGCAGGGCGCCAGGCTCCGGGCCATCCAGCCCTACCTGGACGAAGTCCGCGAGAACCTGCAGCGGTACCGTCCGCTGGGGCAGTCGTCACAGTCCTCCTGAGCGGTCGCACGGCGGGCGGCGTGCGAAGAGGATCGCTCCCGGGGCACTGCCCTCGGGGTCGAGCAGCGTTTCGGTCTCGACCGTGAATCCGGCCTCGCGCAGCCAGGCGGTCAGCTGGGCCGGCCGGCGCCGGTGGACGTGGACCTTCATCGGGTGGCCGCCGTAGCCCTGCGTCTTCAACTTCGACCCGTCACCCACGTGAAAGCCGATCAGCAGGGGTGCGCCAGGACGCAGGACCCGCCTGAAGCCGGAGAGGACCGCCGGGACCGCCTCATCGGGGATGTGAATCAGCGACCAGAACGCGAGCGCACCGGCGATCGAGGCGTCGGCGAGGTCGAGCGCCGTCATCGAGCCCACCTCGAACCGGAGCCCAGGGTGTTCGCGCCGAGCCACGTCGACCATCCCGGGCGAGAGATCGATGCCGAACGCGTCGACGCCCAGGCCGTGCAGGTAGGCGGTGACGTGGCCCGGTCCGCATCCCACGTCCGCCACCGGCCCACCGCCGCCGTCGGCGACCGCGTCGGCGAACAGCGCCAGCGCCGCCCGCAGGCTCGGCGCGCCGCCCAGAGCCTCGCGTATGTAGTCGGCGTAGCTGGTCGCGACCGTGTCGTATGAGGTGCTGGTGTCCGCCAACCAGTCGTCCGGAGTCATGCTCCGACACAGTAGTGGGTGCCACAGGCGGCGCTCGACCGGTCTCTTGATCGCGCATCGGTTCGAGATGCGGGCTTCACGTCCGTCCGGGTGGCCCGCTCGGCGCGCCGGGCGATCCTGACCCGCAAGCCCCGCCCACCGCTTCCCCGCCTACCGCAACGCCCGTTCCGCCTCCGCCGCTACCGCGCCGGCGACAGCTGCCAGCGCGGGCGAATCGAGGCGCCACTGCTGCCAGTAGAGCGGGACCTCGGCCGTGCGGTCCGGCAGGAGCCGGACCAGCGCACCGCGGCGCAGCCGGGGCTCGGCCTGGCTGTGCGGGACCAGGCCCCAGCCGAGGCCGGCCGTCACCGCGTCGATGAACCCCTCGCTGGACGGGACGTAGTGCCGCAGCGCGCTGGCGCTGTGACCACCCGTCAGCTCGCGGGTGAAGGCGTCCTGCAACTCGTCGCGGCGGTCGAAGCAGACCACGGGGGCGTGCGGCAGCAGCAGGGCCGGGTCGCCGTCGAACCAACGGGCGGCGAACCGCGGTGCGGCGACCGGGAGGTAGACCATCGCGCCGAGCCGGCGCGACGAGCAGCCGGCCACCGGGTGGGGCGAGGAGGTGACCGCCGCCATCACCTCGCCCGCTCGCAGCAGGGCGGTGGTGTGTGCCTCGTCCTCGCGGCGCAGGTCGACGTAGACGCGTGCGTCCCGGGCGAGCGAGGCCAGGGCGGGCACGAACCAGGTCGCCAGCGAATCCGCGTTGACCGCGATGGGCAGCCAGGAGGGGCTCGACGGCTCGACTCCCTCCTCCTCGTCCTCGGCCAGCCCGAGTGCGGTGCACGCGTCGTCCTCCAACCGGGCGAGCTGACGGCCGAAGCGGACCACGACCTGACCGGATTCGGTCGCCCGGACCGGCCGGGTCCGGGTCAGCAGCACCCGCCCGGCGCGCTGCTCCAGCGCCTTGATCCGCTGGCTCACGGCGGAGGGTGTGACGTGCAGGGCCGCGGCGGCGGCGTCGAAGGTGCCTTCGTCGACGACCGCGAGCAGGGTCCGGACCAGGTCGTGGGGCAGCTCGCTCTTCACACCTGCTAATGATACGTAAAAAGATATAGCTGTCCTTATGGTGGCCCGCTGCCTACGGTGGCGCCCATGGGAAACACGCTCACCGCCGCCGCGGCCGGATTCGGGACCGGCATGTCGCTCATCGTCGCCATCGGGGCGCAGAACGCCTTCGTGCTGCGCCAGGGCATCCGCCGGGAGGCAGTGCTGTCGGTGGTCGCGATCTGCGCGCTCTCCGACGCGGTGCTGATCGTCTGCGGTGTGGGCGGGCTCGGTGCGCTGGTGACGGCGTGGCCGGCGGCGCTGACGGCGGTGCGCGTGGTGGGTGCCGGCTTCCTGCTCTGCTATGCCGTGATCGCCGCGCGCCGCGCCTTCCGGGGCTCCAGCCTGGAGGGCGGCGGGCCGGCCGTCCGCTCCCGCCGCCGCGCGGTGCTCAGCGCTCTCGCGATGACCTGGCTCAACCCGCACGTCTACCTCGACACGGTGCTCCTGCTCGGCTCCATCGCGGCCACCCACGGCACGCTGCGCTGGCAGTTCGCGCTCGGCGCCGGGCTGGCCAGCCTCTGCTGGTTCGCCGCTCTGGGCTTCGGCGCCCGCCTGCTCGTCGGCTTCTTCCGCCGTGCCTCCTCCTGGCGCGTCCTGGACGCCCTGGTCGCGACGACCATGCTGGTCACCGGCTTGTCGCTGGCCGCGGGGGCCTGACACCCGCGAGGCCGCCCGGCCGCCGGGCTGCTCTGCGGCAGCGGCGGGCGGCGGGTCTCAGCGCGGTCGGCGCGCGCAGCACCGGGTCGTCGGCGTTCCGCCCGCCGGGGAGCCGGTGCCCTGGTCGGCCCCGGGAGCGGACCGCTTACGGTGGTACGGAGCGACTCGAACACCGTGCTTTCCCGGACTCTCTCGGAGGTCTGCAACCGATGGACCGTCAACTGACCCTGATGGCCGTACACGCCCATCCCGACGACGAGGTGCTGTCCACCGGCGGCGTCCTGGCGGCCGCGGCTGCCGAGGGCATCCGCACCGTGCTGGTCACCTGTACCAACGGGGAGCAGGGCGACGGGCCGGGCGGCGTCAAGCCCGGCGAGCCCGGTCACGACGAGGCGCAGGTCCGCGAACTCCGGCTGCGGGAGCTGAAGGAGTCGGTGGAGCTGCTGGGCGTCTCCGTCGTGGAACTGCTCGGATACCCCGACTCCGGCATGGTGGGCTGGGCGGCCAACGAGCGCCCGGAGGCATTCGCCAACATCCCGCTGGAGCAGTCCGCCGGGCGGCTCGCCGAGCTGATGGAGCGTTACCGGCCGGATGTCGTCGTGACCTACGACGAGAACGGTGCCTACGGTCACCCCGACCACATTCAGGCGCACCTGATCACGGTGGAGGCGATCAGGCGGAGCGGCGTACCGGCGAAGTTCTACCACACGGCCATCCCGCGCAGCCGGATGGTGGAGCTGTTCGCGTCGCTGCGTGCCAGCGGTGTGGACATCGGTGACTTCGAGCTGCCCGACGACTTCGGCACGCCGGACGAGCTGATCACGACCGTCGTGGACGTGTCCGCGCACGTCGACCACAAGCGCAGGGCGCTGGAGGCCCATGCCAGCCAGAGCGACGGCATCTTCATGCTGCGGCTGCCCGAGGAGGGCCAGCGGCGGGTGTTCGGCCAGGAGTCCTTCGTGCGGCAGTTCAGCACCGTCCCCGCCCCGGACCAGGAGGACGACCTCTTCGCCGGCCTGCGCTGACCTGGCCCGCGCTGACCTGGCCCGCGCCGGCCCGCGCTACCGCCCTTCGTCCGAGGAGCCTTCGCGCTCCTTGGGCTCCAACTCCTCGTACGGGATGCGGGCCAGCTGCAGGATCTCGCCGAGCGTGCCCCACTCGTGGCCGCCCAGCTTGGTGAGCGGACGCAGCTCCCGGGCGCTCGGCCGGCCGTCCACGAGGCAGCTCTCGTGGACGGCGGCGTGGAGCACCCGCCCGAAGACAAGCGTGGAGTTGCCCAGCCGCAGGGTGGAGTGCGAGCGGCACTCCAGCACGACGGGGGAGTCGGCCACCCTGGGCGGCCGCACCCGCAGGCTGGGTTCGCGTGCGATGCCCGCGAAGTCGAACTCGCTGACCGTCCGGGGGAAGTCGATGGCGGTGTCCCTGATCTGCTTGAGCATCGGCTCGGACGAGAAGTTGACGACGAACTCCCCGGTGTCCTCGACATTGCGCAGCGAGTCCTTGCGGCCGATCGAAGTGAACTGCACGATCGGAGGATCGGTGCTGGCGATGGAGAAGAACGAGTGCGGGGCGAGGTTCTCGGTGCGGCCGTCCGGCGCGACCGTGGAGATCCAGGCGATCGGGCGGGGAATCACCACCGACGTCATGAACCTGTAGAAGGCGGACCCGCCCATGGCCTCGGGATCGAAGTCGACGCGCATGAGGACACTATCCACGGCCCCGACGGTGGTTGCCAGACGCCGTACCCGCGAGCGGGCTGCCGGGGCGCGCCGCAAGCGGGTTTCCGGCCGGGGTCGCAGCCGACCGCCGGACGCCGGGCTAGGGTCGCCTTGTGGTTCGACCGGACGAGCGTGCCGAAGGTGCTGGACCGTTCACGACCCGGCTCACCTGGCGGTTGGCCGAGGGCGGTTCGGCGGTCTGGGAGTCGCGCCTGGCCCGCAAGCGCGGGGTGCTCAGGGTGCGCGCCGCCGGCGGGGCGGAGGGCACGCCCCGCATCGCGGACGACACGGCACTGCACCGCCTGCGCGTTCTCAACGCGGTGGCTGCCGTCGCGTTCACGGTCGGCGGTGGCCTGTTCGCACTGGGTGCCGCCGTCGCCGAGCTCGGGGTGACCGGTGCGACCGGGATCGCCTCGATCTACTTCGCGGGAGGTCTGTTCTTCACCACCGGCGGCTACGCCTCGCTGCTCCAGGCGATCAACGCTCCGCGCCGCTCACGCGGCACGGACTCCCTGGTGACGGGAGGCTGGCGGTGGTGGAGTTTCGAGCCGGCGCGGATCGACTGGTCGAGCACCTTCGTCCTGTTCGTCGGGACGCTCGTGTTCGGCGTCAACCTGTTGGACTCGTTCCTCGAGGGCCTCACGGTCCAGCAGGTGAACCGGTTGATCTGGGCCCCTGACCTGTTCGGCTGCTTGCTGTTCCTGGTCTCGGGGCATCTCGCGGTCGTCGAGGTCTGCCACGGCCGCCCGTGCTGGCGCTCGCGCAGCCTCGGATGGTGGATCGTCGCGGTCAACCAGTTCGGGTCCGTGCTCTTCCTGGTCTCGGCGCTGGCCGCCTTCACCCGTCCGGAGACCGGCAGCCTGGTCAACGTCGGCATCGCCAACTGGGGAACCTTCGCCGGTGCGGTCTGCTTCTCGATCGGCGGCGTCCTGCAGCTCTTCGAACGACCCCAGTAGCCAGGAGACGGCCGACGGGCTCTGCCGGACCGTCGCCTTTCTGCTTTCTGCTTTCTGCTTTCTGCCCCGCACGGAGCAGCACGGGCGCGGCTGATCACCGGGTTCGGCCGTCGCGGCACAGAATGGTCGGATGCCACAGACTCACCGTTCGCTACCGCGCCGCCGCTTCCTCGCGGTGGGCGCCGGCGCGCTGCTCGCCGTCGGCGCCTCGTCGCAGTCGGCCGCCGCGCGGGACCGGTCGGTCCCGATGCCCGAGACCAAGGTCAACGCCGGCCCGATGGTGATGGCCCTCACCTTCGACGACGGCCCCAGCCCGCAGTACACACCGCAGGTGCTCGACATCCTGCGCGACCACGGCGTCCACGCGACGTTCTTCGTGTGCGGCGACAACATCGCGCGCTACCCGGACGTCGTGCGCAGGATCGTCGCGGAGGGGCACGTGCTGGGCAACCACAGCTGGTCCCACCCCCACCTCGGCGACCTGTCCGCCGCCGATGTCCGCGACCAGATCCAGCGCACCCAGGACGCCGTCACCCAGACCAGCGGGCACACGCCGGTGCTCTTCCGCGCCCCTTACGGCGACTTCACCGACACCGCCCTGGCCGTCTGCGCCGACCTCGCCCTGCGCCCGATCTCCTGGTCGGTGGACCCCACCGACTGGGCCAACCCCGGCGCCGACACCATCACCGCCCGCGTCCTCGCCGGTGCCGCCACCGGCGCCATCGTGCTGGACCACGACGGCACCGAGGGCGGCGACGACAACCCCGCCCCCGGCAGCGGCGGCGACCGCTCCCAGACCGTGGACGCGCTGAGCCGCTACCTGCCGCAGCTGATCGACGCCGGCTACACGTTCACCACGCCCGACGCCCATCCACCGCTGGCGACCGCTCGCCCGACCGCGCGGAAGCGGGCGGTGTCGGAGTGATTTGATCTGCGTATGACGGAACTTCAGACCGGCGAGAGCGGCCGAGCCATCATGTCCCGCGAGATCGTCACCGGCCCCGACCTGCCGGTGCAGGGCCCGTACTCACCCGCGGTGCGCGTGGGTGACCTGCTCTTCGTCTCCGCGCAGACCGGCATCGACCCCGCGACCGGCGCCGTTCCGCCGGGCGGCGTGGGGGCGGAGTGCCGGCAGGCGCTGCGCAACCTGGAGCGCGTCCTGACGGCAGCGGGGACAACGCTGCGGAGCCTGGCCAGGACGACGCTCTTCTACACCGACCTCGACCACCTGCCCGCCATCAACCAGGCCTACGCCGAGGTGTTCCCGGCGGACCCGCCCGCACGTTCGGCGGCCCTGGTCGGGCTGGCCGGTGGCCGGCGCATCTCGATCGACGCCATCGCGGCGGTGAGCGGCGGTCGTTGAGTACCGCCGCTCACTCCGCCCGGGACCGGCGAGCGCTTCCCCGTGTCGGACCCGCTAGGGAAGCAGTTCCAGGGAGATGTGCGAGGACAGCGCGCGGATGAAGTCGGGCGCGTCGAAGATCTCGCCCGCGGAGGCGACGCCGACCGTCCTGGTCCGTCCCGTGAGGATGCGGTCCACCGCTTCCACCACGAGTGGCGCGGTGACGGCGTAGATGTCCTGGCCCCTTGCCACAGCACGCCGTTCGGTGTCGCCGGAGCGCACGACGACGTCGACGACGAAGGTCTGCGCGGACCGCCCGTGCTCGTCGACCGCGGCTGGGGTCGGCGTGTCCGGGGCCGACACCTGCCTGGCCGCCTCGACCGTCATGTAGGTGCGGACTTCGGGGATGGACAGGTGGCTGGGGACGGTGACGACGTCGGCCATCGTGAACTCCCCGATGACGGCCCGGGGGCCCATCGGGTCGGGGAAGGCCCACTCGAGGGTCGGCGGGTCGTCATGGCGGCGCTCCAGCCGCCCGTTCGTGTACACGACGCGTCCGCCGCCCCGCCGCTGCCGGGAGACCGCGCCGGCCGTACGCGTTCCGGCGGTGGGGTGCCAGCTGTTCAGCCCGTACGCGATGTGCGCCTCGTCGGCCGCCGTCCAGTCGCCCATCGCGGCGGTGGCCAGCAGGTCCCCGAGGCCGCCGTAGAAGGCCATCGCCGGGACGACCACTGCTCCGGCGGCGCGGGCGCGGTCGCCGAAGTGCGTGAACGTGTCGGCGTTGGCCTCGATCTCGGCCGCCACGTCCAGGTACGGGATCCCGGCGCGCAGCGCCGCCTCGATCACGGGGGCGGCCGTCGTGGCGAAGGGCCCGGCACAGTTGATCACGGCCGCCGCACCGGCCAGTGCGCGGTCGAGCGAGGCCGGGTCATCGACCGACGCCGGGCGGGCGTCGAATCCGGTCTCGGACGCGAGTACGCGCAGCTTCTCGGCGTCGCGGCCGGAGAGGAGCGGGACGAACCCGCGATCCCGCAACTGCGCCACCACGAAGCGCCCGGTGTGCCCGTACGCGCCGAACACCGCCACTGTGAGTCCCGATCCCATGGGTTCTCCCCCGTACTCGAAATGATCTGTTGCGATCTGTTGTGATCATCTTGCCGGGGGAGGGCACCCTGCCGCTAGTGTCCGGAACGCCATCGCCCGTACAATTCCGGACATGGACACTGTCGCACTGGCCGTCACCGACGGGATGCTGCATTTCGAACTGGCCTTGGCTCTCGAGGTCTTCGGCGCTGACCTGACCAGCGTGGCGGACCCCTGGTACCGCCTGGCCGTCTGCGGACCGGGTGCCGTGCGGGTCGGCCGGTTCCGGCTGGAGCCCGACCACGGACTCGACCAACTCCCGCGCGCCGAAACGGTGATCGTCCCGGGCTGGGCCGACGTCGACGTGGATCCGCCCGGCGACCTGGTCGAGGCGGTTCGCGCGGCCCACGAGGCCGGCGCCCGCGTGGCCTCGCTCTGCACGGGCGCGTTCGTGCTGGCCGCCGCCGGTCTGCTGGACGGGCGGCGCGCGACCACGCACTGGGCGCACACCCGCGTCCTGGCGGCCCGCTACCCCCAGGTGACGGTCGATCCGGACGTCCTCTACGTGGACAACGGCAGCGTGCTCACCTCCGCCGGCAAAGCCGCCGCCATGGACCTGTGCCTGCACCTCGTCCGCCTCGACCACGGCTCGTCGGTCGCCAACACGCTCGCCCGCCGCCTGGTCGTGCCGCCGCACCGGGACGGCGGCCAGGCCCAGTTCGTGACCACCCCGGTGCCCGCCCCGGACAGCCACCCGCTCGCCGACCTGTTCCCCTGGGTGATCGAGCGACTGGACCGTCCGCTGACCGTGGAGGACCTGGCCCGCCAGGCGGGCATGAGCTCGCGCAACCTGGGCCGCCACTTCAGGTCGGTGACCGGCACCACCCCGCTGCAGTGGCTGCTGACCCAACGGATCCGCCACGCCCAGGAGTTGCTGGAGACCACCACCGACAGCATCGACGCCATCGCGGCGGCCACCGGCATGGGAACCGCCACAACGCTGCGCCGGCACTTCAACCGCACGGTCGGCGTGCCGCCGGACACCTACCGCCGCACCTTCCGGCCGGGCCGGTACCCGTCCGTGCCGTCGGCGAGCCGGCCGACGCTGTAGCGGCGGAAACCGGGCGGGTACGACCGCGGTTGTGTCGCGCGGGTCGTCGGTGAAGCTCTGTTCGCACAGGCATCTTGTGGGGTGATGCGGTGACATATATCGTCCCGATGTATCGAGTTGATATATCGGGACGGCACTTGCGGCCGCCCGGCCGACAGGGGAGGTTCGATGAGGTCGATCGACTACGACACCGAGCAGTACCAGGACTACGCGCGCGGCCGCGCGGTCAGCCAGCGGCAGCAGCAGACCTGGATCAGCGCCTTCGAAGCGGTGCTGCCCGAGCGGCGCCCGCTGGTGGGACTGGACGTCGGCTCGGGGACCGGCAGGTTCACCCCCGCGCTGGCACGGGCGTTCGGGCCGGTCACCGGCGTCGAGCCGTCGGTGCGCATGCGCGAGGTCGCGCAGGCGCAGTCCCAGCATCCCGAGGTGCGGTACCTGGCAGGCTCCGCCGAGGACATGCCGGTGCCGTCCGGCAGCGCCGACTACGCTCTGATGTTCCTGTCCTGGCACCACGTCCAGGACAAGCCCCGGGCGGCCCGGGAACTGGCCAGGGTGCTCAGGCCCGGCGGGCGGCTGCTGCTGCGCGCGAACTTCAGCGACCACCACCCCCGGCCGTGGTGGCTGGAGTACTTCCCCCGCGGTTACGAGGCGGACGCCTCGATATTCCAGCCGCTGCACGAGGTCATCGAGACGTTCACGTCGGTCGGCTGGCGCGTCGCCGACTTCGGCACGGTCACCGAGCCGTCCGCGGGCACCCTCGGCGACATGCTCGAACGCCTGCGCCTGCGCACCCTCTCGTTCTTCGCGCAGCTCAGCCCCGAGGAACTGGAGGTCGGCTTCCGCCGACTGGAGGAGGCCGTTGCCGCGGGCCCCGACGCACCGGCGCCCGTGTTCGCCGAGCCGCTGCTCACCCTCGAACTGCGCTGATGCTTGCGGCTCCTCGCCACCGGCCTCGGGCTCTGCCGGGCGGTGTGCGCGTCCACCGGAGCCCGGGCCGGCTCCGGTCGGATAGCCGACGAAGGGCACCCGCGGCAATGACAACTCCTACAAGCACGACGGGCATCCTCCGTAACCCTCTGGCACAGGCGGCGGCCACCGGCGCCGATACGCTCCCGGAATACGGCATCCCGGACGAGGAAGCCGGCCACCTGAACACCACCGCCGGCCCGCACCAGCTCCTCGCCCGGCTCGGCCACCCCACCGGAGAGGGCACCACCGAGTGAGCAAGCAGCAGATCACGCCGAAGCAGCGCGGCTACCTGATCGTCAACTCCCACCCCACCGGATGCGAAACCACCGTCGAACGACTGTGGCAGTCCATCGAACCCGCCCGCCCCGCGGGCCGCGCCCCGGTCGCCCTGGTGCTGGGCACCAGCGCCGGCTACGGCCAGTCCATCCTGCTCGCCGGGCTGCGCCGGCACGGCATCCGCGGCGTCGGCGTCGCCTACGAGAACGCCGGCACCGAACGGCGCACCGCCACCGCCGGCTGGTACCGCACCGCCGCCACCGCCCAACTCCTCGAGGACACCGGCGCCGACTTCACCTTCGTCAACGCCGACGCCTACGCCGACCCCACCCGCACCCGGGTGCTGGAGCTGCTGGCCGAGAAGTACGGTCCGGTGGACTACCTGATCTACTCCCTGGCCTCCCCGCGCCGCACCGACCCGGCCACGGGGGAGGTCCACCACTCGGTGATCAAGCCGCTCGGCGAGGCCTACTCCTCCCCGTCACTGCTCTTCGACGAGGGCACCGCCACCGTCGGAACCGTCGAACTCGCCCCCGCCGACGAGCAGGAGCAGGCCGCGACCGTGAAGGTGATGGGCGGCGAGGACTGGGCACTGTGGTGCCGCGCCCTGGCCGACGCCGGTCTGCTGGCCGAGGACTTCACCACCCTCGCGCTGTCCTACGTCGGCTCCGACATCACCGCCCCGGTGTACCGGCGCGGCACCATCGGCACCGCCAAGGAACACCTGGAGGCCACCGCACACGACCTCAACGCCGGCCTGCTGACCGGACGGGGCCGGGCCTTCACCGTGGTCGCCGGCGCCGCCGTCACCCAGGCCTCCACCGCCATCCCCTCCATCGCCCTCTACACCTCCCTGCTGCGCAACGTCCTGGGCGCGGAAGGCTGGCGCACCACCGCCGACCAGGCCGTGGACCTGTGGCAGCAGATCACCGGCGCCCAGCCGCTCAACCTGGACGACGAGGGCCGCATCCGGCTCGACGACTGGGAGATGGCGCAAGCGGCACAGGACGGCGTCCGCAAGCTGTGGGAGGACCCCGCCACCGCGCTGGCCGCCGACCCGGCCGGGCCGACGTGGTTCTACCGCCAGTTCCGCGAGCTGTACGGCTGGGACGTGCCGGGGGTGGAGTACGGCGCGCCGGTGGAGACGGCCGTGCCCTGGCCGGGAACTGACTGATCGCAGGCCGTCCGGTCGGCCGCACCGTGGTCGCTGAGCTGCCGGCGGACGACCCGGCGCCCGACCGGCACGCGGTCCGCGCGCCGCCCGGCGACCAGCCTTGCCCATCCGACATGCCGGCTGAGTGGCCGGCAAGGAGACTGATGTACACGATCTACCAGTTCACCCTCCCAGCCTTGCTGTGGACGCTGGTGATCTGGCGGGCGCCCGCCGCGCTCAGTGGCTCGCGCCCGTCACGCCTCCTGTGGGGGTTCCTGACCGCGATGGCCGTCTCGCTCACGACCAGGCCGTCGGCCGTGTAGCACCTCATCCGGATCTGCACCGGATCACCGGACCTGTCCGTCCTCGTCAAGCACGTCGCCGGGCTGGCATCGAGCTACTTCATCTTGGAGTACGTGATCGCGGTCCACGGCCGCGGCACACAGTGGCGTTCGGGCTGCGGATCGCGCTGGCGGTGGCCGCCGCGCTGGGCCTGACCGTGCTGTTCGTCTTCTGCTTCAAGCACGATCCGAACGGTCCGGCGAGCCGCGTGACCGATGCCCACCTCGGGGACCCGGCGGTGCGGCTGTACGAGGGCATCGTCTACGCCTACCTCGGCAGCTCGACCGTACTGTCGGCGAAGCTGTTCTGGTCCAACCGACGCAGCGTTCCGCCGGGCCCGCTGCGAGCCGGTGTGCTCTGCCTGGCCGGCGGATCCGGCCTGGGCTTCGTCTACACGGTCTACCGGGTGATCTTCCTCGCCCAGCAGCGAAGCCAGGCCCAGGTGCCGGGACCCGGAACGTTCGATCCCATCTCCGAGGCCCTCCCGGCGATCGCCATCCTGCTCGTCGTCGCGGGTCTGGCGCTGCCCCCGGTGGGGACGCTGGCCCGCTACGCCAGGGACCAGTACGCGCTGTGGCGGCTGTACCCGCTCTGGTCCGGCCTGATCGAGGCCGAGCCCACCGTGGCATTCGGGCCGCGGATCAGCCGGATCCGCGACCTCCTGACCCTCGGCGACCGGTCCCTCGACCTGGCTCACCGCGCTTTCGAGATCCGGGACGCCTCGCTCGTGCTGCGCGATCTGGGCGTGACAGCGCCCTCGGCCGCCGGGTGGCCTGCGACGGAGAGAGCGGCCGGCGGCGAGACGGAACGGGCCCGCGCGGAGGCGGCATGGCTGTTCTCCGTCCTGCACGGGAGTGGGCATTCAGGCGGTGGCCCGGCCACGCCCCCGCCCCCGCCGGATGCCAGGACGCCCGCGGAGGAGGTTTCCTGGCTGTTCAAGGTCGCGGCCGCCTACGACTCTCTGCGAGTCGGAGGTCGTGGCCTGCCTCAGGCGTACTCGCCGGTCCGTGAGGATGCCGGACGGGCCGCCTGACGACGGCTCGGTGCCTCACGGCCGGACTCGGATCCTCCTCAGTCCGGGCGCCGCGCCCGACGCCGGCTCTCGCCCCGGCCACTGCCCGCGCGCGGCGGATCGGGCAGCGCCGCGCGGTCGCACTTGCCGTTCGGCGTCACCGGCAGTTCGGCGAGGGGGACGATGACCGCCGGCACCGAGGCCGCGGGCAGTCGGCCCGCGAGATGGGCACGAAGTCCGGCAACCGACTCCGGAGCGAGTTCGGGGGCCACGTACAACGCGAGTCGTACCGACCCGGGGGCGCCCTCCCTGACCACTGCCGCCGCATTCTCCACAGCGGCGTACTCACTGGCGCACGACTCGATCTCACCGAGCTCGATCCGGACTCCGTTGAGCTTCACCTGGTGGTCGAGGCGGCCGTGGTACCGCAGCACTCCTTCCGCATCCCGGCGTACCAGGTCGCCGGTGCGGTACAGCCGCACACCGGGCGCGCAGGGGTCCTCGACGAACGCGGCGCCGGTCAGGTCCTCCCGGCCCAGGTAGCCGCGGGCAAGGCAGGGTCCGCCGAGATGGAGCTCGCCGATCCCACCGTCCGTCACCGGCCGGCCCCGCGCGTCCCGCACGGCGGTCAGCACGCCGCTGATGGGCGTGCCGATCGGCACCGAGGTTTCGTTCTCGGGCCGTCGGCAGGTCCACGCCGTCACGTCGATCGAGGCCTCGGTCGGGCCGTAGAGATTGTGCAGTTCGGCCGCGTGCGATGCGGTGAAGCGGTTGGCGACGGCCGGGCTCAGGGCCTCGCCGCTGCAGATCACCTGGCGCAGCGAAGGACAGCTGTGCGGTTCGACGGCGGCGAGGTAGAGCGCGAGCATCGACGGGACGAAGTGGGTGACGGTCACCTGCTCGGAGCGGATGACCTCGGCCAGGTACTCGGGGTCCCGATGCCCTTCGGGCCGTGCCATCACCAGACGTGCCCCGGCCATCAGTGGCCAGAGGAACTCCCAGACCGAGACATCGAACGTGTACGGCGTCTTCTGGAGCACCGAGTCGCCGACCCCGATCCCGAAGCGCTCCTGCATCCAGCGCAGACGGTTCACCAGGCCGCGGTGCGGCACCGCGACGCCCTTGGGCCAGCCGGTCGACCCCGACGTGTAGAGCACGTAGGCCAGGTCGTCGGCGACCGGCGAGCCGGGCCCGCGACCCTCGGCGCGGACCGGCACCGCCGCACGGCCGTCGGGTCCGGACCCGTCGAGGCCGAGCAGCGGAGCCCGGGTCGACCGGTCGAGGGCTGCCAGGCCGCGCGCGTCCCCCAGCACGACGCGGGGCGCCGCCTCATCGAGGATCCGTTCCAGACGCGCGCTCGGCCAGCTCGGATCGAGCGGAAGGTACGCTCCGTCGGCCAACAGCACGGCCACGATCGCCACGCACAGGGACACCGACCGTTCCGCGCAGATCGCGACGATCTCCTCCCGGCCCACGCCGCGCCCCCGCAGGGCCATGGAGAGGCGCAGCGCGCGTCGGTGAAGTTCGGCGTAGCTGATCGTCTCCCGCTCGTCGGTCACCGCGTCCGCGTCCGGCGTCCGCGAGAACGCCTCGAGCAGCAGGTCCGACACACGGGTGTGGTCGTCCGCTCGGGCCTGGGGACCGAACCAGTACCCGGGATCGGGAGCACCGGGATCGGACACCGCCTTCTCCCGCAGGCACTCGATCACCGCCATGGCCTCCGGCTGCCCCAGCAGGCCTCCGCTGCGCCCCGGCAGGCGCTCCAGGCGGATCGGCGCTGTCGGCCACCGAGGGTGCGGGAAGCGCTGCCCGTCGTCCGCCAGCAGCACGCCCGCCGGGAGTACGTTCGGCGGTACGCCCCCCTCCTCGGCTGCCGCGAGGAACGCGAACCATTCACGGTGGCGCTCCGCCATGATCTCCAGGCAGAGTTCGATCTCCTCGGCTTCGAGCCCCTCCGCCCGCAGGTTCCGCTCGACCTGCCCGCGCAGCGCGGAGACGATGGAGGCCACGTCGAGCGGGCCCTGATATCCGCCCGGTCCCGCGCCGCTCAACGCCTCCACGTCCTGCCGGACGAGCCCCGGTGTCGGCCAGCTCGGCTCCACGAGGATGACGGGCGGTCGGCGTAGACCGCGGCGCTCCAGGCCGGCGGCGAGGTGCAGGGCGAGTCCGGCGGCACTGCAGTAGCCGAAGATGACTCCGGGTTCGCAGTCGGAGTCGATCACTTGAGCCACGCAGTGGGCGGCGGCCGTTTCGAGCCCGGACCCGGCGCGGGTGACCGCCGCGACGGCATCGATGCGGCGTAGCGGCCGGTCCGGGTGGGCGGCGGCCAAGGCCGCGGAGAGCGTGACATTGGTCGAGAACTCCTTGAAGTCGACGACGAGCGCGGGGCCGGGCCCGTCGACGACGACGCTGAGCACATTCTCCGGATTGTCATTCATCAGCTTCCACCGGTGTTCGTGGTCGGCCCGGATTCCCGGCCCGCTGTCGTGGGAACGGCCGCCTGGAGGCCGCGCAACAGCTCGACCTGGGCGGCAAAGGTCCTGCGGTTCAGGATCTGATCGAGCGTCGGCCGCAGGTCGAGCCCGCGCCGGATGGTCGCGAGCAGCCGCACGGCGAGCAGCGAGTCTCCGCCGAGCGCGAAGAAGTCGGCGTCCGGCTCGTCCACGGTGACGGCGAGGAGCGTGTGCCAGGTGGCGCGAAGCAGCGATTCGATCTCGTCCTCGGCCGCGTCCTCGGCCGCGTTCCTGGCCGTGTCCTCGGCCGCGGCGCCGGCCTGCGGGGTCGGCCTGGCGGCCCCCGTCGGGTCCGCGGCCGAGGGACGGTCCGTCAGGCGCCCTTCGTCGTGCGTGTCCTGCGGCCAGTGCCTGCGCCTGTCGAAGGGGTAGAGCGGCAGCGGGATCCGCCGGCCGGCGCCGAAGGCGGACCAGTCCACCTCGACCCCGGTGGCCCACGCGGAACCCACCGCCTGCAACAGGCTCACCGCGGCGCTCGCGTCGGCCTCGGCAGCAGGCAGCGCGGACAGGAACCGATCACTCGCGGCCGGGTCGATCTCCTGGGCGAGCCGACCCAGCGATCGGCCCGGGCCCACCTCGATCAGGACCGGACGCCGCGCGGCGAGCACCGTGGCGAGACCGTCGGCGAACCGGACCGGGCTGAGCAGGTGCTCCACCCAGTACCGCGCCGAGTACTCCCGCACAGGCTCTCCGGTGAGGTTGGAGATCACCCGCGTGCTCGGCCGTCGGTAGTGGACCGCCTCCGCGACGGTGCGGAACGCGTCGACGGCGGGTGCCATCATCGCGGAGTGGAACGCATGCGAAACGCGCAGGCGGCGCGTACTGACACCGCGTGCGGCGGCGTCCTCGGCGAAGGCCCCGACCTGCGGTGTCGGCCCGGCCACGACACAGGAGCGCGGTCCGTTCACCGCCGCGATCTGCAGACCCCGCGGCAGCAGGGCGGTGGTCTCGGCCTCTCCGGCGAACACGGCGAGCATCGATCCGCCCGGCAACGCGTCCATCAGCCGACCGCGTGCCTCGACCAGGCGCAGGGCTTCGGCGAGGGTGAACGCCCCGGCGACACAGGCGGCGGTGATCTCGCCGACGCTGTGTCCCAGCAGGAGCCGCGGACGCATTCCCCAGAATTCGAGCTGGCCGCACACCGAGTACTCAAGTGCGAACAGCGCCGGCTGCGCGAGCCGGGTCCGGTTCAGTGACGCCCGGTCCTCCTCGTTCGTGCTGCGCCGGAGCATCAGTGTTCTCAGGGTCGACGCGAGCGAAGGGTCGAAGCCGGACATGCACTCGTCGAACCGCTCGCGGAACACCGGAAACGCCTCGTAGAGGTCTTCGGCCATTCCCGGATGCTGCGTCCCCTGGCCGGGGAAGAGGAACCCCAGCGTGCCGCGCGCGTACTTGCGCGCGACGGCCGCACGCAGCAGAGCGGGCAGGTCGTGCGCCGAGCCCGCCACCGCGATCCGCCAGGGCTGCGCCGCGCGTCCCACGCGCAGCGTGTGGGCCGCATCGGCGAGGTTCACCCCGGTGCCCGCCAACTGCTTGGCCAACGCATCGCGCAGCTCGGCAACCGCGGTCTCGCCGGCCCCGGAGAGCGGGATGAGGGCCGGGACCTCGAGGGCGCGCTCGTCCCGGGGCCGGAGCCGGGGCTGGGGCCGGGCGTCAGCCGGTGCCTGCTCGAGGATGACGTGCGCGTTGGTGCCCCCCATGCCGGACGCGCTGACCGCCGCGCGGCGGGGTGCCACCGCCACCGGCCACTCCGTGGTGCCGCGCGCGGGGACGAACGGGGTCTCGCCCCAGGCGATCGCCCGGTGCGGGACCTCGCAGTGCAGAGAGCGCGGAATCACGCCTTCGCGCACCGCGAGCACGGCCTTGATGAGCCCGGTGACGCCGGCGGCGGCGTCGAGGTGGCCGACGTTCGACTTGACGCTGCCGAGCGCGCAGTACTCGCGCAAGTCGGTGTGCACACCGAAGGCTTCGGTGAGCGCCTGCACTTCGATCCCGTCGCCCATCTCGGTTCCGGTTCCGTGGGCTTCGACGTAGCCGATCGTCGCCGGGTCCACCTCGGCCGCGTCAAGGGCTCGGAGGATGACGTCACGTTGGCCGTGCGGGCTCGGTGCGGTATAGCCCGCCTTGCGCGAACCGTCGTTGTTCACGGCTGAACCGCGGATGACCGCGTGCACCGTGTCCCCGTCGGCGAGCGCCTCGTCCAGCCGCTTGAGCACGACCACGGCGGCGCCCGACCCGGGAACGGTGCCGTGCGCGTCATCGGCGAACGGACGGCACCGCCCGTCGGGCGAGAGGATTCCGTGCGGGCTGTACCGGTAGCCCTCGATCTGCGGGAACTGGATGGAGGCACCACCGGCGAGCGCGAGATCGCAGTCGCCCAGGCGCAGGCTCGACGCGGCGAGGTGCACGGCGACCAGCGAGGTGGAGCAGGCCGTCTGCACGGCCACGGCGGGACCGGTGAGCCCCAGCTTGTAGGCGATCCGGGTCGCCGCGTGGTCCTTCGCGTTGCTCAGCGCCAGTCGCAGAGCGTCTTCGGAGGTCAGCACACCGCTCGCTGCCAGCAGGCCCAGGTAGCTGTTCTCCCCGGTCCCGACGAAGACGCCGGTCCGGTGGTCTCCGGCGCCGTACCCCGCATGCTCCGCCGCGTGCCAGGCGCACTCCAGGAGCACCCGCTGCTGGGGATCGGTGAGCATCGCCTCACCCGCCGAGTATCCGAAGAACTCCGCGTCGAAGCAGTCCGCGTCCGCCACGACCCCGCGCGCCGCCACATAGTCCGCCTGCGCGTGTTCCGGTTCGGGCACGCCGGCCTCGGTGAGCTCCCCGGGGGTGAACCGGCTGATCGATTCCCGTCCTTCGAGAAGATTCGCCCAGAACGTGTCCACGTCGGGCGCTCCGGGGAACCGGCCCGCGAAGCCGATGACCGCGATCCGCGTCACGCCCCCACCGCCGACCGTGTGTTGAGGAACGCCGCCAGTTCGGCGACGGTCGTGTGGGCGAACAGATCGACCAGCTTGATCTCGCAGCCGGGATACGCCGTCCGCAACCGCTCCCGCACGACCGGAACGAGCAGCGAGGTGCCGCCCACCTCGAAGAACCGGTCGTCGTACCCGAAGTCGTCGGTGTCCAGAACCTCTTCCCAGATCTGCGCGATCCGGTCTTCCAGCTCCTCGAGCCGGCTCTCGGTGGCGGGCTCCGCTGCCACCTGGTTCGCGCTGCCCGACGCGTCGGCGGTAACGCTCGACGCGGCAGCGGTACTGCTCGACGCGTCAGCGGTACTGAGTGCCGCGGCGACCAGTGCCGCGCCGTCCACTTTGCCCTGCCGGGTGAGCGGCAGTTCACCCACCAGGGCCCAGAGCGCTGGAATCGCATGCTCCGGAAGCAGCTCCGCCGCGGCGGCACGCACCGATGCCGCGGTCACGCCCCGTCCGGCCACGAGTCCGGCCACGATCCGCCGGTCGGCGGCGTCGTCGCCGACCGCCACGGCGACTGCGTCGGTGATGCCGGGGAGGGTCCTGAGCGCTCGGCCGACGGCGTCGAGCTCGATGCGGAAGCCTCTGATCTTCACCTGGTGATCGCGGCGCCCGAGGATGCGCAGCTCACCGTTCCCGTCCCAGCGCGCCAGGTCGCCGGTCCGGTAGTAGCGCACGCCGTCCGGGGCGAGGACGAAACGGCGGGCGGTGTCCTGCGGATCACCGGCGTAGTCGACCGCCAAGCCGAGCCCGCTGGTGAGCAGCTCTCCGACGGCGCCGCGCACGACTGGCCGGCCGTCGTCGTCGGCGACCAGGACGCCGGTGCCGGCGATCGGCCGGCCGATCGGCAGCACGGTGCCGACCTCGGTCGCGTCGTCGATGTGGTGGACCGTGGTGAAGGTCGTGTTCTCCGTGGGACCGTACCCGTTGGTCACCCGGATGCCCGGGCAGCGTTCGAGCACGGCGCGAACCTGGGCCGGCGGAACCGTGTCCCCGCCGGTGAGCAGTTGCCGCACCGGGCGGAACGCGCCGGGCAGGTGGTCGGCGACGAGTCGGAACAGGCCCGCGGTGAGCCAGAGTCCGGTGACCGAGTAGCGCTCGAGGAACGCGGCGAGCGCGGCCGCGGTGGGGTGTTGATCCGGCAGCACCACGATCGCCCCGCCCTGGGCCAGCGGCGCGAAGATCTCAAGGGTCGAGGCATCGAAGGAGAGCGGCGCGAAGCGCAGGAACCGGCGGGCCGCGTCCGCGGCGACGATGCCGGACCCGTCGACCAGGCGCAGCACGCCCCGCTGCGCGATCCGTACCGCCTTCGGCGTCCCCGAGGTGCCCGAGGTGAAGGCGATGTACGCGATCCGCTCCGGATCCGGCTCGGCCGGTGGCGGCAGCACGCCGCTCCCGGACGCCCGGCTCCGAGTATCGCTTCGAGGATCAAGAGGATCAACGGGGCCGACGACGCGCGGGGCGTCGGCGAGACCTGCCAGCTCAGCCGCGCGGTCCGGGTCGGCCACGATGAGGACCGGCTCGGCGATGCGCAGCATCCGCTCCACGACGGATGCCGGCAGACCGGGTTCGAGGCCGACATACGCCGCGCCGCACCGCAGGATCGCGAGGATCGCCACGGTCTCGCGGGCGGAGCGGGGAACCGCGACCAGGACGCGGTCGCCGGTCCGTACCCCAGCCGCGTGGAGGCGAGCGGCCTGCTCCTCGGCCGCTTCCAGCAGTTCGCGATAGGTCAGTGTGCCGACGCCCGCCTCGTCGACCGCCTCGGCGTCGAGGTGGCGCCGCGCGCTCCGCTCGAACAGGTGCCACAGCCCTGGCGGCGAGGTCCACGACGGCACGGGGCCGACCTCGGGGCCGGAGTCCGTGGGGAGCGGCGCGAGCTCGACGCCGCCTTCGGGGTCCCGCGTCATCGCGGTGAGCACGCGGGAGAAGTCCGCGACCAGTTCGGCCGCTTCCCGGGCGGAGTACACGGAGGAGCTGTACTCCAGACACAGCCGCGCAGTCCGCTCCCAGCGCTGGACGTAGAGCAAGGCGTCGAAGACGGATCCGCCGCAGTGGCCCTCATGCAGGCGCACCTCGAGGCCGGGCACCGACAGAGCGTGCGGAATCATCTCGTCGTGTGCCGCGAAGGCGGATTGCACGAGGGTGGGACGTCGTGGATCGCGGTCCACGACGAGACCGGACACGAGCCGGGCGAAAGGAACCTCCGCGCTGCGGAGCGCGTCCTGCACCCGGCCGGCGGTGGATTCCAGCAACTCCCGTACAGTGCGAACGCCCTGGGTGTCATGGACCACGGGCAGCAGCGCGGTCGCGAGCCCGACGGCTTCTCGCGACCGAGGGGTATCGCGCCCCATCCAGGACAGGCCGACGAGGAACCGGGTCGAGCCCGTGCGCCGCGCCAGCACCAGGTTCCAGGCGGCGAACAGCACGGTGTTCCGGGTCACGCCGCAGCTGCGCGCCAGCAACTCGCAGGCGGCGCGCGCGGACGAGTCCAGCGCGAACGGTATCCGCACTCCGACGTGGTCGAACTCCGCAGGTCGGGGAGTGTCGCAGACCGGTTCGAGCACGGTCGGGGTGCCGGCCAGCTCGGCGACTCGCGCTCGCACGACGGCCTCCTGAGGCTCGCCGAACCGCGGGATCCGCGGGTGCGGATGAACCGCGCCAGGGTCGACGTACGCGGCGAACACCTCGCGCCAGAGCAGGCCGATGCTCCAGCCGTCGGTGATGACGTGATGGATCCGGATGGTGAGGATGTGGCGGGCCGCAGCCGCGCGGTAGACGGAGAAGACCACGGGAGGGGCCACGAACGGCGCGAGCCGGGCGTTGGCGTCCCGACTCGTCATCGCGTGCACGGTGTCGATGACAGCCGCGGGTTCGAGCGGGGGCAGGTTCCCGGAGAGGATCCGTGCCCGCATCCGCCGGATCACCCGAGCCCGCAGGCCGTCGTCACCGGATTCGAACACGGTCCGCAGCGCGTCGTGCCGGTCGACCACGTCCTGGATCGCGCGTTCCAGCCTGCCCTGGTCGAGTTCGCCTCGGATGTCCGCGCTGAACTGCAGGTTCCAGGCGCGCGAAGTACCCGTCTCCTCACCGAGGAGCATGTGCAGCTCGAGCGCGGACGCGGGCCTCGACCCGGTGCGGGTCGCCGCCACGCAGCCGGCTTCGGGGTCCGTCACCGGGCGGACGCGAACCGCGGTTGCGAGCACCTCGGCCAGCGGCTCGCGCCCCAGCAGCCGGGGCAGGTCCAGTCCGAATCCCGCCGCCTGCGCGCGGGCGGCCAGATCAACGGCACGCAGCGAGGTTCCGCCCAGGGCGGCGAAGGACGAGCCGGCAAGCGCGTGCGGCGGTACCCCGAGCACGGTGCCCGCCAGCTCCGCCAGCTCCGCCAGCTCCGCCGGTGCCCGCTCCGTGCGGTGCCCGTCTTCCGTCATCTCAGCTCGCCTCCATGGACGGGGCCGCGGTTGTCTCTGCTGCCGGCCGGGCGTCTTCGCTCTCGTCCTCGTCCTCGTCCTCGTCGGGGATCCTGGTGCGTTCCGCCCACGAGATCACCGGACCGTTCAAGGCCGTGCAGACGATGAAGAGCAGCGCGAGGACGAACCAGCCGCCCGGGACGAAGCGCGAGGTGAGGGACGTGACGACAACCGGACCGATCACCGTCGGGGCGGAGCCGGCGAGGATGAACATCCCGCCGTACGCCCCTTGGGCCTTGGCCTGGGCGAAGCCGTAGCGAAAGCTCCAGTTGGCGCTCTCTCCCCATAGCTCGCCAAGGGTGAGCAGGGCGACCGTTACCAGGAGCAGGCCGCTGCCGAGCAGGCCGCCGCGGCCGTCGGTGGCCGCCGCCGCGCAGCAGGCCGCCGCGAGGACGATGAACGCCCAGCGCTGGATCTTGCGGGCGGAGGCGACGGTGCTCCCCAGCGAGGAGAACTTCACCTGGAGCCCGATGACCAGGACCGTGTTGGCGAGGATCGCCCACGCGGCGAGCGGTCGCGGTATGCCGGTGTGTGTGACGACCCAGATCGGCAGTCCCACCGTGAGCACCGTGTCGCCGATCAGGGTCATGCTGCTCACGAAGGAGACGGCCATGTAGGGGAAGTCGTACCGGGTGCGCCCGCTCCGCGCGCCCTTGCCGGCCGGGTCGGCCACGGTCCGCGGCAGACGGAAGCTGAGCAGCGCGGTGAGCAAGGCCGCCAAGGCCATGCCGAGGATCAGCGACGCGTAGGCGGCGCGGGTGTTGAAGGCGATCGCGACGCCGGCGACCACGACGCCGATCGAGAAACCCACGTTCGTCAGCACACGTGTCATGGCCTGCGTGCGCACCCGGCCCGACTTCGGCACGAGACGCGCGACCAGCGCGCCGCGGGCGACCCTGCTGCCGTTCTCCGCGATGCCCAAGCACACGATCACGATCAGGAAGGCCGCCGTCCCGTGGATGAGTACGGCGGTGATGAGCAGTGCGACTCGGGCGAACGCGAAGGCGATGCCGACATCGCGCGGGCCCAGGCGGTCGGCGAGTCTCCCCATCCGGACGCTCAGAGCCAGCCCGGCGAGCCCTGCCAGTGAGAAGCCCAGACCGACGCGTTCGGCGGGGATACCGGCCGCACGTACGAAGTACAGCGCGCTGCCCGCCGTATAGAGCCCGTAACCGGTCATCTGGATAAGCGAGTTGGTCTGAATGATGCGGACCGGATCGGCGGAGAACGGGGTGCCCAGGATCTTCGCCACCGCTCCAAGAGGGCCGCTTCGCCCCTCGCCGGACTCGCTCTCCGTGCCCGGAGATGCGTCCATAACTGTCCACCCCTCGTCAACGATCCGCTGTCGTGCGCGGGCAGGTCCCGGCCCCGACGGCCCTGCCCTCCTCCCCAGAACTCACGCTTCCTCGGCGAACCAGTCGTCCGGGCCGCTCATCGCGGACAACGCCTGCCCCACGGTGGCGGCGGGTTCACCGGGAAGCATCCGCAGCGCGATCGCCAGATCGTCGCCGAGCTGCCGCCGGCGTTGCTCGCTGAGCCAGCCGGCTTCCAGCCCGACTGTCGCCACGGCCGCCGCCGACGGGTACAGGACGCAGGTGATCCCGTGCCGGGAGAAGCCCCTGGTCCACGGAAGCGACTGCGTCCGGAGGCCGTCGAAGGGTTCGTCACCGTCATCCGCCTGGCTCGACACGGTCGCCACGAACGCCCCCGAGTGCCGCCGGACAACCTCGCTCTTCAGGGGATCGAGCTCACGAATGAGGCTGTTGCGGCCGTAGGTGCCGTAGTCCTGCGCGCTGATCACGAACGAGCTGACCTGGCCGGCCAACTCGCCGAGGGTGGCCCGCGGGTCGAGCTCGACGGGGATGACGATCGAGTTCGAGACCCAGCCCACCAGCCGCTCGAGCGCCGGATCCCGCCGCAGCGCGACCGACGCGATGATCCCGATGTGGGTCCGACCGCTGTGCCGCCCCAGCGCCATGGCCATGGCCGCACAGAAGACCGCATAAGGCGTGGCGCCGGGCAGCGCGGCGGACGGCGCGTAGACGGCCGGGGGGACGGGAACGCGAATCTCGTCCTGCCCTTCGGCCGGCGGCCGGTCACCGCGCGGGGCACCGAGGAAGTCGACCTCCGGATCGGGACCGACCTCCTTGAGCGCGTCGTGCCAGAACGCCCGGGCGGCAGCGGCCTCGTCGGACCGCTGCCACGCGAGCCTGTCCGCGTGGAAGCGCTCGTACGTCAGGTCACCGCGCAGCGGCTCGTCCAGTCCCTTCAGCGCGGCGTTGTACTGGATGGCCAGGTCATCGACCAGCACCGCGAAAGACCAGCTGTCGGAGACCATGTGGTCGACCCAGATGATCAGAATGTGATCGTCCTCGGAGAGCGGATAGAGGTCGAATCCGCACAGCGGAAGCCTGGCCAGGCGATCTCGCCGGACCCGGTGGGCCTGGTCGAAGGCCTTCCACGCGTACTCGATGGCGTTCGTCTCGTGGATCCGGAGCCACACGTCCTCGTCGGAGATCCAGATGACGTAGTCGTCGTCCTGCGAGCCCACGCCGAACCTGGCCCGCAGTGCCGCATGATGACGACCCACCCTGGTGACCGCCGTGCCGAGCGCGTCGGTGTCCAACGTGCCGGTGAACCGCAGGGTCTCCACCACCGCATGCCCGTTGTCGGTCACTCCGGACTTCTTCGACCAGGCCTCCCGCCGCAGGTAGATCTCCTGGGCCGGCAGTACGGGCAGGGTGCGCGGCTCGGCCTGCTCGGCCTGCTCGGCCTGCTCGGCCTGACCGGCGTTGACGTGGACCGCGGAGACCGGGCGCTGCGGCATCGAGGCCAGCAGGGAACTCAGGCCGCGCAGCGTCCGGTTCGCGACGAACTGCCGCAGCGTGAGCGACTGGCCGGTGCGGGCCTGAATCGCGGCACACACCCGCGCCGCCCCCAGGGAGTCGCCGCCCAGCTCGAAGAAGTCCGCATCCGGATCAACCTGCTCGACCTTCAGGACCCTGCTCCAGGCAGCCGCCACAACGCGGCCGACCTCGAGGCTCGTGTCGCTCACCGGCCATCACCTCCACCTCTCGCCTTGCCCGGGAAAACGCGTCGCCGCAACGAAGAATCCAAGAACCGAGTGCCAATGGAGGCGCTACAGCCCGCCTCCATCCACCCGAAGCCACGAATGGCGACCACACACCCGCAGACGCTAACCACGCCCACTCGGGACGGACAGGGATTCCCCCGAGCCGGCCCGGACTGTGTCAACTCGGTCGGGTACGGACCCAGCCCACCGTCACCACGGCGGCCCATATCAGAGCCGGTCGCGCAGGGCGGTGAGGGCGGCGTCCGGCGGGAGGCGGACGGGGAGGTTGCCGGCTCGGACCGACCCGAGACCGTCACCGACGATGGCGGCGGTGTCGGCTCCCGTCACCCCGTACATACCCAACCGCGTGGCGAAGCCGGCAGCTGCAACCAGGCTTTCCAGCGCGTGCGCGCTCTCCTTCGGGTGCTCCACTCCGAGCAGCGAAGCGATCTCGTCGAGCCGGGCGGTGACGAACTCCGCCCCTCGTGGGTCGACGCAGTCGGTCTCCACCAGCGACGCCACATGGTCCAGCAGCCAGATCAGGTGCAGGCCGCAGGCCAGGCCGTGTGGGACACCGAAGCGGACCGTGGTCGGATAGGCGAACGCGTGGGCGGCCGTTGTCCGGGTCACGTCGATGGCCCGGCCCGCGCGGATCGCGGACAGCGCGATGTGGACGCGGGCCGCGGAGTCCAGTCGCCGGCGGCCCCCGGCGGCGATCTGCCGCAGAGTGACCAGCGCCTCGCCGGCCAGTGCCCGGGAGTCGGCGGTGGACCGCAACGACCAGTAGGACTCGACAGCGTGCGCCAGCGCGTCGAGAACGCAGCTGAAGGCCACAGCGGGTGGACAGGTCGCGGCCAGATCGGGGTCCACGATCGAAACCGTGGAGAGCACCCGTGCGTGGTCCACGGAGTACTTCCGGCCGTCGTCGTAGACCGTCGCGAACCGGGTGACCTCGCTGCCCGATCCGCTGACGGTCGGCACGAGCACCAGCGCCGGCGCGTCCGTGCGCAGCAGGCCGACGTCGCTGTGCAGTACCGCGTGCCGACCCGCGTCGCCGGGCGGCAGTACGCGTGCCAGCTTGGCCGCGTCCATGGCGGATCCGCCGCCGACGCCGACCACGACGTCGGGCTGGTAGCGGGCGACGAGGTCGCAGCCGTCCAGCACGTCCTGCAGTCGCGGGTTCGGGCTGAAGCCGTTGAACCTGCGCGTCCCCGCAGGCAGGAAGCGCTCGATCCCCGACCGCCGCACCGCCGCGTCACTGCCCACCAGGAGTACCCGGCCGGTCCCGTGGGTGGCGACGATCCCGGCCACTTCGGGCAGCCTGCCGGTGCCGAAGACCTGTGGCGCGGCGCCGCTCAGCTCGGGCCGTGCCTGCTCGGCCTCCGCCGCGGATCGGCACAACCGCGTCGTGCGGTACCCGGTGGCGGTCCCGAGCTGCTCCCGGTCGAGAGCGCCGGCAAGGGCCGGCCGGCCGCCGGTCGATTCGTCACGCGCGGCCGGGATCACGCACTGCTCCGCTCGCCGCGGTCGTCGGGCTGGATCCACGTCCTCAGCAGCAGGCGGCGCCGGTGCTGGTCGTCCTCGAAGGTCGTGCGGCCGTGCAGCAGCCGCAGGTTGTCGAAGATGGCGGCCTCACCGGCTTCCAGGCGGATCGTCAGCCGGAGGTCGTCCGCCCCCAGGGCGGCGTCGAGCGCGTCGAGCGCGGCACGATCCGCGCTCGCCAGTGGTGGTGCGTGCTGGTGCTCGTGGCCCAGCTCGACATATTCACGGAGGTACGTGACACCGGTCGTTCCCCCGGCGTCGAACAGGATCGCCTTCTCTGTCGTCGGGGCTTCGGTCGGATCCTGGTCACCCCTGCGATCGAAGTGGAAAGGCCTGCGCAGGCGCGCCCGTTCCGCGGCGGTGAGGCGCGGCTCGAGCTGCGCGAGGTGGACCAGGTTGAGCTCGCCCCCGACGGGCGCCTGCCGGACGCACAGTAGCGCGAACCGGCCGGGCACCGGCTGGGGCAGCTCCGCGCCGTCGGTGTGCAGGCTCCCGCCGAACCGGGAGTCGGCGTACCGAGCACGGGTGCCTTCGCCGATCTTCGTCCCGCGATCCTCGACGCGCCGGACGACGGTACCTTCGCGATCCTGTTCGATCAGGCGCCCGAACAGGGCTGACAGCGCGGTGAGAGCGTCCCCCAACTGGTCCGGAGGCAGGATGCCGAGGCCGCGGACCCGGACGTACCCGGGAAAGCTCTCCAGGGCAGCCTCGGCGGTCCGGCACAGGTCGGCCGCCTCGCTGATCTGCCGCTCGCCTTTGGCGGCCAGCGCCCGCACGGTGTCCGGCGGCAGTGTGATGATGAGGGACCCATTGTGATCGCGGTCGGCTTCCCGCATGCCCATCCTGGACACCCTTCTCTCGGCCTCGGAAATTGATGCCGCACCGGCAGACCCACCAGGGCGCCCGCCGTGACGGTCACTGCGCTGAACAGCGGTCAGTCGCCGCTGAGGATCAGGTCGGCGGCTCGCCACGCCACCATCTGGGTGCTGGCGTCCGGCCCGGTCCCGACGGGGAAGGGGAAAACCGAGGCATCCGCGACACGCAGCCCATGAACGCCGCGCACGCGAAGACATGGGTCGACCACGGACTCGTCATCGCTGCCCATCCGGCAGGTGCCCATCGGATGATGCTGGCCGGTGACTGATCGACGCACGAACCCGGCAAGCTCGTCGTCGCTCACCAGGCTGCCACCCGGCTGGGCCTCCACCGGGCGGACCGACGAGAAGCTCTCGACCCTCCCGAGCTCGCGGGCCAGTCGCACGCCCTGGACCAGCGCGTCCAGGTCGGCCTTGTCGGTGAGATACCCGGTATCGATAACCGGCCGGGCGTGCCCGCCACCCGGCGCCAGCCGAACGGTCCCCCTGCTGGCCGGCCGCACCAGGGCGCAGAGAATCGTGAAGCTGCTGTCGCCGGCGTCGTGCTCCGCCGAGTGGCGGCGCCGGTTCAGCCAGAGCTGAAGGTCCGAGCCGCTCACCTGGCCGCCCGACCGCGCGAAGGCCGCCACGGCCGTCGGCCCCGCAGGTACACCCTCATCGGCGGTGAACACCGCTCCGGTCACCAGGTGGTCGGAGAGGTTCCTGCCCACCCCGGGTACCGCGGACACGGCCGGGATACCGAGCAGGGAAAGCTCGTCCGGCGCCCCGATGCCAGAACGGAGCAGAAGCTGGGGTGAGTTGAGAGCCCCGCAGCAGACGATCACCTCACGCTCCGCCGTGAGACGGACAGTCTCCCGACCGCGTCGGCATTCGACACCGAAGGCCCTGTCGCCGTCGAACAGTACCCGCAGCGCCGTGCACTCGTCGTTCATGTCAACCTGCGAGGTGGCGAGCGCCGGCAGCAAGAAGGCCTCATGCGCGCCGCGGCGGCGGCCCGATCGCATGGTCAGTCTCGTCCAGCCGGCCCCGTCGAGGACTCCGTCGTCGAAGGTCCCGCGGGCCGCCAGACCATGCCGGGCGCATGCCGCCAGGAACGCCTCGTGCCAGAGCGTCCGTTCCGGTCCCGGCAGCGTGGCGGCGAGCTGTCCCGGCTCGGCCTCGAGTTCCTCGAATGCCCGGACGGCTCGATCCCATCCCCACTGCTCGCCCGCGGCTCGCGCCCAGGCGTCGAAGTCCGTTCTGGCGCCCCGGATGTACACCATGCCGTTCACGCTGCTGGATCCGCCCCAGAGCTTCCCGCGCGGGAAGACGTGGGTGCGGCCGTCGGTCTCGGCCTGCGGGAGGGAGTCGTAGTTCCAGTCGTGCCGCGTCCGGCGGAATCGTCCGTAGGCGAGCGGGTCGGCGACCAGCTCGGCGTCGCCCCGGTCACCCGCCTCGATGACGGCCACCGAATGCCCGGCACGTCCCAGGCGGTAGGACAGGACTGATCCCGCCGACCCGCTTCCGACGACGATGTAGTCGTACGATCCGGACGAGCGGCTCATGACGCGATCATCACCCTCGACATCTCACGGGGACCCGCGTAAGCGGCCCGCCCGTGGAGCCAGATGTCGTTGCGCAACGCATAACCCGTTCCCGGCCGCAGGGTGAACGTCAGGGCGACGTCGCTAAGGGCGGACTCCAGCGACGGCAGGGCGCGGGCCGCGGCGCAGGAGAAGTGCACAAAGGGGTCGAACCGGAGCCGCACTTCCGTCACGATGCCGTCCTCGACCTTGAACACCGGACTGACGAACTGATCGCCGCCGGTCCGGAAGATCACCGCCTCCGGATCGCACAGCGCCCTCAGGGCGCCCGCGTCCCGCTCGCCCAAGTGCCGTACGACGTCCGACGCGCGCACGACCACCGCCTCGCCGCCCTCGGCCCCCGCGTCCTGGCACCACAGCAGCAGGACGCGGGGAGGTTCCGCAATCGCGGGGCGGTCGGTATGGGGGAGGAGCTCCGCTGTCGTGAGCCCGATGTCACGCGCCGGATCGCGTCCAGGGGTCTCCCGGATCGGCGTGACGCCCCGGTCATCGCTGTCCCGGTGCATCATGACGGTGCCGTACTGCTGCGCGATGTCGACAACCGCCCCCTCGTCCGGACAGGCGAACGTGGCGAAGCCGTCGGCTCGCATGGCCTCTCTCAGCCCGCCGACCGTAAGCGTTCCCATGAACTCAGGCAGGTCCCCCGACAAAGCTTTCATCTGTCTCGCCCTTCGCTGGTTTCCGCTACCTAGGTCGTGAGCCGGCCGGCACGATCGACGGGCAAGGGCGGATCAAAGTGGAGGATGTCTTCCAGTCCGGCGCAGAACTCCTCGGCCTCCAAGGCGCGCCCGTGTCGCAGGATCGTCTCGCAGACCTCCTGCATGGCCTTCAGGGACGCGCGAAGCATGTGGTTCGCGTAGATGACGACGTTGACGCCGGCTTCGGCCAGCTCATCGACGCGCAGCCCGGGGTAGGCCGTCGGGACCGCGATCAGCGGCACCTCGGGGTGCCGGTCGCGGAACCGCGACGTGAACTCGAGTACTTCCGCACCGTCGTGCCTGCGACTGTGGATCATGATCCCGTCCGAGCCGGCATCCAGATAGGCATCGGCGCGCATGAGCGCGTCGTCGATGCCATGGCCGAGGATCAGGCTCTCCAGCCGCGCGAAAATCTGGAAGTCGTCGGTGGCCTGAGCGGCTTTGCCGGCGCCGATCTTCTCGCAGAACTCGCCGACGTCGGCGAGCCGCTGACGGCTCGACGCGCCGAGGAGAGAATTCTGCTTGAGACCGCTCTTGTCCTCGATTATCAATGCCGAGACACCGTGCCGTTCGATGTCGCGCACCCACAACTCGAAATGCTCTCTCGGACCGCCGGTGTCGGCGTCCATCATCAGTGGCTTCGAGGTCACCGAGAACGCATCGTCGATGCCGGCCAGGCGGGCTCGCGGAGACAGGACCTCGATGTCCGGCAGTCCGCGCGAGCTCGAATCAGTGAGTGAACTCGACCAGAACGCATCGAACTCAACCGGCTGCCCGTTCCCGTCGATCACGCATGCGTTCTCCGCGATCATCGCGGAGATCGGGTTGTGGGTCTCCATGACGCGTATGCACTGCTCCCCGCGCAGTAGGCCCTTGAGCAGACCGCGCCTCTGGTCGTTTGTTATCGACCGAGTAATCAATTGCCAACCCCTCCGGCGGCGCGCTCGTAGAGCGCGGTCAGCATGTCTGTTGCATGACGCCAGGTGAATTCTCGGACAGCCGCCGGGCCGAGCATGCCGCGCGCATGTTTCCAGTCCTCGGCGCACGCCTCACGCAGCAGATCGGCCAGTGCGTCGACATCTCCGGTCCGATAGCTCGCGCCAGGACCGCTCGCGGCAAGCTCCGCTGTCCCGCACCGATCGCTCGTAATGACGGGCGTGCCGCAGGCCATGGCCTCTATGCCGGCCATCGGAAAGGGATCGTCTTCGCTCGGAATTACCACTGCATCCACGGCATTCATGACCTCGGCGACGCGTCCGGGATCGCGCGTCGCCGCGTGGAACCTGATGCGTCCCAGCCCCAGGGCTGCAGCGAGCTCCTCCAGTTTCCCGCGCTCTGGTCCGTCTCCCATGATCAGGACATCCGGGCGGAGGTGAACGGGAATGGCGGCCACCGCCCGCAGGAGGTCACCGACGCGCTTGTACTGGACGAGCCGCCCGAGATACGCGGCACACGGCCGCAGTGGATCCATGCCCAGTCGGCTCAGTACCGCCGAGCGGTCGACGCTGGTCGGCCTGAAGATCTCCGGGTCGTATCCAGGCGGCACCAGCGCAATCGCCGACGGTGCCCGGCCGGTATGGTCGGCCAGTTCGTCCCGGCTCGCGGCGCTGACGGCGGCCAGGACGCCGGCTCCGTCCAGCGCCCGCTGCCGCAGCGCTTGCAGGTGGCCGTTCATCGGACGCATGAACTCGCTTCCGTGGGACACCACGACCGAAGGCCAGCGGGCGGCCTCGGCGACGACCATGGCGAGCAGAAACGCGTGATTGACGTGTATCACATCCGGCCTGAACTCCGCTGCCACGTCATTGACGGCCGTCCTTGCGACGGCCAGATAACTGGCAATCTCGCCCGGGGTCAGGTCGTCGTACGTGAGAGTGCTCTCACGGTGCCCGGAGAAGCTGGGGAACGGAGTCGCGAACGTCCACCGGCCGACATGCCCGGGCGTGCCGATCCAGTTGAGCCGGACGCCCTCAGGAACGTCGTAGGGAGAGTGCGCCGGTGTCAGCAGGGCTGTTTCGTGGCCGTGCCGGGCCAGCATCCCTGCCACCTGCGCGGCGTAGATGCCGCTTCCCGAGCCATAGGCGGGGACGTGGCTCAGCGCAAGGATTCTCATAGGTTTCCTTGTAGTCCAGCTCCGGAGAAGACGGAAAATTCAATCCTTGAATTCGAAAGCCGAACTCAAGCGCTTCACCTGCCCTCTTCATGATTCAAACCGCGTAGCGTCCGGTTTCGCGACGAACTGCCTTGGCATCAGCAGTCGGCCGGTGCGGGCCAGAATATCTGCCACCCGAATTCGGCAGCGCTGACCGCCCGGCCTAAAAGATGCTAACTACGCCCACTGAGGGCCGACAGGTAACGCCCGGAGCCAGCCCGCACTACGTCAACTCGGATGGGTGCGGATCCAGTCCACCTTTGGTCAGGTACTGGGCGGCGGCTGGTGTGCGGTGAAGTTTCGGTTTGTTTTCGTGGTGGGTTGCAGCGGTTTGTCGTGATGCCTCGGGCGTGCTGCCCGGTCAGGGGTGGTCGGCCGGTGCGGGGGCATCGTGGTGCGGTTTCCTGAATGCCGGTGCGTGTCCGGCTTGGAGCGGATGACCGCTTTAGGTGTCAGGGGATGTTCTGAGTAGATGAGACCGATTCGACTCCTGGCTCAGGGCAATCGGCACCGCCGCTCCTGCTGGCGCGGGCCGCGATGGCGGGAGAGGCGGTGCGGAAGCCGAGGGTGGCACTGAGCCCCGGCGCTGAGGCGGTGGTCCGTCGACGGACCGCGGCGCCGCCGGCTAGGAGCTCACGGGAGGAACGTCACCGCCGGGAAGGCCGGGGAAGGGCCGTCGAGCAGGTGCCCCCGACGGTGGCCACGCAGGTGCTCGTCGAAGAACGCGGGCGGGTACGCCTGCTGGATCTTCACCGCCTGGTCGGGATCGAGGGTGCCGATCGTGTCCTGGAGCTGCTGCCCGCTCCAGCCGAACAGCTTGGCCACCTGCGGGAACAGCGCCTCGTCGTCGCCGTACGACACGTGGACGGCGCCCTGGGCCTGGATGTTCAGCCGCCAGCCCCGCAGGAGCGACCAGAACTGGGCGGCGGCCGGATCCTGGGCCCGGGTGAACACGGCGGTCATCATCATGAACGGCCGATCCAGCTCTCCGGTCAGCGGCGGGTTCATCTGCATCGGGCCGTCGAGGCTCAGTCCGGCCCGGATGCGCTCGTCCTCGAGCGTCGCGCAGGCGGCGGCGGACCCGCCCTTCGACCAGCCGAACGCGCCCATGCGGTGGGGGTCGAGGCCGCCGAGCAGCCCGGCCGGCAGCTCCCGGCGGTCGACGTCCGGATTGCACCCGGCGGCGAGCTGCTCGACGCAGTCGAGGAGGAAGCGGAGGTCTGCGGCGAAGTCCCTCGGTGCGGTGGGCGCCTTCGGGTCGCCGCTCGGGACGTCGATCCGGCCGTCGGGGAACTCCGTGTAGGTGTCGTAGGTGTGGGCCACCGTCACGACCGCGTAGCCGTGGCTGGCGAGCTCCTGGACCATGACCGTGTGGTCGCCCTGGTGGCTGTGCGCGCCGTGCGAGTACACGAGGACGGGCAGCCGCCGGCCCGACCGCCGCACGGGAGCGCCCACGTGACCGGAGGTGACCGGCGCCAGGTCGACCAGGGAGCTGAACCCCGCGTCGGCGAGGAACGCCTTCAGCACGCCGGCCGGCATCCACGGCGCCACCGGGTACCGCTCGACGTCCCGGGCGGGGTACCAGACGGTGGCCATCAGCTCGCGGAAGTGCCCGGGGCCCGCGATGGCGTCCGGGCGCGACCGGTCGACGAGGTGCAGCTGGACCGTGCCCACCGGGTGCGGTCCGGTGGGCACGGGCAGCGTGAGCCGCGTCGGGGCGGGGGCGGGCGCGCCCGGAGCGGCCGGAGCGGCCGGCGCGCCCGGGTCCGCCCACGCGGGGCCGGCGGCGACGACGGCGGCAAGCGGCACGGCGGCCCCGGCGGCCAGCGCGGCTCCCAGCATGCGGCGGCGCGGCATGCCCTGCCAGCCGGTGAACGGCGTGGTGGTCACGGTTCCTCCTCGTTGACGGATCGTCAATCGTGCCGCGACGGACAGTCCGTGGGCACAGGGGAACGCTGTCAGGTGCTCCGCCGACCCGGCATCAGCCCACCGATTGATCACTCGCGCGGGCATCGGCCCACGGATGTACATCCCGGGGCCGATCACGGGAGCGATCCGCGGGCTCCGGCTCGACGGCCCTATCCGAGAACGCTGGTCGGCGACTCCTGCGGTCGCTGCCTCAGTCGTTCATCCCGGTCGTCACTTCAGCCGTGACGAGGCGACGATCGAGACGATGTGCGCCGGCACGAGGACCCACACGATCGCCGTGACGGCGGTGACCGCGACCTTGGTGGCGGTCAGGTGGCCGAGTGTCATGTCGACCACTGCCGCGACGAGCAGCAGCAGCGTGCACTCGATTCCGTTGCTCAGCCGGTGAATGCCCACGGCGGAGGCCAGGCGGCGGAGGCGGGCGAGGCCGGAGGAACGTGGCACGACCGACTGGTCGGTGGCCTTCGCCAGCCCGCTGTCCGACCGCGCCACGTGGACCAGGTCGGAGGAGGCCTTCAGCAGCAGGACGCCGATGGCCGCGGCCAGACCGGCCACCAGGTAGGGCGACAGCCCGAGCGAGGAGGCCCGGCACCCCATGCCGATCATGACGGCGGCGTCCGCGAGATACGCGCCGAGGCGGTCCAGGTAGACCCCGAGCGGGCTGAACTGAAGGCGCCAGCGGGCGACTTCCCCGTCCACGCAGTCGAGGAGCAGATAGAGCTGCATGAACAGGACGCAGAGCAGGGCCCCGGCCAGTCCGGGAATCAGCAGCGCGGCCCCGGAGAGCACGCCCGCGACCACCATGACACCGGTGATCTGGTTGGGCGACCAGCGGGTGTTGAGCAGCAGACGGGTCACCCGCAGCGAGACGGAGCGCATGTAGAGGCGCCCGGCCCAGTGCTCCGCCCTGCTGTCGAGCTTGCCGGGCGGGTGGACCACACCGCGCAGTTCTTCGAGTTGAACCCTGGTCATGCTGTCTCCGTGGCTGGCTGGGGAAGCGTCCACGCGGCCGCTGCGGCCGTGTGTGTGACACACGCAAGCGCACGGAGCGGTGTCAGCGCAAACGGAGCGGGCCAGTCGCCAGTGCCGCGCCAGACGAGGGTCCGTGAGGAAGAACGGTGTAACTCCGATCAAGGAAGTGGCACCTGAGCAGCCGAGGGTCGCTGCTGGCGCCTCACGGTCGACGGCGACGGCGCACGCGCCACCCGCATCCCCGCGCCCGCCGCCACGACCGGCGAGGGATCGGAAGCCGACGCCTCCATCCACGGCACGGCCAGTGAGTTGGTCCTCTTCTGCTACGACCGTATCCCGGCCGACTCACTGCACGTTGACGGAGACGCCGGGCTGATCGACCTGCTCCGCGCCTGGGAGCCGGAGGAGTAGGACGTGGCAGGGGTGGTCGGCCGCGCCTCGAGCCGGTAGGACACGACTCTTCGCCAGGCCCGTCATCGACAGCCGCAACCGCCGACCGGCTCGCTGCCCGTACCCAGCGAGCCGGCGGTTCTGCATGCCCCGCGTTCGCGCCCTGGCGGCGGCTGCTCAGCCGCCCCATCCTGTAACACACCCGGGGGGTTCGGGCGTATCAGGAGTGACATCGTTTCAGGGGGAGGGCAACCCGGTGGGGGAAGTACCCGCGGACTTCATGGAGTTCGCACACGCACGCAGCGGGCACCTCTTCCGCACCGCCTGCCTGCTCACCGGTGACTGGCATCTGGCCGAGGACCTGGTCCAGGAGACGCTGGCCAAGATGTACCGGTCCTGGCGCCGGATCGACCAGAACGGATCGCCGGCCGCCTTCGCCCAGACCGTGCTGTTCCGTACCTTCGTCTCCTACCGTCGCAGGCGCAGCGCCAGTGAGCAGCCGGTCGAAGCGGTGCCGGAGATGGCGGAGCGGGCGGGTGAGCCGGAGTTGCGGATCGCGTTGCTGCAGGGGTTGGCCCGGCTGGCGGCCAAGGACCGGGCGGTACTGGTGCTGCGCTACTGGGAGGACCACTCGGTGGAGGAGACGGCCCGGGTGCTGCGGGTGTCGCCGGGCGCGGTGCGGGTGCGCAGCCTGCGGGCGTTGGAGAAGCTGCGGGCCGTGCTCGGCGAGGAGCTCCAGGACTTGGTGAGGTCGTGGTGAGGCATGTGACGGACGATCAGGACCAGCTGCCCGCATGGCGTGAACGCACCGAGCGGGCGTTGCCGGGTGCGTTGGAGCAGGTCGTCGGGCTCTTCCCGGCGCACAGCCCGGATCTGGTGCGGCGGGCGGCGGTGCGCGGACGGCGCCTGCGGTGGGTGCGGCGGGCGCGGGTCGGGGGAGCGGCCGCGCTGCTGGTCATCGGCGGGAGCCTGCTGGCGGCCCGGGGGGTGGCCGGGGGCGGGGACGTCGTGGTCCGGCCGGCCCCGGCGGCTGACGCGGTGCCTTCGCCCTCGTCGTCGGGCTCACCGACACCTTCGCCCTCGTCCTCGCCTTCGCCTTCGCTCTCGTCGAGCCTGCCGGCGGGCTACGTGTCGGCCCAGGACCAGCTCGCCGCGCTGCTGCCCAAGCGCGGGACGGTGACCGAGGCGCAGGGCGCCGGTGGCATCGCCGCCGACCGGCGGCTGGCGCCGCACCCTGGCCAGACCGAGATCGGCGCCTTGTTGCACTACACCGACAGCCAGGGCACGGCCGGCGTGCTGCTGATGGTTCAGGACACGACTCCGGAAGCCATCAACCTCACCTGCGCGGGCTATCCCGCCGAGGTCTGCCAGAAGCTTCGGGACGGCACCGTCGTGCGGGTCGAGCGGGACGGGCCGGACGGCAAGGGGCAGTTGCGCTGGTCGGCTGCGGTGTTTCACCCGGACGGCCGTGACGTGACCGTGGTCGAGGTGATCGATGCCACCGCCGACGGGGGGCACCCGCTGGCGCTCAGCCCTGATGAGGTGCGGGCGGCGGCGGTGAGTCCGCAATGGGACAAGTGACCTATGAGCAGGGGGAGAAGAGGGAATGGATGCCGAGGACGAGCAGCCGGGCGGATGGCCGTGGTGGCGGCAGTCGGCCGAGCACGAGGAGCCGGACGTCGACCCGGACGTCGACCCGGACGTCGACCAGGAGGTAGGCCAGGACGGGTTGTTCGGCGCTGAGCTGGACGAGGAAGCCGGGGACGAGCTCGGCGCCCGGCGTCCGGGGGCACGTCGGGTGGTACTGATCGCCAGCGGAGTGCTCTTCGCCGGGCTGCTCGCCGTCGGCGGCTTCGCGGCCGACAACCTCGTCTCCGCGGTGCTGGGCGGGTCCTCCGATCCCTCGCACGACGCGGTGTCGACCTCGCCACCGGACGCGGCCCAGGCCTCGGCCACCGCCCAGGCGTTCCTGGCTGCCTGGGCCGGCGGCGACCTGTCGGCGGCGGGCGCGTTGACCGACCAGCCGGACGCGGCGACCGCCCAACTGGCCGAGTTCAAACAGAAGCTGGCGTACACCTCGCTGGCGCTGGCAGCCGGCGGCCAGGCCGTCGACGCGAAGGCCACCGCCGGTGACGCGACGGTCGGGTTCAAGGTCACCGTCAGCTTCGCGGCCGCGAGCGGGAACCCGTGGACGTACCAGAGCGGGCTGGGCGTGCGGCAGGCGGGCGGCGGGAAGGCGCTGGTGCACTGGGACCCCAGCGTCATCAATCCGCTGCTGACCGCGAGCGACTCGATCGAGCTGCGCGCGGCCGCCGCGCAGCCGGCGGCGCCGGTCGACCGCAAGGGGCGGTCGCTGGACGGCTTCCCCTCGCTCGTTCCGCTGCTCGCCGCGCTCCGGCCGCCGGGTGCCGGCGGCGGCCCTGCCGACCCGGCGAGCGCCAACGGGCAGGCGAGCGCGAACGGCCAGGCGGTGGTGGTCACTGACGGCAGTGGGGGCAACGTCCAGCAGCTGTAAGGCGTTCCTGGCCCAGGTCGCGCCCGGCGGGGCAGGCGGTGGCCGCCGTACTGGCGGTGGGCAACGGGTAGGCCCGAGGTGACCGGAAGCCCACGCCGGCCGCATTTCCAACCAGAGGGTTGGAAATGCGGCCCGCTCGCGATAGCGTCCAACTAGTCAGTTGGAAATACCCTCGCACCCCAGGAGCCCGACCATGACGGCCATGTCCGCACGCCCGAACGCCGCACTCGTCCTGATCGAGTTCCAGCGCGAGTGGCTCGACCCTGAGCACGGTCGCCTCCACCACCTGGTCGAGGACCGCGACCTGCTCGATACGGCTGTGCGCGGCGCGGCCACCGCGCTGGCCGCCGCCCGCGCGCACGGCGTTCCGGTCGTGCACGTGCCGTTCGTCCTGACCCCCGGCGCACCGGAGCTGGCGGGCTGGACCCCGGCGCGGCTCGGCCTGCGCGCCGCGATCCCCAAGGCCGGCACCTGGATCGAGGGCGGCACCGGCGTCGCGTTCGCCGAGGCGTTCCAGCCCGCCTCGGGCGAACCGATCGTGCGCGGCCGCACCGGCGCCAGCGCGTTCGCCGGCTCCTCCGACTTCGACCTGATCCTGCGTCGACTCGGTGTCACCGACCTGTACCTGGCGGGCTTCGCCACCCACGTGTGCGTGGAGTCCACCCTGCGCGAGGCCCACGACCGCGGCTACACCGGCCATGTGATCCATGACGCCTGCGCGGCCTTCACCCGCGCCCAGCAGGACCACGTCCGCGAGCACGTGATTCACCACTTCGGCGACGAGACCGCCGCCGCCGACTTCGCCGCCTCCCTCGACGCCGCAGGTGTGCCGGCGATGTCCTGAGTCGCCGCGCGGAAGGCGATCGGCACCGCGTTCAGCGCCCGGGCCATGAAGGTCCGCCGGTACCGGACCTGGCCGCGGTCGACGGCCAGGCGCAGGTCGCCGAGCCGGGCCAGCAGCAACGGCAGCGCGATCCTCGCCTCGAGACGCGGGATCGCGGCCCCCGGGCAGGTGTGCGGACCGCTGCCGAAGGCGACGTGCTTGAGGTTCGGCCGGAACAGGTCGAAGCGGTTCGGGTCCGCGAAGACCCGCGGGTCGCGGTTGGCGGCGCCGAGCAGCGGAAGCACCGGATCGCCGGCCGGGATGCGCCGGCCGCCGATCACCACGTCCTCGCGCGGGAAGCGCCACAGGGTGGAGGTGGTGGGGCTCTCGAAGCGGAGCATCTCCTCCACCGCGGGGCCGGTCAGCCCGGGGTCCGCGCGCAGGGCGGCGAGTTGGCCGGGGTGCTCGATCAGCGCGAGTATGCCGTTGGACAGCAGGTTCTTGGTGGTCTCGTAGGCGCCGGTCATCAGCTCGAAGACCATCGCCAGCACCTCCGAGCCGCCGAGTCCGCCGTCCTCGTCGGAGAGTTGGATCAGCGCGGAGATCAGGTCGTCGCCCAGCTGCGCGCGCTTCTCGGCGATCAGGGCGGCGATGTACTCGATCATGGCCGTCACCCCGACCGGGATGTCCGCCACGTCCGCGGGGTCCACCGAGACCATCAGGTCGAGCCAGCGCTGGAAGGCGCCCTGGTCGGCGAAGGGCACGCCGAGGAAGGTCGTCATCACGTTGAGCGGCAGCGGGGTGGTGAACCCGGAGATCAGCTCCGCCTCGCCACCGGCCGCCATCGCGTCCAGCAGCCGGTTGGCGTTGTCCGCGATCAGCGCGCTCAGCTCCTCGACCCGGCGGCGGGTGAAGGCCTTGGCGACCAGCCTGCGGCGCCTGGTGTGGCGCTCCCCGTCCGAGAAGGACATGCTGCCCAGGGTCAGTTCGCTGGGATCGGCCAGCGGCAGTCCCGCCGCCGCGGTCCGCGGGTTGGCTCGGGCGGCAGGTCGCTCATGTCGACCCCGGCGCCGTACTCGGTCAGCAGCTCGATGAACTCGCAGCCGAAGCTGTTCAGCCCATGGCGGCGAAGACCTCGCGCGCCCCCTCGACGCTGGCGCCCAGCTCCGCGCGGTCCGAGACGAAGCTGTCGACCACCGTGACGAACTGGTAGAAGTCCGCGATGTCGCGGGCCCGGCGCCGGTCGGCCCGGGGAACGGTCAGCGGGCCGTAGAGCCCGTTGCGCTGGCGCAGGAAGTGCAGCAGCTCCGCCTCGCCCGCAAAGCAGTCACCCAGCCGGGCGCGGATCCAGCCGTTGGAGGCGAACTCGATCTCGGCGGCGTGCGGATGATAGGCGTACGGGAGCAGCCCGGGCAGCTCGGAAGGGAAGAACTCCCGCACTGCGCCTGGTACTTCGGGTGCCGTCGGGGCGGTGAGCAGGTCAGCGGCGCTGGTCATCTTTGCCTCCGGTTCGACTCCCGGCGACGCTAACGGCGGCTGCTCGAAGTCGACTACATCAGGAAGCGCCGCCGAGGGGCCTTGCCAACGCACTTTCGCCTGTGCGGAGTTGGATGCCCCGCAGCAGCCGACCGGGGCTGTCGTTCCGCTGGAGGGGAGGTCCGACTTGGTAGGTGTACGCACAACAGCGAACCACCCGAGGCGATGTGACGGCCGATCAATCCTGGCGATCACGCCCCTCTGTCAAGCGGCGTTGACGACCCCGCGCTATGCTCAGGTCATCGTACGAATGTCGACGGGTTGGGAACGACGTGCCGGAAGGGGTGCGCGCGACGGCGAAGGCCTACGACCGATCGTCGGTGAAGACCGCCGCGCGAAGCGGCAAGGAGATCGCCGCGTTCTTCGACGGCCTGCGGCCGGTCGACCCCGGCCTGGTGATGCTGTCGCGGTGGCGGCCGGACGCGCAGGTCCTCGCCGGGGACGACCGGATCGGGATGTACGGCGGAGTGGCGCTCAAGCCCTGAGCACTGGCCGGTGCCGCCGCGGCGGTCAGCCAGGCTCGGGGACCCTCAGGTCAGGGATGAGTCTCTGACGGGTGCATCCGGCATCCCGCCGCACTGCCGTTGGCTTCTCTGCGGTGCCGGCCTCCGCTGGCACGGCTGCGGTACGCCCGCGCCGGCCCTTGTTGGGGACCGTGCGCGGAAGCCGTACCACCGAGCTGCGCACGCCCTGCGAGGCGAGTTCGAGCGCGCGGGTCACCGACCCGGCGGGCGGTCACGAAACCGCCCACGCTGCGGGCACCTTCTGTTGGCTCGACCTCGCCTCACCTCAGCTCACCTCAGCCGCTGAATACCCGAGGCTGATCCTCGGCCGTACGGTCCGAGGGGAAGTCCACGGTCTTGGCGACGTCGTCCTCCGCCGCGCCCTGCTGTGGCGTCCGGACAGGTCTCGCTGGCGGCGCCGCGCCGTACACGGGCCGTCCTTGCAGGATGCGCTGGACCAGGAAGGCGGCACCCAGGGTGACCAGGCCGCCGACCGCGTCCAGGACGTAGTGGTTGGCCGTCGAGATGATGACCGTGAAGGTCGCCACCGGGTACAGGATGCCCAGGATCTTCACCCACCTGCGTCTGGCCAGGTGGGCGATCGCCAGGGCGCACCAGACCGCCCAGCCGATGTGGAGGGACGGCATCGCGGCGAACTCGTTCGTCATCGAGCCGGACAGGCCCGCCACTCCGCTGCAGGTCTGCTCGCCCCAGGTGTGGTGGACGCAGAACGTGTCGATGAACCGGGTCGGGTCGAGCAAGCGCGGCGGGGCGACGGCATAGAGGTAGAAGCCGATCAGGGCCACGCCGTTCATCGCGAACATCACGGTGCGGATCGCGCGGTAGCGGTCAGGGAACTTGATGTAGACCCAGATGAAGACCGCTATCGTCACGATGAAGTGGAGCGTCGCGTAGTAGTAGTTCATGCCCACGATCAGCCAGTCGATCCTGGCGATCGTGTGGTTGAGCCAGTGCTCGATGTCGATGTGGAGCGCGTGCTCCAGACTCAGGATGTCCCGGCCCCGGTGGTACGGGGCCTCGCCGCCGGTTCTCGCCGCGTTCTGCGTCACCCGGTAGCAGTAGTAGCTGATACCGATGAGCGCGATCTCGATCCACATGGTGGGGCGGTTCACCGGTCGCAGCCGGGCCGGCAGGATCGGGCCGATCCTCCGGAATCCGCGTTTCGCGCTCGTCCCCGCGTCGGTCGCTACGCCGTTCGTCCCGCTCTCGGTGCCAGTGCCGCTTCTTGTGGACCCGGATTGTTGGTCGAGCGGTTGTATTGTCTTCATGATCTCCTCCCCATGACCGGCCAGTCTGCCAGCCACCGTGGCCGTCACTCGCACGGGGCCTCGCGGGCAGGTGGTAGAGGCGGTATCGCCATGGGCTCCACCGCGCACGGTTGCGGGCCGGCGGGCGCCGCGGGGCTCGGCGCGCTGTCAGTCCCTTCGGCGGTACGGGACGCGCGCCACTCGCGCGGGGACACCCCGTAGGCGGCGCGGAAGGCCCGGCTGAAGTGCGCCGGGTTGACGAACCCCCACCGCTGGGCGACCGCCGACACGGTCGGCGCAGTGCGGCTGCGCCGGGCCAACTCCTGGGCGCAGGCAGCCAGTCGGCACTGCTGGATGAGCCGGCCCACCGTGACCCCTTCGCCTTCGAAGAGCCGGTGCAGGTATCGCACCGAGATGTGGTGGGCCTGCGCGATGATCTCCGGTGACAGCTCCGGGTCGCCCAGGTGGCGGTTGATGTGGTCCCGCACCCGCTGCACGAGACCGCCGTTCGAGGTCGTCCGGGGGTCGGTGGCCGTCGGCCCGGTGAGCTGGGCGACGAGCATGATGAGCAGATCGGCGACACTGCCGGCCAGCCGATCGCCGACGGCGGCGGGGTAGGAGTGCGCGGAGGCCGCCAGTGTGCCGAGGAAGGGCAGCAGGACGGCCCCGAACCCCTCGGTGGAGGTGACGGCCGTCCCCGCCGCCTGCCGGATGTCGCACTCCGGCACCCCCAGCAGCCTGCGCGGTACCTGGAACACATGGGAGCGGAAGCGCTCCGGGTAGTCGAACGAGTACGGTCGCGCGGTGTCGTACAGCACGAGGCCGCCCGCCGCCACCTCGGCCCGACGCCCGTCCTGCCGCAACACGGCGCGGCCGGACACCTGTACTCCCACCCCCACCTGCGGCTCGGCTCGCGGGGACCGTGCGATCAGGCCGGCCGTGCGGGACACCCGCGTCGCGTCCGCCTCCATCGTGGACACCCGCAGGTATCCGAGCCGGTGCGACACCAGGCGGCCCTCGAACGGCCGGTCGGCCGGTGGCACCACCTCCACCGGCACCAGTGTCCGGGACACCGCTTCTCCCCAGAACGCCGCCTTCCTCCCGTCCGGGACGGAAGCGGTCGTCACCAGCAAGCTCACCTGACTGCCCCTTTCGGCCGATGCTCTGCGCAGCCAGCCTGGTCCGCCGGCCGGCAGCTGGTCCAGGCCATTCGGCTGCCGGTGCGCGCAGCGGGGACGGTCGTGCGCTCTCGGAGCAGGCGCAGTGCACGGGCGGGACAGGAAGTGGCGGCAAGGACGCGGACGGGCCCTCTCGGCGATCGATGATCCCGTCCATCCCCGGCAGGCGCCGTGCGCTGGCGGACAGTTCCCGGTGCGCGTCGGGACCAGGGCGAGGGCCGAGCCGAACTACCGTGGGTGCTTTGAGTTGCCATCCGGAAGGAGCGTGACGTGGCCAAGCAGACCGTGGCCGAGCAGTACGTCGACCTGATCGCCCGCGCCGGCGTGCGGCGGATGTACGGCGTGGTGGGTGACAGCCTCAATCCGGTCGTGGACGCGGTGCGCCGGCACGACGGGGTGGAGTGGATCCAGGTCCGGCACGAGGAGGTCGCCGCCTTCGCGGCCGGCGCCGAGGCGCAGCTGACGGGTCGTCTGGCCGCCTGCGCGGGCTCCTGCGGCCCCGGGAACCTGCACCTGATCAACGGCCTGTACGACGCGCACCGCTCGATGGCGCCGGTACTCGCCCTGGCGGCGCAGATCCCCAGCAGCGAGATCGGCACCGGCTACTTCCAGGAGACCCACCCGGACCGGCTCTTCGCGGAGTGCAGCCACTACTCGGAGCTGATCGCCGACCCCGCGCAGATGCCGCGCGTGGTCCAGACGGCGATCCAGCACGCCGTCGGCCGGCGCGGCGTGTCGGTGGTAGCCCTGCCCGGGGACATCGCGGGCAGGCACGCGCCCGAGGGATCGGCCCAGTTGGCCGTTCCGCTGGACCGCCCGGCCGTGCGTCCCGGGGACGCGGAGCTGGCGCGACTGGTCGAACTCGTCGACGCCGCAGAGCGGGTGACCCTGTTCTGCGGGCGCGGCGTCGCGGGCGCGCATGCCGAGGTGATGGCCTTCGCGGAGCGGGTCAACGCTCCGGTGGGCCACGCCCTGCGCGGCAAGGAGCACATCCAGTACGACAACCCCTACGACGTGGGGATGTCCGGGCTGCTCGGCTACGGCGCCGCCTATGAGGCGATGCACGAGTGCGACCTGCTGATCCTGCTCGGCACCGACTTCCCCTACACCGACTTCCTGCCCCGGAACGTGCGCACCGTGCAGGTGGACAACCAGCCCGAGCGGCTCGGCCGGCGCACCCGGCTGGACCTGGCGGTGTGGGGGGACGTGCGGGAGACCCTGGCCTGCCTGACGCCCCAGGTCCGGGCGAAGGCCTCCCGGCGCTTCCTGGACTCCATGCTGCGGCGCCATGCCCGGGCCCTGGACGGGGCGGTCAGCGCCTACACCCGCAATGTCGACACACACACGCCCGTCCACCCCGAGTACGTGGCCTCGGTGCTGGACGAGGAGGCGGCCGAGGACGCGGTGTTCACCGTCGACACCGGAATGTGCTGCGTGTGGGCGGCCCGCTATCTGACGCCCAACGGAAGGCGCCGGGTGCTCGGCTCCTTCGTCCACGGCTCGATGGCCAACGCACTGCCGCAGGCGATCGGCGCGCAGTTCCTGGACCGCGGCCGTCAGGTGGTCTCGATGTCCGGCGACGGCGGGTTCTCGATGCTGATGGGTGACTTCCTGACCCTGGTGCAGTACGAACTGCCGGTCAAGGTCGTGGTGTTCAACAACTCCTCGCTCGGCATGGTCGACCTGGAGATGATGGTCGACGGCCTGCCGCCGCACGGGACCTCCTATCCGCACACCGACTACGCGGCGATCGCCAGGGCAGCGGGCGCGCGGGGGATCCGGGTGGAGCAGCCGGGAGAGGTGCGCGAGGCGCTGCGCGAGGCCCTGCGGCACCCCGGCCCGGCTCTGGTCGACGTGGTCACCGACCCCAACGCCCTGTCCATCCCGCCCAGGATCACGCCCGAGCAGGTGACCGGCTTCGCCCTCTCCGCCGGCCGCACCGTCCTGAACGGCGGCGTCGGCCGGATGGTGCAGCTGGCCCGTGCCAACCTGCGCAACATTCCCGGAATCTGACGATGCATCACACCTCGGCGGCGCGCGGTGGATCTCCTCCACCGCGCGCCGCGCCTTGCGCTGTCCGGGCGGTCAGTGGGCGAGGGTGGCGTGCATCTCCCACACCAGGATCTCCGCCGGCTCGACCGCGGTGACCCGCTGCCCGCCGACCGCGGTGAAGCGCACGGCGTCGCCGGCGGCCAGCGGGCCGACACCCTCCAGGGTGACGCTGCCCCGGGGGATGAACAGGTGCACGAAGGGGGCGTCGGGCAGCTCGACGCGCTGGCCGGGCCGCAGGCGGGCCACGTGCAGCGCCGCGTGGCGGTTCCTGATCCGGATCGCGGACGCGCCGTCGTGCCTGTCCATCCCCGAGGCGACCGGGATCAGGGCGCCGGACAGCAGCTCGTTGTCGATTTCGAGCTGTTCGTAGCCCGGCGTGATGCCGCCCTCGTCGGGGACGACCCACATCTGGACGAAGTGGACGGGGTCGGTGTGGGCGTCGGTACCGCGCAGGCGCCAGGAGTCGTTCTTCTCCGAGTGCAGGATGCCGGATCCGGCGCTCATCCGCTGGGCGAGTCCGGGGTAGATCACGCCGGAGTGACCGGTGGAGTCCTGGTGGACCAGCGAGCCCTGCAGCACCCAGGTGACGATCTCCATGTCGCGGTGCGGATGGGTCTCGAAGCCGCTGCCCGGCTTGACGAGGTCGTCGTTGTTGACGAGCAGCAGTCCGTGGTGGGTGTTGGCCGGGTCGTAGTGTCCGCCGAAGGAGAAGGAGTGCTTGGAGTCCAGCCAGTCGATCTTCGTGGCGGAACGCTCGCCGGCACGGCGGACGTCGATCCGCGGCTGGGTCGCGGTGGTGTTCACCTGGTGCTCCCTTCGGGGGTCCGGGGGCTCTCGCGAGGCCCCGGTGGCGCCTTCGTGGCGCCCTGCACCACAGAACATAGTTCACTGTTCAACTATTCCGAAGTTCGCCGATGCCCGGGCCGACCAGGGCGCACACCGTCACCGAGCCGGAGTGCGCGGATGATCGCCGCTCCCTGCCCGGGCGCGCCATTCGCGGGGCGTGACGCCGTAGGCGGCGCGGAAGACGCGGCTGAAGTGGGTCGGGCTGACGAATCCCCAGCGCCGGGCCACGGATGACACGGTCGGCGCGGCGAAGGCGCGCCGGGACAGATCGTGCGCGCACATCTCCAGTCGGCGGCGCTGGATCCAGCGGGCCACCGTGGTCTCCTCGCCCTGGAAGAGCTTGTGGAGGTAGCGGACCGAGACGTGGTGTGCGGTGGCGATCCGCTCGGGTGAGAGCGACGGGTCGCCAAGGTGGCACATCGCGTAGTCCTTGATCCGCGCGAGCATGGCCGGAGCCGTCTGCGGTGCCGCCGGGTCCAGGGTGCCGCTGCGCTCCTGGATGAGCAGGGCGAGCAGATCGACGGCGGTGTCGGCGAGCCGGCTGCCCGTGCGGGGGTCGAGCTTCGCCGCCCCGGAGGCCAGTTTCCGCAGGTACGTGGTGACCAGCTCGACGGATCCGGACGCGGACTCGAACGGCGCGGCGGTGGCCGCTCTGAGCTCCTGGTCCCGCACGTGCAGGGCGTGCCGCGGCAGCCGGAACGCGGTGAACCCGAAGGTGGTCGGGAACTCCTTGCTGAACGGGCGGCTGGAGTCGCAGAGTGCCAACTCGCCCGGGCCGCAGATGATCTCCCGACCATCCTGGGAGATCCTCGCCTGGCCCTGGTGTTGCAGCGTGAGCGCGACCCAGCCCTCGCCGCCGGCCTCGATCGTGCGGCGGCTGCGGGTGACCACCTGCGGCCCGGCTGCCACGCCGGAGATCTGCACGAGTCCCAGGTGGTCACTGCTGAGGACTCCGGAGGAGGGCTCCCGTTCGAGGAGTCTGAGCTCCAGCGGGATGAACGCCTGTTCGATGGCCTCGTGCCAGAACTCGGCACGCTCCGCGGGGGACAGCGGTTCGGTGGATACGGCGGTTGGCACAGGGGCTCCCCTCGTCGTCGGTGCTCGAACGCCCCGCGAGGCCGCTGGCGGAGGACCTCCGGAGCGGGAACGGCGTACGGCCGGTGAGCGTCGGGCCTGGAGTCACCACCGCTGACCTGGCACTATCTTGCAGGCGGCCCGCGCGGCGGCGCTTCTGTCAGATGACCGGTCTCGGCGGCGGAACACCTCGAGCAGCGGCGAACAAGGACCAACAGCAGGGGTGGAGATGGAGAGCGTCCGCGAGTCGGGGCCGGTCCCGGAGATCGTCGGCAGGGGGCGGGAACTGGCGCGGATCGCGGGGGTGCTCGACGCGGTGGACAGCCGTGGCGGGGTCGGCGTCCAGGTGCTCGTGCTGACCGCCGAACCGGGCGCGGGAAAGAGCACGCTGGTCGACTGGGCCGCCGCCCGAGCGGCGAGCCGGGGCTTCCAGGTGCTGCGGGCTCGTGCCGGCGAGGGTGAGGAGGGGTTCGGATTCGCCGGGTTGCACCAGCTCCTGCGGCCGCTGCTGGGGGAGGCCGATCGGTTGCCCGCCCCGCAACGCGAAGCGCTGCTGGCCGCCTTCGGCCGGCCGGCGGCGACCGGCGACCGGCCGCTCGACCCGCTGCTGATCCGCTACGCCGCCCTGAGCCTGCTGTCCGACGCGGCCACCGACCGGCGGCTGCTCCTGCTCGTCGACGACGTCCAGTGGCTGGACCAGGGCAGCGCGGAGGTCCTCGCCTTCGTCGCCCGCCGGCTGGACGGTGAGGCGATAGCCGTCCTGCTGGCCGCGCGGGAGGAGGGCCTTCCCAGCCAGTTCGACCGGGAGTTCGCCGTCCTGGCCGTCACACCGCTGGACCGCGCGGCCGCAGGCCTGCTGCTCGACCGCCAGCCGCAGCCGCCGCGCGGCCGGGCCCGGCTGCGGATCTTCGAGCAGGCGGGCGGCAATCCGCTGGCACTGATCGAGCTGGCCCGAGCGGTCGCCCTGGAGCCCGGGGGAGCGCAGGGGGCGGACGCCGCCGAATCGCTTCCGCTCACCGCCCGCCTGGAACGCATCTTCGCGGCAGATCTCGTCGGCCTTCCGCAGCGGACCCGCCAGGTGCTGCTGCTGGCGGCCGCGGCCGGCACCGCGCAGTTCTCCGAGGTGCTGCGGGCCACCCCCGACGCGGGGGACCCGCAGGTGTGGCTGCCCGCCGAACAGGCGGGCCTGGCGCGGCTGTCGGCCGGTCAGGTCCGGCTGCGCCACCCGCTGGTGCGCTCCGCCGTCTACCAGGCCGCCTCCTTCGAGGAGCGGCGGGCCGCCCACCAGGCGCTCGCCGCCGCCCTGCCGGACCACCCGGACCGCCGCGCCTGGCACCTCGCCGCCGCCACGCTCGGACCGGACGAGGAGGTGGCCCGGACGCTGGCCGAGAGTGCGGACCGGGCGCGCGGCCGGGGCGGCTACGCGGCCGCGGCGGCCACCCTCGAACGCGCGGCGGCGCTGACCCCCGACCGGGACGAGCGGGCGAGGCGTCTGCTGCGAGCCGCCACCATGGCGATGTACGGCGGCTGCCCCCAGTGGGTGGGCGAGCTGGCGGTCAAGGTCTGCGCCATCGCGGACGACCCGGAACTGCTCGCCCAGGCGTCCATGCGGGCCGGCTGGTCCCTGGCGGTGACCACCCGGCACGAGGAGTCGCTGGGATTCCTGGTGCCCGTCGCGCAGTCCATGGCCGAGCAGGCACCAGGACTCGCCATGGACGCCCTGGGCACGGCGGCCACCCCGGCGTACAACTCCGGGTCCCCCTTCTACCGCGCGGAGCTGCGCCGTATCGCGGACCTGGTGCCGGAACAGCCCGACGAGGTGGACCGGGTCTGGCTGCGGGCCTGCACCGAGCCGTTCGCGGACCGTGCGTGGGCGCTGCGGGCCCTGTCCCGGTCACTGGCCGAAGCGCCCGAGGACTCGCTCTCCCACCTGGCCCAACTCGGCGCCGCCGCCTGGGTCCTCGACGAGACCGAGCTGGCCGTGCGGCTCCTCGGCCAGGCGATGGACCACCTGCGCCGCACGCCCACCGCCGGCGGCAACGCAGTCGTCGCGCAGGCGCTCGCGCTGGCGCTCTTCGAGAGCGGCGCGTGGTCCGCGGCCCGCTCCACCGCGCAGGAGGCGTACCGGATGGCCGTCGAGGTCGGGGCGGACAACTCCGCGGTGGGATCGCCGATCCTGCAGGGCACGCTGCTGGCGTTGCACGGGGACGCGGCCGGGGCGCGCCGGCTCATCGAGACGGCCGTCGCAGGGGTAGACCTGTCCTGTTCGCCGAGCCTGCACGTACGCGCCTGCCACGCGCTCGCCCTGGCGGCCCTCGCCGAGGCGGACCACAACACGGCGTACCAGCACCTGCGAGGGCTCTTCTCCCGTGACTTCCACCCCGCCCCCGTGCACTACCACGCGTCGTACTACTACCTCGCCGACCTCGCCGCGGCAGCCGTGCGCGCCGGCCAGGCGCAGGACGCCCGCGCTGTCCTGGAGGCCGCCGTCGGCACGCTCGGCGAGCACCGCTCCGCCCGCCTGGACGTGGTGGTGCACCGGGCCCGCGCGCTGCTGACGGAGCTGGACGAGGCGGAGCAGCACTTCCGGGCCGCCCTCGCCGACCCGGCCGGGGACCAGTGGCCCTTCGAACGGGCGCTGGTGCGGCTGGAGTTCGGGGAGTGGCTGCGCCGCCACCGCCGGGTCACCGAGGCACGCGCCGAACTGGGCGCCGCCCTCGGTGTCTTCGAGCGGCTCGACGCCCGTCCCTGGACCGAGCGGGCCGCGTCGGAGCTGCGGGCCGCCGGTGTGCCGACCGCCCGCACGGAATCCGTCAGCCGCACGGCCGACCTGACTCCGCAGCAACTGGAGATCGCCCGCGCGGCCGCCGCCGGTCTGACCAACCGGGAGATCGGCGCCAAGCTGCTGCTCTCCCCGCGCACCGTCGGCTTCCACCTGCACAAGATATTTCCCAAGCTCGGCATCACCACCCGGGCCCAACTGCGCGACGCGCTGGGTGATGTGCGGGCCGTGGACTGACCGCGGGCCCGCGCGGTGACCGCTGCCCGCGCGTCGAGTGCGCGCAGGGATCAGAGGCCGGGCGCCGGCGGGCAACGCGGCCCGGTCGAGCGGTCATACGGTGGCGATCGCGCCTCGGGGTTCCGGGGCCGGCCGGGCAACGTCGCGGCCGGCCCCGGCGAGGCGGACCACCCCGCACCATGGAGGAGACGGAAATGACGCACGACCTCGAGCCGGTCCAGCCCGTCCTGGAGACGGCGGCCGCGGCGTTCGCACAGGCCACGGCGGAGCCCCCGTACCTGTTCGAACTCGCGCCCGCGCAGGGCCGCAAGGCTGTGGACGAGGTCCAGTCGGGCCCGGTCGAGCTGCCGGCGATCGACGAGGAGTGGATCACCGTGACGGGCGGCCCTACCGGCAGCGTCCGGGCCCGGATCGTGCGGCCCGCCGGTGCCACCGGGACCGTGCCGGTGATCCTCTACCTCCACGGCGCCGGCTGGGTCTTCGGCAACGCCCACACCCACGACCGGCTGGTCCGCGAGCTGGCGGTCGGCACGGGGGCGGCCGTGGTGTTCCCCGAGTACGACCTGTCGCCCGAGGCCCGCTACCCGGTCGCCATCGAGCAGAACTACGCGGTCGCGCGGTGGATCGTGCGGGAGGGCGCGGGCAAGGGTCTGGACAGTGCGCGCCTCGCCGTCGCGGGTGACTCGGTCGGCGGGAACATGAGCGCCGCGCTGACGCTGATGGCCAAGGAGCGCGGCGACGTGTCGCTCCGTCACCAGGTGCTCTTCTACCCGGTGACCGACGCGTCCTTCGACACCCCGTCCTACCACCAGTTCGCCGAAGGCTACTTCCTGCGCCGCGACGGCATGCAGTGGTTCTGGGACCAGTACACGACCGACCCCGCCCAGCGCGCCGAGATCACCGCCTCCCCGCTGCGCGCCACCACCGAGCAGCTGACCGGCCTGCCCGCCGCGCTGGTGATCACCGGTGAGGCCGACGTGCTGCGCGACGAGGGCGAGGCCTACGCCAACAAGCTCCGCCAGGCCGGCGTCCCCGTCACCGCCGTCCGCTACCAGGGCGTCATCCACGACTTCGTGATGCTCAACGCCTTGCGCGAGACCTACGCCGCGCAGGCCGCCATCACCCTGGCGATCCAGACCCTGCGCGACGCGCTGCACGCCGCCTGAGAACATCGTCCGCTTCGCACCGACCCGAGGAGCCCACCTGCCAACGTGGCGGCCCCGGCCGACCACATGACCCCGGTCGAGGTCCACTCCTCGCACCAGGTGATGCCGGTCCATCCCGAGAAGGTGGCCGAGCCGATCGGCGAAGCCGTACGCGCCACGACCGGCTGACCGGGCCGCCACCCGTACCCGCGCCACGCTGCCGTCGGTGGCGGGGGACCGCTGACGCGCTGTTCTGCCGTGTTGATGTCAGGTGTCGAGTGTGCGGCTCCACTCACGCAGAGTCCGGCTGTAGAGCTGTGGATCGCTGCCGTGCATGACGTGGCCGGCCTTCGGGAACGTCCGGTAGTCGAACCGCTGGCCGGCGCCGGTGATCAGCTCGCGTGCGTGCCGCAGCTGCAGGTCCGAGATGGCGCCTTGGAGTCGGCCTGACTCCTCGTCGACGTGGTGGAAGTGGTGGGTGAAGAGCACCGGGACCTTCACGGCCGCGAGCATCCGGGCGTGGTCGACCGAGGCGCTGGCCGAGCCGCTGGCGAAGGCGCGGGCCCACTCGGGGTCGTACTCCTTGAACGTCTGGGGTGGTTCGTCCCCGCCCAGGAAGTCGCCCATCGCCGCCAGGCCTCGTGCGAGTGCCGGCGGCAGGTCGGTGGCCATGGCTCGTTTCAGGCCCGGCCAGTCGCCGACCGACCACTGATCGCCGAGGTACTTGTGCATCAGCTCGAACCAGGGGCCGATGACCTGGTTCATGCCCTGGCCGTAGGCGGGCTGGATCTCCGAGGAGAACAGCGGTGCGTCCTCGTAGTACGCGCCGCGCAGCACGCCGGGCGGCGCGTAGGCGGAGAGCCATGCGGCGATGACGCCGCCGGAGGACAGGCCGCAGGCGATGACCGGGCGTGCGATGCGTCCGGAGACGAACCGGACCAGGTCGTTGCCCATGTTGTCGAGGGTGTAGCGGCCGGGGGTGCGGGTGGAACGGCCCTGGCCGCGCAGGTCGACGGCGAAGACCTCGAAGTCGTCCTCGAGCAGCTTCATCGCCGCCTCGTAGCCCCACCAGGACTCGCCCTGCGCGGGGATGAGCAGCAGGGCGGGGTTGTCGGGCGATCCGGTCGTGGCGTAGTTGAGGCTGACCTCGCCGGTGTCGAAGGCGTGCTCGGGGTAGTCGTGAGCGACGTAGGTCGCCTCGGGGTTGTGCGGTCCGTAGGTTCCGTAGGTCATGGGAACTCGTTCCTCTCGTCAGGGCCGTCCGGGCGCGTCTCAGGGTTCGATGTTCTCCAGGTCGGCGAGCAGGCTCGGGTGGGTCGGCTGCCAGCCGAGGGCGGCGCGGGTGCGGGCGCTGGACGCGGGCTGGTCGGCCGCGAAGATCGGGCCGAGGGGACCGAAGTTCTCCTGCGGTACCGACTCGACGGGCAGGCCGAGCCGTCGGCCGATGACCGCGGCGATGTCGTGGACCGCGTCGCCCTCGTCGGCGACGGCGTGCCAGGAGCTTCCGGCCGGAGCCTGCTCCAGGGCGAGCCGGAACAGCACGGCGGCGTCCCGCGCGTGGACGGCCGGCCAGCGCTGCGCGCCGTCCGAGGGGTAGCCGGCGACGCCGGTACGGCGGGCGATGTCGGTGAGCAGCCCGGCGAACCCGCCCCGGCCCTCGTTGTGGACCGTGCGCGGGAGCCGTACCGCCGAGCTGCGCACGCCCTGCGAGGCGAGTCCGAGCGCGCGGGTCACCGACCGGCTGCGGCCGGCGACCGGCCCCTCGGTCGGCAGGGCGTCGTCCTCGGTGGATGCGCGCCCCGGCAGGTAGGGCGTGCCGGCCACGGTGACGAGCGGGCGGTCCGTGCCGACGAGGGTGTCGCCGAGCGTGGCGAGCGCGGCGGCCTCCTCGGCGACGCCCTGGGCCAGGGCCTCGGGCGAGCTGAAGTCGTTGCTGAAGGCGAGGTGGATGACGCCGTCGGCCCGCTGCGCGCCGGCTCGCAGCACGGCGAGGTCGGCGAGTGCGCCGCTGAGCACCTCGGCGCCGGCGGCCTTGGCGTGCGCCGCGGAGGCGTCGGAGCGGGCGAGGGCGGTGACCGAGTGTCCCGCGGAGAGCAGTTCGGCGACGACGGCCGAGCCGATGAGGCCGGTTCCGCCGGTGATGAAGACGCGCATGACGAGCTCCAAGCAGTGATGCGACTGGTGTCCCATCACCGTACCGCATGATGCGACACATGTCCCGTCGTCTAGGATGGCCACATGCCTAGATGGAAGCCGGATGCGCGTCAGCGTCTGGTCGTGGCGGCGCTCGGGCTGTTCGCCGAGCAGGGCTACGACGAGACGACGGTCGCGCAGATCGCCGAGCGCGCCGAACTGACGCGCAGCACGTTCTTTCGCCACTTCGCGGACAAGCGCGAGATCCTCACCGCGGGGCAGCAGGCCCTGAGCCGACTGCTGGCGGAAGGCATCGACGCCGCTCCCGGCGAGGCGACGCCGATGACGGCCGTCGCGGCCGGCCTGGAGCGCGCGTCGGGGGAGATGACGGCGTTCAACCGCTCGCTCGGTCCGCTGCTGCACGCGGCGATCGAGGCGAACGAGGAACTGCGCAGTCGCGAGGCGCTGAAGAGCGCCGGCATGGCCGCGGCGATGGTCGACGCGCTGAAGCGGCGGGGCGTTGCGGAAGCCACGGCCCAGGTGGCCGCCGAACTGGGCGTGCTCGCGTTCAGGCTGGGATACGCACGGTGGGCGGACCCTGCCCGCCACGACAACCCCGGCGAGCTGGCAGCCCTCACGCGAGCGACGTTCGACGAACTCCGCGCGGCGGTCGCAGACCTCAGCTAAGGCTCTGACCACATGGGCTCACGGGTCCGGTCCTGCCCCAGGAACCGGTGGCTATGGGGGGATCTGTTCATGGCCGTCAGCGGCTGGGTCGGGCCGTTGTCGTGGTCTCGGTCGTGGTGGCCGGTCTGGCTGTGCTGTCGGTTGCGCTCCTGGTGCTTCCAGGACTGGTCGTCGACCACGACCTCGCTGGTGCCCGGCTCGCCGCCGCAGACCGGTTGACTGCCGTGAACACGAGCGCACCACGCTGCTTCAAGTGATCGGTGGTGCCGTCGTCCTGTTCGGCGCCTATGCCACCTGGCGGCAGCCGCACGTGAGTCAGGACGGGCTGAACGCCACCCGGGAGGGCCAAGTCACCGACCGCTTCAGCTGGGCCGTGGAACAGCCGGGCAGCGAGAGGCCGGACGGGCGGATCGGAGGCATCTACGCACTGTGGCGGGTCGCCGACCATTCCGTCCGTGACTACGAGGCGGTCTCGCGATCATGGCGGCATACCTGCGGACGCACCTGCCCTGGCCCCCGCAGGAGCCGGCAGTCTCGGCTGCGGACGCACCCATCAACTCGGTGCGCCCGCTGGAGACTCGCGTCGCCGACGCTCAGGTGGCGCTCACCCGCCTCGGAGTCCTCGGCCAGGTCGCCGAGTGGGAGGTCCACAGGCCACTTGCACGCATCAACATCCTCAACGAGGCTGCTGTCGACGCACGGTAATTCGGACATGATTTCGGTCGAGTCCCTCTTTCGGGTTCTGATGACACGTCAAGTACGCGCGGGAATAGACACAATGCCCTCCGTGGACGCACAGTATGGAGGGAGGTTCTCACGCAGTCGGCGATGGGCGCCTGCCCGGTCGTACGCGTCGTTCGCCGACGGTCTGTCAGGTTGGGACGTATGCCTATTACTTTCCCCACCATCCCGGAGGGGCGGACTCGACGCCATGAAGATTTCCTGATCCGGCCTGTGGCCGGCGTGGCCGGTGCCGCCGTGATCGCTGCCGGCCTTCTGACCTCCGGCTGCTCCTCTGATCTCACCGGTAGCGCCGCGGACATGGCCCGGCCGACCATCGCGGCCACGCCTACAGTGCCCGCCACCGGATACGACGGGCTGATGCAGCTGCCGCTTTCCGCCTACGGAACTTCCGAGCAGGATGACGTCCTGCTGTACCAGGCGAACGAGGTGCTGATCACCCATTGTATGAAAAGCCTGGGACACGCGGACTATTCAAGCCGGAACACGACTCGGACCATCACCAAGACGCACGAGGAAAAAGAAGCGATCCACCCGGCCGGCGCCTGGGGCTACATCGGCACCACGACCGCCGAGCGCATCGGATTCCACGTCGCCGTGCCGCTCCCGGCCACCGAAGGCCCGAGCGGCCAGGCGTTGCAGGACTACAACACCTGCTACGACAAGGCGGACAAGCAACTGCCCTCTCTCGCCGGGACCAAGGGCTGGAGACTCACCCACGACCTGTTCAACCGGTCGTTCCGGCAGGCGGCCGAGGACAGCCGGGTCGGCGCCGCGCGGGATCGCTGGTCGGCCTGCATGAGCACAGCGGGGCATCCGACCGACGCTCCCGAGAGACTGGCCAACGGCCCCTGGAAGACGGAGAGTCCGACCGCGACGGAGATCGCGGAAGCCACGGCCGACGAGTCCTGCACGCGGTCAGCGGGACTCGCCGCCGTCTACTTCGCCGTCCTCACCGGATACCAGCAGCAGCTCGTGTCCGCCAACGCCGAAGCCCTGACCGGCTACCAGAGACAGGTCCGGGAGCAGATCGACCAGGTGGCACACCTGCTGGCCCTGTCTCCCTCGCCCTGAACCGAACTCCTCACCATCCACCCCCCTCGGCACGACGAGAACAAGGAGAACTGCCATGAACCGAAGAGTTGCACGAGTGTTCCTGTCCGCCCTGACGGCCCTCGTGACGGCGGCCTCACTCACCTTCGCCACCACGTCGCCGGCTTCCGCGATCGGCCGCGTCACGTGCTCCCCGAATTCGGACTTCGTGGACGCCTACGGGCACGACGCCGGCGCCGACAACAACGACAACCATGACTACTGCTGGGCCAACGCCGGGACGGACGAGTGGGGCGGCGGCCAGTACTTCCTCGGGTGGATGATCCAACTCTCGACCGGCAACAACGTCGTCCAGTGGCACGGCGACGGCAGGTGGCAGCCGGACTCGCCGATCGCTAAGTGGACCGTCTACACCTGGCCGCACTACCCGGACGGGATCGAGGTGGACGGGATCAAGATCTACTGAACGTCCCGACGATGGTCGGGACGGCGGCCCTGTCCGGGTGCCGCCCCGACGATCGGGTGCGGTGCTGGCCACCGTGGCGGGAGGATACCTGCCACCCCGGACAGGCCATCCGAACTGGGCCAGGGTGAGCAGTTCGTGGCTCTCGGCGGAGACCCTCGTGCTGGTACCGGCGTCGGGATCGGCACGAGCGCCATCGGTGTCTGTTCGCGGGGGAAGAGGAGAAGGACGCCCGGTCGATCATTGGTGAACCAGCTGTCGAAGGCGAGGGGTGCGGGTGTCCTGCGTCTCCTTCGCCGAACACGACCAATCCGTCGAGGCCCTCTGCTTCCATGAAGCTGCGAGCCAGGTTCCAGCGCCTGCCCCGCTCGGCCAGTGAGTAGGCGGGAACGGAAGTGCGCCGCACTGGTGGGAGCATCATGCTGCCCGGTCCTTTCGTGCTGCGGCGATGAGCGTGGCGGCGGTGTCGGTGATCGTCTGTTCGGTGGGGCGGGGCTGCCAGCCGAGCTGGGTGCGTGCCTTGCCGCTGTCGACGAGCCTGGTGCGGCCGAGTTCGGCGCGCAGCATCGCCATCTGCGGGTTGCGCCGCGCGAGCAGCTTGACGACGGTGTCGGGCATGGTGCGGGTGGGCACCTTGGCGGCTTCGGTGGGGGAGCTTCTCGCGCAGGATGCGGGCGATCTGACCCGCAACGCCCGTAGCGGGTCCTTGACCGGCAACCAGGGCTGCATCCATACGCGGCCTAACGCCCGAAGTCCCCCGGCCTCGCGTCGCCCATTCCGTCTGATCGGTTCGTGCGGGGAGATGGCGCGTGTCCACATCCACGATGCGCGTGGTGGTCCAGTAAGGCTTCGGTGGCCCCGAGGTGCTCCCGGGAAGCGTGCGGCGACGCGGGCGATCGGCTCTTCGGGGTCCGGCCGCGACGGGTCGGTCAGTCGGATACGGCGCGGTAGCGGAGGCCGTCCATCAGGAGGTCGAGGAGGCGTGCCATCCGGGCGCGGTGCTCCGGGGTCGTCGCGGCCAGGGACAGGCCGCTGAGGCTGAACAGTACGTCGGCCGGTTCGACGTCGGCGCGCAGCACACCCGTCGCGGTGCCGGCTTGCAGGAGTTCGGTGATCGCGGTGGTCAGCATCGCGCGGCTGTGCGAGAACGGGTCGCCGCCGGAGGCGATGAGGGCACGCAGCGCGTCGGACATCCCGCGCTTGGTCGTCATGTAGTGGACGAAACCGTCCATCCAAGCGCGCAACGCGGCGTCAGGTTCCATGGTTGCCAGGAGCTCCATGGCGGAGCCGCAGAGTTTGGCGAGCTCGCTGCGATACGCCGCCTCCACGAGCTCCTCGCGGGTGGCGAAATGGCGGTAGAGGGTGCCAATGCCCACGCCTGCCTCCTTGGCGATCGCTTCCAGCGTCACCTCGGGCCCGTCCTGGGTGAAGGCCCGCGCGGCCACCTCGATCAGTCGGTCGCGGTTGCGGCGCGCGTCGGCGCGCAGCGGCCGGGGGTCGGCGGTGGTCACGGCGGTTCTCCTTCTGGTCCGCGGGCGGTCGGCCGGCTGCTCCATTCGGGGGCGCGGTCGGTTGCAAGCGGAGGTTCCTCCGCTTAGTCTGAGATATGCGGAGGGTCCTCCGGTTCTCACTCTACCGGCTGCCTGCCCCGCGCACCCCAGCTCCAGACCTCCAGCCAGACGGGAACGACGATGAACGCCAACATCCCCACCCCGCGCCTCACCACCCCCTTCGGCGCCGAGTCCACGGCCGCCGAGGTCATCTCCGGCATCGACCTGACCGGCCGCCGCGTCGTCGTCACCGGCGGAGCCTCCGGCATCGGCGTCGAGACCGCACGCGCCCTCGCCTCGGCCGGCGCCCAGGTCACCCTGGCCGTACGGGACCTCGCCGCAGGCGCCCGCGCCGCCGAGGACATCGGCGCGACCACCGGCAACAAGGACATCCACGTCGCGGCACTGGACCTGGCCGATCAGGCATCCGTCGCCGCGTTCGTCACCGGGTGGGACGGGCCGCTGCACATCCTGGTCAACAACGCCGGCGTGATGGCCTCGCCCGAGCTCCGCACGCCGGAAGGCTGGGAACTCCAGTTCGCCACCAACCACCTCGGGCACTTCGCGCTGGCCACCGGTCTGCACGCGGCGCTGGCGCGGGACGGTGGCGCGCGCGTCGTGGCCGTCAGCTCCAGCGCCCACCACCGCTCCCCGGTCGTCTTCGAGGACATCCACTTCCGCTCGCGCCCTTACGAGCCCTGGTCCGCCTACGGCCAGTCCAAGACCGCCAACGTCCTGTTCGCGGTCGAGGCCGCCAAGCGCTGGGCGGCGGACGGCATCACCGTCAACGCCCTGATGCCCGGCGGCATCCGCACCAACCTCCAGCGCTACGTCTCCGACGAGGAACTCGCCCGACTGCGCACCCAGGCCGCCGGCGGCGCGGAGCTGAAGTGGAAGACGACGGAGCAGGGGGCGGCGACCTCCGTCCTGCTGGCGGCCTCGCCACTGCTGGAGGGCGTCAGCGGCCGCTACTTCGAGGACTGCAACGAAGCCGTCCGCGGCGAACTCGGCGCTCGTACCGGCGTCGCCGAATTCGCCCTCGACCCAGCGGCGGCCGCCCTGCTCTGGCAGGTCTCACGCGACACCCTGGGCACCCGCGACTGACTCCCCCCGCGCCGAGAAGTCGCACGACTCGGGTCGGGCGACGTGGTCGATCAGGCGGGCGGATCCGCACGATGACTCGGACCACCGTGCGGATCCGCTGATGCTCCCCGCCGCCGACTGTGGGCTCGGCACGCTGGCCAGCACCTGGTCCAGGACGTCGGCGAGGAACCGCGCCGGATCCGGGACCGGCGCCGTGACCCGCATCGCGACGATCGCGTCCGGTCGCACGAGCAGGGCCCCGTCGTCGGACAGCCACGGCGCGGAGACCCGGTAGGCCGGCAGGCCGACGCCCGCCGCGGCGGCGAGCCACCGGTCGCCCGCGGCGCCCACCAGCAGGGTCCACCGGGACGCGACCAGGTCGAGCGTGGAGACCCCGTCGACCCACGCGTGGGGCACCCGTGAACCCGGCGACCCGTCCAGCGCCGCCACCAGGTCGACCGTGGACGGGAGTTCCGGCCGCGGATCGACGACGGCGGCCGAGTCGTACCGCTGGCCGAGGTGCACGACCGGCGCCGCCCACACCCCCGCCGCCGCCCTGGCGGCGTCGGCCTCGGGTCCACGCCCCCAGTGCAGCGCCGGGTCGGCGAACCTGCGCATCGCCTGGTCCAGCGTCGCCGCGGCGACCGGCTCGCGCTCCCGCGCGTAGGTGTCGAGCAGACCGGCGCCCGCCTCGCCGTGGTGGACGGCGGCCAGTTTCCACGCCAGGTTGTGGGCGTCGGCGACGCCGGTGTTGAGGCCGAACGCACCCAGGGGCGCCACGGTGTGCGCGGCGTCGCCGACCAGGAACACGCGGCCGACGGCGAAGCGGTCGGCCAGAGCGCTCCGGGGCCGCCACGGGAGCACGCTGCGCACCTCGACGTCGAGGTCGGGATCGCCGACCGCCGCGCGGACGACCGCGACGCAGCGTTCGTCCGTGAAGTCCTCGGGCCGCTCGCCCCCGTCCACGTCGCAGGTGACGTGGAAGACCCAGGTGGTCGCTCCGTCCACGGTCACCAGCAGGCCGGGTGCCTCCGGCGTGGTGATCGTGCAGGTGCCGAAGGACATCCCCCGCAGATGGGGTCGGAGGTCGGCACGGAACAGGATGTTGATCTTCGACTTGCCCAGGTCGCCCGCCCCGGAGGTGCCCACGCCGAGCGCGGTCCGCACGGCGCTGTGCGTGCCGTCCGCGGCCACCACGTGCGCGCAGCGCAGTGAGTAGCGGCCGTCGGGCCCCTCCAGTTCGACGTCGACTCCGTCGGCGTCCTGCGCGATGCCGACCAGGCGGGTCGACCAGCGCAGATCCGCCCCGCGGCGCGCCAGGTCGGCCGCCACCGCGGCGTCGAGGCGGTCCTGTGCGCAGACGCCGCGCAGCCTGAACGGCGTCGTGTCCGGCTCGGTGGCGGACGGGATCGGCATGGGCACGGTCATGACATCGCCCGCGCCCATCTCGACGACGGTCCGCGCCACCGCCTTCGCCGTGGCGCCCCGCAGGTCGACCGCGACAGCGTCGACGGCGGTGTCCAGCCCGAGTTCACGCAGGATCTCGACCGTCCGGGGCCCGATACCGGTGGCGCGCGGGTGGACCGACGGCCCCGAGCGGCGTTCGACGAGCACTGCGGGGACGCCGTGGTGGGCGAGCAGCGCCGCGGTGAGCAGCCCGACACTGCCGCCACCGACCACGAGCAGCGGCACTTCTGGATACACCGTTTCCGTCATGGCTACATCGTAGCCAGAAGATAGAATGCCGGGCAATGAGGAAAGGAACCACCCGATGACCGAACCCGCTCCTTCGACGGTGTGGGCCAGGCCCCGCCCCGAACCGCGCCGACGCGCGCCGGGGGTGGACCAGTACGTGGCCGCCGCGCTGGCCGTCGCCGACGCGGAGGGCTTGGCCGCGGTGTCGATGCGCCGGGTCGCGGGCGACCTCGGTTCCGGGACGGCCACCCTCTACCGCTACATCACCAACCGCGACGAACTGGTGGACCTGATGGTCGACGCGGCCCAGGGCGAGGACCCGCTCCCCGAGCCCACGCGGGACTGGCGCGCCGACCTGGCCGCGGTCGCGCACTCGCTGCGCACGACCCTGCTGCGGCACCCATGGTTGGCGGGAGAGCTGGCGGGCCGGCCCGCACTCGGCCCCAACTCGTTGCGGCGGTCCGAATCCGCGCTGCGCGCCGCCGTCGCGCTCACGCCCGACATCACCCTGGCCTCGCGGGCGCTCGGCGCCGTGCGCGCGTACGTGCTCGGCTCGGTGGCCACACAGCAGGCCGCTCGGCGCGCCGAGCAGCGCACCGGCCTGACCGAGGAGCAGTGGCAGCGCAGCGTCGGCCCCTATATCAGCGAGGTCCTCGCGGCGGGCGAGCACCCGATGCTCGCCCGCCGCGTCCTCGAAGGCGAGGAACTCGACCCTGACGTCGAGTTCACGTTCGGCCTGGACTGCGTGCTCGACGGTCTCGCGGCCCGTTTGGGTCGCTGACCGGTCAGCACGGGTACCGGTTCACGGTTCCCGACCGCTACACCCTCGTCTGTGAAGAGCCGCTGTACTCAGGGCTGACCGTGCGGCGCTTCGGTCTGACCGAACCCGGTTGCAGACGACCGGACAAGAGGCTCTTGGCCGACCAGTGGAACCGGCATCCGGAGACGCCGGCGAGCAATCCCCAGCTCAGCGCACTCGTCCCCGTGGTTTCAGGGGCAGTTGGGGAAGCGCGGGGGCGGCCAGCCGGTCGCCGTCGTAGCCGTGCACGGTGCCGAAGCGGGTGCCGGTCAGCCAGTCCTCGCGGGCTTGGTTGATCTCCTCGCCGGTGCGGCCGATGAAGTTCCGCCACATATCACGGCCTTGCCGTTTTCGCGCAGGTCAGGGACCTGGTGGACCATCCCCGTCGCCAAACCGTCAGCATCGGTAAGCGGGGAGTCGAACGACCATGGCAACCAGGACCCTGGCCCGGGGTATGGGCACCTTCTTCAAGGAGTGCGAGCACCCTCGGGCGAGGTGGTCCAAGTGCCCGCACGAGTACAAGATCCGGTACCGCAACGCGGCCGGGAGGCAGGTCGAGGAGTCCGGCTTCGCTACCCAGGTTGCTTCCCGCCGAGGGTCACCGTGCCGTACTTCCGAGCCGCCGACCTCCCGATCGCCGAGCTGCTCCGCCCGGCTTCCACCACGCCTACGACGCCCCCGGCTGCCTCGGGACCACCTCCGCCGGCCAATGGAGTCCGGCCGCCTCGGACCGGATTCACCGCTGAGAGGGAACGGGGGCCGGGTGGGCGGGGGGTGGGGCGGTGATCGGCTGGGAGATCAGTCGCGGGTCCAGGACGAGGGCGGCGCGGAGCGGCTCCGTCAGGGCCCGAAGCGCCGGCTCGGAGAGCCGCACGAACTGGTGGGCCGGCCCGAGCAGCGCGGTCAGTTGTTCGGGGCAGCTGAAGGCGATGGCGCAGCGGCGGCCGTCGCGCCGCCGGAAGAGCCGGAGCGTGTGGCCGGCTCGACCGGTGCGGACCGGGACGTACAGTGCGGCAGCGCGTTCTGCGAGTTCCCGAGGACCCGGGTCTGCACTGGTCACGGGGACGGAGCTCCGGATCCTGCCGCCGGAGGGGGTCAAGGCCGTTCGGTGACGGCCCCCGTGAGGCTCTCCACCGCCCAGCCGAGGTCCAGCGGGCTGGACTCGTCCATGCCGGCCCACAGCTTGGCCAGCGGCCGGTAGTCGCGGCGCAGGATCCTCGAACCCGGTTGCCCGTAGGTCTCCTTGAGGGCGGCGTGAGTCTGGGGCGCGTCGACCAGGTCGGCGATCGAGTGCCAGAGGGTGAAAGCGATGACGATCTGACTACACGTCAGCGGTTGCGAGCATCAGCCTTGTTGCAGGTGAGGTCTAGACCAAATGGTATAGACCTCACTTCATTCAGAGGTCAGCAAAAGGTCAGCATCAGTACTACTGGACACTGTTAAAGGCAGCTGAACACGAGACTCGCTTCCGGCGCTCACGGGCCTCTGCGGGCGTCATCGAACCCAGCTGAGCGAGGCCTCCACCGCCAGTCGCGGTCGAGCCTGCCGGCACCCGGACAGTGGGCGAACGCATCCGCCCCACCGAACAAAACGCCAGCTCAGCGTGCCCTTCCCTGCGGCTTGAGGGGCATCGACGGCAGCGGCGGTGCGGCCAGGCGGCCACCGTCGTAGCCGTGCACTTCTCCGAACCTCGACCCTTCCATCCAGTCAGATCGTACCTGTGCGATCTCCTCACTGGATCGGCCGATGAAGTTCCACCACATGACGAGCTTCTCCTCGAAGGGCTCGCCGCCGAGCAGCAGCAGCGAGCCGTCGGCCAGTGCGCGCAGCGGCAACTCACGCCGTCCGCTGCCCAGGTAGAGCATCGAGCCGGGTTCCAGGCGGACGCCGTCGACCTCGGTCAGGCCGGACATGGTCAGCACGGCGTACTCGAAGTCGGGCTCCAGGGGGAGCCGGGTGGAGCTGCCTTCGCGCAGGGTGAGGTCGACGCCGACCAGCGGGGTGTACGTCGTGCCCGGTGAGACGGCGCCATCCACCGAGCCCAGGATCACGGTGCCGTGCAGGCCGGCGGCGTTGATCTCGGGGAGCCGGGCGTGGTGTTCGAAGGCGGGGGCGGTGTGGCGGTGGGCCTCGGGCAGGGCGACCCAGAGCTGGGCGCCGTGCAGCAGGCGCGCGTGCGGGCGCGGGGACTCCTCGGAGTGGGAGATGCCGCGGCCTGAGGTCATCAGGCCCAACTCGCGTGGCCGGACGGTCTGCAGGCTGCCGAGGCTGTCGCGGTGCAGGACTTCGCCCTGGTGCAGCCAGCTGACGGTCTGCAGGCCGATGTGCGGGTGGGGTGGGACCTGCATGCCGGGTTCGTCAGCGATGTCGTCGGGGCCGTAGTGGTCGACGAAGCACCAGGCGCCGACCATCCGCCGCCCGAGGTTGGGCAGTAGCCGGCGCACCACGGTGCTGCCGCCCAGTGCGGTCTCACGCGGCGCCAGCAGCTCCCGGACGGGGCCGGCCGGGACCTCCTCGCGCCCGCCGCGCAGGGTGGGGGCTGTCTGGTCGGGGTCACTCATGGCGTGCGGGCTCCTCCACGATCGGTGTGCCGCCGGACACCGCCCGGGTGACCGGAGTGCGCTCGGCGATGTCCAGCAGCCGGGCGCGCTGCGCCTCGTCCAGCTCGCCGACCAGGTCGATGCGCCGGGTGATCCGGGCCGTCCGGTCGGGGCCCTTCTCGTAGCCGAGGTGGACTCGGAGGCTCTCCAGTGGCCACTGCTTGCGCTGCGCGTACATCCGCAGGGTGATGGCGGTGCAGGAGCCGAGCGCCGACAGCAGCAGGCCGACCGGCGTGGTGGCGGTGTCGGCACCCCCGTTGGACTGCGGCTCGTCGGCGGCCAGGCGGTGGCGCCCGGAGCGGATGTCGACGCGGTAGTCCTCGCCGGTGCTGGTGGCGACCACGGCCGCCGCCCGGACGAACTCCGGGGCGGTGGCCGTGGTCGGGGCGGCGGTCACAGGCCGAACCGGGCGCGCTGAGCCTCGGGGACCAGGTCGACGTAGTCCGGGTGCTTGCCGAGCCAGCCGCGGATGAAGGGGCAGTAGGGGAGTACGTCCGCGCCCTGCTCCCGGGCGGAGTCGAGGGCGGCGCGGGCCAGCGTGCCGGCCAGGCCGCGGCCCGCGAAGGCGGGGTCGATCTCGGTGTGGATGAAGGCGATCTCGTTCTCGTGCCGGAAGTACTCGGCGAAGCCGGCGAGTTCGCCGTCGTCCGTGATCTCGAACCGCGACCGGTCGGGGTTGTCCATGACGCTGCTGGCCATCGTTCCTCCTGCTGTCGGGCTGCGGGCTGCTGGCCCGGGCTACGGATTTAATTTAGCATTCAACAAGATGGTGATCAAGCACGCGCGCAGGTCCGGCTCACGGGCGCGGGCCGCCGTCGTGGAGCTCGGCGATGAAGCCGCCGGGGAACTGCACCATCGCGCTGTCGCGCTGCGCCGAGGTGTACGGCCCCCACAGCACGGTCGCGCCGGCGGCCCGGGCCTTGGTCAGGGTCGTGGTGAGGTCGGTCACGGTGTAGCCGGTGGCCTCGCGTCCGAAGGGGTAGGGCAGGTGCCCGTCGGTGACCGCGACGGAGGTGTCGCCGAACGGTGAGCTGATCCGGATCCGTCGGTAGGTGGTGCCGGGCAGGCCGAGTTCGGCGCCCGGTGCGTGCTTGTCGTCGGAGACCACCGTGCCACCGGTGAAGGCCAGGTACGTGTGCAGGAAGGAGCGGATCGCGCTGCTCGGCAGGTACAGGCGGTTCTCCGGCACGGACGCGAGTGCCGGGTACGAGGGCGCCTTGGTGTGCCAGTACAGCTGCGCGTCGATGCCGCCGGGGAACTGCACGATCGCGTCGCGGCCGATCGGGTCGGCGAACGGCGTGACGACCGTGTTCGCCCCGTCCGCCTCGGCCTTGCGCACGCCGCGGTCCAGGTCCGTGACGAGCCAGCCGGTGCGCTCGACGCCGAACGGGTAAGGGATGGGCGTCTGGTAGTCGAAGACGGACAGCGTGCCGACCGGGGAGAGGACGAGCTCGGACTTGGTCTGGCTCGGGGTCGGGGTGACGTCGGCGAGGACCTGCGTGGTGTTGGTGCCGCCGAAGGTGGACTCCCAACTGCTGATGAACGAGTCCATCGTGCCGGGTGCCACGTAGACGTGGGTCGAGTCGTACTGGGGGCCGACGGCGATGCCGGTGCCGGGGCGGGCGGCGCTCGACGCCGCAGGGGCTGACGGAGCGGTCGCGAAGGCCAGGGCGGTGGCGGCGGTGACCGCCGTCAGCAGGCGCAGGGGCAGACGCATGGGCAGACGCATGGGCATGTGAAGTGTCCTTCCGGGATCGGGGGTTGACAGCGAGAGTGAGAGCGGACGACCGCCTCAGTCGCGTTCGCGTTCGCGTTCGCGTTCGCGGTAGCCGACCGCGATCGCGGCGACCAGGACCGTGCCGGCCAGCAGGGCCCAGGCGAGGTGTCCGTGGCTGACGAGCGCGGCTCCGGGAGCGGCGCCCGCGAGCATCGCCAGGACCGCGTAGAGGCGCCGGCTCAGGCGGGGGTTGGCGCCGCCGGCCAGCGAGGAGTCCGCGGCGATGCCGGTCAGGGTGAGGGTGAGCACCGTCGTGGTCAGGTCCGGCACGCCCAACTTGCGGACTGTGCCGTTGCGCAGGCCCATCGCCACGGCCAGCAGCGCGATCAGCGCCTCCTGCCGCGGCTGGCCGCCCGCGGTGAACGCGATGGCGGTGGCCACGCCCTGGAGTGCCGTTTCGGCCAGCAGCGCGGCGCGCAGCCAGTGCGCCCGGCGGTGGTCGCGATGCCTGAGTGCCAGGCGGCCGGCCAGCACCGAGCCCAGCAGGAAGGCCGCCAGCGAGGTCAGTGAGCCCGCGATCGAGAAGCCGGGCGTGCCGACGAGGGCGAAGGCGACCACGACGACGTTCCCGGTCATGTTCGCGGTGAAGACGTGGCCGAGCCCCAGGTAGCTGACCGCGTCGATCAGGCCGCTCACCGCGGTCAGCGCGAACAGCGCCAGGGCCAGCGGGTGGCGGTCGCGGATCTGCGCGGCGGCCACGGCGCTCTCGGACTGATGGGTCGTCATCGGGGGTTCCCTCAAGGCGGTCTGGCGCCGTGCGCCACCAGGAGTGCGGAGCCCCGTGGCGCACGGCGGATGCGGATCAGAGGAAGCAGGGGTCGTCGAGGGCCGGCCCGCCCTGGCCGGGAACGAGCCGGCCCCGAGCCTGCCGCCACTCGCGCTGCTCCTCGGAGTCCGCGGCGGCCGTGATCAGCAGCTCGGCCTGCCGGACGCCGGTGAGGCTGGGCGCGGGGGTGGCCTGGTAGCCGCCGAAGCGCGCCACCGGGCTCCACAGCGGGACCACGGCGGGCAGCTCGGGGGCGATGCCCTCGTGCTCCTGGGCGCTGTGCACGATGCGCCCGCCGACCACGGTGAGGACGGACTCGATGTGCGGGATGTCGGCCTCCTCCACCGTCAGGTAGTCGGCGCTGAGCACCGCGAGGTCGGCGTAGCAGCCCACCCGCAGCCGGCCCTTGACCTCCTGCTCGCCGGTGAGCCGGGCGCCGCCCAGGGTGTACAGCTCCAGCGCCTCCTCGCGGCTGAGCCGGTTGGCGGACGGCGACAGCGTGCGTCCGCTGACGGCCCGTCCGGAGACCAGCCAGTGCAGCGCCACCCACGGGTTGTAGGAGGAGACCCGGGTGGCGTCGGTGCCCGCGCCGACCGTCAGCCCGCGCTCCAGCATCGCCCGCACCGGCGGCGCCTGGGCGGCCGCCGCGGCGCCGTAGCGGCGCACGAACGCCTCGCCCTGGAAGGACATCCGGTTCTGCACCGACAGGGCGCCGCCGAGCGCGGCGATCCGGTCCAGGCTCGCGGGGGAGACGGTCTCGGCGTGGTCGAAGAGCCACCGGTTCCCGCCGGGGAAGAGGCCCTCGGCGGCGAGCTTCTCGAAGACCGCCAGGTCGCGGCGGATCGTCTCGTCGTAGCTGGCGTGCAGCCGAAAACCCCAGCCGTGTTCCATCAGCAGCCGCACGGCCTGCTCGAACCCGGCCTCGTACGGGCCGAGTTCGGGGCGCGGTTCGGTGAAGTTCTCGAAGTCGGCCGCCGCCCAGGTGAGGTTCTCCCCGGCACCGTTGAGGCGCAGCCACTCGTCCCCGTCACCCGGGCGGACGGTGGCCACCCAGCGGGCCAGGTCGTCCAGCTCCTGTCCGGCGGTCTGCGGGAAGAGGTGGTAGGCGATCCGCAGCGTCAACTCGCCCTGCTGGGCGAGCTGCATGACGGTGCCGTAGTTCTCCGGGAAGCTCTGGAATCCGCCGGCCGCGTCGATCGCCGAGGTGAGCCCGAACCGGTTGAGCTCGCGCAGGAAGTGCCGGGTGGAGGCGGCCTTCTCCGCCTCGTCCAGGGTCGGCGCCTTGGCGAGGGTGGAGTAGAGCAGCAGGGCGCCGGGGGCGGCCAGCAGCAGGCCGGTCGGCTGTCCGTCGTGGCCGCGCACGATCTGGCCGCCCGCCGGGTCCGGGGTGTCGCGGTCGAAGCCCGCGGCCCGCAGTGCCGCGCGGTTCATCAGCGCCGACTGGTACAGGTGCAGGACGAAGACGGGGGTGTCGGGCGCGGCGGCGTTCAGTTCGCTCAGCGTGGGCAGCCGGCGCTCGGCGAACTGGTCGGCGGACCAGCCGCCGACCACCCGTACCCACTGGCCGGGCGGGGTGCGCTCGGCCTGGGCCCGGAGCATGGCCAGCGCCTGGCGCAGCGTCGGCACGCCGTCCCAGCGCAGCTCCAGCACGTAGTTGAGGCCGCCCCGGATGACGTGCAGGTGCGAGTCGTTGAGGCCCGGGACGGCGCGTCGCCCGAGCGCGTCGACGACGCGGGTCCGCGGGCCGATCCGCGGTATGACGTCCGCGTCGTCCCCGACGGCGGTGATCAGGCCGTCGCGGATCGCGACCGCGCTCGCCCGCGGGCGCACCGGGTCGCCGGTGTACACCTTGGCGTTGCGTACCACCAGGTCGGCGGGCTGGTCGGGGTGGCCGGCGCGGATCCCGGCAACGGGCATGCTCGACATGGGTCTCTCGCTCTCGAACGCTCTCGAAGGCCGGTCGGTCAGTCGCCGATGAAGGCGAGCGGTTCCTTGTCGTCCAGGCCGGACAGCGTGAGCCGCACGGCCCGTTGGGCTCTGGCACGAGTCAACGTAGGGCGACGTCGAGCCGCGACTTTGCTCTGCACGCACCGGCGCTGTCCTGTGCGGGCAGCGACCGGGCGGGCAGCGCCGGGACCGGCGGCGGACGGGAGCCCGTGCAGTGTGGGAACGGTCCTGGGCACGGCGGGAGAAGAGATGTCCGGGTGCCTCCGGATAGCGTCCTGGCTGTTCCGACGTCCCCGTGACACCCCCTCAGCACACCCCCTCCGCACATCCCCTCAGCCGGAAGAGAGAACCGCCATGGTCGACTTCGACTTCGTGCACGCCGCCCCCAGCTCCGATCTGCTGACGCCGGACAACTCGATGATGCTGTTCGTCGACCACCAGCCGCAGATGTTCTTCGGCACGGGCAGCGGCGACCGCACGGCGATCATCAACGCCACCGTCGGCCTGGCGAAGGCCGCCCGGGTCTTCGACGTCCCGGTGGTGCTCTCCACGGTGGCCGCCGAGTCCTTCTCCGGTCCGATCCTGCCGCAGTTGAAGGCGGTCTTCCCCGACCACGAGGTGGTCGACCGGACCTCGATGAACGCCTGGGAGGACGCGGCGCTGGTCGAGGCGGTCAAGGCCACCGGGCGCGGCAAGATCATCCTCGCCGGCCTGTGGACCGAGGTGTGCCTGGTGCTGCCCGCCCTGTCGGCCCTGGACCAGGGCTACGAGGTGTACGTGGTCTCGGACGCCTCCGGCGGCGTGAGCCCGCTGGCCCACGAGCACGCCGTGCAGCGGATGACGGCGGCCGGCGCGGTGCCGGTGACCTGGATCCAGGTGCTGCTGGAGCTGCAGCGTGACTGGGCCCGCACCGAGACCTACCTGCCGGTGCTGGACGTGGTCAAGGAGCACGCCGGCGCCTACGGCCTGGGCGTGGTCTACGCGCAGACCATGATCAACGAGCAAGCGGCCGGCTGACCGGCAACCAGTCACCACAGAAAGAGAGTTCACCAGTGAACACAGGTCTCCTGCTGCTCCGGCTGGTCGCCGGTCTGCTGGTCGCGGGGCACGGGGTCCAGAAGGTCAGCTTCCACCTGGGCGGCCGGGGGCTGGCCGGCGGTACCGAGGAGTTCCGCGGCGACGGCTTCCGCGGTGGCGTGTTCACCGCGCTCACCGCGGGAGGCACCCAGATCGGGGCCGGACTGCTGCTCGCGGCGGGTCTGCTCACGCCGCTGGCCGCCGCCGGCACGATGGGTGTGATGACGGTGGCGCTGACCGTCAAGCGGCCGCACGGGCTGTGGGTGCAGAACGACGGGTTCGAGTACCCGCTGGTACTGGTCACGATCGGTGCGGCGCTGTCCGCCACCGGACCCGGCCGCTGGTCGCTCGACGCCTCGCTCGGACTGCTGCCCTGGCCCGCCTGGTGGCTGCCGCTGGCCGTGCTGGCCGGTGTGGGCGGCGGCCTCGCCACCCGCCTCGTCCTGCACCGGCGTTGAACCACGCTGTCGGCACGGCGCGACCCGTGCCGACAGCGTTCACGCTCCCGCTCACGCCAGTGGGGGTGTCCCGCCGGCCGAGGAGGCGGAGCGGCCGGTGCTCCAGCGGATCGCGGCCGCGCCCGCGTAGTCGCCCGCGTGCGCGAAGCCGCCCAGCACCACCAGGTCGCCGTCCTTGAGCCGTCCCGAACGGATGGCGCGGTCGAGGGTGATGGGTATCGCCGCACCGAACAGGTTTCCGCAGCTGTCGAAGGTGTCGGGGTGGCGGCGCTCCGACAGTTGGAGTGCCTCCCGCCAGTTGCGGAGGAAGGTGCGGTTGGGCTGGTTGGTCACCAGCAGGTCGATCTCGGTGGTGCTGACCCCGAGGCGTCGGCACAGGTCGGTGACCACTTCCGGCACCAGGCGGTTGCCACGCTCCAGGACTTTCGCGATGGCGGCCTCGGTGAAGCCGATCCGCAGCTGGGATTCGCCGGGCTCCCAGTACTTGCGGCCGTCGTCGAGAACGGCCGTCATGTCGCCCCCGTAGTCGCTGATGTGACGGGTGACCAGGTCCAGGACCGGGGAGGTTCCCGAGGTGGTCACGTACCCCACCCCGCAGCCGTCTCCGGGGATCGCCGCCTGGGCGAGCCGGCGTACGTTGGACTGGGTGAACAGCTGGCCGGCGGCGCTCTGCGCGTTGCAGATCAGCGCGGTCCTGGCGTCGGTGGTGGTGAGGATCTGCCGGGCCAGTTCGAGCATGTGGACGAAGGACGCACAACCCGCGTTGGCCACGTCGATCAGCCACTGCGGCTTCAGTCCCAGCCGGCGTGCCACCTCGGTCCCGGCCCCCACGAACGGCGTGTCCGGAAGCTGGCTGTGCATCAGCAGGACGTCCACGGAGCGGATCTCGTCCGCCCCGTGTCGCTCGATCAGGGGTGCGACCGCGCGCTCGACCATGTCCACGTTGCTCTCGTCCGCGGCCACGTGGTGCCGCATCGGGGGGACCCTGAACATGGGGTTGTCGCGGAGCTTGTCCTCCGCGCCGGGGTACTCGGTGTAGAACTCGGCGGGGACCGGCTCGCCGGGCAGGTAGCCGGCGACGTCGGTGAGGCTGACCGTGGTCACCGCACCACCGCCGTGGCGGGGGAGGAGCTGATCGGCAGGCCGTTGCGGTGGCGGTGTTCCAGGATCGCCTTGAGGTTCCCCATCTCCACCGTGTGGCCCGCGTAGAAGAGGTCCCAGTAGTCGCCCACCCACGGTCGGTCGGCCCGCGGTGCCAGTCCGGGATGGGGGTTGGCGTCGTAGTACGGGTGTCGGCAGTTGGTCCAGGTGATCACGGAGCCGGGCTTGCCGAACACCAGTTGGGCCGGCACGACGCGCATCAGGTAGACCATCCAGAGCTCGTCACCCTGGTCCCAGGAGCAGTGGAAGTCCACCGTCATGGCCTCGGCGTTGGTCTCCACCCTGCAGAAGATCCGGGTCCGCTCCTCCAGACGGTCGTCACCGACCCAGAGCCCGGGGGTCCCGGTGGGTCCGAAGTTCCGCAGGCTGAACGTCCACTCCTCCAGGTGGTGACCCTGCTTCAGGTACTCGTACACCTGCTCGGGCGGACAGTCGACGTACTCCTGGATCGTGCAGTACGTCCCGTAGACCTCACCGTGCGGGTAGGCGGGCCGGGTCAGTTCCGCACAGCGGGCCATCAGCTGTTCCAGGCCGGTGTTCTCGACCCTGGTCAGGCCGGGAATGTCAGCCAACACGGACTGGTCCGCGCTCATCAGCGGTCTCCTCGTTCTCGGCCGGCGTTCGGCCGGCGGTGTTCAGGAAGGGCAGGAACGGTGGTATCTCGGCGGGGTCGAAATCCAGGGTGACGAAGGCGGGACCGCTGCCCGCGTTGGTCCGCAGCAACGCTTGGCGCAGTTGTGCGCTGTCGTCGGCCCGGGTCACGTCCAGGCCGGGGAACATGTGTGCCACGCCCGCGGCGATGTCGGCCGGGCGGAACAGGTTGCTGGGGTGCGCCGCCCCGAGGAACAGCTGCTCACGCGTGGCGCACATGGCGTGGGCGTTGTTGTTGAAGATCACGAAGGTGACGGGTGCGGCGTGTTCGACCGCGGTGTGGACCTCCATGCCGTGCATGAAGAACGCGCCGTCACCGGCGATCACGTAGGTGCGCTGCCCGGTGGCCAGCGCCGCGCCGATACCGGCACCGAAGGTGTAGCCCATGCCGCCCATGCCGACGGCCACCACGAAGCGGCCGTGGCGAGGGGCGGGGAGCAGGTGGATCGCGCTGGCCCCGGCGTTTCCGGCGTCCACGAAGACGTGGGCGTCCGGTGGCAGCGCGGCCTCGACCGAGGCCACTGCCGAGGCGTAGGAGGTGGCCGGGGTGCGCGGGGTGCGCGGGGTCGGCAGGGGAGTGGGGCCGGCGTGTTCGGGCGACGGGCACGGACCGGGGTCGAGGCGTGCGGCCAGCACCCGCAAGGTGTCCCGCAGTTCCCCGCGAACGAAGACCCCGGGCACGAACGGCGGCTCGGGATCGATGCAGATGACCGGGGTCCCGGCCAGGGCCTGCTCCAGGCCGCCGCGGGCCATGGCCGGCAGCCGGGTGCCCACGAGCAGGCAGACATCGGCCCGCCGCAGGCACTGCCCCACGTTCTGGTGACCCATCACCCCGGCCACTCCGGCGAACCGGGCGTCGTGGTTGTCGAACACGTCCTTGGCATCCGGGGTGACCGCCACCCAGGCGCCGAGCCGCTGCGCCACCTCGGCGAGCTCCGCCCGCGCGTCGGCCGAGGCGACGCCCTCGCCCGCGATCACCAGGACGCGTTCCGCGCCGCGAAGCACCGCCACCGTGCTGTCCTGGATGCGGGGTTCCGCACGGGCCCGCGGCGCGGCCGGTGCCGGTTCCCGGAGCTCGACCAGCGCCTGCTGCACGTCCTTGGGCAGCAGCAGCACGGCCGGCCCCTTGGGGTCGCGCTGGGCCGCCGCGACAGCCCGGGCCAGCAGCTCGGGGATCGAGTTCGCGTCATCGACCCGGGCGCAGAACCGGGTCACGGGGGCGAACAGCGCACGCGCGTCCAAGGAGCCCGCCTTGCCGCTGGAATCCTGGAACGCCCCCAACCCCTCCGACCCGGTGGGCGGTTGTCCCACGAACGCCAGCACCGGCACTCGCGAGGCATACGCTTCCGCCAGCCCTGGCACCAGGTTCACCGCTCCACCCCCCGAGGTCACAGCGACGACGCCCAGCCGCCCGGTGGCCCGGGCTTGCCCGTCCGCCATGGTGGCGGCGGAGAACTCGTGCTTGGCCACGACGGTGCGGATCACGTCGCCGGTGGCGTGCAGGGCGTCGTACAGGTCCTCGATGTTCGCGCCACCGACACCGAACACGTGCCGGACGCCGGCCCTGGCCAGCTCCCTCGCCAGGTAGTCGACGAGCCTGGCCTCGGCAGTCATGCGGAGCTCCTGTCGGATTGGCCGGACCGGACGATGTGGCCGGACGGCGAGATGGTCTGGAAGCGGTGCCGGTATTCGTTCGGGGTCAGTTCCAGGGCCCGGCCGAAGGAGCGGAAGAACGTCTCGGGGGCCGGGAAGCCGCAGCGGCGTGCGATCTGGGCGACCGGCAGCTCGGTGGTCTCCAGCAGCTTGCGGGCCCGGGCGATCCGCATCTGTTCGATGTACTGGCCCGGGGGCGTACCCACCTCGCGCCGGAACACCCGGGCGAAGTTCCGCACGCTCATATTGGCCCGCTCGGCGATCTCGGGTACGGGCAGCGGCTGCTCGAGGTGCTCGAGGATCCACTCCTGCGCAGCGCGAATCGGTGCGCGATCGGCGAGTTGGGCCTCCAGGACGGCACTGAACTGCGACTGCCCGCCGTTCCGCTTGAAGAAGAGGACCAGGAACCGCGCCACGTCCAGCGCGAGGGCCGCACCGTGATCGGCCTCCACCAGGGACAAGGCCATGTCTATCCCGGTGGACACCCCGGCCGAGGTGACGAACCGGCCGTCCCAGACGAAGATCGGCTCACGGTCCACCGTCACGTCCGGGTACCGCTGGGCCATCTCCTCGCAGTAGGCCCAATGAGTCGTGGCGCGCCGCCCCTTGAGCAGGCCGGCCTCGGCGAGCAGGAACGCCCCGCCGCACACCGAGGCGACCCGACGCGACCGGGTGGCCGCCTGGCGGATCCACGCGACCAGCTCCCGGTCCGCCAAGGCCTCCTTGAGGCTCCAACCGCCCGGGACGAGGAGGGTGTCGATCGGGCCCTCTCCCGTGTCGAGCGGCTCTGCCGCGACCACCATGCCCGAACAGGTCCGCACCAGCGGCGCAGCGGCGGAGACGAACTCGATCCGATAGCGGACGCCCGTCTCGGGGAGCCTGCGATTCACGGTGTCGAACACCTCGATCGGCCCCGCTATGTCCAGTGCCTGCGCCCCTGGATAGACCACCACCACAACACGTCGCTGATGCACGGTCACAGCCTGTATCCGGCGCAGGGTGGCGGCAATGACGGTCTACTGACGAATTCGGCCATGGGAGCTGGCCGAGGGGCGTCGCACCGCTACTGACCAGCCATGTTCACGGAGAGTCAGAATTCGGTGTGAGCGGTGTCATAGCGGGGTCGGGGCGGGGTCGAGGCCGGGTCCGGGCGTCCGATCAGCCTTGGTCCGCGCCTTGCTGACGATCCGTTCGGAGTCCACGGGCTGTTGTCAGCAGCCGCCCGCCGCGGGGGCGAAGGGCCCCTCCAGGGCTGCCCATTGCAGGAGCAGGATGGTCTTCCCGTCGGTGATGCGTCCGTCGCGGGTCATGGCGAGGGCCTCGGCGAAGGTCGGTTCGAGGACCTCGATGTCCTCGCCGTCCTCCTCGAGTCCGCCCCCGGTCCCGGTCCGGTCGGCCGGGGTGTAGGGGGCGGCGAAGAAGTGCACGCGTTCGGTGACGGAGCCGGGGCTCATGTAGGCGTCGAGGACGTGGGTGAGCGGGCCGAGGGTGACGCCGAGCTCCTCGGCGCACTCGCGTCTGACGGCGGCGGGCGGGTCGTCCGCGTCGAGCAGCCCGGCGGCTGCTTCGACGAGCATGCCGTCGGGGTGGCCGTTGACGTAGGCCGGGTAGCGGAACTGGCGGGTGAGCAGGACGCAGCCGCGTCCGGCGTCGTAGGGCAGGACGACGGCGCCGTCGCCGCGGTCGTACGTCTCGCGCTGCTGGGTCTCCCAGCGTCCGTCGCGGCGGCGGTAGTCGAAGGTGGTGCGTCGCAGCACGTGCCAGCCGTGGGAGGTGAGCTCGACCTCGCGGATCCGGACGTCGGGGTTGCGGTCCAGGTCGCGGCCGGCCTGGTCGAGGCCGGTGCGGCCGCGGTGGTCGGGGGCGTCGATGCCGGGGCGGGTCGTCACACGGTCTCCCGCGGGGTGCGGCGGGGGATCTCGGCCACGTCGTGGTAGACGGGCAGGCCGCGGCGGCGGGCGGTTGCCACGTCCTGGTCGGCCCCGGTGGAGTCGCCCGGCAGGCGCAACACGGCGTCGCAGCGTGCGAGCAGGCGGTCGGCGGTCGGGTAGAGGACCTGATCGGCGAGGGGGTCGGTGGGGCCCGCGCCGGCCGAGCGCAGAACGGGCAGGGCGATCCACTCCCCGATCACGGGGAGGTGGCCGGTGGCGAAGACCGGCCAGGCGGCGGCTTCGAGGCGGGCGAGGTTGGCGGCCATGGCCTGCGGGTCGCCGTCGGTGCCGGAGCGGTAAGGGCCGGCGATCAGGATGAGCATGGGCTTGTCGGTCATGGGCGCTACCATACATGCAGAAACGTGCAAGAACAGGAGAGAATACGGATGCTGGCTGCTGAACGACGCGACCACCTGATCGGCCTGCTCGCCCGCCAGGGCAAGATCGTCGCCAAGGACGTCGCCGCCGAACTGGGCATCTCCGAGGACAGCGTGCGGCGCGACCTACGCGACCTCGCCGCCGAGGGACTGTGCCAGCGGGTCTACGGCGGCGCGCTTCCGGTGTCGCCGGCGGTGGTGGACTACGCCGCGCGGCAGAGCGTGGCCCCGGACGGCAAGCGGAAGGTCGCCGCGGTGGCCGCCGCTCTGGTGCGGCCGGGCGGCACAGTGATCCTCGACGGCGGCACCACCGCCCTCGCCGTCGCCCGCGCGCTCCCGCAGGACCTGGCCTGCACCGTGATCACCCACAGCCCGACGATCGCCGCGGCCCTGCTCGACCATCCGCAGGCGGAGCTCTTCCTGCTCGGCGGCCGCGTCTTCAAGCACTCGGCGGTCGCCTGCGGTGCCGCCGCGGTCGAGGCCGCGCAGAACATCTCCGCCGACCTGTGCCTGCTCGGCGTCACCGGCGTGCACCCCGAAGCGGGACTGACCACCGCGGACGTCGAGGAGGCCGCGATGAAGCGCGCCCTCGCCGCGCGGGCGGCGGACACCTACATCCTCGCCTCCCGCGAGAAGATCGGCACGGCTTCGCGGTTCCGCGTGCTGCCCTGGGAGAAAGTCAGCGGACTGATCACCGACGCCGACCCCCACGACGCGGTCGTCGAGCAACTCAGAGCGCGCGGTGTGGAGATCCTGGCAGCCGGCTGACAGCCACGACCCGAACAACGGCAGCACCAACCGGCCGGCACGTCATCCGGACCGTCAACTCGCCACCATGGTGCGGCTGTCCACGGGAATCGAACCGGCAGCAGCATGAACGGCCCTCCGAGGAAGGCCGCTCAGCCACTCGGCGTCCGGTCGTCGCGGACCACACAGAGCCCCCAGATGACGAAACCGCAGACGGCCATCACGGTGATGGACCAGAACGGGTAGGAGGGAATGGAGAGGAAGTTGGCGACGATGAGCAGGCCCGCCACGACGACGCCCAGCACGCGGGCCCAGGTCGCCAGGCGGAACAGGGCGGCGCCCATGGCGATGGCCAGGACGCCGAGGACCAGATGGATCCAGCCCCAACTCGTCAGGTCGAACCTGAAGGCGTAGTTCGGGGTCCGTACGAAGATGTCGTCCCCGGCGATCGCCATGATCCCGCGGAAGATGTTCAGCAAGCCGGCGATCAGCAGCAGCACGGCGGCGGCAGCGACCACGCCACTGGCCAACCCGGCGGTGTTCCTGTCGCGGACCTGAGTGGATGAGGACATCAGCGGTCTCGATTCCAGCCGGACGGCTCTCCGTTGACACGGTGGGAAGCACGCGGGCGGCGCCCGCACCTGTGCGGACCGCGGCGCCGCGGCCGACCTGACGGCGGCCGCGCGCCGGTCGGCCCGCTCCGCCTACGCGCCGACTCCGGTGCCCGCCTCGGCCTCGGCCACGGCGATGGCGAAACCGAGGGCGTCGGCCAGGCGGGTCGCTGCCGCCATCACGCGGGCCGTACCCACGATCGGCGCGATGGCCACCAGAACGTCCTGCACCTGACCGGCGGTCACGCCGGACTCCACGCCGGCGCCGATGTGGGCGACGTACGAGATCTCCGGCGCGTCCATGGCGACCAGGGCCGCGATCCGTGTGAGGACCAGGTTGTCCGCCGGAAGCCCGCACCGTTCCACCGAGTCGAGGGTCATGGCCGCGAGAGTGTCGAGAACCGGGGTCTCGGATGCTGTCGTCATCAGGCTCATCTCCTGCAGAGGCCGGGAGCCGACGCGGCCGTCGACGGGAAGCAGGCCTTGCGACGCCGGACACCCCTCCGCTTCCGACCATAGACCACTCCCACCCGCGTGCATCCGGATACCCGTGCGGGCCCGTCGAACTGGGGTAAGGCCCCGGGCGCCGTCCGGCAACGTCCCGGTCCGCTCGGCCTTCCGCACCAGGCGATGAACGGCCCGCACCGAGCCGCCGCACCGCACGTCCGCGGCTTCCTCGGGCGGAGCGTCGGGACCTGCGGGGCGGGGGAGAGGGCCTTGTGGGCCTCCCGCCCGCGCGCTCGTGCTGGTTGACTGCGTACCCGGCCGCCGGGTGCCCGGCATCGTCCGAAGTTCCAGGCGGGACAAGGGTTCGCGACAGCACCGAGGAAAGAGGGACGAGGCGATGACTGACCCCGCGATCGAAGCCACCGGGCTGGTCAAGCGGTACGGCAACGCGCGTACCGGCAGGACCGCCCTGGCCGGCCTCGACCTCACCGTCGAACGCGGCCAGGCGTTCGGCTTCCTCGGCCCCAACGGCGCCGGGAAGACCACCATGATCCGCCTCCTGCTGGACCTCATCCGGCCCACCTCCGGGTCGCTGCGCGTGCTGGGCGCCGATCCGCGCGACAACACCAGGACGCGGGGCCGGATCGGTTACCTGGCCGGTGACTTCCGGATCGACGGCCGTCAGACCGGGCACGAGGCCCTGACCTACCTCGGCGACCTGCGCGGCGGCGTCCCGGCCGCGAGGATCACCGAACTCGCCGAGCGCCTGGACCTGGACCTGAGCCGCCGGATCAGCACCCTGTCGAAGGGCAACCGGCAGAAGGTCGGCGTCGTCCAGGCGTTCATGCACACCCCGGAGCTGCTCATCCTGGACGAGCCGACCAGCGGTCTGGATCCGTTCCTGCAGCAGCGGTTCGTCGAGATGGTGCAGGAGGCGGGCGGCAACGGCCAGACCGTCTTCATGTCCTCGCACGTGCTGAGCGAGGTGCAGCAGACCTGCCGGCGGGTCGGCATCATCCGCGAAGGCGAACTGGTCACCGTCGCGGACGTCGAGGAGCTGCGCCAGTCGGCCCACCGCAGGGTCGAGATCGCCTTCGCCGCCGAACTCGGCACCGAGGTCTTCGACCGGCTGCCCGGACTGCGGAACGTCACCGTGACCGGGACCGCCGACGGCGGCAGCGTGCTGCGGGCGATCCTCGCCGGCAGCCCCGACGCCCTGGTGAAGGCCGCCGCCCGGTTCGAGGTGACCAGCCTGCTGGCTGAGGAGCCGGAGCTGGAGGAGATCTTCTTCACCTTCTACGAGCAGGAGTCCCACGGGAACGGATCGAAGGGCCTGGCGTCATGAGCATCACCGTCCTGCGCAAGCACCTGAGGGACAACCGGCGCGGCTTCCTGGGCTGGGCGCTGTCGATCACCGCGATCGCGGCCATGTACTCCTCGATGTGGCCGGTCATGGGCGGGAACTCGGGCCTGGCCACCGCGATCGACTCGTTCCCGAAAACGCTGCGCGACGCGTTCCACCTGCAGGACTACGGCACCGCGGCGGGCTACTTCGGCTCGACGGTCTTCGGCCTGCTCGTCCCGATCCTGCTCGCCGTCTTCGCCGTCTCGGCCGGCGCCCGGGCGATCGCCGGCGACGAGGAGGCCGGCACGCTCGACCTGGTACTGGCCCACCCGGTCGGCCGGCTGCGGCTCGCCGTGTCCCGCTGGCTCGCGGTGCTGGCCGCGGTCCTGCTGGCCGGAGCGGTACTCCTGCTCGTCGAGCTGGCCATCCGGGTGCCGGCCGGGTTCACCGCGCTGAGCATGGCGAACCTGGCCGCCATGACCCTCCAACTCGTGCTGTTCGGCTGCTGCTTCGCCTCGATCGCCTTCGGCATCGGCGCCTGGACGGGGCGCCGCGCGTACGCGATCGTCGGCGGGGCCTACCTGACCGTCGCCGCCTACCTGTGCGACTCCTTCCTGCCGCAGATCAACGGCCTGCACTGGACCCAGTACTGCTCCCCGTTCTACTGGTACCTGGGAGGCGAGCCGCTGGTGAACGGCGTCCAGTGGACCCACTGCGCGCTGCTGGCCGGGGTCGGCCTGGGCTTCGCCGCGATCGGGATCCGGGGGTTCGGCCGCCGCGATCTGGCCCAGGGCGGCGACCGCGCCTGAGGGACCAACGGCCCTGCCACCAGGGCTGTTCCGGACAACGCAACCGACCGTCCGGGAACGGCCGCGGTGCCGTGTTCGAGGCGTTGATCGCCTGGCGGTACCTGGTGGCCACCGGGCCCGTGAGGCCGCAGGCCCGGGTGCCCGAGGACCGGACAAGGTCGTAGCGGGGGGCCCGCGGCCCTCGACTACCGGGCGAGGAGTGGAAAGGCACCTCCTGGGTGGCCGTACCGAGCTCGGCCCGGCGGACTCCGCCGCGAACACGCCGGGACCTGAGCCGGTACGTCGGCTCAGGTCCCGCGTGCTCAGGCGGGTGCGGTTCGATCGTGGAGACTCCTGCGATGGGACGTGAGCTCCCGCGTGATTCGTTCCGCGAGCGGTTCCACGGCGGCCGAGACCGGTGTCGACAGGCCCTGGCCGAAGGCGGTGTCGGCGCCTTCGACGGCGTAGACGACAAGTCGGGTCGGGAGCCGGTCCAGCGCGCGGGCGAGCTCGACGGCTTCCCCGAGGCCGAGACCGTGCGAGCTCGTCGGGCCGCCGGAGCCGGGCAGGCCCGCGGCGTCGACTTCGAGGCGGTGCACGCGACCGGGGTGTCCGGGGTGCGCGTGCGCGGCGTCCACCACGACGGCCAGGTCGGCGCCCTCCCACAAGGTGATGAGGCGGGCAGGCTCCCCGTCGCACACCCGCAGCGCGGTGCCGCTCGGCAGCGCCCGGTCCCCGGTGCGCGCCGCCAGGCCGGCCACGACGGCCCGGCCCACTCCGTCGTCGCGGCGGTACTCGTTGCCGACACCGATGACGACGATCCGCGTCGCGAGGTTCATGTGCTTCGCTCTCCCCGGCCGCCCTGCCGGTCAGTCGTCGGTGGGCGTCACAGGCTCCGCACGGGTCAATGGCGCGGCCACCTGGAGCAGAGCCGGTCCCGTCCTCCCGGATCGGGGGCGGATCGCTGCCGATACTGGCCTGGAACAGCAGCGCGGGCACGGGAGGCTGAGGATGGCGGACGACGCCGCGGTGATCGACAAGGGCGGCTTGGACCGGCTGATCGCGGTGCTCGCCGCCCGCGGCCGCACGGTCGTGGGGCCCACGGTCCGGGACGGGGCGATTGTGCTGGCCGAGATCTGCGGCGGCGACGACCTGCCCTACGGCTGGGGCGTCGAGCTGGCGGCGGGCAGCTACCGGCTGCGCGCCCGCGAGGACGGCGCCGTGTTCGCGCACAGCGCGGGCCCGCAGTCCTGGAAGACCTTCCTGCACCCGCCGCGCGAGCGCCAGTGGAGCACCGACCGCGGCGCCGACGGCGAGCTGGTGGTGACCGAGGACCGGACACCGCCTGCGTCGTACGCCTTCCTCGGCGTGCGCCCGTGTGACCTGCGGGCCATCGCGATCCAGGACCGGGTGCTGACCGGTGGGATGTACACCGATCCGGCCTACCTCGGCCGGCGGGAGCGGGCCTTCCTGGTGGCCGTGGAGTGCACCGACCCGGGTGCCACCTGCTTCTGCGTCTCCATGGGGAGCGGCCCGGCGGCCGGGCCCGGCTACGATCTGGCGCTGACCGAGGTGCTCGACGCCGATGGCCATCGCTTCCTGCTCCGCGCCGGCAGCGAGCAGGGTGAGTCGGTGCTGGCCGAGCTGCCGGCCGTCGACGCCGACGCCGCCACCCGGACCGCGGCACGTGAGCGGGTCGCCGAGGCGGCGGACCGGATGGGCCGCAGCATGCCGCCGGTGGACCTGCGGGTACTGATGCGTGACAGTCTCCTGGCCGAGCGCTGGGACGACGTCGCGGCCCGCTGCCTGACCTGCGGCAACTGCACCATGGTCTGCCCGACCTGCTTCTGCACCACCGTGGAGGACGTCACCGACCTCACCGGTGACCACGCCGAGCGCTGGCGGCGCTGGGAGTCCTGCTTCGACCGGGACTTCTCCCACCTGCCCACCGGCCCGGTCCGCGACTCCGCGCACAGCCGCTACCGGCAGTGGGCCACCCACAAACTCGGCACCTGGCACGACCAGTTCGGCAGCTCGGGGTGCGTCGGCTGCGGGCGGTGCATCGTGTGGTGCCCGGTCGGCATCGACATCACCGAGGAGGCCCACGCGCTGCACCGCGAACGCGGCGGCGCCGAGCGGGAGGGCACGGCGTGACCGCCATCCGCCCCGGCTTCCTGGACGCGCTGCCACCTGGTCACCGCAGGCAGCTGGCCGCCTTCGCCCAGGACGTCTCCTTCCCCGTCGGCACCCGGATCTTCGAGGAGGACGGCGTCGCCGACCGGTTCTGGATCATCCGCTCCGGGCTCGTGGCGCTCGACGTCCATGTCCCGGGCCGGCGCGCGGCCGTCGTGGAGACCCTCGGTGAGGGCGATCTGCTCGGCTGGTCCTGGCTGTTCGAGCCGTACCGGTGGCACCTGGGCGCCCTGACCCGCGCCGCCGTGTCGGCGTCCGAGTTCGACGCGCGGCGGGTGCGCGCCGCCTGCGCGGCGGACCCCGCGTTCGGCCTGGCCGTGACCCACGGCGTGGCCCAGGTGGTGGCGCGGAGGCTGAAGTCCACCCGCACCCGCCTGCTCGACCTGTACGGGCCGTCCGCATGACCGTTCCGTTGCCGTACCGGGTGGTGGACCGCGTGGCCGAGACCCACGACACCGCCACGGTCGTCCTCGAACCGGTCCGCGAGGCCCTGCGGCCTTTCAGTCCTGGGCAGTTCGCGATGGTGTACGCCTTCGGCGCGGGCGACATCCCGCTGTCGGTCTGCGCGATCGACGGCCGGCGGCTGACCCACACCGTGCGCGCGGTCGGGGCGGTCTCCGGCGCGCTGCACGCGCTGCGCCCCGGTGCGACCGTCGCAGTGCGCGGCCCGTTCGGCACCGGCTGGGAGCCGGCCGCCGCGGCCGGACTGGACCTGCTCGTGGTGGCCGGCGGCATCGGGCTCGCGCCGCTGCGCCCGCTGGTGCGCGAGGTGCTCGCCGCACCTGAGCGGTACGGGCGGTTGAGCGTCCTGATCGGCGCGCGCGGGCCCCGCGAACTGCTCTACGCCGAGGAGGTCCGCGGCTGGCCGGCGGCGCTGACCACCGTCGACCGGCCCGACGCGCGCTGGCGGGGCGAGGTCGGCGTCGTGACCACCCTGCTCGACCGCGCCGCCTTCGACCCGCCGCGCGCCGCGGCGTTCATCTGCGGACCCGAACCGATGATCCGGGCCACCGCCGGTGAGTTGGTGCACCGCGGGGTCGTCCCGCACCGGATCAGGGCTTCGCTGGAACGCAACATGCACTGTGCGACCGGCCACTGCGGTCACTGCCAGCTCGGCCCGCTGCTGCTCTGCCGCGACGGGCCGGTCGTCGACTGGACGGTGGCCCGCCCCCTGCTCACGGTGAGGGAGCTGTGAGATGACCTTCGGTGAACGCCCGAAGCTCGCTGTCTGGAAGTTCGCGTCCTGCGACGGCTGCCAGCTGACGCTGCTCGACTGCGAGGACGAACTCCTCGGCATCGCCGAGCGGATCGAGATCTCCCACTTCCTGGAGGCCTCCAGCGCGACCGATCGCGGCCCGTTCGACCTCTCGCTGGTGGAGGGCTCGGTGACCACACCCCAGGACGTCGAGCGGATCCAGCACGTGCGCGCCGTCTCCAAGAGGCTGGTGACCATCGGCGCCTGCGCGACCGCCGGCGGCGTCCAGGCGCTGCGCAACTACGTGGACGTCGCCGAGTTCCAGGCCGTCGTCTACGCCCGACCGGACTACATCGACACGCTCGCCACCTCCACACCGATCAGTGCGCACGTCGCCGTCGACTTCGAACTGCGCGGCTGCCCGATCAACCGGGGCCAGCTCGTCGAGGTCATCACCGCCTACCTGGCCGGGCGCAGACCGGACGTGGCCAACCACAGCGTCTGCTTCGAGTGCAAGCAGCGCGGCACCACCTGCGTCACGGTGGCCCACGGCACGCCGTGCCTGGGCCCGGTCACCCACGCCGGATGCGGTGCGCTCTGCCCTGCGTACGGGCGCGGCTGCTACGGCTGCTTCGGCCCGTCCGACTCCACCAACTTCCCCGCTTTCATCCCCCTGCTGCGCCGCGACGGCATGGACACCCTCGACATCGTCCGGGTGCTGCGCACCTTCAACACCGCTGCCCCGGAGTTCGAGGCCGCCTCCCGGAAGGAGCTCGACCAGTGACCCACCGCGGCTCCCGGGTACTGCACGTCGGCTCGCTCGCCCGGGTCGAGGGTGAGACGGCACTGCACCTGCTCGTGGACGGCGGTGAGGTCACCGAGGCCCGGCTGGCGATCTACGAACCCCCGCGTTTCTTCGAGGCGTTCCTGCGCGGACGCTCCTACACCGAGCCGCCCGACCTCACCTCCCGGATCTGCGGGATCTGCCCGGTCGCCTACCAGCTGAGCGCCTGCCGGGCCGTCGAGGACGCCTGCGGCATCGTCGTGGACGGTCAACTCGCCGCGCTGCGCAGGCTGCTGTACTGCGGCGAGTGGATCGAGAGCCAGACGCTGCACGTCCACCTGCTCCACGCGCCGGACTTCCTCGGCTGCGCCGGTGCCGTCGAGCTGGCCCGTACCCGGCGCGCGGACGTCGAGCGCGGCCTGCGGCTCAAACAGGCCGGCAACGCGATCGTGGAACTGCTCGGCGGCCGGGCCATCCACCCCGTCAACGTCCGGCTCGGCGGCTTCCACCGCATCCCGAGCGTGGCCGAACTGCGGCTGTTGGCCGAGCAGTTGCGCCGAGCCCGGGACGACGCACAGCAGACCGTGCGCTGGGTGGCCGGCTTCGAGTTCCCTGACGCCGACTGCGACCACGACCTGCTCGCGCTGGCCGAGCCCGGCAGCTACGCCATCGAGTCCGGCACGCCGGCGGTCATGCCCGCCCCGGAGACCGCCGGCCTGCCCGCCGACTCCGACCGGGCGCTGCCCATCCGCAGCTTCGGACTCCCCGCGTTCAGTGACCACGTCGTGGAGCGCCAGGTGTCCCACTCCACCGCGCTGCACTCCCGGTTGGACGGGCGCCGCCACCTGACCGGCTCGCTCGCCCGCTACGCGATCAGCGGCCGCTGGCTCTCCCCGATCGCCCTCCAAGCCGCCCAGGACGCCGGACTCGGCGACCCCCGGCGGGGCACCGTCTGCCGCAACCCCTTCCGCAGCATCGTCGTCCGCGCGGTCGAGGTGCTCTACGCCGTCGACGAGGCCCTGCGCATCATCGACGCCTATGAACCCGCACCGCGCCCGTACGTGGAGGTACCCGCGCGAGCCGGCACCGGATACGGCGCCACCGAAGCGCCGCGAGGCCTGCTGTACCACCGCTACACCCTCGACTCGGACGGTGCGGTCACCGACGCCGTCCTGGTCCCGCCGACCGCTCAGAACCAGGGGGCGATCGAGGAGGACCTGCGCCGGATCGTGCGGGACCGCCTGCGGGCGGGCGATCCCGGAGACGCGGAGCTGACCGCCCTGTGCGAACGGGCGATCCGCAACCACGACCCGTGCATCTCCTGCTCGGCCCACTTCCTCGACCTCACGGTCGAGCGTGGTGGAAGCGGTTCCTGAACGCTCCCGCCACGGGCGTGCCAGGCGTCCGTCCCCGGGCGGGAAGGGGCGGCTCGGACCCCACAGCATGGGGCCGAGCGGCCCTTCCCCCTGGCGGCCGGTGCGGCCAGGCTGGGGGTACCGGTCGGCCGCACGGGCCGGACGGCGTACCGCAGGAGGTGTGCCATGAGGAGGCAGCGAGTCCTGGTGGCCTACGGCAGCAAGCACGGTGCCACGGCCGGTATCGCCGAGGAGATCGGCCGCACGCTCCAGGAGGACGGCTTCGAAGCCGCGGTCCACCCGGCGTCCGACGTGCGCGATGTGGAGGCGTTCGACGCGGTGATCCTGGGGGGTTCGCTCTACGCGGGCCACTGGAACCGGGATGCCATGCGCTGCGCTCACCGCAACGCCGAGGCGTTGACGCACCGGCCGGTGTGGCTGTTCAGCAGCGGCCCGGTGGACAGCTCGGCCGACCGGCACGAGATCCCGCCGGTGCCGGCGGTCGCCGAGGAGATGGCACGGCTGCACGCGAAGGAGCACCGGACCTTCGGCGGCAGCATCACCGCCGAGACACCCGGCCTCGTCGCCCGGACCCTGGTGAAGCACGACCAGGGCGGCGACTTCCGCAACACGCGGGCGATCCAGCGCTGGGCCCACCAGGTGGGCGAGGAGCTGCGTGCCGGCGAGGAGGCGTAGTCGCCCGGGACCGGGCCGGGTAAGCCCCAGGGATCGCGGATCGCGGCGCGACAGACCGAGCACCGGGCCGCACAATCCCTCAGCACCGAGGAGGCACGCCATGTCCGCCGCATCCGCCTCGCCCTCGGACCGGGGCTCGGGCACGGCCCTCACGCGTGAGCTGCGGCGCGCCGCCGGACGGGACCACAACCCGCTGTGCCGCCCGGCCGACCGGGCCCGCAGCCGACTTGGGCTCGCCCTCGCGGTGACGCTGGCGCTGTCCGTCGTCATGGGTGTACTGCTCGCCCTGACGCTGCTGGCCGGCATGCGGGCCCAGGCGCACCGGACGGCGCTGCACCGCCACCAGGTGACGGCCACCACGCTGGCCGTGGCGAGCGGCAGCTCCGTGCTGACGACCGCGCCCGTGCGGGCCTCCTGGGACTACCCGCGGGGCGACCACCGCACCGGTGTGATCCGGCTGGCCGTCGGTACGGCGTCGGGAGCCGTCGTACCGCTCTCGGTCGACGATGCCGGCAACCCCGCGGCCCCGCCGCAGCCCGACAGTCGGCTGGCGACGACCGCCGGCATGTACGGCCTGGGCGCCTTCACCGCTGCTGGAACGATCGTGTGGACCGGCTACGCGGTGGGCCGCCGGATGCTCGACCGGCGGGCCGAGCAGGCGTGGGAGCCCGACTGGGAGCGGGTTGAACCGCTCTGGTCCGGACGCAGCCGCCGACCGGAGAACGGTGAACGCTGAACGGTGCGGCCGCAGTCCGGCGGGCGGCCGGCGCGAGTACCGGTCAGAGCGTGAAGCCGTGGCTCTCACCCGGTCGGATCACCGTCGTCGAACCTCGCACGGAGACCCGGATCGGCGGCTGGTGGCTGTCGGGCGGGCTGACGGTGGCGGTGTGCCGGTCGACGGTGATCCGTACGGCCCAGTGGCCCCGGTAGCGCAGGTCGAGTTCGAGGTGGCCGAGTGCGGAGGGCAGGTGCGGGTCCAGCCAGAGGGTGTCTTCGCGGATCTCCAGGCCGGTGTAGCAGCGCTGCAGGAGGTCGACGGCGCCGGCCATCGCGCCGAGGTGGATGCCCTCGGCGGTGGTGCCGCGCTGGAGGTCCTGGGGCACCTCGCGGCCGGAGGCCGGGGGAAGGTCGCCGCTGAGCGCGTCGCGGAAGAACCGCCAGGACCTGCGGCGGTCGGCGCGGGTGAGGACCCAGGCGTGCACGACCGCGCTGAGGGTCGAGCCGTGGACGGTTCGGCGCAGGTAGTAGTCGGTGGTGCGGCGCAGCAGTTCGTGTCCGGCCGGGTAGCCGAGGCGGCGCAGCAGGTCGCGCAGTTCGCGCGGGGAGAAGAGGTAGCAGAGCATCAGGACGTCGGCCTGCTTGGACGCCTTGTAGGTGTTGACGGTGTCGCCTTCGGCTTCCAGGATCCGGTCGAGGCGCCGCAGGTCGGGGTAGCGGTGTCGGTACGCCGTCCAGTCCAGCTCGGCCAGACGGTCGTAGCCGTCGAACTGGCTGATCACGCCGTCGTGGAACGGCACGTAGAGGTGGCGGCCGACCTCCTGCCAGCGGTCCAGTTCGGTGCGGTCGATGGCCAGGCGCTCCAGCAGTTCGTCCCGGCGGTAGTCGGGCAGCAGGTCGACGGTGTCCAGCGCACGGGCCAGCACCCAGGAGGCGAGCACGTTGGTGTAGGCGTTGTCGTCCAGGCCCGGACCCTCGGCCCACGGGTAGGCGTCGTGGTACTCGTCCGGGCCGAGGACGCCGCGGATCGAGTACCGCCGGCGGGCCGGGTCGTGAGCGGCGGTGGCGGACCAGAAACGGGCGATCTCCAGCAGCATCTCGGCGCCGGTGGTGGCGAGGAAGTCGAGGTCGCCGGTGGCCTGGTAGTGCTGCCAGATGTTGTAGGCGATGGCCGAGCCGACATGCCGCTGCAGGTGGCTGTGGTCCGGGAGCCAGCGGCCGGAGAGCGGGTTGAGGTGCAGTTGCTGGGACTCCTCCCGGCCGTCGCTCGCGCTCTGCCACGGGTACATCGCGCCGCGCAGGCCCGCCTGGCGGGCGGCGTCCAGGCGTCGGTGGCGGTAGCCGATCACGGCGCGGGCCAGTTCGGGGAAGCGCAGGTTGAGCAGGCGCAGCACGAACAGTTCGTCCCAGAAGACGTGGCCGCGGTAGCCCTCGCCGTGCAGGCCGCGGGCCGGGACGCCGACGTCCAGGTCCACCGAGTGCTCCGAGTAGGTCTGCAGCAGGTGGAACAGGTTCAGGTGGAGTGCGAGGCCGCCGTCGAAGTCGGCCTCGATCCGGCAGCGCCGCCACAGCTCGGCCCAGCGCAGGCCGTGGTCGTGCAGCAGCTGCTCGAAGTCGGGCGCCTGGACCGCCAGGCGCAGGGCGGCCGGCAGGGGTGCGTCGATGGCGGGGTCGCGGGAGGTGTACACGGCCACCGTCTTCTCGACGGTGACGGGGCGGCCCTCGGTGAGGTCCAGGATGAGCAGTTCGGCGGCCCAGCCGTCCCGCAGCTCGGTGGTGCGGTGGAGCGCGGGCGGGGTCTTCCGGGTACGGGCGGCGAGAGCGATGTGCAGGGACGAGCCCGCGGTGACGACCTGCAGCCACAGCGTGCCGTCCTCAGCCACTCCCTGCCCCGCGGGGGTGAGGTGACGACTGGTCAGCCCCTGGTAGCGGGCCACCCCGGTGTTGGCGACGGTGCCGTCCAGGGCGGAGCGGACCTCGAGCGGGCCGGACCAGTTCTCCGCCGTCAGCTCGGTCTCCAGCGCGACCAGGTGGGGCTGGGCCTGGCTGGCGATGCGGCGCTGTACCAGGCGGGTCCTGCGTCCGTCCCGGTCGACGACCAGCGCGTGCCGGGTCAGCACGCCCCGGCGCAGGTCGAGGTCGAGCCGCTGTTCGGCCGGCGGGTCGGCACAGGGGTCCCCCCAGCCGGAGGTTGGGCGACAGGCGCCGCCGGCGGGGCGGAAGGTGAAGGCCTGCCAGTTGGGGCAGTTGACCAGGTCCTCGTTCTCGACGGTCCGTCCGCCGGCCACCGAGGCCGCCCGGTCGTAGACGCCCGCCAGGTAAGGTGCCCGGATAGTGCACGCCGTCTGCCCGCGACTCGGGCGCGGCGGCCCGACTGACCAGGTAGCCGTTGCCCACCGCACACAGCACCTCGCGAACACCCTCCTCGGCCGCCTCGAAGCCCTCGAAAACCAGCTGCCAGGCGTCCGGTCGGTCCAGGTCGTTCACGGCAGCGAACCGGGCGGGAGGATCAGCCCCACCGTGCTGCCCTGCGGCCTGACCCGCACCCGGATCTCGCGACCGCCGTCCGGCTGTTCTCGGGCGTCCCGAGGACGTCCGCGGCGCCGGCCGTGGGTCCGCGGCTCGGGGGCCGACCCGGTGGCCCCGGTGACGACCCGGCGGCCCACGTCGCCGTGGTGGGCGGGGTCCGGCACGGCGGGGTCGCGCCCCTCGTCGCTCATGAACATCTCCTCACCTGCCCACTCCTCGCGGATGCTCCCTCCTATCGTCGGTCGGCCCGCCGGATGCCGCGAGGGCCGGTCGGGACGGCGTGCGGGGACCACCCGGCCCTATCCGCCCGGCCGACCCGGCGGGAGTGTGGAGGCGGGGCCGAGCGAGGGAGCCGAGATGTCCACCGTCGAGTACCCGCCGCGAACCGTCGAGGCGTTGCTGGCCGACGGCACCACCGCGGTGATCCGCCCGTTGTCCGCGGCTGACCACGCCGCCGTGCTGGACCTGCACGGCGAGCGGATGTCCGAAGGCAGCCGGCGGTGGCGCTTCTTCGGCGCCAGCCGCCGCGCACCGGAACTGGCCGCCGACCGGCTGTGCGGCACCGCGCACCCGACCGGGCTGCTGGCGCTGGGCGCCTGGGTGGACGGCGAACTGGTCGGGGAGGCGGACTGCGAGCCGGCCCAGGACCGCCCCGAGGCCGCCGAACTCGCCCTGGCCGTCGCGGACGCCTGGCAGCACCGGGGCGTGGGGACGCTGCTCGTCGAGCACCTGGTCCACGCGGCCCGCGAGCACGGCATCACGACGTTCGAGGCCGACACGCTGGCCGGCAACCGTGCGGTGCACCGCCTCTTCACCGACCTGGGACTGCCGGTCCACCGCCGCTTCGAACAGGGCGAGGTCAGGGTGCTGGTGCCGCTGGAGGACGAGGCGGAGCACTACCGGGAGGCCGTCGACGAGCGTGGCCGCAGCGCCGACGTGGCCAGCCTGGCGGCACTCCTGCGCCCGCGATCGGTGGCGGTGATCGGCGCCTCCCGCCGGATGGGGTCGGTCGGGCGGACGGTGCTGGTGAAGATCCGCCGCAACGGCTTTGCCGGGGACCTGTGGGCGGTCAACCCCTACGCTTCGGAGATCGCGGGCGAGCCTGCCCATCCGTCGCTCGCCACCCTGCCGGGCACCCCGGATCTCGCCGTGCTGGCGGTGCCCGCCGGCGCGGTGCCCGGCGCGGCCGAGGAGTGCGGGGTCGCCGGGGTCCGCGCGCTGGTGGTCCTCACCGCGGGCCTGGACGCCGACCAGGCCCGGCAGTTGATGTACTCCTGCCGCCGGCACAGCATGCGGCTGGTCGGACCGAACAGCCTGGGCATCGCCCAGCTGGACCCGGCCGTGCGGCTGGACGCCGAATTCGGCGGGGCCGCCGCGCGGACCGGAACGGCCGGGGTCGCGGTGCAGTCCGGCGGGGTCGGCATCGCGCTGCTGGGGCAGTTGGCTCGCCTCGGCATCGGGGTCTCCAGCTTCGTCTCGCTCGGCGACAAGTACGACGTGAGTGGCAACGACCTGCTGCAGTGGTGGGAGGGCGACGGCCGCACCGACCTGGCGCTGCTGCACCTGGAGTCCTTCGGCAATCCACGCGCCTTCTCCCGCACCGCCCGCCGGGTGGCCAGGAGCCTGCCGGTGCTCACCGTCGACGCAGGGCGCTCGGCCGCCGGTCGGCGGGGTGCCGCCTCGCACACCGCGGCGGCGGCCACCCCGACGGTGACCCGTGAGGCGCTCTTCCGCCAGGCGGGCATCACCGCCACCCGCAGCGTCGCCGAACTCGTGGAAGCGGCCGCGCTGCTGCACGCCCAGCCGCTGCCCGGCAGCCGGGGTGCGGTCGCCGTGGTCTCCAACGCCGGCGGGATCGGCATCCTGGCCGCCGACGCCTGCGCCGAAGCCGGTTTGAGCCTGCCGGAGCTTTCCGCCGCCACGACCGCCACGTTGCTCGACCTGCTGCCGGACGGCGCCGCGGTGGGCAATCCGATCGACACCACGGCGGCCGCCGATCCCGACGAACTGGGCCGCTGCGTGCGGGAACTGGTGAAGGGCGGTGCCGTCGACGCGGTACTCGTCGCGATCGTGCCGACCGCCCTGAGCGCGGCCACCGGCCTCGATCCCCTGCGGGTGCTGCTGGACGGCCCGGTCGAAGGCCGGGGCCGGGTACCGGTGGTGCTGGTGCTGCCCGACCAGGACGTGACCGTGCGCTACCTGAACCGCGCGGGCGGCGGGCTGCTGCCCGCCTACGCGGATCCGGTGGCCGCCGCGCGCGCCCTCGCGCACGCGCGGGACCGGGCGCGCTGGCTGGCCGAGCCGTCATCGCCGCCCGTGGCCGTGGCCGACACCTCCGACAGCGCGGTGGCCCGGCACCTGGCGCAGGCGTTCCTCGCGGAGCACCCGGAGGGCGGCTGGCTCGACCCGAAGGAGACGGCTGATCTGCTGGACTGCTACGACCTGCCGCTGACCACCTCGATCTGGGCGCGCGGAGAGCACGACGTGCTGCTGGCCGCCCGCACGCTCGGGCAACTCGGCCATGACGGCGAGTCGGTGCTCAAGGCGTACTGGCCCGACCAGCTCCACAAGAGCGCGGCCGACGCCGTCCGTACCGGGCTTGGCGGGTCGGACGAGGTCCGGGCCGCGTACCGCGAGTTCGAGGCGCGCTTCGGCGAGTCGATGGCGGGCGTCGTGGTGCAGCCGATGGCCGCCCCCGGCCTGGAACTGCTCGCCGGCGTCGTCCAGGACCAGGTCTTCGGCCCGCTGGTCATGCTCGGCCTGGGCGGGACAGCCACCGACCTGCTGGACGACCGCTCGGCCCGGCTCGCCCCGCTCACCGAGCGCGACCTGACCACCATGGTCACCGAACTGCGCTCCGCCCCGCTGCTGACCGGGCGCCCCGGCACGCCCCCGGTGGACCTGGCGGCCCTGCGCCGGGTGCTCACCGGGCTCTCCCGGCTGGCCTGTGACCTCCCGCAACTGGCCGAGGCTGACCTCAACCCGCTGATCGCCCGACCCGGCGGCCTGCTCTGCGTGGACGCCCGGGTCCGACTGGAACCCAGGCCCGCCTTCGATCCCTACCTGCGACAGCTGCGCCGCCCGGCCGCCGCTCAGCGGGCACAGGGCTGACCGGTGTCCCAGCGGAGCAGGTGAGGCGCAGGTCAACGGAACGGGACGACCGCGACCGGACACCGCACGTGGTGGATCACCGCATGCGCCACCGGCCCCAGATGCGCTCCCAGCGGGCTGCTCCGGTGCCGGGCACCGATGACCAGCAGCCCGGCGTGCGCGGCTTCGTCCACCAGGACGATGCCGGCGTGGCCGCGGATCACCTCGGTCGCCACCGGCTGGTCGGGGTACTTCGCGCGCCAGGGAGCGAGCGCCGCCGCCAGGCGGCGCCGTTCGTCGTCGGCCAACTCCTGGTCCATGCCGCCGATCGCGGCGAACGCCATGTACTCGCTCCCGGGCGGCGGACCCCAGGCGCGCACCACGGTCAACGGGACCCGGCGCAGCGAGGCGCTCTCGAAGGCGAAGGCGAGTGCCGCCTCGTAGGGGTGCTCCAGATCCAGGCCCAGGGTGACGCCCGGCCCCGGGCCGGGCGGCTGCGCCGGTTCGTCGGCCTGGCGGTCAGGGTCGGTCGCCGGGGTCTCGGCCCGGACCAGGACGACCGGGCAGTCGGCACGGCCGAGCACCTGCTGGCTCACCGAGCCGACCACGAAGCCGCGCAGTGTGCCGAGCCCGCGAGACCCGAGCACCAGCATCGTGGCCCGGTCGGCCGCGGCTTCCAGCACGGCCACCGGGTCGTCCGGAACGTACGTCGCCCGCACGTCCAGATCGGGGAAGCGGGTGCGGATCTCGTCCGCCTGATCAGCCAGTTGCCGGCGCCCCCAGTGCTCGGCCGGCCCGGTGCCCGGGGCCTTGCTCGGCGATCCGGGCCAGGCCTGGATGATCTCCAGCGGTAGCCCGCGCCGCCGTGCCTCGCGGGCGGCCCAGTCGGTGGCGGTCGCGCTCTCGGCCGATACGTCGAATCCGGCGATGATCAGTCTGTTCACGGTGTGATCCTCCGGTCTCACTCCCGCCCCGGGGCGCGGGCCCGTCCTCCATCCTGCGCACCGCTGGGCGGGGCGGGCCAGCGGAGCGGCTGCCACGCCCGGCGTTCGCCGCCCGCGCGGGTCAGCCGCGGGTGAACGCCCGGCGCAGGCCGTAGACCGCGGCGCCCAGGGCGAGCACGAGGGCTCCCCAGAGCACCGAGGCGGCCGGCAGGGCGACGGCCAGGGCCAGGCAGCCGACCGCGCCGAGGACGGGGACGATGCGTGGCGGCCGTCCCTCCGCGGGCGTGAGGGTCCAGGCGGCGGCGTTGGCCACCGCGTAGTAGGCCAGGACACCGAACGAGGAGAAGCCGATCGCGCCGCGTACGTCCGTCGTCGCGGCGAGGACGGCGACCACCGCGCCCACGGCCAGTTCGGCGCGGTGCGGGACCTGGAAGCGCGGGTGGACGGCGGCGAGTGCGGACGGCAGGTGGTGGTCGCGGGCCATCGCCAGGGTGGTGCGCGAGACGCCCAGGATCAGGGCGAGCAGCGAGCCGAGCGAGGCGACGGCGGCCCCCGCCCGGACCACCGGCACCAAGCCCGGGGCTCCGGCCGCTCGCACCGCGTCGGCGAGCGGTGCGGCGGCGTGGGCGAGGCGGTCCGGGCCGAGCACGGCCAGCACCGCGACCGCGACGACCGTGTAGACGGCCAGCGTGATGCCCAGCGCCAGCGGGATCGCGCGGGGGATGGTGCGGCCCGGATCGCGGACCTCCTCACCGAGGGTCGCGATCCGCGCGTAGCCGGCGAAGGCGAAGAAGAGCAGCCCGGCGGCCTGCAGCACACCGCCGGCGCGCGCGTCCGCGCCGACGTCCAAGTTGGCCGCGAGGGCCGTGCCCCCGGACAGGCAGGCCGTGACCACGGCGGCCAGCACCGCCAGGACGGCCGCCACGATCAGCCGGGTGAGCCAGGCGGCCTTCTGCACCCCGGCGTAGTTCACGGCCGTCAGTGCCACCACCGCGCCGACCGCGACGGCGTGCTCCTGTCCGGGCCAGACGTACGAGCCGACCGTCAGCGCCATCGCCGCGCAGGACGCGGTCTTGCCGACCACGAACCCCCAGCCCGCCAGGTACCCCCAGAACGGGCCGAGCCGCTCGCGTCCGTAGACGTAGGTGCCGCCGGACTGCGGATAGCGGGCGGCCAGCCGGGCGGAGGAGGTGGCGTTGCAGAAGGCCACCACGGCGGCTGCGGCCAGTCCGATCAGCAGCCCGGAGCCCGCGGCTCGGGCGGCCGGGGCGAGCGCGGCGAAGATCCCCGCGCCGATCATCGATCCCAGTCCGATCACCACGGCGTCGAACACGCCCAGGCGCCGCTGCAGTGTCCGCACGACCCGCTCCTCACCCCGCAGACCGCCTGCGACCAGCGGAACGATAGAGGAGCGTGCTGTCGCGCGGGTGAACTCCCGACCATCCCGCACCGCCCTGCCCCGCCGCGCGGACCGGGCCGACGCGGTCCGCCGAAAGTCAGGTGGGCACGACGGCGACCGGGCAGGTCGCGTGCAGGACGGTGGCCTGGCTCGTCGAGCCCAGGCGGCCGAGCGGGCCGTGCGGCTCGCCGCGGCGGCCCACCACGACCAGCTGGTGCTCGCGCGAACGCGCGACCAACTCCCCGGCGGGGTGGGCCCGCACCGCCCTCTCGGTGACATCGACCTGCGGGAACCGCTCACGCCAGCCGGCCAGCACCTCGGCGACCAGCCGGTCCTGCTCCGCGGCGATGTGGCCCTCCTCGAAGACCGGAGGGTTGGTGTGGCCGGGCATCGCGATCAGCGGGTAGGACCAGGCGTGCAGGGCGAGCAGCGGCAGGTTCCGCCGCTGGGCGAAGTCGAAGGCGAACGCCAGGACTTCGGCGTCCCCGTGGTCGCCGTGGATGCCCGCGACCACCCCGCCCCGGCCGGGCCCGGTGTCGGTGGGGCGGACCACCACCAAGGGGCAGGTCGCCCGCGCGGCGACGAAGAGGCTGGTCGAGCCCGCCAGCAGTCCCGGGAACCCGCCCGATCCGCGTGCCCCCAGCACCAGGAGGTCAGCGCCGCGCGCCGCGTCGGTCATGGCATCGCGCAACCGGCCGTCCAGCAGCTCGATCGAGACCTCCAGGTCCGGGTGCTGCCGCAGGGTCCGGGCCAGGGCCTCGTCGAGCAGCGCCTCGCCGGCCTCCCTGCTGGGCGGTGACTCCTGACCGTCGGGCGTCTTCGTGCTCTCCGCGACCCAGATGTGCCGCACGCTCAGTGGTTCGGCGCGCAGGGCCGCCTCGTCGGCCGCCCAGTCGAGCGCGTGCCTGCTGGCCGGTGACGAGTCCATCCCCACGATGACTGGCTTGCCCATCGTCGGCTCCCTTCGGTCGTTCGGGCTGGGTGAGCGGACCTGGGCGGGTGGTCCATGGTCTCCTGCGAAGCCGGAGGACCTCCTTCCATCCTGAGCCCGCGCCTGCCTGCTGTCGTGGCCGGGTCGGCCCTGGTGGGTGGGCCGAACGACCCTGGGGAGAGCGGTAGGGCGGGTGCAGAGTGGGGGTACGGGAGCCGAGCTGTGAGGAGTGAGGACCATGCAGCACCGCACTGTCCACGACGTGATGACCCGGGAGGTCGTCACCGCGCGGTCGGACACGCCGTTCAAGGAGGTCGCGGCGCTGTTCCACCGCAACGACGTCACCGCGATACCGGTCATCGACGACCAGGGCCGTCCGCTCGGTGTGGTCTCCGAGGCCGACCTGATCCGCAAGGAGGCCGTGCTGCCCGATCCGGAGGGACGCGACCCCGGCCGCTGGCTGGACGCGCACGACCGGGCCCGGGCCGAGGCGGAGACCGCCGGTGGCCTGATGACCAGCCCGGCCGTCACCGCCCGGGCCGGCTGGAGCGTCGCCGAGGCGGCCCGGGCGATGGACAAGCACAAGGTCAAGCGCTTGCCGGTGGTGGACGAGGTAGGCCGCCTGGTGGGCATCGTCAGCCGCAGCGACCTGCTGCAGGTGTTCCTGCGGCACGACTCGGCGATCCGCGAGGAGATCAACCACGACGTCCTCGGTCAGACCCTGTGGCTGGCCCCCGACGAGGTCCGGGCGGCTGTGCACGATGGCGTGGTCACACTGACCGGCCGGGTGCCCCGTCGGAGCCTGGTGCCGATCACGGAGCAGCTGTGCAGGGCGGTGGACGGCGTGGTGGCGGTCCCCTCTCTGTCAGCCTTGGGTGAGACGTCCCGCTTTGTCGGGTTAGCCTGAGAGGGCCCGAGTAGGAGTTCCACCCCTGATGACCAGCACCAATCCGTCCGCAGCCGACCCGGCTCCCCGGCCGAAGCGCCGCACGTTCAGTCCCGAGTACAAGCTTCGGATCGTGGCCGAGTACGACGCCGCGCCCGAGGGCGAGAAGGGCGCGGTCCTGCGCCGCGAGCGCCTGTACCACTCGCACGTCACCGAGTGGCGGGCCGCGCGCGATGCCGGGGCCCTGGAGAACCTGGTCGACCACCGCACGAGCCCGGCCCGCCCGAAGAAGTCCGCCGCCGAGGTCGAGAACGAGAAGCTGCGCCGCCAGGTGGAACGGCTGGAGAAGGAACTCGCCCGGAACAAGGCCGCGTTGGAGGTCCTGGGAAAAGCGTCGGCGCTCTTGGAAATGATCTCCGAGAGCGCGGACTGAGGCACGCCGCCGATCCCGTCGTGGACGAGGCGTTCGCCGCCGTCGAACACGAGCTGGGCGTCACAGCCGCGTGCCGGCTGACCGGCCGCTCCCGGGCCACCCACTACCGCAGCCTGAAGCCGACGCCCGTGCGCGAGCCAAGGTCGCCGCAGGTCCAGCCGTCGGCCCTGACGGCCGAAGAGCGTGACGCGGTAATGGAGTTGATGAACAGCCCCGAGTACGCCGAGCTGGCGCCCGCGCAGATCTGGGCCCGTGAGCTGGACACCGGGCACTACCACTGCTCGGTCTCCACGATGTACCGGATCCTGCGTGAGCGGGGGCAGTCCGGTGAGCGCCGCCGCCAGGCCACCCACCCGGCCAAGACGGTGCCCGAACTGGTCGCCGACGGCCCGTCGCAGGTCTTCACCTGGGACATCACCAAAGCGGCCGGCCCAAGCAAGGGCATCTGGTACCACGCCTACGTCATCATCGACATCTTCAGCCGCTACATCGTCGGCCACACCGTCGAGGCGGCCGAATCAGCCGAGCGAGCCGAGGAGTTGATCCGCGACACCATCACGCGCAACGGCATCGTCCCCGAGACCGTGCACGCCGACCGCGGCACCTCCATGACCTCCAAGAAGGTCTCCCAGCTGCTGATCGACCTCGGCGTCACCAGAAGCCATTCGCGCCCGAAGGTCTCCAACGACAACCCCTACAGCGAAGCCCAGTTCAAGACCACCAAGTACATGTCCGACTATCCCGAACGGTTCGAATCCCTGGCCCACGCCCGCGAATGGTTCGACGCCTTCATCTCGTACTACAACCACGAGCACAGGCACTCAGGCATCGGACTACACACGCCCGCCAGCGTCCACTTCGGCACCGCCGAGGAGATCCGCGACCAGCGGGCCGTCACCCTCGCCGAGGCCTACACACGCCACCCCGAACGCTTCGGCCGCCGCCCCAGACCACCCGAGATCCCGAAGACAGCGTGGATCAACGACCCCGCCAAGCGCAGGGAACCCGCACCACAAACCTCATAGCGTCACGACCGTCTCACTGGACTTGAAATCTTCCGGTCCACCAGACACTGACCTGGGGTGAGGACGACACCGAACCACGGGTGGAGCAGCCGCACGCCTACGGCGCTGGCAGGCGTTGACCGCGCCGGGGCTCGTGCGGGCCGTTCCCGGAGTGGCCGACGTGGAGGTCAGGCCGGCCACAGCGCGCGCAGGGCGTCAGCCTCGGTCGCGAGCTGCTCGCGACCCCAGCGCTCGGCCTGCCCGGTGCCGAGCGGGCGGCTCGGGCCCCAGGGCCAAGCCTGCAGCACCTGGAGCGGCAGGCCGCGCCGCACGGCCTCCCGTGCGGCCCAGCGGGCGGCGGCCCGGCTGGGCTCTGAGCCGTCGAAGCCGGTGATGATCTGCTGGTTCGCCACGGCCTCGCCTCCAATCCGGTGCGCTCGTGTCGGTGCGGGCGCCTCTCCATCCTGCGCGCCGCCCGGCGCGGGGCGCGAGCGCTGCCGGGCGGCGGCGGTGCGCTGTTCGTCCGGGCCGCCGCGATGAGTTCGCCCAGGACGGTTTCGGTGAATCACGGTCGGTGAGGGACAGGCGGCTGGAGTGCCACCGCTGGACGGCGGGGTAAAGGGAAGCAATGTCCGAAGGGGGGAGCGGGGCGGGAGAGGCTTCCCATGGTGACTGCACCGGCACGGGCGGCGCAGCTCTGATCAAGGGTCCGGCGTCAGAGCACACGCCGGCGGCTGAGGGGTGCCCCCAATCGCGCCTCCTTCGCTCGCGCAGCAGGATGGGAGGAGTGACTGAGTGAGGAGGTCGAGATGGCCTGCGATCTGCTCGTAGACGTGGGCACCGCTGGCCTTCGTGCCCGGACCTGTTCTGGGGCCTCCCCCTGGAGTTCCGTCTCCCTCCGGACAACCCGGGAGAGCGGCCACGGACGATCGGGATCACAGTCATCGTGTCACCGCGCTGAGTGGTGCTGAAGTGTCCGGATCGCTCGCGGCGGGTGGCGGCGGGAGGAGCCCGCTGTCGGAAGCAACGCGTCCGATCCTCACTCTGACGGTCAACCCCACCGTCGACATCTGCTGCGAGGTCGATCGTCTGGCCGACATCGGCAAGACCCGCGCCCAGGTCAGGTTCGTGGCTGCCGGCGGCGGAGGGATCAACGTTGCCCGGGGTGTGTCGCGGCTCGGAGGGCGGGCGACCGCCATCCACACCGCCGGTCGCGAGGTCGGCCAGCGCTTGAACCGGCTACTGGACGAGGAGGGGGTCGACCACCTCGCCCTCGGGATTGCGGGTGAGACCCGCGAAGCGTTCGTGCTGTTCGAGACCGAGTCACGCCGCAGCTATCACATCGTGCCGCCGGGCCCACGACTGGACGAGCACGAGGGCGGACGTCTCCTGGACGCGCTGGACCGGGCAGCCGGCAGTCACCCGTACGTCGTGGCCAGCGGCAGTCTGCCCGGTGGCCTGCCTGACGACTTCTATGCGGCCGTCGCCCGCAGGGTCAAGGGGGCCGGGTCCCAGCTGGTGCTGGACACCTCGGGGCGGGCCCTGCACGAGTCGCTGCAGGAGAGCGTCTTCCTGCGGAGGTGCAACAATCACGAGGCCGCCAGCCTCGCAGGCCGGGCTGTCCGGAGCTTCGACGACGCCCGCGCCGTCAACGAGTACCTACTCGCTGCGGGAGCGACCGAGGTTGCCATCACCACCCTCGGGGAGCTGGGCGCGCTCTGCTCGACCCGTCACGGCCACACCCAGTTGCGCGCCCCGGGGTTGCCCGGAGAGCCGCTCAGCGATGCCGGGGCCGGAGACGCCATGGTGGCCGCACTCACCTTCCGACTGGCTGCGGGCGACGATCCGGTCGAGGCTTGTGCGCTTGGGGTGGCCGTGGCCGCCGCATCGGTGCTCACTCCCGACACCGAACCGTTCGATCGAGAGGTGGCCGAGTCCCTCTACCCTGCGGTACGGACAAGTCGGCAAGTCGGCTCATGACCGGACTACCCCCTGGGCGTCCGTGCCGGCCAGGCAGGCCACCGCACCGAGGGCGAGCCCTGCGCGCGGGCCGAAGGAGTGGGCGACGACGCCACCGATGGGGCCGCCGATGGGGGTGCTGCCGAGGAAGGTGACCGACCACAGTGCCATCACGCGCCCACCCTGGGCGGCCCGGCCGGATCCACCGCCTGGACCTGAACGGCGAGCGGCTCTCACTGACAGCCGGGACGACGAGTTCGCACGGTCTCGGCCTCGGCGGGGCGGTCGAACTGGCCCGCGAACTCGACCGGCTGCCGCAGCGGCTCGTCGTCTACGCGGTCGAGGGAGCCGAAGGCGGCCTGGGCTTCGGCCTCTCTGCACCGGTGGCAGCCGTCGTGGATCGGCTCACCGAACGGATCGCGGAGGAGATCGCGCTGAGTGCCGCTGGTGGTTGCCGGCCTTGTACCAGGCGCGTGAACCGCCCGGACGCCGACGGCTCGGCATGGTCGTAGCGTGGGAGTGGGGGAGGGCGACTTACGGGCTGAGGTGGGCGATGCGGCATCGCACCGTTGGAGAGGTGATGACCCGGGAGGTCGTGCGGGTGGTCCCGGAGACCGGGTTCCGCGAGATCGCGGTGCTGTTGAGCGAGTACGGCATCTCAGCGGTGCCCGTGGTCGACGCCGAGGACCGGCCGGTGGGAGTGGTCTCGGAGGGTGACCTCATCCGGTTCCAGGCGTCCCAGGACGACCCGGCCGTGCTCCTGCCACCGGCAGGTCGGCCGGCTTCGAACGCGGCGGTGACCGCCAAGGAGCTGATGAGCAGCCCGGCGGTGTGTACCACGCCGACGGCGAGCGTCGTGGAGGCGGCTCGGCTCATGGGCGGCCGTCAGGTCAAGCGGCTACCGGTGGTGGGAGAGGGCGGCCGGCTGGTCGGGCTGGTGAGCCGCCACGACCTGCTCCAGGTGTTCCTCCGCGACGATCAGGCGATCCACCGCGAGATCGTGGAGGAGGTGCTCAGCCAGGTCCAGGGGGTGAGCCCGGCGGCACTCGGCGTGGAGGTCGAGCAGGGCCGGGTGGTGTTGAGCGGCACCCTCGAACCCCCGTACCTGGCGCCGATCGTGGTGCGCCTGTGCGGTGCGGTGGACGGGGTCGTGTCGGTCACCGACCGGACGGGAGGCCGGGACCGGACTGGCGAGGAGCAGGAAGGCGTGTCATGACCGGACGGACGGAGTACGGCTCGACCATCATGGATGGAGGCGCCGCGACCGAGCGAGCCGCACGACAGGGGCTCACGCGGACCGTCGCGGGTGAGGCGGGCGGCGAGCCGGAGGCGCCGAGCACCGAGCGGATCGGGAACCAGCGGAGAAACGAACGGAGCACCGGCCATGAGCAGCACCAACACGTCCGCGTCGGCGTCGGCAGCACGCACCAGGCGGTGGTCTCTGCGGCTGGACCTCTTCGAGGAGGGCGACGTCACGAAAGTCCACGCCATCCTCGACACCGGTGACAACACGCTGGAGAGCCGCGCCGCGGCTCACCGCGGTCGGGACGACGCGCCGGTACCGGAGATCGGCGACGAGTACGCGGCAGGCCGGGCCCTGATCGACCTGGGGCAGCAACTGCTGCGGGCCGGGCGGGCGGACTCGGAAGCGAACGCCACCGGGTCCTGACCGCGCCAGTGGGCGTCGCCAGGCCGCCGCCAGGCGTCACCGGGCCGGTTCGCCGCCGGTCCGGATCACGCGTCCGCTGAGTTCGGTCGGCTTGATCCGAACCCACAGGTCCCGCTCGCCGCCCGCCCAGGGAGAGGGCGTGTCGCGCTGCTTCAGGTGGGCCAGCGCCGGCCGGTCGTCGATCCGCTCTGCGGTGCCGATGGTCAACACGCTCCAACCGGTGCGCAGCACCTCGTCGATCCGGTCGACCTCGAAGGCGACGCGCTCACCGACGGCGGCGGCCAGTGGGCCCTCGGCAGCTGTGCGGAAGATCAGCGTGCCGTCCAGCACCCAGTAGTTGACCGGCAGGACGACCGGACCAGTAGCTGTGCTGAGGGCGACCCGGCCGACCCCGCCGGTGGCCAGTCGCTCCCAGCAGTCGGAGTGTGCCAGCACATCCAGCACCGGGTGGGCGGCGCCACCCGCCCGGCCGGGCGGCGTGTCGAGGCCGCCGCCCAGCAACTGATCGGCCGACGTGCCCAGCACCGCGGCCAGCCTGGCCAGCGCTCCCCGCTCGACGTCGGCGGGTGAGCTCTCCAAATACTCCAGGTACGGGGCAGCCATGCCGGCCCGGGCCGCGGTCTCCTTCCGGCTGAGCCCCAGTTGCTCGCGGCGCAGCGCGATGCGTCGGCCGACGTCGCCGGGATTGCTCGGCCTGGCTCGGTCCGGGTGGTTGCCGAGGGCTTCCGTGGACCCAGCTCGCTCGCCCTGTTCGGCATTCGAGGGGGTGCGCGGCGGCGTGCACGGGATGCGCGGATGCCCGGGGGAGTCCTGGTGGGTGAAGCGGTGCAGGTGGGTGTCCGGACCGGGGAAGAACGTGGTGGTGTGCCCGGTGTCCGACCACAGGACGTCCCACGGTGGGTCGCCGTCCGCGTGGTGCAGGGCGACCACCTGTCCGTCGCGCCGCGGCGTGTTCGGACGGGTGCCTTCCACGATGACCCGGTCTCCGACGGCGGCTTTCATCACGGCCTCCCCGCGGGATGCTCGTTGCGTGGGGTGGCGGGCGCCTGCCCCGACTCCCAGCACAACAGAGCCGGGCCGTCCCCGCCAGGGCCGATCGGACCTGGAGCGAGTTCTCCGGCCGTGCCCGGACGGCAGCGGGCCGATCTGCTGAATCTGCCGGCCATCCAGACCTACGGGGACGAACCGGGTCTCGGTTGACACCCGGGCCCCCACGGTGATCACGCCGCGCGTGGGGAGGGAGGGATGTGCCTTGAAGCCGTGGCCGCAGGGCGGGACGGAGCCGTACTACCCGTTCAGCAGGACGGCGGCGCCGGTGATCCGGTCGGCCGCCAGATCGGCCAGCGCGGTGTCGGCGTGCTCCATGGCGTAGCGCCGCACGTGGACGGCGGGGCGGGTGTGGGTGGCTTCGGCGAGGTAGGCGCGGCCGTCGGCGCGGCTGTTGGCGGTGACGCTGCGCAGGGTGCGTTCCTGGAACAGGTGTTCCTGGTAGTTCAGTGCGGGGATGTCGGTGAGGTGGATGCCGGCCACGGCGAGGGTGCCGCCCCGGTCCAGGGCCCGCAGCGCCACCGGGACCAGGTCGCCGACGGGGGCGAAGAGGATCGCCGCGTCCAGTGGCTCGGGCGGTGCGTCGTAGGCGCCGTGGGCGGAGGCGGCCCCGAGGTCGAGTGCCAGCTGCCTGGCCTGCTCGGATCTGGTGAGGACGTGCACGGTGGCGCCTCGGGCCAGGGCGAGTTGGGCGGTCAGGTGCGCGGAGGCGCCGAAGCCGTAGATCCCCAGTCGCCCGCCCGGCGGCAACTCGGCGCGCTGCAGCGCTCGGTAGCCGATGATGCCGGCGCAGAGCAGTGGGGCGAGCTCCTCGGCCGGCGGCCCCTCGGGCAGGTGGTAGCTGAACCGGGCGTCGGCGAGCAGGAGCCCGGCGTAGCCGCCGTGCCGGTCCCAGCCGGTGTAACGGGAGGCCGGGCAGAGGTTCTCGCGGCCGGTCCGGCAGTACTCGCAGGAGCCGCAGGTGCTCGCCAGCCAGGCCACACCGACCCGGTCGCCGGCCGTGAAGTCCGCAGGTCCGCCGCCGGTGCGCAGTACCCGTCCGACCACCTCGTGGCCGGGCGTGCAGCGCGGTGTGCGGGGGACCAGGTCGCCCTCGGCCAGGTGGAGGTCGGTCCGGCACACCCCGCAGGCGGCCACCTCGATCAGCAGCTCCCCGGGGCCCGGCTCGGGTACCTGGCGTTCCACGCGCCGCAGCGGGGCAGAAGTCAGCGGCCCTGGGCGCTCCACCACCCATGCGGTCGTCTCGGGCACGGCGCCCTCCTCGGAGTCCGAAGCAGTGCCTCGCGTTCCGCATGGCGGTGCCGGGCGGGCGCGGGCCGTTTCCTTCTCCATCGTGCGCCGCCGACCGTCCGGACGCCGTGGGACCGAACGGGCAGGGCAGCAGTCCGTACGTCCCGTGCCGACAGGGCCGGACGGCCCGCCCGCCGGCCCGCCCGCCGGCCCGCTCGCCGGGCGGCCTGCCGGGTGCACGATGGGAGCAGCGGCGGCGGTTGCTCACCGCCGGAGCACAGGGAGGCCATGATGCTCACCTCAGGACTCGACGCGGTGACCCTGGAACGGCTGGTCTCCGCCGCGATCGCGGCGCCGTCCATGCACAACAGCCAGCCATGGCACTTCCGTTACCGTCCCGAGACGACCACGATGGAGGTCCGTCTGGTGCCGCAGCCCGGTCTGCGGGTGACCGACCCCACTGGGCGGTGCCTGCACCTGTCGGTTGGCCCGGCGGTGTTCAATCTCCGGCTGGCCATCCGGCAGCTGGGCCGTGAGCCGGTGGTCCGGCTGCTGCTCCGGTCGCCCGAGCCGGACCTGCTCGCCGCCGTCCGGGTGGCCGGCCCGGTCCAGCCTGCCGAGGAGAGCGGTCCGGACCTCTACCGGGCGCTCTGGCATCGGCACAGCAGCCGGCTGCCGTTCTCGGACACGCCCATTCCCGGTGAAGTGCTGGACGAACTCGCCGAGGCGGCCACAGCCGAGGGAGCCGTCCTGGAGCTGCCCGGTGAGCTGGAGATCCACCGCCTGCTGGCGGCGACCGCCGAGGCCGAGCGGCGCGGTACCGCCGAACCCGGCCGCAGATCCGAGAGTCGCCTGCTGTCGTGGCCGTGAGGACGACACCGAACCACGGGTTGAGCAGCCGCACGCCTACGGCGTCGGCAGGCGTCGACCCGTCTCAGGGTGGTGGCCCGGAGCCTCAGGCTCCGGGCCACCACCCTGCGCTCAGCCGCTCAGCGCAGTTCCCGCTCGGCCGCCGCGATGTGCTGCTTGACGGTGGCGAAGCTGTCCGGGGTGACCGAGACCGCGTCGATTCCGGCCCGGACCAGGAAGCGGGTGAACTCCGGTTCGTTGCTGGGGCGTTGCCCGCACAGGCCGACGTGACGGCCGGCCGTGTGGGCGGCGGCGATGAGGGTCTCGATCGAGCGGGTGACCGCGTCGTTGCTCTCGTCGAAGAGGTGGGCCAGCAGGTCGGAGTCGCGGTCCACGCCGAGGGTGAGCTGGGTGAGGTCGTTGCTGCCGATCGAGAAGCCGTCGAAGCGCTGTGCGAACTGCTCGGCGAGCAGGATGTTCGCCGGTATCTCGGCCATCACGTACACCAGCAGACCGTTCTGTCCCTGTGTCAGGCCGTGGCCGGCCATCTCGGCGAGCACCCGGTCGCCCTCCTCGGGGGTGCGGCAGAACGGGACCATCACCACGACGTTGGTGAGCCCCAGCTCCTCGCGGACCCTGCGCAGCGCCCGGCACTCCAGTGCGAAGCCCTCACGGTAGCGCTCGTCGTAGTACCGGCTGGCACCGCGCCACCCGATCATTGGGTTGGCCTCCACTGGTTCGAACGGCTGCCCGCCGATCAACCGGGCGTACTCGTTCGTCTTGAAGTCGCTCAGCCGCACCACCACCGGGTCCGGCCAACGGGCGGCGGCGATCAGCGCGATGCCTTGGGCGAGGCGGTCGACGAAGTAGTCCGTCCGTTCCCGGTAGCCGTCGGTCAGCGCGTCGAGCCGCCGGCGGTCCTCGGCGCACAGCCGCTCGGGGTGCACCAAGGCCATCGGGTGGACCCGCACCTGATGGGCCACCATGAACTCCATCCGCGCCAACCCCACACCGTCGGCCGGGAGTTGCCACCAGCGGAAGGCGGCGGCCGGGTCGGCCAGGTTGAGCATCACCCGGGTACGGGTCGTCGGCAGGGTGGACAGGTCGGTGTCGGTCTCCTCGAAGTCGACCCGTCCCGCGTAGACATGGCCCTCGGCGCCTTCCGCACAGGAGACGGTGACCTCCTGATCATCCGTCAGGAGGGCGGTGGCCCGCCCCGTGCCCACCAGGGCCGGAACACCCAGTTCACGGCTGACGATCGCGGCATGCGAAGTGCGCCCGCCGTGGTCGGTGACGATCGCGGCGGCCCGCTTCATCAACGGTTCCCAGTCCGGGTCGGTGATCGCGGTCACCAGCACGGCGCCCGTCGGAAAGCGCTCCAGCTCGACCGGGCTCGCCAACGCGCAGACCGGGCCCTCGCCGATCGCTTGGCCAACCGCGATCCCGTCCACCAGCCGCTCGCCCGTCCCGGTCAGCCGGTAGCGGCGCAGCACCGCGCCGCGGCGACGGGACTGCACGGTCTCCGGCCTCGCCTGCACGACGAACAACTCGCCGGTGCGGCCGTCCTTGGCCCACTCCAGGTCCATCGGGCAGCCGTAGTGCTCCTCGACGGCCACCGCCCAGGTGGCGAGCCGGCGCACCTCGGCGTCGTTCAGCACCCGCGCGGCCTGTTCGGCCGGCGTGGTGTCCACCGTGCGGGTCAGCCCCGCCTCGGCGTAGACCGTCTTGCGGCGCTTGGCACCGATCGTGGCGCTGAGCACCGGGTTCACGGCGGGGTCCTTGAGCAGCGGCTTGAACACGATGGACTCGTCGGGGTCGACCTGGCCGCTGACCACGGTCTCGCCCAGCCCCCAGGCCGCGCTGACCACGACGACCTCGCGGAAGCCGGTCTCCGGGTCCAGGGTGAACATCACCCCCGCGCCCCCGAGGTCGGAACGGACCATCAGCTGCACCCCGACCGAGAGCGCGACCGCCAGGTGGTCGTAGCCGAGCCGCTCGCGGTAGTCGATCGCCCGGTCGGTGAAGAGCGAAGCGATGCAGCGCCGGCTGGAGTCCAGCAGCGCCTTGTGGCCCCGGACATTCAGGAAGGTCTCCTGCTGTCCGGCGAAGCTCGCCTCGGGTAGGTCCTCGGCGGTGGCGCTGCTGCGTACCGCCACGTCGGGATCCGCGCGGCCAGCCCGCCCGGCCAGCGTGTCGTAGCCCGTGACCAACTCCGTGACCAGTGGCGCCGGCAGCCCGGTGGCCAGCACGGCCGCACGGATCGCGGCGCCGACCTCGGCGAGCGGTGCTCCGGTTCGCAGCCGGTCGAGCTGCGCGGCGATCAGCTCGCGCAGGCCGCTGGTGGCGAGCAGTTCGTGGTAGGCGTCGGCGGTGGTGGCGAAGCCGTCCGGCACCCGCACACCAGCCGGGCCAAGATGCCCGACCAACTCGCCCAGCGAGGCGTTCTTGCCTCCGACCAGACCCACATCGTCCCGTCGGAGGTCGGCGAACCAGATCACGCGGCGCATGGCTGCTCCCAGGGTTCGGTACGGCGGTTGTCAGTACGGCAGCGGACGTCCGGATGGCGTGCGCGTATCGATCGACGGGTACGGCCCGGACCGAACTCGTCGCTTGGTGATCCGGATCTGAGGCATCGCCGCCACCTCCTCGGGCTCCGGCTTCCACCCTCGCCCGCGTGGTGGCCCGCTCGCCAGGGGCGTCAGCCTCCCGTGGCGGGCCCGAGCGGGGCGGTTCCGGCAGGGCCGACCGGCCCAACGCCCGGTACCCGCCGACCCTGTCACCGCTGGGGGCCGATGAGGTCTGCTGGTCGCAGCGGGGGCCCGCAGGGTTGGAGGGCGATCATGCAGACCGAGGGCATCGCGCACGAGCAGAGCCTGCTGCACACCCGGAGCGGCCGGACGATCGCGGTCTCCCGGTACGGGGTGGGGACGCTGCCGCCGGAGCTGGGCCGGGTCGTGCTGGACACCGCCTGCGAGCGGAACGACCTGGGTGAGGTCTGGGCCTCACTCACGTCGGACGAGGCCAGGCGGCTTGCGGGGCTGCTGCTCCAGCAGGCCGCCCGGGTGGACGGCACCGGAGCCGAGGCAGACCGCCGCATTACGGCGGTCGGGGTGGAAGGCGACGTGTACGCCGTGACGGTGCGCGGCCACCTGGTGACAGTTGATCAGCCCGCCGCCGACGGTGGTACCGATACCGGGCCCACGGCCGTCGAGCTGCTGGTCGCTTCGCTGGCCGGCTGCGTGGCGCACTACGCCGGACGCCATCTCGACCACCACCGCATCCCGCGGGCGGGCCTGCGGGTGACCGCCGACTACACCATGGCCGACGACCACCCCGCCCGCATCGCCTCCGTCGACCTCCGCCTGACCGTCCCCGGCCTGCAGCCGGAGCGCGCCGACGCCCTGCTCGCGGAGGCCCGGCTCTGCACGGTCCACAACACCCTCGCCGACCGACCCGATGTGACCGTCGCTCTGGAGACGCGATCATGAAGGTCTCCGAGCTGATGGCCACACCGCCGGTCACGGTGCCCCCACAGGCCACCGCCCGGCTGGCGGCGCTGCGGATGACCGAGGAGGCGGTCGGCTGCGTGCTGGTCGCCGAGGACGACCGCCTGCTCGGCATCGTCACCGACCGCGACCTGGTGGTCCGGAGCGTGGCCGGCGCCGCCGAACCCGACGCGCCGGTCACCGAGCTGATGTCCGCCTCCGTGGTGACCGTTGACGCGGCCGATGACCTGGACAGCGCCTACCGGACTCTGCGCCGCAGCGGCGTGCGGCGGCTGCCGGTGCTCGACGGGCACCGGTTGGTGGGTCTGCTCGCCGTGGACGACCTGCTGCTCGACGTCCTGTCCCGCCTGTTCGACCTGCTCGGCCCGGTCTCGTGGAGCGCGATGCGCGAGGGCGGACCCCGTGACCGTGAATCGGACCGGATTCGGAGGAGCTTGCCATGACACGCCAGTGGAACACCGTAGGCGACGTGATGACCCACCCCGTCATCGCCGCCGGCCGGGACACGACGTACCGGGAGATCCTGAAGATGCTCCAGGAGTGGAAGGTCAGCGCCGTCCCGGTACTGGCCGGAGACGGGCGGGTCGTGGGCGTGGTCTCCGAGGCGGACCTGCTGCTCGCCGGTGAACGCGACCCCGGCACGCACCGAAGATGACGGCGCGGGACCTGCTGACCTCTCCCGCGGTCTGCGTGCACCCTGAGAGCCCGATCGCCCAGGCCGCCCGCGCGATGGCCCGCGAGCACCTGAAGCGGCTGCCCGTCGTGGATGCCGAGAGCGTGCTGGTCGGGATCGTCAGCCGCAGCGACCTGCTCAAGGTCCACCTGCGCTCCGACGAGGAACTCGCCGACCAGGTGAGGTTCGAACTGCTCGCCGTACTCCATCCGCAGCAGGCGTCCGATGTGGACGTGCGGGCCGAGGAGGGGCGGATCACCCTGACCGGCACTGTGGCGGAGCCGGGGATGCTGCCCATGCTGGAGCAGCTCGTGCGGGCCGTTCCCGGTGTGGTCGATGTCGAGGTCAGGCCGGCCACCAAGGTCTGAGAACGCGGCCCCGACGGCAGCCGAGCCGCGAGGTCACCTGGTCCCGTCGTCGGGCTCGGTGCCGTTCCCGGCGGTGCCGCCGTCCAGGTCGGTGCCTTGCGCGGCCTGGGTGGCCGCCGGACTGGGCGGGCCGCGCAGCAGCCAGGCGAGCGGCACCGCGAGTCCGGCGCCGATCAGCGGCCCGAGCAGGTAGATCCAGAGCGGGCCGCCGTGCCCGCCGAGCAGCACCGGCGCCAGGCTGCGGGCGGGGTTCATCGACGCGCCGCTGGCGGGGCCGGCCCACAGCCCCGCCAGCGCGACGTAGCCGCCGATGGCGATGGCCGAGTTGTGGCCGATGTTCCGCGCCCCGGTGGAGGTGCCGAGGATGACGGTCATCAGCCCGAGCGACAGCAGCACCTCCAGGGCGAACGCCGCTCCCGTACCGACGCCGGGCCCCGGGCGGCTGGCCCCCAACTGACCCGCGGTGCCGAACAGGGCCCGCAGCACCGCCGCGGCCGCGACGGCCCCGAGCAGCTGTGCGCCGACGTAGGCCGGCACCCGCCGCCACGGGAAGTGGCCGCGCGCCGCGAAGGCCAGGGTCACCGCCGGGTTGAGGTGGGCGCCGGAGGTCACACCCAGGGTGTAGATCAGGGCGAGGACCATCGCGCCGGGCGCGATCGCCTGGGCCGCCGGTGTGACCCTACCGCCGGTGACGGCGGCGACGACGCCCGCGCCGGCGGCGACCAGGACCAGGAAGAACGTGCCCACGCCCTCGGCACCCAGTCGCCGCCGGCGCGCCTGCCGGTCCACGGCCATCTCGCCCACCTCCGACCTCCACCATGCGCGCACGGCGGCCCGATGGCGCGCAGAATCGAGGCAGAGATCAGCAGTCCGGTCCGGTTCTGGAGAGCAGACCATGGATGCCAGCGAGCCCCGCCAGTGCGAGCAGCCCGTGAAGGTCTTCCTCCTCGACGACCACGAGGTGGTCCGGCGAGGGGTGCGCGACCTGCTGGAGGCCGAGCCCGACATCGAGGTGGTGGGCGAGGCCGGCAGCTGCGCCCAGGCGCTGGCCCGGGTCCCCGCGCTGCGGCCGCAGGTGGCTGTCCTCGACGTGCGGCTGCCCGACGGGGACGGGGTCACGGTCTGCCGCGAGCTGCGGGACCGGCTGCCCCACCTGGCCTGCCTGATGCTCACCTCCTTCGATGACGACGACGCGCTGCTGGACGCGATCATGGCCGGGGCGGCCGGCTACGTGCTCAAGCAGGTCAAGGGCGAGGACCTGGTGGCGGCCGTGCGCACGGTGGCGTCCGGGCAGTCGATGCTCGACCCCGCCACCACCCGCAGGCTGATGGAGAGCCTGCGCCATCACGAGGAGAGCGGCACCGAGGTGGCCCTGGCCCAACTGACCCCGCGCGAGCGCGAGATCCTCGTCCTGGTCGGCCAGGGCAAGACCAACCGGCAGATCGGCCAGGAGCTGTACCTGGCCGAGAAGACGGTCAAGAACCACGTCTCGCGGCTGCTTGCCAAGCTGGGGGTGGAGCGCCGCCTCCAGGCGGCCGTCCTCGCCGCGCAGGCCGACACCGGGCAGCGGCACTCCGGCGGTCCGCGCTGACGGTCCGCACCGAGCCGGCCGTCGTGGCCGTCCGGCCCGCCGAATGGAGCCGATCGGCCCAAGCGCGACCGCTGCCCGCAGGTGCACCGTGGGCGGTGAGAGCACAAGCCCACCATGCCGCGGGCCCGTCGGAGCACCGCACCCGCCCCCGGCGCCCACCGACCGCGTCTGCAGGGAGCCCATCATGTTCACCATCGCGCTCGACGCCGCCGCCCTGGAGAAGCTGATCTCGGCCGCGGTCGCGGCGCCGTCGCTGCACAACAGCCAGCCCTGGCACTTTCGGCTGCGCGCCGAGACCTCCACCCTGGAGGTGCGCGCCGCCCGCGAGCGCGCGGTGCCGGTCACCGACCCCCAGGGCCAGGCCCTGCACATCTCGGTGGGTGCCGCCGTCCTCAACCTGCGCACCGCCGCCCGGCACCTGGGCTGGGCGCCCGAGGTGCGACTGCTGCCCGACACCGGCGAACCGGACCTGCTGGCCACCGTCGAACTCGACCAGCCCTCCCGGGCGCACCTCGCCCCCACCAGCGCGCTCTACGACGCGATCTGGCACCGGCACACGATCCGCACCCCGTTCAGCGCGGACCCGATCCCGCCCACCGTCCTCGAGCAGCTCGCCGAGGCGGCGCGGCTGGAGGAGGCCCTGCTCTTCTTCCCCGACCACGCCGAGCGCGAGCGGCTGCTGCGGCTGACCGCCGAGGCCGAGCGCCGCAGCACCACCGACCCCGAGCGCAGCGCCGAGAGCCGCGCCTGGATCCAGGGACCCGACGCTCCGCCCTACGGCATTCCCGCCTCGGCCCTCGGCCCGCAGGACGCCACCGGACACCTGCCGATGCGGGACTTCGCCGCCCTCCGCCCCGCCGAACACCTGCCGCCCGCCGACTTCGAGGCCGAGCCGTGCCTGGCCGTCCTCGCCACCGAGCACGACCGGCCGGTGGACTGGCTGCGCGCCGGGATGGCGCTGGAGCACGTGCTGCTGCTGGCGACCGTGCACGGCGTGCGGGCTTCGCTGCTGCACCAGGCCTTGGAGTGGCCGTCCCTGCGCTGGGAGGCGCGCGATCCCGAACTCCGGCCGGGCTTCGTACAGATGGTGCTGCGGCTCGGCTACGGCCAGGAGGGGACGGCGACGCCGCGGCTGGCGGTACCCGAGGTGGTGGACGCCGAGGAGTCAGTCGACCGGTAGTGGCACCTGCCAGCGCACTTCCGTCCCGCCCCGGGGCAGCGCCCGGGCCTGGAAGGCGCCGCCATGGGCCCTCGCCCGGTCGGCGAGATTGGCCAGTCCGCTGCGGCGGCCGCCCGCCGACAACCCGACGCCGTTGTCCGTCACGGTCACCACCAGCTCCGCTCCGGCGGTCAGAGTGACCTCCACGGCGCTGGCGTGCGCGTGCCGGGCGGCGTTGGAGAGCGCCTCCTGGAGCACCGCGACGGCGTCCTCGGCCACCGGGGGCGGGACCGTGACGTCCAGCAGGCCGGTCATCCGCAGCGCCGGGGCGAAGCCCAGGACCGTCGCCGCGCGCTCGACGGCGTCGGCCGCGCGGGCCCGCAGCCCGGTTGCCTGCGGGCCGCTCTCGTGGTCGCGCAGGCCGAAGATGGTGGCGCGGATGGTCCTCGCGGTCTCGTCCAGGTCGTCGATCGCGCGCAGCACCCGCTCCCGCGCCTCGGGGTGCTCGATGAAGCGGGTGGCGCTCTGCAGCGTCATACCGGTGGCGAACAGGCGCTGGAGGGCGAGGTCGTGCAGGTCCCGGGCGATCCGGTCGCGCTCCTGGAGCAGGGCGACCTGCTCGGAGTCCCGGCGCCGCTCGGCCAGCTCCATCGCGACGGCCGCCTGCCCCGCGAAGCCCGCCAGCGGCGCCGACTCGTCCTCGTCGAACACCGGCTTGCCGGCCGCGCGGGCGAGCATCAGCACCCCGCGCACGCCGCCCTGCGGTGTGCCGATCGGCACCGCGACCGCCGGGCCCAGGCCGGCCCAGCGCGGCGGCCCTGTGGTGATCCGCGGGTCGTTCCCCACGTCGCCGCTGACCACCAAGCCGCCCGTCTGGGCGGCGGCTCCCATGAACGATCCGGACAGCGGCAGCACCAGCCCGGAATGCAGCTCGGCGTCCAGCCCGATCGCGGTGCGCACCTCCAGCCCCTCGCGCTCGGCCGCCGGCAGGGCGACCACGGTCAGATCCGCGCCGGCGATCTCGCCCGCCCGGGCCACCAGCAGGTCCAGCGTCTCGGTCTCGCCGTGTCCGGACAGCAGACCGTTGGTCACCTCGGCGTTGGCCGTCAGCCATCGCTCCCGCAGCCGTGCCTGCGTGTACAGGCGGGCGTTGTCGATCGCCACGCCCGCCGCCACCGCGAGGGTGGCGAGCACCGCCTCGTCCTCGGCGTCGAACTCGCGCCCGCCGCGCTTCTCGGTCAGGTAGAGGTTGCCGAACACCTTGTCGCGGACCCGGATCGGCACGCCCAGGAAGCTGTGCATCGGCGGGTGGCCGGCCGGAAAGCCGGAGGAGGAAGGGTGGGCGCCGATCTCCGACAGCCGCAGCGCCTGCGGATGGCGGATCAGCTCGCCCAGCAGGCCGTGCCCGGTCGGCAGGTTGCCGATCTTCTCTACCTGGTCATCGGTCACCCCGACGGGGATGAACCGGGAGAGCCGCTGGTCCTCGCCGATCACGCCGAGCGCGCCGTACTCCGCGTCCACCAGCGTCACCGCGGCCTCGACGATATGGCGCAGGACCTGGGCCAGCTCCAGGTCCCGGCCCACTGCCAGGACGGCCTCCAGCAGGCTGTGCACGCGGTCCCGGGTGCCCCGGGCGGCGTCCAGCCGGGCCTGCAACTCGTCGAGCAGCTCGTCCAGGTGCAGTTGCGGCAGGGCGGGCGAACCCTTCTCCGACGTGCCGTCCACCGGGCTCCTCCAGGGCTTGCCGGCTGGGTCCCCCAGCCCAGCCTAGGCGCGGGCCCGATCACCGGCGTGCCGAGGACCGTCCGGCCCCGCACCGGGGCCACCCGGCCCATGCGGCCGCCACCGGAGGGGGCCGACCCTGGAGGAGAGACCGGAAGGAGTGCGGACGATGAGAGCACTGACCTACCACGGACCGGGCCGCCGCAGCTGGGGCGAGGTCCCCGACCCGGCCGTCGCCGACCCCGAGGACGCGATCGTCCGGGTGGACGCGGTCACCATCTGCGGCACCGACCTGCACATCCTCAAGGGCGACGTCCCCGAGGTGACGGACGGCCGGATCCTCGGCCACGAGGCGGTGGGTACCGTCGTCCAGACCGGCCCCGGTGTGCGGACCGTCGCGACCGGCGACCGGGTCCTGGTCTCCTGCATCTCGGCCTGCGGGCGGTGCGGCTACTGCCGCCAGGCCGCCTACGGCCAGTGCACCGGCGGCGGGGGCTGGATCCTGGGCCACCTGATCGACGGGACCCAGGCCGAGTACGTGCGCGCGCCGTTCGCCGACAACTCCTTGCACAAGCTCCCCGACGCCGTCTCCGACGAGGCGGCCCTGCTGCTGGCGGACGTCCTGCCCACCTCCTTCGAGGTCGGCGTCCGCAACGGGCGGGTGAGCCCAGGGGACACCGTGGTGATCGTCGGCGCCGGGCCGATCGGGCTGGCCGCCGTCACCACCGCCCGCCTCTACAGTCCCGGCCGGATCATCGCCGTCGACCTGGCCGACAGCCGACTCGACGCCGCCAAGCGCCTCGGCGCCGACGAGGTGCTGAACGCCGCGGCGGTCGACGCCGCCGCCATCCGCGCGCTGAGCCCGGACGGACTGGGCGCCGACGTCGCCATCGAGGCCGTCGGTATACCGCAGACCTTCGAGCTCTGCACCAGGATCGTCCGCCCCGGCGGGCGGGTCGCCAACGTGGGCGTGCACGGCAGACCGGCCACGCTGCACCTCGAAGAACTCTGGATCAAGAACCTCACGATCACCACCGGCCTGGTCGACACCAGCACCACCCCGCTGCTGCTCGACCTGCTCGCCGCCGGACGCCTGGGCGCCACCGACCTCGTCACCCACCGCCTCGGCCTGGACGAGATGCAGGAGGCCTACGACGTCTTCGCCGACGCCGGGACCAACGGCGCGCTGAAGGTCGCGCTGTTCCGCACCTGAGGAGGAGTAGTGAACACCGAACCCGGCACCGCCCTGGCCCGCACGATCGCCGACCGGTCCGCCTGACCCGACGCCACCGGGGGAGCCGGCACCGAGAAGCTGAGCACTGTGGACCAGCCCGTCACCGTCGCAGTGGACGGCTCCGCCGCCGACCGGCCGACCGGGCGGCCGCCGACCGGGCCGCGCGCGAGGCAGCGAGACGTGTGCCCCGCCGAGAAGCAGGTCGAGAGCATGCTGGAGTTCTGATGCACCAGCCGCTGTACCAGGTCAAGGCGGAGTTCTTCCGGATGCTGGGCCACCCGGTGCGGATCCGGGTACTGGAGCTCCTCCAGGGCGGACCGCTCCCGGTGCGGGACCTGCCGGCCGACCTGCGGATCGAGCCGTCCAGCCTCTCCCAGCAACTCGCGGTGCTCAAGCGCTCGGGCATCGTGGTCTCCACCCGGGAGCGGGGCACCGTGCTGTACGCGCTGGCCGGTGCGGACGTCTCCGAACTCCTCAAGTCGGCCCGCCGGATCCTGACCGTCCTGCTTACCGACCGCGAGGCGGTGCTGGAGCAACTGCGCCGGGCGGAACAGGACTCGGAACTGGCCACGGCCTCGGCGGACAACGAACTCGCCGCTGGAGAGGAGCCGTTGGGCGCCGGGTGACAGGCCCGCTTCTCGGGCAGGGGCTCGGGGGTCGAACGCGGCTCCGGCCAGGGTGTTCATCCGATGGGGCGAACAATGCCACCGGGATCCCCTTTGTCCTGATTTCCGCAAGCGGTGGAGCCGGTCATTCGGGTGGGATGGCACCGAACAGCCCGTCACACAGCCACCTCCCGGAGGGGACATGAAGGTTCCAGGAAACAAGGTCGCCAGAATCGCGGCCGTCGCGGTGAGCACGCTGTCGCTCGGCGTCATCGCCGCGTCCGCGACGCCCGCCGTGGCCCAGCCGCCCATCTGCGGTGAGGCCGACTGCCCCAGCCTGAAGCCCGTGGGCATGAGTGCCAGCCAGGGGACGCTGAACCTCACGAGCCTGCAGTTGGAGAACATCTCCGCCACCGTCACCGACATCGTCACCGGGCGACCGCTGGTGGGCCTGCAGGTCCGGTTCTACACCTCCGGCGGCCACCTGCTGGGCTCGGCCTACACCAACTACGGCGGAATCGCCGGCATCAGCTCCTCGGAGAACTTCGGTCCCGGTACCGTCCAGGAACTGCTGAACGGCTACGACGCCGTACTGGTCGGCGACGGTGTCCACGTGGCGACCTCGGCGCACGGGACGATCACCATCGGCACGGACTGCTTCAGTACGGCGCCCCCCAGCGACCGCCGGCTCAAGTGCGCCGTCGTCCCGGTCGACTGGAGCCGCTGAGCGTGCGCCTCAGTGAGTTGGAGTGGGGATGACGGCAGCGGATCCGTCCGGCGCGGCAGCCGAGGCGATGAACCAGGCGGCAGCCGAGACGGTGGACGAGGCGGGGCTGACGGCGCTACGGGAACTGGTGGCCGCGTCCGACGACCGCTTCCGGCAGTGCCCGAAGCCCGGACCGGCCCAGGAGCCGCGCACCCTCACCGTGGGCATGGCCACCTACGACGACTACGACGGCGTGTACTTCACCGTGACGAGCCTGCTGCTCTACCACGCCGAGGTGATGGACCGGGTCAGCATCCTGGTGGTCGACAACCACCCCTCCGGCCCGCACGCCTGGGCCCTGAAGCGGCTGGAGCAGGAGATCCCCCAGCTGCGCTACGTTCCCTACGACCGGCGGGTGGGCACCGCCGCCCGCGACCGGGTCTTCCGCGAGGCGGCCTCGGACTGGGTGCTCTGCGTGGACTCCCACGTCCAACTGCCCCCTGGGGCGCTGGCCGCCCTGCTGGACCACATCGACGAGCACCCCGACAGCGGCGACCTGCTCCAGGGGCCGCTGGTCTCGCTGGACGGACGGAAGGTGTCCACCCACTGGGAGCCCCGCTGGGGACAGGGCATGTACGGGGTGTGGGCAACCGACCCGCGCGGCACCGACCCGTCCGCGCCGCCGTTCGAGATCGGCATGCAGGGCCTGGGCGTCTTCGCCTGCCGGACCCAGGCGTGGCCCGGCCTGAACCCGGCCTTCACCGGCCACGGCGGCGAAGAAGGCCACCTCCACGAGAAGTTCCGCCGCGCCGGCCGCACCACCTGGTGCCTGCCCGCCCTGCGCTGGACCCACCGCTTCGACGCACCCCGTCCCACCCCGCCCGCCCAGACCTGGTACCAGCGCCTGCGCAACTACCTGATCGGCTTCGACGAACTCGGCCAGAGCGCCGACGAGGCCATCGACCACTTCACCGCCTTCCTGGACGAGGCAGTGGTCCAGCAGTGGCTCGCCGACTACCGGACCGGGACGCGCAACCCCTTCACCGCCTTCGGCGGCATCACCTGCATCAACCTCGACGAACGCCCCGACCGCTGGCAAGCCGTGCAGGGCCGGCTGAACACCCTGGGTATCCCACCCGAACGAATCCACCGCCAACCGGCCACCGCCACACCGGCCAACCACCACATCGGCTGCGCCCTCTCCCACCGCCACGCCATCCAGCAGGCCCACACCGACGGTCTGGAGACCCTGCTCGTCCTGGAGGACGACGCCCTCTTCCTCCCCGGCACGACCTGGGTGCTGCGCCGGGCCCTGGCCGAACTCGGTGACCGGCCATGGTCGTTGCTCTACCTCGGCGGTGCCGACTGGGGGCGGACCTTCCCGCGCACCGAGGGCTGCCACCACCTGGAAGCCGTCACGGGCATCACCACCACGCACGCCATCGCCTACCACCGCAGCGTCTTCACCCACCTGCTCGACGAACTCCCCGACACCGTCGAGTCCATGTCCGCCTGGATCCAGCGCAACACCGCGCTCGACCAGTACCTGGCCCGCTGGAACCGGCCCGACTGCTACCGCACCGTCCCCGTCATCGCCGCCCGGAGTGACCAGATCGAACTGGTGGCGGCGGACCTGCGTGACCAGTTCACCCCGTGAACCACCGGTACCACCAGTACCACCGGTACCACCGCGCGGACACCGAAAGGAGCGCCCCGATGACGGCCCCCCGGGCCCACCGCGACGGGCTGCGCGTCAAGGAGATCGCCGACGGCCGGCTGGCCGTCTACGACGAGAACGCCGAGCAGGGACACCTCCTCAGCCCGCTGTGCGCCGCCGTCTACCACCTGGCCGACGGCACCCGCACGCTCACCGACCTCAGCACGGCCCTCACCCGCACCCACCCGCCGGCCGACGCCACCCTCGTCCGACGCGCCCTGGCCGAGCTGAACGCCGCCGGCCTGCTCGACACCCGGACCTGGCACCAGGCGCCTCCGTAGTCCGCCGCGAACCCGGACGGTGCGCGCGACGGTGCGCGCGATCCACCGGTGTGCTACCCCTGCCGGTAGGCGTGGGCGGGCGGGGCCGATGCCTCGACGGCGGCGCACAGCACCGATCCGGCTGGGCCGGCGGGGCGGCTGAGGCCGTGGTGGGCGGTGGTGATCAGGAGGCGGCCGCCGGACGGGGGGAGGCAGACGGAGGTGGGCTGGGGGGTGGGCAGCCGCAGGGTGGTCAGGTGGGTGCCGTCGGGGTGGTAGCGGTGGACGGCGCCGTGGCCCCAGATGGCGACCCAGAGGCAGCCGTCGGTGTCCACCGTCATGCCGTCGGGGGAGCCGCCGACCGCTACCCGGGCGAACTCCTCGCGGCTGGTGGGGTTGCCGTCGGCGTCGAGGTCGTAGCGGTGGATGACTCCGGCCGTGCTGTCCGCGACGTAGAGGAGGTCTCCCGCACTGTTGAAGGCGGGGCCGTTGACGATGGTCATGCCGTCCAGGACGCGGTGCACGGAGCCGTCGTGGTCGGTGCGGTAGAGGGAGCCGGCGCCGGGGGTGCCGTCGTAGGGCATGCTGCCGGCCCAGAAGCGGCCGTGCGGGTCGCAGACGCCGTCGTTCATCCTGGTGGGGACGGGGGATCGGTCCTCGGGGCGGGCGAGCCAGTCCAGGTCGCCGGCGGGGTCGAGCAGCGCGATGCCGGTGCCGGCGGCGGCGATCCAGTGTCCGGGGCGGCCGCTGATCGGGGCGACGGCGCCCAGCGGTACGTCAAGACGGGCGATTTCGCGCGGAGTTCGCGGGCCGGGGAGGTCGGCGACTTCGAGCAGGCGGCCGGCGAGGATGTCGACGTACACGAGTCGTCCGTCGATCCAGCGGGCGCCTTCGCCGAGTTCGTGGTCTCCGGCGGCCCACACCTGGACCTGGCTGGAATCGGTCATGGAAGCTCCAAGGGGGTTTCTAGCGAAGGGTGGTGCCGGCGGGTTGGTCGAGGAGTGCGAGGTCGCGGCGGGTGGGCAGGCCCTCCCAGTCGCCTCGGGTGCTGACGGCGAAGGCGCCGGTGGTGGCGGCCCGGTGGAGGCGGCCTTCGACGTCGAGTCCGTCGAGCAGGCCGGAGAGGTAGCCCGCGACGAAGGCGTCGCCGGCCCCGACCACGTCGACGACGGGCACCTTGCGCGCGAGGGTGCTGACGGTGCCGTCCGCGCTGGTGGCGCTCGCGCCGTCGCCGCCACGGGTGATCACCACCTCGCGGCGTCCCTGCGCGAGCAGCGCGGCGACCCCGTCCTGCTCGGGCAGGGACGGATCCTCGCAGACCAGGTGCAGTTCGTCGGCTGAGGCGACCAGCACATCGGCGAGCCGGGCAACTGGCAGCAGGGCGCTGCGCGCCTCGGCCGGCGACCAGAGGCGGGCACGGTAGTTGACGTCCAGGCAGATCGTGATGCCGAGTTCCCGGGCCCTGAGAGCCGCCGCGTGGACGGCCTCGGCGGCGCCGGGGCTCAGGGCGGGCGTGATTCCGGTCAGCTGGAGGATGCGGACACCGGGATCCAGGGCGGGCAGGACGTCCGCGACCCGAAGGGCCGAGCCGGCCGAGCCCGCGCGGTAGTAGGCGACGTTGACCAGGTCGGCGATCCGGTCCTCGCGGGCCATCAGGCCGGTGGGCCGGCCGTCGGTGTCGAGCCGTGCGTGGCTGACGTCGACCTGCTCCGCGCGCAGCGTGCGCAGGACGAGGGCGCCGAACTCGTCGTCGCCGACGCGGCCCACCCAGCCGACCCGGTGCCCGAGTCGAGCCAGGCCGATCGCCACATTGGCCTCGGCCCCGGCGACGGAGAGCTGCATCGGCGCGCCGAGCCTGACCGGGCCGGTGGCCCGCAGGGCGGCCATGGCCTCCCCGACGGTGACAACCTCGGGGCCGGTCATGCCGCGATCTCCTCGGTCAGGGCGGTGCGCCACTCGGCGACGCGCTCGCGCAGGGCGGTCAGGTCTCCACCGGCGGCGGCGTCGCCGACCAGGGGTGAGCCGACACCCACCGCGACCGCGCCGGCGGCGAGGTAGGCGAGGGCGCGGGCCGCGTCGATGCCGCCGACGGGCACGAACGGCACGGTGGGGAAGGGGTCCCGAAGGGCCTTCAGGTAGCCGGGGCCGCCGAGGGAGGCGGGGAAGAGCTTGACGCCGAGGGCTCCGCGCTCGGTGGCGACGATCACCTCACTGGGCGTCACCGCGCCGATCAGCATGGGGAGTTCGGGCGCCGGCCCGTGGCGCAGGCCGTCGCCGAGGCCGGGAGTGACCAGGAAGCCCGCGCCGGCGTCGGCGGCGCGCGCCGCGTCCTCGCCGCTGAGCACGGTGCCGGCGCCGAGCGTGGCGTGCGGGCCGAGCTCGCGGCGGGCCCGCTCGATCACCCACAGCGCGCCGGGGGTGGTCAGCGACACCTCGGTGGCGGTGATGCCCTCCTCGGCGAGGGTGAGGACGGTGCGCAGGGCCGCGTCGCGGTCGGTGCCGCGCACGATGGCCAGTGTCCGGTAGGGCAGGTCGGTGAGGTTCATACGAGGGGCCTTGTCGGTCCAGGGGGGCGGGTGCTGGTCGCGGTGATGTCGAGCTCCCAGCGCAGCGTGCCGCCGGGTGGCACGGTCGCGGCGTCGCCGGGCCCGGCCTCGGCCAGGTCGAAGACGGATCCGAGCATCGGTTCGACGCCGATGCTGCGGTAGGGGGTCGGCGCCGGGAAGCCGCGCAGGTTGCGCCAGAGGGCGACGGAGACGGGGACGTCGGCGTCGGTCCGCAGGGACAGGGTGAGCGTGTCGGGGCCGTCGATGACGGTCACGCTCGCGCAGTCGGTGAGGATCGCGCCCACGGCGGTGCCGTCGTCGGGGCCGAGGCGGTCCAGGCGCAGGCCGTGGGGCGCGGGCCAGGGGCCGGTGAGGTGGTGGGCACTGGCGGGCCACGGGTGTGCCAGCAGCTCGGCCGCCTCGGGGAAGAGCCGGGTCGGTGTGGCGTGCGGCGCGGCCAACCGGGCGGCCGGGGTGACGTCGAGCAGTGCGTGGGCGGCCCAGATCAGGCGGTAGCCCGGGTCGGCGTGCAGCTCGTAGCGGGCGCGCAGCGTTGCCGGACCGCTCTCGACGCGCCGGCGCAGCTCGAAGTCGGGGGAGTGCAGGATCTCGGTGTCGCCCTCGCGCCGCCAGGGCCGGGACCAGGCGTCGCCGTGGTCGGGTATGCCGCGCACGGTCGGGACGCACTCCTCCAGTCCGCCGGCGTCCACGAAGGCGTCGCCGGGGCGGACGGTGCTGCGGGCCGGATCCGGGCGGGTCCAGAGCCATTCGCGGTCGCCGGCCCGCAGCGAGGTCCACCGGCCGCCGTGGGCCGGGTCGGTGCGGGCCGCGATCGGCAGGTCGGTCACCATTCCGCGAACGACCCGTCCTGGTGGTGCCAGACGGGGTTGCGCCAGCGGTGGCCGGTCTCGGCGGCGCGGCGCACGGCGTCCTCGTCGATCTCGATGCCCAGGCCAGGGCCGGTGGGCCGGGCGGCGTGGCCGTCGGTGAAGCGGAACGGCTCGGGGTCGAGCAGGTAGTCCAGCAGGTCGTTGCCCTGGTTGTAGTGGATCCCGAGGCTCTGTTCCTGGATGAGGAAGTTCGGTATCGCGAAGGCGAGTTGGAGGCTGGCCGCGAGGGCGATCGGGCCGAGCGGGCAGTGCGGGGCCATCGTGACGTCGTGGACCTCGGCGAGGGAGGCGATGCGCCGGACCTCGGAGATGCCGCCGGCGTGGGACACATCGGGCTGGGCGACGGCGATGCCGGTGGCGAGCACGTCGCGGAAGTCCGAGCGGGAGTAGAGCCGCTCACCCACCGCCAGCGGCACGGAGGTCGAGTCGACGAGGCTGCGCAGGTCGCGGGCGTGCTCGGGCAGGACGGGCTCCTCCACGAACAGCGGGTGCAGCGGCTCCAGCAGGGGCAGCAGGCGCCGGGACATGGCCGTGGACATCCGGCCGTGGAAGTCGATGGCCACGTCGCGTTCGTCCCCGAGGACCTCGCGCACGGCGGCCACCCGGTCGATCACGGCCTGGGTCTGGGCGGGGGTGTCGATGGGGCGCAGCTGCGCGGAGCCGTTCATCTTGACGGCGGTGAAGCCCGCTTCCACCTGGGCCCGGGCGAGTTCGGCGACGTCGGCGGGGCGGTCGCCGCCGATCCACGCGTACATCCGCACCCGGTCGCGGACGTGGCCGCCGAGCAGCTGGTGGACGGGCACGCCGTGGGCCTTGCCGGCGATGTCCCAGAGCGCCTGGTCGATGCCGGCGACCGCGCTGGAGAGCACCGGGCCACCGCGGTAGAAGCCGCCCTTGGTGAGGATCTGCCAGTGGTGCTCGATGCGCAGCGGGTCCTCGCCGACCAGGTGGTCGGCGAGTTCGCGGACGGCCGCCTGGACGGTTTCGGCGCGGCCCTCCACGACGGGTTCGCCCCAGCCGGTGATCCCCTCGTCGGTGGCGATGCGCAGGAACAGCCAGCGTGGTGCGACGAGGAAGGTCTCCAGTGCTGTGATCTTCATCCGGTCTCCCCCGGTCTGTTGTCGTCAAGAAGGCTGTGCAGGTCGGCGGCGGCCTGGGTGAGCAGGTCCTGGACGGCGCGGGCGGCCGCCTCCGGCTGCTGGGCGCGCACGGCGTCCAGGACGGCCCGGTGGGCGGGGACGGCGTCGGCGCTCTGGTCGGCGCCGTGCACGATGTGGTCGCGCACCCGCAGACCGGCCTCGATCACGACCTCCATGCGGGTGAGGAGCTCGTTGTGGGCGGCGGCCAGCAGCGCTCGGTGGAAGGCGAGGTCGGCCTCGACAGCGGCGTGGGCGTCACTGCCCGCGGCTGCCATCCGCTCGAGTGCGTCCTGCAGCGCGGCCAGGTCGCTCTCGTCGCGGCGCTCGGCGGCCAGCCGGGCCCCGGCCGGTTCGACGATGGCGCGGACCTCGCCGAGGTTGTCGAGGAAGGTCTCGTCGGGGGTGCCCAGGCCCTGCCAGCGCAGCAGGTCGCTGTCCAGCAGGTTCCAGTCGGTGCGCGGTCGCACGAAGGTGCCGCGCTTCTGGCGGGAGTCGATCAGCCCCTTGGAGGCCAGCACCCGCAGCGCCTCGCGCACGACGGTCTTGCTGACGCCGAGTTCCCGCTCGAGCTGGTCGGGGTAGAGCGAGTCGCCCGGGGCGTACGCGCCGCCGATGATCTGCGCGCCGATGACCTCGACGGCCTGTCCGTGCAGTCCTCGTACCGGGTGGTTCATGGCGACTGGTCCTCCGTGGGTCTGCGCGGGCGGGCGGCCCGCGCGTCGATCCTTCGCGTGTTCACGAGGAAGCCTTGACGACGGACCAGCCGCCGTCCACCACCAGGTTCACGCCGGTGACGTAGGAGGCGTCCGAGGAGGCGAGGAAGGCCACGGCCGCCGCCACCTCCTCGGGCCGGCCGAAGCGCTTGGCGACGGTCTCGCTGACGCTGTCGGCCCGCCCGGCCTCGTCCACCCGGTCCCAGGCCGCCGTCATGATCGGCCCGGGCACGATGGTGTTGACCCGCACCTGCGGGCCGTACTCGACGGCGAGTTGACGGCCCATCGCACACAGCGCGCCCTTGGCGGCGGCGTACGCCGGGTGTCCCGGCAGGCCTACCAGCGCGTGCACCGAGGAGGTGAGCACCACCGAACCCTCGCTCTCCCGCAGCGCCCCGGCGAAGGCGCGGATCGCCAGCCAGGAGGCCTTGAGCGTCACCGCGAGCTGGGTGTCCCACTCGCCCTCGGTCAGCTCGTGGGCGGGTTTGACCACGACGGCGTAGGCGTTGCTGTGCAGCACGTCCAGCCGTCCGTAGCGGCTGCGCACGTGCGCGGCCAGCTCGTCCCACATCGCGGCCGAGGTCACGTCGCCGTGCCGGTACTCCGCTTGGCCGCCCTCGCCGGTGATCGCCTCGACGACGGCCCGGCCGGCCGCATCGGCGATGTCGACGGCCACCACGGCCGCGCCCTCGGCGGCCAGCCGCCTCGCGGTGGCGGCGCCGATGCCGCTGGCGGCACCGGTGATCAGGGCGACGCGGCCCTGGAATCTTCGACAGGTCTGCTCAGTCACGTCGTCACCGTAGCGCTTGTGATTAATTATGCAAATATCTTGACAGTGCTGGTTGTCCGGTCCCAGGATTCGAGCCCAGCAGCGCCGCGCCGGCGAACGTGCCGTCGGCCTGCCCGGGTCACCACCTGCCACGGGCCCGCTGGCGCCGCTTCTGCAACACCCCGCTTCTTCCACACCCGCACTTCCTCAAGACCCCCTCGTCCCCACCCGGCAATGGAGGTTGGAAATGACCGACATGGAATCGGCGGTCCGTCAGGCACGGACGGCCCGCACGCTCGGTAGACGCATCGCGACCGCGGCGCTGAGCGTCACGATGGCCCTGGCCGGCTCGCTGGCGGTGACGGCCGTCAGCCGGCCGACGCCCGCCGCGGCGTCGGTTCCGCCCGGCACGTTCGGCGCCATGACGGCGCCGATGGGCTGGAACTCCTGGTACTTCTACAACAACAACTACGACTCGCAGAACATCGCCGACGCGGCCGCGGCGCTCGCCGCGCAGAACAGCGACCTCCCGCTCAACGGCTCCGGCACGCACGAGAGCATGGCCGACCTCGGATACAGGGACGTCGGCATGGACGGCGGCTGGTGGACCAACGGGTCCGCCGGCCGCGACGCGGGCGGGAACATCGTCCCCGACTCCGCCTTCCTCTCGGGCTACCGGACCAAGGCGGTCACCCTGTCCAACGGCACCACCGTGCCCTCGGTGACGCTCAACTCGATGAGCGACCTCACCGGCTACATCCACTCGCTCGGGCTGTACGCCGGCATCTACACCGACACCGGGACCAGCGGGTGCGGCGGACAGAACGGCAGCGGCGGCCACGAGGCCGCCGATGTCACGACCTTCGCCACCTGGGGCTTCGACTGGGTCAAGGTCGACCACTGCGGCGGTGTGCCCTCGGGCTACGGCTCGACCATGGCCGACTACGAGGCCTGGGGCAGCCTGCTGGCCAACGCCAGGACCTCGGCCGGCGTGCCCCGTCCGATGTCCCTGGAGGTCTGCGAATGGGGACAGGGCGGACCCGACAACCCGTCTCTCTGGGGCGGCGCGGCCGGGCGAACCTGGCGCACCGGAAGCGACATCACCGGGGCGAACGGCTACGGGACCCCGGCCGACGGCGGCTCCTCCTGGATCAACTTCGGCAACGTGCAGAACAACTTCCTGCTGAACGACCACCCCAGCAACGAAGCCGCAGGGCAGTACAACGACCCGGACTACCTGCTGATCGGACCCGGCTTCGGTAACGACCCCACCACCGGCCGGCAGCAGTCCAGCGGCGGCACGACCTACGGACTCACCCCCGACGAGCAGCAGTCCTACTTCGGCATGTGGGCCATCCAAGGCGCGCCGCTCGTCCTGTCGACGGACGTCACCAACCTCACCCCGGCCACCGCGGCCGTCGTCGCCAACCAGGCCGTCATCGCCGTCGACCAGGACAGCGCCGACAAGCAGGCCCAGAAAGTCCTCGACAACGGCACCGTGCAGGTGTGGTCCAAGCAGCTCGCGACGCCCGGGAGCCGCGCCGTCCTGCTGCTGAACACGAGCGCCTCGTCGACGACGTACTCGTTCACCACGCAGGGCCTGGATCTGCTGGGCAGTCCGTCGGTGCAGAACCTGTACACCGGCGCCGGTCTCGGCAGCCTGAGCCAGACCGGATCGCTCTCCTTCACCCTGGCCGCCCACCAGTCGGTGATGCTGGGACTGACCGGCGCGAGTGAGCAGAAGCCGGAGACGGTGTTCGCCGCCGGCGCCTCGGGCCTGAACCAGAAGAGCTGGAACGGCGGTTCGTGGTCTGCCTGGCAGACCCTGCCGCTGGGCACCGCCGGCTCCACCGGCCCCGGCTCGATCCAGGGCGCCCCGGCGGTCGTGTCCTCGCCGTCCGGTACCGACGTCTTCGTCCGGGGCGGCGACAACGCCCTGTGGGAGGACACCTACACCAACGGCGCCTGGGGCGCCTGGGCCAGCCTCGGCGGAACCCTGTCGGACAGCCCGACCGCGGCCGGCCTGGGCCAGGACCGCATCGACGTGTTCGTCCGCGGCACCGACGGTGCCCTGTACCAGAAGACCTACCAGCAGGTCCCCGGCTCGGGTGCGGCCAACAGCCCGAACGTCGCGTGGACGGCCGACTGGACCAACCTGGGCGGCCCGAACACCACCACCGGCCCCGGCACGTTCACCGGAGCCCCGGCCGCCGTGGCGTCGCTGAACCGCGTCGACGTCTTCGCCCGCGGCACCGACAACGCCCTGTGGCAGAGGAGCTACGTCAACGGCGCGTGGACCGGCTGGTCGAGCCTCGGCGGCACGCTGACCTCGTCCCCCGCCGCGGCCAGCGCCGGTCCCGGCCAGCTCGACGTGTTCGCCGCCCAGAGCGGCGGCACGGTCGGCGAACTCAACTGGACGGCCGGCGGCGGCTGGAGCAGCGGCTGGTACAGCCTCGGCAGCCAGGTCATCGCCGGCGCACCGAGTGCGGCCGAGGTCGCGGGCCGCGCCAACGTCTACGCCCGCGGCGCCGACAACAGCCTGTGGCAGTGGTACCGCGTCGGCACCGGACCGTCCGGCAACTGGCAGCAGCTGGACAACACCCTGCCGCTGACCGGCAGCCCCGCAGCGGCCGGCCACGTTTAGGGGCTGTCGTCAAACCCCCCTCTGCTCGGCGACGCCATGCACGCACTCTCGCCGCACCGGGCACAGGCCCAAGTACGTCCAGTACGAGGGCCTGCGCCCGGCACGCCGAGAGCACGCACCTGACGCCGCCAAGCCGCCCTGCGGGCGACGAAGGGGGTTTGACGACAGCCCTAGGGCACCGCTGCAGGCGCTGACCGGGCCGGGTCAGTGTCGGGGCCCTTCCTCGGTGCCGCCAGCACGGCGCCGAGGAAGGGCCCCGGCCCGGTCCCGCCCGGTCGTCACAACGGGGCCGACCCGTCAGCGCACGTCCTTCAACCGATCCAGCTCCGTGCCGATAGCCTCCCGCAGCACGTCATGCTGCGGGCCGAGCGCGAACTGCTCATCGCTCCACCGCTCGTGCGGATACAGCCACACCGGCATGCCCACGAGATCGGCCGGTTCCCACTCGAATCGCGGCCACACATGCGCATGCAGGAAGCCGTCGGTATTGCCGAGGATCTCCAGGTTCACCCGACGGAAAGCCGGGTCGAGGCGCCTGCACGCACGCTCGACCGCTTCCCCCAGCCGGTCCATGTCGGACAGGAAGGCCAGCCGCCTCGCCCTCGGCAGGTCCGACAGTCGCCGCACATCCGCGTCATCCGCGAGCAGCACCGAGTATCCGGGCAGGAACTGCACATCCCCGATCACCGCGAAGCCCGCCTCAAGGCGCCTGAGCACGGCGGGGTTCTCTCCCCGCAGTGCACTTCCGATCCGATCCATCCGCCAGTCATCACTCATCTGGTAGACGCTACACAACCGTGATCAACTCGCTGAGGCCGCAGCAGGGAAAAGCAGTTGCCTGCGGCAGCGGGTGGGTCGAGCATGACGGGGTGTCGGATCTACTTGAGCGCGTGACCGCCTTCCGCGCCGCCTTCGCCCGCCGCCAGGCCGCTGAAATCGTCGAGCTGCCCGGGGCCTTCGCGGTTCGCGACCCGGACTTCTCCCGCTCCCAGGAGCACAACCAACTGATCGTCGAGACCACGGACGCCGACCCGGCAGCACTGCCCGGGCTGGCTGTGCAGGGCCTCGGGAAGCGTCAGCAGTACCGGATCACGGTGCTCGACGAGGCGCTCGGCGCGCGGGCCACCCCGGTACTCGCGGCGGTCGGCTACGACCGGGACACCGAGCTGATACTGGCCCGGGAGACGGCCGGCTGCGCACGGCCCGAACGCGCCGCGCACCAGGTCGAGCTGGCCGAGCTGCGAGCGGCGGTGTTCCGCCAGCAACTGGACTGGACCCCGGACGAGGACCTCGCCCGGCAGCTCACCGAGCGCCGCACCGCCCGGCTGCGCGGCGCCGAGCAGGTGTTCTTCCTGGCCGCCCGGACGCCGGACGGCGAGATCACGGCCTGGGCCGACCTCTACCTCGACCCCACCGCCGGGCTGGCCCAGTTGGAGGACCTGACCACCGCCACACCGCACCGTGGGCAGGGCCACGGCGACACCCTGCTCGCGACCGGCTTGGCGCTGGCCGCCGCTGCCGGAATCCCGCAGCTCTTCCTCGCCGCGGACGTGAACGACTGGCCGCGCGAGTGGTACGCCCGCCGCGGCTTCACCGAGCTCGGCCGCAGCCACTCCTTCCTCCACCGCTGACGGCGAGGACCAGACTCCGCTGCCGCCTCCTGCAACCGCCCGGATCACGCGCGGAGCGAACCGAAACACGGCGGCTGGTCGGCCGGCCGTTGCGGCATTGGCGGCCGGTGTCGCGACTCTGCCGAGGCCCTGATGTGCGGGGTGGCGGCCGGGCAGGCTAGTTTGCTCGGATGAGTCTCCTTGATGATGTGGCCGAGCGCGATGGCTGGCTGTGCTGGGTGTGCGACGAACCGGTCGACCCCGACAAGTCGGTGAACGACCCGCGGGGGCCCAGCGTCGACAGCCGGACCGCCGACCGGAAGGCCAAGGTCGCCGAGCGGCTCGCGCACCGCGGGTGCAACACCCGCAAGGGTGCGGTCAAGGTGGTCATCGCCTGGCCGGACCGCCTGTACGTGGTCGAACCCGCGCCGCTGATCACCGTTGCCGGCCGGCTGGAGCGCAAGGGGGGCCGCGAGATGGTGGGCCGCTGTCCGACCAGGCAGGACGCCCAGGAGGCGGCGGACTGGCTGGTGGACCGGTTCTCCCGGCTGGTACCGGGGCTGCCGGTGACCGCCGACATCGAGGCGGGCGGCGGCCAGTTCCTCGTCATCCTGGCCACCGGCCGCCGCTGACCGGGGATCACCGGCGCACCCTCGCGTCGAGCTGAACCGTCGGCCCATGTACGCCGAGTACACGGAGCCGGCCTGGTCCTGTGCCTACACCTGAAGTGCCAAGTCGCGCTCGTACCAGGTGCCGGGCTTTCCGCCGAGGCCGGCCGGGTCGGCCGGGCCGACCAGGACGAACCCGGCCTTGGTCAGCACCTTCCGGGACGCGGCATTGGCGTCGGCGGTGGCCGCCCGCAGGGTGCGCAGCCCGTGCCGCGCCGCCCCCAGCCGGCACAGCTCTCGGACGGTCGCGGTCGCCACGCCGCGGCCGGCGACGTGCTGCGCGACCCGGTAGCCGAGGTTGGCGGTGCCGCCCTCGATGTCGTACAGGTTGAACCGGCCCAGAACCGAACCGTCCTCGGCGACCAGCACGTAGAAGGCGCAGCTGCCGGCCTCTTGTTCGGCCAGCGAGGCGCGGTGCCGGTCGGCGAACCGGTTGTAGAACTCGTCGCCGCGGTCGGAGACCGAGGCAGCGAAGTAGGCACGGTTCGCCAGCTCGAAGGCCAGGACCGCCGCGGCATGGCCGGCATCCAACTGCTTCAGCTCGGGCACCCGCGCAACTCTACCCAGACGGCGCGCCGAGGCCACCCGAGTTTCCACCAGTAGCCGGCAGCACGGTTGCTCCCTGCCCCCTGCCCCCTGCTCCCTGGTGTCCTGACCAGGCCGCCAGGGCGGTGTCCGGGGGTTCTTCCGGTAGTTCGTCCCGCTCTTCTTCCTGGTGCCTGTGCCCGGCTCAGTGATGTGCTCACGCAATGCGGCCAGGCTGGCCAAGCCTTGGTCGGACAACTCATCCCTCCTGGAAGTGGAGACGTGCGTGGGCGTCAAGCAACGACAAATCCTGCGGTGGACGGGGCGCTCTCCCGTCGCGATCGCCGCACTAACGCTGTTCCTGGCGGCGCTGGCTCCGGTGTCCGGGGCCTCGGCCGCGACGACCACCGGCGGGTCCGGCCCGGCGGATCCGGAGCTGGTGAAGCAGGTGGTGGTCGCCAGTGACCCCACCAACGGGCCGCTGATCGGCGTCCTCACCGCCGATGGTGACGTGTACGTCAAGGAGAGTGACCGGAATCCCGACTGGGTGCTGGAATACAGCGGAGCCACCCAGGTCGCCGTTGCCAGCGATCCCACGAACGGGCCGCTGATCGGGGTCCTCGGCGAGGACGGCAATGCGTACGTGAAGGAGGGTGGCCTGAACGCCGGTTGGGTCAATGAGTACGGCGGGGTGGGTCAGCTCGCGCTGGCCAGCGATGCCACGAACGGGCCGTTGATCGGGGTCGTGGGAACGGATGGCAATGCGTACGTGAAGGAGGGTGGCCTGAGCAGCGGTTGGGTCAATGAGTACGGCGGGGTGGGTCAGCTCGCGCTGGCCAGCGATTCCACGAACGGGCCGTTGATCGGGGTCGTGGGAACGGATGGCAATGCGTACGTGAAGGAGGGTGGCCTGAACGCCGGTTGGGTCAATGAGTACGGCGGGGTGAGTCAGCTCGCGCTGGCCAGCGATTCCACGAACGGGCCGCTGATCGGCGTCCTCGGTAAGGACGGCAACGCGTACGTGAAGGAGGGTGGCCTGAACGCCGGTTGGGTCAACGAGTACGGCGGGGTGAGTCAGCTCGCGCTGGCCAGCGATGCCACGAACGGGCCGCTGATCGGCGTCCTCGGTAAGGACGGCAACGCGTACGTGAAGGAGGGTGGCCTGAACGCCGGTTGGGTCAACGAGTACAGCGGGGTCAGCCAGAACGCGCTGGCCAGCGACCCCACCAACGGGCCGCTCATCGGCATTGACTCCGGCGGTGACGCCTACGCGAAGGAAGGCGGCCTGAGTACCGGCTGGGCCACCGAATACAAGGGAGTGCCCCAGAGCTCCAACTTCAGCTCCGCCACCCTGGTCTACCTGACCAACGGACTGTGGGGCAACGCCATGCTGTGCGCCGCCGCCGACAACGACGACACCTGGATCTCCGACGACAAGACCAACCCCTACTGCCAGTGGGAGCGGATCGGCTACGACGGACAGTTCAGCCTGTACAACCCGGCCAAGGGCAAGGTACTGGGCTACCAGGGCGGCAACCAGGGCCTGCTCATCATGCAGGATCTGGCCTACCCCACCCAGGGCGGACAGCAGTTCTCCTTCGGCGGCTGGGAGAGCTGGGGGGCTCGGGCCCTGCAGTGGTTCGGCGACTCCGGGCAGAACGTCGACGCCGGAACCGGCACCACCCCCCGCACCGACGCCGTGCGCACCCGCGGCTGGCGTGACGGCAACCAGAGGCAGCTGACCTGGAACGTCGCGCCGGTCGCCCAAGCCGCGTCGGAGACCGCCCGGTCGGCCAGCGCGACATACATCATGAACGGAAACTGGTCCGACCAGCTGCTGTGCGCTGCCGCCGACGGCACCCTGCGGTTGTCGACCGACAAGACCAACCTCGGTTGCGAGTGGCTGCGCTTCGGCTCCGACAACGAGTTCCTGCTCTACAACCCCGAATTCGGCAGGGCCGTGGGCTACACCGGAGGCAATCAAGGCCTGCTGGACCTGCAGCCGCTGGCCTATCCCACCCAGGGCGGGCAGGAGTTCTCCTTCGGCGGCTGGGAGAGCTGGGGGGCTCGGGCCCTGCAGTGGTTCGGCGACCCCGGACAGAACGTCGACGCCGGGATCGGCAGCCCCACCGCCGGCCCCGTGCACACCCGGGGCTGGCGTGAAGGCAACCAGAGGCAGCTGACCTGGAACGTCGCATCGGTCACCCCTCCCACCGCCGTGGTCAGCCTGGGCGACAGCTTCATGTCCGGTGAAGGTGGCCGCTGGCAGGGCAACAGCAACACCTTCACCGGCAGCCGCGACGGCACCGACCGCGCCTACACCAGCTGGGGCACCTACAACCCCTACGAGGTCTACGGCACTTCCTACGACGACGGCTGCAACCGTTCGGACTCCGCCGAGGTACACAGCGCCACCGACATCGCCCAGGTCTCGATCAACCTGGCCTGCTCGGGTGCCACCACGGCCAACATCCTCCGTGCCGCCGACGGCGGCCAGAGCTTCAAGAGCGAAGACCCGCAGGCCGACCAGCTCGTCAATGTCGCCCGGCAGTACGACGTGAAAGAAATCGCCTTGTCCATCGGTGGCAACGATCTGGGTTTCTCCGACATCATCAGCGCCTGCGTCAAGGCCTTCATCTTCGGCAGCGGGCCGTGCAACACGACCCAGCAGGCCAACGTCGACGCCAAGATCGCAGCCACCCAGCAGAACGTCGTCAAGGCCATCGGCAGCATCCAGGCCGCGATGACCAGCGCCGGATACGCGGCCGGCAGCTACCGGATCATCCTGCAGTCCGCCCCGTCCCCGCTGCCCCGCGCCGCCGAAATCCGCTACCCGGAAAGCGGCTGGGACCGCATCAACACCGGCGGCTGCCCGATCTACCTCTCGGACGCCGACTGGGCCCGCGACCACCTCGTCAACCAGATGTCCGACGCCCTCAAATCCGCCGCCCAGACCGCGGGCGCGGACTTCCTGGACCTGCGCGACGCCTTCCAGGGCCGAGAGGTCTGCTCCACCGCCACCTCCCTGGCCGACTCCGCCAACCCGCCCTCGGCAACCACCAGCGAATGGGCCCGCTTCCTGGTCATGGGCGGGGCCCAAGGAGAAATGCAGGAATCCTTCCACCCCAACTACTACGGCCAACTCGCCCTCGGCCGCTGCCTCACCCTCATGGCCGCCGCACCCAGCGTCCACCAGGCAGCCTGCGACAACACACCAGGACAGGACGCCCAGGGAATGCACCTGACGACCGCGTCTTGACCAAGCGGTAGCGGGCCGGGAAAGACACCCAGCCTCCATCACCCGGTGCGTCCAGGCTGAACGGAAGCCCTGACGATGACGGGCCTGCGGGTACAGGCGCGCACCTGCGCCTGTACCCGCGCGTCTGCTCTACTCGCCGCCGGTTCGCTGGTGGGCCTGGGCCTGGGACGCCAGCTCCGCCCTGCCGGACACCCCAAGTCTGCGGCCCGTTCGCCCGATCGCACCGGTGGCGTTGGTTTCGGGCGCACTCCTGCCGCGGTCAGTGCTCCGCGTACCTGGGCTGCCAGCAGGACGCTGCCGCTGTCCGAGCGAGATGCAGCGAGGCCGCCTGCGACCGCCAAGGCGTCATGGCCAGGTTCGTGACCTGTGCACGCCTCTCCTGCGCGCCGTACTCGTGCAGGACGGTGAGGGCGGCGACCGGCTTGCCCCGCGCCGCCTGCAGGCGACTGCGTGCGAGGCGCGCCGGGCCCTGGGAGAGCCAGCCCACCCGGTTGGTGTCGGGGTCTGCGGCCAGCAGAGCCGTCGCCGAGGCCAGGTCGCACCGCTCGATCAACGACCCGCCCAGCTGGGTCGTCATCGCCAGCCTGACCCGGGGCTCCAGGCCTTCCCCGTCCGTCGTGGCGGGGTGGCCGAAATCCGCTGTGAGCGGGAGCTGTTGGCCACGACGAGCTTGGACGAGCAACTGCCACGTCATGGCGGCCGACACCATCAGGAACGAGCCCACCGCCCGCCCACGTCGGCGATGTGGTCGAACTGCGCCCCCGCGTCGTCGAGACGGTCCGTGGCCACGAAGGCCAGCCCGGCCAGGCTCACGAGCATCTGGGAGGTGTCCACGGCGGCCAGACCGCCTCGCATGGCCCGGTCGAGGAGGTCATCGGTGACCGAGGCGCTGGCGGCGCCGGTGACGGCCCAGGCGGACAGCGCGGCCAGGACCGCGCACTCGCCGGGGGTTTCACCGGCCAGCTTGTGGTCCCACAGCAGTCGCGCGTGCCGCTGGGCGGCGGGCAGGGTTGCCATCCGGTCGTAGCCGATCAACAGCATCTGCGCCTGAAGGAACCATGACACCTCCCGGGCGAGGCCACTACCGTTGTCGATCTGCTGCAAGTCCTCCACCGCACGGGCGAGGACGTCGACGGCTCCCTCGTGCTCATGGCTGAGGAAGAGAGCGTTGCCGAGCAGATAGGCCGCCTCGGCCCGGGCATACGGGTCGGTCAACGCCGTCGAGGCCTGCGTCAGGTAGTGCCTGGCCGCGCCGAGATCGACCTGCATCTCATCCTTGCCCAACTCCAGCAGCAAGGGGCCACGCTCCTCGACGGACACCGGCTCGCGCAGGGCCCGGCGCAGATAGGTCGCGGTGATCTCCGGAGCTCCTCGGCCACGGGTCGCCCGCGCCGCCTGCCTCAAGGCGTCAACCCGCCAGCCCTCACCGCCCGGTTCGGCCAGCAGCAAGTGGGCCGCCACCAGATCATCGGCCGCGCCACCGCGCCGCAGCAGTTCGGCTGTGCGCGCGTGTCCGGCGGCCAGGTGGAGTTCCACCGCGGAGACCCCGACCGCCGCCGCGGCTGCCTCCACCGCACCATCGTCATCCTGCTCCTGCTGTCCTTCGCCGTCGCCTGCCACTACTGACGCTCTCCGTCGACCGCGGGCGGTCACAGGTCCAGGACCACGTCGGCGGGCGGCGTCGAACAGCAGATGAGCGCGTCTCCTTCGGCGGGAAGTTCCACGGGCTGCGGGGCGTACTCGACCTGGCCGGCGAGCAGCGCGGTCTCGCAGGTGCGGCAGACCCCGGTGCGGCAGGCCCAGCGCACGGGCACGTCGCAGGCTTCGGCGAGTTCGAGCAGGGTCCCGTAGCCGGGGTGCCAGGGGAGGGTCAGGCCGCTGCGGGCGAAGGAGACGGACGGCCCCGGTCGTCCGTCGGGCGGACGGGCCGGCTGGTGCGGTGCCCGGGTGGATCCGTTCACCACACCGGGGTTGACGGCGGACGTGGCCCCGAAGACCTCCGTGTGGATCCGCGAGGACGACAGACCGCAGGCCTCCAGAGCCCCCGTCATGTCCCGCATGAACGCGTCCGGCCCGCAGATGTAGGCGTCGGCGTCCCGAGGCGGTTCGAGGCCGCGGATCCGCTCGGGACCGAGCCGCCCGTGCACGGTGTAGTCGACACCGGGGCGATCGGTGCCCAACGGACGGCTGTAGCAGACGAACGACCGGCCTGCGGGCAGCCGGGAGAGCAGGGCGCGCGCCTCGTCGGCGAAGGGGTGGTTCTCGCTGTTCCGGGCCGCGTGCAGCCACCACACCGTGCGCGGTGAGCGCGCCGTGGCCAGCGCGTGCAGCATGGCCAGCACCGGGGTGGCGCCGACACCGGCGGACAGCAGCAGCACCGGGGTGTCGGCCTGCGCCAGACAGAACGTGCCGCGCGGGGCGGCGACGTCGAGAACGTCGCCCACGTGCACCTGCCGGCGCAGGTAGTTGCTGGCGACGCCGTGCGGCTCCTGCTTGACGCTGATGCGATAGGTGTCGGCGCCCGGCCGGCCGGAGAGCGAGTAGTCGCGGATCACCGGGGCGGCCTGCGGGTCCGGCCGCAGGCGGACCCCGAGGAACTGCCCCGGCAGCGCGGCCGGCAGCGGCTCGCCGTCGACCGAGGCCAGCGTGAGCGAGAAGATGCTCGCGCTCTCCGGCGCGATCCGGACGACTGCGAGCCGGCGGAACCCGGGCCAGGCTGGCGGCGGGCTGCTGGTGGCCAGCCCGCTGTTCCCGCCCACGGCACCGGAGCCGCCGTCCGCGTCGTCGAGCAGGGCCTGCAGCGAGGTCTGCCAGCCGGGGCTCAACGCCGGGATCCGCAGCGCCCGTTCGAGCTCCCGCCGGGCGTGGCCGGGCAGGTAGAGCAGCGCGTCGATCTCCGCGACGGTCATCTCCTCGGGCCCCGAGGCGATCTTCACGATCTCGTCCCCGGCCCGCACCTGACCCTCCGTCAGCACCCGCATGTAGAACCCCGGACGGCGATGGGACACCAGCAGGGCCGCCATCTGCGGCTCACCCAGCCGCAACCCCACGCGGTAGCACGTCACCCGGGGCTGGGTGACCTCGAAGACCGCACCGCCGATCGCGTAGCGGTCGCCGATGCACACCTCGTCGTCGGCGAGCCCGTCCACGGTGAGGTTCTCGCCGAACTGGCCGTAGCTGAAGTCGTCCCGCTTCAGGAACTCCTGCCAGTGGCGGTAGGAGTGCAACTGGTAGACCAGCACGGCACGCTGCTCGCCGCCGTGCCCGGCGAGGTCACCCTGCCCGTCGCCGTCCAGATTGAGCCGGCGCGCCATCACGGGCCCGGCGACGGACTGCTTCCAGACGCCGGTGCGGACGGTCTTCCCGTGCCAGGCGACGTCCTTGGGCATGCCGACGTTCACGGCGATCAGAGCGGCCACAGGACCTCCCTCCGGTCGAGCGCACCCTCCTCCAGCCTCGTACGGTCGGCCACCGACCGCACCCGAAGGGCCCTGCGCGGCGCCGGGACCCGGTGCGACGTAGCGTGGGTGTGATGGGCGCTGTCGCCGAGTGGACACCTCCTTGGACACATTCATGAGCTCAGCGAAGAAGGTCGCGATCGTCACCGGTGCGTCACGGGGCATCGGTGCGGCCGTCGCCGCGGCGTACCGCGGGAACGGGTACGCCGTCGTCGCGACGGCCCGCGCCATCCCCTCGTCGCACGATCCGGACGTGCTGGCCGTGCCCGGCGACCTGAGCCGGCCCGGCACCGGAGCGCGGATCGTCGAGCAGGCCCTGGACCGCTTCGGCCGGATCGACACGCTGGTGAACAACGCCGGCGTCTACCTGGAGAAACCGTTCACCGACTACACCGACGCCGACTACGACCTGGTGACCGGCGTCAACCTGCGCGGCTTCTTCGACGTCACGCGCAGCGCCATCCCCGCGATGCTCGCCGGCGGCGCCGGCGGCCACCTGCTGTGCGTCTCGACCTCGCTGGTCGACCGCGCCAACGCGCGCATCCCCGCAGCACTCGCCTCGCTGACCAAGGGCGGCCTGGTCGCGGCGACGAAGGAACTCGCCATCGAGTACGCGGCACGCGGCATCCGCGCCAACGCCGTCTCGCTCGGCGTCATCCGCACCCCGATGCACCCGGACGACCCCGGTGACCCGGACGACCCGGGCGGCTCGCTCGCCGCGCTCCACCCGCTCGGTCGGATGGGCGAGATCCCTGACGTCGTCGAGGCGATCATGTACCTCGAACGGGCCTCATTCGTCACCGGCGAGATCCTGCACGTCGACGGCGGCCAGAGCGCCGGCTTCTGAGCGGAGTCCTAGTACTGCAACCGCATCTGGGGAGTGTGGCCTCGGCGTTTGTAGTGGGATCGGCGTGCTCGGGCTTGGCTGCGTCGTCGGAAGCGTGACCAGTGCAGATGGTGTTCGTTGGTCTGGTGGCGGGGTTTGACGAGGTGGCCCATCAGTCGGCGGATCTCCGGGACGCTCAGGGGTATGAGGTCTTGCTCGTCGTCTGCGGTGCCCCTTTTGTGGCTTCCTGGGCGCGTAGGGCGGTCAGGTAGGCGAGTGCGGCCATGGACAGGGTGATGTGGCGGTACCAGGCGCGGTAGAGCCGGACCTGGTAGTGGTCCAGGCCGCACTCGTTCTTCGCGATCTGAAACGACTCCTCCACGGCCCACCTGGCCGCGGCCACCTTGACCAGGTCTTTCAGGCGGGTGTCGACGGGGCCGTAGCAGACGTAGTGGGCGATCTCGGTGGGGTCGCTCACCGACCTGCGGGCCAGGACCCAGTGCCCGAAGCCGTTCTCCCATACGGGGCGGATCGCGACGCGGGCCCAGTCGTATATCCGTTCGCCGTGTGCGCCCTGCCCGCCGGAAAGGCGTTTCCATGCCTGGCGGGGCAGGGCGGCGATCAGGGAGTCCACGCGGATATCGGCCCAACTGGTGGTGATGACGGTGTCGTTGACCTTGGTGGCCAGCACGTGGGCGACGCCTCGTTCCTCCAGCCAGGAGCGCAGGTGTTTCACCTGCCCGTACGCCTCGTCGGCGGTCACCCATGCGAACGGGACCCCGGCGTCGATCGCGCGCTGCAGCATCCACTTGAGGTGCTCGTTCTTGGTCGCGAACGGGATCTCGTCGTCGATGCCGGCAGCTCGGCAGCGCTCGCGGTCATCTGTCCAGGAGACGGGAAGGTAGAGTTCCCGGTCGATCAGCGCACGGCCCTTGGTCGAGGCGTAGGCCAGGAACGTTCCGATCTGGCTGTTCTCTGTCCGGCCGGCGGTGCCGGTGTACTGGCGTTGGACGCCGGCGGACTTGGTGCCCTTCTTCAGGAAGCCGGTGTCGTCTCCGATCAGGATGCCGTCCCTGGTGCCGATGGTCTCCACCACGTAGTCGCGCACGTCGTCGCGGACCGCGTCCTCGTCCCACTCGGAGTGGTTGAGCAGGCGCTGGACCGAGTCCGGGCGCAGCTGCCCGACCTGCTCGGACAGCGTCCAGCCGTTTTTCCGCTCCAGCGGGGCCAGTAGCCCCCTCAGGTAGTCCAGCGCCCGCTCGCGGGGCTCCGACCTGCCGAAATGGTGGGCGAACCGGGCATGGAACCCGGCTATGCCATCGGACCACGACTCGACCTGCTCAACCGTCAGCTCTTCAGCACACAGTCACTTCAACGAGCCAAAACCATGATCGTCACGCAAGTGCAGTTGCAGTACTAGCCGGCCGCTTCGGGCCCCGGAGCGCCGGTGCCGTCCGGGTCGGCCGCCAGGGACTCCCAGAACGTGACGTAGCTCTGCTCGTGCGCGATGCCGAGGGTCAGCAGGCGGGTGCGTGCCGGGGTGTCCGGGGCGTGCGGGTCGAGCTGCGCGCGCATGTCGAGGTAGGTGTCGAGCCATTGGCGGTGCTGCGCCGCCTGGGCCCCGGCCAACTCGCCGACCTGGCCAGGGGCGCCCAGGTCGGCGAAGGTCAGCTTGAGCAGGGCCGGGTTCCGGGTCTCCGGCTCGGGAGTGGTCGGGTCGGCGAGCCAGCTCCGCAGGGTCTCGTGCCCGGCCGCGGTCAGGTGGAAGACCCGGCGCCGGCGGCCGTGCTCCTCGGCGTCCTCGCGCAGCAGGCCCAGATCGGCCAGCCGGGGCGGGTCGCGGTAGAGCTGGGCATGCGGAATCGGCCAGTACCGGCTGACGGAGGACTCGACCCTGGCCTTCAGTTCGTAGGGCGTCATCGGCCCGTGCCGGGCGATCAGGCCGAGCACGACCAGCTGGGACGGCGTCAGGTCCTTGGCCACGGTGTCCACTCCCTCTCCTCGCCGGTGCTCAACCATTCAATTGACACCATATCACTGAGACCGTTAGCGTCGGCGCGCCGCAACCATATCAATGAGACTGTGGAGCGCCCGCGATGCACCTGCACCCCGAGATAGCCGAAGTCCTGGACCGCGTCCCGCCGTTCGACCCGCTCGCCGACCCGGCCGCGACCCGCGCCTACCTGCGCGACCTGCTCGCTGCCAGGCCCCCGGCGGACGACCCCCGGATCACCGTCGACCACGCCATCCTCCCGGGCCCGGCCGGCGACATCACCGTCCGGGTCTACCAGCCGACCGGCGCGCCGGACAGCCCGCGCCCCGGCGTCCTCTACTTCCACGGCGGCGCCTTCATCTCCGGCGACCTCGACACCGGCGACGGAAACTGCCGCGACCTGTGCCTGGCCGCCGGAGCCGCAGTCGTCTCCGTCGACTACCGCCTCGCCCCCGAACACCGCTACCCCGCCGCCTTCGACGACTGCTACGCGGCCCTGCTCTGGACCGCCGCCAACGCAGAGCGGCTCGGCCTGGACCCCGCCCGCCTCGCCGTCGCCGGCCGCTCCGCCGGAGGCGCGCTCGCCGCGGCCGTCGCCCTTGCCGCCCGTGACCGCGGCGGCCCGCGCCTCGCGTTCCAACTCCTGCTCGTCCCCGCCCTGGACGACCGCTGCGCCCTGCCCTCGGTCGACACCTGCGTCGACGGCCGGATCGTCGACGGCCGCGTCGTCCGCGGCATGTGGCCGCTGTACCTGGGCTCCGCCACCGCCGACCCGTACGCCGCCCCGGCGCGCGCCGAGGACCTCACCGGCCTGCCGCCGGCCTACCTCGAGATCTGCCAGGCCGACGCCCTGCGCGACGAGGCGCTCGAGTACGGACGCCGGCTCATGACCGCCGACGTCCACACCGAACTCCACGTCGTCCCAGGCGCGTTCCACCTCTTCGAGGGCTACGCACCCGACACCCGGCTGGCCCGCCGCGCCACCGCCACCTGGACGTCGGCCATCGCCTCGGCCCTGGCCTGAGCCAGGCCCGGCGTGCGCGCCGGGCTTCGCCGCGCACGTGGTACGTGGACCGCAAGCGCGGTCGGGCCGACAATTCCCGCGCGCGTTCGCGGTTCGTGCAGCAGAATGCCCGGATGGAAACGGACAGCGTGTCGAAGCTGGTCACCCAGGCAGTGGCGGCACTGCGAGCTGCCACCGACCCGGACGACCCGTCCGACCCGGACGACCGGGACGCCTGGCACGACTACGCATCGCTGCTGTGGCAGGCGGCCGCGGACGGGGCGGGGGCGCCGCCGCTCGGCCTGGAGCTGATCGGTTCGGCCGATCCGGTCGAGCGCGAGGCAGGCTGCAGCCTGCTGTGCGACACCAGCACGCAGCACGAGGCAGCCCGCGCCGGGACGGCCACCGCGCTGGTGGCCCTCGCGCAGCGGGAGACCGAGGCCCGCGTGCTGCGGACCCTGGCGCGCGCGATCGAGAAGACGTACGACCCGCGCGCCGTCCCCGTCCTCGTCACCCTCGCCGGGCATCCCGACGCCGAGGTCCGTGAGTCAGTGGCCCGCTCGTTCGCGGAGGTCCTCACCGGCCTGCCGGACGGACCGGACATCCACACCCTCATCGGGCTGACCCGGGACCCGGACCCGCACGTCCGCGACTGGGCGACGTTCACCCTCGGCGTCCAGGCCGAGGTGGACAGCCCCGCGATCCGGGCCGCGCTCTGGGAGCGGACGGCCGACGAGCACGCCGAGACCCGCACGGAAGCAGTCCGCGGACTGGCCTGTCGGCACGACCCCCGCGCCGTCCCGCTCCTGGTCGAACTGGTCGGCAACCCCGAGGGCGCACACGTCCTCACGTTCAGCGCGGCGCAGACCACGGGGGTCCCCGAACAGCTGCCGGCCCTCCCGGAGTACGAGCCCGGCGACGACTGGGTCACCGACGCCGTGAACGCCTGCAATCCGGCGCGGCGGGCCCGCCTGGACGCCTGGGCCTGGGAGTTGGTCGCCACGCTCCACCGGCTCCGCCCCGACCTGGACGCCGCCGTCTCGATGGAACGCTTCGGCTGGGGCCGCTCCCTCGGCGTCGACGCCGCCTTCGGGTCATCGGGCTACGACATCGAGGCACTGCTCACGCGCGCGGACGGCGACCCGACGCGCGCCGCCGAGCTGGTCGCCACCGACCTGCCGACAACCCTGCCCGACTCCGCTCCCGGCCCTCAGCCTCAGTGATCAGTCCCGGCCCGAACCTGGGGACCGCAGGCCGAGCCACTGCTCGGCGTCCCAGGCCTGGAACCGCTCCACCTCGGTGAACCCCAGCTTCGCCGCCAGGCGCATCGAGCGGACGTTGGCACTCTGGGTGGCGAGCACCACCGGCTCGCCCGGACAGACGCCGTCGAACCAGTCGAGTGCCGCCGCGCATGCCTCGGCGGCGTACCCGGACCCCCAGGCCCGCGGCAGGAACAGATAGCCGAGATCAGCCTTCCCCGCGGCAGCCGGGCGACGGTTCCCCGTCGGCCTCCTGAGCAGGATCTGGCCGATCATCGCCCCGTCGAGATCGACGACGAAACTCCCGGGCCACCGCTCGGGCGCCCCGGGCAGCTCGCGCTCGAGCTCGTCACGCGCCCGGGGGCCGCCGAGGAAGGTGTGCACCTCCGGCGAGGCCAGCAACTCGACGAACGCCGCACGGTCCCGGGCCTCGGGCTCGCGGAGCACGAGCCGCTCGGTCCTGATCGGGGCAGGTGGCCAGGGGACGGGGTGCGCGGTGATCTCATCCGGCATGGAGCGGCTCCTGATCCTCTCGGCCACACGGTTCGAATCCGTACGGCCACGGCGGGCAACGACTTCTGACGTCGCCCCACATCGAGACGCCCCCGACGAGACTCCAGTTGCACGCACCCGGAAAAGGTGCCGGGAAGGCACTGCCCGACCGGCGCGCACTGGAGCTTCTCGGCTGTCTGGGCGGCTTCGACGCCGTCGGCTCGGCGCCGGTTGAAAAGCGTGGACCGCCGTTCCTACGCTGGAGTCACGCCGGGGCACGGCTGTCAGGCTGGTGCCCACTGTGCGAGGAGGCCGGACGACGATGACTGCCACGCGGAAGAGCGATCCCGTCCACCGGTACGACCAGCGCTGGGCCGCAGTGGTGATCACGCTGTCGGCGGTGGCCGTCCTGGCGTTGCTGACCGTGCTGCTCGCCACGTTCCCGTTCTCGTCCTCCTGACCGCGCCGCCTCGCCTCGCGCACCGGGAAGCCGCAGAACGTTCGGTGCGCTGCTGCTCGGCTACTACCAGGACGGCGTGCTGCGCTGTGCCGGGAAGGTCGGCAGCGGCTGTGACACGGCCGTGCTGCGCACTCTGCGGCCGTATCTCGACCGCCTGGAACAGGACCGCCGCCGGGCGTCCGGTGGCCGACGTCCACAGCGAGGACCGCCGCGTCGGCGCCATCCGCACGCCGGCCGCGACGGTCCGGCTGGGCCGGCTGGGCCGGCCCGTGGTCAGTCCTTCAGCACGTCCTTGAGCTTCTCGCCCGCCTGCTTCAGGTCTCCCTTGGCCTGGTCCGCCTTTCCCTCCGCGGTCAGCCGCTCGTTGCCGACCGCCTGGCCGGTCGCCTCCTTGGCCTTGCCCTTCGCCTTCTCGGCAGCGTTCTTGATCTTGTCCTCGCCACTCATGGCGGGTCCCTTCTCGTCGTCGGATCCGGCTGTGCCCGGCCCCGGAGCGTGCAACGGGCCCGGACACCGCGTCTGCCCGGCGCGGGCCGTCTCACACCGGATCGGGACGGCACCTCCTGTCCTCGATGAAATCCTTGAACTTCCTGAGGGCAGTACATGACCGTCGATCCCGGGCCGCCGCAGAAACAGACGGAGTCGGCTGCGGATTCCTGAGTACTGCCGGCCCGCGCTGCGCCCCGCCGGGCCCTGCTGCCGGAACCCACCGACAGCTGGGCCCTGTTGTCAATCCCCCTTCTACTCTAGGCATGTCCCACCATGCGAGGATCATTAAGTGGGGTGGTCATGCCAATCACCCCGGTAGCGGGTCGCCCCGGCGGGCGGCCGGACATCCACGGGGGACCATCGTGTGCACGGCGTTCATCAGTCTCGAACCGTCATCGGCGGTGCCGGTCCTCCTGCTGTCCGTCCGGGACGAATACGTCGGTCGACCGTGGCTGCCGCCGGATCGTCACTGGCCGTCGCGGCCCGCCGTCGTCGGCGGCTTGGACCTGGTGGCGGGCGGAACCTGGTTCGCGGTCGACCCGGAGAGCGAGCGGCAGGACGGGCCGGTGGCTGCCTGCCTCCTCAACGGCTTCGGACCCGAGGTGGACCCGCGGGCCCGCCTCTCGCGCGGAGACCTGCCGCTCACCGCCGTCATCGACCACGGGCTCGACCACCTCGAGCCCGAGCGGTACGACCCGTTCCATCTGCTCGTGGCCCGGCCCACCGGGGCACGCCTGCTGAGCTGGAGCGGGAGCGGGCTGACGGATCGCGCGCTGCCGCCGGGGCTGAGCGTCGTGCTCAACGACGGGCTCGAGGGCCGAGCGGAGAACCGCACCGCCTCGCAGCGGGTCCGCTTGATGATGGCCGCCCGCGCGGCCCACTTCCGTGATCGCCTCCAGGCCGTGGCGCGCCCCGAGCCCGCCGACGGCTCGGCGGAGGACGCGTGGGGCGACTGGCTGCCGCTGGCCTGCGGTGACGGACTGGACCTGGACGATCCGGCTGCCCTGATACAGCGCCGGGACTTCGGTGACGGGCGGATCTGGGGATCGACCTCGATCTCCCTGCTCGCCCTGGGGCCCGCCGGAGCGCGTTACGACTTCCGCCCGGTTCCGGGCGACGGAGCCTGGCGCCGGATCGACCTGGGCCCCTATGACCACTGAGCGGGCAACCAGTCCCCGTCCGGGTCCGTGGTCTGCCCCACCTCGATCAGATGACCGTCGGGATCGCGGATGTAGCAGCGGATCTCGTACTGGTGCTGTTTCGGCGGCGTCAGGAATTGAGCGCCCCGGGCACTCCAGTCGGCATACACGGCCTTGATGTCCTTGACCCGGATATTGAGGAAACTGCTGACCCGGTCGGGATCGGGCGGCGTCTCCAGCAGGACCGTCGGCTTGTCGTCGGTCGGGCCTCCACCGAGATTGATGACGATCCAGCTGTTGGACAGCGCGACAACGGTCGGCGCTCCGGAGAACACCACCCTGCCGCCGAGTACTTCGGTGTAGAAACGCCGAGAGCGCTCGACATCGTCCGAGACGATGAAGTGGGTCACCACGATTCCCTCTGGGGGCGGCGGGAGTTCGGCCATCAGGCACCTCCACTGCTTTCGGTCCCGGAATTTTCCTGAGCTGGGCCCTGCCACCCATGGTAGAAGCTGCTGTCCGGTCGAGCCCGGTCGGTTGGTCTTCGCAGGTCAGGCAGGGGGTCGGCGGTAGCGCGGCAGGTTGGTCCACCGGGTTGTCCCGTCGCCGGAGTGCGGGGAGCTCCCGTGTGCCTCGTGCCGGGAGTTCCGCGGGAGTTCCGCCACGGCGGGTCGGCGGGATGGTAGCAGTGAGCGGCAACGGCCACGAGCGGGGGTGCGGCACAGTAGAGCGAGCGTCAACTGTCTCGTTCAGAACGGGAGTTGGACCATTGACCGTCCAGTCCCGACCCCGCGGTCAGTCGAAATGGCCCGGCTGGGTCCGCCCGGGACATAATCGGGTGCGGACCCTGCCGGCCGCCGCTACGTTTGCGTGCGTGCCGACGATCGCCAAGACCGCGTCCGAGTATCCTCCGCTGAACGTGGCGGTGCATACGCCTCGGCTGTCGCTGCTGGGCGCGACGGATGAGCTGCTGGAGCAGTTGCTGCCCGTGGTCCGCAGGGGGGTGGTCACGGCGCCGCCGTGGCCGTTCGACGACCCGATGTCGCTGTACAAGGACGGCCCGGACCGGGAGTGGGCCTGGCTCCGCGCGATTTGGGCCGGCCGCGCAAAGGTCAGCGACGACTTCTGGCGGCTGTACTTCGTGGTGGTCGTCGACGGCGAACCGGTGGGCATGCAGGACGTGAAGGCGACCGACTTCTCCGATTTCGGCACCGTCACCACGTTCTCCTGGCTCGGCCCCGATGCGCGCGGACGCGGCCTGGGCAAGGAGATGCGCCAGGCCGTGCTGCACCTGGCTTTCGACGGACTCGAAGCCCAGGCGGCCGCCAGCGACGCGTTCGTCGACAACCATGCTTCGAACCGGGTCTCGGAGGCCCTCGGCTACCAGCGCAACGGGACCGACTGGGCCACCCGGCGCGGTGAAGCCGCAGAGCTCTACCGCTGGCGGCTGACGCGCGAGCAGTGGTCCAGGGGCCGGCGCGAGGATATCGACCTCGTCGGCGTCGCCGAATGCCGGCCGGTGCTCGGGCTCCTGAACCCGGGTGTTCACCGAGCACCGCTTTCGGGGCCGCGGCGGGGTGACTGACCGAAGGTCGGGCCGGTCCGAGTCGGACTGCTCGACAGAACTGCGCCGGCCGGCCCCCCGTGCTCGAATCGCGGGGGGCCGGCCGTCAGACGCGGGTCACCGGAAGCTGTGCTGACGCCGATTCGCCGGACGGTGGTGGTCAGCGGGCGCTGCCGAGGTCCCGGTCGGCTTCGGAGCCCTGGACCATCAGCGTGGTCTCCTCGACGCGGCTGAAGCGGCCGTCGGGCGCCACGTCGGCGAAGACGTAGACCTCCAGGCGCACGGACGAGCCGTCCTTCTTCGTGGCGTGCACGGTGTGGCGGTCGGCGTACTTCGTGCCGTCGCGCAGTTCGTCGTGGACCTCGACGAAGCCGTCGGCGACGACGGTGCGCAGGTGGGCGATGTGCTCGATGAAACCGGCGCGGTCGGCCCACTCCCCGTCCGTGCGCTGCCGGTAGTCGGGGGTGAAGTGGAGGTCGGCGGCCTGTTCCACGGTGATGGCGGAGTTGAAGACCAGATCGGTGATGGCGGCGGCGATACCGGTGCTGTTCATGGGAATCCCTTTCGAGGCTGACACTCGGAGCAACTGCGTGCCCTGCGCACGCTTCGCTCTGACTGTAGCACTGGATGCGTGCGCTGTGCACGCTAGTCTCGAGGTGCGGGGACGAGACGGAGCGCGAGATCGCTGATGCGTTGGGCGTCCCGCTCAACCGAGCCGAGGACCCGGTGGAAGGATCGGCGACCCCAGCGAGACCCGCGGGGGTGGGGACCGGCCGGGGAGTGGGCACGGTACTGGCCGGGCAGCGAGACCGAGCCGTTCGCCACGTTCATCAACGGGGTCGAGAAGTACGTCGCCACGTCCACACCGCTGGACCAGGAGTGGGACAACACGACGGTGATCGAGGGCGGGTTGGTCGACTTCGTCCGGGACCTCACCGACCGGCTACCTGCTCGTCGACTACCGCGTCATCCACTGATACCGCATCAGCCCACGCCTGCCCCCTGGGAGCGCGCGCAGCTCGTGCCGTTGTCCGCGCAGGCGGTACAGCTGCTCAGGAGGGTCGGCGCGGGGGTTCGAGCGTGTACTCAGGAGACTGTTCTCCCCAGCGGCATCGGCACAGCCATGACAGCACCGGCCGGGATCGGGCCGTCCTGTCCCCAGCGGGCGGCGGGCACCGGCACCGGCCCCGAGCCCGCGGCTTCGGGCAGCGGGTCGGCAGTACCGCAGCAGGCTCGCCATGGGCAGGCTCAGCAGGCCCAGTACCTCGGAGTCGCGCGACAGCTCCCGCAGCACCTCCGGCCGCGAGCCCTGGGCCGAGGACAGCTCGAGAGCGAACGCCCACCCACCCGTGACGCCCGCCCGGACCCACCCCTCGCCGACCGCCTCGTCGGGCTCCGACACCGCGACCGCGACCGGCTCCGGCGAGAACCGCGACACCAACCCGGCCGCGGACAGACCCCCCGCCAGCACCAGGCAGAACCCCTCCTCGAACGCCTCGGTCCAACCCCACCGGTCCCGCTGCCGCGCCATGCCCGTCGTCCGCGCTCTCGCGCCGCAGTTTCCCCGTCGGCAGAAGGCCCGCCGTGCCGTGGCTCTCTCAGCGGGAACGGCGCGCCGGCTGTCCGCGGTTCGGATCCGCACCACATCGCCCGAGGTCTGGGTGGCGGCCCATTGGGAGACGATGCGCCAAGCATCGCCGGCCTCGGTGAAGGGTCGTTCCCGGACCAGGCGAAGGGCGTCGCCGAGGAGGTGTTCGCCGCCCGCCGAGCCGTCTTCCCGAAACTCCTTTGGCCCCGAAGTACTGTCGGGGCCAAAGGAGTTTCTCCGTCTGCCGTCAGCCGCGGGCGGCCGCCGCCTCCAGGGTCAGCGGGTGGGTCGCCAGCGCGGTCACCTCGATCTCCGCGTAGGGGCGGATCGGCAGGCCGGTCAGCACGTTCTCCAGCGCGTCCGCGTCCGCGGCCGACCAGATGCCGATGTTGCCGCGCTGGCCGGGGAGTCGCCAGATGTGCCGCAGCACGCCGGTCGCCTGGAGTTCGTGCGCGTGGGTGTGCTCTCGCTGGACCACGGCGTTCCGTTCGTCGGCCGGAAGTTCGAAGACGCGGGAGCCGTCGATGCGTACCAGGAAATCCATGGGAGCCCTCCGTTATGTCGACCTGTCGTGTGACAAGCGGATTGACTGATCGTAACGTTCGGGGTCAATTGATTCAACAGTCTTCCGCTTCCGCCGGGTTGGCCCTGGCCCGGTCGAGCCGTCAGCCGGCTGTGGCGGGGGTGGCATGGGTGGACGGGGGTGGCGATGGGCTGGGCCCTGAGGGAGATCCCCGCGCGCCAGTTCGGGGCAGAACCGGAACCGCTGGAGCCGTGCGGCGCTGGGCAGGAAGATCGGTCCATGTCTGGGCATTGGGTCCTGAGCCCGGCCCCATGGCGCACCCTCAGGACCACCGATCGCCACGCGGCGGCTCGGGCCGGCGGTTCTTCCGGGGCAGGCCGCCGGGGGAGGACCTGGTCCGGCAGTGGCCGGATCGTTCCGCATCGGGGCATGATGATGCCTTCAACCGAGCGCCCCGCACCCGTCAAGATCGAGACATGAACAGAGCACTCCTCGTCATCGACGTCCAGGAATCCTTCCGGCAGCTGGAGAGCTGGGCGGCCGTCTCCAACCCCGACACCGTCGGCCAGGTCAACGAGATCACCGCCCGCACCGAGTACGCTCTCTCGGGCCGCTTCGCGCGGATCGCCACCGTCAAGGAGCTGACCGGATCGTGACCCGCGTCGTCTTCCTGCTCGTCCCGCGGCTGCACCTGCTGGACCTCGCCGGGCCGGCCCAGGTGTTCTCGACAGCGGCCGACTTCGGCCTCGGATACGAGATCGGCTACGTGGCCGAGCAGGAGGACGTCCTGACGGCCCAGGGCCTTTCGCTGCGGGCCGCCACCCAGTGGCCGCGGCTGTCGGCCGAGGACCTGCTCGTCGTTCCCGGCCGGCGTGCGTCGACCGGGGACGAGGACGGGCTGTCCCCGGCGGCGTTGGAGAAGCTGGCCGCCCACCACGCGGCCGGTGGCACGGTTGCCAGTGTCTGCACGGGAGCGGTGGCGCTCGGCCGCGCCGGGCTGCTGGACGGCCGCCGCTGCACCACGCACCACGACGCGCAGGATGACCTCGCCCGCCGCTACCCGCGGGCCCGGGTGTTGCGCGACGTGCTCTACGTGGTGGACGACCGCGTGGTCACCTCGGCCGGCATCGCCAGCGGCATCGACCTCGCGCTCCACCTCGTGGCCGTCCGGCACGGGCCCGCGGCCGCCGCCCGGATCGCGCGCGAGATGGTGGTCTACGCCCGGCGCAACGGTGACGAGCAGCAGACCAGCGTGATGTTCCGGCACCGGGCCCACCTGGTCGACGCCGTCCACCAGGTGCAGGACCTGATCGACGCCCGCTTCACCACCCAGCTGAGCCTCGCCGGACTCGCCTCCGGCGCCGGCATCAGCGAACGCACCCTCACCCGCCACTTCACCGAGGCCACCGGGCTCACCCCACTGCGCTACCAGCAGGAACTGCGGCTGGAGCGCGCCCAACACCTCATCGCCCACGGCGCGACCAGCGAGAGCGCGGCCCGCGCCGTCGGCTTCCAGGACGCCCGCATGCTCCGCCGCCTGCGGGCTCGGGCCTGAACCCGAGGGAGCCGCGCGGCCCGCGGGGATGATCCCGCGGGCCGCGTGGATCACGGTTGGACGCTGAGTGCGAAGACGTGGATCGCGGGGGCGTCGGGCAGGGTGACGGAGCGGACGGTCTTGCCGGGCGTCAGCGGGACGGTGTTGGTGAAGACGCCGTAGCTGGTGCCGAAGTCGGCCGGGCCGGTGGGGGTGTCGCGGTGGCCCGTGGTGAACGCCGCCTTCGCGCCGTAGGCGTCGGTCGGGGCGCAGCACCAGTTGGGGAAGCCGAGTTGGCCGGTGCTGGTCGTGCCGTCGGTGTAGGTGACGGTGACCGGGCCGGCGGTGAAGCCCGCCTCGGCGCCGAGGAACCCCAGCGCGTGGCCCTGGCCGCCGAGGGTGATCTCCTGGCCGGTGGCCGAGACGTTGTCGGCCGTGCCCGCGGCGGCCGACGGCCAGCTGAAGCTGAGGCCGTTGGCGCTGATCGTGGCGCCCGCGGTGGCGCCCGCCGCGGCCAGGGCCTGGGTCGAGTAGCTGTCCCCGCCGCCGTCGAAGTTGCCGGGCGTGGTGTCGCTCTCGGAGGTGGCGCCGACGTTGTTGTAGGCGGCCGCCAGGGAGGGGTAGGGCACGACCTGGACGATCGTCTGCTCACCGCTGACCGTGTCGGTCCGGCCCGACCGGGCCCGGTAGCCCGCGGTGGCGGTGACCGGCGTGACGGTGGTTCCGGGGGTGCCCTGGGGACCGCGTACCGTCACGGTGGCCGACGCGGTGCCGCCCGGCGCGATGTCCGGCAGGGTGACGGTGGCCGGGGTGGCGGTCCAGCCCGCGGGGGTGTTGATCCGCAGCCGGGTGTCGCCCAGGGCGACGGTACCGTGGTCGGCCAGGGTGATCCGGTAGGTCCCGGGCTGCTGCGCGGTGCTGACGTCCTGCCAGGTGATCGCGGTCGCGGGCGCCAGGTCACGGGCCGCGCCCGGGTGGACCCGGTAGAGCACGGTGGCGTGCGGCGGCACGTCCGCGGAGATCACGCCGGTCGTCCCGGTGACCTGCTTGCTCACCAGGTCCTCGAGCGTGTAGCCGGCGGTGGCGTGCAGGCCGGCCTGGGCGGCGGTGGTGGTGATCGTCTGCGCGGTGTCGGATGAGTTGAAGAGCGCGACGGCCTGGTCCCCGCCGGCCAGCGGCTTGCTCAGGACGTCGTAGCCGGTTCCGTGCTGGACGACGCGGCCCTGGACGCCGAGCCGGTCCTGGTCGACGGCGATGACGTCGCGGTTGCCGAGCGCGGCCAGCGCGGTCGGTGAGAGCTGGGTGAGGTCGGTGCTGGAGATCAGCGGCGCGGCCATCATCGACCAGAGCGAGACCTGGCTCTGGATCTCGTCCGGGCTGAGCCCGGAGTCGCCGGCGAGCAGGAAGTCGGGGTCGTTCCACCGCCCCGGCCGCTGCAGCGCGGGCAGCCCGACGTTGTAGCTGTAGTTGTAGTCGATCGATGCCCACTTGTCGGGGCCGGTGTCCTGGCCGAGCGCGATGTCCGCGCCCTCCCGCCAGAGGTTGCCGAGCTGCGCGGACCAGCCGATCACCGAGTCCCAGTTCGCCGTGCCCTGGAAGTAGGCGGGCGCGGAGATCGAGAAGGTGATCCGGTGGTGGGTGTTGAGCAGTGCCTGGCTCATCGCGGTGTAGGTGTCGCGGTAGCTCTGATCGTCGGTCTCGCCGGCTTTGGAGGGGACGTTGCAGCCGTCGAGCTTGACGTAGTCGACACCCCAGGACGCGAACAGGTCCGCGTCCTGCTGCCAGTGGCCGAGGGAACCGGGGAAGCCGCCGCAGGTGGCGGTCCCGGCGTCCTCGTAGATGCCGAACTTCAGTCCGAGCTTATGGAGTTGCTGCCCGATGTAGGCCATTCCGTGCGGGAACAGGGTCGGGTTGGCGACCAGGTTGCCCTGGGCGTCGCGCTGCTGGGACATCCAGCAGTCGTCGATGGTGACGGTGTCGTACCCCTTCTTCGCCAGCCCGGTGGTCACCAGGGCCTGGGCGTTGCCGAGGATCGTCTTCTCGTCGATCCCGCACTGGTAGTACGACCAGTCGTTCCAGCCCATCGGCGGGGTGGGGGCATAGTCGGGGTACTGGGTCACGGCACCGGGCGAGGCGGGCGGCGCGGCGGCCGCGGGCTGGGCCGCGAGCGTTCCGGCGGACACGGCGGCGAGCGTGGAGCAGCAGGCGACGGCAGCACGGAGCCATCGGGGAAGGGCGGTTGGCACGCTTCGACCTCACGGGGTCTCGGGGGTCAGGGCATGGTCGCTGACGCTGTCTCAGCAGAGCCTTTCTACGGGAAGCTGCTCGTTCATGACAAGATGGCTGCAGAAGCAATCAATAACGCGCATGGCAGTGCAGAACATGGCGGGTGTGGGTGTCCGTACGGATCACCGCGAGGGGCACGGCGCAGCGGGGCCGGCCAGCCGTCGTGCGGGAACCGGGTAGGGGTGGACGGAGCGTCCGGCGACCGGACCACGAGGGACGAAGCGCCGGACGTCCTCCTTCACAGTGGGGTGAGGATGTGCTGGTGCGCCCCGTCCAGGACGAAGCCGTTGTCCCACCGGACCCGGACCGTCAGCTGCCTCCCGCGCTCCCGATCCGCGGCCCACTCCGGCTCCAGCGCGGCGATCTCCGCCGCCAGCCGCTCCCGGCTCGCTGCCGGCATGGTGTGCCCGTAGTCCTCGAACAGCGCCCCCAGCCGCTGGTACTCGCGGGCCCCCTCGCTCTGCGCGAGTTCCCCGTCCACCCGCTCGACGGTGCCCTCGAGCCCGGCTCCCAGCGACAGGAATCCGACGACGCTCCCGGGCTCCCCGGCGACTGCCTCGCCGAGCCCGAGATCCTCAGTCAGCCTGACGCGCCGGCCTTCTTCCAGGGTCATCCGTCCTCTGCCTCTCCATCGATCGGCGCAGCTGGTCTGCGGTCCGGCCATTATCCGCCCTCCGGAGACCGGTGCTGCCTGGCGGTGATCGCGGCGATGGGACCGGGTTGGTTCGGCTGCGAACCCTATCGGACCAGCTGAGCGGCGCCCGAGGACGGCCCGGTCAAGCGCAGGCTCTTCGACAACGCGGTGAAGTCGATGGTCGACGCCCAAGGCAGCGTCACCTGACGCCGCACCGGCCACCCGCACCGCGGCCGCCCGGCGCAGCCTCGCGCCGGGCGGCCCGTGCGTTCCGCATCGCCGGGAACCCGGGAAGGGCGTGTCCTTGCCGCGCTGCGTTCCAGATCTCTGTCGCAGCACTGCTCGGCACCCTGATACGTTCGGCGACCTGCGACAACGAACAGGGATGCGTTGACGAACGGGGATGCGGTGGACGAGTCAGCCTTCGTGGCACCGGAAGTGCGCAAGCGGCTTGCCGTGCGCTTCGGACCGGAAGCCCTGGACTGGTGCGATCGCCTCCCGGCGCTGGTGGATCAGCTGACGGCTCGCTGGAACCTGAATGTCCTCGAGGCGGGCGGAGGCGGTACCTCACGGGTGTTCCGGTGCGCCCAACGGGCCGACGGGGCAACGGCGTGGTTGAAGCTCACCCCCGATCCCGAGATCGCTGCCGCGGAATCACAGGCACTGCACGCCTGGGCCGACACGCCGTCGGTTGTCGATCTGCTGGCGGAGGACCTTGCTGTCGGGGCCCTGCTGCTGCAGGACGTGAAGCCGGGAATCCCGATGAGGCAACTCGACTGGACCCTGCCGCAGGTCGCGGCCCTGCTGCGCGACCTGCGGATCCCTTCCCCTTCCGGCGGCCAGGGTTCCGCGTTGCCACCGCTCGCGCACCGGGTGGACTTCCTCTTCGAAATGACCGATCGCAGGCTGTCGACCGCCGGTCTGAGCAACGCGTTCGACCCGGCGGTCCTCAAGCGGAGCCGCGCGGCCGCTCTGGAGCTCGCCGGCGGCGACACGGTGGGACTCGTCCACGGTGATCTCCACCAGGCCAACGTACTGTCCGGACCCGGCCCGAGTGTGGTCGCGATCGATCCCCGGCCCACGCTGGGCGATCCCGATTTCGACGCCGTGGACTGGGTGATGGCGGGGGTGGCGGAAGTCGCCGATCTGGAGCGGCGAGTCGAGGAACTGGCGGCACTTGTTCCGGGGCAGTCTCCTGACCGGGTACTGGCCTGGTGCCGTGCCCTGGCCGTCGTGGACGTGGCCCCCAGACTCTGCGCGGGACGGGATGACACCGGAACCCGGTTCCTCGTGACCCTCGCCCGCAGTTGAGCTGGGCCGTCACCTGGGGCGGGGTCGTCGATCAGGCACAGCCAGGCGAGGCCGGCACCGCACGCGCACCCCGGGCTGCTACTTCACGTGAGGGAAGCCACTCGGTCAGTACACGGCAGTGCCTGGCGCGTGCGTTCGGCAGGGTGTTGGGAGGCGGGGAGGACAACTGTGGGGACCCCAGGGCCTTCGGCCTGCGTGGCGCACCGCGACCGGAGCCCGCGCGGGCCCACATGACCGATCCCGCCGTTGCCGAGCGCCTGTGGGACGCCAGCTGCGCCGGGGCCGGCGTCGAGCCCCACCTGGCCCTCCTCTAGTCGAGGGGCGGAAGGCAGTCGACGTTCAGACTGCCGGGTTGAGCAGCTTCCAGTGCCCCTCGGAGACCACCTCGACGCCGCCGTCGGTCACCTTGATGGCGGTCTGAGCGTCGATGGCGTACGCCGGGCCCTTGATCTTGGCGGCCCAGCGTTCCGCCTCGGCCATGGTGTTCTCCGGACAGTCCGGGCTGTCGAGGTGCGGGAAGATGGAGAATTCGACGATTCCCAGCGTGCTGTCGTCACCGGTGGGCGGCTTCCAGCCGACGAACTCCTCCCCGATGCGGGGAGTCAGCACCATGCTCCCGGCGCTGAGCCCCACGTAGACCGTGTCGCGCAGCGAGGGGAGGAGGTCGGCCAGTCCGGACTCCCGCATCCAGTGGCACAGATAGAGCGCGTCGCCGCCGTTCACCAGCAGGACGTCTGCCTCTCGGACCCAGGAGACCCAGCGTTCCCTGTCGATGCTGGGCAGCGCGGTGAGTTCCAGCACGCCCACCGACTTCCACCCCAACTCGGTCATGGGACTTGGGGACCGTCCGCTGACGAAACGCCATGGCCCGCCCGGATCCGCATACGGGCCCCCGTACCCTGCGGTGGGGATGCAGAGGGCGTTGGCCTCGGCTATCGGTTTGCCCAGGAGATCGACCAGCGCCGCCAGCACGCTTGCGTTCCTGACGCCGGAGTCGGTGAGGAGAAGCTTCATCACACCACCCTAAGCACCACGTCAGCAACCGCTCGAACGAGCCCGCCGCCGTGGGGCAAGCGGACCGCGTCCGAGAGGGTGACAACCCGTCAGGTCGTGACGGTCCACCGTCAGCGCGCACCCTAGCGTGACGGTATGGATACAGAATATGCACCCTCCGTAGCCGGGGGGCCGGGCAGGCCAGGCAGACCCGGCCACGCACCGCGGACCGGGCTCTCCGCCGTACTGGTGATGGCGCTGGCCATGCTCACCTTCGCCGCCGTCATCTCGCCGGCCGCCGCCGCGCGGCGCGAGGGCGGCAGCGTGACGGTGAACTTCGCCAACAACAGCGACCGCGCCCTGTCACTCGCGACCTTCACCATGACCAGGGGCTGCCTGAACGGCAGTCAGCCGAGCGAGATCGCCGCGGGCACCTCCGCCAGCTGGTCGTCCGGGCCCTGTTTCGGCTCGAACGGCAGTGCGGGCAACGCCTCCTTCCGGGTCGCCGGAGAGACCGTCGGCACGGTGCAGGTGAGCTGGGACAGCCCGACCACCGGGCCGAACAGCTACACCCAGACGGCACCGGGCGGCTACGTCATCAGTCACAGCGGCGGCGAGGGCTCGAACCCGACCGTCCAGTTCACCTTCGACTGCAACTCGACCACGTGCGACGGGATCCCCGACGACTGGAAGCGCAACGGCGTCACCATCCTCCCCAGCGACGGCAGCGACCCGCAGTTCATCGACCTGCCCAAGATGGGCGCCACCGTGAACAAGCCGGACATCTTCGTCCAGCTCGACTGGATGGCCGACGAGACCCACAGCCACGCACTCGACCCGCAGGCCATCCGCCAGGTGGTCGAGGCGTTCAAGAACTCCCCGTACAACAAGCACTCGCCGACCACCGGCATCAACCTGCACATCGACGCCGGGCCGAACAGCATCCTCAACTTCGACACCAACGCCACCTGGGGCGCGCTCAGCAAAGCGCGGCAGCTGACCGAGACGACCAACCTCGGCACCGTGGACGGCAACGGCAACTACCAGTGGGACGCCTTCAGCAAGATCAAGACCGAGAAGGGCGGCTTCGTCAGCTCCGGCCGGGTCCCGGTCTTCCACTACGCGATCTCGGCCGACCACCTGTGGCCCGGCTCGACCACCCTCGGCATCGCCGAGCTCCCGGGCAGTGACTTCATCCTCAGCCTGGGCGCCCTCGCCTCCAACGTCCCCCAGATCGCCGCACAGGCTGTCGACTTCATGCACGAACTGGGCCACAACCTGGACCTGCGGCACGGTGGTGACGCGGACCTCCCGAACAACAAGCCGCAGTACTTCAGCGTGATGAACTACTCGTACTCCGTCCGGGGCCTGACCGCCGGTACGACCACCGGCATCGCCGACTACTCCCGGGAAGCCCGCAGCCTGAACGAGGTGTTCATCGACGAGAGCAACTACCCGTTCAGCAGCAAGAACTACGACGTCGTCCACTACTGCAAGAACGACCCGAAGGGCCCGTTTATCACCACACCGCGGAGCCAGGGCTGGGTGGACTGGAACTGCGACGGCGTCCAGAACCGCGGCGTGGTCACCGCCGACGTCAACGGTGACGGGCAGAAGACCCGGCTCTCCGGCCACGACGACTGGAGCGCCCTGCGGCTGCGCGCCGGCGGGATCGGCCTGCTCACGGCCCCCCTCCTCCCCGACCTGCCGACCCCGAACAACGAACCGACCATGGAGCAGGAGGAAGGCATCCTGCCGCTGGACACCACGCCGCCGGTCACCACCGCCGCCACCGACCCGGCCGCCGGCCGGAAGGACTACTTCACGACGGACGTCACCGTCACCCTCACCGCGACGGACGACATCTCGGGCGTGAGCCGGACCGAGTACAACCTCGACGGCGCCGGCTGGACGGCCTACACCGGCCCGGTCACGCTGACCACGGACGGCCGGCACGAGCTGCTGTACCGCTCGATCGACTTCGCGGAGAACCAGGAGGCCGACAAGTCCCTGACCCTGCGGATCGATTGCGAGCACGGCCACGAGCACGAGCACGAGCACGGCCACGGCCACCCGTCGGGCCCGAACGCGTGAGCGTGCTGACCACCACCACCGGCTGAACCGCAGCGCCCGGGTCCCGACGGCCCCGGGCGCTGCCGTGTCCACCGGACCGGGAGCGTTCGCGCCCGCCCGCCCGGCCCCCCAGGTGGCCATGTCACATTCGTCGACGCTGTCCTGTCCACTCCTCGGGTGCGACCGAGACGCGATGCCGCGGCCGTATCCGTGAGCGGGCCGTGTTCCGGTGAGAAGTCCGAATCGCGGCCCGGTTCCAGCAGCGCCTTGACCGAGTCCTGAGGTAGGAAAGGGGAATCACCATGAAGGCCATCATCGTGTGCGCCTCCGTGTCGCACGGGAACACGAAGAGGATCGCCGAGGTCCTGGGTCAGGTCCTGTCGGCCCCGGTCGTGGAGCCCGAGCAGCTTGACCCGGCAGAGCTCGCCACCTGTGACCTGGTGGGATTCGGCTCGGGCATCTTCTCGGGGAAGTTCCACCCACGGCTGCGCCGGTTCGTCCGCTCACTGCCGCAGGAGGAGCGAGGCAGGGCGTTCGTCTTCGCCACCAGCGGACTGCCCGAACCGCGGTTGCGACCCTTCAGCCGCCCACTCGTGCGGCTTCTCGAGCAGAAGGGTTACGCCGTGGGTGACGTCTTCTCCTGCCGCGGCTACGACACTTGGCTTCCCTTCAGGCTCGTCGGCGGCATCAACAAGGCGCGGCCCGACGCCGGGGACCTGGCGCTCGCTCACGCGTTCGCGCAGGGGCTGCGGGACCGGAGCGGTGCGGCCTCCTGACCACCTCGGCAGCGCCCGCACGGGGGAGTGCTCAGCCTGCGCCGTGATCGGTCGGCGCGGGCTGGAGCGCGGTGGCGGTCAGGAACGGCGCGGTCCGAGCCCACTGGCGACCAACAGCACGACGGCGGCCACGGCCATGCCGATCGCGATCCCGGTATGGCGGACAGACTGCACGTCCGGACAGGCCCGAACTCCGCTCTGGCTCATGACCAAGCAGTGCATGCCCGGGACCGGCTCGGCCACCCGGACGAGCGCGGTCACCGCCGCGCCCAGGAGGAGAGCGATCCCCAGACAGAAGAGGAACGCACGGAAGGCTGACATGCTGCTTGGACGCCCGACCCGCGGAATCGGTTCCAGGCGGCAGCTCCGGCAGCTCCGGCAGCTCCGGCAGCCGATCACGAGCCGACACCAGAACTCGCCAACGCCCGCCCGCCGTTCGCCATCGTCACCACCGTGAGCCGCCACCGCGCCAACCCCGTTGACTCCGTTGACTTCATTGACTCCGGCCGAACGGTCGTGCGACGGTGTGGTTTTGCGCGCTCCTCGCACGAACCACCGGGAACTGGAGGATACTGCTGTGACCTTCGGAAACGACGGTGCCCACCCGGCCATGGGCCGCCAGCTGACATCGGATCAACTTCAGCTGTTCGAAGAAGAGTTCGCTGCCAGGTCGGCGAACCTGCTGATGCAGAACGCCGTCACCCGGACGCCGGTGGATGACATCGCTCTCGACCGGCGGGTTCTCACCGGCATCGACCACTCGGTCTCCCACCACCTGGACGACTGGCGGGCCACCGACCAGAAGCAGAGCGGCCGCTGCTGGATGTTCGCCGGGCTCAACCTGCTGCGGGTCGGGGCCGCTCGGAAGCTGGGCGTGAAGGACTTCGAGTTCTCCCAGAACTACCTCCTGTGGTGGGACAAGTTCGAGCGGGCGAACCACTTCCTCGAGGCGGTCATCGAGACCTCGGACCGGGACGTGGACGACCGCACGGTGGCGCAGCTGCTGGCGAGTCCGATCAGTGACGGCGGCCAGTGGAACATGTTCGCGGCGCTGGTCGCGAAGCACGGCCTGGTACCCAAGTCCGCCATGCCGGAGAGTGAGAGCTCCTCCGCGACCCGGGCGATGAACCGGGCCCTGGGCACCCTGCTCCGCCAGGGTGCCCGTGACCTGCGTGGGCAGGCCGGTGAGGGGATCGACGCGCAGCGCAGGACCAAGCGGGAGGTACTGGCCGCCGTGCACCGGGTGATCAGCATCCATCTCGGCACGCCGCCACAGCGCTTCCTGTGGCAGTGGGAGGACAAGGAACGGGAGTTCCACCGCGACGGCTGGCTCACCCCGGCGGAGTTCGCCGCCTCGTACGTACAACTCCCGTTGGACCAGTACGTCTGCCTGGTGCACGACCCGCGGGAGACGAGTCCGGTGGGCCGCACGTTCACCGTCGAGTACCTGGGCAACGTCGTGGACGCCCCGCCGGTCGTCTACCTCAACGTGCCGATGGAGCTGCTGAAGCGGCTGGCCACGGCGGCGATCGTCGGTGGCGAGCCGGTGTGGTTCGGCTGCGACGTGACGAAGATGATGCGCGCGGACGCCGGTGTCTGGGACGCCGCCCTCTTCGACTACGCGGCCGTCTACGACACCGCCTTCACCATGGACAAGGCCGCGCGGCTGCTCCACCACGAGACGCGGATGACCCACGCGATGCTGCTCACCGGCGTCGACGTGCTGGACGGCGCCCCGCGCCGCTGGCGGGTGGAGAACAGCTGGGGCGAGGAGAAGGCCGACAAGGGCTTCTGGACCATGAACGATTCCTGGTTCGGTGAGCACGTCTTCGAGATCGCGGTCCGCCGCTCCGCGCTGCCGCCGGAACTGGCCGCCGCCCTCGACCAACCGCCGATCGTCCTGCCGGCCTGGGACCCGATGGGTGCCCTCGCCGACTGAGCGGGGCCCTGGTCCGGGCGGGCCGGGTGCCGAGCGCCGGGTGAACCGCTGAATGCCGAGACGCCCGGAGCGGATATCCACTCCGGGCGTTCGACGCTGGTGGGCCTAACAGGACTTGAACCTGTGGCCTCTTCCTTATCAGGGAAGCGCTCTAACCGTCTGAGCTATAGGCCCGTGTCGCGTGGAAGACATTAGCCGACCGAACTCGGCCGCCAGGTCACCTGCTCGACGTTCACCCGGGCGCTCCACCGCCACCAGCTCCGCCCGCAGCGCGAGCTCTGCTGGGCGGCGGCCGGACGGGACGTGGCGGTGATGGCCCGCCCGTTGGGCGAGGAGACCCGGTTCGACTCCGAGCGGGTGCCAGGGTCCTCAACCCCTGGTGGTACGTCACCAAGCGCACATACGCCGCAAGTTGGACAGACATCCCATCCCGGCGGCGGACTCACCGGCCGTTCGCACGTAAGAGGCTGGAGGAAATCCAGGCACCTCCTCTCCACAAGGACCGGCATGACTGTGCGAAACGGCCGAACAACCTCCCTGCTGACCGTCGGCGCCGTGGCGGCCCTGCTCTCGGCACTCACTCCCGCGGCGTCCTTCGCCGCGACCGGGGACCCGCTGCGGCAGTACGCGCAGCAGCAGCCCCACTGGCAGCGCTGCGCCCCGGACAGCCCCGCCGCCTTCCAGTGCGCGACACTCAAAGTGCCGCTGGACTACGGCGATCCCGGCGGCCGGAAGATCGACCTCGCGATATCCCGGATCAAGGCGGGCAGTGCGGCGGAGCGGCACGGTGCCCTGCTGCTCAACCCCGGTGGCCCGGGCGGCGCGGGGCTGGACATGCCCCTCTCCGTCGGCACGCTGCTGCCCGCGGCCGTGCAGCGGCAGTACGACCTGATCGGGTTCGACCCGAGGGGCGTCGGGCAGAGTTCCCCGCTCGGCTGCGGCCTGACCGACGACGAACAGAACTGGGAACACGCCTACACGGACCGGACATTCGCGAAGGACGTGGCGTGGGCCCGGACGGTTGCCGACAAGTGCCAGGCCGAGGAGGGTGACACGCTGCCGTACATCACCACCCGCAACACCGCGCGCGACCTGGACGTCATCCGCGCGGTGCTGGGCGAGAAGAAGATCTCCTACCTGGGGTACTCCTACGGCACCTACCTCGGCGCCGTCTACACGCAGATGTTCCCGCAGCGGGCCGACCGCGTCGTGCTGGACAGTGCGGTCGACCCCACGACGATCTGGCGGGGCACGTTCCAGGGGTGGGCGAAGGGAGCCGAGCTCGACTTCACGAGGTGGACCGAGTGGGCCGCCGAGCGCAACGCCACCTACCGGTTGGGAGCTACGCCGGACGAGGTCCGCAGGACCTTCTGGGACCTGGTCGCCCAGGCCGACCGCAAGCCCATCCCCACCGAGGGAGCGCCCCTCACCGGTGACGACCTCCGCCTCGGGTACGACGCGTTCGTCCACGTCGAGACCGCCAGCCCCTGGATCGCGGCGCTGAAGGAGGCGGCCGCGGGCGGAAAGCCCGCCCCGGCCGGTCCGACCACGCCGGCCCCGCACCCCGCTCCGCCGACCTTCGCCCACAGTGTTCCCGCGGACAACGCCGGCGCCGCCGCCTGGGCCATCTTCTGCGGGGACACCGGCAGTTGGCCGCGCGACCCCGAGCAGTACCGCCGCGACGCGATCCGCGACAAGGCCCGGTACCCGCTGTACGGCGATGCCGGGTCCAACATCCAGCCGTGCGCCTTCTGGCAGTCCGCGGGCGGTGAGCCCACCACGGTGGTGAACAACGACGTCAGCGTGCTCATCCTGCAGAACCAGTGGGACTCCCAGACGCCGCTGGCCATGGCGCAGGGCATGCACCGGGCCCTGCGCGGCTCCCGCATGGTCACGGTCGCGGGTGGCGAGGGGCACGGCGTCCTCGGCGTCACCAAGTCCTGCGCGGACGCGAGCGCCACGGCCTACCTGACCACCGGCAGGCTGCCGGCGAAGGACCAGACCTGCTCAAGTAAGTGACTGTCAGATCCGTCGGCCGGACGGCGGCCGGCCTGGGCCGACACCAGGGTGCACCCGTCTCCGTATCCCGCGACGTCACGGCAGAGCCCCGAGTCGCCGAGAAAAGCTGTTGGGCCGCCCGACCTGCTTCAGGCAAGATCGACTCGTGGACACCTACCTGGAGACCGGGCGCCTGGCCCTGCGCCGCTTCACCGCCGATGACGCGGACCTGTTGATCGAGTTGGACAGCGACCCGGCGGTGATGCGCTACCTGACCGGCGGCAATCCGACTGCGCCCGAGGTCATCCGCGAGCGTCACCTGCCGAACATCCTTGCCGGCTACGAGAAGTGGGGTGGCGACCTCGGACTGTTCGCCGCGCACGAGAAGGACGGCGGCGCGTTCATCGGCTGGTTCATCCTGCGTCCCGAGCCGCAGGGCCCGCTGGACGAAGTCGAACTCGGCTACCGGCTGCGGCGGGCGGCCTGGGGCAAGGGCTACGCCACCGAGGGCTCGCGGGCGTTGCTGGACAAGGCGTTCACGGAGCTCGGTGTGCGGATGGTCTGGGCTGAGACGATGTCCGTGAACCACGGTTCGCGCAACGTCATGAAGAAGCTCGAAATGACGCTCGCGGACACCATCCCCACTCCCTCCGACATGGAGATGGTCGAGGGCTCCGAGCACGGAGGCGTGCGGTACGAGATCACCGAGGAGCAGTGGGGTCAGCAGTAGCCACGGCTGCGGAACGGGACTCCGCCACCCGCGACCTGCTCGATGACAGCCAGCCGTAGGATCGCGGCGTGGAAGAGATCCGGATCGGGGGCGGTCCACGCGATCGCCGAATCGGCTTCATCGCGCTGGCTGTGAGTCTGGTGGTCGCGACGGCTTTTGGAGGCTGGGCGTGGTTCGCGGGTGATCCGGTGACCGCTCATGACGCCCGCCCCGTGGCGGCCATCGTGATGGCCGCGGTCCTCTTCGGCGCGCTCTACATCGCCTTTCTGGCGTTCGGGTACACCGTCCTCAGCGCGTCCCACCTCAGGACACGGTCACCCGCGCTCCGTCGCTCGGTCCCGTGGTCCGAGATCTCCGCGGTCGAGCTCCACAGCCGGACCGGTCGCGGCAGCACGACGTGGATGGTCCGGGTGCGTCGGAAGTCCGGGCGGTCGTTCATCGTCCCCGGCACCCGACTGGGATCCTCGGAAGGAGCGGCCTCGGCAAGGCTCGTGATCGAGGAGCGCTGGGCGCACGTCACGGGCGAGCGCCCGTCCGATCCGGCTGCGGAAGCCGGGTGAGCCGGGAGACCCGGGCTCTTCCCCGGCCGGTCAGGAGGCCAGTCGGCAGCCGGCCCCTTCGGCGGCGATCGCCAGTGCGTGCCGCAGGCGGAGCAGATGGCCGCCGACCTCGGAGAGGACCTGGCAGACCGGGGTAGCCACCTCGACCTGGGCCTGGAGCAGCTCGTGCTGGAGTTCCGCGTGCTCCACGGCCGGGTGCAGGCCCGCCGCTTCGCGCACCGCTTCCACCTGCGGCACCGGGAGCCCGCTGGCCGGGTCCAGCAGCAGGTACTCCTCCTCCACCCCCACGGTCGGCGGGCCGACCACCCCGGTGGTCCTCCCGCCACCACCTGTCGCCCCGGTGCGGACAGTCACACCTCACAGGTACCCGCACGCCGGCCGAGCACACGCGGGCCCGCCCGCGGGGTCGCCGTGCGACGACCCGGCACGTGCGAAAGCGCCGCCGACCGGGCAGACGTCTGGTGCCGGGCCGCGATCCACGACCCGTCCGCCGCCACCGGAGGACAGCCGCATGAACCGCCTCGAACACGTCGTGCGCACCGTCGACCGCGCGCAGCAGCGCCGGCCGGCGGCCGCCGTCGTGGTGGGTGTGGTCAAGAAGTACGGTGACGACCGCGGCGGCCTGCTCGCCGCCCTGATCACGTACTACGGCTTCGTCGCGCTGATCCCGCTGCTGCTCCTGCTGAGCACCGTGCTCGGCTTCGTCCTGCACGGCCGGCCGGGCACCCAGCACGCGGTGCTGAACTCCGCGCTCGCGGACTTCCCGATCATCGGCGACCAGTTGCGCCAGAACATCCACTCCGTGCAGGGCAGCGGTCTGGCGTTGGCGGTCGCGCTGCTCGGGCTCCTGTACGGCGCGCTCGGCATCGCGCAGGTCCTGCAGCACGCGATGGCCGAGGTCTGGAACGTCCCGGAGATCCGGCGGCCCGGATACCTCCCCAGGCTGGCCCGGAGCCTGCTGCTCTTCGCCGTCCTCGGTACCGGGCTGCTGCTGAGCACCGCCGCCGCCACCGTGGTCAGCACCACGCTGGCCGGCCCGGCCGCGGGGATCGGGGGCCTGCTGCTGTCCGCCGTCGTCAACACCGGCATGTGCCTGGCGTGCTTCCGGATCCTGACCCCCGGGGAGATCGCCGCCCGCCCACTGCTGCCGGGCTGTCTGCTGGCCGGGCCGCTGTTCACCGTGCTCCAGGCCTTCGGCGCGGTGCTGGTCACCCACCAGCTACGGCACAGCAGCCAGATCTACGGCTTCTTCGCCACCGTCATCGGCCTGCTCTCCTGGCTCTACCTGGCCGCTCAGGTCACCGTGTACGCGGCCGAGACGAACGTGGTCCTGGCCCGCCACCTGTGGCCCCGCAGCCTCCTGCAGCCCCCGCTCACCCCATCCGACCAGGCCGTCCTCGGAGCCATCGCCCGCCAGCAGAAGCGCCGCCCGGAACAGCACGTCCAGGTCACCTTCGACGACCAGGACACCAGCGCCCCGGTCGGGCACCAGCGGTTCAGGCGTCAGCGGTTCAGGCGTCGGCGATGCGGCTGAACAGCGCGGCGGCACGGGCGATCACGGCGCGATCCTCGGCTCCGAGGGCCCCGAGCTGTTCGTCGAGCCAGGCGTTCCGCTGCGCCCGGGTGGCGCCGGCCAGGCGGTGGCCCTCCTCGGTGGCACTGAAGCGCACCTTGCGGCCGTCACGCGGGTCCGGCGAGCGCACGGCATAGCCGGCGGAGGTCAGCCGGTTGACGGTCTGGCTCATCGAGGCGGGGGAGACCCGGCCTCGCTCACTGAGGTCGGTCAGGGTCTGGGGCCCGTTCTTGTGCAGGTAGGTCAGGACCTCCAGCGCCACGTCGCCGAGGGCGCCTTCGGGGCGCTCGCTGCGGAAGCGGCGGTACAGGCTCCCGATGGCGGCGCGCACCTGCGCACCGAGCTCACTGTCCTCGATCCCGGCCGCGGGCGGTCCGCCGGTTGCGTGGTTCTCCATGGTTTCTTAGTATACCTAAGCATATCTTTCGTATACCTAAACAGAGTGAGCCTCAGGAGGAGCCGAAACCATGCCCGCGAACCCGCTCGGCATCGCACTGCGCAACCGGCGCGCCGGCCAGCACACCCTCGCCTGGGCCGACAGCGCCCTCCAGGCCCCGGAGAACTTCACCCTGACCAGCCCGGCGTTCGGCCACGGCACGCCCATCCCGAGCACCCATCGCGGGCGGCTGTTCGGCGCGAACATCTCCCCGGCCCTCGCCTGGACGCAACCGCCGCAGGGCACCGTCGAGCTCGCGCTCATCGCGCAGGACCCCGACGTCCCCTTCGGCAAGCCGGCCGTCCACGCGCTCGCGCTGGGCATCGACCCGGCCCTGGGCGGCATCGCGGACAACGCCCTGGCCAACCCCAGCCCGGTCCCCGGGATCCGGCACGGCAAGGGCCCGCTCGGCCGCCTGGGCTACGCCGGACCCATGCCGATCCGGTCGCACGGACCCCACGCCTACGTCTTCCAACTCCTCGCTCTCGACCGGGCCACCGAACTGGCAGCCGGTTTCACCCTGGACCAACTGGTCGCCGCCGTCACGGGCCATGTCCTCGGACGGGCCCGGTTGGACGGGACCTATGAGAACCGCTGACCCGGTAGCGCCCGCGCTCCACTCCGACCCACTCCGACCCACACCGCCCTCCTCGCGGGCTGCGGCGAAGACACGCCCTGAGCGCGAGCCCGCTCGCGAGGGGGCCACCCGACGCCTCGGTCGAGGCCCGATGGGACCATCACGATGAGTGGCTTCTCGGCAGCTCGGCGTAGCGTGGAGTCACGGCTTGACAGTTACGAGGAGGACGTCATGGCAGGCAAGGCCAGCATCGTTTTCGCGCACGGACTCTGGGCCGACGGGTCGTGCTTCAGCAAGCTCATCCCCGCGCTGCAGGCCGAGGGTCACCAGGTCTACAGCTCGCAGCACGGCCTGGACTCACTCGAAGGCGACGTCGCGTGCGTCACCCGGGCGATCAACCACGTGCCCGGCCCGGTCGTGCTCGTCGGCCACTCCTACGGCGGGACGCTGATCACGAAGGCGGGCGTGCACGACCGTGTGGGCGCGCTGGTCTACATCGCCGCGCTCGCGCCCGACGAGGACGAGACCTCGCAGAGCCAGCAGGAGAAGTTCCCCGGCACACCCGTCTTCGAGCACCTCGACGTCGCCGACGGCCGCCTGTGGCTGCTCGAGTCGGGCGTCGGCGACTTCTGCGGCGATCTGCCTGCGGCCGAGCAGCAGTTGGTCCTGGCGACGGGTGCGGTGCCGGTCGCCGACCTGTTCGCCCAGCAGGTCCCCGGCACCGCCTGGCGTACGAAGCCGAGCTGGTACATCGTCGCGAACGACGACCGCACCGTGAACCCGGAGTTGGAGCGGGCCGTCGCCGAGCGCATGGGCGCGAAGACCTACAGCGTGGACAGCAGCCACGTGCCCATGCTGTCGCACCCCGACTTCGTCCTCGACGTCATCCGCGACGCCGCGAAGGCTCTGGAGTCCTGAAGCTTGTTGCAGAGGGCCGGGTGCGGGGCATTCCGCCCGGATGGGCGGGGTGCCTGTGGGTCGAGCCGCTGTGGGTGGAGGTGTTCACGGGGCTTCGGAGCCCAGGGCTCTCACACATGTCCGGCTGGGCGCCGATAGGCTCCCTTCGTGATCAAAGGTGAGGGCGCAGAGCGTGCCGGTGCGGATCTTGAGGCGCAGAGCTGGGGCTCCACGCGGTCCTGGGTGGCGCAAAGACTCGCTGCCGGGGAGCGAATAGCGGATGTCGCTCGCCTGCGCGGTGGCTGGACCTCGGAGATGCGCCGGCTGAGCATCGTTGGGCCGGACGGTCGTCGTGACCTGGTGTTGCGGTCGTTCGTGAAGCCTTTCTACGTCCGGCACGCGGAGGGTCTGCTGTCACGTGAGGCCGAAATCCTGGGCCTGCTCGGTGGGACGGATGTGCCCGCAGCCGCGCTCGTGGCGGTGGACGCGACGGCGACCTGCTGCGACCATCCGTCCTTGCTGATGTCGCTGCTGCGCGGGACCGTCCGTGTGGACGAGGTCCGTGTCGAGCAGCGTGTCGATCTGTTGGCCGACCAGTTGGTTCGCATCCACCAGGTCGAGGTCACTGCGGAGACGAGGCCGCGGACCTGGCAGCCCTGGACCTCCCCGGAGCGGGTGACGCTGCCTGAGTCCACGGCGAGGCCGGAGCTTTGGCGACGGGCTGTCGATGTCATCCGGCAGGCTCCTCCCGCCTACGAGCCCTGCTTCCTGCACCGGGACTTCCATCCGGGCAACGTTCTGTTCGACGGTGACGGCGACGACGTCCGTGTCAGCGGCATCGTCGACTGGGTGGAGACCTCGTGGGGCCCGGCCGACCTGGACGTGGCCCACTGTTCGAGTGCCCTGGCCCTACTCCACGGCGTCCCCCTGGGCATGACCTTTGCGGACCGGTACCTCGCCGCAGGAGGACAGCTCGCGGGTGAGAACGCGGCGCATCTGTACTGGCGGCTACTCGACGCGTTGGCCTTTGCTCCGGATGCCGAGAAGGTCGCCGTCCCCTGGCGCGAACTGGGCCGCTCGGATCTGACCCCTTCTCTGCTGGCCGGCAGACTTGAGGCATACATCCAGGCTCTCTTCGAACGCTACTCGTGAATTTCCGTGCCAGCGGTGACCGCTGCAAGGACGCCCCGCTGCCCACCGGCACCAGCTCGTTGGCGAATACGGCGGTACGGTCGCGTCGCACGACGCAGATCCGGTCCACCAGCTACTCCCGCTCCACCTGGTGCACTGCGTCGAGAACCCCGTCCACGCCGCGGTCATGCCCGGCAGAGGTGGTCAGGCGTGCGGGCCGGCCGCCCCGATCAGCGGCTCGACGGAGTGACGGGAACTCGCCGTAGCGGACGGCGGACCGCTCGTCCCGTCGGGCGCTGCTCGTCACCGCGACCCCGCGGCCACCAGCACCGCGGTGATGGGTTCGAGCTCGGCGACCAGCTCGTCGAGCTCGGCAGCTGACAGGGCGTCGTACGGCGGGGCGGCGAGCTCGTCGGTGAGGGTTTCGATGCGCTGCTTGGTCTCGCGGCCGGTGTCGGTGAAGCGGCCGTCGGTGTCGACCAGCCCGCGCTCGCGCAAGCCGTCCATGACCGCGGCCAGCCGCTCCTTCGGCAGGTGATGGAGGCGCCCGAACGACTCCGGCGGGTGGATGCCCTTCGCCAGCGCCTCGAGCACGTGGGCCTCCGTGCCGCCGATGCGCGCGCCGACGAGAGCGGCGACGTGCCCGTCACCGCGGTGCTCGCGCAGCATGGTGGCGGAGTGCCACAGCCGGGCGACCGGGTCGCTCGGCACCGGAAGGTTGCGCATCCCGGCGAACATCACCCGGCCTGCTGTGGGCGTGCTCGTCGCGGCTCTGGTGATCAGGTCGGCGGCGCGCGCCAGGCCGGGGGAGGCGGCCAACTCGGGGCCGAGGATCCGCCGTACGGAGGCCGCGCTGCCCCGCTCCCGCGCGGCGACGGACGCCTCGGGCGGGATCGTCTCCCACGCGCTCGGGATGTGCCGCGCGGCCTCCCCGTCGGCGAAGCTGTAGAAGGCCGCGTGCACGACCTGTGCCGGCACCCGCCCCAGCGGTGCGGCGCGGCTGGCGAAGTAGCCGTCCCAGTAGGTGCGGTGGCCGAGAGCGGCCAGCTCCTCGTTGCACTCGTCGGCGAAGTAGGTGACCAGGCAGATCGGCTCCAGGAGCTCGAACATGCGGCGGGCGGTCTGCGTCATGGCCTCCATCATGCCCGTGGTCGCGCCCCGCGGAGCGGGAGCGGCGCTCAGGATCGGTCGGGCCGGCCGCCGGGCGCTCGGACCCGGCTCCACCCTGTGAGGACCCAAGCCCGCTATGTCGTGGGCGAGTTGAACGAACTTGACGGTGGATCACCCGCGACCTAGTTTCGATCGATATTGAGCATCAATCGTTCACTTCATAGCAAAGAAGGCTCGCTGCATGTCTCTTGACGGTCTGATACCCATGGTCGTGTCAGAAGCTCCCGCGGACCGACCACGCAGGTCCTACAAGGCGAGCATCGACGTGGTCTCCCCTCCTGCCCAGCGGGCCGGCCTGGCGGACCGGGGCCAGTGCTTCCTCGGCGTCAGCCTGGAGAACAGCAACTTCACCCCGGGCAAGCTCGCTGCCATGCTCCGCTGGATAGCCAGGCACTTCCCCCGGTGCACGGTGCTGGTCGGTGACAGCATCCACCGGATCACGCTGGCCTCCACCCGGAGCCTGTCCGAGGACGAGGCGCTCTCCCGGGCGCTGGCCCTGGGCGACCGCTTCATAGCCGACACCCGAGCCCTGTTCGCGGCCGAACGCGAGCACACCCGATTCACCTACCTGCGCTGCTCCGAGGTGCAGGAGTGGGATGCCTACGCGAGGCTCCGTCGAAGCCTCGCCGACTGTCACCGGGAAGACCCGAGGTTCCGGGAATCCGTCGAGGCGTCCGGCCGACGCTTTCACCGCAGGCAGTCCGACCGGCTCACCGAGGCCGCGTTGGAGAGGCGGCTCAGAATGTCCTCGCAGTACCTTCTGGAGGAGTTCGCGGTCTTCGCCTGTCTGGTGCAGAAGGACCTCTCGGTGATGGTCTACCCGGGTTCGTTCAGCACCCTTGCCGAGATCACCGACGGCGGACACCCGTACGCCCCGGAGGAACTGCGCCGGCTGACCCTCGTCTCGCTCTCCCTGCGGGGACGCTGACGGGTGCCCCGCCCCGGCGCCGAGGCCAGGTCGAGGGCGAGGTCCATGGCGTCGGTGCCGGGCTCTCGGTCCCCGGCCAGTAGGCCGGAGTCGGTACGTGGCCGGTGTCATCGCTTCTTCTTCTCGTACTTGAGGCTCCTGCCCTCGTTCAGACGCTGGACCAGGTCGAAGGCGGCGGTGGCCAGGGGCGTGAGGTCGGCGGTGCGCAGGCCGTCCTTCATCCGGCGCAGCTCGGCCACCAGGGCGACCTCCTCCTTGCCGGATGTGCCGACCCGGTCGTCCACCGAGCCCAGGGCGCCGAGGGAGGCGTGGATGTGGCTCCAGTCCTCCTCGTTGGCCTGGATCTTCTCCGCCTCGGTCAGGTGCTTGTAGTTGCGCAGCAGGTCCTTGCCGGCCGGCATGCCCGTGAGCCACTGGAGGCGCGTCAGCGGGATCTGCCGCTCGACGCGGTTGCCGGCGTCCCCGTGCTCGACGCTCCTGGGGTACACCAGGGCCTGCTCGTCGGCCGGGTCCAGACCGGCCGCTCCGAGGACGAACGCGGCGAACTCGCCCGGGTGTTCGCGGTAGTAGATCCGCATCGCGCGGGGCAGCAGCGTGAAGTTGTGGGCGAAGGAGGTGCGGGACATCAGACCACCCGCGATCGACTTCGAGTTCGCCCTGTTCCCCAGCTCGGCGCCGTACGCCAGATAGCTGCCGATCAGGGTGGCCAGACCGACCAGCCCGTCCGTGGCCGCACCGCCGGTGACCTCCCCGGGCAGGGCCTTGGCCTGCTCCTGGGCCGCCCGACGAATGCCGTCGACCAGGCGGATGCTGTCCTGGTGCAGGTCCTGCTTGGCCTCCCTGCGCTGGTCGAAGGCGCCAGGGGTGGTGAACGTGGGTCGCTTGTCCGGCACTTGGAGGTACTCCATCAGCCGGGGCAGCTCGTCCAGTTTGAATCCGCCGGTCATCTGCGGCGTGTAGACGAGCGCACCGTCGAGCGGGAACACCATCATCCCCGGCAGCGCCCTGAAACCGCCGAGGTCGACGTCCTGGAGCGGGAAGGACTCCTGGTCCTTGCGGGCGTCCAGGGCGCTCGACACCTCGGTGATCTCCCCCATCACCTGGAGGAGTTCGTCCTTCCTCGTGAGCGGATCGGTCACCCATTCCAGGGCCGAGCCACCGGTCGGGCTGACGTCCGAGGTGAGCCGGTAGCCCGTGCCGGCACCGACCGTGCCCATCTTGGGGACGTCGCGGCCGCGGATGGGGGTCTCCCGGATCCGGCCGTTCTGGAGCAGTGACAGGGCGGCGAAGTGCAGGTGCTGCGCGTACGTGTCGGGGGCATCCCGTCGCGCCCGCGCCAGCCGTGCCGCGCCCTCGGCGGTGGCCTGGTACCGCCCGGCTCCGCCCGGCTGGGCGGTGAGCCACGCGTTCTTCAACTCATCGCCAGGCTTGGCTCGTTCGGTATCGTCCAGGAGATCACTGTGCTGCTGCCGGTCGGCCATCCTCAGCAGGACCTGCACACCGATCAGGGCGTCACGCTGGGAGACCTCGTCCTGGTAGCCCTGCTCGTCCTGCGCGGTCAGGTTGTTGTGGTCGCGCACCCGCCACTGCGACTCGAACTCGAAGCCGACGCGGCGCTGGACCGCGGTGCGGTGGACGGCGTCGTGCTGCCGGTCCCCGCCGCCGGCCGCGCGGTCGTCGATGTTCTCACCGCGGGCGACCCGGGCCCCGACGTCGGACGCCTCGCGCTCCCATCTGTCGTTGGGATCGCTGAGACCGACGGGGGCGTCGTGCTGGGTGGTGTGGTGGATCTCGTGGGCCATGGTCTCGACGTCGCGCAGCACGCTCGCGTTCTGGACGACGATGGTGTCGCCCACGGTGTACGCCTTGGCGTCGATGCTCGCGGTGGCCTGCTCGTCGACCGAGACCCTGAGGTGGTCCAACCTGGTGCCGAACGCGTGCTCCATGGTCGTTCGCACACCGTCCGGCAGTCGGCGGCCACCGCGCCCGGCCACCCTCACCGCCTCCCGCACGGCGTCCCGGCCGGTGGCCTCCTGGTTCCGCTCGTGCTCGACCATCCGGGCGACGGCCGCGTTCCCGATCACCCGTTGCAGGGCAGCCGGCGGCCCCGGAAGCGGCCTGCCGCGTCCGACGGCGGCCCTGGCGTCCCTGGGGTCCCGGGCGGCGACCGGGAGCGTGCCGGACCTGCGAACGGGCGGTCCCGGCGTGGCCTGTTCCCGGTCGGCGCCGGTGTTCTGTCGGGACCCGGTGGTGCGCCGCATGGAAGATCCCTCCGCGCGAGATCCGTCGCATCGCCTCGGAGTGCGACTCTGCCGCAGCAGCCGCCGTGCGGGAAGGGCGGAAAGGGCGGACCCAGGGCCAATCCGAGCTGCCCGAACGGTCCAGGATCCCCGACTGTGACGGCTCGCGAGCCCTGAGCGGGGGACAGGCACGGCGCTGCTCCCCGTTCGTGGCGCCCTACCCCGACACCGCCACTCGCGCCTACGCTGGTGCCGTGTCCTCGTCAGCAGGCTCCGCCACGACCACGACGTACCGCCGGGCGGACGCGCCCGGGGCCTGGCCCGGGCTCGGGCACCTGCCCGCGCTGGTGCGGGATCCGGCGGGGTTCCTGGGGCGCCTGCCGGAGTTGGGGGACCTGGTGGAGATCCGACTGGGGCCGACCAGACTGGTGGTGCCCTGCCATCCGGAGCTGCTGCGGCAGGTGTACGCGGACGACCGGACCTTCGACAAGGGCGGGCCGCTCTACCAGCGGTTCCGGCGGGTGCTCGGCAACGGTCTCGCCACCTGCGCGCACGCCGACCACCGGCGCCAGCGGCGGATGCTGCAACCGGAGTTCCGGCCCGAACGGGTGGCCGAGTACGCCGCCGTGATGACCAGGGAGGCCGCGGCGCTGGCCGACTCCTGGCAGCCCGGTGAGACGGTGGAGGTCTTTCCCGCCTGCTACCGGTTCGGGCTGCGGGTGGTGGCGCGCACGCTGCTGGGCACCGAGGTACCGGACGAGCTGGCCGACCGGCTGCAGCAGGCCTTCGCGACCGCGTTCGCCGGGGCGCTGCGGCGGGTGATGCTGCTACCCACGGGCCCCGGCTACCGGGGGGCGGTGCGCACCCTGGAGCGCACGGTGGCCGAGCTGGTGCGCGAGTACCGCACCGGCGGCCCCGGCCGGGACGACCTGCTGGCCGGCCTGCTGGCCGCCCGGGACGAGGACGGCTCCGCGCTCTCCGACGCCGAGCTGCACGACCAGGTGGTGACCCTGCTGCTGGCCGGCGCCGAGACCACCGCCTCCCAACTCGCCTGGACACTGCGCCTGCTGATGACGCATCCCGAGGTCCTGGCCACCCTCCAGACGGAGCTCGACGCGGTGCTGCCGGGCGCTCGCCCCGCCGAGTGGGCCGACCTGCCGCACCTCCGCTACACCGCCCGGGTGCTGACCGAGTCGCTGCGCCGGCGTCCGCCCGGCTGGGTGCTGCTGCGCACCTGCACCCGCGAGGTCGAACTGGGCGGGCGCACCCTGACCCCCGGCAGCCAGGTGCTGCTCAGCCCCTACGTCGCCCACCACAACCCGCGGATCTTCGCCGATCCGGCCCGCTTCGACCCGGACCGCTGGCTGCCCGAGCGGGCCGCGGAGCTGCCCCGCTGGGGGTTCGCGGGGTTCTCGAACGGTCCGCGCCAGTGCATCGGCGCCGACTTCGCCCGGGCCGAGGCGACGATCGCACTGGCCACCCTGCTGGCCCGCTGGCACCCCGCCCCGGTACCGGGCGACCCGCTCGACGACCGTCCGGTGCGGCTGTCCACCGTGCTGCAACCGGGCCGGCTGCGGCTGCGCGCGCTCAGCCGGTGACGCGGGACAGTCGCGGTCCGGAGGTCCGGGTGGGTCCACCAGCTGGTCTCCAGTAGGCGTGCACAGCGGACCGCGTGCCACCCCGGCGCCGGCTCCGGGGTGGCACGCGGTCCTGTGCTCGGCGTGCTGTGCCAGAACGCGGACTTCGCGGCGGGGGTCTGCCACCGGGATCGGCACCGATCGGTCGGCGTGTCGTTAGTGATGGTGGAGGCCCCGCCACGGGTGGCGGGGAGGTGCCGCCGCCCGCCGCGCTGCCGAGGCTGCGGGTCCCGTACCGGCGGCGTGGTCGAAGGTGAGGTCCGGAAGTGTTGAGGAACGAGGCGGCGTTCAACGGTTCACCCGAACTGCGTGCGTCCTACGAGCTGTGCGCGGCCGAGACCAGGCAGTTCCTGGCACCGATGTGGACGGCGACCGAGCTGGTGCCCGCCGCGATCCGCCCCCATTTCCACGCCGTGCACGCCTTCATGGTGCGGACCGACCGCATCGCCGACGAGGGAGCGGAGGCCGACCGCGAGCAGCTGATCACCCGTTGGCGCCGCGACACGCTGGAGGAGCTGCGCGCCGGGCGCAGCGAGCACCCGTTGCGGCGGGCGTTCGTGGACACGGTGTGGCAGTGGGATCTGGACCAGGGGATGGTCGAGGAGTTCCTCGAGGCCATCGGTACCGACTGCGTCCGCCCGCCGGTGTTCGAGACCTTCGCGGACCAGCGGCGCTACCTGCGAGGAGTCTCGGGGGTGGTTGCCGAGCTGTGGACTCCGCTGCTGGGCGCGAGGGGGCCGGAGGTGTCGTCGCTGACCTCCGTGCTGGGCGAGGTGTGCCAGCTGGTGGACATCTTCGAGGATCTGCCGGTCGACCTCGCCGCCGGGCGGTGCTACCTGCCGCGCGAGGACATGCGCGGGCTGCGGCTGGAGGTCGGTGACCTGCGGAGCGGTGAGCGGCGGGAGGCGTTGGACGCGTTGGTGGGCGTCCAACTCGGCCACTGGCGCGGCCTGCTGGAGCAGGTGGTGCCGGTGACCGGGATGGTGGGTTCCGACTGCCAGCCGTTCCTGCACAGCCTGCTGCTGGGGGCGCAGTTGCAGTTCGACGAGGTCTCGCTCCAGCAGGGTCGGGTGTTCGTCGACGGTGTCGAGCCGCTGACGTCGGCCGGGGCGGCGCGCCGTCGCCCGGCCCGGGCGGACGTGGGTGCGGTGCCGGGCCATGTCGCAGTGATCATGGACGGCAACCGGCGGTGGGCCGCGCTGCGGGGCCTGCCGGCCGTTCAGGGCCATCACGCGGGCGAGCGGGCCGCGATGCGCCTGGTCAACGCCGCCCTGCGGCTGGGAGTCGGGCACCTGAGCATCTACGCGTTCTCCACCGAGAACTGGGACCGTTCCCAGGAGGAACTGGCCGCCCTGTTCGACACCCTGGCCGACGGGATCGCCCAAGGCGCGACCTGGCTGCACGAACTCGGCGTGCGGGTGCGCTGGTGCGGGCGGCGCGACCGCATCGAGCCGTCGCTCGCTTCCGCCCTGGCCGTGGTGGAGAGCATGACGTCGAACAACGGGGTGCTGTCGCTGACCCTCTGCGTCGACTACGGCGGACGGGACGAACTGGCCGCCGCCGCCCGCGCGCTGGCCGCCGAGGCGGTCGCGGGGAGGATCCGGCCCGAGGACATCGGCCCCGCCGACCTGGCCCGGAACCTCTACGTACCCGACCTGCCCGACATCGACCTGCTGATCCGCACCTCCGGCGAGCAGCGGATCAGCAACTTCCTGCCCTGGCACCTCGCCTACGCCGAACTGGTCTTCGACCCGACCCCCTGGCCGGACTTCGGCCTGGCGCAGTTGCGGGAGGCCCTCACGGCGTACGCCGGCCGCCGGCGCCGGTTCGGCGGCGACCTTCCCGCGCCCGCCCGCCCGGCGGAACCAGCCCCCGTCTCCTGAGCCCGGGATCGGCCCTCACCTCACGGCTTCGGCGGGGTGTACACGCCCTGCGCGCTCACGTACGCCAGCACCGTGTCAGCGGCGAACGGAGGCGTGCCGAAAGTGGCCGTGTACACCTGCAACAGCTCAGGGGTGGCACGCAGCGGTACCTCGCTGAGCTGGACCTTCAACGGCTGGCCCACCGGCACGCTCTCGGCGCTCAGCAGGCCCTCGGCCAGACCGCACCGGACCACCGCGTGGTGCCCGACGTCGACACCGTTGACCACGCACTTCCCGGACGCCACCCCGTCCTGCAGAACGCTCTCCAAGCCGACCAGTTGGAAGGTGCCGCTCGGCGTGCGCACCGCGACCCCGCCGTCGAGGACGCCGTCGCCCTGCGCGGTGGGCAGGTTCGTCAGCGCGGGATCGCCCGTGGCCGACCGCAGGGGGAAGCGCACCGCCGAACCGCCGGAGTCCTTGACCAACTCGGCCGGAGCCACGGCCTCGACCACGGCCTCGAACCGGTCCAACTGCGCCTGGGCCGGCGCAGTCCAGCGAACCTCGACCCAGCCGTCGGAGACCGTGCCCCACTTGTCGTCCGCGGTGGCACCGGACGCCGTCCCCGTGAACTGGGCCAGCAGCGGGGCGGCCAAGGCCGCGCTCAGCACCATTCGTCGCGTCGTGCTCATCGGTGTGCGCACCATCCTTCCTCGGGCCGCGGGACACGACCCCCAGGAGGATCCTCCGACCGCCGAGACACCCCGGCTGCGGAATGCGCGGGTAAGTACACGAAAGGGTGACAGGCCGCGCCGCCGATACCGCCTGGCCTCGGCCGGCCCCTCGGGCGCCGCTGCGGGCACCGCTGCGGGGCGTTCAGGCCCCGGTTCGGGACGCTGTTCGGTGCCGACGGGGCCGCCGCCCGGGAAGTCCTGGTCGAAGCGGCTGCCGATGACGTGCCGCAGCCCGGGTTCTTCCGAATCGGGGCGACGGTGATCCGCAGTGCCCAGGCCGGCGCGGGCTCTGCGACAGCTGCGCCACGATCCGACCCAACAGCGGGGAAATATCAAGTAGTTGAGCGCGGAGCCGGTTTGATCTGGCGGGTGCGGTCGGCCTGGCCCACCGGCCGGTGTCACCACCGATGGCTACGTCCCGGCGGGACCGCTGCCGGTCCGGACGGCGGTGCCGAACCGCCACGCCTCGATGTCGCGGTAGCGGATCGGCCCGGGCCCGCGGCCGAAGTTGCTGCCGACCAGGTGGAGACGTTCGGCCCGCCACATCCGGCCCACGAACCCGGTGAGCCCGGCGGCGGCCAGGAGCACGCTGGCGGGATCGTCGCGGCGGGACCGTGCCAGGGTCAGATGGGGGCGCAGCGGACGGTCCCTGAACTCGATTCGGCAGGACCTCACCACGTCCCGGACGTCGGCGGCGAGCAGGTGCAGTCCCTCCAGGTCCCCGTCGATCCCGCTCCAGAGCGTTCGCTCGTCGAAGTGGCCGCCGCCGCGCAGGCCCAGGCGCGGGGCGGGGTGCGATGCCGCCTGGGCAGCCAGCGTCGACCGCAGCGTGGGCACTGCTGTGGAGGGCAGCTCACCGAGGAAGGCCAGGGTGATGTGCCAGTCCTCGATCCGGTTCCACCGCAGCTGCGGGTACGCGGCGTAGGCAGGCTGGAGGGCCCGGGCCAGTTCGTCCTTCGCGTCGTCGGGCGGGGCCAGTGCCACGAAGACGCGCAGGGTCGAGGGCTCAGGGTCATGGTCCACGAGGAATTTCTAGCACCTCACCCAATCTCCCGGGCACCCGGACCGGAACGCCTGCTTCCGACCCCGACCACCGCCGAGACTGCAGTTCACGGCAGCGGACAGCGGCCTTGTGCCGACCGGCCCGGTCCCGCCGACCGGTGCGAGGGCGTCAGCACGCTCCAGCGCGGCGCCCCAGGCGTGCCGCACCGGCAGGCTCTGCGCGTCCGGCAACCAGGCGGTGTCGGCTGCGCGCCTCCCGCCAGCATTGATTCGGCAGGTCGGTCGGCCAACGCGGCAAGGACTGACGCGGCAGCCGCGGCGATGATGCCCAGGATCCCGGGGGCAGGCATCCGCCGGTCGCCGAAGCGGTGCACGCTGCCCATGACCGCGGTGAGCGCGGCATCGTCGACCCGGGCGAGGGCCGGTCGTTGGACGAGCGCGCAGAAGGCTGGGACGCGGTGACCACCCGCCGGCTGTCGACCGGGGTCGAGTACAGCCAGCCGGTGATCTACGAACACTTCGCGTCGGTGGAAGGCCTGGTCGAGACCATCGCGCTGGAGGGCTTCGGCGAACTCGCCGAAGCCCTCGGTGACGCTCGACGCCAGGCAGCACCGGACGAGGCGGTCGGTGCGGTCGCCCGCGCATACAGCAGCTACGCCACGGAGAACCCGGCGTTGTACGACGCGATGTTCACCCGCGCCAGGTCGCCCAGGCGTTCACCTCGGACCCCTGCAGCAACAGCAACAGCCCCGTGGCGTACCTGCTGCCCGGCCAGTCCATGGGTGAGATCAGCTACGTCTGTGCGGGCGACTACATGTTCGCCAGCCAGAACGACGGCAACTTCGTCGTCTACAACAACGGCGGCACCGCGGTGTGGGCGTCCAACACCAGCACCGGCTCGCCGAATCTCGTGAGCATGGTGCCCAACGGCAACTTCGAAGTCACCAACCCCCCCCGCCCGGCTACTACCTCCTGTGGCAGACCGGCACGGGCTATTTGACCGAACGCCAGAACGCCGGTGCCTACGTCTGCTTCGAGACCAACGGCGACATCGTCCTCTACGCCCCCAACAACGGGAACTACACTTGCTCCGGCCCCATCCTGTGGTCCAGCGGCACCTGACGGAACCGTGCCGCGCCGCGCCCGCCCCGCCCCGTACGGCCGGGCGCGCCGGGCGCGCCGGGCGGGGTGCCGGGCGCCCGGCACGGTGATGACGGGGGACCGCACACGTTCCCGCCCCGAGTCGGCACGCTCCGGACCACTTCGCCCGCCACCGGGGAGCCAACTGGCCGCCGGACCGGGCTCGGTGGACACTGGCGCCAGGGCCCTGGAGGCCGGCGCCGCTGCCGCTTCCACCCCGTGGACGGCCAGAGCCACGGCTTGCCGTAGCCCAGGCGGACACTGGTGCGCGGGGCCGTCGGCGGATCGCCGACGGCTGCCGACCGCCACCATGCGTGCACTGCGCGGCTTCTGCTACTCCGGCCCGGCCGCCACCGTGTTGGCCCGGATGGTGCGCGCGTACCAGGCGGCGCTGGACTTCGGGATCCGGCGCTGGGTCGGGTAGTCCACGTACACGGCGCCGAACCGCTTGCGGTAGCCGTACGACCACTCGAAGTTGTCCAGCAGCGACCAGAGGAAGTAGCCGCGCACGTCCGCGCCGTCCGCGATGGCCCGGTGCACGGCGGTCAGGTGGGCGTGCAGGTAGGCGATCCGCTGCGGGTCGTGCACGGTGCCGTCGGGGCCGAGGGTGTCGTCGAAGGCGGCGCCGTTCTCGGTGACCAGCAGCGGCAGGCCGGGATTGGCCCGGGCGGTCGCGGTGATCAGGTCGTAGAGGCCGGACGGGTCGATGGACCAGCCCATGGCCGTGGTCTCGCCCGGTGGCCGGTGGAACAGCACCTGCTCGGCGGCCGGCCACGGGGAGTGCTCGCCGCTGCCGTGCGCGTCGTGCTCGCTGGCGCCCACGCCGTCGTCCGCCGCGGAGACCAGGGTCGGCGTGTAGTAGTTGAGGCCCAGCAGGTCGATCGGTGCACCGATCGCCGCCTCGTCGCCGGGCTGCACCAACTGCTCCCAGTCCACCAGGTGCGCGGTGTCGGCCTTGAGGTCCGCCGGGTAGCCGCCGTGCAGGAGCGGGCCGGTGAAGATCCGGTTGCCCACCGCGTCGATCCGGCGGCCCGCGTCCAGGTCCTGCGGACGCTGCGTCAGGGCGCGCACCTGGTGCAGGTTCAGGCTGATGCACAGCTCGGCCGGGCGCGGCAGCACGGCGCGCAGCGCTGCCACCGCCCGGCCGTGGCCGAGGTTGAGGTGGTGGGCGGCGCGCAGCGCGTCGGCGGGGTCGGTGCGGCCCGGCGCGTGCACGCCGGAGCCGTAGCCGAGGAAGGCCGAGCACCAGGGCTCGTTGAGCGTGGTCCACACCGCCACCCGGTCGCCCAGTGCCTCGGCCGCCACGTGGGCGTACTCGCCGAACCGCTCGGCGGTGGCCCGCACCGGCCAGCCGCCGGCGTCCTCCAACTCCTGGGGCAGGTCCCAGTGGTAGAGCGTGGCCACCGGCTGGATGCCGTGCGCCAGCAGTTCGTCGGTGAGCCGCCGGTAGAAGTCCAGGCCGGGCTCCAGCGCGGGACCGCGGCCGGTCGGCTGGATCCGCGGCCAGGAGATGGAGAACCGGTAGGCCTGGATGCCGAGTTCGGCCATCAGTGCGATGTCCTCGCGGAACCGGTGGTAGTGGTCGGTGGCCAGGTCGCCGGTGTCGCCGTTCGCGACCTTGCCCGGGGTGTGGCTGAAGGTGTCCCAGATCGACGGCGTCCGGCCGCCTTCCCGGACGGCGCCCTCGACCTGGTAGGCCGCGGTGGCGGCGCCCCAGCGGAAGCCGGTCGGGAAGGCCGGGCGCTCGCCCAACCGGTGCGCGGAGTCGGCACGATCGGTGGTTCGGGGTACCGAGGTCATCGTGGAGTGCTCCCAAAGAGGTAGTAGGACCAAGGAAGTTCAGCCCTTCACGGCGCCCTGGGTGATGCCGCCGACGATCTGGCGGCCGAACAGGACGAAGACCAGTAGCAGCGGCAGTGTGCCGATCAGTGCCCCGGCCATGATGACCGACCAGTCGGTGGACCAGCCGGTGCCGAGACCGGCCAGTGCCACCTGGACGGTCGGGTTGGTGGAGCCGTTCATCGCGATGATCGGCCACAGGAAGTCGTTCCAGGACTGGACGAAGGTCAGCATGCCGAGCACCGCCATGGCCGGGCGGGCGATCGGGAGCACCACGTGCCAGACCACCCGCAGCGAGTTGGCGCCGTCGCTGCGGGCCGCCTCCAGCAGCTCGGTGGGCAGCGCCTGGACCAGGTACTGGCGCATGAAGAAGACGCCGAACGCGGTCACCAGGGTCGGCATGATCAGTGCCTGCAGGTGGTTGCCCCAGCCCAGTTGCTTCATCAGGATGAACAGCGGCACCACGCTCAGCTGCGCGGGCACCGCCAGGGTGGCCACGACCAGGCCCATCAGCAGTCCGCGCCCGGCGAACCGCAGTTTGGCGAAGGCGAAGCCGGCCAGCACCGAGAAGACCACCGTGCCGAGCGTCACCGACCCCGCGACCAGGGTGGAGTTGAGCAGTGCCACGCCCATGCCGCGGCCGCCGGCGTTCTGCCAGACGTAGCAGAGGTTCTTGAACAGGTTCGCGCCCGGGACCAGCGGCGGCGGGCTGGAGACCACCCGGTGGGCGTCGGTGGAGGCGGCCACCAGCGTCCAGTAGAGCGGGAAGAGCGACACCAGGGCGGCGACGACCAGCACCGCGTAGCTGAGCGGGCCGGCGTGGTGGGTCCGGCCGGCTCCGGTCGTTCTCCTGAGCACCATTCCTCGTCGCTCCTTCCTCACTGCGCCCGCCGCAGGCGGCGGGCGATCAGGGCGTTGGCCAGGCCGAGCAGCAGGAGCAGCGCGAACATCGTCCAGGCCACCGCCGAGGCCCGGCCCAGCATGCTGTCGTGGAAGCCCTGGTCGTACATCAGCACGCCGAGCGTCTCGTACTGGTTGTCGGCGCCGCCCTGGTGGCCGCTCTGGCCGCCGAACAGGAAGGGTTCGCCGAAGAGTTGGGTGGCGCCGATGGTGGAGATCACCACGGTGAACAGGATGGTCGGCCGCAGTGCCGGTACCGTCACGTGCCAGAACTGGCGCAGCCGGCCGGCCCCGTCGATCGCCGCGGCTTCGTACAGTTCGCCGGGCACGGCCTGCATCGCGGCCAGGTAGATCAGCGCGTTGTAGCCGGTCCACCGCCAGGTCACGATGGTGGCGATGGCGAACTGCGAAGTCCACTTGCCGGCCTCCCAGTTGACCGGACCGAAGCCGAACAGGTGGATCACCCAGTTGGCCATGCCGCCCTCGGGGCTGAAGATCAGCGCGAACACCAGGGTGGCCGCGGCCACCGAGGTGGCGTACGGGGCGAGCAGCGCGGTGCGCAGGAAACCGCGCCCGCGCAGGCGGTAGTTGAGCAGGTGGGCCAGACCGATCGCGATCGCCAGCTGCGGGACGGTGGAGAGCGTGCCGAGGGTGATGGTGTTGCGCAGCGCGTTCCAGAAGAAGCGGCTGGGCGCGCCGGTGAACAGGTCGAGGTAGTTCTGGAATCCCACCCAGCGGGCTTGGTTGACGTTGTAGAGGCTGACCTGGTGCAGTGACAGCCAGCCGGTGTAGAGCAGCGGGAAGAGCCCGAAGGCGGCGAAGAGCAGGAAGAACGGGGCGACGAACGCGTAGGGCGAGCCCTTGCTGTCCCAGCGGTGGAGCCGGCTGCGCCAGGTCTGCCGGTGGCGGGCGTCGGGAGGGGTGGCCACGGGCGATTCCCTTCCGTCGTGTCGGGCCCGGGGCCCGGTGGGCGACGCTCTGACCCCGGGGGTTCGGATCACTGGATGCTGCTGTCGATCTGTTGGACGGTGGTGTTCCACGCGTCGCCCGCGCTCTTGTGGTTCTGCTCGACCAGCAGGATCCCGTTGCTGAAGTCGTCCTGCAGGTCGCCCGCGTGCGGGCCGGTCTCGGCGGGCTGGATCGCCTTGGCCGCGGCCGAGAAGATCTGGCCGGTGGGGGCGTTCGGGCCGATGTACGGATTCCTGTAGTCGCTGACCGCGCTCAGCGAGTACGCGCCCTGGTTGGACGGGATGTTCCCGACCGCCTGGAAGACCTTGGCCTGCTGTTCGGGTGCGGTCAGCCAGGCCACCAGGGCCTCGGCTTCGGCTCGGTGCTTGCCGGAGCTCGGCACGGCCAGGAACGAGCCGCCCCAGTTGCCGGCGGCGGGGGCCTGGGCGATGTTCCACTTGCCGGCGTTGGCAGTGCCGGAGTACTTCTGGATGTTGGCCTGCTGCCAGGACGGGCAGATCGTGGTGGCGAAGGAGGACTGCGCGAAGGCGGTCTGCCACGGCGGGTCGAACTCCTTGAGCCCCTCGGAGAGTCCGGCGGCGTCGGCCTGCATGGCCAGATCCCAGGCCGACTTGACGCTCGGCGAGTCCTTGTAGTCGAGCTTGCCGCCCTTGTAGTACTGCTGGGTGGAGGAGGAGACCACGCCGTTGAACAGGCCGGTGGCGGTGTCCATGAAGTAGGTGCCCTTGGGCGCCTTGGCCTGGAAGGCCTTGCCCTGCTCGACGTACTTGGACCAGTCGCCGGCCCAGAGCGCGCTGACGGCCGCGGGGTCGCTGGGCAGGCCGGCGGCCTGGAAGAGGTCCTGTCGGTAGCAGATGGCCATCGGGCCGACGTCGGTGCCCAGGCCGATGGTGCGGCCGTCGGAGGTGGTGGCCTGCTGCCACTTCCACGGCAGGTAGTCGCCCTTGTCGACCCCGGGTGCCTTGGAGAGGTCGACGAAGGCGCTGCTCAGCGCGTCGGAGGTGGCCAGGGCTATCCGGCCGACCTCCAGGGCCTGCACGTCGTCCATGCCGCTGCCGGCCGCCAGGTGGGTCTGCAGCGCGGTCCAGTAGTCGGCCTCGGCGGTGGTGGTGTCCTCCTTGATGGTGATGTTCGGGTGGGCCGCCATGTAGGCGTCGAAGAGACCGGCCTCCTTGTAGCCGAAGGTGCCGAAGTCGCCCACGGTCAGGGTGATCTTCTGCCCGGAGGGGGCGGCGCTAGGGGCGCCGACGCTGGAGGAGCAGCCCGCCAGCAGTACGGCGGTGGCGGCCAGCGCGCCGGCTCCGAGGAGGGCGGTTCTGCGGGGGCGGGTGGTTCGAGCCTGGTGCACGGGAACTCCTTCTGGGCAAGTGGCCCGGAGTGGCAGTTCGATCTGCCCGTTGTCCGGCGGACTCTGCGGTGTACTGTGGAAGCACGATGTGGGAGCGCTCCCAAGGACTTGCCGGAAGGTTGCTTCCTACCGGGGGCATGTGTCAAGGGGACGGCGCGGATGTGACCGATGCGTATCCTGGCGACGCCCGGACCGATAGGTCCAACCCGGACGAGACAGGACAGGCCGGTGGATGACCCGCAGCAGACGAGGTCGCGGATGAGTGTCGGCGGATCGCGCGCCCCCGGTCCCGAGCCGGTGGTGAACGTCCGTGCCCGGCCCACCCTGGAGGAGGTCGCGGTGCTGGCCGGCGTCGGCCGGGGCACCGTCTCGCGGGTGATCAACGGCTCGCCCCGGGTGAGTGAGAAGGCACGAGCCGCGGTGGAGCGGGCGGTGGCCGAGCTGGGCTACGTGCCCAACCGGGCGGCCCGTTCGCTGGTGACCTCGCGCACGGACGCGATCGCGCTGGTGGTGCCGGAGGCCGAGACCCGGCTGTTCTCGGAGCCGTACTTCGCCGACATCATCAGTGGCGTATCGGCCGAACTGTCCGACAGCGAGCTGCAGTTGCTGCTGGTGCTGGTGCGCGACCAGCGGGAACGGGAGCGGCTGTCGGCGTACCTGCGGGCGCAGCGGGTGGACGGCGTGCTGCTGGTCGCGGTGCACCTGGACGACCCGCTGCCGGGTGTGCTGGAGCAGTTGGGCATGCCCGCCGTGCTGGCCGGCCGGCGCGGTGAGCACGAGCCGCTGAGCTACGTGGCGGCCGACAACGCCGGTGGGGCCCGGATGGCGGTGCGCCACCTGATCCGGCGGGGTTGCCGCCGGATCGCGACCATCACCGGCCCGCTGGACATCGAGGGCGCTCAGGCCCGGCTCGCCGGATACCGGGCCGCGCTCGCCGAAGGCGGGGTCCCGGCGGAGCCGGATCTGGTCGCGGTGGCGGACTTCACCGAGCGGGGCGGTCGCTCCGCGATGGCCGAACTGCTCTCTCGTGTACCAGAGTTGGACGGAGTTTTCTGCGCCTCCGACGTGCTGGCGGCCGGTGCGCTGCAGGAGCTGCGAGCGGCTGGGCGCAGGGTGCCGCAGGACGTCGCGCTGGTCGGCTTCGACGACTCGATCGTGGCCCGGCACACGGATCCGCCGCTGACCACCGTGCGCCAGCCCACCGAGGAGATGGGACGCGCCATGGTCCGGCAACTGCTTGAGCAGATTGCTGAACCCGGTTGCACTCGGCGGCAGTTGGTGTTGGCGACGGAGCTGGTGGTCCGGGACTCGGCGTGACCGGACAGGTCGGGGTGCCGGGAGCCGTCAGGGGCTCCCGGCACCCGGGGCGCGCTCGGATCAGCCCAGGGCGGCCAGGTGGGCGCGGTAGCCGGCGCCGAAGGCGGTCGGCGTGCCGTCGTAGGACGAGATCAGCGAGGGGCCGCTGGAGCAGTCCCAGGTGTTCCAGGTCCAGGCCAGGTAGGAGATCCCGTGCTGGTCCAGCCAGGGCAGCAGGGTGTCCAGGTAGCCGTGCGCGCAGTCGTTCTCGCCGAGCTCGCCGGTGACCACGGGCACAGCCGCCGCGACCGGCCCGATCTCGCTGCCCCAACAGCTGGACGAGGAGCAGGCGTTGAAGTTGTACGAGTGCCAGGAGGCGGCCAACTGGTGCAGCGGGTCGGTCGGTTCGTAGGCCAGCCACTGGGTGAGGTCGTTGGCGTACTCGATCCCGCCGAGCATCAGCACGTTGTCCGCGCCGGTGCCGCGCACCGCGTCCACCATCGACTGCATGCCGGCCACCGGGTAGCCGATGCCCGGGCAGCTGCCGCCGTCGCGCCAGCAGGCCCAGCCGCTGGCCTCGCTGCCGGTGGCGCGGGACGGGTAGGGCTCGTTGAACAGGTCGAAGACGGTCGCGTCGTCGCCCTTGAAGGTGGCGGCCACCGAGCGCCAGAACGGGATCGCCTCGGCGGCGTCCGGCATCGGCTTCTGGCAGGTGGCGGTGGCGGAGGCGCAGCCCGAGGAGTTGCCGGCGTAGGCGCCGTCCGTCCAGTGCAGGTCCAGGATGGTGTTCAGGCCGTTCTGGTGCAGCAGTTGCACGTAGGACTTGATCGCGTTGATGTAGGTGGAGCCGGCGTAGGCCGCCTGGACGTTCGGCAGACCGAGCCAGCAGTCCTCGTTGAGCGGGATCCGGACCGCCGTGAGGTGCCAGCTCTTCATCGCGTCGATGGAGGCCCGGTCCACCGGGCCGTCGAAGATGCCGCTGCCCTGCACGCAGGCGAACTCGGCGCCGGAGCGGTCGGCGCCGTGCAGGGTGACGGTCCGTCCGGTGGCGTCCTGGAGCTGGTTGCCCACCACGTGCAGCGCGGGCGCGGGACCCCCGGGCGTAGGGGGGCCGGTCGGCGTGGGAGTGGGGGTCGGGGTGGGCGTGGGGCTGGAACTCGGGCCGCAGGCAATGCCGTTGACACTGAAGGCGGTAGGGGCGGTGTTGCTGCCACGGTAGGTGAAGTTGGCGCTGGTGGTGTAGCTGGTGCCGGGGTTGATGGTGGTGGCGTAGCCGGGGTTGGTGACGGTGACGGTGCTGCCGGTCTGGGTCCAGGTGCCGTTCCAGCCGTTGGTGAGGGTCTGGTTGCCGGTGTAGGCGTAGTCGAGGCTCCAGCCGTTGATCGGGGTGCTGCCGGCGTCGGTGATGGTGAGGTTGGCGGTGAACCCGCTGCCCCAGTCGTTGGTGCTGTAACCGACGTCGCAGGAAGTGCTGTTGGCGGCGGCGGCGGGTAGCGCGCCGGCGGGCAGCAGCAGTGCCGCGGCCAGTGCGCCGGCGGCCGCCGCGGCGGTGGCGAGTACGGTGCGGGGAGTCATGGGAGCGCTCCTGTACGCAGGGGAGTGGGGCCGGCCGGTGGGTGGACCGGCCGACCCCGTGGGGGAGGGGATGGCCCAGGGTCAGCCGGTGGTGCAGGTCAGGGTCGGGGCGGTGTTGCTGCCCGAGTAGCTGCCCGAGAAACCGAAGCTGGTGTTGGCGCCGACGGCCACCGTGCCGTTGTAGCCCGCGTTGGTGGCACTGACCGCGCTGCCGGTCTGGGTGGCGGTGGCGTTCCAGGCGTTGGTCACCTGCTGGTTGCCGGCCCAGGTCCAGGTCACCTTCCAGGACGTGGTGGGCGCACTGCCGGTGTTGGCCACGGTGACGTTGGCGTTGAAGCCGCTGCCCCAGTCGTTGGACACGGAGTAGGTCGCGGTGCAGCCGCCACCCCCGGTTCCGCCTCCGCTGCCGGCCGTGGTGGCGGTGACGGCGGCGGAGACCGGGGAGGTGTTACCGGCGGCGTCGTAGGCGGCGACGGTGTACTGGTAGGCGGTGGCGGCGGTGAGGCCGGTGTCGGTGTAGCCGGTGGTGGTGCTGGTGGCGACCTTGGTGCCGTTGCGGTACACGTCGTAGCCGGTGACGCCGACGTTGTCGGTGGACGCCGTCCAGGAGAGCGAGACGCTGGTGGCGGTGGTGCCGGTGACGGTCAGCCCGGTCGGGGTGCTCGGCGGGGTGGTGTCGCCCCCGCCGGTGGAGGAGCCGAAGGACGGGTAGGCGTTCTGCACCAGCTGCTGGAACTCGGCGCCGAACCACTGGCCGGCCGGGACGTCGGCGCCGCCGAGGGCGTCGGTCGGGTAGGTGCCGCCGTTGCCGTCGGTCTGGGTGCCGTTCGGGTCGCAGTGCGGGTCGCCGTGCGGGTGGGTCGCGGTCGGGTAGTCGCCGTCCGACTCGCCCGGGGGCTTCACCCAGAGGAAGGCGATGATCGGATTGGTCGGTCCGTACGGCTGGGCCTGCGGCCGGGCGCCGATGCCCGCGCCGTTGATGTTGCACCAGTCGCCGCGGAACGGGCGCTGGTCCACCTTGTTCTCGGTGACGTAGTCGTTGACGTCGGTCGCGCTGGAGTTCAGCGCGGTGGGTCGGGAGCTGCCGCCCCAGCCGTTGCGCGAGGTGTCGACCAGCATGCCGATGGTGCTCGGGAAGCCGTTGGACACCAGGGTCGAGTACATCTGGGTGTCGTAGGTGTACTCGTCGAAGTCCGGGTTCCACTGGTAGAAGTTGGCGGACTTCACCGGCTGGCCGCCGACCTGCTGGTCGGGGTCGGTGAGGAACGGCTCGTTCAGCGGGGTGGTGTTGGCCGTGTCGCTGATGAAGCCGTCCACGCTGGCGAAGCCGGCGTTGGTGGCCTTGGCGACCTTGGCGTACTCCTGGCCGGCCGGGACCATGTTGCTCGACCAGCCGAGCCAGCCCGAGTGCCCGATGCCCAGGTAGTCGTAGACGTTGCCGATCGGGTGCAGCTTGTTCAGCGCGTACTCGATGCCGGACTCGTAGAACGGCGTCGCGGTGGCGCAGGTCGGCTTGCTCTGGTTGGTCACCGCGTTCGGCAGGGAGTCCGGCTCGATGATTGCGGCGATCCGCAGCGAGGCGTACTTCGGGTCGGCCAGGATCGCCGCGATCGGGTCGATGTACTGGCTCTCATAGCTGGCCAACCCCGCTGCGGTGGCCGGCAGTTCGCCGTTCGAGGCAAGCGCGGCGCAGTCCCGGCCGGGCAGGTCGTAGATGACCACCTGGAAGACCACCGGGGAGTTGTCGCCGCTCGCCTGGGCCTGCGCCTGGTCCAGGTGGGCGCGCAGGCCCAGGCGGCCGCCGTCGCCCGCGATGGCGCCGATGTGGTCCATCCAGACGGCGGTGGAGTTGCTCGCGACCTGGGCCTCCGTGGCGCCCAGCGTGCCGCCGTCGGCCGCGGCCTGGGCGCTGACCTCGGAGGTGTAGTCGGGGTTGAGGTAGCCGGTCGCACCGACGAACGGATTGGCCAGGTGGGTGGTGGCGGCGTGCGCGGCCTGCGCGCCGACCAGGGGAACGAGAGCCGCGGCGCCGAGGGCGGCGGCAACGGCCGCCGTCCGGAGCCTGCGGAGAGCGGAGAGGGGCACGAGCGGGTCCCTTCGGGTGGGGTGGGGGTGGGCCCGGGTGGCGCCTTGCCGAATGCTGCGGGAGGAGCGGGAAACCCGGGCCGCCGCAGTTCCGGGCGGAGTGTGGGAGCGCTTCCACTTGTCGGCAGGCGGCACTGCCGGTGCCGAAACACATAAAGCCAGGATGATGGGGGGCCGTCAAGAGCCTCGGCGGATACGGCCGGATCGAAATGGGCGCGCTCCCATGGGGTATGTAACTTACCTGCTGCCGCCCCGAGTCGTCGGCGGCCGTCCGCGCTGGTCGGCGCCGCGATCGCCCCCGGCGCCCCGGGCGGGAGCCGGGCGGCGGCGTTTACCGGGCCGGTCGGGCGCGGAACGCTGCGTCACGCGGGACCAGGCAGGAAGCCGGCCCGCGTTCCCCCACCCATCCGGAGGCCGTGCACGCGACGCAGGACCCTGCACTCCCGCATCCCAGCCCCCACCCTCGCGGCGGTCAGCGCGCTCGCCCGGTCCGCGACGGCCGGCGGCGCCCGCACCACCCCGGCGGCCGCTGCCGCCAACAGTCGTTCCTGTCACGTCAGCCGACGGTGAACCCGGGTGGTTGATCAGGCGTCAGGTACTCGCTGGCCGCGTGCCGGGGCGGTGCTCGGGGCATTCCCGGCACGGCACCACCGGCTGTCCGGACAGTCCGTCAGTCGGCCGAGTCGCGCAGGACCAGGCTGGTCGGGAGGACCAGGGACGCTGACCGGTCCGGGCGCTCCAGCAGCATCTCCAGGGCTCGGGCGCCGAGTTGCTCGACCGGTTGGTGCACCGTGGTCAGCTGCGGCCGAGCCAGGGCCGCGGCCGGGACGTCGTCGAAGCCGATCACCGCGACCTGCTCCGGCACCCGGCGCCCGAGCCGCCGCAGCGCGCGCAGGGCACCGATCGCCATCGGATCGGAAGCGACGAACACCGCCTCCAGGTAAGGCCTTTGCTGCAGCAGTCGGAGCATGGCGTGCTCGCCGGAGGCGCCCGAGAAGTCCCCGTAGGCGACCACGGACCGGACCACTGGTCCGGCCTCGGTCACCGCCTGCCGGTAGCCCGCCAGACGGTCCGCGCCCACCGCGGTGCCCGGCGGTCCGGCGATGGTGGCCACCGACCGCCGACCGCTCTCGCACAGCCGCAGCGCTGCCAGCCGGGCGCCGGTCAGGTTCGCCACGTCCACGTACGCCACCGTCCCGGCCCGCACCGGGCGGCCGACGGACACTACCGGCACGTCCGCGGCCCGCAGCAGGCGCGGCAACTCCGCGTCCTCCCATGCCCCGACCAGCAGCACTCCATCCACGTGCCCGCCGCACAGGTGCCGCAGCAGGGCAGGCCGGTGCGCCCGTTCGGGGACGTTGAAGAGTGCCAACTCCCGTTCCAGGCCGGTCGCGGCCTGCCGCAACCCCGTCAGCAACCGGAGGTGGAACGGGTCGGCGTGGTAGCGCAGCGGATCCGCGAAGACGACCACGGCCACGACACCGGTGTCGCGCCCGCGCGGTGCCCGCCGGCGTACGTAGGACAACTCCCGTGCGGCCGCCACCACCCGTGCGGCCACCGGGGCCGAGACCGGCGCCGACCGGCTCAGCACCCGGGAGGCGGTAGCGGTGGACACGCCTGCGCGGCGGGCGACTTCGGCGAGGGTGGCGGGCACACGGGCGGGTGCGGCCGCGGTGCTGGCCGACGGTTCGGAGGTGGTGTCGGGCTGCGGCATGCGGGCAGACCTCGCCTGTCGGGAGAGGGGGTGGGAGTTGGAAGCGCGCCGCCCGCTACGCCGCGCCAGGTCACCATCGCGCACGGTGTAGGCGGCGTCAAGGGCACGGGAGCCGGCGCCGCGAACGACCGGCTGCCCACGACCGACCGCCGCGTGCGGCACACCTGGGCGGGGCCTGCTCGCGCAGGCGTGGTCCACGCCGAACCCGCGACGACCGGTCCGGGACCGCACGTACCGCGTGAGGTTCACCCCGATGGACCGTTCGGCGGCGGATTCCGGCGTCGACGGGCCGTCCTCGCAAGCGAACGAGCCGGATCCATGGTGGCGCTGGCATTTGCTCGGGCGGATACGCTTGCCAGGCGCGGGACCAGTTGTGTCCCGATATCAAGGAGGGGAGCTGGGAGTGGGAGCAGCAGCCGACGGCACGGAGCAGCGCCAGCCGGTGATGGCGGACGTCGCGAAGCTGGCCGGGGTGTCCCACCAGACGGTGTCCCGGGTCCTCAACGGCGCGCCGCATGTGCGCCCCGACACCAGGGGCCGGGTGCTCGCCGCGATCCGTGAGCTCGACTACCGGCCCAACTCCGCCGCCCGCGCCCTGGTCACCCGGCGCTCCCAGACACTCGGCGTGGTCAGCTTCGACAGCACGCTGTACGGGCCCGCCTCGATGCTCGACGGCATCGAACGGGCGGCCCGCAGCGCCGGATACTTCGTCAGCGTCGCCAGCCTGCGCTCGCTGGACAGCCGCTCGGTCCAGGAGGCCGTCGACCGCCTGCGTGACCAGGGCGTCGAGGGCGTCGTGGTGATCGCGCCGCAGACCTCCGCGATCAGTGCGGTCGCCAAGCTGTCCAGCTCGGTGCCGGTGGTCGCGGTCGGCTCGGGCACCAAGGCCAGGGTGCCGCTGGTCTCGGTCGACAACCGGGCGGGCGCCGAGGCGGCCACCCGGCACCTTCTGGACCTCGGGCACCGCACGGTGCACCACCTGGCCGGGCCGATCGGCTGGATGGAGAGCGAGGACCGCCAGGACGGTTGGCGCCGCACCCTGGAGGCCGCCGGGGCCGAGGTGCCGCCGGTCGAGAGCGGCGACTGGAGTGCGCGGTCCGGCTACGAGGCCGGACTGCGGATCGCGCAGGCGGCCGGCGTCAGTGCGGTGTTCTGCGCCAACGACCACATGGCGCTCGGCCTGCTCCGGGCCTTCCACGAGGCCGGCCGGTCGATCCCCCGCGACATCAGCGTGGTCGGCTTCGACGACATCCCCGAGGCGGCGTACTTCACCCCGCCGCTGACCACCGTGCGGCAGGACTTCGGGGAACTGGGCCGCAGGGCGCTCGAACTGCTCGTCGCCGAACTGGCGGGCGGGCGGGAGACCCCGGCGCCGGTGCGGATCTCGCCGGAGATGGTGCTGCGCCGCAGCACCGGTCCCGCCGCGCGCGACTGACCGGCCATCACCTGGCACGAGACCCGGTCGGCCGGGTGCGGCCGACCACGGTGGGGCGGACCGCACGCGGCCGGGCATGACGAAGCCGCCGTGCGCGCGTCGCACCCGCTGCGCACGGCGGCCCGACCCGCGCGGCGACCCCACCGCGCGGAGCCCCGCCGAGGGCTCGCCCTAGCCGCGGCGGGACAACCTGCGGGCGCGCAGCCGGTCGGCGAGGATCGCGAGCCCGAGTACGACGCCCAGCACGATGTTGGTGTAGTCGGCGTTGACCGCGAGCGCGATCATGCCGTCGTTGATCAGCTCCAGCAGGACGGCGCCCGCGACGATGCCGAGGATCCGCCCCTGCCCGCCGACCAGCGAGACCCCGCCGATCACCGCCGCCGCGATGGCGGACAGCTCCCAGCCCACGCCGACGGTCGGGGAGCCGACACCCATCCGGCCGGCCACCAGCACGCCGCCGAACCCGGCCAGCAGCGAGCTGGTGACGTACATGGCGATGATCCGCCGGTCGCCACGGATGCCGGCCAGCCGGGCGGCCTCCTTGTTGCCACCCACCGCGTACACCTGGCGGCCCGCGTAGGTGCGCTCCAGGAAGAACCACGCCGCGACCGCGATCACGGCGAACAGCAGGGCAGGCAGCGGGACTTGTGCGACGAAGGTCTGGCTGAGGTCGCCGAAGAAGCCGGAGATGCCGACCACCGGGATGCCCGAGGTGATCGCCAGCGACGCGCCCTGGGCGACGGTGTAGGTGACCAGGGTGGTGACGAACGGCGGCATGGCGAGCTTGGTCACGGCCAGTCCGTGGATCCACCCGACCAGGCCGGTCATGGCCAGGGTGCACAGGATCGCCAGCCCGGCCGGCATCCCGGCCTTGACGTTGAACCAGGCGGCGAGCACCACGGACAGGCCGAGCAGCGCGCCCACCGACAGGTCGATGCCGCCGGTCAGCACGACCAGCGACTCGCCGATCGCGATGACCCCGTACTGGGCCAGGTCCGCGCCCATGTTCTGCAGGTTGACCGCCCCGGCGAAGGCCGGCTTGGCGAGCGCCAGGCCGACGAAGAGCAGCACGCAGGCGAGCACCACGCCGACCTCGGGGGTGCGCGCGAGCCGGCTCAGTGCCGACCCGGCCGCGCCGCTCCCGGCCCGCACTCGCTTCCCGGCCGGGGCCGGTGCCGTACCGGTGCTCATGTCGAAACCTCCGTCCCCGCCGGCGTCCCCGCCGCGGCGGTCATGATCTTCTCCTTGCTGAACCGGTCGCGCGGGATGTCCGCGACGATCCGGCCGTGCGCCATCACCACGATCCGGTGGCAGATCCACAGCAGTTCCTCCAGCTCGGAGGAGGCGGCGAGGACCGCCAGCCCCTCCTTGGCGGCGTCGTCGATCAGCCGGTAGATGTCCGCCTTCGCGCCGACGTCCACCCCTCGGGTCGGCTCGTCGAGCAGCAGCACCCGGGGGCGCGCGGCCAGCCAGCGGCCGAACACGACCTTCTGCTGGTTGCCCCCCGACAGGTCGCCGATCGGCTGATCCGGGCTGTGCAGCCGGACCTTGAGGTCCCGGATGATCCGGTCGGCGTGCGCGCGGTCGGCGCGCGGGGTGAGCACCCCGCGGCGGCTGATCCCGCGCAGGGTGGTCAGGGTGGCGTTCCAGCGCACCGAGTGGGTGAGGACCAGCGACTGCTGTTTGCGGTCCTCCGGCACCAGGCCGAGGCCGGCCGCCACCGCGTCGGCGGGGTGCCTGGGGTGGAAGTCCGCTCCGCCGAGGGTGACCGTGCCGCCGGTGCGCGGTTGGGCGCCCATCAGGGTGTGCAGCAGGCGGCTGCGGCCGGAGCCCATCAGCCCGGCCACGCCGACGATCTCGCCGGCCCGCAGGTCGAGGTCGACCGGGCCGAGCCCGTCGGCCGTCAGGCCGCGGGTGGACAGCACGGTGGCCCGGTCGGCCGGGGGCGGGGTGACGTCGATCCGGGTCAGTTCGCTGCCGACCATCTCGCGGATCAGCCGTTCCTCGGTGGCCTCCTGCGGGGTGAGGTCGGCGACCAGCCGCCCGCTCCGCAGGACGATCACCCGGTCGGCCAACTCCCTTACCTCGTCCAGGCGGTGGCCGATGAACAGGACGCACCCGCCGGCCGCCGCATGGCGCTCGGCGAGGTCGAGGACCTGCCGTGCCTCGACCGGGCCCAGCGAGGAGGTCGGCTCGTCCAGGATCAGCACCAGCGGACGCTGTCCCCAGGCCTTGGCGATCTCGATCATCTGGCGGACCGGGACCGGCAGTTGTTCGACCGGCCGGTCCACATCGACCTCGACGCCGACCTCGGCGAGCAGCTCGCGGGCCGCCCGGCGGGTGCCGCCGCGGTCGAAGAGCCAGCGGCCCAACGGGCGTTGCTCCGCACCGCTCGGCCGGCGGCCGAGCAGCAGGTTCTCGGCCACCGACAACTGCCCGACCAGCGGGAACTCCTGGGCCACCAGCGCGACTCCGAGGGCCTTGGCGTGGTCGGGGCGGCCGCCGTGCAGCGGGCGGCCGTCGACCAGCACCGCTCCGGTGCTGGGCGTGACGGTGCCGGAGAGCACACCCATCAGGGTGGACTTGCCCGCGCCGTTCTCCCCGACCACCCCGACGATCTGACCCTTCGTCAGCTCCAGCTCGGGCAGGTCCAGCACGGTGACCGGTCCGTAGCTCTTGCTGACGCCGCGCAGGGCGATGGCGGCGTCGGTCCCGGTGGTCATCCGGATATGCCGAGCTTGGCCAGCATGGACTGGTAGTCGGCGAGGTTGGCCTGGGTGACCACGCCGACCCCGGAGCTGAGGGTGGTGCCGTCGGATTCCAGGTAGGGCTTGACCAGGGCCATGGTGGCGTCCCTGCCGAGCACCTTGAGGGCGGCGAGCAGGTAGGCGCCGGTGTACCCCTGCTGGTAGGGCTGCTGGAGGATGCTGGCCTGGATGACGCCCTGCTTGATGAAGCCGAGGGTCTGCGGGTCGCTGTCGTCGCAGACGACCTTGATCTTGCCGCTCTTGCCCGCGGACTGGACTGCCTGGCCGGCTGCGGGGCCGTCGTAGGAGTAGACGCCGTAGATGCCGTTGACGCCGGGGTTGGTCTGGAAGGCGTTCTCGGCGTTCGAGAGGGCCTTGGACTGGTCCATGCCGTCGCTGATCTTCTGGAGCACCTTGACGTCCGAGTCCTTGAGTGCGTCCTCGAAGCCCTGGATGCGCTCGACGGCGTTGGAGGCGGTGAGCGAGCCGACCAGGACCACCACCTGGCCCTTGCCGCCGAGGGCGGCCTTCATCGCCTCGCCGGCCTTCTGCCCGGCCTGGTAGTTCGGGGTGCCGAGGTAGAGCGCCGCGCCGTCCTCAGGGGGCAGCGGGGAGTCGATGGCGAGGACCGGGACGCCGGCGCTGGTGTAGGAGTCGATCGGGGCCTTGACGGCGGTGGCGTCGATCGCCGACACCTCCAGGCCGGTGAGGTTCTGTGAGTGCAGCGCGGAGAGCATGGAGAGCTGCTGGTCGAGCCGGCCGTTCGCGGGGGCCTGGAAGGTGCCCTTGACGGACAGGTCGCCGGTGCCCTTGTTGAAGCCGATCTTGCCGGCGTTCCAGTAGTCGACCGCGACGTTGACCACCATGGCCTCGTTGAGCTGCGAGAGGTCCTTGCCGGCGAGGGCGTCCTTGATCGACTGGTCCAGTTTGGCGAGGTTGGCGTCGTTGAAGGTGATGTCGCCCTGGATGCTCGCGGCGGCAGCGGCAGCGGCGCCGGAGGTCGCGGGGCTCGCGGCACCGGCGCCCTGCTTGCTGCAGGCGGCTGCGGACAGCACCACGGAGGTGGCCGCGAGCAGGGCGGTGAGCCGGATGAGTCCTGAGCCTCGGTGGGGCGAGCTTCGGCGGAGCGGGTTTGCGGAGCGCACGTGCTGTCCTCTCGGTGGGCCGTTCCGGGGCGGGAGCGGCGGGTCGCGGATGGCCGGCGTCAGCTCGCCGTCGGCGTGGTGCGGAGGAGTTTCGTGTTGCGCGGATGTTTCGGCGGTGGCGAGTATTGTTAGCGCTCACAGAGTCGGGCGTCAACGGGTCGACGAGCTGCCGCACAAGCCTCCGCGGGCTCTTGACGGAACGTCGCGAGGGGCCCCCGGAGCATCGAATCGGCCCCCCGTTCGGCGCTCTTGACAGGCCAGGTGTTAGCGCTAACAATTTGCCTGCCGCCGGCCGCCGCCGGCTGCGCGATCGACCCACCAGACCCCGCCGGCGAGCGCCACATCCCGCTTCTGCCGCTCGTCGGCGGCTCCCGTTCCCTCCTTCCCCACAGGCGTGGAACGGCCGGCCGGTCGCCGACTCCCGCGCCGAAGCGGGAACGCGTCGGCGACCGGCTCCGACCCCGGACGCCCCTCGAATTGAAGGACCACACGTGACCGCGCCATCTGCCAGCCCGGACCCGGACAGCTACGTCGTCGGTGTCGACTTCGGCACGCTCTCCGGTCGAGCCGTGCTGGTCCGGGCCCGCGACGGCGAGGAGCTCGGGACGGCCGTCCACGCGTACCCGCACGCCGTCATCGAGCAGCGGCTACCCGGCACCGGCGCGGCGCTGCCCCCGGACTGGGCGCTCCAGCACCCCGCGGACTGGCGCGAGGTGCTGCGCACCGCCGTCCCCGCCGCGGTGGCCGCCGCGGGCGTGGACCCCGCCCGGATCATCGGCATCGCCACCGACTTCACCGCCTGCACGGTGCTGCCCACCCGCGCCGACGGCACCGCGCTCGCCGAGCTCCCGCAGTGGGCCGACCGCCCGCACGCCTGGCCGAAGTTGTGGAAGCACCACGCCGCACAGGAGCAGGCCGACCGGATCAACGCCCTGGCCCACACCCGCGGCGAGAAGTGGATCGCGCGCTACGGCGGCAAGGTCTCCGCGGAGTGGCAGTACGCCAAGGCGCTGCAACTGCTGGAGGAGGACCCCGAGGTCTACGCGGCCTGCGAGCGCTGGATCGAGGCCGCCGACTGGATCGTCTGGCAGCTCACCGGCACCGAGAGCCGCAACGCCTGCACCGCCGGCTACAAGGGCCTGCACCAGGACGGCGGATACCCGAGCGAGGACTACCTGGCCGCGCTGCACCCGCAGTTCGCCGACTTCGCCCGCACCCGGCTGGAGCACCCGCTCGCCCCGCTCGGCTCCCGGGTCGGCTCGCTGACCGCCGAGGCGGCCGGCTGGACCGGCCTGCCGGAGGGCATCGCGGTGGCGGCCGGCAACGTGGACGCGCACGTGGCCGCGCCCGCCGCCCGGGCCGTGGAGAACGGGCAGCTGCTCGCCATCATGGGCACCTCCACCTGCCACGTGGTCAACGGGGCCGCGCCGGCCGAGGTGCCCGGCATCTGCGGCGTGGTCGAGAACGGCATCGTCACCGGCAGCTACGGCTACGAGGCCGGCCAGAGCGCCGTCGGCGACATCTTCGCGTGGTGGCTGCGCCAGGGCCTGCCCGCCGACTACCTCGCCGAGGCGGAGGCCGCCGGCGAGGACGCGCACCAGCTGCTCACCCGCAAGGCCACGGGCCAACCAGTGGGCGGGCACGGCCTGGTGGCGCTGGACTGGCTGAACGGCAACCGCAGCACCCTGGTCGACCACGACCTCTCCGGCGTGATCGTCGGCCTCACCCTGGCCACCCGTCCGGAGGAGGTCTACCGCGCCCTGCTGGAGGCCACCGCGTTCGGCACCCGGGTCATCGTGGAGGCACTGGAGCAGGGCGGGGTGCCGGTCACCGAGTACATCGTCACCGGCGGCCTCGGCAAGAACGCGCTGCTGATGCAGATCCACGCCGACGTGCTGCGCCGGCCGGTCTCGCTCGCCGTGTCCGAGCAGGGGCCGGCCCTCGGTTCCGCCATCCACGCCGCCGTCGCCGCCGGGGCCCACCCCGACGTGCGGGCCGCCTCGGCGGCGATGGGCCGGGTTCGCCCCGCCGCGTACCGGCCGGATCCGGAGCGGGCCGACGCGTACGACCGGCTCTACGCCGAGTACCGCGCGCTGCACGACCGGTTCGCCACCGACGGCACCCTGCACCGGCTGCGCCGCATCCGCAACGCCGCACTGGCGACCGCCGCCGGCGCCGTCCCGACCCAGCCCTCCGAGCCGAGCGAGGCACCGTGACCACGACCATCGAGACGATCCGCCGCCAGGTCGGCGACCTGCACCAGGAGTTGGTGCGGTACGGCCTGGTGGTCTGGACCGCCGGCAACGTCTCCGCCCGCGTCCCGGGTGAAGACCTGCTGGTGATCAAGCCCAGCGGCGTCCCGTACGAGGAGCTGTCGCCGGAGAACATGATCGTCTGCGACCTGGACGGCAACGTGGTGGAGGGCAGGCACTCGCCCTCCTCCGACACCGCCGCGCACGCCTACGTCTACCGCCACCTGCCCGAGGTCGGGGGAGTGGTGCACACCCACTCCACCTACGCGTGCGCCTGGGCGGCCCGCGGCGAGGCGGTGCCCTGCGTGCTCACCGCGATGGCCGACGAGTTCGGCGCCGAGATCCCCATCGGCCCGTTCGCGCTGATCGGCGACGACTCGATCGGCCGGGGAATCGTGGAAACCCTCAGCGGCCACCGCTCGCCGGCCGTCCTGATGAAGAGTCACGGCGTCTTCACCATCGGCAAGGACGCCAAGGCCGCGGTCAAGGCGGCCGTGATGTGCGAGGACGTGGCGCGCACCGTGCACATCTCCCGCCAGCTGGGCGAGCCGCTACCGATCGCGCGGAGCGACATCGACAGCCTCAACCACCGCTATCGACACGTCTACGGCCAGCGCCCCGCGGCCCAGTGAGGAGCCACCAGTGAACCGGAGGACCGAAGGACCCGAGATCTGGTTCCTGACCGGCAGTCAGGAGATGTACGGCGAGCAGACGTTGCGCCAGGTCGCCGAGCAGTCCCAGCGGATCGCGACCACGCTGGGGCAGTCGTCCGAGCTGCCCGTCAGGCTGGTCTGGCGGCCCGTGCTCACCAGCGACTCGGCGATCCGCCGGGTCTGCCTGGAAGCCGACGCCGACGACCACTGCATCGGCCTGATCACCTGGATGCACACCTTCTCGCCGGCCAAGATGTGGATCACCGGCCTGTCCGGGCTGCGCAAGCCGCTGCTGCACCTGCACACCCAGGCCAACGTCGACCTGCCCTGGCAGTCCATCGACATGGACTTCATGAACCTGAACCAGGCCGCCCACGGCGACCGCGAGTTCGGCTTCGTGCAGACCAGGCTCGGAGTGGCCCGCAAGACCGTCGTCGGGCACGTCGCCGACCCGGCCGTGACCGCCCGGATCGGCGCCTGGGCCCGGGCCGCCACCGGCCGGGCCGCGCTGGGGAGCCTGCGGCTGGCCCGCTTCGGCGACAACATGCGCGACGTCGCCGTCACCGAGGGCGACAAGGTGGAGGCGCAGCGGCGGTTCGGCGTCTCGGTCAACACCTACGGCGTCAACGACCTGGTGGCGGCGGTGGATTCGACCTCGGACAAGGAGGTCGGCACGCTGGTCGAGGAGTACCAGGAGACCTACCGCCTCGCGCCCGAGCTGCGCGCGGACGGCGCGCGGCACGACTCGCTGCGCTACGCGGCCCGGATCGAGCTCGGCCTGCGCGGCTTCCTGGACGCGGGCGGCTTCAAGGCCTTCACCACCAACTTCGAGGACCTCGGCGGCCTGCGCCAGCTGCCCGGGCTCGCCGTGCAGCGGCTGATGGCCGACGGCTACGGCTTCGGCGGCGAGGGGGACTGGAAGACCTCGCTGCTGCTGCGGACCCTCAAGGCGATGGCCGCAGGCCGGCCCGGGGGCACCTCCTTCATGGAGGACTACACCTACCACCTGGAGCCCGGACGGGAGTTGGTGCTCGGGGCGCACATGCTGGAGGTCTGCCCGAGCATCGCCTCCGGCACGCCGTCCTGCGAGATCCACCCGCTGTCCATCGGCGGCCGGGAGGACCCGGTCCGGCTGGTCTTCGACGCCGAACCGGGCCCGGCCGTGGTGGTCGGCCTGGCCGACCTCGGGGACCGGTTCCGGCTGGTCGCCAACGAGATCGACGTGGTCGAGCCGCCGGCGCCGCTGCCCAACCTGCCGGTTGCCAGGGCGGTCTGGCGTCCCCGCCCGGACCTGCGCAGCTCGGCGGAGGCCTGGCTGACGGCCGGCGCGCCCCACCACACCGTGCTCTCCAGCGCGGTCGGCACCGAGGAGCTGGACGATCTCGCGGAGATGCTCGGGGTCGAGCTGCTGGTGATCGACGCCGACACCACGACCCGCCGGTTCACCCGGGAGCTGCGCTGGAACCAGGCCTACCACCGCCTGGCGCAGGGGTTCTGAGCCGGTGCCGCGTCAGGCAACCCGCGCCCCGTCGCGAGGGTTGCCTGGCGCGCCACCGGTGACGGGCCCGGGTGGCGGGGTTGGTGCTCCGCCGTCCGGGCCCGTCGTGGGTTGGTGACGCCCGGTCAGCCGAGGGTCCATTTCTGGTTGCTCTGGCCGCTGCAGGTCCACAGCTGGGCCAGGGCGCCGTCGGCGGTGGAGGCGCCGGTGACGTCCAGGCACAGGCCGGACTGGACGCCGGTGACGCTGCCGTCCGGGTTCAGCCGCCACTGCTGGTTGGTCTGGCCGTTGCAGGGCCACACGTCCACCCTGGTGCCGTTGCCGGTGCCCCTGCCGGCGGCGTCCAGGCACAGCCGGCTGCCGCCGCTGTAGACGGTGAGCTGGTCGGAGGCGGTGTGCGTCCAGGTCTGGTTCGAACCGCCCCAGCAGTCGTAGATCTGCACCCGGGTGCCGGCCGTGGTCGAGGCGTTCGGCACGTCCAGGCACTTGCCCGCACCCACCGCCCGCAACGCACCACTGCCACCACCACCGCTGGAGGTGCCGTAGCCGGCGGCGGTGATGTTGGCCTGGACGGCGTTCTCGGTCGCGTCGCTCGGGTAGCCCGAGGTCATCACGCCCTCGTAGAAGGTGCCGTCGGCGCCGTTGCTGTTGTCGCCGCCGATGCCCAGGATGATGGCGCCCTCCTTGTGCATCGGGTTGTAGCCGGAGACGTCGGGGCGCGCTCCGCTGTAGCCGGTGGCCAGGCCGCCGGACTGCGCGTTGCCGGAGCGGATCGCCCACTTGTCGGGCTCGCCCTTGACCATGGCGGTCAGGAACCGGTCGTTGACGCTCGGGTCGTTCGCGTTGTAGCCGGCGTTCACCCCGGAGAACAGGCCGTTCTCCTGATCGGCCATCACCCACGGTCCGCTGCCGCTGCCGTAGCCCCAGACCTTGATGTCGCCGAAGTAGACGGCCTCCATGGTGCCGTTGCCGTCGTCGTGGTTGCTGGTCTCGGCGTTGCCGTAGTCGAAGCAGCAGCCGCCGTTGTAGTGCGTGCCGTCCAGGACCGCGTACATGCCCTCCGCCTGGTCGCCGGTGGCGATCCCGTCGGTGTTGTCGTCGCGGTAGCCGGTGCCGGGGGCGATGTAGACGCCGTATGCCTGGTGCCCGCCCAGGGTGATCGGCGCGGCGGTGGCGTCGGCCAGGTTGTCGGTGGTGGGGGCGGCCCCGCCGCCGGGTCCCTGGGTGAGGTTGTTGTGCCGACCGGACTGGTCGTAGATGACGGTGATGACGCAGTTGGTGCCGGCGCAGAAGGCGTCCTGCGCCGCGGCGTCGGCGTAGCCGCCGGTGCTCAGCGGGCCGATGTCCGAGGTCGCGCCGTCGGAGGCGCGCCGCACCTGGTAGAGCGGGCCGTCGTAGGAGCCGTACAGCGCCCGCGTGGTGGAGTGCGCGGCCACGCACGGCGTGCCGCCCGCGGCGTAGATGTCGCACGGCCCCTGGGTGGCGGCCTGGGCCGGCCCGGCCGTGGTTCCGGCGGTGGCCAGCGCACCGAGGACGATGGTCATCGCGGCGGCCGCCCGAGCGAGGGCGGTGGTCCGCAGCGGCCGCCGGAGGCGGCGCCAGGCATGGGGGATCTTCATCCGGGATTCTCCCTGGTAGCGCGAACGGGTGGATTTGTTAGCGCTAACATCCTCGGCTCGGGGATGCCGGTCCACGGGGAGGATGTCATGGGAGGAGACGGTGCAGTGTGCATCACCAACTGTCAAGTGGTTGCGCAGGAACCGGGTTTGGTAGCCTCAGCCGCAGCTCCCGGGCCCGCTCGGCCGCCGACCGCCGTTGGCCTCGGAGGTTTCGAAACAATGCCGAAACTTTCAACCGCTTCTTGACGCCCCGACCGGGCTGCGGCTTTCCTGGCCACGGGAGCCGCTCCCGCCGAGTGCCGTTGCCGGACGGCCGGGGCGGCGCCGCCCCGCGCCGGGGTGGCGATCCGCCATCCCCCCCGCGCACCCCGTGACCCGCACGGCCGACAGGCCGTGCCGTCGGTGTGCGCCTTCGCCCGGAACGACCGCTGGAGGTCGAACATGCATCTCAAAACCTGCACCGAGGGCACTGCACCGTGCCTGGGCCGTCGCGCTCACCGCCACGCTGGCAGTCGTGGTCGGCCTGCCGGCCGCGACCGCTCCCGCCAGCGCCGCGACCGCTCCCGCCGCCGCGACCGGCACGACACTGCGAGCCGCAGCCGAATCGGACTCCCGCTACTTCGGCACCGCGCTGACCGACGGCGATCTCGGCGTGAGCGGCGAAACCAGCGTCGCCGCCGCCCAGTTCGACATGGTGACCCCCGGCAACGAGATGAAGTGGGACGCCACCGAACCCGCGCCCGGCAGCTACAACTTCGGTCCCGGCGACCAGATCGTCAACTTCGCCAAGGCAAACGGCATGCGGGTGCGCGGCCACAACCTGGTCTGGCACAGCCAACTCCCCTCCTGGGTGAGCAACCTGCCCAGCAACCAGGTCCAGGGAGCGATGGAGTCCCACATCACCACCGAGGCCACCCGCTACAAGGGCCAGGTCTACTCCTGGGACGTCGTCAACGAGCCGTTCAACGACGACGGCAGCCTGCGCCAGGACGCCTTCTACAACGCGATGGGCCCCGGCTACATCGCCGACGCCCTGCGCACCGCCCACGCCGCCGACCCCAACGCCAAGCTCTACCTCAACGACTACAACATCGAGGGCCAGAACCCCAAGAGCGACGCCCTCTACACCCTGGCCTCCCAGCTCAAGTCCCAGGGCGTCCCGCTCGACGGCATCGGCTTCGAGAGCCACTTCATCCTCGGCCAGGTCCCCGGCGACATACGGGCCAACATGCAGCGCTTCGTCAACCTGGGCCTCAACGTCGCCGTCACCGAGCTCGACGACCGCATCCAACTCCCGGCCAGCAGCGGCACCCTGGCCCAGCAGGCTACCGACTACGCCACGGTGGTCGGCGACTGCCTCGCCGTCAGCGGCTGCGTCGGCGTCTCCCAGTGGGGCGTGGACGACGCGCACTCCTGGATCCCCGGCACCTTCCCCGGCTACGGCGCCGCCACCATGTACGACGACAACGACCAGCCCAAGCCCGCCTTCGGCGCGGCGCTCTCCGCCCTCGGCGGCGGTTCGGGCCCGGTCGGTGGTGGTGGCAGTGGTGCGTTGCGGGCGGTGGGTGCGGGCAAGTGCCTGGACGTGCCGAACGCCTCGACCACGGCCGGCACCCGGGTGCAGATCTACGACTGCTGGGGCGGTTCGAACCAGACCTGGACGCACACCGCCTCCGACCAGCTCACCGTCTACAGCGGCGGCAGCCGGCTGTGCCTGGACGCCGCCGGCAGGGGCACCGGCAACGGCACCAGGGTGGACGTGTGGCCCTGCAACGGCCAGACCAACCAGCAGTGGCGGCTGAACCCGGACGGCAGCGTCACCGGCGTCCAGTCCGGCCTGTGCCTGGACGTCACCGGCGCCTCCACCGCCGACGGCGCCCTGGCCCAGCTGTGGACCTGCAGCGGCCAGAGCAACCAGAAGTGGACCCTCGGCTGACGCACACTTGACAGTGGAAATGTGAGCGTTAACAATCTTCTCGGAGTCAACGAGAGCTACGGCGAGGAGGCCGTCGAGGTCACCCGCGAGTTCACCCTGCTCAAGCACCGCCTCGCCCCCTACCTGCGGCACGCCGCCCAGCGGGCGCACGCCACCGGCATCCCGGTGATGCGGGCCATGGTGCTGGAGTTCCCGCAGGACCCCGCCGCCGCCGCGCTCGACCGGCAGTACCTGCTGGGCGAGGACCTGCTGGTCGCCCCGGTCTTCACCGACGACGACACGGTCGAGTACTACGTGCCCGAGGGCACCTGGACCAACTTCCTGACCGGTGCTCAGCTCACCGGCCCGCGCTGGGTCCGGGAGCAGCACGGCTTCCACACCCTGCCGCTGCTGGCCCGCCCGGACTCCGTCATCCCGCTCGGCGCCGACGACCAGCACCCGGTCTCCGCCTGGGCGGACGGCGTCGAACTGCGGGTGCACGCCTTCGCCGACGGGGCCGAGCGCACCGTGGAGATCCCGCGCACCGACGGCCCCGGCCGGACCGCCGTCTTCCACCTGCGCCGCGAGGGCGACCGCCTGCGGGTGACCACCGACAGTCCGCACCCGTGGCAGCTGCGGATCGGCGGCCCGGACGGCGTGCTGCACACCCACCCGGCGGGTACCTCGGAGGCGGCACTCCCGTACCGGTCCTGAGTTCCCCGCGCGCCGAAGGCGGGGTCCCGTCGGGACCCCGCCTCCGGCGCGTGCCGCGCTCAAGTGTTCGCGTTGACAAGGTGGCCCTGCACGGTCCTGACCGGTCCGCAGCGCCTCCTCGAGGGAGCAGTACGGCTCCGGACCCGCTCAGGCCCCGGACCGGCCGAGGAGGATCCTGACGGCTTCGGCGACGTCGTCGACCTCGTGGTCGGGTGCCGGCCGGTCGTCGGGCCAGGTCCGGTCGCGGCGGATCCAGATGGTGCCGAGCCCCGCACCGCGGCCCCCGGCGATGTCGTGGGTGCTGCTGTCGCCGATCGTCCAACCACCCCGGTCGAGCGTGGTTCCGCAGCGTTGCGCGGCCAGCCGGAAGATCGCGGGGTCGGGTTTGCGGATCCCGACCTCGTCCGAGATGCACCAGGTGTCCACCAGGGCCGCGAGGCCGGTGCGGTGGATCTTGCCCCGCTGGTTGTCCGTCATCCCGTTGGTCACGATGGCCGTCTTCCAGCCGGCGGCCCGCAGTTCACCGAGAGCCGCGAGGTCCGGGGGACGGCAGCGAGCCAGCTCGGGCATGCGCTGACGGAACCGACTCCAGAGGTCCTCCGCCGACGGGGCCAGCCCGAACTCCAGCCGCGCGCGACGGAAGAAGCCGTCCATCGGGCCGGTGTTGAGGCTGTCCGCGTGGACCAACCAGGTGCGTGCCGCGCCGTCGAGCCGGTGCTCGGTGACGAACTCGTCGAGCCAGGCGGCGAAGGCGGCATCACGGTCGATGAGCGTGTTGTCGAGGTCGAAGAGCGCCAGTCGCTGCACGCGGTCAGTCTACTGACGGCGGCACCCGGTGTGCCCCGACCGGAAGACGGACGCACGGCCGTCAGAAATTTCCGTCCGCCGCATTGAACGCGCGGCCGTCGGAGGGCGTATGAGTGGGCAAACGCGGGCAACACGCCTCCGGGCGGATCACGGCTCCCGCACCGGCCCTCTTCACGGAACAGGAACACGCAGTGGCAGAGAACTCCAGCTCGACCGGACTCCCCACCCGCCGCGCGGTAGTGGCGGCCGCGGGCACCACCGGATTGGCCGCCGCCCTGGCCGCGTGCTCGGGGAGCGACAAGCCGGCGGCGGCACCTGCCGCCGGTGGCTCCGCCTCCTCGGCAGGCGCGACCACGCCGCCGGCGCCCAGCAGTTCTGCCTCGAGCTCCGGCGGAGCCGCGCTGGCCAGCACGGCGGACATCCCCGTGGGCGGCGGCACGGTCTTCAAGGAGCAGGAGGTCGTGGTGACGCAGCCCGCCCCTGGCGAGTTCAAGGCATTCTCGGCGATCTGCACCCATCGGGGCTGCACGGTCGGAGACGTGACCGGCGGAACGATCAACTGCCCGTGCCACGGGAGCAAGTTCAAGATCAGTGACGGCAGTGTGGCGAACGGCCCGGCCACCCAGCCGCTTGCGGAGGCCAAGGTGACGGTGTCCGGGAACTCGATCGCTCTCGGCTGACCACGAGAAGGCGTCGAGCAGCCGCCCGGACCCCACGCCGGCCGGCACACGGCAGATGGATGCAGGATGCGCCCCTGGTCGTCGAAGCCTTGTGTTCGCTGGACCGATCTGTCGTGTGAGAAGCGGTTCGCGGTTCGCTTCGGGCGAGGGTGGGCTTCGTCGACGAGGTCAGCGGGACAGTCCAGCCGACCCGGACGTCGCGGCGCTTCTTCGATCCGCCCGACAGGGATCAGGCCGTCGAGGACGTCGAGGACGTCGAGGACGAACCGGGACGCGGGGCATCGCTTCGAACTCGTCTCGTGAGTCGTCGTTCAGCACCGTGTGCGTATCAGGTGACGGATGCTCAGCGATGGCTGGGCCCGCCGGTCAGTCGATGCCTTCGATGATGCGGAAGTCGCGCTCGAAGCCGTCGGGGAGGGCCACCAGCGCCTTCTGGTACGCCTCGCTCTGGTAGGCCGCGACGGCCTGTTCAAAGCTGTCGAACTCGATCAGAACGACGCGTTGCGTGATTCCGGCCTCGTGGGCGACGACTCGACCGCCACGGGACAGGAGGCGCCCGCCCCCGGCCCGGACAGCCGGACCGGCCAGCTTCTCGTAGGCAGTCAGCCTCTCAGGGTCGGAAATCGCGGGGTAGACACTGGCCCAGTAGCCCTTGGCCACGGAAACCTCCTGTGTTCGGCCGGACACGTCCGACTTCGAATTGACACTCGGCTCGATCGATCCCGGCGACGGGTACTGCGGTCAGTGGAATCGTCATATGCGCAGGTTAGGGCTTGATGTGCGGCCGAGGGAAAGACCGGTACGGGATAGACTCAGAACGGATCGTTATCAATCGGCGGGGAGGGCACGTGGCGCCGGATACGGTGAGCCTGCGGTACTTCCTGGTGCTGGCGCAGGAGTTGAACTTCACCCGCGCGGCCGCACGGATCGGCATCGCACAGCCCGCACTCAGCGCCCGGATGCGCCGATTGGAGGCGGAACTCGGGACGGCCCTGCTGGTCCGCAACACGCGTAGCGTCGTATTGACCACGGCCGGTGCGGCTTTGGCGGAGTCCGCGCCGCCCGCGCTGGCGGCGCTGGACCGGGCATGGGACACCGCCCGGAGCGCGGCGGCCGGTGAACTGGGCACGCTGCGCATCGGATACAGCCTCAGCACCGGGGCCGAGACGGCACCGGCCCTGGTGGACAGGCTGATTCGCGGGAACAGCGGACTCGAGGTCGGCGCGGTCCCGATGGCGACACCGGAGATCTCCCCCGCGGTCGCCGACGGCCGCATCGATGCCGGGATCACCCGCGGTGAACAACCGGGCCGTGGCGTGCGCCGGTTCCTGCTGCGGCGTGCGCGCATCGGGGTCCAGCTGGCGCAGCACCATCCGCTGGCCGAACACCCGGAGATCGAGATCGCCGACGCGGCCGCGTATCCGCTGCGGCTCCCGGACCGTGCGGCCAACCCCGTGATCCACGATCAGCTGTCCGCACTGTTCCGAGACACCCGACCACACCCCCGATTCCACACGCCCGCAGTCTCTTTCGACCTGTCTCAGCGCGACCTGCGCGACGGGGTCACCCTCGCCCCGGCCGGAGAAGCCGCGGCCACGGCACAACCGGCCGGTCTCACCTGGCGACCACTGCGAGGCGCGCCCAGCCTGACGATCCACCTGGTCCTCCCACGCGAGCAGTCACCACTACACCGCCGCATCCGTGCCGTCGCCAAAACCCTGGCGCACGAGCTGCACTGGCTGCCGGGCTGACGCGCAGGAGGTCAAGCGAGACGGACGCCTGCGGTGGCGAGGCCGACGCTGCTGGCGCCGTCCCCCCGGTCTGTGCCGGAGGCCGGGGCGGGGAGTTCGCGGACACCGGCAACGAACCGGGTGCAGGTGGATCAGTGCGCCTGGACAGCAGCGGCCCCGGACGGATCGGATCGACCGTCGCAGGAGGCGGCACCCGGGCGCCCGGGGCAGCGGCGGCGCCGTTCGGGAGCGGGTGGCGGCGACGCGGCCACCCGCTCCCACAGGTCGTCAGGAACGGGATCGGCACGCCCCGGACGCCCTCACGGTGGATCTTGTGAGTACGTGCCACTGTCCGCCGACAGTGGCACGTACTCGGTCAGCGGGCGCCGAGCAGGTGCTCCAGGGCGAGCTGGTCGAGCTGCTCGAAGGCCATGCCGCGGGCGGCGGCCGCGTCGACGTCGAACTCCTCGAAGGCGGTGCGGTCGGCCAGCAGGCCGGTCAGCCCGTCCTCGGCGGTGCGGGCGGCGAGTTCGGGCAGGCGCGAGGCCGCCAGCGCCGCCTGCACCTCGGGGTCGGCCCGGAAGGCGCGGGAGCGCTCGGCGAGCAGCAGGTAGTTGCGCATGCAGCCGGCGGCCGAGGCCCAGACGCCGTCGAAGTCCTCGGTGCGCGGGGGCTTGAAGTCGAAGTGCTTCGGGCCCTGGTAGCCGGCCGACTCCAGCAGGTCGACCAGCCAGAAGGCCTGGCGCAGGTCGCCGGCGCCGAACCGGAGGTCCTGGTCGTACTTGATGCCCGACTGGCCGTTGAGGTCGATGTGGAAGAGCTTGCCGTGCCACAGCGCCTGGGCGATGCCGTGCGGGAAGTTCAGTCCGGCCATCTGCTCGTGGCCGACCTCCGGGTTGACGCCGACCCGCTCGGGGCGCTCCAGCTCGTCGATGAACGCCAGGGCATGACCGACCGTCGGGAGCAGGATGTCGCCGCGCGGCTCGTTGGGCTTGGGCTCGATGGCGAAGCGCAGGCCGTAGCCCTGCTGCTCGACGTAAGCGCGGGAGCGGATCCGCGGCGCGGTCCGCGAGAGACGCCGGATCACGCTGTTCTGGACCCGTGCCCCGGAACGGACGGACGGGCCGGACGTAGCGGCCGTACTGGACGTGCGGGCGGCGCTCGCCCGCCTGCCGTTCCGCAAGCGGGCCTGCGTGGTGCTGCGCCACGCCTTCGACCTGTCGGAGAAGGAAACCGCGCTGGCGCTCGGCATATCGGTCGGCACGGTGAAGAGCCAGACCTCGAAGGGAATGGCCGAGTTGGAAGGCGTACTCGGCGCACGAGCGGTCGGCGAACTGGTGGCAGGAAGGAGGAAGCGGTGAACGAGGAGATCTCTCGGCGGCTGCACGAGGCCGCCCAGGCCCATCAGCCCGACCGCGCCAGGATGCTGGCGAGGGTTCAGCGCGGCGTCGCCGGCCCGGCCGTCCGCCACCGAGCGCGGCGCGGCCTGTGGTCCGCGCCCAGGGCCGCACTCGCGGGCCTCGTCGCCGGCGGCATCCTGGCGACGGGCGGCCTCGCGGTCGACGCCATCGTCGCGACCTCCTCGTCCTCGGAGACCGTCGTCGCGCCGGCCGGCCCCTCGCCGTCCCCGTCGGCGTCCACCGGCACGCCCGGTACGCCGCCGTCCCGGCCCGCTCCCGTGGTGCCGGCGCCGGTCACCACGCCCGGCAGTCCGCGCCCGACACCGTCGGCCGCCGTCCAGGCGCAGAACGGGGTGCTGTGGTCGGCGGGTTCGGTGGATCCGCACAGCACGGTCTACTGGTCCCAGGAGAACCTGGTCCTGAGGACCACCCAGCCGCTCACCTCGCTCACGGTGGAACTGCGCTTCGCGCAGACCGGCGGCGTGCAGGACACCGGTGACTGGCGGACCCTGCCGACCGACGACTTCACCGTCACGGTCCAGCAGACCGGCGGCACGCTGGTCTACCGCTGGGTGCTCAGGCCGGGCCGCACGGTGCCGGCCGGGGAGCACGAGTTCGCCGGTCAGTTCAACCACGCCACCGGGGTGCGCAGCGCCGCGGGCGACGCCTACCGGGTGGACGCACAGGGGCCGGGCGGCTCCGCGCCGTCGGTCTGGGGAGGGTTCGCACCGGCGCAGTGAGGTGGCCGCGGTGGTGCGAGACCGATCGGCGTGGGAGGCCCCGCGGGGCCTGCCACGCCGATCGGTCCGTTTCGGCTCAGGTCAGGGTGGGTCTCAGTCGTGGTCGACCACGACCATGGCGTGCCCGTCGAGGACGGTCACCCGCACGTGGAGGTAGGTGCCGTCGTGCTCCCAGGGCAGTTCCCGTCCCTCGGGCTGCAGCCGCACGGAGCGCGGCTCACCGTCCAGCCGCAGTGCGACGGGGACGTCGACCAGCGGGAAGAGGTCGTGCACCAGGTCGAGCGCGGGCGTCTCCCGGGCCGGGACGAAGCTGATCAGGTTCAGCGTCGTGCCCGTGGGGGTGCGCATGACGGTGGTCTCCAGGTGGACGGGGCCGCCGGCCCGGACGAGCGGGTCCGGGAGCAGGCGGTCCAGCGCGGCGCCGAGCAGGTGGCGGTACGCCTCCAGGCCGTGCTCGTGGAACGCCTCCAGCAGTGGGGCGGTCACCGCGGCCACCCCGCCGCCGACGGCGACGGCGACCTCCTCGGTGAGGTCGGCCGGCGGCGTGTAGGAGTGGCCGCAGAACCGGTCCCAACTGCGCGGGAAGTAGGGCGCCACCACCCGGGCGAGGACCTCCGCGCCGGGCGCCGCGCGAGCGGTCAGGCGGGAGCCGTAGCTGATCACCGGGAAGTCGGCCGGGACGCCCGGCACGCCCTCGCCGGCGAGGAAGGACTCGCCGGCGGTCGCCTGCGCCAGCCCCTCGACGGGCAGGTCGGGCAGGGCCGGCCCGGCGCCGTTCTTCAGCAGGGCGGGCCCGATCAGCAGGACGGCTCCGCCGCCTTCGCGGTACTGCTGCAGGCGCACCGCCAGGGCGTCGTCCACCGGGGTCGACTCCGGGACCACCACGACCCGGTACCCCGTCAGGTCCGCGGTCGGCGGCAGCAGGTCGAACTGCGCCGGTACCGGTTCCAGGCGGCGGCCGGTGGACGCTACCGGCTCTCCTTCCCGTCGTCGGCGGCGACCGTCTGATGGATCTGACGCATCGTCAGAACACTGATCGCGCAGGTCGATTCGGTCGCTTTCCGCGCGCGCCCGGGGCGGGCTGACGGACGGGTTCGCCGTCCGTCACCCCGCCTTCGGCGCGGTGTGCCCGCTACCGCGCCGGACGCCGGGGATGCCAGGATGGTGATCACCGCTGCCACCTCTCCTGGAGTCGACCCTGAACACGTTCTTCGCCGAGGCCCTGTCGGTCAGCCTGCTGGCGGTGGTGCTGGTCTGCGCCGTGGTGCGGCCGTGGGGCTGGCCGGAGGCGGTGGTCGCCGTCCCGGCCGCCGTCCTGGTGGTCGCCACCGGTGCCATCTCGCCGGCCCACGCCGCGGCCGAGGCCGCGCGGCTCGGTCCGGTGATCGGCTTCCTCGCCGCCGTGCTGGTGCTCGCCGAGCTCTGCGACGGCGAGGGCCTCTTCCACGCCTGCGGGGCCTGGATGGCCCGAAGCGCCGTAGGACGTCCGCGTCGGCTGCTGGTGCAGGTGTTCGCGGTCGCCTCGGTGACCACGGCGGTGCTCAGCCTGGACGCCACGGTGGTGCTGCTCACGCCGGTGGTCTTCGCAACCGCCGCCCGGCTAGGGGCCCGCCCGAAGCCGCACCTGTACGCCTGCACCCACCTGTCGAACACCGCGTCACTCCTGTTGCCGGTCTCCAACCTGACCAACCTGCTGGCCTTCACGGCCAGCGGGCTCGGCTTCACCCGGTTCGCGGCGCTGATGGCCCTGCCGTGGCTCGTGGCCATCGGGGTCGAGTACGTGGTGCTGCGGCGGTTCTTCGCGGCCGATCTGGATGCGGGCGCACAGGCGCCGGCGGGCGGGGCGGCACCCGAGATGCCGCTGTTCGCCCTGCTCACCGTCGCCGGCACGCTGGCGGGCTTCGTCCTCGCCTCGGCGATCGGGATCGACCCGGCCTGGGCCGCGCTGGCCGGTGCCCTGACGCTCGCGGTGCGGGCCCTGAGCCGGCGTCGAACCACGGTGACCGCCATCGGGCGGGCCGCCGCCGTACCGTTCCTCGCCTTCGTGCTGGCGCTCGGGATCGTGGTGCGCGCGGTGGTCGACAACGGGCTCGCCTCCGGGCTCGCGCACCTCGTGCCGCACGGCACCGCGCTGCCGGCGCTGCTCGGCACCGCCGCCCTGGCCGCCGTCCTGGCGAACGTCATCAACAACCTGCCCGCCACCCTCGTCCTGCTGCCGCTCGCCGCCCCGGCCGGACCCGGCGCGGTGCTCGCGGTGCTGCTGGGGGTCAACATCGGCCCCAACCTGACCTACGCCGGTTCGCTGGCCACCCTGCTCTGGCGGCGCATCGTGCACGAGCACGACACCGACGTCCCGCTCGGCGAGTTCACCCGGCTCGGACTGCTCGTCGTGCCACCGGCGTTGGTGCTGGCTGTGGTAGCACTGTGGGGATCGCTGCAGATCGTCGGAGGGTGAGGCCGTGGCCGTCGTCGTATGGATCGCCGAGGGCACCTGGCCCGCCTGCGTCGAAGCCGCCCGCGCGCACGCCGCTCAGAGCGCCGAGATCGTCCTGCTGCACGTCACCGGCACCGAGGTGTCCGGGGTGGCGCACGGTGCGTTCGCCGGTCTGCTCGGGCGCGGGCATCCGAAGGGGCAGCACCAGGGCGGGGGTTGGGGGAGCGACCCGGGCACCCGCCTGGAGGACCTGGCCGCCGACTCCTCCCGGCAACTGCTCCGAGCCGCCGCCGAGCTGCTGGGACGGCCCTGTGTCCAGGTGGCGCGAACCGGCCGGATCGAGCGCGAGGTGGTGGCCGCCGCGGAAGGCGCCGACCTGCTCGTGCTCGCCCGGGACGGCGACCGCACCCACCTCGGGCCGCACAGCCTCGGCCCCGCAGGGCGCTTCGTGGTCGACCACGCCGGGTGCCCCGTCCTGCTGGTCTGGCCCGGAGCGGCCCCCGCCGGCCCGCCCCCGCCCGCTCCGCCACGACACCGGTAGGGGAGACGGCCGTGGTGGCCGCAGATCCTGGTGTGCGTGGCGGTGGCCGGCGCGTACGGCGCGGCCACCGCCAGCCGGAAGATCCTCTTCGTCCAGACCGTTCCGGCCCTGATCGGGCCCGCCCTGGTGCCGGCGAGCCACTACTGACGCCGCGCCGTCAGGGCAGGACGACCAGCTTCCCCCGGGTGTGGCCGGTGCGGCTGGCGTCGAAGGCCTCGGCCGCGCGCTCCAGCGGGAAGCTCTGGGCGACCTCGACGGTCAGCGCTCCCCGGTCGACCGCCGCGGCGAGTTCGGCCAGCTTGGCGCCGTCCGGGCGGACCCAGATCCAGTGACCGCCGTGCTGCTCCACGCCCGGGTCGGCGACCGAGGCGTGCCGGCCACCGTCGGCAAGGACCGTGAGCGTGGTCTCCAGCTGGCCGCCGACGAAGTCGACCACGGCTGTCACGCCGTCAGGCGCCAGCGCCCGCACCCGCTCGACCAGGCCGTCCCCGTAGCTCACCGGCTCGCCGCCCAGCTCGCGGATGAACGCGTGGTTGCGCTCCGAGGCGGTGCCGATCACCCGGGCGCCGCGGTCCGAGCCGAGCTGCACCGCCAGGCTGCCCACGCCGCCGGCCGCGCCGTGCACCAGCAGCACGTCACCGGACCCGACCCGGAGCCGGTCCAGGCTGCGCAGGGCGGTCAAGCCGGCCAGCGGCAGCCCGGCCGCCTGCGCCCAGTCGAGTGCGGCGGGCTTGTGCGCGACCGACGGCGCGGCGATCGCGACGTACTCGGCGAAGGTGCCGCCCTGCACCACGTCCTTGCGGGCGTAGGCCATCACCTCGTCCCCCGGGGCGAACTCGGGCGTGTCGGGGCCGGTCCGGGTCACCACGCCGGCCACGTCCCAGCCGGGGATGACGGGGAAGACGGTGTCCAGCATGCCGTCCAGGCCGCCGGCCATGACCTTCCAGTCGACCGGGTTGACGGCCGCCGCGCGGACCTGGATCAGCACCTGGCCGGGGCCGACCTTGGGATCCGCCACCTCGCCGTAGCGCAGCCGCGAGTTGTCCGGGGCGTACGAGTCGTAGGTCACCGCGCGCATGAACCAACCTCCAAGGTGCCGTTGTCTCCGGCGTGCCGTCTCCGCGAGGACGGGCGCCACCGGTCACGCTATGCCGCCGACGGACGCCCGGCACGATCGACAGGCCGCGAGGCCGTCGGGCCGTCAGGGCGGCCCGAGGCCGACACCTCGGGGCCGGGCAACTCGCCGTCGAACTCGGCGATCCACTTCTCGTCATGCCGTTGCACGGACCTGCTCCGGGTGTGACCGAGGTCGGTTCACGGCCCGATGGGCAGGACGGGCGCGGGCTCGGTGACCGCCAGGTGTTCCCCGGTGGGTGTCAGGTTCCCGGATGACGGGTCGCGGTGGAAGGCGGTGAGCGTGTCGGAGCCCTGGTTGGCGCAGAACAGCAGGCGCTCGTCCGGGGTGAGGGCGATGTCGCGGGGCCAGGTTCCGCCGCAGGCGACGGTGGTGAGCAACTCGACGGACGCGCCGTCATCGCGGACGGCGTGCACGGCGATCGTATTGTCACCGCGGTTGGTCGTGTAGAGGAAGCGGCCGTCCGAGGACAGCCGGACGGCCGCCGCCGAGTTGGCGTTCGGCGCGCTCGGGTCCTGTCGAGTCGTGAACTCGGCGGTGGGTTCGAGGCGGCCGCGGATCGCCTCCCAGGTGCAGACGGTGAGGGTGGAGGAGAGCTCGTTGAGGACGTGGACGTGCCGGCCCGACGGATGGAACACGAGGTGCCGGGGGCCACTGCCGGGCGGCAGTTGGACCACCTGGTGTTCGCTGGGCCGGCCGGCGGCCGGATCGAAGGCGTAGAAGTAGACCCGGTCCGTCCCGAGGTCGGTGCAGAGCAGGAAACGGCCGTCCGCGGAGGGGGCGGCCATGTGCGCGTGGGGGACGTCGCGCAACTCGGCACTGTCCTCCCGGCCGGGATGGCGGACGGTGTGCACCGGCCCGGTGGGGGAGACCAGGCCGTCGGCGTCGGTGGGGATGACTGAGAGGACACCGTCGCCGTAGTGGGCCGCGAAGACGTGCGAACCGCTGGGGTGGACCGAGAGGTGGCACGGGCCCGAGCCGCCGCTGACGGCCGTGGCCGGCCGGCCCTGGAACCCGGTGCCGGAGTCGATCCGCACGGACAGGACCCGTCCGGCCTCCTGCTCCAGGACGGCGTGGAGCACCGCACGCCTCGGGTCGACGGCTGCGTAGGACGGGTGGTCGACCGGCAGGGTGCTGACGAGACTCGTGGCACCGTTGCCGTCGTAGCGGACGGTGGACAGGCCGGCTCCGAGGGCGCGGGCGGGGGCGGCACTGCCGATGATCAGCGAGCCACCGGTCGTCGTGGTCGGGGGGTGGTTCAAGAGGAGTTCTGCTCTCACTCGTCGGTTCTGTTGCCGGGGTCCGGCGCTGCGAACGGGTCCGCCGGATGGCGATCCGGCGGACCCGTTCCGACCCGTCCGGGTCAGCTGCTGAACACCTCCATGGAGTAGCGCGAGTAGCTCCACTGGGTGGCGCGCGCGGTGCCGTACATCCGCACGTACCGTCCGGAGCCGGACAGGCCGCTGATGTTCTCCACACCGCCGTTGCCGCTGGTGGTGGAGTAGACGGTGGTCCAGTTGCTCGCGTCGTCGGAGACCTGGAGTTGGTAGGCCGTCGCGTGGGAGTACTCCCAGTTGAGGACCACCCGTCCGACCGTCTGGGTGGAGCCGAGGTCGACCTGGAGCCACTGCGGGTCGGAGAACTGGCCGGACCAGCGGGTGGTCGGGTTGCCGTCGAACGCGTTGGCCGCCACCAGCGAGCTGTTCTCGTTGGAGGAGGAGCCGGCGGGCCGGCCGAGCGCGAGGTCGCCGCCGGAGAGGGACGGGTCCAGGAACGGGCGGTCGTAGACCTCGAACGAGCGGATCGAGGCCCAGACGCTGCTGCTCAGACCACCGGTGACGGTCACCCGGAGGTAGCGGGCCTGGGCGGTGAAGGTCGGGGCCTGCACCTGCGCCGCGGTGCTGTTCCCGGTCCGGTCGGCCAGGGTCGACCAGGTGGACCCGTCGGAGGAACCGTCGATCCGGAACCGGTAGGCGTTGTCGGGCTGTTCCCAGGCGATCCGGGCTCCCGCGACGGGGCGCACCGAGCCGAGGTCGACCTGGAGCCAGTGGCCGGTGCTGCCGTCGGCCGCGCACCAGCGGGTGGAGGTGTCCCCGTCCACCGCGTTGGCCGCCAGGTTCCCGTGTGCGGTCTCCACGCTGTCGGCCGTGGCCGTGGCGCCGCGGGCGATGTCCGTCGGGACCACCGGGCGGTCGAGCACGATCGCCACGATCGTGTCGTCGGGGTGGCGGGTGCGGTCGATGCCGGTGACGGTGACGCTGTTCCCGCCGCTCGTGGTGAAGGAGAGCGGGTTCTTGGAGACCACGTCGTACACCGAGGTGACCTTCGCGTCGCCCAGCGACGGGGTGGTGAAGCTGCTGCCGCCGCCTCTGTAGCCGGCCAGCAGGTGCGCGTAGACGGTCTGGTTGGTGAAGGTGAAGCCGTACTGGCCCTCCACCGGGTTCCACGGGCCGCCGCGGGTGCTGTAGAGCGCCTCGCTGTTGACGCTCATGAATCCGCCGACCTGTCGCAGCACCGCCGCCTGCTTGCCGGGAACCGTACCGGTCGCGCCCGGGCCGACGTTGACGATCACGCACATGTCGCGGACGAAGGCGTTGACGAAGACGGCCATGGCCTGGGAGAAGGACATGGCGACGTCTCCGTCGTAACCCCAGGTGGTGCCGGAGATGCTGAAGGCCTTCTGGACCAGGCCGCCGAACCGGATCGGCCCGGTCGAGACGTAGCCCCCCTCCTCGATGTCGTAGTCGCCCACCCATCCCGAACGCGAGTTGGCCACGGCGTTCGGCTGGTGCCGGCGCACCAGGCCGGTGAGCCCCAGCGGCTTGCCGGTGCTCGACTCGTCCTCGCCGTACGCGGCGTCGACCAGCCAGCCGTTGCCGGGGTCCCGGTACTGGCCGGGCTCCCAGAAGAAGGACCCCGCCGCATCGGTGCCCTGCTGCGCCAGCCAGCCGCCGTCCCACCAGAAGTCGTCGACCGCGCCGTAGTCGGTGACCAGTTCCTTCACGGACTGGTACACCTCGTTCTTCATGGTCCGGGCGTCCTCGTGGTAGTCGAAGCCGGCCGGGTCGGTGCCCTCGTAGTTCCACGGGTACAGGCTGTTCGGCAGCACGCAGTCGGAGGTGAGCGCGGGGCTCGGCGGCTTGGCGCCGGTGACGTCGTAGTAGCCGGGGTAGCGCCAGTCGATGGGCGAGTAGTAGAGCCCGACCCGCAGGCCCGCCGCACGCACGGCGTTCACGTGGCCCTTGGCGAAGTCCGCGCCGGCGGGGAACGGGGCGTCGCCGGAGGTCCGGGCGTTGGGGTGGCCGCTGGGCCACAGGGCGAAGCCCTCGTGGTGACGGGTGGTCAGCACCACCTGGGCGGCACCGAGATCCTTGGCCAACTGCGCCCAGGCGGTGGGGTTGTAGGACTGGGACTGGGTGGCGAAGGAGGCGGCGTACTGCGCCCGGTAGATCTCCGGCGGCTCCAGCTCCGGATCGGCGGTCGCCGTCGCACTGGGCATCGCCGACATCGCCCTCGGCACCGACACCGCCGGCTCCGGCCGCGTCCCCGCCGCCCTCAACGGCATCGTCGGCATCAAGCCCACGCTCGGCCTGGTCCCCACCACCGGAGTCATCCCCGCCGCCCGCTCCTACGACGCCGTCACCGTCTTCGCCCGCACCCTCACCGAGGCCCAGCGGGCCCTGGCCGTCGTGATCGGCCCCGCCGAGAGCGACCCGCTGAGCCGCACCTGGCCGGACGACGTACGCCTGTCAGCCCCGGAGCACCCGCGCGTCGCGATCCCCAGGGACGAGGACCTCACACCGCTCTCGTCGCAGGCACGGGCCGCGTTCCGCACGGCCGTCAAGCGCCTGGAGGCCGCCGGCGCCGAGGCCACCGTCATCGACGTCTCACCCCTGCTGCAGGCGGCACGACTCCTCTACGACGGCGCACTCGTCGCCGAACGCTACGCCGGGGTGGGCGAGTTCATCGCCCGTGACCCGTCGGCCGCCGACCCCACGGTGGCCGGGATCATCCTCGCCGCCGCCGAACTGCCCGCCCACGCCCTGGCCGCCGACCAGGAACGCCTCGACGTGTACAAGGCGCTCGCCCACCGCCTCCTGTCCGGCTACGACGCGCTGCTCCTGCCGACCACCACCGAGCATCCCGACATCGCCGCCGTCCAGGCCGACCCCGTCACCATCAACTCCCGCCTGGGCACCTACACCAACTTCGTCAACCTCCTCGACCTCGCCGCCGTCGCCGTCCCGGCCGGCGGGGCCGACGGCAGCCCCTTCGGCGTCAGCGTCATCACCCGCGCCTTCGAGGACCAGCCCGCCCTCGACATCGCCGCCCGCCTCACCGGCGAACAGGCCCCAGCCCCCCTGCCCGACACCGGAGTCGACCTCGCCGTCTTCGGTGCCCACCTGCGCGGCCAGCCCCTCAGCCACCAGCTCACCGACACCGGCGCCCGCTACGCGGGCGAGGTCACCACGACCGCTGCCTACCGCCTCACCGCGCTGACCACCGACCCGGCGAAGCCCGGCCTCGTGCGGGTCGGCCCGGGCGCGGGAGGCCCGATCACCGGAGAACGCTGGACCCTCTCACCCGCCGCCCTCGGCCGCTTCCTGGCCGCCCTGCCCGCTCCCATGTCCCTGGGGCGGATCGAACTCGCCGAGGGCAGCTGGGTGCTGGGCTTCCAATGCGACCCGTACACGGCGTCCACGGGAACGGACATCACCCACCACGGCGACTGGCGCGCGTACCTCGCGAGCAGCGGATCCTGATCATCTGTGCGGGCATGGTCAGCCAGCGTTGACGCTGGGCGTGGGGATGTGACGGACGGCCAGCAGAATCCACCGCACGCCCGTCGATGCGGAAGATCCCTTCTGCTGTGATGAAGTGTTCGTGCCGGCCAGTTGGTCCACCGTCACCGTCACCGTCGGCCCGGACATCCGCGATGTGGGCGAGCACCGTGGCAGCGCCGCCCTGCGGCTCCTTCCACAGCACGGCGCTTCCCGGCTCCCCTCCGGGCTCCAGGCCACGCGCAGGTCGCGGTTGCCGGCTGTCCGGGCAACTCCCGCCGTCTACACCACAGTGGCCGGCTCCGCCAGCGCTGGGGTCACCGCGAGGCGAAGCGGGCGAAGCCGAGGTTCGATGGAGGGGACGTCCGTAGAGAGCCAGCCTGCGCCCAGGTCGGCGGCAGCCGGCGGCGGATGTCCGGCCCTCAGACGATGAGGAGCCCTGGGAAGGAGATGAGCCATGGAGAGCCACGAGGACGTTCTGAACGGCGGGCGGCGCCCGCACCCGAGTCCGCGACGGCCGGTTCCACCCGCGGCCTCGTCACCCGCGACCGCACCGCGCGCCGGGAGGCGCCCCATGCCGGACCGGCCGGCGACGAAGCGGCACGGCAGGCTGGCAGCGGCCGTCACCGCCGTCCTGACCAGCGCTGTCATGCTGGCCGGCACGCCCCTCGCGAGCGCCGCCACCGCCGCTGTCCCGGCCTACCAGCAGCAACTGGGCAACGACTGCGAGGCGGCCTCCCTGCGCATGGTGCTGGCCGGACGGGGGGTGCAGGTGTCGGACCAGGACGTGCTCGGGCGCATCGGCGTCGACCTGGCGCATCCCCAGGCGGGGGTCTCCGGGCCGCTGTCCGGGGACCCGTTCCGGGCCTTCGTGGGAGACCCCAACGGCTCGGAGGCAGCCGGTACCGGCTTCGGCGTGTACTATCCGCCGATCGCCCAGGCCGCGCAGTCCTACGGCCTGTCCGTGGCGGCGGCCGGACAGGGGATCTCCCCGGCCCAGCTGCGCAGCGCGGTTGCCGCGGGACACCCGGCGATCGTCTGGGTCGACTACAACTGGCGTGACGTCGCGGCGGGCTCGTACACCGCGTACGACGGCCAGGTGGTGCCCTACGCCGGCCCGTCCGAGCACGCCGTCGTCGTGACCGCGGCCAGCAACGGACAGTATCTGGTCAACGACCCGGCCCGCGGGCAGCTGCAGATCAGCGAGGCGGCCTTCGACGCCGGGTACGCCACCTACGGCGACATGGCGGTCATCGTCGAGTGACCGCTTTGCCCCGGTCGGGCCCGCTGTCGGGGCGGCAGCGGGCCCGACCCGTGGGTGACGGGGGTTCTGGAAACGGCGGCGGAAGCGCTCCAGTGGCGCGGGGCCGGCCCGTGGTACTGGCGAAGGACATTGCCCAAGCCCGGGCTGTTCTCCGGTTCGAGGCGGCGGTGCCGCGGGCGGATGCTCCGCCCCGGGGCGTGGTCGGCGGGGTGTTGCCGGTGGCGGTGTGCTGGGTCCGTCGTCGCGGTGTGGACCGGCTTGACCGCGCGGGAGTCCGACGGCATGGCCGGCACGGGGCCCCGAGACCGCCGAACTCGCCAGACGCATGCGATCCCGTCTGGCAGCCCTTCGGCTTGCCGCCGTCGCCTTCGCCGCCGCTGCGGCGTTCGGCTCCACCCCAGCGTCCGCCGCGACCGTGGCCCCCAACGACGCCTGGATCCCCTGCCAGGTCGGCCTGACGGCCGACAAGGCCTGGGCTCCCGGCAGCAACCTCGCCCCCGGCGTTCGCTGGTGCGTGGGCGAGTACCAGCTCACCATGCAGAACGACGGCAACCTGGTGATCTACGACGTGAACGGCCACCCGCTGTGGAACACGCAGACCGAGGGCAATCCCGGCGCCGGAGCGATCATGCAGAACGACGGCAACCTCGTCGTGCAGAAGAACAACCAGCCGCTGTGGAACTCCGGAACGGGCGGCAACACCGGCTCGTACTACTACCTGTGTTTCCAGACCGACGGCAACCTCGTGATCTACGCACCACTGCCGAACACAACGCCGTGCAACGGCGCGCCGCGCTGGGACAGCAACACCTGAGCGGCACGCCTGTGGGTCGGTGCGGCGGTCAACCGCCGCACCGACCCACACGCGCGTTGCGCGACGTCGTGTCGGCCAAGGCGGGGGGCGCCGCAGCGCACTGCTGCAGTCGGTGCGGAATTGGTGTTCCCCGAAAAGGTGCCCCTATGGTTTTCGTCAAGCGGCGATGGCGGCCGGGGGCTCGTAGAAGGTGCCGTCCCGGAGCATGGCGAAGAGTACGTCGATGCGTCGTCGGGCGAGGCAGACGAGGGCGGCGACGTGGTGTTTGCCCTGCCGTCGCTTCTTGTCGTAGTAGGCACGTGATTCGGGTTGGGACAGGGATGCGAACGCGGCGAGGTAGAAGGCGCGTTTGAGCTGTTTGTTGCCACGACGGGAGGGATGCTCGCCGCGTACGGAGGAGCCGGAGCTCCTGGTCACCGGTGCGAGGCCGGCGTAGGCGGCCAGGTGGCCGGCGGTGGGGAAGCTGCTGGCGTCGCCGACGTCGATGAGGATGCGGGCTCCGGTCCTGACCCCGATGCCGGGCATGGAGGTCAGGACCTGGGAAAGAGGGTGGGCCTCCAGCAGTTCCTCGATGCGGGCGGCGAGGAGTCTGCGCTGGTCGAGCACGGAGCTCAGCGAGCCGGCGAGGCTGGGGACGATCAGCGAGGCGGCCTCGGTGCCGGGCACGACGACGCTCTGCTCGTCGAGGGCGCCGAAGATGTCCGCGACCAGGCGCTCGGCCAGCCGTGGGGCCTTGGGCCGCAGCAGGGTCACCAGCCGGCGTCGCCCGGCCTTCACCAACTGGGCCGGTGAGCCGTGGCGTTCGAGCAGTGTCAGGACGGCGGGGTGGTCCAGTCTTGGGCCCAGGATCCGCTCCAGTGAGGGGTGGATCTGGGTGAGCAGGCCGCGCAGTCGGTTCTTGATCCTGGTCGACTCGGCGGCCAGGTCGTCGTCGAAGCCGACGATCATCTCCAGTTCGGCGACGGTCTCGTCGGACGGCGCCAGGTCGCGCAGGGTGTGCGGCATCGTCCGTGCGGCGTCCGCGATGATCGCCGCGTCGCGTGCGTCGGTCTTGGCCTCGCCCGGGTAGAGGTCGGCGATCCGTCGCATCGTCAGGCCGGGCAGGTAGGCCACACGGCAGCCCGTGTCGCGGGCCACCGCCAGCGGCAACGCGCCGATCGAGGCGGGCTGGTCGACCACCACCAGCACGGTGCCGTGCTTGGCCTGGAGCCTGCCGAACACCTCGCGCAGCCTCGGCTCGGTGTTGGGCAGCCGCTTGTCGAAGACCCGCTTGCCCGCCGGGGTCAGGGCTGTGGCATGGTGTTCGCCCTTGCCGACGTCCAGGCCTAGGTAGACGTCGATGTCACCCGTGTCGATCACGTGCACTCTCCATGTCGCGCCCTCCCCGGCCCCACCTGCGGCATCAGCGTGCCGGCATCCACGTTACGAAGAGCCTGCCTCACCCTGGCCGGGCTCGGCGCTCGTGCCCCTAATCAGCGGTCTGCCGATGCCTCCGGTGCCCGGTGACAGCACCTTTTCGATCATGATCGACTGGGGCGACAAGTCATGCCGGGCCCGGAGGCCGGGAGCCCCGTTGCGGGGCCACGAAAACGGTAACGGGCGCGCTGGCCGTGACGCAGGACGGGCGGCTGGTGGTGGCTTTCGGCTGGGAGGTCGCGGTCCTTGCGGCCGTACATGGTCAGGAGCCCTCAGGACTCCTGACAGAGTGACTCGTTGCGGAGACGTCGCCAGCAGATGATGGCGCAGCCCAGGGTGAGAAGGGCTTCGTGGATGCCGTCGCGGATCTCCCAGCGGATACGAAGGCGGCGGAACCAGTGCAGCAGCGCGAATGCGGCTCACGTTCGGTTGACGCTTCGGCCGTGACACCACGAGCGGCTGGCTCCGTACGCGAGAACGGACAGCAGTTGTTCGCCGTCATTCAACCGAGGCGTTTGACAGCGAGTCCAGTCGTTCAGGATTCCTTGTCACGAAGTCAGCGAACCTGGTCGCTCTTCGGCCCGGTGTCTTTGATCCTGGTCGGAGTTCCGTCCGGAGCGAACGAGTGGTGGAAGGTGAAGGCGTGCGGCACGGAGCCGTGGTCGTGGAGGTGCTCCAGCCTGGAAACCCCGTCCCGCCAGGTGGGTATCACGCCGTCGGAGACCCACCAGCACACGTAGTTCGGGTGCCCTGTCCTCTCGAACCAGTCGTAACGCCTGTTCAGCGCCTCACGGTGCAGACCGGTGTAGACGGCGTCGAAGGCGGGGTGCAGGTCGGTCCAGAGTGAGAGTGTCGCGGCCAGGGCGGTGGTTTCCACCGTATGGCCCTTGCCGTACCAGGTCGGTACGGCGAACTCTCCCCATGCACCCCAGTCCGCCCCGAAGAGCATGCCCCGGTCACCGTCTGCCGCTTCAGCACGCGCGAGGTATCCGGGGTGCTGACTGATCTTCCGGTAGACGGCCTCACCAGTGTCGTAGAACTCGCGCGTGAGAGGTGCGGGATCGGCGAGAGGTGACTTCAGGACGCCGAATGTGTACAGAGCAAGCTGGGGCATGCGTCTCTCCCTGGTTGGGGCTGCCTGGCGTGGACCCGGTTCGGTGGCTTACGCATGGGGGCGAGGGTTCGTGGGGCGTGACCGGCTCATCCCGTCGCGGATGGCCCAGCCTGAAGGAACTCCCGTGCGACCGTGGGCGACCACCGAAGGCCAGGCAAAGGTAGCTGCCTCTGCGAGCCATGTCGAAGTTGCGATTTCCCTGTCCACGTGGCTTCTTGCACAGGTCCAACTGGCCGCTGCGGCCAGAGCCCCGGGGTCAGAACGCGGAGACCGTCTCCGGTGCCCGCTCCGCCCGGGCCAGCGCCCGCAGCAGCGCCACTGGGCCGTGCCGACGAGCCGCGAGCCGTACGAGCAGGTCGTTGACCCGCTCATACGCCGAGTCCGTCACCGCCGCTGTCGCCACCCCGACGCTCACAGCCAGGTCGTCGCCGTGCACCAGCAACTCCATCAGCCGGGTGGCCAGAAGGTCCTCTGCGGTCATGGCCCGCCCCTCGATCCACGGCATCGCCACCGCCTCGCCGGGCGCCGCCGCGGCCAACAGCCCGACGACCTCGTCCCGCGCCTCGCGCGTCACCCGCGCCACCTCCGCAGGACCGGCCTGCGACCGCTGCTCCCCGCTGTCCCTGATCCCGACGTTCACCGGCGCGTCCACCCCGGCGCCGAGCCACGGCACGGCCGCGTAATGCCCCAGCAGACCGGTCACCGGCGCGTCCGCCGCCGGGCGCGGGCACTCCAGCGCCCACCGCGCCGACTGCACCTGCCACCCCAGGTGCGCCGCCAGCCCCCCGACCGTGAAGCCCTCGCACGCGCTCGCCCTGCCCCACCCGGCCGCCACCTCGTCCGACGCCAACAGCGCCACCGCCGAGTCCGCCGCCGCCAGGAAATCATCGAAGATCATCGCCATGAACCGGGAGACTACACGCGCATGCTTGTACGAGACGAGAAGATTCCAAAGCGGACGCCGTAGACGTGGCGAGGGCCGCCGTGATCCGTCTGTGGCGACAGGCCTGGAGACCCTCATCAGCGCACTGTAGGTGAAGGTCGACGACCAGCTGAAGCGGCCTCGGTGGCGCGGTCGGCCCCCGCTGCTGACGGATTCGGAGCTGATCTGCCTGGCCGTGGCCGCCGCAATCCGGCACAACAACAAAACCGCAGCGCCCATCACCAGGGGTCGACGGCGGCGAGTTGGTCGAGCAGTGGTTTGAGGTCGCGGTAGTAGTGATGCTCACCGGCTGTCGGAGCTCAGGTACCGATCAGCACGGTGAGCACCAGGATCGCGTTCAGCTCCGGGTGGTAGCGGTAGCGCATGGTGACCGGCCGGTGGTAGCGCTGCTCCGGGTTGAGCTCGACAACGTGGTCCTCGGCCGAGGCGCCCCGGTCGGGGCTGTCCTGGTCCACCCGAGGCGTCCGACTCAGCTCCCGGCAGGTTGCGTTGACGGAGCCGAACTCGACGGGCCGCAGGACCGCCCACATGCTGCTGACAGCGGCGTCCGAGAAGGCCACGAAGACGGTTCCGCGCTCCCCCTGACCTGCCGCGAGTCTGGCGCGCAGCTGGGCGGCGGACTCCGCTGCGGACAGCGCATCGGCCGTGCCGGTCCCAGCCGGCTCGCTAGGCGATACCCCGCTGATCCGGTTGAGCGCCTCGTCCACGTCGACGGCGAACTCGTCGTCCACTTCCTCGCGCAGGGCCAGCAGCAGCCGGGTAGCCTCCTCGGAGCACGCCCCGCCGATGTCGTGCAGGTGCTCGGCGCGGGCCACCTCGTTCTCCCAGCCGTCGTTCATCAGGTCCTCGCGGCGCACCACGTCCGCGGCCTCGTCACGCAGCGCCGAATCCATCTGGGCCAGGGCGACCGCGGCGGTCCAGCGCAGCTGGACGGCGCGAGCAGGGGCCGACCGGCCGGACTGCGGGTCGGCGATCGCGCCGCGCAGCGCCGCCACCGCCTCGCCCCGGTGCTCGGGCCCGAGCGCGGCCAGCGCCTCGGCGGCCCAGATCCGGTCCTCGTCGAAGGCCCCCGTGGCCGTAGCAGACCCGCGCAGCCGCTCGGCCAGTGCCTCGCGGTGCGGCGCGGCGTAATCCGCTATCGCCTCGGCAGTCTGCTCCGCCAGCGACATGGGAAAGTCGCGGCCGAGCAAGGCCTGCGTCGCGTGCTCCTGCTCCGCCTCGCCGACCCGGCCCAGGGCCCGCACCGCCGCCGTCAGTTCAGCCCAGGGAGTGGCCGCGTCACGCACGGCCCTCCGCAGGGCGAGGACGTCGCGGCCGGTGAGTCGATCCATCTCTGCTCCTTCGCTTGCGTTCGCGCGCCGCAGTCCAGGAGGCGCCGCCGACAGCCCACGCCTCACTGGCGTGACCAGGTGGATCCACCATGCCCGAGGTATCGTGGCCGCACTCGGATCCTCAACTCGCCGACCGAGAAGCTCAGTCGCGCCAGGGTGAACCGGCCCAGGCGGCGCTACGGCGTTCGCTGGGGGACACCACCGCGGACACGGGCCAAGTGGGACGGCACGGGCTGGACGACCATCGGCGGCGCGGCCACCGCGATCTACGCCGGCGGACTCGGCCTCTTCGCGACCAACCCGAACGACGGCTGCATCAACGAGACAGCGGCAGCGGCACCGGCCCGGCCGCGTGGACGAAGATCGGCGGCCCGGGCGCGAGTTACGCGGTCGGCAGCACCACTCTGGTCGGCCTGGCCACCGGCGACACCGCGGTCAGCGGCTTACTGGTCACAGGCAAGATCATCAGCACCATGAGGCTCTGCTGGTGCTCTGACTGGTTACGTTGGCCGGGTTGTGTCGTACCCGCGTTTTATGGTGCTGGAGTGTCTCGTTGTCGTGATCGGACCGATGTTCGGGGCGCAGCGAGTTCTCCGCAGTAGGCAAACTCAGGGAGGTAGGCACATGAGGGCACTGCTCACGTCGTCCGGGATCAAGAACAGCAGCATCCACGACGCGCTGGTCGATCTGCTGGGCAAACCGATCGCCGAGTCCAACGCCCTGTTCATCCCCACCGCCATCTACCCCTTCCCTGGCGGGCCCGGCATGGCGTGGCGGGCGATCTCCGGTGAGGGTCCGTCGCCGTTGTGTGGCTTGGGTTGGAAATCGTTGGGGGTCCTGGAGCTGACGGCGCTGCCGAGCATCGAGGAGGCTGCTTGGGTGCCAACGGTCCAGGCCGCCGACGCACTGCTGGTATGGGGCGGCGACCCCTTGTTTCTCGCCAACTGGATGCGGCGCTCCGGTTTGACCGGCCTGCTGCCGACGCTGCGCTCCGAGGCGGTCTACGTGGGGGTGAGCGCCGGGAGCATGGCTGTTGCCTCCACCTTTGTCGAGACCTACCGCGAACCGCCCCGCGGGAACGATGGACCGTTGAGGTCGGAAGACATCGTCTTCGCCACGCCTCAGGGTGACGTCGACAGAATCCTGGTCACGGGACAGGGAGCAGGACTCGTCGACTTCGCGGTGATCCCGCACCTGGAGCACCCGGATCACCCCGACGCCTCCTTGGCCAACGCGGAGAGGTGGGCGGCACGGATTCCCGCGCCGACGTATGCGATCGACGACGAGACCGCCATCAAGGTGGTCGACGGCGCCGCCCAGGTCGTCTCCGAGGGGCAGTGGAAGCTGTTCCAGCCCTGACAGCACCGGGCAGTTCCTGAAGGGAACGTCGGTCGGGTCGTTCCCTCGTCGACCTGTCCGCCAAGTCACGCCGCAGTCGACAGGGGCAGCCCGCCCCGGCGGATGCCTTCCTCGCTGCGGATACGGGCGCGCTCGCGGCGCTGGGCGGCCAAGACGTCCGGGTGGCGCGGTGGACGTCCTGGTCGCCCAACCGGACACGCCTCTTTCCCCGCGTGCGGCGCGGCGGTTGGGCGCGGTGCTGCGCCGGGGGAGGGCCGCGCTGCTGACTCCCCGCGTGTGGCCGGGGTCGGGACTGCGTCTGTCTGTCGGTTGGTCTCGTTGGGTCGGCCTCTTCTCCACATTCCACATGTCTCATGAGGCACAGGCACAGGCACAACTGGAGTGTGGCGCCGGAGTGCTGCCGGGAACCGGGCTGGGACATCCGGCATCTTCTTCTTCCAGGGAAGGTGAATTGACGGTGCCTCAGCTCCTTGGGTGGAGGAGAGTGTTGTCATCTGAGATGCCGACGGCTCGGCCTGGATGTCGAGGAGGTCTGGATGAGTGATCCGGAAGCTGCGCTGGCAGCCGGGACACCTGGCCGGCCGTTCGCGCCGCCATCACCGGTCCCCAGGCCGACGCCTCGACGCGGGCCCTGCCGCCGCTGGCCGAGGCCGGCGGCGGTCGGCGGGGCGAAGACAGTGAGCGCCGCCGCATGTTCCTCGCCTCGCGAGACGCCTTCTCCGCTCTCTACGGCGCGTCCGCACACGCTGTCGAGCCATCCGTCGAACTGCGCGGGCCGGACTTCGGGGTGACGTTGGCGGTCCACATGGCCGCGCTCGCCGCAGTGGACCACCACTTCCGCTCCGCCACAACGGCGACTTCGCCGGACTTGCCCGGCCTGAGCGCCTACCTGCTGGATCGGGAACGACGCCACTGGCAGACGCTCAACGAGGCCGGGGCGGTCACCAGCACCCCGATGGAGCTGGCCCGCGTCGCCTTCGTCGCGGCGCTGACCGGCGCGCTTCCGTACCGGGATGCCAAGGGGGTGCTGGAGGCGGCCGGACTCGGCGCAGGAGCGGACCGGCTGCTCACCGATCACGCGACCCCGGCCGTCTGGGGGCTCTGGCTGCGGCGCTGTACCTCGTTGCCAAAAACCTGCGCCGGCTGCACCCGGCCGAGGCCCTTCAGGCAGCCGAGGAGTCCGCTGCCCTACTCGTGCGGCTTCCCGCCGATAAGCAAGCCGGCCTTGCCACGGTAAGCAGCCTCCTTGCCGAGATCAGGCGAGAACGGGGGCGTTCACAGTGGCTCTGACTTCGGGGCAGAAAACAAGGTCGCTGAGGCCTTCTGTCGGGGAGTCTCGCGTGAGTCTGCCGAGAAACCCAGCAACTGTGGAAAGAAGGCCTCGGGTTGGGGCACGGGTTGCTGGCGGAGCGTCAGGCGCTGGTGGAGGTGACCGGCCGGGGTCAGGTCGGTGGAGCTGTGGCTGCCCGACGAGCACGGCGGGGTCCGCGCTGGCGAGCACTCGCAGGCGAGTGCTCGCCAGCCGCGTCCCCAACCTCGAGGGTCGGAACACCTAGTTCCCGGATCGCGGCGGCCACTCGTAAGGGGGCAGCCTGCGGTGCACGGGGCGGTCATTCACCGTTTGCGATTCCTTGTACGAGGCATATCGAATCCTGCCGAAGGAAACCTCTCCATCCCGGTGCACGTCCACCCCCTCGTTCGGGAAGGAGATCCATCCCGCTCCAGCCTGGGGCCCCGACACCCAGGGGGTGACCACGCTGCGAACGTTGGTCTCGCCGGCGACCACTGTGCCCCGCTTCTTCTCGGGGTCGGTGATCTTCACGCCCGTTTCGGTGAAGGCGATGCGGCTCTTCTTCCCGTCCGGTCCCTCTGCCCAATGCGTGGTCACGCCGTTCAGGTCGGCCCTGTCGGCCCAGACGGTTCCCCAGGCCCTTCCCTGGCCGTGGAACACGTTCAGCCCGGACTGCGGGAACTCGATCCACCCGTCGCTGTCGCTCGGCCCCTGCACCCATGCGGTCTTCACACCGTTCACGTCAGCCCGGTCGGCCCAGACGGTCCCCCGGTCCTGCTTGCCCTCCTTGTGCACGTGCACTCCGCCCTGCGGGAAGTCGATCCATCCGTCGCTGGGGTTGCGGCCGTGCACCGATTTGGTGTCCACGCGGTCCACCTCGGCCTTCTCTGCTGAGAGGGTGCCCAGCTGCTTCGAGCCGCCCTGATGGATCTCCACTCCTGATGACGGGAAGTCGATCCATCCGTCGCCGGCGTTGTTGCCGTGCACCGTCCTGGCGTTCACGCGTTCCGCGTCGACCCTGTCGGCCAGGACGGTTCCCAGGGCGCCGGTCCCGTTGTGGATCTCCACCCCGGCCGCGGAGAAGGTGACACGGCTCCTGCTCGGCGCCTGCTCGACCCACGGAGTACGCGTCCCGCCGTCGAACTCGGGGACGAGTGCGTGGACCGTGGTGGTGAGGAAGTACCCCTGCTGCTGCTGCGCGGCGGTGGTCGTCCCGGCGATGAGGGTGTAGGTGGTGCCGCGCCTCGGTGCGGAGGGGGGTGACCAGGTGTAGGGCTGCTGGGTCACCTGCGGCCCCTGGGCCGCCGACTGGACGAGCACCTCGTTCCCCTGCGGATCGCGGATCCAGTAGTCGAGGTTGTCCGGCCCCTCCCACGTCAGTACGACGTTCTGGCTCGCATCCACGTCCACCAGGGAGTTCTTCTCCGGGCGGAAGTTGCGTGGGATCTTCGGAGCCTGCTTCACCAGCCCGAGAGTGGTGACGAAGTTCGCCCGCCGAATGGGGAGGTTGCTGTCGCCGCCGCCGGAGCGCTCGTGGATCTTCAGGCGGACCAGCCCCGCCATGTCGGAAACCGGTATGTTCTCCAGTTTCAGGACCAGCGACTCCTCGTCAGGCAGGGTCAGCCTCCCCCCGGAGGGGTCATGCACCCGGAAGCGGCCGAGCGTGCTGTCCCAGTCGAAGGCCGGCTCCGGCTCCCGGTTGACCGTGTAGTCCTTCTCGATGCTCGCGCTGATCGCCGTGGGGTTACCCGTCAGGTCGTCGGGTCCGCTGCCGATCGGTATCTCCACATCGATGAAATCCCACCGCACCTCGGACTGGTGGGTGTTGGAGACGATCACGTACACCGTTCCCACGGACGGTGCCCCGGGCTGCGACGCCAAGAGCGAGGTCGGATCGGTGAGGATGGTGTAGTTCAGCAAGGACGGCACGGTCAGGACTCCCTACTCCGGCGCTTCACACGATGCGGCAGAAGACGCGCGGTTGAGGCTCGGTGCTGGCAGGTGCTGGGTCAGTGCGGTGGCAGCGGTTCAAGCGGGCAGCCGGTGGGTTCAGGGGCAGGCGTACGTCGCCGGTGACCGTTGGTATGGCTCGTTCGTCAGTCGTCGCGGCTCGTCGGAGCCGGCGCAGGTGCCCCAAGGGCTTCGACGCCGGCTCACGCCGGCGCCTCAGCAGGAGCTCATGAGCTCAGCGCCGCACTGCTGCCCCCTCCGCCTGCGCGAACTCTTCAAGCGGCATCTCGGCCGGGCGTGTCGTCTCCCCTGGCCGTGCTGCCACTCGGGGCAGCACCAACAGAATCGTCCCAGCGGGCGGTCCAGGAACCACGATTCTGCATAAGTGGCCCGAACAGAGCCCCCGGCGGCTGAAACCGAAGCCGGCCCGGAAACTCCCGCGCGATCGCGTCGATCATCTGGGGGGACCAGCCACTGAGTTGCGCCTGCCCGCCGACGCCTGCCACCGTGCGACTGCGTCGGCTCTGAACTCCGGGCTGTACTTCGATGGCCTTGCCACGCGGATCCTCACCTTCCTGGATCTACAAGATCCATTGCCAGGTGTGTCCACATCGGGGGGAGTGCAGCCGACGATTCAGGAGCCCAGTTGCCCCGGGCCGCATCCACGGGGAGCCGGGGAAACGGTGAGCTTGCTCCGCTGTGACGGACACCGTCGGTGTGGTGGTCAGGCCGCGAGGACGGTCTCGTACTCGGCGGGACTGCGGTAGCCGAAGCTGCTGTGCAGCCTGCGGTGCTGTGGGTCGCGGCCGTTCACGCCTCGGCGGGATTCGACCGGGAACTCCCGGTCCGGCAGATGGACCGGCTGATCGAAGTGTTCTCCGATCGCGCGCTGCTGACGGTCCGGAACACGGACCGCCGCCTGTGCGCCGACGGGGGATACCCGATGATCCTCCGTGACGAGGAACTGCGCGTACTGGTCGAACAGGCCCTCGCAGCTGCGGGGCCCCACATGGCCGAGACATGCTGAAGCGTCTGGTGAATCAGGGCAGCGCCGGATGAGCCGAGCGATCCTCCGCCTGCGCTTCTCCCGGCCGACGTTCGAGACCTACCGGGAGCTGTTCAGCGTGCTCGGCGACGTGCCGCCCGTCGTCCAGGCGCTGCCGCCCGACTCCGCGCTGATGGATGTCACGGGTGCGCTGAAGTACTTCCAGCGCACCCCGGCCGACCTCGCCGACCTGCTGCAGACCCGCCTGCTCGCCCGCTACGGCCTGCACACCGCGATCGGCGTCGGCCCCACCCGGATGCTCGCCACCACGGCCGCCGACACCTGCCGGCCCGGCCATACCCACGTCCTCGACCCGAACGACCCGGACGCCAGCACAGCGTTCCTGCGCGCTCGGCCCGTCGAAGCGCTGCCCGGCGTCGGCCCCGCGCGCACCCGCGCCCCGGCACGCTACGGCGTCACACCCGTGGGACAGCTCGCCGACCTGCCCCTGGCCACCGCGCAGCGCGTCGCCGGCGCCAGCACCGGTCGTCTACTCCATGACCGCGCTCACGGGCGTGACCCGCGCCGCATCGCCCCCAGCGGACCTCCCACCAACATCGCCGCCACCCGCCGCTTCGACCGCGACATCCTTGACCCCGAAGAGGTCCGCCAGGAACTCCCCGCCGTCGCTGTCGACCTCGGCGCCCGGCTGTGCACCTCCCACCAGCAGGCCCGCCAGGTCCAGCTGCAGATCACCTACGCCGATCACACCCACACCACCCTCAAGAACCAACTTTCCACATCCCGGTCGCAGGACGCCCGCTACGCCCTCCACGGTGCCCTCGGGCTGCAGTGGGCCCGGATCCGCGCCGTTATCGCATGCGTCGGCCACCTCAACCACGCCGCCGCCGGCTACGTCCAACTCACCCTCGACCGCACCACCGAGGACCGGCGCCGACTCGAACCGGTCCTCGACAAGGCGAATGGCCGGTACGGAACCGGCACCCTGCGCCCCGCGATTCTGGCATCCCCGCGCTACCGGGGCCGACCAGGTCGGCCCCGAGCGGCTTAGCGCGATGCCTCGACCCCGCCACCGTGACAGATCCGGGCCAAGACCTCGTCGCGCAGGACCTCCAGACCACCGCCCCGGATGAGAACTGGGCTGCCAGTGGAGGTGTACCACTCCTCCCCACCGGCATACCGGAGACGGACGGCCTCCCGGCACGCGGGCAGCGTGCGGCGGTCAGGCCGGCGGTGGCGACGCGGACCTCATCGGTCACGCCCCGCCCGGGCGGGGCGTGACCTCGTCCTCGAAGACGTCCGGCTCGACCGCCGATATCAGGGCGCTCGGCAGGTGTTTGGCATCTCGCCCAGCGTCGTCTTTTCAGGCTTGGTGACGCTCAGGTTGTACACGTAGGTGACGTCGCCTCAGGCCCGCGTACATCCCGTACTGGCTCGGCTCCACCCTCCGTGTCGCCGGCCCGATCCTGCGGGGGATCCAGCCGGTCTCTGCCGGCGGTGTCAGTGCCTGGTCAGCGGGGGTGCACTTCCAGGAAGGCGCGGACCGCGGATTCCAGGGCGCCCTCGATCCAGGCGGGCTTGAGGCTGGTGTGCTCGCCGGCGAAGTGGACCCGGCCTTCGACGGTGCGGGTGGCGGGGTGCAGCTCGTGCAGTTGGCCGGGGGTGAAGATGACGGCCTCGCCGAGCGCGTAGCGGGCTCGGGCCCAGGACTGGGTGGCGCCGGCGCCGGTGAACTCGGTGCGGACCTTGGGTCCGAAGAGCTTCTCCATGTCGTCCAGGGCGAACGCGTAGCGCTCGCCGGGGGTGAGTGAGTCCCAGCGCATGGCGTCGTCGGACCAGGTGTAGGAGGCCAGCACGACGCCGCCGGGTGAGTGAGCCGGGGAGTGCGAGGGGAAGTAGGTGAAGCGGCTGGCGCTGTCCGAGACGCAGCCGCCGCCGGTGAAGCCGTTCGGCCCGTCCTCCCAGAAGCGGGTCTTGAACTCCAGCAGGACCTTGGTCGCCGAGTCGTAGTGCAACTCGTTGACGGCCCGGCGCTTCTGGTACGACATCAGCGGCTCGATCGAGCAGAACCGCAGGGCGCTGAACGGGACGGTGACGATCGCGTAGTCGCCCTCGAAGGTCTCCAGCGGCGTGGTCGGCGCGCCGTCGCAGGACTCCTCGGTGCCGCTCTCGGCGGTGGTCTCGATCCGCACCCCGGCGTCGGTCTGCACCAGCCGGGTCATCCGCCGCCCCAGGCGCAGCTCGTTGCGAAGCTTGCCCGCCAGTGCCTCGGTCAGCACGTCGGTGCCGCCCTCCAGCTCCCAGTAGCGGTTGGTGGGGCTGATCACGGCGTGGTCGATCAGGGTGGGGATCAGGGAGTAGTGCAGCCGGGAGGTCATGTTCTCCAGGGTGCCGACGGCCTGGACCTTGGCGAGGTCCCAGCCGGCCTGCTCGACCAGGTAGCGGTGGGTGGAGTAGCCGTCGTAGCGCTGGAAGACGCGGGACCAGGCGGAGAGCTGGTCGCGGATCGGGCCGGTGGGGACGGTGACGTCTGCGAAGGCCTTGGTGACGGCGTCGGTGGTGGTGGTGCCGAGGGTGGTGCCGAAGGTGGCGTTGACCGCGCGGGGAGACTGCGCGTAGGAGGTGCGGGTGGTCTGGATGCCGTTGACGGCGATCTTGGTGCGCAGGTTGGCGGTCGGCGCGCGGAAGGAGCCGCCGTCCTCACCATTGCTCCAGGTCTCGCCGGTGAACGAGCGGTAGACCACCGGCGGCACGGCGCCCGTGGGCACGGCACGCGGCGCCACGTCGGCGTTGTAGAAGAGCCGGCGTCCCAGGCCGAGCTTGTCGGCCAGCGCCAGCACCAAGGGGTGGAAGTCGGGCAGCCGCATCGCGCCGGCCTCGGCGTGCAGGTCCGGGTCGGTGAAGATCCCGCGGAAGGTCTTGACCCGGCCGCCCACCCGGCTGCCGTTCGCCTCGATGACCACCACCTCGTGCCCGGCCTGCTTGAGCAGATGAGCGGCCGTCAGACCGGCCACGCCCGCACCCACGACCAGTACCTTCTTGCGCGGTGCGCGCGGCGGCAGCTTCTCGTCGATCAGGATCCGCAGGTAGGACAGCTTGAGGTCCTCCTGCTCGTCATCGCTGACCAGCAGCATCTTCCGGGCCAGATCCCGGCCCTGCGCTTCGTCGGCACCACCCCCGCTGCCAGCACCTGGCGTGGTGTCGTCAGCGGGTGCGGGGGTCGGGGCAGCGACCGCGCGGTGGGCGAGACCGGTCACGCCGGTCACCGCGGCGACACCGGCCACCGAGCCGACCAGGGTGCGCCGGGAGACCTTGGCGCGGTCGTCGGCGGGCAGAGGCTGTTGGTTGAGGGGCTGATTCACAAAGAACTCCCGAGCCGGGGACAGAGGGCAACACCCGGCGCAACTCCCCACGACGATCAAGGACACGAGAAGTCGAGGCCGTTCACCCGGACGTGCGCCACGGTCACCCCGGAAGGTCTGGCTCGGTACTTCGGCCGTGCCACTGGGGCCCGATCCGGGCTGGCGTCTCGTAACCCGCTCGTCCGGGCACTGCCTTCGGACCGCCGCGCGCCGGGGGAGCGGCCGGCCGGAGCCGGGCAGCGGCGCCGACGGTGGCGCCCCAATGCCGGCCCGAAGCGGTCGGCACGGCGCTGTCACGTTGATGCGCGTGTGTCCGGCTGAGGGTGTGCCAGGGTGCGGTGGGGTGCGGTGGGGTGCGGTCCGGGCGTCTGGGTCAGGCCGCGGTGGGTGGGCCGATGGTCGCGGTGACGTGGTCCCAGACGGTGAAGCGGACGGTCATCTCGAGGCGGTGCTGAGCGGCGGCCAGCAGGTGGCGTCGGGGTCGGAAGTGGGGTGAGATGCCGCTGAACGCGGATGGGAACCGTTGGGCGGCGCCGGGTGAGCGGAAGTGCGGCACACCGCAAGGGAGATGATCTCCACCGGGTACCGGTGGCCCCTGTACGACGGCGACCCGCGCTCCACGACAGACGACTCCCCGGCCAGACCAACCCGAAGATCATCTCACTCGTCGGTCAACGTGACAGCACCCCTCAGCGTCCTGGTCGACGTAGCCGGCCACCGGATCATCGACGCTCTGCCCGACTGGGGGGCCGACCAGGGGAGTCATCAATCGTCCAGACCGAGCACCGCCGCGACCATCAGGCCCTCACTGTCCGCGAACGTCCCCCAGCCTGCGCTACGTTCGCCGGTGAGGAAGCCGAAGGCGTTGGCGCCGCTGTCCTCGTCCAGGACGAGTTCGTGCCAGCCTTCCGCGTAGGCGCCGTTGCTGTCGGATGCCTCAACGCTCTCGAGGAGCTTCACGAACTCAGCCTGCTGCCACCCGGCCTGGTCGGCCCGCGCCAGGCCTCTGCGGCGCAGCTCCGGAATCGCCGCGATGAGCAGGGGATCCGTCGACCCCCCGAACAACGGCTCATACCGGCCGAGCCACATCATGCCGACCCCGGGAAGCAGACCGGCGGTGCCGCCCACAGCCCGAACGCCGTTCGGCGGAACTTCGCGGAAAAGCACGGTCGCCGCCTCAACCAGCATGCCCTGCCGGTCCAGGCAGTCCTCGGACGGGGTGAAGGTGAGGACGAGCGGGAATCGGCCGGAGAGCGGCTCATCGAAGACGATCCCCTCGCCTTCGCCGAACGGGACCTCGGCGAACAGCGATTCGCCCGCGCCCTCAGGAATGACGAGATCGCCGACATAGTGATGCACGGCCCCTTCGGGGAGCCGTCGGAACAGTCGCATGGCGGCGGCGATGGGGTCGACTATCCGAGACTCGGTCATGCGGGAACGCTATCGGATGGGATGCCTCACACCCTCACCCGGCCGACCACCACGCCAAGACCGCCAAGCAACGACAGGAAGAAGCCGGGGCAACACGTCGCGCCGCCCGTGAGGAAGCCGCCGAACAACGTCGACAACGGGAAGCGGATCAGCAGCGCCGGCGCGAGGAAGCCGCCGCGCAGGACCGTCAGCGCAAGAAGCGGGAACAACGTGAGATGGCCGAGGCCGCCTGCACGACGAGAACGTTCCGGCAGATCCCCCTTCCGATACCGCTTCCGGTCACCTCCACCCGTGATCGCGCTTTTCCGCAGGTCAGACCCATTGAACGTGGCCCCCGCTCCCCGATCTGGCACCACGACGGCCCCCAGGCCCACGCCGAGCACCAGGCCACCCTCGACACCCAGCACGAAGCCGACCAGGCTGACGCCGAACGCGGCCACCGCCCAGGAGCTGGAGGACCTCGAAGCGGCGTGGACGCTGACGCCGGCCCGGTGGCGTTGCACCCACTGCGGGGGCCGGATCACCGGGGAGGGCCATGTCTGGTTCGGCCCGCTGCCCGAGCCTGGCCAAGACCGCGACGACGACAGCTGGAGCCGGCCGCGGAGACGGCTGGGGCGAGCCGCACAGCAGCCCTGACCATGGCGGAGAGGGCCCGGGACTACGCGGCCGCCGGGGCAGCGGTGAGGCCGTCACATCCGTGCAACCGCCGCAGCGGCCGCTCGGTCACGGGCGCAGGAAGGGTGGCCTTGCTGCGCACCGCCTGCGCTGCTCAACTGCGACGGCCCGCGCAACCCGCGGCCGCGATTGCGACGGCCTGCGCAACGACCGGTTGCGCATCGGGTGCGACGCCGCAGGTCGGGGCTGGCCCGGTGGTCGCACGAGGGTGTCGCCTCGGCCCCGGCAGCCCGGATAGCGGCCCGCCAAAGTCAGTAAGCCGCTTCCTTCTAAATGGTGATCTTCGGCGGGCCGTGCGCGGCACCGGGGACCTGATGGAACGTCAGCCTGCAAGTGTGGGCCGGTGACCTCGGTTGTCTGCAGCAGATTTGAGGTGTCGTGATGAGAGCCGTGAAGCTGACCGTCCTGGCCGGCCTGCTGGCTACGACTCTGGCGGCCGTGCCGAGCGGGGCCGCGGCCGAAGGGTCCGTGGTGAGGACGGAGCACACGTCACGGTTCGTGCCGGGCCCCTGTCCGCCCACGCTTCCGCACGGCGTGCGGGCCGGCTGCGGATACCTGGTGGTGCCGGAGAGCCGGGCCCGGCCCCATGGGCAACAGCTTCGGCTCGCTGTCGCGATCGTCCCCTCCCAGTCTCCGGGACCGCATGGGGACCCGATCGTGTTCCTGCCCGGCGGACCGGGGCAGGACGCCATCAGCGACATTAAGCAGATCACCGAGACCGGCCTGAACCGGGACCGCGATCTCGTCGTCATGTCGCAGCGCGGGACGCTCTCCTCGCCGCCCGCCCTGACCTGCCCCGAGATCGACAGGTTCTACCAGCAGCGGATCGGGCTGCCCTACGACGCCCCCTCCACCGGCCGCTTGTACGTGCAGGCCGTTTCCGCTTGCCGCGGCCGACTGGCAGCCGAGGGCGTCGACCTCGCGGCGTACAACTCCACCGAGAGTGCGGCCGACCTGGCGGACCTGCGGACGGCACTCGACATCCCGGAATGGAACGTGTTCTCCCATTCCTACGGAACCGAACTGGCGCTGACCTACATGCGCAGGTACCCGCAGGGGATCCGCTCGGTGACGCTCGACGGGGTGGTGCCGCCATCGGTGGCAACGCCCGGCTGGACCTGGAGCAGCGTCAAGGAGTCGTTCGACAACATCACCGGTGCGTGCGCGGCGCAGCCCGCCTGCCGCACGCGCTACCCGGAGCTTGCCGCGGTGTTCACCGGTTTGGTGAGCCGGTTGGAGGCCCACCCGGTCACGACCCAGGTGACCGTGCCGGGGGCCGGGCCGGTGACGGTGGTCCTCGACGGCGGAGCACTGGTGAACTGGATGGTCCGGGCCAGCCACACTCCCGCCGAGTTCCCGATGGCCGTGGACGAGCTGGCCCACGGCAACCCGCAACTGGTAGCCGAGCAGTGGGCGTCCACCCGCCTGCCCGGCAGCGAGGGAATCTTCGCCCACGGCCTGTCCCTGAGCGTGTGGTGCAGCGAATGGGTCCCCTTCGAGACCGCGCGCGAGCAGCTGACGGCCGGCTTGCGGGCCTTCCCGACCTTCCCCACCTCTGTCCTGGCCCAAGCGCCACAGCTGGCGTTCCTGCGCGAAGCCTGCCGCGCCTGGGACGTCCCCGCAGCGGACCCGTCCATCCGTGAGGTCACCCGCAGCACCATTCCGACGCTCGCCATCTCCGGGAGCTTCGACGCTCAGACCGGCGCGGTCTGGGGGCGCTACGCCGCACTGACGCTGCGGAACTCGATTGTGGTGACGCTCGCTGGCGTCGCGCACGGCGTGTTCGACACCCCCTGCGGCTCACACGTGATCACCTCCTTCTACGACCGCCCCGACCACCCCGACACCCGGTGCGTGGCCTCGGTGCAGCCGCCACCGTTCATCATCGGGCAGAGGTGAACGAGGTGACGCCGACAGCCCTGGACCAGGCCGATCACGCCGCCGCCTTCGCCGCTCCCGACAGCCTCGACGCCCCCGCGGTCACAGTGCCCGGTGCCGCCCGCCCGCTCTCGCGCCGCAACCTGCTCCGCATCGCCGCAGGCGGGGCGGCTCTGTCGCTCACACCGGCTCCGGCCCGCGCCGCCACCCGACGACCCACCGGCGCCGTGGACGGCGCACACCGATCGCTGCTGCGGGAGCTCGACGCCAAGATCGAGGCCGCCATGACGGCCTACGCGATCCCCGGGGCGGCGGTGGGCCTGCTGCTGGGGGACCGCGAGTATGTCAGAGGATACGGTGTCACCAACGTCGACCACCCGGTGCCCGTCGACGGGGACACGCGCTTCCGGATCGGCTCGACCACGAAGACCTTCACCGGCACGGCGCTGATGCGGCTGGTCGAACGGGGCAGGATCGACCTCGACGCCCCCGTCCGCCGGTACCTGCCCGACTTCGCCGTGGCCGACCGTACCGCCTCGCGGCAGGTGACTCTGCGTCAGCTTCTCAATCACAGTGCCGGTTGGCTCGGTGACGACTTCCAGGACTTCGGCCGGGGCGCCGACGCGGTGACCCGCTTCGTGGACTCCATGGCCCGCCTGCCCCAGCTCACGCCGGTCGGCCGGACGTTCGCCTACAACAACGCGGGGCTCTGCGTCGCCGGGCGCATCCTGGAGGTCGCCAGCGGCCGCAGCTACGAGGCCGCGGTCCGCAGCCTGCTCCTGGACCCGCTCGAACTACGTCACAGCAGCTTCTCCAGCGACGAGATCATCGGCCGCAACATCGCAGCCTCGCACAACGTCGTCAACGGCAAAGCGGTGGTGGAGCCCTCCTTCTGGCCCCAACCGCGCAGCCTCGCCCCGACCGGCGGACTCGTCTCGAGCGTGCGCGACCAACTGGCCTGGGCCCGCTTCCACCTCGGCGACGGCACCGCCCCCAACGGCACCAGACTGCTGAGCAAGGCGTCACTGGAGCGGATGCGCTCACGCCCGGGACCCGGCGGCACCATCGTCGTGGAACTCGACGGGATGGGCGTCACCTGGATGCTGCGGCCCACGGCCCAGGGCCCCCGGATCGTGCAGCACGGAGGCACCTGGCCGGGTCAGGTCTCCGGCTTCCTGATGGTGCCCGGCCGCAGCTTCGTGCTGACCCTGCTCACCAACTCGGTCGGCGGCTCACGCCTTCGCGACGACCTCTTCACCGACGACTGGGCGCTGCGGCGGTTCGCCCAGGTCAGCAACCTCCCCGCCGAAGCCCGACACCTGAGCGCCGCGGAACTGGCCCCCTACGAGGGGCACTACCTGAACCGGCGGATCAACGAAGCCGGCACGTGGGAGGAGACCCACGTCGAATTCCGCGCCCACCAGGGCCGCCTGCAGGGGACGATGACCACGGAGGGCGAGACCAACGAGCTGGGCGTGGCGTTCTACCGCCCCGACTACGGACTCGACCTCGACCCCTCCGGGCAGCCGATCGGCACCCGCAGCGACTTCCTGCGCGGACCCGATGGACAGGTCCTCTGGTGGCGCAACCACGGACGACTCCACCGCCACACCGACCAGGCGACACCCTGACCCACCGCGAGGGGAACACGCTTGCGTAGGAGGTCCAGGCCCGCGCGGCCGAACATCCGCCGCTTCAGCATCTTTACCCGGTTCACATGGCCTTCGACCGCTCCCGAACTCGGTGGAGATCCGGGTCGGGGGCCGCGGCGTCCGGGGCAGGGCGGCACCCAACGGGTGGCGCTGCGTCTGACGATGGCTCAGGCCGCCCGCCGCCTCGGCGTCAGCCATGACGCTGTCCGCTTCGTCCTGAAGGGGCAGCCGGCCCCGCCCGGGGCGGCGAAGAGCGCGAAGTGGGAGGGAGGAGCGGCCGTTCGCCGGGCTCGCGCCGCACTCCCCAGGGACAGGTTCGCCCGCTTCTACCTCGACGAGTACCGCTCGCTCAAGTGGATCGCGGAGCACGCCGGCGTGAACGTCGACGCCATCAAGGCCCTGGTCCGCGAGTACGGCATGACACGTGAGGGCAGAGCGACCCGTCGGCGTCAGATCGATCTCGACTGGCTCCGCGCCCAACGAGCCGCTGGACGCACCTGCCGCGAGCCGGCCGAAGAGACCGGCTTCTCGCTCGCGATGATCAGCTACCTGGGCCGACGGCACGACACGCCCGGCCGCCCGACAAAGGCCAGTGATGGACACCCGCATGCCGCGCCTGGACGGGCTGGAGCGGGCGCGCGCCGACCCGCCCCACGCGGCGAGGTCGTCCCGGCCTCCGAGGCCCGGGCACCGGAGGCACTGCCAGGGGGCACGCCGGTGTGATCACCTGGTCACGGGCCGGTCGGGCCGAGAATCTCTGCCACGAGTCGGCGCGCGTACGCGGCGTCGAGTCCGTCCGGGCGGAAGAGGATGCGGTACATCATGGGCGCGACGACGCGGTCGATGACCGTCTCGACGTCGAGGGTCCGCTCCCCGCGTTCGGCTGCTCGGGTGAGGATGAAGTTGATCTGGTCGGCGGCGTAGGCCGAGCACTGGCCGGCGTTGCTGCCGTCGGGGTCGCCGAGCAGGGCGTCGCGGATGTAGGCGCGACCGGCGGGGCAGGCCATCTCGTTGAGGAACTGCTCGGCCCAGGACGTCAGGTCGGATGCCAGGGCGCCGTGGTCCCCCGGTGCGGTGTCGGGCCGCAGACGCTCGACCGCTACGTCCGACAACAGCTCCTGCAGGTCCCCCCAGCGGCGGTAGATCGTCGACGGCGTCACACCCGCACGCTGGGCGACCAGCGGCACCGTCAGGGCGTCCCGGCCCACTTCCGACGCGAGTTCGTGTACGGCGGCGTGGACCGATGCCTGGACCCGGGCGCTGCGCCCACCGGGGCGCGCCATCTGCCTGCTCATAGCGCCCACCTTAAAGCAAACCAATTGCGTCTAGCGACCGTCCATTTCCGTGCGACGAACTGGCCACTCGTTCGATGACCGTCGCGCCACGAGCCGTGGACGCACCGCCACCTCGCGCACGCCTGCGAGGAGCGGCCTTCGGCCCGGACGAATGGTTCGGCCGGGCCGGAAGCACTCGTTCAGGCTGCGCGCGCGAGCTCGCGGGTGGGCTGGGTCTGCTCGTAGGCGTGGCCGACTCGCAGGAGCACGCTCTCGCCGAGCGGTCGCCCGAGCAGCTGCATGCCGATCGGCAGACCCGCCGCATCGTGGCCGACCGGTACCGACAGGGACGGCAGCCCGGTGATGTTGGCAGGGGATGAAAGGCGTACGTAGGCGTCGGAGACACCCTCGACCGTGCCGTCGGCCCAGGTGATCGTCTCCTGGCCGGCCTTGGCCGCGGTTGCCGGGACGGAGGGGGCGGCGATCAGGTCGACGTCCCGCAGCATGCGCGCCCATTCCTGCCGCATGAGGGTGCGGGCGCGCTGGGCGCGGAGGTAGTCCCCGGCGGGCATCAGTTCGCCGGCCTCGAGGAGGATGCGGACGTCGGCCTGGTACAGCTCGGGGACCGTGCGCAGGGTGCTCTCGTGGTAGGCGGTCGCCTCGGGCACCATCAGGCCCCACTGGGTGGCCTGGATGTAGCGGGTCATGGGGATCTCGACGTCGACGAGGCGTGCGCCGAGGGCCCGAAGCTGGTCGATCGCGCGTCGTACGGCGGCTTCCACCTGGGCATCGACGTGGTCGAAGAAGTAGGTGCGCGGCACGCCCACGCGCAGGCCCGTCAGGTCCGCGTCCGCGGTCGGCCGGTAGTCCGTGCCCGGTGCGGTCAGCGAGGCGGGATCGCGGGGGTCGTGTCCGGCCAGGGCCGCCAGGACCAGGGCCGAGTCCTCGACTGTGCGGGTGATCGGGCCGACGTGGTCCAGTGACCAGGACAGGGACGTGACGCCGTGGCGGGGGACGAGGCCGTACGTCGGCTTGAAGCCGACCACCCCGTTCAGCGCGGCGGGCACCCGGATCGATCCGCCGGTGTCGGTGCCCAGGGCGAAGGTGGCGGTGCCCGCGGCGACGGCGACGGCGGATCCGCCGCTGGAGCCGCCGGCGACCCGGCCGGTGTCCCAGGCGTTGTTGGTCTGCGGGGTGGTCAGCCCGTAGGCGAACTCGTGGGTGTGGGTCTTGCCGACCAGGATGGCTCCGGCCGCCGACAGGCGTGCGGCGACGGTGCTGTCGGCCTGCGCGCGGTGGTCGGCCCGGACACGGGAGCTGGCCGACGTCGCCACGCCGGCGACGTCGATCAGGTCCTTGAGGCCCATCGGGATGCCGTGCAGCGGACCACGGTAGCGGCCGGCCGCGATGTCGTTCTCGGCTTCGCGCGAGGCCCGTCGGGTGTGCTCGGCGGTGACGGTGACGTAGGCCTGAAGGTGCGGGTCCACCTGTTCGATGCGCTCAAGGACGGAGTCGGCCAGCTCGACGGGGGACAGCCGCCGAGCCCGGATCGCCTCGGCGGCCGCGCTCAGGGACAGTTCATACGGCTGCATCGTGCATCTCCTGGTCCGCGCGGTAGGCGGGGGCGGGCGGGGTGTCCCCGAAGTCCAGCTCCCGCAGGACCGCGACGACGGAGTGGATGTGGTTGGCGGTGGCCGCGACCGCGGCGTGGCGGTCGGCCGGCAGCCGGAGCCCGGTGCGGGCGGCCCAGTGGGCCGCTTCCGGCGGGGTGAGTTCAGCGGAGGACATGGACTTCTCTCTCCTCGGGGCTGGATGGGCGGAGCGACCCCCGACCAAAAGCTAAGTGTTTGCGTTAGGCGACGGTAGAGCCTGCGGTGACTTAAAGCAAAATCATTGCGTTTGGTGTCGAGGAATCCCATGTCCACCGTCACGCCCCGCGCGCCGGCGCTGTCACGGTGCCGGGGATGTGGTGGCTGAGGTTGTGTCAGGGCGCTTTGGCCCGATGCTGGACCTGTCTCAGGCCGCGGTGAGAAGGGCGGCGACATCGATCTCGCCACCGCTCCCGCGCTGCAGCGCGCCTTGGTCGACGCGCTGCGCCGGCGCGGTGAGGTCGTGCTCGACCCGTCGGGGGTCACGTTCGTGGACTGCGCGGGCCTGCGTGCCCTCGTCGCGGCCCGCGACCGGGCCGACCGGCAGAGCCCGGGAAGCGTGAAACGCGGGCGGGGTGCGCGGTAGTCCCCGCAGGGCAGAGGCTACCTTCCTCGCGGACACCGAAAAATCTGTGCTGGCTGTAGTAGACATTGCCATGGGCTGTGGTTAACGTTTCTCTCGTAGGCGCAGTCAAGCGGTACCCGCCAGACACGAACTGGCGGGCTGTCAGTACCGAAGTTCGCAGGCCGGCCCGGCTGCGGGGTCCCGAAGCCAGTTGGTGCAGCAAGGCGACGGGACCGGCAGCCGGGCCGGGTGGCCCGCAGGTATCAGGGGCCACCACCGAGCGGTACCGCGGTAAGTGCAGTGGCAGTACCAGCAGTGAAGTTGAGTCGAGCGGTACCGGCAGTCGCGGTACGCGGGATCCCAGCAAAGGCGCCAGGACTGCAGGCGCGCGTGCTGGGAGGTCCGGCAGTGGGGTTCCAAGCCAGGCAGGTGAGCACGACGGGCGACGGGGCTGGCCGCCGGACCGGGCGGCCCGCAAGGGGCCGCCGAGCAGTACCAGGTAGTTGGCAGTTCAGCAGTGCGGAGAAGTACCCGCTCAACCACGCAGGACCAGCAGTTCGCAATGTCCGATCAGTACTGAGGATGAACGGAGGGGACAGAGCGCCATCAGGATCGCCCGGCCCGTGAGGTATTCACCCGGGCGGACACCGCAGACCCCCTTTTGAGTACGAGGACGGTGGTTTCCGGTCACGCATACGCGATCCCCGCACACCCCACCCCTTGGGGAGTCGCGGACATAAGGAACCCGGCCCAGGCCGGTAGATGGTGTAAAACCCTTCGGGGCCCCGGAGCCGCAACGGCGCCGGGGCCCCTCGACGCGTCCCCGACACAGCAAGAAGAGGTGCAGTGACCACGGCCACCAATCGACCGCACACCCCCGACAACCTCGACGACGACGACTATCCCGCCTACACCATGGGCCGCGCCGCCGAGATGACCGGCACCACCCCCGGCTTCCTGCGCTCCCTCGGCGACCAAGGCCTCATCGCCCCCCTGCGCTCCGACGGCGGCCACCGCCGCTACTCCCGCTACCAACTGCGCATCGCCATGCGCGCCCGCGACCTCGTCGACCAGGGCACCGCCATCGACGCCGCCTGCCGCATCATCATCCTCGAAGACCAACTCGAAGAAGCCCTGCGCATCAACGAACAACTCCGCCAGGCCGCAGGCGACCCGCGGCTGGCGGACACCTGACTCGCACGCCTGGCCAGGCCATGACCGGTCGGCGGCGAGCACGAAGTGCTCGCCGCCGCCTCTGGTGCTGTTCGCCATGGCACCCAGGCGGCGCGCGCACGTGCGGCGTGGCGCCGCCACGCGGGGCTCGGCCGCTCGACGTGCACCGTGCGACGGCGCCGGCCTGCCTCGGGGTGACGCCGCCTGCGCCGGTCCCGCACCGCCTCGCACTGCTTGCGTATGTGCAGCGTCAGTCAGGTCACGGCGATGATGGTCGCGCTGGAGCATTCGTCTGGTTCATGTCGTCGATCGTCTGCCACAGCCGCAGCGCTCGCTCGCGATGCCGGCGGGCCAGGTCGTGGACGCCGGCGGCGGCGTCCAGGTCGCCGATCAGTTGCCAGCACGCGGCCTCGTCCTGACGATCGCCGTGCCGGTGGAAAAGGTCCGCCGCGCGCTCCAACGCCCGGCTTGCCCGGTCCCGGTCGTGCTGACCGGCGTACACGCGGCCGACTTCCAGCAGCGTGTACGCGGCGCACCGCTCGTCGGCCAGCTCCTCGAAGGTGGCCAACGCCTGCCGCAGGCAGCGCAGTGCCTCGTCCGGATCACCGCGCCGATCGTACAGCCGGCTGAACCGCCGCAGCACGACCGCCACCCGGTGCCCGTCGGCGAGCGCCGTGGCCTGGCGCAAGGCCTCACCGAACCAGGACTCCGCCTCGGCGAGTTCCCCTTGCATGAGCCGCATCACGGCCATCGAACAGGACAGGTGTGCCCTGAGCTGCCGGTCGTCCTCATCGACCGCGATGGCAAGCGCCTGCTCGACACGCTCGACGGCTTCGTCGTCACGGCCCTGCACCCGGCTGACCGTGCCCAGCATCGCCACCGACAACGCCTCGCCGCGCTTGTCCTTGCCGTCTTGGCACAGCCCGACGGAGGACTCCAGGGCACGGGTTGCCTCCTCGAACTCGTCTCGGTAGATGTGCAGCTGGCCAAGATCGCGCAGCAGCACCGATGCGCCGCGCACGTTGCCGGCCGCCTCGGCCGCGTCCAACGCGAGCCGGTGCCCGTGCTCCCAGTCCTGATACAGGCACCGGTGGTCGTAGTAGGTCACCGGGCTGGCCGCCAGCTCCCAGGCCAGCTCGTCCAGTCCCCAGTCCACGGCCAGTTTCACCGCGCCGAGCAGGGTGTCGCGTTCCGCGTCGAACCAGCCGACCGGGTCGGCCAGCAGCCGGTCCACGACCGTGTCGGGCAGCGACCAGCGCGGCGCCGAACCGGGCGCGGCGGCCAGCAGCCCGGTCGGCAGCCGATCGGTGCCGCGCCCGGCCAGGTCGAGCCAGGCGGACAGCACCCGGACAATCGCGTCCCGCTTGTCCGCCGCCGGCAGTTGGGCGGCGTTCTCCACGGCACAGGCCCTGATCAGGTCGTGCAGCCGGTAGCGCGGCTGGCCGATGGCGTCGGTTGTGGTGAGCCGCACCAGGTTGGCGTCGACGAGGGTGTCCAGCACCTCTTCGGCGTCCGAGCGGTCCAGCAGCGGGCCGAACACCCAGCCGGGCAGGGTGTAGGCGCCGAGCAGACCCAGCAGGCCCAGCGCACGCACCGCGTCGGCCGGCAGCAGCCGCAAGCTCAGTTCGACGCTGGCTCGCACGCTGAGATCCCCGATTCTCAGCTCGGCCAGCCGCCGGGACTCGTCCTCGATCCGTTCGCGCAGCACCCGTAGCGACCAAGCTGGGCGGCCGGCGAGCTTGGCGCTGGCGATCCGGATCGCCAACGGCAGGTTGCCGCAGCAGTCGAGGATCGCGTCGGCCTCCGCCGGTTCCCGCTCGACCCGCCGCCGACCGACAATTCCGGTGAACAACTCCCGCGCCTCTGCCGGGCTCAGCACGTCCAGGTCGATGTGGCGTGTGCCGGGAAGCTGCGTCAGCAGAGTGCGGCTGGTGATCAACATGGCGCAGCCGTCGGCCCCCGGTAGCAAGGGCAGCACCTGATCGGCGTGACCGGCGTCGTCCAGCACCACCAGCATCCGGCGATCCGCGAGCAACGACCGGTAGAGCGCGGCCCGTTCGGACAGGCCATTCGGAATCGCGCTGCCGGCGACCGAGAGCGCGCGCAGCGCCTCGGCCAGCATCAGCGCCGGGTCCCGCGGCCCGTCCGATGTCCCGGCGAGGTTGAGGTAGAGCTGGCCGTCGGGGAAGGTGGCGCTCGCCAGCCGCGCGGCGTGCGTCACCAGACAGGACTTGCCGACACCAGGACCGCCCACGATGACGGCCACCGGGGCCCGGTTGCGCGCCGACCCGTCGAGTAATCGGGCGATCTCGGCCAGCGCGTCGGCTCGGCCCACGAAGTCGGGTATGTCAAAAGGCAGTTGGCGCACCGGCATCGCCATGTCCAGTTCGGTGGCCGCCGCGCCAGGACTCTCCGGTCGCGTGTCCGCGGAACCACGCGCCGGGACAGGGGACGTCAGGGTGGGATCGGCGACCAGGATGCGCCCATGCAGCGCCTGGAGCGGCGGTGCGGGGTCGACGCCGAGTTCGCGTGCGAGTGTCCGGCGCAGCCGCTCGTACACCTGCAGCGCCTCGCCTTGCCGCCCGCACCGGTAGAGGGCGACCATCAAGCGTTCGGCGACGTGCTCGTCGTAGGGGTGCTCGCGGAGCAGGGCGGTCAGTTCCTCGATGACCTCCCGATGACGCCCCAGGCCGAGTTCGATGCTCAGACACAGTTTGTGCGTGGCCGCGCGCTTCTCGTTCAGCCGTGCCGCATCGAGCTCCAGGACCCGGCTGGAGATGTCGACCAGGGCGTCACCGCGCCAGCAGGTCAGCGCGCGCCGCAGTGCGACAGCCGTCTCGAACGGGGCAGTGTGCCGTTCGGCGAGGTGCCGCTCGTGGTCGAACTCCAGCAGGTCGAGCTGATCCGGGGCCAGGTGGATCTGGTAGCCGCCGCGCCGCGTGCTGATCAGGGAACCGGGTGCTCCGCACGCGGCAAGGTTGCGGCGCACCCCGGAGAGAGCGTCCTGGACCTGACGGACCGCGGTGACGGGTGCCTTCCCGTCCCACATCACGGCGACCAGCCGTTCCGTGGCGACGAGGTTGTTGGCGTCGACCAGAAGCGCGGCCAGCATCTTGGCCTGCCGCGGCCCGTCGAGCCGGACCTCGCGCCCGGTGATCTGGGCATACAACGGCCCCAGCACGCCAAACCTCATGTCCCTCCTGGCACTTCACGGTCAGCGCCAGCTCCCTCCGGCTGACCTCGTACAAGGACGAATCTAGGACGGCCGACGGGCGGGTGTCCATAACGTCGCCGTGGGGTGGCCGGCCCGTTCCCGCCCAACGCAACGACCAGAAATGGAGTTCCATGAACCTGAGCATGATCGGAATAACGGGGGGAAACGGACGGCGTCGGTCGGCGTCGTCGCCGCAGCCCTGGCGGCCACGCTCGTCGGGATAACAGAATCGGCCTACGCTGCCGGGCCCGGACGCTCGGAGGCGTGTCCCAGTAACAGCATCTGTCTCGACTTCAACTCGCCCGGGTACAACTGGGGGTCGTTCGAATACTGGAGCCCTGGTCAGTATGGCGACCTCGGCCAGTTCACCTTCAGCAACTGGGGTAACGGCTCGGGCTACGGTGTGAACGTCGGTGGCAACGCAGCCCCCTGGTCAACACCACCACCCGGTGTGTACGACGGCCCGGCGTACACCTCTGGGTCCTGGTGACCGACAGGTGGGACGATGCCCAAGGGCAGGGCCCGGTGAACTGACCTCCGGCTTGACGTAGGCAAGGTCTCGATCGCTCTCGCGGGCACGCAGTTCCGAACCGTTACAAGATCCGGGTCTGCCAGACGCCACCCGTATCAGGCCACGAACGCCACCGCGGACGCCGGGACCGCAGTCGGGTCCTCCCTCCGAGGCCCCGGCGCCGGCCGCGGTGGGAAGCGGATCGGGCGGCCTGTGCCGCGGCCGCGTACCCGTGGCGCCGCAGCCGGTCGGGGAGGGCGGCGACGTCCTCCAACGCAGTGTGCAGCTCAGTGGTGCGCGGGTGCGGCCGATCGGTGTCCAACTGGTAGCCGGCCACCAGTTCGTGGAGTCGGGCGATCCGCGGCTCGCCCGGCGGGCCGTCGGACACTTCGGTGTAGCCGGCCCGCTCCAGGTAGCCCGCAACGTCGACGGGCTCGCCCGCCTTCCCGGGCCCACTGGCCGGTGCTCGTCCTTGAGCGCCCGTAGTTCCTCCACGAGTTGCTGGTGTGCGGGGCTGAGCCCGTCAGGCAGCGCGGTCCAGTGCGGCGCAGCACGATCCCCCCGGATCGGTGCGTTATCGAGTGCCTGCAATGCCGTCCCAAAGCGCAGCTCACGCGGCTGCAACGTGCCGGGACACTGCCGGCCACACCAAGGCGTCAGCGCCCTCACCCGTACGCATCAGACCAACTCCCATCAAGGAGAAGCACAGCATGATCAAGAAGACTCTCGGGACAGCAGCCGCCGCGGCCGGCCTCATGGCCGCGGCGACGACAGGCACAGGCACGGCCTACGCCAACGGCCAGTCGGTGGTCGGTACGCCGGGCAGCGCCTCGGCCACCTCCCACCAGGTGAACTGGGACAAGGGCCAAGCACCCAGCCCCCGGGCGGCGGATGCCACCCCCGCCGCCAGCCCGGTCTCCTACGTCCGGATCTACAGCCTGTACCAGCCGACCCCGAACCAGTGCCCGGAAGCTGTCAAGTCAAATGAGACGGTTTGTTGCTATATGGACTGTTGAGCGGGTTCTGTCTCCTGCTTCGGCTCGTTGATCCAGACCGTCTGGGGTATCTCGGGGGGCTTCGGCCGTCGGGCGAAGCGCTCTGGGTGGCGGGCGTAGGCCTCGGTGAGGGTGGCGGCCCGCTGCTCGCGGACCAGGTCTGCGGTGCCGAAGTGCACGGATGCCGGGGTGTGCAGGCCGATGCCACCGTGCCGGTGCTCGTGGTAGTAGTAGCAGCTGCGGGGTGCTCTGGCTCCAGACGGACCGCGCCGCCCGTTCACCGCCTTCGCGGTGCGCCGCGAGGAGGGTCAGGACGGTCGCTGTCGCGTGGTCGGCGGTCTTGGCGACCCGGCGCAGGTGCTCCACTCCCTCGCGTTCGTTCCTCCCGTACACCGGCCGGGACGACAACAGCCCCAGGTACAGCACCCCGGCCTGCCAGCGGGCATCGTCACCGCGGCGGTTCAGCTCGGCGACCAGCCCCCGCAACGCACCGCTCTCGCCGGTACGCACCGTCAAGTCGAGCGCGGCGTCGAGGAGTTCCTCGACGGCCGGCTCCGGTACGGCGGCTGCGCCCGCCGGGGCGGGGGAGGGCGGCTGCGCGGGTTCGCCCATGCGGGGACCGTACTGCACCGCGCCGTTGTCGGGTGTGAGGCCGAGGGGCCGCTGAGCGTGGCGGCCACCGTGGCGGGCCGGGCCGCGCCGGTCACCCGCCCCAGCTCGAGTCAGGCCCGGTGAAACCCCACGTGGAGCCGCCGCTCTCGTCCGTAGCCCGTGGTCGGTGAGCACCTCGACCGAACTGCGCCTGGCAGGATTACGGCTGCTCTTGTCGAGCCGGATCGCCACCGCTTTTCTCGGCGCCGCCACCGCCCGCCTGCCCCACCACCCGGTGCTGCACCTGCACTTCGTCCGCACCATGCAGATGCTCGGCCTGCTCACCACCCTCGCCCCCGCGCCCTCGCCCAACTCGCCTCCACCCCCTGGGCCCCGGGCCGCCTCGCCAACTTCGCCTGCCCGGGAGCTGCGACCTGAGAAGCATCACGTCTGTCATGGGGTCGCTCACGGCGGACTGTGGACGCGGCCGAGCGCGAGGTCGCTGACGGTCAGCCCTTCGCGGCAAAGCAGTTCGGTTGGGTGCATGGACCCGGGCCTGGAGTGGAAGGCTTCACCCGTTCAGCACCACCATGCACCCGGCGGATTGGGATCAACCGTGCCCGACATCACCCCTCGCGACATCACGGGCACCAGCGCCCCCGAGCCCGGTCCGCACAGCACGGCAACCGCGGACTCGGACTTCGTGATCCCGGCGACCCAGCCCGCCGCGGAGAACCTGGGCACGTTGAGTCTGCGCTACGTCGACGGTGTTGCCGTGCTGGTCGTCAGCGGCGGCAACACGATCCCCGGAGAACTCGCGGTCGTGGACGCGAACGGCAACGCCATCGCCACCTACACCCCCGGAGCCCCCAGCGCCCCCACGGCAGCGACCGCCAAGTCCCTGGACGTGTCCTTGGACATCAGCGTTCCGAACTACAAGATCGACGACGTGATCCAGGCAAGCGCGTAGCCGGCGCCGAAGCTCAAGGAGAACGGCGACAGCGCCAACCCGGCGGGCCCCACGGGTACCGGCGTAGGCGGACCCGGGGGCCGGAACGGCTGGGCACCGTGATCGCGGAGGGTGTCTCGACTCCGCGTTCGGGGCACCCCACATCTCGGATGCCTGGATGTGGCCCGGAAGCTCTGGATAGGCATGGCGGCACCGACCGTAGGAGCCGGAGGAGAAAGTGGGATGAGTGAGCGGCGCAGCTTTTGATGACTCGTCGCCAGGAAGTCCACGGGTGACGGCTGGTGCGGTGCGGGGTCGCGAAGTGCTGGTTGTTGGCGAGTACTTCGCTGATCTGATCTTCCAGGACCTCGAACGGCCGGTCCGGCCGGGCACCGAGGTCTTCGCAGGGGCGCTCGACCTGCTGCCCGGCGGGGCCTTCACACTGGCGATGGCCACGCACCGGTTGGACCGCGACGTGGTGTGGGCCACCGACTTCGGCACCGACCTGTTCAGCTCACTCGTGCTCGGCGCGGCTCAGGCCGAGGGCCTGGACGAGAGCGGCTTTCGTCACCACGCCGCTCCGCTGCGCAGTGTCACGGTGGCGCTGTCGTACCCGGGCGACCGGGCCATGGTCAGCTATCAGGACCCGCACGGGGCGCCGCCGCTCACCGAGTTGCTGCGCGAGCACCGCCCCGAGGTGTTGATGTTGCCCCAACTGCGTTTCGGCGCCGAGCTGAAGGCATCCCTGTCGGTCGCGCGTCAGCTCGGCACTCTGGTGTTCATGGACTGCCAGGACGTGCCCGCCACCCTCGACACGCCCACGGTACGCGAGGTCCTCGCCGACGTGGACGTCTTCGCCCCCAACGCCGACGAGGCACTGCGGCTGACCGGTGCGGGCACGGTCGACGACGCGCTCGACCTGCTGGCCGGACTCGTGCGCACCGTGATCGTCAAGCGCGGAGGCGAAGGGGCCAGCGCGGTGCAGGAGGGGAAACGGTACGACGTCCGCGCCATCCCGGTCGACGTCGTGGACACCACCGGAGCGGGTGACTGCTTCAACGCCGGCTTCGTGCACGCCCTCCTCGCAGGGAAGCAGCTTCCCGACTGCCTCGCCGCCGCCGTCGCTTGCGGCGCCGCCGCCGTGACCGGCCCGGGCTCCAGCCGCGCCCTCGACCGTGCCGGGCTGCTGCACTGGCTTGCTCGCGTCCCCCCACTCTGACGCTCTGTCCACCCGCCGCGCCACCGAGCCGGCACCCCGGCCGTCGCACACGGTGGCAGGCCCCGTTCACTTGGTGATCGCCTCGTGTTAGCGTCCGGTGATCCTGAGCTGACACGAGCGGACGCGCGTGGGCCCGGCCCCTCGCGCGCCGAAGGGGGCACCGAATGAGGACTCTGGTCACCGACCTGGACGGCACGCTGCTGGGCGGCAACCGGGCCGACCGCCGGCGACTACAGGGCGCGCTGGCCCGTCATCCGGAGCTGACAGTGGTCTTCGCGACCGGTCGCGGCCTGCCCTCGGTACGCGAGGTGCTGCGGGACCCGCTGGTACCCAGGCCGCGCTGGATCATCGCGGACGTGGGGGCGAGCGTCCTCGACGGCGTCTCGTTGACCTCGGTCGAACCCCTGCAGAGAAGGTTACGCAGCGGCTGGCCCGGAGCCCGACACGTCCGCGCCGCACTACGCCGCCTGCCCGGCCTGACATACCAGCACGGCGTGGCCCAGGACGGCCGCTGCTCGTTCCACCTGCGACCCGAACAGCTCACACGGGAGCTCACCGACACGGTGGAGGCGTTGGGCTGCACGTGGCTCTATTCCGCGGACCGCTACTTCGACGTGCTGCCGCCGGCGGCGAGCAAGGGGGCCGCGCTGGCGGCGCTCGCCGCCGAGCAGGGCTGGCCGATGTCCTCGGTCCTGGTGGCCGGCGACTCCCTCAACGACCTGTCGCTCTTCGGGCTCGGCGCGCACGCAGTGATCGTCGGTGGCGCCGAGCCCACCCTCCTCGACGCCGTACCCGAGGACGAGCGCGTCCACCGTCCCGACCGGCCCGGCGCCGCCGGGATCCTGTCGGCCCTTCAGGAACTGGGCTGGGTGGAACGGGAGTACCCGCTCGTGGTCGGCTACCACCGGCCACCGGTCACCTGGACCCCTGACGGATGGCGGCCACCCGCAAGCCCCAACGGCATCCTGCCCACCCTGCGCAGCCTGTTCACCGGGAACCCGCAGGCCGTCTGGACCACCGCCGCGGTCCTCGACACCGAGGAGGTCCATGGCCCCGACACGCGCCCGGCACCGCTGGACCGCCACGACACCGGGCTTCCGCTCTCCTTCGTCCGGTTGAGCCCCGCCGAGTGGTCCGGGTACTTCCACCAGGCGTGCAAGGAGACGCTCTGGCCGGTGCTGATGTCCCAGTCGGAGCGCCTGCGGTTCGACCGGGACGCCTGGGCCCACTACCGCGAGGTGAACGCCCGCTTCGCCGACCACATCCAGGCCCGGGCCGCACCGGGTGCCACGGTCTGGCTGCACGACTACAACCTGTGGCTCGTCCCCGGACTGCTCCGCCCGGCACGCCCGGACCTGCGGATCGGCTTGTTCCACCACACCCCCTTCCCGCCCGCGGACGTGTTCGCCGCGCTTCCCACCGCCGGGGAGATCCGTGCCTCGCTGAGCTGCCTGGACTGGGCCGGATTCCACACCGAGGCCTTCGCCGACTGCTTCCGGCGGGTCCTCGCCCGGTCCCCGCGGATGCCCCGGCTCGGCGTGCATCCGCTGGGCATCGACCGCAGCGCCATCGCGGCGTTGGCCCGCGCCCGTGCCCGCCTGCCCCGGGCCGGCGCGGCCGAGGGGGCGCTGGTGCTCTCCGTCGAGCGCCTGGACTACGCCAAGGCCCCGGTCGAGAAGGTGGAAGCCATCGCCGCGCTGCTCGCCCGCCGGCCCGGGTTGCGCGGACGGCTGGGGTTCCGCCTGGTGTGCCCGCCGCCCGAGGCCGGCATCACCTCCCACGACGCGACCCGTCAGCGGCTGGAACGCCGCATCATCGAAGTCAACCGCGACTGGGGCACCGGAGATTGGCGACCCATTGAATACCTGCCGCGCAGCCTGCCGCTGGCCGAGGTGATCGACCACTACCTCGCGGCCGACGTGTTCTGGGTGACCTCCCTCCAGGACGGGATGAACCTGACCGCGAAGGAGTTCATCGCGGCCCAGCACGCAGCCGACCGCTCCGGTGTGCTGGTGCTCTCCCGTCACGCCGGCGCCGCCGCACAGTTGGGCACCGCGGCGCTCCTCACGGAGCCTCACTCACCCGCCGACCTCGTCGAAACCCTGCACCGGGCGCTGACGCTCGCCCCCGACGAGCGCCGCGTGCGGCTGGACCGCCTAGCGGACCTGCTGGGGCACAGCCACCCCGTGGACTGGGCCTCCGACATCACCACCGCCATCCGAGGCGGCGACCCGAATCCCGGCCAAGGGGGGGACTATCACGATCTAGGTCCCCTTCGGTGTGATCACTGCTGCGGGGGTTCGACTGTGGAAGCGGACGGCGGCCCTTGTCACTGGGGTTCGGGTGGATGAGGAGTCTGCGGGCCAGGTTGTCGCTCAACTGGGGATTGTGTCTGCGGACACCCCGGCCGTAGGACTACTGATACCAGTCGTCTCCGCCCTCAGCGAGTGAGCGCCCGAGGTAGTCCCGCAGGTCACGGGCCACCCAGCGGCGACTGTCGGTCTCGTGCTCCCAGACGAAGACGTCTGGCCTCCGTGGCGTCTGGATGAAGGCGAACTGGTCGCCGCCACCGTTGTCTCCGAAGAACAGGAGAGCGTCGAACGGCATATACAGCTGGGCGAACGAACTGTCCGACCGGAAGTAGAGGTTCTGCTCGACGATCTGCTCGATGCCCCAGACAGTGTCCACGCTGCTCTGTCCGACGATCCCGTTGCCCTCCAGCAGCAGCTGCCTGAGTCCAGCCGGCAGCTCACCTCCGAGCTTCCGCTCCGCCTCGGCCAGCTGTGACTCGTCAGCAGGATCCCTGAAATCGGCGTCCGAGAACGCCTCAAGGGCTACTTGTCTCCACATGATCCGGAAGCGTAGCGATCTCCAGCGACAACCTGCGCGGGACGAACCACGCTCACCGACAACACGGTGGACGCCACCGCCGGCCCGTCACCCGGGCGACAACCTCGACTGGGACCGGCTACGAAGCGGACAAGACGCGCTGGTACAGCGGGCAACCTGTGCCGGGACAAGGCAGGACCGCCTGAAGGCCTTCACTGACGATCTGTCAAGAATGGTTGTAAGGGCAGGGGTTGGGGCTTCTATCAGATCCGGTGGGCGGTGCGGGCGGGTTCGGTGGAACCGGGCCCGGGGCGGGGTGCGGGCGATGGTGCGATGGCCTCGGCGGATCATGAAATCGTCCGCTTTGCACACTTCCGCGGTTCGCGTTCCGGGGCGCGCGGTGCGTCTACGGTTGCGCGCGGTGGGCGGGGCGCCGACGGGTTGGCCGCCCAGGGTCGGCGCTCCTGCCCACCGCACTGTCACCACACGAAAAGGAAACGATGAGTCATGTCGCGAACCCGGCGTTCCCGTACCGGACGGCCCGATGACGAAGGGCCGACCCGTGCCGACAACGCTACCGGGCAGGATTACGAGACCCGTCCCGTGAACCAGGCCGACAAGCAGCCGTCCGGGCCCGGCCACACCGCCTCGGCCTGGCCGCTGCTGGTCATCGTGCCGCCGGACAGCCACATCGTCCACGTCGACCACACCGCGCAGGCGATCCTCGCCGCGCTGCTCGTGGCGTACGCCGCCTGGCGCCGCCGCACCGACCCGCCCTCACCCGGGTGGGACCGCCCCGGGCGGTCCCACCCGGCCACGGCGCCGCGTTGCCAGGATCCGGCACCTGTGCACCGGATCCGAGACGAAACAGCGGCCACCGGCCCCGATTCGTGACAACCCCAGCGACCGCGCCTCACCACCCCAGTGACGTTCTTGCCTCGTGAACCTGGACCAGTCGATGACCACCAGTGCGACGTGCCACCACTGCGCCGCCCCGCTGCCACCGCGCCGCCCCGGCCGCCCGGCATCCTTCTGCGGCCCGGCCTGCCGCCAGGCCTCCTACCGCTCCCGCACCGCCACCGGCACCGCCAGCCTGGCCGAGGCCACCACCGACCTCGACGACCTCCTCGACGAACTCCTCAAGGACATCGCCGCCGACCTGCGCGAACTCCACCGCGAACTCCACACCGCCACCGGCACCGCCGCCAGACCCGCCCCCCTGGCCACCGCCCACCGACTCCACCTACGCCTCGAGGACCTGACCGCGGGCCTGGTCGGCCACGCCCGCCTGCGCCGCAGCACCTGGGCGCAGATCGGCGACTGCCTCGCGATCGGCGAGGACAGCGCCCGCCACCGCTTCCGCCCCGCCTACATCGACCGCCGCCTGGCCCACCTGCGCCACCGCCACGCCCCGGTCAAGGCCGCGCTCGCCGCCGGGCCCGGGCCGCTCGCGCCCCCGCCCACCCTGCCCGCGGCCACCGATCCCGGGAGCCGGCCCGCCCCCGGTCCCGGTGGCCCCGAGGTGCCGCTGCCCGACCCGGACAGCCGCCCGGCCGTCAACCGCCTGGCCCCGGTCCTGTCGATGCTCGTGCGGGTGACCGGCCGCACCCAGCGCGACATCAGCGCCCGCTGCGGCATCTCCCCCTCCTACCTGTCCCGCATCCTGGCCGGCGCACAAGTCCCCACCTGGCACTTGACCGAGGCCCTCACCCGCGCCTGCGGCGCTGACCCCGCCGTCCTGCGCGAGACCTGGGAAGGCGAACGGCTGCGCGAGTACGCCCACCGCACCCCACCCCGGCGACCGGTCGCGGACCGCCCACCGGCGCCCTCCCATGGCGATCCGAAGGCCGCCGCCCGGATGGCCTTGAAAGCCGCACTCAGCACCCTGCACCTTCGTGCCGGGCGCCCCGATGTCCGCCAGCTCGCCACCGCCACCGACTACCGCCTCACCCAGGCCCGGATCACCGCCCTCCTGACCGGCACCGACGCCACCACCTGGGACGACCTGCGCACCCTGGTCGACGTCCTGGCCGGTGACCGCGCCTACTTCAGGCCCCTCTACACCGCCTCCACCGCCTCCACCACACCCGCCGGCCCCGAACCCGCCACCACGCCCGACACCCCCGACACACCGCAGGCCGGTCTCGAGCAGCACGAAGCCCGAGTGCGCCGTCGGCGGGTCATGGCCGCGGAAGTCGCCAGACTCGCGGCCGCGTCCGGCGATCCGGCACCCGACCTCCCACACCGGCGCCTGTCGGCCTGACGACCCTCGGCACCGCCGACGGCCGACACCCCAGCCGGACGGGCGCCCGGGGGCCGCGGCCCCCGCCGGGTCGGCCAGTCGTCACGGGGCGGGTCCCCGTCGTCGGGCGCTGGTGGTACGTCAGCTGCTTTCAGCGGCCGCGGGGGTGTGCCTCCTCGTGGTCCCTCCCGACGGAGGTACTCGCTAAGATCCATTCCGGCCCGCGGCACAGTCGAGCGCGGTGGGCGACACCGACGGGGGCGGGCGTGGTCGAGGAAGAGCGGGCGGCAGGGCAGGTCGGCAGCAGACGCAAGCGGATCGTTACGGCTGCGGTGGCCACCGCGGCCGTGGCCTGCGCCGCCGGGGCCTGGGCCCTGAGCGGCGCGAGCGGCGCGCACCGTGCCGCCCGGCCCGCGGCTCCAGCATCGCCAGCGGTGGCGGGCCCGTCGGCGAGCCCCGGCGGACAACCGGTCTCGCCATCGCCGAGCCTGTCGCCTGCGGCGACTCCCATCCAGCCCGCGAGCCCTTCACCCTCCCCGACCCCGCCGGCGCCGAGCCCACCCGGTCGGGCGACGCCGCCCCCGACCGCCAAGCGGCCCACCGCACCACCGGCAACGCGTGCGACGCACCAGCCCGCCCCACGGCCCACCGGCCCGATGGACCCCAGCGCGGCGGCCATGATCCCGGCCCCCGGCGGCCCCCGGCCGACCGACAACAGCTATGACAACCCCAACTGCAACTGCACCATCGTGCACCCGCCGGCACCCACACCGACCGGCTGCGGATGGTCACCGACCGACCCGTGCACACCCACCCCGATTCCGCGCACGCCTTCAACCGACCCCAGCCAACCCGGCGCCTCCTCGACGGCCGGGCCCGGCCACTAGCCTGGAACCCGTAGGACCGTGCCGCCCTCAGCCTCGGGGGACGGGTCGGGAGAAGGTGTCCGCGGACACCTTCCCGCCACCGCCGAGATCACCACCCGCGTGATGCGAACCGGGCGTAGGCGATGCAGGCCCGACCGCTGTCGCCGCCGGGCGTGTCCCGCGGCACCGGGGCGGCGTCGTACGCGGTGATGCGGTGGGGTATCGCGTCACCGCGTACGACGCGGCGCCGGTGCGCCGCGCCGCCAAAGCCCGGAAGGCCCCCGATGCCCGCAGCAGACCCCGACGACCTGGGCCGCCTCGGCCACGCCGCCCAGGCCCTCCTGAATGCCCATCGACACCTGGGTGCCGAGCACCAGGCACTGGTCGAGGAGGACAAGCAGGCCACCGCGAAGGAGCGCCAGGGCACGCTGGGCCGCATGCACGGCCAACTGCGCGAAACGGCCGCCCTCATCGTCCACAGCCTCGACAAGCTGGCCACCACCGCCGGCCTGCTGCGCCTGGGCATCGACGGCCAGACGGCCCAGGACGGCGACGGCCGCGACTACACCCCCTTGCCGGCGGCGGGCTCCCCCGAGCAGATGCTGCTGGAGGCGTGCCACACGGTGGTCTACACGGCCCGGCACCTGGCCGAGGCGTTCGAACCGACGCGGAAGTACCCGGCGCTGGCGGTGCCGCGCTGCCCGGGGCCGACGGGCACCGCGATCGCCTGCCTGCGCCAGGCGGTCGAGGCCCTGGCCGGGGAACTGGCCGAACGCGGACTGGCCGAGGAGAGCAACCAGTTCACGGCCGCCACCGGCATCCTGGAGGAACTGCAGGCGCGGCTGCTCGGCACGCCCGTGGTGCCGGGGCCGGCCGGTGAGCTCTCCCCGGAGCAGGTCGCGGCCGCGATCCTCGCCAACCCGCAGATCGCCGCCGCAGCCGAGAAGGCCCTGCGCTCCGCCGCTACGGCGGGGTGAACCCCGGCCCTGCCGCCGGTCAGCGACCCCGGCGTCGGCTGCGCTGGTAGGCGGATCAGGCGGCCTGCGCCGCGGCGGCGTACCCGTGGCGCCGCAGCTGGTCAGGGAGGGCAGCGACGTCCTCCAGCGCGGTGTGCAGCTCGGTGGTGCGCGGGTGCGGCCGGCCGGCGTCCAACTGGTAGTCGGTCAGCAGGTCGGCCAGCAGTTCGTGGAGCCGGGCGATCCGCGGCTCACCGAGCGGGTCGGCACACACCTCGGTGTACCCGGCCTGCTCCGGGAAGCCCATGACGTCGACGGGCTCGCCCGCCGGGTCGGTGGCCCACCGGCCGGTGGCCGGGTCCCGGACAGCCGGCACGAGCCGGTAGACCCACACGCGGGCGGCCGGGTCGAAGTCGGCGTCGCCCTCCTCTCCGCTCCAGTGCTGTCCGTCGGGGCCGCGCCAGATGGTGATGGGCATGACGGTGGCCTCTCCTCGCGCCGGCCCCGCGGCGGGGCCGGTCCCTGGATCAGGCACCCGTGTGCACGGGAGTCCACGGTTCACCGTTTCCGGGGCGGGCGGGCCTGGTGGGACGGGCCGGTCCCCGACAGCGAGCAGCGCGCGATGACGAACTCGCGCGAGCCGTCCAGGAGCCGCACAAGCGCTTGGACGCCCCGCAGGCGCCGAACCGGTGGGCCGCCGGCCGCTAAGGCCTCCCCAAGCCCTGACCCGCCGTCACACCTTCGAGCGGACTCCCCGGCCCCGGGGCAGGGAACACTCCTCGCCATGACCGACACCAAGCTGTTCCAGCCCGGCACCACCGCGATCCGCCGCGACGTCCACGCCGACCGGGTATGGACCGCGATGCCGCAACGCGTGATCGACGACACCGGCCACATGCTGACCCTGGCCTACTGGCCGGGCATCGAGAGCCTGGCCCCGACGACCTGGATCACCTCGACCCGCACCGGTGACGACGCCACCCGCCAGCAGGGCCTGGCAGACCTGGCGGCCGGCACCTGGACCCTGGACCACTACCAGTGGACCGGCACCGAGCTGCTGAGCCACTTCCTGAACAGCGAGTGGTTCTCCGTGCACCGCTTCCAGGACGCCACCACGAAGGAACCACTGCGCTGGTACGTGAACTTCGAGCACCCCTACCGGCGCCGCCCCGGCCTCGGCATCGACACCATGGACCTCGCCCTCGACCTGGTCATCACCCCCGACCTGTCGGGGCACCACTGGAAAGACCAGGAAGAGTACGCCCAGCTACGCCGCCTCGGTGTGGTCGACGACTACGTGGGCCGCCAGGTCGAGCGGGCCCGAGAACGGGCGATCGGCATGCTGGACGACCGCACCGGGCCGTTCGCCGGCGGCTGGCCGACCTGGGCACCGGATCCGTCCTGGCCGCTGCCGACGCTGCCGCCCGGCGCCGAGGAAGCGGCCACCTCGGCGACCGCGTACCGGCCATGACGAGCAGCGGCACGGGAAGCGGGCCGGCCCGCGTGCGGGTGCGCGCGGTCCTGCTCCACAACTGCCGAGCCGCCTCGCAGGATTTGGCTCATTGAGCCGAAGCGCGATAGCGGGGCGGGCATGTTGTCACCGGGATTTGTTCCGGCGGCGGCAGGCTCGCCTCGCATACAAACCCAGAGTGCAAGCGAAAGGCGCGCACCCGGCGGACCGCGATCCGTCAAATGCGCGCCTATGTGACGCCCTGTCAATGTGGCATCAGGTTCTCGGTACTGTGGCCACGGGCACCGAGACCGTTCAACTCAGTTGCCGGTGAAGACGATCAAGGTCAGATTCGCCCCGTAAGTGTTTGTGCACGCGCCTCGGTAGAAGTCCCAATTGCGCCCCGAAGCATCCCGCACGTATCCCGTGTAGCTGTTCGAGCACACCTGATGGGAATTCGTGATGTTCATCCAGCCTTGGTTGGCGGGCCCGCCGTCCCAGACGTAGCAGTAGTGGCCGCCGCCCGAGCCGTAAGAGACGTTGACGACGGACGACAGGTTGCACGTGGAGTTCACGACCGTGGCGCTGGCCGGGGTCGCAGCGAGGACGCCGGCGGTGGTGAGGCCCACCGCGATGGCTCCTGTTGCCAGCTTTCGGGCGAGATTCATGTAGTTCTCCCTGAGGATGCGTGCTTGGTGAGTTGTCTCCCAGGCGAGCAGTGCCGCCGAGAGGCGTGCGAGCTCCCGTGACGTGCTTTAGTGCTGACGGCTCGTTATGGGGTCGTCGTGCAAGATCGAGGCTAAGAGCTGCTGTCCTAGATCCGTCCTAGATCCGTCCTTGCGCACTCCGTTCACATGAGCACATGTGACAAGTCGAATGCCTTGTTGGTGAAAACCAGACTGCTTCGACCGGTCCGAATCGCCAGGTCATCCCTCTCCTCTGGTGACAACTACGGTGCTTCGGCTCACTCATGCAGGTGCCCGGCAGCGCTATGCCCGTCGACGTTGCCGGGCCCTCGACCCGCTTCCTTCATCTGCCGGGGTCGGCTCCAAACCTGCCTGGGTGGCGGGCTGGCGTGGGTCGGCCATCGTTCCCGCTACGTGCTTCCGGCTGATCGGGACCTGCGTTCTGCTCGGGCTCGTCGAGCGTCTCGACTTCGACGCTGTCGTTGTGCGCCGGCTTCCGGGCCTCTGGAGGCACGACCGCCGGGTGCATTGGGCCAGGGTGGATGGGGACCGCTGAGATGGCGGTGGCGGTCCTGAGGGCGTCGGCCAGGCCGGAGAGGTCGGCTTGGGAGAGCACTGCTGCCTTGAACGCGTCCGTGATCAAAGGTGTGTAGTCGAACTTGGGCAAGGCAATCGCTGCTGCGATCGTGTCGGGCTTCAGCGAGAGCCAAGGAGTGATCGAATGCGGGCGCGAGAGTGGCTGCCGGCGCGATGGCCGTGCCGCTGTTGTGAGCGGTGTCGTGAAGTTCCCCCTGATCTTGGACAGCGGGTGCTTACGCTGCGGGGGTGAAGTCGTGCTGCAGCCTGGCTCGGGTTTCGAGTGGGGTGAGGTACCCGAACTCGGGGTGCCTGCGGAGCCTGGTGCGGTTGTATTCGACTTCGATGAAGCGGAAGACGTCGACTCGGGCCGCTTCCCGCTCGGCGACGACGAGGACCGGGGATTTGGCGGGGTCTCCTGACGGTCGGTTTCTGATACGGCCGGGCGGTGGTGATTTCCAGTCCTCGTGCGGACGGGTTTTCCGTGCCGGAACATGGGGAGCGGACGGGGTGTTTTCAAGTGGGCCCGGACGGGCTTTTCGGCAGGATCATCTGACGATGGAGTTCTGATACACCCTCGGAGGAGGGGCCGGGCTAGTCGGCCCCAGGGTGGGGTGACTGGGTGATGGTCAGTCAGGGGAGTGGGGTACCAGTGGGCCCCGGCCCGGACGGTGGCTCAGTCCCCCCGCGGCCGGACCACCCCTTCCCAGTCAGCCGCTTGAAGCTCCACAACAGCACAGCTCAGCCTCTTGATTCAGGCTCAGCCACCTGGGGCCGCCGGAGCGAAGCGGAGCGGCCCCAGGGAGGGGAGCGAAGCGGACCGACCAGGCCCGGCGCAGCCGGGGCCGGCCTGACCGAAGGTCAGGCCACCGAGCCCCGAAGGGGCGAGAGGCGGGCCGACGGCCAGCCTGGACCCGCGGAGCGGGTCCGCCACCGCGCGAAGCGCGGTGCGCACGGAGGGCCGAAGGCCCGTAGGGAC